>OZ245028.1:0-4743491 GCA_965223925.1 Longimicrobiales bacterium
TGACATGCGGCAGAGGTCCGAACGGGTGGCACTGGGGTGTGTGTAACGGAACGGCCAAGAACAATATGTCCGAGCAAGATAGGCAACGCTGCGACGCACTCGAAAGCGCACTGAAGGGGCGTGGTCTCGCGCTTCCGAGCGGCGACAATAGCTTGCCGCAGTTTCAGTGGTCCCCACGTTACCAGGACTGGAGCGACTTCATCCCTGAACTCGTCCAGGAAATGGCCGACAAGCGTGGCAAGATCACCGACCACTACGTCAACGAGCTGCTCAAGGTCGCCGAGAAGGCAATCCCCGCCATTGACGAAGTCGAACTGGAGAACAGGAGCCCCTCAGCTTCGCGGGATTCCTGAACCGCCGGGCTGGCAAGACCAGCGCCCAATCCGGTTCGCGTTCGCGGCCTCGCATTTGCGCGACCAGCCCGACCCGCTGCTCCGCGCCTGCCCCGGATCGCGGGCTACGGCGGCGGCAACCCTTCGAGCACGAGTCAGGCATTAGGCTGGAAGCCCCGGTGTCGTACAAGGTCCGTTGAACGGGTTCCCCGTGGCGCGCGTGGAAGACGCCGGGACGCTACGGCGACGGCGCACGGACGCGGAGGGCTCGGCCTGTACCTCCGCGTCCACCGGATGAAGTCCGGGCGGGTCTCCAAGTCCTGGGGCCAACGCATTCGAGTGGGGTGGGCGATGTCACGACCGCCGATGTGCTCGCCATCCTAGAATCCATCTGGTCGCGAAAGCCCGCGACCGCGAGGACCGTGCGTCAGAGGATCTGCACGGTGATGAAGTGGGCCGTCGCGAAGGGCTACCGGTCGGACAACCCGGCGGGGGACGCCATTGCCGCCGCGCTCCCGCGGAATGGGAACACGACCCGGCATTTCAGGGCGCTCCCGCACGGCGAGGTGTCCGCGGCCCTGGTCAAGGTCCGCAACTCGGGGGCCTACGCTGGCGGCAAGCTGGCGTTCGAGTTCATGGTCCTGACGGCGGTACGGTCGAACGAGGTCCGGGGCGCGACATGGGACGAGATCGAGCACGATGTCTGGATCATTCCCGCCAGCCGCATGAAGGGGAAGCGCGAGCACCGGGTTCCCCTGTCAGGGCGGGCGTTGGAGATCCTTGGGGAAGCCCGGAAGCTCCACGACGGGGCGGGTTCGTGTTCAGGGGTGCGAGGGGGCGCCGTGTCGACTCCTCGATGTTTGGCTCCTTGCTCCGGCGTCTCGGCGTCGAGGGTACTCCCCACGGCATGAGGTCCTCGTTCCGCGACTGGTGCTCGGAAACGGGCGTGGCGCGCGAGGTGGCCGAAGCGGCGCTGGCCCACGCCATCAAGAACAAGGTGGAGGCCGCCTACGCCCGCTCCGATCTGCTTGGAGCGGAGGCGCGAGGTCATGGAGGCTTGGGCCACTTATCTCGCTGGCCGGGGAGCAGGCAACTGAGTCCAACGCGATCTCCTCTCGTCTCCCCACCGCCCCCCCACGGGATCACAGGCCAATGTTCGGGCGTTCCGGAGGCATTTCGGGTAACCTACGGGCTGTAGAATGGCCCAGGATCGACGACCGCACCCTCCCGAGGGGTACGGGTAGGGTCGAAATCGGCCGCTCGGTAGGAAGCGTCGCAGTCGCCACGGCGAACGGACTCGCCCTCGTCGCCCGCAAAGGCCCCGCGACCACGGCCCGGCAACCGCCGTCTCGGGCGGCGCGCGGGAGGGTTTCGCGGGCGGTGCCGCCGGGCTGGCTTGAGCCACTCTACTGTGGCTAAGCCAGCCTACCCCTTGTGGGAACAAAGGGGCTGACGAGGGGCTCCGCCCCCTCGACCCCCAAGAGGTCCCGCGCCGATGCGCGCAAGATCGCGGGCGACGGGTTCGCCGCGATGGCTAATCGCCGCTTCGCCGACCGCCGCCGGACAGCCATGGGCGCGAACGGGGGCGAGGTTCCGGAGGCGGTCCCCCGCCCTCCGCCGCGCCGACACCGGCGCGGAAACCAGGGGGTCCAAGGGGGGCAGAGGTCTCACCTTGCCAGACCGCGACGTTAAAGTTGCGCGAAGCTCGCTCATGAACCTTGGCCTATAGCCTACGCCTAAGGGGGTGGAGCTCGAAACCCGTCCCCCACAACAACCCCGCTTCCCGGCCGTGAGCGGGCGCGCCGTACTTCCGGAAGTGGCACCGTCGCTGGGCCGATACTACATTTACAACGGTATGTCGCGTGCGTTCCTGCCTTGGGGAGCGAGCATGGGTGGACTGTCAGGAGGCAGAAGCGAGTGAAGATCCCGGCGGCGTACACGGAAAAATACACGAATGCCCGGCGGACCGACCCGGTGGCCGTGGACAACTACCTGAGGCATACGGGAATCGGCGACCCGGAACTCGATCCCGTAATGGAAGAGCTCTCCGAGATGCCTCCGGCCGAACTGCACCGTTTCATCGGGGCCGGCATCGAGGGGCACGATCACATTTTGCGAGCTGGGCCGGAGCCCCTGCGCGAGTTCTTCAAGAACCTTGAAGAGCCTTCCTGGCTGGACTATGACGCCCTGCGTCCGGGGATCCGCGCCTTCCACAAGAATGTGGACCTCATGTTGGTCGCGTTCGTCACCGGAGTGCTCGTGGAGGGCTTCTCGACGCTGATCGCCAAGTCGTTCAACATCACCGGACGGGTGGCGTCTACGAAGAGGCGCCTGCAGCAGAACAACCGCCATATGATGGACATCTTCTTTCCCCACGGTATGCGGAGAGACGGCGACGGGTGGAAGCTGTCCGCGCGCATTCGTTTCGTGCATACCCGGATCAGGACCTTCTTGCGAAGTCCGACGAGTGGGACCACGAGGCCTGGGGCACGCCGGTGAGTGCGGCGCATCTGGGTTTCGCCATTTCCGTGTTCTCGAAACGCCTGCTCGAGTACTCGATGCTTGTGGGCTCGCAGTTTACCAGGGAAGAGCAGAAGAGCGTAATGGATGTCTGGCGCTACGCCGGATACGTCATGGGCATCCCGGAGAGTATCCTCTACACGTCGACCGCGGATGCGGAGGGGATATACAAAATCAGCTATCTCTGCGAGCCGCCGCCGGACGCCGATTCGATAGCCGTGGCGAACATGCTGATCCAGGCGATCCCCGCCGTTGCGGATGTCACGGAGCCAGCCGAGCAAGAGAAGCTTGTGAGATTGGCCTACCGCCTTTCGCGAGCGCTCATAGGTGAAAGCCTCGCCAGGGCATTCGATTTCCCAAGGAAGCCTCCCTGGGAAGTGGGAACACTGTTCCAGTACCGGACGAAACAGCGTGTGCTGCGACGTCTGGCAGGCTCCCAGAGGCTTCGGGCGAACAACTTCACCCAGCTGCTCCAGATCTCGGTGTACGACGACGAGGGACTGAGCTACAGGATGCCCGACCACGTCCACACGGCGAAGTCGCTCAATTGGTGAAGTAGGCCTTGGCCACTCTCCACACCCTGCCGGTGCGGTCCAGCCGCACCTTTGCCGTGGGCATCGAAATCCTCCCCAAACCACTGCGCGGGGAGATCACGGTCGCGTACCTTCTCCTCCGCGTGTCCGACTATCTGGAAGACAATCAGGAACTCGGTGACGACGAGAAGGTTGTGTTGCTCGAGGAGTGGAGGCGCGTACTCGGCGGTAGTGGAGACCGGGACGCTCTGATCGACCGGCTGGGCGAAGCGGAGGAAGACACGCCGGACGCGCTTGTCGCCCGGCACACCGCCACCGTGCTCGGCGGACTGGACCGGCTGGCACCCGCGTCGCGCGAGATCCTGGTGAGCCGCGTGCGGGAGTCGAGTGCCGGGATGGCGCGGTGGACGGAGCGCGGCCCGGTCTTCCGCACCGAGGCGGATCTGGACGACCATATGCATGAAATGGCAGGGCGGGTCGGCCACCTCCTCACCGAAGTGTTCGTGCTCCGGCTCTCGGGTGTGGGGAGCGAGAAGGAAAGGATGATGGAATATTCGGGCTGGCGCTGCAGACGGTGAACGTCATCCGCGGATTGAACGAGGATCGCGACCGGGGCTGGGTGTAATGTGCCGACCGCATTTCTTCCGACACCGGACCTCCCCGCCAGCGAGCTTTTCGAACCGGCCAACCACGGCGCGGCGATGGCGGTCCTCGCCCGGCTGGTCGAAAAGCGCACTCCGGCCCTCAGCCGGGGCAACCCGGAGGTGCTTGCCCGCGAGACCAAGATGACGCGCGGGGAACTGGAGGGCATCACCCGTCGCGCCAAGATGCTGGGCTTCTCGAACCGTGGATCGACCGGTACTGCCGCCACGTGGGAGCGAGCGTGACGGGAGCGCAGGACCGTTAGGATGGCAAGGAAGCGGACCGGGGCCCGTGCGTGAACCGATCGCCGCAAGTCAGGTCCGGACGCTCGACGGTGAGACTGAACCGCTTTTGCCCAGATGACGGGCCCGACCGAACGCCGGGTGGTGGGATTGCATCTGCCCATCGCGGCCCGTACCGTCTGGCATGGACACCTTGGGCCGACAGGTTCCCCTCATCACCCGGGAGGCGCGGAAATGAAGGCGGTATTCGCCATGGACCGGAAGTGGGTCGCCGCCATCGCGATTCTGGCCGCGGCCGCAATCGTCTGGTTCGACGTGGGCTCCGAGGCGAGCAGGCAGCGCATCGAGGCAGTCGAGCGGAGAGTGTTGGCAGACCAGCTGCTCGCGGTTCGATCGCAGATCTGCCAGGGCGAGATCGCCGCAGGCAGGAACACCGAGGTCGAGTGTGCGATCTTCCTTGCCCGAGCGCAGCGCCAGGGCGAGTGGGTCAGCGTTGGCCTGCTCGGCGACGAGCTGGAGAAGGCGAAGAGGACACTGGCGTGGGGGCACCCCAACCAATAGGACGGGAAGCGATGAAGAAGAGCTCGTGGCATTCAACCAGCACGAGTGCGCTCGTCCACCACGTCTGCCCGACGTGTCCCTTCTTGAAGGCGATCCGGGTAGCGTACCTCAAAGAGGGTACGGGCGGAAGGCCGCTCTGCCGCGAGTGCGAGCGGCGGAGCGAAGAGGGGTCGTGTGGAGATGTACGAAAAGCGAGAACGCGAGGACAGGGGACCGGCTACATGAAAGCGTCGGCCTGTTACCACGGTCAGAAATGGGGGAACGTCTACGGGCCGGACGGAAGGGAGTTGGACCCTGGCCCATCGCTTCGGGTTCTCATTCACAGCCATGGCGGCTTCGGGTGGGGCGAGATCGGAGACGGTTCGGCCCAACTCGCGCTGGCCCTGCTCCTGGATGTCACCGGGGACCCCGAGGTCGCCGTGGCCTTCCATGAGGACTTCAAGGCCTCCGTCATAGCGGAGCTTTCGTGGCCCCACCCTTGGCGTCTCGACGAGTCCGCGATCCGTTCATGGCTGTCCGGCGCCCGTGCCGACCTTGAGGTGAACATCTAGCACGAGGACGGAGATGTCGAGGAGCGATTGCCCTCCCGATTTAGAATGGCACTTCCCAGGGAGGCCCCCCCGGCGGGGCAATCTCGCCGGTCCAGTTCCGCCCGGCCGATTCGTTCCGTTGATTGGCCATTCGTGTACCATGCGGTCTCATGAAGCTGCTGCCCGGCTCCGGCCCGGCGATACTTGATGCTGATCCAAGCGATACCGTCCGTTGCGGATGTCACGGACCCGGCCGAGGAGAAGAGGCTCGTGAGATTGGCGTACCGTCTCTCGCGAGCACTCATCGGCAACAGACTCGCTACCGCATCCGACTTTCCGAAGAGGTCCCCTTGGGGCCGCGCCCCCTCCGAAGCGACGATCGACGACTTCACGGCGTTGCGATCGGGAAGGGCTGTTCGCGAGGCCTGTAATGACCGCCGGATGCGGGTGCCGGTGGCGATTCCTGCGTGTCCGGTTCACTTCGAGGGTCGCCGGACACGAAATCGCCGTTCGGCCGGACACAGCCCCGGCCGTCCATGTCGCTGGGGCGCCTTCGGTTGCGCCACGGCCAGCGGAGCGCCGATGCCGATCCGTGCTCCTTGGACGTGGATGGGAGCGACCCCCCATCTCGGCATGCCTCGATCGGCGCCGGGGTGGATGGAGCCGGACAGCCCCATCCTCCCCGCCGCTGCGGGGTCACTCCCAGCCAGCAGTCCCGTGCGGGAAGGCCACGGCGAGCCGTGACGGGGCGCGTCCCGGTCTTGCGCGGCGATGCCGAACAGCCCGATGGCCAAGCGGTCGGCCAACGGGGCCTCCGCCGCCTCGAAGCGGCGCGCGACACCCTTCCGGGACGGATTGCTGGTGCGCTAGCGACCCGAAGGGGACGGGGGCAGGGGTGCGCAAGCACACCCGGCCCCGAACCCGTACCAGGCCCTCGGACTGGGGGGTCGCTAGCGTCAAGGGCTGTGCCGCCCGCGCGGCACGGGCCGGCATGGCCGCCCCAGCGCAAGACGTTGCCGCGCCAGCGGATAAACGGGAAGGCCGGTGCGCATCGCCGGATGGCCAAAGTACGCATCGACCCGTCACGTCGTTTGCGCGCTCAAGTACGGCTCTGATATGGAAGGGCCTCTGTCAAGTTTAGGGTTTCGTTGTGGTAGATGAGCTGAAGGGAGAGGTCGCCCGAGGTTCGCTTCGACGGTGAATCCTCCTGATATACGCCGGTTGGCCGAGGCCAGAGCGGCAAGAATTCGGATTCGTCTGGAGCTGGCTCGATCTAGGAAGCGTGGGTCTCGGGTCCGTTTCCGTGCCCGGCCACATAGGAGCCTCGAGCGTTCTCCTACCGTGCCTCGGGCGACCTCCTTGTTCAGCATTCTGTGATGTGGTCCTTATCTATGGTTCTCAGGCGGCCACCCGAACTGTCTGCGTGTCTTCCGGGGTGTCCTGCATGAGCGCCCACACGAACCCGACGAGCTCCCTCGCCACCGCCACCGCCGCGATCTGGTTGTTCTTCCGGAACGCCAGCCGCTTGAACACCTTGTGGAGCCGGTGCTGCGCCTTCCAGCTGTGCGCGACGGCGTCGGGCGGCTGGCCCTGCTGCCGACGCTTCAGGACCACTCCCCGCCGAGGCGGAAAGCGGTAGCTCCAGGCCGCCTGTACCAGCACGTGACGAACCCGGCTGTTGCCCGCCTTCGTGATCGATCCCTGCCGTCGGCTCCCCCCGCTCGAGTGCTCGGTCGGCACTAGGCCTACATAGGCCATCAGCTTGCCTGGATGTTCGAAGCGCCGGAAGTCCCCGATCTCGGTCACCAGCACCATCGCCGCCTGGGTCGAGATCCCCTTCAGGCAGCACAGCCGGCCGACCGCTTCCTTGTAGGACGGCTCCAGCGCAAGCGCCTCGATCTGCCGGTCGAGCTCCTCGCGGCGGTCCAACTTGTAGTCCAGCAGCGCCAGATACTCGCCGAAGACGGCCTGGTCCTCCGTCTCCAGCACCGCATCCCGCTGGATTGCGCGCAGCCACGTCATGTGCTTGCCCGTCCAGTTCTGGCCCTCCCGGTACACCAACCCCCGCCGCGCCAGGAACTTCAGGATGTAGTGACGAGACTTCAAAGCCTCTCGCTGGAACGTCTCCCGGCAGCGCACCAGGTCGCGCACCCGCTCCTCCCGCTCCGTCGGCACCCGGATCGTCACCAGCTCCCCCGCCCGGTACAGCCGTGCCAGGTCCTCGGCGTCCTTGCGGTCATGCTTGCGCCGCTCGCCCGGCCGCCGAGGGATCAGCGACGGAGCCACAATCTCGCACGCGTGGCCCCAGTCCCGTATCATCCGCTCCAGCACGTAGCCCGCGCCGCTCGCCTCGTAGCAGGCGCGAACCTCATGCTCCCGGGCCAAGCGGTCCAGCACCCGCCTCAGCCCCCGCGGATCGTGCGACAGCCGCTTCACCAGCGTCGGCTCCCGCGCATCTTCCGGCAGCACCGCGATCATCACGCTGTCCTTGTGGACATCCATCCCGACGTACACCTTGGTCTCGTTCTTCATAGGGCCGGTCTCCTGTTCCGGTTGCGACTCAACCGTCGCATGTGGCTCTGGCACCTCCGCTCACCGCAGGCGCTAACCCACGGTAAGCCGGCAGGGGCCGGCCCTTCCATATGTTCTAGACGCTACTCTGACATGGGAGGCCCCATCATGATGCGCTCCATCATCCTCTTGGTCGGTATCGCGAGTTGTATCGCGCTGCCGAGCTGCACGCCGTCCGCCCCCGAGGGCTCACGGTCTCCGGAGGCGACCGCGGCGCTCGTCGATCGCTTTCAGGCCGAACTCGACGCGGCGTGGACGCAGGCCCAGGGGACCGACGAGAACTTCCCCGGGGCTACCGCGGCGTTCATTCTGCCGGACGGGCGCGTCTTCGGCTTCGCCACCGGCGAGTCGGACGTGGACGACGACATCCCGATGGCCCCGGACCTGCGCATGCACTCGGGCAGCATCGGGAAATCGTATGTTGCGGCTGTCGCCGTGGAGCTGGCGATGAACGGGGAAATGGACCTCGACGCGCCGGTCTCGACCTGGCTCGGCGACGAGGAATGGTTCTCGCGGGTCCCCAACCACACGGACCTGACCGTGCGGAACCTGTTGAATCACACGGCGGGCATGATCCAGCCGTACTTCGAGGACCCCGACTTCGCGTCGGGACTGGGTGAGGTGTTCAGTGATCCCGACGGCTACATGACCCCGGAACAGTTCATTGCGGAAGCGGTGCTGGACGATGAGCCGCTGTTCCCCGCCGGCCAGGGATACCACTACAGCGATGTCCACTACACCCTCGCGGGCTTGGCCATCGAGGAGGCGACGGGTCGCGAGTACTATGAGTTGCTCGACGAGTTCTTCCTGGATCCGTTCGAGCTCGATTTGACGCTGCCGGCCGATCGGCGCGATCTGCCCGGGCTGGCGCAGGGGTATGCGCACGCCAGCTCCGAGCTGTTCGGGACTCCACTCGAAATCGTGGCCGATGGCCAGATGGTGATCCACCCCCTCCAGGAGTGGACAGGGGGCGGCCTCGTCAACAATCCCCAGGCGCTGGTGCGCTGGGCGAAGCTGCTCTACGAGGGCGAGGCCATCGCCGGGGACGATCTACCCGATCTGTTCAGGATCGGTTTTCCAACCGACAGCACGAAGCCTCATCTGGGATATGGCCTCGGGGTTTTTGTCGACGAAGGCGAACACGGGTTGACGTACGGCCACGGTGGTTTCTTTCCCGGCTACAATTCGCTCGTCACCTACTACAGCGACCACGGCGTTGCCGTCGCGATTCAGGTCAACTCCGACGATTCGCAGATGGGCCGCCACCTGCCGAAGCTCGCGGATGTTGTGATCGATGCGCTGGCGGAGGTGGGGCACTGGTAGGGAGCGAACGGAGCCGGAGAAACCAGGATGCCGGAAATACAGTCGCTTGAGCCCGTGAGCTTGCGGAAGGCTTGGCGCCACGAGGCGCACGACTTTATCCCGTGGCTGGCCGAGCACATTGATCGGCTGGGTGACACGCTGAACTTGAGACTGGAACGGGTGCAAACGGAGGTAAGGTTGCCGAGGGCCGGTAAAGGCGATGACCGGAACGCTCGATAATCGTCCCGTGGGGATTTCGAGTGCTCAGTTCAAGTGTGCACGGGACCATGAGGACGCCTACTGGCTCTATGTAGTAGAGCGGGCGGGAACGAAGGGCGCTAACCTCGTTCGCATTCAGAATCCGGTAGGCAAGGCGAAGACGTTTACGTTCGATTACGGCTGGCGCGCCATCGCGACGGGTCTGGACGGCAGCCTCGACGAGGGTGCGTGAATCCGCATTGCCGGAAAGCGGATTCCACCAGTGGGCGGCGGCGACGAACCGTGGGGGATCGAAGGGGGCGGCGCCCCCTCGCCAGCCCCTGCCGGAGACATGCGAAGCGTGGCCACGGGTATGCTGCTCCCGGCCAAAACCGGCCGGGCGCACGCGCGCGATGTCTCCATCAGTTCGGCGAATAGCGGCCGGTGTAGGCCGCACCGCGATGTGAAAACGACGCGGGGGGGCGATTCACATTTCGGCTCCCCGGCGATTCACACGGCGGCAATGCGCTGTCCGCCGCGCTCGCAGCGTCTTGCGGCCAGTCGGCCCGGTCGTCGGTTGCCGAACGGGCCGCTTTGGCCGTGGCCGGAGCGACCCCCCTCGCCAAGGGCTCGGTACGGGTTCGGGGCGAGGTGGAAATTCACACCTCGCCCCTGCCCTCCAGGGGTCGCTCCCGCACCATCGATCCCTGCGGGAAGGCCACCCGAAACGCCGCTGTGTGACGGCGGCGGATCGACCAATCCCCTTCCTTGCTGGCACCGTTGCCCGAACGGGCTTGCGCCGGTTCCTTATGCCCGCTTGCGAACGCGGGGTCGGTGGCCAAGGCCACCCACGCGACCTTGGCCCCGACACCGCGCTCCTCGCCTGCCACTACGCAGCGCTTCCGTCTGGGTTTCGCCGCCGGTCCATGGAGACCGCCGCCGCTTCGAGCGCCGTCACGGTGAAGAGCGCCTCACGATGAATCACCCGATGGGTCCTTTGGTTCGCCGAAGTCGGACTTCAGAGAGCTGCTGCCTGAATCGGTGGAGCACTTGGACACTGGTCTCGCCGGTCTGCGCCGCGCTCAAGAGGTCTTGGAGGTCCTGTTGAGCGAGAATGACGACATCGTCCCGCTCCGCCTTCTCCACCTCCGCCTCGGACAGCGCCTCACGCGGTCTGGCCGTCGAGAGGACCGAGATCACTTCGGTGTCGGGAAGTCGGCTACCCAGGTCCTCCGACCGAGCGATGAGCTTGCCCACCTTACCGCCCGAGTCAAGCGACCCGACCGTACACTCGACCGCGAGCAAAACGGATGATCCGGGGGCGTGAGCAAGGTGGTCGACCGTGTCTCCCCGTCTCGTGTGACCCGAAAGTGGGTGCACGTCGAAGCCGAGGAAGAAGAACAGCAGTCCCACAGCGGCCTCGAACTGCTGGGACTTGTTCTTCCCACTGGGCCGAAGCCACTTGAGGAAGCGTTCAAGGCCTGGGTCGAGAGCGTCTTGAGCCTTGATCCGGATACTGGAGGCGGTAGATGCCAACGGCACGGACACGCGGTCTACGCACCGGTCTCCGACGACGATGAACACTGTGGCGGTGGAATCACCGTGCTGAACCGGGATGTCTAGCTCCGAGCGGAGAGCACCTCCCTCGTGCGCCCATTCGCGCTCGGCCAGCTTGGCCGATCCATGGCGTACCGGCTCTCCGGTGGTTCTGCCTGCCGTCCAGAAGAGGTCCGCATTCGCTACAAAGACATCAGCGGCAGCCCGCACGGTGACGGTCACCCGATCCGCCGACGAGGATACCCTCTCGGGATCAAAGCGCACGGCGAGGGGGGCGATCAGCTCGACGACGGACATGGTGCCTTGGATCTTCAGGCCTCGGGGCCGTGCGCAGAATCTACGCACCAGGTCGGGCAGGCCATCGTAGGCGTTCGGCCCGCCACGGATCATGCCGTCCAACTCGAATGGATCGTGACCCGCTTGTCTCAGTGCGCCGTGGAAAGGCGCGCTTTCCTGGTGGGTGCGAACCCCACCCAGCAACTGTCGTTCCGGCTGGTAGCGGCCAGAGCGGTTCATGGAGGTAACGACATGGATTGAAGCCCTCTGGAGAGAAGGGCCGCCTTGGGTGGCCTAGCGACCATGCAGGCCGGAACGAAAGTGAACGCTGAGCAGGCCTCGATACGGGCGTCGCGGAAGCCGACCCTTCTGAGATTAGGGGAAGGCCGCCGACCGGCTGGGAAGAGAGCGACGAGAGCACCGGCCGGTTTCCGCCGGGGTAGTGGCGTCGGCATGCATGGAAGATGGAAGGCGTAGCAACACGGGAAGTCCTGCCGGTGCCGTGCACGCGGCAACCGGAACCCCGCGAGGGGCAGGCCGGGCCGGCAGGGTGGCGGAGAGGCCCGTAGGACTGAAGACGCGGGGTAATGCCCGTCGAGGAAAGGGGCCTCAGGTGTGGAGGGATGACGGAGGGACGAAGGCCTGCGGGAGTGGCTTTGCCTACGAACCCCGCGTGAAGGGGCGGAGAGTTCCGAAGCATCACATGCGTAAGCGAAGGGGCCGGGCTGACCGACGGGAGGCTCGGTGCTGTCAGGGCGTGAACGGGCCTGACGGCGCGTTGGAGAGGGGCAACGCGGGTGAAGCCGTGCAGCTTCTGGGAGCCGGGGGCACGCAAAGCCACCGGTACCGCGAGCGACCGGCGATGGCTGGACGCGGCTCCGAACTGGCGTTCCGCGTGCGAGATGCATGATCCCACTGGAGAGCCGGATGCGGGAAATCCGCACGTCCCGGTTCGGAGGGCAGGGGGTGGAAGCCGGACTGAGCACCACCGCGAAAGCGAGTGGACATACGCACCGGACCCTACGGGCACCGCGCCACCTCCTGACCCTACCCACATCGAAGATTGAGGCACCATAGCCCACGAGTGTTACCGGCCATGCAAAATTGCACAGAAGTGGCCGTCGAAAATGTCAGATGTGGACAGGGTGACGGAGCGATGGCTGCGACGCGGGGTCCGGGTGTCCATGAGGGTTCCCGGCGGGTTCCATACAATGGCGTCTCCACCGAACGGAGGAGACGCGATGATCGGGAGAGAGACGAGGGTGCTGCTGCGGCACTATTTGGAGCAGGGGATGAGTAAGGCCGCGATCGCGCGGCAGGTCGGAATCAGTCCGCGGACCGTGTACCGCTGGATCGCGGCGGGACAACTGGACCGGGAGCTGGACGACGCGGCAGTCAGGTACGGACCGAGGCGTTCGCGGCCCTCGAAGCTCGATCCGTACAGAGGGATCATCGACGCCCGTTTGGCCGAGTATCCGGAGCTCAGCGCCGTTCGCCTGTTCAACGAAGTCCAGGCAGCGGGCTATCCGGGCGGCTACGGCCAGGTGAAGCGCTACGTGCGCGAGGTCCGGCCCCGGCCCCCGGAGGAGCCGGTGCAGCGGTTCGAAACCCCTCCGGGCCACCAGGCCCAGGTGGACTTCGCGGAGTTCCGGCTGCCGTGGGGCAAGCGGTACGCGCTGATCGTGGTGCTGGGCTACTCGCGGCTGGTGTGGGTTCAGTACTACGAGCGCCAGACGATGGCGGTGGTGATGCGGGGGCTGGAGTCGGCGTTCCGCTACTTCCGCGGCGTGCCCTCGGAACTCCTGTTCGACCAGATGAAGGCGGTCATCATCGAGGACGGCCGCGGGAAGGGCGGCCGGCTGGTGGAGAACCGGGAGTTCCTGCGCTTCAGCGTCCACTGGGGCTTCCGCATCCGGGCGTGCCGCCCCTACCGGGCCCAGACGAAGGGCAAGGTCGAGCGGCTGGTCAGCTACATCCGGAAGAACTTCTTCTACGCCCGGGTCTTCGGGTCGGACGATGACCTCAACGCGCAGGTGCTGCTGTGGCTCGACACCGAAGCCAACGTCCGGATCCACGGGACGTTGAAGGAGCGTCCGGCCGACCGGTTCGAGGCGGAGCGGCCTCACCTAATGCCTTTGCCCCCTTGGCCTTACCGGTCGGTGGCTCCCCGGCCCGTGGAGCCAGCGCCAGAGCAGGCTGATGGGGCGGCGTTCCCTCCGCTCGTCGAAGTCGAGCGCCGCCCGCTGGCCGAGTACGCCCGGATCGCAGGAGGAGCACCGTGAGGCCGCCATCGCGCAGGGAGCGCATCGCGGCCCAGCTCGCCGACCTCAAGATGCCCGGTGCGCTGGAAGCTCTGGACGAAGTGCTCGCCGGGGTCGACGGCGGCGGGACGACTGGCGGCGAGGCGATCGAGCGCCTGCTGGCCGCCCAGATCGCGCTTCGCAACAGCCGGCGCCTCGAGGCGGCCATGCGCTCCAGCCGACTGCCGTACGTCAGGACGCTGACGGACTTCGACTTCGCCTTCCAGCCCTCGATCAAGCGCGAGCAGATCGACGCGCTCCACGAACTCGGCTTCCTGGAGCGCAAGGAGAACGTAGTCTTCCTCGGTCCCCCCGGCGTCGGCAAGACGCATCTGGCGATCAGCCTCGCGATCACGGCTGCCGAAAGCGGGCGCAAGATCTACTTCGGGTCCCTGACCGACCTGGTCGACTCCCTGGAGGAGGCCAAGGCCGCCGGCCGGCTCGACCGCCGCCTCAAGACTCTCACCTACCCGGCACTCCTGATCGTTGACGAGATCGGCTACCTGCCCGTGACCCAGAGCGGCGCGGTCCTCTTCTTCCAGCTCGTCAACCGCCGCTACGGACGGGCCTCGACGGTGCTGACCTCGAACAAGGGCTTCGAGGAGTGGGGCCGCATCCTCGGCGACGAGGTCATGGCCGCCGCGCTGCTGGACAGGGTGCTGCACCGCTGCCACATCGTCAACATCCGGGGCAACAGCTACCGGATGCGCCGCCACGCCGAGCTCTCGAGGGCGATCCATCCGAGCGTAAACCGAAGACATACTGAACACCCCGCCTCCGGGGAGCCGGTCTCATGAGGGTCACCAAGCTCTCGGCGGGCTGCCCCGCTCCGGTCGCTCCGCTCCCTCCGCAGGTCAGCCCGCGAAGTGCGACATTTTCAATGGCCAGAAGTGTGACATTTTCAATGGCCATTGACACACGAGCGAGTGGCAGCTCCACAGGTCGTACGCGGCAGTCCGGTACGAGCCGGCCAACTCATTGAAGCTGTACCCGATGTCGGTCGCAGGCTGACCCGACTCGCTGGCGTACCTGACGTACCGGGGTCGCAGCTTCATCATTCCATTGGCGATGCCGCAGGCGACGGCAGGGAGGTCCGCAACCGGACGAACGACCTGCCAAGCACGGAATTGACGCCGCTCGACCGGTGAAAAGCGTGGGACCGATCGAGGGGGACGATGGTCCAGGAAACCACGGGTAATGAGGTTCATCCAGCGGCGACCGCTACGGATGGCACAGACGCGCAGATCGACGGACCGCCAGAACCCGCCGCCATTCACTAATTCGACAAAGCAACTCGCGTGCTCCTCTGGAGAGCGCTCGCGTTCTTTCTGTGGCATCGAGTCTCCGTGCCCCGGGCAAGGTTCGATCACTACGGCAGGTGTCGTGAAGAGTAACATGCCCCGTTCTGCTGGGCCGAGTAGCGGCGAGGCCTGATCGCGGATCACCTGGCGGTAAGCCGCAGTCCGTCGCACTGCCGGGCATAGCCCAGTACGGCCCCGATGGTGGGGGCTGCATTCAACGCCTCCATGCCGCCGAGCGTTGGACCGAAGCCGACTGGGCGTTCAGCGGCCTTCCTGCAAAGGACTGATGGACTCGGAGCGACCCCCGGGGAGGTTGGGATGGTGTGCACATCCCAACCCTCCCAGATGCCACACCGGGCATCGAAATAGGGGGGTCGCTCCCGTCCACGGCCTTGAGGCCCGGATCGGCATCGCCGCTCCGACGGCCGTGGCGCAACCCCAAGCCGTTCAGCAACGTGCGGAATCGGTGCTGTGCACATCCGAAACGCGTTTTCCTGCACATCGACTCCGATGTCACATGTGCGCCTCTGGATCGGCATCGGGCGCGTCGAAAACCGACTCCAATCACGGCTTCCCGCTCGAAGATCCCCAAGCTCTGGCGCAGGCCGGGTAGAAGGCTCGTTTCCGGCGCTATTTCCGGAAGGATGCCAGCGGGCCAGGTCCGTCAGCTACCAGTAGTCCGGCAGCACGACAGACACGGGCCAAACGGACTGATCCTAACGCGCCTCCTCGCCCCCGCTCATTCCGGCCCTTCCCCCGCTGGCGCACGGCGTTCAGGCGCGTAGGTCCGCCATTCGATCCTGCCGCACCGCCGCTCCCGGGCACCGGACCCGATCTCGGTCGGCGCGCGTGCGACCACATGGTAGTAGTAGTTCCCGTGCGCCATCGCCCGCGCCTCCGAGACCGGGACGGCACGCTTGCAGCCCTTGCACCAGGGGACGGGCTTCGGGCCGGCGGCCCACGCCGAACTACTGCCTGCCACCTCGCCCCCGCTCATTCCGTCGCTTTTGGCGGTGCCTCCGATAGACGACACCGCCCCCTTGAACTCCCGTTGCCCGCTGCTTTCTCTCAAGGCGTCCGTATCTTGTCTGCTTCCGCAACGCTGTTGCAACACTACTACATACGAGGTTCAACCCCCCATTGCGCAGTGCCTGTTGGACTTGGGAAATCGACCACCATTCCCCATCGGCCAAGCACTCCAGCACGGCGGACTCCGCCTTCATCCCGTAGAACCGGTTCGCCTCCACCGCGTCGTCCACGAGGGACGCGAGCCGACGAACCGCCCCCTGCACCTTCTTGAGGTTTCCGACCATCCAATCCCGGTTTCGTTTCGAGTGAGTCAGAGGGAAAACCCGGCCAAAGTATTGTCCGCCGTGTTACCCCGCCACTCTCTCTCCACCCCTTCGTCAATACCCCACGATGTACCTCACTTGGGTTTCTCCCAAGACCGAACTCAGATTCGCCAAGCCCCACCCGTGGGGCACAATTCCCGTCCACCTCGCCGCTTCGGGGCCGGAAACCGCCTGCCCAGCCGCTCACTGGCACCGCGCCGGACTGACCTTCTGGTTGTGACTCCAGATCCGGGAATCGAGAAGCACCCGGCGCGCCGGACCAACGGGCCGCCCCCGAGCGACGGAACAAGAGGCGCGCGCCGAGTCGGGCGACAGCGACTGGCGGAGACAATCCGTCCATGCGAACTTTCGTTCGTGCAGATCGTGCAGTCCATCTTCGAAAGGAATCGAATGATGGCACGCACGAAACGAAGTCGGCGCTCCTACGGCGCCGGCGAATGGGGCCGGAACCGGGTCCGGGTGTTCCCCGACGCCAAGACCGGTCTATACCAGATTGAGTGGCGGGAGAACGGGCGCAGGCTCACCCGGTCGCTGAGGCACCGCGATTGGAGGCGCGCGAAGCGGCAGGCGGACGAGTTCGCTGCCGGGTTCGCCGGGCCGGACCTGACCGGCAAGGCGGAAGCCGAGCCGGAGCCGCTCACGCTGGAGACGCTCTTTGACATCTACGGTGAGGAGGTGACGCCCACCAAGGGCGCTCATTCGCGGGGGCACGACCGGGCCGCCATGCGGATGTTCCTACGGTTCTTCGGACGGAACCGCGACCCGGCCACCCTGTCCCAAAGGGATTGGGACCGCTTCATCCGGGAGCGGCGCGCGGGCAGGACCGGACCGAGCGGAAGGCCCGTATCCGACCGGACGGTCGAATACGACCTCAAGTTCCTGATTGCCGTCCTGAATTGGGCGGCGAAGTCCAGAGACGAGCGGGGCCGGTTGTTGCTTGACCGCAATCCGCTGAGAGGACTCAGGACGCCCACGGAGAAGAACCCGAACCGGGTGGTGCTCGCCGAGGAGGAGTACCGGGCGCTTCTGAAGGTGTCGCGCAACGTGGACTGGCGGTTCCACGTAGCGCTGGTGCTCGCGCACGAAACGGGGCACCGCATCGGCGCTATCCGCCAGCTTCGGTGGTCCGACATCCACTTCGAGGGCGAAACCATCCTTTGGCGCGCCGAGCACGACAAGTCGGGATTCGAGCACATCACGCCCGTGACCGACGAGGCACTCGCTGCGCTGAAGGAGACGCGGAGCCCGTTCCCCTTGGCCGGGGAGGCCCCGGTGCTGCCCGCGCCCAGGAATCCGCTGGCGGTTGTGGGTGCCGCCCGGTTGCACGCTTGGTGGCAGAAGGCCCAGATTCTTGCGGGACTGGAGCCGAAGCCCGGAAGGGGCTGGCACTCGCTGCGGCGGAAGTTCGCTTCGGACCTGATGGACCAACCGCTGAAGGTGCTCTGCCAACTCGGCGGCTGGAAGACGGCCAAGACGGTGCTTCGGTGCTATCAGAGGGCCGACGAGGGACAGCTTCGGAAGGCTCTGGAAGACCGCCGCCGGGCTCGCGGCTGAGATCGAGAACGGCGGGAGTCAATCAGCGGGAATCCGGGCTGACGAAGATGCAACTACAAGCACCGCAACAAGATGCGAATCTGCAACTACATGCCAGCCCGGCGCCTCGCCCCTCTCGGTGCGACGCGAGGTCTTGCCACGGGCTCCTATCGCTCCGCCGGATCCTTTTCTTCCGCGGTATCCGTGATGCGGTAGAGGTACTCACCGTCGCGAATGAACCCGTATCGCTCGCGGGCGAAGCGCTCGAGTGCCTCGTCGTTGGTGCGCAGGGAATCGATCCAGGCACGGAGTGAATCGATCTGGCGTCGCGCCTGGGGGAGTTCGACCTGGCGCGCCGCCAGCTCCGCGTTGGCCCGGCGCGCTTCCGGCAGCGAGTATTCCCCGCCCAGGAGGGCCAGGTAGAGGACCAGGCCCAACACCCCGAGGAATACCAGGCGTTTCATCTCCACAGCCTCCTCGCCGCGTATTCGGCTCCGGCCCCGAGAGCCTCCTCGATGCGCAGCAACTGGTTGTATTTGGCGACCCGGTCGGTGCGACTCGGTGCCCCGGTCTTGATCTGTCCGGCACTCACCGCGACGGCCAGGTCCGCGATGAAGGTGTCCTCGGTCTCGCCTGACCGGTGCGAAATCACCGTCCCGAATCCTGCCTCCCTGGCCACGCGCACGGCGTCCATCGCCTCGGTGAGGGTACCGATCTGGTTGACCTTCACCAGGATGGCGTTGGCCGTGCCCTCGCCCACCCCGCGCTCGAGGCGGGTGAGGTTGGTCGCAAAGAGGTCATCGCCCACGATCTGGCAGCGCTCGCCGACTCGCCCCGTCAGCGTTCGCCACCCCTCCCAGTCGTCCTCGTCCAGGGGATCTTCGAGGCTGACCAGCGGGAAGCGCGCGATCATGTCTTCCCAGAAGGCGATCATGCTCTCGGTGGACAGGGTCTCGCCCGACGACTTGCGGAACGCATACAACCCGCCGCTGAAGAGCTCGGACGCGGCAGCATCGACAGACAGCATGATGTCCTCGCCCGGGCGGTATCCGGCCGCCTCGATTGCGCGCATGACCACCTCCGCCGCTTCCGTGTCGGATCCGAGGTCCGGCGCGAAGCCACCCTCGTCACCCACGGCGGTGCTCTTCCCCGCGTCGCTCAGAACCTTCTTGAGCGCATGGAATACCTCGACCCCCATGCGCAGCCCCTCCGCGAAGGAATCGGCGTTCACGGGCATGACCATGAATTCCTGGATATCCACGTTGTTCGACGCGTGCGCACCGCCGTTCACGATGTTCATCATGGGCACGGGAAGGGTGCGCGCGTCTTCCCCTCCCAGGTATCGGTACAGCGGAAGACCCGTTTCGGACGCCGCCGCCCGCGCCGCGGCCATCGAGACGGCCAGCACCGCATTGGCGCCGAGCCGCCCCTTCCCCGGCGTCCCGTCGAGGTCGATCATGGTCCGGTCGAGGTCACGCTGCTCGCGCGCTTCGAAGCCTCGAACAGCCCCGCGAATCTCGGTGTCAATGTTGCGAACCGCGTTGAGAACGCCCCGGCCAAGGTACCGGTTCGGGTCGCCATCGCGCAGTTCCACAGCTTCGTAGCCACCGGTGGACGCCCCGCTGGGCACCGCGGCTCGCCCTCTGTGCCCGGTCTCGAGGATCACCTCGGCTTCCACGGTCGGGTTCCCGCGCGAATCCAGGATCTCGCGCCCGCGGAGGTCTACGATGGCCGACATGCGACACCCGCCTCCGTTGTCATGTGCGTATCCCTGGCACGTTCAACCCCGGAAGGCGCAATTGGATTCGCGGTTCCCTCCTGGTCGCGCAGGTCGCCGCCTTCCACACCGCTCTCCCTGAGTTCCGCGATGGCCGCCCGGGCCTGCTTCGAGAGCCGGTCACGGTCACGCAGGGTGAGCCCCGTCGTCTCGATGGGGCTCCCAACCCGGATGGTGACCGTCCCGGGCGAGATCTTCCAGCTCCCCTTCTTCATGACCCGGCGCGTGCCGAAGACCGCCACAGGGACCACGGGAACCTGTGCCTTGATGGCCATGACGAAGGCGCCCTTCTTGAACCGCGTCAGCTCTCCTGTCGGGGAACGCGTCCCCTCCGGGAACATGATGATCGTGCGGCCCCCTCCCCGGACCTGCCCGTCCACCGCCTGCAGGGAGGTCACCGCGGACTGGTGGTCGCCACGGTCGATGGCCACGTGCCCCACCTTTTCCCATGCGTGGCCCAGAACGGGAATCCGGGAGAGCTCCTTTTTCCCCACAAAGCTGAACCTGACCGGGAGCCCCGCCGCCAGAGAGAAGACGTCGAACCAGCTCTGGTGGTTGGAAACGAGGATCTGGCCGCGACCTGTCCCGAGCCGCTCGGCGTGCCGCACGACCACCTCGACCCTGGAGCCCCACAGGATGAGTGCGGCCCAGTCTGCGGTCGCCCGTTCCGCGAAGTCGCCGAATCGTCGGATCCCGAGGGCGGAGCGCACCGCCACCGTGCCGCCGAAGAAGACGGTGGACGCCACGGCGACCCCGTATGTCCAGGCCAAGCGGATCACGGAGCGCGACCGGAGGGGAGGTCGGCGAAGTGGTCGAACCCGCCCGGGCCGGGGGTGGTGCGACGCCCGGCGGCGTCTTCGAGAACCACGCCCGTCCCCTCTTCAACGGTTCCGATCCGGGTCAGAGGCACCGACAACTCCCTTGCGAGGGTCAGAATGCGGGCTTCCGCGCCAGCGGGGGCCGTAAACATCAGTTCATAATCTTCGCCCCCCTGCAGTGCGAGGTTCAAGTCCCCTCCTGTCCCAGGGTGCACGGGCACGCGACCCTCGACGATGCGGATCCTCACTCTCGACGCATCGGCGATGCGCCGCGCGTCGGCGACGAGGCCGTCCGAGGTGTCGATCATCGAGCGGGCAAGGCGTGCGGCGGCCAGCGCGATACCCAGCGGCACCCGGTTGGGCGGCACGGCGAAGCGCTCTCTGGCCTCCGGGCCGGGGCCGACACCCGCGGACCAGGCCTCGACAGCGGCGGCGGACCCGCCCAGTGCCCCCGAGATCCAGAGCTCCTGGCCCGCCGCCGCGCCGCTCCGCCGCACAGGCCGCCTGGCTCGCCCCGCCGCGACGACATCCACGACCACCGGCCCGGGGGACCGGCTCACATCTCCCCCGATGATCGCCACCGCCACCCTGTCACCGGCGCGCCGGATGCCTCGCTGGATGTCCTCCGCCAGGGTTGCGTCGCCGGGAACGGCCAGCGACACGAGCACACCCTCCGGCGTCGCCCCCATGGCCGCCAGATCGCTGAGGGCCGCGGCCCCCGCCCGGAACCCGGCTTCCTCGGCGGAGATCCAGTCGAGACGAAAGTGCACCCCCTCCACCGCCAGGTCGGTCGAGAGGACCAGTCCACCGCGCAGCACGGCGGCATCGTCTCCCGGGCCGAGGATCACCGAGCGGCTCCCTCTCCATCCTATGGCGACGAGGCGCTCGACGAGCTCGATCTCCCGCATGGGGGCCGGTCCTACGCGGGGCGGCGCTGGTCGAAGGTCACGAAGGGGAACGGGAGGTCGGCGGCGCCACTTCCCTGGCGGGCCAGCGCCGCCGGGATGGCGTCCACCACGTCGGACGGCATGAGGGCCGCGCCCAGGCCCGTGTGCGACGCCGCCCGTCCCGTCACGTGCAGGGCCAGGCCGGAAGCCGCAAAGGGATCCACGCCCTGGGCGAGGAACGAGGCGACCGCCCCGGTGAGCACGTCTCCCATTCCCGCGACCGCCAGCGCCGACGGGTTTTCATGGGTGCTGACCAGAAGGCCGCCACCGGGCTCCGCTACGAGCGACGGTGTTCCCTTCAGGACGGTCACCACGCCCCGAGACACCGCGAAGTCCCGCACTGTGCCCACCCGGTCGTCCTGCACGTCAACGGTGCTCCGCCCCGTCAGGCGGGCCATCTCTCCCGGGTGGGGCGTCACCACGATCCCCTCCCCGCCCCGCTCCCCGAGCCCCCCACCGGTACCAGCCGCGAGAAGGGTCAGGGCATCCGCGTCCACGACCACGAGCCGCTGTCCGCGCGCGTCAAGGGCCGCTTCCAGCTGCTGCCGGGCTTCGTCCCCGATCCCCAGTCCCGGACCGAGCGCGATGGCGTCGCTCCGCTCCACGGCGGCACGCAGCGCCCCGCGGTCACTCGCATCCACGAAGATCGCGTCGGGAATCTCGATGATCACCTCACGCGCGGAGGCCGATGCGCACACGCGCACCAGCCCCGCACCGCACCGGAACGCGGACTTCGCAGCCAGGATCGCCGCCCCCGGCATCGCCGATCCGGCCACGATGGCCAACGCGCCTACCGCGTTCTTGTGCGTGACCGCGGGTCGGCGCGGGAGCACCTCCGAGGCCCAACCGGGGGTCACCAGCCGGGCCCATTCCTCCTTTCCGCCGGGAGGAAACCCGATCTCGACGGCTACGATGCGTCCGCTCCGCTCGCGCCCCGGGTAGAGAAGCGTGCCCAGCTTCGGCCATCCGAACGCCACGGTGAGGTCCGCAATGACGGCGGAACCCGGCACGTGCCCGTTGCCGCCGTCCACCCCCGACGGAGTGTCCAGTGCGACGACCGCGCCCGGGGCCCGGTTGGCGGCCTCGATCACCGCAGCGTACTTCGGCCGTGGCGCTCCCCGGATCCCCGTTCCCAGCAATCCGTCGATGACGACCGAAGCACCTGCCAGGACACGCGCCAACTCTGCGGCCCTGCCGGGCTCCTCCCGGTCGAAATTCAGTGTGGGCACCTCCCAGCCGTGCAGCACCGGATCCGGGCGACGCCGCTCTCCCACGAGGACAGCCGTGACGTCCCGACCCCATGCGGCCAGGGCTCTCAGGCACACCAATGCGTCGCCCCCGTTGTTTCCCGAGCCAACCAGGGCGACAACCGCCCCGTCGGGGAACAGGTGCTCAACGATCAACGCGGACTCCCGGCCCGCGTTTTCCATAAGCGCGGGCTCCGGAACTCCGGAACGATCGATGGAGATATGGTCGAAATGCGACGCCTGACCTGCCGTCGGCGCCTGCACAACCGATTTCCCGAACGGCCTATCGAGGCTGTCCGGGCCCATCGCTACTTGTAGCTCTGCCCGATCGACCGGCCGAAGGTGATCTCGCCGTTGTCAATGCGGATGTTGAATCCGCAGTCTGGATTCGAACAGACCCATGCCTTGTAGCGAATCGGAGCTCCGTCACGCCCGTAGTCGGACATCGGGAGCAACACTCCATCGTTGCATTTCCTGCACGCGGTAAAGCCGCTCTGCCCCTCCGTTTTCATCAACCCCTCGGCAAATGGTGAAAAGGAGGCCGGTAAGCCCCCTGATCGGGTGATGCGCGAAACCCACCGCTCAATGCTTTAGCCGGTCGGTACCACACGTACTCATAGTCGGGCGGAAACCTACCACGAAACTCCGCAGTGTGCCAGCGCACACAGTCCGGTCAACGCAGCAGGCCCCGAGTCGGGACACCTCCAGGGATCTATGATGCAACCGTCCACGGGTAGTTCTGTTCGAAGACTTCCTCGAAATCGAAGAGGTCCTCGAAGTCCTCGGGCCGGTCCTTCTCCTGCTTGACCAGAAGGCCGATGTCGACCAGTGCAAAGACGATCTCACCGAGATCATCCGTCGAGTTGATTCCCCAGTACTCGAGCACGGTACGGGCCAGCGGCCCGAAGCGCTTCATGGCGAGACCCCGAACGCCCTCCACCAATTCCTGCCCGGAGATGTGCCGCCGCTCGTCCATCCCTGCGATCACGGCATGAAGGGCATCAATGAGAAAGACGTACGCCCGGCGGTGAAAGCGCGGATTACGTTCCTGGAGCCTGGCCAGGACTTCGGTCGGATCACAAGCGTTCATGGTGAATGCAATCTTACACCGTCACACGGGTGCCGCCAGTTCGCGGTACAGCGGAAAGTCTCCGCACAAGTCCTGAACCAGGTTGCGGATCCGACCGATGGCGTCCTCGTCCCCGGGCCGGTCGAGGATGTCCGCAATCCACCCGCCGATGAGACGCATCTCCTCCGCGCCCATCCCTCGTGTCGTAAGCGCCGGCGTCCCGATCCGCAGCCCCGATGTCACGAACGGCGACCGCTTCTCACCCGGGACGGTGTTCTTGTTGACGGTGATTCCAGCGCGCTCCAGGGCTTGCTCGGCATCCTTGCCGGTCAGCTCCCGGTCCCTGAGATCGACCAGAAGGAGGTGGTTGTCCGTGCCGCTGGAGACGAGGCGAACCCCTCGCTCCATCATCCGGTCCGCCAGAAGGCGCGCGTTCTCCACGACGCGGCGGCCATAGTCCCGGAACCCGGGCGCGAGTGCTTCGCCGAGGGCGACGGCCTTCGATGCGATCACATGCATGAGGGGGCCTCCCTGAATGAACGGGAAGACCATCTTGTCGATCGCTCTCGCATGCTCTTCGCGGCACAGGATGAGGCCCCCGCGGGGACCGCGCAGTGTCTTGTGGGTGGTGGTGGTCACGACATCGGCGTGAGGAACCGGACTGGGATGGTGCCCGCCCACCACCAGACCCGCGACGTGGGCAAAGTCCGCAAGGTGAAATGCGCCGACCTCGCGGGCGATGCTGCCGAAGGCCTCGAAGTCGATGATCCGCGGGTAGGCGGACGCTCCGGTGACGATCAGCTTCGGCCGTTTCTCAAGTGCGACCTTCCGCACCTGGTCGTAGTCGATGAGGCCGTCGGACTCCCGGACGCCGTATGCGGCCACGTCGAAGAGGCGCCCGCTGAAGTTGACCGGCGAGCCATGGGTCAGATGGCCGCCGTGGGTCAGATTCATGCCCAGGATCCGGTCGCCGGGTTCCGCGAGGGCGAAATATCCAGCCATGTTCGACTGGGCCCCCGAGTGCGGCTGCACGTTGGCGTGATCGGCGCCGAAGAGCTCCGTCGCCCGTGAGCGCGCCAGCTCCTCGACCTGGTCCGCGAACTCGCAACCGCCGTAGTACCGTCTCCCGGGGAGGCCCTCGGCGTACTTGTGGGTGAAGACGGTGCCCAGCGCCTCCCTGACCGCGGGAGACACGAAGTTCTCGCTCGCGATCATCTCGAGCTGACCCAGTTGCCGCGACTCCTCCGCCAGGACAGCGCCGTGGACGATCCTGTCCGCCTTCTCGAGGTGTTCCATCCCGGTCACCCTTCAGCTGTCATCGAGCGCCCGATCACCAGGCGCAGGATCTCGCTCGTACCCTCGTAGATCTCCGTGCCCTTCGCGTCCCTCATGAGTTTCTCAACGGGAAACTCGCGCATGAAGCCGTAGCCACCAAAGATGCGCACCGCCTCTTCGGTGACCCGCGCCGCCGTCTCGCTGGCAAACAACTTGGCCATCGCCGACCGCGCAGTCACGGGCGGGCCGCCGTCCGGCCGCGCGTCACGGCTCTCCCACGCCAGAGCTCCCTCCACGACCAGTGCCCTCGCAGCCGCGATTTCCGTGGCCATGACGGCGAGCTTGCTCCGGATGGCTCCGAAGTCGGCGATCGGCCGGCCGAACTGGCGCCTCTCCCGGGCGTAGGCCGTGGCGTACTCCATGGCCGCGCGGGCAATTCCCACCGCCTGCGCGCCGATTCCCAGCCGCCCCAGATCCAGGGCGCCGAGCGCGTGACCGAGTCCTCGCGTGGGGCCTCCCACCAACCTGTCCCCGTCCACCTCTACCTCGTCGAGCTCGACCGAAACCGTCTCCGAGGCGCGGAGCCCCATCGTGGTCTCGCGCCTGCCGACCCGGTAGCCGTCCGCCGACGTGTCCACGAGAAAGGCGCCGGTGGGAGGACGGGATTCCTCGGTCGAGGTCCGCGCGAAGACGAACACGGCGTCCGCCCGGGATCCGTTCGTCACCCACTTCTTCGCGCCCGAAATCGTCCACCCGCCGCCGTGCTCCCGGGCGGTGGTGGTCATCCCCGACGGGTCGCTGCCCGCCCCCGCTTCCGAGAGGGCGAAGCCGGCGATCTTCTCCCCGCTGGCGAAAGCCGGAAGCCATCGGGACTTCTGCGCCTCGGTGCCGTGGGTGAGGAGGATGTGGGGCACGGGACCGTTCTGGATCGCCACGGTAAGGGCCAGGGAGGCATCGCCCCGCGCGATTTCCTCCAGGGCGACCAGGTAGGTGGGGACATCCAGCCCCAGGCCTCCGTATTCGGGGGGAACAAGCATCCCGAGGAAGCCCAGTTCGGCCAGCTTGTCGAGCACATCCCGGTCAAAGGCCCGGTTTCGGTCCCAGGCCGGGGCGCGGGGCACGATTTCGCCCTCCGCGAAGTCCCGGGTCAGTTCACGGATTTCCCGCTGATCAGGGGTAAGCACCGTGCGTCCCGTTCAGGTGTAGGAGTGGAAACCCCGGCCCGCCTTGCGCCCGAGCCATCCGGCGGCCACGTACTGACGCAAGAGGGGGCAGGGACGGTAGCGGTCGTCGCCCAGCTCGCGGTGGAGCACCTCCAGGACGTGCAGCACGACATCGAGGCCGATCAGATCGGCGAGGGTCAGCGGCCCCATGGGGTGGTTCATGCCCAGCTTCATCACCGTGTCGATCGACTCGGCTTCCGCCACGCCCTCCATCAGCGCGAAGACGGCCTCGTTGATCATGGGCGCGAGGATCCGGTTGGACACGAAGCCGGGGAAGTCTCTCACCTCGACGGGTGTCTTGCCGAGGGTACGGGACAGCTCCATCACGGCGTTCGTGGTGGTGGCGTCGGTGCGCAGTCCGCGGATGACCTCGACGAGCTTCATCACCGGCACCGGATTCATGAAGTGCATGCCGATAACCTGCCCGGGACGCCCGGTATGCGCGGCGATTGCGGTGATGGAAATGGACGAGGTGTTGGAGGCCAGGATCGCGTGGTCCGGGGCCAGCCGGTCCAGCTCCGAGAAGATCTCGTACTTGAGCGCGGCGATCTCGGGAACGGCCTCGATGACCAACCCCACCCCCCTCACCGCTTCCAGGGAGGCGGACGGTGCGATGCGCGCCAGCGCCCCGGCACGCTCCTCGTCGGTGACTGCGCCTCTGGAGAGTTGGCGGTCCAGATTGCGACCGATCGTCGCTACCCCGCGTTCCAGCGCACCGGAGTCCGAGTCGACAAGTCCCACGCGGAGCCCTCCCAGCGCGCACACGTGCGCGATCCCGTTTCCCATGGTCCCCGAGCCGATGACCGCCACGCGATCGATTCTCATGCCGCTCCCGTCCCGGAGTTCCGGTCCGCCCCCATGCGGCTCGCGAACAGAATAGCCAGGACAAGCCCGGCGGTCGCGGCGACACCGCCCTCGAGCCCGAACTCACCCCCGGTGATTGCGGCCATTCCCCCGTTGGAGACCTCGATCAGGGGCGCGTCCACGATGTTGAGCCCGCTCACCGGCAGGTCGGACAGGAAGCCGGCCCCGAAGTTCCACCCGGCGTGTACCCCGCTCGCCCACCACAGACTCCCGGTCCTGAGTCGGATGAGTCCGAGGAAGACACCCGCCAGTCCGATGTTGAGGAGCCCCACTGCGCCGACGTGAGGGTTGGCGCCGTGGAGCACCGTAAAGACCAGCGACGTCAGCACGAGGGCCGCGCCGGGACCCCACCGGTCCAACAGCACTCGCAGGGGGTATCCCCGAACGACGACTTCCTCGCCGGTGCCCGCGACGAGAAAGACCAGCGCGGTCCACAGTGCCGTCGCGCCGTATTCGACCACGGTGCCGTCGTCCCCGGCGTACCGCAGTCCCCCGGCACCCACCGCGATCGCCAGCACAGCCACGATGACGACGATCCCGAGCAACATGCCGCCCGCCACACCCCGGACCGCTCCGCGCAAGGGCAGGCCGATGGCCGAGAGTCCGCGTTCCCCATCCACCCGCAGGATAATGAGGGTGGCCACCAGCGCCACGACCAATTGGACCAACCCCTGCAAGGCGAAGCTCTCGGACGCACCCGTCAGGAGCAACATCCCGACCAGGGCCGCGAAAAGCAGCACTCCGAAGCCGGCGAGCCGGCCGAGAATCGGGAGGATTTCTGTCCGGTCCGGCAGTAGTCCGCTCACGACGGTCAGCGCGGCAACTTTCTGATCTTCACCTGGCGGATGACGACGAAGGCGATGGCGGCCTTGATCACAGCGCCTGGCAGGAACGGCTGAACCGCGGCCCCGATGACCGCGTCGAAGCTCCGGTCTGTGACGGCTGCCAGCCAACCGGCCCCCAGCGCGAAGATCGCCGTCGTCGAGGTGACGAGTGCCAACCCGACCCGCAGCCTTCCACGCTCGCGCCCCGCGATCCAGCCCGTCAGCGCCGCCGCGAGCGGGAACGCCATGAGGTATCCGCCGGTGGGTCCGAAGAGCCAGGGGAAGCCCGCTCCACCCATCGCGAAAACGGGAACACCCGCCACCCCCATCCCCAGGTAGACCAGCTGGGACGCAGCACCCGCGACGGGTCCCAGGAACGCGCCAGCCAGAAGCACCACCAGCGTCTGGAGGGTCATCGGGACCGGGGTGACGCCAAGAGGTACGGCGACATACGCAGACAGAGCGGTTAGCAGCGAGAACACCAGAACCGCCACCGGCAGCGCGACAGGGCGGTGTTTGGCAAGGAGGGGAAGAAACGCAGCCATCGGAGCTCCCTTGGCCTCCGTGATTGCAAGTTCGGTGGTCGCTTCGGACTCGATCATTCCACGTTTCCTCTTCAGTTCGATTGTACGGCCAGGGCGACCGCGTTGCCTCCGCCGAGGCAAAGGGTGGCCAGACCCGTTTCCACGTCACGGCGGGCCATGGCCGCCAGCAACGTAACCAGGATCCGTGCTCCGGACGCCCCGATGGGGTGCCCCAGCGCCACCGCGCCCCCGTGCACGTTCACCCGCTCCGGATCCATCTCCAGTTGTCTCATGTCGGCGATCGCCTGCACCGCAAAGGCTTCGTTCATTTCCACGAGGCCGTAGTCGCCGATACCGGTACCTTCCCGCTCCATGAGCTTCCGCACGGCCTGAACCGGAGCGAAGAAGAGGTCGCGGGGTTCCGTTCCGCCCGCCGCATACCCGGTGATGACCGCCCGGCAGGCCAGACCGTGTGCCGTCGCGTATTCCTGGCTGGCCACGACCAGCGCCGACGCGCCGTCGTTGAGCCCCGGCGCGTTTCCGGCCGTCACCACGTACTCGTCCAGCCCCTCGGGCGCATCACGGACGAAGGCCGGACGCAGCCGTCCGAGAGCTTCCAGCGACGTATCGTCCCGGGGACCTTCGTCCCTGTCGACGACGATCGTCCCACGCCGCGTCTCCACCGCAACGGGCACGATCTCGGACGAGAAGCCCCCGTCGTCCATCGCCGCGACGGCCTTCTGGTGGGATGCCAGCGCGAAAGCGTCGGCTTCGGCCCGGGTGACGCCCGCCCTGGCCGCCGTGTACTCCGCATGACCACCCATGTGGCACATGCCGAACGAACACCACAAGCCGTCGTGCACCAGACCGTCCTGCACGGTGCGGTCACCGAACTTCACGCCGCCGCGCATGCCCCGCAGGTAGTACGGCACATTGGACATGGACTCGAAGCCGCCGGCCACGACCAGCCGTGCGTCTCCGGCCCTGACGGCCTGTGCGGCCAGCATCACGGCCTTGAGGCCGGAGCCGCACACCTTGTTCACGGTGACCGCCGGCACCTTCGCGGGAACTCCCCCGTTCACCGCGGCCTGGCGCGCCGGCGCCTGCCCGGCACCCGCGCTCACCACGTTGCCCATGATCACTTCGTCGATCTCCGACGCATCGATGCCCGCGCGCAAAACGGCCTCACGCACGGTCACCGCGCCGAGTTCCGGTCCGGAGAGGGGACTCAACCCCCCAAGGAACCGTCCGATGGGCGTGCGGACTCCATCCAGGATCACGGGTGTGTTGGCCGGGTGCGGCACGGAGTTTGCCTCTTTGTTCAGGGGTGCGACGCGCTCGCGGCAGGTCTTTCGGACATGGAATGTACAAGAGTCGCGGGCATGCAGCACGTGGCCAGCGGCGGGCATGCAGCACGTGGCCAGCGGCGGGCGCGGCCCATGGCCCGCCGGGCACGCGGCCCGGCGCCTCGCCGGCCGCGGTGCGACGCGGGGTTACACCACGGGATGCTACCGCACAAAGAGGTCCCTCTGGTGTCTCGCCCGGCGCGACGGCCGGTAGCGCTTCAGGGATCGCAGGTCCCCGATACCCAGGGACTCCGCCCGGTCCAGCAGCCGGAGGAGGACCCGGGCCGTCGCGAGGGCGTCGCCCCCGGCACGGTGCCTGTGGTGGATGGGGATATCGAAGAAGTCCGCCAGAGAGTCAAGATTTCGACGCCGCAGTTCAGGGACAAGGCGCCTCGCCAGGCTGATGGTGCAGAGGCGGTCCACGCCGGGAACATCTCCGAGGGCATCCCCCAGCTGGGCCCGCAACCAGCCCCAGTCGAAGCTGGCGTTGTGGGCAACGAAGACACGGCCCGCGATGCGGCGGAAGACTTCTTCCGCGATCTCGTCGAAGGTGGGAGCATCGGCCAGCATCCGGTTGGTGATCCCGGTGAGCCCGGCGATCCGGGACGGGACGGAACGGCCCGGGTGGATCAGGGTCTCGAACCGGTCGCCCACCACCCCGCCCCGCACCTCCACCACGGCCACCTCCGTCATGCGGTGGCCGCCCTCGTACCGGCCCCCCGTCGTCTCGACATCCACGACCGCGTAGCACAACCGGGAAAGGGGCGACCCGGGACGGCGCGCTCCCCCGCGGAGGCTCCACACGCCTTCGCCGTCGACCTCGAAGCGGTCGTCGTCTCCCAACAGCGCGAACACGGCGGCGGAGGCCGCGCCCGCATGGCCATTCAGGCCGAGGACCTCCCTGGCCAGCTCGGTGGTGCGGAGCGGGGTGCGCTCCAGCGCGGCCCAGGCGCTCTGCAGCAGGGAGCGGCGGCCCTGGAGCGAGGTCAAGGGAGCCGGGCCCGGGGCGGCCGAGCCACAACCAAGGCCGACCATGGCAGCAGGAGCCGACCCGGGTTCACCGTCATCCCGGGCGGCGCGCCAAGCTGTACGAGAGACCCTCCAGTTCGACCAGCATGCTCACGTTTCGGAGCGCCACATCGTCCGGCAGGCGGAGCTGGGTCGGCGCATAGTTCAGGATGGCCTTGATCCCCGTCGCGACAACCCGCTCCACGAGCGGCTGGGCAACGGGCACCGGGACCGCGACGATCACCAGATCGATGGCGTCCTCGCGCAGGGCGTGCTCAAGCTCGTGTTCTCCCCTGATCGTGATGTCGCCGAGGCAGGTGCCGATCTTGCAGGGGTCGTTGTCGATGACGGTCGTGATGTTGAAGCCGCGCGCCCGAAACGGCTGATACTCGAAGAGCGCGGTGCCGATCCGCCCGGCCCCGAGGAGCGCGACCCGCCATACCGTGTCGAGGCCCAGGACGCCGCGCAGTACCCCGGTGAGTTCGGCGACCGAGTATCCCAGCCCGCGCTTCCCGAAGGAGCCCAGGTACGACAGATCCTTCCGCACCTGGGCGGCGGTCGTCCCTCCGCGCTCGGCGAGGGCACCGCTGGCGACGCTGGTCACGCCCGAGCGCTCGAAGTCCTCCAGGAACCGCAGGTACAGAGAAAGGCGCCGGACCGTTGCGTCGGGGACTCTGTTTGTGAAATCGTTCACAAGCTGAAGCTAGCAGTCCGTGGATGAATCCGCACGAGCACCGAGAGCGGCGAGGCGCCGGGCTGGCATGTAGTTGCAGATTCGCATCTTGTTGCGGTGCTTGTAGTTGCATCTTCGTCAGCCCGGATTCCCGCTGATTGACTCCCGCCGTTCTCGATCTCAGCCGCGAGCCCGGCGGCGGTCTTCCAGAGCCTTCCGAAGCTGTCCCTCGTCGGCCCTCTGATAGCACCGAAGCACCGTCTTGGCCGTCTTCCAGCCGCCGAGTTGGCAGAGCACCTTCAGCGGTTGGTCCATCAGGTCCGAAGCGAACTTCCGCCGCAGCGAGTGCCAGCCCCTTCCGGGCTTCGGCTCCAGTCCCGCAAGAATCTGGGCCTTCTGCCACCAAGCGTGCAACCGGGCGGCACCCACAACCGCCAGCGGATTCCTGGGCGCGGGCAGCACCGGGGCCTCCCCGGCCAAGGGGAACGGGCTCCGCGTCTCCTTCAGCGCAGCGAGTGCCTCGTCGGTCACGGGCGTGATGTGCTCGAATCCCGACTTGTCGTGCTCGGCGCGCCAAAGGATGGTTTCGCCCTCGAAGTGGATGTCGGACCACCGAAGCTGGCGGATAGCGCCGATGCGGTGCCCCGTTTCGTGCGCGAGCACCAGCGCTACGTGGAACCGCCAGTCCACGTTGCGCGACACCTTCAGAAGCGCCCGGTACTCCTCCTCGGCGAGCACCACCCGGTTCGGGTTCTTCTCCGTGGGCGTCCTGAGTCCTCTCAGCGGATTGCGGTCAAGCAACAACCGGCCCCGCTCGTCTCTGGACTTCGCCGCCCAATTCAGGACGGCAATCAGGAACTTGAGGTCGTATTCGACCGTCCGGTCGGATACGGGCCTTCCGCTCGGTCCGGTCCTGCCCGCGCGCCGCTCCCGGATGAAGCGGTCCCAATCCCTTTGGGACAGGGTGGCCGGGTCGCGGTTCCGTCCGAAGAACCGTAGGAACATCCGCATGGCGGCCCGGTCGTGCCCCCGCGAATGAGCGCCCTTGGTGGGCGTCACCTCCTCACCGTAGATGTCAAAGAGCGTCTCCAGCGTGAGCGGCTCCGGCTCGGCTTCCGCCTTGCCGGTCAGGTCCGGCCCGGCGAACCCGGCGGCGAACTCGTCCGCCTGCCGCTTGGCGCGAATCCACTCGCGGTGTCCAAGCGACCGGGTGAGCCTGCGCCCGTTCTCTCGCCACTCGACTTGGTACAGGCCGGTTTTCGGATCGGGGAACACCCGGACCCGGTTCCGGCCCCATTCGCCGGCGCAGTAGGAGCGCCGACTTCGTTTCGTGCGTGCCATCATTCGATTCCTTTCGAAGATGGACTGCACGATCTGCACGAACGAAAGTTCGCATGGACGGATTGTCTCCGCCAGTCGCTGTCGCCCGACTCGGCGCGCGCCTCTTGTTCCGTCGCTCGGGGGCGGCCCGTTGGTCCGGCGCGCCGGGTGCTTCTCGATTCCCGGATCTGGAGTCACAACCAGAAGGTCAGTCCGGCGCGGTGCCAGTGAGCGGCTGGGCAGGCGGTTTCCGGCCCCGAAGCGGCGAGGTGGACGGGAATTGTGCCCCACGGGTGGGGCTTGGCGAATCTGAGTTCGGTCTTGGGAGAAACCCAAGTGAAGTACGTCGTGGGGTATTGACGAAGGGGTGGAGAGAGAGTGGCGGGGTAACACGGCGGACAATACTTTGGCCGGGTTTTCCCTCTGACTCACTCGAAACGAAACCGGGATTGGATGGTCGGAAACCTCAAGAAGGTGCAGGGGGCGGTTCGTCGGCTCGCGTCCCTCGTGGACGACGCGGTGGAGGCGAACCGGTTCTACGGGATGAAGGCGGAGTCCGCCGTGCTGGAGTGCTTGGCCGATGGGGAATGGTGGTCGATTTCCCAAGTCCAACAGGCACTGCGCAATGGGGGGTTGAACCTCGTATGTAGTAGTGTTGCAACAGCGTTGCGGAAGCAGACAAGATACGGACGCCTTGAGAGAAAGCAGCGGGCAACGGGAGTTCAAGGGGGCGGTGTCGTCTATCGGAGGCACCGCCAAAAGCGACGGAATGAGCGGGGGCGAGGTGGCAGGCAGTAGTTCGGCGTGGGCCGCCGGCCCGAAGCCCGTCCCCTGGTGCAAGGGCTGCAAGCGTGCCGTCCCGGTCTCGGAGGCGCGGGCGATGGCGCACGGGAACTACTACTACCATGTGGTCGCACGCGCGCCGACCGAGATCGGGTCCGGTGCCCGGGAGCGGCGGTGCGGCAGGATCGAATGGCGGACCTACGCGCCTGAACGCCGTGCGCCAGCGGGGGAAGGGCCGGAATGAGCGGGGGCGAGGAGGCGCATTGCGAGCGAGGAGGCGCGTTAGGATCAGTCCGTTTGGCCCGTGTCTGTCGTGCTGCCGGACTACTGGTAGCTGACGGACCTGGCCCGCTGGCATCCTTCCGGAAATAGCGCCGGAAACGAGCCTTCTACCCGGCCTGCGCCAGAGCTTGGGGATCTTCGAGCGGGAAGCCGTGATTGGAGTCGGTTTTCGACGCGCCCGATGCCGATCCAGAGGCGCACATGTGACATCGGAGTCGATGTGCAGGAAAACGCGTTTCGGATGTGCACAGCACCGATTCCGCACGTTGCTGAACGGCTTGGGGTTGCGCCACGGCCGTCGGAGCGGCGATGCCGATCCGGGCCTCAAGGCCGTGGACGGGAGCGACCCCCCTATTTCGATGCCCGGTGTGGCATCTGGGAGGGTTGGGATGTGCACACCATCCCAACCTCCCCGGGGGTCGCTCCGAGTCCATCAGTCCTTTGCAGGAAGGCCGCTGAACGCCCAGTCGGCTTCGGTCCAACGCTCGGCGGCATGGAGGCGTTGAATGCAGCCCCCACCATCGGGGCCGTACTGGGCTATGCCCGGCAGTGCGACGGACTGCGGCTTACCGCCGGGTGATCCGCGATCAGGCCTCGCCGCTACTCGGCCCAGCAGAACGGGGCATGTTACTCTTCACGACACCTGCCGTAGTGATCGAACCTTGCCCGGGGCACGGAGACTCGATGCCACAGAAAGAACGCGAGCGCTCTCCAGAGGAGCACGCGAGTTGCTTTGTCGAATTAGTGAATGGCGGCGGGTTCTGGCGGTCCGTCGATCTGCGCGTCTGTGCCATCCGTAGCGGTCGCCGCTGGATGAACCTCATTACCCGTGGTTTCCTGGACCATCGTCCCCCTCGATCGGTCCCACGCTTTTCACCGGTCGAGCGGCGTCAATTCCGTGCTTGGCAGGTCGTTCGTCCGGTTGCGGACCTCCCTGCCGTCGCCTGCGGCATCGCCAATGGAATGATGAAGCTGCGACCCCGGTACGTCAGGTACGCCAGCGAGTCGGGTCAGCCTGCGACCGACATCGGGTACAGCTTCAATGAGTTGGCCGGCTCGTACCGGACTGCCGCGTACGACCTGTGGAGCTGCCACTCGCTCGTGGGCTATGGTGCCTCAATCTTCGATGTGGTGAGACAAGCGGGTCACGATCCATTCGAGTTGGACGGCATGATCCGTGGCGGGCCGAACGCCTACGATGGCCTGCCCGACCTGGTGCGTAGATTCTGCGCACGGCCCCGAGGCCTGAAGATCCAAGGCACCATGTCCGTCGTCGAGCTGATCGCCCCCCTCGCCGTGCGCTTTGATCCCGAGAGGGTATCCTCGTCGGCGGATCGGGTGACCGTCACCGTGCGGGCTGCCGCTGATGTCTTTGTAGCGAATGCGGACCTCTTCTGGACGGCAGGCAGAACCACCGGAGAGCCGGTACGCCATGGATCGGCCAAGCTGGCCGAGCGCGAATGGGCGCACGAGGGAGGTGCTCTCCGCTCGGAGCTAGACATCCCGGTTCAGCACGGTGATTCCACCGCCACAGTGTTCATCGTCGTCGGAGACCGGTGCGTAGACCGCGTGTCCGTGCCGTTGGCATCTACCGCCTCCAGTATCCGGATCAAGGCTCAAGACGCTCTCGACCCAGGCCTTGAACGCTTCCTCAAGTGGCTTCGGCCCAGTGGGAAGAACAAGTCCCAGCAGTTCGAGGCCGCTGTGGGACTGCTGTTCTTCTTCCTCGGCTTCGACGTGCACCCACTTTCGGGTCACACGAGACGGGGAGACACGGTCGACCACCTTGCTCACGCCCCCGGATCATCCGTTTTGCTCGCGGTCGAGTGTACGGTCGGGTCGCTTGACTCGGGCGGTAAGGTGGGCAAGCTCATCGCTCGGTCGGAGGACCTGGGTAGCCGACTTCCCGACACCGAAGTGATCTCGGTCCTCTCGACGGCCAGACCGCGTGAGGCGCTGTCCGAGGCGGAGGTGGAGAAGGCGGAGCGGGACGATGTCGTCATTCTCGCTCAACAGGACCTCCAAGACCTCTTGAGCGCGGCGCAGACCGGCGAGACCAGTGTCCAAGTGCTCCACCGATTCAGGCAGCAGCTCTCTGAAGTCCGACTTCGGCGAACCAAAGGACCCATCGGGTGATTCATCGTGAGGCGCTCTTCACCGTGACGGCGCTCGAAGCGGCGGCGGTCTCCATGGACCGGCGGCGAAACCCAGACGGAAGCGCTGCGTAGTGGCAGGCGAGGAGCGCGGTGTCGGGGCCAAGGTCGCGTGGGTGGCCTTGGCCACCGACCCCGCGTTCGCAAGCGGGCATAAGGAACCGGCGCAAGCCCGTTCGGGCAACGGTGCCAGCAAGGAAGGGGATTGGTCGATCCGCCGCCGTCACACAGCGGCGTTTCGGGTGGCCTTCCCGCAGGGATCGATGGTGCGGGAGCGACCCCTGGAGGGCAGGGGCGAGGTGTGAATTTCCACCTCGCCCCGAACCCGTACCGAGCCCTTGGCGAGGGGGGTCGCTCCGGCCACGGCCAAAGCGGCCCGTTCGGCAACCGACGACCGGGCCGACTGGCCGCAAGACGCTGCGAGCGCGGCGGACAGCGCATTGCCGCCGTGTGAATCGCCGGGGAGCCGAAATGTGAATCGCCCCCCCGCGTCGTTTTCACATCGCGGTGCGGCCTACACCGGCCGCTATTCGCCGAACTGATGGAGACATCGCGCGCGTGCGCCCGGCCGGTTTTGGCCGGGAGCAGCATACCCGTGGCCACGCTTCGCATGTCTCCGGCAGGGGCTGGCGAGGGGGCGCCGCCCCCTTCGATCCCCCACGGTTCGTCGCCGCCGCCCACTGGTGGAATCCGCTTTCCGGCAATGCGGATTCACGCACCCTCGTCGAGGCTGCCGTCCAGACCCGTCGCGATGGCGCGCCAGCCGTAATCGAACGTAAACGTCTTCGCCTTGCCTACCGGATTCTGAATGCGAACGAGGTTAGCGCCCTTCGTTCCCGCCCGCTCTACTACATAGAGCCAGTAGGCGTCCTCATGGTCCCGTGCACACTTGAACTGAGCACTCGAAATCCCCACGGGACGATTATCGAGCGTTCCGGTCATCGCCTTTACCGGCCCTCGGCAACCTTACCTCCGTTTGCACCCGTTCCAGTCTCAAGTTCAGCGTGTCACCCAGCCGATCAATGTGCTCGGCCAGCCACGGGATAAAGTCGTGCGCCTCGTGGCGCCAAGCCTTCCGCAAGCTCACGGGCTCAAGCGACTGTATTTCCGGCATCCTGGTTTCTCCGGCTCCGTTCGCTCCCTACCAGTGCCCCACCTCCGCCAGCGCATCGATCACAACATCCGCGAGCTTCGGCAGGTGGCGGCCCATCTGCGAATCGTCGGAGTTGACCTGAATCGCGACGGCAACGCCGTGGTCGCTGTAGTAGGTGACGAGCGAATTGTAGCCGGGAAAGAAACCACCGTGGCCGTACGTCAACCCGTGTTCGCCTTCGTCGACAAAAACCCCGAGGCCATATCCCAGATGAGGCTTCGTGCTGTCGGTTGGAAAACCGATCCTGAACAGATCGGGTAGATCGTCCCCGGCGATGGCCTCGCCCTCGTAGAGCAGCTTCGCCCAGCGCACCAGCGCCTGGGGATTGTTGACGAGGCCGCCCCCTGTCCACTCCTGGAGGGGGTGGATCACCATCTGGCCATCGGCCACGATTTCGAGTGGAGTCCCGAACAGCTCGGAGCTGGCGTGCGCATACCCCTGCGCCAGCCCGGGCAGATCGCGCCGATCGGCCGGCAGCGTCAAATCGAGCTCGAACGGATCCAGGAAGAACTCGTCGAGCAACTCATAGTACTCGCGACCCGTCGCCTCCTCGATGGCCAAGCCCGCGAGGGTGTAGTGGACATCGCTGTAGTGGTATCCCTGGCCGGCGGGGAACAGCGGCTCATCGTCCAGCACCGCTTCCGCAATGAACTGTTCCGGGGTCATGTAGCCGTCGGGATCACTGAACACCTCACCCAGTCCCGACGCGAAGTCGGGGTCCTCGAAGTACGGCTGGATCATGCCCGCCGTGTGATTCAACAGGTTCCGCACGGTCAGGTCCGTGTGGTTGGGGACCCGCGAGAACCATTCCTCGTCGCCGAGCCAGGTCGAGACCGGCGCGTCGAGGTCCATTTCCCCGTTCATCGCCAGCTCCACGGCGACAGCCGCAACATACGATTTCCCGATGCTGCCCGAGTGCATGCGCAGGTCCGGGGCCATCGGGATGTCGTCGTCCACGTCCGACTCGCCGGTGGCGAAGCCGAAGACGCGCCCGTCCGGCAGAATGAACGCCGCGGTAGCCCCGGGGAAGTTCTCGTCGGTCCCCTGGGCCTGCGTCCACGCCGCGTCGAGTTCGGCCTGAAAGCGATCGACGAGCGCCGCGGTCGCCTCCGGAGACCGTGAGCCCTCGGGGGCGGACGGCGTGCAGCTCGGCAGCGCGATACAACTCGCGATACCGACCAAGAGGATGATGGAGCGCATCATGATGGGGCCTCCCATGTCAGAGTAGCGTCTAGAACATATGGAAGGGCCGGCCCCTGCCGGCTTACCGTGGGTTAGCGCCTGCGGTGAGCGGAGGTGCCAGAGCCACATGCGACGGTTGAGTCGCAACCGGAACAGGAGACCGGCCCTATGAAGAACGAGACCAAGGTGTACGTCGGGATGGATGTCCACAAGGACAGCGTGATGATCGCGGTGCTGCCGGAAGATGCGCGGGAGCCGACGCTGGTGAAGCGGCTGTCGCACGATCCGCGGGGGCTGAGGCGGGTGCTGGACCGCTTGGCCCGGGAGCATGAGGTTCGCGCCTGCTACGAGGCGAGCGGCGCGGGCTACGTGCTGGAGCGGATGATACGGGACTGGGGCCACGCGTGCGAGATTGTGGCTCCGTCGCTGATCCCTCGGCGGCCGGGCGAGCGGCGCAAGCATGACCGCAAGGACGCCGAGGACCTGGCACGGCTGTACCGGGCGGGGGAGCTGGTGACGATCCGGGTGCCGACGGAGCGGGAGGAGCGGGTGCGCGACCTGGTGCGCTGCCGGGAGACGTTCCAGCGAGAGGCTTTGAAGTCTCGTCACTACATCCTGAAGTTCCTGGCGCGGCGGGGGTTGGTGTACCGGGAGGGCCAGAACTGGACGGGCAAGCACATGACGTGGCTGCGCGCAATCCAGCGGGATGCGGTGCTGGAGACGGAGGACCAGGCCGTCTTCGGCGAGTATCTGGCGCTGCTGGACTACAAGTTGGACCGCCGCGAGGAGCTCGACCGGCAGATCGAGGCGCTTGCGCTGGAGCCGTCCTACAAGGAAGCGGTCGGCCGGCTGTGCTGCCTGAAGGGGATCTCGACCCAGGCGGCGATGGTGCTGGTGACCGAGATCGGGGACTTCCGGCGCTTCGAACATCCAGGCAAGCTGATGGCCTATGTAGGCCTAGTGCCGACCGAGCACTCGAGCGGGGGGAGCCGACGGCAGGGATCGATCACGAAGGCGGGCAACAGCCGGGTTCGTCACGTGCTGGTACAGGCGGCCTGGAGCTACCGCTTTCCGCCTCGGCGGGGAGTGGTCCTGAAGCGTCGGCAGCAGGGCCAGCCGCCCGACGCCGTCGCGCACAGCTGGAAGGCGCAGCACCGGCTCCACAAGGTGTTCAAGCGGCTGGCGTTCCGGAAGAACAACCAGATCGCGGCGGTGGCGGTGGCGAGGGAGCTCGTCGGGTTCGTGTGGGCGCTCATGCAGGACACCCCGGAAGACACGCAGACAGTTCGGGTGGCCGCCTGAGAACCATAGATAAGGACCACATCACAGAATGCTGAACAAGGAGGTCGCCCGAGGCACGGTAGGAGAACGCTCGAGGCTCCTATGTGGCCGGGCACGGAAACGGACCCGAGACCCACGCTTCCTAGATCGAGCCAGCTCCAGACGAATCCGAATTCTTGCCGCTCTGGCCTCGGCCAACCGGCGTATATCAGGAGGATTCACCGTCGAAGCGAACCTCGGGCGACCTCTCCCTTCAGCTCATCTACCACAACGAAACCCTAAACTTGACAGAGGCCCTTCCATATCAGAGCCGTACTTGAGCGCGCAAACGACGTGACGGGTCGATGCGTACTTTGGCCATCCGGCGATGCGCACCGGCCTTCCCGTTTATCCGCTGGCGCGGCAACGTCTTGCGCTGGGGCGGCCATGCCGGCCCGTGCCGCGCGGGCGGCACAGCCCTTGACGCTAGCGACCCCCCAGTCCGAGGGCCTGGTACGGGTTCGGGGCCGGGTGTGCTTGCGCACCCCTGCCCCCGTCCCCTTCGGGTCGCTAGCGCACCAGCAATCCGTCCCGGAAGGGTGTCGCGCGCCGCTTCGAGGCGGCGGAGGCCCCGTTGGCCGACCGCTTGGCCATCGGGCTGTTCGGCATCGCCGCGCAAGACCGGGACGCGCCCCGTCACGGCTCGCCGTGGCCTTCCCGCACGGGACTGCTGGCTGGGAGTGACCCCGCAGCGGCGGGGAGGATGGGGCTGTCCGGCTCCATCCACCCCGGCGCCGATCGAGGCATGCCGAGATGGGGGGTCGCTCCCATCCACGTCCAAGGAGCACGGATCGGCATCGGCGCTCCGCTGGCCGTGGCGCAACCGAAGGCGCCCCAGCGACATGGACGGCCGGGGCTGTGTCCGGCCGAACGGCGATTTCGTGTCCGGCGACCCTCGAAGTGAACCGGACACGCAGGAATCGCCACCGGCACCCGCATCCGGCGGTCATTACAGGCCTCGCGAACAGCCCTTCCCGATCGCAACGCCGTGAAGTCGTCGATCGTCGCTTCGGAGGGGGCGCGGCCCCAAGGGGACCTCTTCGGAAAGTCGGATGCGGTAGCGAGTCTGTTGCCGATGAGTGCTCGCGAGAGACGGTACGCCAATCTCACGAGCCTCTTCTCCTCGGCCGGGTCCGTGACATCCGCAACGGACGGTATCGCTTGGATCAGCATCAAGTATCGCCGGGCCGGAGCCGGGCAGCAGCTTCATGAGACCGCATGGTACACGAATGGCCAATCAACGGAACGAATCGGCCGGGCGGAACTGGACCGGCGAGATTGCCCCGCCGGGGGGGCCTCCCTGGGAAGTGCCATTCTAAATCGGGAGGGCAATCGCTCCTCGACATCTCCGTCCTCGTGCTAGATGTTCACCTCAAGGTCGGCACGGGCGCCGGACAGCCATGAACGGATCGCGGACTCGTCGAGACGCCAAGGGTGGGGCCACGAAAGCTCCGCTATGACGGAGGCCTTGAAGTCCTCATGGAAGGCCACGGCGACCTCGGGGTCCCCGGTGACATCCAGGAGCAGGGCCAGCGCGAGTTGGGCCGAACCGTCTCCGATCTCGCCCCACCCGAAGCCGCCATGGCTGTGAATGAGAACCCGAAGCGATGGGCCAGGGTCCAACTCCCTTCCGTCCGGCCCGTAGACGTTCCCCCATTTCTGACCGTGGTAACAGGCCGACGCTTTCATGTAGCCGGTCCCCTGTCCTCGCGTTCTCGCTTTTCGTACATCTCCACACGACCCCTCTTCGCTCCGCCGCTCGCACTCGCGGCAGAGCGGCCTTCCGCCCGTACCCTCTTTGAGGTACGCTACCCGGATCGCCTTCAAGAAGGGACACGTCGGGCAGACGTGGTGGACGAGCGCACTCGTGCTGGTTGAATGCCACGAGCTCTTCTTCATCGCTTCCCGTCCTATTGGTTGGGGTGCCCCCACGCCAGTGTCCTCTTCGCCTTCTCCAGCTCGTCGCCGAGCAGGCCAACGCTGACCCACTCGCCCTGGCGCTGCGCTCGGGCAAGGAAGATCGCACACTCGACCTCGGTGTTCCTGCCTGCGGCGATCTCGCCCTGGCAGATCTGCGATCGAACCGCGAGCAGCTGGTCTGCCAACACTCTCCGCTCGACTGCCTCGATGCGCTGCCTGCTCGCCTCGGAGCCCACGTCGAACCAGACGATTGCGGCCGCGGCCAGAATCGCGATGGCGGCGACCCACTTCCGGTCCATGGCGAATACCGCCTTCATTTCCGCGCCTCCCGGGTGATGAGGGGAACCTGTCGGCCCAAGGTGTCCATGCCAGACGGTACGGGCCGCGATGGGCAGATGCAATCCCACCACCCGGCGTTCGGTCGGGCCCGTCATCTGGGCAAAAGCGGTTCAGTCTCACCGTCGAGCGTCCGGACCTGACTTGCGGCGATCGGTTCACGCACGGGCCCCGGTCCGCTTCCTTGCCATCCTAACGGTCCTGCGCTCCCGTCACGCTCGCTCCCACGTGGCGGCAGTACCGGTCGATCCACGGTTCGAGAAGCCCAGCATCTTGGCGCGACGGGTGATGCCCTCCAGTTCCCCGCGCGTCATCTTGGTCTCGCGGGCAAGCACCTCCGGGTTGCCCCGGCTGAGGGCCGGAGTGCGCTTTTCGACCAGCCGGGCGAGGACCGCCATCGCCGCGCCGTGGTTGGCCGGTTCGAAAAGCTCGCTGGCGGGGAGGTCCGGTGTCGGAAGAAATGCGGTCGGCACATTACACCCAGCCCCGGTCGCGATCCTCGTTCAATCCGCGGATGACGTTCACCGTCTGCAGCGCCAGCCCGAATATTCCATCATCCTTTCCTTCTCGCTCCCCACACCCGAGAGCCGGAGCACGAACACTTCGGTGAGGAGGTGGCCGACCCGCCCTGCCATTTCATGCATATGGTCGTCCAGATCCGCCTCGGTGCGGAAGACCGGGCCGCGCTCCGTCCACCGCGCCATCCCGGCACTCGACTCCCGCACGCGGCTCACCAGGATCTCGCGCGACGCGGGTGCCAGCCGGTCCAGTCCGCCGAGCACGGTGGCGGTGTGCCGGGCGACAAGCGCGTCCGGCGTGTCTTCCTCCGCTTCGCCCAGCCGGTCGATCAGAGCGTCCCGGTCTCCACTACCGCCGAGTACGCGCCTCCACTCCTCGAGCAACACAACCTTCTCGTCGTCACCGAGTTCCTGATTGTCTTCCAGATAGTCGGACACGCGGAGGAGAAGGTACGCGACCGTGATCTCCCCGCGCAGTGGTTTGGGGAGGATTTCGATGCCCACGGCAAAGGTGCGGCTGGACCGCACCGGCAGGGTGTGGAGAGTGGCCAAGGCCTACTTCACCAATTGAGCGACTTCGCCGTGTGGACGTGGTCGGGCATCCTGTAGCTCAGTCCCTCGTCGTCGTACACCGAGATCTGGAGCAGCTGGGTGAAGTTGTTCGCCCGAAGCCTCTGGGAGCCTGCCAGACGTCGCAGCACACGCTGTTTCGTCCGGTACTGGAACAGTGTTCCCACTTCCCAGGGAGGCTTCCTTGGGAAATCGAATGCCCTGGCGAGGCTTTCACCTATGAGCGCTCGCGAAAGGCGGTAGGCCAATCTCACAAGCTTCTCTTGCTCGGCTGGCTCCGTGACATCCGCAACGGCGGGGATCGCCTGGATCAGCATGTTCGCCACGGCTATCGAATCGGCGTCCGGCGGCGGCTCGCAGAGATAGCTGATTTTGTATATCCCCTCCGCATCCGCGGTCGACGTGTAGAGGATACTCTCCGGGATGCCCATGACGTATCCGGCGTAGCGCCAGACATCCATTACGCTCTTCTGCTCTTCCCTGGTAAACTGCGAGCCCACAAGCATCGAGTACTCGAGCAGGCGTTTCGAGAACACGGAAATGGCGAAACCCAGATGCGCCGCACTCACCGGCGTGCCCCAGGCCTCGTGGTCCCACTCGTCGGACTTCGCAAGAAGGTCCTGATCCGGGTATGCACGAAACGAATGCGCGCGGACAGCTTCCACCCGTCGCCGTCTCTCCGCATACCGTGGGGAAAGAAGATGTCCATCATATGGCGGTTGTTCTGCTGCAGGCGCCTCTTCGTAGACGCCACCCGTCCGGTGATGTTGAACGACTTGGCGATCAGCGTCGAGAAGCCCTCCACGAGCACTCCGGTGACGAACGCGACCAACATGAGGTCCACATTCTTGTGGAAGGCGCGGATCCCCGGACGCAGGGCGTCATAGTCCAGCCAGGAAGGCTCTTCAAGGTTCTTGAAGAACTCGCGCAGGGGCTCCGGCCCAGCTCGCAAAATGTGATCGTGCCCCTCGATGCCGGCCCCGATGAAACGGTGCAGTTCGGCCGGAGGCATCTCGGAGAGCTCTTCCATTACGGGATCGAGTTCCGGGTCGCCGATTCCCGTATGCCTCAGGTAGTTGTCCACGGCCACCGGGTCGGTCCGCCGGGCATTCGTGTATTTTTCCGTGTACGCCGCCGGGATCTTCACTCGCTTCTGCCTCCTGACAGTCCACCCATGCTCGCTCCCCAAGGCAGGAACGCACGCGACATACCGTTGTAAATGTAGTATCGGCCCAGCGACGGTGCCACTTCCGGAAGTACGGCGCGCCCGCTCACGGCCGGGAAGCGGGGTTGTTGTGGGGGACGGGTTTCGAGCTCCACCCCCTTAGGCGTAGGCTATAGGCCAAGGTTCATGAGCGAGCTCGCGCAACTTTAACGTCGCGGTCTGGCAAGGTGAGACTCTGCCCCCCTTGGACCCCCTGGTTTCCGCGCCGGTGTCGGCGCGGCGGAGGGCGGGGGACCGCCTCCGGAACCTCGCCCCCGTTCGCGCCCATGGCTGTCCGGCGGCGGTCGGCGAAGCGGCGATTAGCCATCGCGGCGAACCCGTCGCCCGCGATCTTGCGCGCATCGGCGCGGGACCTCTTGGGGGTCGAGGGGGCGGAGCCCCTCGTCAGCCCCTTTGTTCCCACAAGGGGTAGGCTGGCTTAGCCACAGTAGAGTGGCTCAAGCCAGCCCGGCGGCACCGCCCGCGAAACCCTCCCGCGCGCCGCCCGAGACGGCGGTTGCCGGGCCGTGGTCGCGGGCCTTTGCGGGCGACGAGGGCGAGTCCGTTCGCCGTGGCGACTGCGACGCTTCCTACCGAGCGGCCGATTTCGACCCTACCCGTACCCCTCGGGAGGGTGCGGTCGTCGATCCTGGGCCATTCTACAGCCCGTAGGTTACCCGAAATGCCTCCGGAACGCCCGAACATGGCCTGTGATCCCGTGGGGGGGCGGTGGGGAGACGAGAGGAGATCGCGTTGGACTCAGTTGCCTGCTCCCCGGCCAGCGAGATAAGTGGCCCAAGCCTCCATGACCTCGCGCCTCCGCTCCAAGCAGATCGGAGCGGGCGTAGGCGGCCTCCACCTTGTTCTTGATGGCGTGGGCCAGCGCCGCTTCGGCCACCTCGCGCGCCACGCCCGTTTCCGAGCACCAGTCGCGGAACGAGGACCTCATGCCGTGGGGAGTACCCTCGACGCCGAGACGCCGGAGCAAGGAGCCAAACATCGAGGAGTCGACACGGCGCCCCCTCGCACCCCTGAACACGAACCCGCCCCCGTCGTGGAGCTTCCGGGCTTCCCCAAGGATCTCCAACGCCCGCCCTGACAGGGGAACCCGGTGCTCGCGCTTCCCCTTCATGCGGCTGGCGGGAATGATCCAGACATCGTGCTCGATCTCGTCCCATGTCGCGCCCCGGACCTCGTTCGACCGTACCGCCGTCAGGACCATGAACTCGAACGCCAGCTTGCCGCCAGCGTAGGCCCCCGAGTTGCGGACCTTGACCAGGGCCGCGGACACCTCGCCGTGCGGGAGCGCCCTGAAATGCCGGGTCGTGTTCCCATTCCGCGGGAGCGCGGCGGCAATGGCGTCCCCCGCCGGGTTGTCCGACCGGTAGCCCTTCGCGACGGCCCACTTCATCACCGTGCAGATCCTCTGACGCACGGTCCTCGCGGTCGCGGGCTTTCGCGACCAGATGGATTCTAGGATGGCGAGCACATCGGCGGTCGTGACATCGCCCACCCCACTCGAATGCGTTGGCCCCAGGACTTGGAGACCCGCCCGGACTTCATCCGGTGGACGCGGAGGTACAGGCCGAGCCCTCCGCGTCCGTGCGCCGTCGCCGTAGCGTCCCGGCGTCTTCACGCGCGCCACGGGGAACCCGTTCAACGGACCTTGTACGACACCGGGGCTTCCAGCCTAATGCCTGACTCGTGCTCGAAGGGTTGCCGCCGCCGTAGCCCGCGATCCGGGGCAGGCGCGGAGCAGCGGGTCGGGCTGGTCGCGCAAATGCGAGGCCGCGAACGCGAACCGGATTGGGCGCTGGTCTTGCCAGCCCGGCGGTTCAGGAATCCCGCGAAGCTGAGGGGCTCCTGTTCTCCAGTTCGACTTCGTCAATGGCGGGGATTGCCTTCTCGGCGACCTTGAGCAGCTCGTTGACGTAGTGGTCGGTGATCTTGCCACGCTTGTCGGCCATTTCCTGGACGAGTTCAGGGATGAAGTCGCTCCAGTCCTGGTAACGTGGGGACCACTGAAACTGCGGCAAGCTATTGTCGCCGCTCGGAAGCGCGAGACCACGCCCCTTCAGTGCGCTTTCGAGTGCGTCGCAGCGTTGCCTATCTTGCTCGGACATATTGTTCTTGGCCGTTCCGTTACACACACCCCAGTGCCACCCGTTCGGACCTCTGCCGCATGTCAGCACGACCGCGGTTCTCCCGTCCGATCCAAGATCCAATGCGTCTTCGCACCGCACCCATCCGGGTCGGTAAACGCACAAGTAGCTTGACCACCATTTCTTGTTTCCGCCGTAATGGCACCCGACGTGCAAATCACCGGCGCTCTCCGGCATCTCTTTCCGAACCCGCTCCTCAACCCTGTCCCTCAGGTGCTCCAGGAAGCGTCGGCACACATCGTGCTTGACCCCAGGCCACGCACGTGCCACGGCAAATGCCGCATGCAGGTGTCTCGGGTTTTCGTCGAGGTATTTGCTAATGTAGCGAGCTTCAGTGTCGGTCATGGTTGATTCTCCGAAATGGTGTTGACAGTACAGTTGCGCCTCTCTGAGGAACCATCTCAGGCGTTCGGCATCGCAGAGCTTGCAGCAGGTTCCGAACCAGTCCGCAAGCGAGGCGCCATCCCCGACAGCCGCGTCATCTTGGGCCGCCGCGGAAGCGTGATCAGTGGCGTTATCCCCAGCGAACGCATCGTCATCCTCACCGGAGTCCGTCTGCAAGAGCGCCGCGCCATCACCACCGGAAGGATCGTCGTCGGCAAGCGGCGCATCGTCCCCAACATAGGGTAGCACGTAGAAGTGGTTCTCCCAGTGCTGGCGATGCTTCCTCGGTAGACTGCACTCCTCCGGCATCCGGTAGCGCGGTGGGGAATAGACCAGGAGGCAGCGTCCGTCGTACTGCTTCTTGAGAAACTTCACGTAGGCCCAGCATTGACCGGGCTGGTCCTCGGCGTAGGGTTTATTCTCGAACGCGAGACAGAAGAGTCCGTCGTCAGTCGGGATGTCCACTGTGACGTCAATGAACCGGGGTCCCGGGATCCCGCGCTCCTGCAGGACACGGATCCTGTCGGTGGCGGTCAACCGAAGCGGAACCCCCAGCAGCTCCAACATGGCTTCCAGAAAGGTCGTGCCCTGGCCGTGCTCGGCGACCGGATCGAGCAGTTCGGCGACGATCTGCGAGAGGCCGAGTTCGTCGTCGCGGACGTAGCGGAAGACGTTGAAGCGGCGCGCGAGATGTCGATCCAGTTCGCGCTCGACCATGCGGGCCGCGCGCAGATGCGGCGTCAACTCCTGTAGAAGACGGACGCTATCGCGTTGACGCCGTCGGCGAAGTCTCTCCACATCGTCCAAGAGGCGAACGGAATCCTCGCTCCGGTCCCGCCGAACCTCGTCAACGTGGTGCAGTGGGAGTACAGAGTCCGCCGCCGTGCCGTCTGGTGCCGACGCAGAGGTCGGTGTCAGCTGGGAAGGTTTCTGACTCACTGTGCCTCCTTCCGACAGGCCCACCCCCGCCGGGCCGCCGTTGCCTCGAAATCAACACGTGTCGCCGGTATTACTTCCGATATGCCTCCGTCACGCGCCGAGTACCGCCTTCGGCCACTCGCCTCGAGCTCGCAGTATTCGGCGATCCGCTCCACCGTCCTCGGCTTAAGCTCAGCGCAGGTAGCACTTCCGCTCGCTCTCCATGGTGCTCTCATCCTCCTTCGTGCAGGTTGCCGCGCCTCGCCACGCAACCTCCCAGATTCCGGGTGTCTCCACGATCCTCTGCAATGAGTCATCGTACCCGAAAGTAGGCTCGACTGGCGATCCCTCGATCACAATCTGCATTGGAGAGGTCTCGTAGCAGAAATCTCCGGCGGAATCTCCCGGGCATCGAAACTGAAGCTTCACCGGATCCCCTCTGTAGACAGCGCATCCTCCCCTCAGTGGTTCCGTGTCGCAGAAGCCGCTACGTGTGGAGCCCAGCGGAGAGGTGACTGTCATCCGGAAAGCCGCATACCTGTCATAGAACCCCTCTGAAAGCTCGAGGCAGATATGCGTAATGTCGCGGCTCGCACGGATTCCTCGTGGCTGGCATTGCTCCACCTGTGCCTCGGCGCCCTCTCCCGTGCTGGCCAATCCCGCCAAGGCAACTGCCATCAGTCCAATCAACTTCCTCATGCTCCCCTCGTTTTGGTCGTGGACCGGCCCGCCCGAAGGCGGGACCTGCCCACTTTGTCCTCTCCAGCCCCTTTTCACGGAGGCACCGGACGGTAGCGGCACGCTCACCGCCACGCAACCCGTTTTAGGGTAGTGATTTTCGGTGTCACCCCTGAATCTCAGGCGCGATGCACCGGCCCCACGCCTCCATGATAGGGCGGCGGCGCTCCAGAAATCCGTGTCCCGGTAGGTCGCTTCAAGGCCGCGCGGCCGGTGCGCAAGAAGCGCCTCGCCGAAGTCGCGGGGGGTACGGCTTGCTCGCTGGCCCACGTCCAGAGCGCCGACCGCATCCCGCCGAACATCTCAATGAACAGGCGCAGATTCGGTACGGCACGAGCAGGAAAGACTGGGTCATGGGACGGTTGGTGTCCGGCCGTCGTGGCCTCCTACCTCATCCGGTTGCGACTGGTCGAGTCTCGCGTCCTGCCCGGCTATGTGTGGGCCGCCATGAACTCGGCAGCCATGAAGGACCGACTCTTTGCGATGGCCCGCAGTGCCATAGGCCAAGCCAACATCAACGCGAGGGAACTGGGGTCGATCCCACTACCTGTGCCGGATCTGGAGTTGCAGCCGCGGTTCGTCAACGTTATGAGCGATGCGGTTGCCCTTCGAGACTTGGTCAAGCAGTCCTCCAGAGACGCGGTGGATCTATCGGCCTCCCTCTTGGACGGCCTGTTGGATGATGCTGAGTAGGGATCGATGGCAACCGAGGCGGCCCCTTGATTTGGAGCGAGATGTACGTGTATCGAGACCCTGCGGGGACGAACCAACATTCCCGCTAATCCATACCGGTTTTCCCGCTTTCGCGACCCGATGGGACCGAACGTGGTCCAATGGCAAGAGTGGCAGATCGTGCAGTCCCAGTTTGACTTACGTGATCTCCTGCCGTGATTCAGGCCACCGACAGTCCGCCGCCGATGCGCGAGACCTGCCGAGTGCGCTCGCGCTCGACCTCGGCCGCCGGGGCCGTCCACGTCCGCGTGCGCGCCATCGCCCGGCGTATCAGCGCCGACAGGGACACGCCGGCGGCCGTGGCCTTGGCCCGCCAGTCGGCGAACTCGGTCGGCGTTACGCGGACGGCGACCAGGACCGTGCGGCGCTTGCCCATCGGGATGCGCCGCCACGGAGGGAACTGGGGCGACGCCCCGCCCGCGAACTCCACCGGAGCGCGGGTCTCCCGGGGTTCGAAGGGGCACACCCCTCGCCAGGCCCCTGTGTTATAACCCAGGGTAGGCCGGCTCCCCGGCCTTAGCGGCGTCAGAACAACCCCGTCGACGACGTGTCCGAGACCCGTCACCAGCCGCGGTCAGCGCGGTGGCGGAGCAACCCCACGAACGCTCTGCGGAATCCGTTCAACGGGCCTCGCGAAGCGCGGCTGGCGGTGGTCCGGATGGCGAATCAATCCCACGCTCGCCGAGAGTTGAACGCGACCGGGACATCCGCTGAATCTTGCCGCGCCGACTGACTCCGCCCCAGACTTCCGCTCCGAGATTCGTTGACTGTCCCTGACCCGTCCCCCCTCGAAGGATCTTCATGCCCTACGACATCAAGACCAGGTTCGGGAAAACCAGAGGAGCTCCCGAGCACTACTTCCGCGTCCAAGTCAGCTTGGATGGCGGACACGGCTTTGCTGACGCTCTCGTGATGAAGCGAGATGATAGGGACGGGCCGGACAAGCACGATCGACCCTATCGCGTGGAGTGGGCGGCGTCCGAAGAGCTTGAGCGCGAGACTGAAACGGCCCACGCGACGCCGAGATTCCGGTTGACCTGGGCGTCCGCATTGCCGATGCGCGCATCGGTCTGGGCGTAAATGCCGGAACGGAGCCGAACACATGGGAGCAAGAAGCCGATACCGCCGCGCGTCGCCGTGCCGGGATTGCAGACCGGGCTGGGTATGAGGGGGGTGTGCGGATGACGAAAATGTTCCACTGGGTACCGTGGTTCGAAGAGCTGGCCGTGAAGGTTGGGACGGTGCGGCGGAGCGCCGGGGGGCATTGCAACGTAACACGTTGCATGACACCGGGACGTGTTTCGGGTAGATTCCTTTACAAACGCGCATCCCCTCGCCAACACGAGACGCCCCCCATGAGCCTCACGCCCGAAGACCGCGAACGGATCGCCAGCGAGATTGCCGCCTCGGAGGAGCAGTCCTACCGCCGGATCAGCGACAACGCCGCTGGGAGAGATCGTCGAACGCCTCGACGGGGTGGAGGAGGTCCTAGCCGACCAGGGCCGCATGGGGTCGGGCTCCAGTGACGACGAACTGAAGGTGTTCCGTCAAGAGTTTACCGACTTCCGCGAAAGGATGGAACCATGAGCATCACCGACAGTGAGGCGGAACGATTGGGCGCTATCATGGCGGCCGCACTTAAGGCTCACGCAGCCCATGGGATGCTTACGATGGGGCCGTCGGCTGTTCACCAAAACGCACTGGCCAGCATAAGGGGGAACCTGGAAGCAATTCTGAAAACCGTTCAGAAGTTCCACGAAGAGAATCCCGAACTTCGCGAGGCCGTCATACGCGGGTTTGAGAACTATTCCCTCCCTGGAGCCCCGGAAAACGAGCGGTCCTCATGACCAAGAGATCAGAGAGGCCCGCCACGAGGCGGTCGAGAAGTGGGCGAACCCGTCCGCCTCGAATCCGCGCTACAATGCCGCCGGGAGGGGGCGGCCATAGATGTTCGGCGAGGCCGGACCGGCCGAATTCGGCGGTGCCCGCCATCACGGGCGACCGGTCGGTTCTGCCCGCCTAGCCCATCCACCGGATGGACTCCACGGCGTGTCCGAACGCTCACCGTCCCGCCAGTCCGCCCAAGTCCGCCAGCATCTCGGCGTCGCGCTTCGGCCAGGTCGGAACGCCGATGCGCCCGGACGACATGGCTTCCCGGGACGAGGGCGAGGAGGGCTTCCGGGAACTTCAGCGAAGTGGCGGCGCGGGCGCGGGAGTCCCGCCAATCAAACCCGTTTTTCCCGCTGTCGCGGCACGGTCCAGCAAGGTCCAGTCCAACGGCAAGAAACGCAGATCGTGCAGTCCTGGTTGACTTTACGTGACTTCTTGCCGTGATTCGGGCTTCAAGTGCTCTGTCGGGCTGGCAGCCGGGATTTCTGTCACGGACTCCTGGAGGAAGCCGTCAGTCGTCACTCGGGGTTTCGGCCCGCGCGGCCAGCAGCTTCTTCGCGCCTTCCAGGAAGCCCTCCGCGTCGCCCGCTTCCAGAGCCTTGACCACCTCGTCCGAGCCGATCCCCAGCCCCTCCACGGCAGCCGCCGCCAGCGCCTTGGCATCGTCGCTGCCGAGCTGCCGGGGCAGCTGGCCGCCACCGGCTCCCTTCGCACGTTCCACGAATGGGGCAAAGAGGTCGACGGGGATCGGGAACAGGGTGGTCGAGTTGTTCTCGGCCGCGATCTCCACGACGGTTTGCAGGAAGCGGAGCTGCAGCGCGATCGGGTCCCGGGCGATCACCTGGGCCGCCTGGCCCAGCTTCTTGGAGGCCTGGAACTCGCCCTCGGCGGCAATCACCTTGCCGCGCCGCTCGCGCTCGGCCTCGGCCTGCCTCGCCATGGCCCGCTTCATCTCCTTGGGCAGGTCGATGTCCTTGATCTCGACGCTGGTGACCTCGATCCCCCAGGGGTCGGTCTCCTGGTCGATGATGCGCCGCACGTGCTCGTTGATCCGCTCCCGCTGGGCCAGCAGCTCGTCCAGCTCGGACTGCCCCACCACGCTGCGGAGGGTGGTCTGCGCGATCTGGCTGGTGGCGAAGTAGTAGTCCTCGACTTCGACCACGGCCTTCGCAGGATCGACCACGCGGAAGTACACCACCGCGTTCACCGTGCAGCTCACGTTGTCCTTGGTGATTGTGTCCTGGGGGGCTATGTCCAGCGCGATGATGCGCAGGTCCATCTTGCGCATGCGCTCGATTCCGTAGGGTACCATGAAGACCAGGCCCGGACCCTTCGCCCGCGTCAGTTTCCCGAGCCGGAAGACCACGCCGCGCTCGTATTCCCAAAGGATCCGCAGTGAACTGAGAAGGCCCAGGAGGCCCAGGGTCGTCGCCAGGGGGATCAGGATAAAGCCGAAGTCCATGAGACGGTCCTCCGAAGGTGGTCGGCAGTCGGTGGTTGCCGGGATGCATCAGCCGCGGGCGGCCTGGCCGGTGGCTGCAGTATAAGAAGGGGGGCGTGGACGTCGGTTGACAAGTCCCCTCCGTTGGGGGAGCTTTGGTGCGCTTCGCCGGAGTAGCTCAGTTGGTCAGAGCAGCGGAATCATAATCCGCGTGTCGGGGGTTCAAGTCCCTCCTCCGGCATTGGCGACCCGCAGCCGCATTGCCATGACACAACTTCCTCCATCGGCGTCCCTTCACCGCCGGGTCACGGTGGATACCCCGGAACACGTGCGCCTCGACTACGTGCTCGCCGACCTGGGTTCGCGCGCGGCGGCACTCGCGATCGACCTGGCCGTCCTCGGGGTGACCCTCATCCTGCTCAGGATGTTGATGGCCTACGCCGGTGCACTGGGCAGCGTGGTGCAGTCGATGAGCGCGACCGTGCTCATCTTCGCCATCTTCTTCGCCCAGTGGGGGTATTTCCTCCTCTTCGAGGGACTTGGCGGTGGCCGCACCCCCGGGAAGCGGGTGGTCGGACTGCGGGTGATTCATGTCGGAGGCGAGCCCCTGTCCTTTCAGGGATCCGTGCTCCGCAACCTGATCCGGGTTGTTGACCTGCAGCCGGCAATCTCCGGGATGGCGGGCGCCGTGTGTATTGTCGTCAACCGTCGGGCCCAGAGGCTGGGCGACCTGGTGGCCGGAACGATCGTCGTGCGCGATGCCGGTGGAAGCGAACTTCTCGGCGCCGATGCGCTTCCCCCTGGCCGGGTGGGGCGACCCGTGCTATCGGTCGAGCAGTTCGAACTCCTGGCCGGATACCTGGCGCGCCGCGAGGGGCTGGACGCCGAGGTGCGCCGCCGCGTGGCCGCATCGGTCATGAAGGCGCTCAGCTTCGCGCTCGAGGGTGATCCGGAGCGCCTCAATCGCACCATCGACGAGAATCTGGTGAGGCTCCACGAGGACGAGGCCCCCCGGCATGCGGCCCGGCGCGGGGGCGCCAGTCTCCAGGCTGCCACGATGGCGCGGGAACAGAGGGAGGAGTGGGCCGCATACGTCGATCTGGTGGAGAAGGGCAGGAAGCGGGGCCTGCGGAGCTTCAGCGAAGAGGAGGTCCGCGCCTTCGGACAGCTGTACCGGGGCGTCACGGCGGACCTGGCGCGGGCCCGGACCTACGGTGCGTCCCCCGGGTTGCTGGGCACCGTGGGGCGCTGGGCGGGTGCCGGGCACAACCTGCTCTACCGTGCCCGGGGGCAGGCAGCGGTCTCGCTGGGGCATTGGGTCGCGGTAGAATTCCCGCGTGCGGTTCGGCGCTATCACCGGCAGATCCTCCTGGCGACGCTCCTCCTCTACGGCCCCGCGGTGGCCACCTACAGAGCCGTCCGCGACGACCCGGTCCTCGGCCGGGCCCTGGCGGGACAGGGGATGATGACACGCGCGGAGAACACCGCGAAGGGCGACATCAACGCGCGGTACCTGCCCGACGATGTCGATGCGACCGAGATGCCGGTGCTTTCCTCCTTCCTCATGACGAACAATGTCGGCGTGACGTTCCTCGCGTTCGCCGGTGGGTTCTTCCTGGCCGGGTTGGGCACGCTGGGGATCCTGCTGACCAACGGCATGTCGCTCGGCGCCACCCTCGGGGCCTACGCCAACGAGGGCGTGCTCGGGGTCATCCTTGCATTCGTGTTCCCGCACGGGTTTCTGGAACTCACCGCGATCTGCATCTCCGGCGGCGCCGGGTTCGGGCTGGGGTCGGCCCTGCTCATGCCGGGCCGGCGGACCCGGGCGGAAGCACTGAGAGAGCGTGGCCGCGCCTTCCTCTCCCTCTTGGCGGGCGCGGGGCTGATGCTGGTGCTTGCCGGTCTGGTGGAGGGTTTCTATTCACCGTCCGGGCTACCGGCAATGGCCAAGTTCGTCTTCGGCGGTGCCACCGCCGTGCTGCTGGTACTCTACTTCGGTTTTGCGGGGAGACGGTCGGGCGACTCCCGGCGTGCCACTCCCGCGGGGCTTCCGAACGAGAGCCGCTAGCGCTACAACAGCCCCCGCTCCTTGATCTCCATGTATTTGTCGAGGGTGCGGACCAGGGTATCCCCGGGCGGCGTGTCCACGACCAGGATCCCGGACTGCCGCATGACCTGGAGGGTCGTCGCACGCGCCTGCACCAGCTCCTCTGCCGCGGCCCGGTAGTAGGCGTCCTCCGCTTCGGCCACCTCCTGTGTGGCAGCCGCTTCCAGGGCGGGGTTGCGGATCGCGATCGCGAGCGGAAGGTGGGCGCGCCCGATCCGGGCGAGCGAATTCATCAGCGCCCTGGACACGGATCCGTCGATGACATCGCAGAAGAGGATCACGAGCGATCGCTTGCGGAACGTCCGGCCCAGCGTCGCGAGGGCCAGGGGATAGTTGGGTTCGACCAGCTGTGTCTCGACCCCCGCGAACACCTTGGCGAGCGCCGCCGGGTCCGCGCGGCGGGGGGGCGACACGTGCCGGATGCGGTCGTCAAAGACCACGACGCCGATCCGGTCACCGAAGTTTTGGGCTCGGCTGGCGAGCATCATGCACGCACCAAGCGCGTAGTCCATCCGTTCGCGCACCGGCGACAGCCGTTCGCGCATGTGCCGCCCGGCGTCGATCGCCAGAACGATGTTCTGACTGCGCTCGGCCTCGTAGTTGCGCACCACGTACCTGCGCCTCTTGGCGGACGCCTTCCAGTCGATGGCACGCGGATCGTCTCCCTGGGAGTAGTCGCGCAGACTCTCGAACTCGCGCCCGTCCCCCCACTGACGGTTGCGGCGCGGTCCCGGGGTGCGCAGCCGGCGCCGGATCGCGTAGCCGCTTCTGTCGCGCAGCAGGTCCCGCACCCCGGGCTGCACCTGTAGAATGTCCCGTGCGTCCGTGCGGGAGCGGCGCCACGCCAGCGCCCACGGGGACAGCGTGCGCAGATGAATTGCGCCCAGCGTCAGGAAGCCCCTGGAGCGGGGCACGATCCTGTAGAGACACCGTGCCGACGAACTTGCGGGAACTTCGACCCGCCTCCCCGTGTCCCATTCGTCCACGCCGCCGGGTCCGGGCAGGCGCCTCAGGCAGGGATGGAGGTCGTCTGTGACCTTGACCGTGACCCCCCGCCCGGAGGGATTGGTCACCGTGATGAGGATGTCGGTGGTAGCCGCCATCGCGGAGATTCGCGGCGCCTTGCGGGCGGCGGAAGGCGCCCGGGTGCGTTTGCCGTCGACGAAAGCCAACAGCAGGATCAGGGCGTCGGCCGCCAGCGCCGCCGGGGTGCTGACCAGGAACAGAAACGACGACGCTCCCAGAAGCGCCAATGTGCGACCGCTCGGGATCAGGGATAGCCGGGGCGCCCTCTCACTTTCGGTGGCAATGGAGACCTCGCCCTGGACCGCGGGCCGCCCTATCGGGGGGCCTCCAGCGTCTCGAGCAGCGACCTGAGTTCGTCGTCGGAAGAGCGTCCTTCCACCTCCGCCTCCGCAGTCAGCACCACCCGGTGCCGCAGGACGGGGAAGGAGAGGGCTTTGACGTCGTCCGGAGTCACGAAGTCCCGCCCGCACAGGTAGGCCTCGGCGCGCGCGGCCTGGAAGAGCGCGACTCCGGCCCTGGGGCTCGCCCCGAGCACGAAGGCGGCGTCGCTTCTTGTCGCACGCACGATGCTGGTCACATACCGCCGTACCCGTTCGTCCATGTGAACCCGGTCCACCGCGGCTCGCTTCTCCAGCAGCTCCTCACGGGTCATGGGTTCGCCCATCGGATAGGTCAGCTCATCGTCCGCCCTGAACCCGGCCTCGTGGCGGTCCAGGATGGCCCGTTCGGCCTCCTCCGGCGGATAGTCCACCACGACCTTCATGAGGAAACGGTCCACCTGAGCCTCCGGCAGGGGGTAGGTCCCCTCATACTCGACCGGATTCTGGGTGGCGAAGACGGTGAAGGGGGCGGGCAGCGGGCGGGTCCGCCCGTCGACGGTCACCTGCCGCTCCTCCATCGCCTCGAGCAGGGCCGCCTGCGTCTTGGGCGGCGCCCGGTTGATTTCGTCGGCCAGCAGCAGATCGGCGAAGACGGGTCCCGGCCGATAGGTGAACCCCGAGTCACCGAGGATGTTCACCCCTACCAGGTCGGTGGGCATCAGGTCGGGGGTGAACTGCACCCTGCCGAAGTCCAGGCCGAGCCCTTTGGCCAGCGCCCGCACCGCGAGCGTCTTGGCGGTTCCGGGGACACCCTCGACCAGGGCGTGCCCCCGGGCGAGCAGGGTGATCATGAGTTGTCTGAGCACGGCGTGCTGGCCGAGCACGACCTGCTCGAGATCACCGAGCAGGCGCAGCGCCGCTGAGGGCGGTGTCATGGATCAAAGTCTCCTTGCCAGGTGTTCGTCGATTCCCGTGGCGATTGTTGTGAGGTCCGGGGGGGCTGTGCGCAGGCCCTGCCGTGCGCGTTCCAGCGCCGTGTTCGTGCCCTCTCCGGTGTCGAGCTTCCGCAGCAGCGCGTCGGCCTCGGCCGTGGTGCGTGGCGGGGGGTGACGTGCAACTCTCGCCAGCCGCGACAGCAACCGAAGCGCCGCCGTGTTGGAGGCGCCGGCCTTCCGGTACAGGTCCCCCAGGGCCGAGACGTGTTCCAGCGGTGACCTGCGCTCCCGGTCGGGCGGGGCCACTCCCGGTGTCGGAGCGCCGAACCGCAACCCCAGGCAGGCGAGGACAAGAAGGCATACCGCGATGAGGTGCAGGAGCGTCCTTCCTCGGGGGCTGCCCAGGAAGAAGTTCGCCAGCACCTCGGCGCGGGTGTTGTAGCCACGGATCCCCTGGTGGTATTCGGCGAAGAAGACCGTGTCGGCCTCCCCGGTGTAGGCGAGGGCTGCGCGGACCGCGAGCACCGCCAGGGGGTCGTCGCCGGCACGCGCATTGGCAAGGGGTCCGGCGTCGGCGAAGACCACGACGCGCCCTTCTCCGAGGGTGAGCTCCGCGGCGCCGATCCACTCTTCGTCTTCGCTGTCGCGCACGTGCATAAGGCGCTGCACGCGCATGGACACCGTGTCGTGGTCTTCGCCACGTACCCGGAAGCCGTGCATGACCGTTTCGGGCGGCGGCAACCCGTCCGCCAGCGCCTGGTTGCTCCACTCCGCTTGCGGCAGACTCTCGTCCCGCACCTCTTCCGGCAAGGATCGGAACCGCAGGTAGATCCCGAGCGAGTCCATCAGAGGCGTCTCCGTTGTTTCCTGGGCGCCTGCCAGGTAGACCGGTGCGAACAGGAGCGTGCCGCCCGCGCGGACATGATCCAGAAGTGCCGTCACTTCACGCGGACTCGGCGCAGCCCGCGGCTGCAGGAGCACGAGCGTGCCTCGCAACGGGTCCGCGTCTACAAGCGGCGTGATCCGCGGCTCCACGTGACGGCCCAGCCGGTCAATACCGCGGGCCAGCGCGGCCACTCCGTCGGGAGTCGTCCGAAAGGAACTGCGCCGGACATCCGTTGCCCTCCGCCCCTGTGGCCGCGCGAGGTAACCCGCCACCAACGCTGCGACGAGGATCAGTCCCACCCAGAGGAAAGGCCGCCCTCCAGGGGTTCGCGTTCCGCTCTTCGGATCATTCACCGGGAGCGGGCTCCGTCTCCGTCGTCTCGGCCGGGCAGCCCGCGTCGCGGGCGAGTCTTGCCAGCCCGGCATACCCCGCGGCGGTGGGTTGCTCGTATCCGAAAGAGAAGTCCTGGAAGGAGTCGAGAAAGCTCGTGACCGTGTCCCCGTGTGTCGCGGCTCCGGTGCTGCCCCGGGAGATCTCGAGCACGTAGTCACCGGGGGTCTTTGAGTTGTGGAAGACGAGGGCGCCCCGGTGTTCGAGCGTGAGCAGGAATCCCTGGTAGAGCGCGGTCGCGGCCGGTCGCAACTCCCCTTTGCCCACCCGTCGGGTCGCAATCGCCAGCCACTCGCTCGCCGTCACGGCCACGCTGTCCGATACCCCTGCGGCGGTGTCCTCCCTCCCCTTGCCCAGCAATCCCCTGCCGTGCCTGGACACGATCCTCACCGCGACCACCACCACGACCAGCGAGACAAGGATCGCCAGGGCCTCCTCCAGCCAGGTCACCTCGTTCCCCATGAATCCGAGCATCCAGTTCCAGAGATCGCGGAGCAAGTCGAGCGCCCAGTCGATTGCCCGCCACCTGCCGGGCTCCTCGAATGTGCTGAAGTCCGGCCCGGCCAGGATCTCGCGCAGCGTGCTGGAGACCTCATCCGCGCGGGGGAGCTGCGTCACCATGTACCTGTATCCATGGTGCCCGCCGCGGTCTCCAGGTCATAGGCCTCCTTCCGAACCCGGCGGTCGTGGAACAGAATCATGATGCTCCCCACCATGAACGGCGTCGTCAGCGGGGCGATCACGAAGTCTGCCGTGTTGAGCAGCCACTGCTGCCCGGCATCGATCGTTTCCAGTGCCTCCGGCGACGTGAAGAGGTCTTGCACGCCGAACAGGAAAGTGATGCCGAGGGAAGGCGCGATTCTGATGATCGTCGCGACCACCATGATCCCGATGACGCGCAGCCAGCCGCCGTTACAGAGACTGAGCGAGCGCTTCAGCGCGGCCATGGCCGGACGGCCCTCGATGATCACAGCCGGGAGGATCGCGAAAGTTGCGGCGATCCAGGCGATCCCCACAACCGCGATCGGCACAAGCAGGACGGCACCCCCAAGGATCGTCAACAACGCGTTCCCGCTGCTCGTAAGCGGGAATGACACCAAGGTGCTTGCTATCATGACGACCATGCCCACCGCGAAGAACATCACCATGGCCACAACAGTGGCACCCAGCGCGCTCGGAAGGTGGCCGATCGCGTTCCGGTACGAGTGGCCCACCGACGCTCGCCGGCCCTCGATGCGCTCGGCCATCGCTACGGCTACGGCGACCGTGCCCGCCCAGGCGATCACGAACGCGCTCAGGTTGACGGTCAGAGCGTACACCGCCTCCGTCAGGAACTCCTGAACATCAAGGTCGGGATCGCCAATGAATCCGGAAAGGTCCGACTGAAACACCAGTTGAAGCACGTACCCCGGCAGCGCGGCCACCAGTGCGATCAGGTAGTAGAGGCCGAAGTCGCGGCGGTAAAGCTGGACCGCCCCGTCGACGATCTCGCCGAATCCGAGGGGGCGGAGTGGTATGGTTGACATGGCGGGAAAGCTAGCCAGGATCGATCGGATGGCGCCACATTCCCCGCGTGGGTGGGACAGGATTCCAGCCGACCGAAACGAAGAGGAGGCCGAATTTGAGGAAGATCGTGCGGATCGCGGCATTGGTGGTTGTCTTTGCGGTGTGGGGAACGCCGCCAGCCCCGGCGCAGGAGGGGCCCCCCTGGCCGCCCGTGGCAACCTTCTCGATCGTGGGCTTCGACCCCGCGACGGGGGAGGTGGGTGTGGCGGTGCAGTCCCGGGTGTTCTCGGTCGGTAACGGGGTGATCTGGGGCGAAGCCGGGGTCGGCGTGATCGCCACCCAGGCCATCGTGGACGTAAGCTACGGACCGCAGGGACTGCAGCTCCTGCGCGAAGGCTACTCTCCGGCCGACGCCGTCGGCGAGATCCTGGCCCGCGACCCGAACCCGGACCCCGAACGGTGGACAAGGGAGGGGCGGCAGTTCTCGATCATGAACGCCCGGGGTGAGGTGGCGACCCACACGGGCGAGCGCGCCAGCGACTGGGCGGGCCACCGGATCGGCGAGTATTGCTCGGCTCAGGGCAACATCCTGGCGGGCCCCGCCGTGGTGGACGGCATGGTGGAGGCGTTCGAGTCAACCGAGGGACACCTCTCCCTGAGACTGCAGGCGGCGCTCGAAGCCGGTCAGGCAGCTGGCGGCGACACCCGGGGGATGCAATCGGCAGCGATGCTGATCGTGAAGGAGGACGGGGGCGTATGGCTCAACAACGATGTCGTTCTCAGGCTCCAGGTGGACGACGACCCCGAGCCCATCGCGGAGCTTCGCCGACTGGTGGAGATAGCGGCGGCCCGGATAGAGCGTCGCCGAAGCCGCTGAGGGTTCGCACCGCCGCCGGAGGGCCCCTCACGACTCCCTGAGCCCCCGCAGCACCGCCAGGTTTGCCCGGTCAGCGCTCACACCGTCGTCGCCCTTTGGGGTCTCGAGGACCTTGGGCACTCCTTCGAACCGTGGCTCGTTCATCAACTGCCGAAAGGGCGCGATCCCCAACGTCCCCTGGCCGATGTTCTCGTGGCGGTCCAGGCGGGAGCCGAAGGGAGCCTTTGCGTCGTTGAGGTGAAAGAGTTCGATTCGCTGCGCGCCGAAGGTGTCGTCCGCATGCATCCATACACCGTCGAAGTCGCGGCGCAAATCGAAGCCGCCCACCCAGGCGTGGCAGGTGTCGAAGCAGACGCCGACCCGTGCACGCAGCGGCTCGGGCACCAGCCGGATGATCCGGTCCAGCTCCTCAAAGGTGCCGCCGACCGAGGTTCCGGATCCGGAGGTCAGCTCCAGCAGGACCCGCGGCCCACCGGCCACGGCTTCCAGCGCCTCGGCGACCCCGATCGCGTTGCGCTCGATCCCGCCGCCCCGGTCCCCGTCCGTGGCGTTTCCGGGGTGGGTGACGACCGCGTCCAGGCCAAGGACGGAGGCTCGCTCCAGTTCCCGGCGGAAGCAGTCGGCCGAGCGGCGCCAGAGAACGGGCTGCGGACTGGCAAGGTTGATCAGGTAGGAGTCGTGGGACACGGCGAAGGCCGCGCCCGTGCGGGCCCTCTCGGTGCGAAAGGCCGCCGCCGCATCGTCCTCCAGGAAAGGCTCGGCCCAGCGGTTCGGCTGTTTGGTGAAGATCTGGAAGACGGACGCGCCGATCTCGGTGGCCCGTGCAGGTGCCTTGTCGATGCCACCCGCCATTGAGACGTGAGCGCCCAGCACCGCGGGCCGGGCGATGCAGTTCTTCGTGCGGTGCGTACAGTCGGCACCGGATGCGGGTTCGTGAGAGGCGGACATGACTGCCAAGCAAGTTAGCAACCCGGGCAAGCCGGCAGCCCCGCCTCCGCCCCCCTCCCTTGCCTGGATCACTGGGCGGCTAGACCTTTCCCGACCCTGATTTCACACAAACACCGTGCCCGTCCTCCCGGCAATGCGATAAGGATCCTTTGGATGTCCAACGGCCCAACTCCCCTCGCCCCGTCAACCCCTGACGGAAGCCACCGCCCCACCCGGGCGCCCCGGCACCCCGCGTGGTCGCCGTACTCCTCGCTGCTCGCCACGGTTCTCGTCGTGGCCGGCTGCGCGGCCGGCGCCGCCCCCACCCCATCACCCCCGCCCCCCACGGACCGGGACGCCCCCCCTCCGGGCGCGGACGCGGCCCCGCTGGCCGAGGCGGCCCGGCCGCCGGCCGAGCCCGCCCCGCCCAGCGACCCCCCGCCCGCACCCTTCTTCGACACCGTTCAGGCCGGCGCCTTCGACAACGGCAAGATGTGGACCTTCGACGCGCCACCAACCGAGTACCTGCAGGGTACGTACGGTTTTTCTCCCGGCGACGACTGGTACGCGCGCGCCCGTCTCGGCGCGCTCAGGATCCCCAGCTGCTCGGCCTCCCTGGTGTCGCCCAACGGCCTCGTGATGACCAACCACCACTGCGCGCGCGACTTTGTCACCCAGGTGGCCGCCGACGGCGAGAACCTTCTCGACGACGGCTTCTACGCGGCTTCCCTGGCCGAGGAGCGCCCGGTCGAAGACTTCGAGGCCGACCAGCTCATCGACATCGTGGACGTCACGGCCGAGATCCGTCCCGCGGTTGACGCCATGACCGATGCGCAGGCCCAGGGCCAGTTGCGCGACAGCCTCACCGAAGCCATCGCCGACCGGATCCGGGACGAGCGGGGCGGGGAAGAGGCGGGGGTCGAGGCCGAGGTGGTGTCGCTCTACAACGGAGGCTTGTACTCGGCGTACGTCTTCCGCCGCTACACGAACGCGAAGCTGGTCATGGCCCCCGAGCTCCAGCTCGGCTACTTCGGCGGCGATCCCGACAACTTCACCTACCCCCGCTACGCGCTGGACTTCTCCTTCTTCCGCCTCTACGGCGACGATGGCCAGCCGCTCCGCACCGACGACCACTTTCGCTGGAGCGAAGCCGGGGCCGCCGAGGGCGACCTGGTCTTCATCATCGGCAACCCGGGCAGCACGTCGCGGCTCCAGACCGTCGCCGAGCTGGAGTTCCGCCGGGACGTGGAGATGCCCGCGTTGCTGTCGTTCCTGGGCTCACGGATCGAGGCGATCGAGGGCTACATCGAAGGGCACGAAGAGGAACCCGGAATCGACGAGGTGCGGAACTCCGTCTTCGGCCTGCTGAACTCCGAGAAGGCGTACACGGGGATGCTGGAGGGGCTTCAGGACCCCTACGTCATCGCACGCCGTGCCGCTGGGGAGTCCGCGTTTCGGGGGGTCCTCGACGCCGACCCGGCCCTCGCGGAGGAGTACCTTCCGCTCTTCGGCCTGATGGGGGATCTGCAGGCCAGGAAAGCCTCCATGGACGCCGAATTCAGCGCCTTCGCCGCCTTCGGGAGCCCGGACTACGAAGCGTCGGTGATCCTGCGCACGCTCGCGGCCTTCCAATACCTCTTCGGACAGCAGCAGGGCGCGACGGCCGAGGAACTCGACGGCTACCTCGAACAGCTTCGCGAGGTTCCAAACCGGCCGGCCGAACTCGACGAGGCGCTCCTCCGCGCCCGCTACGACGACATGGTCGAGGCTTTCGACCTGGACGACCCGTCGGTCCAGGCGGTGCTCCAGGGACGCAGCCCGGAGGGAGCTGCCGCGGCGCTGATGGCCAACTCGGCGATGGCGGACTCCGCTCGGGCCGTCGACGTGCTGCTCGGGGGCATGCTGAGCCCGGCGACGGAGCCCGCCTTCGCCCTCATCCAGGGGATGTTCGCCCGCTTCGGGCCCTTCCAGGGACTCATTTCCCAGGTGATCCCGGAAGAAGAGCAGGTCGCCGCGCGCCTGGGCAGGGCCCGCTTCGAGGTGGACGGGACCCGGGTTCCGCCCGACGCCACCTTCTCCCTCCGGCTCGCCGACGGCGTCGTCACGGGATATCCCTACAACGGGACCCGCGCCCCCGTACACACGACCTTCTACGGCCTCTACGACCGACACTACTCCAATCCGGGCGCAGACGAATGGGCGCTTCCCGAACGGTGGATGGACCCCGGCGCCGACTTCGACTTGTCGACACCTCTCAACTTCGTGAGCACGGCCGACATCATCGGCGGCAACTCGGGGTCACCGGTGGTGAACCGTGATCTGGAGATCGTGGGCCTGGTGTTCGACGGCAACATCCAGAGCCTGCCGGGCGACTACATCTACATGCCGGAGCTGAACCGGTCGGTCGCGGTGGACGCGCGCGGCATCCTGGAAGCGCTCGAAGACATCTACGACGCGGGCAGAATCGTGCAGGAGCTCACCACGGGCCGTCTCCCATGAGGCCCGACCGTGACGGCTGAACGGCCGGGTCACGCTTTCCTTGGCGGCGCCCCCCTGCTGATGGCCCACCGCGGGGGGTCGCGGCTGGCCCCCGAGAACACCATGGCCGCGTTCCGGCACGCGCTCGACGACTGGGACGCCGACGTCCTCGAGATGGACGTGCGGCTCACGGCCGACGAGCGGCTCGTGGTCATCCACGACGATACGGTGGACCGGACCACCGATGGGGCCGGTCCAATCCGTCGCATGACCTGGGAGGAGGCCAGTGACCTGGACGCGGGCTTCCGCTTCCGCGACCTGGGCGGCGACTGCTCGTTCCGGGGCCGGGACGCGAAGATCCCGCTCTTTGACGAGGTGCTGGACACCTTCCCCCACACCCGCATCATCGTCGAACCGAAGGCTGAGGAGGCGGCCCGCCCGCTGGTGGACGCCATCCGCTTCCGCGGAGCCGAGCATCGGGTCCTCATCGGGGCGGTGTTCGAGTCCACGCGCACGGGAGCACGCGGGTACGCCGGCCCGTGGGCCGCCTCCCGAACGCAGGTGCGCCGATTCTGGATCCTGCACCGGGTCCCCGTGATCGGACGCTGGTACGTCCCACGGGCGGATGCCTTCCAGATCCCCGAACGGTCGGGCCGCTTCCAGGTCGTGACGCCAGCCCTCGTCCGCGCCGCCCACGCGGCGAACATCGCCGTGCACGTATGGACGGTGGATGATCCGGACGACATGCGCCGCCTGCTGGACTGGGGCGTCGACGGCATCCAGACGGACCGTCCCGATCTGCTGGCCGAGGTCCTGACCGATGTCGCCGGACGACCCCCCGCGCCCGCTCGGCGCAGGAGCCGCGGGCAGTGAGCGGCTCCGGGCTGGACGACCGTTTCCGCGACCACCTGGAAGCCACGGGCTGGCTGCGCGGGTCAGCGGCGGCGGTCGTCGGCGTCTCCGGCGGCCTGGACTCCATGACGCTTCTCTACCTGACGCGCTTTGCCGGACCCGTACCCGGCATCTCCATCCATGCCGCCCACCTGGACCACCGCATGCGTGCGGGTAGCGGTGCCGACGCCGCGTGGGTGCAAGGTATCTGCGAGGAGTGGGGTGTGACCTTCCACCTTCGCACCGCGGCCGAACCGGTGAGATCCGAGGCGGAGGGAAGGGAACTGCGCTACGCCTTCTTCGAGGAGGTCAGGAGCGGCGCGGGCGCCGGAGCCGTTTCCATGACCGGTCACACCGCCGACGACCAGGCCGAGACCGTTCTCTTCCGGATCGCACGGGGGAGCGGTCCGCGCGGTCTGCGGGGAGTGCACCCCCGGCGCCCGCCCGCGGTGGTGCGGCCGCTGCTTCCATTCTGGCGCCGCGAGCTGGAGGCGTTTGCGTCCGCCCGTGGCATCCCCAGCCGCGAGGACCCGTCCAACCGGGACCCTCGCTGGATCCGCAACCGCCTGCGCCACGATATCCTCCCGGCGCTGGAAGAAGCGGTCCCGGGAGCGGCCGCCGCGCTGGTCTCCCTGGCCGGGACGAGCCGTCTGGAGTTCGGCGCGCTGAACGAGCTCCTCGACCAGCGCATCGAAGCGCTGGCAGTAGCGGCACGTCCTTCCATCTTCGACCTCGACCGGAAGGCCCTTGCCGCTGCTTCCGACCCCGTCCTCACCCTCCTCCTCCGCCGCGCCGTCTCGCGGCTTGGTGGCCGGCCCGGACAGGCCGCCACGGACGATTTGCTGCGTTTCGTGCGGAGATCCCCGAGCGGCCGCCGCCTCGCCCTCGCGGGCGGCGTCACCGTGGAACACCGTCTCGGCGAGATCCGCATCCGGCGCGCGGAAGACGGCGGCTTCGCGCCCCCGGATGCCGGGTCGGCCACCTTGCGCATCGACGCCGGGCACGGTGAGGGGGCCTTCGCCAGCGGCCGCTGGCGGGCGGATGTGGCATGGGGGCCCGCTCCCCGCCGCGGTTTCCCTCTTGTGGCGCGCTTCCTGCCCGGTGTGGTACCGTTCCCGCTTTCCCTGCGCCCGTGGGCCCCGGGGGATCGGATCGACATGCCGTACGGCAAGAAGAAGGTGAAGAAGATCCTTCTGGAGGCGCGCATCCCCGTGGACCGGCGCCCGGGGTTCCCCGTGCTCGCCGACGCAGAGGGAACCGTCGTCTGGATCCCGGGCGTGGTGAAGCCGCACTCCGCAACCCGGGAACCGGGTGGCGCGACGCCGTGCCACGTCGAGATCCGGCTTGATCCCGAAACCAGTCACTGCGGATTCCAACAGGGAGACCCCGCTTGAACGACATCGACCGCGCCATGCTGGGACTGCAGCAGCTTACCCGTGTCGTCTTCAACGAGGAGGCGATACGCCGGCGCGTCGCGCAGTTGGGTCACGACATCGCCGCCGCCTACAGCCCTGGCGATGATGTTCTCGTGCTGGGAATGCTGAAGGGGTCGTTCATATTCGTCGCGGACCTGGTTCGCGCGATTCCCATGCCCATCCAGGTCGACTTTCTGCTGACATCCAGCTACGGCAAGGGACGGGTGAGCAGCGGCGAAGTGAGGCTCTGGTACAACCCCACGGCGTCAATTGAAGGTCGCCATGTAATCCTCGTAGAGGACATCGTAGACAGCGGCAACACGATCAAGCGCGTGCTGCCGCTCCTGCAGGATCTGAAACCGGCCAGCCTCGAACTCTGCACCCTCCTCCACAAGCGCTTGGCAACCCTGGAAAAGGATGCCCGCTGGGTCGGATTCGAGGCGCCCGAGGAGTTCCTGGTTGGGTACGGGTTGGATTTTGCGGAGGATTTTCGGCACCTTCCGTATATCGGCTCGATCTGATCGATTGCGGGCCAGGCGCAAAAAGGGACGAAGACGGTAGCGATGTCCGAGCAGAACCCCACACCCAATGAACCCCCCCGGAAGCTGACGCGGGTGTCACGCACCGCGTCTCTGTGGGTTCTCTTTGCTCTCATGTCCGTGCTTGCATTCCAGTTCATGCGCGGCGGGGACAACACGCTGGGAAGGATCAGCCCCTCCGAGCTCGACCGGCAGATCGAGAACGACAACGTGCTCGAAGTCACGTTCTTCGGGGAGTCGGAGATCCGGGGTGAATTGAAGAGCACCATCGAGGTCGCGGAAACGGACGTGAACGAGTTCGTCACGAACGTAGTCCCCGGCGGTGCGGAGAACCTGATCGAGAGGCTTCGCGAGCGCGGGGTGGAGATGGACGCCCGGATGCAGCGCACCGGATGGCTTCCCGTGATCGGGACCTTCCTGCCGTGGCTCCTCATCATCGTCTTCTGGATCTGGATCATGCGGGCGATGCAGAGCGGGGGGAACCGTGCGTTCCAGTTCGGTCGCTCGAAGGCCAGGCTCATCAGCCCCGACACGTCGCAGGTGACCTTCGCGGACGTGGCCGGCGCGGACGAGGCCAAGGAGGAGCTGGAGGAGATCATCGAGTTCCTGAAGGATCCGCCCAGGTTTTCGCGGCTTGGCGGACGCCTCCCGAAGGGGGTGCTCCTCATTGGACCGCCGGGGACCGGGAAGACCTTGCTCGCCCGCGCGGTCGCCGGCGAGGCGGCGCGCCCCTTCTTCCAGATGTCGGGCTCCGACTTCGTGGAGATGTTCGTGGGTGTGGGTGCTTCACGGGTGCGAGACCTCTTCGAGCAGGGGAAGGCGCACGCGCCGTGCATCATCTTCGTCGACGAGATCGACGCCGTCGGGAGGCACCGCGGAGCCGGGCTGGGGGGTGGTCACGACGAGCGCGAACAGACCCTGAACGCCCTGCTCGTCGAGATGGACGGCTTCGAGGCCAACGAGGGAGTCATTTTGCTGGCCGCGACCAACCGTCCCGATGTCCTGGATCCGGCGCTCCTGCGTCCCGGCCGTTTTGACCGGCAGGTGGTGGTCGATCTGCCGGACGTGAGGGGCAGGGAAGGTATCCTCCGCGTACACGCCAAGAAGCTGCCGCTCGCCGAGGACGTGGAGCTGTCTCTGGTCGCGCGGGGCACACCGGGGTTGAGCGGTGCAGACCTGTCCAACATCTGCAACGAGGCGGCCCTGTTCGCTGCCCGCCGCGGGGTGGACAGGGTTGCGATGGAGGACTTCGAGCAGGCCAAGGACAAGGTCATGCTGGGCACCGAGAGGCGCAGCATGGTTCTCACTGACGCCGAGAGAAGGCTGACGGCCTACCACGAAGCGGGGCACGTCGTCATCGGCGTCAAGATCCCCGGCCTCGACCCCGTCCACAAGGTCACCATCGTGCCCCGTGGACGCGCACTGGGACTGACCGCCTCACTGCCCGAGGAGGACCGTCACTCCTACACGCGAGACTGGATGAACGGCCAGCTCGCCATGCTCTTCGGCGGTCGTGTCGCGGAGGAGATGGTCTTCGGGCCCGAGAAAGTCACCACGGGGGCCGGTAACGACATCGAGCGGGCCACGGCGATGGCGCGGCGCATGGTCACGCGTTTCGGGATGTCCGACCGCATCGGCCTGATGTCCGTGGGCGATTCGGACCAGGAGGTGTTCCTCGGCCGGGAGTTGGTGCAGCGCCGGGAGGTGTCCGATTACACGGCCCAGAAGGTGGACGAAGAGGTGAAGCGTCTCCTGGATTCGGCGCACACCAGGGCCCGCGAGGTTCTGGACGCGAACAGGCGCTTGCTCGAGGACTTCGCGGAAGCGCTGCTGGAGCGGGAAACGCTCGACGCGGACGAGATCCAGCTGCTCCTGGAGGGCAAGGAACTCGCCCCGCTGACCGACGACTTCGAGCACGGGCAGGCGCAGTTGCCTCTGCCGGGGGCCGAGCCGAAAGCGGTCGCGAAGCCCGCAACTGGACTGGGAGGTCCGGAGCCGCTGCCGACGCCCGGCTGAGGGGCGCCCTGCCGGCCCGGCGCCTCGCCGCACCCGGGTCCAACGAGGGTCAGACGGAGTCCATCGGAGTCGCCGGGCCCAGCCCACCCGCGCCCGCGCCGGGGAGGAGCAGCTCGAGCCTCTCACGCAGTCGGTTGCCGCTTACGCCGATCTCCAGCGTCCCGCGGTAGGCGACGGAGATTCGGGAGGTTTCCTCGCTGACGACGACCACGATGGCGTCGGTCTCTTCGCTGAGGCCGATCGCCGCCCGGTGGCGCGTACCCAGGGAACGGTCGCTGACCGGGTGCTGCGTGAGGGGCAGGATGGCTCCCGCGGCCTGGATGGTGTCGCCCACAATGACCACCGCGCCGTCGTGCAGTGGGGAATTGTGCGCGAAGATCGTCCCGAGCAACTCGGGCGAGAGGACGGCCTCGACGCTCTTGCCCGTTCGAGCATACTCGCGTAGCCCCGTTTCGCGCTGGACAGCCAGAATCGCCCCCACCCCGGCACGTGCCAGCTGCTCGGCACTCTCCACCAGACGGTCCACGATCCGCTCCTGCCGGTTTGACCCGATCACCGTGACCAGACGGCTCTGCCCGAGGCGGGCGAGCGCGGCGCGCATCTCGGGCTGAAAAACCACCAGGGCCGCGATCGCGCCGTATTGCAGCAGCGCCTCCAGGATCCGGCGGATCAGCGAGAAGTCGAGGATGACCGCCAGCAGGTAGAGTCCCGCCAGAAGGAGGACACCCAGAAGCATCTGCATCGCCCGGGTCTGCCGAATGAGGAGGAGGATCCGGTAGACAAGAAGGAAGACGATGACGATCTCGACCAGGTCGTTCAAACCCGGCCGCAGGAACTGGAGTTGCTGGAGGAATCCGTTCATGGCTAGTGAAGGATAATACGAGTCGGAAGGTGGCGGCCCGAGTGGCAGGTGGGTGGCGTGCCGGGAGTACCGCGGTATCTTTTCGTTGACGACGGGATCACCGCTGCCTACATTCCGCCGGAAGGCGCGTCCATCTCGATCACGGCCCACCTGCACACTTCCGGAGTCAACCGTTGGACAACAGCTACCAGCTCCTCACGCTCTTCGCCGACGGCGGCTTGATGATGTATCCACTCGTCATCTGCTCGCTCATCGGTCTCGGCGTCATCATCGCGAAGTTCTGGACCCTCAGGATCGCGCACCGGAACACGGCTTCGGTGATCGAAGGTGTCGAAGAAGCCGCGATGGCGGGCGGCCTGGACGAAGCGGCGGAGATTGCCGCCTCGACTCCCGGCCCGGCGGCGGCCATCCTTCTCGCGGGGTTGCGTCGGATCAGGAACCTCAAGCTCAGCAAGGGGGAGTTGGAGCAGGTCATCTCCACTACGGGCACCATCGAGCTCAGCTTTCTGGAACGGGGCCTCGTGATCCTCGCGACGGTGGCGAACGTGGCCCCCCTCATGGGCTTCCTGGGCACGGTTGCCGGTATGATCCTGGCCTTCGATTCGATCGCGGCCGCGGGGGACGTGGATCCGGCGACGGTGGCTGGCGGGATCAAGGTCGCGCTCCTCACCACGGCTGCCGGGCTGACCATCGCGATCCCGGTCAACATCGGCTACAATTTCTTCGTGTCGCGCATCGACAAGCTCATCGTGGACATGGAGGAGAGCACGCAGAAGATCCTGAACATTGCCTGGGATCTGGAGCGCGACGGGAAACTGAGAGTTCTTTCCTGAGGAAGAAGCGGGGCACGAGGATCCCGGTGGCGGGAACCCGGCGGCCCTTTTACGGTTAGAAACCCTACATAAGCAGTCGGAAACGGACGGGAGATCATCCATGGCGGTCCTCGGCAACAAGAAGTCCAAGGTCTCCGACGAGATTCCATCCTCGTCGATGGCCGACATCGCGTTCCTCCTCCTCATCTTCTTCCTGGTTACGACCACCTTCCCGAAGGACAAGGGGCTGGCCATCGTGCTCCCCGAGAGCGGGGAGACGCAGGAGGTCAGCCAGAAGAACATCCTCCACATCATCGTGTCCACGACCGGCGCGGTGACCATCCGGCGGGGGGAGAGCCAGCAGGAACAAGTCGTTCGTCCCGACGATGTCGAGGCGATCTGGCGGCAGGATGTGGCGCAGAATGAAAACCTCATCGCCGCGGTCAAGACCGATCCGGAAGCACCCTACCGGTTCATGGTCGACGTTCTCGATGCCCTGCAGAGCGCAGGTGCCGAGCGCATTTCGCTGCAAATCCTGGAGTAACGACTAATGGGTCTCAAATCCGGAGGACTGCAACGGAAGTCCAAGGCGTCGCAGGAGATCCCTTCTTCTTCGATGGCGGACATCGCATTCCTTCTGCTGATCTTCTTCATGGTTTCCACGGTCTTCCAGAAAGACAGGAACCGCCCCATCGACTGGGCCCAGGCCGAGGCCACCGAGAAGATCGACCAGAAGCAGAAGAACATCCTCAACGTGTGGGTCGAACCCAACGGCGACGTGTTCATCAACGACGTGCAACAGGAGATGAACGATGTCAGCGCGCTCGTTGCTCCCATGTACGCCGTCAACCGTGAGTTGGTGATTTCGATCCGTTCCGACCGTGCCGTCCCGTACCGATACATCGACGCGGTCCAGCAGGAGCTTAGCGCGGCAGGAGTTCTGAGAGTCGTATTCGCGACCGAGCTCGAACAGGCCATCACAAGGGAGAGACGATGAGCGAGCAGACAACCCATCAGCCGCTGGCTGCCGTGGCGGCTGGCACCGCCAACGAGCAATTCAAGAAGTCGTTCTCGTCCTGGTTCTGGGGCTCCATGATCACGGCCACGGTGCTGCACTTCGTGGTCTTCGCCTTCTGGCCGGAGATGGCTGCCGAAGACGTCAGCGTGAGTTCCGATGAGCTGGAGGCCATCGAGCTCCCGCCCGAGGTCGAGATCCCGCCACCCCCGGCGGCCATTCGACGACCCGCGACGCCTGTGATCGCCACGGCCCAGATCGACGAGGATATCACGATCGCCGAGGTCACCTTCGACGCGAACCCGGTCGAGAACCTTCCTCCGCCCCCGGGCGAGGTAGAGACCGACATTTCGACCGCGCCCGTGTTCACGCCGTACACAGTCGCGCCCGACTACACCAACGCGAACGAGGTGCGGAGAGCGCTTGAGCGCGAGTATCCGCCCCTGCTGCGCGATGCGGGCATCGGCGGCACGGTACAGGTCTGGTTCTTCATCGACGAGGTAGGGCAGGTTACCAACCAGGTAGTGAACGAGAGTTCCGGACACACCGCGCTCGACGACGCCGCGCTCCGTGTTGCCCCGGTCTTCGAGTTCACGCCGGCGCTGAACCGGGACAAAGCCGTGCCCGTGTGGGTGTCGCTGCCCATTACCTTCACTACCAAGTAGCGCCGCGGCACACTCGGGAAGCGGGAACGCCCCGCCGGCCGCGCGGCCGGCGGGGCGTTCCCTTGTCACGGTAGCACGTGGAAGCGGGAGGGAAATGGTAAACAAGGATGTTTACTGTCGCGCGATCCGGGAGCGGCTTCCCCGGGTCCTGGACCAGGTCGTGGCCGCAGCCGAACGCGCCGGCCGCGATCCGGATTCGGTGCGGATCGTCGCGGTCACCAAGGGGCACCCGCTGGACATGGTCGCGGCCGCCGTGGAAGCCGGGTTGCGCGACCTTGGCGAGAACCGTGTCGAAGAGCTGGGCCGGAAGCACCCGGCTTTCCCGGACGGGGATGTCCGGTGGCACATGATCGGGCATGTGCAGCGACGCAAGGCGGGCCGCGCGGCCCGCCTTGCGTCGCTCGTTCACAGCGTGGACTCCGTCCGCCTCGCCGAGAAGCTGTCGCGTATCGGCGTGGCGGACGGGCGGCGCGTACCCGTGCTCGTCCAGGTCAACGCGTCCGGAGAAGCCGCCAAGGGGGGCTTTCCGGCCGCGGATGCCCTGGACGGGATCGCGGCGGTGGCGGGGCTGGCGGGGCTGCGCGTCATGGGCCTCATGACGATGGCGCCATTCACCGCCGACGAAGCCGCGCTGAGGTCCACCTTCCGGCGCACCCGCGCGCTGATGGAGGCCGCCGGCGCCATCGCCGGTGTCGAGGGGCGTGAACTCTCGATGGGGATGTCCAACGACTACGCGGTGGCCGTCGAGGAGGGAAGCACCATGGTGCGCCTCGGCACCACCCTGTTCGGAGAGCGACCCGCATGAGCCAGGTGGAAATGAGGCGCCTGCGGGATGCGGTCCAGGCCGTGCGCGCGCTGGGTGGGGGGCGTGGGGTGCCCGGCGAGGGCGCGCAGCCCGCACGGGGGGCGCCCCCCCGGGTGGGGATCGTGCTGGGCACGGGGCTGGGGGGCCTCGCCGAGGCGATCGACGTCGAGGTCTCCGTCCCGTACCAGGATCTGCCCCACTTCCCCGTCTCCACCGTCGAGAGCCACCAGGGCAAGCTCATTGTGGGCGCGCTCGAGGGGGTGCCGGTGGTGGCCATGCAGGGCCGCTTTCACCGCTACGAGGGCTATTCGCTGCGGCAGATCGTCTTCCCCGTCCGCGTGATGCAACTCCTCGGCGCCGACACCCTGGTCGTCTCGGCCGCGTGCGGGGGCATGAACCCGCTGTGGGGACCCGGTGACCTCGTCCTCCTCGACGACCACATCAACTTCATGGGGGACAGCCCGCTCACGGGACCCAACCTGGACGAACTCGGACCCCGCTTCCCGGACATGTCGGCTCCCTACGATCCCGGGCTGCAGGCGGCGGCGGCATCGGTGGCGATGGCGGAGAAGATCCCGCTGCGGCGTGGCGTCTACGTCGCGGTGGTGGGTCCGCAGCTCGAAACCCGCGCCGAATACCGGATGCTTCGGAGGATGGGCGCGGACGTGGTGGGAATGTCGACCGTCCCGGAGGTGATCGCGGCGCGGCACATGGGGATGCGGGTCCTCGCCGTGGCGGTCATCACGGACCAGTGTCTGCCCGACGCGCTGGAAGAGGCCGACGTGGCGACGATCATCGCGACCGCGAGGGCGGCCGAGCCGGAGCTCGCCCGTCTGGTCGCCGGAGTCGTGCGCGGACTGGGAAGGGGCCGGGCCGCCGAGGGCGCCGCGTCGGGAGCGGACACGGACCGAACCGGGTCGGGGGCCGGGGATGCCCCCGGCGCGGATCCCGCCTAGCCTGCCGAGGAGCTGCACGTGTACCCCCCTGTTCCCCCTTCCCGCATCGCGCTGGAGGAGTCCGTACTGGAGACGTGGCGCGAGGAGGACACCTTCCGACGCACCCTCGATGCGACGCGGGACGGGGAGCAGTTTGTCTTCTTTGAAGGCCCTCCGACCGCGAACGGCCGCCCGGGTCTGCACCACATCATCAGCCGCGCGATCAAGGACCTCGTCTGCCGCTACCAGACCATGCTCGGCAAGCACGTCACCCGGATCGCGGGGTGGGACACACACGGGCTGCCCGTCGAAATCGAGGCCCAGAAGCGGCTCGGGATCGAGGACAAGCGAGAGATCGAGGAGCGGGGCATCGCCTGGTTCAACGAGCGCTGCCGGGAGTCGGTGTTCACCTACAAGGACGAATGGGAACGCTTCTCGGAGCGCATCGGCTACTGGCTGGACTACTCGAAGCCGTACGTCACCTTCCACGCCGAATACGTGGAGTCGGTGTGGTGGCTCCTGAAGCAGATGTCGGAACGGGACCTGCTCTACCGTGGCCACAAGGTGGTCCCGTGGTGCCCCGCCGACCAGACGGTTCTCTCCTCCCACGAGTTGTCGCTGGGGTACAAGGACGTGGAGGATCCCTCGCTCTGGGTCACCCTGGAGCTGCTGGACGGGTCGGGCCGTCACCTTCTCGTGTGGACGACCACGCCGTGGACGCTGGTGTCGAATGTGGCGCTCGCCGTGAATCCGTCCATCGACTACGTGGAGGTCGACCACGAGGGCAGGTGCCTCATCGTGGCCCGGAGTCGGGCGGAAGCGCTCTTCGGGGAGGGACGGATCGGCCGCTCCGTGGATGTTTCGGAGTTGCTGGCCGCGAAGTACCGCCGCCCCTTCGAGCTGGTCCCCGCCGACTCGGTGCGTGGACGCGCGTGGGAGATCGTGCCGGGCGACTTCGTGTCCGACGAGGAGGGATCGGGGATCGTCCACATGGCCCCGGCGTACGGGGCGGACGACTACCAGGCCGGGAAGGACTTCGGCCTCGCCGTCCTGGAGCCGGTGCGGACCGACGGTACCTTTGCGGCCCACCTTCCGCTTGTGGGCGGGGTCTTCTTCAAGGACGCCGACGAGCGCCTGGTCCGCGACCTCGAGTCGCGCGGCCTCGTTTTCGCCTGCACACGCGAGGCCCACTCGTACCCGCACTGCTGGCGTTGCGACACCCCCCTCATCTACATGGCCCGGCACAGCTGGTTCGCACGTACGTCGTCGCTCCGTGACGAACTGCTGGAGAACAACGCGCGCGTCTTGTGGCACCCTCCGGAGGTCGGGGAGGGGCGCTTCGGCGAATGGCTCAAGGGCAATGTGGACTGGGCGTTGTCGCGTGACCGATACTGGGGAACGCCGCTCCCGGTGTGGGTGTCGGAGGACGACCCCGGGCACGTCGAGTGGATCGGGAGCTTTGCGGAGCTGGCCGAGAGGGCGGGGGAGCTTCCGCCGGACTTCGATCCCCACCGGCCGTTCATCGACGAGGTGACCTGGCGCTGCCCCGAGACCGGGGCCACGATGCGCCGCGCCCCGGAGGTGATCGACGTCTGGTTCGACTCCGGGGCCATGCCCTGGGCCCAGTGGCACTACCCCTTCGAGAACCGCGAGCTGTACGACCGCCACTTCCCGGCGGACTTCATCTGCGAGGCGGTGGACCAGACGCGCGGCTGGTTCTACTCGCTGCACGCGATCTCGACGATGCTCGGCCTGGGCCCGGCCTTCCGCAACGTCATCGTCAACGACCTCATCCTGGACGCCACCGGCCGGAAGATGTCCAAGTCGAAGGGGAATGTGGTCGACCCCTGGGAGGCGGTGGCGGATCACGGCGCCGACGGCGTGCGCTGGTACATGATCACCGTCAGCAATCCGTGGCTCCCCACCCGCTTCGACCCGGAGGGAGTGCGCGAATCCGCGTCGCGCTTCTTCGACACCCTCCTGAACACCTACCGCTTCTTCGCGCTCTACGGCAACGTCGAGGATTGGGCCCCGGGCAATCGCGGCGGCGACGAGCTGTCGCGGCCGCCTCTGGACCGCTGGCTGCTGTCGCGCCTTCACGGACTCATCGGGACGGTACGGAAGGAGCTGGACGGCTACAATCCGACCCGCGCCTACCGGGCGGTGGCCGCGTTCGTGGACGGCGAGCTTTCCAATTGGTATGTGCGGCGCGCGCGTCCTCGCTTCTGGGGGAACACCGACCCGGCGGACTCGGCCGCGGCCTTCGCGACGCTGCACGAGGCGCTGCGCGTGGTCGCCCTGATGATCGCGCCGGTCACGCCGTTCATCTCGGACTGGCTGCACCGCGCGCTGACCGGCTCCTCCAGCCACACCGAACCCTTCCCGGAGGCCGATCCGCGTCTGGTCGACGACGAGCTGGACCTCCACATGACGCATGTGCGCAGTCTGAGCACGTTGGCCCGAGCCGCCCGGGAAGAGGTGAGGATCCGGGTACGGCAGCCGTTGGGACGCCTGCTGGCGGTGGTGCCGGGGGAACCGCCTGCCGACGACGTCCTGGGCCTCCTTGTGGACGAGATCAACGTGAAGAACGTCGAGTTCCAGGCTTCGTCGGAGGGGCTCGTCAGGTTGGTGGCACGGCCCGCATTCCGCGTCCTGGGGCGTCGCTTCGGGAAGCTGACCCAGGAGGCCGCGACCCGGATCCGGGAGTTGGGGGCGGAAGACCTGGCGGCCGTTCGTGGCGGCGGGACCGCGCGGGTCCAGGTGGGCGGGGAGTGGCGCGAGGTCGGCGGTGACGAGATCGAGGTGGTGGAGGAGGCACAGGGCGACTGGGTGGTCCGGGCCGAGGGGCGGTACACGGTGGCGCTCGACCCCACGCTCGACGGGCCGCTTCGGCGGGAAGGACTCGCGCGGGAGCTGGTGAACCGCATCCAGCGCCTGAGACGGGAGTCCGGGCTCGACATCACGGACCGCATACGCCTGACCATCGCGGGAAGCGAAGCCGTGTGCGGGGCCGCGCAGGAGCACGAGGCCGTGATCGCGCGAGAGACCCTGGCCGTCGCGGTGACGGTGGGCGGGGAGCCGGGTGAGGACGTCGCCTTCCGCAAAGAGGCGGTGCTGGACGGGGAGGCAGCGGTCCTCGGGCTCGAACCGCACTCGTGACCTCCCTTCCTGGTTCCGGATCCTCGCCGGGCGGAGGCGCTCGGCACCGCTGGACCGTGGGGGAGGAGGTGGGGGGACGTCTGGACAGCTACGTCGCCGCGCAGCTCGGGTTGTCGAGGAGCCGGGTGGTGGCGCTCCTGGGTGCCGGGAACGTGCTGGTGGACGGGCAGCCGCCGAAGAAGTCGGACATCGTGGCCCCGGGACAGGTCATCGAAGTTGTGGTGCCGCCTCCGGTGGCTCTCGCGGCCGAGGCGCAGGACATTCCTCTGGACATCGTGTTCCAGGACCGGAATCTGGCCGTCGTCGACAAGCAGGCCGGGCTCGTGGTGCACCCCGCGCCGGGCCATCCCGACGGCACGCTGGTCAACGCTCTGCTGCATCACGTCGGCGACCTCTCCGGGATCGGCGGGGAGCTCAGGCCGGGGATTGTGCAGCGGCTCGACCGTGATACCTCGGGACTCATGGTCATCGCCAAGACGGACCCCGCGCACCAGGGTCTGGCGACCGCGCTCAAGGAACGCCTCGTGAAGCGCACATACCTGGCCGCCGTGTGGGGAAAGCTGCGCGAATCGCCCGCGGTGGTGGACCGGCCGATCGGGCGCCATCCCGGGGACCGGATGCGGATGGCGGTTGTCGGGGGGGGACGCCCGGCGAGGACGCGCTTCCGGGAGATGGAGAGATGGCTGGCAGCCTGCTTCTGCGAGGCCGCGCTGGACACGGGCCGCACGCACCAGATCCGCGTCCACGCCGCGGCGATCGGCCACCCGGTTGTGGGTGACAGGCTTTACGGGGCCGGTGCCGAGCGCGGCTTCAGCGGGGCGGGACGGCAGTGGGCCAGGGAGCTCGCCCGTCGGACCGGCAGACAGTTTCTGCACGCGCACCGGCTCGAGTTCGACCACCCGGTGTCCCGCGAGCCCATGGCCTTCACGGCGCCTTTGCCACGCGATCTGGCGGACGTCAGGCGCTGGGCATTGGACGGCGCTTCCCACCCTTCAGGATGATGCCCCTGGTCGCACTTGTCGCACTCGCAACGTTTATTGTTGCGCCGGCTGCTGCCCAGGCCGGGGACGGCGGCACCGCGCCCATGTCAGCTCAGACCCGGGACGACTCCACCGGTTGGCGCATCCTGCAGGGGTCGGCTCTCACGGTGCGATACCAGGGATCGGATTCGCTCAGGGCATCGCGGGCCCTCGCGACCCTGGAGGCTCTGGAGCGGCTTCCCGGTCTGCGCGAACCGGGCATGCACCCGACGCTGACCGTCGCCCCGACGCGGGCCGTGATGGACTCGCTGGTCGGGTCGCGGCTGCCCGAATGGGCCGGAGCGGTGGCGATCCCCGACCGTATGGAGATGATCATCCCCGGCGGGCGCTTCTGGCCCGGGTCCCTCCTGGATGAGGTGCGCATCCTTCGCCACGAGTGGGCGCATCTGGCGCTCGCCCACGAGATGGGGAAACTGCGCATTCCACGCTGGTTCAACGAGGGCTACGCGGAGTGGGCAGCGGGTGGCTGGCTCGACGGCGGCGGGCGCAAGCTCGGCTTGACGCTGGCGTTCGGCGACGGCCCGCCTCTGGACTCGCTCGCGCTCGGATGGCCGCGTGACCGCGTCCCGGCGGAGATGGCGTACCTCCTGTCCGCGTCCGTGATCCAGTACCTCTACGAAGCGAGCGGGACCCGGGGGCTGGAGGCCTTCCTCGCCGAATGGAAGCGGCGGCGCTCCTTCGAGGCGGCGCTGCGCGGGGTGTACGGCGCGACCTTCGCCCAGCTCGAGACCGATTGGCGGAAGTGGGTGAAGCGACGTTACGGCTGGCTCATGGTGCTCTCCGATTCGGCGGTGTTCTGGGCCGTCCTGGCTGCCGCCCTGGCAGCGATGTTCCTGGTCAGGAGGCGCTACCGGCGGGAGCAAATGGCCCGGCTGCGGGCGGGGGAGCCACCCGACGCGCCTGCGTATTGGGACGAGTTCGGTTGACCCCGGCGCTCGGTCTCGGTAGCGTCCGACCATGGCAAGAAGAAAGAAGCAGACCGCCCGGATTCAGTCGCTGAGATTCTCAAGGGTCAACCTCTGGTTCGCTCTCGCGGGCCTTGCCACAATTGCGGCGGGCTACTATCTGCTGAGCCAGGGTTCGATCACGGCGGCGCCGGTGCTCCTGGTGGTCGGGTATGTCGTGCTGCTGCCGCTGGCCATCGTCCTGTAGGGAAAGCGCGAGCATGACCGGGCCCGTTACGGGGCGTCTACGGATCACCTTGGCTATCGCCTTCCTCGGGGTCCTGTCCACCAGCCACCGACCCCTCACCGCCCAGCAGCCCCCCTGGCGCTGCCCCGATGCGGCGTCCCTGATCGGTGAGCTGGAAGGCCCCCTCGCCCACGTCCGCTACCTCGCCGACGACCTGCTCGAAGGCCGCGCCGTCGCCACCAGGGGTGAACGGTGCGCGGGCGACTACATCGCGGCTCGGTTCCGTGCGTTGGGCCTCGAGCCCGCGGGCGAGGACGGCAGCTTCTTCCAGGCCTGGATGGTGCGGACCGGGAGCGAGGCTGGCGAAGGCAACAGCTTCCGGGTGAGCGACGCGGCTCCCGCCGCCCTCACCCTCGGCACGGATTGGACGCCGTACGGCTTCTCGGCTTCCACCGAGGTCGGCGCCTCCATGGTCGTGGTCCCGGTCGCAGCCGAAGGCCAACTCGATGACGCCACGCACGGCGAGCTCGCCGGCAAGGCGCTGGTCATCGAAGGCGCCGCGCCCCACCCCCACGCACTCCCCGCCGATGCGCACCGGGTTGCGGCGAGCGCGGCGGGCATGGGCGCGGCCGCGCTGATCGTGCTGCTGGCGGAATCCGACGAACTTCCCCGCCTTGCCCACGAGCGCCGCGCAGCCCTTGCCATACCCGTCATCGCGGTTGTGGGTGCGGCTGCCTCCGACGTGCGCGCCGCCGCCGGGAACGGCAGCCGCGTCACGCTGACCACCGCGGTGGCCCCCGTCCGCCGTGAAGCCCGCAACGTGGCCGCGATCCTGCCCGGCTCCGATCCTCGTCGCGGCCAGGCCCTCGTGATCGGCGCCCACTACGACCACCTGGGACTGGGCGGCGGGGGCTCGCTCTCGCCCAACGCGGTCGGCGAGGTTCACAACGGCGCCGACGACAATGCGTCGGGCACGGCGGTGCTCCTCGATGCGGCGCGGGAGCTCGCCACGGGTCCGCCCCTCGCGCAGGACATCCTCTTCATCGCCTTCACCGGCGAGGAGCGCGGCCTCTGGGGATCGGCCCGCTATGTGGAGTCGCCGCTTCTTCCCCTCGACGGCACCGTGGCGATGCTGAACATGGACATGGTGGGCCGTGTCCGGAACGACCTGCTCACCGTCTTCGGAACGGGCACCGCGGAGGAGTGGACCGGCGTGCTGGAGCGCGCCAACGCCCGGATCGGGTCACCCCTCGACCTCCGCTTCAACAGCGACGGGTTCGGCGCCTCCGACCACAGTTCGTTCTATGCGCGCGGCATCCCCGTCCTCCACTTCTTCTCCAACACCCACCCCGAGTACCACCGGGTCGAGGACGACTGGGAGCTGATCGACGCCGACGGAATGTCGCGGGTGGCCGAGCTGGTTACGACGGTGGTCCGCGAGGTGGTTCCGGGGTCCGGTCGGGCCTCCCTGACGCCGGTCGAAGGCGCGGGGAACCCCCACGGTGTGCAGGGGCCTGCCGACGGCAGCACGGTGCGGAGCGGGTTCAGCGTCCGGCTGGGGACGATCCCCGACTACTCGCGCGAATCGGGCGGGATGGGTATCACCGGCGTGCGCGACGGCAGCCCGGCGGCCCGGGCGGGGATCAAGGGCGGCGACATCATCGTCAAGTTCGGCCCCCACGACGTGGAAGACGTGTACGGGTACATGTATGCGCTGGGGGAATTCGAGCCGGGTGACGAGGTCGACATCGTGGTCCTGCGGGACGGCGAGCGGCTGGTGTTTTCGGTGGTGCTGGAGGCGGGCGGGGGCTGAGGGGCGGGGGATTCCCAACCCCTTGCGAAACCCGCCGCTCTGCGGCAGTATCCATCAGTGTACACCGCAAGGAGGATGCGCCTGCGAGCATGACCAAAATCACCCCGGTACTTGTTCTCGCGCTGGTCCTGGAAGTGGCCGTCGCCGCCGGGATTCAGTCGCCGCCGGACTCGGACCGCCCCTTCGGGGCCGTCCATGGTGCCGTTGTGCCCGTATCCAGCGCCGCCACCGACGATCTCGTGCAGCAATACTGCGTCCGCTGCCACAACGAGCGGCGGTTCCTGGGCAACCTCACCCTGGAGGAATTCGACCCGGCGAACCCGACCGCGAACGCGCCCGTCGCCGAGAAGATGATCCGAAAGCTCAGGGCGGGGATGATGCCGCCCCCCGGTGTCAGTCGGCCGCCGGAAGACGAGGTCGTCGCCTTCGTCACCTCGATGGAGGAGACCATCGACGCGGCGGCCGCCGCGAACCCCAACCCCGGCACCCGCACCTTCCAGCGCCTCAACCGCGCCGAATACGAGCGCGCCATCGAAGACCTGCTGGGCCTGAAGATCGATGCGTCGGCCTACCTGCCGGGCGAGACGGTGAGCGCGGGCTTCGACAACATCGCGGACGTGCAGAACCTGTCTCCCACCCTCCTCGAGGCCTACCTGACCGCGGCCAGCGAGGTCAGCCGGCTGGCCCTCGGCGACGCCAACGCCACGCCGGCGGAAGCCACCTACGAGGTGTCGCGCTACGCCGAGCAGCGCGAACACGTGCCCGGGGCTCCGTTCGGCACACGGGGCGGGATTTCGGTCATCCACAACTTCGTCGCTGACGGCGAGTACTACTTCCGGCTCGCCTTCCAGCACGAGTCGACCGGGAACTTCTTTGGCCAGACGGCGCCGTTCGACGAGGAGATCGAGGTGTCGATCGACGGCGCCCGCGTTGCGCTGATCCCCCTCGACCGGTGGATGCACCGGCAGGATCCCGGCGGCGTCGAGGTGGTCACCGACCCGATCCCGGTGACCTCCGGGCCGCACCGGGTGTCCGCGGCGTTTCTCAAGGTGACGGAGGGGCCGGTCGAGGACCTGACGTCGCCCCATGAGTGGTCGCTCGCCGACAAGAAGATCGGGTACTCCTACGGGATCACCGGGGTGCCGCACCTGCGCGACATGACCATCGGGGGTCCGTACGAGATCACGGGGGTGACGCGGACCGCGGCCTGGGAGCGGGTGATGAGCTGCCGGCCGACCACCCCGGCCGAAGAGCCGGCGTGCGCCCGCGAGATCATCGACCGGCTGGGTACGCGGGCCTTCCGCCGCCCTGTGACCGGCTCGGAGGTCGATGGCTTGATGGATCTCTTCGAGGAAGGTGCGAGGGAGGGAGGATTCGACATCGGGGTCCGGACCGCGCTGCAGGGTATCCTGGCCAGCCCGGACTTCGTCTTCCGCTTCGAGGAGCCAGCCGCGGGGACCGCGGGCGCAGGAGGGCTGTACCTTCTCGGCGACGCCGCCCTCGCGTCTCGCCTTTCGTTTTTCCTTTGGGGACGCCTCCCCGACGAGGAACTGATCGAGGTGGCGACCGCGAGCGGATTGTTGGACGCCGAGACCTTCGACCACCAGGTGGAGCGGATGCTGGCCGACCCCCGCGCCGAGGCGCTGGGCACACGCTTTGCCTCGCAGTGGCTGCGTCTTCAGGACCTGGACAAGGTGCACCCCGACGCGCTTCGCTACCCGGACTTCTACCAGCAGCTCGCGCACGACATGCGCCGCGAGACCGAGACCTTCTTCAACGCCCTTGTGCAGGAGGACGGGTCGCTGCAGGACTTCCTGACTGCGGACTTCTCGTACATGAACCAACGGCTGGCCCGCCACTACGGGATCCAGGGCGTGGCCGGAGACCACTTCCGCCGGGTCGACTACACGAACCCGGTGCGGCGCGGCATCCTCGGCCACGGCAGTGTCCTCACCCTGACCTCGCACGCCAACCGCACCTCTCCCGTGCTCAGGGGCAAGTGGGTGATGGAAGTGCTGCTGGGGACCCCGCCCCCGCCCCCGCCTCCGGACGTCCCCGAACTGGACGCTACCGCCGAGGCGAGCGAGGGCCGCTTCCTCACGGTGCGCGAGCGGCTCGAGGAGCACCGGGCGAACCCGTCCTGCAATTCATGCCACCGCTTCATCGATCCCATCGGCCTGGCGCTGGAGAACTTCGACGTCACGGGAACCTGGCGCGTCCGCGACAGCGGCACACCCGTGGAGACGCTCGGCGAGCTGTACGACGGATCCCCCATCCACGGTCCAGGCGACCTTCGCGAGGCGTTGCTGCGCCGGCCGGAGTCCCTTGTCCGCACGTTCACGGAAAACCTGATGGCCTACGCGCTCGGCCGCAGGATCGAGTACTACGACATGCCCGCGGTGCGGCGGGTGGCCAGGGCCGCGGGCGCGGAGGACTACCGTCTGTCGGCCTTCATCAAGGAAGTCACGCGCAGCGAACCCTTCCGCATGGCGAAAGCCGCCACCGTCGTGGAGGAACCGATGGGTGGCGACAGCCGTAACTGAGGAGAACGCACAGTATGGAATACATCACCGGAGTGACGATTCCCCGCCGGACGTTCCTGCGCGGTCTCGGGGCGACGATCTCGCTGCCCTTCCTGGACGCCATGGTTCCCGCGGGAAGGGCGCTGGGTGCCGCGGCGGACGGGCCCACAAGGCTCGTTGCCATCGAGATGGTGCACGGGGCCGCGGGGAGCAACGAGTGGGGCCGGACGCAGAACTACTGGTCGCCCGCGCAGGTGGGAAGAGACTTCGACCTGTCGCCAAGCGCCCTGAGCCCCCTGGACCCCTATCGCAAGTTCCTCACGATCATCAGCGACACCGACATCGAGCCGGCGGAAGCCACCAAGCCGAAGGAGATCGGCGGGGACCACTTCCGCTCGAGCGCGACCTTTCTCACACAGTCGCACCCGCGGCAGACCGAGGGGTCGGACATCCAGGTCGGCACGTCGCTTGACCAGATGTTTGCCCGGCGCTTCGGACAGGACACGCCGATTCCGTCCATGCAGCTCTGCATCGAGAACGTGGACCAGTCCGGCGGTTGCGCCTACGGCTACGCCTGCGTCTACACCGACACGATCAGCTGGGCGTCGCCCACCGATCCGCTGCCCATGGTACGTGACCCGCGCGTCGCCTTCGATCAACTCTTCGGCGTGGGCGGCAGCCCCGAGGAACGCGCGGCTCGCCGTCGCACCAACAAGAGCATCCTCGATTTCATCACCGGCCGGGTCTCCCACCTCAAGCGGCAGTTGGGCCCCGCCGACCTGATCCGCCTCGACCGCTACCTGGAACATGTGCGGGAGCTGGAGCGCCGCATTCAGCGGGTTGAAGCCCAGAACACGAGCGGCGAGGGCCGTGAGCTGCCCGAAGCGCCGGCCGGCGTGCCCGACGCCTTCGAAGAGCACATGAAGCTGATGTTCGACCTGCAGGCGCTGGCCTTCGCGTCGGACGTGACCCGGGTGTTCTCCTTCAAGATGGGCCGCGACTCCTCCGCACGGGTCTTCCCCGGAAGCGGCATCGACAAGCCCTTCCACCCCGCCTCGCACCACGGCGGCAACGAGGGCAACATCACCGACTTCTCCGAGATCAACCGCTACCACGTCGGCATGCTGCCCTACTTCCTCGACCGCCTCGAGAGCACAATGGAAGGGGACGCGCACCTGCTCGACCGCACCATGATCATCTACGGCTCGCCGATGGGCGACCCCAACATCCACAACCACAAGCGCTGCCCCCTCTTCGTCGCCGGAGGAGCGAACGGCCGGCTGGACGGGAACCTGCACCTGCGTGCGGCCCCCGGAACGCCGATGGCGAATGTCATGCTGAGCCTGGCCCACAAGCTCGGGATGGACGACATGGAGCGCTTCGGGAACAGCACGGCCGACTTCTCTCTGACGGTGTAGATGGAGCACGCATGGAAACGGCTCAACCGGTGAGGTCCAGACGGTCCCGTACGGTTGGACGGCCCCTGTACGCCAGCGCCTGGCTGCCGCTGCTGCTACTGGTACTGGCGTTGCCGGGCCGGCACGGGCCCGATTCTCCCGTCGCCGACGCGGCAATGCAGGGGGACGCGGCGACCGTCCGCGCGCTGCTCGCCCAGGGCGCCGACGTGAACGAGGCTCAGGGAGACGGCATGACCGCCCTGCACTGGGCCGCCCGCAACCGCGATGCCGACTTGGCGCGGACCCTGCTGGAAGCCGGGGCCGATGTCGGCGCGGGGACCCGTATCGGGCACTACACGCCGCTTCACCTGGCCGCCGAAGCCGGGTCTGGAGAGGTGGTCGACGTGCTGCTCGGGGCGGGGGCCGACCCGACGGCGCGCATCGTCGGGGCCGGGAGTCCCACGCCGCTCCACTTCGCCGCCGCGGCAGGGAGCGAGCGGGCGGTCGAAGCTCTCGTAGCCGCGGGCGCGGACGTGAACGCCGCCGAGCAGGCGTGGGGGCAGACGCCCCTGATCTTCGCCGCGTCGAAGGGGCGGACCGAGGCCGTGAGGGCGCTGCTGGAAGCGGGCGCGGACCCCTCCGTGCACACCAGGGTGATCGATGTGGCCGAGCGGGCCGTCTCGGACCGGATCGAGCGTTCCGAGCGTAACGAGCGGATCCAGGCCGGGGAGCCGTGGGGGCCGGAGGTGGCGGAAACCGTGCGGCGCGAGCAGCGGCAGGAGTCGCGCCAGGCCCGGGCTGAAGCCGCGTCGCAGCAGGAGTCCGAGACGCGCATGATCGAGGAGCCCGAGCCGCTGTCGTACAGCGAACTCGTGGGCGGGCACGGTGGCCTCACCGCGCTGCTGCACGCCGCCCGCGAGGGCCACGCCGAGACGGCCTTCGCGCTGCTCGACGCCGGAGCGGACGTCAACCGGACGTCGGCCGGCGACGGCACCAGCCCCATGCTCATGGCGATGATCAACGGCCACTACGACCTGGCCATCCGCTTCCTGGAGCTGGGCGGCGACCCGAACCTCGTGAGCCACGCGGGCGCCACGCCCCTCTTCGCCGCCATCAACACGCACTGGGCGCCCAAGTCACGGTACCCGCAACAGCACGTCTACATGCAGCAGGACCACACCTATATGGAGGTCATGGAGAAGCTGCTGGACTCGGGCGCCGACCCGAACGTGCGGCTCACCAAGCACCTCTGGTTCATGTCCTTCAACTTCGACCTCCTGCAGATCGACGCGAAGGGGGCGACTCCGTTCTGGCGCGCGGCCTACGCGCTCGACGTCGAGGCAATGAAGCTGCTGGTGGCGCACGGCGCCGACCCGTCGATCCCCACGGAGAAGGTTCCCTCCCGCCGGTTCGGACGGGGCGGTGGTGAGGAGGCCGATCATTCCGGGCTCCCGCCCGTCCCGGTGGGCGGTGCGGCGGTGCACCCCATCCACGCGGCGTCGGGAGTCGGGTACGGCCAGGGCTTCGCGGGGAACGCCCACCGCCACGTGCCCGACGGGTGGATCCCGGCCGTGCGCTATCTGGTCGAGGAGTTGGGCGCCGACGTGAACGCCCGCGACCAGGACGGATACAGCCCGATGCATCACGCGGCCGCGCGCGGCGACAACGAGCTCATCCTGTACCTGGTCGAACAGGGCGCGGATGTCACGCTCGTGAGCCGCCGGGGCCAGACCACCGTGGACATGGCCAACGGGCCGGTCCAGCGCATTCAACCCTTCCCCGAGACCGTCGCCCTTCTGGAAGGCCTGGAGGCTGTGAACAACCACAATTGCGTCTCCTGCTGATGGCACGCGCGACGTTGACGGGGCCATGCTGAAGCTCGCGGCCACTCTCCTGACCGCCGGCGCGGTGGTGACCGGCCTGGGGGTGGCGGCTGCCAGGGGCCCGGCGCCCGACGCGGATCCGGGTTATCCGGGCGGGAACGACCAGGCGTGGTCTCCGTTTGCCTCCGGCCTCTCGATCCACCGTGACGCGGTCGCCTCCGTCACGCTTCACCCACCGGCGACCACCGACAACGAAGTCATCCAGGAATACTGCGTCCGCTGTCACAACGACCGGCGCCTCCTGGGCAACATGTCGCTGGAGCGCTTCGACGCCGCCGACGCTCCCGCCAGCGCCGAACAGGCCGAGCGCATGATCCGCAAGCTGCGTGCCGGGCTGATGCCGCCCCCGGGTAACCGCCGTCCGGACGATGAGACTCTCGTGGGGCTCACGGTTTCGCTGGAAGAGCAGCTGGACGCGGCCGCCGCGGCGAACCCCAATCCGGGACGGCGCACCTTCCAGCGGCTGAACCGGGCCGAGTACCAGGCATCGATCCGCGATCTGCTGGACCTCGAGATCGACCCGGGCGCCTACCTGCCCCTCGACACCAAGAGCGCCAACTTCGACAACATCGCGGACGCGCAGCTGCTCTCGGCCACGCTCACCGACGGGTATCTGCGGGCGGCGTCCGAGATCAGCCGGCTCGCCATCGGCGACCCCCACGTGACGCCCAGCGAATCCACCTACCGGGTGTCGCGGTGGGACTCGCAGAGCGAACGCGTCGAGGGAGCTCCCTACGGCACCCGGGGCGGCGTGTCGGTGCTGCACAACTTCCCCGCCGACGGCGACTATGCGTTCCGGGTCTCCTTCCACCACGAGACCACGGGTGCCCTGGTCGGGAACGGCCGCAATGCGCTCCACACCCGGGAGGGCGAGCCCGAGCTGATGGAGATCTCGGTGGACGGCGAACCGGTGGCCCTGCTCGAAGTGAACCGCTGGATGCACACGTCGGACCCCGACGGGGTGAACATCCGCTCCGAGCGCGTGTTTGTGCGTGCCGGCCCGCGCCGCGTCTCGGCCGCGTTCATCCGCCGGTCCGAGGGCCCGCTCCAGGATCTGATCTCGCCGCACGACTGGTCGCTGGCCAGCACCAGCATCGCAGGATCGTACGGCTTCACCGTGTTGCCCCACCTGCGAGACCTCGCGGTGGGAGGGCCCTTCGACCCCGCCGGCGTGTCCGAGACCCCGAGCCGCGCGCGAGTCTTTTCGTGCCGTCCGGACGACGGAGCGATGGACGCCGACGCCCGCCGCTGCGCCCGCGACATCATCGAGCGCCTCGGTACACGGGCCTACAGGAGGCCCCTCACCGACGACAATGTGGCCGGCCTCATGGGTCTCTACGACGCGGGTGCCGCCGACGAGGGCTTCGAGGGGGGCGTCCGCATGGCGCTGGAGGGCATTCTGGCCAGCCCGCACTTCGTGTTCCGCTTCGAGGAACCCGTGCAGGGTGGGGAGGGGAACGGCGCCTATCGGCTCGCCGACACCGACCTGGCGTCGCGGTTGTCGTTCTTCCTATGGGGGACGGGCCCCGATGAAGAGCTGCTGGATGCCGCGCGTGAAGGGCGCCTGTCGGAGCCGGGTGGCATCGAGACGCAGGTGTACCGGATGCTCCGCGACCAACGCGCGACCGCCCTCTCGACGCGCTTCGCCGCGCAGTGGTTGCGGCTCCAGGACCTGGAGAAGATCCAGCCGGACGTGCGCGTGAACCCCGACTTCGACGAGCCCCTCAAGCGCGCGATGGTGAAGGAGACGGAGATCTTCTTCGACAATCTGGTCCGTGAAGATCGTTCGGTCATGGAGTTGTTCACATCCGACTACACCTTCGCCAACGAGCGCCTCGCGCGGCACTACGGGATCCCCGGCGTCGCGGGGGACCACTTCCGGCGGGTACGGTACGTGAACGCCGAACGGCGCGGTCTGCTGGGCCACGGGAGCATCCTCACCCTGACCTCCCACGCGGGGAGGACCTCTCCGGTGCTGAGGGGCAAGTGGGTGATGGAGGTCATGCTCGGCACACCGCCCCCGCCGCCTCCGCCCGACGTGCCCGAGCTGGAAGAGGAAGCCGTGGAGGACGGTCGCTTCCTCACGGTCCGCGAGCAGCTGGAGATGCACCGGGCGAACCCGACCTGCAACTCCTGTCACCGCATGATCGACCCCATCGGACTGGCGCTGGAGAACTTCGACGTGTCGGGTGCGTGGCGGATCAAGGACCAGGGGATGCCGATCGACGCGGCCAGCGAATTTTATGACGGGACGCCGATCGCCACGCCCTCGGAGCTGCGGGCGGCGCTGCTGAAGCGGCCCGAACCGCTGGTGCGCACCTTCACCGAAAACCTGATGGCATATGCGCTGGGGCGGCGACTGGAGTATTATGACATGCCGGCCGTGAGGCGCATCGCACGCGACGCCCGGGAGCAGGACTACCGCTTGTCCGCGTTCGTCCTGGGGGTGGCGGGAAGCGACGCCTTCCGCATGCGGGCCGGAGCGCGAGCGGTCGTGGACGAGCCGCCCGACGGACACGGAGGAGGAAGCCAGTGAACCTGATTACCGGCAGGCACCTGCCCCGGCGGACGTTCCTGCGGGGACTGGGCGCGACGGTCGCGCTGCCCTTCCTGGACGCCATGATCCCGGCGCGGGAGCTGTGGGCCGTCACCAGGTCCCGGACCGCTCTGGACCGTACCCGACTGGTCGCCATCGAGATGGTGCACGGCGCGGCGGGGAGCAACCCCTGGGGTGCGAGCCAACACCTGTGGTCGCCTCCGGAAACGGGACGCGGCTTCGACTTCGGGCCCAGCGTGCTCAGTGAGCTGGAGCCCTACCGCGACTACCTCACGATCATCAGCGACACCGACGTGGAGGGCGCCGAGGCCACCAAGCCCAAGGAGATCGGCGGCGACCACTTCCGTTCGAGCGCCACCTTCCTGACCCAGTCGCACCCCAAGCAGACCGAGAGTTCGGACGTGCACGTCGGCACCTCGCTCGACCAGCTCTACGCCCAGCGCTTCGGCCAGGACACGCCCATCCCGTCCATGCAGCTGTGCATCGAAAACGTGGACCAGGCGGGCGGGTGCGCCTACGGCTATGCGTGCGTGTACACGGATACGATTTCGTGGGCGGCCCCGGATCAGCCCCTGCCGATGGTGCGTGACCCCAGGGTCGCCTTCGACCAGCTCTTCGGGGCCGGCGGAACGCCCGAGGCTCGCGCGGCCCGGCGGCGGGCCAGCGGCAGCGTCCTCGACTTCATCGTGGCCGAGGTGAAGGCGCTTCAGCGGGAGCTGGACTCCGAGGACACGAGCCGCCTGGACCGGTATCTGACCGATGTCCGCGAGATCGAGCGGCGGATCGAGCGCGTTGTGGCGCGGAACGAAAGCGGGGAGCAGAGGGAGCTGCCCGGCGCGCCCTCGGGCGTGCCCGATTCCTTCGACGAGCACGTCAAGCTCATGTTCGACCTGCAGGCGCTAGCGTTCGAGGCGGACGTGACCGGGATCTTCTCCTTCAAGATGGGGCGGGACGCGTCGGGCCGGGTGTACCCGGAGAGCGGGATCGACAAGGGATTCCACCCCGCGTCCCACCACGGCGGCCAGCCCGCGAATGTGCTGGATTTCGCGGAGATCAACCGCTACCACGTGGGAATGCTGCCGTACTTCCTGGACAAGCTTGCGAGCATTCAGGAGGGTGACGGCACGCTCCTCGACAAGACGATGGTCATCTACGGCTCGCCCATGGGCGACTCCAACGTGCACAACCACAAGCGTTGCCCGCTGTTCGTGGTCGGGGGTGCGAATGGCCGCCTGGACGGCGACGTGCACGTGCGGGCCGCGCCCGGAACCCCCATGGCGGACGTGATGCTCAGCTTCATGCACAAGCTGGGGATGGACGACATCGAGAGCTTCGGCAACAGCACGGGCGCGTTCTCGCTTTCGCCATGAAGCCCGTAACCCTTTCCCTGCTGCTGGCCGGAATGGTCGTTGGGGCCGGTTTGGCGCCCGGTGACGGATTCTCGGACAGATTCCCTGCCGAATCTGTCACGGGGGTGGGACCCGACGCCCCGATCGCGGACGCCGCGATGCGGGACGATGTGGAGGCCGTGCGGGCGCTGCTGGCCGACGGCACCGACGTGAACGCGGCGCACGGCGACGGCATGACCGGCCTGCACTGGGCGGCCCTGAACGGGAACGCCGAGATCGCGCGGCTGCTCATCGGGGCGGGAGCGGCGCTGGAGGCCGGCACGCGCCTGGGTGCGCACACGCCCCTGCACGTGGCGGCCCGGGCCGGTCACGGCGAGATCGTCGAGGTCCTTGCGGGCGCGGGCGCCGACGCTGCGGCGCTCACCGAGACGGGAGCCGCGCCGCTCCACTTCGCCGCGGCGGCGGGTAACGTGCGCGCGGTGACCGCGCTGCTTGAACACGGTGCCGCGGTGGACGCGCAGGAACCCGAGTGGGGGCAGACCCCGCTGATGTTCGCTGCGGCGCTGGGCCGCACCGAGGCCGTGGTGGCGCTGCTCGAGGCGGGGGCGGACGCGACCATCGCCGCGCGAGTGATGGACCTCGTGGAGCGCGACATCGCCGACCGCGAGTCGGAGCGCAGGCGCCGGGCCGAGATCGCGGCTTTGCGCGGGGGCACGGATGCGCAGACCTACCCGGTGGAGTCGGGGGTGGCGGGGGTGGTGGACCGGAACGCCGCAGCCGCGCGTCCGTCCCGGGAGTCCCAGGCCCGGGACGCCGCCCAGGAGGCGCTGGAGGCACAGCGTCGCACCGGCGAACCGATCCCCCTCAACTACGCGGGCCTGATCGGCCAGCACGGTGGCCTGTCGGCGATCCACCTCGCGGCCCGGGAAGGGCAGGCCGCTACCGTCATGGCCCTCCTCGACGGCGGCGTCGACATCGACTTCCCCAGCGCGGCGGACGGCACCACACCCATGCTGATGGCCGCGATCAACGGCTACTTCGACCTCGCGGCGGAGCTCCTCGCCCTCGGCGCCGATCCCAACCTGGCCAGCGACGCCGGGGCAACGCCTCTGTACGCGGTCCTCAACATGCACTGGGCGCCCAAAGCGCGGCATCCGCAGCCGCTCGAGTATCAGCAACAGGAGATCGGCTACCTGGAGCTGATGCGTGCCCTGCTCGACGCCGGCGCGGACGTGAATGCGCGGCTGAGCCGCACGCTGTGGTTCACCACCTACAACCGGGACCTGCTCGGCGTGGACCGGACCGGCGCGACCGCGTTCTGGCGCGCGGCCCACGCGACCGATGTCCCCGCCATGAAGCTCCTCCTGGAGTACGGCGCCGATCCCGGCCTGCCCACCATCAAGGTGCCGGAGCGCAGCTTCGGGCCCAGCAGCAACACCGACCACTCAGGTGTGCCGCCCGTCCCCGTTGGCGGTCCGGCTGTCTACCCGATCCACGCGGCCGCCGGCGTCGGCTACGGCCAGGGCTTCGCGGGCAACTCGCACCGTCACGCGCCCGAGGGCTGGATGCCCACCATGAAGTTCCTGGTGGAAGAACTCGGCGCCGACGTGAACGCGCGCGACCTCAACGGGTACAACGCGGTGCATCACGCGGCGGCCCGCGGCGACAACGAGATGATCCTGTACCTGGTGGAGATGGGCGCGGATGTCACGGCCGTTTCGCGGAGGGGTCAGACCACGGTGGACATGGCCAACGGGCCCGTGCAGCGGATCCAGCCGTTCGTGGAGACGGTGGTGTTGCTCGAGCGGCTGGGGGCGAAGAACAACCATCGTTGCGTGAGCTGTTAGAGGCGGCCCACCCGCGCCTGCGTGGCCGCGTTCATCAGTCCATGGTAGTTGCGGCAGTGTGCCTCGCTGGATCCGCGTGCGACGGCGAACACCCCGTGGAGGTGCCCTCAATCCGGATCGATTCGGAGTTGCTGACGTTGGTGTCTCCGCATGACGATCAGCTGTGGGAAGTTAGAGATGTAGTAGAGATCGACGGCACCATTTGGACGCTGACTGCCTCTGATCCGTTTGTTCATGGATTTCGGGATGGCAAGCGGATTGCGGGATTCGGAAGGTCCGGAGACGGGCCGGGCGAAATGAGGTCGCCATTGACCTTGTTGCTCGGCGCGCAGGCTGGAGGGGTGACTGTATGGGATGCGGGATCGAGCAGGATCCTGACGTTTTCCAGTACGGGCTCGACCGTGTCTGTAAGAGCCGCCGTATTCGGGGCAGGGTCAATCCGGGACGATATTGAGGCGGTCACGTTTGGAGACCCATTCCGGGTCGTTTCAGGACTCGAACAGACCTTGGCGGTGTCGTACAGGGGTATAATCTCGCTGGGCCGCGATCTCTGGAACGGGCGACTCCTGAAATACCGCGGGGAGGAGAACGGTGAACCCCTGGTCGATTTTCTCGAGTTGCGGGGTGCGTCCCAAAGAGTTGATGCAGTCCTCGGCCCGGTTCCGCTGTGGGACGGTTGTCCTGATGGACGAATCGCAGTGCTTGACCCGATTGCCCGCACGCTTCACCTGATCCGGTCCGAATGGGAACAGCGCGACTCCATTGCGCTTCCGTGGGAGGCCGCGCCTTTGCGACAAGCGGAACGGGTTGGCTATATCGTCGCCCAGTACAGAGTTGAGGCTGGGGTCCCGACCATCAGCCAGGAAGAAATTGAGGCAATCGCGACGGACATCGAGCGGGAGAATCGCGGGGAATTTGCAACCGAGGCACCGCTCGGTGTTGACCTCAAATGCGCCCCCGGCCGAGCATGGGTGCAGGAGTTCGATGGCAGGACCCACCCGCTCGGGTATGGCCCGGTCTGGCGCACGATCTCGCTGACTGGAACTCCGCCTGCATCTGTTCGGGTGATTCTGCCGGCCGATTTCACGCCATACCGAATATCGGACTCGCGGATCCTCGGCGTTCTGGCCGATTCGGTAGGCTTGCAGCAAATCGCCACGGTTGCCCTTCCTCCGGCTCTTCGGTCCCGCTAGACCCTCCGGTTCGCGCTAGCGGAACGGCGTTAGCTCCAGCCTGCCAAAGGCCCCACCCCCGCGTACCGCACCCCTGTCAGGATCGCCATGTCGCGCTTCCAGGTGGTGATGTCGTCCACGTCGAACTGGTTGAGATGATCGTGCCCGCAGGCGCGCGCGAGGATCTTCATCAGTTCGACGGTGGCGCCCAGGTAGTTGGCCAGTTGCCGGGCGGAGGCATGCACCTGCAGCCGTGCGCGTAGTCCCGGCTTCTGGGTGGCGATCCCCACGGGACAGTTGTTCGTGTGGCAGGCGCGCATGCCCAGGCAGCCGATGGCCTGGATCGCCGAATTCGCGATGGCCACGCCGTCGGCGCCGAGCGCCATGGCCTTGACGAAGTCGGACTCGGTGCGGAGTCCTCCCGTGATGATGAGCGTGACCTCGCCGCTCGCGCCGCGCTGGTCCAGGTGGCGGCGGGCGCGGGCCAGAGCGGGGATCGTCGGGACGGAGATGTTGTTCTTGAAGATCTCGGGGGCCGCGCCGGTCGCGCCGCCGCGCCCGTCCAGGATGATGTAGTCCACCCCGATGTCCAGGGCGAAATCGATGTCGTCTTCGATATGCTGGGCAGACATCTTGAAGCCGATGGGAATCCCGCCGGTGCGTTCGCGGACCTCGTCCGCCACGTGACGAAAGTCGTCGGGCGTGACCAGGTCCGGGAACCTTGACGGGCTGATCGCCGACGTACCGGGCTCGAGGCCGCGCACCTGGGCGATTTTGCCGATCACCTTGCTGCCGGGAAGGTGTCCGCCGGTGCCGGTCTTGGCGCCCTGTCCTCCCTTGAAGTGAAAAGCCTGCGACCGGCACGCCTTGTCCATGGACCACCCGAACCTGGCCGACGCCAGCTCGTAGAAATAGCGCGAGTTGTTCTCCTGTTCCTCCAGCAGCATGCCGCCCTCGCCCGAGCAGATGCCGGTCCCCGCCATCTCGGCTCCCTTGGACAGCGCCACCTTGGCCTCTTCGCTGAGGGCTCCAAAGCTCATGTCGCTCACGAAGAGGGGGATGTTCAGGCGGAGCGGCCGCTTCGCCCCGGGCCCGATGACCAGCTCCGTACCCACGGGGTCGTCGTCAGCGAGAGGACGGGTGGCGAGCTGGGCTGTCAGGATCTGAATGTCGGCCCAGCCGGGGAGTTCGGTGAGCGGCACGCCCATCGCGGAAACGACTCCGTGGTGGCCGATCTTCTCCAGGCCGTTCCTCGCGAGCTCCTGGATGTAGCTGTTGTAGGGCTCCTCGGGCGTGCCGTGGACATCGGCGTACAGGCCCAGGTACTCGTCGCGCTGGTAGGCTTGCGGGAACTTGTCGTGCCACGCCGCCACCTCGGATTCGTCCACGAAGACCGCGTCCGCGCCGGCGTCGATCCACGCGCCGAACTTGTGCAGCGCTTCCTCGGGGTTGTAGGAGCTGACGCCGGTGTCGAAGCGGTAGTCCCAGTTGTGAACGCCGCAGATCAGGTCGTTGCCCCGGATTGACCCGTCGGAGAGGAGGGCGCCCCGGTGGAGGCAGCGCCCGTAGAGCACTGATACCTGGTCGTCGTAACGGATGACGACGAGGTCGACATTGGCCACGAGGGCGTAGGCCGGTTGGCGGTCTTCCAGTTCGCTCCAGGTGGCGACTTTGGTGGCGTTCGCGGCTGCGGTTTGCGGGTTCATGGCGTGGGTCGTGTGGTGGTGAGGTCGAAGGTGGGGTTACCGCCGTTGATGGTGCTCCTCGTAGTGCTTGCCGAGCCAATCCTCGCCGTAGTCGTTGCCGGGGTCGTGGTCCCCGGGCTGGCCGAAGAAGGAGATCCAGTAGTTGGCCGATGTCCAGCTTTCGACCAGACGGGCGGGGAAACGTCGGATCCCGCTGGCGACGGCCGCCGAAGCTTCCTCATGGAGTACTTCGTCCAGCCGGATCACCCCGGCGATCTTCTGATATCCCTGGCTGCTTGTCGATGCCCGGAGCAGGTCGTGCAAGCGTCGTCTCTGCGGGTTGGTGAGATCCCCGACGCGCACGCCGCTCCGTTCGACCATGCTCGCCGGGAGGTTGCTCCAGCGCCCGCGTTCGACGTCGGCGTCGAAGGGGAATTGAGCGGCATCACGTTGCTCGGACGACAGGGCCGAGAGGAACTGGTCCGCCGCCGCGGCCATGCGCCGGGGCGAGGCTTGGGCCGTGCCCGCTTTGATGTCCGCGTCCTGGCACCCCGTCAGCGCCGCGCTGGCGATGAGGGCGAACGTCACCATGCAACCGCGGCGGCGCCTGGTTTGCACTGGATTCATGAGGTTCCTGGTTACGGCTGATGCTGAGAACGTGAGGACCGGCGTTTCCACCGCGCTGACCCTACTCCGCGGAGAGTCTGCTGTCAAAGTTGACAGATTGCCGCCGACGGTCCAACACTGGTCCGCGTGCAAGCGCGCTACCGCTTTGTGCATCGAGCAACCGCGCCGCGCCGGGGCGCGGACGAATCACGTCCTGGCCGCCCCCGATCACCCAGCTTCGGAGACCCCACCTTGACCCAGCCACGCGCGCGACGCTGTCTGACTTGTCTCGCCGTCCTCGCCCCGGTCGCGGCCCTCTTGTCGGCTTGCACCCTGCGTGACGTTGCCGCCGGCGACCCGTGCACGAATCCGGCGAACGAGATCGTTGCCGAGAACTGCCTCGAGGGGCACCCGGCCACGGAGTGGGACATCAACGGGTACGGCGACCCCAGCATCCAGGGCTTCGGCACCGGCATTGCGATCGCGCAGGGAGAGTCCATCGAATTCAAGGTCGACACGGACTCGGACGACTATCGGATCGACATCTACCGCATGGGCTACTACGGCGGCATGGGTGCGCGTCGCGTGGACTCGATCGAGCCTTCCGCCGCGCTTCCGCAGACGCAGCCGGAGTGCTTGCGTGCGTCGATCCCGGTGCTGGCCGAGGGGGGAGGGCTCGATACGTGGCCGGCGCCGCTCGTGGACTGCGGCAACTGGACGGTGTCGGCCTCGTGGCAAGCGCCCGCCGACGCGACCTCGGGGATCTACTTCGCGCGTCTGGTGCGCGAGGACCCGATCGAGGGGTGGATGAAGAACGACCTGTTCGACCCCACGCCGCTTCCGCCGACGGGGCAGGACTCCTTGTGGGAGGCGGAGGGTTTCCGGGCGGTGATGGCAAACGCGCTTCGCGAGCCGCGCGCCAGCCACGTCTATTTCGTCGTCCGGGACGACGATGGCGAGTCCGAGATGCTCTTCCAGACGTCGGACCTGACCTGGCAGGCGTACAACCGCTACGGCGGACACAGCGTGTACGGGCGGCTCCACCCGGAGGGCCTTCGGCTTCACGCCGGAGAACCGCGCGCGCCGAAGGTCAGCTACAACCGGCCCTTCGAGACGCGGCACTACCGGGCCGTCAACATGCCCTTCAACTCCGAATACCCGATGGTGCGCTGGCTCGAGCGGAACGGCTACGACGTCAGCTATTCGTCGGGAGTCGACACCGACCGGCGCGGCGACGAGCTGCTGGAGCACAAGGTCTTCCTCTCGGTCGGACACGACGAGTACTGGACGGGCATGCAGCGCAGGAACGTCGAGGCGGCGCGGGCGGCCGGGGTACATCTCGCCTTCTTCAGCTCGAACGAGGTGTACTGGAAGGTACGCTGGGAGGTGAGCGTGGACGGCTCGGGCCAGCCCTACCGGACCCTCGTCGTGTACAAGGACTCACAGGATCACAGGCGGCTGGATCCGGTCGAGTGGACGGGAGAGTTCCGGGACCACCGCGCGATCAACGCAGAGGGCCCATGGCCCGAGAACGCGTTGACCGGGACGCTGTTCACGGTGAATGCCTGGCGAAACGACCCGATCATCGTCGATTCCGACTTCGCCGGCCTGCGCTTCTGGCGCAACACGGAGGTGGCGCGTCTTCAGCCGGATGAGCGCTACGTGTCGATCAAGGGGATCCTGGGGCACGAGTGGGATTCGGACATCGACAACGGGTTTCGGCCGCCGGGGCTCTTCCGGGTGGCGGCGAGCACCTTCGACAACACCTTGTACTGCGTGCATCCGGGCCGGGGCTGCGAGCCGGGCACGGCCACGCACCACGCGGTGCTCTACCGTCACGAGAGCGGCGCGCTGGTGTTCGGCGCGGGGACGCTGCAGTGGTCCTGGGGACTTGACGCGCATCACGACACCGAGACCGGGGTGCCGCCCGAGCGTCAGAACACCTTCGATACGCGGGTGGGGGTGGATCCGCATGGCCCGGATCGGGTTCTGCAGCAGGCGACGGTGAACCTGTTCGCGGACATGGGGGTTCAGCCTGCGACGCTGGAGGTGGGGCTGGTGGCTGCTGAGGCGTCGACGGATGACGTCGCACCAGTGTCGTCGATTGACGGGCGGTCGCCGGCTGTTGGGGAGGATGGCGTGGTCACGGTCACGGGGGCGGCGTCGGACGGGGGTGGCGGTGTGGTTGCGGGAGTCGAGGTGTCAGTGGACGGCGGGCTCACCTGGCACCCCGCGACCGGGCGGGCCAGTTGGCGGTTCGAATGGAAGCCGGGCGGGGAAGGCGGTGAGGTCCAGGTCCTGAGTCGGGCGGTGGACGACAGCGGGAATCTGGAGGTGGTGGGGGAGGGGGCCAGGGTTGTGGTTGGTGGCCGGTAAGGCGTCCGCGACGCGTCCATCGTCCTGAGAACCTGGCCCAGCACTGTGCGAGCCTACTGACGCCGGAATGCACGGAAGTAGTCACCGCCGGCCAGCCGAGCCGAAAGAGCCTTGCCGGAAGCCACGGCGCCGAAACGAATCGTCTCCGCCGCACCCTCGTCCGCAACCGCGAAGAGGCCGTCCTCGAGCGGATGGAGCTGTTGCGCTGCTCCCCACGGGTACACGAGGTAGAGGGCGCCCTTGCGCGCGTGGACGCGGAAGTTCGTGAGCCAGGGATTGTGCGAGCGGTAGTGGCCGACAAAGGGAGCCCGGGACTCGGGCAGCTCGAACTGCTCGGGACCGTCGTAGCGCTCGTGTCGGAACCACTCGGCACCGTGGAACGCCTCGACGACGTCGCCGTCCTGTCGCGTGAACACCAGCGGGAAGAGCGCGAAGTCCGGGTGGTCGACGACGAACGCGTCGGGCACGAGGCTCAGCAGCGGAATCCTCGCGCTCTCGACCTCCAGGTACAGGCGGTCGCCCTCGGCGCCGACGGTGACCTCTCGGGCATCGGACCGGTACGCCCCGACATAGTCCTCGGCGCTGTCGATCCGCTGGCGGTCCAAACGGTCCGGCAGCTCGGGCAGCTCGTCGCCCCGGTCCACGGCCACGGCGAGGTCGAGCATGAACTGCGTCACCTCGGAGGCCGGCCCACCGCTGTTCATCATCACGACGGCACCGAAGCCGGTGTCGAGATCCGCCGTGATGTGCGACACGAACGACAGGTGCCCGCCCCCGTGAGAGACGACCGTGCGGCCGTCCACCGTCTTGACGTCAAGGCCGTAGCCGTAGTGGAGGCCCGGAGCGAACTCGGTGGACTCGGCGGTGAGCAGCTCGAAGCTCTCCTCCGAGAGGATGCGCCCGTCCGGGCCCATCCCGCGGTTGAGCAGCATTTGGACGTAGGCCGCCATGTCGGCCGGCGTCGAGGCGACGCTGCCGTCGCCGGCCGCGTACTCGTGCCAGCCGGCGGGCACGAGGGGACCGCCCGGCAGGACCGGGCGATCGTCTTGCAAGGACTCGTAGGCGACGGCCGAGAGTCGCCGCGTTTCGTCCGTGATGGCGCCGTGCGTGGCAACCATGCCGAGCGGCTCCAGGATGCCCGACTCGAGAATATCACCCAGCGGCTCGTCGCGAACGGCCTCCAGCAGCAGGCCGAGGGTCTTGTACCCGACGTTGGAGTAGTGGAACCCGTGCGGCCCCGTGGCGCGACGCGAGTGGCGCAGCGCCCAGGACTCGTAGTGTCCGTGCGGAGCGAGGTCCGTGCCGGTAATGATGCCTGCCGTGTGGGTCAGCAGTTCGTGGATCGTGACAGGATCACCGCCGGATCCGACCGCGAACCATGGCAGGTAGTCCCTCACCGGGGCGTGCAGATCGATCGTGCCGCGCTCGTGCTCCTGCAGCAGGGCGGCCGCCGTGAAGGACTTGCCGATGGAGCCCATGATGAACATCGTGTTCGGCCCGACCGGTGTGCGCGCATCCAGGTTGGCGAAGCCGTAGGTTCGGACCCCCAGCAGCCGATCCGCGTCGGTCAGCGCCAGCGAAACCCCGGGCGTCGCCCAATCCTCGGCCTGTTGCAGGGCGGAGCGGTCGAGTAGCTCGAAGGCGCGAAGCCAGGACTCGTCCAGACCGGAGGCGATCCAACCATACCGGACACCGTCGGAACCGACCTCCCCTTCCGGTGTCGCCGTGCACCCCGAGGCGACGAGCGCGCTGAGCGTGAGTGTGATGAGCACGCCGTGGGTCCGACCACCGATCAGCAACTTCCGCACTTCCATCGTCGCCTCCTCTCATCCCTCAGGTGGCGCCCATGTTAACGGAATTCCGGGGTCCACGGAAACCCTGGGCATTGGACGGCTTGCCGCGGTCTTCCCGGAACTTTATGCACGCTTGGAAGTAAGTGTGAGCATGTGGGTCGCGCCAATTGACCGTAGAGCTCCGATGAAGAAAGGGCCGTCGAGCGAGGCTCGCCCGGTGCATGGCAGTGGGCATCGGACCAGGCGGTGCCACCTTCTGGCTGTTCTTCTCACGACTACGCTTCCCATGGCCGCGAGCGGCCAGGTGGTCCGCGGCGTCCTCGTCAATGCCGCGGACGACACCGGTATCGGCGGCGCGATGATGACGCTGATCGACCGGAGCGATCGGGCAGCGGAACAAGTCCTCACAAGCAGCAACAGCGGAGGGTTCGAACTTCGAGCCACCGAGCCCGGCCAATACCGGCTCAGGGCCGACCGCATCGGCTACGCGACAACGTTCTCCGAGTTCTTCAGCCTTGCCGCCGGAGACACATTGACATTCCAGATGACTTCGCGGGTCGAGCCGGTCTCGCTGGAAGGAATCGTAGCGCAGGCGGACCGGCAGTGCCGGATACGTCCGGAGGAGGGCCTGGTGGTGGCCCGGGTATGGGAGGAGGCCCGGAAGGCCCTGGCCGCGGCGGCCTGGACCCAGGAGCGAGGACTCTACGGGTACGAGATGTTGCGGATCAGGCGACGCATGGACGAAGAGGGCCGGAAGGTGGAGTCCGAAGACCGGATCTACGCACAGGGGTTTGTACCTGCGCCCTATGTCGCCCGACAGGCGGACTCGCTTGTCACCGGCGGATTCGCCCGGTTCTCCACCGAGGGATCCTTCTTCTGGGCCCCTGACGCCGATGTCCTGCTCGCGGATTCCTTCCTGGACACGCACTGTCTCCGGATCAGGCGGAGCGAGGGCCGTCCGGGGGCGCTGCTCGGGCTGGAGTTCGAGCCTGCGCCGGAGCGGGAAGTGGCCGAAATCGCCGGGACGATGTGGCTGGACCCGGTCACGTCACGGCTTCAGTGGCTGGACTTCCGATTCGTCAACCTCAACGTGCCCTCATGGCTCATGGAGGCCTCTCCCGGTGGCAGGGTCGAGTTCCAGACGCTCCCCAACGGAACGTGGATCGTGACGTCCTGGCATCTTCGGATGTTCAGTGCCGGCGAAGCCAGACACCCCCTCACCGGAAGACCGGCGGCCACCCTCGAAGGAGTCACCATCGAGAGCGGCGAAGTGTTGCGGGTCCATGGAGACGAGGGGGTTGTCTTTGAAGGCGATAGCGGAAGCCGCATCGTGGGCACCGTCTTCGACTCCCTGGAGGTGGGGCTTCCGGGCGCCCGCGTCTTTCTCAGTGGCTCGGGGGCCGAGGCCGTGACGGACGCAGAGGGCAGGTTCGAGCTGACCCACCTGGGTCCCGGGGTGTATACGATTCACTACACCCATCCCTATATGGAACAGTTGTGGTTCCAGCCCGAACCAACCGAAGTCGAGTTGGAGCCAGGAGTGACGCACCCAGTGCACGTCGATTTCCGTGGGCCGTCGTTGGAGACGGTCTTCGAGGACATCTGCGACGGTGTCAGCCAGCCCGGCGTGCCCCTGTTTTGGGCTGGCAGGCCGGCTTGGCGCCGGGGCATTCTGACGGGAAGCGTGACGGGCGAAGACGGTGGGCCGGTTGCCGACGCGACGGTCCGGATCCAGGTGAACGCCTTCGCGGCAGGGTCGTCGCTCGTCGACGCCGCCAGCGACGGTAAACCCCTGGACAGGGTTCGCGTCCGATACACGGAACGGACCAGCGCCTCGGGCTTCTTCAGGGCCTGTTGGCTGCCTGTCGGCATTCCCTTGGAGATGGTGGTTCTGGGGAAGGACGAGAGGGTCGATCGAGACGAGCTCGATGAGGCCCTCAGCCTGGCTGCTCTCTTTCCGGGTAGAGTGAGGGTAATCACCATTGACCCCGAGGACCCCTACTGGAGGGTGGATCTGCGGGTTCCGTCGAAACTTCAACGATGAGCCGACTCGCAAAGCACTCGCGCATCGCCGGGCCACTGGGCCAATCGCGGTCCGTGCGAGCCCCGCAGACGCTATCCGGGGTCTTTCCCATCGCGCTGGGCGCGTTGATCTCGCTGGGGGGCTGCGTCGCTGCGCCGGACGCCGGCCCTCTCGAAGAACCGCGAGCCGGGGCTCCTCTGGAGATCGAAGCCGAGGCCGCGCTGAGCGTGGGGGTCGTCGTGGGCGATTCGCTGCGGGAGTTCGACCGGGTCGTAACGCCGTTCGTTCTCCCCGACGGACGGCTTGTCGTGCCGCTCGCCGGAAGTCGCGATATCCGTGTGTTCACACAAGAAGGGGAATTCGTGGAGAGGCTGGGCGGTCGTGGCGAGGGTCCCGGTGAGTTCGTGGCCCTCTCGGCCGCGTGGCCGCGGGGAGATACGATCGAGGCGTTCGACTGGCTGATGCGGCGGGTGACTCGCTTCCTGCCGGACGGCTCCGAGGAAGTCGTGCCGATCACGCTTGGTTCGCAGCCCGACCTTTCTTTCGCCGCCGGTCCGTTGGAAGAAGGTTGGGCGTTGGGTGGTGTTGTGAGCGGCGGCTACGGCGACCGTGACCTGATCGTGTTTCATCACTTCGATCGAACCGGTCGTCACATCGGTGAACTGGACTCGATCGGGGGCATCGTTCGCTACATGGCGGAGGGTTATGGTGGTCCGGAGCCTCTGTCTCCCCGGGCAGTCGCCGTGTCGAACGGAGCCCATCTCTACCTCGGCGATACTCGGGTGCCGTCGATCCGCCGCGTGCGCTTTCCGGGGATCGTGGACGGTGAGATCGTGTGGGAGCCGACCGAGTCCGAGTCGGCGGAGGCTGTCCTTGACCAGGTGATAGACCTGGCGGTGTCCCGAGCGCTGGCGGATCGAGCGTCCGTCACGCGAGCAAGACTCGAGGCGGCGCGGGTTCCGAGCGAGTTGTCGGTGTTCTGGGACTTCCGATTGGACCCGGAGGGATTCCTTTGGATCCAACCCTATCAGCCGCTGGCCCATTCCTTCGCCTTGGGGGCGAGGTACGCCGGAGGCGTCGGGAACGGTGGTGGTTGGTTGGTCATCACCCCGGACGGGAGCCACGCCGGGTCGATCGAGGTTCCGGACGGTCTCGAGCTCACACAGATCACTCGCACGAGCGTGGTCGGGATCCGTCGCGATGCGCTCGGGGTCGAGTCGGTGCACGTCCACCGGATTCGTCGCAACTAAAGATTCCGGCGAATCGAAAGCCGGACTACTTTTCGCGTACGAACGACTTCTACCCCCTTGATGCGACGGATTCGCACGTGTGGGGCGTTCGGTACGATTTGTCGGGGCAGGATGTAGTGGCTTGGTTGCGGCGGATCCATCGGCCCCCGATTCTGATGCTCACAGTCGTTATGACCCGCCGGCCCCGATCTCCCTGGAGGCACGATGCGTTCCGTCTACACCGTCTTTGCCGCGCTTGTCGCCGTCACAACTCCCCTGGACGCGCAAGTCGTGCGCCTGGAGGTCGACGAGCGGGTGCCATTCGCAGGCGGGCATTCGTTCGCTCCCACCGGCCCGTATGAGAAGATCGTCGGGAGGCTCTACATCGAGGTTGATCCGAGCGATCCGGCCAACGCCCGTGTAAGTGACCTGAAGCTGGCTCCGATGAACGATCGCGGGCGCGTCGAGGTCTGGACCGACTTCTTCCTGCTCAAGCCTGCTGATCCCGCTCGTGGGAACGGGCGGTTGCTCTACGACGTGGCCAACCGCGGCAACAAGGTCGCTCTGGGATCCTTCAACGGCGCAGGCGGAAACGATCCGACCACGCTGGAACACGCAGGCGACGGGTTCCTCATGGAAGAGGGCTACTCGATCCTGTGGAGCGGGTGGAGCGGGGACGTGGAGCCCGGCAACGACCGGGTCCAGATCGGTGTGCCGATCGCGCGGAACGAGGACGGGAGCTCGATCGTCGGGCGCATCTATGCGGAGATGGAGGCGACCGTCTACGGACTGTATGTTGCAAATGTGCTGGAGTCTGGGAGCGACGCCGCGACGAGGAGGTTCCACAGCCTGCCGTTCGATTGGGGGAGTTCCCGACCCTATCCATCCGTTACGACGGACAACGCCGGGGCGACGCTGGTGAAGCGGCCGCACCGAGACGCGGAGGGGGTCGAGATTCCGCCGGACCAGTGGCGCTTCGGGCGCATGGAGGACAGCGGCGTGGTCGTACCCGACCCGAACCGGGTCTACGTGGAGGGAGGGTTTGAGCCGGGGTGGCTCTACGACCTCGTGTATGAAGGGAAGGACCCCCGGGTCACCGGGCTGGGACTCGCGGCCACACGGGACGTCATCTCGTTTTTCCGATACGCGGCCGACGAGGAAGGACCGCGCGCCAACCCGCTCGCCGGGACGATCGAGTACGCCTACGGCTACGGAGGATCGCAGTCCGGGCGCTTCCTGCATCACTTCGTGTACGAGGGGTTCAATGCGGACCCCGAAGGGCGGCTTGTCCTTGACGCGATCATGCCCCATGTGGCGGGTGCGGGGAAGGGCATCTTCAACCACCGGTTTGGCCAAACCACCCGCCACGGAAGCCATCATGAGGAAAAGCTCTATCCGTCGGATTTCTTCCCCTTCAACTCCGTCCGCCAGTCGGATCCGGTTACCGGGGCCAGCGGGTCGATGCTCGAACGCGCGCGAGCGAGCGGCCACGTCCCCAGGATCTTCTTCACTCAGACCTCCACCGAGTATTGGTCGCGCGCCGCTTCACTCCTGCATACGGATGTCGAGGGCAAGGCCGACGCCGAGCTCGACCCCTCCGTGCGCATCTACATGATCGCAGGCACCGCCCACAACTCGATGACCGGCGGCGTCTACCAGAGCCCCGTGAACCGGGCCACCACCCGGCCGGTGCTCAGGGCGTTGCTCGTGGCCCTCGATCGGTGGGTCGCCGAGGGGGCCGAGCCGCCTCGGAGCCGGTACCCCCGTATCGACGACGGCACGCTCGTGGATCTGGCGGCATTCCGCGCCGGCTGGCCCGAGATCCCGGGCGCCGGGGCGCCCGAAGACTACTATCAACCCTTCCGGCTCGATCCCGGCCCGCGCTGGGCCGACGAGGGGATCGCCGACCACGTGCCGCCCGGGATCGGAGCGGCATTCCAGACGCTTGTGCCCATGATCGACGCGGACGGGAACGAAGTCGCGGGGATCCGGCTCCCGCACGTGGCGGTGCCGCTCGCCACCTACACGGGCTGGAACCTCCGAGACGCCTCGTGGGGAGCGGGCGGCATGCTCACCCGGTGGATGGGGTCGTACCTCACCTTTCCTCGGACCCCGGCGGAGGGGTCAAGTCTGCGGGACCCGCGCAGGTCAGTGCAGGAACGCTATCCCGCCCGCGAAGCATACCTGGCCCAGGTCGAGCGCGTATGCCGGGAATTGGTGGCCGGCGGCTATCTGTTGGAGCGGGACGCCGCGACGCTTATCCGGGAAGCTGCGGAGCGGTCGTGGTGACCGAGGAAGCGGGCCGCGGCTGACGTCCGCTCTCAGTGGCCCGCGGCCATACCGTCCATTCGCGGCTCGGAGGCGGCGGCCCAACCGCGCTCGAGTCTCATGATCGCTTGTCCGCCACCGAAAAACACGCCGGTGGGATCGGTGAGCATGTGCCCCATCGCCTCCAGCTGCTGCCGCACCTCGAGGGCGATGACGGGCTCGATGGCCACACGGTTGCCGGCCTGGTGGTTGAAGCGCGCCGCGTCGAGGGCGTGCTGGAGGTCCATGCCGAAGTCGACGAGGTTGATCAATACCTGAACGTGCCCCTGGGGCTGCATGGCGCCGCCCATCACCCCGTAGCTGAGCCACGGCTCCTCCCGGCCATCGGCCGCGGTTTTCGTGACGAATGCGGGGATGATCGTGTGGAATGGGCGACGACCCGGCGCCACGGCGTTCGCGCGATCGGGGTCGAGTGAAAACCCGACACCGCGGTTCTGAAGCGCAAACCCGGTTCCCGGCACCACCACGCCCGACCCGAAAGCGCTGGCGATGCTGTTGATGAACGACACCATGTTGCCGTGGCGGTCGGCGACGGTGAAATACGTCGTCTCGCTCGCGGTGATCGCCGTACCGGGATCGGCGCGCTCGATGGCGCGGTGAGGATCGAGCAGCGCCCGGCGCGCATCGATGAACCCGTCGCTCAGGAGATCGTCCGGCGAGACTTCCATGTTGCCCGGATCGCCGACGAAGTGTTCGAGGTCGGCGTAGGCGAGCTTCTTGGCCTCGATGAGGTGGTGCAGGTACGCCACCGAGTTGTGTCCCATTGCCTTCAGATCGAACGGCTCGAGGAGCCGGAGCATTTCGAGAGCGGCGATACCCTGGCCGTTCGGCGGCAACTCGAAGAGCCGGTAGCCCCGATAGGGGACGGAGATAGGCTCGACCCAGTCGGCGCGGTGGGCCCGCAGGTCGTCCATGGTGAGGAACCCGCCGAGCCCAGCGACGTGCTCGACGACTCTTTGCCCCAGCTTTCCACGATAGAGGACATCCGGTCCACCTTCCGCAACCAGCCGCAGCGTGCGGGCGAAGTCGGGGTTGCTGAACCATTCGCCGACGCGCGGGGCACGCTCACGATCGATGAGGAACGTTTCGCGCGCACCATCGTCCTGGCGAAGCACCTCCTGCATGCCCTCCCAGAAATCGACGATCACCGGACTCACGGGGAATCCCTGCTCAGCGGTTCGAATCGCCGGTTCGAGCGCTTCGGCAAGGGAGATGGTACCGAAGGTGTCGAGCAGCAACTGCCAACCGGCGAGGGCGCCGGGCACGGTGATGGTCTCGGCGCCGTTGCGGGGCATGCTCTCGTGGCCTCGACTCACCAGTTCCTCACGGGTCATCAGCGCGCCGGCGCGGCCGCTCGCGTTGAGCCCCACCATCCGCTGCTCGGCCGCGATCCACACGATGGCGAACATGTCACCCCCGATGCCTGTCATCATGGGCTCGACCACATTGAGCATGGCGGCGGTGGTCACGGCGGCATCGATCGCATTGCCGCCGCGCTGGAGCACGGCCAATCCGGCACCGGTGGCGAGGGGCTGGCTGCTGGCGACGACGCCATTCGGTGCATAGACGGTGGAGCGGCCGGCCATGGTGCCGGACCGGTCCTCCTGGGCATGGACGAGAGCAATGGGGCTGATGACCAGACCGATGGCTGCAAGGGCGGGGAGCATACGCATGGACAGCACTCCTTGGGGAATCGAGTTGCGGCACACGAGGCCGGTCATCCAGCTTGAGGCAACGTCGCTGTCGCAAAGATAGGGTGCGGCAGGGCGGGTTGGATAGCCACTTGCTACCTGGAGGTGATCATGAATCTGCGAGCCCGCTCCCTGCTACCTGTCGCCTCCCGTCTCCTGGCATTCGCAATTCTCTTCACGGCTGCCACGGGATGCGCACCGCAGCAAGAGATTCCCATTACGGAAAACGTCTACGCCGATCGCCCATTCGAGGGCCGGCTCATCGACGCCACCCGCGACTACGTGCTGCATGTCATGCGTGCCCATGGAACCCCCGGCCTCAATCTCGCCATGGGCTATCGGGGCAAGCTGATCTGGGAGGCCGGCTTCGGGTATGCCGACGTCGCCAGCAAAAGACCGATGACACCGGAGACCGTCTACCACTCCGGCTCGCTTGGGAAGACCTACACGGCCACGGCCATCATGCACCTGGTCGACCGCGGTGTGATCGGATTGGACGACCCGATCAGCGACCATCTGCCGTTCCAGGTCCACAATCCCCTCGGCGACCGCGACATCACCGTCCACGATCTGCTCACACATCGCTCCGGGTTGTCCGGCGGCGGCGCAAAGGGGGTTTGGGACAAGCCCGTGCCGCTCGAAGAGGCGCTCAGGGCAAGCTACGACAGCGACACCAGCCCCCTGCTCGGGGGAACCACACCGTTCTGGATCGGCAAGGTGGGAGAGCAGTACAACTACTCCAACCCCGGCATCGCGACGCTGGGGCTCATCGTGCAAACGGCGAATCCGGACGGGCTCTCGTTTTCGGACTACGCGCAGCGATACATCATGGATCCGCTGGGGATGGAGTCGTCACAGTATCCGCCTGCGCAGCACGAGGACTATGTGCGGCCCGACATCTGGGAGAACATGAGCACGGGCTACGCCCGCATGGGCGCGGCGTTTATCCCCAGCGTCCCCTTGTATTTCAGTCACTACCCCGCAGGGGGCGTGCTGGCCAAGCCCGCCGATCATATCCGACTGCTGACGGCCATGATGAACGGCGGGGAGTACAATGGCTATCGGGTGCTCGAACCCGAGACCGTGAACGAGATGCTCACGCTGCAATACGAAGATGCCTTCGCCCCCGGGGTCGGTATCGGCCTGGTGTGGGCGCTCCGCGATCACGGCACCCGGAGCATGTCGTTCGATCACGCGGGTGGTCATATGTTTGGTTGGATGACCCAGGGATATGGATGGCCAGAGCTGGACGTTACCCTCATGGTGGCCACCAACCACTGGAGCCTGCCGGATCCGTCGCCGGACGGGGGTATGATTCCCACCTTTGTCAAAGAGTGGATACTCAACGAGTCTCCCGACATCGACCTCACTCCCGCATCTGACGAATGGGCCTGGAAGGTCTCCTACGTCCGCGGCATCGCATACGCCGCAATGTTCAGGATGTATGTCGGTGTCCCCGGCGACATCCCCGCCGACGCGATCGAGGAGGCCATCGCCTCGACCCGAGTGCGGCCGGGAGCAAGGGACGATTGGGACCCGGACGGGTTCAGGGAGGGCTTGAACGATATCAGTAACGCCGGCTTTGGATATGACGAAGTCACCGGTTTCTGGACTTCGGACGCCTGCCAGGTCAGCGTGGAAGAAGCCAAACTGATCCTGAGAGAACTCGGCGGGCGCTTTCCTGGCAGCAGCGACATTCTGTTCCCGCGGGAATCGTCGCAGTAGCGGTCGATCGCCCCGAGAGGATGGATCGCTAGGGAATCGGTTGGCTCGCCTCGCAGGGGCGCCCCTCCGCGAGCGTGCGCGCGCAGCGCATGATGCGGCTACGCGTGGCTGGACTGGTCTGCCCCGCATGTCCACCGCTCGTCAGGTGCAGTCCCGCGTTCGGAAGTTTCTCCGCCCACACCCGGTCCGGCATCGCGTGGGCGAGGGCAATCGAAAACATCCCGCCGTTTGAATTGCCCATCACGACAAACTGTTCCAGACCCAGATGATCGGCGAGCTGCTCGAGGTCTTCATGAAATCCGGCGACGGTGTAGTCCGGATCCGGGGTCGATCCGCCGGCCCCCGGACGGTCGGCAGCAATGATGCGGACCCCGGCCTCAAGCGCCTCGCGATGGTACACGAGCCCGGACAGATGGGATGCTCCGCCGCCGTGAAGTTCGATGAGCGGTACGCCGTTGCGGTCTCCGTATTCGGCCCAGGTCAACGCCCGGCCCTCGCGAAGGACCAACGAGTGGACTCGGCCCGTGTCGTCGGCGAGCTCGGCCAACGGAAGGGTTGCATCCGGATCGCTGCCGGTGCAGGCGAGTACGACCGCGCCGACGACAACAGTGGCGCTGCGAGTCTTGTGCATCACGGTCTCAGTGGTCGACTCCCGGGACAGGAACAGTCAACAAATGCTTCACGAAATAGTTCTTCTTGAGCTCGAAGTTGTACTCGCCGGTCTGGCCCAGCGCGCCGTGCCCCGTGTTCGCGTAGACCATCATGTCATGCCGGATCCCGGCCCGCACCAGCGTCTCCGACATCTGGAAGAGGTCCGCCTGCGTTGCGGTGTCGTTGATGCCGCCGATCAGCAGAAGCTTGCCCTTCAGGTTGGGCGACATCCGAAAGACATTTGCCGCCTCGTAGTGGTCCCGGTTCTGCTGCGGCATGCCGAGATACGGCTCATACAGGTGGAAGGCGTACATGTCGTAGCCGGGAACCTCGCTTATGCTGACCTTGTAGAGGTCCGGTTCCTCGAGGATGGCACGCGTCGAATAGTAGCCGCCCCACGACGCGCCCATGATGCCCACGCGGTCCCCATCGAGGAAGTCGAAGCGGTCGATCAGTTGCCGGATCGCGGCGGCGTGGTCGGCGACGACAGGCTTGCCCCAGTTCTTGACGATGACGTCGTGAAACGCCTTCGAACGCCCGGGAGTACCACGAGCATCGAGGATCACGACGACAAACCCCATGTTGGCCAGGGCGCGGTTGAAGTTCGCCATCCGGGAGAAGTCGCTCCCGAGGCCGAACGGGTCGCCCCCGAAATCCATTGGCCGGATCGTGGTCTGCGGACCGCCGTAGATGTACTCGACCACCGGGTAGCGCCGGGCCGGATCGAAGTCGTGCGGTAAATACATTGTCACCCACAGATCGGTCTGGCCGTCGGCCGCCTTCACCACGACTTCTCGCGGCGGCGTCCAACCCACCTCTCGCAACCGGCTGATGTCGGCTTCCGACAGCGTGCGGACGAGCTCGCCGTCGGCGCGGCGCAGGACGGAGCGGGGCGGAGTGTCCACCGAGGAGTAGGTGTCGACGAAGTAGCCGTGGGACGGTGCCATGGCCACGGTGTGACGCCCCTTGCCCTCGGTGAGCTGGCTCCAGTCGGTGCCGTCCAGGGTCACCCTGTTCAGGTGGAGGTCATAGGGCCGTTCCGGGTCCGTCTGCGCCGTGAAGTACACCCACCCGTTCTCCTGATCGACGCTGACCACGGACTCCACGGGGAAATCACCATTGGTTAGTCGGCGAACCACGTTCCCGTCCAGGTCGTACAGATACAGGTGCCGCCACCCGTCACGTTCAGAGACCAGGATGAATCCGGAAGCGTCCGGCAGCAGCCGGAACCCCGTCCGCGAGCCCCATACCGTGTCGTGATGGTGGGTCACGAAGGTCGCCGAGGTTTCCGTGGCGAGGGTCCTGACCGCACCGGTCGCGGCGTCCGCGGCCTGAATGTCGACCCGGTTCATGACGCGATTGTACCGCGCGAACACGACCTCCGACCCATCGGGCAGCCAGGTGAGCACCCGGTAGTAGTAGTCTTCGGTGGTATCCTGCTGCACAGGCATCGGAGTCCGAGTGTGCAGGTCCAGGATATGGAGTCGAGTGTCGTAGAGTTCGCCGCCCGCGAGCATGGTGGGGATGAACTCGGCTTCTTCGAGCGGCTTCAACCATTTGATGGTCGGGATCCGGGGCATGCCCCGCGAATCGATCCTGGCCACGACAAGGCGCTGAGAGTCGGGTGACCAGGGGTTCCAGAGCGTCGTCTCCACGTCCCACTGCTGGAATTCGTCCGCGTCGTCCGTGAGCGGCACGACCCGGCCGTCGACGGTAGCACGGAGCGTCAGGTTGTGATTGTCCAGTCCAACGAACCACTGCCCGTCCGGAGACAGGCGCTCCGGGAAGGGCCGCGGTCCGAGACCCTGGAAAATTTCGCGCACGTACGTCTTGGGCGTTGCGCGCTCCGTTTCGCTGACCAGGTACGACACGAGGGACAGCGAGGACGGCTGACGCCGTCTCTCGACCGCGTATGCGTCGAGATCCAGTACAAAGGTCTGCCCTTCGACCGTGAACTGCACGGAAGAGGGCCCGGTAAAGGACAGCTGGCGGAACGGTACGCCCAGGCCCGCAGGCTCGTGCCCCAGCGCCTCGGTGAGGACCACACGGAGTCGAGGTGTGTCGAAAAGCTCCTCTACCGTACCTGTGGTCGGGTCGACCCGGTGAATGACCGTATTCTGCGGCCCGCCCTCCGCATACCAGAAGCTGTTGCCGTCGGGCATCCAGTTGGGAGTGATGCTTCCGCCCTCGATCAGCAAACCGAAGTCGAGGTGGCGCTGGTACGCGGCCTCCTGCTCCGGGGCGACTTGCGCCGAGGCCCGTGGGACCAGGACGGCGAGCACGAGAAGGAGGGGCAGCAGCGACCGCAGGAGCAGAATCGAGCCGCGACCGGAGGGGATTCTCATAGGCTACTCCGATACAGGTACAGCGCCCGACCGGGCCGAACATGCGACGATCAAGACAATACGCCGCATGGAACCGTGTCGCAATCTCGGCCATGCCGTCAAAGCCGGTCGTGGCGTCCAGCGAGGGATACTACTCTTTACGGGCCGCACGGGCTTCCCTACGCTGTAGGGTATCAGGGACCCGAGACGAGGAGTTTGCAATGCGTAACTGTGCGTGGGTGTTCGTAGCGGCGGCGGCGGTCGCGCTCTACCAGGGGCAGGCGAGCGGCCAGGACCGCGATGCCCTTTCGGATGAGGTGCGGTCCTACCTGAGCGTCTCGGCGCCCGTCGTGGCGCTCGAAAACGTGCTCCTGTTCGACGGCACCGGCGGCCCCGCGCGGGCCGGCCAGACCATCCTCATCCGCGGGAACCGCATCGAGGCCGTCGGCGCGTCGGGCTCCGTCGACATCCCGTCCGCTGCGGAACGGCTGGACCTCGCGGGCCACTCGGTGATGCCCGGAATGGTCGGTCTCCACGACCACCTGTACTACTACCAGAACGCCCCGCGGGTGGCGCAGATGCAGTACTCGGGTCCGCGCCTCTACCTGGGGGCCGGTGTCACGACCGTGCGGACGACGGGCAGCATGTCACCCTATCAGGACATCTCGCTCAAGGGCGCGATAGAAAGGGGAGAGACGCCTGGTCCCCGCATCGTCATCACGGCGCCGTATGTCATCAGTCCCGGGCCGGACGAGCGGCTCAGGGACCTGGGCATGTATGTGATCCGGGACGAGGAGTCGGCACGCCGGTACGTTCGGTACTGGGCCGCGGAAGGCGCCGAGTGGGTGAAGGTCTACACGCAGATCTCACGGGCGGCGCTGGGCACGATCATCGACGAGGCCCACAGGCAGGGGATGAAGGTCATGGGCCACCTGTGTTCCGTGAGCTTCCGCGAAGCCACGGCGCTCGGTATCGACAACCTGGAGCACGGGCTGTGGGCCAACTCGGACTTCGATCCGACCCGCGAACCGGACAAGTGCAGCCCCAACTATGCGCGAGGCCTGGCTGAGCTGGATATCGACGACCCCGCCGTGGCGGAGACGATCCGGCAGATGGTCGAGACGGGAGCGGCGATGACATCGACGGTGGCCGTCGCGGAGCAGGCGACCCCGCTGGTGCCGGAGCTCACCGAGCGAGACAGACAAGCGATGCCCGACCACATCGTCGAGGCGGAGATGCAGCGGCGGAAGATGTTTGAAACCGGAGAGCTGGGCTGGATGGCGGACTTGTTCAAGAACATGCTCGCGTTCGAACTCCGGTTCGTGGAAGCCGGGGGCTTGATGGCGGCGGGAGTGGACCCTGCCTGGGGCGCGCTGCCGGGCTACGGCGACCAGCGCAACTTCGAGATCCTCGTCGGCGCCGGGTTCGAGCCGTCCGTCGCCGTCCGGATCATGAGCGCAAACGGCGCCAAGGTGATCGGCATGGATGACGAATTGGGCACGGTGGCCGCGGGTAAGCTCGCAGACCTGCTGGTGATCGAAGGCGACATCGGGGCCCGCGCGTCGGACATCCGCAACATGCGGCTCGTCTTCAAGAACGGTCTGGGCTACGATCCGGACAAGCTCACCGCTGCGGTGGCGGGACTCGTCGGCATGCGCTGAGTCGGCGCCGGCCCGCCCATCGCCGAAGAGGAGGCAACCATGCGTTTCAGGACAGTGACGGGCGTGGCCGCTCTTGTGGTGCACGTACTCCTGGTGCCCTCGTGGTCGGCGGAGGCCTCGGCACAGACGAGCCCGAGTTCCCCGCTGACACACCTTCTGGCGGCAGAACTCGAGAGGTTTCCCGGGACGGCCGGGCTCTATGTGAAGCACCTCACGACCGGCGAGGAAGCCAGCGTTCGGGGCGACGAGCCCTTCGAGAGCGCCAGCACCATCAAGGTCGCCATCCTGGCCCACGTCTACCGTATGGCCGATGCCGGCGAGATCGACCTGAACGAGCGCATCGAACTCCGCAGATCGGACCTCGTCGGTGGATCCGGGATCTTCAGATACAAGGGTGTCGGGCTCAACCCGAGTCTCCGCGACCTGATCACGGAGATGATCATCACCAGCGACAACACCGCCACGGACATGGTGCTCCGAAGGATCGGGGGCGTGGACCCGGTGAACGATTTCCTCCGGGAGCAGGGGCTCGATGCCCTTCACATGAACCACACCGTCTACAGCTATTTTCGCGGCCTGTACGAGCGCATGGCCCCCGGGTTGGCCCTGCTGTCCCGGGAAGACGTCTTCGCGCTCTGCTGCGCGAACACGATCCTGGGCAACGTGCCGTCGCTCGCCGAGGGGCGGGACAGCCTCACCCGGGAAATCGAGCGGAGCGCGGCCGCTCGCGGCGGGGCGGAGACGGAGCCAGAGACGGAGCCGGAGACCACGGGCCTCCTGCATCCCGAAGAGAACTGGTTCGGAGTGGCCACACCCAGGGAAATGGGCCAGCTCCTGGAACGCATCCAGACCTGCACGATCGCCTCCGAGGAGAGTTGCGAGGAGATGCGGCGAATCCTCAGGAACACCCAGGCGAGCGGCACCGCTATCGCCGGCGCGTTGGCCATCCACCTTTCGGTCCCGGTCGGGCACAAAACCGGGGGAACCACCGGAGTCACCAACGATGTCGGGATCGTCTACGCCCGCTCGGGGCCCATCGTCATGGCCTTCTACAACAAGGAGATCGTGGGCCCCACGGCAGTGGCCGAGATCCGCATGGGCGAGGTGGCCCGGATGGTCGTCGAGTACTTCGACGGGCCCTCGGGCTGAGAGCGCAGGCCGGCTCGGCGGTCTTGGTGTTGACGCGGAGTTTCTCCGCTAGTTCGAGCCGTGATAGCGGCGTGGTGCCGGACTCTCCGGCGGGAGCGGCGTCCAGCGTCCCGATTCAAAGTCCCACCAGCGCCCAAACAGGAGGTCGCGGTAGGCCTGCCCGAGCGCCTGGCCGTCCGGGTGAGCAGCAGCGACCTCCCGCAAGAGGTCCGAGTATCCCTCGTTGGCCACTCGGATGAGGGCGGTGAAACCGTCGTACGCCGCGGGGTAGTCGGGCGCCACGAAGGTCACCGTGTTGTCCTCGTAGCGGATCCCGGGGACGCCTCGCAGCATCGACAGATCCGCGGGCGGCACCGCGCCCACCGCCGCCGTGATCGGCTTCGTCAGCGTCATCGCGCGCGCTTCTTGCCGGTTTTCCAGCGCCTGCCTGGCCCGCGCCAGCAACTCCGCGCGCACGCTGTCCACCGGGTACAACTCCGCCGTCGACGCGCTGGTCGCCTTCTTGGTGGTTACAAACTCGATCCAGGGCATCGTCGTCAGGTCGTCTGCGAGACGGTCGTCCCCGGAAGCGAAGATGACCGGCACTCCCACGTCGCCCCACGCGTACGCGATGACCTCCGTCTCGGTGATCCACATTCCGTTCACCTGAACCGCCGTGCCTGGATTGAATGTGTGCGCCGCGAAGCCGCCGCTACCCGTCTTCGAGTGCATCGCCACCACGGCCACCGCATCGTAGACACCCGGCCCCACCAGGTCGATGTACGGCCTGTACGGCTGGTCCCGGAACACCATCTCCGCTCTGGGATCGAGCCGGTCGAGCAACAGATCCGGCTCCTGGCTGCCGCTCCCGTGCGCGTCCGTCACATGGACTTCGTCCGCGCCCGCGTCGAAGAGCCCCCCGATCACGGCGTTCACGTCCGCGGTCAACCACTCACGGCCACGCGGATAGTACTCCGGCTTGCTCGCCAGGTACGTCCGCGGATCGTCCTGTCCTGCGAGACCCTCCATGTCGTGGTAGACGAGCACGCGCATCACGCCGTCACCGTTAGGCGCCGGTGCACTCAGAATCGTCCCCGTCTGCTCAGCGGACGCACCCTCCACGGCCGACTCCGCCTCCTGCCCGCCCTGCGAACCCGGTCCGCCACAACCAACCACAAGCAGTGAAACCGCAGCGAGCATCATCCAGATTGTGGAACCGAAATCCTGCTTCATCATCTCTCCTCCTACCTGCGCACCGGCAACGTGATGCGTGTTGGATAGCGGCCCGAACGGTAGACGCGCTGCGTCGCCATCTGCAGGTCGCTCTCTGTGGCCTCGTAGATGTTCGGCACCCACGATTGCGGATTCCGATCGATGACCGGGAACCAGGTGCTCTGAACCTGGACCATGATCTTGTGTCCCACCCTGAATGTGTGACTGCGGTCTCTCAGAGCAACCGTGTACTCCTGCACCTCGTTCGCCGGGATCGGTTCCGGATCGCGGTACGAGTTCCGGTACCGTCCCCGGAAGACCTCTCCCGCCACCATGTACTGGTAGCCCCTGAGGTTCGGGTTGGGCTCGTAGTCATCGGGGTACACGTCGATCAGCTTCACCACCCAGTCGGAAGCGGTGCCCGAGGTTGAGGCGAACAGGTGCGCCACCGGGTCGCCGCTCATCGTCAGGTCCTCCTCCAGAGGCTCCGACTCCCAGAAGAGCACATCCGGCCGGCCGTGCGCCACCCGCTGGTCTTCGGCCTGCCACGTCGGCCACCCAGACCACTGGATCGGCCGGCTCCGGTAGGGCACCGGGTTCCACGGATCCGAGATGTACTCGTCGTAGGCGGAAACTCCAGCCTCGGAGGGCGGGTCGAACGACACCATCCGACCCTCGCGCAAGTAGATGTCGCGCTGCTCGGTCGGCGGCGGCCAGGAGTCGAACGTCTCCCACTCGTTCGCCCCCGTCCGGAACGCCATCACCTCCGGCAGCTCGAGCGCCGGCCCGTCCTTGAGCCAGTGGGCGAACCACTTCGCCTCGATGTCCTTCTTGTAGTAGCGGCCGGTCTCCGACCCGAAGTCCAGCTCCAGCATCGTTTCGCCCGTGGAGAAGGTCCAGCCGCCGTGGGTCCACGGACCGATCACCAGGTTGTTCCAGTTGTTCACGTCCTTCCCCTCAAGCTTCTTGTAGACCTCGAGGGGGCCGTAGAAGTCCTCGGCGTCGTACCACCCCAGCACATGGAGCAGGGGGATGAGCGGCTCGTCGACGAAGGGCAGCACCCCGCACATCTCCGTCTCCCAGTACTCGTCCATGTTCGGATGCTCGGCGAATGCATTCCACGTCGGTGCCTGCCCGTGGAAGTACCGCTCGTTGACGTTTGCGAGCGCCCCGAGGTCCAGGAACCACTCGTAGAGATCATGCTGGTCGACCACCCGCCCGGCCCCCTCCACCCGTGCGATCCAGTTGAAGGCGTACTCCAGGCGGAAGGCCCCGTTGTGGTGCCAGTCGTCCCCGATGAACATGTCCGCGCAGGTCGCCTGGGGTGAGGCCGCCTTCAGCGCCGGATGCGGATCGTGGGACGCGCGTATGGAGGTGAACCCTCCGTATGAGATCCCGAGGATGCCCGCGCGCCCGTTGGATTCCGGCACGTTGTTCACCAGCCACTCGATCGTGTCCCAGGCGTCGGTGGTCTCGTCGATTCCGTCGGGGTCGTCGGGATCCTTCGGCGGGCGCAGCGAGAGGTACTCTCCCTCCGAGTCGAAGCGGCCGCGGAGGTCCTGGAAAACGAAGATGTAGCGGTCTTCGATGAGATCCGGGTGGTCGTAGAGTCGCGTGCTGTATCCCTGTGAATCCCGCAGCAGTCCATACGGCGTCCGCTCGATGATGAACGGAAGCAGCTCGTCGCCGTCCCGCGGCACGTAGATCTCTGTGTGCAGCCGCGCGCCGTCCCGCATCGGCACCATCGCCACGCGCTTCTCCAGGATCCCGTGGATGTCGATATCGGTGACGGGTCTGTCGGGAAGGTCAGGGTTGGGCGCCTGCTCCCCGGCTTCCGGTGCTGTGCAAGCCGCGGCACCCAGCGCAGCGACGAGGGGAATGGTCAGCGCTCTAGATCGGCATGTTGACGGTTTCATGGCTTGCGTCCTTTCACTCTACCGCACATTCACCGGCAACGCGATGTGCGTCGGAAAGCGGAGATTGCGATACACCCGGTGTTCGGCCTTCCGGAAGTCGCCCTCCCCGGCCAGAAAGATGTTAGGCACATACGACTGCGGGTTCCGGTCGATGATCGGGAACCAGGTGCTCTGGATCTGCACCATGATGCGGTGTCCCCGCAGGAACCGGTGGTTGCGGTCCCGCAGGTTGATGTCGTACGAGGTCACCTCACCCGCGGTCAGCGGCTCCGGTCGCTCGAAACTGTTCCGGAACCGCGCCCGAAAGACCTCGCCCGCCACCATGTACTGGTAGCCGCGAAGTGCCTCATCAGGATGGTCGTCCGGATAGACGTCGATCAGCTTGACGACCCAGTCGGCGCTCGTCCCCGTGGTCGACGCGAAGAGATGCGCGACCGCGTCCCCGGTGATGGAGAGATCTTCCTCCAGCGGCTCGGACTCCCAGCTCAGCACATCCGGGCGTCCGTGCACGAACCGCTGGTCCTCCGCCTGCCAGGTGGGCCAACCGTACGGATAGCGGATGGGCCGGGGGCGGAAGGGAACGGGTTTGTCCGGATCGGATACATACACGTCATAAGCGTCATCGCCATCGGTGCCCGGAGGATCGAACGAGAGCCGCCCGCCGTCATGCAGGTAGATGTTCCGCGACTCGATCCCCTCGACAGGAGGCCACGCCTCGAAGCTCTGCCACTCGTTGGAGCCGGTCTGGAACGCGGTCGCCTCCGGGAAGTCCAGCGGACCCTTGTCCTTCAGCCAGTACGCGAACCACGGCGCATGAAAGTTCTCGCGAAAGTACCGGGCCGTCGCACCGCCGAGGTCGATGTCCAGGATCTTGTCGGCGTTCTGATCGAAGGTCCAGCCGCCGTGGGTCCAGGGCCCGAGCACCAGGAAGTTCTCGTTGTTGCGGTCGTCCTGCTCGAGGTGCCGATAGACCATGATCGGCCCGTAGAAGTCCTCGGTATCGTACCAGCCCGTCACATGCAGGGCGGGAACGGTCAGGCCCTGCAGAAACGGGACCACGCCGCAGATCTCCGTGTCCCAGTACGCGTCCTTGTTGGGGTGCTCGACGAACGCGTTCCAGGTCGGCGACACGCCGTGGAAGTGCCGGGCGTTCACGTTCGACAGCGGCCCCAGGTCGAGAAACCAGTCGTAGGTGTCCCAGCGGTCCCAGTACTCCATGTACGGCTGGGCCTCGAACGCGGCTGCGGCTACGAAGGAATAGGAGAGGCGGAACGCACCGTTGTGGTGAAAATCGTCGCCCACGAACATGTCCGCACAGGTAGCCTGCGGGGATACGGCCCTCAGCGCGGGATGCGGATCGACCATGGCCCGCGTGGCCAGGAAGCCCCCGTAGGAGATGCCCCACGTGCCCACGCGGCCGTTGTGGTCGGGGACGTTCCGGATCAGCCACTCGATGGTGTCGTAGAAGTCCGTCGATTCGTCGACGCCGTCGGGGTCGTTGGGGCGCAGGGTGACGTGCTCGCCCTCGGACAGGTAGCGCCCCCGCAGGTCCTGCAGCACGAAGATGTACCCCTCGTCAAAGAACTCGGTGTACCAACGCAGCCGCGGGGACAGCTCCATCTCGCCCGGGTTGGCGAAATACGGCGTCCGCTCCAGCATGATCGGCAGCGGGCCGCTCTCTTCCTTCGGGATATAGATCTCCGTGTGGAGCCTGATGCCGTCCCGCATGGGGACCATCACGTCCCACTTGGGCTGAAACCACCGGCTCAGGTCGCCCATTTCCCGGTTGCCCTGCGCCTGCGCGGGGGCGGTCGCCAGCGCGCCGAGCACGACGCCGAGCCCAAGCGTGGACCATTTCCTGCTCATCGTCACTCCAAACGGAAGAGTCAGCGCTCGCGAACCACGACCGTGTCGTCCAGCCCGAATCCTACCTCCAACTCTATCTCCGGCCCGACCGTGCCCGACGGCCGGCCATTGATGAAGACATCGTACTCGACCGCGTTCGGGTTGGGAATGCTCAGCACGCCCCGGACGTCCGGGTTGGAGCTCATGCGCTCGAACTGAAACACGTTTTCGTGGCCGCGGAGCTCGTAGTAGAGGCTGGCGACCGCGTTGTTGCCCTCGCCCAGCCAGACCGAGAACCGCCTGGTCTTGAGGTAGCCGAGGACGACGAAGTTGCCCTGCTGGGAGAGCACGGGTTCCGGATAGTCGCCGTTGAGGATGTGGGGAACGAAGAGGTTCTCCGACGAGAACAGGTCCGGGTTGCCGCCCTGGTCCCAGCCTCCGGGGTGGGCGTGCCACCAGCGGTACGGATCGCCTTCGTCGCTGACGTTGAGGTGGACGTTGGTGTACCCCAACTCTTGCGCGGCCGCCAGGTATTCCTCCATATGCCCGAGCGTGGCCGTGTACTCGCCCTCCTCGATGTCCGAGAACATGAGCGTGTGGCTGTACCGGTTGTTGACCACCGCCAGCAGGTTGTTCCGCGCCATCCAGTTGTCCGGCACCTGGCTCGGGGGCCCGCCGTAGTCGTCGATGACGTCGTACATCAGGCCCGTCCGCAACCCCTCTTCGATGTCCTGGTTGAGGTACGCCTCCTCCTGCGAGCCCAGCTCGGCCATCCATTCGAACTGGCCGAAGTACGGTCCCACGAACCGGAAATAGTCGGGGAATCGGCTGACGAGCGAGATAGCATCGATGCAGCCGCCGCTGTAGCCCCAGATGTTGATGTTGGTCGGGTCGACGTATTCGGCGTACTCCCGTTTCACGTGCTCGATGGCGTCGATGATGTCGTGCACCTCGGTGGCCCATGCGTCCGTCTGGTCGGCCCCGGCACCGCCGTTCCGGCCCCGCTTGCTGACCGTCACGCCGAACAGACCCTGCCTGGCCATGCGGAAGATGCTCGGGATGATGCTCAGTCGCGACGACTCGAGGTACCCGCCCGCCTGGATCACCACGATCGGCATCTTGCGCTTGGTGGGATCGTAAGCCACCTCCCCGTACATGGGAGAGATGTCGGCGATGCTCGACGAAAACGCGACCTCCTCGACGCTGATGTGTTCGTCGGCCCGGAGCCGCTCGATGAGGCTGTCACCCCGGATTTGCCACTCCAGCGGCTTGGGCGCCAGTCCCTGGAAGACACCGACGCTGAGGAACGCCTCGAACACTTCGGGGATTCTGGTGGGTGCGCGCAGCAGGAAGAACCAATACGGAGTCTTCTCCTCGATCTCGCGTTCCAGTTCGGGGATTGGGATTCCCAGCTCTTCGGCGACCGCCGACAGGTAACGCTCCCGCATCTCCTGCGAGGTGAGGCCTTCGTTCCGCAGGTCGGTCCAGTACTGTTCCCACACCTCGGCGTCACTGAGATCAAAGATCTCGCCGCCGCGAGGGAGTTCGCCGACGATGCGCTCTCCCTCGAACTCGTTGCCGCCGGCGTGCAGGACGAGCCGTACCTCGCCGTCGACGATCCTGAACTCGAAGGCGTTGGGGTGGGCGGGGCCGATCACGAATCTCTCGTCACGGTAGATGAGCGGAACCTCCTGCCCGTCGCCGCCGAGCCCGCCCTCCTTGAGATGGAGCGTGCCGTCCCTGACGAAGAACCCCATGGGGTCGGCGAGGATGGGCAGGCGGTAGTTGCCCTCGTACTGCCCGAGGTCGGTGGGGGGGTCTTGGGCCAGGGCTGGCTGTGGCCACGGCGCTGATAAGGCGAGCAGGAGGGTGGCGACGGCCACTGGGAATCGTGCGAAGTGGCTGGGCGCGGGCTTCAAGAGCGGTCCTCCTGTACAGTGCCGGGTTGTCGCAGTGTCACGGTATGCCGGCGAGCCCCCGTCGGCAATTGCTGCGCGCGTGCACCGGAAGCACTGCTTGGCCGTTGTCAGCGGAGATACCGTTGCGGCCAAGGAATCTCGCGAGTATGCTCTCGAAAACATCAGCCGGGGAAGTATCTGCGCCCGAACCGAGGAAGACAGACATGACCGCGAGACGGATTGTACGAAGCTTTTGGCTGGTCGGTGCCCTCGCCGTCCCCACCCTTTCCCCAACTCCGGCCTCCCCCCAGGTCCCCGCGGAGACGGAAGCCCGGCTCAGGTCGATCTTCGAGGCAGGGGACTTCAACGCCCGGTCGTTCCAGGCAACGTGGCTGCCCGACGGATCCGGATACACGACACTGGAGACCCCTTCGGGGGCTTCGGAGCGGGAGCTGATCCGGTACGACGCCGCCAGTGGGGACCGGACGGTCCTCGCCTCCCTCTCCCACCTCACGCCATCGGGCGTTTCGGAGCCATTGAGTATCTCCGGCTATCAGTTCGCCCCGGACGGCAGTTGGGTGCTCCTCCAAACCGAGGGGGACGGCTTTTGGATGTTCGAATGGGCCACGTCTACGCTGAAGAGGGTCGACGGGGGAGGCGGAAGCACGATCTCTCCGGAGGGGGGCCGGATCCTCTTCAGCCTTGAGGGGGACCTTCATGTCTATGGCCTGGAGGCCGATCAGACGACCCGGTTGACCTGGAACACGGCCGAATTGGTTTCCAACGGCCGGGCGGTATGGAGTCCCGATGGGAACCGGATCGCCTTCGTCCAGTCCGACGCCTCCGGGGTGCGGATGAGGTCCATGCTCGTCCCCACCGATCCCTCGTATCCCGAGCTCCGGCAGGTCCGATTCGCGAGGGTGGGTGAGACCATCGCCAAGCTCCGGGTCGGTGTGGTGGACGCTCAGGGCAGGGAAGTCCGCTGGGTTTCCATCCCTTCACCAACCGAGGGCTTCTATCTCGGACAGGTGAGTTGGGCCGGAAACTCCGAGGAGTTGTTGGTGGAGCAGTTCAGCCGGTTTCGGGACGAACGAGCTTTCTTCATCGCCAACGTGAGCACGGGTGAGGTAGACCGGATCTACCACGAGTCCGATCCGGCCTGGGTCATCGCCAGCTATCGCCTGAACGCCGGCCTCGAGTGGATCCGAGGGGGAGACTCGTTCCTTTTCCTCACCGAAACGGACGGGTGGCGTCACGCCTACGTGCACTCGCGAGAGGGGCGGGAGGAAGGCCTATTGACGCCGGGACCCAGCGACGTCATGGAGCGGGGACCGGTCGATGAGGGGGAGGGTTGGTTCTACTACTTTGCCTCGCCCGACAACGCCACCCAGCGGTACCTCTACAGGGTCCGGCTGGATGGCGTCGAAGAGCCCGAGCGAGTTACTCCTGAAGACCAGCCGGGAACCCACTTCTATGACTTCTCTTCCGACCTTCGGTGGGCCTTTCACACGTACTCCACCTTCGACACCCCCCCGGTAACCGAACTGATCAGCCTCCCGGAGCACCGTGTCGTTCGTGTCCTGGAGGACAACGAGGAGGTCCGACGCCGGGCCGAGGCCACGATCTCCCACCCCGCGGAATTCCTGCAGCTGGATATCGGGGACGGCGTGGTGATGGACGCGTGGATGCTCAAGCCGCGGGACTTCGATCCTTCTGCCAAATACCCGGTGTTCATCTACGTCTACGGGGAACCGCACGGCCAGACCGTCCTCGACCGGTGGTCGACTCGGAACAACTACCATCGCGCCATCGCGGACCTCGGGTACCTGGTCGTGTCCATCGAGAATCGGGGCACTCCGGCGCCGAAGGGAGCGGCGTGGCGGAGGGCGCCTTTTCCGACAATCGGCGTGCAGTCGACGGAGGAACATGCGGCGGGAGTCCGGGAGCTTGGCAGGGTCCTCCCCTACGTCGATCTGTCCGGAGTGGGGATCTGGGGGTGGAGCGGCGGCGGATCGAACACCCTGAATTCCCTGTTCCGAAAGCCCGATGTCTACCACGTGGGGATTGCCGTGGTCCCCAAACCCCAGCCGCATCTCTACAACGCATGGTTCCAGGAAATCTACATGGAAACCCTGGAGACGAACCCGGACGGTTACAGCGTCTCCGCTCCCATCAACTACGCCGAAGGGCTTGAAGGGGACCTGCTCATCATTCACGGAACCGGGGAAACGAACACGCACCTGGAGATCGTTGAGGGATTGGTCGACCGTCTGGTGGAGCTTGGGAAGACCTTCGACTACATGACCTACCCCAACCGGAACCACGGATTGTCGGAAGGAGAGGGCACGGCGGTCCATCTTCGGATGCTGATGGTGCGGTATCTGCTGGAGCATCTGCCGGCGGGGGCGGGGTAGGTCGGCGGTGCGGGGATGAATCCGCTTCGTGCACCCCGAAGCCGCAGCAAGGTCCAGGGTCAAGGCGCACCCTTTATGTCGGGTCATCCAGTTCTACCTACGGACTCCACTCCTTCGGCTGACCCTATGGAGGCGGTGTTCGAAGTACCGACGGAATACTTGGTTTTCGGGATAGGTGTCCGGGTCGGCCCAGGCTGCGGCTAGGCGCCCTACCAATCCGGCAATCCAATCCGCTGCTTGGAGCGTCTGATAGCGGTGGCTTTCCAGATGGAACGGCGGCTCGATAAGATGCCGCCGTGGCTCCTCGCGCGCATACATGCTTCGCGCGGCCTCGGTGATCAGCTCCGATCGTTGATCATGTTCATCGAGAATCAGGACGAAATCCTCAGGCGGTTGGCAGTCACTATCGCAGAATTCGTCAATCCGCTTGATGGCTTCGCGAAGGATCGCTCGGTAGAGTCGGTTCGGGTTATGGACACCTGGCGGCTCGGTCTTCCGGATCCCGACGTAGAAGATGAAGCCATCGAGCGCTGCGACCCTGTTGAACAGCCGGTTCGTGAACTTCCTGAGCTCTCCGTACCGCGTGACATTCGTGACCGTGTAAAGGCTGGACCCCTTCTTTTCCCACTGGGCCGGGTGTTGCTCGGACCGCTCGATCTCGAATGCGAGAAGCTCGCATTTGCGTTGGAAGAACCAGGTGCCGAAACCACGCACCTGCTCGGAGGGCAGCACGAAGCCCGCGAGACCGAACACCGGACTGTCGTTGTGTCTGGGGTCTTGCCGACTCACGTAGGGACCGATGTGACCGAATTCGTCGAGGTAGGCGAAGTAGGTCACGGACGGCCTCCAGAGAACACGAAAGCCCGTGCCGGAGCACGGGCCTCGGAAAGAGGGCAAGCCCAGAGGACTTGCGTCTCAGAGGTAACCATACCTGATTGACCCGGAGACGTCAAGTCACACTCAGCCCCGATGCACACAGGAGTCCGAACCATGCCAGGTCGCTGCCTTCCCCACCGCTTCATCCTGTTCCTGATCCTCGCCTCGATCTGCGCACCCCTACCGGCGACCGCCCAGGGCACCCTCGCCGACTACAGGCGGGCGGACGGCCTTGGCGATCGCCTCCAGGATCTGGTTGTGGACGTCGCCGAACGCCCGTCCTGGATCGGAGAGGCCAACCGGTTCTGGTACCGGAAGACGGTGGAAGGAGGGCACAGCTTCGTTCTCGTTGACGCCGAGACCGAGGCCAAAGGCCCCGCCTTCGATCACGAGCGGCTCGCATCAACGCTCTCGGCTCTCCCCGCCTTCGCCGAGGAGGCAATCTCGGCCGTTGAGCTCCCGTTCGACCGAATCGAGTTCACGGAGGAAGAGCAAGCCATCGAGTTCGTCGCGGCGGATCTCACCTGGCAGTGCGATCTGGACACATATGAGTGCGAGAGCCAGGGGGCGGCGCCCCAAGGACAAGGGCGGGGCGGCGGTGTGGGCCCAAGCGGCGTGTCCTGGTCGGCAGGTCCCGGCCAGCTTTGGCGGAACCTGAGCACAGAGCCGATCCTCTCGCCGGACAGCACTCGCGAGGTCTTCATCCAGAACTACAACGTGGCCTTCCGGGAAGTGGGTGCGGACCCCGACGACTACACCATGCTCACCTGGGAAGGCACCCCCGGAAACACCTACACCGACCGGTCCATCGTCTGGTCGCCGGACTCCAGAAAGGTGGCAGTCTACAGGGTGGTGCCCGGTCAGGAGCGGTTGGTGCAGTACGTCGAATCCTCACCCGAGGACCAGCTCCAACCCATGCACTCGACCTTCCTCTACGCGAAGCCCGGCGATCGGCTCGACAAGGAGATCCCGGTGATTCTGGACGTCGGGTCGGGGCGGCAGATGATCATCGACGATGCGCTCTTCCCCAATGCGTACACCCTGTCCCCTCTGGAATGGAGGGAGGACAGCGAGCACGTGGTGTTCGAGCACAACCAGCGAGGGCACCAGGTGTATCGGGTCATCGAAGTCGATGCCGAGACCGGTCAGACCCGGGCCGTGATCTCCGAGGAGCCCGAGACCTTCTTCAACTACTCCAACAAGCGGTTCCGCCACGACATCGACGACGGCAGAGAGATCATCTGGATGTCGGAGCGCGATGGATGGAACCACCTCTATATGCTCGACGGCGAGACGGGGCAGGTGAAGCACCCGATCACGGAGGGCGACTGGCCGGTTCGAGGCGTGGACAGCGTGGATGTGGAGAACCGCCGGATCTGGTTCCGTGCGAGCGGAATGAACCCCGAACAGGATCCCTATTTCGTTCACTACTATCGCATCGACTTCGACGGTACCGGGCTGGTGGCCTACACGGAAAGCGACGGGATGCATGTGGTCACCTTCTCCCCGGACCATGAGTTCTACATCGACCAGTGGTCCAGAGTGGATCTCCCGCCCATCGCCGAGCTCCGCAGCACCGCCGACAGGTCCCGGGTCATGGAGCTGGAGCGGGCCGACGCTTCGGCTCTTCTCGCCACGGGGTGGCAGTACCCCGAGGTCTTCGTGGCCAAGGGCCGGGACGGGGTGACGGACATCTGGGGAATCATCATCCGCCCCACCAACTTTGATCCGGGTCGGACCTACCCGGTGATCGAGAGCATCTATGCCGGACCCCACGGGTCGCACGTTCCGAAGACGTTCAGCACCCACACAAGCAGAACCGCGGTGGCCGAGTTGGGATTCATCGTAGCGCAGATCGACGGCATGGGGACCAACAACCGGTCGAAGGCCTTCCACGACGTGGCCTGGCAGAACATCAGGGACGCCGGCTTTCCGGACCGGATCCTTTGGCACCAGGCCGTGGCCCGGGAATACGACTATTACGACGCGGGCCGGGTCGGGATCTACGGGGGTTCGGCCGGTGGGCAGAACGCCATGGCGGCCCTTCTCTGGCACGGCGATTTCTACGACGTGGCGTTCTCCTCCGTGGGATGCCACGACAACCGGATGGACAAGATCTGGTGGAACGAGGCGTGGATGGGATGGCCCATCGGCCCCCACTATTCCGAGTCCTCGAACGTGGACAACGCCTGGCGTCTACAGGGAAAGCTGTTGCTGGTCGTGGGGGAGCTGGACAGGAATGTGGATCCCTCTTCCACGCTTCAGGTCGTGAACGCGCTCATCGAGGCCGACAAGGACTTCGACTTCCTCCTGGTTCCGGGTGCCGGACATGGTTCGGGAGGTGACTTCGGTGCGAGAAAGCGCAACGACTACTTCGTGAGGCACCTCCTCGGCGTCGAGCCTCCGGCCTGGGACCAGTACGTTGCCTCCGACACGGAGAGCGACCGCTGACGGTGCGGCCACGACATACTCGGACAAACGCGCCACTGACCTCTCACCAACCCCGCGGAGGCGCATGATCATGCCGACATCGACCCGAAAGACCTCGGCTCCTACGCCCCACTCCTCCAGCAGCACAGCGAACCTCACGCGCCGGGGGTGGCTGGCCGCCACCGGGGTCGGCACCGCTGCCCTGATGCTGAAGCGGGACCACTTGCAGGCGCACCTGCACCCTGTGCCCAGACCCGGCATACCCCAGGTCGCACAGGAAGGCACGGTCGTTTTCACAAACACCACGGTGGCCAACCCCGACGCAGTGCAAGACGATGTCGCACTGGCGGTCGAGGGGGACCGTATAGCGGTGATCGGCCCGACGGACGCCGTTCTCGCGCAATACCCGCGGGCCGAGGTGTACGACGGGCGTGGCAAGGCGCTCTTTCCGGGGCTCATCAACTGTCACGCCCACATGCGCGCCGTGATCGCGCGCGGCTTCAACGAGGACTTCGGCTTCCCGAACACCGCGGGCCTGGCGATCTCGCCCGCCAGTCTGCTTGAGGGCGAGGAAGGCAATCTCATGGTGCAGGTCGCGGCGCTGGAGGCGATCCGCACCGGGACCACAACCATTGTCGAGTACACCGGAAATGTGCAGCGCCAGGCGGAGGTGCTCGCCGACTCGGGGCTCCGCTGCGTCTTCGCAGAGGGGATTCGCGACGCCGAGAACGTTCCGGGCCCGATGTCCACGCGGGCGATGGCGAGGGCGGTCAGCGAGACGCCACGGTTCTCGGCCAGACTGCGGGACGAGGGCATGCAGCGCATCAGCGATCTGTTCAGCGCCTGGCACGGCGCGCGGGACGGCCGCATCTCGGTGTTCCCGGCGGCCGCGCTCACCGAGACCTCGTCGCCCCAACTGCTGCAGGCCGTGCGAGAGTTTGCCGAAACGCACGATCTCGGGTACACCATCCACCTGAACCAGAGCCGTGCGGAGTACGAATTCATGGTCATGCACCATGGCCTTCGCCCGGCGGAGTATCTGGACCGGCACGACTTCCTCGGTCCCCGGCTGTTCGCGGCGCACGCCCGCTACGTCAACCACGAAGAGGTCAGGCTGTTGGGCAGGTCCGGCACCATCATCGCGCACCAGGCGGGGATGGCGGCCAACCGCGGAATCAGCCCGCCGATTCCGGAGCTGCGGACGGCCGGTTGCCTTATCGCGCTCGGCACTGACAACAACACCAACGATGTCTTCGAGGTGATGCGAATCGCCCTGCTCACCGAGCGGATCCGCCGCAACCGCGACGGGGACGAGGTTCCCGGCCTGCTGCCCCAGCCGGAGGATGTCCTGGCGGACGCGACTCAGGGAGGTGCACAGGCGGTGCAGCAGGCCGACCTGATCGGCACGCTCGAAGTTGGCAAGAAGGCCGACCTGCTGGTGGTGGACACGTTGCGCGCCCATCTCGTGCCGGCGGGACGGATCATCTCGGCGCTGGTTCACAGCGGCCACCCGGGCGACATCGAGTCGGTCATGGTGAACGGACAGTTCGTGATGCGCGACCGCGAGGTCCTCACGATGGACGAGGACGCCATCATCCGGGAGGCAGACGCGGTCGGGCGGAGGATCTGGGGCAGGGTGCTCGAGGCGAGTCCGCTGACGGTGCCGCGGTTGCCACGCCCGGGGTGACCGCACGGGTGCTCAGCCCCGCAGGTGCTCGTTGATTCGCGGCGGTGCGCGTCAACAGGGACGGAAGCCTGTGGGTCGAGCGGAGCACCGAGCCGGGCACGGCGGGTTGACCGACAGCTCGCCAAGCTGCATGATATTGTACGTCAACACCTGAATGGATGCTTGGAAAAATGCCGAATAAACTCGTCCAGGCCCGCATTGACAGAGCCGTGACGGAGGAAGCGGCGGCAGTGCTGGCGGCCATGGGACTGACCGTCTCCGGCGCGTTGCGCCTGCTGCTGACCAAGATCGCACACGAGAAGGCGCTTCCGTTCGCTCCGCTGGTTCCTAACGCCGCCACCATCGAAGCGATGAGGGAAGCCCGCCGGGGCAACCTCCCGCAGTTCGACAGCGTCGAGGAACTGTTCGACGATCTGCATGCGGAGGATTGAGCGGACCAGCCGGTTCAAGCGCGACTACAAGCGTGAGTCCCGGGGTCGGCACCGGACATACCTCGACGCGATTCTGGCTCCGGTGGTGGCAGCGCTGGCCAACGACCGGCCGCTGGAACCTCGGCACCACGACCACGCGCTGAGCGGAGAGTGGGGAGATTTCCGCGACTGCCACCTGAAGCCGGACCTGTTGCTGATCTACCAGAAGTCCGGGGCCGACATCCTGCGCCTGGTACGGCTCGGGTCCCATGCGGAGCTTGGTCTCTAAGGCCGCAGATACTAAACAAAATTGTTTAGTATTTGCTCCTCTACCGCTGCGACACCACCAGAGGCCCCTCCTCCCCCTCAAGCGTCTCCAGCACCTGACGCCACTCGAACTTCTCGCCGATCCCCCGCACGTAGTAGTCCATCCAGGCCATCTCGCTCACGGCCTTGACGAGGCGGTTCCGGGGGTCCGGGATCCCATGGCTCCGTCCCGGATACATGAACAGTTCAGTCTCGACGCCCAGCTTCTTGAGCGCCATGTGCAGTTCGACCGACTGGGGGCTCGGCACGCGGGGGTCGCCCTCCACCACATGGATCATGGTAGGTGTCACGGCGTTCGTGATGTACTTGAGCGGTGACTGGTCGAAGTACGTGTCGAAATCCTCGTACAGGAAACCGTCCCCCACGTAGAACTGCCGGTTCCGCTGCACGTCGCTCTGGGCATACATGCTGATCCAGTTCATCGTGCCGGCGCCGGAGCTGATCGCCTTGAAGCGGTCCGTCTGCGTGAGGATCCAGTTGGACCAGTGGCCGCCCGCGCTCCAGCCGAGCGCGCCCATGCGGTCGCCGTCCACGATCCCCTCGTCGATCAAGTAGTCCACGCCGGTAATGATGTCTTCGTAGCCCATCGTGAAGTAGTCGCCGACGATGTCGGTCCGGTGCTCGTTTCCGTAGTTGCGCGAGCCGCGGTAGTTGGGCTTGAGGATTGCGTACCCGGCGCCCGCGTACACCTGCGCGCTGTATCCGCCGTCGAAGCGCAGGACATCGGCCGACGCCGGGCCCCCGTGGATCGCGACGATGAGCGGATAGCGCGTCCCCTCCTCATAGCCGACGGGATAGACCAGGACGCCCCCGACCATCTTCCCGTCCGACGAGCGCCAGTTGATCTCGACTTCCTCGCCGAGGGCGATGTCTCGCACGTGCGGGTTGACGTCCACGAGTTGTGTCCACGCGGAACGGTCGGCGACATCGTCCACGCTTGCCACTGTGAACACGGTGGGCGGGGTCTTCGGGTCGCTGTAGCCGATCAGGAGTGTGCCGGTGTCGTCATCCCGGGACACCGAGAGGGCGGCCCGCTCGTCGGTGAGCTGGCGAACCGCGCCCGTCTCCACGTCGAGCGCGTGCAGTTGCGTCGTCACCTTCACGCCGGCGTTGAAGTAGATCGTCTTCGAGTCCGCCGACCAGAACCCGACGCTCGAACTCTGGTTGAAGTCCGTTCCGAGCTTCCGGAACGCGCCTCCGCGGTCCGCCACTTCGCGGATGTACACGCGGTTGTCGGTCATCGAGTACTGCTCCATCTCGTCGGGCGCCGAGAAGGCGATCCAGCGGCTGTCGGGGGAGAAACCGAGCCCGCCCTCGCCGACCTCGTAGTTGTCGGTCAGGCGCTCGATCTCACCCGTGCCCACCTCCATGAGGTACTTGTCCGCGTACAGTCGTTGCCCCGTGATGTTGCGCTCGTAGCGCTCCGGCGAACCGCCGGTGATCCCGATCCAGCGGCCGTCGTCGGAGAGCGTGAAGCTGTTGATGCTGTAGGAAGGGTCGTTGGTCTCGCGCCGCTCGGTAGCGGTAGCGACCTCGACGCTCCACAGGCTCGAGAGCGGCGTTACCGCGTTCCGCACGTCGACCGTGAAGCCCTCCTCCTGCCGCTTCTTCTCGTCCTCGTCGAACGCGTCGGGGCGCGTGAAGTAGACCCGGCTTCCGTCGGAGGTGTAGTCCCACTGGTCGACGCCCGCCTCGCCATCGGTGAGCTGCGCGGGCTCCGCCTCCACGAGGTCGTCGGCCGGCAGCCGATAGAGCTGTTCCTGGCCGCTCTCGCCGGAGCGGTAGACCAGCCAGCTCCCATCCGGACTGAAGGCGAAGCCCGATACGCCCTCGCTCGCGTCGGTGATCTTCCGTGCCTCGCCCCCGTCGTGGCGCATCAGGTAGAGCTGGTTGTCGTCCCCGTCGCGGTTGGACGAAAAGAGGAAGAAAGAACCGTCCGGGGCCCAGGTCGGACTCGTTTCGTTCTTGTCGTCGGTGTAGGTGAGCCGGCGGTCGGACGAAACGCCCTCGCTCAGCGACACGAGGTGGACGTCGGTCTGGGAGTCGGCCTCTTCCCAGTCGGGCGTGGTGACGGTGTAGAGCATCCACGCCCCGTCCGGGCTCGGAGTCCACGATCCCGCGCGCTTCATCTCCTGGACGTCCATGAAGGTGAGGGGCCGCTGCTGCGCGGAGAGCGGCGAGTCCAATGGTGTCGCGAGGACCGCGACAGGGACGATGAGGGCAATGGAAAGGAGACGCATCTGAACCTCGCTGCCGACAGTGAACTGGAGCCCGTGGCGATGTCGTCGGGGTCAGGCGACGGTCCGCCGGTACCCTTGCATGATACGCCCGGAGATCGAGGTCGGCGAGGACATGCACGCGACGGACTCTGAAGAGGCCCGGGTGGGCCTGTCGACCCCGGTAGCCGGATCGGCCGATCCGGCTACCGTTCGGGATGTTCGGTGTCGCGCATCCGCTCGACCTGCTCCTGGTAGAGGGCCCGGCCCTCCTCGAAGGTGGCGATGACCTCGGCCTTGTGGGCGGGGTCGTCCCAGCGGTCCATCGCCCGCAGTTCGTCCAGCACCTGGTCGATCCAGCGAACGAAGAAGGCCGCATCTTCGGGGGAGCGGATCGGCTCGCCGCCGGCGATGACGAACACCGGGTTGGTGTGCGCGAAGAGGTAGCTGTCCATGCCGCCGTGCTGGGTGGGACCGAGCACCCGCGCGGCTATCCAGCCGCTCCCCTCGATCGGGATCTCGAGTTCGGCGTCGATCGACTTCAGGTCGCCGGTGGCATCGACCGTGTGCACGATGCGGCCGTTCTGGACGATCTCGAGGCGGTGCATCGTGAAGAGCGACCGGGCCGTCGCGGTCACCGTGACCACGTCGTCGTCCGAGACGCCGAGCTCCTCGCCCATCCCCTTGCCGGACACGTCCAGAGTGAGGATCGGGCCGCTTGTCACGAACGCGCGCCCGGCCGCCATGGCCTCGGCCCAGGCTTCGTAGTGGAGGTGGTCCTCGCCGGTGTTGACGTAGGTGCGCGTCGTCCCCACCGCCGGATGTCGTGGAATGTCGGTCATAGCGTCGGTTCCGGCCGTAGCAGGCACTCGGGAACCGGTGTTCAGCAGGCGGTACCATACCTCGGCGGTTCCGAGCTCGTCGCTCCAGATGCACGCCAGGTCCACGAAGTCCGCCAGACCCAGGATCGCGTCCACTGGAAGCTCCCGAGCCCCACTCACGCCCGCTTCGTCCGGATGCCGGTGGCTGAGGCCGAAGGGATGCACGTAGCCCCCGTAGCCCCCCTGCTCGTGCACCTCTCGGAGCACCTTCGCGTTGTCCGGATAGAGGGCGCGGTGCGCCGTGCCCTCATAGCCGATGTAGAACGGCCGGATCAGCTCGACCAGGTTTATCAGCGACAGATGTGCGAAGTAGTTCGGACGATACTCCTGGTTGTAGTAAACCACCGTCCGGGGACCGGTGTGCGGGTGCGGGTGGCCGAGGAAGTGCTCGAGGTCCTCCACGCGACTGTTGCCCCAGTAGTTGGCAATCATCCCGTTCGCGACGTTCAGGTCCTCGGCCTGGGCCTTGTTCCGCAGATCCATGGGGTAGATACGGTAGTGGCCCCCGTAGTTTGGATGGATATGGTTGTCGCCCGAATACCAGCCCCGGGCGGCCATGTCGATCCAGCGATCCAGCCTCACAGAGACAGTCGTCCACTCGCCGGCCTGCACGTCCACCGTCCGGCTCACCGGCTCGTATTCGAAGCCGCGCCACACCTCCAGCTTGGCCTCGCCAACCGGCAGCGTCACCGAGAAGCTGCCGTCTGTGTGGAAGTAGTATTCATTGGTGACGCTCACGACGCGGGGAAAGCTCGTGTCCGGGAAGTAGCTGCGGCCGTCGGCGGCCTGGAGGTAGATGCGCGACGGCAACTGCCGGCCCTCGGGGTCGCTCACGTGGACCTGCACGTGCCCCATCGGCTCCGACCACGCGTAGCCGTCGATGCGGACCCGTTGCGGCTCGCCTCCGCCCCGCGAGACCGTGAAGAGGCCGAAGCCCATCCCCCGGTCGATCGTCCGCTCCCGATCGGGCGTGCCGCCGTTGCGGGCGTACACGATGCGTTCGCCGTCGGGCGACCACGCCGGGAAGTACTCATCGGTCTCGGTGTGGGTCAGGTGCACCGGCTGAATTCCCACCTCCGACTTCCGGCTCGGCACCGCGTACAGGTCGTTGTTGCCCGACGCGTCGGTGATGTAGGCCACCGTTCCCCCGTGAGGGGCCACCGACGGCCAACCCTGAAAGTTCGTCTCGATCCGCACGAGGAGTTCCACCTGCCCGGTGTCGGCGTCCCAGCGCCACAGCGAGCCCGAGCCCAGCGCTGCCTCGCCCCGCTTCGAGACGAAGACCACGTCGCCGCTGTCGCCGATCCAGTCACCGTCCATGTCGTTCTGGTTCGAGTCGACGACGATCGGCTCCAACTCGTCGGTGCCGATGTTGAAGGCCCACAGGTCGAACCAGCCGCTTCGGCTCGTGGTGAACAGCACCCGTGAGCCGTCGGGCGACCACCGGGGCCGGAGGTCGAGGTGCGGGTCTTCCGTGATTCGCCTCTCTTCGCCCGTCTCGACGTTCACGAGGTAGATGTCGATGTTGTGATCCACGTCTCCCGTGTAGGCCACGTAGCGGCCGTCGGGCGACCAGTGAGGCTGCGAGTGGTAGCCCGAACCGTCGGTCAGCTGTCGCGCCGTTCCGCCCTCCACCGGCACCGTCCATATTCGGCCGTGGGCCGCGAACGCCAGCGACTCACCATCCGGCGACCACGCCGGATACGTCGGCGACGCCGTCACCGGCGGCGGATAGTACCACTCCATGTAGATCGTCGTGTTCTCCAGGTCGGGATACCCTCCGATGAAGGGATCCGGGTATTCGACTTCCGACTGCGCCGACAGGGGAGCCGTCATCCAGAAGAGACCTGCGGCAAGAGTGGCTCGCATGATGGCCCTGCCGATTGTCTCGGCGGAGAAACGCGGGTACATCGAGTGGACAGGGTACTTCATGTGAGCCTCCTGATGTGGATGTCCCTGAAGGTGTTTCCCGGTCAAAGACCGAATGAGAACAGCCTGGTTTGTTGGACAAGTCTTCGGCTGAGGTTTCCTGTGAACGGTTGGCGCCGGGGTGCTTTCCCTTTCGGCCGGTGGGGGGTCTGTCACATAATTCTCCCACTGAAGCTCCTCGTCGCCAAAGGAAGGGATCCATGGATCGAGGATTGCGGGTCGAGTTCCGGCGCAGCCTGTCGGCGCCATGGGTCCCGCTGCTGATCGCGCTCTGGGCCGGGGGATGCACCCAGTACGGGGGCGAGAGACCGCCTCCCCAGGCCTACTATCGCACCGGCAGCCCGCTCCGCGACGTCTCGCACGATCTGGAGCGGATCCTGGAGTCCGTCGTGCAGATCCGGGTGGTCGCAACGTACGTAACGTACATCTTCTCCAGCGAGGAGGCTCCGACCGTCGGTCAGCTGCGTCGCTCGAGGGCGCTCGAGGGCGCGGAGAGCGTTCGTACCCTCGATCGGTCCCGTACCGCTACCGCCGTCCTGGTCTCGAGATCCAATCGTCGCCTCCTCTTGCTGACTGCCGGCCATGCCGTGCACGTGCCCGACTCGGTGGCGGAGTTCTTCGGTGGAGAGAGAGGGGAACTCGCCGACGCCCCCGCGTCCAGACGAGTCCGGAGCGTCGGCATCCTCGGCTCCCGGGAGAACTTTGTGGTCGGGCTCCCCGGCCTTGAGCCGTTCAGGGTGCTGGTCCACGACTCGGAGCGAGACTTGGCGTTTCTGGGGGTGCAGTATCCGCGAGACGCGGATCTCACGGACCCGAAGGTGCTTTCGGTGGAGCCCGGGGATTCGAGAAGGCTCTCTTGGGGCTCCCACGTCTACATGCTGGGGTATCCGGCGGGATACCGGATGGTCACCCAGGGCATCGTCAGCGATCCGGAGGCGGATCTGACGGCGTCGTTTGTTGTGGGCGGCTTGGGCCACGAGGGAATGAGCGGGAGTCCGATCTTCGCGGTCAGAGGCGACGACGAGAGCCTGGAATGGGTCGGAGTCGCTCGAGCTGCCGCCGTGACCACGCGAGAGGAACTCGTGCCGGAGAAGGATCTCGAGGTCCGCGATCCCTGGATTCCCTACAAGGGACCGATCTACTTGAGGCCTGTGTCTCGTCCCCATCTCGGAATCACTCTCTCGAGGTCGATCCGGCAGATTCGAGCGTTCGCGGACGAGAGCCGTGACCGGCTTCGCGAGCTGGGCTATGCTCCCCCCGACCTCTGAGTGCGGATCCGGGAAGTCCACTACTCCTCTCCGCCGGATCCGGACCGGAACACCCTGAAGACGCGGTCGGCGACGGTGGCGGCCAGGGGAACGCCAACCGCGACCACGAGCTGTCCGAAGATCTCCTGGACTCCGGACTCGCTCTGATTGGCCTCATGCGGGGTGGCGAAGAAGAACCCGCCAAGCATCGGGACGCTCGTCAGCATCAGCGTCTTCCCGAGCACGCCTTCGCTCCACTCGGTCTTTCCGAAGAAGTTCGCCCCCAGGGCGGCTCCGGCCAGCGGAACAACGAACGCGGCGGCGGATGCCAGCGTCCCCTTGGCACCGTGGCATTCGCTTCGCCGGACCTCGTTCAGGGGTGAGCAGTCGCCGGCGATTCCGAGGGTGAGGGCGAGGCCCCCGGCCGTACCGAGCGCGGCTCCCCCAAGCGCTCGGGCCCACGGATGGTCCCCCGGCTCGAGGTTCCAGTTGTACCGTCTGATCGCGGAGGGAAGCTCCGTGTCAGCGGCTTCGGCCCGTAGGCGCCGGGTCTCGATGAGGATCGCTCCCGACCCCGTGCCCGTCCCGAAGAGGGTGGCGGCATCCAGGGCGGCAAGCACCTCCAGCGACTCGATCCGCTGCGGTGGGACCCGATCGAGATACCGGAGCGGCGAGCCGATCCGCACTCCGTCCACGACTACCACGGGCGGGTCGCAGCGCACGGAGCCCTTCGGCCGAAACTCGACGCACTTTGCCCCGCTTCGCGTGGGCTTGCTGCTCACCGTGATCCCGGTCACGCCCCGTTCGAGGATGGTCGCCAGGTCGTCGCTTGGACTCCGGTTCCGTCGGATCTCATTTCGGGTCATGCGGTTCACGCCCGTTCCCCGGCCGTCCGAGGTTTGCTGTTCCCGCGCCGGAACGGACACCACCACCGGTTCCAGCTCGACGGCGTCGGACGTCACCACGAGATTGAAGTCGAGGTCTCCCGACGCCGGCACCTGCAGCGAGTCCAGGTGTTCCACGTTCAGGTGGATCACCTCGATGACGTAGGTGCCCGGCTTCACGTCCTTGAGGAATACGAGACCCAGGGAATCGGTGAACGCGTAGTGCCCGGTCCCTCGTAGCTGAACGAGGGCGCCCCTCACCGGCTCGTGCCGGTGCGAGTCCAGAATCCTGCCCGTAAGGTCGGAGCCCTCCTGGCCCGAGAGGCCGAGCGGTCCCCCCAGGAAGAGAGCAAGGAACAGACAGGCAGCCTGATGAACGACGGGCGTACGCAGGAAGAACACCGCGCGAGCCCTATGGAATGCGTCTCAAGGGATCCGCTCCGTAACCGCGCCCTCGTTGCGCGGAACGGGGAAGCAGGTCGTGTCTCCAAAGCGCTCGCCGTGAACGTCCACGCCGTCGGGCCAGGCCGAGCCGGGCTCGCCCAGGAACGGTATCTCGAACTGTGTGCCCCGCCACCGATTGTGATCGAACATCCGGTGTCCGCTCTCGGCGAAGAATTCTCTGTTGCGCTCCTGAATGACGTGCCGGATCACGTCGTCCCGGGTCGGGATGTCCTCTGCGGTGACGGGAGGGATCCCGGCACGCTCGTGGAAGTCATTCAGGATCTCACGGGCCCGATCCAGATCGCCGCTCTGGGCCGACGCGTCGGCGATGAACATCTGGGCTTCCTCCCAGGAGGCGAGGAGCATGTCCTCGTCGAACGACAGATGCTTGTTCGCCAGCGCGACGTGCTCGGTGACGAAGTCGAACGACAGCTCGCCGGTGAAACTCGGCTGGATGCGGGGATCGGGCACGCCCTTCCACTCCACTTTGTGGTAGTTCTTCGTGAGGTTGCCCCGTCGGGCCCCGGCGTCCTCGCCGAGTCTGTCGAAGGTCGCGTTCTGTCGCCGGCCGGGGTTTGCGTCGCGGGTGACCAGGAACTCGAACCCCTCCGGCACCATGACCGCGTCGCCGATCGCTCCCTGGAAGTCCTCCAGGCCGATACGGGCCCGAGCCCGGCCCACCCGCGCCATGGTCTCAAACCTCGTCAACCCAGCCGCACTGGCGGCAGCGATGGCCTCGGTGAACTCCTGCTCTGCCAGGGTAAAGAGCGCTGACGCACCGAGGACGTCCCCTCCGTCGACGGGAGATCCGCACATGCCTTCGGCCAGCGCGATGAAGGGCCATGGCCCATACGCCTTGATCGTCGCGAGCAACTCGGCCTTGTTTGGCACCTCCTCGGCGGGGAATCCCTCGATCCTCTCGGCGAACTCGATATGCTCCTGGTACGTCGTGTGTAGCGGAGTCCACACGTTGTCAATGTAGAACTGAAAGCTGGGATCGAAGAGCCGGAGTCCGTGGCGCTTCGTCTGCCGGTTTCCGGACCGCTGGTCGTACTCGTCCGAGTGGTGGGCGGCCACCTCGCTATACTGCGACCAGGCGTATTCCAGGTTGCCCTGGATCGAGAGTGCCAGGGTCTCCGCGTTGGACGGTCCCAGATCGGACTCCGTCACGTTGCCCGGCAGGGACACGTCCAGCAGGTCCGCACACCCGACAAGTGCAAGAGGCACCATGAGAATCGCCACACGCTTGAGTCCACTCGGCATCCCCTTCCACGGCGTCGTATCTCGTTGATTGGTTCGCTTCCCGTACATTTTTCGCTCCTTCTCAGGATCAGTTTTGTCAACGTCGGTCGATTGTCTTCGGACGACCTCCCTTAGAAGGTCAAGCTGACCGCGAGCTTCATGTGAAGGTTGTTGGGCCAACCCTCATGGTGCACGGCCTGCAGCCCGTTCGAGGTCCCCATGACCCGCTGCTCGGAATCCAGGGTCTTGAGCCCGAACTTGTCGCTCTGAGCCCGCCAGATCCACCCCACATTGAACGCCGAGAGAGTGATTGAGCCGTTGTTGGCTCCGGTCGACTCGATCCAGCTCTCCGGCAGGTGATACTTGGCGGAGAGGCGACGCAGCTTCGCGAAGTCGGCGTCCACGAGTCCGGCCTGGTTGATTCCCTCGTTCCCCAGCTCCTGCATGGCAAGTAGCAGGGGCTCCGTGCGCTCCAGGATGGCGAGCGAGGAGTTGACGAAGACGTGGGCCCCGGAGAGGTCCGTGTCGATCCGCGTGGCGCCGAACTTGGCGTCCATCTGGCCGGAAATCTCCAGGTCGCCGTCCAGCAGCGAGATGGTGGCGGTTGCCGCGAGGACGTGTGAAGACACGGGAGTGCCGCGGTAGACTTCGGGCGCGTCTGCGCAGGGCACCGGCCCGCCGCCGCCCCGGGAGAGGTTGGTCGTGCCGGGAACGATGGGACCGCCCTCGCACATGATGTTCGTGGCGCGGGCTTCGGGCGTTCCGATCCCGTTAAGGACGTCGGCCGAGACGATCTTCTTGAGGAAGATGGCTCCCAATGGGAATCCTTCGACGAAGCGCTGGTGTCCCCAGTCGGTCGTCGGATTCGAGCCGTGGAGCTCGACCGGCGGGAGTCCTCCGAGGCTCACCACCTTGTTGTCGTTGTAGGAGAAGTTCATCCCCAGGTCGAGACCGACAGGTCCTTCCGTGCCCCGAAGCGCCTGCCATTGGGCGCCGAGCTCGACCCCCTTGTTGCTGGTCTGGCCCAGATTCTGCCACTGGGTGCCCCCGAAGCCCAAAGACGGCCTCACAAGGACCTGGATGAGTGCGTTGTCGCGGGTCTGGCTGTAGTAGGTCGCCTCGAGGGTGAGGCGCTGGTCGAAGAAGACGCCGTCGAAGCCGGTTTCCCATTCCTGTCCCACCTCCGGCTCCACAGCCGAGTTTCCAATATTGTCCCGTGTGATCGTTCCCGCGCCCCCGGGACCACTCACCGGCCGATAAGTACGAACAGCGGCGAAGGTCGATGGCTGCTGGCCCGCCTTGCCCCACGCCCCCCGGAGCTTGAGCTGGTCGATCCAGTCCTGGTCCAGCATGAACTCCTCCTCCGAGAGGACCCAGCTCGCGCTGACCTTGGGGTACGTCACCAGCTCGAAGTCCTGCCCGAACGCCGAATTGTCGTCGGCGCGGACGGCGCCGGTCAGGAAGAGACGATCCTGCCACGAGATCTTCTCCTGGACATAGACGCCCGCCGTCTTGTTCTCGAAGAACGCCTCGTTGGCCCACAGGTTAGCCCCGGAGCCCACGGTCTCGAGTGTGGAGATCGGGAAGTTCCGGCCCCTGGCGTCCACGGTGGCCATCGCCCTTTTGTAGAACTGGAGCCCGGCGGAGGTGCCCAGTCCAATGTCGTCCGTGAGGTCGATCGAAGCCGTGGCCGAGTAGTCGATGCTGTAGTTCACCTCTTCGGCGAACCGGACCTGCTTGCTGCCCCCGGGCCTAAAGTGCCCCGAGACGTCGTCAGGAAGAGGCGTGTAGAGCTCATGGTTATTGATGTCGACCCAATCCGCCCCCACCGTCAGCCGGGAGTTGAGCCAGTCCCGGGGGCGGTGGGTGATCGTCGCATTCGCGATCTGGCGGTTGACCTGCTCGCCTCCGTGCACGAAGTCGACGATCGCATGCGGCGTGTAGGCGAAATAGCCGCGCACCCCGGTCGGGTCGTCCAGAGCGGCCCCGCCGCTCCCCGGCTCGCAGGTGGGCGCGGGACATGCGAAGGTGATACCCAGGCTCCACGGCTGATTCGACTGGTTGCTTCGGGAGTTCGACCAAACCATGCCAAGCCCGAGGTGGACGCTGAAGCGGTCGTTGGGAGTCCAGTCGATGTTGGCACGGGTGTTGAACTGCTGCAGCCAGGAGTCCTTCGTCACCCCGTCCTCGTCGCTCCAGGAGCCCGAGAAGAAGTAGCGCACGTCCTCGGATCCACCGCGAAGGTTGACGCTATACAGCTGGGTTGCTCCCTTGCGGAACCACGTCTGTCCGAACCGCTCGCGGTCGTTCCTCAGGACATTGACTCGCACGATCTCCCCAGGCGTGCAGTCGCTCTCGGGGAAACCCTGGCAACGATACCCGACCCCCACGTCGTAGAAATCCTCACCGCTGGCGAATCCCGGAAGCGACATGAAGCCCGCTTCCACCTTCGCAGTCATCGTGGCGGGACCGGTCGAGCCCGTCTTGGTGATGATGTTGATGACGCCGTTCGAAGCCTCGGTTCCATACAGGGTCGCCGCGGACGGGCCCTTCACCACCTCGATCGACTGGATCTCGTTGGGATCGATGTCGTTGAGCCGTATCGGTCCGTCTTCGCGATAGGACGTTCCTGGTCCCTCCGACCTTGAGTTGCTCACCCGGACGCCGTCGATGTAGATGAGGGGCTCGGAACTGAGCGCGATCGAGGCAGCGCCCCGGATCCGGATGTTGGCCGGTGCCTGGGGTCCACCGCCCCCGTAGGAGAACTCGACCCCCGGTTCCGAGCCGCTGAGGATTTGGCTCACGTTGTTGACGGCGGAGTTCTCGACGAGCCGCTCCGCCTGAATCTGACCGATGGCGTTGCCGAGTGCGCGAACCCGCTCGGCGCCGGGCGTTCCGGTTACGACGATGCTCTCGAGCTCGTACGCGGACTGCCGCACCCGGAAATTTGCCACCGTGGGACTGGTCGCGGAGATGTCCACGGTCTGGGACGCGGCGGCGTAGCCGATCCGCTCCACCGTCACTGTGTGGATTCCCTCTGGAACCTGGTCCACAAGGAATCGGCCTTGGGAGTTGGTCAGCCCGCCCCTCCCGGTCCCCTCGACCAGGACCTGGGCGTCGGAGACGGGATTGCCGGACTGGGCGTCGACCACCGTGCCGGTCACCGTGCCCATCTGCTGGGCCGCTCCCGGTGTTACAGCCCCGGCGCTCAGGAAGATGAGCGCCATGAGCCCGAAGAGCCCCGTACCGGGGCCGACGCGCCTGAGGATGCACCGGACTGCGCTAAACCATTGAAGGGTCATCTCGCGCTCCTCTGCTTTGGGTTCGTGTCTCTCGGAGTGAGCAAGGTTCGGATCACGGCATCGCATACAGCCTCCTCCATCTTGGCGAGGGTAGGATCGGGAAAGGGATCGCCCCATATCCATGAGGTTTGGAGCGCGGGCGACCGGGCTCCTTGTGCTTGCTCCTAAATTGCCTATGGCGCGCGCGAAACGCGCGGCGCAGTTCGGGCTCGGGGCGGGATTGGTTCTCGCTCCCGAGGTGGAAGCTGAGATCCAGGGGGGCCGAAAGGGAGGCTCCCGAGAGGGAGAGATCGTGCCTGAGAGTCGACCGGGACGAAGCTGGGCAGCGAGCGTCGCCCTCGGAGGCGACAACTCATTTCAGTCCTGCACCCTGCCATGTTGGTCCCTTCGACGGCCGGCTTCCACCTGCATCACTGAGAGCGGAATACGAACTTGTATACTTATTGCCATGATAGCGATTGGATCCCGCGAGCGCAAATCCTTCTTCCGGGGCGGGAGAGGGGAGACCCTGCAGAACGTTGGGACGGGCCGTGGGATCTCAGGCCGCCTGGGCGGATTCGGGCCTTCGCTTCGGCAGTGCCTCTTGTCTTGATGGGCGCTCAGTCGAGGCACATACTGCGATGACCGACGAGCTACGTCCCACCCACCCGCGCGCAGGCTCATCATCATGACAACACCGACTGGCAGGAACTCGAAGACATCCTGGCGGACGCCACGCAAGGCGGGGCGCATCGTCTCCGCGCTGGTTCACAGCGGTCACCCGGGCGACATCGAGTCGGTCATGGTGGACGGACAGTTCGTCATGCGTGATCGTCAGGTCCTCACGATGGACGAGGAGAGCATCATCGGAGAAGCCGACGCGGTCGGCCGGAGGATCTGGAGCAGAGTGCTGGAGGCGAGCCCGCTCAACGTGCCGCGGCTTCCACGTCGAGCGCCGGATCCGCTCCGTCGGGGGAACGGCATGACCCGACCACGCCCCCACCCCCGCGCGGCCCCGTTCGCCCTCGGCTGCGTTTTGGCGGTGGTGTCACTGCCCCTCGCTTGCGGGCCGATCTCAGACTCGGGGGACGCGACCGGTACCGTTGTTGAGACCGAGACCATCGGCGACACGACCGTGGTCAGGACCGTGAGCGGAAGCGTCTGGAGGGAAGATGCCACGCTCGTGCCGGAAGTCTCGATCGGCGAGATGGAAGGGCCGGAGGAGTACCTCATTGGTTCCGTGCGCTCGATCGCGGTTGACGATGACCACAACGTTTACATACTGGATGGACAGGCCCGGCACGTTCGTGTCTTCGATTCAGCCGGCACCTACGTCGAGACGCTGGGGAGGGGAGGCGAGGGGCCGGGTGAGCTCGAGGTACCGATTGGGCTTGCCGTTTCCGAGGGCCGCGTGCTCGTGAGGGATCCGGCGAACGGGCGTGTGCAGTTGTTTGGGCTGGAGGCGGGGGAGACTGAGGAGCGAGTGCGTCGCTACCGGCTCGCGTTGCCTGCCTCCTGAAGAGATGGACGGGACCTGCACCCGAGAGCAGGAGAGGCTGCCCGCGAAGCGCAGGATCCCCACCTATGTGTGGACGTTCCTGGCACTGGTGGTTGGCCTGGCCGCAGGCGGTCTCTTCCCGGGGCCGCTCGCGCCCGTGGCCGACGCCACGTCTGTGCTCATCGCCTGGATCGTCGCCGTCGTGCCGCTGTTGATCCTCACCGCCCTCAGCCCGGCCATCGCAACCCTGGTACGGCGCGGGCTGGCCGGCCGCTTCGCCGGAGCGGTCGTCCTCTGGTACGTCTTCACGTCGACCGTCGCCGGGCTCATCGCCCTCGTGACCTCCGCGTCCATCTTTCGCATCCCCCTCACCACCGGGGACCGGGGTGTCTGGACCGAAGTCGCCGCCATGCTGCGGAGTCTGGGAGAGGGTGGGGCCTCGTGGCCGCTCCTGGCGATCCTCGTGGGCGTCCTGTTGGGAGCCTTCGGCGCCCGCCACGATCCCACGTACCGCGTACTCAAGAGGGTCGCCGACGCCATCGAGAGGATGGGCCACCGACTGGCCTACGTCATGCTCCCGCTCATCCTGGCCTTCGGTGTCACCCTGGGCGTGCGCTTCGGCGCGAGGCTGGGCCTGTCGCACTACCTCACCATGACCGCCTATACGGGCGCGCTCGTGCTGATCTGGTGGGTGTTCTACACGTTCGTGCTCGTGCGCAAGGTCGGACGCCGGCCGGTGGGGCCCGTGCTGAGCGACTACTACGTGCCGACGGCGCTCTTCGCCGCAGGCACCTGTTCGTCGCTGGCGACGCTCCCCGTCAACCTCGCGAACGCGAAGAAGGTTGGTGTCCGCGACGAAGTGGCCGACTTCGTTCTTCCCTTCGGCGCGGTCGTGAACCTCGACGCCAGCGCGCTCGCCTACCTCGCGTACGGGCCCTTCGTCGTGAGCCACGTCTTCGGCATGGAGCTCAGCTGGATGATGATGCTGGCCGCCTGGCCGGCCGTCGTCCTCTTTACGATCGCCGCTCCCGGGCTGCCGGCCGGGATGGGGACCGCACTGTGGAGCGCCACGCTCTTCGCGAGCATCCTGGGGCTCGAGGGCCAGGCGCAGGGCGAGTTCGTCGCGAGCTGGATCGCCCTCTCCGGGGGGATACCCGACATGCTGCGCACCGCGACCAACTGCACTGGGGACGGCTACACCGCGATCATCTTCGATGGTCGATTTGACGAGTTCTTCGCGAGGGAACGTGGCTGAGTCGAGGAAGGTGGACCTGTCACCGGGAGCGCAGCGGCTCGTGCACGTCAACGGACGCGTCCGGCCGGGCGAGGTGGTGGTGGTCGTGACCGACCCGGCGATGCTGCGGTACGCGGATGCAGTCGGGGCGCCCGCCCGCGAGGCCGGAGCCGCCGTGACCGTCTGCATCATTCCGATGCGGGACCAGGACGGGCAGGAGCCGCCCCCGCCGGTCGCGCGCGCTATGGCCGAGGCGGCCGTGATCTTTTCGCCCGTGCGCATTTCGATCACCCACACGCGTGCGATGCGGGCCGCCCTGGAAGCGGGGGCGCGCGTGTGCATGATGACGGCCTACACCGACGCGATCATGACCAGCGCCGCGCTGCTCGAGACCGACTTCGAGGCGCAGGCCGACGTCTGCCGCCGTCTGGGCGCGGCGTTCACGGAGGGCGAGTCGGTACGGCTGACCTCCCCGCGCGGCACCGATCTCCGCTTTGGAATCGAGGGTCGCGTCGCGAACGTGCTGACGAACATCCCGGAGCCGGGGGAACTGGCTCCGGTCCCCGACATCGAGGTCAACGTGGTGCCGGTGACCGGTTCGGCCGAGGGCACGCTCATCGCCGACGCCTCGGTGCCCTACCTGGGCATCGGCATCCTGGAGGAGCCCGTCGTCTGCTCGGTGACTGGCGGCATGATCGTCGAGATGACCGGCGGGGCACAGGCCGACGTTCTCCGCGTACACCTGGAGTCCTTCCGAGACCCGCACTGTTTCAACGTCGCGGAGCTGGGCGTGGGCCTGAATCCCAACGCCCGCCTCACCGGGGAGATGCTCGAGGACGAGGGCGTCATGGGCACGATCCACATCGGTATCGGGACCAGCCATACTCTCGGAGGGGAAATCGTGGCTCCGACGCATTACGACCTGCTCATGTGGGAGCCGACCATCGCCGTCGACGGCCACATCGTGCAGCGGGACCAGGTGGTGCTGGTATGAAGGACGGGGCGAGAATCCTGGTGCGGACGTGCGCCAACGTCCGGACCGCCGAGAACGTGGTCATCGTCACGGACGCCGAACGGATGACGATCGCCGAAGCGCTGGCCGACGAGGCGCTCGAAGCCGGCGCCGCCCTGAGCATCGTGATCGCGCCGGAGCGGTCCATCGACAACGAGGAGCCGGGACCGGCCGTCGCCGCGGCGCTCTCGGCAGCGGACGTGGTTTTCCTGCCGGTGACCCTCGCCATGGCGCACACCCGCGCCGTTCGCGAAGCCATTGGCGCCGGCGCCCGGGTCCTCTCCATGACGGCGTTCACCGAACGGATGATGCGCGAGGGTGGGCTCTTCACGGACTTCTCTGCGCGCCAGCCTCTATGTCGGGCCCTGGCCGCAAGGCTCACTGCCGGCGAGCACCTGCGGGTGACGAATCCGGCCGGCACCGATCTCACCATGAGCCTGGCAGGCGTAACCGGGAACAGCCACGCCTGCCTGCTGGATGGACCCGGCTTCTCGGCGGTCCCCAACATCGAAGCCAACTGCGCCCCCGCCCAGGGCACCGCCGTAGGCGTGTTCGTCTGCGACGGGAGCATCCCGTACTACGGCGTGGGCCCGGTGCACGATCCCGTCACCTTCCGAATATCGGAGGGCTTCGTCACGCACATCGAGGGTGGTGACCAGGCCGAGTTCCTCGCGAAGCTATTGGCCCGACAGGAGGATCCGTGGGTCTACAACCTGGCCCAGTTCGCATTCGGCCTGAATCCGGCCTGCACCGGGTTCACGGGGGAGATGCTCAACGACGAAGGCGTGAACGGCACGGTCCATATTGGCATCGGAACGTCCGCCAACCTGGGCGGGTCCGTGTCCGCGAAGACCCACTTCGACGCCGTCACACGGGCCCCGACGGTGTGGATCGACGAGGAATTGGTGCTCTCCGACGGAGAGATCCGCATCGACCGGCGGACTACCCGAGGATCTCCTCGTACACGCGCATGAAGTTGCCGCCCATGATCCTTGCGACCTCGGAGCTCGCGAAGCCCCGCTGCTCCAGGCGCTCGGCGATGATATGCATCTTTTCCGGGCGGTCGATCTCCTCGATGAACGGCGGCCACCGGAGGTCGACCTCCGGCTTGAAATGAAACTGCGCGTGAAAATCCCGGAATTGCTGCTCGGTCGGAAACGAAATGCGCCAGCCCCCGATGCTCGAGTCCGTGCCGATGCCGACGTGGTCGACCCCCACGAGCTCGGCGACATGCTGGATATGATTGATGTAATCATCGAGCGTGGAGCGCGGCTTCTTGCTCACGAAGAAGTTGACTGTGGTGATACCCATCACTCCACCGCGGGAGGCGAGCGCCCTTATCTGTTCGTCAGTCTTGCAGCGGGGATTGTCACACAGGGCACGACAGTTCGAGTGAGAAAACACGATGGGCGTGCTGGAGATGTCGATGGCGTCCATCGTGCTCCGCACCCCGGTGTGCGAGACGTCGACCAGCATGCCCAGTTCGTTCATCTTGCGCACGACCTCGACGCCGAAATCACTGAGTCCAACGTCGACCCGCTCGGTGCATCCCGCCCCCAGGGCGTTCAGCGAGTTGTACGTCAGTTGCATTTGCCGGATGCCGAGATTGTAAAAGAACTCGACGTTGGACAGGTCGAGTTGGAGGTGTGTGGCGTTCTGAAACCCGATCATGACCGCGATCTTCCCTGTGCGCTTCGCTTCCACAATGTCGGCCGATCGCCGCACGTGAATGACGCGGTCCGGGTACCGGTTGAAGTTCCCGTGCCAGCTCGCGATGTCCTGTACCGCCTGCTCGTAGCCGAAGGGCGGGTCGCCCGGAGCGCCCAGCGTTGTCTCGATCATGGTCAAGCCCGAGCGCTCTACTTCGTCAAAGCCTTCCGGCCCAAGCCGGAGTCCGCCGAGGGCGTCAATCCAGACGCCGTCCTGCTGGTCCGGGCGGTTCAACTCGAGTGAAGACTCGATGGCGCGAGCGGTCCCGCCCAGGCTGAGCGCAACCCCGCCGGCACCCGCACCCCGTACAAACTCTCGTCGTGAAAATGACATCTCTTCGGTCTCCTTATCGCGCGGTCGGGCTGAGGGCGGGGGGGTCGGCTGGTGCCCATTCTACACTCCAGCTCGGGGACCCGCCAACTGAATCGCTTCACCAATCCGTCGTCGCGACCGCGCTCCCTGACCCTTGTAATGGCCCAGGCGGGACCCCAAAATGAGTAGGGATGGGCGTCCCAACGGGGGTCACGACCCGCGAGCCCGGAGACTCCCCAGGAATCCTGCACCGAGGCCAAGCCATGTCACAGGGCCCGACCATCCTCCTTGCCGGCGCCTGCCTCCTCACGGCCTGTGGGCCACAGCGATCCCCGCCCCAAGCGGACGTGGCGTCAACACTCTCCGGAGCCGTGGCGGTGGACGGCCGCTACATCTCCTGGCGCGAACACCTGATCGACGACGAGGAGATCGGGGGTGTGGCGATCCGCGGGGGCGACGGCTCCTCCATGGGGGACCTCGACCGGGACGGTTACCTGGACGTCGTGTCGGTGCACGAGTCGGACACCGAGTACGACGGCGTGGCCGATGGTCACGTCCGCGTTGCATTCGGTTCGGCGGACCCGGACGGATGGGAGCTCGCGACCCTGGTGGAGGGTCCCGATGCCGGGGCGGCCGAGGACGTGGCGATCGGTGATCTGAACGGCGATGGCTGGCCAGACCTGGTCGTGGCGTGTGAGCTCGGCCACCTCGTTTACCTTGAGAATCCGGGTGCCGACGTACGCTCGGCGTCCTGGGCGCGTGTCATCCCGCCTCTGGTCACCGGGCGCGGGTCGTTCATCCGGGTGTTCCTCGCCGACTTCGACGAGGACGGTCGACCCGAGATCGTGACCGCCAACAAGGGCGCACAGAACCCCAACTCGGATACCGCGGAGCCCGAGCCCATCTCCTGGTTCGATCTGCGTGGTGATCCCCTCGACCCGGCGAGTTGGGTAGAGCACGAGCTCACGCGGATCCCGTGGCCGATCAACTCCCAGCCGGTCGATCTGGACGGTGACGGTGACCTGGACGTATTGGGTGGCTCGATGGCCGAGAGCCGCATCTTCTGGTTCGAGAACGTCACGGAGGGCGAGATCCGGTTCCGGGCACACCGCATCGATATCGACGGCACGTCGATCCCCGCGGCCGACCGACCTCCGGGGCAGGAGGGAAACGATCGCGCCCTGGTCACAGGGTTCAACGTCGACTTCGCCGACCTCGACCACGATGGACGGCTGGACGTGGTGCTCGCCGAGGACTTCCGCGATCTGGTCTGGCTGGAGCAGCCCGAAAGCCCCACGGACATTTGGCGGCTCCACGCGATCGGAAACACGGTGCCCGACCAGCTCGTCGGGCTTGCGGTTGCCGACATCGATGGAGACGGCGCGCCCGATGTGCTCACCGGTGGATACAGCCGTGGTCCCCGGGACACCGATGGCGGGGTGACGGTCTCCGATCCCCTCGGCCGTCTTGCATGGTTCGAGAACCCCGATGATCCGGGCGGGGTCTGGACTCGCCACGACATCTCCCGGCGGCAGCGCGGCATGTTCGACAAGTTCCTGCCCCGCGACATGGATGGCGACGGTGACGTGGACTTCGTCTCCACCCGGGGAAACAGCTCCGTTTGGGACGGGGTGTTCTGGCTCGAGCAGGTTCGGTCTCCCGAAGCCCGGCCTGCTTTCGAGAGAGCACGGGAGATCGACAGTCCGGAGATGCCCCTGCCGCCAGCGGGTTGATCGTCACGCAGGGGGGGAGACGAGCCACACCCAGTCGTCGAGGAACGCCGGAAGCCCGCTTTCCTTCGGCATCACGCGGTCCACGACTACACAGCTGTGTGGGTTCTCCACACACATGGAGCTGGGGTCGTCCGTGGTCCGAACCTGGCCCGGCGGGATCGCGATTGCGTCGTATACCGCGCGGCGGAAGTCGTCGGAATCGTCCAGATGATGGAACGCCTTGAAGAGGGCCGGATCCGTGACCCGCGCCTCGTACACGAAATCCGGGAACTCCCTCTCGCCTTCGATCCCGAGAACGCCCCCCGCGATAGACCCGACACCCGCTACGACGTGGCGCGTCAGCGCGATGAACTTGGAGAGCTGCGCACCCTGTGAGTGGCCGGTGAGGACCAGCCGCTCCCACAGCAACTCCTTTCCGTCGTCGGTCAGGTACGCGGTCATGCCGAGGTGGCCGACCGCCTCCAGAATCGCACCCTCGACGCTCCTCGCGGACGGCACGGACAGCAGCCTTCCGTCGGTGCACGTCATGCTGTCAGGCTCCGACGCGGACTTGGCGGAAAGCAGCCGGAGCAGGCAGTGGGGATCCTGAGGTCCGTCGGGCGTGTCGGTGGTCGTGCAGCACGCTGCGGCCAGCTGTGTGTTTTCGTACTGCACCGCAATCACGCAGAGCCCGGACCGGTCACCGAGGTGCTCGACGAACAGCCGGGAATGGTCGGGTGTGAGGCCGGTCCCGGGCGCGAACGTCACGAGCCGGCCCTGTTCGTCCTCCGGCACGCAGTTCGCTACGTGGTACAGGGCGCCGCCGGGCGTCCGACCGAGAGCGGGAAGTGGAGAGTCCGCTCCGCCACCATCCGCCGAGTTCCCCCCACAGGCCACGAGAGCCACGGCGAGAGCTCCCATTGTCGTTCTCATCGTGTTCCCCGCCTACCCCTCCAGATCCACCAGCGGCGCCGAATACTCCCCCGAAAAACACGCCGCGCAGAATGGCCCGCGCTCGGCCACCGCGTCCACCATCCCATCCAGCGACAGGTAGCCCAGCGAGTCCACCCCAAGCACGGCGGCGATCTCGTCCACGGACATGCCCGACCCCATGAGCTCTTCCTTCGACGGCATGTCGATCCCGTAGTAGCACGGGAATCGCACCGGAGGGCTCGCGACGCGGAAGTGCACTTCGGCCGCCCCGGCGCCACGGATGAACTTGACCAGGCTGCTGGATGTCGTGCCCCGCACGATCGAGTCGTCCACCACGACCACGCGCTGACCGGCGAGCACCTCCCGTACGGGGTTGTACTTGATGCGGGCGCCGAAGTCGCGGTCGGCCTGCGAGGGGCGGATGAAGGTGCGTCCCACGTAGTGGTTGCGGAGCAGCCCCAATTCGTACGGGATGCCGCTCTGCTCGCTGTAGCCCAGCGCCGCCGAGTTGGCGCTGTCGGGCACGGCGATCACGCAGTCTCCGTCGATCGGGTGCTCGCGGGCCAGTTGGCGTCCGAAGGCCCGCCGGGCGCGGTCGACGCTCATCCCCCACAGGTTGGAGTCGGGCCGAGCGAAGTACACGAGTTCGAAGATGCACGGAGCGGGTGTCTCCGGGTGCATCCCGGGCAGGCTCGTGGCCCGGCCCCCCTGAAGGCGCACCAGCTCGCCCGGCTTGATGTCGCGCACGAAACGGGCCCCCATGATGTCCAGGGCACAGGTCTCGCTGGCGACGATGTGCCCCCCGTCCAGCTCCCCGAGCACGAGGGGCCGGAAGCCGCGCGGGTCGCGCACCGCGTACATGGTGTCGCCGATCGTCAGGATGAGCGAATACGCGCCTTCCAGGTAGCTGAGCGCGTCGCGCAACTGGGACACCACCGTGCGGTGCCGTGAGCGCGCGATGAGGTGCACGATGATCTCCGAGTCGGACGAACTCTGGAAGATCGCGCCCTCGTCCACGAGCTGGTGCCGCATCAGCTTGGCGTTGGTCAGGTTGCCGTTGTGGACGATCGCCAGGTCCCCTTCCGAGTAGCGAACCACGATCGGCTGGGCGTTGACGCGCTGTCCGCTACCCGCGGTCGAGTACCGCACGTGTCCGAGCGAGGTTCGCCCGGGAAGCGACGCGATGCGCTTGGCGTCAAAGACATCCGAGACGAGGCCGAGCTCCTTGTAGAGTTTGGTGCGGCCGCCGTTCGCGGCACAGATCCCCGCCGCCTCCTGCCCCCGGTGCTGCAGCGCGTACAGAGCGAGGAAGGCGAGCTCGGACGCGTTGTCCACGCCGCTGACGCCGACGATCCCGCACTCCTCTCGGGGCCGGTCGTCGAGCAACGGCAGGTGGATGTCGGTGGGGCCGTGTCTGCTCATCTCATCCCGCTTCGCTCATGATGCCGGGAATGGTGCCGAAGTAGTGGTCGCCCAGGACGTCCAGGGCCAATCGCAGCGTGCTCGACCGCGTCTCGATCTCCAGGGGCGATCCCGTCCCTGTGACCCTGCCGATCCTGGAGCAGGGAACACCGTGGTCCGACGCGATCCGGCGCACATTGTCCTCCTCCTCCGGCGCGCAACTGACGATCACGCGCCCGTGATCCTCCCCGAACAGCAGCGCGGTGTCCGGAAGCGCGTCCGTGAAGCGTACCGACGCGCCCACGCCGTCTCCGGCCCGGGGGCGGCCGAGGCAACTCTCCACCAATGTAGCCGCCAGCCCGCCGCTCGCCACGTCGTGGGCCGATTTGAGCACGCGCCCGCCCGCCATGGCCAGAAGGCAGCGCTGGAGCCCGCGTTCGGCCGCCAGGTCCACGCCAGGCGGCTCGCCCGCGACCAGATCGTGAATCGCGTACAGGTACTCGGACCCGCCCAGCTCGCCCTTGTTGGTGCCCAGCAGGAAGATCCCGTCGCCGGCGTCCCGGAACGAGTGCCGCACGATGGTGTCCAGGTCGTCGATCACCCCGATCATGCCGATGACCGGGGTGGGGTAGACGGCCTGCCCGTCGGTCTCGTTGTAGAACGACACGTTTCCGCCGGTAACGGGAGTCTCCAGGTAGGAGCACGCGTCGCGCATCCCCAGCACCGCCTCGCGGAACTGGTGGCGGATGTGCGGCTTGAGCGGACTGCCAAAATTGAGACAATTGGTAATTGCGAGCGGGACTGCCCCCGTGCAGGTCACGTTGCGGGCGGCCTCCGCGACCGCGCCTATTGCGCCAGAACGCGGATTCAAATATGTGTGTCGGCCGTTGCAGTCGGTCGATGCCGCTACCCCCCGATTCGTCCCCGGCACGCGGATGACCCCCGCATCCCCTCCCGGCCGCTCGATCGAGTTGGCGCGCACGGTCGTGTCGTACTGCTCGTACACCCACTGCTTCGACGCCACGTTCGGCGACCCCACGACCGCCAGGAAGGCACTCTCCAGCCCCGATGGCGGCGACATATAGCCAGAAACATCTGTTTCACGCAAGTCTCGAATCTCCGCCGCTTCCTCGCCAGGCCGCTCGTAGGTGGGGCAGCCCTCGGTCAGCGGCAGCGCGGGGATGTCCGCGACGGCCACCCCGTCCTCCAGAACCCGGAAGGTTCCGGTCGCGGTCACGCTCCCGACCGTTTCGGCTTCCAGCTCCCACTTCTCCAGGATCTCCCGTACGGCGTCCTCCCGCCCGGCCGCCGCCACCACCAGCATCCGCTCCTGCGATTCGGAGAGCAGGATCTCGTACGGGGTCATCCCCTGCTCGCGCACCGGGACCAGCGCGACATCCATCTCCACCCCGGTGCCCGACCGCCCCGCCATCTCGGCGCCGCTCGATGTCAGCCCCGCGGCCCCCATGTCCTGAATCCCCACGATGTGCCCGCTCGCGATCAGCTCCAGCGACGCCTCGAGCAGCAGCTTCTCGGTAAAGGGGTCGCCCACCTGCACCTGCGGGCGGCTCTCCACGTCGTCGCCTTCCGACAGCTCCTCGGACGCGAAGGTGGCACCGTGGATTCCGTCCCGCCCGGTCCGGGCCCCCACCGCCATGAGCGTGTTGCCGACTCCCTCGGCGGTGCCGCGGATCAGGTCCTCCTGGCGCATGAGCCCGAGGCACATGGCGTTCACGATCGGGTTGTCCTCGTACCCGCGGTCGAAGTAGACCTCGCCGCCGGTGGACGGGATCCCGACGCAGTTGCCGTAGTCGCCGATCCCCTTGACCACGCCCGAGAAGAGGTAGCGGACCCGGGGCCGATCCAGGTCGCCGAAGTGCAGCGAGTTGAGGGTGGCGACAGGCCGCGCGCCCATGGTGAAGACGTCGCGCAGGATGCCGCCGATCCCGGTGGCCGCCCCCTGGTAGGGCTCCACCGCCGACGGGTGGTTGTGCGACTCGATCTTGAAGGCGAGCGCGTAGCCGCCCCCGACATCGATGACGCCGGCGTTCTCTCCGGGACCCTGGATGACCCACGGCGCCTGCGTCGGGAGCAGCCGCAGAAGCGGCTTCGAGTTCTTGTAGCCGCAGTGCTCGGACCACATCGCCGAGAAGACGCCCAACTCGGTGAAGGTGGGCTCCCGGCCCATGATCTCGAGGATTTGCCGGTACTCGTCGGGCGAGAGGCCGTGTTCCTCGACCAGGGCGGGGGTGAGCGGAGGGTCGCCGGGGCGGGGCTGAGGAGCCGCCATCACGCCATCTCCATGTGCGCGATCGACCGCGCGCCGCTTCCCACCAGCGACCGGAAGAGCGGCAGCCCATCCACCGTCCCGAGCACGTCTTCGATTGCGCGGTCGGGGTGCGGCATCATGCCCAGCACATTCCCGCGCGCGTTGACGATCCCGGCGATGTGGTTCAGGGAGCCGTTGGGGTTGGCTTCGTCCGTTGTAGCGCCGCGGGCGTCGCAATAGCGGAACAGGACGTGCCCCGCGGCTTCGAGTTCGGACAGCGTCTCGGGGTCGGCGTAGTAGTTGCCGTCGGCGTGCGAGAGGGGCATGCGGATGACCTGCCCCTCGCGATACTCTCGCGTGAAGGCCGTGCCGCCCCGCTCCACCCGCAGCGCGCAGTCGTGGGACTGGAAGCGGAGCGACTCGTTGCGCAGCAGCGCGCCGGGCAGGAGCCCGGCCTCGCAGAGCACCTGGAAGCCGTTGCAGATGCCCACGACCATGCCCCCGTCCCGTGCAAAGGCGATGACGGCGTCCATGATGGGACTGAAACGCGCGATGGCGCCCGGGCGGAGGTAGTCGCCGTGGGCGAAGCCGCCGGGCACGATCACGGCGTCCGCGCCGCCCAGAGACCGCTCCCGGTGCCAGACGTAGCGCGGCGACCCACCGGCCAGTTCCACCGACCGGAAGCAGTCCTGGTCGCAGTTTGACCCGGGGAATGTGATGACGGCGACGTTCATCGGACTGCTCCGCTGGCAGGTTCGGCCGCCGTAACCCGGAAATCCTCCGTCACGGGGTTGGCCAGAAGCTTGCGGCATGCGTCCTCGACCCGCTCCGTCGCCTCCGGTGCCGACCCGGCCGCGACGTCCAGGTAGATCGCCTTGCCGACGCGAACGTCTTTGACGCTGTCGTAGCCCAGTGAAGAAAGCGCGTGATGGATCGCCTTGCCCTGGGGGTCCAGAAGGCCGGGCCGGGGCGTGACCAGGACCTCCACTGTGAATCGGTTCAAGAACGGTTCTCCTTCCAGTCTCTTGGGGCGGTGTCGTGGGTGAGATCGTGGTAGTCCAGCTCGCGGGGTTCCACCTCGGTGCCGGAGGACTCCGGCGCATCGAGAAGGGGGTCGCGCTCGGGAAGGCGTTCCATCAGACCGAGGAACACCGACCTGAGCAGCCCCCACAGGGTGTAGAGGATCAGCGCGGGGAAGAACCAGTAGGCCGGAACCGTGACGGCGAGCACGAGGCATGCCACCAGAAACGCGGTTGTCCCGATCCCTTTCCGGGTCCGAAGTTCGATTCGGGGGAACTTGGCGTAGGGGATATGGCTCAGCATCAGGATCGAGGTCAGAACCATGGTGAGGACCATGATGCGGGGCCACGGCAGATCGCCGAGGTATTGCTGGAAGAAAGCGGTCTGCGAGAAGGGGTAGTGGGTCGCGAGGATCATCCCCGCCGTGGGGGTGGGCAGGCCGTGAAAGTGACGGCGGGCCTCGCCGCCCTGCTCCACGTTGAAGCGAGCCAGCCGCACGACGACGGCCGCGACGTAGACGAAGCCGATCACCCAGCTCCAGTCGGACGCAGTGAAGTAGAGCTGGATCATGATCAGCGCGGGGGCGACTCCGAACGAGATCACGTCGGTCAGCGAATCGAGCTCGGCGCCAAAGGCGGATCCCGTGCGGGTGAATCGGGCGACCCTACCGTCGAGCAGGTCCAGAATCGCGGCGTAGACGATGAACCACCCCGCCCACGCGAAGTCCCCTCGCAAGCCCGCGACGACGGCATACAGGCCGAAGAAGAGGTTCCCCATCGTGAAGGCCGACGGCAGGATGATGATTCCGCGTCGCAGGCGGCGGCGGGAGGGGTGTCTCTTCATGGTACCCGCGCCACCGGGGTTTCGCCGCCGCGCACGTGGTCGCCGGGTTCGATGGTCACGGGCCAGCCGGGGGGCAGGAAGAGGTCGACGCGCGAGCCGAAGCGGATCAGGCCGATGCGGTCGCCCTTGGTGACGGCGTCGCCCTCCCGCGGGTAGGTCACGATCCGGCGCGCCAGGAGGCCGGCGATCTGGCGGACCAGCAGCGGTCCGGCGCCCGTCTCCAGCCCCAGCGACGCTCGCTCATTGTCGCTGCTCGCCTCCTCCCGCCACGCCGGGAGGTAGCGGCCGGGGTGATAGGCGTAGTGTCCGACCCGGCCTCCCAGCGGCGCGCGCTGCACGTGCACGTTGAAGATGTTCAGGAAGATGGTGACGCGGGTTGCGGTCCCGGCCATGAATTCCTCGCCGTCCACCGGGCCCACGCTCATGACCTTGCCGTCGGCGGGGGCGACGACCACGCCCGGGTCCGGCGGGATTCGCCGCTCCGGGTCGCGGAAGAAGTAGGTGACGAAGAGGGTCAGGGCAACGAAAATGGCGGGCGCGGCGGAGCGGGCCCCCCAGCCGCCGCTCCGGGCCCAGAGGGTGGACAGGGCGACGGCGGCCAGGCACACGAGGATGAAGGGGATGCCTTCGCGGGCCACGGGAATGGTCACGAGCTGCATTTCCCGAACACCGGCGGGTCGAAGTCGTCGAGCCCCGTCCCCGTGAGCCTGCGGAACACCTCGCGGTACCGTTCGGACGCGGCTTCAACCACGCGAGAGGGCAGGCGAGGGGACGGATACTGCTTGTTCCAGTCCGGAAGATTATCCAAATAGTCGCGCACTGGCTGTTTGTCAAGGGACGGCTGTCCCCGCCCTGTCGCGTAGTGCTCCCGCGGCCAGAACCGGGACGAGTCGGGGGTCAGCACTTCGTCGATGAGCAGCAGCTCGCCATCGGGAGAGGTTCCGAATTCGAACTTGGTGTCGGCCAGGATGATCCCCGCCGCGGCCGCCGCCGCGCGCCCCCGCTCGTAGATGTCCAGGGAACGCTCCCGCAGCCGCCCCGCGAGATCCGCGCCGAGGAGTCCGGTCACCTGCTCGAAGGTGATGTTCTCATCGTGGCCCTCCTGGGCTTTCGTGGCCGGCGAGAAGATTGCCGGGACGAGTGCGTCGCTCTCGACCAGTCCCGGCTTGAGAGGCTCGCCCGCCAGGGTCCCCGAAGCACGATACTCCATCCAGGCGGAGCCGGAAAGGTACCCGCGCACGACGCACTCGACGGGGAGCGGACGCGTTCGCCGTACCAGGGTCGCCCGGCCTTCCCACGCCTCGGGTGGACAGTCCGCGAGCTCGGGGATCAGTCGCAGGATCTCGTCGGGACGCACCGAGACGAGGTGGTGAGGGATGTCGCCCATGTGCGTGGCCAGCCACCAGGCGGTGATCTGGGTCAGGACGCGGCCCTTGCCCGGCACCGGCTCGTTCATGACGACGTCGAAGGCGCTGACCCGGTCGCTGGCGACGAGGAGGAGGTGGCCGCCGGGGTTGTGGGGGCCGGTGGCACCGGGGCTGCCGTGGGTGTCGCCGGCACCGTCGCCGCCGACTCCGGGGCCGCCGCCGTCGGGGACCGCGTAGACATCCCGGACCTTGCCCTTGAACAGAAGTGGCAGCGGGAGCGCGGCTCCGTTCACACCCGCACCTCCCCGCCCTTCCGGGTCTCGCCGTAACGCTCCAGCACCGGCGCGACGTGGTGGATGAGGAACCCGTCCACCTGCTCCGGGGCGCGGCCCACCAGCCTCTCCGGCCGGGCCAGCCTCTCCAGCTCCCCGGCGCTCACGTCCAACGTCTCGTCGGCCGCGATCCGAGCGAAGAGGTCGCCCTCCTCGCCTTCGGTCATGCGGCGCGCGGCGTCAAGTGTGTGCCGCCGGATCCGTTCGTGGGCGTCCTGTCGGTCTCCACCTGCGGCGGTCGTCCCCATGAGCACCGATTCCATGACCATGAAGGGAAGGTGCATGGCCAGGTTGGACGCGACCACCCCCTCGTTCACCCGCAGGCCCGACGCCACGTTCGCCGCAAGCACGAGGATCGCATCGGTGGCCATGTAGGCGTCGGGGATTGCAAGCCGCTTGTTGGCGGAGTCGTCCAGCGTCCGTTCCAGCCATTGCGTCGCCGCCGTGTGTGCAGGATCGGCCGCCAGGGCGATCACATGGCGTGCCACTGCGCAGATCCGCTCCGAGCGCATGGGGTTGCGCTTGTACGGCATCGCCGAGGAGCCGATTTGCTCCTTCTCAAACGGTTCTTCCAGCTCGCGCAGGTGGGACAGAAGGCGGATGTCGTGCGCCATCTTGGAGGCCGAAGCCGCCACGCCGGCCAGGGTGGACAGCAGCGCCTGGTCGACCTTGCGGGGGTAGGTCTGACCCGTGACGGGGTAGCAGTCCTCGAAGCCGAGCCGGCGGCAAACCGCCTTTTCCAGCGCGTCGACGCGAGCGTGATCGCCGTCGAAGAGCTGCAGGAACGAGGCCTGGGTGCCGGTCGTGCCGCGCACGCCGCGCAGCTTCAGGTCGGTAAGCCGGTGCTCGATCTCATCCAGATCGAGGAGGAAGTCCTGGATCCAGAGGGTTGCCCGCTTCCCGACGGTCGTGGGCTGGGCCGGCTGGAAGTGGGTGTAGGCGAGGGTCGGCTGGGCGCGGTGCTCCTCGGCGAAGCGGGCGAGGGCGCGGATGGTCGCGACGACCCGGTCGCGCACCCGGGTCATCGCCTCGCGGTGCTGGATGAGGTCGGTGTTGTCGCCGACGAAGGCGCTGGTGGCGCCCAGGTGCAGGATGCCGCGCGCAGCCGGGGCGGCGTCGCCGAAGAGGTGGATGTGCGCCATGACGTCGTGGCGGAAGCGCCGTTCGTAGCGCGCGGCCGCGTCCAGATCAATGTCGTCGAGGTGCGCGCGCATCTGAGCGATGGCCTCGGCCGGGATGTCCAGTCCGGCATCGCGCTGGGCCTCGGCCAGGGCGAGCCAGAGGCGGCGCCACGTGCCAAAGCGGAAGGCGGGTGCGAAGATGCGCTCCATCGAGCCGGAGACGTACCGCGCGGAGAGGGGGTGCGTGTAGCGGTCGGTCGCTTCAGCGGTCATGGATTCGGCCTCGGGCACGGTGTCATCGCCATTCCAGCAGCCCCGTTCGCACCATCCGGCCGTTGCGCTCGAAGCGGAGCACGAAGGAACGGCCGCTGCTCTGGATCCGGCGGAGCTCGTCCGCCGCCTCGCGGGCCGTGGGCACGCGCACGTTGTTCACCGCCAGCAGCACGTCGCCGGCAGCCAGCCCGGTCACCCCGGCGAGTGTGTCGGAGATCTCCACCACCAGCGCGCCCTCGGACGACGCCAGACCCCGCTCCGCCTGGATCCCCGCCGTCACGGTGACGACCTGCAGATCGCGCAGCAGCTCCACGCGGTCGGCGGTGGCGGAAGGGAGCGGGGCGGCCTGCAGCTGGACGGCGTCCATCCCTTCCACGGTCAGCTCGATCCGGTCACCGGCGCCCAGGTCCAGCAAGACGGCGGTGTAGTCGAGCGGCGTGGCCATGCGGTGCGTCCCGGCCTGCAGCAGGCGAGTCCCCGGGCGGATCCCTGCGTCCGCGGCGGGAGACCCGGGGGTGACCCGGGCGACGCGCACCCCCCTTGACCGTCCGAAGGCGTCCGCTTCCACCGCGTCCACGCCCAGGCCGAGCCACGCTCGCCGCACCTCTCCGTGCTCGGCCAGGTCCCGCGCAACCTTGAGCGCCCGGTCGATGGGGATCGCGAAACCGAGTCCTTCGCTGCCGCCCGAGCGTGACAGGATCGAGGTGTTGATCCCGATCACCTCCCCAAGCGCGTTGACCAGAGGTCCGCCGGAGTTGCCCGGGTTGATGGCCGCGTCGGTCTGGATCATGCCCAGGTAGAAGCCGTCGTCGTCCTGGCCGGGGATGATGTGGCGCCCGAGCGCGCTCACGACACCCGCCGTCACCGAAGGCTCCGGGTTGGAAATGAGACCCCCGAAGGGGTTCCCGATCGCGACCGTCCATTCGCCGATCAGCAGATCCGCCGCGGTGCCGAGCGGCGCGACGGGAAGGTCGGAGGCCTGCTCGAGGACGATGACGGCGACGTCGGTCGTGGGGTCGGAGCCGGCCAGGCGGGCGTCGAAGTCGCGCCCGTCGGGCAGGGTGACCAGGATTTCGGTGGCGTCCTCGATCACGTGGTGGTTGGTAAGGACCGTGCCGTCCGTGTTCACGATGAAGCCGGAACCGAGACCGCGGGTCTCGCGGAAGGGCAGGTAGTAGTCGTCGAAGAAGCTGCGCCGGCGGACCCGTTCCCGCCGCAGCACCGAGATGGTGACGACGGCGGGGGCGACGGTGCGGGCTGCGCGCACGATCGCGGTGGAGCGGCTGTCGGAGAGCGTTTGTGCGGCGCTGTCGCACGCTGCCGACACGACTGCGAGACCGGTCGCGGCGGCGCAATATGTCAACTGTAGTTTACTTAATGTCATGTATGGTTTACATGTCGGGGACGGTGGAAGTCACCGTCGCGTGGTCCGGATACTCGACCCGGGTCAGGCATAGTCCTCGGGCGGGAGCGGGCGGCGATGTCGTCAGGCGGGCCGGCGATGTCGCAGGACGGTTCTCTCCGCTCAGCAGCAGGGCCATGTCCTCCTCTCGGCGGCGTTTCAGGGCGATGTCCACCATGGTTCCTGCCAAATATCGCACCATCCGGTGCAAAAAGCGGTTTGCGGAGATTTCGAAGACGACGCCCTCGTCGCCCCAGCGACGCCAGGTGGCGGTGGCGACGCGGCAGGTGTACCCGCGCTGGGGCTGCCCGGTCTTCGCGAAGGCGCGGAATTCGTGCTTCCCGATGAGCAGCCGGGCCGCGCGTGCGGCGGCGTCCAGGTCGAGCGGGCGGCAGAGTGGCCAGCACCAGCGGCTGTGGAAGGGGGATGCGGCGTGCGGCGCCGTGCCGACCCGATACCGGTAGCTCCTGAGGATCGCTTCGCGGCGAGGATCGAAGCCGTCGTGCACGGCCTGGGCGTCCCGCACCCAGATTGTGCGGGGGAGCATGGCGTTCAGCGACCGGATCAGCTCCCGGACCGTCCAGCTCGACGGCATCGTCACGGCTGCCACCTGGCCCGTCGCGTGGACACCCGTGTCGGTGCGCCCCGCGCCGAGCACGGTCCGGTGTTCGCCGGTGAGTCGGGACACGACCGCCTCCAACGCGCCCTGCACCGTGGCTTGCCGGGGCTGGACCTGCCATCCGTGAAACGCCGAGCCGTCGTAGTGAAGGCTAAGCTTGTAGCGGGTCTCGAAGTTGCCCATTTTGTGGAATCTACCATGACGTGCGGGACGGCGCATGATATCATGGACCGCCCACGATCGACACTCAGGGATGAGCGAGCGGTGACAGACACGACCTTCAGCCTGGTTCCTCTTCTGGCCCGTGTAGTCGGAGGAGAGGACCTCCACGCCGACCAGGCGAGGGCGGCCTTCTCGCACATGGTGTCCGGGCACGCCTCGCCCATCCGGACCGGCGCGCTCCTGGCCGCGCTTCAGACCAAGGGGCCGTCCCCATCGGAAGTCGCGGGAGGGGTCGAAGCGCTGCGCGCCGCCATGATCCCGGTTCGCGCCCCTGACCCGGCATCGCTGGTCGACACCTGCGGCACCGGAGGCGGCCGGGTCTCGACCTTCAACATCTCGACAGCGGCGGCCATCGTGGTGGCGGCGGGGGGAGTCCGGGTCGCGAAGCACGGCAACCGTTCCTTCACCTCCAAGTGCGGGAGCGCCGATGTGCTCGAAGCGCTGGGGGTGGCGGTGGAGCTCTCGCCGGAGGGAATGGCCGATGTCCTGGCCGGCGCGGGGATCGTCTTCATGTTCGCGCCGCTCCTCCATCCCGCGATGCGGCACGTGGGTCCGGTGCGGCAAGCCCTGGGCGTCACCACGATCATGAACCTGCTGGGGCCGCTGGCCAATCCTGCGGGGGCGCGGCGCCAGGTCGTCGGCGTCGCCGATCCCGCGTTCCTCGATCTGGTGGTCCGCGGGTTGGCCGAGCTGGGCCACGAACGGGCCCTCGTCGTCCACGGAGCGCCGGGCATGGACGAGGTCAGTCCCTGCGGGCCCACGCGCGTCGCGGAACTCGGGGGGGGAGAGGTGTCCTCGTACGAGATCACGCCGGAGGAGCTGGGGGTCGAGCCGGTCGATCCCGGGGCGCTGGCGGGCGGCGAGCCGGAGGAAAACGCGGCCGTTGTCCGGGCCGTGGTCGAAGGGAAGGAGCGCGGACCGGCCCGTTCGGCGGTGCTGGTGAATGCCGCGGCGGCGTTCTACGTGGCGGACCGGGCGGACTCGCTCCGTGAGGGCGTGGTCGCCGCGGAGCGCGCGATCGACTCGGGGGCGGCCGCGGGGGTGCTCGAGCAATTGGTGCGGTGGAGCCAAAGGGCGGCCGGGAGGCGGTAGCCGACTGCCGGGGGTACGCCGGGTCCTGGCCTCCTAGTACCTCCGAATAAGCCCGACCACCACTCCCTGGACAAGCACATCGGCGGCGTCCTCGATGATCGGCTTCATGTTTTCGTTGGCGGGCTGCAGGCGGATGCGGTTGCCGGGTTCCCGGTAGAGCTTCTTGACGGTGGCGGCCTCGTCCCGGACCAGCGCGATCACCATTTCACCGTCCTCGGCGGTCTCGCGGGCGTTGACCACGATGTGGTCGCCATCGCGGATCTGTTCGTCGATCATGGACTCGCCCGACACGCGCAGGACGTAGTGCTCGAAGCCCTTGCGGATCATCTCGCCGGGAATGGAGAGCGTCTCGTTGTCTTCGACGGCCTCGACGGGAACTCCGGCGGCGACGGTGCCAAGGAGGGGCAGCGCCACGGAGGGCTCGGCCTCGGCCGGGAACTCCACCGAACGGCTTTCGCGGTAGGATCTCCGGATGTACCCCTTCCGCTCGAGGTTGCTCAGGTGTTCGTGTACGGTCGCCAGAGAGCTGTAGCCGAAGTGGCGGCAGATCTCCTCGAAGCTGGGCGCATACCCCATTTCTTCGATGAACGCCTTGAGGTAGTCGAGGATCTCCTTCTGGCGCTTGGTGAGGGGCATCTTTCTTTCCCTATCTTGGTAGTAGTGTTGTCGGCCTGCCGTTGCACGAGGCAGGCCGGTCCGCCTGGCGGACGAGGTCGCCGGAGCTTTCTACCGAACAGGCTCCGAACAATGGTAACCGAAATTTGACCGAAGATCAAGATGAGCGATAAGGGAATTCTGGAACGGATTGTGGCCGGCAAAGCCGCCGAGGTGGCGCGGCTCAAGGCGCTCCGTCGCGAACTGGCACGGGCCGCCTTTGACGCGCCGCCGCCCCGTGCCGCATTCGAGCTTCTCGGGCGGAGGGAGCGCATGGGGGTGATCGCCGAGGTCAAGCGGCGGTCGCCGGGAGCGGGCGATATCGACACGGGACTGGATCCGGTGGGACTCTCGGCCGACTACGAGGCTGGGGGCGCCTTCGCGATCAGTGTGCTGACCGACGCCCGTTGGTTCGGGGGGTCGCTCGAGGACCTGCGGGCCGTGCGGGAGGCACGGAGCGTCCCCGTTCTGCGCAAGGACTTCGTGGTCGACGAGGTTCAGGTGATCGAGGCGAGGGCCGGCGGGGCCGACCTGGTGCTGCTGATCGTGCGGGTTCTCGACCCGCTGCTGCTGCGCGATCTGCGGGCCATGATCGACGGTCTGGGAATGACCGCGCTGGTCGAGGTCCACGACGAATGGGAGGTGGAAGTGGCGCTGGAGGCCGGGGCGTCCCTGGTCGGGGTGAACAACCGGGATCTCACGGTGTTCCGCACCGATCTGGCCGTGACCGAGCGGCTGGCGCCGTACATGCCGGGCGAGGTGCTCCTCGTGTCGGAGAGCGGGATCGGGGACGCGGACGATGTGGCGCGGGTGGCCGCCGCCGGCGCCGACGCCGTGCTGGTGGGGGAGGCGCTGGTGCGGAGCGGGGCACCCGGCCGGCTGGTGGCGGAGATGGCGGCCGTGCCGAGGGTGGGGCGGGGGCCGTGACCGGGCCGCGCGGGCGCCGGCAGGAGGGCAGCAGGCCGGCTCGGCCGGGGCGGGGCCGCGGGGTGCGGGTGAAGGTGTGCGGGGTGATGACCCCCCGGGACGCGGCGGTCGTGGAGGAGGCCGGCGCGGACTTCATGGGCGTGATCCTGTCGCCGGGCTACTCGCGCAGCGTGAGCGGGAAGCGGGCCGGCGCCGTCTACGAAGCCGCGACGGCGCGCCGGGTGGGGGTGTTCGTGGACGCGCCGGCCGAGGTGGTCGTGCGGGTCGCGCGGGAGCTGGACCTGGACGTGATCCAGTTGGGGGGGAGCGAGACGATCGAAGCCGTGACGCGGATCGGCGGGGCGGGGGGCTGGGGGGTGTGGAAGACGGTTCACGCCAGGCCGGGCATGTCAATGGCGGACGCGGCCGGACGGTACGCGACGGTGGCTGACGGCGTGCTGTTGGACGCGTGGGATCCCGGGCGCCCCGGGGGCACCGGACGCACCTTCTCGTGGGCGGGAGTGGGAAGGGAGGTGCGCGGAGCCATCGGTTCGGCGACCTTCATAGCCGCCGGCGGGATGAACCCGGAGAACGCCGGCGCGGCTGTCGAGGCGCTTCGCCCCGACGTACTCGACGTCAGTTCCGGTGTGGAATCGGTGTTCGGCAGCAAGGATCCCGGCAGAACGCGGGCCTTCGTGCAGGCGGCGCGGCTGGCGGGAAACCCGTCCGGGGGAGGACAACTGTGAGCGGATCGCCCGTCCAGGCGGACGGCTCCCGCGCGCCGGGAGGCGGCTTTGGTGTGCAGGAGGACCGGTACGGCATGTACGGCGGCCGGTATGTTCCGGAAACGCTGATCCCGGCGCTCGACGAACTTGCCGCCGCCTACGCCGAGGCCATGGCCGATCCGGCCTTCCTGGCCGAGGTCGACCACCTGAGCGCGGACTACGTCGGCCGTCCCACGCCCCTCTACCGCGCCCGGCGCTTCGAAGCCGAGGCCGGGGTCGCGCCGGTCTACCTGAAGCGCGAGGACCTCAACCACACCGGGGCCCACAAGATCAACAACACGGTGGGGCAGGCGCTCCTCGCGAGGCGCATGCGGAAGCCCCGGATCATCGCGGAGACGGGGGCCGGGCAGCACGGGGTCGCGACGGCGACCGCGTGTGCGCTCTTCGACATGGAGTGCGTCGTCTACATGGGCGCGGAGGACATCGTGCGCCAGTCGCTGAACGTCTACCGCATGGAGCTGCTCGGTGCCGAGGTGCGGCCCGTCGAGTCCGGGACCCGGACACTCAAGGACGCCACAAACGAGGCCTTGCGCGACTGGGTGACCAACGTACAGGACACCCACTACATCATCGGCTCCGTGGTGGGACCGCACCCGTTCCCGCTCATCGTGCGCGACTTCCAGGCGGTCATCGGCCGGGAGGCGCGGCGGCAGATCCTCGCGGTCGAAGGACGGTTGCCGGCCTCGGTGGTGGCGTGCGTCGGGGGCGGCTCCAACGCGATGGGGATGTTCCACGCCTTCGTGGACGATGAGGGGGTGGCCCTGATCGGCGTTGAGGCCGCCGGGGATGGGCTCGGCAGCGGACGCTCCTCGGCCCCGCTCAGCGAGGGGTGGCCGGGGGTGCTGCACGGTTCGCTCAGCTACCTGCTGCAGGATTCCGACGGGCAGGTCGCCCCCGCGCACTCGGTCGCCGCCGGGCTGGACTACCCGGGTGTGGGCCCGGAGCACTCCCACCTCATGGACACGGGCCGCGCGAGGTACGTGAGTGTCGAGGACGGGGCCGCCGAACGGGCGTTCCGCGCGCTTCCCGGGCTGGAAGGGATCATCCCCGCGCTGGAGACGGCCCACGCGCTGGCGTGGGTGGCCGAAGCGGGGCGGAGGGGCGAGCTCGAGGCACCGGTCGCCATCTGCCTGAGCGGGAGGGGGGACAAGGACGTGGTGCACGTGTCCCGGCTGGGTGACGGGGGGGCGGCACCGGGGTCGGGCGAGAGCGAAGCCGGGCGGGGGTCGTGAGCGGGCCGCCGCCGGGGCGCATCGGCGCCAGATTCGAGGAGCTGGCCGCGCAGGGCCGCCGGGGCTTCATCCCGTATGTAACGACCGGCTATCCCAGCCTGGCCCACACGCGAGAGCTGGTGGCGGGGCTGGCGGAGGGGGGGGCGGACGTGATCGAGCTGGGGATCCCGTTCAGCGACCCCATGGCCGACGGCCCGACCATCCAGCGCTCCAGCCAGGGCGCACTCCACCAGGGCACGACCGTGGACGACGTGTTCGATGTGCTGGCGGAGCTGCGTCGCGCGAGCGACGTGCCGGTCGTGATCTTCTCGTACCTGAATCCGGTCTATTCCCGCGGGGTCGAGACCTTCGTGCGCGAAGCGGTCGAGGCAGGAGCGGACGGAGTCCTGCCCATAGATCTCCCGCTCGGCGCCGATCCGGAGCTTGAAGCCCGGCTTCTGGAGAGCCGGCTGGATCTGATCCGGCTCGTTGCCCCCACGACCACCCCGGAGCGGGTCGGACAGATCACCCGTTCCAGCCAGGGATTCGTGTACTACATCGCACGGACCGGTGTCACGGGCGCTCGTCAGGAGCTGCGCGGCGAGCTGGCGAGAGAGGCCGGCGCGGTCCGGTCGGTGTCGCCTCTGCCGGTGGCGGTGGGATTCGGCGTGTCCACCGCCGAGCATGCGCGTGCGGTAGGCGCGGCCGCGGACGCCGCGGTCGTCGGAAGCGCGCTCGTCAACCGGCTGGACGAAGGTGGCGTGGCCGGGGCGCTGGCGCTGGCCGGGGAGCTGCGGGAGGCCCTGGACGACGTGGGGTAGTCGACTCGGTCACCCCCCTCCCAGCCGCTCCGCCAGCGACGGGTCCGGCGACACGAAGACGGTCTGTACGCGGTCCGGGAGAACCGCACCTGGCGGAGCACCGCGCGGCTTTCTGACCCACTTGCGGCGCGTCCAGTCCACGGGGACGGTGCCCGAGGCCCTGGCGCCGGAGTGATTGGCGGCGAGAACGGCGGCTTCCTCCAGATCGGTGGCGGGTGGGCGCTCCGGCCGCGTCCAGCGCAGGATCACGTGTGCGCCGACCGCGTGGCGCGCGTGGAGCCAGACATCTGCGGGGCGGGAGTGGTGGAAGGTGAGGTCGTCGTTGTGGCGTGCGCCGCGACCAACCCGGATCTCCAGGCCCCCGGAGCTGGTGAACGATCGGTAGGGGAGTGCGGGGGACTCCGGATCCGACTTCCCGCCTGCCGGACGTGCGCGCAGGAGTGGCTCGACCTCCTCGAACGGCAACACGCCGCGCGTGTTCCGCCGGGTCAGGTCGGCGATCCGGGCCAGCTCCTCCTCTCTGGCGCTGATCCGGCCGGGAAGGGCGGCGGCTCCCCGCTCCATGCGCGCGGCTCTTCGGAAGAGGGCGTTCGCGTACACCTGGGGCTTGAGACGGGGATCCAGCTTCAGGGTGCGCTCCTCCCCGTCGAAGCCCGGCAGGGTCACCTCTTTCGTCCCGGGGTCGATCAGGTGGAGCGACGAGAGGATCAGTGAGCCGTCATCCCGCAGGCGGGCCGCCTCTCCCGTGTGTGCCAATTCGGCCCGAAGCCGTTTCAGCATCCGCTTCAAGCGGCGGGACTCGGCGGCGAGGAAGCGGGCGACGCGCCCTCCGCCCGGTGATCCCTTCCGATCCGTCTGCGCCCGGACGGTGGCCATACCCTCCAGGAGGCTGCCGACCGGCTCCGCGTCGCACCCGGGGAGCGGCCACGGATACGGCTGTGGACCGGAAGCCGGACGGAGGATATGCGGCGCCACCGCCGTCATCGTCGCGATTCCGCGCCACCGCCGGAAACCTTCCTCCGGGGTCTTCGCCCCCAGCAGGTAGCCGACGTTGAGACCCGATGTGAAGGCCACCCCTGCCAACAGAGCAGAACGGGCTTCCGCCTCCCCCAGCCCATCGAGCAGATCGGCCCAGTCGGACTGGTCCGGCTCCCGTCTCACCCGCCCGGGTGTCCCGTCTCCGGGAGGACTCCACGGCTGCCCCGCCTGCAGCGGCCGGGGCTTCACCAACCTCAGCCCTTTGCGGACCGTCAGGGCCGGCCCCTCGGCCAGGATCGCGTTCCAGCGGTTGGTGGCCAGCTCCAGAATCAGGGACGGGTGCGCCTTCTTCCCGCGTACCCGCCGGAAGTGCAGCAGCATGACCCGCTCGTCCCGCACAGCCTCCACCCCGGCGAGTACGGCGGGTAGCGGCTCGGCGTCACCGTCCGGCTCGGATGGCGGACCGAGGACGATCACCCCGCGACCCGGGGACAGATCCACCACCAACGTTGCGTCACGGAAGTGCACCACCACTTCCAGTGCTTCTCCGCGGAAGCACACGGCTCGCGCACGCGCGCCTTTCAGCGTGGCCCGCAGCTCGTCGGCGACGGCACGGGTCAGGCAGGGATCCCAGATCACCCGGGTTCCAGGTCGTGGTTGCGGGCCCGATGCCCGGTTGCCGTTGTCGACTTGTATCTCATGGACTACTCATGGCGGCTGCCCCCTGTTGTCGTCGCGGCCGCAGTGCTGCTCGCCGGATTGATTAGCTTTACCGCGCCGAGTTGCCGGTCCATCCGCGGACCCTCGGCTTCTGGAACTCCCTCGTAATTGGGTCACGATGAGCCGGTTTCTCAAGGCAACGCTGTTCGCCCTCGTGGTGACGGGGACCGTGGTGTTGCTGGGATCGGCCATGTGGCAGTGGGTGCCGGAGGAGAGCTCGCCGGCAGACGAGCCTGTATTGTCGCCCGCGGGGGGCCGGGTGACCGTCGACGTGCGCAACGCCGGGGGAGTCGCCGGGATGGCCCGGGCCGCCACCGATCGTTTGCGGGGGGCGGGCTTCGACGTGGTGGGCATCGGGAACGCGGGGCAATTCGGGTTGGAGTCGTCGGTCGTGATCGACCGGGTGGGAAAGCTGAAGACGGCAGCGGCGGTCGCCGAGGCACTTGGAATTGACAGCGTGACCAGCGACCCCGACCCGAATCTGTTCGTGGACGTTACCGTACGGCTTGGTTCAGATTGGATGGCCCCCAAGGGGTCGGTGGAAGGCACCGGGAACCGCCTGGTCGAATGGCTGCGGGGGCTGGGGCCGGAGAAGGGAAGCGAACGCTAGCGATGGCCGGCAGGCATAAAGCGAAGCACCGCGGGAAATCCGACGCGCGGGCTGGATCGACAGGGGATCGCAAGGCGCGGGGAGACGCGAAGCACAAGGGGAGCAAGGAGACGCAAGGGGAAGGCGGCGGGACCGGGGCCGAGGCGCTCAAGTCGGTTTTTTTCGCCGGGATCCTCTTCCTGGTGATCCGGGCCTTCCTCTTTCAGACATTCGTGATCACCTCGGGCTCCATGGAGAACACCCTCCTTGTGGGAGATTTCCTGGTTGTGAACCGGATGGCGATCGGCTCGCGCGTCCCCTTCACCGACATCCGCATCCCCGGGTACTCGGAGCCCCACCGCGGTGACGTCCTCGTCTTCGACCCCCATCACGAAGAGGACATGACCCTCGTCAAGCGGCTCGTCGGCTTGCCCGGAGACACGTTGGAGATGAGGGACAGGGTGCTCTACCTGAACGGCGAGGCGCGGGACGAGCCCTACGTCGTGCACACCCGGAGACCCGACGAGTTTCACCCCGACATGATCTGGCAGCGGGACTACCTTGTCGGCGGTCCCCGGGACGACTATCGACCGACCCGTGACAACTGGGGCCCCCTCGTCATCCCCGATGGCCACCACCTCATGCTCGGCGACAACCGCGACACGAGCCTCGATTCCCGATTCTGGGGTCTCCTGGAGGGCTGGCGCTTCGAGGGCCGGGCCGTGGGGATCTACTTCTCGTACAACCGGGGTTCGGCCAGGCCCTTCCCGTGGATCAGGGAGATTCGCGGGAGCCGGATCGGGGACCGGATCCGGTAGGAGCGGGCGCACCCGGCGCCGGCGCGACCGGCGGATCTCTCCGTGCCTTCCCGCCGAGCCGCTTGGCCCGCAACTGCCCGCACGCCGCGTCGATGTCGCGGCCCCGTGGTTCCCGCACCGCCACCGCCACCCCCGCCGCGTCCAATCCATCCCGGAAGGCGCGTACGCGGCGGGAGAGGCTGGGTTGCCAATCCACATACGGGATGGGGTTGAAGGGAATCAGGTTCACGAACGCGTGAACCCGGGTCGCGAGCTCCGCGAGGTGCGGCAGCAGTGCCAGATCGTCGTTCACGTCCCGGATCATGGTGTACTCGAAGGTGATGCGCCGGCCCCCTCGCCGGTTGAATGCCTCGAGTGCGTCCATGAGCTGCCCGAGGGGATAGCGCTTCTCCAGGGGGATCAGTTCGGCCCGCAGTTCCGACACCGGCGCGTGCAGCGACAACGCCAGGCGGAACTGTTCCGGCCGTGCGGCCAGCGCGGCGATCCCCGGGATGACGCCCACGGTGGAGACCGTGATGCGCCGGGCCCCGACCCCGTAGCCGGAGTTGAGAATCGACAGGGCGGGGAACACGTTGCGGCGGTTGGCGAGGGGCTCTCCCATGCCCATGAACACCACGTTGGTGATCGTGCCGCGGTCGTGCCTGGCAGCCCAGCGTGCCGACGCCCGGTACTGACCGGCGATCTCGCCCGGTGTGAGCTGGCGACCGAAGCCCGACCATCCGGTCGCGCAGAATCGGCATTTGAGGGCACACCCCGCCTGTGAGGAGATGCACAGGGTAAGGCGGTCACGCACAGGGATCAGGACGCTCTCGACGACTTCGCCGCCGCGCAGTCCCCAGAGGTGCTTGACCGTGCCATCCGCCGACTCCGATACCGTGTCGACGGTCGGCTCATCGAGGCGGAAGCCCTCGCCGAGAGCTTCGCGCTCGCGCAGCGGAAGGTTGGACATCGCGTCGAAGGAGCGCGCGTCGCCGGCAAAGAGCCACTCCTGGACCTGGCGGGAGCGGTATGCGGGCTGGCCGCGCCGGCCGAAGTGCGCCGCGAGGGCTTCGTGCAGCTCGGAGGGGGTCAGCCCCAGAAGGTTGGGTCGGTCGGAGTTCACGGGAGGGACAGTGCCTTTCTGGGTGACGGAGGGTGGGTTAAGTTACCGAGAGAACAGGTCCGGCGCCGCCCCAGCCTGGATGCATCGCCCTTGAGACGCAGCGGCGATTTCTGCCATGGGCTGCCAGTTGCCGCCGTCGGCCGGCAACCGATAACGGCTCACCGGAGGCTCTTGTTGTCGAAAACCGAGATGTCGAAAACCGAAACAAGCTCTACAGAGATGCGCACTGCCGGGGCCGGTCTGGTCACCCTGGAAATGGCCGGCCGGGACGTGCGGATCGCGGGGTGGGTTCACCGCAGGAGAGACCTCGGGGGGCTGGTGTTCCTCGATCTGCGTGACCGCTCGGGCATCTTGCAGGCGTCGGCCGGTCCCGGCTGGACTTCTGCAGAAGCGATGGACGCTGTGCGCGGGCTTGGCGTCGAGGACGTGGTCGCCGTGGGCGGAGTCGTGACCCCCAGGCCCGACGCGGCGCGCAACCCCGAGATGGCAACCGGGGACGTGGAGGTCCAGATCACCGAGCTGGAGGTTCTGAACCGGGCGCGGACGCCGGCAATCCCCGTGTATCTGTCTCCGGAAGAGGAGCTGCCCTCCGAGAAGCTCAGACTCCGGCACCGGGTCCTCGACCTGCGCCGCCACGAGCTGCAGGCGAGGCTGGCGCTGCGCCACCGCCTTGTTCTGGCCGTGCGGAACTACTTCGACGCGCTGGGCTTCTACGAGATCGAGACGCCGATCCTGACCAAGCCCACGCCGGAAGGGGCGAGGGACTTTCTGGTCCCCAGCCGTGTGCACCCGGGGGAGTTCTTTGCGTTGCCGCAGAGCCCACAGATCTACAAGCAGTTGCTGATGATCGCCGGCTTCGACCGCTACGTGCAGATCGCGCGGTGCTTCAGGGACGAGGACCTGCGTGCGGACCGGCAGCCGGAATTCACCCAGATCGACGTGGAGGCGTCGTTCGTACAGCCCGAGGACATCTACGGATGGTGCGAGGGCCTCATGGCAAAGCTGGCAGAGGTGGCTGGGATCGAGGCCGGGACGCCCTTCCAGCGGCTGACCTACCACGACGCGATGGAGCGCTTCGGGTGCGACCGGCCCGACCTCCGTTACGGCCTCGAGATCCGCGACTTCACCACGGTTCTCGGCGCGTTGGAGTCCGCTATCCTGCGCGGCGCCGTGGAAAAGGGGGGCCGAATTCGCGGCCTCGGCCTCGAGGGCGGAGCTCGTCTTAGCCGCAGGCAGATCGTCGCCATCGAGGATGCGGCGAAGGCGGCGGGGGCCCCGGGCCTCCTCTGGGCCAAGATCACCGAGGATGGCGCCACGGGCCCCTTGGGCCGGTTCTTCCGGGACGATACCCGCGCCGGGCTGGGCCTCGCCCCGGGCGACCTCCTCGTCGCGGCCGCGGGCCCCGACCGCGTGACCTCCCCGGCCCTGGACGCTACGCGTGCCGCCTCCATCGCCGCACTGGAAATGCCCGGAACCACCGAGCACGCGTGGCTGTGGGTGACCGGCTTCCCGGTCTTCGAGGACGGCGGCGACAGTACGCTGACGGCCAACCACCACCCCTTCGTACAGCCCGATCCCGCCGACGCGCATCTCCTGGATTCGGACCCTCTCGCGGTGCGGGGTCTCGCCTACGACCTTGTCTACAACGGGACGGAGCTGGGCTCGGGGAGCATTCGCATGCACGACGCGGAGCTCCAGACCCGGATTTTCGCGATGCTCGGGCTGCAACCCGAGGAGATCTCGGCCAAGTTCGGCTTCCTCCTCGAGGCGCTCCGGTCGGGCGCTCCGCCCCATGGGGGAATCGCGCTTGGCGTGGACCGGCTGGCGGCCCGCCTTTCGGGCGGGACCAGCCTGCGCGACGTGATCGCGTTTCCGAAAACGACCGCGGCCCGGGCCAGCTTCGAGGGGGCGCCGTCCCCGGTCTCGGCCGCCGAGCTGGCCGCGCTGGGCATCTCGGTGGGAGGTAACCAATGACGAGCGGCACCATGGTCGAACACCATCTGAACGCCGAGGGCGCGGACCAGTTCATCCTGGCGGGCGTCGCCGACGCAAACTTCCGGGAGCTGGGTTCGCTGTTCGGGGTGAAGGTCGTCCTGCGCGAGGACCACGTTCGCCTCGCCGGCGAACTCGAAGCCGTGGCGGACTCGGCCCGCGTCGTGGAGCACATGATCGAGCTGGCCCGGCTGGGCAAGGCATTCCCCGCGTCGGACGTGGCCCGCTTTGCCGCGAGCCTGGAGACGCGCGAAGGGCCGGACATCCGCAGCGACGACGAACGCCTCCGCATCGCGCTGCCGGGCTCGCGGCGCACGATCGTGCCGCGCTCCGATGGCCAGCGCGCGTACCTCCAGGCCATGGAGGACTCCGAGATCGTGATCGGAATCGGCCCGGCGGGCACGGGGAAGACCTATCTGGCCGTGGCTCGTGCTGTCGCCGAACTGTTCAGGAAGCGGGTGCGGCGGATCATCCTGGCGCGTCCGGCGGTGGAAGCGGGCGAGAACCTGGGCTTCCTCCCCGGGGACCTCCACGACAAGGTGGATCCGTACCTGCGACCCCTTTACGACGCGCTTGAAGACATGATGCCGCCGGCCCGTGTGCGGCGGGGGATCGGGGAGCGCACCATCGAGGTCGCACCGCTGGCCTACATGCGTGGCAGGACCCTGTCCGACGCCTTCGTGATCCTGGACGAGGCCCAGAACGCCACCGCGCTGCAGATGAAGATGTTTCTCACCCGGATCGGGGTGAACTCGCGGGTGGTGATCACCGGTGACAAGACCCAGATCGACCTCCCCCGCTCCCAGGTGTCGGGGCTCATCCAGGTGGAGGAGATCCTGAAGGACGTGGAAGGCATCGAATTCGTTTACCTCGACGAGCGTGACGTGACCCGCCACCGTCTCGTGAAGCACATCGTCCGGGCGTACGCGGTCGCGGACGGACATGAAACGGACCACGGCCATGAGCGGCGGTAGCCGGAGGCACAGTCTGCTCTCGGGGGTGCCGCGCCGGCCGTGGCCCGACGGGGTGATCCACCATGGCGCCCGATGGCTCCTCCTCACTCTGCTGGCGGCCGGTCTGGTGATCCTGTACCCCTCGGATCCGGGCGTCGGGATCGGGCGCCACACCGCGGGCACGGTCGCCGACCGGGACATCATCGCGCAGGTCGGCTTCCCCGTGCCCAGGGACTCGGCCGAGTTGAGACGCGAGCGGGACGCTGCGGCGGCCTCGGTCATTCCCACCTTCAACTATCAGGAAAACGGGCGCGATTCGGCGCTCTCCGCGCTGGGGAACTTCTTCTCCCGCGTCGACTCGGCGGGTGCGGAAGACGGCGTCGCGGGGATCAGCAGCGTGCTGGCCGCGTCGGCGATCGAAGCGAGTGCGGAAGACATCGAGATCCTTGCCGATGCCGGCCGCGCCGCCTCGCTCCACGACTTCGCGGCGTCGGCGATCAGGACGCTGACCCCCGATGGGGTCATGGCCCCGGGCGCGGCCTCCCGGCTCACCACCGATTCGATCCGGGTGGCCAGGGGGGGCAGGGCGACGGTGGTGGCCCGAAGCTCCGTCCTGTCCGGGAGGGACTTCTACGACCGCGCCCTCGCCGGGAGGGAGCCTGGCCCGGAAGCCGACCTCCTCCGCCTGATCCTGGCGCGGTACCTCGCGCCGACGCTCGTGCCCGACGAGCTGAGGACCCTGCGCGACGTCGCGGCCGCGCGCGGCTTGGTCTCGATCATGGAGGCCCGGATCCTGGAGGGAGAGGCCATCGTCAGGGCGAACGACCAGGTGAGCGAAGCCGATCTGCGCGGGCTGGAGGCGTACCGCGAGCAGTTGCGTGCGGAGGGGATCAGCGTTGACAGCTCGAACCTCGGCGGAGCGGTGGGTGGGCTGCTGCTCAACGCCCTGCTCCTGACCGTGTTGGGGGTGCTCATCCTCTTCTTCCGGCCCGACATCTACCGTTCCTTCCGTTCTCTCGTGGCCATCGCCGGGATCTTCGCCCTCTACTTCGTCGGGGCGTTCGTGATGACCGGGCTGGGACTCCCTCCCGCGGCCCTCCCCATCGTCTTCGTCGCGGTCTCCCTCTCCATACTGTGGGACGGTCGCCTTGCCCTTCTCGCCGTCTTCGTGCTGTGCGCGCTCACCGCGGTGCAGGAGCCGTTTTCGGAAGTCCCCGTCGCCATCATCCTCCTTGCCGGCGGATCGGCGGCCGCGCTCTCCGTGCGGACGTTCCGGCGGCTTTCCCAGACCTGGGTGTTCATCGCGGTCACGGCGGGGGCCTATGCCCTGGTCGTCCTGGGGTACCAGATGCAGGGCGCGGATTTTGCCGGCCTTCTCTCTCTGGCGTGGGCACTGCTGACCACGATCGTCGGGGCCATCCTGGCGATCGGCTTCGTCCCTGTCTTCGAGTGGGTGACCGGGATCACGACCGACCAGACCCTGATCGGGTGGGCGGATACCAACCGTCCCCTGATGCGGCGGCTCGCGGTCGAGGCTCCGGGCACCTTCGCACACACCATGCAGGCGGCCAACATGGCGGAGGCCGGTGCCGGTGTTGTCGGCGCCAACGCCATTCTGTGTCGTGCCGGCGTCTACTACCACGATGTCGGAAAGATGGCGCGGCCCGGGTACTTCATCGAGAACCAGCACGGCGAAAACCCTCACGACCATCTGCCACCCGGCGAATCCGCGGCGGTTCTGCGCGATCATGTCGTGGAGGGCGTAGGGATGGCGAAGCGCGAACGAGTCCCCGAGATCCTTGTCGATTTCATCCGAGAGCACCATGGGGACCAGTCGATCAGCTTCTTCCTGCAAAAAGCCCGTGCAGAGGCGGAGAGGGAGGGTTGGGAGCCGCCCGATCCCGACCTTTTCCGCTATCCGGGGCCCCGGCCGCGCAGCCGGGAGACCGCGATCGCCATGCTGGCCGATTCGTCCGAATCCGCCACGCGGGCCCTCGACAACCCCACCGAGGAACGGATTGAGCGGCTGATCGAAGGCATCTTCGCTGCCAAGGCGGAGGGGGGACAGCTGGATGACTGCCCGTTGACCTTTCAGGATCTGGCGCTGCTCAAGAAGCGTTTCGTCCGGTTCCTGGGGGGCAGCCACCACCGGCGGATCGCCTATCCGGGGACGAAGCATCTCACCCGGAAGGACACCGATGGCGACGGAGATGAACGCTGATCACGATCCACATCAATGCTCCGGAAGGGGCCGGTGTTCCGCGCGGTCTCATCGACCGGGCGCTCCGAGAGGCGCTGCAGCGCGAGGGTGTTTCCCGTGCGGAGTTGTCGGTCACGTTCGTGAGCGACGCCGAGATCGCGAGGCTGCATGGCGAGTACCTCGGACTCGCCGAGGTCACGGATGTCCTCGCCTTCGCGCTCTACGGTGAAGTTGAGGAGCCGCTCGGCGACGTGTACATCGGGCATGCGCAGGCACTGAGGCAGGCGGAAGAGGAGGGCGCCCGGCCCGACCAGGAGATGGCCCGGCTGGCGGTACACGGTGTCCTTCACATCCTCGGGTACGACCATCCGCAGGGGACTGAGAGACGGGACTGCGAGATGTTCCGCGTGCAGGAAGAGGTGATGAGCGGTTTGGCCGAGCAGCCGGAGCAAGCGCGCACGGGCACGAGAGTCGAGGGCGCGTGAGCCTCGAGACCCCGCCGACCGTGGCCACTCCGGCCGTGCTTGCCGAGCTCCTGGCCCTGGCCGAAAGGGGGAAGTTTTCCCGGCTGCGTGCCTTGCTCGCCGAGATGCACCCGTCGGACATCGCGGACCTTGTGGCCTCGGTTCCGTCCGAGGAGCAGCGGCTCGAAATCCTCAAGATCCTTCCAGACGAGATCGCCTCCGAGACCCTCGTGGAGATGGAGGAGGACGAAGACCGGGCCGAACTCTTCACCGCGCTGGACTCGACGCGGAGCGTGGCGCTGCTGCAGGAGCTGGCGGACGACGACGCCGCGGATCTGCTGGGCGAGCTGGACCCCGGCGATCGGGACCGGATGCTCGCCGCCCTGCCGACCGAGGAAGCCGGCGAGATCCGCGACCTTCTGCGCTATGGCGACGAGACCGCGGGTGGTCTCATGACGACGGCGCTCGTGTCGGTCTCCGACGAGGCGAGCGCTGGTCAGGCAATTGCGGAGATTCGCAAGCAGGGCAGGGAGGTGGAGGACTTCTACACGGTCTTCGTGGTGGACGAGCGGGGCCGTCTGCAGGGCACGGTGCCGCTGGACGACCTCATTCTGGCCGACCCGACGGACGCCGTGGAGTCGCTGGTAGAGCCCGCCATCGCGACCGTGCATCCAGACACGGACCAGGAGGAGGTGGGGCGCGTAATGGGCCGGTACAACCTGGTCAGCGTCCCGGTAGTGAACGACGAGGGGTCGCTGTTGGGGCGCATCACCTTCGACGACGTGATCGACGTGATCGAGGCCGAGACGACGGAGGACATCCTGAAGCTGGCCGGGGTGTCGGACGAGGAGGAACTCAAGGCAGGGTGGCTCGAGTCGGTCCGTGCCAGGCTGCCGTGGCTCGTCCTCAACCTCGCGACGGCCGGGGTCGCCGCCTCGGTGATTCTGCAGTTCGAAGACCTGATCCAGGAGGTGACCTTTCTCGCCTTTCTCATGCCGGTGATCGCCGCGCTGGGCGGAAACACGGGGACTCAGGCGCTGGCCGTAACGATTCGCCGCATCGCCGTGGGAGACGGCCTGCTCGCCGGCCAGTTTCAGGTTGTGGGGAAGGAGGTGCTGGTCGGCCTCCTGAACGGCTTCGTCCTCGGTGCCCTCTTCGCGCTTTTCGCGTACCTCCGCGAGGGTGATCCGCGCATCGGGGTGGTGGTGCTCCTGGCCATGTGGGCGAACATCATGGTCGCGGGCTTCGCTGGAGCCATGATCCCCACCGTGCTCAGCCGGCTCGGAGTCGACCCGGCCGTCGCGTCCTCGGTCTTCGTCCACACGCTGACCGACCTGGTGGGCTTCGTGATGGTGCTCAGCCTGGCGGCGGCCCTGCTCTTCTGATGACTTCCGCTCGCCCGTCTCGCACGGAAAGGAACCGGCGCCTCGCCGCGCACTTCAGAGCCGGGAAGCGTCCGGCCCTTGCGCGGGCCATTTCGATGGTCGAGGGGGGGCGACCCGGAGTCGCGGAGTTACTGCAGGAGCTCCTACTGGTGCAACCGCGGGCGCGGCGCTTCGGAATCACCGGCCCGCCCGGCGCGGGGAAGTCGAGTCTCGCCGCGGGGTTGGCCACCCTTTTGCGCGCCCGTGGGGAGGAGGTCGCAATCGTCGCGGTGGACCCCACCTCCCCCTTCTCGGGCGGCGCGCTTCTGGGGGACCGGATTCGCATGAACGACCTGGCGACGGATCCGGGAATCTTCATCCGTTCGATGGCTACCAGGGGGTCGCTGGGAGGCCTCGCCGCCACAACCCGCGAAGTGATCGACCTTCTGGACGCCTTCGGCTTCCGCAACATCCTGGTGGAGACCGTCGGCGTCGGGCAGACCGAACTGGAGATCGCGTCGGCCGCCGATTCGATCGCCGTCGTGCTGGTGCCCGAGTCCGGAGACGGGATCCAGGCCATGAAGGCTGGACTCATGGAGATCGCCGACCTGTTTGTCGTCAACAAGTCGGACCGGATCGGGGCCGACCGCATGGTGAAGGAGATCCAGCAGGCGCTCATGCTCAAGGCGGGGCATGGAATGCACGGGGTCCCCGCGCACCACGGCGTGGATCTTTCCGGCGTGCACCGTGGCCAGGACGGGCAAGGCGAAACGGGCGGCGGCGCGCGGTCCGGGGGGAAGGCCGATCCGGCCGGCATGTCGGACGTGCCTCGCTGGGAAATCCCCGTACTCAAGACCTCGGCGGGACGGGGTGAGGGCATCGACGCGTTCCTGGAGCGCCTGTTTGCCCACAACCGCTTCCTCACGGCGTCGGGAACGCTGGAAGGACGCCGCGAAGCACGGGCACGGAGCCGGATTCGGGACGTCGTCGAGGGACGGCTGCGGCGCCGGGCAGGAGATTTTTTCGCGTCGAGCCCCGATCTTTCGCGCTGGGTCGCGGATGTCGCCGCCGGGCGGGCGACCGCCTACGGAGTGGCCGATCAGGCTATTCCCGCCATATTGAAAGAGACACCCGGTTCCGGCAGGAAGTAGGAGGAGGTACCCACATGTCCACAACCGAGCCGCGGCTTCGTGACCGCAAGACCCTTATCGCGGAGATCGAGAGTCGACAGAAGGAAATCGAGCGGCTGAACGCCGAGCTGGCCGCGTGGGAGGCCACCAGCGAGGGTACACCGAAGCGCCTGCCTTTCTTCACCTCGGTGTCAGGCAACGAGATCGAACCGCTGTACACCCCCAATCACGTCTCCGGCAGTTACGTCGAGCAACTGGGCGTGCCGGGTGGCTTCCCCTTCACCCGCGGGCCCTACGCCACGATGTACCGGACCCGCCTGTGGACGATGCGCCAGTTCTCGGGCTTCGCGACCGCCGAAGAGACCAACCAGCGCTACAAGTACCTGTTGGACAATGGCCAGACGGGTCTCTCGGTGGCCTTCGACTTCCCGACGCTCATGGGATACGACGGTGACCACCCCCGCTCCCTCGGCGAGGTCGGCGTTTGCGGCGTGGCGGTGTCCTCGCTGGCCGACATGGAGGCCCTCTTCGACGGGATCCCCCTCGACCAGGTCTCGGTGTCCATGACCATCAACGGACCCGCGATCATCCTCTTCTGCTTCTATGTGGCGGCGGCCGAGCGGCAGGGGATCTCCGCGGACAAGCTGCGCGGGACGGCGCAGAACGACATCCTCAAGGAGTACCAGGCCCAGCACGCGTGGGTATTCCCGCCCGAGCCGGCCCTGCGCCTCATCCTGGACATGTTCGAGTGGTGCGGCTCGAACGCTCCCCGGTACAACCCCATCTCGATCTCCGGCTACCACATCCGCGAAGCGGGGGCGACCGCCGGCCAGGAGCTCGCCTTCACCCTTGCCAACGGCTTCGACTACGTGCGCCGCGGAGTGGCCAGGGGGCTCGACGTGGACTCCTTCGCACCGCGCCTCTCCTTCTTTTTCGACGTGCACAACGATTTCTTCGAGGAGGTCGCCAAGTTCCGTGCCGCGCGACGGATCTGGGCGCGGCGCCTGCGCGACGAATTCGGGGCACAGAACCCGCAGTCCTGGCGGCTGCGCACGCATGCACAGACAGCCGGGGTGACCCTTACGGCGCAGCAGCCCGAGAACAACATCGTACGCGTGGCGTACCAGGCACTGGCCGCGGTGCTGGGGGGCACGCAGTCGCTGCACACCAACTCCATGGACGAGACGCTGGCTCTCCCCACCGAAAAGGCGGTGACGATTGCGCTGAGGACGCAGCAGATCCTCGCGTACGAGAGCGGCGTACCCAATACCATTGACCCGCTGGCAGGCTCATATTATATTGAGACGCTTACCGACGAGCTTGAGGTGGAAGCCGAGCAGATCTTCGCCCGGATCGAAGAGGAGGGCGGTGTGGTCCCCGGAATCGAGAACGGGTGGTTCCAACGCGAGATCGCGACCTCGGCCGCGAGGCAGCAGGCGGAGATCGAGGCCGGTCTGCGCACCGTGGTGGGCGTGAACGAGTTCACCGACGGTTCGGAAGGGGTCGAGATCGAGACGCTCCGAATCGACCCGGAGGTCGAGCGACTGCAACGCGAGAAGCTGGCCCGCCTTCGCCAGGAGCGCGACGAGGAGCGGGCCGGGGCGGCGCTGGACGGCCTCAGGACCGCTGCCGCGGGAGGGGCGAATACGGTGCCCCACATCCTGGAGTGCGCGCGCGCCTACTGCACGCTCTACGAAATCCGGGCCGCCATGGAGGATGTCTTCGGCGCCTACAGGGAGCCGGTCTTCTTCTAGGTGCCGTGATGAACCCCCGCGTCAGCATCGAGACAGGCGAAGCGCCCGGGCCCGCGTGAAGCCGCGAATCCTGGTCGCCGACGACCAGCCGGACGTGGTCGAGGCGCTGCGACTTCTCCTCGTGTCGGCGGGTTTCGGCCTCGAAACGGCGACGGGTCCGGCAGAGGGACTTGCCCGGGTCCAGAAGGGCGAATTCGACGCCGCGCTCATCGACCTGAACTACACCCGCGACACCACGTCCGGGAGAGAAGGCCTCGACCTCCTTTCCAGAATCCGCGACCTGGACGCGACGCTTCCCGTCGTGGTGATGACCGCGTGGGGCAGCGTGGATAGCGCCGTCGAGGCCATGCGGCGCGGGGCCCGCGACTACATCGAGAAGCCCTGGGACAACGACCGCCTCCTCGCCACCCTCGAGACCCAGATCCAGCTCGGCCGGGCGTTGCGGCGTTCCCAGAAGCTCGAGACCGAGAACGAACGGCTGCGCAGCCTCGGCGGACTTCCTCGGCTGATTGCCAAATCCGCGGCCATGGAGCCTGTGCTGAAGGTGATGGAGAGGGTTGGCCCGTCGGACGCGAACATCCTCCTGACGGGAAAACACGGGACGGGTAAGGATGTCATGGCACGATGGCTTCACGCGACATCAGGCCGGCGGAACGCGCCCCTGGTGACGGTGAACATGGGAGGATTCTCCGAGGGCGTCTTCGAGAGCGAGCTCTTCGGGCACGTCAAAGGCGCCTTCACAGATGCCAAGTCCGACCGTGTCGGCTGCTTCGAACTGGCTGATGGCGGCACCCTCTTTCTGGACGAAATCGCAAACACCTCCCCTCACGTGCAGGCCAAGCTCCTGAGGGTACTTGAGACCGGAGAGATCCAGCGCGTGGGGTCGTCGATGGTACGGCGGGCCGATGTACGCGTCCTGTCGGCCACCAACGCCAACCTGGACGATGCCGTGGCGGCGGGCCGTTTCCGGGAGGATCTCCTCTACCGCCTCAACACGGTGGAGATCCCGCTTCCATCGCTGCGCGACCGCACAGAGGACATTCCCCTCTTCGCGGCCCATTTCCTCAAGCGTCAGTCCATGCGCTACGGACGGCCCGGAATGACCTTTTCGCCGGGAGCGTCTCACGCGCTCCTCTGCCATCCCTGGCCCGGAAACGTGCGCGAACTGAAGCACACGGTTGAGCGTGCCATACTCATGTGCCACGGTTCCGAAATCGGCGTCGAGGATCTGGGGCTCCGCCGGGCGGTCGGGAACACACTTCCCCTGGAGGATCTCAAGCTCGCGGAGGTGGAGCGACTCCTCGTCGAAAGGGCACTGGAACTCCACAATGGCAATGTGAGCCACGCTGCAGAAAAGCTGGGACTCAGCCGCAGCGCACTGTACCGGCGCATCAGACACCACCAGATCGACCGGCTCCGTTGAACCCGGACGCCGCGACACCCGGACGCCGCCGCGGCCCAAGTTCGGCGACCGACCCGCGTGACAGGCTCGCCAGAGAGCCGCTTCACCGCCTCTGGGCCCGGATCGAGTTCGACCTCCAGATGATCCTGCTTTCCAACCTGGCGGGGCTGCCGGCCTTTCTCCTGGCGATGTATCTCCTGTGGACCGGATCGTTCGACGCCTCGGTCCGCTGGTTTGCCACGGTTGGCCTGTTGATCCTCTGGGGATCGCTCACAGCCGTCCTGCGCGCGATGCTGGTGCGGCCGATCCGATCGCTGTCCAGCGTCCTGACAGCGCTTCGGCACGGGGATTTCTCCATCCGTACCCGCGTGCCGCGCAGCCTGAGGGGTCCCCTCGCTCTTGCCTACCAGGAAGCCAACCAGCTCGAAGCCATGCTGCGAGAGCAGCGGTTGGGCGCGGTCGAGGCCACGGCCCTCCTCAAAAGGGTCCTGGAAGAGATCGATGTCGCGGTGTTCGCCTTTGACGAGAACGAGGAGTTGCGCCTGCTCAACCGGGCCGGAGAGCGACTTCTGGGACAACCGGCGACCCGGGTTCTGGGAGAGTCTGCCACCCAGCTCCATCTGCGGGAAGGGCTCGACGGACCGGCGCCCCGGACCATCGAGATCAACCTGGTGGGGGGACAGGGGCGTTGGGAGCTCAAGCGGACGACGATCCGTCAGGAGGGAGCTCCGTTGAAGCTCCTCGTGCTCTCGGACCTCTCCCGTGCCCTTCGGGAGGAGGAGCGCCAGGCATGGAAGCGCATCATTCGCGTGCTCAGCCACGAGATCAACAACAGCCTCGCGCCGATCAAGTCCATCGCGGGCAGTCTCGGCAGTCTCATGAGACGGCAACCCGCTCCAGAGGACCTCGAGAGTAACCTGACGGGGGGCCTGAAGGTGATTGCGGGCCGGTCCGAGTCGCTCGGGCGTTTCATGGCGGCATACGCCCGACTGGCCCGGCTCCCCGCCCCGAAATTGAGATCGACAGACATCGAGCCGCTGATTCGACGGAATGCCGCCCTGGAGACGCGCATCCAGGTCGAGGTGGCGGATGGCCCTGCGGTCCAGGTCATGGGCGACCCGGATCAGCTCGACCAACTCCTCATCAACCTGGTGCGCAACGCGGCCGACGCCTCTCTGGAGTCCCGAAGTGGGGTGACCGTGCGATGGCGGATTCTCGACGAAGCCATGCTCGAAATCCTGGTCGAGGACGAGGGTCCGGGGCTGGATGATACCGCCAACCTCTTCGTTCCCTTCTATACGACCAAGCCCGGAGGGTCCGGGATCGGCCTGGCCCTGTGCCAGCAGATCGCGGAGGGCCACCGGGGCTCCGTCGCCCTCCACAACCGCGAGCCGAGGGGAGTCGCCGCGGTCCTGTCCCTGCCGTTGGACCCTGGAGTCTGATCCCGGACAGGGTGTCCGGCGATGCCCCGACCGCTTTGCCCAGTCGTCGATCCGGGTGCTACTATCTCACGAGATCAACCCTGCACACCTTCCGGGAGGTCCCCATGCGCTCCGTCTCTCGCCCCACGCTCCGCACCCGTCTTCGCCGGCTGCTCCCTCTCTTCATCGGACTCGCGGGAGGCAGCCTTGCGGTGCTCCCAGTCGCTGCCCAGGACGTCGGCAGACCCCTGAGCCTGGACACATGGCTCGACTGGGAGCGCGTCTCGGATCCGAGGATCTCCCCGGACGGCTCGGCGGTCGTGTACACGCGCGAGTGGGTCGACAAGATGGACGACCGCTGGAGGTCGTCGATCTGGATCGTAAACCGCGACGGGACCCGGCCGCGGCACCTCATCGACGGCTCTTCCCCCCTCTGGTCGCCGGACGGGAGCAGGATCGTCCTGATGGCTCCGGACGATGGGGGCGCGACGCAGGTCTTCATCCGCTGGATGGACGCGGAGGGGGCGGTGTCGCAGGTCACGCGCCTTGCCGAGACACCGTCCAACCTCGTGTGGTCCCCGGACGGGACCCGGCTCGCGTTCAACATGAATGTGCCCGCCGAGAACCCGTCGTCCCGCCACTGGAACATCTCGTTGCCGCGCCCCGAGGGCGCCAGCTGGACGCCGGCCCCGCGCATCGTAGAGCAGCTGGTCTACCGACAGGATCGGGTCGGCTTCCTCGACGAGAGCTTCCAGCACATCTTCGTCGTTTCGGTGGATGGAGGTACGGCCCGACAGCTCACGCGGGGCGACCACAACTACGGGGCGCCGATGTGGGAGCCCGGGGGAAGCACGCTCCTGTTCAGCGGCCTCATCGCCGACGACGCCCTCTATCGCTGGCAGGAGAGCGAGATCTACCGGCTGCACGAGGGTTCGGGCGAGATCGAGCAGGTGACGACGCGCCGGGGCCCCGACCGCGACCCGGTGCCGTCCCCGGACGGGAGCATGATCGCGTACGTGGGACACGATACCACGACCTTCGACTACATCGAGTCTTCGCTCTACGTCATGGATGCGGACGGGTCCAACCCGCGGGCGCTCACCGCCGAACTCGACCGTACTCCGCGCGGGCTGAACTGGGCGCCGGATGGCCGGGGCCTGTACTTCAACGTCACGGCGGACGGCTACGCAAACATCCACTACGCCTCGGTGAGCGGTGAACTCCGCGCGGTCAGCGAGGGCCCGCAGATGTTCACGGTCGGGGACGTGAGCGGCGCGGGTGTCGCGGTGGGCATGTGGGGCGATGCGCACGAGCCGGGAGACATCTACGCGTTCCCCCTCGACGGCCCCGAGAGCCGCACCCGTCTGACGAAGGTCAACGACGACGTGCTTGCGGGAACGACCCTGGGGGACGTCGAACAGATCTGGACCGAGTCGTCGTACGACGGGTGGCCGATCCACGGGTGGGTGATCAAGCCGCCGGGGTTCGATCCGTCCCGGCGCTACCCCATGATGCTCGTGATCCATGGTGGCCCGCACGGCATGTACAACGGCGGCTTCAACTTCGCGTGGCAGGAGCATGCGGCGAACGGATACGTCGTCCTGTATACGAACCCCCGCGGAAGCTCTGGCTACGGCACCGAGTTCGGCAACTCCATCCAGTACGACTACCCCAACCACGACTTCGACGACCTCATGTCGAGCGTGGACGACGTGGTCGCGCGGGGCTACGTGGACGAGGAAAACATGTTCGTGTACGGATGCTCGGGTGGCGGGGTCCTCACCGCCTGGGTGGTCGGACACACGGACCGCTTCCGTGCCGCGTCGTCGAACTGCCCGGTGACCAACTGGTTCGCGTTTCCCGGTGAAGTGGACGGCAACTACCTGCGCTGGTACGCCGACTTCGAGAAGTTTCCCTGGGAGGATCCGAGCGAGCACATCCGGCGCTCGCCCATCACCTACGTGGGCAACGTCACGACCCCGACGATGCTGATGACCGGGGTCATGGACCTCCGCACGCCGATGTCACAGACGGAGCAGTTCTATCAGGCGCTCAAGGCGCAGAACAAGCCGACCGCGATGGTGCGGTTCGAGGGCGAGTGGCACGGAACCTCGCGCAAGCCTTCGAACTTCCTGCGCACCCAGCTCTATCTGCGCATGTGGTTCGAGCGCTGGGGCACCCACGACGACGGACGCACAGCTACGCAGGGGTGACGCCCGCCGGCGGGCGGGCCTACCGCCCGATGTCGTCCCCGCCGGCCGTGATCACGAACTCGACCCTCCGGTTCCGGGCCCAGGCCTGCTCGGTTGAACCCTGCGCCTGCGGCTGTTCCTCTCCGTAGGTCACCACGGAGAAACGCGCGGGATCCAGCCCGAAGTTGACGAAGAAACCTCGCACGGCCTCGGCTCGAGCGTTCGCCAGCGCGAGGTTGTACTCCGACCTTCCGCGCTCGTCGGCGTGGCCTTCGAGGCGCAGCTGAACGGTGGGATTGTCACGCAGGATATCGAGCTTGGCACGCAACACGCCCTCGGCGTCCGTCCGGATCGCCGCCTCGTCGTAGTCGAAGAAGACCATGTTTTCGAGCGTATTGCGGGCCTCCATCGCCGCCCGCTGCCTCTCCCGCTCGGCTGCCTCGGCTTCTCTTCGCAGCCGTGCCTCCTCCTCGGCCTGAGCGCGCCGGATCGAGTCCTGCCGCATCGCTTCGAGCTCCGCCGCGGTCGGACCCGGATCACGGGCGGGCGGCGGCGGTGGCGGAGCGGCCGGTTGGCTGGGCGCGCCGCACAGTCCTCCGCGCGCGCCACAGAAGGCGATCGAACCCAGGATGCCGAACTTCTTCGAGCGGAAGGTGGAGAAGTTGTCGTAGAGGAAGCCGAGCGCGAACGCACCGACACGGATTCCGCCGAGATCGATCTGCAGGCCCGCGTTCGCGTCGAAGCCGTTGTGTTCGGCCATGAGGTTCAGCTGCCGGCCGGTGCCGAGGCCGACGTGAAGCGCGGTTCCCCCGAACACTCCCCCGGTGCTCCCGTCCTGATAGAAGTCCAGGTCGCTCCCGGCCGAGAACATCCCGCCGCCCCATCCGAGGGTCAGGCTCACGAAGCTGGCTTCCGAGATCGGCAGATATGCCGTCCCGACCGCGTAGGGGGTCAGGTTGGTGTTGAATTCCTCCGCATTGCGCGGGGTGTTGGTCAACCTGTAGTCCGGGTAGCCGAAACGCCCGGGCTGCAGGTCGTCCAGGTATGGGCTGTCGTATGTGGGAGACGAGAGGTAGCGGGCTCCGACCGCCAGGTCGAACCCCTCCAGCGAGGCAGGCAGCAGCGAGATGCGGCCGAAGCCGCCGACGATCTTGCCGCCGTGGCTGACCGAGTCGTAGTGCTGGACGGTGGCCCCCAGCTCCAGCCGGTTGAAGAGCCCGATGGCCAGCGAGCCGTCGGAAAGCCACTTGTCGTACCCGGTTCCCCGACCCAGCGGATCCCCGTTCCTGTCGTACTCCAGTGTCTGGTCGATCGTGATTCCGAAGCCCGAGTATGTGCCGGTGATCGCCAGGTGGGGCAGTACCGACGCCACCGGGATGTCCAGCAACCCCGTCCCGTACCTCAGAGAGCTGGGCATTTTCACGTTCTGGGCGGCCGCGGTCTGGATCAGAAGAAAGGGTGTGAGAACTGCCAGAAAGCCAACGCGGAGCCTGGAAAAATACATCGTGCCTGCCCTGTCGAATGGGGTGGGGATGATTGAAAGCTAGCCCTGTCGATTCCCCGCTACAAGGGACCGTGACAGCTTCGCTCGGCGAACATGGAATCGAGTGAATCCGGAGCGCCGAACGAGGCCTTCCCGCCGGGGCTGGTGACGTGATTCATCGACGGGTCGACCCGATTCGCCATTGCCGGATTCGCGGCGCGAGGCCTCCACTCCGTTCCCGCCCCGCTCAACACTGCGGGGAGGCCAGGCATCACGTATATTGAGGGACCGAGCACGGCATTTGAGGAGGAGAGAGTTTCTTGATAGGCGAGTTGGCCCTACTGGCGGTGATGACGGGGATGGCTCCCCAGGAAACCGGTGTCGTTCGCTCCCCGGCGACGCCCCCAGGTTCGGAGCCGGGAGTTGCCGCGACGTACAACGGAATGGATGGCCAGCTCGACATCGAGGCCCCCCGCCTCGCCGACCCGGACATACGCATCGATGGCCGTCTTGACGAGCCCGCCTGGTCGGAGGCCGCCCTCCTCACCGGCTTCTCCCAATACGACCCGACCGAGGGGATCCCCGCCACGCAGCGGACCGAGATCCTCCTTCTCGTCTCCGACGACGCCATTCTCTTCGGCGTGCGGGCTTTCGACGACGATCCGGGCGGCGTGCGCGCCACCCTCGGCGAGCGCGACACCTTCCAGCGCACGGACGACTACATTCAGTTCCTGCTCGACACCTTCAACGACCAGCGCCAGGCCTACTCGATCGTCGTGAACCCCCTCGGCGTCCAGCAGGACGGCCTCTGGATCGAGGGCAGGGTGGGCAGGTACGGCCGCAGGCACGGACCCCCGATCGACTGGAACCCCGACTTCGTGTGGGAATCCGAGGGGCGCCTGGAGGACTGGGGGTACGGGATCGAGGTCAAGATCCCCTTCAAGAGCATCCGCTTCCCCGAGTCCGCCGACCAGCAGTGGGGACTTCAGGTCATCCGCAAGATCCAGCGGGTCGGCTACGATGAATCGTGGGCGCCGATCACCAAGGACGTTGCCAACCAGCTCGCTCTGGCGGGCTCGCTGAAGGGCCTGCGCGACCTGGACCGGGGGCTGTTTCTGGAGCTGAATCCGGTCCTCACGGGGAGCCGCCAGGGATCCTGGGACCGGGACGCGGGCTCCTTCGCGCGCGATCCCGTCACCGGTGAGTTCGGCTTCAACGCCAAATATGGCCTGACCTCGAATCTGACCCTGGACGGCACCTACAACCCGGACTTCAGCCAGGTCGAAGCCGACGCCGGCCAGATCGCCATCAACGAACGCTTCGCGCTCTTCTTCGAGGAGAAGCGACCGTTCTTCCTCGAGGGCACCGAGATCTTCTCGATGCCCAAGAACCTCGTCTATACGCGCACGGTGGTGAATCCGGTCGCGGGGGCGAAGCTCACCGGGAAGGCCGGGGATTTCCAGGTCGGCTATCTCGGGGCGGTCGACGACGCGGGGTCGGCGTCGGGCCACACCGTCGTCAACCTCTTCCGCACGCGGCGAGACCTGGGGAGCGCGTCGAACCTGGGGATGGTCTACACCGACCGCACGGCCGGGGGCGACGACTACAACCGTCTCGTGGGGCTCGACAGCCGCTTCGTCTTCCGCCGCCGCTACACGCTCACGGTGATGGGCGCGGGCAGCCGAACCGCCACCGCGGGCAAGGGTGCCGAGAACGGGAGCTTCCTCGCCCTGCAGCTGGAGCGTGCCAGCCCGACGCTCACCTTCAACCTCGAGCTCGAAGACATCGACCACACCTTCGACGCCGGCAGCGGCTTCATTCCCCGTGTCGGGGACACGCGACTGCAATCGCGGGTCGAATACAACTTCCGGGGCGAGCCGGGCGACCTGGTCGAGCAGTTCCGCCCCGGCTACGACGCGACCGCGTACTGGGACCACGACGACTTCTGGAGCGGCGGGAAGTGGAACGAGGCCGAGATCCGCTACGGCGCCACCACCTCCTTGCGCAACAACATCACCTTGTTGGTTGCGGGCATAGCGTATCACTTCGACTTCGCGGCGGATCAGTACGAGGGCCTCGCCACGGACGACGGCAAGGGCGGCACGGTGCCGTTCGTGGCCGACCAGAACCCCTTCAACTTTCTTCACGGCATCGGCGGTTTCATCTGGTTGAACAACTGGGAACGGCTCCGCGGACGGCTGCGTTGGGGGTGGGAGCAATCGCCCGTCTTCGACCTGAGGCGGGGCGTCCCGATCGAGGTGGGCCGGGGGTGGAAAGCAGACATGTCCGTGTTCGCATACCCCTCCCGCCACCTGTCGGCCGAGCTCGGCCTGCGCTACCAGAATCTGCGCCGCGAGCGCGACGGGACCCTGGCCCTCGAAGCCCTCATCCCGCGCATCAAGGCCCAGTACCAGTTCAGCCGGGCCCTCTTCCTGCGTGGCATCGTCGAATACGGCAGCCAGATGCGCGCAGACCCGTCCGACCCGGCCACGGGGCTGCCGCTTCTGTACTGCAGCGGTGGTGAGTGCAGCCCCCGCCTTGGCTCCACCGCCAACGACTTCTCGATCGAGACGCTGCTCAGCTACGAGCCCTCCCCGGGTACGGTCTTCTTCCTGGGCTACACGCGGCAGATGGAAGACGCCACCCGTTTCCGTTTCCGCGACGTGCGGCCCACCGCGGACGGGCTCTTCGCAAAGGTGAGCTATCGGTTCAGGCGCTAAGCGCGCCCGGCTACGACACCGGCCCCCCCTCGGCCTCCCCGAAGTGCTCGGCGAACCAGTCGAACATGCGCTGCCAGTGGTCCACGAAGTCGGCCGCCGTACTCGCGCGCCCGGCCCCGTGGCCACCCGCCGTGTAGTGCACCCACACGACATCCTTCTCCAGGCGGCGCAGCGCATAGTACATCTCGCGCTGGTTCGTGGCCGGCACGTTCCAGTCGCCCTCGCCCGACAACATGAGCAGCGGCGTCTCGATCCGGTCGGCGAACATCACCGCCGAGTGCTCGATGTACTTGTGCGGCTGCTCCCATAGCGTGGCCCCGATGCGGTCCTGCCCGACCTCGGCGGCCGCGTAGTTGCGCGTCGTGATCTTCGGCGAATCGCCCAGGAAGGAGATGATGTTCACCTTGCCGGACACGTTCGCCGCCGCCGCGAAGCGGTCCGTCTGCGTGATCAGCAGGTTGGTCGCGTAGCCGCCGTAGCTCTGTCCGTATACGCCCACCTTGTCCGGATCGACCAGCCCCCGCTCGATGATCTTGTTGATCGCGTTGGGCACCGCCTTGAACCACGCCTCGCCGGGGAATCCCTCCTCGAAGCGCACCGACGGACGGAACCCGAACCACCCCTGCGCGGTGATCAGGTTCATGTTCTCGTTGAAGCCGTTGTCGAAGAACTGCTCGTAGATCTCGGCCACGAGGGGATAGGTGCGCCCTTCCACGTAGCCGGCCGGGTAGTAGAGGATGCCGTACAGGGTGTTGCCGTCGACGTCCAGGTACTCGACGAGCTCGCTCCGTGTCAGCGCGACATCGTCGAGTTGCGGGTTGGAGGTGGTCAGGCGACGGGGTGCCGGCATGTTGGTGGCAGTGGTCCAGATCTCGTCGGGACGGTCCCCGTCGGACATGGTGTAGACCGCCGTGGCGCCGTCGTCGGAGATGTTCCAGGAACGGTAGAGGGCGTCGTCCAGGAGCAGGGTCTCGATGTCGCCGGAAGCCGCGTCGAGGCGCTTCAGACCGCGTTGCCAACGGTCCCGGGCGGAGTAGCTGAAGTAGAGGTGGCGGCCGTCGTCGCTCCAGCCCTGGACCTGGCGTCGGTGGCGGGCGTCTTCGTCCTCTTCGAGTTCGAGCAGGGTGCTAAGGTCGTTGCTCTGCAGGTCGAGCAGGTGCCAGGCGTCCTCGGAGGTCAGCAGGAGATGCTCGCCGGAGGGGCTCCAGCGGTCGACGGAAAAGCGTATGGCGGAGGAGTCGGGGGAGGGGGCGTCGGGGTCGGCGCCTGCCGCGTCCGCGTCGCCGGAGGCCGCACCCCGGTGATCCGCGGTGACGTCGACAGCCTCTTCCGCGTCCAGCCGCCGAACAAAGACGGAGCCGTCGTCGGCGTACGCGAAGGCGTCCCGGGCGTCGTTCCAGCTCACGTTGAGCCGCTCCTCTCCGGTGTCCCGCAGCGACTCCGGCTCGCTGCCGGTGGCCAGCCCCAGCCTGAATAGCTCGTATTCGGTCCCGTCCCGCCGCGTGTAGGAGGTCTTCGTGCGCGTGGCCGTCGCGTAGGTGATGGAACTGCCGTCCTCCGCGAAGCCCGGGTCGGAGGGCGTCGCGCCGGTCAGGATTTCTTCGACGGTGCCGTTGTTTATGGAGACGAGTGCGGTGATCTGTTTCGCGGCGATGTTCCTCACGCGGTCCCAGGCCAGGAAATCGTTACGGGAATCCTGCACGATGACCGGCGCCTCGGTCAGGGCGACGAAGGCCGCGCGCGCCTCGGCTGCCCACCCGGCGGCGCGCAGCCCGACGAGCACGTTCGCGCCATCGGGAGACCAGACGAGCGGCGACGACGACGCGATTTCCCTGTCCGTGCGGACGGCCACCGTGCGTCCCGTCCCGGCCGCCGCATCGAAGATCCGGAGCCGGTACTCCCCGTCCTCGACGGCGAAGTAGGCCAGCCTCTGTCCATCGGGCGACCACGCGAAGCCGCGCAGCTGCGCGGGGGCGTCGTGCACCCAGGTCTGCGTCCCGGACCGCGTGTCGATCACCATCAGCCGCATCGAGCCGGGCGAGATGTAGGTCGGGTCGCCGTAGCGGTTGTGGTCGACATCGGTGCGGTCGCGCCGGGTCCTCACCGTGGCCGCGACGCGGGCGCCGTCGCGGGTCACCGCCGCGATGCTCACGCTGCTGACATCGAGCGCGATCTCGGGGGTAAAGCGCTGCTGCGGGTGGGCGGGGGAGGGGGTGGCGAGGGTGGCCAGGGTGGCCGCGAAGGCGGCGGCGCCGAAGATCGTGGCCGGGTGGCGGAGGGTGCGCATGGGTGAGGTCGCTCCCGCGTAGTTGGGACTGGTTACCGCGCTGGAACGTAGATCCCCACGGCTCAGGTGCGAAAGCGGTGGCCCGGCGATGGCCCCCCGATGGGGTACGCTATGCCGATGCCGTTTCAGGCAGGGCGGACACCCATCCGCGCGCACGGAGCCAGAGGGCGGTGCCCCCCAGGGCGAAGGAACCCGCCCACGCCACGAAGCCGAGTCGCAGGGCCATGTCCCCCTCGCTCATGACCCAGGACGGCCAGTACAGCGCATTGACTGCTGCCGCGACGACCAGGAGGAGGGCGGCCCAACGCGCTTTCGATGCTCGTTTGCGGTACACCCAGAGACCGGTCACGAGCATCAGCAGGTTGGTAAGTGCACTGACGGAGCCCACGGGACCTGCCCAACCGAAGAGGGCCCAACCGAACGCGTCCCAGCCAGAAATGGCATGCGGGAGAAACGTGCCGTCCGGAGCGAAAGGCACGGGCTTGTATTCGACCAGGGCCGGCAGAAACCACGACACCGCGAACATCGCCCAGGCCGCCACTAACAGCCGCCGCCACCTCGGCCTGCCGGCCCTTACGAACTCCCTGGACAACGCGGCCGGCTCGCCGACATCCTCGCTTGCCAGCGCGAACGCCTGGGCGGGGGTCATCGCGCTGTCCAACTCCAGCTCCAGGTCGACGCGCGCCCGCAGGTGGTCCTCCAGCTCGTCCACTTCGCGCGGCGACAGTGACGATTTGCCCTCCGCATGCTTCCGCCAACGCCGGACTTCGGCATCAAGGTCAAACATGGCTTCCTCCCGTGTTCAAGCCGGCGCTTGCTCAACCCTGGCCGACTTCCGTCGGCGGGCACGGATCCAGAGGGCTGCGGTCACCAATACCTGAGAGGCGGTCCACGTCCAATACCCCTGCGGGAACCTGCCGTTCCTGATCGTGTCGCCGGCGATAAGGGTTATGCTGCCGCCCCCGAATGAGTTCATCCAGTCCCACGCCGACCAGATACGCGGCTGCGGCACCGTTGAGTCAGCACATCATTCGTTCCTTCTTCGCCGTTGCGCCCCAAAGGGTCAGGAGCATCGGCAGCCGGATCCCTCGGATTCGGGGTCGTCCGGGCGAGCGTTGCCTACCGCAAGCGGGGCCCCCGATCGGTGCAGGCACCGGCGTTCACGCGCAGATAGTCATCCAGGAAGTCGTCCAGGTGATTCCCCACCGTGGACAGCACGTAGCGCCCGTCCCGGCCATGCGTGCCCGTCGACCGGCTTCTCCACGTCTCCGCGAGCGAATGTTCACCGCTCAGCGGGTCGGAAACGCGCTTCCAGAGTTCGACATCGATCCGAAACGCCGCCCCGACGACCTGGATTCCGACCCACAGCAGAGGACCCGGCCCACCGTCGGCATAGAGTCCCGCGGCGCGCAGCCGGCTTCGAACCGCCAGGCTGATCGCTTCGTCCGTCAGCTCGTCCAGGGGGACGTCGCGATCACCCAGCAGGGAAACGCTCAGGGTGACGGGTGAGCAGTTCGTGAACAGCTGGAAGCGCTCAAAGGACTCCCCAGGCACCGTCTGCGCCGACACCACCCCGGGGAGCGAAGCCATTGCGAGCGCCAGACCGACTGTTCCGGTTGCTCGCCGCACGTCTCTTCCAATCACGCTCCATGTCCTCCGCTGCTCGCCAACATCACGACGGTGAATCCCGACCTCGTCAACCCCGACCTCGTCCCCGGAAGCTGAAACAAATGTGTCCGATGGCAAGGGGGCAGGGCTAAAGTGTAATGTCGCCACCCGGATCACGGCGACGCAGGCGCGCCAGTACGGCCTCGGCGTCACGGTGGCGCTCCTCGCGCAGGGCGGAATCCACGATCGCGGAGGACCAGTTGGGGCGACCTTCGGACTTCGAGGGCACGCGGAGCACGTCGCCCTCGGCAACGGGGGGCAGCTGGGTTCGCCGGAGTACTCGTTGCGGGTCGGTATCGGCGGGTGAAGGATCGTCGGGGACGAGGACGATCCGGTCGCCCTCGATCCGGTCCACTACGAAGATGGCTTCGGGTGGGGTCATGGTTGTCGGTCAATAGCTGAAGGCGAGCACGATCGTCCCGCTGCCGTCGAACAGCGTGGCGGTGTCGCCGTTGTTGTTCCAGACGGCGCTCCGGTATCCCATGTAGTAGCGTACCCCGTCGTGTTGTCCAGTGCCCGTGTGGACCGCGATCCGTCCTCCCGCCTCGATAACGGCGCCGTCCGGGAACCGGAAACAATGGTTCGCCAGGTCGCACAGACGCCAGCCGCCGATGGCGAGGCTCTCGGAGGCTGTGCTCTCGATGGTGACGTATTCTCCGTTCAAGTTCTGGTGATCGTTGCCCGGCGCATCCGCCATGACCGAGAGGCGCAGGCGGGCGCTCGGGGTGGCCGCCGATTCGGCGCCGATCACCGGCGTCTCCGCGCCGATCACCGGTGGCTGCGTGATCCGGGGACGACCCGAACTCGCGGCCGATGCCACCTGCGCGCCCTGGACCACGGCGTAGGTGCCGTTCTGGTATCCGTGAACCTGGACATGGCCGTCAACATCCGTGCGAAATGTCTCGCGGGCGGTCGCGCCGTAGGCCTGCAGCGCGGCCGGCCGGGGATGCCCGTAGCCGTTGCGCCCCACCGAAATCACTACCACCTCGGGTCTGGCCGTTTGCAGGAAACTCCATGTGAATCCGTTGTCGCTCCCGTGATGCGCGGCCTTGAGCAAGGTGAGTTTGGGCACGACCTGCTGGTTGACAAGGTGTGTCAGCTGCCGCACTTCGGAGTCGCCGCTAAGGAGGGCGGTGAAGTCTCCGAACCTCAACACCAGACTAACCGAACGATTGTTGTGGTCCGTGCTCCCGCGCGGCAGAAGCGGCAGCACCTCGAGGGAGGCGGAGCCGAGCGTGATGGTGCGCGACGTCGCTTCCAGGTAGGTGATCTCGGGCCTCGCTTCCAGGGTGGAGAGCAGTCGCCGGTAGGTGGCCGTTGTGTGAGGATCGCCGTTGTCCATATAGAAGCGGACCGGCATCGACTCGAGCACCCGGGCCATCCCGCCGATGTGGTCGGCGTGCGGATGGGTCGCGACCAGCAGGTCAATCCCGGTGACGCCCATTTCCCGGAGAAGGGTGACGACGTCTCCCCGGCCCGCGTCGATCAGCGCGGTCTGGCCCTCCGGCGCCTGCAGGAGCACCGCGTCGCCCTGGCCGACGTCGAGAAAGGTGACTCGCAGGGTGGAGTCCGCGGGCTGGGGTGGGGAGGTCTGGGCAGGGGTAGGTGTGGCGGCAAGGGTCGGGAGGGTGGTGGCGAGGGCGGTGAGGGAGATGGCGAGGATGGCCGCCGTCGCAAGTGCGCGCCGGGCACGGGTGCGGCTGGGCGTAGGTTGGCCGGGCGAGTCAATAGCTGGATGGGACATGCGGACCAGCGTAAGCGCTGGCGATTGGTGGGGCCACCCCCATTCCGGGAATCGGGCCAGGGTGTGCAAAAGTAGACACGACGCGGCACTCGGGGGCGCGAGGAGTCGGAATTAGCCATGACTATCCATGGTTGAATAATGCAGGCGCCCCCACTGAGTCCAATCGCCGTACTTCACGCTCTGGAGCCGTTGTCCATGTCAACCAAACGTTACCAGGTGTCAACTAAACACTACATTCAGTCCCCCTCTCCCAAAGGATCCCCGTCATGACTCTCACCCAAATGCAACGCGACCTCTGCACCCAGCACCCCTGGGACTTCTCCTCGCTTCGCGCCCTCTTCCTCAACTGCACGCTGAAGCGCACCGGCGAGCCCTCCCATACCCAAGGCCTGATCGACATTTCCACCGCCATCATGGAGGCGAACGGCGTGGCCACCGAGGTCCTCCGGCCCGTCGACCACAAACTTGCGTACGGCGTCTGGCCCGACATGACCGAGCACGGTTGGGACCACGACGACTGGCCCGGGATCCTCGAAAAGGTCATGGCGTCCGACATCCTCGTAATCACCTCGCCGATCTGGCTGGGCGAAAAGTCATCCGTCTGCACCCAGGTAATCGAGCGCCTGTACGCAGCGTCGCACCTCCTTAACGAGGCGGGGCAGTACGCGTACTACGGGCGCGTCGCCGGGTGCCTGATTACGGGCAACGAAGACGGTGCCAAACACTGCTCCATGAACGTGCTGTATTCGCTGCAGCACCTGGGCTACGCGATCCCGCCGCAGGCTGATGCGGCCTGGCTGGGCGAGGCGGGTCCGGGACCGTCGTACCTGGACGAGGGGTCGGGAGGGCCGGCGAACGACTTCACCAACCGCAACACGACCTTCATGACCTGGAACCTGATGCATCTGGCGAGGCTCCTGAAGGACTCGGGCGGCATCCCTGCCCACGGCAACCAGCGCTCCGAGTGGGACGCGGGCTGTCGCTTCGACTTCCCGAATCCGGACTACCGGTAAGGGCTCTGCGCCCCCGCCGCAATCTGCGCCCGTGCTCCTATCCAGACCCCCGCCGTCACGCAGATGTAGGAGGCGGCGTAGACCCAGTATCCTGCGCCGAGGGGCAGACCGTCACCCGCCGAGGTGACAACGTGGCCGATTCCCAGACCGAGCAACAACACTGACTGACCGCACAGAAGCCAGGCCAGGAGTCGCCTTTTCGCCACACGCCTAATACGATGACTTAGGAGTGTCAAGATCATAAGGACGTTGGTGACCGCGAGGACCACCAATCCGATCCACTCCCGGTCCAGGATGTCCTCCCGGGCGAAGTCGGCCAGGGACATGGCCGCCTGACCGGTGTACATGGCGTCCGCGCGAACGAAGGTCAGAAAAAAAGACACCCCGAACAGAGCCCATCCGGCCAGCATCAGTTGCCGCCTCTTGAACATGATCCCCTACCCCTTGAAGTCCATCAGCGCACTCCCACCTACGATCTGAACCGCTTTCCGCATGGTTGCCTGGTAGACATTATCGTAAGGCGGAAGGCCGAGGTCCATTGCACGGTCCTTTCCGCACTCGATGCCTGACAGACGACCTGGTCTCGGACCCCAAGGAGCAACCCCCATGCGCATTCCAGCCACGGTCTTCATCGCCTGCCTGGCCCTCTCACCCCCCGCCACCGCCCAGCCCAACGACCTGCCACCCATCCTCAAAGTCCACAACTACCTGCCGCACATGACCCGGCCCGAAGTCGAGGACCTCCTGACCCGCAGCGACTTGGTCATCATCCCGGTGGCGTCGCTCGAGCAGCACGGCACGCACCTCCCGATCGGGACCGACTACCTGAACGGCGTGGAGCGCGCGAAGCGCATCGCGCAGCGGGCCGACGTTCTCGTGGCTCCCATCCTCCTGCCCGGGCAGTCCCCGTACCATATGGGCTTCGCGGGGACGGTCACGCTTCCGTCGACCCTGATTCAGGAAGTCTACGTGGAATCCGTCAAGAGCCTGATCCGGCATGGTTTCAAGCGCTTTCTGATCCTGAACGCGCACGGCGGCAACCGTGCGATCACGACCTTCATCGTCGACCGCATCAACCAGGAGACGGCGGGCATCGCGGTCGACCTGGGCGCGGTTGCGGGTCCCTTCACCGTGCGGACCCGGGAGGTGGCGCAGCCAAACCCGTCGACCCCGGTGCTGGACCGTCACGGCGGCACCGGGGAGACCTCCTCGTCGCTGTACCTGATCCCCGAACTGGTGGACATGGAGGCGGCGGAGCCTGCCCGCCTCACGATGCCCGCCCATCTGGAGGCGATGGTGCCCCAGGTTCTCGCGGGCGACCCGACCGCGCTTGCGCTCTTCCTCGCCGAGGGGCTGAAAGACGAATCGACAGGGAAGGGAACCTCGTCGGCCGAGATGTCGAGCACAGGGGTGTGGGGCGTTCGCGATCCGGCCGAAGGCACCGCCGAGCGCGGCCGTGCGATGACCGAGTCGTTCGTCGACGCGGCGGTCGCCTTCATCGAGCGCTGGAACGAGTTGCGCCCCGTGGGTTAACACCCTTACCCTGGGCGACCTTCCAGGGAACGCTCACCGACGAACGGGCCCGCCATGACCATGCAGAACCCCACCACCGGACACGAGTACAATCCGGGCGCCGCCCGTGCGGCGGTCGCTTTGCCGATTCTCGCGCTCCTCGCTGCGGCATGCGATTCCGCCGACGCCCCCGAGCCCACGATTGCCGTCGACAGCGCTGACGTCGAGATCGTCACCAGCGACCCTTTCAACTCGGACGCGACGTGCACCCTGGGTGAAGAACCGATCTTCAGTGTCGGGGACCAGGAGGACGACGAAAACGCGTGGTTCAGTTCGATCCGGGGCGTGGCCCGCCTGTCCGACGGCTCCGTTGCCGTAGTTGACCGGACCAGCGGCGAAGTCCGGATCTTCGACGAGACGGGCACGCACCTGCGTTCCATGGGCCGCCACGGCGAGGGACCGGGCGAGTTCAACGACCCGTGGAAGATCTGGGTCCTTCCCGGAGACACGCTGTGGGTCGGCGACTATCGTCCCTGGCGCTACAACGTGTTTGCGGCGAACGGGGAGTGGGCGCGGGCCGTCACGATGGATCCCGTGTACCCGAATCCGTCGCGTGGTGGCGGCGTGCTGGACAACGGTAGTTCGATCAACACGACGGATAGGTGGAGCACCATGGAAAGGCTGGACTTCACCGAGCACGATTCCGTCACGGCAGAGGTGCACGGACCGGACGGCAGGCGACTCGACATCCTGGCCAGTCTCGCGGGCAGGCGCATGGGAAACACGCGGGCGTCCGCAGCGGTCAATCTCCGGCTCAGCGTGGTCTTCGCGGCCTCCGCCTTCGTCGACGCCGGCGGTAACACGATCGCGCTCGCGGAGGGGCGAGATACCCAGGTGCGACTACTGGACGAGAGGCTCCGCCTGCGGCGCATTGTCCGGTGGTCCGATCCCGGCAGGGAGGTTACCGCCGCGGATGTGCGAGCGTGGCGCGAGGACCACATAGCCAGCCGGGGAGGCCGCAACTCCCCCAATTGGAGCGAGGGATTCGACGACGCCCTGGTAGACCCGGAACGTCCCGCGGCCGATGTGTTCCCGGCGATGTCCGCCGCAATGCTGGGCCGGGACGGGCGCGTGTGGGTGCTGCCGTACCGGCGACCCCGAGCGGAGGCGCCTCGATGGCTGGCGTTCGAGCCCGGCGGCGAGTTCCTGTGCCACCTGAGAATCGATCACGTGGAACTGAACCCGTACGAGATCGGCACCGGCTACGTCCTCGGAGTCCACACGGATGAACTCGGCGTCCAGATGGTCAGGATGTACCGCCTTCACCTGCCGGCCGAGGCACCGTAGACCTCGGGTTGCGCCCCCATGGCGCCCCCCTCCGCGCCCCCAGTGATTGACACCCTTTCCGCCCCGGGCGAACTTCCAAGGCTGCGATTACGGCGCCGCGGGCCGGTACACCGCTGAAACCGGCCGTTCGGAGGCAGCGTCCGACAAGAAAACGCGCGCCGAAGGTCCACGAAGGGGATAGGAAGTGCCATGCTGAAGTCATTTCGAGGCCGGATCATCATCATTTTGGCGGCGATCGGCCTTTCCGGGGGCTATCTGTGGACTCGGGGTATCAAGCTGGGCCTCGACCTTCAGGGAGGGATGCACCTGGTCCTGGAGATCGACGACCCCGACGGAACGCTCACCGCCGAGCGCCGTGCCGACGGGATCGAGCGCGCGGAGCTCATCATTCGGAACCGGGTCGACGAATTCGGCGTAGAGGAACCGCTGATTCAGAGGGTCGGCACCGACCGGCTGATCGTGGAGCTCGCTGGCCTGGAAGACGAGTCCCGGGCCAAGGACATCATCAACCGGCAAGCCTACCTGGAGTGGAAACTGGTGCTCGAGACCACCGAGGTCGACCAGGCCCTGGAACGGCTCGATCGGGCCGTGGTCGTAGCCATCGGCGAGGAGGGGCTGCGGGCGATGGGCAGGGCGACAGAGACGGGCGAGACCACCTCCATCGAGCAGCTTCTGTTCAGTGAGCCGGACGACTCGGCGGCGACCGCGGACAGCGCCGCGGCGGCCGGGGGAGACGACACGGCCGCGGTCGCCGAACCGGAGGAGGAGGAACTCAACCTCCGCCCCTTTACGGGCCTCCTCAACCGGGGGGACGTCGGCACCTACAACGTCGACGCCGCCGATGTGGAAACTGCCACCGAGTTCATGGACCTCCCCGAGTTCGAGCGTGCGCTCCCGCGCGACGTCAGCCTGCAGTGGGGACGGGATTCAATCCCGATCGGGGGGCGCTTCTACCGCGAGCTATATGTCCTGGAAGAGGACCCGTTCCTCACCGGTGACCAGTTGGACGACGCCACGGCCAACCGTGACCAGCAGTTCAACCAACCGCAGGTCCTCTTCGACCTCAACCGTCGTGGCGGCCGCGCCTTCCAGCAGCTCACCGGCGCCCACATCGGCGACCGCATCGCGATCGTTCTGGATGGAGAAGTGGTGAGTGCGCCGGTCGTCCGTGACCGGATCGGGTCCCGGGGATCGATCGATCTGGGCTCGGCGGACATGTCGGAGGCGACCGACCTTGCTCTGGTACTCAGAGCGGGGGCCCTCCCGGCACCGCTCCGGATCATGGAGGAGCGCCAGGTCGGCCCCTCACTGGGCCAGGACTCCATCGACCAGGGCCAGATCGCGGGCATCGTCGGCCTCATTGCCGTCGTCGGCGTCATGCTCTTCTACTACAGAGTGGCGGGACTCCTGGCGATTCTCGCGCTGGGCGTATACGTGCTCCTCGTGCTCGGGGGGCTGGCCATCTTCAACGCGAACCTGACCCTGCCGGGGATCGCCGGGCTGATCCTCTCCATCGGGATGGCCGTGGACGCCAACGTTCTCATCTTCGAGCGAATACGTGAGGAACTCGCCGCCCGGCGCGCGCCCCGCACGGCGGTCGACGAGGGCTTCGGCAATGCGATTTCCGCCATCGTGGACGCCAACATCACCACGCTGATCACCGGGTTGATCCTCTTCCAGTTCGGTACCGGGCCCGTCCGCGGCTTCGCGGTTGCGCTCTGCATCGGGATCGTAGCGTCGTTCTTCTCGGCCCTCTATGTGACCCGCACCCTCTTCATGATGTATCTGTCGAGGAAGCGCGGTTCGGACCCGATCAGCATTTAGCAACGCCTTACAGGGACCATCAGCCATGTGGCTCTTTCACGAAGCGAAGTACGGATTCATCGCGATGCGCCGGAAGGCGTACATCGTCTCCGGCGTCGTTCTGACGCTGGGCATCGGGGCCATGGTCGCCAACGTGGTGCTCATCGGAAGCTGGCAGAACTACGGGGTGGACTTCACCGGGGGCGTGCTGGTGCAGCTCCGCTTCGAGCAGCCCACCACGGACAATGAGTTGCGCCAGGCGCTCGGCGGCGTGGACGCGCCCCCGATCACCCGCTTTGGCGACGACAACGAGTTCGTCGTCCGGGCGCCGATCCAGGAGGGGGTGGAAGTCGAGGATGTCGGTGCGGCCATCGCCGCGCAGGCCGCGGCCACCTTCGGCGAGGGCACGTTCGAGGTGGTGCGCCGGGAAGCGGTGGGACCCAAGATCGGGGCGGAGTTGCAGCAGAAGGCGTTGTTGGCCGTCGTTTTCTCGTTTGTCCTCACGCTCCTGTACATCGCCTTCCGCTTCGAGCTCCGCTTCGGGTTCGCGTCGGTGATCGCGACGGCTCACGACGTGCTGATCATCCTGGGCCTTCTCGCCCTCTTCCGGGTGGAGATCGCGCTCCCCACGGTCGCGGCGATCCTGACGATTCTGGGGTATTCACTGAACGACACCATCGTGGTCTTCGACCGTATCCGCGAGAACCTGAACAAGCGGGGCGGACGTCGCGAAGACCCGTACCGTCTGGTCAACTATTCCATCAACGAGACCCTGCCGCGCACGGTGCTCACCTCCGGCACGACCCTGGCGGTGCTCCTGTCCCTGCTCATCCTGGGTGGCGCTGTGATCCGTGACTTCGCCATGGTGCTCATTCTCGGCGTGCTGATCGGCACCTACTCGTCAATCTTCATTGCCTCTCCGGCCCTCCTCGAGATCCAGAAGCGCTACGGCACGGGCGAAGCGCGCGCGAAGGAGCGGGCCGCACGGAGAGCCGCGGCGGTGTGAAGTTCGCCGACTCCCACTGTCACCTGACAGACCGCGCGTTCAGCGCGGACCGCGCCGCCGTGCTGCGGAGGGCGCGGGAGGCGGGGGTTTCCCGCATCGTCACGATCGCGTCCGACGACGACGACTCCCTTGCCGCCCTGGAGCTGGCCTGCGAGGACAGCGCCCTTTGGTGCTCGGCCGGGATCCACCCCCACTCCGTTGACGGTCCCGCTCGACGCACCGGTCTCGCGGTCGTGCGCGACGTCGCCTCGCACCGGCGCTGCGTCGCCATCGGGGAGACCGGGCTGGACTACTTCTACGACAACGCGCCCAGGGACGCGCAGCGCAGCAGCTTCGAGCAGCATGTGGGGCTGGCCGCGGAGCTGGGGCTTCCCCTGGTCGTGCACTCGCGCGACGCCGAAGCCGACACGCGGGCGGTCATCCTCGAATCGATGGGGCAGGTGACGGGAGTGCTCCACTGCTTCACCGGATCCGGGGATCTGATGGCGGCGGCGCTCGATGCCGGGTGGCTCGTCTCCTTCACCGGGATCGTCACCTTCAAGCACTTCGACGCCGAACTCGTCCGCCAGGTGCCGTCGCGCAGGTACATGATCGAGACGGACGCACCGTACCTGTCGCCGGTGCCCATGCGCGGGCGGCGCAACGAACCCGCCCACGTGGTCCACGTGGCTCGTGCGCTGGCGGGCATCCGGGGCGAGTCGCTGGAGCAGGTGGCCGAGGACACCTGGACGAACGCGGCTCGTTTTTTCGGGTTTCCGGAGGATGAGTCTCGCCGCGCGGAGGGTCCCGGGCACGGCGGAGGCGGCGAGAAGCGCGGCCCCCGGCCATGACCAGGCGCTCCCCCCGCCCGCGGATCCGGGTGCTGCCGGACCCGGTGGCGAACCAGATCGCCGCCGGTGAGGTCGTGGAGCGCCCGGCCTCGGTGGTGAAGGAGCTGGTCGAGAACGCGCTCGACGCGGGGGCGGGTAGCGTCAGGGTGGCCATCGAGCAAGGCGGAAAGAGTCGCATCGTCGTCGCCGACGACGGATGCGGCATGGTGCGAGAGGATGTTCTGCTCTGTCTGGACCGCCACGCCACCAGCAAGATCCGCCATGCCGAAGATCTGCGCGACATCCACACGCTGGGGTTCCGCGGGGAAGCGCTCCCGTCGATCGCCGCCGTGTCGCGGATGGTCATCGAGACCGCGGCCGAAGGGCAGGACACGGGGTCCCGCCTGCGCTCGCTCGCGGGGAAGATGCAGGGCGTCGAGGACGCCGCCCGCCGGCACGGGACGACCGTGGACGTGAAGAACCTCTTTCTGAACACGCCCGTGAGAGCCCGGTTCCTGCGCAGCGCGGGTGTGGAGACCCGGGCCGTCTCGGAAGTCCTGCACGCGTTGGCGCTGGCCAAACTGGGCGTGCGTTTCGTCTTCGAGGTCAACGGGCGCGGCGTGCTGGACCTGCCGGCGGGACGGGACCTGTCCACCCGCATCGGCCAGGTCTGGCCCGATGCCGACGAGGCGGGGCTCATCCCCCTCTCCGCCCAGCGCGGCGCCCTCCGTCTGAACGGTGCGGTCCAGCGCCCCGACCTGGCGCGTCCGGGATTCCGTCGCGTCCACCTCTTCATAAACGGTCGCCCGTTTCACGACTCCCGGGTCGTCAAGGCTGCGGACGAGGGATACCGCACCACCGTGGCCCAGGGCGTGAAGCCGTGGTTCTTTCTCTTCCTGGGCGTATCGCGCGGCGAGGTGGACGTGAATGTGCATCCCGGCAAGTCCGAGGTCCGCTTCCACCGGCGCCGCGGAATCGAGGAATTCGTCGGGGCGTCGGTCCGCGAGACGCTGGAAGGGATCGATTCGGCCGCGGCGTGGGGCAAGCCGGCCCCCCTTCAGGTGGTGCGCGAGGGCGGGATCGGCCTTGGGCACCACGACCCGGCGGAGACACCGAACGAGGAGGAAGGCGACTCTGCGGCGGGCGACACCGGGGCCGGCACTCATGAAGACTCCGACATCGCCCAGATGCACCTGTTCCGGTCGCGCGCCGCGAACGGCGGGGACGTTACCGAGTCCGAAGAGACGCACGTGCCCGGCTCCCGCAGGCCCTCGCTCCTGCAGATCCACAACAGCTTCATCCTGGCGGAGACCCGGGACGGGGTGATCATCGTGGACCAGCACGCGGCCCACGAACGCGTCCTCTACGAGCGGATCATCCACGGCTTCGAGAGCGGCGACGGGGAGGGCCAGCGCCTTCTATTCCCCTTCACGATCCGGCTCACAAAGCCCGAACTGGACGTGATCGAGTCCATGTTGGGCCCGCTGGCCCGGCTCGGCTTCGATGTTTCCCTCTTCGGCCACGACGCGATCCTCATCCAGGCGGTGCCCAGCCCCCACCGCTACTTCGACGCCGAGCGGTGCGTTCGGGAGATGATGCATGAACTGACGCACGGCTCGGACCTCATGCGTTCCGCCCGCAACCAGAACGAGCGCGTGGCCATGAGCTTCGCCTGCAAGGGGGCGATCAAGGCGGGCCAGAGCCTCTCCTCCGAGGAGATGCAGGAGCTCTTCGACCAGCTTTTCGCCACCGAGCTGCCCTATCATGACATCCACGGCCGCCCCACGATCGTTCGTCTCGGACTCGGGGAACTGCGGCGGAAGTTCGGGCGCACATGATCGCCATCGTGGGGCCGACCGGGGCGGGGAAGACCGCGCTGTCGCTCCTCGTGGCCCGGGAAGTGGACGGCGAGATCATCTCGATGGACTCGCGGCAGGTCTACCGCGGCATGGACGTGGGCACGGACAAGGTGGGCGCGCGGGAACGGGTGCTCGTCCCTCATCACGGCCTCGACATCCGCGACCCGGACCAGCGCTACAGCGCAGGCGAGTTCGGCCGTGACGCCCGGCGCTGGATCGGCGCCATCCAGGCCCGGGGGCGTGTGCCGGTGCTCGCCGGCGGGACGGGGTTCTTCCTCAGGGTGCTGACCGATCCGATCTTCCGCGAGCCCTCCCTGGACCCCGCCCGGCGGGAAGCGCTCGAGGCTGCGCTGGGCGCCCTGCCGAGGCCCGAAATCGAGCGCTGGGTGCGCGCACTGGACCCTGAGCGCGCCGAGGTTGCGATCGCGGGGGGATGTCAGCGCATGCTCCGAACCATCACAATCACTATCCTGACGGGCCGCGGACTATCATGGTGGCATCACCGCCATCCCACCGATGGAAAACCGCTTCCCTGCGTGGTGTGTGTACTGGACGTCCCGAGAGAGGTCCTGGACGAGCGGATCCGGCGGCGTGTCCACGACATGGTGGCGGGCGGTTTCCGGGACGAGGTGGCGGGACTGCTCACGGCCGGGTACACGCGCGATGATCCGGGGCTGAACGGGGTGGGGTACCGGGAGATGGCCGATCACCTGGCCGGGTGGATCACCCTGGAAGAGGCGGTGGAGCGGACCCGGGTGGCCACGCGACGCTACGCGAAGCGGCAGGTCACGTGGTTTCGCCATCAGCTCGGGACCGATGCGGTCACCGTGGACGGCACGGCCTCGCTGGCCGCGCAGCAGGCAGCCGTCGTGAACGCGTGGCGGGCGGGCGGGGGCGGCAGCCGCGCCGGGGCGAGCCGGGCGGCGGCGGAGGTGGCACAGTGAAGGTCGGAATCACCTGCTACCCGACCTATGGCGGCTCCGGCGCCGTTGCCACGGAACTCGGGATCGGCCTGGCCGCGCGCGGGCACGAGATTCACTTCATCTCCTACGCCCAGCCCTTCCGCCTGTCGGGATTTCACGAGCGGGTCTACTTCCACGAAGTGGAGATGGAACGCTACCCCCTCTTCGAACACCCGCACTACACGCTGGCACTGGCGGCGGCCATCCACGACACCGTCCTGCGGGAGTCGCTGGACATCATCCACGTCCACTACGCGATCCCCCACGCCACATCGGCCTGGATCGCCCGCGCGATGCTGGAAGAGAACGGCGGCCCGCCCCTCGTGACCACCCTGCACGGGACCGACGTCACCCTGGTCGGACTTCATCCCTCCTTCCACCCGATCACGCGCTTCTCGATCATGCGCTCGCAGGGCGTCACGGCGGTGTCCCGCTTCCTGAAGGAGGTCACGGTCCGGGACTTCAACGTGCCGCGGGAGCGGATCCGCGTGATTCCCAACTTCGTGGACACCGATGTCTTCCACCGGGGCCGTGATCCGTGCCACCGCGACATCTTCGCGCCCGGCGGGGAGAAGATCGTGATGCACGTATCCAACTTCCGCCCCGTGAAGCGGGTCGGGGACGTGATCGAGGTCTTCGCGGGGATCCGGCGCGAGGTTCCGGCCCGTCTCGTCATGGCGGGTGATGGTCCGGACCGGCCCCGCGCCGCCGAGCGGGCCCGGGCGCTGGGGGTGGAGGAGGACGTGATCTTCCTGGGCAAGCACGCCGCGATCGAGGAGCTGCTCGCGTGCGCCGACCTCTTCCTCATGACCAGCGACCGCGAATCGTTCGGCCTGGCGGCGCTGGAAGCCCTGTCGTGCGGGGTGCCCGTCGTGGGATACCGGGCGGGGGGATTGCCCGAAGTCGTGCCGCACGGGGAGGCGGGGCTCCTCGTGCCGGTTGGCGCGGTGGAGGAGGCCACGGCCGCGGGCGTGGAGATCCTCGGTGATCCGGTGCGGTGGAATCGCTTCAGCGAGGCGGCCCGGGACGTCGCCGTGGAGCGGTTCGGGGTCGGCCGCGTGCTTCCTCTTTATGAGGCGTACTACGAGGAGGTGATCGCGGGTACGAACGGGGGTGGCGAGCCCCGCGGCGGGCGATGACCGCCCCGCCAGCGACGGGACCTGACGCGTGACCTGGTACGAGGGTGTCCTCCTGGGGTTCCTCCAGGGCGCGACCGAGTTCCTTCCCGTGTCCAGCTCCGGGCACCTGGTCATGGGACAGACACTCCTCGGCCTCGAAGTCCCGGGCGTGGGATTCGAGGTCGCGCTGCACCTTGCGACCCTGGTGTCGGTGCTGGTCGTGTACCGGGCGCGGATCGGGGCGCTGCTGGCGGGCGTCGCGGGCAGGGACCGGATGCAGCTCCGCTACGCCGGACTGCTCCTGCTGGCGTCGGTGCCGGCCGCGGTCGCCGGCGTCGGCTTCGGCGGCTTCTTCGAGTCTCTCTTCGAGGCGCCCGCCGTCACCGGCGCGGCCCTGCTCGTGACCGGCTGCGTCGTATGGACGGCGAGCCGGGCGCTGGCCCGGGAGCCCTCGGGGTGTCTGGGGGCCGGCACGGCGGTGGTCGTGGGACTGGCGCAGGTGGCGGCGATCGTCCCCGGCATCTCCCGGTCCGGCGCCACCGTCGTGGCCGCGCTCTGGAGAGGCGTCGACCCCAGGGAAGCGGCGGCGTTTTCCTTTCTGATGTCGGTGCCGGCGGTGGCTGGCGCGGCCCTGCTCAAGCTCCCCGACGTTATCTCGGCCGGCGGCGTGGCGTCCTCCGGCGACGGACTTGCGCCGGTCGCGGGCGATCTCTCGGTAGCGGCGGCGGGCACGGTGACCCTTCCGGTACTGGCCACCGCGGCCATTGTCGCCTGCCTGACAGGCGTGCTCGCGATCCGGATGTTCCGCGCGATGCTCGAAAACCGGTCCTTCCACCGCTTCGCGCCCTATCTGTGGGCGGTGGGCGCGCTGTTCCTGTGGTTCGTGGCGGCCCGGTGAGCAGCCGCCCGGTGAGCAGCGGCCCGTCGAGCGAGCGGCCTGCCGAAGCCGGCCTCCCTGCCCGAGCCGCGTGGGAGGGGCGTTCCGCGGCGGCATGGGCCGCACGACTGTCGGTCGCCACGGTGGAGTTCCACGCACGCATCGGGTCCACGAACGACCGCGCCAGAGCCCTCATCCGGGAGGGATCGCCCGCCCCGGCGCTGGTGGTCGCCGACATGCAAAGCGCCGGCAAGGGGCGGAGGGGGCGGCAATGGCACTCCGACACGCCGTTGGGACTCTGGTTTACGGTCGTCCGCTCAGCGGCCGAAGGGGGCGCCGAGGTGCTTCCGCTGCGTGCGGGCCTGGCGGCGGCGCGGGGGATCGAGGCCGCCGCGCCCGGGCTGAGCATCGCCCTCAAGTGGCCCAACGACCTGTTCGCCAACGGCCGGAAGCTGGGAGGCGTCCTCTGCGAGCTGGTCGGCGAGTGGGTGCTCGCCGGAATCGGTCTCAACCTGAACCAGCGCCGGGACGACCTGCCGTCCGGGCTGACACCGCCGGCGACTTCCGTAGCGGTGGAGACGGGACACACCGTCACAAGGGGGCAGGTGCTCTCGGCGGTCATGGACGCCCTCGATCCGGTATGGTCACGGCCCGGGCCGCCCATCCCCCGGGAAGAGCTGGCCGAACTCCAGTCGCGGTCCCTCCTGAACGGGCGGAGGTTGTCGGTCGACGGCGCGGTGCGACATTCATCCCATGGTCCGCGCACCGTCGAGGGACTCTCGGCGATGGCCGTCCGTCTCTGCTCCGACGGTTCGCTGGAAGTGCGTAACGACGCCGGCACCCACCTGCGCGTGGTCGCCGGATCCGTCGAGTTGAGGTGAGGCCCGGCACGTCAAACCGGGTGCGGCCCTTTCCGGTGCGCGCCCCAGGGAGGTAGCAATGGACTGTCAGCTGGTTGCCGATGTAGGGAACACCGAGACGGTCTTCGGGCTCCTGAGCCTCTCTGGGGGCACGGTCCACGATCACTGGCGGGTGAGTAGCCGCGTGCCGCGGACGGAGGCCGAGTACAGGGTGCTCCTGAGGGCGCTGCTGGATTCGGGTCCCCAGGCCGTTTCCATCCGGCGGGGGGTCATCGGATCCGTGGTGCCCTCCGGGGACCGAACTCTTCGACGGGTGATGGCGTCCCTTGTGGACGGCTCGGTCTTCAATGTCAGCGCCCGATCGGATCTCCCCATCGAACTCGACGTCGAGGAGCCGCTCACGGTGGGCGCGGACCGTATCGTGAACACCCTGGCCGCCAAGGTGCGCTTTGGCCGGAACACCATCGCCGTCGACCTCGGCACGGCGACCACCTTCGACTGCATCACGGCCAACGGCGTCTTCCGCGGGGGAGTGATCGCCCCCGGGCTCAGCGCCGGGCTCGACTGGCTGGCCCGGAGCACCGCCAAGCTGCCGACGGTGGAACTGGTTCCTCCCGACGAGGTCATAGGCCGCCGCACCGAGGCCTGTATTCAGAGCGGGGTCTTCTACTCGGTCGTGGACTCGGTCGACGGGATGGTGGCCCGGATCAGGGAGAGCTGGGGTGCGGACGATCTTCTGGTGGTGGCGACCGGGGGCTTCGCGCCCGTGATCGGCCCCTACACGGTGTCGGTAGACAGGGTCGAGCCGTTCCTTACCCTCGAGGGTCTGGGGATCGCCGGGGCCCACCTGGATCGCTGAAGAATCACCCGCCTGGATCGCCGGCGAACCGCGCCTGGATCGCTGATGGCACCCCTCGCCAGCCGGGGTTGACACGTCAGGGGCAAATTGCGAACCTCCAGTGCTGTTATCACTCCATTGTCTTGAGTGCTAACAGCGTGGGCGAGTCGCCCGCAAACCCAACCCAACCCAACCATTCCCAAGGAGGAGCGCATGTCTGGCGCGAAGAAGATCCAGCCGCTGGCGGATCGCGTGGTGGTGAAGGCCCTCGAAGAGGCCGAGCAGATGCGGGGTGGCCTGTACATCCCGGACACCGCCAAGGAGAAGCCGCAGGAAGGCGAAATCGTCGCCGTGGGACCCGGCAAGCTGTCCGACGAAGGGACCCGGATCCCCATGGATGTCGCCGCTGGAAACCGGGTGCTGTACGGGAAGTACAGCGGCACCGAGGTCACGGTCGACGGAGACCAGTTTCTGATTCTTCGCGAATCGGACATTCTGGCCATCATCAACCACTAACTGGCCGGAAGGCGCCCTGGCGGCGCCCGCCGGAGAACACAACAGGAGACAAGTGAAATGGCAGCGAAGGAACTGGTTTTCGACATCGAGGCGCGCGCCCGGCTGAAGGCCGGGGTGGACAAGCTCACCAGGGCCGTCAAGGTCACCCTCGGGCCCAAGGGCCGGAACGTGGTCATCGACCGCAAGTTCGGCTCGCCCACGGTGACCAAGGACGGCGTTTCGGTGGCCAAGGAGATCGAACTGGAGGACCCGGTCGAGAACATGGGTGCCCAGATGGTCAAGGAAGTCGCCACGAAGACATCGGACGTGGCGGGCGACGGCACCACCACGGCCACCGTGCTCGCCGAGGCGATCTACGGCGAGGGACTGAAGAACGTGACCGCCGGCACCAACCCGATGGGCATCCGGCGGGGCATCGACAAGGGAGTGGACGTCGTCGTGCGGGTCCTTGCCGACTCCTCCACCGAGACCAAGGGCAAGCGGGAAATCGCCCAGGTTGGCGCCATCTCGGCCAACAGCAACATGGAGATCGGCGAGCTCATCTCGCAGGCCATGGAGAAGGTCGGCAAGGACGGCGTCATCACCGTCGAGGAAGCGCGTGGCCTGGAGACCGAGCTGGACACGGTCGAAGGCATGCAGTTCGACCGGGGCTACCTGTCGCCCTATTTCGTGACCGACCCGGAGCGGATGGAAGCGGTCCTCGAGGACCCGATGATCCTCATCCACGACAAGAAGGTCTCTTCCATGAAGGACCTCCTTCCGGTCCTTGAGAAGGTCGCCCAGATGGGCAAGCCCCTCATGATCATCGCCGAGGACGTCGAGGGCGAGGCGCTTGCGACGCTGGTGGTCAACAAGCTGCGGGGAACGCTGAAGGTGGCCGCGGTGAAGGCGCCGGGCTTCGGTGACCGCCGCAAGGCCATGCTGCAGGACATCTCAGTCCTGACCGGCGGCCAGGTGATCTCGGAAGAAGTCGGCTTCAAGCTGGAGAACGCGGTGCTCAGCGACCTCGGAACCGCCAAGCGCGTCGTGATCGACAAGGACAACACGACACTCATCGACGGGGCCGGTGCCGAGGACAAGATCCACGGCCGCATCGAGGAGATCAAGACCGCGATCGACAAGTCGACCTCCGACTACGACCGCGAGAAGCTCCAGGAGCGGCTGGCCAAGCTGGCCGGCGGCGTGGCGGTGATCAACGTCGGCGCGGCGACCGAGACCGAGATGAAAGAGAAGAAGGCGCTGGTGGAAGACGCGCTCCACGCGACCCGCGCGGCCGTGGAAGAGGGCATTGTGCCGGGCGGCGGGGTTGCGCTGCTCCGGGCGCAGACGGCGCTGGACGACCTGAACCTCGACCGCGAGGACGAGCAGATCGGCGTCAACATCCTGCGCCGTGCCCTCGAGTCCCCGATCCGGCAGATCGCCGTGAACGCCGGCGCCGAGGGCTCGATCGTCGTGGCCAAGGTTCGCGACGGCGAGGGCGGCTTTGGGTACAACGCGCAGACGAACGTGTACGAGAACCTCGTGTCGGCGGGAGTCATCGACCCGACCAAGGTCGTGCGCAGCGCGCTTCAGAACGCAGCGTCGATCGCGAGCCTCCTCCTGACCACCGAGGCGGTGGTTGTCGAGCGCCCGGAAGAGGAGAAGCCGGCCATGCCGGGCGGCGGTGGTGACATGGGCGGGATGTACTAGGCGGGCCGCCTGCGTATCGAGCGGCGGCTTCCCCCCAAGCGGGGAAAGGGCCGCGGAAGCGAGCAGAAAGAAGCGGGGTCAGGGCGCGGCAGCGTCCAGACCCCGCTTTGCGGTCGCGGCCCGTCGGGCTCGGCCGGCAGCCGTGGCTACCCCTCCGGTCCCCCCGGGAAGTCATCCACCAGCACATCCGTCCCTAGGTAGCTGTCCTCCGCGTTCGTGAACCAGCGCCGCTCGGCGGGGATCTTCATCCCCAGCACGTCACGTTCCCCGGAGAGCAGGATGTACTCGCCCCGGCCGGTGGTCTCGTCGTGGTAGAACTGGTAGCCGACCATCCGGTAGGTGGCGGGGTCGAAGTGGAAGTACCAGGTGTCCGTGCCGACGTCCGGGTCGTACGCCACCTTGACCACCTTCGTCGCCTGGCCGTCGAACTCGTCGTCGGCGATGGCTGGATCGATGATGGTACCGGGGTCGCGCAGCTTCATGGGGAGGCCCCACAGGTACAGGTAGTAGTTCCGCATTCGCTCGATCGCGGGGCAGTCCAGTCGCAGGCTCGTCACCTGCTCCTCGGTGGGCTGCCGGCCATCGACGGTCGTGAAACAGCCATCGTCCGTGACGCCCTTGGCGACGAGCCCTTCCCCGGTGTCCTCCTCGTAGCTGAACGTGCTCCTCGGGACGTCGAGCCGCACCGTTGCGCTGCGGCTGCTTCCGTCGGGGCGCGACTGGTCGATCACGAAACCGTGGCGCAGCGACGGCCATTCGCCGGCGGGGTCGTGGTAGGCGATGGCGGCGTCGATCAACTCCTCTCCGGTGGAGGGCGGGCCGTCATGGGGTTGTTCGGCGGCGCACCCGGACAGGAAGCCGATCACGAGGACGGGGGTCGACCGGAAACGGATCATGGGGGCTGGTTCCTCGCTGGCTAGGGTCAGAGAGCGACGAATGTGGAGCGGTCCGTGGCGGGCGGCAACACGATGGGTACTTTCACCCGGTCGCCTCCGGGGCCACTATTGGCCTCCGGGCGAGGGTGCTGGCGCCGGCCTTCGTCCGCCACAGTCAACCCTCGACGGAGAACCCCTGTGAAGACCTCCCGGCTCGCTCCACTCGCCCTGTTCATCCTCCTTCCCCTGGTGGCCCCGCCTTCGGTCCAGGCCCAGCAGGTGGGCCCCGAGAACGGAACCCTGATCGTCGCGGGGGGAGCCCTTTCCGACCCGGCTGTCTTCCAGCGGTTCGTGCAACTTGCGGGAGGGCCGTCGGCACCCATCGTCATCATTCCGACAGCTGGCGGGGCTCCGCAGTACGACCAGTACTTCGGTGGCAGGCGCGCGTTCGAGGCCGCGGGAGCCCACAACATCACCGTGCTTCACACCTACGACCGGGACGTCGCCGACACCGATGCCTTCGCCGCACCCCTTCGGGAGGCCCGCGGCGTATGGTTCACCGGGGGACGCCAGTGGCGGCTGGCCGACTCCTACCTGGACACGAAGGTTCACGAAGCCCTCTGGGACGTGCTGGGCCGCGGTGGCGTCATCGGCGGATCCTCGGCGGGGGCGTCGATCCAGGGATCGTACCTCGTGCGGGGTGACACCCGCACGAACACCGTCATGATGGGCGACCACGAGGTCGGCCTCGGCTTCCTCAAGGGTGTGGGGATCGACCAGCACCTGCTGCGCCGCAACCGCCACTTCGACATGGTCGAGGTGATCCGCGCCAAGCCCGAATTGCTGGGAATCGGCCTGGACGAGAACACCGCCATCGTGGTGCGGGGCGACCGCTTCGAAGTCGTCGGCCAAAGCTACGCGGTGATCTACGACCACCAGGCCACCCTGGACGGCGGCGGCCTGTTCTACTTCCTGGCCCCCGGCGACCGCTACGACATGGCGGCCCGGCAGGCGTTCCGTCCCGGTCAGAGCGAAGATCCGATGGACCGCGTCACGGGGACGCCCTGGCCGCCGGGACGGTAGGGCCGGCCACCCGCGACGCGCTCCGGCGCCTCGCCGCTCTCGGTGCTCGCCGGGATTCATCCACGGACTGCGGGGTCCCCTGCCCACCGGTGCCCGCAAGCGCGTTACTATTAGCGCCATGAACAGCCAACCCATCAACGTCACGCTGCCCGACGGCCGCGCGGTCGCGCTGCCTCCGGGGTCGAGTTCCGCCACGCTCGCCGCCGAAATCGGACCCGGCCTGGCCCGGGCCGCGCTGGCCGCGGTTGTCGACGGCGAGGTCGCCGACCTCGACCAGCCGCTCACCGACGGCGCGTCCGTCCGCCTCCTCACCGAGCGCGACCCGGAGGCCCTGCCCGTCCTGCGCCACTCCGCCGCCCACGTCCTCGCCACGGCGGTGCGTGAAATGGTCCCGGAGGCAGGGATCGGCTTCGGTCCGGCGATCGATGACGGCTTCTACTATGACTTCGACGTCCCCGCGCCCTTCACGCCCGAGCAGATCGAGGCCATCCAGGAGCGGATGGACGGGGTTGTCGAGGCGGACTACCCCTTCGAGCGCCGGGTCGTCACCCGGGAGGAAGCCCGCGAACTCTTCGCCGACGACCCCCTCAAGCTCGAACGGCTGGAGGAATTCGGGGAAGACGAGATCATTTCCGTGTACCAGGACGGTCCCTTCCTCGACCTCTGCCGGGGGCCTCACGTCCCGAGCACCGGCCGGCTGCGGCACTTCAAGCTGCTCACCGCGGCGGGCGCGTACTGGAGGGGTGACGAGCGCCGCCAGATGCTCCAGCGCATCTACGGCACCGCTTTCTTCCAGAAGAAGGAACTGCGCACCCACCTCCATCGTCTCGAGGAGGCGAAGAAGCGGGACCACCGCGTGCTGGGCAAGCGCCTGGGCCTCTTCTCGATCCAGAAAGAGGTGGGCTCCGGCTTCGTGCTGTGGCACCCCCACGGGGGGCGCGTGCGGCACATCATCGAGGACTTCCTGAAGCAGACGCTGATCGAGCACGGGTACGAGCTCGTCTTTACGCCGCATGTGGCCAATGAGGAGCTGTACCGCATCTCGGGCCATCTGGACGTCTTCAGCGACGACATGTTCCCGGCGATGGACGACGACGGGGAGCGGTTCCGCTTGAAGCCCATGAACTGCCCCCACCACTTCATGATCTACCGCTCCGGGATCCGTTCCTACCGGGACCTTCCCCTGCGGTTCGCCGAGCTGGGGACCTGCTACCGCTACGAGCGCTCGGGGGCGCTGCACGGGATGCTGCGCGTTCGCTCCTTCACCCAGGACGACGCCCACATCTTCATCCGCGAGGACCAGATCGAGGAGGAGTACGGCCGCCTCCTGGATCTGGGGGACTACCTGCTCAAGGTCTTCGGCTACGAATACCGCACAGCGCTGTCCACCCGTCCCGAGAAGGCCATCGGCGACCCGGCCGTCTACGACTCGGCCTCAGACCGCCTTGCCGGCGTGCTGCGGGACCGGGGGCTCGACTACGAGGTCGACGAGGGCGGAGGTGCCTTCTACGGACCCAAGGTGGACATCCTGGTCACCGATGCCCTGGGCCGGGAATGGCAGGGAGGCACTTTCCAGCTCGACTTCCTGATGCCCGAGCGCTTCGGTCTTGAGTACGTGGGGTCCGACAATCAGCGCCATCAGGCGGTAGTCATCCATCGCACGCTGTTGGGTTCCATGGAGCGCTTTGTCGGCGGGTTGATCGAGCACTACGGCGGGGCGTTCCCCCTCTGGCTGGCGCCCGAGCAGGTTCGGATTCTGCCCGTGTCGGAGCAATGGACGTCGTCGGCCAGGGAGTTGGCGGAGCAACTCCGGCGAGAGGGGCTGCGAGCCGAAGTCGACGAACGCGATACCCTCGGTTACCGCATCCGGGCTGCCGAAACCATGAAGGTCCCGTACATGGGGATCGTTGGAGAGCGCGAAGCGGAAGCCGGAACGGTCTCCGTTCGGAAACGCGGGGCGAAGCGGAAGCAAGTCGCGTTGACTCGGAACGACTTCATACAGCAGTTGAAGAATGAAGTCTCAAATCGTTCTCTGACATGACGTTCAGTATCTCTTAGAGCAGGGAGACGGATCCGATCCAGTGGGCCTGGTCGACGAAGTTACTTGACATCGGCGGATCCTATCCCCGATAATTCAAGTCTGTACCGATCCTTTTTGCGGGCGGTACCCACAGCAGTTGCGACACCACAAATCAGGAAGAAGAGGACTGACCGCCTCTCACCCTCGTAGCTAGCGGGCTTCCGGGTCCCAGGTCGGCGGCAGGCGCATGCGCCCCGCTCGGCTGGTCATACGGCCCGGACATTCCGGGCCTTTTTTGTTGGGGGCAAGGGAGCGGCGAAACGGGCGGCGGAGCCGCCTCGGAAAGTAAGGAGAGTTCCAAGATCGCAGATAAACGTGTCCGGGTAAACGAACAGATTCGGATCAGCCCAATTCGGCTGATCGAGGAAGGTGGCGGGCAGGTCGGGATCGTTTCACTGGACGATGCACGCGCCCGGGCTGCAGAGAAGGGACTCGACCTGGTAGAGGTCGCTCCCGACTCGAGGCCGCCCGTGGTCCGCATGATGGACTACGGGAAGTACAAGTACAAGGCGGCTCGCGCTGCTCGGGAGGCCAGAAGGAAGCAGCACACGACCCAGATCAAGGAAGTGAAATTCCGGCCTGGAATCGAGGACCACGACTATGATTTCAAGCTCCGTCACGCACGGCGCTTCCTCAAGGAGGGGAACAAGGTGAAGCTGACCATGATGTTCCGCGGACGGCAGATCACTCACCCGGAACTGGGACGGCAGGTCCTTCTGCGCCTCACCGAAGACCTGGGGGAATTCGGGAAGATAGAACAGTATCCCAACTTCGAGGGCCGTCAGATGTCCATGATTCTGACCCCGTTGAAGCACTGACCTCAAGGGACGCCCCGCACTTGCGCGGAGCCGCGAGGTCGGCCGAAGAGATCAACGACACGCTGGACTGAGGGAGAACGTATGCCGAAGATGAAGTCGAACCGGGGCGCGGCTAAGCGCTTCCGCACGACGGGATCCGGAAAGCTCGTGAGGAGGAGGGCCAACAAGTCCCACATGCTCACCAAGAAGAATAAGAAGCGGAAGCGCCGGCTCGGCTCGGCGACATTGGCATCCAAGGCCGATGTTGCACGGGTTCGCCGGATGCTCCCTGGCTCATAGGAGGCGATGACCGATGCCGCGCTCGACCCACGCCGTCGCACGCAACAAGCGCAAGAAGAAGGTGCTCAGCTCCGCGAAGGGGTACTTCGGGGGCAGGAAGAACCTGTACCGCACGGCCAAGGATGCCGTTGAGAGGGGTTGGGAGCACGCCTACCGTGACCGGAAGAAGAAGAAGCGCAACTTCCGCCGGCTCTGGATCACCCGGATCAACGCCGCTGCCCGCCAGAACGACCTCTCGTATTCCCGCTTCATGAACGGACTGCGGCTGGCCGGGGTGGAACTGGACCGAAAGGCTCTTGCCGACCTCGCCATCCGAAGCCCCGATGCGTTCGCGTCCCTCGCGGACCGGGCGCGGTCGGCCCTGGACAACTAGCAGTCCGCGGTTAAGCCCCGCGTCAGCAGGAACCCGCGGGCTCCCGCGAACGGCGAACGGATCCTTGATCGAAGACCTCCGGAGGCTGGAGGAGGATGCCCTCGCGGCGATCCTCGCGGCCGTGGACGTGGACGAACTTGAGCAGGTTCGTGTCCGCTATCTGGGTCGCAGGGAAGGCCTCGTGTCGGGGCTGCTCCGTCGCCTGGGAAGCCTCGCGCCTGCGGACAAGCCGGCTGTAGGCGCCGAAGCCAACCGGGTCAAGAAGGCGATTGCCGCCGCTCTGGACGACCGCCTCGAGGAGGTGTCGGCGTCCGCGGGCCAGGGGGACGCCGGTCTGGATCTGACTCTGCCCCCCCGGCGCAAGTGGCGGGGCACGATTCACCCCGTCAGCAGGGTGATCGACGACATCTGGACGATCTTCCGAAGCCTGGGCTTCGCGCGGGCCCGGGGCCCCGAGGTCGACAGCGAGTGGTACAACTTCGTGGCGCTCAACACGCCGCTGGACCACCCCGCCGCCGATGAACAGGATACCCTGTACCTGGGCCCGGGCCTGCTGCTGCGGAGCCACACGTCGCCGGTACAGATCCGCACCATGGAGCTGTACCCGCCCCCGATCCGCATCATCGCGCCGGGTATGGTGTACCGGCGCGACACCTACGACGCCACGCACACGCCCGCCTTCGCACAGATCGAGGGGCTGGTCGTCGACGAAGGCGTCACCTTCGTGGACTTCAAGGCCACCCTGGCAGAGTTCGCGCGGCGCTTCTGGGGGCCCGGCACGCGGGTCCGCTTCCGTCCGTCCTTCTTCCCGTTCACGGAGCCTTCCGCCGAAGTGGACGTGAAGCGGATCATCTTGCGCGAGGACGGCACCGAAGAGGAGACGGACTGGATCGAGATCATGGGCGCGGGGATGGTCGACCCGGCCGTGCTGGAAAACGTGGGCTACGACTCCGAGCGGTACACGGGGTGGGCCTTCGGCATGGGGCCGGCCCGTGTCGCGCTGCTGCGTCACGGAGTCAGGGACCTCAGGCTCTTCTACGAGAACGACATGCGCTTCCTGGGGCAGTTCGCGTGAGGGTGGCCGGGTGAAGGTATCGTACCGGTGGGTGCGCGACGTTGCGCCGGGGATCGGGCTCACTCCCGAGGAGGCGATGGAGCGGCTGGCCCTGCGGGGTGCTCCCGTGGAAGAGGTGGTCGACCTCGCGGCGGGTCTCGAGGACGTAGTGATCGGCCGGGTTCTGGAGGCGCGGCCGCACCCGAACGCGGACCGGCTGACGCTTTGCCGTGTGGCCGGACCGGACGGCGAGGTTCCGGTGGTCTGCGGCGCACCGGTGGTGGTGCCGGGGGCGTTCTACCCCTTCGCCCCCGTGGGCGCGGTGCTTCCAGGCGGCTTCAAGATCGGCAAACGGAAGATCCGGGGGGAGTACAGCGAAGGCATGCTGTGCTCCGAAAGCGAGCTCGCTCTCGGGGACGACCACGCGGGGATCATGTTGCTGGACGGCGACTACGAGACCGGGTCGCCCTTTGCCGCCGCCACCGGACTGGACGACGTCCGCCTGGACGTGGAGGTCACCCCCAACCGTGGCGACCTGCTGTCGCATGTGGGGATCGCGCGCGAGCTGCACCCCGACGGACAGGGCGGGATCGTGCTGCCGCCGTTCCCGGCGCCGGCGGGCGCGTTGGCCGGGACGCCGGGCGTGTTGGACGCGTCCTTTGCGCGCGGCACCGCGGAGAGCGCCTCGGCTGGCGTCCGCATCCGCATCGAGGACTCCGACCTCTGCTCCCGCTATCTGGGGGCCGTGATCCGGGGCGTCTCCGTCGGACCGTCGCCGCGGTGGCTGACCGATCGGCTGCGGGCCGCGGGAGCCCGCCCCATCAACAACGTCGTCGACGCCACCAACTACGTCATGCTGGAGCTGGGACAGCCGCTCCACGCCTTCGACCTGGACAAGCTCGCGGATGCCACCATCGTGGTCGGCCGCGCGCGTCCCGGGGAGACCCTTGTGACGCTGGACGGCGAGCAGCGCACGATCACACCCGACATGCTCATGATCCGTGACGCGGAACGCCCCGTGGCGATTGCCGGCGTGATGGGAGGGCGGGACTCCGAAGTTTCCGACGATTCGGCGCACATCCTGCTCGAGTGCGCGCGCTTCGAGCCCCGGCAGGTGCGGGCCACGCGGCGTGCACTGGCCATGTCGACCGACGCGAGCTACCGCTTCGAGCGCGGGGTCGACCCGTCAACGATGGAGACTGCGGTGCTCAGGGCGGCGGCACTCGTCATGGCGACCGCCGGCGGGACGGTGGACGGCGAGGTCATCGACGCTCACCCGGTGCCCTGGCAGCCTCCGCTCGTGACGTTGCGGCCTTCCCGGGTGCGCCATGTCCTGGGCGTCGACTTCACCACGGACGAGCTCACGGATCTGCTCACTCCGCTCGGGTACGAGGTGGTGGGGCGGGGTGCCGACGCCCTGGAGGTCGTGGTACCGGGGCACCGCACCTGCGACACGCTGCGTGAGGTGGACCTGATCGAGGAGGTGGCGCGGACCCACGGGTTCGACGCCTTCCCGGAAGTCATGGGCGCTGCCCGGCCCGGCACCGTGCCGGACCACCCCCTCTTCCAGCTCGAGGACAGGCTGCGTTCGCTGCTCGCGGCGGACGGGATCAGCGAGGCGCAGACACCGGCGCTGGGTCCCGCCCGGGACGGCGACGTGCCGCTTCTCAACCCGATGTCCCGGGACGAGAGCCACCTGCGCCGCGACCGTCTGCCCGGGCTGTTCACGCACGTGGAGAGGAACCTGTCACGGGGCGTGCGCGACGTGCGCCTCTTCGAGATCGGCACCGTGTTCGCCCCTGTTGCGGGGTCGGCGCCGGCCGAATCGTCCCGTGTGGCCATCGTGCTCACGGGTGGGCGCGCGCCGACGCACTGGTCGGCGCCGGGCGACCCCTTCGACGTGTTCGACGCTGGCCGCGTGCTGGAACTGGTCGCCGGGGAGGCGTGGCCCGGGGCGCGCGTGGTGCCCGCCGGGCATGGCGGCGGCGGTCGGGACGGGGGGGCTCTGCCGTCCGTGCCGGGTCCGGTGGCCGCGCCCTCGCCCTTCGTGCCGGAGCGGTGCTACGAACTCGTGACCGCCGCCGGAGAGGTGGTGGGGCGGGGGGGTGAGGTGCGGCCCGGGGTGATGGATCTTCCCCGTTGGGCGGGAGCCGTGGTCGGCGCGGAAGTGGTTTTGCCGGCGGTGCCGGAGACCAGGCCGGACGTGACCGCGTGGGATCTGCCGGACCAGCCGGCGTCCCGGCGTGACGTGGCCTTCCTGGTGCCCGCCGGGGCCGCCGCCGGGGACGTGATCCGTGCCGCGCGCAAGGGTGGGGGGTGGCTCCTCGAGGAGGTGGAAGTCTTCGATCTCTACGAGGGGGGGGACCTGCCTCCGGCGACCCGTTCGGTGGCCGTGCGCTTGCGTTTCCGAGCCCGAGGCCGAACCCTGACGGACAGAGAGGTCGACAAGGCGTACCGGCGCGTGCTCAGGAAAGTGAAGGAGGAGACCGGTGTCGAACCGAGAAGCTAGGCGGTCGGCGGGAGCCGGAACTCCCGGTCTGGACGCGCTCGAGTCGGCGGTGCAGCGCATGATTGCAGAAGTGCGGGCCACCCGCGAACGGGCGATGATTGCGGAAGCCAAGGCCGAACGGGGTGACCAGCTGCTCCGCCAATTCGTGGACGGGCGACAGGATCCGGGTGAGCTGGCCCGGCGTGTGGCCGAACTCGAGTCCGAGAACCGGGATCTGCGCGCACGGCTCGAGCAGGGACGCGACGGTGTCGATCAGATGCTGGCCAGCATACGGTTTCTGGAGGACAGACGATGAATGAGGCGGCGCCCGGGTCGCGAGCCGCGGTAGAGGTGGAGATTGCCGGAGAGAAGTACACCCTCCGCACCGACGCCGACGAGGAGTATACCCGCCGCTGCGCCGCGCTCGTGGATGAGCGCATGCGACAGATCGGGGGACACGGCCTCGACAGAAAGAACGCCGCGATCATGACGGCGTTGTCGCTTTCCGACGAATTGTTCCGGCAGGAGGCCCGGATCCGGGACAGGGCAGGGGCTTTGGCCGGACGCATCGAGCAGGCGCTGGAGGCCACCGACGATGTGCGGGCCCCGCGAGAGCTTTCCGACGACTGACCGCTCCACCGTTTCGAGGATCAACATGAAGCCGACCAGAAAACGACCGAACTTGTCGCGCAGGGCCTGGCTCGCCACGGCCTCCGGTACCGCAGCCACGGGTCTGGCCATGACCCGGTGGGACGCGCTCAAAGCCACGACCCCGGCCTCCGCGGCGTCCTCCGCCATAGCTCGGCAGGCACCCGCCGCTTCGGCCGATCCCACCAGGATCCCCGGGCGCTTCGTCTCCGAAGTGGGCCGCCGGGCAACGGGCGAGCAACCCGTGCGGCTGGTGAGGACGCTGGCGCTGTCGAGTTCGTCACGCACGCCGCTCCAGGATCTCCAGGGGACGATCACCCCCTCCGACCTGCACTTCGAGCGGCACCATGCGGGAGTCCCCGAGATCGCCGCCGAGGAGCACGAGCTGCTCGTGCATGGGATGGTGGAGCGACCGATGGTCTTCCGCATGGCGGATCTTAGGCGCTATCCGCAGATGTCGCGCATCTGCTTCGTCGAGTGCTCGGGCAACGGGGGCGGTGCCTACAACCGCAACCGGATGCCGACCACGATCACCCCGCAGCAGCTCGATGGTCTCCTGAGCACGAGCGAATGGACCGGGGTGATGCTGTCGACCATCCTGCGCGAGGTCGGGGTGCGGCCGGGCGCGAGCTGGATCCTCGCCGAGGGCGGCGACGCGGCGGTCATGTCACGCAGCGTTCCGCTGGAAAAGGCGATGGACGATGCGATGCTCGCATACGGGCAGAACGGCGAAGCGATCCGGCCCGAGCAGGGCTATCCCGTGCGGCTGCTGCTGCCCGGCTGGGAGGGGAACGCGCAGGTAAAGTGGCTGAGGCGGATCGAAATCTCGGACCGGCCGACGATGACCCGGGACGAGACCTCGCGCTACACCGACCCGCTCAAGGACGGGACCGCACGGCAGTTCAGCTTCGTCATGGACGCGAAGTCGCTCATCACCTTCCCGTCCTATCCGTATGTGCTTCCGGACCGGGGGTGGTGGGAGATCGAGGGGCTGGCGTGGACGGGGCGGGGACGAATCACCCGGGTCGAGGTAAGCACCGATGGCGGCCGTTCGTGGGCCGACGCAGTGCTCCAGCCACCCGTTCTCTCGAAGTCGACGGTGCGTTTCCGTCACCTCTGGAACCGGGACGGTCGCGAGACGGTGATCCTCAGCCGCGCCACCGACGAAACGGGATACGTCCAGCCGACCGTGCACCAGCTCTGGGACGCGCGGGGCGAGGGGACGGCGTACCACCAGAACCATCAGCGCGCGTGGAAGATCGCATCGGACGGCGCGGTGACATTCGGGCTGGGAGACCTGCTGTGAGGGCCGTGCGGACGGGCTTCGCGGGTGGTGCCGGGGTGCTTCTCGGCGTTGTATTTGCGGCGTGCGCACCGGATACGGGCGGCGAAGCTCGCGTCGCGGGCACCGCCGGGTCCGGATCCCATCCGGAGGTCGACTTTTCCGGTTCGCTTCCCGACCAGGCCCCCGAGCGCTTCGGCTTCGGTGCTCCCGCGTCCGCGGACCGCATCGCGCTCTGGGACATCGACATCAAACCCGATGGCGAGGGGTTGCCCCCGGGGAGCGGATCCGTCGCCGAAGGACGAGGCATCTACGAACTGTCCTGCATGCAATGCCATGGGCCGACGGGCATCGAAGGTCCCAACGACCGTCTGGCCGCCGCCGGAGAGTGGGGCCAGTGGCCCGCCGGCCGGACCGTGGGCGGCTATTGGCCCTACGCGACGACACTCTTCGACTACACCCGCAAAGCGATGCCCCAGACCACCCCGGGAACGCTTGGCGACGACGAAGTCTACGCCGTGGTCGGGTATGTTCTGCACCTGAGCGGATTGGTCCCCGCCGACGCCGTCATGGACGCGGAGTCCCTGGCCGCGGTCGAAATGCCCTACCGGGACCGCTTCGTTCCGGACGACCGAGAGGGCGGGCCGGAAATCCGCTAGATGGGCCTTGGCCCGGGTCTGCGCCGTCGCTGTGCGTGCCGGGGCAGGCGTTCCGCCGTTCAGCGGATCAGCTTGCGCGAAATCTCGCGCCCGGCCTATTGTAGGAGCGCAATCAAGGAGCCGGTGGTCAGTCTCGCCGGACGTGTTTCCCTTGTCGAGTGATCGACCGAACGCAGGTTCGGTCTTGGAGAAAATACATGGATCCGCTGGGTTTATCCCTGGCGGTCGGCGCGGTTGTCGCCGCGTTTTTGGGGTACTTCCTGGGAAGGCACCGGGAACGTGCCCGGCAGCTCAAAGAGAAGCAAGCGGGTCGGGACGAAGCGTCGCTGATCCGCAACAGGGCCAAGGAAGACGCCGACAACCTGCGCCGCGCCGCGGAGTTGCAAGCCAAGGAGCAGGCATTCCGCCTCAGAGAGACCTGGGAGACGGAAGAGAGTCGGCGCCGGGAAGAGGTGGAGCGGGGGGAGCACCGGCTCGCGCAGCGCACCGAAGCCGTCGAGCGCAAGTCCGATCTGCTTGACCGGCGTTCCGAATCGCTGGAGGAACGGGCCAGGGGCCTGAAGTCTCGCGAGCACGAGGTCGCCGAAGAGCGGGAGAAGGTCTCCGGCGTTCTGGCCGATGCCCGTATGCGTCTGGAGACCGTGGCGGGGCTCACCGCGGAGGAAGCCCGGGACCAGCTAGTCGCGGAGATGCAGGACAAGGCCCGGGCGGACGCCGCAAACCTTGTGCGGGAGATCAAGGAGGAGGGCCAGCGCACCGCCGAGCGTGAGGCGAAGAAGCTGGTGGCCATGGCGGTGCAGCGCATGGCCGCCGACGAGACCACGCAATTGACGGTCTCGGTCGTGCAGCTTCCCTCGGACGAGATGAAGGGGCGGATCATCGGGCGCGAGGGGCGCAATATCCGTGCCTTTGAGCAGGCCACCGGCATTGACGTGATCATCGACGATACGCCCGAGGCCGTGGTTCTGTCGGGGTACAACCCCGTCCGCCGCGAAGTCGCTCGCGTCGCGATGTCGAAGCTGATCGAGGACGGTCGCATCCATCCTGGCCGGATCGAGGAGACGGTTGCCAAGAGTGAGCAGGAAGTTGAAATCGATATGCGCGAAGCGGCCGAGGAGGTGCTGTACGGGCTCGGGATCCACAATGTGCCCCCCGAGATCGTCAAGGTGCTTGGACGGCTGAAGTTTCGTACCTCGTACGGCCAGAACCAGCTCGCGCACGCCAGAGAGGTTGCGTTGCTTGCCGGGAACATGGCTGCCGAGATGGGGCTTGATGTGCAGATGACCCGACGGGCCGGGTTGCTGCACGACGTCGGCAAGGGACAGACCCACGAGCAGGAGCTCACCCACGTGGAGTTGGGCTACCGGCTGTGCAAGCGGTTCAAGGAGCCCGACCTCGTGCTGAACGCGATCAAGGCCCACCACGACGAAGAGCCGCACCGATACCCCGAGGCGTGGCTCGTGACCGCGGCCGACGCGATCAGCGGAGCGCGTCCGGGAGCTCGCCGGGAGATGTTCGAGGGGTACGTGAAGCGCCTCGAAAAGCTCGAGGAGATCGCTACCGAATACCCGGGTGTGGAGCGGTGCTTCGCGATCCAGGCGGGCCGTGAACTCCGGGTCATGGTGCAGCCGGACCGGGTGTCCGACGAAGACATGACCCTGATCTCGGAGGCGGTCGTACGCCGGATCGAGGGAGAGCTCCAGTACCCCGGGCAGATCAAGGTCGTGGTGATCCGCGAGACCCGCGCCGTCGACTTCGCCAGGTAGGCAGCGCCACGCAAGGGGAGATCCATGTCGGCAAGGATCATTTCAGGGAAGGACATCGCCCGGACCATCCGGGACGAGCTCAACGAGCAGGTCGCGGAGCTGGCCAGGGACGGGCTGGTGCCGGGGCTGGCGACCGTGATGGCCGGCGACGACCCGGCCAGCAAGCTGTACGTTGGCATGAAGAACAAGGCAGCCGCCGAAGTGGGGATCCATTCCCGCCAGGTGACCCTTACCGGTTCGGCCAGCGAGGCCGAACTGCTCGCCCTGATCGACGAGCTGAACGCGGACCCCCGGATCCATGGAATCCTGGTGCAGCTGCCCCTGCCGCGGCAGATCGACGAGTCCAAGGTCCTGCTGGCCATCGACCCCGACAAGGATGTGGACGGCTTTCACCCCGTCAACGTGGGTCGACTCGCCACCGGCGACCCCGACGTGCTGGCTCCGTGCACACCCAGGGGCGTCATCGAGATGCTGCTCAGGAGCGGCGTGGACCCTTCGGGGAAGCATGTCGTCGTCGTCGGACGGTCGAACATCGTGGGCAAGCCGATGGCGCTGCTCCTCCTGCGCAAGGCGCCCGGGGGCAACGCCACGGTGAGCGTGGCCCACAGCCGCACCGCCGATCTGGGAGCGCTCACGCGCACGGCCGATATCCTGATCGTTGCCGTGGGATGGCCCAACACGATCACCAGGGACATGGTGAAGCCCGGGGTGACGGTGATCGACGTGGGCACGAACCGCGTGGACGACGCGAGCCGCGAGCGCGGCTACCGGGTGGTGGGCGATGTCGACTTCGACGGCGTGAGCGAGGTGGCCGCCGCGATTACGCCCGTGCCGGGCGGGGTGGGGCCCATGACGATCGCGATGCTCCTGGCCAACACGGTCGAGGCCGCGATCAGGCAGCGCAGCGGGGCGGGGTGAGCGACAGCACGCTGGATCTGTTCAGGGACTCGCCGAGCCCGCCTCCCGCGCCCCGTGTGTGGACGGTGCGCCAGGTGAACCGCGTTGTGCGCCTCCAGCTGGAACAGTCCCTCCCGCAGCTCTGGGTCGGGGGGGAAGTGACGAACTTCCGCCGCCAGCGCTCCGGTCACTGCTACTTCACCCTCAAGGACGACGCGGCCCAGCTGCGCTGCGTCATGTTCCGGCGCGAGGCCGCGAGGCTGCCCACCGATCCCGATGAAGGGATGACCCTGCGGGTCTTCGGGGGACTCACCCTGTATGAGGCCAGGGGGGCGTTCCAGCTCGTCGCGTCGAAGGTGGAGGCGGAGAGCGAGGGCGGAATGTGGAAGCTCGCCTTCGACCGTTTGCGGAGCCGGCTGGACGGGGAGGGCCTGACCGACCCGGGCCGCAAGCGCGCACTCCCGGCCTTCCCCAACCGGGTGGGGATCGTGAGTTCGCCGACGAGCGCTGCGCTGAGGGACATCATCGCAGTGGTCGGCCGGCGGGCGCCGTGGGTGCGGCTCCTGGTGCGGAGCACGCGCGTGCAGGGGCAGGGGGCGGGGGAGGAGATCGCCGCCGCCATATCCACGCTCGCTTCCCGCGACGTGGACGTGGTCATCGTGGCGCGGGGAGGTGGCTCGATCGAGGATCTCTGGGGCTTCAACGAAGAGCCCGTCGCGCGGGCCGTCGCGTCGAGCCCGGTACCCGTGGTCTCGGGGGTCGGGCACGAGACGGACGTCACGATTTGCGATCTGGTGGCCGATCTGAGGGCTGCCACCCCCTCGGCCGCGGCGGAGGCCGTTGCGCCTGACCGCAAGGCGGTGACGAGGGTTCTGGAGGGTCTGGGCCAGCGCCTTGGCAAGGGGCTGGCCGCTCAGGCGAGGTCCCGTCGGTGGAGGCTGGACCAGGTTGGCGACACGCTCTTTCGGCGGGGGCGTCGGAGGCTGGTTGCGTCTCGGTCACGGCTGGACACGGCCGGGGCGCGGATGTCGGATACGGTGCGCCGCCGGATCCAGCACGAATCCGCGCGTCTGGCCGAGGTAGCGGCTGCCATGGAGGCGCTTTCTCCCCTGTCGACGCTGGCGCGCGGGTACGCCGTGCCACTGGACGGTGAGGGACGCCTCCTGCGTGGCGTTGGTGACTTCACGCCGGGCCGGGATTTCAGGCTTCGTGTCGTCGACGGGAACGTGCCCTGCGGGGTGACGGGCCCGGCCATGGATGCGCCCGCGCCCGTGACGGGTTCGGCGGCACCTGAAACCGGGAGCGTCGGGCATGGAAGCTGAACGGGGACTCGACGCGACGCTCAAGCGCATCGAGGCGATCGTCGCCGCGCTGGACTCGGATTCGCTGAGGCTGGACGAGGCGCTTGCGCTCTTCGAAGAAGGTGTAGGCCATCTTCGGCGGGCCCGGAAATTCCTTGCGATGGCGGAACTTCGCGTGGAAGAGTTGATTGGACGCGGGGGAGAAGAGGTTCGGGAGTTTCGGGAACCTGGCCAGGGAGACCGCGATGCCGGAGATGATAGCTGACCGCTCCGGCGTGGCCCGGTCGTCCTTCGACGTCTATCTGGAAACGAGGAGGGGTCACATCGAGGCCGCTCTGCGGCGCTCGGTGAGCGAGATGGCTGGAGTGACCCCGCCCGGCCTGTTGGCCGCGGTGGAGGATGGGGTCATGGGTGCCGGAAAGCGGCTGCGGCCGCTCCTGCTGGTTACGGCGTGCGAGGAAACCGGCGGGCGCACATCCGACGACCTGTACGACCTGGCGGTCTCGGTCGAGCTGATCCACGCCTACTCCCTCATCCACGACGACCTGCCCTGCATGGATGATGCCCCGCTCAGAAGGGGACGCCCCACGGCGCACGTCCTTCACGGGGTCCACACGGCCATGTACGCGGGAGCTGTCATCATCCCGTGGGCCGCGGCCTGGGCCTTCGAGTCGGCCGTGAGGATGGGCCGCACGACCGATCAGGCGCGGGACATCGTCGCGCATCTGCTGGAGGCGGCCGGCGCGGGCGGCATGATCGGCGGTCAGGCGCTGGACCTTCTCGGCGAGGGACGTTCGCTGGGCGAACACGAACTGGCGGAGCTGCACGGTCTCAAGACAGGCGCCCTCCTCGCGGCGTCGCTCGAGCTGGGGGCGATGGCTGCGGGGGCGGGCAGTGCCGTCCTGGACGCCGTCGGCCGTTTCGGCCGCGATCTGGGTCTGGCCTTCCAGGTCATGGACGATGTCCTGGACGCAACCGGCTCGGCCGATGTCCTGGGAAAGCGGCCCTCGGATGCGGAGCAGGACAAGTCCACCTACGTCGCGCTGCTGGGTGTAGAGGGGGCCCGGGCGCGTGGAAGGGGCCTCGTCGAACGCGGGGCGGCCGCCCTGGACGTGGCCGGGCTGGCCGCGCCCCGACTGCGTCAGCTCGCCCGATTCGTGATCGAACGGCGGCGGTGACGAGGTGAGATTTCAGCGAATCGCGGTCCTGGGCCGGGCGGGTACCGATCGCCGGATCGCGGCCGCTTTCCGGCGGGTCGCGGCCGTTGCCGACGAATTCGGCGCCTCGGTCGCCGTGGAGCCGGGTATGGCTCCGGTCGTCGAGGGTTCGGGCGCGACAGCGGCGATCGCAACGACGCCCGACGAGCTGCCCGACACCGTCGACCTTGTGATCTCGCTGGGAGGGGACGGGACGCTCCTGCGTGCGGCCCGGTCGGTATTCGGCCGCGGTGTCCCGGTACTGGGGGTCAACCTGGGGAGCCTGGGGTTTCTCACGTCGGTGTCCGGTGCGGGCGTCGAGGACGGTCTGCGCCGTGTCCTGGGCGGCGAATACGCCATCGAGGAGCGGCGAACGCTCCACGCCGAAGTCCGTGCGCCGGGGGGCGAGGTGCGGAGGAGCTTCGCGGTCCTCAACGACGTCGTGGTTCACAAGGCCGGCGCGGCCCGGGTCATCCGTCTCGACCTCTGGGTGGGTCCCGAGGACGACCTGGACGAGATCGGCAGCTTTTCCGGCGACGGGGTGATCCTTGCCACGCCTACGGGGTCCACCGCCTACTCCCTGTCGGCTGGCGGCCCCATCGTCGTGCCCAGGATGAACTGCCTCCTCGTCACGCCGATCCTGCCCCACACGCTCGCAGTGCGTCCCCTCGTCGTTCCTGGTGACGAAGAGATCACGGTCACGGCGCTCGACCGGGGCGAGCCCCTCTTCCTCACGGTGGACGGGCAGGAGGGTGGGCCTGTCGGGCACGGCGACCGGGTGGTGGTGCGCATGGGTACGGCAATGGTTCCCCTCGTCAGGCTCCCCGGCCATTCCTTCTTCGCCACGCTGCGGCACAAGTTGGGCTGGGCCGTCCGTCCCCTCGACGGAAGCTGAGGCCGGTTCGACCGTGGCGGCGTCCCGGCCTGGCAGCCAGCGATCCGCCCGGATCCACCCGGCCCGCGATCGCGCCCGTACAGCCATGGCGACGCCCATTCAGAGGCCCCACATTCAAGATCCATGTTCGTTGAGCTGAGAATACGTAACTTTGCAGTCCTCAAGGACTTGTCCGTTTCACTTGAACCAGGACTGAATGTCCTTTCGGGGGAAACGGGGGCCGGGAAGTCCATCGTGGTGGACGCCCTGGAGGTCCTGATGGGCGGCCGGGCGTCTTCCGGTGTCGTGCGCTCCGGGGAGGCGCGTGCGCTGGTGGAGGGTGTGGCCGATGTCGGTGGACTGGGCGAGGTCGCGGAGCTGCTGGCCGAGCTGGGGCTGGAAGCCGATGACGACCACCTCGTGCTGCGCCGCGAGATCCGCGCCGAGGGCAGGAGCCGCGGTTGGGTCAACGGCTCGCCGGCGACCGCGGGTGTCCTGCGCCGGATCGGCTCGCTGCTGGTGGACATTCACGGCCAGCACGAGCACCAGCGCCTGATGTCCGCCGATTTCCAACAGGAGGTGCTGGACGCGTTCGGCGGATGCCGGGATCTGGCTGAGGAGGTGGCGTCGGTCTTCCGGCAGGCCGCGGGTCTGATGCGCAAACTGGCGGCCCTGGAGGATCGGCGGAGCGAGCTGGAGAGCCGGGCCGACTTCATCCGCTTCCAGCTCGGTGAGATTCTCGGCGCGAAGATCCTCCCCGGCGAAGACGAGGAGCTGCGCGTCGAGGCGAGCCGCCTTGCGAACGCGGATGTGCTGGCCCGGGAGAGCCACGCCCTCCACGAGCTGCTCCACGGCGGTGAGGACGCGATCACGGATCGCCTTGCCGACGCGGCGGCCCGGCTTCGGCGCCTCAGCGAGACCGATCCTTCTCTCGCGCCGCATGTGCCCGTCCTGGAGGACGCCTACCATCAGCTGTCGGACGCGGCCGGCGCCCTCGGCGACTACGGCGCGGGCATCGACCACGACCCCGCGCGTCTGGAGGACATTCGCGAACGGCAAGTTCTCCTCCAGCGGCTTCAGCGGAAGTACGGCGCCACCCTCGCCGACGTGATCGAGACCGGCGTGACCCTGCGGCGGGAGCTGGACGAACTGGAAACGGCGGACATGGACGCAACCTCCCTGCGAGCCGAGCTGGCGCGGGCGGATGCGGCGTGGCGCGGCGCCGCCGAGGAGCTGTCGCGGAAGCGACACAGGGCCGCGGACCGGTTGTCCCGTGAAGCGGAGGCCGCATTCCCCGGTATGGGGCTGGAAGGCGGCCGCTTTCAGGTGCACTTCGAGGAGCTGTCCGCACCGGCAGCGAGAGGCCTGGAACGGGTCCGGTTCATGGCCACGATGAACCCGGGCTTCCCGCCCGCTCCGCTCGCGCAGATCGCGTCCGGGGGCGAACTCTCCCGCGTGATGCTGGTGCTGAAGTCGGTGCTCGCCGGGATCGATGACCTGCCCACGCTGGTCTTCGACGAGGTCGACGCCGGGATCGGGGGCGTGGTCGCGGGGAGGGTGGGGGAGCGGCTCGAAGAGGTCGCGCACGGGCGGCAGGTGCTCGTGGTGACCCATCTGGCGCGAATTGCCGCCCGGGCGTCGAACCACCTTGTGGTGGAGAAGGGCGCCGCGGACGGCACGGTGGTCAGCGGCGTGCGCCGCCTGGATCCGGATGAGCGGGTGCGGGAGATCGCGCGCATGCTCGGGGGCGATCCGGAATCGGTGCCGTCGCTGGACCATGCGCGGGAGTTGCTGGGGTGGGGGAGTGGTGGGGAGGATCCTGTTCGCTGAAATGTCAAGAACGCTTTACAATTTGTAAACTGTAGTTGACTTTTTGTCGAACGGATCGTCCTTGCAGAGTGGCGTCCCTCGCGGTTGCGCGGCCTTCGATGGCGTTGCGCTGGGTCGAGGCTGGTGGGCAGGAGGCCGCGTCAGTTGCAGGTCGTGGGTTGAGAGGACAAGCAAACGGCATGAGAGGACATAGGAGGCGGGTGGCCACAGTCTTTGGCCGTCACTGTTCCACCGATGGCTCAGGCCCGGGTCAACGTCCCGCCGGAGCCAGAGCTTGCCACCACCGTCGCACCAACCAACGATGCGGGACCCCCTGGCGCGCAAGGGTGCGCAGAGGGCGAGACTCCGTCATCTGGCTGCCCGGCTGGAGTATGGGGACACCGCCACGGCTACTAGGGAGACTACGGCGGCAGAATCGGAGTCACGTGGTGCAGGCATACAAGCTCATATACCGTCACCATCGGTTTCTCGGAGGAAGCAAACACAGGTGAGTAACACAAAGATGCGCACTATAGTGACCCCGGCCGACCTCCTCCTGGCAGCACTGGCCCTTGTCTCCGCGGCCGGCGCCGACGCTCAGCAGCGCCTTCAGATCGACCATTCGTCCGGTCGCGAGATCGTTGGGGAGTGGGACTTCGGGTTTCGGGAGATTGCGGCGATCGACCATCAGAAGGGGCTGATTTACGTCGTTGACGCCAGTGAGCCGCTCGGCGTGATGGCCTTCTCGCTCGATGACGGAGCCTTGGTCGGGACTTATGGCGGAACCGAAGGCGAGGGACCCGGCGAGTTGCAGTACTTGGTCGCGGTGGCTGCCGCGTCTGACGGAGTCCTCGTGTCCGAGCACGCGAGGGTGAATCACTGGAGCTTGGCCGGCGACTTGGCGGGAGTATGGAGGCCAGGACCGTCGATACCGAGCATTTGCAATCTGATGGACGAGCCCACAGTGCCATTGCAAGGAGGTGTGCTCAGGCGCAACGCAGATGGGACGGATGTTGTTCTTGGCACGGTGAAAGATCGAAACATAGTCGTCGGCGAGAACATGTCGGCTGCGATTGCGGCTGCTCGTCTCGTCATGGCTTCCCATATGGCCTGCATCGGCGACGTGGCGTACGTTCTCGACGAACACCTCACCGGTTATTCGTTGGACGGGCGAACGTTCGCAGTTCCGATTCCTGCCGAACTGGCCGAACGTAGTCAGCAAATACGCGAAGCGGTTCGGAACAGCCAGGGCGGTGGGGTTCGGTACCCATATACTGGGTTGTTTGACGATGGCAACGGGAATCTGGTCGCCACCCTCTGGCCGTCGGATGTCGCCGGGGCGGTCATCGCGCCCGAGACTGGCTGTCATTCGATCTTGCTGGACACAGAACCGCAGCGTGCGTCTCGCCGCTTGGCTGGGATCTACCGTGACAGTGTGGTCGTATTTGGCAACCAGACGGACGTTCAGATGATCGATGGCAAGCGCACGACGGTTAGCTACGCGGGCGAAGCGTTCATGATCGCACTTCGCCCGCTGCGGCCCGCGGGCGGGGAGCCATGCCCGGCGTCATGAGGGAACTCAATTCGCTGGCCGCCAGGAGTCGGGTGCTTGCGGACGAGCGGATCATGGGTTTTCAGTCGGGGCATCTTCGAGATGCAGCGGCGCGCCATGGAGGAATTGCCTTCCCACCCGAGCTTCCGCAGGTGGACGACCTCATGACCATGTGGGAGGGCACGCTATGGGCGCGGCGGACGCCGGAGGATGATTTTCCGTTCGACCCGTCGAGCGACCCGATGCTGGTGGGGCAGGGCTGAAGCGGCGAACGTGATCAAGAAGGTGTCCATCGGGGGCAACTCGGCTTGACGGCGCTGATTCAGCCCCCCCACACCCCCACGAAGAACCGGAATCCGGCTTCCAGCGACCGAGTGTTCGGCACGTTCCCGCCGCTGCCCCCGACGACCTCCCGGAACACGACCCGGATCTCCAGCGGCCTGCCCCGGATCCCGTCGCGGACCGAGGCCGCACGGTTGTAGACCAGGCCGAACATCACGCGGCTCGACGACGCCGAGCTCTCCGGGACCAGAATCTCCGGGTCCGGCATCGCGCGGGATCCGGCCATGTCCGTCTTCCTGCCAGCGGCTGCCCTACCGCCCAGTCCCGCCCCTCCTCCCGTATCCGCCCCCTCGGCAACCGGTTCCGTCACCTCGGGGACCGCCAGCGCGAAGGCGTCCTGTCCCTTGCGGAAGTAGCGGTACCCGGCCAGCAGGCGCATCGTCTCCGCCACCTGGAACCACGGTGACAGCTCCAGGAACTGGTAGTCGCCCGGATCCCAGTCAAGGCGGAGCTGGGACTCGAAAGGGGCGAAGGTGACGTCGGGATCGAAGGCGCGCCGCTCGGTGGTCCCCTTCATCTGGACGCCGTAGCGGACATCGGCCCACAGGCCCAGACGGCCTCCCCAGCGTCCGTTCATCCACCCGCGCACCTCCACGTCCGGCTGGGCGTCGCCCGTTCCCATGTCGAGGAAGTTCGCGGGATCGTCCTGCACTCCGGTGGGGAGCCGCACGACCGCGCCGGCGCCTAAGACGACATGATGCACGCCCTCCGGCTCCCCGGACTCCAGCACTCGCCCGTCGATCCGCACCTCGATATCGCCCAGTGCCCAGAGGGGTTTCCACTTGTCCAGGGGATGGGTCGCGGCGATGCCGAAGACGGGGTCGGTGACCAGGCCGTGGAACTCCTCGGTGGTCAGGGGAACATCGGCCAGAGGCACGGCGGCTGGCATTCCCGTCACCCCGGCGGCCTGAAAAGCCTCGGCCAGCATGACAAGGCGCGCTTGCAGCGCCATCCCTGCGGAGGACGACCCGATGGGTGCGAACATGCTCCCGTACATCGCCGAGAGGGCGCTCTGGAAGATCCGCGCGTCCGCGAGCAGCGCCGTCGCGTCCCGGCACTCGGACGACGATGGATCGGTCAGGCAGCTCCTCGCCCGAAAGGCATCGTACGCGCTGACGGACCCCTGCAGGCCCGACAGGAACCCCGACACCAGGCCGGCGTCGGCCAGCCCGGGGCTGAAGCCGGCGTTGGCGCCCGCGGAGTCCGCGACAAAGGTGAACGAAAACTCGGTCTCGCGCTGCACGAAGGGGACCACGGCCCCCACCGTCAGCCAGTCGAACACACCTGCATCGAGCGAGAGCGGCACGCGGGCCGAACTCTTCTCCATGACGGAGGCCATGGACCCGAGGCTCATGGTGAACGCTTCGCCCGACGCGCCGCGCACAGCGTCCTCCAGGCTGCCCAGCATTGGGAAGATGCCGGCGCCGGCGGGACCGCTGAAGTCGTCGCTCAGTTGCTCCAGTCCTTCGGATGACGAAGCACCCCGGGTCCACATCCCGTAGCGCGACGAGAAGGAGGAGTACTCCCCGCGGATGCCCAGACGGACCTTCCCCCGGGGAACCAGGGGCGAGAAGGGCTCCTGGGCGCTCGCGAGGGCGGGCGCGAAAAGAACGCAGAGGAGGGTGGCGATCAGGGAAGGGGTACGGTACACGGACTATCCGGGTGGGTGTTGGCCCGGCGAAACCGGGCTGCGACTCCGCGAACGGTCGTCGCGAAGACAAGATAATGCCGAGGGCCCTGCGGGCGAACGGAAACGGACGGGCGGCCACGCTTGACACCGCACGGGGCCGCGCCTAGCGTTGTACTCCCGTTCGACGGAACCGGGCTCCGGGAGGTGCTCCACCGAAGGTCGTTTGGCCGCCGAACAGGTGATTGACATGCGGGAATAGCTCAGTTGGTAGAGCACCACCTTGCCAAGGTGGGGGTCGCCGGTTCGAGTCCGGTTTCCCGCTCTGATGCTCGAGGGGGCGACGGCAGTTGCCGGACGCCCCCTTCGTGTCGGCGCCGTAGCCAAGTGGTAAGGCAGAGGTCTGCAAAACCTCCATTCGGCGGTTCGAATCCGCCCGGCGCCTCTCGTCCGACCCGCCACGCTGCCCCCCGGCCGCGCTCGCGCCTTGCCAGCCGGGCGCCTCGCCGCTCTCGGTGCTTACGCGGAGTTTCTCCACGGGCTCCTACGGGATCAGCCGCCGCGGCCGGGGCCTCAGCAGGAACACCCCCTCGTACATGCTCGTCACGACAACCGCGCCGCTGTCGAAGAACGGGTAGGCGGTCCACGCCCCGACGAAGCCGGGCGGGTCTCCCTCGTACGGTGTAGTGTCGAACCAGGCGATTTCGCGAGGCGCCTCCGGATCGCTGATGTCGAAGAGGCGGAAGCCGGCCTGGTAGTTGGCCTGGTACATCCGGTCGCCCTTGACGTAAAGATTGTGGTCGGTGGCGCCGGAGGACCCGTCCACGCTCCCCACCAGGATGGGATCGTCCAGCTCCGCCACGTCGAAGATGAAGGTCCGCGTCGCCGGCGCCGTGCCGACCAGCTCGTCGAGTTCGTCGTCGAGGTAGTAGTAGCGGTGGTCGTCGGTGAGCCATCCCTGGTGGACGTACGCCAGGCCGGGGTAGGTGGCCGTGCCGACGGGGGCGGGTGCAGCCTTGTCGGTCACGTCGATGATCCTGAGTGCGGTCTCGTTGGAGGCGAAGCAGAGCTGCCGCCCCTGGAAGCGGTCGTCCGGGCCGCGGTACACGACGCACTGGGCGTCGTGGGTGCGACCTGGGTAGATCAGCCCCTCGGTGTCGGTGAAGCAGCCCGCGAAGACGGGAGACTTCGGGTCGCGCACGTCCACCATGTGGAGGCCGCCCCCGCATGTCTCACCGCCCCCGCTCGCACCCACCGGAAAGGCGAAGCCGCTCTCCGGGTCCAGCACCAGGTTGTGAGCGCTTGCGATTCCATCGTAGACCGCGTCCGGCTGGAACTCGGCCGGGTCGGGGCCCGTGTCCCGGATGCGGGTGAGGTCGAAGACGACGAGGCCGTGGTCGCCGGCCCCGTCACCCGTGAAGAAAAGGTGGTCGGCGTAGACCTTCAGGTCGCGCGCGCCGCTGGGGTTGGCCGGGACCACCCCGACGTAGCGGGGGGAAGCCGCGTCGGTGACGTCGATGATGGCCGCGCCGCCGGTCCGGCCGACCAGCGCGTACTCCCGTCCCGTGTCGGGGTCGGTCCATCCCCAGACGTCGCTCACGCGCTCGCCGGGTGCGCCGCCGAGGGCGGAGGTGGGCAGGAATGCGAGGAGATCGACGCCGTCGCACGAGAATCCCGCCGCGTCGCCGCCGTCGCAGCGCACTTCGCCGCTGGTGACGGCTTCGGGACCGCCGCCGGGACGGAGCGGCTCGCTTGCCGGGGACCAGGATCCGTCAGGCTCCCGGGTGAAGACCATCGCCGCGCCCGCGCCTCCGTCAGCCCCCGGCGCGCCCACGGCGGCGACGGTCGGGCCGAGCGCGATGGCCGTGCCGAGTGCGGCGCCCGGGCCGTAGTCCCCAGCCGGCAGCGGCGCCGGCTCCCAGCGCCCGTCGCTCAAGACGAACCGGTAGACGCGTCCGGAACCCGCCGCGGCCGCCGGGGCACCTATCCACAGTTCGTCGCCGTGCATGGCAACGGTCGTGCCGAAGCCACGGTCATCGGCGGGAGCCTCCGACGGGGGCGGGCTCAGGATCTGATCCTCCTCCCATTCACCGGCAGGGCCCTTGCGGAGGGAATACACGAGACCGCTGCCAACACGGGCTCCAGGGGCGCCCACGACCAGCCGATCCGCCTCGAGTGCCAGTGCGGTACCAAAGCGCGCGCCCGCGTCCAGCGAATCGGGGCGAACCGTCGCCTGCGGGCTCCATGTATCGCCGGTCCGGGTGAAGACCAACACCGCACCGACGCCTTCCTGCCCGGGGTCGGACGCGAGGAGCTCGTTGTCGCGGAACGCCAGCGCCGCTGCGAACTGGTCGCGGTCGCCCGGTACGTTGATCATGATCCGAAGCTCCCATCCCCGCTCCGCGTGCCTCTCGAAGATGTGGACCCCGGGAGGCGACGTCCCGTTGCCCGCTACGGAGAAGGCCACCAGATCCCCGTCCACGGCCACAACCCGGAGCGAGGGCTGCAGGATCCTCATGATTCCCGCGAAATCCACCGCCGCACCCGCGGGACCGCCCTGCGCGCGTTCCGCCGTGCGCATCAACACCGCCACATCGTTGTTCTTGAGGCTCGCTTCATGCACCCACTCGCCGTTCCCACTCTCCCGAAACAGGTACGCCCCGGTCTCCACCTCCGGGTCCCCCGACCCCACCACCAGCCGCCCGTCCCGCCACTCCATCGACGGCGACAACCTGGACCCGCTCGCGGCGGTTCCCGGCGGCGACAGCGTCCCGGTGAGCACCCATGCACCCGCCTGGGACCTCTCGAAGCGGTAGAGCGCGGCGGGGCCCCGAGCCGCCCCCGGCTTGCCGACGATCACGGTCTCGCCCGCGACGGCGACCATGCTGCCGAAGTCGTCCTGGGCGGCGGCGGGGGTAGCGGCCGGGCCAATCAGGCCGGCGACGGTGGCACCTGTGATGCACAGGAGCCGGCAACAGGTCACCTTGAACATGCGTATCTCCCGGTCTTAGGCTGAAGAAGCAAACTGAAGCTACCTTCCACGCCCGGCAATTGCAGAATGGCCCATATACGATACACGTCCCCCGCTGAAGCGGGTTCGGACCTGGCCGAGCTCTACGCTCGCTACTCCGACCGCGAGGGGAACCTGGACAACATCCTCCGGATACATTCCCTCAACCCGCCGTCAATGGAGCACCACTACGATCTCTACCGCCACCTCATGGTCGGCCCCTCGCCGCTGTCACGGCTCCAGCGCGAGATGATCGCGGTCGTCGTGTCGGTCGAGAACGACTGCTTCTACTGAATCAACCACCACGGAGCGGGCCTCCGTCGTCTGACCGGAACCGCCGACCTGGGCAGTGCGCTTGCCAGAGGCCGGCGGCCGGACGCGCTCACCGAAAGGGACACGGCCATGCTCGACTACGCCGTCAAGCTGACCCGGAATCCGGGCGGAATGACCGCCGCCGACGTCGAGTCGCTGCGTGCGGCCGGCTTCGGCGACCGGGCGGTCCTCGACATCTGCCAGGTGGTGTCCTACTACAACTACGTCAACCGTCTGGCCGACGGCCTCGGAGTCGAACTGGAGGAGCAGTGGATCGATGCGGACCACACCATGACCCGGGACGAATTCGACGCGGTGCGGGACGCGGCCCCGTGATCACGATCGACGGACACGGGCTGACCCTCGCGCAGATCGAGGCGGTGGCGCGCGACCGCGTCCGGGTGAGGCTGCACGAAGACGCTACTGTACGGATACGGCGCTCCCGCGCCCTCCTCGACCGCCTCCTCCAGGGGGACGCCCCCGTGTACGGCGTGAACACCGGCTTCGGGCGGCTCGCGGACGTGCGCATCTCGCGTGACGACCAGCTCGCGCTCCAGCGCAACATGGTGAGGAGCCACGCGGCGGGGATCGGCCGTCCCCTCCCGGCCGCCGAAGTCCGTGCCATCCTGCTGCTCCGGGCCAACACCCTGGCCCGGGGCCAGTCCGGGTGCCGCCTGGTTGTGGTCGAGCGCCTGCTGGACCTGCTCAACTGCGCCGTCCATCCGGTGGTGCCCGAGATCGGGTCCGTGGGAGCGAGCGGTGACCTGGCCCCGCTCGCCCACGTCGCGCTCGCGCTGACGGGAGAGGGCAGGGCCGTGGCGCACGGCAGGGAGGGCGACGCCGGAGAGCTCATGGCAGCGGTGGGGATCGCCCCGCTGCAGCTCGCCGAAAAGGAAGGTCTGGCGCTGGTCAATGGCACCCAGGCCACCACCGGGATCGGCGTCCTGGCACTGGGCCGCTTCGGCCGGGCGCTCGAAACCGCCGACGTGGCCGGCGCCATGTCACTGGAAGGGCTGCGCGGGACTCCCGGCCCCTTCCGCGCCGAGATCCACGACGCACGACCCCATCCAGGCCAGATCGCCAGCGCGCGGCACCTGAGGGCGCTGCTGGCAGGCTCCGAGATCCGCGAGTCGCACAGGGAAGGGGACCCGCGCGTCCAGGATCCCTACTCGCTCCGCTGCATGCCGCAGGTCCACGGCGCCGCCAGGGAGGCGCACGGCTACGCCCGCCGCATCCTTGTCACGGAAGCGAATTCGACCACCGACAACCCGCTTGTTCTGGCGGACGGGGCGGCCGACGGCGGGGTCGGCACGGATCCGCCCGGCGGCCTGGTCCTGAGCGGCGGCAATTTCCACGCACAGGTCGTCGCACAGAGCCTGGATCTCGTCGCCATCGCGGCGGCCGACCTGGCTTCGATCTCCGAACGGCGGATCGACCGGCTCCTCAACCCCGACCTATCCGGCCTTCCCGCCTTCCTGAGCCCCAGGCCCGGCACTCGTTCCGGCTTCATGATCGCCCAGGTTGTCGCGGCGGACGCCCTGTCCGAGATGCGCGTGCTCGCCACCCCCGCCAGCCCGGATTCCGTTCCCACCTGCGCGTCGCAGGAAGACCACGTCTCCATGGGGATGGCCGCGGCGAGGAAGCTGCGCCGGAGCATCGAGCTGCTGGAAATCGTTCTGGCGGTCGAGATTCTTTGCGCCGCGCAGGCCGTCGAGTTCCACCGTCCACTGCTCGCTGGAAGGGGCGTGGAACGGGCGCTGAAAACCGTGCGGGCCCGCGTGTCCCGCCTCGACGAAGACCGGATCCTCGCAGTCGACATCGAGGCCGCCCTCGACCTGGTACGCACGGGCGCTTTTGCGGAACAGGACGCGGCCAGTCGCGAATCCCGAGCCTCCGCGGACCCCACTGCCTCCTCGCCCCCCGGCGAGCCTCAATAAGGACGACCCGACATGGAGCCTACGACGACGCGCTCCGCCACCGCAAATCCGGCAGCCACCTCCGGCCCCCGAACCGTCCACGCGCCGCGCGGCACCACGCTCAGGTGCAAGGGCTGGACCCAGGAAGCCGCGCTCCGCATGCTCATGAACAACCTGGACCCGGCGGTTGCCGAGAAGCCGGACGAGCTGGTCGTCTACGGTGGTACCGGTCGCGCCGCCCGGAGCTGGGCCGCCTTCGACGCCATTGTCTCGGCCCTGGAGCAGCTGGAAGACGACGAGACCCTCCTGGTCCAGTCCGGCAAGCCCGTCGGGGTCTTCCGCACCCACCGGCATGCCCCGCGCGTGTTGATCGCCAACTCGAATCTGGTCGGCCGCTGGGCCACCTGGGAGCACTTCCACGACCTGGAGCGCCAGGGGCTCATGATGTACGGTCAGATGACCGCGGGCTCGTGGATCTACATCGGGACGCAGGGGATCCTGCAGGGCACCTACGAGACCTTCGGCGCCATGGCGCGGGCCCACTTCGGCGGGTCGCTTGCGGGCCGCTGGATTCTCACCGGCGGCATGGGCGGCATGGGCGGCGCGCAGCCCCTCGCGGCCACGATGAACGGCGCGGCCATCCTGGTGGTCGAGGTCGACCCCGAGCGGATCCGGCGCCGGATCGAGACGCGCTACTGCGACCGCATGACCGACGACCTGGACGAGGCCCTGGCGTGGCTGCGCGAGGCGACCGGGGCGGGCAAGGCGGTCTCGGTGGGGCTGGTCGGCAACTGCGCCGACGTGCTCCCGGAGCTGAACCGGCGCGGGATCACCCCCGACATCGTGACCGACCAGACCTCCGCTCACGACCCCGTGGACGGCTATGTGCCTTGCGGTTTCTCGATCGATGAGGCATCCGTCTTGCGAAAGCGTGATCGAACCGAATATCGCTTACACTCGATGGCGTCGATCCGCAGACACTGTGAAGCCATCGTGGAGATGACCAGGCGCGGCGCGATCGCTGTCGACTATGGCAATAACCTGCGCGGCTACGCGCGCGAGACCGGCTTCGAGGACGCGTTCTCGTATCCGGGCTTCGTTCCGGCCTATGTGCGTCCCCTCTTCTGCCTCGGCAAGGGTCCGTTCCGGTGGGTCGCGCTGTCGGGCGATCCGGCCGACATCCACCGCACCGACGACCTGGTGCTGGAGATGTTCCCGGAAGACGAGCACCTGTGTCGCTGGATCCGCATGGCCCGTGAGCAGGTGGCCTTTCAGGGGCTTCCGGCACGGATCTGCTGGCTGGGCCAGGGGGAGCGGGCGCGCTTCGGCGTCGCCATGAACGACCTGGTCGCCAGCGGCGAGATCAGTGCCCCCATCGTGATCGGGCGCGACCACCTCGACACGGGCTCGGTGGCGTCGCCGTACCGCGAGACGGAGGGGATGAAGGACGGGACCGACGCGGTGGCCGACTGGCCGGTCCTGAACGCGCTGCTGAACACCGCCTCGGGGGCGAGCTGGGTGTCGTTCCACCACGGGGGCGGTGTCGGGATCGGAGACTCACTGCACGCGGGGCAGGTGCTCGTCGCCGACGGGACTCCGGAGATGCGCACCCGGATCGAGCGCGTGCTGACGAACGATCCCGGGCTGGGCGTCGCGCGGCACGCGGACGCGGGCTACGAGGAAGCGCTGGCGACGGCTCGGGCGAAGGGGATCAGGATCCCGATGTGAGGGTGGGTGCGGCGCCCGGCCTCACACCCGCCTCCCCAACCCCTTCACGGCTACCGCGAACGCGCGCCCGACTTCCTCTTCGCACTTGTGCCGGCCTGACTTCACCACCCAGTCGCCCCCCACCATGACGTCCCGCACCGGGTTGTCGGTCCCGGAGAACACCCACGAGTCGAGCACGGCCCGCCCGCTTCGCCCGACCAGCGCCGGATGTTCCGCGTCCAGCACCACCAGATCGGCCCGAGCACCGACCCTTACGCGGCCTCCCTCCCACGCCAGCGCCCGGCACCCGCCGCCCCACGCGTGCCCCAAGAGCGCGCCCCCCGCTCCGGCGAGCACCCCATCGCTCGGCTCGTCCGCGCCCGTAGGTGCTTCCGCGACCGGCTTCCCGCCCGCTCCGGCCAGCTCCTTCCCCGTCCCCAGCACCGACCTGGTCCGGGATGCCAGCCGGTGCCCGTAGTCCAGCAGTCGCAACTCTTCCACCGGGCTCCGCGACACGTGACTGTCTGTCCCGATCCCGAACCTTCCCCCGAGCGCCGCGAACGTCCCGAGCGGGAACAGCCCGTCACCGAGGTTCGCTTCGGTCGTCGGACACAACCCCACTGCCACCCCCCGGCGCGCCACCCTGGCCATCTCGGCATCGCTGACGTGCGTGGCGTGAACCAGGCACCATCGTTGGTCGACGGGCGCGTGGTTCAGTAGCCACTCGACCGGCCTCGCCCCCCGATCAGCCAGACAGTCCCGCACCTCCTTCTCCTGCTCGGCCACATGGATATGCACCGGCGCTCCTCCCGCCGCCATCGGAGTGGACGGTGGACCAGCGCCCCTCGCGTCCATCCCCTCCGTGCCGGACACGAACTCGGTCAACCGCCCGAACGACTCGCGCGCGACCGCCCGCAGGCTGTGAAGCCCCCAGCCCAGCTGGACGGCAGACGCGGACGAGCCACCTCGCGCGGACGAGCCACCCGCCCCCGATACCTCACCGCCAAGCGACTCGTGTAGCCGCGCCGCCCCCTCGAGGTCCATCCGGAAGCGCCGTTGGCTCCCCGCCAACGCCTCGCCACCGAAGCCGCCCGTCTCGTACACCACGGGCATGTGTACCAGGCCGATCCCCGTGGCGCGCGCCGCGGCAATGACCCTTCGGCTCATCTCGGCGGGATCGTCGTAGGCGCCCCCGTCCGGCTGTCGGTGCAGATAGTGGAACTCGCCGACGCAGGTGAAGCCCGCCTTGAGCATCTCGACGTACAGTTGGGCCGTGACCGCCTCCACATCGTCCGGGGTGAGGTGGCGGAGGAACGCGTACATCACCTCTCGCCAGCTCCAGAACGAATCCGGCCCGCCCCCCTCCACGAGCCCCGCCAAGGCGCGCTGGAACGAATGGCTGTGGACGTTGGGAATCCCGGGAACCGTCCATCCCGCCACCGTCTCGCATCCGCCGCTGCCGCCCGGCTCCACCGACATGATGCGGCCGCGCCCGTCCACCCCGACCACGGCGTCGCGCCGCCAGCGGTCCCCGACCAGAAGCCGCTCGAAGCGGCACCTGCGGTGCGGGTGGGCCCTCGGCGGCATGGACGTTCCTCGCGGACGGATTTGCGAAGCGGCGCGGATCGATGCATCAATCTGGTTGCAATCCTCCAATTTCGCTCCAACCTCGCGGCTGCGCGAACGACACCATGCCCCATCCCCCCTGGGACCGAATCTGGACCGGCGTCAACATCGCGACCATGACCGACCCGTCGCTCGGCATCATCGAGGACGGGGCGATCGCGAGCGCCGGCGGGCGCATCGCGTGGGTGGGGCGAGAAGCCGACCTGCCCGCGGGCGGGAAGCAGAGCGCGGGGGAGATCATCCGCTGCGGCGGCGCCTGGCTCACCCCGGGGCTGATCGACTGCCACACACACATTGTCTTCGGCGGCGACCGCACCGGCGACTTCCGACGCCGGCTGCACGGTGAATCCTACGCCGATATCGCCAGGGCGGGCGGGGGCATCATGTCGACGGTCCGCGCCACCCGCGACGCCTCCGACGAGGAGCTCACCGCGCGCGCCGCGGCCCGGGGAGCGGAGCTGACGGCCTGGGGCGTCACCACGATCGAGGTCAAATCCGGCTACGGCCTCGACCTGGCGACCGAGTTGCGGATGCTGGACGTCGCCGCCGGGCTGGCCGATCACCTCCCGGTGGACATCTCGCCCACACTGCTTGCCGCCCACGCCATCCCGCCCGAATACGCGGGGCGGCGCGACGACTACGTCCAGCTGATCATCGCCGATATCATCCCCGCGGCACTGGAGCAGGGCCGCGCAACGGCCGTCGACGTCTTCTGCGAGGACATCGCCTTCACCCCGGCCGAGACACGCGCGATCCTCGAAGCCGGGATCGGGGCGGGGCTGCACGGCCGCCTCCACGCGGACCAGCTCTCGGACCTCGGCGGGGGTGCGTTGGCCGCCGCCGTGGGAGCCCGCTCGGCAGACCATCTGGAGTACCTGTCACGGGGCGGGGTGCAGGCCATGGCTTCAGCGGGGGTGTGCGCGGTCCTCCTCCCCGGCGCGGCCTACACCCTGGGGGCGGACCGCAGGCCGCCCGTCAGCACCCTGCGGCGGGCCGGCGTGACGATGGCCCTCGCCACCGACGCGAATCCCGGATCATCGCCGATCACCAACGTGGGCATGATCCTCAATCTGGCTTGCATCCTCTTCGGACTCACCCCGGAGGAGGCCCTGCTCGGCTTCACCTCCGCCGCGGCCAGGGTCCTCGGCCTGGAAGCCGACCGCGGCAGCCTCGAGCCCGGGATGCGCGCCGACCTGGCCCTCTGGGATGTGCGCGACCTGGCGGAGCTGTGCTACCGGGTGGGTACCAGCCCCTTGCGGTCGCTCGTCAAGGACGGGGTGCCGGCAGGCTCGCCTGGCGAATCGACCTGGTATGTCAACCAGAGTTTACAGACTGTAAACTCAACGTGACATTTTGTCCGGTGGCGTCAGCCTCCTCGCCTGCGCGGTCCACTACGCTTCGGGGGAGCCTTGGAGCCCCCTGAGCGGCGAGGCGCCGGGCGTGCTTTCGGCGGCGAGCGCCTGGACGGTGCGGGGCGCACCTTTGGCGGCGAGCGCCTGGGTGGTGCGGCGCGTGCTTTCGGCGGCGAGCGCCTGGGCGGTGCCGAGCGCGCCGTCGGTGGCGGGCGTCTGGACGGTGCGGAGCGTGCCTTCGGCGGCGAGCGCCTGGGCGTCGTCGGCCGCACGGTCGGCTGCCGCCTCGGCGGCGTTGTCCGCACAGTCGGCTGCCGCCTCGGCGGCGTTGTCCGCACGATCGGCTGCCGCCTCGGCGTCGTGGGCCGCACGGCCGGCTGCCGCCTCGGCGTCGTGGGCCGCACGGCCGGCTGCCGCCTCGGCGTGACCGACCCCGTGCGAGGCGCGGCTTCGGGACGCTTCCTTACCTTCGGCGGTGTGGTGCCCACCGGCGATGGCCTGCTAGTGCGGACGGGTGGCCTGCGTGTTGCCGGGCGAGGGTTCGCCGTCCTGGTGTCCGGGCGGGCCGCCTTCGCGTCACCCTGACCTCGCGGACGGGCCGTTCGTGGAAGGGCCTGGGCCCCCGGACGGGTCGCACGACTGCCGATGTTCGTACGGTCGGCGCCGCCGGCGAGACCACGCCGTGTCGCGCGGTTTGCTGCGGGAGAGAGCTCCGAAACGGGGCGTTCCGGTCCGTTGTCCGTCACGTACACCGCCGGCCGTTCCTTGAACCGGGGACCGAAGAGGGGGGTGCGGTAGACGGCTCCTCCCCGTGAGCTGTAGCCGTAGCGGGAAACACGTCCCCCATACCCGTCAAGCGTGTAGTAGCGGCGAAAGTGGCGGTAGTCCCCGCCCCAACCGTAGCCCGGATACCCACCCCAGGCGTAGCCCGGGTATCCACCCCAGCCATCGTGCCAACCGGAGTATCCGCCGTACCAGAAGGGGGAGGCCGCGTAGAAGTGCTGGCGCACGTAGCGGGGCGAAGGCCATCCCAAAAAGCCGAACGGTCCCAGCCACGGGCTGCGAGGGCCCCACCAGCCGAAGGGTCCAAAGCCGATGGGCAGGTATCCCCCGCAATCCAGGAAGGGGTCGTGCCAGAGGTAGTCCCAGCAGTGGGAGAGCCCCCAACCGTCGTGGTAGCCGTACCGGTAGTCGTCGTAGTAACTGTTGAAGCCGAGGCCGATTGACACGTAGGAAGAGGCGCCGAATCCGAATCCGGGGGTGTGGAACACCGGCTGGTAGGCAAGGCCGAGCCCCCAGCCGGACCAGAAGGCGGGCTGGCCCGAGGCGGCCAGGTCAAGTCTCATCGAAACATGGTTGGCGACCTGGGCAGTGCCAGCCGCCGGGATCGTGAGCATCCCCGCCACCAGAACGACTTTGCTCGTCAGCTTCATTTCACCACCTCCGCGGTTTGGGCTGGCGGATATCGGATGCATCGATCGTGCCATGAATCTTCCAGTCGTCTAACTCGTTGGCATGCTGAGAGATGCGCGTGAGCGACCCTCCACGATCGGGTGCGCTTGTCCCTGTCCGGCAACACGCACCGACCCATCCCGCAGACAGGGTGTCCTCATCCCCGGTCATGCCGAAAGACACCGGTGCACCAGAAGAAGCCCCAACAGCGCGATGAAGGGCGCGGCCGTCATGACCAGCTTTCCCATGGTCCCGGCCACTGTCGACCCGCCGCCCGCGTCCCCGGTTCGGCATCCTTCCGCCTCCGAATGCTCCGTCATGACCGATGCTCCGGTCGGTTGCCGATCCATGAATCCCTCTGGTCCCCGCTACATGTGAAGCGGGCAACCGCACACCGGTAATAATTGACTCCGGGGGCCTCTTGCCGCAAGCGATGGCGTCCGGCCGTTACGCCTCCCGACTTGCCAACTGCGCAAGCAGAGTGAATCTTGATAGCACCGACGCCGTGCTGAACCAACTGGGCATCTCGATGCCGAACGCGGCGTGTTTCGGACCCTCAGTTCAATCTCCCGGGCGATACCCGCGCCTTCGAATGGGCGCGCGGAGTCGTCCCCGGCACGGGGGCGTGCAACGCCCGGCTGGGTCCGTATTCCGCTCAACTTGTGACGCATGTTCCTCCGGAAGGTGTTAGCGACCGTGACCGATCAGACGACTCCACCATCTCAAGAGACTCCCCAACCCCGTAAGCGCAGGCCACGGGGGCGCCGCCACAGGGGCGGGGCACCCAGGGAGGAAAACAACCTGAACGTCAACGACCCCAACCGGGAGCCCGGGCCGGTTCTCGGCATCCTCGATGTCCTGACGAGCGGCTCGGGGTTCATACGCCAGGCCGAGGAGGGGTACATCCCCAGCCGCAACGACATCTACGTCGGGTCGCGGCTCATCCACAGATTCGGTCTGCGCACCGGAGACGAACTGGCGGGTGTCGTCGGTCGCCGTCCACGCAACGGGAAGAGCCCGCCCCTGCGTTATCTGGATCTGGTCAACGGGCTCACTGCGGGCACCGCGACCACACGGCCGGATTTCAACCGCCTGAGCGCGATGCACCCCCGGCACCAGCTCAAGCTGGAGTGCGGGCGGATACACGGAGGAGAGCCGGATCTGACCAACCGGGTGATCGACCTCTTCTGCCCGATGGGCAAGGGTCAGCGCGCGATGATCGTGGCGCCGGCCAAGGCGGGGAAGACGACCATCCTGCAGGCGGTCGCCGAGGGGGTCGAGAAGAACCACCCCGAGTGCGAGCTGATGATCCTCCTGGTGGACGAGCGGCCCGAAGAGGTCACCGAGATGGAGATGTGCGGATTCGGCGAGGTGATCGCGTCGACCTTCGACCTGACCGCCGAGCGGCACTGCCAGGTCGCCGAGATGACTCTGGAACGGGCGCGGCGGAGGGTCGAGGTCGGCAAGCACGTCGTCATCATCCTCGACTCCATCACGCGTCTGGCCCGAGCCCACAATACGGTCGCGGAGGGGAGCGGACGGACGCTGTCCGGGGGCCTCGACGCGAGCTCGCTCGAGAAGCCGAAGCGCTTTCTGGGCAGCGCCAGGCTGATCAAGGAAGAGCAGGGCGGAGGATCACTGACGATCATCGCGACGGCGCTGGTGGATACCGGATCGCGCATGGACCAGGTGATCTTCGAGGAGTTCAAGGGGACGGGAAACAGCGAACTGGTCCTCAGCCGTGAACTGGCGGACCGGCGCATCTTTCCCGCCATCGACCTGAGGGCGTCGGCAACCCGCAAGGAAGAACTGCTGCTGTCGCCGGATGCCCTCCGGTTGTCGCGCGCGATGAGGCGTCAGCTGTCCGATTCGATGCCCGCCGAGGCGATGGACGAACTGCTCCGGGTGATGCGCCAGACAAAGTCGAACGACGAGCTGATCACAGTGGCGTTGCAGAGGTTGTAGCAGCCCGCGGCAGAAACCCCGCTGCATTCGACCGGCGCTGCATCCCGGCTGGACGCTGCGCTCGGCGTCGCTCTTCGCTCAAATGGCGCTGCCATTCTCGCTCTTCGCTCCTTGTCAGCCGGGCGCTTCGCCGGTCTCGGTGCTGACGCGAGATTTCACCACGGGCTGCAGCAGCCCGCGGCAGAAACCCCGCTGCATTCGACCGGCGCTGCATTCGACCGGCGCTGCATCCCGGCTGGACGCTGCGCTCGGCGTCGCTAAACGCCCGACTCGGCACGCTCCTTCAGCCGGTCCAGGCTTTCCTGCAGCTGGAGCCCCTGGGATTCGTCCATGGTGAGGGCGGTCCACCCCAGCACCGGGTTCCACCCCAGATCGACCCGCTCGGTCCAGGAGACGAACGACGCGCCGCCTCGCTCTTCGATGGAGATCGTGCCCTCGAAGCGAATCGCACCGTCTTCCACGTCGACCACATAATCGACTTCGAAGGGCGGGCGCACCGCCACCAGCGTCAAGGAGCCCGATCCCATGGAGGGGTCGTCCCACAACCGGCGTGCGCCGGCCCCGGCCGCCGGTCCTTCCAGGGTGGACTCGAGATCGCCCCAGGGTGTCCACTCGGTCCACGCCTCGAGGTCGTTGACCAGGGGGAAGACGGCTTCCGCCGCCGCGTCGATCTCGACGGAACGGGTTACTTCGACCGTGCCCGGGAGCAGGATCCCCCCGATCAGGAAACCACCGGCGACGAGGGCCAGAATGCCGGCCACCACGACTCCCGGTCGTGACACGTAGCGAAGCATCAGGGCGTCCTCTCCGCCGCGCAACGACTGGACAGGTCGTCCCCCAGAAGCGACCAGAGGTGCTCGGCCATGACCTCGTGCCCTTCGGCGTTGGGGTGGATGCCGTCGGACTGATTGAGCGCGGGCACCGCGGCCACCCCTTCCAGCAGGAACGGGACCAGCGAGGCGCCGTGGTCTTCCGCGACCCGCGGGAACACGTCCCGGAACGCCTGCGTGTAGTCCGGGCCCAGATTCGTCGGGGCTTCCATCCCGGCAACCACGATCCCGGCTTCCGGGTGTTGCCGGCGCGCCTCGCCCACGATCCAGGCCAGGTTGCCGTACAGCGCTTCCGGGCTCTGTCCCCGGAGCCCGTCGTTGGCGCCGAGTTCGACGAACAGCACTGCGAGGGGGGACTCCTGCGCCCCCAGCAGCTGTCCGAGGCGCGCACGCCCTCCAGCGGAGGTATCCCCGCTGACGCCCGCGTTCAAGACCCGGCAGCGACCACCGGCGTCGGCGATGCGCCGGCCGATCAGGGCGGGGTAGGCCAGGACGGGGTCCTCCAGCCCGTACCCCGCTGTCAGGCTGGTGCCGATGAAGACGATGCTCGCGGCGGCGACGCCGCTCTCGGCGAGGCCCGCGGCGGTGGCCGGCCGGACTGTACCCGCTGGCCCGGCTTCGCCAGCTTCAGAGGTCACCGCGCCGGTGGCGGGCGGTGCAGCGGACCCGTCGCCGGCGTCCGCGCACCCCCACGAGGCGGCTCCCGACAGCCCCGTCCACAGGATGAGCGAAGCCCTGCCCAGCGACGCACGCACGATCATCGAGGCCCGGGGGCTGACCCGGACCTTCATGAGCGGGGGGCGTCCGTTGGAGGTGCTGAAGGGCATTGACCTGAACATCGGCGCGCGCGAGTTCGTGGCGGTCGTTGGCCCCTCGGGGAGCGGAAAAACCACGCTGTTGGGTCTCCTTGCGGGACTCGACAGGCCCACGGCCGGGAAGGTCGGCGTGGACGGCCGCGACCTGGGCGCACTCACTGAAGATGAGCTTGCGCTCTTCCGGGTCAACCGGATCGGCTTCGTCTTCCAGACGTTTCACCTGCTCCCCACCCTGACCGCGCTGGAGAACGTGCTCGTTCCGGTGGAGCTCGCCGCGGGGAATCGCGGGAGCGCCCGCCTCTCTGCGCGAGCTGCCACGGATCACGCCGGCGCTCTCCTGGACCGCGCGGGCCTGGGGGACCGGGCACACCACTACCCCGTCCAGCTGTCGGGCGGGGAGCGGCAGCGGGTTGCCGTGGCGCGCGCCTTCGCCAACCGGCCCCGCATCCTCTTTGCCGACGAGCCCACGGGGAACCTGGATGCCGAGACCGGGTCCAGGGTCGTCTCGTTGATGGAGGAGCTCAACCGGGACGCAGGCACCACACTCGTCCTCGTGACCCACGATGCCGAGCTCGCGGCGCGCGCCGGCCGGGTCATCCGGCTCGCGGGAGGGCGTATCGTGTCGGACGCGGCCCCGCGCCCATAACATGGATCGCTTCCCCTTCAGGATGGCGCGGCGCGAGTGGCGGTCCACTCTCCGCCGCCTGGGCGTCTACATGACGTCGATCACCATCGGGGTGGCCGCGCTGGTGGCCCTCCACTCCTTCCGGCACGATGTCGTACGGTCCATTCAGGCCGAGAACCGGAGCCTGCTGGGCGCGGACGCCCGGCTGAGCACGAACCGCGAGATCCCCGACTCGGTCGCCGTGATCGTCGATTCCCTGGTTGCGCGCGGGGCGGAGTCCTCCCGTGTGACGGGCCTCCTCTCGATGGCGCTGGCCGAAGGCAGCGGCCTGACCCGGCTCGTGCAGCTGCGCGGCGTGGAAGCGGGCTTCCCCTTCTACGGAGAGGTCACCACCGATCCGCCCGGCCTGTGGGGTGGCCTCTCGGGGCGCGCGGCGCTGGTCGACCCGGCCGTCATGGTGCAGCTGGCCATCGGGCCGGGCGACACCCTGCGCCTCGGCACGGCCGCCTTCGCGGTCGCGGGTTCCGTGGAAGGACTCCCCACCGACATCGGCTTCCAGACGGCCACCGGGCCCCGCGTCTTCGTTGCTCACGACCAGCTCGACGACACCGGGTTGCTCGGCCTCGGGAGCCTTTCCCGGCACAGCGTCTATCTCCGCCTCCCCCCCGGCACGGATCCCGACGAAACGGAAGAGGCGCACGAGGAGGTTCTGCGCGCCACCCGGGTCTCGTTCCGCACCCCCGGGGAGCACGCCCGCTCCCTTACCCGGTCCACCGACTTCCTCGCCGACTTCCTGGGCCTGGTCGGGCTGGCTGCCCTGCTGCTCGGCGGGATCGGCGTGGGGAGCGCTGTGAACGTCTTCGTACGGGGCAACTTCACGTCGATTGCGGTCCTCCGTTGCGTCGGCGCCACCCGGCGGCAGGTCTTCGCCACCTATCTTCTGCAATCGGTGTGGATGGGGTTTCTCGGATCGTCGAGTGGAGTGGCGCTCGGTCTGGTCGTGCAGCGTTTCCTGCCCCTCCTCATCCGTGATGTGCTGCCCGTCGAGGTGGCGACGTCCGTGTCACCGGGATCCGTCGCCTTCGGCCTCTTTCTGGGCACGTGGGTGGCCTTCATCTTCGCGTTGCTGCCACTCCTCGAGGTGCGCAAGGTGTCGCCCCTGCAGGCGCTGCGCCTGGCGGCGGAAACCGCGCCCGGGAGGGATCCCGCACGGATCCTGGCGGTGTCGGCCATCGGCGCCACGGTCCTCGCCCTCACCCTCTTCGAGGCGCCGTCCCCGGAAGCAGGCCTCGCCTTCGCCGGAGGCCTTGCCGCCGTTACCGGAATCCTGTTGTGCGTGGCCCTCGGCCTCGCGCGGGGGACGCGCAGATTCTTCCCGCGGCGGGCCCGCTACACGGTCCGGCAAGGGGTCGCGAACCTCTTCCGTCCAGGCAACCAGACTGTCGCCGTCACGCTCGCGCTCGGCTTCGGGGTGCTGGTTGTGGGCGTGATCGTCCAGCTGCAGCGCAACCTCGTGCGCGAGCTGTCGCTGGAGGAGGGAGCGAACAGCGCCAACATGCTCCTCTTCGACGTGCAACCGGGCCAGGAGGAGGGTGTGGAGGCACTCCTTGCCGGGTACTCGGAGGGGGCTCCGGAGGTCGCGCCGATGGTGACCGCGCGGGTGGCGGCGCTGAACGGACGCCCCGTGACCGACATCCTGGCCGATAGCGCCCGAGACGAGCGGCCCCGGCGGTGGACGCTGCGCCGGGAGTACCGCCACACATACCGGGCAGAGGTGAAGGACACCGAGACGGTCGTTGCGGGGGAGTGGTGGGGTGGGGGCGGACCACGGGAGGGGAGGCTGCCTCGGGTTTCGGTGGAGGAGGAGCTGGCGGATGACCTGCGCGTGGGCGTGGGGGACGAAATCACATGGCTGGTGGCGGGCCGGGAGGTTGCCACCGTGGTAGGCAACCTGCGCAGCGTCGACTGGGCCGGGTTCGACACGAACTTTTTCGTGGTCTTCGAGCCGGGCGTCCTGGAGGGGTTGCCCAGGACCAGCATCGTTCTGGCCAGCGTGCCGGGTGAGGAAGCCCGGGCGCGCTTCCAGCAGGCTCTGGTGCGCGGCTACCCGAACGTGTCGGTCCTGGACCTGGTCACGATCAGGACGGCTGTGGAGACCATCCTCTCGCGGGTGGTGGCCGTGATCCGCATCCTGGCGGGGTTGTGCGCGGGGGCGGGGCTGGTCGTGATGGCGGGATCGATCGCCTCGACGAGAGCCCAGCGTCGGCGCGAAGGGGCCCTGCTGCGCACACTGGGTGCCCGCTTCCGCCAGATCCGGCGGATCCTGCTGAGTGAATACGTGGCCCTCGGCACACTTGCGGGGCTGGCGGGTGGTGTGCTTGCACTCGTGGCAAGCTGGCTTCTCACCGTGCGACTCTTCGGGCTGACGTTCGCTCCCGCCCTGGGCGCGGCCGCGCTGCTATGGCTGGCCGTGGTCGTGCTGACCGTGCTGACCGGCGTCACGAGTGGCGGTGGAGGGGCGGGAAGCGCGCCCCTCAAGGCGCTGCGCGCGGCGGCGGAATAGGGGACGTGGACTGTTAACGGCGGCGGGGCGCCTCCGAAGAGACGCCCCGCCCTACTTGTGGTTGCGGTGTTGAGCGCCGCATCCGCCTCCCTGGCTACTGTTGGAGGCCCGTCACCGTCCAACGGGTCTTGAGATGATCCCGTGCGTCCTCGGGGATGAGCGGCGAGTTCGCCAGAAGCTGCGCCCGGCTGAGCAGTTCGTGCGCACGGGCTCCAAAGCCGCGCGTGTTGGCGACCCAGGCCGCGTCCGCGAAGGCATTCGCGGCCACGATCACGTCGCCAATGGCGATCGCGCGCTGCCCGGCGGCCTCGAAGTCACGCACCGCCTGAGCCTCGTCGCCTTCGTAGAAGGAGAGCCTCGCGGCCTGAATCAGGTTGTGCACCGCCACGGGATCGCCGGCCGGCCGCAGGTCGGCCGCCCGCCGGAACAGCGACGCCGCGCGGTCCCACTGTCCCAGGTCCTTCAGGTTGTCCATCGCTCTCGCCTCGATGGCGTCGATCTCGTCGGCCGGCACCTGGGCGGTAGTCTGAGCCGACAGGGTGGTGGCGCTGGCCGCTACCAGAAGAGCTGCCATCGCAGCACGGCTCCATGCGAAGTTCCTATGCATCGTATCCTCCGTATTTCTTGTATCGAAAAGGTCCAGGCGCCCGAGAAGTCGGGATCTGCGCCCGGTCGTGGTCCGGTCACGGCCCGCGGTGACGCGGTGCAGCCGTCCCAACGAAAGTCAGATACGACGGATGGTCCCGGTTGTTTCACCCGGTGTCGCACTGGCACCGGACCCCCCCCGCGTACGGCAGACTCAGCCGAAGAAACCCCGTAGCCCCTGAACCGCCCGTTCCAGGGTCTCGGCCTGTTTGCAGAAGGCGAAGCGCACCAGCTTGCGGCCATCGTCCGCACTGTTGTAGAAGGAGGAGCCCGGGACCGGAGCGACCCCGCACTCGCGGGCCAGATAGTGGCTGAAGGCGGTGTCGTCGAGCGGACTGAGGTCCGAGAAGTCTGCCATGATGTAGTAGGCGCCCTCCGGAGGGTTGCTCCGGAAGCCCGAGTCGCGCAGTCCCGCGTACAGAATGTCGCGCCGTTCGAGATAATCCCGCGCGAGCGCGTTGTAGTAGTCGCGGCCGAGGGAGTTGATGCCGGCAGCGCACGCTTCCTGTAGCGGGGCGGGGGCGCCGACCGTGAGGAAGTCGTGGACCTTGCGGATCGCGGCGGTGAGGTAGGGCGGCGCAACGATCGTGCCGACCCGCCACCCCGTGACGCTGAAGGTCTTGGACAGCCCCGAGATAATCACGGTGCGGTCACGCATGCCCGCTAGCCTGGCCAGCGGGATGTGCTCGCCTTCGTAGATGATGTGCTCGTAGATCTCGTCGGTGATGGCGAGGATGTCGTGTTCGAGGCAGATTTCGGCCACCGCGTTCATTTCGTCGTGATCGAAGACGCGGCCGGAGGGGTTGTTCGGGGTGTTGATGACGATGGCGCGGGTCCGTTCCGTGACCGCGCCGCGAAGGCGGTCCGGGTCGAGGCGGAAGCCCGGCGGGTCGAGAGGGACGAACACGGGAGCGGCGGCGCAGAGAACGGCGTCAGGACCGTAGTTCTCGTAGAAGGGCTCGAAGACGATGACCTCTTCACCCGGATCGACGGCGGCAAGCATCACCGCGGCCATGGCCTCCGTCGCTCCGCATGTGACTGTGATCTCCCGGTCGCCGTCAACCTCGATCCCATACCAGTCGGCGTATTTTCGAACCAACGCCCGGCGGATGCCGGGTGTGCCCCAGGTGATGGCGTACTGGTTGACATCGTCCTGTATTGCTTGGCAGGCGGCGTCCTTCAACAGCTGTGGGGCCGAAAAATCGGGGAAACCCTGAGACAGGTTGATCGCGTCGTATCGCCGTGCCACCCGCGTCATATCGCGGATGACCGATTCGGTGAAGGTGTGTGTTCGTGCCGCCGTGCGCTGGATCATGAAGTGGACGTTAGACGACCGAGGTCGGCTGCGCTAGTTGCCGAAAATACGTGTGCTTTGTATGTTATGGTCATCTCAACGACAGCCCAGGTGAACCATGACCTCGTCTCCCTATTCCGACTTTCGTGATGCCGTGGAGCGCCTTCTCGGGTGCGCCGTGCTCTTCCACGGCGCTGAAAACCTTGGCGATCTTGCCGATATCGATCTGGCCGCACTGCTGCAGGAAAGCGGGCTCGGCGACGTGGCCGACGGCATCGAGATTGCCGACACCGCTGCAGTCCTGCGGTCCGAGATCCAGATCGGCGCGGAGTTTTGCAAAGCGCTGGAGGGCCTTGACGTGAGGCGCCGGGTGATTGCGCGGAAGAGAACCTACGCCAGGGACCCCGAGAAGCTGGCGGCATTGGGTCACGAGTTCGGGGTCAGCCGGGAGAGGGCCCGCCAGTTGGAAGTAAGATTGCGCCGAGCGGTCGATCTGGAGGTCGCCCACCTGGTGAAAAGGGCGGCCACCTGGCTCGAGCGCGCCGTGGGCTCGGCTGCCAAGCCGGTGAAATTCGAGAGGATCCTGAGCTTGCTCGTGGACGACGCGCCGCCCGAGTGGAGGACGGCGGCCGAGGTGGCCGTGATGTCGGAAGGCGAATACGAGCGCCTGGACGGGGTGGTGGGCAACATGACTTTCAGGGACCAGATCACGCGAGCGCGCCGCTTCGCCCCCGACTTCGCGAACCAGGCGGGGGTCATCGACGAGGAGAGCCTGCGGCTGAAGGTCGACGCAGTGGACACGCCCGAGTGGGAGGCCCTCACACGGAACGCCCGGTTGGTCCGGATCGGCGACAACCTCGTGATCAGGGATACCCGGCGGGCGCGCGTCTTCCTCGCATTGCAGGCGATCGGCGAGCCGTCACCCAGGGGAACCATCGCGGCCGTGGCGGAGTTGGCCGACAACTCCTCCCTGTCCAGCCTGCTTTCATCGGACCCGCTCTTTGTTCGCTTCACCAAGGACAAATGGGGCCTGAGCGCATGGACCGACGAGCCGTACGAGGGCGTTGTCGAGGCGATTGTGAAGCGGATCGACGAAGCCGGCGGAGAGATTGAGATCGACCTCCTGGTGGCGGAAATCCCCGTGAAGTTCGAGGTCTTGCCGGCGACGGTGAGGAACTACATAGGCACCCGGAAATTCGAGATCCACGGGGACAGGGTGCGGGTTGTCGCCGCGCCTGTCGCGCCGGTCCAGGACCTGTCCTCGGCCCGTGATGTGGTGTGGAGGCGGGACGGGACCCCGGTGCTCCGCTTCACCGTTGGCCCGCATCACCTGAAGGGGAACAGCCAGAAGATTTCGGTAGCGGTGGCCCAGCACCTGGGGGTCGGACTGGACGGGTCGTTGAAGATCCCGTTCGTGCAGCCTCAGGGTGTCGATGACGCCTCGGTCATCTGGCGGTCCTACGACCCCAACGGGCCGGAGATGGGCCGCTTGCGCGAGGCCCTCCTCAAGGTCGGGATCGAGCCGGGTCAGCACGCCCATGTGCTTCTTCGGCGCGACGGCCTCCGCCTGTTTGCCAAGGGCTCGGACATGCTGAAGGAGAAGCCTTGAAACCCACACGCTCCCTCCCCGCGCGGAACCCGTTGCGCCGGTAGCCCTGGGGTGAACGCCCGGGAGGCGGTCGCGGCCGACGGCGCATCGTTCCACCCTGCCGGGCAGGACTCCGATCCGCGCCGATGGAGGATGCTGGCGCTGCTGGGCGTCGCCGAGCTCCTTGGGATGTCCCTGTGGTTCACGGCGACCGCCGTGTCGGGAGAGCTGGGGGCACGGTGGGAGCTGTCGCCGAACCAGGTCGGATGGTTGGCCACCGCCGTCAACCTGGGCTTCGTGGCGGGAACCGCCGTGGCGGCGCTGCTCAACCTCGCCGATGTCGTCCGTTCGCGGGTGTACTTTGCCACCGCCGCCGTGCTTGCCGCTGTGGCCAACGCCGCCGTCCTTGTGGCACCCGGTTTTGCCGCGGCTGCCGGGCTGCGCTTCGGTACGGGCTTCCTGCTGGCCGGCGTCTATCCGCCGGCGATGAAGATGATCGCCACCTGGTTCCGCTCGGCCCGGGGGCTGGCGATCGGCACCATCGTCGGGGCCCTGACGGTGGGAAAGGCCATGCCGTACCTCCTCAAGGCGTTCCCCCGGGCGGGGGCGGAGCAGGTGGTCCTCGGCGCGTCCATCGGGGCCCTGGCCGGGGCCGTCCTGGTGGCGCTTTTCTACCGTGACGGCCCCTTTCCGTTTTCGCGCCGCCCCTTCTCGTGGGGTCTTGCCGGGAAGGTGCTGCGCCACCGGGAGACTCGCCTCGCCACGGCGGGCTACCTGGGGCACATGTGGGAGCTGTACGCAATGTGGGCGTGGGTGCCGGCGTTCCTGGCGGCGTCCAGCGAAGCGGCGGGCCAGGGGCGGGCGTGGGTGGAGCTGGCCAGCTTCGGCGCGTTGGCCACGGGCGGAATCGGGTGCGTATGGGGAGGGTGGGCAGCGGACCGGATCGGCCGTGAACGGCTGGTGATCCAGGCGATGACCGTTAGCGGGCTGTGCTGTCTGGCGGTCGGCTTCCTGTTCGGCGGCCCGTTCGTACTCGTCACCGCCGTGACCTTGGTGTGGGGCTTCTTCGTGGTGGCCGATTCAGCCCAGTTCAGCACGCTCGTCACCGAGGTTGCGCCCAGGGGAGCCGCGGGAACCGCCCTGACCCTTCAGACGTGCCTCGGGTTCCTGCTGGCGTCGTTCACGATCCAGGCCGTGCCGGTGGCGGCCGGGGCGGTCGGGTGGGCGTGGGCCTTCGCCGTGCTGGCTCTCGGCCCGGCGGCCGGGATCGTGGCGATCAGGCGGTTTGCGCGCTGCCGGGCCGGCGGATAATGAGGTAGATCCCCCGCGTCAGGACCGGCACGACGAACACGGCGAGATAGCCCCAGGTGATCAGGCCGTACCCCTGAGCGATCAGAGGGATAAGTCCGAACTGGGCGATCACGGCGCCCAGACCGAGCATCCCGACTGCCGCGACCACCCGCGTCCGACGTGGCAAGGCCCGGTCCCGTTCGCTGTAGCTCCGGGCGACGCGTTCGTTGACGGCATGGATCATCCCTGCCCCTGTCTCGACCAAAGTGCCGAAAAGCATGACCTGAAAGGTGATCTGGAAGGCGCGGGAGCCCAGCGCATCCAACATATAGCTTACCGGAACTGATTCTGCCAATATCCCAGGATATTCACCTGCGATGGCCACGAAGAAGAGAAGGGCCGGGATCATCGCGATGGGCCCGGTCAGGAGTCCCGCGATGAAGGTGTCCCTGCGGTTGCGGTGATGGCGAATCGTGATCAGAACCGCAGGCAGCACACCCAGGTTGTACCCGGCGTACTGCAGACCGCCCTGGATCCAGCTTCCTTCAATGACACCGGACGCGAACGACGCGTGGATGGACGGGCCGAAGCTGCGCAAGCACATCACGAAGAAGATCAGGTAGACCAGGTAGAGCACTCCCGACCAGCCCGCGAAGGCCCGCTCGATCACCTGGTTTCCCCCGAACACCAGCCAGCCCACCAGCGCCAGGATTCCAAAGACGCCCACCAGATACGGCAGCCCGAAGGTCTCTTGCGTGATCGACCCGGCAGCTGCTGCGATCACCGCCAGGACGATCATCATCAGCGCGACGTAGAGGAACTCGAAGGCGATCCAGGCGGGACCGAGCAGTCTCTGAAAGAAGCTCCGGTATTCGAAGGCGCGGAAGACGCGCGCGAATTCGTAGCTCACGATGCACACCGCGCTCCAGATGGCCGTGGACAGAGCCATCGCCAGGAGGCCGCCGAGGGGTCCTCGCGAGAGGAAGAACTCGGCCAGCTCGCGGCCGGTACCGTATCCTCCGGCGATCACGACGGACTGGAAGACGAAGCCGGGGAGCAGGTAGCGTCTCAGTGCGTTCACCTTGGGTTACCTCCGTGGGTTGGGGCCGGCGGTCAAGCTACGGAACGGGTGGGTGCCGCGCCACCGATCCGATCGGGCTTCCGGTCTACCGCCGCCCTTCCGCCACCCCCTTCGGCGCGACCGCGATCTCGGCCCTGGCAAGTCCCCAGTCCACGAACAGGGCGAGCACCGCGGAGGGGACGGCGCCCGACAGGATCATCACCGGGTCGGAGAGGGTGAGTCCGGCCACGATGGGGTCCCCCAGTCCGCCCGCGCCGATGAACGCCGCGAGCGTCGCGGTTCCCACGTTGATGACCGCCGCCGTGCGGATCCCGGCCATGATCACCGGTGCCGCCAGGGGGAGCCGGATCCGGCCGAGCAGCTGTACCTCGGTCATCCCCAGCGCCCGTCCCGCCCCCACCGCGTCCGGCGCGGCTTCGATGATCCCCGTGTAGGTGTTGCGGAGAATCGGCAGGAGCGAATAGAGGAAGAGGGCTGCCACGGCGGGGGCCACCCCGATCCCGAAGAGGGGGATCATGAACGCGAGCAGCGCGATCCCGGGGATCGTCTGAAGGAGCCCCGACAGCCGGATCGTGCCTTCGGCGAGGGACCGGCGCCGTTCCAGCGCCACCCCTGCCGGCAGGGCGACCAGGATCGCCGCGCCGAGTGAAGCGAGCACGAGCAGCACGTGGCGGCCGAACTGCCGGCCGAGATCCGCGCGGTTCGTCCACATGTACCCGGGCAATGCCACTACGGTGGAGCGGGTCCGCCGCGAGGCAGAGGCGCGGTCCGGCTCATCGTCCGGGGCGTCGATCATGCCGACCTCGGCCAGCAGCTCCCGCGCGGCAACCGCGATCGGGGCCGCTTCGACCTCGATCCTTTCGTTGGCTCGCTGCACCGCCTCCTCATCGATCCTCCCGGCCAGCCGGGTGAGGACGAGTACAGCCCCGGGCCTTTCCGCATACAACTCGCGGCTCACCAGCGGGGCGGCTTCGTACGGCGGGAAGAAGTTCCGGTCGTCCGCCAGCAGGGCCAGATCGTACCGCGAGATGGCGCCGTCCGTCGAATAGGCGTCGATCACATCGACCGCGTTCTCGGCGAGGGCCTGATACTTGACGGCCTGGAGGAGGCTGCGCGACTCCCGGAAGTGGATCCCGTAGGCGTCGGCAAGGCCGTCCAGGCCGTCGGCGCGGCCGATGAAATCGGGCGAAAACCCGCCCGCGAGGTCGGGGGCAATCGCCGCCAGTCCGGACAAGGTGCGCACGTCCAGCGAGTCCGCGACTTCCCGCCGCATGGCCATCGCGTAGGTGTTCTCGAAGCCCAGGGGGGGAAGCCAGTGCACACCCCAACGCGCCTCGAACTCTTCGCTGACCCGCCTGAAAACGGCAACCGGACCCCCTTCGGCGGATTCGCCAAGGACTGCCGCCAGACCCGTACCGGTGTACTCGGGGTAGACATCGATGTCGCCGCCGATGAGCGCGCCCAGTGTAAGCTCGGTCATGCCGAGCCCGGGGCGCCGGTCGACGACGTACCCGCTGGCCTCCAGCAGCTGAGCGAAGGCCTCGGCCAGGAGGTAGGACTCGGCGAAGGGCTTGGACGCGACGACGATCGGGGTCTCGCGGTCGACTGCTCCGGCCGCATCCTCCTGAGCGGCGAGGGTTGGCGCGGCCAGAGTGCCAGCGGCCCATGCCGCGACGACGGCGGCCTTGATGCGGGCGGTCATCACGTGGCGACCCCCGACTTCTCCAGAAGCTCCGCCGCGTAGCCGGTGGCCTTGCCGAGCAACTGCCCGGCGGAAGCTTCCAGGACGATCCTGCCGGCGCGCATGACCGCGATCCGGGTGGCCACCTCCAGCGCCTCGGCCATGTCGTGGGTGACGAAAATGGCGGTCACGCCCGCCGATTCCCGCAGAGCCGTGAAGGTCTGCTGGGCCTGGTTCCGGGTGATCGCGTCGAGCGCCCCGAACGGCTCGTCCATGAGCAGGATATCGGGGCCGGCCGCCATGGCCCGCGCGATGGCGACGCGCTGGCGCTGCCCCCCTGACAGCTCTCGCGGGTACCGCTCCGCGAAGACCGCGGGGTCCAGCCCCGCTGCCTGGAGGGCGTCGCGGCCGTGCTCCTCGGGGTTGCCTCGGCCCTGCAGGGCGGGTACCAGGCTGGCATTGGCGAGGCACGTCCAGTGCGGGATCAGGCCGCCGTCCTGCTGGACGTACCCGATCGAACGCCGGAGCTGTACCGGGTCCATCGAATCGACCGGCTCTCCACGCACGATGACCCGGCCCCGATCCAGTCCGGTGAGTCTGTTGATGGTGCGGAGCAGGGTGGTCTTTCCGGAGCCGCTCTCTCCCACCAGCGCCACGCATGCGCCCGCCTCCACCTCGAGCGTGACCCCGTCGAGGGCCACCGTGGCGCCGTACCGTTTCACGGCGCTCTCGATGTTGATCAGGGCCATGGGGCGCCGTCCCGCAGTGCTCTCACGAGGAGGTCATCGTCCACGTTCCCCCCCGAGACCAGCGCCACCACCCTTTCCCCCGCCGACACGGGTACGCGCCCGTACATCAACGCCGCGACGGCCGCGGCTCCGGAAGGCTCGGCCACCACCTTGGCCCGGGTCAGGAGGAGGCGCATCGCGGACAGGATCTCCACGTCGGAAACCAGGGCAACCTCCTCGACGAACTCGGCCACGTAGCGGAAGTTCAGCTCCCCGGCCATCGGGGGCGCCAGCCCGTCGGCGATGGTGTCTGTCCCATCGAGGTGCGCGGCGCGTCCCTCGTCCAGGCTCCGGTGCATGCAGGGAGCCCCTTCCGGCTCGACCCCGAGTACGCGCATCCCCGGTCTGCCGCGCCGACCGAGTCTCCCGGTCGCGGCGAGCGCACCCGCGATCCCCGCGATCTGGCCTCCGCCCCCAACGGGAACAACGATCGCCGCGTCGCCCGGCAGGTCCTCGGCCAGCTCGAGCCCGGTCGAAGCGTGGCCGGCGATCACGGGGGATGCATCAAAGGGATGGAGGAAGGTCAGCCCGTCCTCGTCGGCAAGCCGGCGGGCCTCACGAAACGCTTCCGCCGCGTCTCCGTGCAGGACCACCTCCGCCCCGTACCCGATGGTCGCCGCGACCTTGCTGCGCGAGGCCCCGGCGGGCATGACCACCACCGCGCGGGTGCCTGCCCGGCGCGCGGCCCACGCCACGGCCTGCGCATGGTTACCGGCCGATATGGTCACGACGCCCCGGGCGCGCTCGCCGTCGCTCAGCTCCGCAATGGCGTTCAGGGCGCCCCGCACCTTGAAGGAACCGGTCTTCTGCAGGTTTTCGCACTTCAGGTACGCGATCGTGCCGGTGGCGTCGCCAAGGGTGCGGAAGGAAAGGAGGGGCGTTCGGTGAATCGCGGGAGTCACCCGCGCTCTCGCCGCTTCACAATCCTGGCGCGTCAACCAATCCGTCACTCCGTCGCTCCTCTGTTCCTCTACGTTCTCCATCGTCCCTTCAATTGACCCAAAGATGCGTCGTTCGACAATTGTGTTCACCTGCGGGATTGCGTACTTTCGCGGATGTGAAGGGCATTTTCGCGGTAATTACGGACAGTAGGTTGGTCGCTTCCCAAAGCGTGTGGAGGACACCATGGGCGTCGGATCCCGGTTTGTCTCGCTTTTCTCGATTGCACTCGCGGTCGGGGTTCCATCCGCCGGAGTTCAGGCGCAACAGGGGACCATCACCGGACAGGTGACGGACGCCGAGACCGGTCAAGCTCTCTCCGGTGCCTCGGTCGAAGCCCTCGGCGAGGGTGGTCCGGTCGGGAGCAACGACACCGGGCGCTTCACTCTTTCCGTCGCCCCCGGGTCCCATTCGATCGTAGTCACCCTCATCGGCTACGAAACCACACGGGTGGACGGAGTCTCCGTGGACGCCGGAGCCACTGCGAACGTGACCATCTCGCTCCGCTCGCAGGCCCTCCTCCTCAACCCGATCGTCGTCACCGCGTCCAGACGCCGGGAAAAGGCTCTCGACGCCCCGGCTTCGATCACGACGGTGTCCGCCAACGAGGTTGCCAGGATCGCCGCCACGACGGCGGCCGACCACGTGAGAACCCTTCCCGGCGTCGACGCGGTTCGGACCGGCATCAATCAGGGCACGGTGGTGGCCCGCGGGTTCAACAACGTCTTTTCCGGCGCGCTGCTGACCATCATCGACAACCGCTATGCCCGGATTCCGTCCCTTCGGTTCAACGCCTACCAGATGTTGCCCGCAACGGACCTCGACATCGACCGCATCGAGGTATCGCTGGGGCCCGGCGCTGCCCTCTACGGGCCCAACGCCTCGAACGGCGTGATGCACATCATCACCAAATCCCCGATCGACGAGCAGGGATCCTCCATATCACTGGCCGGGGGCGAGCGGTCGATATTCCACGGCCAATTCCGGATGTCCGTCTCGCCCTCCGACCGGTTCGGGATGAAGATCTCCGGCCAGTATTTCCGAGGGAACGACTGGGAGTACGACGATCTTCAGGAGCGCGCGGCTCGCCAAGTGAACCCGAGCATCCCTGCCCGCGACTATTTCAGCGACCGGTATTCCGTGGACACCCGTTTCGACTTCCGCTTCGCGGGCGACGGCGAGTTCATCCTGAACGGGGGAACCAGCACGGTCCTGAACGGGATCGAGATGACGGGCATCGGCAGCGCCCAGGTCAGGAACTGGGGCTACAACTTCGCCCAGGCCCGCTTCTTGAAAGGCCGGCTGTTCGCGCAGGCTTTCCTCAACCAGACGAACTCGGGGAGCGACGCCAACTCCGCCGGCCGGGACGGCACCTTCCTCCTGCGAACGGGCTCAGGCGTGGTGGACCAGTCGCGCACGATGGCGCTCCAGTTCCAGTACGGCTTTGATCTGGGGTCCTGGCAGAGCTTCACCTACGGAGTGGACTGGCAGCGCACCAACCCCCGGACCGGGGGGACCATCTTCGGCCGCAACGAGGACAACGACGAGATCTCCGAGGTGGGCGCCTATCTGCACTCCGAGACGTCGCTGGGCGACAAGGTGGACCTCGTCACCGCCATCCGGATCGACGACCACAACCGCCTGGCCGATGCCAACATTTCGCCCCGTGCTGCTCTGGTGATCAAGCCCGCGGAGAATCAGAACTTCCGGCTGACCTACAACCGCGCCTTCGCGACGCCCTCCACCACCAACCTCTTCCTGGACATCGTTGCCGGGCGTATCCCGCTCCCGGGGGGGCTCAGCTACAACGTTCGCGCGCTGGGAGTTCCCTCGGGCGGATTCACCTTCGGGGCCCAATGTCCCGGCGGGATCATGAACTATTGCATGCGTTCGCCCCTGACACAGGGGGCCATTCCGGCCAATGCGGCCCTCTTCTGGGATTCCGTTCTCGCGTTCCTGCCCCTCGTCGATCCAAGGCTGGCCCTGCTCGTCGATTTCCTGAAGAGCCCCGGGGCGCTCCCGGGCGATCCGGTGCTGGGGACGGTGCTGCGGCGCCTTGACCAGGCGGCGGCTGGGGCCGGTGGCGATCCCTTCCCCGTCGACCTTTCGCCTGTGGACGATATCTCCGAGCTGACCTCGACGATCCACAACACCATTGAAGCCGGGTACAAGGGACTCATGGGGAACCGCGTACTGCTCTCGACCGACGTGTACTTCACCAGAATCGAGAACTTCGTGGGGCCGCTGCGGATCGTTACCCCCAACGTCTTCTTCGAGCCCGCCAGCGTGCAGGCGTTCGTGCTTCACCGGATCTCTCCTCTGATTCAGGCGGGCCTTCTCTCGGCGGAAGACGCAGCGGTGATCGTCCAGACGCTGGCGGCGGCACCTCTCGGCACCATCGTGCCGGACCAGGTGGGTTCGCCCGACCTCCTCGTCACCTACCGCAACTTCGGTGAGGTCGACTTCTGGGGGGCCGACCTGGCCGTTCAAATCCTGGTCTCCGACCGGGTGCGCCTCCAGGGGAGCTACTCGTTCCAGAGTGACGAGTGCTTCGACTTCAACGAAGACGGAAACTGTACCAGCTCCGACGACATCGCGCTGAACGCGCCCAACCACAAGGGGTCGTTCGCACTCACCTTCGATGACCGGGCGTCCGGCTTCTCGTTCCAGGGGCGCGTGCGCATGACCGGAGGCTTCCCGATGAACTCCGGGGTGTACATCGGAGACGTGGATGCATACAAGGTCGTGGACGCCTCCATCGGGTACAGTTTGCCCTTCCAGCCGAATACCCGCATTTCGCTGACCGCGAACAACATCCTGAACAACGTTCACAGCGAGTTCTTCGGCGCGCCGGAGATCGGCAGGCTCCTGTTGGCCCGCGTCCAGTACGACTTCTGAGCTGTCGGACCGGGTGACCTCCAGCGGAAAGCGCAGGCGTCAGGCCAGACTGCTTGAGATCATCCGGGACCGTCGGGTCCCCCACCAGGAGGCGCTGCGCGAACTGCTGGCAGGCGCCGGCTTCCCGGTGGCTCAGGCGACGCTGTCGCGGGATATTCGCGACCTTCGGCTGGTAAAGGTCAAGGGTGCCGGAGGGGTTCCGTACTATACGTTGCCGGAGGAATGGGATCACGTTCCGCCGTTGGACTCCATCCTGCCGACGCTGTTCGTCTCGGCCGAGGCCATCGGCAACCTGGTCGTCGTGAGGACCCTCAGCGGCGCCGCTCAAACCGTCGCCTCCGGCATCGACTGGGAGGAGTACGAGGGAGTTGCCGGGACCATCGCCGGGGACGACACGGTGCTCATCATCGTGCGTGACGCACCGGCCGCGAAGGACATCGTCACCGTGATCTCGGCGCTCGCGGGGAAGGGGTAGCAACCCGCGGCAACCCCGCTGGACCGCTGGCAACCCGCGGCAAACCCCTGCTGCATGCGACCGGCGCTGCATCCCGGCCCCTTGCGCGTTCGCCCGGGGAGCCTTGACACGGGTCCAATAATGCATATTATTTCATAAATAAGGGATTTTACTTCATTCAACTGAGACCATTGACGTAGCACGGATCGGCTGCGGGTCCGGAGTGCAGAGAGCACACCGTTACGGCCTTGGCGGGAGACGTAACCACTTTGCGCTCCGGCCCGCATCCACCGTGAAGACTAAGGATCGAGCCATGAAGATCGTGCTGGGATACTCGGGGGGCCTCGACACGTCGGTGATCGTGCCCTGGCTGAGAGAAAACTACGAAGCCGACGTGATTTGCATGGCTGCGGACGTGGGCCAGCGCGGAGGTGTCGACAACCTCGCGGGCAAGGCCTTCGCAACCGGGGCCTCCGCGTTTTTCGGCGAGGACCTCAGGGAAGACTTCGTTTCCGGCTACGTACTTCCCGTCCTTCGCGCGGGAGCGGTGTACAGCCGCAAGTACCTGCTCGGCACGGCGATGGCGCGCCCGCTCATCTCGCGCCGCATGGTGGAGGTCGCGCGCCGGACCGGGGCCGACGCGCTCGCCCACGGCTGCACGGGGAAGGGGAACGATCAGCTGCGCTTCGAGATGTCCTTCGCGGCGCTGGCCCCGGACCTGACCGTAGTCGCTCCATGGAGGGAGTGGACCATCAGCTCCCGGGAGGATGCGTTTGCGTACGCCAGCGCCCGAGGCATCTCCCTGGACGGCATCGACCAGAAGAAGCTCTACTCCCGGGACGAGAACCTCTGGCACATCAGCCACGAGGGTGGCCCCCTGGAGGACCCCGCCAATGCACCCGGCTCCGACGTCTTCGTGTGGACCTGGGATCCGGTGGACGCCCCCGACCAGCCCCTCGAGCTGGAACTCGGCTTCGAGGCCGGGGTCCCGGTATCGATCGACGGGCGCGCACTGTCGCCCCTTGATCTGCTGACGGAGCTCAACGAAGCCGGGTCACGGCACGGCGTGGGCCGCGCGGACGTGATCGAGGACCGGGTCGTGGGCATCAAGTCGCGAGGTGTCTACGAGACCCCCGGCGGCACGATCCTCCTTACCGCCCTCCAGGAGCTGGAACAGCTGGTCCTTTCGCGCAGCTGCCTTGCCCTGAAGGATGACCTGGCGCCCCGGTACGCCAACCTCGTGTACGAGGGCCGGTGGTGGACGCCCGAACGGGAGGCGCTCGACGCCATGGTCGATTCCCTCATGGTCAACGTGACCGGGACGGTGCGTCTGCGGCTGTTCAAGGGTCAGGCGACCATTCTGTCGCGGAAGGCGCCCGCTTCGCTGTACGACCTCGACCTTGCCTCCTTCGGCGCCAGCGAGGGTTATGAGCACGCGGACTCGTCCGGCTTCCTGAAGCTCTTCAGCCTGCCCCAGCGGGCGGTGGCCGCGCAGCGGCTGGCCGCCAACCAGCGCTCGGCGCTGCGGCAGAACGGCCAGGGCGGACCCGTGGCTCCCGAAGTGATCCGTCCTCGCGCCGGCTGACCGCGCCGGGTTCGACCCGCCGTGTCCAGAGACTCGCCGGACGATTCGGGGCACACCCTCTGGGGCGGCCGCTTCGAGGGTGGCCTCTCGCGCGAAATGGAGGTCCTGAACCGGTCCCTCGACGTGGACTGGCGTCTGTGGCGTCACGATGTGCGGGGAAGCCGGGCTTGGGCGCGTGGTCTCGAGCGGGCCGGTATCCTGTCGGCGGAGGAGGCTCTCCGTATCGACCAGGGCCTGGTCGAGGTCGCACGGCAGCTGGAAGCCATGCCCGGGCCCAGGGACCTCGCCGACGAGGATATCCACACGGTCGTCGAGCGGCTCCTCACGGAAACGATCGGTCCCGTGGGCGGGAAGCTCCATACGGGCCGGTCGCGCAACGACCAGGTCGCGACCGACTTCCGCCTGTGGGGGATGGACGCGGTCCGCCTGCTGCAAGCCCGGCTGTCGGGGCTGATTCGCGCGATCGCCGAGAAGGCACGGGAGGTGGAGGGGGTCGTGATGCCGGGCTACACCCACATGCAACAGGCGCAGCCGGTGCCGGCCAGCCACTGGCTCCTGTCGCGGGCGTGGCCCCTGGTGCGGGATCTCGATCACCTGGGAGCCGTGCTGAAGGAATGCGATGTCCTTCCGCTCGGCTCGGGAGCCATCGCCGGCTGCCCCTTCGACATCGACCGCGAGGCCCTCGCGGCCGACCTCGGCTTCAGCAGAGTCACGGAGAACTCGATGGACGGGGTCTCCGACCGCGACTGGGCCGCGCGGCTTCTCTTCGGGGGAGCCATGACGGGGGTGCATCTGTCGCAGTTCGCCGAGGATCTGGTCCTCTTCTCCAACAGCGAGTTCGGTTTCGCCCGCCTGGGTGACGGCTACACGACGGGGTCTTCGCTGATGCCCCAGAAACGCAACCCGGACGCTGCAGAGCTGACACGGGGCAAGTCGGGACGGCTGGTCGGCAACCTGATGGCGATGATGACCGTTCTGAAGGGACTGCCGACCGGGTACAACCGGGACCTGCAGGAGGACAAGGAGGCGGTCTTCGATTCGGTGGACACGCTGGGCGTCGTCCTGCCGGCCATGACGGGAGCGGTGCAGAGCCTGACCTTGGACCGGGCCCGCATCGCGGATGCGCTGCGCGCCGAGATGCTCGCCACCGATCTGGCCGACTATCTGGTGCGGCGGAGCGTGCCGTTCCGGGAAGCCCACCATGTGGCGGGAGCGCTGGTGCGGGTTGCGGAGGGGGCCGGCAAGCAGCTGAGCGAGCTCACCCTGGGTGAGATGAGCGGCGTCCACCCGGGCTTCTGCGACGATGTGTTCAAGATCTTCGACCCGGTGGCCTCGGTCGAATCCCGCGCCGTGCGGGGCGCCACCTCGGGCGCGGCGGTGGAGGCTCAGCTGGACGCGCTGGCCAGGGCGCTTGCCGCGGCCCTCTGATCTGGCAGCACCGTCAGCCCGGGGCCACCCCGACCTCCTGCTACAACGCCCGTCCGGCAGCCTCGGCGAACACACCCAACCCGTTCATGAGGTCCGTGAACTCCCCGAAGGTCAGCGACTGGTCGCCGTCCGAAAGCGCCGAGGCCGGGTCCGGATGCACCTCCACGATGAGGCCGTCGGCCCCTGCCGCCAGAGCCGCAAAGCTGAGCGGCGCGACCAGGTCGCGGCGGCCTCCCGCGTGTGAGGGGTCGGCGACCACCGGCAGGTGCGTCTCCATCTTGAGCCAGGGGATCGCGGCCAGGTCGAAGGTGTTGCGCATTTCGCCGCCAAAGGTGCGGATGCCGCGCTCGCAGAGCACGACCTGCTTGTTGCCGCGGCTCATGACGTACTCCGCCGCGAGCAGGAGGTCCTTGAGCGTCGCCGACATGCCCCGCTTGAGGAGCACCGGACGCTGAAGCTGTCCCACCTCCTTCAGCAGGGCGAAGTTCTGCATGTTCCTCGCCCCGATCTGGAGCATGTCCGCGTATCCGGCCACCAGTTCCGCATCCCGCGGATCGAGCACCTCCGTCACGACCGGGAGCCCGGTCTCGTCCCGCACCTCGGCCAGTATGCGCAGCCCTTCCTCCTTCAGCCCGTCGAAGGAGTACGGTGACGTGCGCGGCTTGAAGGCACCCCCGCGCAGCAACGAGGCTCCCGCACCGGCCACTGCCCGCCCCGTCTCGGCCATCATCCCGGCGCCCTCGACGGAGCACGGGCCGGCGGCGACCAGGCACTCGGCTCCGCCGAAGGTGTGGTTGCCCACCCGTACCTTCGAGGTCTTGTCGGCGGCGAAGTCGCGGGCCGCGAGCTTGTAGGGGCGCATCACGGGGTGTACGGAGTCGATCCCCGGGATCGAGAGCAGGGCCAGATGGCTCAGGCGCGCCTCGTCACCGATGCAGCCGATGATCGTGCGGCTCTCGCCCCTGGAGACATGGGTGCGGAGCCCGATTGCCTCGACCCGCTCGCGAATGTGGTCGATCTGGTCCGGAGTGATGTCCTTCCTGGCGACGATGATCACTGGGGTTTCCTGGCGTGCGAAGTCGTGTGCAGTGGATGAGGGAAGATGGCGATTTCCGTCGCGGAGTAGAACCGCCCGGCCCTCGGTCCTCGCCTGGGGCGACTGGTGAGCACCCCCGGGAACGGGTAGATTTGGCCTCTCGAAGTCCGCGGTGAACCCCGCAAGAAGGCGATGCATTGGCCCGATATTCCGTCGATGAACTGAAGGGCATGGCGGGGCGCGACGCGGCCCGGAGGGTCCGCTCCGGAATGCGTCTGGGCCTGGGGACCGGCTCGACCGTCGCCCATTTTCTCAAATCCCTGGGCGTTCGCATCGCACGGGGCGAGCTGGCCGACGTGGCGGGCGTGCCCACGTCGATCCGCACCGGGGACGCCTGCCGCCGGCTGGGCATCCCGCTGGGTACCCTGGAAGAACTCGCTCCGCTCGACCTGACCGTCGATGGGGCCGATGAGGTGGACCCCGGTCTGGACCTGATCAAGGGACTGGGCGGCGCGCTGCTGCGCGAGAAGATGGTCGTACAGGCCTCGGCGCGGATGATCGTCATCGTGGACGACACCAAGATCGTCGGCCGGCTCGGGGAGATCGCTCCCGTGCCCGTCGAGGTGGTGCCCTTCGAATTCGCGAGCCACCTGACATGGTTCATCCAACTGGGAGCCGAGCCGGTCATCCGGCACGACGGGGAGGGTGGGATGTACCGAACCGACAACGGGAACCTGATCATCGACTGCCACTTCCCCGGGGGGATCGACGACCCGGCCGCGCTGGATCGGCGGCTCGCACACCGGGCGGGAGTGGTGGAATCGGGGCTGTTCCTCGGCGTGGCGGACGAGGCGGTGGTCGCGGCGGCGGGGGGTGTTCGCCGGATAGGCAAGGGGGGGAGATGGTGATCAAGATCGCGCCGTCGATCCTGAGCTGCCGCTTCGCCGAGCTGGGCACGGAGGTGCGCACCGTGGACGAAGCCGGGGCGGAGTGGATCCACGTGGACGTGATGGACGGGCATTTCGTGCCCAACATCACGATCGGGCCCCTGATCGCCAACGCCGTGCGCGGGGTCACCTCCCGCACGGTCGACGTGCACCTCATGATCGAGAACCCTGACCGCTACATCCCGGACTTCGCCAAAGCCGGCGCCGACGTGATCACCGTCCACGCCGAAGCGACGGTGCACCTCCATCGCACCCTCGGCCTGATCCGCGAACTGGGCAAGCGCGCCGGGGTGGCGCTGAATCCGTCGACTCCGCTCAGCGCCATCGAGGACGTGTTCGACGAGATCGACCTGCTCCTGATCATGACGGTGAACCCGGGCTTCGGCGGCCAGGCGTTCATCCCCCGTTCGGTCGACAAGGTGAGGCGCGCTCGTACCCTGATCGAGACCCACCGGTCCGGACAGATCGACCTGGAGGCCGATGGTGGCGTGAGCGCGAAGACCGCACCCGCGCTTGCAGCGGCCGGGGCCACGGTGCTCGTGGCCGGCTCGGCCATCTTCGGTCACTCCGGAGGCCCCGCCGCGGGGGTGGGCGCCATCCGGTCGTCCATCGAAGGACTCCACTGGCACCGCTCAGGTGCATAAGGCTCTGCAATGCCCACATTCCTGCACGAAACCAGGCTTCCCTTCCCGGTAGGAGACGTCTTCGACTGGCACATGCGCCCCGGTGCCCTCGAACGCCTGATGCCCCCGTGGGAAGATGTACGGGTGGTGGCGCGGGAAGGCGGCATCGACGATGGCGGCCGGGTCCACGTCCAGGTGCGGCGTGGCCCGCTGAAGGTGGACTTCAAGGTGCGTCACACCGCCTTCGAAGCCGGGAAGCTCTTCCGCGACGAGCAGGTTTCCGGCCCGATGGGATCGTGGAAGCACGACCACGAGTTCGAGCCGGCGGGGTCGGACTCCTGCGTCGTCCGCGACCGGGTCGTCTACGATCCGCCCCTGGGCGCCGCGGCCGCCGCGCTGGCCGGGTCCACCATCGAAGCCGAGATGAGACGCCTCTTCCGCTTTCGCGGCCAGCGCCTCGCTCACGATCTGGGGCGCCACGCGGAGTACCGCGGGCCCCGGCTCCGGGTGGCCGTCAGCGGCGCCGGCGGATTCATCGGGTCGGCCTTCTCCCACTTCCTCACCACGGGGGGACACGAGGTCCGCCCCATCGTGCGCCGCAAGCCCCGCCACGACCGCGGCGAGATCTTCTGGGACCCCATGGAGGGCCGGATCGAGGCCGGGAGGCTCGAGGGTCTGGATGCCGTGGTGCACCTCGCCGGCGAGAGCATCTCGCGGGGAAGGTGGAATGGCGCCAAGAAGAAGGCGATCTGGAAGAGCCGGGTCGTCGGGACCCGGGTGGTGGTGGACGCCCTGAACGGACTGCGCCGTCCGCCACCGGTTCTGATATCGTCGTCCGCGATCGGAATTTACGGCAACCGTGGCAGCGAGCGGCTGGGGGAACGGAGCGGACCGGGGAAGGGCTTCCTCGCGGATCTGTGCCGTGAATGGGAGAACGAGGCGGTCAAGGCACGGCGGTCGGGGGTTCGGGTGGTCCTGATGCGGACCGGACTCGCGCTCAGCCCCGCGGGCGGCGCCCTGGGAACCATGCTGCTTCCCTTCAAGATGGGCATCGGGGGCCGGCTCGGGAGTGGACGCCAGTACGTGAGCTGGATCGATCACGACGACCTCGTCGCCCTCATCTTTCACGCGCTGGTGACGCCCTCCCTGCGGGGACCGGTCAACGCCACCGCCCCTCACCCCGTCCCCAACGCCACCTTCACCACGATTCTGGGGCGGGCCCTGAAGCGCCCCACGCTGCTTCCCGTGCCGTCCCTGGCGGTGAAGGGGATGTTCGGCGAGATGGGCAGGACGCTGCTGCTGGAAGGGGCCCGCGTCATCCCCCATGCCGCCACCCGCAGCGGCTTCCGCTTCACCTTCGAAGGCCTCGCCGAGTCGCTTGCATTCCAGCTCGGCCGGGCCGCCCCGGCGCCGTAGGGATCGGCATGTCACGACCCGGCCCGTCACTTACCCGGGGTGACCTTTCGCCCGATCCCATCGAGCAGTTCGGCCGCTGGTTCGACGATGCCGTCGCCGATCCCCGGATCGTCTTCGCGGAAGCCGTCTGCCTTTCCACGCTGGGGCCCGGCGAGACCCCCGAGGCTCGCATGGTGCTCTTGAAGCACTTCGCCGACCGGGGTTTCGTCTTCTACACGAACTCCGAGTCCGAGAAGGCCCGGTCGATCATCGCCCACCCCAGGGCCGGCATGACCTTCTACTGGCAGCCCCTCGCGCGCCAGGTGCGGATCCGCGGCGCGGTGGAGGAAGTGTCGCCGGACGAAGCGGACGCATACTTCGCGAGCCGGCCCCGGGAGAGCCGCATCGGCGCATGGGCATCGGACCAGAGCCGCGAGCTGGAGAGCCGCGCGGCGTTGGAGGCGCGGGTCGCGGCACTGGAGAAACTGTACGCTGGCCGCGAGATTCCCAGGCCTCCCCACTGGTCCGGCTTCCGCATCATCCCGGAAGCGATCGAGTTCTGGCAGGAGGGGCAGGCGCGGCTGCACGACCGCTTCGCGTACGAGCGTGACGACGCGGGACGGTGGATCCGGCGGCGGCTCTATCCCTGAGCAGCCATGGGCTGCCGAGCCAGCGCGGTCTCGCCGAGCACCGCGTCCAGCGTCTCCACCAGAAGCGCGGCTTCCTCTTCACCGAAGACCATCGGCGGCTTCACCTTGAGGACGTTGTGGTCCGGTCCGTCCACGCTCAGGAAGACTCCCAGCTCACGCGCCCGGTTGACGATGCGGGTGCAAGCCTCCGGGAACGGCTCGCGGGTCGCGCGGTCGCGCACGAGTTCGATGCCCAGGAAGAGGCCGCGCCCCCGCACGTCGCCCACCAGGGGATGGCGCGTGGCCAGCTCGCGCAGGTCCTGGAGGAGTCCGCCGCCCACCCGGCGCGCGTGCTCGACCAGCCCGCGGTCGCGGATCTCGGCCAGGGTGGCGCGGGCTGCCGCGCAGGAAACGGGGTTGCCGCCGAAGGTGCTGAAGTACTCCATGCCGTTGGCGAAGGAGTCGGCGATTTCGCGGGTCGTCACCACCGCGGCGACCGGGTGGGCGTTCCCCATGGGCTTGCCCAGGGTGACGATGTCGGGCACCACGCCCTGCAGCTCAAAGCCCCAGAACGCGTCGCCCACCCGGCCGAAGCCGACCTGCACCTCGTCCGCGATGCAGACCCCCCCGGCGCGGCGTATGTGCTCGTACGCGGTGGCCAGGTATCCGGCCGGAGGCTCGATCTGGCCCCCGCAGCTGAGGATCGCTTCGGCCATGAACGCCGCGACACCGGGGCCCCCTTCAAGACGAGCGGCCGCCCTGGCCACTTCGCCGGCGTAGAGCGCGCCAAGCTCCCGGTCGGCTGCGTCCGAGTGCGAATCTCTGTCGGGGCCTCCGGTTGCGGACGTTCGCCGGTACCGGCCCCGGTAGCTGTCGGGCATCGCCGCCACCGCCACCCGGCTGCTCGCTCCCGAGCCGCCGGGCCCGTCGAACTTGTACTGGGAGATCTCGACCAGCCCCCCCGTGTTCCCGTGATAGCCGCCCTCGAGACAGACCACGCCGTCCAGACCGGTGTGGAGGCGGGCCATGCGCAGGGCGAGCTCGTTGGCTTCGCTGCCGGAGCAGACCAGGTAGACGACCTCCAGCGGAGCGGGGAAGTGCGCCAGCAACTCCTCGGCAAGCGCGACGATCTCGCCGTGGAGGTAACGCGTGTTGGTGTTGAGCACACGAGACTGGCGCGCGATCGCCTCGGCGACGCGGCGGTTGCCGTGCCCGACATGAGGGACGTTGTTGACCGTGTCCAGGTAGCGTCGGCCGGCGGCGTCGTACAGGTAGGCGCCGAGGCCGCGGACCACATGGACCGGCCGTGCGTAAGACAGACTGAGCGACGAACCCAGAACCGTCTTGCGCTTTGCCGTTAGAACCCGATATCGCAAGACGGCATCGGGCTGGGGGCCCGGATCCGGCAGGCCCGAAAGCGCCGTCGGGTCGGGGAGGACGGACTCCCAGACAGTGCGGAGGCGGGGGAGGGCCACTCCGGGGAAGGACCCGTGGTCTTCCGCCGCCGTGCTTTCGCCGTGCAGGGGGTCCAGCGCGATGACCTGAAGGTGCAGGTGGGGTGGCCAGCCTCCGTTGACGGACGCGTCCCCGAGCCAGCCGAGCACGTCGCCGGGCGCGACCTGTTGCCCGGGCGTGAGGTGCTCCAGGGTGGTGTGGTCGAGGTGGCCGTAAAGGGTATGGAAGCCGGTGCCGTCGCCGGTGACGTGCCGCACGATGACGGTGGGGCCGTAGTCGAGCCGTTGGGCATTGTCGGTGACGGACAGGACGGTGCCCGCGAGGGGTGCCAGAACCGGTGTGCCCGCCGGTGCGAAGAGATCGAGGCCGAGATGCACGGTGCGGGCCTCCGGGCCGTTGTTGCCGGGGACGATGAACGCGGGGTCGTCGTAGAGGAGTCGGACCTCGCCGTAGCGGCCCACGCCCACCGTCGCCCCGGCCGTGGCGATCTGCCCCTCGACCCAGGCGTCGGCGGCTCCCGGGCGGGCGAGGTCGTCGGGGTGCGGGAGGTCCGGACTCGCAACCGAGAGATCGATGATGCAGGGCCGGGCGAGCACGTCGGGGGACATCGCCGACGCGTGGGGCCGGGCCTGCTCCACCCACGAAGCAACTGCTTCCCGGGCCGGATTGGGCACCAGGCCGCACGCCTCGCGGATCCTGAATTCGGCCAGCCTCCAGTCGGTGCTCGCCAGGGTGCGGAGGAGCTTCCGGGCAGGTTCCTGACTCACGGCGAGGTATTCGTTCTCGGGCTGCTCGCGCATCCGGCGCGCCTGGACGCTCACGGAAAGGCAGAGCCGCAGAGCCACCATGGGGATGATCGCCCGGCATTCCGCATCGGCGAGGGGCGTGACCGAAGAATACCCCCGGGTGATCGCGCACACGGCTTCCACCGGATCCGCCAACCCCATCATCGCATAGGCGGATGCGACCGCGAGCTCGGCCGCGCGCCAGCTTCGCACCACGTCGCCGAAGTCGATCAGCCCCGCCAGACGATCGCCGTCGAGCGACGGAGCCACCATTACGTTGTAGTCGTTGGCGTCGTTGTGAATGACGGTCACGGGAAGCGAGTCACGCACAGGGTCCAGCCAACGGGTGGCGCGGTCGAGAGTTGCGGCGACCATGCCGGGTCCATTGTCCGGTCCCTGCGCGGGGTCCAGGCCGTCCAGATGCGTGCGGATCGTCGCGGGGGCGGACTCCATCCTCCACTCGAAATCGCGGTCGAGTTCCGGGTGGTCGAAGCCGGACAGGGTCCTGTCCACCTCGGCCAGGAGAGCGCCGAGGGATCGCAGCACCGCCATCGAACGGGGGCGCACCTCCGCCAGCGGGACCCCGTCCACGTACGTGAGTGCGCAGGCGATGTAGGGGGCGCCATCCAGGTCGACTTCCGAGATGGGAGACCGGGACACTCCGGTGACGGCGGCAGGCGCCGGGGTCACCAGGCGCGGGATGCGGGCGGAGACGGTGGACCCCGCGAGGTGGTCCAGACATGCGGTGACCAGTTCGAACACGGGCCGCCGCGGTGCAGGGCTGAGCTTGAGTACAACGTTGCGGGTGGCCCCCCTGGCGTCCGCACCGCCGTCCGAGACCACGAAGTTCAGGTCGAACTCTCCCGGCAGAGCGCGGACTTCGCCGGTGAGCCCGAAGTGTTCCCGGGCGATGGCGGATGCGTGCAGGAGTCGGCTGGTCATGGGGAAAACGGCTCTGCACCGGTGAACGGAAGCACCGGGATGTGATCGGGGAAGGAAAAGCTCATGGGTTCCTCGGTGGAATCGTGGAGACGACCACAGCTTTGCGGTGCACAAGGGCGACGCAGACTAAGCGGTAGCGGCTCCCGCCGTCAAAAGATGTCGAATAGTTCAAGTGTTATTATTGAAGCTGCCCGCGCAAATCCCCGGGAATGACACCGCCCCGAACCAGCCCATGCCCACCTACGAATACAGATGCAGCGACTGCGGCCGCGAGTTCGAACTCTTCCAGAGGATGAGCGATAGGCCCGGCGCCCCATGTCCCGACTGCGGCCGAGGGGCCGAGCGGCTGATCTCGGGCGGAGCGGGCCTGCTCTTCAGGGGCGAGGGCTTCTACATCACCGACTACCGGTCGGATGCGTACAGGAAGAGGGCCAGGGAAGAGTCCGGAGCCGGGGCGAACAAGGAATCCGGGGTGGACAAGGACTCCGGGGCTGTCGCGAAGAACGAAGGTGGCGCAGCTGCGAAGAAGGAGGGCGGGGACGGAGCAGGCAAGACCGCGGCGGGCGCCGGGTCGAGCGCCGGCGGATCGTCCGGGCCCGGAGGCGACTGACCCCGTGTCCGCGAGGCAGATCGCCGACGCGCTGCGGCAGGCCGCCACGGAGTTCGGCGCCCATGACGTCCGTTTTCGTCTGGACCGGCCGAAGGACGCCAAACACGGTGATCTGGCGTCGAATGTGGCCCTGACCCTCTCGTCGCGGCTCCGGCGGCCGCCCAGAGACATCGCGGAAGAGCTCAAGGCCCGGCTGGAATCGATCGCAGCCGTGGACAGGGTCGAGGTGGCCGGACCGGGTTTCCTGAATGTCTTTCTGGAAGGGGCGGCCGTCGGCGAGGTTCTGCGTCGGATCCGCGTTCTGGGAGGAGACTATGGCCGCAACAAGGACGGGGCCGCACGGCCGATCATGGTGGAGTTCGTGTCGGCCAACCCGACGGGCCCGCTGCACCTCGGACACGGCCGCCAGGCGGCGCTCGGAGACGCGATCGCCACCCTCCTCGAATGGTCGGGGTGGAAGGTCCACCGTGAATTCTACTTCAACGATGCCGGCGGGCAGATCGAGCGGCTGGCCGAGAGCGTCAGGGCCCGCTACCAGCAGCGGCTCGGGCACGACGAGGCGGTTCCTGACGGCGGCTATCACGGCGACTACGTGTCGGACATCGCGCGGGCGCTGATCGACGAGGCGGGAAACCGGTACGAGAACGACCGGAGCGAGGCCGCGCTGGAAGCCATGCGCGGCTTTGCGGTGCGCATCCTGCGGCGCGAACAGGAGGTGGATCTGGCGGCCTTCGGCGTACACTTCGACGAGTACTACCCGGAAACGCGGCTGTACTCGGACGGACGCGTCAAGGAGACGGTCGGGGCCCTGGACGAGACGGGCCTGACATACCGGAAGGACGGCGCCGAATGGCTCCGCACCTCCGAGTTCGGTGACCAGAAGGACCGGGTGATGGTCAAGAGCGATGGATCGCCCACCTACTTCCTGCCGGACATCGCCTACCACATGACCAAGTGGGAGAGGGACTTCACGGAGGTGATCAACGTCCAGGGCTCGGACCATCACAGCACGGTGGACCGGGTGCGGGCCGGGCTGCAGGCGCTGGGTCTCCCCGAGGGCTATCCGGAGTACGTGCTTCACCAGATGGTGACGGTCGAGCAGGGTGGCGAGGAGGTCAAGTTCTCCAAGAGGGCGGGCTCCTACACGACCCTGGCCGAGCTGGTCGACGAAGTGGGGGTCGACGTGGCCCGCTACTTCTTCCTCATGCGCCGGCCCGGGGCGCACCTGACCTTCGACCTGGACCTGGCGCTGGACCAGTCCGACAAGAACCCGGTATACAAGGTCAAGTACGCCCACGCACGGGTGTGCAGGCTTTTCAAGCTGGCGCGGGAGAGGGGATGGGCAGAGGTCCCCCCGGGCGCCGATACAGCCCTTCTCGGCTCGCCCGCTGAGCGCGAGCTGATCAACCAGCTGGGCGAATTCCCCGCTTTCCTCCGCCGCGCCGCCTCCGGAAGGGCTCCACACGTGATCTGCGACTACCTGGAGAAGACGGCGGGGCTGGTCAACTCCTGGTACCAGGCGGGGCACCCGACCCGGAGCCCGGAGCAGGCGGCCCTGGTGGACGACAAGGCGCTCCGTGACGCGCGTCTGACGCTGGCCGACGCCGCGCGGATCGTCCTGTACAACGGGCTGGCGGTTCTGGGGATTGAGGCGCCCAAGCGGATGATGCGGGATGAGTAGGGGGCCGTGCCAGACTCCCGGACAGATTCCACGGCGAATCTGTCACGGAATCTGTCACGGGTGCGCCGAGGGCCCCTGACGCCGTGTCCATCCTCGCGGTCGGCAGCGTGGCCCTCGACGCGGTGGAGACCCCGGCCGGAAGCGTCGACGGTGTGATCGGCGGCTCCGCGGTCTTCTTCGGGGCTGCGGCATCGTTGCTGACGGACGTGCGCGTGGTCGCCATCGTCGGAGGCGACTACCCCCTCGAACAGCTTGATTTCATGCGCGAGCGGGGGGTGGACTTCACGGGTCTGGCCCAGGTGCCCGGCAAGAGCTTCTTCTGGGGGGGCCGCTACAGTGACGACTTCCGCGTGCGGGAAACGACCGAGACCCGGCTCGGGGTGTTCGCGTCATTCGACCCCGACGTGCCGTCCGGCAACCGCGACTCGGAGGTCGTGTTTCTGGGCAATATCGATCCGGAGCTCCAGCTCGATGTTCTGGACCAGGTGCGCACTCCCGCGCTGGTGGCCGCCGACACGATGAACTACTGGATGGAGCGCACCCCGGAAGCCCTGGCCCGGGTGCTGCCCCGTCTCGACGTGCTCATGATCAACGACGAGGAAGCGGCCCAGCTCTCGGGCGAGACCGACATCTCCCTGGCAGCCCGGCGGATCCGGAACCGCGGGCCCGGTATTGTCGTCGTTAAGAGGGGTGAGGACGGGGCCGTTCTCTTCGCCGACGACTGGGTGTTCCACTGTCCCGCTTGTCCCGTGGAGCGAGTCGTCGACCCGACGGGCGCCGGCGACGCGTTCGCGGGCGGGTTCCTGGGCCACCTCGACCGGGTAGGGTCGTACGGCCGGGAGGAGCTGGCATGGGCCGTTATGCACGGGTCGGCGATGGGCTCATACGCTGTCGAGGCGTTTTCGGTCGACCGTTTTCGTGACCTTGGGCTGGGCGATGTCGAGGGACGGGTCCACGGCCTGCGCGAGATCACGACCCGTGCGCCCGAACTCGCATGGGCGGGGGAGTGAACCGCCCGCCAACGTGGGCACGATGCCCCGGGAGGGGACGACCTGATCGAAATGAAAGACTCTCTGACATACAAGGACACCGGCGTCGATCTGGACGCGGCCGACCGCGCCAAGCGTTCCCTGGCCCCCCTTCTGGAGGCTTCCGGCGACGCTCACACCCTGTCCGGACTCGGGGCGTTCGGCGGCCTCTACGCCGTTCCCGCCGGGATGTCGCACCCGGTCCTCGTATCGAGCGCCGACGGCGTGGGCACCAAGCTGAAGGTGGCGTTCACCGCGGAGCGGCACGACACGGTGGGCCGCTGCCTCGTCAACCATTGCGTGAACGACATCCTGGTGCAGGGGGCCCGGCCGCTCTTCTTCCTGGACTATCTCGCCACGGGCGACCTGGAGGGGGACGTGGTCCCCGCCGTGGTTGGGGGCGTCGCGCGGGCCTGCCAGGAGAACTCGTGCGCGCTGCTCGGCGGCGAGACGGCGCAGATGCCGGACTTCTACGCCGCCGGCGAATACGACCTGGCCGGGTTCATCGTGGGCGTGGTCGAGCGGGAACGGATCCTCGACGGTTCGGCGGTACGCCCCGGAGACCGACTCATCGGCCTGCGTGGGTCGGGTCTCCACACGAACGGGTACACGCTGGCACGGACCATCGTCTTCGAACGGATGGGCCTCGGCGTCGACGACGCCTTCCCGGGAGAGGATGCGTCGGCCGGAGACGTGCTGCTGCGCGTCCACCGGTCCTACCTGACGATGGTGACCCCGTTACTGCAGCGGGGGTGGGTCAACGCCATGGCGCACGTGACCGGAGGCGGGATGGAGGGGAACCTGCCGCGGGTCCTGCCCGTGGGGTTGGGTGCCCGCATCGACTGCCAAGCCTGGACGGTGCCGAACGTCTTCCGCCAACTGGCGATCGGGGGTGGCGTGCCCGCACCCGAGATGTACCGCGTCTTCAACATGGGCGTCGGCATGATCCTTGTCGTGCCGCCCGACCGGGAAGCGTCGGTCCTGGAGGCGCTGGACGAAGACGGATGGCCGGTCGGGGAGGTGGTGCGGGGCACCGGCGTGGAACTGATCGGACAAGGCTGATCCTCATGCAGAGTCCGACAGTGCGCTTCGGTGCGGCGGACACGCCTTCCTCGGGTGTCTACCCCAGCCCCTGCCGGTGCGGGCGCGTGGGCGCTTCCGGGTGGGCACTCACGGTGCTGATGCCCGTGCTCGTGTCGCTCGCCGGTCCGCTTCCCTCCGCACAGGCCCAGGAACTGCCCGTCAGTCGCTCCAGCGTCGAGGGGGTTGCCGATCTTGCGAGCCGCTGCTCCGGCGGCAAGAACGCGCTCCTGGCCATCCCCTGCCGGGAGCTGTCCCTGGCGGTGATGGCGGTGCAGCGCGGCGTTGGCCTTGCGTCGGCGCTTGGCAGCGATATTCCCGGCAACGCGAGCACGATGGGCCGCCGGCTCGGGACCGTTCCCCGTATCGGCGTGTCGGTGTCTCTGGTGGGACAGCGGCTGGCCATGCCAAGGGTCGCCGCGACATCTCCGGCGGATCTGGTGGAGGAGGAGGAGTTCACGCTGGCCGGGCTCCGGGGCTCGGTGGCTGCAGGGGTCTTCGACGGCTTCCAACTGGGCCTCGGCATGGGGGGCGTCCTTTCGGTCGACCTCATCGGCTCATACTCCCTGATGCGCCTTTCCGAAGGGGCGGGCTTCGAGGAGATGTCGTCGGGCGTCGGGCTGGGCGCCCGTGTGGGCCTGGTCCGGGAATCGTTCGTCGTGCCGGGTCTCTCGATCTCGGGGGTGCGGCGCTGGCACGGCGACATCAGGTTGGGAGACCTCGCGGCCGGCCAACCCGGGGAGTTGGTCACGGATCTGACGGTCTCGTCGTTGCGGGCCACCCTCGGGAAGAACTGGTTCGTGCTGGGGCTGATGGGTGGTGTGGGGTGGGACCGGTACGAAGGGGATGCCACGGTGACGGTGCCACGGGGCGCGGGCGACCCAGGGTCGGTCAGCGGCCTGGTGACCAGTGAGCGTCTCGTCTACTTCGTGGGGGGGTGGTTCAACTTTCTCGTGTCGCAGCTCTCGTTTGAACTCGGGGTGGCGGAGGGCGTGGCCGACCCCTTCGACGACAGACGGGCGGCGTACGACCCCGAGTCGCCGAGCTGGTTTGCCTCGACCGCCTTCCGGATCACCCTTTGAGCCCGTCTTCCCGCATCGGTTCGGGAGCCCTGGAGTGCGGGGTCGCGGAGACCCCGGCGCCCACGTCTCCTCCGAGCGACCTGGATCGCCATTGCCTTGCCCGCGCGGTCGAAGTGGGCAGACGGGGCTGGGGCCGGGTGCACCCCAACCCGATGGTGGGTGCGGTGGTGGTCCGCGGCGGCAAGGTCATCGCCGAGGCGCACCACGAGGAATTCGGGGGGGCTCACGCCGAGGTCGCGGCCCTGGCGGCTCTGGACGACGCTCGCGGGGCGACCCTCTACAGCAGCCTGGAGCCGTGCAACCACGCCGGGAAGACCCCGCCGTGCACGGATGCAATACATACGGCAGGCATCGCCCGTGTGGTGTTCTGGGCGGCAGAGCCGGGCTCGAAGCAGCGAGGAGGGGGACAGTGGCTGCGCACTCGTGGGATGCGGGTGGACGGCCCGTTCGGAACGCGAGCCGATTGGATGGCCGAGAACCCCGCGTTCTTCCACGCCGCGGCCGCTCGGGGACCGTACGTGGCGCTCAAGCTGGCAGTTAGCCTGGACGGCAAGCTCGCGCCGGGGGGTGGAAGGCGTGTCTGGCTAACCGGGAAGCGGTCCCGGGCCGAGGTGCACCGACTTCGCGCCGGGTTCGATGCGGTGCTCGTGGGGACGCGCACCTGGAAGGCCGATGACCCGATGCTCACGGCCAGGGGATCCGTGACGCCGCGGATCCCTCCCGTGCCCGTGTTGCTGGATCGGCGCGGTGAACTTCCCCCAAGTGCGCGGGCCCTGCAGGGGGGCACCGGGACGCGGGGGATCGTGGCGACCGCTGCCGGGCAGGCCGCCCGTCTGCAGCGCCGGCTCGTGGAACGGGCCGATGTGGTTGCCGTGCCGGAGGTGGGTGATGGCCTCGATCTCACCGCGCTCCTGGCGGCCCTGGATCGTCGCGGGGTGACCAGCGTGCTATCGGAGGGCGGCGGAATCCTGGCGACGTCGCTGCTCCGCGAGGATCTTGTGAACCGCCTTTACCTTTTTGTGGCGCCGGTGGTCATCGGGGACGGAGGAGTGCCGGCGTTTCCTCCCGGTGCCGCATCCGCGCCCGTCACTGCCGCGGCCGCCGCGCCCGACATTGCCGCTGCCGCCGCGCCCGGCATTGCCGCCGATCCCGATGTCGCCGCCGATCCCGCGCCCGCGGCGCGGCCCTTCAGGGGGTGGAAGTCCCGCCTCGACCCGGTGAGATTCGGAAGCGACACCCTCATCGTCCTCGACCGCGGAGACTGACCCTGTTTACCGGAATCATCGAATCGGTGGGTGAGGTCGTCTGCGTGACGGACGCGGACGGCGGACGCACCCTCGCGATCGGCGCGCCCTTCGCGGCGAGCCTCTTGCCGGGGCAGTCCGTCGCCGTGGACGGCGCCTGCCTGACGGTCTGCGACCTCGGCCTCGGCACCTTCACGGTGGAGGTGGGGGCGTCCACCCTCGATCGCACGGTTGCCGGCCGCTACGCGCCGGGCTCCGCCGTCAACCTGGAGCGAGCGGTCCGGGCCGGTGACCGGCTGGACGGGCACCTTGTCCAGGGCCATGTGGACGGCCTCGGCACCTTCCTCCAGATGCGGTCCGGAGGGAACACGAGGTTCCTGGATTTCGTGTTGCCCGGCGACGTCTTCGCCACCACGATCGTGCACGGCTCCATCGCCCTGAACGGGGTCAGCCTCACCGTTAACGACCTGCGCGACGGTGCCGTCTGCGAAGTCGCGATCATTCCGTATTCGTGGGATCACACCAACTTCTCCCGGCTGGAGCCGGGCGACCCGGTCAACGTGGAAGGGGACCTCATCGGCAGATACGTCCAAAGGGTGATCGAAACGCGCGGACCCACCATTCCAGCGAGGTCCGATACCCATGCCTCTTGACTCCGTCCGCGACGCCATCCGTGACATCGCCACGGGCAGGCTCGTGATCGTCGCCGACGACGAAGATCGGGAAAACGAGGGCGACCTGGTCTGCGCGGCCGAGACGATCACCCCCGACCTGATCAATTTCATGACCAAGTTCGGACGGGGACTCATCTGCGTCTCGATGACGGCGGAGCGGGCCGACGCCCTCGAGCTCCCCCTGATGACAAGCCGCAACACCGACCCGCACGGCACAGCCTTCACCGTCTCCGTGGACGCCAACCAGCGGTTCGGAGTGACGACGGGCATCTCCGCGCAGGATCGCGCGATGACCGTGCAGGTGCTGGCGGATCCGCAGTCGCTTCCCGACGACCTCAGGCGGCCAGGGCATATCTTCCCCCTTCGCGCTCGCCGGGGAGGGGTGTTGCGCCGCGTGGGCCAGACCGAGGCCGCGGTGGACCTCGCACGACTGGCGGGGTTGGCTCCCACCGGGGTCATCTGCGAGATTCTGAACGAAGACGGCACCATGGCCCGGAGGGCGGAGCTCGAGGTGATGGCCAGGGAGCACGACCTCAGGTTCATCACCGTGGAGCAGCTCGTCACCTACCGGCTTGCACGGGAACGTCTGGTCAGGCGTGTGGTGGAGGCGCCTCTGAGCACGGCGTGGGGGGACTTTCTCTGCATTGCCTACCGCAGCGAGATCGACGAGCGGGTCCATGTCGCACTGGTCAAGGGAGACGTTGCCGGCAAGGAGGAGATTCTGGTCCGAATGCACGCGGAGAATCCGCTCCGCGACACCTTCGGGTCCCTGGACCAACCGGGGGGCAACCTCCTCGCGGGCGCCATGGATCGCATTAGGTCCGAGGGGGAGGGTGTCGTCGTCCATATTCACCGGGATCGCGCCGGCGACCGGCTGATCGAGCGACTCCGGGGCATCGTGGACACGCACCACGCTCCCGAGGCGTCGCCGGGTACGCGGCAGGTTCTTCGCGACTATGGAATCGGGGCCCAGATCCTGCTCGACCTGGGATTGACCTCGATCCGGCTGCTCACGAACAGCCGGCGGCGCATCGTAGGCCTGGACGGATACGCCCTGCACGTGGTGGGAAGGGAACGCTTCAAGGGGAAGCGTACGGAGAGCAGGACAACGGGAGGGGGAGACATTCATGACTGAACTGAAAACGCCGTGTATCGCTCTACTCGTGGCACGGTACAACAGCCTCTTCACGGAGCAACTGCTGAGAGGCGCCACGGAGCGCCTCGCCGCCGAGGGAATTGGCGAAGAGAACGTCCATGTACTATATGTACCGGGAGCATGGGACCTGCCCCAGGCCGCGCGCAGGATCGCGGACTCGGAACGGTACGACGCCATCATCGCAATCGGGTGTGTGATCCGTGGCGAGACGGCCCACTTCGATCATGTGGCTGGACATGCCAGCGACGGGCTGGGACAGGTGGCCCTGACCGGGGGAATCCCGGTTGTGTTCGGCGTGCTCACCACCGAAAACGGCCAGCAGGCCATGGTTCGCGCGAATTCCCACGGGATCAACCGGGGGGGCGAGTTCGCCGAGGCCGCGCTCACACTGCTGGCACTCTATGATTCTCATTGACATGGACTCCGCCGGGTCTTGAATCAGTCGCTGGATACGCACAGACGGCGGGACCGGACCCGTTCGCGGGCCTGGTTCCTGCAGGTGCACTACCGCTGGGAAGCGGAGGGCGGCGCCCTAACGCTTCCGGAAGCCTTTGCCGCGACTGTCGAACAGCGGTTGATCGCCCCGCGCAGGATCCATTACCTGAAGAGGCTGGTGCAGGAGTTCGGGGACAACAGGGGGCACGTGGAGGACACGATTTCAGCGTGCATGGACAACTGGCGCCTGGAACGGTTGTCGGTCATGGACCGTGGCATCCTGCGTCTCGGCGCCACCGAAATCCTGTGCCTGTCGGACCTTCCCGGAAAGGTGGCGATCCAGGAGGCCGTCCGGCTGGCCGAACGCTACGGCGGCTCCGAGTCTCCCCGCTTCGTGAACGGGGTTCTCGACGCGGTCTTCCGCAAGGCCGGCTGAGGGTCGTTCAGGAACGGCGGTGGCGAACCAGGGGCGGCTCCGGATTCTGGTGGTCAACTGGCAGGACCGCCGCAACCCGGCAGCGGGCGGCGCGGAAGAACACCTTCACCAGGTCTTCGGCAGGCTCGCCAGCCGGGGCCACCGGGTCACGCTGCTCTGCTCCGGCTGGGCGTCGGGGTGTCGCACGGAGGACATCGACGGGATACGGGTACATCGCACCGGCGGACGCTACACCTTCAACGTTGCCGCGCCCCTGTACTGCGGAAGCCACTTCTCCGACGAGCGCTTCGACGTGGTGGTCGAGGACCTCAACAAGGTCCCCATGCTGGCCACGCGGTGGGTCGATGCCCGGGCACGCCTGCTCCTCGTGCACCACCTCTTCGGCGCCACCGCGTTCCGGGAGGCGAACGTTGCCCTGGCGAGCGCCACCTGGCTCTTCGAGCGAATCATTCCCGCGGTGTACCGGGGGCTGCCATGTATCGCCGTTTCCCGGAGCACCCGCGACGACCTGATCCGGCGGGGCCTCGACGCCTCGGACATCACCGTAGTCCACAACGGCGTGGCACTGGATGACCTGGGGCCTGCCACCAATCGGTTTGCGGACCCCACCGTGGCCTATCTGGGGCGCCTCAAGAAGTACAAGCGCGTCGACCTCGTGCTGCGGGCTGTGGCGCTGCTCCGCGACCGGGGCATGGAGGTGAAGCTGATCGTTGCGGGGAAGGGAGACGCCCGGCAGGCCCTGGAGGAGACCGCCCGGGGCCTGGGAATCCTGGACCGGGTACGCTTCGCGGGCTTCGTACCCGACGACGAGAAGCGTGACATCCTGGCTGGGTCATGGGTCCACGCCCTGACCTCGCCCAAGGAAGGGTGGGGGATCGCAAGTGTCGAGGCGTCGGCGTGCGGAACCGCGACGGTCGCGTCCGACTCGCCCGGCCTTCGGGAGACCGTACGACACGGCGAAACCGGGCTCCTTGTCCCCCACGGCGACGTCGAAGCCCTGGCGGATGCGCTGGCTCGTGTTCTGGAGCCCGAAACCCGCGACCGGATGGGGCGGGCCGCTCGCGTGATGGCGGAGCGGTTTTCCTGGGACGGGGTTGCCGACGCCATCGAGGAGCTGTTGAGGTCGCTGGCGGAGGGAACCTGACAGTCCGTGCCCTGCCATCCGCAGGCCGCTCGGCACCGGTCGTGGTAGGGATTTTGCCCACGGGTTGCTAAACTTGTAGGGTCCTGACCGGGTTGCCGGAGCTACGGACCGGCCGAACCCGACGCGAATCCCATGAATGGAGGCCGCGACAGATGGCGACTCGAATAACAGCACACGGATGCGAAGTCAGCGAGCTTCTGCGGAAACGGTCGGAGGGTATCGCGGACCGCTGGCCTCGCTTCGATCCGGCCGTGATGGACGTACAGATCATTTTCCGGCTCCAGGGCCGGTCCCACACCGTCGAGGCCATCGTCTCCCGGAGTCGGCGCCAGGCGGCCGTGGCCCGGGGGGTGGGTCCCGACTTTCGCGTGGCTCTGGACGAACTCGACGGGCATGTGAAACGTATCCTCAAGCGTGATCGGTCCCGGCGAAAGGAATTCCGCCCCGCGACCGGTTTCCCGGGCTGACGTTCATGGTGAGCGTGCCCGCGCCTGCCGGCACCGGCGCGGGCCCCGCCGGCTCGTGACCCCCTCGATCTCGGTTCGGAAGCTCTTTGGCGCCAGGGAGCTGGCCCTGCAACTCGAACTCCTCACCACGACAGTGTCGCTGAAGGGCCGAATCGCGAACTCCGACGTGTCGAGCCCGGGGCTTTCCCTGGCCGGCTACACGGCCCGGTTTCCCGAGGGCCGAGCTCTCGTGTTCGGCGCGACCGAGGTGAGCTACCTGGGAACCCTCGGGCACAGCGAGGTAGAGGGCCGTCTCGGTGCCGTGTTCGCTCACGACGTCCCTGCGGTGTTCATCACCCGCGGGCAGGACATCCCCGCGTCCTTCCTTGCAGCGGCCGAAGCGGCCGCCGTTCCCGTCTTTCGCACGCCGCTGGCAACCGGCGACTTCTTCCGCCTGCTGAAGCCATACCTGGAGGATGTCCTCGCACCGACCACGACCGTTCACGGTTCGCTGGCCGATGTGTACGGCATCGGCCTCCTCTTCACCGGCCCGAGCGGGATCGGCAAGTCCGAATGCGTCCTCGGACTGGTGGAACGCGGTCACCGTCTCGTCGCCGACGACCTCGTGTACATCTCGCGGCGCGGCAACGATGTCCTGATGGGGAAGGGCCACGAGCGCCAAGGCTTCCACATGGAGATACGCGGCATCGGCATCATCGATGTAGCGTCCATGTTCGGCACGAGGGCGACACGGCAGCGCAAGCGCGTTGAAGTCATCGTCGACCTGCAGGAATGGGACGACTCGCGGGATTACGACCGCACCGGACTTGAGCGGGAGACGACCCGGATCCTGGGGGTGGACATCCCCCGCCTGACCATTCCCCTCAATTCAGGCAAGAGCCTGACCATCATCAGCGAGGTGATCGCGATGAACCAGCTTCTCGTGTACGCCGGCGTGGATGTCCCCAGCCGCTTCGACGACGGACTCCGGGACGCGATGAACCCGCGCGATTCCCTGATCGAGGACTATGAGTGAGCTGACCCCGTGACCTGCTCTCTGGAGGTGCAGGTGCCCAACCGACTCGGGATGCACGCCCGGCCGTGCGCCGAGTTCGTGAAGCTCGCGGGTGGTTTCTCGGCGTCGATACGCGTCACGAAGAGTGAACTCACGGTCAACGGGAAGAGCATCATGGGCGTGCTGATGCTCGCAGCCGAACGGGGGAGCTCTCTTGCCATCACCGCCGAAGGGGACGACGCGGCGTTGGCCGTCGAGGCGTTGGCCCGGCTGGTAAGGGGCGGCTTCGATGAGTGAATCCGCCGGGCCGGTCGTCCGTGAGGGCTTTCCGGCTTCCGAGGGGATCGCCAGAGGGCGCGTGCGACGGATCGCGTGGCGGATCCCGGATCTGCCGCACGGGGTTGTACGCGACAGCTCGAGCGCACGCGAACTGGAGCGGTTCCACAGTGCCCTGGACCACGCCCGCCGTGAACTCGAACGGATCAAGGCCGCGACCAAGGCCCGTCTCGGAGACGTCGAGGCACGCATCTTCGATCCGCAGATCCTGATGCTGGATGATCCGGAGGTCGTCGACGGGACGGCACGGTACATCCTGGAGAACCGGCTCACGGCCGCGCGGGCCTTCGATTGGCGGATGCTGGAGCTCAAGGAGCAATGGTCGCGGACCTCTCACCCCATGGTCCTCGACCGGCTCAACGACCTGGCGGACCTCAAGCTCAGGGTTCTCGGCCGCCTTCTGCGCCTCCCCGATCCCTGGAGTGCGGGGGACGGCGACGGAATCGTCATCGTGGCGCGGGACCTGGTTCCCACCTTCGTGGCGGGGCTCGATCCGGCGAGGGTGGCTGCGCTCGCCACGGACGAGGGGACACGGACGTCGCACTGGGCGATCCTGTCACGGTCTCTCCGCATTCCGGCGGTCGCGGGGCTGGGGGATATCGCGGCGACCGCGCATGACGGACAGGAGATCATCGTGGACGGGAGGTCCGGCCGGGTCGTCATCGAGCCGGACAGGAGGGAAGCCGAGCACTACCGGCGGCGGCGCTCCGCGATCCGCGGCTGGGAACGAGAGATCATCTCGGCCAGCGCCCGCAAGGAGGCGATCACCCTGGACCGGCGTGGCGTGGTCCTGCGCGCGAACCTGGATCTTCCCGGCGAAGCCGACCAGGCCCGCCGGCACGGTGCCGAAGGCGTGGGTCTCTTCCGCACGGAATTCCTCGTCGTCGGCCGCCACACGGTTCCTTGCGAGGAGGAGCAATACCGGGCCTACCGGACCGTCGCCGAAGCCTTTCCCGGCCTGGCGGTGCTCATCCGGACCTTCGACCTTGGCGGGGACAAGTTCCCGGTCTTCCTTCACATGCCCCCCGAGGAGAACCCGTTCCTGGGAAGAAGGGGAGTGCGCGTGTGCCTGGAGGAGTCCGAGCTCTTCCTGACCCAGTTGCGTGCCATTCTGAGGGCTGCGGTACACGGTGACGTCCGGATCATGGTCCCCATGGTCAACACGGTGAGCGAACTCACCGCCGTTCGTGAGCTGCTCGACATGGCGAGCGATCAACTGCGCCGCGAGGGCGTCCCCTTCGGGCGAGAGGTGAAGCTCGGCGCCATGGTCGAGACGCCCGCCGCCGCGCTCAAGGCGCCTGAACTCGCCGCCCACGTCGACTTCCTGTCCATCGGCACCAATGACCTGGTCCAGTACACCCTGGCCGTCGACCGGACCAGCACGCGCCTGGCCCACCTGTTCGACGAGTTCGATCCGGCGGTCCTTCAGATGATCGCGGGGGTGGCGCGCGCGGGCCGGTCCCGTGGCATCGAGGTGAGCGCCTGCGGGGAGATGGCGGCCCGGCCTCTGGGGACCGTCCTCCTCCTGGGCCTGGGGGTGGAGGCGCTGTCCGTCGCCTGGGCGTCGCTTCCCGAGATCAAGAAGCTCGTTCGCAGCTGCCGCCTCGACGATGTCCGCGCCGCCGCCGCCGCCGCGCTGGAGGCCCCGACCAGCACGGACGCACGGCGTGCCCTGACGGAGTCACTGGGGGATGTCCTCGACCGCGGCGTGTATCCCCCGGGGACTTGACGACTCGCGCGTTTCCTTCTTCCGTGCATTGACATTCCCGTGCATTGGCACTCCCGTGCATTCCCGGCGGAACACCACCGCTGACACGTCCGTTGCGGTATCTTCCCGTATCACCCTTCCGCCCTGCAGAGGCATCACGTTGAGTTCGAGCCTTTTCACCTCCGAATCCGTCACCGAGGGGCATCCCGACAAGGTTGCCGACCAGATTTCGGACGCCGTTGTGGACGAAATCCTGAGCAGGGATCCCGAGGGTCGGGTGGCCTGCGAGACGCTGCTGGCGGCGGACCGGGTAGTAGTCGCGGGCGAAGTCCGGACGGACCGCCTCCCCGATATCCCGGAGCTGGTGCGCGGGGTGGTCCGCAGTGTCGGCTACGAGTCGCCGGTGTACGGGCGGGACGGCACCAAATGCGAGGTCGCGATCATCAGGCAGTCCCCGGAGATCGCGGCCGGCGTGGACCAGGGTGGCGCGGGTGACCAGGGAATGATGTTCGGTCTGGCCTGCGACGATACCTCCAAATACATGCCAGCCCCCATTGCCGCCGCCCACGCACTTGTCAAGCGGCTCGCCGAAGCCCGGAAGTCGGGTGAGCTCCCGTGGCTCCGGCCCGACGGCAAATCCCAGGTGACCTACGAATACGACGGCATCCGGCCGACCCGTATCACAACGGTGGTCGTCAGCGCCCATCACGCCGCCAAGCACAGAGGCGCGAAGCTCTCCCAGGAGGAGATTCGCGAGGAGCTGACCGCCAGGGTCATCGTCCCGGTCCTTCCGAGCGAACACTTCGACCTCGCCGAGACGATCGTGCACATCAACCCGAGCGGAAGCTTCGAGTCGGGGGGACCCGCGGCGGACGCCGGACTGACGGGCCGCAAGATCATCGTCGACACCTACGGCGGAATGGGACGCCACGGGGGCGGAGCATTCTCGGGCAAGGACGCCACGAAGGTGGACCGGTCCGGTGCCTACGCGGCTCGGTGGGCGGCGAAGAACCTCGTGGCGGCCGGCGCGGCTTCCCACTGCGAGGTGCGGCTCGCCTACGCGATCGGCGTGGAAGACCCCGTCCAGGTCTGGGTGGACTCCCTCGGGACCGGCGTCGTCGCGGACAGCTGCCTCTCGCAAGCCGTACAGGCGGTCTTCGACTTTACGCCCAGGGGCATCATCGAGGAGTTGGGGTTGCGGAACCCGGTCTTCGGTCACACGGCCGCGTACGGACACTTCGGCCGGACTCCTCGCGTGGTGGAAGTCGAAGGCCGCGAGGTACAGTTCTTCGCGTGGGAGCGCACGAACCGGGTGGAGGAGCTGAAGACGGCGTTGCAGCTGTGACGCGGAATGCCCATTGTGGGCAGACGAGTGCGGATCATCCCGTGACGTGAGGAGGGTCAGGTGATCGAGGTGAACGTGCAGAACCTCGCATTCGACCGAGCGTCGAACACGCCCGTTGTCATTCTCAGGGAAATCGGCACCGACCGGGTGCTTCCCATCTGGATCGGTCCCGGCGAGGCGAGCGCGATCGCCATGCACCTGGGAGGTGTCTCGTTCCAGCGCCCGCTAACGCACGATCTCCTTGTCTCCATGCTCGGTGGCATGGGAGGGACCCTGCAGCGCGTACTCATCACGCGCGTGGAAGACAGCACCTACTTCGCCGAGCTCATCATCGACCGGGACGGTGATCTCATCTCCGTCGACGCGAGGCCTTCCGACTCGATTGCCATGGCACTGCGGGCGCAGGCCCGGATCTTCGCCGACGACGCCCTGCTGGAATCCGCTTCCCAGGCGCTGAGCATCGCAGAAACCGACGAGGCGGAAGGGGAAGACGAACCGCAGATCAGCGGCGAAGCCCTGGAAGAGCACCTGCGCAAGCTGCGTCCCGAGGACCTGGGGCGGTTCGACCATTAGCCGCCCGATGGTGACACCTTCCCGATGTGGCTGACGTGCAAACGGCCGCTTGCCCTTCCCGGCTTCTGGAGCGTGCTGGCGGCGTCCATCGCGTGGGCAGCGCCGCCCGGAGATCGGCAGAAGCCGACCGGGCCCGTTCTTGCTGGCGAGGTGTTCATTGGCGATCAGCCGGCCGACAGCGGAACCGTCGTCCTGCATCGGGTATCCGCGTTCTTCACGGGAGAGGTCGACAGCGTTGCGGTCGACCCGGGGGGCACCTTCGAGATGCGATTGCCGGCGGAGCCCGACCCCCAAGGGGGTGACGTCTTCTTCGCCTCGATACGGTACCAGGATGTGTTGTACTTCGGCGAGGCGATCACGGGTGCCCGGGACCTCGCCGAACCCTACCTTATCCGCGCCTTCCAGACCGTGGGTGCAGGCGCTGGCACCTATCTTCCGTTGCGGATCAGGAACGTCTTCGTAGAGCCGTCGGAGTCCGGGCGTGGCTGGACCGTGACCGATCTCTTCGAAGTCGGAAACGACGGACAGGCAACGCTGGTCGCCAGTGAGGACGGCGCGACCTGGACCCATGCGCTGCCCCCGGAGGCCGTCGATTTCAGCGTGGGACAGAGCGACCTTTCGCCCGCCGCTGCTAGCTTCCGCGACGGCAGAATCCATGTTTCGGCTCCAGTCCCGCCCGGCGGGAGCGTCTATCTCCTCCGCTACCGCATCCCTGAAGACGACTTCACCATTCCGCTGGAAGGCAGTACCGGTTCCATGGAGCTGCTGGTCCGAGAGCCGGCTGGCGAGTTCTCCGTATCCGGGCTGGCGGCGACGGACGCGGTTGAGCTGGAGGGGGTCACCTACCGGCGATTCGCGGGCCGAGACATGGCTCCATCGGTCGTGACGGTCGCGCGCGGGACGCCGCTGACCCCCACCGGTTCCATCCCGCTGTTGGCGGTGCTCATGACCCTGTCGCTGGCCGCGGCCGGAGCGTTTCTGGCAGCTCGTGGACGGGCCAGGCCACGGAGGGCGGCTGTCGATCGGCGGCGGCGGATTCTCGTCGAGATCGCCCGTCTCGATGAGGAGTGGAGCGGCGGCAAGCTCGATGTGGACGACTACGACCGAAGACGCGAGCGGCTCCTCGAGGAGCTGCGAGCGTGAATGCCCTGCTCCGGGCCGCGCCATGGTCTCGGTAACGACCCCCGCCGTCCTGCTCCGGGCGCACCCGTACTCGGAGAGCAGCCGGGTGCTCAGGTTCTACACCCGCGAGCTGGGACTGGTCGGCGTCATGGCCCTCGGGGCGCGGCGAGGTGCTTCCAAAGGCCGGGGCGCCGCAGGCACCTTCGGCGAGGGGACGGCGGTGGTCACGGTGCGCGAGAATCGCGAGTTGCAGTCTCTTCGCGAGTTCAGCCCGGCCAAGACCCGCTTCGGCCTGGCCGCCGATGTTCAGCGGCTGGCGGGTGCATCCATCGCGGGGGAGCTCGTGCTTCGTCACGCTGCCCAGGAACCTCATCCCGAGCTCTATGACGCGCTCTCCCTGGGCCTGGATCGGCTCGAAGACGCGCCTCCCGGCGAAGTGATCGGCGAGGTGCTGGCGCTGGGCTGGAAGATGGTCCACATCCTCGGCTTCGCACCCGAGTTGTCTGCCTGCATGTCGTGCGGCCAGCTGCTCGAGGAAGACGACATGGGTCGCTTCGACGTGGCGGAAGGGGGAATCCGGGGTCCGGGTTGCGCTGCGTCCGAGGGGTCACGCCGGGTCGGTCCGGTAGCGCGGGCCCAGTTGCGCACGTTGCTCCTTGGAGTGGTCCCCGAGAATCTGCTCAAGCCCGGAGCCCACCTGACGCTGCTGGACGACTTCACCGCCTATCACATGCTGGGCGGACGCCGCCTCGGGTCGTTCCGGTTCCTGGAACCCCCCCCCTCCGCTGCCACCGGCGCTCCGGAAGGCCCGTGACGAAGTCCCCGGGCACTCCCGAGAGCGGAGCCCATCGCCCCGGACCGCACGCAGGGACGAGTCTCATCCTCGGTACCGCCGGTCACATCGATCACGGGAAGACATCGTTGGTGCGCGCACTCACAGGGGTCGACACGGACCGGCTCGACGAAGAGAAGCGGCGAGGCATCACCATCGAACTCGGCTTCGCGCGCTACACTCCGCAGGATGGGTCGTCGTTCGGCATCGTGGACGTGCCCGGGCACGAGGGATTCGTCCGCACCATGGTCGCCGGTGCCACCGGGATGGACATCGTCCTCCTGGTGGTCGCCGCGGATGAGGGGGTGATGCCCCAGACGCGCGAACACCTGGCCATCATCAGGCTTCTCGGCGTCGAGGGGATGGTCGTCGCGATTACGAAAGCGGACCTGGTCGACGAGGAATGGCTCGAGTTGATCGACGAGGATGTTCGCGGTCTCCTCGCGGACACTCCCTACGAGAACGTCGATATCGTGCCGACGTCGGTGCCCACGGGCGACGGGCTGGCCGAACTGTCGCGGGCCCTGCTTCGATGCGGATGCCAGGCGCGCGAACGGGTGACCGAGGATCTGGCCCGTCTCCCCGTGGACCGTGTCTTCGCGATGGAGGGAGCCGGAACGGTCGTCACGGGAACGCTGTGGTCCGGACGGCTGGTCAGGGGCTCCACAGTGCGAATCCTTCCCCGTGACGATGAGGCGCGGATCCGGGCCGTTCAGGTACATGGTGCTCAGGAGGCAAGCGCGGTGGCCGGGCAGCGGACCGCCCTGGCCCTGACCGGGGTTGCGGTGCGGCGGGGCATGATCGCACGCGGGGATGTGCTCGTGAGCGATGACAGCTGGTCGCCGTCGATGATGCTCACCGTGGAGTTACGGGCGCTCGAGGAGAGCGGGTGGCGGCTGGAGGCGGGCCAGAGGGTACGGGTGCACCTCGGCACGGTCGAGGTGATGGCCCGGGTGACCCTGTTCGGCGTGGAGGAAGTGGTGCCCCACCAACCCGCGTTGGCCCAGCTGCGCCTGGAAGGACCGATCGTGGCGCGCTCGGGAGATCGTTTCGTGGTCCGTTCCTATTCGCCGGTCACCACCATTGCCGGGGGCGTGGTTCTGGAGCCGATTCCTCCCAAACGGAAGCGTCTCTCCGACGACGAGCGGCTCGCATTGAAGGCACTTTCGCGGGGTGGCAGTCACGCGGTGCGGGGCGCTGCGGCGCTCGCTGGCTGGAGTGGCCTCGAGGCTGCTGCCGCCGGGGTTCGGGCCGGATGGCGGGCGGGGACGCCCTACGACGCGGACGGCGTGCTCTGGCGACTCGACGGCGTGCTCTTCGATCCTGGAATCGCGTCTGCCGGAGAATACTTGCTCCTCGCGGCGGTACGTCGTCACCACACGGATCACCATCTGGACGCCGGTGCGACACTGGGCGTGCTGCGCACGGCTCTCCCCCCCCGCGCGCATCCACGATTGGCCGACGGCCTGACGGCACGCCTGGTGGAGCAGGGGAGACTGGTTGTCGAGGGCAAGGTGGCACGGCTTCCGGGCTTCGAAGCGGCGCTGTCTGCGGACGAAGAGAGGCTGGCGGCACGTCTGTCCGACATCCTGGATGATGCCGATCTGCAAGGCCCCACGACAGCGGAACTCGCGGCCCTGGTCTCCGACCCCCCCGGAATCGGCGCGCTTCTGGGGTTTCTCGCACGCAGGGGACGGATCCGGCTCATCGGTGACGCGTACTGGGTCGGCCAGGCGGCACTGGATCGGGCGGCCCGCAGGGTTGTGGAGGAACTCGGGGGACGGGAAGAGCTGGGTCCGTCCGACTTCCGCAAGGTCCTCCCCGTCACGCGCAAGCACCTGATCCCGATCCTGGCCCACCTCGACGCTCTGGGCGTCACAATGCGGCTGGACGAGGGTCGGCGGGTGAACGCGGGTTGGACTCCGGAGTCGATGGCCAGCGGCACCCCGGACTGAGCGCTGGCGCCATCGGACGCGACTATTCGCGACCCCGTCCGGCAACCTTTCGGGTACCTCCGGTGTCTTAAACCGCAACACGTCTGAGGCCGCCGGTTGCGGTCCGGCCGTGCGGGTGCCCGCACCCCTTCGGCGACCCGTGGCTTCAACGGCCGGCCTCGAGCGGGTTTTGCTTGACTTCGGGCAACGAGAGCGGGTAATATGTCCACACACGCGGCAAATCCACGGTCCCGAGTCGGTCCAAGCCCTGGGAGGGGCGATCGCACGAACGCTACTGAAGCGAAGGCAGGACAGATTGTGAGGCGCATACTTTGCGTCGGGGTTTTTCTCTTTTTCGGCGGCGCCGGGAGCGCGTCCGCTCAGGACCGCCCTGTGCCTGTTGGCGAGCAGGAGCCGGGGTTCAAGCTGGAGCAGAACTATCCGAACCCCTTCAACCCCGAGACGCGAATCCCCTTTGAGTTGTCCGAGTCACTTTTCTCCGAAGGGGAGTCCGTCATGGTATCCATCCGCATCTTCAACATCCTGCAGCAGTTCGTGGCGTCACCGGTGGCTCTCGGATTCCCCGGCGGCGAAGGGCTGCCGCTTCTCCAGCTCGAGTATACTTCGGCCGGACGGTACGAGGCGTTTTGGGACGGTCGCGACCGCACCGGGAGGCAGGTCGCGTCGGGCGTCTACTTCGTCACCATGCTGGTCAACGGACGGGGCCCGTACGTCCGGAAGATGTTCGTAACGAAGTAACGGGGGTTGCTGCCACGGGCTGCTCTAGCAGCCCTTCGATTCCAGCAGGTCGAAGAACCCCCTCGGCGATGCCAGGGACGCGAGCCTGGCCGGCACGTCCGCTTCCTTTGCCAACTGGGCAACCTTCCCGAGCACCCGGAGGTACTGTCCCGAGACTTCCGTGCGTGGCGCGACGATGAGAAAGAAGTGATGGACCGGCCGGTTGTCGATGGCGCGAAAGTCGATGCCATCAGCGTGCCGCCCGTACGCAAGGTGAAGACGGTTGACGACGAGCGAGCGGCAGTGCGGGATCGCGATGCCCCTGCCGATGCCGGTGGAGCCCAGCTTCTCACGTCTTCGCAGGGCTCGCGCCAGGATATCCCGGGAACGGTCGTCGATCCTCAGCAGATCGACGAGGGCGTCCAGGATCTCCTCCCGGGTGGCGCCGGTTAGGCGAAGGCTGACTCGCTCTGGCGCGAGGAAGTCACGAAGCAACATGGGGGAAGGCCGTTGTTGAACGCTCTTGGTTGGGAGAAACCGGGCACGGCAGCGGGCCGCAAGATATTCGCCGCGGACCGGCATGGCCAGCCTTTTCGCGGCCGCGTCGTTCCGGTCACGGTGCCGGCCTTTTAGCTTCCGGACATGAGTACGCTTCCCTTCAAGGTGCCGGAAAACCCCGATACGCCGCTCTTTCTGGCTCCGCAGGCCGGGGTCTCGGAGTCTCCCTTTCGGAGGCTGTGCAGGAGCTTTGGGGCGGATGTGGTACTCACCGAGTTCGTGAGTGCCGAGGGGATCGTGCGCAAGAGCGAGCGCACGGCGAACTACCTGCGCTTCGACGATGAAGAGCGTCCGATCGGGATCCAGATCTTCGGGGCCGACCCGGGAACGATGGCCGAGGCGGCTGCGATGGTCACCGAGACGTACGCTCCCGACTTCGTCGACATCAACTTCGGATGCCCCGTAAAAAAGGTGGTCAAGCGCAACGGGGGGTCCGGGTGCCTGCGGGATTTGGTCCTGGTGGGCCGTATCGTGCGCGCGGTGGTCGCCGCCGTCCCGCTCCCGGTGACGGTCAAGATCCGCTCCGGCTTCGACGAGGCCACCCGCGATCCGGTCACGATCGGCAGCGTCTGCCAGGACGCCGGCGCACGCATGGTGACGCTCCACCCTCGCACACGCGCGGACATGTACTCCGGGCGGGCGCGTTGGGACGAGATCGCGACCCTGGTCCGTGCCCTCGATGTGCCGGTGATCGGCAACGGCGACATCGTTGCCGGGGAAGACTCTCTCCGCATGAAGGATCGTACCGGCTGCGACGGGATCATGATCGCGCGGGGGTCACACGGTGCACCATGGCTGTTCCGGCAGTCCCGGGCCGCGCTGGACGGCCACCTCGTCCCCGGTGAGCCGGATGTACATGCGCGCTTCCGGATCTGCATGCGGCACGCGGAGAACGCGATTGCCTTCGAGGGCAACCCGGACAAGGCGGTCCGTGAGTTCCGAAAGCACCTCGGCTGGTACACGAAGGGCCTGGCGGACGGGCGCCGGCTCCGGCAGCGGCTCTTCCAGGTCCATGACTTGCGCGAGGTACGTTCCGTACTGGAGGGCTACCTGTGCCGGGCCACGGACGGCGGGCGGAAACCGGACACGGGGGGTTTGCGGGGGACGGGGGCGGTCTTATCGTTACTGTAGCGCCGGCGGACGCAAGGAAGCATGGGCGGGTACCGGCCGCTGATTGAGAGTACTGGGGGCGACACGGCTTCGACGGGTTTGGTGAACTCGGGGCTGCGTGCCGAGGTCCGGGGACCTCGCTAAACATCCCGGAAAACCTTCAAATGCCAACGACAATCTGGCTCTGGCCGCTTAGGACATAAGCTGCCCGTTCCCCGGCAAGCCCGCCCGAGGCGGGCCGTGGGAACGTCGACAATTCGGGCTGGTGCTCAAGTCCATGCCACTGGACCGGAGCACGAGACACAATGTGGCTAGCCCGGCAAGGTCGTTCGCCGACCCGGCCGGTAGCGAATCGAACGGCGATCTACGCACGTAGAGGCTCGGAAGAATCCATTCGCGGACGCGGGTTCGACTCCCGCCGCCTCCATTTTCACGGGACTACACGTTCCGGCCACGGGCTTCCCGGCCTGGCGCGTCCCGTCCCGGGCGTTCGCCGGTCGACACATCTTGCCGCGAACCGGCGGGATGTCCGCACCAATCATCCGGAGAACCATCGACGTGAAACGAAAACTGACCATCCTGGGCGCTACTCTGCCGCTCATCCTCGTCGCCGACATCATCACCAAGCGCTGGGCGGTCGAGGCACTGTTGGACGCGTCCCGGCCCGACTTCATGGGGGGCGTCGTGCCCCTCACGCTGGCCTACAACCGTGGCGCGGCCTTCGGGATATCGATCGGCGACGATCCGCGCTGGTTTTTCATCCCTGTCGCGCTCCTCGCGCTCGGATTGATGGTCGCTCTGATCATCCGTGCCCATGATCGCGACCACCTCAGGCTGATCTCGCTGGCCCTGGTGATTTCCGGCGCCCTCGGCAACCTGATCGACCGCGTCAGGTGGGACCAGGGCGTCGTCGACTTCATCGGTCCCATCCCCCTCGGCTTCATGAACTGGCCCATCTTCAACGTCGCCGACATGGCCATTTCGTGTGGCGCCGTTCTGCTTGCGGTGTCGTTCTGGCTCGAGGATCGGGCGCTCAAGCGGGCGGAGGGCGACAAGCGCGTCGACGCGCCGGCGGAAGTCATGACGGGCCCGGAGCCCACCGAAGGCTAACTTCGCCGGTCCCGGTGCTCACGCGGGGCTTCACCACGGGCCGTGGGCAGCCCGCGGCCGCCTGGCCTAGTTCCTAGTCCGAAGTTCGGCCGCTGGGGGGTGGGTCAAGTCGTTGTAGGGCGGTGACATAGCTCGGATCGGCGGGTGTACGCTACTGGGTACGGGTCAAGGGCGGATGCCGAGGAGACGGAAGGCCTTGGCCTGGAGCGGTGTGGGGCGGGCAAGCATGTCGGCGGTCATGGCACCGGGGACGGCGGGCCGTACACGGTTGCGGGTCAGGGTGGCGAGATCGCCGAGCAGGCTCCGGAAGCTGTGGACGGGCAGGCCGTCGGGCGTGCGTTTCCTGCCCGCCTTGGCACGTGCGGCCTTCGAGCGCTGGGCGGGCGCGACGGGCGAGGAACGGCCGGCTTCGGCGGCGGCCGGGTCGTCGTCGTCGAAGAGCATCGGCGCCAGGGCGCGGCGCATGTGCCACTCGACGTAGTAGGCGAGCATGCAGAGGAAGACGTGGGCGCGGACGCGCCCCTCGAGGCGGTGGTGGACGGGCCGCACCTTGAGATCCACCCCCTTGAAGCTGCGGAAGGCGCGCTCGACCCGGCTGAGGCTCTTGTAGGCCCGGACCGCGTCTTCGGGCCCGAGCTCCTTGGCGGCCACGTTGGTGCGGATCACGTAGATGCCGTCCAGCGCCGCCTCCGCGGCGATGCGCGCCTCGTCGCGCTCGTACGAGAAGCCGTCCTCGCTCGCGGTGGTCGTGAAGTGCTTGCCGACCTTGTGGGCGCGCAGGGCCCGGTCGGCGCGCACGGCGATGTCCTTCGTGCCCCGCAGGGGGCGGTTCTCGCGCTTCGTGGCCCGGACGACCAGGTCGAGCTTGGCCTCCGTGGCCGCCAGCAGCGCCTCGCGCTTGCGGGCCCGCTCGGCGGCCAGCAGCGGGTTGCGGCAGACGATGAGCCGCTCGTCCGGATAGAGCTCTGGCGCGGAGATCTCGGCGAGGTCCTGGGTGTCGAAGATCGACAGCTGCAAGTCGCCGCCGGAAACCAGCTTGCGGATCTTCGGAGCCCGCAGCGCGGTGATCCAGCGCAGCCCCGCCGGCTCGACATCCTCCCGGACGCGGGCGTCGGTCAGCAGCCCCCTGTCTCCGACCAGCACGATGCGAGACAGCGAGAAGCGCGCGGCGAGCTTCTCGGCCTGGGAGGCCACGGCGCCGGGATCGGCCGTGTTGCCACGGAAGACCTCGGCGGCCACCGGACAGCCGTCCCGGTCGCAGAGCAGGGCGAAGACGATCTGCAGCTTGCCGCGCCTGCCGTCGCGGGAGTAGCCGCGCTTGGCCAGCGGGCACTTCGCGCCCTCGAAGTACACCGAGGTCAGGTCGCAGAGCACGAGCGAGCCGTCCTCGATGTGCTTCGCCGCCAGGGTCCGCTCGATGCGCTTCTGCCGCCGGAGCAGCCAGTCCATCGCCTCGTAGAGTTCCTCCGCCGTCGCGTCCGCCGTGCCGGTCTCCTCGCCCAGCGTGTCGGCCAGGGTCTCGGAGCTGAGGCCGCGGGCGGTGGCGAGCTTCGAGCGCGGGTCGAGGACGCGCGCCGCGATCATCGCCAGCGCCAGCGACCGCATCCGCGACGGACGGCGGTCCAGCAGTCTCTCGAGGCCCAGCGTGCGGGCCGTGCCCAGCACGGCGGCGGCGTGTCCGTGGGGGCGGGAGCGCAGGATCTCGAAAGCGTCGCCGAAGGACTTCAGGGCGACGCCGCCCTTGAGCAGGATGCGCAGCCCGTCCACGATTTCGTCGGGCAACTTCGACAGGTTGGCCAGGGTGCGCTTCCTGACCTTGCCGCCCTCGCGGAAGGACTCGCGCAGGAGCACGGCGGGCGGGGAGTTCCGATTGGGCACGCGTTCGATATACATGACTATGATCGTAACGACTATCATGTATCATGTCAATGGTATAGCCTTGTTATTACATGGGTACATATATCCCATACGAGAACTGGTGTCAAGTCCCGTGCCCACAACAGGTTACGGCCAGGAATCAGCCCGATTCGGGCCCGAACTTCGGCCTAGTCCTCCGCCGGTTCGAAGACGACGTATTCGATTCGCCGCCGACGCACCGCCAGGATCCGGAAGCGTCCGCCAGGGGCTTCAACCCGGTCTCCGGGCTTCCCGATCCCTTCCAGCGCCCCGAAGATGTAGCCTCCGACGGTGTCGAACTCCTCGCCGAGGACGATGTCCAGCCGATCCTCCACGTCCTTTACAGGGGTGCCTCCCCAGATCACGGTCCGGCCGTCGCCCGTCCGTTGGAATTCCCGCGGTTCGTCGGTCTCGTGTTCGTCCTGGATCTCGCCGATGATCTCTTCGATGAGGTCCTCGAGCGTGACGAGACCGGCCGTACCCCCGAATTCGTCCAGCACGATGATCATGTTGGTACGCCTGGCCCGCATTTCCCGAATCAGGTCCTCCACGACCTTCGTGGCCGGCGCGAACCGTGCGGGACGCGCGATGTCGCGGATGTTCTGTCGCCCCTCCCGGGCCGCCCTCCACAGATCTCGTGCCAGGAGGATCCCGACGATCTGGTCGAGGTTCTCTTCGTAGACGGGGAGGCGCAGCTTTCCGCAGTCGAGCATCACGTCCATCGCTTCGCTGACCGACGCCTCGACCGGCACGGCCAATATGTCGATCCTCGGCGTCATGACTTCGCTGACCGCGATCTCGTCGAGCTGCATCACATTCGACATCACCTTGAACTCGTCCTCGTCGATCGCCCCCTCACGGCGCCCGAGCTCGGCGAGGACCTCGATCTCGGCGCGGCTGATGGTGGCCGGGCTGGCTTTGCGGGGCGCGATCCACCGGCTCAGGAAGCCCAGCGGCACGAGCACCGGCTTCATCACGACGACCATGAAGCGCAGCAGGTACGCGGTCGGGCCGGCCAGCTGTCTGCAGAACACCGCGCCGAGAGTCTTGGGGATGATCTCCGACAGCACCAGCACGGCAAAGGTGAGCGAAGCCGCGAACACCCCGATCCAGATATCGCCGAAGATCCGGGCGGCGATCGCGCCGCCCCACGCGGCGCCAACCGTGTGGGCGATCGTATTGAGGGTCAGGATTGCGGCGATCGGCTCGTCGATCCGGTGCTTCATCCGATGCAGGATCTCTCCGGCGCGCTCCCCGCGGCTCTGCAGGAGAGCGACGAAGGAGTGATTGACCGACAGGAGGACAGCCTCCAGGACCGAGCACACGAAGGACACCGCAAGCGACATCCCGACGACTGTAAAGAGCTGGATCACGCTGCCCTTGCCTCCGCGGACGCGGTGTCCCTACCGTTCATCATCGGCAGCCGGATGCTGTCGTTTTCGCTGACGGAGGACGGTTTGTGAGCCTGGCGACGCGCGCTGCATGCGGTTGGACGATCCTGCTCTGTCTGGGGGGACCACGCCCCGGCGACGCCCAGGCGCCGCCGGAAGCCGACTATTACGTGTACGTGGGCGCGGAGTCCGCCGATCTGCTCCACCGCATTCGCTTCGGCCCGGGAGGGGCTACCCTGGACCAGACCATCGTCGTCGGCGAGATGGCCACCGAGACCGAAGGGCCCCACGGGCTCAACGTCTCGCCCGACGGCAAGTTCCTCTTCATGACCACCGGCCACGGGGTCCCCGACGGCAAGTTGTGGAAGTTTCACGCCGGCCCCGACACCCTGGTCGGCGATCCCATCCTTCTCGGGTACTTTCCGGCCACGCTCGACCTTACGCCCGACGGGCTCTATGCTTTCGTGGCCAACTTCAACCTGCACGGCGAGATGGTCCCCTCGACGATCTCGGTGGTCTACACCCCCGACATGATCGAGGTGGATCAGATCGAGACGTGCACGATGCCGCACGGCGCCCGCCTGGACGCGACCGGGACATTCCTCTATTCGGCGTGCATGATGGACGACCAAATCGTCGAAGTTGACACCCGCACCTTCGAGGTCGTGCGCCGTTTCTCGGTGGCGGGGGGCCGGGAGGGCCCGCTCCCGCGCATGGACGGGGACGCCGAACACGGGGACTCTCACGACATGGGGACGAGCCCCGGTTCTGCCGCGGCGGACTGTTCGCCGACCTGGGTGGTGCCTACCCGTGACCGGGGCTCGATCCTGGTGGCCTGCAACCGGGGTAACCGCATCCTGGAGATCGATCGTGCGTCCTGGTCGCTCGTGCGCACACTGGAAGCCGGGACCGGTCCCTACAACCTCGCCGTCACCCCTGACGACAGGATCCTCGTCGCGACCCTGAAACAGGGTGCGGGCGTGCAGTTCTTCGATCTCGAGTCGGGCAGGGCGATGGCAACGGTGCCGGCGTCGACCACCGTCACCCACGGCGTGGCAGTAAGCCCGGACGGACGCTACGCATTCGTGTCTGTGGAGGGCGTTGGGGCGGAACCGGGGAAGGTCGACATCTACGACCTGTCCGCGTTCGTTCGCGTGGCGGAGGTTGAGGTCGGACAGCAGGCCGGCGGCATCATCTTCTGGAAGATGGAAGGCGCGGCCGAAGGGACCACCTGGGGTGTCGGCAGCGTGCCGTAAACCCTCGGGTGCAGCGGGAGGCTCTGCCACGGGCGCTCAGTTGACCGGTACCGAAATACCGTCTTCGTCCCACGTGAAGTAGTACGTCCGTTCCTTGCCGCTCCGCGTTTTCAGGTTCACAAGGTTGCGCTGGTCTTCGAACATGTTGAACAGGAGCCGGTTCCGGATGTGGATGCGCTCGACGGGAGCCGGCAGCCGGTACTCCAGGCGGTACCACCACATCACCTCGTCGATTCTCGGCGCCTCCTCCACACCGCGCTCCAGCAGCGTGCCCTGTACCGGGGTGCCTCCGGCTTCGAACACCAGCATGTCGTTGATGTACTGCTCGACGGTCCCGTCCACCTCGGCCTCCAGCGCGAGTTCGAATTCCATGTCCGACGTGCTCTCCATCACGGCGAATTGAAGGTCGTCCCAGAAGAAGCGGATGCGGACCTCCAGCGTGGAAGCGGTCACGGCGACATCGGCGACCGACAGGCGGAACGGGTGAGTTGCCAGCAGTCCGCGGACTGCCGGGTCGGGGGCCGTCCGGGCCCCCGGGAACAGCAGCAGAATGCAAGCCAGAACGGTAGCCCGGGTGGCCAAGGGTACGGAAACGATGCGATTTGGGTACATTCCAACAACCGTTGAAGGGGCGAGACCGGTCTCTCGCAATTCGTACTCCACCAGGCCCTGGCAGGTCCAGGGTCGCGCCGCGCCCGGCGGGGCCGTGCACCCCGGGCCGGACGGTTTCAGTTACAAACTGCCGAAGCCGGGGACGTTGATCAACCGGGGGGCCTGTGCACGAACTGCTACGAACCAGACGAATCGACCTGAAATCGGCGATCAGGCGATTTCGGGCCGCGCGGTCATCGTATCGGCTTGCCGCAACCATCCAGGTGCCCGTGATTTTCGCCGCTGCCGCCGCCGCTGCCATCACCGGTCCGGCCGCGGCTCAGGTGCGCGCCGGCGGGCACGGTGCCTACCAGACCGAGATCTTCGAGGGCACCTTCGGCGCCGGTGCACGGCTCGAATTCGACCTGGGGTTCCTGCAGCGCGGGATTTCCCTGGCCGGAACCTGGGAGACCTACTTCCCGGGTTGCGACGACTGTTCCCTGTGGGAGGCTGGCGGCCAGGTCATCGTCAGCGGCGGGAGTCCCGTCTACCTCGGTCTGGGCGGGAGCTTCCAGAGGTTCGAGCGCGGGGACAGCCTGAGCGAGCTGGGTGATACCGACGACTGGATCTTCAACCTGGTATTCGGCATCCGCTTCCGCGTGATGCCGGTGATCATTCCCTTCGTCGAGTATCGGCAGGAGTTTGGATCCGAATCGGCGAACCAGCAGACGATGTCCGTGGGCATTCTTCTCAGTCCGGCCCGTGCCCGCCGCACTCCCGCGCGTCCGGGGACGCGATGAGCGAAACCACCTTCTACGAGCGCCCGGTCAAGGCGGTGGGACGGTGGTGGGAGGACTGGGCGGAGCACGCTGGACAGCTGGGTCTTCTGGTCTGGTCCACCCTTGTCGCGGCTGTGCGGCTCCGCGTCTCCTTCCGGGAATTCGTGCGCCAGCTCTACGTGATGGGCGTGCAGAGCATCCCCATCGTTATGGTCACGTCCGTTCTGTCCGGGATCGTGACCTCCCAGCAGGGTGGCTACCAGATCACCGCGACGGTCCCGTTGTATGTGCTGGGCAGCGTCACGGTGACGAGCGTCGTGCTCGAGCTCGCCCCCGTGCTGACGGCGGTGGTGCTCGTGGGAAGGGTAGGGGCGCGCATCACCGCCGAACTGGGCACCATGGTGGTGTCGGAGCAGATCGACGCCTACCGCTCGCTGGGACGCGATCCCGTCATCGCCCTGGCCGCGCCCCGCATCCTGGCCGGGATCCTCGTCATGCCGCTCCTCGTGGGCATCTCCAACACGGTCGGAATCTTCTCGGGAATGGTCGCGGCAGACCTCACGCTGGACCTCAGCTACGAGACGTTCCTCTACGGTGCGCGCCTCTTCTGGCACTCGTGGGATCTTGTGTACTCCTTCATGAAATCCTTCGTGTTCGGCTTTGCCATCCCGGTCATCGCGATTCACATGGGCTTCCGTACGCGCGGTGGCGCGGAGGGCGTCGGCAGCACCACGACGGCCTCGGTCATGTTTCAGACCCTGACCGTGCTTATCCTGGACGCCATGTTCCCACCCCTGTTCCTGAATTGACCATCCGATGACGGACTACCCGGTGATCCGGTATCGGAATACCCACAAGGCGTTCAAATGGCCTGTGCTTTCGGGGGTGGATCTGGACATCCGCGAAGGTGAGATGTTCGCGCTCTTCGGCCCCTCCGGAACCGGCAAGAGCGTGCTGCTCAAGACGACCCTCGGGCTGATCATCCCCGATCGCGGAGACGTGGAGGTGAACGGCACATCGGTCTACTTCGGGGGAGCAGGGGCCATGAACGCGGTCCGCCAGCAGGTGGGATACGTTTTCCAGAACGCGGCACTGTTCGACTCGATGAACGTGTATCGGAACGTGGAGATGGGGTTGCCCGTGGACCGTTTGCGCCGGATGAGCAGGACCGAGACCGCACGAGCGATCTGGAGGGCGCTGGAACTGGTGAACCTCGATCCGGACGCCGTGCTGTCCATCCTGCCGGCGGAGCTCTCCGGCGGCATGAAGAAGCGGGTCGGGATCGCGCGCGCCATCGTGGGGCGGCCGCGCATCCTGCTCTGGGACGAGCCCACCACGGGGCTGGACCCGGTGAACACCGCCGCAGTGGAACGGCTGATCAAACGGCTCTCCGAGGAGTTGAGGGTCACGTCGGTGCTCGTCACCCACGATGTGGAGGGCGCCCTCTGGATGTGCGACCGGGTGGCCATGCTGGAGGGCGGGCGCATTCGGTTCCATGGCACGCCGGACGCGTTCAAGGCCAGTGCCGACCCGGTAGTCAAGGCTTTCGTTGATCGAGCGGCCGCGGAGGCCGCCCTGGACGTTGTGGAGATGTCATGAGCAACACCGATCCGTCACACAAGCGGCGCCTTACCGATGAAGAGGTCGTGCGCGCCGTACCGCCAACCGCGGGGGTCCGGGAGTTTCGCGTCGGGATCTTCGTCATTCTCGGAATCGTCGGGTTCTTCACGGTCCTCTTCCTGATGACCAGCCCGGCCACCTTCCGGGGCCGCTACATGGTCACGACCCACGTCGACGACGCCCAGGGCATTCGCAGGGGCGACCCGGTGCGGATGCGGGGAATCAACATCGGGAGGGTCTACCGATTCGAGATGCACCCGGAAGGCGGTGTCATGATCACCCTCGAGGTCGAGGGCGAGTGGCCTATCCCCGGGGGCTCCCGCACGGAGCTGCAGTCGATGGGATTCCTCGGAGGAATGGTGGTCTCGGTAGTGCCGGGTGACGGTGATGGGGTCGTAGGCCCACGGGAGGTGCTACCGGGCAGGACGATCGAAGGCGTGCTCGACTCGGCCGGGGATCTGGCGACCGACGCGTCCGATGTCTTCTCCAGCATCCAGGATCTGCTCTCCGATTCCAACGTGGCCGGCGCCGGTGACGCCGTCACCCATCTGCGCGAGGTCCTGCGCGACCTGTCCCAGGTCACCGAAGGTCAGGCCGCCGAGTTGCGCTCTCTTACCGAGAGCCTCAAGACGTCCGCCGCGAACGTGGAAGGGATCACGGGCTCCGAAGAGTGGACCCGCACCCTGGCATCGGCCGAAGCCACACTCGCCAACCTGGACAGGACATCCGCCGGCATCAACGAAACGGTCGCGTCGCTCAACGTCATCGTTGCGCGCATGGAGCGGGGGGAGGGCACCCTCGGCAGGCTTTCCACCGACGACAGCCTGTACGAATCACTCGACGCAGCAGCGCAAAGTCTCCGCGAACTCCTCGACGACCTGAAGGCGAACCCGGGCCGGTACCTGAAGATCGAGTTGTTCTAGCTACCACCCCGGCGCGACGTGGAAGCCCAGGTGCCAGCCCTTGTCTGGGCGCTGCCAGGGGTATGCGTAGTACCCCTCCACGATCAGAAATCCCAGGATGTTGAAGCGCGCCGAGACCCCCGTGCTCACCAACGGTACCCGACCCGGCGAGTCGCGTGACCAGGTCAGCGTCCCTGGGCGCTCACTGTCCCACGCCATTCCGACATCCGCGAACACGGTGAACTCGATGGGCACGTAGGGGAAGTTGATCAGCCCGAACTCCTCGATCCCGGTGAAGGGGAGACGCAACTCCAGGTTGGCCACGCCGAGCCGGTGTCCGAAGAGCCGATCGAGCTCGGGGCAGCTGGACCCGCTGAGGCTGATCGTACATTCCCGGTTCTGGTCGAAAGACTGGTAGGAATACCCCCGGATAAACGTCTCGAAGCCCAGGAAGTACGTCCCGAGCTGCTTTTCGTCGAGGGAGCGAATGTCTCCGTAGCGCCCCAGGTGAATTCCGCGTGCCGCCAGCGTGACGGGACCCCCGTTGTTGAAGTAGCGCCGGTAGTCGAAGGTCAGGGTGTGGAAGTTGACGGTGCCGTATGCGGTCTCCGCGCCGATCCGGAAGCGCCCGCCCCGCACCGGACTGGTGAACGCCGCGTAGGAGTTGTCACCGACAAACGCAATGGAGGCGCTTGCCAGATTCAGGGGATCCCGTGAGGGGAGGCTCTGCCGCTCGAAGCCGACGATGCGTCCGAAGGGATCGGTGTAGTACTTGTCCTCTTCGACGTCGAATGAATACCGGGTGATCCCGATCCCCCCCTCGAGACGCCGGGTCGCCGACAGCGGGAATGCCATCAACCCGTCCACCCCGTCGATGAAGATGCGCTCCCGCCAGATGGTGTAGCCGTCCGGGGCGAAGCCGAAGTACTGCCGGAGGTAGGGTGTGTGCTGGACACTCGTGCCCCAGTTCCAGCGGTTCTTCTGGTTCAGGTAGAAGACCTGTCCACCAATATCCTTGATGGTCCCGTTGGCGTTGAGGTAGACCCCCATGAAGCGGTCCCCCAGCATGTCGCTGAAGAAGGCCGACGTGCCGCCGCCGATGTAGGAGCCGAAGGCGTCGCCGCTGACCCCGACCGAGGGCTGGCCGACATAGTCCAGCTGGAGGGAGGGGTTGTAGGCTTCGGCCTGGCTTGCGGTGTACACGCCGTCCGAAACCAGCCCCGTAAACGGGTCGTCAAGGTAGCTGGCGATTCGGCTCCGGATTCCGGGCCTTCCCGGAGGCAGCAGGCGCCCGGGATGGTTGGTCTCCTCCGCGACCACATCGACGTAGGTCGCCATGTCGTCGGGCCTGCCGGTGTTGACGATGTATCCCCGTTCATGGAAGACGGAGAAGGCGAGCAGGTCCAGGTCCGGTGAATACGAGAACGCGGGCGAAAGCATCGTGATCCCGCTGACACCGGTGACGGCCCGGGTGATCCTGCGGGTTTCGCCGTCGCTCAGGTTCATGTGGTAGATGTCGGCGAACCCGTCGGGATCCGAGATGAAGAAGATCCCGTCGCCGGTGCGGTCGTACACCGGGTTGGTGTGCTTGGCGTCGGCGAAGACCGTGAACGGCCGCACCACCAGCGACTCGACGTCGATGAACGAGAGCACGTAGTTGCCAAAGGTGAGTTCGGAGAAATTCGTCTCCGCGCCCCGGTCCGATACGAAGGCCAGCGTCCGTCCGTCCGGATGCCAGGTTGCGTGCACATCGGCGTGCTTGTCGTTGGTCAGCTGCCTCACGTTTCCGGTATCGAAATCGTATAGGTAGAGGTCGGTGATGCCGCCCTTGAGCCCTGAGAAGGCGATCCGGGTGCCATCGGGCGACCACGCCGGATTCTGGATCGCGCCCAGTCCCTCGATCTCGACCCGGTCCTCGAGCCTGCCGCTGACGACATCCAGAATCGCAAGCTGATTGTTGCCGCCGGCCAGGATCACGAATGCCAGCCTGCGGCTGTCGGGAGACCACGAGCCGCTGCTGTCGATATAGCGAATCCCGTCGATGTACGGGGCTTCGTTCCGCTGCAGGGGACGCAGGATCTCCCCGGTCGCGACCTCGGCCAGGAACAGATCCATCGAGAAGAGGTCCTTCTCCGACTGGAAGACGATGTACTTCCCGTCGGGGCTCAGCGACGGCGCCACATTGGTCTTTCCGGCTCCGCATTCCACGCAGAGCAACACGTCACCCGTCTCGTAGGGCTCGGTCTTGCCCGCCATCAGGGGCCGGTACTCGGCTTCGACCGCTTCCCACCACTGCATCGCCAGCGTGTCGCTGGCCATGGCGAAGACCTGCTCGATGGCCGGCTCCCATCCGGCCCTGAGCGACGTGCGGAAGAAGTCCTGCACGGACTCGTCCCCATACGTGCCTCCCAGGTAGGCGATCAGGCCCTGCCCGAAACGGTACGCGAAGTACTTCGGGTCCCGGGTGATTTCCTTGAGGGTGGGTTTGTCGTCGCGCAGGATGTGGTCGCGGAGCCACATGGCCGTGTGGGGATGTTCGCGACCCATCGAGAGGTACTCCGCCATGCCCTCGACCACCCAGAGCGGCATCTGGGCCAACCTCATGATCCCGCCGCCGGTCCGGCTCTGGGCGATGTTGTACTGGAATGCGTGCACCAGCTCGTGCCCCAGAATCCGGTCAGTGTCCCGGTAGGATGCGGTGAGCGGCATGATCACGCGGTTCTTGAGCGACTCGGTGACCCCGCCGGTGCCCTGGCCGATCGCCCCCTGCAGGGTGTTGGTCTGCTGGAAGTCCGGGTGGTCCGCGTAGATGACCAGCGGCTTCCGGATGTCGAACTCGTGCTGGAAGACGCGGGAGAAGCGCTCGTACCACCGTTCGGCCATGCGCGCGACATCCTCGACCGCCTCCTCGGCCTCGGGGTAGTAATGGATCTTCCAGTTCTGCGTCGTCAGGACCCTGAAGTCGAACTGCTCGTACTGGACCTTGTTGCGGCCGAAGTATTGAGCCGATGCCGACGCCGGGAACGAAAGCAGGAGAGCCACAACGCCCACCCACGCGATGCCGGGGGCGACGAGGCGCCCCTTGGTCTGATTCGTCGATGACATGCCCTGCCTCTTCCCTGTCTGCGCGTGAATTGGCGAGTGTTATCCTGTCCCAAGGACCCCCGAGGTTCCGGAACCGTTAGCCGAACCCCGGTCGGTCTGCCCTGCATATACCCTACGCCGTGACCGGAGGTCCTTACCGTTTTCTTCCATGTCCGCCATCTTATGTCCCCTATCGACAATACACCCTTAGGAGCCCAATGACTACAGCTTCCAGTTGCGAGCGGGCTTCGACGGGCCCGGTCGTGCTACGGTGTTCCGCCCTGTTGGCGTGGGTCGCCACGGTGGTGGCCGGCCTTTCGGCGTGCTCCGACAGCGCGTCCAGTGTGCGCGTTTCCACTCCCGCCGCGCCCGGGAGCGGACAGCCCTTCCTCGCCTCCGACGGTGCCGGCGTGTGGATGAGCTGGACCGAGCCCGCGCCCTCCGGACACCGCGTGGCGGTCTCGTTCTTCGACGGGCAGTGGAGTTCGCCCGCGACTGTTGCGGAGGGCGACGGTTTCTTTGTGAACTGGGCGGATTTCCCTTCCGTCAACGTCTTCGGGGACCGTCTGGTCGCCCATTGGCTCTGGCGTGGGGGGCAGGGGACGTACGACTACGGTGTGCGGCTCTCCTGGTCCGACGACGGCGGCGCCACATGGTCCCGGCCCTGGACCCCGCACGACGACGGCACCCCCACCGAGCACGGGTTCGTGTCCGTCTTCCAGACCGGTGACGGGATTATGGCCACCTGGCTTGACGGTCGCGCCATGGTCGATCCGGGGGGGCCGATGTCCGTGCGCGCGAGGATGCTTCCCGTTGGCGGGTCGGCAGGCTCGTCCGCCGCAGGTCGTTCCATGTCGGGCCAGTACGATGCGCAGGGGTCCACTGCCGGACCCGAGACCATCGTGGACGCGCGCAGCTGCGAATGCTGCCAGACGGATGCAGTGGTGGCAGGCGGTATCCCCGTCGTTGCCTTCCGGGACCGGGCCGAGGGAGAGGTTCGCGACATCCACGTCAGCCGGCTCCTGGATGGGGGATGGACCGAGAGCGTACCTGTCCACGAGGATGGGTGGGTGATCGGCGGCTGCCCCGTAAACGGGCCCGCGATGGCAGCCCGGGACGAACAGGTTGCGGTCGCATGGTTCACGGCCCCGGGGGGCGAGGCGATGGTGAACGCGGCCTTCTCCGGAGACGCTGCCGCTTCCTTCGGGCCGCCCCTGCGGATGGACGCCGGGCAGCCGCTTGGCCGGGTGGACGTGGTGCTCCTCGACGACGGCTCGGCGCTGGTGACATGGCTGGAGCGAAGCGGTGACGGGGCCACCATCCTCAGCCGGCGTGTCGCGGCTGACGGATCTGCCGGAGATCCCCGTCCCCTGGCGGACACCGAGGCCGTTCGGGCCGCCGGCTTCCCCCGAATCGCCCGCCTCGGTTCGGGTCGCCTGATGCTGGCCTGGACCGACCCCTCCGGCGAGGGCCGGGTGCGCGTGTCGGTCCTCGCGCTGGACGATTGGGACGTGCCGTCGTGAAGCTGGCCGGGGTGGAAACACCCGTCGGCATCGTCGACCTGGCGCGGGCCCGGCGCAACGTGGAGCGAGCGGTCGAGTACTGCCGCCGGCACGGGATCGCGTGGCGCCCCCACGTCAAGACCCACAAGTCGGTGGAGATGGCGCGCCTCCAGCTGGAAGCGGGCGCGAAAGGGTTGACCGTGGCCACCCCACACGAGGCGGAGGTCATGGCGACGGTCACGGATGATCTCCTGCTGGCACACCCGCCCGCATGCGCATCGAAAGTGCGGCGGCTGTGTGCGCTGCCCGAATCCGTCGACCTGAAGGTGGGGCTCGACGCGGTCGAGGTACTCCGCCCGCTCGCTGCTGCGGGGGCGGCCGCGGGCCGCACATTCGGGATACTGGTGGAGCTCGACGCCGGGTTGGGGCGCACCGGGGTCGTGGCCCCGGAGGACGCCGTGCGCGTGGCCGAGGCCGCCGCTTCCCTGACGGGGGCACGCTTCGACGGGCTCATGTTCTACCCGGGTCACGTCCGCATCCCCCGGACGGAGCAACCCGGAGCTCTGGCGCGGCTGTCGGACCGCATCGAGGCGTTCGTGGCCGCGCTCGAAGGGGCGGGCCTGCCGCCCGGGGTGGTGTCGGGCGGGTCGACGCCGACGCTCTGGGACTCTCACCTCCTTCGCGGCGTGACCGAGGTGCGCTGCGGGACGTGCATCTACAACGACCGCGACATCGTGGGGATGGGAGCCGCGGCCCCCGAGGACGTGGCCTACACGGTCCTGGGCACGGTCGTCAGCGTCGCCGTACCGGGGCAGGTCGTGGTGGATGCGGGCTCGAAGGCGCTTTCCAAGGAGATCCTCGGTTCCGGCGCGCCGGGGTACGGCGTCCTCTTCGACCGTCCCGGCGTGACCGTCAAGGTGATCAACGAGGAACACGGCGTCCTGGATCTGAGCGGGACGGCGTGGCGGCCCGCCATCGGAGAGCGGCTCCGGATCGTGCCCAACCACGTCTGCGTATCGGTCAACCTGCAGGATCACCTGTGGGGCTTCGAGGGCGACGGCACCGTGCGGCCGGTGTTGCTGCAAGGGCGGGGGCGGATGGAGGCCGTGTAGGTGGACCGGTCACGCTTCGCGGAGATCGCCGCGGGGTTCCCGCACTGCCGGGCGGTCGTGCTGGGAGATCTCATGCTGGACCGCTACATAACCGGTGCGGTCGACCGCGTCTCCCCGGAGGCACCCGTTCCCGTGGTTCTGGTGGACGACGAATGGAATGCGGTCGGCGGCGCGGCCAACGTGGCCGCAAACATCCGCGCCATGGGAGCCGAATGCGACGTGGTCGGGGTTGCGGGTGCGGACGACGCGGGCCGCACGATAGCGCGTACCCTCGAGGCGATGGGCGCCGGATGCTGTTTCGTGCCGGATGGCGGCCGGTTCACGACCGTCAAGACAAGGGTCATCGCGCAGGGGCAGCAGGTGGTGCGCATCGACCGGGAGCAAACCGCCGCCGTTTCGCGGGATGCGGAAGCCGGACTGAAGGCGCGGCTCGGCGAACGGCTGCCCGGTGCCCGCGTCCTCGTCGTGGCCGACTACAACAAGGGCGTGCTGTCGCCCACCGTCATTCGCCACGCCCTGGACCTGGCCGCCGCGCTGGGTGTCCCGGTGGTCGTCGATCCCAAGCGGCGCAATTTCTTCGCCTTTGGCGGCGCCACGGTCTTCAAACCCAACCGGGGTGAGCTGGAGGCCGCGCTCGGCGAGTCCGCCCGCACCGCGGACCCCGTGTGGATGGAGGCGGTCCGGGTCCGCACCGGTTGCGATTACCTTCTCGTGACTCTCGGGGCGGAGGGGATGGCGCTCGCCTCACCCGGAGGAAGGCTGGAGAACGTCAGCGTACGGGCCAGATCCGTGTACGATGTCTCAGGCGCCGGAGACATCGTGTCGGCGGTGGTGGCGGCGTCGCTCGCGGCGGGCTCGGGCGTGGCCGAAGCGGTGGTCCTCGCCGCGCATGCGGCCGCGGCGGGTGTGGCAAAGGTCGGGGTGGCCACGGTGACGCCGGGGGAAATCGCGGAATTGCTGCCGGAGTTCTGATCAGGAACGGCGGGGGTACCGCCCGTTCGATCCAGGCGCGAAGGGGACGCCGATGGTTGCGTGAATGGTGTAAATCAACCATTATATGGGTGAATTTCACCCATGACGTGGAATAATTGTGCAACACAACATCCAATATCGTCCCCGCGCGATCGAAGCCACCCTCAAGGACATGCTGGCGTCCTTCCCGGTTGTGGTCGTGACCGGTGCCCGGCAGACGGGAAAGACCACATTGGCACAAGCCATGGGCGGCGGCGACCGCCACTACCTGACCCTCGACGACTACGGTGTGCTGGACCAGGCCCAGAACGCGCCCGACCAGCTGTTGGCTCGCGGCCACCGACTCACCCTCGACGAGGTCCAGCGGGCGCCGGATCTGCTCCTTGCCGTCAAGCGGGCGGTTGACCGGAAGCGCGAGCCGGGCCGGTTTCTCCTTACGGGATCTGCCAACCTGAGCTTGATGAGAGGCGTCTCGGAGACGCTCGCGGGCAGAGCTGTCTACGTGACGCTATGGCCTATGACCCGGCGGGAAGCGGCCGGTTCGGGGGCAGTCGGGAAATGGGATGTCTTCGTCGACGAGCCGGTGGCGAATTGGGTCGACGCCCTCGCCGGAAACTCGTGTCCCGGTACGACGTCCTGGCGGCAGCTGGCGCTGCGAGGCGGATATCCCATACCGGCGTTGTCTCTCCCTTCCCCGACGACCCGTGCCGCGTGGTTCGAGGGCTATCTGCGAACGTACCTGGAACGCGATCTCCAGCAACTCGCTGCTATCGACAACCTAGTGGGCTTCCAGCGCCTCCTTCGTGCGACGGCGCTGCGCCTGGGAGGCCTCCTGAACCAGGCCGACCTGGCACGTGACGCCGGACTGCCACCGACCACGGCACTCCGGTATATCCATCTTCTGGAGACCTCCTATCAGGTTGTCAGGTTGGAGTCATACGCCGTGAACCGCACAAAACGGCTCGTCAAGAGTCCCCGGTTGTACTGGAGCGACACCGGGCTGGCCCTCCACGTGGCCCGGAGTCCGGAGCCTGGGGGAGCCCATCTGGAGAATCTGCTGGTCAACGACCTCCTCGCCTGGCGTGAGACTCGGGTGCTCCGGCCCGAAATCCTCTTCTGGCGCACGAGCAAGGGGGCCGAAGTGGATCTGGTGATCGAAGCGTCCGACCTGCTCCTGCCGGTGGAGGTAAAGAGCCGGGGAGTAGTCCGCGTGTCGGATGCCCGGCACCTGAAGACATTCATGGACGACTACGGAACCCGGGTCCCGGCGGGCGTCCTCGTCTACGCGGGCCGGGAGACCTACTGGCTCACGGACCGGGTGCTGGCCGTGCCCTGGAACGCGGTGCTCTGACGCGCTCTGACGCGCCTGGGCCCGCTTGACCACTCGCCCCCGCGGACGCCACAATCATGCGGCCAAAATGGCATTGAACCCACAACAAGCCAGGAGACACTCACCCGGATGTCAAAGCTCACAGTTGTTCATACCGAAGACGCTCCCGGCGCCCTTGGCCCGTATTCGCAGGCCATCGTGACCGACGGATGGATTTTCGCGTCGGGCCAGATCGCCATCGACCCCTCTACCGGCAGCCTGATCGAGGGGGGCGTGGAAGACCAGGCCGACCTCGTGCTGCGCAACCTGGCCGCGGTGCTGGCGGCCGCGGGTGGAAGCCTGCAGACGGTCGTCAAGACGACTGTTTTCCTCTCCGACATGTCCCTCTTCGCCGACATGAACGAGGTCTACGCCCGTCACTTCGGCGATCATCGACCCGCTCGGGCGACGGTGGCCGCGGGCGGACTGCCCAAGGGCGTCGACGTGGAAATCGAGGTGGTGGCGAGGGTTGGCTGAAGGGCCGGCGGGACACTCTGCAGGATCGCCCCGATGCCGGCCGTTTGGGCTCGTTTCTTGACAGCCGCGCTCCGAAGGGCAACTATGATGCACGTTCACGCCCACGGGCGGGATCCGTACGGGGTTGAGCGGGTCCCGGGTTTCAACGTGCGCGGGCGGGGGTTGCTTATTGTGTGATGGCCGACCCCAACATTGGGCTCAGGCCCTGGCCGGGAATGACCCGGAATACATAGATGACAGGGTGTGTCGCATGTCCAGGACTCACAAAGGGAGGACGACTCATGACACGTAACTCGTTTGCAAGAAGCCTCAGGAATGGGGCGGGAGGGCTTTGCCTGGCCTTGTTGGCCGGCCTTGCCTTCGCATCCGCGGGGCAGGCCCAGACCGGGACCGTCTCGGGACTCGTGGCCGAAGCCGGGTCGGGCAGACCGCTGGCGTCGGCCCAGGTCTACATCGAGGGCACGGCTCTCGGGACGCTGACCAACAGCAGCGGCCGGTACCTCTTCGTCAACGCGCCGGTCGGCGAGCACACGGTGATCGCGGAGCTGGTAGGGTACAGAGCGGCGTCGCAGACCGTGACCGTGGCGGAGGGCCAGGCGATCGCGGTGGACTTCGGGCTGACCGTGACGGCGATCCAGCTCGACCAGATCGTGGTCACCGGTACCGGTGTGGCCACGGAGAAGAAGAAGCTCGGCAACACGATTGCCACGGTGGACGTGTCCAAACTTCGGGATGCGCCCATCACGAGCTTCAGCGACGTCCTCCAGGGCCGCGAAGCCGGCGTCGTCGGCTTGCCCGGCGGCGGAGAGACGGGAGCCAGCGGACGCATCCGGATCCGCGGTTCGGCGTCACTCTCCCAGTCCAACGAGCCCATCATCTACCTGGACGGCGTGCGCATCGACACCGGCTCGATGGGTGGTTGGGGCGCAGCCCAGGCCGCGACCCGCCGGTTCGACGACATCGACCCCAACTCGATCGAGCGCATCGAGATCCTGAAGGGCGCGGCGGCGGCGACGCTGTACGGCACGGAAGCCTCCAACGGCGTGATCCAGATCTTCACCAAGCGTGGCCAGCAGGGCGCCCCGCGGTGGACGGTCCAGACCGACCAGACGGCCGTCAACGCACCCTTCGACCGCTTCATCCCCCACGCCGACTTCCCGAGGGACGCGGAGCAGGTGGCCCGGATGCAGCACCGCTGGGGCGTGAGCCTCCAGCCGTACGAGGTCTTTGAGACAGACTACATGAGCGAGCTCTACAACACAGGTTACGGCCAGACCTACTCGGCCTCGGTGTCCGGCGGCGCCGACCTGATCACCTACTTCGCCTCGGGCAGGTACTACAACGAGAACGGGCCCTTCAGCACGCTCGACGGGGTGTTCGCCGACGGCGGCAGGCTGAAGAACGAGGACACGATCGTTCGCCGCCAGGGAACCATGAACATCAACGTCTTCCCCTTCGACAACCTGCGCCTGCGGGTCACCGGCCTGTACTCGGAGTTGAACCAGAGTTCGCTGGCGGGCGGGAACAACATCTTCGGGGTCTTCTCCCTGGGGCTCATGGGCCAGCTTCGGCTCGCGGACGACAACAACCGCTACGGCAGCCTCGCCTTTGCGACCCTGCGGGAGACCGCCGGACGAGACATCAAGGAGGAAGTGGAGCACTTCCAGGGTTCGGTCAACGCGAACTGGACCATCGGCGAGGGCCTCGTCTTTGACGGCACCTTCGGGGTGGACATGACGAACACCCGGAAGGTCACCTTCTTCCCGTTCGGGTGGAATGTGGACGGCTTCAGCACCTTCTACACGGACGGAAACCGCTCATCCGGTGACCGCAACAACCGCGAGGTCACGGGCGATTTCAAACTCTCCTACGACAACAACTTCACCGACGACATCAGCAGCACCTTCCTCGCGGGTGCACAGGGCTTCGTCAGCCAGAACGTCTACGTTGAAGCGGGTGGCCGGGCCTTCCCGGGTCCGGGCCTCGAGGTGGCAGGGGCAGGTGCCGACCAGTACGCGTACGAGTTCTGGCAGAAGGAAGTCAATGCCGGCGTGTACTTCCAGGAGCAGCTCGGCTACCAGGATTGGGCATACCTCACCCTGGGGGCTCGCTTCGACGCCAACAGCGCCTTCGGTTCGGAGTTCGCAACGGCGACGTATCCGAAGGCCGCGATCTCGATCATCCCGACGGACCTGTTCGATTGGGACAGCGAGACCCTCTCCACCTTCCGCATCCGCGGTGCGTGGGGCCGCTCCGGTCAACAGCCCGGTGCCTTCGACAAGTTCACGACCTTCGTCCCCTCGCCGTCGGAAGTGGGTCCCGGCCTTAGACCGGGGAACCTGGGCAACCAGGCGCTCAGACCCGAGATATCGACGGAACTCGAGTTCGGCGCCGAGTTCGGCCTGTGGAACGACCGGGTCGGGGTCGACGTCACCTACTGGGACCGTGCAACCTCGGACGCGCTCGTAGCCCGCCAGTTCCCGGTTACGGGCGGTTTCACCAGTACTCAGCTGGACAACATCGGCCAGTTGGACGCCAACGGTGTCGAATTGACGGTCAACGGGTCGGTCTACAACAGTGAAAACCTGGCCATCAACGTTTTTGCCAACACTGCGTACATCAGCGAGATCGTGACCGACCTGGGCGGCGCGCCGCCGCTCAAGACCGGCGGTTCGTATCCGCGCTACCGGAACTTCCTGAAGGAGGGCCACGCTCCGGGTTCGTTCTTCGGCGCGGTGCTGGACCCGAACATGTCGATCCCGCTGGGCATTTCCGGTACGTCCTGCCAGGAGCCCACCCGGGCCCAGGCGCTCGAGTACTTCAGCGCACCCCGGAATCCATCTGCCTTCGAGGTGATCCCGCTCGGGTGTGCCGGCGGTTCCGCCGAATACCTGGACAACTACATCGGCAAGCCGACGCCTGACTTCGCCGGCTCAACCGGCTTCGACATCTCCTTCCTCGGCAACTTCGAGCTGTCCACCAACTTCGAGTACCGGGCCGGCAACTATCACACCCAGGACCTGACGGGTGCCTTCCGCCAGGCCAACGCGGTAATCGGACGCAACGTGCCCGGAACAGCGAGGGTGGCGTCGATCCTGCAAAACCCGGCGTCGACCGCCGAGCAGCGGCTCGAGGCGGCGCTCGAGTGGGCCAGGGAGTACCGCGCGCTGGCTCCCATGTCGGGAATGAATCAGATCTGGACATCCGACTTCCTCCGCTTGCGGGAGGTTTCCCTTTCCTACCGGCTGCCCTCCGATATGGTCGAGGGTTTCGGGCTGGACAACGCCACGGTTTCGCTTGGTGGGCGGAACGTCAAACTGTGGGTTTTCGGGGACTATCGGGGCATCGACCCGGAACTCAACCCTCAGGCCAACTGCACGGGCGGTGGCGTGAGTTGCAACTTCCTCACCGGAACGGAAGCCTTCGGCATACCGATCCCGAGGCGGTTCACCTTCTCGCTGCGCGTCGGCTTCTAGGAAAGGAGAGACAAGAAAATGATGATCAAGACATCAATATCAAGGTCGCTCCTGGCGGCGTTGGGTGTTGCCGTGCTCCTCGCCGGATGTGACATCCTGGACGTGGACAACCCGAACGCACTGGTCCAGGAAGACGCCGAGAAAGTGACGGCGGCAGCCTCGGTAGTGAATGGGGCACAAGCCAGGACCGCGAGCGGCGTGGCCGGCATCTACGCCGCGTTTTCGACGGCCGCAGACGAGATCACCTGGATCGGTTCCCGCGATGCGTGGAACGAGCTGGACCAGGGGACTCCGAACAACCCGGGCAACGAGTTCGTGGACGGGTCGTTTCCGGGGATCGCCCAGGCACGCTGGATGACCAAATTCGCGGTGGGGATCATGGAGGGTCACATCGCCGAAGACGCTGGCAACGCGGGGCTGCAGGCCGATCTCGCGCGTGCCAATCTCTACGCCGGGGTTGCCTACTCCACCATAGCCCAGATGTTCGACGACTTCGCTTTCAGCGACCGCACCGAGCCCGGACCGCTCATCGGCGAAGCCAACATGGGCAGCGTTTTCGACCAGGCTGTCGCGTACTACTCCGCCGCCATGGCCGGCGGAGGCGAAACGGCGATGCGCGCCCAGGCGGCGCGGGCCCAGGCGCATCACCAGCGGGCCATCTGGGGTTTGCTGAATCCGGCGGGCTCGACACCGGCCAACCCGCTGGTCAACGACGCCAACGCCAACAGCGACGCGGCGGCGGTGCTCGGCTCGGTCGCGGGTACCGATTGGGCGTATCGGTTCGCATATAGCGCTTCGACCGTGGGCAACAACCTTTCGTGGCAGGTCAACGAGCGAGGGGAGCTTCAGATCGGCCCGGACTACGCGACCAAGGATCCGGCGGACCCGCCGACGCTCACGTCCCACGACCTGATGGATCCGATCGAGGGTGCTCTGGACACCCGGTACAAGGCGTTTGTGGACGAGTTCCTCGGCGGTGGCGGCAACGCGCCGCTGACCGTGGTGAGCGAGCGGGGACTGCGGCTCATGCTGGCCGAATCGGCGCTGGCGAGCGGTGACATGGCGGGCTTCGCCAACCATGTCAACATGATCCGCGAGGGGCTGGACGGTCTCACGGCCTATTCTGGACAGATCCCCGCGATGGAGATGCTCCAGCACGAGCGCCGGGTGAACCTGTTCATGCAATACAAGCGCTTGCAGGACCACTACCGGTTTGGCGTGCCGAGCAGCAACTGGCTGCCGGGATCGCCGGCCATGACCACCCCGGGGACGATGCTTCCGATCACCAGGATCGAGATCCTGGCGAACTGCCATCACCCGGACAACGCGCTGCACCCTTGTGATGGCTAGAACCTGAGATCAAACTCATGGTTCGGCCTCACGGTTGGTCGGACGGGGCCCAGGAGTTCGCTCCTGGGCCCCGTTGGCCGTGCGGCGGTGGTCCGGAAGGTGACCCGGGTGATGGATCCTGCCCGGTGTCGGTGGTGTTGGAGCATGTGACGGACGTTGGACCGGACTGAACCAGTGGAGACGGTGGCAATGAAGAGACCCTGGCTACGATCCCTCGGATCCTGTTTCTTCGTGGCTCTGGTGGCTGGAGGCTGCGGCTGGTTCGACGACCCCAGCCCGGCCACGGTCAGCGTCACGCTCGACGGACAGGCGGATTCCTTTATAATCATCACCTCAACCGAGTTCTTCGCCACCACCAACGAGGCCGGGGACCTGGGGGTCCAGGTCTTCAATTCCGACACGACGATCATTTCTTTTCCTTTCGAGCGGAGTTGGGACATACAGGACGAAGGGCGGTTCCTGCTCCTGGGTATGCCCGCCGACTCAGGGGCGGTGACGGTCCGACTGCGCGTTTTGCTCGATGGTGACGAGGACTATGACGCAAGTGTCCGGGCGCTCATCGACGACCCGGTCCGGTATATCTATCTGTTCAACCAGAACATCCTTCAGGAATTCGAGTTGCTCTGATGGTGACGCCTTCGATTCCCCGGTGGTTTTCGGCGCTGGCTTCACTGCTGGCGGTGTTGTCCGGTTCTGGTTGCTACGCCTACACCCCGGTGCTTAACACCCCGCCGGTCGGGAGTGACGTTCGCGCCACGGTGACCAACGAGGAGGCCCTGCGCCTCAGCGACCTGACCGGTCAGCTCACACAGACCTTCGACGGACGCCTGATGGGTGCCACGGACGACTCGGTCTACATTTCGATCGTGACCTTCCGGGCTGCCTCCGAGATCTCCGGGTCGCGGCAACTGCGCCAGTCGATTCACATTCCGCGAGCCGGTTTGGATGCATTCGAGTCCAGGGAGCTGTCGGCGTGGCGAACCGGGATCGCGGGCATGCTCGCCGCCACCGGGGTCGCCCTGGTCGTGAGACAGGTGGTGGTCGGCGGAGGGGACGAAGGGGACACCGACGATAGCGAGCCGATCGGGGCGCTCATCCCCCTGATCCGGATCCCGGTGGGGCGGTAGCACTCGCCGCTCGGAAGCGGGGCGGCACTGCAAGGCTCCGTGGCGCCAGCCGGTGAAGGGACTGGCGGACGAGGCCGTTCCGGCTCTATGGTTGACACCGGGACCCCCTGTTCGGGGTCCGTCGCATTTCGTCTTCAGGTCATCCAAGGAGCACCGTCCCTCATGCCTTGTATCCACCGCTTCCCATTCCTCGCTAATCTGACTGTCTGCATACTTACGGCGTCCGCCGCACTCCCGGCCCCCTTGAAGGCCCAGCAGACATTTTCCGACGCCTTCTGGAGCTCTCTGGAGTGGCGCAACGTCGGTCCGCCGCGGGGCGGACGGTCCATCGCGGTTGCGGGCTCCGACGCGCGCCCGTTCGAGTACTTCATGGGCACGACCGGCGGCGGTCTCTGGAAGTCCACCGACGGCGGCCAGAACTGGGAATCCGTCACCGACGGGCAGATCACCAGCGGGTCGATCGGCGCCGTGCAGGTGTGCGAGAGCGACCCGGACATCGTCTACATGGGGACCGGCGAGACGCAGCTGCGCGGTAACATCCAGCAGGGAGACGGCGCCTACAAGTCGACCGACGGCGGTGAGACCTGGGAGCATGTCGGCCTGAGGGAAACACAGAACATCGCCCGCATCCGTGTCCACCCCGACAACTGCGATGTGGCCTGGGCCGCCGCCTTCGGCAAGCACTCCGCGGACAACCCCGAGCGGGGCGTCTTCAAGACCACGGACGGGGGCGAGACGTGGCGCAAGGTCCTGTACAAGAGCGACGGAGCCGGGGCGACCGATCTCAGCGTCGACGTGACCAATCCCGACGTGATGTATGCCTCGATCTGGGAGGCATGGCGGCGCTCCTGGGGCATGTCGTCGGGCGGGGAGGACAGCGGGCTCTGGAAGTCCACCGACGGGGGCGAGAGCTGGACCGACATTACCGGCAACGTGGGACTCGCCGACGGACCCATCGGCAAGATCGGTGTGGCGGTCTCGCCGGCAAACCCCGATCGGGTGTGGGCGCTGATCGAGCACGAGCCCGACGGGGGCGTCTGGCGCTCCGACGATGCGGGTGCCACCTGGGAGCGCGTGAACGAGGAGCGCAAGCTGCGGCAGCGCGCCTTCTACTACACGCGCGTATACGCCGACCCCAACGACGAAGACGTCATGTACGCCGTCAACACGGGCCTGTACCGGTCGCGGGACGGCGGCGAGACCTTCCCGGGGGGCATCCAGGTGCCCCACGGCGACAATCACGACCTGTGGATCGCGCCGAACGACTCCGACCGGATGGTCAACGGCAACGACGGCGGCGCCAACGTGTCCTTCAACGGCGGTGACACGTGGACCGATCAGGACTTTTCGACGGCCCAGTTCTACCGCGTCATCACGACCGAGCACACGCCGTATCACATCTGCGGCGGCCAGCAGGACAACTCCACGGCGTGCATTCCCGTGCGCGGCTGGAACCAGATGGCGGCCCGCGGTCCCGGCATGCGTGCGTGGTACTATTCGGTCGGAGGCTGCGAGAGCGGCTACGTGGCGCCGAATCCGGTCGATCTGGACGTCTTCTACGCGGGCTGCTACGGCGGTGCGCTGTCCCGGTTCGACATGGCCACGGGGGCGACCCGGGCCGTCAACGTCTGGCCCGAAAACCCGATGGGACAGTCGTCGGAGGACCTTGTCGAACGGGTGCAATGGACCTTCCCCATCGTCTTCTCCCACCACGACCCCCAGGTGCTCTACACGGGGACGCAGAAGGTCTGGAAGACCACGACCGAGGGGCAGAGCTGGGAGCAGCTCAGCCCCGACCTGACCCGGGCCGACCCCATGACGATCGGTCCTTCGGGCGGCCCGATCACGAAGGACCAGACGGGGGTGGAGACCTACGCCACCGTCTTCGCGATTGCCCCCTCGTACCACGACGCCGATGTGATCTGGGCCGGCTCCGACGACGGGCTCGTCCACGTCACCCGGGACGGAGGCCTCAACTGGGCCAACGTCACACCCCCGGACGCCCCCGATTTCGTGCGCATCAACACCATCGAGGCGGCGCCCACCACGCCGGGGAAGGCGTACGTGTCCGGGATACGGTATCTCGTGGACGACGACCGCAGCCCATACATATGGCGGACGGACGACCACGGCGAGACGTGGACGAGTATCATCAACGGCCTGCCCGGCGACGACTTCATTCGCGCGACCCGAGAGGACCCGTGGCGACCCGGGCTGCTCTACGCGGCTTCGGAGCGCACCGTCTACGTCTCCTTCGACGACGGCGGACGGTGGCAGCCTCTGTCGCTGAACCTGCCGGTGGTGCAGGTGTCGGACCTGGTGGTCGAGGACAACGACCTGGTGATCGCCACCCACGGCAGGTCCTTCTGGGTGCTCGAAGACATCGGACCGCTGAGGCAGATGACCGAAGAGGTGGCGGCCGCCGGTGCGTGGCTCTTTGAACCCACCGATCCCGTCCGCGGAGTCGACCAGGGTGCCCGCTTCCAGTACTACCTGGCGGAGGACGCCGAGAGCGTGACCTTCGAGGTCCTCGATGAGGAGGGCGAAGTCATTCGCACCTATGAGGGCGTCGCCACGGACGAGGAGGAAGAGGAGGAGGACGACCCGCGCGCGCGCTTCTTCGGAGGCGGCGGAGGGGGGCAGCCGAGGGTGACCCGGGGGTCCCATTCCTTCCGCTGGGACATGCGCTATCCGGCGTGGACCGACTTCGAGGGACGGATCATGTGGGCGGCGCGGCCGATGGGCCCGACGGCGGTGCCGGGAACGTACACCGTCCGCATGACCGTGGACGGAGGGGCGCCCCTGACCCGTGACTTCGACATCGGGATCAACCCCAATCTCGAAGGCGTGACCGTGGCCGACCTGCGCGAACGGTTCGAGCTGGCCATCGAGATCCGGGATCGCGTGACGGAGGCGAACGAGGCCGTGATCAAGGTGCGGGACATCGCGGGCCAGATCGACGAGCGGCTCGAAGAGACCGACGACGAGGAGATCGGTACCCAGGCGGCGGTCGTGGATGAGAACCTGGGCGTTGTCGAGGCCGAGATCTACCAGGTGAAGAACCAGAGCAACCAGGACCCGCTCAACTACCCCATCAAGCTCAACAACAAGCTGGCGGCGCTCCTGGGCGTCGTCGAGGGGTCGGAAAGCAGGCCCACCGACCAGTCGTATGATGTATTCCAGCGCCTCTCGGCACTGCTGGACGAACAGATCTCCCAGATGGACATCGTCATCCTGCGGGATCTGGGACGGCTGAACGAGTTGCTGATCCGCGAAGGGTTGGAACCGATCGAGGACCGGCGTCTGGTGAGTTGAACGAAGGCGCCCTACGGAGCACAAAGGAGGGTTGAGATGGACCGGCGAGCGATTCTGTTGGCCGTGGTGGTGGCGGTGGCCGGCTGTGCCGGATCATCCGAACTGCCGAACCCCTTCGAAAGGGGTGGTGCGGCGTCGCGGAGAATTCAGATCAATGTCATGAACAACAATTTCAACGAGGCGACCGTGCGGGCCGTGGCTCGCACGGAGCGCCGCCTTGGGGTCGTGCAGGGCAACGGCCGGGAGAGCTTCACCCTGGCATGGCCCACCGTCGACGATCTGCGCATCCGGATCGATATTTTGGCGGGGGACAGGTTCACAACGAATCGGATTTCGGTGGGTCCGGGGGACACGGTATACCTGACCATTGCGAGACCCCTGTATCGGTCGATGTTGAGGAGATAGCCGCCGGAGGCCGGCTCATCCCCCTCAAACCCCGTACGGCACCCAGATGTTCTTGACGCGAGTTCCCTTGCGGAGCAGCATCTCGGCGTCCCGGCCCGACAGCGCGAGCCAGTCGATGGCTTCCTCCCGGTCCACCCATACGCGTTTCAGGTTGCCGGCCGAGAGCCTTTCCACCTCGCCCGACAGTTCGTCCGCAACGAAGTCCCAGAGCTGGTCCACGTTGTCGTGGGCGCCGAGGGTCGGCAGGATCTCTTCATGAAGTCCCGAAAGGATGTTGACCGCGCCCGGCGGCACGTCCGAAGTCTCCAGGACCTGCACCAGATCGAGCGCCGGCACGGGGAAGCGTTCGGGCACGACCACCACAGCCACGTTGCCCTGTGACAACGCCGCTGCCAGGGGACCCATCACCCCGGCGAGGGGTGCGGCCACCCCGCACCGGATGGCCACCGTCCCCGCGGGCTCGTTCATGGCGAGGGTCACGTTCCGGTACGGCGTCGAATGCACCCGACCGTCGTATTTGTCGGCCCATCCTGCGAAGGTGAAGAGGGTCCGCACGGCGGCCTCGACCTCTCGGGCCGCTGCGTCCCCGCCCATGCCCGTGGCCTGATCGAGGTCGCGGCCAAACTCCTCCGCGCGGACGGCGAAGTTCTCCGCCATGAAGTACAGGATCTGCGCTCGGTGGTGACCGCTGCTCCGGCCCCACGCCTCCCGCGCCTTCGCCGCCGCCTCGACCGCGTTGCGGACATCCTTGCGGTTCCCTCGGGGTGACTCCGCGATGGGTGTGCCGGAAGGGCCGAGCACGGTCAGGGAGTAACCTCCGTCGGGGCGCCGCTGCCTACCGCCGATCAGCAGCTTGCGTGTCCGGTCGATCCGGTGGGGGAGAGCGGTGGTCGGGGTCGGGTCCGTCGCCGGCTTCGCGGGACCGGCCGCCGGTGACGGGGCAGTGGTCGTCACCCCGGCGCCGGGGGCGAGTGCCGGCGATCGAGTCCGCTGCCGCGCGGCCGGCTTCAGATACTCCCACATCCCCTCGCGGCCGCCTTCGCGCCCGAACCCCGATTCGCGGTAGCCACCGAACCCCGACGCCGCGTCGAAGCGGTTCGTGCAATTCACCCAAACCGTCCCGGCCTTGATCGCGGGCGCCACGTCCAGTGCCAGGCTGAGGTCTTCGGTCCAGACGCTGGCGGCCAGGCCGTAGCGGGTATCGTTGGCCAGCGCGATGGCCTCGGCCGGAGTGCGGAAGGTCAGACTCACCAACACGGGTCCGAAGATCTCGTCCGTGACGAGGGGGCTCGAGGCGGGCGCTCCGGTGCACAGAGTCGGCGGCACGAAGAGCCCCTCGTCCGGCAGCGGCCGGGAAGGCTGCCACACGGTGGCCCCGTCCGCCTTGCCCATTTCCAGGTAGCCCTGGATGCGATCGATCTGGCGGGAATCAACGATCGCCCCCATGTCGATCGACTTGTCCAGCGGGTGACCGAGCCGGATCGTCTCCATTCTCGCGCGGAGACGATCGAGCATCTCCTGCTCAACGCCTTCCTGCACCAGAAGGCGGGAACCCGCGCAGCACACCTCGCCCTGGTTGAGCCAGACTCCGTCCACGACCCCTTCCACGGCGGCATCCAGGTCCGCGCTCTCGAAGACCACGAACGGTGACTTGCCGCCGAGTTCCAGCGACAGGTGCTTGCCCGTTCCCGCGGTGACACGGCGGAGCTCGCGTCCCACCTCGGTGGAACCGGTGAACGCCACCTTGGAGACGCGTGGGTGACGTACCAGCGCCGCCCCCGTCGCCCCGTCACCGGTGACGATGTTCAGCACCCCGGGCGGCAGGCCCGCCTCCTGCGCGACTTCGGCGAAGAAAAGCGCCGACAGCGGAGTGTACTCGGCCGGCTTGAGGACGACCGTGTTCCCGGCCGCCAGAGCGGGCGCGACCTTCCACGCCAGCATGAGCAGCGGGAAGTTCCAGGGAATGACCTGGCCGATCACGCCGATGGGCTCGTAGCCCGGGAACTCGGACGTCGCGAGTTCTGCCCATCCGGCGTGATGATAGAAGTGGCGGGCGGCGAGCGGGACATCCAGATCCCGTGACTCCCGGATCGCCTTGCCGTTGTCGAGCGACTCGACCACCGCGAAGTGGCGAGAGCGCTTCTGAATCCGGCGGGCGAGTCTGTAGAGGTGCCCGGCGCGTCCGTGGCCCCCGATTTCCTGCCACGGGGGCAACGCGGCCTCGGCCGCGGCCACCGCCCGGTCGATGTCTTCGTCGGTGCCGTACCGGAAGCTGGCAAGCGGCTGCCCGTCAGCGGGACAACGGGTCTGATGGATGTCGCCTTCTCCGGGGGTCCAACTCCCTCCGACGTAGTGGCCGAACACGCGCTCTCCGTTCTCCAGCCACTCTGTCACGACGCTCCGGCTTTCGGGAGCGGGTCCATAGCCGGGGTTGAGAAAAGCATCTCGAACGGTGGTCGCGCGCGACATTGGAGTGGCTCCTCAGCCCAGGGGGTGACGGTGGAACGCCGAGTAGCGGCCGGTGACGTGGTGTTCGAGCTGCCGCTCGATGTCGGCCAGGAGCGAGCTGGCTCCGATCCGGAAGAGCCGCGGATCCATCCAGGCGTCGCCGAGTTCCTCCTTGACGAGGATAAGCCAGCCCAGCGCGTCCTTCGCAGTCTTGAGGCCGCCCGCGGCCTTCAGTCCGACCCGGACGCCGGTGATCCGGTGGTAGTCGCGAACCGCGCGCGTCAGGACGATCCCGACGGGAAGTGTGGCGTTGACCGACTCCTTGCCGGTGGACGTCTTGACGAAGTCCGCGCCGGCCATCATCGTCACGGTGGCGGCCCGCTTCACGTTGGCCAGGGTGCCCAGCTCGCCGGTACCCAGTATGACCTTGATGTGCGCGTCGCCGCAGGCCTCGCGGAAGCTCGAGACTTCGTCGTACAGTCGTTCCCAGCCGCCCCCGAGCACCGATCCGCGGGTGATTACCACGTCCACCTCTTCCGCTCCCGCCGCGACGGACTCGCGAATCTCGTCGATCCTCGTCCGGAAGGGAGACAGCCCCGCGGGGAATCCGGTCGAGACGGCGGCCACGGGGATCCCGCTGCCCCGCAGGGCGGTGCAGGCAGCCGGCACCAGCGCATGGTAGACGCACGCCGCGGCGACCCTGACCTCGTCGGCGGATACGCCCAGCGCTTCGAGGATGTCGCGGCGAACCGGGCGCCGGGCCTTGCCGCAGAGGCGCCGCACCCGTCCCGCGGTGTCGTCCCCTGCCAGGGTGGTGAGGTCGATCATGGTCACGGCGCGAAGCAGCCACCCCGCCTGCCACTGCCGTTTGACCGACCTGCGCGTCGTCAGGGTGGCCGCGCGATGATCCGCGGCGCTGCGGTTGACCCGGACGTCGCGCACCGCCTTCAGATCGAGGGGCATACCCGGGTTGCGCGTGGGCCGGGAGGAGGGCTCGAGCGGAGCCGTGGAGGCTTGTCGGACCGATGTCGAAGGATCGCGGATCACGACCGATTGTCCCGTCAAGGTGGCGAGGCAGGGGTGGGACAGCCAAGATAACGTGTCCGCGTTGTAAGATCGAAGCAGGAGGACCGCCAAGTTGGAAAGGCCGCCGGGCCGGGTTGCCAGGATGATCACCCGCGTAGTGGGTGCCGCCGCCGGGATTTTCTACCAGGTGGGCAGCCACGGACCACCCCTGCCGGAGGGCCCGGTGCTGGTCGCGGTGAACCATCCGAACAGTCTTGTCGACCCGCTGCTCGTCTTTCGCTGCAGCGAAAGACTCACGCGGCCCCTGGCGCGGTCGCCGCTTTTCGACCAGCTCCTCCTGGGCCCCGTCCTCCGCGCACTGGGGGGCATTCCGGTGTACCGCAGGCAGGACGACCCCGACGCGATGCACCGCAACGAGGAGATGTTCCGCGACGCGATCGGTGTGCTGTTGGGTGGTGGCGCGATCCAGATCTATCCGGAGGGCCGCAGTCACTCGGAGGCTCATGTCGTCGAATTACGCACCGGTGCCGCCCGTATCGCACTTCAGGCGGAGGAAGCGGCGAACTGGAAGCTGGACCTCTCGATCGTGCCGGTCGGGATCACGTATACCCGCAAGGAGCGGGCGCGTACGGCGGTTGCCGTGCGCTTCGGGCGGGCGTTCGGGTGCGCCCGCCTGGAGGATGTCTACCGTGAGGACCCCGTGGCGGCCGTACGGACGCTGACCGAGCAGATCGAGGCGGGCATCCGTGCGCAGACCCTGAACTTCGTGCACCATGGCGATCGTGCGCTGGTGGAGGTGGCGGAGCAGCTGTATGTGCGGGAATCGCGCTGGGTACCGTGGCGGACCAGGGAGGAACTGGGTACGCGCGTGCCCCGCCTGCAGCGCTTCGCGGCCGGGCTGGAGTGGATCCGGCGCGAATCGCCCGACGAGCATCGAGCGCTGCTACGCAAGGTCGAGCGGTACGCCGCGCTCAACGCGCGGGTCGGAGCGGGGCAGGGCGATGTTCCGCCCCGCTACGGTCTTGTCCCCGTCGCCAGGTACATTGCCGTAAGGGGGACGCTGCTGCTCGCGGGACTCCCCTTCGCCGTCGCGGGCATCCTGCTGTGGGCGCCGGTGACCCGGCTTCCCCGCATCGTCATCAGTGTCACCCGCCCGGATTTCGAAGTCACGGCGACATACAAGCTGTTGGCGCTCATGACCGGGGTCACCGCGGGCTGGACCTTGTGGGTGGTCCTCGGATACCTGGCTGGGGGGCCCCTGTTCGCGTTGGCCGTGGCGATTCTGGCGCCCCTGTGCGGCTACGCGGCCATCCAGTGGATCGAACTTGCCGGAGAGGTGCGCGAGGATACCGTACTGTTCTTTCGGCTTCAGGGGAGGCCCGATGTCCGCAAACGCTTCGCGCGCATGCGCTCGGAATTGGCGAGCACCTTTCGCCGCCTTGAGAAGCGTTGGGGAGATCAGGAGTTGCCCTCGTCCGCTAATCGTGACAACGTGTCGGCCCCGGATGATTGACGGGAAATGCGGATGTCGCGTCGCACGCTCAACCCTGCGCACCCCCGGGAGCGGGCATCGCGGGGGCGGATCGGGACTGGTGTTCCGTCTGGTCTTCAAAACCAGTGCGCCCGGCTAAGACCCGGGTGGGTGGGTTCGATTCCCACACGCCCCCGCCACTCGGCCCGTTACCCTATCTTCCTCCATGCGAAGCGATCCCATCCGCGTCATCGTCAACCCGGCGGCATCCGGAGGCCGCGGGCGAAAGGCCGCCCACAAGCTGTTCGCACTCCTCGATGGCCGCTCCAGCGACTACGAGGCGCGATACACGGAAGCTCCGGGGCACGCCTCCCGGCTGGCCCGAACGGCCGCGGTGGAAGGGGTGGCCCGGATCGTGGTCGTGGGCGGAGACGGGACCATTCACGAGGTCGCGGGTGGGCTGCTCGCCAGTCAGGTCGACCGGTTGCCGCCGGTGGCAGTGTTCCCGGTGGGCACGGGCAACGACTTCTACCGCATGATCGGTACACGCCGGAGCGCCGCCGAGGTGGTGGATGTGCTCGAGGCGGGGCTCGTGGAGCGCTTCGATGTCGGCAGGGTGCGCTGGCGAGGCGGGGAGCGGGTGTTCGTGAACCTCCTGGGCGTCGGTGTGGACGTGGAGGTGGTGCGCTGCCGCGCCCGCTTCTCCCGGCTGCCGGGACTGCCCCAGTACCTGGCCGCCTTTCTGAGCGCGATCGCGACCTTCAAACCTCCCGAGGTCCACGTCGAGGTGGGGGATGGCGCCAGGCAACACATCATGGGCGCCACGACTCTAACGGTGGTCACGGTTGGCCCGTCGATAGGAGGAGGCTTCATGATCTGCCCCGATGCCCATCCGTCCGACGGGAAGCTGGACCTGTGTCACATCGCGGCCCCCGGACTGTTGCCTATTCTGCGCCTGGTCCCGAAGGTGATCCGCGGACGACACGGCGACTCGCCCCTTGTGACGATGCGCCAGTTGGAGGAAGCGGTGATCCGCCGGCCCGGAGGAGAGCCAATGTGGTTCGAGTTCGATGGAGAGCTGCCACCGGAGCCGGCCAGCGAGCTTCGCATCCGGATCTTGCCGGGAGCGCTTCCCGTTCTGGTGCCGGCCCGTGGCTAGTAGCCCGCGGGGAACCCCCGCGTCAGGGCCGAGAACGGCCGGGTCTCCGCCACGGGCTCCCCGGGGTTCATGGCAGCCAGGGGCATGGATCGGCGTGGTTGCCGCTGCCGTGGTGGTCGTCGCAGCTTCTCCCGCCCGCACGAATGCCCAGGAGACCCGGGGTGCCGTGCCCGATTCGGTCCCGGTGGTCGACTCCCTCGCCGTGCCGGACTCGGCTGCTGCCGGTCCCGGGCCGTCTGGCGCTTTCCTGCGGGGCGCGATCATCCCGGGGTGGGGGCACGTGTCGTCCGGATCACTGACACGGGGAGCCTTTTATTTCGGGGCGGAATCCCTCGCGGGCTGGATGCTTTTCAAGACCGCCCGGCGGTTGGGTGTCGCTCGTGACCAGGCCCGGCTCTGGGAGGACCGGGTGACGGCCCAGCTGATGAGCGAAGGGATCTCCGACCCCATGGAGATCGAGACCGCGCTGGAGGGACACGAGCAGGTTGCGCGTTTCCGGGGGCTGGCCGATGCCCGGGAGGAGCAGCGGGAGGACTGGATGGCCATCGCCATCTTCACTCTCCTCCTCTCCGGTGTCGATGCGTTCGTATCAGCGCACCTTCAGGACTTCCCCGAACCGCTCACGATCGAGGGCGACCCGGTCGACGGGCGCATCGAAGTCGGCTTCCGGGTCCCTACGCGATGAGTTCGTCCGTGCCGATCAGCCCGGCGGGTCCGTCGTGACCTGCCCTTCCCACTCGTGCAGCACCGGCTTTCCGGATTCACCGATGGTGACATACGACCGGTGGAGGACCCAGTCACCGGAATTGACGTAGTAGCGGCCAGGCCCAACCTCGTCCACGGCGGGCATGTGCGCATGCCCCAGGGCAACGATGTCCAGGGTCGGGTCGCGCTCGAGCTGTTCGGCTGCCCAACCGGACAGGAAAGCCATTCTTCCATGGCTCGCCGCGATGTGGCCGGAGTCGGGGTTGGAGTTCGTGCCGGACACCCAATCCGCGAGGCGCGCTCCCAGATCCGGGTGCAGCCAACGGAACAGCCAGCGCGTGAACCGGCCCCGGAGGACCAGTCGCAGGATCCTGTACCCGATATCTCCCGACCCGAGCCCGTCGCCGTGGGCGACAAGGACCGATTTGCCCTTCACCTGGATCCGCGCCGGATCCCGCCGAAAGTCCACGCCGATGTGATCGCGGAGGAAGTCGCCGCCCCACCAGTCGTGATTGCCGCCCATGAGAAGCACCGGCACCCCGCAGTCCACCAGATCCGCAAGGCAGGCGAGCACCCGGACGTGCTCTCCGAGCACTACCCTGCGGTACTCGAACCAGAAATCGAACAGGTCCCCATTGATGATCAGGCGGCTACCCGATTCCTTTACATGCAGAAGCCAGCGCCGGAAAGCCTCCTCGGTTTCCCGGGAGACGGCGCCGAGGTGGACATCGGATATGAGGAACACCGGTTTGGAACCCATGATCGCGGAAGCTATGGAGACGCGGGGATGGGCGGTAGGGAGGTGACGAGACTACTGCTACGGGCAGCAGCGGTGCTTTCCTTCGCCCTGGCGACCGCCTGTGCCACGCCCGGCTATCTCCGGGTGCCGGCTCTCGCGGAGCTGTCGGCGGAGGCGGAACAGGCAGCGCTGACGGCCGCACGGGACACCCGGCTGGCCGGCGCCAGGCAGCTGCGCTTCGCGTGGAGCGCCCGGGAACCGGATTTTCGGGGTTCGGGCGTCGGTGTAGCCCGGGTCGAGCCTCCCTACAAGGCACGGCTGGATCTTTTTCTCGACAATGGCGAGAGCGCCGCGATCGCGGCGCTCGTGGGAGACGAACTGAGAGTCCCCGACGCGCTGCCCCTCCAGCTCGTACCGCCTCCGGCGCTCCTGTGGGCGACGTTGGGGGTCTTTCGCCCGGGCGCTGACGCGGAGCTCCTGGGCGGCCGCGTTGCCGATGGGATCCTGGATGTGCAGTACCGGCTGCCCCACGGCGACCGACTGCATTTCCGGCTGCGCGATCGAACCATCCTGGACGTGTCGCTGTTGGAGGGCGAAGCCGTCGTGGAGCGGGTGTTCGTTACCGCTCCGGAGGAGGGGTCGGACTACCCCGCCGAGGCGACCTATCGTAACCTACGTGACTACCGCGAGCTGAAGCTGCAATTGGAGTTCCATGAGCAAGTGGATTCGTTTCCGCCGGACATCTGGCGTCCGAATGGGCAGTAGCAGGGTGCCGGAACGCGGTCGCGCTGTCCTCATCACGATCGGTTTGGCGCTCGTCGCCCTGGCCGCAGCTGGTTGCAACTACTCACTGAACCAGGGTGCGGGCTTTCCGACACACATCCGCACGGTAGCGGTGCTTCCGTTCGAGAACGAGACGAACCGCTTCGAGCTGACCCAGGAGGTTCATGAGGCGCTCCTGCGGCAGCTTCCCAGATCCCTGGGACTGAACCCCGCCGGGGAGCAGGCCGCGGACGCGGTGATCTCCGGGAGCATATTGAACTACGATCTGACCGCGCCGCTCTATCGTCGCGGATCCGAGACCGAGACCGTTCAGGTGTTGCAGCGGGAGGTCGTCCTGACCGTCAAGGTGGAGATACTGGACCGTGAGAACTACACGATCCTCTGGGACCAGTCCCAACTCCGCGTGGTGGGCCAGTACCTCGATGCGAGCGAGACCGAAGATATGGGACGTTCCGAGGCGATCCGGCTCCTGGTGCAGGAGATAGTGGACGGGGCACAATCCAACTGGTAGATTCGCCCGCGGTAGATTGCGCGAGCATGGTACCCCCGGCTCAGGAGTTCGTAGCGTAAGGTCGTTGCCGCCCGGGTGCCTTGCCGCGCTCAGTGCTCACGCAAGATTTCGCCACGGCTGCTGGAGGAGATCGATCACTTGAGCCGCATTGCTGTTCTGTGGGGGATCCTGTTCGGCGTCTGGCTGCTCCTGTCGGACCACTACACGCCGCTGTTCCTGGTGTTCGGCGTGGTGACCTGTTGCGTGGCCGTTTTCGTCTGCGCCCGCATGGGCATCGTCGACCGGGAATCGGTGCCGGTGCACCTGTTGTGGGGCGCGCTTGGGTATCTCCCGTGGCTCGTGTGGGAGGTCTTCAAGTCGAACGTTCGGGTGGCGAGGATCATCCTGGCTCCGCGGCTGCGGGTCGATCCCTCGATCGTCCACTTCCGTGCTTCCCAGCGAACCGATCTGGGACGCTTCATCTACGCCAACTCGATCACGCTGACCCCCGGGACCGTCACCACGGGGATCGTGGGAGACGACTTCGAGGTGCACGCCATCGTGCAGGAGGAAATCGACGGCACCGAAGAGAACACGATGAACCGGCGCGTTGCGATGCTGGAGGGAGAGGCCGCGTAGACGTGTTCGCCGTGACCACTGCCGCGCTGCTCGTTGCCATGGCGCTCGCCATGTGCCGTGCCCTCCTGGGCCCGACCGCCTATGACCGGGTACTCGCGCTCAACAACATCGGCACAAAGACGGTGGTCCTGATTGCCGTGCTCGGCTTCCTCAACGGGCGCCCCGACTTCCTCGACCTCGCCCTCGTGTACGCGCTGATCAACTTTATCGGGACCATCGCGGTACTGAAGTACATCGAGTACGGCGACCTGGGGGCGGGCTCCCGCCAGGACGCTTCGGGCGGATGATGGACCAGGTCCTCTCGGTTCTGACCTGGGTGCTGCTGCTTTCCGGTGCCTTCTTCCTTCTGACGGGGGCGCTCGGAATGGTGCGGCTCCCGGACGTGTTCACCCGCATGCACGCGGCGGGGATGGCCGATACAATGGGCGCCGGCCTGATCCTGGCGGGGCTGAGCGTGCACAGCGGCGTGAACCTGGTGACGGTGCGCCTGCTCCTCGTGCTCGCCTTCGTGTGGTTCACAAGCCCGATCGCGACGCACGCCCTGGCGAAGGCGGCGCTGTCCGGGGGAGCGCGGCCGTACACGCTGGCCGGGGAGGGCGGCGACGGGGCCGAGGAATCGAACGCGGGAGGAGGTGCGCCATCTCCACCGTAGTCGACATCGTCCTGCTCACCCTGCTCGCGGCGGCGGGTCTGGCGCTGCTGAGGATCCGCAACCTCTTCGCGGTCGTGATGTTGGCCGGGATCTACTCGCTCCTTTCAGCAGGGCTCTTCACCGTGATGGACGCGGTGGACGTGGCCTTCACCGAGGCAGCGGTCGGCGCGGGGATCTCGACCGTGCTCTTCCTGGCCGCGCTCGCTCTGGCCGGCCACCACGAGAACAAGCCGGGCCACACCCCCTTGCTCCCGATGCTCGTGGTCGTGATGACGGGCGCGGCGCTGGTCTACGGGACGATGGACATGCCGGCCTACGGGGACGCCGCCGACCCGGTCCATCATCATGTGGCGGACCACTACCTGGAGGAGAGCCCACACGAGATCGGTATCCCCAACGTGGTCACCGCCGTGCTCGCCTCGTACCGGGGCTATGACACAATGGGCGAGACGACGGTGGTCTTCGCCGCGGCGGTGGGCGTCATGCTCCTGCTCGCCGGGGGCCGGCGGTCACGGTCGCGCACGCAGGCCGGTGGCGGAGCGGGGGAGGAGGGGGACGGCGAATGAGGGAAGAGGTCATCGTCCGCGTCGGCGCGAAGGTTCTCACCCCGTTCATCATCATGTTCGGGCTGTACGTGCATTTTCACGGCGACTACAGCCCGGGCGGGGGTTTCCAGGCCGGTGTGATCCTGGCCGCCGCCTTTGCGCTGCTGGCCCTCGTGTACGGGCTCGACGCGGTGCAGCGCGTGCTGCCACCCTGGTTCGTCCGGATGTGCGCCGCGCTGGGCGTCCTGATCTACGCGGGCGTTGGGGTGGTGACGATGCTTCTCGGCCATAACTTCCTGGGCTACGACGCCCTCGCCCACGACGCGCAGCAGGGCCAGCACTACGGCATCATGGCCGTGGAACTGGGCGTTCTTGTGACGGTCTTCGGGGTCATGGTGTCGATCTTCTACCTCTTCGCGGCGCGGGGAAGGAGGAAGCCGTGAGCCTGGACTTCTTCGTCTCCCACTACAACTACTGGGTCGTCATCTTCCTGATGATGGTCGGCTTCTACATCCTGATCTCTCGGGGCAACCTGATCAAGAAAATCGTTGGTCTGAATGTATTTCAGACTTCCGTGTTCATGTTATACATCAGCATGGGGAAGATCACCGGCGGGACGCCACCGATCCTCATGGGGGACCCACACGGGGGGGGTGAGGCGGTGGATCACGTGGTGTACTCGAATCCGCTTCCCCACGTCCTCATCCTGACCGCGATCGTCGTGGGCATCGCCACCACTTCGGTGGGTCTCGCCCTGGCTGTCCGCATCAAGGAGGCGTACGGGACGCTGGAAGAAGACGAGATCAACCGCATCGAGGCCAGGACGGAGGCCGCCGAGTGATGTCCGAGCACCTCCCGATTCTTCAGGTGGTGGTGCCCCTGCTTGCGGCGCCTGTGTGCGTCTTCGTCCGCAACGCTCGGGCGGCCGGCGCGCTGGCGGTGCTGGCGAGCTGGTCGGCGCTGGCCATCGCGCTTTCGCTGCTGCGAGAGGTGATGTCGACCGGCGTCGTATCCTACGCCATCGGCGACTGGGCCCCCCCGATCGGGATCGAGTACCGGATCGACATCGTCAATGCGTGGGTCCTGGTCATTGTGGCCACGATCGGTGCCGTGGTGGCGCCCTACGCGATCACCAGCGTGGAGCGCGAGGTGGACCGCCACCGCATCCCGCTCTTCTTCGCGGCCTACCTGCTCTGCCTGTGCGGGCTCCTCGGCATCACGATCACCGGCGATGTCTTCAATGTCTTCGTCTTCCTGGAGATTTCGTCGCTGTCCGCGTACGCGCTGATCTCGCTGGGCCGCCAGCGCCGCGCCCTCACGGCGGCCTTCCGGTACCTGATCATGGGATCGGTCGGCGCCACCTTCATCGTCATCGGCATCGGGCTCCTTTACGCCATGACCGGTACGCTGAACATGGCGGACCTGGCCGCGCTGTTGCCCGAGGTGTGGGATTCCAGAACCGTGAAGGTGGCCTACGGCTTCCTGGGCGTCGGCATCTGTCTCAAGCTGGCGCTGTTCCCGCTCCACCTGTGGCTCCCGAACGCCTACGCCTTCGCGCCTTCCGCGGTCACGGCCTTCCTGGCGTCCACCGCCACCAAGGTCGCGGTGTACATGCTGCTCCGGTTCTTCCTGAGCATCTTCGGCCGGCATTTCTCTTTCGAAGTGATGGGGCTCGACCTGGTCCTCCTGCCGCTTGCGCTCGTCGCAATCGTCAGCATGTCGCTGGTAGCCATCTTCCAGGTCGACGTCAAACGCCTGCTCGCGTATTCCTCGGTGGCACAGATCGGCTACATGATCCTGGGACTGTCGTTCGCGTCCGTGACCGGACTGACGGCGACACTCCTTCACCTGTTCAACCACGCGCTGATGAAGGGGGCTCTCTTCATGGCGCTTGGCTGCGTGGTGTACCGGATCGGTTCGGTCCACATCGCCGCCATGGCCGGGCTGGGCAAGCGGATGCCCTTCACGATGGCCGCCTTCGTGGTCGGGGGGCTGAGCCTGGTGGGGGTACCCCTGACCGTCGGCTTCGTGAGCAAATGGTACCTGATCCTGGGCGCGCTGGAGAAGGGGGGCCTGTGGATGGGTGTTGCCGGGATCGTGCTCTTGACGTCCCTCATGGCGCTGGTGTACGTGTGGCGAGTGGTCGAGGTCGCCTATCTGCGTGACTTCGCCGGCGATGACCGTGTCAGGGAGGCCCCGTGGAGCCTGCTGGTCCCCACCTGGGCGCTGGTGCTGGCGAACCTCTACTTCGGGATCGACGCCGTGCGGACCTCCGAAGTCGCCAGGGGGGCGGCCGAGGCCCTGATGATGGGGATCGGATCCTCGTGACGACGTCCACGCTGCTCCTGCTGTCGCTTGCCGTGCCGGCCGTGGGAACCGCCCTGATCCTGCTCCTGCGCCGCAACCCCAACGCTCGCGAGGCCGCCAGCCTGGTCACCGCGGGGGTGCTCTTCGCCATCGTCCTGCGCATCTATCGCGCGGTCAGCGAGGGTGCCCGCCCGGCGCTGGTGCTCGCCGAGCCGATCCCGGGGATTCCCCTTGCGTTGGAGGCGGAGCCTCTCGGCGTGCTCTTCGCGCTGATCGCGTCCTTCCTGTGGATCGTCACCACGATGTATTCGATCGGATACATGCGGGGACATCACGAGAAGAACCAGACGCGCTTCTACGTCTTCTTCGCGTTTGCGATCGCGTCCGTGATGGGGGTCGCCTTCGCCGGGAACCTCTTCACCCTCTTCGTCTTCTACGAGATCCTGTCGCTCACCACCTTCCCCCTCGTCACCCACGCGGGCACCGAAGCCGCCAGGAGGGCAGGGCGGGTCTACCTCGGCATCCTCTTCTCCACCTCGATCGCGTTTCAGCTCCTTGCCATCGTCTGGACGTACAAACTCGCCGGGACGCTGGACTTCCAGGACGGGGGGATCCTGAACGGGCGGGCGTCCGCCGGGGTCGTTGCGGTCCTCCTGGGGCTGTTCGTCTTCGGGATCGGGAAGGCGGCGGTGATGCCTTTCCACCGCTGGCTCCCGGCGGCGATGGTGGCGCCTACCCCCGTGAGTGCGCTTCTCCACGCCGTGGCTGTCGTCAAGGCGGGGGTCTTCGCGGTGCTGAAGATCACCGTGTACGTCTTCGGGATCGATTTCGTAGCCGAACTGGGAGCCTCGGTGTGGCTGATGTGGGTCGCTGCGGCCACGATCATCCTCGGATCGCTGGTGGCATTCACCAAGGACAACCTCAAGGCACGGCTGGCGTATTCCACCGTCAGTCAGCTGTCGTACGTCGTCCTCGGCGCGATGCTGGCCAACAGTTGGGGGGTGATCGGCAGCGGCATGCACATCGCGATGCACGCCTTCGGCAAGATCACCCTCTTCTTCTGTGCGGGCGCAATCATGGTGGCCGCCCACAAGTCCGAAGTCAGCCAGCTGAAGGGCTTGGGCCGCACGATGCCCATTACCTTCTGTGCCTTCTTCGTGGGAACGCTTTCGATTGTCGGACTTCCGCCGACCGGGGGATCGTGGAGCAAGTGGTTCCTCGGCCTGGGATCGCTCGAAGCGGGGCAGACGGGGCTGGTGGCCGTGCTGATGGTGAGTTCCCTGCTGTCGCTCGCCTACCTCATGGAGATCCCTCTGAAGGGCTTCTTCTGCAAGCCGGATGAACCCCCGCACCACGAAGGGATCCACGAGGGGCCGAAGTGGTCGCTCGTCGCCATTGTGACGACAGCGGTGGCGTGTTTGGTGCTCTTCCTGTATCCCGACCCCTTCTACCGGCTCATGACCATGGTGGCGGGACCATGAGCGAGCACGTGCCGAACGACCATGAGCGAGCCCCGGGCCTCCACAAGCCGAACAGCGTGCCGCCGCCGTGGGCGGGGCGGATACTCGCGTTCCTCTTCGTCCTGTGCGCGGTCGTGCTGCTGTGGGACTTCTTCGTCGACCGCGACGTCCACCACCCCCTCGAGGAATGGCCGATCCTGTACCCACTCTTCGGCTTTGTCGGCATCTCCCTGTTGATTCTGATCTCGAAGGTGCTGAGGCGATTGGTCATGCGCCGGGAGGACTACTACGATGCCGAGTAGCCTCCCTCCCTTCCTGATCTTCTTCATCGGGGCCCTGGTGGTGCCCTTCCTGCGCAGCGTCCCCCGGATCCGCATGGCCTGGCTCGTTCTGATCCCCGTGGCGGGGGCGCTGAACGCCATGGGCATCCAGGAAGGCCATACGCTCGACTACCAGCTGCTCGGCTATTCCCTGACACTGGTGCGCGCCGACAGGCTCAGCATCCTCTTCGGGCACCTGTTCCATCTGGGCGCCTTCATCGCGATCGTCTACTCGCTCCACCTGAAGAAGGGCGACCACGCCACCGTCCAGCACACGTCGGCGGTCGTCTACGCGGGAAGCGCGCTGGGTGCGGTCTTCGCCGGAGACTTCATCACGCTCTTCGTCTTCTGGGAGCTGCTGGCGATCAGCTCGGTCTTCCTGATCTGGACCCGGCGCACACCGCGGGCGGTCTCCGCGGGGATGCGCTACCTGCTGGTGCACGTCGTTTCCGGGGTGACGCTGCTTGCCGGCGCCATGGTGTACGCGCACGAGACCGGGAGCCTGGAATTCGGCCCGATGGGGCTGGAGGGGCTGGCCGGCTGGCTGGTATTCCTGGCCTTCGGGGTCAAGGCCGCCTTCCCGCTCGCCCACAGCTGGCTCATCGACGCCTACCCCGAGGGCACCCCCACCGGCACGGTGTTCCTGAGTGCATTTACCACCAAGGTGGCGATTTACGCGCTGGCGCGCGGGTTCGCGGGGACGGAGGCGCTGATCTACATCGGTGCCGTCATGGCGTGTTTCCCGATCTTCTACGCCGTCATCGAGAACGACCTGCGCCGCACCCTGGGCTACTCCATGATCAACCAGATCGGCTTCATGGTGTGCGGGATCGGGGTGGGGTCAGCCCTGGCCGTCAACGGCGCCGTGTCCCACGCCTTCAACGACGTGCTCTTCAAGGGGCTGCTCTTCATGTCCATGGGCGCGGTCATGCACATGACGGGCAAGACCAGGGCGTCGGATCTGGGGGGGCTCTACAAGACGATGCCCGTCACTGCCACGCTTTGCATCATCGGCGCGCTGTCGATCTCGGCGGTCCCCTTCTTCAACGCCTTCGTCTCGAAGAGCATGATCATGTCGGCGTTGCTCGAAGAGCACTACAACTGGATCTGGCCGTTCATGCTCTTCGCGTCGGCCGGAGTGGTCGAGCACGCCGGAATCAAGATCCCCTTCTTCGCCTTCTTCGCCCACGACTCCGGCATCCGCACCCGTGAGCCGCCGCGGAACATGCTGGTCGCGATGGTCATCGGGGCTGCCGCCTGCCTGGCGATCGGGATCTGGCCCGATCTGCTCTACGGGCTGCTTCCGCACGAGGTGGACTACGAACCCTACACGTATACTCATATCCTCACCCAGCTCCAGCTCCTCTGCTTCGCCATCGGAGCCGTTGCCGCCTTCCACCTGTGGAAGATCTACCCGGCGGAGATCCGTTCGGTGAATCTGGACGCGGATTGGGTGTACCGGCGCGCCGCGGTGCGGGTCACACGTTTCACCGGTGGCGTCGTGGCCGCGGTTGACGCCGCATTCAGGGGCGCGGTGGTGGGGACGGTGAACAAGGGTCTCAGAGGCGCGTTCAGGTCGCACGGCCCCCGGGGAATCCTGGCGCGGACCTGGCCCGCCGGGAGCATGGTGCTTTGGGTCTCCATCATTCTGGCCGCGTTCCTCCTCCTCCAGTTCCTGTGACCCCGATGAGGGTCGGGAGCGCCTCCGCCTCGCCCCGATCGCCAGCGAGCAAGGTCCTCGGCCGCGCCGAGGCAGTGCGGTGCGCGGGGCCGGAGCGGTCCTTCCGCCTCGTCGTCACCAACGGGTGCTTCGACCTGCTTCACCCGGGTCACGTCGAGTGTCTGGACCAGGCACGGCGCCTGGGGGACGCTCTGCTGGTGGCGATCAACACCGATGATTCCGTCCGGCGGCTGGGCAAGGGCCGGGGCCGCCCCCTCGTCGGCCAGGACGCCCGCGCGACTGTCGTAGCCGCGCTGGAGTGCGTCGATTGGGTCACGTTCCTTGACGAAGAGACTCCGGCATCGCTCATTGCCGAGTTGCAGCCCGACGTGCTCGTCAAAGGTGGCGACTACGTCGAGGAGGATGTCGCCGGAAGCGCGACGGTACGGGCCAGGGGAGGGCGGGTCGTGATCGTGCCGCTGCTCGGCGGGCACTCCACAAGCGCGCTGGTGCGTCGCATCCGGGGCGGCCGGTGACGCTTCTGCTGGCAACCCGAAGCCGGCACAAAGCCCTGGAAGTCGAGCGCATTCTTGCGGAGGCGGGGGACACGGGGTACCGGCTCGTCGCCCTCGGCGACGTCTCGATCCCCTGGTCTGAAACGGAGGAGTCTCTCGAGCCCTTCGAATCCTTCGAGGAGAATGCAGCCTCCAAGGCCCGCTACTTCGCCCGCCGGTCCGGGCTCCCGACTGTGGCCGACGACTCCGGACTGGAGGTCCTGGCGCTGGGCGGCCGCCCCGGCGTCAGGACGAAGCGGTTCGCCCCCCTGGAGCGCTATCCGGGCGTGACCAGGGATGAGGCCAACAACCGTCACCTGCTGGAGTCCCTGCGCGGTGTGCCTTCCGCGGACCGCCGCGCGCGGTATGTGTGCGTCGCCTGCTTCATCGATCCGGCAACCGGCAAGACGGCCAGCTTCCGCGGGGAAGCACCCGGTCGGATCCTCGTCGAACCACGGGGATCAGGCGGCTTCGGGTACGACCCCATCTTCCTCGATGTCCGGACACGCCGGAGCTACGCGCAACTGTCGCCCGCAGAGAAGGACGAACGGAGCCACAGGGGCCAGGCGTTTCGGGAGTTGGCAGCCTTTCTGCGTCCCTGATCTCTCGCGCCACCCCTGACCCTTGCCGGCAGCCTCAGCCGTGCACGAGGCGGTTCTCCACCCTGTAGATGCCGAGCATCACCCAGCACACGGACACGTGCACCGGAAGCGCAAAGGCGATCATCTCCCGGTTTCCCGAGGCGAGACCCGGAATCAGGTTCAGGACCAGCGCCACGGCCGCCAGTCCCAGCGTCCCAAGCGCGAGTCTGCGTCCCCAGATGCTGGTGCTGCCCTTCCTGGCCACGCGCACCAGGCCCCACGCCACACCGATTCCAAGCGGGCTGAAGAGCAGGACGTTCTGATTCCAGTACATGAATTCGTGATCGGTCCAGTGCGCGGCGATCATGACCACACCGGCGAGGAAGCAGAAGACGCCCCATAGAGAGCCGGAAAACCCGAGTGCGACGCGGCCTGCGAAGGACCCGGCGGCGGATTTGGAACCCAGAAGCGCGTATAGCAACGCCACCGCCAGTCCAGCGAGCAGGAAAAGGAGTTCAAGCGATGGCGCGGACGTCGGCTCGAACTCCCGTGTGGAGTCCAGCAACAACACCTCGGAGCGCACCAGCCGAACCCGGCTTCCGTCACTCCGCGTCACGAACAGGGCACCGGCGGTGTCCCGAAGCTTCATGGGCACCCACATTTCCTGCCACTGGTTGGTGGATTCGTCACCCTTCGGACCCAGCACGAGATCGATGCCGAGGTAGCCTGGCAGGTGCTTGGCCGTCAGACGCCGGGTGTGTTCACGCCATGTGGCGCCGGTGGACGGTCCATCGGTGGCTTCCCTGAGTTGGCCGTCAAGGACGGTGTCAAGCACATCGCGAAGTTTGGTGGAGCAGTTGTTCAGGTAGTATTCGTAGCGGTAGTACTGGTTCTCCGGCTGCACCGCGGTCTGCAGCAGCTGGAGGAGGTGTGCCTTGCGAGCTGGCTCGAGGTCGAGTTCCTGCGCCCATATCCGACGGTTCTGAGCCCCGTATCCGGCGAGCAGGGTGGCCGCGGACACCGTGTCGACCCGGTACATCATCCGACCCTTCAGGAAGCGGCCCAAATACCCTGGGGAATCGAAGCTGAAGATCCCGTAGTTAAAGCCCTGCTCGTATCCGGTCTCCGAGTCGCGCACCAGGATGACGTTGTGGCCGAACACCTCAAAGATCCGGTCGCCGGGCTCGGCGGTGAGCAGGTACACCGACAGCGACTGCCCGGGAATCCGTGCAGCCGGGCGCTGTGGCGTCTCAGCGTCGCCCTGGACGTCCCGGGCCCGGGGCGTCTCCTGGTCCTGGTCGCGGACAAGCGCGTGGGCGGATGCGGCAGCCGCCGCACCCGCCCACCATACGGCCGCGGCCACCGCAATCGGGACGCGGCGCGCGAGCGTCGACGACGCCGCAACCGTCAGGCGGTGACTCAATGCCTACCCTCCACGCGCGGAATGGGCCATCTTCCTTCACCTTGGCGGAAATCTGCGGGGCGTGGCGCAGCTCGGTAGCGCGCCTGCTTTGGGAGCAGGAGGTCGCCGGTTCGAATCCGGCCGCCCCGATTCACGGGCCAGAGCGTCGCAACTGCCCGGCACCCCGGCTGCATCAGGCGGCTCCAACAGCCCATGGAACAAATCCTCCCGGCATTCACCACTCTCGGTGCTCGTGCGGATTTATCCACGGGCTTCTACGGTGCAAGACTCACCCCGAAGACCAGGAACGCACGGTCCTGATCCGGATTGTAGATGTAGGAGACGTTCATCGGCAAGGCGAAGGAATCCGTGATCTCCAGGGCCTTGGCGGCTGTGATCCCCAGGTTGACCAGGGTTGCACCATCGGTGTCGTAGAACGAGCTGGCGGTGGTTACCATCCCCGCATGCAGGCCGAGTTCCACATCGTCCACGAGCGCGAGAGGCAGGCCCACCTCCAGGTACAAGGGCTTGTCATCGTCTGTCACGAGCCCGGCGAGGAGCGAAACGGGGAAGGATTCCGGTCCGGAGAAGGCGAGCGACAACTCCAGGGTGTGCGCCTCCGAGTGGCGGAAGCCGAGATCCGAGTCGGGCGCCGGGAAGTAGTAGTCGGTCAGGCCAGCCGAAAAACTGGCTCCAGAGGAGGTCTCAACAGTGTACGTTACCCAGAGGTCGTTCTCGTTTGCCGCGGCCCCCGACGCCGAGATCGAATAGGACGCCCAGGCGCCCGCTTCCAGCCCCCCCGCCCCCAGGGTCAGGGATGGTTGCACGGACACCGACTCTCCGAAATCGAGGCCACGCCATACGTAACGGCTGACGATGTCGGCGCCGAACGAGGCCGACTGCCCGGCGGCCGGAGCTGCGAAAGCCGCGCTGGCGAGGGTGGCGAGCCAAATTGCGTGACGACGACAAGGGTGCTTTGCGTTGCGTTGCATCGTGGTATGCTCCTTTGTTGAGCGCGAGATGGTTACCGGGCCTGATGTCGGGAGATTACGACCTCGGTCGTCAGCACCGAGTCGGCGGGGCCCCGGTACACACCCCGTGTAGGAGGCACGTCCGCATAGTCCCGTCCCACGGCAACACGCACATGCCGATCGTCCCCTCCGCTGTTGTTGGTCGGGTCCAGCCCCACCCAGCCCAACCCCGGGAACCAGCACTCCACCCATGCGTGGCTTTCGCCATTCGCAGCTTCTCCGGCTCGGGCACCAAGGTACCCCGACACGTACCGGCATGGCACGCCCCAACCCCGCATGATCGAGGCCATGACGTGGGCGTAGTCCTGGCACACCCCCCGGCCCGTCTCGAGGATGCGTCCGATCGGCGAATCCACATCCGTGCTGCCCGGTGCATACTCGAACGTATGGTGGAGTGTCGCACAGAGCTCAAGGGCACTTGCTACCGGATCGTCCCCGGCTGTGATGCCACGTTCCTCGACGAACCGTTCCAGGTCGGGAGTCGAGCGAACGAACTGGCTGGGTTGCAGCATCAGGAGGAGTTCCGGGTCGCGGATGTCGTTTCTCAGCGCCTCCCATGCGCCGGAACCGGCCACCTCGGGCATTGGCTCCACCGGGCCGACCTCCACCGTCGAACGGCTCCGTACCCTGAGCCGATCGTGCGTGCCGGGACGGTCGAGGAAGTGACCCTTATTGTTGAAGGGGCCGTCGAAGTCGAACACGATCCCGGGAGGATCGGTCTCGATTTTGAAGTCGGACAGCACCTGACGCCGGTCCTGGATCGGACGCAGGAACAGCGTCATCACCGACGCGTGGACGGGTGCGCTGTAGCGGAACTCAATCGTGTGCTCGATCGTGTGGCGCGCGATCATGAGGGCAATCCTTCGGCTACCGGATAGTCGACGTAAGTGGCCATGATCACATCGTGCAGGGCCCTGCCATCCCTCGCCAACCGTGGGAACAGGCCCCCCCGGAATCCCTGACCCTGTTCCTGCCCGTCAACCGCGTACTCGTGAGGACCGACGTCCGCCTCGACCGCCGCGGCCAGGTGCAGTGCCGTGCCCTGTGGGCGACCCAGAGGGAAGCGGCTGCCAAGAGGATCGATGCCCAGCAGCATCTCGTCGATGCGGTGAATCGCGAATCGAAGTGACCGCGGCACCTCCGGGTCGCGTACAAGGAAGTTCAGGACTGCGCTACGGCGAACCGCCATGGTGTGCCTGCGGCAGTAGAGTTCAAAAGCCCCGCACACCCGCAGGAGGTCCGCCCACGAAAGCGATGGGTCGTCCTCCTCCGTGGTTCGGCCGAAACGGTCCCAGATGTCGAGCAGGACAGTCTGGTGCTGGAAGCGTTCCACGAACCGGCCCAGTTCCAGGAAACGCCACGCGTTGTCCCGGGGCATGGTTGCGTGCACGACACCGTCGAGGAGGCGCAGGCGATCTATCCCCTCGGAGACCAGCGCCGCCGGGCTTTCCTTCCAGGCGGTGGGGAACTCGCAGTCGCGGATCCAGAGAAACCCCCGGTTGAGGGTTGTCCACACGTGCAGGGGAAGCTGGGGCCGGAGTTGCATCGCGTTTTCCCTGGCCATCTTCCAACAGGAGACCAGAGAGTCCGGATTGGTTTCGTCTTCGACGAGTTTACCCGCGAGGGTGTACGCGTCGGCGATCAGGAAGGCTTCCGCTTCGTCCACATCAGCCGGGGCCTCGGGCGTGGATTGGCCAAGCGCACGGTAAAGCACCCTCCACCCGAGGGCCACCTCGTCGGCGGGTGTGTCGACCAGGCCGGTCAACTGGTGCCGCAAGACGCTGGCCGTGTGCTCGGTCCGCTCGATGTAGCGTCCCATCCAGTAGAAATCCGCAGCCACTCGCGCCAGCATCTGCCTTAGGCCTTCAGGACCCACAGGTCCTTGCAGCCGCCCCCCTGGCTGGAATTGACCACCAGGCTGCCCTCGCGCAGTGCCACTCGGCACAGCCCCCCTGGGACGACGTTCTGTCCGTCCCGGCCGTGGAGGGTGAACGGGCGCAGATCCACATGGCGCGGCCGCAGGCCTCCGTCCACGAAGCAACCGGCGCGCGAAAGCGGCAGCACGGGCTGCGAGATGAAGTTCGCCGGGTCACCTTGCAGGCGGACGGCGTACTCCTCGCGCTCACGGGGCGACGCGTGGGGCCCGACCAGCATACCGTAGCCACCCGACCCGCCGACCTCCTTCACCACGAGGTTCTCGAGGTTGTCCAGCGTGTATTCCAGGCCCGCGGGTTCACGGCAGAGGTGCGTTTCCACATTCGCCAACAAGGGCTCCTCTCCCAGGAAGTACCGGATGATGCCGGGAACGTACGCGTACACGGCCTTGTCGTCCGCCACCCCGGTTCCCGGCGCGTTCCCCAGCACCACGTTGCCGGCGCGATACGCGTGGAAGAGGCCCGCTGCCCCGAGTACCGAATCCTGGCGGAAGGTGACGGGATCCAGAAAGTCGTCGTCGATCCGACGATACACGACGTCGATCCGCTTCAGTCCGGAAGCCGTTCGCGCGTAGAGCATGGCATTGTGTACCAACAGGTCCCGACCCTCGACGAGATCGACTCCCATCTCACCCGCCAGAAATGCGTGCTCGTAGTACGCGGAGTTGTAGCGGCCGGGTGTCAGAACGGCTATCCGGGGCCTGCTCGCTTCGGAGCTCAGAGAAGCCAGCGTCGAGTAGAGGTGCTCGGGGTACCCGGACACCTCCCTTACGCCGTGTTCGCGGTACAGGCTCGGAAGCGCGCGCTTTGTCGCGGCGCGGCAGGCCAGCATGTAGGAGACCCCGGATGGAACCCGCAGGTTGTCTTCCAAAACCGCGAAACTTTCACCGACGCGCACGATATCCGTGCCGCCGATGGCAACGTATATGTCGTGCGGCACCCTCACCCCCCTCATCTCGACACGGTACTGCGGACACCCCAGCACCAGATCGGGAGGGACCACTCCATCCTTCAACGACCGTCCCTCGTGATAGATGTCGCGCAGAAAGAGGTTCATCGCCGTCAAACGCTGCTTGAGCCCGGCCTCGATGTGGTCCCATTCGCCGGCCGTGATTATCCGTGGCACGCAGTCGATCGGGATGATGTGCTCGGACACCTCCCGCGCTCCAAGCACGGTGAAGGTAATCCCCTCGTGCAGGAAGCGGCGGTGTACCCCTTCCTGCAGGACGGTCAACTCGTCGGGCGGGATTCGTCCGAGCGCGGCCCCCAGCTCCCGGCAGGCCTCCCGGGTCGTCCCGTCTTCCCGGAACAACTCGTCGTAGAAGCGGGGATCCAGATGATAGTCGGAAAACGCTCCCCGTCCGGCGGTGCCAGCTCCGGTGTCCGCGAAGCCGGCACCGCCTGCCGAGGTGTCGTGGCCCGATTCCAATGGGTGCTCCTGTGCCTCAGTCCGGGTCGCGGAAATCGCCGCCATCGTCCGGGTCCACCATGAGCACGAACTCGGGGTAGGCGTCGATTCCGAGTTCGGCCGCGTCCTGGCCAATCTCTTCGACGCTGCGGGAGACGCGGACTCCAATCGTCTTCTCCAGCAAGCTCCACAGAATCCAGGAGACAGTGAAAACGAAGACGCCGACGGCTGCGACTCCGGTGATCTGCGCGACGAAGTTGCCGCCGCCTGCGATGCACACCGCCATGGTGCCCCAGATTCCCGCGAAGAGGTGGGCGGGAACCGCGCCGACCACATCGTCGATCCTGCGCTGTTCCAGCAGCTTCAGGCCGGCCACGCAGAGCAGTGCGCCAACCGCGCCGATCAGGATTGCCCACCTCCCGTTAACGATATCCGGACCCGCCGTGATCGCCACGAGGCCGGCGATGCCGCCGTTCAGCGCAGCGAAGAGGTCCGTGCGCCCCAGAATGGGCTTCGAAACGAAGATTCCGGTCACCACCCCGGCCGCCGCGGCCAGGTTGGTGTTTACGAGGACGTTGCTCATCGTCACGGCGTCGGCGGCGCTGCCCAGAGCAAGCACCGATCCGCCGTTGAAGCCGAACCACCCCAGCCAGAGGATGAAGACCCCCAGCGTCACAGCCGGAATGTTGGACGGAGCTGTGATCTTGACCGAACCGTCCTTGCGGAACTTGCCCCAGCGCGGTCCGACCACGAGAGCGCCGGCCAGCGCCGCCCACCCCCCCGTGGAGTGCACGATTGTGGAGCCGGCGAAGTCCTTGAACCCCATCTGGTCGAGCCAACCCTCGCCCCAGGTCCACGCGCCTACCACGGGATAGATGAAGGCCGTGAGGACCGCGGTGAAGGCGAAGAACGCCCACAGGTTGACCCGCTCGGCCAGTGCACCGGATACAATCGAAGCAGTCGTGGCTACGAACACCATCTGGAAGAACCAGTCCGAAGTGACCGAGTAGCCGTTTTCAACCACCGCGGCGGTAGCGCTTGCGTCTCCGCCCAAGAGCGCGACCTCATCCGCCGACGGGCCGTAGAACCAGTCGAGCGAGCCGATCAGGCTGCCCACGTCGACGTACATCAGTCCATAGCCGATGACGTAGTATGTGAGCCCGGCGATCGCGTAGAGCCCGATGTTCTTCAAACAGATCACCGATGCATTCTTGGACCTGACCGACCCCGACTCCAGCATGGTGAAGCCGGCGCACATCCACATCACCAGCGCGCCCCAAATCAGGAAAGAGAAGGTGTTGAGGATGAAAGCGGTGTCAGCGACGGCGTCCTGCGCGGCTGCGACGCTCGGCACGAACAGGAAGCCTGCAACGGCGAGGACACCGAGGCTCATCGCGAGCCGGCGAAGTCGGAGAAAGCGGGGGGCGAGCGCGGAAGCGGACATGGGATTCCAGTCGGTCGAGGAGGCGTTTGCAACACACAGGTGAACAGACATTCGCAAGGCGTCAAGGTAGTCTCATCATGCGACCGCGCAAGGGTCGTGCCCACCCCGGCCCGGGTCGGCGTCAAGGGGTCGCTCCGAGCGGAATTGGTGTAGTCCGAATGGTCGGGGCAGGCTATCTTGTTCCATGTTCACTGATCCACCGAATCCAGGATTTCTGATCGCTGAAAGGACGTCGACCATGGCAACTCGGGCAACTGTGGTGTCGGTGGGAATCGGGCTCTGCATGTCCCTGGTTTGCGGGAGCGCGGCTCTCGAGGGCCAGCAGTTCATTGCGCGCAGTGGCTCCACCGTTACCCTCGGGGCCCGGGTTCAGGTGCAGTATGAAGCCTCGAGCGAGAAAGACGTCCCTGCATCCTTCTTCCTCCGCCGGGCCTGGGTGACGATCGACGGGAAGTTGAACGATCTGGTAGGGGGACGCGTCCAGTTCAATGCCCACGGTTCGTCGGTGCTCGAAGCCTATCTGCAACTCACGCCATCTCCGGCCTTCCAGGTCCAGATCGGTCAGTTCAAGCGGGCCATGTCCTACTACTGGCTGGCTGCCAACTCCGACTTGCCGCTCATCGAGCGAAACGGCCGGGTGACGGGTGTGGATCACTGCCCGGGGGTCGGTGGTGTGTGCTCGTTTGGACAGTTCACCGGAGCCCTCGGTCTGGACAACTACGAACCGGGGATCCTGATGACCGGTCGCTTCGCCGGACGCATGGGGTATCGTTTCACCCTCACCAACGGCGAAGGGCTCGGGAAGAAGGATGTGAACACCCGCAAATCGGCCTCTGGCAGACTGTCGATGTACTTCGCCGAAAACAGCCGTCTGTCGGCATACGTGGCGATGGACGAGACCCTTGATTCTCGCGGCGAGACCATGGGTGTACCGGCGTACGGAGCGGAGTTGGAGGTGGGTACGTGGCGACAGGGCCCCCATTTGCTGGTCAACGCCTTGCAGGGTCGCAACTGGAAGCTCAACGACGATGCGACCTTTTCCGCCTTCCAGGTGATGGGATTGTGGTACCGGCCGCTCGATCCGGAGTCGGGACTGGCAGCGATAGAGCCGCTGCTGCGTGTGAGCTGGGCCAATACGGAGTCGGACGACCCGGGCAGCATCACCGGCACGGTGATCACACCGGGGGTCATGGTCTATGCCGCCGGGCGAAACGGGATATCCGCCAACCTGGACCTGTACCGCTCCGATGGCCGTAGCGACTGGTCCTTGAAGATCCAGGCGTTCACCTTCTTTTAGCAGCCCGCGGCAGAACCCCCGCTGCATTCGACCGGCGCTGCATCCCGCCTGGACGCTGTGCTCGGCGTCGCTCCTTGCTCAAAGAGCGCTGCTATTCTCGCTCGTCGCTCCTTGCCAGCCGGGCGCTTCGCCGGTCTCGGTGCTGACGCGGGGATTCGCCACCGGCTGCTGGCAGCCCGCGGCAGAACCCCCGCTGCATTCGACCGGCGCTGCATCCCGCCTGGACGCTGTGCTCGGCGTCGCTCCTTGCTCAAAGAGCGCTGCTATTCTCGCTCGTCGCTCCTTGCCAGCCGGGCGCTTCGCCGGTCTCGGTGCTGACGCGGGGATTCGCCACCGGCTGCTGGCAGCCGGCGGCAGAAATGGAAGGGCAGGCCCCCTCCAACAATGGACCTCCATCCGGGCCCCAATCCTCTGGGGCAGCCCGGGTGGAGGTCCTTGAACGCCTGGAATTCAGGCGAAAGGTTTCCTAAAAGCTCGCGGTCGCCTCTTCGGCCGTCGCGAACACCTTTGTGAGGCGAACGAACCCGCTCACCTCCAGCACCTCACGGATGTGGTCGGGCACGGCGCACAGTGCCAGGCCCCCGCCGGCTTCGTTCGTCTTCCTGATGGCGATCAGAAGTACGCGCAACCCGGCGCTGCTGATGTAGTTCAGGCCACCGCAGTCGACTACGAGGCCGCTCACTCCCCGGTCGATGATGGCGCTCAGCTCCTCGTCGAAGTCCTTGGCATTCGCGGAATCGACACGGCCATCGACCACTGCGACCGCCGTGCTTCCGGAATAGCTGGTCTTCACATTCATGTTTGGTCCTCCTGGTGCGTGCCTAGCGGCTGCATGAGGTTCAGGCGGTTCCATCCGTCCACGCGCTCGTAGTTGAGCGCGTGGATGAACGCCTTGGTGAGGTGGATTCCGAGTCCGCCCACTTGACGGTCCTCGGCGGAAAGATCCAGATCGGGCACCGGTGCATCCCGCAAAGGATTGAAGGGCCGGCCGTTGTCCACAAGGACGGCCTCCAGCTTGGCGTCCGTGACGCGAAGGCCGAGAGTAATGACCGGGTCGGAGGCGTCATCGTCGAACGCGTACGAAACGACATTGGTCAGCAGTTCGTCCAACGCCAACTGGAACTTGAAGACAAGGTCCATCGGGAGATCGTTTTCGAGAGCGAATTGCTCGAAGGACTCCACCGCACGCCGGGGCCCCTCCTGTTCGAGCCCAATATCCAAATCGAGCCTCGCGTCCACTCGGTCAGTCTCCGGAATGAAAGGGTCGGGTCATTGGGCAATCGATCCCAATCGATTCTGGAAGATACCGAAGACTCGTCGTCGCGCATCTTCCAGACCGGCCGCCAATTCTTCGAAGCTACCGCAGTCGAGAGAGCGCACCAACCGCCGCGTGAGGGCCTCAGGGGCCTCCTGCACAGTGATGTCACCGCCGGACGTCGATCTCAGCATGGCTCCAATGGTTCGTTGCATGCGCGTGGCGCTCAGCAATTCGCGCACTTCCTCGACGGGAACGAGTCTGGTGGTGCCGAGGGCTTCGAAGCAAGTGACGGTAGCTCCTGCGATGGGGGTTGTGGACCGATGAGAGTATAGCAACACAAGATACCGGGCAAGCAACTCCAGGTCCAGAAGTACCCCTCGAGAGTCCCTGGGCGCGAACGGATCGTTGCCCCTGGCGTTCGTCGATCTGCGCCCGAATGCGGACGACCTCCGCTGCGAGTGGGCTTGGATCACGGGGCCGCCTTGGGGGACAGCCCGAAATGTAGATGGTGCGCCATTGTGGGTCCATGGCGCCCTGTCCGGACGGCGACTAGAATGTGGTGGGCGGGCCCCGCGCACTGTGATTAGATTACTGGGCCGCAGTGGCGCAAGAAAAAGGGGACGGTTCGCGCCGGAACCGCCCCGTTCCATTTCCTTTCGGCGAGCCAACCACGGAAGCGAGTTGATGGCAAAGATTCTGGTCGTTGACGATGAGCCCGATCTCGAACTGCTGCTACGGCAGAAGTTCCGGCGAAAGGTACGGCGCGGCGAACTCACGCTGGTCTTCGCCCAGAACGGGGTTGAGGCTCTCGAACAGCTCAGGCTCCACGACGATGTGGACATGGTGCTGTCGGACATCAACATGCCCCAAATGGACGGCCTGACGCTCCTCAACCAACTCAATCAGCTGCACTACGACCTCCGGGCGGTGATCGTCACTGCGTACGGTGACATGAAGAACATCCGCACCGCAATGAACCGGGGCGCATTCGACTTCGTCACCAAGCCGCTGGACTTCAAGGATCTGGAGACGACGATCTCCAAGACGCTCGCTCACCTCGAGGTCATGCGCGACGCACTTCGGTCCAGGGACGAACTCGTGGCCTTGCGCCAGGAGCTCGGGGTCGCCGCCCGCATGCAGGAGTCCATTCTGCCAACCCGGTTCCCCGAGGACCCCCGTTTCGAGATTCATGCCTGGATGACGCCCGCCAAGGAGGTGGGTGGGGACTTCTACGACTTCTTCAAGTTGGAGGACGGGCGGATCGGCATCGTGATGGCGGACGTCTCCGGGAAGGGTGTGCCGGCTGCCCTGTTCATGATGGTGAGCAGGACGCTGATGAAGGGGACGGCCATCGGCGAGCAGGATCCGGCGAAGTGCCTGTCGGAGGTCAACCAGCTCCTGGTCGAGTCCAACGAAGAGTCGATGTTCGTGACGGTGTTCTACGCCAGCTTCGATCCCGCGACCGGGCGCCTCGACTACGCGAACGCGGGCCACAATCTCCCGTATATCGTGAAACCGGACGGCGAGGTGCGACCCATCGACATCGACGCCGGGCTCGTCCTGGCGATCATGCCGGACTTCGACTTTCCCGGAGGGTCGACATACCTGGAGCCGGGCGATGTCGTCTTCTTCTACACCGACGGCATCACCGAGGCAATGGACCTCGACGGCGTTGAGTTCGGCGATGACGAACTGGCGGTGTTGCTGTCGGATGTCGCGGGGTCAAGCGCTGCCACCTTCAACCGGAAAGCGGTGGAGGCCGTGCAGGAGCACGCCGGCGAGGCTGATCAGTCCGACGACATCACCTGCCTGAGCCTTCGCTACCGGGGTAACGGTTCGTGACGTTGCGTGTGTCCCGCAGGACCCTGCTTGCGGCCTCGATGGCCGCGTTCGCCATTGTTGTGCCGGTGCCGTGCGGCGCTGCCCAGGAGGCGGAGACGGGTGGCAACGGAGTGTTTCAGGACTCGATCGTCTTCGGCCAGTCGGCGGCACTCAGCGGCAATGCCCGGGAGCTGGGCAACAACATGCGTCTCGGCGTTCTTGCCGCCTTCGAGGAGGCCAACCGCGAGGGTGGCGTCCACGGCCGGGAGCTCAAGCTCAAGGTCCTCGATGACCGCTATGAGGGCGAAGCCGCCGTCGCCAATACCCGGGAGCTCATCCAACACGGGGTTTTCGGATTGATTGGGGCCGTCGGAACTCCCACCTCCATGGTGGCGGCTCCGATTGCCAGCAATGCAAGGATCCCGTACATCGGGGCTTTCACCGGAGCGGAGCTGCTGAGGGGCCGGGACCAGCACTACATCGTGAACCTGAGGGCGTCGTACTATCAGGAGACCGAGGAGATGGTGGAACGGCTCACCACCGACCTCGGCATCCGTCGCATCTCGATCCTCTACCAGGACGACTCGTACGGACGAGCGGGGCTGACCGGGGTGCAGAGAGCTCTCGACAGACGGAATATGGGGCTGGTTGGCGAAGGCACATACATCCGCAACACCCTTGCGGTCAAACGGGCGCTGCTCGAAATCCGCAGTCAGGACCCGGAGGCGGTGATCATCATCGGCGCCTATGGGGCAGCGGCCGACTTCATCAAGTGGGCGGGAAAGATCGGGATGCAGGCCAAGTTCGTGAACATCTCCTTCGTCGGCAGCAACGCGCTACTCAACGCGTTGGGCAGCTCCGGCGACGGGGTGGTGGTGACGCAGGTCGTGCCGTTTCCGCGAGAAACGTCGCGCCCGGCGGTGGCCCGCTACCAGGCAGCGCTTCGTGAGATGGACCCGTCCGCGCAGCCAGGGTTCGTGTCGCTGGAGGGCTACCTCGCGGGACGTCTGGTGGTTGAGATCCTGCGCAGATCCACGGATGCAGCCGGCGATCCGCCCACCCGCGAGGTGTTCCTGCGAACGCTGCATGAGGCCGGGCCCATTGATCTCGGTGGCTTCGTGGTCGAATACGGAACCGAAGACAACCAGGGCTCCGACAACGTCTTCCTGACGGTGATACAACAGGGGAGATTCGTCTCCGTCAGCCGGCTGTCCCGATGACATCTCCGGACAAGACCCTCGACCACCGCCTGCACTCGGCCTTCGAGTGGATTCTCGAACGGCTACCCAGCCGTATGGGTGAACGGGTTCGAGAGGCCACGGGCGGGCGATTAGGGATCGGCAGTCAAATCGTGGTGGGATTGGGCGGGGGCGTGTTGCTCACCGTGACCGCCATCGTGCTGTGCCTGGTACTGATGAGCTTCCTCAACGGCCGTCAGAGCGAGGTCACCGAAACGCACATGCCGGCTCTGGTGGGTGCCTTCGACGTGGCCCAGCGCAGCGCGGAACTCGTGCGCACCACTCCCCGGCTCCTGGCCGCCACCAACCCCGTTCAGCTGGACTCTGCGCGACTGGAAGCCGACCATACCGAAGATTCCCTCAGGGCCGCGGTCGATGAAGTGATGCGGGCCCAGGCCGGTGAAGGCGCGTCCGGCGACGTGGGTGCGAGCGTCGTTCCGCTGGTGGACAGCCTGGTGGACATCGTCGACCGCATCCATGAGTCGGTGGGGAGCAGAATCGGCCACCAGGCGCGGTTGGAAGAGCTCGATGAGCAGCTTTCCACACTTACCCTCCGTATTCAACAGCTGCTCGAAGAGGAGATCGACGACCAGGAGTTTTTCATGTACACCGGGCTGCGCGAGCTGACGGACAGTCCGGCTCCGGTGTCCCGGAGGACGACGATCGCCGAGCTGGATCATCGCGGAGGCCTGCTCAACTTCAAGGCCTATCAGAACGAGGTCACGGCCCTGATCGCCCAGGCCATGACCGAGACCGATCCGGAGGTCTTGCGAACCAACCGGGAGCGGATCGAAACCGCGCTGAGCAAGGGAGACGGGGCCCTGGAGAAGATGCGGCCGCGAATCCGGGCGGACCTGGAGTCTCTGGTGGCCGAGCTCGAGGACGTGTACAAAGCGCCCGATGGCGTCTTCGAGAGCCGGAGGGGCGAACTGGCGGAAGAAGCTAGGGCGGAGGCACTTGCCGCGCGCAATCGGCAGACCACAACGGAGCTCGTGGCAAGAGTTGAAGGTCTTGTTGGCGGTGCCGAGGACTCGGCGCAGGACGCAGCGCAGCGCTCCAGTGCCCTGGTGCAGATGGGCGTGTGGTTCCTGTTGGTCGTGACCGCCTTCACCATCGCGATGGCGTACGTCGCGTGGAAGTTCTTCGGCGAGCGCATGCTGGTGCGGATGGGCGCGCTTTCCCGGGCCACGCGACGGATGTCGAAAGGCGATCTCGACGTCCAGGTGCAACTCGAAGGGAACGACGAACTGACGGACATGGCCGGCGCCCTGGAGGTATTCCGTCAGCACGCCGTGGAGGTGCAGCGGTTGAATCTCGTGGAGAAGCTTGCAGCCGAAGTGCAGGAAAAGAACTCGAAGCTCGAGGATACGCTGGAAAACCTGCGCCGCACCCAGCAGCAGGTGATCAACCAGGAGAAGTTGGCGTCTCTGGGTGCACTTACAGCGGGAATTGCCCACGAGATCCGAAACCCGTTGAACTTCGTCAACAACTTCGCGGCGCTCTCTTCGGAGCTGATCGAGGAGCTTCGGGAGGAGCTGGACGGAGAGAACGGTGACGGCGGCGGCGAGATGGACCGCGAGTTCATTGACGAACTCCTGGACGACCTCGACACCAACGTCGTCAAGGTCAATGAGCACGGGATGCGCGCCAACCGAATCGTCGAAGGGATGCTGGCGCATTCGCGCGATGAAGCGGGTCAGGTCGAATCCGTCGACATCAACGTGATGGTGCAGGAGTATGCGAAGCTCGCCTATCACGGAATCCGCGGGACGGACTCGGCCTTCAACGTCGACATGGTCTACGAACTCGATTCGCGCGCGGGTGAACTCGAGGGGATCGCGCGGGATCTGAGCCGGGTCTTCCTGAACATCGTGACGAACGCGTGCCATGCCACCGCCGCACGCCGCAAGGACGCGGACGCCACCTATCTCCCCTCGGTCACCGTTAAGACCGAAGGGCGCGACCACAACGTTTGGGTCACCATTCGCGACAACGGCACGGGCATGCCCGAGGACGTCGTGAGCAGGATCTTCGACCCGTTCTTCACCACCAAGTCGGGTACTGAAGGCACGGGCCTCGGGCTATCGATTTCCCATGAGATCATCCAGGAACACGGGGGCAAGATAGAAGTGGAGACGGAGCCCGGTGAGTTCACCGAGTTCAGGATCACGCTGCCCCGGAAGCACTACGCTGCGGCTGCAGTGCCTTCCTGATTGGTCCCTTTGACCAGGGCCGCCAGGCGCGCCCGTATCTCGAGCTTTCGCCCCGGCATCTCGGAGATTCGCGACCTTGCTGCTCTCGCCGTTCCGGTTGCGGTCGTGCAGATGGGGCTGGTGTCGCAGGGCCTGGTCGACACCGCAATGGTGGGACGGCTCACGGCAACGGAGCTGGGCGCGGTAACTCTGGGGAACATCTACTTCTTCGGGGTCTCCGTATTCGGCATGGGCCTCCTGTTCGCCCTCGACCCACTGGTTTCGCAGGCATTCGGGGCCGAAGACCACGACGAGATCGAGGCTGCGATCCAGCGCGGCCTGGTGCTCAGCGTCGGGCTCGCAGCGGTGACCTCGGTTCTGCTCGGACTGGCGGAGCCCCTGTTCACCTTCCTGCGGCAGCCTGCAGAGATCGTGCCTGTAGCGTCCGGCTATGCGCGCGCGCTCATCCCCGGGATGTTTCCGTTCTACGCGTTCATCGTGTTTCGACAGGTGTTGCAGGCCGTGGGGAGGGTGGCCCCGATCGTGTGGACGATCGTCTTGGCCAACGTGTTGAACGCTGCAGCCAACTGGGTCCTGATCTTCGGGAACCTGGGGGCACCCGCGATGGGCGCCGTGGGGTCCGGGTGGGCGACGGCCATCTCGAGGTGGTTCATGTGCCTCTGTTTGCTCGGGTTGGGCGTGCGCCTCCTGACCCCGTATCTCAGACGTGTGCGGAAAGACCTCCTGGCGCGACTGCCTCTCTGGCGCATCATGCGCCTGGGTTCACCCATCGGATTGCAGCTGTTCATGGAATTCGGTGCATTCGGTGCGATCGGTGTCTCCATGGGGTGGCTGGGGACAGAGGCGATCGCAGGGCATCAGATCGCCGTGAATCTGGCGGCGTTCGCCTTCATGATACCGTTGGGGATCTCGCAGGCGGCGGCAGTTCTCGTGGGCAGGGCGGTGGGGCGGGGAGATCCTGGCAGGGCGCGCCGCTCCGCGGGAGGGTCGATCGTGGTCTGTTGCGTCGTGATGTTGGGTACCGCGGTGATCTTCCTCGCCCTCCCGAGGTTCCTCGCGGATCAGTTCACAACGGAGGCGGCAGTAGCCACGGTGGCCGCGGCCCTCCTGCCCGTCGCGGGGATGTTCCAGCTCTTCGACGGGCTGCAGGTCGTGTGCCTCGGAGTGTTGCGGGGTGTCGCGGACACCTTCCGCCCGATGGTGTACAACGTCCTGGGATTCTGGCTGTTCGGGATGCCGCTAAGCCTCTGGCTCGGCTTCGGCCTCGATTTTGGTCCCGTGGGACTCTGGTGGGGGCTTGCCGCCGGATTGGGAGCTGTCGCGGTGATGCTCCTTGCACGACTGTGGGTCCGCTTTCGCGGGTCGCTAGCCCGCTATGCGCTCACGCCGTAGGAACATGCAGCATCCGCAGTCAGCCGCGCTCCCCGGTCACGGCTCCGGGCCCAATCACCCGCCTGATCAGAACTCGCCGACGAATCCGATCTCTGTCTCCAATTCGTAGCCGGTCTCGCGGGCGACGGTGGATCGCGCCAGGTCGATCAGAGTCAGGACATCCTCGGCAGTTGCTCCGCCGAGGTTGACAATGATATTGGCATGCCGATGGAAGATCTCCGCCGCGCCGTGCACGTATCCCTTGAGGCCACACTCGTCGATCAACCGTCCCGCACCGATACCCTCGATCTTCTTGAAAATCGACCCCACACAGGGGTACAGCCACAGATCCGGGTGACGTTCGTTCCGCCATGCAAGGTTCTCTCGAATGATTTTCCGAAGCTCGTCGACAGGGGTTGGCTCCAGCTTCAGGGACACGTCCAGGACCAGGTCGCCGGTGTCGTGGATGATGCTGTAGTCGTACCCGAACCGGAAGTAGTCCGTGGTGACCCGCCGGACCTCGCCGGCCGGGGTAAGGATCGTCGCGCCCTCCATGACCTCGTCCCAGAAGACGGTCCGCTCCCGTGCCGGGGCGGGGGCCAGGAAATGAAGGTTCTGCCACACGGCGCCCCCGACTGTGCTCGGGATTCCCACGAAATGATGGATGCCCCCCAGGCCGCGGGCGACGGTCGCGTTGATCAGGTCGGGGTAGGTTTCGAGTCCGGCGCCCGCGACGACGCGGCCTCCGGGCAGGAATTCCAATGTCGAGATGTCGCATCGTATGACGACGCCCCGGAACCCCCGGTCACCCACCAGGATGTTCGCGCCCCGACCCAATACGAAGCTCGGGATTCCCAGTTCCTGTGCGGTTGCGACAGCGAGACCGAGTTCTTCACCCGTGCGCGCCCGGTAGAAGAGGTCCGCAGGGCCGCCTATCCCGAAGGTGGTCAGGGGTGCCAACAGCACGGCCCGTTGCACCCGCCTGGGGCCGACTGCGTGGACGTATTGGTCGAGGAGTGACGGGTCTGGGCGATTCACCAGGGCTGGGTCGGGCAGGGGTCGATCCACGGGGGGACGATGAAGTTTCACCCGAGTGTCGCTGACGGGCAACTCTCGCGGTACTGTTCGAAATCGAACACTCTCGTCCCACAACCGGTCACATTCGGACTTCTCGCCCAAGAGTCACAATCACCGTAAATCATTGTAATGACATAAGATATAGCAGATCCCCACATCCTGGCACGCTTCTTCCACCTTCATGGGCCGGAACCATGTGCGGTGGCTCCGGTCGGTGGCCTTCGGGCCGTGTGGCAGAGATGTGTGGTGGTGATCCGGCCGGAGCCTAGGGCCCCGTCGCAAGCGCGGGGACCGACACCGCGACCGGGCGTCGCCAACTCGAAACCGAACCGCTGACTCGCGCGTATTGCCTCGCGCGTAGAGCTGTTTGCCAAACCACGCACCGTACGAGGGTCACATGGGTGAATCCCTGATCAGGCTCGACTCAGTCAGCAAGGTCTTCTACACGGAAGAAGTGGAAACCCACGCACTCTCCAACGTTACGCTGACGATCGAGGCAGGCGAATTCGTCTCGATCGCCGGACCATCGGGGTGCGGCAAGACGACGCTCCTTTCGATCCTGGGCTTGCTGGACTCACCCACCCGGGGCGCGTACGTCCTGGCCGGCGAGCCCGTGGAGAAGCTGTCCGCCTCACGGCGCGCGAAGATCCGCAACCAGGCGATCGGGTTTGTGTTCCAGGCATTCAATCTGATCGGTGACCTGACGGTCTTCGAGAATGTGGAGCTTCCGCTGACCTATCGGGGCATCCCCGGGGCCGAACGGAGGGATCGCGTCCAGTCATCGCTGGAACGCGTGGGAATGGCTCACCGGACCGATCACTACCCGTCCCAGCTGTCGGGCGGTCAGCAGCAGCGGGTTGCCGTGGCCCGTGCGATCGTGGGCAAGCCTCTCATCCTTCTCGCCGACGAACCCACCGGCAACCTGGACTCGCAGAACGGCAAGGCCGTCATGAATCTGCTTCACCAACTTCACGACGATGGCGCGACCATCTGTATGGTGACTCACGATCCCAGATACGCCCACGCCGCGGATCGGACCGTTCACCTCTTCGACGGACAGATCGTCGACGAGGGCGCGAGCCGTGGCGCGTACGAACTGGAGGAGAGCGGGTTCGACGTGGCCTAGCAGTCCATGGATTCACAGGAGGAACGAGGCGCGGGCGGTCGTGAAATTCTCCTGTTGACTTCTCAGCCGACTTCGCTATCTTCGAAAGCTGTCCCAACTACACTATGCCGCGTGGCGTCCCCGAAGGGGAATCGTCGCCGTGGCGTCGGGTATGGGACAGCCTGCTTCTTGAAAACCAGGGTAGAAGGAAGGAAGTGCCTTAGGTCGCTCCTGCCACATCGGTGGCGGGTACTCTCTTGTGGGTGCTCGTCGGCGGTAGGCGGAGCGTACGTGTTGGAAAGGCGAATACGGTGGTGGGCTAGCCCGCAGAATTGAGCTGGGTGCGAACGGATAGCAGGAATGTTCGTGCGCGTTCGGCCGAAGAAGAGGGCTGGTCAAGCGAGAAAGTGCATACGGTGGATGCCTTGGCACAGACCGGCGATGAAGGACGTGGCAAGCTGCGAAAAGCCTCGGGGAGTTGCAAGCAAGCTCAGATCCGGGGATGTCCGAATGGGGAAACCCGGCGGGAGCAATCCCGTCACCCTTTACAGGGAGCCAACCCAGGGAACTGAAACATCTAAGTACCTGGAGGAAAAGAAATCAATCGAGATTCCCAGAGTAGCGGCGAGCGAAAAGGGAAGAGCCCAAACCCGGGTGGGGAGACCCAACCGGGGGTTGTGGGGCCACACAGGAAGTGAACCGAAGCATAGCGGAACGGTACTGGAACGTACGACCGCAGAGGGTGAGAGTCCCGTACGCGAAATGCGAGTAGGTGATCTGGTGTGGACCCCGAGTAGGCCGGGACACGTGGAACCCTGGCTGAATCCGGGAGGACCATCTTCCAAGGCTAAATACGAGTCTGTGACCGATAGCGGATAGTACCGTGAGGGAAAGGTGAAAAGAACGCCTGACGGCGAGTGAAATAGATCCTGAAACCGTGTGCATACAAGCGGTCGGAGCCCGACCCGGATCTTCGGATACCCGGGGGTGGGTGACGGCGTGCCTTTTGCATTATGATCCGGCGAGTTACTCCTCATGCGCGAGGTTAAGGGCCTATGGTCCGGAGCCGAAGCGAAAGCGAGTCTGAATAGGGCGACGAGTGCATGGGGGTAGACCCGAAACCGAAGCGATCTATCCATGGCCAGGGTGAAGCCGGGGTAACACCTGGTGGAGGCCCGAACCGTTGTGGGTTGAAAACTGCTCGGATGAGCTGTGGATAGGGGTGAAAGGCCAATCAAGCTCGGAGATAGCTGGTTCTCCCCGAAATATATTTAGGTATAGCCTCAGGGGATTGTCTCGAGGAGGTAGAGCACTGGATGGGCTAGGGGCCTCACCAGGTTACCGAACCCAACCAAACTCCGAATGCCTCAGAGATGTATCCTGGGAGTCAGTGGGCGGGCGATAATGTCCGTTCGCGAGAGGGAAAGAGCCCAGACCGTCAGCTAAGGCCCCCAAATCTGTGCTAAGTGAGAAAGGATGTGGATGTGCAGAGACAACTAGGAGGTTGGCTTAGAAGCAGCCATCCCTTTAAAGAGTGCGTAATAGCTCACTAGTCAAGTGGATCCGCGCCGATAATGGTCGGGACTCAAGCACAGTGCCGAAGCTACGGATGACGCAAGTCATGGTAGGGGAGCATTCCCTGGTCAGTGAAGCGGACTCGGAAGAGCATCCGTGGAGAGCAGGGAAGAGAGTATGCCGGAATGAGTACGCGATAAACAGGGTGAGAATCCCTGTCACCGAAAGCCTAAGGGTTCCGGAGCCAGGCTTATCCGCTCCGGGTTAGTCGGTCCCTAAGCCGAGGCCGAAGGGCGTAGGCGATGGGAAACAGGTTAATATTCCTGTACCGTTCAAGTAGCGTTTGACCATGAGGGGGGACGCGGAAGTGACAGGACCGTCGGGTGGTGGAATATCCGATGTAAGGTGGTAGGCGATGAGAGGGGATAAAAGACCTCTTTAGCCGAGCGCCGATGCCGAAGGGAAATTGCTCCCTACAAAGGGTCCGTAACCATGCCGCCGAGAAAAGCCTCGCATGGGAGGTGCTTGGACGACCGTACCGCAAACGGACACACGTAGGCGAGGCGAGTAGCCTAAGGTGCTCGAGTGATCCGCGGAGAAGGAACTCGGCAAAATGTCCCCGTAACTTCGGGAGAAGGGGAGCCTGTGGTAGGTGAACCACGACGCGTGGCGAGCCGAAGCAGGCCGCAGAGAATCGGCCCAAGCGACTGTTTATTAAAAACACAGGTGTCTGCTAAGTCGGCTAAGACGACGTATAGGCACTGACGCCTGCCCGGTGCCGGAAGGTAAAAGGAAGGGGTTAGAGGCAACTCGAAGCTCTGAACTGAAGCCCCGGTAAACGGCGGCCGTAACTATAACGGTCCTAAGGTAGCGAAATTCCTTGTCGGGTAAGTTCCGACCTGCACGAATGGCGTAACGACTTGGGCGCTGTCTCCTCCGCGAGCTCGGCGAAATTGGAGTATCGGTGAGGATACCGATTACCCGCGACAGGACAAAAAGACCCCGTGCACCTTTACTGCAACCTGCCATTGGGTCTTGGCTTTGCATGTGTAGGATAGGTGGGAGACTGTGAACTGTTCTCGCTAGGGGACAGGGAGTCACTGGTGAAATACCACCCTTACAATGTTGAGGCTCTAACCCAGGGGAGTGAATCCTCCTCGGGAACAGTGGCAGGTGGGTAGTTTGACTGGGGCGGTCGCCTCCCAAAATGTAACGGAGGCGCGCAAAGGTTCCCTCAGCGCGGTCGGCAATCGCGCGAAGAGTGCAAAGGCATAAGGGAGCTTGACTGTGAGACCGACGGGTCGAGCAGGAACGAAAGTTGGCCTTAGTGATCCGGCGGTTCCGAATGGAAGGGCCGTCGCTCAACGGATAAAAGGTACGCCGGGGATAACAGGCTTATCGCCCCCGAGAGTTCACATCGACGGGGCGGTTTGGCACCTCGATGTCGGCTTATCGCATCCTGGGGCTGAAGAAGGTCCCAAGGGTCGGGCTGTTCGCCCGTTAAAGCGGTACATGAGCTGGGTTTAGAACGTCGTGAGACAGTTCGGTCTGTATCCGTCGTGGGCGTTGGAGTATTGAGGGGAGCTGCTCCTAGTACGAGAGGACCGGAGTGGACTGACCACTCGTGTACCGGTTGTTCCGCCAGGGGCATTGCCGGGTAGCGACGTCGGGAAGGGATAACCGCTGAAAGCATCTAAGTGGGAAGCCCCCCCCAAGATGAGTACTCCCAGACTATAGGTCTCAGAAGGGCCGTGCGAGACTAGCACGTTGATAGGCGGCAAGTGGAAGCGTGGTGACACGTGTAGCTGAGCCGTACTAATGGCCCGAGAGGCTTGACCAGCATCCTTTTCCGCTATTTCCAGCACGTTAAGGCACTTTCTTCCTTCACTCTGTTTCTTTTTGGCTGGTGGCCAGAGCGCAGGGGTCACACCCGATCCCATCCCGAACTCGGAAGTTAAGCCCTGCCGCGCGGATGGTACTGCTGGGGCAACCCGGTGGGAGAGTACGTCGCTGCCAGCCGCTATATGAACGCCCCGTCCGGTCTCAGCCGGGCGGGGCGTTCGCTATTGGTGGCTGCTCGTGGCCGGCTAACGGGGCCCGGAGCAGCTCCTCGACCGCGCGGGCCGGGTCCGGGTGGCCCATCACGGCGCTCACTACGGCACAGCCTGCCACTCCCGTCCGGAAGACACGGTGGGCAAGTGGGGCCGTGATGCCACCGATGCCTACTACGGGCGCGCCCGCGCCGCGTACCACCCTGGCCAAGCCATCGAGACCGATTGTCTCACCGGCGTCCAGCTTGGTACGGGTCGGGAAGACGGTGCCGCAACCGATGTAGTCCGCGCCATCGGCCACAGCCGCGCGGGCGGCGTCCTCGTCATCGGCGGAGTACCCGATGAGGAAGCCGGGTGGTGCGATGCGGCGGGCGGCGGAGACCGGGAGGTCACCGGGCCCGAGGTGGACGCCGTCGGCACCGACGGCCAGGGCCAGATCGACCCGGTCGTTGACGAAGAAGAGGCTATGTGCGGCTGCGGTGTCGGCGCGCAGGCGACGGGCCAGGGGGAGGACCTCACGTGGTGGCAGCGTCTTCTCGCGCAGTTGCACGGCTGGAGCGCCCGCCTGCAGGGCGGCAGCGACTACCTGCGCTACGCCCCGGGGCCCAGCGAGACCTCTGTCGGTGATCACGATCAGCCGAAGACGCGAGGTGAGTTCGTTTGTGGCTGGCCCGGAGGAAGGCATGGGGGTGCGCCCGGCGGTGCCCGCCTATCCGCTCTCCGATTCCTGACGGGCCCGTTGGCGAGCCGCGTTGTGCTCGCGAAGAGAACGGGAGAAGACGTGTTCGCCGCTCGACCGGGCGACGAAGTAGAGATACTCGGTATCGGCCGGATCAAGAGCTGCGTCGAGGGCGTGGGCACCTGGAGCGCAGATGGGGCCGGGGGGCAGTCCCGGCTGCCGGTAGGTGTTGTAGGGGTGGTCCGCGACGGAGTCGATGGCAGAGTGCAGCAGCCGGCGCCGGTGGCCACCGAGGGCATAGAGTACCGTCGGGTCCGCCTGGAGGAGCATGCCAATTCGCAGCCGGTTGTGGTAGACGCTCGAAATCGTGCGCATTTCGGAGGTGCGCGCCGCTTCCGCCTGGATGAGGGAGGCGAGAGTGACGACTTCCCGTTCCGACATTCCGGTCGCAGCAAGTTGTTCGCGCCGCTCGGGCGTCCAGTAGCGTCGGTAGCGGTCGATCATGGCCGATGCGACCCGTTCTACGCCGACCCCTTCGGCGAAGCGGTAGGTGTCGGGGAAAAGGTACCCCTCGAGTCCCGGGCCGGGGACGCCCCACTCGACATACAGGCTGTCACCGCTCAGAGCAGCCACCACGGTTGCGGAATCGGACCCTGCTGCCTGGGCGATCCGGGCGGCCATCCCCTTGATCGTGAGACCCTCGGGGATCGTGATGGGGGAGGTGTGGACCCGACCCTCCGCCAAGGCGGTGCGGATGTCCGAAAACCGCGCCCCTCGGGCGAGCCGGTACGTGCCTGCCTTGACCTCACGGTCCAGCCCTCGCAAACGGGCGTAAAAACCGAACAGATCGGGCCACGCGATGACCTCGCGACGGTGGAGAGTATCGACTATATCCCGAAATGGCGTCCCGGAGGGAATATCAACCAGCACCTCGCCCTCCGGCGGCGCGGGCCCCCTGCCAAGCAAACCGGCTACAACAATGGTGGCGGCCAGAACACCGGCGCCTCCGGCGAGGACCTGGCTACGCTTTGTCGTCCACGCACGCCGATGCGTCCATGGCACAAGCGTCGAGCCAGTCCTGGAGGATGATTGCCGCTGCTCCTGCATCGATCCTTCCTTTGTCTTCCCTCTTCTTCCGCCTCAGCCCGATAGAGCGAATCCTGCTTTCGGCCTCGACCGAAGAATAGCTCTCGTCGACGAAATGGACACGAAGTCCACTCCGATCTTCCAGCCGACGGCCGAAAGCCCGGACCTCCACTGTCCATGAATCCTCGCAACCGTCGACGTTCAGTGGAAGGCCCACCACCATGCGCAGCACCCGGTGACGTTGTGCCAGATCCAGAATCCGGGTGACGGGTGGTCGCTTGCCGGGACGCCGTTTGAGAGTGGTCAGGGGGGTCGCGAGAGTGCCTGTGGCGTCACTGAGAGCAATCCCGATACGGCGCATGCCGTAGTCGATCCCCAGGGCGCGACCCTGAGGTGGGGAGGAGGCCGGGGGGCCCGAGGAGGGTGGAGTGGCGCAGGTCATGCTCGCTTCACGTCCATCTCGTCTCTCCGGGGCACCGGCGGCAATCGCCGGGGTGGCCTTCGTAGTCGGCACGACCAGGATCCCGCCGAGCATCCGCTGTGGGTGTGTCCCAATCTGCCGCTCCAACCCCGGTTTTGCCAGTCAGCCCGCAAGACTGGCGCCGGGGTGGCGGGAATCCGGTCCTGGTCGATCAGTTCTTCCCGAGGCCCAAGAGCGGGAAAGGGTAGCGCACGCGGGACTTCACCACGGGCTGCCTGGGAGTCCGTGGATGTATCGCCGATCGAATGCAGCGGGGTTTCTTCCACGGGTTGCCCAGCGTCGCCCGCGTCGCTTGCGCCGCCGCTGCTCCTCGGGTTCTTCCTCGGTGTCCTGGGCGCTCTTTGTAAAGATATGGATGACGCCAGAGGAGGCTTCGATGATGCGCTCGGTCCCTACCGTCGGGGCAGGTAACGGCGGCGGCATCGGCGGGGCAGAAAAGCTGCAACACATCGTGGCGATCATGAACTCTCGGACCGCGAGCGTGCCGAGGAGCCAACGGCTCCCGCACCGGCGATCAAGGTCAGGTTCCGGGCGTCTCTCCTCGGATCTTCACGTCTTCGCTCCTCGTCGGGAGAGCTACCTGTTCTGATTCCCTACACGGTGCATGCGTCGACGGTTCCCGGTCAACGGGACTCACCGCGTACGCAGGGCCTCCGTGTTGGCCGAGTACCTTCCGCCTTCCTCGACGATGAGCAGCCCTGCTTCCACCAGGACCGTCAGGTCGCGGCGCAGAGTCCGCCTCGACAGTGCTCCGTACCGCCGCGCCATCTCGGTGTCGAGGAGGGCGACGTCGTCGATCTCGATCGATCCCTCCAGCGGGAATGCGAGGATGAGTCCGCGCCGCCGCATGAACACCGTTCGCTTGTGGTGGTCCTCCTCCGCAAAGCGATCCAGGACGAATCCGCGCCACGCGGTCTCGAAGTGGGCGCGTGAGACCAGTTCGAAGGCGTCTTGCAGCCCATCTCGAAGCCCTTCGACCCCGTAGGCGATGAACGACGTCAGGGAGCGATCCCGGGAGGCGAGATCGAGTTGCCGGAAGTACTCGCGACGCGTGTCGTTGTAATACCCCGTAAGTATGTGCGATGCCAGCGAGGGGCTTCCCGCGGTCGCGAGGACGTACGACTCCAGGAGTCTGGCGGTGCGGCCGTTGCCGTCACTGAACGGGCGGATCCACAACACGTACACATGCGTGACCAGGGCCCGGATCACCGCGCGGCCGAAGTCGTCGGCACCCCTTGCAACCCGGAATTCCTGGCTCAGCCATCCGAAGACGCCGTCGACGAGCCTGGGGACGTCGTCGGCACGAGGCGCCGAGTACTGCCCGCTTCCCCCGTCCGTGCGAAACCGGCCCGGCACGGCGTCCAGGCGGTCGCCCAGTCCTTCACCGATCATCCCGTGTACGCGGAGCAGGAGTTCGGCGGTTGCCGGTTCGGCGCGGCCGGCCCCCACTTCGGCGAGCAGGGTGGTCGTGGCGTTGACGACGTTCATGACCTCGGTCGCCTGATGGCTCCTGCCGGGAAAAGGCCGGTGCTCCGCCATGACCCGTCCGACCTCGTCCGCGTCGAGGGGGCCACCCTCGATGGCGGTGGTCGCCATCGCGCCCCTTGCCAAAGACGCGTCCAGAAAGCGGCGGTGGTGCTCGGGACGGAGGGGCGTTGCACGAATGGCGGAGACGAGAGCGTCACACTGGCCGAGCTGGTAGCGGGTCTTCGGCGAGATCCCCCAGTGACGCCGGTACCGCGGCTGCGATTCCACCTCTCCCGGTCCCCCTTTTGCCGCCCGTGACAGATTCTATGACAGATTCAAGGTACTATCTGTCCGCGAAACTGTCACGGCTCTGTCCGGACCTCCGTGGACGGCCGCGCGCCACCCCTTCTAATGCAACCTGTCAACCGTCAGATTAGCGTGTAGTCATCCCGTTTCCCGAACCGGAGCCATCGCGCGTGCCCGCATATCAATACGCTACTGTCCCGGCCGACGGCGAGAGGATCGCCGGCGACACCGGCAACCCCATGGTCCCCGATCGTCCGATCGTTCCCTTTATTGAAGGGGACGGAATCGGCCCCGACATTTGGGCGGCGACCCGCCATGTGGTCGACGCGGCGGTCGAGAAGGCGTACGGCGGCGCTCGTGCGGTCGCCTGGATGGAGGTGTTCGCCGGAGAGAAGGCCAACGACCGCGCGGGAGAGTGGCTGCCCCGGGAGACCCTCGACGCGCTGACCGAGTTCAAGGTCGCGATCAAGGGCCCCCTCACGACTCCGGTAGGCGGGGGTATCCGTTCGCTCAACGTGACGATCCGGCAGGTCCTGGACCTGTACTCGTGCATTCGTCCCGTCCGGTGGATCCCCGGCGTCCCCTCTCCGGTGCGGGAGCCGGAAAGGGTGGACATGGTGGTCTTCCGCGAGAACACGGAGGACGTCTACGCGGGGATCGAGTGGGCGTCGGGCACGCCGGAGGCCGACGCGGTGCGTGACTTCCTCCAGGAGCGGATGGGGGCGACGATCCGCGAGGCGAGCGGCATCGGGATCAAGCCGGTCAGCCCCTTCGGAACCAAACGGCACGTCGCGGCATCCATTCGGTACGCGCTGGCCAGGGGGCGTGACTCGGTCACGCTGATGCACAAGGGCAACATCATGAAGTACACGGAGGGCGCGTTCCGGGACTGGGGGTACGAGGTCGCGCAGGAGCTGTTTCCCGAAGACACCATTGCCGAGTCGCGGCTGTGGGAGGGTGAGGAGGCGGCTGGGCGGGTGGTCATCAAGGACCGTATCGCAGACTCGATGTTCCAGCAGGTGCTGCTCCGTCCCGAAGAGTATTCGGTCGTCGCGACACCGAACCTCAACGGGGATTATCTGTCCGACGCGTGTGCGGCGCAGGTGGGTGGGCTCGGGATGGCGCCCGGCGCCAACGTGGGCGACTCGGTCGCACTGTTCGAGGCAACCCACGGAACGGCGCCAAAGTACGCGGGGCTGAACCGGGTGAACCCCGGATCCCTGATCCTCTCGGCGGTCATGATGCTCGAGCATCTGGGCTGGGACGACGCGGCACGCGCGGTCGACCGGGGGGTGGAGGGCGCGGTCGGCGCCCGCATGGTGACCTACGACCTGGAGAGACAGATGGAGGGCGCGACGAGGGTGTCCACCTCGCAGTTCGGCGAGACCATCGTCGCCCACATGTAACGCCCACCCCAAAGGAACGCCCGAACATGCGCCTGGAAGTACGCTCGACGGCCCCCGATAGAGTCGACACACCGCTGATGGTGGTGCCGGTCACCTCGGACCGGGCCTTCGAGGAGACTGGGGAGCTTTCCGGCCTGGACGAGGTGACCGGAGGCGTCGGGAGTCGGGCCGCCTCCGCAGGGGACTTCTCAGGCCGCCGGGGCGATCGGGTGCTCGGCTACCGCACCGGCGGAGAGGGCCCGGCGCGCGTTCTCTTCCTGGGCGTCGGGAGTTCGCAGTCGCTGACGCCGGAGAAGATTCGTGGGGCCGCCGGGAGGGCGGTGCGAGCCGCCGAGAGCCACAAGCTTTCGTCGCTGGCCTTTTGTCTCGGCCACCTGGGTTCCGTAGCGGTGCCGGGGCTGGCGCAGGCCGCCGCCGAGGGTTTGGTACTGGGGGCGTGGCGCTTTGCCGAGCTGAAGAAGAGGCCCGGTTCGGAACCCGCAGGCGTGGCGGGGGCGGGCGACGATGAGGCCGCGCCAGAGATCGAATCGGCGATCCTGATCGGAAGCGCGTCCCCGGAGTGGAGGGAGGCGGTCCGGGTCGGGCACGCCTTCGCCCAGGGGGAGAACCTGGCCCGCACGCTCCAGGCCAGGCCGGGCAACTTCGCGACGCCTTCTCACCTGGCGGCCGAGGCCGTTCGGGTCGCGGAGGAGGTGGGGCTTGGCTGTGAGGTTCTCGGTCCGTCCGAGATGGAGGCCGAGGGGATGGGTGCCCTCCTCTCGGTTGCGAGGGGGTCCGACCAGGAGCCGCGGCTGATCGTGCTGCGACACCGTGGCGGGAAGTCGGGTGAGGCGCCCCTGGTGCTGGTGGGGAAGGGTCTCACCTTCGACGCGGGGGGGATTTCGCTCAAGCCGGCGAAGGGAATGGAGGACATGAAGTACGACATGTCCGGCGGCGCGGCCGTCCTGGGCGCGATGAGGGCGATAGGGCAGCTGGGCCTTCCCGCGAACGTGACGGGGGTGGTGCCGAGCTCCGAAAACCTGCTGAACGGATCGGCGACGAAGCCGGGTGACGTGGTGCGGAGCCGGGCGGGGAAGACGATCGAAGTGATCAACACCGACGCGGAGGGCAGGCTGATCCTGGCAGACGCGCTGCACTACGCGGCCGGATGGGATCCGGCGGCCATCGTCGACTGTGCAACGCTGACGGGAGCCTGTGTGATTGCGCTCGGCCATCACCGTTCCGCGGTGATGGGAAGCGACGATGCGCTGGTCGACGAGTTGCGGACAGCCGGTGACGCGGCGGGCGAGCCGTGCTGGCCGCTGCCCCTCGACACCGAGTACCGAAGGCAACTGGACAGCGACTTCGCCGATCTCAAGAACGTTGGCGGCCGTGCCGCGGGTACGATCACTGCGGCTTGCTTCCTTTCCGAATTCGTCGGTAGCGCACCGTGGGCCCACCTGGATATCGCCGGTACCGCATACGGCAAAACGAAGAAGCCCTACCTGAGGAACGGGCCAGCCGGCAATCCCTGTCGGCTTCTGCTCGAGTGGGTACGGGCGAGGGCGGCCGTCTGAGCGGCCGGGTGGGGCTGGGCGGTGGCCGGGCGTTGCCGGGAAGCCGGGGACGGCCCGTCCACCGCGTTTCCGGGACGTCCAGCCTGGCGTCTCGCCCCTCTCGGCACGGGCTGCGTGGGATCGCCCGGCTCGCGGCCAGCCTCCTCGCTGTCTCGTTTCTGCCTCTTTCCGCCATGGGCCAGGAACCCCCGGACTCCCTGCAGGTGCCCCCGGATTCGCTACTGGCCGATTCACTACTGGCCGCGGACAGCCTCGCCGTGGATTCTCTTGTTGCAGATTCCCTCCTTGCGGACACGCTGGTTGCCGATACCCTGCAGGCGGATAGCCTCCCGCCACCTCCGGTCCTCCCCACTCTTCCGAATCCGACACCCGCGGGCAGCGTCTCGGGAATCTGGGAATGGGACCGCAATGAGCTCCTGGGCGTCCGCGGTCAGACGCTGTGGGAACTTCTGGCCGACATACCGGGACTTCTTGCCGTGCGCAGCGGGGACTTCGGTTCCGCGGCCACGGTGTTCCCGGTCGGCTATTCGGGGGGTGGATTGCGCCTGTACTACGACGGTGTCGAACACCTTCCGCTCGAGGGTTCGATTCCGGATCTGGCCCGGGTCCCCCTCTCGGGGTTGGAACGCGTCCGCGTGCTCGAGCGTCCCAATGGCGTCGAGGTACACCTATTCCGCCTGGTTCACACCGATGTGCGTCCCCGTTCGGTGGTTGAAGCCGGGACCGGCGATCTCGACACGAACCTGCTTCGCGCGACCTTCTCGATGCCGAGGCTATTCGGGGGAAAGGGGGCGTTGGCGATCGAGAGGCTGGACACCAAGGGACGGGACACGCCGGGCGCGCTGACGGGAGGCTGGTTTCGATACAGCCTGCATAAGGGGGACACCGGGGGTGTGCGCTTTGAGATCCGGCGTATGGGTTCCGAGCGGACCGTCTTCACCCCGTCGCCGCCCTCGGTCAGCAGGTCGGATTGGACGCTTCAGGGAAACTGGGCGCTCTCCGCGGGCGTGCTCGCGGAAGCGTGGGCCACGGGAGCATCCGTCGAACCCGGCGACAGTGTGGAGGTGTTTGCGTTCTCTCCGGACCCACGCAAGCAGTACGGCACCCGGTTCTCGTTCACCCGAGGTGCGTTGTGGGGCAGGACCACAGCGCGCTTCAATTCCGGCGACGGGGTCGCCGACCGCGAGCTCACCGGCGAGTTGTCGATGGTGTCGTCCAGGTGGGGTGGTGTCAGTGGCCGGGCCTGGGGTGAGTCGTGGGACGAGCAGGGGGGATCAGGATACGACGTGAGGGCGTGGGTCTCGCCCCTTCCCCTCTTGTCCGTTTTCGTGGAGCGGGGCGACGGAAGCCGGTCGGTGCCTTTTCTCAATCCACTGCGGGAGGAGATGCTGGACAGCGTCGCGGATCCCATGCCGGACCCGGACCCCATGGCCGACCCTGACTCCGTGGATGCCGTGCCGGCCCCCCAGAGTCGTTTCACCCACAGGACCGGCACCCGCTACGGGGCCCGCGTCCGCTGGCGGCAGGTCGAGTTCACGGGTGCCCGGGTGTCGGTGGAGGCGGATTCGGTGTGGCCGACCCAACTCCTCTTCGACCGTGGCGGTCTGGTTCTGCCCCAGCCGCAGCGGCAGGGGTGGGAGGTCACGGGACGGGTTCCCCTGTGGCCCGCCGGACTGTTCCTCGTGGCACATCTCCAGCAGTGGGAGGAGCAGGACTCGGTTTCGCTCTACTTCCCCGATCACACCTACCGAGGGAGCCTTTCCTTTCACCGGACCTTCCGGGAGAGCGGCAACTTCGAACTCTGGGTCGATCTTGGCGCCCAGGGACGCTCCAGCATGAACGTGCCTCTTGCCGAGGAGGCGGAGCCGGACCCGATGGAGGAGGAGAGTGAGGAGGGTGAGGAGGAAGTCCGCCTTGTGCCTTCCCTGGTCCCGTTCTATCAGAATTGGTATTTCCGTTTGCAGATCCGCGTCCTGTCGTTGAACATTTTCGCCACGGTGGAGAACCTGTCGGTGAGGTCCAACAATCAGGACGTGCCCGGGGTATTGCTCCCCAGAACCCGAAGCATGTACGGGGTCAGGTGGACGTTCTGGAACTGAGGTGAGATGTGATGATCCGCAGCATGACGGGGTACGGCGCGGCGGAAGAGGAACTTCCGGACGGTCGCGTCCTGCGCGCCGAGGTCCGGACGGTCAACCACCGCCATCTGAGCGTCAGCGTGCGTCTTCCACGGGGCTGGGAGATGCTTGAAAGCAAGGTCACGGAGAGGGTGCGCGCGGTCCTGTCGAGGGGCAGGGTGTCGCTCTCGGTGGCTTGTGAGAGAGCCGACCACGAGGACCCGGGAGCACCCGGACTGGACATGGACCGTGTCCGCCGCCTCGTGTCGTTGCTGAACCAGGCCGGGAAGGAACTCGATGTTGACGGGAGCCTGGACATCAACACGCTGGCCGGGTTGCCAGGGGTGTGGCGTACGGAGGCGCTCCCCGCGCCGCCACCGCCGGACGAGGCGGGGCTGCTGCGCTGCGCGGAGGCTGCGCTGCGCGGGGTCGTCGCGATGAGGGAGGCGGAGGGGGGTCGGCTCGAGGATGATTTGCGAGGGAGCGTTGGCCGGATCGAGGCGGAGGTCGCGGTGATCGAGGCCCGAGCGCCGGAGCGGCTCATCCGGGAGAGGGACCGGCTCCGCGAACGGGTCGGTCTCCTGTCCGAGGCGGTTGAAGTGGATGAGGATCGGCTCGCCCGTGAGATCGCCTACCTGGCCGAGAAGTGGGACATCGCGGAGGAAGTCGTGCGGCTGCGGTCGCATATCGCTTTTTTCCGCGAACACATGGGGAACGCGGGACGGGGCGGGGAGGCCGGCGAGCGAGCGAAACGGACGCCGGGTGCCGAGGTTCCGGACAAAGCTGCGACGGGGCCGATGGCGGGCAAGCGGCTGGGTTTCGTCGTCCAGGAGATGAATCGGGAGGCGAACACGCTGGGGGCAAAGGCCAACGACGCGGGGATATCGGCGTCGGCCGTGGCCATCAAGGAAGAGTTGGAGCGGATCCGGGAGCAGTTGGAGAACGTCGAGTGAGCAGGTCGCGGAGGCCGGTCGTTCTGGTAGGACCCTCCGGAGCCGGCAAGACCACGATCGCGGGGAGGTTGGTGCGCGGGCACCCCGGGCGCTTCGCGTTTTCGGTGTCCGCGACGACGCGAGGACCACGGCCAGGGGAGCGACCTGGAACCGCCTACCACTTCGTTTCGCGGAGTGAGTTCGAGGAGATGATCGACGCCGGGAAGCTGGCGGAGTGGGCGGAGGTGCACGGCGAGTACTACGGGACTCCACTGGAGAATATGCGGGCTGGCTCCGGGCGCGAAGCCGCTCCGGTGCTCGACATCGATGTCCAGGGTGCCAGGCAGATCATGAAGCACGGTACCGGCGCCTTGGTTATCTTCATCCTTCCCCCAGGTCCGGCAAAGTGGATCGGACGCCTGGTGGGAAGGGGTACTGAGTCGCGTGGAGAGATCGCGCGCCGTCTTCGCACGGCGCTCGAGGAGCTTCAAGCGGCTCCGTCATTTGACCAATTTGTCGTGAACGCCGATCTGGACCAGGCTATCCGGCAAGTCCAGGCACTGGCGAGCGGGGATGCAAACACCCGTACGGGGCCTTCGGAAGTGGAAGCCCTGTGCCGCGCACTGGAAGCCGGTGCCCGGTTGGAGATCGAGCGTTTGAAAGGGGCGCCTGCGGCCTCTGCGGCTCACAAGGAGGAAACATGAGGGTATTCACCCCGGCCGAGATCGCCGAGCACAACCACAGCAAGTACCAGGGCGTCCTGGTCGCCGCCAAGTACGCGCGGGAGCTGAACCTGCTTCCCCGGGAACTTCTTCCGCTGGGGGACCAGAAGAAGCTCTCGACGCGTGCACTCGAGGCGATCACCTCGGGCCGGGTCGACTACCGTCTCGTGAGGCGCAGGCGGCCGGAGACGGAATAGTCCGCCGTGTCGCCCAGTGACCCCTGGAGCGGCAAGCGCGTCGTACTGGGTGTCTGCGGAGGCATCGCCGCCTACAAGGCAGTTCAGGTTGCCCGTGACCTGACGCTCCTCGGCGCTACCGTCGATGTCGTGCTCAGCGAGGCGGCCCGGCAGTTCGTCGCGCCTCTTTCTTTCGAGGGGGTGACGGGCCGTGGGCCCCTGATCGATCTGTTCGCAGTGGGAGGGGCCGCGCTGCATGTGACGCTGGGCCGCGACGCCGACTGCGTATGCATCGCGCCCGCCACCGCCGACTTCATTGCGCGTGCGGCGTCCGGGCGGGCCAGTGACCTGCTCAGCACCGTCCTGGTGGCCACCGATCGCCCGGTCGTGGTGGCGCCTGCGATGAACAAGCGGATGTTCGCGCATCCGCGAACCGTGGCGAACCTGGCCCACTTGACGGACACCCTGAAGTACCATCGGGTGGGCCCCGATACGGGACGCCTTGCCGCGGGCGAGGAGAGTGGGCCGGGACGGATGTCGGAGCCGGGGGCGATTGTCGATGCGGTGGGGAGGGCGCTGGGTGCCGGGGGGCCTCTCCGGGGGGCAAAGGTGCTTGTGACGGCCGGGCCCACGCGTGAGCCGGTCGATGCGGTCCGATACGTGAGCAACCGCTCTTCCGGGAAGATGGGTTACGCGCTGGCGCGCGCGGCTTGGCTACGCGGCGCCGAGGTCACGTTGGTCACGGGTCCGGTGGCGGTCGCGGCGCCGTACGGCGTGAAGGTTCGGGCGGTGGAGACCGCCATGGAGATGCGTGACGCGGTGCTGGCCGAAGTCGGGGAGGCCGACGTGGCGATTCATGCGGCGGCGGTGGCGGACTATCGTCCCGGCTCCGCGAGCGCGGACAAGATCAAGCGGGGGATGGCCGGGAAGGAGCTGACCGTGAGAATGGTCGCGAATCCGGACATCGCCGCCGAATCGGCCAGCCTGATGAAAGCCGGCAGCGTGTCCGCGGGCTTCGCGCTGGAGACGGTGGACCTGGTCGCGCGGGCGGCGGACAAGCTCGCGGCGAAGGGATTCGACCTCATCGTGGCCAACCGTGCCGGGGAGGCCGGTTCCGGCTTCGACACCGACACCAACCGCGTGACCATTCTTGGCCGTGACAAGCCTCCGCGCGAACTCCCGCTGATGAGCAAGTTCGCGGTCGCCGGTGAAATCATGGAGCTGATCGAGGACCGGCTGCGGAAGGGGGGGCGGGCGTGAGTGGGCGGGCGAGCCGGCTGGCGACCTACCTGGACCAACGGAGGCGAATGGGCGAGCCGGGGATCGTCCCTGTCGGTCTCGAACCGGGGGAGCTGATCACCTTGTTGACTTCACCTGCGGAGGAGCCGGTTGGAATTCCGGTGGCCTCGTCGCGCGCCGTTCGGGCCGACTGCCGCGGTACCCCCATCGGCACCGCCGATTACGAGGCATTGCGGGAAAGCGCTATGGCGTGCACCCGCTGTCGCCTGTCCGGCGGGAGGAAAACCGTCGTCTTCTCCGACGGCAATCCGGCCGCGCGCCTCATGGTGGTCGGTGAGGCGCCGGGGGCTCGCGAGGACGACACCGGCCTCCCGTTCGTCGGACAGGCCGGCAAGCTGCTGGATCTCATGCTGGCGTCCGTCGGCCTTTCCAGGAAGGACTCGGTGTACATCTGCAACGTGCTCAAGTGCCGCCCGCCGGGTAACCGGAATCCCCTGCCCGACGAGATCGAGTCCTGCGCCCCCTTCCTCAAACGCCAGATCGAACTGGTCGCGCCCGAAGTCCTCATGGCTGCGGGTTCGTTCGCGGCCCAATGGCTGACCGAGTCGAAGAAAGCCCTGGGCAGACTTCGGGGCAAAGTGTACAGTTACCACGGTGTGCCCCTGGTGGTGACCTATCACCCGGCTGCGCTGCTGCGAAACCCCGGCTGGAGTCGCCCGGTATGGGACGACCTTCAGCTTCTCCGCCAGGTGATGGACGGGAAGTGACGGGCGCAATACCATGAACCGGAGGTGTTGTACGGAATCCGGTCCCCACTCCTGCCGGCCGGCCGGCACCGGTTTCGGGCGAGGAACAATGACGTGAGCGAGCCGAATCCCATCCAGGGGGTGACGGAGCGGGCAGGATACGACCGGCAGCCCCCCTTTTCCCCCGAGGCGGAAGCGTCCGTGCTCGGCGGGATGCTCATCGATGGAGACGCGGTGGCGCGCGTGGTGGAGTTCGTGGACGACTCCATGTTCTACCGTGAGTCGCACCGGCGACTCTTCCGCGCGATGATCCGTCTCTTCGAACGGGGCAGCGTGCTGGACGTGATCACCGTCTCGGAAGAGTTGAAGAAGGCGGGCGAGCTGGAGAACGCGGGGGGACTCGAGTATCTGGCATCCCTCCTGGACGCGGTGCCGACGGCTGCCAACATCGAGTACCACGGCCGCATCGTTCACGACAAGGCACTCCTGCGGCGTCTCATCGATGCGGCCCAGTCGATCGTTCGCGACGTGTACGAGCCGGGTGAACGGGCAGTCGACCAGGTCCTCGACCACGCCGAGCAGCGCATTTTTCGGGTCTCGGAGTCTCGTAACCGCCAGGGATTCGTCTGGATCAAGGAGGTGCTGTGGCCCACCTTCGAGCACATCGAGAGGCTGCAGGATTCGCCGGGGGGTGTATCGGGGTTGGCGACGGGCTTCGTAGATCTTGACCGGATGACCACCGGACTCCAACCAGGTGACCTGGTCATCGTGGCGGGACGCCCGTCGATGGGAAAGACGTCCTGGGCCCTCAACGTGGCCCAGACCGCCGCGATCGAAAACGGGGTTTCCGTTGCCATCTTCAGCCTTGAGATGTCGAAGGAACAGTTAGTCCAGCGCTTCCTGTGCGCCGAGGGGCGCGTAGACTCGCAGAGGCTGCGGCGGGGGAGGTTGGAGCCGGACGAGTACCAGAGCCTGGGCCGGGCCGCGGGCCACCTGAACACGGCGCCGATATGGATCGACGACTCGGCGACATCGAATGTCCTGGAGATGAAGGCCAAGTCCAGGCGCCTCAAGGCGGAAGCGGATCTGGGACTGGTTGTGGTCGACTACATCCAGCTCATGTCGGGGTCGACCCGCACCGACAGCCGCGTTCAGGAGGTTTCCGAGATCTCCAGGGGCCTGAAGGCGCTGGCACGGGAACTCGAGGTGCCCGTGATTGCTCTCAGCCAGCTCAGTCGCGCACCGGAGCAGCGTACCGACCGGCGGCCTCAGCTTTCCGACCTCCGTGACAGCGGCTCCATCGAGCAGGACGCCGACCTCGTGATGTTTCTCTACCGGCCGGAGTACTACTCGGGGCCCACCGACAAGGACGGGAACTCGATCGAAGGGAAGGCGGAGCTCATCATGGCGAAGCAGCGGAATGGCCCGACGGGCACGGTGGAGCTCTACTTCCACAAGACCTACACCCGATTCGACTCGGTATCGCGCTCGGCCGAGCCGTCCGAAGCACCGGTGTGAGCCGAGGGGATCCTTCCACGGGGGGCGGAGCGTCGTCCGCCCCGGCGATGAAGTCGGGGAGCGCGGCGCCCACGGTCGCAGTGCTCGTCCCTGCTGCGGGGGTCGGTGCCCGCATGGGCGGGGTGAGGAAGCCTTTCATCGAGCTTGGGGGGCGTCCCGTTCTCGATTGGGCTCTGGGCCCGTTCCTGGCGCGGCATGACGTGGTCGAGGTAGTGGTCGCACTGGGCCGGGACGCGGGCTCGGCTGGGCTGGTCCGCCTCGACGAGCGGGTACGCGTGGTGAGGGGCGGGGGAAGCCGCTTCGAATCGGTGGCCAATGCGCTGGACCAGGTCGAGTCGCGTGCATCCCTGATCGCCGTGCACGACGGAGCGCGCCCCTTCCCGCCGGCAGACGCGATCGAAGCCTGTATTCGTGTTGCCGCCGCCGGCAAGGGGGCCGTGGCGGGTGTCCATGCGGTGGACACGGTGAAGCGCACGGGTGGGGGGGACCGGGATGTGATCGTGGAGACCCCGCCGCGTGAGGCGCTGTGGTACGCGCAGACGCCCCAGGTATTCCCCCGCGAGATCTTTGCACGTGCGGTCGCTCACTGTCGGGCATCTGGATTCTCCCCCACCGACGACGCCTCGATGGTCGAGACGCTTGGAGTCGAGATACGCATGATCGCGGCTTCCGCGAGAAATCTGAAGATCACCTGTCCGGAAGACGTCGTGATCGCTGAAGTATACTTGGCGGAACAACTTGTGTGACATCATTTAGCAAATCACTTGAATCCGCACGCCGCCGCTTGGAACGGGGCGAGATCATCATCCATCCAACGGAGTCGATCTACGGCTTCGGTGGCTTTCTGGACGATGCGCCGCTCACGCGTTTGAGACGTCTCAAGCAGCGGGCGAGAGGTGGCTTCGTGGTCCTGATTCCCTCCGCACACAGCGCGGCGGGGTTGCTCGGCGAGACGGGGCGCGCCTTGGCGGGCGCATTCTGGCCCGGTCCTCTGACTCTGATCGTGGACGACCCCGAGGACCGGTTTCACCCGGCAGCGAAGGCAGCCGACGGCTCGGTGGCACTACGGGTTCCGGGTCACCCAGTCACCTTGAGGTTGCTGGGGGAGACGGGCAGGGCCATGACGTCGACTTCGGCCAACTCGCCGGGAGCGCCTCCCGCGCTGACCGCCGAAGAGGCGCGGAAGGCGGGCCGCGCTCTCGGCTCGGAGTTGTTCGGGTTGGATGTTGGCCCCCTCGAGGGGGGTGCGCCGTCCACGCTGGTGCGGTTGGGAGAAGATTGTCCCATCGTGATACGCCAGGGCCCGCTCAGTGTACTAGAATTGAGTTTGGTCATGCGCATGCCTCCTGCCGGTTGAGGCTGAGGGAGTCGAACAGGGTCGTGCACATCACATTTGTCTGCAGCGGTAACACATGCCGCTCACCGATGGCGGAAGTCATCGCCCGCGCCATGATCGCCGAGAAGGGAATGACCTGGGTGACCGTGGGCTCGGCGGGGACGGCCGCGTGGCCGGGTGCGCCGGCAAGCAAGGGGGCGCTCAGGACGGCCGCTGGCGCCGGTCTGGACCTGGAGGCTCACGCGAGTGAACTGCTGACCGTTGAGGTCCTGGCGTCATCGGCGCTGGTACTGTGCATGGAGAGCGGGCATCTGGCGCGGGCGCGGGAGATGGAAGTAGCGGAACGGAGCCGGCACAGGAGCCACTTGCTTTCCGAAGTGGCGGGAGCAAGCGGAGAGGTGGGGGACCCATTCGGAGGGCCGGACGAGGTGTACCAGGCGACGTTTGCCGAGCTTCACGGGCTGGTGGCGGCGCTGCTCGCCCGGACCGAAGCGGAAGGCGGGCCTCGGCCAATGACGGATTGGGAGGTCGCAGAAAGGACCGGGCTGACGATCTACGCCGTGCTTGGGGATCCGGTCGCGCACAGCTTGTCGCCCGTCATCCACAACGCGGCGTTTCGTGCTGCCGGGCGCGACGCGGTCTACGTGGCGCGCCTGGTTGACGCCGATGAGTGCGGGGAGGTGTTGCGGACCCTGGCGCTCGCCGGTGGTGGGGGCAATGTCACGCTACCGCACAAGGAGCTGGTGGTGCCTTTCCTGGACCGGTGCACCCCCGCCGTGTCCGCGACGGGTGCGTGCAACACCTTCTGGGAAGAGGACGGGGAAGTATGGGGAGACAATACGGACGTCGAGGGCTTCATTGGGTCGTGGCGGAGTGCCCTCTCCGGCCTGGAGAACGCGATGCGGGATCCTCCCTCGGTTCTGGTCCTCGGTGCTGGCGGTGCGGCGCGCGCGGTGCTGTTTGGTCTTTTGGATTCCGTGGCGGAATTGCGAATTCTGCTATGGAACCGGACTACCCGGAAGGCTCAGCGGCTGGTCCGGTACTTCGACGATCCCCGTGTGCGCATTGTCTCGGACTGGCGCACTGCCGCGCCCGACGTTGTCGTTAACGCGACATCGGCGGGGCTGTACGGGTCCGGGATGCCGATCGATCTGGAGGGACTCGCCGGGGGTCCCCTGGCGTTGATTGACCTGGTGTACGCGCGCGAAGACACGCCGCTTTGCCGCGCTGCGAAGGACCTGTCGATCGCCGTGACAGACGGGCGGGACATGCTCGTGCGACAGGCCGCGGCGTCCCAGTTGCGATGGTTCGGGGAACGGCCGCGGCTCGAGGTCATGAGGCTGGCACTCCCATAGCTGTACAGCGCGGGACGTCCGGGGGGCAGTTCGGCCGCCTTGCGGCTGTGGTCGACTACCTGCTTCCGCCAGCATGCGCGGGCTGCGGGGGATCGGTGGCCGATGAGGTCCGCATTGGCGACGGACCGGTGTGCCGAAACTGCCGCCTCGGGTTGCCGCGGGTGCCGCAGCCGGCGTGCCGACGGTGCGGAGCACCCCTGGGTACCGGCGAAGCTCCCTCGTGCCTGGAATGCATGGACTGGCCACGAGAACTGACCAGCGCGCACGCCGCATGCCTGCTGGAGTCGCCGGCCCGCGAACTCGTCCACGCGCTCAAGTACCAGGGCTGGCGTGACGTGGGACGCTTCATGGGCGCGGAGATGGCCAGCAGGGCGGGACCGGCCGCAAGGAGCGCGCACTTCGTGGTACCGATCCCCACTTCGTCGCGCAACCTGCGCCGCCGTGGCTACAATCAGGCCGCGGTGATTGCCGCCGCCCTCGCCGAGGCCCTCGACATCCCGTTTCTGGCCTGCCTGGAGCGACGTCGCCAGGTCGGTACGCAGACTGCCTTGAATCCGATGCAGCGCCGGGCTAATGTCAGTGGCGCGTTCGCCATGGCGGAGACCATGACACCCGTGGTCACGGGTCGCCGACTGATGCTGGTCGACGACGTGATCACCACGGGTGCCACCATCCTTGCGGCGGTTCGGGCCCTGGGACCCGGTTGCCCCGAGTCCGTTGTCGCATACGCGTTTTCCAGAACCGTCCCGATCTCTCTCGAATCCACCTGAACCGGCGATTGCACCATCGCGGGAGTTCGCAGCACATGTCCATTCGAGTCGCTATCAACGGCTTTGGCCGCATTGGCAGGAATGTCCTCAGGGCCGCCAGGCAGTCCGGCAACACGAAGCTGGATTTCGTGGCGGTCAACGACCTCACGGGAAGCAGGACACTCGCCCACTTGCTGAAATACGACTCGGTTCACGGGGGATACCCGGGAACGGTGGAGATTTCCGACAACGGACTGGTGGTGGACGGCGACGAGATCCAGGTCCTGTCGGAGCGCGACCCCGCCAGCCTGCCCTGGGGCGAACTCGAGGTCGACGTGGTTGTGGAGTCCACCGGAATCTTCCGAAGCAGGGAACTGGCCTCGAGGCACTTGGAGGCGGGCGCGCGCAAGGTCGTCATCTCCGCGCCGGCGAAGGGTGAAGACGTCACCCTTGTGCTGGGGGTGAATCACGAATCCTACGATCCCGGGAACCACCATGTGATTTCCAACGCCAGTTGCACGACGAACTGTCTGGCCCCGGTGGCAAAGGTACTCTCGGAACGTTTCGGATTCGTGCGTGGCCTGATGACCACGATCCATGCATACACCGCCGGCCAGGCGATTCTCGACGGGCCCCACAAGGACCTCCGGCGTGCCCGCGCAGCCGCGCTGAGCATGATTCCTACCACCACGGGGGCAGCCCGCGCGATCTCTCTGGTTCTGCCTGAACTGGAAGGGAAGCTGGATGGTATGGCTATTCGGGTACCGACCCCGGACGTGTCCCTGGTTGACCTCGTTGCCGAAGTGGAGGCGGATGTCTCCGCCGAGGGGGTCAACGACGCGTTGCGCGCGGCCGCGCAGTCCGAATTGGCAGGGATTCTGAGGGTGGAGGAGGAACCGCTGGTTTCGGTCGACTTTACGGGTGAGGGGGCGAGTTCGGTCGTTGACGGACCCAGCACCGTCGTGATGGGCGGGCGCATGGTCAAGGTTCTGTCCTGGTACGACAACGAGTGGGGTTACTCGTCCCGGGTGGCCGATCTCGTCGAGTACGTGGGCGAACGGCTCCCCGCGCGTGTCTAGTGTGATCCAGGGGGTATCGCGCCTTTGCGCCCAACCGGGTAATCCGGCCGGTTCGGGAGCGTAAGGGGGAAGGTGAAAATGACCGATCCAGCAACCGACACGCGCCCGATGGTGGAGCGTCGCCAGCGTCGCACTGCGCCGCAGCCTGCCGGAGCCCCCGCGCCCGCAACCGATCTTCCGCCGGATTTCGAGTCCTGGTTCCGCGACTATCGCGAGCCTGTGTACCGGTATGTGCGGTTCCGCGTGGCCACGAGAGAAGTCGCGGAGGACATCACGTCCGATGTGTTCATGAAGGCCCTTTGGTCGCTGTCGCGATATGACCACAGGCGTTCCGCTCCTCAGACGTGGCTGCTCCGGATCGCGAGGAACGCGGTGACGGACCACTTTCGAGCTTTACGGCGGCGAGGATCACTCCATATCTCGCTCGATCGTGTGCCCGACCTCGTGTCCAGCGCGCCGTCCCAGGAAGAGCGCCTTCTCCGGGAAGAACAGCTGCGGAAGGTCTTCAACGGGTTGGCGGCGTTGAAGGAAGCCGATCAGGAGATCCTCTCGTTGCGATATGGGGCGGGGCTCGACAACCAGGAAATCGCCGGGTCGCTGAGCATTACACCGAACGCGGTCGCGGTGCGGCTTCACAGGGCTCTGCGAAGGCTCAAGGCCCGGGTCGTGGAAGACCCGCACCGGACGGGAACCCGATGACCCGCCGCCGGAAGCAGGACGGCGATGTACCGTGTCCGCCGAGCTTGGCGGCGCTGGACCGCGAGTTGCGGGAGATCGTGATTGAGGAGCGGTGCTCTTTCGGGCCCGAGCTTCGCGCGGAGCTGGTGGCGGAAGATGAGCGGCTGAATTCGCTCGGGGACCGCCTCGGACCCCGCTTTGCGCAGCCGAGATGGATGGCGGCGGCTGCCGTGCTTGTCCTCATGGCCGGCATGCTGGCCGTGCCTCCCCTGAGGGCGTCCCTGGTGCGGCTGTTCACATCTCCGGCCGAACCCGCGCACGTGGATGCGGCTCCGGCTGCGGTGGCTCTTCCGGCCATGGAGAGTCCGTCGGAGTCGGGAAGGGTGGGAGGAACAGCCACGTCGACAACGGACCTACCTCTCCGTCGCGCGACGCTGCCTGCCCTGCTGGACCCTCAGGGCGCCAGGCGTGTCGTAGCGGAGGAATACCCCGAGCTTCTTCAGCGCGCGGGTATCGGCGGAACCGTTCGCGTGCTGGTGTGGGTGGGTCCTGCCGGACAGACGGAAAATCCCCAGGTCGGAGGCTCCTCGGGCGTAGAACAGCTTGACGAGGCGGCGCTCCGAGCGACTCGCTCCCTTCGATTCGTACCGGCTACGCGGGGGGGCGAGGTGGTGGGGACCTGGGTCGAGTTTTCCATCATGTTCCAACCGGAAGGGGCGGAGCCCCAGCCCGATCCGCAGTCTCAAGCGTTGCAGATTCCGCTGAGCAACTGACGAGGTTGGCCTTCCCTGAAGACGACCGCCCCGTGAAGAAGATCCTGGATGATCTCGCGGGCGGGCCCATGTCCGGGGCGGTGGTGGCGCTCAGGGCCGACTTCAACGTTCCGCTCGAAGATGGCCGGGTGGCCGACGCGGCAAGGATCGAGCGTACGATTCCCACCATCGACTACCTGGTCGCCGCAGGAGCGAAGGTGGTCGTCCTCTCCCACCTGGGCCGGCCGGGGGGACAGGCTCGCGCTTCGTTGACCCTGGCTCCGGTGGCGTGCTTCCTGGACGACCTTGTTGCAGCCCCGGTGGGATTCCTCCCTCACTGTACCGGGCCGGAGGTCAGCGAAGGCGTGGCGGCGATGACGCCGGGAGAGGTCCTCCTACTCGAGAACTCCCGTTTCCTGCCCGGAGAGACGGCCAACGATCCCGACCTGGCCGCGGAATGGGCGAGTTGGGCGGACCATTTCGTGATGGACGCCTTCGGGACTGTGCACCGTGCTCACGCGTCTACCGAAGGGCTGCCCCGCGCCGTACGGGCGAAGGGTGGGGAGGCAGTTGGAGGACGACTGGTGGAGCTGGAGCTTGCGGTACTGGGAAGTCTCCTGGATGCACCGCGCAGGCCGTTCGTGGCCATCCTCGGGGGAGCGAAGATTTCGGGGAAAATCGACGTCATCGAAGCACTTCTGCCGCGGGTGGATGGCTTGCTTGTGGGTGGAGCGATGGCCAACACGTTCCTTTTGGCGATGGGGATGGAGACAGGGATGTCACTTGTCGAACCCGATAGGACCGAGGTCGCCTTCCGCCTCATGGAAGCTTCCGCCGACCGGTTGGTGCTGCCGGTGGACTGCGTGACCGCCCCGTCGATCGAGGCCGGGACGCTAACGAAGACCGTCGACCGAACGGACGTCTACCGTAGCGAAGCGATTGGAGACATCGGGCCGGTGACGGTCGATCTGTTCGCCAGCCATCTGGCGAACGCGGCGACCGTGTTGTGGAATGGTCCGATGGGCGTGTTCGAGGTCGCTGGATTCGAAGGGGGTACGTTCGGGGTCGCCCGGGCCGTTGCCGAGGCGGCGGACCGTGGCGCGACGGTGATCGTGGGGGGAGGAGATTCCGCCGCCGCCGCGAGGTCTGCGGGGGTCGCGGCGCGCATGACTCACATCTCGACGGGAGGGGGCGCGGCACTTGTCCTCCTGGCGGGAAACAACCTGCCGGGAGTCGCTGCTCTTTCCGACCGGCTCCGGGCTGAGGACACGGACGAATCGACATGACCAGAATCGTAGCCGGAAACTGGAAGATGCATCATGGTCCGTTGGGTGCGGCGGATTTCTTTTCTCACTTCGTGCCCCGGTTTGAGGAGGGGTCGGCACGGTTGGTCTTTTTCCCTCCGAATATCGCGCTGGCGGCGTCGATCGCCAGCGCCCGAGTCCCGGCCGACTTCGGGGTCCAGAACATTCACTGGGAGGCCACGGGGGCGCTGACCGGCGAGACTTCCGCGGAGATGGCGAGGGAAGCCGGTGCCACTCTCGCTCTGATCGGGCACTCCGAGCGGCGGCACGTCTTCGGTGAAACCGACGCCGAGGTAAACCGGAAGGTGCTCGCCGCGATCCGGGCCGGGCTGACTCCGGTCATTTGCGTGGGCGAACTGCTCGAGGAGCGCAGGGCAGGCAGGCTGGAAGAGGTGTTGCGAGGTCAGGTGGGCGCCTTCGCGAGGTCACTCGCCGGAGTCCGCGAGTTCATGGTCGCTTACGAGCCGGTCTGGGCCATCGGGACCGGGGAGACAGCGACCCCGGCGGACGCCGGAGAAGCTCACGGCATCGTGCGTGAGGCTCTCGGGGAGCTGGGACACGCGCCGATCCTGTACGGGGGAAGCGTCAAGCCCGGAAACGCCGCCTCTCTCATGTCCGTCCCGGACGTCGACGGAGTTCTGGTGGGGGGCGCGAGCCTGCAACCGGATGTCTTCACCGGGATCGTCGAGGCGACCCCTTCCGACTAGTCACCGCCGGGCCGACCGGGAAGTCCGCGCGCGGGGAACCTTGACGTCACGGGCGGGTTGACTTCCAGTGGCCCTCAGGGCACGTTCAGAGGCTTGAGACGAGCATCCTCCCTACACGAAATCATCAGTATGCCATGTATGGATTCCTACTGACCCTTCTGGTCCTCAACGGGATCTTCCTGGGGGTCATCATCCTCCTTCAGTCGGGCAAGGGCGGGGGACTGGCCGCCATGGGCGGTGGTGCGGCGGCGACCGATGTGCTGGGCGGTCGCCAGGCGACGACCCTCCTGACGCGCGCGACATGGATCGCCGGAAGTGTGTTCATGACACTCTCCCTGGTATTGGCAATCATGTCTTCGCAGTCCGCCGCGCCGACGTCGGTGCTGGAGGGGATTGCCGCGCCGGCGTCGACGGCACCGGAGCCGCTGCTCCCCGAAGTCACGCCCTCAACGGTGCAGATTCCGCCCGGGGACGATCCCCCGGCCGGAGAAGAGGTCCCGCCAACCGGCCAGAACGAGCCTCCGAACGGGGCCAGCGGATAGGGCTTCCTCGTCCGTGACCACCGAGCCAGCCGCTTCTTCCCGGCGCTCTGCCTCCCTCGGCAGGAAGGTCACGGAGGATCTTCTCTATCTCGGCTATCAGGCCCTTGCCCTGGAGGCCGGGGTCCGCACACTGGCCCGTTCGGGCGCACTTGACTCCGCTGTCGCCGGGTTCCGCATCGACGTGCGGTCGACCGTCATCGCGCGCGCCATGCGCCAGCTTCCCGGCGGCAGGGGTGACGTGTGTTTTTCTGGTCCGCTGTCGCCCGGTCCTTCCCTGGCTTTCGGAGCGACGCCGTTGGAGTTCCTGCGCCACGCGGCCCGGCGCGGCACCAGTCCCGCCGCGACCCGGAGCGGCGGGCTCACCTGGACGGACCACAGGCGTGGACTGCTCGGCTGGGGAGGACCACGGGGCGTGATGACACAGGTGCTTGCTGGAGCCGCCTTCGCATTCAGGCACCGGGGCGAAGACCGCGCGGCGCTGGTCTTCGAGGAGAGCTCGGCCGTTGACACAGGGGGCTGGCACGAGGGGATCAATCTGGCGGGCTCTCTGGGGGCTCCGTTGATCGTTGTGCTGGACACGGGGAGTCGGGGGCGCGACACGCATGCCACCGACGTGTGCCACGTCGCTCGGAGCTACGGGATCGCCCTGACGGAGGTGGCTGACGAGCCTCACCACGACCTCTTCAGCGCGGTTGCCTCGGCGAGGCGGCGCGCGGTGGACGGCGGCGGACCGGTGCTCATCGAGCTCAAGACCCGCTCGGGAGCGGATCGGTGGGCCGGCCACAACGACTTCGCCGCGTGGGCCGTCCGGGAGGGCGGCCTCTCCCGCAGCGACAGGTCCGCCATTGCCAAGGCGGCCGCCGCGGGGGTCGAGCACGCCGTCGACCGCATCGGCAAGGAACCCGGGCCGGAACCCCGCGACGCCCTTGCTCCCGTTTGCACGGGGCGTGAACCCGGGCAGCCGTGGACCCGGCTGGAACCCCCGCATCCGCAGGCGACCGAAGCGGCGACGGTGGAAGGTCCCCATGTCCGCTGAGGTCCCGGAACACGTCGCCCGGACCCGTGCCGGTAAACCCGCCACCGTCCTCGAAGCGATCAGCGAGGCCTTGTGGGAGGAGATGGAGCGGGACGACACGGTGTTCCTCATGGGGGAGGACATCGGCGCCTACGGAGGAGCCTTCAAGGTCACGCGGGGATTCCTGGAGCGCTTCGGACCATCGCGGGTCGTCGACACGCCGATCGCCGAGGGAGGGTTCACCGGGGCGGCTGCGGGGGCCGCGCACATGGGACTCAGGCCGGTCGTGGAGATGCAGTTCATGGACTTCATCTCGCCCGCCTACGACGTCCTGACGAACTACATAGCCACCTCGCTCTACCGTGGCTCCGGGCCTCTGCCGCTGGTCGTGCGGGGGCCGGTTGGAGGTGGCAACCGGGCGGGACCGTTTCACTCCCAGAATGTGGAGATGGCCTTCTTCCACACCCCCGGTCTCAAGATCGTCTACCCCTCCAATCCGCGCGACGCGAAGGGGCTTCTCAAGAGCGCGATACGCGACGACAACCCGGTGATCTTCGAAGAGCACAAGGGTCTCTACCGCGCGCCGTTCTGCCGTGAGGTGCTCCCGCCCGGCGACTATGTGATTCCCCTTGGGCGTGCGCGGACGGCGCTAGTGGGAGAACACCTCACAATCGTGACGTATGGTCTCATGGTGCACCGCAGCCTCGAAGCGGCGGCGGAACTGGCTCGGGACGGTATCCGGGCCGAGGTCATCGACCTGCGGACCCTCCTGCCGCTGGACGAAGACGCCATCGCGGCCTCGGTCACGAAGACCGGCAAGCTCCTGATCGTGCACGAGGACACGCGTACCGGGGGGATTGCCGGAGAGATCGCCATCCGCATGAACGAGCGGGCTTTCGAATGGCTCGACGGGCCGATTCTGCGTGTTACGGCCATCGACTCGCCGGTTCCGTTCAGCGGTGAACTGGAGGACTACTTCCTGCCGTCCACGCAGGATGTGGTCACAGCGGCGCGTTATCTTGTAGAATACTGACGCTGCGGCCCCGAATCGGAAGCGACGATCATCGGTTCACGCCCCGATCCGTCAACGTCCGGGCCGCCCTGCGAACAAGCGCATGGAGTGTTGCTCGTGTCCCGAATTGAAGTTCCGATGCCCCAGATGGGCGAATCCATCGCCGAGGGCACGGTTTCCAAGTGGCTGAAGGAGGTCGGCGATTCCGTTGAGCGGGATGAGCCGATCCTGGAGATATCGACGGACAAGGTCGACGCCGAGATACCCTCTCCGTCGACAGGCGCCCTGGTCGAAATCCTCGTGGCCGAGGGCGAGACCGTCGAAGTGGGCACCATCGTCGCGTACATCGACAAGGACGGGGTGGCCGCAGGGTCCGGTGCCCCCGCCCCCGCCGAGCCGGCCGCCGAACCCTCGCGGGCCGCGACACCGCCACCACCATCGCCGTCCGAGCCCGCTCCCGCGCCGGCGGCGGTTGCGAGCCTGGAGCCGGAAGATGTCGCCTGTACCGCGACCAGCGAGGAGCGTCTCCGGACACGATCCACGCCCGTGGTGCGACGGATCGCGGCGGAGGCCGGTGTGGACATCTCCAGGGTGTCCGGGACCGGTTATCAGGGTCGCGTGACCAAGCAGGACATCCTCTCCCATATCGACAGCGGAGGGGTAGCTGCCGAGGCTGAGACCGTCGTAGCAGCTCCCGAGCCGGCCCCGGTCGCGGAGAAGGCTCCTGCAGCCGCTCCCGCGCGTCGTCCCACTCCCCCGCCTCCCGCGCCCGCTTCGGTCGGCGACGACCTCTGGCAGCGATTCAGCCGCGAGGTCGAGCATCCGGTCTTCCCCGTGCGGGACGGTGACCGGGTCGAAACCATGGACAAGGTGCGCCGGCTCACCGCTGAACACATGGTGCTGGCGAAGCGCATCCATTCCCATGTCCACTCCGTCGTCGAGATCGATTTTACCGCGGTGGACCGGATCCGGAGTCAGAACAAGTCCCGCTGGGCAAAGCGCGGAGCGCGGGTGTCCTACACCGCATTCGTCGCGTGGGCATGCTCCCGCATCCTCAGGGACTTCCCCACGGTCAACGGGGTGATCTCGGGGGACAACATCATCTACCGTGGCTCGGTCAATCTCGGCATGGCGGTCGACCTGAGCCCCGGGCTGATCGTCCCCGTCATTCACGACGCGGACAACCTGAGCCTGGTGGGCATTGGCAGGAAGATCATCGATCTGGCCACGCGAGCCAAAGCCAGGCAGCTGTCACCGGGTGAGATCCAGGGAGCCACCTTCACAATCACCAACCCGGGCGTACTCGGCACGGTGGTCGGGATGCCCGTCATCCCCAAGGGAACCTCGGCAATCCTGGGGACCGGGGCGATCGACAAGCGGGTCGTGGTGGTGACCGATCGGGACACGGGGGACGATCTGATGGCGATCCGCAAGCGGTCCTTCTTCTCCCTCGGCTACGATCACCGGCTGGTCGACGGTGCCGACTCGGCACGGTTCCTGTCCCGGTTGAAGGAGCTGCTGGAGGACTTCCCCGAGGACGCCTGACCGGGACATCCAAGTGTTGGCGGGCGCTTCCTGGGGTCAGCGCACTCTCGCGGTGCGATATCCGGGACGGATCGGGTATCAGGAGGCGCAGCAACTGCAAGCCACGCTCGTGGAGCGGCGAAGATCGGGCGAAATCCCCGACACCCTTCTGCTGCTGGAGCATCCCCACGTCATCACACTGGGCTCGGGCGGCCAGAGTGAGCATGTGCTCCTCTCCCGCGACGAACTCGCGGCTCGGCGGATCGGCATCTTCGAGACGGGGCGCGGCGGCGACGTGACCTACCACGGCCCCGGGCAGCTCGTGGGCTACCCCATCCTCGACCTCAAACCGGATCTCAAGGATCTTCATGCGTACCTGCGCAAGCTCGAGGCGGTGCTCATCGACGCGCTCGGCGCCTTCGGCCTGCAGGGCGAGCGCGAGGACGGCGCCACGGGAGTCTGGGTGCGAGGGGAGAAGGCCGGAGCGATTGGAATCCGGGTGTCGTCCGGCTGGATCACGTCGCACGGCTTCGCTCTGAATGCGGACACCGATCTCTCGTACTTCGATGCGATCGTGCCGTGCGGCCTTCACGGGCGCCGGGTCACCAGCGTCAGCAGCCTCCTGAATCGTCCCGTGACGCCGGCGATCGTCGCACCCGAAGTCGTCGCCGCCATGGCCAGCCAATTCGGCTACGGCTTCGTGGACGACCCGGGTTTCACCACGGACCGCTAGCGGCCCTCCTCGCCGCCCTGGGTGCGACGCGGAGCTCCACCCCGGGCCGCTATCCGCCCGCATCCGCCTCCGGCGGCGCGAACTCGAAGAAATCCAGGTAGCGCTCGCTTTCTTCCCGTTCGCGTTCCAGCCAGACCTCGAACCCGGAAGATACCGGCTCAGGTGCCTCGGTCAGCTCCGCGGCCGCTCTCTGGGCCAATTCATTCACGTATTCGTTCCTGGGGTCCCCGGCGTGACCCCGGACCCACAGCCAGGTTACGTTGTGCCCGGCAGCGATGCGGTCCAGACTCTTCCAGAGATCGAGGTTCTCGATCGGGCCGCCCTTGCGCTTCCATCCCCGCTTCTTCCAACCGGGCATCCACTCCGAGGCCCCTTTTACCAGGTACTGGGAGTCCGACAGGAAGCTGACCGTGCAACGTTCCCTGAGCGCTCCCAGGGCGATGATGGCACTGGTAATGGCCATGCGGTTGTTGGTCGTGGAGGGTTCCGAGATCCACATGTCCCGGCGATGCCAGGCCTCGTCCGACCAGTGTTCCAGCAATGCCGCCGCGCCTCCCGGCCGGTCCTGGTCCGTGAACTGATTGCCCAGACACGATTCGTCTGCATGGATGTACACCCGGGACGGTTCCCTGGCCATTGCGACTCCTTCCCTTTCGCAGCTCTTGCGATTCTTCCGCCCTTGCTCCTCCAGCCGGGCGGCTCGGGTCCCGACGGGAGGGTACCTGCAAGATACTCGGCGGTGTTGACGCGGGTAGGTTGTCTCCTACATTCACTTGATGCCCGCACGCCAGCCAAAACACACCTCGCCTTCCGAACCCCGGCAATGCTACCTGCTTCTGGAAGACGGACGCCGTTTTGACGGACTTTCTCTGGGATCGGAGGGCACCGTGGTCGGGGAGGTTGTCTTCAATACCTCGATGACCGGCTATCAGGAAATTCTGACGGATCCGTCGTACGCGGGGCAGCTGGTCACGATGACCTATCCTCTGATCGGGAATTACGGGACCAACCACGAAGATGTGGAGTCGGCCGGGCCTCAGGTTGCGGGCTTCGTCGTGCGGGAAGCGGCGCGGGCCCCCAGTTCCTGGCGTGCCGGTTCCACGCTGGAGGATTACTTGCTGGAACACGGCGTGGCTGGCATCCAGGATGTGGACACTCGGGCACTTACCCGCCATATCCGCAGCGAGGGAGCGATGCGCGGGGGAATTGCGGCGTCGGACACGCCCCCCGAACAGTTCCTGGAACAGGTGCTCGCCCACCCCGCAATGGAAGGACTGGACCTGGCGTGCGGTGTTTCCACCAACGAGCAGTACGTCGTGCCCGCCGCGGGGCGGGAAGAGTATCATGTCGCCGCTTTCGATTTCGGGGTGAAGGCCAGTTCGCCCCGGCTGCTATCGGAGCGCGGTTGCCGCGTGACGGTGCTTCCCGCCGAGGCCAACACGGCCGATGTGCTGGAGCTCGACCCGGATGGACTCTTTCTTTCAAACGGGCCGGGTGACCCGGCGGCGGTGGAGCGGGCCGCGGAAACGATCCTTGAGGTGGCCGGGATGGGCATTCCCGTTTTCGGGATCTGCCTCGGCCACCAGTTGATCGCCAGAGCCTTTGGGGCAGAGACGTTCAAGCTCCCCTTCGGCCACCACGGCGGCAACCACCCCGTGATGAATCACGACCGCAGGACCGTAGAGATTACTTCCCAGAACCATGGTTTCGCAGTGCGGGGCGGGGAGAGGGACGAGGTGCCGGGCGCCCCTGCGCTCAGAGTTACTCACAGCAACCTGTACGACGGGACGGTGGCGGGGATCTCCCACGCCACGCTCCCGGTGATCGCCGTCCAGTACCATCCGGAGGCGGCGCCCGGGCCCCACGACAGCAGCTACCTCTTCGACGACTTCGTGGCCATGATGGCTGCGACGGACCGTCATTCATAACCCCAACCCGCTGGCACACTTGACGATGCGATATGAACCCGGTTGCTTGCCGCCTGGCGCCAAACGTCGGCTGCAAGACAGGAGACGCCGAACGGAACCCTTTGGCGCTGCGGGCCTGCGCGCCGCAGCCCGGCTCCCGAGGAGGCGGCAATGACCAAAGCAGACCTCGTTGCACAGGTGGCCGACGCCATCGGCCCCGGGATCACGAAGAAGGACTGCGCCCTGGTGGTGGACGGGTTCCTCAACGCGATGAAGCAAGCCCTGGCCCAGGGCAACGGAATCGAGATCAGGGGATTCGGAAGCTTCAAGCTGAGGCACCGCAAGGGACGCATGGCCCGCAACCCCAGGACCGGCGAGGCGGTTGGCGTGCCGGCGCGGACATACCCGGTGTTCAAGCCATCCAAGTACCTTCGCGCCCAGGTCGCGCTCCTCGACCTCGTCGAGGAGCCCCCGGCACCGTCCTCCCCCCGCGAGTCCGGATACGGCTACTTTCCTCCGCCTGACCCGCCGGGGCGCGGACAGTCCCGCTAGGAACCGTTTTCCGTTGGAGGTCACCGTCCTTCTTTTCGCGGCCCACCGGGAGTTGGTCGGTGCGCCGGAAACGGTCGTCTCCTTGCCGGACCGGGCGACCGTCCGCACACTCCTTGTGGAGTTGCGGAGCCGAGGTGGCAGTTGGACCGACCTTCCCCTGCAAGGGGCGGTGGCTGTAAACCGGAAGTATGCGGACGGCGAAACGGTCCTGGCCGACGGAGACGAAGTGGCCCTGATTCCTCCCGTCGCGGGGGGATGAAAGCGACGGAGCAACGAATGAGCTGGAGCGACGTAACGTCCGATCCTATCGAGCCTTCCGTCGTCCTGGAGCGAGTGGGGACGCCGGAAGACGGAGCCGTGGCGCTGTTCGTGGGTATTGTACGTAACTCCAACGACGGTCGTCCGGTGTCTGGAATGGAGTACGAGGGCTACGGAGACATGGCGCGGGAGCAGTTGGCGGCGATCGTCAGGGAGGCTGCCGGCCGAGCCAACAGCGACAGGGTGGCCGCGGCTCACCGGCTGGGCGAATTGGATGTCGGCGAGGTGAGTGTGGCGATCGCGGTCTCGGCGCCTCACCGCGCCGAGGCGTTCGATGCAGCCCGATATGTGATCGAGGAAATCAAGACGCGACTTCCCATCTGGAAGCGGGAGCGCTATCTAGATGGGGAGGCGGAGTGGTTGGAGGGGCATCTTCCCGTGACGCGCGAGGGCGCACAGTGAGCTACGGCGTGTTGTCATCCAGGTCATCCCCGAACGGGTCGGTCCCGGCCATGATGGACGGCTTCGGACGCCGCGTCGAGTATTTGCGCATTTCGGTGACCGACAAGTGCAACCTCCGCTGCGTCTATTGCATGCCGGAGGAGGGTCTGCCCTGGCTCCGGCGCGGCGAGATCCTCATGTACGAGGAAATCACCGAAATCGTCAGGGTCATGGCGCGCATGGGTCTCCGGCGTCTCCGGCTTACCGGGGGGGAACCGCTGGTGCGGAAGGATCTGCCTCAGCTGGTCGACATGCTCGCGGCGGTACCCGGGATCGAGGACATCGCGCTGTCGACGAACGCGGTCCTCCTCGCGCCCGTTGCCCGACGCCTGCGCGACGCGGGAGTCAGCCGGGTCAACATCTCGCTGGATTCGCTCCTGCCCGAGCGCGCCGACGCCATCGCGCGCCGTGCGGGCACGCTGGCAAGAGTCATGGAAGGCCTCGACGCGGCCCACGCGGTCGGCTTCGATCCCATCAAGATCAACGTGGTGCTCATGCGCGGCGAAAATGACGACGAGATCGCCGACTTCGCCGAGCTTTCGCGACACCGTCCCCTCCACGTGCGCTTTATCGAAGTCATGCCCACGGAGTCGAATCTGGAGCTGAGCGCATCCAGTTTCCTGTCCTGTGACGAGGCGCTGGCCCGGGTGGCCGAGGTGGACGCGCTCGAACCCGTTTCCGGTCCTCCCGGCAACGGCCCGGCGACGTACTTCAGCTTCCCGGGCGCGGAAGGGACCATCGGTGTGATCACGCCCATGAGCCACAACTTCTGCAGCCGTTGCAACCGGATGCGTCTCACCGCCGACGGGCAGCTTCGCCCCTGTCTGTTCGGAACCATGGAGACCCCTCTCCGGGACCCTCTGAGGCGCGGCGAACCGCTGGAGCCGCTCATCAACGAGACGCTCCGCATCAAGCCCGAGAAGCACCTGCTGGTGCAGGGCTCGTCGGCGGGGTCGGGTGGACTGATCGCCCTTTCTCAGACGGGTGGATGAGGGAATCACCGCCACGTTCAACGTCCATCACGGCGGCGGCCCTCGCGACCCGTTCCGCACCAGCATTCAAGTCCGGAATCCCCGGGATCCGTACCGTTCCCATTTCACACCGATGGAGAAAACCGTAGATGGCCAGGAAGATCACCGTCGTCGGCGCGGGGCATGTAGGCGAAGTCTGCGCCCAGCGCCTCGCCGAGAAGGAGTTGTGCCAGGAAGTCGTACTGATCGACATCGTCGAGGGGATTCCCCAGGGAAAGGGCCTCGACCAGTGGGAGAGCGCGCCGGTCGAGGGCTTCGACACCCGCGTCACCGGGTCGAACGACTACGGTCCCGCGGAGGGATCGGACCTCTTCATCGTGACGGCGGGGATCGCGCGGAAGCCGGGAATGAGCCGCGACGACCTGCTTCGGACCAACGCCGGGATCGTGCGCTCGGTGGGGGAACAGATCGCGCGGGTGGCGCCCGACGCCGTCGTCATCGTGGTGTCGAACCCCCTCGACGTGATGGCTTACGTGGCCAAGGAGGCGACCGGCTTCCCGCGTGAGCGGGTGATCGGCATGGCGGGGGTCCTCGACACGGCCCGCTTCCGCTCCTTCATCGCCATGGAGCTGGACGTGAGCGTCGAGGACATCCAGGCCATGGTCCTGGGCGGACACGGCGACACCATGGTGCCGCTGGTGTCGTACACGGCGGTGAGCGGCATCCCCGTCTCGCGCCTTATCCCGCCCGACCGGCTCGAAGCCCTGATCGAGCGCACCCGGAACGGGGGCGCCGAGATCGTCGGCTACCTCAAGACGGGAAGCGCCTACTATGCGCCCTCTGCTGCGGCGGTGCAGATGGCCGAGTCGATCGTCAGGAACAAGCGTCGGATACTCCCCGCGGCGGCGTACCTCGAGGGCGAGTACGGCCAGGAAGGGATCTACCTCGGCGTGCCCTGCAAGCTGGGCGAGGGCGGGCTTCAGGAGGTCGTCGAGGTGGCACTCACAGAGAGCGAGGCCGCGGCGCTGGCGAAGAGCGCGGACCATGTGCGGGCGACGATGGCGAACCTGTAGGCCCGGGGCCTGCTCAGGGCTCCGTCGAATCGGGAACCCCCGACAGATGGCGGCGTCGGACCGCGGCGGTCAGGGCGCCCGAAAAATCGCCGGATCCACCTCAGGATTCAGTACGAAGTCCGACGTCACCAGCACCTTCCAGATCTTGCCGTCGGCGTTGATGTGGACGCGGCGGCCGGTGAAGATATAGCCGTCGACTTCCTGGACATCCTCCCAGTAGGTGCGGCTGATGTTCTGTCGGCCCTCTTCCCGGTAGCCGATCGATACCGGCATGGCGCGGCCGTCCGTGAAGGCGTAGTACCACGTGTCATTGTGGTCGCCCACGCCGTCGCCGAAGGTTACGCGCACCTGGTGCAGCCCGTCCGCGTCGACGCCGTCGTAGTGCAGAAAGACACCGGGGTCCTTCAGCTTGAAGGGCAGCCCGATCCAGTAGAAGACGTCCCCTGAGACGTAGCGTGCCTCGTCGTAGTCCTTGTCGCCGGGGCCGAGGGTCTCACCGTTCATCACCGCCCACTCGGCTGCGCCGTCAAAGCCGTGCTGGATGAAGTCGTTTCCTTCCCAGCGCTCGATCCGGGCCGCTTGACCGGTCTCGAGCCGTGCGATGTTGACGTAGCGGGGGCGTGTGCGGCGCAGGCGGCCACTTTCGGGGTCCCAGATTTCCGTGGTCAGGGTGAAAGAGGCGCTCCGCAGCTTCCAGTAGGTTTCCATCCCCCCGAGAGCCTCGATCCAGCCGTCGACCAGGGCCTCTGCCGCCTCGTCGCTGGCCGGTTGCGTGGCGTGGGGTGAGGAGCCGGATGTCGGCGGCTGGATCGGTGCGGCCCAGGCCACCGACACGAACACGGCTGTAAAGGCCCCGATTCCCGGACGATTCTTCTTCACGATCTTCCTCCTGGTGTTTTGCCTTCTGGCGGTGGCCTTGCAGGCGCCACGGGCATTTCACAGTCTTAGCGTCCCTGGCAGACGGGGGTTCACCACGAGCCGCTTCGTCTTCCGATTTCACGGCCCCGGTCAGCGGGGCCCCGCCGCACACTGCGACCATGATACGCTATCGCACGCTTTCGCGCCCATTCCCTCCATGAAGCTCGCCGCCCTGATCGCCGTCCGCGCCCGGGAGACAGGCCGCCGCCGCGGCGCGTCCGGCAGGACCGACCCGGGGACCTCCGTTGCGCTCACGTTGATGGTCTCACTGTCAGGGCTGGCCGGGTGCGGGGACGAAGGGCCCGTGGCCCCGGAGCCGCCCGACATCGAGTCGCTGGTATTCGCCCCGGAACTGGGGGTCGACCTCTCGCAGATGACGATTCTGGAATCCGGCCTGTACATCCGGGATCTGGTCACGGGCGAGGGCGCCCGTGCCGGCCAGCAGGTGGGCGTGCGTTTCAACTACCAGGGATGGCTCCACGACGGAACGCCCGTGGACAAGGGTGTCTACCCGGCCAACCAGTTCGCCCCCGGCGCCTACATCAACCCGTTCGACGGAGAGGTCTACTACCTGATCGGCAGCGGCGAGACCATCGCCGCGTGGGATATTGGTCTCGACGGCATGCGCGCGGGGGGAACGCGGCAGCTCGTGGTTCCCCCCCGGTTGGCGTTCGGCGGCCTGGGTTCCCCCGACGGACGCGTACCCGGCAACGCGGTCCTGGTGTACGTCTTCGAACTGCTCGCGGTGGAGCCGTGAGGTACGGTCCCCTACCCGAGGCTGGAAGTCCGCGAAAGCGGATGGTCGTTCAACCCCCAGCTACGACTACAACTTGGGCAGCGTCACTCCCACCTGACCCTGGTACTTCCCCTTCCGGTCGGCGTACGCGACCTCGGGCATTTCGTCCCCCTGGAAAAAGATCAGCTGGGCGATCCCTTCGTCACCGTAGATCCTTGCCGGAAGCGGGGTCGTGTTGGAGATCTCGAGCGTCAGGAAGCCTTCCCAGGTGGGTTCCAGCGGGGTCACGTTGACGATGATTCCGCAACGCGCATAGGTGCTCTTGCCCACGCACAGCACAAGCACGTCCCGCGGGACGCGGAAGTACTCGACCGTGCGCGCAAGCGCGAAGGAGTTGGGCGGGATGATGCAGTCGCGGTCCTTTACGTCGACGAAGGAGCGCTCGTCGAACGCCTTCGGGTCCACGACGAGGTTGTGGACGTTGGTGAAGACCTTGAACTCGGGGGCCACCCGGATGTCGTAGCCGAAGGACGAGAGTCCGTAGGAGATGCTTCCGTTCCTGACCTGGCCGCTCTCGAAGGGCTCGATCATGCCGTGTTCGAGGGCCATCTCGCGGATCCAGCGGTCGTTCTTGACGGGCATGAATTGTGGGGGGGGAGAGGGTGACCGTAATGGCCGGGGCCGGGGCCGGGGCCGCAGCGCCAGGGTGGGGTTGACAGTGACGGAGGAAGTATAGGGATGGTGGTTCGGGTTGACCACCTGGGCGCTCCTTCCACACTTCCGGGGATCTACCCGCCGGCTGCTACGGAATCAGGTTCCGCCTTCCCGTGTTCCTGACGATGAAGAGGCCGTCGCCCATGCTCGTCATGACCACAACGCCGCTCTCGAAGTACGGGTAGTTGCTCCAGGACGAGCCGAACGGCGAGATGCTGAACGAGGCGATCTCCACCGGGTTGGTACGATCGGTGATGTCCAGGATCCTCAGCCCCGCGCCGTAGTTCGACTGGTACATCAGGTTGCCGCGGATGTAGAGGTTGTGGTCGGTGTCCGGGGTCTCGGCGATGTACTGTTTCGCAAGGATCGGGTCATCGAGGTCCTCCACATCCCAGATCAGCGTTCGGGTGCCCTCCACAGTCCCGCTTCCCTCGTCGCCTTCGTCGTTCATGTAGAAGAAGCGATGATCCTCGGTCAGCCAGCCCTGGTGCGCATAGGCGACGTTGGGGTATTCCGCCATCGCGACCGCGACCGGGTTGTCCTTGTCCGTCACGTCGGCGATGCTCAGCGCGTTCTCGTTGGAGCCGAGGCAGATCTGCCGGCCGCGGTAGTCCTCGTCCGGACCGTGGTAGGTGACGCACTGACCGTCGTGGGAATACCCGGTTCCACTCCGGCCGGTGCGGGTGTCGAAGAAGCACCCGGCGAAGACGGGCCGGGCCGGCTCGCCGAGATCGAGCATGTGGAGTCCGCCGCCGCAGGTCTCTCCGCCACCGCTGGCTCCCACCACGTACGCGAATCCCTCGTCTTCGTTGATGACGATGTTGTGCGCGCTGGCGATGCCCTCATACAGGAAGTCGGGCTCGAAGGTGACGGACTCGCCGCTCGCGTCGCGGAGCCGCCGCAGATCGAACACCTGGACCCCGTGTTGTTCCGCACCGTCGGCCACGATGTAGACGTGGTCGCGGTGGACCTTCATGTCCCGCCAGACGCTGCTCCGCGAACCGGGGGTCTTGGGCAGGTCGCCCAGCATGACCGGGTTGTACGGGTCGGTCAGGTCCACGAAGGCGGTGCCGTCGCTTCGCCCCACGATGGCAATCTCGTGCTCGGTCTCGGGGTCCGTCCAGCCCCAGATATCGTTCACCATCGCACCCCGTCCCCCCGCCAGCTCATTGATCGGCAGGAAGGAGATGACGTTCACGTTGTCGCACTCGAATCCGGCCGCCAGGTTCTCCATGCACGGGATTTCTTCGTCGAGGCCGACGATCGCCGGCAGCCCGCGGCTGTCCCCGATCACGAGGTCGCCGCCGGTCCATGCCCCGTCCGCGCCCCGAGTCCTGAGGACCGCGCCCCCTGCCCGGTTGTCGATGCCGCCGGCCCCCACTACGGAGACATCCCCGGCGAGCGCCAGCGAACTGCCGAGGCCGGGCCGCTCGCCGAGGCCGTCCATGCCGGACCTGACCACGCGGGTCCAGCCCCGTTCACTATCGCGCGCGAAGTGGTAGAGGCTTCCCGCCCCCTCGCCGGCGCTCGGCGCCCCGATCCACAGGTCGTCCCCGTCAAAGGCAATCGCCGAACCGAACTGGGAGTACCTCTGTCCGTCGAATGCCGCGAGCGTGCCCGCCTGGGCCCAGGCCCCCGTGCCATCGTCGCGCTCGAAGACGATCACCTTCCCGACGTTGTCCGCCACGGGCGCTCCGACCAGCGCGAGTGAGCCTTTCACGGCGAGCGCCGTTCCGAACAGGTTCCGCTCGCCCAGATCCCGCTCCGGCTCCAGCCGGCCCAGAGGCTCCAGGCCCCCGGTTGCGCGGTCCAGCTGGAAGGCGTGGACTTCGGCCACGAACACCTCGGGCGAGGGTGCGGTGCTCACCAGCAACGAGGCCCCGTCCAGGGCGATCCCGGTCCCGAAGCCATTGCCGCCTTCGTCCGGCCGGAACCGGCTGCGCCGGGACCAGGCGTCGCCCGCCCGGGTGAAGACGTACACGGCCCCCGCTCCATCGTCCTCGCCCGGTGCCGACACGACTGCCACATCCCCGTGCAGAGCCACCGCGCTCCCGAACCAGGCGTCCTCGCCAGCGCCTTCCGGAGCCAGGCGCCCCGCCTCGCGCCATTCACCCTGCGCGTCACGCCGGTACAGCAGCGCGGCGCCTCTGCCGTCGTCAGCGGTGGGGGCACCGATGAGAACGAGGTCGCCGTCGGCGGCCAGTGCGCGGCCGAAGCCGTCGGGTGGGGCGGTCACCGGCGAGAGGGTGAGCCGCGCGGTCTCGCTCCAACCCTGCGCGGTGCTGCCGTACACGTACACCTCGCCCGGCAACCGGACGTTCGATGGCTCGCCTATCAGCACCTGTCCCTGGCTGATGACGACGCTGCCGCCGAATCCCTGGGCCGCGAGACCGGATTGCGGGGCGAGCGCCGGTCTGGCGGCGAGGGCAAGGGCCGCGGCGGCGAGGGGGAGAAGAGCGTGATGGGGGTGGCGATTTCGCATGTCGGACCGGCCCTTTCGGGGTCTGGGAGATAGCCCGGCACAATACGCAACCCCAAGCGACAGCCGCAACGGCACGGCTCGGGCCCGCGATCGGGGGATTCTCTTCGGTCGCTGGAGTGCGAGGATGGCCATCGACCTTGAATTCCCCCGGGTTCGCCCGTATCTTACAGCCTTGATTCAGGAGTTCGTGAAAACTTTCACAAGCTCGCTCCGACCGGGTCACCCGAACGGGGCCAGGCCGCTCTGAGCGGGTTCGCTGCGCCGGCAAGCGAATCCCGACTCCGGCGGCCCAACGTGGACGAGCGAGCGCGCGAGGGTGGGGAGCCACCACGGAGGACCTTCAGGCAGCATGGCGAAGTCCTACATCCCGCTCCTGATCATCCTGGGCGTCACGGTCGTGAATGCCATCGGGATGGCCGCGGCTTCGCACATTCTGAATCCTCGCCGTCCCACCCCCCAGAAGGCGATGCCCTACGAATCGGGGATGATCCCGCTGGGCGACACCCGGGCTCGGTTTTCGATCAAGTTCTACATGGTGGCGATCAGTTTCATCGTCTTCGACCTTGAGACGATCTTCCTGGTCCCCTGGGCCGTGCGGGTGCGCGAACTCGGCTGGGGACCGTTCGTGGCAGTGTTCCTCTTCGTGGTCGTCCTGGCCGTGGGATTGGTCTACGAGTGGAAGAAAGGCGGCCTGGAATGGGACTAGAGAAACCGGGTATCATGGGCGCGGGATCGCCGGCGTTCCTCACCACGCGGCTCGATTTCGTGGTGAACTGGGCACGGCGCAACTCGCTCTGGCCCATGCCCTTCGGGACCGCCTGCTGCGCCATCGAGATGATGGCCTCGGCCGCGAGCAACTATGACCTGGCCCGCTTCGGGATGGAGCGCATGTCCTTCAGCCCGCGCCAGGCCGACGTGCTGATCTGCGCGGGCCGCGTGCCCTACAAGCTGGCTCCCGTGCTGCGCCGGATCTGGGATCAGATGATGCAGCCCAAGTGGTGCATATCGATGGGCGCTTGTGCCTCGTCGGGTGGCGTCTTCGACGTGTACTCGATGGTGCAGGGGATCGACACGATCGTCCCGGTCGACGTCTACATCCCGGGGTGCCCGCCCCGTCCGGAGGGGTTGATCTACGGGCTGATGATGGTCCAGGAGAAGATCCGCGGCGAGAGTCTGGCCAACCATGCCGCGCTGAGGGCCGAGGATCCGCTCGCCGCGGGCCGGCCGCGGGCAGGCGACCAGGAGGTCGCGGACCTGACCGGGCCTTTCGGCAACTCGACCGACCAGAACCGGGTGAGCGGCCTCGTCGATACCGACGCCATCGGCCGGGCCGAGGATCGACTCCCCTGAAGACGTGCCCGCACCCGGCCCGATGCCGAGAGGAGCCCTCGACGTGACACGTGACACGTCGTCCGGCAGCCCCCTGTCCGGCTTCGACCTCGTCGCGGCCGGGCCGGAACTTTCCCGCGAGGGGCCGGAAACGGCAGCGCAAGCGCAAGAGGTTCCCCCGGGCAACCCCACGGTCACCGCGCTGCGGCAGCAGTTCCCGGACGCGGTCTTCCGCAACCTGATCTGTGCCGGCGACGAGGACGTCGTCTACGTCGCCCCCGAGCGGGTCACCGAGATCCTCGGGTGGCTTCACGACGAGGCGGACCAGAAGTACGACCACCTGGCCGATGTCACGGCAGTGGACTACGGCGGCGGGAAGCCCCTGGAAGTCGTCTACCAGCTGTGGTCGATCCCGCACCGCGCCGCGCTTCGGGTCAAGTGCGAACTTCCGCTCGACGCGCTGGAGATCGAAACGGTCACGGGTATCTGGGTCGGCGCAAACTGGCTGGAGCGCGAAGTGTACGACCTATTCGGAATCCACTTCCGGGGACACCCCGACCTGCGCCGCATCCTGATGCCCCAGAACTACGCCGAGGGGCACCCCCTTCGGAAAGATTTCCCGCTGCGTGGCCGGTTCTCGCGAGCCGAGCAGACGCGCCGGGCCCTGACGCAGAATCCGGAGGACTACTACATGCCGGGCGAGATCGCCGAGCGTGTACCCCAGACAGTCGAAGCGGACGGCGGTGACGCGGCCGAGGGGGAACGAGAGGGCGATGTCCTCTAGAACAGTCGAATACGGCGTCGGCCGCAACCCGGAAATGGGACCGGGGGGCACGCCTGTGACCAGCCCCACCGTGCCCTTCGACGCCCCCGAGCCCGAACTCGGCTCCGAGACGATGCTGGTCAACATCGGGCCCCAGCACCCCGCTACGCACGGCGTTCTCCGGCTCGTGGTCGAGCTCGACGGCGAGACCGTGGTGAGCGTGGTGCCGCGGCTGGGCTACCTCCACTCCTCCTTCGAGAAGCTCGGCGAGTACCGCACCTGGAACCAGGTCGTGACGCTCACCGACCGCATGGACTACCTGGCGCCGCTGATCTACAACTGCGCCTACGTCATGGCGGTCGAAAAGCTGATGGGCATCGAGGTGACCGATCGCTGCCGGGTCACCCGCGTCATCTGCATGGAGATGGACCGCATCTTCTCCCATCTCCTGTGGCTCGGGACATGGTCGATCGACGTGGGCGCATTCACACCGTTCCTCTACGCATTCCAGCAGCGCGAAAAGGTCTACAAGCTGCACGAGGCGCTCACCGGGGCGCGGATCACGACGTCGGCCACCCGCATCGGCGGGATGATGGCCGATCTGCCCGAGGGTTGGGCGCGCGGCGTCCGCGACTTCGTCAACAACCTCCCGGCCACCCTCGACGAGATCGACGGTCTCCTCACGTGCAACGCCATCCACGTAGGCCGCACCCAGGGGATCGGCGCCATTTCGGCGGATGAAGCGGTCAACCACGGGCTCACCGGAGCCAACCTGCGCGCCAGCGGAGTCCCCTACGACGTGCGCAAGGACAGGCCGTATTACGACTACGAGAGCTACGACTTCGAGGTCCCGATCGGCTGCCACGGCGACTGCTACGACCGCTACCTGGTGCGCATGGACGAGATGCGGCAGAGCATCCGCATCCTTCACCAGGCTCTGGACCGGCTTCCGGGCGGGCCCATGGATGTGGACGATCCCCGGATCAGCCTGCCCTCCAAGACCGACTGCATGTCCGACATGGAGTCGATGATCCACCACTTCAAGCTCATCACCGAAGGGATTCCGGCGCCTGCGGAGGACTGCTGGTTCTCGGTGGAAGGCTCCAAGGGCGAGCTGGGCATGTACGTCGTGGGCGACGGCGGGCCGAAGCCGGTGCGCTGGCGCATCCGTCCTCCGTCGTTCGTGAACCTGTCGGCGATCCCCAAGCTGGCCGAAGGACACCTCATTGCCGATCTGATCGTGATCAATGCGAGCCTGGACATCGTCCTGGGGGAGATCGACCGTTGAGCGAGATCCAGTTCCGCAACCCCGGCTGGGCCGGCAACACCGGCGAGTTCGACCTTACCGAAGCCGATGTGCGCGGGACCGAATACGTCGGTGAATCCCCACTCGACGGGGGACATCCGTCGGTTTCGGCGAGCCTGCCGTACATGCTCGTGGAGAAGAACCCGGACGCACCGCTCTTCGAGGGACCGTACCAGGAGCGCTTCGAGAAGATCAGAAGCCGATACCCGACGGCCCGTGCGGCTCTGCTGCCCGCGCTCAATCTGGCCCAGGAGCTCCGCGGCCACATCTCCCCGGCGACGATGGACGAGGTTGCCGAACTGCTCGGGCTGAGCAGCGCCTACGTGCGGGGTGTCGCCACCTTCTACACGATGTACAACAAACGTCCGGTCGGGCGTTTTCTCATACACGTCTGCACCAACATCTCGTGCAATCTCTGCGGTGCCGACGAAGTTCTCGCGGCCTTCCTCGAACACACGGGGACGGAACTCGGAGAGACCTCGAGCGACGGAGACTTCACGGTCATCGAGGCCGAGTGCCTGGCGGCGTGCGGGTTTCCCACCTGCGTCCAGATCAACTCGCGCTACTTCGAGGACGTGTCGGCCGCCGATGTGCCGGCCGTGCTCGAGCGTCTGAAGAGCGAATTGTAAGGAATAGACCTTGGCCTACCCCTACCGACACGAGAAGGAAACCCGGGTCCTGAGCGAGTGCTTCGGGGATCCCTCGGCCCGTACGGTGGCCGGGTGGAGGCGTGTCGGCGGATATGAGGGGATTGCCCGGGCACTGGAGATCGGGCGCGCAGCGACGATCGAAGACGTAAAGGCGTCCGGGTTGCGTGGAAGGGGCGGGGCGGGATTCCCGACCGGGCTCAAATGGTCCTTCATGCCGAAGAACTCGGGTCGCCCGCACTACCTGCTCTGCAACGCCGACGAGTCGGAACCCGGCACCTTCAAGGACCGTGAACTCATGCGGTGGACGCCGCACCAGCTCATCGAGGGCTGTCTGGTCGGCTCCTACGCCATCGGTGCCTCGCACTGCTACATCTACCTGCGCGGCGAGTTCTTCGAGACGACGCTGGTGATGGCGCGGGCGCTCGAGGAAGCGTACGCGGAGGGGCTCGTGGGCAAGGACATCCTGGGCTCGGGCGTGGACATCGACATCACCCTGCACGTCGGGGCGGGCGCCTACATCTGCGGCGAAGAGACGGGCCTCATGAACTCGCTCGAGGGGCGCCGGGGGGAGCCGCATATCAAGCCGCCCTTCCCGGCGGCGGTTGGCGCCTTCGGGATGCCCTCGACCATCAACAACGTGGAGACTCTGTGCGCGACAGCCCATATCGCCCGCCACGGCGGTGAGTGGTACCGCCAGTGGGGGACGGACAAGAGCCCGGGCACCAAGCTGTTCTGCGTCTCCGGCCATGTGAACAAGCCGGGCAACTACGAATTCCCCCTGGGCTTTCCGATGATGGAGCTCATCGAGGACGTCTGCGGCGGCATGCGGGACGGCCGGGCCCTCAAGGCGGTCATCCCCGGCGGCAGTTCCGTGCCGATCATGAGCGCCGACGACTGCAGGGCGTGCACGCTCTGCTACGAGGGGGTCGAGGCCGCCGGCTCGATGCTCGGTTGCGCTTCGGTGATCGTCATGGACGAGACCACCGACATCGTCAAGCAGGTCCGTCGCATGGCACACTTCTACGCGCACGAGTCGTGTGGCCAGTGCACGCCCTGCCGTGAAGGCACCGCATGGGCCACCAGGATCCTGCGTCGCATCGAGGACGGCCGGGGCACGGAGGACGACCTGGATACCCTCGTGCAGATTTCCGAGCAGATGACCGGGACGACGATCTGCGTCCTGTCGGATTCGTTGGCCATGCCCATCATCTCGTCGATCGAGAAGTTCCGCGAAGACTACCTGGCGCTCATCCGCCGCGGGGAGCGGGTCGGAGCAGCCTGATGTGTCGCGTTTACCCGTCCCCGGAGTCCCCGCTTCACCCGAGCGGCGGCCGCCTGAAGCAGCCGAGGAAACCCCATGCCGCATAACGGTCGGAAAGCCGATACGGTCACCCTGACGATCGACGGCCGCGAGGTCACGGTGCCCAGGGGAACGTCGCTGCTGCACGCGGCCGAGACGCAGGGGACGGAGGTTCCGCACTACTGCTATCACCCGGGTCTCTCGGCCCCGGCCCAGTGCAGGATCTGCCTGGTCGAGGTCGAGGGGGCGCCCAAGCTGCAACCATCGTGCGTGACCATGGCGCAGGACGGCCAGGTGGTCCACACGGACAGCCCCGCCGCCAAGCGGATGCGCCAGGGGGTCCTCGAGTTCTACCTGGTGAACCACCCGCTGGACTGCCCCATCTGCGACATGTCGGGCGAGTGCAAGCTCCAGGACTATGTCTTCGACGAGGGCAGGGAACACGGTCGTGGCCGGGAGCCGAAGCGTGTCTTCGGACGCGACGACTTCGGCGGGGACGTCCTCTACTACGGTGACCGCTGCGTGATGTGCACGCGCTGCGTTCGCTTCATGGACGAGGTCGCGCGGGATTCCCGGCTGACGGTGGTGGAGCGGGGCAGCCGTGCGGTGATCGACACCTTTTTCGACAGTGGCCTGGAGGGGGCTTCCTTCGCCGGCAACGTGGTCGACATCTGTCCGGTCGGCGCCCTCGTCTCGAAGGATTTTCTGCACAAGGCCCGTGCGTGGGATCTGGATCACACGCCCTCCGTCTGTACCAGCTGCTCGCAGGGCTGCAACGTCGAGCTGCACACCCGCGACAACCTCGTGCAGCGGCTCAGGCCTCGCGAGAACCAGGAGGTCAACGGCCACTGGATGTGCGACTACGGCCGGGCCAACTACGAGTGGATGAACCGGCCGGGGCGCCTGGAGTCTCCCATGGCGGGGCGCGGTGCGGATCGGTGTGCCGTGGACTGGAAGACAGCTCTGGAGCACCTGTTCGCCCGGCTGCAAGGCGGCGGTGACGTGATGGTGGTGGGGTCGGCAGAGACCTCCAACGAGGGGCTGGCGGCCCTTGGTTCGCTGGCCGAGGCGGCCGGGACCGTATCGGCACGGGTCTTCCGCTCCCCTCGGGCGGCGGACGAGGAACCGTTGCCGGGCTACCCTCTGCTGGTGCGCCGGCGCGACCTGGCTCCGAACGTCGACGGCGCTGGTCTGCTCGGCTTTGAGCGCACCGGGGACGACGACGGCGGAGGCGGGCTCGAAGAAGTGGCCGGCCACGACGGGATCGTGCTGGTGCTCGGTGACGAGCTGGGTGACCAGGATGAGGACTTCGGAGCCGGTGCCGGCCTGTTCGTGTACCTGGGCAGCTTCGATTCGCCCGCCGCCCGCAACGCGGACTATGTCCTTCCGGTGACGACCTTCGCGGAGGAAGAGGGATCGTTCGTGAATGCGCAGGGGAGGGTGCAGCGGTTCTGGCCCGGACTCCGTCCCCCCGGCTCGGCACGGCCGGCGTGGCTGGTTCTGGGTGCCCTGGCGGCAGCGCTGCGGGGCGGAAAGACACCCGCCAGCGCCGCCGAGGTGTTCGCCGGGCTGGCGGGCGGGCGCGAGGCGTTCGCGGGTCTCACCTACGAGGCGATCGGAGAGTCGGGAGTCCCGTTGGAGGCCGTTCATGGGTGAGATGAACGAACTCACGACCACCTGGTTCGTGGTCATCGGCGCCGTGAAGGTGCTCGCCGTCTTCTCGGTCGTCATGGGGGCGGTAGCGTACATGACGCTGGCCGAGCGCCGCGTCTCCGCCTTCATCCAGGACCGCCTGGGCCCCAACCGGGTCGGCCCCTTCGGACTGCTGCAGCCGATCGCGGACGGCTTGAAGAACATCATCAAGGAAGAGACCATGCCGGGAACGGCGGCGAAGTTCTACTTCGTCCTCGGTCCCGCCCTGGCGATCATGCCGGCGGTGATCACCTTCGCCGTCATCCCCGTCGCGGCGCCACTGCCCACGCCGGTCGGGACGGTGGACATGATCGTGGCGGACGTCCCGATCGGGATCCTCTACATCCTCGCGCTCTCGTCGCTGGCTGTGTACGGGATCGTGCTGTCCGGATGGGCGTCCAACAACAAGTACGCCTTCCTGGGCGCACTGCGCGCGTCGGCCCAGATGATCTCCTACGAGGTTGCCCTCGGGCTCAGCGTCATCGCGGTACTCCTGCTCGCCGGAAACGTGACCCTTACCGAGATGGTGTGGCAGCAGCAGCAACTGGGCCTGTGGTTCGTCTTCCCGCTGTCGCTGGCCTTCATCTTCTTCCTGATCTCCGCCCTGGCCGAGACGAACCGGCTTCCCTTCGACATGCCCGAAGCCGAGTCGGAGCTCATCGCGGGGTACCACACGGAGTACTCCGCCATGAAGTTCTCGATGTTCTTCATCGCCGAGTACTCCCACGTTCTTACTGCGTCGGCGCTCATGGCGACGCTCTTCTTCGGCGGCTGGGACATTCCACTCTGGACCGGCGACGACATGTTCCGCCACGGGGACGGCTGGATTCGCGGCTTCGACGATGCCGGGGCGCCAATCCCGGCGACTCCCCACGTGCTCATCACCCTGCTCACGCTGGGCGCCTTCGTGGCCAAGACCGCCTTCTTCGTCCTCCTCTACATCTGGATACGCTGGACGCTGCCCCGCTTCCGCTACGACCAGGTCATGCACCTGGGGTGGAAGGTGCTGCTGCCGGCGGCGCTCGGATACATCATGCTGATCGCGGGGACCATGCTCGTCCTCGACCAGTTGGGGATACCGTTCGGCTTTCTGTACGGGGCCGTACTCACCGCAGTGAGCGGGGTCACCACCCTTGCGTTCCTCTTCTTCGTCGACCGCGACCGGGTCATCTCCGGGGCCCACAGGAAGCGGGACGTGGCCCGGCGACGTGTCGGGGCCGCAACCGGGGGCGACGGCCGGGCCGTCTCGAACTGAACGGGAGTACGATAGCAATGGCGATATCTGTCAAGGTGATGAGGCGCCCCGAGGCGGGCCGCACATCGTACATGCGCGCCACCCTGAAGGGGATGAGCCTGACCTTCAAACACCTCGTGCGTCCCTCCCATGTCACCCTGGAATACCCCGAGGAGCAGCCCGACCTGAGTCCCCGCTGGCGCGGCACCCACCGCATGGAAGTCCACGCGGACGGTCGTCCCAAGTGCGTGGCCTGCGGACTTTGTCCCACCGTGTGTCCCGCGAACTGCATCCGCCTGGTGGGCGGCGAGGACGATCAGGGGAACCGCTACCCGATCGTCTACGAAATCGACGAGTTCCGTTGCATCTTCTGCGGGATGTGCCAGGAGGTCTGTCCCGTCGAGGCCATTCACGTCGGCCAGCACTTCGAGAACGCCGAGTACACGCGGGATCGTTTCGTGTACGATCTGGATCGTCTCATGGAGCAGGACCACCCGACAACGCTCCTCTGGGACCCTTCGGATCCGCGCTCCGAATGACTGAAGTCCTCTTTGTCCTGTTCGCGGTGGTCGCCGTCGGCGGCGCCATCGGCGTCGTGACCGGCCGTAGTCCGGTGGCCAGCCTCCTCTTCATGGTGGTGACCCTGGCCAGCGTCGCCGGGATCTACGTGCTCTTCGAGGCGCACTTCCTGGCGGCGATTCAGGTGCTGGTCTATGCCGGGGCGATCATGGTGCTCTTCCTCTTCGTCATCATGCTTCTCAACCTGGGGCACGACTACCGCGCCGACGTCAAGTACGGATTCTGGTACCTGCTGTCGCTTGTGGTCGTCGGACTCACGGCGGGGGTGCTGCTCAAGGGATTCATGGGAGCGGGAGAGATGGGCGTCCGGGGTGACGGAGCCGCGGCCGCTGCCGCAATCGATGCGGCCGTGGCCGAGAAGGGCGCCGTCGGAGTCATCGCGGACCCCCTGTTCACCGACTATGTGGTCGCTTTCGAGCTGACGGGGCTGCTCTTGCTCGTCGCGATCGTGGCCGCCGTCGTCCTCGCCAAGCCCCGCACATGACGGAGGTCGAATGCTGACTCAGGCCCTCCTGCTGAGCGCGGCGCTCTTCGTGATCGGTACCCTCGGGGTGATGGTCCGCAAGAACGCGATCATCATCTTTCTCTGCATCGAGCTGCAGCTCAACGCGGTCAATCTGGCCTTCGTGGCCCTGTCCCGGTACACGGGGATCGAGGGCCAGATCTTCGTCTTCTTCGTGATGACCGTGGCGGCGGCCGAGGCGGCTGTCGGACTCGCGATCATCATTTCGATCTTCCGGCACTATGAGACGGTCAACGTGGACAAGTTCAACTTCCTGAAGTGGTGACTCACGTGGGGACCGTCGAATCCGCCGTGACCGCCCTCGCCGGCGTCCTGTCGGCTCCGGCCCCGGGCTCGCTGCCCGGTGTCGCAGCCCAGGCCACCGAGCACTGGGAGCCGGTGCTTCCCGGGCTGATCGTCCTGCTGCCGCTGCTGGGCTTCGTGCTCAACGGCATTCTCGCGCTTCGGGCAGCCGGGCGTTCGTCCGCGGCGTTGCGTGGCGGCCAGGAGTGGAATCCCTTCGCGGGCCCGTCCCGTCCCCGCACGCACACCCTTCCGACGCTGATTGGTCCGGGGGTGATGCTGCTCGCCTTCATCCTGGCTTTGGTGAACTTCGCGGGAATGCCCGCCGACCTGCACGACCCTGTGGTCCGGACATACTGGAGCTGGATCGCGACCGATACGCTCAGCGTGGATGCCGCCCTCCAGCTCGACCAGCTGTCGATGGTGATGATGCTGGTTGTCACCGGTGTGGGCTTCCTCATCCACGTGTTCAGCGTGGGTTACATGAGGGACGACCAGGGCTACCCCCGCTACTTCGCCTACCTGAACCTCTTCGTCTTCTTCATGCTCGTGCTGGTCATGGGCTCCGGCTACGCGACGATGTTCGTGGGCTGGGAGGGCGTGGGACTCTGCAGCTATCTGCTGATCGGCTACTGGTTCAGCGACCGCGACAAGTCGGACGCGGGCAAGAAGGCGTTCATCGTCAACCGGATCGGCGATGTCGGGTTCCTGCTGGCGATGTTCCTGCTCTTCAACAACTTCGGGACACTGGACTTCGGCCCGATCTTCGCCGGGGCGGAGGGGCAGCTTGCCGCTGGCGGCGCGACGGTCACGGCCGTCACCCTCCTGCTGATGCTCGGCGCGGCCGGAAAGAGCGCCCAGGTCCCGCTTCACGTCTGGCTCCCCGACGCGATGGCCGGCCCCACGCCCGTCTCCGCCCTCATCCACGCGGCGACGATGGTCACCGCCGGCGTGTACATGGTGGCGCGGTCGTCCGTGCTGTACGCCCTCGCGCCCACCAGCCAGGCGGTGGTCGCGGGGATCGGAGTGCTCACCGCGCTCGTCGCGGCGACCATCGCCTTGCAGCAGTACGACATCAAGAAGGTGCTGGCCTACTCCACCGTGTCGCAGCTCGGTTTCATGTTCCTGGCCGCCGGGGTGGGCGCCTTCACGGCGTCGATCTTCCACCTGGTAACGCACTCCTTCTTCAAGGCGCTCCTCTTCCTCGGGGCCGGCGCGGTCATCCACTCCATGCACCACGCGACCCACCACGCCGCCGGCCACCTCGACGAGCAGGACATGCGCAACATGGGCGGGCTGCGCAAATACATGCCCGTCACATGCGTCGTCATGTGGATCGCCACCCTGGCGATTGCCGGGATCTGGCCCTTTGCGGGCTTCTTCTCGAAGGACGAGATCATCTGGTACACGGCGGCCTGGGCGGGAGCCGAGTCGAACCCCTTCGGGACGCTGTACACGGTCTACTGGGTGGTGGCGCTGGCGACGGCGCTCATGACCGCGTTCTACATGACCCGCCTGATGGTCATGACCTTCCACGGCACCAACCGGACCGGCGAGGCGGGCAGGTCACACATCCACGAGGCGCCGCGGGTGATGACCGTTCCACTGATCGTGCTGGCGCTGCTCTCGGTGTTCGGGGGCTGGATCAACGTACCGGACGCGCTCCGGGAGTCGTTCGCCGGGCTGTTCGGCGTGCTGCCGATGAGCGAATGGCTCCACCACTGGCTGGAACCGGTCACCCACGCGGCCGCGCAGATCCAGGTTGCCGGCTTTGGGGAAGCCGCACACGCCGCCCCGACCGGGGGAGGGGAGGTCGCCTGGGCTCTGATCTCGACGCTTGCCGCCGCCGTCACGGTGGCTGCGGCCTTCAGGGTCGTGGGCGCCAACAAATACGTTCCCGCCACCCGGGATCCCGGTCCGACCGGCGGACTGCGGCGCGCCGTCTACGACAAGTGGTACTTCGACGAGGTGTACGACAGCCTCGTGGTGCGGCCGCTGCTCGCCGCGTCGAGGTGGTGCTGGAAGGTGATCGACACGGTGATCATCGATGGATTCGTGAACTTCACGGGTAACTTCGCACGTCTGTCCGGCTGGACCATGAGTCTCTTCCAGACCGGCCAGGTGAACATGTACGCTTTCGTGCTGACCCTGGGCGTGCTCTTCGTCCTGGGCGCCGCGGTCCTGCTGCAATGACACCATGACGGATTTTCTGGCATCACTCCTCTATGAGGACTGGGTCCTCCACGCGCTGATCTGGCTGCCGGCCGTGGGCCTGACGCACGTCCTCGTGTCCTCGGCTGACCGAGCCCGTCACATCGCTTTCGGGTGGTCAGCACTGGTCTTCGTCCTCAGTCTGGGGCTGTGGTGGGGCTTCGATCCGGGCGACGGGGGCTTCGCTCTCGAGTCGTCGACCCCGTGGATCGAGTCCTGGGGGGTGTCGTACGCCCTTGGACTCGACGGGATCTCCATCTTCATGGTCCTCCTGACGACGTTCACCAGCGCAATCGCCATCCTGGGTTCGTTCGAGTACATCAAGACCCGGCGGAAGGCGTTCTACGCCCTCATGCTGCTCCTGCAGATGGGTGTGGTCGGGGTCTTCCTGGCCACCGACATCTTCCTCTTCTACGTCTTCTTTGAGCTCACGCTGGTCCCGATGTACTTCATCGTGGGCATCTGGGGGGGTGAACGAAGGGTCTACGCGGCCGTGAAGTTCTTCCTCTACACGGCCGTGGGCTCCCTCCTGATGCTGGTCGCGATCCTCTACATCTACTTCAGCAGCGGTGTCGGCTCATTCGGCTACGAGGCCTTCCTGAACGCGGAGCTGACGCTGCGCGAACAGATATGGCTCTTCGCGGCGTTCGCGCTCGCGTTCGGGATCAAGGTGCCCGTGTTCCCCCTTCACACCTGGCTCCCCGACGCCCACGTGGAAGCGCCCACACCCGGCTCGGTCGTTCTGGCCGCGGTGCTGCTCAAGATGGGCACGTACGGCTTCATGCGATTCCTGCTGCCGTTCTTCCCCGGCGCGGCCCAGCACCCGGCCGTCGTCACGGTCATGCTGGTTCTGGGTGTGGTGGGGATCATCTACGCGGCGTGGGTCGCCGCGGTGCAGCCGGATGCGAAGAAGCTTGTCGCCTACACCTCGGTGGCGCACATGGGATTCGTCGTGATCGGCATCTTCGCGCTTACCCTGAACGGCCTTCAGGGGGGCATGGTGGTCATGATCAGCCACGGCATCTCGACCGGCGCGCTCTTCCTGCTCCTCGGCATGATGTACGAACGGCGCCACACGCGGCTCATCGAGGACTTCGGGGGCATCGGCCGCGTGGCTCCCTATTTCGCGACCGCCTTCGTGATCACTGCGCTGGCTTCGATCGGGCTCCCCGGGACGAGCGGCTTCGTCGGCGAGTTCCTGGCCCTGCTGGGGACCTTCGAGACCCACGCACTGACGGCGATCGTGGCCGCCACGGGAGTGGTTTTCGCGGCCTACTACATGCTGCCCATGGTGCAGCGGGTCCTCTTCAACGAGCTGGACAAGCCCGAGAACAGGACGTTTCCCGACCTCTCCCGGCGTGAGATGGTGATCATGGGTCCGCTGGTCGCGCTGATGATATGGATCGGCGTCCACCCCGCACCCTTCCTCGAGCGCATGGAACCGAGCGTCCAGGTGGTGCTGGAACGCGTGGAAGGCGCACGCCTGGATCTGGGCGCGGCCCCGTTGGACGCAGACGCGGAGCAGCGTGCGGGCAGCACCCCGGCCTCCCTGCCGACGCGTGACCGGGCCATTGAAGGTGCGGTGGCATTGCTCCCCGGCACTCCGGCCCGGGAGGACTGAGCCGATGGTCCTCGACTACACCTCCAGCTTTCACTACGTGCTGGCCCTCCTCCCCGAGTTGGTACTCTCGGCCTGGGGAATGGCGGTTCTCATCGTGGGCGTGTCCCGGAAACAGGAGGGCGGGGGAGGCCAGGAGCTTGGCTGGCTGGCGCTTGCCGGACTCGCCATCGCGGCGGTTGCCAACGGGTGGCTCTATTCGGGCGTGAGCGAGGATGGGGCCACCGCGATGATCGCCGTGGACCGGTTCCGGCTCTTCGCCAACTGGGTATTCATCATCGGAGCGGCCCTCTCGATCGTCATCTCCCTGCCCTACGTCGCGAAGCAGAGGCTCCAGGCCGGGGAGTACTACTCTCTCATCCTCTTCGCGACCGTGGGGATGATGTTCATGGCGTCGGCCCGGGATCTGATGGTGATCTTCCTGGGCCTCGAACTCATGTCCATCGGGGTGTACGCCCTGGCGGGCTTCAACCGGCGCGATCGCCGGTCGGCGGAGGCAGGCCTCAAGTACTTCCTCCTGGGCGCCTTCGCCAGCGGGTTCCTCCTCTTTGGCATCGCGCTCATGTACGGTGCCGCGGGCAGCTCGAACATCCACGCCATCGCCGTGGCCGTTCAGGACGGCACGGTGGCCATGGAACTGATGACGCCGGCGGTGGCGCTTCTGGCCATCGGCTTCGCCTTCAAGGTCTCGGCCGTTCCCTTCCACATGTGGACGCCGGACGTCTACGAAGGCGCTCCCACGCCCGTCACGGCCTTCATGGCGGCTTCGGTGAAGACCGCCGCCTTCGTCGCCTTCCTGCGAGTCTTTCTGGTCGGGCTGGACGGCCTCTACGCCCAGTGGTGGAGCATCCTGTGGTGGATCGCGGCCATCACCATGGTTGCAGGCAACGTTGTGGCGCTGGTCCAGTCGAGTGTCAAGCGCATGCTCGCCTACTCGTCGATCGCGCACGGCGGCTACCTTCTCGTCGCCCTGGTGGCGGCCAATGACACGGCGGCGGCCGGACTGCTCTTCTACCTCCTCGTCTACACGGTCATGACCATCGGCACGTTCGGCGTCGTGATCACCGTCGGCAACCAGACCGAGGGCAACTCCCGGATCGAGGATTACGCCGGTTTCGGGTGGCGGAAGCCGGTGCTCGGCGTCTTCATGACCGTGTTCCTGCTGTCTCTGGCCGGATTCCCCGGCACGGCGGGCTTCATCGCCAAGTACCATCTCCTCCTGGGAGCGGCGCAGTCCAGGTTGTGGGTGCTTTCGGTGATCCTCGTCCTGACCACGGTGGTCTCCTATTGGTACTACCTCCGCGTTGCGTGGTACATGTGGATGAAGGCAGCCCCCGGCGCCGCAGCGGCGGGCGAACGGATCATGACCCCCTTCGCCACCCGGATCGTGCTCGTGGTGAGTGTCGCACTCATCCTCCTGGCCGGTGTCTTCCCGGGCGCGGCCCTGGATCTGGCAGCCAGCTCGATCGACGGCCTCAGGCACCTCGTTGCGGGTGCCGCGGCCGCGGCTGGCCCCTGACGGCCAAGGCAGGACTGCTTCCCGATGAACCTCAGGGAGCACATCTTCCGCCAGTACGACATCCGGGGAGTCGTCGGTTCCGACCTCGATGCCTCGGTGGCGGAGGCTGTGGGGGAAGCGTACGCGTCCGAGCTGAGGGACCGCACCTCCAGATCTTCTCCACGTGTAGTGGTTGGGGCCGACAACCGTCCTTCCTCCCCGTCGATCCGTGCGGGGCTCGTGCGCGGCCTGCGATCGGCCGGGTGTGACGTCGTGCAGCTCGGTACGGTTCCCACACCCGTGACCTACTTCAGCGAATACCACTTGCGCGCAGACGGCTCGATCCAGGTAACGGGCTCCCACAACCCGCCCGAGTACAACGGCATCAAGATGACGATGGGGAAGGGGTCCGTTCACGGGGACGCCATCCAGGGGCTGCTCGGCCGCATCCGCAACCGGGATCTGACCGAGGGTGTGGGGAGCCTGGAGACGGTGGACCCGCTGCCACCATATGCGGCCGACGTCGCGGGGCGCTTCCGGCTGGCGCGGCCGCTCAAGGTGGTCGTGGACTGTGGCAACGGGACCGGATCGGTCGTCGCCGTCGAGCTGCTGCGCTCCGTGGGCCTCGATGTGATCCCCCTCTACTGCGAATCGGACGGTACCTTCCCCAACCATCATCCGGACCCGACGGTGGACGAGTACGTGCAGGACATGATCGCCGCCGTCCGAAGTCACGGGGCTGATCTGGGGATCGGCTTCGACGGAGACGCGGATCGAATCGGCGTGGTGGACGATCGGGGCGATGTCGTGCGCGGTGACATCCTCCTCCTCCTCTTCGGCCTCGATATCCTCCGGCGGCAGGGACCGGGCCAGACGCTGGTCTTCGATGTGAAGTGTTCGCAGATCCTCCCCGAGGAGTTCGAGAGGGCAGGCGGGCTCCCGGTCATGTGGAAGACCGGCCACTCCCTCATCAAGGAGAAGATGAAGGAAATGGGCGCGCCAATCGCGGGGGAGCTGTCGGGGCACATCTGCTTTGCGGATGACTACTACGGCTTCGACGACGCGCTGTACGCGGCCTGCCGTCTGGCGGAGCTGGTTGCTGCTTCGGACCGCCCGCTCTCGGCGCTGTCGGGCGCCTTGCCCGGCTATGTGTCCACCCCCGAACTCCGCATCGATGTCCCCGAGGAGGTCAAGTTCGCCCTGGTGGAGCATGCACGGGCGCACTTCAGCGCTCGCCACGCCGTGATCGCGGTCGATGGCGTACGCGTCCTCTTCGGAGACGGATGGGGGCTCATCCGCGCTTCGAACACTCAGCCGGTGGTTGTGGCCAGGTACGAGGCGAAGACGCGTGACCGGCTGCGGGAGATACAGGCGACGATGGAGACGTGGCTGCGCGACCAGGGGGTGCGCGTCTAGCTCCTCGCGCCGAGATCCCCGCTGCATCCGCGTTGTTTTCCGCGCGAGAGCCTCGCTTCCGGAAGATTGTCCCATCCAGCTATACGTGTGCCCTTCCGGCGGTCCCATCTTGTTCCACGCTGACCCGTTCCGGCTGAACTGCCTGCTACAGACAAACGGGCGCAGCCCGATCCAGGCCCCAGTGACCCGCGAACGGAAGGAGCCGCCACGATGGCGACCGCCGAGACGAGACAGAGACGCCAGAAACAAGGAATCAATCCGCCGGCCCGATTCGGGCCCGAACGTTTCAAACTCCCTGGCCGGTTCATCTGTCTGCTCATGCTCTCCGTCGTGCCGGCCTGCGACACGGCGGAGGACGCGCCCGCGCCGGCGGCTCCTTCCGGGGCACCCACGGTCTCGGCCGATGCCGAGTTGGTCGACATGGCCGCATTCTCGGAATCCTTCGAGGTGGTGCGAAGCCTGATCCTTCAAGAGACGGACCAGGCCATGACCGTGCGACCCCTGGTGACAAACGACGGCCGCGGCCAGTTGCTCGTGTCCGAGCCCATGGAGGGCCAGGTCAATGTCTTCAGCTTTGATGGGGAGCTCCGGGCCGTTTTGGGCCGCAGAGGCGAGGGGCCCGGGGAATTCGCGTTTCCGTTGATCGCGCACCCGACCTCGGACGGCGGCGTCGTGGTCGGCGACGTCGAGATGTCACGGCTCACTTTCTTTCCACCGGAAGGCGATCCGGAGGTTGTAGCTACGCCGGTGGAGGCGATCCAGGGCGCACAGGATCTGGGAGGTGGCCGGTACCTGCTGGCGGGAACGATCAACGGCGAAGAGCAACCTCGCTTCTTCCACATCTGGGACCGCGCGGCGGATCGACTGGAGCGATCCTTTCTGCCGATGGGGGTACCGGAGGAATCGCGTGCCTACGCTTCCTCGTTTCAGGGGGCCTCGGCCACCCTGGAGCACGACACCATCTGGGCTGTCTGGGCCCTATCGGACACGCTCTACAAGTTCGACACGCAGGGTGAGCTGCTCGACCGGTTGCCGTTGCCGCTACCGAGGCCCATGGGCGAGTTGCCCAGGGTTGGGGGGGTGGTTTCCGATCCCGAAGAGAGACGATCCCTGTTCGACCGGATGACCGAGGTGTTCGGCGTCTACATTCTGCGCGGTGGCGACCTGGTCGTGCAGTCCCTCCAGACACGCGAGTTCGACGCCGTTTGGGATCTTCTGATCATCGATCGGCAGGGGCGTCTCCTGTGGAGCGCCTCCAACATGCCCAGGCTGTTCGCTCTGGAAGATGACCTCTTCTACTTCGATGATCCCGCGTCGGTACTGCCCAATCGCTGGCTGGTCGCACGCAGGAAGGGCCGGGAGTAGAGAATGGAGCGTCTACGCGAGGCAGCGGGCTCTCTCGGCGGCTGTTCAGGGCTGTACGGCAGGCTGCCAGTGACCGTGGCGATGCTCCTCTGCGCATGCGCGGTCCCGGGTCAACCCAACGGTGAGGCCCCGGCAGTGGGCGACCCTGTCCCGGCTGTTGCACTGTCGGGAGACCGCCCGGCTCTGGTTTGGGTGTTCGACGCCAGGGAGTGTCTCGGTTGCAACCTGGGCGATCCAGCCCGGACGGTGAGGGCTCTGCAGCGCAGTCTGGGCGACCGCGTCGAGTTTCTGGTCGTGGCGGTCGGCGAGCGGGGCGACCAGGATCGAGACCTGGTCGTCGGCTTTCTGGCCTCCCAGCGGATCTCGGCCAGGGTCGTGGTTCTATCGCGGGCCGACTATGCCCTCGCCTTCGGCCGCGCGCGGCTGGCCGTCTTCTATGTCACCAACCGGAATTCAGTGATCGTGGCCAAGGTGGATTCAGATGTAGCGGATGCCTGGCGTTCGCCATCGGATTCTCTGGATCTGGCCACCTACCTGCAAGCGCTCGTGGAACGGGGGGCCAGCGCGGGCCAAGGGATGCGGGAACGATCGGTCCTCCAACAACAATTCAATGAAGGAGTGAGGAACAATGCAGGAACAGAATAGCAGTGGCAGCAGGATTCGCAGGACAGTGCGTAGGACGGCCATCGGGATGGCGCTCATCCTGACCGCGGTGGCGCCCACGACTGGTGACCTCGGTATGGTTCCCCCGGCGGCATCGGAACTGCAGGCCCAGGTCTACACGGAGAGGGTAGTCCGTATCTGGCGGTTCGACATCTGTTGGGATACCTGCCCGGGAACGGGTTGGTGCTGCTACGACTTGTAGCACACAGACAAGCAGGAGGGTCACCCCCTCCGCGCCAGTGAATGAACGTCTCGTCAGGACAACATGCTGATACAGCAGGATCGGAGGAACAGACAATGCAGGACGTAGACAGAGGAACCCGCCGCTCCGCGCTTCGCAGGGCGATTCGGGCAAAGGTGTTCGCCATGACCATGGCGTCTTCCTTTCTCGTGCCGATGGTAGGCAGTGTGGCGCCGGTATTCGATTCGGAAGCGCGCGCCATGGGCACGTCCCAATTCGAAGTCCGGGGTTGGTGGATCTTCAAGAGATGCACGAAGGACCCGTGCCCGGGCCATGGAACATGCTGTGGCTCTGTGGGCTTCTGACCCGCCATATCACGAAACGGAGAATCGACAATGAGAAGTACGAAAGAGAATGCAGTACGAACTACACGGCATCAGGCCCGCACAAGGCGTGCGCGGGCAGCGGCCGGGCTATGTGCCGCCGGGATGACGCTAGCGTTGTCCTTCGCCGCTCCGGCTGTGGCAGACCACGGAACATTGGCGGCCCGCCAAATTATTCCGGGTAGATGGGCAATCCGGCTGGGGCCCTTCGAGATCTGCATGCATATCCAGTGCACTCCGGGATTGACCCAATGCTGCAACCCGTTTTTCGGGCCGACCTTTTGACCTTGGAAAGTTGCCGGTAGGGCCGTAACCCCCTGACAGTCCGTGGTCAGACCTCCGCTCGAAGGCAGCGGATTCCTGCCACGGGCTGTTGGGGGTTCGTCTCCACCGGCTACCCAATCCCGGCTAGAAGGTCGGGACCGGCAACGTTCCCAGCGTATCGGCCTCGGTGGTCTCTTCGGTCCAGTAGGGCTCTCCGTACCGGCAGCGGATCAGCGAGCCGTATGTCGCGTGCACGCTGCGAATCTGGTCGAAGAGCGGCCGGTCTCCTCCCGGGAACACCTCTCCGATTCCGCTCTTTCCCCGGAACTGGGAGCCGTAGGCTGACAGCGCCTCGATCTTGCGGTCCATCTGGGCGGTGATGTCGACGACGAAGGTGGGCTTTGTCGGGTCTTCACGGAAAGCGAGCGCGTACACCACCTTCTCGGGTCGATGAGGGGTGCCCTCGGCGGGAAGCTTCCGCAGCCCGGCCAGAAAAGCCGCGTCACGGGTCATCCGGGCGGCCGCCCGGTGATCGGGGTGGCGCCCTCGCGTCCAATGCGTCACGATCACCCTGGGCCTCAGAATGCGGATGAGCCCGGCCACAATGACCCTCGACTGCACGTTGTTGACCAACCCTGCGTCCTGGAGGCCGGCACAGCGACGGTCGGCCAGGCCCATCAACTCGGCCGCGGCAGACGCTTCCCGGGCCCGGGAGTGGATCGTCCCCTGTGACCCAGCCTCCCCCGCAGTCAGATCCAGGACGCCTGTCCGTTCCCCGGACTCCGCCGACTTGATCAATGCGCCGCCGCAGAAGATCTCGGCATCGTCCGGGTGGGCCATGACCGCGAGGACATCCAGCGGCTCGATCATTCGAAGCGAAGGGCGTCTACCGGCGGTAGCTTGGACGCGCGCAGGGCGGGGAGCAGTCCGAACAGCACCCCGGTGACGGCGGCGACGGTGATGGCTGCGAAGACCGACCAGATCGGGATCCGGGCCGGCAGTGGCGACACGGCGGCGACCGCTTCCGACCCCCCCCAGCCGACCAGCAGTCCCGCCACCACGCCTGTCGCCGTCAGAAGCGACGCCTCGATCAGAAACTGCCACTTGATCTCGCGGCGCGTGGCGCCGATCGCCTTGCGGATACCGATCTCATGCGTCCTCTCGGTCACCGAGATGAGCATGATGCCAATGACGCCGATCCCTCCGACGAGCATGCCCACCGAAGACAGCGCGACTAGCACAAGGAAGAACATGCCGGTGAACTGGTTGAAGAGCTGAACGAACTGCTCGCCGCGCATGATGGCGAAGTTGTTGTCCTCCGCGGGCCCCAGGCCGCGCATCGAGCGAAGCGCGGTGATCACCTGGTTCTCGGCCTCTTCAGAGGTGGCTTCCTCCTTCGGCATCACCTGGACGACCACGAAGTTCCACCGTGTACGTGCCTTGAGACGCTTGTCGGCCGCCGTGAACGGAGCCATCGCAAAAAAATCACCCACCTCACCGAACATGTTCGGCAAGGGTCTAAAGACTCCGACGACGGTAAAGAGTTCATTCGCGGCACGTCGGCCGGCGTTCACTCGCACCCGTTTGCCGACGGGGTCCAACTCGCCGAAGACCGATTCCGCCAGCTTCTCGGACACCACCACGACACCCCGGGCCTGACTCACTTCGGCGGGCGTAAAATCGCGACCGGCAACGAAGTCGCCTCCCGTGAACGTGGCCCACCCACTGGAAGAGCCACGCCAATTGATGCCCCGGACCCAGTTGGACTCGTATCGCATCGCCGCTCCGAAGTCGAATCCGGCGACCGCCTCGTCCACCCCGGGAAGGGATCGCACCCTTCGTATCTCGCGATTCGTGATCTCGGGACGGTCCCACCAGGGAGGCCGTCCCGAGCCGTCGCCGGAGATGCGGACATCGGAGAAATCGAAGGGCATTAGCGCGAAGCTGCCGGGGGGCGAGGCTTCGAAAGCGCTCATGATCTCGCTGCGGAAGCCCGTGACCACGGCGGCAACCGTGACGACGACGCCGACGCCGATGCCTACTCCGAGAACCGTCAGCAACGTTCGCATCCAGTTGGCGCGAAGAGCGTTCGAAGCAACGCGCAAGCCTTCGCCCAGCACCCGGCCGGTCGATGCGGAGCGGGAATCCGCCGGGTCAGGGGTCCCACGCATCTTCCTCTCGGTCATTCGTACCTCAGTGCGTCAACAGGGTCGAGCCGCGCCGCCCTCGACGCCGGGTACACGCCCGACGCCACTCCCACGACGACGCCGAGGGTCACGCCAAAGGCGATCCACTTGGGCGCAACGACGGCCGGAAGAGGGGATACCGCACCCACGAGTATCGTGAGCGCGGCACCGATGCCGACGCCGATGACCGCACCGACGCCGGAAAGGGTGCCGCTCTCGATCAGCACCTGCACGAGGATGTCCGCGCGACGTGCTCCGATCGCTTTGCGAATGCCGATCTCGCGCGTCCGTTCCATGACCGACACCAACATGATGTTCATGATTACGATGCCGCCAACTACGAGCGAGATACCGACGAGACCCGGCAGGGCAATAAACAGTATCCGGCTGATCGTGTCCCAGAAGGAAAGAGACTCCGCAGTGGTTTCGGCGGCGAAGTTGTTCAGCTCCGCCGGCCTCAACCTCCGGCGCATCCGCATGGTTTCCACGGTCTGCTGCTGGAGGGGGATGACGAGTTCCGGGGCACCGGCCTTGAGGATGATCTCGTCGACGATGCCGTGCGGATTGAGAAAGCTCTGGACGGGCGACCGCGCCGGAGCCACGGCCAGATTGTCGAGCGATATCATCAGAAATGAGCCCTGTTCCTCGATGACTCCGATAACCCGGAACGGGAACCCCCGGATCCGCACCCTCTTCCCGATCGGATCGACCGATTCGAAGAGCACGTCGGCCGTGGACTTGCCCAGCACCACCACCGGGACTCCCTGCTCGGCCTCCTGGCGGGTGAAGGCCCGGCCCCGCTCGACCTTCCAGTTGTGGATTTCGAAAACCTCGGCGGAAGCGCCCACGATCCGGACATTCTCGACCTTGAGGCCCTGTCCCGACTGCAGCTCTCCCATGGCGTCGGACTCGGCACCGATGAGGGCGGGAAGAGTGATGCGCTCGCGCAAATGCTCGAGGTCATCGAATCTCAACCGGGGAGCCCGGGCCCATGCCCTCCGCTGCTCCGGCGACGAGTGGATATCCTCCCTTGGATTCCTGCCCACCCGGACGGTATTCACTCCCATGACCTTCTCGGTCAACGTGCCCCGAATGTACCGGTCCATCCCCTCGACGATGCTGACCATGATGATCAGGAACATAACCCCGACGATCACCCCCAGGAGCGTGAAGAAACTCTTCAGGCGGTGGGTCCTGATTTGCTCCCACGCGAGGCGGATTCCTTCCAGAAAGTGCATCTACGCATCCCGGCAGAGAGGCGCGAAACCAAACCGTGGCCGACGGTGCATCCGCCGATCACCCAACGGGCTTGCCACGATCAGCCCGCTCCGTTGTTTTCGTCACCTGAATCCGATTCATCGGCAGGCTGCACGGCGTCCCCGTCGTCAAGCGTGCGGACAATCTGGTAGGGGCCACTGACCACGGTGTCGCCCAGGGAGAGTCCGGATAGGACCTCGAAGTACTCCTGACCGGCGATTCCCACCGTTACCGGCGTGAAGGTGACCTGGCCGTCCCGAACGACGAAGACTCCCTCGACGGGGTCGGATGCTGCACTCGTAGCCCCGTTGTCCGAAGACTCCGCGGAGCCTTCCCCGTCCTGTTCCTCGTCCCGCAGGGTCAGTGCGATGATGGGGATGCTGAGCTGGTCGTTCCGCGTCTCCGTGATCACCTCGGCGGTTGCTGAAAGATCGGGTCGCAACTCGACCTCGGGACTGCTCAGCGTGACCACCACCTCGAAGTCGATGGTGGGTGTCTGACCCGTGCCCGCGGCCTGAGAAGGGGGCCGGATGGCACTGTTCCCGATCTCGGCGACGACGCCGGGCAATTCCAGATCCGGAAAGGCGTCGAGTTCGACGGTTGCGCTGTCGCCCAGGGCGATCTCCGGAACGTCCGTCTCGTCGACCTCCAGCACGACTTCCATCACCGAGAGGTCGGAGACGGTCAGGACGAGGCTTCCCGGGTTGTTCATCGTGCCGACGATGACGGTTTCCCCCTGCTCCACGTTCAGACGTGTGACACGCCCCGCCATTGGCGCGCGGATGATTGTCTTGGACAGCTGGTCCTGAGCTTCCTCGAGCGCCGCCTCCGCCTGGAACACCCCGAATTCAGAGGCATTCAGCAGGGAACGCTGCACATCCAGATCGGTTTGCGCGTTCTCGACGTCCTGACGGCTGACCAGCAGGGAGTCGCGGGCGCGCAGGGAGGCCATCCGCTCGGATTCCCGCTCCGCCCGCAGGAAATTGGCGCGTGCCTGGGTCACCTGGGCCCGGGACTGGCTCAGGTTGGCCTGGCTACGGTTGACCGCGGCCTGGTAGCGCGTGGGATCGAGGCGGAGGAGGATCTGTCCCTCGTCCACGTCTTCGCCTTCGTCGATCAGCAGCTGTGTGACCCTGGCCGAGATATCGGAACTGATGTCCACCTTGCGGCGAGCGCGAACGTTGCCGCTGGCGACAACCGTGGCGACGAGGTCTCGCGTATCGACGGCTTCCATGCGCACCTCGATGCCACTCGCGCGCCTCCCGGTGGTGCTGAGGCCCGCTGCTGCGATGAGAAGCGCGAGTATCCCCACCCCGATGATCACCTTGTTTCGTGTTCGCATGGCTCTATGGATTCCTCAAGGGCGTGCCGACTACGGCTTCCAGGTCGGCGATCGCGTCGTGGTAGGTAAAGATGGAAAGGACCCGCTCCCGATCTGCCCGGGCTTTCACCGTTTCAGCCTCCACCAGGTCGATGAAGTTGGACAGCCCAAGCCGGTAGCGCTCCTGCGCCAGACGGAGCTGTTCGTCAGCAAGCTCCTGGTTCCGCACCTCGATCAGTGCGCTTTCGTACGCCGTGCGGACGATCGCCGTGCGCGACTCGATGTCGGCCCGGAGCGCCAGCTCCTGCTCGCGCACCCTGTAGCGGTTGTCGCTCAGTTGGGCCCTGGCACTCTCGAGGTCCCGCTGCCGACCCAACCCCTGAAACACCGGTATCGAAATCTGGAACCCGACCGAAGGAGGCTGGCCGGTAAAGTTGAAGGGAAAGGCGTTGTTCTGTGACCGGATCGCTTCGAGCGCCGATTCCGGGGTTGCCAGCAGCGAGCAGTTCTGCGGGGGCGGGGGGTTCGGCAGTAGCGAAAGGAGGTTGTTCAACGACATGCACTGCTGCACGCGCGCCACCCCCCCGGCGATGGCTTGCGCCTCCTGGCCGGCGGTGCTGCTCGCCTGTCGGGTGAAGCCGCTCAGATCTGCAGACAGCGATACACTCGGGAAGTAGGATGACCGGGCCATGCGGACGCCGTACCGGGCCGATTCCTCCTGTGCCCTTATGGCCTGGAGGTCCGGATTCCCCGCCATCGCCAGTTCATGGAGGTCTTCCGCCGCCCAGGTCGGCTCGGTCACAACGAAGCTTGTCTCCAGCGTCGGCTCGCCCCGGAGATTCGCTCCGAGCTGCTGAAGAAGTCGTATGCGGGCGTTCTGGACTCCGGTTCCCGACTGGAGCAGCGTGATCTGCGCCCGTCCCACGTTGACTTCCGCCTGATGTACATCGATGGCGTTCCCCGATCCCACGTCCTGGCGCGCCTGGGCAAGGCGAAGATTGACCTCCGCCCGAGCGAGTTCCAGTTCGGCCAGACTCAGCCCCTCGATCTGCCGAAGCGCCTCCAGGTATGCCCTGGTCACGTTGAGGCGGAGCCCGGCTTCCGCGGTGCGAACCTGGGCCCGGGTCGCGTCCCGGTTCCGCTTCGCTTGCCCGGGGGCCATCAGCGTTCGTCCGCTCATGGAGAAGTTCACCCCGGCGTTGTAGGAACTGAACAGGAACGACGGCTGATCCTGGAACCCGAGCTGATCGGCCGTGATGCTCCCGAACCTCTGCTCCCCCGCGCCTTGCCAGGACAGGCTCGAACTCAGCGACGCCGAGGGCAGCAAGGCGCCGTAGGCCGAGTTGAGGTTCCAGTCCGCGACCGTGATGTCGTTTCGGACCGCCTGCATGCCCGGGTTGTTCCGGAGCGCGATGCGCAACGCATCTTCAAGTGAAAGGGAGGCGGGAACCTGTTCCTGGCTCGACGCGGGGCGCATCCCGATGCCAGGTATGAGCAGCAACCCAAGCACCAGCGCCACCTGCCCGGTGTGGGCCTTCATTCGCTTTCGCACCTCGATCTCCTTCTGTAGTCGCCTTGCAAGGAGGGCTGCGGCCCTCCCGGGTCTTCCGTCCGCTCTACGCAGCGAGACACCGTACAGTTTCCGTCTACGCACCAGAGTCTCTTTCGGTTCAACCCTCGAATCTTCGCTCGGCCGCAAAGCCGCGCGCAGGCAGGGATACCCGCACCAGACGTCCACTACCGTCGAACCACGCCGTACCCGCGCCCTGGCCCGAGCCAAAGCCGATTCGCGTGGCCTCGACGCGCTCTCCCTCGAGCATGATCGTCTCCGAGCCGACACTCAGCCGGGCTGCAGCCTCTTCCCGTTCGGAAAGGGGCGCAAACGCGTGCAGGCTGGCCGTCTCGCCGCCCCTTTCCAGGATTTGGGCCAGAAGGAAGTAGTGATGGGCGACGCCTTCGTCGAAGAGGACTGTGGTGGCACGGGCCCTGTACTCCCGCATCTCCTCACCCCACGATGCGACCGTCCTGGTCCGCAGGCGGTCTCCTGTCCGTACCACCCTCACCGCGAGCGTGTCGGTGCCGGTGACCATGGCTGCGTATTCGTTGAGAAGCATCGCCGGGCTCTCGAGACGCAGTACGGTCACCACGGTGCGTCCGTCGTTCATGGTGACGGTTCCCCTCGCGAGCGTGGCCTGGGCGTCCCCTGTGCCGATCCGCTGGATCGTGAACTCCTCCTCGCCCGCCTCTTCGCCGTCGACGAACAGGCGAAAGATCCCACGATCGAGGACAAGTTGGCCATCTGCGCCGACGGGGAGTGCCGCCACCAGGATCGCCGCCGCCAGGGTGACGAGCGCACGGCTCCCCGCGAAGCAGGTGTGTGACGGTGTAGAGGCGCGATTCATTACGTTTAAACTAATGACAAAGATCGATGGGGCGAGGCGATGTCGACTACGGGACCAACAGGGTCGCGGCGCGCGATGACGGGTCACGAGGCCTCTTCAAAAACGTGGGAAGCGGCCGGCCCTTTCATCTGGATAGGGTTCTTCCTGCTGATTCTGTGGGTGCGGTTCCAGACTGCATGGGTCCTGGTCGCGGCCTTCCTTGTCATTTGCTGGGCGGCTCTGAGGTCGAGAGGTAGCTGGCGCAACGGCACCTGCGTCGTCCTGCTCGCGGCCGGAGTCGGGATCGGACTCCACGCAGACGCCGTGGACCGAAAGTTGACCGACAGCTGGGACGAGTATTGGGAGGAGCGGCGGGAGCAGGTCGCCGAGCAGGTCGGCATGGAATTCGATGCCCTCGTGAGCCGCGGGGATGCTTCGGTGACGCGGGTGGCGCGGGCGGCGAGCCTGGATCAGCTCCGACCGGCCCTCCAGGACACACTGGAGTCCCTGCTCGACGACAATGGACTGACTGCGACCGCCGTGTTTGGCCTCGATGGCAAGCTGATCGCGTGGGAGGGGAGCCACCATGGCCGCCTCCCCGCGTCGGTGCTCGAAGGAGGAGGTCGCTACACCTACGCCGGCACTCCCCTGTTCTCGTACCTGTACTTTACCGCCGAACTCTCCGGCGGAGGGGGTACGGCTGTCGTCGCTTCGCTACTTCGGTCCGAACTGCCGGCTTCCTTTGCATCCGGCCTGGGTGACTTTGCATCCCGCTTCCACGAGGAGACGGGCGAGCGCATCCGGATCTTCCGGTCCGACAGGGTCTCCGGGCCCGGTGTATTCGACTTCGGGTGGCCTGATGAGGCGCTGCTGAGCATCACCATCGAGGAGCCGCGTCAGGCTGTGCGTCGGGCGGAGCACAGGGGACGGGGGATCAGAATTGTCGTCGCGCTGGCGGTTCTCACCTGGCTCTTCCAGTCATTGGTGGGGCCAGGAAGAAACCTGGGCTACTCTGTCGCGGCCCTGGGCGCAACGGCAGCACTGCTCCCCCTGGACGGTCTCCTCACGATCCCGGACCTGGTCGACCCGGCCGCGTTCCTTCTTGGCGGACCGCTCGGCTTGACGCTCGGCCGGATCATGCTTCTGTGCTCGGCGGCGATTCTTCTCGCCATTCTGGCGGTGCCCAGGTGGGGTCCCCGGGTCGGACCCTGGACGGCACCCGTCGTCGTGGGTGTCAGCTTCCCGCTCGTTCTGGCGTGGATGGGAGCCAGTGCTTCGCTCGATTTGATGGGTACGACAGACCTCAGGTGGATCGTGTTCGCGACTTCGGTGACGATGATCCTGACGCTGGCCACCGGGGTTGCCGTTGCCTCCCCGGCGCGGGCGAAATCCAATGCCGCACCGGGATTGTTGTTGCTGGGGATCGCGGGTGCCTCCGCGTTGAGCATCGCGATGGGATTGGGTGTCCGAACAGGTCCCCACGTCTCCCCGGTCTTCGCGGCTATCTGGGCATTGCCGACGGCGGCGGTCGTGCGCGGACTCGGAGGCGCGCGCCCCTTGTCGCACTTTCGCTGGTTCTGTTCGCTGTGGCTGGCGGCGACGGCTGTTCTGCCCTTCGCCTGGTCGATGCGGACCGAAGCGCGCATGAGGATCGCGGAAGATCAGATGGGGCGGTTGGGAGTCACGTCCGAGCCCGATATCGACGCACTGCTCGAGCGCTTCGCAGTCCAGGTCGATTCTCTGGACCGGGCGGGGGCGGGCGACGTGGAGATGATGTACCAGGCGTGGACGTCCAGCGGTCTCGCGGGGCGGGGCACGCCGATCTTTCTGACCCTCTGGTCGAAGGACGACATCCCCCTGCAGGAACTGAGGCTCGGGGTCAAGGGAGACCGCCCCGAGGTCGTCGGGGTGCTGCTCCCGGAGCTCAGGGCGGCCGGCGCACGGGAGTTCCATCAGCCGGGCGAGATCGATGTCCACCACCTCATTGCGGTGCCTCTGGCCGACGGAGCGCTCGTGACGGGCACCATTCCGCCGCGCAGGACGATCACGAGGTCCTCGGGTCTGGGCCCCCTTTTCGCCTCGGTCGAAGCCGAAGGCGACCAGGAATTCCTGACGCTGGTGCGGACCCGCGAAGGTGATTCCCGGCCCGGAGCCGCCTTGGTCGGGTGGAGCCGCAACGACGAGGGATGGCGAGGAGAAGGGGTGGCCGGGTATCCCGACGGACTGTACTCGGTCTTCTACACAATCAGCATCCCGAACCTCTCGGTCATGCTGGCCCGCGCCACGCTCCTCCTGGCGCTGAGCATGTTCGTGTTCTCAATGCTCTGGCTGCTGAGCGTGGGGATCCTCGGGTTCCGCCTGCCCGCGCCCGTCGACTGGCGGGGGTTCTTCAACTCGTTCCGCGCACGGGTGACCTGGACCCTGTTCGGCTTCTTCATCCTGTCGAACGCGCTCTTCGGGACGCTGGCCTACCGCACCCTTTCCGGCGCTTCCGAACGTACCGCCACGGCCCTTGCCGAGCGGGTGGTTTCGCAGATCGCCGAGGCCTACCAGGAGGAGAGCGGCTCGATGGAGTCGCTTGCCCGCAGGGTAGGCGCCGATCTGCTGGAATACCGTGACGGGGAGCTTGTGGGCGGGTCGGTTGACGAACTCATCGAATTGGGGTTGTACGAAGGATGGGTCGATCCCGGGATCCATGCGGCACTGGAAACCCGGCAGCGACTGAGGGCGTCCAAGGTCGAGAGCCTGGGGGACTGGCGCTATGTCATCTCCTACAGGCGCCTCCCCGACGGTGATATCGTGGCGTCTCCCGTCCCGTTGCGAGCTGGCGCCGCGGCGTTGCGCCGTCGCGACGTGGCGGATCTGCTCGGCTTTGCCATCGTCCTGGGCCCCATCCTCTCCCTCGGCCTGGCGTTCTTTGTCGGGAGGGCGTTGACGAGGCCCATCCAGACCCTGCAGGTAGCCTCGGAGAGGGTCGGCAGCGGTAACCTCGCGGTGCACCTGCCGGAAGATCGCGTGGACGAGTTCGGCTCCGTCTTCACGGCGTTCAACCGCATGGTGCTCCGTCTCGATGATGCCCGGCGGGAGCTGTTGCGGACGACCCGGCGCACCGAAGCGATCGTGGAGGAGGCGGCGACGGGCGTGATCGCGTTGGACCCCCACGGCCGGGTGACCGTGGCGAATCCCCGGGCCGAGTCGCTGCTGGCGACCCCGTTGGAGATCGGTGCGTCCGTGCCGAGGAATGGGGAATACGCTGCCGACCTGGCGGACTGGCTGGACTCGTACGATCGGAGCGGGGCAGCAGAGTCCGATGCGGACTTCAAGTGGGGTGAGCGAAGGATCCGGGGCCGCGCCAGGCGCATCGTGCAGGAGGGGCATCCGGGTGGTGTGGTCGTGAATCTGGAGGATGTGACGGACGAGCTCCGCAGCGAGCGGATTCTGGCGTGGGGCGAAATGGCCAAACAGGTGGCCCACGAGGTCAAGAATCCACTGACGCCCATCAAGCTCTCGGTTCAGCACCTGCGTCGGGCATGGCAGGACCGGCGGAGCGACTTCGGCCGCATCCTGGACCGGAACGTGGGGGCGATCCTGGGAGAGATCGATCGCCTCGCGTCCATTTCGCGGAGTTTCTCCCGGCTGGCTTCGCCGGGCGCGGCGGGGGAGGGCCCGCTGGTCTCGGTGGATGTCGCCGTCGTGGTACGGGAGGTTCTCGACCTGTATCGGGGAGGTGGCGAGAGCGCCATCCGCGTGGAGAGCAACCTGCCCCCGACACTGCCGCTCGTCCGGTGCCGCCCCGACGAACTCAAGGAGGTGCTGCTCAACCTTCTGGAGAACTCCCGGGCGGCGATGCCGGGTGGCGGCGTGGTCCGGATCGGGGCGAAGGAGCCTGGCAGCGGAGTGCGGATGGTCGTCGTGGTGGTGGAGGACGAGGGGACCGGAATACCCGGGGAGCTTCTCCCCCGGATCTTCGAGCCGCAATTCTCGACGCGCTCCACGGGGGCGGGGCTCGGGCTCGCCATCGCAAAGCGTCTCGTGGATTCCTGGGGCGGATCGCTCGAAGTGGACAGCGGCCTTGGCCAGGGGACTGTCGTGCGGGTCCTTCTCCGGGCCGCTCCGGCGCAACCATGACTACCGGAGAACGGGATGGAGCGTCTTGGCGGTGCAGTCGCGGGGCGGTAGTATGAGTGCGTGCAGCACATCATGACTCTCGGCCAGACGGGCGATACGGGCTCGCGTGCGACCGGACGGCGGCTGGCCGGACCGGCGGACCTTGGCGGGTGGCTGACTGACCGTTCCCCGGGAGTCGCCGAGCTGTGGACCGAAGGGCTCTTTGCAGGGGGAGGTGCGTGGACCGGGGCCGTCGAGCCGATGGCACGGTCGTTTTGCCGTGGACTGGTGTCCTTTCTTCCCGGAATGCTGAGCCCCTATCGCGCCCAGGTCCTGCCCCTCTGGTCGGAATGCGCGGAGCTGTTCGGCTCGGTAGCCGCGCGGCGGGGTCTGTCGGCGGGTGACGTGATCGAGGAGTTCCAGATTCTTCGGGAAGTCATTGTGAGGATGATGTTCGAGCGTCCGCCGGCCGGGTTGGACGGTGGGCTGCTGCTTCGGGAGGTTCTGCAGCTCAACCGGGCGGTGGACATCGGCGTCACCCAGGCGAGCGTCGGTCACACGGACCTGCTCTTCTTCAGCCTGATTCATGGCTCGGGGGTGCCCGAACCGCTGAGCCGCGGCGATGTGGACGAGGTGTGCGAGCAGGTCCGAACGTTGCAGGAGGAGGGTGGCCGGATCATGCGCCACCTTGCGCGGGTCGGCCGCCGGTGACGGAGCCCGCTCCAGGAGACATGCCCCCCGGGGAGTTCCGGGAGTGGGGCCACCGATTCGTCGATTGGGTTGGCGACTACCTGGAGGGAGTGGGCGACTACCCGGTACTCGCCAGGGTCGAGCCGGGCGACGTGCGGGGGGCACTGGGTGGGGAAGCCCCGGTGCACGGTGAGCCCTTTGCAGCGCTCTTCCGCGACTTCGAGTCGGTGGTGGTGCCGGGGACCACCCACTGGAACCACCCGGGCTTCTTCGCCTACTTCGCCGTTTCGGGGTCGGGCCCCGGGATCCTGGGAGAGCTGCTGGCGGCGGCGCTGAACGTGAACGCGATGGTGTGGAAGAGTTCGCCCGCGGCCACCGAGCTGGAGGAGGTGACGCTGGACTGGCTGCGCCGCTTCGTGGGGCTGCCTCCGGGTTTCACCGGGACCATCAACGACACGGCGTCGATTTCCACCTTTCAGGCGCTGGCCGCGGCACGGGAGCGCTACCTGCCCGAAGCCCGGGAAGCGGGGATGTCGGGGGCTCCCCCGGGGAAGGTCTACGCAACGCCGGAAACCCATTCGTCGATCGCGAAGGCCGTGCATGCCCTGGGATTCGGGCGGGATGGGCTGCACACGGTCGCGACCGGGCCCGATCTCGCGATGGACCCGTCCGCGCTGGCCGCGGCCATCGACCATGACGTTACGTCAGGGTGCCGGCCCCTGGCGGTCGTGGCGACGATCGGCACCACTTCAACCGCCGCGGCCGATCCGGTGAAGGCCGTGGCGGAGATCGCGTCGGAGCGGCAACTCTGGCTCCATGTCGACGCGGCCTACGCGGGACCCGCGGCGGCGCTCCCCGCCATGCAACCGCACTTCGAGGGCTGGGAGCGGGCCGATTCCATCGTGCTGAACCCGCACAAATGGCTCTTCACCCCGGTCGACTGTTCGGTCCTGTATGTGCGAAGCGCGGCGCAGCTGCGGGCGGCGTTTTCCCTTACGCCAGCCTTCCTGGAGACCGATGAGACGGGCGTCACCCACCTTATGGACTACGGACTTGCGCTGGGCCGGCGGTTCCGGGCGTTGAAACTGTGGTTCGTGATGCGCTACTTCGGCAGGGAAGGGCTCCGTGCGAATATGGCCCACCACGTTGCCCTCGCCCGGCACCTCGCGGATTCCGTGGACGCGGCTCCCGGTTGGCAGCGGTGGCGCCCCGCCTCCTTTTCGCTGGTGGTACTGCGCTGCTCGCCGAACGGGCTGGCCGGACGGGAACGGGACGAACTGAATCTGGACATCATGCGCCGTGTGAACGAGAGCGGGGTGGCCTTTCTGTCACACACCGAGATCGACGGAGAGACATGGCTGCGCTTCGCGATCGGGAACATCCGCACCACGATGGAACATGTGGACGCGGCGTGGCGTGCGCTCCAAAGCGCGGCCGCGAAGTGTGTTCGCGCCGGCGCCGGCTGCTGATCGGGTGACCTGACCCGCCGGGGTCGCCCTGGGGGTCTCCACCGTGATCAGGCCTCCCGGACCTCCCGCACCAGCTCCGACATCTGTTCCTTGGCGTCGCCAAAGAACATCAGGGTGTTCTCCATGTAGAAGAGGTCGTTGTCGATACCCGCGAAGCCCGGGCTCAGGGAGCGCTTCATGACGATGACGGTCCGGGCCTTGTCCACGTCCAGGATGGGCATGCCGGCGATCACCGAATCCGGATCGCGGGCGGCCGGGTTCACGACATCGTTGGCACCCACGATGAGTACCACGTCGGTCGAGTCGAACTCGGCGTTGATGTCGTCCAGGTCGAGCAGCTTGTCGTAGGAGACGTCGGCCTCGGCCAGGAGGACGTTCATGTGACCGGGCATGCGCCCCGCGACGGGGTGAACCCCGAAGCGCACCGTCACCCCGCGGTCCTCCAGCAGGTCGCACACCTTCTTGAGTTCATGCTGTGCCTGGGCCACGGCCAGTCCGTACCCGGGAACGACCGCAACCGAGCCGGCGTAGGCGAGGACCATGGCCGCCTGCTCGGCGTCCACGTCGCGCACCGGCCGTTCCCCGGTCTTCACCCGGGCCTTCTGCCCCTCGGTGCCGAATGCGCCGAATGCGACATTCCCCAGGGACCGGTTCATGGCCTTGCACATGAGCTGGGTGAGGATCAGCCCCGAGGCTCCGACCAGCGCTCCGGCGATGATCAGGATCCAGTTGCCCAGGACGAAGCCCGTGGCCGCCGCCGCAAGCCCCGAGTAGGAGTTGAGCAGCGACACTACGACCGGCATGTCGGCGCCCCCGATGGGAATGACCAGCAGGACGCCGAGGACGAGGGCGGCAACAACGAGGGCCACGAAGAAGGGGCTGGCTAAGTCCGGCGCGGTGACCCCGAACATGGGGGCGACGGCCCCGCCGATGCCCGCGTCCGCCAGGCTCGCGCCCACCACGACGATTCCGACGAAGAGCAGCGCGTTGAGGGTCTTCTGAAGGAGGAAGGTGATCGGCCTCCCCGTCACGATGCCCTGGAGCTTGCCGAATGCGATCAGGCTGCCGGAGAAGGTGACGGCCCCGATCAGCGTGCTCAGCACGATGGTGACCCCGTCACCGAGGCCGAGGGAGGCGCCGCTGCCTTCAACACGGACGAACTCCGCCGCGGCGACCGCGGCCGACGCCGCGCCCCCGAAGCCGTTGAAGACCGCGACGAGTTGCGGCATGGCCGTCATCTGAATCGTGCGCGCGAGTACGCCCCCGACAACGGCGCCGGCGATGACGGCGGCAGCCACGGTGGTCCAGTCCAGGATCCGGCTGTCCAGGAGGACGGTGACGATGGCCACCAGCATGGCCAGCGAAGCGCGGGCGTTCCCCGACCTTGCGGTCGCGGGCGACGAGAGCTTCTTGATCCCGGAGACGAACAGAACCGCCGAGATCAGGTATGCGATTTGAGCGATGGATTCCATGTTCACGACTGCCTTAGCGTTTCCGGAACATCTGCAACATGCGGTCGGTCACCATGAATCCGCCCACGACGTTGATGGTCGCCATCACGATTCCCGCCGTGCCGAGGACCTTGACCCAGAGCGACGTCGCGCCCCCGGTCACGACCAGTGCGCCAATGATGGCGATCCCCGAAATGGCGTTTGCGCCCGACATGAGGGGCGTGTGAAGGGTGGGAGGGACTTTGGAGATGACCTCCCTCCCGGCGAGTGTGGCCAGCACGAAGATGTACAGGCCGATCAGAAGTTCACCCATTGCGGTGTCTACTCCGTGGTGGGGGCCAGATTGTCTCTGACCCGGTCGTTCGTGATCCTGCCGTCGTGGGTCACGCAGGTGGCGGCGGTGATCTCGTCTTCGTGGTCGATCGCGCCTTCGTCATCGAAGAGGTGGTCGACCAGACTGGCCACGTTGCGGGCGTACATCTGGCTGGCATGGAAGGGCAGCTCGGCCGGAAGGTTCGACGGCCCCATGATCGTAACCCCGCCGTGCTCGACATTGCGGCCCGCGACAGTCAGCTCGCAGTTGCCGCCGCTCTCCGAAGCGAGGTCGACGATCACGCTTCCCGGCCGCATGGAGGCGACCATCTCCTCCGTGATGAGCACAGGGGCTGGTCTGCCCGGGATCTGAGCCGTGGTGACGACGAGGTCGTGGTCCCTGATGTGTGTCGCGATCAACTCCAGTTCGCGCTGGTGCTGCTCCTCCGACAGCGCCTTCGCGTAGCCCCCTTCGTCCTCGGAGCTGTCGTCGAGGGTGGCTTCGAGGAACTTCGCTCCCAGGCTCTGGACCTGTTCCTTGACCGCGGGCCGGATGTCGAAAGCCGAGACTACCGCCCCGAGCCGCCGTGCCGTGGCGATGGCCTGCAGACCCGCGACGCCGGCCCCCAGAATCATCGCCTTTGCAGGCCGAACCGTGCCGGCAGCGGTCGTCAGCATGGGGAGGAAGCGGGTCATGGTGCCGGCCCCGTTCAGGACGGCCTTGTACCCCGCCACCGTCGCCTGCGACGAGAGGACATCCATCTTCTGGGCCCGGGTGATCCGGGGGATGAGCTCGACGGCGAAGGACGTGACCCCGCGGGCCATGAGAGCCTCGATGGCCTCCGTCGGGCCCAACGGGTCCAGGTGGCATACGAGGACGGAACCACGGGGCAGGGCGGCCACCTCTTCGGGTGTAGGGGGCAAGACCTTCAGGACCACATGCGCCCCGTCGAGCAGCGTGTCCCGATCCGGGGAGATGGCGACACCCGCTTCCAGGAAGTCTCGGTCGACAAAGGAAGCGGCCACACCCGCCCCCACCTGTACGCGGAGGTCCCAGCCCCGCTTCTGGTAGTACCGCACTGCATCGGGTACGAGAGCCACCCGGCGTTCGCCCGTCCGGCTCTCAGCCATGATTGCGATTGTCATTGAGCGTCTTCTGTCATTGAGTGTCTCCTCCGGGCCAAAACGCGAACAACTTGCACTGTCGCGGCGCATTTCGCCAGTACCGGGTGCGCGCCGCCGTCGACGTACGGCGGGTCAGGCGGTTGGTGCCAGGCCCGGTTGGCCGTTTCAGCCATGCTTTCGCCCACGGATCACGGCTACCCTCCGAACCCATCCCTCACGGAGGAAGCGCATGCTCGCGGTCGTACATTCCTACTGGGTCCACGGGGTCGAGGGCCAGCCAGTCAGAGTCGAGGTGAAGGTCCAGAAAGGCCTTCCCATTTTCACCGTAGTGGGGCTTCCCGCGGGCGCCGTGCGCGAGGGGAAGGAGCGGGTCTTCGCCGCGCTGGCCCATACGGGACTGGGGCTGCCCCCCCGGCGCATTACAGTCAACCTGGCTCCGGCGGACCTCCCGAAGTCCGGTTCGGGCTTCGATCTGCCGGTCGCCGTGGCTCTCCTGGCCGCGCTTGGCCACGTCCCGGTCGCAGCTCTCGAAGAGTGCGGCTTCGTCGGAGAGCTGGGGCTCGACGGTTCCGTGCGTCCGGTTCGGGGGGCGATCGCCCTGGCCATGAGCTGTCGGGCCGAGGGGAGGAGGCGGCTATTCGTCCCGGGGGGCAATACGCGGGAGGCGGCCGCGGTCCCCGGGGTGGATGTGGTGGGCGTGTGGTCGCTGGAAGAAGTGATCGGGCTATTGCGCGACGAGATTCAGCCCCGGACGACAGAGCCTTCGGAGGCGACCAGGTCACGACCTTCTCATCCTGACCTGGCGGATGTCCGGGGCCAGCGGATGGCGAAGCGCGCGCTGTTGATCGCGGCCGCAGGCGGCCACAGTCTCCTCTTGTGCGGTCCGCCCGGGGCCGGCAAGACGATGCTGGCCAAGCGGCTCCCGGGGCTGTTGCCGCCGCTGGCGGAGTCCGAATCGCTGGAGGTCACCCGCGTACACTCGGTCGCGGGCCTCCTCGACCGCGACGACCCGGTAAAGACCACTCGCCCGTTTCGGGCACCCCACCACACGATATCCGCCGGAGGGCTCATCGGGGGAGGCAACCCACCCCGGCCCGGGGAGATCAGCCTTGCCCACCTCGGAGTGTTGTTTCTCGACGAGTTGCCCGAGTTCAGCCGGCGGGTCCTCGAAACGCTTCGGCAACCCATCGAGTCCGGCCATGTCCGGATTGCCCGGGTCCGCCACACGGTCGCTTTTCCGGCCCGCTTCCAGGTCGTCGCCGCCATGAATCCATGTCCGTGCGGAATGGCGGGGGAAGCGTGCATTTGCGCCGACCGCGATGTGGCGCTCTACCGTTCCCGCCTGTCGGGACCTCTGCTGGACCGGATCGACCTGCAAATGCCTGTGGGACCGGTCAGCTGGAAAGAACTGACGAGCGCCGACGAGGCTTCGGGGCTGGACACGGCTTCCGCTCGGCGCCAGGTCGCCGTCGCGAGGAGACGCCAGGCCGCGCGCTACCCCGAGCACCGTGGTCTCAATGCGCTCCTGCCCTCGCGCGACGTCCTCGGGGTCTGCGGACTCACGGCGTCTGGAGGGGCGCTGCTGGAGGGGGGAGTCACTGCATTCCGGCTGTCTGCTCGCTCAGTCCACCGGACCCTCAGGGTGGCCCGCACCATCGCCGACCTCTCGGACAGAGAGCACCTGGGTGAGCAGGAAATCGCAGAAGCGCTGCGGCTGCGCGCCGGGTTGCACGGCACGGGAGCCGCACCTCCCGCCTGAGCGCCGGGCGGTGCGGGGCCGCGCTGCTCGCCTGGATGGGCCACCCGGATCGCTTGCCTGCGGGCCGGACCCTTGTTTCCTGCCGTGCTCAACGATTAGCCTGCACGATATGAAGCACTACATGGACTACGCCGCCACCTCCGCACGTCGGCCCCCGGAAGTCGCCGAAGCGGTCAGCGATTTCCTGCTGGGCGTGGGGTGCACGCCGGGGCGAGGAGGGCACTCGGGCGCGATGGAGGCTGCCCGTATCGCCTTCCGTTGCCGTCGCGAGCTGGCCCGGGTGATGGGCCTGCCGGGCGATCCGGGGCGGATCGCATTCATGCACAACGCGACACACGCGGTCAATACGGCCCTCTGGGGGCTCCTGGATGAGGGAGATGTCCTCGTGATCTCCCAGTACGACCACAACGCCGTGCTCCGCCCTGCGCACTACCTGTCACGCATGCGAGGGGTCCGAATCCGCGTGCTCTCGGGCAGCCCCGATGGCGCCGTTGACCTGGACGAGGCGGCCCGCCTTCTGGACGGTGCCCGCGTACTGGTGCTCAACGTCGCGTCGAATGTCCTGGGCACGCTGATGCCGGTGGCGGACCTGTCGGCCCTGGCTCACGCCGCCGGTGCGATCGTGGTGGCCGATGCGGCCCAATCCGCGGGACATTTGTGCCGGGAGTTGTCCTCGGAGGGCGCTGATGCCGTTGCGCTCACCGGCCACAAGGGCCTGCTCGGCCCACAAGGCACCGGGGGCCTGTGGCTGAGGGAGGGGTTGGACGTCGCCTCCCTTCTGCGCGGTGGTACCGGCGGCGACTCGCGCAACAGGCGAATGCCTCCGGCCATGCCCGACCGTCTGGAGGCGGGTACGGGCAACTCGCCGGGGATTGCCGGGCTTTTGGCCGGCTGCCGGTTCCTGGCGAGCAAGGGAGTGCATGACATCCATGCCGGCGAGATGGCCCTCAAGGCCAGCCTCATCGACGGCCTGGAGTCGGTTCCCGGACTGGATGTGCTGTCTCCGCCGGCGCCGGACGGCGTGCCCGTGGTGACCGTGAAAGCCAGCGGGATGGATGCGGCGACCCTGGCCGGGCGCCTGGACCGGGAGCACAACGTCCAGACCCGCGCCGGACTTCACTGCGCGCCCGAGGTTCACCGGATCCTGGGCACATTCGAGGAGGGAGCCGTTCGCTTCTCACTGGGCTGGGCCTCCACTCCATACGACGTAGAGGCTGCGGTGGCAGGTGTGGACGCCTTGCTGGCACCGGTCGCCGTGCCGGTTGGGTGACCTTCTTTGCGGTGTGGCCGCTCGGGACCCGGAAACTCCTGAACATCGCGCTCTCGGGGGCGGGTGTCGCGCCGGAGGGACGGACCCTCGCCCCGCCTCTCACGGTAGAAAGGCAGGACACGGTTGCCCGGCGCGCGGCGCCGCGCAACGGCCTCGTTATTCGAAGCTTGACGAAGATCCTTCTTGCAGGGAGCGAAGGGTAGGCGAGTGATGGGCAAGGCGCTGAAGATACTGGTCACCAGGGTCGTCCTGGTTGCCGTGGTGGTGTTGTCGGCCTACGCGGGGTGGAGGTGGGGCTCCGCAGTGTTTCCTCGGGTGGAGACCATGTTGGGGATCGGCACCTCCGTTGTGGTGCCGCAGGAGGTGACCCCGGAGGTCGCCGGGGCGGCGATGGACAAGATCGAGGCGTTCCGTGCATCCGGCGCACCGGAGCTTCGGCTCGAGCCCGCCGAGGTCTCGTCGCTGCTGCGCTACGCCATTCCGGACCTGCTTCCCGGGGGAGTGGTGGAGCCGGAGCTTTCCTTCGACGAGGACCGCGTCCAAATCCGGGCGTCCATACTCCCGGCGCATGTCCCCGATGTCCCCGAACTGAGAGGCCTCCTGGGGATGTTGCCGGATACGGTCCCCGTGTCCGTCAGCGGCTCCCTGACTCCGTTCAGCGAGGGCGGCTCCATGTTCATGGTCGGCGAAGTCGAGATTCAGGGTGTACCGATTCCGTCCGGGGCGTTTCCGGATATCCTCGGTGCCCTGGGCCGAAGCCCGGCGCCCGGGTTGCCCGCTTCCGCTGTCCTCGTTCCGTCCCTGGGGGGCATCAGAGTGGCTTACATCGAAGGCGGAAAGCTCGTGCTGGTCCCCGCATAGGGTCGGCGCGGCCGCCAGGAGTACCAGAAACCATGGCAAAGATCCTGATAATCGACGACGAAGAATCGGTAGGCGTCGCTCTCAAGCAGGTTTTCGAATACGAGGGACATCGGGTCCACCTCTGCCCGAACGGGCCCAGCGGGCTCATCGACTACCCGGAATTCGACCCCGATGTGACGTTCCTGGATGTAAAAATGCCCAAGATGGATGGTCTGGAAGTCCTGGAGCGCATCCGTAACGACCATCCGGGAGCGGTGGTGATCATGATTTCCGGGCATGGGACCATCGGTACGGCGGTAGAGGCGACCCGAAAGGGCGCTTTCGATTTTCTCGAGAAGCCGCTCGACACGAACCGTCTCCTGGTGACCTTGCGCAACGCCCTGATGGTCCGCGGGCTTTCGGACAGTGTGGAGCGCCTGACGCACGAGATCGAAATCCACCACGGTATCGTGGGGGGGTCTCGCGCCATCAAGCGCGTTCTGCAGGACATCGAGAAGGTGGGTGCCACGGACGCACCCGTGCTCATCACCGGCGAGAACGGGACGGGCAAGGAGCTCACGGCTCGGGCACTCCACCGGCGCTCGAGCAGGGCCGAGCAGCGTTTCGTGGAGGTGAACTGCGCGGCCATCCCCTCCGAGCTGATCGAGTCCGAGCTCTTCGGCCACGTCAGAGGGTCCTTCACGGGGGCGGTGGCCGACCGGATCGGGAAATTCGAACAGGCCCACAGAGGGACACTGTTCCTCGACGAGGTGGGGGACATGTCGCTTGCGGCCCAGGCCAAGGTGCTGCGCGCACTCCAGGGCGGCGACATCACCCCGGTCGGGGGGGCACGACCCGTGTCGGTGGACGTGCGCGTCATTGCTGCGACCAACAAGGATCTGGGTGAGCAGATCGAGAAGGGCGTATTCCGCGAAGATCTCCTGCACCGCCTCAACATGGTCACGATTCGGGTTCCGTCCCTCCGGGAACGACTGGAGGACATCGCCATGCTGGTTGCTCACTTCGCCGACCTCACGCCCGGCAGCTATGGGGTGCCCTACAAACGGTTTACCGACGGGGCGCTGGACGCCCTGAAAGCGCCGGACTGGCCCGGCAACGTCCGCCAGCTGAAGAACGCGGTCGCACGCCTGATGATTCTCAGCGGGGGCGACGCCGTCGAGCGGCGCGATGTGAATCAGCTCGTGTCATCCGGCGGTCCGGATGCCGGGGTTCCGGGCAGCATGTTGGCCCTCGAGACGTTGAATGAGTTCAAGGAAGCGGCCGAGAAGGCGTTCATAGCGGGGAAGTTGCGGGACCACGACTGGAACGTTTCGGAAGCTGCGAGACGGATGGGGATGCCCCGTTCCAACCTCTACAAGAAGATCGAGAGGCACGGATTGCAGCGGGATTAGCCGTTGGATCTCCTGGCCGGGACTTCCAAAGTCGCGGTCGCGTGGCCAGATTGCATCGCACTTCGGGCACTTCGCTTCCGATTCCACTTCTGCCTACACGCCTATCGATGAGCTTCACGCCAGCCTCGGGTGCCACTGACGATTCCCTGGACCAATACCTCAGGGAGATCAGCAGGTATCCTCTCATCGACCGGGACGAGGAGGCACGCCTCGCAAGGGGGATTCGGCGGGGGGAAGAAGAAGCGTTGGACAAGCTGGTACGATCGAACCTGCGATTCGTCGTGTCGGTTTCGAAACGGTACCAGAACCAGGGCGTTCCGCTCTCCGACCTCATCAACGAAGGCAACCTCGGCCTGATCCGGGCCGCCCACAAGTTCGATGAGACCAGGGGGATCAAGTTCATCAGCTACGCGGTGTGGTGGATCCGGCAGGCCATCCTGCAGGCCCTGGCGGAGCAAAGCCGAATCGTCCGCGTACCACTGAACCGGGCGGGGGCGCTCCATCGAATCGGAAAGCGCAAGGCCCAGCTGCACCAGGAACTGGGCAGGGAGCCGACGGCCGCGGAGATCGCCGAGGGCATCAACCTGAGTCCCAGGGAGGTGGAGCAGACCCTGACGATTGCCCGTTCGCATCTTTCCCTGGACGCACCGCTGGTTCCGGGCGAGGACAGCCGTCTTCTGGACTACCTGCCCGACCACGTCTCGCCCGGACCGGATGAGAAGACGTTCGAGAGAGCTCTGACCGACACCCTCGACGCGGCGCTCGCCACGCTTTCGGAAAGGGAGGCGACGATCCTCCGTCTCTACTTCGGCCTGGACCATGAGGACACGAAGTCTCTGGAAGAGATCGGGAACCTGCTGGGAGTGACTCGGGAGCGCGTCCGCCAGATCAAGGAGAGGGCTCTGGGTCGCCTTCGGCATGCGTCCCGTGCGCGCTTCCTGGAGTCCTTCGCGGACTAGCAGCCCGCGGAATAGACCCCCCCGGCATTCGAGCGGCGATGCATCCGCGCTGGACCGCTGCGCTCTGCGTTGCTCCTCGGACGAATAGCGGTGCTATTCACCCCTTCGAAGCGCCTTGCCAGCCCGGCGCCTCACCGCTCTCGGTGCTCGCGCGGATCCATCCACGGGCTAGCAGCCCGCGGAATAGACCCCCCCGGCATTCGAGCGGCGATGCATCCGCGCTGGACCGCTGCGCTCTGCGTTGCTCCTCGGACGAATAGCGGTGCTATTCACCCCTTCGAAGCGCCTTGCCAGCCCGGCGCCTCACCGCTCTCGGTGCTCGCGCGGATCCATCCACGGGCCGCGGGCGGATTCTCCCGGAAGGCCGTTGACACCGATCTCGCGCATGGATATCATTCCATGCTGTAGTTTTTTCGGTCTTCACCCTGTGACGAAACCGTTTCACGGGGGCGGGTTCGCTTCGCGGAACAGGAAATCGTGACCAGAACAATCACTCCAAGACTGGAAGACATCCATCGCGCCTGGTGGATCGTCGACGCCGAAGGGAAGCCTCTGGGGAGGCTGGCCACGGAGGTGGCCCGGGTCCTGCGCGGCAAGCACAAGCCGATCTACACACCCCACCTCGACACGGGTGACCATGTAATCGTCATCAACGCGTCGCGGGTGATTCTGACCGGCCGGAAGGCCGAACAGAAGACCTATTTCCGCCACTCGGGCTTCATGGGAGGGGACAAGCACATTCCCTTCAGCAGGATGCTGGAACGGTTCCCTGACCGGGTCATCGAACTGGCGGTGCGGGGCATGCTTCCCAAGAACAAGTTGGGCCGGGCCATGCGTCGCAAGCTCCGGGTATATCCGGGTGCCGCACATCCACATCAGGGCCAGGGCCCCAAGGCCCTCGAGATCTGATCCGCACAGGAACAAGCATGGGCGCAAACCAGCCGATCCAGGCCGTAGGACGCAGGAAGACCAGCGTCGCACGGGTCTTTCTTCGCCCCGGGGGTGGACGCTGGTCCATCAACGGACGCACCATCGAGGACTACTTCCCGAGACCCGCCCACCGAGCCAGGATCGAGGGCCCAATGCAGGTGGCCGACTCGGAGGGCGGCTTCGACGTGGAGGTGCGCGTGAAGGGAGGGGGACTGACCGGCCAGGCGGACGCGATTCGCATGGGCGTCGCCCGGGCGCTGGTCGTGCACGACGAGGATGTCAGGCCATCTCTGCGCGAGAGCGGCATGCTGACGAGGGACGCCCGCAAGGTCGAACGCAAGAAGCCGGGCCGGCCCAAGGCACGCAAACGCTTCCAGTTCAGCAAGCGATAGGCCACGCATCCATGAATCATGTCGAAAACCAGGTCGGTCTGACCGAACTTCTCGATGCCGGGGTCCACTTCGGGCACCAGACCCGGCGGTGGAACCCCAAGATGAAGCCCTTCATTTTCGGGCAGCGGAACGGAATCCACATCATCGATCTCCGCAAGACCCTGGACCGCCTCAACGAAGCGCGGGACGCGGTGCGCCGCACGGTGCTGAAGGGGGACAATGTCCTCTTTCTCTCCACCAAGCGGCAGCTCAGGCAGATTGTCGAGGAAGAGGCTACCCGCTGCGGAGCGATGTATGTGACCGAGCGCTGGCTCGGGGGCATGCTCACGAACTTCCAGACCATCCGCCGCCAGATTCGGCGAATGAAGGAGCTTGAACGCGGCCAGGAAGAAAACGCCTTCGAGTTCTACACCAAGAAGGAGCGGCTTCTGCTCGAGCGGGAGCGAGTCAAGCTCGAGAAGTACTTCATCGGTGTTCGTGACATGGTCCGTCTGCCCGGGGCCATTTTCGTGGTGGATGCGAAGCGCGAGATCATCGGTGTTCGCGAGGCGCACCGGCTGGGTATCCCCGTCATCGCCATCGCGGACACCAATGTCGATCCCGAACTCATCGACTACCCCATTCCCGGCAACGACGATGCCATTCGGTCGGTGAGCCTCATCGCCGGGGAGATTGCCGACGCGATCAGGATCGCCCGTCGGGAAGTGCCCGATGAGCAGCTCCGGCGACAGGCCGAGTTGGAGGCGACGACCTACTCGACCGAGACCGGCGAGAAGTCGGCGGACAGCAGGGAGTTGCGACGGCGGCCCCGGAAGCGGCGACCCCGACCGGAGGCGATTGCCCAGGTCAGGAAGGTCGGCGAGAGTGATGATGCCTCCCAGGGCTCTGGGAATACGGGGCGCAAGCCGGCAGGGGCCGGCGACGACGCCTCTCCGGAAGGCTGAGGCTCCGGCCGCCGAAGTTGCCGATGCCTTGCCTTGCGGGATCGGCTTTGTGAGAGAGTGGCGGCGCCCCGGGACGTCTTCGGGGCCGATCGGCCGCCTGCGCGATAACTGTCGTCAATCCACTGCGCCGGGGGCGCGACCTTAGGAAATGCCAGCAATGAAGATCGGGGCGAAAGCCGTCAAGGAACTCCGTGACCGCACGGGCGCGGGGATGATGGATTGCAAGCGGGCGCTGCAGGAGACCGGCGCCGACATCGAGGCGGCCATCGACCTGCTGCGCAGCAAGGGTGAGGCGAAGGCGGCCAAGCGGGCCGACCGGACCGTCAACGAGGGGGTCGTGGCCAGCTACATACACCATGGCGGCCGCATCGGGGTCCTGGTCGAGCTCAATTGCGAGACCGACTTTGTGGCCAACACCGATGATTTCCACACTCTGGCCAGGGACATCGCCATGCATGTGGCCGCTTCCGATCCCATTGCGGTGGGCGTCGGCGATGTCGACCAGGCAGTCGTGGAACGTGAGCGCAAGGTCTTCACGGAGCAGGTTGCCATGGAGGGGAAGCCGGAACACATCCGGGCCCGGATCGTCGAAGGAAAGCTGGGCAAGTTCTTCAAGCAGCGCGTTCTGCTGGAGCAGGCGTTCGTCAAGGATCCGGATCGGAGCGTCGGAGAGCTCATCACCGAGACCGCGGCCAAGACGGGCGAGAAGATCAGGGTTGCTCGGTTTTCGCGCTTCCACGTCGGGGGGTGAAGGTTCCTTGCCGGCGTATGCCCATCCGCTGCGATGACCTCCGCCACGCTCCGCCGAGGTCGTCGCGATGAGTGACCGGAGGAGTTCCGGCTACGGGCGCGTACTCCTGAAGTTGTCGGGCGAATCGCTGGCGGGACAGCGGGGCTTTGGGATCGACCCCCAGGTCGTGGACGGGATCACCGAGGAGATCAAGGCGATTCACGAGTTGGGGGTTTCTCTTGGTGTGGTCATCGGGGGCGGAAACATCGTAAGGGGTGCGATCGCCAGCCAGCGTGGCATGGACAGGGTCTCCGCCGACTACATGGGGATGCTGGCGACGATCATGAATGCCCTTGCGGTGCAGGACCTGCTGGAAAAGAAGGGGGTCGAGACACGCGTCATGACGGCGATTCGCATGCCCCAGCTCGCCGAGCCCTACATCAGGCGCCGGGCAGTGCGACACCTTGAGAAGGGAAGAGTCGTCATCTTCGCCGGAGGCACGGGGAATCCCTATTTCTCCACCGACACGGCGGCCGCGTTGCGTGCGATGGAAATGAATGCGGACGTTGTCATCAAGGCGACGAAGGTGGAAGGGGTGTTCACCGCCGACCCTGCGCGAGACCCCGCTGCCCGTTTCATCCCGGACATCTCGTTCCACGAGGTGGTCGCCCGGGATCTGCGGGTGATGGATGCGGCGGCAGTGTCTCTTTGCCGGGACAATGACCTGCCCATCATCGTCCTGAACTTTGACGACCCGGGTTCGGTGCGGAGGGCGATTCACGGAAAGAGGGTGGGAACGCTGGTATCATAGACCAGGTGCTCATGTTCGCACGGTACGGAAGGAGCCGATTGTGGCTGTAGTCGACGAAGCGAGAAGCAGAATGGATGACGCGGTGGCCGCGATCCGCCGGGAGTTCGCGACCGTGCGGACCGGCAAGGCGGTCCCCTCGATACTCGACACCGTCCGGGTCGACGCGTACGGGGCGCGCATGCCCCTGCTACAGGTGGCCACCGTAAGCGCCCCCGACGCTTCCCTCCTGGTGATCCAGCCCTTCGATCCGTCACTGATCGGGTCGATCGAGAAGGCTGTCCTCACCGCGGACCTGGGGCTGAATCCATCCAGTGACGGCTCGGTTGTCCGGGTGCCGATTCCTCCCCTCAGCGAGGAGCGCCGCAAGCAGTACGTACGACTCCTCAACAAGATGGCGGAGGAAGCCAGGGTCTCGGTGCGTCGCGCGCGCCAGGCTGCCAATGATGAAGTGAAGGGCCTGCTGAAGGCTCATGAAGTGGGCGAGGACGAAGCTCATCGCATGATGGCGAATGTCCAGAAGCTCACCAACCAATATGTGGGGACGATCGACGAGGTCCTTGCCGGCAAGGAGAAGGAGGTGATGGCGATCTGAGGGGCTTCACGAGCGCGCCGTCACGGCTGTTCCATGTCGTCTGATCCACTGGACCTGATCAAGGTGAACGGCCACGTGCCTCGGCATGTGGCGGTCATCATGGACGGGAACGGCCGATGGGCCCGCGAGAGGGGCTTGCCGCGGCACGCTGGACACTGGGAGGGGATGAAGGCCGTCCGCGAGGCTGTCGAGGGGGCATGCGTCTCGGGGGTGCGGATCCTCACCCTGTTTGCCTTCTCCACCGAGAACTGGCAGCGCCCGCGCGCCGAGATCGACGCGCTCATGGGAGTGCTCCAGACGTACGCGGAGAAGGAGCGGCGGAACCTTGCCGGAGAAGGGGTGGAAGTGAGAATCCTGGGCGAGGTCGAACGTCTCGACGCCCCTTCGCGCGAGGCCGTACGGCGAATCGAGGAGACGACCCGGGGCGGAGATGCACTGCGGCTCAACCTCATGGTCTCATACGGGGGACGAGAGGAACTCGTTGCCGCGGCTCGAAAGCTGGCAGCCGGGGCCCAGGCGGGTCTGCTCGATCCGCAGTCGATCGACTCGGCGTCCGTTGAAGGTGCCCTCTACACCAGCGGCTTGCCCGACCCGGACCTCCTCATCCGCACCTCGGGAGAGTTTCGCATCAGCAACTTCATGCTCTGGCAACTCGCGTATACCGAGCTGTACATCGCGTCAGTGTTTTGGCCCGACTTCACCCGGGAGGATCTCTTTGCCGCCATCCTCGACTACCAACGCCGGGAACGGCGCTTCGGCCGGGTCACGACGGGCTGACGTGCACGTGCCGATTCGGCCATGATCTCGGCGGAACTGCGGGCCCGGCTGCTCGTCGCGGCGGGTGGAATACCGGTCGCGCTTCTCGCCGTGTACTGGGGCGGCTGGTTCCTGGGGGGCTTCATCGCCCTGGTCGCGGCAATCGCCACCCACGAGTTCTACCTGATCGCATCGGCCAGGGGAGGACACCCGCTCGGCTGGCTTGGAATCCCGGCGGCGTCCCTCCTCGTGCTTCTCGCGGCCCACGAACCCGTTTTCGCGGTGTGGGGCGACCGCGCCCTGGCTCTCTTGCTGATTCTGGGACTGCTGACATCCATCGTCACGATCTTCTGTCGCACGATCGAGGACGCGCCTCTCATTTCGGCTGCCGCGACCATCGCGGGAGCAATGTACACCGGCGGGACCCTGTCCTTCGCAGTCCTTCTGCGCCACCTCCCCGAGACGCAGGGGACGGCGCCCTCGACGGCGCTGGAGGGTCCGCTGCTCGTGCTCCTGCCTCTGCTGGTCACCTGGGCCGGCGACAGCGCGGCCTACTTCACCGGCAGGAAGATCGGCCGGACCCGGCTTGCCCCGCGGGTGAGTCCGGGGAAGACCGTCGAGGGAGGCATCGCCGGGCTCGTCGCCGCGACGGTGGTGGGTACGCTGGCGGGGTTTGTAATGGAGGACCTTGCAACCTTCCCGGTGTCACCGGTCGCAGGCGGCGCCATCGGACTGGCCCTTGGCGTGGCCGGTCAACTGGGTGACCTGACGGAGTCCCTGTTCAAGCGGGAGGCGGGGGTGAAGGACTCGGGCACACTTCTCCCGGGACACGGTGGCGCACTTGACCGGTTCGACGCTCTGTTCTTTGCCATACCGTTGGCGTACGGACTCATCCTCCTGACCGGATACCTGTAAGTGAAGCGCCTGGCCATCCTGGGAGCGACCGGCTCCGTCGGCACCTCAACGCTTGCCGTCGTCCGGCGCCACCCCGAGCGATTCGAGGTCGTGGCCCTATCGGCGAGGCGGTCCGTCGGGGCCCTGGAGGCGCTCGCCACGGAGTTCGGTGTTCGGGACGTCGCCGTAGCCGAGGCTTCGGGGCTGGAGGACCGACCGGATCTCCTGGATGCGGGTTGGCGCACGGGCCCCGACAGCGTGGCCCGTCTCGCACGTCTGCCCGGTGTGGATGTCGTGGTCAATGCGGTGGTGGGCGCGGCCGGACTGCAGCCTACGATCGGGGCCCTGGAAACGGGGAAGCGCTGCGCGCTGGCCAACAAGGAATCGCTCGTCGCGGCGGGCGAGGTGGTTCTCGATGCGGCACGCCGGGGTGGAGGAGAGTTGATCCCCGTCGACAGCGAGCACTCGGCGATCCTGCAGTGCATCGGGTCTGCCCGTCTCGACGAGGTACACCGGTTGATCCTCACCGCCAGCGGCGGGCCTTTCCGCGAGACCGGGGCCGACGTCCTGGCGCGCGCAGACGCCGGGATGGCCCTGAAGCACCCGACATGGGAGATGGGGTCCAAGATCTCGATCGACTCGGCGACGCTGGCCAACAAGGCGCTCGAGGTGATCGAGGCACACTTCCTGTACGGGCTTTCCTACGACCACATCGATGTCGTCGTGCACCCCAAATCGATTGTTCACTCCTTCGTCGAATTCGTCGACGGCTCCGTCCTCGCGCAGCTGGGTGAGCCGACCATGGAGTTGCCTATCCTCCACGCGCTGACGTGGCCGCGCCGCCCCTCCGATCCCGTTTTGCGCACGTTCGATCCCATTGCGTTGTCGCCGCTGGTTTTCGAGCCGGTGGACGAGGTTCGCTTTCCCCTTTTTCGCCTGGGGGTGGACGCGGGCAGAGCGGGCGGGGCGGCCCCCGCTGTGTTCAATGCGGCGAACGAGGTTGCCGTTGAAGCGTTCCTGAAACGAAAGGTTACCTTCCCGGGTATGTCGGAAGTCGTGGGGTGGGCATTGGAGACGGTGGGTAGCGCTACGGCGACGACCCTTGACGAAGTTCTGCGGGTGGACCGGGCCGCCAGGCAATGCGCGGCCGATAGGGTGAAAGGGATGAATACATGACATTAATGGCCACGATCGTTCTGCTCGGCGTGCTGATTTTCGTACACGAGCTGGGACACTTCTGGGCCGCCAAGTCCGTCGGAGTCGGTGTGGAGCGATTCTCCATCGGCCTCGGACCGAAGATATGGGGATTCAAGCGAGGGGAAACGGAGTACATTCTGGCCGCCATCCCCCTTGGGGGCTACGTGAAGATGCAGGGGATGGAAGACGAGGTGATGGAGCACCTCGAAGGCGGGGCGTCGGACTCCCCGCGCACGCCGCGCCCGGGTGACTACGACGCGCAGCCCCTGGCGGCGCGGGCCTTCGTGATCTCGGCGGGCGTCATCATGAACATGCTGTTCGCGTTCCTTCTGTACTCGGTCGTCGCCGCGGCGTGGGGCGTACAGAAGCCGGCCGTGACACGGGTCATGACCGTGGAGGAGAGCACACTCCCGGCCGGGACGGAGTCGCTGGCCGGAATCACCACGGGGGCGGAGATCGTGAGGGTGGGCGAGGTCGTGCCCGCTTCCTGGTACGACATCGTGCGCACGCTGGCGGAGGGTCCTGCCGGCCCGTTGCAGGTAGAGACCACCTCGCCCCGAGCCGTGTTCGACATCGTGATTCCGGCAGCCGACGAAGAGCGACGTGCCCTGGCCGCCTCGCTCGGGTCCTGGATCGACCCGGTCGTCGGCGAGATCATGCCGGGGAGCCCGGCTGCCGCCGCGTCGATCGAGCGCGAGGACCGGATCACCCGGGTTGCCGGGGCACCGGTCACGAGCTGGGCCGACATGCTGCGGGAGATCGGGGCCCGCCCCGGCGAGCGCGTGGAGATCGGCCTCCTGAGGAACGGCACGGCTCTGACCCGTGTCGTCGAACTGGACGACATCGAGTCGGCCACGGGAGAACGGCGGGGTCGGCTCGGGGTGATCAATACAGTGCCGGAGACGGTGACCGTACCGGTGGGGTTGGGCGAGGCCATCTCGCTCGGCTGGGGGCAGACGGTGGGGATCACTCGCCGGATCCTCGACTTTCTGCGCGACCTGGTGACCTTCAATGTGTCACCGCGGGAAGTGGGCTCGATCGGGACAATCGCTCAGTTCTCGGGCGAGGCGGCCCGGGCGGGGACGGACACCTTCCTGCGCTTCATGGCCTTTTTCAGCATCAATCTGGCGATCCTGAACATGCTTCCCATCCCCGTCCTCGACGGGGGCCACATGATCTTTCTGGGAATCGAGCTGGTGCGCGGTCAGAAGTTGTCGGTCAAGCAGCGTGTTCGGTGGAGTCAGGTGGGCTTGGTATTGCTCGTCGGAATCATGGTCTGGGCCCTTGGGAACGACCTGTTGCGCGCTCTCGGACTGTAGGAGCCGCGCCGAGGCCTAAAACAGCGAAAGTTGACGGGGGCCTGTCCGGTCCCTGAGCCGCGCCAGGTCCATGAGCGGGGTAGGGTGGTCCGGCCCGGCGACTTCCACCTGGCCCTTGAAGCCCTTCTTCCGGAGCCCTCTCTCCATGACGGTTCGGGCCAGATGAGGCCGATTCGACTCCTCGGACAGATGAGCGAGGACCACGACGGCCAGACGGGGGTTGCACAGTTCCCGGGCGAAGTTCACCGCTGCCTGGTTGGAGAGGTGGCCGTGACTCGACGCGATTCGGGCCTTGACCGCCGCGGGGTACTCCGCGGACCACAGCAGTACCTCGTCGTGGTTCGACTCGATGATCAGCGCGTCGCATCCGCCGAGCGCGTGCTTCACCTGCACGGTGGCCCTTCCCAGGTCGGTGGCGATCCCCAGGCGCAGCCCCGTGGCCGGTTCGCTGACGGCGAGGGCCACCGGATCCGCGGCGTCGTGGACGGTGACGAAGGGGTCGACGCGGAGATCCCCGAACGGCACCGGGTATCCCGGACGGTAGCAGTGGACGACCTCGCCGCCGCGTAGCAGCTTCCGACACGCGTCGTGCGTGCCCCTGGTCATGAAGAGGGGAGTGCCGTGCGCACGGGCGAACACGCCGGCGCCCCTGGTGTGGTCACCGTGCTCATGGGTCAGGAAGATTGCCGAGATTTCGCCGGGCTCCATCCCGACGATGCCCAGCCTCCTCGTGAGCTCGCGGCCGCTGAATCCGGCGTCAACGAGAATGTTTGTTGTGCCCCCGGCTATCAGGGTCGCGTTTCCGCGGCTGCTGCTGCCCAGCACCGAGAAGAGCACGGGGTCAGCGGCGCCTGGAGGCAGACCGGAGCGGGGAGGTCTCCGAGAAGGCTTCGCGATACAGGCGGCGCATCCCCGCGGTAAGCTCGACGTTCCGCCGGGCCATGACCCGCGCGGCCGTCTCGACGAAGCGTTCGATGTCGTACTCGGCAGGCTCGCCGCGACTGGTCCATGAGAAGGGGGGGACCTGTTTGGGTGGCATGCCGTCGAAGATGGCGGATCCCGCGCCGATCACGGTACCGGTATCCAGGAGCGTCCCGATTCCGGTGCGCACATGATCGCCCAGAAAGCACCCGACCTTGGTCAGACCCGTGTCGACCGTTCCTCCGTCGAGATCCAGTCGGACGCCGCCGTAGGTGTGCTTGAGGTCGGAGTTGCTGGTCATCGCGCCCAGATTCACCCACCGGCCCACCACGGAATGGCCCAGGAATCCGTCATGAGCCTTGTTCGTGTAACCGAGCATCACGGTGGATTCCACCTCGCCCCGGACCTTGCAGGCCGGACCGATGCTGGAACTCCGGATCGCGCCGCCCAGCACGGTGGACCCGGGTCCCACGTACACCGGACCGGTCACGCGGCACGGAGCCTGGAGCTGGGCACCGGCTGCGAGGATCACGGGGCCATTCGTCGTGTCGAGGACCGCACCCGGATCGATCACCGCACCTGAGCCCAACGCGACCCGGCCTCCGCCGAGCCGGTGGACGTGCGCGGGGAGCGGGTCGTCAGGGAACCGATCGCCGTCCGCGCGGATGCGGTCCGGATTCGCCACCATCAGCTCCCACACCGATCCGAGCACTGCGCCGTCCAGCGGGGCCCGCGGCCACTCCGGCCAGGCCCCCGCGAAGAGGGCGCGGGGGGCTTCGATTCCCGCCGGGATCCAGGCCCCAACCGGTTCGGATCCGGCGACCAGCACGGTCGGGTTCCGGTAGTGGGTGCGCACGGCCGCGGCGGGGACGAGGCGGCTGGAGAGAAAGAGCCTGTCGCCCGTGTCCCCGATCATGCCGGGGGTCAGGCAGGGCGGCGCACCGGACTCGTCAAAGCCGAGAAGGATGTCGCCCGCCAGGTGCCCCTCGCACTTCAACCGCAGTACCCGCTCCGAACGTGCCCGCAGGGTTTCAGTGCCGAAGAGCACCTCTCCAGCCGGTCGGGTCAGGGTGAAGGGTTGCCAACAGCGGGCGACATCGTCGTCGAAGAGGAAGAGACGTGTCGCCATCAAGTGGAATCCGCGCCGGAATCCCGATTCGTAGATGGAAATATAATGTGCTGTGGCATGTCTGACAAGTATTGCTTCAATCGCGCCGACTCGGCCCGGGGCATCACCAGGGTCGCCCGGTCCGTCTGCACAACCAGGAGCCCCTCAACTCCCAGCAGGACGATCCGCCCCGAGGACGCCACGGCGATGTTGTCGCGGGCATCGGAGAGGTAGGATCGTCCCTGACAGACGTTGCCGTCGGCGTCAGCGGGGTGGTTGCGGGCCAAAGCCTCCCAGCTTCCGATGTCGTCCCAGTGGAAGGTCGCGTCGATGGAAGCGACTCGGCTGCTCCGTTCGAGCACCGCCTCGTCAACGCTGATCGTCTCGGCGGCGTCGAAGAAGGCGGCCTCGTCCCCGCGCTCAAGGTGGGGCAGGGCACGGGCAATCTCCGGGGCGTGGGCCACGACCTCTTCCAGAAAGGCGCTCGCGGGCCAAACGAAGATCCCCGAATTCCAGCGGTAGCCCTCCGCCACGTACCGGGACGCCGTTTCCTTGTCCGGCTTCTCGACGAACGCATCCACACGGTAGGCGCGGTGGTGTTCCGGTGCGCTCAGGGGACTGCCCGGCTTGATGTATCCGTAGCCGGTCTCGGGCCTGTCCGGGGGTACCGCCACGGTCAGCAGCATCCGATCGCGCCGGGCGACCTCGATGGCCGTGCGCAGCACGTCGCGGAAGCTGTGCGCCGGGCGGACCAGATGATCGGAGTGAAGCGACACCAATACCGCGCCGGGGTCGGACCGCGCGATCTCCCACGCCGCGCGGGCGAGGACGGGGCCCGTGCCGCGTGGCCGGGTCTCGACCATGAAGGCTCCGCCGGGCAGGCCCGTGGCGTCCCGGAGCTGGGGGACCAGTTCGCCTCCCGCGAGGATCCGCAGCCTTTCGGGCGGGACGAAGCCGCGCACCCTTGCCAGGGTGTCGGCGATGAGGGGGTTTGGACCCGCGAGGGGCAGCAGCTGCTTGGGTTGCCGCGGTGTACTGAGGGGCCAGAAGCGGGTCCCGGCGCCGCCTGCAAGGACGGTCACCCAGACTGAAGGTGCGGAGGTCACCGGGTGGCGGTCATGAATTCACGCATGGCGCCCAAACCTAGCCGGGTGATGGAGCAAAGTCAAGCAATGTGATCCCACCGGTGTTGACTCCAGGGAACCGTGCCCGGTACTATTATCTATGAGGATTCGAAACTTCTGTCTGGTCATCATCGCGGCCGCAGGCGTGCTGAACGCGTGTGACGACAATCCCTTCCTGATCCGCTGGGAACAGAACCCGGACACGGTACGCCTGTACGCCCTTTCCCGGCCCGAACCCAATCTCGTGTCGGGGTTCGACTTCTACCTGCGGAGACCGGTGCGGATCGAGGCGCCGGACACCGGAGACGACTGGGATCTCGCGGTGGACACCCGGGGCGGCCAGTTGGTGTGGCTGCCGGCGGCGGCGTTGGGGATCCCGTCCGAGGCGGGTCTGGCCATCCTGGAGGGAGAGACATTCGAGTCGGCGACGGAGGCGCCGGAAGACACCGCCAGGTACGTCTCCGACGCGCCGGTGGCGATCGTGCAGGGCCGCATCTACGCTATCCGCACACGGCGCCAACCAGGGACCTTCGGCACGATCTGCAACTACTACGGCAAGATCGAACCGCTGGCCGTGGATGTCGACGCCGGCACGGTGCGGTTCCAGTTCGATGTCAGCCGAGTCTGCAACAGCCGCGACCTGATCCCTCCGGACTAGCAACCCCGCGATGCTGGACATCAAACAGGTGCGCCGTGACCCCGACGGAGTGGCCGCAGCACTCGGGCGGCGAGGGCAGGAGGGAGCTGCCGCGTCGGTCATGGCCATCGCCGACCGGGATCGGAAGCGACGAGAGGCGCTCCGGCGGGTCAACGAGCTCAAGGCGCTGCGAAACCGGGTATCGAAGGAGATCGGCGCGGCGCGGCGCGGCGGCGGAGATGCGACTGCGGAAGTCGCGCGGATGCGGGAGGTCGGCGCGAGCATCGGCGAACTGGATTCGGCGGTGGCGAGCGCCGACGCATGGATCGCCGAGACCCTCTCGGTCATCCCGAATCTTCCGGACCCACGCGTTCCCGAGGGCGGCGTCGGCGCAAACAAGGTGGTGCGAAGCTGGGGCACGCCCGCCGAATTCGGATTCGTGCCCCGGCCCCACTGGGAACTGGGCACGTCGCTGGGAATCCTCGACCTGCCCGGGGGGGTCAGGGTTGCGGGGTCGGGCTTCATCGTATTGCGGGGCCGGGGCGCGGCCCTTCAGAGAGGGCTGATCAACTGGATGATCGGCCTGCACACCGCCGAGCACGGCTATTCGGAGCTTCGCGTCCCATACCTGGTGAGGGAGGAGAGCATGACCGGTACGGGGCAGCTGCCGAAGTTTGCCGAGGAGTCCTATGTGACACGGCGTGACGGCTTGTGGCTGATCCCGACCGCGGAGGTGCCGGTTACGAACCTGCATCGCGGGGAGATCCTGCCTGGGGACTCGCTTCCCCGGAAATATGTGGCGTATTCACCGTGCTTCCGAAGAGAGGCCGGCGCCGCCGGGAAGGACACCCGGGGCATGCTGAGGGTCCACCAGTTCGACAAGGTCGAGCTCGTCCGCTTCGAGCACCCCGAGTTCGGGGCCGCCGCCCTCGAAGAGCTGACCGGCGAGGCCGGCAGGATCCTCGAGCTGCTGGGGCTGCCCTACCGGGTCGTATTGCTGGCGGCCGGCGATCTGGGGTTTTCCGCCGCCCTGACCTATGATCTCGAAGTGTGGGCTCCGGGTGTGCAACAGTGGCTGGAAGTATCGAGCTGCTCGACCTTCGGGGACTATCAGGCCCGGCGGGCGGGGATCAGATTCCGCCGAGCCCAAAGCACCGGCACAGAGTACGTCCACACGCTCAACGGGTCGGCTCTGGCGCTGCCGAGACTGATGGTGGCGCTACTCGAGACCTTTCAGCAGCCCGACGGATCGATTCGCCTGCCCGAGGTGCTCGGCCCCGTGCTGGGGTTCACCGAGATCGCGCCAGGAGGGTGACTGGCCGGAGAGGGATGTGGTCCGCGCGGAAACATGCCAGATCGATGACCGCGAGAAGGGGAGTGGGAAGCGCTCGCAGGGCAACCGGGGTGGCTTCGCGCACCTGGCCATTTGCGCTGGCCGTGCTCTTTGGCGCCCTACTCGTCTGGTACATGATCTACACGGCCCAGATCGTGCGTTCCCGTCAGGCCGACGCCGAAACCTTCACGCGCATCTACGCGCAGGTGCAGAGCGGGTTGACGAGTCTGGAACCCGGAGCGGAGCTGGCGGCGCTTACTAACCTGCAGCGCGAGCTGGTCGAACTCGGTGTTCCGTTCGTCGTCACCTCGGAGCCCGGCTACCGGTACAACACCTCGGCCAATCTCCCCTTTTCGGTCTCGAATCCTCCGACCGCGGAGGAAGTGGACCGAATCCTCCGCTACGCCCGGGAGCTCGATGTGCGCAACGAGCCGGAGGGCGATCCGGAGACCCAGCTTGTGCACTACGGGATCACACCGGAGGCCGCGCGACTGCAGTGGATCCCGTTCCTGTGGGCGTCGGGACTGATCCTCACCGTGCTTCTCGCGGTCACGGTGTTCCGCTACCAGCGGAGGACGGCGGCCGAACAGGCGTGGACCGCGATGGCGCGGGAGTTGGCGCATCAACTCGGCACACCGATCAGTTCGCTCCAGGGTTGGGTGGAAGTCCTGGGCCTGTCGCGCGGGGAACGTCCCGGCGACATGCGCCAGGACGAGATCGCGACCGCCATCGGCGAAGATCTGGTCCGGCTGGAACGGGTGAGCAGGCGGTTCGAACTGATCGGCAGGGATCCGGAGCTCAGGCCGGTTTCCCTGAAGGACATCGTCGCCGAGTTGCGTGACTACATGGAAGCCCGGCTGCCCAGGCTGGGTCCCGGCGTCGCCCTGCATGTCAACGTTCCCGACAATCTGCCGGACGTGCAGGGGCATGAAGTCCTCCTGGCCTGGGCGCTCGAAAACGTTGTCAAGAACGCGCTCGACGCGATGGCCGGTACGGGCGGCTCGATCACCATCTCGGCCCGGCCGGCGGAAAAGCGTTGGGTCGTTCTCCGTATCCGGGACACGGGACCCGGGGTGCCGTTCGAGATCCGCGACCGCCTGTTCGATCCCGGGGTCACGACCAAGTCCGGAGGCTGGGGTGTAGGCCTTACCCTGACGCGCCGGATCGTCCAGGGGGTTCACAGGGGGCGGATCGAACTGCTCGACCGCGGTGAGCGTGGCGTGACCTTTCAGGCGTGGCTCCCGCTGGCGACCGATGACGGCGGAGCCGCCGCAAAACCGGTGACGCACGGATGAGCACAGCCTTTGCCGGGGCGCTCAACCCGGAGCAGCGCGAGGCGGTGGAGCACTTCGAGGGCGCGTGCCTGGTGCTCGCCGGAGCGGGCTCCGGGAAGACCCGCGTTCTGACCACCCGGGTGTGCAACCTGATCATGGAACATGGCGTGGCCCCGGACCACATCATGGCGGTCACCTTCACGAACAAGGCGGCCGGGGAGATGCGGGAGCGCGTCGTTGCGATGCTGAGCGGAGAACCAAGAGGCATCTGGATGGGCACCTTTCATGCCCTCGGCGCACGCCTCCTGAGACGGCACGCGCCGGAGCTGGGGTGGACCCGCGCCTTCACCATACGTGACGCCGAGCAGTCTCTCCGCGAGGTCAAGAAGGCCCAGAAGAGCGTGGACGTGAATCCGGTGCAGTGGTCACCGAGGGCCATGCGCGACCGGATTTCGGAGGCGAAGAACCACCTGATCGGCGTGGAGGCCTTCGCGAAGGCCCACGGCGACGGCGCGGACATGTTCCTCGCCAGAGCCGCCCGCGTCTATCCGGCCTACCAGCAAGCGCTCCGCAGGCAGGACGCCATGGACTTCGACGACCTGTTGATGCAACCCGTGCGCCTGTTCGAGGGTAACGCAGATCTGCTGCGGCGCTACCAGAGTCGCTTCGCCTTCATTCTGGTGGATGAGTACCAGGACACGAACCGCGCCCAGTTCAGGCTGCTGGAGTTGCTGGCCTCCGGGCACGAAAACCTCATGGTCGTCGGCGACGACGATCAGAGCATCTACGGTTGGCGGGGCGCGGATATTCGCAACATCCTCGACTTCGAGAAGAGCTTCCCCGGTGCCAGGGTGGTGCGCCTGGAGCAGAACTATCGGTCCACGCCGGTCATCCTGGATGCCGCCAACAGGGTGATCCGGCAAAACTGCGACCGGAAGGAAAAGACTCTCCGCACCGATCGCACCGGGGGTGCGCCCGTCACATGTCTCGAGGCCGGTGACGAGGGCGATGAGGCTCGCTGGATCGTCGAGGAGATCGAGAGGCGCATGCTTTCGCACGCGGAGTACGACCACCGGGACTTCGCGGTGCTCTACCGGACGAATGCCCAATCCCGCGCGCTCGAGGACCGCTTCAGACGGCGCGGACTTCCGTACCAGATCGTGGGCGGAGTCCGCTTCTACGAACGCCGTGAGATCCAGGATGTTCTCGCCTACCTCCGTCTGATCGCCAACCCTCGCGACGCGGACGCGTTCGACCGTGTGGTGAACTATCCCCGCCGCGGTGTGGGACGTACCTCTCTGACGAGGTTTTCCGATTTCGCCGCCGAGTTGGGGATCGAACCGCTCCAGGCCGCGGCCCGTGCCGATGAGATCCCGGGGCTGTCGCTCTCCGCCCGCCGGGGGCTGAAGGGTCTCGTCGGGCTTGTCCGGAGGTATTCGGAGCTGGCGGTCGACCATACGGCGGGCGAAGTCCTGGAGGAGCTGATCGAGGAGCTGAACCTCGTCCTCCTCCTTCGCGCCGATGGCCCGGAAGGTGACGATCGCGCCGAGAACGTCCGGGAACTTATCGCTGCCGCGCGTGATTTCGAGGCGGAACAGGTGTTGGAGCTGGACGATGACGATCGGGATGTCTTCACCGACCTTGGCCTCTTCCTTCAGCACGTTGCCCTGGTCACCGACATCGACCGCCTCGACTCCGGTGCCGACGCAGTGACCCTCATGACCCTCCACAGCGCCAAGGGGCTGGAGTTCCCGGTCGTCTTCATCAGCGGGATGGAGGAGGGGCTATTCCCGCTTTCCCGCGCGTACGACGAGACACGCCTCCTGGAGGAAGAGCGGCGCCTCTTCTACGTGGGGGTGACGCGGGCCCGCGAGAAGCTCTACCTGACCCACGCCCGACGCCGCCGCAGAGCGGGCGAAGTCTCCTTCGGGCAGCTCTCGTCATTCGTGGACGTTCTGGAGGACACCGTGGAGAGGCAGGGCACCACCCGGGTGCGACCGGGCTGGGCCACATACGGGCGGCGGGAATCGGACCCCGCTCCGTCGCCGCGGCCAGCCTTGGGGAGTGGCTCCGGCGACGTGGACTTCGGCTTCAATCAGGACCGTCCGCGGTACGTGAAGGGCGAACGGGTGGTTCACCAGACCTTCGGTTCGGGCACGATCGTGGAGTTGGCGGGGTTCGGGCGCGACCTCAAGGTCACCGTGGATTTCGGGGACGCGGGCCGGAAGAGGCTGCTGGTCCGGTACGCGGCTCTGGAGAGGGACTACTTCTAGCAGCCCGTGGAAGAAACCCCGCTGCATTCGATCGGCGATGCATCCGGGCTGGATCGCTTCGCTCTGCGTTGCTCCTCGGGCGAATAGCGGTGCTATTCACCCTTCGAAGCGCCTTGCCAGCCCGGCGCCTCACCGCTCTCGGTGCGACGCGGGATTTATCCACGGACTGCTCTAGTTCTAGTCCTCGGGGCCGGACTCGTCCTCGGGGCCGGACTCGTCCTCGGGGCCGGACTCGTCGTCGGGGCCGGACTCGTCTTCGGGGCCGGACTCGTCTTCGGGGCCGGACTCGTCCTCGGGGCCGGACTCGTCTTCGCTCGCCGGCGGGGCACCCACGGGACCGTCGCCGGTGTCCCCGTCCCGGCTGCTCTGTTTCGTCCGCGCCCACTGCAGCAGTCCGGCTCCGGTGCGCAGCATCCGTACTTTGGCCGCCGCGTCCACTACCGCGTCTTCCGCCTCGGACTGGGCCAGGTCCAGGAGTGCCGAGAGGTCGGCGACACGACCCCGCACGTTTTGGGATGCGTCACCGATGTCGTCGGCCAACCCCCCCAGCGCTTCGCTCACACGGTCGACCTCCGACCGTGCGACTTGCGTGATGTGGTCAAGGTTCCTGGCTGCGTTGTTCGCATGCTCCACGAGCGGCTGCGACCGGTCGGTGGTGACGGCCAGGAAGCCGCTCCATGCGCGCGAAAGGTGGCGCAGTTCCGCGAGGACGAAGATCAGCACGACCAGGATCGCGACGAACGCCACGCCCATGCCAAACGTCATCCATGCGGAGGCCAGTCCGAGGCCGTCACGGGCCACCGCGACGACGGTCGTGTCCTGGATCGATAGTGTAAGAGAGATTGGCATGGGTCCGCCTCAATGTGATCAGTGATCGGAATATGGGGCTTTAGCGAGGCGCCATCCAGCGGTATCTTGAACACATGCCATCATTCGTCGTCTCCGGTGGCCGCGAATTGGGCGGGACCATCCGGCCGGCCGGGAACAAGAACGCCGCTCTCCCGGTGCTCGCGGCGACGCTCATGTCCGCCGAGCCGGTCACCATCCGCAACGTCCCCCGTATCCGGGACGTGCGTACACTGGTGGACATCATGCGTGCCCTGGGCGCCCAGGTGACGTGGACCGGCCCCAATGTAGTCCGTGTGGACGCCGGGAATGTCGCGGCGGGCGAACTCGATCCCGCACTGTCGGAGCGGATCCGGGCGTCCATCCTTCTCGCGGGTCCGCTTCTCGCACGGTTCGGTTCCCTTTCACTCCCCCCGCCGGGGGGCGATGTCATCGGGCGCCGCCGACTGGACACCCACGTGCTCGCGTTCCGGGCGCTGGGTGCCAGAGTGGAAACCTCACACGGCCTCGACATCAACGCGCCGAAGCTCGTGGGCGCGGACATGTTCCTCGACGAGCCCTCGGTCACGGCCACCGAGAACGCCATCATGGCGGCGTCGCTGGCCCGTGGCGAGACCGTGATCCGGAACGCAGCAGCCGAACCGCACGTCCAGGATCTCTGTCACCTCCTGAACGCCATGGGTGCCCGGATTGGTGGGATCGGGACTGCCAATCTGGTCATCGAGGGCGTGTCGTCTCTTGGCGGGGCCGACTTTACGATCGGCCCCGATCATGTGGAGACCGGGTCGTTCATCGGGCTCGCGGCGGTCACGCGCAGCAGGCTGGTGATCGAGGACGCTCCGATGGAACACCTCGACTCCATTCTGATAGGGTTTCGCAGACTGGGGATCGATTGTTGTCCGGACGGCCGGAATCTGATCGTGGACGGGCGGGCGGAGCCGGTCATCCAGATGGACGCCTTCGGGCATCTTCCCAAGGTCGACGATGGTCCGTGGCCGGCTTTCCCCGCCGATCTGACATCGATCGCCGTGGTCGCGGCCACCTGTGCCAGGGGCACCGTCCTGATCCACGAGAAGATGTTCGAGTCGCGGATGTTCTTCACCGACAAGCTCGTTGCCATGGGAGCACGGATCATCCTCTGCGACCCGCACCGGGTCGTCGTCGTCGGCCCCTCGCCCCTGCGGGGTGGGCGCGTGGAGAGCCCGGACATACGCGCCGGGATGGCCATTCTCATCGCCGCGCTCGGTGCCCGTGGCGAAAGCGTGATCCGCAATGTCGGCCAAATCGAGCGTGGCTATGAACGGATCGACGAGCGGCTCACCACCCTCGGCGCAAGGATCGAGCGCCGTGATTGACCGCCGGACTGCGTTTCAGCTATAATCAATCGGTGGCGGGCCGCCTGCGGGGCGGGCCCTTTCCTAGTGGGGGAGATGGTATCCCCCGCTTTTTTTATCCACTACTGACAGGGTTGGCGACGTGAAAGCAAACCAGGCCGAGTTCCAAAGGGACTTCAAGGAACGGCTGTCCCGCCTGGGATATGATCTCGTGCAGATCGAGTGGGCCGGCAACGCTCATCGCCCCGTCATCAGACTGCGGGTGGAGCGGGAGGCTCTGGATCGCCCCGTCTCGCTGGATGACTGTGCGAGGGTGAGCCGGGGGATCGAAGAATGGCTCGACGAGGACGCCCGGGTACCGGACCGGTACGTCCTCGAGGTCTCATCGCCCGGGCTGGAGCGCCCCCTGACCCGAGACAGGGACTTCCGACGTTTCCGCGGACAGCGGATCGCGGTGCAGGGAACCGGCACGCTCCGTGGCGGGGCTTCCCGCCTCGAAGGACGGTTGCTGGGCCTTGTGGAAGGGGGAAATGGTGACGCTTCCATCCTGTTGCAGCTGAGTGGGGGCGACGAGGTCGAAGTTCCCCGGTCCCGGGTCGCAGGTGCTCGCCTGGTTCACGAGTGGAAGAAGCCATCATGAACACGGGTCTTGTCGTCGCGGCATTCCGCGACATCGCAGCAGCCAAGAACCTCGATCCCGATCAGGTGAACGAGCTCATCCGCGACGGGATTCACGCCGGGCTTGCGCGGATCTACGGCGCCACCGTCGACACCGAAATCATCATCGACGACCTGGCTGGCGAAATTGAGATGCTTGTGCTGAAGCGCGTGGTCCCGGCGGTGGAAGATCCGTCCGCGGAAGTGACGTTGGAAGAAGCACGATGGGACGATCCCACATACGAAGTCGGCGACGTGATGGAGATTCCCGTCGAATTCTCGCAATTCGGGCGAAACGCGGTCATGGCGGCCAAGCAGCGTATCGTGCAGCTGGTGCGTGAAGGTGAACGGCAGCGCATCCGGGACGAATACGCGGATAGGGTGGGCCACCTGCTCTCCGGAGAGGTGCAGCAGATCGAGCGTGGCAAGCTGGTACTGCTTCTGAATCGCTCCCGCGAAGCGGAGGCGATCATCCCGTGGAAGGAGCAGAATCCCCGGGAGCGCTTCCGCCAGGGAGAGTCGATCCGGGCCGTGCTCAAGAAGGTGGACGAGACTCCCAAGGGTCCCCGCCTGATCTTTTCCCGGGCCGACCCGCTCTTCGTGGCCGCCCTCTTCATGCTCGAGGTCCCGGAGATCCAACAGGAGATCGTCGAGATCAAGGAACTCACGCGGGAGGTGGGCGGGCGCACCAAGATCGCCGTGCACAGCCGCGACGAGTCCATCGATCCCGTGGGTGCGTGCGTGGGCCTCAAGGGGTCCCGGGTGCAAGCCGTCGTGTCGGAGTTGGGCGGTGAGAGGATCGACATCGTCCCCTGGCATCCGGATCCCGAAATCTTCGCGCGTCGCGCTCTGGCGCCTGCCCGCGTGGCCAAGGTGGTCTCGGACGCGGCGCGGCAGGTGATCACCGCGATCGTCGACGAGGACCAGCTGTCGCTTGCGATCGGGAGGAATGGCCAGAATGTCCGGCTCGCGTCCCAGTTGATCGGCTGGCAGATCGATCTCTATGGTTCCCGGGAATGGCTGGAACGGGGTGCCGACATTTCACTCCTGGTGGAAGACGAAGTCGACTCCTACGAGACGGCCGACTTTCCCCTGAGCGAGCTGTCACTGACTCCCGAGACGCTTGAAGCTCTCGGGGTCGCGGGGTACAACAGCTTCCTGGACATCATCGATCTCGACCGGGCGGACTTCCTGTCCGTCGACGGGGTCACCGAGGAAGCGGCGGCGCATCTGCTCACCCTGATCGAAGACCTGACCGTGATCGATTCGGAGTCGGCCCGAGCCGCTGAGAGTGCGGATGGCGCGAAAGGCGAACCGGCCTGATGCGGGTAAGAGAACTGGCTGTCGACCTGAGGGTAAACGCCGATGTGCTCCTTGAGTTCCTTCGGGAATCGGGTGTGCGTGTCGGTCATCCCGAGGCCCCCATACGGGACGCGGACGTGGCCCGGATCCGCACACGCCTGGAGCGAGAGCGGAGGGCTGGTCACGGGACAGCCGCCGATGTGATGTTGGCCGCGGTCGAGTCTCGCAAGCCGGTCAGCCGCCGCCGCCGTGTGCGTCGCCGGTCCGCTCGGCGGAAGGCGCCCGACGTCGAGCCTGTGGTGGCTGAGGGTGACGCACACGCGGAGGTCGATGAGGGTACACAGACGGTGGACGCGGCCGCCGGGTCGGAGGCGGCCGATATTGCCGCCACCGCGCCGGCGGCGGAGGACATCGCGTCGGTCGACGGCACGGCCCCCGAGGAGGCCGCGACCCGAGCAGAGATGGACGCGACATCAGAGACCGGCCCCTCCGCGGAGGCCCAGCCGGCGGCCGACACCGGCGAGCCCGTCGAGACTCGGGGAGTGGACGAGGCGGAGGCTTCCGGGAAGCGGCCGGACGCGGAAGCGGACTCCCCCTTTTCGGCGGGGCCCGATGCGGCGGCGAGCGACGACGGAATCTCGGCCGACACGACGGTTCGACAAGACGGGGTTCAACCGCCATCCTCCCAGGAGTTGGCGGCACCCGGAGTCGTCGGGGAAGCTGCGACTTCGGACATTTCCCCGGCTGCTGCCACGGGTCAGCCGCTCAAGTCGGCCCGAGAGGGAACGAAGCCGGCTCCTGTCAGGGATGGGGTTTCCGGCGGAGTCGCTCGGGGCAGAAGCAAACCGGAACCGGCGGCGAGTGCCGGTCCGGGTGGCAGGGTGCGTATTCAGGCCGAGGGCTACACGTCGGATGGCCGCAGGAAGCGGGCCAAGAGGAAGGGCGGCCGGCGCCGGGGTGCGGACCACGCCAAGGCGAAGCAGAACATCCAGCGCGTGATGGCCGAAATCAAGGGTGGCCGAAAGAAGCGCAGGAAGGGCAAGGGCACGGTCGCCGCCGCCAAAGAGGAGCGGGTGGCCGCCGAGGAACGGGCGGCAGAGGCAAGCGCGGCAGAGGCCCGCACGGTCCGCGTCAACGAGTACCTTACCGTCGCCGAGCTGGCCGACCTCATCGACGTCGCCCCCACCGAGATCATCGGCTCGGCTTTCAGGGACATGGGCCTGATGGTGACCATCAACCAGCGCCTCGACTTCGATCAGATCGAGTTGCTGATTGAAGGGTTCGGCTTCACCGCAGTCCGGGAGACCGACTACCTTCCGCCCGACGAGGACGTGGTGGTGGACGATCCCGCGGACCTGCGCCCGCGGCCGCCTGTCGTGACCGTGATGGGGCATGTCGACCACGGGAAGACGAGGCTGCTCGACTGGGTCAGGCACACCAATGTGGTGGCTGGCGAAGCCGGGGGGATCACCCAGCACATCGGTGCCTATCATGTCGTTTTGGACGACGGCCGCACCATTTCGTTCCTGGACACGCCCGGGCACGCTGCCTTTACAGCGATGCGCGCGCGTGGTGCGGACGTCACGGACCTGGTCGTGCTGGTTGTGGCGGCTGACGACGCCGTCATGCCGCAGACCGTCGAGGCGATCAGCCACGCGAAGACCGCCGGCGTCCCCATGATCGTTGCCATCAACAAGATCGACCTGCCTGCCGCCAATGTGGACAAGGTCAAGCAGGATCTTCTGCAGCACGGCGTAACCGTCGAGGACTTCGGTGGTGAAACCCTGGTGGCGGAGGTCTCGGCGAAAACAGGTGAGGGCATGGAGGACTTGCTGGAGAAGGTCCTCCTGCAGGCCGAGATCCTCGAACTGCAGGCGAACCCCTCGCGCGAGGCCGTCGGTGCGGTGGTGGAGGCGGAGCTGGACATCGGAAAGGGGCCGGTCGCGACGATCCTCGTGCAGCACGGCACACTCAAGATTGGAGACAGCTTCGTGGTTGGTCTCCACGACGGGCGTATCCGGGCGCTTCTCGACGAGCGGAGGCACAACGTAGACGCCATCGGGCCGGGAATCCCCGTCCAGATCGTGGGTGTGGCGGGCGTCCCGCAAGCTGGCGATGTCTTCCAGGTTATGGACGCGGTGAAAGCCGCCTCCATCGCCTCCAACCGCCAGCGCCTCGATCGGGAGAAACAGCTCAGGATCAAGGAACGCGGAATCAAGCTCGGAGACTTTACACAGCTGTTGGCCACGGGGGACGTGGGCACGCTCCGACTGGTGGTTAAGGGCGACGTGGACGGCTCGGTACAGGCCCTCTGCGATTCCCTCGAACAGCTCTCAACCACGGAAGCGCAGGTGGAGATCATCCACCGCGGTGTCGGTGCGGTCAACGAGTCCGACATCATGCTTGCCCTGACCGCGGGTGCGGTGGTGATCGGCTTCCGGGTTCGTCCTGACGCGGGAGCGCGGCAGACCTCGTCTCGCGAGGCCGTCGATATCCAGGTCTACGATGTCATCTACGAGGCCGTGGACGATGTGAGAGCGGCGCTGGAGGGATTGCTGGCGCCGGAACGCAGGGAGAGTGTGCTGGGTGCCGCCGAGGCGCGAGTGATCTTCAAGATCCGTGGCGTCGGCACCATTGCAGGCAGCTACGTGATGGACGGCATCATCCAGCGTGGCGCCAAGGCGCGCGTTATTCGCGACGGCGTCGTGACCTACGATGGCGAGATCGGATCGTTGAGGCGCTTCAAGGAAGACACCAGAGAGGTCAAGGAAGGGTTCGAATGCGGAATCGGCATTGCCAACTTCAACGACTTAAAGGCGGGCGATGTCGTCGAGACGTATCAAGTCCAGGAGTTCGCGCGCACCCTGGCCGGCGCCGAGCGGGGCTGAGGAAGTCCGCGTCGGACGACCCCTGCTGACCCCGCCATGGTCGTTACGGTATCAACGTGGGAGTTGGCGATTCCCGGCTCGGGTTCTCTCAAGGAGAAGCGGGCCGTGCTTCGATCGCTCAAGGACCGTCTAGCCAGGATGAACGTCTCGGTGGTGGAGTCCGGGCTTCAGGATGTGCGCAATCGGGCTCGGATCTCGGTGGCGTTTCTGGCTGCTCACCCGGCCCAGGCGGACTCGATACTGGAATCGGTGGACCGCCGGATTGAGGGCGCGCGGGGAGTTGTTGTGGTCGGGAACTCCACCGAACGGCACTGATGCCCGGACGCCGACTGTCCCGTCTGGGCGAGCAGTTGCGCCGTGAGCTCTCGCTCAAGATCCGCTACTCGGTACGCGATCCGGACGTCGGGCCGCTGACGGTCACGGGCGTGGATGTAACCGAGGATCTCTGGCTTGCACGGGTCTTCGTGCAGCTCCAGGGATCTCCGGATGAGCAAGAGAGGACCCTGTCGGCGCTGGGTCGGGCCGCGCCCTACCTGCGCTCGGTGCTGGGCCGCGAGCTGAGGATTCGTCGCATGCCGGAACTCCGATTCCAACGTGACGGGTCCATCGAGGCCGGTCAGCGTATTGAAGCCATTCTGCAGGATGTCCTGCCCTCCCAGGACGGACCGAGGGAGGAGGGGCCGGACCGCGACGATCCGGAATTCCCCGGCGCAGCCGACCCGGAAGCGGGTGCAGGCGACCCTTGAGCGAGCCCGTCTCTGCAATGGGTGTGCTGCTGGTGGACAAGCCGGCCGGACGCACGTCCCACGATGTGGTCGCGGTGGTCCGGCGCGCTCTCGGAGTGAAGAAGGCGGGTCACGCCGGAACGCTCGACCCTTTCGCCACAGGCCTGCTGGTCCTGGGAACGGGGAGGGCGACCCGGTTGCTCGAATACCTGGTGGGCCTGGACAAGGAGTACGAGGCGACCGCCCGCCTGGGTATTGCCACGGACTCGCACGATCCGGAGGGAGCTCGCACTGCCGAGGATGACCACTGGACCGATATTGCCGCAAGCCGGGTCCGGGAGGTGGCCGCCGGCATGGTCGGCTCCCTGCAGCAGACGCCTCCCGTGTTCTCTGCGGTCAAGGTAGGGGGAGTCCCGGCCCACCGCCGAGTGCGGCGCGGAGAGGACGTGACGCTCGAGCCGCGCAAGATCACGGTGTTGGACCTTCGCGTTCTGGACGTCGACCCACCCGACGTGCGCTTCACGGTGGCGTGCTCGAGGGGCACATACGTGCGCAGCCTCGCGGTGGAACTTGGGGAGCGGCTTGGTACCGCGTGCCATTTGACGGCCCTGCGACGCACGCGGGTCGGGGGATTTCATGTGCGGGATGCTGCACCGCTCGCGTCGATTGAGGGGGCCCGGCCACCGTCCGGCGCCTGGGTGGGGCCGGTGTCCGCACTGTCGCACCTGCCGCACGTGGCGGTCGGTCCGCACGAGGCCGGGCTGCTGGCCGCGGGGAGAAGGGTGCATGCCGATGCCCCTGACGCCAACACCGCGGTGTTCACCCTGTCGGGAGAGCGGCTGGTAGCCGTGGGCGCCGTGTGCGACGGAGTGCTGGCACCCCGGAAGGTGTTCCTGCGGGCATGAGAGCACGGGCATGACCAGCTTCCAGCACGGCGTTTCCGGGCTTCCGCGCGACGATCGTCCCGTGATCGTCACGGTAGGCACCTTCGACGGCGTGCACCGCGGACACTGGAGCGTTCTCGAGGAGATCGGAGCCCGGGCCGCCGCCCGGGGCGGTAGGAGCGTGCTCGTCACCTTCGACCCGCACCCCCTGCGTATCGTCCGCCCGGACGCGGCCCCGAAGCTGCTCACGACTCCGGACGAAAAGAAGGCGGTTCTCTCGGAGAGCCGTCTCGACTACGTGGTCTTCCTGGCCTTCACTCGCGAGCTGCGGGAGTATTCGCCGCAGCGCTTCGTGACGGAGATCCTCCTCGGTGGGTTGGGGATGAGCGAACTGGTCATCGGCTACGACCACGGTTTCGGAAAGGGTCGTTCGGGTGACGTGAACACACTGCGCGCAATCGCCGCCGAGCACGGATTCGACGTCGACGTGGTGGGCGCGGTACATGTCGGAGCAGATGCGATCTCGTCATCGTCGATCCGGCGGGCGCTCACAGAGGGGAAGTTGGCGGACGCGAACCGTGGGCTGGGGCGGCCGTACACGCTGTCGGGTACGGTCGTCCGCGGAGACGGCAGGGGACGGGAGATGGGCTTTCCCACCGCCAACGTCCTGGTTTCCGGGGAAGACAAGCTCATCCCTGCGGCGGGCATCTACGCTTGCCACGTACGGGTGCCGGCCGGCCGGTTCATGGGCGCCCTCCACATCGGTCCTCGACCCACCTTCCCCGGAGCCGGCGACACCGTGGAGGTGTTCCTGCTCGACTTCGAAGGCGAGCTGTACGGCGGCGACATCCGCCTGCAACTCGTCGAGAGGCTGCGGCCCGTTGCCGCCTTCGACTCGGCTGCGGCACTCGCGGAACAGATGCATGCAGACGTGGCGCAAACCCGTGCACTGCTCGGTAGCCCGCGGTGAGCCCCCATCGGCACCTGACGGCTCGTGACTGCGAGAGCGGGCCAGTTGACAACACACTTGATCCCCGGGACACTCCCGGGTACCTTTAAAGGCTATCCGCCTGACGGTTGCGCCGCTCATGGCGCCCAACCATCCCGTTTGGGGGAACATGGAAACAGAATGGGTATCGACAAACAAGAAATCATCAGCACATACCAGCCCCACGAGAACGGCGCCGGCAGCACACAGGTGCAGGTTGCTCTGCTCACCGCGAGAATCGACCACCTCCGCAGCCACTTCAATGACCACAAGCACGATCATCACAGTCGCCGTGGACTTCTGAAGATGGTGGGGCGGCGGCGGCGGCTTCTCGAGTATCTGAAGCGCACGAACGTGGACGGATACCGGGCACTGATCAAGGACCTCGGGCTGCGCCATTGACGGCGACAGCCAATATGGGTTCGGCCGCTTCGAGGCTGAACCACGGGCTGTCGGCGGCCGTAACCTCGTGCCGCCACCGCCCACTCCCGCCGCGGGATTCCAGCGGCAACCCCGGATGAGAAAATGATAGACAGAATCGAACGTCAGTTTGCCGGCAGGCGGCTGGTGCTTGAGGTGGGCCGGATGGCCCGTCTCGCACACGGCTCGTGCCTCGTGCAATTTGGCGAAACCGTAATACTGGTGACCGCGACGGTCCAGAACAAGACGACCCACCTCCCTTTCTTTCCGCTGACCGTGGAGTACCGAGAAAAGGCCTACGCGGCCGGGAAGATCCCTGGCGGCTTCTTCAAGCGTGAAGGCGCGCCCCAGGAGAAGGAGGTCCTGTCGTCCAGATTGACCGACCGGACGCTCCGGCCGCTCTTTCCCGACGGCTTCTTCAACGAAACCCAGATCCACGCCCAGGTCCTGAGCGCCGATCAGGAGAACGACGCCGACGTGCTCACCCTGATCGGGGCTTCCGTCGCCCTCAACACGTCGGTCATCCCCTTCCGAACCTCGATCGCATCCGTGCGGATCGGACGGATCCAGGGGAACTGGGTGGTGAACCCGACCTTCCGGCAGCTCGAGTACGCCGATGTGGACATCGTCGTGGCGGGGTCGGCCGACGCCATCGTGATGGTGGAAGGCGGCGCGATCCAGGTGCCGGAGAGTGACGTCCTGGAGGGGCTCAAGGTGGCCCACGCCGCAATCAGGGAGCTTATCGAGATCCAGGAAGTGCTGATCGCGCCTCGTCGCGTGCCCGAGATGTCGTGGGAGCCGAGGCAAGTCGCGCCGGAGACCCGCGAACGCGTGGAAGCTGCGGTGGGGGGCCGGGTGGACGAGGCCGTGCGGATTGCCAGCAAGCAGGACCGGACCGCGGCGCTTGCCGACATCGCCAGTGACGTCGCCGCGCAGCTCGCGGAGGAGGACTCCGAGGACGCGGCCGGCGAGGGCGATGTCCGGAACGTTGTCCGGTCACTGGAAAAGAAGAGCGTGAGGGCCCGGACCCTCGACGAGGGAGTCCGGGCCGACGGGCGCGGGTACGACGATGTCCGCCCGATCGACTGCGAGGCCGGCGTGCTTCCCCGGACGCACGGCTCCGCTCTCTTCACCCGGGGGGAGACCCAGTCCCTCGGCGTGGTGACCCTGGGCACGTCCAGGGACGAACAGCGCATCGATTCGATCGACAGCGCGGAGCAGATCACCAGGTCGTTCATGCTGCACTACAACTTCCCGCCCTTCTCGGTGGGCGAAGCGCGGCCGATCCGTTCCACCTCACGGCGCGAGAAGGGCCACGGTGCCCTTGCGGCGCGGGCCATTCAGCCTCTGCTGCCCGAATACGACGAGTTCCCGTACACCATCCGGATCGTCTCCGACATCCTGGAATCGAACGGTTCGTCGTCGATGGCATCCGTGTGTTCGGCATCCCTCGCGCTGATGGATGCCGGCGTCCCCGTTCAGGCCGCGTGTGCCGGTGTGGCGATGGGCCTGGTGGTGGAGGGTGACCAGGTTGCGGTCCTGACCGACATCCTGGGGATGGAGGATGCCCTCGGCGACATGGACTTCAAGGTAGCGGGCACGCGCAAGGGCGTGACGTCGATCCAGATGGACATCAAGATCGACGGGCTCACCTTCGAGTTGCTGGAGGAGGCAATGGAGCGGGCCCGGAAGGGCCGCATGCATATCCTGGACCGGATGGACGCGGTGCTGTCCGCGCCACGCTCCGACCTTTCCGAGTGGGCTCCGCGCATCGAGTCGATCAGGATCAACCCCGAGAAGATCGGTGAGATCATCGGGCCCAAGGGCAAGACGATTCGGGCGATCCAGGACGAGTCGGGCGCGACCATCGAGGTCGACGACGACGGTGTCGTCAAGATCGCGGCCGTTTCGGGCGAAGCCTCGGCGAGGGCGCGGGAGATGATCGAAGCGATCGTCCAGGAGCCCGAAGTAGGCAAGATCTATGAGGGCCCGGTGAAGAACACCACCACATTCGGGGCGTTCGTCGAAATCATGCCCGGCACCGAGGGACTGTGTCACATCTCCGAGCTTGCCGACTTCCGCGTGGGCAAAACGGAAGACGTGGTCAATCGCGGGGACGTCATTCGGGTGAAACTCCTGTCCATCGACGAACGGGGCCGCATGCGGCTGTCAAAGAAGGCGGCCGATGCGGAAGAGGCTCCGGCTGCCGCCGGGAAGGCCGGCGTCGGCAGGTAGCCGGCTGCTGGAATTCCAGCGGAGTTGAACTATCGTGCAACCCGGCTCGGGAACGGCGTCCACGTCCTGAGCGAATCCGTTGCCGGCGTTCGGTCCGTGGCCGTTGGGGCCTGGATCCGGCAGGGGGGTGCGCTGGAGCCGCCCGAGCTCCTGGGTGCCAGCCACCTCCTGGAGCATATGGTCTTCCGCGGGACCGAGCGCCGCTCCAGGCAGGAGATCGCCCTCTCGCTGGAGAGCCTGGGTGGATCGCTGAACGCGTACACCTCGCTCGAGCACACCGGGTATGAGGCTCGCGTGCTGGCGCCCCACCTCCCCATTGCGGTGGACGTGATCGCGGATCTGGTGCGCAGCCCGCTGTTGACCGAGGAAGATCTGGATCGCGAGAAGGAGGTGGTGAGCGAGGAGATCGCGGCCGTCGAAGACACCCCCGACGACCTCGTCTTCGAGCTGCACGGCGAAGGGATGTGGCGGGGACACCCCTATGGGAACTCGATTCTGGGCACGCGTGATTCCGTCGCGTCCATCTCGTGCGAAGACCTCGCTGCGCTCCACCGGCGCAGCTACGCCGGCAGGAACCTCGTCGTTGCGGCGGCGGGCCTGGTGGACCACGACGCCTTCTCGGAACTCGCGGCGGAGTGGTTCGGGGGGATCGAGCCGGGTGCGAAAGCGCCCGCTGTGCCCGACCCGCCGGAGCCGCAAACCGGAACCGTGCACGTCACGCGAGACACGGCCCAGGTGCATATCGTCCTCGGCCGCACCACACCGGGCCACTCCCACGATGACCGCTACGCCCTGGTTCTTCTGTCCTCGGCTCTGGGCGGCGGGATGAGTTCGAGGCTGTTTCAGCGGGTGCGCGAGGAATTGGCTCTGGCATACGCGGTCTACTCGTACCAGTCCTTCTACACCCGGGCTGGAGCGTGCGGAGTGTATGCCGGGACCCGTCCGGGCTGGGGTCGGGCGGCACTCGACGCCATTCGAGGGGTCTACCGCGGCGTAGCCGACGAGGGTCTGCCGACCGAGGAGCTCGGGAGGATCAAGGAACAGGTGAAGGGCCAGATCATGCTCTCGCTCGAGTCGCCGGGGGCGCGGCTTCACCGGCTTGCCGGTTTCGCCCTCCACGAAGAACCCTTCCTCTCCCTGGACGAGTTGCCGGGGCTGATCGACGGTGTGTCGAGGTGCGATATTGTACGGGTGGCCGGCGAAGTCCTCGACCCGGACCACCAGTACGCGCTTTGTCTGGGCCCGGAGGAGACCGGGAACTGTTGAACGGATTCGTGCAATGCTCGTAGGCATCCCTTCGGAGATCAAAGAGAACGAGTACCGGGTCGCACTGACCCCCGCCGGCGCGGAGGCGCTGACCAAGGCGGGACAACGGGTGCTGATCCAGGCTGGTGCCGGCGAAGACAGCGGCTTTACCGACGATTTCTACGAGGGGGCAGGAGCCGAGATCGTCGAGAGCGCGGCTGAGGTGTGGGCGCGCGCGGAGATGATCGTCAAGGTGAAGGAGCCGATTGCCTCCGAGCTGCCGCTGATCCGCGAGGGACAACTCCTCTTCGGCTACTTCCACTTCGCCGCTTCCGAGCCCCTGACGCGCGGGATCATGGACAGTGGAGCGGTGGCCATCGCTTACGAGACCGTGGGCCCGGAGGACGGGGATCTTCCGCTGCTGACGCCGATGAGCGAAGTGGCGGGCCGGATGGCGGTCCAGGAGGGCGCCAAGTACATGGGGCGGCCTTCGGGGGGGGCGGGGATCCTGCTGGGCGGTGTCCCGGGGGTTCTCCCGGCCAAGGTGCTCGTCCTCGGCGGGGGTGTGGTCGGGACGCAAGCGGCACTGATGGCGGCCGGGCTGGGGGCGCGTGTCGCCGTCATGGACGTGTCGCTTCCCCGGCTCCGCCACCTCAGCGAGGTCATGCCCGCCAATGTCAACCTCCTCTATTCCACCCGGTACGCCGTGCGAAAGCAGCTGCGGGACTCGGACCTGGTGATTGGCGCCGTCCTCGTGCCCGGGAAAAAGACGCCGGGGCTGGTGACGCGTGAAGACCTTGCCTCGATGCGGCGGGGGTCGGTCATCGTCGACGTGGCCGTGGACCAGGGGGGCTGTGTGGAGACTATCCGCCCCACGACGCACGAGGATCCGGTGTACGAGCTCGACGGCGTGATCCACTACGGCGTGGCGAACATCCCGGGTGCAGTGCCGCGCACCTCGACGCTGGCGCTCACCAACGCCACTCTGCCGTACACTTTGCAACTCGCCTGCCTCGGTTGGGAGCGCGCTTGCGAGATGGATCCGGATCTTGCCAGAGGAATCAACGTCGCCTGCGGCAGCGTGATCCACCCGGGAGTTGCCGAGGCGTTCGGGATGACAGCCCGGCCCCTCGGCGCCGCGCATCCCCGCAATCCACGGCGTGCCCGGGAGACGGTGCGCTTCAAGCGCTTGCCCGCCAACCCCGACCTTCCCCTGCCTTCCCGTGCGACGGAGGAAGCCGCCGGCTTCGACGTTCGCAGTTGCGAGACCTTCCAACTGAAGCCCGGCGCCATACACGCCGCGCTCACGGGGCTTGTGATGGAGCTCCCGCCGGGGGTGGAGTGTCAGGTGAGACCCAGGTCCGGACTGGCGGCCCGTCATGGGGTGACTCTCCCCAACAGCCCCGGCACGATAGACTCCGACTACCGGGGTGAACTGCGGGTCCTGATCCAGAACCTGGGCCCGAGTACGGTCGAGATCCGCCGTGGAGACCGGATCGCCCAACTCGTGTTCAGTTACTGTCTGGCACCTCAGGTGGAAGAGGTTTCCACGCTCTCGGATACGGAGCGCGGTTCCGGCGGCTTCGGGAGTACAGGCGTGAAATGATCTGCCGAATAGGGTAGGTTACAACGTGGCCGAATGTTCATCGGCGAAGAGTCCCTTGAACCCGAGCCCGTGCGGCTCACAGTGACAGTTGCCCCCAATTCACAGTTGGTTCAGTTCGAAGCGGCTGGTTCCCACGAGCGACATCGGCGTGGATCTTGGGACGGCCAACACCCTGGTGTGCGTGAGAGGCGAAGGAGTGGTGCTCAGCGAGCCTTCCGTGGTCGCCGTGGAGCGGGGAACCAAGCGGATCATGAGCGTGGGTCTGGAAGCCAAACGCATGCTCGGCAGGACTCCGGATGGGATCGAAGCCGTGCGCCCGCTCAAGGACGGCGTGATCGCGGATGTCGATGTGACCGAGCTCATGCTGCGGCATTTCCTCAAGCAGGTGATGGCGAAGCAGATCTTTCGGATCAAGCCCAGGGTCGTGGTGGGAGTCCCGTCGGGGATCACGGAACTCGAACGGCGAGCCGTGCGCTCTTCGGCCCAGTCCGCCGGAGCGAACGAGGTGTATATGGTTGCCGAGCCGATGGCGGCCGCGATCGGTGTAGGGCTGCCGATCGAGACGCCGAGGGGCAACATGGTCATCGACATCGGTGGCGGCACGACCGAGATCGCCGTGATCGCCCTTTCCGGGATCGTTGCGGACACCTCCATACGGATCGCCGGGGACGAGCTGGACCAGTCCATCGTCACATTCCTCCGCAAGAACTACAACCTGCTGATCGGGGAACCCACGGCCGAGGCCATCAAGATGCAGATCGGCTCGGCGATCGAAACGGACAATGAGCGGGAGATGGAAGTAAAGGGCAGGGATCTCGTGTCCGGCATCCCCAAGATGGTGCTCATCCACTCCCAGGAGATCCGTGAGTGTCTGCAGGAACCCCTCCGGTCGATCGTCGAAGCGGTGCGATCCGCGCTGGAGATCACGCCACCGGAGCTCGCCTCCGATATCGTCGACTACGGCATTGTGATGACGGGCGGGGGAGCGCTGATCCGCGGCCTCGACAGGTTGATCGCACTCGAGACCAATCTGCCGATTCATGTGGACGACGAGCCCATGACGTGTGTGGTCCGGGGGGCAGGACGTGTCCTCGAGGACTTCCCGAAGTATCGACCGGTACTCAGGGCATAGCCAGCGGTCTCCAGTCGGGCCCGCGGTGACAGCTACCGTCCAACCGCGGGAATGAAGGAGCGAGAAGGATGGGGGGTCACACAAAGCGGGGCGGGCGGACCGGCCGAACGGATCTTCTTGTGGTCTCGGGCTTCATTGTGGCATCCCTTATCGCCATCAATCTGCCCGCCGGCCCGCAGCGTGCCGTCGGGCACTTCATCCGGCAAACGGCCCTGAGTCCGTTCATCAGGGTCAATGCTCTGCTGACCCGGACGCAGGCTCGGGCCAGGGACTTCGATACGCTCCGGGCCCAGATGGACACCATGTTGGCGCTGGTAGCGGCGCAGAGGACGCTCGCAGAAGAGAACCGGCAATTGCGCGGAGTTCTGTCGCTGAGGGACCGGGCACCGAGCCGTCTGGTCCCGGCCACGGTGATACGCTCCGGGACATCCGGCTCGGAGAGTGTGTTCCATCTCGACGCCGGTTCGATCGACGGGGTTCGCCCGTTCAATGCGGTGATTACAGAGACGGGACTTCTGGGGCAGGTCCAGGAGGTGTTCCCCGACTACTCCCTGGCCTACGACTGGTCGCACCCCGATTTCCGGGTGTCGGCGATGACACCCGACGGCCGGGACCACGGGCTGGTCGAGGCGGCGCGGGATGCTTTCCGCGAGCAGGACCGGCTCATTCTGGGTGGAACGGCCTACCTGTCCGACCTGAAGCCCGGGACCGAGCTCTTGACCTCGGGCCGGGGCGGAGCGTTTCCCAGAGGCATCCCGATCGGCCGGATCGCCGGGGTAGCCGAGACGTCAGCCGGCTGGAGCAAGAGCTATTTCGTCGACCCTGTGGTATACCCGGGAGCTGTGACGCACGCTGTGGCGGACGTCGGGGTTGCCGGCGAGATGCTCGCGGCCCTGGCGGATAGCGCCACGGTCTCGTCGCTGGACGGTTCCCGGTGAGGCTCCGCGTAGTCCTGCTGGTATCCTGCCTCATCCTCACCCACCTTGTGCTCCGCACTGCCCTCGGGTTCGGAAAGGCCGCGCCGGACCTGTTCATCGTGGCGCTCCTCGTCGGGAGCCGCACCCTCGGTGTCGGGGCAGGCGCGGGACTCGGGTTCGTTCTGGGCCTGCTGGAAGACGCGTTCTCGATGAGGGCCTTCGGAGCCAACGCCTTTGCCATGACCCTGGTCGGAGCCTTGGGCGCCAAGTCTCGTGACTTCTTCGTCGGTGATTCGACAGGATTTCTGGTCACCTTCTTCCTGCTCGGGACCTGGGTCCGGGACCTTCTCGCCTGGGTGGTCACCGACGGGTCGATCCGGCCGGTCTTCCAGGATCACCTGGTGATCGAAGCTCCTCTGCTGGCCCTCTACACGACGGTGGTCGGCCTCGTCGTCCGGTCGCTCTTCCTCCCTCGCCGGAGCAGGGAATGAGCCGGCTTCGACCGCGGCAGCGCAAGGCCCTGGCCACTCGGGCCCGCCTCTTCGTGGTCGTCCCGCTTGGGCTGCTCGTCGCGGTGCTTTTTCGAGCCCAGGTGCTCAGGTCTTCCGACTGGCTCCTGCAATCGGAGGAGAATCGGTTGCGATCTCTCGTGGTGCCTGCTCCGCGCGGGATCATCCGGGACCGCGCAGGACGGGTGCTGGCCGACAACATACCCGGATACTCCGTCTCCATCGTGCCCGATCAGCCGGACTCGATGCTCTCCACCCTTCGGCGGTTGCGGGAACATCTGGAACTGCCCGACGCCCGCGTGGAGGACCTGACCCGGCAGATCCGGGGCCGCCCGCCCAGGCCCCTTCTCGTGTCGGTCGATGCTCCCTTCGATGCCGTGGCGGCTCTGGAAGAGCGCAGATCGGGCTTCCCGGGGCTCCTGATCCAGTCGCGCCCCAAGCGGCGCTATCCGGCGCGTGAGCTGGGAGCGCACGTCATCGGCTACGTGGGCGAGATCAACGAAGCGGAGCTGGAATCGGGGGACTTCGAGGGGGCCGAGCCAGGGTGGATCGTGGGCCGGTCCGGGATCGAGGCGACGTACGAATCGATGCTGCAGGGGAAGCCCGGAACCCGATACGTGGAAGTCGACGCCAGGGGCAGAATCGTCGGGTCCTTCGGGGGCGTGGGAGGTGTGGCCGAAGAGCCGGGGACGGATATCGACCTGAACCTCGACCTGGATCTCATGGAGTGGGTCCACCACATCTTCCCCGAGGGGATGAACGGGTCCGTGGTGGCCCTCGATATCGAGACCGGAGGTGTACTGGCCCTCTATTCGGCACCCTCCTTCGACCCCAACGTGTTTGCCGGCGTGGTCAGTACCGCAGAGTGGCGCAGGCTCGTCAACGACTCGGAGTCGCCGTTGTACCACCGGGCGGTGATGGGCAGGTACCCCCCGGGTTCCGCGTGGAAGCTGGCCACCGCGGCCATCGCGCTCGAGCTGGGGGTGGTGGCTCCCGGTGAGCGCATGTCGACCCCGTGCCGCGGATCCTTCGTCTATGGAAACCGCGTCGCCGATTGCTGGAAGCCCGAGGGGCACGGTTCACTGGACCTCGCCGGGGCGATCCAGCACTCGTGCAACGTCTACTTCTATCAACTCGGACTACGAATCGGCCTCGAGCGCCTGCTGGAGTTCGGCAACCGCATGGGGTTTGGAGACCAGTGCGGCATCGATCTTCCACGCGAGGCCGGGGGCACCTTCCCCGAGGGCGTCGGGTTCTGGCAGAGGCGCTACGGCTACGAGGCGCTCGAGGGAGAGGTGCTGAGTCTCGCGATCGGCCAGGGACCCAACGGCCAGACGCCACTCAAGATGGCCCAGTTCCTCGTCGCCATTGCCCGCGACGGCTCGGCCCCGGCGCCGACGCTGTACGGCGGGGCCCCCGCCCGCGAAGGCTGGCGGCTCGACATCCCCCCCGAGCATCTGTCCTACATCCGGGATGGGATCCACCGCGTGACCCAGCCGGGTGGGACCGCTCACCTGTCCTCGCTGGAGCACTTCGATCTGCTCGGCAAGACGGGGACGGCGCAGAGCGGCGGCGACCGGCCGGATCACGCCTGGTTCATCGGGATGGCCGGCCCTCGGGGCAGTCCCGCCGAGATTGTCGTCGTGGCGCTGGTTGAATTCGGCGGCAGTGGCTCGGGGGTCGCGGCTCCCCTGGTGGCGAAGGCCGCGGACTACTACCTCAGGGGTGTGCACGGGATTCCGCGTGACACGATCCAGACGTTGGGCGAATACCTGATGGTCGGGCGAAATACGGCCTGGGCGGCCTTCCGGCCCGCCGGTTGATGAAGGCGAGGCCCGCTTGGTTCAACGAGGCGGGGTTCACGGCCACCGTTCTCGCACTATCCCTGTTCGGCGTGGCGATGATCTACTCGGCGGGGGTTCTGGAGGTGCCCAGCCAGACCACCGGGGGCCTCTGGTTGCGCCAGGGCGTGTTTCTCGGGGCATCGATCGTCGGCTTGCTGATGATTTCCCGACTCCCGCCGCGGATGTTCGAGTGGGTTGCGATGCCCGCCTATGTTCTTTCGGTCGGTGTGCTTGCAGTCACCCTGGTCGTGGGCAGCGGTACCGGGACGGCGGAGGGGGTGAAGAGCTTCCTGTCGATCGGCGGCTTCCGCTTTCAACCCGCCGAGGCGGCGAAGATCGCGACCGTGCTTGCCCTGGCCGTACTCCTCGCTCGCCGTGAGGAATCGCCCCGTTACCTGAGGGACCTGCTTACACCCGCCGCCCTGGTCGTCGTCCCGCTGGCCCTCGTCCTGCTTCAGCCCGATCTGGGGACGGCGCTGGCATTCATAGGAGTCTTTTTTGCCATCATCTTCTGGGCGGGTACCCCGTGGCCGCTCGTCCTCTTCGCCGCGTCACCCGGCGTCGCCCTCATCCTGGCCTACAGCGCCCGTGTGTGGTCGGTCTACATCGTGCTGCTTGCCATCGGGCTGTACCTGTACCGCTTCCGGCTCTATCTGGTCGAGTCGGTGAGCGTCATCCTCGGGAACGTGGCCGCGGGAGCCATCGCCCAGCCACTGTGGAACTCGCTGGCCAATTATCAGCGCAACCGTCTGCTCGTCTTCCTGGACCCGGGACTGGACCCACGCGACGCCGGCTGGCAGCTCATTCAGTCGAAGGTTGCCGTGGGGAGCGGCGGCTTGCTGGGGAAGGGGTTCACCGCCGGTTCTCAGAAGCGTCTGGCGTTCATCCCGGAACAGCACACCGACTTCATCTTCAGCGTCGTAGGGGAGGAACTCGGCTTCATCGGCACCTTTCTGCTTCTGGCGCTCTTCGGATTCCTGTTCCTGCGGATGATCCGCATGGCGGAGGCCGCCAGGACCCCGTTTGCCGGAATGTTCATCTTTGGTATTTTAGGAATCTGGCTTACTCACGTCTTCGTAAACGTGGGCATGACCATAGGCGTGGTCCCGATCACGGGGATTCCCCTACCGTTCATCAGCTACGGTGGGTCCTTCCTGATGATGTCGTGGCTGGCCGCCGCAACGGTGGTGGCGGTGGCCAACGCGGACCCCTGACCACCGGATACCGGATCGACAAGGCGAGGGGGCGGAGAGATTGGCCTGGTTCCGAAAGCAAAAGAAGCGCCTCACTTCCGAGGACCGCCGCGATCTCCCGCAGGACGTCTTCGAAAAGTGCGACGGTTGCGGAGAGATTCTCTACGGCGAGCGCCTGGCGCGAAACCTGGGCGTGTGCCCGGAGTGCGGAAATCACTTCCGGATCTCCGCGCCGCGCTACATCGAGCTTCTGTCCGACCCGGATTCCTTCGAAGAGGAAGACGCCGGAATGGCGAGTGGCGACCCCCTCGGCTTTTCCGATCTCAAGGCGTACAGCGACAGGCTCAGAGCGGCCCGGCAACGGACGGGGCGAAACGAAGCGGTCATCACCGGCCGGGCTCGCATCGAAGGTATAGCAGTCGCTCTGGCCGTGATGGACTTCAGCTTCATCGGTGGGTCGATGGGGTCGGTAGTTGGCGAGAAGATCGCCCGTGCGGGAAGGGACGCGCTGGAGCGCGAGCTTCCCCTGGTGGTGGTGACCGCCTCGGGGGGTGCGCGCATGATGGAAGGGATTTTCTCCCTCATGCAGATGGCCAAGACGTCCTCGGTGCTCGCCCGGCTCCACGAGCGCGGCCTGCCCTACATTTCGGTTCTGACCGACCCCACGACGGGAGGGGTCACGGCTTCCTACGCGATGCTGGGGGACGTCAACCTGGCCGAGCCCGGCGCATTGATCGGCTTTGCCGGCCCCCGGGTGATCGGCGAGACCATCAAGCAGGAGCTGCCGCCCGGCTTCCAGAGCGCCGAGTTCCTGGAAGAGCACGGCATGGTGGACCGCGTGATCGACCGTCGCGAGCTGAAGGGCGCCATCGCCCAGCTTCTCCGCCACGCTCGCGAAGGCTGGAGGCCTTGGGGCTGACGATACCCCGCACGGTACCCGACCCCCTCATGGAGACGCTCTTCCCCGGGGCTCCGAGCGCTGTCGAATGGGGTCTGGACCGCATGGACGCGGCGCTGGCCGAACTCGGCAACCCCCACCTGCGCTATCGTACCCTGCACGTCGGCGGAACCAACGGAAAGGGGTCGGTCGCGTCGACGTGGGCGTCGGTGCTGCGGCAGCAGGGTGATCGCACGGGCCTGTACACGTCGCCTCACCTCTGTTCCTTCCGGGAGCGCATCATGATCGACGGCACACCCGTCTCCGCCGGCCTGGTGACGGCTACCGCCCAGCGGCTGCGGCCACTGGCGCGGCGTCAGCGGATGTCGCTCTTCGAGGCGTGTACCCTCCTGGCGCTGGAGATCTTCGCCGAGGAAGAGGTGGACAGCGCGTGCATCGAGGTCGGGCTGGGGGGACGGCTCGACGCGACCAACGTGGTCAGGCCGGAGGTCACCGCCATCACCAACGTGGCGCTGGATCACCAGGAATACCTGGGGGACTCGCTCGAGCAGATCGCGACCGAGAAGGCGGGGATCATCAAGCCCGGCATCCCCGTGGTCACCGCCGAAATCCGGCCCGCCGCCCTGGCCGTGCTGGAGGCACGGGCGAAGCACGTCGGTGCGCCGTTTCACCGTATCGAGCGCTGGCGCGACATCTCCGGACTCCAGCTGGGGAGGGGCAGGACCCGCTTCAGGCTGGGCACCGGCTGTGGAGCCGGCCTCGAGTTGGAGACACCGCTGCCCGGGGCTCACCAGGCGATCAACGCCGCGCTTGCGGTGCGTGCCCTGGAATTCCTCCCGCGGCCCCCGTCGCGGGAAGCGGTGCGTGACGGCGTTGCCGCGGTGTGGTGGCCCGGCCGGGGACAGATCCGCCGGCTCGCCGGTCGCCATTTCATCTTTGATGTGGCGCACAACCGGGCCGCGGTGGCCGCTCTGGCGCGCGTCCTGGCCGATCTGGCGCCTCCCCGGCCCCTTGTGGTCCTCGCCGGGATTCTGGGGGACAAGGACTGGTCGCGGATGCTGCCTCCCCTGGTGGATCTCGCCGACCGGGTCGTCTTCACCATACCGTCCTCGGCGCCGGCCGAGAGGCACTGGAACCCGCGCGTTGCGGCGGAGGAGGTGGGTGGCGGGGTCCCCATCGACATCGAAGAGGAGGTGGGCGCGGCGGTGGAGAAGGCGAGTGCGCTGGCGGGCAGCGGCACGGTGGTGGTGACGGGATCGTGCCACACGGTGGGCGACGCGCTCCTTGTTCTGGGACAGACCCCGTTCGGCGGCGGTGAGCCGGGCCCATGAGCCGTGCGGCACCCGTTTCGACGGTGCGACATTGAATTTCCACCCTGGCCGGTTAGATTCGCAGCCCATGCCACCCGCCAAATCCTTCTCCAGGCTTCCCGGCTTTCGCGACTTCGTCCCCGGCGACCTCGCGCTCCGCAATCATATCTTCGAGACCTGGCGCCGGGTCTCGCGCGGCTACGGCTTCATGGAGTACGACGGGCCGCCCCTGGAGCCGCTCGACCTCTACATCGAGAAGAGCGGCCCGGAGATCGTCGAGCAGCTCTACAACTTCGATGACAAGGGAGGGCGCCAGGTCACGCTCCGCCCCGAAATGACCCCGACGCTGGCCCGGATTCTGGCGAGCCTCAGCCGCGGGATGCCCAAACCCATCCGCTGGTTCTCGGTGCCGCAGCTCTTCCGCTACGAGCGTAGCCAGCGTGGCCGGCTGCGGGAACACTTCCAGCTCAACGTCGACATCGTGGGCGAAGCCGGGGTGGCTGCCGATGCCGAAGTCCTCGCCGTGGCCATCGACGCCGTGCGGGGCCTGGGGCTGGGCGAGGACGACTTCGTGGCCAGGGTGAACGACCGCCGGCTGGTGGCAGAGGTTCTCACCGCGGCGGGCGTCAGCGCCGGCGGGCACGCAGCCTGTCTTGGCGTCATCGACAAGGCGGGCCGTGCCGGTGTCGCGAAGACGCGGACCGGCCTGGAAGCGCTCGGACTGGACGGGCCGGCGGTCGCGACGCTGACCGAGCTGGTGGCCGATGGCACCTGGAAACAGCTGGAGCGCCGGTTCCGTGACGTGACGCCGGTCCGGGAGGCCATGGAACCCCTCGAGGAGCACGAGGCAATCCTGGGCGCCATGGGGCTGGGAGGTTATCTGCACTTCGACTTCACGGTCGTGAGGGGCCTCGCCTACTACACCGGGATCGTGTTCGAGCTCTTCGACCGGGCGGGGGAGCTGCGGGCGATCTGCGGTGGCGGCCGCTACGACAGGCTCCTCGAACTGGTGGGGGGCGAGCCGCTCCCCGCGGTCGGTTTCGGAATGGGCGATGTCGTGCTTGGCGAGCTTCTGCGGGACAGGGAACTCGTGCCGGATGCGGCCCCCTCCTGCGAGTACTACGTGATCTGGATAGGGCCGGAGCAGCGTTCGACGGGAATGCAAGTCAGCCATCTGCTGCGGGAGGCGGGCCATTCGGTGATGTACTCGCTGAGATCCCAGGGGGTGGGCAAGCAGTTGAAGGCGGCGAGCCGGGCCGGAGCGGCTCGTGCGGTCATCATCGGCCCGGACGAAGCCGCGACAGGGTCTGCCACAGTCCGGGATCTAGGGACGGGGCAGCAGCAAACCGTACCTCTGGACTCGCTGACCGCGTTCGAACGGCCATCGTCAGAGGGCTCGTCGGCTGGACACGCGGGCCCGCCATCGTCAAAAGGGGACGGGACGTGACGGCGACGAAACCCCGGCGGCGCGACCCCGGCGAGGAAGAGACGCGCGTCGCCCGGGCCGCGATGAACCGCGCCATCCGGCGCCTCAACCTCCTGGAGACGATCCTTCTGGGGGCGGCGGCGATCGCCGCGCTTGCGGGGGGTTGGTTGGCGGCGCTTCTGGCACGAAGCGCCTTCGGCTTCCCCTTCCGGACCACCTGGCTGGTCTCGTCTCTGCTGCTGTTCGTGATTCCGGGGGCGCTGGCGTGGACGATGGAGAAGCGCGGACGGTACGCGCAGCCGAAGATGGACATCAAGGGAACCTCCGACGATTCGCCCGGGAGGGGCGGCGGCTGATGGCGAAGAAGACGCAAAAGAAGGGTCTCACACCCCGCTCCGAGGATTTCAGCGCCTGGTACAACGAAGTGGTTCTCCAGGCGGAGCTGGCCGACTACTCCCCTGTCCGCGGAAGCATGGTGATCAGGCCCTGGGGATACGGGATCTGGGAGAACATGCAACGCGCACTGGACGACATGTTCAAGGCGTCGGGTCACCAGAACGCCTACTTCCCGCTGCTCATCCCCATGAGCTTCATCGAGCGCGAGAAGGAGCACGTGAAAGGTTTCAAGCCGGAGTTGGCGGTCGTCACCCACGCGGGCGGCAAGGAGCTGGAGGAGCCCTACGTCATCCGCCCGACCTCGGAGACGATCATCTACTCCATGTACTCGAAGTGGGTACAGAGCTACCGCGATCTCCCGATCCTGCTCAACCAGTGGGCCAACGTCATGCGGTGGGAGCTCCGTACCCGGCTGTTCCTCAGAACCGCCGAGTTCCTCTGGCAGGAGGGCCATACCGCGCACGCGAGCCAGGGCGAGGCCGAAGAGGAGGCGCGCACGATCCTGGGGATCTACCGGACCTTCATGGAGGACTGGATGGCCATGCCTCCGGTGACGGGGCTGAAGACGGAGGCCGAGAAGTTCGCGGGCGCCGTGCGCAGCTATGCGTGCGAAGCGCTCATGCAGGACGGCAAAGCCCTGCAGGCCGGCACCTCGCACATGCTGGGCCAGAACTTTGCGCGGCAGTTCGGCCTCACCTTCCAGAGCGAAGAGGGTCGCGAGGAGTTCGCCTGGAACACCTCCTGGGGCGTTTCCACCCGCCTGGTCGGGGGACTGGTCATGACGCACGGCGACGACATGGGCGTGGTGGTTCCTCCGAAGCTGGCGCCCACCCAGGTGATGGTCGTGCCGATAGCCAGAAGTGACGACGAGTGGGCGACCGTGGCCGAGAAGGCCCGGCAAATTGTGAACGCGCTGCGCGATGTCGGCGTCCGAGCCGACGCGGACCACCGCCGGCACCTGTCCCCGGGTGCCAAGTTCTTCGAATGGGAGCGCAAGGGTGTGCCGATGCGCCTGGAAGTGGGCCCGCGGGACGTGGCCAAGGGGGAGGTCGTGGTCGTCCGCCGGGTGACGGCCGAGGGAGAGCCGCGCAAGGAGGCGGTGCCGGAGGCACGGGCGCTCGGCGAGATCGGGGGCCGGTTGGAGGCGTTGCAGGGGCAACTGCTGGACGCGGCCCGGTCGCGCCGTGAGGCGGGTACCCATCGCGGCGAGGTCTCGTCGGTCGAGGAGCTCGGCGCTCTCCTGGACGACGGTGCCGGCTTCGTCTATTCGGGCTGGAGCGGGGACCCCGCCGTGGAGGAGAAGGCCAAGGATGTCAGGGCGACGATCCGCGTCATCCCCGACGAGGAGTTCCGCTCGGCCACGGTGCCGACCCGGTGCGCGGGGGGTGGCGCAGCCAGGATGGAAGTGGTGTGGGCGCGGGCGTACTGAGCGCCGGTGTCCTTCGGTGCGGGACGAAGTCGATGAATGACACCCACCCAGGCCCCGCCGGTACCCCCGCGGCGGGCGCCACCACTGCCGCGGCCGGCGCGGGGCACGACCGCGTCCTCCTCATCGACTACGGCTCCCAGTTCACGCAACTCATCGCACGGCGCGTGCGCGAGGCCGGCGTCTACTGCGAGATCCACCCTCCCACCCGCTCCATCGACTGGGTACGGGAGTGGTCGCCACGGGGAATCGTCCTCTCGGGCGGGCCGTCCTCGGTGTACGGCGACGACGGTCCCGGCCTCGACCCCGGCCTCCTCTCCCTCGGCGTCCCGGTCCTCGGCATCTGTTACGGCATGCAGCTCATCGCCCGGCACGAGGGCGGCGCCGTGCTCCCCGGCAAGCGCGAGTACGGCCGCGCCAGCTTGCGTGTCACCGAGCCGGAACCGGTCGCGGGCGGCGGCGGCCTCTTCCACGGCTTCGACCCCGCCGCCGACGTCACGGTGTGGTGCTCGCACGGCGACCACGTCGACGAGCCACCCCCCGGCTTCGTCACCCTCGCGTCGACCGCCGACCTCCCTGTGGCGGCCTTCCGGGCCCGCTCCCGACCGCTGTACGGTGTGCAGTTCCACCCCGAGGTCGCTCACACGCCGCGCGGCCAGGAGATCGTCGACAACTTCCTGTTCCGCATCTGCGACTGTGCCGCCGACTGGACGTCGGGCGCCTTCGTCGCCGAGTCGATCGAGCGCATACGGGCCACCGTGGGGGACGCACAGGTCGTGTGCGGCCTTTCGGGCGGCGTGGATTCGTCGGTGGCCGCGGCGCTGGTGCACCGCGCGATCGGCGACCAGCTCACCTGCATCTTCGTCGACACCGGCATGATGCGCATGAACGAGCGCGAGAGCGTGGAGCGCACCTTCCGCGAGCACATGGGGATCCGCCTGATCGTGGTGGAGACGGCGGCCGAGTTCCTGGGTCCGCTGGAGGGCGTTACCGATCCCGAGCGCAAGCGCAGGATCATCGGAGAGACCTTCATCCGCGTCTTCGAGAGCACCACCCGGGAGCTCGGCGACGACGCCCGCTTTCTGGTGCAGGGAACCCTCTACCCGGACGTGATCGAATCCCTCGCGGTGCGCGGTCCGTCGGCAACCATCAAGACCCACCACAATGTGGGCGGCCTTCCCGAAGACATGCCCTTCGAGCTGATCGAGCCGCTCCGCGAACTCTTCAAGGACGAAGTGCGCGCCGTGGGCCGCACCCTGGAGCTCGACGAGGCGTTCATCCGCCGCCATCCCTTCCCGGGTCCGGGCCTCGGGATCCGCATTCTCGGCCCGGTGACGGAGGAGCGGCTGCGCGTACTGCGCAAGACCGACGCGATCTACCTCGAAGAGATCGAGGCCGCCGGCCTCTACGACGAGATCTGGCAGGCCTTTGCGGTCCTGCTCCCGGTGCGTTCGGTGGGTGTCATGGGGGACAGCCGGACGTACGAGAACGTCGTCGCGCTACGCGCCGTGACCTCCCGCGACGGCATGACCGCCGACTGGTACCCTTTCGAGCCCGCCTTCCTGGCGCGCGTATCGACCCGGATCATCAACGAGGTCAAGGGCGTCAACCGGGTCACCTACGACATCAGCTCGAAGCCGCCGGCGACGATCGAGTGGGAGTGAGGACAGCCCGTGGTTCGGCCACGGGCGGCCAGGCCACGGGCGGCCAGGCCGGGGGCGCCGGGATCGCCGCCGGCCCAGCCGCTCACCCCACCGTGTCAGGGCGGCTGCGCAGCTCGTCCAGCTTCGTCTCCACCTCGGCCCACACCTCCTGCATGAAGGCCACGTCGTCCCCGTTGGCTTCCGCGAAGCCGACGAGGTCCTCCTCGGTGACTTCCTGTTCCGCGAGCACACGTTCTCGCTCCCCGTCCGGGATCACGGCCTCGGGCGAACGAAGCTCCGCTACCCGCAAGGCGACGTAGGTCTCCACGAACCGCTCCCGGCTGATCGCGTCGGTGTCCGGGGCCTCGCACCCCGCCGCGGCAAGCGCCGCCGCCAAGAGCAACGCGGGCAGAAGGGCGGGCCCGCGCCTCACGCCGAGTCCTCCCGCGTGGCCGCCCGCCAGAGCAGCGCGCACAGCCCGGCGAAGACCAGCGTGCCGAACGCCACGCCGCTTCCCGGGAACAGCTCCGACCACCCGTGTCCCACATGCCAGATCGACGCGGGGTCCGGATTCCCGGTCCTGTTGGCCACCGCGTAGATCACGCCGCCGATGAGCACGCCCACCAGAGCCGCGCCGGCGATCAGCCCGGAGGCGAACAGGACGCCCCGTTCCCGCTTCTCGGCCAGGATGCCGACACCGTCCTCGGTCTCCCCGGCGTTCTCGTACTTCTTCGTCAGCCCCATGCGCATCAGGCCGCCCACCAGGATCGGCGTCATCAGTGAAACCGGGAGGTAGACGCCCACCGCGAAGGCCAGCGACGGCAGCTTGAACACGAATTCGGCGATCGCCGCAATCGCGATTCCCAGCAGGACGAACCCCCAGGGGAGAGAGGCGTTCAGCACCCCGTCGATCACGAGACTCATCAGCGTGGCCTGGGGCGCGGCGAGGCCGTCCACCGTGCCGATGCCGTACGACTCGTTCAGTACCACGAGGACCCCGCCCATGACCGCCGCGCTGGCGAGCACGCCCATCATCTCCCCGATCTGCATGCGCCTGGGCGTGGCGCCGATCAGGAAGCCGGTCTTCAGGTCCTGAGAGGTGTCGCCCGCGACCGCTGCCGCGATGCACACCACGGCGCCGACGGCGAGCACCGCCACCTTGGCTGTTCCGCTACCGTCGTTCAGACCCAGCGCGACCCAGATCAGCGACGTCAGGATCAGAGCCGCGATGGTCATCCCCGACACGGGGTTCGACGACGACCCGATGAGCCCCACGATCCGGCTCGACACCGTCACGAAGAAGAAGCTGAAGAGCACGATCAGCAGTGCCCCGAGCAGTCCCACCGGCACGCCCGGCCAGAGCCACAGCGCGATCGCCATAAGCGCCGCGAGCCCCATCACCAGCTTCAGGGGAAGGTCCTGCTGTGTGCGCGGAAGCACGCCGCCTCCGCCCGCGCCGACCTGGCCGACGCCCAGCTTGAACGACTCGATGATGGTGGGAAGCGACTTGAGCAGCGTCACGATCCCGGCGAAGCCCACGGCCCCGGCGCCGACGTAGCGGATGTAGCTGTTCCAGATGTCCCCCGAACCCAGCGCCGACATGGCGGTGGAGGCCGGATAGACCGTGTTGTCGCCGCCCCACAGGTTGATCGCGGGGATGAGGACGAGCCAGGCCAGCGCGCTGCCCCCGAACATGATGGCCGCGATGCGCGGCCCGATGATGAAGCCGACACCGAGCAGCTCCGGAGTGAAGTCGCCCCCGATCTCGGCCTTCTTCGGGAGCGGCAGGCTGGGGGACTCGTTCCACAGCGCGAGCCCGCTCCGGTTCGCGAGCGCCTGGTAGAGCGCACCAATCCCCAGCCCCGAGAAGAGCAGGCGCGCCTTCCCGCCGCCCACCTCGCCCGCGACCTGCACTTCGGCGCACGCCGTGCCTTCGGGGTAGGGGAGCTTCCCGTGTTCGCGGAAGATCAGGTAGCGCCTGAGCGGGATCATGAAGAGGACACCCAGCAACCCGCCGAAGGCCGCGATCACCGACACTTGCAGCAGATCGACCACGATCGTCGGATCGGAGCGCTGCCAGATGAAGAGCGCGGGGAGGGTGAAGATGACCCCGGCCGCCACCGATTCGCCCGCCGAGCCGATGGTCTGGACCATGTTGGTCTCGAGGATCGACCCCCGCCGGATCGCGCGGAAGATGGCCACGGCCATCACCGCAGCCGGGATCGAGGCGCTGACGGTCAGTCCCACGCGCAAGCCCAGGTAGGCGTTGGCCGCTCCGAAGACGACCGCCAGCACGAGTCCGATCAGGACCGCCTTGACCGTGAGTTCGGCCATCGAGCGTTCGGCGGGCACGTAGGGGCGGTACTCGTTGCCGGGGACGACTTCGTACGCCTCGGGGGGAAGGCCCTTGCGGGCCGGCGGATCGACCGATGCCATGTGAGGCTCCCTTGCGGGTTGGTGGGGTCGGGCGGGCGCTGGCCCGAATCTTTCCATATATGATCGGGGGTGATGTCCGGTACGGGCTGAAAAGCTGCCATTTTGGCAGACCGGCCTGCCATTTTGGCCGATTTCTCGCCTTACCGGCCCCTGAACCCTGCCAAAATGGCAACGTTGCCAGTCGAATTGCAACAGGAGACTCCTGATGTTGAATGCCGAACGCTTGACGTTGAAAGCCGCCGAGGCCCTGTCGGCCGCCGCCCGGGACGCGCGGCGCCGGGAACACCCGCAAATGGAGGGTGTCCACCTCCTCAAGGCGCTCGTGGAGCAGGAAGACGGCATCGTCGCGCCGGTGTTCCGCAAGATGGAAGTCATGCCCGAAACGGTCGTGCACGCGACCGATGCCGAGCTGAACCGGCGTGCCAGAGTGACCGGCGGAGCTTCGCCGGGACCCTCGCGCTATCTGCGCGCGGCGCTGGACAAGGCCGAAGAGGCGGCGCGCAAGCTCGGCGACGCGTACGTCTCCACCGAGCACCTGCTTGTCGGTCTCGCAGCCGAGAAGGGGGACGCGGGCCGGATCCTCAAGGAGCACGGCGTCACCGGAGAACGCCTCGAGGCGGCCCTGGACGCCATTCGCGGCTCCCACCGGGTCACCGATCAGAACCCCGAGGACAAGTTCCAGGCGCTGAAGCGCTTCTCCCACGACCTGACCGAGCGGGCGCGGCGGGGCAAGCTGGATCCCGTCATCGGCCGGGACGACGAGATCCGCCGGGTCATGCGCGTGCTGGCCCGCCGCACCAAGAACAACCCGGTGCTGATCGGCGAGCCCGGGGTCGGCAAGACGGCCATCGCCGAGGGCCTGGCCCAGCGGATCGTCGCCGGGGACGTCCCCACATCCCTGAGCGGCAAGAAGCTCATGTCTCTGGACATCTCGTCCATGCTGGCGGGGGCCAAGTACCGAGGCGACTTCGAGGAGCGCATGAAGGCCGTCCTCAAGGAGGTGACCGAAGCGGACGGGCGCTACGTCCTCTTCATCGACGAGATGCACACGATCGTCGGGGCGGGCGCGGCCGAAGGGGCCCTCGACGCGGGGAACATGCTCAAGCCCGCGCTGGCCCGGGGCGACCTTCGCGTTGTAGGCGCGACCACGCTGTCCGAGTACCGCAAGCACGTCGAGAAGGATGCGGCCCTGGAACGCCGCTTCCAGCCCGTGTACGTGGCTCCGCCCTCGGTCGAGGACACCATCGCCATCCTTCGCGGCCTGAAGGAGCGGTACGAAGTCCACCACGGCGTCCGTATCACTGACGATTCGCTGATCACCGCTGCGAGATTGTCCGACCGGTACGTGGGGGGACGGTTCCTGCCCGACAAGGCCATCGACCTGATGGATGAGGCGGGGAGCCGGCTGCGCATCGAGATCGACTCCCTCCCCCAGGAGATCGACGAAGTGGAGCGGAAGATCATCCAGCTCGAGATCGAGAAACAGGCGCTGGCGCGCGAGGACAACCGCGGGGCGCGGGAGCGTCTGGACGGGATCGAGGCCGAGCTCTCCGAATTGCGCGAGTCCAGCCAGGCGATGAAGGCCGCGTGGCAGGCCGAGAAGATCCAGATCGCCCGTATCCAGGAGCTCAAGGAGCGGGTCGACGGCCTGCGCACCGAGGCTGAACAGGCCACCCGGCGCGGCGAGCTGGAGCGTGCGGCCGAGGTTCAGTATTCGGAGATCCCCGGGGCGCTTGCGGATATCGAGAAGGCGGAGGAACGGCTCGCCGGGCTGCAGGTGCAGGGCAAGTTCCTGAAGGAGGAGGTGACGCCCGAGGACATCGCCGAGGTCGTGGCGGAGTGGACGGGGATCCCGGTGACGCGGTTGATGGCGGCGGAGCGCAAGCGGCTGGCCCGGCTGGAAGAGCTGCTGGGAAGGCGGGTCGTTGGCCAGGACCGGGCGCTGGGCGCCGTGTCGCGCGCGGTGCGCCGGGCCCGGGCAGGGGTGCAGGACCCGAACCGTCCCATCGGCTCGTTCCTTTTCCTCGGGCCGACCGGGGTGGGGAAGACCGAGACCGCGCGTGCCCTGGCCGAGTTCCTCTTCGACGACGAGCGGGCCATGGTGCGCATGGACATGTCCGAATACATGGAGGCCCACTCCGTGTCGAGGCTGGTGGGGGCGCCGCCCGGATACGTGGGCTACGACGAGGGCGGCCAGCTGACCGAAGCGGTGCGGCGGAGACCGCACGCGGTGGTGCTCTTCGACGAGGTCGAGAAGGCGCATCCCAAGGTCTTCAACATCTTCCTGCAGATCCTGGACGACGGCCGTCTGACCGACGGGCAGGGAAGGACGGTCGACTTCCGCAACACGGTGATCATCATGACGTCTAACATCGCCGGGCCCGAGATCCTGGCGCGCTCGCGTGGCGGGGAAGCGGGCGATTGGAGCGAGGTCGAGGAGATGGTGAGGGGGCGGCTCAAGGAGCATTTCCGCCCCGAGTTCCTTAATCGGGTGGATGATGTGGTGGTGTTCAAGCCATTGTCACCAAGGGAGTTGGAGGAGATCGTGGAGATCCAGTTGGGCTGGGTGATCGAGCTGGCGGCGCAGCAGGAGGTGACGCTGGCCGTGTCGGACCGGGCCAAGGAGGTGATCGCGCGGGAGGGGTACGACCCCGCGTTCGGGGCGCGGCCGCTGAAGAGGGCCGTGCAGCGCCTGGTGCAGGACCCGCTGGCGATGGGGATCCTGGAGGGTGAGATCGCGCCGGGGAGCAGGGTGCGGCTGGAGAGGGGCGCCGGCGATGCACTTGCGTTCGCGACCGCGGAGGAGGCGGAGGGTCCGGCATGAGAGGAGCCGCGGGTGGTGGGGTACTGGTGACAGTGACGGCGCTGGTGGCTGGGTGCGGAGGGGCCGGGACTGCGGCCGGGGTGGGGCCGGGGCCCGCGCCGGGGGCGTCCACGGAGGCCGCCCGCGTCGTCGGAGAGTTTCTCGACGCGGCGAACCAGCGGGACCACACGACCATGGCCCGGCTTTTCGGGACCGCGGACGGACCGATCGGCGACCGGGGCGGCACCCTCGGTTGCGCGCTGCGCAAGCTGGGTTCATGGATCGGGCTGGGTGAACGGTGCCTGGATGAGCGAGAAGTCGAGCAGCGCCTTGACCTGATGGCCGCAGTCCTGAAGCACGAGTCGTACCTCGTGCGGACGCAGGAGGCTGTGGCGGGGCGTGGGCGGCCCGCGACGGGTGTCGGGGTTGAGATGGATGTGGGTGCCCGTGGTGTGGTGGAGGTGCCCTTCGTGGTGGTCCTGACGGGTGATGGGCGGTGGCTGGTCGAGGAGGTGGGGTTGGGGAGGCTGGTGGGGAGGTGAGGCTTTTGCCCCTTGACCTTTTCTTCCATACTGACTAGTCTGATAACTAGTCATTATGCTCGTGTCCAGGAGGACGACCGTGGCCAGAGTGTGGCAGGTTCAGGAAGCCAAGGCCCGCTTCAGCGAGATGCTTGAATCCAGCGTGTCCGAAGGACCGCAGGTCGTGACCAAGCGGGGTGTGGAGGCGGCGGTGCTGGTCTCGATCGATCAGTGGCGACGGCTGAAGCAATTGGCCAGGCGGGACCTCAAGGAGCTGTTGCTCGCGTGTGACGCCCGGACGGAGGAGTTGACTCCGCCACGGAGCGTCCATCGCCACCGGACGCCGCCGCCGCTGGAGTAGTCCGTGTATCTTCTCGACACCAACGTCGTTTCAGAGCTGCGGCGGTCGCGGCCCCACCCGGCCGTCTTGAGGTGGATCGCGGAGGTACCGTCCGACCAGCTCTTCATGTCCGCGGTCACCGTGGGGGAGATACAGGCGGGGATCGAGAACGTTCTTGCTCGGGATCCCCACAAGGCGTACGAACTCAAGATCTGGCTCGACCAGGTGATCGCCTCGTACGGGGTGTTGCCGATGGATGCGGTGGCATTCAGGGAATGGGCGCGCCTCAAGCATCGCCGGTCGCGGGCGCTCCTGGAGGATGCGATGATCGCGGCGACGGCCGTGGTTCACCGACTCACGGTCGTGACGCGGAACGTCCGTGATTTTCGAGACTTCGGCGTGCCGGTCGTGAATCCGTTCGGGTTCTAGCCGCCCCGCTCCACCAACTCCACCAGCACCCCCCCGGTCGAAACGGGGTGCAGGAACGCGATCCGGTGTCCCCCGGCTCCCTGCATCGGCTCGGGCGTGGTGAACTCCCACCCCTCCGCCGTCAGCTCGGCCATCTTCTCCCGGACATCCGCCACCCGGTACGCGACATGGTGCAGCCCCGGTCCTCGCCGCTCGACGAACCGGCCCACCCCGCTCTCCGGCACGAGGGGCCGGATCAGCTCGACATCGCCGACGAAGCACACTTCGACGCCCTGCGACTCGACCCTTTCCGGAACCGTCGCCCGGGTTCCGGCAAGTCGCTCCAGCAGTGGCAGAACCTCGTTGAACGACCGCACCGCGATGGCTACATGGTCGAGCGCAAGCCCCGCCACGGCCCGGCGGGCAGGCTCCGGCAGGGGGCCGGCCGCCCCGTGCTCCGCACCACTCGTTTCCGGCGTGCTCGAATCCAGGATTCGCCCCTCTCTGTTAGAATAATTGAGTGGAAATCATCGCGGCGGGCTCGGGCGACCACTCCGGGGCCGGGCCGGGACCGCGGAAACCAGTCTTCGCGGGAGACTTCTGATAATGGCAGACAACAGCAACCTCGTCACGATAACCGACGACAACTTCGCGGACGAGATCGAGGAGCACGACGGCCTCGCCATGGTCGACTTCTGGGCCGAATGGTGCGGCCCGTGCAGGATGATCGCGCCGCTGGTCAGCGAGTTGGCCGACGACTTCGCCGGCAAGCTGCGCGTAGGCAAGCTGGACGTGGACGTGAACGTGTCCACCTCGATGCGCTTCGGGGTGCGGTCGATCCCGAGCATCCTCTTCTTCAAGGACGGGGAGCACGTCGACACGGTCATTGGCGCGGTGCCGAAGACCCAGCTGCAGCAGAAGATCGAGCAACACCTTTAGCAGTCCGTGGACAAAATCCTCCCGGCATTCGAGCGGCGATGCATCCGCGCTGGATCGCTGCGCTCTGCGTTGCTTTTCGGGCGAATAGCGCTGCTATTCCCCCTTCAAAGCGCCTTGCCAGCCCGGCGCCTCGCCGCTCTCGGTGCTCGTGCGGATTTATCCACGGACTGTTAGCAGTCCACGGGCTGCCGGCCTGGAGCAGGAGAGCGTGTGCGCGGGAACCCTCTACATCGTCGCCACCCCCATCGGAAATCTGGCCGATCTGACGACGCGAGCGAGGGATACCCTTGCGTCCGCCGATCACATACTGGCCGAAGACACACGGCGCGCGCGGGTGCTCCTCTCCCACATCGGCGTCCAGGCCCGTCCGGTATCGCTCCACGCCCACAACGAGGCCGGCCGGGTCGAGCGGGTGCGGCGCTGGCTGTCGCGCGGCGACGACGTGGCTCTGGTGTCGGACGCGGGCACCCCGCTGCTTTCGGACCCGGGAGAGCGTCTGCTCCGCGCCGCGGTCGACGACGGGCACCCGGTCGTGCCGCTCCCGGGGGCTTCCGCCATACTCGCGGGACTGGTGGCGTCGGGACTACCTTGTGTCCCGTTCACTTTCGTTGGATTCCCGCCGCGGAAGGCGGGGAAGCGGGCCCGAGCGCTGGAGCGGATCATCGACGCAAGAGAGACCACCGTCCTCTTCGAGGCACCCGGGCGGCTGGTTCCGTTGCTCGAGCAGCTGGCCGGGCTGGTCGAAGGGGCTGGAGGGGACGGGCGGGGGCCGGGGGCCGAGGCGCGCCGCCGCATCGCGGTCTGCCGCGAGATGACCAAGGTGCATGAGGAAGTGTTCCGCGGCACCCCGGCGGAGGGCGCTCGCCACTACGCCGAGAACCCGCCCCGGGGCGAGGTCACGGTGGTGATCGAGGGACGTCCGGCCGGGGCAGGGACGCCGGACGCGGAAGATGTGGACAGAGAGGCGGCCGCCGCGCTCGCCGACGGGCTCGCGCCCACCGCCGCCGCGAAACGGGTGGCGAGGGGAACGGGGGTGTCGAGACGGGACGCGTACGAAGCCGTGATGAGGGCGAAGGGGAAGACGGGGGCGGGGGGTCCGGCATGAGGGTCGGGTGTCGCATCGCGTTGGCCATGGTCGCACTCGGTCTGGCTCAGGTCGTCCCGGCGGACCCGGTCGGGGCCCAGGGTGCCGGTCCCGTCACCATCGGCCGCCTCCAGTACGAAGGGGGAGGGGACTGGTACGCCAATCCCTCCTCCCTCCCCAACCTCCTCGCCGCGGTTCGGGAGCGGACGGGCATCCCCACCGCCGACCGCGAGATCCCGGTTCGTCCCACCGACCCCTCCCTGCGCGACTTCCCCTTCCTCTACATGACCGGCCATGGCAACGTCCGCTTTTCCCCCGACGAACGCCTGGCGCTGCGCAACTACCTGCTGCGCGGCGGTTTTCTCCACGCCGACGACAACTACGGGCTGGACGAATCCTTCCGCCAGGAAATCGCGCGGATCTTCCCCGAAAAGGAGCTCGTTGAACTTCCCCCCGGTCATCCGGTCTTCGGGGCTCCCTATCCATTCCCCGACGGGTTGCCGAAGATTCACGAGCACGACGGTGCCGCCCCGCAGGCGTTCGGGATCTTTCACCAGGAGAGGCTGGTCGTCATCTATACCTACGAGTCGGACCTGGGCGATGGCTGGGAGGATGCGGACGTACACGAGGACGCCGCCGAGGTCCGGGAGGACGCCCTGCGGATGGGCGTGAACATCTTCGTCTTCGCGCTGACTCAGGGGGTGCGCGCGTCATGATCACCGTAGGGGGCAGAATCGGCCAGGCGGTCGAAGGTGTACGCGGCCATCTGTCCCGTTCGCTCGGCCTGATGGTGGCGGCGTGGTGCGGCACGGCCGTGCTCCTGCTCCTACTCGTGGCTGCGGCTCTCTCGGGGGGCGACGGGTGGAATGCGGGAAGTCCGGTTCCCCTGCTCATCGTCCTCGTGATCCTCGGACTCGTTCCGGGAGGGATCTGGACCTGGCGCCGGCTCGGCAGGCACTGGTGCGCGGAGCACCGGGTCACCCGGGCCATGGATCGCATCGCCCGGCTCGACGAGGGTGCGGTGCTCGGGGGTCTGGAGCTGTCTCGCAAGGCTCCTCCGGGGACGTCGCCGAGCCTCCGGGAGCTGGCCCTGCAGAGGGTGGGCATGCGATTGGCGGGCGACGCGAAGACACTTTCCGGCGCGCTGGGCAAGCGGATCGGCGAGCGCGCGCGCCGTGGCGTGACCGCGTTCCTGGTTGCCGCGCCCGTTGCGCTCCTGGTGCTGGCCCTGGCCCCGTCTCGCACCTTCAGCGCCTGGGACGGCCTCCTCAACCCGCTCGGGGTGCTTGCCGAACCCACCCTCCCCCCCGTGATCGTCGATCCCGGCACGATCGACGTCGCCCGGGGCGCGGTCATCGATGTGACCGCCCTGGCGCCGTTGCGTGACAGCGTGACCCTGCGCTGGGACGTGACGGGTCAGGTCACCCGGTCGCGCGTGCTTTCGCTCACCGACGGGGCCGGCCGATCATCCCTGCCCCCCGTCAACGCCGAGACCCGCTACTGGATCGAGGCGCCCGACGGTGCCCGGAGCGAGCTCCACGTCCTCACCCCGGTCGACCCCCTGTTCGTCAGCACCTTCACCATCGAGGTGACGTACCCTCCCCACACCGGCATTCCGCCCGGGGAGTATCGGAACGAGATGCCCGCGCTGGCCGTGCCCGCGGGGACGCACATCCGCGTGCGTGGAGAGGGAAGCCGGGGCATCGGCGCGGGAGCGCTGCTCGACGACGAGGGGCGCACCGTTGTCGAACTCGCGGTCCGCGACGCGCGCTTCGAGGGCAGTTGGATCCCCGCCCGGACAGGCACCTACACCTGGGCGTTCAGCGACGCGGCGGGCGGCGGAGCGGCTGCCATTCCGGAGCCGCTGCTGCTCGAGGTGGTCCCGGACATGCCCCCCGAGGTGACGATCGTCTACCCCGGCGTGGACACGATCATGCCGGTCGATCTGCGCCAGCCGCTGGTCATCCATACCCGTGACGACTACGGCGTGGAGCGGGTCGAGATCGTCGTGCGGCGGGTCAGTTCCTTCGGCGAGGCGGGGGAGCCGGTGGTGCACGGGGTGGAGCTGGGGGGATCGGCGGGGGCGATCGTGCGGCCCGTGCTGGATATCTCGGGGTGGACTCTCTCTCCGGGCGACACGATCCGCTACCTGGCGAGGGTGATCGACAATCATCCGTCGCGCCAAACGCGCGAGAGTGTCGAGTATGCGCTTTGGATGGGCGGGATCACCGAGCTGGAGCGCGCGGCCCAGGAAGAGCTGGACCGGGCGGCCGACGGCGTGGAGGAGCTTGCCGAGGAGGCGCGGCGGGCCGAAGAGGACACCCGCGAACTCCAGCAGCGCAACGAGCGCGAGGGGGACGCGCGGGACGGAAATGAACAGAACGGCCAGTCCGACTTCGAGGAGAGGGAAGAGGTCGCGCAGGCTCTGGAACGCCAGGACCGGATGATGCAGTCCCTGGACTCGCTGCAGCAGGAACTTGCCGAGCTGCGTGACGCTCTGACGGACGCGGGACTGGCGGACCCCGAGCTCCAGGACCGGCTGAAGGAGCTGGAGTCGCTTCTGGAGAACATGGCGCCCGAGGAGGGACGCGACGAACTGGCCGAGATGGGCGAGGAGCTCGCCGGGATGGACCCGGAGGAGCTTCAGGCAGCGCTGGAGAAGATGGCGCTCGACCAGGAACGTCTCAGGCAGCGTCTGGAAGACTCGCTGGAGCAGTTCAGGAACGCCGCCATCGAACAGGACTTTCGCGCCACCAGCCAGGAGGCCCAGGAGCTGGCGGAAGAACAGGAGATCCTGGCCGAAGCGATGAAGGAGGGTGGTGAGGAGGCGCTGCGGGCCGACCAGCAGGCCGCGCTGGAGGCGCAGGCGGAGCAGCTTCAGCAGCAGTTGGAGGCGTTGCAGGAGCGACTGGACCAGGCCGGAGAACAGGAGGCCGGTGCCGGGGTCCAGGAGGCGCGGCACCAGTTGAGCCAGGCACGGGAGCAGATGCAGCAGGCGGCCCGGATGGCCCAGCAGGGACAGCAGCAGAGCGCCGGCGAGCAGGCCCAGCAAGCCGCCGGGGACCTGTCCGAGGTGTCCCAGCAGTTGAACCAGGCCCAGATGCAGATGCAGCAGGAGATGATGAATGCAATCCGTGACGCGCTGGGACAGACGGCCACCGACGCGCTGGCGCTGGCCCGCGGCCAGTCGGAGCTGCGGACACGGATGCAGGGTGCGAGCGCGGCCGAACTCGCCGCACTCCGGGGCGACGAGGCTGCCATCGCGCAGGGGATCCGCAACCTCGCCGAGAACTACGCCGAGGATACCGAGATGGCCGCCCCGGGCGCGCGCGATCTGCTCACCGCGGTCGGCCAGGCGATGGAGCAGCTCGACGGTACCATAGAGGCGATGGAGAATCCGCGTGGACGCGGTCCCTCTCCGATGGCCGAGGCGGAGGCGGTGGTGCGCACGCTCAACGAGGTCGCCCGCATGGCCATGACCTCGGGCCAGCAGGGGCAGGCGCAGGGTTCGGCGTCGGCCGGGGAACAGATGATGCAGCAGCTGCAGCAGCTCGCCCAGCAACAGGGCGAGATCATGCAGGACGCGTCGTCGCTGACCCCGATGAAACTCGGCCAGGAGACGATGGCCGAGCAGGTCGAGGAGATGGCGGGACGGCAGGAAGAGGTGGCCGAGGAGCTTGGCGAGATGACGGAAGAGGGCAAGCCGGAAGGGGACCCGCTGGGTGACCTGTCCGCCCTCGCCGAGGAGGCCGCGCGGCTGGCGGAGGCGCTTGCCCAGGGCCGGCTGGATCCGGAAGTCCTGCGCCGCCAGGAGAGGCTGTTTCACCGGCTGCTCGACGCCGGACGCACGCTCGAGCGGGACGAGGAGTCGGAAGAGCGGGAGTCGGATCAGGCCGGTGCGTTCACGCGGGACGGGGTCGGGGCACTGACGGCTGGCGAGCTGGACGCGCTGCGCTTCGAGCTGCCCGGCGCCGCGGCGCTGCGCGCCTTGCCGCCGGCCCAGCGGGCCCTGGTGCTGCGCTACTTCGAACGGCTGAACCGGACCGCCCCACCCGCCGGGGGAGGGGGCCGGTGATGCGGGCAGCCGAGAGGCGTCCGGCGACGCTGTTTGCCGCCGCGGCATTGGTGCTTGGTGCCGCCCACGCCGCCGAGGGCCAGTCGCGTTCGGACCCCCGTTTGGAAAACCGCATGCTCAGGCAGGCGACGGCTCAGGAGGCACGGGGTGACCTGGAGCAGGCCGAGGCGACGCTGCGCGAGCTGTTGCGTGTCCATCCGTCGTCGTCCGCGGCCGTCTTCGGGCTGGAACGGGTGTTCCGGGCCGGCGGACGCGTCGCCGAGGTCCTCCCCGTGGTCGATGCCTACCTGGGGGTCGAACCGGAGGCGGGCACGATCCGGGGACTCGGGGTGAAGGTGCTCGCCGAGACCGGCGCGGGGGACGAGTTGGAAGAGGCGGTCGAAGAGTGGATCCGCGCCGTGCCCGGCTCGCCCGATCCGTACAGCGAGGGCGCCGTGGCGTACGCGGAGGTGTTGGGGGCGGGGAAGGCCGCCGAGCTGCTCGAGGAGGGTCTGAGTGCGCTCAACGACCCGCCCGTGCTGCTGATCGAGCTCGGGGATGTGCATATGGCAGCCGGGCAAGTTGAGGACGGAGCCGCAGCGTGGGCGCGCGCGCTGGGACGTGATCGCGCCAGGAACGGGGACGTCTTCCGTCGCGTCGAGGATATGGGAGCAGAGCGGACCGTCGCGGCTGCCATCATCGTGGCCGCGATGGGGGACGAACCCACCACCGTCTCCCGGCTCGAAGCAGGCGCCGAGCTCGGGTTGCGCGAGGAGCTGGAGGCGGAGGCGCGGGTGCTGGCAGGAGCGGCCCGGGAGCGTCTGGACGACCCCGAGGCACGCGGCTTCCTGAAGGGCTTCGCGCGCAAGGCGGAGGACCTGGACCGGCAGGGGAGCGCCCTGTGGGCCTACCGGCGCCTCGTGGAGTTGGTCGACGACCCAGCCGAGGCCCGCTCCAACGACGAGCGGCTGGCGCGTGCCGCGCTGGCCGTGGCCGATACGGCTGCCGCCCTCGCCGCGAGACGGAGGATCACGGAGTCGTACGGTCATGGCTCGCCCCAACGGCAGTCGTCGTGGACGGAGCAGCTCCGCATCCAGGTGGTCGCGGAGGACGCCGAGACCGCGATGGCGGCACTGGGCGCGTTCAGGGACGAGTTTCCGGAAGCCGCCGAGTTGGACGAACTCTCGGCCGCGCTGGCGTCGCGGCTCCTCGGCGGCGGGATGCGCGAGGCCGCTCTGGAAGTGTTGAACGGCATCGAGGGCCCCGGTGCGGGGCTGGAAAGGGCCTTCCTGCTTCTGGAAGGTGGAGCGATCGGGGATGGCATCGCCGCCCTGCAGACATCGCTTCCCGATCTGGAGCCGTCCCACGCCACCGAGATCCTCGAGCTGTCGCTCGCCCTGGGAGAACTCACATCGACGGGGGCCCGATTGACCGCGCACGTCGCCATCACCGGGCACCGTGGCCACCCCGTGGACGGGATCGAGGCCGTCGGGGCCGGGATCGACGCGGTGCCCGCCTCGGACAGGCCGACGATCCTGGCCATGGCGGCGCGCGCCGCCGACGAGGCCGGGCTCGGGGAGATCGCCACGGACTTTCGCCGCAGGATCGTCGCGGAACACTCGGATGCGCGGGAGTTTCCGGAGGCGGCGGTGCGGCTCGCAAGGGCGGTGGCCGCAGAGCCGGGAGGCCGGGACGAGGCGGTTCGCATCCTTGAAGCGCTGATCGTGGGCCTGCCCGACAGTCCAATCGTGCCTGGGGCGCGCCGGGAGCTGCAACGCATCCTGGCGAGCGGGCCCAGGGCAGGAGGAGTCAGATGAGACCATTCAGGCGAGTGCATTCACCACGGGCCGCGGGGCGGCTGCCGGCCCCTGCGAGACGGTTGTCGGCCCCCGCGGGGTGGCTAATGGCGGGCGCGTGGCTTCTGCTGGCCGCCGCAAGCACCGCGGACGCGACGGCACAGATGCTGCTCGTCCCCATGGACCGGGCCCAGGCGAACCACCTCAAGGCGTACGGTCTCACCTACTCGGTACTCGAGCAGGGGGGTCGCGCCGAGTGGCTCCTCAACTTCCAGGGCGGATCGTTCCTGCTGCCCGACACCGAAGCCACCCGCCGTCGGGCCGCACTCATGGGCGTCACCATCCAGCCCGCGGGGATCGCCGACGAGGCCCGCATCCGGGGGATCGTCGCGGCTTCCAACATGGAGTCGGTCGTCCTGGAGAAGGCCACCAGGATCGCCATCTACACCCCGCCCAACAGCGCGCCCTGGGACGATGCGGTCACCATGGCGCTGGAATACGCCGAGATTCCCTACGAAAAGGTGTGGGACGGGGAGGTCGTCGAGGGCGGACTCGACGACTACGAGTGGCTCCACCTGCACCACGAGGACTTCACCGGACAGTACTCCAAGTTCTACATCACCTACGCCGGGGCGCCCTGGCTGGAAGACGAGGTCAACCGCAACGAAGAGGCGGCGCGCACGCTCGGGTTCCCCCACGTCCCCGCCCTGAAGAAGGGCGTGAGCCGCGCGATCCGGGACTACGTCGAGGCCGGCGGGTTCCTCTTCGCCATGTGCTCGGCGCCGGAGACGCTGGAGCTGGCGCTTGCCGCAAGTTCCGTCGACATCGCCGCGGCATACTCCGACGGGACGCCACCCGATCCCGACGCCGGCTCGAAGGTCGACTGGGGACTGGCGATGGCCTTCCACGATGCCCAGATCCAGGTCGCACCCTCGGTCAACGCCTTCTCTGATATCGACGGACACCAGGTCAACACCCCGTGGCGCAAGGAGTTGGGTGCGTTCACTTTATTTGATTTCTCGGCCAAGTTCGACCCCGTCCCGGCGATGTTGACGCAGAGCCACGAGTCCGTGCTCCCGGACTTCTACGGACTCACAACGTCTTTCGCCGTCGACCGCCTCAAGCCTGGCGTCGTGCAGCTCGGGGTCGAGGGCGCGTGGGCGAAGTATATCCACGGCAACCTCGGCGAGGGGACCTGGACCTACTACGGCGGCCACGACCCGGAGGACCCCGAGCACCAGATCGGTGACCCCCAGACCGACCTGGAGCTCCACCCCAACTCTCCCGGATACCGTCTGATCCTCAACAACGTACTCTTCCCCGCCGCGAAGAAGAAGAAGCTGAAGACGTGACGTCGATGCCCCTCCGGCTGGCACCGGAGGCCGCCCGGGCGATCCGCGACGAGGTGGCCCGAGCCGGGGGCCGCGAGGTCTCCTTTCTGGCGGAGGTGACGCGTGACGGCGTCATCTCCAATCCCCGCGCGGTGGCGAGGGGCAACCGTTCGGCCGTGCTCGCCGTGGCGCGCGACGCCGCGGAAGGCAGCGTGATGATCCACAATCACCCGTCGGGGAACCTGGAGCCGTCCGATCCCGACCTGGCGGTGGCGGCCAGGATATACGAAGACGGGCTGGGGTCGGCGATCGTCACCAACGAGGCCGACCGGATCTACGTCGTGGTGGAGCCACCGGAACCCAAGCGGGTCGAGCCGCTGGAGCTGGACGAGCTATCCGGCATCCTCGCGCCCGCGGGGCCGCTGTCGGAGCTGCCCGGCTACGAGGACCGGCGCGCCCAGCGGGAGATGCTGCGCTTCGTGGGAGCGCGGTTCAACGAGGGTGGGGTGGGCCTCGTGGAGGCGGGCACGGGCACGGGGAAGTCGCTTGCGTACCTGGTTCCCGCTGCTCGCTGGGCGACCCGCAACGGTGAGCGCACGGTGGTGTCCACCAACACCATCAATCTGCAGGAACAACTCGTCGGCAAGGACCTGGACATCGTCAGCGAGGTGCTCGGAGAGAAGCTGAAGTGGGCGCTGGTGAAGGGCAGGGGGAACTACATCTCGATCCGTCGCGCGTTCCTGGCCGCCGAATCGGCGCCGAACCTCTTCCCCGACGACCGTTCGGCGGAAATCCAGGCGCTCCTCGACTGGATCGCGCAGACGGAGGACGGTTCGCGCAGCGACCTCCCCTTCGTGCCCAGCCGGGACGTGTGGGAAGAGGTCAGGAGCGAGACGGACGCGTGCCTGCGCGCGAAGTGTCCCCACTTCCAGCAGTGTCACTATCAGCGCGCCCGGAGGGCGGGAGCGAGCGCCGACCTCGTGGTCGTCAATCACGCCCTCTTCTTTTCGGATCTGGCCGTCAGGATCGCGACCGACAACTTCCGCGACTCGGCCGTGCTGCCCGCGTACAGGCGCGTGGTCTTCGACGAGGCCCATCATCTGGAAGACGCCGCCACCGCGCGTCTCGGCGCCGAGATCACGCGGGCCGGGATGTTCACCGCGCTGTCACGGCTGGACCGTCGTGGAAAGGGGATCCTGGCTTCCATCGAAGCGGCGCTCGCGGGAGCCCCCACCTCCATCACGGCACGTCGTCTGCGCGAACGGATCGGCGAGCGAGCGCGGCCCCGGGTGCTGGCGCTGCGGGCAGCAATGAACGCCTTCTTCGACCTCATCGAGCCGTGGACCGAGGCGCGGGCGGAGAAGGGGAGCCTGCGGCTCGGGCGTCCGTCCCCGGACGGTGGTCCGCGCGGGCCCGAGCCCGCCGCCGAAACGGGGATCGGCGAAGTCCTCGAAGGGACGCTCATCGCCCTGGGGGACCTGCACCGCGAACTGGAGACCCTCGCCGATCAACTGGGCCAGCAGGAAGACCTCCAATCCGCCCTGGAAGGCCGGCTCCTGGATCTGCGCGGTTCGATGACCCGGCTGGACAACATCGATCACGGGCTCCGGCTGTGCCTCCTTCCCGGCGACGAGGAGAGCGCGCTGGTACGGTGGCTGGAGATGCGCCGCTCCGGGATCCGTCGGGTGAGAAACCTCGCGTTCAGCGCGGCCCCGGTCGAACTGGGACCGATCCTCGCCGAGCACCTCTTCAACAACACCGAGACCACGGTCCTCACCTCCGCGACCCTCGCGACAAAGCATGACTTCGGCTACCTCAAGCGGCGTCTCGGGCTGGGGGCGGCCACCGCGACCCTGCAAGACCCCGACGCGGCTGATCTCCGCCTGTCGGAAGCGGTGTTTCCCTCGCCATTCGACCATTCGGTCCAGAGCCTCCTCGCCATCCCGGCGGACTTGCCGAGCCCCCGCGGCCCGGAAGGAGCGAGCGGGTACAACGAGGCCACCGCGCGAGTGGTCCATGAGCTGGCGGAGATCACCGGCGGCGGGCTCTTCGCGCTCTTCACCTCGTACGCGGCGCTGCGAGCGGTTGCCGCCGAGCTGCGCGAGCGGGGCGCGGAGGGGCGCTGGCCGCTCTTCGTCCAGGGGGAGGCCGACCGCACCTCGCTGCTGCGCAGCTTCACCACGTCGGGCTCGGCGATCCTGCTCGGCACGGCCTCCTTCTGGGAGGGCGTGGACGTTCCCGGGCGGCCGCTCCGCGCTCTCGTGATTCAGAAGCTGCCCTTTCGGGTACCTACCGAACCCCTGACGGAAGCCCGCGTCGAGGCGATGACGGAGCGTGGGGAGAACGCGTTCTGGGGCTTCATGGTCCCAGACGCGGCGATGCGTCTGAAGCAGGGAGTGGGGCGCCTGATCCGATCCCGGACCGATCGGGGCGCCGTTATGATCCTCGACGACCGGTTGCTCACGAAGCGCTACGGCCGGGAGCTTGTCGGCGCGCTGCCACCGATGCCGCTCGTCAGGGGGCCCTGGGCGGAGGTCAAGCGAAGCGTCGCGGAGTTTTACGAAGACGGGTAGATTGAAGTGGCGGCCCGGGCGCACGGGCCGTGACCATACCCTTCACCACAACCCTGGCTCAATGCAATGAAGAAGGCCCTCGGCTTCCTCGCAGGACTCGTCCTCCTCGCCCTTGCCGGCGGCGCGGCCCGCACCGCGTCGATCGGATGGGGAGGGGGCCACACCGACGTCGGCTTCTGGTGGACCGTCATCGCCAGCTTCCTCGCGATCGCCGCGCTCGGAGCGTTGGTCGGGACGGCCATCCACTCCCGTCCGGACAGCCGGTAGACATGGCTCACGCGAACTCCAGGCCCGGCAAGATCGTGTGCGTGGGGCGGAACTACGCGCGCCACGCGGCGGAGTTGGGCAGCGACGTCCCGAGCGAGCCGCTCATCTTCCTGAAGCCGCCCTCCGCCGTCATTGCCGCCGGCGAACCCGTCCGCATGCCCCCCGACGTGGGTCGCGTGGACTACGAGGGCGAGATCGGCCTGGTGGTCGGGCGCCGCTGCCGCCGCGTATCGGAGGCTGCCGCGTGGGCTTACCTGAGCGGTGTCGTGGCGGTCAACGACGTGACCGCTCGGACCCTGCAAAACAAGGACAGTCAGTGGACCCGGGCCAAGGGGCTGGATACATTCTGCCCCGTGGGCAACGTCGTCGAGGCCTCGTCGGTCGACCCCGCCGCGCTTAGCGTGACCACACGCGTCAACGGTGACGTGCGCCAGCACGGGACAACCGGGGAGATGGTCTTTTCGATCTCAAGGCTGGTGAGCTTCATTTCGCACGTCATGACGCTCGAGGCGGGGGATCTGATTGCGACGGGCACACCGGAGGGGGTCGGTCCGGTGGCTCCGGGCGATGTTGTCGAAGTATCGCTTTCGTGCGGTTCTTCGGTGCGCAACCCCGTCGAGGGAGGCGAAGCGCTCGGGCTGGGTGGATAGGGGAAACGGCAGGAACCGTTCCAGAGAGACCGGGTTAGGAGTCACATGACACACGAGGTCGGAGACCAGCACGGCGGAGCGGCCAGGCGTGATTCACGCCGACGGGCCAACCGACGTCCCTGGTTGGTCGGCCTTCTGGTTTCGGCGCTCGGCCACGTCCTGCTTGTGATCATCTATCCGTTCTTCTCGGCGCGCCGCCCTGAGTTCACGGACATGCCGGTGCTTCCCCCGGCCCCGGCTGCTGCGGGGATGGAGGTCGTGCGGATCGTCGAAGTCGTTGACGCGGAAGTCGGAGACCCGGATGATCCCACGGAGATCGTGGATCCCGACGACCCCGCCGTAACGCCGGATGCTCCCTCGCTGGAAGTGATGCCGAGGGTCCGGTATCCGGGTCCGTACCTGTCAGCGGCAGAGCGGTTGCGCATCGGCGAGGGCGACCCGCGGCTGTGGGCGCCCGTCGACCCGGCGCTCGCGGCGCCCAGCCCCCAGCAGATCCTCGAGCTCCGGCTTCTGGCCCTGGTCGAGGAGGCCAACGATTCAGCGCTTGCCGAGGCCCAGCGGTTGGCCCAGGCCATGGACTGGACACACACCGACGATGAGGGCAGGAGGTGGGGTGTGTCTCCGGGCAAGATCCACCTCGGAGATGTCGAGATCCCCATGCCCTTCGGTTTCGGTCCGCCGCCGGACTACAACGGTGACCAGGCGGACTGGGCCTTCCGCATGACGGACATCGAGCGCGCGGCCGGCACACTCGCGGCGCGGCAGAGCTGGAAGGAGCGGTTGGAGGTCATGAGGCGGCGGCGGGAGGAGCGGCGGGCGGCGGAGGAAGAGGAGAAGGCGAAGAGCCCACCGGTCGTCAAGCCCGACACGACCTCCAGCCGGCCGGGGCGGCGATAAGGTTGAAAGCCGCAGTGCTTCCCAAGACCTTCGATCCCAAGGCGGTCGAGGCCCGAATCCTGCGCATGTGGGATGAAGGTGGTCACTTCGGCGCGTCTCCTGAAGAGGTGGATGCGGGGGGCGAGCCGTACGTCATCGTGATCCCTCCGCCGAACGTCACCGCGATCCTGCACATGGGACAGGGGCTCAACAACACGATCCAGGACGTGCTCATTCGTTGGCGCCGGATGCAGGGCCGGACCACGCTGTGGGTTCCGGGCACCGACCACGCCGGGATCGCCACCCAGAACGTCGTCGAACGGCGCTTGGCGGAAGAAGGGAAGACCCGGTACGACCTGGGCAGGGAGGCCTTCGTCCAGCGGGTCTGGGAGCATGTGGACCGGACCGGGGACCGGATTCTGGACCAGCTCAAGGCCATCGGTTGCAGCTGTGACTGGACGCGGACCCGGTTCACCCTCGACGAAGGTCTGTCGCGCGCGGTAAGGGAAATCTTCGTCAGGCTCTACGAGGACGATCTCGTCTATCGCGGCGAGTATATCATCAACTGGTGCCCCCGCTGTCTCACCGCCCTCTCCAACGAGGAAGCCGAAGGGTCGGAGTCGGATGGATCCCTGTGGCACCTCCGCTATCCGCTGGCGCCCGGGCACGAGGAAGCCGCCGCCGCGGCCAGGGCCGCCGGGGCCGAGGCGGTCGGCCGGCTCCCGGATGGTCGCTGGCACCTCACCGTCTCCACTACACGGCCCGAGACGATGCTGGGTGACACCGGGGTGGCCGTGAATCCCGGCGACCCCCGTTACGGCGCCCTGATCGGTGCAGCGGTCGAACTTCCCCTCACCGGCCGCACCATCCCCGTGGTCGCGGACCGGCACGTCAGCGCCGACTTCGGGACGGGCATGGTCAAGGTGACGCCCGCCCACGACGCGAACGACTTCGATGTCGCGGGCCGTACCGGCCTCGAGGTTCTCAACGTCATGACCGCGCGCGGGGCGATGAACGAAAACGCCCCCGAGGCGTTCAGAGAGTTGGACCGCTTCGACGCGCGCAAGGCCGTGGTGCGGGAGCTGGGGGGGCGGGGCCTTCTCGCAGGCCGTGACGACTACCGCCACGCGATCCCGCGCTGCTACCGCTGCGACACGGTGGTGGAGCCGCGCCTGAGCGAGCAGTGGTTCGTGCGCATGGAGCCCCTCGCGCGGCCCGCGCTGAAGGCGTCTCGCGACGGGACCGTCACCTTCGCCCCCGACCGCTGGACCCGGGTCTACGAGCACTGGATGGAGAACATCCGGGACTGGTGCATATCGAGGCAGTTGTGGTGGGGCCACCGCATACCCGTGTGGTACTGCGGCGACTGCGGCGAGGTGATGGCCTGCCGGGAGGACCCGGAGGGGTGCGCCGGCTGTGGAGGGGCCTCCCTGGAACAGGACCCGGATGTCCTGGACACCTGGTTCTCCTCGTGGCTCTGGCCCTTCTCGGTCTTCGGGTGGCCGGACGAGACCCCGGACCTCAAGGCTTTCTACCCCGGTCACACGCTATCCACGGCACCCGAGATTCTCTTCTTCTGGGTGGCGCGCATGATCATGTCGGGCTACCACGCCATGGGCGACGCCCCCTTTGGGCGCGTCTACCTCCACGGGACCGTGCGGGACATCCAGGGCCGCAAGATGTCCAAGTCGCTGGGCAACGGGGTCGACCCGCTGGAAGTGGTGGAACTGTACGGAGCCGACGCCCTGCGTTTCACCGTGCTGGCCAGCACAGGCGTCGGCGCGGACATCCGTCTGGACCACGAGGACCTCGAGTCCGCATTCTCGCCCGGACGTAATTTCGTGAACAAGCTGTGGAATGCCGGCCGCTTCGCCCTCATGAGTCTGGGAGACGAGCCCATCCTTTCGCTGGCCGGGGTGACGGACGACCTCAGGCTGGAAGACCGGTGGATCCTGTCGCGGCTGCAGCGCGCGGTCCGGGGTGTCGACGAGGAGCTGGACGCGTTCCGCATGCAGGGTGCCACCGAAGTCCTGCGCGACTTCTTCCGGGGTGATTTCGCCGACTGGTACCTGGAGTCCGTGAAGCATCGCCTGCGACCCGGGGGGCCGGGGCGGGAAGCCGCCCGCTCGGTGCTGGTGCACGTACTGGACGGGATCTGCCGGATCCTTCACCCGCTCGTGCCGTTCGTGACGGAGGAGATGTGGGGGTTGCTGCCCGGATCCGGTGACCGGGACGGCCCGCTCATCGTGGCACGCTGGCCCGTGCCGTCTCCCGAGTTGACCGACCCGCAGGCCGAGACGGGGTTCGAATGGCTGCGCGAGTTGATCGTTCGGGTGCGCGGGTTGCGCAAGGAGTACCGGGTCGGCGAAGGTACCGAAGTCGCTGTGCACGTCACCGGTGGCGCCAGCTCGAAGCTGTTGGAGGGCCGGGAGGAGATGCTCCGGCGGCTGGCGCGGATCGGGTCGGTGCGACAGGCGCCGCCTCCGCCGAACGCCGCGGGCGCCAGCGCGGTTCTGCGCGACGGCACGGAGGTGTTCCTGCCCCTGGAGGGGGTCATCGATGTGGAACGCGAGCGGGCCCGCGTGGCGCGCGAGATCGACAGGCTCGCTGCGCGGATGAAGGGCCTCGAGGCAAAGCTCGCGAACGAGAACTTCCTGACCCGTGCCCCGGAAGCGGTGGTCGAGCGGGAGCGCGAAAAGCTGGCATCATGTAAAGTCCAGTTTACAAAGTGGAAAGTGCAGTTGACATCTCTCGCTGCCGGCGATGGCGGGGCCAGCCGGCACCGGGCGGGCACGGGACGCCGACCGTGACCCGGCGGATTCCTTACGGGCTGCTCGCGTTGCTGTCAGGGGTGGCCTGTGCCCGGCCGGAGATGCCGCCGGGAGGCCCCGAAGATCTTCTGCCGCCGATCGTGGTGGAGACGGTGCCCGACACCTTTGCGGCCGTCGAGGCGGGTGTGCGGGAGATCCACTTCCGCTTCAGCGAGAGGATCAGCGAGCGCCCCGTGAACGGCGTCATGAACGACGCGATCGTGGTTTCGCCCTCGACCGGCAACATTATCGTCAAGCACCGCCGCGACGGGATCTCGGTCGAGATGCAGGAAGGCCTGGTTGCCGGCCGCGTGTACCGGGTCACGGTGTTGCCGGTCATCAACGACATGTTCGGCAACCGCCTCCGGGACCCGTTCGATCTCGTCCTTTCCACGGGCGAGGATCTGGTGCCCAACGTGGTCGCGGGCATGGTGGAAGACAGGGTGACGGGGCTGGGGGTCGCCGACGTGCGCGTTGAGGCGCGCTTTCCCGGGGACGGCGACACGGTCACCCACTGGAACTTCACCGGCAATGACGGGGTGTTCTCGCTCCGCTACGTGCCGGACGGTCCGTTCGAGGTTCGGGCGTGGCACGATCGCAACCGGGACCGGGAGCTGGGAGAGACGGAACCTCGGACCGATTTCATGCCGGGCCTCCTGCCGGAAGCGCCCGATACGAGCTTCGCGGTGCTGTCGCTCATCGAGCCCGACACCACACCGGCCCGGCTGGCGAGTGTAACGGCGGAGGATTCCGTCACGCTCAGGTTCGAATTCGACGACTACCTGGAGCCCGAACTCCCCGGCCTGGTCATCGGCGCGACGCTGGTGGTCGCCACGGCCGAGGACTCGGTGGAGGCGGCTGTCGTGGGTGACAGCGTCGATGTGGGTGAGGAGGGGGACAGTCTTGAGGTGGTGGTGGAGGACAGCGTCGAGGTGGGTGCCGCCGGCGACAGTGTTGCCGCGGTCGGGGACAGTGCCGAGGTGGTCGTAGACAGTGCCGAGGTGGCCGTCGAGGACAGCGTTGTCGTGGTCGGTGACAGCGCCGTTGCGATCGTGGCCGTCGAGGACAGCACCGGCGCTGCCGCCGAACCGGCCGTCGATGCCCGACCGCCGCCGACGCCCGGAGATACTGTCCGCGTCCGCGTGTTCCAGGAACTCGAGTACGAGAGGTGGGTGGCCGAGCGCGCCGACTCGTTGGCGAGTGCCGTCGCGGATTCGCTCGGCACGGCGGATCCGGGCGAGGCCGGCGAGACCGCGGACACGGTCGAGGTGCCGGCGGGCAACGTCGGACTGTCGGGGCTGCAGCTGCCGGTACAGACCCTGGTCGGTGTCCTGGACGAGCCCCTGTATCCCGGAACGCCGTACGAGGCGACGCTCTCCGGTGTCGTGAGCATTGCGGGGACGCCGAACGGTGGTGGAACGGCGGTCGTGGTCTGGGAACCGCCGCAGCCGGATTCCGTGGTGGAGGAGGATGCGACGTTGGAGCCGGACGAGGTGCCGGTGGTGGACACGTCGTTCGTCGTCGACACGACGTTCGTGGTGGACACGACCCTGGTACAGGATTCGATCCTGGTGATGGACACGACCCTGGTGCTGGATACGACCCTGGTGGTGGATACGACCCTGGTGGTCCCTGACACGATCCAGGTGCCGGACACCGTCCCGGTCCCCGACACCGTGCAGGTGCCGGACACCAGCCGAGTCATCCCGGACACGACGCAGGTGCGCGACGCAAGCCGAGTCATCGGGCGCAGAGCCGGGGGCTTCGACGCCACGGTGGAGGGAACGGCGGCCCGGCCACGGTCCCGGCCCCGCTTGCGCCGCCGCCCCGTTCCCCCGAGGCGGTGACCCCGGCGGTGGCCGCGCAACACGATCCCCGCCGGGCGATTCCGGGCGTCGACCGCCTGCTCGATCGCCCCTGGTGCCGCCTGCTCATTGAGTCCTGCGGCCGGGTCTGGATCACCGCCCGCCTGCGCTCTGTGCTGGACGATGTGCGCACGGGACGGCTTCCGGTCCCCGATTCGGACGAGGGGTACGCCGAGTTGCTGCGGCAGGAGGTCGCCCGGGCGGAGACCCCGTCGCTCCGGGCCGTCGTCAACGCCACCGGCGTGATCCTGCACACCAATCTGGGCCGGGCGCCCCTCGCCGTGGAGGCCCGCCGCGCCATGGCCGGGGCGGCGGGGTACGGCAACGTAGAGTTCGATCTCGCGACCGGTGAGCGGGGATCGCGCTACGACCACTGCGTGAGCCTCGTGACGGAGCTTACCGGCGCCGAAGACGCGGTGGTCGTCAACAACGGGGCCGGCGCGGTCGCCCTGGCGCTGACGGCTTTCAGCGCGGGGAAGGGAGTCGCCGTGTCGCACGGTGAGCTTGTGGAGATCGGCGGCGGCTTCAGGATCCCCGAGGTGGTCGAGGCGGCCGGCGCGCGCCTCGTGACCGTGGGGACCACCAACCGTACCCGGCGTGTGGACTACGCACGTGCCGTTGCGGGTGGCGGCGTTGGCGCGATCCTCAAGGTCCACCGTTCCAACTTCTCGATGACGGGCTTCACCGAAGAGACCGGGTTGGCGGAGCTGGTCGAGCTTGGAGCCGAGGCGGGGGTTCCCGTGATCCACGACCTGGGGTCGGGGCTCCTGGTGAGCAGCGCCGAGCTGGGGCTGCCGCATGAACCCGTGCCCGCGGACAGCGTGTCCGCCGGGGTGGATCTGGTCGCCTTCTCCGGGGACAAGCTGCTGGGTGGGCCGCAGGCCGGGATCCTCGCCGGGACGCGCGCGGGAGTGGCCCGGGCGAAGTCGCACCCGCTTTGCCGTGCACTGCGGTGTGACAAGGTCACGCTTGCGGGGCTCGAGGCCACGCTGTCGCTGTACCGTGATCCGGGCAGGGCGATGGAGCAGGTCCCGGCGCTGCGCATGATCGCCGCGCCCGTCGAGGAGCTGGAGCGCCGCGCACGGGCCGTGCGGGACCTGGTGGGGGACCTGCGGGAAGGGCGGGGGGGTGGTGGCCTGGTGGCCGAGGTGGTACGCGGCGAATCGCTGGTGGGAGGGGGTACCTTCCCCGATGCGCGACTGCCGACCGCGATTCTGCGAGTGAGGGCCGGGGCCGCGACCGAAAGGTGGTTGGCGGCGCTCCGCGCGCACACGCCCCCGGTCGTCGCGCGGAGCAGGCGGGGATGGATCCTGGTCGACTTGCGCACGATCACTCCGGGCGAGGAGATCATCGTCGCCGGCGCCCTGGCGGAGCTGAGCGGGGCCGAGGAAGCCGGTTCGTGACGACGCGCGGGCGAAGGGCCGTCTTCGCGGACCGGGACGGCACTATCATCGAGGACCACCAGTACGTGGCCGACCCGGCCGACGTCTCGCTGATCGGCGGATCCGCCGAAGCCCTGCTGCGGCTGCGGCGGATGGGCTTCGCACTGGTCACCGTCACCAATCAGTCGGGGATCGGACGGGGACTCTACACCCTTGGCGACTACGAGCGCGTCGCCGCCGAGGTGGACCGGCAGCTCGCGGATGCCGGCATCGTCATGGACGGCACCTACTTCTGTCCTGATGCCCCGGGAGGACCTCCGGCGACGACATGTCGCAAGCCGAGTCCCTTGATGTATCGGACCGCGGCGGCCGATCTGGGCCTCGAGACGGCGGGGTCCTACTTCGTCGGGGACAAGCGGAGCGACGTGGTTCCCGCGACGACATTCGGCGGCACGGGAATCCTGCTGCGCACCGGGCACGGTCGGGAAGAGGAGAAGAGGGTGGCCGGTGGCTTCCCGGTGGTGGACGACCTGGCGGCAGCGGCGGCGCTGATCGAACGGCTGGAGACAGGGGACCGGCTTCCACGGCCCTGACGTCGCCGGACTGCGCGGGCATGGCGCCGGCCGCGTGCACGTACACCGGCACGTTGACCCCCCCGCGGGCCCGGGATAACTTTTATGGGCTGGAGGTGCACGTCGCCTGGATTACGGCGGCGCAGCCGTCTGGCAACCCCGAGTTGAAACACATGCAGGAGTTTCGAGTAACGCCATGGATCTGAACCTCACGCCCAACGCGGCAAAGATGGTGCAGGGGTTCCTGAGTGAGCATGGGAACACCTCCGAGGCCGGACTGCGCGTCGCGGTGCTTCCGGGCGGGTGCTCCGGATTCCAGTACGGCGTCGAGATCGACGATGCCCCCGAGGGGGACGACGAAATCCTGGAGCGGCAGGGGATTCGGATCTTCGTGGACCCGTTCAGTGCGCAGTACCTGGAGGGCATCGAGATCGACTACGTCACGTCGATGATGGGCTCCGGGTTCTCGTTCAGGAACCCGCAGGCCACCGGCGGGTGTGGCTGCGGCAGTTCCTTTACGGTGTAGGAGATCCGCGGCCCGACGCCGCGGCATTCGCATGGAGATCCTCACCTTCACGGGCGGCGCATTCGTTCAGAACACCTTGCTCGTGGTCTGTGACGACGGGCGCACCGCACTCCTCATCGACCCCGGCGCCGCCACTCCCGACGCGCTTGCCGTCGTGCGGGACCTGGACCTGGACGTCGCCGCGATCCTCCTCACCCACGCCCATCTCGACCACGTCGAGGGGGTGGGAGTGGCCAAGCGGGACACGAAGGCGCCCATCCATCTGCATCCCCTGGACCGGATCCTCTACGACAACGCGCCCGCTCAAGCGGCCGCCTTCGGCGTCCCCTGCGACGATTTGCCTCCTCCGGACGCCCAGTTGGTGCCCGGGGTGAATCTCGCCTTCGGGGGGACGGAGTTCGAGGTCGTCTTCGCCCCCGGGCACGCGCCGGGACACGTCATGTTCGTGTCGGTCTCCGAACCGGTTGCCATCGTGGGCGACGTGATCTTCATGGGCTCGATCGGCAGAACGGACCTCCCGGGTGGAGACTATCAGGTCCTCATGAACTCGATCCGTTCGCAGGTGCTGACGATGCCCTCCGACACACGGCTCCTGCCGGGCCACGGACCCGAAACCACCGTCGGGCACGAGCGCGGGACCAACCCCTTCCTGATCCCCGTGTACGGCGGCGAACTGGTGTGAGGGGTGCCCTGGCGGATAGGGTGACGAGCGGCGGAGCGTGGACCCGCGAGGTGTGCGGGCGCGGGGTTGAGTGACCGTTCCGTTCGCCGTCCTCGCATCGGGGTCCGGGACGAACATGCAGGCCCTCCTCGACCTTGAAGACTGTGGCGCCGCCTACCGGATCGAACTTCTGATCGTGGACCGGCCGTGTGCCGCCGAGCAACGGGCCCGGGCAAAGGGGCGGGCGGTGTACCGCGTCGATTTCGAGCGACGTGACGGTGGGACCGGTGTCGAGATCCTCGAACTGTTGAATCGCCACGGAGCCCAGGGAGTCCTGCTGGCCGGATTCCTCAAGTTGCTGCCGGCCGACGTCTGCCGTGAGTACGAGGGGAGAATCCTTAACATCCATCCGGCACTGCTTCCGTCTTTCGGCGGGAAGGGAATGCACGGGACGCGGGTGCACGAAGCCGTTCTGCGTTCGGGCGCCAGCCTGTCCGGCCCCACCATCCACTTCGTCAACCGGCGCTACGACGAGGGGAGGATCCTGGCGCAGTGGCCGGTCCCGGTGCTGCCCGGCGATACGCCGGCTACCCTCGCTACGCGGGTGCTGAAGGTGGAACACCTGCTCTACCCGGCGGCGGCGGACGCATTGGCGCGGGCGCTGGCGGCCGGGAGTGCCCCCCCGTCGTTCCGCTGGCCGGGGCCCGAGTGGGCGGATGACGGTGCGGAACAGGGAGAACTGATCACGAAGGCTTTCGGAGGTGCCGGTGAGTAGGCCCAGAGCGCTGCTGAGCGTGTGGGGCAAGACGGGGATCGTTTCCCTGGGGAGGGCGCTGGCGGAGCGGGGATGGGAGGTGCTCTCCACCGGGGGGACGGCACGGACGCTTCGGGATGCAGGCGTGCCGGTCACCGATGTCGCCGACGTGACCGGTCACCCGGAGATGATGGACGGCCGGGTCAAGACGCTCCATCCGGCCATCCACGCGGGTGTGCTTGCGCGCCGGGACCACCCCGCCGACATGGAAGCGCTGGCCCGCCACGGGTACGAACCGATCGACCTTGTGGCCGTCAACCTGTATCCGTTCCGCGAGACGGTCGCGTCGCCGGATGTGACGCTGGCCCTCGCCATGGAGAACATCGACATCGGGGGCCCGACCCTGATCCGCGCCGCCGCGAAGAACCACCGGGACGTGTGGGTGGTGGTCGATCCCGGTGACTACGGCGCGGTGCTGGAGGCCGTGACGGGGGAGGGGCCGGAGGGGATGGCGGGGCAAAACGCGGACTCGAACGCCCTGCGAAAGCGCCTTGCGGCCAAGGTATTCCGGGAGATCTCGGGTTACGATGCGGCTGTGGCGGAGTATCTGGCGGGTGACGGGGGTTCCGCGGGCGCACCGGGCACGGGCGAGTCAATGGCCGACCGGGTCACCCTGCAGCTTCGGCGGCGTGGAGAACCGTTGCGCTACGGAGAGAATCCGGGCCAGGGGGCCGCGTTCTACACCGCAGGGGACGGTGACGCGGGTATTGCAAAGCTTGAACAACTGCACGGCAAAGGACTGTCATACAACAATATACTGGACCTGGACGGAGCACTTCTGAGCTTGGCCCCCTTCGCGTTCTCTCCAGATCCCGCGGTGTCCATCGTCAAGCATACGACGCCCTGCGGACTGGCGGTGCGCTCGTCCCTTGCGGATGCCTTCGAGCGGGCGCGCCTCACCGATCCCGTCTCGGCCTTCGGTTCGGTGATTGCGGTGAATCGGCCCGTGGATCGCGCCACTGCCACCGGCATCGGCTCGATGTTCGTGGAGTGTGTCGTGGCGCCCGCCTTCACGGACGAGGCAATGGAGGTGCTGACGGCGAAGAAGAACATCCGGCTGCTCGCGTTTCCGACGGAGGCCGGGGAGGACCTGGACGTTGGAGCAGGCGCACGGTTCATGGCACGTGCGGCGGGCCATGCCGGTGCCCGTTCCTTCCGATCCGTATACGGAGGCGTGCTGTCCCAGTCGCTTCCGGATCCGCCCTTCTACGGTCTGGACGACCCGGACTGGAAGGTGGTGACCCGGCGGCAGCCCACGGACGGTGAGCGCGCTGACCTTTCGTTCGCGTGGGCGGCGGTGGCCAGCGTCAAGTCGAATGCGATCCTGCTGGCGAAGGACTGTGCAACGGTGGGCATCGGTACGGGGCAGACGAGCCGGGTGGATTCGTCGAAGCTGGCGGTGCGGAAGGCGGGGGAGGCGGGCCTGGCAGCAGAGCTGAACGGCTGCTCGCTGGCGTCGGACGCGTTCTTCCCGTTCCGCGACGGGGTCGATGCGGCCGCCGAGGCGGGTGCCAGCGCGATTGTTCAGCCGGGCGGGTCGATCCGGGATGCAGAGGTGATCGCTGCGGCGGACGAGCACGGAATCGCCATGGTGTTCACGGGGAGGAGGCTGTTCCGGCACTGAGGTGGCGGTGGGGCGGTTGGGGCGGTCGGGGCGGTGGCACGCGATTGCGCCGTGAAGCAGGCGTCGGCTTGATGGGTGCTTCTCCCGGGGCGATGTTTCCGCAGCCTGGAGGGGTGGCAGAGCGGTTCAATGCACCGGTCTTGAAAACCGGCGTCCGAAAGGACTCGTGGGTTCGAATCCCACCCCCTCCGTTGAATTGTCTCAGCAACCCGTGCCCTGGCACAGGCGCGTGCGGCACCCATCCTCCTGGGCCTTTCACACTCCCGTTGCCGCTTCTTGGGGGGCTGTAGCGTCATTACTCCCCCTCGTGCTCGTCTGACGCCACCGGCTCGTCGGTGCTTTGTCGAACACCGCACCAAGCGATGAGAAGCCGGGTTCCTCGATGTTTCACGGGTTCCTCGATGTTTCAAATGGACAGGTTGAAACCGCGAGGAACCCCGACAGGTAATGCCTTGTGTTTCCCGCCTCAAGTGGCAATCTGTGGAAGGAGAGTAGACCATGATGAACGGTCCCCTCTGGGTCCGCATCCCCGTCACGCTGCTCACCCTCGCCGCCGCCTGCGTCCAGGACGACGCGCCCGCCGCCGACTTCATCATCAACTACGATGGCGTCATCCCCGTCACCAACACCGGTCCTACTCCGCCGGCGCGCCTTGATCTGGTCGTCTCGATCGGGCCGAAGACCCTGACCGATACCGGGTCGCCCGACGAGTTCGGCCGTGTGACCAGCGTGGCACTCGGCCCGGACGCGGAGGTCTTCGTTGCCGACGGCCGCAACCGCGAAGTGAGAGTGTTCGGGCTGGACGGTGCCCACCTCCGCACGTTCGGCCGGGAAGGCCAGGGGCCAGGCGAGTTCCAGAGCCTCAATTCGCTGGCGTGGGCGGGTGACCGGCTTCTGAGCTTCGATCCCGAACAGGGCCGCATCGGCGAGTGGTCGGCGGAGGGCGAATGGCTCGGGCAGCGGAACACGCAGACTGGTGTCACCGGAGCCCCCGATGTTCTCCGTCTGTACCCCGTCGGCCCGGACGAGGTGTTCCGGCGCGATCTTGAGCGGCGCTACGTGGGTCTGGACAGCCGCGGCGAGACGGGCGACACGCTGGCATCGTTGCGCGGGCCGTCGAGCGGCCCTCCGGCGTACATCGAGTGCCGGTACGAGCGTAGCCTCGCCGTCTTCGTGGTTCCCTTCGCTCCGCGGTTCCTGCAGCATCCGGGACCGGGCGGCGTCCTGTACTCGGCGCTCACCAGCGACTACCGCATCTTCGTCACGAGGAACGACGGCGCCGAGGTCCTCATGGTGATCGAGCGGCCGCTGCCGGCCGAATCGTTCGGAAGCGACGAGTGGAGAGCGGCCAACGAGGAGTATTACCAGTGGCGTGCGACCAGACAGGGCGCCTCGTGCGACCCCCGGGAACCCACGCGGCCGGACGGGAAACCGTTCATCGAGGATCTCTTCGTCGCTCCGGACGGCAAGCTCTGGGTCGAGGTCGTGCGCACGGCCGGCAACCGCTGGGAGGTCTTTGATACCGAGGGCAAGCTGCTCGGCAGCGTTTCCGCGCCCCCCCGCAGGGAATACGTCGTTCCTGCGTTCGGTCCCGACTACCTGCTCACGATCCGCCGGGACAGCCTCGACCTCGACCACGTCGATGTCTGGCGCCTCGAACGCGGGAGTTGAGGACAGGCCTATAGCCCCGAGGCTCTTCCCGCGCTGTCGGTTCAACCTGCTTCAGATAGTCGTACTTGCCCGTTGAAGAGCTCGCCAGGCAAGAAGAAGCCATTCGTAACGAGGAGATTGGTCGGTTCAGGTGGCAGTGTGAATCTTGCTTCGAACTGTCGCACGCTGGGACTGACACACGGGTCCCGCGGGATGTCGGATGGCTCAACCTGCACGTGGAGTCGATTGCCCGAGCGAAACGCCACGATTCGAAGCTCCGTGCAGTCGCTCGGCACGAAACCCTTTATCTCCAACGTGTCACCGTAGACTTGCACTTCCGCACTCGCAGCGGGCCAAGCATCGATTTCCGGTCCCTCGATGAAGGAAACGGGGTGTTCGGGCCACGCTCGGGCGTCAGGCGCCAACCGGACCTGCACGGTTCCAGGCTTTACGTGGCACGCGTCACGGCCGACTTCAACATGAACGATGTCCGTCAGGAACCCGGGCTTACGCGTGTGGATCGTGTGGTTTCCAGGAAGCTCGCGGCTCCAATCGCCGTTGAGATACAGGTCATCGGTCGCGTAGAACTCGGTCAGAACTCCGCTCTCATGCTCGGAATAACCCGTCACGCCTCGAGCGGCCGGCGCCCTGGTCACCGGATCACGGACTGCGACTACCACGCTCGGACGCAACTCATCCGTGCAACCGATACCAACAATACCGCAGCCGGAAAGCGCTGCCGCAGTTCCCAACACCAGCAATGTCCGTGAGGCCGCGCGGCGTATCATAGCCAATCGTACCTGTGAGCGATGCAATTCACTTACGATACCTCATGTATCGCTCGAAACCTACTGCGAGGGAGGAGCCGCCAACACGATGAAGTCCCTCTTCCCACTCCACCTCCTGGCGGTAACGCTCCTGGCCACTTCCTGCACGGCGCCTCCCGATTCGGCCACCGCCGACGATCCGCTCGCCGGCGCACCCGAATCGCAACCGCTTGGTGACACCACCACCTACCCCGACATCGTTGCGGCCCAGGAGGCCCTCTCCATGATCGTCATGGCGCTCAAAGGCGTGATCGGCACCGCGGTGGCGGACTGCGACGGCCAGCCTTGCATCAAGGTCTTCGTCGCCGCCGATAGCGAGGAGCACGCGGGGCAGGTCCCCGGCTCCTTCGGCGGCTTCCCGGTTCGCACGGAGGTCACCGGGGGGATGCGGGTACTGCCGGACAGCGCAGGCCCGGCGCCCCCGGGTGGGGAGACCCCGCCGTTCGTTTGACGCGGCCCCCCTGGCTGACAAGAATCATCCGCAGCACCGCGTCCCACCCGCCGCGGTACGACACCCAGGAGGAGGACCCGCTTCGGATGATCCGCCGCATTCAGGCCCTCAACTATCGCTGCCTGCGGCATTTGAACCTGTCGCTGGATCGATTCCACGTGCTGGCCGGTCCGGCGGGCAGCGGGAAGAGCACGCTCTTCGACGCGCTGGAATTCGTGGGCGACCTGGTCCGGGAAGGCCCCGCAGCCGCCGTCGCAAAGAGAACCGATGACTTCCGGGACCTGGTCCGGGGGAGGCTCGACGAGGATCAGGGCTTCGAACTTGCCATCGAGTTCGACGTACCGGACGCGTGCCGTGAACTGCTCCCGGCGGACCGGAACTTCCGCGTCTACCGGTATGAGTTGGCGGTTCGCGGGAGCCTGGAGGGGGTCAGGATCCACTGGGAGCGCGGACTGCTGGCGCCGAGGTCGACTCCGGCCCCGACGCAGGAGACCCTGTTTCCGGACCCACCCGAATCCCCGCCGACGATCCTGGCTACGTCAAGGCCGGGCACGAGTACGGTTCTGAGCAAGGTGCCAGGCGGAAACGACTGGTTCTACCGTGAGACCGACCCGAGACGGGGTTGGGTCACCCGCATCGCCTACGGCCCGCACCGCTCGACGCTGGGGAGTCTCCCCAAGTCGGAGGACACGATGCCGGTGGCCAACGCCCTGAAGCAGTTTCTCGACAAGGGGGTGCGCCGGGTATCGCTCCAGGGCAGCGCCGTGTGCCGAGCCTGCCCGCCCGGCGCTCGGGACGATGAGCTGGCCGCGGACGGATCCAACCTTGCTTGGGTGGTCAAGCGGCTGAAGGAGGAGCAGCCCGCCGGCTTCCATAAATGGCTGGAGCGTGTTCGACCGGCCGTGGCGGGGCTCAGGGACATCCGCGTGGCCGAGCGGGCCGAGGATCGGCACGGGTACCTGTCGCTGTGCTATGACGGTGACCTGCAGGTGCCTTCCTGGATGGAGTCCAGAGGCACCATGCGGCTGTTGGCCATCGCCCTGCTTCCGAGTCTTCCCGGGCGGGGCGGTGTCTATCTGGTCGACGAACCCGAAGCCGGCATCCATCCCTCTGCGTTAGGGGTGATTGGGGACTCCCTGATGTCGGTCCAGGGCTCCCAGTTGCTGGCCGCCACCTGCTCCGAGGAGTTGTCGGGTCTGTTCGAGCCGGGAATCGTTCTCCGCTTTGCGAAGAGCGACGGAGGTGCGATCCGGGTGGGGCGGGTGGACGAGCCTCCGGCCTCGAGCCAGTGACAGGGCTTCCCGACGCCTCCCCTACTTCCGCAGCCCGGCCGTCGGCATGTACCGCGCTCCTCTGCGCTGTCCCTCGACCCGCAGGAAACCAAGTTCCACGAGCCTGCGCAGCTCGGGTCCGGTGCTGCGCGTGTCCGTCTTGAACATGGCACGGTATTGGGTGCTCCGCAGCCACGGATCCTTCTGGAAATGCTTGCGCAGCTTCGGTACCCGGTCTTCCAGCAGAAACCGGGCTTCGTCGAGTTCGGCCGAGAGGTAGCACATGGTCACTCCACCCGGGGTGTTGAAGTCGCGGAACGCAATGCCCTTCTCGACGAGTTCCTGAACCCGCCACTTTGCCTCGTTCTCGTGCACGGCATTCAGCTTCTGGTAGTCGACGTGGCTGAATCCGTCAGGGCGCGCAAGCAGCATCCGCTTCTGGTCGGAGGTGACCGGCAGCCAGCGGACGACGTAGCGCCATCCGGGCCCTGCAGTCGCGAAGAACGGCTCCTTGAGAAGCGTGACCGAGAGCAGATCGGCCGCGTCGTCCAGGACGGGCTCGCGCAGGAAGCTGGCCGCCATTTCGCTCTGCATGCGCGAGATTCCCGAGCCCTCTCCGCGCATCCAGCCGGCGTCGGCGAGCACCCGCGCGAGCAGGGGGTTGCGGGGTGAACTTGGCGCGGTGCCCTCCCGCAAGCTGTCCAGGGTGACCTCCGCGACGAGGGCACCGGGGCTCCTCACCTCCACACGGTCGTCGAAGAACCAGATCTCCGTCTCCCGGGTGTCGACTTCGTAGTCCCGGTGCGCGATGGCGTTGACCAGAGCCTCCTGCCACGCGAAATCGGGGTACTCGGCCAGGTCTTCAAAGAAGATGTCGCGCAAGGTCTCGGAACGACGGATCTGCGCCCGGGCGATTCGGCGGCTCTCCGCCACGGCACGGGCCAGAGGCGGATCCGCGCGTCCGACCCGGGTGACGTTTTGTTCACGTCCGTGCAGGGGCCGGATTCCGGTGACACGGAACACCCCCACCCCGGCGCTCGGATGCCAGCGGTCGGCCGGGGCGCGGGCGAAGAGCAGGAGGGCACCATTGGTGACTCTCCATCCGCCTCCGTCCTGCTCGATCAGCTCATAGTGCTGAAGCGAATCCATTGCGCTTCGCCCACCCGCAGGGGTCGTCTCCAGGAACGACTCCACCAGTTCCAGGTCAAGGTCGTCGAGCGTCGCCTCGGGCCGGAAGCGCTTCTCGTGTCCGTCGCTGTTGCCGTTCTTCGCCTCGTCCACCTGATCCTCCCCTGTCCGATGCAGAGGGTCGCTATGGTCGATCACAACAATGTCTACACACATCATCACAGATCGGTCATCGACACCGCATCCCCGTCCACCCCTCCACCACCCGGGGTGGCTAGTCAGCTTATCGGTCGCTTCTTCTTTTTCAAACCATCCTTTTGCGTCAGGTACGGCAATCCCTTCGTGATCCAGTCCGGTGCCGGCTCGCCCTTCAGGTAGTGGGCGAACCACTGCAGAATCCGGCTTTGGTAGTCCTTCTGGTTGGCCTCCTGCCGAAGCCCGTGATTCTCGCCCTCATAGGCCAACAGGACCATATTCTTGCCCGCGCGGCGCGCGGCGTTGTAGAACTCGACCCCCTGGTTGAACTCCACCGCCCCGTCTTCGGTGCCGAACATCATCAGAAGGGGTGTGTTCAGCTTTTCGATGTGGTGAAGCGGTGAGTTGGCAAAGTAGGAATCCCAGTCTTCCCACCAGGGCACCTGCATCCGCCCCTGGCTGATCTCGAAGATCCGTGCGTCGGTGCCGCCGCTGTTCCAGTAGAAGGACAGGTACATGCTCATGAGGTTGGTGAGCGGGGCACCCGCGACCGCGCTCGCGAAAAGGTCGTCCTGGGTGACGAAGAAGGTCGTCTGGTAGCCTCCCCACGAGTGGCCGATCAATCCGACGCGCTCGGGGTCGATCATCCCAGTCGCGACCGCCGCGGCCACTGCCGGCCTGAGCGTCTCCACATTGGACTGACCGGGCCGCCGGTCGCGGTAGACGATGTCCGGCTGCAGCACGAAATACCCTTCGTGGCTCCATACCTGGGCGTTGTAGTAGTTGGTCGGGTCCGGCACCACATAACGGTGGAGGCTCTGTGAAAGGAGCTCGTAGTGGTAGACGATCATGGGGTACTGCTTCCCAGCCTCGTAGTCCGCGGGGTAGATGAGCATTCCCTGCAGCGGACGCCCCCACTCGTTCTCGTAGTCGAACAGCTGGGTGCGCCCCCAGGCGTAGTCGTCCTGGAAGGGGTTGGTGCGGGTGACCTGCCTGGTGTCGGACAGATCCGCTCCGGCCACAAAGAAGTCGGGCGAGTCGTCGAAGCGCTCCTGGCGGAAGAGGTAGGTGTCGGCGTCCTCGGCTTTTTGAAGTCCCCCGAAGAAGCCGCCGAACGCCCGGTCGTCCCACACCAGCTGCTCCGGGGTGTCACCGGCGCGGGCCCGCGAGAACCCCGCCTTCTTCGTCCACTCGCCGTAGGTCGAGTAGTACAGGGGTTCGCCCGGGTTGAAGGCGTCCGCCTCTGGGTCGATCCGGAGCACCCGGTGCCGCACCTCGGCCTCGGCGCCCTGCGTCAGCCGCCGGCCTCCGGATCCGTCGGGCCGGACCTCCCACACGTCCCATCGGTCGTTGACGAGCACGGCCTCGTCGTCTTCCATCCACCCGGCGACACCGAACGCGGGCATCTGTTCGCGCGTGGGGGTCAGGTCGAGGTTGATGAAGGTACCACCCAGCCCGGCGGTGATGTTGTTTGTCTCGCCGCTGCCGAGATCGTAGCTCCAGTAGTCGTTGCCTTCGAACCAGATCAGGTAGCGGCCACCGGGGCTGCCGCCGTAGTCGATGGTGATCCGTTCCCGCACGAGCTCCCTCTGGGCTGTAGCCGCGTCGATGGCGTACAGGTCGTGGAACTGTTGCCGGAACATGGCGTCCACATCGTAGGGGGTCTCGTCCCGGCCGACGACGTGGCGCCCACCGTCGACGATCTGGGCCCGGTCGGCGTGATCCCCGCCGAGCTGCAGAAACCGACCCTCGTCCAGCCGCCATGCGCCGATGTGGTGAACCTGCCTCAGCTGGCGCTCCCGCACTCTCTGCTGCGGCACGGGGTCCACATCCAGCGAATGCCAGATTTCGACACCGGGGGGATCCTCCTCCTCATCTTCCTGGGCGGCGTCTCCGGCGTCGCCCTCCTCGTCGCCGGCGTCGCCCTCCTCGTCGCCGGCGTCGCCCTCCTCGCCTTCGCCTTCGCCCTCCTCGTCCTCGGCCACCGGCGCGTCCACGGGGACCCTGTCCTGGATTCCGAGGAAGACGGCACTCCCGTCGTCCGACCATGACGGGGTACGGTGCTCCACCACACGCGTCCCCGATGGCAGCACCGATCCCTCGCGCGGGTCAAGCACGAACGCCGCCGAGCCTTCGCCGTCCAGCCCCCGCCACGCCAGCGCGACGTGTGCGGTGTCCTCGTGTTCGTCGTCCGTGTAGGTCTTGAGCACGGCCAGGTCCGCGGCCTCCTCGCGCCACGAGAGGTGCCGGTAGGTGGCCTCGTCGGTGTCGAGGGACCGCAGCCTCCCGGTCTCCGGGTCGTACAGCTTCACACCGTTTCCGATCCGGTCGTCCGCGTCCACGGCCATCGCCAGCAGATGTCCTTCGTCACGCCACCCCATCTCCGAGACGTTCCCGAAGCTGAGCGACGCTCCCGACTCCAGATCGCGCACCACCACGTCCACGCCCGCACTCGCCTTGCCCTCCGGCTTGTACCGGCGAAATGCCAGATAGCGCCCGTCCTCCGAGAGCGAGAAGGACTCGACCGCGTCGATGCGCTCCTGCTCTCCATCACGGAGGTTCAGCAGGCCGAGTGCGCTCTGCACGGGCTTCTCTTGCTCCTCCATCCTGTCGCGCTCGTCGGGGGACACGCCGATGGCATAGACCAGCCAGCGGCCGTCCCGGGTGAACGCCGGGCGCGAACCGAAGGCGACCACCACGACCGAGTCGGAGTCGGTCGCGTGGACCCGCAGCTCGTTCTCGTCGTCGACCCGGCCGACCCCCACGGCCAGCCAGCCGCCGTCGGGCGAAAGGACCCCCGTGCCCAGTCTCTCCCACTGCCCGTAGTCGTCGGAAGCGAGGGTAGGCTTCGCCTGGGCGTTCAGCCCGGCAAGGGAGCCGGCCACAATCGTCAGCGCCAGGGAGAGGATCGGGGTGCGCGGGTGCGTCGGTTGCTTCTTCATGAGTTCGACCATCGATCGGGGGATACGCGCAGGGACGCCAGTGCCCGGTCGCTTGTTGGCGGCGAGGGCGTTCCGGTAGCTTTGACATGACGGCCCGGGTCCGGGGCGAACCGGACAGTGCATGAACCCGAACCTAATGCGGGGCAGCCTTGTTGAGAAAGAGCATCGAGGTCGATGTCGGTGGGGTCAAGGTGGGCGGAGGGAACCCCGTCGTCGTGCAATCCATGACCAACACCGATACCGCCGACCCGGCGGCCACTGCCGCGCAGGTCAAGGCGCTGGCGGACGCGGGCAGCGAACTGGTTCGCGTCACGGTCAACAACAAGTACGCGGCCGCCGCCGTGCCGGAGCTGTTCGAGCGCCTCGCGGACCTGGGATGCACCGTCCCGATCGTGGGGGACTTCCACTACAACGGCCACATCCTCCTGCGCGACTTCCCTCGCACGGCGGAGTTCCTGGCCAAGTACCGGATCAACCCGGGCAACGTCGGGACGAGCCGGCGCGACGAGAACTTCCAGGCGATCGTGCGCATCGCGATCGACAACGGGAAGGCCGTACGCATCGGGGTCAACTGGGGGTCGCTCGACCAGCGCCTCCTTACCGTGATGATGGACGAGAACGCCCGGCGCGAGACGCCTAAGGACGCCGGACAGGTCCTCAGGGACTGTATCGTCGAGAGCGCGGTCCGCTCCGCCGATCTGGCCGAGGAAACCGGGCTGGGAGCCGACCGAATCATACTCAGTGCCAAGGTCTCGGGGGTGCGCGACCTGATCATGGTGTACAGGCAGCTGGCCCCCCTGCGCGACTACCCTCTTCATCTGGGACTGACCGAGGCGGGGATGGGGACGAAGGGGATCATCGCGACCTCGGCCGGGCTCGCGCCGCTGCTTATCGAGGGGATCGGCGACACGATCCGGGTGTCCCTCACCCCGCGCCCCGGGGGTGACCGGACGGAGGAAGTCCGGGTTGCGCAACAGATTCTCCAGTCGCTGGAAATCCGCAGCTTCGAGCCCCAGGTGACGGCGTGCCCCGGGTGCGGGCGCACGACCAGCACCTTCTTCCAGGAGATGACCGAGGACATCCAGGGGCACATCCGCGCACAGATGCCGGAGTGGAGCAAGGTCTACCCGGGAGTGGAGGATCTGAAGGTGGCGGTGATGGGGTGCGTGGTGAACGGTCCCGGCGAATCCAAGCACGCCGACCTCGGGATCTCGCTCCCGGGCAACTTCGAGGCTCCGAAGGCTCCGGTGTACGTCGACGGATCGCACCTGCGAACCCTGAAGGGGGACCGAATCGTGGAGGAGTTCAAGGAGATCCTTGCCGACTATGTGGCCCGCCGGTACGGGAAGCCGGCGGCGGTGGCCTCTGGCGTGGCAGCGCTCTGAAGCCCGGGGTGCTCTGAAGCCCGAGGTGCTCTTGCACACTTGGCGGGGGTGACGCGTCAGGAACGATGTAGGCCCCGGTGGTGTCGAACAAAGGGTGTGCGATCGCCGCTCCGGGGTGTGGGGCCGGACCGGGTGGTATGGCAACCGCCACCAGACCATAACGTGTCAGAGTGGTGGGTGCCGGAGTGCCGGCCCGGTTCTGACAGGACACTTTTCAGAGGAGCTTTGAGCAATGGCTCAGTCGCGGTCGACATTGGGAGTGCTTACCGTCATCATCGTGTTGGGGGGCTTGGCGGGAGGGGTCTGGTGGCGTCTTCGGCCGGAGCCCCAGGACGAGGCTGACACGCCGGAACTGTCGGAAGAGGCCGGGGAGGTCGTGCAGTCGGTCACGGAGCAGTTCAGCACCGAGCTCCCCCAGCCGGTTACCGGCGTCGCCGCCGTGCAGGACACGCTGTGGATTTCGGTGACGGCCAAGGGTCGGGCGGAGGCGATCCGCGAGACGACGCTCACGGCCCGGGCTTCGGGGATGCTGGCGTCCGTCCTGGTGCGGGAAAACACGACCGTCCGTGCGGGCCAGTTGATGGTGCAGATCGACACCACCGAGTATGCCCTGGAGGTGGCGGCCAGGTTCGCCGCGCTGCAGAAGGCCGAAGCGGACTACCAGGTGCGTGTCCTGGGGGACGATGAGCTGGAGGATCCGGCGGTTCGGGCCCAGCGGGACCGACTTGCACGCGCAATCACCGGGTTGGACGAGGCCGAAGTCGCCCATCGCCGTGCCGTCATCGACCTCGATAAGACCTCGGTGCGCGCCCCCTTCGGCGGCAGGGTGGCCAACCTGATGGTCGTGCCGGGACAGTACGTGCGCGAGGGCGACGAACTCCTCACGGTGGTGGATCTCGACCCGATCAAGGTGGCCGTCCAGGTCCTCGGCACCGAGGTCGTCTACCTGGACGAAGGACGTGCGGCTTCGCTCGACTTCACCGCCTTCCCGGACCGCACCTTCACGGGACGGATCGAGACCATCAACCCCATGATCGACCCGGAGCTCAATACGGCCCGCGTGACGGTCCACATCGCCAATCCGGACCATCGGGTCAAGCCCGGCATGTACGCCGAGGCGGATCTGGAGGCCCAGCAGTTCCCGGACAGGATCCTCGTCCCTCGGACGGCGATCCTGGAGACGTCGGACCGGCGCACGCACCTCTTCGTCCTGGAGGACGGCCGAGCCAAGTGGCGCTACGTGACCACGGGACTGGAGAACGACCTGCTCGTCGAACTGCTCGAAGGTGACGAGGAATGGGTGGCCCCGGGCGAAGTCGTGCTCGTGGACGGTCACTACTACCTGCCGCACGATGCCGCGGTTGAACTGGTGGAAAATCCGACTGCCGCGGGGGGGAGGCCGACCCGATGAAGACGACGACCATATCGGCATGTCCGGCCACGATCGTGGTGAAGGGTAGGGCCGCGCTGACGCTCCTCTTCGCGCTCACGAGCGTGGGTTCCGTTGCCGCGCAGGGTGTGCGCCTGGAGGAGGGTCGCGAAGTCACGGTCCTCAGCTTGCGCGACGCTCTCGGTCGCGCGGCCGAGCACAACCCCCAATACCGGCAGGCCCTCAACCGGATGGACCTGGTGGGCCCCGCGGAACGTGAGGCCCTGGGAGCATTTCTGCCAAACCTCAGCGTGAGCTACGGTACGGGCCAGAGTTTCCGGCGGGAAAGGACGGCTGTGGACTTCTTCGGCAACATCATCGAGAACCAGGACGGCGGGATCGCCTCCTCGTCGCGCGCGACTCAGGGGGTCTCGGCGAGTGTCCTTCTCTTCAGTGGAGGGAGCCGCTTTCACGCTGTTGGGCAGGCCCGTGCCCAGGCGCGCGTCGACCGCCGGACCGCGGAAAGGGAACTCAACACCATCCTGGCCGAGGTGCAGCGGCAGTTTCTCGTCGCCCAGCGACAGAAGGCCCGGCTGGAGGTCGAAATGGAACTTCTGGCCGCTCGGGAGCGGGATGTCGAGGCGGCCAGAACACGGTTCGAACTCGTGGCGATCGGACGGTCGGATCTCCTTGCAACGGAGTTGGAGCTGGAGGCGCAACGGGTGGCGGTGACTCGTGCCCGGGGTGACCACGACAAGGGCCTGCTCGCCCTCAGGAGAGCGATCGGCGATCCCTCTCTGGTGGCCCTCGATGTGGCACAGCAGCTGTCCGATCCGTTCGATCCGGCCGATCTGGACGTCGGTGGCCTTGTCGGGCGAGCCATGGAGGAGAGCCCCCGGGTCCGGGCCGCCGAGGCGGCACTCGCTGTACGGCAGTCCGCCCTGAGTTCTCAAAGGGCCCGACGCTGGCCGACCCTCTCGCTATCATCGAACTTCGGTCGCTCCTCCTTCGGCGACGAGCGAAGCAAGCTGTTCGACGTGAACCCTTCCGACTTTGCCGGAAGTGTTTCGCTCAGCGTGTCCATCCCGATCTTCACCAGGTTCGAGACAACGCGTGCCATCGCGGCGGCTGATGTCGAGCTGCGCAACGCCAACGAGACCATCCGTCAGGCCGAAAACGAGCTGGAGGAACAGGTCAGCATCCGGTACGTGGACCTTGAGACAGCGTGGGCGACCGTCCGACAGCGGGCCAGGGCGCTCGAGATCGCTACCCAGCGGCTGGAGATTGTGAGGGAGGAGTACCGCCTGGCGGCCAAGAGCATCGAGGACCTGCGGACCGCGATCCGTGAGGAGGCCGGGGCCAGAAGGGATGCGGTGGATCAGCGCTTCGAGTTCGCGGTCGCCCTCCTGGGGCTCTACGAGGCGGCCGGAATCGTGGGGAGGGAAGCCGGGCTCGAGGCCGAGCCGGAAGGGAACTGACCGATGTCCGTTCCGAGAACCTCCACGCGGCGCCCGGTGGCCGTCGCGATGCTCGTGCTGGCGGTCGTGCTGCTCGGAGGCATATCGTTCGCGCGGTTGCCGATCGATCTGCTCCCGGACGTGAGTTTCCCGAGGCTGGTCGTCTACACCGGATACCCCAATGTGGCTCCGGCCGAGATCGAGCGACTGGTCACGGAGCCGATCGAGCAGCAGGCGGCCGCGGTGCCGGGGGTGGAGAAGGTCACCTCGCTCTCCCAGGAGGGCATCAGCCTCGTGACCCTGCGCTTCGCGTGGGGCACCGACATGGACTTCGCGGCGCTGAATGTGCGGGAGCGGCTCGACAACATCCGGGAGCGGTTCCCGGAGACCGCGGAGCGCCCCACGATCCTGCGCGTCGATCCGCAGGCCGAGCCGATCCTGACGGTGTCGCTGACCGGGGGCGGCAACCTCCTGGAGACCAAGGAGGTGGCCGAGGACGTCTTCCGCCGCCGTCTGGAACAGCTGGAGGGTGTGGCCCAGGCCTCCGTGACCGGAGGGCTCGACCGGGAGATTCAGGTGGATGTGGACCTGGCACGCCTGGAATCGAACGGGATCGCCCTTGCGCAGGTCTCCCGGGCTCTCGACCAGGCCAACTACTCCGACCGCGGCGGGACGATCCTGCGCGGACGCTATCGCTATCCGCTGCGTACGCTGGGCGAGTTCCAGACCGTGGAGGAGATCAACAACGTCGTCATCGGTCAGCAGCAGCTTTCCGGGGGCCAGGGCCAGGGCCAGCGAGAGGCCGGCCAGCCGGCCGACGAGGAAACCGCGTTTCGCCTGGTACGGCTGAGAGACATCGCGACGGTGGTGGACGGATTTGCCGAGCGGGAAGAGATCGCGCGGTACAACGGCTCCGAGTCGGTGGGGCTCCTCGTCTTCAAGGAAGCCGGGGCCAACACGGTGGCGGTTTCGGAGGACGTGCAGGAGACCCTCGACCTCCTCAGGCAGCAGTATCCGGAATTCGTGGCCGAGATCGCGTCCAACCAGGCCGCATTCATCGACGAATCGATCAGCAACGTGGTCCAGGCACTGATCCTGGGCGGGCTGCTCGCCTTCGTGGTCCTGTTCTTCTTCCTGCGCGACCCGCGCTACCCGGTGGCGATTGCCCTGGCGATTCCGATTTCCGTGGTTGGCACCTTCGCGCTCATGGAAGCGTTCGGCGTCTCCCTGAACGTCATGAGCCTGGGGGGACTCGCACTCGGGGTGGGCATGCTGGTCGACAACTCGATCATCGTCCTGGAGAACATCTTCCGTCACCGCCAGGCGGGGATGGGCACCCTGGAGGCTGCGGCCCGGGGCGCGGAAGAGGTGCAGGGAGCGATCACCGCGTCCACGCTCACGACGATCTCCGTTTTCGGACCGATCATCTACGTCGAGGGCGTGGCGGGGGAACTCTTCGCGGCCCTCTCTCTCGCCGTCGCGTTCTCCCTGCTCGCGAGCCTGGCGGTCGCGCTTACCCTCCTCCCCACCATGGCCGCGCACTTCCGGGGGGACGACGCGAAGTCCCCTGACACAGCCGCGCCCCCTGCTGCGACGAGGCCGCCTCCCACCACAATCGGGGTCAAGGTGGCCCGGGCAGTCGCATGGACGCTGTCCCTGCCTTTCATCATCGTCCGGGGCGCGTTCTCACTCGCCAAGCAATTGGCGAGCTTCTGGCTGGAACTCGCGGGACGCATCCTGTCGACCGTCTTCTCGCCGTTCTTCCGCGTGTTCGACCGTATGTTCAATATCTTTGCCGCCTGGTATCACGGGGTCCTCGCCCTCGCCCTCGACCGTCGCGGCACTGTCATGGCCATCGCCGGAGGTGCGCTCGCCGGATGCCTGGCCCTGGCCACATACCTCGATCGGGATCTTCTCCCCAACGTCGACCAGGGCGCCTTCGACGTGCGCGTCGAGCTCGCCGAAGGCACGCAGTTGCAGGCCACCGCCGATGCCGTCGAGGTTCTGGAAGCCGCCCTCATGGAGGATCCCGCCGTGGCCGCCGTCTTCAGCCACATCGGCCGGGACATCCAGGCGAAGGGCGACGAGGGACAGGCGTCCGGGCTCCACACCGCGGCGATCCAGGTCCTGCTCGAGGACGGCCCGGCCACGGAAGAGGTGGTTTCACGGGTACGCAGCATCGAGAGCGAGTTTCCGCCGGGCTCCCTTTCCTTCGAGACCGGCCAGGCCACCGCGCTCGGCCGGATTCTCGGCGGCGGCGAAGCGGACATCGCCGTGCGCCTCAGGGGTGAGGACCTGGACGACACGCACCGGTTCGCCCGGGCGGTTCGCCAGCGACTGTCCTCGCTGTCCGAGATCCGCAACGTGCGGATCGGTTCGGAGCGGGGTCAGCCCCAGTTCCAGATTTCGATCGACCGTGAGGCAGCCGCCAACTACAATATCGATCCGCGGGTGGTTGCCGAATCGATCGCGGCCGCCATGCGGGGTGACCTGGCCACCGAGTTCGTCGACTTCGACCGCAAGATCGCCGTCATGGTGCGCCTCCCCGACGACCAGCGGTACGACGCCGCGACGCTGGACAGGCTGCGGGTCGACGGCATCCCCTTGCGCGAACTGGTCACCGTGCGCGAAACGGTGGGCCCGGCGGAGATCCGGCGCGAGGACCAGGGCCGGGTCGTAACCGTCTACGCGGACGTGGCGTCGGGTGGACTGGCCGGGGCCATCACCGCGATCGAGGGCACGCTGGAGACCATGCAACCCCCCTACGAAGTTCGCATGGACGTGGGCGGCGAGAACGAGGAAATGCGCCGATCGTTCCGCGACCTCGCCTTCGCCTTCGGGCTGGCCCTCCTCCTGGTCTACATGATCCTCGCGGCCCAGTTCGAGTCCTTCGTGCACCCCTTCACCATCCTGATGGCCGTCCCGCTCGCGCTGGTCGGCGCGGTGCTGGCTCTGGCGCTGACGGGGCAGGGGCTCAACACCATGAGCCTGATCGGTGTGGTGATCCTCGTTGGAATTGTGGTGAACGATGCAATCGTGAAGGTGGATTTCATCAACCAGGCGCGTGCGCGCGGGCTCAACCTTCGCGATGCGATCCTGGAGGCGGGTGAGGTGCGCCTCAGACCCATCGTCATGACGACCGTCACCACCGTGCTGGGGCTTCTCCCCATGGCGCTGGGCCTCGGTCGCGGGGCGGATCTCAGGGCGCCCATGGCGATTTCGGTGATCGGGGGCCTGCTGGTCGCAACCGCACTCACCCTGATCGTCGTGCCGGTCGTCTATTCGTTGGTCGAGAGCGTACGGCAGAGGTGGAGAAAGCCCGGGGTCGAAGCCGCGGCGGATCTCGCCATGCAGGGAGCAAGCCGGCAATGATCAGAATGAGCATGCGCCGTCCCGTCGCCGTGGCGATGGGCTACCTCGCGGTCGGGTTGATGGGCTTCCTCGCGTGGCAGGACATCCCGATCGAGCTCCTGCCGGACACGCAGCTGCCCCGGCTGACGGTGAACGGCACCTGGCGCGGCGCCTCTCCCGAGACGATCGAGGCGTTTCTGACGTCGCCGCTCGAGGCGGCGATCCAGCTCGTGGAAGGCGTCGAGAAGGTCGTTTCCACCTCTTCCGAGGGCAGTGCACGGATCGAGGTCGAGTTCGCCCGCGATACCGATATGGACTTCGCCCGACTTGACCTTTCGGAGCGGCTGGCGACGCTCGAGGATACCGAGCTTCCTCCAGGCGTCGACCGCGTGACGGTCCTGCCCTACATACCGCCGGAATTCGCGGAGACACAGCGCGATCTGCTGGCCTATACCTTCACCGGGGCACGGACCCTGGAATCGTTGCGTGAACACCTCAACGATGTCGTGGTCCCGGAGTTGAGCCGTGTCGAGGGGGTGGCGCTGGTCTCCGCATACGGCGGCCGGGAGCGCCTCCTCGAGGTGGAACTCGACCGTGAATTGATGGCCGCCATGGGCGTATCGGTCGGGGAGATCCGCCTCAAGCTGGCCGATCTGGACCTCGTCCGCGAGGCCGGCGCGATCCGATCCGGCGACCAGCAGTGGACCGTCACGATACGGAACCGTCCCGGATCCGCGCAGGACATCCGCAACGCCGTGGTCAAGACCGATGCCGGACGTATCATCCGCATCTCCGATGTGGCTGTCGTGCGCGACACGTACGAGGACATCAGGAGCCACTACCGGGTCAATTCGCGCCCGGCGGTCGAGATGCGGATCACGAAGGAGATCGGTGCCAACTCCGTGCGCGTGGCCGACCGGGTCAAGGAACGCATGGAGGCGGTCCAGAATCGGAATCCGCCCAATACGTATTTCATCCTCGATTGGGACGAGAGCAAGGAAATCCGCCGCCAGATGTCCGATCTGCGGAATCGGGCCATCGTGTCGGTGGTCGTGATTTTCGCGGTTCTGCTGCTCTTCCTCGGGTCATTGCGTTCCGCCGTGGTGGTCTTCGCCACGATCGCCTTCTCGATCCTCATCGCGCTGAACCTCATCTATTTCGCCGGGTTCTCCCTGAACCTGCTCACCCTGATGGGGCTCGCGATGGGCTTCGGGCTCATCGTGGACAACTCCATCGTGGTGCTGGAAAACATCTACCGGCGATGGCAATCCGGGACCGGGCGCGACGAGGCGACACTCAAGGGTGCGTCGCACGTGGTACTGCCGATCATCGCGGCCACGTCCACGACGCTGATCGTCTTCGTCCCGTTCGTGTATCTGCAGGACGAACTCCGGGTCTACTACCTGCCGCTTGCGATCGTCGTGGTGCTGAGTCTGCTGGCGTCGCTCCTCGTCGCATTCAGCTTCATCCCGGCGCTGGTGGGGAAGATCCTGCCCTCCCGCGACCCTCGGCGTTCGTCGGACGCAGGCACCCGCCGTCCCCCATTCTATCATCGGCTGTACCGAGGGCTGGTGGAGCGCACACTGCTCTGGCCGTGGGCGGTGGTGGCCATTTGCGTGGCGGGTCTGGCCGACGCCAGCTACCTCTTCCAGAACTACGTGACCAAGGGAAGGGTCTGGGGCGGAGGATGGGGCCAGGAGACCTACATCGACATTTCCATCCGGCTTCCCAGCGGATCCGACATCGAGCGCACCGAACAGCTGACACGCTATTTCGAGGAGCGTCTGCGCCAGATGCCCGAGGTCGAGAAATTCGTCTCCAACATCTTTCCGGAGTCGAGTCGGACCCGGGTCACGTTCCCGGAGGAGCTCGAGCGCACGGACGTGCCCGTGCGCATCAAGGAGCAGCTCTTCGCGTTTTCGCTCGGCTTCGCGCGGGCCGAGGTGCGTGTGTACGGCTACGGGCCGTCCTTCTACGGCGGCGGCGGCTCACCACCCAACTACCGGATCCAGGTCCTGGGGTACAACTACGAGAAGGTGCGTGACATCGCCGAGGACCTCGGGGGACGTCTGGAGCGTTATCCGCGCATCAGGGACGTCAACACCAATGCTTCCTGGGGCTACTTCGACCGCGAACGGGCGTCCGAGTTCGCCGTCGACATTCGGCGGGATGTCGTGGCCCAACACGACGTCAGTGTGGAGCACCTTGTCGGCCAAATCTCGGCCGCGGTGCGTGGGCAGGTGAGTCAGAACCAGATCAAGATCGGAGGTGACGAGGTCCGCTACGACGTCAAGCTGGAAGGCAATCGCGACGTCGACCTCGTCGAGTTGAGGAAGACGCTCGTCCTGACCCCGGAGGGGAGCCCCGTTCGTCTGGGCGAACTGGTCACCATCCGCCCGCGCGATGTCCTGGCCACGATCCGCCGTGAGGACCAGCAGTACGAGCGTACGGTGGCGTACGAGTTCCGCGGCCCCTACAAGCTGGGCGACCTCTATCACAACACGGTGATCGACGCGACGTCCGTGCCCGCCGGGTACACCGTCAAGAAAGCCGACCGCTGGCGTTGGTCCACCGCAGAGCAGAAGCAGATCTACATGGTGCTGGGGGTTTCGATCTTCCTGGTGTACATGGTAACCGCGGCTCTCTTCGAGTCGCTGCTGCTGCCCCTGTGCGTCCTGTTCACGGTGCCTATGGCCCTGATCGGGGTCTTCCTGATGTTCTTCTACACGGACGCGCACTTCACGCGCGAAGCCTCCATCGGCGTGATCATGATGGGAGGGATCGTGGTGAACAACGCGATCCTCCTCGTCGACCACATCAACCGATTGCGAAAATCCGGGTCCCTGCCGCTCCGAGAGGCCATTCTGCGCGGCACCATGGACCGGGTGCGCCCGATCCTGATGACCTCGACGACGACGATCATGGGGATGCTCCCCCTGGTCCTCTTCAGCGAGACCGCCAACGCCAACATCTGGAACGCGCTGGCCTTCGCCCTGATCGGGGGACTGGCGTCGTCTACCTTGCTGGTCCTGACCGCGACCCCGGCACTGTACCTGCTCTTCGAGAGCCGGGAGGCCCGGAAGACCCTGGCGGGTTACTTTTCCCCGGTCGGCCGCGTCGGTCCCCTCGCGTGGTTGGGCCACACGCTCACGTATGCGTTCGTGCTGGTGGGAGCTGTGTTCGGGGCTCTGGTGGCGGGTGACGTCGGGGGCAGGCTGATCAACGCCATGCGCGAGGACATCGAGTTCTTCGATTTCTTCTTCGGGCTCTTCGACTCGTTGTTCGCGTTCATCGGAGAGCTGCCTCCGCTGGTGAGCGGGTCACTCATGGCGGTGGGTGCGGCGTGGGCCGCACTGGTTCTCCTGTGGCCGATCGTCGCCGTCACCATCAAGCGGGTGCGGGATCTGGGTCGCTCTCCGCTGTATGCTCTATTCCTGCTTGTCCCCGTGTACAATCTGTACGTCCTCTTCGAGCTTGCCTTGCGAGGTGGAAAGACGACTCGATGAGACTCCGGTTTGCTCCCTCGCCGACGGGATACCTTCACGTCGGCGGGGCCCGCACAGCGCTCTTCAACTGGCTGCTGGCACGCCGAAACGGCGGCGCGTTCCTCCTGCGCATCGAGGACACCGACCGCGATCGCAGCCGTCCGGAACATGTGGAGGCGATCCTGGCCGGGCTCTCGTGGCTGGGAATCGACTGGGACGAGAAGCCCGTATTCCAGGCCGATGGCGTGGAGAGGCACCGTGCCGACGCGCTCGGGCTGCTCGAGGAGGGACGGGCCTACCGCGATTTCACGACCCAGGAGGAATTCGCCCGAATCCGCGACGAAGCGGTGGCCGCGAGCTCCGGCGCGGTGACCCGTCTGTCGCGCGACCTGGCGGCCCGAGTCACCCCCGCAGAGGGTGACCGCAGGGCAGCCGGGGGGGAGCCCTTCGCGGTACGGTTCCGGGTCCCCGACGGGACCACCGCATGGCGCGACATGGTGCACGGCGACCTGCACTTCGAAAACGGCGAGATCGAGGACTTCGTGATCCTCAGAAGCGACGGCACCCCCACCTACAACCTCGCCGTCGTGTCCGACGACGCCGGCATGGGCATCACCCACGTGGTGCGGGGGGACGATCACATCTCCAACACACCGAAGCAGATCCTCCTCTATGAGGCCATGGGCAGGGCGGTTCCCGAATTCGGGCACCTTCCCATGATCCTGGGCCCGGACGGCAAGCGCCTCTCCAAGCGGCACGGGGCGCAGGCCGTGGACAGCTACGAAGCGGAGGGCGTCCTGCCCGGGGCGATGTTCAACTTCCTGGCGCTGCTCGGCTGGTCCCCCGGAACGGGTGAGGAACTGCTTTCGCGGGAAGAGCTCGTCGCGCGCTTCTCCATGGAACGGGTTCTCCGCAAGGGCTCCGTGTTCGATCCGGCGAAACTCTACTGGATGAACGGCAAGTACATGGCGCTGATGGGGGCGGATGAGCTGGCTTCCGCCCTGCGGCGCACGCTCGATGGGGACGGGACGACGGGGACACGGATCGCGCTGTCCGAGAAGGCCTTTCGGCGCATGTCCGCCGCCCTCGCCCCGAGGAGCCGCACCCTCTTCGAGATGGCGGCGCTGTCGCGGCCGTACATCGGCCCGGTGACGGAGTACGAGCCGAAGGCGGCCCGCAAGAGTTGGTACAGGGACCCCGAGGGGGCTGCAAGGACGCTGACGGGAGTGCTGGAGCGCCTGTCGGAGGTCCGCTGGGCAGAGGAACCGCTCGAAAGTGAACTGCGCGCTCTGGCGAGCGAACTGGGCGTGGGGGCGGGCAAGGTTTTTCAGCCGCTAAGGCTTGCACTCACCGGTACGTCGGCCTCGCCCGGCATCTTCGAGGTGCTGCTGATTCTGGGCCGCAAACGGTCGGTCAGGAGGGTTGAGCGGGCGCTTTCGACGATCCGATCCCGGCTGCCCTGAGAGCTTCTTCCGCAGGAGCTGGCGCGGGCGGGGATCACCGGCATGGACGAGGCCAACGAGTTCCTGAAGGAGACACGGACGGTTGGCAACGACAATCGCGTGACCTACAAGGGCAAGACGCTGCAGATCCCGCCTCAGCCGCACCGGTACACCTACGTGCGAGCCAAGGTCAAGGTCCACGAATACGAGGACGGCGGCATGGCCGTCTCCCACGGCATCCGGAGGCTCGGGCGCTACGATGCGAACGGCAGGTTGCTGGACACCCTCAGCGGGTCGGAGGTGGCAGCGTGAGGCGGTACCGCCGCCCACTCGGCTCGCTCCGCTCGCCTCGGAGGGCGGCGGTACGGAAAAGCGGACACTTCATGTGCTACAGAAACCGTACATTTCATTTGCTACCGACAGAGAGCTTCTTCGGCTTGCCATTTCATGGTCGGATCGGTAACATTTCCGCTTCCAAATCGGCCTTGGACCCGATCCCGGCAGAGTATGCGAAGCGGCCCCAAATCCGGCACGAGCACAGGCAAGATCTCCGGCGTTCGGGTCACCCCGAGCCTGACCCGCATCGAACGGGGCATCCTCGATTTCATGGTCCTCTATCTGCGGACCAACACCTATCAGCCGTCGATCAGGGAAATCGGGCAGAAGTTCGGCATCAAGAGCACCAAGACGGTGTCGGAGCATCTTCAGGCGCTCGCCGACAAGGGCTTGATGGAGCGGGATCCGTCGCGTTCACGGGCGGTCCGGATCCTGAGCGTGGACCTGGCACCCGAGACCGTCTCACTCCCCTGTTTCCGCACTCTCGCGGAGGCGGCGGGCGGTGCACGGCCCCTGCGCCCGGAGGCGCATCTGTCACTGGACCGGCGGTTGGCGGGAGGGGAAGGTGGTTTTTTGGTCCGCGCGCCCGGCGACGCACTGGCGGACGCCGGGATCCACGACGGGGATCTGCTTGTGGTTTCGCCCGTCGTGGCCGAAGAGCTCGATGACGGGGAACTCATTGTTGCGCGCGTGGGAGGGGTTCCCGACTACTACCGCCTCAGAAAGATCGGCTCCCGGAACCTCCTCCACCCCACGGGGGGTGAAGGCGCCCCCGCGGCCATAGGGGAGCCCGCCTCGCTGGTGCTCGTGGGCCGGGTGTCCGCCCTCTATCGGCGGGTGGACCCGCTGCCGTCCACGGCGCCGATCGCACACTAGCCCGTGGCGGAAGGCCCCGCCGCATTCGAGCCGCGATGCACGGAGGCTCGCAACCTGCCCGGCGACGACCTCGACCGTGCCTGGATGGCACGCGCGCTGGAACTCGCCCGGGCCGGCGCCCTGCGCGGCGAGGTGCCCGTCGGCGCGGTCATCGTGCGTGGCAGGGAGGTCCTCGCCGAATCCCACAACCGCACGGCGGACGCGTGCGACCCGACGGCCCACGCGGAGTCGCTGGCCATCCGGAGGGCTGCCCGGCGTCTGGGGGACTGGCGCCTCATCGACTGCACGCTCTATACCACACTCGAACCCTGTGCGCAGTGCGCCGGCGCCATCGTTCTGGCCCGGGTTCCGCGCCTCGTCTTCGGCGCATTCGACCCCAGGGCCGGCATGGCCGGGAGCCTGGGCAACCTTGTCCAGGACCCGCGGCTGAACCACCGCGCCGAGCTCGTCTCCGGCGTGCTCGCCGACGAGTCCGCCGATCTGCTCCGCACCTTTTTCCGTTCGCGCCGCCGCCTTGCAGCCCGCGGCGAAAACCCGCGTCACACCGGGAGCGGCGAAGCGCCAAGCCAACCCTGACGTTACGTTAGGCTGTCATCCCGCGGTCTCGGCGCTCCCGACCTCGGCAACCGGCGTCCCGAACACCCACAGGCAGGCCGCCAGCACCGCCACCCCGGCCGGCAGCGCGATCCAGGTCGGCAGTCCGAAGGCGGTCCCCACGCTGCCCAGAAGGAGGCCCACCGCCCCGACCAGCATCGCGTAGGGTAGCTGGGTCCGCACATGGTCGACGTGGTCGCACGCCGACGCAGTCGACGACAGTACGGTGGTATCCGATATGGGGGAGCAGTGGTCGCCCCAGATCGCCCCCGCCAGCACGGCACTGGTCGAGCCGAGCAGGATTCCGTAGACGGAGCCGTCCGCAAAACCCGATCCCCCGGCGAGAGACACGCACAGCGGGATCACCAGCGGGATCAGGATGGCCATGGTGGTCCAGGACGTCCCCGTCGCGAACGCCATCGCCCCCGCGGTGACGAAGACGGCAGCGGGGAGGAGGGTCAGGGGGAGGTTTCCGCTCAGCAGCTCGGACAGGTACGCGGCCGTGCCGATGTCCTTGGTGACGGCCCCCAGCGACCATGCCAGCGTCAGGATCACCATGGCGATCATCATCGCCTTCACGCCGCCGACCCATGCGTCGATGCACTCGTGGACGGTCAGCAGCCGCTGGGTGATCGAAAGGACCGCCGCGACCAGGCACCCGGCGAGAGAGCCCCAGAGGAGGGTGTTGAAGGGGTCGGCGGCGCCGAAGATGTCCTTCAGATCCGCGCCCGGGCCCGCCACCGCCGAGCCCGACGTGTACAACCCGCCCAGGACCACGAGAACGACGGTGAGCACCGGTATCCCCGCGTTCCACCACCGCTGCGGCGTTCCCTCCTTGGCGTCCACAAAGCTCTTGGAGGTGTCCGTTGCGAGCATCGCTCCCTCGCGGTGCAGCCCCTTGCCGGCCGCCGCTCTCGCCTCTGCCCGGGCCATCGGCCCGAAATCCCGGTTCATGAAGGAGGTCAGAAAGACGAAGCTGAGTGCCAGCAGGGGATAGAAGAGGTAGGGGATCGACTCGATGAACACCGTGTACGGACTGAGTCCCGCCAGGAAGCCGGCGTCGGCGCCCGTCGCCTCGCCCGCGGCCGCGCTCAACCCACCGCCGATCAGCGACACCTCGTAGCCCACCCAGGTCGATACCGGGACCAGCGCCGCGACCGGAGCGGCGGTGGAGTCCACGAGGTACGCCAGCTTCTCTCTCGAGACCTTCAGCTTGTCCGTGATCGGCCGCATGGTGTTGCCGACGACAAGCGTATTGGCATAGTCGTCGAAGAAGATGGCGAGTCCCGCCAGGGCCGTGGCGATCTTGCCGCGGCGCCGGTTCCGGGCCAGCGGCGCCACCGCGCGCACCACCCCCATCGTGCCTCCATTGCGGCTGATCATTCCCACCATGCCGCCGAGGAGCATGCTGAAGATCACGATCTGGGTGTGGCCAGCGTCCGTGTCGCCGAGCGCCGGGACCACGTACTGATCGACAAGCCGCCAGGTCGCCTGGACCGGGTTGTACCCCGCCACCACCAGGGCGCCCAGCCAGATCCCCGCCAGCAGCGCGGTGATGACCTCCTTGAAGATCAGGGCCAGCACGATCGCGATGAGGGGCGGCAGGATCGAAAACCATGCCGGCGCGAAGGGCGGGGAGATCTCCTGCACGGTGCCGCCGACGCGCACCTCGATGGGCAGCGCCTCGCGCGAGTCGATGGAGATGTCCCTGAATTCGCGGACGTCACCCGCCCCAACGGGCCCCGACCCGAGGAGGGTGCCGTGTGCGTCTCGCACCTCCACCAGCGACGAGACGGCTTCGGCACCGTTGACCGTGACGGTGAAGGGTACCGAAGCCAGGATGACCCTGGGGCCCTCCACCGCGTCCTGGGCGCGAGCGGTCAGCGGGACCGCCAGCAGGAGAAGAGCCCACAGCGGAAAACTACGGAGTGGTTGGCGTGGCATCGGTGCTCCGGGGCAGTTCGGAGGTGTGGTTGGGCCGGGGATACCCGACGATCATACCCACCATCATGTTGGCCGGGCGCTCCGGGTGCAATTACCTTTCATCCGCCCGGCAGGCTGACGGCCGAGGAAAGATGCGGCCCCGGACAGGAGAGCGAACCCAAACGGTGACCCCCTCAGACGCCACGGTGCTCATGGACGGCGCGGATGTCCGCCGTGCCGTCGGCCGCATGGCCCACGAGGTTCTGGAGAAGCTGGGCGGCACGGATCGCCTGGTTCTGATCGGCATCCATCGCAGGGGTGTCGACCTCTCCGCGATGATCGGCGAGGCCATCGCGTCCGCAGAGGGGAGAACGGTTCCCGCCGGTACCCTCGACATCACCTTCTACCGCGACGATCTGATGGCGCTGGGGCCTCGGCCGATTGTCGGCGAGACCAAGCTTCCGCCCGGGGGCGTGGACGACATGAAGGTCGTCCTGGTCGACGACGTCCTCTACACCGGACGCACCGCGCGCGCGGCCCTGAACGAGCTCATGGACTGGGGCAGGCCGGCGCGCATCCTTCTGTGTGTGCTGGTGGACCGGGGCGACCGGGAGCTCCCCATCCAGCCGGACATTGTAGGGCGTGAATTCCCGGTGCTGCCCAACCAGCGCGTCGACGTGCTCGTCCCGGGGCTGGACCAGGATCTCGCGGTGGTGCTGAGCGCCATGGAGCGCGCGTGATCCGGAACGCGGCGGCCCTGGGCAAGGACCTGATCGGGCTCGAATCCCTGTCGCCGGATCAGATCCGCGTCATCCTCGACACCGCCGAGCCCTTCAAGGAGATCACGGAGCGCCGCGTCAAGAAGGTCCCGGTGCTCAGGGGGAAGACGATCGTCAACCTCTTCTTCGAAGCATCGACCCGGACGCGCATCTCCTTCGAATTCGCGGAGAAGCGGCTGTCGGCCGACACCGTGAACGTCGGTTCCGTGGGCTCGTCGGTCTCAAAGGGAGAGACGCTGGTCGACACCGCGCGGAACCTCGAGGCGATGAGCATCGACATGGTCGTCGTCCGCCACTGGTCCGCGGGCGCGGCCTCCTTCCTGGCGGCGCGCATCCCGTCGAATGTGATCAACGCCGGTGACGGAGCCCACGAGCACCCGACCCAGGGGTTGCTGGACATCCTGACGCTGCGCGATCACTTCGGGCGGCTGGAGGGACTGAGGATCTGCATCGTCGGCGACGTGCTGCACTCGCGGGTGGCGCGCTCCAACATCTACGGTCTGGTGAAGCTCGGCGCGAAGGTCGGCGTATGCGGCCCCCGCACTCTGCTCCCGGCCGGGATCGAGCAGCTCGGTGTGCGCGTCTTCGGCCGCGTGGAGGAGGCCGTCGAGTGGGCCGACGCGCTCAACGTCCTAAGGCTCCAGCTGGAGCGGATGCAGGACGGCTTCGTGCCGTCGCTGCGCGAGTACAACCGCGTCTTCGGGATCACCCGCGAGCGCCTGGCACTGGCCCCGCAGGAGCTGCTGATCCTCCACCCTGGACCGATGAACCGGGGGGTCGAAATCGACTCGGACGTGGCCGACGGGCCGCACTCCGTGATCCTCCGGCAGGTGACCAACGGCGTGGCCGTGCGGATGGCGGTGCTTTACCTGCTGGCGGGCGGCGCGCCGCACCTGGCCGAGGCAGCCCGGGACTGGACAGGGTCATGACGACGCTGCTCATCCGGGGCGGGCGGGTGATCGACCCGGCGACGGGTGTGGACGGTGAAGCCGATGTCCTGGTGAAGGAGGGGCACATCGAGGGCGTGGGCGCCGGGCTGGATGGCGGCGGTGCTCCCGAGATCGATGCCGGCGGCCTGATTGTGGCCCCCGGCTTCGTGGATCCGCACGCGCACCTCTCTGAACCCGGGTGGGAACACCGTGAGACGATCCGCACGGGTGTGCAGGCGGCTGCGGCTGGCGGCTACACGACCGTCTGCGCGATGCCCGACACCGACCCGGTCATCGACGACCCCGCGTCGGTGGGCTTCATCGTGGCAGAGGGTCGGCGTGCCCGGGGTGCACGGGTGGTCCCGGCCGCGGCGGTGTCCGCGGGCCGCAAGGGAGAGCACCTCACCGAGTTCGGCGAAGTCGTCGCTGCGGGAGCGGTGGCTGCGAGCGACGCCGGCAGGGCGGTGCGGTCCTCCGTTCTGATGCGCCTCGCACTCGACTACGCCCAGTCGTTCGGCATCCCGGTCCTCACGCACGGTGAGGACGCCGATCTCGCGCAGGGAGGGGTCATGCACGAAGGCGTCGTGTCCACCCGTCTCGGGTTGCACGGCAAGCCGGCCGTCGCGGAGGAGATCGGTGTCGCCCGGGACCTGTCCCTCGCCGCGGCGACGGGAGGGCGCCTTCACCTCCAGCGTGTCTCGACCGGGGTGGCGGCGGCGCTGATCCGGCGGGCGAGGGAAGACGGCGTGCGCGTCACGGCCGAAGCCACGCCCCACCACCTCATGCTCACACACGAACGGCTCGCCGGATACGGCACCGAGTACAAGGTCAATCCACCGCTGCGCACCCGGCGCGACGTGGAACTGCTGCGGGCGGCGCTCGCCGACGGCACGATCGACTGTATCGCCACGGATCACGCTCCCCGTCACTACGACGAGAAGGAACAGGCCTTCGACGATGCGCCCTTCGGGGTCGTGGGATTCGAGACCGCATTCGCCATCCTGCACACCCGTCTCGTGCTGGAAGGAGATCTGCCCCTTCCTGTGCTCATCGAGCGCATGACAGCGGGTCCCGCCCGGGCGCTGGGGTTGCCGGCCGGCACGCTGGAACCGGGGGATCCGGCCGATGTCGCCCTGATCGACCCCTCAATGCAATGGACGATCGATCCGGCCGCCTTCCTGTCGAAAGGGCGCAACACACCCTTCGCAGGAGAAGACGTTACGGGACGCGTCGTCCGCACCCTGGTTGGGGGCGAGACGGTGTGGAGGCTCAGCGCCCGGCAGTAAGGGAGGGGGCGGCCCGCAGTCGTAACAGTTGCCCGGCCGAGCCTACGAGTGGGCTCTGACGTGCCTGTCCAGCCGGGACTTGATGTGGCCGGCCTTGTTCGGGTGGATCACCCTGCGGGTGGCGGCCCGGTCGACGAGGGCGACGGCGGTGCGCCTGAGTTCGTCGGCCTGTTCCTGTGAACCGGCTTCCCGGACCCGGCGGATCGCAGTGCGAATGCGCGACCGGGTTTCGCGGTTGCGGCTCCGCGCCTCCCGGCTCAGTTCCATCCGCTTCTTGGCGCTCTTGATATTCGGCATACTGTTCGACTTCCGGAATCTCGGTTTTCGTGCATGGCCCGACCGTCGATGGGTCGGCACGAAAGGTAGAACCACGGGGCCGCGCGATCAACGGCCCATGGGGTAGAGGGCGGTAGCGCGAGGGCATGCCGGCCCCGCGTGCGAAGGGCCGCCGGGACTGCTAGACTTCCCGTATGGAAATCGTACTGATTCTCCCGGTTCTGCTCTTTTCCGTCGTCGTCCACGAGGTGGCTCACGCGTGGCAAGCTCTCCGGGAAGGGGACCCCACCGCACGAGATCTGGGCCGGATTACCCTTAACCCTATCCCGCACCTCGATCCCATGGGGTCGCTCGTCGTACCCCTGGTGTTGCATCTGCTCCCAGGCAACTTCCTGTTCGGCTGGGCGAAACCCGTTCCCGTGAACCCCCGGAACTACCGCGACTACCGCGCCGGAGACATCCGCGTGTCCCTGGCCGGTATCGTGTCGAATCTGGGGCTTGTCGTCCTGTGCACATTCGGGCTATTCGCCTGGACGGCCATGCAGGGGTTGCCTTTCGCCAGTGGTACGATTGGTACAAGTATAGGTGCCATATTGACTTATGGCGTGTTTATAAACCTTATTCTAGCCTATTTCAACCTCATCCCGATCCCTCCGCTGGACGGATCACACGTGCTGTACCACCTGCTTCCACCAGCGGCCGGGGCCCGGTATCGCGCGATGGGGCGATACGGTGTCACGCTGCTTTTCCTGACCGTTGTCGCGCTTCCGGGAGCATTTGGCGCTCTGCTGTCGCCGGTGTTCCTCGCCTTCCAGTGGATTCTGGGAATCACCCTCGGCTCATGAACGACGGATTCCTTGTCGTCGAGACCGAGCGTTTCCATGGTCCTCTCGACCTCCTCCTGCACCTCATCCGCACCCAGGACATCGACATCTTCGACATCCCCATCTCCCGGATCACGCGGCAGTTCCTGACCGCGATTCAGGGGTTGGGAGACTCGGGTGTGGACGAGGCCGGCGAATTCCTGGAGATGGCGGCCGCGCTGGTGCGCATCAAGGCCAGGATGCTCCTCCCCAGCCCTTCCGGCGAAGAGGACCACGATCCCCGCGCCGAACTCGTCCGCAGACTGCTCGAGTACGAAATGATCCACGAGGTCGCCCACCGCCTCCGCAACGCCGAGAACGACCGGGGGCGTCGCTTCGGCAAGGGCTACACCGAGCCGCGCCGGCGGCCGCACCTCGCGGAGGCGCCGCTTCACGTCACCTGGGACGATCTCCTGGCCGCAGCCCTGCGGATCGAGCCGCCGAGGCAGCGCGACGCGGAGCACCACGTGACACCCCGGGCCGTTGTGATGAGCGAGAAGATCGACCTCATCGTGGAAGCCGTGAAGCGGATGCGGCGGATCGAGTTTGCGAGCCTGGTGGCGCCCTGGCGGGAACGCATCCACGGGGTCATGACGTTGCTCGCCGGGCTCGAACTCGGGCGGCGGCGCGTGGTGTCCCTCCGGCAGCGAAAGCACTTCTCCCCGCTCTGGTTCTATCCGGGCACGAACCCGGAAGGGAGCGGTGACGAGAACATGTTGGCGGCGGACGGGCGCGAGTCCGCCTTTGCCGGCGCCGGGGAGGAAACAAGGTGAACGACGCCGGGATCGTCGAGGCGATCCTCTTCGCCAGCGACGCGCCGCTGTCGCCGGGCGAAATTGCCCGAGCCGACGAGGCGCTCGACGAGGACCGGGTGGAAGCGGCGCTGGCCGCCCTGAAGGCGGAGTACGACGATTCGAGGCGGGCCTTCGAGCTTCGCGAAGTGGCGGACGGGGTGCAGCTCATGACGCGTCCCGAGTTCGCGCCCTACCTCGAGCGCTTCGACACGGTTCCAAAGTCGTCGAGGCTCTCGGGCCCGGCCCTGGAGGCGCTCGCGATCGTGGCCTACCGGCAGCCGATCAGCCGGATCGAGATCGAGTACATCCGGGGTGTCAACTCCACCGGAGTGATCCGCACCCTTCTGGATCGCGAGCTGATCTCTGCGGTCGGGCGCGGGGAAGGTGTCGGGCGACCGGTCCTCTACGGCACCACCGAGCGCTTCATGGAGCACTTCGGATTCCCGTCGATGGAACACCTGCCCAGGCCCGAGGAACTGCCTGTCGTGCTGCGGGAGCGTGCACCTGTGGAGGAACTTGCGGAGGCGGACGGGGAGGAAGAAGAGTCTGCCGATGCGGCGGAGGAACCCATGAGCTCTGACGAGGCCGTCGCGGCTGTGCTTGCCCACGCCGGCTCGGACGAAGAGGAATGACCGGCAGCCGAGGCCGGGCCGCCCCGGCGGAGCCCGTGCGAGTGCAGAAGTACCTCTCCCAGGCCGGGGCCGCGTCCCGCCGGCAGGCCGAGGTCATGATGCGCGAGGGTCGGATCTCCATCAACGGCATGCCCGTGACGGAAATGGGAGTGCGTGTGACACCCGGGGTCGACACGGTTTCGCTCGACGGGCGGGTCGTCGTCCCGGCGCCGCGGCGCTGGATTGTCTTCCACAAGCCGACCGGGGTGCTTTGCACGCGCACGGATCCCCACGGGAGGGGCACGATATACGGCCTGCTTCCTGACTGGGCCGAAGGACTCCGCTACGTCGGACGCCTCGACCGGGACACCTCGGGGTTGCTGCTGCTGACCAATGAAGGCGACCTTGCCGCCGCCCTGACGCACCCCGGGGCCCGGGTCGAGCGCGAGTACCTGGCCCGGGTAGCGGGGCAGGTTACCGCCCGCGCATTGAAGGCGCTGAAGAGCGGGGTCGAACTCGAAGACGGGTTCGCGCGCCCGAAGCGGGTCCGCAAGGTGGCTGGGGACCAGGACGAATCGGGGCTGACGCTCGTGCTCACCGAGGGGCGCAAGCGTGAAGTCAGGCGGCTGCTGAAGGCGGTCGGACACCCGGTGCGGTCTCTGGCCCGCGTTCGCTTCGGTCCCTTTCGGCTGGGCAATCTGAAGGCGGGGGGTTGGCGGCCGGCGCGTGCCGCAGAACTCAGGGAGGCGAGGGCCCTGGTCACCGATCGTGGCGGGCGGCGGCGGCGGAGACCGGCGCGCGTTCGTCGGAAACATTCACCACGAGGCTCGCATGTCTGAATCGACGCTCACGGTGATCGAGCACGCGCTGCTCCGCCACAAGCTCTCTCTCCTGCGAGACATCCGCACCGGACACAAGGAGTTTCGCGGGCTGATGGCAGAGATCGCCGTGCTCATGACCGTCGAGGTCACGCGCGGCCTGGCCGGGGAGGAGGTAGTATTCGAGACCCCGCTCGAAGCGATGCGGGACCTTCGCATCCGGGAAGACCGGCTGGTGGTCGTGCCCATTCTGCGTGCGGGCCTCGGCATGGTCGAGGGGGTCACGCGCCTCATCCCCGGAGCACGGGTGGGTCATCTCGGGTTCTACCGCAACGAAGAGACCCTGCAGCCGGTGCGCTACTACGCGAAGCTGCCACCAGACCTCGAACGGCAAAGCTGCCTCCTCGTCGACCCGATGCTCGGCACCGGAGGGACCGCGACGGCGTCGATCGCCGAATTGAAGGCACGAGGCGCCACCGATATCCGGTTCATGTGCGTTGTGGCATCTCCCGAGGGTGCTCGGCGGCTGGCCGCGGACCATCCCGATGTACCCGTCTACACTGCCGCCCTGGACCGGTGTCTCAACGACGTCGGCTACATCCTTCCCGGCCTGGGCGACGCGGGGGACCGGCTCTTCGGGACGACTTAACCCGGCCGCCCATGGCCTCCGACACCGGCAATCGGTTAACGTTACCCGGGCCCATAGCTCAGGCGGTTAGAGCAGCGGACTCATAATCCGACGGTCGGGGGTTCAAGTCCCTCTGGGCCCACTCAGCGGGTGAGCCTTGTGGCCCGCAGGCTCTTGACAGTCAAGGGCTCGCGGGCTTCATTTCCCAAAATCCGGTGGTTCCACGACCCTTATCAAGGTGGCGGCACTTGTTCTTCCGGCGATCGACCAGATGGGACCTGCGCCGGGCGGGCATCTTGTGCATTGCCACGTTCCAGATCGGGTTGTCGGCCGCCTTCAGTCCCGCCGACGCCATTCTGGATATCGAGCGGTTCGGGTCACCGGTTCATGTCGAGTCGCCCCGGAATGCCGACTGCGCCGTCAATCACGGGCACTTTTTCTGCCAGGTGGTTCGGTCGCTCTCGAATGCCGGAGTCTCGGGCGGGATTACGCTGCCCCGGACATGCGCGCCTCCCCTCCGTCTGCCGGAGCCGGACCGCGCGGCCGACTGCATTCCCACGGCACCGATCCTGGTCGGGTCGGTCATCCCCAGGGCTCCGCCCACCGCTTGACGCCTCCAGGGGCGCTCCCGCCCCGCTCCCGTTGTTCCTCTCCGGGTCGTCGCCCTGACCTCCGTGTGGCGCGTACCCGTGTATCGGCGTCCTTAAGCGAAACGGCATCCCTTGAAAACCCTGCTTGCGTTCTTCCGCACCGGCATCGTCGCGGCGGTCGCCGGGCTCGCCGTGTTGTCGGCGCCCGCGTCAGCGCAGGTGCCGGAGCACGAAGGCGAAATCGAGGGCGTGGTGCGCGACGCCGAGAGCGGCAACCCTCTTGCCGGAGCGTTGGTCTCGGTGGTTGGCACGGGAACGATGGCGGTCACCCACGGTGACGGAACCTTCCACCTGACCGGCATCGCCGCGGGGAGCTACTCCCTGCGGGTCGAACGGCTCGGCTACCGGAGTTCCACCACCGAAGTCGCGGTGGGCGACGAGTCCGCGGTGGTGGTCATCGCAATGATCACGTCGCCGATCGCGCTTCAGGGCATGGTGGTCACGTCGACGCTGAGCGAACGGGGCGCCGCGGAAGCGCTGCGCCCGGTGAGCGTCATGGCCGGTGACGAATTGCAGCGCCGAATGGAAGGAACGATCGCGGCGACCCTGGCTTCGATGCCGGGGATGGCTTTCACGAGCATGGGCCCGACGGTCTCGCAACCGGTGGTACGTGGGCTGAGTGGCGACCGGGTGCTCGTGCTGGAAGACGGGACGCGGGTGGGAGATGCCTCCAATTCGGGCACCGATCACACGACGGGGCTCGACCCCGCGTCGGCGCGGCGGATAGAGGTGGTGCGGGGTCCGGGGGCGCTGCTCTACGGGGGCAACGCGCTGGGGGGCGTCATCAATGTCATCCGCGACGAGATCCCATCGGCGGTGCCGCACCATGTGACGGGATCGGCGACCCTGCAGAGCCAGACCGTGACGGGTTCGTTAGGTGGCGGCGCGACGGCGGTGTTCCCGGTGGCGGCGCAGGTGCCGCTACGCGTGGAAGTTGCCACGCGGACGGGGGGAGATCTGAAGACGCCCGTGGGAACCCTGCTCAACACCGACGGTGAACTGTGGAGCGGCGGAGCGGGGTCGGCCTACGTCGCGGACTGGGGTCATCTGGGGGCGTCCTTCCGTGGGTATCGGAACGACTACGGCATACCCGGCGGCTTCGTCGGGGGGCACGAGGACGGGGTGCGCATCGAGATGCGGCGCGTCGCCTCGAAATTCCGAACCGTATTCGAGAAACCTGCCGGGTTCTTCCGGGATATCCGCGTCGATGCGACCCATACGTGGTATGAGCACAGGGAGATCGAGCCGCCTGACATTCTGGGCACTCTCTACGTCCTGCAAGCCGCCAGCGGCGACGTTCTTGGCCGGCACGGGAGGTGGGGACCCTTCTCTGCGGGCGCGCTTGGAGCCCGTCTGTCCTGGGAGAATTTCGAGTACGGCGGTGGTCTGTACACGCCGGACACGCGTCGCGACAGAGCTTCGCTGTACTTCATGGAAGAGGTCGATCTCGGCTCCACCCGGATCGAGTGGGGATTGCGGTACGACTGGACGGGGGCCGATCCGCTGCAGAGCGATCGGGATTCGGCCATCGGCGATATCCGGGACCGTGGCTTCCACTCTCTTTCGGGATCGCTTGGCGCACTGTACAGAGCCGCTTCAGGGCTGACGCTCGGCGCCAGCTTCGTCCACGCCTACCGGGCGCCGGACATCAATGAACTCTACTCGGAGGGGCCGCACCTGGCGGCTTACTCCTTCGAAGTCGGAAACCCGTCTCTGGAAGGCGAGATCGGGAGGGGGCTCGACGTCTTCCTCCGCTTCGAGTCCGACCGGCTTAGGGGCGAAGTGACCGGCTTCTACAACGATATCAGGGACTACGTCTACGGGGAGGACACGGGCCGGCTCAGCCGCGTGCTCCTTCCCATCTACCAGTACCGGGGCAACGATGCCCTGTTCAGCGGCTTCGAAGCCACGGTGGACGTGGACGTTGGGCGGGGCCTGGCCCTCGAGGCGGTGGCGTCCTCGGTGAGAGGGAGCCTCAAGGACACCGAACAACCCCTCCCACTTGTTCCTCCGCTCAAGGGGCACACGGCCTTGAAATGGGAGCGGCCCACGTGGTTCGTCCGCACAGAGGCCGAAGTGGCGGCCCGCCAGGACCGGATCGGCGAGTACGAAACACCGACCGACGGGTACGCCGTGCTCAATCTTTCGGCGGGCGCTCGTCTCACCCTGGGAGGCCGCTTGAACGTGCTGACGGTGAGCCTCGACAACGCCACCGACACGGAATACCGCAACCACCTCTCCCGGGTCAAGGAGATCATGCCCGAGGCCGGGAGGGGTCTGAGTATGACATACCGAGTCGTGTTCTAGGGATGTTCTCCCGGCGCGCGACTCTGCTGAATCAACACAGGAGAAATACAAATGAATAGACGGATCTACAGGAACTCACCGCTTTTCGTTCTCGCCGCTTTTGCACTGCTGCTCGGGGCCTGCAACGAGACGATGACCGAAATGGAGGACGAACACGCCGAGCCCGAGGGAGTGCACCTGGTCATGAGTGGCAGCGTGTTCGCTTCCTATGACGGAGAGACACAGACGTGGACCGGCGAAATGGAGGTCGAAGTCGGACAGGAGACTCCACATATCACCGTCCGCTTCGTCGACCATGAAGGAGACCCGATCCCCATCGACGACGACCTGTACCTGGAGGTCGAGGTGCAGGACGAGTCGATCGCCGAGTTCGAACAGGACACGCCGGGCGAGTTCGGCGGGCACCTGCACGGCGAAATGGCGGGTCAGACGGGCGTCACTTTCAGCCTCATGCACGGCGCGGTCGGTGCGGGACACCCCGACTTCGTCACCCAGCCCGCGCCGGCGCACGTTCGTTGACCCTACTGGTCGTTGGATAGCCGGGCCGCCCGCAGTGACGCTCCCCTGGGCGTCACTGCGGGCGGCCGGTCTTCGCATTATTCTCCCCGTGGTATGCGGGCTCCCCGCAGGCAGGTGTGCGCCCCCACAAGGAGAAGTGCGTAATGCGTTCCCCGGTTCTTTGTTTCGCCTCGGCCGTGTCTCTCGCGGTGTCCGTCGGCACCCTCGCCGCGCATCCGCCGCCGGGCGTCGCCCAACAGGTCCCGACCACCGCCTTCACCGCCATGAAGTACCGTCACATCGGTCCGCTCGGAAACCGCATCACCTCGGTGGCGGGGGTTCCCGGCGACCGATTTGCCTACTACGCGGGCGCGGCGTCGGGGGGACTGTGGAAGACCGAGGACGGAGGGGTGAACTGGCGTCCGGTCTTCGATACCGACGGCGGCGAACTCTGGCGCTCCGACGACGGCGGCCACAACTGGGCGCTGATCAGCCATGACCGCGATCTGGCCGGGCGCACGGCCTACTACACCCGCTGCGAAGTCAACCCGCACGACCCGGACGAGGCGTACTTCCTGGCGGCGGCCTACAGCACCACCCTTGACGGCGGCGTCACTTCTTCGGCGGCACCGTTCCTGCAGGGACCGGTGTGGGACCCGCGCGGCGCGTGGCACTCGGTGGGCGGTGGCGGTCCATGAGGCTGTTGGCGTATGCCTGCCTCGCGGCCACGGCAGGCTTCGCCGTGGTCCCGGCCAGTTGCGGGAGCGGTGACCCGACGGAGATGAACGAGCCCGACACGACCACGGTTGAGCCGCCTCAGGCCCTGTACACCGACGTCACCCCGACTCACCTCCCCGGCGGGATCCTCGGGGGTCTGAGCATGGACGCCGGAGTTGGCGACTTCGACGGAGACGGGGACCTGGACATCGTCATCGCGCACGAATTCCGCCCGAACATCCTGCTGCTCAACGACGGGACCGGCCACTTCAGCGATGGCAGCAGCCGGCTGCCGGCGGCCAGCCACGATTCGGAAGACGTGGGCGTGGCCGACTTCGACGGGGACGGCGACCTCGACATCGTGGTCGTGAGCGAAGACGACCGTACCAACGAACTCTACTTCAACAACGGCTCGGGCCGCTTCACCGACGAAGGTCGCCGCCTTCCCGTCGAAGGGACGACAAACGGGGTCGTGGTGGCCGACCTGAACGGGGACGGCTTCCCCGACATCCTGCTCGGCAACAACGGCCAGGACGCGCTGCTCGTCAACGACGGCGCGGGCAACTTCGTGGACGAGACGGGGAGTCGCCTGCCGCGGTCGGCCGACGTGACCCAGGATCTGGAGCTCGGCGACGTGGACGGCGACGGAGATCCGGATCTCATCGTAGCGAACGAGGGCGCCAACGTCCTGTACATCAACGACGGGGCGGGGCACTTCGGCAACGACGGTCAGGCGAGGATTCCGCTGCGGGAAGGGGGTGAGGAAACCCGGGAAGCCGACTTCGGCGACATAGATGGCGACGGCGACCTCGACCTCCTCTTCGCCAACGTCTCCGCGTTCGTGAGTGGGGCGGACCCGCGCAACCGCCTTCTCGTCAACGACGGCAGAGGCGTCTTCACGGACGAGAGCGGGTCACGGCTGCCCGCGGCGATGATCTCGTCCTTCGACGGCGATCTGGTGGACGTTGACGGCGACGGCGACCTCGACGTTGTGACCGCCAACGCCGATGTCGACCTGAGCGTGGGACGCATCGCGGATAGCGGTTATCGCGCCTACCTCAACGACGGCAACGGCATCTTCACGGAAGCCTCGGCTGCTGTCTTCGGGCCGCGCGCCACCGGCACCGGCTTCGACCTCGAGTTCGCCGACTTCGACGGCGATGGCTGGCCGGACTTCTACCTGGCCAGCCGCGGCACCGCCGACCGGCTCCTTCTGCGGCGCTGACGCTTCTCTCGGGCGTGGGCGTCCCGGCGGCCTACGGCACCGGGCTCCGGCAGGCCCCGCGGGGCGCCGGAGCCTGCCCTCAGCCGCCCACCACGCTCATCCGCATGTACCAGATGCGGCCGGCGACCCCGTACGGTGATTCGCTCGGGTATTCCATCGACCAGATCTGCGCCACGCTGCCGTCCGGGAGACGGTTGGGCAGACGATCCAGAAGGTTGTTGGCACCCACGCCTACCCGAACCCGGTCGGCCACTCGAAAATTGAACTCCGCGTCCACAATCGTTGCCGCGTCGATCGTGATCGGCTCCTCGAAGATGAACGGGGTATTGACCGACCCGATGTACTTCGCGCTGAGCCGGGCCCCGAAGCCGCGTGCCGATCGGATGTCGGCGGCGACCCCGATCCTCCGCCCGGGTTGCGCCTCTTCGATCAGGAGCGTCTGTGTCGGCCCGATGAAGCTCTCGTTGCGATTGGCGGTGATCTCGGTGTCGTTCTGGTGCAGGCTCGCGGACAGGTCCGCCGCGCCCCAGGCCATGCCCCGGAAACGCCAGCTCGCCGCGAGGTCGAAGCCCTGCGTTCGTGTGTCCACGGCATTCGTCCAGAAGGCCACGGCGTCGACCGGCCGCCCCTGGAACCGGGCGCCGGAACGCAGGCCGTGGCTCTGGGTGAGGGATTGGGTCAGGGCGATGGCGTCACCGACCGCGACGCGGTAGTAGTCTGCCGTCACGAGCAATCCGCTGTCGTGGGAATAGACGAACCCGCCGGTGAAGCTCAGCGACGTCTCGTGGCCCAGGGAGCAGGCACCGAAGTCCTGGCAGGCGACGGGATCGCCCTCGGGGAGGAAACCGGCGCTCACCAGCCCGTCGCTGCCGCCGACGAAGCCGATCGTGTTGAAGCCCCGCTGGGGAAGCCGGGGCGCCCGAAAGCCGGTCGAAACGGCACCGCGCAGCGCGGCCCCCGTCTGGCCCAGTTCGATCCGGCCGGCGACTTTCCCGGTGAGGGAAGCGCCCGCGTCGCTGTACTGCTCGAAGCGCAGCGCGCCGCTCAGCGATACGGCGTCGGAGGGGCTCAGTTCCATGTCCGCGTACGCGCCGAAACTGTTCCGGTCCCGCTCGCTGAGGGCGGCGGAGCGCGGGCTGTACCCCGGATACCCCTGGACGCCGCAACTGGCGAACACACTGCCGTCGTTTTGATGGTGGGCCGCGGGGAAGCTGCCGGGGGAGTCGCTGGGGCCGCACCCGTAGGATGCCGGATCACCCGCCCCCAACCAGTAGGAATCCCGCCGGAAGGCACCGCCCAGTGCCAGAAACGCGGGCGTGGAGCCGATCTCGACATCGCGCGAGGCATCGGCGTTGACGGTGAACTGACGGACGTTGGCGGAGCCGCTGAAGACATCCTGCGGGCCCGCGTTGGATGCGATGGCCGCCCCGTCGGCCCCCGGATTGCGCGCCAGGTACTCGGCCGCGTACGAGGGGTTGATCGAGTTGGCGGCACCGAAGCCGAACCGGCCCTGTCCGTAGCCGAAGCTGAGGTCGGCGGACCAGTCGGCAAGGTCGCCCCGCAACCCCATGACAGCCGACCTGTCGCTGAGCTCCGACTCCTCGATGGGGAAGAACCCGTCCGGGTGAACGTACGAGACGGTGCGCGGAACCCAGTCGGCCTTGCGGTAGAGGCCGTCGGAAACCGCGTCCCGCGCCGAGTAGCCCCCGAACGCATAGAACTCGGCGGACTCGCCGACGGGCAGGGCCAGGTTCGCCATGAACCCCGCGCCCTTGTAGTCGGGCTCGCCGTTGCGCATCAGCTGAATGACCTTCCCGCCGTTTGCGCAGGGGCCGTAGCCCGGATCCGGGCCGAAGCATGTGGGCGCCGCTCCCGCGCGGTTCGTCACCTCCTGCCTGGACATCTCCATCGTGACGTTGAGGAAGCCCTCGCCCAGGGGTATCCCCGCGTTGGCCGACGTGAGCAGCCTCAGTCCGTCACCCCGGGAGGTCCGACCCAGGTAGGTCGAGGCGCTCAGTCCGTCCGTAGCGTCCTTCAGCACGATGTTGATCACGCCCGCGATGGCGTCCGAGCCGTACTGGGAGGCCGCGCCCTCACGCAGCACCTCGATGCGCTTGATCGCGTCCACGGGGATGGCCCGCAGATCCGTGCCGGTGGTGCCCTGTCCCGAGGCCGCGAGGACCTTGGCGAACGCGATACCGTGCCGGCGCTTTCCGTTGACGAGCACGAGCACCTGGTCTCCGCTCATGCCCCGCAGGGTGGCCACATGGAAGGCCGCGCCGTCACCCGCCGAGAGGCGTGTCGAGTTGAAGGACGGGGCGATCCGTCCGAGAACCTCGGCCAGGTCGACTTCACCCAGCCGCGAGATTTCCTCCGCCCCGTAGATGTCGACGGGTACCGGAAGGGTCGCGGGGTCGGCAACCCCGGCCCTGGAACCGACGATAACCTCGAGTTCCGCTACTTCGATCACCGTATCCGGAGGAATCTGCGCCGTGACCGGCACTGCGACAATTCCGAGCATCAATACGACAAAACCAGTGACTACGAACATGCTTCCGTGTCGACAAAGCGGCCCGGATGGACACATGACTCCCTCCCTGTTGTCAAAACCTGCACCTGAAACTAATAATGCTCTGCGGCCATAGGCACCCGCAACAGTTTTGTTCAGTCGCCAGGGACCCGGAACAAGCCGGAGCGGATCGGAGACGGTACCATGAAGAGATCTACCAGGAAGAGCGCCTCACCGACACCTGCCACCTTGTCGACCGGGCGCCTGGCTGCCCCCGGAATCGTCTCGGGACTTCCCCTCAGGCTGCCCGCGGCTCTTCTCGCCCTGCTGGTTGCGGCCGGCGCGTGCGATCGGACCACCCCCAACGACGCCTTCTCCATCGACTTCGAGCGGTATCGGCTCCCGAACGGCCTCGATGTAGTCCTTCACGTTGACGACTCCGATCCGCTGGCCGCGGTGGCGATGACCTTTCACGTCGGTTCGGCACGCGAGGTGGTGGGGCGCACGGGCTTCGCCCACCTCTTCGAGCACCTCTTCTTCCTGGACTCGGAGAACCTGGGCCCCGGAGGACTGGACCGGCTGATGACCCGGATCGGCAGTTCCACCAACGGCTCCACCTCGCGCGATCGCACCAACTACTTCGAAGTCGTCCCCGTCGACGGGCTGGAAAAGGCGCTGTGGGCCGAGGCGGACAAGCTGGGTTTCTTCATCAACACGGTTTCCGAATCGGTGGTGGCCAAGGAAAAGCAGGTCGTCAAGAACGAAAAGCGCCAGAGCGTGGACAACCGGCCGTACGGGCACACGAACTTCGTGATCGACAGGGCGCTGTACCCGGAGGGGCACCCCTACCGCTGGCAGGTCATCGGCTCCCTGCAGGACCTCGACGCGGCGACCCTCGCCGACACCAGGGAGTTCCACGCACGCTGGTACGGACCCGACAATCTGACGCTGGTGGTGGCCGGCGATATCGATGTGGATCAGACCCGGGCGTGGATCGAGAAGTACTTTGGCGAGATTCCGCGAGGCGCCGCCGCCCAGTCGGCCGACCCGCCGCCCGTGGAGTTGGCCCGGAGCCGTCTCCTGGTGCACGAGGACAACTTCGCCCGGCTGCCTCGCCTGACCATGGCCTGGCCGACGGTGCCGCTCTATCACCCCGACAGCTACGCCCTGAGTGTGCTTGCGGCCGTGCTCACCGACGGCAGGTCCACTCCCTTGCACCAGGTTCTGGTTGAAGAGGAGAAGTTGGCTCCGGCGGTCTCCGCCTTCAACCGTTCCCAGGAGTTGGCGGGACGCTTCACCCTGCAGGTGGGAGCGTTCGCGGGGACGGATCTTGACGATGTGCAGGCCGCGGTATCCGAGGCGTTTCGGCGCTTCGAGGAGGAAGGCGTCGACGAGGCCGAATTGCGGCGTGTCAAGGCGGGTACGGAGACCGGCTTCCACCGAGGGCTGGCAAGCGCGCTGGGCAAGGCCTTTCAGTTGGCTCGCTACGCGATCTTCGCCGGAGATCCGGGATACGTCACGGAGGATCTCGAGCGTACGCTGGCGGTGACCCGGGAGGACGTCATGCGGGTCTACCGCACCTACCTGGCCGGTCAGCCGTACATCGCCGCGAGCTTCGTCCCCAGAGGGGAAGCGGAGCTGGCCCTGGCCGGATCACAGCGCGCGGAAGTCGTGGAGGAGCCGATCGTACAGGGCGCCGAAGCGGAATTCACGGTTGTGCGGGGCGACGCGCGCACCTCTGGAGGGTCGTTCGATCGTTCCGTGGAGCCCCCTTTCGGACCGTCGCCCAGCCTGCGCGCCCCGGAGGTGTGGAGCGAGACGCTCGCCAACGGCGTGCGCGTCCTGGGAATCGAGGACAGGGAGACCCTCATCGTACAGTTCGAACTGCGCTTCCGCGGCGGCCTCCTCCTGGAGGAGCGCGAGCGCACGGGGGTGGCCAACCTGCTGGCCGAGACGATGCTGGAGGGAACGTCACGGCGAACGCCGGAAGAACTGGAGCAGGCGATCGACCTCCTCGGCGCATCCCTCAATGTGTCGGCCGGTGCACGCAACTTCACCATCTCGGGGAGCGTTCTGGCGCGGAACTACGACGCGACCATCTCACTCGTCGAGGAGATCCTCCTGGAGCCCCGCTTCGACCTGGACCGCTTCGAGCTCGCCCGGCAGCGCGTTCTGAACGGCATCCGCCGGCAGGGTGCGAACCCGGCTGCGGTCGCGTCCCGGGCCTTCAACCACCTCCTGTACGGCGACCACATCCTCGCCGAGGACGCATCCGGCACCATCGACGGCGTCGCGGCGATCACCCTGGACGACCTGCGCGCCTATCACGCGGCGGCGCTCGTCCCCGGCGCGGCGGCCTTCCACGTCGCGGGCGCGGTCTCGCCGCCCGAAGCGGTGGCCCCGCTCGCGGGACTCGCGTCCCGCTGGCCGGACCAGTCCGCGCCAGCGCTCCCGCCCGCGCCCGCATGGGACGAGGATCGCGCCGGGCTGTACTTCATCGACGTCCCCGGCGCGGCCCAGTCGGTCATCAACATCGGCCGCCTGGCTCTCGCCCGGACGGACGAGGACTTCCATCCGGCCACGGTCATGAACTTCCGCCTTGGTGGCGGTGGCTTCGCGTCGGACCTCACCCAGGTGCTTCGCGAAGGCAAGGGGTACACCTACGGCGTCGGTTCGCGCTTCCAGGGAAGCCACTACCCGGGACCGTTCTCGATCGGGACGTCGGTGCGCTCCAACGTCACGCTGGAATCGCTTCAGATCATCAAGGAGATCGTCGAAGGGTACGGCCCCGACTTCGACGAAGCCGACCTGGAGGCCACCCGGGGCTTCCTTCTCCGCGCCAACGCGCGCGCCTTCGAGACGCTGGGGGCGAAGCTGGGCGTGATCCGCGACGTGAGCGACTACGGCTTCGCGCCGGACTACGTGCTGGAGCAGGAACAGACGGTTCGCGAAATGAACGTCGCCCGGGTTCGCGAGTTGGCGGGACTTCACCTGACCGGGGGAGGGATGGTCTGGCTGGTCGCGGGCGACGCGGCGACACAAAGTGCGCGGCTGGAGTCCCTCGGGCTCGGGCTTCCGATCCCCCTGGACCGGTCCGGCCGTCCATCCGGTTGACCCGGCCACCCCCGCTCAACAAGATGCCGGCGGACGCTGTCGTTATAGTTGGAGTTGGCGTCCCCCCAAAACCGACGACCGGCGACGAACCGATATGACCTGTCCCCACGTCCGCGCCTGCGGGCTCAATCTCATGGCCGCGACCTTGCTCGCGGTTTTTTTCGCTCTCCCCCTCTCCCGTGCGGTGGCCCAGGATGCTCCCCGGAACGGTGGCGGCGGCCCCGCGCCCGACGCGGAAGCACCCGGCACGGCGATCGCCACCCCCACCGACGCCCCTCCGGTCATCGACGGTTTTCCCGATGAGGAGGCGTGGCTCGCCGCCTCTCCCCTCACCGACTTCACCCAGCGGGAACCCGCCGATGGTGAACCCGCCTCCGAAGCCACCGAACTCCGCATCCTCTTCGACCAGGACGCGATCTACGTCGCGGTGTGGGCCTACGACTCGCAGCCGGACGCGATCGTCACAGGCGAGTCCATCCGGGACTACGAGGTCACCGACGCCGACGCGGTGATCATGGTCTTCGACACCTACAACGACCAGCAGAACGGCTTCGTCTTCGGCACCACGCCGGCCGGGATCGAGTACGACGGCCAGGTCGCCGCGCAGGGAAGCGGCGGCGGCTTCTTCCTGGGCGGCGGCTTCAACAACCGGCGCCGCTTCCAGGCCGGGGCAGGCGGCGGCTTCAACAAGAACTGGGATGGAAGCTGGACCGTTTCCACCTCCCGCGACGATCAGGGATGGTACGCCGAGTTCCGGATCCCCTTCAGCACGCTCCGTTACGGTTCGGAGACCGACACCTGGGGGTTCAACGTGTCGCGGCGTATCCGGCGCCTGAACGAGGAGGATTTCTGGTCCGCGGTGCCTCGCGAATTCGGTCTCTACCGCCTTGACTTCGCCGGACAGCTGGCCGGCGTCGTGCCGCCCTTCCGGCGGGCCGCCACTGTGACCCCCTACGTGCTCGGGGCGACCGAGCGGGACTACACCGACGCGGGCCAGACGTCTTTCGGCCAGCAGGCCGAGTTCGGTGGCGAGGCCAAGGTGCAGGTCACCCAGGGGATGACCCTCGACATGACGGTCAACACCGATTTCGCCCAGGTCGAGGTGGACGACCAGCAGGTCAACCTGACCCGCTTCTCGCTCCTCTTCCCCGAAAAGCGCCCCTTCTTTCTGGAGAACGCGGGTTTCTTCACCGTCGGGGCGGGAGGCGCTGACCTCTTCTTCAGCCGGCGCATCGGCATCTCGGGGGGGCGGCCCGTGCCGATCAAGGGCGGGGGCAGGCTGTCGGGACGAATGGCGGGGCTCAACGTGGGACTCCTGCATATCCAGACGGGCGGAGTGGAGGCGACGGACCCCGAGAACTCCTACTCTGTCGCCCGCATCGCCAAGGAGTTGCCGAACCGCGCCCGGCTGGGCGGCCTCTTCGTGAACCGGGGAAGCAACTTCGACGGTGACTACAACCGCACGTACGCCGTCGACGGGCGTGTGGGGATCAGCGACCAACTGACGCTGACGTCGTTCCTGGCGCGCACAGACACCCCCGAATTGGAGGGAGCCGACCAGGCCTGGGACCTGACGGCGGCGTGGAGCAGCCGGAGCTTCCGGGGCAACGTCACGGTCCGCGAGATCGGAGAGAACTTCAACCCGGAAGTGGGTTTCGTGCCCCGCGACGGCCACCGCTACTACCAGGTGTTCTGGCTCTGGAACTATCGGCCGGAGAGCATCTTTCGCGAGATCCGGCCCCACGTCTCGTATTTCACCTACCGCACCGTCCGCACCGGCGTGGAGAGCAACTTCAACGAGACGACCCGCTGGCACGTGGACAGCCACTGGGAATGGCCATCGGGAATGGAGTTCCACAGCGGGGCCAACCATGTCACCGAGGGTCTGTACGAGCCCTTTGAAATCCGCGGTACGGATGTGGTAGTCCCCACAGGGATCTACTCGGGCTGGGAGTCGGCGGTCGTCTTCTTCACCGACCAGTCCCGTACCCTGTCCTTCAACTCGCGCTGGAACTGGGGCAACTTCCTTTCGGGAAGCAAGCGGACCAGCAACGCCGACCTGACAATCCGCCGGGGCAACCGCTCCAGCGCCACGCTGCGGGTCGTGTATAACGACGTCAGCCTGCCCCAGGGTGACTTCACCACGACCCTGGCCGGGATCAACCTGGGCTACTTCTTTACTCCGCGGATCTACCTCCAGTCTCTGATCCAGTACTCCAACCAGATCGACACCTGGTCCGCCAACGTGCGCTTCGGCTGGCTCAACACGGCCGGAACCGGGCTCTTCATCGTCTACAACGAGGTGCAGGGCATCGAGACCCTCACGGGGCCGCTCGGCCGGTCGGTGTACCTGAAATTCACGCGGCAGGTGAATGTGTTCGGGGGGTAGACGCACGTGATGACATGCGTTTGCGCCTGATCATCCGCTGGGACGATCCCGACCGGGAGGTTACCGCGGCACACATCCGCGCACGCAGGGACGCCGAACGGCGGCGGGCCATGGAAGACGGGGAGATCTCGCCGTACGAAGAGGCGGATCTGAACCCCGAACGCCCGGCTGCGGATGTCTTCCCCGCGGTCTCCAGTGTACAGGTGGGCCTGGACGGCTCCGTGTGGGTGTGGCGCTATCGCAGACCCGGCGAACCCGATCAACGTCGCGCGATGGGCTTCGGCCCGAACGGAGATTTCATGTGTCACCTGAACACCGGCATGGACGACTACACCATCCGTGAGTTCGGTGCCGACTACGTGCTCGGGGTCCACGAGGACGAACTGGGGATCCATCGGGTCGCGATGTACGATCTGGAGCGGCCAGCGGCCACTCCATAGCCTTGGGGTGACACTTTCGCTTGCGTTCGGACCGGCTGCGCCCCAATTAAATGGGGGGCGGATACTCGGTGACGGTCGGAGAAACCGAAGCAACAGCGGGCGGGCGATAAGATGACTGATCGAAAGACCGCCGGGGGCCACGACCACAACCACGGCCACAGCCGCTTCGGCCTCCCCGACGACTTCGTCGAGATGCGGGGGCAGAGCAAGCGGCGACTGACGATCGCGCTCGTGCTCATCGGCGGCTACATGTTCGTCGATGTCGCGGGCGGAATCGTGTCCGGCAGCCTGGGGCTCATCGCCCACGCCGGACACCTGCTCTCCGACACGGGGGCGATGGTCCTCGCGTTGATCGCCATGCACTTTGCGGGCCGGTCGGCCACGGCGACGCGCACCTACGGATACCATCGTCTGGAGACGCTCGCCGCCCTCGTGAGCGTGATCAGCCTTTCTCTGATCGCCGGCGGAATTCTGGTCGAATCCGTGCGACGGCTCGGGGACGTGAGCGAAGTCAACGGCGCGGTGATGCTCTCTGTGGGGTCGGCGGGCCTGGTGGTGAACATCCTGGCGGCCTGGATCCTCCACGGCTCGGCCGCCCACAACCTGAATGTCGAGGGCGTCTTCCGGCACATCATGGCCGACCTCCTGGGCTCGGTCGGGATCGTCATCTCCGGCCTCCTGGTGGTGTTTCTGGGGTGGGACATCGCCGACCCCATCGTCAGCATATGCATCGGGGTGCTCATCCTGGCTAGCACCTGGAGGCTGCTCGTGAAGGTGCTGCACGTCCTGCTCGAGGGGACTCCGAAGCACATCGATGTCCACAGACTCTGCCACCAGATCGAGGATTTGGAGGGGGTCACCCTGGTCCACGACATTCACGTGTGGACGCTGACCCCCGGGTACGACGCCATGACGGCCCATGTGCTGATCGACCCGGACCATCCCGGGGACCTGGAGGATGTGCTGATGAAGGTGCGCTCGATCGCCAGCGAGGACTTCGGGATCCACCACATCACCATCCAGGTGGAGACGACACTCGACGGGTGCACCGAGAACCACCACGTGCAGCACCTGCACGCCGCGGTGGAATAAGCGGGGGCCATTGCCGGAGGCCAACGATATCCTGAGCGTACTCGAGCGCGTTTTTGGGTACACCGAGTTCCTTGGTCAGCAGGAAGCCATCATCGAGCACACGGTAGCCGGGGGCGACAGTCTGGTGCTCATGCCCACGGGTGGCGGCAAGTCGCTCTGCTACCAGATCCCCGCCATCGTCAGGGACGGTGTCGGCGTGGTCGTCTCGCCCCTCATCGCGCTGATGCGGGACCAGGTCGAGGGGCTTCGCCAGACGGGGGTTCGCGCCGCGTGCCTCAATTCCACCCTTTCCTACAGGGAGGTGCTGGATGTCGAGGCCGCGGTGAAAGGCGGGCGGATCGACCTGCTTTACGTCGCCCCCGAGCGCCTCATGGCTGATCGCACCCTGGACCTGCTGTCCCGCGCGGAGCTCGCCCTCTTCGCCATCGACGAGGCCCACTGCGTCTCCCAGTGGGGGCACGACTTCCGTCCCGAGTACCTGCAGCTTTCCGTCCTGCGTGAGCGCTTCCCCGAGGTGCCAAGGATCGCGCTCACTGCGACCGCCGACGAACCCACCCGCCGCGAGATCGTCCAGCGCCTGGGTCTCACGGGCGCGCCCATGTTCGTAAGCGGCTTCGACCGGCCCAACATCCGTTACGCCGTGGTACCCAGGAACCGGGCCAGGCAGCAGCTTCAACGCTTCCTGGAGGAGCACCACCGCGGTGACGCGGGGATCGTGTACTGCCTGTCGCGGCGCCGGGTGGACGAAACCTCGGAGTGGCTGCGAGGCATCAGGGTGGATGCGCTGCCGTACCACGCGGGCCTCGATGCGTCCACCCGCCGCCGCAATCAGGACCGCTTTCAGCGCGAAGAGGGTGTGGTGATCGTGGCCACCATCGCCTTCGGCATGGGAATCGACAAGCCGGACGTGCGCTTCGTCGCCCACCTCGATCTGCCGAAGAGCATCGAAGCCTACTACCAGGAGACCGGTAGGGCGGGGCGCGACGGAGAGCCCGCCGATGCATGGATGGTGTACGGGCTGCAGGAAGTCGTGGCGCTGCGCCAGATGGTGGAGGGCTCGGACGCCGGTGAGATGCGGAAGCGGTTGGAGGTCCGCAAGCTGGACGGCATGCTTGGCTACTGCGAGCTGACTGCCTGCCGGCGGCAGACGCTGCTGGCCTACTTCGGCGAGACCCTGCCCGAGCCCTGCGGCAACTGCGACAACTGCCTGGCCCCGGTCGCCTCATGGGACGCCACGGAAGCGTCGCAGAAGGCCCTGTCGTGCGTCTACCGGACCGGGCAGATGTTCGGGGCAGGGTATCTGATCGACGTGCTCAGGGGCAGCGAAAACGAACGTATCCTGCGTTTCGGACACGACCGAATTCCGACCCATGGTGTCGGCGCCGATCTCGACCCCTACACGTGGCGTTCGGTCTTCCGGCAGCTGGTGGCGCGCGGCCTGCTCAGCGTCGACATCGAGGGGTACGGTTCGCTCCGGCTGACCGAGGCGAGCCGGGCGGTACTGCGCGGGGAGGTCGAGGTGCACATGCGGCGTGAGCTGCGTCCGGGAAGAAACCGCCCGAAGCGGAAACCAAAGGAAGCCGCATCGCTTCCCGACCCGGCGACCTGGGACGAGGCCCTATGGGAGGCGCTGCGCGCGCGCCGGACCGAGTTGGCCAAAGCCCAGGCGGTGCCGCCCTACGTGGTCTTCCACGATTCCACACTGCGCGAGATGGTGGAGCAGCGTCCCCGCACCCTCGACGAATTCGCGCGCCTCAGTGGCGTGGGCGAAGCGAAGCTGGCCCGCTTCGGCGAGGATTTCCTGGCCGTGATCGGGACGCACGCCGGGGATGACGGTTCGACCGAATGACCGGGACCCCCCGGCAGCCCGTCATGAACCCCAGCGGCAGGGCTGCTGCTAGCCGGGCCCTTCGTCCTCTGCGTTCGCGGCGGCGAACGCTTCGGCGAACGCTGCGAGCCTGGCGTCCAGCGCCGCGCCCAAGGCCTCCGCCGTTGACGCCGCCTCGCTCACGCCCGCCACGCTCGTCCACCAGGTGACCGCTTCCGACAGCGTGATCTGCGTGTCGCGGATCATTTGCGTAGCCTGCTGAATGCGGACCGATACCGCGTAGCCCACCACCCCCGCGACCCCACCGCCGCACTCCAGCGTCACCCGGAGTTCGGGGAGCCCGGGGCTCGCCAACATTTCGCGCTCGGTGAGCATGGGGACCTCCACCGCCTCCAGCGCGGCCACGGCGTCCGCCCGTACCGCCTCCGCCGAGACTCCGGCGCCCTCGCACCCCAGATTGGCCTCCGCGTGCACGTATACCCCGGCCAGCCCTTCGAGAGTGTAGCGGTTCCACTCCGTGTCCTGGGCGGTAGCGGGCGCTGCAACCAGAAAGGCTGCGCTCGCGACAAACGCCACAAGCAGTCCGTGATGAAACCCCGCGGCGCACCGAGAGGAGTGAGGCGCCGGGCGGCGAGCTTCCAGATTCCGGGTCCGCGCGTGTGGCGCCATCAACGGCTGCCCCCGCAGGAGCGGCACTGGTGGCTGTTGTGCGACCCGAGCTTCTCCAGCAAGGCCACCGTGGCCGGGTGCGGCTGGGCCCGCTGCTCGGGGCTGTTCGCCAGATCCGCGGTGGTCTGGCCGCGCCGGCTGATGGCCCCGATTTCGGCGCCCCGGCTGACCAGGAAAAGGATCGTCTCGTTGTCGCCCCGGGCCGCGGCGTGGTGGATCGCGTTGTACCCGTCCTTGTCGCGCAGATTGGGGTCGATCCCGAGTTCGTCCACGAGGTAGCGGACCGCGGGCAGCCACCCGTCCGGGACGCTGCGGTGCTGCTGCGCGACCCTCGACGTGCCGAAGCCGACGCCGGCCGCCGCGTGCAGGGGGTGAATGGCGGGTCCGCCAACGGGGACGGGGGGCAGTCCGGAGGGGTCCTCGGGGGTCTCCTCGGGACGCGTGTCCGGGAAGTTGGGGTCGACGAAGCGGCGTCTGTCCGGGAGCTTGATCGTCCAGATGTTCGGGTCGGCCCCATACTCAACCAGAAGACGCATGGCTTCCACGTCGACAGCGTAGGCCGCCCGCCAGATCGGCGTCACCCCGGTGAAGTCCACGCCCATTCGGCCCGCGTTGTACGACGCGTACCAGATGTGCGTGGTGGTCTGCCGGTTCGGGTCGGCTCCAGCGTCGAGCAGGAGGCGCATCAACTCCAGATAGCTCGTCTCCTGCTGGCGGAACGCCTGCGGCTGCGGATACCACGTCCGGAGCGACCACTCGATGTTCAGCGTCGCGAAGAGCGGACCCGCGCCGTCGTCGCTGACCAGATTCGGGTCGGCGCCGCGCTCCAGGAGGTCTCGTGCCAGGTCGTAGTTGCCGTTGATGACCGCAACGAGCATCGGCGAGGTCTGATCACCGGCCGTGGGCTGGTCCAGGTCCGCACCGCCATCGAGAAGCAGTCCGGCGGTCGACCGGTGTCCCTCGCGAGCCGCGTAGTGGAGCGCCGTGAAGCCCCCCTGTTTCCCGATCTGCTGGGCGGAGGAGAGGGCTTTGATCGGAGGCTCGGGGGCGGGTTTCGCCGCTGAATCGGCCGGGGTCTCGGACGGGGTCGCGCCCGCGGGGGCCGGTTGGGCCGGGGTGCGGGGCTGTCCGGGAGCAGGTTGGCGCCCCTGACCCGGCGCTTCCGGCTGTTCCTCTTCCTCCTCAGGCTCTTCGGCGGCGGCACGAACTCGAGCACGTTGCCGCTGCTCCGCCCGCAGGCTCTCGTCCAGCGCCTCGTAGTCCTTGATGGCTGTGACCAGCGACGCATCGGCGCCGGCGTCCAGGAGGGCCCGCACGGCGCTGCCCGCACCGCGTACCGCCGCGAACATCAGCGGGGTGCGCTCGGAGAACCCGTCGCGGGCGTTGACGTCGCCACCGTGCGCGACGAGCGCCAACACGACTCCGGGGGCGTCGGCGTCCGCGGCGAAGTGCATGGCCGTGACCCCGGTCGTCGTGAAGGCGTCGGGGTCGGCTCCCGCCTCCAGCAGTGCGCTCGCAACCTCGGGGTGGCCCGCGCGGCTTGCCAAGTGCAGCGGAGTGTAGCCCCCCAGGCGGGTGGTCGCCCGCGCGGTGGCGCCCGCGTAGAGAAGGGTGCGTGCGATCTCCAGATCGTTGTTGCTGGCGGCCCAGTGCAGCGCCGTCATGCCGTCGCTCTGCGCCGTGTTCGCGTCCGCGCCCTGGCGAAGCAGCGCGCGCACCGTCTCCAGGTCGCCACGCTCGGCGGCATCGGCTACGGGAGCATCGGTACTGGCCACGGCCAACTCGGCGCGGGACGCCCCGAGGGATGCCGCGGCCACCGCCAGCACGACCGCGAACGCCGCGAATGATCTGTCCAACCTTCGGCCTGTATTCATCTAACCCCCGTACTAGATCGCGAACTGTCCCGTGCTGTTTCCGAACTTCTCGACATCGTCCGCGCCGAGCTTGTGGAGCAGGCTCAGCATGACATTCGCCATGGGCGTGCCGGGGCGTGCGCGGATATGCTGCTCACCTTCCAGTATTCCGCCCGCGCCTCCCACCAGGAAGAGCGGGCAACGGGCGTGGTTGTGCAGGTTGCTGTCCGCCATCGCGGAGCCGTACATGACCATCGTCTTGTCGAGGAGGGTGCCGTCACCCTCGCTTACCTGCTGCAGCTGCTCGAGGAAGTAGGGGACCATCGACACATGGTACTCGTTGATCCTGGCGAACTGCTTGACCCGGTCATCCCGGCCCCCGTGGTGGGAGGACGCGTGGAAGGGCGTGTCCACACCCGACTCCGGGTAGACCCGCGGCGACGCGTCGCGTCCCAGCTTCAACGAGAACACGCGGGTGGTGTCCGAACTGAACGCGAGCACCTGGAGGTCGAACATCAGCTTCACGTGCTCCTCGAACGAGTCGGGGACACCGATCGGTGCTTCGGGAATCTGGCGCTCTTCGCCGCTCGTGTTCTGGACCTCGATCCTCTGAATGCGCTGCTCGAGCTCACGGATGTTGTGGGCGTACTGGTCAAGGCGGTGCATGTCCGCCGGATCCAGCTGGCGCCGGACGGCCGACATCTCGCCCATGACCCAGTCCAGGATGCTGCGGTCCGTGGTCAGCCGTTCCGCGCGCTGCTCGGGCGTGCCCCCGGCGCCGAAGAGCTGCTCGAAGACGGCCCTGGGGTCGCGGATCATGGGGAGGGGCTGGGAGGGCGAGGACCAACTGATCGTGTCGGTGTATACACACGCGTACCCGTACGCGCAACCGCCGGCCTGGTCGACGTTCTCGATCGACAGCTGCAGCGAGGGAATCGGCGTGTCCTGGCCGAAGCGCTGCACATAGAGCTGATCGAAGGAGGTCGCGACCTGAACGTCCGAGCCCTCGGTCTGCCTCGGGTGGGCCTGGGTGAGGAACACCGCGCTGGTGCGGAAGTGGTCGCCGCCGATCTCGCTGGGAGCATAGGCGTCGGCCATCCGGGCGTCGGTGTCGCTGACGATGGTCAGGTATTTCCGGAAGGGCTCGAGTGGCTTGAGACTGCTGGGCGACAGATCGAAGTCACGGCCGGTCTCGGCAGGCGACCACAGGTTCTGGCTGGCACCCCAGTCGTTGCAGCCGGCGGCCCCGTGCACCTGCTCGATGCAGACGAGACGGGTGCGGTCGGCCGCCTTCCCGGCTTCTGTCGACGCCCACAGCCGGCCCGCGGGGATCATCGCGTCCAGAAGGGGCAGGCCGATCGCCGCGCTGGCCCCCTTGAGCATCGTGCGCCGCGAAATGTGTTTGCCGCTGAGGTAGTGCATCTGTCAGACCTCGCTCTTTGGTTGGGTGGTTCAGTCGCGTTTCGGTTGTGGCTCGTCGGTGGCCGGTTCGTCGTCGACGACGGCGCCCGCCTGGGCCGTCCGGAAGGGGAGGCTGCCGACGACCCCGAGCACGAAGGCGGACATGCGGTAGTCTTCCGCGGCCGCTTCGCGCGTAATCTCCCTGATGGTCGGCATGTCGTAGTACTCGACCCTGCGGCCGAGCGCGTAGGCCATCAGGTTTTCCGTGAAGGTACGGAGGATGACGTCCGGGATATCGAGCAGCGCCGTCCTGAGATCGGCGGGGTTGGCGAGTTCCGTGCCGTTGTACATCACTCCGACCGGGTCGACCGGGTTGCCCCCGTCGCGGATCCTCCATGCCCCCGTGACGTCGAAGTTTTCCAGTGCCAGCCCCAGGGGGTCGATCACGTTGTGGCAGGAGCTGCACGCCGGGTTCGCCCGGTGCTCCTCCATCCGCTCCCGGACGGTCAGGAGGCGTCCCTCTTCAGCCGCCGCCGTCTCCTCGAAGGCGGGGATGTCGGGCGGCGGCGGCGGCGGCGGTGCTCCGAGCAGCACTTCGAGCACCCACTTGCCCCGCAGCACCGGAGAGGTCCGGTCCGGATGGGATGTCAGCGTGAGGACGCTGCCGTGCCCCAGCAGCCCGCGCCGATGGTCGGTGGGGTAGCTCACCTTCTTGAACTCCGGTCCCACCACTCCGGTGATCCCGTAGTGACGGGCAAGGCGTTCGTTGACGAAGGTGTAGTCGGCCGTCAGCAGGTCCAGCACCGAGCGGTCCTCCTGCACCAGATTGGTGAAGAAGAGCTCCGTCTCCCGGTGCATCGCGTCGGCGAGGGTCTGGTCGAAGTAGGGGTAGGTCAGCGCGTCGGGATGGATCTTCTCGAGATCCTGCAGGCGCAGCCACTGCGCGCCGAAACGGGTCGAGAGCGCCTCCGAGCGGGGGTCCGCCAGCATTCTGCGCGCCTGCCGATTCAGTTCGTCCGTGTCGGAGAGCGCACCTGCGCGGGCAAGCTTCAGCAGCTCGTCGTCGGGCGGCGATCCCCAGAGGAAGAAGGACAGCCGGGACGCCAGAGCGACGTCGGCGATCCGGTAGACACCGCCGGCTTCCAGCTCCGTCGGAAGCCGCTCCAGCCGGAAGATGAAATGGGGGCTCGCCAGGATCGCCTGCAACGTAGTGCGGATACCCTTCTCGAAGCCGCCGTCGGCCGCTCCCTGCTCATAGAAGGGGAGGAGGCCCTCGATGTCCCGTTCGAGCGCGGGCCGCCGGTACGCCCTGGTGGCCATCCGCTCGATGATCTCGCGGGCGCAAGGCAGGGCTTCTTCGGGGACGGTGGGGCGGCAGGTGAAGACGGCTCGTCGCGCGGGGGTGTCCGAGACGCCGGTGACGTCGAAGGGGCCCAGGACGGTGAGCCGCTGCAGGTGCTGCTGGGTGGTGACGCCGAGGCCGATTCCGATCTGTCCGTCGGCGAGGGTGTGGTCGATGGGGCGGATGAGATCGTCCACCACGCCCTCGAACTGGCGGATGAAGCCGACCGAAACGCGCTTCTGTCCCGCCGTAACGTAGATCGAGTCGGTGCGGATGTTGAGGCCGGTGGGCTCGGATTCCGACATCCAGCGATCGATGGTCAGGAGCGCCACGCGGGTCCCGTCGATCGAGACCTCGATCTGCTCGGTCCCGAAGGTGCGGCCGAAGATCTCTCCCTCGACGGCGGCGTATGGCATGATGTGGAACACGTAATTGCCGTCGGCGGGGAAGTTGTGGGCGACCGACAGTCCGCCCCGCGTCCCGATCGGGGCCCCCTCCACCCGTTCCTTCTGGGAGGCCACGCGGGGGATCCGGTAGATCGACGACGAGACCTCGGCCTCCGGGTCGCCCAGCGCCAGCCGGCTGATCTGCCCGGCGGCGCGCAGATACCCCTCCATAACCGTCGCCGATGGCATCTGCACATCCGCGATGTTGTCGAAGTTGGCGCTCTTGGTGTCGAGGGGGAGGAAGGCCCCCACGTCGACATCGAGTCCCAGAAGATCCTCTACGGCCCGTGCATACTCGGCCCGGTTGAGTCGCTGGAAGGTCCGTTTGCCCGGGTTGGGATCGCTGGCCGCGATCGCGTCCATGGCCGTTTCAAGTTCGGTGGCCATCGCCGCGAGGACCTCCGCATCGGGGCGGCGCGCGCCCTTCGGCGGCATCATTCCGGCCCGCAGCTTGCGGATCATCTTCTCGATGGTGGGACGGCGGTTGGTCGCGTCGGCGACATCGAAACCCTCGAGCACCAGGTCGCCGCGGCGCGAGCGTTCGTTGTGACATCGTGTGCAGAACTGCTCGACGACCTCGTTGGCTCCCGCGGCGACAGGGAGTGTACCGTGCGGCGCGGCAAAGGCCTGGCCGGACGACACGTTGGGGGATTGACCGGCAGAGCCGGCCAGACCGAGGCTCATGGCTCCCGCCGTGAGCAGGGTTGCAGTGTATTTAGTCATGCATCCAAAATATAGAGGAGAGGCACCTCTTCGCCAGTCGGGGATGACCAGTGATCTCACCTCGCGCGCCGTTAGGTGCTCCCTGCTTGTGCTCCTCGCCGGGCAACGGCACTATATTTCCTTCGGAATGTGTACGCAATCGAGAGTGTGCCCGATGCCCGACGCCGTCCCAGGGAGGAACGGATCGTGATACTCCGCGCACGGATGAAGCGCAAGGCCTGCCTGCCCTGCGTCGTCGCGGTCCTCCTTGTCGCGGCCGGCCCGTTCCTCGGTGCCCGTGGGACGCTCGCGGGCCAGGAGGAAGGGCGCGTGCGCATCACCGCCCGCATACAGGATGTGGACACGAACGCGGACCTGCTGGGCGCAGTCCTCGAACTGTCGGGAGTACCCAACCGCCATGTGACGGGCGCGAATGGAAGAGTCACCTTCGACGCTGCTCTCGGAGACTACACGCTCACGGTTCGCAAGGGTGGCTATGCCACCATCCGCGGAGCCTTCAGCGTCATTCGCCGGGGCGACTTCACATTGAAGATGAGCAAGGCGGACATCGATGATCCGCTGGCTCCGTCCCGCCTGTTGGTCCGGGTTGTGGATTCGCAGATGGGCTCCCCCGTCCAGGGGGCGACGGTATCGCTCCTGGGCGGCAGGAGGACGGTGACCAACAGCGAGGGACGCGCCGAATTCCGGGACCTCGAGTCCCAGCTGGCTCAGGTCACCGTGGAGATGATCGGTTTTGCCGTGCGGAAGGAGCCGGTTACGCTGCACCCCGACCGGACCACGGCCGTCGAGGTCGAGTTGACGGTGGAAGCCGTGCCGCTACGCCCTCTCAAGGTGGAGGTCCGGTCCCGTTTCCTCGAAAGCAAGGGGGTGTACCGCCGGATCGACCAGGGAGTCGTGATGCGTCTCCTGACCCGCCAGACGATCGTGGAGCGCGGCTCAACGCGCATTTCGGACGCGTTCGCCCACGTCCCCGGAATCCGAATCTCTCGCGAGTCGACGCATCGATCCGTGCTCGTCGCGCCCCGGAACTGCGCGCTTGCCGTGTACGTGGACGGCATCCAGTTCAACCCGGACATGGAGGGTTCGGTCAACATCGATCAAATCCCCACTCAATGGGTCGAGTTGGCGGAAGTGTACTGGGGCCCGCGCACGCCGGTGGAGTTCCAGGGGACCCATCGGGAAGGCTGTGGAGCCGTGCTCATCTGGACGAGACAGAGGAGCAGGGCAGGGCCGGTTTCGGACACCGGCTGACCAGTCAACTACCACAAGGATGAGGAGCATCAGATGAGCGGACTCGGGATCGGCAACGCAGCACCGGATTTTTCCCTGCTTGAGGCGTTGGGTGACGACGCTGTCACCTTGTCGGGACATCGGGGCGAGCCCGTCGTGGTGATGTTCGTGCCCCTGGCGTTCAGCGGCACCTGCACGACGGAGTTGTGCCACGTCGCGGAGAACTGGGACGTGTGGGGGTCGCTGGGCGCGCAGGTCTACGGGATCAGCATCGACTCCCCCTTCGTGAATCAGAAGTGGCGCGACGCCATGGAAGTGCCTTTCCCCATCCTGTCCGACTTCAACAAGCAAGCGGCGTCCGCCTACGGGGTCCTGCAGGAAGACTTCTTCGGTCTTCACGGGGTGGCCAAGCGCTCGGTCTTCGTGGTCGACCGGGAGGGGCGGATCAGCTACGCCTGGGTGAGCGATGATCCGGGTGTTCTGCCACCCTTCGACGACGTTGTCGATGCGGTCCGCAGCGTGAGTTGACTGCCCGTGACCTCCATGCACCTTCGCTCCCCCTTTGGCGACACGCTCCTCCGCCAGCTGCTTCCGATGGTGGCGCTGGCGGTTCTGATCGGCGGGGCCGCAACTGGCGTTGCGGCGCAGCAGGGGTCGCTCGCGCCGGTCACCTTTCAGGGCCAGGTCATCGACACCTACTGGGGGGAGCCGGTCGAGGGCGCTGTCGTTCGCCTGGACGGGACGCGGCGCCCGGACGGATCGCTGATCCTGGGCGCAACCGACGAATCCGGACACTTCAGCATCGCCGAAGTGCCACCGGGGCCCAGCCAGGTTTCGGTGTCGAGGATCGGATATGCGGACCTGATTCAGGTTCTCGACATCAGGGAAGGTCAGTTCATCGAGGTGGCGGTGATCCCCAAGCCGGTGGTGCTGGAGGGGATCGAAGTGTACGTGGACCGCCTGGAGACGCGCCTCCGCGGGCTTCCCTACCTGACCAACACCTACACCGAGGTTGCGCTCAAGTTTGCCCCCGACCTCAGCGTCGCCCAGTACCTGGACGGCCAGCCGGGGTTCGAATTCGTTCCCTGCTTCGAGGACTACTCGGGCACGGGACTCTACGCGCAACGGCGCAACTGCATGCGTGGCCGGGGAGCGACGCCCCAGCGCCCGAGGATCTTCATTGACGACGCTCCCGCATTCGGCGGCGTTCCGGAGCTGACCAGTCTGCCCACGACTGCGATCTACAGGGTGGAAGTGATCCGCGGCTGCGGCCAGATCAGGATCTACACCAACACCTACGTCGAAGGAACGGTGACCCACCCCCGGCCCCTGACGCCCATCGTCTGCTGACCCACGTCCGGAGGGCGGGAGCCCGCACGGCACTCACGAGTCCTCGCCATCCGGCTTCTTCCGCAGTTGTTTCAGCCGCGACCGTCTCGCCTTTTCTTCCCGGCGCTTCCGCATCTCCTTCGCCGGTACGCGGGTGGGGACGCGTGACCGTTCGACGCGGCTGCGTTCCTTCAGCTTCCGCTGCAGCCTCTTGAGGGCGTCCTCCCGGTTGCGGTGTTGGGAACGGTGTGATCGAGACGTTACCACGATTCCGGTCGGCAGATGGGTGAGGCGGACTCCCGACTCCACCTTGTTCTGATGCTGCCCTCCCTTGCCGCCCGAACGGAAGGTGTCCACGCGGCATTCGGCCAGAAGATCTCTCCCCGAACGCGGGATTCGGGGGCTATCCTCGATGGCCGGCGGGACACCGGCCCCTTTGCGAGATGGCTGCTTGCTCATAGACTCATACAGATTACGAGGCTACTTCTCGAATGAACGCGATGGTCTTCGACCAACTGGATCAACACCCGGGTCTACGGTTCCTCTTCACACTCGCGGTAGGGGTTATCCTGATCCAGGGTCTGCAATTTGCCCAGCCCGTGCTGCTGCCGATTGCCGTGGCTGCCTTTCTGGCGGTGATCTGCATGCCCATCGTCTTCTGGCTGGAAAGCAAGCGGATTCCGGTCATGGGGGCCATAGTCGTGACCGTCCTCGCCGTGGCTGGCGTGTTCGCCCTGCTCATCCTGGTGGCCAGTCTTCAGCTCCCCGAACTGCAGACACGCGTTGTGACGCAGGTCCAGGCACTCCAGGGGCCGCTCGATGGCTGGTTCGGTCAGATCGAATCCCGTATCCCACTGGTTGAGGAGGGGGAGCTCTCGGACATGGTTCTGGGACTGCAGAGCTTCTCCAACCTAGCGGCACTGGCGACAGTGGCGACGACGTGGGCCTTCTCCTTCCTGTCGAGTACCTTCCTCGTCTTCCTGATCCTGGCCTTCGGGCTGAGCGAGGGGGCGGTGCTTCCCCGAAAGCTCCGGGCGATCGCGGGTGACGGGCTCGCCTCCGACCAGCGCATGGGCAAGATTGTCGAGGAAGTCCAGGGCTATCTGGTGATCAAGACACTGGTCAGCCTCGCAACGGGGGTGCTCCTGGGACTTTGGACGTGGGCCCTCGGGCTGGATCTGCCGGTCCTTCTGGGACTGATAGCGTTCCTGCTCAACTACGTGCCGACGATCGGGTCCGTCATCGCCTCGATACCCGCCCTGGTGCTCGCACTGGTCCAGGTCGACCCCGATACGGCCACGTTCGTGGGCATCGACGTCCCGGGTGCGGCGATTGTCGGGGTCGGGTATCTGGCCGTGAACATCATCCTTGGGAACTGGCTGGAGCCCACCCTCATGGGCCGTCGTCTCGGCCTTTCGACCGTGATCGTGGTCCTTTCCCTGGTGTTCTGGGGCTGGTTGTGGGGACCGATGGGGGCGCTTCTTTCGGTTCCGCTTACAATGGTGGTGAAGATCATGCTGGAGAATACGAAGGACCTGAAGTGGGTGGCCGTGCTCCTCGACAAGAATGTCCCCGCCGAGGCCGCTGCCGGCACGGGAGAGGGGCCATGAGAGTAGCCGGGCTGGAGCAGTTCGCTGGAAGCGCCAGGATCTGGATCTTCAGCGCGGAGCGAGAGTTGGACCGGGACGAAGAGGACGATCTCCTCGGCACGGTGGACAACTTCCTCGACGGGTGGGCGGCTCACGGGGTGCCGCTGAGGGCCGCCCGTTCGTGGCGCTACCAGCGCTTTCTCATCGTAGGCGTCGACCTGGAAGCCGCACCCCCGTCCGGCTGCTCCATCGATGCACTCGTCAAGGTCCTGAAAGCGCTGGAAGGGAGGGTGGGCATACGCTTCCTGGGCAATGAAGCCGTCTGGTACAGGGACGAGGCCGGATTCATCCGGCAGGCATCGCGTCCCGGGTTCCGCGCGCTTGCCCGGGACGGACGGGTCACGCCCGGTTCGATCGTCTTCGACAACTCCATCACCGCGTTGTCGGAGCTGCGCGCAGGCCGCTGGGAGGGGCCCGCGCAGGAACGGTGGCATGCAGCGTTCTTCCCGGCATAGCCGCGAAGCAAACGAGGCCAGCGGGTCTCCCCGCCGGCCTCGTCGTGATTGGCGCGAACCTCGTGGCTCGGAACTCGCTGTCCCTAGGACATCGCTCCGACGCGGGTCACGTTCTCCGCAGCCGGTCCCTTCGGACCACTGACCATGTCGAACTCGACCTGGTCGCCTTCAGTGAGGCTTCGGAAGCCGTCGCCCGAGATGGCCGAGTAGTGGACAAAACAGTCCCTCTCGCCAGCCTCCGGGCTGATGAATCCGAATCCCTTCGCGTCGTTGAACCACTTTACGGTTCCCGTGGTCCGCATCCTCTACTCCTGGTGAACTGTACTTACCGCCGACCCCGTCATTTGCGTGGTCGTCCGACGGTGCGGGGACACAAGTCCGTTGCCGTACCGTCGATGACATGCTGATGACCCTATGTGCCTGCACAGGTCCAGTCAAGGACACACCGCGCCCCCTGCGAACGTATGTATGCGGGTGTCTTCGATTTCGGCACGAGTCAAGACAACGTCAAATTGCCAACAGCGAATGAACAGGTGACATGGATAGATCAAGAAGACTCGGTCGGCCAGGGTGCCGGCGAAATAGTAGCGAGCCGATCGGCGTATTCGCGCTCCCGGCTCTGTTGATTCTCGTAGCCGGATTCCTCCCCGATACCGCCGCTGCAGGGCAGGAGAGGGTAGTGAGCGAAGGACCGGCCCTGTTGACAACGGTGGTCCGGACCGCACTTGACCGCAATCGGGATCTTCTCGACGCAGAGTATCAGGTGGCCGTCGCGAAAGAGCAGGTGTCCGAAGCCTGGAGCAGCGTGTATCCCACTGTGGACCTCTCGAGTTCCTTCACGCGGAACGTGGCTCCGCAGGTGAGTTTCCTGCCGGCACGGATCTTTGATCCCGGTGCAGCCGAAGGCGAGTTCATCCCGGTACAGTTCGGGGCCGACAATATCTGGAGCCTCTCCGTGAACGCGGAACAGACGCTGGTCGACCCGAGAGCCTTTGTCGGCCTGGGGGCGGCGTCCCGGTTCCAGAGCCTGCAGCGGGAAGCGCTTCGCGGGCGCACCCAGCAGGTGGTCACCCGGGTTCGTGTGGGCTTCTACGATCTCCTCCTCGCTCAGGAGGAGGTGCGGCTGACCGAGAATTCGTTGCGCCGGGTTCGCCAGTCGTTGAAAGAGACCAGGGCCATGCACGAAGCGGGGTTGACCGCGGCCTACGATGTCCTCCGGCTGGAAGTGGAAGTCGCCAACCTGGAGCCCAACCTCGGACGTGCGATGAACCGCAAGACAGCCGCACGGCGCGGACTTGCGATCGAACTCGGGACAGATCCGGAGGCGGAGCTCGAGGTGGCGGGCTCACTTGCGCAGATCGACCTCGTCAACATCGACGCGAATTCCCCGGCCAACCGGGACATCCTGTCCTTCACCGGAGTGCCGGTGGCGGAAGAGGCCGAGGTCGCAAACGCTGTTCGGCGCGGCGCGGCGCAGCGGTCGGACATCAGGCAGTTGGAAATGACGGAGCAGCTTCGCAAGACCGAGCTGCGGCTGGAGCAGGTGGAGTATCTGCCCAAGGTCTTCGCCTTCGGGACGTACGGACTGGCGGCGCAGCAGAACGGACCACCCGACTTCTTCGGGACCGGCGCGCAGCGGGGATCGTCGAAACAGGTCGGACTCAGAGTCACCTTTCCCCTCTTCTCCGGATTCGGTCGCGACGCCCGGATCGACCAGAAGCACGCCGCCCTGCGACAGGCCGAGGTGCAGACCAGGGTTGCCGCCGACCAGGCGGAAGTGCAGCTCCGCAACCTCATGGATGACGTCAGCGAAGCCCGGGAGCGCACCGCGGGACAGCGTCTGGCCGTTTCGCAGGCGCAGCGCGGGTACGAGATCGCGAGTGCTCAGTACCGGGAGGGGCTGGGGAGCCAGCTGGAGCTGACGGACGCCGAGGTCGCCCTGAGGCAGAGTGAATTCAACTACGCGCAGGCGGTGTACGACTACCTTGCCACCAGAGCTCGCCTCGACGAGGCAGCCGGGCAGGTGCCGCTCGTGGACATGGACGGGTATGGGGAAGAGGAGAGCCGAGTACGATGATGGTCGACAACAAGGTGACACGGAGACGGACGCGAGGGTCAGGTGTGTGCGGGGTGCTCGTCGCTGGTGGAATGTTGGTCGCAGTCGCGGCATGCGGGGGCGCACAGGGTGAGGACGCGGCGCAGGATCAGGCTGAAAGCGCCGGCTATACACGGGTGGTCAATGTGGAAGTCGAGCGGGTTGAACCGAGGGAATTCGCCCGGATCATCCGCGTGACCGGCGTCGCGCAGGCAATGCGCGACGTGGTGGTCTCCGCCCAGGAAGAGGGTGTCGTCCGCCGGATCGTACGGGACAAGGGACAGCCGATTCGGGCGGGACAAGCCATCCTCAGGCTCGACGACGCCATCCTGCGGGCACAGGTGCAGACCGCCGCCGCGCAGGCCGGGTTGGCCGACGAGTTGTGGGAGCGCAGGAAGAAGCTGTACGAGGAGGACGGCATCGGTTCCGAGGTCAGCTACCTCGAGGCGAAGTACGTGGCCGAACAGAACCGCGGCAACCTCCGTGTCCTTCAGGAGCGGCTTGCCCGCACCACCGTCACGGCGCCGATCAGCGGAATTCTGGACGCCCGCATCGTGGAGGTGGGCTCCATGGTGTCGCCGGGAACACCCGTCGCGCGGATCGTTCAGACGGATTCCATCAAGATCCTGGCCGGGGTCCCGGAACGATACGCGCTCGACCTTTCCGTCGGAGCTGCGGTGTCCGCTGTGTTCGACATTCTGGTCGGCGAGATCCTCAGCGCCTCGATTACCTACGTGGGCATGGCGGTCGATCCGGACAGCCGAACCTTCCCCGTCGAGCTGACGCTCCCCAACCCGGGTGCACGGATCAAGCCGGAGATGGTCGCGAGCATAGCGGTTGTGCAGGAGGAGCTGTCCGACGCCATCGTGGTGCCGCAGCAGGCTCTCGTGGCGATGGAGGAGGGGCATGTGGTGTTCGTCGTGGAGGGGACGGGTGAGGAGACGGTGGCGGTGGCTCGGCCGGTTCGGATTTCCGCGAGCCAGGGCAACGAAGCCGTCATCGCCGAGGGGCTGGAGGAGGGAGACCGGGTGGTGGTGGTCGGCCAGCAGGGTCTGACCGCTGGCGACCGGGTACGGATCGTCCCGCGAGGGGCGCGGGAGGAGGGGTAGCGTTGATGAACGACAACCGCGACGAATCCGGAGCGCCGGTGGACCGGAAGTCCTTCAAGGAGTTCGCGCTCACCTCCCTGGCCGTCGACAACGCGATCTCCGTGGTCGTGCTCTTCGCCTTCATCACGATCGCGGGGCTGGTGTCCTACCGTGCGATTCCCAAGGAGTCGTTTCCCGAGACCGAGATACCCGTGATCATGGTCAACACCATGTATCCGGGGGTATCGCCGGCCGACATGGAGAGCCTGGTCACCCGCAAGATCGAGGAAGAGCTCAACACGATTTCGGACATCAAGGAGCTCACCTCCACCTCCGTAGAGGGCTATTCATCGGTGACGGCCGAATTCGAGACCTCGACCAATATGGACGAGGCCTTGCAGAAGGTCAGGGAGAAGGTGGATCTGGTCCACCCGGATCTGCCCTCCGACGCGGAGGATCCGCTGGTCACCGAGATCACGATGAGCGACGCACCCGTCATGCAGGTGAACCTCGCAGGCGGGTACGGGCTGGTGAGGCTGAAGGAACTCGGCGAAGAGCTCCAGGAACGCATCGAGTCGATCCCGGCCGTACTGCGGGTCGGTTTGCGAGGTGGCCTGGAACGTGAAGTAAGGGTGGACATAAACCTGTCCAGGCTTCAGCACTACAACGTTTCATTCGATGACGTGATCAGTGCGATTCGCCAGGAGAACGTGAATGTGCCGGGCGGGTCGATCAACGTCAACGGGATGAAGTATCTGGTCCGGGTCGACGGGGAATTCGACGACCCGGCCGTGGTTGGGAGCCTCGTCGTGACGACCGTGAGCGGCCGCCCGATCTACGTCCGCGACGTGGCCGACGTGGAGTTCGGGTTCGCGGAACGGGAGACCTATGCCCGCCTGGACGACGAGCCCGTCGTGACGCTCGACGTCGTCAAGCGGTCCGGTGAGAACATCATTGCGACTGCCGAGGCGGTGCGGGCCGAGATCGAAGCCATGCGCCCCCTCTTCCCGCCGTCGACGGTGGTATCGATCACCTCCGACATGTCCGCCGACATCGGGGACATGGTCGGCAGTCTGCAGAACAACATCATCTCGGGACTGGTGCTGATCGTCGGGATCCTGCTCTTCGTCCTTGGCCTGCGCACCTCGATCTTCGTCGCGATCTCCATCCCCACATCCATGTTCCTGTCCTTCGTGGTCCTGTGGCTCCTGGGAATCTCGATGAACATGGTCGTGCTCTTCTCGCTCATCCTGGCGTTGGGGATGCTGGTCGACAACGCCATCGTGATCGTGGAGAATATCCACCGCTTCATCGAGGAGGGATGGGACCGCAGGGCGGCAGCGAAAAAAGCGACCGGAGAGGTGGCCGTACCCGTGCTGGCCGCAACCGCGACCACGCTGGCCGCATTCACGCCGCTGCTCTTCTGGCCCGGAATGGCCGGTCAGTTCATGCAGTTCCTGCCACTGACGCTCATCATAACGTTGTCCAGCTCTCTCTTTGTTGCCCTGATCATCGTTCCCACCCTCTGTTCGCTGTTCCTCCGCCCGGAGAGTTCCCGTCCCCGGCTGATCAACCGGAATGCACGGGTGCTGCTTCTGGCTCTGGCCACGGTCGCGCTGCTCCTCGTGGCGCTGGTCAATCCGCTCACGGCACTCCTCTTCGTCGTGACGGGGGTGGGATTGTGGCAGCTGCATGCCCGGATCCTCGACCGGGTGGGCAAGGCGTTCATGGCGGGTGGATTCCCCCGCCTCGTGCGCTGGTACGAGTTGCGTCTGCGGTGGGCTCTCAACCACAGGTGGCTGGTGCTCACCGGTTCCGTGGCGGCCCTGATTGCGACGGTCATGGTATATGGCAGGTTCGCCGCTCCGGTGGAGTATTTCCCGGAGGACATTCCCCCGACCACCGTCTACGTCGCCATCGAAGGGCCGGTGGGAACCTCCGCGGCGGTGACGAACGGTTACGCGAGCCGGCTCAAGGCCGAACTCGCGGGAATCGTCGGGGTGGCGGACGCCGAGACCGTCGTCACCACCGTGGGATCGGCGGGAGGCGGGGGCGGCTTCATGGACGGCGGCGGGCCATCGGGCCCCGAAGCCGGGCGCATCACTCTCGGCATGACCGACTACCAGGACCGTCAGTTCGACGTTTTCGGCACGCTTGCGGATATGCAGGAGCGGGTGGGCAGGAATCTGGCCGGGGCGGAAGTGCGGGTGGACAAGGTCACGGAAGGGCCGCCCTCCGGCCCGCCGGTGAACATCGAGATCAGCGGGGAAGACCCGAAGCGGTTGGAGGAGCTGGCGAACGAGGCGATCAACGTGATCGAAGGCACACCGGTGTATTCCCGGCTGGTGGGGCTGGAGAGCGACATGGACGACGCCCGGCCCGAACTGCGCGTCGAGGTGGACCGCGAGAAGGCCAGCCTGTACGGCCTCTCGACGAACGATGTGGGATTCGTGGTCCGGGGCGCCATCAACGGCCTCGAGGCCGCCAAATACCGCACCGGCAACGACGAATACGACATCATCGTGCGGCTGCGCGAGGAGGACAGGAGTGAACTGACCTCCCTGGACGGCCTCACGGCGTTCGCGGACGGGCAACAGATTCCGCTCCTTTCGGTTGCCGACTGGACGGTCGGGGAGGGGTATAGTGCCATACGCCGGAAGGATATGGACCGTGTGGCCACGGTCAGCGCGGAAGTCGCCGCCGGGTACAACAGCAACAGCGTCCGCGGGGAAGTGGAGACCGTGCTGGAAGACTTCGCCGCCTCGCTCCCCCCCGGTTACGCCATGGCCTTCACCGGTGAGCAGGAGGACCAGCAGGAAGCGATGGAATTTCTGGTGACCGCGTTCATGGCGGCTCTGATGCTTATCGCCCTGATCCTGGTTTCCCAGTTCAATTCCGTGGTCAAGCCCGTGATCATCCTGTCATCGGTGGTCATGTCCACAATCGGAGTTCTGATCGGGCTGCTGGCCTTCCAGATGCCCTTCGTCATCATCATGACCGGCGTCGGTGTGATCTCGCTGGCTGGAATCGTCGTGAACAACGCCATCGTGCTGATCGACTACATCGACGTCCTCAGGGACGGGGACGGCATGGACCGACGGGAGGCTCTCGTGCAGGGCGGCAAGACACGGCTGCGGCCGGTGCTGCTCACGGCGCTCACCACCGCCCTGGGACTGGTGCCTCTGGCAGTCGGGCTCAATTTCGATTTCTTCGGGCTCTTCTCCAGTCTTTCTCCAGAGCTGTTCTGGGGTGGAGAGCAGGCGGCCTGGTGGGGGCCGATGGCGGTCGCAGTGATCGTCGGGATCATCTTTGCGACCTTCCTGACCCTGATCCTGGTTCCGGTCATGTACAGCCTCGTCGACGACCTCGCCAAACTTTTCCGGCGCGACAGGGTGGGCGCGGAAGATTCGCCTGCCGGCGCCGGTGCCGCCATTCTGGTACCTCACCTGATCCCCAGGCCGGAGCGCGAGCCGGAAGTGGCTGCCGTCATACGGAGTTGACCTGGGGCAGCCCCGCCAGGCCCTGAACAGTTCAATGGAGATACTGAAGATGAAGCATCGCCTGTCGTCCCTCCTCATCGCGGCAGCTGCCGCGTGTGTGGCCACCGCCTGCGGGCCGGCCGCCGTCGATTCCCCCGAGGTTTCACTTGCGAGGGGGACCGTCAACTCCGGCACGGGGATGGTTGTTTCGGCCTACCCCGACGCGAGCCACGCGGGTGCCGAGGTGCTGAGGGCCGGGGGCAACGCCGTCGACGCAGCGATCGCCACCGGACTCGCGCTGGCGGTCACGCATCCCACGGCCGGAAACATCGGCGGGGGCGGCTTCATGGTGATCCGCTTTCCGGATGGCACCTCCACCGTGATGGATTTTCGGGAGAAGGCGCCCCTCGCGGCGCACCCGGAGATGTTCGTGGACGAGGACGGCGAGTACTCCTTCCAGATCCATCACCGCAGCCACCTGGCGGTGGGCGTCCCCGGGACGGTTGCGGGATTCGCCCTGGCGCACGAGAAGTACGGTGTCAGGGCGTGGGCGGAGCTGGTCGATCCCGCGGTGGGGCTGGCCCGCGACGGGTTCGAGGTGAGCGAACGTCTGGCCGCTTCGTTGTCGGGACGACTGGAAGCGTTTCAGGACTATCCGGCTACCCACGCGCAATTCTCCAGGGACGGTGAGCCATACCAGGCTGGAGAAACACTCGTGCAGCCCGACCTGGCGGCCACCCTGGAGAGGATCCGGGATCAGGGCAGGGACGGCTTCTACAGGGGTGTCACGGCCCGCCTCGTAGCCGAGGAAATGGAGCGGGGGGGCGGCTGGATCACGGAGGAGGACCTCGCCAGATACGAGGCCCGGGAGCGGGAGCCGGTACGGGGGACGTACCGGGGGTACGACATCATCAGCATGGCGCCGCCGTCGTCAGGGGGGACCGCCCTGGTCGAGATGTTGAACGTGCTGGAGGGCTTCGACGTGGCCGCGATGGGCCCTGGCACCCCCGAGATCGCACACCATCTCATCGAGGCGATGCGCCGCGCGTTCCGGGACCGAGCCGTGTTTCTGGCGGATCCCGATTTCGCCGAGGTCCCGGTCGAACGCCTTGTCAGCAAGGCGTACGCGGACGAGATACGGGGGACGATTCAGGCCGGAGCGGCGAGCGTATCCGACGCGGGTGACGTGGATGGCATGCCCAACTGGGAGAGCACCGAGACCACCCACTATTCGGTGGTGGACGCGGATGGGATGGCCGTTTCCGTCACGTACACCCTGGAAGGTGGCTACGGGTCCTACATCACGGTTCCGGGGGCGGGTTTCCTCCTCAACAACGAGATGGGCGACTTCAACGGCCGGCCCGGACTCACCAACGAGCGCGGTCTCATTGGAACGGAGCCGAACCTGGCGCGTCCCGAGCAGCGCATGCTTTCCTCGATGACGCCCACGATCGTGGCGAGCGACGGGGAACTGGTGGCGGTGATCGGCAGTCCGGGTGGGCGCACGATCATCAACACCGTGCTCCAGCTCGTGGTGAATCTGGTCGACTTCGGACAGTCGCCCGAAGAGGTGGTTGCTTCGAAGCGCCTGCATCATCAGTGGCTTCCCGACGCGGCGCGGCTGGAAGACGGGTACATGAGCTCAGGGGACGCGGCCGTGCTCGAAGCGATGGGTCACGCGATCAGCTGGGGGCGAGGGCAGGGGATCGCGCACTGCATCTTCGTCGACTCCGCCTCGGGTGATCTGGTGGGCGTTCCGGATCCCCGGGACACGGACGGGGCCGCGGCAGGGTACTGAACGGGGCACGGGCGCTGCGGTGGGAATCCGCTTGTCGCGCGGTCAGCCGAGCCATGCGAAGACGCTGAAGCCCAGGAAGTTGCCCACAACGTAGCCGAAGACCCCCGTCAGGATGCCCGGCGTCACCAGGCCGTGCCATCCACGTCCAGCGGCGAGGGCCGCCGCGGTAGGGGGGCCCAGAACGCACGCGTTGGAAGCGATCAGGATCTCGGCGTAGCTGAAGCGGAAGATCCTGGCACCCGCCGCCGAGACCACGAACTGAACCGCGATCACGACGAAGGCGTAGGTCAGCATCATGGCGGCGGCGCCCAGCAGCACACTCAGGTTGGCCGCCGCCGCGTAGACCACGAAGAAGACGTAGAGCAGCAGCATCCCGAGTTCCTGATCGCCCTTGAGCGCGGCCATCCGGCGGGGAGCCGCGTTTGCAGCCAACACCGCCAGAGCGGTCACGGCCAGGATCGCATACCGCGGCCGGCCAACGGCCGCAGCGAGCCAGACGCCCGTCGCGCAGACCAGGAGGCTGAGCCCGATACCCGCGGCGATGTGCAGGATCGGGAGTGACGGCGAAGCGTTGGCCGGAGGCTCTTCGCCTGCGTCGGTCGCCGCTGCGGTTTCCGTCTCAGGGCCGCGAAGGGGAAGCCACCGGCGGATCACGGCAAAGGTGGGAAGGAGGGCGAGGACGAACAGGTACGAGATGCCGGCCAGACTTTCCGCGGCCAGCGCGGCCGTGCCTAGTCCCGGATCCATCTCCACCGCTTGAGATACCGCAACGAAGTTGAGCCCGCCTCCGGTGTAGCCCCCGACCAGCATCCCGGCATACTTGGCGGACTCGGGCACATCGATCAGCGCGAAGGCGATCCCGGCACCCGCGACGATCCCCGTTGCGGAGACCAGAAATGCCACCAGAACCCGGCCCCCCTGCCGGAAGATCACTCTCAGATCCGCCTTGAAGAGAAGGAGCGGAATGGAAACCAGGATGAAGTGGTCGTTGACGAAGTCGTAGGCGGGGGACGCGAACGGGAGGATGCCCGTATTGGACAGGAACAGCCCTCCAAGGAGCGCCAGCAGCGCGGCCGAGAGAGTGCGGGCCCACGCAAATCTGCCTTCCAGGAACAAGGCGATCCATACGACGGCGAAGAGGGTGCCGGTGACCGCCAGCACGTTGTCCGGCGTAATGACCGGATTCATCCCGGACCCGGACGGAGTTCCGTCAGCTCCGGGACCGGACCCCTGGTCTCACCGGGAGGGGAGGAACGTGATGACGGCATGGCCGCCTACCCGTCCAACATGGCCCGGGCCAGCCGGCTCGCCTCACGGGGGTTCGCCTTCCCCCGACTGCGCTTCATCACTTCGCCGACGAAGAGGCCCAGCAGGCGGTGCTGTCCGCCACGGTACGCCGCCGCCTTCTCCGGGTAGTCGTGGACGATCTCCTCCAGCATCGCACGCAGCATGGCCTCGTCGTCGATCTCCTCCAGGTCCAGCTCCGAGCACACTTCCTCGAAGCTGCCTCCCCGGGTCAGCAGCTCGGCCACAACCGTGCGGCCTCGCCGGTGCGACATCTCGCCCACGTCCACGGCGCGCGCGAGGTCGGCAAGAGCCACCGGATCGAGGCGCTCCAGCTCCGCACGATCGTCGCTGCCGAGCAGCCTTGTGACTTCGTTCACAAGCCATCCCGCGATCGAGTCGGCACACTCCGGGCAGCAGGCTCGGGCCGCGTGGAACACGTCGAGGGAGCGTGGTGACCGCACCAGACTCACCGCAGGCGCCTCCGAGACTCCGAGACTCACCAGCTCCCTGAAGTCGAGTCGCTGCTTCGCCGTGCGGAGGGATTCGGAGGGAGACGAGGAAACGGGAGGCGCCTTGCCCCGCACCGCGTGGGCCGCACGGGAGGCCGATCTCGCCGAATCCTCACTCCTCGCCTCCGAACGGCGCGCACGCCTTTCCCAGCTGGCTCGCAGCGTCACGGTGCGGTTGAAGACGAGGTTCCCGTCGCGCGAGTCCTCGGGATCGGAAAAGAAGTACCCCAGGCGTTCGAACTGGTAGTGTGTCCCCGGGAGCGTTGCCACAACACCCGGTTCCACCAGCGCGCCTGTCACCACCCGTTCCGAGTCCGGGTTCAGAGCGGTGGCGAGATCGTCGACCGGTGGTTCCGCCACGTCGAACATCCGATCGAAGAGCCGGACCTCCGCCGGGACGGCACTGCCGGCCTTCAACCAGTGGATCGCGCCCCGGATGCGGCGTCCGACTGGGGCCACGCCTCCCCTGGTCTCGTGGTCGACCGCGCAGCGCAGTTCCACGACGCGGCCCGCTGAGTCCTTCACGACTTCGTCGCAACGGACAACATAGGCGTACTTCAAGCGTACCTCGCTTCCCGGCGACAGCCGCCGGAATCCCGGTGGAGGGTCTTGCCGGAAGTCCTCCCTGTCGATCAGCAGATTCCGCCCGAACGGGAGCTCTCTGGTGCCGGACTTCCCGGCATCGCCCGGCCGACACGGAGCCTTGAAAACCTCTTCCCGCCCTTCCGGATGGTTCGTCAGCACCACCTTGAGGGGATCCAGGACGCAGAAAGCCCGGGGCGCCTTGTGGTTGAGGTCGTCGCGCACCGCGAATTCGAGCTTGGCGATGTCCACCCGGGAATGGGCCCTGGCGACACCCACCATCTCGCAAAGGGTACGAATCGCCTCGGGCGTGACCCCGCGTCGTCGCAGCCCCGCCAGCGTGGGCATGCGCGGGTCATCCCAGCCGTGCACGAGCCCCTCTTCAACCATGGGGCGCAGCTTGCGCTTGCTGGTCACCACGTAGTCCAGAACGAGAGGCGCGAATTCGGTCTGCTCGGGCCTCGGGGCCGGTGCATCCGTGTGTTCGAGCAGCCAGTCGTAGATCTCCCGGTTGTTCTCGAACTCCAGGGTGCAGAGCGAATGCGTGACCCGCTCCAGCGAGTCGGAGAGGCAGTGGGCGAAGTCGTACATGGGATAGATCGGCCACATGTCCCCGTGGCGGTAGTGACGGGCGTGGCGGATCCTGTACAGAAGCGGGTCGCGCATGACCATATTGTGGTGCGCCATGTCGATCAGCGCGCGGAGCACATGGCTGCCGTCGGGGAATTCACCAGCCCGCATGCGCTCGAAGAGGTCATGGTTCTCGTCGTGTGACCGATCCCTGTAGGGGCTGTTCACTCCCGGACGGGTCACGCTCCCGCGGCGCTCCCGTATCTCCTCCTCCGACGACGAATCCACGTACGCGAGGCCCTTGTCGATCAGGACCATCGCATAGCGGTACAGCTTATCGAAGTAGTCGGACGCGTGGTAGAGGTGTTCGCCCCAATCGAAGCCGAGCCAGCGGATATCACGCTTCATGGCCTCGACATACTCGGCCTTCTCGGTGTCGGGGTTGGTGTCGTCCAGGCGAAGGTGGCAGCGCCCCCCGGGGTGTTCCGCGGCAATCCCGAAGTTCAGGCAGATCGCCTTCGCGTGACCGATGTGCAGAAACCCGTTGGGTTCGGGCGGGAAACGGGTGACGACCCTGCCCCCGTACCTTCCCGTCTTCAGGTCCCTCGAAATCCTGGCTCTTATGAAATCCATTCCACCCCCTCCATCGCACGACGGAATCGGGCCCGTCCCGGCGTCGTGCGTTTCAACCCTGTCCAACCGGTCCCGCTCCGTCAACCGCGACTGGCGCACCGGGCCTGCCGTTGGTAGGCTACGATCCCGGTGCCGCAGGGAGGTCTTGCCACAGCGGACCCCGAAACTCAGGAGGAGCTGGATGAAGTCCCATCGGTCGATTTGGTCGAACGCATTGCTCTTCGCCGCTTTGGCGGCTTCTCCCCTCCGCGTGGAAGCCCAGCAGACGCAGAAGCCCGTCCTTCACGGCAAGGAGTGGGTCGCCATCACCGGAAAGCCGCTCGGCGCCACGGCGGGTGCAATGATGTTCATCAAGGGCGGCAATGCGGTGGACGCGGCCGCGGCCATGCTGGGAGCTACGGCCACCATGTGGGACGTGTTGGGTTGGGGCGGCGAAACCCAGGCCCTCATCTACAACCCGGACACCGGCGAGGTCATCGGAGTCAATGCGCTGGGGGCCGCGCCGGCCGGCGCCACGCCGGAATTCTTCCACGAGCAGGGCATGGCGATCCCGCCGGCCTACGGCCCGCTCGCGGCGGTGACCCCGGGCACCCCGGGAGGGCTCATGGTCATGCTTGCCGAGTACGGCCGCCTCAGTCTCGCCGAGGTTCTGGAGCCGGCGATCGACATGGCGCGTGGCTACCCGATCGAAGCGCAGACGGCCAACTCGATCGAGCGTGAAAAGGACAGAATGGCCGAGTGGCCGTACTCCAGGGACGTGTTCCTGCCGCACTACGGCGAAGAGCGGGCCGCACCCGACGCCGGCGAGATCTTCGTGCAGGAGGATCTGGCGCGCACGCTTGAGAAGCTGGCCGAGGCCGAGGCCGAGGCGCTGGCCGGGGGAGCGTCACGACGGGACGCCATCATGACCGCCTACGACCGCTTCTACCGGGGGGACATCGCCGAGGAGTTCGTGCGCGGATCCCGGGAACAGGGCGGACTCCACACCGTCGAGGACCTCGCCAACTGGCAGGTGTATCTGGAGGAGCCGGTCATGGCATCGTACAAGGGGATCGATGTCTACAAGCTCACCACCTGGGTACAGGGCCCTGTTCTGCTGCAGGCCCTGAACATCCTGGAGGGCCTCGACGTCGGCTCCATGGGCTACAACTCGACGCGCTACATACACGCCCTCTACCAGGCCATGAACCTGGCCTTTGCCGACCGGGACTTCTACTACGGCGACCCCTACTACCCGCCCGCGGAGCCCATCGAGGGCCTGCTCTCCAAGGAATACGCGGAGGCGCGCGCGGCCGGGATCGACTGGGAGCGAAACGACCCCGGGGTACTGCCCGGAGATCCGTATCCGTTCCAGGGCGGGACGAACCCGTTCCTGGACCTCATCGAGTCGTGGAACACCACCCCGGTGGCGGCGCCCCAGGTGTCCGAAATGGACTTCGAGGAAGCCTTCTACGCTGGAACGACATCCATCCAGGCGGCCGATGCCGACGGATGGGTGGTGTCGGTGACTCCCTCCGGGGGCTGGATCCCCGCGGTCATCGCGGGCCGGACCGGGATCGGAATGAGCCAGCGCATGCAGAGTTTCGTGCTCGACGAACGCGCGGGCCCCTACAACGTCGTGGAGCCCGGGAAGCGGCCGCGAGCCACCCTGACGCCGTCGCTGGCGCTGAAGGATGGACGGCCCTTCCTCACGTTCGCCGTGCAGGGGGGCGACGGGCAGGACCAGAACCTTCTCCAGTTCTTTCTCAACGTGGTCGAGTTCGGCATGAACGTTCAGCAGGCGGCCGAAGCGGCCAACTTCAACAGCTACCAGATGCGGAGCTCCTTCGGCGCGCACGAAGCCCAACCGGGGCGCATCCTGCTCAACGACGGGGTCCCTGCCTGGATCCGCGCGGAACTGGAGGAGATGGGGTACGATCCTGTCTTCGCATCGCGCACCTCCGGGCCCATCAACGCGATCTTCTTCGACGCGGCGACAGGGACGATGTGGGGGGGATCCAGCAACCACGGCGAGGACTACGGGATCGCGTGGTGACCGACGGACACACCCACCGCCCGCGCTGTCACCGTTGCGGCGGTAGCTGGAACGGGCATGGCGTCAGCGGAGCCGCATGGGGGTGACCTCGGGGAACCGCATGGGCGTGACCTCACAGCGCCACGTCGTGATCGAAGGCGAGGGCCACACCGCCGTATCGGGCCTGCTCACGGTGCCGCCTTCCGCGTCCTGCCTGCTCGTGCTCGGGCACGGCGCTGGGGCACCGATGACTCATCCGTTCATGAGGCGTTGGCGGCCGCGCTCGCGGAAGAGGGGATGTCGACCCTGCGCTACAACTTCGCCTACATGGAGGCGGGCCGCCGTCGCCCGGACCACCTGCGCCGCCTTCTGGCGGTGGTGGCATCGGCGCTGCGCTCGGGGCGGGAGTGCGCCGACGGGGTGCCCCTGTTCGCTGGCGGCAAGTCCATGGGGGGGCGGATGACCTCCACGCTGGTCGCCGAGCAGACCGAGGCCGACCCCGGCGGCAACGAAGCCGTCTCGGGTCTCGTCCTTTTCGGCTTCCCCCTCCACGCGCCGGGGCGCCGCGAGAGCGTGCGGGGAGAACACCTTGCGCGGGTACCGTGCCCCATGCTCTTCCACCAGGGCACCCGGGACCGCCTCGCCGACCTTGACCTGCTCCGCCCCCTCCTGGAGCAGGTGGGTCCCAGAGCCACGCTGCACGTTGTCGAGGGCGGCGACCACTCCCTCGGCATGCTCAAGCGCTCGGGACGCACGCAGGACGACGTGCTGGCCGAGGTCGCCCTTGTCACTCGCCACTGGGTGAACGGGGTACTGGCACCGTGAGCACCCGCGCATGAGCGGCACCAATCCGCTCCTCGATCGCGGCTTCCCGGTTCCCTTCGAGCGGATCGAACCGAGCCACGTGGAGCCCGCCATCGACGACGCACTCACGCGGGCCCGCGAGCGCATCGAGGCGCTGGGCGCGGGGACCGGCGGGTCCTACTCCGAGGTGGTGGGGGCGCTGGACGATATCACCGAGGATGTGGAGCGCACCTGGTCCCCCGTCTCCCACCTGAACAACGTGCACGCAACGCCCGCCCTGCGCGAAGCGTACGCGGCCGCACTGCCCGAGGTCACCCGCTTTGCGAGCCGCCTCCACCACCACGTGGGCCTGTTTCGGCGCCTGCGCGACTTCGCGACATCGCCCGGGGGCGAGGACCTCACGGGGCTGCGGAAGCGCCACCTGGAGAAGACGCTGCGGGACTTCCGCCGGGCGGGAGCGGAGCTGGGCCCGGACGAGAAGCGGACGCTGGAGACGCTGCTCCTCGAGCTCTCGGAGTTGAGCCGCCAGTTCGAAGAGAACCTCCTCGAGACCACCGCGGCCTACGCCCGGGTGGTGTCGCGGGAAGAGACCCTGGCGGGGCTGCCCGAGTCGGCGCTGGAACGCGCGGCCCAGCTCGCGGCCGACCGTGGCGAAGACGGCTGGGTCCTCACCCTGGACATGCCAAGTGTGCAGGCGGTGCTCCAGCACGCGGACGACCGCGCTATTCGCCGTGAGATCCACGCCGCGTACCTGGACCGCTGTGCCGGCGGCGAACGTGACAACCGGCCACTGGTCTCGCGCATCCTGGAACTCCGCCGGCAGCTCGCGACCATCCTCGGCTACCCCGACTTCCCGGACTACCGCCTCGAGACCCTGATGGCGGGATCGGGCGGGCGGGTGCGGGGCTTCCTGGACGAGCTCATCGACGGCACCCGCCCTTTCCACGAGCGCGACACGGCGGAGCTGGAGGCGCACGCCAGCCACCTGGGCCTCGGCGCCCTGGAGCCCTGGGACGTCTCCTACCTGATGGAAAAGATCCGGAAGGAGCGCTTTCAACTCGACGACGAGATGCTGCGGCCCTGGTTCCCGCTCGACGAAGTGCAGTCCGGCCTCTTCGAAATCGCCAAGCGCACCTTCGGGCTGTCGGTGCGACGGGTCGACAACCCCGCCGTCTGGCACCCCGACGTGTCCTTCTTCGAAGTACGCGACGCAACCGGGCTCCATCTCGGCTCCTTCTACACGGACTGGTTTCCGCGGGACACGAAGCGACAGGGCGCCTGGATGGACAACCTTGTCTCGGGGGGTCCTTCGGCCGATGGCTTTCGCCCCCATCTGGCCTTCATCGGCGGGAACTTCAACCCACCCACCAAGACGCGTCCGGCCCTTTTGACACACAGGGAGGTTCAGACCCTTTTTCACGAATTCGGCCACCTTCTGCACCACACCGCTTCACGGGTCGAGGTCCCCGCCCGGGGCGGCGTCAACGTGGCTTGGGACTGGGTCGAGGTCCCCTCGCAAATCATGGAGAACTGGACGTGGGAGAACGAAGCCCTCGACCTGTTTGCCCGCCACTACGAGACCGGCGAGACGCTCCCGGACGCCATGCTGGAACGGCTCCTGGCGGCCCGGCGCTTCATGGGGGGCTGGCAGCAGATGCGGCAGCTATCCTTCGCGAACCTGGACCTGCAGTTGCACCGCAGCTACCGGGGCGACACCCCCGTCATGGAGTACGCCGCCGGTCTGCTGAAGCCCTTCGTACCCTCACAAGGCTTCGTCGAGCGGCACATCCTGCCATCGTTCTCCCACCTCTTCGCGGGTGGCTACGCTTCGGCGTACTACTCCTACATGTGGTCGGAGACGCTGGAAGCAGACGCCTTCTCCCGCTTCAAACGGGAAGGGGTACTGAACCCGGAGGTTGGTCGCGCCTTCAGGGATGGGATTCTCGCTCAGGGAGACAGCCGCGACCCGGAGGAGCTGTTCCGGGAATTCATGGGACGCGACCCGGATCCGGCCGCGCTGATCCGGCGGAATCTCGGGAGCATTTGAGGACGCGGTCCCCCCGGCGCTTCGCCGGTCTCGGCGCTGACGCGGGGCTCCACCTGGGTCGTAAGCGCTATCTGCCGAACAGGCGCCGCAGGCGGTCGAGACTGCTGCCCAGATCGGGCTTCATGCCAAGGACGTCCCGCATCGGATCCTCCCGGCGGGCCATGCGCTCGGGCATCGTCTTGATGGTGTGGTCCGAGATCGCGAGGCCATCGTCCACTTCCACCCAGTCAAGGGGAGCCGACACGGGGGCGCCGGGGTTCGGCCGGACGCAGTAGGGGGCCACGATCAGCCGACCGTGACCGTTCTGCAGGAAGTCGACGTAGACCTTGCCCTCGCGGCGGGACGGCAGCCGGGCGACGGTCGCGATGTCTTCCAGCTCCTTCACGGCCATGAGGGCCAGCAGCTGCGAGATCGAGCGGGACTGCTCGTAGGTCACCTGCCGACCGAGTGGGATCAGCACATGGAGTCCGGTCGAGCCGCTTGTCTTGACGAACGAGGGCAGGCCGATCTCGTCGCACAGCGCCTTCAGAAAGAGGGCGATCCTGACGACTTCGGCGAAGGGCGCCTCCTTCGGGTCGAGGTCGAGGACGCAGAAGTCGGGACGGGAGATGTCGGCGACCCGGCTCTGCCAGATGTGGAGCGGGATGCTGGCGCTGTTGGCGACGTACAGCAGCGACTCGAGGTCGTCGGCGACGAAGTAGTCCAGCTCGCGCTCCGACCCCTCGCTGTAGAGGCGGACGCGTCGGATCCACGACGGCGCGAACTCGGGGGCATTCTTCTGGAAGAACGACTTGCCGTGAATGCCGTCCGGGAAGCGGGTCAGCACGACGGGGCGGTCGGCCAGGTACGGCAGAATCCAGGGGGCTGCCGCACGGTAGTAGTCGACCAGGTCTCCCTTCGCGTATCCGTCCTCGGGCCAGAACGGCTTGTCGAGGTTGGTGAAGTGGACGACCCGCTCCGGCGCCGCTTCCACCGTCCCGTCAGGCTCGGCGAGAGGTCGTCCCGCGTCGCTCATGACGCAGTCTTCAGGCGGCTTGTCGTCGCGCAACCGCAGAAACGAGGGGTGGCGGAGGACCCCGGCCCCGGTGATTTCCTTGTAGCGCACCTCGGCGATCAGCTCCGGGGACACCCAGTGGTGCCGCCCGCTTCCGGCCGCTTCCGCTCCCGTCGGTGGCGGAGCCGCGGGAAGGTCTCGCAGCAGCTCGCCCAGCTCACCCTGCAACCGGGCCGAGAACCCGGTCCCCACTCGGCCTGCATAGACAAATGCGCGGCCGTCCCAACTGGCCAGGTGGAGCGCCCCGAACCCGGTCCTCCCGGTATCGGGCTCCGTGAAACCGTGAATCACGAAGTCGGAGGTGTGCGTGACGCGAACCTTCAACCAGGAACGACTCCGCCCTCCCACGTAGATCGAGTCCGCACGCTTGGCCACCACCCCCTCCAGACCCAGCCCGACGACCTGCCGGAACATCTCCTCGCCCTGTTCGGGGATGTGATCGGAGTAGCGCAGGGGACCGGTGGACGGCAGGACCTCCCGCAGGATTGCCTTGCGCTCGAGGAGCCGCAGGCCGCGCAGGTCGTAGCCCTCGAAGGCGAGCAGGTCGAACACGTAGTACGTCGCGGGGAGAGCCACCGCCGCCCGCTCGATGTCGGCGGCGCGCTGGAGCCGCCCGCGCTTCTGAATCAACTGGAAACTGGGAAGTCCGCCGGCATCGTTCACCACCACCTCGGCGTCGAGAACCACGGACGAGTAGGGTAGCCTGGAAAGCGCCAGCGCGACCTCCGGGAAGACCCGGGTGAGGTCGTTGCCGTTCCTCGAGATCAGCGTCGCCGTTCCCCCCGCCACCTCCCCCAGCAGGCGGTACCCGTCGTACTTGAGCTCGAACACCCACCCCGGCGCCGAGAACGCCTCCTCGCACGGCTCCGCGTTCATCACCTTCACCCCGCTCGCGGCCACGGACGCCCGCGCGGCTCCAGCCCGGGCACAGCGCTCCCGGATTCGCGCGCCGAAGTCGCCCCCCGTGCCCAGCTCCTCCACCGTAAGTCCCGAGAGGATCGAATCGTCGGGGTAGTCCCCCGTGCCCCCGTCCGGGTCCTCGTAGGCGTCGAGCTCCTTGATCAGGAGCCAGTGATTCTCCGCGCCCCCCTTCGTGCGCACCAGGGTCCAGCGCCCCCGCAGCTTGTACCCCTTGAGGTCGAAGAGGAGCTTTCCCTTCTTCATCCCCTCGGCGGCGTTCTCGACCGCCGTCCACAGCCCCCGGTCCCACACGATGGACGGGCCTGCACCGTAGTTGTCGGCCGGGATCACACCCTCGAAGTTGGCGTATTCCAGCGGGTGATCCTCGACGTGCACGGCGAGCCGCTTGTCCGCCTGATTCGGCGAGGGACCCTTCGGAACCGCCCACGAGACGAGAACACCATCCATTTCCAGGCGAAGATCCCAGTGGAGCGAGGACGCGCGGTGCTTCTGGACGACGAAGAGACCGCCTACGCCAGCCTTCGTTCCGCCGAAGGGCTCGCTCGTCCCTGACGCCGAGCGCTTGGCCCGATAGGCGCCCAGCTTCCCGCCCGTCTCGGCGCGTCCGTCGTCAGATCCTGTTGATCCCATGAGCCCGATGTCTATACGTTATCGGCATGAGCGCCCGCCCGATCTCCACGTCGACCGTCTCCTTCGGTCTGGTCTCCCTGCCGGTCAAGCTGTACTCGACCGGTCGATCCTCGGCCCGGGTGCGCTTCAACTGGATCAACCGCGACACGGGCGCACGGGTCAAGTACCAGTACGTGGACAGCCAGAGCGGAGAACCGGTGGAACGCGGCAACCTGGTCAAGGGCTACGAGTTCGCCAAGAACCAATATGTCACCTTCGAGCCCGACGAGCTGAAGGCCATCGAGGCCCAGGCGACCGAGATGATCGAGATCAGCGAGTTCGTCCCCGCGCGCGACATCGACCGGGTGTACCTGGAGAAGGCCTACTACCTCGGACCGGCGAGGGGTGGTGCGCGAGCCTACAGGCTTCTGTCCGCAGCCCTGCGTGAGATGGACAGGGTGGCCATCGCCCGCTACTCGGCGCGCGGAAAGCAGCGGCTGGTGATGATTCGTCCGATGAGGGACGGGCTCATTCTGGAGCAGCTTCTCTACCCGGACGAGGTGCGGTCGTTCGACGAAGTGCCGCAGGAGGACGGCGAGGTGAGCGACGCCGAGCTGGCACTGGCAAAGCAGTTCATCGAGCAGGCCGCCAGCGAAGCGTTCGACCCCGCCCGGTACCGCGACGAGGTCAAGGAACGGATCCAGGCGCTGATCGACCGGAAGATCGAGGGTGAGCAGATCACCCTCGCACCCCAGGAAGAGCCCGAGACCAAGATCATCGACCTGATGGAGGCGCTGAAGGCCAGTCTGGGTTCCGGGGGAGAGCAGAAGGACAAGGCCAGGGCCGCCGCCGGGGGAGGGTAGGGCCCGCACCACCGGCGGCCAGCCCTCTGCCGGACGCCGTGCTGGCAGCCCGTGGAATAAAGCCCCGCTGCATTCGGCCGACGATGCATCCGCGCCGGACCGCTACGCTCAACAGGCCACAATGTAAAGGAGACTTTACCAAATGTCATGTTTGCTATACAATTTGGCTCTCCGAAGCTCGGCTCTGCGTTGCACCTCGGTCGAATAGCGGCGCTATTCTCCCTCGGCGCGCCTTGCCGGCACGGCGCCTCGCCGCCCTCGGTGCTGACGCGGGGTTTATCCACGGACTGCTAGCCGCCCTCCCGCAGGATCCACACCCGGATCAGCACCGTTCCCCAGACCAGCCCCACGGCACCCCACACCAGCCTGGCATACATCGGAGGCAGGTCCAGGCCGGCCTGAATGACGAGCCCGCCACCCGCGACGAGAAGAAGGGTTCCGATGAAGAACGCGGTGTCTTCCCACTGGGACCTTGGCTTGCTCATTTCGCCGCTTTCAAATCCGTGTGATGTGAATGCACACCCGATGCGGGCTCGCAATCTGGTGTCTGTCGGGCCCGGCCACCAGCACCCGGCACCCGGATGTGCCGGCCGCGCCCGCCTCTGGAGCGGATCCCGAGCCACGGTTAGCTTCCCCGTGAGGCGGCAGCGCCGCTTCTCCCAGCGCCCGTAGCTCAGGTGGATAGAGCATCGGCCTTCTAAGCCGAGGGTCCCAGGTTCGAGTCCTGGCGGGCGTGTTCCGATGCGCCGGACCGATTGTCAGCGCTCCGGCACGGCCTCCATGAGGAGTTCGAGGGCCCGGCGCAGGGCGCCTCTTCCCGGGCCGCTTCCGCTGTAGTGGCCGAGCCGGACGACCACCATTTCGTGAGACGGAATTACGAGTGTCGTCTGGCCCCCGGCGCCCGCCATGTAGAACGCGGTCGGGGGCACGGGGTGTTGCCCCGCCCGGTTGACCCAGAAGAAACCTCCCCCGTATTGGTGGCGTCCGTCGGCTTCCCACGCGGGGGCCAGCGTGGAAACGTAGTCCACGTAGCCCTCGGGCAGGAGCCGTTCACCGTTCACGACGCCATCCGTCAGGTAGAGGTTTCCGAGCCGGGCCCAATCCCGGCCGCTGCCGAACTCGTAGCCCTGCAGGAGGAAGTTGCCGTACGGGTCGGTCTCGGGGATGAGGTTGCGGATGCCCAGCTTGTCGAAGAGGTGCCGCTGCGGGAACTGGTGGTAGTTTTCGCCAAGCCCCTGCTCGACCCCGAGCCGCACCATGTAGTTGGTGATCACGGGGTCGGAGTTGCGGTAGCGGCCAACGGTGTTCGGCTCCCACTGCTGATCCTTGCTGGCGGCCCACTCGAACGAGTTCACCGTCCCCGTATAGACATAGATGTGGTCCGGGTACCCGACCTCGGGGTCGAAGTCCGGATCCTGGGGAGCGCGAAAGCGCAGTCCCGAAGACATCCGCATGATGTCGCCGATGCGGATCGCGGCTCGGGGATCGCCCTCGGATTGCCACTCCGGGACCGGCGCGGACTGCCACAGTTCGTACACCCCGCGGTGGATGAGGACGCCCATGAGGGTGCCCGTGAGGCTTTTGCCCATCGACCAGCTCTCGAGCGGTGTGTCGTGGCTGATCCCTTCCCGGTATCCCTCGCCCAGCAGGCGCCCCCGGTGGGTCACCACGAACGCCGCGGTGAGCGCTTCCGGCGGATCGAACGCGGCGGCCACTGCCTCCGCAACCTTGTCCATGTCCACGTCCTCGGGGAATGGCTCATCGGAAAGCATGTCGCCCATCGGCCAGGGGGTCGTCTCGGAGTCCGGCAGATTCGGGGTGACCTCGACCGCTTCGTAGTAGGGCTCCGACTCGCCGACGGGGAGTGCCACACAGCCCTGGCCACCGTGCACCTTCGCGGATCGCACGGTGCCGTCCGGAAGTGATAGGTGGATCCGCCGGTTCTCGTAGTCCACCAACGTGTCGGTCACGGCGCTGCGGTACTCCGCGGGGGCGCTGAAGAACCCGGTGTTCGCGGCCGCGAAGTCGGGATCCAGCCCCGAAAGAAACACATTCGAACACAGGATCTTTGCGAAGCCGGCGGTGGCGTGAACGAGTGGATCACCTGGCGGGACAACCCAATCACCGGGGATTTGCAGCGACTCCCCGCGGGCGATCAGGGCGGCGGCGGGGTCCTCGGTCGCGGCGGCATCGGCTGGCTGGTCGCTCTGGCCACAGCCCAGGACGAGAAGGGCCGCGGCGGGGAAGAGGAGACGCTGTGTCATGCGGGTGCTCCGAGCAGGGTTGGACGGGGTTCGCTGTGTTCGGACAGGATAGGACATTCCCGGCACACGGCAAGGCCCGTCCCGGGGGGCGACACCCCACGAGGCACGGTTTACCATCGTGTTCGAATCGTTTACCTTACTCTCTCGTCAGCCCCTGCGGAGCTCGAGATGGTCGCCCCGCAGGACCCACGGTGGGCGTAGCTCAGTCGGTTAGAGCGCCGGATTGTGGTTCCGGAGGTCGCCGGTTCGAATCCGGTCGTCCACCCTTGGGCCGGACAGTGGCAGCGCGGGCGCGCTGGCGTCCGCACGGCCCGCGCGGCTTCGAGAGGATTCCCGGTCTTGCCGGACCTGTTGACAGGGCCGAGAGTTGCACTTACGATAAGGGTCTACTGTGCATCTCTGGAGCGGTCGGTTCACCGTGGGATTCGATCCCGAGCCGAGCCGCTTCGGTTTTCCGGGAGGCTTCGGCCTCCGGCGATTTTTGACAATCGAGGTCATGAGAAGCGGGCGGGCCCTTCGCCGGCGAGCACTGTGTCTCGCCGGTTTTCGTTCCGTCCGGGCAGGACGCCCGGCGGACGAAGGGGTTCAATAACGCAGATTCCGAACAATGAATCCACAGGATTCGATGTTCAACAGAGCTATTCAAGCTATTCAATCATGGAGAGTTTGATCCTGGCTCAGGACGAACGCTGGCGGCGTGCTTAACACATGCAAGTCGAACGAGGACCGGGTGCTTGCACCTGGAGCCGAGTGGCGAACGGGTGAGTAACACGTGACCAATCTACCCTTGGGAGGGGGACAACCTGGGGAAACCCGGGCTAATACCACATGACGTGCAGCCATCGCATGGTGGCTGTACCAAAGGGGGCCTCTACTTGTAAGCTCTCACCCAGGGAGGAGGTCGCGGCGTATCAGCTTGTTGGTGGGGTAACGGCCTACCAAGGCGACGACGCGTAGCGGGTCTGAGAGGACGATCCGTCACATTGGGACTGAGATACGGCCCAGACTCCTACGGGAGGCAGCAGTGGGGAATATTGCGCAATGGTCGAAAGACTGACGCAGCGACGCCGCGTGTGGGAGGAAGCCTTTCGGGGTGTAAACCACTGTCAGGTGGGAAGAACCACGTGCGTCCAAACAGGACGTGCGTTTGACGGTACCATCAGAGGAAGCGCCGGCTAACTCCGTGCCAGCAGCCGCGGTAAGACGGAGGGCGCAAGCGTTGTTCGGAATTACTGGGCGTAAAGGGCGGGCAGGTGGTCCACTAAGTCTTTTGTGAAACTCCGGGGCTCAACTTCGGACATGCAGAAGATACTGGTGGACTAGAGACCGGTAGAGGCTAGCGGAATTCCTGGTGTAGCGGTGGAATGTGTAGATATCAGGAAGAACACCAGTGGCGAAGGCGGCTAGCTGGGCCGGGTCTGACACTCATCCGCGAAAGCGTGGGGAGCAAACAGGATTAGATACCCTGGTAGTCCACGCCGTAAACGATGGGCACTAGGTGCCGGGCTCATAGACGGGTTCGGTGCCGGAGCTAACGCATTAAGTGCCCCGCCTGGGGACTACGGCCGCAAGGCTGAAACTCAAAGGAATTGACGGGGGCCCGCACAAGCGGTGGAGCATGTGGTTTAATTCGAAGCAACGCGAAGAACCTTACCTGGGCTTGACATCCTGGCGAAACCTTCTGGAAACAGGAGGCCTCCTTCGGGACGCCATGACAGGTGCTGCATGGCTGTCGTCAGCTCGTGTCGTGAGATGTTGGGTTAAGTCCCGCAACGAGCGCAACCCTTACCCTATGTTGCCAGCGGATAATGCCGGGGACTCATGGGGGACTGCCGGTGATAAACCGGAGGAAGGTGGGGATGACGTCAAGTCATCATGGCCCTTACGCTCAGGGCTACACACGTGCTACAATGGCCGGTACAAAGGGCTGCAACCCCGCGAGGGTGAGCGAATCCCAAAAAGCCGGTCCAAGTTCGGATTGCAGTCTGCAACTCGACTGCATGAAGGCGGAATCGCTAGTAATCGTGAATCAGCTATGTCACGGTGAATACGTTCCCGGGCCTTGTACACACCGCCCGTCACGCCATGGAAGCCGGGAGTGCCCGAAGTCCGTGACCCAACCCTCGGGAGGGAGCGGCCGAAGGCAAGTTTGGTAACTGGGGCGAAGTCGTAACAAGGTAGCCGTAGGGGAACCTGCGGCTGGATCACCTCCTTTCTGGAGTATCGAGTAGGGCGGTCCGTCAGGATCGTTCCGAAAGATGTTCAGAGTCTACCCGTCCGCTTCTCATGATTTCTCGATTGTTCGACCGTCCTTTTCCGTTTCCCGGGCGAGGAGGAGGCGTGCCTCCACGCCCGTCCTGAGGGGTTCGCGATGTCTGCAGAGAAGCTGGGTGATCGCGCGTCGGGAGAGGCGGCCACCCGGGCCGGGTACGTTCTGCTGGCCGGCCTCCCCAACGCCGGAAAATCCACCCTGCTCAACACGCTCGTCGGCGAGCATCTGAGCATCGTCACCGCGAAGGCGCAGACCACCTGGCAAAGGGTGGCGGGGATTCGAACAGACCGAACCGCCCAGATGATCTTCCTCGACACACCCGGGATCATCGCCGGCCAGCAACTCCTTCACCGCTCCATGCTGGCCGAGGCGGAGTGGGCCGGGAGCGAGGCGGATGTGGCGGTCGTAGTGGTGGACGGCACGGGACGGACTTCTGCGGCGGAGCGGGAGCGCCTGGCCGATTTCGTTCGCCGCCTGCGTTGCCCGACCGCGATCGCGGTCAACAAGTCGGACCATCCCCGCTTCAATCCGGACACGGTGGCGGTGCCGAACCCACGCCTGGAATTGCCGGCCTACACGGTCTCGGCGAAGAAGGCGACCGGGCTCCATGAGCTCCTCGGATTCGTGCGGTCCCACCTTCCCGAGAGCCCCTTCCTCTACCCCGAAGACGACATTGCCGCCGCGCCGGCCCGGTTCTTCGTACAGGAGCTTATTCGGGAGACTGTCTTCGAGCACTTCCACCAGGAGATTCCCTATTCGGTAGCGGTGCGCGTGGAGGAGTTCCGCGAGAGCGAAGACCCTGTCTACATCGCGGCGGCTCTCCACGCCGAGAGAAAGTCCCAGAAGGGGATGCTTATCGGCAAGGGTGGGGCGGGGATTCGGCTCGTGGGAGGCGACGCTCGGCGGAAGATCGAGCACTTTCTGGGGCGTCGCGTGTACCTTGATCTGTGGGTGAAGGTCTGGGATGGGTGGAGACGCAAGAGGGAGGGGCTCATGACATTCGGTTACCGCGTGCCCGATGATGCCGCCTGACGGACTGCGGCATGCCCGTACGCTGCTGTGCGTGACCCTCGCGGCATTTCTGGCGCCGGGCGGTGTCGGTGGCCAGGAGATCGGTGAGGAAGCAGGCGCGCATGAGGGGGCTCTCTTCCTGCTGCTGCCGGTTGGTGCGCAGGGAGTGGGGCTCGGGCGGGCCATGACCGCGCTCAGCTCCGAAGAGGGCGCATTCTGGAACCCTGCGGCCCTTGCCGGGATGACCGAACGCCGGGCCCTCGTGTACCGGGGGGATCAGCTGGCTGGCGAAGCCACGGCTGCCACCGTCCTCCTCCCGTGGAACCGGATTGGAACCTTCGGCATCTCGTACCTTCTGCTCGACATCGGCGATCAGGACTTGCGGGACTCGTTCGGAGATGTCCTGGGTTCGATCTCGGTGCGCAACCACGTCGGCATCGCCAGCTTCGCGACATCCTTTCCGGGAAGGATCCACGCGGGGATCAACATGAAGCTGGTCCAGTTCAGGGTGGCGTGCCGGGGTCAATGTCCGGATCTGGAGACCACGAGCTCCGCGTACGCCGTCGATGTGGGTGTGCAGGCCGAGCCGTTCAGCCGGATCCCGCTGCGTTTCGGATGGATGATCGCGCACGCCGGCACCGAGTTCCAGATCCTCAACGAGGAGCAATCCGATCCCCTCCCGACCCGGGTACGCTTCGCGGTGGCATACGAGGTGCTTCACCGGTTTGTCGAAGACGGACTCATGGACCTGTGGGTCACGGTGGAGACCGAGGACCGTGCCAGGGACCTGGGGTCGCCGTCTCTTTACATGGGCCTGAACTTCTCGGCCGCGGACCTCTTTTTCGTGCGTACGGGATACGTGGGCGGGCAGCTGGATCAGACGGACGGCGCTGCGGTCGGGGTCGGGTTCCGCTTCGACCGCTTCGATCTCAACCTGGCGAAGTCCCTGACCCGTTCGATGGTGACAGGGGAGGGCCAGCCGATTCACGTGACACTCGGCGTGCAGTTCTAGCGGCCCGTGGATAAACCCCGCGTCAGCATCGAGGGCGGCGAGGCGCCGTGCCGGCGGAGTACCCAAGGCCTGAATCACGGCAGGAAATCTTATAAAGTCATACAGGACTGCACGATCTGCGTTTCCTGCCGTATGACTGGACCCGGCTGGACCGTGCCGCGAGAGCGGGAAAACCGGACTTGAATGGCGGGACTCCCGCGCCCGCGTCCTCCTCGCCGCCGGAGGTCCCGGAGGCGAGCCTCGCCCACCGGGAGATACTTCTCAGCGCCAAGACCGTCGAGGGCTACTGGGCTGCACACGCGGCGTGACATCGTGCGATTCGCGCTTGAAGCCGGACTCCTGCGGGGCGAGGCCGAGCAGTAGGGGAAGCGCCGTTCTTTTGTCCCAGGCCGGGAGAACACCCCCACGGCTTGACGGTGATTTCCCTCATGGATTACAGGGTTTTCCCGCTGACGGCGAATGGTCATAGGGGGCAGGTTCATATATGGCGGCAAGCCGTCATCGAGGACGGCCCCGCTTTCTCCAAGATGGAGGTAGTGTTATGAAGCGCCCAGTCCACCCTCTGTTGCCGTCCGCGATTATCGTCGCGATCATGACGGCCTGCTCCCCCACCCCCACGGAAGACGAGAGTCTGCCGCCCCTGCCCGAGACGAGTGTCAGCATCGAGGACACCGTGATCGAGGGCCTGGTCGCCGCCTGGACGGCCGGTGCACCCCAAGGCACCCCCCTCGTCAGAAGTACCTACGCCGATGTACTCGAGGCGAACCTGCGAGAGGCGTTCTTGTCGATGAACGAAAATCCCGGCAGGTTCGGCGTGGTTCTGTCCCGGGCCGAGCCCGGCAAGGAGTCCGAGGTGTCTCTGGTTGAAAGGGACGAACGGCTGCCGCTTGTCTTCGGCGATGGCGTGGACTCGTGCGAGATCCGCGACGATGCCGGCTGGCGGGACAAGATCAGGTGGGGCAACTGCATAGATGACCTCGCGAGCGGTGGCGGCGGGCGAGGCATCTGCATGAAAATGGAGACGGTGCGCGAGGCCGGTGACGATGGCGAATTCGGCACGGACGACGATAATTTCGTCACGACATGCACGGAGCGTGACACGTTTTTCTGATCCCCTCTCTCGAACAGGAGGCAGTACCATGAGACACCTTGCCCTTGCCTTTCTCTTCCTGCTCGGCGCGGAGGGGTGTAGCAAGCAGGTGCCGTACGCCGATGGACTCGACAATCGCGAGTTCCGGTTCGCCGATTTCGTGATTGACGTTCCGGCCGATGAGAGCAAGTTCGCGGTCCTGACCCACGACCTGGCCATCGCCGAGTCCTTTGGGGTGGCGGTGGCGGGCACGTTTCCGTGGGAAGACGGGTTGCTCTACCGTGTGGAGACCCGTGAGCTGTCGGACTATGCGATCGCCCTGCTGTCCTCCTTCGGGATAGCATCGGAGAAGCCGCATACCGCGGCCGCGTGTTCCCTGGCTGATTATCAGGGCCTCCGGGTGAGGCGAGGTGGTGCCGATGGTGCCGTCTCATTCGGGATGTGCGTGAGGGAGTCGGTCGAAAGGATCAAGCTCAACGCCGCTTGTGTCGTCATGTTGTCCGCGGCGTTGAACCCTGATACCGAAGTCTTCGATCTGGAATCGAGCGTCGTCTGCGACGAAACGTCCCTTCCCTGACGGCCGATTTGTCCGGTTGGGCCGTGCGGGGACTTGGGGCCGGAGGGGGAGCGCTCCCCCTCCGGCCCCTGGCTCGTCGGTGAGCCTTCTATCCGCACCCAACAGGACGACGGCCGTGTCGGCCACACCGGTGATTTCAGGCCAGTTCATCGGCGTTTGGCTTCACTGCCCGGCTCTCGGGTTCTTCGTCCAGGGTTGCGCCGGAGGTGCTCGACGATCGCCTTCAGCAGCAACTCGATAACCGCCAGCCGGATGCCTCGTCATTCGCGGCCGCCGCCGAGACCTCCGACTCGGCAGCGTTGCCTTGGTCTCGCTCGCCGAGACCCGCGAGAAGGCGCGGGCCAACCGGAAGCTCGCCCGTGAGGGCGGCGATCCGCTCGCCGAGCGGCGGCGGGCGCGGGGCGTCCCCAGCTTCGCCGAGGCGACCGCGCGCGTCCTGAAGCAGAAGCAGGCCGGGTAGCGCAACCAGCGGCGCGGGAGGGACTGGCTATCGAGCCTCTAACGCTACGCCTTCCCCCGCATCGGCAAGATCGCGGTCTCCGAGGTGGCGATGGCCGATGTTCTGGAGATCCTCACCCCGATCTGGCACGCCAAGGGATCCACGGCCCAGTCGGTGCATCAGCGCATGCGCTCGGTGTTCGGGTGGGCGGTGGCGATGGAGTACCGGACCGACAACCTGTGCGACCGGGTCCGGTCCGTGCTCGGGCCGCAGAACCGCGTCGTGAGGCACATGAAGGCGTTGTCGCATCGGGAGGTGGGATCGGCGATCCGGAAGGCGAGGAAGACGGACGGGATGCCGGTGGCCAAGCTGGCATTCGAGTTCCTGGTCCTGGCGGCGGCGAGGTGGCGCGAGGTGCGTTGGGCCGAGTGGTCGGAGATCGACCGGGGCGGAGGTGTGTGGACGGTGCCCGCGACGCGCATGAAGGCGAAGCGGGAGCATCGGGTTCCTCTATGCCGCCGCGCGTTGGAGATTCTTGATGAAGCGCGGGCGCTAGGCGGCGAGGGCTGCCGCTTGGTGTTCACGCGGCTAAACGGGCGGCCGCTGATCGAGAAGCGGCTGCGCCAGCTGCTCCGCAAGCACCGGATCGCGGCGGTGCCGCATGGATTCCGGTCGTCGTTCCGGGATTGGGAGGCCGAGGAGACGGACCACGCGCGCGTGGTCGTCGAGGCGGCGCTGGCGCATGTGGTCCAGAACAAGGTCGAGGCCGCGTATCGGCGCACGGACCTGTTCGAGCGGCGGCGTCGGCGCATGGACGACTGGGCCGCGTGTCTGGCGGGCCGGAGAATAGGCTCCGAGACCTGACGCCTCCGCGAACGGGCTCAAAGGCCGTTTCCAGTCGGTCTGAGGGCATTTCGGGCAACCCACGGGCCGTTGGATCGACGATCGCCGGTCCCCGAGGGGTACGGGTAGGGCAGAAAGCTGTGTGCGGCAGTGAGCGCCGCCGTCACCGCAGAGTGACGGGCGGTCGGTTCGCTCCTCACCGTCCTCGAGGCTGGCGACGGAGAGGGCCACGAGCTTTCCTTCGATGGTTTGGTCCCCGTCGTTCCGGGCGGCGCTATGGAGCGTTTCGCGGGCGTCTGCGGGGCCGGCTTGAGCCACTCTATTGTGGCTAAGCCAGCTTACCCCCCGTGGCCACACTCCGCGTGTCCTCCGGAGGGGCTGGCGGGGGGCTGTGCCCCCTGTGACCCCCCCAAACGGCAACGGCGCCATGAGGGCCGGACGCACCGTCGAAACTTGATCGCTACGGACGCTGTAGTGCCTGCCGTGGATCGACCGACCGATTGGCCGACCGGCCGTTGGGGACCTCCGATCTGCCCGCCGTCGTTCCGAGCCGCCGCAAACCCTGTTTTGTCTTGGAGGCGGACCCGGCAGCCGACCGGGTTGCGGGCGGAGCACGGCGGCAGCGCCGGGCATGGGGTGCAGTTCGTCGGAGTTGCGTTGGACGGTGCCCGACCGCTCCGACTTAGGCCACTGTGGAGCGTGAAAACGACGCGGGGGGTCGTTTCACGACTTTGCGGTCCGGGGATTCACACAGCGGCAGACGCGTATCCGCCGCGCCCGGAACGCCCTGCGGCCGTGCGGCTGGCCCGCCCGTTGCCGGACGGGCCGCACCGGCCGTGGCGGGAGCGACCCCCCACCCCGAGGGCTTGGTGCGGCATAGCGCCGAGTGTGTTTTCACACCCTCGTCCCTGCCTTCCAGGGGTCGCTCCCGAGCCAGCGATCCGTGCCGGAAGGCGGTTCAACGCCGCTTCGAGGCGGCGGCGTGCCCACTCGCCGACCGCCGGTTCGTAGGACTGGCGGGCTTCGCTCGGCGAGCCGAGCCTCAGTGGCTCCGGGCCACATCCCCCCGAGCCGCGGTCCGAAGCATGGGGAAACGACCTGCGAATAGTAACACCGAACTCAAGTATCGTGACTGCTGCTGCTGCTCCAGTCGCTCCGCGATTGGCCCGCCGCGGAAACGGACCGCCCGCGCGAGGTCGTGGAGGCGGCGCTGGCGCACGCCGTTCAGAACAAGGTCGAGGCCGCGTACCGTCGCGCCGACCTGTTCGAGCGGCGGCGGCTCATTGAACGACTGGTCTGTTGGGGCGAGGCGCGAGCACCGAGACCTGACCCTGAAGTGCCTCCACCTCCGCGGCGGCGCTCGGCGGCCATTTCTGCGGGTTCCGGGAGCTCTTCGGGTAACGTACGGGCCGTGGGATCGCCCAGGATCGACGATCTCGGGTTTCCGAGGGGTACGGGTAGGGTGGAAAACAGCGGCCCGGCCAGCAGGGCTGGCTCCCGGCCCGTAACCGTCGGGAACCATACCCCTCGTGGCCACAAGGAGGCTGACGGGGGGCTCTGCCCCCTCGACCCCCGACAGGTCCCGCGCCGACGCAGGATCGCGGGCGACGGGTTCGCCGCGATGGCCATGGCGGCCGGAAGTGCGCCCGCGGGGCCGTCCTGCACGTTGCCCACATCGTCCCGTTGAGCAGGGGCGGCGGCAAAAAGCCCGAGAACCCTCGGACGCAAGCGGCCCCCCGAGGGTCCGAAGCGCGAGGCGCGGCGAAGGTTCGCGGGCTACCGACGGCGGGGAGGAAACAGGCGGCGCACGGCGGCCCGCACGTCGGTGGACAGTCCGAAGATGACGGCGACGGCCAGCGCCCCGAGGGCAAGGTAGAGGGACAGGCTCACGGCCCGACCTCCGGGAAGCGATCCGACTGCTCGCCCGCCGGAATCTGGCGGAGCTTCCGCACCGTGCGGGACACGTCGCGGGCATCGGAGCGAATCAGGAGCCAATCGTCGCCGAACCGGGTCAGGCGGACCCAACACAACCCGTCCCCGGCTTCGTCAATGGCGACGACTTCTCGGGCGTGTATCTTCCGCCCGTAGGCTTGCCCGATGATTCCGCTGTCGCTCACGGCGTAGACCTGCCCCCATCAATGTGTAGACCTGCCCATCGAGCGACCGCAGTTTGATCCGATGCTGCACGGACGCGGTACTGTCGTAGGGCTCCAATAACGTTCCCGAGTAAGCTACTACTCCCACCGTCCACCCCGAAACACGAATTGGCGTCCAAATCGTCCCTTGTTGGGAAGGGTCTGCCGGGGCCGCTCCGAAGCGGCGGAGCACCCGTTCCCCGCCCGAGGCGAGGGTGGTTCCACCGGCGCGGGCCACGGCTTGGGCTATTGATCCGACATGCCCGTCCCGGTTCGCCGATTGGCCTTCCCGCACGGGATCGCTGGCTGGGAGTGACCCCGCAGCGGCGGGGAGGATGGGGATGTCCGGCTCCATCCTCCCCGATGCCGGTCGAGGTATGCCGAGGACGGGGGTCACTCCCATCCACGTCCAAGGAGCGCGGATCGGCATCGGCGCTCCGCTGGCCGTGGCGCAACCGTAAGCGCGCAAGCGACATGGACGGCCGAGGCCGTGTCCGGCCGAACGGCGATTTCGTGTCCGGCCACCCCCAAAGTGAACCGGACACGCAGGGATCGCCACCGGGAGCGCCGAAGACCACTCCGAATCATGGCCTTCCGCTCGAACATCGACAAGGTCCGGGACGGCGGCTGGACCCATCGCGACCGACGCGGTTTCCGGCAGGATTCCACCGCCCCGAGCCTAGCATCTGGCGGAGACGGCTTCTCTCCGCGAGCTTTCAGCCGCGCAGATCGTGCAGTCCATCAATCGGGAGGAATCGAACGATGGCACGCACGAAACGAAGCCGCCGGAGCTACGGCGCCGGCGAATGGGGCCGGAACCGCGTGAGGGTGTTCCCCGACGCCAAGACCGGCCTATACCAGATCGAGTGGCGCGACAACGGGCGCAGGCTCACCCGGTCGCTGACACACCGCGACTGGCCTCGCGCGAAGCGGCAGGCGGACGAGTTCGCCGCCGGGTTCGCCGGGCCGGACCTGAACGGCAAGGCGGAAGCCGAGCCGGAGCCGCTCACACTGGGGACGCTCTTTGACATCTACGGTGAGGAGGTGACGCCCACCAAGGGCGCGCACACGCGGGGGCACGACCGGGCTGCCATGCACATGTTCCTCCGGTTCTTCGGACGGAACCGCGACCCGGCCACCCTGTCCCAACGGGATTGGGACCGCTTCATCCGGGAGCGGCGCGCGGGCAGGATCGGACCGAGCGGAAGGCCCGTGTCCGACCGGACGGTCGAGTACGACCTGAAGTTCCTGATTGCCGTCCTGAATTGGGCGGCGAAGTCGCGAGACGAGCGGGGCCGGTTGTTGCTCGACTCGAATCCGCTGAGGGGGCTCAGGACGCCCACGGAGAAGAACCCGACCCGGGTGGTCCTCGCCGAGGACGAGTACCGGGCGCTTCTGAAGGTGTCGCGCAAGGTGGACTGGCGGTTCCACGTCGCGCTGGTGCTCGCGCACGAGACGGGGCACCGCATCGGCGCGATTCGCCAGCTTCAGTGGCCCGACATCGACTTTGAGGGCAGGACCATCCTTTGGCGCGCCGAGCACGACAAATCGGGCTACGAGCACAGTACGCCCGTCACCGCCGACGCACTCGACGCGTTGAAGGAGGTGCGGGCGATGCACCCCGCAACCGGGGAGGCTCCGGTGCTGCCCGCGCCCAAGAATCCGCTGGCGGGTGTGGGCGCCGCTCGGTTGCACGCTTGGTGGCAGAAGGCCCAGATTCTTGCAGGACTGGAGCCGAAGCCCGGCAGGGGCTGGCACTCGTTGAGGCGGAAGTTCGCCAGCGACCTGATGGACCAGCCACTCAAGGTGCTCTGCCAACTCGGCGGTTGGAAGACGGCCAAGACGGTGCTTCGGTGCTATCAGAGGGCCGACGAGGGACAGCTTCGGAAGGCTCTGGAAGACCGCCGACGGGCTCGCGGCTGAGATTGAGATCGGCGGGAGTCAATCAGCGGGAATCCGGGCTGTCGAACACGCAAATGTATTCACCGCAAGAAGATGCGAATCTACAACCACATGCCGTGCCGGCAAGGCGCGCCGAGGGAGAATAGCGGCGCTATTCGACCGAGGTGCAACGCAGAGCGGAGCTTCGGAGATCCGAATTGTAAAGCAACCATGACATTTGGTAAACTTTTCTTTACAGTGTGGCCCCTTGAGCGCAGCGGTCCGGCGCGGATGCATCGCCGGCCGAATGCAGCGGGGCTTTATTCCGCGGGCTGCCAGCGGCCCGTGGTGAAGCCCCGCGTTGCACGGAGGGCGGCGAGCCAACGGCCGGGCAACGCGCCCCGCAGGGGGAACGGCAGGGCTGTCCGCCCAGGCGTGATGCTGGTCGCCGCGGTGGTGGCCGGCACGTCTCCCGGGGAGCTTTCGGCGCGGCAGCAGGGGCCGCATCCCTCCTCGGCGATGCTCTTCGGCCAGTCCCCGCGAACGGCGCTGCTCTTCGGGATGGTGGAGGGGCCGGCCGGGGTGACGTCCGTAGCGACCCTCGCCCCGGAGCCGCAACGGTCGGAGCGCCTGGGCCAGGGTGAAGCCTTCCTTTCCTCGCTGCTGCTTCCCGGGCTTGGCCAGTACCGACTCGGTACCCGCCGCTGGGTGGCCTACGCCGGGCTGGAGGTCCTCTCGGCCTTCCTGTACCTGGACAACCGGGGGGAAGCGAGAGACCTCAGAGCCGCCTACCGGGACTTTGCGTGGGTGGCGGCACGGGCCGGCCTGAGCAGCGAGCCGCGCCGGGACGGCGATTTTCTGTACTACGAAGCCCTGTCGAAGTGGCGGGCTTCGGGAGTCTGGGACGCGGATCCCACCCGCGCCGGCGTGCAACCCGAGGGGGATCCGTCCACCTACAACGGCTCGGTGTGGGCGCTGGCGGCGGAGATCTTCGCCGTCGATCCCGCCGCGCCCGACGAGTCTCCCGGCTTTGGTCGTGCCCTGGACTACTACCGGGAGCATGGGTACGACACTTCTTTCCTGTGGGCGTGGCGCGAGGACTCGGGCGACCGGACCCGTTTCGGGGGATTGATCGCCGGCAGCGACGGGCACTTCAAGGACGCCCGCCGCGCGCTCGGGATCCTTGTTGCGAATCACGTGCTGAGCGCCCTGGACGGACTGGTCACGGCGCGCCTGGACGTCCTGCCCGGCACCGGGGCCGTCGGCCTCAATGTATCGGTCTCGACTCCGGGCGATCCATGGTAGAGCTGTCCAAAGGGGAATTCACGGGACTCCATGGGGATTTGCGGAAAATCCGCGGGGCCCGACAGCGACTGCGCCGGGCTTGCCGGGGACTGTACCTGGCTCGCCGGGGACTCCACGGGACGCGAGGCCTTTCTTATGTTTTGAAGGGGGCTGAATACTTCCCCCACTTCTTTCTCAGTTCCTCCCAGGCACGGCGCCGGTGAACTCCAATGGCTACAACGCAAGACAAACCCCAGCGGCTTCGTGCCGCCCTGACGCGGATCGAGGAACTTCGGGGGTATCTTTGACATCGTGGCTCGCAGCGAGCGGATCGCGGCACTCGACGAGGAAATGTCCAGCCAGGGCTTCTGGGACGACCAGGAGGGAGCGAGGCGGGTCATCGACGAAGCAAACCGGCTCAAGCGGTGGGTGGAGCCGTGGCGGTCGTTTCGTGCCAGGGCCGACGACCTCTGTGAACTGAACGAACTTCTCGACGAGGAGAATGACGCCGATCTGGAAGAGGAGTGGCGGGAGGAAATCCGCGCTCTGGAGCACGACCTCGCCCGCATGGAGCTCAGAACGATGCTTCAGGGCGACGACGACCACCGGGAGGCGATGCTGACCATCCACCCCGGGGCTGGGGGCCTCGAATCCCAGGACTGGGCCGAAATGCTCTCGAGGATGTACATGCGCTGGGCCGAGAGGCGCGGATATGTGATCAGGGTGCTGGACCTCCAGCCGGCCGAGGAAGCCGGTATCAAGAGCGTCACCCTGGAGGTTGCCGGAGAACACGCGTACGGATTCCTCAGGGCGGAAAAGGGAGTGCACCGGCTGGTCCGCATCTCTCCCTTCGACTCCCAGTCGCGGCGGCACACGTCCTTCGCGTCGGTTTTCGTCTACCCGGTTCTGGACGACGAGATCGAGATCCAGATCGACGAGTCCGACCTCCGGGTCGACACGTTTCGGGCCTCGGGTGCCGGCGGGCAGCACGTCAACAAGACCGACTCGGCGATCCGGATCACGCACGAGCCGACGAAGATCGTGGTGTCCTGCCAGCAGGAGCGCTCCCAGCACAAAAACCGCTCGACCGCGATGAAGATGCTCAAGGCGGCGTTGTACCAGAAGGCCCGCGAAGAGAAGGAACGGGAGAAGCAGGCGATCGAGTCCTCCAAGACCGAAAACGCCTGGGGGAACCAGATCCGTTCCTACGTGTTCGCGCCCTACACGATGGTCAACGACCACCGCACCGAACTGAAGAACGGCGACGTCAACGCGGTGATGGACGGAGCTCTGGACCCCTTCATCGAAGCCTACCTGAAGAAATTCGGCGCGGCACTGGTCGCCTGATGGGACAGAAAAGCGACGACCTCTCGCGGGTCATGAAGGCGCGGCAGACGAAGCTGGCGGCGCTGGAGGAGCAGGGAATCGCGCCCTTCGGGTACTCCTTCAACGTGACCCGCCACGCGGCTCCATCCGTGGCCGCCTTCGAAGCGCTGGAGGCCGCGGACGAGCTCGGTGACGGCCACGGTCCGGCCGGTCGCTGGGCGGGCCGGCTGGTCGGCTTTCGGTCGCATGGCCGCAGCGCCTTCGCCGACATGGAGGACCACACCGGCCGGGTCCAGGTCTATTTCAAGCGGAATGTGATCGGTGTGGACGCATTTTCGGTTCTGGATCTGTTGGACCTGGGCGACTGGATAGGGGTTGAAGGCAGCCTCTTCCGCACCCGCATGGGCCAGGTCACGGTGCACGCGACGGGCTTCCATCTCCTGAGCAAATCGCTTCGTCCTCTCCCCCTGGGCAAGGTCGAAGTGGATGCCGAGACAGGAGGGACCACGACCCATTCGGGCTTTGCCGACCGTGAGTCGCGCTACCGCCAACGCTACGCCGACCTCGCGGTCAATCCGGGGGTGCGGGACGTCTTCCGCATGCGGACGCGGATCATCACCACCGCCAGGAGGTTTCTGGACGGCCTCGGCTTCGTGGAGGTCGAAACCCCGGTTCTTCAGCCACTCTATGGGGGCGCGTCGGCGCGCCCGTTCACGACCCGTCACCTGGCGCTGGACCGCGTTCTCTACCTCCGCATCGCCGACGAGCTGTACCTGAAGCGGCTCATCGTCGGAGGCATGGACCGCGTCTACGAAATCTCCAAGGACTTCCGCAACGAGGGGACCGACCGCTTCCACAACCCCGAGTTCACGATGCTGGAGTTCTACCAGGCCTTCGCCGACTACGAGGACATGATGGATCTGGTGGAGCGCCTCATGGTGACGTTGGCGAAGGCGGCGAACGGCGGCCCGAGGCTCTCCTACCAGGGCACTGAAATCGTCTTCGAGCCCCCCTTCGCCCGTCTTCCCTTTGTCGACAGCCTCCGAGACGCCCTCGGCGCCGACCCCATGGCGACACCGCTTGAGGAGCTCCGGTCACGCGCCGAGGCCCTGGGTGCCGACGACATCGAGGGTGCCGGACGGGGCAAGCTTCTGGACAAGCTGTTCGGAGAGCTGGTCCAACCCCGCCTCGTGCAACCCACATTCGTGACCGACCATCCAAGGGAGTTGAGTCCGCTGGCCAAGCCGAAGCGCGGAGCGGCACATCTGTCGGAGAGGTTCGAGCTCTTCGTCGCCGGCGAGGAGCTGGCCAATGCATTCAGCGAAATGAACGACCCGATTGCGCAGCGGGCTCGCTTCGAGGACCAGGCGGCCCTGCGGGCAGCCGGAGACAGGGAGGCCCAGGTGGTGGACGAAGACTACATCAGGGCGCTCGAGTACGGACTGCCCCCGACCGGCGGTGTGGGGATCGGGATTGACCGTGTGGTGATGATGCTGACCGACCAGGCCTCGATCCGGGACGTAATCCTCTTTCCCACGCTGCGGGAAGAGGAATGAAGGGGCGGGGAAGGTGAAGTCCCGGACCTGGCTGGCCTGGTTTCTGGCCCGCCGGTATCTGGCTTCCCGCAAGGGCGGCCGGTTCCTGTCGTTCATCACCTGGGTTTCGCTCGGCGGCGTCACGGTCGGCGTGACCGCCCTGATCGTCGTGATAGGGGTGATGACCGGCATGCAGAACGAACTCCGTGAGAAGATCATGGGCTCCTACCCGCACGTGATGGTTCGCCAGGCCGGAGCTTCGCTGCAGATCGAGAACTGGGACCGGGTGGTGGAAAAGGTGGAGGCGGTCGACGGAGTGATCTCGGCGTCGCCCGCAGGGTTCACGCGGGTGGGAATTCTCCGGCCCGACTACATGGAGGTCCTGGAGCTCTTCGGCGTGGATCTCGAGGGGGACGGCATCCCGGTTACGGCGATGGAGGACAGCCTGAGAGGTGGCCACCATTCCCTCGAACGGGCCCCGGGGGGACTGACAACCGTGGTGCTGGGCATCGGAATCGCCACGCGCATGAGCCTGCTCGTGGGCGACACGGTCACGGTGATCCCCTTCGAGAACCTGGGCCTGAGCCCGAACGGGGACCTGGTGCCACGCTACGAAGAGTGGGTGGTGTCGGGGATCTTTTCCACAGGTCACTACGATTTCGATCACCGAAACGGGTACGCCTCCCTGGGCGATGTTCAGGACCTTCTGGATCTGGACAAGCGCACCGCCGCGTTCGTGGGGGCGCGGATCGACGACCCGTGGACCGCCGACGCCGTGGCCGCATCGGTGCAGGAAGCGCTCGGGGGCTGGCCGTATGTGGTCGACCCGTGGACCCGGACCAACCGGCAGCTGTTTTCGGCGCTGAAGCTGGAGAAACTGGCGATGGGGATCATCGTGTCCCTGATCGTCTTCGTCGCGGCCTTCAACATCGTGAGCACCCTGGTGATGGTCGTGGTCAACCGCACGAAGGAAATCGGGATCCTCAAGGCCATGGGTCTCACACGGAAGGACACCCTCCGGGCCTTCATGCTCCAGGGCCTCTGGATCGGAGTCATAGGCACCACGGCCGGGCTCGTGCTGGGGCTCGTGCTGGCCCTTCTGATCGAACGGTACGGCCTGATTCCCATTCCGCCCGACATCTACTTCGTGGATCGGCTGCCGGTGTCGCTGTCTCCCTGGGACATCGTGTGGATCGCGGGGGTGTCGTTGCTGATCTCGCTGCTGGCGACCATCTACCCCGCCAGACAGGCTTCGGGTCTCGAGCCGGTCGAGGCGATCCGCCATGAATAGCCGGAACGGGGGCGCGCCGCCGCTCGTGGCCAGAGAGCTGCACCGTAGCTACCCCGGCGTCTCGGGGCCTGAACTCCACATCCTCAGGGGGGTGGATCTCTCGGTCGAGTGGGGCGAGGCCGTGGCCATCGTGGGAGCGAGCGGCTCGGGGAAGTCGACCCTTCTTCACCTGCTCGGTGCCCTCGACAGGCCTTCCGGGGGATCCGTGCACGTCGGAGGAGCCGACATCGCGGCGTTGTCCGACGAGGAGGCCGCGGAGCTGAGAAACCGGCGCATCGGTTTCGTCTTCCAGTTCCACCACCTGTTGCGCGACTTCACAGCGCTCGAGAACGTCATGATGCCGGCTCTGATCCGCGGAGACGGGACGGCGGCGGCTGGTACGAGGGCCAGGGGACTGCTCGACCAGGTCGGACTCGGAGGGCGGTTGGGCCACAAGCCGCGGAAGCTGTCCGGGGGCGAGCAGCAGCGGGTTGCCGTCGCGCGCGCGCTCGTCAACGACCCCCTGATGATCCTCGCGGACGAGCCGACCGGCGACCTGGACACGTCCACCAGCGAGGACGTTCAGGATATTCTTTTCGAGATGAAAGAGCGGCACGGAGTTGCGCTCGTGGTCGTAACCCACAACCGTGAATTGGCGGGCAGGGCGGAAAGGGTTCTCAGGTTGAGGGAAGGGGTGCTGGAGAATGTCTGAGCCGAGCAGGACCTGCGAGGCCCCGGGTTGCGAGAGTCCGGCCACCGTGCACCTGACGCAGGTCGTGGACAACAAGAGTTCGGTCCACTACCTGTGCGTCACGTGCGCGGAGGCGAAGGGAATCAGTCCAATGGCCCCCTCGGACGTGGATGTCTCCGACTTTCTGTCCCAGCTCGGCCAGGCGACCCATTCTCCGCAGGAGACGGTGAGCGACCCCTGTAGCTTCTGCGGGCTGACCTTCGACAACTTCAAGGAGAGCGGCCGTTTGGGCTGCCCCCACTGCTACACATCGTTCGAAGCCAGCCTTCGCCGCCTGCTGGACCGCATCCACGGGGCCACCAGGCATGTCGGCAAGGTATACCTCCCTCCCGATCCCGCCGTGGCCGATCTGGGCCGGCGGCTCGATGGCCTGCGAAGGCAGCTGCAGCGGGCCGTGGATGCGGAGGATTTCGAAAGGGCGGCAGTGCTGCGGGACGAGATTCTCGACATCGAGCCGGCGGGTAAGCGGTGAGCAGCTTCGACGTGATCCCCGATTTGGGCCTGAGTTGGCTCGACGCCAGCGGTGCCTGCGCGGACATCGTTCTGTCCACCCGGGTTCGCCTCGCACGCAACCTGCAGGGCCATCCATACGTGTCCAGAGCCAGGCCCGGCGATCGGGAAGCCGTCTTTGATGCCGTGCGGCGCGCGACCCGGGCGAACGAACTGACACGGGACAGTGCCTGCATCCGCATGTCGAAGCTCGATTCGCATACCCGGCGCATCCTCCTCGAACGGCGCCTGGTCTCGGGCGATCTCGTCGGGGAGGGAAGGCCTGGTCCACATGAGGGGGCGGCGGTGGTCGCGGTGCCTGACGAACCGATCAGCCTCATGATCAACGAGGAAGACCACCTCCGGCTTCAGAGCCTGGCTTCGGGGCTCTGCATAGACGAGGCGTGGAGCCTCGTGGACAGACTGGACGAAGCGATCGGAAAGGATCTCCTCCTGGCGTTCCACCCCGAATTCGGGTACCTGACATCGTGCCCCACCAACACGGGGACGGGATTGAGGGCGTCCGTGCTGGTGCACCTGCCGGGCCTGGTCCTGACCAAGGAGATCGACAAGGTCCTTCAGGGCCTCGCCCACATGGGCCTGACCTATCGGGGCCTCTACGGCGAGGGGTCGGATGTGGTGGGCAACTTCTTCCAGATCTCCAACCAGACCACCCTCGGCAAGAGCGAGGAAGACCTGGTGGAACACCTGACCCGCATGGTCGACACGGTGATCCAGACGGAAGCCCGGGCGCGCCACATTCTGATGCGAGATGCCGGACCGAGCACCGAGAATCTGATCTGGCGGGCGTACGGGCTGCTGCGATACGCCCGGCTACTGACCTACAAGGACCTGATGGAGCTGCTTTCAGGGGTGCGCCTGGGGGTTTCCCTGAAACTTCTCCCGGGCCCATCGGTATACACTCTGAACAAGATGATGATCTTCTCGCAGGCTGCTCATCTGGACCAGGCAGCGCGTCGCGAGCTTCCAGGGCCGGAACGACAGGCCCACCGGGCCGGGTACGTCCGCAAGGTCTTGAGGGAAGAGAACGGCCCCCCCACTTCCGATCCCGGGGGTTGACGGTGATTTTAGTTGAGGGGATCGCATGCGAGGTTGCCGCCAACGAGCCTACGGAGGACCTACGACGATGAACTACAACTTCACGGAGAGAGTCCGGAAGGTTCTGTCGATGGCCCGGCAGGAAGCGATTCGCCTCCAACATGACTATGTGGGCACAGAACACATCCTCCTGGGCCTCATTCGCGAGGGGGAGGGTGTGGCCGCACACGTGCTCGGCAATCTGAGCGTGGATCTCGACCGGATCCACGAGCGGGTAGAGGAGTCGGTGCGCAAGGGCAAGGCCACCATCGCGCTCGGGGAGTTGCCGTACACCTCTCCGGCGAAGAAGGTGCTGGAGTTCGCCATGGCAGAGGCCCGTGAACTCAACCACTCCTATGTGGGCACCGAACACCTGCTTCTGGGGCTCCTCCGGGAGAGCAAGGGCATCGCAGCTCAGGTGCTCAACTCCCTGGGCGTGACCATCGAGGAAGCACGCGCCGAGACCCTGAAGGTTCTAGGCTCGGATGTGAGTTCGGGAAGCCCGTCCGCTTCGGCCGGGGGGAGTTCTGCCGGTCCCGTGCCCGGACCTGGGCCCGGGCGTGGAGAGAAGAAATCGAAGACACCCGCGCTCGATCACTTCTGCCGGGACCTCACCGGGCTCGCCCGCAAGGGTGAGCTGGACCCGACGATCGGCCGCGTGTCCGAAATCGAGCGCCTGATCGAGATCCTGTGCCGGAGGAAGAAGAACAATCCGGTCCTGATCGGGGAACCGGGGGTCGGGAAGACCGCCATCGTGGAAGGGCTTGCACAGCTCATCGCCCGCAGCGACGTCACGGAGAGTCTCAAGGACCACCGGGTACTCGCCCTGGACATGGCTGCCGTGATCGCCGGGACGAAGTACCGGGGGCAATTCGAAGAGCGCCTCAAGGCGGTGATGAACGAGATTTCCACGAACCGCAACGTGGTTCTGTTCATTGACGAGTTGCACACGTTGGTGGGTGCCGGGGCCGCCGAGGGGGCGATCGATGCCTCGAACATGCTCAAGCCGGCGCTGGCACGGGGAGAACTGCAGTGTATCGGGGCGTCGACACTCAACGAATACCGCAAGTACGTGGAGAAGGACGGTGCGCTGGAACGCCGCTTCCAGCCAGTAATCGTCGATCCGCCCACCGTGGATGAGACGATTGCGATCCTGGCAGGGTTGCGTGGCCACTACGAAGACCATCACAAGATCACCATTCCCGATGAAGCCCTGTCCCACGCGTCGCGATTGGCCGACAGGTACATCACGGACCGCTTCCTCCCGGACAAGGCCATCGACGTGATCGACGAAGCCGGGTCACGGGCACGTATCGCCAGTCAGGTGCCGCCCCCGGAGGTGGAAACGCTCAAGACGAAGTTGTCGGAAGTCGCGGAGCGCAAGGAAGGGGCGATCCGCGATCAGGACTTCGAGCGCGCGGCCCAGTTGCGGGACGAGGAGCGCGAACTGCAGCAGCGAATTCGCGAGGAGAAGGAGGCGTGGGTGGAAGAGCGGCGGCGCTTCCGGCCTGAAATCACCATCGAGGACGTTTCCTTTATCGTGAGCCGGTGGACGGGGGTCCCGGTCACCAGGATCTGTGACGAGGAGACCGCGCGGCTGGTCAACATGGAAGAGGAACTTCACAAGCGGGTCGTGGGACAGCACGACGCCATCACGTCGATCTCGCGGGCGATACGCCGGAGCCGTGCCGGACTGAAGGACCCGAACCGGCCGATCGGATCCTTCATCTTCTCCGGACCCACCGGGGTGGGGAAGACCGAACTTGCACGCACGCTGGCCGAATTCCTCTTCGCCGACCGGGAGGCGTTGATCCGGGTGGACATGAGCGAATACATGGAACGCTTTTCCGTGTCCCGCCTGATCGGTGCGCCCCCCGGGTACGTGGGGTACGACGACTCGGGAGCGCTCACCAAGGCCATTCGCCGCCGCCCATACTCCGTCGTGCTTTTCGACGAGATCGAGAAGGCTCACCCGGACGTGTTCAACATCCTTCTCCAGGTTCTGGACGAGGGTCACCTCACCGACAACTACGGCCGTGTGATCGACTTCAAGAACACGGTCCTGATCATGACTTCGAACCTCGGCGCGCGAAATATCGCAAAGAGCGGCCTGGGCTTTCAGGCTGCCGATGCCGGGTCCAGCTACAAGGTGATGCACGACACGGTCAAGGATGAGATCAACCGCGCCTTCAATCCGGAGTTCCTCAACAGGGTCGACGACACGATCGTGTTCCACCCGTTGAGCCGTGAGGAGCTCGGTCAGATCGTCCACATCCTTCTGGGTGACCTCGAGACCCGCCTGGCGCAGGGCGAGATGTCGCTCCGCCTCACCGATGAAGCGGTCGACTTCCTGGTGACCCGGGGGTACGACGAGAAGTACGGGGCGCGGCCGCTGAAGAGAGCGATCCGGCGTTTCCTGGAAGATCCTTTGTCGGAGAAGATCCTGATGGCGGAGTTCGGACCGGGGGACGAAGTCGAAGCCGACCTGAGCGAAGACGGAGAGGCGCTGTCCATTGCGGCGACCTCCCCCACAAAGACATGATGCCGAGATCATTCCGCGGACTCCGGAGCGGCGGCCTGGCGGCACTCGCCGCGGCCGTCCTGATGACGACGGCGTCCTCCCCGGCCCGGGCGCAAGCCCCGGGCGGCCAGGAACAGCTGGTGCGCATCGACTCGTTGGTCGCGCGAGGGGTAGTGCGCCTTGCGGCCGCCGATGTCATCGGTGTTTCGGGGATCCGACCCGGAACGCTGAACAGCTGGATCGACATTCAACGGGCGATCAAGAACCTGTGGGCCACCGGGCAGTACGACAATATCACGGTCAACCTGGACGAGTCTACCGGCAGGAACATCCTTGTCGTGGAGGTCAAGGAGCGGCCCATCACCAGACTCGTGCGCATCACGGGCCTGGAGTCGGTTTCCGAGAGCGACGTCATCGATGAATCCGGGCTGGAGGAGAACGTACCGCTGTCGTGGAACGGAGTGACCAGGGCACAGGACTTCATCCGTGAGGAGCTGAGGCGGCGAGGTGTGCCCTTCGCGCTCATCGAACAGCGAGTGGAGCCCGTGCCGGGCGACGAGGGCCGGGTGGACATCGTCCTGGAAGTGGACGAGGGACAGCGGGTGACCATCGCCCAGGTTCAGTTCGCCGGGAACGTGCACTTTTCCGACGAGGACCTCCGCGGCGCGATGAGCATCAAGCCCGAGGGCTTTCTCTGGTTCCGCGGCGGGGATTACGACGACGTCGAGTTCGAACGAGACCTGATCGAGTCACTCCCCGGTCACTATCGACAGGTTGGTTTCCTGGACTTCAGAGTTATCGGGGACACCCTGATCGTGGATCCTTTCACCGGGAAGGCACGCATCGAATTGCGGGTGGACGAGGGGCCCCAATACCGTATGGCCGATTTTACCGTCGACGGGAACAGCGCCTTCGAGACGGACGACCTCGAGGCCTACTACACGACCGAATCGGGAGGAATCTTCTCGATGCTCGGCTTCGGTGGAGACGACGACGAGAACGCGGGACGGGTTTTCGACATCGTCGGGTTCGAGGAGGCGGCCGGACGTGTCCGGCAACTGTACACCAACGAGGGCTACCTGTACGCGCAGGTCGATCCGTACTGGGAACGGACCGGCGAGGAGGTCGACGGATACCCCACGGTGCGTGCGGGGTGGCGGATCCAGGAACAGTCGCAGGCCTACGTCAACCGGATCATCATCACCGGCAACGACTTCACCCACGACCGCATTATTCGGGAAAAGATCTTCCTGCTGCCGGGAGACGTATACAGCGAGGCGCGACTGATCCAGTCCTTCCAGAACATTCAGTCTCTGGGGTTCTTCGAGGCCCAGATGGACGCGCCGAGCATTCGTCCGGACGAGCAGACCGGTGACGTGGATATCGTGTTCAACGTAACCGAGAAGAACACCGGATCGGTGCAATTCGGCACGGCGGTCGGGGGTGGTGTAGGGCTTTCCGGCTTCCTGGGATATGACCAGCCCAACCTCCTGGGTCAGGCCAAAGCCGGCAGCATCCGCTGGGACTTCGGGCGCTACATCAACAGCTTCACCCTGAGCGTCACCGACCCGGCCCTGTTCCAGTCGACGATCAGCGGCTCGCTGTCACTCTTCAACTCAACCGACCGGTTTTACCAATTCGCAACCGGCCGGAGGCGAAGGGCGGGCTTCACGACCCGCTTCGGGGTCCCGTTCCCCGGCTCTCTGAGAACCCGGGTCTTCTACGGATACTCCCTGTCTCGTACCAGCTACGAATCCTTCAGGAGCGCCGACGACCAGTCGCTGTTCGGACTTCCCCCCGGAACGCTAAGTTCGTTTTCGCTGGGTATCACCCGCCAGACGCTGAACCATCCGCTATTCCCCACGTCCGGGTCCATGCAAACGTGGAATGTGGAACTGAACGGTGGGCCTCTGGGTGGTGCGGGGGACTTCATCAAGCATACGGCCCAGGCCCAGTGGATGATCCCCATCGGTAGTCTGGGGGGGAGTGGTCCGGGCGCTGGCGGCGTCCAGTTTGCCCTCGGCCTCAGCCTGCGTGGGGGCACCCTCTTCGGAGACGCGTCACGTTTCCCCTTCGAATCGTTCTGGATGGGGGGAGTGCAGTTCGGACAGCCTCTCAGGGGCTACGACGAAACGACCATCACACCACAGGGGTACCATGCCGAGCGGGGCGGGGGTATCGCGCAGATCGACCGCCTCGGGAACGCCTATTTCTCCGCGACCGCGGAGTACAAGGCGGTGATCAGCTCCAATATCGGACTCTCGGCCTTCTACGACGCGGGGAACCTGTGGGACGACCCGGGCGACATCAATACATCCAGGCTCTTCCGTGGCGCGGGCTTCGGTGTCCAGCTGGTAACTCCATTCGGCCCTATCGGTCTGGACTACGCATACGGCTTCGACAAGCCCGAACCGGGGTGGCAGTTACACTTCAAGATGGGTCCGACCTTTTAGATTGAGTGCAAGACAGATTGGGTGCAAGACTGAAACCCACGGATGGGCAATATCAGAATCGTCAGTTACCAAACCGCCGTTCCCCTGGTTCGGGACGGCTCGAATCCGAAGTACACGGAGGAGTTAGCGCAATGAAAGTTTCTCGGTTGGGAATGGCCCTCGTCCTGTCGTTCCTGTGGGCGGTATCCATGGAGGCCCAGACGACCAGGGTGGGGTACATAAACTCCGAAGCCGTTCTCGCCGAGTACGGCCCGGCGCAGGAAGCTCAGCAGGCGCTCGAAACCGCCCGCGGGGAGGCGGAATCGGAGCTTCAGTTGCTGAACTCCGGTTTGCAGGCTGCGGCGGAGGAGTATCAGCAGCAGGCGATGAGCATGACTGACCAGGCCCGGCAGATCCGCGAGCAGGAGCTTAACAGTCAGCAGCAGGCGGTAGGCCGCAGGTCCCAGGAGCTGGAGATCCAGTTCCAGCAGCGCCAGGCAGAACTCCTTCAGCCGGTCATGGAAGGCATCACCGCAGTGATCGAAGAGATTCGCGTGGAGGGCAACTACGCGTTGATCCTGGACACGGCCTCCCAGGTGATACTTGCGGCGGATCCGGCGTTGGATCTGACGCAGGAGGTCCTTGTCCGGCTGCAGGCCGCGAACCCGCCCGAAGGAGGGCAATGAAGGGTCGAGGGCGCTGCCACGCCGGATCCGAGGGGCACAAGGAGCGCTTGTGAGCGAGCCGGGCCTTCTGACGCTGGAGCGAGCCGCCCGGGAGGCGGGCGGAAAGGTTGTCGGAGACGGGAGCGTGACTTTTCGGCGGATCTCGCCGGTCCACGACGCCGGCCCGGACGACCTGGCGCTTCTTGCCGACCGCCGCTACGCGGGGGACCTGCCTGAATGCAAGGGATGCGCGCTGCTCGTCTCCGGAACCTTGAGCCATCTGACGGACGGCCCCTCCGACCGCCTGGTGGTGGACGATCCGCACATGGCGCTCATCAGCCTTCTGCCCCTCCTGTACGAGGAGCACGCGCCCGAGCCGGGTGTACATCCGGCGGCGGTGGTCCATGCGTCGGTGTCGGTTCCGGAGTGCGCGGCGATCGGCGCCAACGCGGTGATCGGAGCCGGGGTGACCCTGGGTTCCGGGGTGCGGATCGGGGCGAACTGCGTCCTCGGTGACGGTGTCGCCTTGGGGGATGCAACAGAGTTGTTCCCGAATGTCACCCTTTACCCCGGTTCGGTCCTCGGGGACAGAGTGATCGTTCACTCCGGGACCCGGGTCGGGGTCGACGGCTTCGGGTACGTGTCCGGGGGCGGCACCCACACCCGTATCCCCCAGGTGGGGGGGTGCGTGATCGAGGACGATGTCGAGATCGGCGCGAACTGCGCCATCGACCGGGGTTCGATCGGGCGGACCGTGATCGGTGCCGGGTCGAAGCTCGACAATCTGGTCCACATCGCCCACAACGTACACATCGGTCCCCGGTCGATGCTGGTTGCCCAGGTAGGGGTCGCCGGGTCGACCCGGACGGGTGAGGGCGTGGCCATGGGGGGACAGGCGGGGCTGGTGGGGCATCTGAGGATCGGTGCCGGAGCCCGGATCGGAGCACAGGCGGGCGTCATCGGAGACGTGGGTCCGGGGGAGGTCGTGTCGGGATACCCGGCCAGGGACCACAGGACCTACCTTAAGGCCATGGCCCGGCTCATGCGCTTTCCGGAGGTGGTCAAGCGCGTGGCCCGGCTTGAACGTCGTTTTGCAGAGGGGGACGGCCGCTGATGGCCCGCCACAACCAGCACACGATCGCCGGCAGTATCGAACTCCACGGGATCGGGGTGCACTCAGGCAGGGAAGCGACGCTGACGATCAAGCCCGCACCCGAGGGTTCGGGCATCGTTTTCACGCGCACCGACCTTGCCGACCCGGTCAGGATCCCGGCACGCCTGGAGTACGTCACCGGTACGGAACTGGGCACCAGCCTCGGTACTGCGGGCGTGGACATCCTGACCGTCGAGCATCTGCTGGCGGCGCTCGCGGCCCTGGAGGTCGACAACGTGCTGCTGGAGGTGAACGGCCCGGAAGTCCCGATCCTGGACGGAAGCTTCGCCCCCTACTTCGACGCCGTGGAAGGGACCGGGCGACGCTCCCAGTCGGCGAAAGCGACCATCATCGAGGTCTCGGATCCGATCACCGTCGAGGATGGCCACGGCGCGTCGTACGTCGCGGTGCCCCACGACGGGTTTCGCGTGTCGGCGACGATCGATTTCTCCCACGGGGCGATCGGCCGGCAACATGGCGCCTACGGGATCGACGAAGAGGGATTTCGGAACAACCTGGCGGCGGCCCGCACCTTCGGCTTCCGCGCCGACGCGGATGCCTTGCACGCCCGCGGACTGGCCCTCGGGGCCTCCCTGGAGAACACGGTGGTGCTGGACGGGGAGCGGGTGCTGAACGCGTCGCTGCGATACCCGGACGAGTTTGTGCGTCACAAGGCGGGGGACCTCGTGGGCGACCTGGCCCTCATGGGCGGGAGACTCAGGGGACACATCGTCGCCGAGCGACCGAGCCACGCCGGGAACGTGGCCCTGGCACGCGCCATCCGCGACTCCCACGACTCCGCCCAAAGAGCCGGCAACATCGATGTGAAGCGCATCCTGGACTGCCTGCCGCACCGCTACCCGATGCTTCTGGTGGACCGAATCATCGAGTTCGAGCCGGGCAAGCGCATCGTCGGGCTCAAGAACGTGACCATCAATGAACCGTTCTTTCCCGGACACTTCCCGGATCATCCCATCATGCCCGGGGTTCTTATTGTGGAGGCGATGGGTCAGGTCGGCGGCCTTCTCCTGATGGAGGCCGTAGAGGATCCGGACGACAAGGTCGTCTACTTCATGTCGCTCGACAATGTGAAGTGGCGGCGGCCGGTAACTCCCGGTGACCAAATCCTCTTTGAAGTGGAGATGATCAATCTCCGGCGGAGCGTCTGCAAGATGAGGGGGAAGGGCACCGTGGACGGCAAGGTCGTAGCCGAGGCCGATATGATGGCCAGGATTGTGGACCGATGAAGAGTGCCGCCACGGGTCACGCCAAGGCCGTGGTTCATGGGACCGCAATCGTCGATCCGCGCGCGGAATTGGGGCCCGAGGTCGAGGTCGGCCCGTTCGCCATCATTGGCCCCGGGGTCGTGGTGGGTGCCAATACGCGCATCGGTCCCCGGGTTCTTGTCGAGAAGGACACGATGATCGGCACCGACTGCCGGATCGCCAACGGTGCCGTTCTGGGGACGGACCCTCAGGATCTCAAGTACGAAGGAGAACGGACCTTTCTCGAAGTCGGAGACCGGACCGTGATCCGGGAATTCGCGACGTTGAACCGGGGGACCGCCGCTTCGGGACAAACCGTCGTTGGCTCGGACTGCCTCCTCATGGCCTACTGCCACATCGCCCACGACTGTGAGCTCGGGAACCATGTGATCATATCGAACGCGACCAACATGGCCGGCCATGTCTCGATCGAGGATTGGGCGATCGTCAGCGGACTGGTCGCGATTCACCAGTTCGTTCGAATTGGCGCACACGCGTTCGTCGGCGGAGGATCCAGGATCCCTCAGGACGTGCCACCGTACTGCCGCGTGGTCGGAAACCCCTCTCCCAAACTGTACGGACTCAACACCGTGGGTCTTGAACGCAGGGGACTGTCGCCGGAGGTCCGCCGCCGCCTGAAGAAGGCCTACCGCATCCTCTTCAAGTCCAATCTGAACCTGTCCCGTGCGGTATCGCGGGTCGAGGCGGAGGAGGGCCTTCGCTGTCCGGAGGTGGGTTACTTCCTTGACTTCATTCGCAACAGCACGCGTGGCGTCATCTCTTGAGCGCCCTGGCGCCACAGGGCGTCCGGGGATCGGGATCGTCGGCACTGGGTCGCTGGGACGGCACCACGCGCGTGTCGTTCGGGACCTGGAAGGGGTGTGCTGCACGGGCATCTTCGACATCGACCGGGACAGAAGCGCCACCGTCGGAGCAGAGTACGGTGTCCGTGTGAGTTCTTCCCTCGCGGAGCTGCTGGATGCCAGCGATGGCGTGGTGATCGCCGTCCCCACGACTGATCACGAAGAGGTCGCGCTGGAGGCGATCGAGGCCGGACTGCACGTCTTCGTCGAGAAGCCAATGGCTCCCGACACCGCGGCGGCCGACAGAATGATCGACGCCGCGACAGAGCGCGGTGTGCTCATGCAGGTAGGGCATGTGGAGCGCTTCAACCCCGCTTTGGTGGCCGCCAGACCTTACCTGGACCGTCCCCTTTTCGTTGAATCGCACCGACTGGCGCTGTTTACCCCCCGGTCGCTGGACGTTGCCGTCGTGCTGGACCTCATGATTCACGACGTGGATCTGCTTTGCAGTCTGGTTGGGCGGCCGGTGGTCAACATGGCCGCGACGGGGGTGGCCGTGCTCTCGCGGCATGTGGACATCGCCAACGCCCGGCTCGAATTCGAGGGGGGAGCGGTCGCGAATCTGACTGCGAGCCGCGTCTCGGTGGGCCGGGTCAGAAAGTTGCGGGTCTGGCAGCGTTCAGGGTACCTGTCGCTGGATCTGGCAGCCGGCCGTGGCGAGTTCTACCGGGTCAAGGACGGTGTTTCGGTGCTTGACGGGCCGTCGCTGCCCGACGGGGTTCCTTCGCTGGCGGGATTGGCATCCATCGTGGAACGGATTCCCATCGTTGGCGACGGCTCCGAGCCTCTGACTTCCGAATTGACGTCCTTCCGCGACGCGATGGCGGGACTGGCGCCGCCTCCCGTGACAGGCGAGGATGGACGCCGGGCCCTGGAGCTCGCATTGGCAATCCAGCAACAGATAGAGGATCATGTCGCTCATACGCGTGCGTCGGCGTCGTAAGCGCGAGTGGCTCGACGCGAAAAAGGGGAGGTCTCCGGGAACACTTGTGGCACTGCTCGTGGTCGTGATCGCGATCATCTGGTACCTCGGAAGCATCTTCTGACTTGTTGAGCGGAGAGCCGCCCGGCGGGGGAGGGGCGACGCGGCACCACGGCTCTTCCGGGCGCCACGGGCCGGGGAGGGTGATGATCCTCGCCGGGGAGGCCTCGGGAGATGTCCATGGAGCGCGCGTGGCCCGCGAGCTTCGTCGTCGGTGGCCGGGAGCCGAGATGATCGGATTAGGTGGCGAACGGATGGCCGCTGCCGGAGTTCGGCTCATCTGTGGCCTGGACGAACTCGCGGTCATGGGATATGCGGAAGTCCTGAAGAGACTCCCCTTCTTTCGGCGTCTCGAGTCGCGGCTGAAGCACTTGTTGGAAGAGGAGCGATTCGACCTCGTCCTCCCTGTCGACTACCCCGGGCTGAATCTGAGGATCAGCCGGCACGCCGCAAAGCTGGGGATTCCGGTTCTCTACTACATCGGTCCGCAGGTGTGGGCGTGGAAGGCGGGGCGTGCCGAACGGCTGTCCCGGACCGCGGACCGGATCGCGGTCATCCTGCCCTTCGAGGCCGAACTGTATCAGGTACACGGGGGCCGGGCCGAGTTCGTGGGTCATCCGCTGCTGGACGAGGAGTCGCCGGGCGACCCGGAGGCTCTGGCGCGGACGCTGGGTGTCGCGCCCGGGCAGCCGGTGCTGGCAATCTTTCCGGGATCACGAAGACAGGAGCTGGTCCGCCATGCCCGACCCTTTACGGCCGCCGGCAGGGAACTGCAACGGCGTGTTCACGGACTCCAGGTGATCGTCAGCAAGGTGTCCGACCTGCCTGCGTCGGCCTATCGCCCGTTCCCCTTTCCGACGACCGAAGACGGGGCATCGCTGCGAGCCCTGGCTACAGCGGGCCTCGTCAAGTCGGGAACCAGCACGCTGGAAGCCGCCCTTGCCGGCATGCCGTTCGCGGTCGCCTACGTTACCCACCCGCTCACCCATTTCCTGGCTCGGCGGCTGGTCCGGGTCCCGCATGTGGCACTGGCCAATCTGGTCGCGGGGGATCGGGTCGTTCCGGAGTTCATCCAGGGTGAAGTGACGACCTCCGCGCTCGTCGCCGCAATCGAACCCCTCCTGGACGAGGAATCCCGGGAACGTCGGGAGCTGCTGGAGGGTCTGGCAGGAATCCGGGCGGCGCTGGGATCACCGGGAGCCGCCATCCGGGTGGTCGACCTGGCGGAACAGATCGTGCGAGAAACCCGGCGGATGGCGGGCCCATGACCGGGCGGGGGCCTCGTACCCTGATTCGTGACTTCTGGGCTCACGAAGAGCCGCGCCCGGTGGCCCGTGTAGTGGGCGCACTGCTGACTCCGGCGGAGGCGGCGTTCCGGGTGGCCGCCCGCGCGCGCAACGCCTGGTACGACCGGAAGCCGCCGCCGGGGGTGCCGATCCCGGTAATATCCGTCGGAAACCTCACGGTGGGCGGTACCGGGAAGACGCCCGTCCTGCGCTGGCTGCGCGACTGGCTCCAGGGGCGTAGCGTCAGCGCGGCCGTGGTCACGCGGGGGTATGGTGAGGACGAAGCCGCGCTGTACCGGCAGTGGTTCGGAAGTGACGCGGTCTTCACGGGAGGCGATCGCCGGAAAGGAGTGAGCGCGGCTGGCGGACGGGGGCACGATCTGGCCCTCCTGGACGACGGCTTCCAGCACAGGCGCGTTGCCCGCGCGCTGGACATCCTGCTCCTCGCCGCCGAAGATCCGTGGCGGGTGCGCGTGCTGCCCCGGGGACCGTACAGGGAGCCCCTCTCCGCAGCAAGGCGTGCCACCCACGTCCTCGTGACCCGGCGAACACCCTGCCGCGGGGCTGCGGCGGCGTGGCGCGAACGGTTGAGCCGGGTGGCCCCTGAGGTGTCCGTCGTGGAGATCGAGATGAAGATGAGCGAGTGGAGTGACCTGGACGGTGAGCCTGCGGCCCCGCCGCACGGGGACGTGCTGGCCGTCTGCTCGATCGCGCGGCCGGCCCCGTTCGCCGATGGCCTGGCCGAACTGCTTCGCGGTGGCGGGATCGACCTCGCCGCCTACCCGGACCACCATGACTACACCGGGGACGATGTGGCTGCCCTTCTGGCCCGGTGCAGGGGCCGGACGATGGTGTGTACGGCCAAGGACGCCGTGAAGCTCAGGGCCTTCCCTGAAGTGGCTCGCCAGTGCATCGTGGTGGGCTTTCGGGTGATGGGGGAGCCGGAAGGGCCACTTCGCGGTGCCCTCGAACAAGTGGTGGGGAGCCGATGCGCGTCTCGGTAGTGGTGGTGGGCAAGGCAAGGGCGCTGGCGCCGGTGATCCGGGAGTACGAAACCCGGGCGGCGCGCTACTGGCCGCTCAAGGTGGAGGAGGTGCCGCAGGCGCGTGGGAAGGTCGCCGCGGAAGTCCTTCGCAGGGAGGCGGACCGGATTCGCGCGCGGCTGCGTCCCGGCTACCTCGGAGTGGCCCTGACCCGGCGCGGCGACCGCTGGTCGTCGGTCGAGCTGGCCCGGTGGCTGGAGCGACGGACACGGGGGCCTGGGCGGGGCGTCCAATTCGTGATAGGCGGTGCGTTCGGACTCGAAGAGGGGCTCAGGCAGGAGTGCCGATTCGGTCTCTCCCTTTCCGCGCTCACCCTTCCACACGACTTTGCTCGTCTGGTGCTCGCCGAGCAGCTGTACCGGGCCGGAACGATTCTGAGGCACGAACCCTACCACAAAGGACCGAAGTGAAGCGAACTCCCTGGTTCCGCGACTGGTTCGGCGGCGAATACCTTGCCCTGTACCCTCATCGGGACCGGGCCGAGGCGCGGCGGGCCGTCGAACTCCTGCGGGAGACAGAGGGGCGTGGCTCCGGCACTCGCGTCCTGGACCTCGGCTGCGGTGCGGGGCGGCACCTGGTTGAACTCGACCGCATCGGATACCACGCCATGGGCCTCGATCTGTCGCAACGCATGATCGACGCGGCCCGCGCCGCCTTGCCGGAAGCCGGGCTGGTCCGCGCCGACATGAGATTGCTCCCGTTTCGGCCGGCCTCATTCGACGTGGTGACTTCGTACTTCACCTCGTTCGGCTACTTCGACGACGAGAGCGACGACCTCGGGGTGTTGCACGAGGTACGGCGCGTCCTTCGGCCCGGGGGAGTGTTCCTCCTCGACTTCATGAATGCGGAAGAGGTGGTGACCAATCTGCGAACCGAAGACCGGCGGACGGTTTCGGGGGCCGACGTGATCCAGGAGCGGCGCCTGGTCGAGAACGGCCGGGTCGTCGAGAAGAGAATCACCATCGGGCCGCGCGAGGGAAAACCGGGACGCGAGTTTGTGGAACGAGTGCGCCTGTACCGTCCCGAGGAGCTCGATTCGATGATGGTCCGCGCCGGGCTCTTCCCGGGCCCGCGTTTCGGCGGCTACGACAGATCACCTTTCACGCTGGCGTCGCCCCGGTACATCGTGGTGGCCGAGGCGTCTCCGTGATGTGCACTGCAGCAGGGGATTGTCGGGCGGGGTCGCACCCGGCCCGGAAGGTGCACAAATAGTGCGCCTGCTCGCGAGACCTCTGGGCGGTTCGCGCCTGGTCCGGGACTATCTTGCCGGAGTGGACGCCGCGGCCGGTTTCTACCGGGGTTCCCCATTCGACCTCGACACCTATCGCAGGAAGGCGGAAGAGCTGGACCGGGCCACCGGTCCGGACACTCTGACGACCGCGGCGGCGATCATCCGGCCAGCGGGACCGCACGCCGAGAACGCCCTGCGCGAAGTGATTCGAGAGGGGGGCTGTTTCGTCACTACCGGACAGCAGCCGAGCCTCTTCGGCGGACCCCTTTACAGCCTCTACAAGGCACTGACCGCTGCCAGGCTGGCCGAGGAGCTGGCGGACGCCCTTGGCAGGCCGGTCATGCCGCTGTTCTGGGTCGCCTCGGACGACCACGACTGGGAAGAGGCGAACCACACTCACATCATCGACGGGTCCAACCAGCTGCTCCGCCTCACCCTGGGCGACGGTAAGCCGGAAGCTCGCCGGCCGCTGGGGCGCACACGCCTCGGCAACGGTGTCGCGGAGGTGGTCGAGGAGTTGGCGGGGCGGTTTCCGCAGAACGACTACCATGCCCGCTACATGGACCTGCTGCGCGACACCTTCACGCCGGGGGCCACCATGGGGTCGGCCTTCTCGACTCTCATGGCGGAACTCCTGCGCGACACAAACGTGGGTCTGGTGGACGCCGGAGACCCCCGCCTGAAGGAAGCGTCAAGGCCGGTCTTCCGCTCCGAGGCCGAAGACCCCGTCGGCGCCGAGGCCGCACTTCACGAAACGGCGGAGGCGTTGACGAGCGGGGGTTACGACCTGCAGGCATCGCTGCTTCCGGGCGCAGCCAACCTCTTCGTAGACTCGCAGTCGGGCCGCGAGAGGCTCCATCAGGCGACAGGGGGCTTCACGCTGAAGCGGTCGGGTCGACATCTGTCGAGGCAGCGAGTCATGCGCCTGGTGGAGGAGTCTCCGCACGCTGTCTCGCCGAACGTCCTTCTTCGTCCGGTGGTGGAAAGCTCCGTTTTCCCGACGCTTGCCTACGTTGGCGGACCGGGCGAGCTGGCGTACTTCGGGCAGCTTGCCGGCCTTTTCCGACACCACGGCGTGGACATGCCGATCGTGGCCCCGCGAGCCTCGTTGCTGGTGGTCGAAGGCAAGGTGGCCAAGGTCATGGAGAAGTTCGGGATCACCGTGGACGACGTGCGGGAAGGGGAGGCTCTGGTGAGCCGATTTGCGAGGGACCGCTTACCGGAAGAGGTGAGCGGACCGATAGCGCGCTGGCGCGATACGGTCGAGTCGCTCGCTCGGGAACTCGGCGACGCATGTTCCGACCTCGATCCCGGGCTGAGGGGGACGGTGGTTAAGACCAGGAATGCCGGACTGGCGGCGCTCGGTACCCTGGAGAAAAAGGTGATTCGGGCCGTCAAGCGGCATAACCAGACGACCTGGAACCAGATCGACAAGGCTCGGATCAACCTGTGGCCCGATGGCAAATCGCAGGATCGCGTACTGAGTCCCATGCAATACCTGTTGCGATACGGCGACGGCTTCGTGTCCATGGCCCGTCGGGAGATCCAGGTGGAGTTGCGGCGGCGCTGATTCCCGCCGATGGGTTCCGTGTGGCCTCCGGCGCCATGGATCCGGGGCGACCCTCCGAGCCCGGAGGCTTTGCCACGCGCCGCGGTGACACGGTAGCTTTACCGTATGCTGCAACTGATCGTGGTTCTCATTTTGATGATCCCCATCCTCGCCATCGTGCTCGACTCCGATGTGGGGAAGGCGATCGCCAGGCGGCTTGAGCGCCGGAAGCTGACTGAAGGGGACGGGGGCGCACACGAGAGACTCGTGTACCTGGAGAGTGAGTTGGAGCGGCTGGGGCAAGAGGTGGGCCGTCTCGACGAGGAGAGCCAGTTCTTCCAGAAGCTCCTGACAGAGCGCTCCGATCCTGACGCGCTTCCGTAGCTCCTGCCGACGTTGGCGGCCTCCAGAGTAGCCTCGGGCATCCTCGTCAGCAGGGTCTTCGGGCTCGTGCGCGAGATAACCTTTGCCCACTACTTCGGAAACGGCCCCCTGGCGGACGCGTGGCGAGCGGGGCTGAAGATCCCCAATGTCATCCAGAACCTCCTCGGCGAGGGGAGCCTCAGCGCCTCCTTCATCCCGGTGTACGTCCGTCTCCTGGAGGAGGGGAGGGAAGAGGAGGCGGGGCGCGCCGCCGGAGCCGTGCTGGGACTCCTGGCGACTGCGGCCGGGGCGCTGGCGCTGATCGGAAGCTGGGCCGCACCGATTCTGGTCGCGGTCTTCACCATCGGTTTCACCGGGGACGGCAGGGCGGAGATCCTGGTGACACTTCTGCGGGTGCTCTTTCCCATGACGGGGGTATTGGTGATCTCGGCGTGGGCCCTGGGGATCCTCAACAGTCGTCGACGCTTCTTCATCTCCTACGTGGCGCCGGCGCTGTGGAACCTGTCCATGATCGTCGCGATGGTCACGGCCGGCGGACGGGGCGTTGCCGGGGTCGACCTGCTCGTCGCCCTGGCGTGGGGAGCTCTGGTGGGGGGCGCTCTGCAGTTGCTGTTTCAGCTCCCCTTCCTGGTGCGCTACCTGAGACATGCACGACCTTCGCTCGACACGCGGATCACGGGGGTGAGGGAGATCGTGACCAACTTCGTTCCGGCGGTGGCGGCCCGCGGCGCAGTCAATCTGGGCGCCCTCCTCGATACCAACCTCGCCTCCCTCCTCGCCGTCGGCGCCGTCGGTGCCATGGGCTACGCCCAGACCCTGTACCTGCTCCCGGTGTCCCTGTTCGGCCTTTCGATCGCCGCGGCCGAGCTTCCGGAGCTGTCGAGAGACCGGACGTCCGGCATGACCGCGGTGCGCGAACGGGTGGGCCAAGCAACGGGAAAGGTGCTCTTCTGGATGATCCCGGTGACCGCGGGGTACATCTTCCATCGCGAGGAGGTGATGGCGATCTACCAGAGGGGAGCCTTCGACCAGGGGCAGGTGACTGCAGTCGGGTTGATCCTGGCGGTCTACGCTCTGGGACTTCCCGCGGCCGGCACGGCGCGCGTCCTCTCCTCGACCTTCTTCGCGCTCGGCGACACACGCACGCCGGCCAGAATCGCCTATGCGCGGATTGCCGTCTCGGCCAGTGTGGGCGTGGCGCTGATGTTCCCCCTCGACCGATATGTCGTCGGTGGTCTGGGACTGGGAGCGGCCGGCCTGGCCGGGGGCTCGGCCGTTGGCTCATGGCTGGAGCTCTGCCTGCTCAGACGTGGGCTGGGCCGGCGCCTTCCCGGACTGACTCTCGTGGACGGCCGCGTGGTGCGGTACCTGTTCGCTGCCGCCGTCGCAACCGCTACGGGAGTGCTTCCCGGTTTGCTGCTGCCACCGGTGCCCCCGATACTGCATGCCGCCGCGACGATTCTGCCGGTTGCGTTCGTCTACCTCGGCGTCACGCGTGCTCTCGGAGTCTCACCGGTGAGGCTGCGCTCTCCATTCCGTCGCGGGTGACGGCCGTGACCGGCGGTGGGGTTCCCTTTGACGCCGAGCATGCAGGCCGCCTTCCCGTCGACCCGGGCGTATACATGTTCCGAAGCGCCCGGGGCGAGATCCTGTATGTCGGCAAAGCCAAGTCGCTTCGTACCCGGGTGCGCACATACCTCGGGCAGGGCAGGAGCACGGACGTCAAGACGCGGGAGCTCGCCCGCCAGGCCGTCGACGTCGATATCCTCGTCGTGGGCTCGGAGGCGGAGGCGTTGATCCTCGAGGCCAACCTCATCAAGGAGCACCAACCCCGATTCAACATTCAACTCCGTGACGACAAGAAGTATCCGTACATCAAGGTCACGGTGAACGAAGCCTTCCCACGGGCCTACGTGACGCGGCGGGTGCATAAGGATGGCGCCCGCTACTTCGGGCCCTTCGTGTCGGTCGCGCGGGTGCGCCGCGCGCTGGAGGTCGTCAAGCGAATCCACGGCATCCGCTCGTGCAGATACGACCTTCCCGTGGAGACACCGGCCCGCCCCTGCCTGGACCACCACATCGGCCGATGCGAGGCTCCGTGCGTCGGGCTCCAGTCTCAGGTGGACTACAGGGCCATGATCGACCAGGTCCTGCGCGTGCTCTCGGGGGACGTGGCGACCATGCAGGCAGAGGTTGAAGGTGACATGCGTAAAGCCGCTGCCGAAATGGACTTCGAGAGAGCCGCACACCTGCGCGATGTTCTGGCCGGGCTGGACGGCATCGCGCGCCAACAGCGGGTTCAGAAGGTCGGAGGAGGGGATCAGGACGTCGTGGGCATCGCCCGCGACGGCTCCCTGGGCGCGGCCGTGACCCTGCACATCCGCGATGGCGTCCTGATCGGCCGGAGTACGCATGTGATGGCCGGCGTGGAGGGGGAGGCGGACGCCGACCTGTTGTCGCGGTCGCTGTCCCACGCGTACCTGTCGAGCGGCGCGCGCGCGTTCGAGCAACTGCCCCGTGAAGTGCTGCTTCCAGCGACGTTTCCGGACCGGGAGCTTCTTGAGAGCATCCTGAGCACGCACGCCTCGCGGAAGGTATCGCTGCGTGTGCCCAGGCGTGGCGCCAAGGCGCGACTGCTTGAACTGGCACTCGCCAATGCGCGCCAGGCCCTGGACGACCGGGTGATGAAAGGGGGTGTGCCGCTCCCGCGCACCGACGACGTCCTGTACGAGCTGCAGGACTACCTGGGTCTAAAGGTTGTCCCGCGCCTCATCGTGTGCTTTGACATATCGCACACGCAGGGAGCCGAGGCCGTCGCCAGCACCGTGGTCTTCCAGAACGGCGAGCCCCGGACGTCCGGCTACCGGCACATGAGAATCCAGGGTGAATGGAGGAACGACGACTACCGGTCGATGGCCGAGGCGGTCCGGAGGTACTTCGCCCGCAGGGTCAAGGAGCTTGGACCCCTCCCGGACCTGGTTGTGATCGACGGTGGCAAGGGACAGCTCGCGGCTGCCCGCGATTCGCTCGCTGGTCTCCAACTCTCGCAGGTCGCTCTGGTGGCGCTGGCGAAGAGACAGGAGGAGGTCTTCCAACCGGGGGACAAGGACGGGCTTCGACTTCCCCGGACGGCCCGCTCCCTTCACCTTCTGCAGCGAGTTCGCGACGAGGCGCACCGCTTCGCCGTTCGCTACAACCGCAAGCTCAGGACTCGCCGAACCGTACGTTCGGAACTGGGCGACATTCCGGGAATCGGACCCCGTCGTCAGCAGGCGTTGCTGTCACGCTTCGGCTCGCTCCGGAACGTGAAGGAGGCCACCCCCGCCGAGATCGGCCGCATCCCGGGCTTCAGCGAAGCGATGGGAGCCAGGATCCTGACCTATCTGCGAAGATCCTGACCGGGATCACGGAATTCTCACCGGCCGCGGCGGCTCACCCTTTGACCAGTCTGGAAGCCATCAATATACTAACTGACGGACAAAGCCCGTTTTCGCTGCCGACGAGAGCGGGGCACACTGAACGACCTCAGGAGGTTTGTTGTGAACAAATCCCGGTTCGGATTCCCGTTGGTGGCCGCGACCGTCTTCGCTCTGTCGGGCTGCGCGTCCGGGGGAGGCGGGGGTGGTGGTGAGGAAGGGAATCCCCCCAGAGAGAACGATCACACTCGGACTGCCGAGCTGTACCTCACCCAGGCGCAGACACTCGGTGCCGTGGAACGGTACCAGGACGCTCTCAATGAAGCCTTCAACGCCATAATGGAGGATTCGACGAACGCACTCGGCTATTTTCAGGCCGGCAGGGCTCAGATCGGCCTTGCCGACTACGTCGCCGCCGATTCGCTCTTCGAGGTGGCACTGGAGCTGTATCCCGACTACGATCAGGACATCCGGGTCCAGCGCGAGTCGACGTGGATCGAACTGTTCAACCAGGCGATCGGCCCCCTCGACGCCGGAGACTCGGCAGAGGGCGCCCGCCTGTTGGCAGCCGCCGAAGTGATGTTCTCGGCGCAGCGACCGGAAGCACTGATCAACCTCGGTGTCACCTACAACAACCTGGGACGAACCCAGGACGCCATCGACGCGTACGGAGCCGCCCTCGATATCATCCGGGGCCCTCGCATGGAGGAGGTCGACAGCGCTACAGCGGTCGACTGGGCCTCCAGGGAACTCAGCGTGACCTTCAACCGGGCCCAGCTCCTGAGCGAAGCAGAACGGTATGATGAAGCTGCCGCCGAGTACGAGAGATTTCTCGAGTCCAACCCCGGCGACGTCGGGGCCCTGTCCAGCCTGGCGACAGTCCTTTCCCGGGCCGGAATGCCCGATTCCGCGCAGGCCATCTACGACAACCTGCTCGCCGGGACCGGGCTGGGCATGCGGGAGTACTTCAACATCGGGGTGGGTCTGTATTCCGCCAACGTCTACGGCCGCGCGGCCGAGGCCTTCCGCCAGGTGGCGGAGGTCGCTCCCGAGAACCGGGACGCGTTGTTCAATCTTGCCCAGTCGCTCGTTGACGCGGAGAATTGGGAAGAGCTGATCCCCGTGGCACGTGACCTGCTGGAGTTGGACGGCCACAACCCGGACAGCTATACGATTCTCGCCCAGGGGCTGGTCGCAACCGACGAGACCCAGGAGGCGGTGCAGGTCCTCGAGGCTCGGGAAGCGATGCCTTTCAACCTCGAGCAATCCACCCTGGAGCCCCAGGCTCGGGGGGGAGCATCGCTCGTCGGGACACTCGTCAACAATACTCTGGATGCCGGAGCAACGGTGACGATCCGGGTCCACTTCAATGGCGAAGACGGGGCCGAAGTCGGTGCCAGCGACATTCGCGTGACGGCGCCCGCGCAGGGTGGTGCGGAGCCCTTCCGGGCGACCCTGGACAGCGACGAGAGCGTAATGGGCTACTACTTCGAGGTGTTGAGTCCGTAGGTCCCTGGTTGCGGAGCGAGCCGCGGGAGTAGCTCAGTTGGTAGAGCATCAGCTTCCCAAGCTGAGGGTCGCGGGTTCGAGTCCCGTCTCCCGCTCGCCCGCCGTCAATCGAGGAGCGTGAGGCGCGGGCAGCGGTGGCGCGTGGTTGTTCAGGCCGGTAACTTGGATGTTCATGTGGACCGGGCCTGAAGGCCCCGTCCGGTACATCACCTCAGGCAGGAGGTAGATATGCAGCGCTTTCGAACACTCCTGGTAGTTTCGCTTGCGTTGGTGACGGTTGCGCCGCTGGCCGGACAGACACCCGCGGAAGAGCTCATGCGTCGTGTCGAAGCGGCGGAGAATGCCGTAAATGTCGATGTACTCCTCCGTGGTGCGGCAGCGGCACGGCTTCTGGGCGATTTTGCCGGCGCCGACGCAATTCTGGAAAGAGCCACATCGGCCCTCGAGCAAACCGACAATGCCTGGGTCACCGAGATGATCTTCCAGGCTCTGGCGTCGGGCAAGGGCTCCAACGGGATGCAGAGGGCGTTCCGTGCGGCTCGCCAGCGGATCCGCATGTCGCCTCAGCAGGTCGCTGATATAACGAACAACTTCCCGTCTCTGCTTCTGGGAGGCGAGTTCGACGAGATGATCCTGAGTTTCTCGCCGGACCACCCCGATCCCGCCTACAGGTGCGAATGCCAGGCGGAGAAAGCGTGGGTACACCGGGTTGCCGGCCGGCAACACGAGTCGCGGATCCTGTGGGGAGAACTGGTCGCTGCATGGGACCGCAATCCTCTGGAGTTTGCCGATCCCGATGCCCAGGCCAACTGGCAGGGCCAGTACGCTCGCAACCTTGCGCGTGCCGGCAGGATCGGCGACGCCCGCGCGGCTCTGGAGAAGGCGATGTCCATGCCGGTCAGCGACGACGAGCGGCCGGCGGTCCAGCGCCGCTGGGCGCAGACCCACGCGGAACTCGGCGATGTGCAGGGGGCGGTGTCCCTGCTCGAGCCCCTGATCGCCAGCTCTACCCTGGTGACCATCAACAGCCTTTCCACACGCTACACGTGGGAGCCCGTGCGCAGCAGCATCGAGTTCCAGGAGATGCTCGCCCGGCACCGCTGAAGGAGCGGTGGGCGAGGCTTACCCGGCTGGAGAAACTCGCTTTCCCGCCGACTGGGGAGGCGTAAGCTCGTGGTGCGAATCGGCGAAATCGGAGCGGGCTCGATAGCGGAAGCCCTCGAGCTCCGCATCGGGACCAGGATCGTTACCGTCAACGGGGCCCGGGTGAGGGACAGCATCGATTTCCACTTCCTTACAGCCGAAAACGAGCTCGAACTCGAGGCCGTGGACCCCGATGGCGTCCCCGCCGTCTACGAGATATCCCGGGACCCGTCCGAACGGCTCGGTATCGTGCCGGCGAGGGACACGATCCGGGAATGCGCCAACGAGTGCGTCTTCTGTTTCATCGACGGGAATCCCCCCGACGCGCGGGCACCGCTCTGGCTCCGTGACGACGACTTCCGTCTTTCATTCACCTACGGCAGCTACGTCACCCTGACGAATCTCGGTCCGCGAGGTCTGCAACGCCTCGTCGACCAGCGAATTTCCCCGCTTTACGTGAGCGTTCACGCCACGAACCCGGACGTCCGGATTCGTCTCCTCAAGAACGACCGAGCGGGGCTGATCCTGGAACAGCTGCAGGATCTGCTGGACGGCGGCCTTGAGGTGCACACGCAGGTCGTGCTGTGTCCGGACTGGAACGATGGCAAGGAGCTCGACCGCACCATCCGCGAACTCTACGCGCTCGGCAAGGGCGTACTGACGCTCTCGGTCGTGCCGGTGGGCCTCACCCGCTACAACCTCGGCCGCCCGGTACGTTTGCTGCGGCCCGCCGAGGCGGCGACCGCGGTACGACAGACCGGGGCCATTCGCGACCAGGCCATGCGGGAGCGGGGGCACGGCTGGTGCTACGCGGCCGACGAGCTCTTCCTGATTGCCGGAAGAGATGTCCCGGCGGCCGGCTACTACGACGACTGGGCGCTCCTCGAGAACGGTGTGGGAGCACTCAGGACCCTCCTGGACTCGTTCCACGAGCGGAAGGACCGTCTTGCGCCGGTGGACGGTGTGGACCGGGTGCGGATCGTCACCGGTGCATCGATGCGCCCCTGGTTTGAAGAGCTGGCCCCCCGGGTCTCCCGCGGGATGGGCTGCGCTGTAGAGGTCGTCGCCGTCCGGAACCGCTACTTCGGGCCGTCGGTGACGATCGCCGGGCTGCTGTCCGGCGCGGACATACTGGATGCGGTCGCCGGCTCCCGAAGCGGCGACCTCGTGCTTCTTCCGGGCGAGGCCCTCAACGGCGACGACGTCTTCATCGACGGTGTGGCTCTTTCCGACATGTCGCGCCAGTTGTCGCCGGCGGTGGTGCGTCCCGGTCATGAACTCGTCGAGACGTTGACCACCGACCGCGTACCGGCACTTCGATGAGCCTTCCGGTCGTCGCGGTGGTGGGCCGTCCCAACGTGGGGAAGTCCACCTTCTTCAACCGGGCCATCGGGCGACGGGTGGCGATCGTGGACGACACCCCCGGCGTGACGCGCGACCGGAATTTCGGGCAGGCGGACTGGACCGGCCGCAACTTCTTCCTCGTGGACACCGGAGGCGTCGTTGAGGGCTCGCAGAGGACGATCGACCGCCTGATCCGCGAGCAGGCAATGATCGCAGTCGAAGAGGCGGACGTGGTCCTCCTCCTGGTGGACTCCAAGACGGGCGTACACCCACTGGACCAGAAGCTGTCGGAGGTACTGCGCAAATCGGACAAGCCCGTCCTTCTGACGGTCAACAAGGTGGACAACCTCCCGACCGAGCGCACCCATCTGGACTTCTGGGAGCTGGGGATGGGAGAGCCCCACCCGGTCAGCGCGGTTTCCGGAAGGGGATTCGGCGATCTGCTCGACGTCATGGTCCCCCTGCTTCCGGAAGAGACGGGTGAACCCGAACCCGACGACCTCAGGGTGGCGGTGATCGGGAAGCCCAACGCCGGGAAGTCAACGTTGGTGAACCGGCTCTTCGGTGAAGAGCGTGTCGTTGTGAGCGAAGTGCCCGGGACAACCCGGGACCCGATTGATCTGGCCATGAAGTACCACGGGCTGAACCTCACCTTCGTCGACACGGCGGGACTTCGCCGCCACGCGCGCATGAAGGACTCGGTGGAGTACTACTGCAGCCTGCGCACCGCACGGGTCGTTCGCGAGGCGGACGTGTGTCTGGTGGTCGTGGACTGTGCCGAGGGCCTCCACGTGCAGGACGTAAAGGTCGCGGAGACCGCCTGGGAAGCCGGCTGCGGGGTCATCATGGTGTGCAACAAGTGGGACCTGGTGGCCAAGGAAACGCAAACGGCGGCCGAATTCGAACGGGAAGCAGGGAAGAGGGCGCCCTTTCTCAAGCACGTGCCCTTCCTCTTCGCGTCGGCGCTTACGGGGTTGCGCGTCCGCAAGACCCTCGATCTGGTCCGGCAAGTCGCAGAGCTGCGGCAGCAGCATATCGGTACCCCGCAGGTGAACGAGGCGGTCGAGGCGCTGGCGGAACGGCAGCCACCACCACACGCCCGCGGGCGGGCGGTCAAGCTCAAGTACGCCACCCAGGCCCGTACGTCACCCCCCACCTTCATCATCTTCTCGAACCTCCCCGACGAGATCCCGGCCCACTATCGCCGCTACATCGTGAACCAGTTGCGGGCCAGGTGGGACTTCACGGGCGTGCCGATACGGATCAGGCTACGCAGGAGCGGCGCGTGACCGGGGTTGACCGGTCTGGATTCCCTGGAGCGCATGTGGTAACGTCGTGAGGAAATCCCGGCCGGTGATCGGCGGCCGGGACCCGGCTTGCCCAACACGACGGGGGAGACCGTGACGAGCGCACTCATGCTGGTTCTGGCGGCGTATGTGGCCGGGTCGGTCCCGTCGGCTTTCTGGATCGGCCGGTTCGTGTATCGCAAGGACCTCCGTACGCTCGGCAGCTGCAACCTGGGGGCTACCAACGCGTTCCGGGTTCTGGGTTGGCAGGCCGCACTCCCTGTCGTCGCCGTCGATGTGTTCAAGGGCTTTGCACCCGTGTGGTGGTTCCCGGCCTTCGATGGTCAGACCGCCGCGTGGTGGACTGTCCTATACGGCGCGGCGGCGATTGTGGGCCACGTCTTCTCCTTCTGGGTCGGCTTCAAGGGAGGGAAGGGGGTCGCGACCAGCGCGGGTGTGTTGGCCGCGGTCGCACCGGTTGCGGTGCTGGCCGGCGTCGGAACCTGGCTGATCGCCATGCTGGCCACCCGAATCGTGTCACTGGCGTCGATTGCCGCCGCCCTCGCGGTCGGGATCGCGGGACTGCTCATCGCCGACGCCGGGCTCTCGGTGCGGGTCTTCCTCGGCTTCATCGCCGCCTTCGTGGTGTGGGCCCACCGTTCCAACATTCGCCGGCTGATGGCGGGAACGGAGCCGCGCCTCGGAAAACCCGGCGCAGTCGACCGGGAGGACCCATGAGCGCTCCCATCCCACACAGGGTATCGGTCATCGGCGCGGGTGCGTGGGGCACCACCCTGGCCAACCTGCTGGCCGATACCGGCGCGGATGTGCGACTCTGGGCCCGGGAGGCGGAGGTGGCGGCGTCCGTCAGGGAAATCGGTCAGAACTCCCTTTACCTGGAAGGGGTTTCCCTGAACCCGTCCCTGTCGGTGACCAACTCCCTGGCGACAGCCCTCCGCGACGCGGAAGCCGTGGTGTGGGTGTGCCCGGTCCAGCACTCGGCCGCCGTGCTGGCGGAGGCGGCGCCCTTCATTCCTCCGCCGGCGATGGTGGTCACCGCTTCCAAGGGGATCGAGATTACGACCCTGCGGCGAATGGACGAGGTCTTCGCCGAGGTGCTGCCGCGGGAGCAATCGCACCGGCTGTGCGTGCTTTCGGGTCCGAGCTTCGCACGGGAGGTGGTCGCCGGTGCCCCGACGGCCGTCGTGGTGGCCAGCCGCGACGAGGGGACGCGTCTCAGCGCCCAGGCACTGTTCCAGACGGATCGCTTCCGGGTCTACACCAATTCGGACGTGGTGGGTGTCGAGCTGGGGGGCGCCCTCAAGAATGTGATCGCCGTGGCAGCCGGCGTCGCGTCGGGTCTGGAGCTGGGGCACAATGCCGTGGCCGCGCTCATGACCCGGGGGGTGGCGGAGATCAGCCGGCTGGGAGTGGCTCTCGGGGCTCAACCCGCTACCTTTGCCGGACTCGCCGGGATGGGTGACCTTGTTCTGACCTGCACCGGCGGGCTGAGCCGGAACCGGACCGTGGGATACCGCCTCGGTCTGGGGCACTCGATGGAAGAGATCATGGGCAAGGCGCGAACGGTGGCGGAAGGCGTGGCGACCGTTCGGGCGGTCCACAGACTCGCCCGCAGGCTGGGGATCGAAATGCCCGTATCGGCCGAGGTGTTCCGGATCGTCGTCGAGGGTGCGGATCCCATGGAAGCGCTGCACCGGCTGATGACCAGGGAACCGAAGTCCGAAAACCCGGATATCCTCCTCGTCGGGGAAGGGAGCTGAAGCCGTGGAGCCGATCGCCCGCAAGACATACTATTCGATCGGGGAAGTCAGCAATCTGACGGGACTCAAAGCCCATGTCCTCCGGTACTGGGAGACCCAGTTCGACGTGCTCTCGCCAACAAAGAACCGGGGCGGCAGCCGGGTGTACAGGATGAGGGAGATCGAGACCGTACTCCTTGTGAAGCATCTTCTGTACGAGAAGCGCTTTACCATCGAGGGTGCCAAACGGGAGTTGAAGAAGATGCGGCGGGGAGGCAGGATCGACGAGGTCCGGAAGCTGCATGCGGAACCCGCGGTCCTCGGTTCGATCAAGGGGGGCCTCATGGCCCTTCGCGATGTCCTGACCCTCCCGGACGGCTGAGGCCGCCTGGCTCGCCGGTGCGCATTCTCTGCACGAACGACGACGGTTACCTGTCCCCGGGCATCCGGGTGCTTGCCGAAGCCGCTCATGAGATCGGCTCCGTCGATGTCGTGGCCCCCGACCGGGAGCAGAGTGCGTCCAGCAACGCCCTGACCCTGCACAGCCCCCTGCGCAAGCGGAAGGCCCCGGACGGGACCACGATCCTCGACGGTACGCCCACCGACTGCGTCATCCTCGCGGTGAGCGAGCTCCTCGGCGAACGCCCCGACCTCTGCGTCTCGGGGATCAACCACGGCCCCAACATGGGGGAGGACGTCCTCTACTCGGGGACGGTCGCGGCCGCGATTGAGGCCACCCTCCTCGGGATTCCCGCGGTGGCGTTCTCCTACGCGGGGCGGGGGATCGAAGAGGTGGAGGGGTGGCAGCCGGTCGTGAGCAGCCTCCTCAGGCAGATCGTGGCGAAGGGCATTCCTCCGCACGAACTGCTGAATGTGAATCTCCCCGCGCTCGCCCCATCCGAACTGTGTGGCGTACGTGTCACGAACCTCGGGCGGCGCCGGTACACCGACTCCATCACTCGGGCACCGGACCCTTCAGGAAGGGAATACTACTGGATCGGCGGCGGGTACCCGCACTGGAACGGCGGGCCGGACTCCGACTTCCGCGCGGTCAAGGAAGGGTACGTTTCGGTGACGCCTCTTCACCTCGACCTCACGAACTACACCCGTCTCGACGAAGTCCGCGGATGGAACCTCAAGCCGGGATGAAGCACTGGTTCGGGAACACCCTGCGCGGCATCTGCATGGGTCTGGCGGACGTGGTTCCGGGGGTGTCCGGTGGCACCGTCGCGCTGATCCTGGGAATCTACCCGCGCCTGGTCAACGCGGTTGGAAGCGTGGGCGCCGGGATGGTCGGGCGCATCCGGACCCCCGCCTTTCGCACCCTGCTCAAACAGGGACTGCGGGACCCCGCCCGGCTGACCGACAGCAGGAATGGGCGCGATGCGGGGCATGTGCTGCTGCTGGTGTCGGTGGTGGCCGGCATCGTCCCGGCGATTGCCGCCGGGGCCCACACCATCCCCCCACTCCTGGATAGCTATCCGGCGCAGCTGCGGGGGCTCTTCCTGGGCCTCGTCGCGGCCTCGGTCGTGATCCCGTTTCGCGAGATCAGCCGCCGGACGCCATCACGGTGGCTCCTCGCCCTGGGCGCCGCACTCCTCGCGGCGTGGGTATCGGGGCTGCCGGCGACGACGACGCGGCACGCCCGCGGGGCGGTGTCGCTGGAATTCGCGGCACCCCCGGCGGCCGAGGTACGGCTCACACCGGCGAACCTGACGCTGGTCGCACCCGGAGGCGACGACCGTCCCGGAACCTCATACGGGTTGGCTGCTTTGGTCACCGTCCCCGCGGGCGCGCTCTCGGCCGAAATCGAGGTCGTCGCACGGATGGCCGGCGACGCCGCCAACGTGCCCGCAGGCTCGATCCGCGAGGCGGAGGGGCCGTTGGCGATCTCTGCCGTGTCCCAGCCGGCCGCGCTCGCCGGTGGTCGCGATCCAGGTCTCGGCTACGTCTTTCTGGGCGGAGCGCTGGCCATCTCGGCCATGACCCTGCCGGGCCTGTCAGGGGCTTTCGTGCTGCTGCTGCTCGGGCTCTACCACTTCGTGCTCCACTCGCTTGCGCTGGCCGTCTCCCACGGTGACCCGGGGGCCGCGGCCGTCGTTGCCACGATGGTGGCGGCCATGGGCACGGGCCTTCTCACCTTCGCGCGCGTTCTCAAGTATCTGTTCTCCAGGTGGCGCGACGGCACCCTCGCGGTGCTGGTGGGGTTGATGGCCGGCTCGCTGCGAAAGCTATGGCCCTTCGTGGACCACCCGGGGCATGGCAGGGAAGTCCTGACGCTGCCCGCCGCGGGAGATCCGGGCACGGTGAGTGTGGCGCTCATGTTCGCCGCGGGGGTCGGACTGGTGGTGCTCATGCACACCGCGGGCCGCCGCGCGGACCTGAGGGGACGTGCTGACCGACGCTGAAAACCGGGCTCCGGTGCGGGAAGGGAAGTCTCCCGAAATGTCCCCGCCAGGGCTCGAACCTGGGGCCTACTGCTTGCGGGAAAATGGGAGCCGTTTACCGATCGTCGATCGTGACGCGCCAGACGGCCAACTGCATCTCCGCGTTCGGCAGCTCACGCTGTTCGAGCAGCAGTCCGTCGCCCACAAAGGTCTCGAAAAGACCTGGCAACTGTGCTCTGACAACTATCGTGCCTGACTGCAGATCGATGACATCGAGCCTTGATTCGTAGATTGAGTCCAACGTGCTATCCGGCCGCCGCCTAACGCCGACCAGGCCGCCGGGAAACTCTCGCGGCTCGTAGTGTCGCTCCCAGCCGTCGCGCACCATGCGGAACAGAACCCACAATCTGTCGGCGTCGTCGAAGCGAACGGCCATCACCTCGTGCGGCATGGGGTGATCCGTCAGATTGTACGGAACCTGCTTGACCTCAACCTCATTGAGGCTCACCTCATGATGGAATTCGACCAATCGACTCCCACTGGAGTCCCACATTTCGACCGTGTAGGCGAATCGCTGTGCGGCCGCGATAACGCCGTCCGACCTGGCTGCAAGGATCCGGAGTGAGCGCATCGCGTCGTGAGGGCCAGTCGCATCGGACATACCGAAGGAGCGCACCACCTCCTCTCCGCGGATGAGGTGCAACGGCAAGCGGATCATCTCGGCTGATGTAACCACGGCATTTGCGATATAATCCCCATTCAATGCCGCGGCACTGAAGAGGGATGCAACACGGCCCGGAAATCTCTGCTCTTCCACCAGGGCGAAGTTCGCGTCGAAAACGCTCTCACGGGTGTTCCTTGGATCCAGAACGTGCACACGCCCGTCAGAGTCAGCGTGCACGAAAGCTACGCGACCAAACTCCAGCGGGCCCTGTCCCGCTCGACCCACTTCGCGAAGGAACCGCCCGTCAGAGTCATATACCTTCAGCGATTCTCCCTGCCCGATCCAGTAGCGGCCCAGGCTATCTCGTGTCACGATGCGGGACCGCTGGATGAATCCATCCCCTACCGTGTCGCCCAGAACCGCCAACTCCTCGAGCCGCGCGCACGCCGTGCAGAGACCCTCGTCGTCCCGCACCAGGTGGCGACCGCGACTGTCGCCGGACAGAGCCCGGTTCTGAGCCAGTGCGGAGGACGGGATCGCCACGACCGCTGCAGTCACCAGCAGCATCGCGGTGAGAAAACGTCCTGGAGAAAGCACGTCAACCTCCTCGGTTGGTGGGGCGTAGTCGACCGCCCGCGCCTGTAGAGTAAACTAGCGCCGCCGCCGGTGGCCCGATAAGAGTCAATGGACCATGAGCATCAAGGCCGAGTACAAGGATGGGGTGTTCGCGCCCCTGCAGGAGGTGGAAGAACCCACTCCCGGCAAGGTGTACCAAGTCTTCTCCGAGAGCGAGTTGAGACGGCTTGCGGCCGCCGTTCCGTGGTTGAAGGCTTCGGAGCGCAGCTTCGAGTTCTGGGAGAACGAGGAGGATGCCGTCTACGATGGCCTATAGGCAGGGCGACATCGTTCTCGTCTCCTTCCCCTTCACCGATCTCACTTCATCCAAGAGACGCCCCCGCGCTGGTTCTGTCCCCGGATTCCTTCAACGCCGCCAGAGAGGACCTCGTGGCTGGCGGCGGTGACCTCCCACATCACGGATGACCCGAACGCGGTCCATCTCTGGCGCGCCGGACGGGCAAGGTCGGCCCGAGCGGCAGGCCGGTGTCCGACCGGACCATCGAATACGACCTGAAGTTCTTGCTCGCGGTCCTAAACTGGGCAGCGAGGTCGAGGGACGAAGAGGGTAGGCTCCTTCTGGAGTCCAACCCGCTGAGAGGCCTGAAGACGCCCAAGCAGAAGAACCCGGCCAGGGTGCTTCTCACCGATGCGGAGTACGAGGCTCTGCTCAACGTATCGCTGCAGATGGACTGGCGCTTCCGCGTGGCGCTGGTGATCGTCCACGAGACGGGACACCGTATCGGTGCCATCCGCCAGCTTCGCTGGTCGGACATCAACATGGAGCGCAGGACCATCCGGTGGCGCGCCGAGCACGAGAAGACGGGGCACGAGCACCGGACGCCGGTGACCGCTGACCCACTCGACGCCCAAAACCCAATGTCCCCGCCAGGACTCGAACCTGGGGCCTACTGCTTAGGAGGCAGTCGCTCTATCCACCTGAGCTACGGGGACTGCTTGAACTTACAGGAATCCGCCGCCCGATGTCTGTCATTTATGTATGTCAATTGGAAGCGGAACGGCCCCCTCGATACTCCTCGATGGCCTTCCTGAGCCGATCCTCGTCGGGGCGCTGGTAGCACTGGAGGACTGTTTCGGCCGTCTTCCAGCCACCGAGTTCGCAGAGCACCTTGAGTGGCAGGTCCATGAGGTCGGACGCGAACTTCCGTCTCAGCGAGTGCCAGCCGCGTCGATGCTTTGGCTCCAGTCCCGCGAGCTTCTCCGCCCTGTCCCACCAGATTCGCGCCCGCGATTGACCCAAGCACCTGAAGGGATCCTTCGGCGCCGGCATCACGGGTGCATTCCCGATTCCGGGGTGATGCCTTCGGGCTTCTTCGAGGATGCACCGTGCCATGACGGTCATCGGCGTTCGGTGCTCGTACCCGTTCTTCTCATGCTCGCCGCGCCACCGGATGGTTCGGGCCTCGATGTCGATATCGGACCAGCGAAGCTGGCGAATGGCCCCGATGCGGTGTCCGGTTTCATGTGCCAGCACCAACGCCACCCGGAACCGCCAATCGATGTCCCCGGCAACTTTGAGCAGTGCTTCGTACTCGGCATCGGCGAGCAGGACGCGGGCCGGGTTCTTCTCCTTGGGCAACTTGAGGCCCCGGAGCGGGTTGGACTCCAGGTGGAGCCTCCCCGTCTCGTCTCGCGATTTCCCGGCCCAGTTGAGGATTGCGAGCAGGAGCTTGAGGTCGCATTCGACGGTGCGGTCGGAGACCTTCCGGCCACTGGGGCCGACTTTTCCTGCACGCCGCGCCCGGATGAAGCGGTCCCAATCGCGTTGGGAGAGGGTCTTGGCCTCTCGGTGCTTGCCGAAGAACCGGAGGAACATCTTCATCGCGGCTCGGTCGTGCCTCCGCGATGTACGCGTTTTGGTGGGAGTCACCTCTTCGCGGTAGATGTCAAACAGCGTATGCAGGGTGAGCGGCTCGGGCTCGGCGTCCGTGGTCTTCGCAGCCACCGTCTCGGTGAGTCCGGCAGCGATCTCGTCGGCCTGCTTCTTGGCGCGGTCCCAGTCCCGGTGCTTCAGTGACCGGTTGATCCTGCGCCCGGCTTCGCGCCACTGTACCTGCATGATGCCGGTCCGTGGGTCGGGGAAGACCCGGACCCGGTTCCGGCCCCACTCGCCGGCGCTGTAGCTCCGGCGGCTCTTCTTCGTGCGTGCCATCATTCGATTCCTCTCGTGATGGACCGCACGATCTGCGCGGTTGAAACTTCGCGCCGGGAGGGGTTCTCCGCCAGACGGGCGGCTGACGGCGCGCCGGGCGCTGCGGCGTTCGGGGGGCAAGCGACTGGACGCCATGGTCAGCGGCTCGGACCCTGATCGCGATCCGGTCCCGGACGGGGAATCAGATACGGAGGCCGTGCGGTCTCGCGACGGCGGATGTCCCGTAGTACTCGGCCAAGCGTGCCACTTGCCCGTCGAGCCGCTCGATTTGCCGCTGCAAGACTTCGTTCTCCGAGCTCAGCCGCTCGACGCGCTGCCGCAAGGCTTCGACCTGCCCGGATTGCCGCCGCTGTTCCGTTTCGTACTGCGCGGACAACCTCCGCAAGGCCCTCGTCAACTGCTCCTCTAACGCGGTCATAAACCTCCTTCACTCGTTCGACAGCTTCAACGCCGGACGGTCGTCCACCCACCAGGGCGGACGGGCCAGCACCCCGTCCGGCACGACCACGAACCGCTCGCCCCTGATCTCGTGGAACACGAGCCCCCAGGTGTCCACCTCCAGTTGGGCCAGCGTCCTCCGGGCGTCCTCGATGTCCCGGCCCAGTCCGGCGACCGTCTCGATCCGATTCTGGATGCTCCCCGCCAACCAGCGCATCGTCGCCCAGCTTCCGCCGAAGAAACCGAGCCAAAGGCTCAGGCCGACGATCAGGGGCCGTTGCCAAGCCTTTGCCAGCAACTCGCGCATCCGCCCGGTCGCCTCCTCCGTATCGCGCTCGATTGTACTGAGCGCGTTCCTCGCGACGCGCCGCGAGTTCTCGCCGAGCCTTTCGAGCTCGCTCGCGGTCAACTCCTCGATCTCCCTGCGTTCGTTCTCCAGCCGCCTCCGCAGCCGGTCGGTCAAATCGTTCCCGCTCGAAGTCAAATGCGTACAGTTCTCCTTTCAGCCGCCACCGGTCCCCGGTGTCGGGGTCCAGTGCCGTGATGTAGTCTTTGCCTTGGCGCGGCACTTCGAGGCCAGCTTCCCGAAGTGCGGACACGACCTCGTGGCGGTTCCGCACCGTTCCGTGCTCGACGCGCTGGAGCAGGTAGTCCCGGATCAGGTCGCGGGGGGAAGCTTCGAGCCGGAGGCCGGTCCGCAGCTGTGCCGCTTCGACGTAGGCGCGGTGGCCGGGTTGTTGCACTCTGGCCCGGGCCGGATCGTCCGGACGGCCCCAGCCGTGCTCGTGGTTGAAGGCGTCGCGGAGCGGGTCGAACGTCTTCTGCCAGCCGGGGGGCGCGATGTTGAGGCGGATCGCCTGAGGCCTGAATCCCGGCAGGAAATCGTCTAAAGTCTTACAGGACTGCACGATCTGCGTTTCCTGCCGTTGGACTGGACCCTGCTGGACCGTGCCGCGAAAGCGGGAAAACGGACTTGAATGGCGGGACTCCCGCGCGCCGCCTTTTCGCCGGGAGGTTCCGAGAGTCCACCGCGCCCGCATGCCGAGAAGCAAGGTCTTTCCGGTATATCAGCGGTCGGACCTGCCGGAGCGCCGCGCCGGGGTTCCAAGGGCGTGGGGCAACCACGTCACGCAGTGATAGGCCGTCGGCGTCGTGGGCTGTCTCACGCCCTTAGTGTGCGTAAGCCAGGCGACGCCCTGTTGAACATCGCGGTCTGGCAAGGGGACGCTCCGCCCCCCTTGGACCCCCAGCGTTTCCGCGCCGCCGAGCCGAAGGCTTCCCGGCGCTTCCCGTCCGCCCTCCACGGGAGGAACGGCGATCCGCGCTTTGTCCAGATGAGGCGTTGCGGCTATCTTTGATTGGTCAAGTAGGACCTGTCCTGTGCCTGCCCGAGAACCAGCCATCCTACAGGGGGTTGACACGATGAAGTCGTTCCGTTACAGCCCCATCGTGAGCCGAGCCGAGCCGAGCCGAGCCGAGCCGAGCCGAGCCGAGCCGAGCCGAGCCGAGCCGAGCCGAGCCGAGCCGAGCCGAGCCGAGCCGAGCCGAGCCGGAAGCCAAGCCTGACGCGCGTTTCCGGCGCTGCCGCCCCCGTTTCTCCCCTCCTCCTCGTCGCCCTGCTGCTGGGCACGCTCCGCCTGTTCGCCCCCTCGCCGACGCAGGCCGACACCATCTAGTCCGCCCAGCTCTTGGTCCAAGGTCCGGCCACCGCAACCCCAATGTACTCGGATGCGCCGCCACGGACTCGAAACAGTCGTCGTGGATGGGGAAGTGTGTCCACCCTCGGGTGACTCAGCGGCAGTATCCATCTGCGCGAAGCCCGTGCTCTTTTTCATCGGCGAGGTCCCCGCCCAAGGGCTGCGGTTTGAAGGTTCAGTCGACTGTCCCTGGTTTCCCAACACCCAGAAGGAGAAAAGCAATGCCAATCCGAACCATCATCAGGCTCCTCATGGTCGGGGCCGCGCTCGAGGCGGTGCCCGCAGACGCCCAGACGTTCTCTCGTCTTGGCGAGGGAGAGGCCTCACGCGCCCTCACCGCCCGAGCGCTCCTGTTCCCCGACATCGTCACATTCAGCCGCAGTCCTGCAAGCACGCTGCGGAGCGGGAATGTTGCGGTGGCACCGAGACTCTCTGTGTTCGCAGAGCCGCTTCCGTTTCCATCGAATCCGGCGGCCGACCTGAACGCCTCGCGTGCAGCACCCGCTGGCCCGACCCTGACGACTTCGTCGCATGGCCGACAATCGTTCCAGCGCGCCTTCGCGGACTTCCGACAGGAGCAGGAGGAGAAGGACCCTGTGCTCAAGTACCTAGGCGTCGGCATGATGGTCGTGGGGGGACTCAATCTCCTGTACGGCGGCGTTGCCTGCGCCAGCGATGGGCTTGGAGGCCGTTGCATACCGTACGTTGTCATATCCGGTGGCATCGGTGTCGGCGGGTGGTTCCTCTATAAGAGGCACAGATGATGCGTGGTTATGCTGTCGCGTCCGCCACACGGAAGGCGGGCGTGGAGGTGGGATCTTTCCGGGACACGGTGGCGTGCTGGATCGCCGTGGGCGCCGCGTTGCTCCCGGCGCCGGCGGACGCACCAAGCGGCCGGGTTGGAGAAAATGGTGGAGGCCGCAGGCGGCGGCGGATCCGGAGTTTGCCGCACCGAGGCGGGACGCGAACTTCCGCCGGAGCGCGGTAACAACCCCGCGTCTGAGGGCCGGACAGGCTGGCCTGTGTGTCGCCGGGCGTTCTGGCGGACTTTGGCTGAGCATCGCACGGAGCGCGCGAAGGTGCTCGGAGCCACGGTCGGCCCCGACCTTACCGGGGAGCTGGCTCGTGACGGCCCGGTGGGCGCTGTTCCGGGCGGTTCCCGGAGAGGCGTGACGGAGGCCCGTCCGCAGGCTGGCTCAGGCCCGCTCAGGCGGGAGAGCCAGGCTACCCCGTATAACCGCGGGGCTGGCGAGGGACTCCGCCCCTTCGAACCCCCACAGACCCGCGCTCCGGTGGAGTTCGCGGGCGGGGGCATCGCCCCCCGTCCCCCCGTGGCGCATCCCGATGGCTAGACGCCGCCCAGTCATCGTCGCCGTCCGCCTCACGCCGACCGAGTCCGCCGACTGGCGGGCCAAGGCGGCGACCGCAGGCGTGCCGCTCTCGACGCTGATCCGCCGGGCGACGGCGCGCACGCGGACGTGGACGGCCCGGGCGGCCGAGGTCGAGCGGGAGCGCACCCGGCAGGTCGGACGCATCGGCAACAACCTCAACCAGATCGCACGGTGGGCGAACACCCACAAGACGGCAACCGAGGCGGTCACGGTGACCGCCCACCTCGTGTCGTTCGAGCGGTCGTTGCTCGCCGTGGCCGGCATCGGCGAGGAGGGCGGCGATACACCTTAAGTTCCTCCCCCACGGCAAGGGCTCGGCACGGGCGGCGGTCGAGTATCTCGTCGGCGAGCGGGACGCCGAGGGGCAGGAGCGCGAGGGCGTCGAAGTGCTGCGCGGGAATCCGGACATGGTGGCCGCCGTGGCCGACTCGCTCGATTTCGAGCGGAAGTACAGGTCGGGCGTGATCGCGTGGGCGCCCGAGGACCGGCCGACCGACGAGCAGATCGAAGCCGTCCTCGACGAGTTCGAGAAGACGGCCTGGGCGGGACTGGAGCCGGACCGGTACGCGTGGACGGCGGTCCTGCACCGCGAGCGCGGCGGCGGCGTTCACGCGCACATCCTGGCCGCGCAGTGCGACCTGGAGACGGGCCGGAGCCTGAACATCGCCCCGCCGGGCTGGCAGCGGACCTTCGATCCGCTGCGCGACGCGTTCAACCACGAGCACGGCTGGAGCCGACCGGACGACCCGGCGCGGGCCAGGGCGCAGCAGCCGGGGCACCGGGCCTACATCGAGGCGGCGAAGCTGCGGGCCGGGCTCGAACACGAAGCCAACCCGCGCGACCTGATCCGAGACTACCTGGTGCAGCGCGTCGAGCACGGCGCGGTGCGCAGCCGCGCCGACGTGGTCTCCGCGCTGCAGGACGTGGGTCTCGACGTGCCGCGCCAAGGCAAGGACTACATCACCGCCCGCGATCCGGACAGCGGCAAGCGGTGGCGGCTGAGAGGAGCGCTGTATGAGCACGACTTCGAGCCCGAACGACTTGACCTCCCGGTTGAGGAGCCGGCTGGAGACCGACCGGAAGCAGATCGAGGAGACGGCCACGCGCGAGCTCAAGCGGCTTGGCGAGAGCTTAAGAGGCGTCGCAAGCGACGCGCTGCGTTCCATCGAGCGCGATACGGCGGTGGCGACCGGGCGGATGCGCGCGATGCTGCTGAGGGCTTGGCTCCGGCCCCTGGTGGTCGGCCTGAGCCTTTTTCTCGGCATCAGCGCCGGGAGCTGGGCGACGATGCACTGGTTGTCGAGGAACATCCAGGACCGGATCGAGACCTTGGGGGAGCTGGACGTGCGGACCGAGTGGGCGCGCGCGATGCTGGCGGAGATCGGGGAGACGACCTGGGGCGTCGAGTTGCTGGAGAGCAGCGGGGATCGGTACGTGGCGCTGCCCGCCGGCACGCCGGTCCGTCCGGCCTTCACCGTGAAAGGGCGGCCCTACTTGAAGCTGTCGAGAGAGTGAGGAGGGAGCTACATGACCGATTTGGAACGGCAGTTGACGGCCGCCTTGGAGAGGTTGTCCGCGCAGTACGAGACGGAACAGCGGATCGCTTGAGGTCTGAATCCCGGCAGGAAATCGGCTAACTACTTACAGGGCTGCACGATCTGCGTTTCCTGCCGTTGGACTGGACACTACTGGACCGTGCCGCGAAAGCGGGAAAACCGCACCTGAATGGCGGGAAGAGCGAGCCCTCTATTGTCCCTATTCGTGAACGGGATTCCTTCAACGTTTGGTGGACGCTGGCGCACTTGACGGACTGGCGAGCTGGTGGGAGACCATGCGTTCGGACAGGCCGTGGGGTAAACCCGCTGGGCGGGCGAGGCACGGCAAGCAGAACCGACCGACTGCCAGTGGTGCCGGGCATCGCCAAACTCGTCCGGTCACGGCCTCGACGAACACCTATCGGTGTTCCCTCCCGGTGGCACGGGCGTCCTCTGTGCCGCAGAGATCCTGCAACACCTGAACGAACGGATTCAGCGGTGGACGGTCGATATCAACGATCAGAACGTCCGTGATCTCCGCTAGGGGGAGATCCCCCGGGTATCCAGCTTCGATGAAGGGAACGATCTGCTGCCCGGCTTCTGTCGCATCATCGATTGCTCCGTCGTTGGTTACAATCCTGTCCACAGAGGAGGATGAGAGGATCAGAAAGACGGGATCTGCGCGGGGGCCGCGCAGATCCAGGAAATCATAATTGGCTAGAGCCATCTTCAGGTCGCTCTCTCGGACGGCACGGAGGTCACACAAGGAAACGTGAGATTCCTGTCGGAAGTACGGGGGTGGGGTGTATTCCCACTTCTTGATCAATGGATGGTTCGGTGGGTTGGGCAACACCGATCCCGAACGGCGGATTAGTGGCCACGCTTCCTGTGTCGTCACATGGAACACGTTCCCGCGGAGACGGTTCAAGAGAGTCGTCCGCAACTCAGATTGGTGGATTTTGACTCGTTCGACTCGGTATGCTGGCATCAGAACCCACTGCGTGAGGGATCCACCGCAGATTAGTAGCTGGCGAAACCATCGCCGAGGCGTTTGCCGCCTATGCCGCGCCGCCAGCATCACCCAGAATCTGTAGGGGCTGTCGCCCGTTGTCGAGAGTCAGGGACAGCAGCCATCCCGGCTGACGCACTCGCGGAACGTGCTCTATCCGCGGATCGCTGCTATTCTACGGGTTCAGTAGTCGCAGGTAGCGTTCGCCGACCGGGCTCTTCCGCGGCGGGTTGCGTGGGGTAAAGTGAAGGGAGAAAAAACCTTGGGACACAATGGCGACACGGGACCCCCTGCGGGAGCGTCGAGCGTCGCACGGCATGGACCGCGCCCCATCCCGATGCTGACCAAGCTGCTGGCGGCGTGTGGGGCCAGCGGGCGCTCCCCGAGTGGGTGGAACGGAGCTCACGAGGAGGCGGCCATGACCCCCGGCGACCGGCTCTGGGCGGAAGCTTCACTTGGCGCTCGACGCTCCAGGGAAGCGACGGGCGCGGGTGGCGCGGAAGTCGGCACCTATCGTACGCGCGTCCCGTGGGTGCTGCCCGCGACGCTTGCCCTTCTGCTTTGTGCAGACGCGGCAACCGGCCTCGGCCGGCTGTCGGCACAGGCAACAGCCGGTGTGAACGTGTTGGCGAACGACCGGAATGCGCTGGAGGCGTTGTACCACGCGACGGGCGGCCCAGACTGGGACCGTTCCGACCGCTGGCTCACGGACCAGCCGATTGGCTTGTGGTACGGGGTTAGTGTCGATTCGGCTGGGCGGGTGAAGTGGCTGGAGCTTCGTGACAACGACCTGCGCGGCCCCATCCCCCCGGAAATCGGCAATCTAGCCGCATTGACGTTGTTGGATCTTTCCGGCAACGACTTGGACGGCTCGATCCCCTCGGAAATCGGCAACCTCGCCGCGCTGGATTGGCTGGACCTCGGCGACAACGACTTGAGCGGGCCGATCCCTGCGGAGATCGGCAACCTCGCGACCTTGCGGATACTGGTTCTTGAAGACAACGAACTGAGCGGTTCAATCCCCCCGGAGATCGGCAAGCTCGCCGCGCTGACGACGTTGAACCTTGGGTATAGCGGGCTGGGCGGTCCGATACCACCCGAGATCGGCAAGCTCGCCTCGCTGCGCTACTTGGATCTCATCGGCTCCGGCTGGAGCGGCGCGATCCCCCCGGAAATGGCTAACCTTGCGGGACTGCAATCGCTGAAGTTCAATTCGCTCGGCTATGTTGGCCCCGGTGACCAGGGCTGGGCGGTTCGCTACCTTTGCGCGCCCGACTCTCCCCGGCTTCTGGCGTGGCTGGCCGCGCTGCACTGGAAGCCTCCACGTTGTTCGGGCGGCGGGTGAACTCCGTCCGGTCCCTTCGAACGGATGACGACCGGGACTCGCTGGAGACGCCATACCACGCCGCAGACGGCCTTGGCCAACGGAGGCAGACCAATGAGCGGATCATTGACTTGGAGAATCGTGGGTGTGTTGGCGGTGTTGGGAGTCCCGGCGGCCAGCCAAGTAGCTGTGCAGGGATGGCGCTTCCCCCACATGGGCCAGGGTTTTCGATTGCTTGCTGCCCGACCCCGCGCAGAGCCCGCTCGGCGAGGACATCGCCGTCCCCATCGCATCCCTGGGCAGGGTTGGCGTCGACCGTGGACGCGAGCACTTCCTCGCCCTTCCCGGTGCGATGCTCGGCCAACATCCACCAGCACGCCCATTGACAGGTCCCGAGCCGTCCGGTACGGTCCCGAATGCGGAACCGCCCTGACTGCTGCCGTATGAGACTATTCGAGCGGGAGCGGCTGTTCGCGGTTAAACCCAGAAGTGGGAAGAGCTTCCGCCAATCCCGGGCATCGCCGAGAGCGCCCAGCTGGTAAAGTAAGGGAGACCGAGAGAGTCATGAGCGACGATAAGTGGGCAGCGACCCAACTGGGCAAGCACCGAGAGCGGATCTGCGTGCTGGAAGCTCAGGTCACGGCCCTCAACTGGATTCTGCACTCGGTGGTGGAGGCCCTGCCGTCCAACGCCTACGAGAATCTAATACCCAATCTTACCGAAGAGGCCAATCGCTTGGAGGGTTTGATGCCCGAGGCGGAGGAGGTGGACCGCAAGGCAATTGATGCGAGGCGCAGAATCCTACTGAGTGCCCGCGACGCTGCCTTCTCGATTGTCTCTGGGTGGGCGGAGAAGCGTGGCTAGGCCATTGGCGGCTTCAATCCGGACAGGATGCCGATGATGGTCTCCAAGAGGTTCTTCCAACAAGATGGGGACTCGCGACGCGGCCGATTCAGCGAATAGGGCGAGGGATTGGTTGAAGCACGGAGAGGGACCGGTCCGCTTCGACGCCAGATTCGAAGCTGAAGACATGCTGGATCGACCGGCCCGGTACTGGCGGAAACCCCAGGCAGCGCGAAGCTCTCTATCGCGCAGGTTCGTGCAATCCATCATCGAGAGGAATCGAACGATGGCACGCACGAAACGAGGCTCCGAAGCTACAGCGCCGGCGAATGGGGAAGCTCCGCCAGGTCGCGGCGGGCGAAGCAGTCGGATCGGTTCCCGGAGGTCGGGCCGTGAGCCTGTTCCTCTACGTTGCCCTCGGGGCGCTGGCCGTCGCCGTCATCTTCGGATTGTCCACCGACGTGCGGGCCTCCGTGCGCCGCCTGTTTCCTCCTCGCCGTCAGTAGCCCGCGAAACTTCGCGACAGGTCGCGCTTCGGGCCCCTCGGGGTGCCGCCTGCGCTTCTTGCCGCCGGTCCAGGGTTCAAGGACTCGCAATCGGTTCGAGCGTGTTCCGGTGCTGGGCCATATTTGCATGGCGGGTGTCACATTGTGACGACTGCATCGAGGGTGTGATGACAGCATCGAAGGGTCATCGCTCGAACCCGCCCCCGCCTCGCTCGGGGCCTCGGGGCTGGGGCGGCCGGGGGCGAATCAGGGTTATGCTCCGGTCGCGCTCCCGCTCCCATGTACCTTTGCGCTCCTTCGTCTCCCGCACTGCCCATGCGCGCCGCTCCGCGTCCACCAGCCCCCTTCGATAGGACTCGCGCACACCGCGCTCGATCTCCCGGGCGCTCCCGCCGTGTGCCTTGCCCAGCGCGGTCCGTTCGTCCCTGTGATTCCGGGCGAGATCCTCGCGCCAGCCCACGACCAGATCCTCCCGGCCCCGGACCGCACCGGCCAGTTCCCGCAACGAGCGCCCGGTCCGCCAGATCCGGAGCCGCCCGAGCACGGTGCGGCTCTCCCGGTCGAGCGTCTGCCGCATTTCTTCTTGCCGCTTGTGCAGCTCGGCCCATTCCTTCCGCGCCCGGATATCGAGTTGCCGGAAGCCCCACCAGCGCCCGTCCTCGACCTTCTCCCAAGCCTCCGCCTCGGCGCGCCGCCGTGCCTCCAGGTCGACCCGCTCCTCGTAAGCGGGCGCCCTCGCCCGGCGCGCCCGCCCGGGCTGCATCCCCTCGCGGCGGACGCGCGCCCAGTGGCGCGGCCGGTCCCCTGTGGGGCGAAGCACCTGCTCGCCCGCCCGCCGCCGCTCGTTGTTCCTGACCCGCCTCTCGCACCGGATCCGGCCCTGCTCCCGCTCGTAGCCCTCGGCCCAGCGCGACAGCCGGAGCTTGCCGTTGCCCAGCGTCGCCGCCTTCCCGGTCTCCGGATCCACACGGTTGGCGACCACGTGGACATGCGGGTGCCGGGTGTCCTCGTGCGCGACGATCAGCGCCTCGTGGCACTCCAGCCCCAGCGCCTCCATACTCCCGTCCACCGCCCGGCTCATCTCCCGCTTGGCGGGCGTCTCGTCCCTCGCCCAGCTGAGCGAGTAGTGCAGGACCGGCTTCGCCAGCTTCCGCCCCCCTCGCGACCCGCCCACCAGCCGCTTGAGGTCGGGGGCCGCCTTCGCCGTCGCGGCCATCAACCGCGCGGCCCGCTCCGGCCGAAACGTCGCGAGGTTACGGGTGTCGGCCCACCCGACCCGCTCCGATGTCCTCGGGCGGCGGTCGTCCGGCTCCGGGGCATCGTGGAGGCAGTACGCCGCGACCCCGGCGAACGAGCGCCCCAGTCCGTTGATCTTCGGGATCATCGGTCCAGGGCCTCGCCGCTCAGCAGGCCAGCCGCGAGATCGCCCACCCGCTCGACGGCCTCCAGCGTCCCGTCCGGTGCCGAAGCCCCGGAGTTCAGCGCCCGGGCGATCTGGTTCAGGTTCACGCCGATCCGGTGGAGTTCGACCCGCTCCCGGCCGCCGAGACGGTGAACGGCCGGCTCGCGGACCGGCTGCCCCAGCGCCCTGCGGCGCATGTAGCCGCCCTTCGTCATGCGGGCCGCTCCGGCCCGCTCGGCGATCTCCGCGGCTTCCGCGGTCGTGACGCGCACGCCGATCGTGCGGCTCCTGCGTTCGGCCTCGGGCTTCCGGGGACGGGCGATGTCGGGCGGCCTCCTGTGGTGGCGTGCGGAAGTTGTAGTGCGGGGGTCCGGGGGCATCCCCCGGCCAGAGGTTAACGTGAAGCGTTAACACATCTGGCTCCTCCGCTAACCGAAGAAAAAGACGGCCCGAGTCGCACCCGACTCGAACGTGGACCGGGCCGCCAACTCTGGACGACGCGCCCGCTCGGCGCGAGGTTTCAAACGCGCAGATCGTGCGGTCCATCGAATCGAGAGGAATCGAACGATGGCACGCACGAAACGAAGTCGGCGCTCCTACGGCGCCGGAGAATGGGGCCGGAACCGGGTCAGGGTCTTCCCGGACCCGAAAACCGGCCTGTTCCAAGTCGAGTGGCGCGAGAACGGGCGAAGGCTCACCCGGTCGCTCGGGCACCGGGACTGGACCCGGGCGAAGAAGCAGGCGGACGAGTTCGCCGCCGGGTTCGCAAGCCCGGACCTGAACGGCAAGGCGGAGGCCGAGCCCGAGCCGCTCACCTTGGAAAGGCTTTTTGAAATCTACGGTGACGAGGTGACGCCCACGAAGGAGGAGCGGAACCGGCGGCACGACCGGGCCGCGATGGCGATGTTCCTCAAGTTCCTCGGGCCGGAGCGAAGGCCCGAAACCCTGTCCCGGCGCGACTGGGACAGGTTCATACGAGAGCGGCGCGCGGGCAGGATCGGTCCCAGCGGCAAGCCCGTGGGCGACCGCACCATCGAATGGGACCTGACGTTCCTGATGGCGGTGCTGAACTGGGCGGAGAGGTCGAGGGACGAACACGGCCGCCCGATGCTCGACAGGAACCCGCTGAAGGGCCTCAGGAAGCCCAGGGCGAAGAACCCCACCCGCGTTGTTCTGACGGAGGAGGAATACCGGGCGCTTCTGAAGGTGTCCCGCCGGGTGGACTGGCGGTTCCGCGTCGCGCTCGTGCTCGCGCACGAAACGGGGCATCGGATCGGGGCCATCCGCAACCTTCGGTGGTTCGATATCGACTTCGAGGACAGAACCATCCTGTGGCGGGCGAAGCACGAGAAGACCGGCTACGAACACACCACGCCGCTGACCGACGAGGCGGTGGCCGCCTTGGAGGAGGCGCGGCGGATGAATCCCGGAAACGGCGACGGTCCGGTGCTGCCCGCGTCGGCACATCCCGCGCAGTGCCTCGGTCGTTCCATGCCGCTGAAATGGTGGTACAGGGCAGTGACCCTCGCGGGGCTCGAACCGAAGCGCGGGCGCGGTTGGCACTCGCTCAGGCGGAAGTTCGCCAGCGACCTGATGGACCAGCCGCTGAAGGTGCTCTGCGAACTCGGCGGGTGGAAGAACCCCCAGACGGTCCTGATCTGCTACCAGCAGGCGAACACGGGACGACTCAGGACGGCTCTGGAAAGCCGGCGGAGGGTTCGCGCCCGATAAGATCCCAATCGGCGGGAATCAATCGGCGGGAGTCTAACCACCCAAACTCACAAGTTACACGCTCACAACAACATGCGTCTCAAACAGCACTTGCTGTTGAGGCTCCGCCCGGTCTCCAGATCGCATCGCGCCGCGAGGACATGGACGTGCGCACCGCCGTCCTCCTCCCGGTGGAGCACCGCCGTCCATGCGTAGCGGTCGGGCTCCAGCCCCGCCCAGGCCGTCTTTTCGAACTCGTCGACCACGGCTTCGATGTGCTCGTCGGTGGGTCGGTCGTCGGGAGCCCAGGCGATCACGCCGGAGGTGTACCTGTGCTCGAAGTCGAGCGAGTCGGCCACCGCAACCACCATGTCCGGGTTCCCCCGCAGCACCTCGACGCCCTCGCGCGGCTTCCCGGTCGCGTCCCGCTCCCCAAGGAGGTAGTCGGCGGCGTCGCGCGCCGAGCCGGTCCCGCGGGCGAGGAACTTAATGTGCATCGTGGTCCGAGCCCTCGAAGCGAGTCAGGGCCACGAGCGCCCGCTCGATGGAGACAAGGCGGGCGATGACCTCGACGGCCTCGGCCGCCCCCTTGTGGGTATTGGCCCACCTGGCGATCTGATTGAGGTTGTTCCCGACGCGCGAGACCTGCTGGGTGCGCTCGCGCTCGACCTCGGCCGCGCGGGCCGTCCAGGTCCGCGTGCGCGCCATCGCCCGGCGTATCAGCGCCGACAGGGGCACGCCTGCGGCTGCGGCCTTGGCCCGCCAGTCGGCGAACTCGGCCGCCGATACGCGGGCGGTGACGACGGCGGTGCGGCGCTCAGGCATCACGCCGCACCGGCGCGGGGGGAAGGGGGCGGCGCCCCCAAGCGCGACCGCCACGGGAGCGCGACGCGCGGGGGGTTCGAAGGGGGGGCGGGAGCCACCCCCTCGCCAGCCCCGTTGTATGACAACGGGTAGGCTGGCTCACCGGCCTTAGCGGTGTCCGACGCCCGTTGTCGGCTGTCGCCAATACGGTGGTGGCGCACCCTCGCGAACGCTCCGGCGGAGCCGTTCAACGGGCCTCGCAAGGCCCGGTCGGCGGCGAGATGAACGCTAGCGATGTCGCGCCATCCCTGTACCGCCGCAGCCAGAGCGGGGGGCGCTCCGGCCAGCGCCCCCGTCCATGGACACGGACATCAGTTCGGCCGTGGTGTGGATCAACCTTACTACGCTTCTCCTCCGGCGTTTCGCCTCGTTTGGTCGCGCGACCCTTCACACTTCGGTGACCCGAAGGGTGACATCTTACGAGTCTCATCCGAAATCGGTTTCATCGTGGCTCTCTCGCGTAGCATGCAAGCTCGCCACCGCCGCGTGTGAGTCCTGACTATCAGGAATCGCCATGCCGTACAGTAGTGGAGCGCGCTCCGGGCGCCGGTCATCCCCAAGGAGCTGATGACGACGCATGGGCTCCGCTCCTACGTTAATCGATTGCCTATACAGGGATCCGCTCTGGAAGACTGGCGAACAGGCTATAGTGGACGGATACTTGAGGGCACGTCGACCGTGATCGCACGAGTCTTCGGGGCGGCAAGAGCACACCCGGCGCGGCTTCCGCCCGGTTCCCCCGCAAGGTGGATGTGGCACAGCACGAACTTCGTCGAGCCGACGGCTCAAGGGAGCAAGACCATGAGATTTGACAACTACTTGGGCCTCACGGTCCAGGCGAGGGAAGCGTAATGGCACCTGAGTCGCGGCATCGTCCCGGAAAACCGATGAGCCTCATACAGGAGTTGCGGGCGTCGAACTTCCGGTGCTTCCGGGCGCAACAGCGCGTTCCGCTCGCCCCCGTCACCTTGCTCGTGGGCGCGAACAGCACCGGCAAGACTTCGCTGATGGCGCTGGTGCGAGTGCTCTGGGACATGGCGGTCTCCGACAGCGTCCCCGACTTCAAGGAACCACCCTACGACTTGGGGAGCTTCGACGAGATCGCCCACCACCGGGGAGGACGCGGAGGACGGGCCGAGGAGTTCACGGCGGGCTTCACCGTGCCGAAAGTGAAGCCGTGGCTTCCCGATGACGATGACATCACGGAGGAATCCCGCGCCCTGGACTATGACGCCACCTTCCGGAGGCACGGACCGTCCGCAGTGCCCGTTGAGCAGACGATCAGGAACGAACACGCAGAGTTGACGGCCCAAACGCCGGTGAACGGCGGGCTGGAGGTGGAACTTAGGGTGGGAGAAGCCCGGTGGCGCAACGCGTTCCCTCGTTTGGCACCCGATTCGTACGGTGGCGCCAATCCGCACGGTTCCCGTTCGTGGCTATTCTTTCGCACTCTCGTGGAAATCAGGATGCTCGCCTCGGGTCGTGGGGCTGAGGGTCGGCAACCCCCGCCCCAGGAAATGCGGGACCTGCGCCATCTGAACTTCGAGGTCAATAGGCTGCACCTGCCACGACCCTTCGCAAGCGCCCCCGTCAGGTCGCATCCGCGCCGCACCTACGACCCGGCCACAGCAATCTTGGACCCGGAAGGCGGCCATATGCCCATGGTCCTCGCGGACTTGGCCCGTCGCAACCCAGTGGCTTGGCGGAACATTCGGTCCGGACTGGAGCGGTTCGGACGGGAATCCGGCCTCTTCGACAAGATTGGAATCCGGAACCTGGGCAGAGGCAGGAGCGATGCCGGACCCTTCCAAGTCGAGGTCAGAAGGCCCGGCAAGCGCAACAAGGGTCCGATGCGCAACCTAATCGACATGGGCTACGGCGTCAGCCAGGTCCTTCCGGTCGTGACCGAGCTCCTGCGGACTATGCAACCGCAGCTTTTCCTCATCCAGCAGCCCGAAGTCCACCTGCACCCAAGCGCCCAAGCTGCGCTCGGGAGCTTCTTCTGCCAGGCGGCCGCGACCGGCAAACAACTCCTCATCGAGACCCACAGCGACCACCTCATCGACCGCCTCCGCATGGAGGTACGCGACGGCACGTCGGGCCTCACGCCTAACGATGTCTCCCTTCTCTACTTCGAGCGTAACAACCTCTCCGTGAGCATCCACGCGCTCGGCTGGGACCAGGAGGGCAACTTGGTCTCGCGGGACGGTGGAATCCCGCCCGGCTACCGCGAGTTCTTCCGTACCGAGCGCCGCCGCTCGCTGGGGCTGTGACATGTGCGTGATCCTTGACGCCGATCGCGTGGGCCTGGTCTTCGGGAACAATCCCTCGGTTGCGGGACGCGACCTCTTGGACTGGCTGGAGCGACCCCACACTACGCGCCCCCGCCCCCAGCTCGTCGTCGGTGGCAAGCTAATGCGGGAATTGACGAGGCACGGCACTTTTGAGAAGTGGGCCGAGGAGGCCACGAAGGACGGCCGCGTGCGGCGCTTCCCCGAGGTCGACATCGCGAAGGAAGAATCCGCGCTCCCGTCCAACCGCTGCCGCTCCAACGATCGGCACATCATCGCCCTGGCCCGCACAAGTAGGGCGCGCATCCTCTACTCAAACGACGGCGCCCTGCAGGACGACTTCAGGGACCTAAAGCTCGTTCCCAAACCGAGGGGTCGCCTGCTTCCGGCGGGCGAATCCCCAAACGCCTCCAAAGGGCGCCGTAGACTGCTGCGTCGCTCCGAACTCTGCCCGAACCAAGCCGCCCGGTGAGCAACTCCACCGAGGTCGCCTACAATCTCGCCCTCGCCAGGCTCCTCCGTCACGAGGGGCTGAACGCGCAAGGGGAGCAGCGCCACACATTCGGCCAAGCTCGCGGACAGGCCGATGTGCTGCTCGACTTCGAGGACTACGCGGTCGTGATCGAGGCGGAGTTCGGCGCGCCCGCCAAGGCCGACGCCGACAAGCGCTTCCCCGCGGACCAGCCAGCGATGGTGGGCGGGCTGCCGCTTCGGCTCGCGGTGGCCGTGGGATACCCCGAGCAGCTGGCCGACCTGCCCGAGAGCGACACAGACTCCAACTTGGCGGCCGTCACGGACCTGGCGATCTCCTATCGCTACTACGGCGAAGAGTGGGGAGCGGACACGGTTGGCACCGTTGCGAGCCTTGCGGAGCAACTGCGCAACTACTGGGTGCAGAGCGACAACGGAGCTCGGATCGAGGAGATCGTCAAGAAGGCGTCCACTGCGATTGAGCAGGTCGCCGAGGTGCTGGCCCGACTGGACCGGAACCGGGGCCGCAAGCCGGAGTCTCCCGGCACCAAGGCGCTCATATGGCTCAACGCGCTGGTCTTCCAGGAGCTGCTGGCGAGGCATCTGGACATGTCGCTCCTGCCGCCCGAGCACCGGCGGAAGACGATCAGCCGCCCCGACCCCGCCGGATCCACCGCAGACCTGCAGCGGCAGTGGGAAGAGATCCTGGCGATCAACTGGTGGCCCATCTTCCATGTTGCCCGCGAGACTCTTCGGGCAACGCCGGGTTCGCAGGCGACCCGTTTGGCCATGGGCGTGCTGATCCGCACCGCGCGCGAAATCGTCGAATCGGGGATGATCCGCCGCCACGACGTCGCCGGACGCGTGTTTCACCGGCTGCTGGACTCGCGCAAGTTCCTTGCGACCAACTACACCACCATCCCGGCAGCGATCCTGCTTGCGGGCCTCGCTTTCGACGAGCGCGGCCCGCGCTGGTCCGAGATCGACTTCGCCTCGGCCGAGTCGGTCGCCGGGCTGCGGATCGTAGATCCGGCCTGCGGGAGCGGCACCCTGCTCATGGCCGCCGCGCAGGAGATCCTCAAGCGGGCCCGCCTTGCCGGAGCGCCCACCGAACAGGCCCCTACCATCGTGCGGACGATCCTAGAAGAGGCGCTCTACGGCTTCGACGTGGTCCCCGCCGCAATCCATCTGGCCGCCTCGACGCTCTGCATGGCCGAGGCGCGTCAGGTCGTCAAGGACATGAACCTCTGGCGCGTACGGCACGACGTAACCGACGGCGTCGCGCGCCTTGGAAGCCTCGACTTCCTGTCCACGTCGCCCAGCCAGGGAAATGCCGCGCGGCTCGGCCTCTTTGACGACGAGAAGCCGTCGATCCGCCGCGTGACCGGCACCGGCGAGGTGGAGGACAGCGGCGTGGGGATGCCGCCCAAGTGCCACCTCGTGATCGCCAACCCGCCGTACACCCGCGCGGGCGGACCCGGGGACGAGAAGAACACGGTGTGGAACCCCATCTTCGGGTCGCTCTTGGACAAGGGGGACGCGCAGAAGATGAAAAAGGCGCTGCAGAAGGCCCTCAACGGGACGGCTGCAAGCCTCTATGCGGGGCTGGGGTCGGCCTTCGTCGTGCTCGCCGACGAGGCGCTGGACATCGGGGGACGCCTGGCGTTCGTGCTTCCGGCGACGATGCTCACCGGAAGTCGCTGGGCGCCGATCCGGCGTCTCCTGCTGTCCAAGTACGCCGTGGAATGGGCGGTCGTGAGTCACGATCTGCGGAACCGGAGTGCAAAGAAGGGGCTGCCTGGTCGACGGCTGGTGTCGTTCTCCGAGTCCACGCGCATCGCCGAAGTGCTGATCGTCGCGACCCGTCGGCAGTCGGTTGACCGCAAGGGCAGCCGGGCGTGCTTCGTGAATCTGTTGCGGAATCCGGACGAGCCGATCGAGGCCTTAGGGCTGACTCGGAAGCTCCTGGCTCTGCGCGATGGCCTCGCGCCGCTTGAGCCCGCTGCGATCGATATAGGGGAGACGACTTGGGGGAATGCCGTCCTGGTTCCGCAGGGGGATTTGCCGCCGGACGGCGGCCCGTGGTCGCTCGTGACGTTTGTGCAGCCGGGGCTGGCATTGATCGCAAGCCGCATCGCATCGGGCAAGCATGGGCGGCTCGGTTCGGTCCCGATCAAGGCTCTCGGGACGTTCGCGGACCTGGGACCCTACCACATGCAGGTTAAGAATCCCAAGTACGGATTATTCACGGTTCGCGAACGACCGCAGACGGCGGTTCCGGCGGAATGGAAGCTCCGCGCAGGGGTGCCGGCGCTGTGGCATCACAAGGCCGTAAGAAACACCTCTCTGGCCGCGTCAGCCGACGCGCTCCTGGAACGACGGGCGGACCGGAGCCGATCCGACCAAGACCGAATGCTGGCGAGGAGCGGCTGCCTACACTTGGCGGCAGACCTCGGCATGGGCCCCCAGCGAGTGGCGGCAGTGATGACCGAAAGCGCGATGCTCGGGGTTAGTTCGTGGATTTCGATAGTCCCCCGGAGTCCCGGAACCGGCAAGAACGAAGCCCTGTGTCTGTGGCTCAACTCCACCTACGGACTTCTTCTGAGGGTCATGCACGGCAACCGGCCCTACCTGGGCCGCTCACGCGTGCCCCACGAACTCGCCCGCACTATGCCGGTGCTTGACGTGGACCGGCTTTCCTCCGACCAGCTGTCTGCCGCCACCGCTGTCTACGCCGACCTCAAGCACCGCGAGCTTCAGGGCTTCAGCGCCTTGGTCGAGGATCCCGTCCGGCGCGAGATCAATGAGCGCCTCTCCCGCGATGTGCTCGGCATCGATACCGAGATCGTGGCCGACATCACCCGCAAGCTGGCCCTAGAGCCGACGTTGCACGCCCGGCACTGAGGGCCGCGTGCCATACGGCTCGGTCGCTCGGCGAAGGGGCAAGCGGCGTATCATTCCAGCTTGGTCGTACAAGGGGGAGCAGCCCGTTCCACCGAGCCCAATCCGCCTACTGACTTCATTCGATGGCCAACTCCTCGACTTGGTGTAGAAACTCCTTCCGCGCCGCCTCGACATGCGGGCGGGGGGGTGTGACGGGCTCTTCAAGGGCGGCGGCCAGCTCCGAGAAGAGAGAGCGCAGCAGCTTCTTGGTTCCGTCGTCCATGAACATGACGGCGACATGTAGGGCGTAGCTCAACGCGCGGCACTGGCCCTCGCGCTCAATCAGCGTCATCACGATGCGCTTACCATCCCGTTCCATACGGATGGGCTTCGCGATTTCCTTGGCCAGTTCCTTGATGGTCGGCAGGGCCGGTTCCCAAACGCTCGGCATTTCCGGGATCTCCTTTCGCTCGCGGGGGCGGGCAACGTGAGGCACGGACCCGGCGAAAGTCAATGACGGCCAGCATCGTTTCATTGCGGCCCCGGCCCTTCCTTGGTGCGCTACTCACCCCAGCCATTTGGCGCGATCAGGCACACCTGGAGAGGTCGGCGATGGCCGTCCATCGACCCATGGGGTTGGTCGCAACAAGACCTGCCTCCCTCGATCCTTCTCCGATAGTTTTCGATGAGCAAGGTGAGCGCGTCGACTGCGGGGGGCTTGCCGTTCAGCCGTTGCAGCAGGAAAACGCGTGGCAATCGGAGCGTGCGAGCGCGCCCACAAACGAACACGGAGAATAGCCGATATGGACGACCAGGCGAGTTCGCCGAACCCACGCCTGCCCCTTCTTCGTGGTGAGGTGGAGCGGATCGTGCTGGATCCCCTCCGCTGGCACGGCTGGTCGGTGGAGATCGTTCGCGAGATCGACCGGGACGATTGCATCGAGATCGCCGCGCGGAAAGGCGCGGTCGCTGCGCGGATCGCGGTGCTCTACAGCAGCAGCGGCATCTCGAATGCACGCTACAAGGAGTTGGCGAACGAGGTCGACCGCATTTTCTTCAGGGGTCAACCCTACAGGCTCGATTCCTTCGCGAGAGGTGTCACCGTCCCGGTGCAACCGCTTCGCGACTTCTTTCCATTCCTCGTCGACTTGAACAGGCAAGTGGATCCGGACAACACTCCGCTCGTCATTCCGCAGAAGCCCCCGAAGGTTCTACGGCTAACGGCCGAGAACCCCCTCGATGCGGTCATCGCACGCCTGCGGCAGTTCACGAGCAGTACGCTGGCCCGAAAGCTGGTGGAGAGGCGAGCCGACACGGACTCTCGCACCCTGACGACCGAAACGATCGAGTCAAAGGCGATCGGCGTCGCCTATTCGATTCGGGGCGCTCTCGACTACGTCGTCTCGTCGCCGCGCGATGCACTCAACAGGAGGATTCTCGGTCTCTATTATGGCGCGATGGCTCTTGCTCAGGCGGAGATGCTGGCATCGCCCTCGGGGCCGACCGACCTACAGAAGGTGGAGAACATGACCCGGTACGGGCACGGGCTCTACACCTCGCACGGACCGAGGGGCGGGTTTGCGGACTTCCGCGTCGGCGTCTTGAGAAGCGGCTTTTTTCCCAAGTGGATGAAATTCCTCGGACACGACACCTCCGGCTATCCGCAGCAGAGGCCAAAATCTCCGGACGATCTTGAAGCGGTTCCCGCCGGAATGGCCTGCTCGCTTCGCGACTTGTTTGCATCCATGCCCGAGATTGATGACCTATTCGCAGAGGTCTTTGACGGCCCCCCGGGCTGGATATCGGTGGCCTACGACCAACAGAGCAACGCGCAAAGGGCTCCGTCGGACGCGGCCGCGAGGAGGGCTGGCAGCACCTATGGTCTGTTTCTTGATCGCTCGGGAAAGGTCCCAATCGAAACGCTTGAGAACGCTGGTTGGCCGCTGGCGGAAATCCGAGAAACGGAAGACCATGAAGGCAGGGGGACCGCGTTCCGCGCCCGCGTGGATCACACTGGTCATGACCTTTGGTGGACGGTGCTTCCGACGCATTCTTCGCCGTTCGGGAACAGCCCGGCGCTCGTCTTTCCGACGGTGGGCGGCGCTCGTGACTACAGGACGATTGCCGCGCTGACATTGTACGCGCTCTCGATAATGGTCCGCTATTTGCCGAGCGCCTGGCGGCGCATCGAAGGAGGGGACGAAGACCAGTATCTCGCTCTGGTGCGGACCGCGCTGGCAGTCTGGGAACGCCTGCTGCCTCAACACTTCCTCGAGAGCGTCGCGGGGGAAACCGTGCGCGCTGTGCAACCAGGGAGCTGGTTAGCGTAGCCGCGATTCGCGACGAATCATCGGCGATAGGAACGGAAGGACGGGCACCCTCTGACGCCTCGTTCGGCGGTGCCCTCACCGCCCCGGCTCCTCCCAATGGAACGTCCCATCGGTGTTCTCAACGCGCCGCACCGACCTACCGTGGACGCGTCCCCCATGCCTTTCCAGGTGTTTGCCAACGGCTTCACGAGCCATGAAATACGCGTTTACGATGTCGCTAAGGGCAGCTCCGGCTGAAGCCAATCGGCCGAACTCCCGCACGGTGACCGCTGTCGCGGCACCCACAAGCTCTCCGGCGAGCTTCACCGCGTGGAGATCATCAACGGGGGTGTCGGGATTATCCCGAGACTCCGCTGCCACCTCAGCCGCCACGGCGCTGAGCGTGACATCCGCTTCTAGTCCGATGTCGCTCATTGCTTCCTCCTCCCGGTTGGTTGGGTTTTGGCCCTCTCACGGCGGACATGCTTCACTTCACACATCCTCGATCACGGGTGTTCCGTCCCGCCGTCGATACACCTGCTGGGCAAACTCCACTTGGACGAGCGTCACCGGCCCCTGAGGAGGTCCCCCCCGCGCCTTCAATCGGTAGAAGTCCAAGGCCGTCGGCGACCCGCCGAACTGGACTGTTGCCGAGCGAGGAAAGACCCGCAATTGGTCGATCAGTGCGCCCACCGTGATGTCCGTCATTCTCTCATCTCCCTTCGGTTGGTGTTGCCAGCCCTCGCGGGTTCTGTGCTCTCGACTTAGAACCCACCGTGGGCTTGGTGGCTGAAGACAACGGTACTAACAGAGAGAACGATGCGGTACTGGTAGGTTACACGCCTATGGCTGATTACTTACCAGGGGGTCGGTCGGAACCTAAACCCTCGATCTTCCGGCAGGCTGACCGGACGGATTGCGTGGTGTTCAGTCCCACTTCATGCCCGACAGCATCCAGGATTTCCCGGTGTGCCCGGCGCTTCGACCACCCGGCGTCGAGAAGCCATTGGCGTGCTTGGTAGATGCGTAGATCCCGGTCGTCCTGGTGCGGCGTCCCGCGCGGCTTCGGGGGCGTCACATCCTTCAGGGTACCCTTGAAGTGGTGGTAGGCCACACGACAAGCCCACTCCTTGAGCGGCGCCGGGATCGACTCGCCGCGATCGGTGAGGGTGACGAGCAGCCGCGCAAGGCCGTCGAAGGCCCACCGCCTCGTCTCTGACAGTATCGCGTATTGTTTGACGTTCTCGTCGCGTTGGCGAATCCAAGATTCCGACGGCTCTTCTGGGTGCCATCTCGGCCATGTGGCGAGAACCGGCACGTTGGTCAACCGAATCTGCAAACCGTCCGGGTTGTAGGCCCAGGCCCAGATAGCTCGGCACCGGTCTGTGGGGGACAGGACGCGAGGATCACGATGGAAACCGATGCCCTTTGCCCGGCGGAGTTCTTCGACTGCCCGGTTCAACCTCTCGATAGCTGTTTGGCGTTCTTCATGGGTGCCCGCTGCCTGAAGCTCCTCTTGTCGCTTCTCTACTGTCTTTCGGGCTTCCGCTGGATACACGTACCGGCTCCTATCCATCGACGCTCCCGTTAGTGGCGCTGTCCCGGACAAGCGGCCCAAGCCTCCTCGGGCCTTCGCTCCAGCAGGCCCGCGTAGTGGGTTGTGGGTGTGGCGATTTGTTGGGGTTCCCGGTACCGTCGAAGATAGCGGGCGGTGGGTACTCGTGGGGTAGCAGCATGGGGTGGACGAGGACTCTGGGCATCATGAACCATGTCGGTGACGGATCGAGAACGCGCACCGCGATGGCTTTCGTTTACCGTAGGTCGGGGTGAGGCCAGAACGAAGGCTCAAGCTCAACGAACCGACACGCCAAATGCTCTCCATTTGACCCGATTTTCCGGCTTTTTCAGTCCGGCAGACCCTGACACGCCTCAAGGGCAAGAAGCGCAGATCGTGCAGTCCCAGTTAGACTTACGTGATTTCTTGCCGTGATTCGCGTCCGTTTGGCGAGGCTTAGGAGGCAGTCGCTCTATCCACCTGAGCTACGGGGACGTGTCAACAGGGGAAGATCGGTGCGGCGCACCTCCCGGACAAGTGGCGGCCGGCCCGCGTCGATTCGCCCGGGTGACGAACGACCCGCGTCGCCCTATCTTTCGGCCGGTATCCCCGAATGTGCCGAGGAGGAAGCGCTTCCCATGACGACGAGTACGCTGCTGTTGCTGCTGGCCACGGTTCAGGCCGGACCGGACCGGATCGACCTGGAACCGTCACGCCTGACCCTGGACGCGGGCGAGACCGCGACCGTCACGGCCACCGTTCGAGCCGATGACGGGTCCGTGCTCACCGACGCCACCGTGACGTGGATCACGATGTCGCCCGAGATCGTCGCGGTGAACCAGGCGGGGCAGGTTACGGCGGTGTCCCCGGGCGAGGCCCGGATCGCGGCCAGGACCGGGAACGTGATGAGTTTTGCCACCGTTGTCGTGCGCGCCCTTCCGGTCGAGGCGGTCCATGCTTCCCTGCCTGAGACCCGGATGGTCGCGGGTACCACCGTCCCGATCGAGGTCACGGCCACGGGGCCCGGCGGCGAGGCCGTCACCGCCCCCGCGCTTGCCTTCTCGTCCAGCGACGAGTCGGTGGCGGGCGTCGACCGCACGGGACGCGTGTACGCTCGCGGAGCGGGGGAGGCCAGCATCACGGTCTCGTCGGGCGCCGCCCGGGCTACCGTATCCGTCACCGTGCAGGGTGGCGACGTGGGCGAGGTAGTCGTCACCCCGGCCGAGGCCGAGGTCCGCACCGGCGACGTCATCCGCTTCCGGGCCGAGGGCTCCACCGTGCTCCATCCGGAGTGGAGCGTCAGCGGCGGGGGCGCACAGATCGAGACCGAGGGCGCGGAGGGGGTCTTCGTCGCCGAACGGCCGGGGACCTACCGGGTCACGGCGATGTACGGCGAAGGACGCGTGGCCGTGGCGTCGGCGGAAGTGACGAGCCGCATCGAGGAGGCCGAGCTGGTCACGATGGGCCGTGGCGCCGCTGCCGACCACCACTCGGGTGACACGTGGGTCTTCGAGGGCGTCAACGGGCGCGACTACGCATACGTGGGGACCTTCATGTACGACTGGATGAAGGCGTGGGACGTGACGGATCCATCGGCCCCCGTCCTTACCGACTCCGTTCAGCTCGACGCACGGCGGATCAACGACGTGAAGATCCACGAGAACAACCGCATCGGCATCCTGACCCGCGAGGGGGCCTCGGACCGCCGCAACGGGATCGTGATCCTCGACCTCTCCGAGCCCGCGCACCCGACGATCATCTCCGAGTACAAGCGCACGGTGCCGGGGGGCGTCCACAACGTGTGGATGGAAGGCGACCTGGTGTACGCGGTCCACAACGGCACGCGCGACATCCACATCATCGACATCTCCGATCCGGCCGAACCCGACGAGGTGGGGCGATGGGGGCTGCTCCCATCGGACAACAAGTCGCTTCACGACGTCATCGTCCAGGACGGGTACGCCTACCTCTCGTACTGGGACGACGGCGCCGTCATGCTGGACGTCGGCGCGGGAACCCACGGCGGAACCCCCACCGAGCCGGCCTTCGTGTCCCGCTACAAGTATCCCATCGGCAACACCCACACGGCGTGGAGGGCGGGGCGCTACCTCTTCGTGGGCGACGAGATCTTCCCCGACACCTGGGACGCGGACGCCTCCATCGAAGCGCGCGGGTACATTCACGTGCTCGACATGGAGGACCCGGAGAATCCGGTCGAGGTTGCGCGCTACGAGGTGCCGGAAGCGGGTGCGCACAACATCTGGGTCGAAGGCGATCGGCTCTACATCGGGTACTACCAGGCCGGACTCAGGGTGGTGGACATCTCGGGCGAGCTTCGCGGCGACCTGTACCGCCAGGGCCGGGAGATCGCGGTGCTGAAGACCACGGACGCGCAGACCACGGTCCCCAATTGGGGCATGACCTGGGGCGCCCAGATCCACAAGGGCAACATCTTCACGTCGGATCTCAATTCCGGGTTGTGGGTGGTCAAGCTCATCGAGGGACAGAGGATCATCTCGTAGCGGGCTCACCGTTGGATTTCACCGGTGCGCTGGCCCGTGTGCGCCCGCTGGCCTGGAGGACCCCGATCCTCCCTCTCGAAGTCCCGGGTGCGGCCCGCGTGGCGGCGAAGCTCGAGTCCCTTCAGCACACGGGGTCGTTCAAGGTGCGCGGCGCCGCCAACCGCATGTTGAAGCTGACCCCGCAGGAGCGCGGGGCAGGGGTGGTCGCCGCCTCGTCGGGAAACCACGGCCGGGCGGTCGCGGAAGTGGCCCGGCGCCTCGGGGCCGCCGCCACGATCTGCGTGCCGGACTGGGTGGATCCGTCCAAGCTGCATGGAATACGCGCCGCCGGCGCGGCGGTGGTCCTCGCCGGGCCCAGCTACGACGAGGCCGAAGAGAGGGCCGCGGAACTGGCGCGCACGCGCGGGATGACGCTCGTGCACCCCTTCGACGATCTCGACGTCATCGAAGGGCAGGGAACGGTCGGAGTCGAGATCGTCGAGCAGTTCGCGGGTGTCGAAGAGGTGATCGTGCCGCTCTCGGGCGGGGGATTGGTCGCCGGGATCGGCATGGCCGTTCGAAGTCACGGCGTGCGTGTGGTCGCGGTGTCCGCACGGCGCGCGTCCGTCATGGTTCGAAGCCTCGAGGAGGGACGGCCCGTTCAGCTGCCCGACGAAGAGACGCTCGCATCGGCGCTTTCAGGTGGCATCGGGCTGGACAACCGCTTCACTTTCGACATCTGTAAGGAGGTCGTCTCCGAACATGTGATCGTCAAGGAGCAGGATGTGAGAGCAGCGGTGCGGCGCGCATTTCGCGAATGCGGCCTGGTCGTGGAAGGCGGAGGGGCCGTCGGCCTGGCCGCCCTCTGGTCGGGGCGCTTCCGTCCCCGCGGACCGGCTGCGGTCGTCGTCTCGGGAGGCAATCTCGACCTGCGGCGACTCGCCGAGCTGATCGCATGACCGATCATCACCATGGCCATTCTCATGGCATCCTCGACGCCCACGACCACACCGAGGCCCTGCGCGGCGCCAGCAAGCGCAACCTGACCCTCGCGCTGATCCTTATCGGCGGATACATGGTCGTCGAGATCATCGGCGGCGTTCTCTCGGGCAGCCTGGCCCTCATTGCGGACGCGGGCCATATGCTCACCGACGCCGCGGCCATCGGTCTCGCGCTGGCTGCCATGCACTTCGCCACTCGCGCGGCGTCGGCGCGACGGACGTTCGGATATCATCGGCTCGAGATCCTGGCGGCACTGGTCAATGCGCTGGCTCTTGGAGGCATCTCGGTGTGGGTGATGATCGAGGCGTACCATCGATTCACGCGCATACCCGAGGTGGAGGGGGGGCTCATGCTGGTCGTCGGGTCGATCGGACTCGTCGTCAACGTGGCCGCCGCCCGGGTACTCCACCGTTCGGCGAAGCACAGTATCAACGTGGAAGGCGCCTTCCAGCATGTGATCGCCGACCTCCTGGGCTCAGTGGCCGTCGTGGTTTCGGGACTGCTCATCTGGGCCTTCGGATGGCACATCGCCGACCCGATCCTGAGCGTTCTGATCGGCATCCTGATCCTGTTCAACACCTGGCGCCTGCTTGCGAAGGTGGTCCATGTGCTCCTCGAAGGAGCTCCGGAGCATATCGACCTCTACGCGCTGGGCAACAGGATTGAAATGGTCGAAGGGGTGGCGGGCATCCACGATGTCCACTGCTGGACCCTGGCCCCCGGATACGACGCGCTCAGCGCTCATGTGACGGTGGAACCCGGCTTCCGGGAAAGGGCGGGTCACAATGACGACCTGCTCAACCGTCTGCGGGACATCGCGTACAACGAGTTCAAGATCCAGCACGTGACCATTCAGATCGAAGACTCCGCCGACAATTGCAACGAGGACCACCCGGTTGGTCGTCCGCCAGCGGCAACGGCAGCACGACCCGCCTGAGCCGGCGAGCCCGGTCTCGTGCCGCTACCGAAGCCGGACGATCACGACCCGGAGGTTGCTGCCCCCCGGCGCCGAGACATCCACCTCGATACCGTCTCCTGTGCCGTCCGACTCGAAGTCGTGAAAGCGTATCCCTGCGGACGCGAGGTTCCCGGCGTAGGTGGCGCTGCCGAAAGCAACCGGTTCCGGACCGGTGTGAGGCCAGGGGTACAGTCCTTCGGGCTGAGAATCCGGCCGGAACAGCTGGAATGTCGCCGAGGGGAAGTCGTACGTCGTGAAGGTGCGCTCGGGCTCGGGGGCGCTGGTGCCGTTCAGCAGCATGGCCGCCGTGTATTCTTCGAGAAGTACGTCGACGGACTTCCCGGTTACTTCCCGGATGCCCGCCACGCCGGCTGAACTGGAGGTATCGTTCAACTCCAGGAAGAAGGGTCCATCGGCCTTGTGCCCGGCATCGCCGTAGGCGTCGCCGAGGAACCGGTGGAAGTGCCATGAGGTGCCGTAATACGTGTGCCTCTCCGTGGGATTTCCGACCAGCGAGTTGGTTTCTGCCGCGTAGGAGCGGATCGTACGAGCGAGGCGCAGGAGCATTCCGTAGTTCTCGGGGCTGATGATGGAGCCGTCACGAGGCGGGTAGTGTTCCCGTGTCAGGAGTGCGCCCCGGGCCACCCCGCCGATGGCCTCCATGGCCCTCCGCGACGAAGTCTCCGCGGCGATCTCGGCCGTGCCCTCCTCGATCCAGCTGGGGTGGAATCTGCCCACGCTCGACCTGCGGTACAGCGAACTGACATGCTTCACCTCGTGAACCATCGTGGGAAGCGCCTGGTAGTGACCGTCGTCCGGTGCGCCCCCGACGGCCTGAAACATGCTCTCGTTGAAGTAGATCAACTCCATCTGGTTGGATCCGGGGCACTCGGCCATGTCGAGGAAGTCCCCCGGCCATACGAACGCCGCGAAAAAGTCGCCCACGGTCGGGGAAATGAACACGTTCACCCGCTCGTCGCCGTTGATATCCGACACGCCTCCGAAGTACTCGGCGATCGTCTCGGCGCCGTATGTGTCATAGTAGTCCAGCACCTGCCGGACATCGGCCGTACGGACAGAGTCGGTGACCCGCTGCACGGAATCCTGGTATACGGCCAGATGGTCGTTGTAGCCGACAAGGTGGGCGGGCACGGGGTTCGGTCCCGGTGAGGAGCATACCTCGCCGTCGGCGTCGTAGGGGCGAAAGATCATCCGCTGTGGCGGCGGATCCGGCCGGGTCGTGACCAAGGCGCCGCGCCCCCGTGCGGTCCGGGTGTCCGGCAGTACGGCTCCCGGCCCCAGCCGCTGGATCAGCCGCTCGGCCCGTGCCAGCAGGTCGGCATGCAGGCGGGCAGTTGCGTCCGCCACGCGGATGCCGTCGGCCAGGGCAGGGGGGACCTCCCATAGAGGGCGAGCCGGCGCCATCCGGACGAGCCCGGGGCCGGCTTCGGCGCCGCTCTCGGTGACGGTGACCGTGACGGGTACCAGGCCCCCATTGGTGGACGTGCCCGAGCGCACCACACCGATCCGGTAACGGTCCCCATTCGCACCGGCGGGAAGGAAGGGAGGACACGCTCCAAGCCCCGTCGGATTCACCACCAGGACCTCGCCGGACTCGATGAGCAGGGGAGGATCACACACCCGCAGGCTCAATTCGCGCGAGGCCTCGTTGACCATGGTGTCCCGTACATGCACCGTGAACGTGCTTGCACCCTCTGCCGTAGCGGTGCCCGCAATCACCCCCGCCGTGTCCAGCATCAGTCCGGAGGGCAGCGAGCCCTCCGTGACGGACCATGTCAGCGGTCTGTGCTCCCCTCCGATGATCTCCAGGGCTTCCTGGTAGGCCACATCGACCCTGGCCCGGTCGAGCTGCATCGTGCGGATCGCCAGCAGCGGTTCCGTCGCCGTCACCGTGAACAGCGTCTCCAATCGTCCCGCCGTGGCACCGAGGACCTGGGTTCCCGCGGGTTCCCCGAGCGTCCACCGTGTGGACACTTCTCCGGAGGTGTCCGTGAGGCCGCCGAGGGGCACCACCTGCCCACCGCCGGAAAGCACCTCGAACTCCACCCTCACATCCGGGATCGGCGCTCCGCTCGCGTCCTCCACACGGACGGTCGGGTCCTCGGGCAGGATCGACAACGCCGGTGCCGTCTGGCCATCGCCCGCGACCCGGGCCAGTCGTTCGGGCTCGAGCTCCACGACCACGGACGCGGCACCCGAGACCCCCTGGTGGACAGCGCGAATGGTGGCCGACCCTTGTCCGGTGACCGTTACGACCCCTGAGGCAGACACCGTTGCGACCTCCGTAGAGGAGGACGACCAGTTGATCGCGGCGCCGACAATCTCGTTCCCCTCATCGTCGATGACGCGTGCCGTGAACTGGATGGTCAGACCGACGACGTTGGATCTCGCGATTGAGGGCGAGACTTCCACCCTGGACGGGACGGGTGGCTCGGCGCAACCGGCAAGCCCCGTCAGAGCGAAGAGGCAGAATGCGGTGGAAGCACGAAACATGACGAGTCCTGGGGCATTTCCTGCCGAAATGGCAGGTTTTTCGGGGGTTTCCTGCCATTTTGGCAGGCTTCGCCTCCGATGACCTGCCAAAATGGCAGGTTTGCAAAAGGCCCGCCATCCCCGTCCCGGTGGGCACGGAGCCGTTGACCGGGATTCGGGCGAGCGATTACTGTTCGGGGTCACAATTCTCAGTTACACCCCCGCTACCTGAATCGAGTCGTTTCCACGATGACGAAGTATCGAAAGCCCGGGTCCCGCCCACCGAAGCCGGTGAACCCGGTCGACCAGGAAGACGCCTTTGTGGCGACCACCCTGGAGGTCACCAACTGGGCCCAGCGCAACCGCCCGATCCTGACGGCGGGCATTGTCATCCTGGGACTCGGTGCGGCCGCGCTCGTCTACTACGCGCGCTACAGGGACACGCTGAAGGACACCGCCGCCGCCCAGCTGGAAGAGCTCCAGCAGCGGCTGGACATGGGCGACCGGACAGGGGTGCAGGCCGATTTGCAGCTCTACCTGGAGCGCTTTTCAAGCACGCCCTCCGCGGGCGAAGCCCGCATGGCCCTCGCGCTGGTAACCGCTGAGCTGGGAGATCGCGAAGGGGCCATGGACGTGCTCGGGTCCGCGGCCGGCGACGTGGGAAGCCCACTGGGCACGCAATCCGGGGCACTCCTGGCCGCGATCAGCGAGGACGCGGGGAACCTCCAGCTTGCGGAGGGCCTCTACGAACGGCTCGCGGACCGGGCCCGCCTGGGCTTCCAGGTCCGTGACGCGTTGGCCGACGCCGCGCGTTTGCGCCGGGAACAGGGCGACGATGCGGGCGCCATGAGGATCTATGACCGCCTTCTCGAGGAGATGGATGAGTCCGATCCCGATCGTGGCTTGATCGAAATGCGCAGAGCCGAGGTCGTTGCTGCGCTGAACTGAAGCTGAGGGCGCCCCGCAGTGCCACTCCGGAGCAATGCATTCATGACGTTATGTCACATAATATGTATTATGTAAAGTTGATGAGATGCACGGGGCAATTGGAGCAGTGGCGCCATTGGTCCCCCGCCGGCTCAGGCGCCCGGTTCCCTACCGGAACAACGCCTCGACGCGCGCCGCCAGGCCGGTGCTCATCGGTGCGCTCGACAGGTTCGCGACGATGGCGACGATGACTCCGGTGTCGCGGTTCGCCGTCAGCACGGTCCTTCCCCCAACCGATCCACCCGTGTGCGAGACGATCCGCTCACCCCTGTCGTTGGTGGAGGTCCGCCAACCGATGCCGTATCCGGTCTCTTCGCCGTCCTGCAGGCGCTGTGAGGCAAAGAGCAGCTCGAGCGTCTCCGCCTCGAGGAAGCCGGCCCCCAGGTGGGCGTTGGCAAAGATCAGCAGGTCTTCGGGCGTCGACAGAAAGCCCCCGCCCGCCCACTTGTAGCTGTTGTCGACATATGGCGCGTTGACGACGTCCCCCTCCGCATTGACGGCGTAGAACCGGGTTCTGTGAGGGATGATGAGATCCGTGTGCCCGGCGATCGTGTGCCGCATCCCCAGGGGTTCGAAGACCACATTGTCCATGTATTCCAGGAAGGGCTCGCCGCTCGCCCCCTCGATCACCGCGCTGATCAGGTTCCACCCGTAGGAGGAGTAGGAGTATTCGGTCCCGGGTTCGTTGATGAGCGGATCGTCCTGGAAGATCTCCAGCCCGGCGACCACCGTCGGATAGCGCACCGATGACAGGTTCTCGGCACCCTGGTAGTGGCGGATCCCGCCGATGTGTCCCGCCACCAGTCTGGTGGTGACCGGATATCGCTTTTCCGGAAAGGACGGAACGTAGGTCCGCACGGGCGCATCCAGGTCCAGAGCGCCCTCCTCCACGAGCACTCCGATCGCCGCCGCGGTGATCGGCTTGGAGACGCTTCCCACACGGAATTTCGTCAGCGGCGTGACGGTTACGTCATGCGTGAGGTCAGAGAAGCCAAAACCTTCTGACCACATGACTTCCGATCCCGTACCCACTGCGACGGACAGTCCGGGAATGGAGTGAGCCTCCGTCACCGAATCGAGGAGGACCCTGGCAGCCTCGATCGCTGGGGAGGATGCGGTCTGATCGTCGGGTGTGGTCTGTTCCTGGCACGCGGCGGTGGCGCACACGAGCAGGAAAGAGAGAGCGTATATGAAACGCCGGTCCTGGTGGCGTAGTACCGGTGTCGCCGGGCTAGCTGATCGTGCATCCATTTCATTCACCATGGCAAGAGACTCCGCAGAACGAATCCGAGGTTGGCAGGGCGTTCCGCCAGACGGCGGACGTACCAGGGGAACCAGTGCCGGCCGTAGCTGATGAGGACCCTCATCTTCCGCCCCCTGCAGACCAGACGCGTCTGCTCCCCGACGGCGATCCCGTAGAGCATCTGGTATTCATACGCATCCGGCACGACTCCGTTGGCTTCCGCCCACGCTTCGATCCGCTGGATCATGGCCGTGTCGTGCGTCGCCAACCCAACCCGCAGTCCGGCCTGACGTGCGTCGGGGGCGAGCATTCGGGTGGTCAGATCGAAGAACGCCTGGTCGACATCGGCCTTGTCGGGATACGCGATATCGGCAGGTTCGGCGTAGGCCCCCTTGACCAGCCGGATCGCCGGTCCCAACGGCACAAGCGAATCGAGGTCCGACGGCGTGCGGTACAGGTATGACTGGAGGCAGACCCCGAAGTTGGAGTGGTCGGCCCGGATGGCGCGGTACAGCCGCAGCGTGGGATCGACGTACCTGCCGTATTCCATGTCCATCCAGACCCAGTTGCCATGCTCTTCGGCGACCTCCGTGATCCGCCGCAGGTTCTTCTCCGCCACGCCGTAGCCCAGATCCAGTCCCAGATGGGTCGGTTTGACCGAGAGTTCAGCGTGAAGGCCCCTTGAGGCGACCTCTCGGGCCGCGCCGACATAGTGGTCGGTGACTGCTCGCGCCTCCGCCTCGTCGGCGACGTTCTCTCCGAGAAAGGTGATGAGGGTGGGGATCCCCCTGCCCTCCTCGAGTTGCTTGCCGGCGCGAAGCGCGTCGTCCAGCGTCTCTCCGGGCATGAAGTGCCGGACCGCTCGCTTGACGAACCGGTATCTGGGAAAGGTGGCGCTGCACCATTTGTTTTCGGAGACCCATAACAGTATCGAGCGCATGGCCATAATATTGACTCGCTGTTCGTTCAAGCGCCAGAGTGACGGGTCAACTCCGAAATCGCCGCCGTAAGCTGCTCGATCGCTGCGTCCAGGGCTTTGTCGCGTTCGGGACGGGTGTCGTGGACTCGGAAGTGGATGGGCTCTCCATAGCGGAGCGACACACGGACCCGCCTGGGGCGCCGGGCCCAGCGCGGCCAGGCTTCGTACGAGCCGGCCACGCCACAGGGAATCACGGGCACGCCGGGCTTCAGGAGCAACCGGATCGCGCCGCGGCGGAAGGGCTGCAGCGTACCGTCCCAGCTGCGTTCTCCCTCGAGGTAGATGCCCACGCCGTCACCCTGTTTGAGCGCCCGGAGCGCCGTGCGCACCCCCTGCGCGTCGACGCGGTACCTCCGGGCCGGAATCGCGAGAGCGTTGGTCAGGAACCAGTGAGACGTCCGACTCGCCGTGAACTGCGTGCTCTTGGTAAAGAAGTGGACGCGGCGGGGGCAATGACCCTGCACCATGAGCGGGTCCAGGGTGCTCTGGTGGTTGGCGACCAGGAAAAACGGGCCGTGGCGGGGGATGTTCGAGGTGCCGGAAACCTCCATCCGGGTCAGCGTCCGGGCGGACCATTTTCCGGTCAGCCGAAATAGGGTGTACCAGTCCACCTACCCGGTCACGACCCTGGGTTGGAACTCGATGACCCTGCCCCGTCCGGCACGCTCGTACGCTTCCGTGATGAGGCGGCGCATCAGCTCCTCCCACCGTCTGGGGGAGTCATCCAGAAAGCGGAGCTGCACCAGACGGTTGCCGGGCAAGGAGAGCTGGAGAGCAGATGACGAGGCCTGTACGGCGCAAATGTCGAGGTGGCGCCACCGCCCCGAGTCGCGTCTCCCGTCCTCCACCACAACCTCCTCCCGGTCAACCGTCAGGGTGCCTCGCAGGGGCGGACCCATGGACTCGGTAAAGCCGCGAAGGACACCGCGGTAACGGACCTCCCTCTCCGTGATTCGCCAGGAGACCATTGCCGCCGCCGAGTACATCAGGTTGCCGTCAGGTTGCTCCGCCCGTGTCATCGGCCCGCCGTGCGCGTCGATTTTTTGACATAATATAATAGTGTTGACATTCATGCGACAACCTCGGTCCGCGGATTCGACTTGCAGCCCGCTCCGCGTCCGTTCGATCCGGACACCGCACAACGTGCACCGGGCCCAGTCCCCTTCCCCGTCCAAGGGGTCGTGACCGCACTCGGGGCAGCGGTACAGGAGATCGACGAGGGCCATGAGCCGCCTTCGCCTTACAACTTCCCAACCAGGTCGAGGAGGCGCAGCTTCCACACCCGCCAGACGGCCTCCCGGATGATGCGCCTGGACATCTTCGATTCACCGGATTCACGCTCGGTGAAGAGGATGGGGACTTCCCGCAGGGTGAACCCCCGGCGCCACGCTCGCAGCTTGAGCTCGATCTGGAAGGAGTATCCGTTCGACTGGATCCTGTGGAGTCCGACGGATTCGAGGACATCGCGCCGGAATGCGTTGAAGCCCCCGGTAGCGTCCCTGACGGGCAGCCGGGTAATGACCCTGGCATACCAGCATCCGAACAGGCTGATCATGAGGCGCCGCATGGGCCAGTTCACCACGGTGATGCGGCCCCCGACGTAGCGCGACCCCACCACCACCTCCGCCGCCCCGGTCGCCTCGAGGAGGACGGGGAGCATGTCGGGCGGGTGGGACAGGTCGGCGTCCATCTCGATTAAGACATCGAAGCCGCGCTGCAACCCCCAGGTGAACCCTGCCACGTAGGCCGCGCCAAGACCCTCCTTGCCCGGCCGGTGAAGCACCTGGACCCGGTCGTGCTCCGCAGCCAGGGCGTCCGCCACCTCCCCGGTGCCGTCCGGGGAGTTGTCGTCCACCACGAGGATGTGGAAAGCTTCGCCCTGTTCCAGGATCCGGGGCACGATGCGCGGCAGATTGTCGCTCTCGTTGTACGTCGGTACGACCACGAGTGCCCGTAGCGTTTCGTTCATCGGTCTTTCCCGGCCGCCGAGGCCGGCTTTCGCAGGACGACGGCGCCAAGAGCGGCGCCCGCCAGTTCGACCGCCGTGATCCAGACGCGTTGCAATCCGGCAAGGACCAGGCTTCCACCGTGTCCCGCCCAGGGCGTCAGGAGAGCGGCCAGTACGCCTTCCCGTACCCCGATCCCGGCGGGAGCGAACAGAAAAAGATAGCCCACGAGGTAGGCACCCGCGAAGGCCGTGGCCGCGGCTGGCAACGGCACCTCAAGCCCCAGGCCCAGACCCAGGCAGTAGAAGGCGAGGCCGTAGACCAGCCAACTCAGCAGGTACCCCGCGAGCCAGACGAGGAGCGTGGCAGCCCCCGGGGTGGGAAGGTCCACCTCGTGTCCGCTGCGCCGCAGTGCCCACCCCAGCAGCGCCCCCGCCCCGCCGAAGCAAAGAAAGCCGGCCAGTCCCAGGAGGACGATCAAGCCGGCCGCGAGCGCCGCCCCGCTGGGTCCTGCCTGCGATTCGTACGCCACCCAGGCTCCCAGCACCGCCGCCGCGAGGAGGTTGACGACCTGGGCCGCCACGGCCGCCGCTCCGGCCCGCACCCCGGACAGCCCGGCCCGGCGTGCCAGCACCGCAAGGCCCGCGAGATGGAATATCTTCCCCGGGATGTAGCGCCCCAGATTGGCGACCATGACCAGGGACGCGGCGACATGCAGCGGGACCCCGGGCTCGCCGAAGGCAGCCAGTATTCGGGACCACAACCAGGCCTGGAGGACGAATGCCGCGAGAAGCACGGCCGCCGACGCGGCCAGGAACGCCAGGTCGGGATCCACGATGCTCATGTCGAGGTTGCCCGCTTCCGACAGCCTGAAGCCCGCACCCCGCAGGATCAGCCACGTGACAACGACGGTGAGGAGCGCCTTTCCGAGCGTCACCCCCCACCGCTTCAGCCTCGTCTCGCGGGGCGCGACGCTACCCTCCCTGGGAGGCGCCATTCCTGGTCCGCCACGGTTGAAAGCGGCTCGGCGTGAGGGAGGCGGCGAGGAGGAGCACGGTGATCGCTGCGGCGGCGAGGCTGAGCCTCAGCGCGCTCCTCACCGTTGGTGCCGTGAAGCGGAGCGTCACCGTGTGATCACCCGCGGCGGGGATCTCGACGGCCTGGAGCGTCAGGTTGGCCCGGTGCATGGCTGCCGGCGCCCCGTTCACCTCGGCGACCCACCCCGGGAACCAGTTCTCCGAGACGACCAGCAGCGCGGGACCGGTGGTGCGCACCCTGAGCCGCCTGTGGTCGGGCTCGTCCAACTCCCAGGCGACGTCGCCGATCACGCCCGCAGCCGGCATGAGGGGGACGGGCTCCGCCACGATGACCTCGCCACGCGGATCAAATCCCGGCGCGAGGATTCTGTCCAGCGCAGCCGAGTCGCCCAAGACGGTGGCCGTGCCCGCCAGCCAGGCGCGGTCGAGACCGGGAAAGGCGTAGACCGCCTCCGTGCCCGCGGCGGTGCGCGCCATGCTCAGCGGCCGGGCGCCCGGCATGGGGGGCTGGCCCGCGCGCTCCTCCGGCCAGACCAGGTACTTCACGTTGAGCATCCGCAACACGGTGGGGTGCCGGGTGTTGGCCCCTTCCCGCCTGCTTCCCGCGAGACCCAACAGCTGGCGGTACCGGGCCAGGTCGTTGGGGTGATGCCCCGTCACAAGGTCCATGCCGAACATGGCGAGTTCGACGCTCTGGTCGTCCCCGCGCAGATCCGAGACCCGGAACGGCGCCTCCTCCGCGCGCCGCTCCTGCAGGAAGCGCGTGTTGGCGTTGGGGGCGGCCCAGGCGTGGAAATCCATGGTGCGGATGAAGGCCCGGTCGATCCGGCCCAGGTCGAGGGCGACGAGCACGACCAGGGCCGTCAGCGCGGCCGTCAGGGGAATCTTCCCATCCTGTACCGCCCAGACCGCCGCGACGGTGAGCGAGGCGAACATCAGCGCGATGCCAAAGCCGCGGGTGATGTGCGGGGTGGCCGTGGCGAAAGCGGCAAGCTGGCGCTCACCCATGCCGGTGTGGACCATGGTGGTCCAGAAGCTGCCGAGAAGACCGCTCGACTGCAGCAACAGGCCCAGTAGGAGCAGTCCCACGAACCCCAGGAGTGCCCGCCCGCGTCGGCTCTTCGGGAACCCGCCCGCAGACGGGGATTCCCGAAGCAGATCATTGACTCCCAGTGCGAAGAGCGTGACGACCCCGAAGCTCATGAGGAAGGCGCTTATGGCCGGGACGCGAAATAGCGAGATCCCCGGCACGAACTCGTAGAAGACCCGCCAGACGGGCGTGTGCCTGCCCAGGGCGAAGAGCAGCCACATAAGGCTCAATCCACCCATGAACCACCGCAGACCCCTTCTCCGTCGCCCCAGCAGCCCGAACAGAGCAAGCGCCAGCACCGTGACGCCCAGGTACTCGTGGTTGAGCTTGAGGGCGTTCCTTCCCCAGTAGGTGCCCCGGGCCCAGCTCGCGTCGGCATAGGTGTTCCCGACAAATTCGGGGACTACCAGCGACGCGACCTCTTCGGGATGGAAGGACCAGGAACTGGAATAGGCGATCGCCTCTTCCGGAGTCGCATCCACGGTCGTCGCAATCCGCCGCGAGTATTCGCCCACGTACTGCCCCGCGGGGACAAGCTGGACCGCCGCGATCCCCGCTCCGAGGAGCGCGCTACCCAGGAACACACCCAGCGAAACGAGTGCAGGACGCATGCGACGTCTGGTTCCCCCGGCCTTCCGCGCCCTCCAGAGCGCCCCGGTGCGGAAGACGGCATAGGCGCCAACCGACCCGAAGAGGAAGTAGGAAGTCTGGAATTGGGTCGTCAGACAGGTCACTGCAACCGCGCCCGCCAGCGCCGCCGCTGTCCTCCCGGAGGGATTGCGAAAGACCAGCTCGGCGGCCCAGAAGACCAGCGGCGCCAGCGAAGCCACCATGAGCTTCCCGTCGTTCCCGGGCAAGACCAGCGTCACGACAACGGGAGCCATCAACCAGGCGAGCCCTCCGACCGTCGCCGCCGGGCGCCCCAGGCCGAGGCTCCGCGCCCAACCGTACATGAAGAAGCCGCCCCCGAGCACATGCAGGACGAGCTTCCAGCCCAGGGCGCGGTAGGGCTCGGTGATGAAGTAGAGAAGGCTGGTGGGATAGATGGCGTCTCCCCCCGAGATCGCTTCAATCATGGGGACGCCCCCGAGAAGTCTCGGGGCCCACAGGGGGAAATCGCCCGCCACGAGCCGCTCCACAAGAAATGCCCGGCTCATGTATCCCAGCGTCAGCGTATCCTCTCCATAGAGCATCTGGTCGGAGAAGATGAATTCGCCAAACAGGATGACGGTGACTAGCGCGAAGAGTCCGGCTGTGAGCCAGAAGGGGAGCTCGAACTCGTCGCCCTCCCTCCGGCTGGGACTGTTTCTGGACCGCATCACTTTGTTGCTCCCCCGCCAAACCTCGGTCCCCGGATGGGAGAACAGCAGGTTGTCGGCCGTATGGGTTCCGAGGAATCGACCGGTTGTGAGTCTATCCCTCAAGGAAGGACGCCAAGATACGGTATGCCGGTTGCTCAGTCGACTCAAGGCACGTGACCGGAGCGTGGGTTGCCCCCGGGGTGCATGGGCCGCAGATCAGCGGCGGCCCGATCGCAGCCGGTTGGTCAGCGGGGTCGCGAAGATCGCCGCTTCACCCTTCGGTCGGGCTTGACGGCCAACACCGCGATCCTTCGCCGCAGCAACGGCACCCACCTCTGTCCGAGTCGTTCAACGACGCGAAGGCCCGGGACGTGCGATTCGGCGAAATACGCACGCGCGATCTCGAATCCGGCGCCAGACAGGATCGCCTTCATTCGCGGCATCGACTTGTAATCCACGTGGGCGATGTCCTTTTTGAGGACCATATTGTTGTTCTTGAGCACTTCAAGGATGTGACTACGGCAGGGAGTCCACACTGCGAAGCGACCGCCGGGCTTCAGTACCCGGAACCCCTCTGCGGCCACCGCCTCGGAATCGTCCGGGTACAGGTGCTCGAAGAGATCGGCCGCCGTGACCACGTCGAATGACCCCGCACGGACCCCGCTGTCCCGCGCGTCGCCGACACGGAAGGACACGTTGTCGAAACCGGAGCTGTCCAAGCGCTCATTGCAGCATGCGATGGCCCGTTCGGAAAAGTCGAGACCGACCACCTCGCGTACTTTGGGGCCCAGTGCGAAGCTGATTGTCCCCCACCCGCATCCGAGGTCCAGGATCCGATCGGTGGGCTGCGGCGCGTGGAGCTCCAGCACCCTCCTGACCCGGTAACGCTGAAAGCGGCTCTGAAAATCATGCAGGTGGTTGGCCGTCTCGAAATAGGTAGACTCGTCGTAGTACGATCTGCCGATCCTTCTGGAAGCGGACCTCGTACCCTGATCCTTCCACGCTTGAGGCATGTCGTCTGTTCCGGGGGTTGAGTGAGAGGATCGGAGACATCACTCACGCGAACCGGGGAAGCGATCCCGGGAAAGGAACGCCATCACTTGAGGGAAGCTATGCGGGGAAGCGGGTGGAAGTCCAGTGATCAGCTGCGGGAGACGCTGGAGCAGATGATTTGGGGGAAAGTTCAGGAGTGTACCCCGGGAGATCGGCCCGATCTCACATCCGAACGTTCCCATATTGACAGATTTCCCCTGTTGACCCACCCTGCATTGTGAGGATCCCCTTTTTTTTGAATGGCAGACCTTGGAGAGGATCGGAATGAGACTCCGCTGGTTTCCCGACGCCGGCACCCCCTACATCGACTTCAGCGGAAAACCCGGTGCAACCACCGGAGAAGTGCTCGCCAGGCTGCACCTGAGTGGCAGCCCGTTTGTGAGGCTCCTACCCCAACTCGGGGACCTGAAGAGCCTCAGGCAGCTCGATCCCGGCCCGACTCTTCGATGATCAAGGCGGCCGTCATCCGCTGGTTTCTCTACGCCCTCAGCCTCCGGTTCCTGAAGCTCCGCGACCGATGGTTGCGTCCTCGAGTGCTTTCCGAAGTCGATGCCAATCTCGCCCATGTACTGTTCGTTGAGCACGAGGCCATTGCGGCCGAATCTGGCCGACTCGGATACCAGGCATTGCTACGGCATCGGGAATTCAGAGTATTCTCGCAAAACGGGGAAGATGGGCTGCTCGCCTTTATTTTCTCGGAGATCGGGGTCACAAACCGGCAATTTGTGGAATTCGGCGTGGACGACGGTCGTGAATGCAACTGCGCCAATCTGGCAATTTGGTTCGGGTGGAGCGGACTGATGCTCGAGGGGAATGCGAGAGCCGCCCGACGGGCCCGAGATTACTATGCGAAACTGGAGCGGTCCGGATGCAACTCCGTGCAGGTTCACCAGGCACACGTAACCGCCGAGAATATCAACCAAACGATTTTGGCCGCCGGAGTAGAGGGCGAGATCGATCTGCTTTCGATCGATATAGATGGCAATGATTATTGGCTCTGGGAAGCGATTGAAGTTGTCAATCCGCGCGTTGTGGTGATCGAGTACAATGCGTCATTCGGCTTGCGTTCGATCAGCGTACCGTATGACCCTCAGTTTGTTCGGTTCCGGAGACATCCGAGCGGGTGGTATCACGGTGCGTCGGTGGTAGCGCTGGAGAAGCTCGGAGAGCGAAAGGGCTACGAGCTGGTCGGTACGGACAGCCGCGGGGTGAACGCGTTCTTCGTCCGCAAGGATGCGTTGAGCGGCCGACTCCGGGCCCTTCCTGCAAAAGCCGCGTACCGTCCCCAGAAGAAGCGTATGGCCGTCGCGACGGTCGACCAGCAGTTTGATGTGGTCCAACACCTTGACTACGTTGGGATTTCATAGTGCGCCCCTAAGACTACGCCGTCCCGACAGCGCAATCTTGTAGCACTCCGTATAATTCCTGGCAATACTATCGGGTGCGAAGCGTTCACGCACACGCCTGATGCCCGCCCGCACACGATTCCGAGCCTCCAGCGGATCGTCGAGCACGCTTGCAATCACCGTTGCCAACTCCTCATCGTCCCCGGGTGGAAAGAGCCAGCCGGTCTCTCCGTCCACCACGATATCGGGGATGCCGCCGGCGTCCGATCCAACAACTGGCAGGCCCGCGCACAGTGCCTCGATCAATACGACTCCGAGACCCTCCGTATCGCCCTTGGAGTCGAACACCGCCGGGAGCGCGAACACATCGGCCCTGCGGTAGGCCTCGACGAGCTCCTCTTCGGTGACCCTCCCGGCCATCTCAACAAGATCGGTTGTCCCCGTCTCGTTCACTACCTCCATGATCCGGCTTCGCCATTCGCCGTCACCAATTATCGTCAGGCCGATGGAACGATGCTTCGCCAGTCGGGCGACTGCCCGTACAAGCACCTCGACTCCCTTCCTCTCTACAAGGCGACCGACAAAGAGTACTTCGGGGGAGCTGGTCCGGTCGGTATATCCTTCGATTCCAGGACCCGAAGAGGCTTTCAGGGGGTGTCTCGGCAAGCCGGCCGGCGAGGGCACCACATGCACCTTCACATCGCCGAATCTGTTCACCACGCGTGCGGTAGCAGTCGAATTTGCCGTGACTGCATCCGCGCTGCTGACCGTCCACTTCAGAAATGGGACAAGCATCGGAATCCGATGCTCGATCCAACGCAATTCCGCAGAATAGTAGCTCGATACGACCGCGATTCTTCCTCGGGAAAACAGGCGTGCCGCAGCCCCGAAGAGTCCATTTGGAGCTGGCCAGTGAACATGAACAACGTCCGGTCGTTCCCGAGCAATCTTCCACGCTGCCACCACACCTCCCACGACAAAGCCGGGCAGAAGCAGTGCAAACCACGGCCGGCGCCTCAATCTGTCGGGAGCTGTCTCGTCGTGTGTCAGCGTCTCCCAGGATCTCGGGGCATATCGGAAGCGACGTACTCTGATTCCCCGCCATTCGGAGTCTCCGCCACCTCCATAGGCGGGGGCCACAACCGACACCTGGACTCCGCTTCTCTGCAACCCCAACAAGATCTCTCCGAGCCACGGAGTAATGACATCTCCCTCGTGCCGAGGAAAAGCCGTAACGAAATGGACGACCCGCAGGGGCTGCCCTGTGGTCATGAACCTTCCTCGTTTGCGGCTTCGGTATTCCCCCGTTTTGAGTCGCGCTCGCGGCGCAGTGCGTCCAGCTCGTCGTGGACCGACACGATCATTTCGCCGAGGAACCCCGCCAGGAAGCACAGCACACCCACGGTGACCAGCAGCACCACCAGATAAAGGAGCGGCCGGAAGCCCTGGTTAAGGACAAACCGGTAGAAGAGTGCCGCAAGTCCCGTCATAACTCCGGAAGCGACCAGAAACAGCCCCGGAAGGCCGAACGCCACCAACGGCTTTCGGGAGAAGCGGAGCTGGAACCACACCGCCGTCAGGTCGAGTACGCCCCCCAACACTCGGCCCTTGCCGGAATACTTCGCCTCGCCCGCCCGGCGGGGGTGGAGGTCGATGTCGATCTCGGTGGTGCTGAAGCCCTTCCGGTGCGCGATCACTACGAAGAATCGATGCCAGTCGTGACGCAGCCGCACCTCCCTCAGCACATCTGCGCGGAAGCCCTTCATCGAGTTGAGGTCGCTGACCGGCACGTCGAAGATGCGCCGGCTCAGCGCGTTGTAGATGGAAGAGACCGCGCGCTTGTCGTAGGCACCCACCTTCCGCCCGGTGACGATGTCCCAGCCTTCGTCGAGCTTGTCCAGGAAGCGCGGTATTTCCTCGGGCAGGTGTTGCAGATCCGCGTCGAAGAGGACCAGATACCTCCTTTCGCTGGCTGCGGCCGCGGTCAGCAGGGCTTCCGTCTTGCCCAGGTTGGTCCGATGGCGAAGCACTGTGAGGTTCGCCCATCCGTCCCCCTCGGATTCGGCAAGCGCACCGGTGCCGTCGGTTGAGCCGTCGTCCACGAGGAGAACGTCCCCGGACAGTCCATGTTCCTCGAACGCGGCACGGAGCGCGGGGATCAGATGAGGGATGTTGGGTGCTTCGTTGTAGGCCGGGACGACGAGAGCGAAGTCGCCATATGCGCGGGGAGCCGTGCTTCGGTTCGGTGAGGACATCACCCGGCTACACACGCTTTCTCATTCGGGCCGGCAGGACCCCCAGCTGATCCCGGTACTTGGCCACGGTGCGGCGCGCGATCTTGATCCCCTCGCTCTTGAGGAGGTTGACGATGGCCTGGTCCGTCAACGGCCGTCGGGAATCCTCGTCGTCGACCAGGCTCTTGATCCTGGCCCGGACGCCGCGGGTGGAGATGTCTTGTCCGGTGGCCGTAGGAAGCCCGCCAGAGAAGAAGAACTTGAGGGGATACACCCCCGTGGGTGTCTGCACGTACTTGTCGTTGGTGACGCGCGAGACGGTGGACTCGGCCATCTCGATGTGCTCGGCGACTTCCCGCAAGGTCAGTGGCTTCAGGTGCTGAACCCCCCTTTCGAAGAAACCCCGCTGGGTGCTCACAATGAACCTCATGACCTTGAGCATCGTCTGGCGGCGCTGCTCGATGACCTGGATCAGCCAGTGGGCGGCATTGAGCTTGGTCGAGATGAACTCCTTGTTCCGTCCCACGTACTTGGTCTTGTCCGCCGCAACGTCCCGGTACGACTGCGACAACCGCAGCCGCGGGAGTCCGGTGTCGTTTACGAACACCATGTAGTCGCCGCCGATCATATCGACGATGAGGTCGGGAATGACATACTGGTCGGGGTCCGCAGCGTAGCGCCGCCCGGGCTTTGGGTCCAGCTTGCCGATCCTGTCCGCCGCGGCCTGGGCTTCGCCGGGCGAAATCTCCAGAGCTTGCGAGATCTCGGTCCACTTGTGATTGATCAGGCCGTCGAAGTGGCCTCCGACGATCCGGTACTCCGGCGTGTCCTCCCTGCCGTCCCGGCGCAACTGAATCGCCAGGCACTCCTGGAGATCACGGGCACCGACGCCGGGCGGGTCGAGGGAATGAACCACGCGGAGGAGCCCTTCGACTTCCGTCAGCTCGAACGGTGCGAACAGCCTGGCCAGCTCGGCCAGCTCCTGTTCGCGCAGCTCGTGGTCGTCGATCCTGCGGGCTTCGGCAACGACCCTGTCCCGCACCTCTTCCAGCGAGCCTCGGAGACCGTCCGTCACGTCCTCCAGGGAACACGTCAGCATGCCGTCGTCGTCGATGTTGCCGATGATCTCCTCGCTGATCCAGACCTGTCGTTCGCTGAGGTGGAGAAGGCCGAGCTGCTCCCTCAGGTAGTCGTGCAGGTCCCGTGTCTCAACGACAACGGGCTCATAGTATTCGCGAGGCTCGTAGCGGGCCCGGTGTCCTCCGGTGTCGAAGTCGTCCAGCAGGACTTCTTCCCAGTCCACCTCCGCCTCCTCCTCACCCTGGGCTTCCTCTTCGCCCGGCAGGTCTTCATCGCTGTCGGGCTCCGACATCTCCAGAAAGGGATTCTCGGAAAGTTCCTGCTCCAGGCGGGTCTGCAGATCGAGAAGAGGCATGTACAGCAGATCCATCGCCTGGTACAGGCGTGGATTGACCTTCAGTTCCTGCCGGATTCGGGCGCTCTGGCTCAGGCCCGTCTTGATTCGGCTCACGGAAAGCTCACGCTCCGGGGCGTGGAAACCGCGATCTCATGCGGACCGTCAGGGTCGGCCCCAGGTATAGATCGGCAACTTCGTCGTTCCACACAAGCTCGGACACGGTCCCGCCCACACGGATTCGTCCCTCGTGCATGATGTATGCCCGGTCGACGATCTCGAGGGTCTGCTCCACGTTATGATCGGAGATGATCACCCCGATGTTCCTGGTCTTGAGCTGGGAGACGATTTCCTGGATGTCGTGCAGGGCAATCGGGTCGATGCCGGCGAAGGGCTCGTCCAGCAGCATGAATTTGGGCTTCTGCACGAGTGCACGGGTGATTTCCAGCCTGCGCCGCTCACCACCTGAAAGCGAAAACGCCTTCGCGTTGCGCAAGTGGCCGATCGAGAGCTCCGCCAGCAGCTCTTCCAGCCTCTCGACCCGTTCCTTCCGGCTCAGGTCCAGGGTCTCCAGGATGGCCATCACGTTCTGGGCGACCGTCAGCCTGCGGAAGACGGACGGCTCCTGAGCGAGGTATCCGACCCCCATCCTGGCCCGCTTGTACATCGGAACCGGGGTCAGCTCCGCCTGGTCGAGGTACACCCTCCCGCCATCGGGTGAAATCAGCCCCACCAGCATGTAGAACGTGGTGGTCTTCCCCGCCCCGTTCGGCCCCAGAAGCGCCACGATCTCACGCTGCTGCACCTCGATGTCGACGTCCGACACGACCCGGCGCTTCCTGTAGATCTTCGTCAGATTCTCGCCTTTCAGCACCGAACCGGTCGCGATCGCAACAGCTTCCGTCACTTGTTTCCTCCCTTGCGCGGCCGGATGATGCCCCATGGCGCGATTGTGGTGTCGGCACGGACCCGGGCCGAATCCGGGATTACGGTCGCCGAATCCGCGGCGACGGCAGTCGAGTCCGGGGCGACGGCCGTTGAGTCCGAGAGCGAATCGGGAGGCAGCGGCTCGAGATGATACCCTACCGTCTGGCCCTCCACCTCCATCTTCACCACGCTCCGCTCTTCGAGATGGATCGTGATCTGCTCGCCTTCTACCCAGTGCAGCGCAGGGCGGGGCTTCGGCGGGGTCCCGGTCGTGTCCGACTCGATCCCGGTCGTGTCCGGCGCGGTCAGCCGGTACAGGCTCCGGGCCTCCCCGATGGCGGTGAGTGTCTCCAGGCGGGGCCTTCCCCCCTGCGGCCCGGGCACGGCGTCCGTGATGCTGTCGTCGGTCGCCGCGGGCGCGGTCACAGCAGTGCTGTCACCGGTTTCCGCAGGATCAGCCACGGCGGTGCTGTCACCGGTTTCCGCAGGATCAGCCACGGCGGTGCTGTCACCTGGATCCGCGGGATCGGCCACGGCGGCACTGTCATCTGCAGCCCCCGACCCGAACTGCGCGATGATCGTCTCCCCCTCCATCCAGTCCCGGTTCGCGAATTCGGGCAGATCCTCGGAAATGAGCGAGTCCGGAGACGCTGCCTCCGCCCTCGCGGAGCCGATGGCGGTGACGACATCCAGAACCTGATCCGGGGACGATACGTCGATCGAGTCACCGGTGAGCTGGAAGTCGTCGGCAATGGCCAGCGGTCGAGCGACGGAGTCTTCCGCGGCAACGACCGAATCGGCGCGGGCGACGCTCTCGGCGATGGTGCGGGCCCGCTCGACATCGCCCGGGGTCAATCCGGTGGTGTCGAGCTGCGGCTCCTCCAGAAGAGGCACCGAGGAGATCGCGATCAGCCGGGTCACCTCACCGTTGTCCAGGAACACGCGGATGGCGGGCGCCGTGAGTGTTACCTGGCTTCCCACCAGCTCGGCATCGTCGCGCGCGAGAATCTCTTCGCTGAGACCCACGGTAGGTGTGACCCAGACCGATGCTCCGGTCAGCGCGAACCCACGATTCTGTACGCTGGCGTCGCCCCAAACCGACATCGCGCCCACATCCTGGTCGTAGTCGAGCGAATCCCCGAGCGCCCGCAGTGAATCCCGCACCAGCACCACTCCCCCGCCCGCGCGGAAGAAACGCCTCCCGTCGATCATGAAGCGGTCGGCGTCGATCTCGTAGGGGGGCAGCGACACGGAGTCCACGACGGCCGGCACAGGGTCCCGGGCAGGGGTGCCGGCGACCGCAGCGGCTGGAATCGAATCCGTGACAGGAGGAACGGAATCCGTGCCGGCCGTCGCCGAGTCCGCGACAGGAGGAACGGAATCCGTGCCGGCCGTCGCCGAGTCCGCCGACGGGACCCCCGGCGAATCCCCAGGTGTGCTCTCACTTTCAGCGGTGGCAACTACCGGTGCGGGCGCAGCCGGACGTGGCGCGGGAAACACCGTCGCGTGGGGGTTGCCCCCCTTGACCAGGATACGGTCCAGGGTCCGGAACTCGGTGGCCTGGTAGAAATACAGACTGTCCCCGCGAATCACCGCTCCGCTTTGCCGGTCGGTGACCTTCACATTCGACCAGGCAACCAGCTGTCCGATGTTTCCGTGGTAGCGAGCCGAATCCGCGTCGAGCTCGGTCTCCGGATCCAGGAAGCGCACCCGGCCAAAGAGCTGCACCTGGTCGCTGTGCTCGTACACGACCGCAGAATCGGCGAGTATCTGCGTGCCGTCCGTACAGCGGTAGTCGATGCCCCCGGAGGCACGGTGGATGTAGTTCAGGGAGTCGAAGCGTCTGCTATGCGTGTACCCTCCCACTCGCTCCAGCTTGCAGTCGGCCTGCGGCACCGCTGCCAAGACGGGTAGAACGAGGACGGCCAGTGCCGCCAACGTCGCCTGACAGAGCCCCCCGGCCCGACTCCCGGAACGCGCCGAGGACACCCACTCGGCGAGGGTTCGACCCCGCCCCCTCATCGCGAGGCACATTCCCTTTCCCTGGTTCCCCAGATCCTCACGTCGTCAAAGGCCATGTCGGCCTGGAGGCGGTCACCTTCGATCTCGCACTCGCCCTCGCGCATCACCACGGCGACGTCGGTCCAGACCCGGTCGGCTTCCGGCGCGAAGTGCAGCTCGTCGGTGCGGATCTCCCTGTCCTGTTCCGGGATCCTGAGAATGGCATTGCCCGACGCGGTCAACTCGTTCCCCAACTGGTTCAGCCGTCCTTCGTTGGCCGTGATCCTGGCCCGGCGACGCCCATTCTCGTCGAAGACAAGCAGCGTGAGCCCCAGAACCCGGGAGTGAGTGGAGTCTTTCCAGATGAACATGCTGTCCGCCGTGAGCAACGCTTCCCGGATTCCCTCCCTCGACATGTTCAGGGACACGCCGTACATGATCTTGTCGGCGTCGACCGTCTCCAGCTCCGAGGTCGCCCCCTCTTCCGAGGTGTCGAAGCACGCCGCGAGGGAGAGGAGAAGGCAGGCCGGCCACGTCTTCCGCAGTGAGCTCATGACACCGCTCCCGCGCGCAAGAGGTCGTGGAGGTGCACGATTCCCACCAGTCCGGCGTCACCCACCACGGGCAGCGCCATGATGCCGTGTTTCTCCATGCGGCGAACCGCGACCGCGCCAAGCTCGTCCGGGGACGCGATCCTGGGTGACGGGGTCATGAGCCGCGATACGGGAGTGTCCAGGAAGTCCTCGCTTCGTTCCATGAGTCGGGTGAGATCTCCCGCCGTGACCACACCCACAACCGCGCGGTCCCCGGCGATCACCGGAACGGTACCCCTCATGCGGGCCAGGGGCACGATGATCTCCCGGATACTCACGTCCGGCGAGACCGAAGGGTACTCTTCCGACTCCATCACGTCACGTACCCTGAGGGTGAGCCGGCGTCCCAGCGAGCCTCCCGGGTGAATTCGGGCGAAGTCCCCGTGGCGAAACCCCTTCCTTCTCACCAGCGTCAGCGCCAGCGCGTCGCCCATGGCGAGGGTGGCGGTGGTGGAGGAGGTCGGAGCCAGATCCATGGGACATGCCTCGGCGTGGACACCGCAGTCGAGAACCGCCGCGGCTCGCTTCCCAAGGGGCGAACCCGGGTCCCCGACCAGAGCCACCACTGGAATTCCATGGGCCTCCGCGAATGCGAGCAGCCCGTCGAGCTCGCCGGTTGAAGATCCGCTCTTCGAGAGCAGGATCATCACGTCGTCCGGGTTGACGATACCCAGGTCACCGTGGAGACCCTCGACCGGATGGAGGAACACCGCCGGCGTCCCCGTCGAGGTGAGTGTTGCAGCCAGCTTGCGAGCGATCAGTCCCGACTTGCCAATCCCGGACACCACGACCCGGCCGTCCGAGGCGAAGATGAGGTCCACGGCACGGAGAAAACCGTCCCCGAGGCGGCCAGCCAGCGCCTCCACGGCGCCGGCCTCCAACCGAAGTACCCGCCGACCCTCCTCGAGCAGGTCCTGGCGGAGGGTTTCAGCGGGCTGGCGAGGCCGGGAACCCGTCGTCACAGCGACGCTCACCATAGCCTCCTCGCTGGCCCCAGGGTGAACCGAACCACGTCAGCCACCTCGCTCGCGACAGTATTCATCCACCAGATTATCCCATTCTCCCCGGGCACGCAGGAGCGCCTCGGCAAACTCTCTGATTGCGCCTCTGCCACCGGACCTGGAACTCTGCCACGTTGCAACGCGGCACACTTCCGGCACGCCGTTGGCCACCGTCGCTGCCAGGCCCACTCTGCGCAGCGAGGAGAGGTCCGCCAGATCATCACCCATCAGCGCGACCTCGGGCCATTCCACCTGCTTCTCGGCAAGGAGCCTGTTCAAGACAGGCAGCTTTCTCGCTCCGGCGTCCTGGAACACCTCCCGCACTCCGAGTTCGGCTGCCCTCAGCTTTGTCGCTTCCGACACTCTGCCCGATACGATCACGACGTCGAGCCCCGCGTTTCTCAGCATTCCGACACCCAGGCCATCCTGCACGTCGAACCGTTTGAGCTCGACCGCGACGCCGTCCGGCGTGGCTCCGATATACAGCCCGCCGTCGGTCATCACGCCATCCACGTCCAGTACGACCAGCCGAATGCGGCGGGCCGTTGCCTCGGGAATCTGCATCGGGGCGGCCGTCACGGCGAAGCCACCGCGGCCCGGACTGCGGCCACGTCGCGCAGCAGACGTGGCAACGCATCGAGCTGCAACATGTTGGAGCTGTCGGAGGGTGCCGAAGCCGGGCGCGGGTGCACCTCCACGAAGAGGCCGTCGCACCCCGCCGCAACGGCTCCTCTGACAAGCGCGGCGATGTGCTCCGGCGTTCCCCCGGTCGACCCGTCCTGCCTGCCCCCGGGCTGCTGCACCGAATGGGTTCCGTCGAAGATCACCGGAGCGCCGGTCGCCTCCCTGATCCGCGCGAAGTTGCGCATGTCCACAACGAGGTCGCCATACCCGAACGACGTTCCCCGCTCGGTTACAAACACCTGCGCGGATCCTCCGGCCCTCACCTTCTCGACCGCGCCGGCCATCCCGCCGGGAGACATCCACTGACCTTTCTTCACATTCACGGCCCTGCCGGTCTCTCCGGCCGCGAGCAGCAGTGCCGTCTGCCGGCACAGGAAGGCCGGAATCTGAAGCACGTCCGCCACCTCGGCGGCGGGTCCGGCCTGGCCGGGCTCATGAATGTCGGTCAGGATCGGCAAACCCGTCTCCCTGCGCACGGTGGCGAGACACTCGAGCCCGCGGGACAGTCCTGGACCACGGTGGGAGGACAGCCGCGAACGGTTGGCCTTGTCGAATGACGCCTTGAAGACGACCGGGATGCCGGCATCGCGACCGGCGGCCAGAATCCCCCGGGCGACGGTCAGATTCAGGTCATCGTCCTCGAGAACACAGGGCCCCGCAAAGAGGGTGAAGCCGTCCAGCACCCGATCACGCTCCCATCGCCGCGGTCTTCGGGGAATCGAGCCCGGCGGCGCGGACCGCACCCGCCCCCACGAAGGAGGCAAAGAGCGGATGGGCCCGGGTCGGCCGACTCTTCAGTTCGGGGTGGGCCTGGCTTCCGATGAACCACGGGTGTCCCGGCAACTCGATCATCTCGACCAGCTTGCCGTCGTGGGAGATCGCGGCGAATACCATGCCATCTTCCTTCAGGGCCGTCCGGTAGTCGTTGTTGACCTCGTAACGGTGCCGGTGACGCTCGGTGATCTCGGAGGAACCGTAGACCTCACGGGACAGCGACCCGGCCGCGAGCCTCGCTTCGTAGGAGCCGAGTCTCATCGTGCCGCCCTTGGTGGTGACATTGCGCTGCTCGTCCATGAGACAGATGACCGGATGCGGAGACCCCTTGTCGAATTCGAAGGAGTGCGCCCCCTCCAGCCCCGCCACATTGCGCGCGAACTCGATCACCGCGCACTGCAGTCCGAGGCAGATTCCCAGGAACGGGAGATCGTTCTCCCGCGCCCACTGGATGGCCGAAATCATCCCCTCGATGCCGCGCTCACCGAAGCCGCCGGGCACGAGGAGGCCGTGATAGTCCGCGAGGAAGGCCGGGTCGAGCCCCTCTTCGATCCTCTCGCTGCCGATCCAATCGATCTCCACCGGTACGTCGTGGGTGATTCCACCATGGATGAGCGCCTGTTCCACGGATTTGTAGGCATCCACCAGCTCGGTGTACTTGCCCACCACCGCGATCTTCACCGTTCCGTGCGAAGGCGTCTTCACCCGTTCCACGATGCGCGTCCAGTCCGTAAGGTCCGGAGCGGGCGCCGTCATGCCGAAACACGACAGCACGAAGTCGTCGAGACGCTGGCGGCGAAACTCGAGGGGGACTTCGTAGATGGTCTCCACGTCCAGCGCCTCGATGACGCCGGCGGGATCGACGTTGGTGAAACCGGCGATCTTGGCCTTGATACCCTCGTCGAGCCGGTGTTCCGTACGGCAGATGAGGACGGCGGGCTGGATGCCGGTCTGCATCAGCTCCCTGACGGAGTGCTGGGTGGGCTTGGTCTTGAGTTCGCCGGCCGCGCTGATGTAGGGAACCAGGGTGAGGTGGACATGGAGCGCCCGGGAGCCGACTTCCTGGCGGAACTGGCGGATTCCCTCCAGGAAAGGAAGGCTCTCGATGTCGCCGACCGTGCCGCCCACCTCCGAGATCACCACGTCGTGACCCTCCCCGAGCACCCGGACCGACCGCTTGATTTCGTCGGTGATGTGGGGGATGACCTGAACCGTGCGTCCCAGATAGTCGCCCCGGCGCTCGCTGTCGATCACCGCTCGGTAGATGCGCCCCGTGGTGGTGTTGTTCTCCTGCGACAGATTGGCGTCGATGAAGCGCTCGTAGTGCCCAAGGTCGAGGTCCGTCTCCGCACCATCCTCGGTGACGTACACCTCCCCGTGCTGGAGCGGGGAGAGCGTTCCGGGATCGACGTTGATGTACGGGTCGAGCTTCTGAAGGGTGACCCTCAGCCCGCGCTCCTTGAGGAGGACGCCGATGGAAGCGGCGGCGATGCCCTTCCCGAGCGAGGAGACCACGCCTCCAGTGACGAAGATGTACCTGGTCTGGTCGGATTCGGTCCGGATCATTCGCTTGCCGCTACTCCTCGTCGGTTTTCTCAAGCTGGAATATCTCCCGCCCGCAGCCGGCGCTCCATTCGTACCAGATCTTCCGGCGTGTCCACCCCTTCGGCCGCCTCTGCCACAACGGCCACTCCGATTCGCATGCCGTTCTCCAGGGCACGCAGCTGCTCCAGTCCCTCTGCCAGCTCCAGAGGCGATCGGCCGAATCCAACCCAGCGCCCAAGCGCCTCCAGCCGGTATGCGTACACCCCGACATGCCTGAGGTGGCCGCCCCGGAGCCGGTCCTCCGCGGACGCGTCCCGGCTGTAGGGAATTCCCGCCCTTGAGAAGTATAACGCACTTCCGGCAGCGGTCCGCACGACCTTCACGACGGACGGATCCCGCAGCTCCTCCGCCGTGCGGATCGGCGTCGCGCAGGTGCCGGCCTCGAAGCCGTTCCCGACCATCGAGACGGCCGCTTTCACGGCCTCGGGCGCCACCAGGGGCTCGTCCCCCTGGATGTTGACGACCACGTCGAACGCGTCGTCGAGGCGCCTCGCGACTTCCCATGCGCGATCGCTTCCCGAGGCATGGTCCGGCGAGGTCAGCATGACTTCCGCGCCCTCCCGGCGGCACACCTCTGCCACCTCCCCGGAGTCGGTTGCGACGACCAGCCTGTCCAGAACGTCCATCTCTTGCGCCCGCTCCCAGACCCACACGACGAGGGGCTTGCCGAGGAGGGGCTGGAGGGGTTTGCGCGGGAGGCGGGAGGACCCTATCCGCGCCGGAATGACACCCAGGACGCGGTTCAAGACGGCACCCGGGAGCGGGTGCGGAGAACCGGATTGGCCGTGAGATTCACGGACTTAAAGCTACCTGTGAACGGCGGCTCCGGCAACTGCCGCGGGATGCCGAATCAGACCCGCAGCTCGAGGAAATTCCGCAGAATCGTTCGCCCGCCTTCGGTGAACCACGACTCGGGGTGGAACTGGACGCCCCACACGGGGTGTTCGTGGTGCCTCATGGCCTGAATCTCTCCCTCGTCAGCCGGGTCCGCGCTCCATGCGATCGGGACGAGCCCTTCCGGCAGCCGCGGTGACGTCACCAGCGAGTGGTAGCGGGTGACGAGCATGGGCGAAGGGATCCCGGCGAAGAGAGGATCATCGCCGTTATGCACCACCATCGAGGTCTTGCCGTGCACCGTCTTCGCGGCCCGGATGGTGCGGCCCCCGTATGCCTCCCCGATGGCCTGATGGCCCAGGCAGACGCCCAGAGTAGGCACGGAGGGCCCCAGTTCGCGGATCGCGGCCACGCTGATCCCTGCTTCGGCGGGCGTACACGGACCTGGCGACACCACCAGGCGAGTGGCCCCCGCCCGGCGCAGTTCCGCGGGAGTCACGGCGTCGTTGCGGAAGACCCGGGGATCCTCGCCCATCTCTCCCAGGATCTGAACCAGATTCCAGGTGAAGGAGTCGTAGTTGTCGATGACCGCCAGCATGGCCGCTCCGGAAGCAAGAGCCCGCCCCGGCGAAGGCTCCGGTAGCGGTTTCGCGTATAATATGCAGATATCATGAGCATGTACCAGAAGTGCCTCGTCTGCGGCCACGCCTTCGCGCCCAACAACGCCCTGGAGCACCTTGACCGCGGCCGCCGGGTAGCCTACGACCCGGGGAAGGGTCGCCTTTGGCTGATCTGCCCCTCATGCGCCCGCTGGTCACTCGCACCCATCGAGTCCCGCTGGGAGGCGCTCGACGAGCTGGAGAAGCTTGTCACGGACAGGGCGCGCCTCCTCTCCCGAACCGACAATGTGTCGCTGCTCCGAGCCGGGCCGCTGGAAATCGTGCGGGTGGGGGACGCACAGTTGCGGGAGGAGGCGTGGTGGCGGTACGGACGCGAGCTGCAGAGGCGGCGAGAGCGCTACAGAAAGCTGTCGGCGGCGGGCACGCTGGGAGCCGCGGCAGCCATCGCGGGCTCCTGGGCCACGGGAGGGATGAGCTTCGTCGCTGCCTGGATCCTGTGGGACAAGGCCCCCGGCGTTGTGACCGGCGGCGCGCGCTGGCTCCGCTTCGGAAGCAAGGCGTGGCGCGGACGGGGCGAATGCGAGCGATGTGGCCGGGAGATCCGCGAAGTCCGCTACTCCAGGAGGAGCCGCCTTGTCCTGGCCGCACACGATGGCTCTCCGGCGGTCGTTGTGTGGTGTCCGGGCTGCGGCGGACGCCGGGACACCGGGATGCTCCTCACGGGACACGAGGCCAACCGCACACTCATCCGAGTCCTCGCGTACCACCACTTCGCCGGAGCGTCGGAGGGGAGGGTGGAGGGGGCGGCCAGGCTGATCGAGGTCGTCGGCGGCCCCCGTGCACTTCCCTCCAAGATCCTCAGGGGAAGCCGAACCCTGGGCAGCGTGGGGCGGATCGGTCAGGTCGCGCTCGAGATCGCGGTCCACGAAGAGCGGGAGAGACGGTTGCTGTCGATGAAGCTGGCGGAGCTGGAAGCCCATTGGCGGAGGGAGGAGGAGCTGGCACGGATCATGGACGGGGAGCTGACCCCGTCTCCCCCGCTCAATCGACTGGCAGTCGGTGGCGAAGTCCCGCGCCGCACCGACAGCGGCGAGGCGCCGGCCAGCCGTGTCGGGCCGCCGTCCTCATCCCGGAATCAGTAGTCCACCGGGCGCAGATACCACTCCCCGATCGCGCTGTCCGACAGCAGGGCAACCGTCGGTGACTGACGCTTCCAGTGCGTCGACGAGAGCCGCTTCCACACCGTGTCCACCTCGCCCTCCGGGAATCCTCGCGTGACCAGCGACCGGGCGTCGCGCCCCTTCAGCAGCCAGTGCAGAATGGGGTCGGCCCGGTGATAGGAGATGCCCAGCTCGTCCTCGTCGTGAACCCCCCGGATCAGATCGGCGCTCGCGGGCTTCTCGACGATCTCCTCAGGGACGCCCAGGTGGCGCGCGAGGGTCCACACCTGTGTCTTGAAGAGGTCGCCCAGGGGGTTGATCGGCGGGGAATCGTCGGCGTGCCAGGTGTAGTATCCCAGGAGGCGCTCACTCTTGTTCCCGGTACCGAGCGGCAGAGCGTTCAGCTTGGCCGACTGGTCGAAGAGGATCACCGAACGCAGGCGGGCGGCAAGGTTCCCCCGGCGCATCGCCGTTACCCCGGGCTCATGGCGGGCCACGTATCCGTCCACCGCCTCGGTGATCGAGATCGTCCGTTCATGCGCTCCGGTCGCGGAAATGGCCAGAGCCGCGTGGGCAAGGCTGTCGGGGCTGGACGTCGCATAAGGGAGGCGGAAGCCGAATACGTTCTCGGGTCCCAGCGCCTTGCAGGCCAGGAAGAGTGACACGGCGGAGTCCACGCCTCCCGAGACACCGATCACGACCCGCGAGAAACCGCGGCGTCGCACCACCTCTTCGCGGATGAACTCCACCAGGGCGGCCTCGACAAGATCCGGCTGGATGGAAAGTGCCTCCAGATCTTCCCGTCCGGGACGCTCTCCCTGCCCGGGACCCTGTCCCGACCCATCCCACGCGGTCTCGGCATCGCTTCCGGCCACACCAGCTCCCGCGGTTGCATTCGTGCCCGGAGATCCGTTCACCGTCACCTCGACCCGCCCCTCCCCCGTCCAGGCGTGCCGTAGCGACCGCCGGAGGTGGGGCAGCGCCGTTCTCAGGTCGGAGAGGAAGGGCGACTCGGCCCTGACTCGTGCCAACTCGTCGAAGTCGACGTCGACCGGGACGAAGCCTTCGCCGAAGAGTGGTCCCCGGGCCAGGAGCTTCCCGTCGGGGCCCCACGCAGACGAGCCACCGGCGAAGAGCTTGCCGCCCTCGGACCCCGCCAGCTGCGACAGCAGGACGAAGACGCCGTGCTCCGTGGCGGTGCGCGCGGCGATTCCGTCCCATTCTTCCAGGTTGCCCGGGCGCCGTGCAGAAGAGCGGAAGCCGCGTGCGGGGGACGCACACCCGCTAAGAATCATCCCTGCCCCGTCCAGGGCCAGGATCGAGCCGGTCATCGAGTGGGTGAGGTCTTCGCAGATCAGCATGCCCACCCTGCCGAAACGGGTATCGAAGGCCGAAACCTCGCGCCCCGGTTCGACAAATCGGGCCTCCTCGAAGAGCCCGTAGGTGGGCAGGAAGACCTTGCGGTGGATGTGGACGATCTCATAGCGATCCTCGCCGGGAGTCAGGTAGGCGATGCTGTTGTAGACGCCACGCCCGTCCTTCTCGTAGAACCCGAGAACCACGTCGGAGCGACACCCCCCCGGCGGGGGTCCCAGGGCCGCGACCAACCCATCGCGCGTAAGAGCGACTTCGCTGGCCGCGCCCTCGACGAAGTATCCGGACAGCACCGTCTCCGGAAAGACGGCGATATCCGCGCGGCGTGTCAGAGCCGCTCTCACGGAGGCGATGTTCGCCTGCAGGTCGCCCTTCCTGGGCTTGACCTGGCAAAGCACGACACGGAGCGGACGCCCGTTATCCATGGAGATATCTCGACCGTTGTGTCTGGACGGAAAACCGCCGGGGGTAGCCCCCGCGGCGGGCATTGCTCCATAATCTAGCAGTCCGTGGTGAAACTCCGCGTCACCGAATGCAGCGGGGATTTCTGCCGCGGACCGCCAGAAGGTTCCGTTACACCGAAAGAAAGTGCGATGTCGAGATTCCTGCGGTCAATCCTTTCAGCGTCCCTCGCTGCCGTCCTCGCGACCCCCCTCGCCGGCCAGAGCGCCCCACCACCCGGCGGGCCCGATGCGGCGACCTTCGAAAGCGACGAAGCGGCGCTCTTCCTCCAGATCTTCCGCACTGTCTCCCAGTTCCATTCGTCGGCGCTGGGGGACTCGGCGCTATGGGAGCGCGCGATCGAAGGCTTGCTCGAGCAGTTGGACGACCCGTACGCGACTGTCTTTACGCCAGCGGAATACGACAGCTTCAGGGAGACCACTACCGGTGACTACGCCGGCATCGGTGTGCAGATCTCCCCTCTCGGAGGCAGGGTGACCGTCACGGCCGTGTTCAGGGACACCCCCGCCGAGGGAGCCGGAATGATGGTGGGAGACAGGATCGTGTGGGTGGAAGGACACGACGCACGCGACTGGACGCTGGATCAGGCCCGGGACTCCATCCGGGGCAAGCCGGGGTCGATCGTTCAGATCCGCGTCGCCCGGGACGGCTACGGGGACGCCATCCCCCTTTCGATGGTACGCGACAACGTGCATGTGGCCGCGGTGCAGGCGACGCTCCTCGAAGGCGGCGTGGCTCACATCGCCATCGAGCGCATCGCCCGTGGCGTCGCAGAGGAACTGGACGAGGCTCTGCGGGACTTCGAGGGAGCCAGCGCGCTCATCCTGGACCTGCGGCGCAACCCGGGGGGTTACCTCGACGAGTCGCTACTGGTCGCCGACCTTTTCCTGGCACCGGGTCAGAAGTTGGCGAGCGCGGACACACGCGGCTACGAAGGGGGCGTCCAGAGACAGGAGTGGCCTGCCCAGTCCCCCGCCAGAATGCCGAACACGCCGATCGTCATCCTGGTCGACGAGTACACCGCTTCGGCGGCCGAGATCATTTCGGGCGCACTGCAGGATCACGACAGGGCCGTAGTCATCGGGCAGCGGACCTTCGGCAAGGGTGTGGTCCAGACCGTCTACCCCCTCCCGGCCGGCCGCAGGATCAGCATTACGACCGGGTCATGGCACACGCCGCTCGGCCGTTCCCTGCACCGCCTGCGCCACCGTGACGGCACGCTCAAGCCCGACGACGGCGAGGGGCAGGAGACGGTCGCGACGCTGGCGGGGAGAGAGCTCAGGAGCGGGGGCGGGATCTTCCCGGATATGGAAGTGGCGGACGAGGAGTACAAGCCGGAGGAGGCCGCGCTGCTGAACCACGCAAACCAGGTGCAGGTGCCGCTGAACGTGCGGATCCAGGAGTACGCGCTCGAGCTCGCCAAGGACGCGATCGAGGCGGACCGATTCGAGACGCTCCCCTCATCCGCCTTCGACGGCCTGGCACAGAGCCTGGTCGACGCGGGAATGGACGCCGCAATCGTCAACGATCCGGTGGCGAGGGCCTATCTGGATTGGAGGACTCAGGCCCGGTACCTCTACAGGGCGAATGCGAAGTCGCTGATGCTGACGGTGCTGGCCGAGCGCGACCGGGTCCTCGCCGAGGGGCTTCGCCTCGCCCGGGCCGCACGTACCCCGGAGGAGTTGTTCATCCTCGTCGATCAGACGGAAGGGCGGTAACCTGGTCGCGGATCACCCGCTCCGTGGATGAAAGCGGCGGTGGGTCTCGCGAAGATACTCGCGGTCGAGGTGGGTGTATATCTGGGTGGAGGAGATGTCCGCGTGACCGAGAAGTTCCTGGACCGCGGCCAGATCCGCACCCCCTTCGAGGAGATGGGTGGCGCAGGAGTGGCGGAGGGTGTGGGGTGAGATGCGACGGCTGATCCCCGCCCTCGTTGCCGCACGCGAAACGATCGTCCACACGGACATGCGGCTCAACCGCGTGCCGCGCCGGTTCAGGAAGAGGGCGGCCTTTCCCGCCCCCCGCTCCAACTCCGGCCGGACCCCTCGCAGATACCGCTCCACAACCGTCAGTGCAACCTTCCCCACGGGAACGAGGCGTTCCTTGCCCCCCTTGCCGTAGACCAGGCAGCTGCCGTGGTCGATGTCGAGGTCCCCCATCGACAGACGCGTGAGTTCGCTCACACGCATCCCGGTCGCGTAGAGGAGCTCGAGCACGGCACGGTCTCGCCAGTACGACCGCGAGTCCGGATCGACCGCCTCGACGACGCGCGCAGCTTCATCCTGGGTCAGGAACTCGGGCAGCTTCTTCGCCGCGACCGGGCGGTCCATCCGGTCGGTGGGGTCCTCGGCGACGATCCCCTCGGCGACCAGGAAACCGAAGTAGGCACGGAGCGCGGACTGAGCTCTGCGGATCGACGTCGAAGCCATGCCCCCCTCGCGCAGGTAGCCCAGGTAGTCGTGGAGGAGCTGGTGACCGATGCCGGGCGGCCCGTCCGCTCCGCAGTCGTCCAGATACGCCACGAAGCGCGAGATGTCGCTCCGGTAGGCGTTGCACGTACGCGGCCTGAGGCCTCGCTCCAGTGCCAGGAAGTCCAGAAACGGCTCCACGAAGTACCGCCGCTCCCGGGTTGCGGCCCTTGTCTCACGTGCCATCGCCGTCGTCGTTCCCCCTCCCCGCTTCCCGGCGGCGAGCACGCCACCAGACCACGAGGATCACCACCGCCAACACCGCGGAGGCGGCGACCAGCCCGCGGTTGGTCCGCTCCAGCGTCTCCATGACCGCGTCCATGTTGTCGCCCGCCAGATACCCGAGGCGGATGAGTGTCCCGTACCAGATCGCGGACGCCACGACCAGGGGCGGAATCACCCGCACCGGCCCCACCTCGGCCACGCCCGCGAACACGGGGACCAGAGCACGGAAGCCGGGCAGAAATCGCGCGGTAAAGACCGCCACGACCCCCCAGCGCCGGTAGAAGGCCTCAAGCTTCTCCATCTGCCGCTCCGCCATGAGGGTCCGGCCGCGTCCTTCGCGAAAAAAGGCCGGCCCGTACCGGAGGCCGGCGGCGTAGACGGCCACCGCCCCTGCCACGTTGAAGCCCCACACCACCAGGAACACCCCGGCGGGACCCACCGTGCCCAGACCGGCGACGAACCCGCCGGCGACGATGAATGTGTCGGCCGGCACAACCGGGAGGATGTTCTCCACCACCGCCCCCGCCGCCAGTACGACGTACACCAGCGGCGCGGGGAGGTCTGTCAACAGGGCAAGGGCTTGCTCCACCCGGCTAGTGGCGGAACACGGTGGCCACGGCGTGGACCGCGATCCCTTCTCCCCGCCCGATCCATCCCATTCCCTCGTTGGTCTTCCCCTTGACCGAGACCGCGCCGGCCGACAAACCCAGACGCTCTGCGAGGAGGCCGCGCATCTCCCCGGCACGAGGCCCGATCCTGGGACTCTCGCAGATCACCGTCACGTCCACGTTTCCCACCTGCCAGTGGCCATCGTGCAGGATGGCCACCACCCTTGACAGCAGGTCCATGGAATCGGCCCCGCTCCAGGCGTCCTCGCCGGGGGGGAAGTGGGTGCCGACATCTCCCAGGCACGCCGCTCCCAGCACGGCATCGATCACGGCATGGGCAACGGCGTCTCCGTCGGAGAAGCCCCGGAGCCCCGGGTGGTCAGGAAAGCGGACACCGCCGAGGATCATGGGCCGGCCGGGATCAAAGCGGTGGGAGTCGTAACCGATCCCGATTCGCAGTGCGGCCACGGGTTCCTACTCCTCGTATCTCCTGATCGCCAGGCAGGCGTTGTGCCCGCCGAAGCCGAACGAATTGCTGAGAGCGACCGACACCGGCCGCTCGATCATGCCGCCGTGGGCGTATTCCAGGTCGCAGGTCTCGTCCCGCTCCCGGAAATTGATCGTAGGGGGGATTTTGCCGGTGCGACAGGCCATGATGCACATGACCGCCTCGATCGCGCCGGCGGCACCGAGGAGGTGGCCCGTCATGGATTTGGTCGATCCGACCACCACGTCGTATGCGTGCCGACCCAGCACGGCCTTGATCGCCACCGTCTCCGTCGTGTCGTTCTGCGGGGTTGAGGTGCCGTGGGCGTTGATGTAGTCCACATCGGTCGCAACCAGTCCGGCGTCGGCGATGGCCCGGCGCATGGCGTGCTGGGCACCCATGGCGTCCGGTGGCTGTGCCGTGATGTGGAAGGCGTCGCCCGTGGCGCCGTAGCCCGAGACCTCGCCAAGGATCTCGGCGCCCCGATCCCGCGCGTGCTTCATCTCCTCGAGCAGGATGCAGCCCGCACCCTCTCCGATCACGAAGCCGTCCCGGCTCGCGTCGAAGGGACGGCTCGCCCCTTCTGGATCGTCGTTGCGCCGTGACATGGCCCTCATCGCCGCGAAGCCCGCGATCGTGATGGGCGTCACCGCCGCCTCCGCTCCGCCCGCGAGCATCAACTTCGCTTCACCGCGCTCGATGTACCGGACCGCATCGCCGATGGCATGGGATCCGGAAGCGCACGCGGAGACGGTGGCGTAGTTGGGGCCCTGGAGGCCGTACCGGATCGACAGGAGTCCGGCCGCGATGTCCGGGATGAACATGGGGATGAAGAAGGGACTCACTCGGCGCGGACCCTTGGTGGCCAGCGTGTGGACGTTGGCTTCCAGTGTGGCGATGCCCCCGACGCCGCTCGCCATGATCACCCCGAATTCGACGGGAGCACACCCGGACGGCGCACCGGAAAGTCCACCGGACTGCATGGCCTGCTCCGCCGCCGCGACAGCCAGATGCGAGAACCGGTCGAAGCGGCGAATCTCCTTGCGCCCCATGTAGGCGGCCGGATCGAAGCCTTTGACCTCGCAGGCGAAACGGGTGGCAAAGCCCTCCGGATCGAACTGGGTGATCGGTCCGCCCCCGGGTGTTCCTGCCAGAAGAGCTTCCCAACTGGATTCCACATCCAGACCGACCGGGGTCACCATCCCCAGTCCAGTCACCGCGACCCGGTTGTTTCCTCTACCCACGGCCCGTCCCCGTCAACCTGTTACAGGAGCCCGTTGCCCACGCTCGCCGATCTCCCACTTCCCTCAATCGGGCCGACCTGCTATTCCGCGTGGCTCTTGATGTAGGAGACCGCGTCGCCAACCGTGCGCATCTGCTCGGCGTCCTCATCGGGAATATCGATCTCGAACTCCTCTTCGAACGCCATGACCAACTCGACGGTGTCGAGGGAGTCGGCGCCAAGGTCATCGACGAATGATGCATCCGGAGCCACCTTGTCGGCTTCGACTCCGAGTTCGTCGACGATGATTTCCTTGACCCTGGCTTCCACGGTGTCGGACATGCTTGTTTTCTCCATAAGGGTAAGTGGTTGGCACTGCGGTGGATGGGCACGGATCCCTACATCGCCATGCCGCCGTCGACCGCGATGATCTGACCCGTAATGTAACCCGCCTCCGGTCCCGCAAGGAACCGGACCAGGCCGGACACGTCTGCGGGCTCCCCGAGGCGGCCGGCGGGAATCCGTTTCTTCAGTTCGTCGACCTGAGCTTCGGCCAGCGCGGCGGTCATGTCGGTCCGGATGAAACCCGGCGCGACGGCATTGCAACGGATGTTTCGGGAGGCCAGTTCCTTCGCCACCGATTTGGTCAGCCCGTGCAGCCCCGCCTTTGAAGCCGCATAGTTGGCCTGCCCCGCGTTCCCCATGAGCCCGATGACCGAGCTGATGTTGATGATGGAGCCGCCGCGGCGCTTCATCATCCCCCTCGCGACCGCGCGGATCATGTAGAAGGCGCCGCCGAGGTTGGTGGCGATGACCTGCGACCAGTCGTCGTCGCGCAGGCGGAGCATGATGTTGTCCCGGGTGATACCCGCGTTGTTCACCAGGATCGCGACCGGCCCCTGGGCGGATTCCACCCGGGCCACGGTCTGCTTGCACGCCTTCGCGTCGGCGACGTCGCAGGAATAGGCGGCGTGCCCGGACCCTTCCAGCTCGATGATCGCCGCCCCCGCCCTCTCCGCGTCGCGGGCGACCACGGCGATACGCGCGCCCGCCTCGGCGAGAGCGCGGGAGATGCCCAGTCCTATGCCCCTCGATCCTCCCGTCACGATCGCGACCGAGCCCGCCAGTTCCGCGCTCCCCGTCATTGCCAATCCTCCATCGCATCGATGCCTTCCGGTGCCCCGAGAGCCACTGTCGGGGCGCCCTTCGCGTTTCTTCGGTTGAGACCCGCCAGCACATTTCCGGGGCCCAGCTCCGCAAACCTCGCCACGCCCATTGTGCTCATGCAGGCTATACAGTCGATCCACCTCACGGGAGACGTCAGCTGCCGCACCAGGAGGCTGCGGATCCGGTCCGGATCCCGCACCGCTTCGGCCGTAACGTTGGAGAGGACGGGGAACGCGGGCCGCTCGAAGGTGATCCCTTTCAGCATCTCCCGGAACTCCGCCGCGACAGGCTCCATGAGAGGCGAGTGAAACGCTGCCGAAACACTCAGCTTCACCACCCTTTTCGCACCCCGGTCCGGGGCGGCCCGGGCGATCCAGTCGATCCCGGCACTCTCGCCGCTGACGACGATCTGACTCTTCGCGTTCAGGTTGGCGGGCACGACGGTCATCCCCGCTTTCCCGGCCTCCCGGCACAGCTCGGCTACCGCTCCGGCCCGAAGCCCCAACACCGCCGCCATGCCGCCCGGGGTCGTGTCGTCCGCCCGCGCCATGAGTTCCCCCCGGCGCCGAACCGCGCGCAGACCATCGGCGAAGGAATAGGTGCCCGCCGCGCCGTGGGCCGACAATTCCCCCAGCGAGTGCCCCGCGGCGGCCGTGACGGGCCGGAGCCTCTCGCGGACGACCCTGTAGACCGCAATGGAGTGGACGTATAGCGCGGGTTGTGCGTTCTCGGTCGCGGTGAGAACCGGGCTCGACCCTTCCCACGTAAGCCGGGAGAGACCGAAACCGAGTGTGTCGTCGGCCTCCTCGAAGGTCTCGCGGGCTACCGGATAGCGCGTCGCGAGCTCGCGCCCCATCCCCGGGTGCTGGGATCCCTGTCCGGGGAACAGCAGCCCCGTGCTCATCGCTTCATCTCCGTGTGTCTCGCCCAGGCCACCGACGGGTCACCGGCTACCAGCGCAAGGCCATCGCACCCCACGTCAGTCCCGCACCGAACGCGGTCATCAGGACGAGCGAGCCCGGCACGAGACGACCTTCCTCGGCTGCTTCGTCGAGACCCACCGGAATTGTCGCCGACGAGATGTTGCCGTAGCGGTGGAGGTTCACGAAGACCTTGTTCATCGGAATCCCGGCGTACCGGGCGGTGGACTCGATGATCCTGGAATTGGCCTGGTGCGGGACCATGAGATCGATCTGGTCCGAATCGAGCCCGGCTTCCTCCATGACCATGGCTCCCGCGTGAGCCATCGACCTGACGGCCGATTTGAAGACCTCGCGGCCGGACATCATCTGCAGCGTATGTTCCCGGTTTCGCAGGGATTCCTCGGTCAGGGGCCTTGCCGAGCCGCCCGCCGGGCGCTGAAGCAACGAGGCGAGGTCCCCGTCCGACCGGTGGAAGCTCGCCAGGATTCCCTCGCCGTTCCGCGACGGCTGCACGACCGCCGCGCCCGCACCGTCACCGAAGAGGATGCAGGTCGCACGGTCGTCCCAGTCGATGATCGTCGACATCTTCTCGGTGGACACCACCAGAACGGTTTCGCCGCGACCCGCCGCCACGTACCCCTCGGCGACCGAAAGCGCGTAGAGGAAGCCGGTGCACGCCGCCTGCAGGTCGAACGCCAGGCAGCTTCGCGAGGCCCCGATGCGCGACTGGATTTCGCAGGCGGTTGAGGGAAGCAGCCGATCGGGCGTCGCCGTAGTGACGATAAGCATGTCGATATCGGTCGGTTCCAGCCCGGCCTTGGCGAGGGCACCGAGGGCAGCCCGCTCGCCCATGTCCACGGCGGTGATGTCATCGGGCGCGATGCGGCGTTCCGAGATACCGGTGCGTTCCCGAATCCAGGAATCGCTGGTGTCGACCATCTTTTCGAGGTCGGCGTTGGTCATCACCTGATCGGGCAGGAAGCGGGCTGTCGCCGAAATGCGCGCGACGGGGGGCCGGCCGTTCATGGCATGTGGTCCTTTCAGGACGCCAGGTCCCGGGCGATATGGGCGACGATGCCACTCCGCGCCGTGCGGGCGGCCACGCCGATGGCAGCGCTGATCGCCTTGGAGGATGATCCTCCGTGGCAAATGATGCTCACCCCGTTCACTCCCAGCAAGGGAGCGCCGCCGTACTCGGCGTAGTCGAAGACACGAAACGCCTCTTCAAAGTCGTCGTCGAGGCCGCCGGTCTTGAGATGATTGCGCAGATGGGACACGAGAAAGGCGGCAACCGACTCGTAGAACTTCAACAGAATGTTGCCCGTGAATCCGTCGCACACCAGAACGTCGCAGGCGTGGTGCACGATATCACGCCCCTCGATGTTGCCGACGAAGTTGAGACCGCTCTCGGCGAGGAGTCTGTACGTGTCCTGCAGGACCTCGGTGCCCTTGACCGCTTCGGCACCGACGTTCAACAGACCGACACGGGGTCGGTCGACGTCGTAGAGGTCCTGCATGTAGATCGACCCCACACGCGCGAACTGCGCCAGGTGGTGCGGCCTGCAGTCGATGTTGGCTCCGGCGTCGGTCACCAGCGTCGGGCCGTGGCGCGTCGGAAACATCGTACCGATGGTCGGGCGGTCGACGCCGTGCACGGGACGCAGCAACAGGAGCGAAGCCGCCATGACCGCACCGGTCGGGCCGGCAGACACGAACGCGTCGGCCTTTCCTGCCCTCTGCAAGCCCAGTCCGACGCTGACGGAGGACTTCGGGCTTCGGCGAAGAGCTGCCACAGGTGCGCAGGAGCTGTCGATCCGGTCGGGCGCATGGACCACCTCGATCTGCTCCTCGGCCGGAAACTCACTCAGCGAACCGGCCAGCACCGCCTCGTCCCCCACCAGGATGACCGTTACCGAGGGATCCGCCTGCACGGCGGCGATGGCTCCGGCGATCTCAATGGTTGGGGCGTCGTCCGTCCCCATCGCGTCGAGGGCAATTTTCATCGGACGTGGCTCGGAGTGGAAGCGGACGGGACTACTGTTCCTCCACTTCGTAGATCTGTTCCCCGCGGTACATGCCGGATGTGGGACAGACGCGGTGACGAAGCGTGGGGTCACCGGTGCGCGAGCACGTTCCCAGTGTCGGTTTTGCAGCCTTGTAATGAGTGCGGCGCTTGCGCTGCCGCTGTTTCGACACCCGCTTTTTCGGGACGGCCATGAGATCTTCCTTCTAGTCTGTTTGCAGGGCTTTCAGAGCTGCCCACCTGGGGTCGGCACCGGATTCCGGCTCTTCCGGAACCGTTCTGAATCGTTCCACCGGTTCGCCACACTCCGTGCAGCGTCCCTCCTTCTCGATCGGGAGGACGTATCTGGGCACTTCAAGCAGAACTTCCTCGCGGATTGCTTCCCTCAAATCCAGCGTTGTCTGCTGGTAGCCGATGGTCCGTACATCCGGATCTTCGGCTTCCCAACCCCCGCTGGGCACATACAAAAGCGTGAGCGGCTTCTCGACGGCGACATGCAACACCTCGAGACACCGGCCACAGTCATACAACACCGGGGCCTTCCACGAGCCCCGTACCACGACTCCTCCTTCAGCCGTCAGTGCGGCCGACCCATCAACCTCGACCGCCCCCGAAAACCTCAAGCCGGAGTCGGACCAGAGCTCCTCATCGGGAGCGATGGAAGCACGCACGACGCTCGTTCGGCTCCGCCGCAAGCGTAGCAGATCGATTCGCAACATAGGCTTCAAAGATAGAAACGTGCCGGGACCGATGTCAATGTACGACCAGCCGGGATGCAGCGCCGGTCGAATGCAGCGGGGTCTTCACCACGGGCTGCTACCCCAGCCGGTCGGCTTCCGAGAAGAAGAACGCGATCTCACGGTGGGCATTTTCATCCGAATCGGATGCGTGGATCGCATTGCGCTCCTTCGATTCGGCGTAGAGCCTGCGCACGGTGCCCTCGTCCGCTTCCGCGGGGTCCGTCGCCCCGATCACGCGGCGGAGCTTCGTCACCGCATCGGGGGCCTCCAGGACCATGGGGATGCAGGGCCCGGAGGTCATGAAGCCGACCAGCGAGCCGTAGAAAGGGCGTTGGCGGTGGACCTCGTAGAACGCCCGAGCCTGGGCCTGGCTCAGGGTCACCATACGAGCGGCTCTCAGTATGAAGCCCGCGGATTCGAGGTGTGACAGGATCTTTCCGGCTCTGGAGTTACCGGTCGCGTCCGGTTTGATGATGGCCAGCGTCTGATTCATGGAATGCTCTTCGTATGGGCGGGATGACTTCATGCGACGGTGAACGGAATCAGCAGATCCACCACGAGTCAACCTGCGCGGGGACGGGTTGGCGCTGCGATCGCCTCTGCGAAAGCCTGCAGCACGGTGTCCCGTTCCAGAAACCCGATCAGCTCCCCGTCCCTCACGACGGGCAGCCGCGACACGCCCCGGGTGATCATCGACCGGCTGGCCACAAGAAGTGCTTCGTCCTCGGAGACGCACAGCACCGACCGGGTCATCACGTCGGCGGCTGCCACCCGGCTGCTCCCGGAGGCCCCCCTGCCCACGCCACTCGGCAGAATATGGGGCAGCAGGTCACTCACGGTGATCACGCCCAGCACCTCGTGGTTCGCGCCCACCACGGGAACCGTGGTCAATCGGCGTCGAAGCATGAGTTGCTCGATCTCCGCGACCGGGGTGTCCGGGTAAATCCTGTACGTGAGCGGTACCACAACGTGAGCCACCGTCACATGGGTCTCTATATCATTATCGCCAAATGTCCTGGACGACAACATCTCATGTAACTCATTAAGTGTCTCCGTCTCGAGAATCCCCGACGAGTGGCGCCTGAGTGCCGGATACAGGAAGATGTTCACCGAAGGCCGAGACAGTCCCCACGCGATCCAGGTGGCCCGGCCGAAGGGTCTTCCCTTTTCCCCTTCGGCCAATCGTAGCACAAGTCCCGGGGCTTCCCACTCGCTCCCCAGATCCAGCAGGTCGACTCCGGCGGCCAGCTTTGCGCGGCGCGGGACCCCGCCGGTGTCCGACAGCCCGCGGCAGGCGATATCCAACGGATGGTTCGGCTCGAGTACGGAAGCGGCCTCGCGCAAAACACGCCATGCGTCCGTCTCGTCCCCGCCCCCGGTCAGGATGCGGGGCTCTACCAGGAGCTGCCCGAGTCTCATTGTACTCGATTGGGCGGACTGCTAGCCCAGCGCGTCAGCGACGAGTCTGGAGATCTCCACGGGGCGCTTCGCGACCTTGATTCCATTGTCCTCGAAGGCCTTGGTCTTTTCTGCGGCGGTACCGGACGACCCGCTGATAATAGCACCGGCGTGGCCCATGCGCGTCCCCGGCGGCGCGGTACGGCCCGCGATGAAACCGACGACCGGGACGTCCAGATTCTCACTGACCCAAGCGGCGGCCTTCTGTTCGGCAGTGCCACCGATCTCGCCGATCATGACCACGGCCTCGGTATCCGGGTCTTCGGCGAAGGCGCTGAGGCAGTCTACGAAGCTGGTCCCGATCAGCGGATCACCCCCGATGCCCACGCACGTCGTCTGCCCCAGACCTCCCCCGGTGAGGTGGTGCACGGCCTCGTAGGTAAGTGTGCCGGACCTCGAAATCAGCCCCACCGGCCCCGGGATCACCATCCGTCCCGGGATGATCCCCAACGTTGTCTTGCCCGGGCAGATGATCCCCGGGCAGTTCGGGCCGAGCACCCGGCTGCCCCTGTCTCTGGCCAGCGCGTGGGCCCGGGTCATGTCCAACACCGGAATGCCCTCGGTCACGCATACGATGAAGCCGACCCCGGCATCGGCGGCTTCCATGATCGCACTCGCCGCGAAGGCCGGCGGCACATAGACCACGGACGCGTCGGCACCGGTTTCGGCGACCGCCTCGGCGACCGTATCGAAGACCGGCACCGCCCTGCCTCCGGGTCCCTCGAAGACATCGCCGCCCTTCCCCGGCGTGACGCCGGCCACCACCCGGGTGCCGTATGCCATCATCTGGCGGGTGTGGAACGAACCGTCGCGCCCCGTGATCCCCTGCACGACCACCCGGCTGTGTTCATCAACGAAGATCGACATGAATCTCCCTGGCTTTTCTACGACCGCATCGGTGTCGCGGTCTGCATGTTCTGGTTACCGGGCCAGCCGCACCGCGCGCTCGACCACTTCATCCATGGACGCAACCGCCGCGAGCCCGGCCTCGGCCAGAATGTCGCGGGCCAGCTCCTCGTTGGTCCCCGTGAGCCGGATCACGAGCGGGACATCGATCCCGATCCTCCGCACCGCCTCGACGATGCCGTTGGCGACGTCATCGCAGCGGGTGATCCCGCCGAAGATGTTGAAAAGGATCACCTTCACTCCGGGATCGGAGGTGATGATCTGCAGCGCCGCCACCACCTTGTCCGGATTGGACGAGCCCCCGATGTCGAGGAAGTTGGCGGGCGCGCCGCCGTAGTACTTGACGAGGTCCATGGTGGCCATCGCCAGCCCCGCGCCGTTGACGCAGCAGCCCACATTGCCATCCAGCTTGACGAAGCTCAGGCCGGCCTTCCGTGCTCGTGCGTCGGCCGTCGACTCGGAGCCGGGATCTCGCAACGCGGCGACCGCGGAGCGGCGGAAAAGCTCGTTGTCGTCGATGCTCACCTTGGCGTCGATCGCCTTCACCACGCCCTCGGACGTCGAGATCAGCGGATTGATCTCCACCATCGACGCCCCGTTGCCCACGAACACGTCGTACAGCTGGGAGATCACCCCCGCCCCCTGCCGGGCAAGCTTCGGATCGTCGTACAGCTTTGTGGCCAGTCCGTAGGCCTGGTGGGGCATGAGTCCGTAGCGAGGGTCGACCCGGAGGCGGTGGATGGCTTCCGGATGGGTTGCCGCGACTTCCTCGATGTCCACACCGCCCTCGGCCGACACCATGAAGACCGGGCACTGTCCCTCCCGGTCCACGAGCACCCCGACGTACGCCTCCGACTCGATGTTCTCGATGGGAGACACCAGTACCTGTTCGACGTTGAGGCCGCTGATCTCCATCCCGAGGATGGCGGTCGCGTGTTCAGCGGCTTCCCCGGGACTGCGCGCCAGTTTGACGCCTCCCGCCTTCCCCCGGCCACCCGAGTGGACTTGCGCCTTGACCACGGCACTGCCGCCGTACTTCTCCGCCAGGGCACGGGCACCCTGGGGGTCGGTGGCGACTTCACCGGGGTTCACCGCCATGCCGGCGGCACGGAAGAGTTCCTTGGCCTGATGTTCGTGAAGGTTCATGGAGTGATCGACAAGTCGATGACGGAAGGCAGGGACCGCACGCGATTCCCTGATGACGGTGGCAGGACCGGGTCGGGGCCCGGTCTTTCACCGCCATGAAGTTACCGGGAAACGAGATTGCATCAAGCACCTCACGCCGCAGCCCTCCAAGTCGCCATATTATGGATGAACCCAAACAACCGGAACGAGGTGCCGACGATGCGCACGGAAGAACCCATCTACCTGGACCACGCGGCGACCACACCCGTGCGGCCCGAGGTGGTCGAGGCCATGACGGCGTGTCATTGGGACGATTTCGGGAATCCCTCCAGCGGCCACCGCTGGGGGCGGGGTGCCCGGCGCCGGCTGGAGGCGGCCAGGGCCTCGATAGCAGCATCCCTGGGGGTATCGCCCACGCAGGTACGCTTTACCCGAGGGGGGACCGAGTCCGACAATCTGGCCATCCTCGGGCGGGTGAGGCGAGAGCTCGCAGACGGGAATTCCGCGCACGTCGTGACCTCCTCCATCGAGCATCCCGCAGTGTTCGAGGCCGCGGAGCAAGCGGCGAGCGAGGGTGCGCGGCACACGGTGATCGGGTTCGAGGACGGAGCCTTCGACCTCGATGCTCTGCGACGCGTGGTGCGGGAGAGGCCGTCGGTCGTGTCGTGCATGTGGGTGAATAACGAGACGGGCCTTGCACTGCCGCTGGAGGAGATCGCGGCGGAGTGTCGAAACCGGGGCGTTCCGCTGCACAGCGACGCGGTGCAGGCGGTCGGCAAGATCCCCGTGTCCCTGGAAGAGGTGCCGATCGACCTGGTGACCGTCACGGGCCACAAGATCTACGGTCCCAAGGGAACGGGCGCCCTGATCGCGCGAGAGTTCCGCGCGCTCGAGCCCCTCCACTTCGGCGGAGGACAGGAGGGGGGGCTGCGACCGGGAACGGAGGACGTAGCCGGAGCGGCGGGTCTCGCCGAAGCGTTGCGGCTGGCGGTCGAGGAAGCCCCTGCGGAATCGGTCCGGCTCGGTGCGATGAGGGATGACGTGGAGTCGCGGCTGTACCGGCGGATTCCGGGGCTGCGCGTCAACGGGACCGGGCTCCCCAGAGCACCGCACATCCTGTCCCTCGGGGTCCCCGGGGCCGACTCCGACACCCTGCTCGCGGCTCTGGATGCATCCGGGATCGCGGCTTCGGGCGGATCCGCCTGCGCCAGCGGATCGAGCGCTCCCAGCCGGACCCTGGCGGCGCTGTACCCCGGCGACACGGCGGCGTCCCTCAGGCTGAGTTTCGGGCGACTTACGCGCGCGGGGCACGTCGAGCGGATCGTGGAACAGGTGGTGCGGGCCGTTGAGCGCACCCGGGCACTCGTAGGGACATGACCGGCAGTAGCGGCCCCCTGCGGATTCTGGTGGCGATGTCGGGTGGCGTCGATTCGTCGGTCGCGGCGGCCATGCTCGTCGAAGCCGGGCACGATGTCGTCGGGGCCACCATGAAGACCTTCTGCTACAGCGACACGGAGGTGGCGGAGAGCACGAAGACGTGTTGCGGCCTCGATGGCATCCAGGACGCCAGGAGCGTCGCGGACCGGCTCGGGATCCCCCACTACGTGTTCGACGTCGAGGATGATTTCACCCGGGACGTGATCGACGACTTCGTCGGCGAGTACAGCCAGGGACGCACCCCGAACCCCTGCGTCCGCTGCAACTCGAACACGAAGTTTCGCGACCTGTTCAAGCGGGGTCGGGTTCTGGGCTGCGACGGCGTGGCGTCGGGGCACTACGTGCGGCTCGACCGCTCCCGCGGACATCCCCGCATGCTCCGCGGCAGGGACGGCTCGAAGGATCAGTCCTATTTCCTGTGGGGCCTGCCTGCCAACCTTCTCGACCGGCTCCACTTCCCCCTGGGGGAGTTGACCAAGCCCGAGGTTCGGGACCGGGCTCGCTCGCTGGGCCTCGTGACCGCGGACAAGCCCGAGTCCCAGGAGATATGCTTCGTGCCCTCCGGGAACTACCGGGACTTCCTTGCCAAGAAACTCCTGCCCACCCACCCCGCTCTCGCGCCCGGCGCCATCGTCGATCACCACGGCCGGGTCCTGGGCCGGCACTCCGGCTATTCGGGCTTCACCGTCGGCCAACGCAAGGGGATCGGCGGAGGCCGCTCCGAACCGTACTACGTGCTTGAGATCAGGCCCGAGACCCGGCAGGTGGTGGTCGGCCCCAAACACCTTCTGGCCGTCCGGGGCGTCACCGTTGGTGACCTCAACTGGCTAGCGTCTCCTCCGGCTCCCGGCAGGGCACTGGCTGTCCAGGTCCGCTACCGGTCGCCGGCGGTGCCATGCACGGTGGACGCCTGCGACGGCAACACGATGACGCTGTCGCTTCGCCAATCGGCCAGAGCGGTCACGCCCGGCCAGTCGAGCGTATTCTTCGACGGGGACCGGGTGGTGGGCGGAGGCAGGATCCGGCGCGTGGCGGAAGCGCCGCGGTGACCACCGAACTCACCACTTCAGACCCGCATCGGTCGCGAACTCGCGGATCCGGCTCTCCTGTTCTTCCGTAAGGGACTCGGGGATGTCGACCTTGATCTCCACGAACTGATCCCCGACCCGTCCTTCCCGGCGGATCCCCTGGCCGCGGATTCTGAACCGGGTGCCGGGCTGGGTGCCGGCCGGGATGCGCAGTACGACCTTCTTCCCCGAGATGGTCCCGACCCGTATCCTGGATCCCAGCGCAGCCTGCGCCACGTTGATCGGCACGGTGACGTGTATGTCGTTGCCCTCACGGCGGAAGAATCGGTGCGGCGTGACCTTGAAGGTGATTACCAGGTCACCGGGCGCACCCCCCTTCTGACCCCGCTCCCCCTGGCCGGTGAGGCGCACCCTGGAGCCGGTCTGGACCCCGGCCGGAACCGACACCTGGATCTTGCGGTCCTGGTGGATCTTGCCGGTTCCGCCGCACGCACCGCACACCCGATCCGCCTTCTCTCCCCGGCCGATGCATGCGGGACAGGGCCGGTTCACGGCGAAGCCCCCCTGACCGAAGGACACGCTGCCCGATCCCCTGCACTCCGCACATTTCTTCCAGGCGGTTCCGGGAGCCCCGCCCGAACCCCGGCAGGTCGCGCATTCCTCGTTGATGGGCACGGAAACGGAGACCTTGCCCCCCTTCGCCGCGGTCATGAACGAAACGTCGACGCCGTACTCGACGTGCTCTCCCTTGCGCGGACCCGAGGACTTCGGCGTCTGGCCCTTCTTGCCCCGGTCAAAGATCGACGAGAAGATGTCGGAGAACCCGCCCAGTCCGCCCAGGTCGTCGATCGAGAAGCTCGGCGAACCCTGTGGCTGGGCCCGAGCCCCCGGACGAGCGCCACCGAAGCCGAACGCTCCCAGCTTGCGCATCTGATCGTACTTCTTGCGCTTCTGCGGATCCGAAAGCACACCGTTCGCTTCGCCGATCTCCTTGAATCGTTCGGCGGCCTGCGGATTCCCCTGGTTCGCGTCGGGGTGATACTGCTTCGCAAGCTTCCGGAACGCCTTCTTGATCGCCGCCTCGTCCGCCTTTGTGTCGACACCGAGGGTCGCGTAGTAGTCCTTGTTGGTGTTGGTCATGCCACGGGCTGCCTAGGCCTTGAAGACGCTGACGCGCGCGGCGCGCACGAGCAGACCCTTGAAGGTGTACCCCCGTTGAAAGACCCGCTCGACTACGTCGTCGTCGGCCTCCGATTCGGCCAGCACACGCATCATTGCTTCCATCGTGTTGGGGTCGAACTCCTCCCCCTGTGGATCGACCACCTCGACTCCGGCATCCTCCAGTACCCGAAAGAACTTGCGCTCGACGAGGTCGACCCCCTCTACGATGGCTTCGACCGACGCGGTTTCGGGCTCGAGGGCCGTGACCCGCAGAAGGTCGTCGAGAGGGTCCAGGAGGCGCGAGACCAGGTCGGCCTGTGCGCGGTCCCATCGTTGCCTCAGCCGACCCTCGGTCCTCTTTCGGTAGTTGTCGAAGTCGGCCGCGAGTCGCAGATGCTGATCCCTGAACCGGTCGCGCTCGGCACGAAGCCTCCTCGCCGCGCCCGTGTCGTCCGCCGCGTCGGCAGACTCGCCCGCGGCGTCGGCGTCCACATCTTCCCCGGACATGTCGGCGTCCCCGCCGTTTCCAGTGGCGTCGGTGCCTTCGCTTTCCTCGCCGGAAGGGTTGTCGGTGTCCGCCGCGGACTCCGCACCAGGTTCGGTGCCGGATTCAAGGTCCGGCTGTTCGGGCAGACCCGCGCCGTCGCGTTCGGGAGCGTTCATGTAATCGTTCTCTGAGCCATCGGCCATGTCGCCGAACCTTCATTCTCGGGAAACGTGAGCGGACCGATTTCGGCCAGCGCCTGCCCCGGCACGTACGGTCGCCGCGGCGATGACCTTCCGGAAGACCTCCAAGCTACTTCGAATCGCACCCCCGGGTCCATATCCCGTCGGCCGCGCCGGCCAACGACACCGGATGCGCGAAGGGTCAAGGGTCCCTTTCCGTGATTGCTTCGGCTGCCAGCCGCAGGACGGCCGCGACGCTCTCTTCCCGAACTGAATCGCGGCCGGAGGCGAAGTTCTTCAGACGCGCCGTGCCCGTCCCGTCCGCAAGCGCCACCGCGATCCATACCGTCCCGACGGGTTTTTCCCTGGTGCCACCCGTCGGCCCCGCGATCCCGGTGACGGCCATGCCCACATCGGCCGAAAACCGGCGACAGGCACCGAAGGCCATCTGTAGGGCGACGATCCTGGAGACGGCGCCGTGCGTCTCCAGATCCCTGGCATCGACGCCGAGGTGCCGAACCTTGGTGTCGTTCGCGTACGCCACCACACCGCCCCTGAAGTGTGCCGAAGCCCCGGGCTGATCCGTAATCGTCTTGGCCACGAGGCCTCCGGTGCAGCTCTCCGCCGTGGCCACCCTCAACCCCCGCGCTGTGGCCAGACCCGCAACCTGGCGCGCGAGGTCCTGAATCGAGGGGTTGGTCGACCCACCCCGGTGGCGGGTCATTCACTCCCCGTGATCAGTGTTCGGTAACGCCACAGATAGTCGCACATGGACAAAACCGTCAGCACGACGGCCAATGCCAGCGTGACCGCGACAAAAGCCGAGAGGAGGAATTGCAGGACGATCCACAACCGCCCCGACCACTCCACAATGTCTGCGGAATGCTGCAGCGGATACCATAGCAGCAGCCCGGCAACAAAGGAGTTCTGCAACAGCGCCTTCTGCTTGCCGGACTTGCCCGCCGCGATCACCACCCCGCGCCGTGCCGCGTAGCTTCGAAACAGCGTGACGAACAGCTCGCGTCCGAACACCACCGCGATCACCCAAACGGGCAGCGTCCCCCACCACGGCAACTCGCTGAATCCGTCCATCCGGCGGCTGATCAGGAAAATCGGAATGAAGGTGCTCGCCAACAGCAGCTTGTCCGCAATCGGGTCCAGCAGCTTCCCCGTGTCCGTGATCCAGCCGTACTTGCGTGCGAGGTAGCCGTCCCAAACGTCCGACAAGGCTGCCACCAGGAAGAGGGCGAAAGCGGCGTACCGGCTCGCCACGGCGGGAGAGAGGGCCAGGTATGAGATCACGGGACACACGGCGATCCGTCCGACGGTAATCACGTTGGGGAGGTTCACGGAGTCCCGGCCCTTTGCTGCAACTCGTCTTCCATTCGTGTCAGGACCGCGGCCGCCCGGCTCTTCAGCAGTCGCCGGGGCTCCCAGGAGGTGAAGTCGCGGAGCACGGTGACCGCATCCACAGTCGCGGGCTCTCCGGTCATGTGCCGGAGCGCCGCAAGCCTGCGGAACGGGTTGGAGCTGAAGAGCTCCCGCCGGTGACGGACGACCTGGTCCCTCAGCACCAGCGCCGCGAGGGCGGCAGCCGCACCCGCCCCCAGCAGGAACAGCCCGATCTTGCGCATCCGACCGCTCACATATGTCTCCTACATCTCCCGGCGCCCTGCAAGGGCTTCGGCAATGGTCGTCCCATCAACGTACTCCAGGTCGCTTCCCACCGGAATGCCCCGCGCCAAACGTGTAACGCGCAGCTCGTGCGGGCGCAGAAGGCTCTCCAGGTACACGGCAGTGGCTTCGCCCTCAACGCTGGCGTTGGTCGCCAGGATGACCTCCATCGGCTTGGCCGCCGCGCCTTCGATCCGGTTCAGCAAACCCTCGATATTCAGCGTGTCCGGTCCAACTCCGTCGAGCGGGGAGAGCCGGCCCCCAAGGACGTGAAACAGCCCCCTGTAACGGCCGGCCCGCTCAATGGCCCCAACCTCGTACGCTTCTTCCACGACACAGATTACAGCCGTGTCCCGGGAGGGATCACTGCACACCGAGCACAGCTTCCCATCGCAGTAATTGCCACAGACCGGACACGGATGAATGTGCTCCGCGACCTTCACCAGCGCCCGGGCAAGGCGGCGAATGTACTCCTTCTCCCCCTTGATCAGGTGGTAGGCGAGTCTCAGCGCCGTCTTGTTACCGATCCCCGGGAGCCTTCGCAGCTCCCGCGTAAGATCTTCTATCGGCGACACGCTGCGCCCGGATCCCGAGTGCGGCCGCCCTCGATGCTGACGCGGGGTTTATCCACGGACTGCTAGAAGAGCCCGGGGAGCTGTACGGGCAGTCCGCCCGCCGCCCCCCGCATCTGCTCTTCCGAGAACTCGCGCGCCTTGTTCTGGGCCTGGGCCACGGCCGCGACGACCAGGTCTTCGAGCATCTCCGCGTCTTCCGGATCGATGACCTCCGGGTCGATGGCGATGCTCTTCAGATCCCCCTTGCCCGTCACACGCGCTGTCACCATGCCTCCGCCGGAAGAGGCCACAAGCTCCTCCGACTGCAGACTGTCCTGCACCTCATTGATCTTGTCCTGGAGCTGCTGCCCCATCTTCATCAGTTGCCGGATGTTCGACATTTCTCCGCCCTTGCTGCGCTCCTGCGCATGTTCAATCCATGAGTTCAAGGTCCAGCTCCGCGATCGCCCGTTCCAGTTGCGGTGCCCGCTCGACCAGCGCCTTCAGCCGGGATTCGCGAACGGTCTCCGCGGTAACTCTCGGGGCCTGCGCGGAGGGGTGGCTCCCCTCCCCGGCCCTGCCCACCCCGGCGCCGGGATCGGACTCTTCTCCCCCGCCCCCGGCACCGCCATCGCCGCCGATTGAAATCTTGACAGAATCACGTCCCGAATGAAGGGCCAGCGCCTTTTCAAGGTCTGCGCGCATGGATGGATCACTCAGCCAGTCGGACGCCGGTCCGTTGGAGATATCGAGTTCGAGGCCGAAGGGCTCGTCGCGCAGGGTAGCCGCACCCCGAAGCGCGGAAGCGAGTGCCCCCTTCACCAGCTTGCGGTCGGCAAGCACGGCCTCCCAGATGGCCCGCACATCGCCGGAGCCGGCGGAGCGAGGTGTCGGCGCGGGGGTGGCGGCGGGCCGAGGTGTGGGCGCGGTGGCCGGAGGTGCCGGATCCCTGGTCGGGGTCCCACCCAGGGCACGGATGACCTCCTCGAGCTCGACGGTGCGGTCCAGGTAGCTCATTCTGAGCAGGAGCATTTCCACCAGCACGCGGGGGCGGCCCGTGCGCCGCAGGCTGCCGTCGGCCTCCAGGCTCGAGGACATGGCGAGCATCCGCACCAGGTCGCCGGGCGAGAAGGCGGCGGCGCGCCGCGCGAAGTCCTCCTTGAGTTCCCGGGTGAGGCCCTCCGGCGAGGAGTCCGCGTCCAGTGCCATGCGCAGCAGAAGCCGCAGCTTCTCCGCCAGACCGTGATAGAATTCGACGAGGTCGTGCCCTTCGTCGATCAGCTCTTCGACGAAATCGAAGACCGCGCCATGGCGGCGCTCGATGATCAGGTCGAAAAGCTCCAGATAGCGCTGCTCGGCCACGACTCCCAGCACGCGCACGACCGAGTCCATGGAGACCTCCCGGTCCGACAGGGCGAGGACCTGATCCAGCAGGGAGAGACCGTCGCGCATCCCCCCGTTGGCCTTGCGGGCGATGGCTCGAAGGCTCTCCGGGTCGAAGCCGATGCCCTCGGCCTCGAGGACCTCCTGCAGCCGTTTCGCGATTTCATTGGCGCCGATCCGCCGGAAGTCGAAGCGCTGACAGCGGGACAGGATCGGGGACGCGCTCTGCTGGATCTTGCGCGGCTCGGTGGTGGCGAATACGAAGATCACCCTGGGGGGCGGTTCTTCCAGAATCTTCAGGAGCGCGTTCCACGCCTCCCGGGTCAGCATGTGGGCCTCGTCCAGGATGTAGACCTTGAATCGATCCTCGTCCGAAGGCGCATACATGGCCCGTTCCCGCAGTTCGCGCGCGTCGTCCACGCCTCTGTTCGAGGCCGCGTCGATCTCCACCACGTCCAGCGACGTGTGCCCGGCCCAGATGTGGCCACAGTCGTAGCAGACCCCGCAAGGTTCGCCATCTTCGGAGCGATTGGGGCAGTTGAGCGACATCGCGAGGATTCTCGCGAGCGTGGTCTTGCCCACGCCGCGCGGCCCGCAGAAGAGATAGGCATGCCCGACGCGGTTCCCTGCCACGGCATGCTTGAGCGTCTCGGAAACGTGCTCCTGCGTCGATACTTCCCCGAAACGGCGGGGTCTGTATTTTCGGGCTAACGCGAGATAGGACAAGGTGCCTTCGTCGATGACTCGAATTGGGCCGGGCGAGGGGCGCGAGGTGCCCCAGGCACTCCGCGGCGACGGTCACCACACTTACCGCTGCTACCGGCGGGGTCCTGACGGGATTCATGAGCTCCCGCCCCACGGACCTGGGGCACCCGCAAAGCTACCCGGACCCCCGAGCGGGCGTCAACGGACAACGCCGGCACGGAAGTGGCCGCGCCTTCACCTCCTGCCGGGTCTCCAGGCGTCGGGGATGTGATCGATCTCGGATGCATCGCCCCTGATCCTCACGGCGATGGCGTCGAAGCGATAGGTGGTGCCGGGCCTCCCGTTTTCGAGGATCCAGCGCCGGGCGGCCACCCCCACAGCCCGCATCTTGGCGGACCGGATGGGTTCCAGCGGCGTACCCCCCGACGACGTGGAACGTGTCTTGACCTCCACGAAGGCCACCACGCCGTCTCTGGCGGCCACCAGATCGATCTCCTTGGGCCCGGCCCGGTAGTTACGTCGGAGGACTACCCATCCCCGCTCCTCGAGGTACGCCGCCGCCAGCGCCTCCCCCCATCGTCCGAGCCCCCATCTGTCGCAGTCCATGGGCACAGTCTGGCGACGGCCGCGGGGCGATTCCATGGCTGGGCGGGACTGATTGGTGCGATCCGGGCCAGTGAGCGCAGCGACCAGCCGGGATGCAGCGCCGGTCGAATGCAGCGGGGCTCCTGTCGCGGACGCTAGACTCCCGCGGTGTGTCCGGCTCCACTTCGGCCCGCGGCCGAGAGTTCGGGCGGGGTCGCCAACGAGCGTCCGATCGCACGGGCGATGGAGCCACACTGCGCGACCAATTCGGCAAACTGGTCCGGATAGAGGCTCTGTGCGCCGTCGGAGAGGGCTTCCGGCGGATTCGGGTGGACTTCGACGATGAGCCCGTCGGCTCCGGCCGCCACCGCGGCCCGGGCCATCGGCGTGACCTTGGTCCTCACCCCCGTCGCGTGACTGGGATCGGCGATGACCGGGAGGTGCGTCAATGACTTCACCAGGGGAATGGCGGTCAGGTCGAAGACGTTGCGCGTCTGGGGGTCGAAGCTCCGCACCCCGCGCTCGCAGAGAATGACGTCGGGGTTGCCCTCGCTGAGCAGGTACTCGGCGGCCAGGAGCAACTCGGTGATGGTCGCCGACATCCCGCGCTTCAGAAGCACCGGCCTGCCCGCCCTGCCGGCCTTCTTCAGCAGCGGGTAGTTCTGCATGTTGCGCGCGCCGATCTGGATCAGGTCGGCGTACTCCGCCACGAGGGCCACGCCCTCCGGGTCGACGGCTTCGGTGACGATGGCAAGTCCCGTCGCCTCACGCGCCTCCGCCAGAAGTTCCAGCCCCCGGAGCCCGAGGCCCTGGAAGGAATACGGCGACGTCCGCGGCTTGAACGCCCCACCGCGCAGCACGCTCGCCCCCAGGTCCCGCACCCGGGCCGCGATGTCGAGGATCTGGTCACGCCCTTCGACCGCGCAGGGCCCTGCCATCAGGACGACCTCCGGGCCGCCGAGCACCGTTCCGTTGCCGAGGTCGACAACCGTGTCCTCGTCCTGCCACTCACGGGACACCTGCTTGTAGGGCTTGCTGACCTTGATGATGTCCTGCACCCCGTCGAGACCGGCCAGCCTGGCCGAATCCACGCGGCCGTCGTTTCCGACGAGGCCGACGGCCGTGCGCTGGTGTCCCGGCATGGGTTTGGCACGGTAGCCCATTTCCCCGATCGCATCGACGACCTGCTGTACCTGCGCGGGCGTTGCCCGGTGGTGCATGACGATCAACACTTGCTTGCCTCTCCGGTGACTGAACGGAGCATGATCCTACACAAGGTGCCCCGAATGGTCCACGCCCCGGGCCATGAGGCACACGCGCCCATGGGCACTTCACCCGGTCGGCGAGGGGCCTGCCCCGCACGGCTGCCGTCGCCTCACGCCACGACGAACCACTGCCCGTCCCGGGCGCACACGACGGTCCCCGAGTAGCCCGCGTCACGCACCAGCGCCGGTACCGACTCGGGATCGAGCGGCGGGTAGATGTGCGTCAGGATCAGGCTCGTCGGTTCGGCAATTCGAGCCATGTCGGCGACCGAGACGGGCGAGAGGTGCGAGCCGGACGGGGGAGGATCGGTGTGGCCGCACTCGCTGACCAGGATGTCCGTGCCGCGAAAGAAGTCGCCGAGCTTCGGGTCCGGGCCCGTGTCCCCCGTGTAGCCGAGCGAGTGATTTTCCATCTCCACGCGCATCGCAACCGAGCTGTCCGTGTGTCGGGTGGGTGTGAAGCGGAGCGACAGCCCAAGCGCTTCACTGGCCCATGTTCCCCGCAGCTCCACCTCGTGGTACGCGACCTCGAAGCCGGGATCCACCATGAAGTCGCCGAACACGCGCTGCAGGGCCTCCACCCGATCGTTCAGCCCGGGTGGCCCGAAGATGTGCAGAGGATGGCTGCGCGGTGAAGGAGTCGCCCACTTGAGGGCAAAGAGGAGGTGGGGGAGATCCCCGATGTGGTCGGCGTGGTAGTGGCTGAGCACCACATGACTGACCTGCCACCAGGGCTTCCGGAGGCGCGCCAGTCCGTGAACGGCACCGGGCCCCACGTCCATCAGGAGCCGCATTTCACCCCATTCCACAAGGTGGCAGGGAGAGGACCGATCACCCGAAGGGACCAGCGTCCCCGAGCCGATGACGGTCAGTACGGGCCTCACGCAACGGTCCCCTGGGCCCCCGCTCCCCCCTCCAGCCGTACCCCGACGATCGACGACACCCCGGGTTCCTCCATCGTGACGCCGTATATCCAGTCGGCCGCCTCGATGGTGCGGGGGTTGTGGGTGATCACCACGAATTGGGTCTGGGCCTTGAAGCCCTGGAGCAGGCGGACGAAGCGCTCGATGTTGGACTCGTCCAGCGGGGCGTCCACTTCGTCCAGGAGGCAGAAGGGGCTCGGCTTGACGAGGTATATTCCGAAGAGCAGCGACAGCGCGGTCAGGGCCCGTTCGCCCCCGGAAAGCAGATCGATCCGCTGGGTCCGCTTCCCGCCGGGCGCGGCATGGATCTCCACGCGCGACTCGAGCGGGCTCTCGGGGTCCGCCAGCCACAGGTTCGCCTCGCCCCCGCTGAAGAGGTGCTCGAAGGTCTTCCGGAAGTTCTCCCGGATCGCCTCGAAGGTCGTCATGAAGAGTTCGGTGGCCGTTGCGTTGATACGGCGGATCGCCGCACGCAGGTCGTTGCGGGCCGCGTTCAGATCCTCCTGCTGACGAATCAGGAAGTCGAGGCGGGCACTCTCTTCGGCGTGCTCCTCCACCGCCAGCATGTTGACCGGTCCGATACCGCCGAGCCGGCGAATGATCTCCGCCAGTTCGTCCCGCAACTCCCCTTCGTCACCCACCGCCGGTTCGGCCTCCTCAAGGAGCGCCACCAGCGGCCGGCCCCATTCGGCCTCAAGCCGCTCGCCGATCCTCTCGGTGCGATTCGTGATGTCCTGGCGCTCCAGCGCCAACTGGTGGCCTCGTCCCACGGCCGCGCGCTCGCGCTCGCGTGCTTCGCGAGCCTGTCGCCCGGTCTCGGCCACGGCGTCCGCTGCTTCCTGCAGCGCACGGCTCTCTTCGGACAGAACGCGGCGGAGTTCGTCGCGCTTCCCGAACAACGACTCCAGGCCCTCCCGCCCGCCCTGCCTCGCCGCGAGAACCTCCTCGATCTCCGCGCCGAGCGACCTCGCCTCGCGGCGGAGCTCGTCGATCCGGGCAGCGGCGCGGCCCACCGTGGCTTCCGTATCCGAGACCCGCCCATCGAGGCGTCTCAGTTCGCTCTCCAGCCGGGCCGCCCGGATCGTCACCTCGGCTTCGGCGTCACGCGCCTGCTCCCACTCCGCTTCGACGGCCTCGCGCACGGCGTACAGCCTCTCCAGACTCGACGTGAGCACGGCTTCCTCTTCGCGCAGCCGAGCCCTCTCCGCGGCCGCCACCCGGCCCCGCTCAACAGCCTGGTCACGGGCCGCCCGGGTGCCCTCGAGCTGGCGCGAGATCTCTTCCTGATGATGAGCCAGTTGCTGGCGCCTGTCGGTCTGGGCGGACGCCTCGGCGCGGGCGGCCCGTGCTTCGTCCCGGGCTGCCAGCAATCGTTCCGAAGCCGTGTCGGCCTCCTCTTCGCGCTCCCGGCACTCGTTGGCGAGCCGCAGGCATGTCGCACGGGCCTCCTCGAGATCGGCTGCCGCCTGTTTCGTTTCTGCATCCAGCGATGCGATCCTGTCCCTGCGTTCCAGCCGGCCTTCAGAACCCTGTCGCGGGACGAGGACCACCACCCCGCGCGGGTCGGTCCAGACCTCCCCCGACGCCTCGTCGCCGGCGACCTGCACGCCTCCCAGCAGGGCTTCGGCCCAGGATGCGCCCTCGCCGAAGGCCGTGACCCCGGAAGGCAACTGTCCGCGCGGCCGGGGCTGTCCGTCCATGGGAAGCAGGACGATCCCGGCCACGCGCTGCGGGTCCGCCTGGTACCAGCGCGTGATCCGGCCGACGTCGCCGCGGGTGCCCACTACCAGGGCCAGCCCGAAACGGCCCAGCACGTCGTCCACGACGCGGGGAGCCGCACCCGTGACCCGCACGTAGTCGGAGAGCGTGCCGCGCACGGCCCCGGGGAACGCCTCTCTCGCCGCTGCGGCCACCGCCACCGCGCCTTCCCCCGACTCGGTCATGCGCCGAAGGGCGGCGACCTCTGCCTCGATGGAGGCGAAACGCGTCGCCACGGCCCGCTCAGCGCTCCGTGCCTCGCGCAGCCGTTCCCGCAGCACGGCCACACGCCGGCGGACCCCCTCGACGTCACGGGCGGCGTCCTCGGCCCTGCTGACCATCTCCGTGCTCCGGTCGGCGAACAGGTCGCCCTGGGACCTCAGATCCCGCAGCGCTCCTGCCCCTTCCCGGGAATCCGCGGACAGGCGCTCGAATCTGTGTCCCAGTTCCCGCGCCTGCAGTCGGGCGCTGTCGGTGTCCCCCTCCGCCCGGGCGATGCCCCTGGCAATCACCCGGCCACGCGCTTCCAACTCGCGAACGTCAAGCCGGGCCACGTCCAGCCGGCCCCTCACTTCGGCCGCCGCTCCCTTTCTGGATGTCAAGTCTGAATTACATAATGTCAACTCTGCTTTACATTCGTCCCGTTCTTTCCGCAATGTGACGATCTCGTCCTCCGAACGCGTGCGAAGAGCCCCCAGCGCGGCTTCTTCGCTCGAAATCTGTGCCAGACGGCGCTTTCCGTTGCCAATCCGCTCGTCGGCAACCGCAACTTCCCTTTCGACCCGGGAGAGTTCGGCTCCGACCGCGCCGAGGCGCCCCGCGGCCTCGGTCCGCGCCCGTTCGGCTTCGACGTGTTCCAGCCGGGCCCGTTCCAGCCGGGCTTCGGCGGCAGCCAGATGCGCCGCCATGCCCGCCGCCTGCTCCCGGTCCCGTTCCAGTTCGCCGTCAACCTGGGAGAGGCGCGCGTCCAGCGCTTCCAGGTCGGTCTTCACCACGGCCACTTCCACCGCCAACCGGCGCTTCCGCAATTCCCGGTAGCGCTGTGCCTTCCCCTTCTGGCGGGCCAGAGAACGGACCTTGCTCCGCACCTCCCCGATCACGTCCTCGACGCGCTGGAGGTCGGCCTCCGAGGCCTCCAGGCGCCGAAGCGCGGAGCGACGACGGTCCTTGTACTTGCCGATCCCCGCCGCTTCCTCGAAGAGGGCCCGGCGTTCGTCGGTTCGCTCCGAAAGAATGGCGTCGATCATGCGGATTTCGATCAGCGAATAGGCGTTCGCCCCGAGTCCGGTGTCCCGACAGAGGTCCACGATATCTCGCAGCCGGCACGGAGACCGGTTGAGACGGTAGTCGCTGCCCCCGTCCCGGAAGACGGTCCTGCCGATCTCGACCTCCTGGAACGGGGTCGCGAGCGCTCCGTCCTCGTTCGACACGACCAGCGCGACCGATCCCCGGTTCACCGACTTGCGGACCACCGTCCCCTGAAAGATCGCCTCCTCCATCCTGACGCCGCGAATCGCCGTCGGCCGCTGCTCCCCCAGGACCCAGCGGAGCGCGTCGCCGATGTTCGACTTCCCGCAGCCGTTGGGGCCGACGATCGCCGTGATCCCGTCGTGGAACTCCAGTTGGGTGGAGTCGGGAAACGATTTGAAACCGTGGAGCGTGAGCGACTTGAGTCTCATCCGCTCAGGTCTCCTCGATCACCGTCGACCTCGCATCCCCCCACAGGGATTCGAGGCGGTAGAAGTCCCGCACGGCCGGGTGGAAGATGTGGACCACGTAGTCGATGTAGTCGAGAAGCACCCACCGTCCCTGGTCCAGTCCCTCGACATGCTCGGGGCGGTTCCCGTCGCGCTTTGCCGAGTCGATGATGTGGTCCGCGATCGCGCGTACCTGCACGTCGGAGCGCCCGGTCGCAATGACGAAGAAATCGGTCGCGCTCGACACGTTCCGAAGGTCCAGGACCGTGACCTCTCCGGCCTTTCTTTCGAGGGCGTAGCGGGCGGCTCGGCGGACCCGTGGCCACATCTCGAAATCGTTCCGCTCGCTCATGCGCGCATGCCCCTCCGGGGCGCGGCTCCTCCCGGCAGCGGCCCGCTCCTGCCCATCACACTCGAGCGGATCCCGGCCGGGACGGCGTCAATCCTCCTCGGCCTCCACGACCACGCGGACTTCCACTTCGACGTCGGGCTGAAGCCTGATCGGGACGATGTGCTCGCCCACGGCCTTGATCGGCTCGGAGAGGAGCACGGCCCGCCTGTCCAACTCGAAGTCGATGCCCGACTGCTGCACCCGCTCGTGTATGTCCTTGAGGCTCACCGACCCGAACAGTTGCCCCTCGGATCCCGCCTTGGCGACCACGTTGATGGCCAGCCCCTCCAGCTGGGCAGCCTGGCGGTTGCCTTCAAGGTAGTCCCTCCGCGCTCTTTCTTCGCGGCGGCGAGCCTCTTCTTCGATCCGCTGGACGTTCGCCGTCGACGCCATGTACGCGAGACCCCGGGGAAGGAGGTAGTTGCGCGCGTATCCGGGCTTCACGTTGACGACCTCTCCGGCCCGGCCCAGGGTCGCGACCGTTTCACGCAGTATCAGTTTCATGATCTCACCCCTCGTGGTCCCTGATGTAGGGGAGGAGCGCGACGAACCGTGCGCGCTTCACCGCCGTTCCGAGCTGTCGCTGGAAGCGAGCCGACACCTTGGTGGTCCGCTTGGGCAGGATCTTGCCCTGCTCCGTCAGGAATCGCGCCAGCGTCGTAACGTCCTTGTAGTTCAGGTGCACGATCGGCGGTCCTTCGTGCCGCCGGCGCCGGCCGCGTGCACCCGAGAACTCGGGAGGGCCGGACGATGCGGGAGGCTGCGCCGACACGGCGTCGTCTTCCCCGTCTCCCTTATCCCCATCGTCGTCGTCCCCATCATCCCCATCGTCGGCCGGAGCCGCTTCGACGGCGGGGGTCGGCGGAGGGTCCGCGAGAACCGAGGCACCCGAGGTGGGCTGGCCCTCGTTGTGGACGATGAGGTGCCGCATGGTTTCCTCGTCGAGCTTCAGCAGCCGCTCGAACTCCGGAAGCGCGGTGGGGTCGGCCGTTACCTGAACGACGACGTAGTAACCGGTACTGGTCTTGCCGATCGGGTAGGCAAGCTGCCGGACCCCCCAGTGGTCGACAACGGTGATCCGGCCACCGAGAGCGGCGTGAAAGGTCGCCAGCTTCTCGTCGACGGCCTCCCGCTCCAGGGCGGAATCCAGAATGTAGACGATTTCGTAAGGTCTCATTTTCGCGGGAACTCCCTCGGACCGCGGTTGGTGACGGGCTCCACTTCCCAGATGGAGCGGGATCGTTGGAACAAGTATAGCAGGACCGTCCGCGCGAGTGGAAGGTGCCGTGCACGCCGCCGCCATTCGCGCGGAGACGGAGGGTCCGCGAGGGCGCTCAATCCGGACCCGTCCACGGGGCCCATGCCTTGCGCTCCGCCGCCGGAAACAGACCTTATGTACGCATCGCGACCACCGAACCCGAGAGGTGCCCCTCCATGGACTTTACATTTGTCGGCTCGCCGGACAGCCAGACCTTCAGTTGGTTTTCCGAGGGGTTGCGCAAGGTGATGGAGTCCGAGGGCCATCGCTACACCAGTCACACCGGTGACGCCAGGCTGGTTGTGAACTTCTTCCCGCGCGGGGAGCCGCGGCCGGTTCGGCGCCACGCCCAGGCCGTTTTCGTGTGCGCCGTGACCGAGTTCCCGGACCCGTTCACGGATCACGTCGCCCAGGGCTACCCAACTCTCCTGCGCGCCCTCGCGAACCTCGCCGTCGGGCTGATCCCATCACCGGGCGGCCGGCCGGATGTCCATTTCGTCACCCTCGAGCAGGGCCACTACACGGTGCCGGGCGACACCGACCCCGAGCGCTACTTTCGGCAGGTGTACTCCCGGATCGAGCCCATGGCGTCGTCGACCCTGGTCATCGAGAACTTCTTTGAGCCGGACCTTCCGGAGGCCCTTTGGAACGGTGATGCGATCACCGGGTCCATCTACCGGGCCGGCAAGCAGCTGAACAAGTTGGACCTCCTGCCCGCCCCGTTCCCCGTACACGAGGTTCTGCCCGCGCGTGACTTTCGCCATTTGAAGCGGCTGTTCGGGATCGGGGGCCTATCGTACGGCAACGTCTCGGCCCGCTACGACGACGAGTGGTTCTGGATGAGCGCCAGCGGCGTGGACAAGTCCAACCTGAAGGAGATCGGGCAACACATCCTGATGGTGAAGGACTACGATCCGGACAGAAACGGCATGATCGTCAGCCACCCCCCGGGGGTCGAGCCGCGGAGGGTGTCAGTGGACGCCATCGAGCACTGGATGATCTACCGCGAGCACCCGGAGGTCGGTGCGATCCTGCACTTCCACGGCTGGATGAACGGCATCCGCTCGACCGAGTTCAACTACCCGTGCGGCACGCGCGAACTGGGCCAGGCCGTCGCGGACATCGTGCGCGAGGCCGACGACCCCAGCCGGTGCGTGGTGGGGCTGAAGAACCACGGGCTCACCATCACGGGCACGAGCCTCGACGAGATCTTCGAACGGATCGACGGGAAGGTGCTGCGGACGGTGCCGATGGGTTGAGCAGTCCGTGGATACATCCCCGCGAGCACCGGGAGCGGGGAGGCGCCTCGTGGAGGAACGAACGGTCAGCCGGACGAACCGGCCGTGACCGCCCCCTGCACCGCAGGCACCAGATCCAGATACTTCCCGTAGCCCCAGCGCGCCTCGTCCAGCTCCAGGCGCTCGGTGTTGGTGTGTGCGTAGCGTTCCTCGCCCGGCGCGAAGCCGATCGTCGGGATGCCACGCATGCCGCACGTCCAGCCCCCGTCGGTTGCGAAGGTCCACGGGCGCACCCGGGCCGCACCGCCGTTCCCACCGCGTGTACCGACCGCCCGGGCGGCGGCGACCACCACGGGATGGTCGGGTTCCATCAGGAAGCCGGGGCTCAGGAGCAGCCGCTCCTCGGACACGCCGGTGTAGGTGCGCTGGACCTCGGTCGAGACCCGCACCTCCACTGCCCCGCTCGCGCCAGGCCAGGCGTCGGCCTCCAGGCGGTCCAGATGGGGCTTCAAGGCCTCCCGCACCCGGGCCAGCAGGGTTTCCTCCGTGTCGCGCGGGAGGATCCGCCAGTCGAGGGTGATGGTGACCCGGTCGGGGATCACGTTCAGGCTCGCCGGTACGGCGTCGATGCCGGTCGCGACCACGGACGACCGCCCCAGCACGGCGTCGGATTCCTGCCGTGCGGCCAGATCGCGCACGCCTGCGAGGATGGCGGGGACAAGGTCCAGGGCGTTGCGGGCCCGATCCGGCGCCGACGCGTGGCCCGCCAGACCCTGTCCGACGATCTCGACCTCGCTCCTGCCCCGGTGCCCGATCGCGATGTCTCCGTGGGTCGACTCGCCGATGATCACGACATCGGGACGGAGTCCCCCCTCGGATCGGACGAGGTGGTCCATGCCCCAGCCGCCGCGTTCCTCGTAGACGGGGTGCGCCACGATGATGTCCCCCGCCACCCTGCCCCTCAGCGCGGCGGCCACGTGAACCTGCAGCGCGAGTGGTCCCTTGATGTCCATGGCGCCGCGACCGTGCAGGTACCCGTCGGCGATCACCCCGTCGAAGGGCGGGTACTCCCACTCGTCGGCGTCTCCAGCCGCGACCATGTCCAGGTGGGCGCTCAGCATGACGCTGGGCCCATCACCACCACGGACCACCCCCACCACGCTACCCAGATCGTCGGTGTACACCTCGTCGTAGCCCAGCGCCTCCATCTCGGCTTCGACGCGCCGGGTGAGGTCGCCCTCTTCGCCCGGCATTGAGGGGATGCGGATCAGGTCCTGTGCGAAGGCGATCGCGCCGTCGAAGGACGCGGACGGGGAAGCATTCACCTTGGGCGCTCCTTGCCGGCGGCCAGCATCATCCGGCGCTGATGAACCAGGGGGCGAGAACCAGCGACACCACTGCCATTAGCTTGATCAGAATGTTCAGCGACGGCCCGGACGTGTCCTTGAACGGGTCACCGACCGTGTCACCGACGACGGCGGCCTTGTGCGAATCGGACCCCTTGCCCCCGTGCGCGCCCCCCTCAATGTACTTCTTGGCGTTGTCCCACGCGCCCCCGGCGTTGGCCATGAAGAGCGCCATCAGCACCCCCGTGACTGTGGCGCCGGCCAGCATTCCTCCCAGCGCCTCGATTCCCAGAAAGCGGCCGATGACGACCGGGGCCATGATCGCGGTGATGCCGGGGAGCATCATCTCGCGTAGCGCGGCCCGGGTGGAAATGTCCACGCAGCGGGCCGAATCCGGTTTGGCCGTCCCTTCCATCAGCCCGGGGATCTCCCGGAACTGGCGGCGGACTTCCTCGACCATGCCGGCCGCGGCACGGCCGACCGCTGTCATCGTGAACGAGGCGACCAGGAAGGGGAGCATGCCCCCGATGAAGAGACCGATCACCACCATGGGATCCGCGATGTCGATCCCCTGCTCCCGCAGTCCCACCCTCGACGTGTAGGCCGAGAACAGGGCCAGTGCGGTGAGCGCCGCGGAACCGATGGCAAAGCCCTTGCCGATGGCGGCTGTGGTGTTGCCGATGGCGTCCAGGGAGTCGGTGACCTTTCGGGTCTCCGGGCCGAGGCCGGCCATCTCGCTGATGCCGCCCGCGTTGTCCGCAACGGGACCGTAGGCGTCCACGGACATGGTCGCGCCCACGGTGGCCAGCATGCCCACGGCGGCGATGCCGATCCCGTAGAGGCCGCTCGCCGTGAAGGACACGAAGATGGCCGTGCAGATGAGGAGGAGCGGGATCGCGGTCGATTCCATGCCCACCGCGAGGCCGGTGATGATGTTCGTCGCCGAGCCGGTTTCGGAAGCGTTGGCGATCCTCCGGACCGGGCCCGCTCCGGTGTAGTACTCCGTCACAACGCCGATCAGGATCCCGACGAGCGTCCCTGCCACGATGGCCCAGAAGGGTCCCATCGGCGACCGCTCGATCCCGGTGATCGGGTCGATGATCGTCATGTCCAGCGCGCGGACCACGAAGAACATGGCGATGAGGAAGAGCCCCGCCGCGATGAAGGTCACATTGCGCAGTGCCGCTCCCGGATCGGTGCGCTCGAGGAGCTTCATCGCGGCGATGCCGACCACGGAGCACAGCAGGCCCACCAGCACGGTGATCACGGGGAGTGCCACCGCCTCGGTCGTGCTGACCGCGAGGGCCGTGGACGTCGCTCCGATCGCGATGGTCGCGACGATCGAGCCCACGTAGGACTCGAAGATGTCGGCCCCCATCCCCGCCACGTCGCCAACGTTGTCGCCAACGTTGTCGGCGATGGTGGCCGGGTTGCGGGGGTCGTCCTCGGGTATCCCGGCCTCGACCTTGCCCACGAGGTCCGCGCCCACATCGGCCGCCTTCGTGAAGATGCCCCCGCCCACGCGCGCGAAGAGCGCGATCGACGAGGCACCCATGGCGAAGCCGGAGATGATCTCGGCGAAACGGGGCAGGTCATTCGTGCCCGGGATGGCGTCGGACGCCAGCAGCGTGTACAGCGCGCCGATGCCGAGGAGCCCCAGAGCCGCCACCGAAAGACCCATCACCGCGCCCCCGAAGAAGGCGATGCGCAACGCCTTTCCCTGGCCCTCCTGGTTGGCGGCGGCGGCGGTGCGCACGTTGGCCCGCGTGGCTGCCTTCATGCCGAAGTAGCCGGCCAGCACGCTGCTCGAGGCCCCCGCCATGTACGCGAGCGCCGACGCCTGGCCGATCGCCAGGAACAGGAGCACGGCGACCACGGCCACAAATATCGCAAGCACCGTGTACTCCCGGCGGAGAAAGGCCATCGCCCCGTCGTGGATCTGGTCTGCCAGTTCGGTCATCACGTCCGTGCCGCCCGGCTGGCGCACGACGTAACGGTACACGAAAAGCGCGGCACCCAGTCCGAAGACTCCAGCCACCCACGACCAGTTGGAAAGGTCCAGTAGATTGATCACGACTCCTCAGCTTCCTCTGTTTGGATGGTTCATCGATTGAACTGATTCATGGCGGCCTCGATCCCCTGCTTCACCCACACCGCGACCGCCTCACTCAACTCCGGCAACAACCCCACCACCCGGTCCTCGTCCTCCTCCGGCATCTCCGAGAGGACCCAGTCGGACAGGTCCGCGCCGGCAGGCGGAACGCCGACCCCGACTCGGAGTCGGGCATAGGACCGCGTCCCCAGCACTTCGGCAACGGACTTCAGCCCCTTGTGGCCACCCGTGCCACCTTCGGGTCGCAATCTTACCCGGCCCACCTCCAGGTTGGTGTCGTCGGTCACGACCAGAAGATCTCTCCCGGCGTCGAAGCCGTCCAGCTGCCAAAGGGTGGTCAGGGCCAGTCCGCTGAGGTTCACGAAGGTCCGGGGTTTGATCAGAAGGACAGCGCGTCCGCCGATGTAGCCGGTGACTTCCAGCCTCTTCCCCCGGCGCTCGAAGACACCGAAGTCGTGGTCGTGCGCGAAGCGGTCGACCACCCACCAGCCAACGTTGTGGCGGGTTGCGTCGTACCGGGGTCCCGGGTTGCCGATGCCTACGATCACCTTGGCGTGAAGGCCGGATCCACAGAGATCCGCCTCGCCTTCCGCCGTCAACCGTCAGCCTCGCCAAGCTCTTCGGTCGGGAACTCCCCAACGGGCAGGATACCTTCGACGGCCTCATCCTCCTCTTCCTCCACAATCGCCCTGGGCGCGGCAACACTGCATATCGTCCGGCCGGGATCCATCAGGTTCTCCACGCCTTCCGGCATGTCGATCTCGCCGGCCCGAACCACGTCACCTATTCCGAGATGGGTAACGTCCACCTCGATGGCATCGGGAATGCGGGAAGGCACGCACTTTACGGCAATGTCGTGGATAACCTGTTCGAGTGTGCCGCCCTCGTTGCGGACACCATCGGGGAGGCCCGTGAAGCGGAGCGGGATCTGAACTTCGATCGGCACGCCCCGACGGATCCGGATGAAGTCGACGTGGAGAAGTTCGGCACGGTACGGATGCACCTGCACTTCGCGCACCAGCGCCCGCTCCGACTCGCGGTCGCCCACATGCAACTGCAGAATCGTGTTGTCCACCGGAATCGACTGGAAGAGGTTGAAGGTCTCGCGAGCGTCCATCGAGACCAGCACGGGGTCGCCCCCGCCGCCGTAGATCACACCGGGCACGCGCCCCGCGCGGCGAAGCTTGCGTGCTACGCCTTTCCCGGATGCGTCGCGTGTTTCGAGGTTGATTCTTGCCATGGTTGAATTCCGTCGGCCGCCCCGGCGCCGCTCAAGCGAGAGCGACCTTGGGCGAACCCTTTCTTTCCTTGAGTGCGAACAGCTGGCTGACCGACGCGTTCAAGTGAATGTAGGTGATCGCCCTCGCCAGGAGATCCGCGACCGAGAGCACCTTCATGCGGCTGAACCGCTTGGCGTCCGGTATGAGGATCGTATTGGTGACGACGAGTTCTTCAAGGGGTGACGCCTCGAGCTTCTCGACCGCTTCGTTCGACAGGAGGGCGTGAGTGGCCGCCACGTAGACCCGTTTGGCCCCCCTTTCCTTGAGGGCGTGGACTCCCTGCGCGATGGTGCCGCCGGTGTCGATCATATCGTCGGTCACGAGGCACGTCCGGCCCGCCACGTCGCCGACCACATTGAGCACTTCGGCCACGTTGGCGGCAGGTCGGCGCTTGTCGATGATGGCGAAGGAGGCCCCGAGCCGCTTGGCGAAACCCCGCGCCATCTTGGCCGAACCAACGTCGGGCGCCACCACCACGAGGTTGCTGAACTGCTTCTCGCGGAAGTAGTCCACGAGCACCGGTGCAGCGTAGAGATGGTCGACCGGGATGTCGAAGAACCCCTGGATCTGGTGCTGGTGAAAGTCGATGCTGACGACGCGGTCCGCACCCGCGGCCACCATGAGGTTGGCGACCAGCTTGGCTCCGATGGAGACGCGGGGCTGGTCTTTCCGGTCCTGGCGGCCGTAGCCGAAGTAGGGCACGACCGCGGTGACCCGTTCGGCCGAGGCGCGCTTGGCGGCATCGATCAGGAGCAGCAGCTCCATGATGTTGTCGGCGTTGGCCACGGTCGGCTGAATGATGAACACATCCCGTCCGCGTGCGTTGCGGTCGATGCGCACGAAGATCTCACCGTCCGCGAAGTTGAAGATGGTGACCCCGTCCGCCGACGTGTCCAACTTGTCGGCAATCTCGCTTGCCAGCGGCCGGTTGGCCCGCCCCGCGAGAAGGAGGAGGGGTCCGCGCGCAGTCTTGTCGTCCATGGCCGGGATGTGAAGGTGGTCGATTACGCTTCCGCGACAGCCGTATATTATAGCGGATTCGTCAGTCTGGTGTGAGGCCCTTCAACGACTTGGTTCACCTCACGGCCGGACGCTGAACGGACGGCGCCCGGAGAGGGGCGAGCGCCCGGGCACGGCGGCTTCGACAACCACCACGTACTCTCCCGGGTCGAGGCCCGGCAGAGCGATCTCCAGAGCTCGGAAATGGGGCCGCGGTTCGTCGGGCCCGGCCTCCTCCCAGCGCAGCGAGACCTCTTCCTTCGGGCCGCCGATCCTCAGCCAGCGAGCGGCACGGGAGAACAACCCCTCCTCCCGCTTCTCCACCCAGGCGCGGAAGTTGACGGCCTCCGCCCGAAACCCCAGACCGTACACCTCGAAGGCGACGGTCAGCGCTTCTTCCGCCCCCACTTCGGTGGAGCCTCGCAGTGCGTCGACCATCTCGGCAAAGGAGCCCGGCTCGGCTCCGGCTTCCAGAAGCATGACGTCCGACAGTGCGAAGAGGTCGGGCGGGAGCTCCCGGAATCCCATGGCCGCACGCAAGCGGTAGGCGCGGCGGGCTTCCGGATCCCACGCCTCCAGGCTCACGACACCCCAATCGCCCCACGGAGCCCGACCGAGGAGGCGCACGGCACCCGCCTGCTCGGTCGACGTGCGCACATCGACCTCGATGTCACCGTCCTGCTCCAGGAAGAGGCCCGCCAGGATCGGCGATGCACCATCGGCCGTCCCCGCACCCACGACGGTGACGCCACCCCGCCGCCAGAAGCGCCCCACCTGCCCTTCGAGGACACCGAGAGAATCCAGGTATGCCGGGAGGTAAACGCTCCGCGAATGACCGTCTTTGATCTCCCACGCGACCGGTTCAACCCCTGCAGGATCGAGGTCGAGCACTTCGCGGGGCGGAAATGTCCGCACGGCGGCGGGCGGGTCCCGTCCCGTCACCGACGATGTCTGCCCCATTCGGGGCCACGACCGTTCCCACGCCACCGGCCACCCGTACCGCACGACGGCTTCGGTCAGGTCGTCGCCCCAGAGCAGTTGGTGGGGACTTTGCGCACCTTCGGAACTCATGGCGTACACCTGGCGGCTGAGGTGCACTGTCCACCGGTCATTGCCCTCCGCCAGAAAGAGGGGGTCCGCCAGCATCCACAACCTGGCCAGCGCCCGGGTCGAGTCCGCCTGGTGCCGCAGCCAATCGCGGAGGTCACGATCGAGCACCGGGTCGGGATCGGTCCATTCGGCGCGGGTGTCGGCGGGCATCGCCTCCAGTGTTCGACGGAAGGCTGTCTCCGCCGAGCCCGTGCGCTCCTGGCGGTGGTGCACGAATCCCAGGTACGCGTCGCACCGCCACGGCTCCGGGAGGCCGCACGCCCGTGCCAGCGATTCGGCGTCGTCCAGACGGCCGGCCTCGGCCAGATATCGGATGCGCTGGCCGAATACCCAGTGATCGCCGGGGATCATCCGCGCGAGGGAGTCCAGCGAGGCCAGCAGCTGCGCCCGCGCTCTCCCGATGGCTTCCGGTTCTTCCTGGGGAGTCCAGTCTTCGTCCCCGTCATCCCAGATGCACAGACGGCCGATGATGTCGTCGCATTGGCGGCTGCCGCCCCCTTGCGTTCGGGGGAGCTCCCGGAGACGCCGGCGTTCGAAGCGCCCCTGGAGTTCCCGTGAGTGACTCCGGATGGCGGCGGAGTCGTCAGCGACCTGAGGGGACGGCAAGGGCGCCGAAACCCGGACCATGGGCGCGGAGCGCAGCGGGAGCACGGCCTCAACCCCACGCGTGGGCGGCGGGCCGCCGGCCGGGGTCAGAAGTGCGACACTGAGGGTAGCCGTGACGAGCATGGTGTCGGCCAGTATGGGGGACACTACACCTTGACGATATGCCGTGGGTCCGGCAACATCGAGCATCCGTGCCGGTGGGCACGGACGTCTCGGACCCAGGAAGGGAATTTCGCCCATGTCGCACACTGGCAACAACCTCCCCGTCGCGGTTTCGCGCAGTGTGACAATCCGCGATTTCCTGGTCTTCCAGGTCAAGCTGGCCCTCGACGGCGTCAAGGACATGGTCGCGATCAGCTTGTCGGTGCTGGCGATCATCATCGATCTTACCGTGGGCGGAGGGCGGACCCGCATGTTCTACGGCGTGGTTCGCCTCAGCGAGCATTTCGAGAGGTGGCTCGGGCTGCACCGGGTGAAGGGGCTGGGCCACCGGGACGCCGATGGGGACACCGGCGGCGGTACACGCAGCGACCTCGACCCGGACGCCCTGTTGGGGAGGGACGTGGACGACCTCATCGACCGGCTCGAGAAGCGCGTTCGCGAATCAGGCAGCTTCGGAAATGACACTCGGTAGCGGCCCGTCAATCGACCGCCAATTGGCCCGGGTGGATTCGAACCACCACCGCCGGTTCCAAAGACCGGTGTCCTGCCATTAGACGACGGGCCATTCGCGGATCTTCGACAACGGTATCGTAGCGGAGACGCGGGGGGACCTTCAAGGGCGGTGGCGCTCTACTCCCGGCATCTTCGTCAACGTCGAGACCACCAATGCCGCACGGACGCCGGCCATCGAGCCCGCTGCCTCGGCCGCCATCCGGGCCCGATCCTCTTCCCCGGCGTCGAATACCCCGAAAACCGCCGAACCGCTCCCCGTCAAGCGGGCCAGGACAGCCCCCACATCCTCCAGCGCTCGCCGCACCTCCTCGAGTTCAGGGCCCCACTCGAAGGCCACCGTCTCGAAATCGTTCCACTGAAGCTCCGCGAACCTCCGCCAATCCCCCGACGCCAACCCACTGAGCCGCGCCGGAGGTGTCGGAAGTTCCAACCTGCCGGAAAGCTCGCGGTAGGCCGCGGCGGTGGAGATGCGCGTGCGGGGAATTACCAGCACCGCGGGAGCGGCCGGAGGTGGCGGGCTTCCCCACAGCCGGTCTCCACGGCCCCACGCCAGTGCGGTGGGCATCCCCGCGCAGAAGAAGGGCACATCGGCGCCAATCGCGCCGCCCAGCTCGATCAGGTCGCGCTGCTGGAGCGGCGCTCCGTGCAGCATATTCAGCACGGAAAGGGCGCCCGCGGCGTCCGACGACGCGCCACCCAGCCCCGTCCCGGCCGGAATGGCCTTGGTCAGGACCAGGGAGACCGCCGGGGCGATGCCGGTAGTGCCGAAGAACGCACGCGCCGCTCTGACGACCGTGTTGTCGTCCGGCTCCCCCAACTCGGCGGTGAGGTCGCCGAGTCCCAAGGGCGCATCGCCCCGTCGAACGTCGAACTCGATCCCCGGGCGCGCCGGGTACGCGTCCACACGATCGAAGAGCCCGATGGCCTGGAACAGGGTCTCGATCTGGTGGTAGCCCGAATCCTCCCGCGCCACGATCCGGAGGAAAAGGTTCACCTTGGCGGGGCACATGACGGAGACCCCGCTACCCGGACGCGGCTTCAACGGGGACTCCTGGGCGTGGTGGCGCCCGCGCCTTCCCCGCGACGGCCCCTGAACTCCTTCAGGGAGATCCCCAGGCGTCGGGTATGCCAGAGGCCCGCCAGGGTGATGGGGAAGAAGTTGACCAGATGCCACCCGAGGGCGAAGCCGAGCGCGGGCTCGCTCCCTACGCCGTAGACCTCGACAAGGGCGAGGGAAGCGCCGATCTGGAAGGTCCCGAGATAGCCCGGGGCCGCGGGCAGGGTCACCGCGACCGCGATGGCCGCGTTCGTGACCAGCGCCGCGGCGAAGGGCAGGTCGATGTCGAACGCCCGAAACCCGATCCAGAAGGCGAGCGATTGAATCGTCCACACTGCGAAGCTCCACAGCAGGGCCGGGAGCATGTGCCGCCAGCCCCGCATCGACGCCAGTCCTTCGACGATTCCCTTGACAACGCCCACCAATCCGGTCCCGAAACGATCGGGCAGGAGACGGCCCGCAACCCGGCCACAGATCCGCACGGCGCGCCGCGGGAATGTGACCAGAAGAACCGTTGCAATCAGGACAATCGCCAGGAACACTCCGACAGCGCGGATCCCCGTGACCAGCTGCGGCGGGAGACCCTCCACAGGGAAGCCGGAGCCCGCGATCGCGAGGACGAGCAGGGTCAGAATGGCCACCCCGTCGAGAAGCCGCTCGACGACCAGGGTCGCGACCGCCGTGGAGACCGGAACCGGTTCGAGGCGGCTGTAGGCGTATGCTCGCCCCAGCTCTCCCACACGACCCGAGGGCAGAAGGTTGTTCAGCATGAAACCGATGCAGACAGCGGAGAAGCGCGAACGGAACGGGCTCTCCGGCTGTGCCGGTGCGAGAAAGTACCGCCAGCGGATCGCACGGGCGACGAAGGCCCCCATCGTGACCACGGTGGTCAGGAGCAGGAGCAGCACGTTCGCGCTGCGGATCGCGTCCCACACCCGGGCGGCATCAATGTCCCGGAACAACCACCAGAGCAGGGCGATGACGATCCCCAGGCCGAGAAGCAGCTGCCAGTTCCGGCGCATCGACAGCGCGGGGATCTCTGCCACGGGTTGCCTAGAAGCCGATCGGGGGAACCCAGCCACCCGGCTGCCGAACACGTCCGGGCGCGCCTTCGACGATCTCCTTCATCTCTTGCACCGCTCGCTCCAGCCCCACCAGAACCGCACGCGAAATCACGCTGTGGCCGATGTTCAACTCCTCGATGTGGGGCAGCGCCGCGACGGGAACGACATTCTCGTAGGTGAGACCGTGTCCGGCGTGCACCGCAAGGCCCAGCGCGTGACCATGGTCCGACGCCCGGGCCAGACGGGCCAGCTCCGCCGCCTTGTCCGCGTCGCCAATGGCGTTGGCGTACTCACCCGTGTGCAACTCGACCGCGTTCGCTCCCAGCGCCGCCGAATGGTTCAGGGCGTCCACATCGGGATCGATGAAGAGGGAGGTGCGGACTCCCGCGGCCTCGAGACGCCGCAGCGAGGCGGCCACTCCTGCCCTCACGACATCGGATGCCAGGTTCAGGCCTCCCTCGGTGGTCACCTCCTCGCGCTTCTCGGGGACCAGCGTGGCCTGCATGGGTGCCATTTCCACCGCGATGTCGACGACCGGAGCAGACGCCGCCAACTCGAAGTTGATCCCCGTGCGGACCGTCTCCGCCAGGAGGCGCACATCGCGGTCGTTGATGTGGCGCCGGTCCTCGCGCAGGTGGATGGTGATCCCGTCGGCGCCGCCCAACTCGGCGAGCACCGCCGCACGGACGGGATCGGGTTCGTCGGTACGGCGTGCCTGGCGCACCGTGGCGACGTGATCGATGTTGATGTAGAGCCTCATTGCAGGGTCCTCGAACAGTATCGGCCTCGCTCACCCGGGCGCCCGTGCCCGGGAGCGTGTGGTGAGTATATCAGTGCTGGCCATCCTCCGTGACGCGGACGCCGTCGCGAGCGCGGAGCCGGCCGATCAGGGCGGGAGGCGCCTTGGCGACGATTCTCACGGTGGCACCCTCCTGCTTCCGCGAGAGTACCTCGCCCTGCTCGTACAGTGCGGCCAGTGCTTTCCCCTCCCCGGCGGGCACTTCGACGCTGACCCGCTGCATCCGTGCCCGGATGCGAGCCCGAAGTTCCTCTCCGAGGGGCTTGAGCGTCGTGGGGGTCACGGCCGAGGTGAAGATGGCCCGAGGAGAGCCGGGGGCTGTGGCACGCTTCCTGAGAGCCAGGAGATCATCGCTTCCAAGCAGGTCGATCTTGTTGAACACCAGGACTCGCGGTCGCTGCCCCAGCCCCAGGTCCTCGAGCACGCCGCGGACGACCCGGCGCTGGCTGTCCCGATCGGGGTGGGACGAATCAATGACGTGGAGGAGAACATCGGCCTCGCGCGCTTCCTCGAGGGTCGACCGGAACGAAGCAATGAGATGATGGGGAAGCTTGCGGATAAAGCCCACCGTGTCGGTGACGAGGGCCTCGTGCCCCCCTCCCAGGCCGACCACGCGGGTTGAGGCGTCCAGCGTCGCGAAGAGCCGATCCTCGACGAACTGTTCCGAACCCGAGAGCACCTGGAGCAACGACGACTTGCCGGCGTTCGTGTACCCCACGAGCGCAGCCCGGAACCGGCCTTCCCTCCCCTTGCGCTGTGTGGCCTGGGAGCGCGCGACGACCTTCAACTTGCGGCGCAACTCCGCGATTCGGGTGCCGATGAGCCGCCGGTCGGTCTCGAGCTGCGTCTCCCCCGGGCCCCGCAGCCCGATCCCGCCGCGTATCCGGGAGAGGTGGACCCACATGCGCCGCAACCTCGGCAACAGGTACTGCAACTGGGCCAGCTCGACCTGCATCCGGGCTTCGTAGGTCCGTGCCCGGGTCGCGAAAATGTCCAGGATCAGCTCGGCCCGGTCCATGACGCGGACGTTGCACAGGGTCTCCAGGTTCTTCCCCTGTGCGGGGGTAAGCTCATCGTCGAATACGACGAGCTCGGCTTCCCTCTCCTGCACCAGCTCGGCCAGTTGGGCGGCCTTGCCCTTCCCCAGGTAGTAGCGGGTCCGCGGAGATCGAAGGCGCTGCACGAGTTCCCCCACGACCTGACCACCCGCCGTATCGGTCAGGCGCGCGAGTTCCGCAAGGTGTTCCCTCGCGTGTTCCCCGCGCTCCGCCCCGCTCGGCGTACCGACGAGGATTGCGCGCTCGACGGGCGGGCGCATGTCCAGTAACTGGGTTGGAATGGGTCCTACCTCCTCTTGCGCTGCCACTCGGACAGGCGCCGCTGCAGGCCGGCCTCCCAGCCGGCGTCTCCCGGGCTATAGAAACGTTCACCCTTCATGCTGTCCGGAAGGTAGTGCTGGCGGGAGACACCACCCGGCTGGTCCGGATCATAAAGATACCCCTCGCCGTACCCCATTTCTTTCATCAATCGCGTCGGGGCATTGCGAAGGTGCAACGGAACGGCTTCCGCGGGAGTCTCGCGAGCCCGGCCCAACGCACGGCCCCATCCCTTGTACAGCCGATTCGACTTGGGACTGCCCGCCAGATAGACCGTGGCCTGGGCGAGGGCCAACTCGCCCTCGGGCGAACCCAGAAAACGGTACGCATCCCGGGCGGCCACCGCGACCCTGAGGGCACCGGGTTCCGCGAGCCCGATGTCCTCGACCGCCATCCGGACAAGTCGGCGCGCGACATACATCGGATCCTCTCCCGCGTCCAGCATGCGGCCGAGCCAGTACAGGGCGGCATCGGGGTCACCGCCGCGTACCGATTTGTGGAGCGCCGATATATGGCCGTAATGCTGGTCTCCGGACTTGTCGTAGACCGCGAAGCGGCGCTGGATGGCGACTTCCACGGCCCCGATGGTCATGGCCTCCCCGTCGGCCAGGGCCCCGGCCGCCCGTTCCAGGATCCCGAGAGCACGCCGGGCATCGCCGTCGGCAGCGTCGGCGATCCGGTCGAGTACGTCGTGCGGTACGGCGATCGATGCCGCCCCAAGGCCGCGCTCATGGTCCTCCAGAGCGTCGCCGAGCACCCGGACCAGGTCCTCGCGAGAGAGAGGTTCGAGGACCACGACGGGCGCGCGCGAGAGTAGCGGGCGGACGACCTCGAAGCTCGGGTTTTCGGTGGTGGCGCCGATCAGCACCACGGCTCCGGCCTCGACGAAGGGGAGGAAAGCGTCCTGCTGAGCCTTGTTGAAGTGGTGGATCTCGTCGCAGAAGAGGATCGTGCCGCGGCCCGTGGCCCGACGCCGCGTTCCTGCTTCGGCGATGATCTCCCGCACCCTGGCGACCCCCTCCGTCACCGCGCTGAACGAAACGAACGCGGCGTCGGCGGAGTCGGCCACGAGCCGTGCGAGGGTCGTCTTTCCGGATCCGGGAGGCCCCCACAGAATGAAGCTGGAGACCCTGCCGCTCTCGATCATCGTGCCGACAGGACCCCCCGCACCCACGACCTTCTCCTGGCCGCGAAACTCGTCCAGGGTACGGGGACGCATGCGCGCGGCCAGGGGGGCCTCACGGCCTGCTCTTGGGGAGGGGCCCGGCTCCCGGACCTCTCCGGGAAACAAGTCGAAGCTGTCGCTCACGATGCGGCCCCCGGCGGCGCCATCTCGGCCACCATCCGCATCAAGGCGGCGCGTTCGTTCAGTGAGGGATCCTCCCAGACGGCTTCCAGAAGTGCCCGCAGCGCGGACCCGATTCCCGGACCCGGCGACCACCCCAGCGCGACCAGGTCACGTCCCGCAATGGCCAGCCCGCCCACCGAGACGGGTACGCCCGCGTGGAGGTCGCGCCGGACCTCGGCGATCACCCGCACCACCTCCGAGGCATCCACCCGGTCCGGTTCCGCCCGCGCCGCGGCCAGCCAGATGTGGAAGACATCGCGCACGCCGTTCGGTCGGGCCATCGCCACCCACCGCCGCCGCGCACGCGGATCACTCATGAGGTGTGACGGCGGCGCGAGGCCCCCGCTCATGGCCGCCTGGATACGGTCGGCTTCGGCGTTCGAGAAGCGTAGACGGACGAGGAGGCGGGAAACCGTGGACGGCGAGGTCCTTTTCAGCCCGGCCAGGAGGAGCGCCGCCACGCGAAGCACCGGCCGGTGTCTGCCCAGCCCGTCCACAGTGTCCAGGGCGTCCTTCGTCAACGCTTCGCTCAGCTCCGGCAGGATCTGCGCCAGTGCCCCGGATCGCTCATACAGACCGAGGGCACGCGAGGGTGTGGGCTTGCCCAGGACTTTCATCAGCTCCTCACGGACCCGCTCCATGGACAGACCCGCGAGTCCCGGAACCGCGTCCACCAGGCCGTTCCAGGTGTCGTCGTGGATTTCCAGGCCGAGGGTACCCGCGAAGCGCAGTCCGCGCAGGACACGGAGGTAGTCCTCCCGAAACCGCTCCGACGCGCACCCGACCGCGCGAAGGATTCCGTCTTCGAGATCCTTCTTCCCGTCGTGGGGATCCCTGAGCTCTCGACGGTTCGGGTGCCATGCGATGGCATTGACGGTGAAGTCGCGACGCGCGAGGTCCTCCTCAAGCGTCTCGGCAAACGCCACGACCGCCTTGCGTCCGTACGTCAATACGTCGTGGCGGAATGTCGTCACCTCATAGAGGGTGCCATCCGCCCCAAAGACCCCCACCGTCCCGTACTCGATCCCGAGAGGGACGGTGCGTGGGAAGAGCCGCCTGACCTCTGTCGGCGTGGCTCGGGTGGCCAGGTCCCAGTCCTCGCGGGCCCCTGGGCTCCCCCGCACCGCGTCCCGCACGGCACCGCCTACGGTCCAGGTCTCGAAACCGGCGTCTTCCAGCCGGGATACGATTCCCTGAACGGCCCTGGGGGCACAGACCTCGAAATTCACCCTGCCAGTACCGATCCCCCATTGACATTGACGATCTCGCCTGTGATGTGACGGGCCATATCCGAGCAGAGCAGCACGATAGGCCCGGCAACGTCTTCGGCGGTGGCGACTCTGCCGATGGGAATGGCTGCTTCGATCTCTTCCTTGTCCTCGCCCTGCAGCGCGTCCTGCGACATCTCGGTGTCGATCCACCCGGGAGCCACGGCGTTCACCGTGATGCCTCGGCCGCCCACCTCCGTGCAGAGCCCCTTCACAAGGGAAATGATCGCGCCCTTGGTGGCGGCGTAATCCGAATGATAGGCCTCGCCCCGCTGCCCCGCGGTCGAGCTCACCAGCACGACGCGCCCGTCGTCGCTCATGCACCTGAGCGCCGCCCGCGTGGTGAAGAAGATCGAGTCGAGGTTGACGGAGACGGTACGGTGCCAGCGCACATCGTCCATCTCCGACACCGGCACATGGGCCACAGGCCAGATTCCGGCGTTCCCGACGAAAATGTCGAGCCCGCCGAACTCCGAGTCGACCCGCTCGAAAAGCCGGTCCACCGCGCCGCGGTCGGCCAGGTCACCCCCTTCGGCCCAACACCGCACTCCCATCGCCCTTGCCGCGTTGACCACTTCCTCGGCCTCGGCGGCCCTGCTGTGATAGGAGATGCCGACGTCGGCGCCCGCCTTCGCGAGAATGTGTACGGTTGCTGCCCCGACACCACGCGAGCCCCCCGTGACGAGGGCACGCTTTCCGCTCAACTTCAGATCCAACCCACTCAATCCGGTGTCCCCTTTCGTCGTTGTCCAGCCAGCGCGCGGCGGATACCGCTGCCCTGGACGCTCCGGCTGGTTCAAGACTGTTCCAGCGGCGGTCCCGCCGGCGATCCGCCGAAGAGAGATGCCTCCACGTACTCGCACACAATATGGCCAACCGCAAGGTGGATCTCCTGGGCCCGGGAAATCCGTTGCGTCGGCACGACCACGGCAACATCCACCAGGGAACGAAGGCGTCCGCCACCACAGGCCAGGACTCCCACGGTCGACAGTCCCCCGTCGCGCGCACATTCCGCCGCGGTGAGGAGGTTTTCGGATTCGCCGGAGGTGGAATGAAGAACAAGCAGGTCCCCCGGGGCTCCCAACGCCTCCACCTGACGGGCGAAGACCTCGCGGTAGCCCCGGTCGTTGACGCACGCGGTCAGAGTCGACGTGTCGGTCGTCAACGCCAACGCCGGTATGGCCGGCCGGTCACGCGAAAGGCGGACGACGTACTCCGCGGCCAGATGCTGAGCGTCGGCGGCGGATCCGCCGTTACCGCAAAAGAGGATCTTTCGCCCCGCCTCGATCGTTGACAGCGCCCTTGCGGCATAGTCCGAGATCGCTGCATGGCAGGCGACCGACACGACTCGCGCCAACTCGGCGAGCTCGCAGAGGCCTCGCTCCAGCTCGATTCCGTCAGTCATCGAGCCAGCTTCGAAGCAGGTGCCGCATGGGCTCTTCCACCACCAGCGGCGGCACCGGAAGGGGGAGTTCACCCCGAAACAGCCGGGCCGGATTCACCTTTGCGAGGAGATCGAGCTGACCGCTGCCCCCGCGCCGCTGAAGCTCGTCCACACCCTTGTCCAGGTAGAAGGTGTACTCGGGCCTTCCGTGGAAGTCCGACGAGAGATAGTCCAGCAGACCCTCTTCCAGGAGTCGGAGGGCTCGTGCTTTCGGCCCGGGACCGTACTGGCCGGCGAATGAACCGTAACTCCCCTGAAGAAACGCGCCAGCTTCTTTCCAGTCGCGGACCGCCTTCATTTCCTGATCGATGCCGTAGTATCGCTCGGGGTGGGCAATCACGGGGATGCACCCGCCCCGCACCAACCGCCCCAACAGTTCCGGGGCGCGTTGCGGCGCCGTGAACATGGGCCACTCCACAAGGACGAATGAGGTGCCGCCGAGGTGAAGGCGAGGATCCGACAGGTCCGGGTCGGGGACGTCGAGCCTGACCTCGAGGCCGCGCCGCAAGTCCAGCCCGGGGTACGCTTCCCCGGCCGCGTCCCGCAGGACGCACCATCTCTGGTCGAGGAACGCCAGGGGATCGCCGAATCGCGCTGTCTCCAAGGACGAAGCGCGAAAATGCGGGGTGGTGATGATCCTGCTAACCCCGGCACCGACCATGCGGTCGACCGAGTGCAGCGCCTCTTCCAGGGTACGGGAGCCGTCGTCGACCCCGGGAACCAGGTGACTGTGGAAGTCACTGTACCCGCCAGTCATGCTTCGCCCTTGGCCAACCAGCCCTTTGCCGTCCGTCTGGTGACTTCCCGGAGCGTCTCCCCGGTGTCCCCCCTCGCAGCCGCCAGGAGGCATGCGTACGTGAGATAGGCATCGGCCGCCAGGAGGGCGAATGCGGCCGCCCGATCCTTGCGGGTCAGTCCGGCGCATACCTCCAACTCGGCTTCGGCGGCCCTCAGCAGCGCCTCGAGCGTTGCCGTTTCATCCGCCCGCAGTCGTGAGCGGAGCGCTGCCGGGACATGGCGGTCCCGCTGGTCAATCCACTCGCCAATCGTCATGGGGACTGTCTGCGGCTCAGGTCCTGGACAACGCCGGCGCCGGCGCGCACAGCCGCGTCGAGTCCGCCCGGGTCCGACACCCCGGCCTGGGCCATGTGGGACCTCCCCCCGCCCCGCCCGCCCACCGCTGCGGCGACCTCCTTCACGACCGCGTCGGCCTTGATCCCGGCAGCGATGGCGCGGTCGGTGGCGAAGGCGAAGAGGACATGCTTGTCGCCCGGCAACTCGGCCGCCACCACTGCAATTGCGGCATCGGTCGAGTCGCGGAAGCTGTCTCCCCACGCCCTCGCGTCCTGCGCGCCGCGGGCCTTGATACGCACACCGCGGTATTTCATGCGGTGACCGGACGCCTCGAATTCGGACTCGGCGAGGATCTCGGCTCCGCCGCCGCCGTCACGGCGCAGCTCGTCGACCATCGCTTCCAGGTCCGCCCTCTCGGACATCAGCTCCTTGACACGCCGCTCGACATTGTCCGGGGTCGCTTTCACGGCCACTGCAAGCTCCTCCACGCGCGTCTTGAAGGCGGCAAGGTACTCGAACGCCTTCCTGCCCGTCACGGCTTCCATCCGGCGCACTCCGCCCGCGACCCCGGTCTCCGAGGTGACCTTGAACAGCCCGATCTCCCCTGTGCGCTTCACATGCGTGCCACCGCACAGCTCCATGCTCACGCCGGGGATATCCACGACCCGCACTTCGTCGGCGTATTTCTCTCCGAAGAGGGCCATCGCGCCGGACTTGACCGCGTCGGCGTAGGGCCGGACCGAGGTGCGCACCGGATGGCTGGCCCAGATGCCTTCGTTGACCATGGCGGCCACGTCTTCCAGCTCCGCGTCCGTCATGGGAGCCGTGTGGGCGAAGTCGAAGCGGAGGCGATCCGGCGCCACCAGGGAGCCGCGCTGACGAACGTGGTCTCCCAGCACGGAACGCAGGGCCGCGTGGAGGAGGTGGGTGGCCGTGTGGTTGCGTTCGGTGTCGCGGCGGTGGTGGGGATCGACCTGGGCGGTAACGGTGGAGTCGAGGACGGCTTCGCCGGGGAAATCGCCGGCGGGGTGGCCGATAACGACGGACCGGGTATCCCTTTTGTCCACGCGACCGACGGATTCGACCTCAACTCTCCATGTCGGTGTCGACACAGTCCCGAGATCCGAGATCTGCCCACCGGCCTCGCGGTAAAAGGGGTTGCGCTCCAGGATCAAGGCGGCTTGGTCGTTGAGGGTGAGATAGCCTACGACCCTGGTCTCGACCGCAAGGTCATTGTATCCGACGAAAGCTTGCTCAAGGTCTCCCTTCGCCACGCGCCAGGCCGCGGGCACGAGTTTGCTTCCAATCTGAGCCGTTGGAGTCCCGGTCGCGGCATGGAAACCCCCTTCTATCGCCCCCCGCGACCTCTCCCTCTGCTCTTCCAACGCCTCCTCGAAACCCGCCATGTCCAGATCGTAGCCCCGCTCCCCCGCCACGATCCGGGTCAGGTCCACCGGAAACCCGAAGGTGTCGTAAAGCTGGAACACGTCCGCGCCGGGAACCACGGGACGGGGCGAAGTGGCCGCCGCCAACGCCGGCACCACGCGCTCAAGCCGCTCCATCCCGCCGTCGATAGTAGCCAGGAACCGCTCCTCTTCGCGTAGCGAGTTGGCGAGAATGCTCTCCCGCTGCGCCACCAGATCCGGATAGGCCTCCCCCATCTCATCGATGGCGGCCCCCACGACCTCGGTCAGCGTCGGTTCCCGTCTGCCCAGCAGCCACGCATGGCGAACTCCCCGCCGCAGGATCCGCCGGAGGACATACCCGCGCCCTTCGTTTGACGGGAATACCCCGTCCCCCAGCAGGAACACCACCGCCCGCGCATGGTCGGCGAGCACCCGATAGGACACGCCCTCTTCGGAGGCCGCGTCATACGGCCGCCCGACGACCTCGGTCACCCGCTCCAGCAGCGGCAGGAACAGATCCGTATGGTAGTTGCTGCCCACCCCCTGCATCACCGCCGCGAGCCGCTCCAGCCCCAGTCCCGTATCGATGCTGGGTGCCGGGAGGGGATGCTGCACGCCCGATTCGTCCCGGTCGAACTGCATGAAGACCAGGTTCCAGAGCTCCAGGAACTCCCCCGCCTCGCCCCGTCTCTCGAATTCGGGCTTGCCCGGCACCGTACCCCACTCTTCCGGCGGCCGCATGTCGTAGTGGATCTCCGAACAGGGGCCGCAGGGACCGGTGTCCGCCATCTGCCAGAAGTTGTCCTTGTCCCCGAGCATGTAGATTCGATCCGGTGGCACGCCCGCGACCTCCGTCCAGAGTCCGGCGGCCTCGTCATCGGTGTGGTGCACCGTGACGAACAGCCGGTTCGGATCGAGGCCCATTTCCACCGTCAGGAACTCCCACCCGTACCCGATGGCCTCGCGCTTGAAGTAGTCGCCGAAGGAGAAGTTCCCCAACATCTCGAAGAAGGTGTGATGCCGCGCCGTTCGGCCCACCTCCTCGAGGTCGTTGTGCTTTCCCCCCGCGCGCACGCACTTCTGAGAGGTGACGGCACGCACGAACGGCAGCGTCTCATCCCCCAGAAAGGCCCCCTTGAACTGGACCATTCCGGCGTTGGTGAAGAGCAGCGTCGGATCGTTGGCCGGTACCAGGGACCCACTCGGACGGATTTCGTGGCCGCAGGCCTGGAAGAACTCCAGGAATCTCCGGCGGATTTCGGCGGATTTCATCGGACGAAGCGGAGGCGGGTCATCGCCGGTCACTCGGGTCACTGGCGGGAAGGACGACGGCCGACGGAAACGCGGCGTGACGAACCCCTACAACTTAACCCTAACGGGAAGGGGTGCGCCCAACGAAGCGCAAAGGCCCGGGAGGGCGTCACCAAATCCCTCCGCAAGAATCGCCAGACGGCCCGCGTGCCGCTGCCGTGCTCGCCGCCCCGTCAAACCACCTTGACCGCGGGAGCTTCCCTTCCCTCCGGACCGGACCGGGATTCTTCCTCCTCCTGCCCGATGCCCAGTGCCACCAGCAGGCGCGCTTCAATCTCCCGGGCCACGTCCGTGTTCTCTTCGAGGAAGGTCCGTACGTTCTCCTTACCCTGGCCGAGCCGGAGATCCCCGTAGGAAAACCACGACCCGGACTTGTCGACCACCCCATGATCCACGCCGACGTCGATGAGCAGCCCGGTGTGGCTGATCCCCTTCCCGTAGAGGATATCGAATTCGGCCTGCTTGAACGGGGGGGCGCACTTGTTCTTCACCACCTTCACGCGGGTCCGGTTGCCAACGATCTCGGGACCGTCCTTGAGGGCCCCGATCCGCCGAATGTCCAGGCGGAGAGAGGCGTAGAACTTGAGGGCACGGCCCCCGGAGGTGGTTTCGGGGCTGCCGAACATGACGCCGATCTTCTCGCGAATCTGGTTGGTGAAGATGATGGCCGCGTTGGAACGGCTCACCGCACCCGTCAGCTTCCTGAGCGCCTGGCTCATGAGGCGGGCTTGAAGTCCCACATGGGAGTCCCCCATCTCGCCCTCGATCTCCGCGCGTGGCACGAGCGCCGCCACGGAATCCACCACGATCACGTCCACGACGTTGCTGCGGATCAGCACCTCGGCGATCTCCAGCGCCTGTTCGCCCGTGTCCGGCTGAGAGACCAGGAGGTTGTCGACGTCGATGCCCAACTTTTGCGCATACTGGATGTCCAGCGCATGCTCGGCATCGATGAAGGCTGCAATGCCCCCCGTCCGCTGGGCATTCGCGATGACGTGGAGACACAGTGTGGTCTTCCCGGATGATTCCGGGCCGTAGATCTCGCTGATCCGTCCCTTGGGAATCCCGCCGATGCCGATCACGGCATCCAGATTGATCGCCCCGGTCGATATGCTTTCGATCTGCAGATTGGCGCCATCGGCACCCATGCGCATGATGGCACCCTTCCCGTACGACCGCTCGATCTGGGTCAGTGCCGTGTTGAGCGCTTTCTCTCGCTGTTGTTCTTCCTTACCGTTCTTGCTGGACGCTGGCTTCCTGGATGCTGGGTTTCTGGACATTGATGGGCCTTCCCTTGCGGCGAGGGGTCGCTGTTCGCTCTGCCGGAAGCACCGGGGACGGCCACCGGCAAAGCTAAAACCGAAGATAATGCGAAATAGGTTCCGGTCAAGGCTCTTGACACGACGGACAAGGTGCCGATCCTCGTCCGGAACTCGTTGCGCCCTACCAAGCTATTCCTAACCATGGGCAGGTACATGTCTGAACGGGACAACTTTTCGGGGACCTACGATCTCGTGGCTCTGGGCGGTGGCACGGGAGGACTGGTCTCGGTAGCGGGGGCAGCCTACCTGGGCCTCAACCCGGCGATCGTCGAGAAGGCCGAGCTGGGAGGCGACTGCCTCTGGACGGGCTGCGTGCCCTCGAAGGCGCTCATCGCGTCCGCGCGGTTGGCGCGGAACATGGACCGCGCCGCCGGCCTGGGGCTGCGTCCCACCCGCGAGAGGCACGACTTCCGCGCGGTCATGGAGCGCATGAGGGCCGCGCGTGGCACGGTCGCACACCATGACGATCCCGAGCGGTTCCGCAAGATGGGCGTCGCGGTGCACTTCGGGAGCGCCCGTTTTCTGAACGAGTCCATCGTGGAGGTCGAGGGACAGGGCAAGGTGCGGGCGAAGCGCTTCATCATCGCCACCGGCGCGGTGCCCTCCGTGCCTCCGATCCCCGGACTGGAGTCCTCCGGATACTGGACGTACGAGACGGTCTTCGACCAGGACGATCTGCCGGAGTCCATCGTCATCCTCGGAGGTGGCCCCATCGGGGTCGAATTCGCACAGGTCTTTGCACGGTTGGGCTCGCGCGTGACGGTGCTCGAGATGGCGCCTTCGATCCTCATCAAGGAGGATCCCGATGTCGCGGCCTTCATGCATGCCCTTCTGGAGGAGGAGGGGATCGACGTGCGTGTGGGCACGGCGGCCGCGGCGGTGCATGTGGAGGGCGGCCGGACGGTGGTGGAAACGAACGACGGGGCCAGGGTCGAGGCAGCCCGCTTGTTCGTGGCGACCGGTCGGAGACCCTGCACGGACGGCATGAACCTCGAAGCGGCAGGCATCCGCACCGAGCGTGGTGCGGTCGTCGTCGACCATCACCTGCGGACTACGTCCAGGACGGCGTGGGCGGTCGGTGACGTCACCGGCGCGCTCCAGTTCACGCACGTCGCGGAGCACATGGCCAAGGTGGCGCTGCGCAACTCCGTCCTGCCCGCGAAGACGAAGATCCGTTACGACAATGTCCCCTGGGTCACCTTCACCGATCCCGAGATCGCCCATGTCGGGCTGTCGGAGGCGGAGGCCGAGGCGGCGGGCGGCACTACCTACCGCTACGGAATGGATGACCTCGACAGGGCTATCGTGGACGGCTCGGCGGTGGGGTTCGTGAAGGTCTCCGCGGATCGCAAGGGAAGGATCCTCGGGGCCACCGTCGTCGCGCACGGGGCCGGGGACCTGATCCTGCCCCTCGTCATGGCGAAGCAGCACGGCCTGAGTCTGAGCCAGGTGGCCAACACCATCTTCCCCTACCCCACCATGGTCGAGGGGGTGAAGAGAGCCTCCGCCGAATACATGCGCTCGCGCCTCGACACGGCGTCGGGCAGAACCCTCAAGCGAATCATCCAATGGCTGAAATAGACGAAACAACCCTTCCCGGGAACGCCGGCGCTCAGGAGCCGGAAGCGGATACAGGCAACGCCGCCCCCGACAAGCAGGGCCCAGGCCGGACAGGTTCCCTGCTGAAGCTCGCCCTGCTCGTTGCCGTTCTCGTCGGCGGTTACCTGTTGGCCACGCAGACTCCCCTGAGCGACTACCTGACCCGGGACGGCATCGGCGACGCGATGGCCTGGCTGAGCGGACATCCCTGGGCTCCCGGCATCTTCATCGCCGTCTATGCCGCAGCGACCGCGCTGGCGGTGCCAGGCACGATCCTGACGCTGGCGGGCGGTGCCCTCTTCGGCTTCTACTGGGGAACCCTGTTCAACTTCGTCGCCGCCAACATCGGTGCCAACGCGGCCTTCCTCATCGCCCGCACTCTGGGAAGGGACGGCATACGGGGCCTCATTGGAAAGGACTCCAATGCATTGGAGAAGCTGGACAACGTCGTCCACCGGCACGGATTTCGGGGCCTGCTCACGCTACGCCTCATCCCGCTCGTGCCCTTCAACGCCCTGAACTTCGGGTCCGGGCTCATGCCGCTGCGGTGGCGCACCTACGCGGTCGCCACCCTTGTGGGCATCCTGCCCGGAACCGCGGTCTACACCTTCTTCGCGGACGCGCTCCTCCAGGGTTCCCGGGAAGCATCGACGGACGCGCTGGTCCGCGTGCTCATCGCGGGCGTTCTCCTCCTGCTGCTGAGCTTCCTGCCGGCGATCCTGAAGCGCATGAACATACGCCTGCCGGGGATGACCGCGGTCGTAGCCGTGCTGTGCGGATTCGCGCTGGCGGGACCGGGGAAAGCGTCACAGACCTCAGCCTCCACTCTCCAGCTACCCGACCACTCGGCTTTCACCGAGGTGCTGGCGGAGGTGGTCGAGCCCCCGGGCGTGGACTACGAGCGGTTGGCTGCGGACCCGGCCGGCCTGCACCGCTACATCGGCACGCTGGACGCCGCCAGCCCGACCGCCCTCGAGCAGGCGTCCGCCGCGGACAGACTCGCCTTCTGGATCAACTCCTACAACGCGTGCATGCTCAAGCGGGTGATCGAACACTATCCGATCAAGAAGGCCGGTGGCTTTCTGCGGCTGAAGAACGCCGCCGCCGGGCGGCCGGACAATTCGGTGTGGCAGATCTCCGACGTCTTTACCGGTGCCCACTGTCCGGTGGCGGGCAAGGTGCGGTCGCTGGACGAGATCGAGCACGAGATCATCCGGCCCATGGGGGATTCCCGGATTCACTTCGCCATCAACTGCGCGGCACGGAGCTGTCCGCCCCTGATCGACCAGGCGTACGAGGGACATTCGCTCGAAGACCAGCTGGATGAGCGGGTGCGTGCTTTCGTGCAGGACCCCGCCCACTTCCAGATGGTGGCGGGACAGGAGCGGGAGGCCGTCCACGTCAACCGTGTGCTCGACTGGTTCCAGGAGGACTTCGGAGGCGTCCAGGGCATTCGGTCCTTCCTGGCGGGGTACGCCGAGGGCGAGGACAAGGAGGCGCTCCTCGACTCCGGGACGGAGTTGGTGTTTCTCGACTACGACTGGACCCTGAACGACGCATCCCGGTAGCGGCCCGTGGCGAGACCCCACGCGGGCGCCGGTGGCGGCGGGACGCCCGCACTCGGCATCGTCATCCCCGCCCTGGACGAGGCCGAGACCCTTCCCGGCCTGCTGAGCGACCTGTCGCGGCTCACGCTGGAGCACATCGTCACGGTCGTCGACGGTGGCTCACGCGACGAAACGGTGTCGGTCGCCAGAGCCGGCGGCGCCCACGTCATGAGGGGGCGGCGTGGAAGGGCCCGTCAGATGAACGCCGGCGCCGAATGGGTCCCGGCGCGCTGGCTGCTGTTCCTGCACGCCGACTCGCGCCTGGGCGAGGAGGCTCTCCGGGCCATCGAAGCCCACGTCCGCGAAGACGGGCCGAAGGCCGCCCACTTCGGGCTTTCCATCTCGCACGGGCACTTCTTCTACCGCCTCATCGAGGTGGGGCAACGGATCCGTGAGCGGCGCCTGGGGCTCGTCTACGGTGACCAGGGCCTGCTCATCCGGCGGGACCTCTTCCACGCCATCGGCCCCTACCCCGACGAGCCGTTGATGGAGGACGTCACGCTGAGCCGCCGGCTGTTGCACGCGGGACGGCTCCTTCGCTTCCCGGCTGCGGTGTCCACCAGCCCCCGCCGCTACGAAGAGGAGGGCCGCATCGGAGGGTGGGTGCGAAACGCAGGCCTGATCACCCGGTTTCTCGCGGGAGCCGCCCCGTCCTCGCTGGCCGCGCAGTATCCACCGCGAAGGAGCCTCGATCGCGGTCGCGAGCCGGGACCCGGGCGACCCGACGGCGCGGCCGCCACCCTTCTCGTCTTCGCCAAGGCCCCCCGTCCCGGAACCGTCAAGACCCGGCTCGCGCGGGAGGTGGGCCACCCGGCCGCGACCGCCGTGTACCGGCGCATGGGACGCCTGATCGTCGACCGGGTGGCGCCGGCGCCCGCCATCCCGACCGTGTGCTACGACCCCGACGGCGCCGAAGCCGAGGTCCGGGAGTGGCTCGGGCCGGCACCGCGACGGTACTGGTACCAGGGCGGCGGCGACCTCGGCGCCAGGATGTCGCGGATGTTCGGCCGGGCATTCGAGCGCTCAGGCCGCGTTGTCGTCATCGGGACGGACACCCCCTCGGTCACGGCGCAAACGGTCACCCGCGCGATCGGGGCGCTGGACTCGGCCGACGTCGTGCTCGGACCCGCGCGTGACGGGGGCTACTACCTGATGGCGCTGCGCGAGCCCCGTCCGGGCCTGTTTGCCGGTATCCCGTGGAGCACGGAGTCGGTTCTCGCGGAGACCCTGGCCAGGTGCACCGCACTCGGGTTGAGCGTCACCCTGCTGGAGGTGGAGTCCGATATCGACACGGCGGAAGACCTCACCGCGGAGGTCGCCAGCCAGCTGGGCGTTGGCGGCGCCCTCAGTCCTGCTGACGCGCCGCCACGCGCTTCAATCCCCGGGCAATGAGCCACACCCAGACGAGGATCAGGATCCAGGCGGCTCCGTACGCCAGGAAGATGTGGACGTAGGGGCGGAGCGCTCCCCGTCCACCGCCGGTGGTCTGCGCCAGCGCGACCGCGGGGACCGCCAGCGAAAAGAGGAAAGCCGCGCAACTGCGAAAGACGACGCTCCGGGAAGCCATGTCAGTCCTCCATCGGCCTGTCCGCCCCACCCGGGAGCGGACGCCTGCCCAACCGCTCGACTGCGTAGCGGAAGCTGAAGAGGCCGAGAAACAAAAGGGTGAAGCCGGCCACCGATGTCAGCAGCGTGGCCAGCATGTCGGGATGGAGAGTGGGGCCCTCCGGCTTGATCACCACCGGTCCGGGGTGCAGCGACCTGAACCAGGACACGCTCACATGGATCAGCGGAATGTTGAGCGATCCGATCACCGCCACGACCGCGGCGAACCGCTTCCCTCGCCTCGGATCCGCCACCGAGCCGCGGATGAGGAAATACCCCAGGTAGGTGAACCAGAGGAGCAGCGTCAGGGTGAGGCGGGGCTCCCACGTCCAGTAGGTGCCCCACGCGATCCGCCCCCACAGCGGACCGGAAATCAGCATGATGGCGCCGAAGATCAGCCCGCCCTCCGCCGCCGCCACCGCCGCCGCGTCCGCACGCTCGTCCTCCAGCCACAGATAGGCCGCGCTCGCAAGCGCGACGATGCCGAAGGCGAGGAAGGTGGTCCAGGCCGCGGGGACGTGGATATAGAAGATCCTCTGGACCACACCCTGAGACGCTTCCGTGGGTACCCAGAACGCCACCATCCAGTGCACGAGCAGAATCGTGGCGACTCCGCCCGTCACGAGGGCGAGCCCCGCAACCCGTGATCTTCGTTCCATTCCTTGGCAGTTCCTATTCGTCGGTGACGTGGCGGAAGAGGAAGGCGCCGATCGCAACCGAGCCGAGAGCGAAGGCCCACAGCAATCGCACCAGCCCTGAAACCTCGGTCCAGGGCAGCTCCAGGAAAACCCGCGCCGATGCCGTAGCGCCGAAATAGATGAGCGGCACCAGTAGCGGAAAGGTCAGGACGGGCAGCAGCGTATCGCCAAGCGCGCTGTGCCGTGACATGCGCCCAAAGAAGGTCCCGGTCGCCGCCAGGCCGATCGTTCCGGGCAGGAAGACGGCCGCGTGCCACGCCAGGGGGCCCGGGGCGCGGACCCCCATGAAGGTGTTGAGCGAGGCAAACGAGAGTACCGCCACCAGCCAGATCAGTACGAGGTTCGCGGAAGCCTTGCCCAGAAACACGGCCCCCCGGGAGACCGGCGTCAGCAGCATGTGCCGGAAGGCTCCGTCCTCCTCCTCCGAGTCGAAGATCCGGCCGGCGCCGGCGGTGGATGCGAAGAGGATCGTCAGCCACGTGAGGCTTGCCACCACATCGCGGCCCGCCACCCGGCTCTGGTCCAGGGCGAACGCGAACAGGAAGCCGGCAAGCACCACGAACGCGATCATGGAGAGGAGTCTGCCGCCGGAGCGAAGCTCGAGACGCAGGTCCTTCCGCGCGATCAGCCAGATCCAGCGAAGATCGTTCATGCCGCCTCCGGACCCGCTGTAAAGAACCGCAGCAGATCGCCCGCTCCGTCCCAGTGGGCCTCGCCGTCGAAGACCTTCCGGCCTTCCCGGACGACGACGACGCGGTCCGCAAGCTTCAGACCCCGGCGCAGGTCGTGCGTAACCAGCACGACGATCCGGCCGGCCGACCTCCGCGACCGCAGTGCGTCCTCCAGGGCGCCGGCCCCGCTCGGATCCAGTCCGGTGAAGGGCTCGTCCAGGAAGAGCACCTCGGGATCGTGCAGCAGCGACCGGGCCAGGGCGACGCGCTGGCGCTGCCCGCGGGAGAGTGCCTCGACCCGTGCAGAAGCCAGGTCGGCAGCGCCAACCGTCTCCAGGGAGCCGATGAGCACGGATCGTGTCCGGGACATGCCGCGCAGGGCGGCGAAGAAGCGCAGGTTTTCCAGGACCGAGAGCTTTCGGTACAGTCCGGTGCGGTGCGAGACCAACCCGACCCGCGCCCGCCACCGGTGATCCGCGCCGGAGACCGCCGAGCCGTCCAGCAGGACGCGTCCCCGATCCGGTCTGCGTTCGCCGCTCAGGGCCTTCAGCAGCGTGGTCTTCCCCGCCCCGTTGGGCCCTACAACAGCCAGAATCTCCTGGCTGGCCGCAACGATATCCACCCCGTCCAGTGCCCGGGTCGCGCCGTAGCTGCACACGAGACCCCGTCCCTCCAGGGTCAAGAGCCGCCCCCGGCTGCCCGTCCTTCCCCCGCACCCAACGCACCCCCGCACCGTCCGCAGAACCGCGCACCGACGCTGTTCAGATGCTCGCAGGAAGCACAGAGCATCCCTTCCCGGAGCGCGCTGCGAAGCTGGGCGATCTCCTCTTCCAGATCCCGCGACGCGCGTTCCACGGCCGAATCACCCCTCGCGCCAGGCCCGTCCTCCCGTTCGAGGTGGCCGAGCGCTTCCCGCGACAACTCCGCCTTCAGCTGCTCGTAGTCACGGCTGTCCAGCTTGCCGGTGGCCCTGTCGTACTCCAGATCGCGAAGCGCGGTCAGCGCAACGCGGCGGCGGGCGGCGGCATCGTCGTAGTCGTCGTCACCGCTGTACAACGGCGCACCCCGCCCCGACAGCACGGGTTCGAGGACGAAGAGTACCACGCCGGCGGCGAGGAGCAGCCCGCCGATCAGAGCGGTCACGGGGCGCTCGCCACGGCACCGCGCCCACTGGGGAGGGGGTCCCTTGCGGTGGGGCGGCGCGCGGCCACCCGCACCGGAACCCGTCCGGCCGGCCACATCCCCACGAGTGCGCCGATCGTGACGATCAGCCCGCCGTACCAGATCCAGGGGACCAGGGGCAGCGCCTTCGCCTCGAAGGTGACCAGGTCCGTCCCGCTGTCCAGATCCACGTCCTTTGGAATCACGTACAGATCCTCGAAGGCGGTGCTCGCAATCCCGACCTCGGTGGATGCCTCGCCCATCACGGGGTAGAACCGCCGTTCGGGCCGCAGGATGCCGACCCGCTCACCGTCCCGGTAGACGGTCAGCAAGGCTGTCCAGCGCCAGTCATTCTCGCGCACGTCGTCTGCGACCCGCGGCCGGGAGTGGGAAAGGCTCTCGTAAACGAGGCGGTACTCGGTGCCGAGTGCCGACTGCAGCGACATCGACTCACCCGGCACCAGATCCTGTTCGATACGCGCATCGAACGCGGCTCCTCCGAGGCCGACAAAGACGACAACGACCCCCGCGTGCACGACGTAGCCGCCCCACCGGCGGCGGTTCCGCTTCACCAGACTGCGCAGGGCATGAAACACCCCTTCACCCGCGATCCGTGCCCTGGCCGTCGTCCCCTTCCAGAACTCGGTGACGACGATCGTCATGACGAACACTCCGATGGAGAAGGTGGCCAGAGCCATCCCGTGCCGGACCCCCAGCATCAGGAGTGCGCCAAGAGTCCCGGCCGCGGCCGCCACGGGAATCGTGAAGTTCCTGCGCAGGTTGCGCGGGGATGCGCGCCGCCAGGCGATCACCGGACCGATGCCCATGAGTGCAAGCAGGATCAACCCGATCGGGATGTTCACACGATTGTAGAAGGGCGGACCCACGTTGATCTTCTGCCCGAAGAACCCCTCGGTGATGAGCGGAAAGAGGGTTCCCCAAATGACCGCGAAGGTGACCCCGATCAGGAGCAGGTTGTTGAACAGGAACGCCGATTCGCGGGACAGGAAGGACTGGAAGTGGTTCTCGGACCGGAGCGACGGCAGCCGGTGGACGATCAGTACGATCGAGAACGCTATGAGCCCTCCCATGAAGCCCAGGAAGATGTAGGCGATTCTCAGGTTCTCGGCGAAGGTGTGCACCGAGTCGATGAGCCCGGACCGGGTGAGGAAGGTCGCAAAGATCGTAAGGAGGAAGGTGACGACCACCAGGCACATGTTCCACACCTTCAACATGCCCCGGGTCTCCTGGATCTGTATCGAGTGCAGGAAGGCGGTGGCGGTGAGCCAGGGGAGCAGCGACGCGTTTTCCACCGGATCCCAGAACCAGTATCCTCCCCACCCCAGCTCCACGTACGCCCACCTCATCCCGAAGATGACTCCGTTGGTGAGGAAGAACCAGCTGAGCAGGATCCAGCGCCGAGTGACGGCGATCCAGCGAGAGTCCAGCCGGTTGGTCAGGAGGGCCGAGACCGCAAAGGCGAAAGGAACCGCGAATGCGGTGAAGCCCAGGTAGAGCGTGGGCGGATGAATCGTCATCCAGTAGCTCTGCAGCTGGGGATTGAGGCCCCGGCCGTTCGCGGGGGTGAACCCCAGACGCTCGAAGGGATTGACGTCCGCAAAGAGCAGGACCAAGAGAAGGAAGGTGAGCAGCCCAAGCAGCGTACCGCTCACATACGGCATGAACTCCCGGTTGCGGCGCCGGTTGCTGTAGACGGCAATCGACGAAAACACCGACAGCAGCAGCGTCCAGAAGACCAGTGACCCCCGCTGCCCGGCCCACAGCCCGGCCACCTTGAAGTAGGTGTCCAGCTCACGGTTGGAGTAGTTCGCGACGTAGTAGTACTCGTAGTGATTGCCGACGAAGGCCGCGATGATCCCCAGCGAGGTCAGCAGGAGCAGCAAGGTGACGACGTGAACGGTGCGTTCACCGCTCAGAACCAGATCGCTCCTGCCGCCGCGACCGCCGATGAAGGAAACGAATGCCCCCCAGATTGCAACGGGGAGCGCGATCCAGAGGGCGATTTCGCCCAGGATCGTCACGCCGCCAGCTCCTCCTCGGTGGCTTCGTACCGGCTTCCGCACTTCGTCAGCACGGTGTGCGCACGGAAGACCCCGTCGGTACCGTAGTTGCCCTCCACCACCACCTCGGCGCGGTCGTTGAAGGTGTCCGGGAGGACATCGTCATAGTGGACGGCGAAGGTGACCTCGGAGTCCTCCAGGTCGGTGACCACGAACGCGTGGGCCCCGGTGGAACCATTCTCCCGGGTCCACGATCCCTCCACGACCCGACCGCTGACCTTCACTCCGATGTCGTGGAAGGCCGGATCACCCTCGACCCTCTCCATCAGCTCGACCGGGGTCAGGTAGTACACCATGCTGTCGCTGATCCCGGTCCACATCAGGTAGGCCACGATGGCCGCGACGCCAACGAGGCTGACAAAGAAACGTCCGTTTTTCATAGCAGCTTCGCTCCGGCCCCGTTACCAGGGGCCCGCCATTCGTAAACCCACGGCCCGACTGCGACCGGTATGAGTAATGTACGCAAGCGCGGGCGGGTGGCTACCCCCGCTCCCCCTCCAGCACCGTCAGGGTTCCCCGCACTGCTCGTTCCCAGCCGGCGATCAGGGCGGCTCGCTCCTCCGGGTCCAGGGTCGGGGCGAAGCTCCGCCCCGCGGGGAAGGCAGCGGCGAAATCATCCGGAACATTCCACACTCCCGCATGCAGGCCGGCCAGCCCCGCCGCACCCAGAGCCGTCGTCTCCACCATCGCGGGGCGACTCACGACAAGCTCCAGGATCCCGGCGATGAACTCCAGCAGCCAGTCGTTCCTGGCCGCGCCACCGTCCACCTTGAGTGCGGCCGCGCTCAGCCCGGCGTCGCGCTCCATCGCATCCAGGATTTCGCGGGTCCCGTACGCCATCGCCTCCAGCGCTGCCCGCACAAGGTGCGCTCGGGTGGTGCCGCGGGTCAGCCCGGTGACCGAACCGCGGGCGTCCGGGCGCCAGTGGGGGGCACCCATCCCGACGAAGGAGGGGACCAGATACACGCCGTCGTTGCCGTCCAGCGAGCGGGCCATCTCCTCGCTGCGCGCGGCGTCGTCCAGGATGCCCAGCCCGTCGCGCAGCCACTGGATGGCGGCACCGGCGACGAAGATCGAGCCCTCCAGGGCGTACGCGGGCTTCCCGAATGCGTCGCAGGCGGCGGTGGTCAGCAGCCCGTGACGTGAAGCCACCCGTTCGCCGCCGGTGTTGAACAGGAGGAACGCGCCGGTCCCGTAGGTGCACTTTCCCGTGCCGGCTTCCCAGCAAGCCTGTCCGTACAGCGCCGCCTGCTGGTCCCCCGCGACTCCCCCGATGGGGACCTCGATCCCGAGCACGTCCCCGTCCGTCACCCCGAAGTCACCGGAGCTGGGGCGGACCTCCGGAAGGACCTGCCGCGGCACGCCCATGAGCTCGAGGAGTTCGTCGTTCCAGTCGCCTTCGTCGAGGTCGAACAGCAGCGTGCGCGAAGCGTTGGTCGGGTCGGTCGCGTGAACGGCGCCGGCCGTGAGCCGCGCGACCAGCCAGGCGTCGATGGTCCCCGCGGCCACTTCCCCCGAGCGGGCACGAGCGGCCAGTGCCGGATCCGTCTCCAGGATCCAGCGGAGCTTGGTGCCGGAGAAGTACGGGTCGAGGAGCAGTCCGGTACGGCGCCGGACCATGTCCTCATGGCCACCCTCCTTGAGCCGGCGGCACAGCCCGGCGGTCCTCCGGTCCTGCCAGACGATCGCCCTGTGCAAAGGCTCGAGGGTCTCGCGGTCCCACACGACCACCGTTTCGCGCTGGTTCGTCACCCCCACGGCGGCCACCTCGGTACCTGCGGTGGCGAGTGCCTCCCTCGCCACACGGGCCGTCACCCTCCAGATCTCCTCCGCATCGTGCTCGACCCACCCCGGCTTCGGGAAGTACTGGGTGAACTCCGAGTAGGCCTTCCCGGCGACCTCTCCGTCCGCCGTGACCACGAGGGCCGCCGATCCGGTGGTGCCCTGGTCGATCGCAAGTACGGCTCCGCTCATGAACCCCCCGCCCGGGGCGCATTTCGCGCGACCAGCCGTCCAGCCATGTATTCGAAGCCGACCGAAGGCAGCAACCCCACGAACGCGGCCACCGACATGCCGACGACGGTGTAGTAGTCGCCCTCCACACGCTCGACCAGCGCCGCGCCATACCCCTGGATGCCGTACGCCCCCGCCTTGTCGAGCGGCTCCCCGGTGTCCACGTACCGCTCGATCTCCTCACGGGTACAGGTCCGGAAGATCACCCGGGCCACCGCCACGCTCGACGCGAGCTCGCCGTTCGCGGCGACCGCCAGACCCGAATACACCCGGTGAGCTCTCCCCGACAGCGCCGACAGCATGTCCAGGGCGCCGGCCCGGTCACGCGGTTTCTCCAGCACCCGCCGGTCGAGGACCACGATCGTGTCGCCGCCCACGACCAGCGTCCCGGGGTGGGCCGGCGCGACATCGCGGACCTTCTCGCGCGACAGGCGCTCGACGTACCCGCGCGGCGACTCCGCTGCACGGCGGCGCTCTTCGACATCCGCGGGCGCGACCACGAAGTCGAGGCCGAGCATCCTCAGCACATCGGCCCGGCGGGGCGAAGCGGAGGCCAGGACCATGGGCACGGCCGAATCGGACACCGCCGGTCGCCTCATCGGGTCATCATAGCTGGGGTCATCGGCCATCATCATAGCTGGGGTCATCGGCCATCATCATAGCTGGGGTCATCGGCCATCATCATCGTTTCATCATCATCTCATCATCGCTCGATCATCAACGTCACCGGGCCGTCGTTGACGAGCGCCACCTGCATCGCCGCGCCGAACTCCCCGGTCTGAACCCGGCGCGGCAGACGCCGCTCGAGCTCCGCCACGAAAGCCTCGTAGAGGAGCACCGCGACCTCCGGCCGCGCGGCCTTCACGAACGACGGCCGTCGCCCCTTGCGGGCGTCCCCGTAGAGCGTGAACTGGCTCACGACGAGCACCTCGCCACCGGTGTCGAGCAGCGAACGATTCATCCTCCCCTGCCCGTCGGGGAAGACACGCAGGTTCACCACCTTGTCCGCCATCCACAGCGCGGCGTCCCGGTCGTCACCGGCGGTGAAGCCCGCCAGCACAGCGAACCCGGGCCCGATGGCGCCCACGACCTCGCCCTCGACGTTGACCGACGCTTCCGAAACCCGCTGCAGGACGATCCTCACTCCACCGTCACCGACTTGGCAAGGTTGCGCGGCTGGTCCACGTCGCAACCCCGCATGACCGCCACATGGTATGCGAGGAGCTGGAGCGGGACGGTGGCCAGGACGGGCATCAGCGCCGGCATGGTCCCCGGGATGACGATCTTCTCGTCGACGCGCGTCTTCACTTCCTCGTTCTCGTCGTTTACAACCGCGATCACGCGACCGTCACGCGCCCTCACCTCCTCGATGTTCGACAGCGTCTTCGCGTACACCGTGTCCCTGGGCGCGAGGACGACCACGGGCATCTTCTCGTCGATCAGCGCAATGGGCCCATGCTTCATCTCGGCAGCGGGGTAACCCTCTGCGTGGATGTAACTTACCTCCTTCAACTTCAAGGCACCCTCGAGAGCCACCGGGAACTGGTACCCGCGCCCCAGGTAGAGGAAATTGGGTGCACCCGAGTAGGCATGTGCCAGCTCCCGGATCTGATGGTCCACCTTCAGAACCTGCTCGACCTGGCCCGGCAGCCGCTGGAGCGCCCGTACCATCTCGCGTCCCTCGATGATCGACATGTTCCTTCGCCGGGCGACGTAGAGGGTGAAGAGCGCCAGGGCAACGATCTGGCTGGTAAAGGACTTGGTGGACGCGACTCCGATCTCCGGCCCGGCATGAAGGTAGATCCCGAAATCGGTCTCGGCGGCGATGCTGGACCCGACCACGTTCACGATGCCCATGGTTCGGCACCCCCGCCGCCTGGCCTCCCTGAGCGCCGCCAGGGTGTCGGCGGTCTCGCCGGACTGGCTGATCCCCAGCACCAGCGTCCTGGCGCTCAACACGGCATTTCGGTACCTGAACTCGGACGCGTACTCGACCGTGACGGGGATCCGCGCCATCTCCTCCAGCATATGGGCGCCGATCAACCCTGCGTGCCAGCTCGTCCCGCACGCGGTGATGACGATCCGGTCGACCTCCTGGAGCTCGCGGTCCGACATGGTGATCCCGCCCAGCCGTGCCTCCCCCTCCTCCTCCAGGAGCCGTCCTCGCATCACGTCACGCAGGGAGGACGGCTGTTCCTGGATCTCCTTGTACATGTAGTGGTCGTAGCCGCCCTTGCTGATCGCGTCGGCGCTCAAGGTGACGGTCTGCGCCCCCCTGCTGACCGCCCGCCTGGCGGGATCGAATGTGCGGTAGCCGTCACGGCTGAGAACGGCCGAGTCTCCGTCCCGCAGGCGAACCACCCTCTGCGTATGGGCCACCACCGCAGCCGTATCCGAGGCAACGAAGTACTCGTCCTTCCCGCCCACCCCCAGAAGGACCGGGCTGCCGTTGCGCGCCACCACGATCTTGCCTGGATCCCGGGAACTCACGACGGCGATCCCGTACGTCCCCTCGATCCGCGACAGCGCGCTCGCCACCGCGTCTTCGAGCAGATCGGTTTCGCGGAAAGCGAGGTCGATGAGGTGCACGAGAACCTCCGTGTCCGTCTGACTCCGGAAGTCGTACCCCAGATCCCTGAGCCGCGGGCGCTGGCGGGCCGCACTCTCGATGATTCCGTTGTGGACCAGGGCGATGTCACCGAGCGGCGACAGCTGCGGATGGGCGTTGGCCCGGCTGGGAGGACCGTGTGTCGCCCACCGCGTGTGAGCGATTCCGCACCCGCCCGCCGGCATCCTCCCGTTCAGGGCATCTTCCAGCCGGCTGATCTTGCCGGGCTGCTTCTCGACTTCGAGGCCGCCGCCCGGCGTCACCACGGCGAGGCCCGCCGAATCGTAACCCCGGTACTCGAGGCGCTTCAGGCCCTCCAGGAGGATCGGGCTGGCGCGCCGCGGTCCCACGTACCCGAGGATTCCGCACATGTCAGCCTCGCGCCGTGCGTTCGAGGATATCGCGGGCCACGTCCACCAGCGCCTGCGCGGACGAAGCGTCGCGGGCCTCCGCGATCAGGCGTACCACGGGTTCGGTCCCGGAGGGCCGTACATGAAGCCAGCTTCCCTTCTCCCCCCACTCGATGCGCAGCCCGTCGCTCTCGTCGCGGTCACCCGCCGGCATCCCGCGCCCCAGGGCCTCGTACGCGGCCGGCAGCGCGGAGCGCGGAAACGCGGCCTTCTCCTTCACGATCCGGTACGACGGCAGGCGGGCGATCCGCGTCGAGAGCGGCGCACCCGGTTCGTCCGCCAGGTACTGGAGGAGGAGCGCGGCCCCGAGGGGGGCGTCGCGCGTGTGGTGCAGCGCGGGCAGGATCACCCCCCCGTTCCCCTCTCCCCCCACCACCGCGCCCTCCTCCACCATCCGCACGACCACGGTGATCTCGCCCACGGGGGCGCGGATCACCCGGCACCCGTGCACGGCGGCCGCATCGTCCACCACGCGGCTGGTCGACAGGTTGGTCACCACTCGCCCCGGCCGCCGCCGCAACACCACGTCCGCGGCCAGGGCCAGGGTGAGATCCTCGCCCAGCGGACGGCCTTCCTCGTCCACAAGCGAGAGGCGATCCACGTCCGGGTCGACCGCGAAGCCGATCCGGGCCCGGCAGGACGTCACCAGGTCGCCCAGCGCGCCGAGGTTCGCGGCCGTGGGCTCCGGATCCCGGGGAAACCGGCCGTCCGGCTCCGTGCCCATGCCGTGCACCTCGCAGCCGAAGCGGGACAGAAGCTCGGGCATGATCACGCCGCCAGCTCCGTTGACACAGTCCAGCGCTACCCTGATCCGCGCCCTCCGAATCCCCTCGACATCGAGGAACGGGAGGTCCAGGATGCGATCGAGGTGCCGCTCCACCGCCCCGTCGTCGTGCGTCACGCGGCCGAGCCGGTCCCACGGCGCCCTTGCCGGATCCCGCTTTCGGATCATGGCCTTGAAGCGCGCCATCCGCGCCGGAGGCAGCAACGTCCCCCCCTTCACGGCGAACTTGAGCGCGTTCCACTCGGCGGGGTTGTGGCTCGCCGTGACCGCGATCCCCCCGGCGGCGGCGGCGTCCCGTACGGCGAGCATGAGCGTCGGCGTGGGGACGACCCCGAGTTCGACCACCCGGCAACCCGCCGAGAGCAGTCCCGCGACGGCCGCGCTCATCAGCATCGGCCCCGATGTTCGCGAGTCCCGCCCCACCAGGATCCGGTCGCCGTCCCCCTCCTCGCGCAGAAACGTGCCGTAGGCGGCCGCCAGGCCCGCGATCAACTCCGGGGTGAGGGACGCACCGACACGACCGCGAAAACCTGAAACGCTGACCATCAGGTCGGAAGGGAAACGGATCGGCATGGGAGCGGATCTTCTTCTGAGGTGCGAGTTGGCCGGCCAACGTCCAGCCCGGCCCGTTGAGGCAAAGCTAGCGGGGCGCGGCGGCAGGCGGAACTGCCCCGCCACCCCCACCGCGACGGTCGGGCATTCCTGCCGCGGATGGACTAGATTGAACCCTGTCCGCCGCGCCGCACGAATGGTCGTGTGCATCATGTAACGCGCCCCCATCCCGCCAACCCCGAGCCGACCGCTTGTCACAGCAACCCGCCGCCCGCGAGGAAAAGTCACCCGAAGGGCGCGGGGAATCCCGCGCCGACTCTTCCCGCGGCCGCTTCGCCACCCGCTGCGTCCATGCGGGCCAGTCCCCCGAACCAGTCACCGGAGCGATCACCACCCCGCTCTTCCAGACCTCGACATACGTCCAGCAGGGCCTGGGGAAACACACCGGCTACGAGTACGCCCGCCTCCAGAACCCAACCCGGGAGGCGACCGAGGCCAACATCGCCGACCTCGAAGCCGGGGGACACGGCATCGCCTTCTCAAGCGGCATGGCGGCGATCGAATGCCTCGTGAAGGCGGTCGCGGCCGGGGGCCACATCGTCAGCGAAGAGAACACCTACGGCGGCACCACTCGGATGTTCACGCAGGTGCTCGACCGCCTGGGGATCGCCGTCACCCTCGTGGATTGCCGCAGCGCGGCGGCGGTGTGCGACGCCATGCGCCCCGAGACCGGGCTGATCCATCTGGAGACTCCGTCCAACCCCCTCATGCGGATCACGGATATCGGCGCGGTTGCGAAGATCGCCCGCGACCACGACGCCGTCCTCTGCGTCGACAACACCTTCGCGTCCCCGTACAACCAGCAACCTCTGGCGCTGGGCGCGGATGTGGTCGTGCACTCCACCACAAAGTACCTGAACGGACACTCCGACGTGCTCGGGGGCATCCTGGTGCTCGACGACGACGCCACGGCCGAGGAGATCCGCTTCATCAGGAAGTCCACCGGACCCGTCCCCGGCCCCATGGACTCCTGGCTGACGCTGCGAGGCACCAAGACCCTGCACGTCCGCATGGAACGCCACAACGAGAACGGGATGCGGATCGCCGAATTCCTCGAGGCACACCCCATGGTCCGCAAGGTCCACTACCCGGGGCTCGCTTCCCATCCGCAGCACCATCTCGCCGGCAGCCAGATGAGCGGCTTTTCGGGGATGCTGTCGGCGGAGTTGGAGGAGTCGGACGCAAAGCGGCTGGCCGAGCGCACCAGGATCTTCCGCCTGGCCGAGAGTCTCGGCGGGGTCGAGTCGATGATATGCGTCCCTTCGGTCATGACCCACGCGTCGGTTCCAGAGGAATCGCGCCTGCGCATGGGCATCACCAACGGCCTTGTGCGGCTCTCTGCGGGCATCGAGGACTGGCGGGATCTTGTCGAAGACCTGGACCGGGCCCTTCGTAGATGAATCCACCCGGGAGCTTCCGGGCAGGAGCGTTCATGCGTCTGTTCAAGCAAGGATGAACAATGACCGACAACGACTACACATACGGCAATGCCTCGAACGCGGATGCGCGGGCGAAGCGTGTCCTCGCCGGCATCTCGTCCAGGACGTGGGAGCACAGCGCCGACCGGGCCGCACTGGCGGCGCTCCGCAGGCTGCCGATGTTCGACCAGGTGTTGCGCGCACTCTTCGGCTTCTTCGGCGAAAAGCCGATCCGGCTCGCTTTCCAGGCCAACGCCGTCCGGGTGGGGACGAACCAGTTCCCGCATATCTGGGAACTCTACTGCGACGTCTGCGATACCCTCGACGCCCCCGAGACCTACCCTCTGTTCGTCTCGCAGGACCCCGTCGTCAACGCCGGCGCCTACGGGATGAAAGAGCCGTTCATCATCGTCAATTCGGGCACGGTGGCACTCCTCTCGGACCGGCAGCTCTCGTACGTGCTCGGCCACGAAGTCGGCCACGTGATGAGCGATCACGTCCTCTACCGCACGATGACCGTGTTGCTCATGCAACTCGCGCAGCTCGGCTTCCCGATCGTGGGGCTGGCGGCCAGGGCGATCCTCGTGGCGCTCCTGGAATGGTCCCGCAAGAGCGAGTTGTCCTCGGATCGGGCCGGTCTCCTGGCGATACAGGAGCCCGACGAAGTGATGTCGTCGATGCTGAAGATGGCCGGGGGCGGCAAGGATGAAGAGACCTCTCTTCCGGAATTCATCCGCCAGGCCGAGGAATACCGGGAGTCCGGCGATGTCGCCGACCAGGTCTTCAAGGTCCTGAACCTGCTCGGGCAGACCCACCCGTTCTGGGTTCTCCGACTCTCCGAGCTGCGGGGCTGGATCGAGGATGGTTCGTACGACCGCATTCTCCGGGGTGAATACCAGCGCCGCGGGGAACCGGACCCGGCGTACAGAGAAGATCTGTCCGAAGCGGCCGACGCCTACAAGACCGGGGCCAAGGAGTTCGTCGACAACATGGCCGACGCCGCCAAACGGGTGGGCGGGAGCTTCATGGATGCCTTCAGGAAGTGACGAGCGGCCCGATGCGAATCCTGATCGTCGGCAACGGGGGGCGAGAACACACCCTGTTGTGGAAGCTCCGGAGGGACGCTCCGAACGCCTCGTTCTACGCCACGCGTCCGAATGGGGGCATGACGGGGATCTCGGAGGGGGTCGACATCTCCCCCACGGACGTGGTGGCTCTCGCAGGCTGGGCGGCCTCACGGCGGATCGACCTGGCCGTCATCGGTCCCGAGAACCCGCTCGCCGCCGGACTCGCCGACCGTCTGCAGCGCTCAGGCGTGCCGGTGTTCGGCCCCTCGGCGGGCGCGGCGCGGATCGAATCCAGCAAGGCATTCGCCAAGGACCTGATGGCGGCTGCGGATGTGCCCACCGCCGCCTACGAGGTGCACACGGATCCGGATCTGGCAGCCGCTTTCATCGAGGCGCACGGCGCCCCTGTGGTCGTGAAGGCCTCCGGTCTGGCGGCAGGCAAGGGCGCGGTGGTGTGCGACACCGTCGCCGAGGCGGTGCGCACCGCACGGAGCATGCTCTCCGGCACATTCGGGGAAGCGGGCACGCGGGTCGTGATCGAGGAGTACATGGAGGGGGAGGAGCTCTCCGTCTTCTGCATCGCCGACGGCGAGGACTTCGTACCCCTTCTCCCGTCTCAGGACCACAAGCGCATCGGGGAGGGAGACACGGGGCCGAATACCGGGGGGATGGGCGCCTACGCGCCGGTGGGCTTCGTCACCGACACCCTGATGACGGAGGTGGGCGACGTTGTGATCGCGCCGGTGCTGAGGGCGCTCGCGGAGGCGGGAAGCCCGTTCCGCGGGCTCCTGTACGCCGGACTCATGATCACGCCGGAAGGCCCCCGCGTGGTCGAATTCAACTGCAGGTTCGGCGACCCGGAGACCCAGGCGGTGCTTCCGCTCCTCACCTCGTCACTCCTCGAACCCATGATGGCGGTCGCGGAGGGCACGGGGCTCGGGGGCCACATGCCGGTATTCGAGGACGCCGCGGCCGTGACGACGGTGCTGGCGGCACCCGGGTATCCGGGACCCTACCCGAAGGGGGCGCCGATCTCGATTCCTCCGCTCCCGGGCGGCGTGCACATCTTCCATGCAGGGACATCGCTGGACGGGGGGCGTCTGGTAACCTCGGGGGGGCGCGTTCTGGCCGTGACGGCGGTCGATCCGGACTTTCATCGAGCCCGGCGCGCGAGCTGCGCGGTGGCGCGGGCAATCACCTTCGAAGGAAGGCAGTTCCGCGAAGACATCGGATGGCGGGAGGCGGCGCGCCGGGCGTGAGCCAACTACAATAAGGAGAAACGACTTTGATCATAGCAACGACGACAGCACTCGAAGGTCACGTCACCACGAGCGGCACCGCCGTCGCGCTGGAGTAGTGCCTTGCCCGAGCTCCCCGAAGCCGAGACCATCGCAAGGGGGCTGAACACGGTCCTCCCCGGCAGGGTCATCAGGAACGTGGCCGTGCTGCGCGACGACGTGGTGGCCGGTCCGCCCCGCCGCTTCTCCGCGGCACTGGCCGGAAGCCGCTTCGGTGAGGTGGGGAGGCGTGGCAAGAACGTCGTCTTCACCCTGGACGATGCAACCCGCGTCGTGGTCAACCTGGGCATGACCGGGCGCATCATGTCCGCGCCCCGGCCCGGCCCGCACCCCCTCTCCACCCACCCTGCCGTGCTCTTCCGCCTCGAGGACGGAGGTTGCGTCACCTACGACGATGTTCGCCGCTTCGGCCTCCTGACGAGGATCCCGCGCGGCGAGTGGGCTCGCTGGTCCCGCCGCCTCGGCCCGGAGCCGCTGGCGCGTTCCTTCACGGGGAGGCGCCTGCACGACATCCTGGCCCGATCGAGGTCGCCGGTACGCTCTCTCCTCCTCGACCAGAAGCGGATCGCGGGTGTGGGCAACATCTACGCCGTCGAAGCGCTGTGGTTCGCGCTTATTCATCCGCGCGCCCCCGCCAACACCATCGGCGTCGCTCCAGCCGCCAGGCTGCACCGCAGCTTGCGGAAGGTCCTGCGGCGAGCCATCCGGGCCGGGGGCACCACGCTTCGCAACTACCGCGATGCCAACGGCGACGAGGGCAGCTTCGGGCGAGCACTCCACGCGTACGGCAGGGAGGGAAGACCGTGCACGCGGTGCGGCACGCCGATTGAACGAATCGTCTTCGGCGGCCGGTCCGCCTTCTGCTGTCCCGGCTGCCAGAGCGGGAGCGGTCTCCCGTGACCGTGCCCCCCAACCCACCCCCCCGCCCCCGCGCCGCCCGGGCCGCGGCGAAGACGACCTCTCCGGGCCGCCTCCCAGTCGCGGCCACGGTGGCGATCCTCTGCTCGTTGCCCGCCTCCCCGGCGACGCCACTCGGCGCGCAGGTCACACCGCCGGCCCCCGCCCCCGGCGAGCAGCTCCCGGTCGTCCGGCACACGCTCGACAACGGCATGACCTTCCTGATCCTGGAGCGCCACCAATCGCCCACGGTGTCGCTGGTGATCCACTACCCGGTCGGGTCGGTCAACGAACACCTCGGCAACACGGGCATCGCCCATGTCCTCGAGCACATGCTCTTCAAGGGCTCGGAAGAGATCGGCACGAGCGACCGGGCTAGGGAAGTTCCCCTCCTGGACGCGGTGGATACGGCCCGCGACTCCATGATCGCCGAGGTGGGGCTCCCCCGCCCCGACACCTCCAGGATCCGCCGGCTCGCGGGTGTGATCTCGTCGCTGGAGGACCAGGCGCGAGTCAACACCGTCCCGAACGAATTCGATCGCATCCTCTCCGCCGAGGGCGCCCGCGGCCTGAACGCCACGACATCGCACGAAGCGACGCGGTACTTCGTCGAACTCCCGTCCAACCGGCTCGAACTCTGGTTCGCACTGGAGTCGGACCGGATGCGAAATCCGGTCTTCCGGGGATTCTTCACCGAACTCGATGTCGTCCGCGAGGAAAGGCGCATGCGCCTGGAAACGAGCCCGGGCGGGATCCTGGAGACCACCCTTCTGGCCACGGCCTTCCAGGTTCACCCGTACGGCGTGCCGGTGATCGGACACGCGGCGGATCTGGAGTTTCTCACGCGGCGACAGGCACTCGATTACTTCCTGAAATACTACGGCGCCCGCAATGCCGTCGCCGCCATCGTGGGAGATGTCGACGCGGACGAGGTCAAGCGCTGGGCGGACGAGTACTTCGGCCCGGTTCGGCCGGGACAGCGACCGCCCCCCGTGCTCGCTCGTGAACCCGGGCAGGCCGGTGAACGCCGGGTCACCGTCGAGTTCGACGCGGAGCCCCGTCTGCTGATCGGGTGGCGGGCGGTCTCCGGCCTTCATCCGGACGCCTCCGCTCTCTCCATGCTCGCTTCGGTGCTGACGGCCGGCAGGACGACGCGGCTCTATCGGCGGCTGGTCGCCGGGGACCAGTCCGCGGTCCATGTGGCGGCATACCTGGGCCCGGGCTTCTCCTACCCCCGATTGTTCACGGTCGGGGCAGTCCCCAGATCGCCCCACGGCGCGGCCGAGATCGAGCAGGCCGTGTACGAGGAGATCGAGAGGATCAAGGAGACCGCCCCGGATCCGAGCGCCCTGGCCCGGATCAGCAATCAGCTCCGCGCGGGGGACTTCCGCCGGCTGTCCTCCAACCTCGAGCTGGCGATGCAGATCGCCGAGTCACAGGCATCCTTCGGTGACTGGAGCGAGACCTTCCGGTTGTCTCGCCGGATCATGGATGTAACCCCCGAAGACGTTCGGCGGGTCGCCATTCAATACCTGGACACCCGCTCCAGAACGGTCGCGACCATGGTGCGAAAGGACCCGTCATGACACCGCTCGGTGATCGTCACCGGATCCGCCGGGCCGTCATCGCGCTGGCGCTGGCCCTTGCCGTCGCACCCCGTCCGGCAGCGGGCCAGGACTCGGTGCGGGAGCACATCGCGCGGATGACCTTCCCGGAGCTGCGCTTCACCCCCGTCGACCCCCGCAAGGAGGAAGTTCGGGGCGTCACGGTCTACTACGTGCACAACGATCATCTCCCCCTCGCTACCGTCTACGCCACATTCCGGGGAGGTGTGCGGCGCTTTTCGCGTGACTACTTTGCGGCCGCCTCGGCAGTCCCCAGCCTCCTTCGCACAGCGGGCACCCTGACGCTTCCTTCCGACTCCGTCGACGCCCGGATCGAGACGCTCGCCCTGGCCATGAGCTTCGGCCAGGGGGGAGGCGGCGCCTCGTCGTGGGTCAACTCGCTTTCCGGGCAGCTGGACGAAGCCGTCCGGCTCTGGAGCGAGATGCTCCGCGAACCCCGCTTCGACTCGGCGCAGGTCGAACTCTGGCGCGGCGCGGAGCTCGAGCGCGTCCGGCGGCGGGGCGACGACCCCGCCTCGCTCGCCTTCAGCCGCTTCAACAGGATCATGTACGGCGACCACCCGGTCGGCTGGGAGATGTCCCCCGCGGACCTCGAGCTCGACGACTTGGCCGAAGAGCGCTTGCGCTTCGTGCACGGGGCGGTCATCTGTCCCGACAACATGGTGCTGGGCGTCACCGGAGACGTCGAGTGGGACCGTGTGTCCGCGCTGCTGGACGAGATGCTGGCCACATGGCCTTCCTGCTCCGGCAACCTCCAGGACGACCCTGTCCCCGCGATCCGTACCGAGCCCGGGGTGTTCGTCGTCCACAGGGAGATCGAGCAGAGCGTGGTCGTCCTCGCGCATTCGTCCCTGCTGCGACAGGGCGACAGCCCGGGCTATTTCGCTTCCCGGATCGGGAACTCGATCCTGGGCGCGTCGGGGCTCTCGAGCCGCCTCGCAATCGAGGTGCGGACCCGGGAAGGGCTGGCTTACGGGGCTTCCTCCCTGTGGACCACGTCCCGCCGGAACGACGGGTTGGTGGGCGCGCTCACACGAACCAGGCCCGAGACCACGATGGCGGCGGCGCGGCTCCTGCTCGGCGCGCTCGACTCCATGCGAACGGCTCCGCCCTCGAAGCAGGAAGTCACGCACGCCGTGGACGAAGTCGTGAACGGGTTCGTGTTCAACTTCCGTACCCCCTTCCAGGTCGTCGCCCGCGGAATGGCGTACCAGAGCCTTAACCTTCCGGCGGACTGGCTGGAGCGGTACGTGGAAGGAATCCAGGCGGTGACTGCAGAGAGCGTCCTGGATGTCTTCCGGTCCGAGGTGGATCCGGCTCGCATGACAATCCTGCTCGTCGGCGACACCACGCGCTTTGATGGTTCGCCGTCGGAGCTGGGTCCGGTAACCGTGTTGCGCGACGATCCGCCGGACGGCGTCAGGGAGCCTTCACCGCCACATGGATCGCCGCGATCCCCGCGCTGACCAGGAACCACCTGACGGTGCCGAATCCGGCCTGTCCCAGGATGCCGGCGAGGGCATCCGGCCCGGGGAAGCCCTTCACCGACCGGGGAAGATAGGTGTAGGCCCAGGGGTGGCCCGAAACGAGCCTGCCCACACGTGGCAGGATCTGATTGAAGTACAGCATGTACGCCGCCCGGACGAATCTCCGCGGGGGTACCGTGAATTCAAGAATCACGAGACGCCCGCCCGGCTTCAACACCCGGTGGAGCTCACGGAAGCCCGCCAGCGGCTCCGAAAGGTTGCGGACGCCGAAGCCCACCGTGGCACCGGCAAAGGACCCGTTCGCGAAGGGAAGGCGCTGGGTGTCACCGCACACCGGGCTCACCGGCGCCCGGCGGATCTTGGTGAGGCCGTGCGCGAGCATCGGGAAGGCGAAGTCGGCCCCAACCACCCGGCCGCGAAATCCCGGCCGCTCCGTGAGTTCCATGGCCAGATCGAAGGTGCCGGCGCACGCGTCCAGATAGGTTCCAGCCGGAACGCGGTCCCATTCGAGCTCGCCGATGGCCCGTCGGCGCCAGCGCCTGTCGATATTCAGGCTGAGCACATGGTTGAGCAGGTCGTAGCGGGGCGCGATCTCGCTGAACAGCGTGCGCACCTGTGTCGCGCGCGCACCGCCCCTGGCCGGTTCTGCTTCCCGGCAAGCCGTCAAGGCGTCACCTTTCCTTCGTGCAGGAGTGAGTCTCATGTGGGGCCGAAAGGTAGACTGGCCGGTGGACCGCTTCCAATGGGTCCCGTGTTCAATGATGGGCGGCGCGTGTTGAACCGTATCCGGTAGTTCGACCCTGCCAAGCGGTGCCCACCGCCGAAACGCAGCCCTCGCCGTCGTGACAGAAGAGTCCGAGAGACCCGCCGACCATTGGAAACCCAGGTTACCGACGACAAGACACTGGCTGCCCAGGCCGCCGCGGGCCGCCAACGGGCGTTCCGGGAACTCCTTCGCCGGTACGAGAGGCCCGTCTTCTCCTTGATCTACCGCATGGTCCGGGATCGCGGTCTGGCCGAAGATCTCTCCCAGGAGGCGTTCATCAGGGCCTTCAATGCGATCGCCAGCTACAACCCGGGCTACAAGTTTTCCAGCTGGATGTTCAAGATCGCCCACAACCTCACCATCGACCATCTGCGCAAGAAGCGAATCGACACGATCTCCCTGCACGGATCCCCCCACGCCCTTACGGAAGAAGCGCAGGCCAGGACCCGACCGATCGTGGAGTCGGCCGACGAACGTCCCGATGCCTACGTCGAGAATCTGGAGCTTGGAAGCCAGATCGAGGCCGCCATCGGCAAGCTGCGGCCGGAATACCGGACGGTCACCCTTTTGCGCCATGTGGAAGGCTACTCGTACAAGGAGATCGCCGAGATCATGGAGCTGCCGCTGGGGACCGTGAAGACATACATCCACAGGGCCCGTCTGGAACTGAAGGAGGCGTTGGCCCACCTTGAAGTGTAGCGGTAGCCTCCCGGCTGAAACCGCGGAAATCCCATGCGCGTAGTCAAAGCCAACCATGAAGGAGTACTCAAGTGAAGCGGACGGACCGGAAACCCAAGGCGCTGGACCCGGGGACGAGGCGTATGTTCTCGTACCTCGACGGCGAATTGGGCCCGGTTGAGCGGACAGCGTTCGAGCGGAAAATGGCCGCCGATCCCGCCCTGTCCAGAGAGACCGAGGCCTGCCGCTCCCTGATGGCAACCCTTGACCAGCTGGCTGCGTTCGCACCATCCAGTGACTTCGCTGTTCGCGTGATGGCTTCCCTGCATACTCGGCGATCACTCCGGGCGCGGGCGCACGCGTGGCTCGGAGGCAGCCCTCTGCCGGCCGGGCCGAATGTTCTGACGAACCTTCTGGACGAGGGGCTTTCGGCAGGCCAGGCCAGGACTCTCTCCGCCTTCCTGGCGCGAGATCCGGAGGCCGCCGCCGCCCTGGCCGCATGGAGAAGGCTGTGCCACCGGCTCGACCAGCTTGCCGGCTTCGAGCCGTCTCCCGGTTTTGCCGACCGCGTATTGACACATGTGGAGGTGGCTCCCGCATCGACCCGTGGGCGCGGCGCCGCCAGCTGGCTCCGTGCGTTGTGGCCCCGCCGGGGCGACCGACTGGCTGCGGCGTCGGGCATCGCCTTCGGGCCTACCGCACTGGTCGGTGTCACCGCCTACATGCTGGTCAGCGACAACCCCCTCGTCACAGCGTCCAATGTGGCCAGCTTCGTGTGGACGAAGCTCACCACGGCGATGTCGGGGCTGGTCGAGGCTGTATTCAGCAGCACGTCGGGCAGCGCGTTTGGTTTCCTGGATGTTCTGGCCGCGCCGGCACCTGTCCTGGCAGCGAGCCTGATCCTTTTCGTGGGACTCACCCTCGTTTCCGGCTGGGTCCTGTACAAGAACATCGTCACGGTCTCGGAGTTGAAGAGCCGATATGTCCCAGCCTAGTCATCTCAGAGCGGGGATCGCCGTCTCCGCGGGAGCCGCGCTGCTGCTCGCCGCCCCGGCGACCCGCGCGCAAGAGCGCACCATCGTTTCCAACCAGGTGGAAGTCGCCAATAACGAGGCGTCGCTCCACCTCGAGTTGTCCGACGGCGAGACCTTTGTAATCACCTTCGCCGACGGTGTGGCCACCGTGAACGGCGAGGTGCTCGGCACATACGAGCCGGGCGGTCCCGCGGACAGGTCGTGGCGCGTCCTCCTCGCCGATGTCCTGACTCTGGCCAATGGCCCGCTCGCCCGCGAACTCGGCCAATGGGGGCCGGATACGGATCTGGGCGGAGTCGAGAGCGACCTCCTCCACGAGCTCGACGTCGCACTCGAAGGTGCGGTCAGCGGAGCGGACGGGGAGAGGCCGCAGGCCAGGACCCCGGAGCGGCTGGAGAACCTGCTCGAGGTAATGGCCCGTAGTGACAATATCCAGGGGTTGGGGGAAGCCCTCGACGATGTGGATCTGGAGTCCCTGAGCATCTGGCTGCAAGAGGACCGTACGATACCCGCGGAGACGACCGTGACGGGAGACGTTCTCCTGGCCGGCGGCCATCTCGATGTGCGGGGCCGGGTGCGCGGAGATGTGATCGTTCTCGAAGGGGATCTCACCCTGTCGGAGGCAGGCCTGATCGAAGGCGATGTCCGCCTCATCGAGGCCGAACTGGACCAACGCGGTGGCACGATCGAGGGCAGCGTCGTCGATGTGGTGCGAGAACTTCGCCGGGAGGAGTCGCAAATCCGCGACAGGATCCGGGAGGAGCTGCGGCGCGAACTTCGGCGCGGGAGCAGTTCACGCGGCCAGGGCCGGGGCTCCTTCGGGAGAGTCGGCCGGGCCGCGGGTGGTATTCTGGAGTCCGCGCTGACATTCCTGGTAGTGGGTGTCCTCACCCTGCTTCTGACACGCTTCTGGGGAGAGCGCCTGGGTGTGGTCACCAGAGCGGTAGGGCATCAGCCGGGTCGGAGTGCAGTCGTCGGACTCGCTGGCGGTTTCGTGGCCTTGCCCCTCTACATCTGCGGCACGCTCGTACTCGCGATCTCGCTCGTGGGTATCCCGGTGCTCCTGGCCTGGGTGCCATTCTTCCCGGTGGTGGTGGCCATCGGAGGGTTCATGGGATACGTGGGTGTGAGCCACCATGTGGGAAGCTGGGTGCTCGACAAGGAGTTTCCGTGGCTCGACCGGGTCGACCGAGACCACGACACCCATGTGAGACTGGTGGGCGTTGCGGCCATGTTCGCGCCCTTCGTGATCGCGAGCGCCGTCCGGGTCCTCCCGTTGTTGGGGTGGTTCGGCGGGCTCGTTGCGGCCCTCGGTACGATCGCGGGCGTCGCGGCCACGATCACGGGCCTCGGCGCGGTCATCATGACCCGGGGCGGGAGTCGCCCGGTGGATTGGAGGTACGCGTACAGCGACGACGACTTCGAATCCGCCGCCTGGTCCTCCACCGGAGACACCGACGATCCCGCGACCGACGAAGTGGATGTCGGACCGGAAAGCGCGGATACGGAAGACGGTGCGAGTGATTCCGGATCCGACCGGGACGGGACCGACACCCCATGATCCGGCATGCCGCCTCCGCCGCGTTGCTCGCCGTCGTGCTCGGTGCCCCGGTGCAGCTTCACGCGCAGAGCTGGAAGACCGTCACCACCTCCAGGCAGGTCACGGACGAGGACCACCTCCGCGTGCACGTCAGCTACGGGGCCGGGGTACTCAAGCTCCGCCGCAGCGAGGCGGGCTTGCTCTACAGGACGCTCTTTCGTTTCGACGAGGAGTCGGCGGTGCCCAGTACGGAATATCTTCACGGAACCCTGAGTGTCGACCTCTCCCGGCGGGAGCGGCGGAGCCTCAACTTCGGGAATCGGTCGTCCGAGGCATCCCTCGATCTGGAACTCTCTACGGAAGTCCCCCTGGACCTCGAGGTGGATTTTGGGGCCGGACGCGCGGAACTGGACCTGACCGGTCTGCCGTTGCGCGAGCTGGAAGTGAACACCGGCGCATCGGCGTCGGTGCTCTACATCGACGAGGCCAACCCGGAACAGATGGAATCGGCTTCGATCACCGTGGGAGCCGCCGATCTCCGGGTGCGAGGGCTGGGGAACCTCAACGCCGAGAAAGTGGAGGTCAAGGCCGGCCTGGGTTCGGTGGTGCTGGAACTCGACGGCGAGTGGCCTCGAGACGGGTTTCTCTACATTGAAATGGGATTGGGGGCGCTCGAGATTCGCGTACCGGAGTCTTTGGGCGTGAGGGTTCGGCACCGTAGCAAATCGATCCTGTCCTCGATCGATGCCGAGGGATTGGTGAAGAACGGGAACGTGTATAGCTCGGTCAATTGGGACAGCGCCGAGCGCCACGTGGAAATCGACATCTCTGCGGCTCTCGGAAGCATCGACCTGGTCTGGATCAACTGATCCAGCTCATGGCAGCGGGGGTGACAACCATCGCGAGTCGTTACACTTATTATTGGAGAGCGATTCTCTCAGGCGGTTCAGGGCGGGTCTCGGACCTCGGACCCGGGCCGGGGATACAGGAGGAACTATGATCGGAGCACTGTTGACATTCCTGGCCATGGGCATCGTCAGCATCGTGGTGATCTGGATCGTCCTCTCCGTGGTGGGCTCGCTCCTGGGACTGACGCTGGGGATCGCCGGTTTCCTGCTCTTCAAGGTTGCGCCGGTGATGTTCGTCGGCTGGGTCGTCCTCAAGCTGCTCGCCAAGGTGCGGAGCAGGCCCGGCGTACTGTCGACCGCCGACCGCCAGTGGCTGGAGGGCGAATAGCCGGGAGCAGCTCGGGCTAGGCGGGTCGCGGTGGCAGACCGCTCAACGTAGCGAGCAGCTTCTCCCCGATGTCGGCCAGCGACATTCCGGCCGGTGAGCCGGGATCCGACAGTACGGTGGGTCTTCCTTCGTCCCCGGCCTTGCGCACGGCCAGATCCAGGGGAATCCTGCCCAGGAACGGCACGGAGAGCTCCCGGGCCAGATCCTCCCCGCCGCCGCGTCCGAAGAGGTCCACCACATCCTCGGTGCCCGGGATCTGGAAGCCGCACATGTTCTCCACGATCCCGACCACGCGCGTGTTGACGCGCTCGAACATCTTCACCCCGCGTCGCACATCGCCGGTCGCAACCTTCTGGGGCGTGGTCACCATCAGGGCTCCATCCAGGTCGACCGTCTGAACCAGTGACAGCTGGGCGTCCCCGGTACCGGGGGGCATGTCCACGATCATCAGGTCGAGGCTGCCCCACGCCACCTGCTCCATGAACTGCTTGAGGACGCCGGCGATCAGGGGGCCGCGCATGATCGCGGGCTGCTCGCGCTCGAGAAGAAACCCCAGACTCATGAGGCGAACGCGGTGCGACTCCAGCGGGACGATCATCTCCGACCCCTTCTCGCCGGTCACCGCCGGGCGACGCTCCTCCCCGAACATGACGGGGATGTTCGGCCCGTAGATGTCGGCGTCCATCAGGCCGGTGGCCAGTCCGCGCGACGCAGCGTAAGCCGCCAAATTGGTCGCGACCATCGATTTGCCGACGCCCCCCTTGCCCGAGCTGACGGCCACGATCCGCTTCACACCCGGGAGGATCCCCGGCTTCGGGGTAGGCGCCGGAACGGACCCGGGCTGCAGCCCGCGTTTCGGAGGGGCGGAGCGCGGGGCGGGCTGGCTCCGGTCGGGGGGTGTCGTGGCTGGAGGCGTCTGGGGAAGCTGCACGTCCACCTTGACGCCGGTTACGCCCTTCACGGTCTCGGCGGCGGCGCGCGCGCGGCGCACCAGAACTCCGGGGTCGCCACGCCGAAGTGAAAACACGAAACGCGCCTTGCCGGCCGGGTCGACGGTCAGGCCGGCAACCTGACCGCTGGCAACGACATCCTGGCCGGTCACCGGGTTGACCACCTGCGTCAGGGCACGGGTGACGGCATCGACGAGTCCGTTCTTGCTCATGGGCGGCTCAACTGGCTTCGACGGTCAGCACCTCGGGGACGGACGCCCTGAGCCGCTGTTCGATCCCCTCCTTCAGAGTCAACATGGAAATGGGGCACGCTTCACACGCGCCCATCAACCGAACGATCACCCTGCCCTGGTCCTCGTCCCACCCCACCAACTCCACATCGCCCCCGTCGGAACGAATCGCTGGACGAATCGATGCGAGAACCGTTTCGATCCGATCTCTGGTGCCCATTCTCCGTCCAAAAGATTGACGCGATTCGAACCGGTCCCGTTGGCCGGGTCTGTACATGCACAGGAAGCTACCGCGGGGGCTTTCGCAGCGTCAACCCGGGACCCCACCGGTTGCGCAGTTCCCCGGGCCACGTGAAATTGCCTGCGCTTCCGGTTTGACCGACAACCGGAAGGATCGCACTCGAACCGGACCTTCCCGGTTCCGCGCATACGTCCGGTGACGGGTGCGCCAGACGGAGGCGACCCGCTGCGGCGCCCCCCTCCAGAGGGTTCGTGTGCTCCCGCCAACCAACAGACTGGGAAGAGCCAATGTCTGGAAGAATCCGTGTGCCCGCGCCCGTCAACGAGCCCGTTCTCTCCTACGCTCCCGGTACGCCGGAGCGGGTGGAGCTGAAAGCCGCTCTGAGCCGTCTTTCCGACCAGGACGCGGATATCCCGATCATCATCGGGGGAGAAGAGATCCGCACCGGAAGGACCCACGCGATCCATGCGCCGCACGACCACGGGCTGGGCCTGGGGGTCTGGCACGAGGCCGGAGCCGAGGAGGCACGCCGGGCGATCACGAACACCCTGGAAGCCCGCCGGGAGTGGGCCTCCTGGCGCTGGGAGGACCGCGCCGCCGTCTTCCTGAAGGCGGCCGAACTCCTCTCGACGACGTGGCGCTCCACACTCAACGCCGCGACCATGCTCGGGCAGAGCAAGACCGCCTTCCAGTCGGAGATTGATGCGGCCTGCGAAATCGTCGATTTCTACCGCTTCGGCGCCCACTTCGCCGAGCAGATCTTCGCTCTGCAACCGGTGTCCGACAAGGGCGTGTGGAACCGCATCGAGTACAGGCCGCTGGAAGGGTTCGTCTACGCGATAAGCCCCTTCAACTTCACCGCCATCGGGGCCAATCTGGCGGGCGCCCCGGCCATGGTGGGATGCGGCGTCCTGTGGAAGCCGTCCAAGCACGCCGTCCTCTCGGGCTACTACACGTACAAGCTCCTCGAAGAGGCGGGGCTGCCGCCGGGAGTCATAAACTTCGTGCCGGGGAATCCGGTCGAGGTGACTGCCGCCGCCTTGGAGCATCCCGATTTTGCCGGACTTCACTTCACCGGCTCGACCGGTGTGTTCCAGTCGCTCTGGACCACCGTGGGGAAGAACATCGCCCGCTACCGGTCCTATCCGCGGCTGGTGGGAGAGACGGGGGGCAAGGACTTCATCGTCGCGCACCCCTCGGCCGATCGTGCGGCGCTGCGCACCGCGATCGTGCGTGGTTCCTTCGAGTATCAGGGGCAGAAATGTTCGGCGGCGTCGAGGGCGTACATCCCGCAGTCGGTCTGGCGGGACATCAGGGATGACCTCGTCGAGGAGACCAACGGGTTGTCGATGGGAGATCCCGCGGACTTCCGTAACTTCGTCAACGCGGTGATCGACCGTGGTGCATTCGACACCATCACGGGATACATCGACCGTGCCGCCGCGAGCCCGGACGCGGAGGTGATCGCCGGCGGCCAGTACTCGGACCGGGACGGCTTCTTCATCCGCCCCACCATCGTCCATGCGAAAAGCCCCGACCACGAGACCATGTGCGACGAGATCTTCGGTCCGGTCATGTCGATCCACGTGTACCCCGACAACGCATGGTCCAAAACGCTGGACATGGTGGACGCCACGTCGCCGTATGCCTTGACCGGAGCGGTCTTTTCGCAGGATCGCGCTGCGGTGCGCGAAGCGCTTGAGCGACTGCGGAACGCGGCCGGAAATTTCTACATCAACGACAAGCCGACGGGGGCGGTGGTGGGACAACAGCCCTTCGGCGGCGCGAGGGCTTCGGGAACCAACGACAAGGCCGGGTCCCCGTTCAACGTCATCAGGTGGCTGTCTCCCCGCACGATCAAGGAGACCTTCGCGCCGCCGACGAGCGTGGAGTACCCGTTCATGGCAGCCGAGTAGCAGCGCCGCCGGCGGGCGGGCGCCGCGCCGCGTGTGGCTACATGGCGCTGGCGACGGCCCCCGCGAAGTCGGCCTTGAGGTCCTCGAGGTCCTCGAGGCCGACCGAGATGCGCACGAAGCCGTCGGGGATGCCCAGGTCCTCCCGGGCCACAGGGCTCAGGTCGACGTGCGACGTGTGACGCGGCTGTGAGACCAGCGTCTCGACCCCGCCCAGTGAAGGCGCGGCGGCGGCGAGGGTCAGGTTGGAGCAGAAGCGGTCGGCAGCCTCTGCGCCGCCCTCGAGGACGATGGACACCATCCCTCCGAAACCGTCGAGCATCCGGGCCGCGCATTCGTGATCCGGATGGCCCGGCAGCCCGGGATGGATGACCTGGCTGACGCCGTCGACACCGGTGAACCATTCGGCGAGGGCATGCGCAGTGCGGTTGTGGCGGTCCATCCTGGCCGGGAGCGTGCGGATGCCGCGCTCGAGAAGCCATGCCGCCTGGGGGTCGATGGACCCGCCGTACAGCTTCATCATCTTCGTGACGCGATGGATCAGGGCGGCGCTTCCCGCGACGGCGCCCGCGATCAGGTCGGAATGGCCGCCGAGGTACTTGGTGGCCGAGTGGATCACTGCATCCACGCCGTGTTCGGCGGCGCGAATGTTGATTGGTGTGGCGAAGGTCATGTCCGCCGCGAGGATCGCGCCGGCGGATGTGGCGGCGTCCCTGGCAGGGCCGATGTCGAAGACTCGCAGGGTGGGATTCGTGGGCAGTTCGATCAGGACAACCCGGGTGCTGGGAGTCAGGGCCGCGCCCCACGCGTCGGGATCGCCGGGGTCGACGAAGGTGGTGGTGATCCCCCTGCGGGGCAGCTCGCTGGAGAGGAGCGCGTGGGTGGCGCCGTAGAGGTGGCGGCTCGCGACGATGTGGTCCCCCGCCCCGGTGGCCGAGAGGAGAGTCATGGAGATCGCCGCCATGCCGCTGGAGAGGGCGAGGGCCGCCTCCGTGCCCTCGAGGGCGGCGATCTTCTCCGCGACCGAGCGCTGGTTCGGGTTGTTCCCGTAGCGACTGTAGAGCAGGTCGATGCCGTCGCCGGGCCCGGCCCAGTGAAATGTGGAGCTCCGCACGATCGGTGCGACCACCGGCCGCCCCGGCCGGGCTTCGGGTTGTCCTGCGTGGACCGCTTTCGTCGCCGGTCCGTGTGTACCGTTCATCGTCCCCTGGCGGGTCATCGTCATCTCCCTTCCACATGGTTGTCGAGTCTCATTGTGCGCGCCAATGCGCTCAGCGCCGCGGCGCTTCCGTCGACCCACTGATGTGCCAGTCGCCGTGCGGCCAGTCCCTGCAGCAGGGACTCCCCCCGGTCTCCCAGTGCCGATTCGAAATCTCCCGGGAGAATCCGTTCCCGGTGCTCCAGCGTGGACCACGCGGCGCGCTCCTCGGAGGACACCGGGCCGAGAAGCTGGAATCGGCCGTCGCCGAAGTCGCAGACGGCGGCCAACCCGTGCCGTCCCAGGACCTCCCCGACGGCGTGGCGGTGCAGGTCCCCGACGGTGCGGAAGAGGAAGAACGTGTCCCCCGGCCGGTCGGGTTCCAGGTATCGCAGGAGGAGCTTTGCCACAACCTCGTCGGCGCAGCTGAAATCGAGGATACGGACCCGGGTGAGGTCGATGAGGGCGACGGAGAGCGACCGGGCGATGCGCGCAAGCCGTGCTTCGATCGCCTCGCGCACAGCCCTGCCTGTCGGGCGCGTCACAAGGTCTGGACGCGGAGAGGACACCGTGCCGCGCGCGATCGCGGCGACGTCGATGCTCAGTGGCCGCGTCCGTGCAGCCCGCGCGTGGCCGCAAGGCGGTTCAGTCATCGACCTTGTTCCGGGAGGATGATGTTGATCTGCGCCCCGGGAAAGTGGCGGAGCCCCTCTTCCACCGGGGGGTTGCGGCTCCAGGGCGGGGCGTCGGCGATCCGCGCGGTTCCGCTGCGCACAGACAGCAGTCCCTGCCAGCGCGCGACCTGCTTCCGGATCTGCTGAATCCCCTGCCCCCTCCCGGTATCCGGGAAGCGTGTCAAGCCGAGGAGGAATGCCGCCTCCAGCGCGGTGACGTCCCCCCAGCGATCCCCGAAGCGCGCCGAATGCTCCTCGGTGAGCGAGGCCCGGAAGCCGCGCCCCAGGTCGGAGACGGCGATCACCGCCACATGGCGCCCCAACCGTTTGGTCCAGTTGTAGGATTGCGCGGCGACCCAGCCGGACGCCTCCGCATGCTCGACGATGTTCTGACAGACTTCGGAGAGGATCACCGAGAACTGGACGACCGCCGCCGAAGGGTAGCGCAGCGTCCTCGACAGGATGGCGCCGGCTCGCGACTGGACCCTGTCGACCACTTCATGAACATCCGAATTCGTCGTGATCGACGTGATCTCCAGCAGTACGTCGGAGCCGCGCGCCGGACGTCGACCAGCACCGGCAGGGGGTGGCTGAAAGATCTTGGCGCCGGCCCGCGCGAAGCCCATTCGATCGAGGTATCCGGTGACGTCCGACCCCGTCGGAAGCGATAGCCTGGGCACCCCCCCGTTGTCCCGTACCACCTTCCCGGCCGCGAGGAGGGCCAGCATGCCGTTGGGGTCGATCCAACGCAGCCTGCGGGCATCGAAGAGAACCGGCCCGGAAACGGCGACGTCCATCCTGGCGAAAAGAGTTTCGACGGTGTCGTAGTCGAGGGTCGCCGGAACCTCGATGATCCGCATGTCAGGCGACGCTCCATCGGGGGGCCGGATCCCGGGCGGGCGCGTCCCTCATGGTTGGACACGGCCTGACAGGGATCTGTGAAACTCGTCCGCGCCGCTGCACCCGAGCTTGCTCCGTGCCATCGAATGCGCGCGTTCGACGCACATGCGCCCATCGAGCCCGGCCAGGATACCCGCGAAGTAGGTGGCGCCCCATACGTCACCGCACCCGGTGGGATCGCCGGGCGCCGACCCCCGCGGGACAGGTACGCGCTCCCGCGCCGCCGGGCCACGCACCTCGCCCCTGGTCACGAGGTCCACCCCCTCGGCGCCCCGGGTCACGATGATCGTCCCGGCACGTCCGTCCAGGACTCTCTCGGCGACCGACCATGGATCGCCGTCACCTCGTGCGAACAGCGCAAACTCATCCTGGTTCATCTGAACGGCGTCGAAGCACCCGGCCCACTCCTCACTGCAGGGAAGATAACGCGGGCTCCGCCGCCCGTCGCTTTCGATGTCCAGGAAGAGCGAGTGCAGATCGGCGTAGGAGAGACCGCTCAGCCGGTCCCGGATGCACCGGGCACCCGCCAGGGTCAACTCCCGGCCCGAGATGAAGTTCGCATAGAGGGCGTCGAACGCCGGTAAGATCGCCCCCACCTCCGCCGCCGACCAGCCGGGGACGCCTCCCCGGAGGACCTCGAGCCGCTCTGCAGGGTTGTCGTAGACCAACTCCACACGGTTGTTGGCTTCCGGGACCACACGCACGAATTGCATGTCCCAGGTCCGCGAGAACGACCCGAGGCAGGCCGTCGCTTCCTCGGCCAGATCCTGCCCGACCTTGATCATGGGGGCCACGACCCAGTCCGACGGAAGCACCTTCTCGAAGGCCGCGAGTGCGTATGCAATCCCTCCCCACGCCTCTACCGGCCCGCTGGTCCGGGGGTGGCGGATCGTGTCCCACACAAGGGTCCCCAGGACACCCAGGCGCTTCCGACCCGGCCCGGTCCCTCCGATGTCCACATCGGCGAGCCGGCCCGGCCGGCCGGTCGTCATGACCGCTCGTCGTCCAGCTGCAACACCGCCATGAACGCCTCCTGCGGGATTTCCACCGACCCGACCTGCTTCATTCGCCTCTTTCCCTCGCGCTGGCGCTCGAGAAGCTTGCGCTTCCGGGTGATGTCACCGCCGTAGCACTTGGCCGTCACATTCTTGCGCACGGCCTTGATCGTCTGGCGTGCGATGATCTGCCCCCCGATCGCCGCCTGAAGCGCCACTTCGAACTGTTGCCTGGGAATCAGCTGCTTGAGCTTCCTGACCAGCGCGAGGCCGTGGTGGTACGCGTTGTCCCGGTGCAGGATCACCGAGAAAGCGTCGACCGGCTCGCCGTTGACCATCACGTCGAGCTTCACCAGATCCCCGACGCGGTACTCATGGAGTTCGTATTCGAGCGCCGCGTAGCCCTTCGTCCCCCCCTTGAGCCGGCCGTAGAAGTCCAGGACGATCTCGGCGAGGGGGAGTTCGAAGTCCATCTCGACCCGGCGAGGATCCAGGTAGCTCATTCCCTTGAACGCGCCGCGTCGCTCGTGGCAGAGCTTCTGCACGTTCCCGATATAGGCGGCCGGCGTGACGATGCGGGCCAGCACGACCGGCTCGGCCACCGAATCCACCAGCGCCCGGTCGGGGAGATCGGTCGGGTTCTCGATCGAGAGCACGGTGCCGTCCGCCAGGGCGACCCTGTATTTCACGTTGGGCACGGTGGTGATCAGCTTGACCCCGAATTCGCGGTCGAGCCGCTCCTGCACGATCTCCATGTGGAGCAGGCCGAGGAACCCGCACCGGAAGCCGAAGCCCAGCGCCCTGGACGTCTCGGGCTCGAAGTGCAGCGAGGCGTCGTTGAGCCGCAGCCGGTCGAGGGCGTCCCTCAGCTCCTCGTAGTCGTCCGCATCCGACGGGTAGAGGCCTGCGAAGACCATGGGCTTCGCCTCCTTGTACCCCGGAAGCAGGTCGCTCGTCGGATTGGCAGCGGCGAGCACGGTGTCCCCGACCCTGGTGTCCGCAACAGCCTTGATCGCCGCCACAAGGTATCCGACGTCACCGGGACCCAGCGACTTCGCCGGCACCCGGCCAAGACGCAGATGCCCAACCTCCGTGACCTCGTAGCGGGCGCTCACCGCCCCGAAGGTGATGGACATGCCGGCGCAAAGCGTCCCGTCCACGATGCGTACGCTGGGCACGGCCCCGAGGTACTGGTCGTAGTACGAATCGAAGATGAGTGCTCTAAGCGGGGCGGCCGCGTCCCCCTCCGGCGGCGGGATCCTGTCGACGACCGCGTCCAGGATGGCACCGATGCCCGAACCCTCCTTGGCGGAAGCTTCCAGGACATCCCCGGGATCGATGCCCATGAGCTCGGCCACCTCATGGCGCCGCTGTTCCGGCTCCGCGCCGGGGAGATCGATCTTGTTGAGGACGGGGACGATTTCCAGGTCGGCGTCGAGGGCCAGAAACAGGTTGGACAGCGTCTGGGCCTGAATCCCCTGAGTCGCGTCAACCACCAGAATCGCTCCTTCGCAGGCGGCAAGTGACCGGGAGACCTCATAGGTGAAGTCCACATGGCCGGGCGTGTCGATCAGGTTGAAGGTGAAGTCGCGGCCATCTCCGGCACGGTAGGACATGCGCACGGCATGGAGCTTTATCGTGATTCCCCGTTCGCGCTCAAGCTCGTTGGAATCCAGGACCTGATCCCTCATCTGACGGCTGCTCAGCGTGGCGGTGGCTTCGAGAAGCCGGTCGGCCAGGGTGGATTTGCCGTGATCGATGTGCGCGATGATGCAGAAATTGCGAATGAGGTGGGTCCGCATGCAGAGAGCCCGATTCCTGTGTTCGGGGGAGGCCGGCACGCTCTCGCGCGGTCGGTCGGTGGGAGTGCGAAGGTGAGCGTACGAAGGTAACTGTGCGGTTTTTGGGCGGTCAATCAGTACAACTTCTTTGCCACGACACCGGATGGACAGATATTATTGTGATCAGCGTTTGCGTTTGCCTTTGCAAGAGGGGCGGTTCCATGCGACGTATGATCCGGCATGTATTGGCAGTTGTCGTGCTCACCCTGGTTGGGACGGCCCTCACGGCGCCCCTGCGTGCCCAGTCGACCGGCACCATCACGGGCAGGGTGACCGACGCCGCGACCGGCGACCCTCTTCGGGGAGTGCAGGTCCAGCTTTTGGCCCTGGGCACGGGGATACTCTCGCGCGCGGAGGGCCAGTTCGTCCTCCTCGGAGTGCCCGCCGGCACACACGAGATTCAGGCCGTGATGATCGGGCACCTGTCCGTCTCCCGGAGCGTCACGGTGACGGCAGGCGAGACCGTGTCCGTCGAGCTGCGAATGGAGCCCACGGTCCTTCACCTGCACGAGGTGGTGGTGACCGGCACAGCCTTCGCCGAGTCCCCCACCGAGCTGCCCTACGCCATCGCGGTCGCGGGCCGCAGAACCCTCGCGGAGCAGGGGGCGCCGCAGGTGGTGGACTTCTTCAGGAATCTCGGTGCCGCCGCCGGCATCCTCGGGGAGCGCCAGAGCTGGTACAACGCCAGCCCGCCGGCCGCCATACCCGAAACGGTGGCCAGCGTGAACCTGCGAGGTCTCGGTGCTTCGCGTACCCTCGCCCTGCTCAACGGCCGCCGACAGGTGTACGTGCCGGCACGGCTTCCGGGAGGCCGTTTCGTGGACGTCAACGTCTTCCCGTCGATCGCCATCGAGCGGATCGAAGTGCTGAAGGAGGGCGCGTCGGCCATCTACGGTTCCGATGCGGTGGCCGGTGTCGCCAACTTCCTGACACGCGCGGAATTCGAGGGCTTCGAAGTGACGGCCGCGCACGAATACCTGGCCGGTGCGGGCGACACCAACGCGGGCGCTATCTGGGGCGGCGAGATCGGCGAGAACGCCCACGCCGTCGTTTCGGCGGAAGTGATGATGCAGCGGGCGCTGTCAGCCGAAGACCGGGACTGGGCCTTGCGCCCATTCACGTCTGGAGGCGGCGCCTGGTCGTACACCGGCAATCCGGGCGCATTCCTCATGCCCAGGCTGACCGGCAGCGAGAGCAAGGAAGAGTTCGTCGCCGCGCTCTCGGATGCGCAGTTCGGAGGCTGGGGCGGAGTCTTCCTCGACCCGCAGTGCCTGGCGTTCGGGGGCCATGTGGAGTCGGCCACTTGCCGCTTCCGCTACCAGCCCTGGGACAACCTGCTCGAGGCGAACCGGCACATCCGCGCCTTCGCCGAGGTGAACGGCAACCTGGGTGACGAGACGAGCTACCACGTGGAGGCGCTCTGGGCCCAGGCGAGCACTCCCGCATGGTTCACCACGCCGTCCTACCCGCCCATTTCGCCGTACAACGGGGCGCAGGTGATCGAACCCGGTAACCCGGGGAGGCGCGAGTTCTGCGGGGCGCACGGCCAAAGCGCCGGTTTCTCGACCCAGGATGCGTGCCTGGAGAACGACTGGTACTTCTACGGCCGCCTGGTCGGCAACAGCGGCCCCGGGCGGGAACTGCGGCGGGATTCGCGCACATCCCGCGTCTCCGCCTCGCTGGAACGTGGCCTGCAGGTCGGCGGCCGGGACGCAACGTTCGAAGTGTCCGGCAGCTTCTCGCGCGCCGTCGGCAACGTCAACCTTCCGGCCGAGTACGCCTACCGGAAGTTCCTGGCGTTTCGGGGCTTCGGGGGTCCTGGCTGCGGCGTGTCGGTCGTGGTCGATCCGTCGAGCCCGTCCGGCATGGCCCTCGGGAACCTCAATGGCGCGGTCGCCGGACAGGGCGGTTGCACGTACTACAACCCCTTCAGCAACGCGCACCAATACTCCGCACAGCCGGGTGCCCGCTACCGTGACCAAGCCAACCCCGACTACGTGGCCGGACTGGACAACAGTGCCGATCTGATCGACTGGATCAACGAGGAGGTCAATCTGGACAACTCCTCGAGCCTCCTGGTAGGAGATGTCTTGCTGAAGGGCGAACTGATCCAGGACATGGCCGACTACGCGGTCGGGTATCAGTTCCGCCGGGTCGACGTGTCCGCGACACCGAACCGCGCCGGCGACCTGACGTTCAACCCCTGCCCCGTGCCGGGCGACCGGAGCTGTGTGGAGAAGGCCGGGGCATTCACCTTCACCAACGGATTCTATCCCTACGACGACGCCCAGACCGTGCACCGACTCTACGGCGAAGTGCCTCTGCACCTCTCGGAGCGGGTTCACGCCCATCTGGCCGCCAACTACGAATTCCACGAGCTGGCGAGCAGCTTCGACCCCAAAGTCGCCGTGCGCGTGCAGCTCGCAGAGGCTCTGGCGCTCCGCGGGTCCCTGCAGACGACCTTCCGCACTCCTTCGGTAGACGACCTCAACGAGGACCAGAACACCGGGCTGGAGTATGTCAGCGAGGCGGGCATCTACAAGGCGGTGGACACCCACGGGAACAGCGACCTGGAACCCGAGCAGGCATTGACCTACAACGTGGGCGTTGCTCTGGAGCTGCCGCGCATGCGGGCGACGCTCGACTACTGGGACTACGACTTTCAGAACGTCATCGATGTGGTGCCGTTCTCAGGGGTGACGCGTCTGTACGACATGGGCGGGGCTTCGCGGGCCGCGGTGCAGCAGTTCGTGACCTGCCCGGACGGGCGGGGCACCGGCACCTGCGACACTTCTGCCCTCGAACGGATCGAGGTGCGCCACGTAAACTGGCCGGGCATCGAGATGTCGGGCCTCGATTGGCACCTGAGCACGAGGCTGCAGGCCGGCGAAGCCATCCTGTCACTCGGCAGCGACGGCACCTACCTGCGTCGGTACTTCGTGAAGGCCCTCGACCTGAACGGGGCCGAGGCCTACTCGGCACAAAACGCCGTCGGGAAGCTGAACTGGGGCAACCCCATCGCCCCTCCGCTTCCAAGGTGGAAGTCTCGTTTCTCGGCCGGCTACCACTGGGGCGACTACAGCCTGGTGAGCTATGTCAACGCGGTTTCATCGTACACCAACGAGGTTTTTCCCGACACCGAATTCGAAAACATCGACAGCTTCATCACCTGGGATCTGAGCCTGTTGCGGCGCGCGTCCGGTAGCGCCGACGTGGCGCTCTCCATCCTCAACCTGCTCGATTCCGACCCGCCCCTGGTCAACTGGGAGCAGTCCTACGACGGCTTCACACACAGCCCCAGGGGGCGGCGGATCAAGATGTCCGTCGTGTATCGGCCGGGGGGCTGAGGGACCGGGTTCAATCCCGCGCGCCGATACCGGAACAGGAGGCCGGGGGGGAGGATCCCTCCGGTCGGCTGTGCCTGTCCCTCGGGGCGGTCGTTGTCGAAGGGGCGGCGCTTCGTCACATTCAGTGAAGCATGGCTACCAACGAGACGATCACCCCGCACCGGGACCGCCGCACGGATCTTCTGGACCCGGCGACGCTGGCAGAGCTTGGGGGGATCGACATCATCGCCCGGCAGGTGGTGCACGGCTTCCTGCTGGGGCTTCACCGGTCGCCGAACCGGGGCTTTTCGGCCGAGTTCGCGGAACTCCGCGCGTACCAGCCGGGGGACGATCTCCGCACCCTGGACTGGCGCATGTTCGCCAGGTCGGACCGCTTCTACGTCAAGCAGTACGAGGAGGAGACGAATCTGCGGGCGTACATGCTCATCGACATCAGCGAGTCGATGGCCTGGTCGTCCCGACCTCGTCTCCCGTCCAAGTTGTGGTACGCAAAGCACCTCGCCGCGGCCATCTCGCTGATCCTCATCCGGCAGGGCGACATCGTCGGCCTGATGGCTTTCCACGAGCGGATCGTGAGGCAGACGCAGGCCCGGGGCGGCAAGGTGCACTGGCGCTTGCTGCTTCAGCATCTGCACGCCCTGAAGGGAGGGGGCAGGACGGACTCGGAGTCGGCGATCAAGAACGTGGCCATGCGTCTGAAGCGCAAAGGGCTCGTGATTCTCATATCCGACCTTCTCGTCGACCCCGCGGCGACCGCCAAGGCGCTGATCTACCTGCAGCACACCGGGCACGAAGTGCTGGTCTTTCACCTCATCGACCCCGGGGAACGCGACCTGCCCACGACCGGCGAGACCCGGTTCATCGACCCGGAGACGGGGGACTCGCTCCAGGTCTCGGTCGCGGACATGCGGCGCCAGTACAGGGACGCCGTGGAAGATGCCGTCGCCGAGTGGACCGCTTCCCTGACGAGCCGAGGGATCGCCTATTCCACCATCGGCACCGACGAGCCCCTCTCACGGGCCCTTCGTTTCTACCTCTGGAAACGCCAGCGACTCCCCTGAATGGGCTTCCTCAACCCTCTCTTTCTCCTGGCAGGCCTGTCGGTGCTCGTCCCGATCATCCTGCACCTCTTCTACCGCCAGGAAAGCAAGACATTCAGCTTCCCCGCGATCCGGTATCTGCTTAGAACCGAGAAGGAGCACGCCCGCCAGATCCGCACCCAACAGCTGCTCCTGCTCATGCTTCGCGCCGCCATCGTGGTCGTGGTGGTGCTGCTCGGTGCCCGCATCCACTTCCCCGGTCCGGGGGGCAGCCACGACCCGACCGCCCTCGCCCTCGTCCTCGACAACTCCCTGAGCACCACCATCATCGAGGACGGACAGCGGCGGCTCGACACGCTCAAGGCGGTGGCGCGGCGGAGCGTGGAGGGCGCCAGCCACGATGACGTCATCTGGGTGGTGCGGGCAGGCACCCCCTGGGAGCCGGCGGTCCCCGGCGGGACGGTCCAGGCCCTCCAGGCCATCGACCAGACCTCGGCCGGCCATGGACACGGCGACCTGAGCCGGGCCATAGCCAGAGCTCGCACTCTGGTCGGACAGAGCGACCTGCCGTACAGGGAAGTCCACGTCTTCACCGACCTCCAGGCCACCGCTTTTCCCGAACCTCTCCCCGGCGGCGAGGAGGACATCCCCGTCCTGGTGTACGGGGCCCCGGCAAGCGACCAGAACAACCGGGGTGTGGAGCGTGTGTCGTTCGGAGGAGGTCTTCCTCCCCTTGCGGGCCGCCGCACCGAAGCCGCGGTGTCGATTGCGGGGGGCGCGCAGGAGGACACGGTGGGTGTTCGCCTGTACATCGGCGGGCAGGTCAGAGCCGCGGCCAACGCGCCCGCGGGCACCACCGTTCGCCTTCCCGCCGGACCATTTCCGCCCGGCCGCGTCGATGGCTATGTGGAGATCGACCCCGATCCCCTCACGGCCGACGATCGCCGCTACTTCTCCTTTACGGTCCGCGACCCGACCCCCGTCGGCGTGTTGGGCCCCGCCCCCTTCTTCCTGAGCGAGGCGCTTGCGGTCCTGAGGGAGAACGACCGCATCTCGCTGGGGGGAGCGGGACGGGCGGCCACCCTGATCAGCGTCGGCGGCGAAGGACTCGATCGGCGCGATCGGTCACAGAACGTCTTCGTGCTTCCTCCCTCCGACCCGGCCAGCCTCCCGGCGCTCAACCGCCGGCTCGCCGAGGCGGGAATCCCGTTCCGCTACGAAACGGGCACGGGCGAAGGAGCCCGGATCGTCTCCAGCGACCTCGCGGTCGCCCTGGAGGGGGTCGACATCTACCGTTTCTTCCCCCTCGTGTCCACGGACGATGGTGACGACGACCGCGCCCTGGTCACGGGTACGCAGGAGGGGTCGGCTGCCCGGTCAGGGTCTGTCGTGACCCTCTCCAGCGGCGACGCTTGGCTGCTGGCGGGAACGGCCGCCACGGGGCCGTACGTGCTCCTCGCGTCACCCCTGGACGAACGGTCTACGAATCTCCCGGTCTCGGCCGCGATGATTCCGCTGCTGGAGTGGGCGATCGAGCGCTGGTCCGCCGGAGGAGCCGATGCGGGGCCGGTCACCGCCGGGACGAACTTCCGCCCCCCGCCCACAACCACCGTCGTACAGGCTCCCGACGGCACCCAATATCCCGTGGACGGAGATCAGCCCTTCCTGGGCACCGCCACTGCCGGGCTGTACAGGGCGCTGGCCGCCGACAGCGTGCTCGAGGCGGTCCCGGTCAACCCGCCGGCCGCGGAAACGGACCTCAGCCCGGCGTCTCACGCAGACATCCGCCAGGCCATTCCGGGGGTCGCCACCATCGTCGACGACGCCTCGGCGTGGTCCCGGCACATCTTCCGCGCGGGTCGCGGCCCCGAGCCATGGCGCACCCTCGCCGCACTTCTCCTGGCGCTGTTGATCGCGGAGACCGTCGTGGCCGCCTCTCGCACCCTGCGCAGCCGCCGGACGAGTGGCGGCCAGGCCCGGTAGTCGCATGGGGAAGTCCCCGTCGCGACCCGCGCCCCACCCCGCGGCGGCGGCCGTCGCGACGACCGCCGCCTACCATGCTCTGCTGCGTGACCTGCCCGCACCCGGCGAGTCGCGCACTGTGGGCGGCGCGGCCGGGTCGCTGTCCCTGACCACCGTAGCGGCCCTCGCCGGCCACCTGCCCACCCGGCTGTGGGTGATCGCCGCCTCCTCGCCCGTCGAGGCGGGCGAGCACATCGGCGACCTGGAGACTCTGCTCGGCCCCGGCGTGGCGGTCCAGTACCCCCAACGGGAAGGCGTGGCCGGCGACGGCGGGCAGCCACTCGACGAATCCGGCCCAGTGGAGAACCCCGCGCCGGAAATCGCGGGCCAGCGCGTCGAGGCGGTCGAATCCCTCCTTGCGGGCCGCGCGCGCATCCTGGTTGCCACCCGGCGGGCGCTGCAGGAGATCGCACCCATCCCGGACGACCTCGCGGATCTCCGCTTCACCGTCACCACGGGGCGGGAGCTTCGCCGGGACGCCCTCATCGACGCGCTCAAGACGCGTGGCTTCGAACGAGCGCCGATGGTCGAGCAGGCGGGGCACTACGCGGTCCGCGGCGGCTTGATCGACTTGTTCTCCTTCGGCGCGGCAGGCCCTGCGCGCGTCGAGTTCTGGGGGGACGAGGTCGAGTCCATCCGCCATTTCCGGATCCTCGACCAGCGCTCGACCGAGGGGGTGGACCGTGTCGACATCCTGCCCGTCCGCTTCGGAGGCCGGGTGGACACGACCCGGCAGACGCCCTGCTCCATCCTGGACCGTCTGGCCCGTGACACCGTCCTCGTCCGGATCGGAACCGAGCCGTGGGACGAAGACGCGAGAGAGATGTGGCGGCGGGCCGATACGCACTACCGGGAAGAGGTACGCCACGGCAATCCCGCCACCGATCCCGCCACCCTCTTCCTGACCGCCGAGGCGGTCGCCGAGCGGATCGCGCGCCACCCACGGCTCTCGTTCGTGGAGGAACATGTGGGCGACCCGGTGTTTCAGGCACACCGGCCGCCTCCGGTCCGGCGGAACATGCGCCGGCTCCGCTCCTTCCTGCGGGACGCGGCCGGCGAGGGCGCCGAGACCTTCATCCTTTGCGACAACGACGGCCAGGCGGACCGGCTGGACGATCTCCTGTCGGACCGGCGGGGCACACCGCCCGCGGGGTGCCATCTGGTCGTGGGCTCGCTGACCCGCGGCTTTCGCATCGCCGATTCCACACCTGTCGCCAACGTCCTCACCGATCACGAGATCTTCCACCGCAGCCGAAAGCTCAGGCGGGGGCGGCGCTTCAGGGGATCCGCGTCTCTCGAGAGCCTGGCCCAACTATCGCCGGGTGATCACATCGTCCACATGGACCACGGCATCGGCCGCTTCCGCGGCTTGGAGCGCATGCAGGTCGGCGGAGAGTCGATCGAGGTCCTCGTGGTCGCCTACGACGGGGGCGAAGTGCTCCGCGTCCCCGTCTACCGGCTGGATCAGGTCGAGCGTTGGGTCGGCGCGCACCCGGGCGACAAACCCGCCCGCCTTCACCGGATCGGGGGGAAGCGGTGGAAGACCCTGAGACGTAGGACCGAAGCCGTGATCCATCAGATGACGGCCGAACTGCTGGAGCTATACGCCGCCCGCCGGTCCCGGCGCGGTCACGCGTTCTCCCCCGACACCGGCTGGCAACGCGAGATGGAGTCTGCCTTCCTCTACGAAGACACGCCCGACCAGCAAGCCGCCGTCGAGGATATCAAGCGCGACATGGAGTCGTCGGGAATCATGGACCGGCTCGTCTGCGGAGACGCCGGCTACGGGAAGACCGAGGTCGCGATCCGGGCGGCCTTCAAGGCGGTCCAGGATGGAAAACAGGTCGCCGTGCTCGCCCCGACGACGGTACTGGTGGCCCAGCACGTCAAGACCATCGGCGACCGCCTCGCGGACTACCCGGTCATCGTGGGGTCACTCTCTCGCTTCGACCCCCCGGCGCGCCAGCGTGAGGTGCTGGCCGGGTTGCGGCAGGGGACGACCGACATCGTCGTCGGTACCCACCGGCTCCTGTCCGGGGACGTCTCCTTCCATGACCTGGGCCTGGTGGTCATCGACGAGGAGCAGCGCCTGGGCGTCCGCCAGAAGGAACGGCTGAAGCGTCTGCGCACGACGGTGGATGTGCTCACCCTGACCGCCACGCCCATCCCCAGGACGCTCTACCTTTCCCTCGCGGGGATCCGGGACCTGTCGCTGATCCGCACCCCGCCCCGGGACCGGATGGCGATCATGACCCATGTGATCGCTTGGAGCGACCATCTGATCGCCGAGGCCTGCCAGAGCGAGCTCGACCGGGGCGGCCAGGTCTTCTTCCTGCACAACCGGGTGGAAACCATCGACACGGCTGCCGAGCGGGTACGCAGGCTCCTCCCCGGCGCGGCCATCGACGTCGCCCACGGCCAGATGGGCGCGGGTCCCCTCGACCGGGCCATGACCCGCTTCGTGGACGGGGACACCGACATCCTGGTCTGTTCCTCGATCATCGAAAACGGCCTGGACGTGGCGAACGCCAACACCCTCATCGTGACGCGGGCAGACCGCTTCGGCCTCTCCCAGCTGTACCAGATCCGTGGGCGCGTAGGCCGGTGGGACAGGCGCGCGTACTGCTACCTGATCGTGCCGGAGACGGTTACCGCCGAGGCCGAGAGGCGGCTGCAGGTGCTGGAGCACCATTCCGAGCTGGGAAGCGGGTACCAGATCGCGCTCAGAGACCTCGAGGTTCGCGGCGCCGGGAACCTGCTGGGCGAGGATCAATCCGGCTTCGCCCACGCGGTGGGGCTCGACACCTACATGCGCCTCATGGAGGACGCGGTCAAGCGTATGCGTGACGGGCCGGACAAGAAGGAGTATCCCCGCCCCGAGGTGACGATGGAGGCCGGCGCCTACCTGCCGGACGCGTACGTGGCCGACCAGCACCAGAAGCTTCACCTGTACCGACGCCTCTCCCGGGTGTCACGGCGGCAGGAACTCGACGCGCTGGCCGTGGAGATCACCGACCGCTTCGGACGACCTCCCGCCGAGGTGAGGCGGTTGCTGGAGAAGTCTCTCCTCGGGATTGTGGGGAAGCGGGCCGGCGTCGACCGGATCCTGGTGCGGGCGAACCGTGCCCGGGTCAACTTCCGGCCCGATGTCCTCCCGCGCATGTCCGCGCTGGAAGGTGCGCTCCGGGGTGACCGGGTGACCATCGAGGTGCGCCGCGTCACGCCGCTGTCGATGATCCTGGAGTGCGCGGATGCGGAGGGGCTGGCCGACGTGGTGGCACGCGCGATGGACGCGCTGGGAGGGTGCGACGAGAACGAAGGGAGCCGCACCGGGGGCGAACCCGCAACAGCGGGCAGCGCCGAAATGCTCCGCGCCGTCGTGACATCATGACGGAAGTAGGTTACGTGTGACAGATTCTCGAACAAACAAGGTGGACAATATGTCGCGCACCCCCCTGTCCGTCGCCTGTCTGGCGGCGGCACTCCTTTTCACGGGCTGCGGACCCGGTCCTCTCGCGGAGGCCGGCGGGAACCGCCTCACCGTCGAACACGCGGCCCGGTTGATCGCAAACAACAGCACCGTGCCGGGGGACACACAGGTAGTCCGCGCCGTCGCCGAGTTGTGGGTGGACTACACCCTGCTGGCTGGCCACCTGCACGCCGACACGACCCTCCGATCGCTGGATGTGGGACTCGCCACCGAGCAGCCCCTGGACGAATTGATGCTGTCGCACCTGCGCGAGGAGATGGTCGATGTCGATACCGTGATCACCGACGAGGAGCTCACCGAGCGTTTCGCCGCGGACATGCCCGGCGCCCGGGCCACGGCCGCACAGATCCTCCTCCTCTTTCCCCGCAACGCAACGACGCGGCAGCGGGACAGCGTGCTCGCTGTTGCGGGAGCACTGCACACCCAGATCGTCGGGGGCGCCGACTTCGCCACCATGGCCGCGCGGTACAGCGGAGACGCGGGGAGCGGCCGCAGGGGCGGCAGCATGGGCACCTTCGGACGCGGCGAGATGCTGGCCCCCATCGACAGCGCCGTCTTCGCTCTGGGGCCCGGAGAGCTCAGCGATCCAGTCGAAACCGGGCTCGGCTACCATCTGCTGCGGCTGGACGCCCTCGAGGTCCCGGAGCTTGCGGAAGTCGGCGACGAGTTCCGCCGCCGCATCCAGCAGGAACGCATGAATGTCGCCGAGGCCGAGTACATTGCGCGACTCGATTCCACCTCGGGGCTGAAGCTCGCGGAAGGCGCGATGGAGATCACCCGGGCCCTCGCCACGGCGACCCCGTCGCGGCTGTCCAGCGGCGCGGCCCGCCGCCCGCTCCTGACCTGGACGGGCGGCAGCTACACCGCCGGAGACTTCGTCGACCTGGCACGCAACTCGCCGGAAGGCTTCGCGGAGGGCGTCCTGGGCGCATCCGCCGACGAGTTGGAGGCCGCGCTGCGCCGCCTCGGCCAGCAGGCGCTGCTGCTGCAGGAGGCCCGTTCGCTGGGTTTCACGCCATCTCGGGCCGAAGTCGATTCTGTCTCGGCGGAGGTGCGATCAGCGATCCTGCGGCGAGCCGAGGTCATCGGCCTCGCACCCGGGGCCACAGAGGCAGACGGCGCGGCCGATACCGCTGCTTCGACCGATGCGGGGAGCGCCGAGGACGTGGTGGAAGCGGCGCTGATCCGGATCGTCTCCGGCGAACAGGAGATCATTCCCCTGGGCGGGGTTATACTTCTCCTGAGGAACCAGAGTGCGTGGAAAATCGACGGCACCCGCATAGGTGCAACCGTGGCACGCATCGAGGAGCTCCAATCATCATGAGATACTCGTTGGCGTTGCTGGTCCTGCTGGCCGCCGGATGCGGCATACGCCCCAGCACGGTCCTCCCGGATCTGCACGAAGGCACCGTGATCACCGAAGAGCAGATCGCCGAGTCCGAGGCGAGCACCATGTGGGAGGCGCTGCAGCGGACGGTCCGGTACGCACGCTTCCAGGAATCCGGGACGGGCTCGCCGCAGCGAATCCACCGGCGCGGGTTCTCCAGCCTCTCGCTGACCGAAGACATGCCGATCTACATCGACCGCGTCCGCGTCCGCGACATGCGATTGCTGGACTCTCTGCCGGCCAGCAACATCGAACGCATCCAGGTGCTGAGCGGCGTGCACGCCACGACCTACTACGGCACGAATGCCGGAGATGGCGTCATCCTGATCCGCACGCGGGGCGCTGCCGCCAAGGGGTAACGGGACGAGAAGAAGGGGCGCCCCGCCGTGACGACAGGACGCCCCCGGGCGCCGCTCCAAGGCTGGCTCGTGGCCAGCGCCCCTACCCTTACGCTCCCCGGTCGAGGCAGAGGGATTGTCCCTCCAGACCCGAGAGCGACTCGTTCTCGTGCTCCTCGAACGGGATCGGGAAGTTCACGTCGGTACCGTAGGCCCCGCCCTTGAAGAAGCTCCCGGTCGGGAAGACCTGCGCCTGCTGGAAACCGTACTGGCGGACCATCCGCCGCAAGTCGCCCAGCCTGTGACCGGTCCCGAAGAGCCACCGCGCGCGCTCCTCGAAGAGCACCCGGGCGCTCGCCTGCATGTCGCTTCCCGGGTCCTCCAACGCCGGCAACCCCGCGCCCGCCCGCAGCGCGTTGAGGGTCGCCAGCCACGGCCCGCCCGAGTTCAACTCCTGCTCGGCCTGGATCAGCTGCGCTTCCAATCCGCTGGCAAGCACGACATCGGACTCCTCCGAGTCGTACTTCAACTGGTGGAACAGCGGCGTCTCCTGGTCGAAGCCGGGCCCCCCGGAGTCCTCCCACGGCACGCGGGAATCCTCGGCGGAACGGAATGCCACGCCGTTCTCACCCTCCATGTCGGAGAGCGACCAGCGCCGCTGGCGCTGGTTCAACTCGAAGACGGCGTTCCGTTGCTGTTGGCTCCCGCCGGCCTTGCTCCGCACGCTGTAGCTCCAGCCGCCGGGCACACTCGAGGCCGCGCTCACGGCACCGGCATAGTCGCCCTGGTCGAGGCGCACCCGCGCGACACCGATCGCCGCCAGGTATTTCTGGTTGGCATCACTCCCCGCCGCCGCGTCAGCCGCTCCGAAGCTTGCGGCCGCGGCGTCATAAATCTGTTGTGTGGTCTGCTGCTCACCGTACACGATGTCGCCCTCGTTGGGCGTGTCGCTGAACGGAACACCCGAACAGTAGTGCTCGGCGAAGAACAGGTTGGAGTAGGCGTTCATGCTCCACATCTCGGCGACGCGGGGGTCGCCGGGCAACAGCTCCGCCATGCGCTCGGCGGCATTCTTGGTGCCGACCCGTGCCCGGTGCAGGTTCCGGTATTGACCCAGGAGCGTCCCGTTGCGGTCGTCCATCTCCCGCCGGTCCACCTCGTTCCGCGTCGGGAAGGTGCCCGACAGGTGAAACTCGTCGGCAATCATACCGCCGTAGACAGCCTGTCCACCGCTCCCGCTGGAGAAGGCGCCCGCGAAGAGGCCGACAGCGCCGGCCCAGTACAGCTCCGCGCCCTTTGGGCCCACCACGTCGGCGGGAGTCACGATGTCGGGGTCGACAACCTCCAGGAGGCTGTCGGTATCGCACGCGGCCACGCCTAGTGTCATCAGCATCACCAGGGCCGGCCAGACCTTGTCATTAAGGTTCTTCATGGTCTGTCTCCTTTCCTAGAAGGCGAAGTTGAGGCGAAGGGTGTAGTAGCGCACCGGCGGCTGGGTCAGGAATTCGGAGACTCCGAAGTTGTCGCCCGATCCGTTCCAGTTGATCTCGGGGTCCATTCCCGTGTAGTCCGTCCACACGCCCAGGTTGCGGCCCGTCAGGGTGAGGGACCCGCGCGAGGCCCGGATGCGGCTCGTGAAGGCATCCGGCAGATCGAAGCGGACCGAGACCTCGCGAAGCTTCCAGAAGTCTCCACGCTCCATGTAGCCCCACACGGTCTGGCTGGGGTGCAGCAGCGAGGCAACCGCACGGGCCTGCTCGTCGATGGGAGTCCCCGGATCGATGAGCGCCCCGCAGAGCCGGAAGCGGCAGCGGAAACGCTCGGTGTTGTTGTAGGCGATGTAGTCGCCGCGGTAGTCGAGGAGCCCGTACACCCGGACCTTGTCAAAAATCCGGAAGTTCGTGGTGATCGTCAGCTGGTTCTTGGGCTGCCCCGGCCCGATGTACTCAATGGTGTCGCCGATCGTCAGCTCGTCCGGCGTGAGGATGCCGTTGCCGTCGGCGTCGCTCCAGCTCTGGAGCGGCCGGTCCCACTGGCCGCCCAGGGGGAAGCCCGGCACGAACCGGGTTTGGGAGCCGATCGGCTCGGTGCCCTCGCCGAGGGACAGGAGTTCATTGTGGTTCGTCGAACCCGACAGCGTCAGATCCCAGGTCACCGCATCGCTCTGGAGGATGGTTCCGCTGAGTGATGCCTCCCAGCCCGCGTTCTGTACTTCGCCGATGTTCACCCAGCGCGAATTGCTCGCTCCCAGCGACGGCGCAAGCGGCACCCTGATGAGCGCCCCGTCGGTGCGCTTGTCGTAGTAGGTCAACTCCAGCGCCGCCCGTCCTCCGTAGATCTCGGCATCGAGACCCAACTCGATCTCGCTGGACCTCTCGGGCTCGAGCAGGCTGTTGCCGATGTTTCCGATCGACACGCCAGATCCCGTCTCGTCGCCGGGGGTCGTGATCGCGGTCGCGGACAGCGTTCGGATCGCGTCGTCCGACCCCGGCTGAAGGCCTGACCGCCCCCAGGCGCCGCGGAAGCGGAGCTGGTCCAGGAAGCCGAGCTGGGGAAAGAAGGCCTCTTCGGAGGCGAGCCACGAGAGACTCGCCTTCGGGTAGTAGATCAGGTCGAAGTCCTGGCCGAAGGCGCTGTTGTCGTCGGCGCGGAGGGCGCCGGTCACGAACAGTCGGTCGTTGAGGCCGATCTGCTGATCGATGAACAGCCCGGCGGTCTTCTCGAAGGTGTGGAACTCATCGGAGAAGGTCTCGGCGGCGGCCCCGATCGACGAAGCTCCGTTGACGATGTCGATCCCCCAGGCTTGAGTGCCGGTATACTGGTTCTCGAAGTACTGCACACCGACGGTGGACCTCGACGCGATCGCCTCGGTCAGGTCGAAGGACGCGGTGCTGCTGGCGTCCAACGTATACTGCCACTGGTTCAGGTAGTCTGTGTCCTTGCGGCCGCGGTCCCGATCACCCGGCACTCCGATGTCCCGCGCGAAGAAAGAGATGTCCCCGCGGTTGTAGTAGTCCAAGCCGCCCGTTCCGCGGAATACGAGCCACTGGAACGGTTCGTAGTTGACAGTGCTGCCCGCGGTGAACCGTTGCGTGTCCTGGTAGAAGGTGCGGCCGAAGAGCTGGGCCGGGCGCTGGAAGCCCCAGGCCCGGTCCGGGTTCGACCCGCCGAAGAAGGCGCTGGGCAGGAAGCCGAACGAGTTGTTGTCGTTCCCCATGTACGCGAAGTGACTGTCCAGGTAGGAGAGCCGGAGCGCCAGCGTCACATCGTCGGAGATCTGACTGTTCAGGTTCACCCGCAGGTTTTTGCGCCCCAACTGGTTCGGGCGCTCCACCTCGTTGGTGATCGGGACTCCCCGCCCCTCGAGGTCCTCGCGGTCGGGCTGGGGAAGCGAGTACGGACCGGTCTCGTCCTCGATCTCGGCCGCGATGTAGTAGCTGATGCGCTCGGTGCCGCCGGTGACCGACAGCCCGAGCTGTCCGCGGCCGCCGGTGTCGATCGGCGAGAGGGCGGGATCGTGCAGGACCTGGTACGACTCGACCGATGTCTGGTTGCAGAGACCCTGAGCCACCTCGTTCAGCCGGCAGGCCCTTGCGTACCTGCCGCCGGCCGCGTCGAGCCCCGCATAGTTCAGCGGGTAGGTGTTGGGTTCCTGGATGATCCCTGACTCGGCCCAGATGTTCCAACGCGTCTCGCCGGGAACGCCACTCCGCGTCGTGATCCGGATTACGCCGTTGGCGGCCTCGGTGCCGTAGAGCGTGGCCGCCGCCGGTCCCTTGACGATCTCGATCGACTCGATGTCCTCGGGGTTGAAGTCGTCCAACCGGGACGCCTCCTGTCCTCCCGCGCCGAGACCGCTGTTCCGGCTGTCGACGCGGATGCCGTCGACATAGACCAGCGGATCGTTCGACAGCGAGATGGAGCTCGATCCGCGGATCCGGATGCGCGACCCGACCCCGGAGGTGCCCGCGGAGTTGAGGACCTGGACCCCGGCGGAACGGCCCTGGATGAGATCGGCGATGTTGTTGATCGGGGCGATCTCGATCAGCTCCGCGGCTTTGATTTCCCCGACCGCGTTCCCGATCTCGCGCTTGCGTTGCCGGCCCGTTGCCGTGACGATGATCTCGTCGAGCGCCAGCGCCGTTGTGGACAACTCGAAGTTCACTTCGGCAGTGGCGCCTTCCGCGACCGTGATCTCCTGAACCGCCGGACCGTAACCGATGAAGACGGCGCGGACCGAGTGGGTACCCGGCGGAATGTTGAGGATGACGAAGCGCCCATCCGAATTGGCGAGCCCTCCGAAGTTGGTGCCCTCGATGATGACCTGGGCACCGGAGAGGGGTGCCATCGTGTTCGCGTCGCGAACCGAGCCCGCGACGGACGCCCGCTCCTGGGCGGTCGCGGGCAAGGCGATCGCGGAAAGCAGTGCGATGGCGCTGATCTGACGAAGGTGGTGCATACTCGATCCTCCTTGAGGTGGTGGCGCCGCTCTGGACAGCGGGCGGCCTGGTCCGGTGACTGGCAGTCCGGTCACTTAACGATATACCGGAACGCAGGGCAAGTGTTACCTTGTCGTCGGAAACCGGAGTGCGTGGCAAATCGACGGCACCCGCATAGGTGCAACCGTGGCACGCATCGAGGAGCTCCAATCACCGCAAGCACGATAGCGAGGACTCCTGAGCGGAGGACCGGCATGAGACGAACGCATGGCAGCCCGTGGCGAAACGCAGCGCCGCTGGCTCAGGGACTGGCTGCCCTGTTCCTGCTTGTGGCCATACCTGGCAACGCCACGGCCCAGGTGGGTCGTGACCGGCTGGTGGACCGGGTGGTTGCCATCGTCGGCGATTCCGTCATCCTGCTTTCCCAGGTGGAACAGCAGCAGAACCAATGGCGCGCGGAGGGCAGACCCGTGCCCGGGGAAGGATCGGACGAGTGGGATGATTTCCGCCAGTCCCTCCTGGATCAGCTGATCACGCAGCAGATCATCCTTCAGGCCGCAACTCTGGACACCCTGCTCCAGGTCGACGACGCACGCGTGGAAGATGCGCTCCAGCAGCAGTTGGCCGAGGTCGAGGACAACTTCGGCAGCCGGGCGGAGATGGAACGGGTGCTCGAGCTCGAGGGGCTGTCGGTCCAGAGCTACCGGGAGATGCTCCGGGACCAGATCGCACAGCAACAGCTCACGTCCCTGTACGTAGCGCGCAACGCGGACCAGACCGCTGTCGAGGTCACCGAAGAGGAGCTGTTCGACTTCTTTGAAGCAGGACGCAATACCATCCAGCAGCGCCCAGCCACGGTAACCTTCAAACAAATGCTTCTGACCGTCGCCCCTTCCGACTCGTCGCGGGCGGAGGCCGTAGCGCTCATCGAGGGACTGCTGGAGCGGGCCCGTGCAGGCGAAGACTTCGCGGAACTCGCGACGGAGTACTCGCAGGATCCCGGCTCCGCTCAGGCGGGCGGTGATCTGGGCTGGTTCCGAAGGGGCAACTTCGCCGACGCTTTCGACGAGGCCGCCTTCCAGCTTCTGGAGGGCGGGATCAGCGACCTGGTGGAGACCATCTTCGGGTACCACATCATCCTCGTCGAGCGGGTGCGCTTCGCGGAACGCAAGGCCCGTCACATCCTCATCCGTCCCGAGGTAGGCCCGGCGGATGTCCTCCGCACCCGACAACGGGCGGAGCAGATCGCTACCCAGGCCAAGAGCGAGGACTTTCAGCTGCTGATCGACGAATTCCACGACCCCAGCCTGCCCGACTCGGCGACCGTCCCCCTGAGACAGGTGGCGCAGATCCTGGCGCCGGCGTATGTGGCCGCCCTGACCGGCCGCGAGGCAGGAGAGACGGTCGGCCCACTCCAGTTCACCGAACGCGGACAGGAGTACTTCGCCATCCTGAAGATCATCGAAACCCGGGAAGCCGGTGAGTACACCTACGACGACCTCGAGTCACAGATCCGTGCCACCCTGTTACAGCAGAAGCGGCTCGACGCGCTCCTGGACCGTTTGCGCGCCAAGACCTACATAAAGCAGGTCAACTGAGGCGGCTTTCCATGGTCGAGGCGGCGGCGGACATGCCGGAGCACGGAAGTGTGCGCCTGGCCATCACGCTGGGGGACCCGCGCGGGATCGGGCCGGAGGTGACCGGAAAGGCTCTGGCCACCCTGCTGTCGGAGGCGGCTGCAACGGGCGCGGGTGTGAACGCAGAGGCTGCTGGCGCCACGGGCGAGGGTGCGCAGGCTGCGGCCCGCGCCCCGGGGACGCTCGCGGGGCTTCGAGGCGAACTGACCCGCGTGATCGGCCCCGCGGAGTGTGGCGGGGGCTCGTGGGGATCGTGCCGGTTCGAGGCGGTGGCCGGTGGGGCGGCGGGGCTGGGGCCGGGACGGGCGGCGGGGCTGGCCATCGAGCGCGCCGTGGAGTTGGCGCTCGGGGGTGAGGTGGACGCCGTCGTGACCGCCCCCGTGCACAAGCCCGCCCTGATCGCGGCAGGATACCACCCGGGCCACACCGAGATGCTGATGGCGCTGTCCGGGGCCCGGCGGGTGGGGATGCTGATGTGCGACGAGGGGCGGGGCGGACGGGGGAGGCAACCGCCCCGGCGGGTGCTGCTCGCGACGATCCACGTTCCCCTCGCGCGGGTCCCCGATCTGGTGACGGTGAAGTTGCTCGTTTCGCAGACCCGGCTGTTGGGCGCCGCGCTCTGCTCGGACTGGGGTGTGCGGAATCCGCGGATCGCGCTCTGTGCGCTCAACCCGCACGCCTCCGACGAGGGGCTGTTCGGGTCGGAGGAACGGGACGTCTACGAGCCGGCTCTGGCCGCGCTGGCCGGGGAGCCGTGGCACGTCGCGGGCCCCGTGCCCGCGGACACGGTCTTCAAGCGGGCATTCTCCGGGGAGTTCGACGCCGTGGTGGCCCCCTATCATGATGTGGGCATGGCAGCGTTCAAGACGGCGGCGTTTGGCCAGGGTGTGAATGTGACCATTGGCCTCCCCTTCATCCGCACCTCCCCCGACCACGGGACCGCCTTCGACATCGCCGGACGCGGGGTGGCCGAACCGTCATCGATGATCGAGGCGATCCGGCTGGCGGTCAGGCTGGCCGGGGAGCGGAAGAGCCGCGGGGACTGACCCCGGCGCGGACCGGCTTTGCACGGTTTTGGCCTCTGAGGAGTCTAACAAGGGTAAGAGTCAATTCGTGTCAGTGACGGAATTCCAGGAGGGACGGGTGAGGGATTCGGCATTCAGGACCAGGGCGGGTCCGCCAATCGCTCTGGCAGCCCTGGCAGTCATCCAGTTTGCATTTCTCAGCCGACCGCCCGGTCCGGATCGGGACGGATACATAGCGGTCGGCGATGATCTGTCCGGCGTGCGGGTACGGGGCGCGGACGGGACCCTGCGCCCACTCGCTGACGGAGGTCCCATACTCGTTCTGGTCTTCGACCCGGAGTGCGAGCATTCGCAGCGTGTCGCTCCCGAGTGGCGGTCCTGGTTCCAGGCGGCCGAGGGGCCCTCGCACGTCGTCGCGCTCGCTCCCGGATCGTTTCACGAAGCGAAGGAGCATGCGGACGCCAACGGGTGGACCTTCCCGGTGGTGACGGTCCTCGGCGATGTCCCGGGCAGCCGGGAACACGCCCTGGTCAGCCGCACGCCGTGGATCTTCGCATTGGACGGGAGCGGCCGGGTTACCGCACAGGATCACGGGAGCGAGTTGTCCAGAGTCGCCGCAACCCTGCAGCGGCCCTCCGTGGCACGGTTCGCGAGCCGGCTCGAGCCGGGGGAGCCGGCGCACCGATGACGCCGCGACAGTTGCCGTCACGGCTTGCCTGGGTGGTGAGCGTCCTGATAACCACGTTTGCCTGCACGGCTCCCGAGCAACCCGCGCTCCAGTTCCACCAGGTCCCGGCTACGGCCATCGTGACCCGCTATCCGGAACTCGATTTCACGCACATCCGGGAAGTCGTCGAGACTGCAGATGCAATCTGGGTACTGGATATGTCGCCACCCTTCGTGACACGCATCGAGCGCTCGTCCGGATCCGTGCGGCGCGGGGGGAGGCGTGGCGAGGGGCCCGCCGAATTCTCCTTCCCCGTGGCGCTGCAGGTCGACCCGGGAGACGGGACCGCTCATGTGTGGGACCTGGGAATCCGGCGCCACACGGTTCTGGACTCCGAGCTCTCCGTGCTGGTGTCGCAACCCCTCAATCCGGGGGCTCTTCCCGGTGGGCAGAGGATTCTGGAAATCTCCTACGCCTATCCCTACCGAGTCCGCAGGACCGGAGACGGCGTCCTGGCAAGTGATTTCCCCACCCGGCTGGACCGCGCGACCGACCTTGTGCGTGGCTCGGTGGTTCGGGCGACTCCCACCCTGGCACCGGAACGCGAGGTGGTCCGGTTCGCGGAACATCTTACGCAGGGCGGGGGAGATCCGCGGCAGTTCATCGCGCTTCCACGATGGGATGCGTGCGGGTCCGACCTGGTCGTTTGGCGACCGAATTCCCACGAACTGGCCTGGTTGGACAACGACGGGGGCGTGAAGACGAGTGTGCGCCTTTCGGGGCGACCGTCCTCGATCAGCCACGCCGACATCGCAGTGTACCTGGAGGAAATGGCCCGTGTGGAGCTCGGCCCGGACTATGCCAACGCGGGGATCGATTTCATGGCCATGGCCAGAGAAGCCCGGCCGCTGTTCTCGGACCACCTGCCGTTCGCGACCGAGGTCGTCTGCGTGGAGGGCGGCCCCGCATGGCTGCGGCTCTTCGACAACCGGACCGACCCTCTGGGCCGAGGTCGCCGCTGGCTCCGGGTCAGCCGATCGGGCGCGATCGAACCCATCGAGTTCCCTGCATCCTTCCAGCCGGTGGCGGTTGCGTTGTGGGGACTGCTCGGGTCGTACGAGTCACCGGACGGGCTGCGGTGGCTCGCTGAATGGATGGAATGACAGTTGTACACAATCGCTTACGGCAGAGGAGAGGGAATGCGCAAGGGAATCATCATGGGTCTGGTCCTGCTCAACGTGCTGCTGGCGGTCGCTCTGTTCGCAACCCCTGCGCGAAGCTGGGTGGCATCGTTCACACTTTCGGACTGCTGCCACGGCGAGGGATCGAAGGCCTACTGCTGCCGGGAATGCTGTTTCCTCACCAAGGACTGCGACTACGACCGGGACTGCCGGAGCACCCGATGACAAAGCGTCCGGAAGGAGGTAGCCGACCGTGAAGGCCCTGTGGGTCGCACTGAAGCCCGTCCTTCAGTGGACTGGGGTGCTGGTGTGCGTGGTCGTGGTGTTCCATACCCTGGCCGTGGCGCAGCCGCGGCCCTGGTCAGTGTGGCATTGGCTCTCCTACGTGTCCGGCGTGGCAGGTCTTATCATTCCCTTCGCGGCCTTCGCTGGCGGGATTGCACTGACCCGCACGCAGAGGCCCCGGAACCGGCTGGCGTGGGTGGTGGGACTCCTCGCTGCGATCACCGCGTACACCATGTCGGAGTTTGTTTCACCGCTTGCAGACCATGCAGCCGTCGCCCCGCACGGTGAGGTCGTCGAATCCCGCCCGTTCGGCCCGAGGACACCTCTCGGGACGCTGCGGCAACTCAGCTTTGTGGAAGCGAACCCTCCCGAGGAGTATACCCTCGGTGACTCCGCCCGCACACCACCCAACCGCGTCCGGCTCCTGCTGCACATGCCTCTGGCTCTGAGCGCGTTCGCCATGCTCAACACGCTTCTCGGGCTACTGACGGCCGGCCTCACCAGCACACTTCCACCTCCCTCCCGGCGAAACGCCCGCTTGGCCATCGGGCTCGCCAGCGGCCTTGCGTACTTCACCGCGATCTACTTCGCGTGCCACCCCGATCGCGACTGGCTCAACGTCTCGGGAGTCCTGGCGGCGTGGCTCCCCCTGGTCGTACCCCTGGTCCAGGTGGTCGTGCTCACGGCAGTGATCCGCCACCGGGACGGGCTTCTCGGCGATCTGGTCCCGTCCAGGACACGTCTCCCACCCGCACACGGAGGAATCTGAGCCGTGCCCTGCCCCGACATCGACGACATCACCACCATCAGCCGAACCGGCGAGGTTGTGAACCCGGAGGTCCGCGAGCACCTCACGACCTGTGAAAGCTGCAACCTCGATCTGCACATCCTGATCGCGGCAAGGCATCTCTACCGTCCAGACCTGCAGCTCCGTCCCGAAGTACAGGTACCACCCGGTCTCAACGAGCGTGTCCTGACGAAAATCGCGCGCAAGCGCGTCCGCAGGGCCGATGTCCGTCCCGCCGACACTCTTGTTGCCGCTGCGCTCGGGGTGGCGACGGCGCTCGCGGCGGTCTTCGTGACCGAAGTAGCCAACGCCCCCGGGGTGACGCCCGCCGAACTCGCCCTCCTCGCCGCCGCCGGGGGCGCAGCCGCGGCCTGGGGGCAGTCCAGAGCCGGGAAACGGGACGTCGATCTGGCGCTCGAGCTGACCTGATCCTGACCGTCCCGGCCCTCGCATCCGACTCTCGTAACCCATGACAGGCCGCCCGCAGGGGCACCCGCCAGCGCTGTCGTTCGACGCCGCAAGGTTCCTTTCGCGGGATCACGACTATTGCCGCGGGGTCGTGGAGGAGCACGCTTCCTTCGTCCTGGGGGTGTGCAGGTTGTACGCGAGGGATCACGACCACGCGGAGGATCTCTACCAGGAGACGTGGCTGAAGGCATACGCGAAGGCGCGCACCTACAGGGCCACGGGATCCTTTCGGGCGTGGCTGGGCCGGCTCGCCCGGAATGTCTGCGTGAGCGACTACCGCTCAGCCAGGTCAGCGGCAAGGGGTCTGGAACGGTATGCGGGAGAGCGAGCCACCGAGAATCCGGCCAGCCATCGGCGAGACCCCCTCGAGGAGCGGGAACGGGCCGCCCTGCAACGGACGATCCTGGACGCCATCGACGACTTGCCTGAACGGGAAGGCCAGGCGCTGACCCTGAGGCTGATCGACGAGAAGAGTCCTCGCGAAGTGGCCCGGATCATGCGCGTCACCCCTGCCACCGTGCGATCGCACATCCGCCACGCATTCGAGCGGTTGCGCACACGAATCGCGGACCCCGGCGACGAATTGTCCGCGCTCACCCGGTTCCGGCCGGAGCGCTGACAGCTCGACCGCGGCGCGGTTACCTTCCCCTTGACATGGCTCGTGCAAGCAAGCGAACGGCGACCCCGCCGCCCTTTCGGGGACACGATGCACTTCGTGCGTCGATCAGGCGTGCACTCGAACGCGGAGTGCTCCCGGCCACCATTCTCATCCACGGCATGCCGGGGTGCGGGAAACAGTCTCTGGCTCATTGGCTCGCCCGAACCCGGCTGTGTACCGGAGCGGAGAAGCCCTGTGGCCACTGTACCAACTGCCGGCTGGCTCTCCGCCTGGAACATCCGGATATCCATTGGTACTTCCCCCTGCCCCGCCCGAAGCGCGCGCACAGCCCGCAGCGGCTCGCCGAAGCGCTGGAAGTGGCGCGGCACGAGAAGCTGGCCGAGTTCCGGAGTCGACCCCTGCGGCCAGAGGGCGGGACGGATGTCCGGGGAATCTATCTGGCCGCCGTGTTGACCATACGCAAGCGCGCCCACCGACGCCCCGCCACCGGGGAAGAGCAGTTCTTCATCATCGGGGACGCCGAGTATCTGGTTCCCCAGGAGGCGAGCCCCGAAGCCGCCAACGCTCTTCTCAAGCTGTTGGAGGAACCACCGGACGGGAGCAGGTTCATCCTTACGTCGGGCAACCCGGGCAGCCTGCTGGACACGATCCGTTCGCGCGCGCTGCCGATCCACCTCCCCCCTCTGCCCGCCACCGACGTGGCCGCGTTCCTGGAAGAGGAGTGTGGCGCCGACCCGGCGGCGGCGATGCGGGCGGCGGATCTTTCCCAGGGATCCATCGGAGCGGCCCTGGGATGCCTGGACTCGGACGGCGCCCACACCAGCCAGCGGGAGGGTTCTCTCAACCTGCTGCGGGCGGCCACGGGGGGACGGCGTGCGGAGTGCTACGCCGCGGCGCTGTCCTTCGGTCCTGCCGGTGCCAGAGGATTGCTGGATCTGATGGCCGGTCTGCAGCTGTGGATCCGCGACCTGGGAGCGGCGAGCCTCGGCCGCGACGAGCAGGTGGTCAACTCCGACGAGTTGCCCTTCCTTCGTGCGACCGCGGGGCGGCTGGCGCTGACCCCCGATCGCGTTGCCCGGGCAGTCGACCAGGTGGAGGAAGCGCGCATGCTTGCGCTGGGGAATGTGAACCCGCAGCTCTTCATCTCCTCCCTGCTTCTGGAGTTGGAAGAAACACTAAACAAAGTGGTTTAGTAATGGCGAATTCGCACAACCAGGACGAAAGCCCGCCGCCTAGCCGGCGCGGCGAGGGTGCGCTCACCCACCTCGACGAGGACGGCGCGGCGGCGATGGTGGACGTCACGGCCAAGGCGCGAACGGCCCGGAAGGCGGTCGCCCGCGGAATTCTGCGGTGCTCTCCGCGCGCCTACCGCCTGCTCGTGGACGGCGGGAACCCCAAGGGGGACGTGGAACAGGTGGCAAGGGTGGCGGGGATCATGGGCGGGAAGCGCGCGGGGGAACTCATCCCCCTATGCCATGTGCTTCCGGCCACCAGTGTGAGCGTCGACATCGAGCTGGACGCGTCCCTTCCGGGGCTGATCGTCACGGCCACGGCGACGATCACGGAGCGGACCGGCGTCGAGATGGAGGCACTCACCGCGGTGTCGGTGACGCTGCTCACCGCCTACGACATGCTCAAGGCGGTGGACCGCGGGATGACGATCGAGTCGGTCCGGCTGGAAGAGAAGTCGGGCGGGCGTTCGGGGAACTGGCGGCGGCAGTAGGCAGCCCGCGGTAGAAACCCCGCTGCATTCGACCGGCGCTGCATCCCGGCTGGACCCGGTTATCAGCCCGGCGGCGGTATCCTGATCTCGTCTCCGGGGTGGATCAGGGCGTCCTCGGCCAGGTTGTTGTGGAGCCGGAGCCGCGTCAGATCCACCTCGTAGAAGCGGGAGATCAGCCACAGACTCTCCCCTCGTCTCACCACATGGACGGTCTCCCGGGCGGGCGCGGAATTCGCGGCCACGAACCGGGCTTCCCGGGTCGCGACCGGAGGCGGCCCGCTGACCGCGCGGGGCGCATCGACGTTTTGCGCACCCCGCGCCCCAGGCGTCCTCGGGATCACCAGCACGGTTCCGACCTGCATCCGCCGTGGCTCCACGCCGGCGTTTGCCGCCAGCAACTCCTCGACCCCGACACGGTAGTTGCGGGCAATGCCGGAAAGCGTCTCGCCGGACGCGACACGGTGTTCAGTGAAGGTGACCCTGTCCGCCGCGGGAACGGCCGCAAAGCGCGCCGCAAACGTCGCACTCGAACCTGCCGGAAGCCGAACCGTCGTCGACCGGCCCGCCGGGGTGAGACCGAGCACCAGGTGAGGGTTCAGCAGCCTCACCTCTTCCTCGGCGACGCCCGCCACCAGAGCGATGACGTCTATCGACGCCGCGCCTTCGACCGTGACCACGTCGAAGACCTGAGGTGGATCCTTCAGGTAGTCCGTCATTCCGAACGCCGCGGGGTCGCTCGCGATACGGACCGCGGCCAGGTACTTCGGGATGAAGTCCCGGGTCTCCGGGGGAAGGCGGTCGCGGATCTTGCGGAAAAGGGCGTCTTCGCGCGGTTGGCCGTCTCCGTGGTCACGTATTGCCCGCTCGACGCGCCCCGGTCCCGCGTTGTACGCAGCCAGGGTCAGGAACCATGACGTGAACTGCTTCTGCAGTTGGGCGAGGTACTCCATCGCCAGAGGCGTCGCCGCATACGGATCGAGGCGCTGGTCGACGAGAGTGTTGACCTCCAGCCCGAGCCAGCGGGCGGTCGCCGGCATGAACTGCCACAGTCCTCCCGCACCGGCCGGCGACTTGGCCTCCGGATAGTACGCGGCTTCGATGATGGGCAGGTAGCGAAGCGACGCCGGCATGTCCCGGGAAGCCAACTCGGCATCGATGAAGTGCTCGTACCGGCCCATCCGGGTCAGCGCCCGCTGGAATCCGGCCGGCTCCCTGGATCGCCAGTAGTTCAGCCACCATTCGATCCGCTCTTCGATCCGGTCTTCGCCCGCCCCCGGCGAGGTCACGATCGCGTCGGCCATGGCCGCGCGGCGGGGGTCAATGACATCCGGCAACGACCGTGCGGGCCGGGCTGCCGCAGGGCCCCGCTCGGCGTCGGGCGCGGCCTGGCGAACGGGCGCCTCGGATACGAGACCCGCGGGAACGGGCGGCGGGGGCGGCTGACGCGCGCAGGCGGCAAGGAGGAGTGCGATGGAAGCGAAGGACATGCGACGGAAACGTCGGGGAGCCGCGTGACGCGCCGGCCCCCGATCCGGTTCAATGACTGTAGTTCGGCGCCTCACGAGTGATCGTGACGTCGTGGGGATGGGACTCCCGTAGTCCCCCGGAGGTCACCCGTACAAAGCGGGCAGTGGCCCGCAGGTCCTCCAGCGAAGCGGCGCCGCAGTAGCCCATGCCACTGCGCAAACCTCCGGAGAGCTGAAAGACGGTGTCGGACACGGGGCCCTTGTACGCGACCCGGGCTTCGATACCCTCGGGCACGAGCTTCCGCTTGTCGCCCGCATCCTGAAAGTAGCGGTCCGCGGAGCCCTCTTCCATGGCCGAAAGGGACCCCATGCCCCGGACGGTCTTGAAGCGGCGCCCTTCGAGCAGAAACGCCTCGCCGGGCGACTCCTCCGTGCCGGCCAGGACCGATCCCATCATGACGCAGTGCGCCCCGGCGGCGAGCGCCTTGACGACATCCCCGGAATACCTGATCCCGCCGTCCGCGATCACCGGCACCCGCCCCGCCGCTCCGTCCACGGCATCCATCACCGCGGTCAGCTGGGGCAACCCGACGCCGGTCACGACGCGGGTCGTGCAGATCGAGCCCGGTCCCACCCCGACCTTGACGGCGTCCGCACCTCGCTCGATGAGGGCAGCCGCCCCTTCCGCAGTCCCGACGTTGCCCGCGATCAGATCCTTGTCGGGGAATGCTTCGCGCATGCGCGCCACGGCCCGCAGCACACCCTCGGAGTGGCCGTGGGCCGTGTCGATCACCAGAAAGTCCACGCCCGACTCCACCAATACCCTGGCCCGGTCGAGGTCCGACGCCGCCGCTCCGATCGCGGCACCCACCCGCAAGCGCCCGTGCTCGTCCTTGCAGGCGTTGGGAAACTGGCGGCGCTTGAAGATGTCCTTCACCGTGATCAGCCCCTTGAGCCTGCCCTCGTCGTTGACGACGGGGAGCTTTTCGATGCGATGCCTGTGAAGAATCTCCTGCGCTTCTTCAAGCGTCGTCCCGACCGGCGCGGTCACCAGTCCGCTCGACGTCATCAAGGCGGCGACTGGACGCTCCAGATCGGCTTCGAACTGGAGGTCCCGGTTCGTGATGATGCCCACCAGCGTCCCGTCGGGCTCCACGATGGGGACACCGCTGATCGAGAAGCGGGACATGAGACGGTGTGCATCCCGCAACGACGCCCCGGCACCGAGGGTGATGGGGTTGAGGATCATCCCGCTCTCCGACCGCTTCACCCGGTCAACTTCCCGCGCCTGCCGGTCGATCGGCATGTTCTTGTGGATGACGCCGACGCCGCCCTCACGGGCCACCGCAATGGCCAGACGAGCCTCTGTGACCGTGTCCATCGCCGCGGAGACCAGGGGAACCTGGAGGGGAATGCGGTTGGTCAGCCGGGTCGAGATGTCCGTGCTCTTCGGGTGCACACGGGAGTGGCCCGGCACAAGGAGCACATCGTCGAAGGTGAGAGCTTCCTTGATAACCGCGCCTCTCAACGGGCGGTCTTTCTCCTTGCCGCTGTTCATCAGCAATACTAGGGGCTGCGGGAAGGGTCAGTCAAGGGCCGTGGACGGAGGGCCCCGGAACGCCAGGCACCGGGGACATGAGCACCCCGGACCGCTGTCATTCGCCCTTCGGCTCGGAGTCCGGCGAGTCCGTCTCGTCGGCAGGTGCGGCCGGCGAACCGGCATCACCCTGCTCGGCGGCTTCATTTGCACCGGGCGCTCCCGCGATCTCTTCCAGCAGCTGGCGGCCCGCCTTGGCCACGCCGCTCAGGGCGCGGTCCGCGGCGGCCACCACCTGCCAGGCCTCACGCAGATTGGAGGGGTTGAACGACTTGTTCCTGAGGCGGTCCTCGATCCCCTCCGCCAGCCGCTGAAGGCCACCGGCTTCCTTTTCCAGATCGGGCGACGCGTACCTGGACTCCAGGAACTCGATGTAGTCCAGCACCTGGTAGATCTGGTCCTCCGGCAGGCTCTCGATCTTCCGCATGACGCGGGCTCTCAGAACATCGTGCATGCAACCAAGAAGCCGTTTGCGGGTCCTTAAAGCAAGAGACGGGGTTATCTTATCCGGCAAAACTTCCGGAGCCACGGAGCAGGCGCGCTCCGGAGTCGTTCCCGGCGGGCAGGGGGCATCGTTTCCATGTCGTCCAACAGTGAGTACCGTTTCCTGCCCCTTCGGGGGGTGCCGCTCCCGGCTGGAGCCGTGCACCGGTACGACCGCTGGCTCGCCCGACTCGAGGACGAGCTGGCCGACCCGGACACGGATCGCGACGACTTCTGCCGGCGGGTCCTCGAAGAGGTCTACTTTCCCGGGGGTTTGCCGGGGACAGAGAGGACCGGCGGCGCCTCCGACCTTACCCTGGGCAGCCGGGTCCTCCTCGATCAGCTGGATCCCCGCAACATCACCCTGGAGCCCGAGTACTACATCGAGACCGATCTGGAGCGCTACTACCGGGTGAAGCCCCTGATCTGGCTCTGGGAGATGTTCGACAAGAGCCTGCTGGGCGAAAACGTGCACCTGGGAGTGAAGTTCCGGCGCATGCTGGCCAGGCGCATCTTCGCCAGGTGCGGGAAGAACTTCAAAGCCTTCCACTTCGTGAAGTTCACCTTCGGGTACGGGATCGAGGTCGGAGACGACGTCGTCGTGCACCGCCACGTCCTGCTGGACGACCGCGGCGGAATTCGCATCGGGAACAAGGTCTCCATCTCCGACTACGCGAATGTGTACTCGCACAGCCACCACATCAGCGAGGCCCGGGAGGTGACCACGCCCCGCACCGTGATCGGCGACCGCGTGCGGGTCGCCTACCACGCCACCGTCCTCGCGGGCACCACCCTGGCGGCAAACTCGATGGTCGGCGCGGGCGCCCTGGTCACCCGGGACACCGAGCCGGACACCGTCCATGTGGGGATCCCGGCCAAAGCAGCGAAACGGAAGCCGAAACACGGGCCCCGCCCCGCGACCCGGGATCCACTGGGAGAGGTGTGAGCCAACGCGGGTGCATCGCCGCTCGAATGCCGCGGGAACTTGTGCCGCGGGCTGCGAGGGGGCGACCCTGACGTAACGTCAGGCTTCCGCCCCCTCCTCGTAGCGCGTCTTCAGGCTCTGCACCACCGCCGGATCGGCCAGGGTGGTGGTGTCGCCGATGGCGCGGCCAGCGGCGATGTCTCCCAGCAGGCGCCGCATGATCTTCCCCGACCGGGTCTTCGGCAGTTCGGCGGCGAAGAGGATCACGGCGGGTCGGGCGATGGGCCCGATGGCGGTCGCGACGTGGGCCTTGAGCGCGGCGACCAACGCGTCGTCCCCCTCCATGCCCTCCATCAGAGTCACAAAGGCGGCGATCGCCTGGCCCTTCACCTCGTGGTGCTTCCCGACCACCGCGGCCTCGGCAACGGCGGGGTGCTCCACCAGCGCGCTCTCCACCTCCATGGTGCCGATGCGGTGCCCGGCCACGTTCAGCACGTCATCGACCCTTCCGAGGATCCACAGGTAGCCGTCCTCGTCGAGCTTGGCGCCGTCCCCGGGGAAGTACACCCCGTCCCACTTCGACCAATAGGTCTCATGATAGCGCGCGTCGTCTCCCCAGATCGTCCGCAGCATCGCCGGCCATGGCCTTGTGATGGCGAGGTAGCCAGCGTCCACCGGATCCCCCGCGTCGTTGAGCAGCGCCGTTTCGATGCCGGGGAAGGCCCTGCAGGCGCTGCCGGGCCTCGTGTGGGTGACTCCGGGCAACGGCGTGATCATCATCGCGCCCGTCTCGGTCTGCCACCAGGTGTCGACGATCGGACATCGCTCGCCGCCGATTACGCGCTGGTACCACATCCATGCTTCGGGATTGATGGGCTCGCCGACCGTCCCGAGCAGCCTCAGCCGGGTAAGGTCGTACCCTCCGGGCCACCTCTCCCCCCACTGCATGAACGCCCTGATCGCCGTCGGCGCGGTGTAGAAGATGGTGACCCCGTAGTCCTCGCACATCTTCCAGAAACGACCCTTGTCGGGCCAGTCCGGAGCACCCTCGTACATGAGCGCGGTAGCACCTGCCGACAGCGGTCCGTAGACGATGTAGCTGTGCCCCGTGACCCAGCCCACATCGGCCGTGCACCAGTAGACGTCGTCCTCCTTCAGATCGAACACGGTCCTGGTGGTGGCGTGGACCTGAGTGAGGTACCCGCCGGTCGTGTGAACCACCCCCTTGGGCTTCCCCGTCGTCCCGGAGGTGTAGAGGATGTACAGGATGTCCTCCGAGTCCATCGACTCCGGTTCGCACTCGGGACTCACCCCGGCCACCAGGTCATGGTACCAGTGGTCCCGGCCGTCGGTCATTTCGACGGGTTCGGCCTCCAGGCCGCCCCGGGCGACCACCACGACATGCTCGATGCCCGGGCAGCGCTCGACCGCGCGGTCCGCGTTGTGCTTGAGCGGAACGATCGTGCCGCGCCTGTGCCCGCCATCGGCGGTCACCAGCACCCTGGCCTCGGCGTCGTTGATCCGGTCCGAAAGCGAGTCGGGGCTGAACCCCCCGAAGACCACCGAATGAGGGGCCCCCAAACGCGCGCACGCCAGCATCACGAAAGCGGCCTCGGGGATCATCGGCAGGTAGATCGCGACCCTGTCGCCCCTCTCTACCCCGAGCGTCTTGAGTACGTTGGCGAACCGGCCCACCTCCACCGCCAGCTCCGCATACGTGAAGCTCCGCCGGTCGCCGGGCTCACCTTCCCAGACCAGCGCAGGCTTGTCCCGCCTGGCCCCCGTCAGATGACGATCGACGCAGTTGTAGCAGACATTCAGTCTGCCGCCGGTGAACCATTTCGCATGGGGCGGATTCCACTCCATGACCCGGTCCCACTTCCTGAACCAGTCCAGTTCTTCGGCCCAACCGGCCCAGAAGGCCTCGAAGTCCTCTGCTTCGTCGTACACCGACGGGTCCGATACGTGCGCGGCGGCCGCGAAGTCCGGAGGCGGCGGAAACTGCCGCTTTTCGGTCAGCAACGCATCGAGAGCAGCGCGATCCTTGGTCATTCAGGGACCTCCTGAAGGTTTCTCAGGTCCGGGCGAGAAAGATACGAACCCCACCCTGCCCGGAGATTCGGGGCGGCAATCCTTGTGACAGCCGGCGTCCGAGTATGGGCCGGTTGCCGAGGTCCGGGCAATGGTTGACACGGGGCCGCCGGTCGTGCATCCTAGAGTTGTCCGGCAATGGGTTCTCACGAGGAGTTCACACGTTGTCCCCATCCAGCTTAACCGTGGATGCCCCCCGACTCCGAGAAGCGCTGGAAGCCCACGGGCACCGCTTCACGGAGCAACGAGGCGCCGTTCACCGGTTCCTATCCGGGACCGACAGCCATCCCACGGCCGAAGAGGTCTTTAATGGCGTGCGTGGGGAGTTGCCGGCGATTTCTCTCGCCACGGTATACAAGAACCTCGAGACGCTCGTCGGATGCGGGATGGCGTTGAAGTTGACGTATTCGGACGGCTCGTCCCGGTACGACGGCCGGACCGATCCGCACCATCACACCCGATGCAACCAATGCGGGGAGGTGCGGGACGTCCCGGGCAGCCTCCCGCAGCAGTTGGTGGCGGACCCCATGGCCTGTCCCGGCTTTCAGGTGACGGGATACCGGCTCGAATTCACCGGGGTCTGCGCCACCTGCGCCTAGGGGGCAATCAGACGAGCGACGCCCGGCCCGACCGACCCAGCGCCGAACGTAACCGCCGGCGCAGCTCCACGCCGGACATCGTCGCCAGGGTCCGCTCCGCGGTACGCATCGAGTTCCAGCGAACGTCGGTCAGCGCCACCGGCTCCCTCTGCTCCTCCGTGCCATCTTCGAGGATCAGGTAGAACCGACCCTTGTAGTCGCCACCTTCCTCCCGAGCCACCGAAGCCACCCAGGAATCACCTCTGTCGTCCGTGAATTGTCGCACGCACTCCCCCACTGCGGTTGGTCGAAGGTCGAACCCAATATAGTGGGCTTCTATGGGGCCCGCAGCTTCTTCTGGTGACGAACCTCGGGGAATTCGTAGTAGAGGACACCTTCCTTGCTGATGTCCGAGCGGACCCTGAACCCGTCGTCCATCCCGATCATGATCTTTTCCGCCGCCGGCAGCGTGAGGTTCAACTCCGAGGCGACTTCGGTGACCGTGAGGAGACCGTCGCGGGCGGTGGCCAGCCTGAGCACCTTCCGGTGGAGAGCCTGTAGCACCGATTGGCGCCGCTCCTGCAGAGCCTTCCAACCCCACAGAAAGAGTCCCGACCCCCCCATGCCGATCGCCGAGCCGATGACGATGGGTTCGAAGACCCCCGCCGATATCCCGGCCGTGATCATGATCGCGGCCAGCACGGCGAGCCCGCCCCCGAACAGCCGCCGGCCGACTCCACTGGGCGGAAGAGGCGCATCGGCGACGGGAGCGGCGCGCCTGGACGGCTGAGCCGCATCCATCGGCGGCGCTGCCACCGCGAAGGGATCGCCAGGATCGCGGGCGTGTTCCCAGCCGAGTCCGCAATTCGGGCAAACCTGCCGGCGACGGCGCAGCCCGTAGTACACCAGTCCGCCGATACCGTAGGTGAAGATGCTCAGCCCGACCAGGAGTCCCACGTGACCCGCTTTTCGGAAATACGGGATTCCATCTCCGCGATAGGCGCACCGCGGACACTGCATGAGGGCTCTGTGCGCCACCGGAACCCGGCCCCGGGCCACAGCGGCACCACAGGTGGGACACCGGTCGTCGCCGGTCCGCAGAGATTCACCACAAGTGGAACACCGCATCACAATCCTATTCCCTTCGCCGGTAGGGACCCGGCAACCATTCGACGTCCTCAAAACACCTCTTCATTACGAGACCCGTTTGCCCGAGATTCAGGCTCGGTCGAGGGTGGTCGGTACACGCTGACGAATCAGATTACATTCACTGGAGTTTCGCGTAAACAACGCCACCCACTCGAATTGATGACGATAATCAGTTTAGTCCGTATTGCGGCGCTGCTTCCAGCGGCCGTTTTTCTTGTCGTGGACACCGCCAGCGCCCAGTCCATCCCGTCCTCGTACCGCTACATCGAGTCCGGCCAGGAAGCCTCGGTCTTCTGGGGATTCCTGTCACTCAGGCCGGGATCGCTGGATCTGGGCCCGAAGACGGCCAAGTTCGTGGGAGGGCGCTACGCCGTCGAGGCGGCCGGTCCTCTCTTCATCGAGGGACTCGTCTCGTATCTTCCCACCCAGCGGGACGTCGTCGACCCGCGGCGTGCAGAGGGAGACCGGACCATCGGCGAGTCGGATGTGCACCTCTTCATGCTGGACGCACGTCTGTCCTTCAGCATCCCGGGACGCCGAACCTGGCACCGGCTGGCCCCGCACCTCTTCATCGGCGGCGGCATCGCCTACGACGCCGCGGGCTGGGGCGCGTTCGACGAGGTTCTCCTCCCGGAGGATGTCTTCGACTTCGGCACCGCCTTCACCGCCAACGCCGGCACCGGTTTCCGGCTCGCGGTCTCGTCCCGGATCATGCTCCGCGCCGACGGGAGCCTCAAGCTGTGGCAACTGAACACGCCGACAGGCTTCGACGAGCCCTCCAAGCAACTGGACTCGGTGGAGCAGAGCGAGTGGGTCAGCGGCTACGGATTCGCCGTGGGCGCGGCCTGGCGCTTCTGACGACGGGCACCGTGGCCGGATTCGAGGACCTCGAGGCCGATTGGCTCTCCTGCGACGAAGCCCTGGCTCGCGTCCTCGCCAGCGCCTCATTGATGCCGGGAACCCGTGTCCCGGCATGGGAAGCCCGGGGGCGGTCGCTGTCGGAACCGATTCGCGCCGGCGCCACCCTTCCCGCGTGGCGAAACAGCGCCATGGATGGCTTTGCCGTACGGAGCGCCGAGGTGGCGGGATGCGGAAGCAGCGAGATCCGGTTGCCCGTCGCGGGGAAGTCCTATCCGGGCTCGGTCCCGCTGGACGGAATTCCCCCCGGGACAGCCGTGCGGGTCATGACGGGCGGGCCGATCCCCGAGGGCTTCGATTCGGTGATCAGGGTCGAACACACCGACGGGGAGGCGTCCCCCGGCTACGTCGTCGTTCACCGGACCGACGATCTGGGCAAACATGTTCGCGCGGCGGGCCAGGACATGGTGCGCGGGGACGAGACGGTTCCCGCGGGTACGGTCGTCCATTCGGGATCCCTGCCGGTCATCCTCGCGAGCGGATGTGATCCCGTTCCGGTGTTTCGACGACCGCGGGTGGGGGTGCTGTCGAGCGGAGACGAGCTGGTGGGCACGGACCGGTTCGACCTCGTGGCCGCGGGCAAGGGGGTCCCCGACACGAACCGCGCCATGATCGCGGCCGCGGTCCTCGAAGCGGGGGCGGTTCCGGTGGACCTGGGGACGGCCCCCGACGACCCGCTGAAGCTCCGGGAGATGCTGCAATCGGTGGAGGGCGTTGATGTCCTCGTGACCACGGGGGGCGCGTCCATGGGCGAGAGGGATCTTTTGAAACGAATCCTGCTGCGCCTGTCCTTTCGGCTCGACTTCTGGCGGGCCAGGGTGCGACCTGGGAGTCCCCTGTCGTTCGGACACATGCCGCTCGAGGGCACCGATCTCCCCGTCTTCGGCCTCCCTGGCAACCCCGCGTCCGCGTTCGTGACCTTCCATGTCTTCGTGGCGCCGTACCTGCGCGCGCGGCTGGGATCGCCCTGCCCCACCGGACTCACGGTGGTCGCCCGGACCGACACCGCGCTCGTCTCTCCGCCTGGCCTGACCCAGTTCTACCGCGTCCGGCTCTCCCGGGACGAGGCCGAGATGGGACTTGCGCGCAAGGCGAACGCGGGCGGGGGGCACGGCCCGTACGCAGAGGGAGTGGTGAGCGGGGGGCGCTGTTCCCTCACCGGACCGCAGGGCAGCGGGCTGGTGCGGTCCCTCCTGGACGCGGATGGCCTGGCGGTCGTTCCCGAGGGCGTCGGCCGGATCGACCGGGACGAGCCCGTGTCGGTTGTCCTGCTGCCGACCGGCTCATGAAAAGGGTGGCCCTCGCCCTTTTTCTTCTTGCCGCGAGCGCGTGCCAGACGCCCCAATGGCCGGTGAACGGTCCGATCCGGTCTCCGTACGGCATCCGCATCGGAGGGATCCTGGGCGATCTGCACCGCGGCGTGGACATCGGGGCGGACATCGGGACGCCCGTGCGGCCAATGCTAAGCGGCCGGGTACGCTTCGCCGGCACGATGAGCGGGTATGGGCAGGTGATCTGGGTCGACCACGGCGACGACGTGCTTACCGTCTACGCCCACCTCTCGGAGATCGCCGTCGAGGCGGGCCAGGAGGTCTCCAGCGGGACCGTCATCGGACGAACCGGCCAGTCAGGGGACACGTCCGGCCCTCATCTCCATCTGGAGGTCTGGCGCTGGGGGCGCGAAGTCGACCCCGTCCAGATGCTGGGGGGTCCGCCGGGGTACTGAGGGGCGGCGGGCTCCTGGCTGCCGACGCTGCTATCCGTCGCGCAGTTCCCGGAAGGCTTCCGCGAGCTTTGGGACGACCTCGAAGGCGTCTCCCACGACCCCGTAGTCGGCCACGCCGAAGATGGGGGCGTCGGCGTCCCTGTTGACCGCCACGATCACCCCGGAGGTACGCATCCCGGCGAGGTGCTGGATCGCACCCGAAATGGCGATGGCGAAGTACAGCTTCGGGGTCACCGTCTTCCCCGTCTGTCCGACTTGCTCGGCGTGCGGGCGCCACCCTGCGTCGACCACCGCCCGGGACGCACCCAGCGCGGCCGTCTCTCCCAGCGCGTTCCTGAGATCCTCCAGGAGGTGCCAGTTTTCGGGGCCCTTCATCCCCCTCCCTCCCGAGACGATGATCGCGGCTTCGGTGACGTCGATGGCGACGCCCTGCGATGCCTCAAACCCCTTCACCCGATAGTCTTCGGCAACGCCATCCGCATCGGTCGTCACCGCCTCCACCGCGGCATCCCGCGACGACTCATGCGGCGAGAAGACGTTGGGGCGTATCGAGAGCAGTGCGGGAGCACCCGCCGCGCGCACGCGCGCCAGCGCCTTGCCGGCGAATACCGGGCGCGTGGCCACGACCTCTCCGTCGTCGACCTCGACACCGGTCACGTCCGTGAGCAGTGCGGTGCCAAGCTTCGCCGCGACCCGCGGTGCCAGATCCCTGCCCGTCCCGGTGGCCGCGAAAACGACCGCCTCATAGCCCTCGGAACGAATGTGATCGGCCAGCACCGCCGCCCACACATCCACTTGGCCGGAGCCGAGCCTTGACGATTCGACGTTGAGCACGCGGTCGGCCCCGTACGCTCCGAGTTCCGTCGCGGAGGCACCGGTCGAGGCAACCGCCACCAAGCCCCCGAGCGAATCTGCAAGTGTCCGCGCGACCGTGACCACCTCCCGGGAAACCCCCGCGAGAACCCCGCGCTTTGATTCCGCTACCGCGAGCACGTCAGCCATCAGATGACCCTGGCCTCCTCTCGCAACAGTCGTACCAGCTCCTCGACCGCATCCACGCCTTTGCCGACGATGCGTCCCTCCGGCCGCCGTGGCGGGTACTCCAGCCCCTCGACGACGAGCCCCGCATCCACCTCGGGAGCAGGCTTCTCCACCATGGGCTTGCGTTTCGCCATCATGATCCCTCGCAGGGACGCGTACCGGGGCTCGTACCTCCCCTTGGTCACCGTCGCGACTGCGGGCAGGTCCATCTCGACGACCTCCTGGCCACCCTCCACCGCCCTGCGGCAGGTCACCACCCCGTCACCCACCTCCATCGCGGTCACGGACGTCGCGCAGGGGCGCCTGAGCAGCTCCGCCACCATGGGCCCGACCTGTTGCTGATCGTCGTCGACGGCTTTCACTCCGAAGAGAATCAGACCTGCATCGCCGTCCTCCAGCTCGGACACGAGTACGCGCGCCGTGGCCAATCCGTCCATGGTGGGCTCGCCTTTCAGCAGCACAGCCTTGTGAGCCCCCAGCGCCAGGCCCGAGCGCAGCGACTCCCTGGCCGCCTCCGCGCCAAAGCTCAGCAGCGTCACCTGGCCGTCGCCCGCTTCCTCCACGAGCTGCAGGGCGGCTTCGACTGCGAATTCGTCATACGGGCTGAGCACGTACTTCACGCCGTCCCGCATCACCTCCTTCCCATCATCCGCAATCCGGATCCGGGTCTCGGTGTCGGGAACCCGCTTCACGCAAACGGTGATATTCACGGCCCGCTAGAGAAACGCGCCCGCGAGCGCAAAGCAGACCGTGGCCACGGCCCCCCCGGCAAGCGCGTAGGGTAGCTGGGTTCGTACGTGGTCCACATGGTCCGTGGCGGCCGCCATGGATGAAATGATGGTTGTGTCGCTGATCGGAGAGCAGTGGTCGCCGAAGATCCCGCCGGACAGGGCCGCGGCCAGGAAAGGCGCCAGATCGAGCCCGAGGGCGGCGGCGGCAGGGACGACGATGGGGATCATGATGGCGAAGGTCCCCCAGCTCGATCCGATCGAGAACGCGATCACGGAAGAGACCACGAACACGAGGGGGAGAAAGACCCCTGGCGACAGCACTCCCTGAGCCACGCCGGCCACGTAGTCACCGGTTCCCAGTTCCCCCGTAACCGCGCCCAGAGCCAGTGCAAGGAGCAGGATCAGGGCCAACGGCACCAGTCCCCCGGCACCGCGCAGGGCGATGCGGACGAGTTCGTCGATCGTGAATGCTCTCTGCAGCAGCAGAAGGATCCAGGCCGTCCCCAGTCCGGCGAGCGAGGCCCAGAGGACCGAAGTCGAGCCATCGCCGCTGATCAGGTCTCCGCCTCCCGTCACCCAGAGACCGAAAGGCATCATCGCCACCAGCACCACGATCGGGAGGATCATGTTGATCGGGCGCGCCGGGATCGGAGGTTCCGTGTCCCCCCCGAGTACGCCTTCGTCCATCATCGGGGTCGCTCCCGGCCAGAGCACCTCCCCCTTTGCAGCTCTCTGCTCGGCCTTCTTCATCGGTCCCCAGTCCAGCCTGAAGAGGATGACGGCCAGAGCCAGCGCCACAGCGGCGAACGAGTAGAAGTTGAAGAGGATCGAGCGCAGGAAGATGCCCAGCGCGTCTCCCTCCGGCACACCCGCCTCGCTCAGGAGCCGCAGGTTGGTCGCACCCCAGGCGTTCAGGGGAATCAGGATGCAGATGGGGGCGCTGGTGGAATCGATCAGGTAGGCCAGCTTCTCACGCGAGTTGCGGTATCTGTCGAAGAGAGGGCGTGCCACCGAACCGGCGACCAGGACCGTGATGTTGCTCTCGATGAAGATGATCACCCCGATCACCCAGGCGAGCAGCTGTGCGCCGCGTCCGCCCGTGACCCACCTCCGCCGCTCCAGCCACGCAACGAAGCCCGCGACCCCTCCGGACGAACCCACGGTAGCGATGAGGGCGCCCATCACCAGGGTGAACATGATCACCTGTGCGTTGCCCGCGTCCCCGAGCACCCTGACCGTGGACGCGACGGTCTCCATGAGTCCGGTACCGAAGTTCCAGCCACCAAGAATGGACCACCCCAGCCACAGTCCTCCGGCAAGGGACAGGTATACCTGGCGGGTGGCGATGGCCAGCCCGATCGCCAGGAGCGGCGGCAGCACGGAAACCCACGTCGGATCGTTCATCTGAGTAAACTACAACCTCGGCGCCTTCACCGCCGGATGCCCCCTGATGAAGAACCGCAAAGGCCAGTCGGCGGCCTCGGAAACCCCGATGCGGCCGGACGTTCCGACCGCCGCTTCGTCCACGGGAGGCCCCGCGACAAGACGGATGGGAGGCAGGGCCAGGTCGTGATAGTTGTGGCGCATGGTGATGCCGAGGGCCTGTGACAGCCGGCCGGGACCGTTGCACAGGTCGGTGTCGCGTCCGCGCCGTTCCTTCATGACGTCCAATCCCGCCGTGGGCTCGAGTGCGCGAATCAGGACGGCAGCCGGATCCCCTTCCTCGCCGGTGACCACGTTGATGCAATGATGGATCCCGTAGGAGATGTAGACGTACAGGGTTCCCCTCCCCGCGAACATCGCGTCGTTGCGCGCCGTGCGTCGCTTCGAGGCGTGAGCGTGCGACGCCGGATCGTCCCGTCCCAGGTAGGCTTCCGTTTCCACGATCACCCCCCGGGTCTCATGGCCGCCGATCGTCGAGATCAGCGTCGACCCCAGAAGGCGATGGGCCGCCACCGCCGCGCCCCCGGTCAGAAACGGCCAGAGTGGGCGGCTCGGTGGCGCCACCACGGCTTCAGGACTTGCCACCACCCCCACGTGTGCGGCGACCGGGCAGCAGAAAGCTCATGAGACCGGATCGCGCGGGCTTGTCGGAGTCGGGTGAGGAATCGGGAGAGGCGTCCGCAGGATCCGCGGGGACGGTCGCGGGGGCTCCGGAGCCAGATGCCGAGGATTCGGCGGGTGTCCCCCGGGGTGATGGCGGAGTGGGCTTTGATGGCTGAGCGGACTGCGCGTTGGCACCCCCGCCCTGCCTCGAGCTCCGCGCCGGCGGCTTGGCCTGGGCCTTGCTTCTCCGCTGGTAGTCGTTGGCCCACTGGCTCAGGACGCTGTCCGCGCGGGCCCGGGACAGCACCTTCCGGACACGGTCCGGCTCATCGTGCAGGACCTTGAAGACATCGGCTCCCAAATGCTCCACGAGGCGCTCCGCCGTCTTGACTCCCACACCCTTGTAGCGGTTGGCCAGGTAGCTCTTGATCGACGCAACGGTCGTCGGCAACCCCAGAGCCTTCGCGTCGTACTCGGCAGCAGCCCCCGTATCCCGACTTTCGACGAGGAGGATCGCGTAGCTCCCGTCCCTGGAGCGCTTCAGCCCCAACACGCCTTCCACTTCCGCGTACTGGAGGAACTTGCTGAACTTGCCGAAGCCGTGGGCGCCCTCATTGAAGTCCTTGTCGATGCTGAGCATCTTGCGCTTCGCGTCCGAATCACGCACGGGCTTCCGGTTCTTCCCGCCCAGCTCCCGTACCGCACGGGTCAACAGATCGATGGCGGGCCCGGTGTCCCCCACCGGCCGCGCCTGCTGCCCGGGACGCGGTTCTCGCACAACCTGGGCACGGGCGCCATCGTCACGGGCGCTCTCGGTGCGGCCGCCCTTGCCCGCCTTGCCCGCCTTGCTCGCCGGAGACCGTCGAGGCTGGGGAGCCCGGCGGCCCCTCTTGCGCTGTTCGTCGCTGTTCTGCGCCGCGTCCGCCCCCCGGCCCCGGGACGCCCTGGCCCCGTCCGATCCCCCCGCGGGCGCGATCAGGTACTGCCCGTTCTCGGCCCGCTCGATGCCCAGAAGCCCCTTGTTGGCGGCCTCCACCAGGAACCTCGAGAACTTCTTGAAGCCGAGGTTGCGCTCATCGAAGGCGGGCGACAACTCCATGATCACCTGTTTCAGGCGGTCGGAGCGCATGACGTCCCCCCGCGAGACCATGCGTGCGACCGCCGCCTCCACGCACTGCCACGCGTCGGGGGTCCCCGTGCCGTGTTCGGACGTCTTGCTGAGCCCCGTCAGCGCCGTGTAGGAGTAGTACTCGTCGCAGTTCTGGACGAGGATATCGGAGCTGGATTCCTGAATGCCGATCCCGACCACGTACTTCCCGTACTCCTTGAGCTTGAGGACCAGGCTGGAGAAGTCGGAATCCCCCGTGAGGAGGATGAACGTGCCGATCTCGGGACGGATGAAGACCAGCTCCATGCCGTCGATGGCCATGCGGATGTCGGTGGCGTTTTTTTTCGAGCTCCCGTAGGCGGGGGCGAAGATGAGGTCGATGGACGCTTCGGACAGGGGGACGATGTACTGGGGATACCGGCGCCAGTCGGCGTAGGCCCTCTGAACCGTCACCTTCCCCTTGATGATGTCGGAGTTGAGAAGGTTCTTGAGTTCCTTGGCGAGGTCACTGCGCATCCCCATCGTCACATTGTCGAAGTCGATGAGCAGGGCCGCGTTCGGGGCCTCCCGGCGGACCGGCCGGCCGGGATCGGCGTGCGGGGCTTTCATGTAGGGATTCACCATCTGTGTCTGTCGTCAAGCAGGTGTGCGCGCTTCCCCTCCAGAGAGATCCAGGCGCTTCGATGAGACACGGCGGGCCAGTTCCTGACGCCAGACCTTGCCGGATTCGGTAAGGGGAAATTTCTCAATGAAGCTAACAAGATCGGGCACCTTGTATTCGGCCAGGGTCGCGGCGCTCCACTCGCGGACCTCCTTTTCGGTGACCACGCCTCCCTCGACCCGGACGATACAGGCACAGATCGCCTCGCCGAGAATCTCGTCCGACACCCCTACCACCACGGCCCTGTCAATGGCCGGATGGGCCATCAGCCGGTCTTCCACCTCGCGCGGATGCACGTTGACGTCACCTCGCATCACCACGTCCTCCCGGCGGCCGAGCAGGTGGACGTACCCCTCTTCGTCGACCATGCCCAGGTCCCCGGTGCACAGGAACCCGTCGGCATCCATGGAGGCGGCGGTCTCGCGCGGCTGGCGGTGGTACCCGCGCATAACGCCGGGGCCCCGCACTCTGATTTCGCCGATACTCTCCGGCGGCAGCGTTGTACCGACGTCATCCGTCACACGAACGACGGTGTCGAGGATGGGCTGGCCGACCGTGAAGAGACGCTTGCCGGCAGGATCTCCCGGACGGCCCACGGACAACGTGGACGCCGCTTCGGTAAGGGAGTAGGCGATGATCATGGGGGCGTCGAAGGAGGCCTCGATGCGACGGGCCAGCGCGTCCCTTGCAGGGGCGCCCGACGCGAGGCAGAGCCGGATGGAGCGGGGAGCGGTCACTCCCTGGTCGATCGCCCTCAAGATGGTCGCAAAGAGTGTGGGAACGCCGCAGAGGACCGTAGCACCGTGGCGCTCGGCAAGTGCAAGGGTCTCGGAACCTTCGGAGTCGCCCTGAAGAACCAGGCTCGCACCGCCCAGCGCCGTGCCCAGCAACCCCGGGCCCAGGCCGAAGACGTGGTGAAGTGCGCTGACACCCACCACCACATCGCCGGGCGCGAGCCCCGCTGCGTCCGTCGTCGCGCCGGCGGCGTGAAGAAGGTTGCGGTGGCTGAGCTCGACGCCTTTAGGCTTCCCCGTGGTTCCGGAAGTATAGAGGATGGCGAAGGGGTCGTCCGGGTTCGCCGGGGTCGCCGTGAATTCGCGGCCCCGGCCAGCGGACACGAGGTCTTCCCACTGGAAGATCCGGTCGTCGTACCACAGGTCCTCTTCGCCAACGGTGACGAGGTGCTGCAGTTCGGGAAGCTCGACCAGAAAGTCCTCGAACCACTGCAGGTAGTCGATGCCGTAGGCGTCCTCGGCCGAAACCGCGCAGACCGCGCCCGAGTGCCTGAGCATGTAGCGCAGTTCGGGACGCGTGACACGCGGATTCAACGGGACCACGACAGCGCCCAGCCTGGCCGCGGCGAAGACGGTGACTGCGAACTCGGGCCACGCCGGCAGGACGACGGCGATCCTGTCGCCCGTACCGACCCCGAGGTTGGCCAGTGAGGCGGCCAGCGCCGTGGCCTGGTCGTCCACCTCCCCATACGAGAGGATGGCATCGTCCATCAGCAGGAACGGGGCCGCACGGTCGGCGCCGTGGGCCAGGATCGCAGAGATTACAGGGTCCGGCGAGCGCTCAAGAGGCGCCATGCATCCTCCAGCCAGCATCCATACGCGGCAGGTTGTAAATGTTCACAGCCCCCACCCCTTCATGATCCGGACCAGTTCGTTCGTCGCGACCGGAATCGTCACCTCGTCCCCCGGCCCGGTCCGCCCCAACTCCTCGAGGCGCACCATGTGGACTACACCGCTCCGGGTCTTCTTGTCCCGCTCCATCAGCGCCGCAATGCGCCGGGGCTGTCGCAATCCGGGGTCGTCGTCCGGAAGGCCGAATGCCCGAACCAGAGCGCGGATTTCGTCCGCCGTACCAGGCGCCGTGATCCCGAGCGCCTCCCCGATCCGGGCTTCCGCGACCATCCCGATCGCCACGGCATGACCGTGAGGCAGCGCGTACGCCGAGTCCAGTTCGAGAGCGTGACCCACGGTGTGACCGAGGTTCAGGATCTGGCGCCTTCCCGCCTCGAACTCGTCCCCCGAGACGACTTCGGCCTTGATTTCCACAGAGCGCACCACCGCACGCTCCACCGCCTCGGCGTCCCCCCTGAGCAACGGCTGCGCCTCGGCGGCCAGCCACCCGGCGTATGGCGCGTCGAGGATCACCCCGTGCTTGACCGCTTCCGCGTACCCTTCCGCCCTGGTGGTGGCGTCGAGTGTGCTCAGGAATTCCGGATCGGCCAGAACCTTTTCCGGGGCATGGAAGGCGCCGACCAGATTCTTCCCCGCCGGATGATCGACACCCGTCTTTCCCCCGACAGATGCGTCGATCATGGCCAGCGTCGTCGTCGGGACCTGGATGAAGGGGACTCCGCGCAGGAAGGTCGCCGCCACGAAGCCCGCCACGTCCCCGACCACCCCGCCCCCGAGAGACACCACGCAGGAGTCACGGCCCAACCCCGAGTCCAGCAGGGAATCCGTGAGGACTGCCCACGTCTCGCGCGTCTTGTTGGCCTCCCCCGGTGGGAATGAGATCCCCACCACATCAATTCCGCCGCCGCGGAGGGACGCGATCACTCGGGAACCCCACCGCGCCTCCACATTGTGGTCCGAGATCATCGCGCACCGCCGTGATGGCGCGGCGCCAACGACCGCCGGGGCGATGAGTTCGCGCACCCCCGCCCCCACCTGAACCGAATAGCCTCCACCGGCGGAGCGGACGGGTACTTCGCTGTATTGGTTCAGGGGCCACCCCTGTCAGTGAAATCGCAATACGCGCGGGTTGAAGCAGTCCGCGGAAGAGACCCCGCTTCCTTCGGTCGCCGATGCATCCACGGACTGAATAGCATCATCGCGGTCGCCTGTCGGGTCAAGCCGTGCGGCCCCGATGGGGAACGACACAGGGAACCCCGTTGGCCCGAATGGTGATAAATTGAGTGCTGGGCACCCACGCCCGTAACGAACCCGGCGAGAAGTGAGGAAGAGGAGATCTTGTTGCGGACAGCCTTGAACAGGATCCGGGGACTGCGTATCCCGCGCCGGCTCTGGTTCGTACTGCTTTTCCTCTGTACCGCCGGTGTGGGGCTTGCCGCGGGCGCCTGGCAGAACCTTTGTGTCGACTGCCCTTCCATAGCGCAGATCTACACCTACGAGCCACAACAGACCAGCAAGATCTACGCGCGGGACTCGACCCTGGTTCGTGAGCTGGGCCTGGAGCGGCGTACCCCGGTGTCGCTGGCCAGCCTCCCTCCCCACGTGCCCCAGGCTTTCGTCGCGATCGAGGACAGACGTTTCTACTCGCACGGGGGTCTGGACTGGAAGGGCATTGCCCGGGCCGCTCTGGAGGTGGTCCGCACGCAATCCCTGTCGGGCGCGGGCGGGAGCACGATCACGCAGCAGTTGGCCCGGAACATGTTCACGGACAGGATCGGCTTCGAGAAGCGGGTCCTGCGGAAGATGAGGGAGTGGCAGGTCGCCCTCGCTCTCGAGGAGGCGTATTCGAAGGATCAGATCCTCGAGGCATACATGAACCAGATCGGGTATGCCCATGGCTGGTACGGACTTCAGACAGCTTCCAGAAGCTATTTTGGCAAGAATGCGATAGACATGAATCCGGCCCAGGCGGCGCTCCTCGCCGCGATCGCGAACCGACCCGAGCGGTACAGTCCGCTGAACAACCCGGAAGCCGCTCGCGGCCGTCGCAACCTCGTCCTCGACCTGATGGTCCGGGAGGAGTACCTCACGGACGCCGAAGCCGAACGGTGGAAGGCGGAGCCCGTTCCGCTGGAGCGCGCACGGAGCGTGCAGGCGCAGGCGCCCTATTTCGTCGAGTGGGTGCGGGGGATCCTCGACGACCGCTTCGGCGGCAAGCTCTACACCGCCGGGCTCAGGATCTACACAACCCTTGATCTGGACATGCAGGCCGCCGCCCAGACCGCCATGGAGAACGGGTGGGATCGAATCGAGAACTGGCCCGGGTTCTCTCACCCCACCTATGGCGAATTCGCCGCGGAGACGGACGATGTCGACATCGGGGACATCCCGTACGTGCAGGGAATGTTCATCGCCGTCGACCCGCAAACAGGCCACGTGCGGGCCATGATCGGCGGCCGGGACTTCGACCACTCCAAATTCAACCGGGCGACTCAGGCCCGGCGTCAAGCCGGATCTTCCTTCAAGCCGTTCGTGTACGCCGCGGCGCTGGAAAGCGGAATCCCGGCGTCAGACGTGGTTGTGGACGGTCCGGTCGTCCTCGACCAGGTCGACGGCACCACCTGGAAACCCGCCAACTACGAGCCGGAGTTCCTGGGCCCGATCACCATGCGGGAAGCCCTTCGCAAGTCTATCAACATGGTCGCCATCAAGACGGGGATGCGTGTCGGGCTGGAGTCGGTGGCACAGATTGCACGCCGGCTGGGGATTCGCACCGAGATCGAACGCTATCCGTCCAGCGCCATCGGAGCGGCTGAAGTCATCCCGATCCAGCTCCTGGAGGCCTATTCGGCCTTTTCGACGCTGGGAACCAGGGTGCGCCCCTTCCCCATCCTCAAGGTGGAGAGCGCCGACGGCGAAGTTCTCTGGGAACCCAGCCCCGAACGCACCCAGGTTCTGGATCCGCTGGTGGCGCGGCTAGCCGTTTCCATGCTGGAAGACGTGGCTTTTCAGGGCACTGGCCACACCGGAATCCACATCACCGCCGGCCTGCCGCTGGACGTCCCGGCGGCCGGAAAGACAGGCACGACCAACGAGGGCCGGAACGTGTGGTTCATGGGTTTCACCCCCAATCTGGCAGCCGCCATCTGGTTCGGGATGGACGAGCCCGTGCCGATCGTTGACCGGGCAACGGGTGGAGGTTTTGCGTCGCCCGTCTGGGGTGAGTTCATGCGGCGCGTGTACTATGCGGACCTGCCGACTGGAGAGTCCGGGACCGATGACGGGGCCGAGGCGCAGCCCCTTCTGCCGGTGCCAGATCCCTGGCCGGTGCCGGCAGGACTTATCTCCCGCCGGGTAGACAGCAAGACCGGGAAGCTGGCGTCGAGATGGTGTCCGGCTGACGAAGCCTACGACGAGCTCTACCTTCCCGGAACCGAACCCACGGAAGTCTGCGACCGCCAGGCGCGGTCCAACATTCCGCGTCACGATCCCTGATCCCCCTACCGCCCCGAGTCCATGACCGACGAATCTCCGACCCGAATCTTCATCTTCGAGACCACCCACCACGCCATGTGGGCCGAAGACGTGGCGCGTGACCAGGCCATTCCGGTCGAAGTGGTCCCCGCTCCCCCCGACGGCGGGGCAAAGTGCGGGGTCGCTCTGCAGACACCGGTGCACCGTGCCGGCGAGCTGACCGAAGCCCTCGACTCGGAGAGAATCCTGTATCGGGTCCTGCAGGGCTGACGTCCCTGGCGGCGCGCGCTCCGGGCTGTTTATCCGTCCGCAGTCACGCGCTCGAGTATCAGCGGCAACGGGTCGGATTCCACCGCGTCCGCCACGGTCACCGCGTCCGTCACCACGCGTGTCCCGATGAGGAGGTCGTCGTCGCCAGCACCGTGAATCACGGCCAGCACATCGCCCGCTGAGACGGCGTCGCCTGCGCGCACCTCCAACTCGAAGCCGACTCGCGGATCGACGTCCTGATCCTGACGGGTCCTCCCGCCCCCCATCGGGATGACCCCGTATCCCAGGGCGCGGGGATTGATCCCTGACACGATCCCTTCCCTGCTCGCTGTCACAGCGTGGGTAAGGGGGGCGCGCGGCAAGCCGAAATCGGTGCGGGAGAGATCCACGGAGCCGCCCTGTGCAGCCACCATCCTCAGGAAGCGTTCGAGTGCGCCTCCTCCGTCCAGCGCCTGAGCCGCCCGGCGCCGGCCCTCTTCCAGGCTGTCGAACACCCTGCCGGAAAGCCCCATTTCGGCCACCAGTTCGATGCTGAGTTCGCGCAAGTCCCCCGGTCCTCCGCCCGAGAGACATTCCACGGCTTCGCGCACTTCCAGCGCGTTGCCCACGGTCCTCCCAAGCGGACGGTCCATCGCCGAGAGAACCGCGGTAACCGCCATCCCGCGCGCGGTGCCGACGTCGACCATGGCCCGGGCCAGCCCCCGTGACTCCTCGATGCGGGTAAGAAAGGCGCCCCGGCCCACCTTCACGTCCAGAACCAGCCCGTCGAGCCCCTCGGCCAGCTTCTTCGACATGATCGACGCGGTAATCAGGGGCAGCGACGGCACCGTGGCGGTCACGTCACGCAGGGCGTAGAGCCTATGGTCCAGCGGCGCGATCTCCTCCGTCTGGCCAATCATCGCACACCCGACGGACGCCAGCACCTTGTTGAACCGATCGACCGGGATCCGGGTCCGAAATCCCGGAATCGACTCGAGCTTGTCGAGGGTGCCACCCGTGTGCCCCAGACTCCGCCCCGACATCATCGGTACGATCATGCCCACTTCGGCCGCGAGGGGCGCGAGAACGATCGAGACCTTGTCCCCCACCCCACCCGTGGAGTGCTTGTCCACCCGGGGACCCCCCGTCACACCCCTGTCCAGCACATCACCCGAGTGGAGCATGACCTCCACCATGACATTCAGCTCCTCGACGCTGAGCCCGTTGAAATACACCGCCATGAGGAACGCGGCCATCTGATCGTCACCGACGGCACCCTCCAGATACGCCTTGAGCAGTCCCTGCATCTCGCCCGGCGTGAGAGCGTTGCCGTCCCGCTTGTGTGCGATCACCTGCTGGGGGATCACACCGGGCCCCATCACTCCCCACCACCCCGGCATCCCCGGGAGCGACCCTGCGGGCCCCGCGTCACGGCGGCGGTTCCTGCGATCGCACCAGCACGGCGTCGAAGCCGAAATCCGTGGGGATCAGGCGGGCTTCACGGCGCGCGAGGGTCAGCGTATGCAGCACCAGCCGCACGGAAAGCCTGCTTCCCTGGAGCTCCAGAGCCAGGACTTCCGACGGCACCCGCACATGCTCGGTCTCACCGAGGTCCGAGGAGATCGTGTCGAAGGTACGCCGGGGCTGCCCCGCGACCTCGATCAGGTGGCTCAGCGAAGTCCGCCCCTCCTCGACGCCCCCCAGCCACATCACGATCTCGACGCTGTCCTCCGAGAGTTCGAATTCGAGCGCCTCTCCCCCGACCCTGGCTTCGCCGTCCTCTTCCGCGGGGATGAGGAGGTCGAATCCCGCCACGGGGACCGGTGCCGAGCGGTCGTTCGAGGCAAGTCTGACGGGAAGGCCGGATGGAATGGCCCGAACGCCAAGGGCCTCGATGACCCGCGCGATGCGCCCCTCCCGCGCCTCCCGCGCCCCCTCGGCTCCGGACTCGAGCGATGTGTCCGTCACGGCCACGAGTGCCCCGTCCCCGCCATCCTCCGCGTACCACGCGTCCACCGCCCTGGTGCCGTGGTGACTCACAAGATAGGCGACCACCTCTCCCACCTGTTCCATATCCTGCTGCGGTATCTCGACGACACCGGGCGTGACGCGCCCGTCGACCAGTGCCCCGTGTCCGACCAGGATCCGCTCCATCCGCGCCACCTGGCTCCTCTCGGCGACGGCGTAGGCGGACCAGGGTCCCACGAAGGTGACCGCACCGATGATGGCCAGCGAAAGAGGGATCACCTTGATGTCGCGGGTACGGCGGATCGCATAGTGGATGGCCGTGCTCGCCAGCCACACGGCCAGACCCCCGAGGAGGTATCGTCGTTCCGTGATCCCGTACTGCTGCACGCGCTGCCAGAGTGCGAGGACAACCATGGTCGCCGAGGGCAGAATCGCGATCCAGAAAGCGAGCGCGTAGCGGTCTATCCAGCCGCTCTCCCGTTTCATGCGCTCCGGGTGGATCAGCAGCAGCGAAAGGATTCCGGCCACGGCGAGGCTCGTCACCAGATAGCTGATCCACCCGCTCGGCCACGTTTCCGTCACCAGGACCTTGCCCATGTAGATGGTCAGGATGGTGACGTAGACGGCCACGAGGGGGAGCATGACGAACTGCCCGAAGACCTTGAGTCCCGCAGGGTAGAAGCGGCTGCGCTCGAGCCGGGCGAAGTCCGCTGGCACTCCGGAGAGGAAGAACAGCGGCTGGAAGAAGTAGGCGATCAGAAAGAACAGCCTCGGGTATTGCTCCTCGGAGACCTCGACGCCGAGCAGGTTGTCGATGGCGGCCAACGCCAGCGCGAGCCCCGCGAACAGTGCTACCGCGTACACGCTCGCCAGGACGAAGCGGAAGAAGAGCGAACGGTTGAACTGCCAGAACCCATTCGCCTCTCCGACCCTCAGGTACGGCAGCACCGCCACGACCAGGTGCAGGGTCACGGTCAGGTGGCCGTACCGCTGGGGCAGGCTGTCGGTTTCCCAGCCCTCGAAGCACACGTACAACAGCACGAGCAGGGCCGCTCCAAGGCCGGCGGCCGACCACCGGGCTCTCGCCGCCCACCGCCAGCGCTCGCTCAGCAGGGTGAGCGCGACGAACAGCGGCACCCCAAGGCTCGCAACGCGCCAGATCGCCCACCACCGATCCGACAGATCGGAATCGATGGCCAGAGCCGCCGCGGAGCCTGCCACGAAGGCACAGCCCACGGCCTCGGGGAACCTTTTCGTCGCGGCCAATGCCGCGTCACGGACGCGGTCGATCGACGGCAGGTTCAACGGGCTCGCTCCGGGTTCACGAGATGGCGGCCACCCCCGTCTTGGTGTCCGGCTCCGGACGCACGGGAGGCTCCCAGTCGGCCATTCCCTTCAGGTACTGGTTGAGCCAGCGCACCTCCTCGATCAGGAGCGTCCGCCGGTGCCGGGGCTCCCGGATTCCGTGGCCCTCGCGCGGGAACAGAATGAAGCGAGCTTCAACGCCCAGGTGGCGCAGACCCGCGAAGAAGTTCATCGACTGCTCCATGGTGTCGGTCCGATCCTCCGAGCCGTGGAAGAGGATCGTCGGGGTCGTAACCTTGTCGAGGTGGCTGAAGGCCGAACGCTCCGCCCAGTACTCCCGGTTCGACCAGGGGTCGCCACCCAGGTACCAGCGCACGACATCGAAGTTGAAGCCCGCGCCGAACTCGCTCCGCCAATCCGCCACCATGGCCCCGAGGCTCGCCGCCTTGAACCGGTCCGTGCGGGTGATCGTCCAGCCGCCCAGGATCCCCCCGTAGCTCCAGCCCTTGACGGCCAGGGAATCGGGGTGGGCCACACCCCGGTCGATGATCGCGTCCACGCCGGTCATGAGATCCTGGTAGTCGCCTCCGCCGATGTCGTTCATGTTGCCGCGCAGAAGCGCGTCGCCGTACCCGGACGAGCCCCGGACATTGGGCTGCAGAATGGCGTAGCCCTGCGCGACCAGGAGTTGCGCGTCGGCGTCGAAGCCGCGGGTGAAGACGCCCGCGGGCCCGCCGTGAATCTCGAGAACCGTGGCGCCAGGCGCGTTCCTGCCCGAAGGCTGGTAGAGGAGTCCCTCGATCTCGAGTCCATCGGAACTCGTCCAGCGCACCACTTCGGGCTCGGCCAGCTCCTTCCCCGCGAGTTCCGGATTCGCCTCCGTCAGCCGCACCCTGGAACCGTTGCCCAGATCGTAGAGCCAGAGATCGCCGGGATCGGTGGGACTCGCGTACTGGACCACTGCCAGATTGTGGAGGGCGTCGAAGGACGCGCCGCCCAGCACGCCCTGCTCGTGCGTCAGCTGTTCCATTTCGTCGGAGCGGATATCGATGCGGAAGAGGTTCGCGTCCGTGCGGTCAAGGGCGACCATGTCGATGGAGCGCCCCCCGGGGTTCCACCGGTAGCTCCGCATGTCCAGATCCGTATCCGGAATCAGCTGCCGCGTCTTTCCGGTGGGAATATCGTGGTGATAGAGGTTGCCCTGGTCGAGTTCCCAGGTCTCGAGGTCCGGTGCCACGAAGGTGATCGCGCGGCCGTCGGGCGACCAGCCCAGCTGTGACTCCGGCGCATCGTTGTCGGTGATCTGCACTTCTTCGCCACTCGCGATGGTCAACAGCGCGATTTCGGCCAGGTGCCCGGCATTCCGACGATTCTCTCCCCGGTGCGCATAGGCCAGGAAGTTGCCGTCGGGCGATGGCGCGAAGTCCCCGATGCGGCGGGGTTCCGGGGTCAGCCGGGTCGCGTCGTGGGGAGCGTCGCCCAACTCCACCATCACCTGCCAAACCCCGTTCCAGGAACCCCGGGTCTGGCCGTTGGGCCCCTCGTCGATGAAGACGGCGTCGTCTCCGTTCTTCCGTTCCTTCTCCACTCCGTCGGGCAGCGAGTCGCTGGCCAGAAAGAAGATCGACCCGCCGTCCCCCGACCAGCGGTACGAGCCCACTGCCGTCGCATGCCGGGTGAGCTGCACGGCCTCGCCGCCGTCGACCGGGAGGACGAACAGTTGCCGCACCTTGTCGCTGTCACCGACAGGACGCGTGAACGACGCCCACCTTCCGTCGGGAGACCATTCGGGGCTGTTGTCGTCGGCGGACCCCGTGAAGGTACGTGCATTTTGTCCGTCGGCCCCGACGACCCAGATCCGGCTCACCCGCTTGTTCTCTTCCCAGTCCAACTCGTCCCTGACGAAGAGGACGCGGGATCCATCCGGCGCGAGTCGGGGCCCCGAGACCCGCGCCATGTCGATCGCATCGTCGAAGGAGAAGGTCTGTTCGCCGCCGTCCTGAGCGGCCAGCCGATCGGCACCGAGCCCGGCGAGAAGGGCTGTAGTCAAGACGAGTGGGCCGTACGTGCGCATTGTTCGTGCTCCATCGAGAAATCGAGTGTGGCGGATTCTCAATAATAGACGTGAAGCACGTTGCCTGCATCTCGGGCGGCAACAGGCGGTGCGGACGCCAGCGGCGCCTCACGGCCGAAGAGGGGCCGGGATCGGTGCCAGGGACCCCCGGTCGCGGTCGCCCTATCGCGACGGGATGATGAGTTCCAGCAGCTCCCCGGGCCCGACCGGAAGGGTCTCGGTGAGGAAGTCGGCCCCGGCCAGGAACTTGACCCTCAGTTGAATGTCCGGCAGATACCACGACGTCTTGAAGGTGGCCTCACCCTTGCCGGGAACGATACCCAGCCGCCGCGATGCGCCGCCGCGGGCGGTGTAGACGGTGGCCTGGCTGAAGTGGAGGTTGCGGACGAGGATCTCGATCTGTTCCGCCTGGCGCCGTGCATCCCCATCCAACGGGTTGTCCCTCGATCCGCCCGTGGCCATGCAGGCGGCAAGGACGGGAATAAGGAGCGCGGCGACGACCGTCGCCCGCCGCCCGGGACGAGACAGGGTGTGCGACTTCCAACGGAACATATTCGGCTCCCATCATGAAACGAGTATCGACCCCCGTTGTACCCGGCGCGACGCGCAAAGCTCCCCGACCGCCGCAAAGCTTCCCCGCACAGCCGCGAACCTCCCCGCACAGCCGCGGAGATGGCCGCCCGTCACGGAGATCACTTGACCCCCGACCCGGGGTATCGTATTCCATACACTCTCGTCGTTGCCCGTGCCAATGTCCAGGAGGCTCCCTGTGAGACGCCCCGCTCTCCTCTGCTCGCTCCTCTTGCTCGCTGTCACCCCCTTGGCGGGACAGACCGGCCGTTTGACCGAGATGGATGTCTTCGAGCTCGAGTACGCCAGCGACCCCAGGGTCTCCCCCGATGGTGACCGGGTGGTCTATGTCCGCCAGTTCGCGGACGTCATGACCGACATGAACTACTCCAACCTGTGGCTGGTGCGTGCCGACGGGAGCGGGCACCGGCCCCTCACGACGGGGAAGTTCACCGACAACAGCCCGCGCTGGTCCGCGGACGGGTCCCGGATCGCCTACATGTCCAACCGTGACGGAATTCCACAGATCTACATGCACTGGGTGGAATCGGGACAGACGGCGGCCATCACGAACCTTACCGACCCGGCCACGGGACTGTCCTGGTCGCCCGACGGGTCGCTGTTGGCGTTCTACAAACTCGTTCCGGAAGCCCCGCTGACCATCGGCGAGCTGCCAGCACCCCCGGCCGGCGCCGAGTGGGCCGCCCCGGCCAAGTACACCGACAAGCTGGTGTTCCGCTTCGACGGGATCGGGGACATGCCGTCCGGATACTGGCACCTCTTCACCGTCCCCGCGGAAGGTGGCACTCCGCGTCAGTTGACGAGCGGGGAGACGAGCTACACGGCCGGGTTCTTCGCCGCGCCCGGCGGTGGACCGGCGTGGACCCCGTCCTCGGATGCGATCCTGCTTTCGGCCAACCTGAGGGACGATTGGGAGCTGGAGTGGCAGGACTCCGAGATCTACGAGGTCTCCCTGGCCGACGGGTCGGTGCAGGCGCTCACGGATCGGCGCGGGCCGGACGCCTCTCCCACGCCTTCACCCGACGGCGGCCAGATCGCCTACCTGGGCTACGACGACCGCTATCAGGGTTACCAGTTGACTCGCCTGTACGTGATGGACCGCGACGGGTCGGGTTCGCGGGTGGTCAGCCGCTCGCTGGACCGGTCCGTCTATCAGATCACGTGGGCCCCCGGTGGCGAAGGCATCTACGGCCTCTACGACGACGAGGGAAACACGAAGCTCGCGCTCTTTCAGTTGGACGGGACCCACAGGATCCTCGCCGAGAACGGGGGCAGCGGGTTCATGGCCTACGGAGGCTTCGGCGTCTCGTACACGGTGGCCGGTGACGGCACCTTCGCCTACACCATCAGCCTTCCGGACCGTCCCGGCGACGTCGCGGTGGGCGCTGCCGGGAGCGCTCCGACCCTCGTCACCGGGGTCAACGCCGACCTCTTTGCCGGCAAGACCCTCGGGGCCGTGGAGGAGATCTGGTGGGAGTCGTCGAAGGACGGTCGGCCGGTGCAGGGATGGATCATGAAACCCCCGGACTTCGACCCCGACCGAAAATACCCCCTCGTCCTGGAAATCCATGGAGGCCCGTTCGCCAACTACGGGGACCGCTTCGATGTCGAGAAGCAGCTGCTGGCGTCCAACGGCTTCGTAGTCCTCTACGCGAATCCGCGGGGCAGCACCAGTTACGGCGAGGACTTCGGCAACCTCATCCACCACGCCTACCCGGGAGACGACTTTCATGACCTCGATTCAGGCGTGGACGCCGTCATCGACCAGGGATACATCGACGAAGACAACCTCTTCGTGACCGGCGGCAGCGGCGGCGGTGTCCTCACTGCCTGGATGATCGGGAACACCGACCGTTTCAAGGCGGCCGTGTCCTTCTACCCCGTCATCAACTGGTACAGCTTCTCGCTGACCGCCGACATGTCTCCCGTGGCCGTCAAGTACTGGTTCCCGGGATTGCCCTGGGACAACGTCGAACACTACGAGGAGCGGTCGCTGCTCTCGGTCGTGAAGAACGTGAAGACACCGACGCTGATCATGACCGGCGAGGAGGACTGGCGGACCCCCATGTCCGAGTCCGAGCAATACTACAAGGCGCTCAAGCTCCTGGGCGTCGACGCGGTGCTGGTGAGGGTGCCGGGCGAGGCGCACGGCATCTGGGGACGTCCCTCCCACGGGATGGCCAAGGTCACCACCGTGAAGGGTTGGTTCGACAAGTACTCAACCGGGAGGCGACCGGTGTCTTGATCGGACCCTGACGCTACGTCAGGGTTGGTCGTTCCGCGTTCTAGCGCAACTCCATCGGCACGAAGTCCCGGCGCGGGTGACCCCGGAACACCTGGCGCGGCCGTGCGATCTTCTGCTCCCGGTCGACGACCATCTCCTCCCACTGGGCCAGCCAACCCACCGTGCGCGGAATGGCGAAGAGCACGGGGAAGAGTTCGACCGGGAAGCCCATCGCCTGGTAGATCAGCCCCGAGTAGAAGTCCACGTTGGGGTAGAGGTTCCGCTTCACGAAGTACTCTTCCTGGAGCGCGATCTTCTCCAGTTCCAGAGCGATGTCCAGAAGCGGATTGCGTCCGGTGACCTCGAAGACCTCGTCGGCCGCCCGCTTGATGATCGTGGCCCGGGGATCATATGCCTTGTAGACCCTGTGGCCGAACCCCATCAGCCGCCGTTCGCCGCGCCGCACGCTGTCCATGAACGCGGGGATGTTGTCGGTCGTGCCGATCTCGGTGAGCATCCTCAGAACCGCCTCGTTGGCCCCCCCGTGCAGCGGACCGTAGAGCGCACCCATCGCGCCGGCCATCGCCGAGTAGGGATCCACGCGCGAGCTGCCGATCACCCGCATGGCCGTCGTCGAGCAATTCTGCTCGTGGTCGGCGTGGAGGACGAAAAGGACGTCCAGGGCACGCTCCAGGGCGGGGTGCGGCTGGTACTCCCTTCCCCCGATGCGGAAGAGCATGTTCAGGAAGTTCGCGGTGTAGGAGAGTCCGTTTTCCGGATAGACGTAGGGCAGGCCCTTGTGATGCCGGTATGCGAACGCCGCCAGCGTAGGCATCTTGGCGAGCAGACGGATGATCTGAATCCGCCGATTCTCCGGGTCGTCCACCTGCCTGGCCTCAGGGTAGAAGGTCGAAAGCGCCGCCACCGTGGAGATCATCATCCCCATGGCGTGGGCGTCGTACCTGAAGCCCTGAAGGATGGTCAGTACGTTCTCGTGCACGTAGGTGTGGAAGGTCACCCGGTGAACGAAGTCGTCGAGTTCCTCCCGAGTCGGGAGTTCTCCGTTCAGGATCAGGTGGGCCACCTCGAGGAACGAGGCCTGTCCAGCGAGCTGCTCGATGGGGTATCCCCGGTATTCCAGGATGCCCTTGCCGCCCTTTACATCCGTAATCCGGCTGGTGGTAAACGCTGTGTTGGTGAAGGCGGGGTCGTAGGCCATCATCCCGAAGTCGGTGTCGTGCACCTTGATCCTGCGCAGATCCATGGCGCGGATGACGTTGCCGTCGAGGACATCCACTTCGTATTCCCGGCCCGTGCGGTTGTCGATGATGGTCAGGGTGTTTCTGGCGTCGTTCTGGGACATCTCGTCTCCGGGGCCGGCTTGTCGCCGGGCAAGGGGCTCGCGCAGGCTGCTAAACCTTGAATTGTAGCACCGGGAGCGGGTCTCCCAACAGGGGTTGATGCCAGCGGCCACCATACCCGGGACGCGACTCGGGAAGGCGGCCTCACCCCCGCCCAATCATGGATGCGTGATAGCTATCACGGAGATCCGGGTCGTGTTCAGAACCTGCATGAAATACCCTGCATGAAATACTTGGTGTAGACCCGAAGTTCTGCCAACTTCGGAATCCAGTCCATGGAGTGGATCACGTCGGACGAGTACATCTGGAGGTCGAGCATTCCGCCCAGAAGAAGCCCCTCGTCCACGTAGACCGACACGGGGCACCTGAAGGAGATCCAGTCGACGCCGATGAGGCAGGTCGAGACGGGGAAATGCGAGTGGTGCCGGAAGATCGCCGCAGGGTCCGGATTGACCGCCTCGGCGATCTCACTGGAAGAAATGTGCTCGACCACGTAGTGCGTCCTCATGCGCCGGCGTGCGAGCAACTGCTCGGCGCGCGGCCGGACCGTCAGCCCCTCGAGGGCCACCGGGTCGGGCGCAAGGCGGACGTCGAGGCCGTTCCCCTCGGATACCGTGACGGATCCCTGGCTTGTGCGATAGCCCAGCTGCTCGACCACGATATTCCACGTGCCGGGAGGAAAGTCGGCAAAACGGAAGCGCCCATCCAGGCTGGACTGCACGTAGCGCTTCAGCTCGGGCACCTTGATCACGGCCGCGACGACGGGGGAGCCGCTCAGGCCGTCCAATATCCGGCCCGTGAGCGTGAGTCCGCACCGGCTCAACGACCGGAACCGCGGACCCCGCCGGCAAGTCCTCCACCGTCATGGCTGGATGCGCTCGAAGACTCCCCTGTTGCCGTCCTCGTCGAAGGCGATCACGTCGTACGCCTGAGGGTACGGCCCTTCCATCCCGGGAGAACCGATCGGCATCCCCGGCACGGCGATGCCTGCCAGCTCGGGAGCCTCGTCCAGGAAGGCGCGGACGACGCGGGCGGGCACATGACCCTCGATGACGTAGTCGCCGACAATGGCCGTGTGACACGACGACAGGTCGAGCGGCACTCCTGTCCGCTCCTTCACCGCGCCCATGTCCACCACATTCTCCACACTCACCTTGAAGCCCGCGGCCTGCATGTGGTCCACCCACTTTGAGCAGCAGCCGCAGGTGGGCGACTTGTAGACGTGGATGTCGGCATCCGCCGGCTGATCCCCCGGACGAAAGGACATGACCAACGCGACGCCGCCAAGAAGCAGGATCCCTGCGGCCAGTTTCTTCATGTTCATTGCAATCCCTTCCAGTTCGGACCCGGGGGTGGAAAGCCCACGCCCTGCACCCCCGCTGTACGCCAACTACAAGATAGCCTGCTGCCGCGTCCGGCTGAAAGCGGGAGAGCCCCGCTCGGCCCACCCGGTCCCATCCCGGCATGTCGCAGTCCCGTCCCACCGCTGTGCGGGGCCACCGCAAGCAGCACGGACACCCCCGTTCCGGTTCAGCTGGCGCGCCCCGCCTCCAGCCCCTTGCCATCCGGCTACCGCAGGATCGACAATCAACCCGGCGCAGAGCGCTCCCACATCCACATGGCTCCACGAAATGAGGCTCGACGTTGCACACGAAACTCCGCTACGCCCCGGCCATCGCCCTTTCCCTGCTCTTCCCTCCCGGCGCAACCGCCCAGCAGGAGGACGCCTACGACTACTGGCAGTTCAACCGCGAAGTCATCAGCCGCGGAATGCAGGCGGTCTTCCTCTGCAACGGCCTCTTCACCTCCAACCGGACGCTGGAACAGGTCTTCGCGCAGGAGATCGCCTACATCCGTGAGCCGGTGGGCACGGCGGCGGGCGGTGACTACGTGGTCGACCGGGACCGCAAGGCGGTGGCGATCGGCGCCCCGGGGGCGGTTCCCACCATGAGGGCGGCCTTCCGCGAAGGCATCGGGTGCGTGATCATGGCGCCCGACCAGGACTTCGACGACATCGAGAGCCTCCCCGTGCTGGACATGCCCCCGCCCCCCGGCGACCCGGCCACGATCGCCTGGCCCGACGGCGACCTGGTCAGGGACGCCGGCCTGTCCCCGGAGGTCGACGCGGCAGCCCTCCAGGCCGCCTCCGACTGGGCCTTCGAGCGCGAGTCCCCGGAGCAGGTCACCCTGAGCCTCATGGTCGTCCACGGCGGCGACATCGTCCACGAGCGCTACGCCCCCGGCGTCGACGTCTCCACGCGCACACGCACCTGGTCCACCGCCAAGAGCATCGCCGTGACCCTCATCGGGATCCTGGCCGACGAGGGCCGCATGGAGCTGGACGCCCCCCTCGGCTTCGACTGGCTGCCCCGGGCGTCATCCCCGCACGCGGACCCGCGCGCCCAAATCACACTCCGCAACGTCCTCAACATGTCGAGCGGGCTCTACCCCATCGACAATCGCGGCCTCGAGTACGCGACGGGTTCGGGGCTTTCCTACTGGGCCGGCGCAAGTTCCGTCACCGGCGCGCGCCACCGGGCCCTGATCCGGGAGCCGGGGACCAGCTGGGACTACGAGAACTACGACACCCTGCTCGGCATCTACGCCCTGAAGCTCGCTCTGGGCGACGACTACCCGACATTCCCGCGGAGCGCGCTTCTCGACCGCATAGGGATGAGGAACACCCTGCTCAGCGTGGACCGCTTCGGCGACTTCATCCTGAGCAGCCAGGTCTACACCAACGCGCGCGATCTGGCCCGCTTCGGCCTCCTCTACCTCAACGGTGGCGTCTGGAACGGGGAACGGATCATCTCCGAGGAGTGGATCGACTTCGTGCGCACCCCCGCCCCCGCAACCGCCGAGAGCGGGAATTTCTACGGGGGACAGTGGTGGCTGGTGCCCGACGACCGCACGGACGTGCCCCGCAACGCCTACTCCACGGCCGGAAACCGGGGACAGTTCGTGGTGGTCGTCCCGACGCACGACCTGGTGATCGTCCGCCGAGGGCTGGACTACGGCCGCCAGGGATTCGACCGCTGGGACCTGACGCGGCAGGTGCTGAAGGCCGTCCGGCCCGTGGCCGACAGGGACTGATCCGCGCCGGAGCAAGGCAACGGCGGGCCGCCGCGACCCGAAGAGTGCCGAGGGAGGGACTCGAACCCTCACGCCCGCAAGGGCAAAGGTTTTTGAGACCTTCGCGTCTACCGGTTCCGCCACCTCGGCTGGCTGCAACCGGGGCCAGCCAGGCTGCAACCCACAATAGTAGTTTCATCGCTCCCGTTGGTGAAGCCGGACTGTTCCCGACAATCACATCGCTCCGCCCAACAGCGCCCGGGGAATTCGCCGGGGGATTGAGTTAGTTCCCCCCGCTCGCCATCCTTGAGGGTTGAGACTTGATCCCCCTGTAGGAGCCGACCCCGCGTGCAATCCCGTCCGACCGACCCCTTCGGAGCTCTCGCCACCGTCGATCTCGCCGAGGGACCGACCTCCTTCTACCGCCTGGGCCGCCTGGAGGAGACAGGCGTTGCCTCGCTGGACCGCCTCCCCTTCTCCATCAGGGTCCTCCTGGAGAACGTGCTGCGCAACTCGGGCGACGGCTATGTCGCGCCGGAACACGTCGAGGCCGTAGCCGCCTGGAGCCCCACCAACGCGGGCGCGGACTTTCCGTTCATGCCCACGCGGGTGGTCCTCCAGGACTTCACCGGAGTGCCTGCCATCGTGGACCTGGCGTCCATGCGCGACGGCATCCGCGAGATGGGCGGCGACCCGGCGCGCATCAACCCGCTCGTGCCCGCCGACCTGGTCATCGATCACTCGGTGCAGGTCGACTTCTTCGGCACCGGGTTCGCCTTCGAGAAGAACGTGGCGCGCGAATACGAGCGCAACCGGGAGCGCTACGCTCTGCTGCGCTGGGCCCAGGAGGCGTTCGAGAACTACAGCGTGGTGCCGCCGGGGACGGGCATTGTGCACCAGGTCAACCTGGAGTACCTGGCATCGGTGATCCACCGCCGCGAGCACGACGGCACCTTCCTCGCCTACCCGGACACCGTGGTCGGGACCGACTCCCACACCACAATGGTCAACGGACTGGGCGTGGTGGGCTGGGGGGTCGGGGGGATCGAGGCCGAGGCCGTGCTCCTGGGGCAGCCCTACTACATGCTCCTGCCCGAGGTGGTCGGCGTGAAGCTCACCGGCTCGCTCCCCGAGGGGGCGACAGCGACCGACCTGGTGCTGCGCGTGACGGAGCTGCTGCGCAAGCACGGGGTCGTCGGCAGGTTCGTGGAGTATTACGGCGCCGGGCTGTCCGGGCTCACCCTTCCCGACAAGGCCACGTTGGCCAACATGTCACCCGAGTACGGGGCGACGGTCGGGTTCTTCCCCGTAGACGCCGAAACGCTCACCTACCTGCGCGGCACGGGCCGGAGTCCCGAGATGGTCGAACGGGTCGAACGGATCGCGCGCGAGCAGGGGCTCTTCCGCACCGACGACACTCCGGACCCCGAGTACACCTCGACGATGGAGCTGGACCTCTCCTCCATCGAGCCCTGCGTGGCCGGACCGAAGCGCCCGCAGGACCGGATCGCCCTCACGGACATACGCCCGGCTTTCGGGCGCGACCTGCCGGGGCTCGTCCCGGCGGGCTTCTCCCTGCAGGGAAGCGGTGACGGACCCGGTGCGGGCGGCACGGCCGTGGCCACCAGCCGGCGCCGCACGGTCGAGATCGAGATGGACGGCCGCACTGCGGATATCGGTGACGGCACCATCGTCGTGGCCGCGATCACGAGCTGCACGAACACCTCCAACCCGTCGGTGATGGTCGGCGCCGGCCTCATGGCGAAGAAGGCGCGCGCCCTCGGCATGGAGGTCATGCCCTGGGTGAAGACGAGCATGGCGCCCGGCTCGCAGGTGGTCACCGACTACCTCGAAGCAGCAGGCCTGATGAAGTACCTGGAAGAGCTGCGCTTCAACCTGGTGGGGTATGGCTGCACGACGTGCATCGGCAACAGCGGCCCCCTTCCCGGGGCGGTGGCCGAGGCTGTCTCGGAGCACGGCCTGGTGGTCGCGTCGATCCTTTCCGGCAACCGCAACTACGAGGCCCGCATCCACACCCTCGTCCGCGCCAACTACCTGGCCTCGCCCATGCTGGTCGTGGCCTTCGCCCTGGCCGGGCGCATCGACATCGACCTGTACAACGAACCGCTGGGCCAGTCCGCCGATGGCCGCTCGGTCTTCCTGGCCGACCTCTGGCCCACCCCGAAGGAGATCCGCGACACGGTCGCCGCCTCGCTCAAGCCGGATATGTACCGCAAACGCTACGCCCGTGTCTTTGACGGCGACGAGCACTGGCAGGCCCTCCCGCTCCCGGAAGAGGGGAACCTCTACGAGTGGGACCCGGATTCCACCTACATACGCAATCCACCCTTCTTCCAGGCGATGAGCCCGGACCCGCTTCCGCCCGAGGACGTGCATGGCGCCCACGCGCTGGCTCTGCTGGGACAGACCGTCACCACGGACCACATCTCCCCCGCCGGGGCGATCCCGCCCAGCGAGCCCGCCGGGCGCTACCTGCAGGAGCACGGCGTGGACCCGATCCGCTTCAACACCTTCGGATCTCGGCGGGGCAACCACGAGGTCATGATGCGCGGGACCTTCGGCAACGTGCGGCTCAGGAACCTGATGCTCGACGACAAGGAGGGCGGCTACACGGTTCACGTGCCGAGCGGCGAGATGACGACGATCTTCGAGGCCTCCGAGCGGTACCGCGCCACCGGGACGCCGCTGGTCGTGATCGCGGGGCGGGAGTACGGCACCGGCAGCTCCCGTGACTGGGCGGCCAAGGGCACGCAGCTGCTTGGCGTGAAGGCGGTGATCGCCGAGAGCTACGAGCGCATCCACCGCTCGAACCTGGTGGGGATGGGCGTGCTGCCCCTGCAGTTCAGGGAAGGCCATGGCGCCGAGCAACTCGGGCTGACGGGGTTCGAGGTCTACGAGGTGACCGGAATCGCAACCGGATTGGAGCCGGGCGGCGAGGTGGCCGTCAGTGCGACCCGGGAGGACGGATCGACGGTCGCCTTCAGCGTGATCGTGCGGCTGGATTCGGATGTGGAGCTCGAGTACTACAGGAACGGCGGCATTCTGCACACGGTGCTCAGGAAGCTGGCGGCCGGGGCGATGTAGACGGGCTCAGGCGGCGCGCATTGCTCTGCGCCCGTCAGCCGGCGCGGCGTGCGGCGCCTCCGCCAGGTGGCTCAGCGCCGCTCCTCGTCACGGAGCGCCAACGGCGGGCCGAGCACCTCCCGCGCCACCACCAGCCTGCGCAGGCCGGACACCGACCTGAGCCCCAGCCCTTCGCTCCTGCCAGCGTCCGGCACTACCCGCTTCGGCCCGTCTCCCTTCGACGCGACAGCTTTCGCCGCGCGCCTCGCAACCACCGGCACCGGGACCTCCTCGACCCGGCGCGACGGCACCGCGCGGCGGCGCTCGACCGGCTTGGCTTCACGGGAACGCACCTCGATCGCACGCGGGGTCCGGTCGCGGTACTCCACGACCTGCCCCGCCCGGTGCGGCGGCGACGCAGGTTCAACCGCCGGGCGCCGCGGCGACACCGCCGGGCGCGGCGGCGGGGCCGGCTCCACCGTCCGCGGCGCCGGCCATACCGGCGGCTCGACCTCCGGAGGCGGCGGGGGCCACACCGGCGGCTCGACCTCCGCGGGAGGCACGGGGCGCTCCGCGACCAGTGCTTCGACCCCAGGGGTTGGCTTCGCTGTCTGGTCGTCGTCCATCGGCAGCCATTCGAGCTCCTCCATAACGCTGGCGAAGGGATCCACGCGCGCCGGCCGAGAACCGTCCTCCGCCTCCTTCGCGGCCCTCTTCCTCGCCAGCTTCCCCAGGATCTCCATCAGCGCAACGATGAGCGCGATGATGGCCAGGAGTCTGATGTCCACGTCTCGGCCTCAGCTCCCCTGCTGTTGCGGCTCGTCCGCGTCACCCTCCGCGATCGCTCTCCGCATGTGGGTGTCCGACTCGATGTTGCGGTACCTCGCGTAGTCCATGATGCCCATGTTGCCGCTCCGGAAGGCATCGGCCATCGCCAGTGGGATCTTGGCTTCGGCCGCGATCACTTCGGCGCGCATCTCCTCGACCCGCGCCTTCATCTCCTGCTCGCGAGCCATCGCCATGGCGCGGCGCTCTTCGGCCCGGGCCTGCGCGACGCGCTTGTCGGCCTCGGCCTGGTCGGTCTGCAGCTCGGCGCCGATGTTCTTGCCGACATCCACATCGGCGATGTCGATCGAGAGGATCTCGAAGGCGGTCCCCGAATCGAGTCCCTTGTGCAGGACCGTCTTCGAGATCGCGTCCGGGTTCTCCAGCACGGCCTTGTGCGTGTCGGCCGAGCCGATCGTCGAGACGATCCCCTCGCCCACCCGCGCCAGGATCGTTTCCTCCCCGGCACCACCGACGAGGCGATTGATGTTCGCCCGGACCGTGACCCGCGCAATGGCGATCAACTGGATCCCGTTCCTGGCCATCGCCGCGACCCGCGGGGTCTGGATCACCTTCGGATTCACCGAGACCTGCACCGCCTCGAAGACATCACGGCCGGCGAGATCGATGGCCGCCGCCTGCTGGAACGGGAGCTCGATGCTGGCCTTGTCGGCGCTGATCAGAGCGCGCACGACGCGGTCCACGTTGCCCCCCGCGAGGTAGTGGGCTTCCAGGTGGCCAACGTCGAGCACCAACCCTGCCTTGGTGGCAGCGATCAGTGGCCGCACTACGGATGGGGGGCTGACCTTGCGGAGGCGCATTCCCACAAGGTTGCCCAGGCCCAGGCTGACGCCCGAGAAGAACGCCTCGATCCAGAGTCGAACCGGGACGGCCCAGAGCAGGACCATGAGGGCGATGAGCCCCACGAACAGCAAGGCAAACGGTGCAAACAGGGAATCCATGTGAGTTTTCTTCCTTTACGACGTTGAATTGACCGCACGTACGATGTGCCGGTAGCCTTCGGCGCTCGTAATGCGGATTCTCGTGCCTTCCTCTATCCACTCGCTTTCCGACACCACATCCATTCGCTCGTCGGCGAAAAGACCCACACCGGCCGGGCGCAGGTCGGTGATCGCCACCCCTTCGGTCCCCTCGAGATCCGAGCGAATGTCCGCCGACGTGTAGCCTTCGTCACGGTCGGTGGATTCGGGGAGAAGTACCCCGCTGCGCTTCAGTCGCCGGCTCCTGGGCATATAGCGGAGGAGCCCCCACGCGGCGATGGCCACCAGAAGCATGGTGGTCGTCAGCACGGTCGCCGCCTGGGCGAAGTCGGCCCTGGTGGGCAGCTGCCCGATCTGGGCCATGAAAAGACCGCCGATCAGCGCCACGATTCCGGCGATCCCGAAAACGCCGAATCCCGGGATCACGAGCACTTCGACCCCCACCAGTACGGCACCGATCGCGACCAGGATGATGTCCTCGGCACCGGCGAGCCCCACCAACAGGTGTGCCCCGAAGAAGAGGGCCAGCGACAGGAGTCCGGCGATACCCGCCCAGCCGAAGCCCGCGGTCTTGATTTCGATGATCAGTCCGAGGAAGCCGAGGGAGAGAAGGAAGGGCGCGATCACGGGGTTCGTGAAGAAGCGCACGATCCGTTCCGCCCAGTTGACGGTCGCCTCGGTGACCTCCGTCCTGCCCATCCCGAGCGCGCCCGTGACGCCGTCCCAGTCGTCCACGGCCTCGGCGTACCCGAGCGCGACCGCCTCCTGCGTTGTCAGGGTGAGGAGCTTCCCTTCCTCCACGACGCCTTCGATCGCCAGCTGTTCGTCCACCATCGCCTCGGCGACCGCCGGATCACGACCCCTCAACTCGGCCAGCGACCGCATCTGGGCCCGCATCGCCGACACGATCTTCTCGGACCCCTTGGTGCCGCTTCCGTCCACCGGCGTTGCGGCACCCATTACGGCGCCGTTCCTCATGAAGACCCGCTCGGTCGCCAGGGCGATCATCGCTCCCGCGGAGTAGGCGTGCATGTTCACGTACGCGTAGACGGGGACTTCGGAGCGGCTGATTGCATTCGTGATCCGCTCCGCCGCATCCACCCTTCCACCGGGCGTCTCGATCTCCAGCACCACGGCGTCGGCCCCGGATGCCGCAGCCTCTTCGATCACCCGTTCGACGAACGGCGCGAGTCCCATCTCGACGACGCCCGACACCGGAACCCGAACGACGCGATCCTGCGCCGCGGCCGGCACCGCCAGGACGGACAGGGGCAATGACACGACGGCGCAGGCGCGAAAGCAGATCGCAAACTGTGAATTGTTCCTGACCATGGCGTTCATTCCTCCGCAGCCGGTGTGACCCGTCCTCTCGGCAACTCTCGGTTCGAATACGTTACGGGGATACGGACCAATCTACCCAGGCGAGACCCGGGCCGCCCCGTTACGGATCCTGTGTACGTCTATCGGCGGCCTCACGGAATGCTTACGCCCAACAAGTGGCACGCGTAGTACCCCCGTTCGATGGCGCGCGCATAGTCACCGGTCTCGATCGCGGTTCTGGCCCAGGTGGTGAGCCGCTCGGCACGTCTGCGAGTGTACGAATCCTCCGCGGGTTCGACATCGGAAGCTGCCGCTGCAAGCGCCTCTTCGGCCGATTCGACAACCGTGAGGGCCACGGCTTTCGGCGAGATCTCGCGAAGGGCGTCAGCCGCACGCAGGGCATCCAGCGCCGATCCGGTCGAGGACGGCACCTCGTCGGGGGGCTCTGTCATGTCCACGAGGCGCCGGGCTTCACTCAGCGGATGCGTCAGGTGAGGCGGAAGCGGCCCCGAGATCAGGTCGATCTCGGCAAGTGCGGCGCGCACCGACTCCACGGCGGACCGGACCGCCGCCGGATCGAATTCGAGCGCCCGGAAGTCGCCCGACCCATAGATCTCTTCCCGGATTCGCCCGCCCCGAGCCGTTCCGTGACTCCAGGAAGCCTCCCACCGCGCCAGAAGCGCCGCGCGGGCCTCCTGCACAGCGGGCGCTCCAACATCGGCGAGGCGCCGGACCCCTGTCCCCTCGCCCCCGCGGCCACCGGGAGCGACAACATCCACAAGCCGCGGCAGGGAGCCCGACAGGTCCAGGGCGGGCCGCGTGGCGGGCGCAATCACCCGGGAATCGACCTGGGTAAGGGTCTCCTGACAGCCCGGCAGGGACAGGAGGGTGATTGCGGCCCCCGCGAGCACGGGAACGAAGCGGTGATGACGGGTGTTGGCCATGGGTGAAATGTAACCGGTCCGTGGGCTGCCACCCGGCTCCGGCATCCCCTGCAAGGGCCGGGCGACGGGATGAACCCCGTGTTATCTTTGCTCCGTTACCCACATTCCCTCCAGGATGAATCCCATGTCCGACAAGGTTCTCGTTCGCTACGCCGATGCGGGTGGCGGGGTCGCCGTGATCACGCTGGACGACCCGCCCGCGAATACCTACACCCACGAGATGATGCGTCAGCTGGACGACGCAATCCTCAAGGCGCGCTTTGCGGACGACATTCACGTCATGGTCGTCACCGGAAGCGGTGAGAAGTTCTTCTCCGCCGGCGCCAACATCGGCATGCTCGCCACGGTCACCACCGGCTTCAAGTACTCCTTCTGCCTCCACGCCAACGAGACGCTGAACCGTCTGGAGCACACGCCGAAGCTCACCATCGCGGCCCTCAACGGGCACACCGTGGGCGGGGGCCTGGAGATCGCCATGGCCGCCGACATGCGGATCGCCCGCGCGGGGCGCAGCATGGTCGGTCTCCCCGAGGTCAACCTGGGCGTGCTGCCCGGCACCGGCGGAACCCAGCGCCTGACCCGCCTCGTCGGCAAGGCCGCCGCGATCGAACTCATGACGACCGGTCAGACATTCGGCTTCGACCGCGCCGAGCAGCTGGGCATCGTCAATCAGGTGTGGGAAGCCGACACCGGCGCCGCGTTTTTCGACCGCGTCGTCGAGTACGCCCGCGGCTTCTGTCCTCCGAACCGGGCCTCGAAGGCCGTGGGGTTGATCAAGCGTTCCGTCCAGACCGGCAGCGAGATCCCCTTCGAGACCGCGCTTGCCCTGGAGCGCGAGCTGCAGCAACAGCTCTTCGCCAGCGACGACGCGCGCGAGGGGCTGAACGCCTACATCGAGAAGCGGAAGCCCGCCTTCAAGGGCAGCTGAAGGCACATGGCTTCAGGTCAGCGGGCCAACATGCCGCGCACTCGGCTCTGGATCGGGAACGAGTGGACCGACGCCTGCGCCGGCAACACTTTCGAGACGCTCAATCCGGCGACCGGAGAGGTCATCGCCGACGTGTCCGAGGCCCACGCGGAGGACATCGATGTCGCGGTCTCCGCAGCCCGCAATGCCTTCGCCGACACCCGCTGGCGACGCATGAATCCCCACAAGCGCTCGCGTCTGCTGTGGCGGCTGGCCGACCTGGTGGATGACAATGCCGACGAGCTGGGCCTCCTGGAGACGCGCGACAACGGGAAGCCGTACTTCGAGGCCCGGAGGATCGACATCCCGAGCGTGGCACAGACGCTTCGCTACTACGCGGGGCTGGCCGACAAGGTGCAGGGCGACACGGTGCCCGTGCCCGGGCCCTTCCTCAACTACACCCTGCGCGAGCCGGTGGGAGTGGTGGGAGCGATCATCCCGTGGAACTTCCCGCTCTCGATGGCGGCGTGGAAGGTCGCGCCGGCGCTCGCCTGCGGGAACACGGTCGTCCTCAAACCCGCCGAGGAGACGCCCCTGACCGCCCTGCGCTTCGGGGAGCTGGCCGCCGAAGCCGGCTTCCCTCCGGGCGTCCTCAACGTGGTCCCCGGCTTCGGGGAGACGGCCGGGGCGGCTCTCGTGCGGCACCCGGGAGTGAACGCGATCTCCTTCACCGGTTCGACGGAAGTCGGCAAGACCATCATGCGGGAGTCGGCGGAGACCCTGAAGAAGGTCTCGCTGGAACTCGGCGGAAAGTCCCCGAACATCGTCTTCGCCGACGCGGATCTGGGCCAGGCCGTAAAGGGCGCGTCGACGGGGATCTTCTACGGCAAGGGCGAGGTGTGCGCGGCAGGAAGCCGCATCCTGGTAGAAGCAGCGGTGCACGACCGGTTCGTGGAAGAGCTGTCGGCACGGGCGGCCAAGGCCACCGTGGGCGACCCGATGGCCCCCACCACGCGTCTGGGCGCGATCGTGAGCGAGGCCCAGCTGGACCGTGTGATGGGGTACATCGAGGCCGGAAAGCGTGACGGCGCCAACCTGGTGGCCGGCGGCGACCGGGTCACGGTGAACGGCCGCGGCAACTTCGTGAACGCGACCGTCTTCCGCGATGTGGATCCGGCCATGGCCATCGCGCGGGAGGAGATCTTCGGCCCGGTGGCTGCCGTGATCCCCTTCGAGGACGCGGACGACGCGATCGCCAAGGCCAACGATTCCCTCTACGGGCTCGCAGCCGGGGTGTGGACGCGGGACATCGGCAAGGCCCACCGCATGGCCGCCGAGATCGACGCGGGGACGGTCTGGGTCAACACCTACAACCAGTATTCGCCTGCGTCCCCCTTCGGCGGCTACAAGGAGAGCGGCTTCGGCAGGGATCTGGGCTTTCAGTCCGCACTCGAAAAGTACACCCACCTGAAGAGCGTCTGGGTGGCCCTGGACGGATGAGGAACCAGTGCCATGCGTGAAGCGTGGATCGTTGACGCGGTTCGAACCCCGATCGGACGGCACGGAGGCGCACTGGCGCCGGTCCGTCCCGACGATCTGGCGGCGGTGACGATTCAATCCCTGCTGGAGCGCACCCCCTTCCCCGCCGAGCGTCTGGACGACGTGATCTTCGGGTGCACCAACCAGGCGGGCGAGGACAACCGCAACGTGGCCCGCATGGCCCTGCTACGCGCCGGTGTGCCCGTCGAGGTGCCCGGCCAGACGGTGAACCGCCTGTGCGGCTCGGGTCTGCAGGCGGTGGCCAGCGCCTTCCACGCCATCTGCGCCGGCGAAGGAGACGCCTTCATCGCCGGCGGCGTCGAGTCGATGAGCCGCGCCCCCTTCGTCATGCTGAAGCCCGAGCGCGGCTATGTCCGCGGGGTCCCCGACGTCGCCGACACGGTGCTGGGCTGGCGATTCGCGAACCCGTGGCTTCCGGACGAATGGACGATGGGCCTGGGACAGACCGCCGAGGTGGTCGCAAGAGAATTCAGGGTGACGCGCGAAGAACAGGACGCCTTCGCGGCGGCGAGCCAGAGCAAGGCCGCAGTCGCCGTGGAGGCCGGGCGGTTCGATGCGGAAATCGCGCCCGTGAGCGTGCCGCGACGTCGCGGCGAGCCGGTGGTGGCCGCGCGCGACGAGCACCCCCGGCCGGGCACGACGGCAGAAGCACTGGCCCGGCTCCGCCCCGTATTCGACCGGGACGGCACGGTGACCGCGGGGAACTCGTCCGGGATCAACGACGGGGCCGCCGCCCTGCTCGTGGTCGAGGCCGGGACCGCGCGCGGCCACGGTCTCGAGCCGATGGCTGTGATTCGCGGCGCGGCGGTGGCCGGAGTGGAGCCCCACCGCATGGGGATCGGGCCCGTGCCGGCCACCGAGCGCTGCCTGAAGCGGGTGGCGGCGGCGGCGGCGGATCTGGACCTGATCGAGCTGAACGAAGCTTTCGCGGCCCAGGCGATCCCCTGCATTCGCGAACTGAAGCTGGACCCGGACGCGGTCAATGTAAACGGCGGCGCCATCGCGCTGGGCCACCCGGTCGGGTGTTCGGGCGCGCGCATCCTGACCACGCTGGTGCACGAGATGATCCGCCGGGACGCCGCACTGGGACTCGCCACGATGTGCATCGGGGTCGGCCAGGGGATCGCGGCCGTGGTGGAGAGGGGCTGAGGTGGTGGGATCCGACGCACGGGCCGGGTGGGCCGTGGCAGGAGGTGCCTGAAGATGGCAGAGCACGGCATCCGGAAGGTGGCGGTCATCGGCGCCGGGACAATGGGTCACGGGATCGCGCAGGTGGCGGCGCTGGCGGGTCACGAAGCCGTGCTGTGCGACGTGGACGCCGTGCAACTCGAACGCGGCCTCGCGCAGATCGAGGCCAACCTGGACAAGGGTGTGCGACTGGGTAAGGTGGAGGCTGGCAGCCGCGACGAAGCGGCCCGGCGCCTCTCGGGGACCCCCACGCTGGAAGAGGCGGTCGCCGGCGCGGAGCTGGTGATCGAGGCCGTGCCCGAGGTGATGGCGCTCAAGAGGAGGATTTTCCGCGAGGTGGCGGAAGCCGTGCCCGGGGACGTGATCCTCGCCACGAACACCTCGTCGCTGTCCGTGACCGAAATGGGAGCCGGACTGCGCGCGCCCGAACGCTTCCTGGGCCTCCACTTCTTCAATCCGGTGCACATCATGGCCCTGGTCGAGGTGGTGAAGGGCGCGCGCACCGACCCCACGGTACTCGACCGCTGCCTCGCCTTCGTGCGCGGCCTGGGCAAGGACCCCATCGTGGTGGCGGACTGCCCCGGCTTTGCGTCGTCCCGGTTGGGCATCGTCCTCGGGCTCGAAGCCATGCGCATGGTGGAGACCGGCGTGGCTTCACCCAGCGACATCGACAAGGCCATGGTGCTCGGCTACCGCCACCCCATGGGGCCCCTTCGCCTGACCGACCTGGTGGGGCTGGACGTGCGTCTGGGGATCGCGCGCTACCTGCACGAGACGCTCGGGTCGGAAGCGTTCCGCCCGCCCGTCATCCTGGAGCGGATGGTGGCCGAGGGGCGGCTGGGAAAGAAGTCGGGCCGGGGATTCTACGACTGGGGGGACGGATCGTGAAGTGCAAGACGGTGGTGCTCTCCATCCGGGACGGAATCGCCGAAGTCGCGATCGACCGGCCGGAAAAGCTCAACGCGCTCAACGCGACCGTGCGCAGCGAACTCATGGAGGTCTTCGACCATCTGGCTGGCCGGGACGACGTCAAGGTCGTGATCCTCCACGGCGCGGGAGACAAGGCCTTCGTTGCCGGCGCGGACGTGAGCGAATTCGCGGCGCGCACTCCGGACGAGCAGCGGGCGGTCTACAAGGAACGCCGGGTGTACGACGCCCTTGCCGAATTCCCGAAGCCGGTGATCTGCGCGATCCACGGATTCTGCATCGGTGGCGGCAACGAACTGGCCCTCGCGTGCGACATCCGGGTCGCCGACTCGACCGCCCGCTTCGGCCAGTTCGAGATCCGGCTGGGACTGATCCCGGGCGCAGGCGGGACTCAGCGGCTGGCTCTCCTCGTCGGCCCGGGCCAGGCGCTGCGGATCGGACTGGGGGGTGACCTGATCGACTCCACTGAAGCGCACCGGATCGGGCTGGTGGAGGTCCTTGCGGCAGAGGGGCAACACCTCGACACGGCCAGGGAATTGGCCGGGCGCATGGCGAGCTGGAGCGGGCTCACCCTCCAGCTCGTCAAGAAGGCGGTGCAGGCAGCGGGCGAGAACCACCTGTCCGACGGTCTCGCCATGGAGAAGGAGCTGTTCCTGGAAGCCTTCGCCTCGGAGGACGGGCGCGAGGGTGTCAAGGCATTCGTGGAGAAGAGGCGACCGCGTTTTCGCGGGCGGTGAAGGAGGGAAACTCTCGCACCCCCGCCCCTCCCGCCGTACAATCGTAGCGGCCCATGGAACAGACCCTCGCGGCATTCGAGCGGCGATCCTCCAACAGGACAACCACCACCCATGCCCCTTCGAAGCTGGCGCCGTACCACGTGGATCTACCACCTCCTCTTCGCCGCCGCCGTCACCTGGCCCGGCCAGACCCTGGTCAACAACCCCGACCCCTTCGTGCTCGGCCTCCCCCGCCAGATGGCGTGGTGCGCCGTCTGGGTCCTGGGCAGCCTGGTCGTCCTGTGGCGCCTGGACGCGGCCCGCTCGCGCCACGCAAGGTCCGGCGACACCCCGGGTGACGCATGATGGACAAGTCCACGCTGATCACCACCATCATCTTCACCTACCTGGCGGTCACCCTCGGTGTCGGACTGGCGGCCGGCCGGCGCGCGTCGCGAAGCGTCCAGGGCTACGTCGCCGGCGACCGGGACTTCGGACTGCTGGTCATGTACTTCATCACCGGCGCCACCGTCTTTTCCGCCTTCGCCTTCCTTGGCGGTCCCGGTTGGGCCTATTCACGGGGAGCCGCGGCCTTCTACATCCTGAGCTACGGAGTCCTGGGGATGGCCCCCTGGTATGCGATGGGCCCGAAGGCGGCTGCTCTGGGGCGGCGCTTCGGCTTTGTGACCCAGGCGCAGCTTCTGGTCGGACGCTTCCCGTCCCGAGGGCTGTCCGCGCTGATGGCCGTGCTGACGCTGGCCGCCTTCATCCCCTACGTGACCATCCAGATGCGCGGGGCCGGGATCGTGATCGAAGCCGTGACCGACGGGCGCATCCCGCTGGCCGCAGGCGCGGCGGTGGCGTACGGGATCGTCCTCGTGTACGTGCTCACAAGCGGTGTCTCCGCCGTGGGGTGGACCAACACCTTCCAGGGCATCTTCATGGTCGCGATCGCGTGGGCGCTCGGCCTCTACCTGCCCATCCGGCTCTACGGGGGCGTGGGGCCGATGTTCGAGCAAATCCTGGCGACTCGCCCCGAACTCCTCTCGCTGCCCGGCCTGGACGGAAGCGGCGCCCCCTGGGGTTGGGGCCCGTATTCGACCGCAATCCTGGCGAGTGCCATTGGACTGACGATGTGGCCGCACCTCTTCATGAAGGCGTACACGGCCCGCAACGACGCCACCATTCGTCGTACCGTCATCCTCTTCCCCACCTTTCAGCTCTTCCTGATCCCGGTCTTTCTGATCGGTTTCGCCGGCGTACTCTTCCCCGAGTCGCCGGATCAGTCGGACTTCATCCTCCCCTTCCTGGTCCTCCGCTCGGATTTGCCCGCCCTGGTCGTGGGCCTCTTCTGCGCGGGGGCGCTCTCCGCTTCGATGTCCACCGGGGATGCGCTGCTCCATGGCGCCGCGTCGGTCGCGGTGGAGGACGGTGTGCAACCGTTCAAGGCGCTGTCGGACCGCGGCCAGAGAACCCTGATGCGCGTCCTGGTCGTGGCGGTGGGGGCGTTCGCCTACCTCTTCGCCCTCAACGAAGAGTTCTCGCTGGTTGACCTGCTGCTGGCGTCCTACGGAATCATCTGCCAATTCATGCCCGCTCTGCTCTCCGCCATGTACTGGCGACGCGCAACGACCGCGGGGGTCGTTGCCGGATTGCTGGCGGGCTCTGCAGTCTCGGTCTTCTTCTTCCTGTACCCGGAGCTCAAGCCGTTCGGCCTGCACGAGGGGATCCTGGGTCTGATCGTGCATGTCCCGTTGCTGATCGGCGTAAGTCTGCGCGGAAAGCCTCAGGCCGCAGAGCACGTTGCCGGATACGTCGATGTCTGACGCGAGCACGCGCCCGGATGCGCACCGGCTGCAGCGGCTCCGGGACGAGATTCTGGATTGCGACCGGGAGCTCGTCCGGATCCTCGGTCGGAGGCGGGATCTGGTGCGCGAGATCGGGCGCCTGAAGGCGGCCCTGGACTTCCCTGTGACCGATCCGAGACGCGAGGCGGTGGTGGTCCGGAGGGCAGCCGAACTGGCGCGGGCGTCGGGCCTTGACGAGGAGCTGGTGCGTGACCTGATCTGGAAGATCATGGCGTCGTCGCGGGATCAGCAGTATGCGCCGGAGGGGAAGCCGGACGGGGGCCCGGAAGAGGAGTAGAGAGGTCGGGCCCACGCTTTGGGGCAAAAAGGAAGCCCCCGGCGGGCAGCACACCACCCGCTCGGGGGCTTCGTCTCGCTGGCGAGTCGGAAAGCTCCGTTTCGGTGCCGCCATGTGCTGCGGCCGGTTTTCCGTCTCTTCGCCCTTTCAGCGTCTCCGCCTTCCAGGCCGTCCCCCGTTCCCAGGGACTTCGGCTGCTTCCAGCGACCCCGCAGCCGTCGCGGTCTTCTCCGAACTCGAACACCGCGCTCGCCTCGAACTCCGTCTCCGGCGCTCTCGGCGCGTCGAACCTCGACCGGTTTTCCCTCGGGGTTTCCCCTTCGAGAGCCTCTCCGAGACCCGCCCCGCTGCTTCGGTTCCGTTCCCTTTCGGTAGCGTCTCTTCCGCCTCGGGGTAAACACCTTAACACACTGCAAGGGAAACCGCAAGCTTTTTGTTCCTGGCGCCAGGCCGAAGGCGGCTTCGGCTCCCCTGAATCAGGCCAGGCGGCCCTACTCTCCGTAGACCGAAACGACCCTGCGACGGCGGAGATTCTCGAACTTCACGACACCATCGGACGTGGCGAACAGGGTGTCGTCGCGGCCCCGGCCAACGTTGTTCCCGGGGTGGAATTTGGTGCCCCGCTGACGGACGAGGATGTTCCCGGCGAGAACTCTCTCACCGCCGTAACGTTTTACGCCCAAACGCTTTGAGTTGCTGTCCCGTCCGTTCCGGGACGACCCTACGCCTTTCTTGTGAGCCATCGGATCCTCCTAGACGATGATGTCGGCGACGCGCACGACGGTGTAGCCCTGGCGATGCCCCTGCTTCCGCCGGTACCCTTTGCGGCGCTTGCGCTTGAAGACGATGATCTTGGCCGTGCGGTCGTGGGCCACCACCTCCGCCGTGACCTTCGCCCCCTCCACCAATGGCTCCCCCACTGCGACCTCGTCCCCCTCCGACGCCAACAACACGTCGTCGAAGGTCACCGTCGTGCCCGGTTCGGCATCCAGTGTGGGAATGAGCAGGGTCGTCCCCGGTTCTGCTCGAAACTGCTTGCCACCGGTCCTGAACACAGCGAACATGAGATCCCCGTCGCCAATGGTTGATTCCTGGGTTGATCGGCTCAGCGTCGCTGAGCAGCCATTAAAGCTAGAAAAAGCTCACCGCAGGTCAACCTCCGCGGTATCGTGCGCCAGGAGGATCGCCGACGCCTGTGCCATCTCGCGGTAATAGCGCACGAAGCGGCGGGTTTCAGGCGTGTCATACGCAGCGAGGTTCTCCGCCCACCGGTAGCCGATCGGCTGGAACCAGAGTTCCGCTTCCACGGTGAAGGGGCCGGCCGAAGTATCCACGGCCACGGAGTACCGTACCTGGTCGCCTCCCGCGGCGAAGTCCGGGTCCGAAGTGGCCGCACCGATTGGCAGCACGCGGCTGTCGGCGCGACCGGCATCGAAGCCGTCGGGAAGGAGGCGGTTGTCCTTCACCCACGTCTCGGCCGACATGAGTCCGGTCGTGACCGCGTCGCTGCCGTCGACCATGACCGCCTGGTAGACCTGAACCTGCTGCGGCGAGTCGATCGTGGAGTGATGGGCTTCGTAACGGGTGCCGTCGGCGTCGTGGTCGTCCCCCGTGACCCGTCCGTCGGGCGCGAAGGCCCCCGACTCGAAGACCACGCGGCCGGAGCCATCGGTCACCGCCACCCTCAGCCACGCCCGCCGTGAGGGGTAGGCGGTGGGGAATTTGTGCCCCGTGCGGTTGAGCACCGTGACGTCGGCTTCCAACCGGCCCGCGCGGACGACCGGGCTGGCAAGCTCGACCGACGCGGTGGCGGTGCGAAGGTGGTCGGTGGTGCGGCCGGCGGCCAGCTCCAGCTCCTGGGGAAGCGCCGCCACGCCCAGCTCTTCCCGGTAGCGGTTCAGCATGCGCAGCATGAAGAAGTTGCCGCCGCGAAAGACGTGGCGGGAGACGTCGGGGCGATCGCGCCCCAGAACACGGGTCACCGGCACCTCGTAGCCGACCTCCGGCATGTGACAGTCCTGGCAGCTCGACCCCTCCGCGCCGCCGGCCGAGTATGCGCTCGCCTGCCACTCCAGGAAGGGAGCCTGTTCGGAGAATTCGGGACCGCGGCCCCCACCGGGCCGGACCGCGTGCGTGGAGACCGTGTGGCAGGATGCACACAGGGCGGAAGAGGTGACGTGTTCCCCTTGCGTGGGGCGGAACCCCGTCGCCGAGTGCATGATTCCAGCGCCGCCCTGGTCGGGCTCGAAGGGACCGAATACGCGGCGTCCGTCGGGCGGGGTGGCGGGGTCGACGACGAAGTGGCCCGTGAATGTCTCCTCGCTGCCCAGGCCCTCCGGTTGAATCTGGTGGCACAACGAGCATGAGACGCCGTCGGCGGCGAGGTCGGCGAACGGAGCATCGGCGGTGCCGACGGGGAGGTTGGCGAAGACGGAGGGAGGAAGCCCTTCGTTCGAGGCCGCGATGGTCGCCATCGGCATGTGGCAACGGGCGCACTCGGCCTCGATCTCTGCGGCGGCGGCGGGGTGGTCGATGATCTCGCGCCGCACGGCCGCGTGGAAGTAGGGATCACGGGCGCTGTTGGCCATCATGGAGGCCCGCCAGTCGAAGCCGATCGAGACATCAGTGCCGTCAGGCGTGGAAACGCCCTTGTGGCAGGCGATGCAGCGGTCCGAAGTCTTGAAGGTGTCGCCGTTGTCGCTCTGGGCGGCCGTGCCGGACGGAAGCGCGGACCCCGCGAGCACCAGCCCGCACAGCACCAGCCCGGCGAATGGAATCCCAGCGTACCTCATGGTCACCACCCCTCGAAGAATCCGCCGTCGAACCAGTCCAGGAGGACATACGCGAGGAGGCGCACCGGGCGCCTCTCCCCGGTGTCGTCCCGGGCCGGGATCAGCATGCCGATGTTGGCGAGCACGTGCTGGCGCGTGTTGAGGGAGAACTGAACCTGGGGCACGATGTCAAGGTTGATGTCCGCCCCCGTTTCAAGGTCGCGCTTGGCCTGGACTTCCAGCATGGGGGTCCAGGTGCGCCCCGACATTCCCCGGGCGAAGCTGGCTCCCAGAACGAGACGGCCGAACGCTTCGCTGGCCCCATCTTCGTGGAAGGGGACCTCGACCCCGGCCTGACCCTGCAGGAAGGCGTCCGCAGGAAGAATCTGGCCAACCGACGCGAACACCTCCGCGGCGCTTCCACCCCCAAGTCCCGCAGCATCGTCCCCGGTAGGGAGGATGAGCTCCCCCGCCAGCGACACGATGGTCCCGGCGCCGGCGTCGTGAAACACCGCGTGCTTGACCCCCAATACGACATCGCCGAGCCCGTGGCTGACCACGTCGGCGTCCGCGTGCTCCGCCTCGCCCTCGCCCGCCGACCCCCGTCGCCATCCATACGGAATGACGACCTCGAACTGGCTCTGCGGCCCGAAGCGCTGCTCGTAGACGAACGCCGCCGACAAAGCAGCGTCGTCGCCGGTATGCGCCCCGGCCTCCACCACCCACTCGTCTTCCGGATACGCCTTTTCGGTCAGCAGTGCCCGGGGCAGGTTCAGTTCGCCGCGAGGCCAGCGAGAGTCTGTGCACAGCGTTCGGATGTACCCCATGACCCGTCCGAGCTGCTCCTCGGTGAGAGCCCCTCGGAAGGCGGGCATCATCTCACTGAAGCCCCTGACCGGCCCTCCTTCGTGGGCTACGGCAATCCAGTCCGCGTCGGGCTCTCGCGCGGCGAAGTCGCAGTCGGTGAAGTCCGGGACTTCTTCCTCGAATGCGAGCAGAGAGCGGTCCGGGCCACGGCCGCCCGGCCCGTGGCAATTGGCGCACGAGGCGGCGTAGATCGTCTCGCCGGAAGCCTCGGCGAGGTCAACCCCCATACCGGGCGAGGGAAGCTGAGCGGCTCCCTCAACCGCCGAGAGACAAAGGCCGGCGACGATCGAGGCCGCCAGCAGCTGTGGCGAAGGTCGGTGCATTCTACGCGACCTGGTACTTGGCGGTCACGTCCGATCCGGCACGCCCCGAGAGCAGCCGGAATTCGTCGAGTCGCATCAGCGGATCGTCGCGGAGGTCCAACTCCAACCGGGTGCGGTTCGCCAGATCCCGGACGAAGCGGGGCTCGGACTCCATGATCTGCAGGGCAACCTGGGGGTGAACCCGAACCAGGATCTTCTGCTCGCCTCCGGAAGCGGCCGCTCGCCACACGCATCGTTCGATCTCCCTCACTACCGTCGGCGCCGTCCAGATATGACCGCTGCCTCCGCATTCGCCGCAGGGCTCGGTCAACGACTGAAGGAGCGAGGGCCTGACCCGTTGGCGCGTCATCTCGATGAGCCCGAGGTCCGAAACCTCCCACGTGCGGGTGCGGGCGCGATCGCGCCCGAGGTGACTCCTCAGCTCGTGCAGCACCCGGTTGCGGTTTTCCCGGGACTCCATGTCGATGAAATCGATGACGATGATACCGCCGATGTCGCGGAGCCGGAGCTGAGTCGCAATCTCCCGGGCCGCGTCCAGGTTGGTCTTGAGGATGGTCTCCTCCGGATCCTTCTTCTTCTTCCCCGTGAACCGCCCGGTGTTCACATCCACCGCTACCAGCGCCTCGGTCGGCTCGATGATCACGTGCCCACCCGACGGAAGGTCGACCTGGCGACGGAACGAACGCTGGATCTCCTGCTCGATGCCGGCGCGATCGAAGAGGTGTTTGCGTTCGTCATAGTAGTGGATCCGGTCGAGAAGATCGGGGTCGAACGCGCGCACGTAGTCGACGATCTGCTTGTGGACGTCGCGGTTGTCGATCGTCACCGCGTCGAATCTGTTGGTGAACAGGTCGCGGATCACTCCGGAGATCAACTTCGCTTCCCCGTGGATAAGGGCCGGTGCCTCCGCCTTCGCCGCCTTCTTGCCGATCGATGTCCACTGGCGCCGGAGTTGCCGGTACTCCTTCTCCAGCTTCTCCTGGGTCAGCTCTTCTCCGGCGGTCCGTACAATCACTCCGCCGGCACCGCCCTCGACCACCGCCTTCGCCATGGCGCGCAGCCGCCCGCGCTCTCCTCGCTGGTCGATCTTGCGACTCACGCCGACGTGGTCCGAGTCGGGCATGTAGACCAGGAAGCGGCCCGGCAGGGATATCTCCGTGGTGACTCTGGGCCCCTTCGTTGAAATGGCATCCTTGGTCACCTTCACCAGGATTTGCTGACCCCTGGTGATCGCGTCCTGGATGGGGGGCGACTGCCGATCTCTGCGACGGCCCTGCGCCCCCTCGCTTCCCTTCCCGTCACCGTTGCCGTTCTGCGCGCCACGACCGACGTCGGAAGCATGCAGGAACGCCGCCTTCTCTTCTCCGATGTCTACGAACGCGGCCTGAATGCCGGGGAGGACAGCCTCCACACGGCCGAGGAAGATGTCACCTACCAGCCGACCCTGGTCGGGCCGGTCGAACATGAGCTCAGTGAGCCTGCCGTCTTCCTTGAGTGCGACCCAGGACTCTTCGCCTGAGACGCTGATTAGAATTTCTCTCTTCAATGTGTTTCTCCGATTGTCGATCCCCGTCGGCAAGTCCGCCGCCCGGCCCGTCCCGGCTGCGTCCCCGCCCCAAACGGGCACGGCACGTCAACCAGCCATCGGGCTCGGGGGCAAGACCTCCGAACGCCGGATCATGAAAAAGTCCCGCACCTGCCGGGAGGCCCCGCCGGCTCGCTCTTTCGGGCCGGATCACGGGGTAAACTCCCTGAACAGTTGGCGGGCGATAACAGTTTTCTGGATTTCGCTCGTTCCCTCACCGATCTCGCACGCTTTTGCGTCACGCATCATGCGCTCGACCGGATGGTCGGAGGTGTATCCCGCACCTCCGAGGAACTGAACCGCGGTCCGAGCCGCTTTTGCGGCCAGAGTGGACGCGGTGAGCTTTGCCATGGCCGCTTCCTTCACGAATGGCCGGTTGTGGTCCCTGAGCCACGCGGCGTGATACGTGAGGTGGCGGGCGGCCTGGATTTCGGTCGCCAGCTCCGCGAGCCCGAACTGGATGTCCTGGAACTCCCACACGGGTCGGTTGAACTGCCGTCTGCGCGTCGTGTAGCGAACCGCTTCGTCGAGGGCACCCTGCGCGATGCCCAGCGAGAGGGCCGCAATCCCGATCCGCCCCGCGTCCAGAGTCTTCATGAAGTTGATGAAGCCGTGCCCCTCTTCGCCAAGGCGCTGGTCTTCGCTCACCCACACGTCCTGGAAGTGGAGTTCCCGGGTGTCGGAAGCGCGCCAGCCAAGCTTGTCCTCCTTGGCGCCCGCGGACACGCCCGCCGAATACGGCAACTCGGGACGATGGCCAACTCCGATCCGCTCGGCCTCGGCCAGGTCGACGGTCGGCTTGCAGACCACGAAGCTGGTGATTCCGTGGTGCCCCGCATCCGGATCCGTGACGGCCGTGACGACGTAGATCTCCCCGACGCCCCCGTGCGTGATGAAAATCTTGCTCCCGGTGATGCTGTAGCCGCCCTTCGCGGCGACGGCTCTCGTCTTGGTGCCCGACGCGTCCGAACCCGCTCCCGGTTCGGTGAGTCCGAATCCGCCCAACACCTGACCCGACGCCAGCAGCGGCACAAATCGGGCCTTCTGCTCCTCGGTGCCGAAGGCCAGAATCGGCGACATGGCCAGGGTGGTATGAGCGGAGACGGTGATCGAGTGACTGGCGTCGTGCTTGGCGAGCTCTTCGATCACGAGGACGTAGCTCAGGTAGTCGCGTCCCATTCCGGACAACTCCCGGGGGACAGGCACTCCGAACCAGCCCCGCTCGGCCATTCCCCTGACGTTCTCCCACGGGAAGCGGGCCGTCTCGTCCAGCTCGCGGGCAACGGGGGCGATGGATTCGAGCGCGAACCGACGGACATCGGCTTGCAAATCGAGGTGATTCCGGTCCAGGTAAGGGTACATCAAGCAAAAGGAAAGGCTGGTCGATTCCGGTCGGATGTGGTCATGCCAGGAACCCCCGGCCGCGTTCGCACCTGTCGCACGAGCCGCATGACCTTCGGCCAGGGACCTCTCCAAGGTAACGCAAGAGGGCCATTCTCCGGCATCCTCTCCGCCCGCAGTACTTCCGCATGGCGCGGATACGGTCGACGGCCTGCTGCCGCGCGGCAAGGAGCGGGCCGAGGTCCGGGGGTCGTCCGGTCAGGGTTGCCACGGGTCCGTCGGTGGCCGGCGGACCGTCAGTCTCGCCGTCCGGCCAGCTGTCGATCCACTCCGCCAGAGCGGAATCGAGGCGCAGGGCACCCGAACGCATGAGCCACTTCAGGTGCGGCACGTTGGCGGACCCGGGCCCGATCAACGCTGCGGGAGACGTGACCCGCGTTGCACCACCACGTGATCCGATCTTCCGGAGCAGCTTGAGGATGTCACGCGGTTGCGGGTATGACCGATCAAGGAACGCCTCGGGCACCTTCCAGTCGTCCCGGTGAACGAATCCGAGGGCGAGGGAGTCCGCACCGTCGCGGCCCGCCCGCCCCGCTTCCTGGTAGTAGCTCTCCAGCGACCCCGGGAAAGCGTAGTGGAATACCGCCCACACATCCCCCCGATCGATACCCATGCCGAAGGCACAGGTCGCGACCACGACATTGGACTCCCCGGACATGAAGCGCTGCTGCACGGTCTGCCGCTCCTCGCTCGGCAGTGCCGCATGGTAGGCGTCACCGATCACGCCCTGGCTCGCCAGCGCCCGACGTACGCTGACCACCAGCCTGCGGGTTGGCGCATACACGATGAGCGCCCTGTCCGCGCACTCCGGGGGGGCGCGCCGGATCAGGCTCACCATTGCGCGGATGCGCTCGGGACCGGTGCGCTGCCTCGCCACCAGCCAGCGGATGTTCGGGCGGTCGAAGGAGGTGACCACGCGGAGCGGGTCGGTCATGCCCAGCACCCGGGCGATGTCGTCCCTGACGGCCGGAGTCGCCGTGGCGGTCACCGCCAGTACAGGGGCCGGGACGATCTCGCGCAAGCGCATGATGCGCCGGAAGGCGGGCCGGAACTCATGGCCCCACTCGGAGATGCAGTGCGCCTCGTCAATGGTGATGAGGGAGACGGGCGACGATGTGAGAAGCCCTCTCAGCCTTCGAGCCTCGAGACGCTCAGGTGAGCAGAAAAGCAGGTCCAGCGCCCCATCCGCGATTGCGCGCTCGCTCCGCTGCTGGGCGTCCTTCGGATCCTGGGAGGTGAGTGACGCGGCCCTGAGACCCAGACGACGGGCGCGGTCGACCTGGTCTTGCATCAGGGAGATCAAGGGGCTGACGACCACGATCAGGCCACTCATCATGAAGGCGGGAAGCTGGTAGCACAGCGTCTTGCCGCCGCCTGTCGGCAGCACCCCGAGGGTGTCACGGCCCGCCAGGACGCCGCTGACGAGCCGTTCCTGTCCGGGCCTGAAGCCGTCGAAGCCGAACCTCTCCTTGAGGACGGCCCGGGCCACCGGATTGGGGGTGTCTTCCCGTTTCGCGTTCACACCGATAAGGAGGGGTGAAGTCGGGGGCGCGAGAATGGCGGATCGGGACGGAGGGACGCGCGCCCCGCCCGGGATCAGTCGCGCGCAGGCAGGAATCGCAGCAGCAGGGCCACCACCAGGATGCCGATACCCGCCCAGACGAGCCATCGCATGACCAGCGCCATACCCACCAGCGCCAACGCGGCTCCGGTCACAAAGAGGCGGACCTTCCACAGCAGGTAGGGGTCGCTGCGGTCCGGTCGATCACGCGACGGACGAAACATGGTCCGCTCTCTCCCCTATTTCCCGTCCAGAAACCGTCGCACGCCGTCCCTGCACTCCTCGGTGAGTCGCGCAATGGCATTGACCTCGGCGCCCCGGGCGAGCGCCTCATCGAACCCGGCGCCGTCGAGGGCGTGGAACAGCTGTTTCGTCAGTTTGACCGCCATCGGCGGCCGGGTCGCGAGTTCCTCGAGGTATGCCTGCACGTCGGTCCGGAACGACTCTGCGGAAACGACCCGGGTGATCAGGCCGAGACCGGCTGCCTCGGAGGCACCGATTCGATGTCCCCTGACCACGAGGTCGAAGGCGGCGGCTTCGCCCACCTTCCGCTTCAGAACGGCCATCACCAGGGCGGGAACAAAGCCGAGGTGGACCTCCGGGAATCCGAAGGTGGCTGCCTCGTGTGCGAGCACGATGTCACAGGCCGAGGCCAGGCCGCAGCCACCACCCAGGGCCCTTCCCCGCACCACCGCCACCACCGGCTGGGGAAGCTGGCGGATCTTCGCGAAGACTTCGCCGAGCTCTCGTGCCTGAGAACGTCCCACCTCCGGGCCCTGGCGCTGCGAGGCCGCGACCTCGGCGAGGTCCACCCCTGCGCAAAAGTCCGGGCGCGCGCCCCCAAGAGCGACCACGCGCACCTCCGGATCACCCGCGATCCGGGCCAGGATGCGGGAAAGCTCCGTCACCAACCCGACAGTGAGCGCATTGCGTTTCCGGGGCCGGTTCAGCGTCACATGGGCCACACCGGCATCGATGGCCAGCACGACACGCCCGTTCGCTCCCGGGGCGCTCATCGGTCGCTGCTCCCGCTCGGCCCCGGAACGCGTCCCCGGCCGCGAATCCGTGCTGCCACCTCTTCCGGCACCTCGATCTCCATCCGCAAAAGGGCCGTGCTGAACACCTTGCCCTGGGCGTCGGTCATCAGGGATACGGTCCCTCCGCCGTCCAGAGCCCCGTGCAGCAGGAAATTCACCGCGTGGAGGTTGTCGAGTTCGAACCGCTCCACGGATCCCTCCACCATGGTGCTAAAGTGTTTCTTTACACGATCAGCCGTAACTTCCCGCAAAATAATCGGATAGTGTTCCTCATCATAGAGAATCAGGCCTACGTTGGCCGTGTTCCCCTTGTCGCCGGAACGGGCGTGGGCCAGCTCAAGCAGTCGCACCCTGGGCATCGTATACGCTCCTCTCACACCTGCACAAAGTCGACCGAGAGACGGGGCTCGACAACGGTACGGTCGATCAGGGCGGGCCAGTAGGCCATGATCTCCTGCACGCGGGGCCGGCCCCCGGCGAAGCCCGTCACACCCGGCGGCCCTGTAAGCACGAGGGGTGCAATCTCGCGCGTGAATCGCTCCACGGCGCTTCGGTCCCCGCTTCTGACCCCCACTCGAAGCTGGACTTCCGGCAGGTCCGGCGGCGGCTCTCCCGCCAAGTGTCCGTGCGTCGAATCCCAGCCCACGAGCTCCACCAGGACCCGGTCGAAGGCGAGCCCCAGCCGGTCCAGCCGCTCCCGGAGGATCCTCGAAGCCGCCCGTGCCTTCGCCGCCGCATCGGGCCAGGCATAAACCAGTGTGCCGACTGCCTTGTATCCGGCCGACCAGGCGATCGAGACCTTGAGGAAGGGAGTGGGCGCACGGCCGCGGATGCCATGGACCCGGACGCGGTCACGGCCCCTCCCGGACAACCGGATCGTCGTAAAGTCGGCGGTGACATCCGGGGTGATGTAGGTAGACGGGTCACCCATCTCATACAGGATCTGCTCCTTCACCGTGCGCGACGTAACCGCGCCGCCGGAACCGTCGTGCTTGGTCACGACGAAGGTCCCGTCGGGGCTGGCTTCGATGATCGGGAAGCCGACATGGGCAAGCCCCGGGATCGCCCACCACTCCGCCGAGCAGTTGCCCCCGGTGGCCTGGGCCCCGCATTCGTTGATGTGCCCGGCAACGACCCCGCTGGCGAGGAGGTCGTACGCGTCCCAGGGCCATCCGAACTCGTGGACCATGGCGCCGTAGGTGAGCGCGGTATCGGTGGACCGACCGGTTACGACGACCTGCGCGCCACCTGCGAGAGCCGCCACGATGGGCTGAGCTCCCAGGTAGACGTTGGCGCTTCGGACCCGGTCTCGAACGGTTGCGAGAGGGTCACCCGTCTCCATGTGCACCATGGCGTGACCGGAGCCGATCAGCTCGTCGAGAGAGTCCATGAGATCGTCACCCATCACCACCCCGATCCGGGCCCGTCCCCCCACCCCCGCCCGCCGGCCGGCTTCGGCGACGGCCCTCGCGCACTCGGCCGGGTTCACGCCCCCGGCGTTGGTGACCACCTTGATGTCGCGCTCGACGCTCGCCGCGAAGATCCGTTCCATCAACGGCACGAAGTCGCGGGCGTACCCGGCGGCCGGGTTGCGCGCGCGCTGCTTCTGCATGATGGACATCGTCACCTCGGCGAGGTAGTCCAGCATCAGGTAGTCGATCCGGCCTCCGTGGACCTGCCGCACGGGCGCCTCCAGGTCATCACCCCAGAACCCCTGGCCACTCGCAATGCGCACGACTCCGGGAACCGCGCGGCCCCGTGAGCCCGCGGGCCCCGGGGTCGCGCGCCGCTTCGTTCCCATCACGCCCACCTTCCGTCCAGCCCCGGTGGCAGCACGAAGGGTCCCAGGTGCGGCCCGGGATTGGTACGGGCCGCGCGCAGGAGCAGTGTGAGCCAGTCACGCAACTCTTCGGGCAGGACCACCGCGTCCACGAAGCCACGAGCGGCCGCATGGGTGGCGTCGAGCTGACGGTCGTAGTCCGTGCGCACTTCGTCCATCCGCGCGAGAAGCTCCGGATCCGGGGCCTTCCCTTCGGCCTTCAGCCGCTCCAACTGGCCGCCGAAGAGGGCGACCACCGCGCTCTCACCCTCCATGACCCCCATCCGCCCGGTCGGCAGCGTGAGGATGAAGTCGGGGTCGAAGCCCTGCCCCGCCATGGCGTAGTAGCCCGCGCCCGAGGCGTGGTTGAGCGTCAGTACGATCTTCGGTACTGCCGCCGTGGCCATGGCCTCGACGAAGCGGGCGCCGGCGCGAATGATCCCTCCGTGCTCGGCCCGGGGACCCACCATGAAGCCGGACACATCCTGAACGAACAGGATGGGATGCCCCTGGCGGTTCATGGTGTCGATGAAGTATGCGGCCTTTTCCGCCGATTCGGTGTACACGATGCCCCCGAATCGCGCCGGGCCCTCCCGGCTGTCCCTGACCATGCCGCGGCGGTTCGCGATCACCCCGACGGTGATCCCGGAGAGCGCGGCGGTACCGCACATCAGTTCGGCCGCGTACTCGGGCTGAAATTCGCTGAGCCCCCCGCCGTCCAGGAGCACGTCGAGCACCGCGCTCATGTCGTAGGGCTGGCGATGATCGTCCGGCAGAAGTTCGTATAGGTCGGCAGCGGGTCGCACCGGGGTCGCAACTTCGGCCTCCGCCGCTACGCCGGGCCGCCCCGGGGGCAGCCCTGCAACAAGCTCTCTCAGCTTCGCGATGCACGCCTCGTCGTCCGCAACCTGGTAGTGGGCGACCCCGCTGACCCCGGTGTGGACGGCGGCTCCTCCCAGCGCCTCCCGGTCGACCGTCTGGCCGGTGGCTCCCTTGACCAGGTTGGGGCCGCCCAGGCCCATGAAGCTGGTCCCCTCCACCATCAGGATCACGTCCGAGAGGGCCGGCAGATACGCACCCCCGGCGATACACGGCCCCATGACCGCCGCGAGCTGCGGAATCTTCAGGTACCGGCGCATGATGGAGTTGTAGTAGAAGATCCTGGCCGCGCCGTACTGCCCCGGGAACACGCCATCCTGGTATGGGAGATTCACCCCCGCCGAGTCTACCAGATAGATGATCGGGATCCGGCAGCGCATGGCGATTTCCTGGGCCCGCAGCATCTTCCTGATGGTCTCCGGCCACCATGACCCCGCCTTGACGGTCGCGTCGTTGGCGACCACCACGACCTCCCGCCCTTCCACCACGCCCACACCCGTTACCACACCGGCGCCCGGCGCCTTTCCCTCGTAGAGGTCGTGGGCGACGAGAAGTCCCACTTCGGCCCACGTCGTATCCTGGTCCACCAGGAGGTGCAGGCGGTCGCGCGCCGTGAGTTTGCCACGTTCCCGTTGCCGCCGGATCTTCCCGGTGCCGCCGCCCAATCTCAGTCGGCGGCGCAACTCCTGAAGCTCGTGGGCCAGCTGGCCCATGCGGCCGGGGCGACTAATACGGATCCTCCCGCCGGGCGAACCACTCGCGAATGTACTCGATGGCGTCGGTGGTCGCCGTGCCGGGACCGAAGACTCGTCCCACGCCAAGCGCACCGAGGACGGCCGCATCGTCCTTCGGGATGATCCCGCCACCGGTCAGCAGCACGTGGTCCAGGCCGTCCTGGTTCAGGAGTTCGCGCACACGGGGGAAGAGGGTCATGTGAGCCCCCGAGAGAACGGACATCGCGACGACGTCCACATCTTCCTGGACCGCCGCCGCCACCACCATCTCGGGGGTCTGGTGCAGCCCGGTGTAGATGACCTCGAAACCGGCGTCGCGAAACGCTGCCGCGATCACCTTGGCCCCGCGGTCGTGCCCGTCAAGGCCAGGCTTCGCCACCAGCACCCGGATTCTCCTGTCGGAAAACGACATTCGGCCTCCTGTGGGACGGTTGGACAGCTACGCAGATAAGGTAAGCGAGCGGCCAAGGCCGGGCATAGCAGCCTCCCACCACAACCGGGGCCAGAAGTCCGTGGACAAGTCCCGCGTCGCACCGAGGGCGGTGAGGCGCCGGGCTGTGCTACATCCCTCCGGCAGCGAGGAAGTCCGATACTTCCTCCCCGGTGACGAAGAAGTCGCCGATCGCCCTGCCCCCCTCGGGCCCGTGCCAGTCCGAGCCTCCGGTGACAACGAGGTCGTGGGCGCGCGCGGCGCTTTCCAGCTTGCTCACCGGCACCGAAGCGCGACTGGCGCGGTAGACCTCCAGCCCTCCCAGTCCGGCTTCGACCAGGCGGGGCAGCAACTCCTGCAGGTACCGGGCGGGGGGATGGGCCCACACCGGTATCCCGCCAGCGCTCCGCACGATCTCGGTCACTTCCTCGGGAGTCGCGATCTGCGTCGGCACGTAGGCCGGGCTGTCGTTTCCGATCAGCCGCGCGAACACCTCCCGTATCCCGCGCGCGTAGCCGGCTTTCACCAGGGCGCGGGCCAGGTGGGGACGCGAGTACGCCACCTCGGCCGAGCCGCGCTGCTCGTCGAGCTGCTCGCGGGTAATGGTAATCCCCTGCCGGGCCAGGCACTCGACCATCTCGCTCATGCGGGCGTCCCGCCGTTCCAGGTTGTGCTGCGTGTGCCGGGGGAACGCCTCTGATCCGATGTCCACGAAGTAGCCGAGGATGTGGATGTCCATGCCCTGGAAGGTGCTGCTCATCTCGACAGCCGGAATGATGTGCAGCCGCCGTCCCTCGGCGTGCCGGATGGCCCGCTCGACGCCGGCGATGGTGTCGTGGTCGGCGAGCGCGAGGACGTCGAGGCCGCCGGCGATGGCCCGGTCAACGACCTCTTCCGGTGGCACCGTGCCGTCGGAAACGGTCGAATGGACGTGGAGGTCGAGCTTCATGGCGGTGTGTGATCCGGTCCGGCTAACCGGTCGCGACATCGTCCGCCAGCACCGTCACAATGTTGGCCTCCACCTTCATCACGCCTCCGCCGATCTCGAAGCTATGCCTGTCTCCGGATTCGGTCTCCACCGTCATCGGCCCCTCCCCCATAAGCGTCAGGAAGGGGGCGTGTCCCGGCAGAACACCGACCCAGCCGTCCCATGCAGGTGCGACGAGTGAACGCGCGGTCCCCTCGAAGACGACCTGCGTGGGCGTGACGACCCGCAGCTCCATGAGCTTCGCCACCGTCAGCCCGCCTTCACGCCCATCTCGGCGGCGGCCTCGATCACCTGGTCGATCCCGCCCTTCATGTAGAAGGCCTGTTCGGGAAGGTGGTCGAATTCGCCGGCGGCCACCCGCTCGAAGGACTCGATCGTCTCCTCCAGCCTCACGTAGCAGCCGGGGATGTTGGTGAACGCCGTCGCCACGAAGAAGGGCTGGGACAGGAAACGCTCGATGCGACGGGCACGCCCGACGACGATCTTGTCCTCCTCGCTCAGCTCGTCCATTCCCAGGATGGCGATGATGTCCTGAAGGTCCTTGTAGCGCTGCAGGATCTCCTTGACGCGGCCCGCCACCTCGTAGTGCCGCTCGCCGATGAACTGCGGGTCGAGGATGCGGGAGGAGGAGTCGAGCGGGTCCACGGCCGGGTAGATCCCCTTCTCCGAGATGGACCGGGAAAGGACCGTCGTGGCGTCCAGATGGGCGAAGGCGGCCGCGGGAGCCGGGTCGGTCAGGTCGTCGGCGGGCACGTAGATGGCCTGGACGGATGTAATCGAACCCTCGCGGGTGGAGGTGATGCGCTCCTGGAGCTCGCCCATCTCCGTTTCCAGCGTGGGCTGGTAGCCAACCGCGGAGGGCATGCGTCCCAGAAGGGCCGAGACCTCCGAGCCCGCCTGGGTGAAGCGGAAGATGTTGTCGATGAAGAGGAGGACGTCCTGTTTCTCGACGTCGCGGAAGTACTCTGCGACGGTAAGGGCGGAGAGCCCGACCCTGAGGCGGGCGCCGGGCGGCTCGTTCATCTGCCCGTAGACCAGCGCGGTCGAGTCGAGGACCCCCGACTCCTTCATCTCGAGCCAGAGGTCGTTGCCCTCGCGGGTGCGTTCGCCCACACCGGCGAAGACGGAACGGCCGCCGTGCTCCATGGCGATGTTGTTGATCAGCTCCATGATGATGACGGTCTTGCCGACCCCGGCCCCGCCGAAGAGGCCGGTCTTCCCGCCCTTCACGTAGGGAGCGAGGAGGTCCACGACCTTGATCCCGGTCTCGAAGATCTCGGTCTTGGGCTCCAGGTCTTCGAACTTGGGCGCAAGGCGGTGGATCGGCCAACGCTCGACCGTGTCGCCGCCGGCCACGGGTCCCTGTTCGTCCACCGGCTCGCCGAGGACGTTGAGGATGCGCCCGAGCGCGGGCGTCCCGACCGGAATGGTGATCGCGCCTCCGGTGTCCACCACCTCCATGCCCCGCTGGACGCCGTCCGTCGAGCTCATGGAGACCGCCCGCACCTGGGAGCGGCCGATGTGCTGCTGCACTTCGGCCACCAGGTCGATCTCGCGGCCGGATTCCGACTCGGCCGTCACCCTCAGTGCATTGTGTATCTCCGGCAGTTGCCGCGGGTCGAACTGCACGTCCAGGACGGGCCCGATGACCTGGACGACTTGACCGGTGTTGTGATCAGCCATTGTCTCCGTCTTCTCCAGCCGCCCGTGGACGGCTTTTCGTATCTGAGGCAGGAAGGTTCACTCCAGCGCCGCGGCCCCACCCACGATCTCTGCGATCTCCTGGGTGATCTGGGCCTGGCGTGCTCGGTTGTAGCTGCGGGTGAGGTTCTCGAGGATGTCCCCCGCGTTGTCAGTCGCGCTCTTCATCGCGGCGCGGCGGGCGCCCTGCTCCCCGGCCGCGTTCTCGACGAGGGCCCGGTACACCGCGTTTCGCAGGTATCGGGGCAGGATCCGGCCAACGAGCTCCCCTGGCGGCGGCGAGACGATGAACGCATCCACCGAACGGGCACCCGGGGAAGGTTCCACGGGCAGGATCCGGGTGGTCACGGGCGGCGTGGACATGGCGGACCGGAACTCGGAGTTGACCAGGTAGACAGCGTCCAGGTCACCCGCCTCGAAACCCGCTCTTAGGGGCTCGACCAGCGCTTCGGCGTCCCCGGGAGTCGGGTTGTCGCCGATTGCGGTCGTGGAAGAAGCTACCGGCGTGCCCCTGAAACGGAAGAAGGCCAGCGCTTTCTTCCCCGAGATGTGAAGCTCCGTGTCCACCCCCGCCGCCTCCAGCTCCTCGATGCGAAGGCGCGCCTCCTTGATGAGGTTGGCGTTGAAGGCGCCGCAGAATCCCCGGTTCGCCGTCAGGAGAAGCACCGCCGCGCGCTTCGTCTCGGATGGCCGGCGGAGGAGGGGGTGATCCCGGGCCAGCCCGGGAGCATGCAGGCCGCGCAGCAACTCGTTCAGCGCGTCGCTGTACGGGCGCGCAGCCAGCATCCGGTCCATGGCTCGCTTGAGCTTGGACGTGGCCACGAGCTCCATGGTACGCGTGATCTTGCGCGTGTTCCGGACGGACTTGATCCGCCGTTTGACCTCGCTGGCTCCGGCCACCCTACGCCGCCCCCGCCCTCGCCCGGCCCGCTTCGGCCGCGAAGACCTCGTTGTACTCCTCGATGGAGTGACGCAGGCGGCCCTCGATGTCCTCGGTCAGCTTCCCCTCCTGGCGGAGACCGATCAGGACATCGTCGAAGCGGCTCTCGACGAAGCCCAGGAAGCCCCGCTCCCAGTTCCTGACCTCCGAGATGTCGAGGTCGTCCAGGTAGCCGTTGGTCACCGCGTAGATGGCGATGATCTGCTTCTCGACCGGGACCGGGCGGTACTGGGGCTGTTTGAGGATCTCGACAGTCCGCTGCCCCCGTGCAAGCTGTTGCTGGGTGGCCGCGTCCAGGTCGGAGGCGAACTGGGCGAAGGTCTCCATGGCGCGGTACTGGGCCAGGTCGAGACGGAGGCGTCCGGCCACCGACTTCATGGCCTTGACCTGGGCCGAGCCCCCGACCCGGGAGACCGAGATGCCGACGTTCACGGCGGGCCGCACCCCCGAGTTGAAGAGGTCGGGCTCCAGATAGATCTGTCCGTCGGTGATGGAGATGACGTTCGTCGGGATGTAGGCCGACACGTCGCCGGCCTGGGTCTCGATGATCGGGAGAGCAGTGAGCGACCCGCCCCCCAATTCGTCGGACAGCTTGGCCGCCCGCTCCAGCAGCCTGGAGTGCAGGTAGAAGACGTCGCCGGGGTACGCCTCGCGGCCCGGCGGGCGCCGGAGCACCAGCGACAGCTGCCGGTACGCCTGGGCCTGCTTGGACAGGTCGTCGTAGATGACGAGGGTGTGCTTGCCCTGCCACATGAAGTACTCGGCCAGCGCCGTCGCCGAATACGGAGCGATGTACTGCATGGGCGCCGGGTCCGAGGCGTTGGCCGCCACCACGATGCTGTAGTCCATGGCGCCATGATGCCTGAGTGTCTCGACCACCGCGGCGACCTTGCCCGCGCGCTGGCCGATCGCGCAGTAGATGCAGATGACGTCGGTGTCCTTCTGGTTCAGGATCGCGTCGACCGCGATGGCGGTCTTGCCGGTCTGCCTGTCGCCGATGATCAGCTCCCGCTGGCCCCGGCCGATGGGGATCATCGCGTCGATGGCCTTGATGCCCGTCTGCAAGGGCTCCCTCACAGGCTGTCGCTTCACGATCCCGGGCGCGACGACGTCGATCTGCCGTCTCTCCGCGGTTTCGATCGCGGCCCCCCCGTCCACGGGCGTGCCGAGGGGGTCGACGACGCGGCCCAGGTAGGCTTCACCCACCGGCACGTCGAGGACGCGGCCGGTTCGGCGCACTTCGTCGCCTTGGTGAAGCCCCGCCCATTCGCCCATGATGACGGCGCCGATGTTGTCCTCTTCCAGGTTGAGCGCCAGGGCGGTCACCGTCTCGCCACTGTCGCTGGCGGTCACCTCCAGCATCTCGCTGGCCATGGCCTTGGTAAGGCCGTAGATCCGCGCCACTCCGTCCTTCACTTCGAGGACTTCGCCGACTTCTTCGGCGTGAAGCGCTTCTTCGAAGCTCTCGATCTCCGCCAGGAGGACGCTCTTGATCTCGCCCGCCCGGAGATGGGAATCCGACATGTCGTCTATCTTTCCTGTGTTTGAAGCTCAGCGGTCGTGAGCCTGCGCCGCAGGGCGTCAAGCTGCCGTTTCAGGGACCCGTCGTAGACCGTGTCGCCTTCGCGGATCACGATGCCGCCAATGATGTCCGGCCTGACCCTCACATGCGGGATCACGTTCGCGCCGGTCGCCGAGGACAGCTGGGTCGCCAGATCCTCTTCTTCCGTAGCATCGAGGGTCCTGGCCACGGTGACCTCCATGTGGCGTCGGCCCAGGTGCCGCTCCAGGAGCGCCCGGTACTGGCGCGCGATGTCGGGGATCAGCCGTTGGCGGCGCCTGTCGATGACGACCTTCAGGAAGCGCAGCAGCATGAGCGGGACGGAAGGACCCACCGCCCGCTCCAGCACCGACTTCTTCCCGGCTGCCGAGATGCGGGGTGTGGCGAAGAACTCGCGCACCTTCGGGTCTTCCATGAAACGGGCGACCATTTCGATCCCGCCACCGAAGCTCTCGGCGCCCCCGTGGCGCTCCGCCAGCTCGAAGAGAGTCTCGGCGTAGCTCCGCACGATGGTGTCCTCCCTCACGCGCGGGCTTCCCCGGATTTGGCCAGGTCGTCGATATAGTCCGTGACCAACTGCCGATCACGCTCCTCGTCCAGGCGCTCCGACAGCAACCTCGACGCGGCCGCCATCGCGACCTCCACCGCGGCCCGGCGCACGGCTTCGACCGCCGCGTTCCGTTCACGCTCGATCTCGCGGCGCGCGTTGGCGAGGATCACATGGCTCTCCTCCCGTGCCTTCGCCTCCAGTTCCTTGCGGAGCTGATCGGCGGCCGCGCGGCTCTCCGCGAGTATCGCCTGGGCCTGGCGCCGGCCCTCCGCCAGCTGCTCGCGGTGCTGTGCCAGGAGCTTCTCGGCTTCCTCGCGCTGGCCCCTGGCCTCGTCGATGGCGTCCTGGATGCCCTTCTCGCGGGCGTCCAAGGCCCCCATCAGTGGCTTCCAGGCGTACCGTGCCAGGACGGCCAGCAAAGTCAGGAACGTCAGGACGGTCCATACGGCCAGCCCCGAATCGACCGCGAAGAGGGTGTCCCAGAGGGGGCCTTCCTCCTGCGGCACCCCGGGGTAGAGCCCCGCGGGCATCATCAGATGAACTTGAAGAGCGCCGCGAGCAGGATCGCGAACAGCGCGGCCCCCTCGACCAGTCCGGCCAACAGAATGGCCAGGCCCCGGATCTCGCCGGCGGCTTCCGGCTGCCGGGCGATGCCCTGCGTGGCGCCGTTGCCGATGCCGCCGATGCCGATTCCGGCGCCGATCGCGGCCAGTCCGGCTCCGATTCCGGCGCCGATGAGGGCGCCGGTGTTCTTGGCTGTGTTGATGTCCGCCGCGGCCGAAGACTCCTGCAGCGCGGTGATCGCCAGGTCAAGCATGATGTCTCCTATTCTTGTGTGGCCCGTTCAGGGTCAGTGTTCATGCCGCATGAGGCCGATGAAAACGGCCGACAGCATGGCGAAGATGTAGGCCTGGATGAACGCGATCAGCAGCTCGAGAAGCAGGATCGCCGACACGAAGGCGAAGGATCCGGCGGCGACCACCCAGCGTCCGAAGGCGATGTGGCCGAAGATGAAGATGAAGCCGATCAGCGTGAAGATCATCATGTGGCCCGCCGTCATGTTCGCGAAGAGACGGATCGCGAGCGCGAATGGCTTTGTGAGCTTTCCCAGCAGCTCGACGGGGGTCATGATGGCCAGCATCAGGTACTTCACGGCGCCCGTGGTTCCCGGCGGGGCGAAGAAGATCGTCCTCATGTAGCCGGCCGGGCCGAGCGTGCGGAAGCCCGAGACCTCGACCACCACGAAGGTGATCAGGGCCAGCATCGCCGTGACCGCCAGGTTGCCGCTGGCGGCGCCGCCCCACGGAACCAGCCCCAGCAGGTTCATCGTGAGGATGAAGAAGAACTGCGTGAGGATGAGGGGGACGAAGCGCTCGTATCCCTTGCCGATGAACTCCTTGCACAGGTCGTCCCGGAGGAAAACCACGACGGCCTCGACCGCGTTGGCCAGCCCCTTGGGCGCCCTGCCCGAGCCCTGGCGCGCCACGGTCCGGGCGGCGAACAGCGTCATCGCGGCCGTGATGACGGCGGCCAGCAGAAGCAGGACCATGTGTTTGGTGGGGGACAGGTCGATCGTCAGTCCGCCGATATGAAACACCGCCCAGTCCCAGTGGGGGAAGTGGACCGCGCCCAGAAAGGGCAGCTCGTATTCGGGGGCGTTGAGGATGTGGTGGGCCAACATGTCGCCGAGGTTGAAGACCTCGCCGTGGGCCTCGCCGGCCGCCTCCTGCGCCGCCCCGTGCTCCTGGGGGAAGACCGGGGGCAAGGTCAACGCTTCACCAGGGCCGCCGCGCCACGGATCCGACGGTGTTCGATGTACGACTCGGCGAAGAGCACCGCGACCAGGAACCCGCCCAGAGCCACGAGGAAGGGCGCCGGGGGGACGCGGCCGGGAACGACGAAGAGGACGATGGCCAGCGCGAGAACCGCGACCCGCCCGACAAATCCGGCGCCGATCGCCACGATGAACCGATCGTTCCGGTCGCGCCAGCGTCTGAGGAGATAGTGCGAGCCGATCTGCGTACCCAGCACCAGCACGCCGGCTCCGAGGACCGCTCCCCGGGCAGCTTCAGCGAGAAAGGGCCAGGTTGCAAGCGTTCCGGCGGTCACGATGCCGGTGGCAGTGGTGACGAACGTCGTCGACGGTTTCACTGATGCTCTCCCCCGCGGCGGGGTTTCACCCTTTCCCTGTCGGCCGGTTGCACGACCGTTCTGGTGTAAAGCGATACGAAGCCACCCACCAACCCCAGGACGGCTCCCGAGATCACCAGCAGGGGGCTCGTACCGAACCTCTCGTCCAGCACCAGCCCTCCCCATCCCAGCAGCAGCGTCGTCAGTACCCAGGAGATCCCGTATCCGGAGTAGCGAGCAAGGTCGCCGGAGCCTGACGAGGGCCGCTGCGATTCCCGGCGGTCCTTCACGAAAAACCTCCCGGTTGGCCACTGCGAAACTCGGGGACCGACCCTTGGGTACCGTGGACCCCGCAGGTACGGGACCCGGCGAAACGTAACGCTTGTGAAAATTTTCGCAAGCGCCCCGGAGCCGTCCCCGACGGGCCCGCGGAAGCTGCCGGACGCGCTCCGGTGATTGAAGTCGGGAGCCAATTCGACCATTATCGAAAAGAAGGATATTGCGAGTGCATCACAAACCATGGAGGAGGACCCCCATGTCGCTCACGGTTGGAGACGCCGCGCCCAACTTCAGCGCCGACACAAGCGAAGGCCGAATCGATTTCCACGAGTGGATGGGGGACAGCTGGGCTGTCCTCTTCTCGCACCCCAAGAACTTCACTCCGGTCTGCACCACCGAGTTGGGGTACATGGCCGGGCTCAAGCCGGAGTTCGACCGGCGGAACTGCAAGATCATCGGGCTGAGCGTGGACCCTCCCGACAGCCACCGCGCCTGGTCGGAGGATATTCGCGACGCCACCGGCCACGCCCCCAACTACCCCATCATCGCGGACACCGAGCTGAAGGTGGCCAAGCTCTTCGGGATGCTGCCGGCGGACGCCGGGGAGAGCTGGGAGGGCCGCACACCAATGGACAACGCCACGGTCCGCTCGGTCTTCGTCATCGGACCCGACAAGCATATCAAGCTGACCATCACCTACCCCATGAGCACGGGACGCAACTTCGACGAGGTGCTGCGCGTGCTGGATTCGGTACAACTTACCGCCAGGCACAAGGTGGCCACACCCGTCAACTGGAATCAGGGAGATCGGGTCATCATCCTGCCCGCGGTCTCGGACGAAGCTGCCCGGGAGGCCTTCCCCGAGGGCTGGGATTCCCCCAAGCCCTATATCCGCTTCGTCGACCAGCCCGCGGACTAGCTGCCGCGCGCCCCTGAACCGGCGGCGTCCGATCTCGACCACCCCCCTGCCACGCGTTCCCGCGGAGCGTTCATGAATCCCACCTCTTCTCCTCCGGCCCCGGCCGCGACCGGTCTGGCCGGCGACCGGGATGTCTACCTCCTCAACCGCGCAGGCGAAATCGCCGACGAACTGCGCAGCCAGGTCGAGCGTCGGATCGTCGGCCAGCAGCACATCGTCGACAGCCTCGTGACGGCGATGATGGCCAACGGACACGTCCTTCTCGTAGGTGTTCCAGGGCTCGCCAAGACCCTGATCATCTCGACGCTGGCCGAGGCGCTGCACCTGAAGTTCAACCGCATTCAGTTCACCCCCGACCTCATGCCCACCGACATCACGGGCACGGAGGTCATCCAGGAGGACAAGGTCACGGGCGAAAGGATCTTCCGCTTCGTCCAGGGCCCGATCTTCGCCAACATCGTGCTGGCGGACGAGATCAACCGCACTCCACCAAAGACCCAGGCGGCGCTCCTGGAGGCCATGCAGGAGCGGGACGTGACGGCGGCGGGACACACCTACCACCTCGACCCCCCCTTCTTCGTGCTGGCGACCCAGAACCCGATCGAGCAGGAGGGCACCTACCCCCTCCCGGAAGCGCAGCTGGACCGCTTCATGTTCGACCTGCGGATCGGCTACCCGTCCCGGAAAGAGGAGGAGGAGATCGCCACCCTGACGCAGGAAGTGCAGGACGTGCCGATCGAGCCCGTCATCCACGGCAACGAGATCATCGAACTGCAGCAACTGGTCCGGCGCATCCCGGTGCCCCCGTCGATTGTCGGCTTTGCCGTACGCCTGGCGCGCTCCACCCGTCCCGGTGGCGAGGAACAAGCGAACGTGGCGAAACGTTACATCAGCTGGGGCGCGGGGCCGCGCGCCTCGCAGTACCTGGTGTTGGGCGCCAAGGCCCGAGCCGCGTTTCGCGGCGCCCCGATGCCGACCATGGACGACGTGCTCGACATCGCGACGTCGATCCTCGCACACAGAATCGTGGTCAACTTCGACGGGGAGGCCGAGGGCCTCAGCACCCGCGATGTGGTCCGCGAGCTGCTTACCGAGAGCAAGAAATGGACATAGAGGCCGCGTCACCCGACGACCAACCTCCAAGTTGTAACAGGCTGCCGGCGGCCCGTGGCGAGAGCCCTCGCCGCCTTTCTTCCCGCGGGGCCGCGCCATGCCGCTGACCGCCGTGCTTGCGGCCGCCTCCCTGCTCCTCCTGCTGGCTTCGGCCGCGCTGACCGCGGCCTTGACCGCCGTTCTCAGGATCAGCGACCCGGAAGCACGCATCCTGGCCGGCGAGGGCTTCGCGGGGGCGGACGCCCTCGCGGCCCTTCTTTCGGACGAGGTCGCCACGTCCCCCCTCGGGATCCTCCGTGCCATCTGCTTCCTGGGGGCGACGGCCTCCGGGGTGGCCGCGGCGGCCACCGCGTGGGGACCACAGGGGATGTGGATCGGGGGCCCGGCCGTGGTCCTGCTGGTACTCCTCGCGGGGGACCTGGCTCCCCGTGCGATCGCGAGCCGCGGCCCGGTTCGCATGGCGCTGGTCGCCGCGCCCTTCCTCCGCAGAGCCTCCCGCATCCTGGGCCGGCTGCTGTATCCGCTGCTCGCGGTGGGGCGCCTTCTCTCGCGGGCTTCCGGCCGGGGCGACGCTTCCCCGGATGAACAGCAGGTCCGTGAGGCGCTCGAGATCGGCGCCGACGAGGGGGTCGTGGAAGCGGACGAGCATCGTCTGGTGGAAAGGGCGTTCAAGCTGGACGAACTGAACGCCTGGGACGCCATGACGCCCCGGGTGGATATCGTCGCACTGAAGGATTCGCGCCCCCTCGGCGAGATCCTTCCCGAACTGGAGGACATGCCGCACTCGCGCGTGCCGGTGTACCGTGAGACCATCGACGACGTGACGGGGATTCTGCACGTGCGGGACGCGTACCGCGCCTATGTCGCGGGGCGCCGCAACGTGCCGCTTTCGGAGCTTGCCCGAGAGCCCATGTTCGTGCCTGGATCCCTGTCGCTGTCCAAGCTCCTCGCCGACTTCCGGGCGCGGCGCACCCACATGGGGATCGTGGCCGACGAGTTCGGGGGCACGGACGGCCTGATCACCCTGGAAGATGTGCTCGAGGAGCTGGTCGGCGAGATCGTCGACGAGACCGACGTGGACGAGGATCCGCTGACCCGGCTCTCCGACGACGAGATCATCGCTTCGGGCGGGGCGGACCTGCGCGAGATCAACGAACGCTTCGACTTTGCATTGCCGGCGAGCGAGAACCGTTCGCTGAACGGCTTCATTCTGGAGGAGCTCGGCCGGGTTCCGGAACCCGGGACGTCGCTGGAAGCCGGAGGCGTCCACATCGAGGTATTGAAGTCGTCGGACACACAGGTTCTGCGGGCACGGCTCCGCCGCATGCAAGGGGGACCGCGCACCTGATGGCACGTATCATGCCCTTCGGCGGCCACCGGCCCCGCATCGCGGAATCCGCCTTCCTGGCGCCGACCGCGGTTGTCATCGGCGATGTCGTGGTGGGAGAGGAGGCCAGCATCTGGTTCGGGGCCGTACTGCGCGGGGACCACCCCGAACACGGCATCCGCGTCGGAGCCCGCGCCAACGTGCAGGACAATGCGGTCATCCACACCAGCGAACAGGGCCCGACCGTGCTCGAGGACGACGTCACGGTGGGCCACGGCGCCATCATGGAGAGCTGCCGGATCGGGCAGCGCGCGGTCGTGGGGATGGGGGCGGTGGTGCTGCAGCGGGCCGATGTGGGCGAGGGGTGCGTGATCGCCGCCGGGGCCGTCGTGAAGGAGGGAGCGACGATCGCGCCGGGAAGTCTGGTGGCGGGGGTGCCGGGCCGGGTTCGGCCGCTGAGCGCGTCGGCGGCCGGGTGGACCGAGCGCAGCGCCGGCCACTACGTCGAGCTGAGCCGGCAGTACATGGCGAACTCCGCCTGTGAGCTGTGCGGCGGCCCGACGCTGGAGCGGCACTGCAAGATCATCTGTCTGAACTGCGGGTTTCAGCGGGACTGCAGCGATCCCTAGCAGTCCGTGGATAAATCCCGCGTCGCACCGAGAGCGGTGAGGCGCCGGGCTGGCGAGGCGCTTTCTTCCACGGGTTGCGCTGCTAGCCGAATTCGATCCCCTGGGCGAGTGGCAGATCGGTGCTCCAGTTCACCGTGTTGGTCTGCCGGCGCATGTAGGTCTTCCAGGCGTCCGATCCGGATTCGCGACCGCCGCCGGTCTCCTTTTCGCCACCGAAGGCGCCGCCGATCTCCGCGCCGGAGGTCCCGATGTTCACGTTGGCGATGCCGCAGTCGCTTCCCCTGTGCGACAGGAAGTGCTCCGCTTCGCGAACGTTGTCGGTGAAGATCGCGGAGGAGAGCCCCTGCGGGACGGAGTTGTGCAGGTCAAGGGCCTCATCCAGCTCTGCTACCGCGTCAGCCGGGTTCGCGCCGGCGGTCCCGTAGTCGATGACGTACAGAATCGGGGCGAAGGTCTCGTGCTGCACGATGTCGAAGTGGTTCCCGGCGGCAGCGATGCACGGGCTGACGTAGAGACCTCCCGGGTAGAGGTCCTCCGTGAGGCGCTCGCCGCCGCACAGAATCTCGCCTCCCTCTTCCTCGACCCGCCGCCGCGCGTCGAGGAGGTCGTCGACGGCCTGTTCGTTGACGACGGGACCCATGAGGGTATCGTGATCCAGGGGGTTGCCGATGCGCACGTCCTGGTAGGCCCGAACCAGACGGGAGACCAGATCGTCGCGAACCGCGCGGTGCACGATGACGCGACGGGTGCTCGTGCAGCGCTGGCCCGCGGTGCCCACCGAGCCGAAGAGAATGGCCGGAACCGCCAGGTCCAGGTTGGCCTGGGCGGTGACGATGATGGCGTTGTTGCCGCCCAGCTCCAGGATGGTACGGCCCAGCCGCGTGCCCACCACTTCGGCGACACGCCTGCCGACCGAGCACGAGCCCGTCGCCGAGACGAGGGGGATGCGCCGGTCGTGGAGGAGTCGGTCACCCACGGTGGAGCCCCTGCCCACGACCAGACTGAACACCGCGGGGTCGACGCCGTGCTCGCGGCAGACCTGCGACGCGATCCGCGTCACGGCGATGGCCGTGAGCGGCGTGCCGGAGGCCGGCTTCCATACGGTCGCATCTCCGCACACCGCCGCGATCGCCGCATTCCACGACCACACCGCAACCGAGAAGTTGAAGGCGCTGATGACGCCGACGACGCCCAGCGGGTGCCACTGCTCGCGCATGTGGTGGTCGGGACGCTCGCTCGTCATGGTGAGGCCGTAGAGCTGCCTGGACAGCCCCACCGCGAAGTCGCAGATGTCGATCATCTCCTGGACCTCGCCCTCCCCCTCGGCCCTGATCTTGCCCATCTCGAGGGTGACGAGCGCGCCGAGGGCCTCCTTGTGCGCACGGAGCCGGTTGCCGAGCTGGCGTACCACCTCGCCGCGGTGGGGCGCCGGCACCTTCCGCCATTCCAGGAAGGCGCGCCCGGCCCTGTCGACGATCGCGTCGTACTCGGCCTCGGTCACCTGGTCGACGGTCGCGATCAGGGATCCGTCGATCGGCGAGAAGACCTCGAGGGGAGGCCCCGAACCCACCCATTCACCCCCGCATCCACCCGGGTTGACATCTTCCACCCCCAGAGAGCGAAGAATCTCGCGGGCCGCGGAGTTCACTCCCTGGGGGCGGACTCCCTGCGTGACTACCGTCATTGGAACTGGTCCTTGCCTGTCGATTTAATTGGTCCCGAGAATGACGCCGGCATACCACCCGATCAGCGCATCTCCCCATCCGTAGGCGATCCCCGCCGCGAGCGCCAGGAAGATACCGAAGGGCACCAGCTTGCGGGTTCTGAGCGCGATCGGCCCAAAGATAATCGAACCGAGGAGCGCCCCGGCGAAGAGGGTCAGCAGAACGCCGGCGGGGCCCAGGAACGCGCCGATCATGCCCATCATCTTCACATCACCCCCTCCCATGGCATCCTTGCCGAAAGCGACCTTGCCCAGCGCCGCGATCGCCCAGAGGGCTCCGAAACCCACGGCCGCCCCCAGCGCCGCGTCCACCAGCGACGGTCCGGCGGCGAACGGAGCCATGGCCAGTCCGACCACGGCGCCGCCCAGCGAAAGCTCGTCGGGGATGATGTATCTGCGGGCGTCGGTCAGAGCGATGCCCAGCAGGATGGTGAAGAAAAGGCTCCCCCTTACGGCCTCCGGATGCACGCCCCACCGACTGGCCATCCCCGCCCAGATCAGAGCGACCGCGACTTCGACCAGAGGGTACTCTGCGCTCAGCCGGTCGCGGCAGTGGGCGCACCGGCCCTTCAGCAGCAGGTAACTCAGCACGGGAAGGATTTCGAACCAGCGCAGCCGCGCATCGCAACCGGGGCAGCGGGACCGTGGCTTCACGACCGACTCCCCGTCCGGCCACCTGGCCACGCAGACGTTCAGAAAGGAGCCCGCGCAGAGCCCCAGCACGGCGGCGATCCCGGTCACGGGCAGGTTGTCCACCCGTCAGGCCTCCCGCCCCGGCCGCGTCAGCAGGTACATCAGGATCGAACCGGCGACCGCCACGTTGAGCGAGTCCACGCCCCGGGCCAGCGGAACCGAGACCGCGCGCCCGTGCGGCCTGAGCATCGGCGAGATGCCGGCCACCTCGTTCCCCACGACGAGCACCCAGTCCGTCGCGCGCGTCTCCTCGACGGAGTCCACGGGAGGGCCCGCCGGATCCCCGTACAGGAGGTTCAGGTGCGCGCAGGCACCGGCGATGTTCGTGGTCCACTCGTCGTGGCCGTCTTCCATCGGCTCGTCGATGAGTGGCACATGGAAGACAGCTCCCGCCGACGCGCGCACTACCTTCGCGTTCCATGGATCGACGCTCCCCCCGGTCAGGACGACCCCGTCGAGCCCGAAGCCCCAGGCCGACCTGATCAGGGTGCCGAGGTTCCCCGGATTCCGTACGCCGCTCGTCATCAGGTAGCGGCCCCGATCGAGCGACCGTCTGTCAAGCGCGGGCGGCCTCACGCACGCCAGCGCCGGTTGGGGCGCGTCCGTCGCACAAAGGTCGCGCACATCGTCATCGGGCACGATCTCCGCTTCGATGCCGCGCTCCCCGCACGCGGCGACGATCTCCTGGCCCGGCCGCCAACCACGGCACTTCTCCCCCACGAGCACCCACCGCACCTCGACGGGAGACCTCAGCGCCTCCAGGATCACCCTGGGACCTTCCGCCAGCGCCAGTCCCTCGCGTTCCCGCGTGCGCCGCGACCCGAGCCTCGAGGCCAGTCGCTGCTTAGATTTGCTGATCCGGTTCACTCACCTCTCCTCTATCCCCGCGGACGGCCCCATGGACAGCCAGGATACCCCTCCCGTTGCCCTCACCATCGCCGGCAGCGACAGCGGCGGCGGCGCCGGAATCCAGGCGGACCTCAAGACCTTCCACCAGTGGGGCGTCTACGGAACCTCTGCCGTGACCGCCGTCACGGCACAGAACACCCTGGGCGTGCAGGAGGTCCACCCCGTCCCCGCCACCACCGTCGCGGCACAGATCGAGAGTGTGGCAACGGACATCCCGCCACGGGCGGTCAAATCCGGCATGCTGGCTAACGCCGGCATCGTGCACGCCGTCGCCATCGCGATCCGGCGCCTCAGTCTCGGCGCCTTCGTCCTCGATCCGGTGATGGCCGCCACCAGCGGCGATGTCCTTCTCGCCCCGGAAGCGGTGTCGGCGGTAAGGGACGAGCTCCTCCCCCTTGCAGCCGTCGTCACCCCCAACTGGCCCGAGGCCGTCTTCCTGACGGGAGTACGAGAACCGGGGATCCGGGGCATGGGAATAGCTGCACGGGCCATCCTCGACGCGGGGGCCGCGGCGGTGCTGGTGAAGGGCGGCCATATGGGAGGTGACGAGGTGGTGGACCTGCTGTGGGACGGCGATCGCGAGCACCTCTTCCGCGGCCCCCGGATCGACACGCGCCACACCCACGGGACGGGGTGCACCCTCAGCGCGGCCATCACCGCCGGTCTCGCCCGCGGGGCACCCCTGGTGGACGCCGTCGGCGCGGCGGTGGCGTGGGTGAGGGAAGCGATCGCCGGGGCACCGGGGCTGGGGGCGGGCAGCGGGCCGCTGAATCACTTCACCAGCGCCGGGATCAGGGCCTCCAGCAGAGCCCCCAGGGTGCTCCCGGCCTCCTCGCCGTAGCGCATTACCTCCTCGTGATCGAGAGATTCGAGGCCGAGGCCCGAGGCCCGGTTGGTGATGAGCGAAAACGCCAATACGCGCTGCCCTCGGGCCCGGGCGACGGCTACCTCGGGCACGGTGGACATCCCCACCGCGTCGGCACCGGCCGCTCGCAGGGCCCGGATCTCCGCCGGTGACTCGAAGTGGGGACCCCCCACCGCGGCGTAGGTGCCACGGGTCAGGAGCATTCCCGCGTCGCGCGCGGCAGCCTCGGCGAGAGCCATCAGCACAGGGTCGAAAGGCCGGCTCATGTCGGGGAAACGCGCCTCGTCCCCGGTCACCGGACCCGCCAGCACCGAGCGGAACATCAGGTTGAGGTGGTCGTTGACGAGCATGACGGATCCGGGGACCAGGTCGGTGCGGATCCCTCCGGCCGCGTTCGTCAGGACGAGCGTGCGGGCACCGAGGGCGCGGCCGACGCGCACGGGCGCGGCGACGACTTCGGCCCCGACGCCTTCGTAGAAGTGGAAGCGTCCCGACTGGACCAGCACCGCCGTGTCCCCGATCCGCCCGATGAGAAAGCGGCCCGAGTGTCCCTCCACCGAGGTCGCGGGGAAGCCGGGCAGGTCACCGAACGGAACCTCGACGGGGTCCTGGACCCGTGCGGACAGCCCCCCGAGCCCCGAACCGAGCACAAGGTGGAGACGGGGACGGAGGCCTCCGCTTTCCAGAAGGATCCGGGCGCACTCCCGCACACGCGGCGGCGCGGCGTCTCCTTCAGCCACGGGCCCGCCCGCCGGCGTCCCCGTCTTCGTTCGCCCCCGTCAAATCAGGACGCCCGCGATCGCCGCCGTCATGAAGGCCGCGATCGAACCCCCGATCATGGCCCGCAGCCCCAGCCGGGCAAGATCCTGCCGCCGCCTGGGTGCGATCCCCCCGATGCCTCCGATCTGAATGGCGATCGACGAGAAGTTGGCGAAGCCCGAGAGCGCGTACGTCGCGATCGTCACCGAGCGCGCGGACAACTCCCCCGCGGCCATGGAATCGGCGAGGCCCAGGTACGCCACGAACTCGGTCGCGACCGTCTTGAGCCCCATCAGCGATCCGACGGATGCCGCATCCTCCCAGGCCACACCCATCACCCAGGCCACCGGCGCGAGGAGCCATCCGAGGATTCCTTCGAGGGAGAGTCCTTCCAGCCCAACCAGCCCACCGGCCCACCCGAGGATCCCGTTCAGCAGCGCGATCAGGGCCAGGAAGGCCAGAAGCATCGCTCCCACGTTGAGTGCCAGCTGCAGCCCCTCCCCCGCCCCGCGTGCCGCCGCCTCGATCACGTTCACGTCCGGGCGTTCCAGCTTCGTCTTCAGCTTCCCGGCGGTCTCCGACTCCTCCGTTTCGGGCACCATCAGCTTGGCGACGACCAGCGCCGCCGGCGCGGACATCACCGAAGCCGCCATCAGGTGGCCGGCGATGTTGGGGAAGAAGCCCACCAGCATCCCCGCGTACGCCGCCATGACCCCGCCCGCCACCGTGGCGAACCCCCCGGTCATCACCGCCATCAGTTCGGAGCGCGTCATCCCGTCGACGAAGGGCTTCACCAGCAGAGGCGCCTCTGTCTGCCCGACGAAGATGTTGCCGGCCGCCGACAGGGTCTCGGCGCCGCTCGTCCGCATGGTGCGCTGCATGACCCACGCGATTCCGCCGACGATCAGCTGCATGAAGCCGAGGTGGTAGAGCACGGTCATCAACGACGCGAAGAAGATGATCGTGGGCAGCACGTTGAAGGCGACGAAGGCGCCGGTTCTGGCGACCTGCTGGCCCTCGGCGGCGAAACCCGCGTTCCCGGGGTCTCCGGTTCCGACGGGGACATTGTTCCAGACGAGGTCGCCGAAAAGGAAGCTGGCGCCTTCCAGCGTGAAACCCACCGCCGCCAGGATGACGTCGTTGGCTGCGTCGAAGACTCCCGCCCCGACGGGTGTCCTGAGGATGAGCAGAGCGAAGATGAACTGCAGGCCGAGCCCCCAGAGGACAACCCGCCACGGGACCCGCCGGCGGTTCGCGCTCATGGCCCAGGCCGCGAGCGCCAGGAGACCAAGGCCGAGCAGCCCCCTCAGACGGGTGCCAAGGTCGGTCACTCCCTGTGCGCTCTGGACGGCTGACTCCACGGGGCCGTGCAGTCCGGCGCCGGCACCAGTGGCGCCCCCGGTCTGAGCGTGCGCGCCGGCGGCGATCGCCAGGATCCCCAGTACTGCGAGGACCCAGGTCCACGTCATCGAGGGAGCAGTCGGTCCGACCGCGGCGCGGCGGAGCTTCTGAAAACGGAGCGGAAAATCGATCATGATGGAATCATACCGGCCCGCAATCCGCACCGCCAACCGCCCACCACCCCGGGTCGCCCGCCCGCGTGAAAGGCCCGAACCGGTCAAAATGGCGGAGATTTTCCGATCCACACGGTAAAACCTGCCAAAATGGCAGGAATTCCGGGGTGAAGTCGGCCATTCTGGCAGGAATCGCGGCACACACCTTGCCATATGTCAGTCGGTTACCTTTGGATTGACTACGGTCGAAACACAACCGCCGGCCCGAGCCGGCAACGAGGAGGAAATACAATGGGCAAGATCATCGGGATCGACCTGGGCACGACGAACTCCGTTGTCGCGGTCATGGAAGGCGGGGAGCCCACGGTCATCGCGAACTCCGAGGGCGGTCGCACGACACCCTCAGTGGTCGCCTTCGCGAAGGACGGCGAGCGGCTCGTGGGACAGGTGGCGCGTCGCCAGGCGATCACCAACCCCGAGAACACCGTCTTCTCCATCAAGCGCTTCATGGGCATGAGGCACTCGGAGGTCGAGGCCGAACGCAAACGGGTCCCGTACACCGTCACCCGCGACGGAAGCGACCGTGTGGTGGTCGACCTGCCCAACGGCGGCAAGACCTTCACGCCCCCCGAACTCTCCGCGGTGATTCTGCAGAAGATGCGCCAGACCGCCGAGGACTATCTCGGCACGTCCGTGACGGAAGCCGTCATCACGGTCCCGGCGTACTTCAACGACGCGCAGAGGCAGGCCACCAAGGACGCCGGCAAGATCGCGGGGCTCGAAGTCAAGCGGATCATCAACGAGCCGACCGCCGCGGCCCTCGCATACGGGTTGGACAAGCAGAAGGACGAGGTCATCGCCGTCTTCGACCTTGGCGGCGGGACCTACGACATCTCGATCCTGGAGATCGGCGACGGCGTCTTCGAGGTGAAGGCGACGAACGGAGACACGCACCTCGGCGGGGACGACTTCGACCAGATGCTCATCGACTGGCTGGTCGCGGAGTTCAAGCGCGAGCAGGGCATCGACCTCTCCAGGGACTCCATGGCGCTGCAGAGGCTGAAGGAAGCCGCCGAGAAGGCCAAGATGGAGCTGTCGTCCACCACTTCGACGGACATCAACCTCCCCTTCATCACGGCCACCCAGGAGGGCCCCAAGCACCTCAACTACCAACTGTCCCGGGCGAAGTTCGAGCACTTGGTGGACGATCTGATCCAGCGCACGATCCCGCCGATGCGGAAGGCGCTGGCCGACGCCGGGTTGAAGCCCGCGGACATCGACGAGGTCGTGCTTGTCGGCGGCTCCACGCGGATCCCGAAGATCCAGCAGGTGGTCGAGGAGTTCTTCGAGCAGGAGCCCCACCGGGGCGTGAATCCCGATGAGGTCGTCGCGGTGGGCGCCGCGATCCAGGGCGGTGTGCTCGCCGGCGACGTCAAGGACGTGCTGCTGCTCGACGTGACCCCGCTGTCGCTGGGGATCGAGACGCTGGGCGGTGTCATGACCAGCCTGATCGAGCGCAACACGACCATCCCGACCAAGAAGACGGAGGTCTTCTCCACGGCGGAGGACACGCAGACGACGGTCGAGATCCACGTCCTGCAGGGCGAGCGCCAGATGGCCCTCGACAACCGCACGATCGGGAAGTTCCAGCTCACCGGCATCCCGCCGGCGCCGCGGGGCGTTCCCCAGATCGAGGTCACCTTCGACATCGACGCCAACGGCATCCTGCACGTGACCGCGAAGGACCGGGCCACGAGCAAGGAGCAGAAGGTCCGCATCGAGGCCTCGAGCGGGTTGAGCGACGCCGAGATCGACAAGATGGTGCATGACGCCGAAGCCCACGCGGCCGAGGACGAGTCCCGCCGCGAGGCGGCCGACGCCCGCAATACCCTCGATTCGCTGGTGTATCAGGTGGAGAAGGACGCCGGCGAGTGGGGCGACAAGGTCTCGGCCGGGACGAAGGAGCGGCTCGACGCGGCCCTCGAGCGCGGCAAGACGGCGCTGAAGGGCGACGATACGGCCGAGATCAACGAGGCCCGCGACGAGCTCATGCAGTCGTTCAGCGCGGCTGGCCAGGAGATGTACCAGGCGCAGGCGGCCGAGGCCACGGCAGAGGACGACGACGCCGGCGAGAGCGCGCCGGAGGCGGATGGCGCAACGGAGGAGGAAGACGTTGTCGAGGCGGACTACGAGATCGTCGACGAGGAGAAGTAGCCCCCGCGCGTGGGACGGTGCTCGCCGCTCCCCCGCGAGGGCAACGGATGCCGCTCCGCGCGGCGTCCAACTCCCGCACATGAACCGATAGGCAGGAGGAGTAAAACGATGTACGATCCACTCAAGGCAAAGACCAGGGTCGCCCTCTCGGTGGCGGTTTCCTTTCTCTTCGGGCTGGGGCTGGCGTCCCAGTTCGGCTTCACCGACACCCCGTTCTCGCCACCGGTGATGCAGACCGAACCCCGTGTCACCGCCGCGGCGGTACAGCCCGCCCTCGACCTGAGCGAGGCGTTCGTCAACATCGCCGACGCGGTGACCCCCGCGGTGGTGTTGATCGAAGCCACCCGCGTGCAGACGCCGCGTCCAACTGGCGGCTGGGAGCGCTTCTTCCGCCAACCCGACAACGGCATGCCGCAAATCGGGGCAGTCGGCGGGAGCGGCTTCATCATTTCGGATGACGGATACGTGATGACGAACAACCACGTCATCGACAACGCCGAACGCATCACCGTGTCGCTCAAGGACGGACGCACCTTCGGCGCCGAGGTGGTGGGGACCGACCCGACCACCGACATCGCGCTGATAAAGATCGACGGTACCGGTCTGCCGACAGCTTCGCTGGGATCCTCGGAGGAAGTGCGGGTCGGGGAGTGGGTGCTGGCCATCGGCAACCCCGGCTTCGCAAGCGCAAGCGACAGAGCGCCGGACCTCGACTACACCGTCACGGCGGGGATCGTGTCGGCGGTGGGCCGGTCGCTTCGACTGATCGACGAGTCTCTCCGCCGGGATCCCGAGTTCCCCGGAAGAGTCGGCTTCGCAATCGAGGACTTCATCCAGACGGACGCCGTCATCAACTCGGGCAATTCGGGCGGACCCATGGTGAACCTTCGGGGCCAGGTGATCGGGATCAATTCCGCCATCGTGAGCCGCACCGGGGTCTATGAGGGGTACGGATTCGCCATACCGATCGACCTGGCGCACCGCGTCATGGAGGACCTGGTGGCACACGGACGGGTCAGGCGGGCCTACCTGGGTGTGGAGATCCAGGCCGTGTCGGCGGAAGACGCGGAGTCGCTCGGTTTGCCGGAGATCTCCGGTGCGTTCATCCAGCGGGTAACCGACGGCGCGCCCGCCGAGAGCGCGGGCATGGAGAAGTACGATGTGATCACCCAGGTCGACGGCGAGAAGGTCGTGTCCGGCAACGACCTCCAGCACAAGATCGCGCTAAAGTCTCCCGGCGACCGGGTGCGCATCACGCTGTACCGCGACGGCAGCCCAAGGGACATCACGGCGCGGCTGGACGAGGCACCGTTCTCGGGCGAGGTGGCCGTGGCGCCGTCGCCCGAGCCCCGCACCGCCGACAAGATCGGGATCAGGGTCAGGCAGATCACCCCCGTTGTCGCGGAGGAACTCCAGCTCGAGAGCACCGAGGGCGTGGTGGTCAGCGACATCCAGGAAGGTGGGCCCGCCGCACGGCGCGGTATCCAACAGGGTTGCGTGATCCGCCAGATCGACCGCCGCTCGATCCGCGACACGGAGGACGTCCAGGACGCGTTCAGCGACGTGGAAGCCGGTGACGTTGTCTCCGTCATCGCCGCCTGCCCGCTCCGGCAAATGGAAGAGGCCATGTACAACATCCGCGTCCCGCGGTAGTCGGCGGGCGCCGGAGGCAAGGCTGCGAGAGGGCCTGCCCCGCGGGGGGGGCCGGTCCTCTTGTGTTTCCGAGCCCCTTGGTGGCGGCCCGTCCCTGATTACCTTTGTACCTGGGTGGTGGCGGCGCGATCGAACCCGCGCGGCCCGTGGCAAGCCGAAGAGCACCGGTCCGGTGCACCGCGAGGAGCGAAAGTGGCGGAACTGGTAGACGCGCAAGATTTAGGATCTTGTGGCCCCTGGCCGTGGGGGTTCGAGTCCCCCCTTTCGCATGCTGTCGCGGGCTGAAACCTTGAGTCCGCTCGACGCCTCCCGCCTCGATGTGACGGTCACCGAGGAAGAACGGTGCCGCCGCACCCTCGATGTGGTCGTCCCCGGGGACGTCATCGAGGAAGAGAAGCGCACGGTGACTCGCAAGTACGCGTCCCGGCTCAAGCTGAAAGGGTTCCGGAAGGGCAGGGTTCCCGTGCACGTCGTGGTGCAGCGGTACGGCCCCGTCATCGAGGAAGAGGCTCTGGAGCGGTCGATCCGGCAGGCGTGCGACGGTGCCATCAGCTCGCAGGGGCTGCACCCGGCCAGCGATGTCGACGTGACGGATGTGCGCATGGACTCCGGCACGTCCCTTTCCTTCAAGGCGTCCTTCGACGTGCGGCCCACGATTGCCCTGGGCCGTCTCGGCGGGTTCCGCGTGGAAAGGCCCCGCGCCGAGGTGCCCGACGAGGCCGTCGACCAGATCATCGAGCGGCTCCGCGGCGAGAACGCGGCGTGGAAAACCGTGGAGAATGGAAGGCCCAAGCCGGGGGATTCGGTCACCGTGGTGGTGACCCGGCTGGACGGTGACGAAGGGGAGCCGGAAGACCCGGAAGGCGGCGGCCGGCAATACGATCTCGTGCTGGGACAGGAGCAGGCCCTGCCGGACATCGAAGCGGCGATCCAGGGCCTGACGGAGGGTGAGGCGGGCGACTTCGACATCAGCTTCCCGCGCGACTTCCCCGACCCGGACCGGCAGGGAGAGAGCCACAGGTTGCGGATCGAACTGCTCTCGCGCCGGGTGCCCGAACTGCCCGGACTGGACGACGGCTTCGCCAGATCCCTGGGGGACTTCGAGGACCTGGCCGCGTTGAAGGCACGCATCGGCGAGGACCTCGAGAAGGACGCACGGTCCCGCGCCGAGGCGGAGGTGAACGGCCGTCTCATGCGACTGATTGTGGAGGCGAACCCCTTCGAGGTTCCCGAGTCCATCGTGGAGGCATACACGGACGCGGTGGTCAAGGACGCGGAAAGCGTTGACCCGGAGCAGCTTCAGGGAATCCGGGACGAGATCCGCCCTTCGTCGGAGTTCGCCGTCAGGCGGGAGCTCATCGCGGACCGGATCGTCGCCGAACATGACTTGCGCGCCTCCGAGGAGGAGGTGGGCGCGCGGGTGGAGGCGTTGGCCCGTGACATGGGCGAACCGAGCGGGAAGGTGCTCGCCCGCCTTCGCAAGTCGGGCGGCCTGCGTACCATCGAACGGCAGTTGACGGAAGCGAGGCTTTTCGACTTCCTCCGGGGCCAGTCGGACGTCACCGACGCCCGGTGACGACCCGAGGCATGAGGAACCGAGACACCAGGTCAGGAAGCACCAGGTCAATCAGGAGCATCTAGCATGTCGACATACCCGCCCTATGTAATCGAGCGGACAAGCCGGGGGGAGCGCAGCTACGACATCTTCAGCCGGCTCCTCATGGACCGGATCGTGTTTCTCGGAAGCTCCATCAACGACCAGGTGGCCAACATCATCGTCGCGCAGATGCTCTTCCTGGACGCCGACGACCCCGAGCGGGACATCTTCCTCTACATCAATTCGCCCGGCGGCAGCGTCTACGCCGGGCTCGCAATCTACGACACCATGAACCATCTGCGGGCCCCGGTGTCCACGTACTGCGTGGGGATGGCGGCGTCCATGGGCGCGCTGCTGCTGGCGGCGGGCGAGAACGGCAAGAGGAGCGCGCTGCCGAATTCCCGGATCATGCTCCACCAGCCGTCTTCGGGGTATCAGGGGACGGCGGCAGACATCGAAATCGCCGCCAGGGAGATCCTCGGGACTCGCGAGCGGCTCAACCGCATCCTGGCGGAGGAATCCGGGCAGACGCTGAAGAAGATCAACGCCGACGTGGACCGGGACCGCTGGATGAGCGCCGACGAGGCGGTCAAGTACGGTCTGATCGATCAGGTCCTGTGGAAGGGGGACGGCCGCAACGCCGCCTCGAAATCGTGAGAGGAGCCAGCCATGTCGAGTGACAAGCACCTCCGCTGCAGCTTCTGCGGAAAATCGAAGGAGTCGGTGAAGAAGTTCATTTCCGGCCCTTCCGTCTACATCTGCAACGAGTGCATCTCGCTGTGCAACGAGATCCTCGCCGAAGAGGAGGAGCGGGAAAGCCAGGACGTTGCCGTCACCACCCTGACACCCGAGGAGATCAAGAGCTTTCTCGACGATTACGTCATTGGACAGGAGCAGGCCAAGCGCTCGTTGTCGGTCGCGGTGTACAATCACTACAAGCGGGTCCACAAGCAGGGCAAGCTGGACGAGATCGAGATCGACAAGGCGAACGTGTTGCTGGTGGGGTCGACGGGTGTCGGCAAGACGTTGCTCGCTCAGACGCTGGCGCGCGTCCTTCAGGTCCCCTTCACCATCGCCGACGCGACGACGCTCACCGAGGCCGGGTACGTGGGCGAGGACGTGGAGAACATCCTGGTCCGGCTGCTCCAGGCCAGCGACTTCAACCTCGCCGATTGCGAGCGGGGGATCGTCTACATCGACGAGCTGGACAAGATCGCGCGGAAGTCCGAGAACCCGTCGATCACCCGGGACGTGTCGGGCGAGGGGGTTCAGCAGGCGCTCCTGAAGATTCTCGAGGGCACGGTCGCCAGCGTGCCGCCCCAGGGGGGTCGCAAACATCCCCAGCAGGAGTACATTCAGATCGACACCCGCAGCATCCTCTTCATTTGCGGCGGGGCGTTCGAGGGCCTCGACAAGATCGTCGAGCACCGCATTGGCAAGCGGCAGATCGGCTTCGGCGAGGAGGCGGCGGATGACGCGAACGACCCGGGCGACGCGGACGAGGATCCCCTGACCTACCTCGAACCGGAAGACCTGCAACGCTTCGGCCTGATCCCCGAACTGGTGGGACGCCTGCCCGTTACGGTCGCGCTGGAAGACCTGGACGAGGAGGATCTGATGCGCATCCTGCAGGAGCCGAAGAACGCCCTGATCAAGCAGTACCAGAAGATGTTCGAGTTGGAAGGCGTCGGCCTGACCTTCGATCCGGGGGCACTCCGCGAGATCGCGCGGCAGACGTTCCGGCGCGGCACGGGTGCGCGGGGCCTGCGCGCCGTGCTGGAGAGGACCATGCGGGACGTGATGTTCGAGATCCCGTCGCGCAACGATGTGAGAGAGATCGTCGTGACCCCCGAATGCGCGATGGGCAAGGTTCCTCCGCTCCTTGTGCTGAGGCCGGAGGCGCAGAGGAAGGAAGCGTAGCGGCCGCCGGGCCATGGCCACGCTGAACCGGGTCGACGGGTCGTTCGAAGTCCCCGATACGCTCCCGGTCATTGCGCTGCGTGACCTGGTCTACTTCCCGTACATGGCGCTGCCGATTCTGGTCGGGCGGGCGCCGTCGGTCGCCGCCCTGGATGAAAGCCAGGCGGATAGCGGCGTCCTGCTGCTCGTCGCGCAGAAGGACGCCGCGGTGGACGAACCGGGACGGGGCGATCTCTACCGCGCGGGCACCGTGATCCGTGTGCTGCGGGTGTCGCGCCTTGCGGACGGAACCGTCCGGGTGGTGATGGAGGGGCTCGGCCGCGCCCGGATCGCGCGCTTTCTTCCCTCCGGGACGGGGTTCAGGGCTTCGGTGAAACTCCTGACCGAGTGGGAGTTCGAGCCCGATCCGCGCCCCGATCCAGGCCTGGAAGCGTTGGCGGGTACCGTCGAGGAGATGTTTCGCGAGTACGTGCGCCTTTCGGACAAGATCCCCGATGAGGTGATCGCAAGCGCCGCGGAGATCTCCGACCGCGTGCGCCTCGCCCACCTGATCGCGGGCCATCTGCTGGTCGGGACCGCAGAGAAGCAGGAGCTGCTGGAGGTCACCGACACCGCGGCCCGCTTCGAGATTCTGCGGGAGCTGCTCGTGCGCGAAATCGAAATCCTGCGCATCCAGGAGAAGCTCGACGAGCAGATCCGCTTCCAGATGGACGCGGGCGGGCGGCAGGTCCTCCTGGACGAGCACTTCGGAGGGCGCGGCCCGGAGCCCAGTGATGCCGACCCGGAATGGGCCGAGCTGGAGCGCACCATCACCGACACGCCCCTGTCCGGCGAGGCCAGAGACCGGGTCGAGCGCGAGTTCCAGCGGCTTCGCAAGCTCAACCCCGTCACACCCGAGGCATCCGTGATCCGGACCTATCTGGACTGGATCCTGGTCCTCCCCTGGGAGCGGGAGACTCCCGACAGCCTCGACATCGGCCGTGCCGCCAGGGTGCTGGAGGCCGAGCACTACGGGCTGGAGGAGGTCAAGGAGCGGATCCTGGACCACATCGCGGTGCTGTCGCTGGTGGGGCGGCTGCGGGGGCCGATCCTGTGCCTGGCGGGTCCGCCGGGGGTGGGCAAGACGTCCCTGGGCCGGAGCATCGCGCGCTGTCTCCAGCGCGAGTTCGTGCGGGTCAGCCTCGGCGGCGTGCGGGACGAGGCGGAGATACGCGGGCATCGCCGGACCTACGTGGGCGCGCTTCCCGGCCGGGTGATCCAGGGCATCCGCAAGAGCGGCTCGCGCAACCCCGTCTTCCTCCTGGACGAAGTCGACAAGCTGGCGCGCGATTTCCACGGGGACCCGGGCGCCGCGCTGCTCGAGGTCCTCGACCCGGAACAGAACCGAAGCTTCACCGACCACTACCTCGAGATCGAGTTCGACCTCTCAAACGTCCTCTTCATCGCGACGGCGAACACCCTGGGAGAGATCCCCGGACCCATGCGCGACAGAATGGAGGTCATCCGCCTCCCCGGATACCTCGACACCGAGAAGAAGGCCATCGCGCGGCAGTTCCTGTGGCCGAAGCAGGTGGCGCGCCACGGGATCGAGCCGTTCCGCCCCGAAATCTCCGACGATGCGATCGAGCTGATCGTGGCCGAGTACACCCGCGAGGCGGGGGTGCGCGAACTGGAGCGCCGCCTGTCGCGGGTTGCCCGCAAGCTGGCCCGCAAGATCACGGGCGGCGAGGTGTACGCGGCGGGCCGGGTGGAGGCGGGTGACCTGCGCGAGATGCTGGGGCCGCCGGTGCATCTGCCGCAACGCCGCGAGGAAGGACTCGACCGTTCCGGTATCGCGTGCGGCCTGGCGTGGACGGCGGCGGGCGGGGAGGTGATGGAGGTGGAGGTGGCCGTGGTGCCGGGATCCGGGAAGATCCAGTTGACCGGGACGCTCGGCGACGTGATGAAGGAGTCCGCCTTCGCCGCGGTCACCTACGCGCGTTCGCGGGCACGCTGGCTCGGGCTGTCGGAGCAGTTCCACCGGGAGGTGGACATCCACATCCACATCCCCGAGGGTGCGACGCCGAAGGACGGCCCCTCGGCGGGGATCACGATCGCCGTGGCCCTGATTTCGGCGCTGACGGACACCCCGACCCGGATCGACCTGGCGATGACGGGCGAGATCACCCTCAGGGGACGGGTGCTGCCCGTCGGCGGGATCAAGGAGAAGGCGGTGGCGGCACTGCGGGGAGGCATCAAGCGGGTGCTCCTCCCGGCGATGAACGTCATGGACATCGAACAGCTCCCCGACGAGGTGCGTGCGGGGGTGGAGATGGTTCCGGTCGAGACGATGGACCAGGTACTGCGGGAGGCACTCGCGCCGGTACGCGACCGGGCGCGCACGAAGCCGGGCGAGGATGTGTCACCGGGCGCACACGGCCTCGGCGCACAGGCTTCCTGAGACCGGGGCCGTGGTCATCCGCAGCGTGGAGTTCGTCGGGTCGGTCGTCTCGCCCGGTCAGCCCTTGCCGGGCGACCTGCCCCAGATCGCCTTCGCGGGGCGCTCCAACGTGGGGAAGTCGTCGCTGATCAACCGCGTATTGGGGCGGCCTCGGCGCAAGGTCGCGCGGGTGTCGGCGTCACCGGGCAAGACTCAGGCCCTCAACTTCTACGAGATCAACTGCGCGTTCTTCCTGGTGGACCTTCCCGGATCGGGGTACGCGAGGGCGCCGAGGGCGGTGCGCGACTCGTGGAAGACCCTGGTACGAGGCTACCTTGCCGGGAGCGAGATGCTGCGGGGGGTCGTGTATCTGGTGGATGCGCGCCGCCCGCCCACCGCGGGAGACCGGGAATTCGTGGGGTACCTGGCGGAAACCGGCGTGCCGACGTTGATCGCCCTGACGAAGGTCGACAAGCTGAAGGCGAGGGAGCGCGAGCGAGGGGTCGCGCGCAGGGTGACGGAGGTGCTGGGCATCGAGGAGGAACAGGTCGTGGCGAGCTCCGCCCGCACCGGAGAGGGGGCGGAGGAACTGATGGGCGCCATCGAGGCGCTGCTGGAGCTGGAGAAGGAACCGTGAATTGGAAGCGATTGTGGATTGAGGCGCCGCCCGGGCGCATGATGACGGCGGCAAGCGCCGTGATGGTGGCCGGGATGCTAGCGGGAGTGGCCGGGTGCGCCCCCGCGGCGACCGTACCCGGGGGCGGCGCCAGGCCGGCTCCCGGCCCCCGCCCGGCTTCGGAGGCGGCTCCGTCCCTTGCCGGGTCGCTCCGTCAGGACCAGATCTCGGTGCGCATGACCGCGGGAGCCCTGCGGATCGAGGTCACTCCGCTGGCCGCGTGGGTGCTGGAGGCAGCGGCGCCCGACACGCGGAGCCGGCTGGCCCGGATCGCCGAGGCGCACGGGCCGGAGCTGGCCCGGCGCGCGGGTGACGCGGAGGCCGTGCTCTTTCTGGTGTCGTTTTCGAGCACGCAGCCGGGTACGGAGTTCCGGCCGGACGACCTGCACATGGTGTCCAGGGGGCTGCGGGAGAGGCCGCTCGCGATCCGCGCGATCACCCCCGGGTGGGGGAGCCAGCGGTTGTCGCAACAGGCCAGCGCGACAGCGGTCTACGTGTACGGCGGCGGCCTGGACCTGACCCGGGAGCTCACGGTGGAGTACCGGGGGGTGGAGGACTCCTCCTGGGCGAGCAAGGTCCCGGTGATCGAGGCCGAACGGGGAAGGATCCCGCGTCAGGACTCCCCCGCCCCGTCCTCCTCAAGGCCGAACTTCCTGACCTTGCGGTAGAGGGTCCGTTCGCCGATCCCGAGGATCTCCGCCGCTTGGCGGCGGTTCCATTCCACGCTGTCCAGGACGGAGCGAATGACGTCGCGCTCCAGATCCTCCAGTGTCATGCCGGGACGATAGGCGACGGTGCCGGGGGACGCGTCGGGCGACGCAGCGTCCGTTTGCGAGGGCTCGGCTTCGTCGGACCAGGCGTCGGCTTCTTCGAGCCAGGGATCGCTGTCGTCGGGCCGGGCGGCGGGGTCCTCGGGCCGGGAGTCGGGGTCGTCGCTCTCTGGCCGGCGGTCGTATACGATCTCGGCGGAGGGTGGCGGCTCGTCCGCGGGAGCGATCAGCATCGCACTTTCGCCCTCCTCGGCCTGGAAATCCTCGAACTCGCGCCTCAGGTCCTCGATGTCGACCTTCATCTCCATCATGGTGCGGAAGATGAATTCGAGCTGGGGCCGGATCGACTGGGCGCCGCTGTCGTCCCGGGCCGGCCCGCGCGTGACCGGCACGATGGCAAGCGGGCCGTCGCCCGACCTCACGTCCTGTGGGATGTCTTCGGCGCGGATTCGCTGGCCGGGGGCGAGGACCACCATGCTTTCGATGAGGTTGCGGAGTTCGCGCACGTTGCCGGGCCAGCGATGGCGGATGAGGATCTCCATCGCATCGCGGGAGATGCCGCGGAAGGGGCCTCGGTCGTGACGCTGGCTCGCATCGCGGATGAACGCGTCCACCAGTAGCGGGATATCATCAGGGCGGCGGCGCAGGGGCGGGAGGGAGATCGTGAGGACGTTCAGTCGGTAGTAGAGATCCTTGCGAAAACCGCCGGTTGCCACTAGATGTTGCAGCTGCTGATTGGTGGCGGCAAGGATCCTCACATTCACGCGGATCAGCTTCTGTCCCCCCACCCGGTGGAACTCCTGTTGCTCCAGGACGCGCAGGAGCCGGGTCTGGGTCTGGGGCGGCATCTCCCCGATCTCGTCGAGGAAGATCGTGCCGCCGTGGGCCAGCTCGAAGAGACCCTTGCGGGTGTCGATCGCCCCGGTGAAGGCACCCTTTTCGTGGCCGAAGAGCTCGCTTTCGAGGAGGGTCTCGGAGAGGGCCGCCACATTCACCGGGATGAAGTTCTTGTGGCGCCGCCAGGACAGCGCGTGGATGCCGCGCGCCACCAGCTCCTTCCCCGTGCCCGATTCGCCGGTGATGAGAACGGTGGCGTCGACCGGCGCGATCTGGACGATCCTCTCCAGAACCTCGAGCATCGCATCGGTCTCGCCGACGATGCCCGTCGCTTCACGGAGCCGCTTGCGCTCGATCGCCCGGGTGCCCATGAGAACGATCTCGTCGGGGTCGGCCGGAGCGGCAAAGGCGGCGCTGACCCGGGGCGGAGCTTTCGGCCGGCTTCCCGGGGCAACGACCGCGAAGACGGGCAGCCCAAGCCGTACCGCCTGCCCCGTCTGGCGATGTACGTCCGCCGTGTCCGCTCCGCCGGTGAACACCAGCAGGACGGCTTCGTCGACGCCGGCCACGTCCTCGGAGGCGGTGAACAGGTCGACGCGGTAGCCTCGGTGTCGAAATCCGTCACGCAGCTTCCCGGCCAGGGGAAGGTCGTGGGTGGTGACAAGAACGGTCTCGGCCGTCCTCGGGGCTCTCGCCATGAGCAGCTACCTCTTGATCGAGCCCTCGGTGTAGAAGGGAGGCCGCTGGGTACGGCCCGCAATGACGCGACCGCGGATGCGGACTCCGACGAGCGAGCCGGGCCTGGCGGCCTCGACGGGAAGGTACCCCAGTGCGACACCGCCCCCCAGCGACGGGCTCGACACCCCGGAGGTAACGGTGCCCACATCGTCGCCATCGTACACGAGGGGATAGCCGGGACGCGGGAAGCCGCGCTCGGTCAGGCGGATCCCGGTCAGGCGGCGCGTGACGCCCCCCTCCTTCTCCGCGGCCAGGGCGTCGCGTCCGATGAAGTCACCCGCGTTCAGCTTCACGACCCAGCCCAGCCCTGCCTCGAGCGCGGTGTGCTCCTCGTCGAGGTCGTTGCCGTACAGCGCGTACCCCATCTCCAGGCGCAGCGAGTCCCGGGCACCGAGTCCGGCCGGAATGAGGCCGTGCGGCTCACCCGCCTCGGTGACGGCATCCCACACGGCCGCAGCCGCGTCGGCGGGGAGGTAGAGTTCGAATCCGTCCTCGCCCGTGTAGCCGGTTCGGCTCACCAGGGCGTCCACGCCCGCCACCCCCCCTTCGGCGAAGCGGTAGTAACCGACCGCGCCGAGGTCGACGCCCGTGAGGGGAGTCAGGATGTTCTGGCTGGCCGGACCCTGCAGGGCGATCAGGGAGATGTCGTCGGAGTCGTCGGACAACTCCACATCGAAGCCCGCAGCGTGCTCCGTCACCCATCTCCAGTCCTTGTCGCGGTTGCTCGCATTGACCACCAGCATGATGCGGTCGGGGAAGCGGTAGACCAGGAGGTCGTCGAGGATGCAACCGTCTCCGTTGCAGAGGGCCGAGTACTGGGCCTGGCCAACGGCGACCTTCGACACGTCGTTGACGGTCAGGTACTGGACGAGGTCATCGGCCTGGGGCCCGCGCACGGTGAATTCGCCCATGTGCGACACGTCGAACAGGCCGGCCGCGGTCCGTACCGCCGCGTGTTCGGCGCGAATCCCGGCAGGGTATTGCACCGGCATCGAGTACCCGGCAAAGGGCACCATCTTCCCGCCCAGCGCGGTGTGGCTGTCGTAGAGCGGGGTCTTGATCAGTGTCGGGTCCATTGTGTTATCAATCGATCAGGTCGAGCAGGATGGCCTTGATGATGTGCAGCCGGTTTTCGGCCTCCCGGAATACGCGCGAGCGGGGGCCGTCGATCACAGCGGCCGTGACCTCCTCGCCCCGGTGGGCAGGGAGGCAGTGGAGGAAGATACCGGACGGATGGGCCCGCGCCATCACGGCCTCGTCGACCTGAAAGCCGGAGAAAGCCACCTCCCGGGCTGCCTGTTCATCCTCCTGTCCCATCGAGGCCCACACATCGGTCGTCACGACGTGCGCACCGGCGGCCGCTTCGGCCGGCGAGCGGAGCACCTCCACATCGGCTGTCGAACGCGCCCGGGCCAGGATCCGCGGATCGGGACCGTACCCTTCCGGGCATGCGATGCGCAACGAGAATCCGAACTTGTGCGCCGCGTTCAACCAGGAGTTGGCCATGTTGTTCCCGTCGCCGATCCAGGCGACCCGCAGGCCGGCGGGGTCGTCGCCGAACTCCTCCACCGCGGTGTAGAGGTCGGCCATGACCTGGCACGGGTGCAGCAGGTCCGTGAGGCCGTTGATCACGGGAACCGACGCCTCCCGTACAAGATCGGTGACTTCGTCGTGGCCGAAGGTGCGGATGAGGATCGCGTGGACGTAGCGGCTCAGCACCTTCGCCGTGTCCGCCACGCTCTCCCCCCGGCCGATCTGGGAGTCACGGTCCGCGATCATGATGGCGTGGCCCCCGAGCTGGGTCATCCCCGCCTCCGTGCTCACCCGCGTGCGGGTCGAACTCTTGCGGAAGATCATCGCCAGGGTGCGGCCTTCGAGGGGGCGGCCGGACAGCTCGCCGGACTTCAGGCGCCGGGTCAGCTCCAGGAGGTGTCGCAGGTAGTCGGTCTCGTGCCCCGCGAGGTCGATGAAGTCACGCTTCCGTGGTTCCATGCTCCGCTTCGCGTCAGAGGATGTAGCGGCTCAGGTCGTCGTCGGAGGCGATGCTGTCCAGCCGTTCCCTGACGAAGTCGGCCGTGACCACGACCGTCTCGTCGTGGTGATCGTCCGGAAGGTCGAAGAGCAGATCTTCCAGCAGCGTGGTGAGGACGGTCCGCAGCCTGCGCGCGCCGATGTTCTCCATCCGGTCGTTCAGGTCGGCCGCGATCCGGGCGATCTCGTCGATCCCCTCGTCGGTGAAGTCCACCGACGCACCTTCGGCCTCGACCAGGGCGCGGTACTGGAGCACCAGCGCGTTGCGGGGCTCCCGCAGGATCCGCACGAACTCCGCCGCTCCGAGGCTCTTAAGCTCCACGCGGATCGGGAAGCGGCCCTGGAGCTCGGGGATCAGGTCGGACGGCTTGGCGACGTGAAAGGCTCCGGCCGCAATGAAGAGGACGTGGTCCGTGCGCACGAAGCCGTACTTGGTCTGCACGTTCGAGCCCTCCACGATGGGCAGGAGGTCTCTCTGCACGCCCTCACGGCTCACGTCCGGGCCCGAACCGCTCCTCTGGCCCGCCACCTTGTCGATCTCGTCGAGGAAGATGATGCCGGTTTCCTCGGCGCGGTCCAGAGCCTCGTTGACGACTTCGTCCATGTCCACGAGGCGGTCCAGCTCCTCCTGGAGGAGGATGCGGCGTGCCTCGGCGACGGTCACCGTACGGCGCTTGGAGCGCTTTGGCAGCATGTCCTGGAGCATCTCGGCGAAGTTGATGTCCATCCCCTCCATGCCGCCGACCGGGAACATCATTCCACCAACGGACGAACCCTGCTGGATATCCAGCTCGACCGTGCGGTCCTCCAGGTGTCCGTCGAGCAGGAGCTTGCGGAGCTTCTCGCGGGTGCGGGCCCGCCGCTCGGCGATGGAAGCGTCGCCGTTGGGGTCGGGCGTCTCGGTGCTCGCGCGCCCTGCCGGCCCGGCCACGAAAACCGTGCCGGGGGAGCCCGTGACCGTCGGCGCCCTGGACGCACCTCGCGCGCCGGGTGTTTCGCGCGGCTTGGCGGCAGTGGCGGACATGGCCGATTCGGGGAGGAGCAGATCCAGGAGCTTCTCTTCGACGTGCCGCTCGGCCTCACCCTCCACCTCGTCCTCGCGCGCGGACCGCACCATGGCCACCGCCGTGTCCACCAGGTCGCGTATCATCGACTCGACGTCGCGTCCCACGTACCCTACCTCGGTGAACTTGGAGGCCTCGATCTTGATGAAGGGCGAACCGGCCAGGCGGGCGAGGCGCCGCGCGATCTCGGTCTTCCCCACCCCGGTGGGACCGATCATGATCAGGTTGTTGGGGAGGATCTCCTCGCGCAGTTCCTCGTCCACCTGTTGGCGCCGCCAGCGGTTCCTGAGTGCGATCGCGACCGCCTTCTTCGCCTCGGACTGACCGATGATGTACTTGTCCAGCTCGGCGACGACCTGGCGGGGGGTGAGCTCGTCGAGCCAGGGAGGAGCGTCGCCCGGTGTGGATGGCCGGGAGGGCGCGGTGGTGTCGGCGGATTCGGTAACGGAGGTCATGCCGGGTCCAGCTCCAGTACGGTGATCTCGCGGTTCGTGTAGATGCAGATGTCGGCGGCGATCTCGAGGGCGCGCCGCGCGACGGCGGGAGCATCCATGTCCGAGCAGTCGATGAGGGCCCTGGCGGCCGCGAGCGCATATGCGCCCCCCGAGCCGATGGCGAGGACGGGCTGGTCGGGCTCGATCACGTTGCCGTCCCCGCCAACCAGGAAGAGGTGATCCCGGTCGGCCACGGCGAGGAGGGCCTCGAGACGGCGAAGGTATCGGTCCGTACGCCACTCCTTGGCCAGCTCGACGCACGCCCGGGGAAGGTTCGACGGCCACCGCTCGAGCTTCCCCTCCAGCTTGGAGAAGAGGGTGAAGGCGTCGGCCACCGCCCCGGCGAAGCCGGCGAGGACCTTGCCGTCCCTGAGGAGCCTGACCTTGCGCGCCGCTCCCTTGACCACGGTTTCGCCCATCGTGACCTGGCCGTCCCCCGCCATGGCCACGCGGCCGTCACGGGCTACGGCAATGACGGTGGTGGCGCGGACGCGAGCGCCCGGTCGGATGGCGGAGTCGGGGTACATGAATTGAAGGAAGCGAGGCTGTCGGAAGTGGGGGACCGGGGGCCGGGCGGCGCGGATGAGCCGGGCGGCGCGAGTAGACCAACCCTTAAACGTAGACGTCTGAGTTGACCATCGGTAGGGGGACGAGACGGGTGCCCGCCGAATGCAGCGGGGTTTCGCCCGCTGGCTGCCAGCAGTCCGTGGTGAAACTCCGCGTCAGCACCGAGGCCGGCGAAGTGCCCGGCGGGCAAGGAGCGACGAGTGAGAATGGCAGGGCCATTTGAGGGAGGAGCGACGCAGAGGCGCGCACAGCGCGCCGTCCAGCCGGGATGCAGCGCCGGTCGAATGCAGCGGGGTTTCGCCGCTGGCTGCCAGCAGTCCGTGGTGAAACTCCGCGTCAGCACCGAGGCCGGCGAAGCGCCCGGCGGGCAAGGAGCGACGAGTGAGAATGGCAGGGCCATTTGAGGGAGGAGCGACGCAGAGGCGCGCACAGCGCGCCGTCCAGCCGGGATGCAGCGCCGGTCGAATGCAGCGGGGTTTCGCCGCTGGCTGCACACCTCAGGCGCGGGGATGGGCGCCCTTGTAGACGCGCCTCAGCCGTTCCTTGGAGGTGTGCGCATAGATCTGCGTCGTTCCCAGCGACACATGGCCCAGGAGCTCCTTGACCGCCATGAGGTCGGCCCCCGCGTCGAGGAGGTGGGTGGCGAAGGAGTGGCGGAGCGAGTGGACGGACAGGTCGGCCGCCGCGGCGAAGTCCGCCAGGACGGCCTGCACGGTGCGCTGAATCTGCCGGTTGGAGAGGCGGCGACCGTGGCGGCCCACCAGGAGGGCGCGACAGCCATCGTCCGCCACTTCCTCGCGGCGCGGCAGGTAGTTCCGGACTGCCCTCGCCGCCGCCTCGGTGACGGGAACGATGCGCTCTTTCCTTCCCTTCCCCAGCACCCGGATCTGACCCCGGTCGAGGTCCAGCGAATTGACATCCAGCCCTCCGAGCTCGGCGAGGCGGATGCCGCTGCCGTACAGGAGCTCCAAGGTGGCGAGCAGGCGGGTCTCGGCGAGGCCGTTCACTTGGGCCGCGCGGGACTCGGCCCATTCGAAGAGCGCTCCGACCTCGTCCGCCCGCAGATGGCCGGGCAGGGTGCGGTCGAGCTTCGGGCCGCGCACCAGGCGTGCCGGATTCGAGGGGATCTCTCCCTCGCGGTGAAGGTGGCGGAAGAGGGTCCGGGCCGCCGACAGCTTGCGCGCCACGGTGCGGGGAGCGAGGCCGCGCCGGCCCGCATCCCCGAGGAAAGCGCGGATCACCCCCCGGTCGACATCGCCCCACTGGAAGTCGTCCCGGCCAAGGTAGCCGCCCGTGAAGGCTTCCAGGTCGCAGAGGTCGCGACGGTAGGCCGCGATCGTGTGGGGGGAGAGGTTGCGCGCCGTCTTCAGGTGGTCGAGGAAGCGGGCGACGCCGGGTGTCATGGGATCGCCGCACCGGCCGGCATGACGTGCGCGTCGGAAATCCATTCGCGGAAGCGCCGGTCGGCGCGCTCCGCGAGCGCCTCTCTCCGCAACGCCTTCTTGCGCGGGCCGTCGTGAAGGGGATCCACCAGGCCCCAGTTCGAGTTCATGGGTTGAAAGGAGTCCGGCTTCGCGTCGCGGAGATACCGGCAGAGCCCGCCCAGCATGGTCTCCGTCGGGGGGACCACCGGATCTTCGCCGCCGAGAACGCGATGCAGGTTGATGCCCGCAAGAATCCCGGAGGCCGCGGACTCGGTATACCCCTCCACACCGGTCAGCTGCCCTGCAAAGAGCAGGTCGGGGCGGCGTCGCGACGATCCGTAGGCAGTCAGGCACCCGGGGAAGTTCAGATAGGTGTTGCGGTGGATGGATCCCCAGCGCAGGAACTCGGCGTCCTCCAGTCCTGGAATCATGGTGAAGACACGGCGCTGTTCACCGAGGCGCAGCCGGGTCTGGAACCCGACCAGGTTCCACATCTGCCCGGCGCGGTCTTCCCTCCTGAGCTGCACGACGGCGTGCGGACGCGCCCCGGTGCGGGGGTCGTGCAACCCCACGGGCTTCATGGGGCCGAAGCGCAGCGTCTCGTGTCCCCGCGCGGCCATCACCTCGATGGGCAGGCACCCCTCGAAGTAGGGGACGCTGTCCCAGTCGTGCCCGTCGTGGACGTCGGCACGTCGCAACGCCTCGATGAATGCGTCGTACTCCCGCCGGTCCATCGGGCAGTTCAGGTAGTCCGCCTCCTGCTGGTAGCGGCCGGCCTCGAAGGCGACCGCCCGATTCACCGAATCGACGTGGACGATGGGCGCGATGGCATCGTAGAAGGCGAGGCCTCCATCCCCCAACTCGGCGGAGATGCTGGCAGCCATGTCCGCGGAGGTCAGGGGGCCTGTTGCGACGATCACCGGCCCGTGGGGAATCGACTGCGCCTCTTCCCGGACGACCGTAACGTGGGGATCGGCTTCGACCCGCCTCGTCATTGCCCGAGAGAAGAGGTCCCGGTCCACTGCGAGCGCCGACCCCGCCGGCACCCGGCTCTCCTGAGCAGCCGCGAGAAGTACCGATCCCAGGCACTCCATCTCGCGCTTCAGCTGGCCGTGGGCGTTCGCTGGGCGTTCGCTCTTGAAGGAGTTGGTGCAGACGAGCTCACCGAGGCCCGCGGTCTGGTGCGCGGGCGTGCCCTTCCCCGGGCGCATCTCCACGATTTCGACCGAGTGGCCCCTCGCAGCCAGCGCCAGGGCGGCCTCGCATCCGGCCAGGCCCCCGCCGACCACCGTGACGGTGCTCATCCGCGTTGCTCACCGCCTCCCGCCGGTCCTGGCGGGAGCCTTTCGGCGTCCCCGGGGAGAGCGGCCCTTCTTGCGCTGGGCAGCCTTCGCCAGCACCTCGACCGCCTCCTCTACGGTTGTCGCGGCGGGATCCCGGTCCTTCGGGACGCTGGCATTGACGGTCCCGTCGGTCACATAAGGCCCGTAGCGCCCCTCCAGCAGCCGGATTTCGGCGCCGGTTTCCGGGTGGGGCCCCACCACCATCAGCACCTTTTTCCCTCGCCTGGCTGTTTTCGGCTGCGCCAGGAGCGACAGCGCCTCTTCGAGCGTGATTGAGAAGAGCCGGTCGGCCGACTCCAGGCTGCGGAATTCCTTGACTCGCACCACATACGGACCGAACTTGCCCAGCCCTGCCTTGACCTCCTCGCCGCTCTCCGGGTCCGTGCCCAGCGTGCGCGGAAGCGAGAGGAGGCGAAGGGCGTAATCGAGGGTGACGCCGGGCGCTTCCATCCCCTTGGGGAGGCCGACCCAACGCGGCTTGGTACGTCCCTTTTGCGCCTCTCCCAGCTGGACGTAGGGGCCGAACGGTCCGACCCGGACGAAGACCGGCAGCCCTGTCTCCGGGTCATCACCGAGGTGTTCACCGCTCCCGGACCCGGTCTTCAGGAGCTCACTCGCGCGCTCGACGGTCAGCTCGTCGATGAGCAACTCCACGGGAATCGTCGCCCGCTCCGCGCCGTCGCCTTCTCCCCGTTCGGCGAACACCGAGTTCCTGCCGATCCGAACCCGTATGGGCTTCCCCGTGTCGGGGTCGGTACCCACCGGCACCTTCGGAAAATCTATGCCGGGCAACGCATCCTCGATCTGCCGGACGAGGCCGGGGCGGTCCCCTTCCCCGTTGTAGAAGGAATCGAGGAAGCGCCGCGAGTCGGCCTCACCCGCGGCGATGTCGTCCAGCGAGTCCTCCATCCGTGCCGTGAAGCCGAGGTCGATATACCTGCCGAAGTGTTGGCGAAGAAGCTGGATGACGGCCATGCCGATATACGTGGGGACAAGCGTTCCGCTACGCTTCCGCACATAGTCCCGGTCCTGGATGGTCGATATCGTGGGGGTGTATGTCGATGGCCGCCCGATCCCCTCCTCTTCCAGCTTCTTGACCAGCGACGCCTCCGAATACCGTGGCGGGGGCTTGGTCTCGCGAGGGTCCGGCTTTACGGAGCGGATCACGGTGGTCGGGCGATCGGCGTCGATCCGTGCCTGGGCACCGGCCTCTCCGGAGCCGAGCTGCCCCTCAGCGTGGACGGAGTCCCCCTCCTCCAGCGCGGGCAGGAGCTGATCCTTTTTGTTGTCGCCGTACACCTTCAGGAAGCCGGGGAAGCGCAGGACGGACCCGTTCGCCCGAAAGGCGTGATCGACGTCCTCGATCCGGGCGATGAGGTCGACGTTGCTTCTGTCCACCTGGGCATCGGCCATCTGGGAGGCAACGGTGCGGCTCCAGATGAGGCGATAGAGCGCCAGTTCGTCCCTGTCGAGGAACCGGGCAAGTTCGGCCGGTGTGCGGCGGATCTCCGTCGGCCGGATTCCCTCGTGCGCCTCCTGTGCGATCTTGGACTTCGTCCGATAGCGTCTTGGTCCCCTGTAGTACCGATCGCCGAAGGCCCGCCGGATGTACCGCCCGGCGTCCCCCAGAGCCTTGTTGGAGAGGGTCACCGAGTCGGTTCTCATGTACGTGATCAGTCCTTCGCGGTCGCCGCCGCCAAGATTGATCCCCTCGTAGAGGCGCTGCGCGGTCCTCATTGTCTGGCGGGGTGACAGACGAAGGCGGCGGCTGGCCGCCTGCTGGAGCGTCGACGTGGTGAAGGGGGGCGCCGGCCTCTGCCGCGTGGACTTGCGCTCCACCTTCCCCACCCGCCACGGCGCTGCCACGAGCGCGGCGGCGGCAATTCCGCTGGCGGCCTCCCGGTCGAGGTGAAGGGCACGCGACGATTTGAGAAGCTCGCCGGTCGCGGAGTCGAAGTCCTTCCCAACGGCCACCCGCTTCCCTCCTGCCGTCACCAGCAGAGCCGTAAACTCCTCTCCACCGGACGCCAGGACAGCCTTCGCTCGCCAGTAGTCCGACACCTTGAAGCGTCTCCGCTCCTCCTCTCGGTCCACGACGAGACGGAGCGCCACGCTTTGCACCCGGCCCGCGCTCAGCTTCGTACGAACTTTCTTCCACAGCACCGGGGACAACTCATAGCCATAGAGGCGATCCAGCACTCGGCGCGCTTCCTGGGCCTGGACGAGGCGCCGGTTGACCTCCCTCGGATTGGCCAGAGCCTCCTGGATTGCGGGCTTGGTGATCTCGTGGAAGGCGATGCGCCGGACGGGCACCGAAGGCTTGAGGACCTCGATCAAGTGCCAGCTGATCGATTCGCCTTCCCGGTCTTCATCGGTCGCGAGGAGGATCTCGTCGGCCTGCCGGAGAAGCTTCGTCAACTCGCGCACATGCCTCCTGCTCTCGTCGGGCACGACGTACACGGGCCGGAAACCGTTCTGCGTGTCGACACCCAACCGCCCCCAGGCCTTCTCCCGGATGGCCTTGGGAGTCTCCCTGGCCGATCGGGGAAGGTCACGGATATGCCCGTAAGACGCCTCAACCCGGTATTCGGGTCCAAGGAACCGCCCGATCGTCTTTGCCTTCGCCGGCGACTCCACAATCACCAACTTCACGCAGATTCCTCCTTGTCCAGCCCTCGCAGAGCCGGTGCTTGCAGGATTTCCCGGGCAACCTCTTCCGGAGTTCGGCCTTCGGTGTCGATTATAATGCTGCTGTCTTCGTAGTGGGCAGTACGCTCTCGCAGAAGTGTACCAGCCTCCGCAAGGGGGTCGGCAACATTCAGCAACGGTCTCGAGGTGGCAGACCCCGCGATCCTGGACAGGGCCGTCTCGGGTGTGACACGCAGCCATACCGAAAGAGTGTGGCGATCGAGCATGTCCATATGACCCGGCCCGGCGGCCCACCCGCCGCCAACTGCCAGGACCAGGCTGGTGCGTTCCAGCGCCCGCCTGCCCGCGTCGGATTCCAGCGCCCGGAAGAGCGCGACGCCGCGGCGGCGGATGATCTCGTCGACCTGGAGCCCCTCTTCCCGTGCGACCTCGGTGTCGAGGTCCGTGAAGTCCCACCCGAGGGCACTCGCGATCAGGGGTCCCACAGTGGACTTTCCCGCCCCCATGAACCCGACGATGACCACGCGGAAAACTGGCGCTTCAGTCATGAGCGTCACCTCCAACACCGTTGTACCCGCCGGCCTCACCGGCCGCCCGGCTCCCTCTCCCGGAACCCGCGGGAGCCGAGGTGATCCAGGTATGAATCCATATTCCGCCGAAGTTCCCCGAGCGAGTCGCCCCCGAATTTCTCCAGGAGGGCGTCGGCGGCTACCAGTGCAACCATCGCCTCCGCAACAACCGCGGCAGCGGGCACTGCGCAGACGTCGCTTCGCTCGACGGTCGCGTGTTTCGTCGAGCCATCTCGCAGATCGACGCTCGGGAGCCGGTTCCGCAACAGCGTGGAGATCGGCTTCATGGCCCCGCGCACCACAAGGGGAGACCCGGTGGTGACGCCCCCTTCCAGCCCACCCGCCCGATTCCCCGCCCGGCCGAAGCCACCCGCGCGGGTGCGTGATTCGTCACGCAGGATCGCGTCGTGCACCCGGGAGCCGGGACGGCCGGCGTTGATGAACGCGGGCCCGATCTCGACGCCCTTGATCGCGTGCACCGACATCACCGCCTGCGCGAGTCGGCCATCCAGCTTCCGGTCCCATGAAACGTAGCTGCCCAGCCCCACTGGCAACCCTCGCACCACGACTTCGAAGCACCCTCCCAGGGTGTCTCCCGCTTTCTTCGCGGCGTCGATGGTCGCGATCATGGCGACCTCCGCATCCTTGTCGAGAGTCCGTAAAGGGGATCCATCCACCGCATCGTTAAGTTCGTCCGGCAGGTCCTCCGGGATCTGCGCCTCTACTTCCCCGATGCGAGTCACATGGCTCCCGACCGACGCGCCGACTTCCCGGAGCAGCGTCCGGGCCACAGCCCCGCACGCAACCCGGGCCGCGGTCTCCCGCGCCGATGCACGTTCCAGAATATCTCTGGCGTCCCGCCTGTCGTACTTCAGGACACCGGCCAGATCGGCATGACCAGGCCGCGGAAGGTAGACCGGACGGAGCGCCTTGGGGTTTTCCCGGGGATCCGGCACCTCGTGGGCCATGGCCGTGGTCCAGTTCTTCCAGTCACGGTTCCAGACAACCATCGACACGGGGGAGCCCAGGGTGACGCCCAGCCGCAAGCCGGAGATGATTTCGGCCCGATCGGACTCGATCTGCATGCGGCGTCCCCTCCCGTACCCCCCCTGCCGACGCTTGAGGTCCGGATCGATGTCGGCTGCCGAGTCGAGGCGAAGACCGGCGGGAACTCCTTCCACCACTGCGACAAGACCGCGTCCGTGCGACTCTCCGGCGGTGTGGAAGGACAGGTGTTCTAGTGGCATGTGGGCTGCGTGGAGATGGGCGGGACTGTGCGGCGGTACGTACCGTGCGCGGGTTGTCCATAGATAGCGAAGGCCCCGGTCACGGGGAAGCGGTGTGCACAATCGTGGGCGTCACCATGATCAGCAGATCCCGCTGGACGGTAGACTCCCTGCGGGAACGGAAGAGGCGCCCGATCCACGGCAGGTCCATCAGCAACGGGATGCCTGACCGGACCTCGCCGATGTCCGTTACGGTCAGGCCGCCGATCACCACGGTCTCACCGTCTTCGACCAGCACCTCCGACTCGGCTTTCTGTCTTCGGAAGATGAGTCCCACGTCCGATGGGGCCAGATCCGCTGAGGAGCGCTCGGCCGACAGCGTCAAAAGGATCTCGTCGGCTTCGGTGACCCTCGGAGTCACTTCGAGGATCACCCCCGTCTCCTTGTAGTCCACCGTCGCCACCGGCACCGTACTGCGGATACCCTCCCCCTGGCCGGTCTGGACCTGGGCCCCGGCGTCGATCACCCGAACCGGTGTCTCCTCGCCGACGACGATCCTTGCGGTTCGATTGTCCATGACGCGGACCGATGGCTGAGCCTCTACGTCGGTGAGTTGAAATGATTCGAGGGCATCGATGAACCCGATGAGCGTGGTCCGTCCGACGACGAGTGAGGTCAGGAGTGAAAGCGTCGGGTTGACCATGCGGTTCGTGGCGTTGCCCAGCGCCGCCAGCGAATTCCCGCCCAGAGACACGATGTCCGTTCCCCGCTCGACTTGCTGGTCGGCATCTGTGATTACCCCGTCCCCGTCGCTGTCGATGACGCCCGGGGCAAGGAGGTTCAGCTGGTTCCCCCTGGTATCCTTGAGGTCGTACGTCACGCCGAATCCCTCCAGGGCCGACCGGTTCACGAAGATGATCTTCGCGGAGATGTCCACCTGGCGGACTCTCACATCCAGCGCCCCCACGAGGTCGCCCACCGACTCGAGGACGCGGGGAATATCGGTGACGACCAAGGTGCTGGTCCCAAGCCCCACCGAGACGCGTCCGCGCTCGGTCAACAGGGCCGCGACCAGATCCTGCAGCTCCACCGGGTCGGCGTAGCTCACGCGGAAGGGCACGGTGGCCAGCGGCAACACGGCTTCCTGCTCGAAAAGGGTCCGCAGGTTGTCCACGCGAATGATGCCCCCCTCCTCCTCGCGCGCCACGAGGCCGTAGGCATCGAGAAGCGAGCGCAACGCCACGTCCCAAGGTTGGTCGCGGATCTCGGCGGAGACGAGGCCGCCCACGTTCGACCCCGGCACGATCGAGCGGTTTGCGAATTCGGCGAAGGTGAAGAGGACTTCTCGGATCGGGGCTTCCGAGAACGAAACCGTGATCGGGTTGCCGACCTCCGCCACCGGGATCTCCGTCGGTGGCACCTCTTGAACCCGTGCATGTGCCTCCGCGGCAGGGAGACTCAGCGCGGTGACAGACATCAAGACCAGGCCCCCGCGGAAATCGATGAGCGTCATGACCCCTTCCTCTCGCTGGCCAACGGTACGTGCAACACTTTTCGTTGCGACCCCTCCGGCCCGTCCAGCTCTACGACGACGTGACGCTCATGGATCTGCACGATTTTCGTGCTGCCGATGACGTCGCCCAACCGCAACCGGTATGTCTCCAACGGGAAGACTCCGGTCGCCTCCACGCCATCACGGCCCGCAGGCGGCCCGGTTCCCAGGAGGACCACGCTGCCGCGGGGGTCACGATGGTGAATGATTCCCAGGAGACCCAGTTCCTCGAAGCGCGGACCCTCCGCAACCGAAACGGGGAGCGGCTGAAACGGGTTGCGGCGTGCGCGCAGCGGATATGTGAACAGCTCGCGCTCGAACACGAGGCCGCCTTCGCGTGGCGGCGGCTCGGCGGGTGGCGCGGCCTCGTTCGGGGGAAGTCCCACCGCGGGAGCTTCCTGTGCGCTCGCGCCGGTGAACCCCCCCGCCATCGGCAGAAACACGGCGATGACCTTGATGCTGGACCGAATGCTCGTCATGGCCCGGCTCCTCCGCTCTCTTCGGGTTGATCTCCTGGTGTGGCCGGCGAACGCGGGATCGAGGCGTACGACTGGATTCGAAGACTGGCCACGACAGCTCCCCCATCGTCCTCACCCGACAAGCCGGACTCGCCTGCGGGAATGATCGTCACGGCGGTAGGGACCACAATCCGATCCAGCGAGGCGATACCAGCCATGAAGGAGCCGATGGCGTGATAGCTGCCCCGGACGCCCAGTTCGTAGCTCCACCGGTCGTAGAACTCGCCCCGCTCGATGGGTTGCGGACGCATCGTGGTCACCTCCACCCCTGTTCGGGTCTCGTACTCGGAAACGGCTTCGAGCAGAACGGCTACCTCCCCGTCCGTCGGGATCAGTCTTTCCAACGCTGCGATGTGCTCTGCGTAATGACCCACACGGTCTTCCAGATCCCCCTCGCCTGCCGCCCCATCGGCTGCGGACTGCCGGTTCCATCCCTCCAGCCGGGCAATGCGGGCTCGCCGCTCCCCCGCTCTCTCGGTAGCGGGTGCATGGATGTAGGTGTAGACGAAGTACTGACCGGAGAGGGACAGGAACGCGATGAAAACCGCGCTTCGTCTCAGCGGATCCGTCGGCAGGAAGTTCATGGCGCTCGTGCAGGCGGGAGGGGCACCAACACCAGCATCTCCGGAGGCGGATCCTCCTGACCGGCCTCGAGGACGAAGTGATAGAGGTTGTCGACCCCATCACCCGCCGATCGCGCTATTGCGTGATCAGAGGTGATCAGCCGCACGTCGCGGATGAAGGGGGACGACTCCAACCCGTTCCAAAAGCGGGTGAGCGAGCGGTTGGTGCGCGCCATGCCCTCCAGACGGAAGCGGGCCCGTTCATCTCCCGACGAGACCTGTGCCAGCCGGGTCAGCCATGCCTCTGCCGGCAGTGCGTTCGCCACCTCGTCCATGATGCGGGGCCACAGGTAACGCAGGGCGTCCATCTCCTGGATCAGGGCGACGCGGGTGGCTATGGAATCGCGGCGCGCCTGCAGGGTCACGGCCCTGTGGCTTCGTGCCGCACTCCGGACCGAGTCGGCCAGAGCCGCTTCCAGCGCCAGGTCGAGGCCGGAAACCTGTCCGCGGACGGACAGAATGAGATGGCCCGCGAATCCCAACGACAGGAGCATCGTCAGGCAGGAACCGACGATCCACCCGTCCAGGCGAATGTTCCGGAGACGCTGCCTCGCCGGAGCCTTGCGAGGCCGCCCGCCCCGTGACCTGGGGCTTCTTTGCAGGAGATCGACCTCAATCATGGTTGGCTGGTTCTCCGGCCTCGTCCTGGGGCCCGCAACGCGAGACCCAGGGCCAGCAGCAGCATGGGTGCGGCCTCCCCGACCACATCATCGCTGCAGGCACCGGCGCGTACCCGGACCCGCTGAAACGGGTTGACCAGGTGTGTCTCGACCTTGATGCCGCGCGCGAGTGCCTCGGGAATCCCCGGTGTGCACGCGCCACCACCACTCAAGAAGATCCTTCCCACCCCCGCGCCCGGCCGATGCGTTCTCAGCAGAGCGAACACGCGCTCGATTCCCATTGCAATGTTGTCGGCAACGGAGTCCCGCGCCCGGTCGGGACCGTCCGCCGAAGAGCCGCGTTCTGCTCGGAGAGAGGCCCCGAGGCGCCCCGATCCCACCGGGAAGTCCCTGGTCAGCGCAGGGGCGCCGTCTCGCTGGATGCTGATGTTGGTGATTTCATGGCCGACGTTGACCAGGGCGACGACGCCGGTCGCGGCGCCCGGGTAGTTGTGTGCGAAAGCGTTGTGCAGAGCGAATGCTTCCACATCCATCAGAGCGACTTTGACGCCCGCCTCCGCGAGGAGCGCCACCCGCTCTTCCACGCGCTCGCGCTTGGCCGCAACCAGCAGCACATCCATGCGGGAACCCGCGTCGCGGTTGCGGAGAATCTGGAAATCGAGCTGCACGCTCTCGATGTCAAAGGGTACATGCCGTTCGGCTTCCCTGCGGATCGCCCTGTGGGCGTCCGAGCCCTTCGTCCGGGGCATCTCCACCTTCTTGATGAACACATCGTGCCCCCCCAGGGCCGTGACCACCTCGGCGGACTCCATCCCCGCATCGTCGAGGACCTCGTGAACCGCGTCCACGACCCGGAGCGGATCCACCACCTCACCGTCCACCACCGCCCCGCGGGGCATCGGTCTCATGGCCGCACGGCTGAGTTCAGGACAGTCCCCACCGTGATCGACTTCCGCGATCTTCACGAACCCGCTCCCGATGTCCAGACCCACGGACTTCCTCTTCCTTCCGAACCGAGCCATCGCTACCCGCCAACCCCGACAGGTGGGACGGGTCCCACCCATGAGCGTTCACGTAGCGGGACGGGCCGCGCCAACGAGGTAGCCGCCTCGAGGGCTCGAAGCGCTGCGCATGCCGAACCATCGACGACAGCATTGTCACCCACCGAGACCTCCCCGCCACCACGAACCAGGCCCACAACCCGGGCGGCACGCTCGAGCACGACGTTCCCGGAAACGAGCAGCAAACCGGTCCAGGACGCGCCAGGCTCCAGGGTCACGTCGCCAATCACGACCAACACACCCGCTCCGTCCCCCGTCAACCGTACGGGCCCATTGCCGAAGACCAACCCGGCCCAACAGGTCGAGCAACCAGGGGGCGCCGGGCTCCCTCCGGACAGATCCAGGTCGGCCAACTCACCGAGCGCGGGGCCACCGTACCACCCGAGTCTGATGTCCCCGAATTCGGCACCATCCATTCCCGCACCCCATTCGGGCGGTCCCGGAGGCAATCCGCTAAGGGGCACCACAGGCCCCGCAAAAGCCTGCGCCAGGAGAGGAAGGCGATTGCAAGCAGGTATTCCCTGACGAGTGGCCAGCGTCGAGTCGGAGAGCAGATGCGCGCTTGCGGCAAGCGAAACCGTTGTCGCCTCGACCACGGCGCTATGAGCTGCAACCCGCGCTTCGGGGTCAATCCACCAGACCAGACGTGCTTCTCGCATCGGGACGGCACCACCCATCTCCCCCTCGCCGATGAACAGGTGGAACTCCTCCGAGAGGCGTACATCCAGCAAGCGCCACGAACCCCTGGTCGAGTGGCTCCCCGATGCCAGTTCAATCGCGGGGCCGCCTACAATCGAAACCGGCGTTCCTCGAATCGCTTCCAGCGTGGCCTCCACTCCCGCCCTCGCGCCGATCCTGCTCACCAGGACACCTTGGGCCATCGTGGCTGCGCGGAGTTGGCCGACAGCCGCTGCAACCGCCGCGGAAGCGATACCGGCGAGGACCATCAGGGCCAGAAGGGCCAGTACGATGGCAAATCCCTCCTCCCCGCGCGTCGGAGATCCGGCCATCCTCATCGGAGCGTCCACGTCGTCCACTCGAACGCCGGAAGAATGGGAATGGGGCCCTCCCAGGTTACACGGGCCTGCACACCACGTGAGCCGGCAGGCTCGAGGGTAGCCGAGTCCACGACGATTCCGGTGCCCGTCAGCGGTTGCCACCCCCCTTGGCCGCTCCGGTACCGGAAGGCTCCGTTCGAAAAGCGGTAGGCACCCCTCTCGAAGTAAACGGCAGCGAGAGGCCGGACCGGCGGCGGATCAAGGTACCAGATCTCCGGGGAGAAGCCGGGAACATCCTGACACTCGATGCTGCTCGGCCGCGATCTTCGGGTCAGCACGGTGGCGTGCCAACTCCCGTCCTCGGAGAAGACCAGAACGGAATCCTTGTTCGCATTGGAGCCCCGGAACCCAGCCGCGGCGACGGCCCAGCCACTGGCGGGCTGGCTGTCGCAACCGAAGCCCATTCCCCGGAAGGCCCGCAGGTGCAACTCCCCGTTCTGGATCCCCCAGTCGAGGCCGGCCTGACCCTGTCCAACCTCCGACGCCAGGACGTGATGGACCAGGCGGGTCTCGTCCAGGATTCGCGCACCCGTGACCACCCGCGTCGCCACGACGCTTTGCACCGCCGTGACCCACCAGCTGACCTGCACGACCAGCAACAGGAGGGTGCCGGCAACGACCGCCTCGGTCAGCGCGAACCCGCGTCTCTCTCCACTACGGAGTCGCATTCGTCCCCCCCGACGCCACGGCTCGCGTGACAGTGAATTCGATTCGGATCGGCACCGGCAGCGCCACATGCTCGAAGCTGGCCCACGCGGCGGAGTCCGCGCTGGCGGAGGCGCCCCACCTCAACACGCCTCCCGGGTACGTGCTCTGGCCGGAGACCAGAGACTGTTCCGCCGCTACCGAGTCCACAAAGCTCTGCAGCAACACACGGGATTCGTCCAGCGCACGGGCGTGCACCAGACTTCTGGCGGCTGTCGCGGTCAGGGACGCCACCCCCGCGACTCCCACGCTCACGATCGCAACTGCAACCACCAGCTCGACCAGAGACACCCCGGCCCTGTTCATCGCCGCGACACCCGGCCAAGAGATGAGATCACCAGGGAGCGCTCCTCGCCGGCCAGTGCAAACCGGAGGGTCTGGCTCGATACCAGACCGAGACCCATGGGCCCGAAGCGTACGCGGCTGGACACACGATCCCGGGACAACCGGAGCAATACCCCGCCCTCCCCCAGGTTGGTCGCCATCACGGTGTCCCCGGTCGCCGCGATCAACACCCCGGCCGGAGGCTCGGACGTGAGCTCGACCGTCGCCCCGCCCACGCCCACCGCCGTCCACCGGGCCTCGGCGAAGAGGCGGGCGGCCTCTTCCTGTGAGCGGCGCAGATAGAACGATGTGCGGAGCCTCCCCGCCGAAGCGAGGAGCGGCGGCGCCAGAGCGGCCAGCATCACCAGCAGCATGGCGATCTCGATGATTGAGTATCCCGCCCGCGCCGACGGTCCGAAAAGAGGTGCTTTCCTTGTCATGGCCGTAAGAAGGGGGATCCCCGCGGGCACCGGAATAGCGGGATGGGACAGATGTTCGGCCTGCCGATTCGGTACCGCCCGGACATCGGTCAGCTCGTGCACACGACCTGCCCCTCGGCCTCCGGAGTCGCGGTGCCGATGGTGGGTGCCGTCGCCGTCCCATAGTAGATCGCGCAGCCTTCGGCCGTACCCAGGGCATCGTGACTGGCCGTCGCCGACCACCCCGAGCTCGAGGCCGCCGTGGTCACGGTCACGGCTTCCGATGCCACGAAGCCCAGGTCCGCAAGTGAGCTCGTGTACTCGTAGTTCGTCGCGTAATACAGCTCCTGCTGCGACGCCAGATTCCGCACATCGGACTTCATCGCCGCGAAGTACGCCCGCTCCCGGGTGGCCGAGAACTGTGGGATGGCAATCGCGGAGAGGATGCCGATGATCACTAGAACTATCAGGAGTTCAATAAGTGTAAAGCCATTTCTAAATGCCATTTGACAGATTTCCTTTCAAGTATTGGATGAATAGGGACTGCTGGGCGGCACGGGCGCGAGCCAGCAGACGGGACTGGGTCAGGTTGTCCGGCTCCGCCGCCAGAGCGGCCCGCGAAGCGTCCTCCGCCAGCTTCCAACGGCCCTGGCGGTCGTACAGCACCGCCAGGATCGAGGGGGCCAGACCGAACTCGGGGTGTGTGTTCCAGGCGCGTCTGAGCACGCGCTCTCCGGCCTCGTCAAAGCCCGCGAAAACCAGGCGGCGCCCGACCTCCGACAAGAGGGTGTAGCTCTCCCCGAGCATCCCGATTGCCCGGCGGTACGCGACGAGACCGTCCGCGTGCTCGCCGCGATTGAAGTGGAGATCGCCGATGAGCCACTGCGCCCGGCCCGATTCGGGATGCTCGCGAATGATTGATTCGAAAACGGTGGAGCTGTCCTTCCACACGGGATTTCTGACAATCGCCCGGCCGCAAAGCAGCAGAATTGCCGCGACGGACACCGCCGCCCCGATCCGCGGATGTTCCCGATGGAGCTGGACCAACATCCATCCTGCTCCGGCCGCAAGACCGACCGACGGCAGAAACAACGTTCGCTCCGCGAGCAGCACCCCCGTCAGAAAGAACAGGTTGGACACCGGCAGCACGGTCACCACGAACCAGAGAATGCCGAAGCCCAGCGCACGCGGCACCAGCCTGTCCGTCGACAACCGTCCCGTTCTCCATGTCGCCCATGCGACAACGAGGACACCGAGACCGAGGACCAGCCCAAACGCGCTCCGCGCCGTCCAACCGTACGCCACCGAAATCACCTCCGGGGTATAGTCGGCCGAAAGGTCGAGAGGAAACAGGAGAAGCCGGAATACCTCCGGCCAGGTCGCCAGAACCGTCCAGATTCGGGGCACCGCGCCATCCGCCAGGACCTCCGCTCCCATGGGGGGGAACGCGTCCGCGACACTCCCCAACACGGCAACCCGTCCCGCGAAGACCGCCGCCATGACCAGTGCCAGCACCGCGTAGAGGGGCCACCGCTCCCGGAGGTACCCCTTCACTTCGCCCAGACGGAGGGTTCTCCGCGCAGCGTCGAGAAGCAACACCGTCCCGGGCAGGGTAATGGCGCTCTCCTTGACCAGGACGGCCAGAAGGAACAACCCCCCGACGACAGTCACGGAGCCCGCTCGCATGCGCCCTCCGGACCGGACCACAACGAGGCATGCGCCCAGGTAGAGGCTGGCGGACAGCAGCTCCGCCATGCCCACCACATTGGCGACCACCTCCGTGTGCACAGGATGCACTGCAAACAGGATGCCTCCAACGGCCGCGACCACGGCGGGCAGAAGCTGCCCGAGAAGGACGACCACCAACGCGGCGCACAGACTGTTCAGCACAACGTTGACGAGGTGGAAACCCGCGGGATCACCGTCCCAGATCGCCCACTGGAGCCCGTACACCCATGTGGCAACCGGTCTCCACAACCCCATTTCCCTGCCGTATCGGTTTGGCCAGTACGGCTCCATGAAGGTGCCCGGAAGTGTCTCGAGCCGCTGGATCGACGCGTTCCCCGCGACAATCAGTCGATCGTCGTACGCGAAGTCGTTGCCGATGCTGTTGGCGAAAACCGCCACGCCGGCCAGCGCCGCCACAGCGGCACAGGCGGGCAGGCTCATACCACCCGGCAACCTTGGCTTCATCACTGACGGCATCCGTCCATGGAGAGGGGCAGCGCCGCCACCACACCTGCGTGCGGATGCTCGGCGCGACCCGAACGGGCGAATGATGCAGCCGAGTCACGGGCGCCAGTATGGCACAATCGGCCTGTTGTCCCCTGAGCTCCCCTCCGGCCGCGAAATCGATGGCCCGCCGGGTGCGCGGGAACACCACGGACCCCCTTCCAGAGGAACTACTCCCCGCGGTCCTCCGCGAGCCAGGGGAGCGCACTCCCCCTCCAGGGCCGTGCCTTCGGTCCCGCCAGGTTGTAGCGCAGGATGAACCAGATGGCCGCGACGCCGTCCTTCCAGCCGATCTTCTTCCCCTCCGCGTAGGATCGGCCGTCGTAGCTGATCGGCATCTCGTAGATCCTGGCCCTGGCCTGGGCGAGCCGCGCCGTGATCTCCGGTTCGATTCCGAATCGGTCCGCGGTCAGCGGCAGAGACTGGAGCAGTTCGGTGCGGATGACCTTCTGGCAGGTCTCCATGTCCGTGAGGTTCAGGTCGGTGAAGACGTTGCTGAGCAGCGTCAGAAAGCGATTGCCCAGCATGTGCCGGAAGAGAAGCACCCGGTGCGCGCCGCCCAGAAACCGCGATCCGTATACCGCATCCGCCTTGCCTTCGACGATGGGCCCGAGCAGGCGCGGGATCTCGCCCGGGTCGTACTCCAGGTCCGCATCCTGCACCACGACGACATCGCCGGTGGCGTCGGCGAATCCGGTGCGCAGCGCGGCCCCCTTTCCGCGATTGCCCTCGTGGAGGAGCAACCGGTCGATCAGCCCCCGCTCCTTCAGCTCCGCCAACAGCGGCCGGGTACCGTCCATGGAGCCGTCGTCAACCACGATCACTTCCTTGGCGACCGGCACGGCTGCGACGCGCTGAAGCAGCCGCTCGACAGTTGCGACCTCGTTGTAGGCCGGGATCACCACCGACACGGTGACCTGCTCAAGCCACTGTAGGGCTCGGGGTCCGGGATCACGCCGGTAGCGGCTCATGGAATCTACGACAACGCGGCGAGAGCGCCCCGGTCGTGTCCGCCTACCGTGAGATGACCGGGACTTCGAGCAACTGACCGGCGTAGATCCGGCTGCCGCGGAGGTTGTTGGCCGACTTTAGTCGATCCACCGTCGTGCCGTGTGCGCGCGCGATCGCCCAGAGAGAGTCTCCCGAACGAACCTCGTACCTCACGACGCCAGGCAACATCACCTGCTCGGACATGACCTCGTCCCGGCTCGGCATCGCTACCTCGTCCGGCTCCTCAACGAGGACTCGCTCCTGGGCAAGCCTGGCCACATAGCGCGTGTACTGGCGGGGGTAGACGGCAACATGATAGTGGGGAGGGCGGCGCTCGTAGGTAGCATTCAGCGACCCTTGCCCTTCCAGGTGCAGAAGTACGTCCTCCAGCCAGCCTCGGCAGGCACGCGAGGTGCTTCGCCGCAAGTCGACCGCCATTCCGGTGGGATGCACCGACAGAGGAGACGAATTCCGGGGCTGGCGATTCAGGGGCCGGGTCAGGCTGGTGACGACCAGCGTCTCGCCGCACGCACGCCGATACTGGCTCGACAGGCGCTCCACGAATGTCCTGACCTCCGGGCGAGCATACGGAAACGAGACTTCGTCGTCGAGCTGGTAGCTCCCGTTCCCGGGAAGGTGCACCAGAAGTCCCTGGTCCCTGAAGCGATAGACCTGGGACGGGGCCTTCATGAAGGTGAAGTCGTGGACCTTGGCCTGGCGGTTCTGCGCCCGCATGGCGTCCATGCTTCCCCGCAGGCTCTGAGTGGAAACGGATCCCGGAAGAAAAACGAACGCCGCAAGGGGAATGATCCAGAATCGAGTGCTCGTCCCCCGTCCGCGAATCCCCGTGTTGGCCGGCCCCTTGCGCCGACCCCATGGCCGAGCCTTCAAGTTCGCTTCTCCTGTCACCCGTACGAGGTTCACATCTCGGGAAACATATGATATTGAGGTGGATCTGTCCAGCTATTTCACGAAGACAACCCCCAGGATCCCACGACGATGCCCACTCCGTTGATCAGGAACTGTACGCCGACCACCATGACAAGCAGACCCATGATGCGGGTCACGACGTTGAGGCCGGTTCTCCCCAGCGCGCCGAGGAGCACCGGGGCCAACATCAGGCACGGCAGCGTCGCCCCGCCGACAAGGACCGACGCGAGGTAAACGGAGGAGAGCTGCCCGGGGCCCGACGCCAGACCCGCCAGAGCGATCACGGTGACGATCGTGCCGGGTCCGGCCAGGGTGGGCAGGCCCAGCGGGATGATCGCCAGGCTGCGCCGGTCCGCCGCTTCGTCCTGCTCCCTGCGGGTCGTCTTCACCCGGGACCGCTTCGCCTGCAACATGTCGGAGCCGATCCCGAAGAAGATCACGCCAGCCGCGATCTGGAACGCCTCGGTGGTGATGGCGAAGAAGTCCAGGATCGCGTGCCCGGCGAAGATGAACACCACCATGACGACGATCGACGTCAGTACCCCCACACCCGCCGTCCTGAAGCGCTCCTTGCGGGTGTCTTCGGCCGTGAGCGTGGCGAACATCGGCATCGCGCTCAGGGGGTTGTACACCACCAACAGCTGCGTGAAGGCCAGAATGCCGAACGTAACGTTGTCCTGCATGGATCAGAGGACCCGGAAGTGCTCCGCGACGACAGTCCAGTTGACCACGTTCCAGAAGGCGGAGACGTAGTCCGGACGGCGGTTCTGGTAGTTCAGGTAGTACGCGTGCTCCCAGACGTCGATGCCCACGAGCGGGCTCTTGCCGTCCATGACCGGAGTGTCCTGGTTGGCCGTCGACAACACTTCCAGCGAACCATCCGCTCCCGCGGCGAGCCACGCCCACCCCGAACCGAAGCGCCCGACCGCGGCCGTGGCGAACCGGCTCTTGAACTCGTCGAGGCTTCCGAAGGCGGCGTCGATGGCGGCCGCGAGCTCCCCGCTGGGAGAACTCTCGCCACCGGGCGCCATGAGCTCCCAGAACAGGGCGTGGTTCACGTATCCCCCGCCGTTGTTGCGCACGGCCGTGCGGATCCCGGCTGGAAGCGCCGACAGATCCGCGACGAGCTCCCCGGCCGACTTGCCATGCAGTTCGGGGTGCCCCCCGAGGGCCGCGTTCAGGTTGGCGGTGTACGCCGCGTGGTGTCTCCCGTGATGGATCTCCATCGTGCGGGCGTCGATGTGCGGCTCGAGGGCGTCGTGGGGATACTCGAGATCGGGAAGCTGAAACGGGTAGGCCATCGTCGGCGTCTCCTTGCAGGGGTTAGAATTCTCGCAGTGCGCGCGGGTAAGAGTCCCGCGTGAACGGCCAATTCCACGGTTGCCGGCAGCGCACGAAGGCTGCCTGACCGCATGTGGAGGTAGAACGTGTCCAAAGACGGGATCTCCTCGCAAGGCCCCAGGAGAATCCTCCTCGCCGACTGCGACATGTTCTTCGTCCAGGTGGCACGTCTCGAGGATCCGGAAGGCGTGGGCAGGGAGCCCCTTCTCCTGGTCGGCGGCAGGAGCAATCGGGGGGTGATCACCTCCGCTTCGTACGCGGCCCGGGAGTACGGAGTTCGCTCCGGGATGCCCACGTCCAGAGCACGCCAACTGTGCCCGGAAGCCGTGGTGGTGCCGGTGCCGCGGGGAGCGTGCGTCGAGCACAGCCGCGCGGTCCGGGACGTGCTGGGCGACCTGTCGCCGGTCGTGCAGGCCGCTTCCATCGACGAGTTCTACCTCGACCTCACCGGGACGGAGCGGCTGTTCAAGGGCGAGGACCTCGCCGCGACGGCGGACCGCATCCGCACGGTGGTGCGCGATCGCACCGGGGTGGCCGTGTCGCTGGGCGGCGGTACGCAACGGGTCGTGGCCAAGGTGGCGACGCGTGTGGCCAAGCCGAACGGGGTCCATGTGGTGCCCCCGGGCGAAGAGGCGGCCTTCATGTCCCGCTTCCGTCTGGCGGAGTTGCCGGGGATCGGCCCGGCCTTTCTGGAACGCCTCGACGCGAAGGGGCTGCGCACCGCAGCTGAGGCCGCCGCCGTCGAACGGGAGTGGCTGGCGAGGTGGTTCGGGCCCGGCCGGGGCGCCTGGCTGTGGGAGCGCGTCCGCGGAATCGACGCCAGCGAGGTGGACGCACGCAAGCGTCGCAAGTCCATCAGCTCGGAGCGGACCTTCTTCGCGGACATCGACGACGACGACGAGCTGGAGCGGCGGCTTCTGGAGCTGAGCTGCTCGGTGGGCGGCCAGCTCCGCGGCAAGGAACTGAGGGCCCGTACAATCACCGTGAAGATCAGGGACTACGACTTCAGGACGCGGCAAGCCGGAAACACGCAGCCCGACGGCGTCGAGACCGACCGGGCGATCTTCGCGGTCGCCCTGTCGCTGCTACACACCCTGCGACATCGCAGGAGGACGGGCGTTCGCCTCCTGGGGGTGGGCGTGTCCAACCTGGTGCAACAGGCGCCCGCGACGCAGGGCGACCTCTTCGGCGAGCAGGCGGCGCTCGAAACCGACCGGGACCGTACCATCGCCCGGGCCGTGGACCGCATCCGACACCGGTACGGACGGGAAGCCCTCCGGCCGGCACGGGTGCTGGACCGGCCGGAGGAGTAAAGGGAGCGATCCCGTGGCGGACCCCGTGCCGCGCCGGGAACGGCCGGGACTCGCCACGGGCTCCTACGACGTCACCGGGCCTCCCACGGCCTCCGCTCGAAGTAGTCTCGGGACATCTCCACGACCTTGGGCGCGAGGAGCCCGAGAGCGATCAGGTTCGGCCAGATGACGATCGCCAGGAGGACGTCGCCCATCGCCCAGATCACGCCAAGGGGCAGCACCGCCCCGATGAAGTGGGTGATCACGAAGGCGACCTTGTACGGCTTCACCGCCCTGGCGCCGAAGAGGTAGTTGGCGCAGCGGTCCCCGTAGTAGCTCCACGAGATCGCCGTGGAGATCGCGAAGAGGAGCACCGAGATCACCACGATGTAGTGTCCCCAGTCGCCCAGCGGTGAAAGTCCGCGCCGGAAGGCCGCCATCGTGAGCGGGGCCCCACTCTCCACCGCCATCCCGTGAAGCGAGGTGTAGGACTGCCCGTCGTCGCCCATTGCGTTTCCGGTCGCGGGGTCGATCGTCCCGGTGAAGGGCTGCATCTGGCCCTCGTCCACGAAAAGCTGTTCCACGGGAACCTCGTGCCACGACACCCGCGGATCGGACGGCCCGGTGCCGACGTGCATCCCGTTCTCGATCCGGATCGTGTTCGAGGGGCTCACATCCGCGTAGCCGCCGTCCACCTGTACGGCACGGTAGGAGATGTCACCACCATCCAGCGTGATCTCGGTCTCGAACCGGTCGTTCCAGACACCCGTCATGATGACCAGCAGCCCCGTCATCGTACAGATCACGATCGTGTCGATGAAGGGCTCCAGCAGCGCCACGACCCCCTCCGAGACGGGCTCGTCGGTCTTGGCCGCCGAGTGGGCGATCGGCGCCGACCCCTGCCCCGCCTCGTTCGAGAAGAGCCCCCTTCGCACCCCCCACATTAGGGTGACCAGGAACGCTCCGACGCCCGTGCCCGCGACCCCCGCGGTCGGATTGAACGCCTCCCGGAAGATGAGTGCGAAGGTCGGGAAGATGTCGCCCGCGTTCAGGATGAGGACGATCATCGCACCCGTTACGTACACCACCGCCATTACCGGCGCCAGAACCCCGGTCACCCGGCCGATCCGCGAGATGCCGCCGAGGATCACCAACGCGACGATGCCCGACGTCACCAGTCCGCTGACCGCCTTCGGGATGCTGAATTCGGTCAGCAGGTTGTCGGCCACCGTGTTGGCCTGAATCCCGTTGCCGGTCAGGAAAGCGGTGATACCCAGAATGAATGCGAAGAAGACCGCCATCCACTTCCACTTGGGCCCCAGTCCCCGCTCGATGTAGTACATGGGTCCGCCGGAAACCGTGCCTGCCCACTCGCCTTCGTGCTCACGCACCCGGTACTTCTGCGCGAGGGTGACCTCCGAGTACTTGGTCGCCATCCCCAGCGCCGCTGTCACCCACATCCAGAAGAGCGCGCCTGGCCCCCCCCAATGGATCGCGAGTGCCACGCCCGCGATGTTTCCGATGCCGACGGTCGCCGACAGGGCTGTGGTCAGCGCCTGGAAGTGGGTGACGTCTCCTTCGTCCTCGGGATTGTCGTACCTGCCCGACGCGACGGCGATACCGTGCCCCAGACGGCGGATCTGGACCAGGCCCAGGCGAAGGGTCAGATAGGTCCCGATACCCAGCAGGATGATCACCATGTAGGGGATCTTCTCGCCGCCGACCGAGATGCCCTGCTCGACGACGTTCGTGGTCAGGAATTCGGTGATTCGTTGGATGAACTCCATGAAGGCCGGGCTCCTTTGGTTGACGTTGCGACGACCCTGTGCCGGGGCCGGTCATTGCGACCGGGCAAACTAGGGCCACCCCGGTGCCCGAAACAACCATGGAGTCCCCGGAGGTCCGGCGTGTCCACATCGGGCCGTCCCCTGCAACCGTTTGAAATGCTGGCCCGTCTGCGGTTACCATCCGGCCCGTGACGCCCGTTTGCGTGTCCGCCGCCAGCAGTCGGCGCATCCCGATCGAAATACAGTCCGCTCCCCCAAGCAGAGGCCATCCCTGTGAGGCACCTCCCCGCATTCCTCGTTCTGGCCGCCGCCGCGACGGTCGCCGCGACCCCCCGTCCCATGCAGGCCCAGGGGCTCGACCCGAGCCATTACGCCGGCCTGCGGTACCGCTTCATAGGCCCGGAGGGGAACCGCGCGATCGCGGTCGTCGGCGAACCCGGCAACCCCCTGTCCATCTACGTGGGCGCGGCCTCCGGGGGCCTCTGGCGGACCCGGGACGGCGGCGTGAACTGGACGCCGGTGTTCGACGACCAGTCCGCCTCTTCCGTGTCGGCACTGGCCATGGCGCCGTCGGATCCCAACGTGATCTGGGCGGGAACCGGGGAGACGTTCGTCATCCGCCCGGCCCACGCCATGGGCGACGGGATCTACCGCTCGACCGATGGCGGCGACACGTGGGAAAGGAAGGGACTTGAAGCCACCGGACGCATCGGGCGTGTCGAGATCGACCCGCGGGACCCCGACATCGTCTTCGCCTGCGCTCTGGGCCACACCTACGGTCCGCAGCCGGAGCGGGGCGTCTATCGCACCACCGATGGCGGCGACAGCTGGGAGCTGGTCCTCCACGTCTCGGAGGACGCCGGCTGCATCGACCTCGCGATGGATCCGGGCAACCCCCGCATCCTCTTCGCCGCCTTCTGGGACGTGCAGATCGACACCTGGGGGCTGGACAGCGGAGGGCCCGACAGCGGCGTCTGGCGTTCGAAGGACGGCGGGGACAGCTGGGAGCGGCTCTCGGGCGTCGGCCGCGGGCTCCCCAACCCCGGCGGCTCGACCATCGGCAAGGTCGCGGTCGAGGTGGCCCCGTCGAACTCCGACAAGGTCTATGTGCTCACCGAGGAGTCGAGTCCGGGCTTCTACGCCTCCAGCGACGGCGGTGACAGCTGGCGCCTGATGCTCCGCAACCACACGATCAACGAGCGGGCACCCTACTACACCCGCTTCGGGGTGGACCCCGAGGACGAGGACCGGATCTATTTCACCTCCGTGCGCTTCTCGATGTCGGTGGACGGAGGGCGCAGCCTTGTGGAGAACCCCCCGCGGGGCGGCGGCGACACGCACGATGTGTGGATCGACCCGGCCAACAACCAGCGGGTCATGGTCGCCGACGACGGCGGCCTCACGATTTCCATGAACCGGGGCCGCACATTCCAGCGGGTGGTGCTGCCGATTGCCCAGATGTACCACGTCTGGACCGACAACGAAGTCCCGTACAACGTCTACGGAAATCGACAGGACGGGTGGTCCTACCGTGGACCGTCGAACAGCCGCGCGGGCGCCATCCCGCTGGGGCTCTGGCGTGGCGTGGGGGGCTGCGAGAGCGGCTTCGGCATCCCCGATCCGACCGACAGCAACATCGTGTGGTCGGGTTGCTACGACGGGGGTCTGGAGCGGTACAACCATCGCACCGGGCAGGTGCGCTCGGTGCGCGTGTGGCCAGAGGCCGCGTATGGGTGGGCGCCGGCGGACCTCAGGTTCCGCTGGCACTGGACCTTCCCGATCCACATCTCGCCGCACGACCACAACACCGTGTACGCGGGCAGCCAGCACGTCCACCGCACCACCGACGGGGGCCACTCCTGGGAGGTGATCTCGCCGGACCTCACCACCAATGACAAGACGCATCAGCAGAGTTCCGGCGGCGTGGCCATCGACAACCTGATGACCTACGACGGGTCCACCCTGTTCGCGATCGCCGAGTCCCCGCTCGAGCGCGGGCTGATCTGGGCAGGGAGCAACGACGGACAGGTGCACCTGACCCGGGACGGCGGCGGAGACTGGGAGAACCTCACCGGGAACATCCCGGACCTTCCACCCTGGGGCACGATCGCCAACATCGAGCCGTCGCGATACGACGCCGCGACCGCCTACCTTGCCGTGGATCTGCACCAGCTCGCCGATTTCGATCCGTACATCTACCTCACCCGTGACTTCGGCGCAAGCTGGAAACGCATCTCGGATGGCATCCCACTCTCCCCGCACAGCTTCGTGCACGTGGTGCGGGAAGACCATCGCCGCCCCGGAATGCTGTACGCCGGGACCGACAACTCCGTGTACTTCTCACTGGATGACGGCGCCTCGTGGCGGCCCCTGCGCAACAACATGCCCCCGGCGCCGGTGTACTGGCTCACCACCCAGGAGACCTTCGACGATCTGGTGGTAGGTACGTACGGGCGGGGCTTCTACATCATGGACGACATCTCCCCGCTGCGTGCCCTGGACCGCTCGGCCACTGCCGGGGAACATGCGTTGCTGGAAACGCGGCCTGCATACCGCTTCAACCGGGTCCAGACGATCAAGGCCGAGCGTAGCCACGTCACCGGGCAGAATCCTCCCTACGGCGCGGACATCAACTTCTTCGTGCCGGGGGCGGTGGGGACGGGAGCCGACGACGACGAGGGCACCGGGACTGCCGGCGCGGCCGTCGTGCGCATTCTGGACCCCGCGGGAGACACGATCCGGACCCTGCGCACGGGCGTCGCCCCGGGCGTCAACCGGGTGTGGTGGGACCTGCGCTACGAGCCCACGCGCCGGGCGAAGATCCGCACCGCGCCGCCCGGCCTGCCGTGGGTGCCGCTGGGGCCGGAAGGATGGCGGCCGCTGCGGACATGGGACCTGGACCTGAATCAGGGACAGCTCGGCCCCAGGGTGGTGCCGGGCGACTACCAGGTGGTCCTGGAGATCGGCGGCACGAGCCTGTCCACCCCCCTGACCGTGCTGAAGGACCCCCATTCGGAGGGGACCCTCGCAGATATCCGCGAGCAGGTCGCCCTGTCAATGGTCATCCGGGACGAGATCAACGAGGTGGTGGACATGATCGACCGGATCGAGTGGGCCCGCAGTCAGCTCGAGGATCTCGCCGACATGCTCGCCGGAGACTCCACCGCCGCCGATCTCCTGGCAGAGGCGGCGGCGCTGGAGGAGACGGCGATCCAGGTCGAGTCCAACCTCTTCGACATCTACCTGACCGGCGCCCGGGAGGACGCCTTCCGCAACCCGATGAAGCTCTACGGGCGGCTCAGTGCGCTGTCCCAGGACATCGGTTCAAGCAGCGCGGACTTCCCGCCAACAGTCCCCCAGGTGGAGGTGCACGACGTGCTGCGACAGCGGCTGGACGCCACGCGGCTCCTGTTCGGCAAGCTCTTCATCGAGGACGCGGAAGAACTGAACCGGATGTTGCGGGAACGGAGGCTGCCCGTAGTCATTTCGCAGTGAGGGCGACTCCGCTACCCCCGCTCGGCCGCCCGCAGGAAGCGCCTGCAGAGTTGGGCGACCCGGGTCTGATCCGCTTCCTCGGCCTCGTCCAGCATGGCGCGGATGTGCGGAACCAGGCGGGCCTCGCCCCACCTGTAGCCTGTGGCCAGCTCCGCGCTCCGCGTGTCTCCCTCGTTGGCACCGGTGACCAATGCCCACGCGCACGCCTCGTCAAAGTAGGCCGATCCGGAATCCGGAAGCCGGTAGTCCGGTGGCTGGTCCTCCCGGTCCTCTTTCACGAAAGCTTTGGACATGAATGTAATCTGGGGGGCGCCCGTGTCCGGGGCCAGCCGGCCCCGGGCATCACCCTACCGCATTGATCATGTCGAAGATGGGTAGATACATGGCCACGATCATGCCACCCACGACCACGCCCAGGACCACGACCATCAGGGGCTCCACGGCGGCGATCATCGCCTCGAGAGAGGTATCCACTTCCCTGTCGTAGAAGTCCGCGATCCTCTCCAGCATCTCGTCCAGACCGCCGGTCTGCTCGCCGACCTCGATCATGCGCACGACCATGGGAGTGAAGACCCCGGAGTTCCCGAGTGGCCCGGCAATGGTCTCACCCCCCGCAATTGATGCCCGTGACTCCATCACCGCATCGTGGATCACCCGGTTTCCGGCCGTTCGGGCGGTAACTTCCAACCCGTCCAGAATCGGGACCCCCGATGCCACCAGCGTCCCAAGCGTTCGGGTGAATCGGGCCACGGCCGCCTTTCTGAGCAGGTCGCCCACGATTGGCACCTTAAGTAGAAATCCATCCGTCACCAGCCGCCCCCGGTCGGTCGATCGAAAACGCTGCAGCAGGATGATTCCGGTCACCCCTGTGGCCAACAGAGCCCACCAGTAGCTCTTCATCACGTCGGAAGCCGCGATTACGACCAGCGTCGGGAGCGGCAGGGTAAGCCCCGCCGACTCGAACATGCCCTGGAAGGTGGGGATCACGAACATGAGCAGAATCGCCACGGCCGGGATCGTCACGGCGAAGATCATGGCCGGATAGATCATGGCCGCACGGATCTTTCTCCCCAGAGCGTGGTTCTTCTCCAGGAAATCCGACAGCCGTCCGAGGATGGTGTCGAGGGCTCCCGCCGCCTCGCCGGCGGCGACCATGTTGACGCTGAGGGACGAGAACGCCTGATGCTTGCGGCCCATCGCACCTGCCAGAGTGGCGCCGGACTCCACATCGGCCACCAGGTCGTGGATGACCTCGCGAAACACCTTGTTTTCCGTTTGTTTCGCAAGTATATTTAGTGCTTGAACAAGGGGCAGTCCCGCACCGATCATCGTCGCGAAGAGCCGCGTGAACACCACCACCTCGCGGGTGGGTACGCGCGTCACGACCGCCACCCCGAACTTGTGAGCTGGTCGAAGCCTTCCGGTGCCGGTTCACCGACGGCCCGGAGGAGTTCCGACGGGTCCGCGCTCCTCTTCAATCCCCCTTCCAGGGTGACATCGCCGTTGAGGTAGAGACGGGACAGGGCATCGTTCATGGTCTGCATCCCGTACTTCCGTCCGGCCTGCATCAGCGAGCGCACCTGGTGGACCTTCTCGTCGCGGATTACGGCCCGGATCGCCGCCGTGCAGATCATGACCTCCACCGCGGCCACCCTCCCCCGGCCGAACGCCCGCGGGATGAGGATCTGGGTGACAACGCCCTCGAGCACCGACGCGAGCTGGGTTCGGACCTGAGTTTGCCGGTGAGATGGAAACGCGTCGATGACTCGGTTGACCGAGTCGGCTGCCGAGTTGGTGTGGAGAGTGGCAAGCACCAGGTGGCCGGTCTCGGCGATGGTCAGCGCGGCCTTCATCGTTTCGGCGTCTCTCATCTCCCCGATCAGGATGACGTCCGGATCCTGGCGGAGCGCGTGCTTGAGCGCCGTCGCGAAGGTAGGGGTGTCCATACCCACCTCCCTCTGGTTCACGATGCAGCGGCGGTGCCGGTGGATGAACTCGATGGGGTCCTCGATGGTGATGATGTGGCCCTGTCGCTGCCGGTTGATGGAGTCCACCATGGCGGCGAGGGTCGTGGACTTGCCCGATCCGGTCGGACCGGTGACGAGCACCAGTCCCCGGGGGCGTTCCACGAGACGGTTCAGGATGGGCGGCAACCCCAGCGTGTTCAGCGCGGCGATGTTGTACGGAATGTGGCGGATGGACATCGCCACGCGGCCCCGCTGCCGGAAGCAGTTGCCGCGGAAGCGCGCAAGCTCGGGAACGGCAAACGAGAAGTCCAGATCGTCGTTCTCCTCGAACCGCCTCTTCTGATCCAGGGTGAGCACCGAGTGGGCCAGACGGCGGGTGTCCGAGGCCTCCAGGAGCTGTTCCTCTGCCATTGCCCGAAGCGCGCCGTCGATTCGCAGCCTCGGCGGCTGCCCGGCCGTGAGGTGGAGATCAGAGGCGCCCACCCGCACCATCTCTCGGAGCAGCGGTTCGAGCGAGGCCGACTGTTCGTGCGGTGTCGAGGGCATCACCGGGTCGTCACCAGCGGCGCGATCCGAGCGAAGGTTCTGGCCCCCACGCCCGACACCTCCATCAGCTCCTCGGGCTTGCCGAAGCCACCGTGTTCACCCCTGAAGGCCACGATGCGTTCGGCCATCACCGCCCCGATACCCGGCAGGGCCTGCAGCTCTTCCGCCGTCGCACGGTTGAGGTTGATGCGAGCCCCGGCCACGCCGGATTTCACCGGGGAGTCCGCCCGGGGCACCCTTCCACGCGGCGATGGCCCCGCGGGCACCGCTACGCGGGACGGTGTCGCCCCGGCTGCCGAGCGGATTTGCAGATACGGCCTCAGCTTCTCCACGGACCTGGGGCCCAGACCGGGCACCCGGGCCAGCTCCTCGACGCTGGCGAAGGGCCCCTTCTCATCGCGGTCCTGCACGATGCGTAGCGCCTTCGACGCCCCGACGCCCGGCAGCCGGTCCAGTTCCTCCTCCCCGGCCACATTCGGGTCGATCGTCTCACCCGCCGCGAAGGGCCGGGAACGACGCTCCTTCGCGTCCATAACCGAGTCGCCGGCTGCAAGGAGGCTGTCCGCGATCGAAGGACGGTCCTCCAGGGGCGGCTCGGCGGCGCCGGGGGCGACCACTACAAAGCGAATCACCGCTGCCCCTGCGAGCAGCAAGGCCGCTCGCAACATGCTCTTGCGTTCTCTGTCCGTCACGTCCTCTCCTTTCCGGGATGGGATCAGCCGCGGCCGCCAAAGCCGGAGGCCTCCACCCTCGTCGACAAGGTTGCCCTTTCGGGCGGGCACCTCCATGACGGAACGGGACTGATTTGCGCTCACCCCCCGAAGGGCTGGCCGGGAAGGATCCACGGAGGTGGCAGAGAACGCCTCTGGCCCCCCCTTTGCCTCGCGCGCTCGGCCGCTGACGGCCTCAGGAGGGGAGGCGGAGGAGGTCCGACGTCAGGAGGAAACGGCCGAAGACGTTGAGTTGCAGCTGGGTGGAACCCGCCCGCTGACCCACGAAGGAACGCCGGTCCACGTAGCGGAGGCGCAGCCCCAACTGGAAGTCGCGCACCGACGAGTCGACCGAAAGGGAACCGGTACGTTCCAGCTGGTCGATGAACGACACGCACGGGCTGTCCGGATTCGGGATCCTGCACTGCACTTCGTCGCTGTAGCCCACGTCCATGATGATGCGGAGGGGCGCGCCTCGTTCCCGGAAGGCGCGCAGCGGCGAAGGGAGCGAGGCCGAGACCCGAAGCGAGTGCCTGTCACGCCGCCGCCTGGTGTCGCCGGTCGGGTCTTCGCTCTCTCCCCGGTTCAGCGTTCCGTCGTAACTCAGCGTCAACCCCCGTACGAACGCCAGAGTGACGGCCATGGGGACCTCGCGATCCTCGCGGAAGCGGTCCTGCTGTGTACCTGCTCCGAATTCCAGGCCGCGCGTGACTCTCCGATATCCCGAGCTCAGAGACAGCCTTTCCAACACGAGGGACACGAACCCCGGTAGCGCTACATCACCGACGGACGCCCGCAGATCCGGCCATACACGCTGCAGGTCCTCCCGGTCCGAACGCGTGTCCAATGTCCCGTTGCGGGTCCGGTCGTAGCTCAGTCCAATGGAGGTGGAGCCCGGAAGCCTGAGACCGCCACGCACGTTGATACGGTCGCGTTCACTGAGCGTAGACGCCGAATCGGCTCCAATCATCAGGAAATCATCCCGTCCGCCCCAACCCAGCTGGTAGAGCGCGCCCGGGTCGACAGCCTCCCGGTTGAAGCGCGACGTGAGGCCGTTCGAATAGGTGAGCGCGAGTGGATCGAAGGATCGGGCCCACCACGGGGATGCGGTGCCCCCACCGCCCTCTTCGGCCATGCGACCGGGGTCCACCGAGAAGTTGGCCGTAAGGTTGCGCTGTCCGTCGACGTTGCGGAGCAGTGCCAGTGCCGTGTCGACGGGGGTGTGGCGGGTGCCGATCAGGTCGGCGTTGCGCTCCGACAGGTAGATCGTGGTCACCTGGACGCTGCTTCGTGCCCACTCCGAGAGGCGGGGCTGGAAGGCCAGCCGCGTCCTCACATGCCGATTCACCTCCCACCCGAAGTCGGCCCCCGACAGCTGCCTCCGCTCGGCGGCGAGCAGCTCCTGGCTGTCAGGGTCGCCGGCCAAATCCTGCACCGAGAGGAGGTCTCGCCCGCTCAGCAGGTCGGCCGACGCGATGAGGGATTCCACGGGTCGGAAGGCCACCCGCGCCGATGCGGTCACCAACCGCCGGGGCGCCTCGGTCGCGGTCGCCAGGGAGTCGCCCCCGGTCCGAATGATCCTGTCGAAACGGAGGGTGCTGAGGTCACGGTTCAGCAGTTCGCTCTCGAAGCCGAAGCTCTCTGGAGTCCAACGAAGGCGGGCACCGGCGATTCGCTCCTCGAGGAAGGAGGGCAGGATCGCCCGCAGCACGGAACCCACCCGCCCGGGAAAGATCGGGAAATCATGGCGAACGGGGTTCGCGGCGTATCCGACAAAGCCGTCCAGGCCGGCCCCGTCGCTCTCGGTCGTGATCGTGCGCAAGCTGGACCGCACCATTCCCGCTCGCACATCGAGGCCACCGAGCAGAGCGTCCCAGAAACCACCCTCCTCCGGCGCCCGCCTGCGCAGGGAGAAGTCGATTCGCGAGCGGCTGAATCCCGGCGTTCGCAGGCCCTCCAGCCGGTCGGCGCGCACATCGCTGCGGCCAAGGAAGATGGGCGACTGGGTCTCGCGCTCGTGGGTGATCGAGAGGGGCGCCTCCAGACCCCACGAACTCGGGACGAATCGCGCGAGCTGCATGGTGGCATGGACGTCGAGGGTTCGGTCGTCCTGGAAGGTGGGTGTCGCGCGCAACCGGCGGAAATATCCGCCACGGCTACGGAATGTGGCACGGGACTGCAGGAACTCGCCGCCCCGCACTTCGGCATCGAAGGCCGAAACCAGCCCCGCGTCCCGAATGCCGCGCGCGAGGCGGAGTTCGTCCACCCATACCTCGCCGGAGATCGGGGCTCCCGACTCGTTCGCCACGCCCATGCTCATCTCGCGAACCGAGGCCAGGTTGGGAGCGCGGCCTCGGTCCTGCAGGACCACCGCATAGACCGAATCGGCCGACCAGAGAACGAGAGGCGGATCGCCCGGCATCCTGGGGTCGAGGATCAGCTGCTCCTCTGCTCGCCGCCGCAGCGTGAGCCACTCGTCGAACCGGATCACGACCTCGGGTAGCCAGTCCTCTTCCCGCACCGCACCCGGCAAGTCCGCCTTGTCGAGACGGGTCCGGTACAGGTAGAAGTTCCGATCGTCGGTTCCGATCTTGATGAAGAAGTACGCGGGAGTGCCGAAGCCGAAGTCGCCATTCGCGGCGACGGCCCACAATCGGGCCTCCTGGTAGGAGAGGAAATCACGGGGACGCTGGGGGAACCGGTTGTAGATCTCGACTCTGTCGCCGGGTTGCACACCCTCGAAGCCGATGGACAGGGAACGCTCGTTGAACTCGATCCCCTGCCCTCCAAACGCAGCCGTCGGATCGTCGAGTTGTTCGATCACGCCCGGCGGCGAGGCGTAGGCATCGCCGACCGTCAGCCTGGAGACCGGGCTCACCTCGACTCGGCCCATCACCGACACGGTGTCTCCACCCACGCCGGTGAGGACCCCCGTCAGGGACCGCTTGATCCAGGTCGACCCCACGATGCCCATGCGCGCGAGCACGAACGAGTCACGGCGCTTCCCGGCCACGGTCAGTCGCAGGTGCCGAACGGCGCGCAACTCCGCGTCGGTGATGGGGCCGCCCACGTCGAGGCCCGACGGGTCTCGCAGCGGAATCCGGTAGAGCCGGAAAGCGGTCCCCGTCTCATCCCGGTCCCGGACCAGGAAGGGAGAGGATCCGTCCAGGAGGATCACGAAGCGGCGGTACCGCTCCAGCGTGTCCAGATTTCCGTCTTCGTCCAGGTCCTCGGAATCGGGGCGGCCGTTGCCGCGCGTGCAGTTGGCGTTGGGGTCGCCCAGTGGGTACACGCGAGCCCGCTCGCCGAAACAGTTCTCGTCCCATACGCCCCGTCCGTCCGCGATCTTCCCCCACACTTCGCCCCGGCGGGGGTCGGCCTCCTGATCCAGGAGTCCCAGCCCCCAGGGTACGCCAGACCCCGGCTTCACTCCGTTCACGGCACCGATCGTATCGACGAAGAGCGCGTCCTCGCTCACGATCCCCAGATCGAGCACCAGGTTGAGGAAGTCCCCGTCGCGCACGTAGAACTCGATGAAGTCGCTCTTCGTGAGGTCGGTGCCCGTGGGACTCAACACGGTCGTGATCGACGACCAGCCGCCCCGCCCCTCCTCGTCGCCGCTCTCCGGCTGGAAGCGAACGAAGAGCCCCGGCTCGCGGACCGCGCTCCCCGTGATCCGTATCTGCTGGTCGATGTCGGCGCTGGGGTTGAACCCCTGGAAGACGTCCAGACTGTCGCCACCCACGTCATTGGTCAACCACGTGTGCTGCCAGGTGAGCGCGGCTGCGGTGGCAGCCGACATCACCGGCGGAAGCACCTCCTCCGCCCCGTCCGTGAAGGCGGGCATGCTCCCGCGACGCCAGTCCCGGCCCTGCACCGAGAGGGAACGGACATTGACTCCGTCGTAGTCGTCCAGGTAGACGTCCCCCTGGGTGTTCGGGTTCGGCAGGGAGACCGCGGTCTCACCCGACAGATGGACGGACGACTGCCCGCCCGCATCCAGCCCGGGAAGCGCGTTCAGCAGCCGTGTGAGAACGGGCGCGTCCAGGCTCACGTTGCCGTTGACCGCACCCAGCCCCACCGCACCGGCTTCGACCCCCAACTGCGGGCGCCGCAACAGTTCGTCTTCGGTCTGATACAGGCCCGTCAGGTTGAGGGCGCCGTAGTCTCCCAGGTCGTACCGGGCGTTCAACCCGAAGACCGAAGAGGATGCCACCTGGAAGAAGCTGCGCTGTTCCCACGTCACGTCGAGAACCCGCCCCGGATTCGCGGCGAGGAGGGCGTCCGGGCTGAGGAGCGTCAGTTGGCCGATGTCGTAGTCGATCAGGTAGTCCACATCGCGGAGCAACGTGCGATCGCCCAGGGTGACGCTTTCCGTAGCCTCGCGGATCCCGACCGCCCCCAGGGCAAACGAGGACAGCAGTCCTTCCCCGCGTACTTCGTAGGTCAGGTTCAGGCGAAACACGCCCCCGTTCTCGCGTTCAAAGGGGTCGGGGTCGCGGTAGATGCGCTCGTTCCGGTTGGCTCCCAGGATCCTGCGCACCTCCGTAGAGTCGATGGCGAGGCTCTGGAGCGGGGGAGGATCGGCAAAGGGCTCCAGCGTCGGAAAGATGATGAACGTCCCCGAGACCGGGGGCTGATCCTCGAACGAGTCCAGTGCCGGGCGATAAAGCTGTGACAGATCGAGCCGGTCGACGGGGGATTCCTCGTCCAGCCCGAAGAGGCGCAGATAGGTCAGGTCGTCTCCGTTCGGGCGGCGGGCGAAGGTGCGTCCCGCGCTCTCCTCCCCAAGGGACACCGTGAGTTGGACCGAGCCCGGGTCCACTTCCCCCGACGACGACACGCGGTAGACCTGATGCATCTCCGTCCGCCACGTCGGCCTGCCGGGCTGGTGCTGGGCCGACGAGGCCTTGAGCAGTTGGAGTCTGGGGCTTCCCCCGCTGCGATAGATGCGCTCGGGGTTGTAGGTGCCGACCGTGTCCCCCGCCGCGGTGATGTAGGTGACAGCCAGGATTTCATCGGGACCGAGGGGCGACCGCAGTGCAATCCAGAGGCCGCTGGGGTGCACCATGTAGTCCTGACCCGGCCGCATATACCGAAACCAGGCCGACTCCGCCACGGTATCCTTTCCCGCGGCGGCGAACGCGTCGGCCTGTATGTACCCCTCAACCTGTTGCCGCGAGTACAGGTCGATCTCGGAACGGTACAGCTGGATCGGGTCCGCCCCGGGTGCGACCGATGGCGGGGCGCCGGACGGGGTAAGGCCGAGCGCATCGACGTGCGGGTAGTCGTAAAAGGCCGACGGATCGAAGAGGAAGAAGAACTGGCCTTCGACGTAGTCCGCGTCGTCGAGCGCCAGCGTATCGGCCCGCGAGAAGTTCCGGCCCGACCCTTCGAGGCGGAAGCTGCGCGACGTGACCTCTCCGTTCTGCTGTGCCCATACGGACTGGATGTCGACCGGACCGGCCTCGAGCGCGGCCTGGAAGCCGAAGTTGCCGCCCGGCACCGCTTCGCGCAGGAAGCGCGAGGGCGGGAGGTCGAAGCGCACGTCTCCGACCTCGAACAGTTGCAGGAACTCTCCGGCAAGCCCCCGGTAGTGGATGCTGACCCGGTTGGCCCCCTGGAATTCGCGCGTCTGGTCGTAGTCGACATCCACCAGAATGCGATCGGTGATCGTCCCGTCGGCGTCGGCAGCGAACTGGATATCGGGAGTGATCTGGGGGAGAAGCGAGACTTCGCACGTCACCTGGACGGTCTCGTCGCACGGCCGATACTGCGTCCAGTCTCCCCCGAACTGTCCGGTGCTCCTGAGCGCGAACCCGAGATCGGCGAAGTCGTTGACGAACCTGGGAGGCGCCGTGGCGAGGCTGCCGGGCAGGGCGCGTTCTGCCGGATCCGGCACGTCCCCGAATCCGATGACGCGCCCCAGGGTGCCGAAGCGAAAGAGAGGTTCCCGGTCCCAGTCCGGCCGCGCGAGGGGGGGGAGACGGGCGGCGGGGAGGTCGGCGGGGGGAGGCGCGACAAGGGCGGCACCGAGCCGCGTGACGGGGATGCGGGCCCGACCGAGGCGCACGAAGGGCACGTCTGGCGGAACCGGGGACAACAGGGGGCGAAGCGGTTGCCGCAACTCCGGGATGATCCAGAGCAGCGTGTCGGCGACCGGAGGCCGACGCTCCTGCGCGGCTCCGCCCGCCGGCGCCAGGAGCACGGCCGCGCTCGCTGCCAGCAGCCCGTGGATAAATCCCCGCAAGCACCGAGAGCGGCGAGGCGAAGTCCGCTCCAACCGCGTGAGGCCGTGGCGGGATCGGTTATGTTTCATGGTTCAGGCCGACAACCCACCGGGAGCTCCCGGGAGTCATAGGAGTATCCCCCGACAAAGCCGGCTCGATAGTCCAGCCCGACCGAACATGACGATCCTCACCCGCTACCTGATCCGCTCACACGTGGGTCCCTTTCTGTTCACCTTCAGCCTGCTGACCGGGCTGCTGTTTCTCAACACGGTCACCAGGCTGCTGCAGGATCTGGTCGGAAAAGGGCTCCCCCGGGAAGTCATCCTCGAGGCCCTCGTCCTCTCCTTCCCCCACACCGTGGCGCTGACCCTTCCCATGGCCGTCCTCCCGGCGGTTCTGTACACCTTCAGCGAATTGGCGGCCGCGAGCGAGATCGTGGCCATGTCCGGGGGCGGCGTACAGCCCCGCAGACTCTTCCTGCCGGTTCTGCTCCTCGGTGCACTCCTCAGTGGAATCACATACACCTTCAATGACCGAATACTCCCCGAGGCGAACCACCAGCTGAAGAACCTTCGCAACTCGATCCGCCAGAAGAGTCCCACCTTCCAACTTCGAGAACGCGTGGTCAACCTCATCGAGGCGGGAAACGGTCTCGGTCCCTACTACATGAGGGTCGACAACATCGACCCCATGTCCAACGAACTGACCGATGTCGTCATCTATGATATGAGCCAACAGGGCGTCCGGCGCACGACCTACGCCGCCCGGGGCAACATGCAGCTGGACGCCGCATTCACCGATCTCCAGCTGCGACTTCACGACGGGCACATGTACGAAGTCGGCAGCGGCGAGGCCGGCAGCTTCCAGCAGACCGGCTTCGAGCAGCAGCTGTACATGCTGCGCGGGGTGGGTGATGTCTTCGAGGATCTCGGGGACAACCAGCGTAGCGACCGCGAAATGTCGGTGGCCCTGCTCCGCGACTCCGCGGACGCCAAGAGGCATGCAATCGATTCGATCAGGGAGGAGTCGCGGGAGAATGCGGTTCGGGCCGTTCGGCGCGCATTGGGGCGGGGTCCCGCCTCGGATTCCGTGCGCTCCACGGGAACGAGCTTCGCCAAGACGATCGCGCTGTCCCAGGGCTCTCGGCTGTCCTCGGACGAGATCTCCCGCACTGTCGCCGTGACCGCGCGCACCAACACGGCTCGCTTCGAGGCCTTGCGAAAACGGGCCAGCCAGTACGGCGTCGAGATCCACAAGAAGCTCGTGATCGCCACCGCGTGCATGGTGTTCGTCCTGATCGGCGTGCCCGTGGGCATTCGCTTCCCTCGAGGGGGTGTAAGCATGGTGATCGTCGTGTCCGCCGTGGTGATCGGGGTCTACCAGTACGGCCTCACCACGGGCGAGGACTGGGCCGACCGCGACCTGGCCGCACCGTTCTGGACCATGTGGGCCCCGAGCCTGATCTTCGTCGCGGTCGGGATCTTCATGGTCTCGCGCATGGGCCGCTGGACGGCCACCGCGCGCGAAAGCGGCTGGCGCGAGATCTGGGCCGCGGCCAGGGGTCTTCCCGGAAGGCTCCGGCGGCGGCGGAGATCGACCGCATGATCCGTACTTTGGATCGCATGGTGGGTCTCACCTTCACCTGGCTGTTCATGGTGTTCGCAATGAGCGTACCGATCCTGTTCATACTCGGAGACCTCTCCGAGCAGCAGGGCCGTTTCCTCGACCGGGGCCTCTCCGTGCTGGATATCGCGCACGGATACCTCTTCATGTATCCCCACTTCATCCTCTGGTCCGCTCCGGTGGCCGCCCTCATCGCCGCGGTCTTCACGATCCACTCCATGACCGTCAACCGGGAGATCCAGGCAGCGAAAGCGGGCGGCATCTCGTTCCACCGTCTCGTCGCGCCTCTGTGGCCGGCAGGCGCGGCATTGACCGCCGGCGCCTTTGTCCTGGCCTCCATTGTCCCCGGTGCGAACCGGAGGGCGGCGGAGATTTTCGGGGAACGGGAGATGCGCAGGGAATGGCGGCACGACTTCGTCTATCAGACGGAAAACGAGGAAACGCTGAGCGTGCAACAACTGTTCATCGCGTCGAAGTCGATGGACGGCGTACTCATGGAGAGCTGGGAGGAAGACGGGTCGCTCCGTCACGTGTGGGCCGACCAGGCGGTCTTCGCGGACGGGGAGGGATGGACCTTCCACCAGGGGTACCTGCGGGTGATCCGGCCCGGCGGAGTTGAGACCACGTACGGCTTCGAGCGCTACCGCCCACTCGGGCTCACGGTCGACCCGGAGGATTTGCTCGACGACCCCCCGGAAGAGGAAGAGATGAGCTACAGCGAATTGGGGCGCCAGGCCGCGGCCGTATACCGCTCGGGCGGCGATCCCAAAGAGCTCCTCGTGGAACGCGAGCAGAAGCTGGCAATCCCCGCGGCCATCCTGGTGATCGTGCTCTTCGGCACACCCCTCGCCACCACCGTAAAGAAGGGGGGTGCGGCCTTCGGGGTCGGCGTGTCGTTGGGCTCGACACTGCTCTACATCCTCCTTCTCAGGCTGTTCGGGGCGATCGGCGCGGCGGGGGGAATACCACCCTTCTGGGCCGCCTGGTCGCCCAACTTCCTCTTCCTCACCGTCGGGATCGTCCTCCTCATCCGGGTGCGTACCTAGCACAGAATCCCGGCGCGAGCCTGCCGAAGCACACCTCCTCCACCGGTCCGCGCAACCGCACGGTCCAATCCGGACCCACAACAACCTCCATCGCGCCCCCCTCCATTTGAACCGTGACGGGCCCGGCCGGCACTAGCCCCGACCTCACGGCGGCTGCCGCGGCGGCGCACGCCGATGTCCCCGACGCCGACGTCCGCCCCACCCCCCGCTCCCAGATACGGATGGCGATCTCCCCCCCGGCGGGAACGTCCGCAAACTGGACGTTCGTGCCCTGCGGGAAGGCCTCGCTCGTGCCGATCAGCGGGCCATAGTGCTCCTCCTCGCCCCGGGTCCACGATCTCCGGAAAGCCACCGCATGCGGATTGCCCACCGCGACGGGAACCACCTCCACAACATCGACGTCCGTGTCACCACCCCCATCCCGGTCCCACTCGCCCGGTGGCCGCCTGAGCGGCAGCGCCACCCGGCCTCGCCCGTCCACACGGCCCCGCGCCACGAAAGGCGGCCCTGCCGGGAAGGTGACCTTGCCCATATCCGCCCGCGCGTCGTACACCCCTGCCGCATTGGGGCCGGCCACCTGCAGCCAGATCCGGTCGCCGCCCACCGTGACAGGAAACGGATCGTCCCCTGCCCGGCCCAGGTGTCTCAGGTACACGCCCGCGATCCGGAGTCCGTTGCCGCTGCGCTCGAACTCGCCTCCATCGGGGTTGAACATGCGCAGCCTCGTCTCCGCTCCCCCTGCAGTGGACTCGACCACCACGAGGCCGTCGGCGCCGGGTCCCCGCCAGCGATCGCATACGCGCCGGATCAACTCCGGCGTCAGCGTGAGACCCGGGCCTTCCACGAAGACCATGTAGTCGTTGCCGTGGCCGTGCGCCTTGAAGAAGCGCGGATGTACGCTCAGTGGTGTTCGCAACTTTTCCGGCCTCCGTCTCGTTTAGCCGATTGATCGCGGGTCTCCAGGTGAATGTACTGGAACCGCGGCGCTGAAAGACATCGTTTTCCAGAGCCCAGGAGGGTTCGATATTGAGGAGTGGTGGCTGATGATGACGTGTCGGACGCAGATGCGGATGTGCGGGGCAGAGAAGTCGACGAAGCGGGTGTGCATGATTGCGGTGGCAGTGGCGAGCTTGGCAGGGGTGGCTGCACCCTCGGCCCTCCTGGGCCAGTATGTGGAGAAGAGCGGTGACGGCGAAGCGGGGGGAGGCCGGGCGGCCCCGCCGTCGCTCGAGGCACTTCGGGTGTCCGGCCCGGCGCCGGTGGTCGACGGGATACTCGACGAGCCGGACTGGGCCAGGGCCATGGTAGCGGCGGATTTCATCGTCTTCGAACCCAACGAGGGAATGCCTCCCTCCCAGAAGACCGAAGCCCGGGTGCTCTACGGCGACGAGGCCGTCTACGTGGGTATCCGTGCGTACGACGACGCGCCCGACTCCATCGTGGCGCGGTTGGCGAGACGCGACGAGCGCCCTCATTCGGACTGGCTGGACGTCGTGATCGACAGCTACCACGACCGGCGCACGGCATTCCGCTTCGGTGTCAATCCGGCGGGGGTCAAATCCGACGGCTACATGTTCGACGATACGAACGAGGACGACTCCTGGGATGCCGTGTGGGATGTGGCGACCCGGACCGACGACGAGGGCTGGACCGCCGAATTCCGCATCCCCTACTCGCAGCTGCGATTCGACGGAGCGGCGACACAGACGTGGGGAATCAACTTCGCTCGCTTTATCGGGCGACACCTGGAGCGCAGCCTTTGGGCGCCGATCTCCCAGGGAGACGGAGCCCTCGTCTCGCGATTCGGCAGTCTGGAGGGGCTGCGCGACCTCTCACCGCCCACGCGGCTCGAGGTCATGCCCTACTCCCTGGTCCGCATGGAGAGCGCGCCCGGAATCGTCGCTGATCCGTTCCACGACCCCAGGGACTTCTCGTCGACGGTCGGCGCGGACCTGAAGTACGGACTTACCACCGATCTCACCCTCGACGTGACCATCAACCCCGACTTCGGACAGGTGGAAGCCGACCCGGCGCAGGTTAACCTGACCGCCTTCGAAACCTTCTTCCCGGAGCGGCGTCCCTTCTTCGTCGAAGGCGCCGGCATCTTCTCCTTCCGCTTCTCCGAGGGCGACGGGGACATGGCCAGCGAGGGACTCTTCTACTCGCGCCGCATCGGCCGGCCGCCGCAGGGACGCGCAGCAGGAGCGGCGTATTCGGATTCGCCCAACCGGACGCGTATCCTGGGCGCGATGAAGCTCTCGGGCAAGACTCGCTCCGGCTGGTCGCTGGGACTTCTCCATGCACTGACGGGGCGCGAGGAGGCCCAGCTTGCCGACGACACCGGACCGGTCGACGACCAGGTGGTCGAGCCCGCCGCCCAATACGGCATGGGCCGGGTCAGCAAGGACTTCCGCGACGGCAAGAGCGCCGTCGGCATGATCTCGACCTGGACCCGGCGCGATCCGGCGGTGGCCGGCGGGCTCGCGCTCCATTCCGGGGCCTACACGGGCGGAGTCGACGCACGCCACCGCTTCGGCGACGACAGGTTCATCGTCTCGGGCTACCTCCTCGGCTCCACCGTCCGCGGCTCGGCCGAGGCGATCGCACGTACCCAGCGTTCTCCCGCCCGGTACTTCCAGCGCCCCGACGCGGATCACACCGAATTCGACCCCACCCGCACATCATTGAGCGGCTGGGCCGGTTCGGCCACGATCGCCAAGATTTCCGGAGGCTACTGGCGCTTCGCGACCGGCGCGATGGCCCGCTCCCCCGGCTTCGACTCCAACGACATCGGGTTCATGCGCGAGGCCGACTTCGTGGTCCCCTTCGTGTGGGTGGGGCACCAGCACTATCAGCCCGGCGAGCACTTCCAGCGCTGGAACCTGAACGTCAATGCCTGGACCCCGTACAGCTTCGGCGGGGAGGGCTACCAGAAGGGCGCGAACATCAGCGCCAGCTTCACCTTGCGCAACTTCTGGGGTGGCTACGCGGGCGTGATGAGACAGACGGAAGGCCTGTCCAACACGGTGTTGCGCGGCGGTCCGATGCTCAAGCGGGATCCGTCCTGGGGCGGGTGGTTCGGGTTCTGGTCGGATTCGCGCAAGCAACTCCGGTTCGAGGTCGGCAACGAGTGGCAGGTGCGCCCCCAGAGCGATTCCTGGAACTATGGAGCCGACGCAAGCCTGCGCTGGCGCCCGTCGTCGCGGGCCACGCTGTCGGCGGGTCCATTCGTGAACTGGAGGCGTGAAGACCTGCAGTGGGTCGGTCGTTTCGACCTCGGCGACACCAACTACCTGTTCGGGAGCCTCGACCAGACCACCGCGGGCATCACCGCCCGTGCCGACTGGACCTTCTCCCCCACACTGTCCCTGCAGCTCTACGCCCAGCCGTTCGTCTCGGCGGGGGACTACGGCAGCTTCAAACGCATCACCGACCCCCGGGGAAACGCCTACGGCGACCGCTTCGCCGCGGTGGGAAGCAGTGACGGCGACGACGGCCGGCTGGTGGCCGACATCGACGGCGACGGTGCAACCGAGCACTTCTACAACCCGGACTTCAATGTCAAGCGGTTCCGCTCCAACGTGGTGCTCCGCTGGGAATACCACCCGGGATCCGCCCTCTTCGTCGTCTGGTCCCAGGGGCGGGACCACTACGCACCCAACGGCGACTTCTCCTTCGGCGGCAACCTCGGCACACTCCTGGATCAGCCCGGCGAAGACGTCTTCATGGTCAAGCTGAGCTACTGGATCGGGTAGCGGGCTGCCAGAGCGGCGAGGGCCACCTTCACGGGGCCCTCGCCGCACCGCCGTCTCCACTCCACCCCGGAGCCCACCCCTCCGAGGTTGTCACTCCCGGCCGGGCGCGGCACATTCTCAACTGTTCCCGGCGCGAGGCCCCACGGCTTCCCGCCTGTCACAAACCCAGCCACGCAGGCATCGTGAGCCCCGCCCCTCCCACCGCATCGCCAACGCCCCACTTCGTGGCCGTCGTCAAGGACGACTGCGAGACCTGCCACCTGATTGCCCCCGTCCTGGGTGAGATCGCGGCGGCGGGCCACCGGCTCACCGTCTACTGGCAGGACGACGGCGCCTTCCTCGACCCTTCTCTCATGACGTTTGACGACCGGGAGCTGGAGCACTCCTTCCGGCTGGGCATCGAGACCGTCCCCACCCTCATCCGTCACGACGCCGGAACCGGCCCCGACGATGGACACCCCCAAAGCACCGTGGCAGCCCGAACCGCGGGGTGGTTCCGGTCCGAGTGGAGATCCCTGACCGGGTTGGCCGGGCTCGGCGACGCACTCCCCCCGCACCGGCCCGGCTGCGGCTCCCGCTCCGTCGAGCCCGGCGTCGCGGAAGCGCTGCAGGTCCGTTTCGGGCAGACCGGGATCCGAGCGCGGAACATCCGGCTCGACCCCGGCGCCGACCCGATCGAGGCGTGCTTCGACCGCGGCTGGACGGACGGGCTTCCGGTCGTCCCGCCGACCCCCGAACGGATCCTGCGCATGCTGACTGGCACCCGCCTCAGCCCCGGGGAGATCATCGGCGATGTTCCGCCCGGCCTTGCCCCATGCACCGTCGAGAAGGTCGCCATCAATGCCGTCATGGCCGGGTGCAGGCCCGAGTACATGCCGGTGATCCTCACCGCTCTGGAGGCCGCGCTCGACCCCGGCTTCACCCTGCACGGGGTCACCTGCAGCACCTGCCACTCAAGCCCGGTCGTGATCGTGAACGGACCCATCGCCAGGCGAATCGGCATGAACGCGGGGCTGAACGCGCTGGGACAGGGAAACCGGGCCAACGCCACCATCGGCCGCGCTCTGAACCTGGTGGTGCGCAACGTCGGCGGCGGGCGCCCCGGCGAGATCGACCGCGCGACCCTTGGCTCGCCGGGCAAGCTCACCTTCTGCTTCGCCGAAGACGAGACGGACGAGGACTGGGAACCCCTGTCCGTTTCGAGGGGGATCGCCCCGGGCCGGGACGCGGTCACCGTCTTCGCGGGCGACGGGATCCAGGGCGTGACCGACCAGCGGGCCCGGACCCCCGGCGAACTGACCCGCTCCCTGGCCATGGCTCTTTACGCCGTAGGTCACCCCAAGCTCTGCGAATGGGCCCCGGCCGTGCTCGTCCTGTCGCCCGAACATTACGCCATCTATCAGGAAACGGGCTGGGACCGGCGGCGGATCACAGGAGCTTTGCACAGGGCTCTCCTGCGTGACGGCACGAACCTGGTGGCCGGAGCACGCGGCGTGGCCGAAGGCATGCCGCTCTCTCGCAGGGACGAGATGATCCCCAAGTTCCACCCGGACGCACTGCTCGTGGTTCGGGCCGGCGGCCCGGCCGGTCTGTTCTCGGCCATCCTCTCCGGCTGGCCCGGAGGACGCCTTTTCGAGGAGTCGCACCCCGTCACCCTAGAGATCGCAGAATGAACACACCACCTGTGACACTGCACGACCCCACCTCCGAGACCTCCCCCACCACCCGTCCCCGCCGTCCACCTCCCGCCTCACTCGTCGGGAAGACGGTCGCGCTCTTCGACATCGGCAAGTCGCGGGCCGACCAGTTCCTCGATCACCTGGAGACGCGGCTCCGAGCCAGAGGTATCTCCACCGCGCGCTTCGCCAAGCCGACGAACGCCAAACCGGCGACCACAAGGTTGCTGGGAGACATCGCCACCGGTGCGGACGCGGTGGTGGAGGCCCTCGCCGACTGAGGATCGTGCGTATCATGCGGTCTGCATGACATCAAGGCGCTGGACGACCGAGGCGTTCCCGGCCTCCTTGTCGCCACCACCGCGTTCCGGGACGCGGCAGCCCACCAGGCACACGCCCTCGGCTTCGGACCGGCCATCGTGTGGGTGCCCCACCCCGTCCAGAACCGCCGACCCGAGGAGCTTGAACGGCTTGCCGACGACGCCGTCGAGCCGGTGCTGCGCGCCTTGACGAGCCCTGCCGGCACCGGGCGATGAAACCCCGCTCGGGCTGCTACACGGTCATGAGCAGCACCACCAGCACCACCACGGTGAGCGGCGTGCCCAGCCGGGCGTAGTCCCCGAAGTGGTACCCCCCCGGACCATACACCATCAGGTTGGTCTGGTAGCTTACCGGAGTCATGAACGACGCCGAGGCCGCCAGCGCGACCGCGACCGCCGCCGCGCGTGAGTCGATGCCGAAGTCGGCCGCCGTCGACAGGGCGATGGGAAGCACCAGGGCCGCGGCCGCATTGTTGGTGATGAAGGAGCTGAGCGCGATGGTGCTGATCACGATGCCCGCCAGCGCACCCTGCGGGCCGAAGCGCCCGAAGGCACCCGCGACCAGGTCCGCCGCGGCTTGTCCCAGGCCCGAGGACTCCACGGCGGCCGCCAGCCCGAAGGCCGCGCCGATGACGACGATCACGTCGAAGTCGATCGCGTCCTTGGCCTCAACGGTCGTGAGGATGCCGAACCCGATCAGGATGAGGGCGCCGATCAGGGACAGGTGCAGGATCGGGAGGAGCCCGAGTCCGGCGCCCAGCACGATCACCACGGCGACGGCGCCCACGACCGCGGCCTGCCGCGTAAGCTTGGGGGTGGGGTCCCCGAGACGAGGCACCAGCAGGAAGTCCCTCCGGTTCCTCCAGCGCTCTCCGAAGCCGCGGTCCGAGATCAGCAGCAGCGTGTCACCCGGTTTCAGCGGTTCCCGTGCCAGCGGTCCCAGGATCGGCTCACCTGCCCGGTGAATCGCCACGACGGTGGCCTGATAGCGCGCCAGGAACATCACGTCCACCAGAGAACGTCCCACCAGGGGTGACTCCGGTGCGATCACGGCCTCGAAGTAGGCGTGCCGCGGGCTCCCGATCTCGTGCGGGAGGTGCGGCTGCTGCGCCGATGCCAGGCCGGAGACGTCATGGAGGTTCAGCACCGCGTCCATGCCGCCGACGAGGGTGAGGTAGTCGCCCCCTTTCAGGACCGTCACCCCCGAGACCTGCGCGGCGCCCTCTCCGTCACGCTCGAAGTAGACGATCACCGCATTCGCGGGAAACAGCGACTGGGCTTTCTGCACCTGAACGCCGTCCAGGGGCCCGCCCGGCTCGACGATCATCCTCACGGAGAAGCTGCGCCCGCCGTAGCGCACCTCCTGGCGTGGCGGCATGCGGTCCGGCAGCAGGTTCGGCGAGAACACGACGGTGATCGCCAGCCCGACGAGCGCCACCGGGAGCGCGATCCGCGTGAGCTCGAACATCGTGAAGGGCTCATACCCTTCGGCCTGCAGGAGACCCGACACCACAATGTTGGTGGAGGTTCCGATGAGCGTCGTCATTCCCCCGAGGATCGCGGCGAAGGAGAGTGGCATCAGGTAGCGCGACGGGGAGTCCCCGCGGCTGTCCGCCCATTCGCCCACCTGCGGCGACAGCATGGCGATGATCGGCGTGTTGTTCAGGAACGCCGACGATGCGGCGACCGGGATCGTCAGCCGAGCCAGCGCACCACGCAGGGTGCGTCCCTTGCCGAGCGTGGCCTGCACGAGGGGCTGCAGCGCCCCGCTCTTTTCCACCGCGCGTGCGAGCACGTACAGCGCGGCCACGGTGATGGGAGCGGGGTTCGAAAAGCCCTGGAACGCGTGTTCGGGCGTCACCACCCCCGTGACCATGAGGACGACGACCGCAGACGCGAAGGTGATCGCGGGGGCCATGTAGTCGCGAGTCAGAACCAGCACCGCCACCGCGACCACCCCCAGGGTCAGCCAGGCTTCCCCGCTCATGTCACCACCAACGGCTACGAACGATCGTAGGCCAGCACGAGAGGCTCACCCGGGCCCGAGGCCTGGACAAAACGCGTCATGATCATGCGGTCGCCGATGACTTCGAGCGTCTCCCGAACACGGCCTCCCGATACGACGCTGTGCTCAATCTGCAGGATCGCCCCCTCCCACCTCACCTCGCTGCGGATCCGGTGTTCCCCCTCCCGCACCTCAACCTCCGTGCCGTCCATGGGAAGGACGATCGTCGTCCCCGGGATCGGCGTATAGGACAGCTCGCTCTCCTCCGCCCGGAGCATAAGCGTCATCGGGCGCCTGCGGAGCACTTCGATCGTCGCGCGCATGTGGGACACGGACATGCGGCGCCCCTCCACCATCCGCCGATAACGCCGCATCTCGCGGCTCTCGTTCCGAGCGATGTCCGCGACCGGTGCTTCGTCCTTCACGCCCTCCAGCTGATTGGGGATCTGGGCGGAACTACTCGATTCGTCCAGCTCCCATCGCCCCGAGAATGCGGCGAAGAGCGCCGCGGCTTCCTCTCCCATGACCATGGGACCCCCGCCCCCCGAGGCGCAGGCCGTCGTCGCAAAGGCGGCCAGCCCCAGAAACGCGAGACACCCCCGGGTTCCGACGTTCATCAAGCGATTCCCCGTGTCAGTGCATCGTTTGTGAGCGGGCCGGCGCACGGTAGGTGTCCCCGACCTCGCTGCCTCTGCCGGCAGTATAGCGACGCATCCGCCGCAACCGCTACCTCAGCAGGATCGCGAGCAGCAGATTCATGACGCCGAGCGCCACTGCACCCATCACCGCCGCGGGGAAACTCCTGACGTTCAGGCCCCGGACCAGCGCTGCGGTGACCCGGAGCGCGACCGCGTTCATCAGCACGAGACCAAAGAGCCCGAAGGTCAGCATCAGCCACGGGAACGCCAGACGTCCCACAACCATCCACATGAGCGAGTTTACCGAACCGAGCACCAGCGAACCGATCAGCGCCGCCTTCGCGTCCCGAACTTCGATCCCGTCGACCATCCGGCCCACCAGGAAAAGAAGAGTGGCGCTTACGAGAACGTGGACGATGAATCCCAGCATTGTCGCCTCCTGATAGTTGACACCCCTGCTACACGAAAGCGTACGAGCCTTGCCGTGGCAATGTTCCCGGCGCGGCCGGGGGGGCCGCGGATTTCACGGGGCAGCGGGCTCCAGCTCCCAGCGGCAGCGTGCCCGCGACGCCTCCAGCGCCTACTATCAGGCGAACGCGACCCTTCTCCCAGGAACATGAACCATGCAGATCCTTCGTCACGCGCCGGTCGCCCTTGCAGTCGGACTGCTTGGCGCCGGCCTGGCGGCTCTCCCGGGCGCCGCCACCGCACAGGACATCTACCGGACGCCCCCACCCCAGGTGGTGGACATCCTGGACGCCTCTCCCATCCCCGCGGGCGTGGTCAGCCCCTCCGGCGAATGGATGATCCTCGCGCACAGCCAGAGCATGCCGGGGATCGAAGACCTTGCCGCGCCCATGCTTCGGTTGGCGGGAAGGCGGATCAGCCCGGTCACCAACGGTGCACACGCTGCACCTCCATTCGTGCGCTTCTCCGTCGTGGCCCTGGAGGGCGGCGAAACGCGGGACGTATCCGCAGCTGACGGTGGCCTGGGCCCGCCCGTCTGGTCACCGGACAGCGAGCGCTTCGCCTTCACGCGGACCAGCCAGGGCGGGGTCGCCCTCTGGTTGGCCGACCCAGTGAGCGGCTCCGCCCGCGCTCTGACCGACCCCACACTGAACGGCGCACGGGGAGAACCCTGCTCGTGGATGACCGGCGGCCAGTCGCTTCTTTGCCACTTCGTCGTCGGGGACCGCGGCGACCCGCCAGCCCCGCCGACGATCCCCACCGGGCCGGTCATCCAGGAATCGGAAGGCGAAGCGGCTCCATCCTGGACCTTCCAGGATCTCCTCGGGAACAGCCACGACGAGGCGCTCTTCGACTACTATCTCACCTCGCAGCCGGCCCTTGTCGACGCCGTCACCGGAGAAACCCGGGCTGTCGGCGCCCCGGCGGTCTACGAGTCTCTGCAACCTTCCCCCGGCGACGAGTATTTCCTCGCGGTCCGCACGGTCCGCCCGTACTCGTACCTGGTGCCGGACGCGCGCTTCGCCAAGGAGGTGGAGGTCCTCGACGGTGCAGGCCGACCGCTCCTCGCCCTTGCGTCGCTGCCCGTGGACGAGGGCGGCCCCGAGCACCTGGGCTTTCGCCGCGCCGGCACCCGCCAGTATTCGTGGCGCCCCGGTGTGCCCGCCACCCTGGCCTATGTGGAAGCCCTCGACGGCGGTGACCCCGGGCAGGACGTCCCCCACCGTGACCGGGTCATGACCCTGGAGGCGCCCTTCGACGGGACCGGCACGGAGCTCATCCGCACCGAGCACCGTCTTGGCTCGGGCGCCTTCGGCTTCGGCTACCCGGTGCTGTGGGGCGAGGACGGCGCCACCGCCCTGGTTTACGAATTCGACTGGCCCACGCGGCGAACGCGCGCCTGGGTCGTGGACACGTCCGCTCCCGGCACGGACACCGCGCTCCTCTGGGACCGAAGCACGGACGACTGGTACGGCAACCCGGGTGATCCGGTGATGACGCAGGACCTCGCCGGCAAACCCGTCGTGCGGATGGACGGCAAGCGGATCTTCCTGGCGGGTCCCGGAGGATCACCCGAGGGAGACCACCCCTTCCTCGATCGTCTCGACCTGGACGGCCGCGAGACCGAACGCCTCTTCCATTCCGGCCCGGCGAGCTATGAGACCGTGGTCGCCGCTCTGGACGACCGCGCCCGCAGGATCGTCATCCGGCGCGAGACGCACGAAGAGCCCCCCAACTACCATGTCGTGGGCACCATCGACGGCGACCGCACCGCGCTGACCTCGTTCCCCGACCCCCAGCCCCAGCTCGCCGGCGTCACCAAACGGAAGATCTACTACCAGCGCGACGATGGCATCCCCCTGTCAGGTGAACTGTATCTCCCCGCCGGCCATGAGCCCGGCGAGCGCCTTCCCGTACTGGTGTGGGCCTATCCCCGCGAGTTCGCGGACGAGGAGGGCGCGGGGCAGGTGCGGGGGTCCGCCCACCGCTTCACGACCATCTCCGGCGCCTCGCATCTCCTGTTGCTGACAGAAGGGTATGCCGTGCTCAACGACGCCGCGATGCCGATCGTCGGCGGCTTCACGGCGAACGACACCTACGTGGAGCAGTTGGTGGCGAACGGCAAGGCCGCGGTGGACAAGCTCGTGGAGATGGGCGTGGCCGACCGGGACAAAATCGGTATCGCGGGACACAGCTACGGCGCCTTCATGACCGCCAACATGCTGGCCCACTCCGACGACTTCGCCGCCGGCATCGCCCGCAGCGGCGCCTTCAATCGCAGCCTTACTCCCTTCGGCTTCCAGTACGAGCGCCGGACCTTCTGGGAGGCCCCGGAGGTGTACTTCCGCATGTCGGCCTTCATGCACGCGGAAAAGATCAACGAGCCGTTGCTGCTGACGCACGGCGTCGTCGACAACAACTCCGGGACCTTCCCCGTGCAGTCGGAGCGGATGTACCACGCGGTCAAGGGGCTGGGCGGCACCGTCCGCCTGGTGATGCTGCCCCACGAGAGCCACGGATACCGTGCTCGGGAGTCGGTGCTCCACACCGTGTGGGAGATGTTCGACTGGATGCGCCGCCATGTGAAGGAACGGGAGCGTCGCCTGATCCCCTAGACCGAAGTTCGGCCGTTGGGGGGTGGGTCAAGACGTTGTAGGGCGGTGACATAGCTCGGATCGGCGGGTGTACGCTACTGGGTACGGGTCAAGGGCGGATGCCGAGGAGACGGAAGGCCTTGGCCTGGAGCGGTGTGGGGCGGGCAAGCATGTCGGCGGTCATGGCACCGGGGACGGCGGGCCGTACACGGTTGCGGGTCAGGGTGGCGAGATCGCCGAGCAGGCTCCGGAAGCTGTGGACGGGCAGGCCGTCGGGCGTGCGTTTCCTGCCCGCCTTGGCACGTGCGGCCTTCGAGCGCTGGGCGGGCGCGACGGGCGAGGAACGGCCGGCTTCGGCGGCGGCCGGGTCGTCGTCGTCGAAGAGCATCGGCGCCAGGGCGCGGCGCATGTGCCACTCGACGTAGTAGGCGAGCATGCAGAGGAAGACGTGGGCGCGGACGCGCCCCTCGAGGCGGTGGTGGACGGGCCGCACCTTGAGATCCACCCCCTTGAAGCTGCGGAAGGCGCGCTCGACCCGGCTGAGGCTCTTGTAGGCCCGGACCGCGTCTTCGGGCCCGAGCTCCTTGGCGGCCACGTTGGTGCGGATCACGTAGATGCCGTCCAGCGCCGCCTCCGCGGCGATGCGCGCCTCGTCGCGCTCGTACGAGAAGCCGTCCTCGCTCGCGGTGGTCGTGAAGTGCTTGCCGACCTTGTGGGCGCGCAGGGCCCGGTCGGCGCGCACGGCGATGTCCTTCGTGCCCCGCAGGGGGCGGTTCTCGCGCTTCGTGGCCCGGACGACCAGGTCGAGCTTGGCCTCCGTGGCCGCCAGCAGCGCCTCGCGCTTGCGGGCCCGCTCGGCGGCCAGCAGCGGGTTGCGGCAGACGATGAGCCGCTCGTCCGGATAGAGCTCTGGCGCGGAGATCTCGGCGAGGTCCTGGGTGTCGAAGATCGACAGCTGCAAGTCGCCGCCGGAAACCAGCTTGCGGATCTTCGGAGCCCGCAGCGCGGTGATCCAGCGCAGCCCCGCCGGCTCGACATCCTCCCGGACGCGGGCGTCGGTCAGCAGCCCCCTGTCTCCGACCAGCACGATGCGAGACAGCGAGAAGCGCGCGGCGAGCTTCTCGGCCTGGGAGGCCACGGCGCCGGGATCGGCCGTGTTGCCACGGAAGACCTCGGCGGCCACCGGACAGCCGTCCCGGTCGCAGAGCAGGGCGAAGACGATCTGCAGCTTGCCGCGCCTGCCGTCGCGGGAGTAGCCGCGCTTGGCCAGCGGGCACTTCGCGCCCTCGAAGTACACCGAGGTCAGGTCGCAGAGCACGAGCGAGCCGTCCTCGATGTGCTTCGCCGCCAGGGTCCGCTCGATGCGCTTCTGCCGCCGGAGCAGCCAGTCCATCGCCTCGTAGAGTTCCTCCGCCGTCGCGTCCGCCGTGCCGGTCTCCTCGCCCAGCGTGTCGGCCAGGGTCTCGGAGCTGAGGCCGCGGGCGGTGGCGAGCTTCGAGCGCGGGTCGAGGACGCGCGCCGCGATCATCGCCAGCGCCAGCGACCGCATCCGCGACGGACGGCGGTCCAGCAGTCTCTCGAGGCCCAGCGTGCGGGCCGTGCCCAGCACGGCGGCGGCGTGTCCGTGGGGGCGGGAGCGCAGGATCTCGAAAGCGTCGCCGAAGGACTTCAGGGCGACGCCGCCCTTGAGCAGGATGCGCAGCCCGTCCACGATGTCGTCGGGCAACTTCGACAGGTTGGCCAGGGTGCGCTTCCTGACCTTGCCGCCCTCGCGGAAGGACTCGCGCAGGAGCACGGCGGGCGGGGAGTTCCGATTGGGCACGCGTTCGATATACATGACTATGATCGTAACGACTATCATGTATCATGTCAATGGTATAGCCTTGTTATTACATGGGTACATATATCCCATACGAGAACTGGTGTCAAGTCCCGTGCCCACAACAGGTTACGGCCAGGAATCAGCCCGATTCGGGCCCGAACTTCGGCCTAGAAGTCCGTGGATAAATCCGCACGAGCACCGAGAGCGGCGAGGCGCCGGGCTGGCAAGGCGCTTTGAAGGGTGAATAGCAGCGCTATTCGCCCGAAAAGCAACGCAGAGCGCAGCGATCCAGCGCGGATGCATCGCCGCTCGAATGCCGAGGGGATTTTGTCCACGGGCTGCTGACTACCCTGGCTGCCCGCGGCCGCAGATTGCCGCCGCGCAGCTAACCCGGTCGCCTCAGGAGCACCGGAGCGTCGTACACCCTGCCCCCCTGGATCACGGTGCGCACGCCCCGGAGGGCGCGGATGTCCGCCGTGGGGTCACCTCCGATGACGATGAGGTCGGCGAGCGCCCCCGGAGCCACCACACCCAGCCGGCCCTCGTACCCCAGAGCCCCGGCAGACCGGGAGGTCACGGCCCGCAGCACGTCCACGGGCCGCATCTTCCCGTAGCGGACCATCGCCTCCAGCTCGGCCACGAGGCTGAGCCCCGGGGGGTTGATGGGGGCATCCGTTCCCGCCACCACCGTTCCGCCGGCCTCGACCACGCGCCTCGGCAGGGACGCCATGTCCTCCACCGCGCGCCGCGCCACATCGATGTCAGGCGGCGGCCGCACCACCTCCGGGGCCCACGGGAAGAAGGTCTCGACGCGCGGGTCGTCGAAGAGCGATGGATCGTCGGCGGCGAGGAGGCCATACGCACCATAGATCCCGATGGTGGGCGTGATGGTCATCCCCGAAGCCGCGAGCAGCCTCACCACATCGCCGTAGCTGCGCGACAGCTCCGACACCTTGGTGGAGTAGCCCCGCCGGCTCGTGCCCTTTACGTGCTCGACCCCGTCGGCGCCGTAGGCCACGGCCGGGTAGAGCTCGTGGGAGGTGACCGGGAGTCCCATCGCGTGGGCTTCCTCGATAACGCGCCTCTGCATGGGATCCGAGAGGCGGACATAGGTCTTGATGAGGTCGTAGCCGAGGGTGCCGGCCCGGCCCATCTCCAGTTCGACCTGCGCGGTGGCCCCCAGGGCCGGGGCGCCGGGGTAGTAGATGCGGCTGCCGTCGACGGTCCCTCCGGTGCCGAACCAGCGCGGCGCCGTCCGCCTCCCCATCTCGCCCGACTCCTTGGCCTCGGTGATTTCGTAGGGGTCGCACGCGGGACATCGCACCGAGGTCACGCCGAACGACAGCCACAGGCGGCCGAGCTGCTCGCCCGAGGCAAGGCCCCCGTGGGCATGCATCTCGATCAGGCCGGGCATGACGACGCCGTCCGTTGCGTCGACCACCTGCGCGGCGGTCCGTGCCGGATCGCGGTCGGCGACCTCGACGATCCTGCCGCTCTCGACGACGATATCCACATCACGGCGCAGCTGCTCCGCGCGGCCGTCCCATACCGCCCCCGCCCGGATGAGCACCCGTTCGGGAGGAGCCGAACGTCCCCACGCAAGCGGCAACGGGATGTCCTCGACCGCGCCGTCGTGGATGTCGAACCGGCGAAGGCGGTCGTCAGCGAGGTAGACAATCGAGCGGGAGTCGCCCGTCCACGTCGGGTCGCTGGCGCCCTGGTTGGTGAGGCGGCGGGGAGCCGGACCGGCAGGGTCGCCGTTCGCGTCGGTGGGAACTGCCCACAAGACCCCGTCGGAGACGTAGGCCAGCCAGGCGCCGTCGGGAGACCGGACCGGGCCGTCGGTGCCCCGGCTGCCGACGGAGCCGTGGGCGGGCAGGTCTAGGAAGCGCTCCTGTTGCTGGAGGACCGCGCCCCATCCCGAGGCCGCTGGCAGGAGGGGCGCCGCCGGACTTACCATGGCCCGGTTGACCCCCTCCCTGAACCGGTCCGAATAGCGCCAGTGCACCGACGCCACGACCGATCTCCCGTCGCGCGACCAGCTCGGCCTGCCGGCTCCACCCAGCCCGCCACGGAGTTCGCGCACGGTGCCCCTGCCCAGATCCAGAACGCTCACCGCGGTCTGGTAGCCCGATCCGACGAAGGCGATCCGGATGCCGTCCGGGGACCATGCGGGCATGGTCGCGCCCGCACCCTCGGTGACCCGCTCGAAGGTGCCGGTCGAGGCGTGCCACGTATACAGGTCGAGCTCTCCGTCCCGGTCCGAGGAGAAGGCGAGGCGATCCCCGCCGGGCGACCACGCCGGGTCGGTCTCGATCCAGGGGTCGTCGGTGACCTGCTCGGTGCCCCCGCCGATGGTGTGCAGCCACAGGTCGCCGAGGGCCGAGAAGGCAACCTGGCCCCCGTCCGGCGAGACCGCGGGTGAGACGATGCCGCGCACCGGGAACGGTCCCGGGGCCGTGAGGTCGCGGGGGCGCCGCGTGTAGGGGGTCCGGTCCAGGGCGACGGTGGCCGTGAAGGAGATGTCCCGCGGGCCGTCGCCGTCGAGCGCGCGTTGGCGGATGTGCCCGTCGCCGGTGTAGAAGAACCCACCAGGCGTGGCCGCGACCCGGAACGGGAACACGTCCTCGTCGTCACCGCTCAGGACCCGGGCGTCCCGGCCACCCGCCCCCCCGCCCCCGTCCACACCACGCAGCACCGAACGTCCGCCCCCGACCGCATTGTACATCAGCGTCGATCCGTCCGCGCTCCAGCCCGGCGCGCTGACCTCCTCGCCCTCGGCGGCCGCCACCCGGCGCGGCTCCCGCCCCGCCCCCACCCAGTCGACCACCCAGATCCCGGCTGCGTCCTCGTCGCCCGCCGCCGCGAAGGCCAGCCGCTCCCCACCCGGCGCGAAGGCTGGCCCGTACTCGCTGCCTGGCGCCTCCGTCACCTGCTCCACGGCGCCGTCCTCAACCGTGAGCATCCAGATGTCGTAGCTGCCCGCCCGGTCCGAACTGAACGCGATCCGGTCCCCGTCCGGAGACCAGTGCGGCTCACGGTGATCGAAGGGGCCGTGTGTGTGCTGGCGGAGACCCGTCCCGTCTCCCGCCACGCTCCACACATGGTAGTTGCCGTCCCAGTACGCCTGAAACGCGATCCGGCTGCCGTCCGGCGACCACGCGGGCTGGCGCGCGTCGCCGAGCGCGTCGGTGAGCGGCTCGGCCACGCCCCCGGCGGCGGGCATCACCCAGATGCGCCCCACCAGGTCGACGGCGAGGGTCTCGCCATCGGGCGACAACGCGACGGCGATGTTCGTGCCCTCGTCGAGGGTGACATGGACCGGGTCGGACACCGATTGCGCCGCCGCGGGCGCGACCGCCCAACCGGCTGCGGCGCAGACCAGCGCTGCCGCGAGGACGAGGGGGAAGGTGGACATCCTGCGCATCAAAGGGGACTCCCGGGAGAAGCGGATCATCCCTACCGCCCCTCGATCCACCCCGTCAGCGCGTCCTGGGGGACAATCAGCACATGTCCCTGGCCCTGCATGACTTCGTGGGTGACCTCGGCTCCGGCCGCCTCCAACAACTTGGCGGTGGCTTCGGACCTCGACACCCAGTTGGCATCGTCCTCGCCCACCATCATCCACACGGGGACCCCGGCGAGCTCGGCCAGCGCGGACTCTCCGGTGTAGCGCCCCGGCATGGCGATGATCCCGCCCACTCGGTCCGGAACCGCCAGCGCGGCGTGGAAGACCCCCACCCCGCCTGCGGACGCGCCCGTCATCACGATGTCCCCCGACGCCCCCGCCAGATTCTCGTCGATCCAGCCGAGCACCGCCGCCATCACGGCCCCGGCGCTCGTCTCCATTCCAGGGCCGTACACCTCCACGCCCACGACCGCGTACCCCGCCGCTGGAGCCGCCTGATCCCAGTAGGAGTCGAGCAGGCTCAGGAGCAGGTTCGCGTCGCCCCCGCCCCACGGGAACGCCAGCACCAGGCCCCTGGCCGCGGCCTCCGGGCGCAGGACGGCGATGTTCAGCCCCTCACCCGACTCGAGCGAGAGCCGGACCCACTCCAACGTCCGGGGCGCTTCCGGTCCTGCCACGTCACCGGCACCGCAGGCGAGCCCGAGCGCGACAAGAGACGCCGCGACGAGCGGAGTTCGACGGGGTTTCACCATGGCCCCCTTACGGAATCAGGTTCCTTCTCGCGGTGTTCCTCACGATGAACAGTCCGTCGCCGGTGCTGGTCATCACCACCACGCCGCTCTCGAAGTACGGGTAGTTGCTCCACGACGCGCCGCCGTACGGCGAGTTGTCGAAGTACGCGACCTCGACCGGGTCCGTGGGGTTGGTGATGTCCAGGATCCTGAGCCCCGCGCCGTAGTTCGACTGGTACATCAGGTTGCCGCGGATGTAGAGGTTGTGGTCGGTGTCGGGCGTGCTGGCGATGTACTCCTTGACCAGGATCGGCTCGTCGAGGTCGATCACGTCCCAGACCAGGGTCCGCGTCCCCTCGACAACCCCCGCGGGTTCGTCCCCTTCGTCGTTCATGTAGAAGTAGCGGTGGTCCTCGGTCAGCCACCCCTGGTGCGCGTACTCGACGTTGGGATAGTTCATGATCGCAACCGTGACCGGATTGTCCTTGTCGGTCACGTCCGAGATGCTGAGCGCGGTCTCGTTGGAGCCCAGGCAGATCTCCCGGCCGCGGTAGTCCTCGTCGGGGCCGTCGTAGATGACGCACTGGGCGTCGTGCGAGTACCCGGTGCCGCGCCGCCCGGACTCGCCGTCGAAGAAGCACCCCGCGAACGAGGGCAACCCGGGTTCGCTCAGGTCGAGCATGTGCAGCCCGCCGCCGCAGGTTTCGCCGCCGCCGCTGCTGCCGACCGCGTAGCCGAAGCCGGTCTGCTCGTTGACCACGATGTTATGCGCGCTGTGGATGCCGTCGTAGGTGTAGTCCGGCTCGAAGGTGACGGGCTCCCCGCGCACCTCGAGCAGGCGCCGCAGGTCAAGCACCTGCACCCCGTGCTCACCCGCTCCGTCGGCGACGACGTAGACGTGGTCGCGATAGACCTTCATGTCGCGCCAGACGCTGCTCCGGGATCCGGGGGTCTTGGGCAGGTCGCCGAGCATGACGGGGTTGTAGGGGTCGGTGAGGTCGACGAAGGCGGTGCCGTCGCTTCGTCCCACAATGGCGATCTCGCGCCTCGACTCGGGATCGGTCCAGCCCCAGATGTCGTTCAGCCGCGCGCCGCGCCCGCCCGCCATCTCCTTGATGGGGAGGAACGAGATGATGTTGACGTGGTCGCACTCGTAGCCGGCCGCGTCGTTCTCCACGCACGGGATCTCGTCTTCGAGTCCCACGATGGCCGGAAGGCCCCGGTGGTCGCCGATGACCAGGTCCCCGGACGCCCACTCGCCATCGGCGCCCCGCACGGCGATCACCGCGCCGCCGGCCCGGCTGTCGACGCCCCCGGCCCCGATGACGAACACGTCGCCGGCGACCGCCAGCGAGCTGCCGAAGGACGCGCGGTCGCCCAGATCGTCGCGGCCGGACCGGACCACACGGGTCCACCCCGTGCCCCCATCGCGCGTGAAGTGATACAGGCCGCCCAGCCCGGCGCTGGCGCCCGGTGCACCGATCCAGACATCGTCATCGTCGAAGCCGATCGTGGAGCCGAACTGCGACCGCGGGAACGCGTCGAAGGCCGAAAGGGAGCCCGCGGGAATCCACGCGCCCATCGCATCGTCGCGCTCGAAGAGGAGGACCGAACCGGCCCGCTCGTTGGTGCCGGGGGCCCCCACCAGCGCGAGGGACCCGCTGACGGCCACCGAGAGTCCGAAGAGGCTTCGCTCCCCCAGGTCGGTCTCCGGAGCCAGCAGGCTCGAACCGCCCAGCCCGCCCGACGCCGGATCCAGCCGAAGGGCGTGGACCTCGGCCGGGGCGTCACGAGACTGGGCGGTACCCACCAGCACCGAGGTTCCGTCGAGCGCCACCGTAGTGCCGAAGCCCTGGCCGCCCTCGGCGGGCGAGTATCGGGTGCGCTGGCGCCACGCGGTCCCGTCCCAGGTGAAGACGTAGACGGCTCCGGCGCCGTCGTTCTCCCCTGGCGCGGACACGAGTGCCACATCACCGTCGATCGCCACCGTGGTCCCGAACCGGGTGTCCTCGCCGCGGGTCGCGGGCGTCAGACGGGCCGGCGATCCCCACCTGCCCGGTTGTTCGTTCCGATAGACCAGCGCGGCCCCGCTTCCCGCATCCAGGCCGGGTGCCCCGATGATGATCAGCTCCCCGTCGGCGTCCATCGAGCGGCCGAAGCCATCCGGGGGAGCGTTGATGTCCGACAGGGTCAGCCTGGCGGTCTCGCTCCAGCCGCCGCCGACACGGCCGTACACGTAGACGATGCCGGGCAGTGTGGCGTTCGACGCCTCGCCGACCAGCACCTGGTCGTTGACCACGGCGACGCTGCCGCCGAATCCCTGGGCGGCCAGGTGAGAGCCCGCTGACAGGAGCGGGGCGGAGGTGAGTGCCAGGGCGCCGAATGCGGGGACCGCGGCGGCGCGAACGGCAAATGGGAGTCGGAAGCCGGAATGGTTCATCATTCGCCTCTGTTCCTGGAAGACATCAAGCGGCAGCGTGTCTCAAGTATGGGGATACGCCGCGTAGCCCCGCTACCCCAGCACCCGCGCCAGATCCTCGCACAGATCTCCGGCGTCCTCCAGCCCCACCGACATGCGGAAGATGCCGTCACCCGCGTAGGCCCGGTAGCTCTCGAGCTGCGCCCCGCCCAGCCGGAACGACGTCTCCATGAGCGACGGTGTGTCCATCCAGAAGACGAGGCTCCGGTGGTGCCCGAGCGACACCGCGTGGTGAATCACTCGCAGCTCCCTGGCCATGCGCTGGGCCAGCTCGGCTCCGGCGGCGGCCTGGAAGGTGAGCATCCCGGAGAAGTTGGCCATTTGGCGGCGGGCGAGTCCGTGCTGCGGGTGTGACGCGAGGCCCGGGTAGATGACGCGGGTGACGCGGGGATGGTCTTCCAGAAAGCGCGCCACCGCCAGCGCGTTTTCTTCATGGGCCTTCATGCGGATCGGCAGGGTGGCGGCGCCCCGCATGATCAGCCACGCGTTGAAGGGCGACAGCACGCCGCCGTAGTGGATGCCCGCCTCCAGGCGCAACGCCGCGATGTCCTCCCTGCTGCCGAGCACCGCCCCGCCCACCGCGTCGCCGTGCCCGCCGATGTACTTGGTGAGCGAGTGCATGACGTAGTGGGCGCCGAGCTCCAGGGGACGGGTGGCGACCGGCGTGGCAAAGGTGGAATCGACGGCGACGCGGACGCCGGGGTGCGCCGCCGCGATGCGCCCGACGGCCGCGATGTCCGCGAGCCGGACGATCGGGTTGGCGGGGGTTTCGAGCCAGATCAGCTTCGTGTTCGGGCGGAGCGCGGCTTCGACGTTGCGTGGATCGGAGGTATCCGCGAACGAGACGTCGACCCCCAGGCGGGGCAAGGTGTCGCGGCCGAGCTCCGCCACCCCCGCGTAGTTGGTGTCGCTCATGACGATGTGGTCGCCGGCGCTCAGGAGGGAGAGAAGGACCCCTGCCGCCGCCGCCATCCCGGAGCCGAGGCAGAGACAGGCCTCGGCGCCCTCCAGCGCGCACAGCTTCGCTTCCAGCTGGGCCACCGTGGGGTTCGACCAGCGCGTGTACAGGAAGCCGGAGGCATCGTCCAGGCCGTGGGCCGAGAAGCCGCCCGCGTCCCGGGTGACGAAGGTGGAGGACATGACCAGGTTGGGGGCCGAAGCCCCGGTGACCGGGTCGGGGGACTCGCCCGCATGGACGGCGGCGGTGCGGAGGCGGGGAGGTGGCTTCATGTGAGCGCTGCTCCAGGCGAATGACGGGGAAGATAGACCAGGCCCATGACTTGAGGTCAAGAGAGACGGGGTAGACGCATGAACGCCATGCCGGCTCTAACGGGGGATGAGCAGCGGGATCATACGCCGCTCCGCCTGCCGATACACGTGGAAATCGGAGTCGAGCGTCATGATCGAGCCGTCTTCGGTGCACTCGACGATCCGAACCAGGCACGCGTCGGCAAAGGACATCGGGACATTGGCGTAGCGGCGCATCAGGCGAGCCACCCCGGCCGCGTCATCGTCCGAGCCCAGGGAGCCGGCCACTCGCAGCAGCCCTCGTTCGACGAGCGTTGCCGGTATGCTCGGATCCGCGCCCGCGCGCATGAGGAGAAAAGACGCCTCGGACAGAACCGCTTCGCAGGTGAGGAGCGGGGGGCTCAGCGCTTCGAACCGGCTTCGTGCCCAACCGTGATGGGCTTCGTCGGCATCGAGCAGCGCGACGATGGGGCCCGTGTCAACGACGACGGTCGGGGACGTCAAACGTCGGCGTCTCCGGTGACGGCTTCGTCGAGCAGCCGCTTGTTGGTCGCCAGATCCCGACGGCCGCTTCGGAAGGAGCCGATCAGATCCCCAGCCAGTTGGATGCAGCTTGGCGACGCAGCCCCCGGATCGGAATCGAGTGCTTCACCGATGATGTGCCGAACGAGGGCGGACCGCGTGACGTTGCGGCGTCGCGCCTCGTCGGCGAGCGCAGCGTGCATTTTGGCGGGCAGCTTGACCGAGAGAGCGTTCATGACCGTATCGTAATACGTATTGTCGCAAGTCGCAATACGATTTACTACAGCAACACCACCCCCGGCAGGCCCGCGACATCGCCATCGAGGGTCAGGACCACCGATCGGGAGCGGGCGTAGTCATCGGCGATGAGGCGGTCCAGCAACCCCGGCGGCGTGGAGGCCTCGATGGCGACCAGGGCGCGGAAGCCGTTCAGGGGCGCCGCCAGGCCGCTGCGCAGCACGTTGCGGAGACCGGCCCGGGCATCTGCCCTGTCCACGCCGTAGTGGTGCCGGACCGCCAGGTACGCCTCGCCGATCACCTGGTTCGACGCCACGATCTCCGCACCCTCGTTCCTCACCAGCACGGACAGTCGTTCGACAATGCGCACGTACTCGTCCTCCGGGTCTCCGGTGAGCAACCGGACGAGGACGGTGGTGTCAATCCCGTAGCGCCGGACCATGGGACTCCCGACGGAAGGAGGCGAGGTCGAAAGCGCCGTGGCCACAGCGGAGCTTCCCCCGGAGGGGTGCGAGCCTGGCAAGATCAATGTGCTGCGGCTTCAGCAGGAAGCCGTCGGGGCCCTCCTCCAGCCGGAGCCGATCGCCGGGCACCACGCCCAGCGCCTCCAGTACGCGGGCCGGGAAGGTGACCTGGCGCTTCGACGTGATCCTGACAAGCATCGGCATGCCTCCTTGGAGTGATTGCCTTACTATTATGCATAGGTTGGTAAGGTAATGATAGCATGTAGAGGGATCGCATGGTAGAGGGATAGCATCGGGGTGTCCACCGGCCCCTCGGGCCACGTGGACTCACCCGGGAACCCGGTAGTCCAATGTCGGCACAAACGCGGGGCACTCCGATAGCTGAACGGGACCATTTTCGTCCGGCCGAATTTGCCCCCCCGGCGCGGCTTCGGGTACCCTGATAGGGCCACCCGCCCCCTCCCCCCCTCCACCCGGCCGACCATGCGCACCAGACTACCCACTCTTCGCGTCCTGATCCTCACCGTGGCCACCGCCGCCGCCCTCCCCGCCTCCCCCCGCCCCCTCCCCGCCCGGCAGCCCCCCGTCACCGTCACGGTGGAGGACTACGCGCGGGCGGAGTCGTTCCTGTCCGGCGGGACCGCGCGGCTCGTCTTCGGCGCGTCCGTTCAGCCCGCCTGGCTGCCCGGCGACCGCTTCTGGTACCGCAGCGCCACACTCGAAGGCACCGAGTTCATCCTGGTGGACCCCGCCACCGCCACGCGTACGCACGCCTTCGATCATGCGCGCCTGGCCACCGCCCTGGGCGCGGCCACCGGCACCACCTACCAGCCGCTGGAACTGCCCTTTGGCACCTTCGAGCCGAGCCCCTCCGGCAACGCCGTCACCGTGCGGGCCGACGACGCCTACCTGCGCTGCGACCTCGGCGCGTACAGCTGCGCCCCGGCTCCGTCCCCGCCCGAGAGAGACCCGAACGCGATCGTCTCCCCCGACGGGACGAAGGCCGCCTTCATCCGGGACCACAACCTCTGGGTGCGCGACCTGGACAGCGGCGCCGAGACCGCGCTCACCACCGACGGCGTCGAGGACTACGGCTACGCGACCAACAACGCGGGCTGGGTGAAGCGCGACTCGCCGGTGCTGCTGTGGTCGCCGGGGTCGGACATGATCGCGACCTTCCAGCACGACGGCCGCGGCGTGGGCGAGATGCACATGGCCACCACCAACGTGGGCCATCCCGAGCAGGCGTCATGGAAGTACCCGCTGCCGGGCGACAGCCTCATCTTCCGCATCAGCCGCGTGGTGATCCACGTCGACGGGCCCAGGATGGTCCGTCTCCAGATGCCTCCGGACCCGCACCGGTCCTCCATCACCGACCACGTCGCCGGGCCGGGTGGCGTGCTGCTGGACGCCGAGTGGAGCGCCGACGGCGCGCAGCTTGCCTTCGTGTCGAATTCGCGCGACCACAAGCACGCTCAGCTCCGCGTGGCGGACCCCGAAACGGGCGCGGTCCGGGACGTGCTCGACGAGACGGAAGAGAGCTTCTTCGAGTCGGGCTCGGGGACGGTCAACTGGCGGGTGCTGCAGGCGTCGAACGAGGTCATCTGGTTCTCCAGGCGTCACAACTGGGGGCACCTGTACCGCTACGACCTCGGCACCGGCGAACTCCTGGATCGTATCACCACCGGGGACTGGAACGTCCGCCAGCTGCTGCGGGTGGATGAAGAGGGCCGGAAGCTCTACTTCACCGGCACGGGGCGCGAGCTCGGCGACCCCTACTTCCAGTACCTGTACAGCGTCGCCATGGACGGCAGCGGCCTGAAGCTCCTCACCCCGGACAGCGCCAACCACACCGTCACCCTGTCCCCCTCGGGCGAGTACTTCGTCGACAGCTATTCGACCCCCGTCATCCCCCCTGTCACGGTCCTGCGCGACCTGGACGGCGACGCGGTCGTGGAGCTGGAGCGTGCGGACATCTCGCGTCTGGCCGACAGCGGCTGGCAACCCCCCGAACCCTTCACGGTCAAGGCGCGGGACGGCGAGACCGACCTGTACGGCCTCCTGTACACGCCCACCCACTTCGACCCGTCGCGCTCGTATCCGGTCGTCAACTACCTGTATCCGGGGCCGCAGTCGGGCAGCGTGGGCTCACGTTCGTTCCGGGCGTCACGGGGTGACAAGCAGGCAATCGCCGAGCTGGGCTTCATCGTGGTGGAGGTCGACGCCATGGGCACACCCGGGCGCTCCAAGGAGTATCACGACGCCTACTACGGCAACATGGGCGACAACGGGCTTCCCGATCAGGTGGGGATGGTGCGGCAGCTCGGCGCCCGTCACGCCTGGATGGACCTCGACCGGGTCGGTATCTGGGGACACTCGGGAGGCGGCTTCGCCAGCACGGCGGGCATCCTGCGCTACCCGGACTTCTACAAGGTGGCGGTGTCGCAGGCCGGCAACCACGACAATCGCAACTACGAGGACGACTGGGGCGAGAAGTGGCAGGGGCTGCTCGAGACCTATCCGGACGGCACCACCAACTACGACAACCAGGCCAACCAGCTGATCGCCGGGAATCTGCAGGGCAAGCTGCTGCTCGCCCACGGGACCATGGACACCAACGTGCCCCTGTACAACACGCTGCTGGTCGCGGACGCGCTCATCGCTGCGGACAAGGACTTCGACCTCATCATGATGCCGAACCGGGGTCACGGATTCGGCAACGAACCGTACATGATGAGGCGAAGGTGGGACTACTTCGTGCGGCACCTGCTGGGCGTCGAACCGCCCGAGTACACGATCGGCGCCCGGAGCAGGCCGGTCAGCTGAGGGAGAGCAGCCTCAGCAGGTCAGGCAGCGATGGCTGTTGGCCGACCCCAGCTTCTCCAGCAGTGCAACCGTAGCGGGTAGCGGCGAGACCCGTTGGACCGGTCCGTTGGCCAGGTCCGCGACGGTCTGTCCACGGCGGCTCACCGCCCTGATGTCACCACCCTGCTCCACGAGGTAGATGATGAGCTCGTGGTCACCCCGCGCGGCCGCGTGGTGGAGTGCATTGTAGCCGTTGTGGTCACGGGCGTTGACGTCCGCTCCGAGCTCCTCCACCAGGTAGCGAACGGCCGGGAGCCAGCCGTCGGGCGCGTGGCGGTGGGCGTTGCCGGCGAACCCCTCGCCGTAGCCGACACCGGACGCGGCATGGATCGGCCACACGCCCAGGCCGCCCACGTCGACGGGCGGAAGCCCCGACGCGTCCGGCTCGAGTGCCCGCAGGGAGTCACTCACCGCGGACGCTCGGACAAGGTCCTCGCGGACCGCCTCGTCGAGATCGTCCAGAAGGTCGTCCGGGAAGTCGTCCTGCATGTCGGCCGGGAGGTCGTCGCGTACCGACCGCATGAGCGCCACGCGCCCGGAGTCCGCCAATTCCGAATAGGTGGAGTCGGAGGCGAGCTGGCTCTGGTTCTGCTGCCTGAGGAACTCGTCCGGCGACAGGCGGCGCCTGCGCGGGGGCGCCTTGGTGGCGACATCGGGGTCGGCCCCGTATGCGGCCAGGAGCCTCATCGCCGCCACGTCGGTCGCGTACGCGGCCCGCCAGAACGCGGTCGCGCCTTCCGTGTCGACAAGGCCGCAGTTGCGGTTGCCGCACCCGCTGTACTCCATGTACCAGGGGTGGAGCGTGAGCCGCACGTCCGGGTCCGCGCCAGCTTCCAGGAGAGCTTCCATCATATCCAGGTAGGTGGCCGTCTGGAGCCCCATCTCCTGGGGCTGCGGATAGCGGGTGCGGGGCTGCCAGCGTGCGTTCACCGCGGCCCAGAGCGGGGTCGCGCCGTTCAGCGCAGACGCGACGGAAGGATCGGCGCCCCTTGCGATCAGCGCGAGGGCCAGGTCGAACTGACCGTTGATCGTCGCCATGAGGAGGGGGCTGGTGCCGTCGCTTGCGCTGGGAAGGTCGATGTCGGCACCGCCATCCAGCAGTGCTGCCGCCACCTCGCGGTGGCCTTGGCGAACCGCGTGCAGGAGCGCCGTCAGGCCACCCTTCGCGGTGATCCGCCGAGGCCGGAAGTCGTCCTCTTCTTCCTCCTCTTCGTCTTCGGGAAGCCCTTCGGCGTAGACCGCGCGCGCCGCCCGCACGGCAGCCTGGAACTCCCCGGCGGTCGGGCTGCGGGCGCCGTCCGCCGTCAGCGCCTTGATCGCGTTGCTGCGACGCGTGTTCGCGAGCCGGTCGAGAGCCGAAAGGGCGACCAGGTCTTCCACCCGGCTGGTGATGTCCGGATCCGCACCCGCATCCAGGAGCGCACGGATCGCGTCCACGCGATTCATGGAGGCCGCGAACATCAGCGGGGTCTGACCCCACCCGGCTTCGCGCGCGTCGACGTCGGCTCCCCGTTCGATCAACGCCACGGCCAGCTCCGCCGCCCCTGCCGCGGCAGCGAGGTGGAGCGGCGTGGTCCCCGTCCCCGGCGCGGTCGCCGTCGCGTCGCTGCCGGCCTCCAGGAGGAGCACTGCCAGGGATGTGTGGCCGTTCCTCGCGGCGAGGTGCAGCGGCGCATACGACCCGATCCGTGTCGCCGGCGCCACCGCGGCCCCGGCATGGAGGAGCATCCGTGCCATCTCCGTGTCACCGTATTCGGCGGCCCAATGCAGCGCGGTCATCCCGTCACCCTGGGCCGCGTTGACATCGGCGCCGCCCGCGAGGAGTTCCCGCACGACCGCGCGGTCTCCGCGCATCGCCGCGTCGGCCACGGGGGAATCGGGACCCGGCAAGGCTGAATCGAGGCCCGGCATGGCCGAATCGTCACCCGGCATCGCCCCGGTGAACGCCAGCACGACGGCCCCGGCCAGAAGTGTAACGCGTTTCATGGTCACCCCTGCGTCGCCGCCGAAGACCCCGGCGTCAGCGAGAACTCGCCCGTGCTGTCGCCGAAGCCCGGCATATCCATGCCCAGCCCGTTGAGCGCCGCCAGCATGGCATTCGCCATCGGTGTCCCGTCCGGCGCCTTCAGGTGGAGGTTGCCCTCCAGCTGGCCATCGGCCCCGCCCAGGAGGATCAGGGGACAGCGGCGGTGGTTGTGCAGGTTCGAGTCCGCCATCGGCGAGCCCCACATGATCATCGTCTTGTCGAGCAGGCTCTCGCCGCCTTCCATGCTCTGCTGGAGCTTCTCCAGGAAGTACGGCAGCTGTCCCACCCGGTACTGGCAGATCCTGTTGAACTCGAGGATCCCCTCTTCCCTGCTGCCGTGGTGGGACGCGGGGTGGAACGGCCGGTCCGAGCCGCTCTCGGGGAAGACGCGGTTGTCGGCGTCACGGCCCGTCTTGAAGGAGATGACCCGGGTCATGTTCGTCTCGAGGGCGAGCACCTGCAGGTCGAACATCAGCCTCATGTGCTCGGAGAACGAGTCCGGCACGCCCGCGGGCGCCTCCGGCAACTCCCGTTCCTCGCCCCCGGTGTTGCGGGACTCGACCGCGGCGATGCGGCGCTCGATCTCGCGCACGTTGTCCAGGTAGCGGTCCATGCGGACGCGGTCCACCGCCCCCAGCTCCCGCTTCAGCGACGCGATCTCCCCCGCCATCCAGTCCAGGATGCTCCTCCGCGAGGCACGGCGCGAGGCCCGCTCCTCCGGCGTGCCACCGGCCCCGAAGAGCATGTCGAAGGCGACGCGCGGGTCGCGGATCATGGGTAGCGGCTCGTTGGGCGACGCCCAGCTGATCGTGTCGGTGTAGGCGCAGGAGTAGTTGTAGGTGCAGCCCCCCGCCTGGTCGAGGTTCTCGATGCAGAATTGCATCGAGGGAAGAGGCGTATCCTGGCCGAAGCGCTGGGCGTACATCTGGTCGAGCGACGTGCCCACATGGATGTCGGAGCCCTGCGTCTGCTTCGGATGGGACTGGGTCAGGAAGACCGCGCTGGAGCGGAAGTGGTCGCCGCCGATCTCGGGCGTCGTGAACGCCTCCGCCATGCGCACGTCGGTGTTGCTGACGATCGTCAGGTGTTCCTGGAAGGGCTTCAGCGAGGTGAGCGCGCTCTCGGGGAGGATTTCGAAGTCCTTCCCGGTCGTCGCCGGGGCGAAGAGGTGCTTCGTGGCCCCCCATTCGTTGCATCCGGGCAGTCCGTGCACTTCCTCGATACACACCAGACGCGTCGGACCCGACACCGCCGCCGCGTCCGCGCGCAGGCGCCCGGCCGGGATCATGGCGTCGAGGAGCGGCAGGGCCGCGGTGGCCCCCAGACCGCGAAGGAAAGTCCTGCGGGGGATGTGTGTGCCGGTGATGAATTGCATGGTTCCCTCGGATTTACTGGTTCTCCCGGGAGCGAGATGTCCCGGCATCGGCGTCCCCGGCGGTCGTGGCCGCCGCGGCCTGCTTCAATCTGAAGGCGTCACTCCGGACCACGCCGAGAATGAGTGAAGAGACGGGATATCCGTCCGCCTCGGTCCGCCGCACGATCTCCCTGACGGCGGGTTGGTCGTAGTACTCGACACGGCGGCCCAGTGCGTACGCCATGAGGTTCTCGGTGAAGGTTCGCACCAGGGGGAGCGGCCGCTTGAGCAGTGCCCTCGACAGCTCGGCCGGCGTCGCCACCGGCGTCCCGTCGTAGAAGTCGCCGCGAGTGTCCAGGGGGACGCCGCTTTCCAGCGACCGCCATTTCCCCGTGACGTCGAAGTTGTCGAGCGCCAGACCGATCGGGTCCATGAAACGGTGACAGGATCGGCACGCCGGGTTTTCGCGATGGATCTCCATGCGTTCCCGGGTCGTGAGTATCCGGCCATCGCGCGACGCCTCGGTCTCCTCGAGATCGGGGATCCCGGGCGGCGGGGGCGGGGGCGGCGTGCCCAGCATGACCTCCATGACCCACTTCCCGCGCAGCACCGGTGACGTGCGGTTGGCCAGCGACGTGAGGACGAGGACGCTCCCGTGCCCGAGAAGGCCGACGCGGCGGTCGTCGGGGTAGCCGACCCGGCGGAAGTGCGACCCTGACGCACTCGGGAAGCCGTAGTGGGCGGCCAGCCGCTCGTTCACGAAGGTGTAGTCCGCCCGGTAAAGGTCCAGGACGCTCCGGTCCTCGCGGACGAGGCTGTTGAAGAACAGCTCCGTCTCCCGGCGCATGGCGTCGGCCAGGTTGTCGTCGAAGTTCGGGAAGAAATTCGGGTCCGGATGGACCTTGTACAGGTCCTGCAGGCGAAACCACTGCCTCGCGAAACGACTCCCCAGCGCGCTTGAGCGCGGGTCCTCGAGCATCCGCAGGGCCTGCCGCTCAAGCTCGCCCTCGTCTTGCAGGCGTCCATCGGCCGCCACGGACATCAGCGCTTCGTCGGGCGGCGCACCCCAAAGGAAGAACGAGAGGCGGGAGGCCAGTTCCACGCTCGAGACCGGGTAGACTTCGCCGGGCTCGACGTCCTCGGGCTCGCGTTCGGCGCGGAAGACGAAGTGCGGGCTCGCCAGGAGGGCCTCGATAGCACGGCGGACGCCTTCCTCGAAGCCACCCGTCCCGGCGCCGCTCTCAAAGAAGGTCATCAACCCCTGCACATCCGACATCGTCACGGGACGGCGGTAGGCGCGTGTGGCCAATCCCTCGATGATCCGCCGGGCGCAGGGACGTTCTTCTCCCGGCGCGGTCGGGCGGCAGACGAAGATCCTGCGTCGCGTGGGCGTCTCGGACACGCCCGTCACGTTGAGCGGTCCTCGGATCACCACCTCCCGGAGGTGCGGCAGGGTCGTGATACCGCTTCCGCCCGAGCCCCCGCCCGCCATGGACCAGTCATGCGGCCGGATCAGATCCTCGTAGGGCCCGTCGAAGCCGCGGATGAAGGCGGCGGACACCGACTTCTGCCCGGCGCGAACGAAGACGGGACCAGTGCGCACCGGGTTCGCGCCCCGACCGTCCGCTCCCGCGCCCGTGCGCGCATGATGCAGAAGGGCGACACGTTCGCCGTCCACGGAGATGTCCACATCCTCGAAGCGGGAGTTCGCGCCCGACGAGAACCCGAGTTCGAAGACGTATTCGCCGTCCGCCGGGAAGACGTGGTCGACGACGAGGCCTCCCCGTGTCCCGTAGGGTGCCCCCTCGATCCGGTCCCAGGGATGCTGCGACGTATAGTCCGTCTGCTTGTACGCGCGATCCACCGGAGGCGCGGTCCGGTCCCCCACCGCCCAGCGGCTGATCTCGGCCGCCGCGTTCAGGTACGACTCCACCAGGGTGGGCGACATGGCCTGAACGTCCGCGATGTTGTCGAAGTTGGCGCTCATCTGGTCGAGGGGAAGCCAATCTCCCGCGTCGACATCAAGCTCCAGCAGATCGTGCACGGCCCGTTCGTACTCGGGCCGGTTGAGGCGCTGGAAGGTGCGGGGCCCGGGGTTGGGACGCCCGGCTGCCGTGACATCGAGGATGCTCTCGAGCCGCTCGACCAGCACGACAAGGGTGTCACCGGCGGGCCTGCGGGTGCCCGGAGGCGGCATCATTCCGGCGCGGAGCTTGCGCACCATCCGTTCGGCGATGTCGGCGTTGCCCCCGGCCTCCTCCACCGTGAAGCCCTCGAGCGACAGGTTGCCGAGGAGGCGGCGATCATTGTGGCAACGGACGCAGACGCGCTGGACGACTTCGGTTTCGGGTGAGGTGGCGGACCGGAACTCCGCCGCGCCATGGGAGGCGACCTGCCATCCGCCCAGAGGCGATCCGACCGCCGCCTGCCGCCATGAGTACTCGGCGCCGGTATCCCGGCCGGCGAGGACCAGAACGGCCCCCAGCACCAGGATTGGAACGCCGAATGATTTCATATCTGGCTCCGGAGAGGATATCCGCATGCTCCGGAGAGGGCATATCGCGTGCTCCGGAGAGCGCATCCACACACGTTCACACTAGCGATGGCGGGACGGGAGAGGCAAGGGCTGGCCGCGGACTCGTGTACCCTTTCGGATACACCACGGAGTGCCAGCGGCTGACCGATCGACTGAGCCTGCACCGGCACCGGCTCACGCCGGACTCTGGTAGGTCCCCCAGACGCCGCGCAGCGCGTCGCTGATTTCGCCCAGGGTCACACCGCCCTTGACCGCTTCGACCATCGCAGGCAGCAGGTTTGCGTCACCCGCGGCAACCTGCCGCACGCGGCTCAGATGGCCCCGCACGGTGGCCTCGTCCCTTGCGGTCTTAAACTCGGCGAGGTCCGTGACCTGGCGGGTTTCCAGCCGCCGGAAATCCGGCCCTGGCGGCGGCTCACCGGCGGCGTCGGTCTCATAGCGGTTCACGCCCACGACGACGCGCTCTCCCGACTCGATCTCGAGCTGATGCCGGTACGCGGCCCGGTGGATCTCCTCGCGCATGAACTCGATGGCCGCCGAGGCGCTGCCCGTCTCGTCGATTCGCGCCATGTGCGCGAGCGCTTCAGCCTCGAGGCGGTCGGTGAGGTGCTCGACAAGGAAGCTTCCCCCGAGGGGGTCCACCCACTCCGTCACTCCCGATTCCTCGGCCAGGATCTGCTGTGTGCGCAGGGCCAGCGCGGCGGCCTCGGCGGTGGGCAGCGCGAGAGCCTCGTCGTAGCCGTTGGTGTGCAGCGACTGGGTGCCGCCCAGCACCGCCGCCAGCGCCTGGATCGTGACCCGGACGACGTTGTTCATCGGCTGCTGGGCGGTCAGCGTTGAGCCGCCCGTCTGGGTGTGGAAGCGAAGGCGGCACGAGCGGTCCGAGGCGCCGAAGCGTTCCTTCATGATGCGCGCCCACACCCGCCGGGCCGCACGGAATTTGGCGACCTCCTCGAAGAGGTTGTTGTGCGCGGCGAAGAAAAACGAGACGCGGGGGGCGAAGTCCTCCAGCTCGACCCCCCGGGAGAGGGCGCGGCGTACGTATTCGACCCCGTTCGAGAGGGTGAAGGCGATTTCCTGCGCAGCCGTCGAGCCCGCCTCGCGGATGTGGTAGCCCGAGACCGAGATGGTGTTCCAGCGGGGCAGCTCGGCAGAGCAGAAGGACATCAGGTCGCTCACCAGGCGCAGCGAGGGCTCGACCGGGTAGATGTAGGTGCCCCGGGCGATGTACTCCTTGAGCACATCGTTCTGGACGGTTCCCCGCAGCCGGGTGCGGGACACGCCGGTCTCATCCGCCACCGCCGTGTAGAGAGCCAGCAGGATGGGCGCGGTAGCGTTGATGGTCATCGAACACGACACCGTGCCCAGGTCGATGCCGCGAAAGAGGGTCCGCATGTCCGCGATGGAATCGATCGCGACCCCAACGCGCCCCACCTCTCCCGCGGCCATCGCCGCGTCGGAATCGAAGCCCATCTGGGTGGGGAGGTCGAAGGCGACGGAGAGGCCGGTGGTACCGCGGCCGAGCAGAAAATGGTAGCGCTGATTGGTGTCCTCGGCGGTGCCGAAACCGGCGTACTGGCGCATCGTCCACAGGCGCCCCCGGTACATCGAGTCGTAGACCCCGCGTGTGAAGGGATAGCCGCCCGGCTGCCCGAGGTCTTCTCCGACATCGAAGCCCTCGGGCAGCTCGTCAAAGACCGTGCCGTCGTCTCTTCGTGTCACGCTGCCTCCGCCTCGCCGAACTCGACCAGGGTTTGTCCCTTCTCGACCGCCTCCCCGGGCGCCACCAGGATTCGCTTGACCGTGGCGGTCGCCGCGGCCCGCAATTCGTTTTCCATCTTCATGGCCTCCACGATCAGGACCTTGGCCCCCCGCTCCACCGCCTCACCCTCCTGCACGGCCACCTGAACCACCATGCCCGGCATGGGAGCCTTGAGGGCCGGGGTCCCGGCCGCGCCCTCGGCCATCCCGGAGAGCTGCCGCACCTTCGCCTCTCGTTCGTCCAGGACATCGGCCCGCACGGTGCGGCCATCGAGGTCGAGGTCCCATTCGCCCCTGGGCCCCGCCCGGGCCAGCAGCGCGAAGGAGGCACCGTCCAGAATCAGGGAATGCCCGCCCGGCGGGCTCGTCGCGGCCAGGGAGGCTGCGCGGCGGCGGCCGTCGATGACGACCTCCCCATCCGTGCCGACGACGACCTCGTGCTCCTTCCCGAGCAGGGAGACCACGTACCGCGTTCCCCGGCGCACTCCCGGTTGCTGCGAGGTCATCGGGAGCCGCCCGGCCCGTGGGACCCGTGCGCATCGAGACCGCGCCGCCACGGGGAGAAGGGCGGGCCGCCCCGGCCGATGCGGGGAGCGGCCCACTCGCTCCGCCTCTGGTGTTCCAGGAGGGCGGCGGCGGCCACCATCACGTCGCGCGTGGCCACCGGGACGTCGGCGGCGAAGAGTTCGGGGTGCTCGGCGAGGTACGCGGTCGAAAGGCGGCCCGCCAGGAAGTCGGGCTCCTCCATGATCCGGGCGAGCAGCGGCGCGCTGGTGGATACACCGCCGATCCTGAACTCCGCGAGCGCCCGCCGCATGCGCCGGATGGCCGACGGCCGGTCGGAGCCATGGGTGATCAACTTGCCGAGGAGGGGGTCGTAGTGGAGACCGATCTCCGACCCGCGCGCAATCCCGCCGTCCCAGCGCACCCCGGGGCCGCCGGGGAGCACCAGTTCGCTCACGGAGCCGGTCGCGGGGAGGAAGCCGTCGAACGGGGACTCGCTGGTGATCCGGCACTCGATCGCATGGCCGCGCAGGGGGATCTCCACTTGCCCCAGCGGCAGCGCCTCGCCCGACGCGACGAGGAACTGCCACTCCACCAGATCGACACCGGTGACCAGTTCGGTGACCGGGTGTTCGACCTGGAGGCGGGTGTTCATCTCCAGGAAGAAGAACTCGCCGTCCCGGTAGAGGAATTCGACGGTACCCGCCCCCACGTACTTCACGGCGCGCGCGGCACGAACCGCCGCCTCTCCCATCCGCTGCCGTTCGTCCGGGTTCAGGAGGGGCGAGGGGGCCTCTTCCACCAGCTTCTGATGCCTCCGCTGAATCGAGCATTCCCGTTCGAAGAGATGCACGACACTCCCGCGGGTGTCTCCGAAGAGCTGAACCTCGATATGGCGAGGCCGCTCCAGAAACCGTTCCACATAGACACGTCCGTCCCCGAACGCGGCTTCGGCTTCGCGCACCGCCGCCGCGAACGCCCCAGGGGCCTCCTCGGCCACCCGCACGACGCGCATCCCCTTGCCGCCACCGCCGGCGGCGGCCTTCAGCACGACCGGGAACCCCACGCACTCGGCGGCCTGTCGCGCTTCCAGTCCAGACGCCAGGGGCTCTGCGGTTCCGGGTACGACAGGCACCCCCGCGGCGGCCATGCGGCGGCGGGCTTCCGTCTTGTCGCCCATGGCCCGGATCGTCGAGGCGGACGGACCTACGAATGTCAACCCCGCCCCGGCGACGGCCTCGGCAAAGTCCGCGCGTTCGGCCAGGAAGCCATATCCCGGGTGAACCGCCCGCACCCGCGCCCGGCCGGCGACCTCGAGAAGCCCGGCAATGTCCAGGTAGCTCGCGGACGCTCTCGCCGGACCGATGGGGTACGCTTCGTCGGCGTTCTGCACGTGCGGAGAATCGCGGTCCGCGTCGGAGAAGACCGCCACGGTGCGGATCCCCAGTTCCCGGGCACCCCGGATTACCCGAAGAGCGATTTCGCCGCGGTTGGCGACAAGAACGGATTCGATCAATGCCGGATCTCGGTCACGGCCGGGGCTCTCCCGGGGCTACTTGGCGGAACGGAGCAGGACCGCGCACCGTCGGCGCGATCCTGCTCTAATCTAGCGGCTACCCGCTACCGTTGTCTCCGAGCCATCCCGCCAGATCCGGAACTCGATCTCTTCGTCTTCCTCATAGGAGCGCAGGATGCGCCTCAGCTCCGAGCCGTGGTCCACGCGACGCCCGTCGACCGCGACCACCACGTCGCCGGGACGGAGGCCGAACCGGGAATCGTCGTCCACATCCGCCACGAGGACGCCCTCTTCGGTCCCGAAGTAGGCGCCAAGACCCGGGTTGAGCTCGACCAGATCGAGACCGTACCCCCGAGCCGTCAACTGAAAGGTCCCTACCCGCAAGTCGGGTGTGTTGATCAGCACCCGCCACGGAGGCACATCCTCGCGCTCACGCGGAGTCACCGTGAGTGACATCCGCTCCCCGCGACGCTCCACCACCATCGCGACGGGCTCGCCGGCGGGGAGATCCCCCAGCAGGGCGACCAGGCGCTGGGCGGGAAAGGACTGGTCGTCGTCCAGGCGTGCATCCGCGTCATCGTCCAGCGGCTGGGTCAGGTCCTGTCCGTTGAAGGAGACGATGACATCACCGGCGCGGACACCCGCCCGGTCAGCCGGACCACCATCGACGATCCGCGTGACCCTGGCTCCCCGATCCTCCAGTTCGCCGTCGAATTGCATCTCGAGCCACACCCCGATCACAGCAGCCGGAGCCAGAAAGAAGCCTCCACTGCCAAGGCGAACCGCCAGCTCCGACTCGGGCTCCATCTGCTCCCACTCCCGCTGCCACTCTTCGGCCACCTTCGCCCACTCGCGACCGGCTTCCTCCCACCTGGGCTCCTCCTCCTCCCACTGCCGCTGCCACTCCTCCGCCATCCTTGCCCACTCGCGACTCGCTTCCTCCCACCTGGGCTCCGCCTCCCGCAACTCCTGCCGCAGCTCCGCGGCCAGCTCTTCCAGATGCCGTCGGGTTTCCTCCAACTGTCGCTGCAGCTCTCTGTGCCGTTCCGTGTCCTGTCCCGCGAGCCCGGGTGGCGACAGTGCCGTCCCCATGACCCCCGCAACGAACATCAGCGCGATCCACCACCCGGTCCGCCACCGAGCAGCCCGTGGACAAAATCCCCTCGGCATTCGAGCGGCGATGCATCCGCGCTGGACGCTAAAGCTCTGCGTTGCTTTTCGGACGAATGGCGCTGCTATTCCCCCTTCAAAGCGCCTTGCCGGCCCGGCAGAGCACCTGAGGCGTAAATCGCGGCAAGAGATCACGTAAGTCGAACTGGGACTGCACGATCTGCCATTCTTGCCGTACAGTTCGCATCTGGTCGCGTCGTACCGAAAAGCCGGGAGAGTCGTGTCGATTGGCGGGAATTCGCCCGCGCACGATAGCTGGGTTTCGGATACCCGTTGGCGCATGCTCATTCAGCCCAAATCTTCACTCCTCCGCTCGTAGCAGCCCGCTTTCGAGGGCGAAGCGCACGATGTCGCGCCGGTTGTCGAGGCTCAGTTTGGACTTTGCCCGGGCGATGTAGCCCTCGACCGTCTTGGGACTGACGAGCATCTCGCGGGCCGCCTCCCTTGCCGAGAATCCTCTGGCGTACAACTCGATCGCGGTGCGCTCGCGCTCCGACAGCGCCTCGATTCCGAGGCTGCCGCCGGCTGTGTTCATTGGCTTGCGGCGGGCGATCAGGGCGGCGGCGCGGCGGGGCAGGTACGAGTGGCCGCGCGCGACCGCCTCCAGCGCGCCCAGGAGGTCGGTGTCGGCTGCCGACTTGTTCAGAAATCCCGCCGCCCCGGCCTCCATTGCGGGGACGAGGAACTCGTCCTCGTCGTGTATCGTGAGCACCAGCACCTTCGTGCCAAGGTCGAGCGCGGCGATGCGCCGGGTCGCCTGGACCCCGTCCATTCCGGGCATCGCCAGGTCCATGACCACGATGTCCGGCTCAAGGGATCGGGTCTTCCTCACCCCCTCCTCGCCAGACGAGGCCTCGCCCACGACCTCCACCCGTCCGCTCGCTTCGAGCAGCGCCCGGAGCCCGGCGCGCACGACCGCGTGGTCATCCACCAGGAGCACTCTGGTCAACACTCGTTTCCTTCTTCGCCGTCCAAGTCCGGGCTGTTCGCTGGCACGGAGGCTCGAATGATTGTTCCCTTGCCGGGAGCGCTTCGCACGGCGACGGCTCCGCCCACGAGCGCGGCGCGCTCGCGCATTCCGGTCAGGCCGATGTGGCCGTCGCCGTCCAGCGCCTTCGCTTCCGTCCAGGCGAAACCGCGTCCCTCGTCGCGTATGGTGGCGCTCACTCGCCGGTTCGCGGGTACGAGCGTTACCACAGCTCTACTAGCTCCCGAGTGCCGCGCCGCGTTGTTCACGGCCTCCTGCACGATCCGGTAGAGTGTCAGCGCGGCAACCGCGTCCAGTTCGCCGTCCACCGGTTCCAGTCTGGCGTCGATCTTGAACCCGTACACGTCCTCAATATCGCGGAACATCGAGTGCAGCGCGGAAGCGAGGCCCTGATGGTCCAAGGCCGGGGGAAGGAGGCCGCGGATCATCCGCTTCACCCCGCCGATCGCGTCGCCGATCTCCCCGGCGATCCGCTCGCGAGCCCGCTCCCGCTCCCCGTCGTCCCGTTCGTCGGCGAGTAGCTTCACCCGGATCTTCAGCGCGACCAGCGTCTGAAGAAACTCGTCGTGCAGTTCGTGCGACAGGTGCTTCCGCTCGTTCTCGGCCGCCGCGATCATCATGCTCGACAGCCTCCGCATCCGCCGCCAAGCGGAAATGTCGCGGACTGCGCAGATCACGTGTCCCGGTCCCGCAGCCAGATCTGAGGGGGCCAGACTGATCTCGACCGGGACTGTCGTGCCGTCCTTGCGGAGGGCTTCCAGTTCCAGTCCCCGGCCCATCGGGCGCGGGCGCGGAGCCTCCGCGTAGCGCCGTCGGTGACTCCGGTGCAGATCACGGCTGGCGGCCGGGACCAGGCTTTCCACCGCAGAGCCCTCGATTTCCTCGCGGCTCCATCCGAACAGCGCGACGGCCTGCCGGTTGAGGTCCCGGATCATCCCCCCCGAGTCCACGACCAGCATCGCGTCCGGCGATGCCTCGAACACCGCAGTGTAGTCGCTTTGCTTGAGCAGATCCGGCTCCGTTCGGTCGGTCGGGGTCGACGGGGCTCCCGTGGTCACGGGGGCCTCCCGGTGTCGGCCTTTGCTGACTCACAAGATGCGCGCGATCCGAAGCTGTCAAGTCAAGGGATCCCGCCACGTCAAACCAAAGTCGTGAATTCGTCAGCGTCCGGGTCCGGGATCTTCCGTCGAAGTCCCAAGGGCCACGCGCCCTTCTGGAGCGGTGGCACTCCCGGCCGGACGCCGCCAGTCCCTCATGGGGGGCAGAAGAGCCTGTGGCAGCGGAATGCTCGCGACCCGCTGCAAGTCCATGTCGTCCGTCACTATGCCCAGGAGGCGCGAGTCCGACACCCTGAAGAGTTGGAACGCGGTAGGCAGGATCACTTCCAAGTAGGGGGACGTGGTGCCCGCGAGGGCGACCGTGCGCCACGTCTGGGAAAAGCCGAGCGGATGGGCCGTGCCATCGTATTCCTGCATCCACACCCGGCCCTCGGAGCACTTGATGTCAACGGCGAGCGGAGCCGACGCCGGGAACTGGTCCCTGCCTCCTTCCTCGGCACGGGCCAGCATTGCTTCCATCTCGCTGGCCTCAACACGTTGCCCCTGCAACTCGGCGCTCATCTGGCCCTTCAGGTAATTGATCCGGTCGGCGCGGCTGAGCGGTGGGACATCCCAAGGCACGAAAAGCGAATCGCGTTCTTCCCAACTGGACTCGACGAGGTAGAGAAACTGAGCCATCGGATCGAGCACCACGACGCTGCCGTCCGGACACGCGTCCCAAAGGGGAACGGGCACGAGGACTCTCCTCGTCCTCACATCCTCATGGGATGCGCCACGCAAGTCCCCGAAGTCCACCAAGCGCTCGACGTTGCCGTCAGCACCGGTGCGAACGAGCGTGGCCGTCCAAAGGTCGCCGCCCCACATGACGGCACTTGGAAACTCTGCCTTTACCGCGCCGCCTTTCGCCGTGGCCGCCACGCGTAGCGGGTCCCCGAAGGTCACAACGTCGATGTCCCCCCGAACCGTGCCGAGCGCACCCGCTTCCCGCGCCGAGACCGGCAGTCCTTCGTGGGAGAACGTACGATAGAGTCTGGACGCGGCGTCCCAAATCGTGATCTGGCCGGCGGCGCCGACCGGTAGCAGCGCTCTTGCCGACCGAAACTCGCCCGGCCCGTCGCCCTGGCTTCCGAAGGCGGCCACCTCGGCACCGGACCGCAGGCCATGGACGAAGGGATCGACGGGGGACAACACCCAGATGACGCCATCCTTCTCAAGTACATCGGCGATCCCCCAGAACGCTCCTTCGGGAGACTGCCACGTCACTTGGTCGAACTCGATGTTGATCGACATGGGGTCAGGGCTGCGCCCTTCGCCGCAGCCCGCAACCAGCAGCGCCAGTGCGAAACTCAGCAATGCTCTCGAGATTCTAGAAACTCTGCGAGCCATCATGATCCTCCTGTCTCGCTTGTGATCGTGCTTCGCGGCTGGTCGGGTGAATGGGCAAGGCTTGCCGCTATCTCATCAACTCGGTCCAGTGCGCTTCCATGGCCTTGGAACCGAAGAGTCCCGTGACGATCGAAGACATGGAGCCAAGGTGTTCGGGAAACGAAGAACGATCTCCGGTCCGTGGCGGCCAAGTCCGGCATGCTAAGAATGCGGACATCCCATCCGAAGCGTTCCGCATAGCTCGCCGCTAGATCAGGACGATCCCGGGTGATGGCAATGCGTCGAATGCCCTCGCCGCTCTGCTTCCCGAAATGGGAAGCCCAATCGGGAGCGACATCGTCGCAATGCGCACACTCCGAACTGAAGGCATAGACGACTGTCGCGACTCCGGCTTGCATCGGAATCGATAGGACATCCTCGGTTCCGTCGACCGCTAGGCCGTCCAGCCGAACCAGCGTGTCACCCGGGAGGAACTGCGTGCGTGCGGACGAGTTGCCGTCGGAGCCGCCCCGGCCAACCAGTAGAGCCACTTGGGCGACCGCGCAGAGAATGAGCAGGAATGTAATGAGCTTGGGTTTCATGTTGGATACCTTGATGGGCTGATGGTTGCCGACGCCCTGCTGGGTGGAGTGGCCTGCGGGCGGCTGCTAGCCGCCCGCAGGCCCCGAAAGTGCGGCTTCGTTAGTGATCGCCGCAGTCGCCCGAACTGTTGCAGTCGTTCGTGATCCAGCAACAGTTGTCGCAGCAGAAATCCTCCTCCTCGACCGACTCCTGGCAGCAGTCGCCCCACCGCCAGGCGAGCGCCGTAGCCTGGACCTCGTCGGGCGTGGCCAAGAGAAGCGGCAGCAGGAGCAGGTTGGCCGTGAGCGCCGTCACGATCCAGATTCGCGTGTTCCTCATGGTCCTTCCTCCTTTGGGTTAGTGGGTCTTCCAGCCTGCACCTCCAGTATCGGCAACGAGTGGAGGCGGTCCTAGAGGGAAATCCCGGAAGTCTTGACGGGAGGAACCCGCTGCGTCAGTGACGGGAGATTCCCCCCAAGCCGGGGCCTCTGAACTTCCCAGTCGGCCCTTCGGAGGCTTCGTTACCGGTCCAGGGGGCGCCTTGACGCGCGTCCCGCCACGACGTTCTTCTTCCCCAAAGGGCGGACAAGCTACCGGTGGTAGTCCCGGGCCTGCCCCAAACGGAAACGGGCGCGCACCCAAGCTGCGTTCGCACCTCAGCGGCCACGACTTGACCAAGTCCGGCGGTCATGCATGTAATTCAGACCTTCGACCTGACCAAACGCTACGGCACCGGCGCCGCGAAATCGGTGCTGGCCGTGGACCGGGTCTCCTTCGCCATCGAAGAGGGCCAGGTGTTCGGCTTCCTCGGCCCCAACGGCAGCGGTAAGACGACCACCATCGGGATGCTCGTGGGCACCATCAAGCCAACGAGCGGCAGCTTCAGCCTGTTCGGCGCATCCGGCCCCAAGGGCCTCATGGCCGCCCGTGCCCGCGTCGGTGCCACGCTCGAAGCGCCCAACTTCTACCCGCACATGAGCGGCCGCGACAACCTGCTCGTTGCTGCGGCGGTCAAGGGAGTGGGCCGCCCCCGCATCGAGGAGTGCTTGGAACTCGTCGGCCTGTCCGACCGCGCGAAGCACCGCTTCAAGAGCTATTCGCTCGGGATGAAGCAGCGGCTGGCGCTCGCGGCCACCATGCTGAATGACCCCGAACTGATCATCCTCGACGAGCCCGCCAACGGGCTCGATCCCCAGGGAATCCGCGAGATCCGCGAGATCATCCATATCCTGGCCGACCGCGGAAAGACGGTCTTCCTGTCAAGCCACCTGCTTGCGGAAGTGGAGCGCACCTGCTCCCATGTCGCGATCATCCGCAAGGGGCGGATCGTCACATGGGGTGCTGTGGAGGAGGTGGTGGGCGCGGGGGGCGAGGTGCTGTTGCGTGCGGAGAACGCGCACGCGCTTGCGCGCGCGATGGAAGACTATCGGGACGCAACATCGGTACGCCGCACCGAGGAGGGCATCGTCGCTTCGCTGAACGCGGGCGACTTGGCCAGCGTGACACACTACTTGGCGGGACAGGGGATCTACCTGACCCATTTGGCTCCCTATCGGCCGAGCTTGGAAGAGGTCTTCATCGACATCACCCAGGGTCCGGTGGATTCAATGACGGAGATCGCGTCTTGAAGATCCTCGGCGTGCTTCTGCGAATCGAATGGCTCAAGACCGTCAAGCGGCGATCCTTCTGGGTGGCCGTGAGCGCATTCGCTCTGTTCACCGCGATTCCTGCGGTCGAAGGCGTGCGCAACGCCCGCAGGAGTCCGAGCCTGGCGTATGCACTTCCGGAGAGCTGGCCGGACATCCTGGGCGCCGCGACCGGGCTGGGGCCGTTGTTCGCCGGCGTGTTGATGATCCTGCTCGTCGCACCCGAGTTCTCCTGGCGCACAGCGCGCCAGAACGTGATCGACGGGCTCAGCAAGGAGAGGTTCTACGCGGGGAAGGTCATCGTGCTCGCCGGACTCGCCCTGCTCTTCATGGCCACGGCGGTTCTCATCGGCGTTGCTGGGACGCTGCTCAGCCCTGGAGAAGGCGGCTCCGGCATCCTGCGGCCGACGGATCTCAGCTACATGGGCGCTCTAGCCTTGAGCCTGCTGCTCGTCGGGAGTGCGGGGCTGATGCTCTCAGTGCTGATCCGCTCGTCGGGACCTGCGCTGGGCATCCTCTTTCTCTACCTCATCGTCGAGGAGGCGGTCGGCGGGCTGATGTCGCGAGCGGGCGGGGCTTTGCGGCGTGCGGCCGAATACCTTCCGTCCAACATTCTCGAACAACTCGGCGACGATCTCGCCCATTACCCGGACGTACTGGCCCAGGTCAACGTGGAGCGGACCGAACGGGGACTCGAATCTTGGGAGTTCCTCGGTGTCGAGGTGCTCGCCGTCGCGGCGCTGGCCTACAGCGCGGTCTTTCTCGCGCTCGCGCTTTTCGACATGCGCAAGCGCGACCTGTAGCCATGGCGGAGGGGGTGCATGAGTTTCGCGACGGGCGTCGACGCCGGACGGATCGTCGGCACGGGGTTCGAAGGGGCGGAGCCGAGCATCAGTTGACATTCCGTGATGTTCTACTGTGTCCCATTAGCGCTTGAATGATAATGACTTAGGGAATCTCCATGCTCCAGCACGATCCCCTCCCACCCCTTGACAGCCGAAAAGAATCTTGGGGCATTATTCCGGGGCATTCTCACCGTCCTCAGCAGGTGCCCCACATGCCGCTCACCGACGCCGCCATCCGCAGGGTCAAGCCGCGCGAGAAGCCGCGCAAGCTCTACGACAGCCGTGGCCTGTATCTTGAGATCGCGCCGCGCGGCACCAAGGCCTGGCGCTTCAAGTACCGCTTCGCCGGCAGGGAGAAGCGGATCTCGATGGGGATCTATCCCGAGGTGCCGCTGAAGCTCGCCCGTCAGCGGCGGGACGAGGCCCGCAAGCTCTTGGCCTGGGAGATCGACCCGAGCGCCTACCGGAAGGCCCGGAAGCGGTCGCGGCGGGAGTGGGCGAGGAACAGCTTCGAGGCCGTTGCCACGGAATGGCTCGCAAAGCACTCGCCCAACTGGTCGGCGGATCACGCCCGCTACCTTGAGCGCGAGCTTCGGAAGAACGTCTTTCCCTGGATCGGGACGAAGCCGGTCGGGGAACTCACGGCGCCCGAACTCTTGTCCGTGGTCCGCCGCGTCGAGGAAGGCGGCCGCCTGAAGATGGCACATCGCGTCCTCCAGACCTGCGGGCGGGTGCTGCGCTACGCGGTGGCGACGGGCCGCGCGGCGCGGGACGTGTCGTGGGACCTGCGCGGGGCGCTGCCGCCCGCCCCGCCCAAGCGGCACTTCGCGGCGATCACCGACCCGAAGGAGGTCGGGCCGCTTCTCCGGGTCCTCGACGGGTACGCGGGAACGCTTCCCGTTCGCTGCGCGCTCCGTCTGGCCCCGCTCGTGTTCGTGCGTCCCGGAGAGCTGATCCGGGCCGAATGGGCCGATATCGACCTGGACGAGGCCGAGTGGCGCTACACGGTGACGAAGACCGGCACGCCGCACGTGGTGCCGCTCGCGCGCCAGGCGGTGGCGATTCCTCCGCGAGCCGTGTAGGGGAATGTTCTTTCACGACATCAACGACGGGGACTTCATCGAAGTCCTTCGAGCACTCCCAAGCTCACCCGCGATGACCCGCGCCCACCTCCTAGGCGCATTCGGTGTTCTGGCGTCCAGGGACAACCCAGTGGATTGGTGGAACGCACTTACGAGGGACCGCGGCGAGGAGGGGGCAGCGAAAGCCGTCGCGCAGTTGATCATCTCGAAGGGCGGGAAGCGTGTAGTAAGCCTGATCAAGGCCGAGGCCGCCGGTCGAGGTGTCGTTCCCAGAGCGGATGATCCGAAGCTGGCGCGGCTGCTTTTCGACGAATCCTCGGAGGGTTTCCTTGTCGAGGAACAGTGGGTGTTGAGGGACATCATCTGCGAATACTACGCGGAGACGCAGGTGGTCCTGGAAGATGACGACGACGACCTGCCAGAGCCCGAAGACGAGTTCGATCTGGACGACCCAGAAGAAGACCAGGAGGACGTGGGGAATGATGTCAGCATCTCCGATCTCTTCTCGGGCAAGCCACGTGCCAGCGCGCAACGGGGAGCTAAGTGGACTATGAAACGCCTCCAGACCCCGTCGAGGGGGTTTCTCATGGTTCCTGATCGGTGGAAAGAGAGGGACCTGGAGGACTTCCTGTGGGCCAACTGGGAGGCTATCGACTTCGGATTCGACCGGCCCATCTACCTTGTCGGGAAGCAGCAACGCCTGAGCGGCAGCACGAGCGATCGGGTTGATCTCCTCGCCAAGGGTAGGTCGGGCGAGCACATCGCAATAGAACTGAAGATCGTCGAAGCGCGACGCGGCGATTACACCCAACTCACGTCCTATATGGGAAACATGGAATCGAGCGGCGTCCCTGCGGACAAGGTGCGAGGAATCCTGGTCGCACCAGGCTTTTCGGACAAGGTACTCAACTCGGCGGTCATCGAGCCGCGCATCACCCTTCTCCGGTTCGACAAAGGACTGTAGAAAGGCCCACACCTGCCCGGGCCGATGTCGGAAGACCGGAGGATGGGCCAACCGGAGTTGAGAGCGTCGGCGTCGGCTCATAGCCGACTGGATAGCCGATCTGGCGAGCCAGAACATAGGCCCTCCGCGCGCCGCTTCAGGCGGTGCCCGGAGAGCGCTTCGAGGGCGTCCGCCGGGCTGGCTCTGCGCACCTTAACGCGCAGGAGCGAGCCAGAACATAGGCCCTCCGCGCGCCGCTTCAGGCGGTGCCCGGAGAGCGCTTCGAGGGCGTCCGCCGGGCTGGCTCTGCGCACCTTAACGCGCAGGAGCCAGCATACCCTCCGTGGCCACACTCCGTGCGTCCCCCGGAGGGGCTGGCGGGGGGCTGTGCCCCCTCTAACCCCCGCAAACGGAAACGGCGCGCCATGAGGGCCGGACGCGCCGTTTGGGTGAAGATCCGCGCCCCGCGAGGCGGAGGCGCCGAGTGGCACGCCAAGGCGCGCTCCGCACGCTTGACGCTGTCGGATCTGGTGCGCGGGTCGGCCACAGAACGGCGGGCGTCTCGCGCGAACTCCGCGCCTGGCGGCGGTGGGGACTGCGGGCCGCGTTCATGGCCCCGGCAGCCAGACTATGGCTCGTGAACGGCCTCCAAGGGCTCTTCCGCCCCGGACACGCCAGAGCCCCGGTCCACGCGGCTGCGGAGGTGCCTCGAAGGTTTGAAGACCGGCACATCGCGGGCCGGAACCTCGACTGCCTCTCCGGTCCTGGGGTTGCGGGCCTTGCGGGCCTTGCGGTGCCGCACCTTGAAGGTGCCGAAGCCCCGGAGTTCGATGCCGTCGCCTCGGGCGAGCGCGTCCTTCACGGCATCGAGGAAGGCGTTGACCACCAGCCCGCATTCCTTCTTGGTGACTCGCGGTCTGATCGCGTCGGCGACCTGCTCAACGAGGTCGGCTTTGGTCATTCTCTTCTCCTCGGGGGATGTGAAGCCAAGTCCTGTCACTTCGTCAGGGTAACCTAAAGGGCGACCCCCGTCGTCACGTTCGCACCAGCCGCGCCGAAGCCGTGCCCCGATGGCGTTGGCCGCAGCAGACGCCTGTAGGCCCTGGACGCCGCCGTCCAAGGTGTCCAATGGCCTTCCCGCACGGGATTGCTGGCCGGGAGGGACCCCGCGGCGGAGGGGAGGATGGGGATGTACATCGCCATCGTCCCCGATGCCGATCGAGGCATGCCGAGATGGGGGGTCCCTCCCAACCACGGCCTCGCTGGCCGGATCGGCATCGGCGCTCCACTGGCCGTGGCACAACCTCAAGCCGTTCCGCAACTTGCGGAATCGGTGCCGTGCACGTCCGAAACGCGTTTTCCTGCACATCGACTCCGATGTCACATGTGCGCCTCTGGATCGGCATCGGGCGCGTCGAAAACCGCCTTCAAGTCACCGCTTCGCACTCGATGATCGTGAAGCTCCGGGTCGGTCGGTAGACGGCTCGTTTCCGGCCCGATTTCGGAGAGGATACCACGCGCTTCGATCACCTCCTTCTGGCGTATACGGCTTCTCTCCGCGAAGTTTCTTGAGCGCAGATCGTGCAGTCCATCATCGAAGGAGGAATCGAATGATGGCACGCACGAAACGAAGCCGCCGGAGCTACGGCGCCGGCGAATGGGGCCGGAACCGGGTGAGGATCTTCCCAGACCCGAAAACCGGCCTGTACCAGGTCGAGTGGCGAGAGAACGGCCGAAGGCTCACCCGGTCGCTGAAACACCGCGATTGGAGGCGCGCGAAGCGGCAGGCGGACGAGTTCGCTGCCGGATTCGCCGGGCCGGACCTGAACGGCAAGGCGGAAGCCGAGCCCGAACCGCTCACCCTGGGCACGCTCTTTGACATCTACGGTGAGGAGGTGACGCCCACCAAGGGCTGGCATTCGCGGGGGCACGACCGGGCCGCCATGCACATGTTCCTCCGGCTCTTCGGACGGAACCGCGACCCGGCCACCCTGTCCCAGAGGGATTGGGACCGGTTCATCCGGGAGCGGCGCGCGGGCAGGATCGGACCGAGCGGAAGGCCCGTATCCGACCGGACGGTCGAATACGACCTGAAGTTCCTGATTGCCGTCCTGAACTGGGCGGCGAAGTCGCGAGACGAGCGGGGCCGGTTGTTGCTCGACTCGAATCCGCTGAGGGGGCTCAGGACGCCCACGGAGAAGAACCCGAACCGCGTGGTGCTCGCCGAGGAGGAGTACCGGGCGCTTCTGAAGGTGTCGCGCAAGGTGGACTGGCGGTTCCACGTCGCGCTCGTGCTCGCGCACGAGACCGGCCACCGGATCGGCGCAATCCGCCAGCTTCGGTGGTCTGACATCCATTTCGAGGGCGGAACCATCGTTTGGCGCGCCGAGCACGACAAGTCCGGCTACGAGCACCTAACGCCGGTGACCGACGAGGCTTTCGAGGCGTTGAAGGAGGTGCGGGCGATGAACCCCGGAACCCGGGAGGGTCCGGTACTGCCCGCGCCCAGGAATCCGCTGTCGGTTGTGGGCGCCGCCCGGTTGCACGCTTGGTGGCAGAAGGCCCAGATTCTTGCGGGGCTGGAGCCGAAGCCCGGCAGGGGCTGGCACTCGCTGCGGCGGAAGTTCGCCAGCGACCTGATGGACCAGCCGCTGAAGGTGCTCTGCCAACTCGGCGGCTGGAAGACGGCCAAGACGGTGCTTCGGTGCTATCAGAGGGCCGACGAAGGACAGCTTCGGAAGGCTCTGGAAGACCGCCGACGGGCTCGCGGCTGAGATTGAGATCGGCGGGAGTCAATCAGCGGGAATCCGGGCTGACGAAGATGCAACTACAGTCACCACAAGAAGATGCGAATCTACAACCACATGCCAGCCCGGCGCCTCGCCGCTCTCGGTGCTCGTTGCGGATTTATCCACGGACTGCGTGTCGCCATCCCGTCTCTCATTTGCGCTACCCTCCTCACTGGCAGTCAACCGCATGGTCGCCGGGACCCAGCCCGGGCAACCAATTCCATACGCTTGAGACGCAACGACCCCCCGTGGGGTTGCAGGCCCCGTGCCATCCCGAACTACAGAGGAATGTTGCCGTGCTTCTTCGGTGGGTTGGTGTCCCGCTTCTCGGCGAGCATGTCCAGCGCGTTGATGAGTCGGGGACGGGTGTCCCGAGGGTCGATCACATCGTCCACGTACCCGCGAGCCGCCGCCACGTAGGGGTGCGCGAACTTCTCGCGGTAGTCCGCCATCTTCGCCTCGGTCGCGGCCCGGGGGTCGTCCGACGCCGCGATCTCCTTGTGGAAGAGGACCTCCACCGCGCCCTTCGGGCCCATCACCGCGATCTCCGCCGCCGGCCAGGCCAGGTTCATGTCCCCGCGGATGTGCTTGGAGTTCATCACGTCGTAGGCGCCACCATAGGCTTTCCTCGTGATGACCGTGACCTTGGGCACGGTCGCCTCGCAGAACGCGTAGAGCAGCTTCGCACCGTGCCTGATGACCCCACCGTGTTCCTGGCCCACTCCGGGCAGGAAGCCGGGAACGTCTTCGAAGACGACCAGGGGAATGTTGAAGGCGTCGCAGAACCGTACGAAACGAGCCCCCTTGTCCGAGGAATCGATGTCCAGAACCCCGGCAAGAACCGCTGGCTGATTGGCCACGACCCCCACCGCGTGTCCCCCCAGATGGGCGAACCCGGTTACGAGGTTGCGGGCAAACCCGGCGTGAGTTTCGTAGAAGTCAGCGTCATCCACGACCTCGCGGATCACATTGAGTATATCGTAGGGACGATTGGGGTTATCCGGTATTAGTTCAAGTAGTTTCTGGCTCCGCCGATCGTGCGGATCCCGACCGGGGCCCGCAGGTGGGCGTTCCGAATTGTTTTGCGGGATGTACCGGAAGAGCTCCCGGACGGCGGCGAGACTCTCGGCCTCGCTGTCGTGTGCGAAGTGCGCGACCCCCGATATTTCGGCGTGGACATCGGCCCCACCCAGCCCCTCCATGTCGATGTCTTCGTGGGTCACCGTCTTCACCACGCCGGGCCCCGTAACGAACATGAAGCTCGTCCCGCGCACCATGTACACGAAGTCGGTGATCGCCGGAGAATAGACGGCACCGCCCGCGCACGGGCCCATTACCACGCTGATCTGGGGGACCACGCCCGACGAGAGAGTGTTGCGCAGGAAGATGTCCGCGTACCCCCCCAGCGACACGACGCCTTCCTGGATGCGCGCGCCACCCGAGTCGTTGAGGCCGATCAGCGGCGCCCCGGTCCTGAGGGCCATGTCCTGGAGCTTGACGATCTTTTCCGCGTGGGCCTCGCTCAGCGAACCGCCGAAGACGGTGAAGTCCTGAGAGAAGACATGGACGAGCCGCCCCTCGATGGTCCCGTACCCGGTGATCACTCCATCGCCGAGGAACTTCCTGGACTCAAGCCCGAATTCGGTGGAGCGGTGAGTCACGAAACGATCGAGCTCCACGAACGACTCTTCGTCCAGAAGGAGGTCGATCCGCTCTCTGGCCGACAGCTTGCCCCGTTCGTGCTGAGCCTGTAGCCGTTCCTCTCCCCCGCCGAGCGCGGCTTCGCGCCCGAGTTCTGCGAGGCGCTCCAGGGCACGCTTCATCGACATGGGCTGGGGCGCGGACAGGCGCGGATTCGAGGGCGCACGCAGGCGCGGTTTGACGGGAGCCGGAGGCCGCGGATCAACGGGGTGCCGGGTTTCCAGGCCGCGGAATCGCGGTCAGCTCGGCATCCACGGGGAGCAGGTTGCCGTCGAAGATCCTGACCGGATGGAACTCCCGCGTCAGACGGCCCTTGTCGAAAGAATAGGTGCCTGTGACACCTTCGAACCGGTGGAGTCGCTCGAGCGCAGCAATCATGTCACCCGATGTGCGAGCGCCTTCGCCGTACGCGCCCAGCGCCATGCGGAAAAGGTCGAAGCCGGCGGCGGGAACCATGCTGTGCAGTGACCGCCGAAAGCGCCTCTCGTACGCGTCGACGAACTCCGCAGGCGGCTCCTGCACCGCCCCGGGCGGCACCGTACTCACCGCGATGACGCCATCGGTATGGCGTCTCGCGACCGCTTCGATCACAGACGGCGCGGTCCACGCAGCCGTACCCGCGACCTGGAGGCCGAGTTCGTCGAGGCCGAAGAAAGCGATCTGGGGGGCCAGGAGTTCCACGTCGCCTGGCGGTGCCACGATCACCAGCAAGCTGGGCGCCAGCAACATCACCTCGGTCAGCGGCTCCTCGAAGGTCGTGGTCCCCGGCTGATACGGTATCCGCCTCCGCACAATCCCGCCCGAGGCCGCAAAGGCCTCCTGAAATGCCACGGCCTCCAGTCTTTCGCCAGCGCTGCGGGGGTGGATGACCACGGCGTCGCCGTAGCCGAGGTCGGCCACCGCTTCCGCAAGCGCCAATCCCGCTCCGGGGTCTCCCGCGCCGAGGCTGTACACGCCCCTGCGCCCGATGGGGAGGTAGCGGGCGGTCGGCGAAAAAAACGGGACGGTGCGGGGTGCATTGCGGGTCGCTACGCCGACATTGTCCGCACCGAGCGGACCGAGGATGGCAATGGCTCCCCGGGACACGAGGGCGGAAACGCCTCGCACGGTTCCGGAAGCGGTACCGCGGTTGTCCTCAACCTGCAATTCGACATCCAACCCCGCCTGCCGTGCGAGCTCCACGGCAATCTCCACTCCTTCCATGAACAGGCGGGTGTACTCGCGGTTGGACGGTGACCCCGAAACCGGGAGCACGACTCCGATCACCGGACCGGGTACACGCGGATCAGGGATCCCTCGTTCGGGCGCCGGTTCCTCGAGTTCGCCGCTCCCGCCCCTCACACCGGCGGCACACGCGAAGACTGCGCCGACCAGCAGGGAGCACATGACGAGCAACAGCGGCGGTCTTCGGTTCATTGTCCTGGCCACGTTCGCCCCTGCCCCCCTGGCAGCCCGTGGCAGAAATCCCCGCTGCATTCGACCGGGCGCTTCGCCGGTCTCGGTGCTGACGCGGGGTTTCACCACGGACTGCTAGGAATCGAGTTCAGGCGTCTCCTCATTCACTCGGAGACTCGGCTTCTTCATCACTCGGAGATTCGGCTAGCTCGTCACCCGCAGATTCTGCTTCCTCTTCACTCGGAGATTCGGCTTCCTCGTCGGAGGGATCGGGTCTCGCCCGTCGTTCGGGCGCCTCCAGAACTTCGAGAACGATTCGACGCTCCGAGGCATCGGAGGAAATCACCCGCAGCGGCACGGTGCCACCGACCTGGAAGCAGTCATCCAGATCCTCCGAGCGGACGGCGGAATGGGACCCGGGCACGAAGCCCTCCACGCCGTGACCGAGATCCATGACAACACCCCGGTCCTGGAGCCGGACGACACTGCCCTCCACTTCCTGCCCCTTGGCGAATTCCGTCACCAGGTTCGGCCAGGGATCGTCGAACAGCTGCTTGATGCCCAGCGAGATGCGCTTGTTGTCCGAGTCCACGTCCAGGACCATGACATCGACCCGCTCGCCCTTCTGCACGACCTCCGAAGGGTGCTCCACCCGACGTGTCCAGCTCATGTCGGAGACGTGGACGAGGCCGTCGATCCCGGATTCGATCTCGACGAATGCCCCGAACGACGTCAGGTTCCGGACCGTTCCGGAGAGTTGGGTCCCGGTCGGGTATTTCACGGGGAAAGCCAGCCACGGATCTTCTTCGATCTGCTTCATGCCGAGGGAGATCTTCTCGTCCTTCGGATCGACTTTCAGGACCACCGCCTCGATCTCGTCACTGATGGAAACGAGCTTGGAGGGGTGTCGAACATTGCGCGTCCACGACATTTCGGAGATGTGGACCAACCCTTCGACACCCTTCTGCAACTCCACGAAGGCGCCGTAGTTGGTGATGGACACGACCTTGCCGCGCACGCGCGCACCAACGGGGTATCGATCCTCGATGTCCGTCCAGGGGTAGGGCAGAAGCTGCTTGAGTCCGAGCGAGATACGCTCCCGGTCCCAGTCGATATCGAGAACCTTCACGTCCAGCTTCTTGCCGATGCCTACCACTTCGGAGGGATGCCCGACGCGGCCCCACGACATGTCGGTGATGTGAAGAAGTCCGTCGAGTCCGCCCAGATCGATGAAAGCACCGAAATCCGTGATGTTCTTGACGATTCCTTCCCGGACCTGGCCGTTGAGGAGTTCCTTGACGAGCGTGGAGCGCTTCTTCTTCCTCTCCCGCTCGAGGATGACCCTGCGCGAAACGACGATGTTCCGACGGCGCTTGTTGAGCTTGATGATCTTGAAGTCGTAGGTGTCCCCGATCAGATCCTCGATGTTGGGGACTCGCCTTAGAGCGATCTGGGATCCCGGCAGGAAGGCGTCCACGCCCATGATGTCCACAGTCACCCCACCCTTGATCTTGCGCGTCAGCAGGCCCTTCACGGGGCGATCGTTCTCGAAGGCGTCCTTGATCAGCTCCCAGACCCTGAGGAAGTCTGCCTTCTTCTTCGAGAGCACCACGACACCATCGTCGTCTTCGAGGCTCTCGAGGAGCACTTCGACTTCCTGCCCCGGCTCGATCGACTCGGGGTCCTTGAACTCGTCGAGCGGAACGGCGCCCTCGCTCTTGAAGCCGAATTCGAGGATGACGGTCGAATCGGTGGTCCGCAGCACTCTCGCCTGGACGATCTGGCCTTCGCGGATGTCTCCGCCGGCCGTCTGGTGCTCGGAGAGCATCGCCTCGAAGTCGTCACGGGAGACATCGAGGATCTCTTCGCCGTACGGATCGTTGAATAGCTCCGGGGAGATCTCGTCGGGGTAGACGCTGTTGTCGTCCGAGGACGGAGGTGCGAGATCCTGGGTGTCCGGGGCCGATGGATTCTCTTGTGTGTCGTTCATGGTTGTCGCTTCGCCAGCACACGTCTGGCGCTCCAGTACTCGATCCGGCCGGCGGGGTTGGCGCGGGAAGGCCGGGTTGAATGAAATGAAGGTCGCCGGGGCCACCCGCCACGGTCCGGAACCGATTGTGCCACCCTACCCCACTATGGACGCGCGACGGGACACCGATGGATGCCTCAAGCTCGTTTCACTCGAGCGCGGCTTCAGGGGTACAGTCTTGTATCATAGTGCATTCGAGAGCGAAAAGGGAGTGCTACGCGGTGTCCGCGCGGACCGCCAGGGCCGCCTGCACCAGGCGCACGATGGCCTCTGTCTGGGCAGCGGGTTCCAGATCGGTCGTATCCAGCTGCACCGCATCGTCCGCGATCAGAAGCGGGGCGATTGTCCGTGACGAATCTCGCGCATCGCGCTGCCTCAACCGGGCGGCCTCCATCTCGATCTCGTCGTCGTCGGGCACCTGACCGCCTCTTTGCAGGATGCGCCTGCGAGCGCGCTCCCTGGCATCGGCGTCCAGATAGACCTTCACCCCGGCCTCGGGGAAGACGACAGTTCCCATGTCCCGCCCTTCGGCCACGAGTCCCGGACCCGAGGCCGCGGAGCGCTGCAGAGCCAGCAAATGCGCCCGTACGGACCGAATAGCCGACACCTGAGACACCATGGCGGTCACCCGCTCCGCCCTCAGAACTTCCTCCGGCACCACCTCTCCCTCCATCCACACCTCCATTTCGCCACTACTCCACCGTACATCGATGCCCAGGGCCGCCAGCTGGTCGGGCGTGACCCCTTCGGCGGCGGCCCCGCCAGATCCCGCATTGAGCAACTCCGCATCGAGCAACCCCAGCGTTACCGCCCGGTAGATTGCTCCGGAATCCAGATGACGGAAGCCCAGCCGCGCGGCGACGGACGCGGCGGTGGTCGACTTCCCCGAACCTGCGGAGCCGTCGATGGCGACCACCAGGCAACCGGTGGACGCGTCCTCGCCGCCGCCCGTCCCGGTGCTCCCACCGGCCGATCCCTCCCTGCGGGGCGTCTCCCCCGCCTTCCCCACCCCGGCAAGCAACTCCCAGAAGCCTGGGAAGCTCACCTCCGACACCCGGGGATCATCCACCCGGATGTCGCACTCCGGCGTCTGGCCGAGCACCCCGAATGCCATGGCGATGCGGTGATCGTGGAAACACTCGACCACCCCCGACAACGGGCGGCGCGTGCCCTCGATCTCCAGGCCGTCGGGCAGCTCCTCCACCTCCACACCGATCCGCCGCAGGTTGACGGCCAGCGCTGTCAACCGGTCCGACTCCTTGACACGGAGTTCCTCAGCCCCGGTGATCCGGGTGACCCCCTCGGCGCGCGCGGCCAACACGGCCAACACGGGGATCTCGTCGATCATGCCGGGAATCTCCCCCCGCCCCAACCGCACCGACCGCAGCGGGTTCGCCCGAGCCGCGACCCGAAGGTCGCCGACGGGCTCTCCTCCTGCGGTCGCGAGCGGATGGACCTCGACCTCCACGCCCATCCGGGCGAGCACCGGCAGGAGCCCCGTCCTCGTCGCATTGAGCCCGACGGCACGTGCCGTGAGCGGTGCCGCGCCGCTCGCCAGCGCCGCCCAGGCCAGAAAGAACGCCGCCGAGGAGAAATCGCCCGGCACGTGCATGTCGAGCGGCTCCAGCCGTGGGGGGGGCGCGGCAATCCGGACCATCCACCCGTCTTCCACCGCTCGCTCCACCACGTCGGCGCCCATCGCCTCCAGCATCCGCTCGCTATGGTCGCGGGACTGCCTGGGCTCGCGAACGTCCACGGCCACTCCCGCGCCCACCCCGGCGAGGAGGATGGCGCTCTTCACCTGCGCGCTGGCCACCTTGCCGTCGTGGCGGATTCCAGTGAGCGCACCGCCGGTGATCCTCATGGGTAGGAATCCACTCCGCTCGAGGTATTCGACAGAAGCGCCCATGCGCCGCAGCGGCCGTGCGATACGCTCCATCGGCCGGCTGGAGAGCGAGGCGTCGCCGGCCAACACCGCCGACAGCGGCTGGGCGGCCAGAGCGCCGGCCAGAAGACGGGCGCCGGTGCCGCTGTTGCGCAGATCGAGCACCCCGGCGGGACGTGCCCACGCCCTCAACCCCCGCCCCCGAATCCGCAGCGAATCACGACCTGCACCGTCCAGTCCCGTGATCCCCGCCCCGAGCGCCGCCAGTGAGCGTCCGGTCGCCACCGGGTCCGCCCCCCGGAGCACGCCTCCGATCCGGCTTTCGCCGTCGGCGAGGGCCCCGAGGATCAGGGCGCGCTGGGTGATGGACTTGTCCCCCGGCACCCGCAGGGTCAGCGCGTCGCCGCCGTCCACCGTCTCCCCCGTTCGAGCAGGTCGCGCACCCCACGGAAATCCCCGCGCTCCAACATGCGCCGGACCGCCGTCAGGTGACCCTCGACGGCACGCAACGCCCCGGCGTCCTCGGCGGCGGCGGCCTCGAGGAGAGGCGCCCACATGTCGGGGTTGGACCCTGCCAGGCGTGTCATGTCCCGGCCGCCGGGGCCGAGCGCGTCGGGTCCGATCGCCGCTTCCTCCAGCGACGCCGCCAGTGCGCTGGCCAGGAGTTGCGGGAGGTGACTGGCCCACGCCATGACCCGGTCGTGCTCTGCGGCGGCGACCAATCGGGGGCGGCCGCCGAGCCGCCGCCAGAAAGCGCGGGCGCGGCCGATCGCGCCGGCGCTGCGGGGCCCGCCGGCGGCTTCCTCGCCGGGGTCGAGCGGGGCCCCGACCCCGGCAGCCCCAAGGTGCGCGCACAACCATACTTCGGAGCCCTCGAAGAGGTCGGCCCGCGCGGCCGCGTACCCTGACCGTTCGGATCCGCACATCGGGTGGGCGCCCACGAAGACGTGCCCGCCTGCCGAAGCGCGCTCCGCCGCCTCGACCACCGGGACCTTCAGACTGGCGACATCGGTGGCCAGGGCCGCGCGGCTCCAGGTGGCCCTTGTGCTCCGTACGAGGGCTGCGACCGCGTCCAGCGGGGCCGCGAAGACGACGACACCGGCATCGATCTCGCACTCCTCCAGCGCCCCTCTCAGCCGGACGCCGTCGCCGGCCGCCCGCGCCGCACTCTCTCCGTCCGGTTCGATACCGAAGATCCGTACCCGGGGTGCCCGCCGCATCAGGGCCTTCGCAATCGATCCCCCCATGACACCCAGTCCCACGATCGTGACGGCGCCTCCGCTCTCCGGAGGGAACGTCGCCGATCCGTGCTCAGTCATGATAGCCCAGCTCGATTTCGAGCCCGTCGTGCGCAACCCGGGACGCGGAAAAGATCTCCCGGGCCTGCCGTTCCAGGACCTTCGGCGCGTCCGCATACCGTGCCGAGATGTGGGTCAGGACGAGTCGCTTCGCATCCGCATCCGCTGCAACCCGCGCGGCTTCGGCGGCAGTGGAGTGCCTGGTCTCCCGGGCGCGCTTGCCCTCTTCGGTGCCGAAGGTGGCCTCGTGAATGAGGAGGTCCGCGCCGATTGCCGTCCGGGAAGTGTTGCGACTGGGCCTGGTGTCCCCTGAGTAGACGACCTTGCGCCCGGGCCGGGCCGGGCCCACCACATCGTCCGGTGAGATCACGCGCCCGTCGACCTCGATCGGCTCGCCGCGATGAAGCTTGCCGTAGAGCGGTCCCTCCGGGATGCCAAGACGTCGCACCGCCTCCACATCGAAACGGCCCAGCCGCGCGTCCTCGACCAGGGCGTAGCCGAGTGCCGCGACGCCGTGATCCGCACGGAACGCGTGGACCGCCCACCCATCGAAGCTCACCTTTTCCCCGGGCTTGAGGCTCTTGACGTGAACGGGAAAGGCAAGCCGCTCCACGCCGAGGCCCACCGCCGCGCCCAGCGTCGCTCCGGTCCCGGCCGGGCCGTAGATGTGCATGCGCTCTTCCCGGCCCTGAAGTCCCATCGTCCGGAGCAACCCCGGCAGGCCGAGGAAGTGGTCGGCGTGGCAGTGCGTGATGAAGATGCGGGAAAACGAGAAGCCGGTGCCGAACCGCATGATCTGACGCTGGGTTCCCTCGCCGCAGTCCCACAGGATCGACTCGCCTTCGCGCTGGACCGCGATCCCCGACACATTGCGGCCGACGGTCGGCCGCGCGGCGGCGGTGCCCAGAAAGCGGACTCGTATCATGGGGAAGGGAGCCGGTGAGGGAGATTCGGGGCCAGCGACGTCGCCGTGGCCGGAGAGTCGGCAAAATATACTCGTTGAAGCGGCCTACAAGGGGTTTCGGGGTAGAACAGGGCCCGGCTTGCCTCCCTCGCCGCGCGATGGTTACCGTGAGGCAGACACAAGCCAGCGGGACGGGATTGCCAATACTGTCCACAGTGACTGCCGAGGTCCCCCTTTCCGATTCCGCACGGCCCAACCGGAGTATGCGATGCGTACCAAGAGAGCGAGCGGCACGAAGGGCCGGCGCAGTCCGAGCCGGCGTCACTTCCTCGGATCGGCGGCGGCGGCCCTGGGGGCTTCCCAGTTCCCGGCATTCAATGCCAGCGCCAGCGAGATCGCGCGGGACCTCGCCCGGCACCCTGGCTCCCCGGCGGATATGGCGGACGACGAGGCCTTCTGGGGGGAAGTCGCCCGGGCCTTCACCGTGGACCGCACGCTGGTCAACCTGAACAACGGCGGCGTCAGCCCGTCGCCCGCCTTCGTGCAGGACGCCATGAAGCGCCACCTCGACTACTCCAACGAGGCGCCCACCTACACGATGTGGAAGATCCTGGAGCCGCAGCGCGAAGGGGTTCGCGCGCGAATGGCGCGGGAATGGGGTGTGGACACGGAAGAGGTGGCGTTCACGCGCAACGCGTCGGAAGGGCTCCAGATCTGCCAGTTCGGCTACGACCTCGCACCCGGGGATGAAGTCCTCACCACCACCCAGGACTACGGCCGCATGCTCACCACCTTCCGGCAGCGTGAGCGCCGGGAAGGGATCGTTATGCGGCAGATCAAGGTCCCGGTTCCGGCCGAGGATCCCGCCGAGGTGGTGCGCCTCTTCGAGGAGGCCATCACGCCGAAGACCCGGCTCATCCTCATGTGTCACATGATCAATCTGACGGGCCAGATCCTGCCCGTCCGGGACATCGTGAGCATGGCCAGGAAGCACGACATCCCGGTCATCATCGATGGTGCGCACGCGATGGCGCACTTCCCCTTCAAGCTGAGCGACCTGGAGTGCGACAACTACTCGACCAGCCTTCACAAGTGGCTCTTCGCCCCGCACGGAACCGGGCTCCTGTATGTGCGCCGAGAGAACATCCCCGGGATCTGGCCACTGATGGCGGCGCCGGACCGGATGGATGGCGATATCCGCAAGTACGAGGAGATCGGAACCCACCCCGCTGCCAACTATCTGGCGATCGGCGAGGCCCTGACCTTCCACCAGGGGATCGGGAGCGATCGCAAGGCGGAGCGCCTCATCTACCTCCGGGACTACTGGGCGAACCGTTTGCTGGAGAACGACCGGGTGTCCCTGAACACCAGCCAGAAGCCCGGCTTCGCCTGCGGTATCGCGAATGTCCACGTCGAGGGGCTCGACACGGCCGCGCTCAGCAACTGGCTGTGGAACGCCCACCGGATCATCAACGTGCCCATCGGACACGAGGAGTGCACGGGGTTGCGCATCTCCCCCAGCGTGTACACGACCCTGGAGGAGCTCGACCGATTCAGCGAAGCGATGGAGTGGGCGATCAAGCATGGGCTGCCGGAAGCATAGGAACCTGGCACGAGCTCCTGGACCGAGGCGGGTGCTCCCCACCGCGGTCGCGCTGCTCACTTTGGTCGGCTGGGGGTGGCCGCACACCGAGCTGAAGGAATCCGGTCCCGTGGCCGACGCCGTCCTGGACGCGTCACCATCGGCAGTCACCCTGATCTACACCACCGAGGTGCAGCTGGCACTCAGCACTGTCACGGTCCGGCACGCGGGGGTCGACGGCGCGGAGGCGGCAGCAGGCGAGCTGACCTATCTGGCCGAGGACCGGCACGATGCCCTGGTGCTGCCGCTGTCCGAGTCCCTTTCCTCCGGCAGCTACGTGGTGGGGTGGACCACCGCGGGGCCTGACGGGCACGCGCTTTCCGGCGAGTTCGGGTTCGGGGTGGAACTGCCTGCGGCGGAGCAGGATGCGGAGGAGCCGGCAGCTGATGCGGTAGAAGCCGACGTGGCAGCGGCACCGGGCGACGCGGCTGAGAGCGGAGGTGCGCAGGCGGAGGCGGGCGACTCCGGGGCCGGACTCGACCTGGTCCCGACGGCGACACGCTTCCTCTTCTACGGCGGGATCGTGGGGCTGCTGGGAGCCGTGGCGTTCCGGCTTCTGGTGCTCGGACAGGGCGCCCGGACCGGGGTATCCCAAGCGGTGAACGACGCCGCGGCGAGGCGGGTCCGGAACATCGCCGTATTCGGACTCGTCGCTCTCATGGCCAGCCTGCCCATCCGCCTCTGGCAGCAGGCTGCGGCGTTCTTCCCGGGGGACGTGGCCGGCAATCTGTTCACCGTCGCCACCGGGACCGCCTGGGGCGCGGGGTGGTGGCTGCAACTCGGACTCGTGGTCCTGCTCGCCGGGGGAATCGGTCTCGCCCGTGCCGATGCCGCGCGCTCCGTGGGGTGGGCGGTCACCACCCTGGGCGTCCTGATTCTCCCCGTCGTGCCGGTCCTCTCCGGGCACGGCTGGTCGGACAGCCCACGCGTGCTCTCCCCCGCGGCAACCTACCTGCATGTGGTGGCCGCCGGGGGATGGGTGGGGGGGCTCATGTGCCTCCTCGTCGCCGGTCTCCCTGCCCTGCGGCAACACGGGGGCGGGGGCGGGGCGGACAACCCCGGACTCGCCGGAATGGTCGGCGCGTTCTCGCGGGTGGCCCGGATTGCCGTGGCGCTGCTGCTGGTCACCGGTGCGATCAAGGTCTGGATCCATATCGGGGCCGTATCCGATCTGTGGACCACCGCGTGGGGAAGGTCGCTCCTGGTCAAGGATGCGGTCGTCGCCGGAGTGCTGGCCCTGGGGTTGTACAACTGGCGTGTGGTTCGGCCGGCTCTCGCCGCGACTCCCCGGGCGGGAATCCTCATGAAACCGGCCGTGATCGAGCTGGTTCTCGGCGCGGCCGCGGTTGCCGTGACGTCATTCCTGGTAGCCCAACCCTTGACCTGACTTCGGGAGAGTCCCCCATGGAAGCGACTTCGCGCCTCTCGCCTGCACGATCCGGTCGCGTGTTCCGATGGGGACTCGTCGCGGCGTGTGTCCTGGTCGCCCGGGCGGACGTCCCGGTTCACGCCCAGCAGCCGGACCTCGACGCCCTGATCGGGTGGCCCTTCCCGACCGAGCTTACGGCGGCGAGTTCCGCAGCAGCCGTCACCTGGGTCAGGAATGAGCGCGGGGCACGCAACGTCTGGCTCGCCACGGGACCCGAGTGGTCGGGCCGCCGTCTCACCACCTTCACCCGGGACGACGGCCAGGAGGTTTCCGGCCTCTCGATCGCGGCGGACGGAGCCACGGTGGCCTTCGTCCGGGGGGGCGCCCCGAACCGCGCCGGCGAGATCCCCAACCCGGAGAGCGACCCGGCGGGCGTGGGGCGCGAGATCTGGACGGCGACGACGGACGGTAGCGGCGCCAGCAGACTTGGGCCCGGCCACTCACCTCTCCTCACACGCGACGGGGCGTGGGTGATCTATCTGAACGGCGGCGAGATCCTGCGTCGGCCCGCGGGTGACCCCGATGCGGCGCCGCAGTCGCTCGTGAAAGGCCGGGGCAGCCCCGGCGAACTCCGTTTGTCGCCCGATGGCACCTCGCTCTCGTGGACGAGCCGGCGCGGCGACCACGCGTTCATCGGCGTCATGGAACTTTCCGCCCGTGAGGTCCGCTATATGGACCCCTCCGTGGACCAGGACGGGAGTCCGGTCTGGTCGCCCGACGGCAGCGAACTTGCCTTCGTGCGCATCCCCAATCGCCGTGGCCGGCTCCCCTTCTTCGCGGTGCGGGAGTCGCTGCCCTGGAGCATCCGAGTCGTGCGCCCCGAAGACGGATCTGCCCGGACGGTGTTCACGGCCGAGCCGGGGCCGGGCAGCGCATTCCAGGGCGTCTCGGCGTCCAGCAGCATCTTCTGGGGTGCGGACGACCGCATCGCGTTTCCGTGGGAGAGCAACGGCTACACCAACCTGTATTCGGTGCGGTCCGACGGCAGTGAGTCCCCCCGCGCCGTCTCGACGGGCCACTTCGAGGTCCAGTACGTCACCCTCGCACCCGGCGGCGAAGCCCTCGTGTTCTCGTCCAACGAGGGAGACACGGACCGGCAGCACCTGTGGCGGGCCCCGCTCGACGGCAGCGGCGCCGAACCGCTGACCCCGGGCACGGGGATCGAGTGGCAACCCGCCGTGGCAGCCGACGGAACGGTGGCCTTTCTGGCGTCGTCCGGCGTGGTACCCGCCCACGCGGAGCTGCTGGCCGACGGCGGACGGCGGTGGCTCGTCCCGTCGGCACGCGACGCCTCGCCCGAAGGACTGGTCGCACCCCGTCAGGTCGTCTTCCCTTCGGCCGATGGAATGCCCATTCACGGCCAGCTCTTCCTTCCGGGCGGACCGCCCCCACCCGGCGGCTGGCCCGGCCTCCTCTTCCTTCACGGCGGCTCGCGGCGTCAGATGCTCCTCGGCTTCCACCACCGCGGCTACTACCACAACACCTACTCCTTCAACCAGCACCTCGCCACCAACGGGTACGCGGTCCTCTCGGTGAACTACCGCAGCGGCATCGGCTACGGCATGGAATTTCGCGAAGCACTTCACTACGGCGCCGACGGCGCGTCGGAGTTCAACGACGTCATGGGCGCGGGCGTGTACATGGCCGGGCGGGGCGACGTGGACGGCGACCGGATCGGGCTGTGGGGAGGCTCCTACGGCGGCTACCTGACCGCCCACGGCCTCGCACGGGCTTCCGATCTGTTCAAGGCCGGCGTGGACATCCACGGGGTTCACGACTGGAACCCGGTCATCCGGAACTTCGTGCCGTCGTACGACCCGGCAGCGCGGCCCGACATCGCCCGGCGCGCTTTCGAGTCCTCTCCGATGGCGTTCGTGGAGCGGTGGATTTCGCCGGTCCTTCTCATCCACGGCGACGACGACCGCAACGTGCCCTTCAGCGAGTCCGTCGAGATCGCCGAGGTGCTCCGGCGTAAAGGTGTGCATGTGGAGCAGCTGGTCTTCCCCGACGAGGTTCACGGCTTCCTGCTGCACCGCAACTGGATGGCCGCATTTCAGGCGGCGGAGGACTTCTTCAACCGGTTTCTGAAGGAGGACTGACCCAGTGAGCGCACCCGGGGACCTGGCAAGCCGTGGAAGGATTCCTCCCGGCATTCTGCCACTTGTCGCCCTTCTCGTCGCCGCGAGCGTCCTGGCTCCGGTCGCCCCGGCGGGAGTGCCTTCACTCGGCGCACAGGAGCCGCCGTCCGACCCGGCGAACCCGTTCATCCTCCGCGGCGAAGTCCGGGACTACCTGACCGAATCACCCATCGAGGGCGCGATCGTCCAGATCGCCGAATTGAAACGGTCGGCGGTGACCGACAGCAACGGCTACTTCGAATTCCCCGGTCTGACCCCTGACCGCTACACCTTCGTCACCGGCAGCTTCGGCTACGAGACCAACCGGGAGGCCTCCGACATCGGGTACGGCGCAATCATGCTGGTCCGCCTCAATCCCATGGCAATCGAGCTCGAGGGAATCGAAGTCAGGGTCGAGCGCCTGATGCACCAGCTGGCGGTCCGCCGGGTGAGCACGCCAACCGCCGTCGCGGCCTACGACAGCACGGTGATGGCGTCAAGCATGTCACCGGACGTGGCCACATTCGTGAAGGGGCGCGGGGGTTTCGATACCTTCACAAACGCCAGCGAACAAATCTGCGTGCGCGTGCGCGGACTGAACCTCCGGGTGCGCACCTTCCTGGACGAGGTGCAGGTATCCAGCGCGTTCCTCGCCAATCTGGGGCCCCGTGACATCGAGGTGGTCGAAGTCTTCAGGGGCTTGGCCATGGTGCGGATGTACAGCAGGGAGTTCCTGGAACGGGCAGCCGACAAGGGATTCCGTCCCTTGCCCATCGACCTCATCTCTGACGGACCGTTGCCATGCTGAAATACCACCGTCTTTCGATCATCCTCGTGGCGGGCTCGCTTGCGTGCGCCTCGTCGGCACCCGGCGTCCCCACACCGGACCAGACGTTGGCGCTGGCACGCGTCGCCGGCGCGTGGAACTACGACCAGGCCGCGACTGCCCAGGCCGCCAACATCCGGGGGGTCCGCCCCGAGGACCACCTCACGCAGCGCGCCTCCGACGTCGCCATGGACCAGATGCGCGAGCGGGGCGTGGGCGGACAGGCCGTCTCGGGCACGGATGCCGGCCTGCGGCAGACAATGCTGATGGTGGGCTTGACGCCGCGCACCCTGGCCATGGACCCCATGCCCAAGACCCTGTCGCTGAGCTACGGCGGCGAGGCTTCGCTGGCGATGCCAGTGGGGGGTGACTGGGCGGATGCAACCACCCCGCAGGGATCCATCGAGGTCCGGCTGCGCTGGGATGGTGACGCCTTCGCCGTCGAGCGCAGGATCCCGGGCGGGGGAACGATCCGGGACGGCTTCTCCATCCTGGAGAGCGGGCACCTGCTGCTCACACGCGAAATCGTGTGGCGCCAGCCGCGGCGCGTGGGGCTCATCGTCTTCGGCAGGTAAGCCTGAACCGCTCTCCTCGCGTCGCCGTGCCAAAGCGGGCCGCGATCGTGCTGGTGTTTGCCTCCCCGTGTCTCAACGCGTGCGGTGATACCCCGGGAGAGGTCGAACTGCCGGCGGATCCGGGGCAGCTGGGCTGCAATCTGCCCGTCGAGTACATGGTCAGCAGCTCTGTCGGCCGGGACGGGATCCCGTCGCTCCAGGACCCCGAGTTCGTGTCCGCCGAGCCGAGTCCTCAGAACGCCTACCTGCGCGAGGACGACCGGGTGCTCGGCTTCTTCCTCGATGGACAGCCCAGGGCGGTCCCGCACAACATCCTCTGGTATCACGAAATCGTGAACCTGGATGCCGGCAGCGAACGGATCGCCGTGACCTACTGCCCCCTCACGGGCTCTCCCCTTGGGTTTGACCGCACGTCGATCGGTGGCCACACCCTCGGCGTCTCCGGCTTCCTCGTCATGAACAACCTGATCATGTACAACCGTGGCAGCCCCGAGTCGTTCTGGCCCCAGATGTTCGCCGAGGCCCGCTGCGGTGCGGAGGTGGGCCGCCCCCTGGGACGCATTCCCGTCTTCGAGATGGAGTGGCAGGCGTGGAAAATCCTCTATCCCCGGACCACCGTCGTTTCCTCCGAGGCCAACATTTCGCGCAACTACGCCGTCAACCCGTACGGCGACTACGATTCCATCGAAAACGAAGACTTCCTCTACTCGAACATGCCGGCGCTCGACGGGCGGCGACCCGTCAAGGAACGGGTTCTGGGACTGCCCGCAGCCGGTGACCACGAGCCCGGCATCGCATTCCCCTACCAGGCCCTGGAAGCCGAACCCGGGAGCTGGACGGCCGTGGCGACCCGCTGGAATGGAGTGGATGCCGTGGTCTTCTGGGCGGACCAGCGGGGAGGGGGAGGGGTCTTCCGACCGCTGCATCCGGTCACGGGCGAGAAGCTGGTCTTCCGAGCCGACCCCGTGCGGGGAATCGTGGACACGGCGACGGAGACCTCCTGGAGCATCACCGGCGAGGGACGGGACGGGGAACTCGCCGGTCTGCGGCTAACGCCTGTTGCGGAGGCCTACGTGGCGTTCTGGGGCGCGTGGGCGGCCTTTCACCCGGAAACCCGGCTTTGGGAGCGAGAGGCTACGGCCCCTTTGGCTACGGCCCCTTTGGCTACGGCCCCTCTGGCACCGGCCAGCACCTTGGCGAAATCGCTTCCGCCAGGGGACTGAAATGCCTTCAGGCCGAAGTCCGGCAGAATCGCGATGAGGTGGTCGAACACGTCCGCCTGGAAGTTCTCGTAGTTCGCCCACGCCGTATCGTTGGAAAAGCAGTACATCTCGATCGCCACGCCCTGTGGCCCCGGCTCGAGCTGTCGCACCAGAAGCGTCATGCCCTTGTGGGTCTGCGGATGCGATTCCAGGTACTTCTGAACGTAGGCGCGGAAGGTGCCCAGGTTGGTCAGGCGGCGGACTTCGGGGATCACCGCGGGATCGCCTCCGGCCTTGGCGGCGTTGTAGCTGTCGATGTCGGCTCGCGCCTCCAGCATGTAGTCGCGCAGCACCTCGCGCCGGGAGAGCGTGTCCAACTCGTCGTCCGACAGGAATCGTACCGAGCCCATGTCGATCCGCAGTCCCCGCTTGATCCGCCTGCCCCCCGACTCCGACATGCCCCGCCAGTTCTTGAAGGACTCGCTGATGAACCTGTGCGTCGGGATCGTCGAGATGGTCTTGTCCCAGTTCTGGACCTTGACCGTGTGCAGCGCGATGTCGATCACTTCGCCGTCGGAGTTGGCCTGGGGCACGGAGACCCAGTCCCCGATCCGGATCATGTCGTTGGAAGCGATCTGAACGCTCGCGACCAGTGACAGGATCGTGTCGCGGAAGACGAGCATGAGCACGGCAGCCAGCGCTCCCAGCCCCGACAGGAACACCACGGGGGAACGGCCGGCCAGGATGGCCACGATGACGACCCCGGCAGCAAGGTACGCGATCAGATTGACGACCTGCAGGTAACCCTTGATGGGCCGGGACTTCGATTCGGCGTACGCCTCGGTGTAGATCTCGTTCACCGCGTCCAGGAACGCCTTGAATGCCCGAACCACCGCCAGCACGATGTAGGCAGCGGCGCCACGCCTCACGATGGTCCAGATCACCACCAGGGCATCGCCCGGCGACGCATCGGCCACGGCCTGGTTGACTCCACCCAGCGCCCACCCGATTCCGAGGTAGATGATCAACGCCGGTACGACCTGGGCGAGCCGGCCGAACACCTTGCGCTCGACGAGCCTGTCATCCCAGGTGGAGCGCGTCCGGGAGGTCACCCCGCTGATCGCCCGGTGCAGGAGACGGGTCGCCACCCAACCGGCAATCCACGCGCCGACGGCGAGGATCGCCGGCGCCAGCGCCAGTGTTGTCCAGTTTTCGGGAAGTGCGGGAATCATTGCACGCTACCTCGATTGTCCGATTTCTTCGGCCAGCAGATCCAGCGCCAGCCGTGTCAGCCGCACCAGGTGGGGATGGGCGCGGTTGCCGTTGGTCAGGAAGGCGACCCCGAAGCCGCGCGTGCGGTTCCCCGAGGCGAAGGCGGTGTACCCGGGCACGCTCCCGGAATGGGCGAAGAAGCGCTCGCCATCGCGCGGTGACACCCACCACGTCAGGCCGTATCCGGGGCTTTCATATCCCCAGCCACCTCCCAGGGGCGAGCCCGCGAACTGCTCGAACTGGAGGGTGTGCATCTCGTCCAGGGTCGCGGCTTCCAGCAGGCGCTGCCCGTTCCAGGTGCCGTCGCCCAGGTTGAAGCGGACCCAGCTGGCCTGGTCGTGGACCGTTCCGTAGACGATCCCCGCAGGCCACACATTGGCCTTCAGGCGGGCCGCGGGCGTGTTGCGCCCCGTATCCTCATCGGGCACATACGGTACCGCCAGCCGCTCGACCATCTCCGGCGGAGGATCGAAGGCGGTGGAGGTCATCCCCAGAGCACCCCAGATCCGTTCCCGGATGTACTGCTTGTAGGGCACGCCCGAGAACCTCTCCACGAGGTGGCCGACCAGAGAATACGCCATGTTCGAGTACACGACCCCTTCGAGCGGCGGCGTGTCCACGCGCAGCGAATCCCGCAGGTACTCGTCCAGCGACAGCGGCGCGGTCTCCCCCCAGACCGCGTGAGGACCGAAGTCCACGGGCATCCCCGACGTGTGCGTGAGGAGGTTGCGGAAGGTGACCGGCCGCTCCAGGTCTTCGCCGCGGATCACCAGCTCGGCGAGATGGTCGCTCACCGGGTCGCCGAGGGCGAAGCTGCCCTGCTCCATCTGCTGCAGCAGCGCGACCGTGGACTGGGCCTTGAAGGTGGAGCCGATGAGGTAGACCGTGTTCGTCGACGCGGGGGTGCGCGCCCACAGGTTCGACTCGCCGTACGCACCGCTCCAGAGCTCTCCCTCGCGGTCGGTCAGGGCGATCGTCAGCGAAGGAATGTTCCCCTCCAGCATGGCGCGGCGGATCTCGGGCTCGAGGCGCGCCGCGACCCGCGCGATGTCCTGGGCGGATCCCGCCTCGCCGCCACCATCCGCTTCGGTCCCAGCCGTCGCCAGTCCCGGTCCGTAGAGGACGTGGCCGGGCCGGGCCCCCGTGTGGTTGCCCCCGTCCTCGATCACCACCTCGCCGTTGACGAGGACGTACTCGATCCCCTCCGGGAAGAGCACGGGCTCGTCGTAGGTGGCGGCATCGCGCACGCGCGCCAAGTCGAAGACCGTGATGTCCGCCCACGCGCCCTCACGCAGCACCCCCCGGTCCTCCAGGCGCATCCGGGTCGCGGGCCACGACGTCATCTTGCGGACCGCTTCCGGGAGCGCCAGCACACCTTCGTCACGGACGTACTTGGCCAGGATGCGCGGGAAGGTGCCGTAGCTCCGCGGGTGGGGAAGCCCAATGGCGTCCTGCGCACCCGCCGTGAGCGCGGCCCCCGCGTCGCTGCCGATGCTCGTCCACGGCAGCTGGAGCGCCCAGCGAACGTCGTCCTCGCTCATCATGTGGTAGATCGCCATCACCCTGCCCTCCCCCGCCGCCACCAGGTCCCACGCGGCGTCGGCCGGGTCCTTGCCCCAGGCGGCCGCGATGTCGGTGAGGCTCATGCCCTCGAAGTGCGCGTAGTCGTCGTTGCGCGCGTTCACGAGGACGATCCCGTCCCAGCCGCCGGCCGCCTCGACGATGTTCCACCATCCCTCGTATCCGGTGACGAGCTGCTCCTTCAGCCGGGCTCGCACCCCGTCGCGCCCGATCCGCGCCCGCACCGAGTCGCGGCCCCCGTCGAAGACCCACGACGGAATGGTCGCTTCCAGACCGGTTCCGCCCGCGGTGTAGGGGTACATGTCCGCCGCCACGTCCACACCCCTGGCGCGCGCGCCGTCGATCTCCCGCGCCGCCTCCTTGATGAGCGCGCCCCACCCGGGCTCGAAGGCCCCCTTGTAGTGGAAGATTTCCACCGGCATCCCCGCCCGCTCCCCGATCTCGATGGCTTCGCGCACGGCGCCGACCAGGCCTTCGCCCTCGTCCCGGATGTGGCTGGCATAGATGCCCCCGTACGCACCCGCCACCTTCGCCACCTCCACCAGCTCGTCCGTCGAAGCGAATGACGAAGGCGGGTAGATGAGCGCGGTCGTCATCCCCATCACACCCTGGCGCATCGCCCGCGCCATGATGTCGCGCATTTCGTCGAGCTCGGCCTCCGTCGGCGCGCGGTCGGCGTTGCCGAGGATCGCGACGCGTGCCTGGGTCTCCGAAAAGTACGAACCGAAGTTGATCGAGATGCCCTGCTCTTCCAGGGTCCGGAAGTAGGCAGCGATGCTGTCGACCCCAACCGGCGTGCCGCCTTCGCCCCCGATCGCCGTGGTGACCCCCATGCGGAGCTTGTTTTCGGCGAGGCCGTTGCGCGTCAGAACACCCCCGGACTGGTCCATCATGTCGATGAAGCCGGGTGAGACATAGAAACCGGAGGCGTCGATTTCCCTCCTCCCCTCACCTTCAACGCGTCCGATCCGTGCGATCCGGCCGCCGCGGACGGCGATGTCGGCAGCGATCCAGGGATTTCCGGCCCCGTCGAGTACCCGGCCATTGCGGAGGACCACATCGTAGGCCGGAGCGTTGGCGGCGGTGCTCCGCGGGGATGAATCCTGCCCGCTCACCGGGACGGGAGCGATGGCGAGGGCCGTCAGGACGGCCAGGGAGATGCGGCACTGCATTGGAAGAGCTCCGTCTGCTGGGGATTGTCGCGCCGGGCCAGCCGGGCGGCTACTATGTTAAGCGAAAGAGACGACCCGCGTACCCCGCAAGCCGTGATCAAACTCGCCCGCGACCCGAACTCCCAGCCGCCGGTCCAGCCCGGTCAGATGCGCATCACGGCCGAACCGGTCTATTCCCGGGGCCATTCGCAACCCCCGGACCGCTACGTTTTCGTCTACTTCATCCGCATCGAGAACATCGGGACCGAGACGGCCCAACTGTTCTGGCGGCACTGGCGGATCCACGACGCGTCCGCCGGCGACCAGGAGGTCGCGGGCGAAGGCGTGGTCGGAGAATGCCCGACGCTCGCTCCCGGGGACGCGCACGAATACAACAGCTTCTGCGTGCTCGAAGGCCGGAGCGGGTTCATGGAGGGCTACTACCACTTCAGGCGGGAGGACGGGTCTGTCTTCCGCGCCCGGATCCCCCGGTTCATGCTGCAGGCGCCGCCGGACTACGGCGAGACCCGTCACGCCTGACGGCACAGAACAATCGGGCCGCCAGGCGGTCGGCCGCCCGCGATCGGTGCGTCTACCGCTGCCCGGCTGGAGCGTCTCCGACCTACTCTATTCGCTTGTAGACGGCGTGCGACACGCTCTCGGTTCCGTCTTCCCTGGTGCGACGGTACTCGTTGTCGATCGTGTTCCCGTCCTCGGAGAGCACGTTGATGATGATCTGGTAGACTTCGCCGTTACGGGCGTTGAGGATTCGGTTGGTACGGTCGTCGACCACCTCGACCGCAGTCGTGGCGTTCTCCTGGCCCTCCACGGGATGGAACTCGCCGTCGAACATGGTGGCGTAGCCCCACTCGGACGTCTCCCCTTCGGCGTTCGTCGACGCGACCGTGATCTTCATCCCGCCGTCGCCGTAGGGCTCGTAGGTCATGACGTTACGATTGGGGGGCGGCCGGTCGGACTCAAGCTGCCACACGCCAAAGCGCGGATTGGCGGTGACTTCGGCTGCGGGCTCGGCGGCTTCGGCCGCGTCTGCCGGCTCCCCGCCCTGATCGGCCGGCGCGCACGCGAAAGCCACGGCGGCGGTCGAGAGAAGGAGAACACTCGGGAAGGGCTTGCCATGGGTCATCATGGGACTCCTGTTTCTTGGGTTCGAATGCCTGCCAAAGGTACGCTGCGGTGGTGAGGTTGCGAAACCCGGTACAGGTTATGCGCGTAGCACGACACAGGCAGCCGCCCCTCTCGCCTGCGAGCCACCACATGCCCCCGCCCCTGCTCAGCATGCGCGCCGCCCTGCAGCCATTGCGGTGCGCCTCCATCCTGTTCCTGGGCGCAATCCCCTTTGTGCTCTCCGTCTCCCCCCTTCAGGCCCAGAGTGCCGACCGGATCTGGGGACGCGTGTACACAGAGGAAGGCAACACCCACGAAGGCTTCCTCGAATTGCGGGGGAGCTGGAGCGCTGCGAGCTGGGCCGACATCTTCGAAGCCCGCAGAACGATCCCGGACGGGCACTACCTCGACTGGATCGACGCGACCCGGGACGGAATTCCGGCGACGCGCACCATCGAACTCAAGGGCTACCGCGTCTCCTGGGAGGAGCGGGATCCCTCCTTCGCCACCACGGTTTCTACCGGGGTGCGGGTGGGGCAGCTCGCGGCGCTGATCACGACGGAAGAGGGCGAAGTCGAAGTGGTTCCTCGGTCGGGCGGTGGTGGGTTGACCCTGACCGGACCCGGCGTGATGGCGAAGACGGTCACCATCTCGCTCACCGGCGTGCGCACATCCTCGTCCTGGAACGCGGGAGGAATGTGGAGGCGCTCCGGAGTGCGTGTCGAGGTCCCGGGCTCCCTGCCCTTGAGGATCAGGGGCAACAACGTGCGGCGAATCGAGTTTGCGGCCCCTCCACCGGGCGCAGGCTCCGAGTTCCGCCGCCTCCACGGCACGGTTCGGGATCGGTCGGGGCGGACGTTCACCGGGTTCGTTTCCTGGCAAGGCAGGGTCTTTCAGGTGCACGACCTGCACGGCTTCGATTCCGACCGCGACGACCGGGGAATACCGTTCAGCCAGATACAAGCCGTCGAAAGGAATCGAAGAGATGCGCGGGTGACCCTGGTGTCAGGTGAGGTCGTCGAGATCGACGAACACGGGTGGGGTCACCGCGGGGTGCGCGTCGCCGATCCCGCACTGGGGACGGTCCGTGTGGGATGGGATGGGTTCCACTCGCTTCAACTCGACGAGTCCCCGGCCGAGTTGGGCTACGATTCCTTCGATGGCGGACACCCCCTGTCCGGCACGGTGGTCACGCAGCAGGGAGAAGAGATCACGGGACGGATCCGCTGGGACGCCGACGAGGAGTGGTCGTGGGAGTTCCTGAACGGAAGCTCCGACGACGTGGACTTCCAGATCGAGTTCGGCAACATCGAGCATATCGAGGCCAACGAGGATGGCGGCGCCCGGGTGAGGCTGCTCGACGGCCGCTCCTTCGAGCTCGGCGGCTCCAACGATGTCGACGCGGGCAACAATGGGATCTTCGTGTTCCCGCCCTCGGGCGATATGTCCGAGGCGGAGCGGAATGCCGAGCGTCCCGAGTGGCGTTATGTATCCTGGGAGAACTTCCGCGAGGTGCGCTTCCAGCACCCTGGGCCCCCGGACGCCGCGTCGTGAGGTCGGCCGCGTTCACCGCCACGCTGGCCGCCACCATCGCGGCCGGGGCGGCGCCGGCCACGGCGCAGCGGACCAACTTCGAGCCCGACGCCTTCCTCGACCCCGTGGCCCGCCAACTCTACACCGCGGCGCTCACCAACTGGACCACTCTGGACGAGTCCGTCGTGCGCTACACGGCGCTGATCGAGCAGCGGATCGCGGCCGCCATCCGCACCCCCCTCAAGGACCGGGTCATCTACCATAACGAGACCGCCGTGCGCGCCTTCTGGGACCAGGACTACGACGCGGTGGTCCAGGTCCTGGGCACTCGCTCCCAGTACCCCGGCCGCGAGATCGCGATGCGTGAAGGCGATCTGGACTGGCTCGAGGACCTCCCCTTCGACAAGCCCTTCGAGCCCGGCGGCGACCGACTGTTCTGGGGGATTACCGACGAAGACGAAGAGGTGTTCCAACCGGACTCCGACGAATTCTGGCTGGCGCACCCCCTCGGCAAGGGCGCCGACTCCCTCTACCGCTTCCAGAGCGGCGACACGCTGACGCTGTCCTTCCCGGACGGGCGCCGGCTGCAGGCGATCGAGCTGGCTGTCCTCCCGCGGGAAGCCGACTACCACCGAATCAGCGGGGCGCTGTGGATCGAGCCCGGTTCCGGGGCGCTCGTTCGGGCCGTGTACCGTTTCAGCCGGCGCTTCGACGCCATAAGGGACATCCCCGAGCTTCAGGAAGAGGAGGAGCGCGGCACCTTCAAGTACGTGCCCGGACTCTTCAAGCCCTGGACCTTCGACCTCACCATGATGGCCGTGGACTACGGGCTTTGGGACTTCGAGGTTTGGCTGCCGCGCAGCATGCGGATGGAGGGCGAAGCCGGAGCGGGAATCGTCAAGGTTCCGGTTTCCATGGACCTGTCCTACCGGATCGAGTCGGTGACGATGGCGGAGGACGAAGTGGTGATCGAGCCGGATTCGATGGCCGTTGCGGACAACCGGGCCGGGCAGCCCCGGACGGCGCGCACGACCACGGCGGGCCCCGGCACCGACCTGAAGGAGGTGCACTTCGAGACCCGCGCCGAGGCGGTGGCCTTCATCGCGGGCCTTCTGTCCGGCGACGAAGACGTCGCGTACGAACTCATGGCCGGCTCGGAGACCGCCGCGAACGAACGCGAATCCTTCCTGATCGTGCCCGAGGAGCGACATCTCGTGGCCGAGAGCCGTCACCTGCCACCACCCATATGGAAGGACGCGATCGGGTTCCCGTCTGACGACGAAGTGGAAGACTACATGCGGAGCCTCGCCGACCTGCCGGCGGTGCCCGTCCAGGCCATTCCCCTGACCTTCAACTGGGGTTGGGCACGGCCGGACCTGGTCCGCTACAACCGTGTCGAAGGCCCCGCGCTCGGAGGCCGTTTCGAGTGGGCCCTGAACGGACGGCATTCGCTGGGCACGTCGGGGTTCTTCGGGTTTGCGGACCTGCGACCGAAGGTGCGCCTCGACCTTCAGCGCTCGACGGTGCGCCGGCGGGTGACCCTCGGGGCCTTCCATGAGCTGCGGCCCACCGACTCGACGACCGACTATCTCGGTTTCGGCAATTCGCTCAACGCCTTCCTCTTCGGCCGGGACGACGGCGAGTACTACCGCGCCACCGGTGCCGACCTGACCTGGCGCCCGCCGGACGGCGCCCGCGAGTCGCGCCTGCTGCGCGTCTATGTGGAACGGCAGGCTTCCGTCGCCTCCGAGACGGACTTCGCCCTCTTCCGCGCCTTTGACGGGGACGGGACCTTCCGCCCCAATCTCAAGGCGGATCACGTTGAGGAGGCGGGCGCGGAGCTGCGGCTCTCACCCTGGTGGGGGCACGACCCCGCCGGCGCCCAGTTCGGCCTTGAACTGCACGGTCGCTGGGCGACCTGGCGGCACACCGGCGAGGATCGGCGGACCGACTACCAACAGGCCAGCGCCACCCTGCGAGCCATCGTCCCGGTCCAGGGCGATGGTTGGCGAAGGTGGACCGTCGGCCTCGAGGCGGCGGGCGGGACCACCTGGGGCAACGCCCCCGTGCAGCGCTCATGGTTCCTCGGCGCAGCCGGCACCCTGCGCGGCTACCCGGCATCGACCCTGTCGGGCCTGTCCTTTTCGAGAGGTCGCATGGAAGTGTCGCGCACCTTCGAGGCGGGGTCCGCGATCCTCTTCGGCGACGCCGGCTGGGCGGGCGACCGCGCCGACTTCCAGGCGGACGACATCCTGTACGGCATCGGGATTGGCGGGAGCATCCTCGACGGGCTCATCCGCGTGGACCTGTCGCAGGGGCTGAAGGGACCGGACAGGGGATTCCGGATCGAACTGTACCTGGACGCGATCCTGTAGCAGCCCCGCGTTTCGCTGCCCGCCAAACCCGTCTCCTCACCACAATACTAAACCCATATGTTTACTATTCCGGCGCCCGTCGCTTGACGCGGACCCGACCACCGGGCTAGAAAATCATGGGCGGTTTGCCACTACGGCCCTCCCTGATGCCAACCTACGACCGGGACAGGATCATGCGACTCAACGCTTCCTTCGGCGCGCTCACGGTGCTCGCGGGTACCGCCACCCTCACGGCCCTGGCGGGCACCCTCGCCCTATCGGCCCAGACCGGGCCCGGGATGGACATCGCCGAACCCTTCAAGGTCGGCACCTTCGAGATCGAAGGCGAACCGCGCGTGGGCCTGGTGTTGCGCGACGCCCTCATCGTCGACATCGGCGCAGCGAACCACGCGCTCGAGCGCAACCCGGCGTATCCGCGCATCCCGATGCCCGACAACATGGTCGACCTGATCGGCCGGTACGAGTACGGCGTGAAGCTCCGCCTGTACGAGATCGTCAACCACCTCGCCGCACACGACATGGTCGACGGCAGTGCACGGCCCGATTTCGTGCACGACCTGGACGCCGTGAGGACCCTGCCTCCGATCATGTATCCCGGCAAGATCATGAACGCGGCCGTCAACTTCTACAGCCACGTCAACGAGACGGGCACCCCCGAGGAGCGCACGGAGGCACGGCGTCAGCGGCGCGAGAACCGGGGCGTCCCCTACCTGTTCCTGAAGCCCAGCCGCGGCGCCGTCATCGGCAACAACGACCACGTCGTCATCCCCTTCGGTCGGGACCGCACCGACTGGGAGGTGGAACTCGGCACGGTCGTCGGCCGCACGGCCAAGTACGTCTCGGCATCCGACGCGCAGGACTACATCTTCGGCTATACCGTCACCATCGACATCTCGGACCGCGGCGGGCGACCTCCCGGCGGGAACCCCCTGCGTTCCGACTGGTTCGTGGGCAAGGGCCATGACACCTTCGCCCCCATGGGACCGTGGATCGTGCCGAAGGAGTTCTACGGAGACCCGATGGAGGAGCTGCGCCAGACCTTGAGTGTCGGCGGCGAACAGATGCAGGAAGCCAGGGCCGGAGACATGATCCATACCCTCTACGAACTGCTCGAGTACGGGTCGTCGATCGTCACGCTCTTCCCGGGCGACGTGATCAACAACGGGACGTCGGGGGGCGTCGGGATGGGGACGGCGGTGCGCGGAGAACAGCGCTTCCTGCAGCCGGGTGATGTGATCGAAGCTACGATCGACGGCATCGGCACGCTCACGATTCCGGTGGTCGGCGAGGACGAGCCGCCGGGCGGAACGGGGGTACGGCTGCCCCCGGTGAATTCCTACCGGCGAAACTGAGCCAGTAGCGGAACGGATGGCGCGGGTCGCGTGCCACGCCAGGTGGCCCGTGGCGCCGCAGTGCCGGGGGCGGGACTCGAACCCGCAAGGGAGTGTCTCCCGGGGGATTTTAAGTCCCCTGTGTATACCGATTTCACCACCCCGGCCGTGACTCAATAGTACCACAACGCAGGGCGATTGGGGCCGGCCGTCCTGGTGGGTGCCGCCCGCAGGTGGCTCCGGTGGCGCTACCGCATTCTGCGTTACAGGATCGTTTTGCCCAGGGCGGACGCGACGAGGCCCACCGCGAGATCCGCCGTGTGGTTGCGGTCATCGAGGACGGGGTTGAGCTCCACCACCTCGAGGCTGAGCAGCCGTCCCGACCGCGACGCCTTCTCGCAGACCAGGTGACCCTCACGATACGTCAGGCCGCCCTGCACCGGGGTTCCCACGCCGGGCGCCACGCGCGGATCGAGCGCGTCGAGGTCGAGGGACAGGTGGAAACCCGCGGTGTCCGCGTTGGCGCGCTCCAGAGCCTCGTTCATGCAGGCGGCCACACCCCGCTCGTCGATCTCCGACATGGTGAAGACCCGTACGCCCAGGCTGCTTACCAGCCGTCTCTCGCCCGGATCAAGCTGCCGTGCACCGAGCACGCTTACGTTCTCGGGGCGGACGCTGGCCCGTGCGCCGACAAGCCTTTCGTCGCCGTGGCCCAGCAGGACCGCCAGCGACATTCCGTGGATATTGCCGCTCGGCGAGGTGTGGGGGCGGTTCATGTCCGCGTGCGCATCGACCCAGATGAGGCCGACGCGGGATCCCTTCTCGTGGTAGTGCGCCGCCACGGCCGCCACGGAGCCTATCGACAGGGAGTGGTCCCCGCCGAGCACGAGCGGCATGCACCCCCGGGCAAGACCTTGTGCCACCACCGCCCGCGTGCGGTCCGCGACGCTCGCTACCTCCGCGAGAAAGGGCAGCCTGCTCTCGCCGCCGGCGTCGGTCGTCTCGATGCCGCCCGCGGTGATTGTGCCGAGTTCGCTGACCGGGTACCCCATGGCCTCGATCTCCTCGGTGATCCCCGCGATGCGCAGCGCCGAGGGCCCCATGTCGACGCCGCGGCGCCCGGCGCCGAGGTCGATGGACACCGAGACCAGCGCGATGTCGCGGCGTTCAGGCCGTGTCATCACCGAAAAAGGAATCCGGCAGAAAGGAGGAACTGTCCCGCGTGCGAGAACCCCAGTTTCCCTTCCAGAAACCAGTCCAGGCCGAGCGTGTCGAACTGCAGGCCCCCGATAAGGTTCGGTCCCACGCTCACATCGGACCTCCCTTCGTCTGCCCGGGACCGGCCGCGCTCCATGTGGACGGTGTCGTCTCGGTCGCCGTGCTCGCCGAGCCCGTCCCGCTCCTCGTCTTCGCCGCGCTCGAACGATGCAACGATGTGGAACCCCGCTCCCGCGTAGGCGGTCAGACTGGCGCTCCGCGCGGTCAGGGGGATGTTCGCGTTCCCCCCCAGTTCGACCATTCCGCAGTCCGAGTCCCCGTCGCAGCCCATGAACGAGTAGGTCGCCGTCACGCTTCCGAACAGGTCGCGGAAGTAGCTATCGCCCAGAGCCAGGGGACCCGCGAGGTCGAAGTCGGTGCGCGCCCCGAGACCGAAGCCGGAATCATCGCCAACGGTGAACAGCGGACCCACGGCAAGCTGGGCCTGGCCGGGCGCCGGAATCGCGACCAGCAGGGCGCTGAAGCCGAGGACTGCACCGGTGCTTCCGGCTGTCGGACGGATCAATGGAACCTCCATGGCGGGACGGTACTCGAGCGCGAACGCGTGGTCGCCCGGGCGCGGCGATTGCTGTCGACGCGCCGCCAACCGACCCCTATTACGAAGTTTCTCCCGCGAAGTTCCGGCCGGTCAAGGTCGTGTTGGTCCCGCGCAACCCGTGACACTACAATGGTACTCTACCGTATTGTGCGGGGGCATCCCGCACCACGATGCGGTCCGGCCGCGCACCACCAGGCTGGTCACCTCGCCGTGACGCGGGGACATTCTGGCGAATTCCACACGGACTTCCGGTCCGTCACACACACGGAGTCGGCGCATGCGCATGTGCGACCGCGGCCCTTGGATGGCCGCGCTGCTACTGCTCACCCCCCTTTCCACCCAGGCCCAGGAAGCGGATCCGGACCCCGATCGGGGCCTTCCCCTGGAACCGGCCCGTTGGGCGCGTTTCACCACCAACGAGGGCACCTGGATCTCCCTCGACGTGAGCCCCGACGGCCAGACGATCGTCTTCGATCTTCTGGGCGACCTTTACACCATGCCCGTGACCGGCGGCGCGGCAACCCGCCTCACGAGCGGCATGGGCCATGACATGCAGCCGCGCTTCAGCCCCGACGGGAAGCGAATCGCCTTCGTCTCCGACAGAAGCGGCGACAACAACGTGTGGCTCATGCCGGCCGGTGGAGATGACCCCACTCAGCTGAGCAAGGGTGTCGGCAGCCGTTTCCTGTCGCCGGAGTGGATGCCCGACGGCAAGTACGTGGTGGTTTCGCGGGCACCGGCCTTCCGAGGCCTCGAGAAGCTGTGGCTATACCACGTGGACGGGGGCACCGGATTGGAGATGGTGGGAGGCTCGGGAGCCCAGCGCATGCTGGGCGCCGCCGTGGACGCACTGGGACGGTATGTCTGGTACGCGCAACGCAACGGCACCTGGGAGTACAACGCCATCTTCCCGCAGTATCAGCTCTGGGTCTACGACCGCACGACCGGAACCCGCACGCCGATGTCCAACCGCTACGGCTCGGCGTTCCGGCCCGCGCTCTCGCCCGACGGGCAGACGCTGGCCTACGCGAGTCGTGACGACGCCGACACGGGGATCCGGCTGCGTCATCTCCCGTCCGGGGAGGAGCGGTGGCTCGCATACCCGGTTCAGCGGGACGACCAGGAATCGACCGCGAACATGGACGCGCTGCCGGGCTACTCCTTCACCGCTGATTCGGATGCGCTGGTGATCTCGTACGGCGGGGGCATCTGGCGCGTGCCCGTGGACGGCAGCGACCCGACCGAGATCCCCTTCACGGTCGAAGCCGAGATCGCCATCGGCCCCGAGGTCAAGTTCGAATACCCGATCGAGGACACGCCGACCTTCACGGTGAAGCAGATCCGCGATGCCCGCCCGTCGCCCGACGGAAGCCTCATCGCCTTCATCGCCCTCGACCGGCTGTACGTAGCCGAGTTGCCGGACGGAACCCCTCGGCGGCTCACGGACGACGAGGTCGGCGAGTTCCAGCCGGTGTGGTCCCCCGACGGCGGCTACGTCGCCTACGTAACCTGGGACGACGACTCCGGCGAGGGACAGATCAGGCGCGTGGCCGCAGCCGGAGGATCGGGCACCGATCTGACGACCGCACCTGCGTACTACCGGGGAATCGCCTGGTCGCCGGACGGAGGGCGGATCGTGGCAACGCGTTCGGCGCGGCGTGACCTCCAGGAGGCGATCGACCCGTTCAGCCCCGGCCTCGACGCCGAGTTTGTGTGGATCCCGGCCGGCGGGGGTGAAGCCACCGTGATCGGCCCGACCCGTGGCCGCCGCACCCCGCACTTCACCGCGGTCCCCGACCGAATCTACTACTACGGCACGGCCCGCGCGGACCCCGTACCGGGCTCCCCGGCCGCACCACCTCCGACCGTCGCCCTTTCGTCCGCAAGGTGGGACGACACGGACCAGCGGCGGCACCTGCAGGTCAACCTCCGTGCCGATCTCTCGGCCGGGGGCGTGCCCGACGGCTACTCGATCTCCGAGACCTCGGATCTCGTGATGCCGCAGGAATTCGACGACGACCAGCCGCGCGAGCTGATCCTGAGGCGGGGCGCCGGCGCGGTGATGATGGCCCCTCGAGGCGACCTGGCAATGGCTCAGATCGGTAACGACATCTACGTCGTGACGGTCCCGGACCTCGGCGCCACGTTGCCTGCGATCGACGTCACCAAGCCGGACTCCGCGGGTGTCCCGGCGTGGAAGCTCAACGAGCTGGGGACCGAGTTCCCGGCCTGGGGAGCCGACGGGCGCACCGTGCACTGGTCACTCGGCAACGCGCTGTTCACCTACGATCTGGACACGGCCGCGGGCGATACGGCGTACCAGGCCTCCGAGCAGCAGATCGCCGTGGCCACCGAGCGGGATATCCCGCAAGGGGTCGTGGTGCTGCGCGGCGGGCGGGCCATCACGATGAACGGCGACGAGATCATCGAGAACGCGGACATCGTGGTCACGAACAACCGCATCACGTCGGTGTCGCGCGGCCCGGGCGACGTGCCCGAAGGCGCGACCGTCATCGACGTCAGCGGCAAGACCGTCCTCCCGGGCTTCGTGGACACCCATTCGCACATGTGGAACCTCTGGGGCCTCCACTGGGCACGCCCCTGGATCTACCAGGCGAATCTGGCCTACGGCGTGACCACGACGCGCGACCCCCAGACGGCCACCACCGATGTGCTCTCCTATGAGGACATGGTGCGCGCCGGAAAGATGGCCGGCCCGCGCGTCTACCACACCGGGCCCGGCGTCTTCTCCGCGGACTTCATACGCAGCCATGAGCACGCGCTGGAGGTCCTGAGCAAGTACAGCCGCTACTACGATACCAAGACGTTCAAGATGTACATGGCGGGCAACCGTCGTCAGCGGCAGTGGCTCATCATGGCCGCTCGCGAGCTCGAGCTGATGCCGACCACCGAGGGCGGGCTGGACTACCGCCTGAACATGACCCACGCGATCGACGGCTACCCTGGTGTCGAGCACACCATGCCGATCGTCCCGGCCTACCAGGACGTGGTGGAGCTGTTCGCCACCTCGGGCACCGTCAACACCCCCACCCTGCTCGTCTCGTACGGCGGGCCGTGGGCCGAGAACTACTACTACACCCACGAAGACGTCTTCGGCGACGAGAAGTTGACCCACTTCACGCCCAAACGGGAACTCGACACGAAGGCGCGGCGTCTGCAGACGGTCGGTCCGGGTCGCGGAGGGTGGTTCATGGAAGAGGAGTACGCCTTCAGGAAGCACTCGGCGTGGCTTGCGCAGCTGGTGGAAGGCGGCGGCAAGACCGGCGTCGGCAGCCACGGTCAGCTGCAGGGTCTCGGCTACCACTGGGAGCTGTGGACGCTCCAGAGCGGTGGCATGGATGAGCACGACGCCCTGCGGGCCGCGACCATCATGGGCGCGGAAGCGATCGGTCTGGGGGGTGACCTGGGATCCATCGAGGCGGGCAAACTGGCGGATCTGGTGATACTCGACGCCGATCCGCTCGCCAACATCCGCAACACCAACACCGTAGACAGGGTGATGATGAACGGAAGGCTCTACGACGGTGACACCCTGGACGAGCTGTGGCCGCGGCAACGGCCAGCTCCCGCCGAACCATGGAGGACCACCGCTCCCAACGTCCGGGCCGGGATCCGGGGAGGTGCACGATGAGCCCCCGGACGAGGCGGACGAACCGCCGCTCACAGACTGGCGCGGGGAGACTCTCCGCGCTCCCCGGGGCAGCAGCGCCGACTCTGGCACTGGCCGCGCTGGCGATGCTGGTAGCGCCCCTCGCGGCGCAGCAAGGTCCTCCTCCGGGCGGGGCGGGGCGGAACCCGCTTCCGCTCAGAGGGGCCCGCACCGCCGAGTTCACGGCGACGGAGGGGACGTGGATTTCACTGGACGTCAGCCCCGACGGGCAGACCATCGTCTTCGACCTGCTGGGTGACCTCTACACGATGCCCGTCACGGGCGGCAAGGCGTCACCCCTCCTCACCGGGATGGCCTACGAGGTACAGCCCCGCTTCAGCCCGGACGGCGAGGCGGTGGCATTCGTATCGGACCGCAGCGGCGGCGACAACGTCTGGACCATGCGGCTCGACCGGACGGACACCACCCAGGTGTCGCGCGGGAATGCGAGCCTCTACCTGTCTCCTGAATGGGCACCCGACGGCGACTACATCGTGGCCAGCCGCTCGGGCGGCCTGGGGGGCGCCGCCCAGCTGGTCATGTACCACGCCGAGCGCGCGTCGCCGATAACGATTGCCGGCGGAGGACCCACGTTCCCGGGACTCCCCGCGATGAAGCGGATCGGCGCGGCGTTCAGCCCCGATGGCGGCCAGATCTGGTATGCGGCCACCAGGGGAGACTGGCAGTACAATGCGACCCTCCCCCAGTACCAGGTGTACCGATACGACCGCGAGACCGGCGCCAGCACGCTGATGACCAGCCGGTACGGGTCCGCGCTCCGTCCCGCCATTTCGCCCGACGGCGAGTGGCTTGTCTACGGGACGCGCTACAACGCCGATACCGGGCTGCGCAAGCGCAACCTCCGGTCCGGCGAGGAGGAGTGGCTCGCCTATCCGGTACAGCGTGACGATCAGGAGTCTCGGGCGTCACTCGACGTTCTGCCCGGCTACAGCTTCCTGCCGGACGGTTCGGCGATCATCATCTCGTACGGCGGCAAGATCTGGAACGTCCCGATGGACGGCGGCGAAGCCACCGAAATCCCCTTTGAGGCCGAGGTCGAGTTGAGTGTCGGCCCCGAGGTCAAGTTCGACTACCAGATCGACACCACCACCATGGTCACGGCGAGCCAGATCCGCAGCCCGGTGGCCTCTCCCGACGGCGACCAGGTCGTCTTCACGGCGTTCGACCGTCTCTGGATCAGGGACCTCCCCGACGGCGGGGCGCAGCGCCTGACCGACGCCGATGTCGGCGAATTCCACCCGCAGTGGTCACGCGACGGCCAGTGGATCAGCTACGCGACGTGGGACGACTCGGACGGCGGCCACATCATGAAGGTGCCGGCGGCGGGCGGTGCGCCTACCCGGCTCACTGCAACCGCGGCGATGTACTACAACGTGGCGTGGTCGCCGGACGGCGAGCGGATCGTCGCCTCGCGCGGCGCCGCCCGCGACCTGAAGGAGGCCACCGGAGCCTTCTTCGGCCCGATCGGGGGTGAGTTCGTCTGGGTGTCGTCGGGCGCGGCGGAACCCGTGGAGGCGGAGGTGATCTCGCCCACGGGGTTCCGCGACGTGGCCCACTTCGCCGCGGACGATCCGGACCGCATCTACGCGTACAGCCCGGTGGAGGGCCTGGTGTCCTTCCGGTGGGACGGCACCGACGTGAAGCGCCACATGGTGGTGCGGGGCCGCCAGGGAGTTGGCGGCATCGGTGACCCGCACCCGAATGAATGGGAGTACCTGCCGCGGCGCGTCTTCCCGTGGCGAAAGGCCCCCGATCCGGCCGATCCGACTCCGCCCGCGGAGCCCGGCCTCCCCGCTCCGGCGGGATTGATCATGCTCTCCCCGGAGGGCGACCGGGCCTTCGTCCAGTTCGGCAGGGACATCTACGCGGTCGATCTCGCAGAGGTGGGGGCTCAGCCGCCGAGCATCGTGCTGACCAACCTCGGGGCGTCCCCCGTGCCGGTCAGGAAGGTGACGGACGTCGGCGGCGAGTTCCCGTCGTGGGCACCCGACGGCTCCGCGCTGCACTGGGCGATGGGGAACGTCTTCTTCACCTACGACCTCGAACACGTCGAAGCGGAGGAGGCCGAGGAGGAGGAGACCGCCCACGCACGCGCCCTGATCCGTGCGCGCGCCATGGCCATATCGGACACGCTGAAGGACAAGCGGGCCGAGGCGGACACCCTGGAGAAGGCGGATGAGGAGGTGCCGGAGGATCTCGAGGGCGAGATCACGCGGCTGACGGCCGATTCGGTGCAGGTCGTGGCCGATTCCCTCATGGCGCGCGCCGATTCCATTCGGCGTGCCGCGGACGAGGTGGCCGCGAAGGCGGAGGCGGTTCGCGACGGCGACAAGGAAATCCTGGCCGATTCGACCGAGTCGTACGAGGCGCACGAACGCAAGATCGAGGCGATGTTGCCGCGGGACGTGCCGCGCGGCACGGTGGTGCTCCGTGGCGGACGCATCGTCACGATGACCGACATGCCCGACGACACCACCGGGACGCCCCACGTCATCGAAAACGGCGCGATCGTGATCACGGACAACATGATCGTCGCGGTCGGGCCCGCCGATTCGGTCGAGGTTCCGGACAGCGCCCAGGTCGTCGATGTCTCCGGCAAGACGCTGGTGCCCGGCTTCGTGGACACGCACTACCATGCGCAGTGGCTCGTCCCCGAGATCCACCCGGAGGAGGTGTGGCAGTACCTCGCGACACTGTCGTACGGGGTTACTACGACGCGTGATCCTCAGACCGCGTCCACGGACATCCTCTCCTACACGGACCGTTTACGCACCGGCGGCATGACCGGGCCGCGCATCTACTCGACCGGACCCGGCGTCTTCAGCGGCGAGAATATTCGCGACGCCGACCACGCCAAGACGATCCTGCGGCGCTACTCACAGTACTTCGACACCAAGACGATCAAGATGTACATGACGGGCAACCGCCAGCAGCGCCAGTGGATCATTCAGGCCGCGCGCGAGCTCGAGCTGATGCCGACCACCGAAGGCGGACTCGACTTCAAGCTCGACATGACCCATGCGATCGACGGATATCCCGGAATCGAGCACAACCTCCCGATCGCGCCGATCTACTCCGATGTGGTGGAACTCTTCAAGGAGTCAGGGACCACGAACAGCCCCACCCTGGTCGTCTCGTACGGCGGCCCCTTCGGCGAGAACTACTTCTACGCCACGGAGGAGGTCCACGACGACCCGAAGCTCAACGTCTTCGTGCCGGGCGGCGAGCTCGACGCGAAGGCCCGGCGGCGCGGCCCCGGCGGCGGCGGCAGTCCGGGTCAGGCCGGCTGGTTCCTCAAGGAGGAGTACGTCTTCCCGCGCCACGGTGAATTCGTGAAGAAGATGCTCGAAGGCGAGGCGCGGATGGGCGTGGGGAGCCACGGGCAGCTACAGGGCGTGGGGTACCACTGGGAGATGTGGGCGATGGGATCCGGCGGCGCGTCGAACCACGACATCCTGAGGGCCGCAACCATCCTCGGCGCGGAAGCGATCGGATTCGGGAAGCAGATCGGGAGCATCGAAGAGGGCAAGTTCGCCGACATCGTGGTGCTCAACTCGAACCCGCTCGATGACTTGCGCAATGCGGTCGATATTCATTATGTGATGAAGGACGGTCGCCTCTACGACGGGATGACTCTGGACGAGATCTACCCCGAGCAGCGCACGCTGGAACGCCGGCGCCCGACCGAATCGGATCCGGGCAGCACCGCGGCGGGGATCAGGAGGAGGTAGGGGAGCGAAATCCCGGATTTACAGCTCGCCTCAGGCAAGGAGCCCTTCCGCCGATGTTGGCGGGAGGGCGGAATCGCGCTGCGCCGCACCTTCCGGCAGCCTGGCCACCACCAGCGCGAGCTCCGCCGCAAACTCCTCCGCGATCAACCGGTCGGCACGCTTGATCCGCAGCACCAGCTTGGCCGGGTGCTTGAGCTTGAGCCCCTGCTCGCCCGCGATCTTCTCGAACGCGAGCAGGTCGGACGCGGCGACCACCAGCTTCGGCCCGGTAACGTTCCACCACCGCCGGACCGGAACCACCGCGCCCGCCACCTTGTCGAGCGGGATCACGATCTCCTGGACCGGTTCGATCTCTTCCCTGGTCTCGTACTTTTCCGAGCCGATCACTTCCGTGTGCACCGCCAACCGCCATTGCACGACCATGCGTTCGGCTTCCAGGCGTACAAGGCCGTGCGCGGTCTCCGTCCTGGACTCGTAGCCCCCCTTTGCGTCCCAGAGATCGGAACTCCGTTTCAGAGTGAAGGGGACGGCCGCGAAGCTGGGCATCAGGGAACCCGCATGTTCATCCGGTGGCTCGCGGTGAGGGGGCTCGGCACGCGATCAGCGGCCCCGCCCCTCGCGCACCTCCGGCGGCTCCACCCGCCACCACCACTGTGTGGGAAGCGGCCGCTGACGGGGCCACACCTCGGTCAGATTCGCTGCGTCGTATAGCCGGCCGTTCTTCATGACGTAGTCGATATCGACGGTGTTCTCCAGGTCGTCCAGCGGATTCGAGCCAAGCACCTGCAGGTCGGCCAGCTTGCCGGCCTCCAGCGACCCGATGTCGCCACCGAGGCCGATCGCTTCGGCACTCATGAGCGTCGCCATGTGGAGGGCATCGTGGTTGTCCATGCCGCCGGACGCCATCATCCACAGCTCCCAGTGCGTCCCCAGTCCCTGCACCTCGCCGTGCGAGCCCAGGCCGGCCTGCCCCCCCGCGTCCATCCACTTGACCAGCTGTTCGGCGTGCAGGAAGTGCGGGTACTGGTCCTCCCGGAACCAGGTCGTGGTCTTCCACTTGTCGAGCTCGTCGTGCGGGGTGAAGAAGCGCAGCCGCTCGACCTCGTCCACGTTGGTGCGGGTCAGGTAGTACTGGCGGCCGGACGGCCCGCCGTAGGCGACGATGAAGGTGGGCGTGTAGACCATTCCGCTGAACGCGCCGAGCTGGACCACGTCACGGTAGAAGGGGCTGATCGGCAACGAGTGCTCCAGCCCCGCGTAGCCGTCCTGCGCGAGCGTGAGGTTCATGGTGAAGTTCGAGCCGCCTTCGGTGGTGGGCGTGAGGCCCAGCTCGCGCGCCGCCATGATCACCCACTGCCGGATCTTGCGGTCGCCGGCCAGGTACTGCTTGATGGTCTTTGTGTTGTAGTGGTCGCTGTAGCGCCGCAGCACGTCGCGCGCCTCGTCCAGGCTGGAGATGCGGTCCACGCCGAAGATCCCCGGGCCGGTCGAATACAGGCGGGGGCCGATGAACGCTCCGGTCTCCATGAGGTCGAAGTAGGTGACCGCGTCCTCGGACGACGTCTGTGGGTCGCGCTGCGTGGTGACGCCGTACGCGAGCTGCGCCAGGAACTGCGACACCTGACCGCGGTGCACCCCCCACGCGACCCAGGTGTGTGCGTGGATGTCCACCAGGCCCGGCAGGATCGTCTTGCCGGACATGTCGCGCACCTCGGCACCATCGGGTATCTCCACGCTCCCGGTGGGGCCCACGGCGGCGATGCGGTTGTCGCGCACCACGATGTCGCCCCGGGGGATCACCTCGTCGCCCCTCATGGTGATGAGGCGGGCGCCGCTCAGCACGACGGTCCCGCGCGGGCGGTCCCTGGGCACGGTGATTTCCACATCGAAACGCGCGGCCTCGTAGACGGGGCTGCCCTCCTCGTCGTCCTCCTCGTCTTCCTCCTCCTCGATCACGTCGGCCGAGTCGGGTGCCTCCTCCCCGGCCGCCTCCGCCTCGGCCCTCGCCTCGGCGCGCGCGGCGGCCACCGAATCGGCGACGAGCGAGTCGCTCAGCGCGATGTCGTGGAGGAAGAAGCTGCGACCGAGCGAATAGAACGCCGCCGAGCCGTCGGCGGTCCAGCCCACGAAGTCGCCGCCGACGCGGGTGAGGCGACGGGTCGGTACGGACGAGGAGGCCGCGACCGAGACGGTGGGGGCCTCGCCGCCGGTCGGCGGCACCGTGATCGTGAAGACGTTGCGGTTGGCTCGCACGATCGCGCGCTTGCCATCGGGGGAGAGGACAACTTCGTCGGGGGCGCCCGGAGTACCCGGGCCCGGGCGCGACGGGGCTGTGACCTTGACCACGGCGCGGATGTCGGTGCCATCGTAGCGCATGGACAGGAGGCCTTCCTGGCCCGCCCACAGGTAGACGCGGTCCGGGTCGGGACCCGCGTGGGGTGCGTTGCGGCCCTCCTGCGTCGTACCCAGTCCCACCCACATGATCCGGGTGGTTTCGCCGCCCTCGGCCGACATCCACACGTACTCGAGTTCGGCTGTGGGGCTGTGCCGGCCGAAGTCCTCGAGCGTCCGCATGCGGTGCATCTTCGAGCCGCGCACCGCGAGGATACGGGAGCCGTCGCCATTGTAGGCGATCCGGTCGAAGAAGGCGGAGGCGGGGGTGAGCTTCTCGGGCTCGCCGTCGCCGTCCGCGCGGATGCGCCAGATGTCGCCGCCGGCCGAGTCGTTCCAGGTCACGTAGGCGATGTAACGCCCGTCCGGGGACCAGGCCGCGCCGTGCTCGACATCGGTGGAGATGGTGAGGCGGCGGGCGTCCGTGATGACCGGGTAGCCCTCCGTCTGCGTGCCTGCCGAGTCCGGCAGGGGCGCGGTCCAGAGCCGGTCGAGAGCCGAGAAGACGAGCCGGGTTCCGTCCGGCGACGGGCGTGCGCCACGGATCTGGGAGATGGTCAGGGTCGAGTCGTTGATGGGATAGTCGAACTTGACAGATGGCCCCACTTCTTGCTGGATGTGGGCCGTGAAGGGGATCTCCGAGGCTTCGCCGGAGGGCACCTCGACGCGCATGATCTTGCCGCCGTAGCTGGTTATCAGCGCGCTGGAATCATGCGTCCAGGCTCCGCCGGGATAGACGTCGCGGTCGCGCATGCCCCCGCCCTGCGACTCGTCGCGCTGAACATCCATGACGAGCCAACTCTCCTCGCCGCTCGCCAGGTCGCGCAGCTTGAGCGCCTCACGTGCGTCGTAGCGGGTCGCGTAGACCAGCCAGCGTCCGTCCGGGCTCGGCATCGGACGGAAGGCGCCCTCGTGCTCGTGAGTGCGCACGAAGGAGCGGCCGGTCTCGCGGTCGATCATCGCGATCTGGAAGGGACCGACCTCGCGGGTAGAGCTCTCGGCCGTCACATACGGGTCGGAGTGGTCAGGGCCGAAACCGTCGCCGGAAGTCCCTGTGGGGAAGCCGCCCCCCAGGTTGCCGCGCACGTTGACCCACAGGTAGCGGGGATCAGAGCCGAACGCGGCCCCCAGGTGGGCGGGCGGCGGTGGCGCGCCCTCCTCGCCGTGTCCCGTCACCTGTACGCCCGAGCCCCCGTCCTCGTGGTAGAGCCAGAGCTGAGTCCCCTTGTTCGCCATGACGTATTCGCCGTCCGGCGTCCACACCGGCGACATGTAGTTCTCCCGCTCGGTGTCGGTGAGTTGCCGCGCGTCCGTCCCGCCGGCGCCTGCCACCCAGATGTTCTCCGAGCCGTCCCGGTCGCTGACGAAGACGATTTCGGTCCCGTCGTGGGAAAAGCGCGGCTGCATGTCGTACCCCTGGCCGCTGGTGATGCGGGTGGCGCTGCCCCCGGATACCGGCAGCGTGTACAGATCCCCGAGCAGTTCGAAGACGATCGTCTCCCCGTCGGGCGACAGGTCGAGCGATATCCACGTGCCCTCGTCGGTCGTGAAGTCGAGAGTGCGCGACGGAATGAGGGGGAGCGAGTTGGCCCGCCGCGCCGCCCGCGCGGAGCTGTCGTTCTGCTCCACCGTCTGGGCGGACGCGACCGCGGGGGTCCGCGCGACCGCCGCGAAACCGGGGGCCGACGCGATCGTCACGCCCGCCGCGGTCACCACAGCGCAGAGCCGCGCGATCCCCAGGCGCCAACGCGCCCTGCCGCTGCCCCTGCCCAATACTACCGCCGCCCCCTCGCGGGACGCGGACAGCCACTCGCCGCAACCCCGACAAACCGCTTGCTTGCTCTTCATCGTCACTGCCCTCCGCACTCCTAGGCCTCTGACACTCCGCACCGGGAACCCCCCGGGCAGATTCAAACGGCGATCAACGCCGCGTCCAGATGATGATCAACCCGCAGGAGGCACCGGTGCCACCGTACTGGGCCGGCACCCCCGACTGGGTCGGGTACACCTCCACACCCGCGACCGTCGACGGTTCGAGCATGCGGTCCAGCATGGCGGGCTCGTCCCCGCCTCGGCCTACCACCACTCCGTCCAGTATGACGCGGGGGAAGCAACCGTCGCTGCGGCCCCCGCGGAGCATGATGTGCTTTTCGAACGGGTTCCCCGGGTCGGTCCTCGTATCCACGCCCGGGAGTCTGGTGAACAGGTCGGACAATTGGCTGGGAGCCCGCTGCTCGATCTGTTCGCGGTCGATGAATTCGCCGAACCCCTCGTTCGCACGCGTATAGAACCCCACCTCCTGCAGCCCGATCTCCCGTCGTTCCACGCTGACCTCGATCGGATCCATCTGCACGGGGTCGACCGAGAGCGACACCCGCACGTTGGTGACGCGCCCGGGTACTACCTGTATCGAGTCCCGGCGGCTCACGTACCCCAGCTGCACGAATTCGACGACGTGCGGCCCGGGGGGCAGCTCCGTCAGGCTGAACCGGCCCCGGGGATCGGTGAGCATCCCCCGGCGGGCGTTGGTGGAGCGGACCGTGGCGCCGCCGATCGGCCTCCCGTCAGCGCCGTCGCTGACCACGCCGATGATCCCTGTCACGAGGTCGTCCGACCCGGTGAACACCGGCTCCATCGTTGTCACGAACTCTCCGGAGCGCATGACCGTGAAGTCGCCGACGACGGGATGATAGCCCGGGTGGGAAAGCTCCAGCTGGTAGTCGCCAACCGGAATCCGGGACAGGGTGAACCCGCCATCGATGTCGGTCTGCAGCCGGAAGCCCACCCCGCGCAGTTCCACGACCACCCCGCTGATGGGCTGTCCGGTGACTGCGTCGACGACGGCGCCCGTGATGGTGACCTGGTTCCGCTCGGCCGTGTCCTGGGCCCTGGCGTCCCGGGGCGACGACAGCATCGGCAGCGTGGCGAAGGCCGCGGCCATCGCGGCGAGACGGCCAAGCGACCCGGTGACCGCGGTCGCCGGATGTCTCCGCTTCATGTGACCGGCCCCTCGCCCCGCGCGTGCCGCCTGAACCAGTCCATCCGGTACATCCAGGTGCGGATGGTGTTGGTCGGCCTGTAGAAGTATGCATGCCATTCGTCCTGCAGGCGTACCATGGCGGTCGGCACCTTCATCATCTGCAGCGCCTGGTAGTACTCTTCGGTCTGGGGCATGGGCGTCCGCAAGTCGCCCTCGCCGGTGATCAGCAGCGTCGGCGTGGTCACGTTGCCGACATACATCAGCGGGGAACGCCGGAGGTGCTCGCTGGGATCTTCCCAGGGGAGGTTCTCGAAGTTGTTGTACCAGCCCAGGCCGTCCGTCGTCCCCACGAAGGACAGCCAGTTGGTCACCGGGCACTCCGAGGAGGCCGCGGCAAAGCGATCGGTGTGGCCGACCACCCAGGCCGTGAGCACCCCGCCGCCGCTGCACCCGTAGACGAACATGTTGGCCGCGTCGATGTAGCCCCGATCCAGGACCGCATCGACCCCGGCCATCAGGTCGTCATAGTCCATCCCCGGATAGGCGTTCTCGATGGCGTTGCCGAATTCGCTGCCGTAGCCGGAGCTGCCCCGGGGGTTGGTGTAGAGGACAACATACCCGCTCGCGGCCTCCAGCTGCCATTCGTACCACATGTAGGGCGTCCCGAAGCCGTAGCGGCCATGGGGTCCGCCGTGGATCGACAGCATCAGGGGGTACTTCTTCGCCGGATCGAAGCCCGGCGGTTTGACGATCCAGCCCTGCACCTCGAGGCCGTCCGAAGACCTGTACCAGATGTCCTCCACCTCTCCCAGCTCGACATCGGCGAGGATGTCGCCGTTCACATCGGTGATGGTGTGGATCTCACCACCGGAAGCCACATCGAAGACGACCACGTCGCCCGGCTCGCTCGCGCTGGACAGCACACCCGCCGCCATGCCGTTCGCGGCCATCGAGTAGACGGTCAGGTAGTGCTCGCCCTCGGTGATCTGCCGAACCGGGCCGTCGAGCGCCGCAAAGTAGAGGTTCTCGGAACCGCCGTCGGGTGCGTTGAAGTACACGCCGCCCCCATCCGCCGCCCAGCGAAGCGCTGAAGGGCTTCGGTCGCGGTCGGCAGCGATCTCCCGGACCCCTCCCCCGTCGATGTCCATCACGTAGATGTTGTCGGCGTAGTAGGCGTCGTCGGTCTCGTCGTGACCCAGGTAGGCGATCAGCCGGCCATCCGGCGACGGGACGGGCGAATGGTCGCGTCCGGCTCGCGTGGTCAGCTGGCGAACGGCGCCCGAAGCCACCGAGACGGCGTAGATCTCCGATTCGCGGAAGCGATAGTCGGAATCCGGCTCGCGGAGGCTCGCGAAGAGGAGCTCGGAGCCGTCGGCGGTCCACACGGGAGCACCGTGATTCCAGTCGCCGTGGGTCAGTTGGCGGGGGGTTCCGCCAGAAGCTGGCAGGATGAAGAGATGGCTGTATCCTCCGTCGGTGTATCCCACGTAGTCGCGCCGGTAGTTGGGCCGGGTGACGACCTTCGGCTCTGCCGTCCATTCCGCTCCATCCGGGCGCCCGGGAATCGCGACCGTCCACTCCGGCTCGGAGGGAACCATCATGGAGAAGGCGAGGTGTTCACCGTCGGGCGACCAGGTCAGCGCCCCCGGCGACTGTGTCAGGCGGCTGACCTGCGTGACCGCTCCCTCGGCATCCATCCAGCGCACGAAGATCTCGGCGCTGCCATCGTCGGCCTGGCGGACCAGGGCGATCCTGTCGCCGTCCGGTGACCACGCCGCCCCCCCGCCGTCGGTCAGGCGCCGCTTCCGGGAGCCATCGGAATCGACGAGCCACAGCTCGGAAACCCAGCGGTCGCGCATCCTGTCGATGTGCCTGCGTGCGTACAGCACCTGGCTTCCGTCGGGAGAGATCAGGGGTCCCATCCCGCCGGCCAGGAGGAAGGGGCGGACTTCCTCCCACTCCAAATAGAGTTCGGGCGTCAGAAGGCCGCTCTTCTCCTGGGCTCTGGAGGGTGACGGAAACGCCAACAGGACGATGGGCACGAGCAGGGCCGCGAGAGCGGGCCCACGGGAAGCGTACGGGTGATCCGCCATGGTTCGATCCCTCCGGTATGGTTGTAGCCTGCCCGTGACTTTGGGCCGCGCGGGTCAGGAAAGCAACCCGGGCAGCCCGAGGCCAAAACGCGACCGGGCACAGGTCCGAGAAGCGGCGAGCGGGGTTGCAGCGTGACAGCTCGCCAGAGCATGACTGGAAGCCGCACGCCGTTTCCGCTATTATTTGGATTGGCTCGCGCCATGTACGGCGACCGAGCCGGAAACGACGGCGATTTGTGGCGTATTGCGGCCAGGAACAGCTAAAAAGCCACGCCCGTTGGCAGGGGTCATCCCGGCAACGGGCGAACTGGCGGGGAGCGCGGGACATCAAGTGAGTTGGACGCAGGCCAGTCCGGGTAGCCCCGGGAGGGGACGTTCGTGGAGCGTCCGCCGGTGAGGCCCGTGAGTCCGGGGGCCCGGACGCCGGAACGCCCACCCGTCGAGCGCCTCCTCGAAGAGCGCATCCTGGTGCTGGACGGGGCGATGGGGACGATGATCCAGGGGTATCCGCTCACCGAGGCCGACTTCCGGGGCGACCACTTCCCCGCCCACCCCGTCCCCCTCCTCGGCAACAACGACCTGCTGAGCCTCACGCGCCCCGACGTGATCGACGAGATCCACCGCGGCTACCTGGAAGCCGGCGCGGACATCATCGAGACCAACACGTTCAGCGCGACCCGGCTGCCCATGTCGGACTATGGAGTCGAGGACGCGGTGGCCGAGATCAACCTCGCGGCGGCGCGGATCGCACGCCGGGCCGCCGACGAGTACACGGCACGCACCCCGGACCGGCCCCGTTACGTGGCCGGGATCCTGGGGCCGATGAACCGCACGGCGTCTATTTCGTCCGACGTGAACGACCCGGGAGCGAGACAGGTCACCTTCGAGGAACTCCGCCGCGCCTACCGGGAGCAGGTCCGCGCCCTCATCACGGGCGGCTCCGACCTGCTCATGGTCGAGACCATCTTCGACACCCTGAACGCCAAGGCGGCCCTCTTCGCGATCGCCGAGGAGTTCGACGCCGCGGGGACGCGTCTCCCGGTCATGATCTCGGGCACGATCACCGACCAGAGCGGGCGCACCCTCACCGGTCAGACCCCGGAGGCGTTCTACAACTCGGTCCGCCACGCGGAGCCGCTGTCGTTCGGGCTCAACTGCGCCCTGGGGCCCGACGCGCTGCGCCCGTACCTGCAGGAACTCTCGACCGTCTGCGAGAGCTGGGTCAGCTGTCACCCGAACGCGGGCCTTCCCAACGCCTTCGGCGCCTACGACCTGTCCCCGGAGGCCATGGCGAACACCATGGGCGACTTCGCGCGCTCCGGCTTCCTGAACCTCGCGGGCGGGTGTTGCGGCACCACCCCGGAGCATATCGCGGCGATCGCCGAGGCGGTTGCGGGGGTGCGGCCGCGGCTCCGTCCCGAACGCCCCGCTCACACCCGTCTGGCGGGGCTGGAACCCGTGACGATCGGGCCCGAGTCCCTCTTCGTGAACGTGGGCGAGCGTACCAACGTGACCGGCTCCCAGCGCTTCGCGCGGCTGATTCTGGACGGCGACTACGACGCCGCGCTGGAGGTGGCCCGACAGCAGGTGCGGAGCGGCGCGCAGATCATCGACGTCAACATGGACGAGGGGCTGCTCGATTCGGAAGCCGCCATGGTCAGGTTCCTCAACCTGATGGCCGCCGAGCCCGAAATCTCCCGTGTGCCCTTCATGATCGATTCTTCGAAGTGGGAGGTGATCGAGGCCGGGCTGAGGTGCGTGCAGGGCAAGGCGGTGGTCAATTCGATCAGCCTGAAGGACGGGGAGGACGCGTTCCGCGAGAAGGCGCGGCTGGCGCGCCGCTACGGAGCGGCCGTGGTCGTGATGGCCTTCGACGAGAGCGGGCAGGCGGCGACCGCGGACCACAAGGTGGAGATCTGCACGCGGGCGTACGACATCCTGACCCGGGAAGAGGGCTTCCCGCCCGAGGACATCGTCTTCGACCCCAACATCTTCGCCGTCGCGACCGGCATCGAGGAGCACAACGAATACGGGGTTGCCTTCATCGAGGCCGCGCGGCGGATCAAGGAGTCACTCCCCCACGCCCTCGTGAGCGGGGGGGTCAGCAACGTCTCCTTCTCCTTCCGCGGCAGCCACGGGGTGCGCGAGGCGATGCACTCCTCGTTCCTGTACCACGCGGGGCGCGCGGGCATGGACATGGGGATCGTGAACGCGGGAGCGATCGCCGTCTACGACGAGATCCCCGACGAACTGCTGCAGGCGGTGGAGGACGTGCTCTTCAACCGGGACGAAGGCGCCACCGAGCGCCTGACCGAGCTCGCCGGACGGTACCGCGGTAGCGCTGCGGGAGACACGCAGGATCTGTCGTGGCGGGAGGCTCCGGCCGGAACGCGGCTGCAGCACGCTCTGGTCCACGGCATCACGGATTACATCGAGGAGGACACCGAGGAGGTGCGGGCCGGGGCCGAGCGGGCCCTGCACGTCATCGAGGGGCCCCTGATGGCGGGGATGAACACGGTCGGCGACCTCTTCGGCTCCGGGAAGATGTTCCTGCCGCAGGTCGTGAAGAGTGCCCGGGTGATGAAGCGCGCCGTCGCCTATCTGGTGCCCTACCTGGAGGAAGAGAAGCCCGAAGGCGACGAGGACCGGTCGGCGGGGCGGATCGTCCTCGCCACCGTAAAGGGCGATGTCCACGACATCGGCAAGAACATCGTCGGGGTGGTGCTGCAGTGTAACAACTACGAAGTGTTCGATATGGGCGTAATGGTGCCAGCCGAACACATTCTCGAACGGGCGCGGGAGGTGAACGCCCACATCATCGGCCTCTCCGGGCTGATCACTCCGAGCCTCGACCAGATGGTCCACGTTGCTTCGGAGATGGAACGCGCCGGGATGGACATGCCCCTCCTGATCGGCGGGGCGACCACCTCGCGGGTCCACACGGCGGTCAGAATCGAGGAGCGGTATTCGGGTGCGACCGTGCACGTCACCGATGCGTCGAGGGCGGTCGCAGTGGCGGGCAAGCTGCTCGACCGGGGGAGCCGCGAAGCCTACACCGCCAGCGTGCGCGAAGAGTACGACGGCATCCGCCGGCGCCGCGGGGACTCGCGCAGACGAGCTCCGCTGCTGGCTCTGGATGCCGCGCGCTCCAACGGACTGGCCGTGGACTGGACCCGCTACAGGCCGGACCGGCCCACCTTCACCGGAAGACGGACGTTCCCGGCGGCCGCATCCGGCCAATCCGCACAAATTCGCGGGCTCGTGGGTGCGCAGTCCGGCCCCTCCCGGTCCGCCGGCCTCGTAGCCCGCGGCCACGGCCCTTCGGCGGCACCGGCCACCGCGGCGCCCGGCACCTACGACCTCGACGAGTTGATCCGGCGGATCGACTGGACGCCCTTCTTCCGGGCATGGGAGCTCAAGGGAGCGTACCCCGCAATTCTGTCCGATCCGGACACCGGGCCTCAGGCGACGAGCCTTCACGAGGACGCCCTCGCCCTTCTGAGCCGGATCCGGCGGGAACGCCTGCTGGTCGCGAAGGCGGTGATCGGCCTGTATCCGGCCAACGCCGTCGGCGACGACATCGTCGTCTACGCGGACGAGTCCCGGGGCAGGCCGCTCGAGGTCTTTCACTGTCTGCGCCAGCAGTTCCGGAAGCCGGGCGGGCGGCCCAATCTGTGCCTGGCCGACTTTGTCGCTCCGGCATGCTCCGGCGTCGCCGACTACGTGGGGGCCTTCGTGGTGACCACGGGCGAAGGAGCGGCCGAACTGTGCGCCGAATTCGAGGCCGCCGGGGACGACTACCAGAGCATCCTTGTGAAGGCGCTCGCCGACCGCCTGGCCGAAGCCTTCGCCGAAAGGATGCACGAACGGGTGCGCCGGGAGTTCTGGGGGTACGCGCCGCAGGAGTCTCTGTCGAACAGCCAGTTGATCGCCGAGGAGTACGGGGGGATCCGGCCGGCTCCCGGGTACCCCGCGGCCCCGGATCATTCGGAGAAGGAGACGCTCTTCCGGCTTCTGGACGCGCAGTCGATCGGTGTTTCGCTCACCGAGAGCTTCGCGATGATACCCGCGGCATCGGTTTCCGGACTCTACATCGGCCACCCCGACAGCTTCTACTTCGGCGTGGGCCGGGTGGGTCGGGACCAGCTGGAGGACTACGCGGTCCGCAAGGGAATGACGGACGGTGAGGCCACGCGGTGGCTGCGTCCGAATCTGGCGGATGGAGTCGCCGGGAGTGCAGACGCCGGGGGAGCCGGCATCAAGGAGGACGACCGTGGCTGACCTGCGTGAGATGCTGTCCGGTGGCCGCGTGCACGTGATCGACGGGGCGATGGGCACGATGCTGTACGCACGGGGGGTGTTCTTCAACGTCTGCTACGACGAACTCAACGCGACCCACCCCACGCTGGTCCAGGAGGTTCACGAGCAGTACATCCGGGCGGGCGCGCAGATCATCGAGACCAACACGTTCGGAGCCAACCCGGTGAAACTCCAGTCGCACGGTCTGGACGGCCGCACCGAGGAACTCAACCGGCTCGCGGCCGAGATTGCGGCACGGGCGGCGGCCGGACAGGCGACCGTAGCGGGCGCGATCGGGCCCCTGGGGGTGCGGCTCGAACCTCTGGGGCCGACGTCACGGCAAGAGGCCCGCGACTTCTACGGCCGCCAGGTGGACGGGCTCCTCGAGGGCGGCGTCGACGGCTTCGTGCTGGAGACCTTCTCGGACCTCGCCGAACTGGAACAGGCGCTGCGCGCAGTGCGTAGCCGGTGCGACCTGCCGGTGATCGCACAGGTAACGGTCGGCAAGGACTGCGTCACCGCATACGGGGCGACGGTGGAACAGGTGGCCAGCGCGGCGGAGGCATGGGGCGCCGATGCCGTCGGCCTCAACTGCTCGGTGGGACCGGCGGTCATCCTGGACGGACTGGAGAGGATGGCCGACATCACCCGGTTGCCACTCACGGCCCTGCCCAACGCCGGAGTGCCGCGTGCCATCGGCGACCGCAAGATCTACGTCACGGGACCCGAGTACATGGCCCAGTACGCGCGCCGCGCAATCGAGGCAGGCGCCCGGATCGTGGGCGGCTGTTGCGGCACCACACCGGAACACATCCGCCGCATCCGGGACGTGGTCGGCGCGATCCAGCCCCGCACCGCGTCCGTGCGCGTACTCCGCACGGCGGGCGAGTCTGCCGCACGCAAGCCCGCGAAGCCGCTGCAGTCGCGCTCCGCTCTGGGCCGCCGCCTGGCCGCGGGCGAGTTCGTCACCTCGGTCAGGGTTCTACCGCCAAGGGGATGGGAGACCACGCGGCTCGTAGAGGATTGTCGCGCCCTCGCCGAGGCGGGCGCGGACGTGATCGGTGTCCACGAAGACCGCGGTGCCGCCCGGCTGAGCGCGCTCGCCGCGGCCGCGGTGATCGCGAAGTCGTGCCCGGTGGAGCCCCTGGTCCACTATACCTGCCGGAACCGGACGCTCTTCGGCATGATCCGCGACATGCTGGGGGCGGCGGCGACCGGGCTCCACAATGTCCTGGTCCTGACCGGCGACCCGCCCGGCGCCGGACCCTACGCCGACTACCGATCCGTTGTCGACGTCGACTCGATCGGCCTCACCAACGTCATCACCGGGCTGAACGCGGGCGTGGATCCCTCCGGCAACGACATCGGCGAACCCACCAGCTTCGTGGTTGGCGTGGCTCTCGACCAGGGAGCGCCGGATGACGCCACGGAGCTCGGGCGCCTCCACTGGAAGGTGGACGCGGGCGCCCACTTCGCCGTGACCCGCCCGGTGTTCGACGCCGACCACCTGCTGGAGTTCATGGCCAGGGCGGGCCTGAGGGGACAAGGCGAACCGCATTCGGCCGAGCGCAAGGCCGGCAGTGGGCCGGTCATCCCGTTACTTGCGGGGATCCGGCCGCTGACGGGGCTGCGCCAGGCCGAATTCCTGAAGAACGAGGTCCCGGGCGTGCATGTACCCGACCGCGTTGTGGAGCGGATGCGCCGGGCGTCGTCCCGGGGCGCGGAACACGCCGCCGCCGAGGGAGTTGCCATCGCGCGGGAAACGGCGGAGGCGCTGGCCGGTGAGGTCGCCGGATTCGACATCTTGGTGCACCGGCAACCGGGGCTCGCGGCGGCTATGGATTTGGTGGGGGGACTGGTGACTCGGTCCCATTCCGGCGGAACACGGAATGCCTGACCTTCCCGTCACCTGCGCAGGCGCACCGCGTCCCGGACTCCTCGGGTCGTCACCACACCGAGGTCGGGATCACCGCTCAGCGCTGCCGGCAACCCACCTTCCCAATCCCGCAGAATCGCGCGGATCCGGCCCGTCGAGCGTTCCGTCACGACCGATATCCGGCGCTGATCGTTTGCGTCCAGGGTCACGATGCCTTCCGGCCCCGTCAGCGTGATGCGTTCCAGCACCTCCGCCCAATCGGACTCGATGGGAATCGTGAAAAAGAAGTACTTGTCGCCGAACTCATCCTCACCGGCGGCGAAATCCAGCGAGAAAAGAGACCTGCCATCGGAACCGCTTCCCCGAATGTGATAGGGCCCCGGCTGCTCGGGAAGACGCGAGGTCGCACGCATGGAAAACACCGGCTCGATCCGCAAGTCACCGCCGACCACGCCGCCCCACAACACAAGCATGTCAGATGGAGGGCGTACCGCGGCCAGCGTCGCCCGCGCAACATCACCCTCCACCCTCGCCCGATAGTCGATCACCTTTCCGAAGTGGAAGTCGCTGAGCCAGGGCCGCGTCCGACAGTAGGACATGATGTCTTTGCTGCGCTCGGGAGAAACCGCCGATCCATCGCGGAAGTCGTATCCCCACACCCCAATGCTCCCGTCCAGGTAGGGGAAGGCCCGGTCGACGTTGTCCGGACCGCCGCAGGGCGCGTGTTGGAGCGAGAGATTGTGGCCTACTTCGTGCGCCAGTGTATTTGGACTCGCTCGGCCCATGCCCACCCATCCGGGTAGCCGCCCGCGACCGCCCGCGGACGCGTTGCTCATATCGGCAACCCCATAGTAGTAGCCCGTACCGTTTTCCGATATTCGCAACGCGTCAAGCTCTCCAAGCAGTGCCACCTGCCCGGCGTCGGTCTTGAGGTCCAGTGAGGTGAAATAGGTCTCGTGCGGACTGACCTTGAATTCGGCAAACGGGAAGGCGTGCTTCAGCAATCCCACCTGGGGACTTTCGGCGGAGATGCCGCGCACCCACCCCAGCACCGACGTGTCTGGCTCCGCCGCCGCCATGACCGGAACCAGGGTGAGCTGCATCGGGGGTACCTCCACGGTGTTCAGCGAATCAGAGCCCTCGTCCGGGAAACGCGTTTGGCTTTCGGCAGTGAGGGGAAGGGTTCCCTCGGGGTCGACTTCAACGACCAATTCGACACCCGGCACGATGACTTCCGCGGGAATAACTGCGTTGTAGGACAACTTGACATCGCCTTCGTTCGCCTCTGCCGGGATCTGGTTGTCATCGCGCGTCATCACCACGCGGTGAGCCTCATCGCCTCCCGACCCCGTGAAGACCGCGACGACTTCGGGCTCGAAGAACCCACGCGGCTCCTCGGCGGTGACGAATGCCCTCAACAGCGCGTCCCGGTTCGCCACCAGACGCACCCGCCGTGACGGAGTCTGGACCGACTGGGTAAGGTAGACGATCGGCAGGGCCACCGTGACCTGATCCGGGTTGTCGCAGATTGAGCCAGCGGTTTCCGCGACCGCGGCCAACCATGCCTGAAAATTCGCGGAAGGGGAAGCGCACAGGCCGGTCCCATCGTAGTCCAGCACGCGAAGCCGCTCCAACCGCCGGAGAGCGAACGGCAGCGCCCCCTCGAGCCGCGGGTTCCGGCTCACGCGCAACTCGTTCAGCTCATGCAGCCCGGCGACGGCGGGGGGAAACGCACCGGACAGATCGTTTCCTGCGAGGTTCAGCACCCTCAGGACGACCAGGTTGGCGATCTCCGAAGGCAGCGGACCGGCGAGGCCGTTGTCCGCCAAGGATATCTCGACAACCCGCCCGCTCTCGGTCGTGACACCGTACCAGTCGCCTACGTCAGCATCGCCGACCCAGGCACTCCGACTTTTCCACGATGTGCCATCGGTCATTTCGTGGAATTCCGCCAGGGCATATCTCTCGACTTGAGCAGGATCGCACTCCGTAGTCGTTTGTTCCGGTATCCTCTGCAGCCACGCCTGGAACTGCTCGTCGACCTGTTCGCACAGGCCGGTATCCGCGAATCTGAGCCTCTGCAGATATTCAAGTTCCAGCAGGCTCCGCGGGAGCAGCCCGGACAGCTGCTGGTTTCCATCCAGTGTAAGGTGCTCCAGGGTGTTGATCCGACCGATCTCGGCCGGAAGTCCACCGCTGAAGTCGTTGTCGTGGAGCCACACACCTGTCAGCGGGAATCCGCCCAGAAAAGACGGAATCCCCCCGCTTAGCCCGTTCTCGTACGCGCTAAAATTCACCAGCGCCGTCAGGTTGGCGAACTCTTGCGGTATGGGGCCCGTGAGATCGTTCTCGTGGATCCAGAGGAGGTCGAGGCGCGATAGCTGCCCCAGCTCCGGTGGAATCTCGCCGGTCAGCTGGTTGTCGTAGAGGTAAAGACCCTCCACCGAGGAGAGATTGCCGAGCTCGATGGGTATCGTGCCGGCCAGGTTGTTCCGGGAAACCGACAGCACCTCGACAGCACCCAGGTTGCCGAGCTCCGGCGGTATGGTGCCAGTCAGTTCGTTACGGCTGACGTTCATGTACGTCACATTGACCAGACTCCCCAACCCGGCCGGTATCGGACCTGACAGCTCGTTCCATCCCAGGGCAAACCTCCGCACCGAACCCAGATCGGCGAGCGTCGGCGGGATCGTCCCGGTCAGATCGTTGGAGAAAAGGTCCAACGTGTCCAGGCTCGTGAGCATCCCCAACTCGGACGGAATCGACCCCTCCAGGGCATTCCACGAGAGATCGAGCATGGTCAGCTCGCCCAGATTGTCCAACTCCGGCGGTATCCGGCCCGTCAGTTCGTTGTTGTCCAGGACCAGCCGTCTCAGGTGCGTGAGATCTCCGAGCTGGGCGGGCAGCGTTCCGGTGAGGTTGTTTTCCGGCAACACCAACTCCGTGACGAACCCGTCCGAGTTGGTTTCGACGCCGTGCCAGGTTCCAATGCTCGAGACGCCGTTCCAGTTCCGGTTTTCTTCCCAGCGCGGTCCACCGGTCGCGTTGTAGAATGCGACGAGCGTCTGTCTGTCGGGGTGGTCCGCGTCTACCGGAGTGACCGGTGGCGCCGTGGGCTCGGTGTCTTCCGAGCAACTGGCCAACAAGACGGTGAGCAGGGCCATGCCCCGGGAGCGTGTTACTCGGCGTGGCATTCTGCCCCCCTTCGGCGATCTGACGGGTAAGGCTCCCGACAAGCCAGTCATAAGACACCTCCGCGTCGAGCGCGTTCCGCAGCGCGCGGGGCACGCCCCAACTCGCCCTCCACCCGCCCCAGACTCCCGGCAACGTCCCGAGTGGGCAGATTGCTCACATACACCTTGTCGGCGCCAATTCCCCTCAGCCCGCCGATCGTGCGCGCGCAGATCTCTTCCGCCCCCGCCCCGGCGCCGAACTCCGCAGTGATCTCCCGGGCCGGGACCGGGAAGTACCGGCCGAGGTAGTCGAGCGTCCGCGGATTGGCGCTCCGGTACTGAAATACCCCGTACACGACCGGGAGCATCACGCCCAGCCGCGCCAGCTCGGCCTGGAAGCGCTCCACACAGCCCAGCGAGTGATGCGACACGATCTGGGTAAGCACGAAATCCGCGCTGAACCCTTCGTCGGCGATGAACCGCGCCTGTTCCACCGGGTCGCGGTGAGGGTTGGCCCATCCCCCCAGCGCCAATCCCGGCATGTCATCGCGCAGCATCCGCCGCAGATCCTTTCCGTGCGGAACGCAGCGCTCCGGCCCCACCGAATGGTCGCCGCCCACCACCACCACGCCCGCCACCCCCAACCCGGAAGCCCGCCGCGCGAACATGCGGCAGTAGTCCATCGTGTGCTTGCACGTCAGGAAGGGGATCACCGCACCAAAGTCGGCGCTGCCACCCAGGTTCGCGGCGAGGTGGGCCAGACTCTCTTCCTCTTCGTCCCCCGCGGCATCGTCGGTGAGGAGGACGAAGGTCCCGCTCCGGGCCAGACGCTGGACTGCGTGGTGCATGTCGATCCAGACGCCCATGCTTCGAACGGCGTCCAGCCCCAGGCGGGGTGGCCTCAGCTCGACGGCGACAAGCGGTCCGGGCTCTCGCAGGCGCTCTGCAATCCCCCCGGGGGCGGCTGCCCGAGTCATCCGCCCCCTGCCAGCCCCGCGAGTTCGTCCAGCCCGGTCGGCAACCCGGCCGTCAGCACCTCGGCCCCGTCTTCCGTGATCAGCACGTCGTCCTCGATCCGGATACCCGTACCCGTGAGCTCTGGCGACCGGCAGCCGCTGCCCGGCGCGAAATAGAGACCTGGTTCAACCGTGAACACCATTCCGGGTTCCAGCGTCACTGGGCCGTTCACGTCACGGTACACACCCACATCGTGCGTGTCGAGGCCCAGCCAATGGGAGGTCCGGTGCGGGAAAAACGGCCGGTAGAGCCCTCCTTCCACCACCTCGTCGACGGGCCCGCGCACCGCGCCCAGCTCGATCAGCCCCCCGGCGATCGCCCGAACCGCCGCCTCATGCACCTCGGCGAGCGGTCGGCCCGGCACGCACGCCGCCAACGCTGCCTGGTGCGCGCGCCGGACCACCTCATGGGCTTTGCGGCGGTGACCCGCCACCGGCCCCGCCACGGGTACGGTCCGCGTGATGTCGGCGGCGTAGAAGTCGAACTCGGCCCCGGCGTCCACGAGGACCAGGTCACCGGCACGGATGCGGGAGTCGTTGGCCGCATAGTGCAGCGTGCAGGCGTTCACCCCCGCGGCCACGATCGTCGCAAACGCGGGGCCGGTCGCGCCCCGGCGGCGAAAACCCCCGTCCAGGGCCGCCTCGACCTCCCATTCCCCGGCCCCCGCGCGGACGCTCGCCAACGCTTCGCCAAATGCCGCGACCGAGATGCGGGCGGCCTCCCTCATGCGCGCGATCTCCCCCCGGCCCTTGCGAAGCCGCAGGTCGTCCAGCACCGCCCCCGGATCCGCCACCATGAAGGGACCCGTGCCGCTTCTGGGCCTTGTCCGGCGGCTGACTTGCAGTGCCTCACCGACCACGCGATCGCAGACCCGGGACACCCCCAGCCGGTACCAGATCCGGTCCCCGCCCGCAAGCAGGCCCGTGGCCCGCTCGGACAGCTCCCCGAGAGGGAACACCGCGTCGGCCCCGAATGCAGCCTTCACCTCTTCCGGGTCGCGGCGCGGTCCCGTCCACAGCTCCGTCCCGGCGTCCCGTTCAGGCACGAAGAGCACGAAGCGGTCCTCGTCGGCAAAGCCCCGGAGAAGCGCGACGCACCCGGGGTCGCGCCACCCCGTCAGATACAGCAACTCCGAATCGGGGCGGTAGCGGTACTCGGAGTCGCCGTTCTTGAAGCGCACGGGGGCGGCCGGGAGGATCATCGAGCCATCCGTGAGCCGGGATAGAGCCGTGTCGCGCCGTTCCCGGTAGGGAATCGGTGGGAGCGGCGGTCGGGTCATCGGCAGCCCGCCCGTCTCACCGGGGTTTCGCCCCGCTCACCGGCGATTCGTCCCCGTCCCGGCACGTCTCGGCGTCGGAGGATCCTCGATCAGGAAGTGGTGGAACCAGCTACGTATGCGCTCCAGGCGGTCAACGAGCAGCCACGGTTCACCGCTGCGTGACAGGCCGTGCGACGACCGCGGGTAGCGCACCAGCTCCACCGGCACACCCAGCTTCCTGAGCGACATGAACCACTGTTCGCCATCGCCGATCGGGGTACGGTAGTCGTTCTCACTGTGGATGATCAGTGTCGGCGTGGTCACGTTCTCGACATACGAGATGGGCGAGAGCCGCCGGTACAGGTCCCGCTGTTCCCACGGAGGTCCGTAGAACTCGTACTCGGTGAGCCCCTGGGCGTCGGAGGTGCCCCACCAGCTCTCCCAATTGGTGATCGACCGCGAGGTGACCGCGGCGTGGAAGCGGTCCGTGGTCGCCGTGAGCCAGTTCGTCATGAAGCCGCCGTAGCTCCCTCCCGAAGTACCCATCCGGTTCGCGTCGATCTCGGGGTACGCCGCCAGGGCCGCGTCGACCCCGGCCAGGTAGTCCTCCCGGTCCACGATCCCCCACGCTCCCCTGGTGGCGTACTGAAAGTCGTGCCCGTACCCGGAGGAACCTCGCGGGTTGGTATAGAGGACGAAGAACCCGGCCGCGGAGAGGACGTGGAAGGTGGGGAAGAAGGTGTTCCCGTACGCGGAGTGCGGTCCTCCGTGGATCTTGAGCACCATGGGGTACGAACCGCCCGTTCGGAACACGACGGGCTTCACGACCCACCCCTGCACCTCGGTCCCGTCCTCGGCCGTCCAGGTCAGCTCTTCGGCCGGCATCAGGGTCACCTCGGAGAGCCAGCCGTCGTTGAAGCGGGTTGCCTTCTGCTCCGACGAGCCGTCCGCCGGCCCCACGTAGAGCTCCGGCGGCGTCACCGGGTCGGTGGCGGTGAAGGCCATGACGTCGCCCGCGGCGGAGAAGGAGAAGGACGAAAGCCGGCGGGCACCTCGGGTGACCTGCGTCACGGGCACGTCCTGCGCGGCCCGGAAGAGGTGGCTGTCGCCGCGGATGCCGGCGGAAAAAAGGACCCCGGTGCCATCGGCTGACCAGGTGGGAGAACCCGGCCGCATGTCCCATTCGGCGGTGAGGTTGACCGGAGCGCCCCGCAGGTGACCGTCCGATCCGATTTCGGTCACCAGCAGGTCCGTCTGGCTTCCCCGCTCGGGGGTCGAGAGGAACGCCATGTAGCGTCCGTCCGGCGACAGGGCGGGCGCGCTCTCGGTCCCGGGGTTCGAAGTGAGGCGGCGGATCGTTCCCACCCGCACGTCCACGGCCCAGATGTCGCCTGAATTCTCGGTGTCGAGCTCGTCGTCCTGGCGTTCGTCCCCGGTGAAGAAGATCACCTGCCCGTCTTCGGACCACACGGGTGTACCCGCATCGAAGGCCAGCTCCGTGAGTTGCCGGGGAAGTCCGCCGCCCGCGTCGACCAGCATCAGCTGTTGCTTCTCGCGCGACAGGTAGTGGGGCTGGAAAGCGAGCCGGCCATCCTGCTTGTAGCGCATCGATGTCACCACGCGCCCGTCAAAGCGGCGCGGGTCGAGCGTGCGGGACACCGCATCCGGCGCAATCCAGCCCTCGCGGCCGGCCACATCGCCACTCTCGTCCCCGGCATCGGCCTCATCCCGTTCAGGGGCCTTCACGTACGCGATCTGCGACCCGTCCGGGGACCACACCGGCGGCCCTTCCACCCCCTCGATGTGGAACGCCTCGCCACCCGGACCTCTCACCCGCACGAACCACACGGAGTTGGGGTCATCGCCCCGCGACGAGGTGAAGGCCAGCAGGGAGCCGTCCGGAGACCAACGCGGACCACTCGACTCTTCGGTCGGGCTGGTGACGGGGAAGGCGTCGCCGTCCGCACGGCCGTCCCCCAGCGGTTGAAGCCAGATCTCCCGGTGGCGCCGGTTGTCGTCCTCGACGATCGTCGTGACGGTGAAGGCCACATGAGCGCCGTCCGGAGCCACGGCGACCTCGCTCACGCCGACCAGCCGGTAGTAGTGCGCCGGCGTGTACCCGTTGCCCTGGGCGCTCGCCGCCCCGGTTGTCCACAGGATGGCCGCTGCCGCGACAGTGGATGTGATGAGAAGAAGTTTTTTCCGTTGAGGCACCATTCCTGACTCCGATCCACCTGCGGCCGGGAAACGATGAGGACGACCGGCGTATGCAGGACGTTATCCGTCCATCTGCGCCCTCCCCGCCCGAAAGGTCCTGCAGGGCGGAGAAGGCAGGCACGGCAAGGTAAGGCGGCACCGTGATCCGTCTCAAGTCGGAGGAACGCCGCGGTCCGGTCCCCGGCACGTGTAGCGGCGCCCGGGCCGAAGCACCGCTGTCGTCCAGCAGGCGCGGGACATGCCGCCCGCGCCCTGGCGTATTACCTTGCATCCCGAAGCGTCAAAGTCCGGAGCTGCCCAATGCCGAATTCGCCCCGCCCGATCACCGTCTGTCTGGCTGCGGCGTTCGTCCTGTGCGGGGGCATCCACAGCTCCGCGAGCGCGCAGGTCGTCCGGGGCCGGTTGCTGGACGCCGACGACGCCGGTATCGGCGGAGCCATGATGAGCCTCATGGACCGGCGCGGTACCCAGCTGTCGCGCGTGCTGTCCCGAGACAGCGGGCTCTTCCAGTTGGGCACGCCGATCCCCGGCACCTACCGGCTCAGAGCGGACCGAATCGGCTACGCGACCACCTTCTCCGACTACTTCGACCTTGCGGCCGGGGACACGCTGTCGTTCCGGATGGTGGCCGCGGTGCAGGCGGTCTCGCTCAGGGGGATTTCGGCGGAGGGGGACCGCCGCTGCAGGGTGCGGCCCGAAGAGGGCCTGGCCGTGACGCGGGTCTGGGACGAAGCGCGCAAAGCCCTCGCCGCGGCGGCGTGGACGCAGGAAAGAGGCTACTACCGCTACGAGATGATGAGAATCACGCGCCAGCTGGGCCGTGAAGGCCGCCAGGTCATCTCGGAGGACCGGAGCTACGACCGATCATACCGGCAGGCGCCGTATGTCTCCAGGCCGGCCGAGGAGCTGATCGAGGAAGGGTTCGCCCGGTTGTCTCCGCAGGAGTCGGTGTACTGGGCTCCCGACGCCGGCGTCCTGTTGTCGGACCCCTTCCTGGACACCCACTGTTTCCGCCTCAATGCCGACGACGAGGACGAGCCGGGGCTGGTCGGTCTGGAGTTCGAACCCGTGCCCGGGCGCAACCTCGCCGAAATCGGCGGCACTCTGTGGCTCCACGCCGAGAGCTCCCAGCTGGAGCGGCTGGACTTCCGGTATCGCAACCTGAACCTGCCCGATGCCCTTCTGGGCGCCGACATCGGTGGCACGGTGCAGTTCCAGGGCCTTCCCAACGGCACCTGGATCGTCGATTCCTGGCGGATCCGGATGCCCCGGGGCGCGACAAGCATGAACCCGCTGGACGGGCGCATCATGGCGACTCTGGAGGGGCTTACCGTCCAGGGCGGCGACGTCATCAGGGTTCACGGAAACGAGGGAACCGTCCTCGAGGCCAACGTCGGCGGACGCATTGCGGGGTTCGTTTTCGATAGCCTGCGTGTGGGGCTTCCGCGCGCGCGCGTATTCATCGAGGGCACAGGCATCGAGGTGACGACCGACCGGGAGGGGCGGTTCGAGCTGTTGCGCCTCGACCCCGGGCTGTACTCCGTGACCTTCACGCATTCCTACATGGAACCGTACTCCTACCGCCCCGAGCCCTTTGAGGTGGAGGTCACCGAGGGGGCCGAGACCGCCGCCCAGATCAACTTCGCCGCCCCGCGCGTGGGGCGGATCCTGGACACCCTGTGCCGGGATGTAGAGCGGCCCGGCGAGGAAGCAACCCTTCCGGGAGGCGGCGTGCTTCGCAACCACGGAATCCTGGTCGGACGGGTAACGGATGCCGAGGGGAACCCGATGGCGGGGGCCAGGGTGCGCGTTCTGTCACGTGACTTCGACCTCTCCTCGATCGAGACCAGGGTCGTGACCACCCAACTGCGGGCAGGGCGTTCCGGCGTCGCCGTGACGACCAATGCCGCGGGGTACTACCGCGCGTGCTGGGTTCCCGTGGACGCGGAACTCGACGTGGCGGTGCTGGAACCCGACCAGGAGCTCGATCCCAACACCCTGCAGGTCGGCTACCACATCTCCGATCTGATCGCCTTGCGTGAGGAGAGAGTCCTCATCGACTCCGATTCGGGCTATGCCACGCTCAACCTCCGGGTTGAACCGAAGTAGCCGAACCCGATAGCTTTTCCGCGCAAGCGTCCGTGATGCACCCCCGCGTCATCCGGGACACCGGACTCGGCAGCCACCTCGGCGAACAGAGACCCAGCGTGAGCAGACCATCCAGCCTTCCCCGCGTCGGCGGGCCAACGGGAGCAGCCACGCTCGTGGCGTTGGCCGTGACGGCGCTCCCCTCCTTTCCCGCTCAAGCCGGTGCTCAGACGGAGCCCCCCGACACCGTCGAATTGGCTCCCATCGTGGTGTCCGTGCTGCGGTCGCCGGTGCGGCTCGACCAACTTCCCTTCTCGGCCTCGGTCGCAGCTGGCCGGGACCTCGTGGAAGGGAACGCGGGATTTTCCATCGAAGAGGCACTGCACGCGCTGCCCGGTGTCAGGGTCCAGAACCGATACAACCCCGCGGTCGGCGAAAGGATCTCAATCCGCGGGTTCGGTGCCCGTTCCCAGTTCGGCGTTCGCGGGATCAAGATCCTGGTCGACGGCATCCCGGCCACCCTCCCCGATGGCCAGACCACGCTCGATCACCTCGACATCGGTTCGCTGGGACGGGTGGAGGCGCTGCGCGGCCCGGCGGCAGCCATCTACGGCAATGGTGCGGGCGGCGTCCTGCTGTTTCGCAGCGCGGCGGCGTACGCCGGCGCCTACCGCCAGGAGGCCACGGTGGTGTCCGGCTCGAACGGGCTCCTTCGCCTCCAGACCACGGGGTCGGGAACCGCCGGCGGCGTCGGTTTTCGCGCCAGCGTCGCCCGCAGCCACTTCGACGGCTTCAGGAACAACGTCTCGGAGTCGGGAGAGGACCCGTACAGCCAGGCGGACCGCACGACCATCAATGCGGGAATCACCTCGTCGGTCGGCGGGGGCACCCTGGCAATTCAGCTCAGCGGCCTCGACCTCGACGCGCTCAACGCGGGGTCCCTGCCCGCGAGCCTCTTCGACGAAGGAAGCAATCAGGCTTGGGGCTTCAACGTCGCCCGGCGGACCCACAAGAAGGTCAGGCAAGGCCAGGCCGGGGTCAGCTGGAGGGGCGGCGTGGGAGGTCTCGAGGGCGACTTTTCGGCCTACGGTGTGAGGCGCGAGCTGGACAACCCGATCCCCACCAGCGTGATCGACCTCGACAGGAACGGCGGGGGTGTCCGCGCGGCTCTGGCCAGGGAGTGGAACACCGCAGGCGGCACGGGCCGCCTGGACTTCGGCGTGGAGGGTGAGGTCCAGAGCGACGACCGCGAGAACTTCGCGAATCAGGGTGGTGAAGCCGGCGACCGAACGCTGGACCAGCTGGAACGGGTGCGGGCGGCGGCGCTCTTCGGCCAACTGCGCCTTCCGCTATCCGGGCGCGTGGACCTCATGGGCGCTCTCCGCTTCGACCACTTCAACTTCAACGCCGACGACCGCTTCGTCGCCGCCGGCAACCCCGACGACTCCGGGAGCCGGACGATGAGCGGCCTGAATCCGTCCCTGGGATTCCATGTCGACCTGGGCGACCATGGCCTGTTCGCGTCCGTCGCGCGGTCCTTCGAGACGCCGACCACGACCGAGCTCGCCAACCAGCCGGACCGCGCCGGAGGCTTCAACCCTGAACTGGACCCCCAGCGCGGCTGGACGGTCGAGGGCGGCATCCGGGGCACCCTGGGCGAGGTCTCCACCTACGACCTCGCGGCCTTCACCTCGAACCTCTCCGACCAGCTCGTCCCCTTCGAGGTGCCGACCGCCCCGGGACGCAGGTTCTACCGCAACAGCGGACGATCCCGCGTGCGGGGCTTCGAGGCCTCGGCGCGCACTGTCCTGTCGCCGCTGCTGACCGCGCGTCTGGCGTACGGCTACGTAGACGCCCGTTTCACCGAGTTCTCCGTCGGCGGAGAGTCTTACGACGACAACCGCATTCCCGGCATTTCACCTCACCGGCTCGAAGCCGGTCTCCGCGCCGGACGCGGCCCCTGGTACGGCGAGGTGCGCCTCGAGAAACGGGGCGAGGTCCCGGTCAACGACGCCAACGACGCCAGCGCCGACGGATACACCCTCGTGGAGCTACGCGCAGGGGCGTCCGGGATCCGCGCGGGCAGACTGCGGCTGTCGCCCTTCGTCGCGGTCACCAACCTCACGAACACGCGCTACGCGTCGTCCGTGGTGGTCAACGCGTTCGGCGGACGGTACTTCGAGCCCGGGCCCGACCGGGGGGGATACGTGGGATTGTCGATGCTCCTGGACAGGCGTCAGTGACCCTGTCGACAAGCGGTCTCGTCATGAACGAGCCACAGGCTGTTCCCCACCCGCCGCTCCCCCTCCGCGTCTGAAGGCCGGCTGACGAGCCGCCCCCTCAGCGTCATTGCCGACGAGCCTCCACCGTCCAGGTTCAGGGCTTCCTCCACGCCCAGCGACAGGAACAGATCCGCGAGCTCCGGCAGCGACATGCCGGCCGAGCGGGGCACCTGACGACCGTCCACCACAACCAGCCAGAGCCGCCCCTTGTCGGCGTCGAGGCCGACGGCGGTACGGGGATGGCGGACCGCGGAGAACCCCGGCCGTTCCGCGACACCCAGGTCACCTGCGATCCGCCCGCCGTCAAGGAGTTCGGGGAAACCCCCTACGACGTGCAGGCCCGTCCTGTCCACGTCGTCAACGGTTGCGCCCGGACCGATCCACGGGGCCTGTCCGGGACGCCAAGCGAACGCCGGGCGCGCGGAAGACCTGCTCGTAGTCGGCGTCACCTCCGGTCCCACGGGAGTCCCGTCGGGCGCAAAGAAGTCCCCGTTGACGCCCGCCAATACCCGGGCGGCACCCGACGGCGTCATCTCCGTCACCGACAAGCGGGCACGGGTGATACCGTCCCCCTCGATGGCGGGCACGACACGCAACCCCACCTCACAGCGCCCAAGGTCCGCCGACACCAGATGGATGGCCCATGGCCCCGCTGCGGACCACGCGAAATAGTAACGGATACCGTCGCCGAGCCGCAGGGAACGGAGCGAATCGAGTGCAAGGCGTGACAGGGTCGCGGAGGGGAGCGCAGGAGGCAGCCCGGCGGGACGGTCCGGAGCCGTGCACGCCGACAACGCAGTCACCGCGGCCACCGCGACCAGAGCGTGGAGCGCGGAGAAGAGGCGGTCGGTCGTGCGAATCAGCGGGTACACGGGCAAGGGATCAGGCGAGGCGGTGGCGAAGCAGACGGAGGAACGAGAGCCCAGCGTGCAAAGCTAACGACTCGGGCGGCGAGGAGACTCCGAACGCGAAGAACACCCGTCGAAATTAGTCGGCCGGAGCGAACCCGGCTGGAAACCACCATCCCGACAGGGTATACTCCCGCACCATGACCTCACCTTCCCCGTCCCGCACCCCCGTCCCTCCACGTTCCGCACCGGCGACGGCGCTTCGCAGCCTGCGCGTGCTGTCCCTCGCCGTCGTGATCGTGGCCGCGGCGGCGAGTTCCGCCTCGGCGCAGTATCGATTCGGCATCTCCGCCGGCGGAGCGAGCACGATGGCCCTGGTCGTCGAACACAGATGGGCGCACCAGGGGCTCGAGATCCAGCTGGGAACGTGGGGATTTCGGGACCTCAGCGTATCGGTGACGGCCAAGCAGTATGTGGGCTCCTATTCGGTCGAACCCTTCGTGGGAGCGGGCCTGTGGGGAGCGGTCGCCCGCGCGGAAGCGGGAACGGGCTTCGGCCTCATCGCGCGCTTCCCGGTGGGCGTCAGCTGGGACTTCGCGTCACGCCACAACGCGGCCTTCACGATCTTCCTGAACCGGGCACTGGCCGTGAAGCGCCCCGACCCCGAGAACCTGCGACCGCCCCGCAAGACCCTGATCCCGCTGCCGGAATTCAGCTACCGCTGGCAGCCGGGCTAGCAGCCGCACGGACTCCTACCCGACGGGCTCCATTCCCACGTACTTGAGGCCGCTGCCCGTATTGAAGAGCACGACCTCGTCCCCGGCATCGATGAGCCGCATATCACGCAGCATGGGTACGGCCGCCGCCGTAGCCCCCCCTTCCGGCGCCCCGAAGATCCCGGTCGCGGCTCCCATGGTCACGACCCACTCCTCCATCGCGCGATCGGTGACCGCCACCGCCCCTCCGCCCGATTCACGGAGCGCGCGCAGAATGAGGAAGTCGCCCACGGCTCCCGGCACCCTCAGCCCGGCCGCGTAGGTCGCGGCGCCCTCCCACATCCCCGCCTCCTCCCAACCCTCCTGCCACGCCCGCACCATCGGGGCGCAACCGGTGGCCTGCACGGAGAACATCTTCGGCCGCTCGCCGCCGATCCACCCCAGCTCCTCCATCTCGGCGAACGCCTTCCACATTCCAATCAGGCCGGTGCCGCCCCCCGTGGGATAGACGATTGCGTCAGGCAGCCGCCCTCCCAGCTGCTCGAAGAGCTCGTACCCCATCGTCTTCTTCCCCTCCACCCGGTACGGCTCCTTAAGGGTGGACAGATCCCACCACCCGTCGTCATCGCACCGTTGGCGCACCACCTTGCCGCAGTCGCTGATCAGCCCGTCCAGAAGCTGCAGATCCGCGCCCAGCGCGCGTATTTCGGCGAGAATGGCGACAGGAGTGTCCACGGGGACCACCACATGGACCGGCAGCCCCGCCGCAGCCCCGTAGGCCGCTGCCGACCCGGCAGCATTCCCGGCGGACGGGATCGCCAGCTCCCGCGCACCCAACTCGAAGGCGCGGGACACCGCCATGCACAACCCCCGGTCCTTGAAGGAACCCGTCGGATTCTGTCCCTCGTCCTTGATCCACAGCCGCTTCACCCCCACGGTGCGGGCAAGCCGGGACGACTCCAGCAGCGGCGTGAACCCTTCGCCCAGACTGACCTGGTACGCCCGGTTACGCACCGGAAGCACCTCTTCGTAGCGCCAGAGGGTCGGCGCACGGCTCGCCACCGCGGCGGGCGTGAATCGCTCGCGGACCGCGTCGAGGTCGTAGCGGGCGAAGAGCGGCTTTCCAGCCGGTGAGAGCCCGATCAGCTGCTCGGATTCGAAAGTGGCTCCGGTGGCTGTACATTCCAGGAACGCGGCACCGGGAAGAGCATTGTTGGAGGAGTGCTTGGAGGAGTGCATGGATGTCCGGGATCGAAGTGCGGGAAGTGCGCCCGCGATGGCACGCAGGCGGACGGGCACCGTAAAGCTGTCACGTCGGTACCACGGGTGGAACCCTGTCACCGCGGGCAACCCTATGACGATCACACGCGTCTGATGACACGACCGAAAGACAGGCGTGGTATCCTGACACGCCCGGACGGCGCCCCGGTGGTTGCGTCCGGCACGGCAACTGGATCCAGAGACATCGAAGAGCATCTGATTCGCCGAGCATGCGAAGGTGACGGCCGGGCCGTGCGTGCACTGTACGACCGGTACTCCCCCCGGGTGTACGCGGTGGTGCGGCGCATTGCCGGCGACGACGACCTGGCGGAGGACTACGCCCAGGAAGCGTGGATACGGGCCATACGGGCCCTCCCCACCTTCCGCGGCGACGCCCGTTTTTCGACGTGGCTGCACCGGATCGCCGTCAACTCGGCGCTCCAGGCGCTGAGGAAGGCGAAGACGCGACAGATGCGAGAGTCGCCGCTCCCGGATGTCATCGCCGTGGCTCCCCGGGTGGGTGACGTGCTGATGGAAAGGAAGCTGGAAGAAGCACTCGGCCAGCTTCCGGCGGGGATGAGAAAAGTGTTGATTCTACACGATGTGGAAGGCTACACGCACGAGGAGATCGGCACCGCCCTGGGCGTGACTTCGGGCACCTCGAAGTCCCAGCTCTTCAAGGCGCGAGCGAAGATGCGGCATATGCTGCGCGGATACGAAAACCGTCCCAAGGAAGTCGAAGCATGGAGCTTTTAGATCTCGAACAGTTGGCTCGGCTGGTCGATGAGCAGCCGACGCCGGAAGAACAGGCGATCCTGGACTCGGATCCGGATCTGCGACGCGAACTGGAGGCACTGCGGGCCCAGACCGCTGCGCTGAAAGATCTCCCCGCGGTCCTCCCTCCGCCGGACGGGTGGGGCGACCTCGAGGACAAGCTGCGATCGGCGGGCCTGATCCGCGGCGAGCCGGCGATGCCCGGGTTGTGGCGGAAGTGGATGCAGGTCGCCGCTGCCCTGGTGCTGTTTACCGGGGGTACCGCCTTCGGTTGGGTCGCCGCTGCCGATCCCGAAGTGCAGCCCCTCCCGGGTCGTGAAGCCGGCGACGACGCCGCCGTCGCGCGACCTGCGTCGTTCGCGAACCTGGACGAGGCGAGGGGCGGTGTGCTGGCAGCCGAAGAGGAGTGGAAAAGGACGTACAGCGAATACCGGCGCCTCTTCGACGCCCAGAACCTGCGCCGGACGCCCACGAATCCGGCCAGGCGGCTGGCCGCGCTGGAGGCCCTCGTCGCCACCACGCAGGCGTCCGTGGCAGAATTTCCGGAAGACCAGTTCCTCAACGGGTTTCTGGTGAACACCATGATGGAGCGGCAACGGACACTCCGTCAGATCGGCCGCGACAACTGGCACTGAGGCCAATGAGACTCTCTTCAATCGCATTCCTGGGTGCCATCTCCCTGGCCCTCCCCGTCCCCGCTCGGGGTCAGGAGACGCTCACAACCCCGCCGGAAGCGGGCTGGATCGGCATCCGCATCGACGTAGGCGCACCCGGCAGGCTGCCGAACATCGGGGCACGTTTCGCGATTCTGGTCACGGACGTGTACCTGGGCGGCCCGGCGGACGAGGGCGGTCTCCTCCCCGGCGACCGCCTTATCGCGGTCAATGGAACGGTCCTGGAGACGTACGACCACTGGAGGCGCTCCCTGGCGAGGGTGACCCCCGGCGAGTCCCTGCATCTGGGACTCGTGCGCAACGGGAGCGAGCAGGATGTGACGGTCGTGGCGGGCCGCCGCCCCCAATCGGTCGAGCCGGCCCTTTCGGTGGATCTTTTCTTCAGTACGGGTGCCAGGCTCGCGCGCAGTATCGACTCACTCATGCAGGCCGTGATCGAGGGGGGATGGAGCGGATTGGAAGAAGCGCCGAGCATTTCCTGGGCACAGGAAGTCCTCCTCCAGAGCGTCGGCGGGACGGATTCGGTCACCTGGCGGGTGACATTCGGCGATTCCGTCGCCATCGAATGGGCCGACGCCTCGAAGCGCATGCTCGCCTTCGAGCGCCTGATGCGGGAGAATGCGCGGAGATCCCGCCAGGCAATGGAGCAACTTCGCGCTGATGAGGAAGAGATGCGCCTCCTGGAGGAAACCTTCGTACCTCCCGCCGCAGGCGGAGGGGGGCCCGACACGACCCGGGTCGACGTTGCCGACGCCAGCCAGCCACAGCTGTTGCTCACGCCTTACATCGTGGGGAGTTCGGTTGTCCTCGGAGGTGCCCTGGTACGCGATCTCAACGAGGAGCTCGGGCGGGGCTATTTCGGAGTCGGGTCGGGCGTGTTGATCACCGATGTCGTGCCCGGGAGCCCGGCCGAGAATGCCGGTCTCCGTCCTGGGGACGTGATCGCCTCGGTGAACGACACGGAGGTGGCCACGGTGACACAACTTCGCGTCGATCTAGCCGATGTTACCATGCCTATTGAACTTACGGTAGTTCGGCAGAGAAATCAGGTGAAGTTGTCCTACCCGGGTCGATAGCCTCCCCGGCACGCTCCCCGGCTGATGGACATCACTACTCGTACCGCAAGGCGTCGATCGGATCCAGAATCGATGCGCGACGCGCCGGCCAGATCCCGAAGAAGAGCCCGATCACGGCCGAGAATCCCAACGCCACCGCGACCGCTTCCGGGGCCACCGCGGTTTGCGATCCGTAGACCTGGGTGATCAGCCGCGCGCTCCCGAATCCCGCGGCCACCCCCAGGGCACCCCCCAACACACACAGGACCAGCGCTTCGATGAGGAACTGGAAGAGGATCGTCTTGCGGGTCGCCCCCAGCGCCTTCCGGACCCCGATCTCGCGGGTCCGCTCGGTCACGCTGACGAGCATGATATTCATGATCCCGATCCCGCCCACCAACAGGCTCACCCCGGCGATCCCCGCCAGAAGAAGAGCGAACGTCTGAGTGGTCTCGTTGAAGGTCTCGAGGATGTCCGACGACTGCTGAATGCTGAAGTCCGCCTCTTGAGTGGGGAGGATACGGTGCTCCCGCCGGATCACCTGGTCGATGTCGGCCCAGGCAGGATCCAGCTCCTCTGGTGATGGCGCGGCCACGTAGATCGAGCGCAGCCGGTCCCTCCCGCCCATCACCCGGTACATGGCGGTGGACAGCGGGATGAAGATCTGGTCGTCGGGCTGCATCCACATGGCGCCGCCCTTTTCCTTGAGGACCCCGATCACCTCGAAGCCGATGCCGCGAATCTGGATGTCGCGGCCGACAAGCAGCCCCGCGGGAGTGCTCAGGTCGTCGGGAACGTTCGATCCCAGCACGGCGACCCGCCGCCGGCCCTGGACTTCGCCCTCGTCGAAGACGCGGCCGTGCTCCACCTCGTGGTTCTGGAGCGGAAAGAAGGACGGCCACGTTCCCACTACGGAGTTGGACGAGTTCCAGCGCAGGTAGGATACCTGCAACCGACTCTCGATTTCGGGTGCAACCTGGTACCTGTCCCCGATCTGGTCGCGAAGCGCGAGGGCGTCGTCCTCCTCCAGGCGCTGGCTTCCACCCGCGACACCCCGGAAGAACCCCTGTCCGGGGCGAACCGTGAGGACGTTCGTGCCCATGTTCTCGATCTGCTGCTGAACCTGACGCTGTGCACCCTCGCCCAGCGCAACCATGGTAATCACGGCCCCGGTTCCGATGACGATGCCCAGGGTCGTGAGCCCGGAGCGGAGCAGATTGGCGCGGATCGACCCCAGCGCCACCCTGACAGTCTCCCTTACGATGAACATTGCCGGGTCCCTCAGCCGCCGAAGGGACGCATGCGCCCGCGCATCCGTTCCATGCGCTCCTGCTGCTGCGCCTGTAGCTGGGCGGCACCGATCAGGGCCAGTTGCTCCCCCGCCTCCAGTCCGGCCAGGATCTCTGCGTAGTCCCAGTCGCTCAGCCCCATCACCACGGGGCGCGCCTCGATGTTGCCGGCCTCGTCGACCACGAACACCACCGCAGGCTGGAAGGCAGGATCTCCTGTGCCGCCACCCATGGCAGCCATCATTCCGCCACCGAAGCCGCCCGCCCCACCCGGCCCGCGCATCCCTGCCCCACCGCCAGCGCCCATGCCGGCCGCTCGCTCGCCCATCGCGGGCCGACCGTCCGCGGCCTCCTCGCCGTTCTCCTCCGGCTGCCCGTTCTCAGCCCCCTCCCCCTCGTCACCATCTTCACCCTGCTCTTCCCCGTCCGCGCCGGCATCCGCGGCCCGCTGACCTTCGCGCATCGCCGCAAAGAGTGCCCGGGCCGAGTCCTGAGTGATCTCACCCGACTGGATCCTGGCACGGATGTCGGCCATCGCCGACATATCGACCGATCGTGGGCCGCCGTCGCCCATTCGACCACCACGTCCGCCCGCGGCCAGGGTCACGCCGGCGCGAGCGGCCGCCTGGGCCATGAGTGGGCCCCAGGCCCCGCGGTCGATGGTCACGATCTGGGGATCGAGTCCCAGGACCTCGGCGGCGGGCGCAAGCTGCTGAGGCTGGACCACCGCGTTGTTCGGGATCGTCAGGGTCTGGGACCGCTCGTTCACCAGCACTTCGACTTCGGCGTTCATCCCGGGCTTCATGAGACCGGCCCGGTTGTCCAGGAGCACGATCACCGGAAACATCGTGACGTTCTGCACCACGACCGCCTGGGGCTCGATCTTCTCGATCTCGCCCTGGAATGTCCGGTCCGGGAAGGCCTCCACACTGACCGTCGCCGCCATTCCCGAGGTCAACTGGCCGACGTCGGTCTCGTCCACCAGCGTCCTGACGCGCATGTCGTCCAGGTCCGCCATGATGAAGAGCGTGGTGCCGCCCGAAACGTTCTGGGTCGCCGACTGGATCACCTGGCCGAACTCCACCTGCTTCTCCAGGATCGTGCCCGACATGGGCGCGCGGATCGTGACGTCGGTGCGACGCAGCGTGGCCAGTTCCAGGTTGGTCCTGGCCCGAACCAGCGCGGCCTTGGCGTTGGCGAACTCCAGCTGCTTGCTTTCGTATTCCTGAGCGGTGATGACCTCCGAATCCAGGAGGTCCCTGTTGCGCTGCAGCTGGGCCTCGGCGATCTCCATCCGGGACATCGCCACGGCCAGTTCGGCTTCGGCCTGCTCGTATGCGTTCTCCACGTCGCGAGGATCGATCCTCGCAAGCAGGGTGCCCGGCTCGACCTCGTCGCCCGAGTCGACATAGAGCTCGAGAATCTCCCCGGACGCCTTGGATTTCACCTCGACGCGCAGCACGGGCTCCAGCTCGCCGGTCGCTTCGGCCGTGATCCGGAGGTCGCGCAGCTCGGCGGGGGCCGTTTGCACGGTGAGGTCCACGATTTCCTCGGGCGGGGCGCACCCGGAGAGGGCTCCGAGCGTTCCGACCGCGGCGGTCAAGGCCGCCGTGAGGAAGCCGAGTCGGTTGCTTGCAGATCGCATCAGATTCCAATCCCTTTGTTCATGAAGTCCTGCTCGACCAGGCCATCGTTCAGATGGATCTGGCGCGACGCCGCGCTGGCAATGTCGGACTCGTGGGTGACCAGGAGTATGGTCTGGCCCGCCTGATTCAGCTGTACCAGAATCTCGACGATCTCCCGGGACGTCTGTGAATCCAGATTTCCGGTAGGCTCGTCGGCCAGCAGGAGGGCCGGATCGTTGACGAGCGCACGGGCAATCGCGACTCGCTGCCGCTGCCCCCCCGAGAGTTCCGGCGGCTTGTGGTTCATCCGATCTCCCAACCCCACCCGTTCCAGCTTCTCCTCCGCCCGCCTCCGCCGTTCCTTCGCGGGAACACCGGCGTAGATCAGCGGCAGCTCGACGTTATGGAGCGAACTCGCGCGCGGCAGCAGGTTGAAGGTCTGGAAGACGAACCCGATGTCGCGGTTGCGAACCCGCGCCAGCTGATCGTCGGAGAGCTCCGACACCTCGCGGCCGTTGAGCCAGTAGCTCCCGTCCGTGGGCGTGTCCAGGCAACCGATGAGGTTCATGAAGGTGGACTTGCCACTCCCCGACGGACCCATGATCGCCACGAACTCGCCCCGGCGAACCTCCATGTCCACACGGCGGACGGCGCGCACGGTCTCCGCGCCGAGGATGTAGTACTTGCTCAGCCCTGCCGTGTGTATGACGACATCGTTGGCAGCCGCGCCATTTTCGTTGCCCATCCCACCCGAGTACCCTTTTTTCATTTTACAACTCCCTCCCGACAATCGATTCGAGTTCCGCTTTGGCTAGTGCATAGTCATACCGGGCCGACACCAGATTTGCTTCGGCCTGGTCCAGTGCCACCTGGCTCGTGATCACGTCCAGAACGGTGGCCGCCTGGGCACCGTAGCGTGCGCGGTTCAGCCGAAGATCCTCCTCCGCGACGAACACGGCCTCTTCGGCAATGACGATCGCCTGCTCCTGCGTCTCGATGGTACGCAGCGCCGCGTCAACGCTCTGGCGAACCCCGCGGCGCGCGTCTGCCTCGGTGAGGCGCGCCACGCGCCGGCTCTCCGATGCCTGGCTGACGCCCTGCTCACGCTGGAAACCGTCGAAGAGCTGATAGCTCCCCGAAATCCGGAGGTTCCAACTGGTGTTGCCGCCATCGAAGGCGGGTTGTTGGTTGGCCCACGTGTACCCCGACGACACCGACAGAGACGGCAGGTAGGAACTGCGGGCGCTGCCCACCTGCGACCGGGTGACGGCCGACGCCGCCTCCGCCGCGCGCACCGCCGGCGACACCGACTCGGCAAGGGCAATGATCTCCTGTTCGCCCAGAAGAAGGGGCGCCGGAGCCAGATTACCCGGCAGCTCCGGTAGCACGGGCCCGTCCGCGCCCACCTGCCGGCCCAGAGAGTATCGTGCGGCCCGCAGCTGGTTCTTCACCAGCAGCAGGGCTTGCCGCGCATTCGCCAACTCCAGACGGGTCCGCAGGCTGTCGGAGCGTGTCCCCGTTCCAACCTGAACCCGGATCCGGGTGATCTCCAGGCTCTCTTCGGCCCGCTGAACACTCGCTTCGGCCACTCCAACCAGCTCGAACTGACGAAGAGCATTCATGAACAGTGTGCGCGTCTGCAGCTGGACCGCGTAGCGCTGGTCCAGAAGGCGCGCCTGCGCCTCCATGATCCCCGACGCGGTGCGGTCGAGCTCGGAGAACTTCCGGCCTCCCTGAAACAGCTGGTAGCTGGCGCTGAGGGACGCGTTGTACGAGTCGTTGCTGCCCGACACCACCCGTTGGGTATTGGGGTCGAAGCGGTTTTGGCTCTGCACGGATGCGCCGGAGCCCATGCTGACGTTGGGCAGAAACGATCCCCAGGCGCGACGGCGCGTACTGCCTGCGTTGGACAGACTCGCCTGGCTCTGCGCCAGCTGCGGGCTGTGGACCAGGGAGAGTTCCAGCGCCTCCGACAGGGTCATGCCGGGCATGCCGATGGCGTCTGCCGCGTCCTGGGCGCTCACTGCACCCGGGACTGCGATCAGAGCCAGGAGTGCGAGGCAAGCAGCCCTCGCCGGGATTGCCGATTGTCTCAAAATATCACCGCTCTTCCTTCGGAATCATCGTTCTGGTCTTCGGTCCGTCCGACCCCGATCGCGGGCTCCGCCTGCGGAATCGGGGCCTTCATTGCGGCCCCGGAATCTGACCGCCCGAAGGGAGTCGTAGGTGGCAAGCTGCTCGGGCGCCAAAACGGACCTGATGGAGTCCAGGGTCGCGCGGATGAGCCCTCGGCGCCTCGGCTCGTACTCTGCCTCGATCTCCTCGTTGAGCGCCCGCATGGTCGCCCGGTAGTGTTGCACGATGTCGTCGACCTCGGCGCGTTTCACGGGCTCCAGACCCACCTCGTCGATGACCAGGCGGCGCCCTTCCCGGCCGCGCTGTTCCTCGGCGCGTTCCTCCGCGACCGGAGGCGAATCCGCTTGGTTTCCCCGCCACGCCAGGCCGGCGAGAATCCCGGCGGCGAAGGTCAGCAGGAGCAATGCAAACGAAACAACGCGAGCCTTCCCCAAACCGGCCATCAGGGACTGTTCCCTTCGACGAGTGCCATGAACGCCACCAGGTTGGCGGGTCCTTCACCACTGGTGACAGCCTGATACGCGCTGGTTTGCATCTCGCTGGCGAGTACGTCCTCCAGTGCCAGCGGCGGACCGGCGGCAGCCTTGTTGCGCGCCTCGCCCGCGACCAGGAACGCGGCGATCACCCCAGCGGCCAGCGCCACGGGAATCAGGCTCCGGGACCAGCCCGAGAGGACGGCCGCAACCGACTCCCGGGCCATCTCGCGGCGCCTCGCCAGCTCGAAGACGGCCCGCTCCATGACTGTGGCGCGGAACCGGTCCCAGTACCCGGGGCTGTGGTGCGCCGGATCCAGGACACTCACGACGGTCAGTCGGTCTTCATGTTGCATGGTCATCTCATCCAGACTTTCCGTGGTCTTTCCACCCGGACAACTCAACCCGCAGTGCCTTTCGCGCGAAATGGAGGTGAGACCGGACGGTCCCCGACGGCATGCCGAGGCGCTCCGAAATCTCGTCGTGCTTCCATCCCTCCAGATCGTGCAGCAGCACGATTTCCCGCTGTACTTCGCTCAATTTGCCCAATGCCTCTCTCAGTCGACTCCTCAGAGCCGACAGGTCCGCCGCTTTGTCGGGGCCCGGCCCCGACGCACTCGCGCTGGGCGGAATCTCATCCCCGTGGCGCAAGCTCTCACGCCGAATGAGGTTCCGCGAGCGGTTGCGAACAATTGCCAGAAGCCATCCGGCGAACTTGGCCGGATTCCGGCAATCCTCGAGCCGCTGCAACGCCACCAGGAACGATTCCTGAACCGCATCTTCCGCGTCCTGGTGCCTCCCGGTGACCGCGATGGCTACGGAGTACGCAGCCCTCTGGTACCTGCGAACCAGCTCCCCGAAGGAGTCGCGGTCGCCGGAGCGCGCCAGGACCACAAGGTCAGCATCGGAGCGTTCCTTCATTCCTTGTGACTAGACACCTGCCGCGGCTTCCCCGTTGAAGCGGTTCCGGCTGTTCACTGGTTGTCGGACAGGCGACCACGGGCCATCGTTAGCGTTGCCGACCGATATCAGGCATTCCTGGACCGATACGGTCCGCGTCAAGATACTCGCCCCTTGCCTCGATGGCGGGAGCGCCCGCGGCGCCCCGCTCGGCGGCGCCGGTCCTGCGACCCTGACGTAACGTCAGGCTCCCGGATGGCACCCTCCACCAGCGCCACGAGGGCCTCCTCGGCGACGTCCTTGAGCGAATTCGCCAACACATAGGCCGTGCGCCCCGGGTTTCCGCCCTGTTCGGGCGCTTCCAAGGAGACACTGAGCATCCGGGGACCACGATCGGCGCCCGAACCCACCTCGGTGGATCCCCGAACGCGTACGGTCCAGAGTTCCCCCCCGACCTCCACCTGGCGCACCTCCTCCACCCGTTGCGCAGACGGAGAAATCGCGCGCGCCGGCGGCGGGGCCGAACCGCGACGTTGCGCCGGGGGCCGGGCGGGTCGCTTCGACCAGCGAGGCGACGGCTGATGCCGCCGGCCTGGACGCATCGTCTCCCGCACCGACGCGGGGGGTTCCTGACCCGAAGGGGACGCATCGCCGCCCGGCGAACCCTGCGTCTGCGGCGCGGATACCCCCCCGCCCTCGTCGGCGCGGGTAGTGAGCGATTTCGGCGGGCCGGGTTTCTCTTCGGTCACAGGCCGCCCTACTCCACGTCCGCCCGCACGAACGGTACGGCGTCGTCGCCGAAGAACATGCGGATGTATTTGGCCTGGATGGGCGTGACCCGTCGGACGGCCCAGACGAGCTGGACGTGGTTCGGCTCCATCGGCCGGAAAAATAGCCGCAGGCCGGCTTCGCGCGGAGTCCGGTTGCCCTTGCGATGGTTACAGGTCGAGCAGGCGGTCACCACGTTGTCCCAGGAGTTCCCGCCGCCGCGCGAGATGGGGAGCACGTGGTCGCGGGTCAGGAATTCGCGGATCCGCAGCTCCCTCTTGTGGCGCCGGCAGTACTGGCAGGCGTAGCCGTCACGGGCGAAGAGAAAGGTGTTCGTCACCTGCCTCCTGAAACGCCTTGGGACCTGGACGTACCGCGTGAGGCGGATGACCAGCGGGAAGGGGTAGCGCGACCGCACGGACCGGAAGGCGCGGTGGGCGTCTGCCTCGAGTATCTCCGCCTTGCGGTCCAGCACAAGCCGGATCGCCCTCCGGGAGGGGACGATCATCAATGGCTCGAACGATGCATTCAAGGCGAGGCAACTCACCTGACATCTCCTGGTTGGCGGACTTGTCCATCACGATAATGTATCGCTGGCGCCGACCGCTACATCAACTGCAGCGGATCCCTGTCCAGCGAAATACGGACATCGGCACCCTTCGCGCGAAACCGGGCCGCGACCGAGCGGAGTGTCCGACCCACGTCCGCAACGTTTCCCCGCAGCAGCACGTGCCAGCGGAAGCGCCCGTGCAGCTTCTCGATGGGCGCGGGCGCCGGCCCCATCACCTCGGGGGGCGGGCAGCCTCGCCTCCTCAGCCACGCGCCCAGCGCCTCGGCCGCGGCCAGCGCCTCCTCCTGCCCGGGACTGCTCACCAGAACCCTCGCCATCCGAAGGTGGGGCGGGTACAGAGGATCGCGCCTGGCCTTGAGCTCGCGCTGCACGAACCCCTTGTAGTCGTGGACGACGGCCGCACGGACGACGTAGTGGTCCGGAACGTACGTCTGAATCACGACCTCTCCCGGCAGATGTCCCCGCCCCGCGCGGCCCGCCACCTGAGCCAGAAGCTGGAAGGTGCGCTCGCAGCTTCGGAAGTCGGGCAGGTGCAGCCCGATGTCCGCGTTGATGACCCCGACCAGCGTGACGCGCGGGAAGTCGAGCCCCTTCGCGATCATCTGCGTGCCCAGGAGGATGTCCACCTCGCCCGCGCGGACGCGCCCCAGGATGTCCCTGTGCGACCACTTCCCCCGGGTCGTGTCCACGTCCATGCGAGCCACGCGTGCCCCGGGGACCGTCTCGAGCAGAATCCGCTCGACCTGTTCCGTGCCCAGTCCCCCGTAGGACAGGTCGACCGAGCCACACCGGGAGCAGCGCTCCGGCGGGACTTCGGTGTGTCCGCAGTGGTGGCAGATCATGCGGCCCCGCCCGCGGTGCAGGGTCATGGAGACCGAGCACTGCACGCATTCGCTCACATCGCCGCAGCTGTGACAGAGCGAGAAGGTTGCGTAGCCTCGGCGGTTCAACAGCAGGATGGTCTGCTCGCGGCGCGACAGGCGGCCGCGCAGCGCGTCCATGAGGGGCGGGGACAGGACTCCCGGCGGGGGATCGGGTGGCACGGCCGGAACGGACGGCGCCGGCACGGGCGGCGCGGGAGCGTCCGGGGTCCCGGTCTCGGGCCGCGACCTGAGGTCAACCACCCGGACCTCGGGAAGGACCCCTCCGCCGACCCTGTCGGGCAGCTCCAGGAGCGTGTACTTGCCCGACTTGGCGTTGACCCAGCTCTCCAGCGACGGGGTCGCGGACCCGAGGACACAGACGGCTCCGGCGCGGTCCGCCCGCACCACCGCCACATCGCGTGCGTTGTACCGCGGCGCCTCCGACTGCTTGTAGCTGCCGTCGTGCTCCTCGTCGACGATGATCGCGCCGGGTGACGAGACGGGCGCGAATACCGCGGACCGGGCCCCGACGGCGATCCGTTTGGCACCGGATCTGAGCTGCCTCCACGCGTCGAAGCGTTCGCCCTGAGAGAGCCCGGAATGCAGGACGGCGACCAGATCCCCGAACGCCTGGCGGAAGCGGGAGACCGTCTGCGGCGTCAACGCGATCTCGGGCACCAGCACGATCGCGTCCTTCCCCCGGGCCAGCACCTGCCTGATGAGTTCGATGTATACGAGGGTCTTGCCGGAACTGGTTACTCCGTGCAGGAGGAAGGTCCCGCCGCCCTGCTCCAGGGCGCCACCCATGCGCTCCAGCACGGCGCGCTGGGCGGGGGTCGGGGTGAGCGCGGGCCCGGCGGCGGCGGATTCATCCCTGAACGGGTCCCGCTCGACGATCTCCCTGGTCACCCGGGCGACTTCCTTGTCCTCCAGCCCGCGCACCACGCCGCGGCTGAAGCCGCTCTCCAGCATCGCGGCAAGAGGTTGCCGCCCCCCCGCTTCCTGGAGCCGGTCGTACGCCTCCCGTTGCCGCTTCGCGCGCCCGAAGACCAGGTCCAGTTCGTCGAGGGTGCCGATGGACCGGGTGAGCCCGACGACGAGCCGCGTCTTCGGAGCGGGCTGTTTCGCGGAGGGACTCCCCATCCGCGCCGGCAACATGGTCTTGAGTACGATCCCCTCGGACGCGACGTAGTATTCCGCGATCCAGCTGGCCAGCCCCAGCAGTTCGGCCCTCACCGAGGGCTCGGTGTCCAGGACGGACAGAACGTCCCTCACACCCGACACCTCCGACCCCGGCCCCAACACCCAGCCGACGAGACTCCGGTTCCTGAACGGGACCATGACGCGCGTGCCCGCGGCCGGCGCGTCGCCCGCAATCCGGTAGGTGAACGCCCGGTGCACCGGCACCGGAAGCGCCACCTTTATGAAGGAAGTCCAGCCGGCCGGCATGCTGGTAGCCCGCGGCGTGTCCCGGGCCAGGTGTCCGTGTCAGCCCTGCAGGAGAAGGAAAACGTCCTGCTGGGGCTGATCCACGGTCACCTCCGGGCCGTCCGGGCCCATGAAGACGTTAAACTCGGTGCGTATCCCCACGTCGTCCGGAATGTAGATGCCCGGTTCGACCGAAAAGCCCACGCCGGGCACGAGTGCACGGTCATCTCGGGTCTCCAGGTTGTCCAGGTTGGGGCCGCGTCCGTGGATGTCGCGGTCGATCGAATGACCTGTGCGGTGGATGAAGTACTCGCCGTACCCCGCGTCGGTGATGATCCCGCGCGCCACGTCGTCGCCTTCGAAGCCGCGGATGACGTCGCCGCGTGCGTGCCGCTCCTGCAGCGACGCCACGACCCCGTCCCGGGCGGCCTTGACGGTTTCCCACAGCTCCCCGATGCGGGAGGGAAGCTCGCTGCCCAGGAAGCCCATCCACGTCTGGTCCGCGGGCACGGAGTCTTCGTGGAAGGCACCCCAAAGGTCGATGAGCAGGAGGTCTCCGGCCTTGATCGGCCGCCCGATCTCGCCCGGGTCGTAGTGGGGGTCGGCCGCCATCGGGCCGATCGCGACGATGCAGTCGGCCTGCACGGGAACACCCCGCCGGGCCAGTTCGTGGCGGATCCACGTGGCGAGCGCACCCTCGGTGATGTGCTGATCTTCGGCCACGTGGCGGGCCACGCGGTCGAAGGCGTCCCGGGCCACGGTCTTCACCAGCTCCGAGGCGCGGCCATGCTCCTCGCGCTGCACCGGGGTCCACACCGCGTAGAAGGTGGACACGAGGTCCCCCGAGCTGTGCAGCTCGGTACCCGTATCGAGGATCACGTCCCTCATGCCCGCGGGGAGGAGGTCCAGGTACGGCACATCTCCCCGCGCCGACGTCTCGGCGGCCACCCCGGAGTACCCCGCCAACATGTTGCGCAGCCCTTCCTCCATGCGCTGGCGACTGGAATAGCTCTCCTTCTCCCAGTCCAGGTGGCGCCAGGAAGAGTGCTCGATGGCGTGGATCAGCAGGCGCGGCGGGCCGGAGGCCGGGACGAGCGCGAACCCCCGCCGCGTCGTCCATTCGAGCCCCAGGAGTGACCGGCCGATCGGGTTGCGGTCCTTGAAGTCGTACAGCAGCCACCCGTCCAGGCCCCGTCTCCTGAGCTCCGCCTGCACCCTTGCCACACCCTCGTCCGTGGCCAGCAACGCGCTCGATGCGCCTGTTCTCCCCTTCATGATACCCGATCCTCCGTCTCTTCGAGTTCAGCCAGGGCAGCGTCCAGCAGGTCCCGCTCCCGCTCGGATATATCTCCTGCCACGACTGCTTCCCCAACGGGCCCCCTAAGCCTCCTGAGCGCCAACACGACCAGGCCGAATCCCAGGAGGAGCGCCGCCGGCGGGACGACCCACGCCAGCAGCCCCGCACCGCTGCTCTTCGGAAAGGCCCGGTATTCCTCGCCGTGGGCGGCGATCACCATCTCCAACAGGCTGTCGGCGCTCAGGCCCGCCACAGCCCCGGCCTGGATGCTGTCGCGCAGCCACTGAGCTTCCCGGGAGGGACACACTTCGAGCATCAATCCCGGGCAGTAGGGCGAGCGGATCTTGGAGATCGCCTCCCGGGCCGCGGGGTGCATGTCGCGCGGCACAGACGCGGAGTCCTGCGCCGCGGGTGCCGGCTCCTGCGCGGCCGCCCGGCCCACGGACGTCGCGAGAGCGCCGGACACCAGGAGTGTCACAGCCACGGTGGCGCGGCGCGCATGGCGGCCGCGGTCACGTCCAGTCATCGGTGACACCATCCCTGCCAGCGGTGTTCGGTATTCCGGCCAGCGCGCGGACGACGGACACGCAGCCCGCGCCGGTACGTTCCGGGTCGTACCCACCCTCCAAGAATACCACAACCCTGCCGTCGCAACAGCGTTCCGCCGCGTTCATCACACGCACCGTCATCTCATGCAGGTCTCCCGGCTCGAGGAGCTGCCCCCCCAGAGGATCGCCCGCGAGAACGTCGAAACCGGAAGAAACGAGGATGAAGTCGGGAGCGCACCGCGACACGGCCGACTCCAGCGCCATCTCGAAGACCCGCAGATAGTCCGCGCGGGGCGTGCGCGCCGCGAGGGGCACGTTAAGGGTGAAGCCCTCCCCCCTGCCCCGCCCCGTTTCGTTCGCGGCTCCCGTGCCGGGATAGTGCGGGTACTGGTGGAGCGAGAGGAAGAACACGGCGGGATCGCCGTAGAAGGCGTCCTGCGTCCCGTTCCCGTGGTGGACGTCCCAGTCGACGATCAGAACGCGCCCGGCGCCGTGCCGCGCCCGGAGGCTCCTCGCCGCGACGGCGATGTTGTTGAAGAGGCAGAACCCCATCGCGCGATCGGGGGTGGCGTGGTGCCCGGGGGGCCGCGCCGCCACGAACGCGTTCCGCAGCCGCCCCTCCGCGACGCATCGCACGGCCTCCAGCCCCGCCCCGACCGTTCCCAGCGCGGCGTCCCAGGACGCGCCAGACACCTGGGTGTCCGCGTCGATCCCGACCGGCCGCCCCCGTGTCCCGGCGTCGCGGACCGCGCTCCGCACCGACGCGATGTGCTCCTCCGTGTGGACGAGGCGCAGGTCGTCTTCGTGCGCAGGCGGGGGAGCGATCTGCTCCACGCGACCGTGCAGGGCCACCAGATCGTTCTTCATCGCCGACGCGACGGCGCGCAGCCGACCCTGATGCTCGGGGTGGCCCCAGCCGGTGTCGTGGAGCACCGCCGCGGCGTGCATGAGGAAGCCGGTCACGTGCGCCCGATCCGCTCCTGGATGCTCAGGATCTCGGGGCGGCGGGTCCGCTGCGCCGTGACCGCGTCCACCGCCGCGCTGGTGGCCGACATGGTGGTGAGGTAGGGGACGCCGTAGGTGATCGCCGCCCGGCGCATGGCGTAGTCGTCGTATTGGGACTTCTTCCCCAGCGGCGTGTTGATGAGGAGCCCCACGCGCCCGCTCACGATCCGGTCGACGATGTGGGGCCGCCCCTCGCCGACCTTGTAGATGCGTTCGCACGCGATCCCGAGCTGGTTGAGGTGGTGGCGGGTTCCGTTGGTCGCAAGGATCGTGAAGCCGAGGTCGGCAAGGCGCCGGACCAGCGGGGTGACCGTCGGCTTGTCCGCATCGTTCACGGTGACGATCACCGTCCGGGTGTCGTTCTCTCCCGGCAACCGGTTGCCCGCCGATACCTGCGCCTTGGCGAAGGCCATTCCGAAGGAGTCGTCCACCCCCATGGCTTCGCCCGTCGAGCGCATTTCCGGCCCCAGAAGGGTGTCCACGTCGAAGCGGTTGAAGGGGAAGACCGCCTCCTTGACCGCGACTCCATTGACCTCGGGCTCCGACGGCACGTTCAGGTCCGCCAGTCTCTCCCCCGCCATAAGCCGGGCGGCCAGGCGGGCCAGCGGCACTCCGGTGGCCTTGCCCACGAACGGTACGGTGCGTGAAGCCCGCGGGTTCACCTCCAGGACGTACACCTGCCCGTCCTTGACGGCGTACTGCACGTTCAGGAGGCCGACCACGCCCAGCTCCAGCGCGAAACTCCGCGTAAGGCGGCGCATCTGGTCGAGTTCAGCACGGCCCAGCAGGTAGGGAGGCAGCACGCACGCGGAGTCGCCCGAGTGCACGCCCGCGTCCTCGATGTGCTGCATGATGCCGCCGATCACGACGTCGGTCCCGTCGGACAGCGCGTCCACGTCCGCTTCGAACGCGTCCTCCAGGAAGCGGTCGATGAGCACCGGATGGTCCGGCGACGCCTTCACGGCCCGCGCGAAATACCCCTTCAGCGACTCCGCGTCGTACACGATCTCCATGGCGCGCCCGCCCAGCACGTACGAGGGCCGCACCAGCACCGGGAAGCCGATCTCCCGCGCAATCCGCAGCGCTTCGTCCTCGCTCAGCGCGGTCCCGTTCGCCGGTACCCGCGCCCCGATCCGCCGGCAGACTTCTTCGAAGCGGCGACGGTCCTCGGCCCGGTCGATCGCGTCGACCGACGTTCCCATGACCGGCACCCCCAGCTCCTCCAGCAGCCGCGCCAGATTCAGCGGCGTCTGCCCGCCGAGCTGGACGATCACCCCCTCGGGACGCTCCCGCTCGACGATCTCGACCACGTCCTCCAGCGTCAGCGGCTCGAAGTACAGCTTGTCGCTCACGTCGAAGTCGGTCGACACCGTCTCCGGGTTCGAGTTCACCATGATCGTCTCGAAACCGGCTTCCCTGAGCGCCAGCACCGCCTGCACGCAGCAGTAGTCGAACTCGATCCCCTGCCCGATCCGGTTCGGCCCGCTGCCCAGGATGACGATCTTGCGCCGATCGGAGGGGTTCGACTCGTCTTCCGATTCGTAGGAGGAGTAGTAGTAGGGCGTCGCCGCGGGGAATTCCCCCGCGCAGGTGTCGACGACATTGTACGTGGGCCGGATCCCCCACTGCCAGCGCTGCGAGCGTATGGCGGCCTCGTCGACCCCTCGCAGGGCCGCGAGCTGCGCGTCGGAGAAACCCTCGCGCTTCATGCGCCTGAGCGAGGCCGCAGCGAGGGACGGCAGCGATTCGAACCAGCGCTCCGTCTCGAGGATCTGGTCGAGCTGGTCGAGAAACCACGGATCGATGCCGGTGGCGCGGTAGAGGCGGTCGATCGAGACGCCGGCTTGAAGCGCCCACTTGAGCTGGTACTTCCGGAAGGTCGTGGGTCTCCGCACCGCGCTCAGCAACGCCTCGTCCGTGGTCGATTCGAGTCCGTCGTCCCCGGGTGTCTTCCCCCTGACCCACCCCGAACGCCCCACCTCCATCCCCCTGAGCCCCTTCTGCCACGCGGAGCGGAATGTGCGCCCGATCGCCATGGTCTCGCCGACGGCCTTCATCTGCACGCCCAGGGTGTCGTCCACGTCCGGGAACTTCTCGAAGGCGAAACGGGGGAATTTCACCACCACGTAGTCGAGCGCGGGCTCGAAGGAAGCTGGCGTCGTCTTTGTGATGTCGTTCGGCAACTCGTACAGGTGGTACCCCACGGCCAGCTTTGCCCCCACGCGCGCGATCGGGAAACCGGTCGCCTTGGACGCCAGCGCCGAGGAGCGGGAGACCCGGGGGTTCATCTCGACCACCAGCATATCGCCGTTCTCGGGGTTCACTGCAAACTGGATGTTGCAGCCGCCCGCCTCGACGCCGATCTCCCGGATGATCGCGATCGCCGCGTCGCGCATGCGCTGGTACTCGACATCGGACAGCGTCTGCGCCGGCGCCACCGTGATCGAGTCGCCGGTGTGCACCCCCATCGGGTCGAAGTTCTCGATGGAGCAGACGATGATCACGTTGTCGAGCCCGTCGCGAACGACCTCGAGCTCGTACTCCTTCCAGCCGATCACGGAGCGGTCGATCAGGACCTCCCCGATGGGACTGGCGTCGAGCCCCTTGCGCACCTGCGCCTCGAACTCGTCCAGGTTGTAGGCGGTGCCGCCCCCCGTGCCGCCCAGGGTGAAGGACGGCCGTATGATGGCCGGGTAGCCGGTGTCCTCGATGATGGTGAGGGCGTCGTCCACGGACCGCGCGAAGCCCCCGTGGGGCACGGCGAGGCCGATCCGGTTCATGGCCGCGGTGAACTGCTCGCGGTCTTCCGCCATGTTGATCGAGCGCTCGTCGGCCCCGATCAGCTCGACCCCGTGCTCGGCCAGCACCCCCTGCCGGTGCAGGTCCATGGCGATGTTCAGCGCGGTCTGTCCCCCCATCGTGGGGAGGAGCGCGTCGGGCTTTTCGCGTTCGATGACCCGCGCGACCCACTCGGGGGTCAGCGGCTCGATGTAGGTCCGGTCGGCCAGGTCCGGGTCGGTCATGATCGTCGCCGGATTGGAGTTGACCAGGACGATCCGGTAGCCCTCCTCCTTGAGCGCGCGAACGGCCTGTGTGCCGGAATAGTCGAATTCGCAGGCCTGGCCGATAACGATGGGACCCGACCCCAGGATCAGGATCGAGTCGATGTCGGTGCGTTTAGGCAATGTTGATCAGAGCGGCGAGGCGCCGGGCTGGCAAGGCGCGACGAAGGGACAGTAGCAGCGCTACCGGCCTGAGGAGCAACGCAGAGCGAAGCGGTCCAGCGCGGATGCCTCGCCGCTCGAATGCCGGTGGGATTTCGTCCACGGGCTGCTATTCGGCGCTCTTCGCGGATTCCTTCTTGACCGCAGTGCGGAGGGCCACGGTGAGGCCTCCCCACACGAACGCCATGATCACGATCATGGTGATCCAGGTTGCGGTAGTCATCTGACCGGTTCCCTTTCGACTTCGCGGGTGGGTTTCTGTGCGGCGCCGCGGAAAAGGGGCGCCGGACTGCGAGGACCGGGCGGGTGAGCGCCTTTTCCGCGGCCGGAATAAGGTGCGGAAACGGGGGCGGAGGGGCAAGGCGGGGGCCTGGGCGCGCCAGCCCGGTTGCGATTCCGAGGGCTGTCGAACCCGGACGGGCACCGCTACCGCTCGTTACAGATCCCAAAGAACCACTCCCGCCGGGCGAGCGCGCTGCGGAGCACATCGGGCTCGGCGCGAACGAAGCGGACAGGTGTGCCGGGCGGGGCCTGCGCGAGCCCGTCGAGAGCAATCGGATCGACGGAACCGAGCTTCGCGTAGCCCCCTATCGTCGGGCGGTCCCGCATGAACACCAGCGGGAGGCCATCGCCGGTTACCTGAACGGTGCCGTCCACGAGGGGTGTCGAGTCGAGGACGCGCGGACCTGTGGTCAGGGCGGGACCCGCCAGGCGGCACGCCACGCGGTCGCTCGCAGGATCCACAGTCCATGTCGCGTCGAACACCCGCGCCAGGTCGGCACTCGAGAACTCGATCCACTCGTAACCGGCGACCAGCGGTATCGTCAGCGAACCTGCGTCCTGCGGAATCAGTTCGTCGGGCACACGCCGGACCGGACACCAATGGTCGGGTGCGTGCCAGCGCAGTGGCTCGCCCGGACGGATGCATCGGCCCAGCAACCCGGGCAGTCCGTCCCGCACTACGGCCGACGCTGAGCCGAACGCTGTAGTGACGTCCAGCCCGCCGGGGAAGGCGAGGTAGGTGCGCATGCCGGACGAGCCGTATCCAAGGCGGAGGAGCTGGCCCGGCCGCGCACGCAAGGTACGCCACGCGCCCGTCTCGACGCCGTCAAGCGTGGCGGCGCAACCCGCCCCCGTCACCGCTACAACGGTTGCAACTCCGAAGCGCAGGGCGAAACCGCCCAGGGTGATCTCGAGCGCGGCCGCCGTCGGGTCGTTTCCGAGGAGCCGGTTGGCCCACAGATATGCCCGCTGATCCATGGCGCCCCCGGGAGCGAGGCCAGCGCGGCGGCCGGTCCGCCTCCCCAGATCCTGGATCGTGCAGAACGGCCCGGGGCGATCCACGATGCCGTGCGGGCTCATCCGCATTCTGCCTCGTAAGTGTCGCGATCGATCATGCGAAACTCGACCGTGCCGCCCGGGCGGAAGCGGGAGATCCGCTCCGTGGGGTCCGTAAACAACGCCGAGGGGACGCGACCGACGATACGCCAGCCACCCGGGCCCGCTGCCGGATAGACGCCGGTGCGCCGGTCCGCGATCCCGACCGAGCCCGCTTCGACCCGTCGGCGGGGCGTGGGCAGGCGAGGCATGGCGACCCGCGCATCCAGGTCGCCCAGGTACGCGAACCCCGGCGCGAAGCCGGTCGCCAGCACGGTGTACGTAGTGCGGCTGTGGAGCCGCGCGACCTCCGCCACGCTCAGCCCCGCGCTCGCTGACACATCCTCGAGGTCCGGTGCCAGTTCCGGGTCGTAGCAAACGGGCAGCGAAACGGGATCGCCCGTTTCGATTTCGGGCACCTTCAGAACGCATTCCTTCGCGGCGGCCATTAGATGGGCCTCAATGTCTGCCGGGTCCCAACTACTTGGTGAGCCCTCGATCAGCAGCCGGTTGAAGGCCGGAATCGTCGCTCGCACACCAGGCAGCGCGTCGCGCGCCAAGCGCTCGAGGCTGAGGACGCGCGCGATCCCGTCCCGGTCGGCGGACACCGGCAGGGTGACCAGGGCGCTGACTGGGCCCGGGAACGTGATCACGTGCGGCGTGGCACCAACTCACGGATGCGGCCCAGCACCTCCGGTGCCGATGGGTTGTCGCCGTGTACGCACAACGTCTCGGCTTGCACTGGCAGCGTCCCCTCGGGCGTCTCCACGAATCCGTCGAGGAGATGCGCCACGTGCTTTGCGACCGCATCGTGGTCGCTGAGGACCGCCCCCCGGATCGAGCGCGGCTGTAGGCGTCCATCGGCCGCGTAGGCGCGGTCGGCGAAGGCCTCGAACGCCAGCGCCAGCCCCGTGTGCTCGAGCATCGCCGCGTGCCGCTCGCGATCCGGCGTCGCCTGCAAGACAAAGGTGAGCGACGGATCCAGGGCAGCCACGCCCTCGGCCAGCCGCGTGAGCAGCCGGTCGTCATTCATCATGGCGAGGTAGAGAGCCCCATGCGGCTTCACATGGCGGAGCCGCGTCCCCAGCGCAGCCGCGACCGCTTGAAGCGCCCCGATCTGCGCTTGTATCTCGAGCACGAGCGAATCGAGTGGCCAGTCCAGCCTCAAACGCCCGAAGTTGCGACGGTCGGGATAGCCGGGATGCGCGCCCGACTGTACACCGTGCTCGGCCGCCAGCGACAGCGTGCGCGCCATCGTGTCCGGGTCTCCCGCATGGCCTCCGCACGCGACGTTGGCCCAGTCGATGAGCGGCATCACCGCTTCGTCGGCCCCCTTCTCCCAGGGCCCGTAGCTCTCCCCCATGTCGCAGTTGATCAGCATGCGGAAAGATACCCCCACCGGAACCACGTTCGCACCCGGCCTCCACGGCGATCCGGCGCCGGGGAACGGCGGGGGACATGACGCGCGAGGTGCTGAAGGCCTTCAATCCCGTGGACCAGCAATCGCCGGCATCCCGCGGGGAGATCCCGTGCAGCACCCCCCGACTTGACATCTACGACACCGTGTCTTAACGTTACGACATGTTGTCGTGCCACGATCAGATGGAGGGAAGAAACCGACCGTGACGATTCAATCCCTACCCAACTCCGAACTTGCGGTCATGGAGCTGCTGTGGAGGAAGGGCCGCTTGACCGCCCGTCAGATCCTCGAGCAACTCTACCCCGATGTCACCAGACCACAGCACGGCACCGTTCAGCGGCTGCTGCAGCGGCTCCGGGCCAAGGGTTTCGTGGTCCGCGAGCGTGACACGGGCGTGAACGTCTTCTCGCCCGCCATCAGCCGCGAAACCTACGCGAGCGACCAGTTGGAATCCCTTGCGAACCGGCTCACCCGGGGGTCGCTGGTGCCGATGATCACGAGGCTGGTCGAAGACAACAAGCTCTCACGCGCCGAGATCGACAAGCTGCGGCGCATCCTGGAGGAGTAGCATGACCGACCTTCTGCTTCAGATCGGCGCGAGCAAGCTGTTCGTTTCCGCGGTGCTGGCCGGGGTGGCGTGGGTGGTGCAGCGTCGCTTCGCCCACCCCGCCGTCACCTATCCGCTCTGGCTGGTGGTGCTCGTCGCGATGCTCCTCCCGGCTGTGGTTTCGATCCCGGTGCTTCCGGGAGAGAGCGGAGCGACACCGGTGATTGCCGACGACGCGGCGCTCACGGGTGACGCGGTGGCCCGGGTTGCGGTCAGCGCGGCCAGCCCTGAAGGCACCGGATCCGGCACACCCTTCCCTGCCCGAATCACCGAGAAGGGGAAAGCCGGACTCGCGATCGTGTGGCTCGTTGTTGCTGCCGCGCTGCTCGGGTGGACCCTGGTCCGAGCGCTACGCTTCAGGCGCTGGCTTGCGCGCACTTCGCGGCCGGCACCGCGGGAGTTACGCCACGAGGTTGCCGAAATCGGGCGCAGGCTCAGCCTGGCCCGGCTGCCGGAAGTGCACACCACAGCCGCCCGAGTGTCCCCGATGGTGTGCTGGACGGGCGGCACACCACGCCTTGTGATTCCTTCGTTCCTTCTGACCACCCTGAACCAACAGGAGCTCTGCTCGGTACTCGCGCACGAGCTCGCACACGTCCGCAGGCGAGACTACATGGTGCGCTGGATCGAATGGCTGGCGTGCTCGGCCCTCTGGTGGAACCCGGTGGCCTGGTGGGCCCGGCGCGAACTCAGGGCCGCCGAAGAGGCGTCGTGCGACGCGCTTGGCGTGGCGGCACTCGGGTCCACCCCTCGGACCTTCGCCAAATCGCTCCTCCGTGTGGTCGAGGTCATGTCGACACCACCTACGCGCCCCGCACCCGCGTTCGCGAGCGGTGCCACGAGTGGCCGGGATCCCCAAGCACTCGAGAGGAGACTGAGAGTGCTCATTTCGGGCAAGTCGACTGCCCAGACCCCCCGCTGGATTCGTGCGGCGGGCGCCGCAGCCATGGTGTGTCTGCTCCCTCTCGGGCTCGTGTATTGCGGCACTGCCGACCTATCGACACCGACATTGCGCGAGGAGTCGCCCGAGTCGCCGCCGTTGGCCCAATCCAAGGTCGTCGTCGCAGAGGAACGCACCGACCCGGATTCGCGTACCGCGGAGCTGAAGAAGCTTTGGGGAGGCGATCCGGTGTACACCTACTGGATATTCGCCTCAAGCGGCAATGTCGGTCCGCATGCCCTCGCCGACGCGCCGGTCCAACCAGCGGAATGCCGGCTGCAGCTGGAAGAACCGGACGAGGGAGCCCGCGACGAAGCCATGGCCGCGTGCGCGAGGGCGATCTCCAACGATCTCCGGGGAATGGGCATTTCCGACGACCGGAACGTGTGCGTGACTTGGGGAAGCAAGGCCAGCGGCTGGCGCGGCATTTGCGAAGGCTGGGAGCCCGAAGATCGATACCGCCTGCATGGCAACAGCAGCGGCAGCGTGTTGTTGGAGCGGATTCGCCACGCCCGGCCGCCGGGTGAACATCGAATCACAGTTTTCGGGAGCGAGAGATGAGAATCGTGTTCGGAGCGGCAGTCATCGCCTTGGCGACAGCCGCGTGCGGCGACCAGGGCGCCACGTTTGAACACGGGTCGGAGGCGCGGGACAGCGCCGGAGTCAGCATCGTCGAGAGGTCGCACATTGGCCGGGGGATTCACTGATCGCATGGTATTCGCAGGACGATCGCCTCTCCGTCTTCGACTCCGCTGGGAACTTCGGTCGGACGCTGATTCCCGGGGATCTGCGAAACCGCGCCGAGGTGGCCTTGCGGGGCGGCTCGATCCTCGTGTCCAGCTCCAGTGATTTCAGCCTCGATGACGGGCTGACCCGCCGGGAACGGATGTACGCAGTCGTGGACGCGGACGGACAGTTGAGTGCGTCTCTAGGGGTCCATCCCAGCGCGGAAAGGCATGCCTCCGGGTCCGGAAATGTGATCAGGATCAGGACGATCCCGTTCTCGCGCTTGACCCGCACCACCGCGTGGGGCGACCTGTTTGTCGTGGCGCCCAACGACACCTATGAAATCAGGGCCTACGAACCCGCCGGGACGCTCAGCCGAATCGTCCGGCGCGACCATGCCCTGATTGCGCCGACCCCGGCCCACGTGGGCGCGGAGCTTGAGCGACGTGTGGCGCTCAGACCCCCCGAACAACAGGCTGACCGGCGCCGGGAGCTGCGCGAGACCTTCGAAGAGGTGCCGATAGCAGAGACGTTTCCGGCGTTCGACCAGATCGTGGCCGATGCCCTGGGACATCTCTGGGTCGAGGAATACGACCTGCCCGGTGAGCAACGACCGAATCCCCTGTGGACCGTGTTCGACCCGGAAGGCGGCGTCCTCGGCTTCGTGGAAACGCCCGCCGGGCTGAACATCTTCGAAATCGGCGCGGACTACATCCTCGGGCGCGCCACTGACGACCTGGGAGTGGAATACGTGCGGGTCTGGTCGTTGAGCCGTTCGGATTAGGACGGCGACAGAGCGACCAAGGCGATCGATGGCCGCGGCTCACCCGCCGATCAGGCGTCCCGGCGAGAGTCCTACCCTGCCCTCCTCCGCGCTGCCAGATCCACCCCCCGCACCTCCAACACTTCCCCCACCGTCCTGAGCCCGTCGATCACGTTCTGGATGTGGACGGCGCGTGCAAGCCCGATGAGTTCGATGCCGCGATGCACCGCGTCCCGATGCACGCCCCGCGCGAAGGCCTTGTCCTTCAGCTTCTTCGCCACCGACTTCGGCTTCAGGTCATCGATGCCGTTGGGACGGACCAGGCAGCAGGCGTAGACCAGCCCGCTCAGTTCGTCGCAGGCGTAGAGAACCCTGTCGAGCCGGGTCTCGGGGACCACGTTTGTGCGGTCCGGGTAGGCGTGGGCTTCGATCGCGTGGACGACCTCATCGGGATAGCCGAGTTCGCGAAGCCGGGCGACGCCGATCCGGGGGTGCTCGTCGGGATACTTCTCCCAGTCGAGATCGTGCACCAGCCCGGCCAGGCCCCAAAGGTCCTCGTCCTCGCCCATGAGGCGGGCGTAGTGCCGCACGGCGGCCTCGACGCCGTACATGTGCTTCCGGAGCGCTTCGCTCTCGACCCATTCTTCGAGGAGGGCGACAGCATCGGATCGGGTGGGCATTTCGAGTCCTCTTTCAAGCTTTGCTCTGGGGGTTCCCACCCGAAAATAACCTGATCTGGCAAAGACAGGGCCCAGGCCCGGTCCCCCTCACCGTGGGTCCGCACCCTCCAGGCTGCGGCTGCTGGCATTATTCGCAGTCGGGTCGCTTGACATCCAAATGTTGATGAAATATGGTTTGGTGTCGACAACGTGGGTTCTCGGATGCCTTTAGTGTCCTTCGATACAACAGGCCACAGCACACTGAGCAAGGAAAGGATGACTTCGATGACAGTCACGACTTCACACCCGGCATCCACATGCTGTCCCAGGGCACGGAACCGGTCTCGCGCACGGATCTGGAAACCCATCATCCTGGGACTTTGGGTGATCGCCCTGTTCGCATCGGCGTGTCGAGACGTCGAGACCACACAACCCGAGAACAACCCACCAGTCACGTCCGGGGTCATTCCTGCTCAGACCGTGCATGTCGGTGAAGCGGTAACGGTGGATCTGTCCGAGTACTTCAGCGATCCGGATGGCGACGCGCTTACGTTCGGGGCCACGACTTCAGATGCCGGCGTGACTACCGTCTCGGTGTCCGGGAGTATCGCAACAGTCACAGGGGTGTCTCAGGGAGACGCGACCATAACGGTGATGGCCTCCGACGGGGTCGGCCTATCGGCACAGCAGAGCTTCGCGGTCAACATACCGAACCGGCCGCCACTACCTGTGGGGAACATCGCGGCCCTGGAACTCTCGTTCGAAGACACGGTCACCATCGACGTATCAGCGTACTTTACCGATCCTGACGGCGACATCCTGACCTACGCTGTGGAGATTTCGGACGAGAGTGTGGCGATGGGAACCGTGACGGGCGAAACCGTGACGGTCATTGCCGTTTCCGACGGTACCGTGGCGGTTGCGGTCACGGCGAGCGACGGCGGTGGCCTTTCGGCACAGCAGAGCTTCTCCGCCACAGTGGAACTTCGCGGTGACCCCACGGTGGAGTTCGTGACCGCTTCCGTATCGGTCCTCGAAGGAGCAGTGGCCGTGCTCGAGTTCGACGCGCAGCCAGCGCCGAGTTCGACGCTTGAGGTGGGTTATACCATCGGCGCGGACGACGACCCCGCAACCGCCGATGCAGATGACGCGGACCACGATGGCGGAAGCGGCGGCACTGTGCGGATCCCGGCGGGCGCGAACCGCGCAACCATAAGGGTCACCGTGCACGACGACTCCGACATCGAGGCGACGCGTGAGCTCCTGACCATCTCGCTGAACCCACCCGAAGACAGCGCAGGGTACACTCCGGGGCCATCGGCCGTCGCGGTACTGACGATCGAAGAAGGGGTTTGCGACCGCACCCCGCAGGTCCGGGATGCGATAGTCGCTCTGACCCAAGAGGAGGGGTGTCACAGACCCGACGCCGCGGACCTGGCCACGATCGACACCCTCGATTTGGGAGGACCGACGCCGACGGACGAGGACGCCGGTCAGGCTGCACAACGGTCGCTTCGGTCGCGGAGCGCCGTCTGCGGTCAGGAGCACAATCCCGTCCTGCATGGAAGCGTTGAACCGCCGCCGCCGATGTCGTCGAGATGCTCGTCCGAGGCGTTCGAGCCACCGTTGTCCCCACCCGCATGGCCGAACCAGTCAGCGAGCGAAGCCATCACGGCGCTCCGTGCCAGAGACTTCGCGGGGCTCACTGGACTGGAGGGGCTGTGGCTGTCCGCGAACGAGTTGACCGAGTTGCCGGATGGCATCTTCGCCGGCCTGCGGCAGTTGCGGTACATCGAGCTGGGCTGGAACCGGCTCAGAGTGCTGCAGAGCGACCTGCTCTCGGACCTTGTCAGACTGGAGGGGTTCTCAATCCACAAGAACGAAATGACCCGGTTACCCGTCGATCTGTTTGCGGGGCTCTCGCGGTTGACGGAACTGTGGATGGCAGACAATCACTTGACCACACTCCCGGCAGGAATCTTCTCGGACCTCACAAACCTGGAGAAGCTGGTCTTGAACGAGAACCGCTTGGAGGAGTTGCCGACCGGGGTCTTCTCGGGTCTTTCCGACCTGAGAATCCTGTCCCTGGTTTCCGATCGGCTAGTGGATTTGCAGGGTGGGGCCTTCTCGGACCTCACCAGCCTCGAGGAACTGTGGTTGGGAGACAACCGGCTGACGCGACTACCGCCCGGGCTATTCTCGAATCTCGGCAGTTTGAGGTTCCTGGACCTCATTGAGAACCGAATCGAAGAACTCGACGACGCGGCGTTCTCCGGCCTGTCCGAACTCCGACAACTGTGGATCAGAGACAATCGTATCTCCACACTTGAGCCTGGTGTATTCTCGGGGCTCTCCAGCCTGGACACCCTGAGCTTGTGGAACAACCGCATTCACGATGTGGAACCTGGTGTCTTCACCGCACTGACGAATCTCACGGTGCTCGATTTGAGCGAGAATCCGCTGGGCGAGTTGAAGAGGGACGTCTTCACCGGTCTTGATCATCTCGATGAGCTTTGGATGAGCGATGCGGCGCTCAGCCGGCTGGATCCCGGTGTGCTCAACGGCCTTCCCCGGCTGCGAAGGCTGGTGATTCACCAGAACCGGCTGGACGCTCTGGCGGGTGGCGTCTTCACGGGTCTCCCGCTCCTGGAGGAGCTGTGGCTCTATCACAGTGGGATCGGGGAGCTGTCGGCGGACGCGTTCGCAGAACTGCCGCGTCTCAGGAAGCTGGCTCTGTGGGGCAACCGCTTGGTAACCGTGCCACCCGGGGCGTTCTCGAATCTCTTCAGGCTGGAGAGTCTGTGGTTGGGTACAAACCAACTGCAACGACTGCCTCCAGACGTGTTTTCGGACCTTGCGGCGTTGCAGACCCTGCACTTGCACAGCAACCGAATCCCCGAGCTTTCACCCGGGATCTTCAAGGGGCTCTCCGATCTGGTTGAATTCAATGTGCAAGGCAACCCGGGGGCTCCGTTTACGCTCTCGGTTCGCCTGGAGAGAAAGGACAATTCGGACCTGTCGGCGTCGGGACCAGCCAAAGTGGTGGCGACCATTTCCGAGGGTGCACCCTTCACGATGACGATCCCACTGTCCGTGGTCCGAGGCACGATCTCCACCGAAACAGTGGTGATCGAGCGGGGACAGACGACGAGTGCGGAGTTCACAGTGACCTTGAGTTCGTCCAGCCAGACCGGCGCCCAGGTGTTCGCCGGCCCGGCACCTCCGGTAGCCCCGATGATCCACGGCATCGATGTTGTCGCTGCCGACACACTTACTCTCTTTACGGTCTCGGCAGACGCTGCTAGCGCGGCCCCGGACATGGCGGAGCGAGAGGGGGCCGGATCGCCGACAGCCCAGGCGTTGCCGCCGGCGAGCGCGCGGTCCCCACGGCGCCGCACGGTCGCAAACCGAAGAGGTCCGCAAGAGGTCAACTAGCCGGAGGCGGGCTCGGGCTCCTGGTCGTCGCCGTGCCGATGTCCTGCGGCGGTCACACCGCGCTCGAAGGACACAGGTGCGACAGCACACACTGATTGCAGCGCGGCCGGCGGGCGTTGCAGACCTGGCGCCCGTGGTGGATGAGCAGATGCGCCAGCATGGTCCAGACCGCGCGCGGGAAGAGGGCGATGAGGTCCCTCTCGATCTTCACGGGCGAGACCTCCTTCGTGAAGCCCATCCGACCGGACAACCGCTTGACGTGGGTGTCCACGACCACCCCCTCGTCGATGCCGAAGGCGTTGCCGAGGATCACGTTCGCCGTCTTGCGGCCGATCCCGGGAAGGGCGGAGAGCTCCTTGATGTTGCGGGGAAGCTCGCCGCCGTGCTCGTCGATCAGCGCGTTGGCCATCCCGATCAGGTTGCGGGTCTTGTTGCGGAAGAAGCCCGTCGAGCGGATGACGTCTTCGAGCTCCGCGGGGAGCGCCACGGCCAGCGCTTCGGGGTCGGGATAGCGGCGGAAGAGTTCGGGCGTGACCATGTTCACGCGGACATCGGTGCACTGGGCCGACAGGATGGTCGAGACCGCCAACTCGAAGGGGGACGCGTGGCGGAGCGCGCACTCCGCGTCGGGGTATTCGCCGAGGAGGAGCTCGTAGATCTCGGCGGCGCGGGCGTTGCGGGCCTTCTTCGATTCGCGTGGCATGGGTGTGCGTGGCCTGGGCGGTCAGAGGGTGACGTATGGCAGGGCGGACGGGGGTGGGCCGGGCGGGGCCGGCTTGCCGGGGGCCGGTGGCGTACCGGGTGTCGACGCCGGGTCGTGCACCTCGCCGGTGGTCATATCCGGGCGCGGAGGGGGCGCCGAGGGCAGCCGAATCAGCACCAGTGCCGCCAACTTGAACACCTCCGCAGGCGTGCGGATGCCCAGCAGGCCGTCCAGTTCGGCCCCGGGCAGCGACGTGGTGAAGTCGCCGCCTCCTTCCCGGGCCGGGCCGGCCGCCCACCCGGGCAGCGAGGCCAGGGGCATTGGCGGGACGGGCACGACGCCGTAGCCGGGACGGTCGGGGCGCACGCCGCTCACCAGTGCGAGGTGAAGGGCGCCGGAGGTATCCGCGGCCCAGAAGAACCCGTCGACCGACTCGGGTGCGTCGCCCTCCTCAATCCACACCAGATGCTGCGGCAACTGGATGTAGCCCGTCCGCGCATGAAGCCCCCCCAACCAGCTTTCGTCCTGGGTGGGGGAATGCTCGCGGGATGAGCCGGCCAGGAGATCGCGCATGGTGTCCGCCCGCACCAGGGCGATCTCGGCTCCGGTCCGCCACATGTGGTACGCGAAGTAGAGGACAGTGCCGTGATCGTGCGCCGCCTCCGGCGCCGTCTCCTCGGTCCTGAGCTCGGCCAGCGCCCCCTGCACCGCCCCCAGCATCACGAATGCGGCGGGATTGCCCGGGTCGATGCCCCGCTCCCCCGCCTCCTCCCCGATCCCGGGGAAGTGGCGGTCCGGGAAGTCCGGATCCGGGAGCAGCAACTCGTACGGCGTGAGCCGGGCGTAGGCGTCGTGGATGGCCACGCTGCGGGCTTGCCGGGCCTACCCGCTTCCGCCATCGGTGGCGGGTTCCGCTCCGTCCCCGGCGCCCCGTGCGGCCGCGATTCGCGCCACCAGCCACCGGTTGATGGCGAGCAGAACCAGGATCACCACCGCGAACTGGATCAGCACCGACCCGACGTTGTACGGGGAGAAGAGCGTCCACGTCTCGGCGGAGCGGAAGTTGCCGGCCCCCGCCTGCCAGAGCCACCACACCATCAGCACGACGGCCTCGATTGCCACGAGGCGCATGGCCCAGTCCCACCACGATCCGATCCGCACATCGGAGTCCGGGGTGTTGATGAAGGTCTCGCGCCACTTGGTCACGCCGTACCTGAGCACCGCGAAGGCGAAGAAGAAGCCCGACAGCATCAGCCCCACGCCCCACACCCAGTCCTGATTCTGGAAGACGCCGATCCGCATTGCCGACGGGATGCCCAGCAGGAAGCCCGCGGAGCCGACGATCATGATCGCGCGGCTGCGGGTCAGCCCCAGGTCGATCAGGATGCGCGACGCGAGTTCGATCATGGCCACCAGACTGGACCACGCGGCGAAGACCAGCGCGAGGAAGAAGAGGCCCATGAAGAACTGCCCCGCCGGGATCTGGGCGAAGAGCTGCGGGACCCAGATGAAGGTGAGACCTTCGTTGCCGGCGCCGACGATCTGGCTGGCCGCCTCGGGCATGACCGAGAAGATCGTGCACAGCACCATGATCCCCGCCAGCAGCGACATGGAGTTGTTGCCGAAGCCGATCACGAAGGCGTTGAGCGCGGTGTCCTCACGCGCCCGCATATACACCGCGTAGGAGAGGACCAGTCCCCATCCGGCGCCGGTGTCCCACGCGTTCTGGGTGAGCGCCTCAAGCCAGATCGTGACATCGCCCAGAGCGCTGAAGTCGGGGGTGAAGAGGAAGGCGAGGCCTTCGGAGGCTCCCGGCAAGGTGATCGCCTTGACCGCCAGGACCAGCACCAGAATGACGAGCGAAGGGATCAGGAAGCGGGCCGCGGTTTCGATGCCGCGGACCCCCTTCGAGACGACGAAGACGCCCAGGCCCACCGCGATGGCGTGGAAGAGGATCGCCTGCGGCGTGGAGCTGAAGGCGTCCCAGAACTGGCCCGGCACCGCGTCCGGGATCTCCCCCGCCAGCGTCGCGAAGAAGAAGCGGATCGTCCACCCCATGACCACCGAGTAGTAGAACATGATCGCGACGGCCACCCAGGCGACCCACGCGCCCATCCAGGCGAACTTCGGCCCGATCGTCTTGATGAACGAACCGATGGTGCCCCGGCGGGTCCCCTTCCCCATCCCGAATTCGAGGATGAGCAGCGGCACCGACCAGAGGAGCAGGAAGACGGCCCACGCCACGAGGAAGGTGCCGCCTCCGTTCGAGGCAGCGATGCGCGGGAAGCGCCAGATGTTTCCGGTGCCGATGGCCATGCCGAGCATGGCCAGGAGCATGCCCCAGCGGGACGTGAATACCTCGGATCTGGTCGACACGGGCTACGGCTCCTTGGGTGTTGGGTGGGTGGTGGACCGACGGCTGATAGCCTATCGCTTTCGGAGCGTTGTGGCCATAGTCCAGACCGAGGATGTCTGGAGATTTCGCCGGGCTCGGTGTGGGCCCGCTGCGGTGTCCCATCCAGACATGCGGCTGTCCCTGGTTTTGCCGCGGAAACGTCGGGGTGAACGGGGGAGAACCGGGCTTGTCCGCCATAACCGGGTCGATGTGGCGGACAAACAGATGCCGAGGGTGTGCCGAGGGTGTGCCGAGGGTGTGCCTAGGGTGGGTGGGGCACGGCTCCGGGTGGGCGCGGCTCTGGTTGGGCGCGGCCATGGCTGGGCGGGGCTTGAGCTGCGCCGCCACCCTGTCCCATCGAGACATGCGGGTGTCCCTGGTTTTGCCGCGGAAACGTCGGGATGACCGGGGCGCCCCCGCTATGCCGCCGCATCCCGGGCCGGGCCCGTTTGCACGTGGTCCGGGGCGTGCTCGTCGCCGGCCTCCCGAGCGGGCTCCTCGGCAGCATTCCGCGCCACCTCGCCCGCCGCCTCCAGCGCCTCCTCCACCGCTTCTCGCGCAGCCGCCTCCAGCTCCCACGGGATCGCCGAGTCCACCAGCCGTGCCGCCCCGTTGTACAGCTCCCCGGGTGGTAGCGGTGGCGCAGGCGGTAGAGGTTGCAGCCGCTGTCCCGGCCGCGTCATCGGTGGCGCACTCGCGATCATCTTCCCCTTCCTCGTGAAGAACACGGCCTGACCCTCCCGGTTCAGTGCCATCCGCGTGCGCCCCTCGTGGACCACACGGTGATGCCGCCGGCACAACAGCACGGTGTTCGCCAGGCTGGTCTCGCCCCCGTCGGCCCAGTGGGTGACATGATGCGCCTCGGTGAACCGGCTCCCGCACCCCGGATAGCGGCACCCACGATCACGCTCCTCCAGCGCGCGGCGGATGTGCGGGGGGATCGTGCGCGTCTTCCGCCCCACCCCCATCACCTCCCCGTCGCGGTGAGTCATCGGCACCACCGCCGCGTCACACGCCATCCGGCGCGAGCTCTCGGCGCTGACTCTCACCCCGTCGACCTCGGAGCGGCCCGGTTCCCCGTCCTTCTCCAGCGTGGCCATCTCGGTGTGGACCGCCACCTGGAACCGCTCGGCACGCGTCCCGGATTCTCCACCGAACCCCGCTGCCAGCGCTCGCGGCGAAACCCCGCGTCAGCACCGAGACCGGCGAAGCGCCCGGCTGGCAAGGAGCGACGAGTGAGAATGGCAGCGCCATTTGAGCGAGGAGCGACGCAGAGCGTAGCGTCCAGCCGGGATGCAGCGCCGGTCGAATGCAGCGGGGATTTCTGCCACGGGCTGCCTTGCTCGCTCGGCGACCAGTCCCGCGACAGATGTTTCCACCCCCGTACGATCTGCTCCAGCTTCGCGGCCGAGCCGGCGCGCGCGTACTTGAGCAGCGTCTTCTCCGTCTCCGGGGTCGCCACCCGGGTCATGGTCCGAACCTTGGTATAGGAGAGTTTGCCCGTCTTCATCTCGGCAGAAGTCAGCGGCAACTCCTCAAGCGCATGAGCCACGCGCACATTTTCGCGCGCCGTCCCGAGCGTCCGCCCGGTCGTCACGGCGAGCCATTCGGCACACGAGGTGAACTCATCGGCCCACCCCTCGCGGCGGTCGAACTCGGCGATGAGGGTGAGCATCTCGCAGGTTGCGATGTTGATCCGGGCGGCGAGTTCGACGATGCGTTCGCCGAGCTGAAAGAGGTCGTCGTTCATGGGGTCCTCCTAAAGTCAGATACAGCAAAGAGTTACCCCTAAACCGAAGTTCGGCCGTTGGGGGGTGGGTCAAGACGTTGTAGGGCAGTGACATAGCTCGGATCGGCGGGTGTACGCTACTGGGTACGGGTCAAGGGCGGATGCCGAGGAGACGGAAGGCCTTGGCCTGGAGCGGTGTGGGGCGGGCGAGCATGTCGGCGGTCATGGCACCGGGGACGGCGGGCCGTACACGGTTGCGGGTCAGGGTGGCGAGATCGCCGAGCAGGCTCCGGAAGCTGTGGACGGGCAGGCCGTCGGGCGTGCGTTTCCTGCCCGCCTTGGCACGTGCGGCCTTCGAGCGCTGGGCGGGCGCGACGGGCGAGGAACGGCCGGCTTCGGCGGCGGCCGGGTCGTCGTCGTCGAAGAGCATCGGCGCCAGGGCGCGGCGCATGTGCCACTCGACGTAGTAGGCGAGCATGCAGAGGAAGACGTGGGCGCGGACGCGCCCCTCGAGGCGGTGGTGGACGGGCCGCACCTTGAGATCCACCCCCTTGAAGCTGCGGAAGGCGCGCTCGACCCGGCTGAGGCTCTTGTAGGCCCGGACCGCGTCTTCGGGCCCGAGCTCCTTGGCGGCCACGTTGGTGCGGATCACGTAGATGCCGTCCAGCGCCGCCTCCGCGGCGATGCGCGCCTCGTCGCGCTCGTACGAGAAGCCGTCCTCGCTCGCGGTGGTCGTGAAGTGCTTGCCGACCTTGTGGGCGCGCAGGGCCCGGTCGGCGCGCACGGCGATGTCCTTCGTGCCCCGCAGGGGGCGGTTCTCGCGCTTCGTGGCCCGGACGACCAGGTCGAGCTTGGCCTCCGTGGCCGCCAGCAGCGCCTCGCGCTTGCGGGCCCGCTCGGCGGCCAGCAGCGGGTTGCGGCAGACGATGAGCCGCTCGTCCGGATAGAGCTCTGGCGCGGAGATCTCGGCGAGGTCCTGGGTGTCGAAGATCGACAGCTGCAAGTCGCCGCCGGAAACCAGCTTGCGGATCTTCGGAGCCCGCAGCGCGGTGATCCAGCGCAGCCCCGCCGGCTCGACATCCTCCCGGACGCGGGCGTCGGTCAGCAGCCCCCTGTCTCCGACCAGCACGATGCGAGACAGCGAGAAGCGCGCGGCGAGCTTCTCGGCCTGGGAGGCCACGGCGCCGGGATCGGCCGTGTTGCCACGGAAGACCTCGGCGGCCACCGGACAGCCGTCCCGGTCGCAGAGCAGGGCGAAGACGATCTGCAGCTTGCCGCGCCTGCCGTCGCGGGAGTAGCCGCGCTTGGCCAGCGGGCACTTCGCGCCCTCGAAGTACACCGAGGTCAGGTCGCAGAGCACGAGCGAGCCGTCCTCGATGTGCTTCGCCGCCAGGGTCCGCTCGATGCGCTTCTGCCGCCGGAGCAGCCAGTCCATCGCCTCGTAGAGTTCCTCCGCCGTCGCGTCCGCCGTGCCGGTCTCCTCGCCCAGCGTGTCGGCCAGGGTCTCGGAGCTGAGGCCGCGGGCGGTGGCGAGCTTCGAGCGCGGGTCGAGGACGCGCGCCGCGATCATCGCCAGCGCCAGCGACCGCATCCGCGACGGACGGCGGTCCAGCAGTCTCTCGAGGCCCAGCGTGCGGGCCGTGCCCAGCACGGCGGCGGCGTGTCCGTGGGGGCGGGAGCGCAGGATCTCGAAAGCGTCGCCGAAGGACTTCAGGGCGACGCCGCCCTTGAGCAGGATGCGCAGCCCGTCCACGATGTCGTCGGGCAACTTCGACAGGTTGGCCAGGGTGCGCTTCCTGACCTTGCCGCCCTCGCGGAAGGACTCGCGCAGGAGCACGGCGGGCGGGGAGTTCCGATTGGGCACGCGTTCGATATACATGACTATGATCGTAACGACTATCATGTATCATGTCAATGGTATAGCCTTGTTATTACATGGGTACATATATCCCATACGAGAACTGGTGTCAAGTCCCGTGCCCACAACAGGTTACGGCCAGGAATCAGCCCGATTCGGGCCCGAACTTCGGCCTAAAGATAACGGCGGTGTTTTCGACCTTCTGTAGTGGCCCGGGACGCGAAAACTCGGGTTGAGATGAACTTCGGGGGTCGTGAGACCGCGTTCGCCACACACAGGCCCAACGAGCGGCCCCCAGCGGCCTCCCAGCACAGCATTCTGGACCTCGCCGAAGTCGCGATCTCAAACCTGTACATGGTTGGATGGGACTATCTTTCGCCGATCTGGGACACCGGGAAGACCCACTCAGCACAACAGGCCGGGACTGGCCCTCGGCATGTCGAAACGGGCCAGCGAGATGCCGCGATTGGCGTGAGAGCAACGGAGGTGTTGAACGAGCAACGGAGGTGCCGCGCAAGCAACGGAGAACGCCACGTCCATCATCACGTTTCCGCGGCAAATCCAGGGACACCGGCATGCTCGGTTGGGACACCGGCCAAGCACGGCATCCTGGCAACAGCTCGCGGCAGGAAGCCCGCCCGACGCGAACTCCGTGGTAAGCCTACCTCAGCCGCTCCCGAATCCACCCCTCCACATGGTCGAGCCCCACCCGCTCCTGCGCCAGCGTGTCGCGGTCCCGGATGGTCACGCTGTCGTCCTCCCCGGTCTGGCGATCGATCGTGACGCACCACGGCGTCCCTGCTTCGTCCTGCCTGCGGTAGCGGCGGCCGATCGACCCGGCCTGGTCGTACGATGCCGGGATCCTGGCGCTGCGCAGCGCCTTGAGCAGCGCGTTGGCGATCTCGGGCTGCCCGAACTTCTTCATGAGCGGGAAAACCGCGGCCTTGATCGGCGCCAGTCGGGGATCGATACCCAACACCACCCGGGCCTGGCCCCCGACCTCCTCTTCACGGTAGGCGTCCACAAGCGCGACCAGCGCCGCGCGGCCGACCCCCATCGCCGTCTCCACCACATACGGGATGAACCGCTCCCCGGAACCCGGGTCGACGTAGAAGAGCCGCTTGCCCGAATACTCCTGATGGCGGGAGAGGTCGAAGTCGGTGCGGTTGTGGACGCCCTCGAGCTCCTGCCAGCCGAAGGGGAACTCGTACTCGATGTCGACGGCGGCCTTGGCGTAGTGGGCCAGCTCGCCGGGGCCGTGTTCGTGGAACCTCAGTTTGTCGGGATGGATGCCGATCTCGTGGTGCCAGGCCAGCCGCCGCTCGCGCCAGTAGTCGAACCACTCGTCATCGGAGCCGGGCTTGACGAAGAACTGCATCTCGGCCTGCTCGAATTCGCGGGTGCGGAAGATGAAGTTCCCCGGGGTGATCTCGTTGCGGAACGCCTTGCCGACCTGGGCGATGCCGAAGGGCACGCGTTGCCGCGACGTTTGCTGGACGTTCAGGAAGTTCACGTACGACCCCTGAGCCGTCTCCGGCCTCAGGTAGACGACCGACGCGTCCTCCTCCACCGGCCCCATGAAGGTCTTGAACATGAGGTTGAAGAGGCGCGGCTCGCCGATCTCGCAGTCGCCGTGGGCGCCGGGACCAACCGATGGCTTCCTGGGACAGCTGTGCTGGTCCAGGTGGTCCGCGCGCCACCGCCGCTTGCAGGTCTTGCACTCCAGCAGCGGATCCGTGAAGCCCGAGACGTGCCCCGACGCTTCCCAGACGCGCGGATGCATGAGGATTCCGGCATCGAGGCCCTCGATGTCGTCACGGGCGTGCACCATGGTCGACCACCACGTGTCGGCGACGTTCTTCCGCAGTTCGACGCCCAGCGGACCGTAGTCCCACACCGATGCGGCCCCGCCGTAGATCTCCGACGACTGAAATACGAATCCCCGCCGCTTGCACAGCGAGACGATCTTGTCCATGCGGTCCGCCACGACGCGTCCCCGATTCCGTGAGTGTGCTTGATGGGCCCGGCCCCTTGGGCAGGCCACGAAAGGTGCGCAAAACGCGCCCGAAAGTTACCGAAGACGCCCCGCGCTGCCACCTCCCGGCGGGTTGCGGGTCGCAGGCAGCCTGGCCGCTAGACCTCCAGCCCCGTCGACGCCGCACTCCAGGCCCAAAGCCGCTCCTGCGCCTCCTCGTCCCTGGCGGCGGCTGAGGGCGAACTCCGCGAGTCCTTGTTGAAGTATGCGCCGCCAAGGTCCTCGTCCCGCCTGCCAGCCGCAAGCTCGCCGAGGATCGGCCCGGCCCTGTCCGCCCGGCGGGAAACGACCCGCGCCAGGAACCTGCCGGCCGGCAACATCCCCAGGTAGTCGCGGAGCAGCCTGGTATCGTACACGCCGGGATGCAACGCGAGCGGCTGCACACCGGTTCCCGCGGTCCTGCGGGCGAAGGCGCGTGTGAAGAGGATGTTGGCCAGCTTGCTCTGCTGATATGCCACGGCCGCCTGGTAGCGACGCCGCTCGAAGTTCGGGTCGTCGAAGTCGAAGGCGGGTCCCCCGTGCGCCCCCGACGACACCGTGACGACGCGGCTGTAGGCCAGCGCGCGCCGCAGCGCGGGCAGCAGCAGGTTGGACAGCAGGAAATGTGCGAGGTGCGTGACCGCCAGCTGCATCTCGAAACCGTCGTGGCTGAGCGTCCGCTCGCGCGGCACGGTGGCCGCGTTGTTGACCAGGGCATCCAGCGGCATGTCCAGCTCAAGGATCCTGCGGGCGCAGGCGCGCACCGAGCCGAGCGACGCGAGGTCGGCGGTGACAAGTTGGTGACGGGCGTCGCCGGGAACCTCCGCCAGGGCGTCGAGCGCCTCGCTCCCCCGCTCTTCGTCGCGGCAGACCAGGATGACGGCATGCCCTTGGGCGGCGAGATGGCGGGCGGCGGCATTGCCGATCCCGCGGTTGCCGCCGGTGACTACGATGGTCTTCATGTTAGGTTTTCCTTCCAGCGGGCGCCGAGTGCGCTCGGCCCTCGCAGTGTGCCCGTCCAATTTCCTGGCCGCCATGGACTCAAAGACCTTCATCGGTGTCGAACCGTTCGATGTTTCCTACGGCACAGGGTTTCAGGCACGGGACGATGAGGCGCAGGCAATCGAATGTAGCATCGTCGAGGATGGGGGGGACTTCCGCATTCACAGCCCGGCAAGCGCGGACCGGCCATCCCGTCTCTGCTTCGTGGACGGTGTGCGGAGGACGGAGGCCCACCTGACGCGGACGAGTCCGGCGGGGGAGACCACGACCGGGCTCGCGGGAGCGTGGGGAGCAGGAGCCGTGCTGATCGGCGGTGACCGGCTCGCCACGATCGACCACATCGAGACCGGGCGGGCGGTCATCTTCACGGGCGGACACCAGGTGCGTCTGTGCCCCCACCGCGAGGGGTGGCGGTGGGACGCGTACTCGGTCGACGGCGACGAGACCGATGCGGCCCTGCAGCACCTCCAACGCCTCATGCGCGACACGGAGGCCGGGATCGCCGACAAGCTCTGTTCCGACGGGTGGCTGACGGTCTTCGACGGCCCCCTCCACAACATCCGGCGCAGCCGTGCGGTCCCTGTCGTGGGGTACGTGAAGACCCACCACCGCCGCACCCTCGCGCTCGAACACTGGAACACCCTTCCGCGCCTCGGGGTCGGCGATCGGTCGAGCCTCTTCGCGCTGCGGGACGACCTCTATGCGTGCTATATCCGCGTGGGCGATCCGGGTCCCTGGGCGGGGCCGTGGTCGGGGATCGCGCGCATCGAGGTTCCCGCCGGTGCCGGCAGGGAGGCCGCGATCGCCACGGTGGATCGGGCGGCGCGATGGCTCCCGGAGTTCGCGTCGGCGCCGCACCGGGACCCCCGTGCGCCGGTCAACCTCACCCCTGTCGCGGGCCTGGAACGCAGGCTGCACCACCTTCTGGGCGACGCGCGCCTCGCTCTCCGCGCGGTCCGCGAAGCCGTGATGCAACTCAACCGGGAGGAAGCCGCGTGAGCGATCACGCCAACCGCATCGGGCTCGTCGACGGGTCGGCCGGGAGCAATTCCCGCACCTTTCAGGTCGTCCTCGACGGCGACGTTTTCGTGCAGCTCGACGAACTGGTTGCCGTGACCAGAGACCTGCCGGGCGGGGACAAGGTCACCCACTACGCGATCATCACCGAGCTGCGCAGCCGTTTCGAGGGCGCGGACCTGCCCTCAGACACGGCCCGCGTGGTGGACCGCACCATGCCCGCTGAACATGTGCGCCTGGCAGAGGTGCGTGTACTTCGTGTTGTGCCGGAACTCTTCGTGGCGCCGCACGCTGGTGCGGTCGTCGTGCGTGCGACCGGAGAGCACCGCCAGGTGGCCCTTTTCGAGGACGAGATGAAGCGCGGCAAGCTCCCGGTCGGACTCGACATGGGCGGAGAGCCGGTGTACGCCGACATGCGTTTCGTGGACGGTCGCTCCGGCGGCCATGTGTCCATTTCCGGGATCTCCGGAGTCGCGACGAAAACGTCGTACGCGCTCTTCCTCCTCTACCAGCTCCTGGAGACCGACTACGGCATGGATCTGCTGGGCGGACGCGCCGGACGGGAAAGCGTCCGTGCGCTCGTGTTCAACACCAAGGGCGAGGACCTTCTCCACATCGACCGGCCCAACTCCGAGTTTGCGGAGAAGCCGCTGGCACGCATGCAGTGGCGGGCTCTTGGTGTCGAGGACCCCGGCCCATTCCGCTCGGTCCGCCTCTACGCCCCCCGCCAGCCCGGCACGACGGGTGCGGTGCCCGGGGTCAAATCGCGCAACACCGCGGACGTGCACGCCTACGGCTGGACGCCGGAGAAATTCGTTCGCGAACAGCTTCTCCAGTTCTGCTTCACCTCCGAAGACGACCGCTCCACCCAGGTCGGCTTCGTCGAACAGCAGTTCCGCATTCAGCTTCTGAGGCACCTGCGGCGGCTGTCGGGCGACACATCCGGCGCCATCGTGATCCTGGACGAGGTGCCCGCGAGCACAGGCTTCAACCCGGACCGCCTCGCCGAGCGGGAACCGGAGTCGGCATCAGCGGGCCAGGGTCACGTGGTCCGGGACTTCGCCGACTTCGTCGACTTCACGGACAAGCTGGCGGACAGTGACGACGATAGGGCCCATCGGTGGTTCGGCCGCACGCAATCCGGCACCCGCCAGGCCTACCTGCGGAGGCTCCTGCGACTGCGGCGCCACATCGGTCCCCTCGTGGGTTGCGGGCTGGAGCCGGTGTCCGCCGAGAACGCGCGGATGCACGTCGTCGACATCTCCACCCTGCACGACGACGCCCAGCGTTTCGTCGTCGGAGCACTCCTGGACCGCGTGTGGCGGGAGAAGCAGGGCACGGGGCGCACGCCGCTCCGCTTCGTCGTTCTGGACGAACTCAACAAGTACGCTCCGGCACGGGGGTTTTCGCCCCTGAAGGAGTTGCTCGTGGACATCGCCGAGCGCGGCCGCTCGCTGGGCGTGCTGCTGGTCGGAGCGCAGCAGGCGGCCACGGCGGTCGCGCAGGCTCTGCCCCGCAACGCGTCGCTCAAGGTGGCCGGTCGGCTCGACGCCAGCGAGGCCGACGCCTACCGGTTCCTGACCCCGGCCTTGAGGGAACGCGCATCGCGGTTCATGCCGGGGACGATGGTGCTGTCGCAGCCCATCGTGCCCGAGCCGATCCCGCTGCGCTTTCCCTTCCCGCCCTTCGCCACCAACCCGGATGAAGCCGAGGTGGACGAAGCAGCCGAGGGTGAGCGCGCAGACCGGATTGCGGGCACCCTGAGGGCGATGTCCGGCCCGAAGGTGGATCTTTGAAGCTCCTCCACACCTCGGACTGGCACCTCGGAGCCAAGCTCGGCAGGCACGACCGCACACCGGACCATCTGGCTGCAGTCCGTGCGCTTATCGAACTCGCCGAGGAGTCCCGCCCCGACCTGATCCTGCACACCGGGGACCTCTTCGATGCGACGCGCCCTCCGTACCCGGCGTTGCGTATCGGTGTGCGTGCCCTGCAGCGGCTCGCCAGCGTCGCGCCGACCGTGGTGATTTGCGGCAACCACGACTCGTCGGCCCTGTTCGGAGTGCTCGACGAGATGGCCGGAACGGCTTCGCCCCGCCGGCTCCGGTTCGTGACCGAACCCCGGGTGCTCGAATTCCATGAGATTGCCGGCAAACCCGTGGCGGTCGCGTGCGTGCCCTTCATTCCGCCCGGCGCGGTCGCGGACTATGCCACCGACGACCCCGCACGCTTCGAGGGCACCTACGCGGACGGAATCCGCACGCTGAACACGAGGCTGCTCACGGAGGCCGAACGGGTGGCCCGTTCGACGGGCATCGTCCTGTACGCCGCCCATCTGCACGTGCACGGAGCCAGGCCGGGCACGTCCGAGCGCCGATTCACGGTTGGCGAGGACCACGCCACCCACACAGACGGCCTGCACCGGGCTCTGTACAGCGCTTTCGGGCACATCCACGACCCGCAGCTCCTGCCGGGCGGGACTGCCACGGGACGCTATGCCGGGTCGCTCATCCCGCTGGACTTCGGCGAGGGGGGCGAGGCCAAGCAGGCGGTGCTGGTCACAATCGAGGACGATGTCCAGGTAGACACTGTGGAAATGCCCCCGGGGCGGCCTTTGGTCACCTTCGCGGGTACGCTGGGCGAGCTGGAAGGGCGGGCCGCTGATGGGGGCCTGGACAACACCATCCTGAAGGCATGCGTCACCTCCGAAGACCCGATTCCCGACCTTGCCGACCGGCTGGCGGAGTGGTCGCCCGAGTGCGCGGTCTTCAACATCGCCAACGAAGTCGCGAACCGCCGGGCCAGGGCGATCTCCCAGTCCGCGGGCGATTCGACACCGGATCCGGACATCGCGGACCTCTTCGCCGAGTGGAGAGACACCGCCGCGCGCGGGGTCAAGGCGCCGCACGCAGCCGTGCTGGAGCTTTTCGGCAAGACGCTGGGGAGCGTGGGACACGACGCCGGCCCCGACTTCGGCGTAACCGCGCTGACCGTGCGTGCCATCGAGACGCTCGATGCGCTGGCACAGGCGCGCAAGCGGCAGGGGGCGCAGGGCTGACCGATGCGTCCGGTACGTCTTCTGATCGAGGGACTGCGGTCCTTCCGGGCCCCCGTCCCCATCGACTTCGAAGGGCGCAGCCACATCGCGGTGGTCGGAGACACCGGGGCCGGGAAGTCGTCAATCCTGGAGGCGATGATGTACGCGCTGTACGGGAAGGCGACCTTTGGCGGGTCGAACCAGGAGCTCATGAACGACACCTCGACGCAGCTTCGGGTCGTGCTGCGCTTCCGCGTATCGGGGGAGGAGTGGGAAGTCGCCCGCGTGGTACGGCGTACCAACCGGGGCGATGTGGGTGCGGCAAGGGTGCAGCTCGTGCACCTGGGCGCAGACGGCGAGACGCTCGAAAAGGTGGAGCAGGTCAGGGTCGTCAACGATCGGGTCACCGAACTCATCGGACTCGACAGCGATGCGTTCCTCCGCACGGTCGTGCTTCCCCAGGGACGCTTCGCCCGGCTGCTGGTCGAGGACAAGCCCGCAGAACGCAGCCGTATCCTCAGGCAGGTGTGGCGAACCGACGAGCTGGAGGAGATGGGGCGGGTGGCGGGTGAAAAGGTGGGTGACATCCGACAGCTGAGGGCACGGCTGGAGCAGGCTGGCGAGGAGCACCCGCCGGACCCGGCAGGACACCTTGAAATGCTCGAGGGCGCGGCCGCTGCCGCGAGCAAGGAGTCCGACGCCGCGGCGGCGACGGCGGATGCGGCAAAGGGTGCGCGCGATACGCTCCTCGCGTCCGAGAGGGCGCTGAGCCTGGCTACGGCGGTCGCGGAGAGGATTCGCCCGGGCGAAGTCGATCGTCTGGCCGGCCAGCTGGCGCCGGTCGAGGAAGTCATGCGGCGGATCGAAGAGGAGGACGGACGGCTCAAGCAGAGCGATGGCGGCTTCCGGGCCGCGTTGGCGGCCATCCCGACCGACGACGGGCCGGCCCACGAGGACGTTGCCGCGGCGCGGGCAGGGTTGCGTGACGTGGCGGCGCTGGCGGAGCGCGCCGTGGCCGCAGCCGGCACGTTGCGTGACGCGACCGGGGCCGCATCGGAGAGCCGGACGCGCGCGGAGGCAGCGGAGGCGGCGGAGGCCCGGGCCGAGAAGGAGCGGGCCCAGCACGACGCGGGCAGACCGCTGCTCACGGAGGCCGCTGACACGGCCCGCCGGAACCTGGAGCAGATGGAGCGGCAGTATCGCGAATGCGAGGATCACAAGCGCGGTGTGGTAGCTGCGCGGGAGAAGCGCGAGGCGGCGCGCCGGGAGCACGCCGAGCTTGCCGCGCGGCTCGAAGGCGCCCAGGAGCAGGAAGGGCGGGCCAGGACGGCGGCGGACGCGGCGGACGCCGTGCACGCGGAGGCGAGACGGGCCAACTCGGCGGCCGCGGCTGCCCACGGCCTCCACCCGGGCGACGATTGCCCCATTTGTCGGCGCGATCTCCCCGCAGCGTGGACAGCTCCCGGCGACGGTGGCCTCGACGATGCGAAGCAAGCGGCCCGGGAGGCGGGCGCGCAGGCCCGGGAAGCGGGCATGCGCGTCGCCGGGCTGAGGGCCGGGCAGCAAGGCGGCGAGAAGCGGCTCAGGGAATTCGGCGACACGGTCTCGGCCGCGCGGGACGCCCTCCGGCAGGGTCTGGAAGGGCTCGGGCAGGGCGGCCCGGGGACCGATGACCTCGACGCTCCCCTGCCCGAAGCAACCTCACTGCTGAGTCCTCTGGAGGCAGCCCTCAGGGACGCAACCGCACGGGTAGAAGCCCACGACCGCGTCCGTGATGGCCTCGCGGATCGAGCCAGGCACGCGGGCAGGGCGGCGGCTACGGCCCGGGAGGCCGCACGGGGCGACTCCAAACGCGCGCATGATACACGGCAAACGGCCACGTCCGCGCTGGGGGACCTCACTCGGAAGATCGGCTCGATTCCGGCCCCGTTCCGGCCCCGGCTGCCCCTCCCCGCCGACCCCCTCGATCTGCAAACCGTGGACACCTCACCCGTGGATGCCACGCTCCGCGCGGCCGACGAACGGCACCGCCTGCTCACCGAACGGGATGGTCTGGGCGTCATGCTGCGCGGGCAGATCGACCATGTGGTCAAGTCCCGCGCCGACCTCGCGCAACGCCGGACCGACGAAGTCGACGGCCCGCTCGGGTCCGTCGCGCGCGAGTTGTCAGAGCAGCGTTTCCAGCTCGGCGGTGCGATCCGCGAGCTCGTTTGCAGCGTCGAGGTTCCTGCCCCGGTGCCCGCGTCCGAGCCGGGCCCCCTCCGGCGCTGGATCGACGGTTTCCGTACGGCCATGACCGACGTACTGCGAGCTGCCGAAGAGCAGTGCACCGAAGCGTCCACGAACGCGGATGTGGCCCGCACGGCCCTGGTCAAGCTCGCGCACCGCCTCGACATCGATCCCGATGACCCCGACTCCCTCGTCCACACGGCCGACAATGCCGCCAACAACGCGCACTATCGGGCTCGGAGAGCCACGGAACTGCGGGACGCGTTCGCCGAGATCATCGATGACGTCATTCGTCTTCGCACCCTGACGGACGAAGTGGTCGCCCTGGAGCGAGTGCTGGGCGACCTCGATGCCGCGCTCAAGCCCGGCGCGTTCCTGAAGTGGCTCACTCTTCGGCGCTCCAGGGACCTTCTCGTTCACGCTTCCCGCATGCTGGGCGAGATGAGCGGCGGCAAGTACGCCTTCGTCGACCCGGGCGAAGCCGAGGATCAGTGGCGCGTCCTCGACCAGGACTCCGGGCAGCCGCGCTCCCCCGCAAGTTTGTCGGGCGGCGAGCAGTTCATCGGCTCTCTGGCGCTGGCGCTCGGCATGGTGGAGATGATGGCCCGAAGCGGCGGACGCCTGGAGTCGCTGTTCCTCGATGAAGGGTTCGGATCACTCGACCGGCACAACCTGGACGCCGCGCTCGAGGCTCTGGCCACCGTCGCTGCACGCGGCCGCATGGTCGCGGTGATCTCGCACGTGCGGGCCGTCGCCGAACAGATCGACGACGTGCTCGCGGTTACCCGAGTCGCTGCCGGAAGCCGGGCGGCCTGGCTCTCGAACGCCCAGAGGCGCCAGTTCTCCCATTCCGACGCGGGCTGGGAAGCCGTGGGAGCACTCGAGGGATTGCTGGATTAGGACTTCAGGCCCCCATGTGGACACCGGACCCGCGATCAGGGCATATTCAAAGGGCAGGCTGCTTCATCCGTACCCCGAGGAATGAAAATGAAACTGACGTTTACAGATAGAGCCCGGGACATGGTGCTGTCCTTCATGGACCTGGACGAAGACGGGCTTCAGGCGCTGCGGATCGCGGTTGAAGGAAGTCCATTCGCCCCCAACTACGAGCTCACCCTCGTGGAGGCCGAAAACCGCTCGGAGTCGGATATCGAAGTGGACGCCGGACAGTTCAGCGTGCTGGTCGACGAAGCGAGCATCGACCGCCTGGACGGGGCGAAGGTGGACTTCATCGAGACCATCCAGGAGAGCGGTTTTCAGATCACGCCCGACCCCGAGACCGCCAAGGCCGCCGTTGAGAACGCGGGTCCCCAGGGTGCCCTGGCGGACCGGGTCAGCCAGATCCTCGAGACAGAGATCAACCCGGCGATCGCCTCTCACGGGGGTGTGATCAACCTCGTGGACGTTCAGGGCACGGAGATTTTCATCGAGATGGCCGGGGGCTGCCAGGGGTGCGCCATGTCCCGCATGACGTTACGTCAGGGTGTCGAGCGCATGGTGTCGCAGGCGGTCCCGGAAGTGACCGCGATCCACGACGTGACGGACCACGACAGCGGAGACAATCCGTACTTCACCTGAGGCGGCGGAGGCGCGAGGAGTGCCGCAGCGCACGCTGATCCGTAACGCAACGGTCGTCCTGCCGGGGGAGACGGCGCGCACGTCGGTACTGATCGACGACGGGCGGATCGCGACCGTCGCCGCCGCCGCACACAGCCGCGCGGATGAGGTGGTGGACGCGACGGGACTTCACCTGCTGCCCGGGGTGATCGACGACCAGGTCCACTTCCGCGACCCCGGACTCACGCACAAGGAAGACCTGCGCACCGGTAGCCGGGCGTGCGCGGCCGGGGGCGTGACCTCGTTCCTGGAGATGCCCAACACGGTCCCCCAGACGATCACGGTCGACGCGCTCACCGCGAAGCTCGCCCGGGCGGACCGCCGCTGTGTGGTGAACTACGGCTTCTACATCGGCGCCACGACGGACAACCTGGCCGAGCTGCGACGGGCCTCCCGGACGCCGGGGATCAAGATCTTCATGGGGTCGAGCACGGGGAACATGCTGGTCGACGATCAGGAGTGCCTCGAGGCGATCTTTGCCGAGACCACCCTGCCGATCACGGCCCACTGCGAGGACGAGTCCACCGTGCACGCCAACGCCGCCGCGCTGGACGGTCCCCTCACCATCCACGACCACTCGCGCATCCGCGACCACCGCGCGGCGGTGACGGCGACGCTGCGCGGGATCGATCTGGCCAGGCGGCACGGCCACCGCTTCCACGTCCTGCACGTCTCCACCGCCGAGGAAGCCGGCATCCTGGCCGAGCGGCACGACCTGATCACGGCCGAGGCCTGCCCGCATCACCTCTTCTTCGACGTGTCGGACTACGGGCGTCTCGGCACTCTGGCCCAGATGAACCCGTCGCTGAAGACGGCCGAGGACCGGGCCGCGCTGTGGCGGGGGTTGAAGGAGGGCGTGATCCAGATCATCGCCACCGACCACGCGCCGCACACGCTCGAAGAGAAGGACGTTCCCTACCCGGGCTCCCCCTCGGGCGTGCCGGCGGTCGAAGTGGTGCTGCCGCTGATGCTCAACGAGGTCCACCGCGGGACGTGCACGCTGCTTGAGCTGGCCGCGTGGATGAGCGACGGACCGGCCCGGATCTGGGACATCGTGGGCAAGGGGCGGATCGAGGAAGGCTACGACGCCGATCTCGTGCTGGTGGACATGGAGATGGAGCGGCCGGTGCGGAACGAGGAGCAGCGGACGAAGTGCGGGTGGAGTCCCTGGCACGGGACCCTGCTCAAGGGGTGGCCGGTGCGGACGTGGGTGGGCGGGCGGACGGTGTTTGCGGAAAGGCGGGTGACAACCGAACCCCTGGGACGCGAGCTCGTCTTCGATCATGCCCGGGGCGGGTATTGGGCTACGGAGGGCTGAGGGTACCCACCAGCGGGTAGTGATCCGACCCGACGGTGTCGTCGCGGCGGCGGTATTCGCCTTGCCAACCGGGCGGCAAGCGGAACATCAGGTGATCCGAATGCCGCAGCCAGCCGCCGATCTCGTGGTGGTGGGTGGGCCGGGGGTCGGGCGCGTCCGGGTATGGGAACTGCTTCCGGGCCAGTTGGTACGCTCCCTCCCGGCGCCCTCGAACCCACGTATTGAAGTCGCCGCCCAGGACGTGTGCGTCCGCGTCGCCGGACCCCGGAAACGCAGCCAGCAACCCTGCGATCTGGCGTTTGCGGGCGACCCCCACGGTGCGCCACATATATCGCCACGGTGCCCTATTGTCAAGGTGACATGAGCAGAAGGCGATGTCCCCTGCTTCGGTCGTCACGGTAGCCGCCACGGCCACGCGTCGCTGCCGCTCGAAGGGGAGCTCGATCGCGCGGGGCGACGAGAGCGGCACATTGGAGAGGAGTGCGTTGCCCCGGTCCTCGGGAGGCCCCCCGTCCGGTCCCCCGTTCCTCATCGACGGAACGTACAACAGGGAGAGACCCGCTTCCCGGGCAAACGACACGATGTCGGTGCGGTCTTCGTTGTCGGGCTCGCCGGTGATCCGGGGAGCCCAGGCGGCGCTGGGGCCCGGTTCGGGAAGGCGGGGTCCGGTGGCGAACACTTCCTGGAGGAGGAGGATGACGGGGCCGTGTTCCCGCGCCAGTTGAGCCCACAGCGACCGAATCGCTCCCCCGCCAACCCGTGCGTTCCACACGGCGACCATGAGAGGCCAACTCCGCGCGACCCCCGGCGCGTTGGCCGCCCTGACCGGCCCCACCGCCGCTCGCCAACGCCGTAGCTCAGGCCGGTCTTCCGCGGGGGCCGCCGGCGTCCACGGCACCATTGGCGCGGGGTGACCGTCCAGGTCGATGCAGGTGCTCCACACGTCGCTCAAATCCGATTCGCCTTTCCGTTAGATTGACGTCATGAACGATAGCAGGAAGCCGACCGTCCTGATCATCTGCGATGGCTGGGGCGTCGGGGCATCCGAGCCGGCGGAGATCGAACGGTGGGGGAACGCGGTCGCAATGGCCCGCACACCCGTTCGTGACCGGCTCCTCGCGAACCATCCGTGGTCCCTTCTCACCACCTCCGGGGAAGCCGTCGGCCTGCCCGCCGGCCAGATGGGAAACTCCGAGGTCGGCCACCTGAACCTGGGAGCGGGAAGGATCGTCCGCCAGGACGTGACCCGCATCTCCACGTCGATCCGGGACGGATCATTCTTCGAGTTGGAGGAGCTCGAAGCTCTGGCCCGCACCCTCCGTCACTCGGGCGGCGCACTTCACCTGTTGGGGCTGTGTTCTGACGGCGGTGTCCATAGCGAGATCGGCCACCTGCATGCGCTGCTGGAGTGGGCCGACCAGGCCCGCATCCCGGTCCGGCTCCACTGCGTCACGGACGGCCGCGACACGTCCCCCACCTCGGGAATCGGCTGGATCCGGGAGCTGGAGGCACGCACCGCAGCCGCCCACGACGCGCGTATTGCGACCGTTTCGGGCCGCTACTTCACCATGGACAGAGACAAGCGGTGGCCGCGCACCGAACTCGGCTACCAGGCGATCGTCGAGGGAGTCGGACCCCGGTCGAGCAGTGCGTCCGAGTACGTCGCCCGCTGCTACGAGGAAGGCACGACCGACGAGTTCCTGCCACCTGCGGTGATCGGGAGGGTGCCAACGGCCGAGAAGCCGCCAACGGCCGGGGGACCGCCTGGCGCCGGGACCACATTGGTGGCCCCGCGCGCAATCGGAATCATCCCCAACGACGGCACCCTCTTCTTCAACTTCCGCGCGGACCGGGCCCGCCAACTCACAGCGGCTCTCACCGAAGACCATTTTCCCCACTTCGACCGCCCTCGCGGCGCCTTCGCCAACTTCACGGCGATGACCCGCTACGAAGACGACTTCCCCCACCACGTCCTCTTCCCCCCGCGCTCGCTCGAAAGCGTCCTGGGCGACATTCTGGCCCGGGCCGGCCGCACCCAGCTCCGCATGGCCGAGACGGAGAAGTACCCGCACGTCACCTATTTCTTCAACGGCGGCGTGGAGGAGCCCTTCCCGGGCGAGGACCGCCATCTTGTTCCGTCACCGAAGGTTGCGACCTACGACCTCAAGCCCGACATGAGCGCGCTGGAGCTCACCGACGCGCTGCTTGCACACCTCGGCGAAGCGCGTCACGACTTCGTCCTCGTCAACTACGCCAACGCGGACATGGTCGGGCACACGGGCAGCATCCCGGCGGCGATCGAAGCGGTGGAAACGGTGGACGGCTGCGTCGGCCGGCTGCTCGAGCGCATCGGCGAGTTCGGAGGAACCGCCCTGGTGACAGCCGACCACGGCAACGCGGAGAAGATGCTGGACGAGCACGGCAACCCCTTCACGGCGCACACCACGTTTCCGGTCCGGCTGATCCTTGTCGCGCCGGAGCCCGCCGCCACCCTCCGGGACGGCATCCTCGCCGACGTGGCCCCGACGATCCTGGACCTCATGGGGCTCCCCCAGCCGACGCAGATGACCGGGCGTTCCTTGCTGCGCGGGCCTTCGCGGGATAGTCTGGGCGGGTCATGAACGACAACCCCTACGTTCGCATCGTCGACCGAATTACCGGCGGGCTTGGCCGCATCATCTCCTGGCTGGCATTCGCCATGGTGCTGATCGGCGCGTACAACGCCATCGCCCGCTACCTGGGACGCTTCATCGGCGTCAACCTGAGTTCCAACATGTACCTGGAACTCCAGTGGTACCTCTTCTCCCTGATCTTCCTCCTCGGAGCGGGGTTCGCCCTCAAGGAGAACTCCCACGTTCGCGTCGACGTGATCTACGGCCGGCTGCGGGCCAAGGCACGCGCCCGCATCAACGTGATCGGCTCGGTGTTCATGCTGATCCCGTTCTGCTGCTTCGTGCTCTGGGTCTCCTGGCCATCGATCCGCAACTCGTGGGCCGTGCACGAGTCGTCGCCGGATCCGGGAGGCCTGCCGCGCTATCCGCTGAAGGCGGTGATCATCGTCGCCTTCGTCCTCCTTGTCGCCCAGGGGATCTCCGAGTTGATCAAGGACATCAGGATCCTCCGGGGGAAGGATGATCCGGAGGCGGACGGCGAGGCACTCGAGCCGGACCTCGGGGCACTGCTGTAATGGAAGCGAACATCCTCGCACCACTGATGTTCGTGGTGGTCTTCCTGATCATCTTCTGCGGGTATCCGGTCGCGTTCGCGCTGGGCGGCGCATCCCTCCTCTTCGCCTTCATCGGCGTCCAGCTCGGCATCTTCGACTGGAACCTCCTCTACGCCATGCCCGAACGCATTTTCGGGGTGATGTCGAACTACGTCCTGCTGGCCGTTCCGTTCTTCATCTTCATGGGACTTGTGCTCGAGAAGGCCAAGCTGGCGGAGGACCTGCTGACGACCATCGGCACCCTCTTCGGGCGGCTCCGCGGAGGTCTGGCACTGGGGGTGGTCGTGGTCGGGGCGATGCTCGCGGCGGCAACCGGCGTCGTCGGGGCCTCCGTCGTGGCGATGGGCAGCATCTCGCTGCCGGTCATGCTCCGCTACAACTACTCGAAGCGGCTGTCGGCGGGCGTGATCCTGGCGTCGGGGACGCTGGGGCAGATCATCCCGCCGAGCATCGTCCTGGTCGTGCTCGCGGACCAGCTCGGGATCTCCGTGGGCGACCTGTTCATCGGGGGACTGATCCCTGGGCTAATGCTCGCGGCGATGTACGCGCTGTACGTGAGCGGCGTGGCGGTGGTGAAGCCGGAAGCGGCGCCCGCGCTGCCACGCGAGATGACGGACATCGCATTCGGGGTGCTGATGCGGCGGGTGGCGCTGGTGATGATGCCGCCGCTGATCCTGATCCTGATCGTGCTCGGGTCGATCTTCCTGGGCGTCGCGACTCCCACGGAAGCGGGCGCGATCGGCTCCGTGGGCGCGATCCTGCTCGCCTTCGCGCGGGGCCGCATGTCCATGAAGGTGCTGCGCGACTCGTGCCTCGGCGCGACCAAGCTCACCACGATGGTCATGTTCCTGCTGATCGGGTCGACGGCCTTCGCGCTGGTCTTCCGGGGGCTCTACGGCGACATCTGGATCGAGGACCTGCTGACGAACCTGCCCGGTGGCCGGGTCGGCCTGCTCCTGGTCGCCAACCTGGTGATCTTCATCCTCGGGTTCTTCCTGGACTTCTTCGAGATCGCCTTCATCATCATCCCGCTGCTGGCGCCCGCCGCGGCCCTGCTGGGCATCGACCTGGTGTGGTTCGGCGTGATGATCGGGATGAACCTGCAGACCTCGTTCCTGACGCCGCCCTTCGGCTTCGCCCTCTTCTACCTGCGCGGCGTGGCACCGCCGGAGGTGAAGACCACCGACCTCTACAGGGCGGTGATCCCGTTCATCATCATCCAGATCATCGGCCTGCTGCTGATCATCCAGTGGCCGGAGCTGGTGACGGGGCTGGTGAACTGAGTGGCGATCAGGCAGTAACTCCCGGGCTTCCCGCTACCCGACGGCGTCTTCGATCCCCCGCTCGGGGTTCAGGCCGACGAGGAAGGGTCCGACCGGCAGGCACAGGACACCCTTTCGGACGAGCCGGTGCTCGCCGCGGTACAGTAGGATCCGGCGCGCTTCCGGGTATTCGTCGCCGAAGGAGGCCAGGCCACGGAGATCGGCGGGCCGGACGCGATCGGCATTCATGACGTCGAAAGCCCAGAGGCCGTCCGCCCCGTAGAGCACGAAGTCCACCTCGGCACCCCCGCGAGTGCGCCAGTAGTACAGCTTCGCGTCGTTGCCCGAATACGCCAGCCATGCCCGAAGGTGCTGCGCGACCAGCCCCTCCAGTGCGGGGCCGCGGACCTCGGCCGGCCGGTCGAGAGGGCCCGCCGGGCGCAGGCTCCTGAAGACGCCGCAGTCGAAGTAGAAGGATCTGGGATGCGCGACGAGGCGGCGTTTGGCTCGCCGTGTGAACACGGGCAGGCGAAACGCGAGCAATAGGTCTTCCAGCAACTCCACGTAGCCCGCGACCGTGCTCCGGCTCGTCTCGCATTCGCGGGCGAGCTCGCTGACGTTGAGCGTCGCGGCGTGCGAAAAGGAAACCGCTTCGAGAAACCGGGAGAAGCTGCCGACATCGCGCGCCAGGCCCTCGGCACGGACCTCCTGCTCAACGTAGAGCGATGCGTAGGCGGCCAGCGCGGACTCCGGATCATCCGAGGAAACCACTGTGGGAACGGTCCCAAGCCTCAGGCTCGTGTCGAGATCGAACCGGTGGCCCATTTCCCCGGCCATGAAGGGGTGCATGGAGCGCATCAGGGCGCGGCCCGCGAGCAGGTTGACTCCACCGCGCCGGAGCTTGCGGGCGCTGGAACCGGTGAGGACGAACCGGTGCCCGCCCCCGGATTCCATGAGATGGTGAACGACGTTCAGGAGCTCGGGGACCCGCTGGACTTCGTCGACGACCACATCGGTACCGGCCGCCGCTCCGCGGACCCGTTCCCGCAGGCGTTCCGGGCGAGCCGACAGCCTCCGGTACTCCTCCGGCTTGAGGAGATCCACCACGAGCGCGTCCGGGAGGACCTGGCGCAACCAGGTGGTCTTGCCTGTCCCCCGCGGGCCAAAGAGGAAGAAGCTTCCTCGTGGCAGGGCGAGGAATCGCGGAATGGCTGAAAATCGCGCTAGAGTCGTCATAATGACAGGCAAAATGACGACTGGCCCGTCATTTTGTCAACTGACGGGGACCGCGACGGGGCTAGCGCGTCCCTTCATGGGCGCGCCGGCGTCTCCGGTCAGCCGAGCTGATCACCCCCGAACGCGAAGTTCGCGAACCTCAGCTCGTTGGTGCCGAACCAGCGGTAGGACGCCTCCTTGAAGTTGCGCCAGTGGTCGTAGACGTCCCGGTACTGCTGGTCCGCCGCCGAGTACTCCTCCAGGATTTCGCCGATCGTCGTCCGCGCGAGCGTCATGATGTCGTTCGAAAAGGAGCGCATCTGGGTCCCGCCGGCGATGAGACGCTCCAGCGCACCCGGGTTCTTGGCGTCGTAGTAGTAGAGCATCCTGCGCGCCGACGCCTGCGCCGCGACCTCGAAGACGGCCTTGTACTCCGAGGAAAGGGTGTCCCACGCCCGCTGATTGACCTCGTACGACACGGACGCCGACGGCTCCCACCAGCCCGGGTAGTAGTAGTAGGGCGCGGCCTTGTGGAGGCCGAGCTTCTCGTCGTCGTAGGGGCCCACCCATTCGGTGGCGTCGATCGCGCCCCGCTCCAGCGCGGGGTAGATGTCGCCCCCGGCCAGGACCTGGACGGTCACGCCCATGTGGTCCATCACGTCGCCGCCCAGCCCCGGAATGCGCATCTTGAGACCGCGCAGGTCTTCCGCCGAGTTCACTTCGCGGCGGAACCATCCGCCCATCTGTCCGCCCGTGTTCCCGCCCGGGAAGGAGATGATGCCGAAGTCTGCGAAGACGCTGCGGATCACATCGAGGCCGCCTCCCTCGTTCAGCCATGCGTCCTGCTGGCGCGCGATCATGCCGAAGGGCACTCCGGCGTCGAAGGCCAGGGCCTGGTTCTTGCCCGTGTAGTAGTAGCTGGTGCTCTGGCCGACCTGCACGGTGCCCTGCTGCACGGCGTCCATGACCTGCAACCCCGGCACGAGCTCGCCGGCGGGGTACGCGCGGATCTGGAAGCGGCCCCCGGTCAGCGAAGCGGTGATCTCCCCGAGCATCTCGGCCGACCCGTAGATCGCGTCCAGGCCACGCGGGAAGCTGGAGGCCAGCCTCCACGTCACGCTGGGACGGGTCTGCACGGCCGGGGCCCCTTCCAGCGTCTCCCCGCTATCGCCCCCGCATGCGGTGATCAGCCCGGCACCGGCCACGCCGCTGGCGGCCTTGCCGAGGAATCCGCGGCGGTCAAGGGATTCGTCGCGGTCCGATGTGGCGGCGGCCGGCGATGTGGCGTCTATGATCTTCTTGCTCATCAGGATGCTTCCCGGGTTGGGCTGGATCTTGCCCGGCCCGTTCGCCGGGCCGGAGGTGACAACCGTCAAGATTAGCACCCTACCGGGGTGTTGGGCCAATCGGGAAACTCGGAACCGGGGGCGATTCGGCGGGCGCTGTCCGGCTGGCCCGCGCACGGGCGCCGCACTACTGTAGGCCCCATGACGGTTTCCAAGGGAGAGCGGGCTGCCGACCCGACGCCCCGGGGCGTTGTCGTCACCGGAGGCGCGAGCGGCATCGGCCGCGTCATCGCCCAGCGGTTTGCGGCTGGCGGATACCGCGTCCACATCTTCGACATCGACGAGGCGGCCGTGGACCTGGCGCTCGCCGAAGACCCCGCCTTCTCGGGCACGGTCGGCGACGTCGCGCGGGCCGACGACGTTGCCCGCGGGATGCGCGACGCGGTCGATCGCATGGGGAGGGTCGACGTGCTGGTGAACGACGCGGGCATCGCCGGGCCCCGGTTGCCGGTGGAGGAGATGCCCGACGACGAGTGGGACCGCACCATGCGGGTCAACCTCTACGGGCCCTTCCTCTGGATCAAGCAGGTGGTGCCCGGCATGAAGGCGCGCCGGGAAGGGTCGATTGTGAACATCTCGACCGGAAGCGTCCGCACCCTGCCCCTCGACCGGTCGGTCTACAACGTCTCCAAGTCCGGCCTCGAAGGGCTCACCCGGACGCTCGCCCGCGAACTCGGTCCGTACCAGGTGCGCATCAACGCGATTCAGCCGGGCATGGTCGACAATGAGCGCATGCACGGGATCGTGCGGCGCATCGCGGATCAGGAGGGGCGTTCGGCCGAAGAGGTGGAGGCCGACTTCCTCCGCTTCATCTCCATGCGCTGCAAAGTGAAGCCTGGGGACATCGCGGACATGGCCGTTTTCCTGTCTTCTGAAGGGGCGCGCCGCGTCACGGGGCAGGTGGTCGCGGTGGACGGGCACATCGAGTGGGAACAGTAGCCGCCCCGACGTGAACCCACGCGACACCGGGCTGTCGCAGTCGTGGGCTTGCGCAAGATGCACACGGATACGTATACGTACACGACCACATGCGGCGACGATGAACAGCCACTGACGGATCACGAGAAGGGGGAAGCTCAAAATGCAATGGTTACGAAGGTCACTGGCAGCGGGCTGCCTGGCACTCCTGACGGTCGCGTCGGCCAGTCCGCAGAACAGCCAGATCGCCCTGGCGTCGTTCCCGGACTTCACCCGGTCACTTCTGGACCGATCCGCACACCTCTCGGTGCGCGGCGTCACGCTGGAGGAAGGGCTGAACGAGCTGCAGGCGCGATCCGGAGTCGGAATCGCGTTCAGCCCGGCGCTTCTCGCGACGGAAGCACGGGTCGACTGCCTGTGCGCCGCCAGCACCGTTGGCGAAGCCCTGTCATGGATGCTCCACGGGAGGTCGTTCACCTTCGCCGAGTCTGGTGGTCAGGTCCTGATCGAGCCCGTTTCCGCCCTCGAGGGATTTCGGCGCGAGGCAACCCGCCGGCCAGCGCGGCAACTCGCGCAGACGCCAGCCTTCGGGACCGTTCGTCCAACGCCCCGGCCGCGTGCCGTGGAACCGCTGCCGCCACGCCAGGAGCCAGTGACGGGAACGGTGGTCTCGGCCCGCACCGGCCAGCCGCTGGCGGGCGCCCAGGTCATGATCGAGGGCACTACCCGGGGCGTGGTCACGAACTCGACCGGAAGGTTCCTCCTCACCAACGTCGAAGCGGCGACCGTGACGCTCCGAGTGGTCATCATCGGGTACCGGGAGCACACCGAGACCGTCGCCACGGGGAGCACCATCCGCTTCGAGCTCGAGGAGATCGCGATCGATCTGGACGCCATCGTCGTCACCGGCACGGCCGGTGGCTCCCGGACGCGGGCGCTCGGCACCACCCTCGCGCAGGTGGACATGACGGAAGCGATGCGCGTGGGCCAGTCCGGGACCATTCAGGAGTTGCTCAACTCGAATGTCGCGGGCCTGAACATGGCCAACGGGCCGGGCAACGTCGGCACGGGGGCGGCCATCAAGATCCGCGGCATCGGCAGCGTGTCGCTGGGCAGCGGACCGCTCGTGTACGTCGACGGTGTCCGGATCGACAACAACTCCAACGCGCGTATCGGGAGCGACCAGGGGACCAGGACCATGCGAGGAGGCTCCGTCAGCCGGCTCAACGACCTCAACCCGGAGGAGATCCAGAGCGTCGAGGTCATCAAGGGTCCCGCTGCCGCGACACTCTACGGCACGGAAGCCTCGGCCGGAGTGATCCAGATCACCACCAAGCGCGGAAGCGTCGGCGCGCCACAGTGGGAAGTCACCGTCAGACAGGGTGTGTCCTACCTGTCCAACGCCGTGGACCGCTGGCCCGCGGTGTACGACAAGGGGACCAGCCCCTGTCCGAACTGCGAGCTCCTGCCGAGCGGCGTACGGAAGTTCGAGGTCCTCAAGTCCGAGCAGGCTCTCGGCCACGGCATCCCGTTCACCTACGGTCACGACCAGACCTTCGGAATCTCCTCCCGGGGCGGGACCGATCTGATCCGGTACTTCGTCTCGGCACAAATGGACCGCGACGAGGGTTTCGTCGACTGGAACCACCAGAACAAGTACTCGGCGCGCGCGAATCTGGAGCTGACGCCGAACGAGCGGCTGAGCATCGCCACGAACATGGGATTCGTCCGTTCCAATGCGCGCTTCAACGGAGGCGGCCCCTTCCCCATCGAGTTCGTGTCGTCGATCTACTGGGGCACCCCGGCCGCCGCCGAGGACGAGAGGCGACGAGGCTGGAACTGGACGCCGCCGTGGGCGATGGAAACCGTGGACGTGACCGAGAATATCGACCGGATCATCGCGAGCGGAACGATACGGCACAACCCGTTCCCCTGGCTCGTCCAACGGGTGACGGGAGGGGCAGACTTCGGCAGCGCCATCTCCGGCCGGATGGTGCCGCGGTCCCCGCTCGGTTCCGCCGACTTCTTCGGTTCGATGAGCCTGGGGCATGTGGAAACCACGGACCGTTCGGTCACCCAGGCGAACGTGGACTACGGAGCAACGGCCACGGTGGACCTCCCCTTCTTCGGCACGACCTCCGAGACCTCGTTTGGGGCACAGTATTACGTGAAGAAAACTCACGAGTTCGGGGCGGTCGGCGATCAGTTCCCCGCGCCCGGACCCGGCACCGTGTCCTCGGCCGCCGTCAAGACGGGGTGGGAGGACTTCATCGAGAACAAGACGCTGGGCGTCTACGTGCAGGAACAGCTCGGCTGGAATGACCGCCTGTTCCTGACCGCAGCCTTACGGGGGGACGACAACAGCGCCTTTGGCGAGAACTTCGACTTCGTGCTCTATCCGAAGGTCAGCGGATCGTGGGTGCTCAGCGAAGAGCCCTTCTTCAACACGTCCTTCATCGACAACCTGAAGCTGCGGGCCGCATGGGGGCGGGCCGGGAGGCAGCCCGACGTCTTCGCCGCGCGCCGCCTCTACGCGCCGATCACCGCCGGTAGCGACCAGCCCGGCCTCACCACCGACGCAGTCGGGAACCCGGACCTGAAGCCCGAGGTGGGCGAAGAGTTCGAGGTGGGGCTCGACGCCAGCCTACTCAGTGACCGTGTCGCCCTGGGGTTCACCTTCTACAACAAGAACACAAAGGACGCAATCATCGCCCGGCCGGTCTCTCCGTCGAGCGGATTCGCGGGCACCCAGTTCGTCAACGTCGGACAGCTGAACAACAGGGGCATCGAGTTCGAGGCGAACGCGACCCTGATCCGCAGCCAGAACCTGGACTGGGACATTGGCTTCAACTACGCGACGAACAACAGCGAGGTGGTCGATCTGGGCGGCCTGCCCACCATCTTCCTCTTCGCACAGCGGCATCAGGAAGGGCTTCCCGTGGCCGGCATCTTCGTCGAGAACGTCGTGTCGGCGGAGTTCGACGCCAACGGCAACATCGTCAACGACCAGTGCGAAGCCACGCCCGAACAGGGGGGCGGCACCGTGCCGTGCTCCCAGGCTCAGCCCGTGTACCGGGGACCCTCTGTGCCCACCTGGTTCGGCGGATTCAACACGTCGGTGCGCTTCCTGCAGAACTTCCGGCTCTTCGCGCTGGTCGACTTCTCCGGCGGCTACACCAAGATCAGCGGCGACCTGGCCGCATCGCACCTGCTCTTCCAGAACTCGAAGGAGATCCTGGAGCGAGAGGACCCGAGACTCGCGGCGATGAGCGAGATCGTGGGGAACTGGATCCAGGGGGGCGTGATCAAGGGCGGGTTGGCCAAGCTCCGTGAGGTCTCGCTGTCCTACAACCTGTCGGAGCAGATCGCGTCTCTGGCAGGCAGTTCGGGCGGATCGCTGACCATCGCCGCCCGCAACCTGGCCAATCTGTGGACGGCCCAGCCCACGAACTTCGGCCGCAAGGAGATCGACGTCGAACTCACGCGGCAGTGGAACGCCTCCCGCGAGGGGGGAGCCTACCACCAGACCTCGATGCCGCCGGCAACCACCGTGGCCATGACTCTCAGACTCAACTATTGACGATCAACCGCACTGAAAGGGAGATGGGAACAATGTTCACGCATGACAAGAACGGGGCCCGCCGGCGAAACCGGCCGCGCCTTTCCGTGGCCGCCGTGGTGCTCTCGCTCGCCCTCCTGAATTCGGCGTGCGAGGACCTGCTGCAGGTGGATCTGCCGACTAAGGTCGCGGCCGAGAATCTGGACAATCCATCCGTGGCCGAGGTCCTGGTCAACAGCGCCATCGGAGAGTTCGAGTGCGCGTTCAGCCAGTTCGTTGCGGCCAGCGGCCAGCTTACCGACGAACTCAGACACAGCTCCGGTTGGCTGGTGATGACGGAATGGGACCACCGCAAGATCGGACAGGACCGGGATGTCGCGTTGTGCAACGGCAACTTCGGCTACGGCGTGTTCACGCCGATGCAGAAAGCCAGGGTCTCTGCGGAGTCCTCGCGGATGCGCATCGAGGGGTGGGACGACGCGGACGTGTCGGGGCGGCCCGAGAAGATCGCGGTCGTCGCCACCTACGGCGCGATCTCGCGAGCCATCCTGGGCGAAGCCTTCTGCGAGATGACGATCGACGTGGGACCCATCATGCCGAAGACCGAGATGCTCCAGAACGCGGAGGCGGCCCTGGGCGAGGCGATGTCCCTGGCCCAGGCGGCCGGACGGGCCGATCTGGCGGAGGCGGCCCGGATTCGGCGCGCGGGCGTGCGCCTTACCCTCGGCGACAACTCCGGCGCCATGTCCGACGCGGCGGCGGTCTCGGAGGGCTTCCGCTTCGACGCCAACTACTCGTCCGCCGACCTCTACAGGTACAACCGCATCTACCACCACAACCACGTGGACGGGTTCCTCTCGCCGGAGTTCAACGACGAGAGCGGCCAACCCACCGTCGACGGCGACAACCCGACCTTCGGCGGCGTGGTGGATCCCCGGGTGGAGAGTACGCTGTCCGGGATCGGGCAGGACGGCTCGCCGCTTCGGCTGATCCACAAGTACCCGGCATGGACAAGCCCCATCGCGATCGCAAACTCCGCCGAGGCGCAGTTGATCATCGCCGAGGTGGAGTTGGGCCAGACTGCGGTGGACATCATCAACAAGCTTCATGCGGCGGCGGGGTTGCCGGCCTTTGAGCCCGCCAACGTGGCCGACAACGCCGAAATCATGGCACACGTGATGCAGGAGCGTACCCGCGAACTGTTCCTGGAGGGCCGCAGGCTCAACGACTTCCTGCGCCACGGGCTGCCCTTCGCAACGGGGACGCATCCGTATGACGGCAACACCTATGGGACCACCACCTGCATCGAGATACCGCGCAGGGAAAAGGACTCGAACCCGAATATCTGAGATGACGAAACATGACATGATCCCGCGGGCGGCCGCCGGTCTGCGCCTTCTGACCGCGGCCGCGGTCCTGGCCGTCGCCGCGTGCGAAACCGGCACACAGGCTCCCGTCGCGTCCCACGCCCCCGACCCGGGCGACTACTCGGAGGCCCGCTACGAGGTCGAAGTGACGCGGGGCGTGCTGGTCCCCATGCGCGACGGCGTGCACCTGTCCGTTGACATCTACGCACCGGCGGGAGCCGAACCGGTGCCCGGGATCCTGACCTCGACGCCGTACGACAACAACGGCGCCTTCACCGGCGCGATGTGGTTCGCCGAGCGGGGATACGCGGTGGTGGCGGCGGATGTGCGCGGCCGCTACGACTCTGAGGGCGAATGGGACCCCTTCGGGCCGCAGCACAAGACCGATGGCTACGACCTGGTGGAGTGGATCGCCGCGCAGTCCTGGTGTACGGGCAAGGTGGGGATGATCGGGGGCTCCTACCTGGGGTGGACGCAGTGGTGGACCGCGACGACTGCGCCTCCGCATCTGGCCGCCATCGCTCCCAAGGTGGCGCCCCCCGACCAGTTCGAGAACCTGCCCTACCAGAACGGCGTGCTCGTGGGCGGCTGGATGCTCGACTGGGCCGCCATGCTCTCGGGCCGAACCCAGCAACGCGCGGGCGATGGCGGCTACAACGGCTGGTCCGAGATGCGGCAGGACCCGCCCCACACGCCGTACATCGAGATCAACGCATCGCGCGGCCTGCGTGACGCTCCGTGGTTCGAGGAGTGGTACCGCAGCAACCGGTCGACGGACGCCTACTGGACGGGGATTTCGTACCAGACCCCCGAGTCGTACGCCGCCGTCACGGTGCCCTCGCTGTCCTTCACCGGCTGGTTCGACGCCAACCATCCCGGGTCCCCCATGAACTACCTGGGCATGAAGGCGCACGGCGCGACGCCCGAAGCGCGGCGTCCGTCGCTGGTGATCGGACCGTGGATCCACGGGATCAACACGCGGTCGTCAGGAGGGATCGACTACGGACCCAACGCCGTGATCGACGTCGACGGCTACGTGGCCCGCTGGTTCGACCGCTACCTCAAAGACGAGGAAAACGGGGTCGAGAACGACCCGCCGGTGCATGTGTTCGTCATGGGCGAGAACGCGTGGCACGCCGAAGAGGACTGGCCACTCCCGCAGACCGAATGGACCAACTACTACGTAACGTCAGGGTCGGGGGCGAACTCCTCCGGCGGAGACGGGGTTCTCACGACCGAGCCGCCCGCGGACGAGGGTCACGACAGCTACGTCTACGACCCATTGAACCCCACTCGGGACCCCTTCGACAGCTGGCCGAACAAGAACGGGCACATCGACGGTGCGCTGGACACCCGCGCTTCGGCCGCGGGTGACGAGGTCCTGGTCTACCGCACGCCGCCGCTGGAGCAGGCAGTCGAGGTCACGGGCCCGATCGAGGCCAAGCTGTACGCCTCGACCTCGGCGACGGACACCGACTGGTTCATCCGGCTCGTCGACATCCACCCCGACGGCTACTCGGCGCTGCTGACCGAAGCCGTGATGCGTGCCCGCAACCGCGACCCCGACAACGAGGGGCGCTTCAACGGGGCCGGGCTCAGCACGATCGAGCCGGCCGAGGTCTACGAGTACACGATCCACTTCTGGCGCGGCACCGGGAACCTGTTCCAGGAAGGCCACCGCATCGGGATCGAGATCTCGTCGAGCTGGTACCCGTACTACCTGCCGAACCTGAACACGGGCGGGGATAACGTGGCGCTCGCGACTCGGGACCAAGCGGTGACGGCGACCCAGCGGGTGTACCACGGTGGCGAACGGGCGTCGCACATCGTGCTGCCGGTGATTCGGCGGGAGAGGTAAGCGGGCGGAGACGGTCCGCACAGTGCGATTCGGTGCTCGGACCGGCGCCGCCGCCCTCCACGAGGACGCCCTCGTCTGGGACATGGTCTTCGTGTTCGAGCCCGATCACGGGAACGACGCCCGCCTCTTTCCGAGGTGGCAGGCCGCCGGGGTCGACTTCGTGTCGGTGCACCCCGCGGGGGACCGCCACAACGTCGGCGACGCCATGCGCAATATCGCCCGCTGCCGCCACCAGATCCTGGGCGCCCCCGACCGCTATGTGCTGGTGAACACCGTCGACGACATCCTGGCCGCCAAGCGGAACGGTAAGCTCGCGGTCGGCCTTCACCTGGAGGGGTTCCGCTGTCTGGAGCGCGACCTCAACCTGATCGAGACCTACTACAGGCTCGGCGTCCGTTTCGTGCACCCCGTCTTCAACCTCGTCAACTCGATCGGCGGGGGTTCGGCGGACCGCATCGACATCGGGCTGACCCGGTTCGGGATCAAGGTGGTGCACGAGATGAACCGGGTGGGGATGCTCGTGGACGCGGCTCACGCGGGCTACCGCACCACGCTCGAGATGATGGAGGTGTCACGCGCCCCGGTCATCTTCTCGCACCTCGGCTGTTACGCCGTGCGCGAGCACTTCCGCAACGTAAGGGACGACCAGATCGAGGCATGTGCAGGCGCGGGGGGCGTGATCGGGATCACCAGCGCCGGGTTCTATCTCGGCGACACCGAGACGGAGACCTACTTCCGCCACCTCGACCATGTGGCCCAGCTCGTGGGCCCCCGCCATGTCGGCATCGGTCTGGACAACCTCGACAAGCCCGGCCTGGAGTTCCTGCGGCGGCTCATCGACGCGAGGCCGGACGAGTGGCCCGGAAAGGATCAGGGGTTGTGGGAACCTCTCGCCTGCTTCGAGGTGGAGCAGCTGCCCGAACTCACCGACCTGATGCTGCGACGGGGATACTCCGACGACGATGTGCGCGGGATCCTGGGCGGCAACTGGCTAAGGGTCTGTCGCGAAGTGTGGAAGGAGCCGCGGTAGCACCACCCGACGGCGGACTGTCACAACAGGAGGGATCCAATGGCAAAGAGACTCGCTGCCCTGATTCTGCTGATCGTCGGGGCCACGTCGTGCGACGGCGGCCCGCCGCCGGACCGCCCCGCGCCCTCCGACTCCGCCACGGAGGCGCCCCATGCCGGTGACTACTCGAAGGCGGAATACGAGGTCGATGTGACCCGGGGCCTTCTCGTGCCCATGCGCGATGGCGTCCACCTGTCCGTCGACATCTACACCCCTCAGGGGGCCGGTGCCCACCCCGCGATACTGACGCACACTCCGTACGACAACAATGGACAGCGGGAGACCGCCAATTGGTTCGCCCGGCGCGGCTACGTGGTCGTGGCGGCCGATGCGCGCGGACGCTACGACTCAGGTGGCGAGTGGGACCCCTTCGGAGCGCTCCACAGGGTCGACGGATACGACCTCGTGGAGTGGGTCGCGGCACAGCCCTGGTGCACCGGCAAGGTCGGCATGATCGGAGGATCCTATCTGGGGTGGACCCAGTGGTGGGCGGCCAGCATGGCCCCGCCCCACCTGGCCGCGATCGCGCCCAAGGTGTCGCCGCCCGATCCCTTTGAAAACCTGCCCTACCAGCACGGCGTGCTCCTGGGCGGCTGGATGCTCGACTGGGCGGCGGGGTCCTCTGGTCGCACCGCCCAGATCGCCGACACCGGCTACTACAACGGGTGGCCTCTGCATCGCCAGGACCCGCCCCATACGCCCTACATCGAGATCAACGAGTCCCGCGGAATGCGGTCGGCCCCGTGGTTCGAGACGTGGTACCGCCAGAACAGGACGACCGACCCCTACTGGCATGCGATCAGGTACCAGGGCGCGGAGTCGTACTCCCGGATCACCGTCCCCTCGCTGTCGTTCACCGGATGGTTCGACGGAAACCACCCGGGTTCTCCGATGAACTACATGGGCATGAAGGAGCACGGCGCCACGCCCGAGGCCCGGCGGCCCAGCCTGATCATCGGACCGTGGGTCCACGGGATCAACACGCGTTCCACCGGCGGGATCGACTACGGCCCCGACGCGGTGATCGACGTTGACGGATACGTCGCGCGCTGGTTCGACCACTTCCTGAAGGGCGAGGACAACGGCGTCGAGAACGACCCGCCCGTCTACGTCTTCGTGATGGGCGAGAACAAGTGGCACGCCGAGGCGGACTGGCCCCTGCCGGGGACCGAGTGGACCAACTATTACGTAACGTCAGGGTCCGGTGCGAACTCGCTGAACGGGAACGGTGTTCTCACGACCACACCGCCCCAGGACGAGGGTCACGACAGCTACGTCTACGACCCCCTGAACCCCACCCGCGACCCCTTCAGCAGCTGGCCCAACACGAACGGGCACATCGACGGCGCGCTGGACACGAGCGAATCGGCGTCCGGCGACGAGGTACTGGTCTACCGCACGGCACCGCTGGAGCAGGCAGTCGAGGTCACTGGCCCGATCGAGGCCAGGCTCCATGCCTCGACCTCGGCCCGCGACACGGACTGGTTCGTGCGGCTGGTCGACATCCACCCGGACGGCTACTCCGCGCTCCTCACCGAGGGGCTCATGCGGGCCCGCAACCGCGACCCCGACGACGAGGGCCGCTTCAACGGGGCCCAGCTCAGCACCATCGAGCCGGACGAGGTCTACGAGTACACGATCCGGTTCTGGCGTGGCACCGGCAACCTGTTCCAGGAAGGCCACCGTATCGGGATCGAGATCTCGTCGAGCTGGTACCCGTACTATCTGCCGAACCTGAATACGGGGGCGGACAACGTGGCGCTCGCGACCCGGGACGAGGCGGTTGTCGCCACCCAGCGGGTGTATCACGGGGGTGAACGGGCGTCGCACATCGTGTTGCCGGTGATTCGGCGAGAGAGGTAGGCGGGGCCCAAGAGGCAGGCCGCCCACTTTTCGGGTTGACGAGACCCGTCCTCGGTGGTCACTTTCCTTGCGATGCGGACACCCCAGGACAAGTCCGGGCCCCCAACAACCAGCGTGCGGAACCAAACCAGTGCAGATCATGGTTCGGCGCGATGTGGCCAAATGTTGGCGTAGCGTCCCGGACCCAGGCCGCCGAGAGTCTCGGTCTAACTAAACGGCCGCAAGTCTACGTCCCCGCCAATGTGGCAGCCGGTAGTCCGTATGCCTTGGCGCATGGGGCCCGTCCACAGGGGCAATGTTGGAGTCGGGAACGCATTCGGGCGGAGCATACGCTCCCGAGCCGTTGGTCTCAGGGCCGGACCGTTCGGAGCAAATCGCCCTGTACTGTGGCCACGGCGACATGCAGAAGCGGATCAAGCGGTTGCTCACGGACGCCGAGTTTGAAACCGCCGAATCCCGCGACACGTTCTCGGGCCTGCTCAAGGCCGGCCACAGCCTGGGAATCGTGGGGCTGGAGGAATGCTTCAGTGCGGATGCCGAGTGGCTCGAGCACTCGGTTGTCCGGTCGCCCGGCAACCAGTCGTGCGTGGTGGTAGCACCGCTTTCACTCTCCAATCTGCAGTGCCTTCGGGCGCTCGCACGCGACGTTTTTCGCGTTGTGTGGGACGAGGAGGTAGAAGAACGTCTGGCAGCCGTCCTTGACGAGGTCAGCGGCCCACGCGAATGGCGTACGGATCCGTTGGTGTCGCTCGGGCGGAGGCTCCTTGCAACCGGGAAACTTCGCCCGTCCGTGCGCACGGTGATCGTCAACATCTGTCATCCGGCGCGCGACGCGTCACCGCGCCCACCCCCGAAGAGATCCGTGGTGGAACTGGCCCGGATGGTTCATCTCGCACCCGCAACGCTATGCCGCTACTGGAAGGCGGACGTGCCGCTCAGGTGCGGGCCCAAACAGCTTCTGAGCTGGGCCGCGCTCCTCTGGGCCGTCAGGAGGCGCTCGGAGGCCAAGTGGGACTCGGTCGCAAAGACGATGAGGGTGGGGCGGCGGACCCTTGAGCGGCACTGCTCCAACCTGGCGGCCTGCACGCTGGCCGAAGCGGCACGAGAGCCGGAGATGGTGAGGGACAGGTTCATGGCATGGGTTGCGGCGGTGTGGGAGGGGGAGTAGGGCGGGGTCAAGGTTTGTCGTGAAGTGGGCAGGTTTTGGCGTAGCCGTGGGGCGTGGCAATCGCCAGTCTGGCACTGTCGGCCCATGTGGCCGTCGCACGCGTGGCGTTTTGGCTCGAGGGACTGGACCGAGTCGTAAGGGAGCGCGTGGAGCAAAGTGCGAGTGGAACCGTCGAAGGTGCGCTAGCGCTAGCAGCCCTTGGATAATCATGGCCGCAATGGTGGACGAGAGCCACATGATGGGACAGTTGGAGCTGCCCAGCCGTCCGGGCGGAGTTAGCCACCCGGCAAGAATGCGAATGCTGCAGGTCGTCGTCCTCCTGCTGGTTTGCATGGCGGTGCCGACCGAGCTGACCGCCCAGACCACGGCCGACCGCGAGTCGGTAAACAGGGTCGTGGAGTTGCTATTCCTAGTTCCCGACGAGTTTGGGGACGAAGTAGCTCACCACCCAGGAATCTGGAGCGTCGTGATTGCCAGGTTCGCAAAAGGGGAATCGCGAGAGATCGAGATCCCTACCAGAATGGGCGAGCGGTACAGCGTCGAAGGCGGATCCGACTCGGACGGAACAGATGTCGACATCTGCGTCTACGGCCCCGAAGGTGGTGAGATCGCGTGCGATATGGAGCAGGACAACTACCCGATCGTGGAGTTCATCGTGGAAACGGCTGGCATCTACCGGGCCGTGTTGACAGCGGCCTCGGTCGAGGGAGGGGGGACATCCTACGCCGGCATGGTGGTATTGCGGGTTCTCGATGAGGGTGAAGATGGGACGGGAGGCCGCAGGTGAAACGGCCAATGTCCCACGCCCGTCTGCGGCCATGAGTACCAAGTCGAAGGAGAGGGGGCGGTCCGTGGCTGCGGTGAAGGGGGGTGCCCACTGATCGTGGTGCGAGAGTTCGATGAGATGAGGGTGACAATGTCGGCGAAGGGGGAACAGTGAGCCGACCAATCCGCGGGCGCACTTCTTCCGGCCCGGCCCGGGTCGGGTGGGTGCCCGTTGCGCTCCTGATGCTGTCCGCTGCCTTGATCGCGCAGCCGGTTGCCGCCCAGGACTGCTCCATCCGCAGAGACGGCTGGGACGACATCCAGCGGTTTCGGGACTGCATCGAGGAGCGTGGGCTGGAGGCGTGGGGTCCCTGGATACTCCACCGAGCTGCGGAATACACCTCCAATCCGACGATCGTGCGCCTTCTGTTGCAGGCTGGCGCGGATCCGAACGCTCCAGACGACAACGGGCTGACGCCACTGCACCGGGGAGCGGAGAACAGCAACCCGATGGTGGTGACCCACCTCCTGGACGCCGGTGCGGACCTGAACGCCAGGGACAACGATGGCTACACGGCCCTTCACTGGGCAGCGGCCCAGAGCGGGAACGACCGTGTCGTCAAGGTGCTGCTGGACCGGGGCGCCGATCCCTTCGCCGAGAGCAACGATGGCCGCACGCCGCTGCACTCGGCGCTCCGGTACCGTGCAGACCCGAGCATGGTGTCGAGGATGCTGGACGCGGGCGCCGACGAGAATCTGACCTCGCTGCAACTCTCCGTGCTGCAGGGGGACGCGATGGCGGTGGACCGGCTGCTGGCGGATGGCGCGGATCCGAACGAGGCGGACCGGTATGGTTGGCGTCCGCTGCATTTTGCGGTGCCGTTGGCTGGGCTGGAGGTGGTGTCGGGATTGCTGGCGGTGGGGGCGGATGTTGACGCGCGAACGGCCAGCGGCGCGACGGCGCTCCACCTGGCGGCATCGCAATCACCGGTTTCGGTTGTCTCCGCTCTGTTGAGTGCCGGCGCGGATCCGAACGCGAAGGCCGGCGAGGCTGGGTGGACTCCCCTGCACTACGCGGCCAGGGAACGGGAGCAATCGCTCCTGCCGGTGATCACTGCCTTGCTCGGAGCGGGGGCCGATCCGGGGTCGTCCCAAGAGAGGCCGGACGACGACGGTCTCAGCCCGCTCCATCGGGCCTTGATGAACCCGGATGTGACGGTTGCCGTGATCAAGACGCTACTCGAAGCGGGGGCCGATCCGATGGCCCGAAGCCACTTGGGGAACACCCCCCTCCACATCGCGGCGGACTGGACCGACGATGTCGCCATCATCGACGCTCTCCTCAGCGCTGGCGCAAACCTGAGGGCAGAGAACGAAGACCGCAACCGCCCCGTGGACCTCGCATGGGACATCCGCGGCAGCGCGGCCTACTGGCGCCTCGTAGTGCCGGAGGGAACGCTGGCACCCGGACGGACATTCAACGGCAGCCTCACCTCGTCCGACGCGGTCTGGGACGACGGCTCGCACTACGACGTGTGGACCGTGACGGCGCGGACGACGGGGCAGCGTGTAGTCATAGATATGGAGTCGGACGACGTGGACGCCTACCTGAGGGTCCTGCGAAACGACGGCACGCCGGTCGCGACCGACGACGATGGAGGGTCGGGATCGAACGCGCGCGTGGAGTTTCGGGCGGTTTACGCCGGGGACTACCTCGTCATCGCCACGAGTTATGAGGCGGGTGAGACGGGGGGGTATGGGGTGCGGGTGAGGTGAGGCGGGTGCGCGCACGGCAAAGCGGCACCGCCCTCGTCTTCTTCCCGCCATGACTCACCTCCTTGGTTGGACCCAATGGAAAGGTGTCCGTCATAGCGGGGCACCTCCAAGTTGCTACCCGCTGTTATTAGGCGGCTGGTTCTGCCTCGGGTCAAACAACTCAAATGCGACGGTCTTCACAGAGTTGAGGTCACCGAACCTGACCCAAGAGGCTCCAATTGCCACCAGGGAGATAGACTCTAAGGCGAATACTTGCCAGGGTACAACCGGTTCGAGCTTAAGAAGGTGGTATACGCCTATCAGGATGAGGCAGACGGCAACTGTGAGGGCACACAAGATGTGCAGCCAACGACTGTCCTTGTCTTTTTGGGAAAAGTCAAAGCCCGATATCCACGCTAAGAGGCCTAAGAGCGTGGCAGCGGCCAGGTAGTGGACCCTCCCTACCCAAATCGGGACATCGCCGTGTTGCTCTGGGAGCAAAGCCACTACAAGGGCGAAAAGCCCGGCGATCGTGGTTGTCCGCCTCCAGCGGACCGGATACAGGATCAGAGAAAGCCCGTTGAAGAACAACAGGCCGACAAAGACACCCACCATTCCTGGGTGGTGGTGGTAGTATTGGCTAACCGTCGCCTTCCATGGAATCCCAAAGATGGTGTATCCACTGACCCACAGGATCGCGGGCAGAAGTAGCGTGATCATGCCGATCACGGTGCGAAGCTGCTGGCGTCTGAGGCGATGGGGATCGCACATCGGCTTACCTTTCTGCGGCGGAACTCCCTACTTGTTACCGGCCATGCAAAATTGCACAGAAGTGGCCGTCGAAAATGTCAGATGTGGACAGGGTGACGGAGCGATGGCTGCGACGCGGGGTCCGGGTGTCCATGAGGGTTCCCGGCGGGTTCCATACAATGGCGTCTCCACCGAACGGAGGAGACGCGATGATCGGGAGAGAGACGAGGGTGCTGCTGCGGCACTATTTGGAGCAGGGGATGAGTAAGGCCGCGATCGCGCGGCAGGTCGGAATCAGTCCGCGGACCGTGTACCGCTGGATCGCGGCGGGACAACTGGACCGGGAGCTGGACGACGCGGCAGTCAGGTACGGACCGAGGCGTTCGCGGCCCTCGAAGCTCGATCCGTACAGAGGGATCATCGACGCCCGTTTGGCCGAGTATCCGGAGCTCAGCGCCGTTCGCCTGTTCAACGAAGTCCAGGCAGCGGGCTATCCGGGCGGCTACGGCCAGGTGAAGCGCTACGTGCGCGAGGTCCGGCCCCGGCCCCCGGAGGAGCCGGTGCAGCGGTTCGAAACCCCTCCGGGCCACCAGGCCCAGGTGGACTTCGCGGAGTTCCGGCTGCCGTGGGGCAAGCGGTACGCGCTGATCGTGGTGCTGGGCTACTCGCGGCTGGTGTGGGTTCAGTACTACGAGCGCCAGACGATGGCGGTGGTGATGCGGGGGCTGGAGTCGGCGTTCCGCTACTTCCGCGGCGTGCCCTCGGAACTCCTGTTCGACCAGATGAAGGCGGTCATCATCGAGGACGGCCGCGGGAAGGGCGGCCGGCTGGTGGAGAACCGGGAGTTCCTGCGCTTCAGCGTCCACTGGGGCTTCCGCATCCGGGCGTGCCGCCCCTACCGGGCCCAGACGAAGGGCAAGGTCGAGCGGCTGGTCAGCTACATCCGGAAGAACTTCTTCTACGCCCGGGTCTTCGGGTCGGACGATGACCTCAACGCGCAGGTGCTGCTGTGGCTCGACACCGAAGCCAACGTCCGGATCCACGGGACGTTGAAGGAGCGTCCGGCCGACCGGTTCGAGGCGGAGCGGCCTCACCTAATGCCTTTGCCCCCTTGGCCTTACCGGTCGGTGGCTCCCCGGCCCGTGGAGCCAGCGCCAGAGCAGGCTGATGGGGCGGCGTTCCCTCCGCTCGTCGAAGTCGAGCGCCGCCCGCTGGCCGAGTACGCCCGGATCGCAGGAGGAGCACCGTGAGGCCGCCATCGCGCAGGGAGCGCATCGCGGCCCAGCTCGCCGACCTCAAGATGCCCGGTGCGCTGGAAGCTCTGGACGAAGTGCTCGCCGGGGTCGACGGCGGCGGGACGACTGGCGGCGAGGCGATCGAGCGCCTGCTGGCCGCCCAGATCGCGCTTCGCAACAGCCGGCGCCTCGAGGCGGCCATGCGCTCCAGCCGACTGCCGTACGTCAGGACGCTGACGGACTTCGACTTCGCCTTCCAGCCCTCGATCAAGCGCGAGCAGATCGACGCGCTCCACGAACTCGGCTTCCTGGAGCGCAAGGAGAACGTAGTCTTCCTCGGTCCCCCCGGCGTCGGCAAGACGCATCTGGCGATCAGCCTCGCGATCACGGCTGCCGAAAGCGGGCGCAAGATCTACTTCGGGTCCCTGACCGACCTGGTCGACTCCCTGGAGGAGGCCAAGGCCGCCGGCCGGCTCGACCGCCGCCTCAAGACTCTCACCTACCCGGCACTCCTGATCGTTGACGAGATCGGCTACCTGCCCGTGACCCAGAGCGGCGCGGTCCTCTTCTTCCAGCTCGTCAACCGCCGCTACGGACGGGCCTCGACGGTGCTGACCTCGAACAAGGGCTTCGAGGAGTGGGGCCGCATCCTCGGCGACGAGGTCATGGCCGCCGCGCTGCTGGACAGGGTGCTGCACCGCTGCCACATCGTCAACATCCGGGGCAACAGCTACCGGATGCGCCGCCACGCCGAGCTCTCGAGGGCGATCCATCCGAGCGTAAACCGAAGACATACTGAACACCCCGCCTCCGGGGAGCCGGTCTCATGAGGGTCACCAAGCTCTCGGCGGGCTGCCCCGCTCCGGTCGCTCCGCTCCCTCCGCAGGTCAGCCCGCGAAGTGCGACATTTTCAATGGCCAGAAGTGTGACATTTTCAATGGCCATTGACACCTACTCGACTAGATTAGATTAGCGAACCGCCGCTCGTGCTGATACGCTAAGAATTGCCTTTCTTACGACTGTATTTGACCCTGCGCGATCCTGTCCATTCACGACCAATCCCGCCAGCTCTCCACGGTTGCACACCTGACCTACCCCGCCCCTGCGACCCTCCGGATCCCTACCGGCCTCCCGCATCCCCCCTGGCTCACCTTGAGGGTCCAGATGCGGCTCCCACCAAGACGGAGCGCACCGCAACGCAGACGTGCGGCCCAAGTCCGCACGGCAGGCAACGACATTCAAGACACGGGGAGGCCCAAGCGTGACTTCAGTTCAACCGCCGCTGCGGCACTGGCCGGTGATCGCCACGGCCTTCAAGTACTCCAAAGGCCTACTTCCGTTCCTTCAACCGCCGAGACCAACCGCACAGCACGATCACCCCAATCGCTACTGTCAGCACAAGCAGCGCTGTACACCCCAAGACATGCCACGAGGCCTTGATGGCATGCCACGAAGCCTTGATGGCGTTCCAATCCGCGCAAGCGCGCAAGAGAGCTGCCAGCAGGACAAGCCCCACAAGACGCCAAGCCGACTCTTCCGGGTCGGTGGCCGGAGCGGGCTCCGGCGTCTTGCAAGGGTTCCAGTCGGTGGACCGCTTGTGGAAGGCGCAAAACGCGAACACTCGCATGGCAAGCCAGCATGTCCAAGCCTGAATACAATTCGCGTGGCGGTCGCCAGCAAGTGCGATCGTGCGCCACGCGCGATCTATTCTGCGTCGGTTCCAATCTGGGCTTGGGAGCACGGCATCATTTCGATACATGTAGTCATGGACGACACTCGCAACATCTACTCGCGACCAATGGACGACCCAGCGAGTCCCGAACGGAAGCGAGCTGTAGTCCGTCACGAACCCTTTCCGGACCGTGACCATACATGCCTTGCTGCATTTCGCTCCGACGTTCACTTCGAGATCGCGCAGCAACATTCGCCGTCCGTCGGGGCACCGCTCAACCCCCAGGGGGCGGCTCGTGACTCTAGTCATTGGCTTCTCCCGTGCCATATGGCGCTGTGGTCTCGATGTGGACTCCCTCGTGCTTGCACCCCGTCCGCCTCAGTCCGGTGATAGAAGCACTATCATCCCTGCGTACACGCGGCTCCCATTGATCGAAAAGGCGTTGAGGACAGCCCGATAGCGACCGGTGGACCCGGCTGTGAAGGGCACCCAGGGGATTCGGTCCGCCAAAACGTCACAACGGACTTCTCGCCCGCGCTCGTCGTAGACGCAGATATTCAGGTCGATCGACGGCGTTCGCATCGCCTGTCCGCACCAACATGTGACCGTCAGCGGCCCCAGGGCAACGACAGTCTTTGTCTAATCTACGACGGTGTTTGCTCAACCCGCGAGAGTGTTACCTGACCTCCCCCACCCACCCGCCCCCGCGACCCTCCGGATCCCCACTGGCACCCCGCATCCCCTGGCTCACCTTGAGGGTCTGGATGCGGCTCCCACCAAGACGGAGCGCACCGCAACTCAGACCTGCGGCCCAAGTCCGCACGGTACGCAACGACATTCAAGACACGGGGAGGCCCAAGGGTGACTTCGACAACCTTTTCCGAAACCAGACTCGCTCGCCGGCGCCCGACCGCGCTCACCACCGCCGCACTGACGACGGCAACACCGACGTCTCCGTCCAGCCCGCCACGGGGGGTGAACCCCAGCGGCTCACCTGGCACCCCGGACCCGACCTGGTCGTCGGCTGGACGCCCGACGGCTCCCGCGTCCTCTTCAATTCCACCCGCACGCGCGCTCCGATCCCCTACGCCGACTTCTGGACCGTCGGCCTCGACAGCGGCCTGCCCGAGGAGATGCCGATCCCCCGCGGGCACACCGGCTCCTTTTCCGGCGACGGGTCGCGCTTCGCCTACCAGCAGATCAGCCTGGTCGATGTCGAGTGGAGGAACTACCGCGGCGGCCAGACCCAGCCCGTCTGGATCGTCATGGTCCACTCGCTCGAGGACGGCAGCACGCGCCAGCTCACCGACGGTCTGTCGGACGCCCTGTCGCCGGCATGGGACGCCGGGGGCAAGTACCTCTACTTCCTGGCCAGCACCGACTAAGCGCTGAACAGCGGCTGGCTGGACATGACCTCGTACGAGCGTCCGGTCCGCCGCGCGCTCTATCTGGCCGTCCTGCAGGCGGACGAGCCTTCGCCCTTCCTGCCGGGCAGTGACGAAGAGGAGGCCGAGGACGCGGGGAACGAGGAGGAGGGGGATGAGGGCGAAGACGAGGGCGACGGAAGCGACTCCGGCGCCGGCGGCGACCGCATCCAAATCGACTGGGAGGGGATGGACCAGCGCATCCTCGCGGCCGGGATCCCCGCGCGCGATTACTCGGGTCTCGCGGCGGGGCCGGAAGGCGTCGTCTTCTTCGCGGGCCCGGCGGAGGCCGGCGCATCACCGCTCGCCGCTCTGACAGGCCCGGCCGGCGGGATCCTCTACCGCTATTCCCTGGAGGACGACGAGGCGACGCCCTTCCTTTCCCCCGTCGGGGACTACAGCGTCTCGGCGGACGGTTAGAGTTAGAAGCTGCTCTACCAGAGCGGCCCGTCATGGGGCGTCGTCGGCACGTCGGGCAGTCCGAACCCGGGCGACGGCCGCATCGACACCGCGGTGCGGATGCGGGTCGATCCCCGCGAGGAGTGGCGGCAGCTCTTCCGCGAGACGTGGCGCTACCAGCGCGACTTCCTCTACGTGGAGAACACTCACGGCGCCGATTGGGACGCCATCTACGAGATGTACAGCCCCTGGATCGACCACGTCGGGCACCGCTCCGACATGAACTATCTCCTGGATGTCCTCGCGGGGGAGGTCGCGATCGGGCACTCCTTCGTCTTCGGCGCGCGAGTGGGTACTTCGCCCAGCAGCACAAGGAGGGCGCGGTCGTCGACGAGCGCTTCAACGGCGGCGGCTCGGCGGCGGACTATATCATCGACCTGATGAGCCGCGACCTGATCGGCTACTTCAACAGCCCCGTGGCCGAGCGCAAGCCGTTCACGTTGCCCGGAGCGGGCATCTGGGGGCCGAAGGTGATGATCATCAACGAGGCCGCGGGCTCGGGGGGCGACCTGCTCCCGTACATGTTCCGGTTCAGGGGGATCGGGCCGCTCGTGGGGACCACGACGTGGGGTGGGCTGGTGGGGGTGTGGGACGTGCCGCCGCTCATCGACGGCGGGCTGGTGACGGCGCCGCGGGGAGGGTTCTTCGACCTGAACGGTGAGTGGCGCGTGGAGAACGAGGGGGTCGCGCCGGATATCGAGGTGCGCCAGATCCCGGCCGATGTGATCGCCGGGCGGGATCCGCAACTGGAAGCGGCGGTGGCAGAGGCGTTGCGGTTGTTGGAGACGGAGGGGGTGAGGCTTCTGACGGAGCCGGAGCCGCCGGTCAGGGCGAGGAGGCCGGGGGGGTAGGGGCAGCGCAGCCACCCGCTCGCTCCCGCGGTCGGTGCCAGTTTGTCCGCCACTTCGGGGCCATTGTGGCGGACAAACGGGCGGGCGACCCTGAATTGTGACTTCCCCGCTATAGGCTGCTCACGATCTGAGGCCGCGGATGAAAGCCGTGAGATGGCCGAGAACCGACCTCAAGCCTGACCGTCATCCAGGATTTCCCAGCGGCCCTTCTTCGTCGGGCCCACATGCCGGATTCGACCTGCGCGTCGCAGTGCGTCGAGGTGGTACTTGACGCCGTCCGGGGTGATCCCGATGAGCGCGGCCAGGGATCTCCGAGTGTGCCGTGGATCCTGGCGGATTAAGGAAAGGACTCGTTCCCGGGTAGTTTCCCGCTTTTCCCGGGTAGTTTCTCGGGTACTACCCAAGAACAGCGCGGGATCCTGCCCTGCAACCGACTTGCCGGCTCGCCCGCCGACACGCTCCCGGACTTCGGTACCGAGGCGGTCCGTTTTGTACACCGATCTGCGAATGGTTGTGACAAACCCCCCGCTGGCAACGAACTCCGGCTCCGGCAAGCCAGCCTCCGCACAGCGTCGGATCATGTCCACCGTACCGGTTCCCATCCGTTCGATATACCGGAGCAGGTACATCGACTCCGCCAGCAGCGGATTGCCAGGCAGCGACTGGTGCGCGACGCGCAGCTTCTCCACCGTGAGCGGGGGCGGCAGTCGGCCGGAGTTCATCACTTCCAACCGGTCTGAAAAGAGCATGACCTGCACGCTGCTGTTGTCCGTGTAATCTCGGTGCACGACCGCGTTGACGATCGCTTCCGACACCACCTCCTTCGGGAGTTCGTACGCCACGGGAGCCTGCACTGTCTCGGCTCTCGTCCCTACCGATAGCGCGATCTTGCTCAATACGAAATCCACCGCCTGGTCCACCAGTGCGAACACGGTGCCCTTATAGACCTGGTAGGAAGGAATGGGCTTGGCCACCTCCGTACCGTGGAAGTGGGCGCACTTGATCTCGGACGAGATCAGGAACCGTTGCGGCGCCTTCCCGAACAACAGCACCGCGGCGTTTGTCAATCGTCCGTTCTTTAACAGGTTCAGATGCCTCAGCAGGTCTTCCGGCGGCGTGCCTTCGGGTAGCGGGAACTGCCGCGCCCTCCGAGCCGTGCGGATGAAGAGGGATATCCTCTGGAAATCCAGATCATCAAGCGTCGCGCCGACGCAGTGCGAGGCGTCGAACGGCCCAAATCGCAACAGATCCCTGGCCTCGAGGTATTCCACAAGCGCGGCGTAGAGTCCGGCCACCAGCTCCGCCGCGGTGCCGAACCGCCTCTGGACAAGTCCCGCCTGGGCACGGCCGACTAACGCTCGCATCTTCGGATGCCGGGCGCCGCCGCTCGCACCCTTTACGAAGATCAAGCGGTGTTTGCCGAGCGCTGTCGCCCGATCGAACTCCCGCTCGGTGGGCGAGATCCCCTTCTCGTCCTCCCACCCGTAACCTTCACCGAACAGCCCCACATAGATGTCGCATCGATCGACTTCCTCCAGATAGACCACGTCCGGCCGCCGGTCGGACGCCGGCACGTCTTCGAACAGGAATCCCTCGAAGAACCGCCGCATCAACGGGTCGTCGCGAAGGTAGTCGCGCAGTTGTTCCCGTTCCCGGGCGAACTCCCTCTGCACGCTGCTGATGAAAACGCGGATCGGGGTCATCGTATCACCCCGTCCTCGGCCATCTCGCATTCGATGACTGCCGCATTCATTCCCTCCTGCTCGTTCATGGTCCGCAACTTCAGCGCCTCCGGGTCCAACGGAAGATACCGGTGAGTGGCGGCTATTCAACGATCTTCACAGGAAAGATGGGGCCGTGGGGAGGGCGGCCGAATGGCAGGATGGGACGGGTTTCTGGTCCGGGCATAGTCGGTACCAGACCGGGATCACACCTCCCGGGCACGCCTGGCCGGTCAAGGAGGCAAAACGGGACCGGAGGGGGTGGCACTACCTCACAACGGTGGCCACACCGATCCGCTCAACGTCCAGCCGGTCCTTGACCTGAATGAGCGGGCGACCGTCGGGCAGGAAGGTCAGAGGCATCGGGAACCCTTCGGGCAGGACGCCTTCGATACGGCCTTCGGGGCCCAGCACGAGGATGCGATCTTCGCCACTGGCGGTAGCCACCTCCGCCCACACGTAGCCATCTGGAGCGACCGCCAGGCCACGTACGATTTGCGGCCGCGGGTGGAAGCCGTGTTTCTCGATCGTCTCGTCAAGGTTGTCATCGCAGGGCCCGAGGTATCCCTGGGCCTCCAGCAATGCAATCGCCTCGGAGCGGGTCAACTGCTGTTCTCCGACGCCGGCCCAGCGCGCGCTCCTGACCAGCCGGTGATCCTCCAGAACGTCGATTCGGAACCCACCCCACGCGCTCACGGCGACTCGGTTCCCCCACTGGGACCACAGGATTCGGGGGGCCAGAGGCTGGCGAATCGAGAAGGTGAAGCTGCAGCGCGGGTAGTATGCGGTGGTGCTGTAGCCCGGTTTCCCGGGGATCAGGGCGACGGTGTCCTCCCCAGTGACGGAAAGAAGTCGCACCACCCGGTTGTCGATTTCCTCGATTGATTGTGTACCGCCAAATGGTTTCCGCGCCCAGATCAGCAGTCCATGGGAAGTCGCTTCCACATGGCGCAGACCCATGTTGATCACCCCGTAGTTGAGCGCCGATTCAGTGCCGGCCCGGTCGCTCAATTGCAACTGCACGAGCTGTCCTTCGCCATCGTGCACATAGACCCGACGCTCGTCCGGGACTGACACCGACACGGGCCAGGTCAACTCGCCGGGCCCGTCACCCTGCCTTCCCATGGACCCGACAGCCACTCCCGTTGAATCGAAGACCGTGACCCGGTACTCGTTGGGCTCCAGGACGTAGATCCGGCCTCGGGGATCCACATCCACCAGGGCTTGGTGCACCTCGTAGAAGGTGGCGGGGCCCGACTCGTCCCCCCCGAAGATGCGGGTGGTGTCGAGCGTCCAATCGAGTAGCCGAGGCTGGCCCAGATTGGTGACGATGGCGACGCCGGCCGAATCGACTACGGTCGTGTTGCCGGCTCCCGACTGGCTGCAGGACGCCGTTGCCGCTACCGCTACCGCCGTGGTGATCAGTGCGGTCTTGGGGCCTGGCCAGCGTCTCGCCTTGGGGGACCTGCCGCCACGGTGCAAGGTAGACAATGTGTTTCGACTTCTCCTCAGGGCGATCCGGGTTTCAACTCCTAATATCTTAGGAGATACTAGAGTGTGACGTGCAAGCAGTCAACTGATGGCGAAGCTCACGCGTTTGCCTTGGGCACGACGACGGCGGGATACTTCTCAGCTAGCCACCTGCGGCCAGCATCGCTCCACCTTGATCCGGTCCTCGTGCCTCCGAGCCTGGGCGAGGTCGTACGCCGCTTGACGACGCATCCAGAAGTCCGCGTTGGACCACCCGGCCATCTCCAGGCGGATCGCCATCTCCGCAGAAATCGCAGCGTGACCATTGAGGACTCGGGAAAGCGTGTGACGGGCCACGCCCAGGACTTCAGCCGCCCGGGTGACGGACAGACCCAACGGCTCCAAGCAGTCTCCCCGGATGCTCAATCCGGGATGAGGAGGATCCTTCATGGGCATTGTGGCCCCCCTTTTCTCAGTGGTAGTCGACCAGATCGACGTCGTAGACATCGCCGTTTCGGAAGCGGAAGACGATCCGCCAATTCCCGGAAACGGAAATACTCCAATAACCCTCCAGATCTCCCTTCAGCGGGTGGATCCGATAGCGTGGCAGGCTAAGGTCCGACGGCTTGCTGGCGACATCGAGAGCTGACAGAACCGACGAAATCCGTGCCACCTGATCCGGCCGGAGCCTTCGGCGGTCGCCACGCTCATAGAGCCTCTTGAGGCCCCTGTGCCGAAGCGTTCGGATCACGGCGAAGTGTACCGCCATGCGGTACACGCTGGCAAGGCTCGCGTTGGAGGCTGGGTGTCGCTCACAGGTTGGTCTCCGGTTCCCGGGGATAGGGCAGCCTGGCACGTAAGGGAAACCAACCTGGGGAGAAAGAAGGGGCGATCGAATGACTGGATGGGACAAGTTCAATGGAGAAGTGCAACCCGGGATTCTCGGCGTTCCTGCTACTTCACGACACTGCCCACCCCGATTCGCTCTACGTCCAACGAGTCCACTGGGACCATTAGTTGCCGGAAATGGCTGAGCGGGTACGTGTCCTGGGTCCGGTGCATGTCTCCTCCACAGCCAGGCCATGCGGCCAGTGAACCGTCCTCCGGGGACGGATTTCCTCGACCGGTGCAGTATGCGCGGCGACAGTCTTCGTCGTATTGTTTCGGCATCGCCAGCTCCACATCTGGGACATCGGGGACGACACCAATGAAGGTGAGGTCAAGAATGAGGCTCACAGCCAAAGCAATCGTCGCGAGCGTCCTTGTCGCCGTGCCACTGGGCACCCTCGGATCCATGAGCGGCTTGGGCCCCCTGGCCCTCGCCACCCCCCTCATCGCCCAATCCTCCTCGCCCGCCCAGGAATCGATCTGGCGAGCCGCCGGCTTCGGAGCCGCCATCGCGATCGGCGACGGCGAGATCTTCGTCGGACGCACAGGTGGCGGGGTGGCGGGCGCGATCTACCCCTCGCCCGGGAGCATCTACGTCTTCGAGCGTACTGACGACGGCTGGGAGTTCGCCTACATCATCATCGGCGACGATGTGCAGATCGGCGACGGCTTCGGGGCCTCGTTGGCCGTCGAAGGCGACCGCCTGCTGGTCGGCTCCCCCGGGCGCGACGACGGCAGGGGCGGCGCCTACCTCTTCGAGCGCGGCGACGACGGCGAGTGGACACAGACGACCGAGTTCGTGCCGCCAACAGACCAGGATGTCCGCCTCACGGCTACCTCCGTTGCGCTATCCGGCGACGCCGTCTACCTCGGCGCGCCCTCGGACGCAGGCCCCGGCGCAGTCCTGCGCTTCCCCGCGACCGGCGGCCCGGCCACCCTGCTCCCCTCCCCCGACCCCTCCGCCGCCGACCGTTTCGGCGCGTCCCTCGCGCTCGACGGCGACCACCTCATCGTCGGAGCGCCCGGCACAGCCGGCGATCGCGGCGCGGCCTACGCCTTCCCCGCCGACTTCCCGGCGGCAGGTATTTCCCCCACGGCCACCCTGGCGCTCGCGGAAGGCCGCGGCGGCGACGCCTTCGGCACGAGCCTCACCGCCTCGGGCGCGTCCATGCTCGTCGGAGCGCCCGGCGCGGACGCCGGAGCAGGCGCGGCCATCCTCTTCACCCGCGCCGGCGACGACGGCGAGTGGCAGGAGTCATCCCGTCTCTCCTTCCCCGAGGAAGGCCCGGCCGGGTACGGCACGGCGGTGGTCTTCGACGGGAGCAGCGCGTGGGTCGGCGCGAGCGCGCTCAACCAGGGCGCAGGCGGCGCGCAGGTCTTCCGCGTCGCGCAGGCGACCATGGCGCTGGAAAGCGAGAACACGATCCCGGCGCCCGGATTCACCCGCGGCGCGCTCTTCGGATCCTTCGTCGCGCTGCGCGGGAATGTGGCGGTGGTCGCGGCCTCGAACGCGGACATGCGGCTCGGCGCCGCCGTCGTCTACGAGCGTGAGAACGGGGCCTGGGTCGAGGGCACGACCCTGCGCGAGTCGACGCACGCGTCCCGCACCCTCGACGGGCTCACCGGCGAGCAGGCCCCCTGCACCGACGGCGCGACCGGCCCCTTCGACTGCTCGCAGATCGACCTGGTCGCGTTTGTGCCGTTGGCGTCGCTGGGTGCCGATCCGGGCACCATCCTCAACGACATCTGGGGATGGACCGACCCGGTGACCGGCAGGGACTGGGCGCTGGTGGGGCGTTCGGACGCGACGGCCTTCGTCGACATCAGCGACCCCGCGGGTCCCCGCTACGTCGGCGAGCTGCCCCTGACCGAGGGCGCCATCGAGAACCTCTGGCGCGACATCAAGGTGTACCAGGACCATGCCTTCATCGTCGCCGACGGCGCCGGATCGCACGGGGTCCAGATCTTCGACCTCACCCAGCTCAGGGACGCCACGGGCCCGCCGGTGACCTTCGCCGAGACCGCCCACTACGACGGCATCCACAGCGCCCACAACATCGTCATCAACGAGGAGACCGGGATGGCGTACGCGGTCGGCAGCAGCATGGGCGGCGAGACCTGCGGCGGCGGCCTGCACATGATCGACGTGCGGACCCCCGCCGAGCCCGTCTTCCTCGGCTGCTTCGCCGACGGCACCACCGGACGCCAGCGCACCGGCTACTCCCACGACGCCCAGTGCGTCATCTACCGGGGGCCGGACGAGGACTACCAGGGCCGCGAGATCTGCTTCGGCGCCAACGAGACCGCCCTGAGCATCGCCGACGTGACCGACCGCGAGAACCCCGTCGCCATCGCCCGCGGCGACTATCCCAACGTGGGCTACGCGCACCAGGGCTGGCTGACCGAGGACCAGAGCTACTTCTTCATGGGCGACGAGGGGGACGAGGCGCAGGGCAGTGTCGACCGGACGCGGACGCTGATCTGGGATGTGGCGGATCTCGACGACCCGCTACTGATGAAGGAGCACTTCGCCGAGACGGGGACGATCGATCACAACCAGTATGTGCGGGGGAATCGGCTGTACCAGGCGAATCTAATGAGCGGGCTCAGGGTGCTGGACATCAGCGATATTGAGAATCCGATGGAGATCGGGTTCTTCGACACGGTGCCGGATGATCCGGGGTTGCCGGCGTTCGGGGGGGCGTGGAGCAACTATCCGTTCTTTGAGAGCGGGGTGGTGATCGTGTCCAGCTGGAGTGAGGGGCTGTTCGTGGTGCGGGTGAGGGGGAGGCCGGTTTCGTAGAGGGGATGACCTGAATGAAGTCACACGAGACCCTCCATTACGAAGCTGGCGACCGGCTTCCCGGGCCGTTCACCCTCGCTCTGGGCTTGCAGCTTGCCATCCTCACCGTGAACTCGGTGGTGCTGATGGTAACGATCGTGTTTCGGGCGGCTGGCGCGGACAGTTTCCTGCTGTGGGCCGTTTTCGCTACCGTCCTGGCCTGCGGCGTGTCCACAATCCTCCAGGCTGCACGGCTCGGACGGCTCGGCGCGGGTTACGTCCTCCTTCACGGCACCTCCTCGATCTTTATCGCGGTCTGCGTGACGGCGCTGGTGCAGGGAGGGCCTGCCATGCTCGCCACGCTCGTCGTCGTGTCGGCGGTTGCACAGACCGCACTCTCCACCCGCCTGTCTCTCTTGCACCGGGTGCTCACGCCCATCGTCACGGGGACGGTGATCATGCTGCTTCCCGTCACCGTGATGCCGATTCTGTTCCGCATGCTGAACCAGCTGCCGCCCGACGCTCCCGCAATCTCCGGACCGATCAGCGCCTGCGTCACGGTCGCCATCGCGATGGGGATCGCACTCAAGGGGCGCGGGGCGCTCCGCCCCTGGGCACCCGCCGCGGGGATCGTCGCCGGTTCCGTGATCGCCGGATTCTTCGGCATCTACGATGTCGGCCGCGTGGCCGATGCCGCCTGGTTCGGCATGCCGGAGGGACGACCTCCTGGACTCGATCTGGGTTTCGGGCCGGAGTTCTGGTCGCTCCTGCCCGGGTTTCTGTTGGTTACCCTGGTCGGCTCGACCAAGTCGATCAGTGTAGCCATCGCCACCCAGCGTGTATCATGGCGGCGCCCGCGGGCGGTCGACTTCCGTTCGGTACAGGGCGCATTGGCCGCGGAAGGCACCGGGAATGTCCTTGCGGGCCTCGCGGGCACGATGCCCAACACGCCGTTTCCGGTGGCTGTCTCCGCCATCGAAGTCACCGGCGTCGCGGCACGCAGCACCGGTCTCGCGGCCGGGGCAACCTTCATTATCCTGGCTCTACTGCCCAAGGCGCTCGCCCTGATCCTCGCCATCCCCGCCGCCGTCGTGGCCGCCTCGATCGCGGTGGTCATGGCCATGCTGTTCGTGGTTGGCATGCGCGAAGTCGTCCTGGGCGCTGGCACCAACCCTCGCAACGGACTGATCGCTGGCATCTCGTTCTGGGTTGGTACCGCGCTCGAGTTCGACCTGGTCTTCCCCGAGTACTTTGCGGACTTCGCGGGGGGGTTGCTGAGCAACGGGATGACCGCGGGCGGGTTGGTCGCCATTCTGCTCACGCTTTTGACGACGCCGCGGAAGGTCCGGTTCAAGGGTAAGCTCGAGCTGGAGGAACTGCCCAGGATCAGGGAATTCCTTCACAAGTTCGCTGCTCGCCACGGGCTGCAGGAGTCGATCGGGCGCATCGAGGCCGCAAGCGAAGAGGCGTTGGTGACGCTCCTGGACTCGCGCGGGGTGGGAGCGGACCCCGAGCCCTCGATCCAGGAGGAGCGGCGTGAGTTGCTGCTGACGGCGCGCAGAGAAGGCCGGGAAGCCGTGCTGGAGTTCGGCGTAGCTGCCGCCGGGGAGGAAGAACTCAACCTTCAGGACCGCCTGGCGTGGCTTGGCGACGAGACCGAGGGCCCGCAACCCGAACAGGAGATCTCCCTTCGGCTACTCAGGCATCTGGCGTCGTCGGTCCGGCACCAGCAGTTTCACAACATGGAAATCCTCACGCTCCGTGTCTCCACGGTAGCCAGGGCGAGGGCATACTGAGTTGGCGTACGGGACGCGGATCCTGACTCTCGCGGCGCTGGCGGCCGCCGCTGGGTGCGTGCGGCCCGCAAGTGATACCAGGGATCTGGTGCTGGCCTATTTCATGGGGCCGGCCCACCCGATGAACGCTGCGCTCTTGACTCCGTTCTCGGAAAGGGTCGCAGAGCTCTCCGGCGGCAAGCTGACCGTCAGCCATTTCCCGGAGGCGCCTTGAATTCGTCGCTGGCAAGGGAGTACGGGATGCTGCTCGACGGCGTGGCCGATATCGCTCTCGCCCTGCCTGGCTACACTGCTGACCTCTTTCCGAAGACCAACGTCGTCTCTTTCCCCGGAGTCTGCCTGACCGCTGTCGAGTGTACCGAGGCGCTGGAGCGCGCAAAGCCGGTGCTGGAGCGCGAATACCAGGCCAAGGTGTTGGCGATCTGAGCGAGCGACGCCCCGGTCCTCCTTACTCGGGACAGACCGGTACGGGCACTCGAAGACATGCGAGGACTCAAGATCCGGGTGTCGTCGCGGGGCGACATCGCATTCATCGAGGCACTCGGCGCGAACGCCGTCATGCAGCCGGGCACGGTGCTGCAACAGAACCTGGCCAACGGCGTTCTCGACGGCATTGCGATTGCCCTCTCCGGGATATCCGCTCTCCGGCTACACGAGCCGGCAAACTTCCTGACCACCTGGCTCCCCCTCTCCGGCACGCCGTTCGTGCTGCTGATGAACGGCGATGTGTACGCGTCACTCTCGGACCGGGAGAAGGGTTGGATCGATGCTGCCGCGGATGCTTCGCTTTCGATGCGCGGAGCGATCGGCTACGCGCAGGCAAGCCTCCGCGGCCTGGAAATGTCGGAAGAGGCAGGAATTGAGATCATCCATCTGGCGGAACGGCAGCAGCAGCGGTTCGAACAGGCGATCGCATCCGCCGTCGAGACACGGCTCTCGCGTTCCGCGGGTGACATGACGGTTCGCGAGGTGGTCGACCTCTTTGGGAGGAGATGATTGCCTGGTTTGGGGGAACACCGGGACCATTTCGCCCGCGTCGAGTCGTACTGTGACCGCCTGGTGTTGACCGGACGCGGACGCTGATCTGGGATGTGGCGGACCTTGATGATCCGTTGCTGATGAAGGAGCACTTCGCGAATCTGATGAGGGGGCTCCGGGTGCTGGACATCAGCGATATTGAGAATCCGATGGAGATCGGGTTCTTCGACACCGTGCCGGATGATCCGGGGTTGCCGGCGTTCGGGGGGGCGTGGAGCAACTATCCGTTCTTTGAGAGCGGGGTGGTGGTGGTGTCCAGCTGGAGCGAGGGGCAGTTTGTGGTGAGGGTGAGGGGGAGGCCGATTTCGTAGGGGGTGTGTAGCGCGACATGCTCCCCCACGTGCCGGACCCGTGGTATAATCCCGGAGGGGCCAAGTGCTGAGGCGTGGAGCCTTGCGAGAACGGAGTCAGCAGCGAATGAGCGAGATCATCTTCGAAGTCACTGAGGACGAGGTCGACGGGGGGTATTCGGCCAGCGCGATCGGATACGGGATCCACACCCAAGGCGATTCGATGGAGGACATCCGCCGAAACGTCCGGGAAGCCATTGACTGCTACTTCGATGAGACGATGGAGCGGCCCGGGATCATTCGTCTGCATTGCGTGCGCGATGAAGTTCTTGCCCCGTGAAGTTGCCTCGAAATGTCAGCGGACGAACGCTGGTGGCAGCCTTGGGTCGATTGGGATATGAAGTCGTCCGCCAGCGGGGCTCTCATGTCAGGATGACCACCCAGGTTGGTGGCGAGCAATAGCACGGAAGAACGACCACCGGAGATCGTCGACGGGGAGACGGGGATGCCGTACGAGGTCGGAAGCAGGGGGAGGCCGGTGTCGTGAGTGCTTTTGACAATAGCCTGCCGCCGGTCTTCCTGACCGCCTGGTGGAGAAACCTCGTCATGCTCAACTACGAGGTCGATCCGAAGATTCTCGCGCCCTTCGTCCCGCCGGGGATCGAGCTTGACGCCTGGCAGGGCAAGACGCTGGCCAGCATCGTGGCCTTCGAATTCGCCGACGTCCGGATCCTGAACACGTCCGTCCCCTTTCACCGGGACTTCGAAGAGATGAACCTGCGCTTCTACGTCCGCCGCAAGACCGACGACGGCTGGCGCAGAGGCGTCGTCTTCGTCAGGGAACTGGTTCCACTGCCCACCGTCGCGCTCCTGGCCCGCCTACTCTACGGTGAGCCCTACAAGGCGCTGCCGATGGACCGGCTTTTCCAGCATCATCCCATGCCGCCCGGATCTCCGGGCACAGCAGCACGCGAGAGGGCAACCACCGTTCGCTATTCCTGGTATCATGACAAGGCCTGGAACCGCGTGGAAGCAACGGCCGACACCACGCAAGACCCACGGCTCCCCGAACCGGACAGCGAAGAAGAGTTCCTTACCGACCACACTTACGGATATGGCACCCGCCGCGGCCAGACCATCGAATACGTCGTCGAACACCCTGCCTGGCGCTACTGGAACGCGGTGAAGGCAGAGCTCGACTGCAACGGCGCCACCTTGCACACCCTTTACGGAGAAGCCTTCGCGCCGTACCTGAAGTCGCCCCGCTCGGCCTTCCTCGTCGAAGGCTCGCCTGTCATCGTGAGGAGGCCGAGAGCGATCCGCATCGCGCCTCAGCCGAATCTCGGGAGGCCACCGAGCACGCCCGCCCGGTACTTCGGATAGAGACGGACATCACGTCGCAAGCCTCGCACATCCTGAGCACCGTAGACCCTGGTGGCCCCGCTACCGTCCTTCTCGACGATGAAGACTTCTTCCTTCTCCAGATCATCGAGCAGGCCGACGTGATGCGAGGATACCAGCAGTTGGGCATTGCGAGGATTGCTCTCACGCGATCTGAACCAGTTGAGCATTTCAGCCAACATGTCGACATGCAGGTCACCGTCGATCTCGTCGAGGACTGCCAATCCAGTCACATCCAGCGCAAACTTGATCACCGGCAATAGATGAAGCAGACGTCGCGTTCCCTTGGACTCCAAACCGAGGACAATCGGTGTGTCGAGCCCGCTGTGGTTGAACCGGATGTGTTTGTCGCCGAATCCGTCGGCGATTTCCATGCCCTCGATCCCCAGGTCGCTCCGCTGGATTTGTGCCTCGGCCCATTGTCTGGCGTCCGGACTGGCCTCCAACCAGCCGATGACGGTCGAGGTATCCGGGGCCACGGTGTCGTTGCCGACAATATTGGTCGTGCTAACCACCCAATCTCTCATCGAGATCGCGAAACGCGCCGCGACGGGCACGTTAAGCAAAGCGAGCGTAGCGATTGCGGATCGGTTGGGCTCAACCCCCCTCAGCCGATCGTCCCGAGCCCTTAGGCCCAAATCGCGCGACACGTAGATGGGTGTTCCGGGAGCCGGCCGCTCAAGTAGCCTGCGGCGGCGTCCTCTGGGAAAGTGCACCAATGCTTCATGACTCACGAAGAGGTCTTGCGCCCCGTCTTCCGTCGGTTGGCGCCCGACTGTGAGTTCGTACCGGTACCGTCGCGGAGTCTCGCCTGGTGCCAGGAAGTCCCCTTCACCCTCCAGGGAGAACCGTGTCGGCTCCCATTGGGTGTGCCCAGACAGAAACGGCAACAGGTGCACGGGATTAGTAGGAGACGACACAATCCGCCCCAGATCCACCAACGCACGCAGCAATGTCGTCTTGCCCGACCCGTTGGGCCCCATGAGAACAGCGACCGCAGGTACTCGGACACCGGGCTTGGCCGCACTCCGCCTGAAGCAAGCCAGATCCGGTGCCGTGCCCGGGATCCGCAGATCGAGGGTCACTTCTTCACGTATCGATCCGTAGTTGGATACTGAGAATGTGTGAATCATAACGCGATTATAACGATTTTTCGTCGAATAGCAAGTATAAGATGCAATATGATGTTGATCTGCTGGTTCTTGCCGGAGTGTAGCGCGACATGTTCTCCCACGCGCCGGACCCATGGTACTATCCCGGAGGGGCCAGGTATACTGAGGCGTGGAGCCTTGCGAGAACGGAGTCAGCAGCGAATGAGCGAGATCATCTTCGAAGTTACGGAGGACGAGGTCGATGGTGGGTATTCGGCCAGCGCGATCGGATACGGGATCCACACCCAAGGCGATTCGATGGAGGAAATCCGCCGAAAGTGGCCTCGCAATGTCAACGGACGTATGGAGCCGTTCGCGCTCTCTTCCACCGCGCTGGCGCCCGGAGCCGTAGCGGCCGGCCTCGCCCTCCTCGCCGGCGCTGCCGGTCCGGCCGAGTCCCAGGAGATCACCATCAGGAGCGACAGCGCCGGGGTCGAGATCGTGACCAGCGACCCCTCGCGCTCGGACGCCACCTGCACCCTCGGTGACGAACCCATCTTCCGCGTCGGCAACGACGAGGGCGACGAAGCGCAGTGGTTCAGCACGATCAGGGGTGTGGGCCGGCTTTCGGACGGCTCGGTGGCCGTGATCGACGACGCGAGCGCCGAGATCCGGATCTTCGATGCGGGCGGGCGGCACCTGCGCTCCATGGGACGCCACGGAGAGGGTCCGGGCGAGTTCCGCAACGCGTGGAAGCTCTGGGTGCTTCCGGGCGACACGCTGTGGGCCGGGGACTACAATCCCTGGCGCTACAACGTGTTCACCTCTGGCGGCAAATGGGTGCGGGCCGTGGAGATGAAGCCGATCTACGGAAACGCGTCGCGACTAGGTGGCGTGCTGGACAACGGGGTCTCCGTCAACACTGTGTGGAAGTGGCCTACGCCTCGGGACTTCAAGGTGCCCGACACCGTCGTGGTTGAAGTTCATGGGCCGGATGGCGAGCGGCTCGCAACTCTGGCCCGCATCGTCCACACGACGTACGGCCCGGAGGGCATGTACCAGATTTTCACCGCACCAGCCGTGGTCGAAGCGGGCGGAAGCACGATCGCGTTGGCGCGCACGAGCGAAACGGAGGTACGCCTGCTGGACGACGAACTATGGCTGCTTCGCATCCTGCGGTGGCCCGATTTGGACCGGGACGTCAGCGGCGCCGATGTACGGGCGTGGCGCGAGGACTACATCGAGAGCCGCGGGGGCCGCAACTCGCCCAACTGGAGTTTCATCGACGATCTGGTTGTGAGTGAGGACGTTCCCGCCGCCGATGTCTTCCCGGCATTTTCCCATGTGGAGATCGGTCGCGAAGGGCGGGTGTGGGTGCTGCCCTACCGGGAACCGCGGGCGGAGCGGCAGCGCTGGATGGGTTTCGACAGGGACGGTGGCTTCCTCTGCCACCTGGAGTACTCCCACTCCGGGCTCACCGCCTACGAGTTCGGGGCCGACTACTGGCTGGGCGTGCAGGCCGACGAGCTGGGGGTGGAGACGGTCGTGGTGTACCGGCTGACGACGCCGGGGGAGGGTTGAGGCGCGGTCCGCAGAGAGGTCTGACGGCACCTGCTATCGGGACGAGCTACGAGCGCCGATCCGCCGGCGCGCCCACGCGATGGCCAGGCTCGCCGCAATCGCCATCAGGGCGGAGAGGGCGTTGACGGCGACGTCGAAGGTGTCGTAGACGCGGTTGGGCAGGAGCGCCTGGATGCCCTCATCGAGCCAGCCCAACAGCGCGGTCACTACAAGGGCGAGTGCGGCCGGCGCCCGCACCCGGCGGCCGTTCTGCGAACGCTCGCTGAGAGCGTGGTAGATCAGGACGGCGACAATGCCGTACTCGAACAGGTGGGTGCGCTCCTCGGGACTGCCGCCCATCCTGAGCACCGCCAACCCGTAGACGGCCGTGATGCCAAGCACTACCCAGACCTCGAGCCGCCCGGGGCGCCTCTTCAACCCACTTCCGACGATGGCGGCCACCAGGAGGAACAGGAGGAAGAGCAACGAGGCTGGCAGCAGGTTCCGCTCGCGCAGTACCTCGGCCAGGGTTCCCGCCAGGCCAAGCGTGGAGTAGATGGCGACGACGACGGCCAGCGCGCAGAGCCAGAGGCGCCGCTCCCGATCGGAGGTGAAGGGAGGCATGGGGGTGACCATGGGGTTCGGGGGGTCTTGGACTCCTCACGCTGCCGGGTTAGGCGGGATCTGGTATTGGGGAAGTCAACAAGTAGCTGATATGGAAGGGCCATCTGTCAAGTTGACCGTCCGCATCTTGCTGGTGTAAGGGCCGGGCCCAGACGTCGCGGAGTGGGATGTCTGTACACTGGCGGGGTGCGGGTCTCGATTTGACCGCGGATCCGAATTGGGGCATGCTTGCCCCGTCGTGGCTTTCTCGAATTCGGCATCCACCACACGGCTAACCCGCCAGGACCACCTGCCAAACCACCGCACCGCTCGAACAGCCCCACCCCCCCGGAACCCCGCCATCAGCCACTCCGTAGGGACGGAAGCCCCCCCCCGACAACCGGTTGATGATCAAATGATGATACGCCTGCAGCCCGTCACCGTCCCCACTGCCCTGTCCGCGGCCACCGCACTCACCCTCCTCCTCGCCGCCTGCGGCGCCGAAGCGCCCCCCGAGCTCACCATCTCCATCGACAGCGCCGGGGTCCAGATCGTCAACAGCGACCCCACAAGCTCGGACGCGACCTGCACGATCAGCGAGGAGCCCGTCCTGGTCATCGGCGACGACGAGGTGGATGAACGGCATTGGTTCTCCTACATCCGGGGCATGGGGCGCCTGTCCGACGGATCCGTTGCGGCGGTCGACCGTGCGACGGCCGAGATCCGCATCTACGACGAGGCCGGGAGACACCTGCGGTCGATGGGCCGGCACGGCGAAGGGCCCGGCGAGTTTACAGATCCCTTCATCCTCTGGATCACCGCCGGCGACACCCTGTGGGTGGGCGACAACTCCCCCTGGCGCTACAACCTCTTCACGGCCCAAGGCGAATTCGTGCGGCAGGTCAACTTCACGCCGGTGTTCCCCTACGCGCCCCAGGCTGCTGGCGTGCTCGACAACGGATACACCGTGAATCCGAGATCCAGGTCGGCGAGCCGTGAGAACTTCTCCGTCCCGGACACCCTCATCGTGCAAATCCACGACCCCGGCGGCCAGCTCGTGGGCAGTCTTGCCCGCATGCCCGACCGGACCAGCGGCGTCGTCAGCGAGGCCCCGGACCTCTGGCTGTTCCCCCTCTTCCAGTCGTTCGCAGAGTTCGACGCAAGGGGATCCACGATCGTGCTGGCGCATGGAAGGGACACCGAGTTTCGGGTCCTGGACGACGAGTTCAACCTCCGCACCATCGTCCGCTGGTTCGAACCCGATCGGGAGGTGACCCGCGCGGACGTCGGTGCCTGGCGCGAGGACTACATCGAAGGGCGCACCCAGTTCGCTTCCGTGGATTGGAGCCGTTTCGACGATGCCAGGCTCAGCGACGAGCGCCCGGTGGCCGATCTCTTCCCGGCGATCTCCCACCTCATGCTGGGTCGCGACGGACACGTCTGGGTTGAACAATACGACCGGCCCCGCGAAGACCGTGGCTGGCTCGCCTTCGGCCCCGACGGTGAGTTCTCCTGCCACCTGGCCCAGCTCCCCGGCGATGTCTGGGAATTCGGCGCCGACTACGTTCTCCTCCTCCACGAAACCGAACTCGGGATCCAGACGGTGCACATGTACCGCCTGGACCATCCGGATCGGATGACGTCCACTTCCTGAAACTACCCCCCCCAAACCATTGGCCCCGCTCACGGTGTCCCACTTGTAGCAGGCTGCCCGGCAACCCCACCCATCCCGGAGCCACCAATGCCCAAGGCACCAGTCCCCCGCCCCACCCTCCTCCTCACGGCATCACTTCTCTGCACCAGCTGCACCGCCGACAACCCGTCCGCCACCACCATCCTACGCGACAGCGCCGACGTCCTCATCGCCGAAAACCCCTCCGATGCCTTCAGCCAGGAATGGCAACTCCAACTCCCCCCCGTCCTCGAGATCGGACGAGCCGATGGCGACGAAGACGGCCCGGATCTCTTCGGCTTCATTCGCCAGGCGGCCATACAACTATCCAGCGGCGACATCGCCGTAGCCGACGGCCTAGCCCGCGAAATCCGCATCTTCAACGAGGACGGAAGCCACCTGGTCACCTTCGGTCGCCCCGGCGAGGGACCCGGAGAGTTCACCAACCTCGTGTCGATTGCGGAGTTGCCAGGCGACTCGATCGCGGCGATCGACAACCTGAACGGGCGGGTGTCCCTCTTTACATCCGCCGGAGCGTTCGTCCGATCGTTTCCCGTTCCCCGGCTTCCGGGGGCGTCCGCCCCCAATGTGGTCGGCTGGCTCGACGACGGCACCCTGCTCATTCAGACCGGCTCGCGGCCCGTATCCCGGGACACACGCGACCAATCCACGCAGTTCCTGTACGCGGTCGACCGTGACGGCGAGATCCTTGAGACCCTCGGCGAGTTCGCGGGCAGCCGGCTGGGCCGAAACGGCCTCGCATTGGGCTTCGGCTCGCGCGCCCAGTTCGCGGTGGGAGGCACCCTGGCCTGGTATGCACATCCGAGCGATTTCGAGCTGGTGGGACATGACCGAACGGGCTCCGTGCGCAGGATCGTGCGCATGAATCGGACTCCGAAGGCGGTGACGCAGGAGGAGATCGCCGAATCCCAGGCCCAAGTCGAGAAGAGCTTCGAGGGAAGGTCCGGTCCGGCCGTGGAGCGGATCCTTGAAACGGAGTTCGCGAGCACCCACCCGGTCCACGGCATGCTCATGTCCGACGAGGCCGGCAGCCTGTGGGTCCAGCGGTATCGAAATCGCTTCGCTCAGGATCCCGGTCCGCAGGAGTGGGACATCTTCGACGCCGAAGGCAGGCTCACCGGCTATCTGACGATTCCGAACGAATTCCGGGTCACCGAGATTGGCGGGCAGTTCGTCCTCGGAGTCCACTCGGATGCGCTCGGCGTGGAGACGGTCCGGATGTATCGGTTGCTTCGGGAGTAGCTCGGGATCTGACGGTATCCCGGGGTGTACCACGAACATGATGATGGGCCGGTGTTCCGGCGTGACCAACTGGCCAACGCAGATAGTAGCTGCTGCCAAGGCGTGCGCTCACTCGGTACACACGGGCCCACTCCTCCGAAAGGACCCTTCATGAAACGCTTCGCGACCCCCCTCCTTGCGACCATCCTTCTTCTGCTGACCGGGACACCCGCTTTCGGCCAGGTTTCCATCGCGGTAACAGGCGGCGTGAACATCGCGTCGCTGGACATCAGCACAGACTCCGATTTTTTTTCCCCGGACCTCAAATCGGTCACGCGACTCTCGATCGGCCTTGCGGCAAGTATTCCAGCGTCCGACGGCTGGGGCATTCAGCTGGGCGGCAGCTACTCGCAAAAGGGGGGACGTTTTGATTTCTCGGAGCAGGGTGTGAGCGCCGAGTCACGGGTGGAGACCGACTATCTCGAGTTCACGGCGCTCGGAAGGGCGCAATTCCCCGTGTCGGGCGACCGCGTCTCGGCACACCTGTTGGCGGGCCCTGCTCTGGCCCTGGCGTCATCTTGCGGGTTCACCGCCAAAGCCACCGGCCCTGATGGCGGCACATTCGAGTTCGGCGGGGACTGCGACGAGGCCCGCGGCCTGGACAGGTCAACCTATGACCTCGGACTGGCCGGAGGCGGCGGGCTTGAGATCAAGCTTCTCGATACCCTGGGCATGTCGTTCGGCCTCCTGTACACCTACGGGCTACTCGACCTCGACAAGTCCGACAGCGATTTCATGAAGCAGCGTGCCCTGACCCTTCGGGCCGGGTTGGTCTACTCGATCGGCTGAGGCAGGTACCTATATCCAGCGCTCCGGGCGGCCGGCAGTCTTGCCGTATATCGATATGCGATATACGCTGGGCTTCCTGCGAGTACCAGGACCGGTACGAGCTTTCGGTGGCGGAGCTGCGTGTGGGTGAAGCTCTAGCCGCTATTGAGCCGCGTGAGGTTGCGTAGTCCCTTGACGACCTCTATCGCTCGTGACCTCCCCTCACCCCACGAGAACCGACCAATGAATGCAGCCTCCCCCTACACCACATCGCGCACGATCCGCCACCTCGCCCTACTGGCCCTGCTCCCCTGCACCGCCGTGCTCGCGTGCGGTGACCCCTACCCCGCCGACAGCCCGGATCCGGCCGACGCCCCCGCCCCGACCATGTCCGCCGAGACCTTCGCTGCCGCCATCCGGACCCTCTCGAGCGACGAGTTCGAAGGCCGCGGACCCTCCACCCCCGGAGAGGAAACCACCGTCGCCTACGTGGTCGACCAGTTCCAGGCGGCGGGCCTCGAGCCCGGCAACGGCGACTCCTTCTACCAGAACGTCCCCCTCGTGGCCCTGACCGAGCAGGGACAGCCCACGCTTACCGTGACGGCGGGAGACACCGAGCTGAACTACGCCTGGACCACCGACTACGTAGCCTGGACCAAGCGCGTCGTCGAGAGCGAGTCGATCACCGACTCCGAGATGGTCTTCGTAGGCTACGGCGTCGTCGCGCCCGAGTACGGCTGGAACGACTATGAAGGTGTCGACGCGACCGGCAAGACCGTGGTCATCCTGGTCAACGACCCGGGGTTCGCGACCCAGGACGACGCGCTGTTCCGCGGCAATTCGATGACCTACTACGGCCGCTGGACCTACAAGTTCGAGGAAGCGGCCCGTCAGGGCGCGGCGGGCGCGCTCGTCGTCCATGAGGAAGCGGCAGCCGGATACCCGTGGGAGGTCGTGAGCGGCAGCTGGACCGGCCCGCAGTTCGGCCAGGAGGGCGACGACGGCAACATGGGCCGGGTCGCGGTCGAGGGATGGGTGCAGGGGGAGGTGGCGCGAGAGATCTTCGACGCGACCGGACACAGCTACGAAGTGCTGGCGGGTCAAGCCGCCCAGCCCGGTTTCCGTGCGGTGCCCCTCGGGGCCTCGGCTTCGGTGACCGTCACCAACCTCGTCCAGCGCTCCGAGTCGAAGAACGTGCTCGCGCTTCTGCGCGGGAGCGAGCGGCCGGACGAGTACGTCATCTACACGGCCCATTGGGACCACTTCGGGCGCGGTGACGACTCCATGGAGGACCCGATCTTCAACGGCGCCTTCGACAACGCCACCGGCACCGCCGGACTGATCGAGCTGGCGCGCGCGTTCGGGGCGCTGCCGGAGCGTCCGGCGCGGTCCGTCCTCTTCATGGCCGTCACCGCCGAGGAGCAGGGGCTGCTGGGGTCCGCCTACTACGCGGCCAACCCCGTCTACCCGACGGCGAGCACGGTGGCGACCATCAACATCGACGGGCTGAACGTCGACGGCCCCATGAACGACATCACGGTCGTGGGGATGGGGGCCTCCGAGCTGGACGACTATCTGGAAGAGGCTGCGGCCCGAGCGGGGCGCACCCTGCGGCCGGACCCCGAGCCCGAGAAGGGGTTCTACTACCGCTCCGATCACTTCAGCTTCGCGAAGGTGGGCGTCCCCTCGATCTACACCGATTCGGGGATCGACCACGTCGAACACGGCACGGAATGGACGCTGGCGCGACGGGCGGACTACACCAGCAACCGCTATCACAAGCCGTCCGACGAGTTCGATCCGTCGTGGGATCTGACGGGGGCGCTGGATGACCTGGGGTTGCTGTTTCGGGTGGGGTATCGGCTGGTGACGTCGGATGACTGGCCGAATTGGCGGGAGGGGAACGAGTTTCGGGCGATTCGGGATGGGGATCTGGGGGGCGGGTAGCCGAGCGCGAGCGGCGTCGGGGTTACCGAATCGGTCCGCGCGTGACGGAGCGGGGATTCGTGTGGTTGGCGGTCCCACACCTCTAGCGTGCTGTGGCAATAATTGACACAGGTCTTGCCGTACGCCATCTTGACACATGGCTATCCGGCAAACCCGAAATATCTCGCTCCCACCCGACCAGGACGCCTTCGTCGAACGATTGGTCTCGCGGGGACACTACCGAACTGCCAGCGAGGTGGTGCGGCAGGGGTTGCGTCTGCTGGAGGAAGCCGAGCACCGTAGGCTGCTTGAGAAGTGGATTCTCGAGGGGCTAGGCGAAGAAGAGAGGAAAAGGATCCCGTCGGCGCTTCTGGATCGTGCCCGAGCGCACTTCCGCCAACTTGCCGATGCCGCCCTGCGCGAAGTCGCGGATAACCGCGTGACGGACGGGCCAACGGCCATGCAGCGGTTGAGGGAACGTATCGAGGCGCAAACCTGAGTGTCGGCAGGCTATCGGCTCAGCCACACCGCCCAAGAGGAGCTCGAAGAGATCTTCCTCTACATATCGGAACACTCGGGCACCGATCGTGCGTTGCGGGTCCACGGGAGATTCTTGACGGCCTTCGAGCACTTGGCAGAGATGCCGGCTTCCGGGTCAACGCGCCCTGAATTCACCGGCGAGGGCGTCCGGTGGTGGTGGGTATTCAACTGGATCGTGCTTTACGCTTGGGAGAGTTCACCCATCACCATCCTGCGGGTCATCCACGGAGCCCGAGCCCTTGACCGTATCCTGGACCCCGGTGATTTCGAGCGCTGACCTCGTGGATCCAACGCGCAGGGCATTCGGTACGGCTCTTCGGTGCCAAAGGTGGTCCACGATCGCCAGTACCCGCTCTGGCAGCGTGATGTTGATCCGCCTGGTCTTGCTGGAGAGCTTCGAAATATCCACTGCGACGATGGCCCACACCCCATCCCGGTAGTCCTCGTTGGCCCGCCGCGCGGGAGGCAGGCCGAACCCGCAGTTTGAAGCATCGAAGCGCCCGCGGCAGGTCGATATGGCGAACCCGGCGATGTAGATCACACCCGGAGCGGCGCCCCAGAGCCGTCCCTCCGCGTCTCGAGTCGTCCACGAGCTGAACGCCCAGGCGTCGGTCGGCGTGTTTCCCGATTCTCCACGGTCGAGACGGCCAATCAGGGGTTCGACGCTCGTGAACGCCGAATCAGCAAAGACGTCCTGGATGTCCCTCCAGAGCAAGGGGTCGGAGAGGCGGGCCCCGAGCGTAGCGGCGAGATCCGCGCCGGCGGCACGCGGCGGCCCGAGGTCAAGTGTGGGCGACGGATCCTCTTCGCCCTCAGAAACGCTGCGACGACGAAGCGCGCCACCGACCGGGATTCCTCACGCTTTCGGTGATGTGACTCTGTCGGTGGCGAGGGGGTTGGCCGGAGCCGACATGAGCCCCAAGCAGGCCCAGAGCGGGCTCCGTCCCTTCGGTTGGGATCTCGATGACGAACGCGGCCAGGCTAAGGCTAAGACTGATTGACTTGACCCCTCCCGCTCGGCCCCGCCAAACTGCTACCGCCGGAACCGCCGAATCCTCCCGGCGCGGCTGACACCGGCCGCGGCCGCCTCGGCCGAGAGAGTCTCCCCGATAGCGCGTCTGACAACGCCGTTATCGGGATCCGTCGCGAGGGCCTGCTCCAAGCTGAGCTTTGCCGAATCAAAGTCTCCTCTGATTCGGTACAGGATGCCGACATTGTAGTGTGCCGCCGCCACGTCCCTCTCTGTGACATCGGTCGCCGGGTCGGGCTGGCAGGATTCCACGTTCGCAATCGATATTTCCAGCGCACGCTCGAAGTCGCCGGCCCTAACGGCCCGGTATGCCGTGTTGAAGCCACAATTCTCGTCGTCAAAGAAGACCAGTTCTCTCGTCTCCCCCCAGTGAAAGAACATCGGTATGATGGCTTCCACCACACTGGCGTAGGCTCCCTCAGCCACGTCACCCGCGGATGGAAACTCCGGATACCCCTCATCGCTCGAGTAGGTCGTCTCGGGCTCGCGCGCGAAGACCCGTGAAACCGCCACGAGACCGGTCGACAAGTCTGTGACTTCGAACGTCGCCCGAAAAGACACCCTTGTTCGTGAATGGTATTCCGGCACAGTTCGACGACGGGTGCTGTCCCTGACGGTTTCGACGATCTCTCTCGATGTCTGTGTCGTGTCCTGCTCGGTGTCACATCGAGTGACGTTGACCGTGATCAGCGCGTCCGCGTCTCCCCCGCGTTCCGCGTGCGCGACTTGAAGGCCGCCTTCGATCAGCACCTGGGTCAATGCCTGCACCAATTCGGCTCCACAGCGGGCCGGCGAGGTCTGCCCTGAAAAACCAAGGGTCTCCAGCAAGGACGGCGAATGCTCTGAAGCAAAGACAACCTGGTCGACGACGAACCCTACGCTTGGCGGGTGTTCAACCTCAACCTTCACGGTGGGGTTCAACAGTTCCGTGTACCGATAGGCGGCGCAAGCACTCAGATAGAGCACCGCGAGGACCAGGCCAGCCAAGAAGGCGGCCGGGCGAAGCGGGCTGTAGCGGCCCACAGTTCGCAGGTAGCGTGTTGGCGCAGACATCATGCCTCCTTTGGAAGGGCGCGAGCAGTGAGGTAAGCATGGCCCGGGAGCCCGCACCGCACCACCGGCTGCTTCATTTCACCTTGACGGCCCAGATCGAGATACAACGGCGGGAATGGCAAGCGCACAGCGGCATGAATGGCAGGCGAGCAGCACCAGCCCTACTACCCACCGTCCGACCGGCCTTGCACGTAGCTGAGCGCCGCGCGAGCCAGTAACCCGGACCGCGACTGTCCTTCCCGCACCGCCGCCTGGTCCACGATTGCCAGTACCCGCTCTGGCAGCGTGATGTTGATCCGCCTGGTCTTGCTGGAGAGCTTCGAAATATCCACTGCGACGATGGCCCACACCCCATCCCGGTAGTCCTCGTTGGCCTGATGTGCTTCCAGTGCGGCCCGGGCCGGGATCGGCTCGCCGTCCATCAGCAGTCCTTCGATATGGCATGCGATGGCCTCGCAGGCGGACTCGATCGCCTCTTCCAGGGTGTCACCGGCGGAAAAGCAGCCGGGAAGGTCGGGCACGGTGACTCCATGCCCGCTGTGTGCGTCCTTGTGAATCACAATCGGAAAGCGCATCAGCGATCCTCCCATTTCCAATTGGCCTGCCGATAGATGCTGCGAAGTGTCCCGATCGGGATATCCCTGCTGGGGTGCTTCACCGTCACTCGGCCGGGACATCGTGTGTACTATACACACTATCGTCTACTTGCTCAAGGAGTCCGAGACGACCGAATCATGAACGCATACCCCCGCACCCCAACCCCGCGTGTCAACGACCATTGAAACTGGCGCACACCTTTGGGGCGACCGTGTCCCCTTTCCCTTCTTGCCGTTCACGCATCGCCTGAGCGCGTTCCATGATGCACCCCTGAATCTTCTGTTGCTCGATTTCCTTCCAGGCACGAAGGAATTGCTGGTATTCTCCCCGCCGAGAGGGAGGCAGGCCGAACCCGCAGTTTGAAGCATCGAAGCGCCCGCCGCAGGTCGATATGGCGAACCCGGCGATGTAGATCACACCCGGAGCGGCGCCCCAGAGCCGTCCCTCCGCGTCTCGAGTCGTCCACGTGCTGAACGCCCAGGCGTCGGTCGGCGTGTTTCCCGATCCTCCACGGTCGACACGGCGGCTCAGGGGTTCGACGCTCGTGAACGCCGAATCAGCAAAGACGTCCCGGATGTCCCGCCAGAGCAAGGGGTCGGAGAGGCGGGCCCCGAGCGCAGCGGCGGGATCCGCGCCGGCGGCTCGCGGCGGCCCGAGGTCGAGTGTGGGCGACGGATCCTCTTGCTTGGTTTCCGGTGTGGGCGGTGGATCCTCGGGCTCGGGTGCCTTTGGCTCCGCCACGACTTCGTCGGTCGCCGTTTCGGGCAATTCGAACTGAGCGGCCGGCTCGGCGACGACGATTCCGGAGATCCGGATAGCCGAGGGGAAGTCCGGCGCCGCAGGGGCTGTCTCTACACGCCCGTTCGTTGCGGCGGGGGGGTTGATGCCAAGAGACAAGACGAACACATGGATCGCGACCGACGCGGCCATTGAGGCCACAAGAGCCCGGCGGCCTTGCTTGCGCCGGGTTGCAACTCTCGGGCGATCTGATGTTACCGGAGGCACTGCATGTTGTTCGCCCTCGGGAACGGTGCGACGACGAGGCGCGCCACCGACCGGGATTCCTCACGCTTTCGGTAATGTGACTCTGTCGGTGGTAAGGGGGTTGCCCGGAGGAGGCGTGAACTGCTCTCGGCGGGCGTGCGGCTCGCCGAAAAACCAAGAACTTAACGCCGTAGTCCGGGGTAGGATCAGGTACTATGGAACTCGCTTCGTGAACGGCTTCACAAGGTGGTGGGAGGTTGTCCGGCGAGAGCTCAGGACGGGGCTGCGCCAGCCTGCTTTCTGGCTCCTATGCGTGCTCATGGGGCTAATCGCGTGGCGCAACTCGCAGGGCGCGGGCGTCATCTGGACGCTCGAGTCCCTGATCACAGGGAAACCGCCCTACATCACGTCGGTCTTCAACCAGGCCGACAGACAGGGATTCGTGCTCTTGGCGACCGCCCCCTGGTTCCTGGCGATGACCCTGGGTCTGGTGGTGATCCGGGACATCGAACTCCGGATCGTGGAGGTCTTCAATTCGACTCGCCTCACCCCACGGGAGTACGTGTGGGCGAAGTTCTCGGGCGGGGTGGGGTTCTTCCTGATCGTCTGGGGGTTGTACCTGGGTCTGTCGATGGGGTTCAACCATATCATTGAGGGTAGCGCGGGATCCGACCTCATCGGCCCGTTCGCTCTCGGCAACTACCTCTTCCCGACGCTGCTGATCGGGCTACCGCAGATCCTGCTCTACGCGGGGGTGTCGTTCTTCATCGGCGTCTGGACCCGCCGCCCGGTCCTCGTCTTCCTCTTCCCGCTGGTGATGCTGCTGTACTGGCTGATGGGGTGGCCGGGTTGGCTTCCCCAAGGGATCAGCGACATGCTGGCGCTGCTGGAGCCCACGGGCAGAATATGGATTCACGAGACCTTTATCCGTGGGGACCGGAGCGTGGAGTTCCTGAACACGGCGCCGTTGATCCCCGACATCGGCTTTGTGCTCAGCCGGATGGTGTTGGCCGGCATTGGGTTGGCGGGTGTGGCCGGGGCCGCGGTCAGTTACGCCCGCCGGGTCCGGACGGGAGAGTCGGGACCGGGGCTCGTCCGGCGATTGCGGGGCCCGCGTGCAACCAGAGCGGAGGTCCGGCCCCCGGCCGAGCCGACCCTGGCAGACCTGGAGATGGCCACCCGGCCGCTCGGCTTCTGGAAGGCCGCCGCCGCAATCGCCCGCGGCGAGATCCGCGACCTGCTGGTCCGACCCGGGATGTACCTCTGCGTGCCGCTGATCCTCTGGGTGACGACGGAAACGGCCGGCGGTCTGTCTGGTCCCCTGGATCTGCGCAACCTGCTGACTCCGGGAACGGTGGCGACCAGCCACCTCTTCGATCTGAGCCTGATGATCTGCTTCCTTCTGCTCTTCTACACGGTGGAGTCGCTGCACAAGGAACGCAGTCACCGCATGCATGAGATCTTCGGATCGGCACCGGTCGGCACCGGCCCGGTCCTGTTGGGCAAGGCATTGGGCAACAGCGTCATGGCGGCATTCATCCTCGGTGCTGCGCTCCTTCTCTACGTGGGGGTCTTCCTGTACAAGCAGATCGCCGAGGGAAGCCGGTTGGCTTCGAGCTTCTGCCCTTCGTCGCGGCCTGGGGTGCGGTGCTCCTGCCCACCTTCATCTTCTGGACGGCGCTGGTCACCGCGCTCTTCGCCCTCTTTCGCAACCGCTACGTCGTGTACGGATCCGGGGTCGCGGTGATCGTCTACACGACCTTCATCCTGGGGGACGGGATGTCGTTGAACTGGACGATCAACTGGCTCGGCGCAAGCGTCCTCCAATGGAGCGACATGGGTGCGTTCGCGCTGCACGGCTACCCGCTGCTGCTGAACCGCCTCCTCTATCTAAGCCTGGTTCCGTTGCTGATCGTTCTCTCGGTGCGGTGGTTCGGCAGGCGGGACTTCGATGCCACGGGGATCCTGAGCCGCCTGCGTCCCAAGCCCCTGCTGCTGAGCGCACTGCGCCTGTTTCCCCTGGCGGTTCCGGCGATCGTGCTGGCATCGATCCTCGCGATCGGCGGCCGATCCGGCTATCAGGGACCGGGCGCGGAAGAATGGAATAAGGAGTACTGGAGCCGCAACATTGCGACCTGGAACGGCTTCAGGATGCCATCGGTGTCCCAAGTGGATCTGGATCTCGACATCGAGCCGAGCGAGCGCTCCGTCGCAGTCGCGGGCGCGTACACCTTCTTCAACCACCGCGACTATGCCTACGACCGGTTCCCGCTGACCGCGGGCCCCTGGGAACCGATCGAGTGGACCCTCGGAGGCGAGCCGTACGAGCCGGAGGACCGCGCCGGCCTCTACCTCTTCACGCCCGCCGAGCCCCTGGAGCCGGGCGACACCGTCACCATCGGCTTCCGCTACGATGTCGAAGTTTTTGGCGGCATTAGCAAAACGCCCGAGGGCTTGGGGAAGTTCGTCCTCGAATCGGGGGTCAATATCGACGGCTTCGAACCGATCTTCGCGCCGGTGCCGGGATACCGGCCCGAGATCGGTTCGGAGGACTACGATCCGCCGGAGTACGAGGACGACTTCTACATGGGGCAGACGGAGCCGATGACCCTGTGGGCCGGCCCGCCATTCATGGTGCGCACGCGCATCACGTTACCTGAGGAGTACACGGCGAACGGCGTCGGACGGCTGGTGAGCGACGAGGTCGCCGATGGCAGACGCACGGTGGTGTGGGAGACGGACCACCCCGTGGCCATGTTCAACGTGGTCGCGGGGAAGTACGCCGTGAAGGAGGGAGATGGCACGGCGATCTACTATCACCCGAAGCACGACTACAACCTCGATGAGATGGCCGTCGCCCTCGACGCCGCGCGCAAGTACTACGCCGAGTGGTTCCATCCCTTCCCGTGGAGCGTGCTCAAGCTGTCGGAGTTCCCGGACTACAGCGGCGGCGCGCAGGGGTTTCCGACGAACATTGTGGTCAGCGAGGGAAGTGGATTCCTGGCCAAGAGCGAACCCGGTTCGCGCGGGGCGTTCATGGTCGTCGCACACGAGGCCGCGCACCAGTGGTGGGGCAACCTGCTCACGCCGGGAGAGGGCCCGGGGGGCAACGCCCTCTTGTCCGAGGGGATGGCGGAATACGCGACCACCCTGCTGCACGAGCAGGTATACGGGGACCGCGAGCGGATGCGGTACAGCAAGAAGCGCGAACGTGCGTACGTCAGATTCCATGTCGCGGACCTGGAGCCCCCACTGGTCGAGGTCCGGAACCCCGAATACGACAAGGGCCCCTGGGTCATGTGGATGCTCCAGCAGGAGATGGGCCGGGAGAACATCCTGGCGGGGCTCCAGGCCTTCATCGCGAAGTACAACCCGGACCCGGACTTTCCGGTCATTCAGGACATGCTGGCCGTGCTGCGGGACTTCGCGCCCGACACGGCGGCGTTCGACGCCTTCGCCGAGCAGTGGTTCTACGATGTGGTGTTGCCGGAGTACAGGTTGTCCGACGTGACCAAGACGCGGGAGGGGGACGAATGGGTGGTGCGGGGGACGGTCGAGAACGTGGGCACGGGCCGCATGAAGGTGCAGGTGGCGGCGACCGCGGGAGAGCGGCGGTTGGACGAGGGTGATGATGGGAGCCGTTCAGTGGTGGCCGGGGGCTACCGGGACGCGCGCACCGAGGTGGAACTGGGCGCAGGAGAGGCGGCCGAGTTCGTGATTCGTGCCGGGTTCGATCCCGAGCGAGTGGTAATCGACCCGGACGTGCTGGTGTTGCAGTTGAACCGAGAAGCGGCAGTGTTCAAACTCTAGAGATCACCAGAAAGTGCCACGCGTCGGCCTCCGGGCTCCGATTCTTCGCCCATAATTAGCCTCAGTGATGCCGAAGCGACATTCCTTACCACCCTGGCGGCAAGTGGGAAGCAGATCTTTCGTAACGAAGGATGGGTACGACGTGCTCGGCAAAGGCAAGGCGACCAGGGACGCGCCTGGCCCGACTCGTCGACAAGGGCTGGCTGGAGCGCATTGAGAAGGGGAAGTACCTGATCGTTCCACTCGAAGGAGGATGCTTGAGGAATGGCTGGATCTCCGCACGGCCGGAATCAGCAAACTCGATCCGTCCACTCCAACAGTGCCCCATCGGATCGCAACCCGCTGGCGAATCGAGGTCAATCTCCCGGAGGAAGGGCTCCTGAGGCGGACATGATTCGGGACGCGGAGATCCGTCGGGGCGAGGGCCCCATGCCTCGGGTGGATCCCCGCCCGGTGTGTGACGCAATCAGCGCCAATGAAGCCACGTCCCTGCTTCCAGGTTGTATCTTCGGAGATAGCCCAACTCAGCCGAGAGGTGAAAGAAAGCCATGAATTGGCGAGACCACATTACCGTCGATCCCGAAATCTGCCACGGGAGGGCCTGCATCACCGGTACCAGAGTTCTTGTGACCACCATCCTCGACAACTTGGCGGCGGGACTGGATTCCGAGGCAATCTCCAAGAGCTACCCGTCGGTCACCCCGGAATCCGTCCAGGCGGCGATGTGCTACGCCGCCGAATTGGCCAAGGAACGGGTGCTGTCGTTGTCCACCTAGGGGGCCGTCCAAGTGCGATTCAAGTTGGACGAGAACCTGCCGGTTGAGCTGGCCCACCTCTTCCGTGATTTCGGTCATGACGCGGTCACTGTTCGCGACCAGGGGCTCGGCGGGGCCAAGGACTCCCAGCTCGCATCAATCTGTAAAGGTGAACGTCGCGCAATCGTCACGCTCGACAAGGACTTCTCGGACATCCGCAGCTATCCGCCGAGCGAATACGCGGGACTCGTGGTTTTTCGACTTCAGACGCAGGGACGTGACCATCTCCTGCGGATCGGCCGCCGATTCCTGCGAGCCATGCGTGATCGGGTGCTTGACGGCCGACTCTGGATCGTCGAGGAGACCAGGATTCGGGTGCGGGATTGATTGATTGAACCGCGTCCGAGCCTTCTAGCTCTAACGGCCAGGCCAATACCCCAACACCCCCGGCAGCCACAACCGCGGCACGCCTTCCCCGCCTCCGCCGCATCGACGGATGCCGGAGCAACCGGCCTAGAGCGCGGGAAATGTCCTCCCTGCAAAGGGTGGAAGTCTACTCCGTCCGCCAGGTCCAGCGGGCGGACGTGAAGCGGCAGATTCGGACTGATAGATCCTCTTACGCCCCCCTCCACATCGCCGCAATGCGATGGCCGAACAGACTCAACCACATGACAGCCAGCTGGAGCGCGACGAACGCCATCGATGTCAGTATCCGTCGCGCGCGCGCCTTGGTCGGTTCGGCGCCCCACGAAGCAATGATTCCGACAATCGAAAACCCACCGATGAGGATGGTCAACACGATTTCGACCAGTGTGAAGTTGCCCGTGAAGAAAGTCTGTACCCCGGCGAGGTACAGCCAGATCAGTCCCATGAAGAAGGCCCAGCAACCGAACAGGCCGAGGGCCGCAGGCACCGTCCAGGGTTGTCGGCGGACGGCGAACGCCAACACCACGGCGACGGGAGTGATCTGGAACACATGCCGAAGGAAGGTGCCGCTCACGATCCCGACGATCAGGAGAGATCCGGCAACGCCGGTCAGGCAGGCGACTCTCACACGTCCGCCCGAGCGGCCACTGCGGGCTATCTTCGTCAAGTAGTCCGACACCGTTTCCAACCTCTTCTGAGCTTCAACTGGTAACGTGCATGTCTACCGACAATCCTGCACCGATGTTTCCGATACCCCACTTGACCGGAGACCGAGATGAGCCGAGACGCTGCCCTGGAAGCCCAGAGACGGAGGTACCGCTACAACGTTTGGGCCAACGATCTGGTGTTGGAAGCCCTTGTTCAGAGCACCGCAAGCTCCGATGGGTCGCAGGGCCCGGGTAACCCGCTTGTTGAAGCCACTCTGATCCTGACGCATGTTCTCCGGGCGGAAGAGGTCTGGTACGCCCGGATCCGTGGAGAGGCTGGCCCGATTGCCAAGCTGTGGCAGCCCCTTTCGGTCGAGCATCTGCCTCCACTCGCCGAAGCGTGCGCCCGGAGCTGGCAGACCCTCCTTGCCAACCTCTCGGTCGACGACCTCGTGAGCACCGTCGTCTATCAGAACAGCAAGGGTGAGCGATTCGAGCAGGGTCTGAACGAGGTACTGGACCATGTGGCGAACCACGGTGCCCACCACCGCGGCCAGATCGTTCTGCTCCTGCGTCAGGCGGGGCTCACTCCACCCGTCACCGACCTCATCGCCTATCAGAGAGTGGGCGGGATGTAAGGGGTAGTCGTCGGCCACTTCAACTCGGGGTCTATTGAAAAAGATGACATCAATGCCAGTCTGGCCGCGAAGACGGTTTCTGGAGAGCGGATCGGCGGCGGCTGCCATCGCCGCCGTCTGGGGCTGCACGCCGGAGACCCGTCCGTCCGCGCCGCTCACCGGCCCTCGCCGTTCGCTTGCGGCGCCAGGCCCGATGCTCCCGCCCGTCCCGGCGATCCTGCTCACCGTGAACGGCCGACCCGGCGACCCTGACGAGATCTCGGTGCTATGGACGTTCGTCGTGAACGGCGACCCGCCCCAGATTGGGGTGAGTGCGGGCTTCGAGCATCAAGCGAGGGAACTCCTGGAGCTCCACGACGAGTTCGTGCTGAACGTCCCGCTTGCATCGATGATCGAGGCGTTCGACACCGTCGACATGAACTCTGGAAGCGTAGCCGACAAGTTCGAGCTCTCAGGTCTGACACGAGGCGCGGCCACCGTGGTCGATGCGCCCACGGTGGAGGAGTCCCCCATCCATTGCGAGTGTCGCATCATCGACTCGCTTGCGGTACCGCCCGTGCGGAAACTCTTCATCGCGGAGGTCGTGGCGACGACCGTCATCGAGGGCGCGGTCGACGACGGCGATCGCCTGATCGTGCCCGATGTGGACTTCTTCGGGATGACCGCCGGGAGTGGCGAGCACTACACGATGGGTCGCCGAGTCGGCAACATCGGGATGACGGTCGGGCGGAGCGACATCAAGTACTGACGGCCCACGGGCGGCAGGAACACGGAGATCCCCTGGGTCGCCACCTTTGGCCCGACTCGTCGACAAGGGCTGGCTGGAGCGCCTTGCGAAGGGGAAGTACCTCATCGTTCCACTCGAAGCCGGCCCCGATCGCACCTGGACCGAGGACGCCCACGTCATTGCGGGACACCTGGACCAGGTCGGCAAGGCATTGCTTGCCGGAGACGGCGACTTGGACTGGGACCGCACGACGATGTATCTGCGCCGCTTCGGCTCCGGTGCCGTCGTGAAGCGTCTCGGGTTTCTGGTCGAGACCCTCAAGCTGACCCATCCTCCGAAGCCGAGGGTGCTCGATGAATGGCTCGCTCTCCGCACTGCCGGAATCAGCAAACTCGATCCGTCCACTCCAAGAGAACCCCATCGGATCGCCACCCGCTGGCGAGTCGAGGTCAATCTCCCGGAGGAAGGGCTGCTGAGGCGGACTTGATTCGTGATGCCTGGCCCGGCGACTGGTCTTCAAGGGTGGAACCTGCTTGCGCAAGTGCTACTTCCCGGACTACCGGTTCTCGGAAGACCTCGACTTCACCGGCGGGATAGGGTAGCGGAGTATGTGGGACGGATCGTCCAAGGGCTGCATGGTATGCGCGTCTCAGAACCCGGCGAGTTGATGCCAATCGCCCGGCGGCAGCAATGACCCGCCGCCCGCCCCGTCGTGCGCATCCACAGAGTGACCCGGAAGCAAGCCGACCCGGCCCAAACTACGAGAACCGCCCGTGTTGTCCGCCACTTTAGGCTGAAAGTGGCGTATGTGGACGCCCCCAGGTGGGCAAGCCCGGATTCAGAACGAGTCGGTGGCAGTCTGGTCAGGTACTGTCGTATGTCCGGCCTCTTGATGCGGCCCTTGTTGGCCGCGGGCCCGTATGGTGTTCGTGAGATCGGATCCAAATCGGACAAGCGGGCTCCCAGGCCCTCCGCCACTTACTGGTTTTTCCGATCCCGTCTTGTCGACCGTTTGCCCTTACCCCGTTTCTTGCGTCCTGCTGCCCACATCTCCCCGACAGCTTCTTTGCCTTTCGCTTCTCTCCTTTCGCCGCCCGGTCAGGCGGCAGCACGAACCCGGTAGGCCTCCTTTCTCGTGGTCAGCGCCCAGACTATCCGTGCCGTCCTGTTGGCGAGCGCCACCGCGACCACCTTCTTCGGCTTGCGTGCCAGCATCCCGGCCAGCCACGGATCCGTGATCTCGCTGTGTCGGCTCGCGTGCCGAATAACCGCCATGGCTCCCGTGACCAGGAGTCGTCTCAGATCGCGCTGGCCCAGCATTCGCAATCAGGTGCGGATACTGTTGTAACCATTGAACTTATGGAGTCCGCTGGCGCGATTCCCGCCAATCTATTCCCGCTGATTGGATTCAGGCCCGCGGCCTGCGGCGGCTCTGGATTGCCTGTCTGAGTTGCTCCTCGTCCGGCTGCTGGTAGCAGCGGAGAACCGTCTTGGCCGCCTTCCAGCCTCCGAGTTCGCAGAGCACCTTGAGCGGCAGGTCCATGAGGTCGCTGGCAAACTTCCGTCTCAGCGAGTGCCAGCCCCTGCCGCGCTTCGGCGCGAGTCCTGCGAGCCGCTCCGCCCGCTTCCACCAGAAGCGGGCCTGCGGGAAGCCCAAGCAGTCCGAGGGATTCATGGTCGCGGGCAGCACCGGCGCGTCCCCGTTCGCCGGGCTGCGCCTTCGCGCCTCCTCGAAGACTTCGATGGCTTCGGGGGTCAAGGGCGTCCGGTGCTCGTAGCCTGTCTTCTCGTGCTCCGCGCGCCACCGCACCACTCCGTCATCGAGGTCGATGTCCGACCAGCGGACTGGAGGTAGCCAGAATCCCGGCAGGAAATCGTCTAAAGTATTACAGGACTGCACGATCTGCGTTTCCTGCCGTTGGGCTGGACCGTGCTGGACCGTGCCGCGGGAGCGGGAAAATCGTACCTGAATGGCGGGACTCCCGCGCCCGCCGTGCGTCGTAGCAGGAGGTCCCGGAAGCCTCACGCCGAGCTCCATCAGACTGTGACTACCGTCACGATGGGCTGTCGGCGGGGGGGAGTCTCGCGCCGCTCGGGTGCCTAACCCAACCCACGCTCCGTTCCACGTCGCGGTCTGGCCAGAGGCGTCCCTTCACCTCGGCTTCTGCCACCGCAGCGGGAGGGCGGGGTGCGCGGCTCGCGAACTCATCGTTCCCAGGCCTCGGCGTCCGGAATTCCCCGGCTGAACAGCACTTCCAAGTTCGGACCGGCAGTGCGCCCCGCCGCGTCCCTGGCCACTTGGAACACGGGCGGCAGGTCGCGCAGGAACCCCCTCACCCGATCGCTTTGCGGATCGCGCAGAATGGCCATCGGACGCTCTGTTCCCGCGTCCAGTCTAGCCATCCCGCCAGGGCCGGTGAGCGTGATGCTCGCCAGTTGTCCGGCCCACACCGGGTCGGCGGGCAAGGCGAAGGCGAACGAGGCGTGCCCGTCGCCGTCGGCCGTCTCGGACATGTCGAAGGGCAATGTGAACAACCCATTCCCGTCGGCGTCCAGTCCCGCGAGCTGGTACTCGCCGCCGGAGCGCGGGAGCGCGGGCGGCGCGCCGAGCACGAAGGCCGGTTCCAGATACGGCTTTCCCTCATCCCCGACGCCGCCCCACAGCAAGAGTGACGCGGTGGGAGCGGCCGCGACTGCGGTGGCCTGCGAGCTATCTACGGCGAGCCGGAAATGGAGCGCCTTGGTGAAAAAGTAGTCGCTCACCCAAGCGGGATGGCAGTAGGTCATCAGATCGACCACGGTTGGCCGGACCAGCAGGCCATGTCGCGCATCGTAGCCCCACGCTCCGATGGAGCCATCCGCGTTCGGATACGCGGGGTCCGGGTTGCCCGCCCCACCGCAAGGCGCGTGCGGAAGGCTGAAGTTGTGTCCGAACTCGTGCCCGATAACGAACGCGTTGTCAATGGAAAAACTCACCACGCCTCCACCGAGCCCCCCCGCGCCGGTGACCTCCCCCGACATCATTCCCATAAAGTACCCGCTCCCGCCCTCCATGACGCGGATCGCCTCAGTCTGGTTGAGCAGGTGGTAGGCGTTGTTGCTGGAACTCAGCACGGCTTCGTGTGCCGTCACGTCCAAGCCGCCCACGGGCAGCAGCATGCGGGTAGGTCCGAGGAGCTCGTGCCCGTCCGGGTCGGCGGCCATCCCGCCGACCGCCTCGACGATCGCGGAGTCCGGATCCTCCGTCCACAGGAACGGCACCAGCGTGAGATCGAGATCCGGCATGGCCCGCACCTCGACAGCCGCTTGGATCCGCCTTGCCACCCCCAGCGCCGGATCGAGCGTTTCGTCGGGATCGATCTCCACCACCATCTCAAGCCCCGGCTGCACCACCTCGGCCGGAATCACGGCGTTGGCCGACGCCGCCAGAGATCCCTCTTCGACCTCCGTCGGGATGGGTCCCGGCTTGCCGGGGATGTTGGCGACGTGCGCGAGGGTCCCGTTCAGGGTGAACGATGCACGGACGGGGGGAAGGCGTTCGGCGTTGTCGCGACCTGCGGTCACGAAGACGCGCAGGAGCGCCTCCTCGCCGGCAACGAGCGGGACCGGGAACCGGCGGGACTGGACGGACTGGACCAGATACGCAAGGGCGGGTTCGCCTTCGCAAGGAGCCACACGCCGATTCGGCACACCCGCCAGCCATTCCTGGAAGCCGGAGCCCGAGGGCGAGCAGAGGCCCGTGCCTCCGGCTTGCAGCGTCTCCAGGGCCGGGAGATTGGTCAAGCTATCCGGCAGGGCTCCAGACATCTCGGCGTTCGTTTGCAGGGCGAGGTGGCGCAGGCTTACCAAGCCACCGAACTCCGGCGGCACCGGCCCCGTCAACGCGTTCTCGCCAAGATACAGGACTTCCAAGTCGGCGAGGCTGCCCAGCTCGAGCGGGACCGCGCCCGTTAGCCGATTTGCCGAGAGGTTCAGTTTCCGAAGGTAGACCAAGTCACCCAGTTCGGGCGGGATCGGACCCGTCAGTTCGTTCCCGCCAAGGGCAAGTTCCACGATGTTGGCGAGGCCGCCGAGTGTCGGCGGGATCGGACCGGTCAGCCGATTGTAGTTGAGGTTGACCCACACGAGGTTGGACAACTCGCCAAGCTCGGCCGGGATCGGGCCGGTAAGGTCGTTTTCATTTAGGATCAAGCTCCCCAGATTGGCGAGCTTGCCCAATTCGGGCGGAATTGTGCCTGTGAGGCCGTTCTCACCGAGGTACAAGCCCCAAAGATCGCTGAGGTCGCCCAGTTCGACCGGTATCGGACCCGTGAGGCCGTTCCGATACAGGTCCAGCCACTCCAGATTGGCCAAGCCGCCGATTTCGCGCGGAATCCGGCCCCTTACGTTGTTCACCGAAAGCGCCAGCGCCACCACTCTTCCCGAGTCGTCAACTTCCACCCCGTGCCAATCACCGAGCGGCGCGTCCGTAAGCCAGTTCTCGCTCTGGACCCAGTCCGCCCCGCCCGTACCTTCCCAGAGCGCCTCCAAGGCCTCGCGGTCTGACAGCGGCGGGCACTCGGCTTCGGTCCCCTCGTGGGACGTGACCGCGCTCAGCCACTGTTGGAAGGACGCTCCGTCGTCGACGCACAGACCTGTCCCGTCATAGTGAAGCACCCGGAGCGACAGGTCGGCCAGCGAGAGCGGGAGGCGGCCGGAAAGGTCGGGGTTGTCCGCGATCCTCAACTCGGCCAGCCGGGCGAGTTCCCCCATGGTGCTCAGGAGTCGTCCCGAAAGCCCGTTTCCCTCCAGGTCGAGCACCACTACGCGACCCAATGAGTCGGCCCGGACCCCGTGCCACTCGTCCAAGGCTGGGCCGCTGACCCACCCATCGGCATTCGTCCAGCCGGAACCGGCCGCCCGCTCGAACAATGACTCCAGCAGCTTCCAGTCCGACTCGTTACAGAGAGCGCCCGACTCGTCCTGGTCTTCGATGCCCTCCAGCCATGCGACAAACGCGGAAGTGCCGGGCGCGCAAAGACCTTCGTTTCCTCCGATGTAGAAGGCCTGAAGCCTGTCAAGTTGCAGGAAGCTTTGGGGGATCGGCCCTTCCAGCTTGTTCCAACCCAGAGAGAGCCATTCCAAGTTGGCGAGACCCCCGAGCTCGGGCGGGATCGAGCCCGAAAGGCTGTTGCCGCCGAGACTGAGCGAAGTCAGCTTGGCCAAGCTGGCAATTTCGGGTGGGATAGACCCCGACACATCGTTCGAGGCGAAGTCTAGCGTCGCAAGGTTGGCAAGGTGGCCGAGTGCGGGCGGTATTGGGCCCGATAGATCATTACCGTGGAGGATCAAGTCGGTCAGGCTGGCGAGCTTGCCGAGCTGTACGGGGATCGGGCCGTTCAGGGCGTTGCCGCTGAGGTTGAGGTCGGTCAGGTTGACGAGGCTGCCGAGTTCGACGGGGATCGGGCCGGTGAGTTCGTTCTCCCATAGCGATAGCGAAGTCAGGTTGACGAGGCCGCCCAGTTCGGCCGGGATCGGGCCCGTCAGGTTGTTGCTCCAGAGCCAGAGCAACGTCAGGTTGACGAGGCCGCCCAGTTCGGCCGGGATCGGGCCCGTCAGGTTGTTGCTCCAGAGCCAGAGCAACGTCAGGTTGGCGAGACCGCCGAGCTCAGGCGGGATCGAGCCCGAAAGGCTGTTGCCGCCGAGATTGAGCGAAGTCAGCTTGGCCAAGCTGGCGATTTCGGGTGGGATTGACCCCGACACATCGTTCGAGGCGAAGTCTAGCGTCGTAAGGTTGGCGAGGTTGCCGATTTCGGGTGGGATTGCTCCCGTCAGCTTGTTGTCGAAGAACTGCAAGTGCTCCAAACGCGTCAGGCTGCCGAGCTCTGGCGGGATCGGCCCCGATACGTTGTTGCTGATCCACTGGTCGGCATCCCAATCGTAATACGCCATCTCCAATGCGACGACGCGTCCCTCGTGATTCGTCGACACGCCGAACCACTCGCCCAGCGGTGAATCCGTGAGCCAGTTCTCGCTGTTGACCCAGTTGGGCCCATCGGTCGCTTGGTAAAGCGCCACCAGCGCCGCGCGGTCCGTTGCGACGTTGCCGGCTGTCTGCCGGGCCACCGTGACGGCCATGGTTCCCGCCGCCCCGCCGGCCGTCGCCGTGATGGTCGCCTGTCCATTGGCCGCCGCGGTCACAAGTCCGGTCGAGTTCACGGCAGCTACGCCAGCACTGCTGCTCGACCAGGTCACGGCTACCTCGGTCATCAGCTGACCATTTCCATCCAGCACGTGGGCTGTCAGTTGCGAAGTCGAGCCCGGCGCGTCCAGCCGGACCTCCTCCGGGCTCACCAGAACCGCTACGGGCGCGTATATCGCGGGCGCAGTGGAACTATCGTCGCTGCACGCCCACGCCAGTGCGAGGCCCGCCAACACAGCGGATCTGCGAATCAAAAGCCGTGTGGCCGAGTTCATGCTCAGTCTCCCCGCTCGACAAGGACTAATCTTGGCGTCTACCTGATGCAGACTAATTGATATGGCTTGGTGCCGTCCTGCGCGAGGTGGTCGATGGTGCCCGCAAGCTAACCGGCGCGCGCTACGGCCTGTTCACGATGGTCGACGAGGTTGGCCGGCCCCGGCGCTTCGTCAGCTCCGGCATCACGGCGGCCGAGCAGCGGCATCTGGAGGACTGGGCCGACGGGCCGCGGTTGTTCGAGCATCTGGCGCGGCTTCCGGCGCGCTGAGCGTCGACCGCGCCGAACAGGCCCAAACGGAGCCCTGATCGACCTTCGCAGCAATTCGCGATCATGGGCGGCTTACTGATGGTTGTGCTGCAGGCGCGCCGACACGAGGCGAACTGACGCCCCGAGGTCTCCACTTCGCCGACGCCCGTCATTGGAACGTGCCTCCCCGAATCGCTCGTCGGCTGGATTGAAACCAATCGCGGATGAACTCCGTAGTGTGCCGCCCTTCGGCTCACCGAAGCGTGGAGGGCAGCACGAGCAAACGAGGCGAAACACCGGAGGAGACGCACGTAGTCAGGTTGATCCACCCCACGGCGGAACCGGTGCCCGCGTCCCTCGACAGGGACGCTGGCGGGATCGGTCGCCGCTTTGGCTTCGGGGGTACATGGATGGCGCGGCATCGCTGGCCACCATCCCACCGTTGGCCCCGCTTCGCGAGGCCCGTCTGAACGGGTTCCCCGGAGCGCGTGCGGTGGTGCGCCGCCACTGTCGACGACGGGTCTGGGACACGTCGCCGACGGGGTCGTTGGACGCCGCTAAGGTCGGTAAGCCAGCATACTCTCCGTGGCCACACTTCGCGTGTCCCCAGGAGAGGCTGGCGGGGGGCCTTGCCCCCTCAGACCCCCGCAACGGCAACGGCGCGCCATGAGCGCCGGACGCGCCGTTTGGGTGAAGGTTCGCGCCAGCGAGGCGGAGCGTGCCGAGTGGCACGCCAAGGCGCGCGCCGCGGGCCTCACGCTGTCGGATCTGGTGCGCCGGTCGGTCGGCCGGACGCGCACGTGGACCGTGGCGCACGCCGAGGTCGAGCGCGAGCGCGTCCAGCAAGTCGCGCGGATCGGCAACAACCTCAACCAGATCGCTCGGTGGGCGAACACCCACCGGGGGGCCATCGAGGCGGTCGAGGTGATCGGTCACCTCGTCGCCATCAGGCGGGCGCTCGCGGCACTGTCCCCCGCCGAAGGCCCGGACTCCGATGCTGATTAAGTTCCTGGCGCACGGGACCGGATCGGCCGGCAAGGCGGCTGGCTACCTCCTCGGCGAGCGGGACGCCGCCGGGAAGCTGCGCGAGGGCGTCGAGGTCCTTCGGGGCGATCCGAACCAGGTGGCCGCCGTCGCCGACACGCTGGCGTTCGAGCACAGGTACACGTCCGGCGTGATCGCATGGGCGCCGGAGGACGAACCGACCGACGCCGAGATCGAGGCGGTCGTGGACGCCTTCGAGGACACGGCCTGGGCGGGACTGGAGCGCGACCGGTACGCCTGGACCGCCGTGCTGCACCGCGAGCGCGGCGGCGGCGCGCACGTCCACGTCCTCGCCGCGCGGTGCGACCTGGAGACCGGCCGGAGCTTCAACATTGCCCCGCCGGGCTGGGAGAAGACCTTCGGCCCGCTCCGGGACGCCTTCAATTCCGAACACGGCTGGGCTCGCCCGGACGATCCGGCGCGGGCCAGGGTGCAGCAACCCGGCCACCGCGCCTACATCGAAGCGACCCGGCTGCGGGCCGGGCTCCGGCTCGAAGCCTCCCCCCGCGACCTGATCCGGGACTACCTGCTCCAGCGCGTCGAGCACGGCACGGCGCGGAACCGGGCCGATGTCGTCGCCGCGCTTCGGGAGGCGGGCCTGGAAGTGCCGCGCCGGGGCAAGGACTACCTCACCGCGCTGGACCCCGAGACCGGCGACCGCTGGCGGCTGAAAGGAGAACTGTATGGAGAGAACTTCGACCGCGAACGATTTGACCGAGCGGCTGCGGAGGAGGCTGGAGAGCGAGAGACGGGAGATCGAGGAATTGACCGCGAGCGAGCTCGAAAGGCTCGGCGAGAACTCGCGGCGCGCCGCGAGGAACGCGCTGCGTTCCATCGAGCGCGATACGGAGGAGGCAGCCGGGAGGATGCGCCAGCTGTTGGCAAAGGCTTGGCAACGGCCCCTGATCGTAGGCCTGAGCCTTTGGCTCGGTTTCTTCGGCGGAAGCTGGGCGACGATGCGCTGGTTGTCGAGGAGCATCCAGGACCGGATCGAGAGGCTGGCGATCGCGAACGTGCGAATCGAGGACGCGCACGAGACGCTGGCCGAGCTGGAAGCGAACAGTTGGGGGATCGCGCTGCACGAGATCAAGGGAGAGCGGTACGTGGTGCTGCCGCCCGGGACATGGGCCGATCCGGGCTGGGAGGTGCGCGATCGTCCGGCCGTGAAGCTGTCGAGAGAGTAAAGGAGCTCTATGACCGAATTGGAACGGCAGTTGACGGAGGCCTTGAAGAGGCTCTCCGCGCAGTACGAGACGGCACAGCGGCGGCACTCCGAGCAAGTCGAAGCCTTGCGGCGGCACGTCGAAGCCTTGCAAGGGCGCGTCGAGCGGCAAAGCGCGGAAAACGAAGCCTTGAGGCAGCACGTCGAGCGGCAGAGCGGGGAGAACAAAGCCTTGCGGAGGCGAATCGAGTGGCTGGACGAGCAAGTTACACGCTTAGCCGAGTCGTACGGCACGCTCGCCGCGACCTTGTGATGATGATAGCGGCGCTGAGCCAGCGCGGGCCGGACCGCGACCGCGATCATGGACCGAGCCGCTGATGAACGCGAAGACTGAATCTGGCGCGGAAGGCCTCCCGCAGCGACGTTTCAGGAGCGCAGATCGTGCGGTCCATCATCGGAGGAATCGAATGATGGCACGCACGAAACGAAGTCGGCGCTCCTACGGCGCCGGAGAATGGGGCCGGAACCGGGTCCGGGTGTTTCCCGACCCGAAGACCGGCATCTTCCAGATAGAGTGGCGAGAGAACGGGCGCAGGCTCACGAGATCGCTGAAGCATCGCGATTGGTCGAGGGCCAAGCGGCAGGCAGACGAGGTTGCCGCCGGCTTGGCGGTCCACGAGCCCAACGGCAAGGCCGAACCCGAGCCCGAACCGCTCACCCTGGAAGGGCTTTTTGAAATCTACGGTGAGGAGGTGACGCCCACCAAGGCGTATACGTCCCGCATGCACGACCGGGCGGCGACGGCGATGTTCCTCGACTTCCTCGGACGGGACCGAAGACCCGAGACGCTGTCGCGAAGAGACTGGGACCGGTTCATACGGGCACGGCGCGCGGGCAGAATCGGGCCGAGCGGCCAGCCCGTGTCCGACCAGACCGTCGGAGGGGACCTCACGTTCCTGATGGCGGTGCTCAACTGGGCCGCGAGGTCGAGGGACGAGCACGGCCGCCTGCTTCTCGACAGAAACCCGCTCAAGGGTCTCAGGAAGCCCGTCGAGAAGAACCCGGTTCGCGTCGTCGTCACCGACAAGGAATACCGGGCGCTTCTGAAGGTGTCCCGACAGGTCGGCTGGCGGTGCCACGTCGCGCTCGTGCTCGCGCACGAAACCGGCCACCGGATCGGGGCGATCAGGCACCTCAGGTGGGCCGATATAGACCTTGACCGCGAAACCATCCGGTGGCGCAGCGAGCACGAGAAGACCGGATACGAGCACCGGACACCGTTGTCCGCAAAGGCGCTCGCCGTGCTCAAGCAGGCGTGGAAGAGGAGCCCCGGGATCGTGGACGCGCCGGTGCTGCCGTCGGCGAAGCATCCCTTGAAGCCCGTGAGCCCGTCGCAGCCGCGCGTCTGGTGGTGCCGGGCCGAGCAACTCGCGGGGATCGAGCGGAAGCACCGGAGGGGTTGGCACTCTCTGAGGCGCAAGTTTGCGAGCGACCTGATGGACCAGCCGCTGAAGGTGCTCTGCGAGCTTGGCGGCTGGAAGAACGCCAAGACGGTGCTCAACTGCTACCAGAGGCCCGACGAGGGACAGCTTCGGACGGCTCTGGAAGCCCGCCGCGGGGCGCGCGACTGAAATCTCATTTGGCGGGAATCAAACGGCGGGAACTCGACCGCGAAATCCCGTAAGGTCAAGTGATCCCGACAGATACCAGCCTCGGAGTCAATGCCCGACCACCTGAGGTTGCGAATCGCGCCGATCCGATGCCCGGTCTCGTGCGCGAGCACGAGGGCGACGTGGAACCGCCAATCGACCTGCCGCGAGACGCGGAGAAGCGCTTGGTATTCCTCCTCCGTAAGAACGACCCGGGTTGGGTTCTTCTCGACGGGCTTCCTGAGACCCTTCAGCGGGTTCCTGTCGAGGAGCATGCGGCCCTGTTCGTCCCTCGACCGCGCCGCCCAGTTCAGCACCGCCATCAGGAACGTCAGGTCCCATTCGATCATCCGGTTGCCCACGGGCTTTCCACTGGGGCCAACCCGGCCTGCCCGGCGCTCCCGGATGAACCGGTCCCAGTCTCGCTGGGATAGGGTTTCGGGCCTTCGGTCCCTGCCGAAGAAGCGGAGGAACATCGCGGCCGCGACCCTGTCGCGTCGCCGCGTCTGCTCGCTCTTGGTGGGCGTCACCTCTTCGCCGTAGATTTCAAAAAGCGTTCCCAGAGTGAGCGGCTCGGGCTCGGCTTCCGCCTTGCCAGCGGGCTCGTGGACCGCGAAGCCAGCTGCAACCTCGTCGGCCTGCCGCTTGGCCCTTGTCCAATCGCGGTGCTTCAGCGACCGGGTGAGCCTGCGCCCGTTATCGCGCCACTCGATCTGGTACAAGCCGGTCTTGGGATCGGCGAACACCCTCACCCGGTTCCGGCCCCATTCGCCGGCGCCGTAACTGCGCCGACTTCGTTTCGTGCGTGCCATCATTCGATTCCTCTCGTGATGGACTGCACGATCTGCGCGGTTGAAACTTCGCGCCGGAAGGGGTTCTCCGCCAGACGGGCGGTTGACGGCGCGCTGGGCGCTGCGGCGTTCGGGTGGCAAGCGACTGGACGCCATCGTCAACGGCTCGGACCCTGATCGCGATCCGGTCCCGGGGGACGGATCAGATACGGAGGCCGCGCGGTCTCGCGACGGCGGATGTCCCGTAATACTCGGCCAAGCGTGTCACTTGCACGTCGAGCCGCTCGATTTGCCGCTGCAAGACTTCGTTCTCCGCGCTCAGCTGCTCGACGCGCTGCCGCAAGGCTTCGACCTGCTCGGATTGCCGCCGCCGTTCCGTCTCGGACTGCGCGGACAACCTCTTCAAGGCCTCCGTCAACTGCCTCTCCAACTCGGTCATACAGTTTCCTCACTCTCTTGACAGCTTCAAGTAGGGCCGCCCGTCCACGGTGAAGGCCGTAAGGACCGGTGTGCCGGCCGGCAGCGTCACGTACCGCTCCCCGCTGACTTCCCGCAGCCCCACGCCCCACGTCGTCTCTTCGATCTCGGCCAGCATCTCGCGCCCCCCCTCGATCCGCACGTTCGCCATCGCGAGCGTCTCGATCCGGTCCTGGATGCTCCTCGACAACCACTGCATCGTCGCCCAACCTCCGGCGAAGATGCCGAGCCAGAGACCCAGGCCGACGACGAAGGGCCGGAGCCACGCCTTCAGCAGCAACTCGCGCATCCGCCCGGTCGCCTCCTCCGTATCGCGCTCGATGGAACGCAGCGCGTTCCTCGCGACGCGCCGCGAGTTCTCGCCGAGCCGCTTTAGCTCGCTCGCGGTCAACTCCTCGATCTCCCTGCGTTCGTTCTCCAGCCGCCTCCGCAGCCGCTCGGTCAAGTCGTTCGCGTTGGAAGTCAACTCCGTACAGTCCTCCTTTCAGCCGCCACCGGTCCCCGGTCTCCGGGTCTAGGGCGGTGATGTAGTCCATGCCTTGGCGCGGCACTTCCAGCCCCGCCTCCCGCAGCGCGTCGACGACCTCGTGGCGATTCCGCACGGTCCCGTGCTCAACGCGCTGGAGCAGGTAGTCCCGGATCAGGTCGCGGGGCGAGGCTTCGAGCCGGAGGCCCGCCCGCAGCCGCGTCGCATCGATGTAGGCGCGGTGGCCGGGTTGCTGCACCCGCGCCCGCGCCGGATCGTCCGGGCGAGCCCAGCCGTGTTCGGCGTTGAAGGCGTCCCGGAGCGGGCCGAACGTCTTCTCCCAGCCCGGAGGGGCGATGTTGAGGCTCCGGCCGGTCTCAAGGTCGCACCGCGCCGCGAGGACGTGCACGTGCGCGCCGCCGCCGCGCTCGCGGTGCAGCACCGCCGTCCATGCGTATCGGTCGAACTCCAGTCCCGCCCAGGCGGTCTTCTCGAAGGCGTCCAGAACCGCGCCGATCTGTTCGTCGGTCGGTTGATCCTCCGGCGCCCACGCGATCACGCCGGATGTGTACTTGTGCTCGAAGGGAAGCGTATCGGCCACGGCGGCCACTTGGTGGGGATCTCCCCTGAGCACCTCGACGCCTTCCCGCGGCTTCCCCGCCGCGTCCCGCTCGCCGAGGAGGTAGCCGGTCGCGTCCCGCGCCGAGCCGGTTCCGCGGGCGAGGAACTTAACGAGCATCGCCGTCCGTGCATTCGTCAGGAGGGGACAGGGCCGCGAGCGCCCGCTTGATGGCGATGAGGTGGCCGATCACCTCGACGGCCTCGACCGCTTCCTTGTGGGTATTCGCCCACCGAGCGATCTGGTTGAGGTTGTTCCCGACGCGCGCCAGCTCGCGGGTGCGCTCGCGCTCGACCTCGGCGTGGGCCACGGTCCAGGTGCGCGCCCGGCCGACCGAGCGGCGCACCAGATCCGACAGCGTCAGGCCTGCGGAGCGCGCCTTGGCGTGCCACTCGGCACGCTCCCGCTCGCTGGCGCGAACCTTCACCCAAACGGCGCGTCCACCGCTCATGATGCGCCGTTTCCGTCGTGGGGGTCAGAGGGGGCACGGCCCCCCGCCAGCCTCCGCAGGGGACGCACGGAGTGTGGCCCCAAGGGGTATGCTGGCTCCCCGCCCTTAGCGGCGTCCCACAACCCCGTCGCCGGCGTGTCCGAGACCCGCCGGCGGACCACTCCCGCCAGCGCTCCGGCGAATCCGTTTAACGGGCCTCGCGAAGCGCGGTCGGCGGCGGGATGGAGGCTAGCGATGGCGGGCCATCCATGTACCCCCGAGGCCGGAGCGGCGACTGATTCCGGCGACGCCCCCGTCGATGGACGCGGGCATCAGTTCGGCCGTGGGGTGGATCAACCTGACTACGCTTCTCCTCCGTTCGCCTCGTTTGGTCGTGCTGCCCTTCAGGCTTCGGTGACCCGAAGGGCGACATCTTACGGATTCCATCCGCAATAGGTTTCAATCCAGCCGGGCAACCGAAGACCGCTGCCGATCCACGCCATCTAAAGGGCTCTTTTGCGGGCGGGATCTCAGGAACACGATTCGGTAGAGCTCGCGTCCGTGTCGGACAGCGTCAGAACCTCGACGAGCGCCCGAGATCGGGCTGGCGGGGAAGCTAGCGCCAGCCTTCCGAGCGTCGCGGCTTGCGGCGCTAGCAACGCCCGATCAGTAGTTCGCAGCCTCGTCACTCCGGTAAAGAGATTCCGCGTCATGCGCCTTGGCGACGGCCTCTCGAACGGAAGGTTCCGTAAGATCCAGAACACGAAGGACACCCCCCGGCATCCGTGCAACCGATTCGATCCGGTGGAAGGACTCGCCATGCTTTTCGGCGAACTCCGCCAAGCCGCGAAGCTTGGGAAGCGCGTCTGCGAAGTGGGGGCCGTGAGGATCGACGACGGAGACCTTCACTGTCTCGACACCGTGGAAGAAAAGGAAATCCGGGCACATCCGACGCCATTCACCGCGATCATTCCGGTAGGCGACGGCCAAAGCATCGCCCGACGGGCGAGAGGGGTTCCGATACCAAGCTTGGAAGCCTGGGCGCGCCATCTCCTTGTCGAGGACCTCGATCTCCCACCTGTTCAATGAGCCGACCGGGAAGTCGCCGTTGCCGTCGGACATGAGGTGTCCAGTACGGGTCGCTAACTCGTTGCCGTCGGCGTCCCGGGTTTCCTCGGTACGGATCCGAGGCCGCTTGACCTCTATTTCCCGGGGCTTCGGCGACATGCTCCTGATCTCGTCGTAGACCGCTTGCCGCTCGTCGCTCAGCCCCTTGATCGCGACCCGGTAATCGGCAAACCACCTCTTGGCGATTCTCGCGGCTTCCCGGTCGAGTGCGTCGGGCACTTCCTCGACCTGTGCCAGAGCGGCCACCCGGACATGGGCGTCGTGCAGGCCGTCGTCGTCCTCTTCCGCGCCAGCGAGGTGGTCCGCGTACTTGCGCGCAACATCCGGCGTCAGCGTGCGACAGGCCGCCCTGAAGTCGGCCTCGACCGACTTCTCGTCAGCGACTGCCACGAAGGGCAGGTACTCAAAAGCCTCACCGCTGGCGAAGCGAGCCACCAGAGTCTCGCCACGCACTTCGAGGATACCCTTGCTGGCGGCTGCGACATCTTCCTTGTGCTGGGTTGTCAGCCCGTCGAGTTTCGCAAAGAGCTTCCGGTAGGCGTCCTTGCGCGCGTCCTTTCTCAGCCCATCCCGCGACAACGCTTGGGCCAGCGCTGTGAGCCTCCTCACGGGACGGGCTACCCTCCGCGGCAACGTCTGCGAGGGAACTTCGACAAGAGCCTCCCAAACCGCCTCCGGGATGCTGCTGTTGGCGACCATGTCGACCGCGGCCAGGAGAACGCGGCGGCCACCGCCGCCGCCGGTGCCATCGGCGTCGACCTCCCGCTCACCCATCATGGTCTGCGCGACCTTGGTGGCTGTCTGCCGGTCAAAGCGCGGCAACAGGCACGCAACCGAGTTGAGCATGTCGTCGCCCGGGACCCTACGGGCCAAGGGCGTCCGGACCATCCGACCAAGCAGTTGGGTGATATGAGTCTCGTCCCGCGCCGGGCGGAACGACACAAGCACTTCGGCGCGGGGGCAGTCCCAACCGGTGGAGATGGCGTCCTTGGCGAAGAGTATCCGGATGTAGGAGCGGTCCTGTACGGTCTCGGGGCGTACATGGGGGACCGAGAACTCGCCGACGTTGATCGCGGCGTGGTCGCCGAAGACGTGGGCCATCATGCGGTCGTCGAGTTCCGGCCACGCCTGCTGGACGGTGGTGATCGCAGACAGCAACAACTCGTCCGAGGGCGTGTTCGGCACTTGGACCACCAAGAGCGGCACCACCGCGTCCGGCGCCATGCCTTCCCGCTCGGCGTAGGCGCGCCATCGGTCGGTCGCGTCCCTCACCTCCCGCGTGGCGCGAGCCAGCAGGACAGTGTCGAACTCACCCGCCTCGGTGGGGAAGCTCAAGCGGATGTCGTCCTTGAGCAGGCCGGATTCCTGAATCAGCAAGGGGTCTACGGCCACGTGAGGATAGGTAGTCCGCCCTTCAGCCCTTTCCATCGCCTCGTTGAAGCGTTGGACGGTAGCGGAGATGCCCCAAACGATCGGGAGCGCAGGTACGCCCGCGGCACCGTTGATGAGCCGCTGCACGATGGTGGCCTTCTCGGCCCGATCCCGGCGGTTGGGCTGCTTCATGCCCCTGTGGGCTTCGTCGAGGATGAGGTACAGGGTCAGCTGTTCGTCGGCGATGGTGTTCGCCAGCGTGTGCCACATAGTGTAGGCGCGCGCATCCGGCATCGTCATGAGTTCGCGTTGGGTCTCCGCCGGAGCGTCCTCTGGCGTTCCCCTGACCAGAAGCGACTTCCTCCCGAGCTTCTGGCGATTGAGAAAATAGACCTTGCCCGGTTCGAGTGTCGCCCGGTTGAAGGTGTTCTCGATAACCTCCAGCCGCGAGTGAGCGATCCGGTCCGAGGCGTCCATTAGACGGAACCGAGTTTGTTCGTTGAGCGACGGGTCGTCGGTGAACCAAAGCACGACAGCGCCGGGGTCGGGATCGAATTCAAGGGCCGGGTTGCCGTGGAACAGCGCCTCGATCACGGCAGCCGCCATCACGGTCTTGCCCGCCCCGGTCGTCGCCGTCAACGAGAACGCTACCGGCGATCTCCATCGATGCCAGTCCTCCCGTGCCCGAGCGAGAAGCTCCAGCACATCGGCGACAGCGTCCTCCTGGTAGTCCTTCAGCGTGTACCGCACGGCTAACCCCGACCCGTGTTGATCGTGAAGTTGGTGAGGTACGACTCGTACAGCCGCACGGCTTCAACCCTTCCGGGCAGTTCGCCGCACACCGATTGAAACCCCCGGTCATCGTCCGTCACAACGAATGCCATTCGAACGGTTTGGGGTCGGCGAACGGCGGAGAGGAAGCCCCCGGAGGCGTCCAGATCGAAAAGTACGCCATACGTGTCCGCCACATCGTAGTCATCACACGCCACTTCGATTCGGCGTCCCCGCGATCCGGCCCTGATCCAAAGCAGCGGAGCGACCACCTCGAACGCCCGGTTGTGGGCCACCGGCCGCGGCGCTTCGTAGGTCATGGCGAAGAACTCAAGATTCTCCCCGAACCCCTCCGCAAGGGGGAATTCGTCCGTGTAGCCGTACATTCCCTCAACGGCATCTCCCTTCCATGTCGCACCCGTGACCGCCGCCTCCAGCCTCGGCTTCGTGATGTACTCGCAGATGCCCAACCGCTCCCACTCCGCATCCCCGGGGCGTAGCCCTGCTCCTCGAAGCTTCGCCTCCTCGACGGAAGACACCTCGTTGTTGGTGATCGATATGGACTGACGGCGGCCCCCGTCTTGGCGATTCAAGCGCATCACGGCGTGTGCCGTGGTTCCTGATCCCGCGAAGAAGTCCAAGACGATGGCGTCCGGCTTGCTCCCGACGAAGAACCGGAGAGCATCCTCGACCGCGTATAGCGACTTGGGGTACGGAAATCGCCGCCCGGGCATCAGCTTCGACAGGATGCGCGTTCCTCCCGTTTCCGCATTGTGGGACGGCACGTGCCAAACTCTCTTTGGCTTCGGTGACTCGTCGTCGACAGGCTTCGTGCCTCTGACGGACCCGTCCTTGCTCCGTCCCGTGACCGTGATGGTCCCGTCCAGAATCGCCGCTATCGTGCCCGTCGGAAGGTACTGGATGTTTCCCTTCTTGCTGACCCGCACGAACCCCTTACTCCAGTTCGTGCGCAACGTCTCTGGAGTCAGCCCCCACACCATCTCCGTCCCGTCTGGCTTCAGCGGCCATACTGCCCGGGTCCCGTCCGGCACCGTCACCGACTCCCTGTCGATATCGTTCGCGATGGCATCGCCGATGGAGTGGATCCTGTTCGTCCGAGTGTTCACGAAAATCGGATAGAATTGGCGGGGGCTCGTTCCTCGCACGCTCCTTGGCTCCCGCCGCCGAAGGCCGAGCCATTCAAGCCCTGTCGTGGCTCCCTTGTCACCCTTGATGGGGTCCAGCATGTTCCGCATCCACGGGGTCACCGCCAGCCCCCCGAGCGTCACCACGAACAGATGCTCCTCGACCCGTGAGAACTTCCCCTGACGGACGACTCCCTTCGCGCTGATGACGCTGGTTACCATCTGAATCTCAGCGTCCTCGAAGACCTGTTCGAGCAGGAGCGCGAGTCGGTGCACTTCCCGTTCGTCGATTGCCACGATCAACGACGAGGCTTCCGGGCTGAGAAGCCGCTTTGCCAGTCTCAGCCGCCGTTCCATCATCGCGAGCCACTTGGAGTGGCGGTAGGCGTCCTCGCTGTCCACGTAGTCGTTGTTGTATTTCCAGTCTCTCGCGCCAGAGTTGTAGGGGGGATCGATGTAGATGGCGTCGACCTTCCCCTCGTGGGTGTAGAGCAGGAGTTGGAGCGCATGGAAGTTCTCGGCGTTGATGACGGTGTGGAACGGCTTGTCGCCACCCCGCTCCACCTTGCCGGTGGACACCATCCCGGGGAAGACCGGATCGCGGAACTCCGCAACAACGACCAAGTCCTCGACTGGTCGGCTTGTGGCGCTCGCCTGCGTGTCTTGGTGGGGCACCAGATCGGCGAGGCGCTTCCCTCCGGCGATTCCCCGAATCCGGCTAACCCGCCACAGGCGGCGGTCGGCCCCAGACGGTTCCTCGCCCCGTCTAGGCAGGAATCGGACCTTGTCGCCCCGGCGCACCGGGCGACCTGCCAGTTCGACCGTCTCGGGGATGTGCCGCTCGAAGTTGAGGCCGAACGCACGCCGCCCGGAGAGCGCATCCACTTCGCGCTTCAGGTCGGCTGCTAGCTCTGGATCCTGCTTCTCTAGCTGCCGAAGCAGGTTGGTCAACCTCGACACGAGTCGCTCCTGATTGGTCTGATGGGAACTCCCCTTGAGTCTACAGCGCTTCTTGTCGGGGCCAAGGGGTGTGGCCGACCAGTCTCTTGGACGCGTGAGGCCGGGGCGTGTACCTGATCGGCACCGCGCGCGGCCTCCAAGGTGTCGCCGGGCGCCCGCCAGGAGTGGCTCGGAACCTCAGCACCGCCATCGGGCACATTCGCGGCCACGGCCGTTGCCATCCTCACCCTCTGAGCCTCGACTCTTAGATCGGCAGGTGGGATGGACAGTGGCCAACCGTTGAGTCAGACTCCAACACCGAAGTCTCTTTCTCATCTCAACCACGCAGACCCAGATGGACGAGAAGACAGATCGTCTACCACGCGGATGGCCAGAGGATGCGGGCCGCGGGCTCAGCCCCAGGGAACAAGAGACGACAGGCCAGCTCCGGCTAATGGATCCGCAGCTCGCGGACCTGTACGAGCACGGAATCCGTCTTCTGCGCCAGGATCCTAGGCCGGGCGATGTCTACCTCCTCGCCCATTGCGGGCGTGAGCTTTCTCGCGGGGTCCTCGATCTCTTGTTGGAGGATGAGACCGGGGTCTCTTCGCAGCAGTTGGGTAGCGAGCACCGTCCCCGTATCGCTCGCGCGCTCGGTTTGCCCGAAACCGATCCGCGTGTGGATGGGTGGTACAAGCTCCACCGCCGCTTCTCCGACTTGGCTCACTGGAAGTACCCTGGTCCATCACGAGAGGAGGTCGGATCCGTCCGAGACGCATTCGAGCGGCTCACCAGCCTGCTCTACGGCCGAGTCGCACCCTATTTTGGCACGGAGAGCGAGCTGGACTCACTCCTCACGGTCGGTGCTCCAACGCCTGCGCACGTTACGCAGCTTCGCGACCTCCAACTCCGTCTTGCCCAGCGGCAGTACTTCTTCGGGCGCCTAACGAATCCGGCGTGGGTTGAGCATCTCGCGAACGAAGGCTTCTTCAGCAATCCACCCGTCCGGCAGGTAAACCCGGACCAGTCCTGGCGGGCGAGACCGTGGCCTGAGGGAGACTATCTCGTAAACGCTGCGACTGATGCCCCGGACACGGTCGCCAGCATCCTCGAGGCGGTTCCCTCATCGAACGATAACCCCGTCGTTTGGGACTCAGTGGCCAGGGCCGCGCGGCGGTTGCCCCCAGATTTGGCCGTGCGCATGGTTCCTAGCCTGACCAACGCCCTCAAGACTGTGCCGACGGAACTTTTCAGCAGGAGCGTCGTGGATCTGGCGGTAGCCCTCGCAGAAAGGAAGCGTTACGAGGCTTGCGACCTCGTTGGTCACCTGTTCCACGTTGCGGACAGCCGTGACCTGCCTGACGGACTCGTCGTCCGCTATACAACACGCACTGACTGGATCTTTCCGCGGCTGCGCCACCATCGCTACGATCAACTCTGCTCTCGCGTCGTAAGCGCGTTGGAGTCCCTCAACTCCGAGCGAACTCTTTGCCTCCTGCTCAAGAAGATCCAGAGAGTACAACGGCTCGCCGACGATCAAGGTTTTCGGCCGTGGTGGCATTTGGAGCGGCTGGAAGCCGGGCGCCGGCCAGCCAGCAGGGACATGCTTTCGGCGCTCGTTGCGAGCGTTCTAGGACTCGCCCAGCGCATGGCCGACGATGGACGCGATGCGGGCGGCGCGGAGCGGGTAATGGAGGCCATCGACTCACATCAGGGGGAGTCGTTCTCTCGAATCCGACACCTAGTCCTCGCGCGAGTAGGCCACCAGTTGCGAGAGCGGCTCGATCAGGTCCTCCAATCCGAAGAGGCGCTGAACCCAGCGTATCGAGTGCCTGAGTTTGCTGCGTTGCTACGGACACAGTTCCGGAACGCGTCCGAAGGGGCACGGAAGCGCTACGCCGAGGCGGTCAGAGCGGAATCCGAATCCCACGTACAACGCCGAATTCTCACGTTCTTCCGGGGCGAGGTACCTGAGGAGTTTGCGGATCTCGCGAGAGAACACGGCGTCTTGGGCCAAGAGCCGTCCTACCAAGAGCAGCAGATGGCCGAGGTAGGAGGCTACTCGGAGGCTGGGTCTTGGAGTCCTGATGAATCACCCGTGAGCGCCGACCAACTTTCAGCATGGACTGTGGACGAGGTTGTCGCGTTTCTCAGCGACTTCCAGCCAAACCGAGGAAGCGAATCCGTCTCCGGACTGCAGGCCAACCTCACCGTCTACGCACAGGAGAACGCACCCGATGCGGTGTCAGTACTCAATCGTGCCATCGAGGAGGTAGTGAGTCCGAGCCGCATTGAGGGGATCTTGGATGGACTCGGTGAGGCGGCCAAGAAGGGCGCTGATCTGGACTGGCAGCACACGCTGTCCGGCGTCCGAAAGGTGGTTCGACACGTCGCGACGCTGGACAGGGACGGAGTCGAGAGTTTTGCGCGGTGGCGCAGGGCGGTTGGCCGTGCCATGTGGCTAGTTGAGCAAGGTTGCCGCAAGGACGCGATCCCATCCGCATTTGCCGACGAAATGTGGGACTTGCTGAACGAGGCGACGACCATCTCCGCAGTTTCGCAGACAGAGGGGCCACTCAGCGCGTCGCTGGCGGCGGTCATCACTACGCAGCTCAATGACACTTCCGGAAACGTAGCGAGTGCCGTCCTTTCGGTGGCTCTCTGGGACTACCGCCATCGTACACGGATCCCGGACAGTTCGGACGAGGCTAAGGCACGAGCCCGACGTGCGGTCCAACAATCGCTGCTACCGATACTCGACCGCTGGCTGCAGGACGAAGGACCCTGCGCTGTGGTCCCGCTTGCGTTGGTGGGCGACTACCTACCGCAGTTGCACCTGCTCGCTCCAGAGTGGATCGAGGCCCACGAATCCGACCTGTTGCAAGGTGGCACCGAAGATCCTGCCCGGCGACCGACGTGGACCACGTACGTGTCTCGGGCGCGCCTCTACGATACGGTGTTTCTTGCGCTACGGCCCTGGTATGTGAGGGCGGCAGAAGACGTGGCGGGGTGGGCGTCAGCCACGGGCGATGCTAGAAAGACGCTGGAACCCAGTCAAAGACTGGCTGTCCACTTGGTGGTCGCTGTGCTGCGGGGCCTAGTTGCGGTCGGGGATGAAGACAGGCTTCTCGAAACGGCCTATGCGAACCTCGCACCCTCAGACTGGGATCACGCGTATTGGACGGTCTTTCTCGGGTGGACAGACGCGGAGCAGCCCCCGCCAGAGTCATGGGTCCAACGGCTGGTGGATCTCTGGGAATGGAGAATCCGCGAGCTGGATAAGGACGAGGCATCCGATCACACGGTTGAAGAGGCCGAAACGCTTTGGTGGCTGTTCCAGACACCCTACATCGCGGCTCCAGACCTGATTCGTCTTGGGCGGGCGACGGTGAGGCTGGCACGGGGACGCGTCAGCGTACACTCGGTGTGGGAATGCATGCCAGTGCTCGCGGAGACCGACGCAGACGGAGCATTCGACATAGCCAAGACGTTGCTTCGAGCGCCGGAGTATGTGCCGGTCGAAGACGTTCGGCCCGTCCTCGCGCATATCCTCATGGCCGGAAGCCCCGAAACGCGAGCCCATGCTCAACGCCTAATCAACAGGCTCGGTGAACTCGGGTTCAGGCAACTCAAAGACTTGGTATGACGCTTGATGCGGAAGCTGGGCGAACCTCTTGGGAACCCGCGTCGGGCGGGGATTTCTCAACCCCGTCACCCATCGGCGGACCTCGGGCGTCTCGTGCCCCGCAGCGGCTCAAGCGGGCCAGCCTGCGGCCTTGGGGCAATTGACGCGTCATACGAGTCTAGCTTGATGCGGTCGATTACTGCGTGATGCTGGTGCTTGGGCGGTTTGGCTTTGCCGGCCACGACGCCCGCGAATACACAAAGCACCGCCGCCATCCCCGCAGCCCACCAGAGCTTTTCGAGCCCAAGTGCCAATGCGGCCGTTCCTGCCGCGCCGCATAGTGCTGTTGCGCCGTGGACCATACGCGTGATCCGATCAGGTAGCGTGAGCTGCTCCAGTTCGGACTCCGAAATGAGGTAGCTCACCATCTTCCTATTCATACTGACGGCCTCCACAACCGCCCCGCCCCTAACCTGGATCTTCTCGGGCCTACCCATCTTTCGGGCCTACATTTCGCGGATGCGTAACGTGGCTTACCCGATCCTTCGTGCACGAGCATGGAGACTTCGGGCCAAGGTTTCCCGAGCAGGGGGGCAGCCTGACGCCCTTAACGTGCCAGGACCCGGCGACGCGGTGCTCAGCGCTGCGGCCTGGCCAACGGGACGCTCCGCTCCGTTTGGAACCCCTCGCTTCCCGCGCCGCAGACCGGCCGAAGGCTACCGCACGGGCACGAACCATTCTCCGAACCGTCCTGCGCGCCACCCCGACCCGCACTTCCCCGTCCTTGGTCCTCGATAGCTTGGTTGCCATCGGGTCACCCTGTCCTCACACCAAGGATCGCCGCCTCCTCGCCGGTGAGCAGATCCGTGAACGCTGGGTCGTCAAGAACACCGAACTGCGCTAGGTATTCCCGGTTCTCGTCCGGCGTGTTATTGCGCAGCGAACCCACGAGGGACCGGATCATCCGTCGGGATTCGTGACGAGCCCGGGCGGCCAGACTGTCGAGCGTCTGGAGCGTGCGCCCTCGTTCGGCCGGCGCACGAGGATCGACAATAGTCTTGGCGCTGCTCGGCAGGACACAGAACGGATCCTGATCGTTGACCAGCAGCAGCGTGGCCTGTGGTTGCGGCGCTGCTTTTGGCAAGTCCAACGCGTCAAGTTCCGTGTGTGTGCGGGCCGACTTCTCCAACGCGGATGCGGCTTTCAAGCCATAGTCAACGATGTCCCGGAGGGTCGCTCCCGGCACGCGTTGACGGACTAGGGCGGCGGCTTCCTCCAATAACGCCTCGGTCGCCATTACTTTCCGCGCGGGATCACGCGGAGGCCTTCCTCGTTTCGCCATGCAAACGCTCCTTGTCAGGATACAGGTACAGAATAATAATAACCATACCTATTTTCCGTACCTATGACAAGGGCGTTGGTACGCCCGCGCCCGGGATGAGGTGACGTTTCTCGCCGCTGGCTGAATGCGGCTTGACCGGCTTCCTTGGCGACATGACAGCGGTCTGTCCCAAAAGGCTGGAGCGCGTGAGCGTGGTGACTGATCCGCGAGCGGCGAATGGCGAACACCGACATCGCCATCAAGGGGACGCCGTCCGACCTTCGAGCGACCGAGAGGCTGGTCCGCGAAGAGCCGTTCGAGTTTGAGTCCTGGGCCATCATGCGGATGCCCGGTTTCGTACCGAACACTGTCCGCACCGGCGACGGAGGGGTGGAAGGCCGCCGCGACACTGGCCACCACGCCGACCGATCACAAGTCGCGGCTGGCGCTGGCCCAAGCGAAGGGCGGCAGGTTCAACCTGTCGCAGCTACGGGACTTCCGGCACGTTAGCGACGCACAGCAACGCCGCGCTCGGGGTCTACGTCACGCTGTAGCCCGTCAACAGCCACGCGACAGGCTGCGCGAGTTGGCCGGATCCATCCGTGGACGCCTGGCCGAGCCATCGGCACTCCTACCCGGTCGCGCAGGGGGGAGGCCCGTTCACCGAGCCCAAACCGCCCAAGTGACTTCATGCGATGGCCAACTCCTCGACTTGGCGTAGGGAAGCGCGAGCGGCCCCCCGAGCGTCCGAAGCGAGCGGCGCGGCACAGCGTTCGCGGGCTTTACCGATGGCGGGGAGGAAACAGGCGGCGCACGGCGGCCCGCACGTCGGTGGACAGACCGAAGATGACGACGACGGCCAGCACCCCGACGGCAAGGTAGAGGGACAGGCTCACGGCCCGACCTCCGGGAAGCGATCCGACTGCTCGCCCGCCGGAATCTGGCGGAGCTTCCGCACCGTGCGGGACACGTCGCGGGCATCGGAGCGAATCAGGAGCCAATCGTCGCCGAACCGGGTCAGGCGGACCCAACACAACCCATCCCCGGCTTCGTCAATGGCGACCACCTCGCGGGCGTGTATCTTCCGCCCGTAGGCTTGCCCGATGATTCCGCTGTCGCTCACGGACTAAACCTGCCCCCATCAAGGTGTAAACCTGGCCCAACGCGCGCCCACGGTTTGATCCGACGCTGCACGGACGCGGTACTGTCGTAGACGCCGACAACTTCCCCGAATAGGCTAGCCATCGGGATGCGCCGTCAAGGGGGCGGGGATGACGCCCCCCGCCCGCGTATTCCACCTGGGGCGCGGGTCTTCAGGGGTTCGAAGGGGCGGAGGATGCCGCGCGGTCAAGAGCTGCACCGGCGACTGATTCGGTGACGGCTTCCAGTGGCGCGGAGGCTGGGGTTCGAGGGACGCATAGCGTCTACGACTCAACCCTCGCTCTTAGATTCGTCGACCGGGGATTCGTCGGCATCGAGGAGCTCTGGCTCAAGTCTCTTTCGCGCCACCAATAGTCTCGACGCCAGCGCTCCGATCCACGCGATTAGCTGTTCCCCGTCGTAAGAACCATCAGGGTGCTTGGCCTCTGGATGGGCCTTCTCGAAGTCCATCAGAAGGCTATGCCACACAAACAGCTTTTTCTCACCCAGGGCGTCCTTCACATATTGGTTGATGACGTCGTAGGCTTGATCCACCCGCAAGTTCCTTAGCGCTGCGGCATTCTTCTTCTCCTGCCAGCGTGCCCGGATTGCTCCGTAGACCACCGGCGACGCCAACACGATGGTCCCCAACGACCACAGCGCGAGACGAGCACCGCACTCGTCAAGCCTCGAAAGTACGCCCAGCAGGTGGGCCAAATCCCACGGCAACACGAATATCGCCACGATCCATGCGGCTACCGCGAACATCACCCGGAGTACGTCTCTTCTACCCATCCCGCACGCTAACAAAGTCCGCGACCTATGTCACCTAGAGGTGGCAGGTGCCGGCGGCCCCCGCCTTGGCCCGCCAGTCGGCGGACTCGCCCGGCGTGAGGCGGACCAGGATTGGGCGGTTTCTAGCCATCGGGATGCGCCGCCACGGGGAACGGGGGGGACGCCCCCGCCCGCGCAATCAACCGGAGCGCGGGTCTGTTCGGGTTCGAAGGGGCGGAGTCCTTCGCCAGCCCCGCGGTTTATCCCGTGGGTAGTAGCCTGCTGCCGGCCACCAACACGTGGGGAGCCAGGCAGACGGATGCCATCGAGCTCCCAACGGAGCGCCGCCTCCAGCAGCGGTCCGAGCCCTGTTGGCCCTCCCTTCGCACCCCGGGCATCGACCCGGTCCTGCGGGATCTGGTTCGGAGACCGACCGGGCAAGTGTGGTGCTCCTAAGGTCCTTTGTTGAACCGGAGGAGGGTGATCCGGGGTTCGATCGCCGCTGAGTTGAGCACCTTTTGTGAAAAGGCAGGTGCGACCAGGATGCCGCGCACCTTGTCTGCGGGTACACCGCTCGACTCCATGTTCCCCATGTAGGACGTTAGCTGGGTGTAATCCCCGCGCCGTGCCTCGACGATCTTCAACTCGATTGCGATGTGCTCGCCCGACCTGCCCTTGGCGAGGAGATCAACCCGGTCGCTGGTGCTGTTGCTCAGGCGCTGCTGCTTCCCGACGAGGTAGATGGGCCGGTCGAAGCCGAAATCCATGGCCTCCCAGTTAGCCCAAAAAAAGTCCTCCAGGTCCTTCTCTTTCCAGCCGTCGGGAACCGTGAGAAACCCCCTTGATGGGGTCTGAAGCCGTTCCAAGGTCCATTTTGCTCCGCGCTGCGCGCTCGGCCGCGGCTTGCCTGAGAACAGATCGAATAGACTCGGGCCGTCCTCGGAGTCCTCCTCGTCTTCTTCGAAGTCATTCAGATCGTACTCGTCTTCAGGTTCCGGCAGATCGGGGTCGTCATCCTCCAGAACTACCTGCGTCTCCTTGTAGTATTCGCTCACGCCGTACCGCAACCCCCACTGATCGTAGAGGACATCTTCCATGGCATCGTCAAAGAGCAGTCTCACCAGCTTCGAATCATCCGCTCGGGGCGTAATGCCACGACCGGCGGCGTCGGCCCTTACGAAGGCCAACACGCGTTTCCCGCCCTTCGCGATGACCAACTGTGCCACGGCATTGGCAGCACCCTCTTCGCCACGATCGAGGGTCAGTGCGTCCCACCATCCGACCGGATCGTCGCCGGTGACCAGTACGCCGAATGCGCCTAGGATGTGGGCACGGGTCATCGCGGGTGAGCTTGGGAGTGCTCGAAGGACTTCGATGAAGTCCCTGTCGTTGATGTCGTGAAAGAACATTCCCCTCAGCGGTGAATAAGTCGAGAATGGGAGCCCACTCCCATCTCGCGACCCAAGAGGCTGCCTCGCGGTAAGGCTGTTCTTCTGTTGCGTTCGTGTTCGAGCATGGATCGGTACGGCTTGGTCCACGTCTCCCCGTAGGTTCTGACCACGCGTTCAACATGAGTGGGATCATCCTCCAGCGTTTCCAGATACGCCAGGAAGTCATCCCGCGACCGAGTCGAGAAGATCCTTGTGGGGTAGTCCTCCACTTCGGTAGCCACCGGTTGTTCGCTCAGAAGCTGGGCGAACTCGTTGTCGATGAACATGGCGTCGCAATACGGTAGGTAGGCGGAAATGAACCTGATGTCATTGGGCGTACCGCGGCTGGGAACGCGCTTCTGACCGGAAGCGGCCCGCCGCCCCAAGGCAGCAAAGAGTAGGGCACCCAGGTGATTCTCAGGTGCGCTCAAAGCCGCTTCTGATTGGAGGAACCGTTCGGCTTGTTCCAGCCGGGTCTCCTCCGGCACACCGCCCTCCTTCAGTTGTCCCACCAACCACCTCATCAGATGGGCCAGCCATGGTGGCTTCCTATGAGGACCCAGGGCGGCGGTCGCGACTCCCCGACGCTCCTCCTGAAAACGGTCGTCGAACGGCACGGGACCTTGGGATGCCCACGTCTTCCAAAGCCGGCGAAGTCCCTCGTGTGCGAGGTCGCGAGACTTCCGACGACTGTCGATCTCCCCTGGCAACCGGCCCATGTCGACGGTGATGCGTAGACGGTCACTCCAGCGATCCAGATCGCCTCGGATGACCTTCACGCGAGTGATGCGGCCCCAGTCAGGATCTCGGCCCGCGGACCAGGCGTCAAACGCTTCCCACAGCTGCTCCATGTATACCTGATGGGGGAACCGGAGACAGACGCCGCTCGCCAGATGCTCGTAGAGGCGTCGGAGCACCGGTTCGTACCGTTCGGCGTATGACGACTCGACTTCGTGGATGGGCGAATTGGGGCAGACGATCAGCTGGAGCTTTACCAACCGATCGATCTGATCAAACGCCTCCAGCCAGAAGCTGTCCCTCCGCCGTGTCTTCTTTTTCCATACCGGATCGAGCTCTTTCGCGATGCCGCTGAGAACCATCTGATCCAGGTAGATCATCTTCTTCTGGATTGGCGGGAGGCGGTTGCTCTCGGTGTGGAAGCAGCTTCGACAGCGGCGCGTATGAACGTTGTCGCTGACGGACAGCGTGCCCAGTTGCGGCTGTCCGCAGCTGGGGCACGGATGGAAGGGACCGGTGATGAGCATCCTAGGATCGAAAACGAATTGCCGTTCTGGCATGTGAGCTTCCCCGTTTCAGTGGACGGTGGAAGATGGTTGGTTTCGTTGGCTCAGTCGAGTCGTGTGAGGTGGAGCTTCAGAAGGCGAGCCGACTCGGCATGCGAGAAACCGGGTCCACAGTCTAGACGACCCCTCGGCCCTCGGCGGACTCTTGGTGTTCGCTAGCCGTATTGGGGCGAGCACCCCCGTTCGGCGCGTGAAGCGTCGCCGCCCCAGGCCTGGCCGGGTTCGTGACGGCAACGCTGTCACAGTCACTTCACCAACCGCTCCCTTCGCGCCACGTTACAGGGTGGTGGAAACGAACATCTGGAGAATGGCCACACTCGGCCACATGAGGGCCGCTGCCGGAACTGAAGCGCAAGGACCGAAAGTGAAACGCTGGACGGGCTGGCTAGTCGCCCTGCTACTGGGGGCCAAGGACCTGCACGATGTAGCCCTCTACTCCAAGAGAATGGCCGAGTACCGTGCACCGGCGTCGGCACCGACGCGACCTACATCAGCATGCCAAGAAGACCACGGGACGGTAGAGGCCGTGAGGTCGGCCGATGACATTCCTGACGGGCCGGTGACGATTACCAGCGACGATGGCGGTCTCCAGTGTTACAGCTGCAAACGTAGGCCGGCCTGGCCTCGCTTGTCTGGTCCGACTGTGAATCTGCCTCGCGATCATGTCGAGGGGTACGGTTTCGGCCCGTTCGTTTGCGTGGATTGCAGGGATGCAGGATTGTGGGAGCCCATCAATTACCGCAGCCCAACTGGTGGAACACGTGCGCGCGGGTGGTGAGGTCGCGTGGGCAAGTCCAGACTTGTTGCGAATGTTACGCCAGGCAGGTTTGTAGTCATTGGATGAAGACCCACGATGCCTCCGCGAACGCGCCCGGACCCCCCGGCCAGCGGACGTGCATGGCTGGATTGCGACGGGGTAACTGGACCGCGAGCCGGACGACGAGACCGTGAGGTGCGGGTCGAGGCGCGCGGTGCCTTCACTGCCTGATCCCTGCAAGAGAAGATCGGTATCCACTTCTCGCTGTCGGGCAACCCGCATTCCCGCGGTTCGCTGCCCATTTCCCCGCCATTTCGGCTCGATGGAATCAGACCCGCCCCAACAGCAAGAAACGCAGATCGTGCAGTCCTGGTTCAACTTGGACGATTTCTTGCGTGCGCCGTGGAAAGGCGCGCCTTCCTAGCGGGTGCGAGTCCCGCCCGGCAACTGTCGCTCCAGCCGGTAGCAGCCAGAGCGGCGCATGGAGGTAACGACATGAGTTGAAGCACTCTGGCACGGGCCGCGCACGATATGCGGCTCCCTAGACGGGCACGGAACCGGAAACGGTGGATACGGCCAAGGGAGGAGCTAAGTCGGAAGGCGGCTTAGCGACCACGCGGGCCGAAACGCGAGTGAACGCCGAGCAGGCCCCGAAACCGTCATTGCGAAAGCCGACCCTCCGCAAGAAAGGGGAAGGCCGCCGGCTGGCCGGGAAGCGAGCGACACGAGCACTGGCTGGTTTTCGCCGGGGTAGTGGCGTCGGCACGTGTGGAGGATGGGAGGCGTAGCAACACGGGAAGCCCTGTCGGTGCCGTGCACGCGGCAACCGGGACCCCGCGAGGGGCAGGCCTGGGCCGGCAGGGTGGCGGATGGGCCCGCAGTACTGAGGACGCGGGGTAACGCCCGTCGAGGGAAGGGGCCCTGAGTTGGGAACGGTACGGGAAGGAGGCAGGGACTTGGCCACTGGTGAGAGCCTAAGAGGGTCGGCAGTACGCGTCCGGGAACTCCAGGCCGTGCTACACGCGAAAGCGAAGGAAGAACCTGACCGGCGTTTTCACGCCCTTGTCGACAAGGTATGGAGGCGGGATTTCCTCTTGGAGGCGTGGGTGCTGGTCCGGCGCAACGGCGGAGCGGCGGGAGTCGATGGTGTGAGTGTCGCGGACGTCGAGACGTACGGAGTGGAGCGTTGGGTCGGGGAACTGTCGGGGGACCTGAGGGAGGGCACCTACAAGCCGAGTCCGGTGCGTCAGGTGCTGATCCCGAAGAGACAGCCGGGGACGTTCCGTCCCTTGGGCATCCCGTGCCTGAGGGATCGGGTTGCGCAGACATCGGCGATGCTGTTGCTGGGGCCGATCTTCGAGGCGGACCTACAGCCGGAGCAGTATGCATACCGGCCGGGACGAAGCGCCAAGGACGCGGTACAGCAGATCCGCAGGTTGCTGTACCAGAGTCACAACGAGGTGGTTGACGCAGACCTCTCCAACTACTTCGGTGAGATACCGCACGCCGAGCTGATGAAGAGCGTTGCGCGGCGCGTGAGCGACGGGCGAATGCTTGGACTCATCAAGGCATGGCTGGAGATGCCGGTGGTAGAGGAGGACGGCAAGGGCGGCACACGCCGCACGAACCGGGCGCGGAAGGAGAGGAAGGGGACGCCGCAAGGGGCCCCGATCTCGCCGCTGCTGAGCAACATCTATATGCGGCGGTTCATCCTTGGCTGGAAGGCGCTGGGCCATGCCCGGCGCTTCGGTGCGGAGATCGTGAACTATGCGGACGACTTCTGCGTGCTCGGGAGGGCCCCGGCGGCGGAGATGCTGGCGGCGGTCAACCGGCTCATGGAACGACTGAAGCTACCGGTCAACGCCCGGAAGACCCGATGCCTCCGATGTCCCGAGGAGGAGCCGCTCGAGTTCCTCGGGTATCGCATCGGCTGGAACTATCGTCCCCAAGGCGAGGGCCGCTATATCGGCACACGCCCGAGCAAGGCGAGCGTTCAGAGCATCTGCCACCGGATCAGCGAGCAGACAGACTACGGATATGCATGGCTGGACGCCGAGGAAGTCGTAGGACGCCTGAACCGGATGATGTCGGGGTGGGCGAACTACTTCGACCTCGGGCAGGTCGGTCCCGCATACAGGGCTGTGGACCAGCACGCGATCCGGCGGCTACGACAGTGGTTCTGTCGGAAGCACAAGGTGCGATCGGGGGGATACGTGCGTTTTCCCGACCAGCGGCTGTGGAAGCACCACGGCCTTACGCGCCTCGGGCTGACGACCAAGTACCGTCCGTGGGCGAAGGCGTGATCCCAACTGAGAGCCCGGTGCGGGAAAGCCGCACGCCGGGTTCGACGAGCAGGGGCTGGAAACGGACCTATGGGAGACGAACTAAGCACCGACGCGAAAGCGTGCGGAGGACGCCGCGTACCCTAAGGGCACCGCGCCAGCCCCTGACTCTACCGTAATCCCTAGCCCCCTTGACCCCGCCGTAACGGCTCTGGGGAGGCCGTAGTGAAGAGGGCTGTGAGGGGAACGCGATTCCCGCGAATTGAGGCGATTTCCCCGCTGTTTCTGGACGACGGGAGCAGATGCGGTCCAAGGGCAGAAAGCGCAGATCGTGCAGCCCTGTAAGTAGTTAGACGATTCCCTGCCGTGATTCGTGCCGTCCGCAGTCCGCTGGCCCATCTTCGATATCCTGCCCAGCCTCGGCTTGCCGCCGGTGGTGTGCTGCCGAGGCACGAGGCCGAGCCAACTCGAGAAGTCGCGCCCGCACCGGAAGCCCTCCATCGGCGGTGCGAAGGCTTGGATGGCCAGGGCGGTGATCGGCCCGACCCCCGGGATCGTCATCAGCCGCGCCGTCTCTTCGCACTCCCGCGCGCTCTTCCGGAGTTTCCGGTCGAGTCCGCCGATCTTGTCATCGAGCTCCCCGATCCGCCCGAGGAGCAGCCGGCCCAGCTCGACGACCGCCTCCGGCAGGCCACACTCCCCATCTTCGAGCGTCCCGGCCAGCTGCCGGATCCGGGCCCTGCCCTGCGGAGCCACAACGCCGTACTCGGCCAGGTGACCCCGAAGCGCATTGATCGTCTGCGTACGCTGCCGCACCAGCAGGTCACGCGTGTGAAACAGCATCGCCTGCGCCTGCTGCGCTTCTGACTTGACCGCCACGAAATGCATGGTCGGTCGCTGCGCCGCTTCCGTGATCGCCTCCGCGTCGGCTGCGTCGTTCTTGTGGCGCTTGACGAAGGGCTTCACGTAGATCGGGGGGACCAGCCTCACCTCGTGGCCGAGCGATGTGATCTCCCGGCCCCAGTAGTGGGCGCTGGCGCACGCCTCCATCGCTACCGTACACCCCGGTTGCGAGGCGAGAAAGCTCAGCAGCTTCGCACGGCTCAGCTTCCTGCGGTACGCCACCGACCCGTCCGCCCTCGCTCCATGTACCTGAAAGCTGCGCTTTGCCAGATCGATCCCGATGATGCTAACCTCTTCCATTGGATGCCTCCTCCCTCAGATGGTCGACTAACGCTCAGTACCATCTTGGCACATCGCGATGCCGCCGGGAGGGGGCGTCCACTCCATCGGACAAGAGGACGAAAGATGACCTGAACCGGGAGAAGTGGGGCGATGAGCTCAATAAGCAGTGGCTGGAAAAGGCAATCGAGACATCCGTCTCGTGCCGCTGAGCGAGGGCCTTCTAGCGGCTAGGCTCAGTACCCCAACACCCCCGGCAGCCACAACACAACCCCCGGCACCAACGCGATCACCACCGTAAGCCCCAACATCAACGCCAGATACGGCCAGAGCGGCCGCGCGACCTCCGCCGGCTCAACCCCTCCCACCGAACACGCCACCAGGAGGCTTACGCCGACGGGCGGCAGGAACACGGAGATCCCCTGGGTCGCCACGATGACGGTGCCGTAGTGCACGGGGTCGATCCCCAGCTCCCTTGCCAGGGGCAGCAGGATCGGGGCCAGCAGGACGACCGCGGGCACGCCCTCGAGAATGGCGCCGAGCACAAGGAAGACGAGAATCGTGAGGACCATGAAGCCGGCCTGGCCACCTCCCATCCCCACCACCGATGTCGCCAGCGTCTGGGGCACCTGCATGACGGCGAGGACCCAACCCAGGAGGCGCGCGGCGCCCACCACGAACAGCACCATCCCCGACACCATGGCGGTCTGGACGACCTTGTTCCACAGGTCCCGAGCGGTGAGGGACCGGTACACCGGCCCGGCCAGGAGCAGAGCGTAGGCGACGGCGACGGCGGCGGCCTCCGTGGGCGTGAAGAGACCGAAGCGGATTCCGCCCAGGATGACCACGATCATGAAGAGGGGGAGCAGGGCGTCGATCGCTGCGCGGCGGACGTCCGCGAAGGATGCGCGCTCCTCGGCCGGCCATCCTTGCTTCCGTGCCTGCCACCCGATCTGCGTCATCAAGCCCACGGCAATCAGGAGCGCTGGTGCAATCGAGGCGACGAACAGGGCGCCTATGGAGACGTTGCCGATGACGCCGTAGACGACCATCACGATGGCAGGCGGAATGAGAATCCCCATCCCGCACGCGGCCGAGACGATCGCGGTGGCGCGCGCCCGGCTGTATCCGTTCGCGGTCAACTGAGGCACCATGATGCCCCCGATGGCGGCCGCGTCCGCGGACGTGGAGCCCGACACCCCCGAGAAGAACATCTCGGCCATGATGACCACCTGCCCGAGCCCTCCGGGGAGGTGTCCGACGAGCGTCCGTGCCAACGTCACCAGACGGCGGCTGATCCCCCCTACGTCCATGATGAAGCCGGCCAGAATGAAGAGGGGTACGGCAAGCATGGGGAAGGAATCCATCCCGGCGACGATCTGCTGTGGGATGATGACGAGCGGGAGATCCGCCACCAAGATGGCGAGAACGGCCGCGATCGCGAGCGCGAAGCCGATGGGCACGGCGACCAACACCAGCAAGCCGAAGATGCCGAGCAGGAGGCCGCCCATCAGCGGGTCTCCTCGGCCGAGTGAGCCTGGGCGGCCGAGTGTGACGCCCCGCCGCCCCCACCCGCCCACCCCGCCAGCATGTGGATCACCATCAGCATCCCGGACACCGGCACCGCGGCATACACGAGAGCGACAGGCAGGTTCAGGGCTGGGGAGCGCTCTCCCATGGTGAGGTCCATGAGGGCGATACCCGTGCCAATGAGGAGGAGCGAGAACATCAGCACGACCGCCCCGGCGAAGCTCTCCACGGCTCTCTTCGCGCGCGGGGCCAATTTCTTGGTGACCTGATCGAACCCGAAGTGAGCTCGATGCTCCACCGCCAGCGAGGCCCCGAGCAGCGACATCCAGATGAAGCAGAAGCGCGAAACCTCCTCGCTCCACGGATTCGGGTAGGCGAAGAGGTAGCGCATCAGCACCTGGAGGAGGACCACGACGCAAACCGTGATCACAAGGCTGCCCACGGTGTAGGTCTCGAGCGCTACGAGAACCCGGTTGAGGGTCTGGAATCGCCGCGTCATCTGCGCGCTGCCTCGGACGTCGTGCGCTCAGCCTCCGCCACCAGCCTTGCGATCAGCGCCTCGCCGTCCGGTAGCCGATCGGCCAGCTCGTCCCGGATGCGCGGTCTGACGGCTGGAGCGAACGGCGCCATGTCCGGGCGGGATATCTCCACGCCGTGGGCGCGCATCTGCTCCAGGGCGTCCGCCTCCATCTGGCGCGCGACTTCGCTCTGGTAGGCGAGCGCGTCAGCTGCGGAGCGGTCGACGGTCTCCCTGATGTGCAGGGGAAGCGCCCTGTAGAACGGCTCGTTCACCAGGAGAGTGATCGGGTTGTAGGTGATGGACGTGAAGCTGTAGAACCTGGCCACCTCGTAGAGACGGCTGCTCACGAATCCGATGGCGTTCGCCTCCCCGCCGTCGATCACGCCCTGTTGGAGCGCGGAGTAGACCTCGCCGTAGTTCATCGGGGTCGCCTGGACGCCCAGCGCGGAATAGGCCGCCAGGTACGTCGCGTTTTGGAGGACCCGAAGCTTGAGGCCGGCGAGATCCTCGGGCACCTCGACGGGCCGCCGCTTGTTGTAGACGTGTCGGAATCCGTAGTCGAGGAAACCCAGCGAGCGGACTCCCGTGCGCTCGAGGAGGAGATCGCGCCACCAATCTCCTACGGGGCCGTTCATCACCGCGAGCCCATGGTCCCTGGTCTCGAAGAGGAACGGGAGATCGAACATCTGCCCCTCGGGCACCCAGCCCGAAAGCACGGGGGTGCCCGTGATGGCCATGTGAACCGCGCCGACCTGGATCTGTTCGAAGGCCACGCGCTCGCCCCCGAGCTGTCCCGACGGATGGATGACGACCCGGAACCGCCCGTCGGTGCGCTCGAGCATGAGGTCCCGGAAGCGCTCCGCCATGAGGTGGAGCTCCGAGCTGCTTGAGAGCACATGGGAGAAGCGGACGTCCCAGGTGGGCGCGTCGGAATCGCCGGACCCGGGGCCACGACAGGACGCCATCAGGAGGGCCGCCACCAGCGCCAGAGGCGCCGCCGCAACCGCCAGGAGTCTTCCCCGGGCTGTCAGGCCGAAGCCGTGCCGAATCAGCGGCGCGCGCGCGGTCACGGTGCTGACGCGGGGTCTCTCCACGGACGGCTAGGCCGTCTGCCCGGCGTCAACGAACAGGCTGGCACCGGTCACGAGGCGCGCCTCGTCGTTGGACGCGAGGAACACCACGGCCCCCACCAGGTCGTCAGGGGTGCCGATAAGCCCGAGCGGGATGCGTGCGAGCCGGCCCTCGCGGAAGTCATCCCGTGCGATGTCGGCCCGGTTCATGTCGGTCTCGATCAGACCCGGTGCGATGGCGTTCACCCGGACCTTGTGGGGCGCGAGCTCGAGCGCCATCTGCTTCGTGAGCATCCCGACCCCCGCCTTCGACACGCAGTAGTGGGTGAGGTTCGGGGCGGCCACCGCCTGCCCGGCGGACGACACGTTGACGATCGCGCCCGGCGTCCCGGCCTCGACCATGCGGCGTGCCACCGCCTGACCGACCAGGAAGTAGCCCTTCAGGTTGACGTTCAGGATGGCGTCCCACTCCTCCTCGCTGATCTCGAGGAGGGGCGTACGCTTCAGGATCCCGGCGTTGTTGACCAGGATGTCCAGGCCACCCAGGAAGTCGTGCGCCTCGGCGACGAAGCGCTCGACATCCGCTCGGGAGTCCGTGGAGCCCTGCACGGCGACCGCACGGCGCCCCATCTCCTCGATCTCACGGACGGCGCTCTGGGCATCCTCGCGGCTCTTCCGGTAGTTGACCGCCACGTCCGCACCCTCACGGGCGAGTCCCAGGGCGATGGCCCGACCGATGCTCCGCGAGCCGCCGGTGACCAGAGCACGCTTGCCGTCAAGACGCATGATCACCCCAGGTCGAAGCGATCCAGATTCATCACCTTGTCCCACGCAGCCACGAAGTCACGCACGAAGGCCTGGTGTGAGTCGTCACACGCGTAGACCTCCGAGATCGCTCGGAGCTGGGAGTTCGAACCGAAGACGAGGTCGACGCTGGTGCCGATCCACGTTGGCTCACCCGTCCTGCGGTCGCGACCCTCGAATTGGTCTTCGACTGCGACGGACGGCTGCCATTCGGTATTCATGTCGAGCAGGTTCACGAAGAAATCGTTGGTCAACGTCTCCGGCCGCCTGGTGAAGACGCCGAGTTCGGACCGTCCGAAGTTGGCATTCAGGGCGCGCATGCCGCCCACAAGCACCGTCATCTCGGGAGCGGTCAGCGTCAGCATGCACGCACGATCCACCAGCAGCTCCACTGCCGATCTCCGGTGTCCGTTTCCGCGGAAGTTGCGGAACCCGTCCGCCGTCGGTTCGAGCACGGCAAACGAGTCCGTGTCCGTTTGTTCCTGCGACGCGTCCGTGCGCCCGGGGGAGAACGGCACCCGCACGTCGTGCCCGGCGTTCTTCGCCGCTTGCTCGACGGCTGCGCAACCGCCCAGAACGATCAAGTCAGCGATCGAGACCCTCTTCCCGCCAGACTGCGACCTGTTGAAATCCCCCTGGATTCCCTCCAGGATCCCGAGCACCCTGGCCATCTCGGACGGGTCGTTGACTTCCCAGTTGTTCTGCGGTGCAAGGCGAATGCGCGCCCCGTTCGCCCCACCGCGCTTGTCGGTCCCGCGGAACGACGACGCCGATGCCCAGGCGGTCGAGACCAGTTGGGAAACGGACAACCCCGATGCGAGGACGCTGCCCTTGAGGTCTGCGATGTCCTGCGCACCGATCAGCTCATGGTCGACGTCCGGGACGGGATCCTGCCACAACTGCGGTTCGGCCGGCACCAGGGGACCGAGACACCGTGTGCGGGGCCCCATGTCGCGGTGCGTCAGTTTGTACCATGCCCGGGCGAACGCGTCCGCCAATTCCTCCGGGTTCTCCAGGAAGCGCTTCGCAATCGGCGCATAGTCCGGGTCCAGCCTCAGTGCAAGGTCCGTCGTCAGCATCATGGGGGCGTGCTTCTTCGCCGGATCGTGAGCATCCGGCACGGTGTCCGCGGCAACGGCATCCTTCGGAGTCCACTGCGCCGCACCTGCAGGACTCGACACCTGCTCCCACTCGTAGCCGTGCAGGTTTTCCAGGAAGTTGTTGTCCCACTTCGCCGGGTTGGTAGTCCACGCGCCCTCCAACCCGCTGGTGACGGAATCGCCGCCTTTGCCGGTGCCGAAGGTGTTCGTCCAGCCGAGGCCCTGCTCCTCCAGGTCGGCGCCCTCCGGTTCGGGACCGACGTGCCGGCCCACATCGGCGGCGCCATGCGCCTTGCCGAACGTGTGTCCGCCGGCGATGAGCGCGACGGTCTCCTCGTCATTCATCGCCATGCGACGGAACGTCTCTCGAATGTCCCTGGCTGCCGCGAGGGGATCCGGCTTGCCGTTCGGCCCCTCCGGATTGACGTAGATCAGGCCCATCTGGACGGCGCCGAGAGGCTCCTGGAGTTCGCGCTCGCCGCTGTAGCGCTCGTCTCCAAGCCACGTGCCCTCGGGCCCCCAGTCGACGTCCTCAGGTGCCCACACATCCTCACGGCCTCCGCCGAAACCGAGCGTCTTGAATCCCATCGACTCCAGGGCACAGTTGCCGGCCAAGATCATCAGGTCGGCCCAGGAGATCTTCCGGCCGTACTTCTGTTTGATCGGCCAGAGCAACCGGCGCGCCTTGTCGAGGTTCGCGTTGTCGGGCCAACTGTTGAGGGGCGCAAAGCGCTGCGTGCCGGAGGCGCCGCCGCCCCGGCCATCGCTGATGCGGTACGTGCCTGCGCTGTGCCATGCCATCCGAATGAAGAGCGGCCCATAGTGGCCGTAGTCGGCCGGCCACCAGTCCTGCGACGTCGTCATCAACTCGTCCAGGTCCTTCTTCAAGGCATCCAGGTCAAGCGACTTGAACTCCTCGGCGTAGTCGAAATCCTCGTCCAGAGGATCCGGCAAACGACAATGGCGGTGAAGAATCTTCAGGTTCAACTGGTTTGGCCACCAGTCCCGGTTCGACTTGGGCATCTCGTTTCTTCCTCAGGGTTGGGCAGAGTGTGTAGACGTGGGCAGGCGTGCCCCCGTTCGGTGATTCTGGGCAGTGTGGATTCTATTCGGCCGTATTCGTCGCGGCAACGCCCTCCCCGTCGCACGTGGTGACCCCTACCTTCATGACGGTGGTGTGGCATCGGGTGTGGTAGTCCAATCCTCTCACGGAGCGATCCATGAAGCCCTCGGTTCGACTCGTACTCGTTTGCTCGTTGGCAGGGGCGACCCAAGTGGCCGCCGCCCAGTCCTTTCCCTCCGACGACCCGGTCATCCGGGCGATCTGGGAGGAGGGCGTCGAGCGCTCACAGGTCTACGCGCTCGGACAGGTGATGATGGACTCGATCGGGCCGCGCCTGACGGGCTCGCCCGCCATGGCCGGCGCCAACGACTGGGCGGTGGCCAAGTACGCGGAGTGGGGCATCGAGGCGTACAAGGAGCGTTACGGCACATGGCGGGGGTGGGAGCGGGGGGTCAGCCACATCGATCTCATCTCACCGCGTGTCAGGTCGCTGGAGGGCATGGCGGCCGCATGGAGCCCGGCCACGGACGGGCCCGTCGAGGCGGACGTGGTGATTCTGGCGGACGCGGGCAGCCCCGAAGCGTTCGAGGCGTGGCTACCGGAGGTGCGTGGCAAGTTCGTCCTGGTCTCGCGACCGGAGTCGAGTTGCCGCCCGCGGGACAACCTGGAGTGGTTCGCCCGGCCCGAGACGATGGCTCGCATGACCGGGGAGCGCGAGGGCGCGGCCCGGGAGTGGCGCGAACGCGAGGAGAACACGGGTGTCGATCGGCGCGTGCTGCCGGAAGCGCTGGACGCTGCCGGGGCCGCCGGGATCATCCGGTCGCAGTGGTCGGAAGGGTGGGGCGTGAACAAGATCTTCGGCACCGGGGCAGAGCGAGCGCCGGTCCTGGACCTGAGCTGGGAGGCCTACGGGCTCGTGTACCGGCTGGCCGAGAACGGTCAGGAGCCGGTGCTGCGCGTCGACGCCCAGGCTCGCTTCCTCGGCGAGGTGCCGGTCTTCAACGCCATCGCCGAGATCCCCGGCACCGCCGAACCCGACGAGTACGTGATCCTCGGAGGCCACTACGACTCCTGGGACGGCGCGTCCGGCACGCTGGACAACGGCACCGGCGCGGTCGTCATCATGGAAGCGATGCGCATCCTGAAGAGCGTGGTCCCCAACCCCCGCCGCACCATCATCGGCGCCCTCTGGAACGGCGAGGAGCAGGGTCTGAACGGGTCACGCGCCTTCGTCGAGGACCACCCGGAGATCCTCGAGAGCACACACACGGTGTTCAACGTGGATCACGGGAACGGGCCGGTCACCTTCATCCCCATGCAGGGGTTTGCCGGTGCCGCCGGGCGCTTCGGTGAGTGGCTGGCGAAGGTCCCGAGCGAGCTGTCGGATCCGGTCACTCTCGAGATTCCGGGGATGCCCGAATCCGGCGGGACGGACCACGCGTCCTTCCTGTGCGCGGGCGTGCCGGCATTCAGCTTCCACGTGGGAGCCGGCCGGGGCGACGACTCCCCCATGGACATCAACCGCTGGGACACGAGTGTCTACACCTGGCACACCAACCGGGACACCTTCGACAAGATCATCTTCGAGGACCTGCGCGACGACGCGGTGATGACCGCGATGCTGGTCTACCTGGCGTCCGAGGATCCGGAATTGATGCCGCGGGACCAGCGGGCGATGCCGGAGGGCACGCAGTGGCCGGAGTGCCGCTCGCCGGCGCGGAGCTCGGGGGAAAGCAACCGGTAGGCGACTGGCTGCGCGAGGAGGGCGGTAACCGCGAGGAAGCCGGCAACCACGAGTAGGCAGGAGGCCGCCCGAAGGCCGTACGCCCCGCCCACTACCAACTCCAATCCGGGTCCACAGCCTTCACCGCCAACCCCAGGGCTTCAAATTCGCGGTCTCTGCGGTCGGGTGCGTGGGCGGCGGGCGAGCGGTGGCTCTGCACCACCATCACCAGTTCCCGCGACGGGATGATGTAGGTGCGCTGATCCCCGGCTCCGGCCGCATTGTAGGCATCGGACGGCAATGTGGGAATCCGGCTTCCCCGCCCCGACTCGTCCGCGGGGTTGAGCCAGAAGAGCCCTCCGTACACCGCCGGATCCCACGCCGGGGCCGGCGACTGCACGAAGTCCACGAATTCTTCGCCGAGGAGCCGCTCGCCGTTCCACATCCCGCGCTGCAGGTAAAGCAGCCCCACCCGGGCCCAGTTGCGGGCGGTCCCGTAGTTGTACCCGGTCAGCAGGAAGTTTCCGTAGGCGTCGGTCTCCATGACGAAGCGGCGGATGCCGATCTTGTCGAACAGCGCCCGCTGAGGCCACGACACGTACTCCTCGCCGAGCACGTTCTCGACCGTGCGCTTGACGATGTAACCCAGCGTCCACGGATCCGAGTTGCGGTAGCGGCCGACGGTGTTGGGCGGAAACTCGGCCTCGCGGCTCATCGAGAACTTGAACACGTCCATCGGGGCCTCGTACCCGAGCCAATGGTCCCACTGTCCGGCCACGAACGACAGCGCCATCTGCTCCGGGCTCGCCCCCGAGTTGGTGAAGCGGAGGCCGCTGGACATGCGGAGCAGGTCCGCGATCCGGATCGCGGCGCGCGGATCGCCCGGCGAGTTCTGCCACTCCGGCACGGGCGCGGGCTGCCACAACTCAAGGTGGCCCATCTGGATGAGGCGACCGATCAGCGTGGAAGTCATGCTCTTCCCCATCGACCAGCTCTCGAGCTGCATGTCCTGGTGCGCCCCCGAAGCGTACGCCTCGGCGACGATTCGCCCGCGGTGGACCACAATGAACGCGGCCCGGTTGTCGTCCGCGTTGCCCAACATCACCTCGACGGCCTCGGCGAGCAGCTCTCCGTTCACGTCGTCGGGGAGCGGCTCGTCGGGGAGGAGGTCTCCCATGGGCCAGGGTGTCGTGGCCGCGTCGGGCAATGCGCTGACCACCTTGCGGGGCGTGAAGAAGACGTTGTCGGTGTGAGGCGGCAGAATCACGCAACCCTGGTCGCCGAAGTGGCGCGCCCGCCCTTCGACGCCGTCCGTCGACACGGTTACGATGCGGCGCTCGTCGTCGACTTCGAACGCCAGCTTCCCGCTCTCGTAGTCGCTGACATCCTCTTCGGTGAGGAGTACGCTGCTGTACAGGGCTTCGTTACGGTCCCGCTCCGACACCCAGATCGCGGAGCAATACCGCTTGGCGGAACCGTTGAGGCTGAAGTACACGGGGGGCTCGACGGCCGCCGCAACGGCGGAGCCGTCCGCGGCTGCTCCGCCCTGTCCCGCCTCGGTCCCGGACGGGCTGTCGGGCGCACCGCACGCGACCACGAAAACGGCGACCAGCAGGACCGGGCCGGCCGTTGTGATGCGCCTCATGGTGATCCTCCTCTCGCAGGATGTAGCAGCCCCCTACCTCGTCCCACGAATCGCCTTCCCGGGGAACACCCCCTCCACCACCTCCCCGTCCCGCACCACGAGCTGGCCTTCCACCATCACATGGACGATCCCGGCCGAGGGCTCGTCCCCGTCCGAGTAGGTGGAGCGATCGATCACCGTCTCAGGGTCGAAGAGGGTGAGGTCCGCATCTGATCCCACCTGGACCCTTCCCTTCCGTTCCATGACGGGGGCCGTGCCCTCGAGCCGCTGGGCGGGCTGGATCGTCATCTTGGCCAGGGCGTCCATCAGGGACAGGGCGCCTCGCTCACGCACGTAGTGCCCCAGCACACGGGCGTAGGTGCCGGCCCCCCGGGGGTGGGCGGGGCCGTACAGGAACGGGATCCCGTCGCTGGCCACCATCACGTCGGTCTGGGCGGTGACCCACTCGTTCATCTCCTCCGTCCGCCCGTGGGCGATGACCCACCCTCCGATGGCCCGGTACTGCCGGAAGGTCTCTGCCGTCAGCCGCTCGCCGGTGGCCGCCCACTGGAGACGGCTGAAGTCGGCGTCCGGGTTGTCCTCCCACCCGTCGTAAGCGGCCGACTCGATGCGCGTGGATCCGGCGGTGTAGGGGTATGCCTCCGTGGTGACGTCGAGCCCCTGCTCCCGGGAGTCCCGGATCATCCCGAGCGTGATCGGGGCCAGCTCGCCGGAGCTGCTGTTCATATGGACGATGTGCAGGGAAGCCCCGGTGATCGCCGCGTCGGCGATTGCCTCCTGGAACGCTCCCAGGGTGCCGCCCGAGTCCCTCCCCCGCAGGTGCACGTAGGCCGGCACACCTCGCGCCGCCGCCATCTCGAAGGTGCGCAGGATCTCCAGCCGCGACGCCCCCGGCGTGTACGTGATTCCAAAGCCGATGCCCAGGCCACCCTCCGTCAGCTCCCGCTCCAGGAGGTCGATGACTTCGCCGATCTGCTCCTCGGTAATGTCGGCGTATACGCCCATGCCGGCGTCGAGCGTGGCCGACTCCTCCTCGGTGAGCGTGGGCCAGTGCAAGGCCTTGATCCCGTCCACCACCATGATGCGGGCGCCCGGATGGCTGGCGGTCGCGCCGAAGTTGATGATCGCCTGCCCCTCCCTCGTCGCGATCCACTCCGCTACCGGGAACACACCGATCTCCATCTCCAGGGCCGTCGTGACCCCGTCGGCGGCTTGCAGACGGGCGCTCACCGGATCCTGGCCGTGCGCGTGGAGGTCGATGAATCCGGGCGCCACCACCAGCCCGTTTGCGTCGATGAACTCGGCCCCCTCCAGGGCCTCCTCGGTGACGGCGGCGATCCGGCCGTCGGCGATGCCCACGTTCCTGATGGCGTCGAGGCCTGTCTCGGGGTCCATGACCCGGCCGCCGGAGATTACGAGGTCGAGGGCCCCGACCTCAGCCACCGGCTGCCCCGGTGACCCCGCATCTTCCTCGGGCGGGCCGGCCTGGCACGCGGCAACGGCCAGGATCGCGATAACGCTCAACGCACGCATCAGAACCTCTCTCTCCAATGGGTGAAGGCCGCTCCTGGCAGCCCACGGGCTGCAAACTCAGCGCCCCCTGACAATCACCGGCAGCACCACATGGGACGCGTACTCCCCCCCGTGGTACACCCGCTGCTCGGCCACCACGGCCTCCTCCGCCCGCGCCAGCCCCACGTTGTCGTGCCCGGTGTTCAGGTTGGGCAGGTAGTTGGGGTAGTAGCTCGATGAGATCTCGATCCGGATCCGGTGACCCACCCGGAACAGGTTCCCCGTCCCACGCCAAAACCGAATCGTGTATTCGTAGACCTCGCCGGGTTCGATGGTGCTGAACTCGGCGGCGTTGAAGCGGCCCTCATCTTCCTGGTCCCGGTTCCGGGCCCGCATCACGCCGTCGGCGAGGAGCGCGGCATAGCCGTCGGGGCCGACGTCCACCAGGCGGACCATCCAGTCGGTGTCTCTCGCGGAGGTCGAGGCGTACAGCCTGGCCTCGATGGGGCCGGTCACCTCCACCGCCTCCTCCAGGGGAGGCGTCTCGTACACGAGGACCTCGTCGCCCAGGGCCGGCAGCCGTGCGTCCACGGCTCCCTCGATGTGGCCGTTGTAGCCGGGGCGGCCGAAGAAGGGATCCCGGGTGGGGCTCAGGGGATCGTACACGTAGCTGTCGTGCCCCTCGGCCGCGGGCAGCGAGGTACCGAGTATCCCGTCGCCCTTGAGGGAGTTGGCGTGGCCCCCGGAGCTCAGATAGTACCTGGTCCAGCGCGTCTGGGGCAGCGGCCAGTCCTCCTCCGCGTGCCACGCGTTCTCTCCCATCACGAACACGTAGACCGGCGGGTCGCCCTCGACCCCATTGTCCACGCCCTTCAGAAAGTGGTCGAACCAGCGGGCGGCGTACTCCTTGAAGTCGAAGTCGGCTTCGGGACCGTAGTCGATCCCCGCCGCCTCCCTCATGTACCGCCCATGGATCCAGGGACCGATGATCAGCGTCGGCCGCCGGGCCTCGGGGGTCGCGCCGTGCTCCTTCATCCCCATGTAGTTCATGGGCGAGCCCGGATAGTTCGCGTCGAACCAGCCCGTGATGGCCAGGGACGGGACCGTCATCCGGGACCAGTGCTCCTTCCCCTGGTACGCGATCCCCTTCCAATAGGGGTCGCTCGAGCGGTTCTGCCGGATCCACGTCTCGAACCAGGGGGCGCTACGGAGGCCTCGGGACTCGTTGAGCGTGACGTAGGGTGTGTGCTTGAAGTCCCCGGCGCGGGTGTTGGTCCACCCGGTATAGGGCCCCTCGTCGACCGTCTGAAAGGTGCGCCCCGACATGCGGGCGCCCCAGTCCATGATCCACCCGGCCAGCACCCCGTTCTGATAGGGGGCGTTCTCGAAGTGGTCCGGCGGGGCCACCTCCGGCGCAATGGCCTTGAGGGACGGCGGCGCGGCGCTGGCCGTCCACCACTGGGTCCAGCCCAGGTAGGACCCGCCGATCATCCCGACCCGCCCGTTGCACCAGGGCTGGGCGGCGATCCACTCCACCAGGTCGTAGCCGTCCTCCTGGTGGAGGTCGCCGAAGGGGTCCCACACCCCCTCCGAGTCGAACCGGCCCCGGTCGTCGGCCAGGACCACGACGTAGCCTCGGCTGCCGTACCAGCGGGCCGCCTCCCGCTGTCCGATCCGGGTGTTGTCGTAGGGGGTGAGGGCAAGGACCCCGGGAAAGGGCCCGGGTGCGTCGGGTCGGTAGATGTCCACGGAGAGCCGGACGCCGTCCCGCATGGGAACCATCACCCCGCGGAGCTCCTCGAGTTCGTAGCGGACTTCGGAATAGTGGCCTGGGTCGGGCCGCTGGGCGCCCGCCAACGTCGGCGCGGCGAGGCCGAGAACGACGGCGAGGACGGACGCCCGGGCTAATCGACCCATGACGCCTCACCAGCCGGGCCGGCCGCCCCTACCGCGCAGGCGGCCGGCCTCTCCACGCTCGTCACGGGATGTTGGGGTTGCCGTTCTTCTCGACGAGCGGCAGCGGCAGGCACGTGGTCGTGCCGTACACGTCCCCCTTCTGGCTGATTCCGTTCGGATGGATCGAGCCGGGCTCACCCAGGAACGGGACCTCGAACTGCGTACCCCGGAAGCGGATCATGTCGTTGAACCGATGGGCGCCTTCCACGAACAGCTCCCGCCGCCTCTCCTCGATCACGAGCTCGATCATCTCGCTCTGGGTCGCCGGGGCCGTCATCGTGGGCAGGCCCGCCGCCGCACGACGCTCGTTGATCACGTCCGTCGCCATTGCGATGTCGCCCGTCTGCGCCGCCGCCTCCGCCATGTACATGCGCGCTTCCTTGTACGTGACCAGCGGCAACGGGTCGGCCCGGGAGTTGTACTTGTCGTGGAACCAGTTGGTCGTGACGAAGTCGGACCCGGGCTCTCCGTTGGTCATGACGTTCACCCGCGGATCCGGGATCCCGTCGTTCTGGGTAGGCCGCCCCGCGGGATCGATCGTCAGGCCCCGATAGTGGTCCGAAACCGAGCCATGCTGCCGGAACCCGGTCAGGGCGTTCAGCCGCTCGTAGTAGTAGTTCCAGCGCCGGGACTCGGATGCGTCCCGGGACACGAGGGTCTCGAAACCGGCGGGGACCAGGGCCGCGTCGGCCATGGCGCCGGGGAAGTTCCCCAGGCCGATCCGTACGCGGGCACGCCCGACGAGCGCAGTGTTGACCAGGGCCGTGTTGCCGACCCCCTGCGCCATGCTGATCGCCTCGCCGAACTTGGTCTCGGCAACCGCAAGGACCTCCTGCTTCGTCATGAGCGGCCCGGGCTCGCCCTCCACGGTTGGAACCGTCATCTCGCAGAAGGCCTCTCCCAGGGCGATCAGAGGGAAGGTGCCCCAGGTCCGGGCGACGGCCCTCAGGTCCGCCAGGCCGTCTATCCCGGCGAACGTCTCGCCGTCGAGGCGCGAAAGCACGTCCTCGCCCTGGAAGCGTGCGGTCTGGAGGGGCGTGTAGGTCGGATAGGTCCCCCCTCCACACAGCCCCTGGCCGAACTGGACGTCGACGTCCTCGATCCGCCTCTCTCCCCACCGGATCAGGTCAAGATTCCCGGATGTGGGGATGTACTCGTCCGAGTGATGGGCCATGCCGGCGGTGAACTGGTTCCACGAGCACTCCACGTCGGAGACCACGCCCGTGACCAGGGTTGATGCCAGCCTCGGGTTGTCCAACGCGTCCTCCTCCACCCTGCCCGGGATGTCGACCTCCAGGATCTCCTGGATGTCGCACGCTGCAAGCAGGGGCAAAGACAACGCCACCGTCCACAGGACGCCGCCCCGGGCCGGTCGCAACTTTAGTCGCTTCTTCTCCATATTCATCGTTCGCTTCTCCGTCGTAGCCGTTGTCGGTGTGACCTGAGTCATGTTTCGCATCTCACTTCTCGGTGGTCAGAAGGAGAACCGCAGCGTGGTGATGACCCGCTTCGTCTGCGGCCAGCTTTCCTGGAGAAACACCTCCAGCCCGGGAGTGGCGCCTCCCGCCTGGTTCGTCCTCTCCGGGTCCATGAGCTTGTGGCCGTGCCACTCGTCCGGCGCCCCCGTCCAGATTGTCCACAGGTTCTGGCCCGTCACGGTGGCGGTGATCCGGGAGGCCTGCACCGCGTCGGCAAAGCTCTGCGGGAGGGTGTAGTTGGCGGAGATCGTCCTGAGCTTCGCGAAGTCGCCGTCGATGATCCCGGCTTGCCTTCGCCCTGCCGTGCCCAGGCTCTGGTAGCCCAGGAGGATGGGATCGGTCCGCTCCTGCATGGCCCGGGTCTGGCGGAACGTCAGATGCGCATGCATGACGTCGCCGTTCTCGAACGTGCGTCCCCCGACGAAGTCCACCAGGGCATAGAGATGCAGGTTGCGGAACAGGGTCACATTGGCGCCGATGCCGCCCTCCCAGACGGGTAGCGGCTGACCCCAGTACACTTCGGGTGCATCCGCGCAGGGCACCGGAGGGCCACCGCCCCTCGAGAAGTTGCCCCCGGGAACGAGCGGGCCGCTTTCGCACATCACGTTCATGGGCTCGTTCCGGCCGTCCACGCTGACCAGATCGGCGCTCACGACGCGCTTTCTGAACACGCTCGCCAGCGGGAAGCCCGCCACATGGTACTGGCCGAACCTGGAGTTGTGATCGATGAACGGCTCCCCGCCCAGGTTCAGGATCTCGTTGTTGTTCCTGGAGAGGGTGAAACGGAAGTCCAGCCCCAGGTTGCCGCTCCGGTAGGCCGCGACATCCAGGCCCATCTCGAGACCGGTGTTGCTGACCTCTCCGAGGTTTCGGAACTGGACCCCGGGGAACCCCAGGGAAGGGAGCGCCGGGACCCGGATGATGGCATCCTTCGTCCTCTGGTTGTAGTAGGTGAACTCGATGCCGACACGGTCGTCCAGGAGGCCCGCGTCGAAGCCGAGCTCCAGCTCCTGGCCCACCTCGGGTTTAAGGTCGGAATTCCCGATGTTTTCCGGCGTGAGCACTCCCTCGGAGTTGGCACCGACGACAGGCTCATACGTTCGCAGCGCGTCGAAGACATCCGGCTGCTTCCCGGCCTTGCCCCACGCCCCGCGGAGCTTCAGGGTGCTGAGCCAGCCGACGTCGGCCAGGAAATCCTCATCGGTGGGCACCCACGACAGGGAGAACTTCGGGTACACGACGAAGTCGAAGTTCTTCCCGAAGGCGCTGTTGTCATCGCCGCGGATGGCTCCCGTGATGTAGACCCGGTCCCGCCAGTTGAACTGCTCCTGGACGAAGACGCCGAACGTCCGGTTCTCCAGGAAGTCCTCCTCGCCCCGGCGGACCGACCCCGAGCTTACCGTTGTGAGGGCTTCGATGGGGAAGAACTCGCCGACGGATTGGCTGGACTCCTCCTGGCGCCGGTAGAACTGGACCCCCCCGGAGGTGGTGAAGTTGATATCGTCACTCAGTCCGTAGTCCGCGGTCGCCCCGTAGTCGAACGAGACGAACGTGCTCCGGAGATTGATGATCCACTTCCGGCCATGGGACTGGAACTGTCCGATGTTCCCCGTGGCCTTGTAGAGCTCCGAGTTCCGAATGTTGGAGAAGTCCCCGCCGGCGCTGAGGCGGTGAGTCAGCCAATCGAAGGGGTCGTGGCGGCCCTGGATGCTGAACGTGGTGCGGTCCACGTCCTGGAAGCCCTCGATCTCGTTGGCGTAGGCCTCGGGCAGGTACGCGATGTAGCCGCGGTACGGCCCGGCAATGTCGGATCCGAAGCCGCTTCCCGCCTCGCAGCCCGGGTCCGGACATGCCCAGATCACCGCCGTGCTCAACGGCTGCTGGGCCGACGCGGCCTGGGCCTTGATCCTGTTCTGGTTGAGGCTGAAGTCGAAGCGGTACGCATCGCTCGGCACGTAGCTGATGTTGGCCCGGCCCGAGAGGTGGTTTCTCCAGTTGTAAGGCAGGAACCCCTCGTCCCGGTCCCAGTCCGCCGACATGTAGTAGGTGACCTGGTCGGACCCGCCGCTCACGTCGGCGCCGTAGGACTGGGCATGCCCCGTGGTGAACCACTCGTTCCCGAACACCTCCCGGTCGTAGGCAAGGACGTTGAACTCCTTGATCTCGCCCGCGTTGCAGCGGTACCTGTCGAAGGCAGCGGGGTCCGCGCCTTCGGGGACAGCCGCGGTCTGCGACGCGCCCGAGCAGGTATAGAAGGTGCTGGGAAACGTCGCCTCGGGGTCGGGCATCCAGTTCGCGCCCTGCTTCATGGTCACGTTGACCCTGGGAGCGCCCCGGTTGCCCCGCTTCGTGATGATCTGGATGACCCCGTTCGTGGCCTCCGTCCCGTACAGGGTGGCAGCCGCGGGCCCCTTGATGATCTCGATGGACTCGATGTCGTCAGGGTTGAAGTCGTTGATCCTGGACGGCTGGCCGCCGCCGTCGAAGCCGATGCCGCCGAAGAGGGAGATGTTGTCCTGCCCGTTGACCCGCACCCCGTCCACGTAGACCAGCGGGGTTCCGGCGAGGGAGATGGAGCTCGCGCCCCTGATCCGCATCACACCGCCGGCGCCGACCTCGCCGCCCGAGCTCATGACGCGCACACCCGTCACCTGGGACCCCAGCATGTTCTGGATGGTCATGGCCGGAGCGATCTCTTCCAAATCGACCGCTGCGATCTTGCCCACGGCGTTGCCGATGGCTCGAGCCTGCTGGCCGCCGGCGGTCCCCGTGACGATGATCTCGTCAAGGGCCAGGGCCACCTCAACAAGGGCGAGGGTCAAGTCGACCTGGCCCGTCTGGGCGGTCTGGGTGAAGGCGCGGTACCCGATCATGACCACCTCGAGGGTGACCTGCTGACCGGGCACGTTCAGGACCAGGAAGCGTCCCCGGTTGTCGGTGATCGTACCGAGCTGGGTACCCTCGATGACGATCTGGGCACCGGCGATCGGTCGCTGGGTCGCCGCATTCACCACCGTGCCGCCCACCGGCTGCTGGGCGGCCGTGGGCGCGGCCACGGCGAAGAAGAGAAGCACTGCTGCGAGCGTGGCCCAGGACCACCTCAGACGGTGGCGCACCGCTCGGCCGGGGAGAAGAGTTGAATCGCTTCGCATAAGACACCTCCAGCACGAGATGAACTGCCCTCTGTCCCCGCGGAGGGGGGCTCGCGGGCTCACTACCTTGGCATATTGATCAAACAGTCTACCACTCGCCAGTCACCGGATTCGTCGGCAGACTCTCGATATCGATAACCGCTCCCTCCATGATGACGATGTCGAGTTGGCGGATGTTGGAGATGTCCTCAAGCGGGTCGGCCCCCAGGACCAGGACGTCGGCAAGCTTCCCTGCTTCCAGCGTCCCGAACTCGTCGAGGGCTTTGCAGGCCATCGCCCCGTGTTTCGTCGCCGCCACGATCGCCTCTGAAGGCGTCATACCCAGTTCCACCAATCCCTCGATGGCGATGATCGTCCCGATTCCGGGTTCCAGGTGTTCGGCAGCCGGTCTCTTCTCACGCATGAATTCGGGCGCGACCCCCCCGGAGCCAAAGAGGAGATTGTCGGGCCCGACCGATACGATGCACCCTCCCTCGATGAGCTTGCGGCCGTTCATCTGGCGCATCTCCAGGTTCCCGATGGTCACCGATCTGGGGTCCGGGATCCCGGTCTCCTGGACCTTGCGCCTCACTTCGGCCTCTGTCAGCGGGGTACGGCGTTCCTTTTCCAGCTTCGCCCACCGCTCCGCCGCCTTCTCCCGCTCTTCCAGGTGCAGCTTCCACACCTCGCCGGTGTACTTGTTCGGGAGGAGCGAGCAGATGACGCCCCGCTCGACAATCATCTCCACGAGTTCGTCGGTGATCTCCCGCATGGCTGTGACCTCGGGGTGCTGAATAAGGTCGACCCCGGCGAGGATGGAGAGCCGCAGCCCTTCCAGGGTGGTGGAGTGGATTTCCGCCACCAGCCCCCGTTTCTGCGTCTCCTCGACGATGACCCGTTGGGCCCGGGGAGAGAAGCCGATAAGGGTTGGGTAGTTGAAGTGTGACGTGCCGCCGTACTTGATGAAGTCGGGTCCCAGGTCCAGGTAGGCGTTCATGGCAACCCGGAGCTCCTCCGGCGTCATGTGCATGAGCTCCTCGCCACTCCCCAGGGTGATGGAGTCGTTGATCTGCTCCTCGAAGAGCGTCAGATCGGACTCCCGGTCACCGGAGAAGGTCACGGAGAAGGGGCCTCCCCACCCGACGATGTTGCCGGCCACGTACATGCGGGGGCCCACGACCTCGCCCCGCGCGACGGCGTCTCGCACCTGCATCCCTGGCAGAAGGGCCCCATAGCTGTCGCGGATCGTCGTAACCCCGTACTTCAGATGGAGCTGGGCCCCCTGCAGGTTGAGGTCGGCGTTCCGATCCCAGTAGCGGGCGTTGGTTTCGCTCCAGCGCCTGCCGAAGGAGAGGGACATGTGTACGTTGGTGTCGACGAAGCCGGGGGTCACGTACTTGCCGGCGCCATCGATGACCTGTGCCCCCGGAGGCACCTGCACCGCGGCCCGGGGGCCGATCTCGGCAATTCGCCTGCCCTCGATCACGATGGTCGCGTCGGTGAGAGGCGGCCCGCCGTTTCCGTCGATCACGGTGGCCCCCACAATCGCAATGGCGCCCTGGGGCGCCTGAAATGCGCTGGCCGGCAACGCGGTAGCCAACAGGAGAAAGCCGGCAGAAAGGAAGACGATTCGAAGAGCCCTGGCGCGGTTGCAGAGTTGTTTCACGGTAATGGCACTCCCATTGGCGTCGGCGAACAACACGGACGGTTGCCGGCGCCGACGCCCGACAACGGTGCTAGGCGACGCACTACCATTCGCCGGTGAGCGGATTCGTTGGAAGGTTGTCGATGTCGATGATCTCACCCTCCTTCATCACGACCTCGAGCTGGCGGATGTTGGAGATGTCCGCCAGGGGGTCGGCTCCGAGCACGAGGATGTCGGCGAACTTCCCCACTTCCAGCGTCCCGAAGTCGTCGAGGGCCTTGCAGGCCATCGCGCCGTGCTTCGTGGCCGCCACGATCGCCTCCGACGGGGTCATGCCGAGCTCCACCAGGCCCTCGATCGCGACGATCGTCCCGATGCCCGGCTCCAGGTGCTCCGGCACCGGGTGATCCTCGCGAAGGAACTCCGGGGCCACGCCCGGTCGCCCGAACAGCAGGTTGTCGGCCCCGACGGAGACAATGCATCCCCCGCGGATGAGCTTTTGCCCATTGGCCCAGCGCGCCTCGAGGTTGCTCCAGTACACCGTGCCGGGCTGGCTGAGCCCTGTAGCCTCCACTTCACGCCTGATCTCGAAAGACGTCTTGGGTATGCGCCGCTGCGGGGCGCCTTGTGCCTCCGCCTGAGCCTCCCGGGCTATCTCACGTTGTTCGAGGCGTTGCTGCCATATCCGTCCCGTGTACTTGTTGGGCAGGAGCGAGCAGATGACGCCCCGCTCGACGATGAGGTCCACGAGCTCGTCGGTGATCACCCTGCGGCCCAAGGCCTCGGGGTGCTGAACGACGTCGATTCCCGCGAGAAGCGAAAGCCGCAGGCCTTCCAGGGATGTGGAGTGGGTTTCGGCAACCAGACCGCGCTTGTGCGTCTCCTCGACAATCACCCTCTGGACACGGGGCGAGAAGGAGATCAGAGCGGGAGAGGTGTGTGAGGTGCCGTTGTACTTGATGAAGTCCGGTCCCCGGTCCAGATAGGTGTTCATCGCCACCCGCATCTCCTCGGGAGTCATGTTGAGGAATTCTTCCGCGGTCCCGAGGGTGAACAGGTCGTCGAGCTGCTCCTGGAAGAACGTGAGCTCGGACCTGGGAGGGGCCCGGCGGGTGGAAGGTCCTTCCCAACCGAGAATGTTCCCCGCCACGTACATCCGCGGCCCGACCCATGTACCAGCGGCGATCGAGTCGCGTACGGCCATCAGCGCAAGCGGCGGGCCGTAGCTGTCCCGAACCGTGGTGACCCCGTACTTGAGCTGACCCTGCACTCCCTGCAGGCTCAATCCCTCCAGGCGATCCCAGTACCGGGCGAAGGTGTACTCACCCACCGGCCCACCGGTTATGGGGCCCATGTGCACGTTGGTGTCGACGATGCCGGGCGTGACGTACTTCCCGGCACCGTCGATGACGCGGGCCCCCGCCGGCACCGCAACCGAGGCCCGGGGTCCGATCTCCACGATCCGTTGCCCCTGGATCACGATGGTCGCGTCCGAAAGCGGCGGCCCCCCGTTCCCGTCGATCACCGTGGCGCCCACAATCGCTGTCGCGCCCTCCTGTGCATGAACGGCGCCGGCCGGGAACGCGGTAGTGAAGATGAAGCCGGCAAAGAGGAAAAAGAGTCGCGGAGTTGTGGCGCGGGCGCGGAATCCATTCACGGTCATGGCAATCCCCCTGGTGTCGTCTGGCAAGGAAATCGTTGCGGGCGGCCAGTGCCGGCAACGGCGAATCGGAGACCGGCTACCATTTGCCGGTCACCGGATTCGTCGGAAGGCTCTCGATGTCGATGATCTCCCCCCCCTTCATCACCACCTCGAGCTTGCGGATGTTGGAGATGTCGGCGAGGGGGTCGGCCCCGAGGACAAGGATGTCGGCGAGCTTCCCCGCTTCCAGCGTTCCGAACTCGTCGAGCGCCTTGCAGGCGATCGCGCCGTGCCTGGTGGCGGCCACGATGGCCTCCGACGGCGTCATGCCGAGTTCCACGAGGCCCTCGATGGCCATGACCGTACCGATTCCCGGCGCCTGGTGCTCGATGACGGGATGCCGTTCGCGCTGGAACTCGGGGGCGGCCGAGCTGTGGCCGAAGGCGAGGTTGTCGGTCCCGACGGATGTGATGCACCCGTCCCGGATCAGCCTCTCGGCGTTCCTTCGCTTGATCGCGCGTGCGACATCGGCGTCCGTCTCGTCGCGCCGGATCTCGGCTGAGGTCCTGGGCGCCCGGCGCCCTCGGGCGGCCCTTGCAGCCTGGGCCTCGAGCGCGCTCTCCCGCACCTCGAGATGCCGGGCCCACGCCTCGCCGGTGACGGTGTTCTGGAGCCCCGAGCAGATGACGCCCCGCTCCACGATCAGGTCCACGAGCTCGTCGGTGATCTCGCGCCGGCCGAGGCTGCGCGGGTGTTGAATCAGGTCGATCCCCGCGAGGACGGAGAGCCGAAGCCCTTCCAGGGTGGCGGAGTGGGTCTCCGCGACCAGGCCCCGCTTCTGCGTCTCCTCCACGATGACCCGCTGAGCCCGGGGCGAGAAGGTGATGCCGGCGGGATAGGCGGTGTGGGCCGTGCCCCCGTACTTGATGAAGTCGGGCCCGAGGTCCAGGTACGCGTTGATGGCGACCCGGAGCTCCTCGGGGGTCATGTGCATCAGCTCTTCCCCGCTCCCGAGGGTGATCGAGTCGTTGATCTGCTCCTCGAAAAGGGTGAGTTCGGACTCGCGGATGCCCGAGAAGGTCACGGAGAAGGGTCCGCCCCACCCCACGATGTTTCCGGCCACGTACATGCGGGGGCCCACTGCATCCCCCCGCGCTATGGCGTCGCGCACCTCGATTCCGGGAAGGAGGGCCCCGTAGCTGTCCCGGACGGTCGTGATCCCGTGCTTCAAGTGGAGCTGAGCCGCCTGGAGGGTGACACCGGCGTTCCGGCGCCAGTAGCGGGCGTTGGTCTCGCTCCAGCGGCGACCGAAGGAAAGGTTGAGATGGACGTTCGTGTCGATGAAGCCGGGGGTCACGTACCTGCCGGTGCCGTCGATGACCCTGGCATCGGACGGCACGCGCACCGAAGACCGAGGACCAACCGCGGAAATTCTGCTCCCCTCGACGAGGATCGTGCCGTCTTGAAGGGGAGCCCCTCCATTCCCGTCGATCACCGTGGCTCCGACGATCGCGATCATGCCCTCAGGTGCCTGGACTGCGCCGGCGGGGAACGCGGTAGCTAGAAAAAGACCGGTGACAGGGAGACAGAGTCGAACAGCCCTGGCAGTCGGTGGACAGAATCCTCCCGGCATTCGAGCGGCGATGCAGCTGCGGAGGTGCTTCACGGTCATTTTTCTGCCTTGATCAGGGGATGTTCGAGTTACCTTGCCTCTCGACGTTCGGTAGCGGCCAGCATGTCGCGTTTCCGTACTGCCGTCCCAGATGGTCGACACCCGTGAAGAAGGGGATCTCATTCGGGGTTCCCATGTAGCGAAGATGGTCGTTCAAGCGGTGCCCGCCTTCCAGGAAGAGCTCCCGGCTCCTTTCCTGAAGGACGTGGGCGAGGATGTCGCCGTCCGCCGCCGGATCGAACGGAGGCAATCCGGCCTGGGCATGAAGCATGTTGATGATGTCCACCGCGACTTCCCCACCGCTCACCTCCGCGATGATGAGCTGGGCTTCCTTCCAGGTCGCCAACGGTATGGGCGAACTCAGCGAGGTGTACTTCGTCTGCCTGAAGTGGTCGAGCGGAGGGGCGGTTGGGAGCACCGTGGTGAACTCGACCGCGACCCTCGGATCCGGAACCCCCTTCCATTCGAGACCCCTGAACCGCGGGGACACGGTGAACGCCGTGGCACGGGTATACCGGTCATAGCCCTTGTTGTACCGGCGTGGGTGGTCGTCACCGCGAGATGCGACCTTGCTGAACCCTTCCGGCACGAGCTGGGCATCCGACATCGCGCCCGGGCCGTCCCCGAAATCCAGGCGGACCCTCGCTCGCCCCACCCGTGCCATGTTCATGATCTCGGCGTTGCCGCCGGAGAGCGCTTGCGTGAAGTGCTCCTCAGCCATTCGCAGCACCTGATCCGGCATGAGCAGCGAGCCGCCGTCGATGGCCATCTCGCAAAAGGCCTCACCAAGCATGACGTAGTCGTATCCGGCATATGCGTGCGAGGTGGCGACGAGCAAGGCCTTGTCCGGGACGTCGGCGTCTGGAAATTCCGTGACGCGGCGGATAGCATCCTCGGCCTCGGTTCTGGCTGTCTGAATTGGCGTGTACTGGCCAAAGCCCGTGCCCTCGCAAGGCGCCTGGGCCATATTCTGATGGTTCGCATCGATGATGCGCCCGCCCCATTCCCGGTCGATCTGGCCGCCGCTGGAGTGCCACATCTCGTCGCTGAACACCGAGCTCCCAAACGTGTAGTTGTTGTAGGCGCACTCGAAGTCGGCGATCGCGCTGTTTACCAGCAGACCGGCGATTGCCGGATCCTCCAGAGCCGCTTCCTCTACCACCCCCGGGAGCTCCACCTCCAGGAGGTCTTCGCAGCCGGTCACCCCTCCGAGCATCAGGATCAAGCCGGCGGTCGCTGTCACCGTCCGAACTTCAGGCCTCCCCTGTTTCCTTCCATTCAAGTCTTTCATTGATCTTGTCCCTCAGAAGGATGTTCGGACCGCAACGACGATCCGCTGATAGGTCGGCCATTGATCCTGGATGTAAGCCACCATGCCATGTGTAGCAGAGTTCACGTTTGCATACGTGGGCCTTCCCTGCGTGGCATGCACCTCCGGATCGATGACCGGATGCCCAAACCTCTCGTCTTCGGCGATCCACAGTGTGAAGAGGTTCTGGCCCGACACCGTGATCGATGCCGTCGAGGCTCCAAACTTCTCGGTCCACTCCACCGGGATATCGAAGCGGAACGAGAGATCGCGCAGCTTCGCGAACCCGGCGTCCACCAGGCCGATCTGACAGACTCCCCCACCAAACTGGTCATAGGCTGCGAGGATCGGATCCCTCTCCGGAGCCGGGACGTTCATCTGCCGGGTATTCCGGAAGAACATGTGCGTCCAGCCCACGCGCGTGTCGCACTTCACGTATCCACCCACGGCATCGGCGGTCGCGCTGAGGGTCATCCGCTTGAACCGGAGCGAGGTGTTCAAGCCGAAATCCCAACCTGGGAATGGCTGTCCCCGGTATGCCGTGCCCGCCTGGTCGCACGGGACGGGTGACCCCCCTCCCGAGATCGGGTCACCTCCCTCACACATCAGATTGACGAGGTTGCCGCTTCCGTCCCATTCGGCAGAGAGAACGTGCTTCATGAACAGACTGCCGACGGGGAAACCCTCGACGTGCCGTTGGCCCGCCCAGGGAGCTCCGAACTGTGGCGGCGTGAGGCCTCCCAGGTCTACCACTCTGTTGTTGGTGGTCGAGAAGCTCGCCCCGATATTCCAGTTCCAGTCCGCGCGGCGGATTGGATCCGCTCCCACTCCGACCTCGAATCCCGTGTTCTTGATCGTGCCGACGTTGACGAATTCCACCCCGGGAAAGCCGAGTGAAGGGAGGGCCGCCTGAGCCACGATCGCCTTCTTCCGGGTTTGATTGTAGTATGTGAACTCCAGGGCCACACGCTGGTCCCACACGCTCGCGTCGAAGCCGACCTCGATCTCCTCGCCCACCTCGGGCTCCAGATCGGGATTCCCGATGTTCGAACGTGTCAGGGCGGGTGAACCGCCCGGCCCCGTAATGGGCGCGTATAGGCGAGTCGCAGCGAAGACGTCGGGTTGCTGTCCCGCCTGGCCCCAGGCAGCACGCAGTTTCAGCGTATTGACGAACGGGAGGTTCCAGAAGGGTTCCTCGTTAAGGATCCACGTGGCACTTGCCTTGGGGTAGACGACGAAGTCGAAGTTCTCCCCGAAGGCGCTGTTGTCGTCCGCTCGCACGGCACCCGTGACGAATATCCGGTTCTTCCACCCAAACCGTTGCTGCACATAGACGCCCAGGGTCTTGTTCTCGATGAACTCCTCTCCGGCGAACCGCACAGCTGCCGAGCTGATGGTTTCCAACCCCGGCACCGGGAACTCCCTCCCCGCGGCCGTGGTGATCGTGTTTTCCCTCAGGTAGTATTGAGCTCCGACCGATGTCTCCCCCGACACGTCGTCGGTAATGCCGCCCGAGGCGCTCAACGCATAGTCGACCGTCATCGTCCGGAAGTGGTCTTCCAGGACATCTTTCCGGCCCAGATTCGAGCCTCTGAAGGGGCCGGGCTGCTGAGCCGTGCGAGGCCAGAAGCTGAAAGACCGACCGTTGTTCGAGTCGAATCCGGCGGTAACCCTGTGGCTTAACCAGTTGACGGGCGAGTGCGTGAGGTTGAGGCTGAGATTGATCCGATCAAGCGTCTCCTCGCCGGCGATCGTTTCCATGTCCTCGGGGGCCTCGCGGTACAATCCCCTCGAGCGCGTATTGAGCTTCCGAGGGTCCCCATAGATGATATCCCCCGTGATCGGTTGCTGTACGCCCTCGTTGTGGGTCGTCTGATGGATGACCCCCAGCCGCAGGGCCACCTCGAAGGGACCGGCCGTATAGGAGAGGTTCGATCTTCCGGTAAGCCGGTTCAGCCAATGGTAGGAGACGATCCCCTCGTCTCGGTCGGCTGAGCCGGAGAGGTAGTAGCGAATCCCGTCCCGGGTCGATCCACTGGCGCTGGCGTAGAGCGACATCGGTCGGCCCGTCCGGAAGATGGGCGTTCCCCTGTCCTGTTCGCTCTGGACGATGTTGAGGGAAATGAGTTCGTCCGTGTTTGGATCCCTCGCCCACACGACCGGGAACACACTCTCCGGATTGCGGAGGAAGTTCCCTCCTCCCCTCACCTGAAAGTTGAACCGCGGCTTTCCCGTCGTCCCGCGCTTGGTGATGATGTTGACGACTCCGTTTCCCGCCTCGGTCCCATAGAGCGTAGCTGCCGCGGGACCCTTGATGATCTCGATCCTCTCGATGTCATCGATCGGCAAATCGTTGAGGCGCGACGGCGGGGTGCGCTGCTGCCGGTTCGCGGAAGGCGCGTTCTCGCGGGAGTCGATCCGGACGCCATCCACAAAGAATATGGGCTCGGAACCGAGCGAGAGGCTCCCCGCACCCCGGATCTTCAATCTCTGACCCGCCCCGATCTCTCCGCCCGAGTTCCTGACCCTGACACCAGGAACGGTGGAGGCCATGAACTGGTTGATACTTACCGGTGCCTGGCGGGCCAACTGTGCAGGCACTGAAATGGACGCCACCACGGTTCCAATGGCGCGTCTCTCGATCTCGCGAGCCTGACCGGTGACCACGATCTCGTCGAGACTGATCGCCTGTGGTGAGAGTTCCATACGGACGTTGGTATCCCCAACCTGCACCGTCTCTGTCAGGGTGCGAAACCCGAGCATCTGCACCCGCAGGGTGACCTGTGTGCCCAGGAGGTCCTCCAAACGGAATCGGCCTCCGCCGTCGGTCAGGGTACCGCTCTCGGTCCCCTCGATCGCAACCACCGCTCCGACGAGGGGCTGCGCCGTGTTCGCGTCCACGACCGTCCCTACAACCACCTGGCCCCGAGCCGGCACGGCACCGGCCAGGAGGACAAGAACCGCGATGACGAGAGGGATGAACCCCGGTGTCGGGCCCCGAATTCGCGATGTGAACATGCGGGGCTGAGCGTGTCTCGAACGAGAGTGCCACATGATCTACCTCCTTATGGTGTTGCTGGCATAGGCAGGTTCGACCGGAATCCACAGCGCACGATTCCGCCGAAGAAGTCGAAGAGCCGGAACTCGAAGGCGTAGCGCGCGATGGGCCGCACGAGTGGGCGCACCCCGGATGACAGGGTGCATGCCGAACTTCGTGGCGCATGCAGGTGCCCGCAAGTATACTGAAAAGTATACACATCGATGATCCACACCGCAAATCGGGTGCGGACCGGGCCGGTATGTCGAGGGAGTCACTGTGGCCTCAGAAAACCGCCAAAATGTCAACTACACTTGTCAACATGTAATCCATAGTTGACAATTGGCCTGCGGACCGGCGTAGGAGCGATCCCTTATCCCCCCGACGGCAACATCCCCGCGGCCCCGCCCTGCCTGATATACAGCTCCCGCTTCGGATACGGGATCTCCACACCGGCCTCCGCGAACGCCACCATCGCCCTTTCGGTGATCTCGTCCGCGATCCGGCGCCGCATCCGCGCCTCAAGGATCCACACCCGCAGCTGAAGGTTCACCTCGGACGGACCGAAACCCCGCACGATGACGATCGGCGCGGGGTCCAGCTTGACCCCCTTCACCACGCTGGCGGCATCGATCAGCAGCACCTTGGCCCGCTCGATCTCCGACTCGTAGGCCACCGAGAAGGGGATGCGCAGGCGGATGTCCTCGCCCGACATCGTGTAGTTGATGATGTCGCGCTGCATGATCTCGTTGTTCGGGACGACCACGACGAGGTTGTCCGGATTGCGGATCTTCGTCGCCCGCAGCCCGATCTCGATCACGTCGCCCCAGGTGCCCGTCTCGCGGGGGGCGTTCCACAGCTCGATCCTGTCCCCGACCTGGAAGGGGCGGTCCATGATCAGCAGCACACCCGCAATCAGATTCGACAGGGTGTCCTTGGCGGCAAGAGACAGCGCCAGGCCGACCACGCCGGCACCCGCCAGGAGCGGGGCGATGTTCAGGCCCAGCTGCGCCATCGCCAGCAATATGCCCACCGCGATCACCGAGAAGCGCAAAAACCGGTTGATCATCGGCAGCGCGGTCTCGTCCAGGGCCGTCTCGCCGCGGGACATGACCCTCGTCTCGAAGCTTCTCGCCACATGGCCGGAGAAGCGGCTCAGGGGGAAGAACACGATCCCCGTCCAAACCCCCCATACCCACCGCGCAGGTCGGGTTGCCGCCTCGTCCGGCGTCCACTCGCCGATGACCCGCCAGACCGCCCACGCCACCACCGTCAGCCGGAACACCTGACTGATGGTCCGCACGAGTTCGTCGTCGAGTTGGGTTTCGGTCCGCGCGGCAAACCGTCTATGCACCCGGCGCAGGATCCAGCCACCCACGAGGTACGCGAGCGCGGCAAGCACGATGGCCGCCAGGGTCGGCAGCAGCAGAGGACCCGCGTAGGCGACCAACTCATTCCACTTTTCCAGCAGCGTGGCGAGGCTGAAGTCGAATCCCAGGATGTCCAAGTCCTAGCGCCTCCTGATCACCGGCAGCACCACCCTGGACGGGTACTCCGGGCCGTGATGGATGGTCTGCGTGGCCACTACCGCTTCGTCCGGACCCGCGAGGCCCGCGTTGTCGCGCCCCGAATTGAGGTTCCGCAGGTAGAAGGGGTAGTATGCGCTCGAGATCTCGACACGAATACGATGCCCGACCCCGAAGACGTTTCCCGTCACGCGCCAGAAGTCGATGCCGTACCGGTACACGCGGCCGGGCTCGATCTCGCTCAGGCGGTCGCCGTTGAAGCGGCCTTCGTTGCCGGATCCCGGTGCCGGGCCCTCATGATGCCCTCGGCGAGGAGCATCGGCGCGCCGTCGGGGCCCACGTCCAGCAACCGCACCATCCAGTCGGTGTCGCGCGCGGAGGTGGACGCGTGGATCACCGCCTCGATGGGCCCGGTGACCTCCAGCGGTTCCTGCAGCGCGGCCGTCTGGTAGACCAGGACATCGTCCCGCAGCGCCGGTTCACGAGCGTCCACCGCGCCGGGGATGTGTCCGTGGTCGCCGTAGGGGGAGGGGGTGGGGTCGTTGGGGTCATAGACGTACGTGTCGTGACCGTCCGCCGCGACAGGGTCCCATTGGAGCGTACCGTCGCCGAGACTCGAGTTTGCGCGACCGCCTGACGCGAGGTGAAGGTCGGTCCGGATCGTCCCGGGCAGCGGCCAGTCGTCGTGCGCGAACCACCGGTTGGGGCCCATCACGAAGACGTGCACGCGCGGGTCCTCGGTCACGCCGTTGTCGATGCCCTTCAGGAAGTGATCGAACCAGCGCGTGATGTAGCCGTCGAGGTCGATCTGCGCCTCGGGACCGTAGTCGATCCCCGCGACCACGCGGTCGTTGAGGCCGTGGAACCAGGGACCGATGAGCAACCCCGGGCGGCGCGCCTCGGGGGTAGCGCCGTGGGCTTTCATGCCGGCGTAGTTGATGGGCGACCCGGGGAAGTCGGCGTCGAACCAGCCGGTCAGGTTGAGGGCGGGCACGGTCATGCGGGCGAAGCTCTCCGGCGACTGGTACTCCATGCCGTCCCAGTACGGATCGCTCGCCAGGTAGCCGTTGATCCAGGACTTCCACCAGCCCCCGTCCTTCATGCCGCGGGCCTCGTCGAGGGTGATGTAGGGAGCGTGAAGCAGGTCTTCCCAGCGGGTGTTGGTGAAGCCGCCGTACGGACCCTCGTCCTTGATCTGCGCGGTGCGTCCCGACATCCAGGCGGCCCAGTCCACGAAAGGCCCGAGCATGATCCCCTGCTGGTATGGGATGTTGGAGAAGGCGTCCGGAGGCGCGACCGCCGGGGCGATCGCCTTGAGCGACGGGGGGGCCTGGCTTGCGGTCCACCACTGGGTCCACCCCAGGTAGGAGCCGCCGACCATGCCGACGCTGCCGTTGCACCATGGCTGCCCGGCGATCCACTCCACCAGGTCGTAGCCGTCGGTCTTGTGTTCGACGATGAAGGGGTCCCACTCGCCCTCGGAGTCGTAGCGGCCGCGGGAATCGGCCAGCACGGCCACATAGCCCCTGCGCGCGAACCAGCGCGCCCGCTCGCGCGGACCCGTGTTGTCGTACGGGGTGATCGTGAGGACGCCGGGGAAGCGTTCGGCGCCGGCCGGGCGGTAGACATCCACCGAGAGGCGGACCCCGTCCCGCATGGTGACAAGATGCCCGCGCTCCTCAACGACATCGTGCACGGCGGGGGAGTAGTTCCCGGGATTGGGGGCCTGGGCTGCCGCGCCGGCGGCCCCGATGGTGATGGCAGCGATTGCCGCCGTTACAAACCGTAGTCTCATGTGACCATGCTCCCGCGACGAGGTCCTGGATGTCAACCGCGCACCGCCCTGATGTCAACTGTGCCCAACTCTGATGTCAACCGCCCACAACTCCGATGTCAACCGCGCACCGCCCCAGTCCGCAGCAGTTCGGCGATCTCCCCCGCCCCGAAACCGTATTCGCCGAGCACCTCTTCGGTGTGTTCGCCCATTCCCGGCGCACCCCTCTCAACCGAAGCCGGCGCGTCCGACATCTTCACCGGCATGCCCAGCGTCTCGGCAGCCCCATCGCCCTGTGGCACGGTGACCACCATGTCGCGGGCGGCGGTCTGGGGATGGCGGAGCGCCTCGATCATGGTGGACACCGGTCCGGCCGGCACCGCCGCCTTCCCCAGGCGCCTCAGCCACTCCTCGGTGGACGCCGCCTTCAGCCGCGCCGACAGCAGTTCCCGCAGCTCCCCCAGATTCGTCATGCGGTCCGTGTTCGTCTCGAAACGGGGATCGGCGGCGAGCTCGCCCAGCTCCATCGCCGCCACCAGGCGGAGCCAGTTCACCTGGTTCCAGCCGCCCACGGTGATCCAGCCATCGGCCGTCGGGAGAGCCTCGTACGGAGCTGCCAGGGGGTGGGCTGAGCCCAGCGGCCCAGGCGATTCGCCGGTCGCCAGCGCCACCGCCGCCTGCCAGAACGTCTGGGTCAGGCCCGCCTCGTACAGCGAGGTGTCGACGCGCTGCCCCACGCCGGTCTTCTCACGCGCGTATAAAGCGGTCACGACCCCCATCGCAGCCAAAATCCCTGCCGTGATGTCGGTCAGCGGTGGCCCGCACTTGACCGGGGGCCGCCCCGGCCCCTCCCCGGTGACGCTGAGCAGCCCCGTCATTCCTTGCGCGATCAGGTCGAAGCCCCGGTGCTCGGCCAGCGGCCCCGTCCGTCCGAAGCCGGTGATCTGGCAGTAGACGAGCCCCGGATTCGCGGCGCGGAGGGTCTCGTAGTCCAGCCCCAGCCCCTCCATGACCCCCGCCCGGAAGTTCTCGATGACCACATCGCAGCGCGCTAGCATCCGCTTCGCCACCTCGCGGCCCGGCTCCGATTTGAGGTCGATGACGACGCCGCGCTTGTTCCGGTTCGCCATCACGAAGGCGGCTGCGGTCCCGTCCGCCTCGGCCGGCGCGAAGGCCCGGGTCGGATCGCCCGGCCCCGGTGGCTCCACCTTGACCACGTCGGCCCCGAGGTCCGCGAGCATCCGCCCGCAGATCGGCCCGGCCATGACGTGCGCCAGCTCGACCACACGGATCCCGGCAAGAGCCCCGGCCGTCGGTTTTCCGTCCCCCACCCTACTCCCCCGAGAAGCGGGGCTTGCGCTTTTCCATGAAGGCCGCGGTCCCCTCGCCGTAGTCCCGGGTCTGGAACGCCTCGTACGCCTCCGCCCGCTCCTCTTCAGCAATCGGGCGCGGGTCGGCCATACGCCGCACGAACTTCTTGTGCCACCGGTTCACCAGCGGCGCCCCCGTCGCGATCGTGCGAGCGATCCCGGCCCCCGCCTCCTCCACCGCCTCATCCGGCACGATCCTGTTGATCAGCCCCATCTCCCGGGCCCGGTGCGAGTCCACCATATCACCCGTCAGGAGGATCTCGAGGACGGCCCCCGCCCCGGCCGCGGCGACGAGCGGCGCCATCTCCTCGTACGCCATGGTGGCCCCGAGCCGGTTGACCGGGGCGCCGAAGCGGCTCGATTCGCCGCACACGGTCAGGTCGCAGCACGCGGTGATGATCAGCCCGCCCCCCACGCACACCCCCTTGACCACCGCCACCGTCGGGTGCGGGCAGTCGTACACGCCCCTGAGACCCCTGTGCACGGCGGCCGCGTACCTCGTCACCTGCGCGGGCGTGCTCCGCTGCGCACCGAAGGCCCCGATGTCCGACCCGGCCGAGAACGCCCGTCCCCCTGCCCCCGTCACGACCACGCAACGGATCGAATCATCCGCCGACAGCTCCTCGAAGAGAGCGCCCAGCGCGTCCCAGCCGGCCATGTCCAGCACATTGAGCTTCGACGGGTGATCCAGGGTCAGGGTCACGACGTCACCGTCGCGGCTCGTGGTCAGGCGTGGGTGCGGGCCGCCCGCGTCCCCGTTCATCGGTAGAAGAACTCCACCAGGGCGAGCGAGAATGCGGGCACGTAGGTCACGGTCAGCAGTATGGCCAACAGCACCCCGATGAACCAGAGGTTCGCCTTGGTCACCCGCCAGATGTCCGCCTTCGCGACCGAGCACGCCGTCACCAGTACCGAAGCGACCGGCGGCGTCTGCTGCCCGATCCCCAGATTGAGGGTGACGATCAGCCCGAAGTGGACCGGGTCCACCCCCACGGCGTGGATCAGTGGCATCACGATGGGAACCACGAGGATGATCGCCGCGGCCGAGTGCAGGAAGAGGCCGATCACGAGCAGGAACAGGTTGAGCAGCGCCAGAATCGCCAGTTTGGAGTCCGTCAGCTCCATGATCGACGCCGCGATCTGCTGGGGAAGACGCGCCTCGGTCAGGAAGTCCCCCAGCAGCGCCGACGCCGCCACCAGCAGCATCACCACCGCGGTTTGGTGCCCGCACTCCAGCACCGCCCGCCTCAGTCGCGCCAGGTCGAGCCCCCGGTAGACGACCCCGCCGATCAGCAACGCGGCAACCACCGCCAGCCCCGCGCCCTCGGTTGCGGTGACCCAACCGCTGAAGATTCCGCCCAGGATGATGACGGGGAGCAGAAGCGACAGGCCGGCCTCCCTGAACGTCTCGGTGACGCGCCTGATCCGGAACGCCTGTTCCATGGGAAGATTGCCGCGCCGCGCCCAGATGTACGCGACCAGCATCATGAGGAGGCCGCCCACGACCCCGGGGACGATCCCCGCCACGAAGAGCTCCACCACCGAAGCTCCCGACATGACCCCGTAGAGGATCATCGGGATCGAAGGGGGGATGATCACCGCCAGGGTGGCGGACGAAGAGGTGACCGCCGCGGCGAAGTTGCGCGAATAGCCCCGCTTTCTCATCGCCGGGATCAGGATCGAGCCGAGGGCGGCCACATCGGCGACGGCGCTCCCGGAGATCTCGGCGAAGAACATCGAGGCCGAGATGCTCACCATCGCGAGGCCGCCCCGGATGAAGCCGAAGACGGCCGAGGCGAAGTCGACCAGCCGCTGCGAGATCCCCGACGCGTTCATGATCGCGCCGGCGAGGATGAAGAGCGGGATGGCGATCAGAGGGAAGCCGGTGGCCCCGGAGAACATGACGAGACCCACGTTCGGCAACATGCCGAACCCCCCCGTGACAACCATCGCCACCACCGCCATGAGCCCGAGCGCGATCGCGATGGGCACGTTGACGAGGATGAGGATGAGGAGAAGGAGGACCAGGGCGATGGTCACGGGTCGTCTCCCCCTCCCCGCAGGACGTCCCCCAGGCTCAGCAGCTGGGCGACGATGCAGAGAACCGCCCCGATGGGGATCACCGATTGCGCCAGAGCCGCGGGAACGCCCGGCAGGCTGACCAGGGCGGTGCCCGCCAGCGCGGACTGCACCTGCAACCCGGCCCACGCCAGCACGACGAAGAAGGCGATGACCGCGACTTCACCCGCCAGCACGACGCAGGTACGGGCGGGGCCGCGAAGCCGCTCGATCAACACCGGCACGCCGATGTGGCCCCGGCTCAGCGCGACCAGCGCAGCTCCGTAGTAGGTCAGCCACGCCAGCAGGATCGAGGCGACCTCGTCGTACCAGACCAGCGCCGCCCCGCTCTTGCGGAAGACAACCCCCAGCACCACCAGCAGAGCCATGGCGGTGACCAGCACGATCACGGCGCCCTCGAGTACCTTCCGGAAGACGTGCCGCGGTCGGCCCGATCGGGTCCCCGCGCCGGAGGCCACTGTCACTGTCTGGCCAGCATCAAGTACTGTCTGGCCAGCATCAACTATTGTCTGGCCAGCATCAACGCGCGCTTGATCAGGTCCTGCCCTGCCGCCACATCCGCTCCGAACGCGTCGTAGACCGCCTGACTGGCGCCCTCGAAGGCGGATCGGTTCGCCCGGTTGACGGCGATCTCCGTATCGGCAAGCTCCACGAGCAGCTCGCGGTCCAGCCGCTTCGCCGTGTCGTACACGAACTCCCGCAGCGCGCGTGCCTCTTCTTCCACCACCGTACGCACGGACTCGGGCAGCTTCGGCCAGTGATCCGGTGACACGGTCACGTACGCGGGAGTATACACGTGCTCGGTGAGCGAAAGGTACTGCTGCACTTCATCGAGCTTCGACGAGCGAATCTGCGCCAGGGGATTTTCCTGTCCGTCCACGACCCCGGTGCGGAGCGCCAGCAGAACCTCGGACAGAGCCATGGGTACGGGATTCGCCCCGAAATGCTGGAAGAGCTTGACGCGCCACGTGCCACGGGGCGTTCTCAGCTTGATCCCGTCGAGATCCTCGGGAACGCGGACCGGGCGGACGTTGTTGGTGACGTGGCGGAAGCCGTTCTCCCAGACCGCGATGATGCGGTAGCCCTCATCTTCCGCGAGCGGCACCAGCTCCGGCCAGACGATCTCCTCCTCGATCAGCGCCATGTGGTCCCGGTTCTGGACCAGGTACGGCATCTCGAAGAGCCCGAACTCGTCGATCCGCGACGACATGATGGACGAGGGCAGCGCGATGTCGACGGTTCCCAGCTTGAGCTTCTGCAGGAGGATGTCGTCACCACCCAGCTGGCTGGATCCATAGACGACCACTTCGGCCTCGCCGTCGAGACGGGCGTTGACCCTGGCCGCGAACTCCTCCGCCGTCAGTGCGAAAAGTGACCCGGGCGCCCCGACGTGCCCGAAGCTGAGTTCCACGGGCCCCCCGGACGACCCGTCTCCGCAGCCCACGGCGAGTAGCGCCACCGCGGTCCAGCCGGCCATCGGAAACAAAGGCCCGAACGATTGATTCAACCGCATTCATCCTCCTCGTCGGTACCCGGCGTCGGCACCGGTCATTGTCGCCACCAACCAATGTCAGCACCTTGCCGTATGTTCGCCACCTCTCGCACCAGACTCGCCATTGCGGCCACCCTGATCGCCGGGGCCACGGCCGCCGCCCCCGTACACGGGCAGGACGACCCGCCGGACATGACGTTCGTCGCTTCGGTGTTCGATCTCCATACCCGGAAACCCGTGGTCGCCGCATTCGTGGCGGCGGTGGAGCAGGATCTGATCACCACGACCGACCGCAACGGCACCTTCCGGCTGCGGGGACTGGAGGCAGGGACCCACACCATCCGTATCTGGCGGCTGGGGTACATGCAGACCGAGTTCTCCGTCTCCCTCGGCGACCAGGCCGTGAACGTGCTGGACGCCCCCGTGATGCTCGCACCGGATCCGGTGCAGCTGGCAGAGGTCGTGGTGGAAGGATCGAGAAACGCGATATTCACCGGGCCGCTGGCGGAGTTCCAGCGCCGCAGGCGCGAGGGGCGCGGGATCTTTCTCGCCCGCGAAGAGCTGGAGCGCTCCAGTGCCGATGGCTTCGTGGAACTCCTCCGTGCCGTGCCCGGGGTCGACGTGGTGCAGGTCGGTGACATGCGCTACACGCTGCGCATGTCCGGCGCGGCACGCACCGGTTGCGGCATCCGCTACTGGGTCGACGGCATCCAGGTCGAGGAGCGCTGGGCGATGGCGCTCCGGCCGGAGGGGATCGAAGGCATCGAGGTCTACCGCCGTCTCTCGGAGGTCCCCGCCGAGTTCCCAGCGGCGGGGTCGTGCGGCGTCATCGTCATCTGGACACGGCGCTGAACGACCCCTACAATTCCCGGACATATTTGCTTTCGACAGAGGGTGAGGACATGAAAGGAATCTCGAGTTCGGGGTCCCGGATTCGGTCGTGCGTGGTCGGAACATTGTGGTTCGCGGCGGGCGCACTCGGGAGTGGATCGGCCGCTGCTCAGCAGGCCATCGTCACGGGGACGGTTGTGGATCAACAGGGTGCCCCGGTCGCGAACGCGCAGGTCTACGTCGAAGGGACGACCTTCGGGACGCTGACCAATTCCCAGGGCGCGTTCCGCCTGGCGGCGCAACCCGGCGAAGTAACCATCCGCGTCGTGATCCTCGGTTTTCGGACGGAAACGCAGACCGTGACGGCACCGGCGGAGGGGGTGCGGTTCGAACTTGTCACCGCTGCAATCAACCTGGACGCGATCGTGGTCACCGGGACCGCGGGAGCGGTCGAACGCCGTGCGGTCGGCACCGCGATCGCGACGATCAACGCGGCCGAGCAGATCGAACTTGCGCCGACACCCGACGTCACCAACCTGATCAACGGGCGGGCTCCGGGCGTCGTCGTCACCCCCGGCACGGGGATGGTGGGCAGCGGACCGACCATCCGGATCCGCGGGGCGTCGAGCTTCTCGCTGAACACGCAACCGCTCATCTACGTCGACGGGGTCCGCCTCGACAACGGCGTGGGTACGGGGATCTCGATCCAGGGATTCGGATCCGGTGTCGTGAACCGACTCAACGACATCAACCCGGAAGACATCGAGAGCATCGAGATCATCAAGGGCCCGGCCGCCGCGACGCTCTACGGCACTGAAGCGGCGAACGGAGTCATCCAGATCCTGACCAAGAAGGGGAGGTCGGGGGCTCCCGAGTGGGGGCTGACCGTCCGCCAGGGCGCGAACTGGTTCCATGACGCCGAGAACCGCATCGAAGCCAACTGGGGTATGGATCCCGCGACCGGCCAGCCCTTCCAGAACAACCTCTTCGAGAGCGAGCGGGCGCTCGGCAACACGATCTTCAACACCGGTCACCTGCAGAGCTACGGGGCGACGGTGCGCGGCGGGACCGACGATGTCCGCTACTACATCGGCACCGACCTCGAGTTCAACGAGGGCATCGAACCGACCAACCATCTGTGGCGGCTCAACACACGGAGCAACCTGACCCTGTCGACCGATCCGAGGTACGACCTCACGGCGTCCATCGGGTACAGCCAGGGCAGAACCAATCTGGCGTGCGAGGCGGGCTGCGGCGGCCGCATGTGGGCGACGATGTTCGCCCTGCCGGGCAACCGCGACACGCGCTTCCGCGGATTCATCAGCTACCCGCCGGAAATCATCTCCGAGGCGTTCGACTTCTGGCAGGACAGTGAACGCTTCACGCTGAGCCTGTCCGCGAACCACCGGCCGACATCGTGGCTCAGCCAGCGGCTGAACGTGGGTCAGGACCGCGTCTTCGAGAACAACATCCAGCTGTGGGAGCGCATGGCGCCCGACATCGCGGCGTTCTTCGGTGCGAACACCGCCCGCGGCGGCAAGTTCGTGCAATCGAGAGACGCCGAGAACACGACCTTCGACTACAGTGCGACGGCGACATTCAACGTCACGAGTTCGATCCGCTCCGCCACCACGGGGGGCGCGCAGTACTATCGCCGCTTCACCGAATTCCTCGTGACCGAAGGGAACAACTTCCCGGCGCCGGGGCTCACGGTCGTCGACGCCCTGGCCCAGACCTTCGGCGGCGAGGACTTCGTCGAGAACAACACCCTCGGCTTCTTCGTGCAGGAGCGCGTGGAAGTCGGGGACCGCCTGTTCCTCACCGCGGCGGTCCGCGCGGACGACAACAGCGCCTTCGGCAAGGACTACGACCTCGTCGTCTACCCCAAGGCCAGCGTCTCCTGGGTGCTGGGCGAAGAGGACTTCTTCAACGTCCCGGGAATCAGCGAATTCAAGCTCCGCTCCGCCTTCGGCATGTCGGGCCAGCAGCCCGCCGACTACGCGGCGCTCCGCACCTTCGCGCCCATTACCGGCGGCGGCGGCATCGCCGCGGTGACGCCCCAGTTCATCGGCAACGACGCCCTGGAGCCGGAAAAGGGCGCAGAGCTGGAGATCGGGTTCGAAGCGGGACTCTTCGACAGCCGTTTCGGGATCGACTTCACCTACTACAATACGCGCACGCAGGACGCGATCCTGTCGCGGAACCTGCCGCCGTCGCTGGGGTTTCCCGGGAGCCAGTTCGTGAACGCCGGCGAAATCAGGAACCAGGGGATCGAGGTCCAGCTCAACGGCGCCGCCTACCAGTCCGACGACATCAACGTCGAGCTCGCCCTCAACCTCGCGACGAACAACAACGAGATCGTGGACCTGGGCGGGATCGACCAGGGCACGGGGTTCATCGCCGCCGGGAGCCAGCGCCGCGTCCCCGGATTCCCTGTCGCCTCCTGGTTCCGCCGCAAGGTCGTGAGCGCGACCCTGGTCGGAACCGGCCGGGACGCGCGCGCCAACGATCCCATGTGCGACGGAGGGGATCCCAACGGGAAGAAGCTGCCGGACGGGACGCCTCTGGAAGTCGGAGGACCCCCGGTCCCCTGCGCCGGAGCGCCTCGCCTCTACCTCGGTCACGTGACCCCCGACCTGGAAGGTTCGCTGGGGACCACGATCACGCTGTTCAACCGTATTCGCATCTACGCGCTGGTGGACTGGAAGGCCGGCTACACGAAGTTCGACAACAACCTCCGGGCGCGCTGCCAGGTGTTCAACATCTGCCGCGAGAACTTCTTCCCCGAAGAGTACGATCCGGCTCTCATCGCCGAGATCCAGTCCGGCAGCCCGCTACGCTCGTTCATCTTCTCCGACGGGAGCTTCGCCAAGCTGCGCGAGGTGTCCGCGAGCGTGAACCTGCCGTCCGCTCTGGCGAACCGGATCGGCACCTCCCGGGCGGCGCTGACCCTGACCGGCCGCAACCTCTTTACCTGGACCGAATACACCGGCCTCGACCCGGAAGCCTCCTTCGTCGAATTCGGCTATACGCTGCTGGAGCAGGACAACACACCCCAGCTCATGCAGTTCACCGCCACCCTGCAACTGTCGTTCTAGACGATGAGGATGAGAACAATGACATACAGGACCGATCGACGGGGCCGGAGCCGACACCTCGCACTGGGCGCGCTTCTCGCGGCCGTTTCTCTGAGCGGCTGCGACACGCTGCTCGATATCGACGCGCCGAGCCGCGTACGCGCCGACGACCTGGCCAGCCCCGAGAACGCGGGGCTGCTCGTGGCCAGTGCGGTAGCCGACTTCGAGTGCGCGTTCAGCGAATGGGTGGCGGCCGGGGGCCTCATGGGCACGGAACTCGTCGACGGACAGCTCGCCGCGCGCATGTGGCCGTACGACCGCCGCAGCTTCGAGGAATCCGGCGGCGTCTACGCGAGTTTCACCTGTGATTCCGCCGACCCGGGGGTGTACACGACACTTTCGACCGCGCGCTGGGCGGCGGACAACGCCCTCTCGGTCTCGAACGAGCTCGGCGACCCCGCACTGGCCGCCACTTCAGCGGTATACTCGGGCTACGCCCACCTGCTCCTGGGCGAGGCGCTGTGCTCGGCCGCGGTCGACGGCGGACCCGAACTCTCGTCGCAGCAGATGTTCGCCATGGCCGAGGAGAAGTTCAGCGCCGCCGCGAGCGGAGGAGGGGACATTGCGAACATGGCCATGGTGGGGAGCGCACGGGCCCGCCTGAATCAGGGAGACGCCTCCGGGGCCGCTTCGGCCGCGGCACAGGTGCCCGAAGGATTCGTGCGCAACGCATACTTCAGCTCGGCCTCGTTCCGTTCGTCCAACCGAATCTGGACCCTGAACAACCGCGATGAGCGGATGAGTGTGGAGAACGTCTTCCGGGACCTCGACTACATGGGCACGCCCGATCCCAGAGTCTCCGTCGTGAACCAGGGCCGCAACGCCGCATCCGACGACCTGACGCCCCTGTGGACCCAGCAGAAATACCCGGCGCAGGACACGCCCATGCCGATCGCCCGATACGCCGAGGTCCAGCTCATCATGGCCGAAGCCGCGGGCGGCGAAACTGCGGTGAGCATCATCAATCAGCTGCACGCGGCCGCCGGCCTGCCGCCCTTCGCGGGCGGGAGCGACGCCGAGATCCGGGCGCATCTGATCCAGGAGCGCAATCGCGAGCTGTTCCTGGAAGGGCACCACTTCTACGACAAGATCCGCCTCGGGATCCCGTTCATGCCCCCGGCGGGCGAGGTGTTCCAGGCAGGGTCGGGACCCAAGGGCGGCTTCTACGGCAACACCACCTGCCTGCCGCTGCCGCTGCTGGAGAAGGACAACAACCCGAACATTCCCTGAGGCGGGAGGGGGCCTGGTCCGGTCCTCCGCCGTTGTCGACGGACCCGATCGTCGGCACCTTGGGGAATGGCATCTGGCACGAGTACGTCTTCGCACACCGCTGGCCGTGCGCGCCGAATCGCCGGCTCGCACCTCGCGAACCGCCTGCGCGCGGACATCGAGGGCCCCGTCCGTTTCGACGCGCTGACCCGGGCTCTCTATTCGACCGACGCTTCCATCTATCAGATCGAGCCGCTGGGGGTGGTGCTGCCGCGAACGCTCGACGACATCGATGCGGTCATGGCCATCGCGCGCGAGGAGGGCGTGCCGGTGCTGCCCCGCGGCGCTGGGACCTCCCAGTGCGGACAGGCGGTCGGCCGCGCAGTGGTGGTCGACACGTCGCGCTACCTGAACCGGGTGCTCGATATCGACCGTGACGCGCGCACCGCGCGGGTGGAACCGGGGCTGGTCCTCGATCACCTGAACCGCAGGCTCGCATCCACGGGGCTGTTCTTCCCGGTGGACGTGGCGACGGCGAGCAGGGCCACGATCGGCGGGATGGCCGGCAACAACAGCGGCGGGGCGCGGTCGATCCGGTACGGGATCATGGCGGACAACGTTGTGGGGATCGAGGCGGTGTTGGCTGACGGGCGGGTGGTGACGTTTGGGGGCGGGCGAAGCAATGGCGTGATGGGCGACCGGGCCGCTGGGCGAACCGGGGCGACGTTCATGCGCGCGACCCCTGATTCCGATACGCGCGAGTTGATCGCAGCCATCGGCGCGATCGCCGACCGCGAGGCCGACGAGCTGGAGGCGCGGGTGCCGAAGGTTCTGCGGCATGTGGCCGGCTACAACCTGCACCGGCTGCTGCGGCCGGGGGCTTCGCTGGCAGAGCTGCTGGTGGGTTCGGAGGGCACGCTTGCCTTCTTCCGCACGATCGAGCTCAAGCTGTCGCCCAGGCCGGCCCGGCGCGTGCTCGGCGTGTGCTGCTTCCCGTCGCTGCTGGACGCGCTCGATGCGGTGCAGCACATCGTCGAGCTCGAGCCGCACGCGGTTGAACTCGTCGACGACACGCTGATCGCGCTGGCCCGCGAAAACGCGGCGTTTCGGTCGACGGTCGAGGCGTTTTTTCCCGCCGCGGCCCACACGGTGCTGCTGGTCGAATTCGCGGGCGACGAGGCCGGGGCGCTGTCGCGGCGGCTGTCGCGCCTTGACGATGTGATGACGGGGCGGGAGGTGGTCCGCGCCGAGGACCCCGCCGAGCAGGCAGCCATCTGGGCGGTGCGGCGGGCGGGTCTCAACATCGTGATGTCCATGAAGGGCGACCGGAAGCCGGTGTCGATCGTGGAGGACTGCGCGATACCGCTCCCCGTGCTGGCCGAATTCGGGGCCGCGGTCGAGGACATCTTCGCGCGGCACGGAACCAGCAGCACCTGGTACGCGCACGCCTCGGTGGGGTGCCTCCATGTGCGGCCGTCGCTGAATGTGAAGGATCCGTCCGATGTGGTGGCCTTCCGCGCCATCGCCGAAGAGGTGCAGCGGGTGGCGGGGCGGCTGGGGGGGTCGTATTCGGGCGAGCACGGTGACGGCATCCTCCGCTCCGAGTTCATCGAACCCATGCTGGGCGCGCGGCTGACGCGGGCGTTCCGCGAGGTGAAGCGCGCGTTCGACCCCGGCGGGATGATGAACCCGGGCAAGATCGTGGACCCGCCCCGCATGGACGACCGGGAGCTGTTCCGGTATGGGCCGAGCTACAAGGCGGCGGCTCTCCCGGTCGCGACGGACTGGTCCGACAACGGGGGTTTCGCCAGGGCGGTGGAGGCGTGCAACAACAACGGGGCGTGCCGCAAGATGGACCCGGGCGTGATGTGCCCCTCGTACCGGGTGACCCGGGAGGAGACGGACACGACGCGAGGCCGTGCCAACGTGCTGCGTCTGGCCATGACGGGGCAGCTGGGGGCGGAGGGGTTGGTGGGGGATGAGGTCGCCGATGTCCTCGAACTCTGCGTTGGCTGCAAGGCGTGCAAGCGCGAATGCCCTGCCGGGGTCGATATGGCCAGGATGAAGGCCGAAGTCATGCACATGAGGAATCGGCGGCGCGGTGTGGCGCTGCGCGAACGGGTGTTTGCCTCGCTGCCGCGGCTGGCACCGCTCGGAGCGCGGCTTGGCTGGCTGCTCAATCTGCGCAACCGGAGCGGGGCGCTGTCATGGCTCGGCGAACGGACAATGGGCATCGCGGCGGAGTCGACGCTGCCGGTGTGGGCGCGGCGGCCGTTCAGGGATGAGGAGCTGATGGCGTTGGCTGTGACAGATTGCGAGACAGATTATGGCATGAATCTGTCACAACCTTCAGGCGAACATGGCACTGATGCACCCTCCCCTGACCCTGTAGTCACCTTTGTGGACACATTCACTAGGTATTTTGACCCGGACGTCGCCCGTGCGGCGGTATCCGTCCTTCGGCATCTGGGTCACGAAGCGGTCTCCCCCACCCCACCCGGGGCGCGGGAACGTCCCCTCTGCTGCGGTCGCACCTATATCAGCGCGGGCATGCTCGACCACGCGCGTGCGGAGATCCGCCGCACCCTCGACCACCTCGCACCGCTGGTCCGGCAGGGGCTGCCCATCGTGGGCCTCGAACCTTCCTGCCTGCTGACGTTGAGGGACGAAGCCCTGCACCTCTGTCCCGGCGACGATGCCCGTGCGGTCGCGGATCAGGCGTTTCTGATCGACGAGTTCCTGGCTGAGCGACATGGCTCGGCGGTCGGACGACAGGATTCAGCGGCGCGGCGACACGGTCCGGCGACCGGGGTGGCCTTTGTGACCCCCCACGGGCAAGCCTCCAACACCCCCGCCCATATTCACGGTCACTGCCACCAGAAGGCGGCAGGCACCGCCACGGCGACGGGCGACGCACTGGCCGCGCTCACCGGTACGACGGGCCAGCTGATCGAGTCGAGCTGCTGCGGGATGGCCGGCTCCTTCGGCTACACGGCGAAGCACCTGCGCACGTCCCGTGCGATGGGCGAGCTGAGGCTCTTCCCGGCGCTCCGCGCCGCGTCCCCGCAGGACACGGTGGTGGCGAACGGCTTCAGCTGCCGCGCCCAGATTCGCGCGGGAACCGGTCGGCGTGCGCGGCACCTGGTCGAGGTGCTGCACCGATCCATGAACGGGGGCGAGCAGCCTCTGCGCGGTCGCTGAGTAGGCCGAGCCCGCCGACCCACAACAGCTTGAGTCGTGCCTCTCCCCTGTCCCATCCAGACATGCGGGCGTCCCTGGCTTTGCCGCGGAAACGTCGGGGCGAAAGGGGGGCCGGGGGACGCCGGGGGCGCTATGCCGCCTCATCCTGGCCGGGCTCGCCAGCGGCAGCCCGAGCGGGTTCCTCGCCGGCCTCCCGAGCGGGTTCGCCGGCCGCATTCCGCGCCACCTCGCCCGCCGCCTCCAGCGCCTCCTCCACCGCTTCTCGCGCAGCCGCCTCCAGCTCCCACGGGATCGCCGAGTCCACCAGCCGTGCCGCCCCGTTGTACAGCTCCCCGGGAGGTAGCGGTGGCGCGGGCGGCAGAGGTTGCAGCCGCTGTCCCGGCCGCGTCATCGGTGGCGCACTCGCGATCATCTTCCCCTTCCTCGTGAAGAACACGGCCTGACCCATGCGGTTCAGTGCCATCCGCGTGCGGCCCTCGTGGACCACGCGGTGGTGCCGGCGGCACAGCAGCACGGTGTTCGCCAGGCTGGTCTCGCCGCCGTCGGCCCAGTGGGTGACATGATGCGCCTCCGTGAACCGGCACCCGCACCCCGGATAGCGGCACCCACGATCACGCTCCTCCAGCGCGCGGCGGATGTGCGGGGGGATGGTGCGGGTCTTCCGCCCCACCCCCATCACCGCCCCGTCGCGGTGAGTCATCGGCACGACCGCCGCGTCACACGCCATCCGGCGCGAGCTCTCGGCGCTCACCCTCACCCCGTCGACCTCGGAGCGGCCCGGTTCCCCGTCCTTCTCCAGCGTGGCCATCTCGGTGTGGACCGCCACCTGGAACCGCTCGGCACGCGTCCCCGATTCTCCACCGAACCCCGCCGCCAGCGCTTGTTCGGCGACCAGTCCCGCCGCGTCAGCACGGCGCTGGCGGCTCCTTGGCCGCGCGTCGGGGTGCTCGTCGCGGTACAGCGCGTCGCTCGCGGCTTCGATCGCCCGCATCAGCACGGCCCCGACCTCGGGCTCGAGCCGCCCCCGCATCACATACATCCCGTCCCCGTCGATCACGACCGAGAAGGCGCGGCTCTGGTGCCGGGCCTCTTCCGCCGTGAGCTCGCCGTCCCGCGACAGATGTTTCCATCCCCGCACGATCTGCTCCAGCTTCGCGGCCGAGCCGGCGCGCGCGTATTCGAGCAAATCCTCTTCCGTCTCCGGGGTCGCCACCCGGGTCATGGTCCGAACCTTGGTATAGGAGAGTTTGCCCGTCTTCATCTCGGCAGAAGTCAGCGGCAACTCCTCAAGCGCATGAGCCACGCGCACGTTCTCCCGCGCGGTCCCGAGCGTCCGCCCCGTCGTCACGGCGAGCCATTCGGCACACGAGGTGACGCCTTCATCGGCCCACCCCTCGCGGCGGTCGAACTCGGCGATGAGGGTGAGCATCTCGCAGGTGGCGATGTTGATCCGGGCGGCGAGTTCGACGATGCGTTCGCCGAGCTGAAAGAGGTCGTCGTTCATGGGGTCCTCCTAAAGTCAAATACAGCAACGAGTTACCCCTAAAGATAACGGCGGTGTTTTCGACCCTCTGGGACGGCTCAGGACGCGAAGATTCGGGGTGCGACGGCTTCGAAGGGTGACCCGGCCGCGTTCGCCCCACAGAGGGCCAGTGGCGGCCTCCCAGCAGCCTCCCAGCACAGCATCCCGGACCTCACCGAAGCCGCGATCTCAAACCTGTACATGGTTGGATGGGACTACGTTTTCGCGATTTGGGACACCGGTAAGATCCACGCAGCACAACATGTGGAAGTGGCCCTCACCATCCGGTACTCGCCCTCGGCATGCCGGATACAGCCAGCGAGATGCCGCGATGGGTCGGGTGCCAAGCCGGGATGAACGCATCGTCGGCTGAGTAGAATCAGAGCCCGTCCCCCCGGATACCCACGCCGAAGCCCGGATGCTCAATCCCTCCCCACGTTTCCGCGGCAAATCCAGGGACACCGGCATGCTCGGTTGGGACACTGGCCAAGTGCGGGCAACCCACTGTGAGGGCTACTCAGCCACCTCACCCATTCCGGTACAAATAGCTATACCCGTTGATCGCCGGCACACCCCCGAGATGCGCATAGAGGACGTTCGACCCCTCCGGGAAATACCCCTTGTTCACGAGGTCGATCATACCCTGCATCGATTTTCCCTCATACACGGGGTCGGTCATCATCCCTTCGAGCCGCGCGGACAGGCGGATCGCCTCGTTGGTCTCCGCCGACGGGACGCCGTAGCAAGGGTAGGCGTAGTCCCCGAAGAGGATCAGGTCGTCGTCGGTGATGTCCCGCCCCAGACCGACGAGGTCCGCGGTGCCGCGCGCGATGTCCATGACCTGAGCGCGGGTCTGCTCGAGTGTCCCCGACGCGTCGATCCCGACGACCCGGTCGGCACGCCCGTCCATCGCGAAGCCCACCAGCATCCCCGCGTGGGTCGATCCGGTGACGGTGCACACGACGACGTAGTCGAACTCGATCCCGAGCTCCGCCTCCTGCGCCCGCACTTCGTCGGCAAAACCTACAAATCCGAGCCCGCCGTACTTGTGCACCGAGGCCCCCGCCGGAATGGGATAGGGTCTGCCTCCCCCGGCTCTGACGTCCTCGATGGCCCGTTCCCAGCTCTCCCGGATCCCGATGTCGAACCCTTCGTCCACCATGTCGATCCGCGCACCCATGACGCGGCTCATCAGGATGTTCCCGACACGGTCGTAGACGGCGTCCTGGAAGGGCACCCAGCTCTCCTGCACCAGCCGGCACTTCATTCCGAGCTTGGCAGCGACCGCCGCCACCTGCCGCGTGTGGTTCGACTGGACCCCTCCGATGGTCACGAGCGTGTCCGCATTCGACGCAATGGCGTCGGGCACGATGTATTCCAGCTTGCGGATCTTGTTGCCGCCGAACGCCAGGCCCGAGTTGCAGTCTTCCCGTTTCGCGAAGAGACGGACCGCGCCACCGAGGTGCTCGGAGAGACGGTCGAGCCTTTCGATCGGGGTCGGCCCGAAGGTCAGGGGATAGCGGGCGAAGCTGGACAGTGACGGATGCATGATGGCTTCTCGGAATCGGTGAACGATGGTCGCTCCGAATCTACATTGACGACCTTCCGCGTTGGCGACCATGATTCAGGGATCGTTCACTTCGGGGAGGGAAGTCATGAAGATGACAAAGAGCCGGGCCACGCGTGCAAGGCGGATCGCGGCAGTAGGCGGGCGGATCGTGGCCGCTGGCGGGCGGGTCGCCGCCAGCGTCGGCGCCTTCGCCGCGCTGTGTCTTGCCTGCAGCGGTGAGTCGGGGCCCGGAGCCCTCTCCGGGGACCCGGTGGGAGGCGGCGTCGCACCTGAATCAGCCATCGTCCTCCGCGCCGACCGCGTCCTGGACGGTCGCGGGGGGTCGGTCACCGGCAGCGAAGTGGTCATCCGCGGCGGCCGCATCGAGGCCGTGACCGCCACCGGGTCCACGGAAGCCGCCACCGTCTACGACCTGTCGGGCGCCACCCTGCTCCCCGGGCTGATCGACACCCACGTGCATCTGGGCTGGCACTTCGACCGCGAGACCGATCGGCTGCACAGCAACGTCTCGACCGACGGGCCGCGGGAACAGATGCTGTACGCCGCCGAAAACGCCTGGACCATGTTGCAGAGCGGCGTCACCACCGTGCAGAGCGTGGGCGGCGCCGAGGACATCCCGCTCCGCAACGCCATCTCGGGTGGCTCCCTGCCCGGGCCGAGGGTGCTGACTTCCGTCCGTCCGGTCATGGAAGGCACGGGCGGCCCCGCCGAGATCCGCGCGCATGTCGACGAAGTCGCCGCTGCGGGAGCCGACGTGATCAAGATCTTCGCCTCGGCCAGCATCCGGGTCGGTGGCACGCCGACGCTGTCCCAGGAGCAACTCGACGCCGCATGCGGACAGGCGGCCGAGCACGGACTGCGCGCGGTGGTGCACGCCCACGGTCCCGAGAGCGCCCGCCGGGCGGCTCTGGCGGGCTGTTCCCAGATCGAGCACGGCGCGCTCCTCGACCGGGCCACCCTGGAGCTCCTCGCCGAGCGCGGCCTGTACTACGATCCGCACATCCACCTCATCTTCGACAACTATTTCGCGAATGCGGAGCGCTATCTGGGCATCGGCAGCTACACGGAAGAGGGCTTCGAGCAGATGCGGGCGGCGGTGCCCGTGGCGCTGGACGTCTTTCGCGACGCGCTCACGGTGCCGGATCTGAACATCGTCTTCGGGACGGACGCGGTGGCGGGCGCGCACGGGAACAACTGGCAGGAACTGGTCTACCGGGTGGAGGAAGGCGGGCAGAATCCCATGCAGGCCGTCGTCTCGGCGACGAGTCTGGCAGCGGAGTCGCTGCGGCTCGGGGAATCGCTGGGCGCGGTCGAGCCGGGCTTCGCGGCGGACCTGATCGCGGTCGACGGCGACCCTTCCACCGACATCACGGCCCTCTCGCGCGTCGTCTTCGTGATGCGCGGGGGGAAAGTCTACCGGAACGACCCCGTCGCGGGTGCGCGCCGATGATCCTGCGCATTCAGCACATCGGCATGGTCGTTCACGACCTGCACGACGCCTGCGCCCGCTTCGAGCGGGTTCTGGGTCTTTCGGCGATCGATTTTCGCGACGATCAGGGCCAGGGGATGCAGCTCGACGCGCGCATCCTCCTCGGCAACGAGTGCTGGCTTCATCTCGTGCAGAACTGGAACCCCGAGTCGCGGGTCAACCGTTTCCTCCGTGAGCGGGGCGAAGGCCTGGAGCACATCGCGCTCGAGACCGACGACATCGAGGCCGACGTCGCCCATCTCCGCGAAATCGGCATCGGCGTCTGGGAAGACCGCATTCTGGATGCCAACGACGGGTACGAAGCGTTCGTGTTCCCCGACAAGCTCCCAGGCCTGACCGTGGAACTCATCCAGTCGCACGACAGGAGCTGGTACTACCCACCCGAGGCCGTGGGCCAGCCGGTGAGCACATCGATGCAACTGACCCGTCTGGATCACATGGGGCTATGCGTCAACGACCTCGGTGACGCATGCCGCCGCTTCGAGCGCTACTTCGGGCTGGTTGCCCAGGACTTCGCCAACGACGAAAGCCTGGCGATGCGCGAGGCGTACATCCCCTTCCGCAATCGGTGCGCTCTCCAGCTCCTGGAGAACCGGGACCCCGGGTCGCGGGCGGGTCGCTTCCTGCGGGAGCGGGGCGAGGGGCTCGAACACATCGCCATGCAGACCCGCGACCTCGAGCGTGACGTCGACGGGTTGCGCGAGCGCGGGATCCGCATTCTCGACGATACGATCCATAGGTTCGACGACGGGCTCGCGGCGTTCATGCACCCGGGTCAGCTGCCCGGGATGACGGCGGAGTTGGTCCAGCCGCACGAGAACAGCTGAGGCGGGCGACGGTGAATCCCGGCAGCCGCCCCGACGGCGGCGCGGGGCACCGTCCGAGGCAGTACATTTACGGCTGTCATCCCCGCTTCAAGACCGGAGGTCCCCGTGCGAATCCAGCAGTCCTCTAACGATCCGTGTCGCCCGGCCAGCTGGCGTGCCATAGTGGGCGCAACCGGCGTTCTCGCCGTTGCCGTACTTTTTGTCACCCTCCCTGCCCCGGCCGCGGGCCAGGCCTTCGGCGGCGCGGTCCTCGTAGCTGACGGGCGGGTATTGGTCGGCGAGGCAGCCCACGAGCGGGAGCCAGGTTCCGTGCGGGTGTACGACTACGACGGAGAATGGTCGGTTGTCGCCACCCTGCGCGCCCCCGAACCCGACGTGCGGGACGGCTTCGGCTCGGCACTCGCGAGTGCGGGCGACTTCCTGTTCGTGGGCGCCGGCGGCGGGGAAGGGGGGCTGGTCTACGTGTACCGGCTAGGGGATGTGGCGAGCGGCACCGCGCGTCCGGTCCAGACGCTCAGCGATCCCGGACTGACCGGATTCGGGGGAACGCTGGCGGCGTCGGATACCGAGTTGGCGGTCGCGGCCAGAAGCGCAGAGAACGGACGGGTGCTGGCCACGTTCCGGCTCGGGGCGGATGGGCTGTGGTCATTCGGCGGAACACTCGGTGTTGCCGAGCGGGCCGGCGAAATGGGAGCAACATGGTTCGATCTGAGCGGCGACCGTCTCGTCGTCGGCAACCCCTGGGCTCGCGCCGTCCACGTCTTCGAGAGAGAAGTCGGCGGGACGGGGTGGGGGCCGCCGGCGCTGGTGAAGCATCCGGATCCCGAAGTCGTCGAATGGGTGTTCTTCGGAGTGGCGGTGGCGGTGTTCCAGGACGAGCTCCTCGTCGGCCAACTCGTGGCCGGCCCGTCCCAGCAGGAGGTCGTGCACCGTTTCACAAAGGTGGACGGTGTCTGGACGGCGATCGGGACGCTGTCGCCGGAGAGGGAGGACCCGAACTTCGGATGGTCCCTGGCGGTCGACGGAACGACCCTGTTGGCGGGCGGCGGCCCGCAGCTCTTCTCGTACACCCGCAGCGGCGACGCCTGGGCCTTTTCGGGCGCTTCCGGGGTGTTGGATGAGGGGGGCGGCTACGGCGCCTCCATGACCGCGGACGGCAATGTAGTCATGTCGAGCCAGGCGGTGGCCCTCGGAGGCGAGATCGTGGCCTATGGCAACCCCGGGGCCGACTTCGGACTCGGCGCGGTGTCGGTCCTGACCCACGAATCGGGCGAATGGGCGCGGTCCGCTCGCCTGGTGGCCGAACATGCCCCCCTTCCCGCCATTAACGGCGGCGAGGTCTCCTGCGACGACGGAACCGCCAGCGGTTACGACTGCGACCGCGTGGACCTGCTGTCCTTCCTTCCGCGCGAGGAGATGGGTGCCGGGAGGGGTGCCAGGCTCAACGACGTGTGGGGCTGGACGGATGCGCTCACCGGGCGGGAGTTCGCCCTGGTCGGCCGCATGGACGGCACGTCTTTCGTGGACGTCAGCGACCCCTACAACCCCCGCTACCTGGGCAACCTCTCCCGGACCGAGGGAAGTCCGCCGAGCACCTGGCGCGACATCAAGGTCTTCAAGGACTACGCCTTCATCGTGGCCGACGGCGCGGGCGAGCACGGCATGCAGGTGTTCGACCTCGCGCAGCTGCGTGACGTGACCGAGCCGCGCGAGTTCGAGCCGACCGTCCTCTACACCGAGGTCGCGTCCTCCCACAACGTGGCGATCAACGAAGAGACGGGGTTCGCGTACCTGGTTGGCTCTTCGGACGGGGGCGTAACCTGCGGGGGTGGCTCGCACATGGTTGACATCAACGATCCCCTGAGTCCGGTCTTCGCGGGCTGCTTCGCCCACCCCAACACGGGTCGGCGCAACACGGGCAACTCGCACGACACACAGTGCGTGATCTACCACGGGCCGGACGAGGACTATGCCGGCCGCGAGATCTGCGTGAATTCGAACGAGACCGCGCTTTCCGTCGCGGACGTGACCGACAAGGACAATCCCATCGCGGTCGCGGCCGCCGACTATCCCGGCGTGCAGTACGCGCATCAGGGTTGGCTCACCGAGGATCACCGCTACTTCTTCTCGAACGACGAGCTGGACGAGGTGAACGGCACGGTGGACGCGACCCGCACGCTCATCTGGGACCTGGCGGACCTGGATGATCCCTTCCTGCTGACCGAGTACATGAACCCGACCCGGGCCACGGACCACAACCTGTACGTCCGCGGTGACCGGCTCTACATGTCCAACAACCGGGCGGGGCTGCGCGTGCTGGACATCAGCGATCCGGAGAAACCGTTCGAGCTGGGGTACTTCGACACGACTCCGTGGAGCGCCGACGAGGCCGGCTTCGACGGCACGTGGAGCGTCTACCCGTACTTCGGGAGCGGCAGCGTCCTGGTGTCGAGCCGGCGCGAGGGGCTGTTCATCGTTCGTCCGCGGGCGCGGCGGCTGATCCCGTAGGGGGGGACGGGAGAGAAACGACCATGCCCATGGGCGGAGGGGCTGTAGTGGGACGCTCGGTGTCCGGTGAATCCTCGACGCCGGCCAGACGCCACAGGCTACGCATGACGTCAGGGTCCATCAGCAGCCTGAGGTAGCGGTCGCCGGATGTGTTCTGGATGACCTCCCGGCGTTCCCAACGGGCCAGGGTCGCCTCTCCGAAGCCGGTCAGCCGTGCGAATGCGGCGCGGGACATGCCGTAGCCGACGCGAAGTTGGCGGATCTCGGCTGGGGTGAGGACGCCATGATGGCGGCAGATGGCCTCGTGCTCGGCGATTTCGGCCTCCACGCCCGTGAAGGACTCGGCGCACCTTGAGCAGGTGTGAACCGGGATGTCGGCGCAAAGTTCCACGGCGGTGGGTCCCGCGCCGTAGATGAACGGGTCGCGCACTAGTTCGGTCTTGAGTCCCGGAGTCCCGCACAGCTCACAGCTCTCGGGTCCGGGGACCTCGCGGAGAACGGTCGGTGGTGAGGCGATTTTAGTGTTGGTCATGGTCGATTGGGTGGAAGCTGCGCAGCAGGACCGTTGATCCTCTGAGGACTTGGAGCTTGACGTAGATGAGCGGTGCGCCGGGCACGATCCTGCCCTGAAGCACCCAAGCCACCTCGCCGGGTGGCTGGTGTAGCGAGATCTTCGACAATGGGGTGTCGGACTCCAGGATCCGTACGATCATCGACCAAACGGTTGAGCGGCTCAGGGGTAAGCCGGACTCTGGATGAAGGATTTGCCGGAAGCGAACGTCGGTCGGTCGAGTGCGAGTGAAGGTGGCCGACCGTCTGCCTTTCCGGATTAGTCTGATCAGGTGCTGCCTGATCTCTGGATGCTCCTCCGCCGGGCCCCTGTCGGGACGATTCTCGGCAGATTTCATGTGCAATCGCGATCATATGATCGTACTTTCTCAGCTGTATTGGCCGGTATGTTCCCGATAGGGGCGCCCAAAGGTATCATATGATCTCCCACGGTGAAAGTGCCTCGCACGTGGGCGGCTCTGGTCCCGAGCCGTTCACCGCCTTACGATGTCCGCCCGACAGGTCCGCGCCACAGATCCGCGCCACCGTAACACCTCGCCATCAGGAACCGATCATCACCTACCTGCTCGACGACCGGGTCGCGGTCGACCGCTTCACCGAGCCCTCCGTGCGGGGCTTCGCCGAGACCATGCTGCGGGCACTGGGCGCGACCGACGAGGAGGCGCGGATCAACGCCGACGGCGTGGTCACCGCGTCACTGTGGTGGCATCCGGGACAGGGTCAGGGGCTGGAGAAGCTGTTCCGCTACGCCCGCCGCATGCGAAATGGGGGGATCAGGCCGAATGCATCGATGCGGTGGGTGCGGGAGACCGCCGCCACCGCGCTGCTGGACGCGGACAAGGGGCTCGGGTACGTGGCCGCGCGGCGTGCGATGGACCGTGCCGCCGAGAAGGCGCGGGACACGGGCGTGGCCATGGTGGCCGTGCGGCACAGCAATCACTTCGGGATCGCGGGCTATCACGCGAAGCGGGCAGCCGACTGGGGGCTGATCGGGATCGCGATGACGAACGCGGGCGCGGAGATGGCTCCCTGGGGCGCGACGCGGCCCGTGTTGGGCACGAACCCGTGGGGGATCGCGGTGCCGCGGGGCGAGGGGCACGACCCGATCGTGCTCGACATGGCGCTCACCCAGTCTGGCAAGGGGATGATGCGGTGGCTGGAGCGGGCGGGGCTCCCGATGCCGGAGGACTGGGCGCTCACCCCGGACGGCGCGCGCACGACCGACCCGGGCGCCGCCATGAACGGTCCCCTGCTCCCGGTCGGCGACTACAAGGGCTACGGGCTGAGTCTGGTCACCGACATCCTCACGGGTGTCTTGACGGGGTCGCTCTTCGGGGCGCAGGTATTTCAGGATGACGAGAACTACGATGTGGCCCACACGATGATCGCGGTGTCCACGGACGCGTTCATGCCGCGGCCACGGTTCGAGGAGCGGCTGGACGCGCTGATCGCCGAGGTGCTTGCGGCGCCGCCGATCGACCCGAACCGTCCCGTCCAGCTGCCTGGACAAGCTGAGCAGTCCCGTGCGCGGGAACGGTTGCGGCGCGGTGTTCCGGTCGACGGAAGGACGGTCGCCGGATTGCGCGAGCTCGCAGCCGAATTGAAGGTCCCTTTCGCCCTGGAGCCAACGTGAACGAACTGCTCACCATCGGGACCGCACGCGCCACCCCCGGGACCCTGACCAGAGGAGCGATTCCGACCGGCGCCGACGCCTCGGGACGCCTGCGCGAGATCCCGGTGCTCGTGTGCCGTGGGGCCGAGGACGGCCCGATACTGTGGATCAACGGCGCCACCCACGGGGACGAGCCCGAGGGCGCGCTGTCGATCTTCAAGCTGTTCGATGCACTTGAGCCGGCCCTGCTGCACGGGACGGTTGTCGGCGTCCCCGCCATGAACGTCCCCGCCTTCGAAGCCGGCAAGCGCGGCGACCCTCTCGACACCTTCTCCCACGACATGAACCGTATCTACCCGGGCAGCGCCGACGGCTACCCCACCGAGCGCGCGGCCTGGGCCCACTGGAAGGCCATGAAGGACGCCTGCGATCTCCAGATCGCGATCCACTCGGGCGGGGAGCATTCGTACCTCGCACACATGATCTTCGCGGCGGACAATCCGCCCAGCTTCGAGCTGGCCGCGGCGATGGGCCCGCAGTGGGATCTCGTCTTCCGGAGCGGCGTGGGCGGCGCGAACCCCTCCTCGAAGATCGCCGAGTTGGGCAAGGCGGGGATCACCGTCGAACTCGGGGGCAACTGTCGCACCCTGACCTCCGACTTCCACGGGGTGGCCGAGGATCTCGCGAACAGTTACCTGAACGTCATGCGGCACTACGGCATGCTCGACGGGGACGCCCGCTACACCCCCCGCTGGCGGATGGGCCACCAGCGCGCACTGCTCGCCCCGGCTTCGGGGATGTGGGTCGGAGACGCCGACGTTCCCTTCGAAACCGCGATCCCGGCCGGAACTCCGCTGGGGCGCGTGTACGACCTCTACGGCGAGGTTCAGGCCGAGGTCCTCGCCCCTCAGGACGGCGTGGTCTTCGGGTTGCGGTCACGCCCCGCGGTACTCGCTGGAGAGTGGTGCTGCTTCTTTGGAATCATTGACGAGGTGCGAGAGGATCTCGCCTCAGGAGAATCGCCATGATACGCTCCACCACACTCCTTGGTCTCGCGCTGTCGAGTTGTCTGTTGCTCGGCGTCGCCGCCTGTCAGACCGACAACGGCGCTCCCTACCCGATGCTCGAGGCGCACTACGACATGCGTGCCGAACAAGCGGTGCGGGTGCCGATGCGCGACGGCGTTCGCCTGTCCACCGATCTGTACCATCCAGACGGTGCGTCCGGTTCGTTGCCGGTGATTCTCATCCGCACGCCGTACGACAAAGGGGCGTTTCGCGCCGGCTTCCTCGGGGACGTTGTCCGCATGTTCGTTGGGCAGGGGTACGTGGTCGCGGTGCAGGACAAACGGGGTCGTTTCGAGTCGGAGGGCATCTATTCACTCGCCGTCAAGGAGGATGTCGACGGCTACGATACCGTCGAGTGGCTTGCAGGTCAGTCGTGGTCCAATGGCAAGGTGGGGACCTACGGCTGCTCCGACCTCGGGGACGCGCAAGTCTGGATGGCCCCTGCCCGCCCGCCCAGCCTGGCGGCCATGATTCCGCAGGCTTCGGGCAGCGTCCTCGGCCCGGCCGACAACATCTACCGGTATTTCGGGACGTACAACGGCGGTGCGTTTCATCTTGCGGCCGCCGCAGGCTGGATGGTCGGGAACGGGTCAAAGGTCTTCTTCCAACCGCCTTCTCACGTCTCCGACGAAGAATTCAGCCGGATCGCGCACCATTTCTCGCCGGGTCCGGTGAACGCGCCTGCGGTCGATTTGAACAGTATCATGCAATCGCTGCCCCTGGTCGACATGATGAAGAAAGCCAACCGGCCCTACACGGACTGGGAATCCATCGTTACCTACGACCTGGCCGACCCGTGGTGGGACCAGTTCCCCTACTACAAAGGCGACGAGCAGATCGACGTCCCCTCGCTTTTCGTCAATTCGTGGCACGACTTCGGAGTGAACGAGACGCTGTGGGAGTTCAACTACTTTCGCGAGAACGCCGTATCGAGCACCGCCCGCGATAACCAGTTCGTCGTCATCTCTCCGACGCCGCACTGTGCCTCCGAGCGCATCCGCGCACCCACCATGGTCGGCGAACGTGATCTGGGCGATGCCCGCTACGATCTCTGGACGCTGTACGTGCGGTGGTACGATCGGTGGCTCAAGGGAGAGCAGAACGGGGTCACGGACATGCCGCGGGTGCAGTACTATCTGATGGGGAAGAACGAGTGGCGGGCCGCCGACGAGTGGCCCATCACGGGCACCCGGTTCACGAAGTACTATTTGGCGAGCGGCGGGCGGGCGAACAGTCTGAACGGCGACGGCGTGCTCTCGACAGAACCTCCGCAAGCCGAGGCGGCCGATCGATTCACCTACGATCCCGCGTTCCCTGTCCCCTCCATGTCGGGCTCCTACGGGATGACCGAGGGGTTCTACGATCAGCGCCCGGTCGAGGAGCGGGACGACGTCCTCGTCTATACGACGCCGCCCCTTGCCGACGGCTTCGAGTTGACGGGCCCGATCACCGCCACGCTCTACGTGTCCTCCGATGCCAGGGACACCGACTTCACCGCGAAGCTGGTGGACGTCCAGCCCGACGGCACGGCGTACTTCCTCCAGGAAGGGATTCTGCGCGCCCGCTACCGCGAGGGATTCCACCAGAAAGTGTTCATGGAGCAGGGCGAGGTCTATGAACTGACGATCTCCCTCGACGCCACGAGCAACTACTTTCCGGCGGGCCACCGCATCCGCCTGGAGGTGTCGTCGTCCAACTTTCCGCGCTTCGACCGCAATCTGAACACCGGTGGCAGCCACTACGACGAGGTGGAGTGGGTCGTAGCCCACAACGCGGTCCACCACTCCGCGCAGTATCCGTCGCATGTCGTCTTGCCGATCGTGCCGGCCGGGGCGAGCCGCGCGCTGGACCTCGCGTCCGAGCCGGGGCGCTCGCTATCGCCGGAGGCAACTGCGGCGCTCGTTGAGCGCTTTCAGGCCGAGCTCGACGCGGCGTGGACGCAGGCCCAGGGCACCGACGAGAACTTCCCCGGCGCAACGGCGGCCTTCATCCTGCCGGACGGGCGCGTCTTCGGCTTCGCCACCGGCGAGTCGGACGTTGACGACGACATCCCGATGACCCCCGACCTTCGCATGGGTTCGGGCAGCATCGGGAAGACGTATGTTGCGGCTGTCGCCCTGCAGCTGGCGATGAACGGAGAACTGGACCTCGACGCGCCGGTCTCGACCTGGCTCGGCGACGAGGAATGGTTCGCCCGGGTCCCCAACTACACGGACCTGACTGTGCGCAACCTGTTGAATCACACCGCGGGCATGATCCAACCGTACTTCGAGGACCCCGATTTCGCGTCGCGATTGGGTGAGGTGTTCAGTGATCCCGACGGCTACATGACTCCAGAGCAGTTTGTGGCCGAATCGGTGCTGGACGATGAGCCGCTGTTCCCCGCCGGCCAGGGATACCACTACAGCGACGTCCACTACACCCTCGCGGGCCTGGCCATCGAGGAGGCGACGGGTCGCGAGTACTACGACTTGCTCGACGAGTTCTTCCTGGATCCGTTCGAGCTCGATCTCACCCTGCCGGCCGATCGGCGCGATCTGCCCGGGCTGGCCCAGGGGTATGCGCACGCCAGCTCCGAGCTATTCGGAGTCCCGCTGGAGGTCGTCGCCGACGGCCGGATGGTGATCCACCCCCTCCAGGAGTGGACGGGCGGCGGCCTCGTGAACAACCCACAGGCGCTGGTGCGTTGGGCGAAGCTGCTCTACGAGGGTGAAGCCATCGACGGGGACGATCTTCCCCAGTTGTTCGACATCGGCTTTCCCACCGACAGCATGAAGCCTCACTTGGGATATGGCCTCGGGGTATTCGTCCAGGAGAGCGAACACGGGATCACCTATGGCCATGCCGGGTTCTTCTTCGGATACAATTCGCTGGTTACGTACTACAGCGACCACGACGTTGCCGTGGCGATACAGATCAACTCCGACGACTCGCAGATGTACCGCCATGGAGCGACCCTGGCGAGTGTGGTGCTCGAGGCGCTGGCGGACACCGGGCGCTAAGGGCACCGGGCGTTACGGTAGCGCTCCCGGATCGATCACACCACGCGATGCCAGCCGCCCTCGTCCCCGCGTGACCACAGGCTCGCCGCGCTCCACGATCACATCGCCGCGCGAGAGCGTCCACGCCGGGAAGCCGCGCACCTTCATCCCCTGATAGGGACTGTAGTCGACTGCTGAATGCAGCCTGGCCGCGTCGATCTCCACCTCGGCGTCCGGGTCCACGACGATAAGGTCGGCGTCGGCGCCCACATCCAGCGTTCCCTTCCCCGGATGCAGGCCGAAGATGCGCGCCGGATTGGTCGCGGTGAGTTCCACGAAGAGCTGGGGCGACAGCCGGCCGCTTGTCACGCCGGCGGTGAAGACCAGGGGCAGCCGGGTCTCGATCCCCGGGAGGCCGTTCGGGATGCGGGTGAAGTCGCCCCGCCCCCTGGTCTTCTGGTCGTGGTATCGGAACGGTGCATGGTCGGAGGAGACCTGCTGGATGGACCCCGCTGCCATCGCGTCCCACAACACATCACGGTGCATGGCCGCGCGCATCGGCGGGCTGCACACGAACTTCGCGACCTCGAAGCCGCCGTCCGGATCGTAGACGGAGTCGTCCAGCACCAGGTACTGGGGACAGGTCTCGGCCACGACGGGTTCACCGCGCTCGCGTGCGTCGGCCACGTGCCGCGCGGCGCCGGCCGAGGTGACATGCGCGATGCATAGCGGGGCACCGGCCAGACCGGCCAACATGATGGCACGGTGGGTCGCTTCCGCTTCGACCGCGGGCGGACGGCTCGGCGCGTGGTATGCGGGTCCGGTCCTGCCGGACTCGAGATGACGCGCGATCAGGTGGTTGACCGCGCAGTCGTTCTCGCAGTGCACGTACACGATACCACCGTGCGCGCCGGTCACTTCCAGCATGCGAAGCAGCCCCCCGTCGTCGACGATCTTGTCACCGTAGGTCATGTAAACCTTGAAGGATGGAAAGCCATCTTCAATCATGACAGGCATTTCAGCCAAAACATCCCGACGAACATCCGTGACGATTGTGTGGAAGCCGTAGTCGATGACGGCGTCGGGCTCGATCTCGGCGAGGCGGCGGTCTCGGGCCACGAACAAGGACTCGCCGCGGCGCTGGAGCGAGAAGTCGACGATCGTGGTGACGCCGCCGCAGGCGCCCGCAACGGTACCCGTGAAGAAGTCGTCGGCGGTGGTGATCCCGAGGCGGTCGATGGGGTGTGCGAGGTGCGTGTGCGTGTCGATCCCGCCGGGCATGACCCAGTGGCCACCTGCGTCGATGGTGCGGGCGGGGCCATGGTCGAACGGGCCGCGGTCATGGTCGAATGGGCCGCGGCCGACGGCGGCGATGCGACCGTCCCGGATGAGGACGTCGCCCCGCTCCATGCGGTCCGCGGTGACGACCGTACCGCCCGTGATGAGGAGGTCGCTCACAAGCCTGACGTTACGTGAGGGTCCAGCCCGCCGACGAATCCCCCGATGCGGTCCATCGCCTTGCGGATATCGGCCTCGGGGGCCAGCAGCGACACGCGCACCCAGCTCCGCCAGCGCTCGCCGAAGGAGTTGCCGGGGAACATGAGAACGTCCGCCTCGTCCAGAAGGCGGTAGCAGAAGGTCTCCGCGTCCATGCCCCAGCGGGACACGTCGGCCCACATGAAGAGCCCGCCCCCGTGCGGACCGTGCGGAATGCCCATCCGGGCGAAGCCGTCCATGAGGGCGCGGCGGCGTCTCCTGTACACGTCGAGGTAGGCCCGGCGCGGGTCGGGGTCCGCGCCGAGGGCGGCCAGCGCGGTCAGTTGCGAGAATGCCGGGCACGGGCCGGAGGTCGTGCTCTTCAGCGCCTCCACGGCGTCGATGAAAGCAGGAGGGCCGATCAGGTAGCCGACGCGGAAGCCGGTCATCGCGTACGCCTTCGAGAATCCCGAAAGGACGACGGTGCGCTCCCTGTCGGCGCCCGCGGCCAGGAAGGAGAGGAAGGGGTCGTCGCCGAAGACGACATCTTCGTAGATCTCGTCGGAAAGGACGACCAGATCGAGGTCTTCGGCGGCCCGGGCCAGCTTCCGCACGCCCTCCGGCCCGACGCACGAACCGGTAGGGTTGGACGGGTTGACGAAGACGAGGATCTTTGCGCCCCGGGCATGTATGCGGAGGTCGTCCGCACCGAGGTGGAAGGGACGGTCGCCACCAGTCGGGATCGGGACGATATCGCCGCCCGCCACTCCGATCGCCTGGTCGTACGAGCTGTAGCGGGGGTCCTGGCAGGCCACCCGGTCACCCGGGTCGACCAGCGCCAGCATGGCCAGGAAGAGTCCCTCCTGGGCGCCGTTCGTGATGGCGATCTCCGTGGCCGGGTCGACGGTGACGCCCCGTTCGGCTGCGTAGCGGCGGGCGATGCCCTCGCGCAGGGAGAGGAGGCCGCGCACGGGGTCGGGGGTGGGGGCGCGGGCAGAGCCGGTGGGCCCGTGCTCGGCGAAACTTGCCAGGCCGCCCTCGATGATCGGCGCGGGGGTGTCGAGGTCGGGGTCCCCGCGTCCCAGTGAGATGACGTTCTCTCGGGTGCGAGCGAGCGCCATCATGCGGTAACGCAGCGAGGTGGCGCGTTCGCCCTTGCGAACCGAGGCGGAGCCCGCCGCCTGGCCGGATTGCCGCGCGGAGGTCATGGGAGGACTCCCAGTGCCCGTAGCGCCGCCCGCTGGGAGGGCGCGGGCGAACAGATCGACGACGCCTGCTTCCATTTGGTGATGTTGGCGAGCACTTCGGGCGGCGCGGCCACGAAGCCGAGACGGAAGGGTCGCATGTCGGCGAGGCCGTCCAGGGAGCCGGTCACGATGGCGTCGGAAGCGGCGTACGCGTTCGAGCGCGCTTCCGCGTCCCAGGTGGGTCCTGGGTCGGAGGACGCCACGGGTGCCTCCAGCGGGTCCCGGGCCCCGGCAGCGCCAAAGAGCCGGTCGCCGATCAGGTGGATTTCGGGGTCTGTCGCGCCGTCACCGTCCCGGGAGCCCGGCTCGACCGCGCACACGCCCATCCACTTCAGCAGGCTGCGGTGGCGGTGCCCACCCGGGCCGTACAGGCAAATCTCCGGCGGCGTGCCCAGTCCCAGCAGGGTAACGAACAGCGACTCCCCCTCCCCGGCCGTGATCAACACGCCATCGGGGCCGCGCTCGGGATACCCCGCGGCGGGAAGCGCGGCGCCGACGCGGCGGCGCAACTCCGCCATCCCCGGCCGGTCGGGATAGTGGGTCTCGCCGCCAAGGAGGTGATGGCGCAGACTGGCCAGCAGCTCTGGAGAGGGACGCGGCTCGGGTGCGGCGGGGCGCGGCTGGGGTGCGGCGGGGCGCGGCAGGAGGGCGGGTCCCGGTTGGGCAGCGGCGGCATGCGCCGGGTCACCCAGACTCCCCCGCACGGCTTCCACTGCCACGCGGGCCCGGCGGGACAACGCCGCATCCACCGCGCCCCCCTCCCCAGCCCCCCTCACGGCCTGCTCTCCTGCACATACTCCGCGACCTCGCTCACGCGACTCACCACCTCTCCCGGCCCCCACATCGCCAACGCCTCCGTCAGCACCTTCAAGTCGAAGCGGCACCCGCTCACTTGCCCGCGCAGACCCGCCAGAAACACGAACGCGGGACCCAGCTGCACAGGGTCCTCCCAGCGCGCCCTCGTGTCGGCGTCCGCGGCCTCCGCCTCACGCCGCGTGAGTGACGTCGGCTTCAGGTAGATGCCCGGCGTCACGGCGTTCACGCTCACGGCCGACCCGGCGAGCTCCAGCGCGAGACACCGCGTGAACGCCTCGATCCCGAACTTGGACGCGCAGTAGGCCGTCTGCGCGGGGGAGCCCTCCACACCCGCTCGCGACGACACGTTCACCACCGACCCGCCCTCGCGCAGCAAGGTCGGCAACAGGTCCCGGGTCAGGAACACGGGGGCTTCAAGGTTGACGCTCATGGTCCGTTCCCAGTGCTCCCGGTCGAGCGACGCGACGGGCTGCCGTTCGAGCACGCCCGCGTTGTTGACGACGACTCGCAGTTGGTCCGCCCGGTCGCGGACCGTCCGCGCCAGCCGGTGCCGTTCGCGGTCCCGGCTCAGGTCCGCCGGGCAGACCTCGGCCCACCCACCCGCCTCCCGGATGTCCGCCGCCGTCCATTCAAGCTCCTCCAGCATCTCCGACACCAGCCACACGCGTGCGCCCGCCGCGGCCAGCGTGATCGCGATCCCGCGCCCGAGCCCCCGGCCCGCCCCCGTGACGAGCACATCGACCCCTTCAACGCTGGCCACGGGAGACGGACCCTGACGTAACGTCAGGGTGTCACTCAGAGGACCTCCGGAGCTGCGGTTCGCGTGCCGCACAGGTTCTTTTTTCATCCAACTAATGCATTTACAATCCACGCGCAAGCAAACCCCAGATAGTTGCCCAGCGCGTAGCCGAAAATGCCCACGATCACCGCCGGCGCAACCAGTCGATGCCACTTCATGGCCATGCCGATGGCGAGCGCGGAGCCCGGTCCTCCGATCGCCGCCTGGCTCGCGATCGACACGGTGGGCAGGTCGATCCGCGCCAGCCATCCGACCCCGTAGGCGACCACGACGTGGACCGCGATGATCGCGATCATGAAGCCGAAGATGGGGAGGCCGGCCTCGAAGACCATCCCGAGTTCGGACGCCGCGCCCAGCACGATGAAGAAGATGTGCAGCGCGAAGTAGGACAGCATCTCGGCGCCCCGGAGCTTCCTGACCCACGGCAGCTGGGCCACGATCAGCGCAATCGTCGTCAGCCACAGGACTTCCGGGATGAGCGGATAGAAGCCGCCCATGATCCGTGCGAGCCAGAGGGCGACCAGCGGCAGCGCGCCCAGAATGGCCATGTCGGTGATGTTGATGTCCGAGTCGGTCCAGCGGCGGCGCATGGCGTCTTCGTCGGTCTCGGCCTCGGCCTCGTCCGCGGCCGCTTCGTCAGTCATTTCACCGGCCCAGGCCGCGGCACCGCCCAGCCTCGTCCGGCGCAGGAACATCGTGGCCAGCATGCCCGCCAGCCACACCTGCAGAAGCAGGTAGGGGACGGTCGACAGGTTGTCGGCCAGAGCTGCGGCGGCGAAGGTGCTCGTGTCGATCTCGAGCCCCTGTCCGACGGCGGTGAAGTTCATGCCGCCGCCCGCGAACGCCGCCGAGAACGCCCCGGACAGCTTCCAGGTTTCCGGGCCGACCCATCCAGCCATTGTGGCGCCCGCCACCACACCGCCCACCAGGCTCCCGAGACACGCCGCGAGGTAGGCGATCAGGAGCGGCCGCCCCGCGCTGGCGAGCTCGCGCAGGTCCGTCCCCATGATCACGAGCACGATCGCGTACGGGATCGCGAAGGTGAAGACGGACTGGTGGACCGGTCCCGTGTGTTCGATCACCCCGATGTTCGCGAGCGTGATCCCGAGCAACGTGCAGACGACCGCGGAGCTGATCTTCTTGACGGGTTCGTAGCGCTCCTCGAGCCAGCGGGTGAAGGCCACGACGGCCAGCATGAATGCCAGGACCAGAATCGGCTCCTGGATCATCTGTCTTCGACTCCTTCTTCGGCGACTGCGACCAGGTTCGCGACCACCTCCCGTATCATCCCGGCCTGTCCACCCCCCGTCCCGCCCCCGACATGGGGCGACAGGAGGACATTCGGCGCGCCGATCAGCGGGCTGTCCGCCGGCAGCGGTTCGTCCACGAACACGTCCAGCCCGGCGCCCGCGATCCGGGCCTCGGACAGCGCGTCCGCGAGCGCGGCTTCGTCCACGAGCCCGCCACGGGCCGTATTGACCAGGATCGCGTCCTTTTTCATGGCCTTGAACTCGGCCTCCCCGATCATTCCCTCGGTGGCGTCGGTGTGCGGCGCGTGCAAGCTGACCACGTCGCTCGCGGCGAGCAGCTCCTTCAGCGGAAGGTGCCGCACACCGGCCATCGCCTCGTAGGCCGGGGGCAACGGCGAACGCTTGTGGTACACGACGTCCATGTCGAAGGCTTGCGCCCGCCGGGCGACCTCCAGCCCGATGCCGCCCAACCCCACCAGGCCGAGGGTTCGTCCATGAAGCTGCCGCACGTCGTCGTAGCCGAGCCAGTTGAAGGCGATCTTGCGTTCGGTGGTGCGAATCGGTTCGACGCCCAGGCGCTTGTACTCGGCGTCGCGGGTACCGAGGTGGCCCGGGACGACCTTGCGGTAGAGGCCGAGCATGAGCGCAATCGTCTGCTCGGCAACCGCGATCGCGCCGCGGTGCGGCAGCGTCGCCACCGGCACTCCGGCCGTGGCCGCGGCTTCCCGGTCGACCGCCCACGGCGCCCTCCCCTGCACCAGCACCAGGCGCACCCCGGCTCCCGCGCGGATCAGTTCGGCGCCGATGCGCCTCTGCCCGGTGACCAGCGCGTCCACGCCGGCTGCCGCGCCGGCCAGCTCTTCCCGGTCGAGTGCGCCGCCCCATACCATCTCGATCCCGGCCTCGTCCGCCACCTTCTGGAAGAGGCCGCGAATCCACTGCGGCATGGGTTCGATGTGAAGTGCTCGCAAAGTGGTGGCGGTCCGCGTTATGGTGGGGTCGATGGGCGCGACGAAGGTACGGGGCACGGCTTGGACACGCGAGTGCCGGGCCGTCACCAGCACAAGCAGGGAGTCCAGTCGAATGACCATGAACCGCCGACAGTTCGCGACGGCCGCCGGCGCGGGGGCGATGGCCCTGGCCTGGCAACAGGCCTGCACGGAGGTCGCCGACACGGGCGAGGTTTCCGCCACCACGGCGCGGACGCTGCTGGACCATCAGGGGCCGCGAGGGATCTACGAGGAGGCGGAGGAGCTGGAGCGGCTGCGTGCGGCCCTGGCCAACATGATCAACGTGCAGCGCGAACTGCGGGACTTTCCGCTGGACCCCGACGAGCCTCCCCTCGTCGTCTTCTGGAGGGGCTGATGAAGGAATCGACCCTCGCCATGTCGCAATCGGCCCCCGCCGTGCCCGAATCCACTCTGTTCCTCACCGTCCGCGAGCTGGCCGACCTTCTGGCGGACGGTGCGGTCACCTCGGTCGACCTCACCCAGGCCTACCTCGACCGCGCCGAAGCCCTCGACGTGCCGCCCTTCGAACTGCCCAGCGAGCCGCGCACCGACCACGACGGCAAGCTCGCGACCATGGTCACAATCGCCCGGGATCACGCGCTCGAAGCCGCCGAACGGGCCGATCGAGAGCTTGTAGCGGGCAATCGGCGCAGCATCTTACACGGCCTACCCTACGGTGTCAAGGATCTGCTCGACACGCGCGGCATCCGCACCACGTGGGGGTCGCGGATCTTCGCGGACCGGGTGCCGGACCGGAACGCGGCGGTCATCGACAGGCTCGAAGAAGCCGGCGCGGTCCTGATGGCCAAGATGTCGCTCGGGGAGTTCGCCGGGGGGAACACCAGCTCCGCACTGAACCCCTGGAAGCTCGACCGCACCAGCTTCGGGTCGTCGAGCGGGACGGTCTCCGCCGCGGTCGCGGGACTGATCGGCTTCGGTATCGGCACCGAGACGGGCGGCTCGATCGTCTTTCCGGCCTCCGCCGTCGGCGCGTCGGGGCTGCGCCCCACGTTCGGCCGCGTGAGCCGCTTCGGCTGTATGGCGCTGTCGTGGAGCCTCGACAAGATCGGCCCCGTGGGGCGCTCGGCCGAGGACTGCGGCCATATTCTGCAGCAGATCGCCGGGCAGGATCCGCGCGACAACTGCACGGTGGACCGCCCCTTCGTCTTCCGTGCGGACCCCGGGGCCATGCGGGGGCGCCGTCTGGGCGTCCACCGCGCCGAGTTCGAGCTGTCGGGCTCCGAGACGACCCGGCGCGTCTTCCAGGAGGCGCTGGACGTCTTCGCCCAGATGGGTGTCGAGGTCGAGGACATCACGCTGCCGCTCCGGCCCACGGGCGCCCTTTTCACGACGATCGTGACCGTCGAAAGCGGCACCAACTTCAAGGCGCTCTTCGACGACGGCAGCGCGGCCAACATGTTCTCCTTCAACGAGGACCGCCGCGCGGGGTGGATGGCCGGCCGCATGATGCCCGCCGCGGACTACCTCACCGCACAACGGATCCGCAACCAGCTTGTGCGCGAGGCCGACGAGGTGCTGTCGCGCTACGATGCGGTGATTGCGCCGACCTGGCCGAACGGCGCGGCCATGCGCGAGGTGCGGGACGGCTGGCCGATTCCGGCGCGCAACGAGTGGGAACCACCCGGCGAGGTTAGCGCGCGGACCCCGCGGCTCAACTACATCGCCAACCTCGTTGGTCACCCCGGCCTGGCGATCCCCTGCGGATTCGACGAAGACGGGCTGCCGTTGTCGCTGCAGATCGTGGGCTCGCCGATGGATGATCAGAGTGTGCTGGATCTCGGCATGGCGTATCAGCGGGAGACGGACTGGCATCTGCGACGGCCGGAGTATCCGTGGCGGGAATAGTAGGGGCGCCGCGCGACACCAGAAGATCCGTCAGGGGCGCCACTCCGCCACGTCCGGCATTCCCCGGCTGAACAGCACCTGCAGACGCGGCGCGGTCAGCTGGACAGCCTCTGCAGCCACCCGAATCAGGTCCGTCGCGTCCTCGCCGCGCAGAATCCCGCGCACCTGACCGCTATCCGGATCGCGCAGGATGGCCATGGGCTGGTCGGTGGCCTGATCCGTCGTGACCGATCCGCCAAGACCCGAGAGGGTAATGCTTTCCAGAACGTCGCCCCACTCGGTCCGCACGGGCAGCGCGAAGACGAAGGACGACCTCCCGTCGGCGTCGGCCAACTCCGCCATGTCGAAGCTCAGCGAAAACAGTTCGTCGCCGCTCCCGGTTCGGCCAACCAGCTCGTATTCGCCTGTGGACCCGGGAACGTTGGGCGGAGCGTCCGCCACAAAGGCGGGCTCCAGGAACGGATCCCCCTGCTCGTCGACGCCGCCCCAGAGGAGCAGGGCGCGCGTTGGAGCGTTGACGGGAGCTCGGGCGAGCGCGGTGGCGCTGCTTCCGCTCGCAAGGCGATGGTCCAGGGCCTTGGTGAAACTGAAGTCGCTCACCCAACGCGGAGGACCGCAATAGGACATCAGGTCCCGAGAATGCGGCGGTACAAGCACTCCATCCCCGCGCGGGTCGTATCCCCAGGCACCGATCGAACCATCACTCTGGGGAAACGCCCGATCCGGTCCACCAGCGCCGCCGCAGGGCGCATGGCGGAGGCTCAAATTGTGTCCCAGTTCGTGCGCTATCACGAATGGATCGGACACCGAGAAGCCCACCCGACCACCAAGAAACCCAACCCCCGACTGGCCGCCGACAACGCGCTCCGGCATGATGCCCATGTAGTAGCCCTTCCCGTCTTCCAGGCTTCGAATCAACTGAGTCTCACGGATCAGCTCGGACACATTGGTGGTCGAGGTCAATACGGATTCATGAGCCTTCACGTCGAGATCGCCGATCGGCATGAAAGTGCGGGAATCCCATAGCATTTCGTGTGACTGCGGGTCCGCAGCCATGCTGTTGGCCATCTCCACAATCGACGTATCCGAGTCCCGCGCCCACTGGAACGGGACGACGGTCAGATCCATCACGGGCACGACCTCGACCTGCACCGGTACCAGACCCGTCTCGGGAATCCGTTTCGTCACCCCAAGTTCGGGATCCAGCGTGCTGTCCGGGTCGATCTCGATCACCATTTCCAGTCCCGGCTGTATCACCGAACCCGGAATCCGGACGTTCGCCGACTTCTCGAGCACACTCTCGGCGTCGTCAACCGTGGTGGGGATGGGAGTCGGCGAGCCCGGGATGTCGACCGCGTGGGTCTCAACGCCGTCTACGTAGAAGGTCGCCCGCACCTTCGGGATGCCCTCGCTGGTAGCACGCGAGGCCGTCACGAACACCCGCAACAGTGCTGCCTTGCCAGCGACCAAAGGAACCGGGAAATCCAGTGACTGCACTGCCTGGGTCAAGTACGCCGACGAAGCGGTGCCTGCCCCGCAAAGCCGCACCCGCGCAAGCTTCACCTCCGACAGCCAGCTCTGGAAACCGGCATCTCCAGGAGCGCATAGACCGGTACCGGTCAGCAGCAGTTCGTTCAGCTTGTCGAGAGCCGTGAGGCTCGAAGGCAGGGTGCCGGACATTTCGGCGTTGTCGATCAGGTAGAGCCGCCTCAGGTTGGCCATGTCGCCCAGTTGCGGCGGGAGGGAACCCGATAGCCGGTTGTCTTTGATCGATACCAACCGCAACCCGGACAGACCACCGAACTCGGGAGGGATGGGCCCCGTCAACTCATTCCCGTCGAGGTACAGCGCCGACAGGCCGGACAGGTTGCCCAGCTCCGGCGGGATCGCTCCTTCCAGGTCATTTCCGCTGAGGTTCATGTGTCCCAAGCCTGACAGGGCGCCCAGCTCCGGCGGAATCGCTCCGGTCAGCTCATTCCCGCCGAGGTCCAGGCGCGCCAAGCTTGACAGGTTGCCCAACCCCGCCGGAATCGACCCGGTCAGCCGATTGCCGCTGAGGATCAGCTCCGACAGGCTGGGCAGGCTGGCCAGCTCCGGCGGGATCCGACCCGTCAGCTCATTCCCGCTGAGGCTCAGGCGTGCCAGGCCGGACAGGTTGCCCAGCCATGCGGGAATCGACCCGGTCAGCCGATTCTCGCTGAGGATCAGCTGTGACAAGCGCGACAGTTTGCCCAGCTCCGGCGGGATCCGGCCCGTCAGTCCATTCCAGTCGAGGTAGAGCACCGCCAGGTTGGACAGGTTGCCCAGTTCCGGCGGGATCGGTCCCGTCAGCCCATTCAAGCCGAGCCCTAGCGCCACCAACCTGGACAGGTTGCCCAGTTCCGGCGGGATCGGTCCCGTCAGCCCATTCCAATAGAGGTGCATTGTCGACAGGTTGGACAGACTACCCAGCTCCGGCGGGATCGAACCCGTCAGCCGATTCCCATTGAGGTCCAGCCGCGACAGGTTGGACAGGTTGCCCAGCTGCGGCGGGATCGGACCCGACAGGAGGTTGCGGGCCAAGGCCAGTTCGCGTAACTGGCGAAGGTTGCCGAGTTGGGGTGGAATGCGCCCCGCCAGGTTGCTTTCGGGAAGTCGCAGCGCGACGACTCGGCCCTGATCGTTGGTTTCCACTCCGTACCATTCACCGAGAGGTCGGTCGGACAGCCAGTTGTTGTCGTCGGTCCAGTCGGCGCCTGCGGTGGCATTGTACAGAGATTCGAGGATTTCCCGTTCGGAGAGCGGCTGACATTCGACGTTCGTGCCTTCGTGAGACGGAATGGCAGCCAGCCACTCGCGGAACGCTCCGTCGGGCGGAATGCACAGCCCGGTCTCCTTGTATTGAAGCTCCTGAAGCGAAAGCGCGGACAGCAGCAGTGGCAGCCGGCCGGTCAGGCCCTCGTTTCCGTTGATCTGCAGGGAAGTCATGCTGGTGAGCTGTGCCAGCGACCCGGGTACGTGACCCGCAAGTCCGTTGTTGGACAGGTCGAGTGTCGTGACGCGCCCCAGCGAATCCGCGCTCACGCCATGCCAGTCGTCCAAAACGCCGTCACCAAGCCAGCCGGTTGAGCGGTCCCAGTCCGGTCCCCCGGTGGCCCCGTGCAGAGACACGAGCGCCTCTCTGTCGCCCTCGTTACAGAACGGCCCGACGTAGACGTCAAGCTGCGTGAGCCAGTCCGCGAAGTCCGCCGAACCGGAGATACACAGATTCCTGTTGTCCGCGAAGTGGAATAGCTGAAGGCGCTCGAGACGCAGGAAGCTCCCAGGGATCGGTCCGGTGAGGAGATTCTGGTTGAGGCCCAGCCTCGTGAGGTTGCGCAGGTTGCTCAATTCGGGCGGGATCGGCCCGGTCAGGTTGTTTCTTCGCAGTCGCAGGTCTTGCAGATTGGCCAGATTGCCCAGCTCAGACGGGATCCGACCCGATAGACGGTTGACACCCAGGATCAAGGTCTTGAGGCTGTCCAGATTGCCGAGTTCGGTGGGAATCGGTCCCGCTAACGTGTTGCGCTCGAGATTCAGGGTCTCCAGGTACGACAGGCGGACAAGGTCCGGTGGGATCGACCCGATCAGGTTGTGCGCGGAGAGTCTCACGGCCGTGACACGACCACGCTCCCCCGTCGTCACGCCGTGCCATTGCCCGATCGGACGATCCGACATCCAGCCATCGTTCTCAATCCAGCCCGCACCCTCTGTGGCTTCATAGAGGGCCACCAGTGCGGTCCAGTCCGGATGGGCGACCGTGATCCCCGCTGTCCCCTGCACACTGGGCGACGCCGCGGTGATCGTGGCCGCACCTTCTGCGATTCCGCGCACCAGACCCGACCCATCCACCGTGGCGATGGCGGCATCGCTCGACGACCACGTGAATTCGACGCCCGGCACCGTAAACCCGTTTGGGTCCCAGGCTTCCGCCGTCAGTCGCAACGTGTCGCCCGCGGACACCGTTTCGGCGGCGGGTAACACCTCGATCCCCCTCACCTCTTGATCCACAGTCACCGCCGCGCTCCCCGACACCGTGCCCGCGGTCGCGGTGATCGTGGCCGCGCCATTGCCCGCTGCCGTAACCAGCCCGGCGGCGTCTACCTTCGCCACCGCGGCGGCGCTGCTCGCCCAGGTCACCGTGACCCCGTCCATCACCTGGCCGTTCTGGTCGCGCACCTCCGCGCTCAGCTGCACGGTCTCGCCCAGCGCTGTCAGCTCGGCCATGGCCGGACTCACTGAAATCGTCGTCGGCCGGAGGGGCTCGGGAGGTGGCGACGGCTCCGTCGTATCATCGCCGCAACCGGAGGCCCAGGCGACACCGCCCAGCAGGATCGACGTCATGATGAAGATGCGCGGAGTTTTCATTGCGACAATAGACCAGCCCTTGCGCGACAACAATGTGCGTACCGCTAGTAGAGTAGCGTGTGTCGTGTCAAGTGCCAGTCTGGGCTGGACCACGACACTACTCCGGGAACATGGTTTCCCGCAGGAACCCGTTCCGGAACACGCCCCGCGGATCGAACTCCTCGCAAACCGCTTTGAATGCGGGCATCCCTGGATAGCTCCGCTCCACCGCCTCGCCGCCCAGCGGAAACCACTTTCCCCAGTGCAGGCGGGCACCGAAGTCCTTGGCCATCACACGGGCCAGCATCCGCGCAACCCGCAGAAACGGCTCCCGCGGCTCCGTGAAGGTGATGAGACTGATCGCGTACCAGTCCTCGGCCTCGATTCCATCGCACGACGACATGGAGATCAGCGTGGCGTCGGGTTGGACGCGGCGCACGCAGATCGGGTAGTGGTGCACGTACGAGCCACGCAGTTCCTCGAACGCGGCGCTCAGCCCCAGCCGCTCAATCCGGGCCCCCGTCGTGGCTGAAACCCCCCAGCTCTCTTCATCGGCGGCCTGTAGAACCTCTCCAACGAATTCCAGCGCCTCGCCCAGCCGAGCCCGCCGCACGAAAACCTCCATCTCCAGATGCCGGAAGAGGTCGTGGCGCATGAGCAGCTGGCGGTCGCTCCGGTCGGTCACCCTCCACCTCGGCACGAGGCACGCCGGCAGAATCCGCCGATACAGCAGGTGAATCAGCCGACGACTTTGCAGCAGAGACGCCGAAAGCTTGAGCCCGAGGTGTAGCAGCACGTCGATCATCGAGAACCAATACACACGATACACACGCGCCAGTCCCCTCCGCCGATTCCGCGGATCGACGCGCCTTTCGTGCGCGAGCAATCTCCAGGAATGCGGGATCAGGTACAGTTGCTGGAGCGGGGCGTCTGCTTCCGCCGCCAGCGCAGCGTCCAGGCCGGATCGCCAGACGGACTTCTCTCGAACGTAGTATTGCGGCACGCAGGGCAACGTCACCTCGAGCACGATCCCCATCGCCCCGACCGCGCATCTCGCCGCCCGCAGCGCCCGTCCCGAATCCACTGTCCGAACGACTGCGCCCCCGTCCGCGCCGTAGCACGCGATCCGCAGCGACTCGACGTAGTGCGACATCGAGTGCCGGCCCGACCCATGGGTGCCGGTCGCCACCGCACCGGCCACCGTCTGGCGGTCGATGAGCCCGATCGACGGCAGCGTCAGATCCCGTTTGGAGAGGTGTTTGAGAAGAGCGCCGATCATGACCCCGGCTCCCACGTTCACACGTGTACGGCTTTGGTGAACGCGAATCCGCCGAAGGTGTCTCAGGTCGATCAGCGCGTCGTGCGACTCGATTCCAGGGTTCCAGGAGTGCCCTGCCCCGATGGCCCGTACGGTGCCGTCGCGGTGCTCGTCGAGTATGCGCAGGATCTCTTCTTCGCTGCGCGGCCGGTACCGACGGGAGGGCCGGAAACGGATGTTCCGCCCGAAGTTGATCACTGTCGTCGCGGCCTGCGAGGCACCGAGGACAACAGGGTGCGTGTATACGGATGCTGGGGATCGAGGAAGAGCCTATGCGCGGGAGCCGTCTCCACGATTCTGCCCCGATGCATCACCGCGACGCGGTCGCACAGATGTCTGACCATCCTCAGGTCATGGGAGATGAACAGGTACGTCAGCCCGAACTGCTCCTGGATGTCCGCGAGCAGGTTCACGATCTGCGCCTGGATGGAGATGTCGAGCGAAGAGATGGGCTCGTCGCAGACGATCAGGTCGGGTTTGAGGGCCAGGGCACGGGCGATGCCGACGCGCTGCCGCTGCCCACCCGAGAACTCGTGGGGCATGCGACCGGCCATCTTCGGATCCAGTCCGACGACGCTCATGAGTTCGCCAACACGATCCCGCCTGGCGGAGCGGTTCATCGTCGAGTGCTCGAGAAGCGGTTCCGCGATGGAACGGCCCACGCTCAGCCGCGGATTCAGCGACGAATACGAGTCCTGGAAGATCATCTGCATGCGAGAGCGCAACGCCCGCACGTCGCTCGCCGAGGCGGCAGTGAGGTCGACGCCGTCAAAGACGATTCGGCCCGACGTGGGCCGCGTGAGGCCGAGGACGGTGCGGGCCACGGTGGTCTTGCCGCAGCCGCTCTCTCCCACGAGTCCCAGCGTCTTCCCCCGATGCAGCCGGAGGCTCACGCCGTTGACGGCGCGCACTGTTCCGGTGCGCCGCTGCATCAGTCCCCGGTGGACGGGGAAGTGCTTCTCGAGGTCGAAGACTTCGAGGAGCGGGCGTGGTTGCTCAGGAGACATGGCTCGCGCGGGTTCCGTCCACCTGTCTTTCGCGACCACGCGCCACGTCCCACCAGCAGGCAGCCAGCGCCCCCTGTCCGACCGGAAGCAGCGGAGGCTTTTCCCGGCGGCAGCGGCCGAAGGCGTGAGGACAACGCTCGGCAAAGGCGCACCCGTCGGGGAGCTGCCCCATGTCGGGGGGCTGGCCGGGGATCGCGGTCAGGCGCTCCGGGCCGCCTTCGTCGAGCACGGGCAGAGACGCCAGCAGACCACGGGAATAGGGATGAACCGGCTTAGCGAAGAGACGTGCGGCCGGCGCGGTCTCGACGATGGAACCCGCGTACATCACCGCGACCCGGTCGGCCAGGCTCGACACCACGCTGAGGTCGTGACTGATCCAGATCATCGCCATCTGCCGCTCTGCCCTCAGCTCGGAGACCAGGTCCAGAATCTGTGCCTGGATGGTCGCGTCCAGGGCCGTAGTCGGCTCGTCGGCGATGAGGAGGTCGGGATCGCAGGACAGCGCCATGGCAATGGTCACCCTCTGGCACATCCCGCCGGAGAACTGGTGGGGATAGTCTTCGAACCGCGTGTCCGGCCGCGGAATGCCCACTGAACGGAGCAATTCGATCGCCCGGTCACGCGCTTCGCGGCGGCCCAGGCCGAGGTGGATCTCCAGACCTTCGGTAAGCTGGCGGCCGATGGTGAGCACTGGATTCAGCGAGGCGCGGGGATCCTGAAACACCATTGCGATCTCTGCTCCCCGCACGCGTCTCATCCCCTCGTCGTCGAGGGAGAGAAGGTCGCGGCCGCGGAAGCTCACCTCGTCGGCCTCGACGCGGGTTCGGTGAGCAGGCAGCAGGCGTAGCACGGAAAGCATCGCTGCCGTCTTGCCGCACCCGCTCTCGCCCACCAGCGCGAGGGTCTCGCCGCGCCGGACGGAGAAGCTCACGTCGTTGACCGCGTGCACGGCGCCCCGGTCGGTGAGGAACCGGGTGCGCAGGCCGCGGACGCGAAGGAGGTCGCGGGGTGGGTCGACCGGGGGGGGCCTGGTCATGGAGCCGGTTTGGCGGTTCCGGTTCATCGGGCCGCGCCGGGTAGAGCGTCGGTGCCGATGGGTTGCGCCGCCTCGGTCCCCAGGGCGAAGCGATCGCGCAGGTCCCTGAGCGCGACCCATCCCCCACCCTCGAGCGACTCGACGCAGGCTTGCACCACGAGCAGGCTTTCCAGGTGATCGGCGGCGGTGGTGACCGGCTGCGCCTCGCCGCGTACGGCGCCCAGAAACTCGCTCAGGAGCGCCCGGGTGTCGTCCAGGAAGGGAGTGCACGGAGCCAACACCTCGGACACCGGCCTCTCGGCTTCCCCGTCCCCCTTGAAGTTGCGCCCCCTCAGTCCCAGCCCGCGATCGAAGTCGATCCGAACGAGATCCTTGAACTGCTCCCGCTGAATCAGTGCCCCGCCCTCGAAGTCGCTCCGCCAGCGGAAGTCCATCCGGTTCCAGGCCGCCGTCCACGTCCCCAGATAGTTGACGTGGACCCCGTTTTCGAAGCGGAAGAGCACGGAGACACAGCAGTCGCCCTCGTAGGTGCTCCACGATGGCCGCCAGCTGTCGCACACCAGCGACTCCACCTCGGAATCGTAGCAATAGCGCAGAAGGTCGAAGTGATGGATGCTCTGCTCCAGCAGCATCGGATGGGCCATCGTCATCACGTAGTCGTTCAGGTCGTGCCGGTTCCCGTCCCGCTGGCGGTGGTAGGTGAAGTGTGCGTAGCTGAGTGCGCCCAGTTCGCCGCTCTGGACGTAGTGACGGATCCGCTGCGACGAGGGCAGGTAGCGAAAGTTCATCCCGACGAGGAGATGACGCCCGGCCACCTTCGCTCGGGCGATGAGGTCGATGACTTCATCCAGATCTTCCGACAGCGGCTTCTCGCAGAGGACATCGAGGCCGTGCGCGAGCGCCTGGCTCACGAGGGAGTGATGGCTGGCGGGAGGCGTCGCGATGACCACGGCGTCGGCTTCCACCTGGGCGAGAGCGGAGGCGAAGTCGCGCTGTACGAGGGCTGCCGGGGCGTGACTGTCGCGGGCGCGTCGGGCTCGGGCCTCGTCCCGGTCCACGATGCAGGCCAGCGTCGCGTCGGGGGTTTCGGCGATGACGCGCGCCCACATGGCGCCCCGGACGCCGGCACCGACCAGGAGGACGCGCGAGCGCCGCGTCACGACGGGCGAACCCGTTCGACGAACCCCTTCATCCTCTTCAGCGCTTCCTCAATGGACGAAAACGGCGACAGCAGCGTGATGCGAATGTGACGGTTCGCCGGGTCCGCGAACATGGTCCCGGGGAAGACCATCACATGCTCCTGGTGCAGCAGCTCGTAGCAGAAGGTCTCGGCGTCCAGCCCCGTGCTCGATATGTTGGCGTATACGTACATCCCCCCGCCCGGACGCCCATACGAGATTCCCATGTCGTCGAGGCGGCGCAGGATGACATCGAGCCGCCGCTCGTACTCTGCGAGCATCGAGGCGACCGCCTCGTCTCCCCCCTCCAGGGCGGCGAGCGCCCCGCGCTGCAGGGCGGGCGGCGTACAGATGCTCAGGGTGTGCTTGATCTCGACGGCCGGTTCCATGAACCAGGCGGGCGCGGCCAGGTAGCCCACGCGCCACCCGGTCATGGCGTACGCCTTGGAGAAGCCGTTGACGGTGATGGTGCGGTCACTCATGCCGTCAAGGGTGCCGAGGCTGACGTGTTCCGCGTTCCCGAAGACGAGCTTCTCGTAGATCTCGTCGGAGATGACCAGGAGGTCGTGCTCGTCGGCCAGCTTCGCGATGCGCTCCAGCTCCGCGCGCGGCGTCAGCCCGCCGGTGGGATTGTTCGGATTTGCGATTACGAGGAGTTTCGAACAATTTGTCAGAACGCTCCGGATGGCGTCGGCCTTGAGGGCGAAATCGTCCTCCTCCCGAGTCGGCACATCCACCACCCGTCCGCCCGCCAGGTTGACCATGTGGTCGAAGGCGTTGAAGCGCGGGGCCTGAAGCACGACTTCGTCCCCCGGATCGACCAGCCCAAGGATGGAGATCAGGAGCGCTTCCTGGACGCCGTTGGTGACGATGATCCGGCTGCTCGGGTACCGGAGTCCGTTGTCGCGTTCCAGCTTGCCGGAGATGGCTTCGCGCAGTTCGGGTAGGCCCGGCGGGGCCGTGTAGTGGGTGTAGCCGCCGGCCAGCGCGCTTGTACCGGCGGCGACGATCGCCGGCGGGGTCTCGAAGTCGGGGTCGCCCCGGCCGAGCGCGATGATGTCGTCCAGCCCGGCGGCGAGTTCGAGCATGCGGGTGCGGAAGCTCGACCTGACGCTCACGGCACGCGCGGCGAGATACGATCCGTGGGCCGCCTGAGTCATCGGATCACGCCTCCGAGGGACGGTCGCACGCCCATCAGCCCACTACGGACGACGCTGGATGCGAATATCGACAATTGCCATGGACAAATGTCAAGGCTACCCGCTCCAGGGCCCGCAGGTCGTCGAGCGGGTTCCCATCGACCACGATGACATCCGCCTCCTTGCCTACCTCGACGGTCCCGATGCGGTCGTCGAGCCGGTTCATGATGGCCGCCTCCCGGGTCGCGCTCATGATCGCCCCATGATTGTCCGCGACCACCCCCACCTCGATCATGAATTCCATCTCCGGAACCACCACGCCGTGACGCACGGCGGGGCTGCCTGCATCAGTGCCGAACACGATCCGCACACCCGCGCGCGCCGCCCGCTGCAGGCCGTCGTAGCGGCTCCTGTCGGCGACCATCCGCTGCCGCTCCCTGATCTTCCACTCCGGAATGTTGTACTTGCGCGCGATCTCGGGCTTCGACTGGAGCAGGACGGGCGAGAAGGTGGTCACGATGGGCACGCCGCTCTCGACAAGCTTGCCGATGGTCTCGTCCGACATGCTGCCGCCGTGCTCGATGGTGTCGATGCCGAAGTCGACGGCCCGCGCAATGGCGGCGTCGAAGGTGGCGTGGGCGGTGACGGGCCGCTCTTGCCGGTGCGTCTCGTCGACGATGGCGTGGAGCTCGTCGTCGGTGAACTCCAGGTTGTCGTGACACATCATGATCTTGATGAGGTCGGCGCCGTCCTTGATCTGCTCGCGCACGGCGCGCCGCATCTCGTCGGCACCGGTGGCCTCCCGGCAGCACCAGTAGGTGTGGCCGCCTGTCTGGGTGATCGCTTCCGCACAGATCAGCAGGCGCGGGCCTGCAACCACCCCCTGCTCCACTGCCTGCTTGGCGAAGACACCGCTCCGGTTCATCCCCAGGTCGCGCACCAGCGTGATCCCGGCCCGCAGGCAGGCCAGCATGTTGCTCGCCGCCTTGTAGGCGCTGATCTCGGGGGCGTCGCTCAGCGACTGGGCGGCCAGGTCGTGGATCCCGTCCCAGGCCAGGTGGGCATGGCTGTTGATCAGTCCCGCGAGAATCGTCCCGCCGGTCTCGACGACCGCGCGACCGTCTGCCGCCGCCCCTTCACCCTCTCCGACCGCGGCGATCCTACCCCCCTCAAGCGTCACATGGCCGTCTTCGATCACCTCATCGCCCACCCCGGTGATCACGCGGCCTCGCAACGTGACCGACGCGGGCTGCTTCCTAGCCAGATCCTGCAGGATCGGCTGGAACTTCCAGGCTGGTGCTTCGGGCATCGTCTTCCCCCGTCAGATTCCGCGTTCGGCCAGCGCCCTCGCGCCGCCGTCGAGGTTGGTCAGCTTCATGCTTGCGTAGCTGGGCGCATAGATCACGCCGGCCGCGCCTGCGTCGTACGCCGCGTGCACGCTTTCGTACACGATCTCCGGCGTGCAGACCGCCTGATCCGCATGGGTCCGCGGCGCGTCGACACCGATCCCCATCAGCACCGGAAGCTCGCCGTCCAGAGCCTCGATCGTCGCCCGGCACTGCCCGCCAACATAGCTGGCCGGACCCATCCCCACACCGATGAGATCGTCCCACGGGGCCTCGTCCAACCCCAGAATGCGGTACATAAGCGGCGTCATCTCCGCGGGCGCCAGATCCCGCAGCAGGCTCGCATGCAGTTGGGTCATCTCCTTCGTGTAGGTTCCGCCGGCCTGGTGCTGGTAGGTGATCGGCTTGACCCAGTCGGCGTAGTCCTTCGTCTCGGCCCACGGCCACTGGGCCTTGCGCAGGGGATTGAAGTGGTTCCGGTTCCAGACGTTGAGCCCGAACTCCAGCCGCGGATCGCACCCCTTGGTGACCCCATGGAGCTCACGGTCGAGATCCTTGTTGCGTCTGACCCAATGCCGCTCGAACAGCAGGAACTCGGGGTTGTCGAGCAGAACCCGGAGCCCCGTGATGAAGGCGCCATCGGTGAAGTGGGCCCCCGCGCGCGCGTCGCGGAAGTACAGGTGAAGGGCCGCACATGCTCGCCGGACTCCCTCGGGATCGATCCCGGCAGCGTCCATGCTCGCCAGGCAGTGCTTGCAGAAGCACCCCGGCGCCAACCCGGACACAAGTTGGTCCAGAGGGCTCAGACGCTCGTTGCACCACATGATGCCGTCGATATCGTAGCTCCGGCAGTGGTCCTCGATGAGCGCGTGCCACCAGTTCCGGTAGTCGGGGTTCTCCAAACAGGGTACGTCGCAGCTGCCGCCCAGATAATCCACCTCCATGAGCCGATCCCGGTTGGGGATCTGCACGGTGCTGGCCGACCCGTGGCCCGCATAGTTGAACAGCGGCTCCATCAGCTCCGGGATCACCTTCATCCCCCTCGCCCGGGCACCGGGGATCACCATCTCCAGAATGTCCCGACCGCGCATGGCTTCGTCCGGTGCGCGGAAGTTCGTGATGCTGGTGTTGCGGTAGAACTCGGGACGATGCGCGAGATAGGATCCGCCTTGCACGTCAGCCGGTTCGGGAACGCCGTGGTCGGGCCATCCGTCGATCTTCCACGAGATGCTGCGCCCGATCTTGAGCCCCAGCCAGCTCACCGTGCCCAGCATGATCACGTTCACGCCAGCTCGCTGCTGAAGGGTGTCGAGCACGGTGTCGACACCTTCGTCCACGAAGCTGGCGGGCCCGATCTGGACGCCTACGAACCGGTCGCTCAACAGCGGCATCCTCCTTTCCTCACCTCGATTTCAGTCTGGGATCCAGCATCTCCTGCAAGCTGTCGCCCAGGAGATTCGTCGCCATGACCACGGTGAATATGGCGAGTCCGGGGAAGGTCGAAATCCACCATGCCCTTCCGAGCACGTCGCGCCCCACCGCAACCATCAGCCCCCACTCCGGCGTCGGGGGCTGCGCGCCCAGCCCGAGAAAGCTCAGGCCGGCCCCGATGGAGATGGCTTGCCCAAACTCGAGCGTCGACAGCACGAGAAGCGGGATCGCCGTGTTCGGCAGCACATGCCGGAGCATGATCTTCACGTCAGGCACCCCCACAAGCCGGGCCGCGTCGATGTAGTCCTGTTCGCGAATCGTGAGCACGGAGCTTCGCACCAGGCGCGCGTAGCGGGGAATCGTGGACACGCCAACCGCGATCATGACATTCGTGATGCTGGGGCCGAGGGCGGCGATGACCACAAGGGCCAGAAGGATGCCGGGAAAGGCCAGCATCGCATCTACAATGCGCATGAGCACGGTGTCCACCGCGCCCCGGTAGTAGCCGGACACGAGGCCCAGCGCGGAGCCGAGCACGGCACCGATGGCGACGCTGATGAAGCCGAGGACCAGCGACACGCGGGCGCCGTAGATGACGCGGCTGAAGACGTCGCGGCCGAGCCGGTCGGTGCCGAACCAGAAGTCCGGCGACGGGGCCTCGCGTGCTCCCGAGATCGTGGCCAGGGGATCGTGGGGGGCGCCGAGGGGGGCGAAGATCGCGAGCAGCACCCACGCCGCGATGATGGAAACCCCGGCGATGAAGCCGAGGGTGAGCGTCCGGCCGCGGACCGTGAGGCCTCTGACCGTCATACCCGCGGCCGTCATGCCGGTGCCCCGTCCCGAATGCGCGGATCGAGCCGGGTCGCCAACAGGTCCACGAGCAGGTTCACCACGACGTACGCGGTGGCCATGAACAGCACGATCCCCTGGACCAGCGGATAGTCCTTCCACAGGATCGCGCTAACGACCAGGCGACCCAACCCGGGCCGGCTGAAGACCGTCTCGGTGACGACGGCACCCGCCAGCATGGCGCCGAACTGGAGTCCGAGCATGGTCAGAACCGGAAGGAAGGCGTTCCGGAGTGCGTGCCGCAGGTAGACGATGCGCTTCGGCAGACCCTTCGCCCACGCTGCGCGGATGTAGTCCTCGACCAGTACCTCGAGCAGCGAGGCCCGAGTCAGGCGCGCGATCACCCCCGCGGAAACGAGGCCCAACGACAGGCTGGGGAGGACGAGTGACCGCAGGCCCTCGGATCCCGCCGGGGGGAACCAGGGCAGCCAGAACGAGAAGACCATAATGAGCAGAAGCCCGAGCCAGAAGAGGGGCATCGATACGCCCGCGTAGGCGAGTATGCGGCTGAAGCCGTCGATCCATGAGCCCTGTTTGAGGGCGGCGAGGACGCCGGTGGTCACGCCGATGGCAACCGCGAAGAGGATGCCGCCGAGGCTCAATGCCAGGGTGGACCCCAGGCGGTCCAGAATGAGGTCGAGCACGGGCTGGCGCAGGCGGACGGATGTGCCGAGGTCGGCGGTTACCGCGCCGCGAAGGAAGCGGCCGTATTGTACGGGGAGCGGGTCGTTCAGCCCCATCTCCTCGCGGAGCTCCTCCTGGCGTTCCGGGGTGACCGATCCGCTCTCGGCGCCGGAGAGCATGAGTTGCACCGGGTCGCCGGGGAGGGCGTGCATGATGGAGAAGACCGCCAGCGAGACCAGGAGAAGGACGACGCCGAGCTGGGCGAGGCGGCGGGCGAGGTAGCGGGCGAGCATGGGGGGTGGGTGGCCGCCTTGCGTGTGAGTCGCTGTTTTCCGGCGGGAAACTACCGTGTACGATCAGTGCGGGCGAGTATCGGTGACCGAGGTTGACATCGTGCCGCGACCGCTCTTAGGATCATGTCGCAGTTGGGAGGGCTGCCCCGGCGGTCCGCCGAGCCACCAGGCTCGCCCGGCTGCATTTTTTGTAGGGCCGAGAAGGTGGCTGGAGCCGTACACGGAAGCCGAACATATCCCGAACTGTGGTGTATAAGGAGTTGAGACAGCAACCGACCGCCCCAGACTTCGGGATTCGACGACAATGCTTACCGCGAACAAATCCACCACCCCGGTCTCCCGCGCCGTGGCCTCCCGCACACCGGCCTCACCGACCCCGGCCTCCCCGACTCCAGCTTCCGTCCTCCCCAGCGGGCCCGCCTCGGACTCCGATCCCCTGGGCGACGAGATCGCCGCGCTCTGCGCGCACATCAACGCCGCCACATACCGGCTTCTCACCCTGCTCCGGGTCTACGACGAAGAGCAGCGCTGGCAGGGGTGCCGTTCCTGTGCCCACTGGCTGTCCTGGCGCACCAGCATCTCGATCGGGCCCGCGCGCGAGAAGGTCCGTGTGGCGCGCTGCCTGCCCTCGCTGCCCCACATCTCGGGAGCGCTCGCAAGGGGCGAGATCTCCTACTCGAAGGTGCGGGCGCTGACCCGCATCGCCAACGCCGACAACGAGGCCGAGCTCCTCACCTTCGCACGCCACGGCACCACCGCACACGTGGAGCGTCTGGTCCGGGAGTGGCGCCGCCTGGACCAGGGCGACGCCCCCCAGGCCGCCCGCGCCGAGCGCCGGGGCCTGTCGCTGTGGCCCACCGACGACGGCAGCTACGAAGTACGGGGCCGGCTCAGCCCGGAGGTGGGGAGCCTGCTGCTCAAGGCGCTCGAAGTGGCCGAAGCCAGGCTCTACCGCGCCGAGCGCGCCGCGGGGACCGAGGACCGGACCACGGCAGCGCAGCGCCGGGCCGACGCCCTTGGGCTGTGGCTGGAAGAGCGCGTCCAGCCCCGGGTGCAGCTTGTGGTGCACTCGCTCGAAGGGGACGAAGCGCCGGCCTCTCTGGTCACTGAAGAAGGCTCGCGCGTTTCAGCTGAAACGTCCTCGCGGCTCGCCTGCGATGCAGAGGTGGTGCGGATCGCGCGGGGAGGCGACGGCTCGGTGCTCGATGTCGGGCGCCGCCAGAGGAGCGTGGGGTGGCGGCTGCGCAAAGCCCTCGAAGCACGCGACGGAGGTTGCCGCTTCCCCGGATGCGGGTCGTGGCTGCGCACGCACGCCCATCACATCACGCCTTGGGCCCGGGGCGGAGAGACCGCCATGAAGAACCTGGTGTTGCTGTGCCCCTTCCACCACCGCACCGTCCACGAAGGGGGCTGGCGGGCGGAGATGGACGAGCGGGGAGTGCCGCGCTTCTTCAACCCCCTCGGCATTCGGATGCCCGTGGTACCGGAGCCCCCGGACGTGGGCGACCTGGTGCCCCGCGGGGCCTCGGCACCCCCGGCGGACGCCTCGGCACCCTCGGCGCAGGACTTTGGGCTGGCCCGCTGGCATGCGCAGCGAGGCATCGGTGCCCAGACCGGGAGCACGCCGTGGCAAGGCGAACGCCTCGACTGGGGCTGGGCACTGGCCTGCCTCTGGAAGGAAGGAGGTGCGGACGGCAACAGGTCGGGAGCCAGACGCACGAAACGGCGGGAGGGAGCCTAACGAATTGACATGCCGATCACTCCCTCACCAACTCCGCATTGTGCACAAAGTAGAACTGCCCCTCCGAAGCCAACTCGAATCCCCGCACCGCATCTGATACCGCATAGAAGATCGGCTCGCTGAGAGTCGGCAGCATCAGCGCGTTGTCCATGATGATCCGCTGCGCCTCCTTCGCCAGCTCACACCGCTCCTCCTGATCCGGGATGACCCTCAGCTGCCCCACGATCCCGTCCAGCTCCTCATCCACAAACCCCGTCCACGCCCATCCCCCGACCACGTCGTGGGCCGAGTTCCAGAGCATGTCCATCAGCATCGGATCCGGGCTTCGCTGGCGCTCGTAAATCAGATCGAAATCACGCGCGTTCACCATCTCGAGCTGCACCGGACCCGGCACGATTTCGATCGCCACGTCCACGCCCAGCACGCGCCACTGCGCCTGAATCGCCTCCCCCATTTCCTCGCGGTCGAGGATGGTCCAGCGCACCCGCAGAGGCGTGCCGTCGTCCACGCCGGAGATCCCGTACGCCTCCCGGATGCCGTCGCCGTCCCGGTCCGTGTACCCGGCCTGCTCCAGAAGCTGCCTGGCGGTCTCCGGCTCGTGGGGATAGTAGTCCGCGCTTCCCTCCCAGTAGCAGCGGTGAACCGTGTTCAGGGGGCCGTCGGAGACCAGGAAATGCCCGTCGTACAACAGGTCGTTGATGGCGCTCTGATCGGTCCCGTACAGCAGCGCCTGCCGGACCGCGAGGTCGTTGAAGGGGGGCCGCCGCACGTTCATGACCATCGACAGGCCAGTCCCTGCCTGATAGCCGGTCAGCAGCGAGAAACCCTCCGCATCGCGGTAGTCGTCGATGTACGCCGTGGGCAGATTCATGGCTACGTGGGCGTTGCCGGTCCTGACGATGTTGCCCAGAACCGCGTCCTCGCCGATGAAGCGGATCGTGACCCGCTCGACCTTGGCCGGGCCCGCCTCCCTGCTGATCGCGTTCCACCCGCCGTAGCCGTCCCAGCGCCGCACGCTCACATGGTCGTTGGGCACCCACTCCTCCAGCAGGAAAGGTCCGGCGCCGACCAGATGCCGATCGAATTCCTCGATGCCCCAGCGCTCCGCCGCTGCCGGGGACCAGATCGGGACACGCCGGAACGCGTCGAGGACCGTGACCCACGGGGCCGCGTAGTGGAGCGTGACGGTGGTGTCGTTGACGACTTCCACGCGCTCGACCGGCCCGACGTGGGCCGCCATCTCACCGGAGCGCGTCGCCGGATCGAGGATGCGCTCGATGTTGTACCTGACGGCCTCCGCGTCGAAGGGGGTGCCGTCCTGGAACACGACGTCGCTCCGCAACGTGAACGTCCACTCGTCCGCCGCTTCCGAGGAGGACCATGCCGTCGCCAGAGCCGGATGGAACTCCCCGTCCGGGCCGATGATCAGCAAGGGGATCGGCGATCATGTAGTCGATGAGCCACGCGGTCTGGTACGGCTCGATGTGGCCGTCCAGCGAAGCGGGCTCGCGGGATGCGGGCCAGGCGATGACGAGCTCGTTGCCGGGGTCGCCGGGGCTGTTCTCGGCGGTGCAGGAGATGAGGAAGAAGAGGGGTGCGGCGGCAATCCAGTTGGGTCGGCGAGACGACGGGGATCGGGAGCATGACAATGGGCGGGAACGTGAAAGGCGCCGGCCAGGTGATGAGGGTCGGCGACGTGCCATTGTCCAACACGGGACCGGCATCGCTACCCCGCCCCTCCCCGCAGCGCATTCGTCCCGTCCTTCAGCGCGTACGCCTCGTATCCCACCGTCTGAAGCAGGTTCGCGAACTGCCCCGACTGGATTCCGTTGTCGCAGAACAGCACATATTGGAAATCCTTGTCAAGTTTCGCGGCAAGATCGGGGAAGTCCTGCGGCAGCACCCGTCGCGAGCCGGGATGCCGCCAGCCGTCGTCCTGCTGCCTCGGCCGGCAGTCGATCACGCGGGCTCCGTCCGGGGGGGCATCGACCCACAGGTAGTCGCGGCTCAGGTCGGCGTCGTTCACGTCCCGCACATGCAGCACCCTGCGCTCGTCGACCGCGCGGTCCACAAGGCCGAGGTCCATCGGCGCCTCCTCCCGGTCCACCGCTCCCACCTTCGCCGCCGTAACGGGCTTGCCCTCGAGGATCGCGCAGTACTCCTTAACGCGCGCCGATAGCGCCGCAGTGCCGATGCGTTCCGCGACCCGGATGATCTCCTGCTTGTCGAAGCCGACGAGAGGACGCAGCACCGGCAGCGTCGCAACCGCCTCGATCGCCCGCAGGTTGCGGAGGGTTTGGGACGACACCTGGCCCAGGGACTCCCCCGTCACCACCGCGTCCGCCCCGATCTCCCCGGCCACCCGCTCGGCAGCCCGGTACATCAGGCGCTTGAGGACGACCTGCCAGTAACGGGGCGTGACGCGTTTCTGGAGCTGGCCAACCGCCTCGCCGAAATCCACCACATGTATCCGCGGGCGGTCTCCGTAGCTCCAGCGGTCCGCCAGAATCTTGGTCACCTGGATCACCGAACGCTCGAAGGCGGGGCCCGCCAGATTGCAGAAGACGTAGTCCAGGGCGACGCCGCGTTTGAGGAGGAGCCAGGCCGCTACCGCCGAGTCGAAGCCACCCGAGATCAGGCAAACCACTCTCCCCTGCACTCCCAGCGGAAGGCCGCCGGGACCCTCCGTTCGGCTGCTGTAGAGGTAGGTGTGCTGGTCGCGTACTTCGACCGACACGGTAACCTCGGGCGTCGTCAGGTCGACGGTTCCATACGGGTTGAGCGCCGCGCCCAGCTCTACGCAGATGTCTCGTGACGTGAAGGGGTGGCGACCGGTCCGGCGGGCGGCAACCGCGTAGCGGCGACCGGCCACCGCGCCCTTGTACAGCTCGTGCCCCCTCCGCACAATGGTGTCCAGATCGGCGGGAAGGACCGCGTCGAGCCGCGAGAAGGAACTGACCCCGAAGACTCTCGTTGCGGCCGACATGGCGTCCTTGGCAGCCGCAACCCTGTCGGTGGCAGACGCCATCGCGTCTGTGACAGATACCGTGACAAATAACCGGCTCCATCTGTCACGGACCTTTACTTGAGCCCCTGTAGAGGTCAGCGCATCGGTCAGATTGCGCGCCAGTTGTTGCTGAAAGCGGCGTCGCGTGCGGTTGGACTTGTTGGCGACCTCGGCGGCCAGCCGGATGATGAAACGGGCGTCCGGAGGGGGGCCCACTCCTTCAGCCAGCATTGGCCCGGGACTCGATTTCGGCGCATCGATTCATGACGTCCTCAAACGGCTCGGTGTCATCCAGGAGCATTCCGTCACGCAACATCCGATCATAGTCTTGCGCGACGGTATCGTACAACGGGCGGTTGGGGAGCAGCTGGAGCCCACCGGAAACCGCGGTTTCGTAGTCGATCCACTGCCCAGCGGTATCCTTCTCTCTGAAGAACATCGCCTTGTGGCGTGCGACGGCGCGCCCCAGCTCTCGATCGGCCAACGCCGCCGCGGCGTAGCCGGCGTCGTCGAGCCGAACCAGGTCGTGCCAGTGCCTCGATAGACGTGCCCCGCGGTGCCGCCGCCGTCGACAAAAGACGTGTATCGCGGTGGCCTTCTCCCAGAAGGTACGCTCGGGCAGCATGACGGAGGGCCGGGCCGAGGGAAAGCGGATATCGGGCAGAAAGCGGGCTGCGTCGCATTCGGTCAGCCGCGGTTCGTGGGGCTCGCCGGTCGAGCGTGCGCCGAACTCGACCATCACCTCGGGCTGCACTCGACCAAAGTCCTGGAACAGCGGTTCATAGCCTACAAAAAGCCGATATCCTTCGGCACGAAGCCGGGCGCGCCACCCGCTTCCGGTCATTCCCTCGGCCACCGTGGGCAGAGCCTCTTCCCGAGTCCATTCAACGAGCCGCGCACGGATCGCGCGCGTCCAACGCTGTTCCTGGCTCCGAGTTGGCGGAATGGCTTCCTCACCCGCACCGGCCACCAATTCGGGTACAAATCGGCGGATGTCGTAGGTGACATCGACGTCCTCGGAAAACCGGCGGATGGCCTGATAGGCCTTTGACAGTGACGTTCCTCCCTTGAACACGAGGTCCGCACCGAAGGGTGCGTCGAACAGGACGGACAGAGTTTGAACGACCCAGATGTCCTTCTCAAGCAGATGCGGCGGGTACCCCGCATGATTGACGATGGAACCCAGCAAAGCGCGCTGGTCATCCGCGGACAGCCATTGAAAGGCGACGCTATCCACGAGGCACCAAGGTGCTCACGGGTTCGGCAATCCACGACGGCAAGATAGCCCGAGCAGCAGCGAGTTCGGCAAGATCCGTTTCGGAGAGCGTCCGCTTGATGACCTCGAGGCCGTCTTCGATCTCGTGCGGACCTAGCCACGCCATCGCTCGAATGGCGAGACCGGCAGGTCGCCCCGGCGCCACCAGTTGCCAGCGTGGCGCATGATGGAGCCAAATCACCAGCGCAAAGAGCCGCAACGTGCGCGTCGGTCCCGAGGTAAGGTACACCAATCGAATCGGTACCTGCGTGGTTAGCCGGAGCACGTTCGCTGCAGCCCCCCCGGACGGAACGATCGTCTCGCCCCAAAGGGCCGAGAGCGACACAATGACTCTTTCGACATAGGGTGCGCGGATGCCGAACCGGGTTTCGATAGGCCGCATATACACTCCTCGGCAAACCCGTAGCAGCTGCCCACGACGGGCCAGGCGCGACAAAGCCTGATCGACCGCCAGACGGTTGCCCATATGAAGCAGCGTACCAGGACAGATCGGTGCTGCCTCGGGCAGCGCCTCCGCGTGCTCCATGATGCGTTTCGGCAGGCTGGCCACGGTATTTTCCTCTCCAGCTTCCAGCAAGTGTCAGAAACTCAATAGTAATACTGACACTTTAGCGCGACAACCGCCGCGCGAAGGGCGCCTTGCCCCACCTCAATTCCAAGACAACCCGCGCAGCTGCTCCACATCCAGATTCCCCCCGCTCAGCACGCAAACGGTCTTGGTGCCTGCGGGCGCCTCAACCAGCCCCTGAAGCAGCGCCCCCACCGGCGAAGCGGCCGCGCCCTCGGTCACCAGCTTGGCCCGCGTCATCAGCCACAGCATGGCGTCGAAGATCTGCTCGTCGGGCAGCGTCACGAGCTCGTCGACGAAGCGCGAAACGACCGAACAGGTGTTGTCGCCGACCCGCATCACGCGCAGCCCGTCGATGATGCAGCCCATTTCCTCCAGGACGATGCACCCGCCCGCCTCGACGCTGCGCTTCATGGCCGGGGCCCCGGAGGACTCGACACCGACGACGCGCACATCCGGGTTGATGGACTTCACCGCCATGGAAATGCCCGAGATCAGCCCCCCGCCGCCGATCGGCACGACCACCAGCTCCACTTCGGGGAACTGGGCCATGATTTCGAGCCCGAGGGTCCCCTGCCCCGCGATCAGGTCGGGGTCATCGAACGGATGGAGATACGTGTAGCCCTCCGACTCGACGAGTTCCAGCGCCTTCTCGTTGGCCTCGTCCCAGATCATGCCGTGCAGGACAACTCGCGCCCCGTAGCCCTCCGTGGCCGCGATCTTGGCGGGCGTCGCGTTCTCGGCCATCACCACGACCGCCCGCACCCCGTAGTGCCGCGCCGCGATCGCCACGCCCTGCGCGTGATTACCCGCCGACGAGCAGATCACGCCCCGTGCCCGTTCCTCGTCGGTCAGCCTGGCGATCTTGTTGAGCGGCCCGCGCACCTTGTACGAACCCCCGCGCTGAAACAACTCGGCCTTGAGCCGCACATCGAGACCGCACGCCTCGCTCAGCGACCGGTTGGTGAGCAGCGGGGTGCGGTACACATGCGGCGCGACGTTCTCGTACGCGGCCTCGAAGTCGGCCCTGGTGAGGGTCAAGCCGGGTATGCCCTTGCCGGTGCCCCCGCCCCCGCTCACGAGCTGATCCCCGGCAGCCGAACCGGCCCGTCCAGCCACCCCCGCACCCCATGGGGCCGGTACGGCGCCTCCAACTCGGCACACTCTTCGTCGCTGAGCACCACATCCACCGCCCCGGCCACCGCGTCCATCTGCTCGACCCGGGTGAACCCCACCACCGGCGCCACCACCGCGGGCCGCGACATCAGCCACGCCAGCGCGACCTGCACCGGTTCGACGCCCCGCCGCTCGGCAACCCGCACCGTCGCCGCCACCACATCCCAGTCGGCTTCATGGTCGTACAGCTCGTCGGCGAGAGGCGCGTCGTGCTCGTCCCGCGACGACGCTTCGTGGGCCCCCCGGCTGCGCTTCCCCGTCAGCAACCCTCGCGCCAGCGGCGACCACGGGATCACGCCGAGCCCCTGATCCTCGCAGAGTGGCATCATCTCACGCTCCTCTTCCCTGTACACCAGGTTGTAGTGGTTCTGCATGGACACGAACCGCGCCCATCCGTTCCGCTCCGAGATCGACAGCATCTTCATCAGCTCCCATGCGTACATCGAGCTTGCCCCCAGGTAGAGCACCTTCCCCTGGCACACCAGCTGGTCCAGCGCGGCGAGCGTCTCTTCGACCGGCGTGTTCGCGTCCGCCCGGTGGATCTGGTAGAGGTCGATCCGCTCCACCCCGAGCCGCCGCAGCGAGGCCTCGCACGACTGGACGATGTGCTTGGCCGACAGGCCGCCCCGGTTCGGCCCCGGCCCCATCCGCATCTTCACCTTGGTGGCGACGACCGCCTCGTCACGCGGGGCGAATTCGCGCACCCACTTGCCGGTGATCTCCTCACTCACGCCGAGCGAATACACGTCCGCCGTGTCGAAGAAGTTGATGCCGAGCTCGACGGCGCGCCGGAAGAAGGGCCTGGCCTCGTCCTCTTCGAGCATCCACGGGCGCCATTCGCGGCTGCCGAAGCTCATGCAGCCGAGCGCGATGCGGGAGACGACGAGGCCGCTGTTTCCTAGGAGGGAGTATTGCAAGGCGGGCGGGCTCCGGGATTGGGGGTGTTGGGGCCGGGTGAGGAAGTGCGTGGGCAGTCTTCCGACAGTGGACTATACCGCCGGGCGGGGCGGCGGCGCACCTCTGGTTCGCACGGCCGTGCTTCAGAACAGCCGGGGATCCCAGCGGACATCCACGACCTCTGCGACGCGTAGCCGACCGAAGTCGGGATGGCTCGGGTTCAGGAGCACATTGCGGCCCCACGGCCGGGCGACGAACGAGGGCACCTCCAGGGCGACCGATCGCCTGGAGTCAATCCAGGAGTTCCCGATCTCGCGAGACCGCACTTCGCGGTGCCAATCAGGGTGCTCCTCTTCGCTGAGGACGGGCACCTCACACTCTTCGGGCAACACGATACGGGACGCGGCGTGGCCGACCGGAACGCTTCGGATTTCGGCGCGTGCCAGCGCCTCGAGCAAAGTGCCCTCATAGGAGAAGCACGCGTACACCAAGGGGACCCCCTGAAGATTCCATCTCCCGCCTCGGAGCGCCGCTCCCATACCACTGAGGGCATGGAAGCGGCGGTCATGCATTCGATAGACCTCCACTCAGGTCACACGGGCAAGCCATAGTGGAGACCCCAAAGCATGTCTTCGACCTGCCGCACTCCGACCTCCGAAAGAGCCAACTCGATGGGAACTCTCTTGCCCATCAACGTGTGGGGCGTGGTCAGGAACTCGGCTGCCAGCTTCTCGTCGCCCCACACATACACGGCCAGCGCCATGATCGACGCCACACGCAGCACGGCTTCCCCCTCCTCCCGCTTCAGCCGCTTCCGCCGCTGACGTGTGGCCCGGGGCACGATCCTGTTCACGAACTCGGAGGGACGGCGCACCCCGAACCGCTTCAGCTCGGCCTGCAAAACGAGTACGGACCCAACGGGCAGGCCCTCGGCGACGGCGCACCGCAACTCCTCCAATCGGTCCGGCTCACCATACACGGGACGGGCTTCCCGCACCAACTTTGCCGGAAGGTCGGACATGTTCATATGAACTCCTTATCGGTTCCATATGAACCTAACGAAACGCACCCCGACCGAGCCAGGCGAGACACCTGGCCGGCCGGGGTGCAGCCCCCGCGTGATTGCTTCTTCCAACGCCCTCCTACGGGTTCCTGTCCAGGCAGGTGAATCCTTCGGGGTTCGACTGCTCCGAAAGCGTCAAAATGAACACGACATCGGTCCCGTAGTTCTGCGGGCCCTTGTAGTGGCCCACCGGATAGGTGCCGTTCTGGGACCGCCCGTACTGGCGAAGGAGGCGTCGCATGTCGCCCATGCGGTGACCGGTTCCGAAGAGCCAGAACGCACGCTCACGGAACAGCAGATCGACCCGCGCGTCCTGCGTTCCAGGATCCATCAGGGGCTCCATGGGCGGATCGATGGCCGTGGCCCTCAGGTCGTTCAGGATCGAGAGCCAGTTGCCCCCGCCGGCTTGCAGTGCCGCTTCGGCCTCGATCAGCCGTGCCTCGATCCCGGATGCGATTACTATCGGGGAATACAGATCGGTGTATTTCATGAACTGGTAGACTTCCGTCACGCCGTCCGTCCCTGTCCCGACCAGCTCAGTCGGAACGCGCGGGTCGTTGGCGCTGACGAAGTCAAGACCGTTGGTCCCCTCACGATCCGCGACGGTTGCGTTCAGACCGCTGTTCGCGTTGAAAATCCAGTTCCGCCTATTATTCCCCGACGCGTTCAACTCGGCTTCGTAGACGTAGTCGGTTGGCACGCCCGCAACCGCGGCAGCAGCTTCACCAAAAAGACCCCGATTGGTCAACGCCCGACCGCGAGCGACCATGGCGAGATTCAGGATGCGCGCGTCCCCGGACGCATACTCCAGCGCCTGGTCGAGTTCCGCCACGGCCCGTGCGGTCATGCTGTCGCTGGTGATCGGCCCGCCGAACTGCGCCTTCAGGTCTTCCACCTCGCTAAGCGGGGTACCGTTACAGTTGACCTCGCCCAGGAACATCGCCGCGAGGCCGCGGACGGCGTAGAGCTGACCGATGGCGGCTCGCTCTTCCGGCGCGTGTTCGAGGTACAGGTCGATGCCCAGCTTCGCGAAGGTTCGTCCCTGGCCCAGGCGGACCGGCCCCCACTCGGTGTAGGTCAGAGCCTGTTCCCGGTAGTCGACGGCGGCAAAGGCGTTGTATGCGCTGGCGAGGTAGAACTCGTCCGAGAACCGGCCGGTGGTATAGGTGAGCCCGGAGAACTGATCGTACAGGTTGTCGATCGCGGCAGCTCCGAAAGCCGCCGCACCCTCGGCATTGTCGACATCCTTCGGCTGCACGACATCCGGTGCGTAGACATCCGTGAGAGCGTCGCAGCCCATCAGGAGAATGCACGCGATGGCTCCGAGGAGGCAGGATCTCTTCTTTTCCATATTCATCGGTCGCTCCTCCTAGAAGTTGAGCGCAACGCGCAGAATGATGTAGCGCGCCGGCGGCGCGGTGGGGTTGTCGTAGCCCAGATCCCACCGGGTTCCGAAGTTGCCGCCGAGGGACGGGTTGGCCGTCACCTCCGGGTCGGGACCGGTATAGTCCGACCAGAGCATCAGGTTTCTGGCGCTGAGCGACACCGTGGCGCTGCTGGCATTGATGCCGAACTTCTGGAGGTGCCCCGGTTGGACGCTGTAGGACACCGAAGCTTCAGCCCACCGCGTGAAGGTCCCGTCTTCCTGGTATCCCGCGTAGGTCAGCCCGGGCTTCGTGAAGGCGATGTACTGCGCCTGAGAATGCAGCGAGGCTTCGGGATCGTTCCGCGCCCAGCAGCTGCCGAAGTTGCATTTGTTGAGTTCGCTGAAGTTCGTCTGAACCCAACCGCCGCGGTACACGAAGAGCGAGCTGAGGTGCAGAGTTCCGTTGAACAGCGAGACCATCGGCGTAAAGTTCAGCATTCTGGTCGGGTTCGTATTGCCGATGAAGATGATCGAATCACCCACCTGCACCTCGTCGGCCTGGAGGACGCCGTCGCCATTGGTATCACTCCAGCCGAGGACCGGACGATCCCACTGTCCGTATAGCGGATAGCCCTCCACGAATTTGATGAAGCGATCTTCCGGCGGGCGGAGTCCTTCGGCGAGTTCGAGGAGCACGTTGGAGTTCACGGAACCGTTGACATTGAGGCTGAAGCTGGCCCCCCCCACGCTGAAGACCTCGGCCTGCACGTCGGCTTCGATCCCCATGTTCCGAACCGAGCCCACGTTGTCCAGCTGGCCGGTACCGGTAATGCCGACGGATCTCGGCATCGCCCGCCGCACCAGAGCGTCCACACTCTTGCGATAGTAGGCGGTGGCTTCCACCTGAACCCGGCTGTCGAAGAGCTCCATATCCAACCCGGTCTCGTATTCGGTCACTCGCTCGGGTCCGAGATCGGGGTTCCCGAGTGCGTTCAACGTTGCTCCGGTCCGCGACGCGCCATTCGCAAAGACACTGCCGAAGTTGATGGCCGCCAGCGCGTCGGTCGCCGCCGGCTGGATGCCGGAAGCTCCATAGGCGAACCGATACCGCAGGCTGTTGATGAACGAGCCCCGGGGGAAGAAACCTTCCTCGGAGATAAGCCAGGAGAGACCTCCCTTGGGGTACCAGGCGGTATTGAAATCTTTCCCGAAGTTGCTGGCCCCGTCGGCCCGGACTGCGGCGGTGAGGAAGAGACGACCGTCAATGTCGAAAGTCTGCTCGACGTACGTACCCGCAACCACCGATTCAACGTTGGACTCCGAGGCGATGTAGTTGGCGGCGCCGTTCACGGTCTGGGATCCTGGCGGCAAGTCGGTGCCCCTTGCCTGGGCCACCCCCTGTTGGCGGCGGTTGTACTGGACACCCAGCGAAGTCCTCGATTTGATCGAGGGAGTGAGGTCGAATTCGGTGGTGGACCCCAGGTCGACCGTGTAGAGCGCGATGTCGGAGCGAATATGGTTCCGGAACCCCGAGTTGAACGCGCCTGAGGTGTCCTCCCCCCGCCTTAGCAGGTTATCGGAGAACTGGGCCGAATGGTCGAGGCCGACCGTGCCACGCAACGTCAGCCATTGGCTTGGAATCCAGTTCCCGTTGATTCCGGCCGTGAAGCGGGTAATGTTGGACCCGGCCCGGACGGCAAAGAGATCGCCGGGACGATCGCCAAGCCACCACCCTTCACTGTCGTCGTTGTAACCGGGTCCCCAGCTGCCTCTCCAGAAGACACCATTGTTCGGGATCTGGCTTTGCTGGAGGGTCACCCCGGTCGAGACATTGATGTCCGCGGTCTCGTTGAGACGCGCAGTGACATTCCCGCGCATGGCCAATCGCTTGAGGTAATTCGGGCGTCTCTGCCAACTCGGAATCTCCACACCTCCGCGCTCCGCCTGCTTGCGCGCGATCTCGGATTCGGAAAGCTCGAGGTATCCCGTCTCGTTCTCGAGCTCGGTCGACAGGAAGTAGCGGAACCGCTCGACCCCGCCCGATACCTGTACTCCCAGCTGCTCCCGGTGTCCCATCCCGAGCGGGGCGGCGGGGGAGTCACGGAACGCGCTCCATGATGTCAGGCTATCCAGAGTACAGCCCCCTGCAACGCGCACGCGATTCTCACAGCGGATGGTTGCCCCGTTGGCGTCCCTTCCCCATGCGAAATACCCGGTGTGCACATCCGACGCCTGCTCGATGATGCCGCCCTCCGTGTAGACGGTCCACCTTGTATCCCCGGGCCGGCCTCGCTTGGTGCGGATGAGGATCACGCCGTTGGCCGCGTCGGTTCCGTACAGCGTCGCGGCCGACGGGCCCTTCACGACATCGATCGACTCGATTTCCTCGGGATTCAGGTCCGTGATCGCGCCGGCCGTCCAACCGGAGCTGTACTGTCTGGGGCCGATTTGGCTGCCGCTGCCGCTGGTGTTCTCCACGCGCACCCCGTCGATGATCATGAGGGGCGAGTTGTCCTGGGACAGGCTGTTGAAGCCGCGGATGCGGATACGAGCCGCCGAGCCCGTCATGCCGGCGTTGCTGAAGGTCATCACGCCGGCGACCCGGCCCTGCAGAAGATCGGTCACATTCGTGATGGGCGCAGTGCTGACGATGGAATCCGCCCCGATCGTCCCGATCACGTTCGCAATGCTCAGCTTCTGCTGCTCACCGGTGGCGGTCACCACGATTCCGCTGAGGCTCACCGGTGCGCTGGCAAGGGCGAAGTCCAGGTTGACGGCGCCGCCCTCGGCGACCGTGACCTCCTGGGAAGCCTCGGAGTAGCCAATGCGCTGCACGGTCACCGTGCGAGTACCCGCCGACACGCCCGACACGAGGTAGCGTCCCTGGGAAGTGGTCGTGACCGAGATCCTGGTGCCCTCCACGGTCACCTGGGCCAGCTCGACCGGCGCCCCGGTGTCGGCGTCGGTCACCTGGCCGGTGATCGTGCCGCCCTGGGCCTGCGCATTCTGCGGCGCGGCGCCGAGAGCGACGATCGGAAGCAGGGTTAATGTGAGTAGAACGGTGGAACATCGGTTCATACGAGGCTTGCCCATGAGCACCTCCAGCAAGAGTGGGCAGTAGCGGATCCGGTTGATCCGGTGATGTGCCGCGGCAAGTCCAGCCGCACGGTCAGACGGAGCTGACCGAGGTGTGCTGGATTGCATACAATACGTGGGCCGGGAGCCTGAACGCAAGCAAGACGACTCCCCCCCCCGATTCTGGCAGCCTGCCGCGGGTTGCTTACCCCTTCCACCCCCCAATAATCCCTGCGAGCGCCTCCACTCCGTCCGTCAGCGCAGCCGGGCCCGGCTGCAGAATCAGCGCGGACTTCACCTCGTACACCTGCCCGCCCGCCACGGCAGGGATCTCGCCCCACCCCGGCCTCGCGACCACGCGTTCCGGCCGGAACTTCCGCCCGCACCACGATCCGATGATCACGTCCGGGGCACGGCGCACCACCTCGTCCGGGTCCGCGATGATCCGATCCTTCGCGAGGCTGCACTCCCGGAACTCGGGAAAGCAGTCCTCGCCCCCCGCGAGCTCGATCAGCTCCGACACCCAGCGGATCCCCGAGATCAGGGGGTCGTACCACTCTTCGAAATATACGCGCGGCCGACGGGGCAGCGCCGCGGCCCGCTCGGCGATCCGGTCGAGCCCGGCCTGCAACTCGGCCACCAGCGCCTCGCCCTTCTCCGGACACCCCACCAGCCCCGCGATCGCCCGCACGGTGCGCAGGATCTCCGCCACCGAGCGGTGGTTGAAGATGTGCACCTCGAGGCCGGCACGGATCAGCTCGGCGGCGATGTCGGCCTGGATGTCGGAGAAGCCGAAGACCAGGTCCGGTTTCAGCGCGAGGATCCGGTCGATCCTGGCTGACGTGAACGCCGAGACCTTGGGCTTCTCCCTGCGCGCCCGCGCGGGGCGCACGGTAAAACCGGAGATGCCGACGATGCGCCGGTCCTCGCCCAGGCGGTAGAGGATCTCGGTCGGTTCCTCGGTCAGGCAGACGATGCGGTGGTACACGGGGGGACACCTCGCCGATGTTGGGTTCCATGTATCATGATACACGCCCGGACTCCGACCCGAACGCAAGGTGATCTGATGATGTCCCGCCCATTTTCCCGGACCCGCGCCTGCTCGGTACGGTCGCTCCTGATCGCGGCCGTTCTCTTGCTCGCCGGCCTCATGCTTGCCGCTCTGACCCTCCCCGCCCCCGCCAACTCGCAGGAGCGCCCCGTCGTCACCCCCGACGACTACGGCCGCTGGGAAAACCTGGGCGGCTCCGTGCTGTCACCCCACGGCGACTGGATCGCGTACACGGTCACCCGCGTGGACGAAAACTCGGAGTTGCGCGTTCGCAAGCTGGACGAGGACTCGGTGCGCGTCTTTCCATGGGGCTCCGCACCTGCGTTCTCGCCCGACGGCCGCTGGCTGGCGTGGACGATCGGGCTGTCGCCGGATGAGGTGGAACGGCTCGGCGAGCAGGGAGACCCAGTCCGCCGCAAGGCGTCGGTGATGGACCTGGGTACCGGCGAAGTTAGCGAGTTCGACGCGGTCTCCGAGCGGGACTTCGACGCCTCGGGGCGGTTCATTGCGCTGCGCGGGTATGCGCCCGATGAGCCTGAGGGCAAGGGTGCCGACCTTCGGGTCATCACTCTGGAGAGCGGAGCCGAAACCACCTTCGGGAACGTCGGCGAGATGGCCTGGAGCCCGAACGCCTCTCTCCTCGCGCTGGCCATCGCCACCGGCACCGATGTCGGAAACGGGGTCCAGCTGTACGACGCAGCCACCGGCACACTCCGCTCTGCGGACGCCTCGGGCTCGAGCTACCAGAGCCTGCGCTGGCGCGACGACTCCGCCGACCTGGCCGCCCTGCGCTCGCGCGACGACGCCTCGGACGAGGGAACGGCCTACGACGTGCTGGCGTGGCGGGACGTGGACCGGGGTGTTGAGATGATGATGCTCGATGGGAGCACTGCCGGGGTCGCCGATTCGCTGGAAGTGGTCCGGCACCGGGCGCCGGTCTGGTCGGACGACGGCAGCATGATTTCGGTGGGGCTGAGGCCGGTTCAAGGGGATGATGACGAGGGCGACGAGCCGGAAGACGAGACCGCAGAGCCCGAGGCCGAAACGGATCCGGCCGACGAAGGCGATCCGGCGGACGAAAACGAGGCCGACGATACCGCCCCCGACGAGGAACCCGACCTCCCCGCCCTGCAGATCTGGCACACGAAGGACGTTCGTCTCTACCCCGAGCAGAAAGCCGCCGAGGGACGTGACGGCAACCGCACCCTGCTGGCCGTCTGGCACCTGAACGACAGCCGCGTAGTCGTGCTCGGCTCCGACCTCATGGCGAATGCGCGGCTGCTGCACGGGTGGGACGTCGCCATCGAAGAGACCAGCGAGCCATACCCCTGGGGCGCGATGTTCGGCCGCCCGTACCGCGATGTCTGGTCCGTCGACGCCGACACGGGGGACCGGCGCCAGCTCCTCACGCGGGTACGCCACGCATGGCCCAGCGACGGGGGCAACTGGATGGTCTGGTGGGACGGGTCTGCGTACCACACCCTCGATATCGGCACCGGGGAGGAGCATGACGTAACGTCAGGGTTAGCGGAAAACTTTGCAAACACCGAGTACGACACTCCCACCGACCTGATCCCCCCGCACGGCTTCGGTTCCCGCCCGTGGCTGGAGGACGACGAAGCGGTCCTGCTCTACGGCAAGCACGACATCTGGCGTGTGGCGCCCGACGGTTCCGGGGGCACGCGGCTGACCCGCGGCGCCGAGTCGGGCACCACCCACCGCGTGGCAGGCCTCCCCGAGGACGACGACGTACCCGGCATCGACCCCGACTCCCGCCCTTATCTCACCCTCTACAACGAGAGCACGGAACAGCGGGGCTATGCGCGGCTGAACCGAGACTGGAACTCGGTCGAGACGCTCATTCTGGAGGACGCCCAGGTGCTCGGGCTCAGCCGCGCGGACAGTGCCGACGTCATGCTCTACCGCTCGATGGCCTTCGACGACCCTCCCGACGTCTTCGTCGCCGGTCCCGACCTTTCAGACCCCGTGCAGATCACCGACATCAACCCATTCATCTCGGAAGTGGCATGGGGCCACGCCGAGCTGGTCGATTTCGTGAGCGAAGGCGGCCGCGACCTGCAGTTCGTTGTCCTCTACCCCGCCGACTACGAGGCCGGGAGCGCGGTGCCCACGATCGTCTACACCTACGAGATGCTGTCGCCCCAAATGCACTCCTTCCGCACGCCCAGCGAGCGCGACTACTACAACTACACCGCCTGGACCCAGCACGGGTACGCGGTGCTGCTGCCCGACATCGTGTACCGCGCGCGGGAACCGGGGGTGAGCGCGCTGGAATCCGTCCGCGCCGCGGTGGCCACGGCCGTCGACATGGGCGTCACCGATCCGGACGCGGTGGGGCTGATCGGCCACTCCTGGGGCGGATACCAGGCCACCTACCTGCCGACCCGCACCGACATCTTCGCGGCCTCGGTCGCGGGCGCGCCCCTGACCGACTTCGTGAGCTTCATGGGCGCGCTTCACTGGAACCCGGGGATCGCCGAACTGAGCCACTGGGAGACCGGCCAGGCGCGCATGGAAGTCCCCTTCTGGGAAGATCCGGACGCGCATCGCCGCAATTCACCGATCCACGAAGTGCACACCATGAAAACACCGCTGCTCATGGCCTTCGGCAACGAGGACGGCGTCGTGGACTGGGATCAGGGCACCGAGTTCTTCAACTTCGCCCGCCGCGCCGAGAGGCAGATGGTTCTGCTCGTCTATGAAGGAGAGGATCATGGATTCCGCCAGGAGGCCAACCAGAAGGACTACCATCGCCGCATCCTGGAGTGGTTCGGGCACTACCTGAAGGGCGAACCGGCGCCGGCGTGGATTACGGACGGGGTGAGCGTGCAGGAGCTGGAGGAGGAGAAGAAACGGGTGGCGGGGGGAACCGAGGCATCGAAATGAAGCGTGCGGCGATCGCGGCAAAGCACCTCACCGTATTCGATTCGCTGGGGGACGTGCTGGCCATTCACGCACTCGGGAAGTCCTTGAACGCCAGTCTGCCGTGGCCGTTGTGGGTCGATGACGACGGGAACCTGCACTGGTGGGATCCGGCGTCGTGGAGCATTGTCAAGAACGGTGCGGGTCCGGGACCAGCGCGCCTGGATGGCTGGTGATCGCCGTATCGGTACAGCAGGGCCAATCGAAACCCTGCGGGAGAGATAGCATGACTCGCAAATGCCGAATCGTAGCCATTGTCGGCGCCTTACTACTTGCTTCATCCGAACCCGGCTTCGCCCAGATGAAGAATCTGTTCGACGAGGGTCAGGGTGACCGCGTCGTCCATCAGCCTCACTACGACACGCTGTGGATCGCAGGCAATAGCTTGTCGGATACCTTGTTTGCGACTCCGATTGCCATAGCCCTGTCCGATGGGGGCGTGTATATCGGCGACTCCCAGATGCTGAGAGTATACTACTTCTCCGACTCCGGGGACGTCGTGTGGGGCTGGGGTTCGCCTGGAAGAGGCCCGCAGGAACTCATGATGCTTCGCGGAATCGATCGTGACGTCAACGGAGGCGTAGTACTCGTTGACCCCGTCAATCGTCGGCTTGTCAGGATCGACAGCAACGGTGAATGGAGAGGTAACGTATCTCTTGACGAGCTTCCTGGAACCACCGTCGACGACGTTGTTGCACTGGGGTCTGGCGGATATGTGCTCGGCACGGACAACCGGGAAGACGAGGGCCCCTGGCCGATTGTGACTGCAGACGGCAGTTCACCGGCCTTTGCCTCGGTACCCTGGCCGGGGTTTCACGATATGCATTTCTTGCAGTGGAATGGGGCGATGACCCGCTGGAAAGAGGACCTCTGGGTTGTTGGATTCAAAAGGGGGAATGGTTGGTTCCTCTTCGACCGGCAGACCGTCAAGGGCGCTCACCGCTACGTGCACCATGTCGACTTTCCCGTTCTGGAATCATCACGTCAAAGCTCGAGCAGCGGGGACAGAACAACAGTGACGACGAGCACTGGATTTGCAACCCGCCCAACGATCGCCGCCTACGACCTTGCGGTGGCCAATGACACCCTCTATGCGCTGTCTCGTGACGAAGATGGCGGACTACTTGACATGTACACCGTTGCAGATGGGCGCTACGTCCAGTCCTTGCGACTTCCTCTGGTTGCCGATCTAGTTGCCGTAAAGGGAGATACCCTGTACGTCGTCAGTCGGTCAGGCCTGTTGCCCACGTTGATCGCCCTGAAACGTCGCTCTACACCGCCCGGCGCATGACATGCCGCCTGAGCCCCGCCCGGCCCACTTCCACGAACCCGTGAGCCGCAAACACAGGCACCCGGCCGCAGAACAGGTAGCTGGGTGATTCGGGGGCGACGGGGTACGCCTCCACGACCGAACCACCATTCCGCCGGGCGTGCGCGACCGCTTCTTCGATCAGGCGCCCCATGACCCCGTGGCGTCGTATCGCGCTCTTTACATAGAAGCAGGTGATCGACCAGACCTTCGCCGGATCCTCATCGGGCGTCTCGATGCCGCCGTGGTTGACCAGCGTGTTCCTGGGCGCGAACGAGCACCAGGCGACGGGCTCGTCCGAGGCGTCGTAAGCCAGCAATCCGACCGGTGTACCGCCCTGGATCTTCGTGTTCATGGCCCGCTTGCGGTTCATCTTGGCGCGGGGCGTGCGGCCGGATTCGTCACGGCGGAAGTGCATGCACCAGCAACTCTTCGGTCCGCCGCGGGCCTCGAACAGCTGCTCCAAGTCGGGCCAGCGGGAGGGGGTGACTTCGCGGACGCGGACTACGGGCTCCGGGTCTACGGGCCCTGCATCGTCACGCCTGGGATTCGCGGGCGCCGGCATGCTTCAGCGGGCCACCGCCAGCGCCGCGATCCCGACGAACACCAGGGCCGCGCCGGCGGTTCGAATGCCCCCGAAGCGCTCACCCAGCAGCAGCCATCCCGCCAGTGCGCCGAAGACGATGCCGATTTCGCGGGCTGCCCCCGCGTAGCTGACCGGCGCGATCTGAAAGGCGCTGAGCACCAGGGAGTACGCGGCCAGGGTCATCACGGCGATGACCACGGTCGGTCGCCAATGCGTGCGCAGGACCAGAAACACCTGTTTCCCCTCGCGAAGTGCCTGCAGCGAGATGAGCGCCACTCCCGAAAGCGCGAATACCACGACAAGGTACGGGAGCGGCGACCAGTGGCGCATCGCCCCGCCGTCGATGGCGGTGTAGATCGACACGAGGAGCGCCACCAGGAAGGCAAGCCCGGAGCCGCGCGTGTGGGTCCGCAGCGTTTGCCAACCGCGCGTCCCGTCCCGTGACGACCACAGCGGCGCCCCGCCGAGCACCACCAGCCCGCCGAGGATCGCCAGGATCCCAAGCAGGCCGACGAGCGACGGTCGCTCTCCCAGGAAGATGATCGCCCAGACGGCGAGCATGGCCGGCGCCGTACCGCGCGCCACCGGGTAGACCAGCGAGAAGTCGCCGTGTTCATAGGCCCGGGTCAGGCAGGTGTAGTACGCCACCAGCGTCAGGGCGCTGCAGACCGCGTAGGGCCAGACCCGTGCGGGGGGCGGCCACGCCGGAAAGAGCGCCGGCACGAAAAAGACCGCCCCGAGGAGCAGCCCCCACGAAGTCACGAGCAGACGTTGGCTGGTGCGTTTCAGGATCAGGTTCCAGGACGCGTGCAGGAAGCCCGCTCCGAGCACCAGGAGGATGGCGGTCAGCGGCATGGGGTCAGCAGCCCCGCCAGTCGGCAGACCGGTCTCCGGTCCCTCAGACGCCCGCGCCCTACTGAGACACCGGCGCGGACCGGGCGGATGTCCGCAGAATGAACCCGTCCAGCGTCTCCTTCCACTGGGTCAGCAGCGACTGCTCCACGTACATCATGTGCCCGGCGGCGAAGTCGGCCCGCTCGATGTTGTCGCGCAGCTCCGGCGGCAGCCCCATGTGATCCATCGTCCAGACGGCGGCGAAGTAAGGCGTCGCAAGGTCGTAGATCCCGTTGACCAGGAGGACTTCCAGGCTCGGGTTGCGCTTCATGGCCGTGGCGAGGTCGGGTGCGACGTTGGGGGTTCCGCCGCCGCGCACGAAACCGCCGCCGCCGCCCAGACGGCCCCAGTTCCAGTTGCGGGTGGCACCGCTGGGGACGTACTCGCGGTCCCCGTCATAGCCCAGCTCGTCGCGCAGGTAGCTGTTGAAGGCCGACGTGTAGGCCGAACTGATCGCTGTCGACTGCGGGTCGTGCGAAGGCCGGCCACCGAGCGCCTCGCCCGCCGGACCGGTGAAGCGCGCGTCCAGACGCCCCACGATCCGCCCTTCGTCGCGCAGCAGTTCGGCTTCGAACGCGGGCGCGGTGACGCGCAGGTCGGACTTGTCGATGAAGTCGTGGCTGAGCCCGGTGTAACGGTGCATCTGATCGATCACGCGGGTGCGGGTGGCGTCGTCGAGCGTCCCCCCGGCCAACAGGGCTGTCGCGTACTCGGTGAGCGACCACTCCTCGACCTCGGCCATGAAGGCTTCCAGGTCAGGCGGAGAGTCGCCCGGCAGCGCGTCCAGGTATCGGGCCGTGATCGCGTACGACGGCAGGTTGACGATGTACGGCAGGTCGTCGCCCGGAGCGAACTGGATCGTGTTGAACTGGAGCACCGAAGACACCAGCACGATCCCGTTCAGGTCGATGTTGGAGCGTTGCAGGTGGCTCGCCAGAACGGCCGAGCGCGTGGTCCCATAGCTCTCGCCGAGGAGGTAGCGGGGCGAGTTCCAGCGGTCGTACTCGCTCAGAAAACGCCGCACGAACTGCGCCAGCGAGCGCGCGTCCTCGTCAATGCCCCAGTAGTCGGAGCCGGGCGTGTCGCCCAAGGTGTGGCTGAAGCCGGTCCCGATCGGGTCGACCATGACGATGTCGGCGATGTCGAGGAGGGTGTAGGCATTGTCCTCGAGCGGGTACGGGGGCGCGCCCTGCGGACCGATGTCGGGCGTGACGACCCGCCGAGGCCCCATGATCCCCATGTGCAGCCAGAAGGAGGCCGACCCCGGACCCCCGTTGTAGGAGAAGACGAGCGGACGTTGGCGCGACGGGTCGCCGTTGGTGCGGAAGTAGGCCGTGTAGAAGAGCTTGGCAGCCGGTTCGCCATCGTCGTTGGTGAGCGTCGTGCTGGCGACCGTGGCGTCGTATTCGACCGTCTCGCCGCCGACCATGATCGAGTGGCTGCTCTCCCAGCGGGAGGGCTTGGGGGTGGCGTCGGTCTCCTGGGCGTGGGCGGGGGCGGGCGCCGCGAACATGGCGGCGGACGCTGTGGCGAACGCCAGGAGGGCCATGACGGTCGGCGGGAGGGTCGAAGCGGTCCTGGGGAATGACAGGGTTGTCACCATTGTCTCCTGTGGCATGCGGATATCGTGGAATGCGCGGTCTCATGCGCCAAGATAAGCTGCGCGGAACTGCCGGCCACCGCTAGAACCCATCCGGGAAACAGGGGCCATCCGGGAAACAGGGCCCATCCGGGAAACAGGGCCCATCCGAGCATGCGGATGTCCCGGGGTTTGCCGCGGGAATGCGGAGGGGCCCTGTGCCGCCGAACGGCTGGCCGCCCGCCGATAGCGGGCCCGTCGCACACAGCCGCACGGCACCGGCCCATCGCTGCGCGGCACCGGCCCATCGCGGCGCGGCACCGGCCAATCGCGGCGCGGCACCGGCCCATCGCGACATCTCGCTGGCCTTATCCGGCATGGCGAAGGCCAGTCCCGGCCTGTTGTGCTGCGTACTTCACACCGGTGTCCCAAATCGGCGAAAGATAGTCCCATCCAGCCATGTACGGATTTGAGATCGCGGCTTCGGCGAGGTCCGGGATACGGTGCTGGGAGGCCGCTGGAGGGTGCCGGGAGGCCCGCTGTGGGGCGAACCTGGCCCGACCGGCCTTCGAAGCCGTCGCACCCCGAGTTTTCGCGTCCTGAGCCGTCCCAGAAGGTCGAAAACACCGCCGTTATCTTTAGGGGTAACTCTTTGCTGTATTTGACTTTAGGAGGACCCCATGAACGACGACCTCTTTCAGCTCGGCGAACGCATCGTCGAACTCGCCGCCCGGATCAACATCGCAACCTGCGAGATGCTCACCCTCATCGCCGAGTTCGATCGTGGCGAGGGGTGGGCCGATGAGTTCACCTCGTGCGCCGAATGGCTCGCCGTGACGACCGGGCGGACGCTCGGGACGGCGCGCGAAAATGTGCGGGTGGCTCATGCGCTTGAGGACCTGCCGCTGACGTCCCGGGAGATGCAGCTGGGCAAGATCTCCTACACCAAGGTTCGGACCATGACCCGGGTCGCGACCCCGGAGACGGAGAAGACGCTGCTCAAGTACGCGCGCGCCGGCTCGGCCGCGAAGCTGGAGCAGATCGTGCGGGGGTGGAAACATCTGTCGCGGGACGGCGAGCTCACGGCCGAAGAAGCCCGGCACCAGAGCCGCGCGTTCTCGGTCGTGATCGACGGGGACGGGATGTACGTGATGCGGGGGCGGCTCGAGCCCGAGGTCGGGGCCGTGCTGATGCGGGCGATCGAAGCCGCGAGCGACGCGCTGTACCGCGGCGAGAACCCCGATGCGCGGCCAGGGAGCCGTCAGCGCAGGGCGGATGCGGCGGGACTGGTCGCCGAGCGAGCGCTGGCAGCGGGGTTCGGTGGAGAATCCGGGACGCGTGCCGAGCGGTTCCAGGTGGCGGTCCACACGGAGATGGCCACGCTGGAGAAGGACGGGGAACCGGGCCGCTCCGAGGTCGACGGGGTGAGGGTCAGCGCCGAGAGCTCGCGGCGGATGGCGTGCGACGCGGCGGTGGTGCCGATGACGCACCGCGACGGGGCGGTGATGGGGGTGGGGCGGAAGACCCGCACCATCCCCCCGCACATCCGCCGCGCGCTGGAGGAGCGTGACCGTGGCTGCCGCTATCCGGGGTGCGGGAGCCGCTTCACAGAGGCACATCATGTCAAGCACTGGGCCGATGGTGGGGAGACGAGCCTGGCGAACACCGTGCTGCTGTGCCGGCGGCATCACCGTGTGGTGCACGAGGGGCGGACGCGGATGGCACTGAACCGGGAGGGTCAGGCGGTGTTCTTCACGAAGAAGGGGAAGATGATCGCGAGTGCGCCGCCGATGACGCGGCCGGGACAGCGGCTGCAGCCTCTGCCGCCCGCGCCGCCGCTACCCCCCGGGGAGCTGTACAACGGGGCGGCACGGCTGGTGGACTCGGCGATCCCATGGGAGCTGGAGGCGGCTGCAAGGGAAGCGGTCGAGGAGGCGCTGGAGGCAACGGGAGGGGATCGGACGCTGGACGGTGACGGAGCGGGCCCGGCGCCGAAAGGTGAGGGCAGAGATGTCCCATCCGACGTTTCCGCGGCAAAACCAGGGACACCCGTATGTCTGAATGGGACTGGGTGAAGGCGCAGCCCAAGGGTCGGCTGAACAACGTCTACCCGAAACAGCGCCTACCCGCGACCAGCGCCGACCCGGAGCCGCCACTACCACACGAGCACCCCTGCGGCACGCCATGGGTCCGTTTGTCCGCCACTTTTGCCATGTTTTGGCGGACAAACCCGGTTTTCGGCCTCCGTTACTCACAAAAGCGGACCCGCGACGCTCGTGCGCCGAGCCGGCCGAGCCGCCTCACGTTTCCGCGGCAAAACCCGTGACTCCGGCATGTCGCGATGGGACAGGGTCGGCCCGGAGGCTAGGCAGGGGCAATCCAGCGGAAGGACGACCCTGCTCGTGCGGCATCGCGAATCGGATCCGCGTGTATCAGGTCTGGTCCTTCGAACTTCGTGTCCGACGCCGGTCGCGGGAACGGGGCCCCACATCCCTCACATTCAGCACCACCGACACCACCAGCGCACCGAGCGCCGATCCAATCACGATGGCGTCGACCAGCCCGGCGCTCCAGTCGAGGCCCGTGCTGCCGTCCAGATAGTACTTGACCCACGACGCGGGCAACGCGGTCTCCCCCAGGGCCCGCTTCACGTCCCAGTGCCAATCCGTCAGCGGGCAGTACCCCCAGCCGTACACCATGCCGAGACCGAACCACGAAAGCAGCGTGACCGAGATGGTGATCAGGTGGAGCCGCCGGGTCCGCCGCCATGCCCAGCCGAGCATGTTGAAGCCCACGAGCAGCGTGTGGAAGACGACGAACAGGATGTCGAGCAGCCGATAGATCGCCAGGTCCGTCACCGGTGGTTCACTCCTCCACCGAAAGTCCTCGTCACTTGGTCTGTCCTCCCCCCAGACGACCCTAACGTAACGTCAGGGTTGTGGATCACGACCGCGGGGGCTGCGTGCGACCCCCGGCAACCGTGCGACCCCCGGCAACCGTGCGACCCCCGGCAACCGTCCGCAACCCGGCACACCAGTAGCCGCGAACCGATTCAACACCGCATATTGGCAGTCGGCGCACGAACGCCGCAAACCCAGGTACCTGCGGAAAAGGACTTGCTCGATGAAGTGGCCCACCTCGACACGCCAACCGGCGCCCCTGCTGCGCGCCCTCCTCGGCAACGCCCTCCTCGCCACCGCCTTCCTGGCGGCACCCTTCCTCGCGGCCCCCATCTCCGCCCTCGCCCAGGATTCGGACAAGGACGACGAGCCCCCCCTCCCCCTGGCCGCCGACCGCACCCTCGCGATCGACATGACCGAGGGCTCGTGGATGTCGCTGGACGTGAGCCCCGACGGCACGACCCTCGTCTTCGACCACCTGGGCGATCTTTTCACGGTCCCGATCACCGGCGGCGACGCCACACGCATCACGTCCGGCATGGCGTTCGACGCCCAACCCCGCTTCTCGCCCGACGGGACCCGGATCGTCTTCACCTCCGACCGCAGCGGCGGCCAGAACGTCTGGGTCATGTCACTTGACGGCTCCGACACGACCCAGATCACCGAGGGCGCGTCCAACCGCACCGAATCGCCCGACTGGACGCCCGACGGCGACTACATCGTCTCGTCCAAGGGCGGCTTCCGCGGCGGGGGCCTGCCCAAGCTCTGGCTCCACCACGTCGACGGCGGCTCGGGCGTGGAGCTGATCAGCGAACCGGACAACCTCAAGACGGTCGGGGCGGCGGTCGAACCGGGCGGCCGCTACATCTGGCACGCGCGCCGCACGGGGGACTGGACCTACAACGCCCAGCTTCCGCAGTACCAGCTCGCAGTCTACGACCGGGAGACGGGCGAGACGTACACCCGCACCTCGCGGTACGGTTCCGGCGTCCGCCCCACCCTTTCGCCTGACGGCCGCTGGCTCGTCTACGGCACTCGGCACGACGACCACACGGGGCTGCGCATCCGCGACCTCGAATCGGGCGCGGAGCGATGGCTTGCCTACCCCGTACAGCACGACGACCAGGAGTCGCGCGCCTCGCTGGACGTGCTGCCCGGGATGTCCTTCACCCCCGACTCGCGCCACCTGGTCGCCAGCTACGGCGGCAGGATCTGGCAGCTGGATCTTCAGGGCGGTGCCGAGGAAATCCCGTTCCGAGTCAGCTACGACCTCGCGCTGGGTCCGGTCGTCGACTTCAACTACCCGATCGAGGACACGCCCACCTTCACGGTCCGCCAGATCCGCGACGCTGTCCCTTCACCCGATGGATCGCGGATCGCCTTCACGGCGCTCGGGCGCGTTTGGGTTGCCGGCGCCGACGGAACCGATCCCCAGCGGCTTACCGACGCGGACATGTCCGAGCACTTCCCCGCGTGGTCCCCCTCGGGTGACTGGGTCGCCTACTCCACGTGGGACGGCGAAGCGGGGCACCTGTACAAGGCGCGGGCCGACGGAGGGGGCTCGCCTGTCCAGCTGACCGCCATGGCGGCCGTGTACGTGACCCCGGCATGGTCTCCCGCGGGCGAACGGATCGTGGCGCTCAGAAGCTTCGCGCGCGACTTCCAGGAATCGGCGGCCGGATTCGGGTCCGGTGCGCCCCAGCCTGCCGAGATCGTCTGGGTTGCCGACAGCGGCGGGCCCGGAGCCGCGACGCTGATCGCGCCGGTCGACGGCCGCCGCGGACCCCACTTCGCCGCGGGCGGGGACGGAAACGGCGTAGGTGCGGATCGCATCTACCTGCACAAGGGCCAGGACATACTGGCCTCGATCCGCTGGGACGGTACTGACGAACGCGAACACGTGCGGGTGCGGGGCTCCACGCCGCCGGGCACCCAGAACGCGCTGACCCCGTCGGTGCTGCGGATGGCGCCGATGGGCGACCAGGTGATGGCCCTCATCGAAGGGCAGATCTACACGACCACGGTGCCGATGGTCGGCGGCGAAGCCCCGCTCATCAACGTGGGCAACCCCGACAACGCCGCGGTGCCGGCCCGGCGACTCACGGAGATGGGCGGCGAGTTCCCCGCCTGGTCCGCGAGCGGCCGCGCCGTGCACTGGTCGCTGGGGCGCGCATTCTTCACGTATGACCTGGATGATGCGGAGGCCTTCGAAGAGGCCCGCGAGGCGGAGGAGCGCGAGGATGCGGAGGAAGCCGGAGACGAGGCCGAGGCCGAAGAAGAGGAAGACGACGAGGAGGACGACGACACCTACCAACCCACCGAAGTCTGGATCGAGATCGAGGCCGCGCGGGACATCCCGGACGGGACCGCACTGCTGAGCGGCGCGCGCGTCATCACCTTGGCCGACGCGGGGACGATCGATCGGGCCGACATCCTGGTCCGCGACAACCGCATCGTGGCCGTCGGGCCCGCCGGCTCGCTCGACGTGCCCGGTGACGCCCGCGTCATCGACATGTCGGGCAAGACCATCGTCCCCGGATTCGTCGACACGCACGCCCACATGCGGCCCGCCCGCAATCTGCACCGCGCGGACATCTGGCCGTACCTGGCGAACCTGGCGTACGGCGTCACGACCACCCGCGACCCCCAGACCGGCACCACCGACGTGCTCAGCTACGCCGACCGCGTGCGCACCGGTGAACTGGTCGGACCCCGCGTGTATTCAACCGGCCCCGGCGTCTTCTGGCAGCACATGATCGACTCGGAGGAGAAGGCGAAGGACATCCTCTCCAAGTACTCCAGCTACTTCGACACCAAGACGATCAAGATGTACGTGGCCGGGAACCGCCAGTCGCGCCAGTGGATCATCATGGCGGCCCGCGAGCTGGGCCTCATGCCGACGACCGAAGGATCGCTGAATATCCGCCAGAATCTGAACGAGACGATCGACGGGTACCCGGGACTGGAGCACTCGATCCCCATCTATCCGGTCTACGACGACTATGTGCAGCTCTTCACGGCCCAGGGCCGGACCTACACGCCCACCCTGCTCGTGTCGTACGGGGGGCCGTGGGCCGAGAACTACTTCTACAGCCGCGAAAACCCGCACGACGACGCCAAGCTGCGCCGCTTCGTGCCCCATTCGGTAGTGGACGGTGCGACCCGGCGCCGCGCCCAGTGGTTCCGGGACGAGGAGCATGTCTTCGCCGACCACGCCCGCTTCGTGAAGGACCTGGTGGAGGCGGGGGGCCGTGCGGGGGTCGGGAGTCACGGGCAGCTGCAGGGACTGGGCTACCACTGGGAGCTGTGGGCCATGCAGGCCGGGGGAATGGATGAGCACGACGCCTTGCGGGTGGCCACGATCCTCGGGGCCGAAGCCATCGGGCTGGATCAGGATCTGGGCACGATCGAGGCCGGGAAGCTGGCGGATCTGGTCGTCCTCGACGCCAACCCGCTGGACGACATCCGCAACACCAACCGGATCCACATGGTGATGATGAACGGCCGCCTCTTCGACGGGAACACGCTGGCCGAACAGTTCCCGGGCAACCGCGAGATCGGGCCGCTGTGGTGGTGGGACGATGAGCCGGGTGAGGTGCCGGGGGTGGGGGGCAACTGAGATGGAGGAGCGCGGCGTGGGGCCGCGTGTGGTGCTGCCGGATGATCCATGGTGATCCCGTGAGCCCAGGTCGGCAAGAGTCCCGGATTCTCGAACTGGAACGGGTAGCGCGGTCGCTCGACCCCGATGCGGGCGAGCGCGACCGGCTCATGGCGCAGGCGCACGGATACGCGCAGCGCCTCCTGAACGAACTCCCGGAAAGGCCGGCGTACAATCACGACAAGTCGGCCGTCGGAGAGATCCGGAAGCTCCCGGTGAATCGCGAGCCCCGGCCCATCGAACAGCTCATCGAGCGGATCGACGAGTCCGTCGTGCGGCCGGGGCTTCTGCCGTCACACGCCGGACACCTAGGCTACATCCCCGGCGGCGGCATCTACGCGTCGTCGCTCGCGGACTACCTCGCCGCCGTAACGAACGAGTACGCCGGCGTCAGCTTTGTGGGGCCGGGATCCGTAGTCATGGAGGACCTGATCCTCGATTGGATGGCAGAGCTCGTCGGATACCCGGGGACCGCCGACGGGAACCTCGCCTCGGGCGGATCCATCGCCAGCCTGATCGCGGTGGTTACGGCGCGCGAAGCGGCCGGGCTGCGGGCCCGCAACTACGAGCACGCCGTCGTCTATGCCTCGCCCCACATGCATCATTGTCTGCACAAGGCGATCCGTGTCGCCGGACTTGGCGAGGCGGTACGACGTGATGTCGGAGTGGACGGGAACCACAGGCTGTGCCCCGAATCGCTCTCGAAACTCGTCGCTGAGGATCGGTCCAGGGGGCTGCTGCCGTGGCTCGTTCTCGGCTCGGCGGGCACTGCGGATACCGGGGCGATCGATCCGCTTGCGCGGATTGCGGATATCGCGCAGCGGGAGGGTCTGTGGTTTCACGTCGACGCCGCGTACGGGGGCTTCTTCGCGCTGCTGGACGAGTTCCGGCCCGCACTCGCCGGAATGGATCGCGCGGACTCGCTGGTCCTCGACCCGCACAAGGGCATGTTTCTGCCCTACGGCACGGGCGCCGTCCTCATCCGCGACGGCGAGGCGCTCCAGGACGCGCACGCCTACTACGCCAGCTACCTGCAGGACACGATCGACTCCGAGTGGGGAGGCCGCTCGCCCGCTGCCGTGTCGCCGGAGCTGACCAAGCACTTCCGTGCGCTTCGCGTCTGGCTGCCGCTGCTGCTGCACGGTGAGGAGCCGTTCCGGGCCTGCCTGCGCGAGAAGCTGGAACTCGCGAAGTACTTCCACCGGGAGATCGGAGCGCTCGGGTTCGAGGTGGGTCCGGAGCCGGAACTCACCCTGGTGACATTCCGGTGGCTGCCGGAGTCGGGCAACGCGAACGCGTTCAATCGCGCGCTCGTGGAGGAGACACACCGCGATGGGCGGGTCTTCCTCTCCTCCACGACGGTCGACGGGACGTTCGTGCTGCGGATGGCGGCGCTCGCGTTCAGGACGCACCTGGACACGATTGATCTGGCGCTCGAGGTGCTCCGGGAGGCGGTGGTGAGGCTTGAAGCCGAGCCTGGGCGATGGGATCCCGCGGTGCAGGTCGCCGAAGTGCGGGGCTGATGGGGGCTCGGGCTCACAGAAACCGCGGCACCCGCCTCCGATACTCCCGGTACGCATCCCCGTACTGGTCTTCCAGCCAGGGCTCTTCCGTCAGCGGCGCCACGACGAACACCAGCACGAGCAGCAGATGCGTGATCCACAGGAACACAGAGTTCGCGATCACGCCCACGCCGATGAAGAAGACGATGTCACCGAGGTACTGCGGATTCCGCGTGAATCGGTAGGGTCCGGAGTCCACGAATCCGCCCTTCAGGCCCGACGTGTTCTTCAACCCCACCGTCACCATTCCCCACACCGCCAGCAGGCCCCCGAGCAACGCCAAAGGAACCCCCACAATAAACCGGAGGGGACTCCAGAAGACCCAGGAATTCCAATACATGAGGAGCAGAAGGGTGTTGAGCCCGCAGACTGCCCAGAAGCAGCCCCACGTCACGAAGTACTGCCAGGAACGCAGACGCGGCGGCGGCCAGACCCGTTTGCCGGGAACCGCCACAGACCAGACTGCTCCGGTCAACGATACGATCAGGAGCACGACATCCGCAGTGAGAAGGATGAAACCCATCACCGGTTCGGGTTCGGCGCCATCGCCACCAGCAACACCAGATCCCCATCGGACTCGTTGGCGACGCCATGCGGCTCATCCGGTGTCGACCACGCCACCGCGCCCGGGCCCAGGCTCACTCGCCGATCCCCCACCGTGAAGCTCCCCTCGCCCTCGATCACATAGTAGAACTTCGTCGCGCCCGCATGGGAGTGGACGTGCTGGGCCTGCCCGGGCCGGAGACAGTAGACGTCGCAGAACATCTGATCGGTCTCGAACAGGTTGAGCTTCTGCATCTTCTCTGCGGAAAAGCGGCGCTGCTGACTGGAGTCGATGATTCCCATGGCAAGAAAGATGGCCCCATGGGACGCCGCTCGGCAAAGGTCCGGGTGCCAGCAAGCGCCCGGAGCCCTATGTTGAGGCGAACGGCTGAGCCGCGGCCGCGCGCCAGCCAGTCCCGAGTCACACGGACCCACGGAGCACCGCCCATGACCATCCGCCGACCTGTCGTACTCGCCCTCCCCCTCCTCCTCTTCCTCGCCACCACCACCTGCGCCCCGGGCGCCGACAACGCCACCGACGAGACCGAAGAGGAAATGAACGCGCGCGCCCGCGAGATCCATGACCGCGTGATCACCCTCGACACCCACGACGACATCAGCACGGCCAACTTCACCGCCGAGCGCAACTACACCATGGACCTGTCGACCCAGGTCACGCTGCCCAAGATGGAGGCGGGCGGGCTGGACGTGGCGTGGTTCGTGGTCTTCACCGGCCAGGGCCCGCACACCGACGAGGGCTACGCCGCCGGCTACGAGAACGCCATCGACAAGTTCGACGCCATCCACCGACTCACCGAGGAGATCGCGCCCGACCGGATCGAGCTGGCGCTGACCTCCGACGACGTGCGCCGGATCGTGGCCTCGGGGAAGAAGGTCGCCATGATCGGCGTCGAGAACGCGTACCCGCTCGGGACCGACATCTCGCGCGTCGAGGAATTCCATAGCCGGGGCGCGCGCTACATGTCGCTGGCGCACACCGGCCCGAGCCAGCTCTCGGACGCGCACGGCGAAGCGGACAACTTCCTGCACAACGGCCTCAGCGACATGGGCCGAGAGGCCATCGCCGAGATGAACCGGCTGGGCATCATGATCGACATCTCGCACCCGTCGAAGCCGTCGATCATGCAGACGCTGGAGCTGACCCGCGCGCCGGTCGTCGCGTCGCATTCCGCCGCCCGCGCGCTCAGCGACGTGAGCCGCAACCTCGACGACGAGCAGCTCCGCGGCGTGGCCGAAAACGGCGGCGTGGTCCAGACGGTGGCGCTGCGCTCCTTCGTGAACACGACGAAGAACGCGGCCCGCTCCGAGGCGATGGGGGCGATCCAGGCCGAGATCGCCGCCGAGAGGGGGTTCGAACTCCTCGACCGCGCTGCCATCAGCGCCCTCCCCGACGACCGGCGCGACGGCTACAGGCGGAGGGCGAACCGGTTGCGCACGGCCGCAGCCGAGCGTCTCGGCGAGGACGGCCCGGGCGACGTGAGCGTTGCCGACTTTGTCGACCACATCGACTACATGGTCAACCTGATCGGCCTCGAGCATGTCGGGATCAGCTCGGACTTCGACGGGGGCGGCGGCGTGGCTGGCTGGGACGACGCGTCGGAGACCTTCGGCGTCACGCTTGAGCTGGTCCGTCGCGGATATTCGGAAGAAGAGATCGGCATGCTGTGGAGCGGGAACCTGCTGAGGGTGCTCGACGAGGTGCAGGAAGTGGCAGCAATGATTCAGGCAGAAGAGGGGTAGGAAGATGAGCAGAGAAAGCACGGATCCGGCACGGCGGTTCGCCCGCCTGGGACTCGGTCTCGCGGCGCTGGCCGCCGTGGCGGCGTGGATTACGGCACCCGGACGGTCGGGGACACCGGCGCCCGCGGCCAGCGAGGACGGCGTTGTGGGGGCTGCGGCAGCCTTCCTCTCCCTCCTCGACGACGACGCCCGCGAGAAGGCCGCCTACGACCTCTCCGACGAGGAGCGCTTCAACTGGGCTTTCACGCCCGTGTCGCGCAACGGTCTGCCGCTCAAGGACATGACGCTGGAACAGCGCAGCGCGGCTCATGCCCTCCTCCAGGCGACGATGAGCAGCCAGGGGTACCACAAGGCCAACGCGATCATCGAACTGGAACGGATTCTGGGCGTCCTGGAGGGCCGTCCCGAGCGCCGCGATCCCGAGGACTATTACGTCACGATGTTCGGCACGCCCGGCCCGGACGGGCCCTGGGGGTGGCGCTTCGAGGGCCACCACCTGTCGCTCAACTTCTCGTCCCCGAGCAACGAGCTCACGGTGACGGGGCCCGCGTTCATGGGGGCGAATCCGGCGCGGGTTCCCTCCGGGCCCAAGGCGGGGTGGCGTCCACTCGGCCGCGAGGAGGACATGGCGCGCGCCCTGGTGATGAGCCTCACGGCGGAGCAGCGCGAGGCGGCGTTGATCGCGGCGGAGGCGCCCCGCGACATCATCACGGGAAACGACCGGGAAGCCCGGCTCGAGGCCGTCGAGGGGCTCCCCGCTTCGCGCATGAGCGACGAGCAACGCCAAATGCTCTTCGGCGTGATCGGGGAGTACGTGGGCAACATGGACGGCGCATCCGCGCACGCGTGGATGGCGCGCATCCATGGCGAGATCGACCCGGGCGAGATCCGCTTCGCGTGGGCCGGCTCGACGGAACCCGGGGACGGTCATTACTACCGGGTTCACGGGCCCTCGTTCCTGATCGAGTACGACAACACGCAGGGCGACGCCAACCATGTGCATTCCGTGTGGCGCGACCTGGAGAACGACTTCGGCGGCGACGCGCTGGCGAGGCACTACGAAGAGGGCCACCCGCACAACTGAGGGGCGCGCGCTACTCTGTGCGCCTCAGTGACACGTGCAGGTGATCGGCGGTGCCTACGTGGCGCAGGGTGTGGAAGCCCATCGCCCGGAACGCAAGTTCGGCCGCGTGGTTCCGCCATTCGGGGCGGCTGACCGTGCGCAGATCCAGGGCGTGAACGAACCCCGTCTGCTGTTCGAAGTGGAGGGACGTCTCGTTTGGCGACAGACCCATGCGCCGGTAGAAGTCGCGGGTGCGGCCCGCGTCCGTGATGACCGCCCCCGGGTCCACGAGGATCAGGGCGCTCGCGGCCACTCGGAGCAGCGGGTGTAGTGCGGAGTACTCGGCCCGCACCGCTTCCGACTTGGCGTTGGCACCTGCGACGAAAATGAGCGAATAGGCCACGTACGCCGCGCCGATGACCGCCGCCCCGCGCGTGAGGAGCTTCTTCAGCCCCTTGCGCGCACCGATGCGCCGGCTCACGGCCCAGGCGTAGAGCGCCACCAGCAGCACCGTGGCCGAGGCCGATAGGATCAGCGAGGGCCACGTTCCGAGTCCCCACTCGTGGTAGGCAAAGACGCCGCCCCGGATGAGGAGCACGAAGGGGAGTACGGCCAGCACTACGCCGAACAAAACCCAGCGGACCGCGTGCAGCGGATATCGGAGAAGTCTCATCCGGATCCCTACGTTTGTCCGCGCCGTGGTGTGCCGTCCCCCTCCGTCGCGCCCCCGTGCTCCCTGATGAATTCCTCGGTTCCCTCCGGCAAGAACAGATTGTCCGAAATCTCGGCGATCTCCTCGGCTTCGCGCCATGCACGCTCCAGCAGCCACAGCTCGCCTTCGAGGGCCCGCCGTTCCTGCTCCTCGTGAAGTGCCATCTCGAGCGCCAGTCGGGTGGGCTTCGGCATCTCGGCCATGTATCCGGGTTCGCCCCATCCATTCTCGAACCCGTCACCGCGGGCGATGTCGGAGAGAAAGCGCTCGGGATGGCCCGCTGCCTCGATCTCCCCCGCAGCGTCGCGGACAGCGGCTTTCGTTCCCCCCATCGCGTTCAGTCCGGGTACGATCGCAGAGGCGAAGCGGTGGGCTTCCTCGCCGTGGTACCATTTCTTCCGGACAACGCTGTGAGAAGTCCGGCACACCTGTACCTTGAAGCCGGGGTCGTCGTCGGCCGGGCGGATTCGGGTGTCGCGGAGGTCACCGCGCGTGAGTCCTATGACGCCGCCACCGTCTGGACGAAGCTTGACCCTTGTACGCAGGTTCACCCACAGGTTGACCATGTGAAGCGGCGCCTCGACCAGGACGACGCCCATCACACCGATGGCCAGGCCTCCAGCGGCGGTCCCCCCCACCAGGGCGACGCCGGCGGCTCCATACAGCATCTTCCTGCGCCGCCGACGCCCGAACTGGTCCCCGTAGCGCCACGCCGCAAACTCGGGGCGCAGGGGCTCGCCGACGCGCACCAGGGTCAGTCCTTCCGGGTGGCGGGCGAGCCCGATGTTGTCGGTCGAGAACCGGACCCGGGTGTCGCGGAAGATCCGTTCGCACGCCTCCACCGCTTCCCAGCGTTCCTCCAGAGGGGTCAGATTCCAGCGCTCGCACTTCCGGCACACGACCCAGAGCCGCCCCCGGGCCTCGTCGAACGCCAGTCGCCGGCCGACCGGGAACGTCTCGACGACCTCGTTGGTACCGAGGGGTTTGGTGCAGAACATGCATTTCGTGTACACAGCTATCGGCCTTGCTCAGGTCACGAGGTCCAACGACGGACGGGGTGGCTTCGGGCTGTCCCTGCTAGTGAAGCCGACGACCACCGGACGGCTGTCCAAGACCTGTAGCCAAAGGCTGCGGATCCATGGCCACCCTGTCAATGTCGGGCTCGGAGCCTATCCCATCGTGACGAGGTTTCTGTAGGACGCGGCTGGTTCAACACTGGGCGCTTTCGCTACAGCGGGGGGACGGTGCCGGCAGTTTTGGTGTTTCTCGAGGACATCACCGTGGGACAGACTTCCTGGACTTCGGAGGCACTCACGGAAGTTGCACGGTTCGAAGGTCGTCGGAGCGTGCGGGAATGGGCCGCGAGAGGCTTCTCGTTTAACCTCGATGGACGAGGGGGCGCTGAGGAGCCGAATTCTCCCGCCCCAGGCGAAGGGTCTTCTGTCGCGTCCATTGCCCCGGAGCCCACCGTCATGCAGTCGGCAAACCCGGGCCCGGCGATGTGGCGGCTGGACTCGAAGGTCCTTGCGAGCGCGGGGGGTACGCAAACGGATCCGCTCTACCGAGTGGCCGGGGTCGCGATTTCCGAACACCATGTGGTCGTTGCAGAGGCGAGTACGGGCAGTCTCCGCTTCTACACTCATGCCGGTCGGCTCGACAAGACTGTCGGCCGAGAAGGAGAAGGCCCCGGAGAGTACCGTAACATGGGCTGGATGAACCGGGTCAGGGACGAAATCCACGTATATGACCGTGCAAACATCAGAGTGGCGGTCTACTCGTTGGATGGCACCCGGGTGCGCTCCATTGCCGTCAGGCCGCATGACGAATTGCCGTTGACCTCCGTGGTCGGCTCCTTCGCGGACGGTTCGCTTCTGGCTGTCGCCGTAGACAACCCAATGTATGTACCGGACGAGGCGGAGACGCGCCGCTTGCCCATGACACTGGTTCGCCATGACTCGGAAGGCGCATCCGCCACCCGGCTGATCGACATGGTCGGCCAGGAGATGTATTTCGAACCTTGGGGACGCGGCGGTGTCCGGCAGATGTTCCGGCCGTTCGGGCGCGCTACAGGGGTCGCCGTGGTGGATTCCATCTTCGTAGTGATGGACAACGACTCCTACGCGATTTCGGTGTACGGCCGTGACGGCGCTCAATTGGAGACGCTGATGCCAGACCCGGTGCCGCCGCTGACACCGTTGAAACAGAGCGACATCGAGTGGGCGCGCGAAGGGGTCCTCGCGGGCGCCGACGAAAGGGTGGAGCGCTTTGTTGAAGGAATGTTTCGCGCCGGGTTTCCGGACCACCTGCCGCCGTATGGATGGTTCACGTTGGAGCGGGCGCACCGTCCTCCGCTGATCGTGGCCGACGGATTCGTGTTTGCGCTCCGTTACGGCGGAATCGAATCCGGCAGCGGCGAAATCGCCGGCCCGGAGTGGTTCGTCTTCAGGCCTGGCGAGGGGCACGTTGCCACTCTGACATCTCCCGACGACGTGAGGTTGCTTGACCTGACGGGGGACTTGGCTGCAGTGGTGCGCAAGACGGAGCTCGGCGAGGAAGTCGTGGAACTGAGGCGCGTTCTCGGACGGTAGCGCCGGCAGCCTTCATGCTGACTGGCGGTGCGGGTAGCGGACGAGTCGGGCCCTGCTGGCCGCCTGCGGACCTCGGCTCAACACCTCCGCCAAGAGGGTGACGGACTGCTCGATCCGCTCGTCATCCAGCTCCAACGGAGCGAATGTGAGTCTACGGTGCCAGACCGTGTCACCTGCGGCATCCACCTCGACGATCTCCAGCACGCCGACTCCGGTGTTCCTCCGTACAACCAAGACCGTACCTGTCCCAGGATCGAACTCATAGAGGTCGCTGTCCCCGAAGAATTGCGCAGTGAAGAGCCCAGCGTGTGGGGATTCGCCGCCGGGGTCTCGAATCCCCAGGGTTCCCTTCCTTCGGTCCACGACGTACACGGTGTCCATGGCCCAGCGCCCGCCCACATTGGCCATCCCTGGAAGCTGGCCGATGTGGGTATCCCGGGCGCCGTTCTCAGCAGTGTGCCGTCATCGGCATAGAACGTGAAGCGCGAATCCTCGTGCACGAAGAAGCCGTCGGGCCCGACGTGCATCCGGTGCGGCAAGACGAAGTCGCCCGGTCCCTGGCCAGGGCGCCCGATGCTCAGTACCGGCTCGCCGTCGCGATCCCAGACGCTTACTGCGCTGATGTATGGCTCCAGGACGAAGATCCGCCCGTCCTCGGTCGCGCGCAGGTACGGGATCCACGAGAAGAGCGCATCGCCCTCCAGCGCGTCCCCGATCCTGAATTCGGGTTCAGTAAGCCAGGTCTCAGTCTCGTCTGCAACTGGTGGCCGCCCACACCCTCCACATCCCAACACGGCGACGGCCGCGCAGACCCTCCAATGCCGGCTCCACGCCGCAGCGTGCCCGGATGTTGACGATGCGCGTATCCTCTCCTGCATAATCCCCACGATTGTCTCCAGCTTGGCGTCCATACTGTCCAGCCGACCGGCCATGTCCCCTTGGCCCACGCTGTGGGACGCCGGAGGTCGCGCCAGGGACCGAGGAGCGCGTATATTGTGAGCACCTCCGGTCCCCATGGCGGCGTTTCGTCCGCCGCCAAGCCGGATTTCCTGGCGCCGCGACCGGTTCCCGGTTCGCGCGCTCGCGCACTCTCTGCTTCGTGACGTTTACCCGGATGACCTTTGACATCCTCGGCAACCTTGGCGAGTTCATCGGCGCCCTGGGCGTCGTGCTGTCGCTGCTTCTGGTCGCGCGCCAGCTGAGGCTGGGCATGGAGCAGACCCGGCGCAACACCAGGAGCGTGCGCGCGGCCGCCTTCAACTCGATGGTCGAGAACAGCATCCGCCTGCTCGAGCTCGTCTTCCGCGACCGCGAACTCGCCGACTTCCTTACGCGGGCGGCCGACGCGCCGGACCAGCTCGCGGCCGGGGAGCGGTTGCGCTGGGACTCCTACATGACAGCGGTCTTCCGTCACATCGGCAACCTGCTCTACCAGTGGGAGACCGGGGCGATTGAAGACAGGATGTGGGAGTCCTACCGTCGCTCCTTCAAGGACCATCTGCTCGGCGAGTCCTGGGTGGCCTGGTACCTCGACCACCCCCATCTCTTCGACCAGCGCCTCGCGGACGAGGTGCGTTCCATCCTGGAAGAGCTGGCGAGCGAAGGAGTGCCGCACGCGGTGGAGTGGAAGGAGGGAGGGGGCTGCATTGGCTTCAAGGCTTCGCTCCAAAGCGTGACGGGGGAGTGAGGACGCGCCTCGCTTGCGGGCGCTGCGGGCTCCGCTTTGGCTGACCGTATGGCGCGCCCAGAGTTCGCCCTCGTCGGCAAAGAGCACATGGGTATACCCGGGCAGCGACTCTGGCAGTGGGAACTGGCGGTATTGCTCGATCGTTTCCCGGGTCTCCGCTTCGTCACACGAACAGGACCCGGCGGTTCTCCTCCCCCGCGAACATGGCGTCCACCACGTCCTCAAGGGATCCCAGGGATTGCAGATCGGGCACGTTGAACGGGGAGGCGCGGCGACCGGCCATGCCCCGCTGCCGATCAGCCACGATAAGGTTCCCCGCAGCGTCGCGCCGGGCGGAAGCGATCGTGCCGAAAAGCAACTCCTCCGGGCCACTGAGCACGTCGATCGACAGCGAGGGTTCTTCGGCCAGTGCCGCGTAGACAAGGTCGTCGGGCGGGGTCTGGACGATCCGGATCCCGGCGGACCTCTTGGAATATCCTCTCGCTCCACGCTGTTGACACCGCAGAATCGGGCTCCTCAATGTACGGGTATGGAGATTCCGAAGGCACAGGTTTCCCAGCGTCGGGGGACGAGTTGGTTTGGCCCGCGCTCCGGCGGAGTTCGCGCGCGGGGCTCGCGCCCCTTGCCCTGGAGTGCGGTGCTCCTGTGCGTCGACACAAACTACCGATTCTGGGTCTGGGACGACGATCGTGACGGTTCCGGTGAGGGGGGCCGGATCTACATCCGCGATTTCGGATACGGGTTTTCCGACGCGATTAACGACGGCCCCGGGGAATTCACCGAAATGACATTGAGCGTCAAGGGCCGGAGCTGGAGATCGTGGCGGACGGCACTGTCATCTTCAAGGCCACGCGGCTCCCAAGCGGGTTGCCCGCCAACATAACCCATGTGGTCCTGGCGACGGCCCACACCGAGAGCGCAGCCGGGGCGACCGTCTCCAAGACCTGAAGAGGATGCTGGACGACCGCAAGGTTGAGAAACACACGGATCCCGCTGCGAAGGTGAGGAGGAAGCGATAGGATCTTGCTGTCGGCCCGAGGGCATCTCCCGCCAACCACAAGGAGAACGCTCATGTCCATTCCGCGCCGTACGTTCCTGAGGAGACTGGCCTGCGCGAGTGGGACCGCCATCGTTACCCCGTCCCTGGCGGGGCTTGTAGCCTGCAGCGATACCACCGGTCCCGACGAGTCCGGAGAGACCGATGTCCCGGTCAAGCCTCCCGACCCGTTCATCAAGCCCTACGGCGAACTGATCAGAAGCCCGGACTGCCCCGAACTGGAGATTCCGGAACGCTTCCGCTGCATCCGCCTCAGTTCGGGAGGGCTTCCGTCGTCCGCCAGAGACGGCTTGATCGTCCCCAATGGGTTTGACGGCATGGCCGCGTTTCCGCTGCCGAACGGCAACGTCCGGCTGATCCGCAACCACGAGATGGACGACTACGCCGACGAAGCGGTGCCGATCGGTGATCCCCACTACGACCGCCGGGCGAGCGGCGGAACCACATCGCTGGAGGTCAGCGTTGCCGTGAGCGGAAGTGATGTCGCCGTTGAACTCGTGGACGAGTTCGTGTCGCTGGCGGGCACCATGGTCAACTGCGCCGGCGGTCCCACACCATGGGGCAGCTGGCTATCGTGTGAGGAGACCACCTACGGACCCGAGTCGGGCTACCGCAGGCCGCACGGGTACATCTTCGAAGTTCCGGTGGGCGCGACGGGCCCCGTGGACCCCAGGCCCTTGCGCGCCATGGGACGTTTCGTGCACGAGGCGGTGGCCGTGGATCCGGCGACGGGGATCGTCTACCAGACCGAGGACATGTGGTACGAGCCCGGCAGCGAACCCGGCGCGGGCTTCTATCGTTTCATCCCCGACACCCCCGGAGTGCTCGCCGACGGCGGCAGGCTTCAGATGATGGCGGTGACGGGCCAGGCGGAGTACCTGACCGCACGGGGCCAGACGCAGGGAGCGGTGTTGCCCGTGCACTGGGTCGACATTGCCGATCCCGATCCCCGCACCGCCGAGGAGGAACCGCTGGCGGTCTTCAATCAGGGCGTGGCGGAGGGCGCCGCACGGTTCGCGCGGCTCGAAGGCGCCTTCCACGGGGACGGCGGGATCCATGTCGTGTCGACGAACGGAGGGGACGCGCTCGCGGGGCAGGTGTTCCACTACCGGCCGACCTCCGCGGAGACGGGAGAGCTGAGGCTGGTCTTCGAATCGCCCTCGAAAGACATCCTGGACAGCCCGGACAACATCGTATTGAGTCCACGAGGTGGATTGGTGATGTGCGAAGACGGGACCGGAGACCAGTTCATCCGGGGCCTCGACCGGCAGGGACGGATCGTGAACCTTGTCCGGGCCCCCGACACCGGGAACGAGCGGGACGAGTTCGCTGGCGCGTGCTTCAGCGCGGACGGCCGCGTCCTGTTCTTCAACGCACAGGGTTCCCGGTGGCATGGAGGCTCCCGGGCGAGCGCGACCTACGCGCTCTGGGGACCGTGGGAGGAGGGGCCGATCTAGCAGCACGGGATCTTCCGTCCCTCCCGGCCACGATGGCGGCCAGGAAGCTTTGGTTACGACACCGAACCGTTCAAGTCATGTTGTATCATATAGATATAGTAGATCGGATCGTTGTGGTCATACCACTTGGCTTATCACTTGCGGACGAGCGCACGGCCTGCGCAATCGATTCCTACGAGAGCCAGATCCAATGCGCGGACGGGGAAGGCGCCGTCGTGGAGGTCTTCGGCCGCAAGGGGGAAGGTCCCAGCGAGTTTGGCAGCCCTGCCTACCTCGCGCGCGGCGAGGAGGGAACGGTTGGGGTGGCGGACCTGGAGCTGGGCCGCTGCACGGCCTTCGAGCCATCGGGCGCCTATGTATCGGACGTGATGCTGCCAGGCAGGCTGTTTGAGCCCCTCCGATCGTTCGGCCAAGTTCTCTCGGGTGTGTCGGTGGACATCCTGTCTTCGTGGCCTGCGAAGGTCACCTGATCTTCGTCGGCGACACCGGCGACGCCACGGTGCTCCGCGCGCCGACGTACGTCCTGGAACTCCCGGACGAGCGGGACGTGGCACGGCATCTCTCGCGCTCGAGCGGCGGGCCGGCCTTCATCGTCCACGAACATACCCGCCAGAATGGGCTTGACGTCCGGCATGAGGGCCGCGACCTCTAGCGCTGCGAAATGTTGGCCCCGTAGCACACCGCGGGCTTGACCGGTCTGCCGGCTGCGCAAGATGGTCATTGGCCGGTCGGTGGGTTCGTCCAGGGTCGCGGTTCCCCCGGGGCCGGAAGGGGTGACGCTTGCCAGGTTGCCAATCCATCCGGACTGAACCGGAAGACCGAAAGCGAAACTGGAGCTCCCGTTGCCGTCCGGTTCCTCCGGCATGTCGAAGTCGAACTGGAACAGCACTTCGCCACCCTTGGTGAGTCCCTTGATTTCGTAGTCGCCCGCCGAGTCTGGAAGCGCGCGTGCTGAGCGGACCACGAATGCCGGTTCCAAGTATGGGTCTCCCGCCGCGTCGATTCCTCCCCAAAGCAGGAGTGACCTCTCGGGCATGGCTGATTGCGCGGGCCTCACCAAGCAGCGTCCGAACGTTGTTGGTGGACGTGAGCACGGACGAGTGGGCGGTCACGTTGACTTTGCCAACCGGCATCAGATCGGCCGTGTGCCGGAGTAGCTCGTGATTCTCCGGATCGGCTGCCATGCCAGCCACCAACCCGAGGACTTCCCGGTCGGGTGAGTCTGCGTTACCGCATTGGTCAGCGGTCACGAACACACGGAGTAGTGCGTCATCCCCCGCAATGAGGGGGACCGGAAACGCGCGCGATTGCACGGCCTGCGTCAAGTAGGCCCTCACGGCCATGTGACCACAGGACGCAATGCGTGGAAACGACAGGCCTGACAGCCATTTTTGGTGAGGTTACTCAATTCCGACGGGATCGGACCGGTCAGAGGGTTTCCACTCAGGCTCAGGTGCACCTGGTTCGCGAGATTGCCGAGTTCCGGGGGTATTCGACCCGTCAACGCGTTGTTGAGGAGAGACAGATTGACTAGCCTGTTGAGGTTGCCGAGTTCGCGAGGAATCGGGCCTTCCAGCGCGTTCCCCCCCAGATGCAGACTGGAAAGCATGGCAAGGTTGCCCAGACTGCGGGGGATCTCACCGGTGAGATTGTTGACTCCCAGGCTGAGCTGCTCAAGGCGACAGCTCAATGCTCCTCAGACCGAACGTTGTTGCCGAGTTCCGAAGGAATCGGCCCGTCTCGCCCACGACGGAAGACCGATGCTGCGTTCTGCAATGTCAACCCTTCTTCGTTGTTGCCACTGACGACCATACGTTCCAGCCCCCCTGTCAGCCGAATCGCGTGCTGCCGCGCGGCGCCGTAACACGGGAGTTCCAGCGTTTCAACGAATATCTTGGGTCCGCTGAAACCGCCTCGCAATAGCAAAATTGCATTGTTTCCATGCCGTATTTGTATTGTCCCCACAGGGAGTGACTCGCCGTTCGCCGGTTGAACAGGGGGAGCTGTGGTTGGTGTTCGGCGAGGCGCGCCGAGCCGATGAAAATGGTGAAGGGTCCTTTCGGAGCGTGGGATGGTGAGGAGTTCAACGTGCGCTAGCCTGGCCAACCGAGCATGGGCCCCATCACAATCGCTTGCTGCAATGATAGACTGTTTCTATGTCCTATAGTGACGTTGTTGTTATCTGAAAGGCCATTCTGGCATTGATCGACAACTTATATTACTCATATGCCATCATATTTTATTTCTATCACGTCCACGCGGCCCGAACGGGTTTGAACCCGCCTGCCAGCGCAACCCTGCGGCTCAACCGTCGCGGCTCCAGGGCTTGCCTGCGGTGGCCGGATTTTCGCGTCGCCGACGGGTTTGCCGTCCCTGCGCAAATGTGCGATCAATTACCGGGCATTCCGTTGTCGCCCCGTCTGGAGGTTTCGCTACCATGCAACTCCTACCCCCACTCGAAAATCTGCGCTTCTTCGAGGCCGCGGCCCGCCGCCAGAATTTGGCCCGTGCCGCGGCCGAACTCGGCGTCACCCCGACCGCCGTCGGCCACCGCATCAGGACGCTGGAGAAGTATCTCGATGTCCCGCTGTTCGACCGCCGCCCCCGCGGCGTGCGCCTCAACCGTCGCGGCCGGACCTACCTCACGGAGGTGCAGCGCATCCTCGCCGAAGTCCACGGCGTTTCCGAACGACAGCGCCGGTGGCCCCGGCCGGTCCGTATCGTCTCGGTCGAGGCGGTCGCCGAGAAGTGGCTGGTACCGAGGCTCGCCTCGTTCAAGGCGTTTCACCCCGACATCGCCATCGAGCTCGAGACCAATCATCGCGGCGTCGACCCCCACCTCCGTGACTTCGACGCCTGGTTCGCCTATACGGGCAACACCGCGGCCCCGCGCCCGGTGACGCGACGCGAGGACACGTTGCTCGAGGATACGCTCTACGAGGAACAATTGCTGCCCGTCTGCAGCCCGGCCCTGCTCGCCGCGCTCGGCCAGGTGCGCAGCCCAGCCGACCTGGACGGCTGGCCCCTGCTCTATGATCTCGGATGGGACGCCGACTGGTCGTACTGGTTCGCCCGTCAGGGCCAGCCCACACCGGATCTGTCGCACGCCTCCGGCTTCCGCCTCTACAGCACGCTGGTCGAGGCCGCGGTCAACGGCCTCGGGGCCGCCATCGGACGCCCGATGCTGATCGCGCGGGAGCTGGAACACAGAACCCTGGTTCCCCTGTTCGACCGACAAGCCGAGGCGCCCGAACGCTGCTGCCTCATCACCACCGCGGCCTCCCGACAACGACCCGAAGTCCAGGCATTCCGGGAATGGGTCCTGCGGGAAGCCGAAACGCGGGCCGGCTGACCCGGGGCCGGCTTCGCGCGCCGTCGGTGACCGTGGAAGGGACTTGAGTTGCCCCGCCCTCGCGGTCAGACCCGTTCGGACCGCGCGGACGTGGTTAGAAGAAGTGCTGTAGTGGGGTATGAGTAATGTATGTTGTCAAGAAATGGATATACGGCTTTTCACAGAACAGAAAATTTGGTATAGACAACAAAACAGTATGGCATTGCAGAAAACGATTGTGATGCGCAAAGTATTGTTGGGTAGGCTAGCGAACGTTGAACTCCTCACCATTCCCCATCGTCGCCCGGATCCAGGCCGCCCGCGACTGCACGCAGGTCACCGCCGCCCGGTTGGCCAAGCTTAAGGGCGAACTGACGACAAAGGGATCAGCTCGCTGAAGGCCGGAGATTTCCCCGGCCTGTCGAAGCTGACGGAGATTTGGCTGGGCACCAATCAGTTGAGCACCCTGCCGGTGGACGTGTTCGACGGCCTGTCGGCGCTGGAAGAGCTCAATCTGGAGACCAATCGGCTGAGCGCCCTGCCGGGGGAGGTGCTCGAGGGGTTGTCATCTCTGACGGAACTCACGCTGATGGCAAACCAATTGAGCAGCCTGCCCGAGGACGTGTTCGACGGGCTATCCTCGCTGTACTGGATCAGTCTGCCAAGTAACCGGTTGACCACCCTGCCGGACGGCGTGTTCGAGGGGCTTTCGGCGCTGGGAATCCTTGAAGTGCAGGACAACTCGGTGGATCCGATGGTCCTGGCCGTTTCCCTGGAAAGAGTCGGGAACAACGGGTTCAAGGCCACGGTACCCGCGGGCGCGCCGTTCACGATGACGCTTCCGGTGAGCGTGACGAACGGGAGCATCGACGGCGGGGCGACCACGCTCAGGATTCCCGTCGGCGCGGTGGAGAGCGGCACCGTGACCGCGACTCGCACGACCGGCACGACGGCTGCCGTCACTGCGGACATCGGCACGTCCTTGCCGCCCCCGCCGCCGAGGAATCTCGGCTACGCGCTCGCCAGGGCCCCCGGTCTGCCCCTGGAAGTACTGCCCGAGCTGGCACCGGAGCTGTCGGTGTCGGACGGGAGAGCGAGCGAGGGCGATGCGGTCGCCTTCACGGTGTCGCTGTCGGCGGCGAGCGGGCAGCAGGTGGAGGTCCAGTACGCGACCTCGAGCGGCACGGCGGCGAGCGGGACCGACTTCACGGCGGCGTCGGGGACAGTGACCTTCGGGGCGAACGAGACGTCGAAGACCGTGAGCGTTGCGACGACGGACGACTCGGTCGATGAGGAGAACGAGACGTTCACGCTGACCTTGTCGAACCCGGCGAACGCGACGCTGGGCGATGCGAACGCGACGGGCACGATCGTTGACGACGATGAGTCGCCGCCGTTGACGGCGAGCTTCGAGGACATGCCAGCGTCTCACGATGGGGAGAACGCATTCACATTCGGGCTGACGTTCAGCGAGCATTTTCCGATCAGCTACAAGACGCTGCGCGACCATGCATTCGATGTCACGGGCGGCGCCGTGCGCAAAGCCGCACGCAAGGAGCAGGGAAGCAACCTTCGGTGGACGATCACGGTCCAGCCGGATTCGAGCGCCTCGGTGCAGATCGAGTTGCCGGAAACGACCGACTGCAATGCAAATGGCGCCATCTGCACCGGCGATGGCCGGCCGCTGTCGCACTCGCTGTCGGCGACGATCAATGGTCCGGCAGCGAGCTCGGCGGCGGGGGATGCGCGCGTGGGGGACGATGGAGCCGGGCGGCTCTGCTCCACTCCGGGCATTGGAGAAGAGATGACCCGCGGATCATTGGCCGCGGCGTTGTGGGAAGACGGAGATCTGAGCGATGACCGGCTCGCCGCCCTCGACAGTCTGGGGAACGGGAACGGAAGGTACGACCTCGGCGACCTGCTCGGCTGGATCGCCCGCTGCCGACCGGGTGAAGCATCCGGGCCGACTGCCGGCTCCGCACCGCCGCCCGCGGTGGTTCCGTGACCCGGCGGTCCGTGACCCGGTGGTTGCGCGCGGCGCTTCTGGTCGCGGCGACTTCGGCCTGGGGCTGCGTCCTCGCGGACACAATCGTCCAGCCGCACGATGACGCGGCCCGGGATGACCGGGCAGCCGATGCGGTGGTCTTGGACCCCGGCCCTCTGTTCGTCCGGTTGACGGCCCCGCCCGAAGCCCGTGACATCGGGGTCATGCTCGTGGTCGAGGGGCCGGCCATCGACTCGCTGCAGGCGCCGGGACTGGAGCTCTTCGAGAGGGACGAGTCCTCCTCGACCCGACGCGAGGTCATCATCGCCGGAGCCCCGTCGGAGGAACTGGTGCTGCGGGTCTGGGTGCCCCACCGGGGCGACCACGCCCGGTACCGCGTCAGCCTCCTGCAGGTGGCGGGCGAGGAGTTCACGCTTATATGGACCCGGCCGCGTACGAGACCGTGATCTCCCGCTAATCTCGCGGCCTTAGTGCGTTGCGATGACGCAGGACTTGTACACGGCAGCCCACTATCGGCCCAGCACGGTCACGTCCCCACCAGCCCGAGCAACCACGCACACAGAAGCGCGGCGTAGATCCCCAGAATGTAGCCCGCCACGGCCATCAGCAGCCCGATGGGCGCCATTGCGCGGTGGTACACGCCCGCCACCACCGGGGCCGAGGCCGCGCCCCCAATGTTGGCCATGCTGCCCGTCGCCACGAAGAAGAGGGGCGCACGCACGATCCGGGCAGCGATCAAAAGCACGCCGACGTGGATCGCGATCCATACTGCGCCCGCGGCCAGGTAGACCGGTGCGTCGAGCACGGCCCTCAGGTCGGCCTGGGCGCCGATGCCGGCCAGGAGCAGGTACAGAGCCGTGTAGCCCAGCCCCGACGCGCCCACCTTCTCCAGATCACGAAGGCGCGTGAAGGAGAGGGCCAGGCCACCGGTCACCACGATGAGGATGGACCAGGTGGTGCCGCTGACGATCGTCGGATCTCCTATCGCCGGGAGGCCCTGGCCCAACCGCTCCGCCCCCACCGCACACGCCATGCCCAGCCCGATCATGACCACCGCATCGCGCAGCGTGGTCGGACGTCGCTCCCGGTCCATCTCCGCAAGGCGGCTGTTGGTCTCTTCGACCGCCTCGACACGCGCTTTGGTGCGCCGGTCGAAGCGGCTCTGAAACCCCACCAGCGCGATCAGCACCCCCATCCACCCGTACCCCACCACCGTGTCCACCACGATCACCGGGCCCATCGCGTCGGGGGTCGTGCCGACGCTCTCAGCGATTGCAACCATGTTGGCCGTCCCCCCGATCCAGCTCCCCGACAGCGCCGCGAACCCGGTCCAGGCGTCGGCCGGGAGCGCGCCCTGGAAGATCAGGAGCGAAATCGGCCCGCCGATGACGATGCCGACCGTGCCCGCCGCGACCATGAAGAGCGCCATCCCACCCAGCCGGACGATGCTCATCACGTCCACCGAGACCATCAGCATGAGGAGCGCGAAGAGGAGGAGGTAAGGGACGGTCCAGTCGTAAAGCGGCGACGCCGACGGTGTGATCCCGGCGGTCGTCGCGAGCATGGGCAGGAAGTAGACGTAGATGACCGGGGGGATCACCTCGAAGACCTTCTTGAAGCGGGGCAACTCCGAGATCCAGAAGACCAGGGCGACGATGGCGGCCAGGAAGCCGAACACGGCCATGGGGTCGGTGATCAGCGCCGTCGTCTGCGGTTCCATGGGCGTCTCCATGCTCGAAGGGGTGCCAGCGGCCGGCGGGCCCCGAAAGAAGGCCCCCGCCGTTCTCGTACCCTATGTTGGTTAGCAGTCCGACCCCCGTCACGTCAACGGACACCGCCGTGTACGCCTCCTGCATGTTCTGCACAAAGCCCCTCGGGACCAACGAGGTCATCGAGACCTTCCCGGTGGGGCAACGCCTCGCCTTCGACGCCGCGCGCGGGCGGCTCTGGGTCGTCTGCACGAAGTGCGAGCGCTGGAACCTGACCCCTCTCGAAGAGCGATGGGAAGCGGTGGAGACGTGCGAGCGGATCTTTCGGGACACGCGGGTGCGCGTATCCACCGACAACATCGGGCTTGCGCGCCATCCGGAGGGTCTGACGCTCGTGAGGATCGGAGAGCCGATGCGTCCCGAGTTCGCGGCCTGGCGTTATGGGGACCAGTTCGGAAGGCGCAGGCGCAAGACGATCGTCTACGGCACCGCGGCCGTAGTCGTCTTCGGCGGCTTCGTGATCGGCGGAGCAGCTGCAGGTCTCGGCGGCGCGCTGCTGGCCCAGTCCGGCAACTGGGTCAACATCTGGATGAACTCGCGCACGCTGGTCAAGCTGCACCCGGAAAAGGGCGGCGTGATCAAGCTCAAGCGGCAGGACCTCCTCGGCACCCGTGTGCGCCCCGCCGACGACGAGCTGGGCTTCAAGGTGCAGGTCCGGAAGGGGAAGAAGAAGACGTGGCACGAAGGCGCCGAGGCCCGCCGCTTCGCGGGGACGATCCTTCCCAAGATGAACGCGATGGGCGGCAAGAAGGAGATGGTCCAGCACGCCGTGGACGAAATCGAAGCGGTTGGCCACCCGGAACGGTTTCTCGTGGACATCGCCGAAGGTGACCGCTTCCAGGACAAGAAGGGCGTGCCGGGCTACGTCAACAAGATGCCTAAGCCCACCAAGCTGGCCCTCGAGATGGCACTCCACGAAGAGCAGGAACGGCGCGCGCTGGAGGGCGAGTTGTGGCTGCTCGAACGGGCTTGGGAAGAAGCCGAGGAGATCGCGGAGATCTCCGACAACCTGTTTCTGCCGGAAGGGACGGAGGACTTCATCCGGGAGCACCGGGATCAGCCTACCAGCTGAACCCCGCCTTCACGTAGTAGAAGCCTCCGCTTCCACCGAACGGAGTCGCCGGGCTGTACCGGTTCCCTGCAACCGTCGCGGCGTTGGGGTTCTCTTCCGGGTACTGATTCAGCGCGTTCTGGCCGCCCACGGTGATCCTCGCTGACTCACTCACCGCGTAGGTGGCCTCCAGGTCCACGAGGAATTCGCCCGGATAGTCCCGGTCGTCCCGCGAGTCGAACCAGCCGGCGTAGTAGCTGAGCCGGCCCAGGAGCGACAGATCACCCCATGTCCGCCTGCCGGAGGTGGTCCAGCGGGTGCCGGGCAGTGCATCCTCGAGCTGGCGGATCCGGACCTCGTCCAGCACCGCCGGATTGTAGCTCGTGACCGTGGTGGCGGTGTGGTTGAACGCCAGGCTGAATTCGGTGTCGCCGCCCATCCCTGCGGGGGCGAAGGACGCCACCACGTCGACGCCCTGCGTACGCGTGTTGAAGTCGTTGGTGAAGAAACGGAAGTTGGCCAGATTCCTCGCACTGGTGATCCCCTCGGCGATCAGCCGCTCGGCTTCGGCCGGGTCGAGTTTGAACGACTGGCTGAGCGCAATCCGGTCCGAAAGGGCGATGCGAAAGTAGTCCGCCGACACGGTGAACGAACCCGCGTCGATCACCATACCGAGGCTGGCGTTCACGGACTTCTCGGCATCAAGCGGCCTCCCCCCCTTGATCTCGGCCACTCTGGATGTCGACGGGATGGTCCCGTTGTTGACCAGCTCCCGCAGCGTGCGGTCGAACTGGGTCGACACGTTGAAGGCGTTCTGCTGTCCCGGGGTCGGAGCACGGAAGCCGGTGCTCGCGCTGCCCCGCACCGCCACCACGTCCGTGAGTGCGTAGCGAGCGGCCACCTTGCCGTTCGCCGTGGTGCCGAAGTCCTCGAAGCGCTCCGTCCGTAGCGCCGTGCCCACGGTCCAGCGGTCGTCGCGCCCGCGCAGCTCCACGTCGCCGTACACGGCATAGTTGGCCCGGTGCCATCCCCCGGCCGCAATGTCGCTGAAGCCCGGGAAGCCGTTGGATCCGGCGCTGAACCCCTGAGGGGCGAAGGGGCCGATCTCCCACGACGTTGTCTCTCCGATGCCGATCTCGAAGTATTCGTCCCTGAACTCGGCGCCGCCCGCCACGTTGACCATGTCGTTGACCGTGTAGTTCAGGTCGAGGTTGGCGCCGATCTCCCTCTGCATGTAGATGCCGGGGTCGAAGGAGGCGGGGGACTGGGGACCCAGCGATGCGTTGACCGTGTTGTCGATGAAGAAGTCGACCGCGTTCCGGCCGAAGCTGCCGCTGACGTCCCACAGCAGGCCGCCGTGGGTGTGGCCCCTCAGCCCCACCACCAACGACGCGTCCGACGCGTCGCCCCCGAACTGCGGCGTGAAGCCCCCGGGGAACATCTCCTGGAAGGTGAAGCAGTTGGGGTCATCGAACACGCGCCCCAGTGCAACGGGGTCGGGAACCCAGTTGGAGATCTTCACCACGGGGCAGTTGGCCGAGCCATCGAGTACGCCGTCCTGCGCATCCAGAACATCGCCCACCAGGAGTGTCTCGCCGGCGTCCAGGCTGAACACGCCCGCGCGCGTGTTGGGGTTGCGGAAGAAGAATCCGCCTGTAACCGTCTCGCTGGCATAGTTGGCGTGCCCGTAGATCTGCAGGCCGTCGCCGAGGAAGCGACCGAAGTTGGCCCACAGCTTGAGGTCGTTGTCGATGGTGGGCGCCCCCCAGATCTGGGCGGGGTTCCCTACGTGAGTGTTGCCGGCGGCGATGAGCGCGGCAGCGTCGTTGCGCTGGACGCTGCGGCTGGTCGGGTTCGACTCCCCGAATTCGGCGCTCAGGTTGACAAAGCCGGCTTCGCCCAGGGGCAGGCCGATGTTTCCGGCGACGGTGTAGGCTTCGCCGTCTCCCTCCCAGAAGGTGCCGCTGCGGACCTCCACCCGGCCTCCCGATGGCTCATCCCGGAGCGTGAGGTTGACAACCCCCGCAATTGCGTCCGAACCGTACTGCGCCGCCGCGCCGTCGCGAAGCACCTCCACCTGGCGCAGCGCAATGGCGGGAATGGACGAGAGGTCGGGCCCCTGTGCCCCGTCGGCGAACCCGCCGCCGATCCACGTGATCACGGTCGCCCGATGCCGTCGCTTGCCGTTGACGAGCACGAGCGTGTGATCGGGGGCAAGGCCGCGCAGACTCGCAGGCCGCACGATCTTGGCCGCGTCTCCCGTGGCCTGCGGGTTGATGTTGAAGGACGGGATCACCGTGCGAAGCAGGTCGTTCACGTCCGTGTCGCCCTGGTCGATGAAGTCCTGCGACGAGATGGCATCGATCGGAACGGACGACTGCGTGACCGTTCGGGGCCTGGCCCGGCTCCCCACTGCAACCAGTCCTTCCAGGGCGACGGCGGTCTCGTGCAGCTCCACGTCCAGGTGCGTGGTCCGGGCGTCGGCGATGGTGACCTCGCGGGTCTCCGTCGCGTAGCCGATGAGTTGAATGTGTACCGTGTGTATACCCGCCGGAATGTCCGCAATTTCGTACCGGCCGTCGGGGCCCGTGGTCCCTCCCAGGCTGAGCGCGTCCAGGCCCACCTGGGCTCCCGAGAGGGCCGCACCGGTCCCGGCATGGCGTACAGTGCCCTCCAAAGTGCCTTGCGCCGCCGCGGAAAAAGGCAGCAGGCAAAGGAACGCCGCGACCGCCACGGAGTATGCTACTGGATGGGCAGGTCTTCGCTCGCAACGGGTTGCACAATCGGTTGAAAAGTGCATAAAGACTCTCCAGATGGTCGGGGATTCAAATATCATCACCGTCCCTCAATTTCGCCGCAACGACTGCACAAATCCATACGAGAAAGGCCGAATGCACAAATGTCCCCTGCCCTGCAACCCCGCCTCGCACCTCCAATGCCCCCCGACCGACGCCGAACACCCGCACCCGTCCTGGCGATGATCCTCGTCGCGGGCTGCCAGAGCGACGGAGCTTCCTCACCCGATCCCTTCACCGCCGCTCCCTGGACGTTCGACGGCCCGGAGGTGCGCATCGGGTCGCTCGACGATCCCGACTACATTTTCGCCTCCGTCAACCGCCTCGCGCTGAGTCCCGATGGCCTCCTCCATTCCCTCCATCCCGACGAGGCCACCATTCGGCAATGGACCGCCGAGGGCACCCCCGCGGGCTCCGTCGGCCGAGCGGGAGAAGGTCCGGGCGAGTTCGTGGTCCCATACAACATGGGCTTCTTCGGAGACTCCCTTTGGGTCTGGGATGTTCTCAGGAGCAGCGCCAGCTACTTCGACCCGGCGGGTGAGTTCCTGGGTTCTGCGTCGGCCATGGTGGGTTCCGGGGGACCGGATGGTTTGCCTTTACGTCCCGTCAGGCCCTATCGCGACGGGGGCTTCCTGGGAATGGCGCTCCCTTTCTCGGAACAAGTCGCCACCGGCCAGCTGACCCGGACTCCCTTTGTCCTCATGGATGCCGAGGGCAACACGCAGTCCCACATATGGATGCGTCCCCACGAGCCCCGCGACGTCCTTGCGCTTCCAGGTATGGACGGTACGGGAGGGTCGTACTCCACCCAGCTCTTCCTCGACGATGTACTCGCTACGGACATCGATCACGGTGTGCTGGCCGTGGAACGCCGAGCCTGGACCGGCGACGGCGAAGCGGTTGTTACGGTCACCGGAATCGGGTTGACCGGGGACACCCTCTTCACCAACCGGGTTTCGTACACCCCGACTCCGCTTCCAACCGCGCGGGTCGATTCGGTCGTGCGCGCCACCGCCGAATGCATGCATCCATCCATGAGCCGGCGCAAGCCGGGGCTCACGATCAGAGAGCTGGAGGAGGACATCCGCAGGGCCATCTATGCGCCAGCGTACCTCCCGGCCGTGGCCGAGCTCGCGGTGGCCCGAAACGGCAACATTTGGCTGCGGCGTTTCGATCCGGTCGACTCGGAGACGGGCGAGCAGATGAACGAGTGGTGGATCCTTGATCCGGCGGGTTCACCAATGGCCCGGGCTCATGCCCCCGCGGGACTGCGAATGATGCTGATCGGCGACGAGGCGGTGTGGGGGGTCGTGAGCGACGAGATGGATGTGGACTACATCGTACGATACCGCCTCGTGAAGGACGGGTAGGGCGTCCGACCCCCCGATGTACCCTACCGCTACAAGGTAGATACGTGCGCGGGATGTGGACAGATCCCGCGGGGCCGGCGAATATTGCCGCTTGCCACGAATGCGGGCAGGGGGCCCCGGGGTCGTGCCCGGACCTTGCAGCCCGCCCCGACAGGAGACGAGTCATGAAACGACGCTGCCGCCCCCTCACGGCCACCCTGGCCACACTCTTCGCAGCCGTGCTTCCCGCCTGCGCCCCCACCGTGCCCCCTCCCGGCGGCCCCACCAACGCGGACGTCGACGCGATCTTCGCCGACCTGCAGGGCGACCGCCCCGGCGCGGCTGTGGGTGTCATCCTGGACGGCGAGGTGGTGCACCGGGCCGGGTACGGCATCGCGGACCTCGATCACGGCGTCCCGATCACCCCCGGGACCGTCTTCGACATCGCGTCGATCTCCAAGCAGTTCGGCGCGATGGCCGCGCTCCTCCTCGAGGCCGAGGGCGACCTCGACCTCGACGAGGACGTGCGCGCGTACGTGCCCGAGCTGCCCGACTTCGGCGCTGTCATCACGCCGCGCCACCTGATCCACCACACCGGCGGAATCCGTGACTGGCCCCACACCATGGCGCTCGGCGGCGTGGAGTTCACCGACGTGATCTCGTTCGAGAAGATCCTCCGCATGCTGTACAAACAGCAGGCGATCAACTTTGCGCCCGGCTCGGAATACGCGTACTCCAACACCGGGTACAACCTGCTGGCCAGGATCATCGAGGTGCAGTCCGGGATGACCTTCCGCGAATACACGCATTCAAGGATCTTCGAGCCCCTCGGCATGACCCGCACGCACTTCTCGGACGACTACCTCGAGGTTGTTTCAGGACGGGCGGAGTCGTACGCCCCTTCGGAGGAGGAGGGCGCGCCCGAGGGCACCTTCTGGAATCTCCCCAACCAGCTCACCGCTCTGGCATCCTCTTCACTGAATACAACGATCGACGACTTCATCCGCTGGATGCGCAACTACGAGAACGGCCAGGTCGGTGGCGAGAACATCGTTCGCACGATGGTCCGGCCCGGCGTGCTGACCAGCGGTGACACCCTCGACTACGCCCACGGCCTGACGGTCAACGACTACCGCGGCCTGCCCAGCCTGGGGCACGGCGGCTCCTGGGTCGGTTTCCGCACCAACTTCGTGCGGTTCCCGGAGCAGAACCTGTCCATCGCCGTCTTCTGCAACGTGTCGGACTGCGATCCCGCCGGGCGCGCGCGCCGGATCGCGGATCTATACATCGGGGACCTGATGGAGCCCGCACCCGAGCCTCCCGAGCCCGAGCCGCAACCCGAGGCGCCCAGCCTGAGCGCGGCCCAGCTGCAGCAATACGCGGGCACCTACCGCAGCCCCGAGCTGGACAGCAGCTACGAGCTGGCGGTCGACGCGGAAGGCCGACTCGTTGCCAGCCACTGGCGCAACGCTCCGACCGTGCTCTCCCCCACCGGCACCGACACCTTCGAGGGTGATCAGTGGTTCTTCTCGGGCGTGCGCTTCCTACGGGACGCGGCGGGAGAGATCACCGGATTCACGGTGACGGGCGACCGCGTCCGCGCGCTGATTTTCGAGCGGCGCCCATGACCGGGCCACACCCGCGTTCGGCCGGCGGAGGCGTCCCATGATCTTCAGGGGCTCTCAGGTGTTGATGGTGCTCGCCTTCTTTGTGGCGTTGATCCTCGTCGGAACGATCGGCTACGAGCTGATCGAGGGCTGGAACTGGGCCGACGCATTCTACATGACGATCATCACGATCACCGCAGTCGGTTATCACGAAGTGCACCCGTTGACCGAGACCGGTCGCTACTGGACCGTGTTCATGCTCATCGGCGGGATCACCGGACTGGGGATGTGGTTTGCCCTGGTCACCGCGTCCATGCTCCGGATGGACCTCCGCAACACGTACAAGAGGCGAAAAATCATGAAGAGACTCGGCCGCATCAAGGACCATGTGATCGTGTGCGGAGGCGGCAGCATGGGTAGGCAGCTCATGCAGGAACTGGAAGGGGCGAAGAAGCAATGCGTCATTGTCGAACGGTACCCCGAGGCGGTCGAGGCCCTGCAGAAGATCAACCCCGATGTGCTGGTCATCGAGGACAATGCAACCGAGGACCGGGTCCTCACGGAAGCCGGCATCGACAGGGCCATGGGTCTGGTGACCTGTCTCTCCGGGGATACCGATAACCTCTTCGTGTGCCTGTCAGCCCGGCACCTGAATCCGAAGCTCGTCATCATCGGGCGCGCCGAGGGGGATGACTCCACCGCGAAGATGTACCGGGCCGGAGCCGACCATGTGGTCAGCCCGAACATGACGGGCGCGCTGTGGGTAGCGTCCCTGCTGGTGCGGCCGTCCGCGGCCTCGTTCCTCGACGTGACGTCGAGCGGGCTCGGCCTGTCCCGCCATATCAATCAGGTGACCATCGACGCGGCTTCCGGGATGGCGGGTCTCACCCTCTCGGACGCCCGCATCCACAAGGAGACCGGATTGCTCGTGATCGCGATCCGAAAGGGTGGCCATGCCCCGGACGAAACCATCTTCAATCCGAACGCGGCCACCCGTCTGGAGGCCGGAGACGACCTGATCGTGCTCGGGAACGACGAACAGATTCGGCAACTCCGCGCCCACATATCCTGAACCGGCCAGCCAGCTAGTGAAAGTTGCCGAAGTCCACCCGCGCTGTGGTCTCCGTGCCCCAATCCACCGTGTAACTCAGCGACTCCTCGATCCGGGCGACGGCGACGATGTAGTCGTACAGCTCGGTCACCCGCGCGAAGGCCGTCGGGATGTTCCCGCACTGGTCCCGGTTCACCAGAAAGCTCGAGACGCCGACCTCCATCCAGGACTCACGGTACGGAACCAGGAGAGGGCCGCCGCTGTCGCCGAAACAGATCCCTCTTCCCAGCCGTTCCGCTCCGGCGCAGATCACACGATCCGTGATGCTCCCAGACAGGTAACCGGCGATCTTGCCGCACTGATCGTTCGTGATGATGGGAAGCGTCGTCCACTTGAGCAGGTCGGAAGGGTCACCGGTTTCAGTCTGACCCCACCCGATGGCGGTGGCGGTGTCTCCGGGAGTGGAATGGCCGGGCTGATCAGGTGCCTGCACGTACACCCGCGGGTAGAGATGAGACCCCTCCAGGCGCAGGATCGCAATATCGTAGTCAATCGTGGCGCCGAACTCCGGATGGGAACGCACGGCCTGGACCTTCACCCGCTCGCCTCCCGAATTCAGATCGGCGCTACCGATGAGAACCTCGATCTCGTCGGCCGGCGTCCCGAAGACGCAGTGGGCGGCCGTCAGCACATAGCGGCTGTTCAGCAGGGTTCCCCCGCAGAACTGGAACTGCGTGGCGGTAGTGCGGAGCGCGACCTGGAAGGGGAACACCTCGATGTCGGCGTCTTCGCCGTTGACGATCGCCGCGATGGGTGGCGACGGCCCGCCCGACGGAGTCGCCGAGGGCCCGGCGTAGGTGTTGGTCCATCCGAAATGGAGGATCTGAGAGACCGCGTAGCTGCGGTCGGCGTCGAGGCCGGCGAACTCGTACGTCCCGTCGGCCGACGAGAACGTGAAGTCTTCACCGTTGTCATACGCGCCGTCGGCGTCATCGTCGAGGAAGACCACGAAGCCCTCGAGCGTGCGCTCGTCCGGGTCCATGGCTTCGTCCATGTTGCGGTCGTGCCAGACCGTGCCCTGGATGATGTTGGGCCCGCTGCCCGCCGGGCTCCACACGACGACGGAGTCCCTTGCCGTGGCCTCGCCGTCGCGGTTGTCCTTGACGGTGAGGTCGACCTGGTACATTCCGGCTTCGCTGTACGTGTGGGTCACGCGTACGCCGGTGGCCGTGCCGCCGTCACCGAATTGCCAGGAGTAGGAGACCAGGGTGCCGTCCGGGTCCGAAGACGATGCCGCGTCGAAGTTCACCTCAAGAGGAGCCTGCCCGAGATCGACGTTGATCGTGAAGCCGGCCGTGGGCAGTTCGTTGGGCTCTTCGGGAGGGGGCAGAGGAGGGGGCGGTGGTGCAACCGGAGTTTCGTCCCCGCTACAGGCCGCCGCGAAGATCAGGGCCACGAGGAGAAGGTGGGAAAACGGTACTCTGCCACGCATGGCGTTCCTGGCCTCTCTGCTGACGTGGTCCCGGTGAGGGCAACTGTCGCTATGACGATCCTACCCGGAATCGCGTTGTCTGTGCCAGGGACGCACAAGCCGGCGTGGTGCTACTAAAGTGGGCGCTGCTGGATTCGAACCAGCGACCTCCTGCTTGTAAGGCAGGCGCTCTGAACCAACTGAGCTAAGCGCCCCGCTTGAAGTTACGGGATTTCGCTAGTCGCTGCACCCGGCCGGCCAAGAACGATGGAGCCCCCCTTCTCAAGCTGCGGGAGGCTCCGAGACGGGGAACGCCGGTCAGTGGCCCGCGCCCTCCCCGGTGTCGGCGGGGTTCCTCGTCCTGTGCCGCACGTAGCTCTCGAGTACGCGGTTCATCCGCGTCTGGTAGCCCCTTCCTGGAGCCTTGAAATAGGCCAGCACGGAGCGTTTGACGCGCATGGTGATCTGGTCGGTGCGATCAGGCTCGACGAGCTCCGCCCGGTCCCAGAACTCTTCGCCCAGTTCGGGGATATCGCTGAAGTCGATGCTTTCGTCCTCCACAGCCGCGATCTGCTCGGGGGTGAGGGGCCTATCGTAGCGTCCGCTCATGGTACACTCTTTTCCTTGCGCGATGCCGGGCGGGCAGAGATCAGACGGATACGCCCATGGCGCTCGGTGTGAGCGACCACGATCAGCGCTCCGGGCTCCACCCGGCCAATGCTGATGTGGCGCTCGTCGCCGTAGTCGCGGCGATGATCGGGCGACCATCGGGTGATTATACATATGAATTGTAGTTACATCAACAGCGGATACGACCCGCCGCATCCGGGCGGCATCGCTAGGCGGCAGTGCCTGGAACCGCTGGGCCTTACGGTGACCCGGGCTGCCGAAGGGCTGGGCGTCACGCGGCGGGCGCTTTCGGAGTTGCTGTACGGGCGGAAAGGGGTCTCGGTGGAGATCGCGATCGAGCGCTTCGCGACGGCATGAGCGGTGTCCGGTGCCACTGACGCCTGAACAGCGGGCCCGCGAGAAGATCGACGCGTTCCCGAGCCTTATCGAGTCCGCCGGGTGCCACCCCTGGAGTCAGCGTGACCGCAGAACTGGACGCCGGACGATCCATCGAGGTGGGCTACGGCGGCACCAGCGACGGATCGAAGTCGGATCCGGTAGTGGGACCGGACCGGGCGTGGGATTCGGTGTCAATCGGCGATTAGCTCGCGGCCCTCTTGCTTACGGATTGTCGTCTGCGGCGCCGTGGAGTCCGGGATGCGGACCGACGAAGCCCGGTCTACGGCACTCAATGAGCCCGTGAACCCCGTTGTCACGATGTTCTGATGGAAGCTGACAGTAGTGCACTTCGCGAGCACGGGCCTCTTCACCACGGTCTTCACTGGAGCGCGCGCGCTTCTCGTACAGGAGGTCGCGGTCCCGACCCCGTGTATTTCTCGAATCTGAGCGTGGCCGTCTTGTGCCGCGCACGGCAGTCAGATCTCGGAAGCGGCAAGAAACGCAGGTCGTGCAGCCCCGGTTGAACTTGGACGATTCCTTGCCGTGAATCACGTTCTCTGTAGGCCGCGCACATGAGTCACACGCTGCAGACCGAGAAGCTCCGGCCGAGGGGTCGGTCCGCGGGCTGCTCGACGTTCTCGTTGCAGTACGCCGCTGGCTGTCAAAGTCCAAGCTGTGGGAAAGTCGGCGGCGACGGCAATCTACTGTGGCGGCGCTTCGTGGCCAACCACGTTCATCTGGTGGTCGTACCGGAGAGTTCTCTCTTCTCCATCTTCCCTGACGTGCTGTCGTGCCTTGAGGCGTATGGAATACCCCAGACCAACCATCTCCGCCTCATCGAGAATCACTCTGGCGGCCTTTCCCAACTCAAGCGCTCTCCCCGTGTCGACCAATGCTGCGAAACCAGGTTCGCCAACATTCGTCTCGAAGTACCGCCAATCCCCGAAGGTGTGCCTCCCCCGCTCCAATACCGCCTCTATCTCGGAGAAGTCAGCCTCGATTCTTCCCCGGCTGTCCTCCGGTAGGTCATCGAATAGCTTGATCAGGTCGTGGCTCCTTCTGGCTTCGTCCAATCGGGTCAAGCGGATCGCCTTCAGCGCCAGCTCACAGGCGAACGCGGACATCATCCCGACCGTCATCGTAGAACCCATGCGCTTCAGGAACTCGTATTCCCGGGTCGTGGAGTGCTCGCTCAGCTCCTCCTTGGCGATGCGGACGGTCACCGAACCGTCGTCGTTCAGGTCAAAGTCCGAGAACTCGGCGACGGTCATCTCGCGCGGTGTTCGCTCGACACCCGAGATCAGGACCCTGGCCTGCAAGAGGAAATACCCGGCCGATCCCGCGGGGAAGCCGCTTCGAGTGAGCCATCCCCGCTTGTTACCGGCGGCAGCCTTCATCTCGACGTGCTTCAGGAACTGTTCCTCGGGCGGAGGCGCGATCTCGGGGAACACCTTGTAGACGAACCGGGAGTCTTCCTTGTATCGGGGGAAGTGCCCCAGGCCCATGTTGAGCATGTTGAACGTGCCTTCGTGCGACATCTGCCGGCCCACGGCTTCCGCGTCCCGCCCCTGGACGAGGCCACCGCAAACGCGGCACCTGATACCCGTTAGAACACGCTTGTCATCTACTCTCCCGAGAAGTGGTCCCCAACATCGTTTGCATCGTCCCTTCAGTGTTGCCCGTCCTCCACTTCCGGGCCTGAAGTCGCCCAGGTCAATCGACTCTTCGACATCCCAGTTCCACTCGATCTTGACAGAACCGGTCTTCAGCACCTTCGGCTGGTCGGGGGAGTTGTTCGTCATCGTTGGTCGTTCCTTCGGCAGTTCGGGCCGAATGGTTCGCGTGTCCGGCCCGGCTGTCAGGGTTCAGGATGGCCGCAGTATGGACCGGCTGGGAACCCGTCAGTCGACCGGCTGGCTATCTCTGCCGTTAAGGACGCGGAGGGCTGCGTCGAACAGATCCGGCAGGGGAATCGTCTGGGTTGAATCCTGCCATGCGTGGCCGATGTTTGGCAACGCTCATCTCCGTTCGTCTCGGCCCACCGGCAAGATTGCATCCCAGGGGATCGCAGATTCGTGCCCAAGGACACGCAGGCGACGCTGCTCCGAGTAGCTCGCATCATCCTGGTCAACCGTGAACTCGAAGTCCGAGGCGACATGAATCTCGTACTGAAGGCCGGCCACCACGCATTCGTCAACGATCACCCGAGATGCTTTGCCGAGCCCAAGTACCCGATCCGTGTCCACGAGCGCCCTCATCGCCTGCCTGGTGCCATGTTCAAAGTAGCGCCACTTCCCGAACACATCCCGGTATTCCCTAAAGACGCCAGCGATGTCGGCGAAGTCCGCTTCGAGTCTCTTCCGGCTGTCCTCCGGGAGCGCTTCGTACAGCTTCAACAGGTCATGCGTCCTCTCCAGTTCGTGCTGCCGGGTCATCAGGATTGCCTTCATCCCAAGTTCACAGGCGAACGCCGCCACCATACCTGCAACAAGTGCGGTTCCCATCCTTGCCATCATCACAGCATTGGAGGGTTTCCGGTGTGTTGCCGGTATCTCCCCGGATATCCGACCGGGCGCTTCGGCTGTCGGCATTGCGACACCGACAATCTGCGGTTCTCCGAAGTGGAAGTCTGCGAGCGAGGTCGCGGAGATGTCACCAGGCAGGTTGGCCAACCCGGCCACGAATGCGGACGCCTGCGCGTACAGATACCCGGGGGAACCCAACGGAAAGGCTCGCCGATCCAAGCGGTTTCGCTTCGGCTTTGCCTCCCGCATGGTAGCGACCCGTTGTTCAAACCAGGTCGTGTCTCTGTCCATGTCCGGCAGGATTTTCAACACGAAGCTCGCCTTCTTGTCGTACACGGAACCGTGCCCCACCCGCACTTGGGGTAGGCTGTCCTCCGCCTCAAGCTGCATCCGCTCCGCCTCCCGGACGGCGTCATTCGCTTCGATCGACCGCCCGCAGAACTGACACTCAATGCGAACCCAGCCACCATCGCTGTCCTTCAGTCCCTTCACCGGGCCCCAGCAACCCGTACAGCGTCCCGTGACCTCCGCCTGTCGCGCAGGTCCCAGCGCAGGATCATCCGGACCGCGGTTGTCGAATTGCCACCACTCGTCGAAATCGGCGACCATGATTCTCGGCCATCGTCGGGTCGTTCATCTCATATCCAATCCGGTTGGGTAAGTTTCGTCCCTGAGCAGTTCGCGGGGAATCACCCAGCGGTCATGAACGGTAGCGTCCAGTGCTATACCGTCTCCTTCCCAGGTCACTTCCGATAGCCGGAGTTCTCCGTGGGTTCTCCCGTGAGGGAACCGTCCGTAGATGGTCGCCGGGAGGCCGGCTGGGATGACGCACCGTCGACGGCTCGCGGGATACCAAGGTGTTCTCTTGATCCTCGCCACGCCTCTTCCTGTCGACATCGAGCACACGCCCGTTAACGCTCGCTGTGCGCGGCCCAGAAATCGACCGCATCGATGCCCGAGTCAGTCTCGACGGTCGGAAAGCCTTACCGCCCCGGGAAGAAGAGCACGCCGGTGGCGACCAAGCAGACCATGTCCCGTTTGACCGAACTGTGGTAGTCCCCAATGGCCATCCCTGAGTCCAGTGTCGCCGCGCCGGAGAGCATGACCGAGATCCCGGGGGCGGCGGCCCCCGACCCCACCGCACCTAGGGTTCGGAACGTGCCCGTCAGGGCTCACAGCGGTGGCACTAACGCCTGTGCAGCGTGATCATTCGGGCAGCTCTGGGCTGGCCATCGGAACGGCCGGCGGTCGGTTAGCCCCCTCGAGCTAGGTCGCTTCGCCGAGTGGCCGGGGCCAGGGCCGCGGCTGTCGGCGCAGTGCCCCCAGGCGCTGCAGCCGTCATGTCGTGGGATACCCGAGCGACATGCATCCCCACAGCGAACCAGCCCCCCGTCCCCTCCGCCCTCTCGCAGGTGGGGAATCGAGAGCCGGGGCGCCGCCCTGAAAAGCCCCGTGTGTCCTCCAACGAACGGATCTCAGGGTGTGACATGCAGAGGGAGCGCAGCCAGCCCTCGGATCACCGTCGATGTGCGGTAGCGCGGAGCGCTCACGGCGAGTTCAATCGTGCCGAGCATGCGTAGCGCCTCGTTGAAGATCGCGCTTGCCTCCATGCGCGCGAGTTCCGCGCCGATGCACTGGTGGACCCCGTGTCCGAACGATGCGTGCCTGGGGCCCGTGCGCGTGATATCGTAAGGTGTCGGGATTTTCGAACGCGGCCCCGTCCCGGTTGGCCGATCCGGTGAGCAGGATCACGCCATCGCCGGTCCTGATCGTCTGCCCACGCACGACGATGTCCGCCTTTGCGATCCGGAAGTCCGTCTGCACCGGGCTGTCGAATCGCAGCATCTCGTTGATCGCAGCGCGCACCCGCTCCGGCTCTTCGCGCAGGCACTGCATCTGCTCCGGATTGCGTAGGAGCGCGAGCATGCCGTTCCCGATCAGATGGGTCGTGGTTTCGTTGCCGGCGATCATCAGCACACTCAGCATGTCGGAGGCTTCAACCATGCTGATCCCGTCGCCCGCGGCAACCAGCGTCGCCAGCGTGCTGATGGCATCGTCCTCGCTCGATTGCGTCCGTTGACGCAATAGGGCCGTGAAGTAACTTCGGATTTCGGAGCCCGCGATGTGCGCGGCTTTGCGTTCGCCGCGTGTCGCAATCATCTCGAGGAGCCGGGCACGCTTCCGCGACCATACCTCCCACCGGCGGTGCTCGCTAACGGGGAGCCCCATCATCGCCAGCATCACCCGCATGGCGAGCGGCTCCGCCACCTCGGCGATCCAGTCGATCGTCCGCCGTCGCGCTGCCCGCTCGACGATCTCGGCCGCGGTATGCGCGATGGTATCGTCTAGCGCCTGCAAGCGCGCTCTCGTGAAAGCCCTGGCGGCACATCTCCGCAGCCGCGTGTGTTCGGGCGGGTCCACGAGCAGGATGCTGTAGTCGTCCGGGGCCGGCGGGAGCACACTGCGGGTCGCTTCTCGCCACCTCGGGTTGTTGGAGAAACGCTCGTGATCCTTCGCCGCAGCGAGTACGTCCTCGTAGCGCGTGAGCACCCAGCTTCCGAGGATCGCGCTTCGATGCAACGGGCTGCTGCGGCGCAGCCGCGCGTAGGTCGCGTATGGATTCTGGATGACGCTCCGGGACAGGGGGTTATAGGTGGCGCCGCTTCTCGCCATCTCTCCGATGCTGACCGCACGTGCGCCCAAGCCACGCCATCGGTGCCGGTTCATCGGCGAAACGGCTTCAGGAACGGCTCGTTGAGATAGGTGGCCCCTCTTACTTTCTTCACGCGGACAGCCGACCCCTCTGGAGGAAACTCTACCCCGGTGCCTCGACTACAACTTAACCTGTTCACCCGTTGCGGAGGCGCGCGCCCGGATCGGGGTGCGGTGCACCCCGCCCGCCCGGCAGTGCGGCGCGGCGTGTTGGGGTTCGAAGGCGGGGCAGCGTCCCCTTGGCCAGCGCGCAATGATCGTATCCGCTAACGTCGGTTGGCGGAACGCATCCCACGCTCGTGGCACGGGAAGAGGGATCAGTGGGGAGGAGGGATGAGCAACGAGACTGCCGTTGCTGAGGGCGGATTCGATGCCCCAAGGCTCCGAGAGCGGCATGTTCGCAGGGTTGTGGACGCAGCCCTGCCTCCCCACAACGTCAGCAGCGCCGCAACTACGACGCTGCTTGGCGCCGCTTCCAGGCGTGGGCCGACCGGGAGGGTCTGAGCACCATGTCGACAGCCCCGGACACAGTGGCGGCCTACCTCGCCTGACGGGCGGACGAACGGCTGTCGCCCGCCTCGCTCGGCACGGACCGAGCCGCGATCCGCTACCCATCATACCGAAGCCGGACAGGTGAGCCTGCTGACAACCAAGGAGTGCGCCGCCTGCCTTCTGACGCTAGGGGCATGGATCAGTTGTGCGGCACCTGCCCTACCGCTACATTCGGGGGCTGACTTTCAACGTAGCCACTACATGTGGCCCATGGTCGTACCGGGACCAGTGGTTGACACCTCCAGAGTAGCTTGGCGTGATCGTCTGCTGGAGCTCTAACTGGATGCTCGGAGAGAATCGGACTCAGAAGCGTGGCTGGCCGGGTGTGCCGGCCCGCGTAGCAGCAAGGAAATGGGGGAGTATAGCATGTCAAAGATGATCGACGTTGCGGTTTCAACAACCTCGGGTTTCTATCCCGAAGAGGGTCATGTCCGGGTTGGGGAGGACGAGAAGGTGGAGTTCCTCTTGGAAAAGGTGCGATTGGCATTGGACCTGAAAGACACGGCGGGCTGGCGATTGAATGTGGCCGGAAAGCCTGTAGATCCAGGGAGAACCTACGCCGAGAACGGCCTCTCGGGTGAAGTCACGCTGAACTGGGGTCCAGAGCACGGTGGTGGAGGCTGCTGATTTGCATCCGGCTGCATCGAGAAGGCTGTTCGAGCAAGGAACGGCGCACCTGAGTCCAGGGTTCGCAGACGCCCGGCAGTGGACACTTCACGAGGTCGGTTTTCCCAGAATCGACTGTTCGTTTTCGGCACCGTCCAGAACGACGATTAGGCTTCGCCTGTCATGCGACAACTGGAACGACGAACCGCCGTCGATAGAGATTCTGGCGGCCGACGGGTCGCCACTCTCGAAGCTACCACCGGATCCCAACTCGGTTTTCCATCGAGGATCGCATCCAACGACCGGACGGCCGTTCATATGCATGCGGGGATCTCGAGAATACCACACGCATCCTAGCCACAGGACCGACCTGTGGGACAGACTCAAGGGTGATGAGGTTCGGTACGGCCTCGTGCCAATCCTTGCTAGGGTATGGGACGCATGGACTCACTTGCAGGAGTGACCGCAGTTTGCTGATATCTTGTCCGTCGGGAGTGGTGAGGGATACCCTCGCCGCGCTCCAAGAAGCCGGTAGATACCGTCGAGAGTGCGGCATTCTCTGGCTCGGAACGCGGCGGGGGATTCGGGTGTGCATCAAAGAGGCATACCGACCGGCACAGTACGCACACAGTCGGATGTTCCATTTCCCCGCCGCCAGCATCGCAGCGCTGCAAGAGAGGCTCGTTCAAAAGCGGTACATGATCGGTGCGCAGGTGCATTCGCATCCGCGTGAAGCATTCCACTCCCCGGCTGACGATCGAGGAGCGGTCATCCGACATGGCGGGGCTTTGTCCTTGGTTGTCCCCCACTTCGGGCTCCGCACTACATACAAGGGCTTTCTCGCAGACACGAAGGTATTCCGACTTTCGGACGAGAACGAGTGGATTGAAGTCGCAAAGCCGGAGCTGGACGGGTGTCTTCGGATAGGGTGAATGAAGCAGCTGCGGTCGAGAACGCGCTTACCTTGGCTGAGGTTGCTGGGCTCAGCTTTTCTGAGGCACAGGAGGCGCTTGACCTAGTAGCGACGATCACGTTTGACGCTACGGACAGGGCGGCGGGGCAAATCGCCCTCGAAGTCGACGCACTTCTGAGCCGGACGGTGCGGACAACCATGGATGCGGATGGGTGCGGCGAGACAGCGGCGGAACTTGTGATTGGAGCGGCTGAGCCGCGTACGCCTGGTCCGACCGTTTTCTTGGCCGTCACGGAATCCGAAGCGGTCTTGCGCAACACGCGCGGCTCAAGCGAGGCCTGCGCGGCGATTCCCAGTGTCCTGCACGTACTGATTGCATGTTACGCAACTGCAGCGACATTGCGTCGGGCGCTCAAGACTAAACTCCCCGGGCCTGATCGGGAGTCGCTAACGCTACGATACGCGGACCTGGGAATAGATCTTGAAAGGCTCTCGGACCGAATTGACGTGGGTCGAACCTACCTGGCTGGCGCGGGAGCAGTTGGAAATGGCTTGTTGTGGGCCGCGAGGCACCTAAACTTCGTGGGTAGGCTGGATATTGTAGACGACGATGTCGTCAGCGACGGCAACCTGAACCGACAAGTCTGGTTCTCTGACACCGATGTTGGACTGTCAAAGGCTCTGCGCTTGGTCGCGAGTGTGAACGACCACTCCGGTGACCTCGACCTTGTACCGAGGGAGTGCCGCATTCAAGATCTTCGTGAGAAGTCAGAAGGGCCATGGTTGCAACGCTTGATCGTCGCAGTCGATAGCAGGCGCGCACGCCGAGCATTGCAGAACGAGTTGCCAGGCGAGGTGTTCGACGCGTCAACCACTGACATTCGAGAAGTAGTACTCCATTACCACGTACAGCCGACGTCGAACGCTTGCCTGAGTTGCGTGTATCCGCCTGACAAGGAAGAGTATTTGCGAGAACAGCACATAGCGGACCGGTTGGGGGTCTCTGTTGCCGAGATTCGGCAGGAACTCATTTCCCAAGAGTCTGCAATAAGGATCACAAGCAGATACGGGCAACTCACAGTCGAAGAACTCTTGGGTGTGGCGTACGACACACTGTTTAAGCAGTTGTGTTCTGCAGGGGAGCTGGATGACACGCCCGGGGTGAGAGTTGTGGCACCATTTGCTTTCGTGTCTGTGCTGGCGGGAACACTGTTAGCGCTGGAGCTAGTTCGCCGACTGGGCCGTGGGCATGTTGAAAGGTACAACTACTGGCGAGTGAACCCTTGGACGGCATGGGACCGCCGGCTGCGCGATGTGTGGGTCAGGACACCGGATTGCACCTTTTGTGGCAATGCCGCCCTGATGGCGGTCAACCAGAACATTTGGGGAGTCCGTCGGCTCATCTCCTAGACATTGCATACGTACGAGTTGCTTGTCACGTCCTTCGATTGGACCGAGACGATTCATTGCCGCGAATCATGTCCCCTCCAGGGCGGTGACAGTACCGGTACAAGATGACCCTTTCCTTGACCTTATTCCGCGTAACTCTCACAGTGTCAGAATTGGTCAGAATTTTCCTGTGAGATCCCACAACTCTATCGGTATTGTGCCTTGTCCCTGCCTCTGGCTAGCTAGCGAGACCGCTAAAATTGGCGTTGGGGGTGTTTGTGCTTGCATCGAAGCTGAAACAGGATATTCATTGTAGGTAGCAAGATAAGCTCGTCAATCGCTATTTAGAAAGGACAATTCTGAAATGAGACGAACATTCAACAATCGGACAGAACTGCAAGCTAAGCTGGAGGAACACCGTCAACTTGGACACGACATCTACGTGTTCTTACACGTTTTCGGCTCCGCGTTAGACATCGAGTACATTGTATGCGTGCCGCGCTCTTGTAGCGCTGGAAGTAATTGTGGCTAAACTGACAATGCTAAGTTGTCTCGGGCTTGGCAGGTAGCCCTCACGTCCGGGCTCTAGCCGGGTTCATCAAATTTATGCTCCTGGCTGCGGCAATCGTAGCGGTGCACCTGCCGAATACAGTCATCAAATGATGGCGCGGGTCCAGGCGGCGCTCTGCGCCCCGGGCCCGGCTCGAGACCTTCCGGGTTGGCTCAAACGCGCGTGAGGAGCATGCCACGTCGCCTGGTGGCGCTTGCATCGTGCCGCGGGCAGGTGTACGCGGAAGGGCCCGCGCAGGAGCCGAAGGGGAGCGTGCTGTGATCACGCGGGACGCCCAAGGCCTCATCCTGCCATTTGGTTCCGGCTCCGCAGGGGACAAGTTGGAGGGAACCGGGACGACAAGGGTGGAAGAATTGGAGAGACGAATGGGAGACACGCGGTACGACGGCCCTGAGCGCGAGACCCGTCACGATGCGTTGCGACCGGTCTGGTTTGACGGCTGGACGGAGGGCGTCATGTGGATGTGGGGGAGAACCCGACAAGCCCTCCGCCAGGACGATCACCCTGAATCGGTCGAATGTAGTGTCATCCACCACGTATCGTCGGAGCTACGTTCATCGGATGGAGGCGTCCGGCAACCCGCTGACCCGGTCCGATGCCGCTGACGGTACCTCCTGCCCGACCTTGGGTGCGTCGTCGAGCTCTTGCCTGTGCAGCGTGCGGTCATTCGGGGAGGGCATACACGTGGCCGCCAACCCGACCTACATCTTCAACGCGCACGGCGTGACCGGTTCGCGAAGCCGGGCCCGTGTGGCATCTGGTGGAGTCTCCGCCGCAGTAGCGACCGCACTGGCCCGTGTGGCCGTGTGCGGAGTGCCGCCATTGACACCGGATCGGACCGGGGAAGGATTCCGGAGGAGCGAGCCGACCGCATAGCGGGCGAAAGAGGCGAAACAGGTAAGGACGAACGACGTGTCAAGACGCAGACGCAAGAAGCAGCGAGCACGTAGGCAACGGAAACGCCCAAGACAGTCTACGAAGAGTGGGGCGGCCTCGGAGAAGCCGAGGATGGGCGCGGCGAGCAAGGGTTCCAAGGCGAATGGGGGCGGCACGACCGAGAAGCCCCAAGCTGCCTGGGTAGTGATGGAGCACAGGGACGCCGACGGCAATCCGACGTTGCCGAAGAAACTGGTTAGGTCCACCTACGGACGTCGCTATGATCAGGTCTCCCCGGGAACCGGGATCGAAGGCCACGTATTAGCCGGATACAAGCCTCCCCTCATGATGATCGAACGGAAGATTTTCGAGATCCACCGGTTATCTGTCCGGGGATGGCGGCGAAGCGGGCAGATAGCGGTAGAAGTGGAGGGTTGGCGGGGTTACGAAGCCGAGTGGTTCGAAGCGATGAGGGGGGCCAAGGTTCACATCTCGGACCCCGGATTGCCGGGACCACATAACGACAAAGCCGACTACATCGTTACGGAATCATCGTTTGACCGAAAGATCGTGACTCAGCTCGATGAGCAAGGGGGTAAGTCCGAGGTCAAGCTGCACCACGGAACGCTGGACATAACGGAGACCTGGAAATCGGCCTGGCTTAGGCAGCGTGCTGAAGTCCTGAATCTGGGATTCAAGTTACTCCTCGCACCGCTATTCGCTGCATTTGGAGCGGGTCTGGCCTTGTTGTGGATGGATCGACCCGTGAATCCGGAAGGTGAGGGATTGGATAGCCCGGAGACTGCCGTGCAGTCCGAAGAACAGGCAACGGAAGGAGCGGCAGGAGATGAGCCAGTTGGACCAGACGCCAACGATCCAGTGCCCGTCGTACCTGCCACGCAAACCGGGAGTGACACGCTCCTGGAGTCGAGCGATAGCGCAAACGGAGAGAGTTCCGTCCGCAGACGGTTCGAGCCCTAGGGCGGTGAACGCGCCGCGCCGATTCCGGCTCCGAGCCCGAGACGTTCGTCCATGGCCTGCTTTCCATCGCCCACTGACTCCGACCCAGCTTGCTCCTGAGACGAGCGCTCACGGAACCGCCGGACGGGTGCCTTACGACCTGCTACCGTTCCGCTAACGTCGGTTAGCGGCACACATCTTTCTGCCTCCGTCAGGGGAAGGGGATGACTGGGAGGGATGAGTGAGGAGACTGCCGTTGCTGCGAATGGAGCCGATTTCAATGGGCTCCGGGAGCCGCATGTTCGCCGGGTCGTCGACGCAGCCCGGGCCTCCCACAACACCAGCACGCGCCGCGACCACGCCGCCGCCTGGGACCGCTTCGAGGCGTGGGGCGACCGGGAGGGCCTGGGCACCATGCCCGCGGCCCCGGAAACAGTGGCGGCGTATCTGGCCTGGCGGGCCCCGGTGAAGGCCTGTCTCCCGCATCGCTCCGCATGGACCGGGCAGCTGCGGATTCCGACGGATTCCGATCACCGATTCCGATTGATTCCGATCACTGATTCCGACGGATTCCGATCAGTGATTCCGATTGATTCCGATCACCTTGGAGTGAGCGAGTAGGAGCGCTGGAGAACCTGTTGTAGCGGCACCCTCTTCCATCCACGTCAGAGGTCCCCTGAGACGAGGAGGGCAAGAGGATGCCAAAGAAGAGGTTGTCCATGCGGAAGATTCGAGAACTGCTGCGCTTGAAGTACGAGCTTCGGCGCAGCCACCGCGAGATCGCCACGTCGCTCGGCATCGCCAACAGCACGGTGAGCGACTACGCGGGGCGGGCGGCCGCGGCTGGCTTCACCTGGCCATTGCCGGAGGGGCTGGACGACGCCGCGCTGGAGGCGGCGCTGTTCCCGCCCCTGCCGCCATCGAGGGTTCCCCGGCCGGAGCCGAACTGGGAACACGTCCACCGGGAGCTGCAGCGCCACAAGGGGGTGACGCTGCAGCTGTTGTGGCTGGAGTACCTCACGGCCCACCCGAACGGCTACCGGTACAGCCGGTTCTGCGAGCGCTACAGGGCGTGGCGGGGACGGATCGACGTGGTCATGCGGCAGGTGTACCGGGCGGGCGAGAAGGCCTTCGTGGACTACGCGGGCCCGAAGTTCGAGGTCGTGGACCGGAAGACCGGCGAGGTGCAGGGCGTCATGGTCTTCGTCGGTGTCCTCGGCGCCTCGAACTACACCTTCGTGGACGTGACCCGGAGCCGGTCGCTGCCGGACTGGACGATGTCGCATGTCCGGATGTTCGAGTTTTGGGGCGGGGTGCCCGAACTCGTGATCCCGGACAACGAGAAGGCCGCGGTCCGTCAGGCCAGCCGCTACGAGCCGGACCTGAACCCGACGTACCAGGAACTGGCCACCCACTACGGAACCACGGTGCTGCCGGCGCGGCCCCGGGCACCTCGGGACAAGGCCAAGGCGGAAACCGCAGTCCAAAACGTCGAGCGCTGGATCATGGCGCCGCTGCGCAACCAGACGTTCTTCTCGCTCGGCGAACTCCGCGAGGCCATCGCGCCGCTGCTGACCGCGCTGAACGAGCGGCCGTTCAAGAAGACCAAAGGTAGCCGCCGCAGCTGGTTCGAGGATCTCGACCGGCCAGCGCTCAAGCCGCTTCCGGCCGAGCGCTACGAGTACGCCCAGTGGCGCAAGGCGCGGGTCAACATCGACTATCACATCCAGGTCGAGCACGCGCTCTACAGCGTCCCCCACCCGCTAGGCCGCTGCGAGGTCGACGTTCGGATCACGGCCCAGACCGTGGAGATCTTCCACAAGCACCGCCGGGTCGCTGCTCACCTGCGGATCCACAGGAGAGGCGGATACGCGACCGAACGGTCGCACATGCCCGCCTCGCACCGCGCGCATGCGGGTTGGACTCCGTCCCGACTGATCGCCTGGGGCCAGAGGACCGGACCGCACACGGCCGCGTTCGTCGAACAGCTCCTCGACAGCCGGTCCCACCCCGAACAGGGCTACCGCAGCTGCCTCGGGCTCAAGGCACTGCTGCGAGCCTACGGCGCCGAGCGCCTGGAGGCCGCCTGCCGCCGCGCACTCGACATCGGCACGATGAGCTACAAGTCCGTCAAGTCCATCCTCGCGACCGGCCTGGACCAGGCCGGCGACGACGAGCAACACACGCTCTCCCTGCCCGCGGAGCACGCCCATGTCCGCGGGCCGCAGTACTACACCACCCCCCAGAACGGAAAGGAATCCTGACGAAAATGCTTCGCCAACCCACCCTCGACCTGCTGCACGAACTCCGGCTCGCGGGCATGGCCCAGGCCTTCGAGGAGCAGACCGCCATGCCCGACATCAGCGAGCTGTCCTTCGAGGACCGCCTCTCCCTGCTCCTCGAACGCGAGAAGACCGACCGGGAGCAGCGCCGCTACCAGCGTCTCAAAGGCCACGCCAAGCTCCACCTCGACGCGACCATCGAAGACATCAACTTCAAGGCCCCCCGCGGACTGGACCGATCCCTCGTGCTCCACCTCGCCTCCGGGCAGTGGATCCGGGACGGCCAGACGGTGCTCGTCAGCGGGGCCACGGGATCGGGAAAGTCGTACCTGGCGTGCGCGCTGGGCCACCAGGCCTGCCGCGTCGGCATCTCGACGCGCTACTACCGCGTCTCCCGCCTGCTTGACGAACTCACCCTCGCCCGCGGCGACGGGTCGTATCCCAAGGTCATCCAGCGGCTCGCCCGGACGTGGCTCCTCGTCCTCGACGACTGGGGGCTCGCTTCGCTCTCGGGACAGGGACGGCATGACCTCCTCGAGGTCCTCGACGACCGCTACGCCCGCCGCGGCACGCTCCTCGCCAGCCAGGTGCCCGTCGAGCACTGGCACGACGTCGTCGGCGATCCCACCTTCGGCGACGCCATCCTCGACAGACTGCTCAACAACGCGCACCGCATCACCCTCAAGGGCGGATCGATGAGAAGGCTCTACGACTCGACGAAGAAGCTCCCTGGCGACGCCTGATCCGCCGCAAGACCGAGCTGAAGCATGCCTCCGCGAGCTTGTCTCTCCCCGCGATTGGGGGTGAGAAGACGGAAAGAGGGCGCTGAGCGGGCCGTGTGGCCGTCCGGGCGTCCGTTGCGGCCGGCCCAGATCCGTCCGAACCCCCCCAATCCACCACAAATGGCCCGGTTCCCGAGCAAAACCGCTCTCCAGAGCGGCGTAGAGGCCGTCCGAATCCCTTCGCCCTACCTACACCCCTCCGGAAAAACCGGCCCGCGGCCGTCCCAACAACACACCGGCAAAGGTCCCATCACTCGACGAAGACCCCCTCCAACCCCTAAACTTCAAACCCGTAACCCGACCCCAGCGCCCCGATGGACCTCCGCTCTCCTCCAAGGTGATCGGAATCCTCCGGAATCTGTGATCGTTTTGTCGGAACCGGTGATCGGAATCGTCGGAATGCGGAGCAGCCATCCGGTACCGCCACACCGAAGCCGGACAGCCCAACCCCGCCGACAACTACGGAGTGCGCCGGGTGCTCCGCGGACTCACTCGACAGGCCGCGGGGGAGGGCCGCTTCCCGAGGCAAACCGCCGCCCTGACGATTTGGGACGGCCGGCCGGAGTTGGTCGAGTTGGCTGGTCTCCCAGGACCACCAGGCGCCCGACCTTCGACGCGCGTTGGGCTCTTACCACTTGACTCTCTAGGAAAGATCCACGAACTTCACTGTGCACCGTGAAGTTAGTGATAGCTTGGTTTCATTCGACATCCAACGGAGGTCACCCAATGTCCACCGCAAAGAAGATCTCGCTTACCGTGGTCGTCAACGGCCAGCCAACTGTGGTCGATGCCCTCGACGACTCTCCGCTCGCCGCGATCATCCCAGACGCACTCCGTCAGACAGAGAACTCGGGCCAGCCATCCGAGAATTGGGAGCTCCGGGATTCAGATGGGAACCTGCTGGACCTGAACAAGAAGATCGTGGACTACGGTTTCCCTCCCAAAGTCCGGCTCTTCTTGAATCTGAAGGCGGGGGTTGGCGGCCATGGGTAACCGGACCGAACAGTATGTAGACCCGGCAGTCTCCCGAGCCAAGTTTGGCCGCGAGCTCTCCGAATTCCGGGCTATGGAGGCTGACTACCGCGCTCGAGGCTGGTTCCTTGTCAAAGCGGATTGGCCCGAGGTTATCGTGGTTCTGGCCTCCAAGAAGACCACCCCGCCTACGATCGTGACCGGTGTCCAGTTCGACTACACGAATTACGATGTCGAGCCGCCATCGGTCCGCATGGTTGATCCTTTCTCCGGGCGAGAGCTATTGGCCAAGGATCTGCCAGTGCGGCTCCGCCGAATGATCCCCGGATCCGAGATACCCATCCCCGCCCCCGACGGCTCCAAGGTTCGCCTGAACACCACTCAAGACCTGATGCAGGCGCACTCTCCAGATGACTTGCCGTTCCTTTGCGTTTCCGGCGTCAAGGAATACCACGACCACCCTGGCCATTCCGGCGACCCGTGGGAATTGCACCGGACCAACGGGGAAGGTCGTCTCGTTCGCCTGTTGGGGGTCATTTCCAAGTACGGCCTCGAACCTGTGAAGGGGTTTCACGTCAACTTGACACCACAAGTTGCCTTTGCGTTCTCGGAGCCTCCCCAGTGACCTTGCGCGGTGTGCAGCGGTTTCGTGTATCCGCATCCGTCGTGCGCGCAACTGTAGAAGCAATTCGATTCGCGGGGCGAGATGGGCTCGAGGCTTTCGTCTTGTGGTCGGGTAAGCGCGACGGCGACATCTTTGCCGTTTCCGACCTGCATTTTCCCAAGCAAACGTCCTATCGGTCCAATGCCGGGCTCTGCGTGAGAGTTGACGGATCTGAACTTCACCGGCTAAACGTGTGGCTATTTGAATCCAAGCAGGTCATCGGAGTGCAGATTCACAGTCATCCACGTTATGCCTATCACTCAGACACCGACGACGCCTACCCGATAGCTACTATGGACGGTAGCCTATCCATCGTCCTTCCCTGGTTTGCCCGCGATGGCTGGGAATCTGCGGAGATCGCCGCGTACCGCCTAATGGAAGCAGAATGGGTGGACGTCCCCGACCCCTTGAGTGAATTGATCGAGGTCATCGGCAATGGCGCTCGCTGACTATTTCCCTCGCGATTTGGTCGCGATCTCGCAGGTGCTCCAGGGGTTCCAGCGGGATCCCTTCATCGAACGCCTAAAAGGTCTCCGTGTGGCAATCGCATTTGGCGATGAGGCGGCTACCCATCGCGATGGGCGCGAGCTCCTCGATCTCGTGGTCAGACTATTGGCTCGCTTGTACCCCAGCTTGACGTTTGTCGCCAACCGAGCCGAAGGTTCTTTCGCCGATGCATTGAGAGCTTTGGCCCGCGACATCAACCCCAATATTGAGATTGCCGAGACGGCGACCCCCGATGTTGTTCTTTCGGTCGGTTCTGGAGTACCCGAGATCGACGCCCCAACCGTGCATGCTGGTTGTGACGGCTGGCTGGCGCGGGTAGGAACTGAGGGTCCCTTTCAGACCAGCGATCTCGGTAACCCCTTCGGAGCTGGCTTTGCCGCCTGCCTTTCGGCGGCCAATCTGTTTCGCTTTCTCTTTCTTCCAGATAGTCCAAGTCAGTTCGATGCCGATCTCAGTTTCCCTCCTGACACGGCTTCCTTTCCCAGTCTTTCCCCCGCTGCATTGGCAAATCCCCTAGTCTTGGTCGGCATCGGCGCGGTCGGTAACAGCGCCTCATGGGCGCTATCGCGGACGCCACTCTTAGGTCAAGTACACTTGGTAGATCCGCAACTCGTCGAGCGCAGCAACCTCCAGCGATACGTTCTGTGCGCGCGAAACGACGAGGGGCGCTCCAAGGTGGATGTCGTTGGGGAGGAATATCGTGGCCCGTTACAGGGGCTTCTCCATCGTGGAACCTGGGCCTCCTTTCTCGAAGACAATGGCTACAGCTGGGAACGTGTTCTGGTTGCGCTCGATTCCGCCCATGACAGACGCGGTGTCCAGGCGAGCCTGCCGCGTTGGATTGCTAACGCGTGGACCCAAATAGGTGATCTCGGGGTTTCGTCTCACTCCTTCCTGGGCAACGATGCCTGCCTTGCCTGCCTCTACTTGCCGACTCAGAAGTCCAAGAACGAAGACCTGATCCTCGCTGAAGGCCTTAAGGTCCCTCACCTCCAGGAGCGCGTTCGCTTTTTTCTCGGAAGCGGACAAGTGACTGACAAAGACTTCTGTGACGCGGTTGCCGCCGCCTGGGAAGTTTCGGGCAACGTGCTGGAACCCTATGTGGGTAGGCCGATACGTCAACTTTGGGTGGAGGGTATCTGCGGCGGGGGTATCATTCCTCTTGGGGGAAAGGCAGACACTCCGAACGAATTGCAAGTCCCCCTCGCATTTCAATCGGCTCTTGCAGGGGTACTACTCGCCGCCGAGGCAGTGCGCGACGTGATTGCCGATGGTGCGCAACGGAGGACATCCGTGCGACGGATCGACATCCTACATCCCTTGGGCGATCGCAATCCCTCACCCCAAGCAGCACGCAGGGCCGGCACGGGAAACTGTATCTGTGAGGATGCCGATTTCATCGTGGGCTATCACGCAAAGTACGAAACAGTCCCCAAAGCCTCCAGCGAGGAGTGGTGAAATCATGAGTTTTGGCACACCTGCAACCCCGTCAACGTTCCCCGAAGCTTGGGAAGATTACCTGGCAAGGTTTGTCTCAGCGCCATCTGATCGTGAAACCAGAACTCTGGTACTTATGGATCGGAACGAGGCGGCGCGCACTCGCGATCGTCTCGCCGCAGGCCTCAGACGTAGTGATGGTCCACAAGTTCTTGTCTTGGATCTAGCAGGGGTCTCGTTCACACCTTCTGCTCTCCAAGAACTGATCCTCCCACTCGCACAGCGAATTCGAGGTGGCGAGTATGGAATGGTCCGGCTAGTCATCAGTACTGCCGACCCCGGGGTAGGTGATTTCATTCGCTACATGGCGCACGCACATGACTTGCCGCTCTATCTTGCCGACTCGCCTTCGGATCTGTCAGCAGGCGCGCCACTCGGTGTCTTGACGAGTTCCAAGGTTGACACGTTGAATACGATCAACTTGATGGGCGGTCAGGTAACCGCGTCTCGTCTCGCCGCCGCGGCAGGTATCCGTCCGAACGCCGCCACTAACCGATTGGCTACCCTTGATCGCGAGGGCTATCTGATCCGACAGCCGCGTGGGCGACGTGACGGTGATCTCTACGTCGAACCTCGTGCCGCAACTACAATTCCAATGGTCTGCGCGGAAGCATACCGGGTGGCCCACCCCGCCCAATCGGGTACTGGGACGACAGGAATCTGAATGTCTACCTTGACTTGCCGCAATTTGCGCTCGTGCTCCCCTGCATCTTTGACCGCCGTCGGTCGCGCTGTCTGGAGCCAACGGCCTCTCGCGTTGCCAATCCTTCTAACAACGGACGCCCGCGCCGTGTCCGCCCGTCGCATACCGCCTGGAGCAGCGCAATGACGGTCAAGGTGAACGGGTACTATGCTCAATTGGTGTTCGATGCCTGCCTGAAATCATTCTGGCGGAAGCGGAGTTTGGCGCGGTTCCTAGAGTCGTGTGGCGTTCCGCATCGATTTATTGCGACTTGGAGCCCCGACGAAACGAAGCGTCATTTACTCGAACGGCTGTTTCGGGCACTCCAGAAGACACAAGACGGGCAGCAGATCATTGTGCAAATCGCCATGAATCTACTTGAGCAAGACAGCTATCCAGATCTTGAGAATTGGGAAGAATCGAACGTCATGATTGCCAACGCCACACAGGCCCTCGCACGCCTCAAGGACAATCAGACGAAACAGGACGAGGAAAGGCGGAAGGAGAAAGAGCATCGCATAGCTCAAGCGCAGTTTCGGGAAGAACAGGTTCGTGTATCGCGACAACACGTGACCTTACAGAAGCTCAGCGATCGCTTGGACGACTTGGGACGCCAGCTAGGAAGTCAAGAGGCCGGTTATCAGTTCGAGAAGTGGTTTTACAGTTTGGCAGATCTTGCCGAAATCGAGAACCGGCGCCCGTACGTGTCCAATGGGCGGCAAATCGACGGATCCGTAACCGTCCTTGGTACCACGTATCTCATCGAACTGAAGTTCACCCGGACTCCGGTTCGTTGCTCGGACATCGATTCTCTCCTTGTGAAAGTCACTTCGAAGGCCGACAACACGATGGGTGTGATGGTGTCAATATCAGGATACACATTGAATGCCAAGCGCCAAGCCTCTGGGAAGAGAACGCCTCTCTTGCTCTTGACCTATGAGCACCTGCAGCTGATTCTTCGTGGTGGCATGACTCTCGGGGAGGTGATCGCACGGGTGCGAAGGCACTCTTCGCAGACAGCTGAAGCCTACTTGGCTGCCCGTGATTTCGGAGGATAGGTTGTGACGGGCATAACCGCCCGTTGACAGTTGATTCCGATTGACTGTTTTCCGACCGAATGCGAGACTGTAGGAACCGCCGACTGTACAGACGGTTATCATCGGTATAGTGCCCCCGATTTCTCAGGACAGTAGTGTAGCCATCCATCCGGGGTCCAAGAGAGAAGGAGGCAGGGATGTCTCGGAGTACGGACGAGCAGGACGGCGCGGGCAGCTTGGGGAGGGCCGGCCGGCCTCCCCAAGCGGTGGAGCGCGCAGCGGAAGGCCGAGGTGGTGTTGCGGCTGCTGCGCGGGGAGGATATCGGCGAGGTGAGCCGGGAGGTTCGGATTGCGCCGCCGGAGTTGGAGCGGTGGCGGCGGGAGTTCCTGGACGGTGGCCAGCAGGGTTTGAAGAAGAAGAACCGGCCGGGAGGCGAGCTGATGCGGACCCGGGCGAAGCTGGGGGAGATGACGATGCGGGTCGAGTTGCAGGCGGAGCTTCTCGAAAAAAGGGGGTACGGGGACGAGCTGAGGAAGCTCTTGAGGCGCTTGGACGGGTGAGTCCGGCGACGAACCGGCCGTACCCGCTGACGATGGTGTGCGAGACGTGGAGGGTCGCGCGTTCAAGCGTGTACGCGTTGCGGACCAGGCTCGGCAGCCCTCCGGAGTCGTCCGATCGCCGACAGCCTGGGAAGCGGGGCCCGAAGACGGCCCTGAGCGACGAGGAGCTCCTGCAGGAGATCCGGACGGTGCTGAAGGCGAGTCCGTTCCTCGGCGAGGGCCACCGCAAGGTGAAGGCGCGGCTTGCGGCCAGAGGGATCCGGGTCGGCAAGAACCGGTTGCTGAGGCTGATGCGGGAGCACGGGTTGCTGGTGCCTGTGCGGCGGGGGCATCCCCGCGGAGACCGGAGCCACAGCGGCCGGATCCGGACCGAGCGGCCGGACGAGCTCTGGGGCACGGACGCGTCGCGGTTCTGGACGAAGGCGGAAGGCTGGTGCTGGTTCTTCGCGGCCGTCGACCACTGCACCTCGGATGTCGTCGGCTGGCACGTTGCGAAGAAGGGCGACCGCTGGGCGGCGCTGGAACCGGTCCGCCAGGGGGTGCGAGCCCACATGGGCGGCTTCGACAAGGCCATCGCCCTGGGTCTCGGTCTGCGGCACGACTGGGGCTCGCAGTACCGGGCAAGGCAGTTCCAGGCCGAGATCAAATGGCTCGGCATCCGCTCCACGCCCGCCTATGTGGGCGAGCCGGAGTGTAACGGCGTCGCGGAGCGCTTCATCCGCACGCTCAAGGAGGAGTGCATCTGTCTGCACCACTTCGAAACCCTCGAGGAGGCCCAGAGCAGTGATCGGGGCCTTCATCGAGCGCTGCAACAACGGCTGGCTCCTCCAGCGCCACGGGTACATGACCTTGGCCCGTGCTCGCGAGAAGCTCAGCCGTCAGGCGGCATGATGTTTACGCCGTCCACTTGTCCAGAAAACCGGAACCGGTACACGACGAACTTGCGGACGGCTGGGCTGACCTCTGTCTCGGTCACGCCGACAGTCCGCGTGCCATCTCAATGAACGGCCCCACCGACCTCCCCAGCACCGCCACCCCCGCGTCGTGCGCAAATGGCAACCTGAACCGGCTTCGCGCCGCACCGTTGAGCGCGAAGTCGTAGCCACCTATGTTGACGATGCAGAACAGACCATCCCGGCACTCCACGGTCACCCGCTCGTCGCGAAACGGCCACTCGTCACCGAAATCTGCCTTGCTGACTGCAAGCGATGGCCAGCCCGATGCCGCGATCTTCTGGTCGGAGCGCCTGACCCACTGGTCGGCGTCGCCCTTGAGGATCTCCACCGAACGCCGATAATCGACAGTGCCGAAGTGGTCGTCCTGGAGGCTCCTGAACTCTTGGTACACGACTGAGAGCCCTCTGAGTTCACCTCCGGGGTCGGCATGCCCCCCAAGCGTGAACTGCATGGCGATCGTACGGACCATCCGCTCCATCCTGGCAATCAACGCGCTGTTCACTCGCGGGTAGTAGTCGCGGTGCAACCGCTCCGGATTGCCGAGATACGGAATCGGGTCCTCCACGCGGGACTCCAGCGCCTCCCACTCAGCCCTGGGGTCCATTGACCCGTGGTCCGCCCCCGCTACAACGTCGAGGTTGTAGTAACGGCCCATCTTCCCGAACAGGGATAGGATTCTCACGCATTCTCTCAGTACGGGATCCGTCCTCACGAATGCGAGATCCTGTCGCACCAAGGGGTGCTGCGTTCCGCCGTAGTGCTCCGTGCAGATGGTGTCCAGGAGGCTCTCTAGGTCGTGCCCGAGCGACTTCATCGCCGCCCTGTCGGGGTAGGCCCCGTCACGGCCCTTGCGAACAACGGCGACGTAGCACTTCATCAAGCGTTCGAAACCGCTCGCCAGCAATTGATGTGGCAGGTGGTAGAACGTGCTCCCCATGTCTATTTCCTGAAGGTGTCCGAATCCCGACTTGAGGAGCTCCCTCGACGTCTTCAGCTCGTCAAGCAAGCACAGAAAGCGCACCGTATCGTCGTCCGTTGTCATCGTCTCGCACCACCGCTCATTCTTCCAGAGTCGTCTTCGGGGAGTTCCAGCTGCTCCTCTTGGGGAATCCAGGAACCGACATGTCCGGGTATTCGGCGAGTCGCGCAGGGTGGGCAGTCGCAATGCCTGCCACGACTTGGACCAACGTGGACCAAGCCATGAATGACGCCCTCGTGTACGTCAAAGTGCCCCAGAAGCGGTCGTACCAACGCGTGGTCGCGCCTCTCATACAATAGCCAGGTCGCGTGTGCGATGAAGTCGGCGGCCTGGAGTAATCGTGATTCCTTCATCGGGGCGAAATACGGAATGTCGGCAAGGTTGTTGATCGAGCCCCACTGGGTTCCACGGCGCCGAAACTCCCTCACCCAGAGCTTGGCGCGGGCATCGAACCGGCCTTCGGAGAAGATCAGCAGCCCGCGTTGCGGATCGTCGTGCTCACGGTAGCACCTCGTCAGGAAGGTGTCGAAGCGCTTGCAGACCTGTTCGGTGGCAGCTTCGACGGCGTGCTCCCCGTAGAGTTCGGAGTCCTTTTCGATTGCCGCTGCATAGAGCCTCAAGCCGCCGTAGTCATCCGTCGCGGTGATGGCGGAAATCACGTCATCCAGAACCTCTTGGCGGTTTTCCTCGCTGACGCTACGCCAGAATTTTCGGCCAGCTCGAATCGCTGAGGCGTGGAACGGAATCGGTTGCTGGTTGGGAAAGTGCTTCTCTTGCACGCGCTCGAGGCGCTGATTCAGGTGGTGGATCTGGCGCTCGAAGAGTGCCAAGCCAGCCAGCACGAAATAGCGATTGCTCGGATCGTTTTCGTTTCCCGACTCGTCGAGGTAGAGCAGGTACACTGCACGGACTCCAGAGTTGACGGGTTGCGGCACCCTCCGATAAGTTCAGTCATGCGACCGGCGCGGTTGCCTTAGCGACCCGATTGAACGGTTGCCTGGGGCGGCGGTTCTCTCACGCGGTGAGAGGCCGCCGCCCCTCTTGCTTCCAACATGGTGAATCCGAGGCGGGCGGTGAAGTCTGGATCGGATCCCCGCTACCCCATGCCCTTTCTGGTCCCTGGCCTCCGCCAGGAGCTGCACGGTGGCGGACGGGGCGGTTAGCTGGCGATGGCCGAGTGACGATCACCGCCGCCGCCGATGGGCGAACTTCTTGGCCCAAGGACCTGCTAGGTATTCGTCGCGCGCTTAGGCTTCTGCAGTCGATTGACCTGCGCGATGCCAGATAGGTTCTGCTGAGGTGGCGGAGCGGTTCGGGAGATGCGAGGAATTCGTAAACGCCGAGGTAGCGCAGGTCAGGGAAAGTCGGGCATCGCGAGGACTTCGCTCTCTTGCGGATTGATCCAGAACTCGTGGACATCGACGCTGTGGTCCTGGTGCCTGTGTTCCCGAGTACCGACATGGACCCGGGCTACTAGGGCCACGGAAAGGTCGGATGACTTGGCGTATTCCAGCAAACAGGTTCGTCGAATGGTCGTCATGCTGGAGACGACAGTATCGAGCTGAGTGAACCTCGAGGGCCCCCACTCCGCGTACCAATGATACCAACGCGACACCACTTCGGTATCTACCTGTAGCTCGACATCGTTCCTGCGACACCGGACTCTTCCCCGACGCCAACCGAGTGCCAGACATGCGAGCTTCACTTGGAGCGCAACGCTGGCATCAACCCGCCCGATGTGTTCGGGAGCAATCCGGCACGCTAGTGTCATAGGTTCCACCAAGGGCCCGAGGGAGGCTTCGCGTAGCTGGATGTCTCCCCCCATGCACCCGGGCTCGGCATCCTCCCAGCCGAACTTCGGGGTCTCGGCTACGGGTTCTCCTGCACTGAGTGTTCCATGCCCGAGAACGACATCGACGTCGACCTCGATGAAATGCGTTTCGTTCGTCTCAACGACGTGTAGCGCGGCGGGAGTCTCGCCTGCACGGCTATGCCGCCCGGCCTGTGCCCAAATCTCCTCGACCAGTGCCTGTCCCGAATCCCGCCAGCGCTGCAGCAGGTTCCGGCTCAAGCCCGGACGTTCCACCGGCTCCAACTCCGCCAGTCCGCGATTCATTGGCAGCGCCAGCATCGCATCGTATTCGGCCTGGTCTGCCCGTATCTTGCCCATGTGCATGGCGTACGCCAGTGTACGGAGGTAGGCGGACACTAGCATCTCCCCTTGCGGCATGTGCAGCATTCCGCTCCTCCCCTGCCCCGGGGGGCGGAGGACGAACCCCGGCTCCGGCACCTTCGCCCCGTGTGATCGACAGATCCAGGACCAGTCGTGCCGCCATCGGTCGACGAACGCGAAGTCCAGCACCCCTTCGAGCCGCTCGAGCGTGTGAAGAAACACGGGCGGCACCGCCCATGTCTTGAGCCGGTCGAACAGCGCCGCAGCGTCCTCATTCAAGCGCGCCGGGGTCTGTGGCGAGACGGAGTATCGGAACGGAGCGCTTCGCTCGCGCGTGTTGTAGACTGTCCTGAGCATCCAGTCCGATGCGAGACTTGGTTTCGAGATCGCTCGCCTGGCCGTGTCCTCTGGGCAGAAGTCGGCCAAGTCGAACGCCTGGATCACGCCAAGGCCCAGCAGGCATTCGCTTTCGAGCGCGCGTTTCGCGGTCCACCCCAACAGTCCGTCGAGCGCGCGGTCGTCCCCTGCACGGACGAGTCTGGCTACGGCGCGGGCGGCCTCCCACCGAACCCGAGGGACGGGCCAACGAAGCCTTTCGAGGAGCAATCCGAGCGAAGGGTCCATCACTGTGCCCAATCGGGGTCCACCAGGGGTTGCTCCGACACTTCGTTCCGGAACACCTCGACCATTTCCATCGCGCACCGCTTCGCGAGTTCGTCCTCTCCGACCTCCACTAGGAAGTACACGAGCCGGGACAACCCAACCGAAATCCCGTTGTCTTCGAGATCCCCCAGCGGCTCGGTTCGGCTGGTTTCCACGATGAACTCGCGCCACTTCTCGGGATACTCCTGCGCAACAGCCCGGACACGAGCCCGGAACCTGTCGTCGCTGGACCACCACCTGTCCCATCCCCTGCTCTCCACCATGGCCCGGACCAGCCACACGTAGGCTCTGGATCGCCCCTCCCTCTTCCGCGAAATCTCGAACGCGGTATCCAGCGCCTCGACGAGATCGAAACGAACGCCATCGGTCCGCACCAGCTCGTCGAAATCGCCCAGTGCGTCGGCGTGCCTGCCCTGAGCGTCCCAGTACGCTAGCCATTGCGACGCGGCGGCCGCTGTTCTGGTCAGGGAAGTGCTTTCACGTGCCGACTGGACGAAGTCGGAAAGGTGTCCGGGATCGAATCCGCTCACGTCCGGCATCTCTCGCGATTCGTCGCTCGAGAAACTGCTGGTCCCATCCCCTTCCTCCGGCAGGGGGCCGTCCCTGCCCGTCAACCGCCCGAGAGTTTTTCGAATCGAGGTCCCGTCGGTCATTGTGCCAGCCGCCTCCCACGCCGTGTTGAATTCCCCGGGCGATATGAGCGTTTCCAGGAGTATTCGACCCGTTTCGGACTCGGCCGGAATCATCTCCGTCCAGGTCTTGGCCAACTCCTCGGCCCTGTACCACTCTTGTGCGGCGATGAGCTCGGCATAGAGCGCGGGCACCCTCTCGGGAAACAGGTCGGCGATTCCTTGGTGCAGCTCGGACCGCGCATGCCTCGTCCCGTCGCCGTCGGTGTAGTCAGTGATTGCCTCTATCTCCTTTGCCAACGAAAGGAACGTATCCCTTGCTTCCTGGTCCCCTTGGTCGGCGAAAAGCCTCAGCGCACTCAGCACCTCGAAGACGAAGACATCCTTTCGGTTCCCGTAAGCCAGAAGACAATCCGCCACCCTTCGCAACTCCTCCCGGCACCGCTCGTGAAGACGATGGTCGAGAGCGAAGCGCGCGGCCTTAGCCGCGATGGCTGCCCGTTCGCTGAATTCGACAACGCGATCCTCCAGGTCCGTCGCTACCAGTTCCAGCAACGCCTCGGCACCCTTCGCTGAGTGGACCGGCACGGGCCGATCGGAGAAAGTCTCAAGCCATGGCTCCATGGACCAGAGCGGGGAACCGCTGGCTGCGCGCACGTCCTGGCTGCCGATCTTCGGCGCACCGAGGTTGCCCGTCCCCAGCAGGCAGAGATCGACCGCGATGTCCTGCAGCGCAAGCCTCACGCCGACTATGGCACTTCGCTCCCTAGACGAAGGCACCGGCGGCAACGATATGGTGAAAGTCCCGTAGATGTCTCTCAACGTGGGCCACCTCCGACCGGTCAGCCATCCGCTGCCGATTTCGCCGGCCAACCGTTCCAAGGCGCGCATGGCACTGCCGAGCCACGTACCGTTCCCCGCCTCGCCGAGTTTGGCCCGAGGTCCGGCGACACTCCCCGACAACGCCGTTGCCAGCGAAGTGAAGAACACGCCGTAGCCCGCTCGTCGGACGGCGTGTGCTAGGCCGAAGTCCTCTTGGATGTTCCAGAGATGGGAGACGTCGGCTTCGCCGAGGCAACCTGTGTATTCGCCAGTCTTCAGCAGATCCAGACACCCGCATGCGGGGCCGTCCGCTGCCAGAAGGCCGGGCTTGGCGCTCGGCCTGATTCCTTCCAGGCATAGCGCTGCGAGCACATCCCGGTCCAACCCATACGCACTTCTTCGCGACCCCATTGCCAACACGTTATGGTGGTTCCCAACCCTAAGTGATTCTGTCGTGTACGCTTCGATCAGCCCTTCGGCACCCGCGCCTTCTGCGAACGCAATCACGCGATCGGCCCGTTCCTCCGGCTGGCGCGCCATCACTCGAACAACGGCATCCAAGTAGGCATCCCAATGCCCTTGGTCGTCGGTGGACGCCGCCGCCGCGTGTCGCCTGTTCAATTCGTCGATCACCTTTTCGCCCGCATTAGCGGGAACTCCCCGACCGAAGTTCGCAACGGCGGGAAGCTCTTCCGTCTCGAGTCCCGGTAGGCTGTCCCACAGCACCGCGTGCAGATCCTGGTCGCGCGACAGCGCCTGTGACGTTTCCCAGAACGATCCCCATTCGTTCGACTGGTACTTCCGTGCGTTCAGCGCCCTTGTCTTCAGGCAGCGAAGGCGGATCAGCCTCGGAAGGTCGAATGTGCCGAGCGCCGCCTCCTCGGCCCGGTTCAGGATGTAGACCAACTGATCCACCGGGTACCCTGACACGATCCAGTCGATCGACCAATCTCGGGACGGTCCCATTACGAGGTCAGTGGGATCCCCGAGATCGGCCCGCATCACCCAAAGCCAGGCACGGCGCCAGTACTTGGGCGACTCTTCTTCAAGCCACTTCAGCACGTTCTCGGCCAGCGACAGGAAGGCCTGCCGGTGGTCAGGCCGATCGCGAAGAAACGCAAAGAGGCTGCCGTGGAACGGAACCACGCTCGCTTTGCGGCAGTCCAGTAAGTGTCCGATCTCCTCCAACACCTGCCACCAAATCACATCGGCGGTTAGGCACCTTCCCAATCCGAGGGACGGCGGACTGAACTTCAGGCCGGCCAACAGATGTAGCGCCCGCTTGGCGCCGGCGCTGAGCCCGATCCAGAGAGACTCGTAGTAGTCCTCGATCTCGCCGCTTGGACACGCAGGTAGTTGCAGCACTGCTTCCACCGTCAATGGCTCGCCGGACTTGAGAAGGGCTTCCAGGGAGTAGACCAGATGTAGCGGCAGGCCCGCCGAATGCCTGTGGAGCGCCGAACCCAGCTCGTCTATGACTTCTTCATACGTCTTCACGTGGCTCTCCGCCACGCGAAGGCGGTCTCCTGCCGCATGCGACGCCAGCCACTCCCGAACCGCCGTGACGGACATCGTCGGCAATTCCGTCCATTGGTGCTTGGGCAGCGCTCTCAACAGCGCTTGAGGCAGGTGGTTGTCTTCAACCCTTTGGGTACCGACCAGTAGTCGTACGCCTTCGGGGAGTGGCAGCAGCGCGTCGAACAGCAACTCCATTGGCGCGAGATCTCGCTTATCGCGCGACACGTGGTCGAGACCGTCAACGACGACTACGAGCCGGCGACCGCTCCGACGCACTTCGGACGCAGCTGCCTCCAGTGCGTCCGCAAGGCCCATTCCCTGCGGAACGTCCAGCAGGCCCGCGTCCGCCAGCTGCTTGACGAGGGACCGCTCGATGGCGAAGTAGCTGAATCGCCCGCTTCCCCGTTCATCGAGCCGGAGAAAGTAGTGGTGTCGAATGCACACGACATTGTCCTGCTCCGCTAGCTCCGACACGCAGTGACTCAGATACGTGCTCTTCCCACGTCCGGGTGGGCCCCACAAAACGGCAACGCCGTCCGTGGTCGTGGCCTCGGCGATGAATTCCTGGTGGAAGGCATCGTCCGGGACTCTGTAGTTGGGCGGCACCGCGAAGTCCTGGCGTAGCGCCACGGGACGGTCTCGAGCAAAGACGTGCAAGAGGTGGAAGTGCCGGATCTTTCCGTCCGGCTGTGGAGCGTTCTTGCGCATCGCCCAATGACGGACTTCCTGCCTGAAGTAGGCCCATCCGTTCTTATCGGTATCGTGCTCCAGCTGGGACCGGAGAGACTCTTCGTAGTCGTCATAGCGTGGCATCGAGTGCATGAACTCGAAGGCTTCGAAGAACTCGCGGCTCGCCTCCTCCGACCCTATCTGGTCATCGATGGTCTCCTTCGTGACCGACGTCAGCCGTTGGTAGTCCACACGCGATCCGTTGAGACACCTCGCGAACTCTGAGTCCGGCACCCGGTCAGTCTTCAACATCGCTTGCGCCAGCCTGCCATCGGCCCTGTGTGCCAACGCGGTCTTCGCCCACTTCTGCAGGAGCGACGTTCCGTTGGGCTTTCGCCGCGTCAGCCACTCCCAGCTGAGACTTAGGTCCGGGCGCAGCGGATCTGGAGTGAACTTGACCTGCGTCAGTTCGAGCTGGCCGTCCTTCCTACATGCCACGATGTCGTCGATTGCCTGGTACGCCGCGTCCTCTGCCTCCACCTGGACCCACTCGTACAGGTCCCGATCCCGAAGAAACCTGATGAGCACCTCAACGGCTACGAGGTCTTGGTACTCGAGACCGCCCCGAGGGATCGCGGTGCTCTTGAAATCGTGACCATCCTGAATCGCCATCACGTACTTCGCGCATTCCGACGAAGCCGACCACCGATTCCGGCGGATGCCGATCGGTGATTCCGAGCCATGCCGATCACCTTTCCGAGCAGGTCGCACGGGTTCGCGGCGGTTCGGGTCGGATCACTGCCGCGCGTGACGGTCGCAGCGATGGTGGTGGCGACGTCAGTTCCCACGGCGGAGCATCCAGCGGCGATCGCGGCGGCCGACGCGACCATCGCGTCAGCCGAGGAGCACGTCCAAGCCGGTTCGGCGTTGGAGTCGCCACCGGTGATCGCGACGGTGAAATCGACCGTCTGGCTCATTTGGAAGGTGTCCGCGGCGGGCGGGACAGAGGCGGCAAGAGGGGGCGGTGGGTTGGGAGCCATCGGGCCACGCGTTCCTGCTTCCGAGCAGCCAGCCAGCACGATAACGGCCAATACGCTACTCGCAGTGGCAAGATTCCGTTGTATTCGGCTCCCTGGCATGCTGACTGGGCCTCCAGCGGCAAACGGTGAACGTCCCGGTGGCGAAACGTATCACTTGCCCACGCCAATCCGAACCCGAGTACGTCAAGGTGTTACACACGAGATCGTAACCCGGCATGGGGGGATCGTTGCTGTCTTGATGGACCTCAGGCCGGAATGGCCACGTCTTGAAAGATCAGGAGGAACTGAAGAGCGCGGCGAACCGCTTCAAGAAGATCAGGAGACCGGATTGACGATGCGGTACCGGCGGGCGATCATCCCATTGCTGTCTTGCGGCCTAGCCCAGCTCAGGCCAGCCTACGTTGAACTCACACCGCGCCGGTGAAAGACTCGCCTCAGCGATCATTCCCTCGGCCGACGGAGGCCCCACCATCGGCACCGCAGCCGAAGAACGCCAGACTATGACGTGGACTAGGCACGAGGTAGAAGATGCCAACAGGCGATCCTCCCGAAGTTTGCTCAAGCAAGCGGACAATGCGCGCACCACGCAGGACGCGGATGCCCTTGAGCGGGAGTTGGGCGGTGTGTTGACCTGCGTGAGTAGGCGCACACCACACGATGCGCCCCAAATACCATAGCCAACTGGAAGGGCGTCGAGTTCCGCATGAAGAGCGTGATCGCGCGTATCCGCGGGGAACAGGAGCGAGAGCACTGATGAGCGACGAGCAACCAGCCGACAACGCGGTGCATCAGTGGTTCGACCACGCCAAGCCCGGCATCTACACAACCGTGGATGTCCAGGTAGACATGGAGAGCTTCACCGAGCTTGATATACACAGAGCCCTGAGGCGTCTCGCGAGCAATCAAGACGGCTTTAGAGGTACGGGAGACGGAAGGTGGCAGGTCTATGATCCATTAGAACCGACGCGACGGGTGTATAGATAGTGATGCCAGTGTTCGTTTCGTCGGTGATCTGCCGATAAAGCCTGACATCTTCCGCGCGGTGCAACGGGTCGTCTACACGCCCGAGCCGAGGAACGGGTATACCTTATCGCCGACTCTGATACATCTCATCGCGACGGGCACCGCGGCCGCGAGACTTCCGCGGTCAGTCTGACTCATATACTTAGATTCCTCACCAGTTATCAGTTGAACTCCAGATGGTTGTTCGTCTCCTTTGCGACGGAACGGAAGGATAACCACGTCGTCCAACTGGTGGTCAACGACAATCCATTCCCATATTCTGTTGTCGGCTGTCTTTACGTCAACTAACCCACCAACAAAATCAACTCCACGGATATCTTGTTCGCTCTCGAAGTGAATGGTTATTGCAAAATGGTTTACGAATCGTACTGACGCCCAGTATGCAAGTTGATCGAGAGAGAGCGATAGATTGAGTGGCTCTCGAGTCAGTTCCCGAAAACGATCAATCGGTCCTCCAAGTGGAAGGGATACACACCTATCACCCATTATCACTATCCAGAACGCAGGTTTGTGCCCGTGGTTCATCAAAATCAGTGGGTCCACTGGAAGGTCCAAATCTGAAAAATCCATGCTGAGGCAACCGTTGATGGTAACCTTGTCCGGATTCATGATTTGCTTACGCACTGGTCGTAGGGCACCGCTCTTGGCGTACCGATACCCCTCACTACCCAGCAGGGAGAAAAGCAACAGGTAGGCTGAACGTAGCCAACTTACGGACACCTTGTGTGGGTTGGGTTTCCTGATCCGAAAACGGATTCCTTTCCTCACGTCCGTATCGGTCACGTTCGTATCGGGGCCGATTGGGAGATAAGGCAGGCGCATTGTACTACCGCCGGGCAACTCATTTATTGAAGTTGGCACTGGTTGTTTTGCAAACGTCGTCGCTGCTGCATCATCCTTTTGACGGATGTATCCAGATGTGATGCCCCATCCGAAAAAATCCATCTCCACTCGCGTGCCGCGTCCAGACGCGTGATCATCTTTCGCTTTGTTCTCCATCATTACGAGCCTATCAAGCCGACTGCCCTTGTTGTTGCAATCCGCACATGTGAGACATACGATCTTCCCCCCGAGTGTCTTGGCCGGGGCATGCTCTAACGTCACTTTTCTTCCGGACATCACTTGCGCTTCTGAAAAGGGCGTGAGGCAAATCGGGCAATGCGTGTTGCCCATGTGGAATAGGCTGAGTCTGCGCTCGCGGTCTGTCTTCTTTCCCATGCGCGGTATCACTCCGTTTCCGTTCTCCGTGCGTGAGCGGGCACCAAAAGATAACCGAATGGTGACGGAGACGCCCCCAATCTTGGCGGCCTTCCTCCGCCCGATTCGGGGAAGCTGTTGGCGGGGTAGATCCTTGGGAGGGAGACGTTCCACGCCGCCACACACCGAAGCGGTGGCTCGGTAGCACAGTCCGGCGGACCGGGCCACAACAGCCGCCGAGCCTGGCCTCCTAGGTAGGTTGCCGGCGCCTAGCCAGGGCGAGTTCCCCGACCTCCCGCCGACCGAACTACGTCCACGCGAACGTCAGCGTCAACGGTCCCCGCTAGATTCCCGCCATTGGAGTCGATTTTCCCGCAATTCGAGCATGACCCCCTGTCATGGCTTCACGGCAAGAACGGCAGATCATTCAGTCCCGGTTGAACTTAGACGGATTTTGCAGCGAATCACGTCCCCTCTGGGTCGGTTGGTCTGCGCCTTGGGATGCGCCGACCTTCGATGGCGGCCGCGCCGAACAACAGGGCAGCGGTGGAAGCGGGGACCGGAACCGCCGGAGGTGGTTCGGTAGCGAGCCCCAACCGCGCCGGAACCGATCGATCAAGGATCGAACGTCGTCGAGGTCGTATCCGTCAGTACGCGGCGCCGGAACAGCGGTGATTCGCGGACAGCCCGTCCAGGGCTGCGAAGCTCTCCACCCCAGCTACATTGAGGAGACCAAACCAAGTACCGGTCACGAAACGGCCACATCTGACACCGAGAGGAGGATTCCGTGAAGGACTGCGATGCGGAGCGGGTCATGGTGCGGAGTGGTAGGGTGGTGAGGGCTTGGACGGGCCGGGTGTTGCTGGGTTGCGGTCTGGCGATCACACTTGGCGGGGTCGCTTGCCGCAATGTCGCGGAGGACCCTGCCGGCGGCAAACTTGCTGGCCTTTCCGACTACTTCCGCGCGTCCATGGCGGACTGGGAGCTGCCGGGTCTGGCGGTCGCCGTGGTGCACGGAGACGAAGTCGTCTTCGCCGAGGGATTCGGGGTCAAGGAGCTGGGCCGGGAAGACCCGGTCGACGCGCACACCCTCTTCCAGATCGGCTCGGTCTCCAAGTCGTTCGGGGCGGCGGCGATCGGCGCCCTCGTGGACGACGGGCTTGTCCAATGGGACGATCCGGTGGTCGAGCACCTGCCGTGGTTCCGGGTGAAGGACCCGGGGATTACGCGCGAGATGACGATCCGCGACCTTCTGTCCCACCAGTCGGGCATGCCGGGTGACGCCTTTCCCGCGCTGACGATCATGGACGCCCGGACGGCGGCAGAGCGGGTTCGACACCTGGACAACCAGGCCCCGCTCAGGGAGAGTTTTCGCTACAGTAACCAGGGATATGGGGTGGCGGGGCTGCTGGTGGAGGCCGTGACCGGAATGACGTGGGGTGAATGGGTTCGTGAGCGTCTCCTTGATCCCCTGCAGATGCACAGCAGCGCGGCCAGCCCCTACGAATTGTGGGAAGATCCATTCGTGGCACCCACCTTCCTGGGCACGGCGCCGGCGGGCACGGTGGGGATTGCCGACGCCCCGGGCAGGAACGTCGCGATGCCTCACGGCGTCGACCGAGAGGGAGCACGCAGGGTTCTGGCCTGGCAGTCGTATGACAGCATGCAGGCGGCGGGAAGTGTGGTGTCCAGCGCGGCGGAGATGGCGAACTGGCTCCGGATGCACCTCGCGCGGGGGAGGTTCGGCGACCGCGCCGTGCTCGGGGCGGCGACGGTGGAGGAGATGCACGCCCCCCAAGTCGCGAGCGGTGCCACCTTCCTCTTCGCAGACGACATCACTAGCGGCACTTACGCTCTGGGGTGGCATCGCACCACCTTCGAGGGCCACCCCTACCTGTCCCACGGCGGCGGCATCTTCGGTTTTCCGGCGTACGTGGCGCTGCTTCCAGACATCGCCGCGGGCGTCGTCGTGCTGGCGAACGCAGACGCATGGTTCCACCCGCACCACGAAATCACCGCCTGGGTGTTCGCCCGCCTTCTCGGCGGCGAGATGCGAGACTGGCACGGGGAGTCCATGGCCCATAAGGCCGCGATCGTCGCACAGGCCGAGAGCATCCTCGCCGCGCAGGATTCGGCCCGCGTCCCGGGAACCCAGCCCACCTTGCCCCTTGATGAATACGTGGGGAGCTACGCAGACCCGCTCGGAGCCGGCCATGCCGAGGTCGTGCTCGGGCAGGACGGGCAGCTCAGGCTGCACTTCGGAGAGCCTGGCACATTCTCCGGCGACATGGAGCACTGGAACGACGACGTGTTCCGCCTCTACTTTGACGGCGGGGACGGCCAGACCCACCGGAGTTCGTTCGCGACCTTCACCGTCGAGCCGGAGCTTGGCGTCACCGTCATGGATCTGGGTTTCATGGGCCAGTACCGGAGGCGTGAAGGGTAGCACGACTAAGTACTGCTAGCACGCGCGCCGGGTGGTTGCTGGATGCTTTCCTGCGTCGAGCGCGACATGTTGCATGCAGAGCCGACGGGCCACTCGCAGCCTTCCTGATTCAGGAGCCTTTGAGGAGCGGTGACCGGATATCTGTTCGTGGCACTCGCGGTGCTCGTGGCCGTTGCTGGCTGGAGGGTCCGGAACCGGCTGCGTCACCAGACCCGGAGTGGGGTGACGGATGAGATCGTCCAACAAATCGAGACGCTCGGCCACGTACACGCGGAAGATGTCGAGCCGGTGGACATGGAGCGAATGCGGGCCGAAGAGGACGAGTTCTGGGCCCAAACCTGGGACGAACCTGAAGAGGACTGGTAGGACAGGACGAGGAGCGACCCGATGACGAACGCGACGAACGCAGTGTCGTGTCTTGGGCAACCCTTCCGGGACTCGCCGCCGTGACTCCTTTCCGCTGGAGACACGCGCGGCAATCCACCGTACGGCTCGTAGTATCCGGTTCCTCTTGGTCGATCCAGGGTGAGGGCGTTCAATGCCGCACGGGGGCCCTATAGACCTGAGCGGGCGGGGGATCGTCCGGCTGGCCCTCCATGCAGTCTACGTCCATGAAGTAGTGCATCTCCACCGCTTCCACTGTGTTGACGCCGCCCACATCGCACCGCTCATACACGTGGCGTCCGCGAACCACCACGTCGTTGCCGACCAACTCGACGGTGCCGAGCCAGCGGTCCCCCAGCGAGATCTTGCTAACGACGCGAATCAACTCTCGTTGTCGTAACTCCGGCCCCACAGCCGGCTGTCCGCCTCCGCTGGCCGCCGACGCCTTGTAGTCGACACCGTAGTCCACTTCGATCAGGACGAACACTAGGTAGTTGAAGAGACCGGATCCCCCGCCGTAGTACTTGTGATGGAGGACGTCCAGCCCGCTCGGCGTCGATCCCACGTATCGATATGCGAATAGTTCCTGTCCCCAAGAGCTGCCGGGTGGCGCAGCGGCGTGCGGCTCACCACCCAGCGTGTAGGCCCATGGCCACGATGGAAGCAGCGGGTCGGTCTGCGGCGTCACGGAGATTTCGCCGAAATAACGGTTGCTATCCTGCGAGTCGAGCAGGTTGACGGCGACCACTTGGTCGCCGGCGTCAGCCAGGGTGCCGACGAGATCGCCGACGATTTTCGGATGGACGAACGGCGCCTGCTTGAAAGAATATGCGGTGTGAAGGCGGCCCTCCCCGTTTGGCGCCGGAAGGCTAGGGTCGTTGTTGCCGTCGCCCGGTGCCTCCGACGGACCGAACCGGCTGGTGACGTTGTCGCCGAACAGAAAGACGAGGGACGCGATGAGGCATGGCACGAGCCACGGCACGTTGCGCTTCCATGATCCGAGTCCGGTCCGGGACTCGCGGTCCGAACGCGCCGAATCCGAGTCCGGCAGCCGAGGATCGTCCGAGGAATCCGTGGCTGGGTGGCTCATGGTCATCGATGTGAGTCTGCGCGGATGGTGAGCGGGGTACGAAACATAACCGGTCTCCGGCAGTAGTGGATGCCATCCAAGCAAAAGTTGGTCACGCTACGCATGTTGCAGGCCAGCCCTGCCATGCACCGACTGGCAAGTCGAGGAGGCTTCCCCGGATCGGCACGCTTGACCCCAAGCGGAGCGCCATCCATGGACCAAGTGGCAGCAGCGGGGCCGTGGCGGTTACGCCGTTGTCACGGACCACCCCGCCAAACTCCCGCTATTCGACCCGAGTTTCCCGCTGTTCGAGCACGACAGACCCGATCACGGTCTCGCGGCAAGAACGGCAGATCGTGCAGTCCTGGTTAGACTTAGACGATTTCTTGCCGGGATTCACGTCCCCTTCGAGGGGATTGTAAGGCAGGCGCTCTCGACCAACTGAGCTAAGCGCCCAATACGTGTAAGTTGTTGTAATAATACGAGTTATGGAATCTACAGCGAGAGTGTTCCTGACTCCGTTTGTCCTCTGGGGGGTCCACCGACGCCTTGGGTAGTGTCGTGCCCTGCGCAGTCGGCCATTGGTTGTGGCCGACACATCCGGCCAAGTGCAGTCTGGCTACTACTGGCTCTTTCCGGGAGGCCCACAGTCTTCCTCAGGTCTTCGCGCATACCCAACTCTCTCCGAACGTACACTCGTTCTGGGACGATTCCCGTAGGATAAGGTAGTACCCCCGGGCCCATCTTCAATCCTGAGGCGTGGCGAAGAGCCCACGGTGCCGTGCCGCTGGATGCTCCCCTGCCGTCGTCGTGACGTGCGACCCCCTGTCAAGGTACCGCAAGCACCCCCTCCCAGCCGGGGCAGCTCTCCTGCTTCCGATTTGTCCGCCAATCAGGGCCCGAAGTGGCGGACAAATGTCAGTCATCCGGCCCCCCGCTCACCTCGCCGTCCGCTGAGCCAATCAGGGCCCTGACAAATGTCAGTCATCCGGCCCCCCGCTCACCTCGCCGTCCGCTGAGAACCTGACTTCCATTGGGCAACGCCGCGAGCTCGAGCCGCAGAGCATCAACGACTCCAGGCCGCAGCCCCCGGAATCCCCCGGCTGAAAAGCACCTCAAGACCTGAAACGGTTACCCCGACCGCGTCAGCAGCCATCTCGGTCGTGATCGGCGGGTCGCGCAGGATACCGCGCACCTGGCCGGTCCGCGGGTCACGCAGGATGACCATGGGAACGTCGCTGTCGGCGTCAAGTGTGACGTTGCCCGCAGGGCCGGAGAGGGTGATGCTGGCGAGGTCATCCGCCCAGTCTGCCCGCACCGGCAACGCGAAGACGAAAGTGGCGCCGGACCCCTCCTTCGACTGCCACTCCTGCATAGTGAAGCTCAGCGAGAAGAGTTCACCGCCGCCTGCGTCGCGTCCGCTGATCGTGTGCTCGCCGGCTGAGTCGGGCAACGCGGGCGGGGCGTCTGCTACGAAAGCGGGATTGAGGAAGAGTTCGCCATCAGCGTCGACGCCGCCCCACAGCAGCAGCGAAATGGTCTGGGCCGCGGTGCGCACCCGCGAGGGCGCGCCATCGTCACGCAGGCGGTACAGGAACGCGTTGGTGAAGTGGTAGTCGCTGACCCAATGCGGGTTGCAGTAGCTCATCAGGTCCTTGCGGTACGTTGACATCAGACGTTCGCCGCGGAAGTCATATCCCCAGGCGCCGGTCCAACCTCTTGGATAGGGGTACCACTGGTCGTGAGTGGACGGGTACCCACAATTCGGCGCGTGCCGGAGGCTCATGTTGTGGCCCAGCTCGTGGGCCACTATCCGGGAATCCGGTATCGAGAAGCTCGCGCGGCCTCCAACAAGTGCTGCTCCAGCGGCTCCCGTCACGGCTCCCGACATCATGCCCATGTAATGCCCCTCGCCCCCCTCCAGGATCCGGATCCCCTCGGTCTGCCACCCCAGGTCGTGCGCGTGGTTGCTGGTGCTGACCACGGGCTCGTGCGCCGTCACCCGAATGTCGCTGACCGGCAGCAGGACGTGGGTATCGTGGAGCAGCGCGTGGCCCTCTGGATCCGCGGCCATGCCGTCCACCACCCCTAGAACCGCCGAGTCCTGGTCTTGGCTCCAGAGGAACGGGATCAGCTTGAGGTCCAGCGTGGGCATCTCCCGCACTTCGATGGCCATTCGACCCGTCTCCGGGATACGCTTCGGCACCCCGAGCCCATGGTCCAGCTCGCCGCCGGGGTCGATCTCGACGACCATCTCGAGCCCCGGCTGCACGATCCGGCTCGGAATCTCCGCGTTGGCCGACTTCGACAGATCGCCCTCGTCCAACTCTGTCGGAATGGGATGAGTGCCCGCCGGGATGTCAACCACATGCCGCTCGGCGCCGTCCAGAAAGAACCGGGCGCGCACGGCGGGCATCTCCTCGCCGGTCTCCTTCGCCGCCGTGACGAAGACCCGCAGCAGCGCCTCCTCGCCCGCCACCAGCGGAACCGGGTGCACGCGCGACTGCACCGCTTGGACGAGGTACGCCAACGTCCCGCCGCACCGGGCTATCCAGTGTTGGCCGACGGTTGCCAGCCAAGCCGAGAAGGAAGGATCCCGGGGTATGCACAAATCCGTGCCCATGGCCATCAGTGTCTTGAGCGGCAGGTCTCTAATGCCCAGCGGCACGGCTCCTGCCAGTCCGGTGTTGCCCTGCAATTGCAAAACTTCCAGTCTCGTCAGATTACCCAGTTTCGGAGGAATAGAACCCGAAAGAGCGTTTAACCGGAGGCTCAGATCACGCAGGTTGGTGAGGTTGCCAAGTTCTGGAGGGATTGGACCCGAAAGCTGGTTGTAGCCGGTGTCCGAGACGTCCGAGCCGAGGCGCAGAGTCTGCAAGTTGCCTAGCCCGCCCAGCTCCGGCGGAATCGGGCCCGTGAGAGCGTTCTTGCTGAAACTCAGTGATTGCAAGTTGGTGAGGTTGCCCAGCTCCGGCGGAATCGAACCCGAAAGAGCGTTGCGCTGGAGGTCCAGATGACCCAGGTTGGCGAGGTTGCCAAGTTCTGGAGGGATTGGACCGGAGAGCTTGTTCGAGTGGAGGTAGAGCCTTTCCAGCTTGACCAGCCCGCCCAGCTCCGGCGGAATCGGACCCGACAGGTTGTTCCCGCCGAGCCCCATGCCTCGCAGGTTGGTGAGGTTCACAAGTTCTGGAGGGATCGGGCCGGAGAGACTGTTCGAGTAGAGTTCGAGCCTTTCCAGCTTGACCAAGCCGCCCAGCTCCGGCGGAATCGGACCCGAAAGGTCGTTCCAGCTGAGCACCACGCCTCGCAGGTTGGTGAGGTTCCCAAGTTCTGGAGGGATCGGGCCCGAAAGGTCGTTGGCAAGGAGGTCCAGCCACCCCAGATTCGACAGCCCACCCAGTTCCGGCGGGATCGGGCCCGAAAGCTTGTTGCCTGCGAGAATCAGCCACCCCAGATTCGACAGGCCGCCCAGTTCCGGCGGGATCGGGCCTGTCAGACCGTAGCCGCTCAAATTGAGCCCCGTCACCCGGCCCCGTTCGTCCGTTTGCACTCCGTGCCAGCGCCCGAGCGGTGCGTCGGTCAGCCAGTTTTCCCTGTTGACCCAGTTGGGCCCGTCAGTAATCTCGTACAGGACGACCAGCGCGTCGCGGTCCGTGAACGGCGCGCATTGGATGCCCGTCCCCCGGCGTGACCCGATCCCGTCCAGCCAAGCCCGGAAGTCGTCATCCGCCGGCTCACACAGCTCTGTTCCATCGTAGTGGAACTCGTCGAGATCCAAGTGGGTCAGTGACAGCGGCAGCCGCCCGCCGAGCGGGTTTCCATCAATGCGTAACTCGGTCAGTTGTCTGAGGTCGCCGATGTTCCCCAAACGGTCGCCCGAGAGTCCGTTGTCGCTCAGGTCGAGGGCCGTCACCCGGCCCAGCGAGTCGCTCCACACGCCGTGCCACTCCTCCAGCGCCGGGCCGTCGAGCCAGCCGACGGATTCGATCCACTCCTCTCCGCCCGTCGCTTTGAACAGGTCGCTCAGCACGGCCTGATCGGACGCGTTGCAGAATGCGCCGCTCCACGCGATCTCTTCCAGCCATTGGAGGTAGTTGGAGGTGGCGGGCGCACATGCCGCATCCAAAGATTCACCACAATACCAACCGAATGTGTTTAGCCGGAGTTTCAAGAAACTCTCGGGAAGCGCACCTGTAAAGTCGTTGTTGCCGAGCGCCAGCCACGAAAGTACGGCAAGATCGCCCAGCTCAGGTGGGATCGGACCCGAAAGCTCGTTCCCGGCGAGTCTCAGGAACCACAGCTTGGCGAGGTTGCCCAACTCCCGGGGTACTGGGCCCGAAAGGTGGTTGTCGCCAAGGTCCAGCCTCCCCAGGTTGGCAAGGTTCCCCAGCTCCCGAGGGATCGCGCCCGAAAGCTCGTTGACGTAGAAACCCAGGTTCGTCAGGTTGGTGAGACTACCGAACTCTGGAGGGATCGGGCCTGACAAATCGTTGTTGTTGAGAAGCAGTATCTCCAGGTTGGCGAGGTCGCCCAGTTCTGGCGGGATCGGACCCGAAAGAAGGTTTGCCGTAAGGTTCAGAATCTCCAAGTTGGCGAGATTGCCCAGCTCTGGAGGGATCGCGCCCGATAGACCGGTGGCGGTGACAAAGTCACGGTTCCGTTGGACGTCGAGAACCACCAGATTTGCGAGATTCCCCAGTTCGGGCGGGATCGGACCCGAGAGAGCGTTATACGCGAGGTTCAGCGATCGCAGGTTAGCGAGATTGCCCAGTTCCGGAGGGATCGCGCCCGAAAGATCGTTGCCCGTGAGGGACAGATGCCGCAGGTTGGCGAGATTGCCCAGCTCCGGAGGGACGGCACCCGAAAGGCCGTGCGACAGGTAGTCTCCTGGCCGGTTGTCCTGCTCGCCCGACAGATCCAGCTCGAACACCCGCCCCCGCGCATCCGTGCTCACCCCATACCACTCCCCCAGCGGCGCGTCGGTCAGCCAGTTGGTGTTGTCGACCCAGTTCGGACCGTCGGTCGCGTTGTAGATCGCCACCAGGGCCGCCCGGTCGGGGTTGATCGCGACGGTCACGAGTGCGTCTCCGGAGGCCTCGCCCGCCGTCGCCGTTACCGTCACCGCACCACCGCCCACCGCCGTGACCAACCCGGACGCGTCCACCGCTGCAACGGTCGTTTCGGCGCTCAACCAGGCAACCGGCACCCCATCCATCGCGCGCCCGTGTCTGCCGACGCCCATACAAACTCGACCCCGGTCACCACCTGTCCGTACACGTTGGTGGCGGTCGCCGTCAGCCGTAACGTGTCGCCCTCCACAACCGTGGCCGTGGGCGGACTCACCGTCACGGTGGTGGGCAGCAGGGGATCGGGGGCCGGAGGCTCCGTCGTCCCGTCCCCGCAAGCGTACGTCCAGAGAGTGACGGATGCCACGGCCGCGATGATAAAGAGCAGTCGTTGAAATCTCATTCGTTTCGTAACCTTGGCTCAGGTGAGCAAGGTTGGGGGCATTCGCCCAGGGTCGGTGACTTTGGCCCCTTGCCGAGAGCGGGAGGCCTCTACCGGGTGTAGATCAACAGCACGCCGTTCTCGCCCAAACTTCCATAGCGGGTTCTCGCTTCGAGCGAGGGAATGAATTACCAATGAGACACCTCCTCTGCCGAGATCGACTCCAGGTATTCGGACGACATCTGTGTTCATGATGTATAGGTACCAGCGGAAGCGAGACCCTGTTCAAGCTCCATCCGGTCTCAAGGTCGCTCCGGACGGCAAGGACGCGGACGAGCGCCGCGTAGCGCTCGCGGTGGAGCACGTCTCGGCGACAAAGACCCTGATCCCGGCAAACCAGTTCCGGAACTCTTCGTCCGTTGGGACGCAGACCTGCGTCTGGCTAATGGAGAAGACGTCTAGAGCTTGGAGATTGAGAAATGTTCTCGGAAGTGGCCCACTCAGGTCAGAGTTGCCCGACAAGACCATGTAACCCACGTTGACCAGCTTTCCCAGCTCCGGAGGGATCGGGCCTGTCAACTGATTGCGGCCGAGGTGAAAGTGGCCGAGCTTGGAAAGCTCGCCCAGTTCCGCCGGGATGAGCCCCGTGAGTTGATTACCACGAAAATCGAATGAGTGCGTTAGCTCCGACAATGCACCTAGCTCGGGGGGCAAACTCCCATGAAGGTTGATACGGCTCAAGCCCAATCCGACGATTTGGCCTTCGTCGTTGACCTGAACGCCGAACCACTCGCCGAGAGGCGCGTCCGTCAACCAGCCGTCGTTTCTACTCCAGTTGTCGCCGTCAGTGGCGTGGTAAAGCGCCCCCAAGGCCTCGCGGTCGGTAATCATCGCGAGATCACGCACGATCACCGAAAGCGCCACACTCAGCGACGCGGAGGGGCCGGTGACCGTGGCGCTCCCGATGGCCGCCGCCGCGCTTCCACCCGCCGTGGCCGTCACGGTGGCCGTTCCGTTGGCCACGGCCGTCATAAGCCCGGCGTCGTCGACCGTCGCTACCGCCTCGTCCGACGAAGACCATGACACCGTCGCGCCCGTCTCCAGTGCGCGCCCATTGGCGTCGGTGCCCGCAGCGAGAAGGCGCAATGCGGTGCCTAAGGCGCGGACCAGCAGCGAGTCCGGGGAGAGGAGCGACACCGCCCCGCCCGCGGCGACGAGCGACGCGGAGTCCGGCACCACCGCCGTCAGCGACTCGGGCTCCTGGGCCACCGCCACCGTCGCGCTTCCGCTCGCCGTAGTCGTCGTGGCCGTCCCGGTGGCCGTTCCGTTGGCCACGGCCGTCACAAGCCCGGTGGAATCGATGGTCGCCACGAGTGTGTCGCTGCTTGCCCACGCGACCTGCTCGTCCTCCATCACGCGGCCGAGCTGATCCCGCACCTCGGCGGTGAGTTGCGCGGTTTGTTCCAGTGCGGTCAGCACCACCGTGTCGGGGGTGACGGCAACGACCGCGGGTGTCGGAGCAACGACCGTGAGTGTGGCGCGGCCCGTGACCCCCGCCGCCGTGGCCAGTACCTCCGCCTGTCCTGCGGCGACCCCGGTCACCAGCCCGGACGCGTCCACCACGGCCACCGCCGTGTCTCCCGACGCCCAAGTAAACTCGACGCCCGCCACCACCTGTCCGTTCGCGTCACTGGCGGTTGCCGCCAGCCGCAAGGTATCGCCCTCCAGAACCGTGGCCGTATCCGGCGTTACGGCCACGGCGCTGACCTCCTGCGCCACGGTCACCGTTGCGCTTCCCGAGGCCGATCCCGCGGTGGCCGTGATCGTGGCGGTCCCGTTGGCCACGGCCGTCACCAGCCCGGACGCGTTCACATTCGCCACGGCGGCGGCGCTGCTCGCCCAGGTCACCGTGGCCCCCGCCATCACCTGACCGTTCTGGTCCCGAACTTCGGCGGAGAGCTGTACCGTCGCGCCCAGTGCAGTCAGCTCGGCCGTGGCCGGGCTCACCGTGACGGTGGTGGGCCGCGGGGGATCGGGGGCCGGAGGCTCCGTGGTCCCGTCGCCGCAAGCGTACACCCAGAGAGTGGCCGATGCCACGGCCGAGATGGTGAGGAGCAGTCGTTGACGTTTCAATGTTCTGTACCCCGGGTCCAGGTGAGCAGGGTTGGGCTCTATGTCGTCGCTTACCGCCCCTCCTGGAGACGGTTGACGAAGTTCCTCAGGCAGTACTGCGCGATCCGGTTGAGCGCCCCTTCCTGGCGTTCCTGCATGATGTTCCATCACCGCCTCCAAGCCGTAGCGTCCGGTATCCCGCGGCTGAAGAGCACTTCCAGCCCCGGTTCGGCGGCCTGCCCCGCCGCCTCCATGGCGGCCTGCATCGTGGGCGGCAGGTCGCGCACGAAACCGCGCACCTGGCCGTTGCGGGGATCGCGCAGGATGGCCATGGAACGGTCGCTTTCTCCGTCAAGCGTGACCGAGCCATCGGGTCCGGAGAGGGTGACCGCGGCGAGCGCGTCTGCCCACCCTGGCCGCACCGGGAGCACGAAGGCAAAGGAGGAACCGACCTCCTCCTCCGACAACATCGCGGGCATGGCGAAGCTCAGAGAGAAGAGCTCACCACCCCGCGCGTCCCGTCCGGTCAGGGTGTAGTCGCCGCCGGAGTCGGGGAGCGCAGGCGGGGCGTCGACCACGAACGCGGGGTTGAGGAACGGGTTCCCTCCGACATCCTCGCCGCCCCATAGGAGCAGCGAGCGGGCGGGGGCCGCCGACAACGTGGGCACGGACGCGCCTTCGTCCACCAGACGATAGCGAAGAGCTTTCGTGAAGTGGTAGCCGCTGATTCCGTTGGGTGGTCCGCAGTACGACATCAGATCCGGAGTGTCCGGTACCACCAACCGTCCCGTTTGCAAATCGTATCCCCAAGCGCCGCTCATGCCGCGCGGATGCGGGAATGACGGGTCTGGGTTCAAAGCGCCCCCGCACGGCGCATGCATGAGGCTCATGTTGTGGCCCAGTTCGTGGGCGATAGTGCTGAAATAGTATTCTCCGAATCCGCCCACGAACCAACTCACATGGCTACTCCGGCTTCCGAGTAACGCCACGGAAGAGGGAATAGTGTCGCCGGCAAACAAGCCCATGTAGTGGCCGCTGCCACCTTCGATGACCCGTATAGCCTCAACCTGCGAAAGAACGGTGTAGTAAGGGCTCTCGATCACCACGGGATCGTGCGCCTTCACCTCGATGTCGCCCACGGGCAGCAGATCGCGGGTAGGTGCCAGCGCTTCGTAGCCATCCGGGTCGGCCGCCATCGAGTCGGCCACTCTCAGGACCTCCGAGGGGTTCCCCCTGTGGAAAGGGATCACCGTGAGGTCCAGGACAGGCATCTCACGCACATCCACCGCCATGCGCCCCGTCTCCGGGATCCGTTCCGGCACGCCGAGACCCGGATCCAGCGTGCCCTCCGGGTCGATCTCAACGACCATCTCCAGGCCCGACCGCACAATCCGGCCCGGAATCTCCGCATTGGCGGACTTCGAGAGATCGCCCTCGTCGACCTCCACCGGGATGGGGGTCGAACCCGCCGGTATGTCCACCACATGCCGTTCGGCCCCGTTCAGGTAGAAGCGCGCCCGGACGGGGGGCATCCCCTCGGTCGTCTCGCGCGCCGCGGTCACGAACACCCGCAGCAGCGCCTTCCCGCCCGCGACCAGCGGTACCGGGTGCTCGCGCGATTGCACCGCTTGGGTGAGGTAGGCCATCGTCTCGCCGCAAAGGCCTACCCACCGCTCGCCGACAGTCTCCAGCCACGTCAGAAAAACGAGGTCCCGAGGCGCGCAGAGGTCCGTTCCCCCGGTTTGGAGCACATCCAGGTGCGCGAGACCCGTCAGGCTCGTCGGCAATGCTCCCAACAGCGCCGAATTGCGCGCCAGCCCCAACTCCACCAAGGTTGCCAATCCGCCGAACTCGGGCGGGATCGGGCCGGACAGGTCGTTGTCCCAGAGGTTCAACTCGCGCAGGCCGGACAGGTCGCCCAGCTCCGGCGGGATCGGGCCGGACAGGTCGTTGTCGTAGAGGTTCAACTCGCGCAGGCTGGCCAGGTCGCCCAACTCCGGAGGGATCACCCCGGAAAGGCCGTTCCCGTAGAGGCTCAGCCATTCGAGGCTGGTCAGGTCACCCAGCTCCGGAGGGATCGGGCTGGAGAGGTCGTTGTCGTAGAGGTTCAGCCCTTCGAGGCTGGCTAGGTCGCCCAACTCCGGAGGGATCGCCCCGGAAAGGCCATTCCCGTAGAGGTTCAGCCCTTCGAGGCTGGTCAGGTCGCCCAGCTCCGGAGGGATCGCCCCGGAAAGGCCGTTCGAGTAGAGATTCAGCCGCTCGAGGCTGCCCAGGTCGCCCAGCTCCGGAGGGATCGGACCGGACAGGTCGTTCCCGCCGAGGTCCAGCCACCTGAGGTCGGCCAGGTCGCCCAGCTCCGGAGGGATCGGGCCGGACAGGTGGTTCCCGCCGAGGCGCAGCCGCTCAAGGCTGCCCAGGTCGCCCAGTTCCGGAGGGATCGTGCCCGAAAGCCTGTTGTAGGCCAGGTCCAGGCCAACCACCCGGCCCCGATCGTCGACCTCGACCCCGTGCCAACGACCAAGCGGCGCGGCGCCGAGCCAGTTCCGGTCGTTGGACCAGCTTGCCCCCCCCGTGCCCCCGTGCAGGGCCACCAGCACATCGCGATCCGTCAGGGGCTCGCATCCCACGCCCGTGCCCTGGTGCGACGCAATTCCGTCCAGCCACGCTCGGAAGCCGTCGTCCGACGGCTCGCACAGCTCCGTGTCGTCGTAGCGGAACTCCTCGAGGGCGAGCCGGGTCAGCGAGAGCGGTAGGCGCCCGGCGAGCGGGTTGCCGTTCATGCGGATCCCGGTCAGCTGCGTGAGGTTGGCGATATTGGCCGGAAGGCCACCCGAGAGTCCATTGTCGCTCAGGTCCAGGACCGTGACCCGACCCAGCGAGTCGGTACGCACGCCATGCCACTCCTCAAGCGCCGGGCTGCCAAGCCAGCCGGTGGACTCAGACCATCCGTCCCCGGCCGTCACCTCGAAGAGGTTCCTCAGCGTCGCCTCGTCTGACGCGTTGCAGAACGGACCAGTTTCGCCGAGCCCATCCGCCCACTCGACGAATTCAGAGGTGCCGGGCACGCATAGCGCAAGCGGGCCACAGTTCCAAATGAAAGACGTCAACTCCGGCAAGTCCAATACACTGTGAGGGACCGGACCCGTAAGCAAATTCTGGTGGAGACTCAACCGATACAGTTGGCGGAGGTTTCCAAGCTCGGAGGGGACTGGGCCGGACAGTTGGTTGAACGAGATGATGAGGTACCGCAAGTTGACAAGGTTGCCCAACTCCGGCGGGATCGGGCCCGTCAGATTGTTGTCGCCGAGGTCCAGCCAATAGAGGCTGGCGAGGTCGCCCAGCTCGGGCGGGATCGGGTCATAAAGGCTGTTGGACCTGAGCTGCAGGCTCTCCAGGTTCGAGAGTGCGCCCAGCTCCGGCGGGAACGGACCATGAAGGTTGTTGCCCCCGAGATTCAGCCGCTTGAGGCTGGCCAGGTCGCCCAGCTCCGGCGGGATCGGACCATGAAGGTTGTTGCCCCCGAGGTACAGCCGTTCGAGGCTCGCCAGGTCGCCCAGCTCCGGCGGGATCGGGCCGGACAGGTCGTTCCCTCCGAGGCTCAGCTCATCGAGGCTGGCCAGGTCGCCCAGCTCCGGCGGGATCGGGCCGGACAGGTCGTTCCCTCCGAGGTCCAGCCACGTGAGGCTGCCCAGGTACCCCAACTCCGGCGGGATCGGGCCGGACAGGCTGTTGTTCCCGAGGACGAGCCGATCGAGGCTGGCCAGGTCCACCAGCTCCAGCGGGATCGCCCCAGAAAGGTTGTTGTTCGCGAGCATCAGCCATACGAGGCTGGCCAGATCACCCAGTTCCGGCGGGATCGCCCCGGAAAGGCCGTGCGATACACTCTGTCGTGCCTCATTGTCCCATCGTCCGGAAAGGCGAAGCGTGTTTACGCGCCCGGATGCGTCGGTGCTCACCCCATACCACTCCCCCAGCGGCGCATCCGTCAGCCAGTTGGTGTTGTCGACCCAGTTCGGACCGTCGGTCGCGTTGTAGAGCGCCACCAGCGCCGCCCGGTCGAGGTCGATCTCGACGGTCACGAGTGCGTCGCCGGAGGCCTCGCCCGCCGTCGCCGTGATCGTCACCGCCCCACCACCAACCGCCGTGACCAACCCGGACGCGTCCACCGCCGCAACGGTCGTTTCGGCGCTCAACCAGGCAACCGGGACCCCATCCATCACGCGCCCGGCCTGATCGCGCACCTCGGCGGTGAGCTGTGCGGTTTGTCCCACCGCGGTAAGCACCACCGTGTCGGGCGTGACAGCGACGGTCGTGGGCAGCGGTGTGACGACCGCCAGCTCCGCGCGGCCCGTCAGCCCCGCCGCGGTGGCTGTCACCTGCACTTGTCCCGCGGCGACCCCGGTCACCAGCCCTGACGCGTCCACCACGGCCACCGCCGTGTCTCCCGAGGCCCAAGTAAACTCGACGCCCGCCACCACCTGTCCGTTGGCGTCGGTGGCGGTTGCCGCCAGCCGCAAGGTATCGCCCTCCAGAACCGTGGCCGTATCCGGCGCCACGGCCACAGTGCTGACCTCCTGCGCAACGGTCACCGTAGCACTTCCCGAGGCCGCACCCGCAGTGGCCGTGATCGTGGCACTCCCGTTGGCCACAGCCGTCACCAGCCCGGACGCGCTCACGGTCGCCACGGCGGCGGCGCTGGTCGCCCAGGTCACCGTGGCCCCCGACATCACCTGACCGTTCTGGTCCCGAACTTCCGCGGAGAGCTGTACCGTCGCGTCCAGGGCAGTCAACTCGGCCGTGGCCGGGCTCACCATGACGGTGGCGGGCTCAGGGAAATAAGGCGGAGGCTCCGTGGTCCCGTCGCCGCAAGCGTACGCCCAGAGAGTGGCCGATGCCACGGCCGAGATGGTGAGGAGCAGTCGTTGACGTTTCAATGTTTCTGTATCCCGGGTTCAGGGTGTGCAGGGTTGGGCTCTATGTCGTCGCTTTCCGTCCCTCCTGGAGACGGTTGACGAAAGTTCCTCAGGCAGTACTGTTCCGATCCGGTTGAGCGCCCCTTCCTCGCGTTCCTGCATGATGTTCCATCACCGCTTCCAAGCCGTAGCGTCCGGTATCCCGCGGCTGAAGAGCACTTCCAGCCCCGGTTCGGCAGCCAGTCTCGCCGCATCCATGGCGACTGCGGCGGTGGGCCACTGGTCGCTCAGGAACCCGCGCACCTGTCCAGTGGACGGATTGCGCAGGATCGCCATCGGACGGTCGGACTGTCCGTCCAAGGTGACCGAGCCGTCCGGCCCGGAGAGGGTGATGCTGGACAGCGTGCCCGCCCATTCGGGCCGCACCGGCAGCGCAAAGGCGAACGCGGAGCCGACTTCTTCCTCGGACGCCATCACGGGCATGGCGAAGCTCAGCGAGAAGAGTTCGTCGCCGCCCGCGTCGCGTCCGATCAACGTGTAGTCGCCGGCCCGTTCGGGCAGGGCGGGCGGTGCGTCGGCCACGAAGGCCGGATGGAGCAACGGTTTCCCCTCGGCGTCGACGCCACCCCATAGCAGGAGTGATCTAGCCGGAGCACGGGGTACCGCCCTAGAAGTCGTACGCTCCGCCGAGAGACGGTGCCGGAACGCTTTCGTGAAGTGATAGTCGCTGATCCACCTCGGAGTGCAGTAGCCCATGATATCCTTGCGAAACTTCGACACCAGACGTCCGCTACGAAAGTCGTATCCCCAAGCACCGATCACTCCGCGCTCGTACGGAAACAGCGGGTCGTCTGTAGGCCCTCTTGCCCCACCACAAGGCGCGTGCGCGAGGCCCAGGTTGTGGCCCAGCTCATGGGCGATCGTCTCCGAAGTCGGTTCGGAGACGCTTGATCGGCCGGGTATGCCCGCAATTCCACCATATTGGACATCTGTCAAGCCCATGTAGTATCCGCCGCCACTCTCCATGACCCGAATCGCCTCGACCCGCTGCAGCAGGTCGGCGTTCGAGGTTCCCCTTGCGGTGACCAATGGCTCGTGCGCCGTTGCATTAAGTTGGCCCACCGGCAGGAGGGTCCGGGTGTCTTCGAGCAGCCGGTGGCCCTCGGGATCAGCGGCTATTTCCTTCGCCAGCTGCACGGCCGTCGAGTCGGGATTGCTGCTCCATACGACCGGGATCACCGTTAGGTCAAAGACGGGCATCTCCCGCACCTCGATGCCCATGCGCCCTGTCTGCGGGATCCGTAGGACCACTCCGAGCTCGGACTCCAGAGTACCCTCGGGGTCGATCTCGACGACCATCTCCAGTCCCGACTTCAAGATCCATCCCGGAACCTCGGCGTTAGCGGATTTCGTAAGGTCGCCTTCGTCGACCTCCGTCGGGATGGGATTCGAGCTGGCGGGAATATCCACCACATGTCGCTCGACCTCATCCAGATAAAACCGCGCGCGCACGGAAGGCATCCCTTCGGTCGTCTCGCTGGTCGCAGTGACGAAGACTCGCATCAGCGCGCGCTCGCCCGCCACCAGCGGCACCGGGTTGGTGTGCGACTGCACCGCCTGGACCAAGTACGCCATCGCGTCTCCGGTGCGGGCTGGCGCGCACTTCACTGTCCTCCTTTGGATTGTCGCGATTCGGCTCAGCCACAGTTGAAATGCGTCATCCGCAGGTTCGCACAGCTCTGTATCGTGGTACGCGAAATCTTCGAGGCGGTCGAGCGCCATCAGCGACCGCGGCAGACGGCCGCTGAGCGGGTTGTTGTCAACGAAAAGCGTGCGCAGCTGCGTAAGGTCGCCGATGGTGCTTGGAAGACTGCCCGAGATTTCGTTGTAGTTCAACTGCAGTCGTTGCAAGTTGGCCAGATCTCCCAATTCCGGCGGAATCGGACCCGTAAGGCTGTTGAGGGAGAGAGACACGTCGACACCTCTGGGCGACAGTCTGCCAAGAGTTGCCAGCTCTGGCGGAATCGGACCTGTAAGATAGTTGCTGAAGAGGTACAGCTGCCACAGATTGGCCAAGTTACCCAGTTCCGGCGGAATTGACCCCGTAAGGTTGTTGTCGTAGAGTTGCAACGCCAACAGGTTGGCGAGGTTGCCCAGTTCCGGCGGAATCGGACCCGAGAGTAAATTACTGGAGAGTTGCAACTGCTCCAGATTTGAAAGGTTGCTCAATTCCGGCGGAATCCGACCTGTAAGAAAGTTGTCACGAAGGATCAGATGGTTCAGGTTGGCAAGGCGACCGAGTTCAGGAGGGATCGAGCCCGAAAGATAGTTCGTGTCGAGGATTAGGGATTGTAGGTCGGTAAGGTTACCCAGTTCCGGCGGAATCGGACCCGTGAGTTCGTTAAAGCGGAGCACCAGTGTTCTCAACTTCGTAAGGCTTCCGAGTTCGGGCGGAATCGGTCCCGCGAGGCCGTGCAGCACGGTCTCCCTGGCCTCAAAATCCCGATAGCCGGACAGGTCTAACCACACCACCCGGCCCAGAGCCGTACTCACGCCGTACCATTGCCCCAGCGGGGCGTCGGTCAACCAGTTCTCACTGTTGATCCAGTTCGGTCCGTCAGCGGCGTGGTAGAGCGCCACCAAAGCCGCCCGGTCCGGATTCTCGACCGTGATTTCGGCCGTCCCCCGCGCGTCTCCGGCCGCCGCCGTGACCGTCGCCCTTCCTTCGGACATACCCGTCACTAGCCCCGATGGGTCGACCGCTACGACGGAAGTATTGCTCGACGACCAACCGAAATGCGCGCCTTCAACCAGGTGCCCGTTTGCGTCGAACGCCTCGGCCAACAACTGCAACGTGTCCCCGAGGGAAACCGTGTCCACCGGTGGTGACACCGCCACGGCGCTCGCCTCCTGCGCGACCGTCACCGCCGCCGTCCCCGTCGCAGCGCCCGCCGTCGCGGTTACCGTCGCGGCCCCGTTCGAGACCGCCGTCACCAGGCCCGAGGCATCCACGGTCGCCACCGACACATCGCTCGACGACCACCCGACCTCCTCCCCGGCAACCGGATTCCCGTTCCCGTCAAGCGCCTCCGCCCCCAGGCGCACCGTGTCCCCCAGCGCCGTCACTGTCGCCTCCGCCGGACTGACCGCCACGCCGGCCACCTCCTGCGCCACCGTCACCACCGCCGCCCCCGTCGCCGCGCCCGCCGTCGCGGTGACCGTCGCGGCCCCGTTCGCCACCGCCGTCACCAGGCCGGACGCGCCTACGGTCGCCACGGCGGCGGCGCTGCTCGCCCAGGTCACCGTGGCACCCGCCATCACCTGACCGTTCTGGTCCCGAACTTCGGCGGAGAGCTGTACAGTGGCGCCCAGTGCAGTCAGCTCGGCCGTGGCCGGACTCACCGTGACGGTGGTGGGCCTCGGGGGATCGGGTGGAAGGGGCAGAGGCTCCGTGGTCCCGTCGCCGCAAGCGTACGCCCAGAGAGTGGCCGATGCCACGGCTGAGATGATGAGGAGCCGTCGTTGATGTCTCAATGTTCTGTACCCCGGTCCAGGTAAGCAGGGTTGGGCGCATTTGTTGCAGTCGGGTACGCCCGTGGCAGAATCTAGGTCGACGCCTCCCGCCCCTCCTGGAGACGGTTGACGAAGTTCCTCAGGCAGTACTGCCCGATCCGGTTGAGCGCCCCTTCCTCGCGTTCCTCCAAGATGTGCATCACGAACATCAGCACGGCGGACTGCAGGAGGGCGAGCAGCGTGGTGTAGAACGCCACGCCGAGGTCGCCGGTCACCTGTTCCATCATTTCGGGGCCGATGGACGCCTCGGTGAAGCTGGCGCCGGCGAACAGCACGCCGGCCGTCCGCATCGCGAACGCGATCCCCAGCACGGTTCCGATGAAGCCCAGGGTCGGGATCAGCCAGATCACGTACCTGAGCATGTTGTATCGCATCTCGATCTCGTGCTGGTACAGCTCGATCGAGAGCTCGATCGTCGAGGTGACCTGACCGATCGATCCACTGTTGCGGAACTGGAGGAGGGCGCCGGACAGCAGGCGCTGCAGCAGGTGGCGGCTCTCCGGATCGGACTGGATCACGCGGTCGTAGATCGGCGCGACGTCCTGCTGGCGCAAGACTGTCCGGTCGTCCTCGGGAAGCAACCCGAGGTGTATCTGTTCCCGTTCCCGAAGGCCCGCCAGGTGCCGCACGAGGAGTTCGCCGCCGGCCATGCAGAACGCGAGCCACATCAGGTTCTGGATCGTGAACGGATACGGGAAGATGCGGGTGTTCCTGTCGATGAGCAGCTCCGCGCCGACGCTGTCGTCACCGGCGGGGAACACGTAGGAGAGCACGCCGATGAGGGCGATGCCGACCAGGAGGGAACCAAAGAGCGCGACCGCGCGGAAGGGAATTTTCTCGTCCCCTGCCGGTCGCCGGGACACGCCCTGTTCGACCTTCACCATCGGATGTTCACCGACCGTCGCCGCGCTGTCCCAGACAGCTGGGCAGACTCACGCCGTCCATCTGGGGGTTGATGTTGGACTCGAAACGGCTCAGCGCCTCCGGTATGCACCCCGAAAGGCGGTTGTAGTTCAGAGACAAGCGCCTGAGGTTGCCCAGGTTGCCCAGTTCCGGCGGGATGCTCCCCGAGAGCTGGTTCCGCTCCAGGGACAACACCTCGAGCCGTCGGAGCCTGCCCAGTTCGGGTGGTATGCGTCCGGCGACACGCGTCTGTGAGAGGTTCAGGCGGCGGAGGTTGCCCAAGTTGCCCAGTTCCCGCGGTATGCTCCCGGTCAGCAGGTTGCCCTGAAGGAACAGATCCTCCAACTGGGACAAGGAACCCAGCTCGGCCGGTATCTCGCCCGACAAACGGTTGCCCTGAAGGTAGAGGAACTCCAGCTCGCCCAGAGCCCCCAGTTCCGCTGGCATCCCGCCCGGTATCTGATTGTCGGCCAGATTCAGGTACTGCAACTGCCGCAGAAACCCGAGGGTTTCGGGAAGAGCGCCGCTCAGACCCTTGCCGGGCAGGTCGATGCCCGTTACCGCGCCGCCCTCCAACTGCACGCCGGTCCACGATGTCCAGTTCTGACCGCGGCTCCAGTTCAGCGGGCCGCCCATCGGTCCCGCAAGGTCGTCGGCGACGGCCAGGAGCACTTCGCTGTCTCCCTGCGCCAGCAGGAACCGGCGCCGGGCCTCGGCGAGACGCTCCTCTTCGGCCTGGCGCTCGGCGTCCAGACGGGCTTCCTCCGCAAGACGCGCCTCCTCCGCCAAGCGGGCTTCTTCGGCCTGGCGCTCAGCCTGGCGCTCAGCTTCCAGACGGGCTTCTTCCGCGAGACGTGCCCCCTCCGCCAAGCGGGCCTCTTCGGCCTGGCGCTCGGCTTCCAGGCGGGCTTCTTCCGCAAGACGCGCCTCCTCCGCCAAGCGAGCCTCTTCAGCCAGACCTTCCTCTTCCAGCCGCTCCGCCTCCAGGCGTTGCGCTTCGAGCTGGCGTTCGAACTCGAGCCGCTGCTGCTCGGCGCGCTGGCGGGCTTGGGCCAGCTGCTGCTCCTGCGCGCTTTGCCTTTCATCGGCCAGCCGCCGGGCCTCGGTCTCGCGCTCGGCCTCGAGCCGCTCCGCTTCGGCCTGTTCCTCGGCTTCCCGGCCCACGGCGAAGAGCGCCGCGAGGCTCTCGCGGTCGAGATAGCCGGTCTCTTCAATTCCCTGCGAGGCCTGCCACCGTCGCAATCCCGCCCGGGCATCCGGCTCCAGCACGCCGTCCGCTTCCCCGGCGTAGTGCCCTTCGGCCGCGAGACCCTTCTCGACCACCTCGATCGTCTCGGTGCTCAATTCCAGCCGGACCTCCATCGCAGCGGCAAGCTGCTCCGGTGTGAGGGCGCTGTTACGCGCCACCGACACCAAGACGGTCACGCCGAGCGCGACGACCGCGATCCCCGCCGCGTAGAAGATGCGCCGCCGACCGACCCGGACAGCCGGGGCGGGCGGCATCCGCGCGGCAACGCGCTCGGACTGTACTGGGGCTTCCCCGGACAACGTCGCCCGCCATTTTCCCAGGTCCTGCGGCCGCTCGACCGCATCGAAGCGCATCGCGGACTCCACCGCCAGCGCGATAGTCTGCCCCACCGGGTGCGGCGCCACCGACGCCACATCGGGCAGCGTGTCCCGCTGCGCCCGCTCAGGGGCGTTGGTGGGCACCTCACCGGTCAGCGCCGTATACGCAACCGCGCCCAGTGCATAGATGTCGCTCCAAGGTCCTCGCTTTGCGGTCGGGCTGTACTGCTCAATCGGTGCGTAGGCCGATACCGGCGGGGTCCAGGGCGTCCCCGCGGTTGTCCCGCTCTGGGATCCCACCAACGCGAAGCCGACGAGTACGGCGGTGTCGTCGCGTGCGCGGAGCATCACTGCGCGGGGGCTGATGTCCAGGTGCAGCATTCCGAGCGCATGGACTTCGGCCAGCCCGGCCGCGAGCCCCTCGAGCATCGTGCGAACCCTGTCCTCGGACAGCGGACCGGCCGCTTCGATCTCCTCCTCAAGGTTGCGGCCCCGGACCTGCGCGGTGATCACATACGCGGTGCCGTTGGCTTTGGCGACGCGGTGTACTCTTGCGATCTGCGGGTGATCCACTCTCGCCAGAATGCGCGCTCCCGCCAGAAACCGCTCCAGGCCCATGGCGTATGCTTCGGCCGACTCCGCCGACCTGGGCCCCACTGTCCCGTCCGCACGGCGCAATCCGGAGTCCCGTGGCAGATACTCCGTGATCAGGACGTTACGATCGATGGCAAGCTCGTGGGCAAGGTAGGTGGTCGCGACTCCGTCACCCGCCAACTCGCGCTCGATGCGGTATTCGTCCAGAAGGCGGCTTCCCGTTGGAAGAGCATCCCGGGAGGGGGTGTAGCTCATCACCAGTTCCAGGCGACTCCGAACTGGGTACGGGAATCGGCGCGGCCGACGAAGAGGCGCACCGGCCGCTCGGAACCCGATTGCAGTGGCATCGAGAGTGCCGACATCCGCGACAGTTCTTCGACATCACCCATCTTCTGCGAGGCAAGGACCCATTGCGCCACCCCCCAGACACCGAGAACGCCCCCGGCGCCCATGATCCACTGCCTCGCGGTCTCGGCATCGTTCCGCCGGTTGACGGCGGACTGGAACTCCAACGCGTCGTCGAAGTCTTCGGGGTCCGGGACCCCGAAATACGGAATCCACTCGACGGCCGCGAAGGCACCGCCCGCCAGCAACGCACCCCAGAAGACCTTGCGTCTCCCCAGCGAGCGGTTCAGCGTGGCCTCCGCATATTGCCGGTCGAGCGGCGGGGTGGTCGCCTCGGGAAACTCGCGCTCCAGCTGGGACATCTTGCTCCAGCCAAGGACGTACCGACCGATTCCGTAGGCGGCTAGCGCGGCGCCCCCGATGAGGGCCACCTTCTTGACGGTCCCGGCGGTCTCCTCCCTGTCCTGGGCGGCCTCGTATGCGGCGTCATCCTCGTACGACTCGCGATCCTCGACCTCGAAGAACAGCGAGACGGACAACTGCGCAGTCGCCGCCAGTCCCGCGCCCTGGACCGCCCTCTTGAGTCCTGCCGACCGATTCGCCTTCGCGGCCGCGTGTTGCTCCTCGACGCCGGGAATGGCCATTCCGCCGCCGGGCGCTGCCGATGACGACCGCGGCATCCCCACCACGGCCACTTCGCTGGCCAGGACGTACCCGACCAGATTCTCCTGGCCCGGCGGGCCGGGCACGGACACGGCGAAGTAGGGGCCGGACTCGCCGACCCATTCCAGCACCGCGCCGGCGGGCAGCGTGGCGATGACCGGGCTCGTGCCGCTGGGATCGAGCCTTAGGACGGTCTCGTTGGCGACGACCTCGACCTGCTGGGCCGCGGCCGGACTGGCGGCAGTACCAGCGCCCAGGAATGATGTCCAGATGATGGAATGAAGCAGGACATTGCCAAGGTTCACCTTCATTTTCGTACACCTCCACGACTTTTTCTGACAACGGTTACGGTCACTCCCACCTCTCGCCCCCCTTCCGCTTTGGGCACGCCGCGCGCAGGCCCTCACCATCTCCAACTGATCCCGAACTGCGTGCGCGCACCCCGACGATTTGAGAACAGCTCGACGGGCGCTTCGGCAACAAAGCGGCCGACCGGAACGGAGAGCGCCGACATCCTGGCGGTCGCCTCGATCCGGGACATCCTTCTGGCTCCGAGCACCCACTGCGTCACGCCCCAACCCCCCAGCCCGATGCCCAACAGGTTGATCCCCGACCTGGCGGTCTCGGCCCGGTCTCTCCGGTCTACTGCGGCATCAAAGTCCTCGGCATTGTCGAAGTCCTCCGGGTCAGGGACCCCGAAGTACGGAACCCACTCGACCGTTCCGTACGCGACGAGCGGGAGAAGGACGGCCCAGAAGACCTTTTTCCTTCCGGACGAACGCATCCTGAACGCGTCGCCGTACTGTTCCTGGAGCGAGGGGCCGGCCGATCGCGGAAGTTCGAGTTCCAGGCTACGCATATTCCTCCACCCCATGGCGATCTGCGTTACACCCCAGGCACCGAGTGCCGCGCCCAGCGCCGTGGCCACGGTCCTGCCCGTCTCGGCCGTACTGCGCCGGTCCAGGGCGCTCTGGTAGGTATCGGCGTCGTCATAGTCCTCGGGGACCGGAACCTGTAGCGGAGGCACAAACTCCAGCGCCGCATACGAGCTGCCAGCCAGGACGAGACCCCAAATCACCTTTCCAACACCCGATGAACGACGCGCTCGCTCGTCCTCGTATTGCTCCTGCAGACCCGGGATACCGATCACGGGCCCAAGCCCCGTCGTCGGGACCGACCCCACGGGTGGCTCGATGCCCGGCCCCGCACCCACCAGCTCCACCTCGCTGGCCAGGACGTAACCAATCACTTCTTCCTGGCCGGGATCCCCGGCGACCGACACGGCATACCAGGCGCCCGACTCGCCGGTGTAGTTCAGCACCGTTCCGGAAGCCAACTCCACAATGATCGGGCTCGTTTCGTTGGGATCCAGCCTGATCGCCGTCCCGTCGGCGACGATCCGCACCTGTTGAGCACCGGCATCGGCCGGTACGAATGCGGCGACGGCAAGCAGGATCAAGACCACGGCCCTCATCACGGCCGCAATGGGTGGGCCTCGAAAGTGTTCAGGCACTGTCTTTTCTCCTTCGGGTTTCAAACGCGTCGAAGGTCGTCCGTGCCAATGACCGGCACGGCCCTCGCCGTTGCGGGATTGGAGCGTGAACGCGCGTCCGAGATCGTCATGGCTCCGCTTGGTCGGCCTCACAACAGGGAGAGCAGGAGATTGACCGTCAGCGAGCCCCCCACTTCGCGCACGAACTGGCCCCGGCCCGCGTTGGCCACCGATTGCAGGAAGCTCTCCACCTGAGGATCGGCAAACCCCTGGGAGTTGATGTAGACGGTCGAGACCCGGTGCCCCGGCAGCCGCGCGATCGCGGTAGCCGTGGCGATGGTCCGGTTCACCTCCTCCGGGTAGGCGGGGTGGTCGGTCACGAGCACGATGACCCTTCTCTCGGACTCGGGCCGCCACGGCATGCGGGCCGCCTCGGTCAGCGCTGCAAGGAACGCCTCGGGCGGGTCGTTGTTGCCGCCGCGGCCGAGGCCCATCCGCACGGAAAGGTTGTTCACGAATCCCCTGAACGCGGCCCGGTTCAGGGTGGGGCCGGAGACCCTCCGCAGGGAGAACGTCGTCGTGGGTCTCTCCCATTGGCGATCTCCGAACGCGACCAGACCGATGCCGAAACTGGGCGCCATCCGGCTCAGCAGGTCGCTCAGTTGTCCGACTTCGGCCTTCAGCGCGGCGACCTGCGGCCCCATGCTGCTGGTTATGTCAAGGGCGATCACCAGGTCCAGATGGGGCAACTGGTAGGTCGCCGTGGGCGGCACCGGGCCGGGGTCGCGGGCAGGACACGGCACCGGGTCGGGAATCGGCGGGCATACCGGGCAGGTCACGGGCTCGGGGGCGGCCGGCGGCGTCTCGGGAGCGGCGACGGAGACCCGTGCCGGGGCCGGCGAAGGGGTGGGAACCGCGGGGCAGGCCACCGGAGCAGGCGGCGCGGGGAACGCGGGGCTCACGGGGCAGACGATCGGTTCCGGGCACGGAACCACGGCCAGCAGCGGGATCGGCTCCGCGGGCTCGGACCGCGAGGCATCGGCAATGAGGGGAAAGATGATGATCGAAATCAGGATGAACGCGCCGAGCGCAGAGGCGAACAGGTCAAGCGACGCCATGCCGAAGAGCGTCAGCTCGCGATTTCGTCGTCTCATCTCATTCCGAGTTAGTCAAAGAAACCCCACCGCTGGGGCCTAATCTACATATTCCCGGCGATCTGCCTTGTCAAGGGGGCGAGCGAGACCACCGAGACGCCAAGATGAAGATTTCAGACGGCTCACGCAAGATCTTTTTGCATGTCGGAAACGGGGCTAAGGCAAGAGCGCGGCCAGTCCCGTTCCAGCTTGCACTGCGTCGGCACCCGGCACGGGCGGCGTTCAAACCTCTCCTGGTACCGATTTGTCCGCCAAAACGGGACCGAAATGGCGGACAAAAATCAGTCGTTAGCGACTGCGGCAAAGGGCCGGCCAAGCCCGCGTTATGTGCGAGCTCCAGTAATGCGAGTTGCGGGAGCGCTCCCAGCTCCGGTGGGACCGAACCCGAGAGGTCGTTGGATGTCAGAGACAGGGCTCCCAGATCGCTGAGGTTGCCGAGTTCCGGCGCGATCGGGCCGGTCAGGTTATTCTGATCGAGAACAGCCTGTCCGAGTACGGTATTCACCTGACACTCAGTCCCCGGCGAGGTCAGGGCCTATGCAGGGCCGACGGGCCACCCGCAGCTTTCTTGATTCAGGAGCCTTTGAGGAGCGGTGACCGGATATCTGTTCGTGGCGCTCGCGGTGCTCGTGGCCGTTGCCGGCTGGAGGGTCCGGCACCGGCTGCGTCACCAGAGCCGGAGCGGGGTGACGGATGAGATCGTCCATCAAATCGAGGCGGTCGGCCGCGTAGACGCGGAAGATGTCGAGCCGGTGGACATGGAGCGAATGCGGGCCGAAGAGGACGAGTTCTGGGCCCAAACCTGGGACGAAGCTGAAGAGGACTGGTAGGACAGGACGAGCAGCGACCCGATGACGAACGCGGCGAACGCAGTGTCGTGCCTTCGGGCGACCCTTCCGGGACTCGCCGCCGTGATTCCTCGGTGGCCGGCGTCGGTCGGTACGGTGGCAGCGTAGGAGGTGCCGCAGGTTTCGCTCGGAGACCGCCACCGCCGCCTTTTCCGGCAGCGGCTGGGCGGGATGACGTGGATGTCAGATGCCGTCAACGGGTCCGCCAAGATTCCCGCTATTCGACCCGGTTTTCCCGCTATTCGAGCACGACAGGCCCGATCATGGACTCACGGCAAGAACGGCAGGTCGTGCAGTCCCGGTTGAACTTAGACGTTTTCCTGCCGTGAACCACAACCACCGATAGTGGGACTTCTTGGACTGGAGGCCGCTTCTAACGTGCGGCGCTCGCGTCGCGCATGTAATCGCCGCCAACATCACTTGATGATTGCCTCGGCCTGAGCGCGGAAACCGGCTACGCCCCTGTCGAGTACTGCCGGCAGCGGCGAGTGTGCCTTAAGGGTCGCCGCCAAGTCGCGGTTGATCCAGGCTATGGTTTCGAGCATCTTCTGATGGCCTCGGTTGAGATTCCGGTCCCAAGCGGCCTCATGGTGAGAGACGCGGTTACGCAGCTCGCGGAGGGGATCCAAGGCGAGGTAGATCTGGCTACGCGTGCGCTTGGCCCTTGGTAGATGCGGGAATCCCTTCGCCGCCAGTTCGGGCCAGAGGCGCGGCGCAGCAAGACGCTGAGATAGGAGCCCCGAGGCGGTTTCGTCCTCGGGGCTCCTGCGTGTCGGCAATCGCCAAATTCACGCTGAAGATATGACTGCGGCCGCCTCCGAGGCGAGCAGTGGGACCGCGTGCTTCCGCGAGGCTTTCATCTTCTGAGCGCTTTGGTTCCCTGAATTCGAGGTCCAGGTATGGATTCCCACGGAAGGGAGCGCCGGCCATCGGAGACATGGTGGTGTTTCTCGGAGCCGACCTACGCGGTTTTTCGGACGGAGAGGCTCCAACTGGCAACGCCTGCCTACTACCGCAGGCAGGAAGACCTGAGCCCCGGTATCCGCGACGTTCGCGACGGCACTCTGACTAGGGACAGGATCCAGTGGGCCAAAACGGTGGTTCCGGCTGGGATGGTCACAAGCTCGAGCGTGTCGTTCGCTGGGGATCGTTCGATGCCAGGGACAGGGCGACGAATCGGGTGATCCCCAAGGGTGTGGACGCAACTGACCGCGAGACCCTACAGGAGTGCGTGCGCCTCTGTCGGTCCCCGAGGGTGAGCTAAGCGCCCCTGCTATCCCCCCGCACCACCGGCGGCTACGGGTGCTGACGGCCACCTCCGGAACCGACTGCAAGTGGATTCGGCCCGTAGCGGTTTTCCCCGTCGGTGCCCATCCCGAAGATAAGTTTCAGACCGAGAAAGATATTGTAGATCGGAATCGCCATCAGCAGGAAGTGCCAGCCCGGACGATCGAGATCATGAAGTCGCTTGATCGTCACGGCCATCGCGGCCCACGCCCCCGCCAGCCCGATCCCGATGACCGGCATGATGAACAACCCGGTCAGCGATTCGGCGGCCAGTATGAAAATCGCCGCCATCCCCGCGATGACCAGGTCGTCCAGCATCACATGCCAGAAATACCAGGCGCGGTTGATTCGCCCCTGTGTGGAAAACAACTCAAGGAACGCGTCCATTCAGATCTTCCCCTTTTCAGTTTGCCCGAGCGGTGTACACGTCGCAGCTTCCATCCATGTCTTCCACTACGAACCGCGGCTGTGCAAGCGTCAACGCGCTTCACCCCGATGTCGGGGATTCCACCTCCGGCGACCCCTGCGCCCGGGAGCACGAGGCCACGGGACAGGTGTCAAGACTTGCCCAGGCCCTTCTGGACGCGCACGAGACCGGCAACTTCGTGGAGCCGCCTTCCGTCAGCCGCCCGTTCAACCTCGAAGATGCATACCGGATCGGGGCAGAGGTGGCAAGGTGGCGCCTGCGGCAGGGATGGAGCTTCGGCGGCTGGAAAGTGGGCTTCACGAACCGCGAGATCTGGTCCCGGTGGGGGCTCGATCGTCCCATCGTGGCTCCCGTCTACACCGAGACGATCGTCCGCGCGGACCCCGCCGCGCCCGCGCGCGTCACCCTGGGCACGCGGGCTGCACCCCGGATCGAAGTCGAGGTGGTCTTCGGGTTCGACGCCGCCGCGTCACCCCGGACGCCGGACTGGGTGGCTCTGGGCGCCGAACTGGTGGACTGTCACTACGAGGGATGGCGGTTGCACCCCACGGACTCGGTCGCCGACTTCGGCCTGCACGCGGGGCTGGTGGTCGGTCCTGCCGTCCCCATGACCGGTGACGCATGGCGACCCTCCACCGCGGCGGATGCGCTGCGAGCGATCGCGGTCTCCATTTCGGCAAACGGGGAACGGCTCGCGCGGGGCACCGGCAAAGCGGTTCTCGGCAGCCCGCTGAACGTGTTGCGAGAGCTCGGCGGGTCGAGCGCAGCCAGTAGCGGCCTTGCCCCGCGGATGGCCGCATACGGCTTCCCCACCCCGCCCACGCAGGTGCCCCACCCTCGTTACCTTGTCTCGACCGGAACACTCACACCCCTGGTGGAGGCGCACGTTGGAACGCGGTACGAGGTCGCGTCGGATTCGCTCCCTTCCTTCTCCTTCGACCTGGTGTGAGCGGGTGAAGGAGCGGCGGCCACCTCCCTTCCTCGCCACCGTGGCGGCCGTCCTGCTGACGGCTTCCGCCTGCCAGTACGGCACGCAGCAGGCCGCGCCGGTGCCAGCCCCCGAGCCCGTGCCGCAGCCCGCGTCCCGGGCCGACGAGCCCAACACCATGGACGGCGTCTACACCGTCGCCCAGGCCGAACGCGGACGTCAGGTCTTCAACCGGATCTGTGCCGAATGCCACCTTACCGCGGACTGGACCCAGCAGGCATTCCTGGACCGATGGGAGGAGCTGTCCGTCTTCCGCCTCTGGTACTGGATCTACGAGAGGATGCCGCACGGCAACCCGGGCAGTCTGACCCGCGAACAGGTCACCGACGCCCTGACCTACATCTTCCAGCTCAACGGACTGCCCCCGGGCGGCACGGAGCTGGGCACCGACGACGACAGCATCGACGATTACTGGATCATCTGGCCCGAGGCGGGGGACTGACCCCACATTCCCCCGCGCCCACCGTTCCAATCCGGGAGGAACCATGCACCGATTCGCCGCCGCGGTTCTCGCCGCCGCGTCCCTGGCCACAGCACCCGCCTGCCTCGCGGCCCAGGCCGTCAGCCTTGTCGGTCCGGGCGGCGAGGTCGACTGGAACCGCTTCTACACGGCTGCCGAGACCAACCAGATCCTGCGTGAGTTCCACGTAATGTACCCGGGGCTCACCGAGCTGGACCAAGTCGGCGAGAGCTACTACGGCCAGCCGCTCATGCTGATCACCATCACCAACGAGGCGACCGGCCCGGCGGCCGACAAGCCCGCGCTCTACGTCGACGGCGGCATTCACGCGGGCGAGCTCACCGGCTCGGCCGTGGCCACGCACTTCATCGGCCACCTCCTGAACGGCTACGGCAACGACGAGCGCGTCACGGCCCTGCTCGACACGCGTGCATTCTACGTGCGCCCGAAGTTCAACCCGGACGGCTCCGATCTGGCGCTCATCGAGGACCAGTTTCTGCGCAGCACGCCGCACCCGTTCGACGAGGACGAGGATGGCGTCGCCGACGAGGATCCGCCCGAGGACCTCGACGGGGACGGCTGGATTACCCAGCTGCGCTACCCGGACGACGACGGGATCCGGGTGCTCGACCCGGACGACGACCGCATCCTGGTGCGCGATCCCGAGCGGCAGATGTCCGGGCCGCGCTTCTCGACCACGCGCGAAGGCGTCGACAACGACGGTGACGGCTCGATCAACGAGGACGGGTTGGGCGGCCTCGACATGAACCGCAACTTCCCGCGCAACTGGGAGCGCGTGCACATGCAGCCCGGCGCCGGGGACTACCCGCTCTCGGAGCCCGAAACCCGCGCCGCGGCCGCATTCATCAACGCGCACCGCAACATCACCGGGATCGTGCACGGTCACACGGCGGGCGGCTTCGTCTACCGCCTGCCCTCCGCGTCGGCGCCGTCGCTGTTCCCGCCCATCGACCTCGAGATGATCGTCCACCTGGGCGAGGAGTACACCCGCACCACCGGCCGCCCGGTGATTCCCAGCGCGACCCACCCCACCGAACACCGCTATGGGACGCTGATCTCGTGGGGGTACTGGGACCACGGCGTGATCGGGTGGGTGCCCGAGTTCTCGCCGGGCCCGGAGGAGTGGGCGACCGACTACGACGGAGACGGCGAATTCAGCGAAGCCGAGCAGCACCGCTTCAACGACGAAGAGCTCGGCGGGCGGTACTTCTCCGACTGGACCGCCTACAACCACCCACAGCTTGGAGCCGTCGAGATCGGCGGCTGGCACACGAAGTTCTGGGGACAGAACCCGCCGCCCGAGTTCCTTGAGGCGGAAACTGAAAAGCAGCTTCCGTGGATCCTCTACCTGGCCGAGCAGAGCCCTCTTATCGCGATGAGTGACCCCGAAGTGACGGCCCTTGACGACGGAACCTTCCGCGTCGACGCGACCGTGACCAACACAGGATTCCTGCCGACAAGCGTCACCGACCGGGGCGCCGTCGGGCGCGAACGGCCGGACGGCACGGTGGACCGCCAGGTCGTTCGCGCGCCCGCCGTGATGCTCACCCACCCCGGGCTCGAGATCGTCGAAGGCACCGCGCGCACGGTGATTCCTCACCTGGCGGGGTCGAACACGATCCTCCAGGCGGCGACCGCTTCTTCGCACACGATGTCGTGGGTCGTACGGCCGACGGGCGGCGAAAGGGCTGTACGGGTCACCGCCGAATCGGACAAGGGCGGCACGGTCCGCTCGGGCTGGGTGGCAGTCCGATGAGGGCCGCTCGCCTCGCGACCCTCGCATTGCTCGCAACAACCGCGCTCGCCGCCCCCCTCGACGGCCAGGAAGCCCGCCGCCGCTGGGAGCGCATGTGTCAGATCCGCGCCGAAAAATTCGACCTCGTCCTGCCGAAGGCGATGCACGACAACGACCTCGACATGTGGATCGTGGTGATGCGCGAGGGACTCCTCGACCCCATGTGGGAAGCGCTCGGACGCGGCTACGTGGGCGACTGGGCCTTCTACGTCTTCACCGACCGGGGGGAGCGCGCCGAGCGCGCGGCGCTGGGCGTCGGCGGCTACATGCTGGAACAGTGCGGCGTCTACGACCACTTCGGGAGCGCGGCGTCGCTGGCCGAATACGTGGCCGAACGCGATCCCGAACGTATCGGGGTCAACATGGCGGCCTCCATCGGCGGCGCCGACGGCCTCTCCCACACCTCCTACCTGCACCTGCGCGAGGTACTGGGAGCGCCGTACGCGGACCGCCTCGTGTCGGCGGAGCGCTTCGTGTCCGACTTCCGCGCCACCCGTACGGCCACCGAGATCGCCGCCTTCGCCGAAGCGGGCGAGATGAGCCGCGAGATCGCCGAGCGGGCTTTCTCGAACGAGGTCATCACCCCCGGTTTGACCACCCTCGAAGACGTGGCGTGGTGGATGTGGGACCAGCTCCTCGCGCGCGGGCTCGATTCCTCCTTCGACATGCCGTCGGTGTACATCACCGGACCGACCGGCATCGAGGCCTCGTCCTCGGACCGGATCATCCAGCGCGGCGACCTCCTCATGATCGACTGGGGCGTCGGCTTCCTCGACTTCTACACCGACATGAAGCGCGTGGCCTACGTGCTCCGCGACGGCGAGATCGAGCCGCCGGCAGGCATACGCCACGCCTTCGAGCGCGCCATGCAGGTGCGCGACATCATGAAGGCGTCGATCAAGCCGGCGCCGACCGCGCAGGAAGCCGTCGACGCCACCTGGGCCGCCATCGAGGCGGCGGGCTTCAACCGCATCGACTTCAACCAGCCCACCGACGACACCGACGTGACCGACGTGGTCATCGGGCCCCACTCGGTCGGCAACTGGGGGCACGGCTTCGGCCCGTCGCTGGCCTTCTTCAACCCGACCCGGCTGACGTACGAGCTGCGGCCGGGCACACTCATCTCCGTCGAGCTGTTCGCCTACACCGCCAACCCGGATTGGGACGGCGCCAAGGTGCGCATCCCCCTGGAGGACGACGCGGTGGTCACCGAGCGGGGCGTGGAATGGCTGTACCCGGTGACGCGCCGGATCCTGGTGATCAAGTAGGCGCGAGCGACCCTGGGCGCGATCAACTCAGCGCAGCGGTGGCACCACCTTCACGAGCCGCCCCTTCTGGTCGAACACCCGCAGCGGGATCCGTGCGATGTCGTCGCCCAGAAAGATCACCGGTCCGTCGGTCTGCGCCATCGCACCCGACACACGGTACTGATCGGCCGCGGTGAGATTCACTTCGTAGCCGACATCGGCCAGGGACTCGACGGTGATCCTGCTCAGCGGCTGGGGCCCGAGTTCGATGTAGGGCGTCATCAGTTCAATCCCGAAGACGGACTCCCTCCAGTGCGAATCGGACGAGCCCCTCTCTCCTCCGCTCTGGACGGGAACCTTGGCCCCCCTGTAGCTCCTGCCTCCGATGGCGTTGAATGCCGCCAGGGTCAGCGGTCCGTCGAAGTGGGTGTCGGCGTTGGCGTTGCCGCCGACCGAGGGGTCCCGGAGAAGGTCGCGGGACTGCCAGAGCGTGCCGACGCCAAGAACGTGCCCGAATTCGTGGGTTACCGTCGAAATGAGCCCCCCCTGGGCCTCCAGACGGTTGACGTCGTCTTCGTCCAGCTCGATGAACCCCCTGACAATCTCCTGATAGATCGTGTCGGATGTTGCAAACAAGGTGATGCGCGAGCTGCAGGGACCTGCCTGCCCGAGAATCCCTCCCGCCCCGTCGATCGAGTCGATCGTAACGTAGATTCGGGTATCATCGATGGTTTCCCCGGCCGCTATCGCCGGTGACCCCGGCCCGCAATTGCCGGCAGCCACGGCTTCCTGGTAGGTGATGTCGTCGGCACCACGGGCGAGGACCGACTGCCACCTCATGGCGGCATCCCTCATCACCTGGTCCTGCGCAGCGGTTCCGCCGTCCAGGAACACCAGCTCGATGTCGTAGGTCTCCACCGGCTTCCCGCCGACCGTCACGGTCAGCGTCGAGGGGCCGAACGCGGTGAACGCATGCACGGCCACGTGATAGGGGCCCAACCGGGTCGGTACCATCTGGCACAGTTCATCGGAGGCGGCGTTGCCGCTCAAACACCGGTACTTGTAGTGGTGATCGGGTCGGTCGCCGTAGTGGACGAACATGTCGGCGTCGCCCGTGCCTCCGGCCAGCTCGACGTTGAGCGCCTCGTCCGATGGGCTGTCAATGTCGATCCGGAAGAGGAACACCTCGTCCACCGTCGACGAGGAGACGGTCACTCCCTGCCCCGGGGTGATCACCTCCTGATGCAACACTCCAAGCGTCTCGCTGGCTTCGTTGTTCGCTTCATCCCACTCGTCGAACTCCTCGTCGGGGTCAGCCGTGACCATGAGTGTTCGGTTGCCGGTCTCGAAGGGGCCGATGGCCATGAACGCCACGGTCGTGGTGTCACCGGCGGCGAGCAGCGGCGCATCCACGGTCTCGAGAGCCGTCCCGTCCACCGAGAGCCGCACCGGGAAGGTCTCCGGAGTGTCCCCGTCGCCCTCGTTGGAGATCATGACCTCGACCTCGACCATCTCGTGCTGCGTCGGATCGAGCCGCGAAACACTTACGCTTGCCAGACTGAGATCCGGCAGGGGATTCTCCGAGATCGCCCGCGCGGACGCCCGGTTCTGTATGCCGCCCGGCACGGAAACGATCAGGATCTGGTCGCCGAACCGTTCACCGAGGGTCCACTCGGTCGACGCCTCGCCGTTCTCGTCCGCGTCCACCGTGCCCGCGCTGACCGAGCCGTTGTTGGTGGCAGGCCGGAAGGTCATCGTCAGGCCGGCCACACCGAACCCGCCCCGGTCCTCCGCGCGCGCCACGATCGGCTCCGGCAACACCTCGCCGCGCCGCCCATCCTGGTCGTTCCCGGAGACGATCATGATCGTCGCCGCCCGCTGCGACACCGTAATCGACGCGGTCGCGTTGATCGCGTCGACGGACGCCTGCAACGACCCCGATCCGTTCCCGGTCGAGGTGACCCTGCCGGTGGTGTCGACCGTGAAGACCGTTTCGTCCGAGCTCGACCAGGTCACCGTGACCGCCATCGCCGCGCCGTACTGGTCGCGCACGGTCGCGCTGAAGGTCGCGACCTGGCTGATGTAGTTGAGGTCGGCCGATTCCGGCGAAATGGTGATGGTCGTCGGCCGGGGAGGCTCGTCGGGAGTGACCGGCCCCGTGTCTCCGCCACCGCAACCGGCAACCGCCACGAGGAGCATGGATCGGACGATCGTTCGAGACTTCGGAATCTTCATGCTGGCAACACCTTGATTCGTGGAGTCATAGCCACAGCCCCCGGGCAAACGGCCCGTCGGAGCGGCTGATTATAGACCAGATATTGCGGTCACAGCAATGGCCACATGGGCTGTAGGCCTGGACATCAGGGGCGTCCAGACCGTCTGCGTGCGCCGAGATGGACGGGCAGGTAGAGCAGCGCGAAGAAGGTCAGGGCCAGCACCTCGATGATGAGCAGGTACCAGGGCCACGGCAGGAACAGGAAGGGCGAGTCCGTGACCGGCGGCTCGCACAGGTACATGTAGTTGCTGTTCAGCGCCAGGTTGATGAGCGTCACCGGCACCGCGAGCGCGTTGAGCAGGACAAAGGCTCGGACCAGTGACTTGAAGGTGGGGCGCATCCCCAGTCCCCATGTGGCGAAGAGCGCCGCCCCGACGATCCCGGCGTGGGAGATGAAGTACTGGAAGAACATGTACTCGGGGAAGCCTTCGGTGAGTTCGGGAGTGGCGATCGCGTTCGCCGCGCCCGCGAGTCCCCAGAAGTAGGTGAGTTCGTAGACTCGCTGGTGACGGAAGATCAGCGTGGCCACCGAGAGCAGGATGGTGATCCCGCAGAGGTGCAGCGGCAGGTGCTCGCGCACGAAGACGCCGCCTCCCAGGGTCATGAAGCGGTAGCACCAGTACACGATCTGGTTGACGAGGATCACCAGGGCGAGGGTCACGCTCACCGCCCTCGTCACCCGCTCCGAGTTACTGCGCTTCACGAAGACGGCCAGCACGGCGGGCACCGCGACCGCAAGGATGATTACGACGATGTGGGCAAGACCGAAAAGGTCGAAGAGGGGTGCTGGCATGTGAGGGTCGGTGCCCCGTCCTATCGAGCGCTACCGGCTGTAGATGGTGACTCCCGCGGTCGAGATGTGCCGCCTGAGAGGTGGGTACCGGATTTCCTCAAACGCCTTGACATCGCATGTCTGCGGAATGTCGAGGTCTTCAAGATCGAGGATGAGCCGGCCGAGTGTACGCCGATCCCGAATCCCCTTTGTCGCAAGGTCAATGTCCGATCGCCCCGACGCCGAGCCCATGGCCCGTGAACCAAAGAGCGTAACCGACTCCAGTTGGGGGTATCCGGCAAACACGGTCCTGAGCTTCGCATGCAGATCGGAGCCGAGACCCGGGACCCTATGCTCGCGAGGCCTGGCGCTCACCTCAACGGCTCCTCTACCAAGTGATCATACAACGCCTCGAACAGTCCCAGGTATCGAGAATGGACGCTTCCCGCGACCTCCTCGAACACGGTGAAGTCGTACTTGTGGGACATCAGGTTTCGGTCCGTCAGCATATCGATCCAGGCCTCACCGTGATCGATCAGCCCGGCGTTGAATGCGGCACGAATGACGTTGCGCGGCGTAACGGTGGGAATCTGGAGTCCGTCGTACTGGAGCCGGTCCTTCAGGGTCTTCCAGGCCAACTCGAACGTGTATTCGAAGCGCTGGATCAGGCCCTCGCGCTCCAGGTCACTCAGTTGTTTCGGATCGTCCCCGGCGGCCTCGCGGAGGAGGGACAGCGCTCGCGAGAAGTTCCGGAACCGGTACTGCCAACGTGCGGGACGATCCTCCGGAGTCATGCATCTGCCCCCTGGCAAAACGTTATCGGGGCTGCGCGCGTCCTGCGCGGCGCAGTGAGGCTCAGGTCAGTAACCTAACATCCGCATCCGGTCCGACCCACGTCCCCCGCCCTCCCATCGAAGCCACACGGAAGCGCAACCCGTGGCGCTCCGCGAAGCCCAGCGCCTTCTCCTGCACCACCCCACCGCCGACCTCGCGCGCATGGTCCCAGCTCAGGTCGCGGAATGGGGAAAGGCCCACGGTGCGGCTCGGATCCGCCGGAAAGATCCCGTCCACATCCTTGATCAGACGGATCTCCGCCGCCCCGACGGCGTGTCCAAGGAAGAGCGCGGTCAGGTCCGAGCCGCCGCGGCCAAGCAGCGACGGGGCGCCCGTCACGTCGACGCCGACGAAGCCCGGGAAGACGACCGCGTCGTAGTACTCCAGCGTGGAGGTGATCCTCCCGGTGTCGACGGCCACGGGACTCGCGTCGGCAAGCGCCCCTCGCGTCCGGACCGGCAGGCGCCCCGGCGTGAACCCCGTTGCGGCGACGCCGACGTCGCCCAGCGCGATCGTGAGCAGCGCCACCGACGCTGCTTCGCCCGTTGCCAGAAGGGCTCCCACGAGCGCGTTCGGGGGCGTGGAGGTGACGGCCCTGGCCACGGCCAGCAACTGGTCGGTGGTCTCGCCCATCGCGGACACCACCGCCACCACCTTCCGCCCGTGCGCGACCTCGCGGCGCACTTCCTCCGCCACCCCCCGGTAGCCTTCGGGGCCCGCCAGCACCGACGATCCGAACTTGAGCACGTGCACCGGAGGGGACACGGCCCCGGCGCGCAGCGTCACGCCGGCAGACACACCACCGCCTCGGCCCTGGACAAAGCCCGAGCCAGATCGGCCAGCAGATCGTCCGCGGCCTCGATTCCCACCGACAACCTCAGGAGCCCCTCGCCGATCCCCGCCGCGAGTTGGGCCGGCAGGTCCATGGACGCGTGGGTCATCGTCGTGGGGTGGGTCACCAGGCTCTCGACTCCGCCCAGCGACTCGGCGAGGGCGAAATACTTCAGCCCGCTCACGAAGGCGTCCACCGCCTCGCGGCCGCCTCGCAGCTCGAACGAGACGAGGCTGCCCCACCCGGTCTGCTGCCGCCTGGCGATGTCGTGTCCCGGGTGGTCCGGCAGGCTGGGGTGATTCACACACGCCACCGTCTCGCTCGCGACGAGTGCGTCGACCACGGCGAGGGCGTTCTCTTCGTGAACGCGGGAGCGGGCGTGCAGGGTCCGCATTCCGCGCATCGTGAGGTACGAGTCGAAGGGGGCCCCGGACGCGCCCATCGCGTTGGTCCACCACGCCACCTCTTCCAGAAGCTCCGAATCGGCAGCGACCACCGTGCCCCCGACCACATCGCTGTGCCCGTTGAGGAACTTGGTCGTCGAGTGCACCACCAGATCGGCGCCGAAGTCCAGAGGCTGCTGGTTGATGGGGGACAGGAAGGTGTTGTCGACCACGCAGATGGCCCCGATTTCACGCGCCAGCCGGGACCACGCAGCCATGTCGGTGATCCTGAGCAGCGGATTGCTGGGCGTCTCGAGCCAGATGAGCCGCGGGCGGAGCGCCCGGGCCCGGGCCCGCGCACCCGGAGCATTGTAGTCGACGAAGCGTACCTGATACGTTCCCCGGGCCGCCTCGGCCGAGAAGAGGCGGTGGCTCCCGCCGTAGCAGTCGCGGGGCGCCAGCAGGAGATCGCCGGCAGAGAGCAGCCTCGTCACCACGGCGATCGCCGACATGCCGGAAGAGGTCACGACCGCGCCGCACCCACCCTCCAGCTCGGCGATGGCCCCCGCCGCCAGATCGCGTGTGGGGTTGCCTGTACGCGTGTAGTCGTACTCTCCGCACACGCCGGGCGAATCGAAGAAGAAGTTGGAGGAGAGGTGGATGGGCGGCATGACCGCCCGGTGCGTGGTGTCGGCGCCGAGACCCGCGCGGACTGCGCGCGTGACCCGGGAGGCCGTGGGCCCCGTGAAGCCGTGGGTGATGTTGGCGGGATTCATGGGGTCACCTCCTGGCCGTTCAGGCCGGCTCGTACCAGAGCCGAGACCTGTTCGACCTCCTTGAGGAACGCGTCGTGCCCGTACAGGGACGGGACAACGACATGGCGAGCCGGACATCGGCCCTGCCGCGCCGCCAGTTCGTCGACGAGCCAGGGCGGCACCAGCACGTCGGTGTCGAAGGAAACGAGGAGCGCGTCGTCCGGGAGCGACCCGGGCCGGGTGCTGTGCAGGTCGATCGACTCTGAAAGCGCGAGGTAGCGGTCGGTGTCGAAGCTCTGCACAAAGGCCTCGCCGCGCGCCTCCAGATACTCCTCTACGGGGAACCGCGCGGGGGTCTTGCCGGGCTCCCCCGCCGAGAGCGCAAAGGGCGAAAAGCGCTCCTCGAACTCCTGGGTGCTCCGATAGGTGGTCATGGCCAGCGCACGGGCCAGCGCGAGCCCCCGCGCATCGTCGCCGGCGCCGAGCATGACGGCCGCACGCTGCACGGACCGCACCGCCGTGGCCATGGGGTGGGTGCGGTGGGCAGCGCACACGATCACCAGCCGGGCCACCCTCTCCGGGAAGAGCTCGGCGAAGGCCAGCGCGACCATCCCGCCGTATGAGGCGCCGACGATCGAGGTGGCCGCGACGCCCAGGTCGTCGAGCACCGCGGCGATCGCACGCGCCTGGTCGTGGGTCGTCACCGGGCGGAGAAGGCCGCCTTCGGAGGTCCCGCCGAGGAAGTCGATGCCGATGAGCAGACGGCTCGCCGGGTCGAGCGCGGCGCCCGCTCCCACCAGGCCGCGCCACCAGCCGGGCTGCGCATGCGAGGGAGTGGGCGCGAGGTGGCGGCCCGCGGAGATACCGCCGAGAACCACCGCGGCCGGCGCGGAAAGGTCGCCATGCGCCTCGCAGCGAACCGATACCGAGCGCTCGCCGAGGTGATCGAAGGGGATCCGCGCACGGGTGATGCCGCGCACGGGTGTGCCGGGTGACGCAGCGGACGGAATCGTACGAGCGGCGCTGCAGCTGGCCATCGTGAGAAGCTCTCCCGAGTCTCTGGTCTGCTCATCCGACTCCGGGAGAATCGACACCCTTGGTACGGCTAGCTATCACCCCGAAGGGCGACGGGCGGTCATCTTTACGATGGAATTCACATCCATCGCAGGAGTTGGCACCTTTGCGGGAATGCCACTTCCCACAGGTTGCCCCGGCTTCCACGGGCCTGTCCCTCAGCCGGTCTCGATGAGTTGTCGTTGGATGATACCTACAACGTCCGCCGGCAAGAGTCAAGCATTATTTGTCAAGCATTATTTTGCAGCGGGGCTCAACGCACCTCCCCCGTGCTCACCCAGTACGAGCTGTCCCCCGCGCCCCCCTGCACCACCACCGCCAGATACGGCCTCCGCCCTTCGCCGTGGGCCGCCTGCGCCGCCCAGCCCAGGGCAGTGGTCGTCCAGCGTGCGCCGGACGCGCGTTCCTGGGGCATGTCGATGACGCTCACCGACCCGTACGCCGGGTTGAAGACGACATCGAGGTAGTTGTACTCCACCTCGTCTCCCGGCACGCTGGCGGCATCCACCACCACCTTCCACATCCCCGCCGCCGGATCGTGCACGACCACCGACTCGTCGCCCACCGGGTCCCCGTCCACGCGGACGGCCGAGCACGCATCTCCCGTGCAGTCGAAGACGTAGACGTCCAGATCGGCGCCGTCAGCGTTGACGACCTGCGTCCGCACCATCAGCGCGGCCGAGCCCGGCAACACCTCCATTTCGTAGACGTGCTGCTCATGGGCCGAGATCGAACGGGACTCGAGGTGGGCACTGCCGACGGGCGTGGTCACCGCGGCCCCGGTGAAGGACGCCATCCGGTTCGTGACCCACACCTGGTGGGTTCCCGTGCCCTGCGCCTCGCCGTTGTCGGCGGCCATCTGCGCCGCGACCACCTCGACATCGACCGCCAGCGCGGAGGCGGTCAGCGTGACGGGGGTGGGCGGAACGGGTTCCTCCTTCTTCGCCTGCTCCCAGTCGAAGGTCCGGGTGTCGGCGATGTCGGAAAGCCGCACTTCCCAGGTGCCGGGCACCGGATCGGGGATGACCTGCGTGATCCCGGCGCCGCCCGTCTGCACGACCCCGCTGCGCTGGTCACGGGTATCGGGGCGCACAACCGCCATCGCGACGGGCCGGTCCTCCCAGGCCAGTTCCAGCTTCAGCGCCGTGGCGCCTTCCGGCACGTCGAAGAAATAGCTCTGCATGCCGGGACGGGGGACCTCCACCTCCTTCTTGACCGTGTACCCGCCGGCCGCGTTCAGGGGCTCGGGCGCGACAATGGCCGCGAGCATGCGGTGGGCGTAGCCGGTCACGTCGTCGTGGTTCAGCGTCAGGTGGGCGGTGTGGACGCCGTGCCCCGCGGGCGTCGCCGTGACGGGGAAGTCGACCGGGGTGCCGAGCGGCAGCGTGACGGTGAGCGGTGATGAGAAGGTGCCGTGATCGTTGCCCTCCCAGGTGACGTCGAAGGTCATGGCGCCGGAGGGTCCGGAGGTGCGGGTGAAGGTGACGGTCCGTTCCCGCCGGACCCCCGCCTTCCAGCCGCTGCGCTCGTAGAGCCCGAACCCCTCGTGAGGGGTCGGGAGGAGGTGGCTGTACGGGGTGACGATGGACGAGCGGCTCTCGATGTCGACCGTCAGGCCGCCCGCCTGCAGCTCCTGCAGGATCTCCCACCCACCGGCGACGCTGATGACGCCGTTGCCCTGCTTGTACGCCGCGATGTTGGGCACGTACCGCGCCCCCCGCGTGACCGCGTATTTGATCGTGTGGGGATCGACATCCATACCCGACTGTCGGGCCGCGCTGATCAGCAGCGCGACGGAGCCGGAGGCGGTGGGGGTGGCGGTGGATGTTCCGCCGGCGATGGTGTAGCCGGGCGGCAGCTGGAAGAGACCCGGGATCGCGCGGCCTTCCACGAAGCCCTGGGCCGTGCTGACGTAGTTCGAGGGCGAGATGATGTCGGGTTTGAGGGTGCCGTCCCCCATCGGACCGTAGCCGCCGGTGATCAGCAGGTTGTCATCGTGCTCCACCCGCACCCCGTGGTTCATGAAGAAGTTGTCCTTGCTCTCGTGGCCGCCGACCCCGATCACGCCCCGCCCCATCACGATGTCATCGATGGCGCCGAGCACGGGGAAGTTGTGGGTGGGCGAGAGGATGGACGTCCCGTAGCGCTCCACCAGGCGGTCCGCAATGACCGACGGCACGAGCCGCCCGTCCCGCAGCAGGTAGTTGTGGGTGATGTTGGAGCTCTGCTCGAAGTAGACGACGTCGACCGAGGGGTGGGAGGCCGCCACGATCGTCGCCTCCGTCTGACCGTACGCCGAGCCGCCCTCCCCGACCGCCGCCAGGCGTGCTCCCGGCGCGACCCCGTCGAAGCGCCCGTTCTCGCCGCGGCTGCCCACCGACGCCCCGACCACCAGCGAACCGTGCCGCGCTATTCCCAGGTTGAGCGCGACCCGCTGCTTCTCCGCGTCGATCTGGACGCCGAAGCCGATCGACTCGCGCACCGGGGTCTCGGGGTCGTCGGTGCCGAAGACCCCGAATTCGTGGCGCTCGTCGTACTCGCCGAGCGTCGCCTCGTTGGCCAGGTCGAGGTCCTGGTCCGTATCCACCCACACGTCCCCGGTGGACTCGTCCCACAACACCGCGAAGTCGTGGCTCGATCCCTCCGGGTTGCCGTCCCGGTTGACGTCGAGATCGAGACCCTGGAAGCCGAAGATCCCGGCCGAATCGGCCTTGGATTCGTCGAAGATGGCGATCCGGAAGACCCCGTCGCGAGGCGCCGTGTAGGAGGAGTCGCGGTAGACGAAGCTTCCCCCCGTCACCTCTACCATGTCGTCCATCTCCAACCAGCGCCCGTCGTCCTCGATCTCGGGGTCGAGGACGCTGCGGAAGACCTCGATCTTGGGCACCGGCTGGCCGTCGAGGGTGTACGCGGTCTGCAGTTCCGGGACCAGCATGTCGGGGAACATGTCGATCTGGGCGATCGTCACACCCCGTCCGTCGAAGGTGGGATTCTCTTCGAGGAACGCGGTGGCACGGAGATCGCCCAGGGGGCTGTACCGCACGGCGATGGGACGGTCGCTCAGGACAGGCGGCCACACGGTGTCCGTGGCTGGAGCGCCGGCGTCGGGCAACGGAATCCCCTCCGTCGGCTCGCCTCCCGCGAGCCCGAACGACCGCGGCCGGTTCGCGATCGCGATGTCGACGCTGTGGACATCCGCGTGGCCGGCCACCTCCTCGACACGGTCCACGGGTACCCAGGCCCTCAGGTAGTCGACCTCGTCGAAGCGGAACCCGATGCGGCCGCCCATCCCACCGATGACCGCCGCCACCCGGGCGTTGCGCCCAGGCATCGACGCGATCACCACCACGACTTCCGTCTCGCCGCGCGCACGGGCCTGGGCCAGCTCGCCGCGCGCGTCCTTGAAGAGGAAGGGCCGCCGCACCGGTTGCGCATCGGCGCCCGGCGGCGTAACGAAGCCCAGAAGAAGCAGGAAGAAGAAGACGGGAAGGACGGGATTGTGTCGCATGGTGGCTCTCCGGAACCGGGGCATTGACGGTAGCGCTCACCATGAGAATTGCCGCCCTTGGCCCCCTTTCGCAATGCGGGCTTGTCCGCGCCATGGCCGCGAACGCACTTTGTGTCCGGAGCGGACAGACAGGTCCACTACCCCAACGGAGCATCGCCATCATGAGTTGCCCAGGGGCCCACCGGCCTCGTCCACGAGCCACGGCGCCCGGCGCCCGGACCCGGGGCGGTGTCCGGCTCGTGCTTGCCGGCCACTGGGTGGTCCGCTACGGAACCACCAGCGTCGACCCCCGCAGCCTGCTGGAACAGCCATGAAACCACATCCGGTCCACGGGCTGCTCACCCTGTCGCTGGCGGGCGCCATCGCCGTCGCCGGCAGTGCGGACGCCCAGTCGCTGTCCCTCTCCGAGGCCACGATCGCGGACCTGAACGCCGCCTTCGACGCCGGTTCGCTGACCTCGGAGCGCCTCGTCACCCTCTACCTTGCGCGCATCGAGGCCTACGACGACGACGGACCCGGACTCAACGCCTTCCTGACCCTCAATCCGCGTGCGCTGGAGACCGCGCGGGCCCTGGACCGGGAGCGCCGGGAGACGGGACCGCGCTCCCTCCTGCACGGTATCCCGGTCGTGCTCAAGGACAACGTCGACACCCACGACATGCCGACCACGGCCGGGTCGCTCCTGCTCAAGGGATCGATTCCCCCGGACGACGCCTTCATCGTGCAGAGGCTGCGCGAGGCGGGGGCGATCATCCTGGGCAAGGCGAACATGAGCGAGTTCGCGTCGGGGGTCACCCTCAACTCGATCGACGGCCCGATGCGCAACCCGCACGACCTCACGCGCACGCCGTCCGGGTCGTCCGGCGGGACGGGCGTGGCCATCGCGGCCTGGTTCGCCCAGCTCGGCATCGGCACCGACACCGGGGGGTCGGTCCGCGGCCCCACGACCTCGAATGGAATCGCAGGCCTGAAACCCTCGCTCGGGCTGCTGAGCCGCGACGGCATCGTCCCACTCGCCCTGTCCTTCGACACGGCTGGCCCGATGGCCCGCCACGTCTTCGACCTGGCCGCGATGCTGAGCGTCATGGTGGGCGTCGACCCCGCCGACGACGCCACGTCGGCCAGCGAGGGCCGGTACGAAGCCGACTACACCCGCGTCCTCGACGAGGGAGCGCTGCAGGGGGCCCGCATCGGCGTCGCGCGCGACTTCCTGGGATACGATTCTGAGGTCGACTGGATCGTCGGCGCCGCGGTGGACGCCATGCGCGCGGCCGGGGCGACCATCGTCGACGTCCGCTATCCCCGCTGGCTCCTGGACGCCAAGGCGGAGTTCTACACCACGATCCGCTGGCGCGAGTTCAAGGTGCAGATCGAGGACTACCTGGCGGACCTCGCGCCGGGGTATCCGCGCACCCTGGAAGAGATGGTCGAGCGCACCACCGGCATCCTCGCGCCTCCGCCCGACGGCGGCGTCCCGAACCCGACCCGCTGGAGCCTCTTTGAGCAGGAGCTGAACAGCGGATCGCTCGACGACTACGAGTACACGGCGATGCGCGACCACGGCCTGCCGCTGGTGCGCGCCATCCTGACGGGCGTGCTGGATGCCCACGACCTCGACGCCATCGTGTACCCGACATCGCCGACCCGACCCGGCCCCGCCGGCGTCAACCGGGGTTCGTCATCGCCCAATCCAGCGCCCTCCGGGACCAACCTGGCGAACCTGAGCGGCCTCCCCGACCTGATCGTCCCTGCGGGGTACACCAGCGACCGCCTCCCGGTGGGCATCTCGTTCCTGGGACGCATGTTCAGCGAGGCCCGGCTGCTCGCCCTCGGCTATGCGTTCGAACAGAAGACCCGGGTCCGGCGCGATCCGGTGCACGCGCCCGCACTGCCGGGGGAGACGATCCCCCGGTAGAGACATCCTCATCATCAACTCATCATCAAGTCATCATCAGCCCATCATCAACGGAGAGAACACCATGAGGAGATCGCTTCGAGCTTCCCTGGCGGCCCATGGCAGAAGCCCACGCGGCCTGCTCCTGCTCGCGGCCGCCATCGCGGTCGCCACCGCAACCGCCACGGCCACCTCACCCGCCCACGCCCAGTCCGTCACCACCAACCCCTTCCGCCCGGTCTACGGCTGGGGCGAGCTCCCCGAGGGCCGAGTGTGGGGATCGACCAGCGCGGTGGAGATCGCGCTCGACGGCAACATCTGGGTCGCCGAGCGGTGCGGCAGGAACTCCTGCGTCGGCTCGGAGGACGATCCCATCCTCCTCTTCGACAAGGAAGGGAACCTGCTCAGGAGCTTCGGCGGAGGTTTGATCGCCTGGCCGCACGGTATCGACGTGGACCACGAAGGCAACGTGTGGATCGCCGACGCATGGGCGAACGGCGCCACGATCACCGGGCACTCGGTCCTCAAGTTCTCGCCCGAGGGTGAGCTGCTGATGACCATCGGCACCCCCGGCGAGGCCGGCGATCCGCCCACCCACCTCACCCGGCCGTCCGATGTGCTGGTGGCGCCCAACGGCCAGATCTACGTGGTCGATTCGCACGACCGCACCACGGGGCGCGTCGTCCGCTACGACGCCGACGGCAACTACATGGAGACGTGGGGCGAGCTCGGCTACGGGCCCGGGCAGTTCCGCGACCCGCACGCGCTGGCGATGGACTCGCAGGGACGGATCTTCGTCGGCGACCGCTACAACAACCGCATCCAGCTCTTCGACCAGGACGGCAACTTCCTCGCGATCTGGACGCAGTTCGGCCGTCCCAGCGGCATCTACATCGACGCCGACGACAACATCTACGTGGCCGATTCCGAGTCGAGCCCGGCGCCGAACGAGTTCACCGGACAGCGCAACGCGGGATGGGAGAAGGGCATCCGCATCGGGGACGCGAGCCAGGGGTGGGTGCACTTCTTCCTGCCGGACGACCGTTCCAACGTGATGGGGTACAGCGGGCCCGAAGGCGTCGCGGTCGACAGCGACGGCAACGTGTACGGCGCCGAGGTGTCCCAGCGGAGGATCACGAAGTGGATCCGTTTCCGGCCGTAGGGCGTCGCCGCCCGGCACTGTGCGCGCTGCTGCTGGCCGCGCTCCTCCCGGCAGTGCCCGCGGTGGCCCAGGAGCCCGACGAAACGCCGGCCACCTCCGGCCCGGCCGACGCCCCCAACCCCTTCGCCGACTTCGAGACCCACTACCTGTCCAACGGCGTGAAGGTCTGGTTCAAGCACCTCGCCGGCGCCCCCCAGGTCTCCGTGAGCGCCGGCATCCCCGTGGGATCGGACGCCGACCCGCCCGGCAAGGAGCAGTTGGCTCACTTCACCGAGCACATGCTCTTCTCCGACCACGACGGCCGGACCGAGCAGGAGATCAAGGACGCGGTGGAGGGACTCGGGGGACGCCGCAACGGGACGACGTACCGCGACCACACCTGGTACTACGTCACCATCGACAGAGAGCACGGGCTCTTCGCCATCGAATGGCTGGCCGGCATCCTGTCGCCGCACGAGATGGACCCCGCCGTGGCGGACCGCGGACGGCAGCCGGTGGAAAACGAGATCGGCGCCCGGCCACGTGAGCTGTTCGATCATGTGCTGGCGCTTCTCAACCCCGCCTGGCTCGCGAGTCCGGACTTCTGGGAGCGGGAGTTCGGCATCGAGCGGCTGCGCGACCCCAATCCGTACATGTGGCGGAGCCTGCGATCCATCACGCCCGAGGAGCTGCGGGGGTTCTACGAGCGGCACTACGCGCCCGGAGCGATCACCGTGACGATCGTGGGGGACCTGGACCGGGACCAGGCGCTCGCGCGCGCCCAGCGTACCTTCGGGTCGTTCCCCACCCGGACGGCGGACATCTGGAGAATCACCGCCGAGGACCCGGGCCGCGGCAGCACCGCCTACTCCTGGGGCTTTCGTCCCACCGCCCGGTACCAGTCCCGATACAAGCTCTTCGACGCGTCCGCCGAGGATCTGCTCACCGCCATCTTCGTCCGCGACCTCCTCGGCCGCCGCCTCAACCAGCGCCTCCGCTACGGAGAGCGCAAGGCGGTGTACGGGGCGAGCGCCTCCCTGCTGATGCGCGGTCCGGCAGCCTACCTGCAGGTCAGCAGCCGCATCGACAAGGACGACTACGACTTCGCCAAGGGGGTCATCGACGAGGAAATCGAGTTCCTGCGCACGGGCTCCTTCGATCCCGCCGAGTTCGAGACGGACCGCGCGGCGGTGGTCGAAAGGCTGCGCGGTCTCAACCAGGACGCGGAGTCGCTCAACTTCTGGACCCGGACCACCTTCTACGACCCGGGAAGGTTCACCGACTTCCCGGACCTGCTCTCCTTCTACCGGAACGTGACGCAGGAGGAGGTCGCGGCCTTCGCCGAACGCGCCTTCGACGAGTCCCGGCGGGTTCTCACGGTCTCGCGCCCGCAGCCGATCAGCCAGGGGACGATGCTGATCGCCGTCCTGGCACTGGTCGGGCTCACGCTGAAGGGCTTCGCGCGAGTCTTCAAGAAGCCGGTCGAGATGAAGAAGATCCGCTACATCGCGCACTTCCGGCTCCCGATCGTCCTACGGGCGGCGTATGCACTCGCGGTGACCGCCGTGGCCCTCCTGCTGATCATGCTTTCGGGCCCGGCGCTCACCTGGGCGACGAATGCCGTGATCGGGCCGGTCGACAACTACCTCTTTCAATCCGCGGGCAACGCCGTCATCTTCATCTTCCTGCTGACGGTGCTCACCCTTGTGCTTACGTCGTCGCCTCGGAAGCTTCTGGTGTTCGAGGATCACGTCCGTATCAAGACGCGTGCCTGGCGTTCGCGGGTCCTGAAGGCGGAGGACATCGCGGAGATCTCGATGCGGCGGTTCCCGGCCCTCTGGCTGAGCGGGCAGCTCTTCCGCGGTCCCCCGCTCGCCTTCGGCCTGCGGCGTCCGGGCATCTACCTGCGGCCGGCGAAGGGACGCACCTACTTCTTCCGCGCGCGAGATACGGATGAGCTCGCGGAAGTGCTGGCTACCTGGTGGGCACCCGATGCCGCGCCAGAGCCCGATGAAGACGAATGAGCATGGCAACACCCAACGGAACGGAGGATCCGAGATGCGTTCACATCAATTGACAGTGCGGCGGCCGCTGTTTGCCGCGCTCCTGGCGGTGACCATGGCGTGCGCCGCACCCGAGAACGGCGGCGATGGCGCGGCGGCCGAAGCCGAATCGACCATGGAGGTCATCGAGTTGCCACCCCAGCCAATGGCCGACCCCGCCGATGTGGAGTCGGTGGAGGCGATCGTCACGGCCGTCTACGAGGTCATTTCGGGAGAAGCCGGCGAAGCGCGCGACTGGGACCGCTTCCGTTCCCTGTTCGCGCCGGGCGCGCGGCTCATTCCCGTGAGCACCGAGACGAGCCAGAACGGGCGCAGGAGTTCGGTGAACGCCATCTCACCGGAACAGTTCGCCGAGGGAGGCGACAACGCCTTCGGCGCGGAAGGCTTCTACGAGGTCGAGATCGGCAACGTCACCGAGACCTACGGCGACATCGCGCACCGGTTCAGCAGCTACGCGTCGTACCGTGCGGCGGAGGAGACGGAGCCCTTCAACCGGGGCATCAACTCCTTCCAGCTGCTCAACGACGGGGAGCGGTGGTGGATCCTCACGATCTTCTGGCAACACGAGCCCGACGCGGGGCCGATCCCGGACCGGTACCTGGACAACCCGTAGCGGGGACGCCCTCAGTAGGGGGCGTTGACCGGCCGCTTCTCGCCCGCGGTCACGGCGAGCGTCAGCCGGTTCTCGCGGGGCGGGAGGCTGCACACCGAGTACGGAGTGAACACGCAGGGCGGATTGTAGGCGCGGTTGAAATCGATCTCCGTCCACCCGTAGTCCGCCAGGGAGACGCGCATGTAGCGGCCCCCCTGGTAGGTGTCGGCGACCCCCGTGGAGTCCCAGAGGGTGACGAAGTAGCTGCTGCTCGAAGCGGTCGCGAAGGCAACCAGGCGGTGCTCTTGCCCGCCGGCCTCAAACACCAGTTCGCCGGGCGAGACGTTGGCGACGGTGCCCCCGGTCACGTCGGCGAGCAGCACCGTGCGGGGCTCGGGGTAGGGGTCGAACCGTGCGGGGATCCGCCATTCGTTGCTGACGGGGAAGTACGGAGGAAGCTCGAAGGCGTCGATTCCGGGCGCGTCGCGGTCCCACGCGCGAAGCCACAGCCGGTCGGTTCCGCGCTCCGAATGAATGCGAAGGCCCAGCGACCCCAGCTCCAGGTAGGTCGTGTTGTCCGCTCTGTCGTTCTGCAGGGTGATCGGCTCCGTCACCGGGTCCCCGTCACGAATGCCCAGGCCACTCCCGTCTTCGGGTACCAGGCGGACCTCACCCGCGGCCAGGTGGAGCGTCCCGGCGAGGGGAGGTGAGTCCTCCTCGGGGAGCACGATCGACAGCGACGGGTCCGCGCCGAAGTCGTTCGTCCCCTCATGGAGATCCCACAGTCCGGCCCAGCTGATGACCCCGCCGTCGGGGTTCGTCAGGCTGTTCCGTCTGCCCGTCCGCCACTCCTCGTGCTCGGCCGCCAACACCTCCGGGGCGATGGGTGCGCCTGGGGGGCGTTCCTGGGCGCAACCCGCCCCGAGAACGGCGAGCCCCACGAATCGGCGCAACCACATCGAATCGATCATGCGGCAATAGTATGCGCGCACCCCGTCTCCTGCCAACGGGGGAACATCCACCCCTTCCGCCCTACCCTGCATCCCCGAGCCTGGCCTCCACGTCCTCCCACTCCTGCATCAGCCGGGCGACCTCGTCGGTCAGTGCGCGACGCTCGGCCTGCAGCGCGCCCACCTCGTCCGGGCCCGCGGTCTCGTAGAACGACGGCGCGGCGAAGACGGCATCGATCTCCTCAACCCGCGCCTCCGCCACCTCGATCCGGTCCGTGAGACGCTCTCCCCGCGCCTTGAGCTCCCGCTCCCTCCGGGTCGGTCTGCGCACAGCGCGCCCACGGCTGCCTCTCCCGGCCCCGCTCGCGCCCGATTCCCTGCCCCGAGCCCGTTTTTCCCTTCTAGCCTTTTGCACTACGGTGTCCGCGTCAAGGTAGTCGTCGCCGCGGAAATGGACGTATTCCTCGTACGTGCCGCGGTAGTCGCGGATCCCGTCCTCGGTGATCTCCACGATCCGGTTGGCCAGGCGTCCCACGAACCAACGGTCGTGCGAGACGAAGACGAGGGTGCCGGGAAAGGCTCTCAGCCCCTTCACCAGCGCGTCGATGGACTCCAGATCCAGGTGATTGGTCGGCTCATCCAGAACCAGCACGTTCGGCGCCCTGATCATCAGGCTGCAAAGGACCAGTCGCGCCGATTCGCCCCCGGACAGAGCGCCGAGACGCTTCTCGGCCTCATCGCCGCTGAAGAGGACCATCCCCAACTTGCCCCGCGCGAAGCCGGTCCCCTTCCCTTCGCAGTAGTCGCTGACCCAGGCTTCGGCGGTCCGCCGCGGCTCCCCGAGGTGGTCGCCGGGGTCCTGCGCAAAGTACCCCGGATGCGTCTCGTACCCCCATTCGACCGACCCGGCGTCCGTCTCGAGCCGGTTCACCATCACCTTCAGCAGCGTGGACTTCCCGATGCCGTTCGCACCCACGATGGCGAGCCGGTCGCCGCGCCCAACCCGCAGATCGACCCCGTGAAGCACGTGGTTGTCGCCGAAGGACTTGCGGACCCCCTTGATCTTTACCACTTCGCGGCCGCTCGGCCGCCGCTGCTCAAAGTTAAAGGTCGGGTACCGGCGTGAACTTTGGGGCAACGCGGTCAGGGTCTCGGCCTTCTTTTCGATCATGCGGACCCGGCTTTGTGCCTGCCGTGCCTTTGAAGCCTTGGCGCGAAAGCGGTCCACGAACTTCTGATGATGCGCAATCTCCCGCTGCCGAACGGCGATCTCCTTCTCTCGGCGCTCGCGCTCGGCCTCCTTGGATTTGAGAAAGGCCGTGTAGTTCCCGGGGTAGCCGAGGACCGTCTCGTAGTCGATGTCCAGGATCCGGGTCGCCACATTGTCGAGGAAGCGGTGGTCGTGGCTGATGACGACGACCGGGCCCCGAAATCCGCGCAGGAACTTCTCCAGCCACCGGATCGAGAGGATGTCGAGGTGGTTGGTAGGCTCGTCGAGGAGTAGCGCGTCCGGTGCGCTCGCCAGCACCTGGGCCAGCAGAACCCTCAGCCGGAAGCCGCCGGACAGCGTGGAGAGGGGGTGCCGATGGACCTTGGCGGGGAGCCCGAGCCCTTCGAGGATGGCCGCGGCACGAGACTCGGCGGTGTAGCCGTCGTGTCGCTCGACGACGTCCTCCAGCTCCGAAAACCGCGCGGCGTCAAAGTGTTCCTCCGCACCGGCCAGGATGCTGTCGCGCTCGGCCATGGCCCCCCACAGCTCCGGGTTGCCCATGAGCGCGACGTGCAGGATCTCCTCGTCCTCGTACAGGAACCGGTCCTGCCTGAGTACCCCGAGGCGGATCCGGCGGGGCATGGACACCGACCCGCTGCTCGCGTCAACGTCACCGGCAAGAATGTTCAGAAGTGTGGTCTTGCCCGACCCGTTGGCACCCACCAGCCCGTAGCGCTCCCCGGGGTCGAGGCGGAACGACGCACCGTCAAAGAGGATGCGTTCGCCGAAGGACTTCCCGAGGTCCGTGACCGCAATCAGGGTCAGGGCCCTCGATTGACCCGAGTCCCTGAATCGCGGCCAGCCGATCCGAGACCGAATCCCAGATCTTCTTCACCATACCCATCTCGGCTCCGCTACCGGGGGACTTCAACCCGTCACCGTGAGTCCCGTCGGAGGACCAACTCAGCGACATCCGTGATGCGATCCGGGTCGGAGAACTGCACCAGAAACGGAAAGAGTCTCTCCAACACTCCCAGCCGGAGCTTGCGGTTCACCAAGCCACGTACTGCCGCGACCGCCCGCTCACCCCGGGTGTATCCCTTCATCAATCCGACGACCTGAACCATCTCTTCCGGGTCGGAAACCTGGTCGATCAGCAAAGACAGTTCCACGGCCCGTTCCAGACCGAACTTCTGGCATGCCAGTCGCCGGGCCAGCGACCGCTCCCTCCCGAGTCCCTGCTCGAGCCCCTTCCGAAAGCCCATCGCGAAACCTTCCCGGCGAGTGTCTTCTTCCATTTCTTGCAACCGCCGCCGGATCATGGAAAACGAAAGAGACGGCGTATCGATCAACGCTGCCCCGCGGGCAATCAGGTCTTCAGGGGTGTTGCACCCCATGACCGCGTCCGCGACTTCAGCGATGCGGCGCCGACTCGCAATCTGGCGGACCAGGCCGGACACTTCGAAGGCCGTGCCCTCGCCGAACTTGATTTCCGCCAGTTCGACCACCAGCCCTCTTAGCCTATGGGTGCCCTCCCGAACCCCCTTCTCCATGCCCTTCTCAAATTCTCCCTGATACCACTCCCGTCTCCACCGTTCCACCCGTTCCGCAAGCATCTCACCCTCCCTGGTTCCTAGTCCTGGTGACATCGGCCCCGCGCAGACCGCTAGAGCCTCAGGGTCAGCCCTCGATCGAGTCCTTGAATCGCGGCCAGCAGGACTTCGCGAGTGCGATCGGCGACGGTCTCCCAGATCTTCTTCACCACTCCCATCTCAGCCCCGCTCATCGTGATTCCCTCACCATTTCCGCCTTCTCTTGTGAATATATGCCAATGTCATCGTCCGGGCAAGCCACCCGTAGCAACTCGGCCGCTGTGGAAGATGAGCCCTTCTGACCGCACCCCCACGCGCCATCAGAACCCGCCGTAGTACCGGGCCACCGCCCCCCTTCCGACGGACTCGCCGCGGCTGTAGTACGCCGGCATCCGCTCCGACTTCCACCGCCCGGCCACCATGATCGCCGTAAGCCCGACCCCGCTGGCGGTCAGGTCCTGCGCCATGCCGACCCTCGGCGAATGGCCGGTGAACCCCTCGCCGAGCCCGGCCGCTCTGGCCATCGCGGCGAGGCGGTTCGATATCGATCGCCCGCACCTGAGACCGAAGACCCGGGCGTCCGGTGAGATGTCCGCACGGCGGAGCTTCCGCAAGGCGTCGACCGCCTGATCTCCGATGAAGAGAACCGCTGACGCGGAGGATGTCTTGGAGTGGCGCACGATGATTCTCCCCGAGCCGTCGCGACGGAATTCGACATCCTTCCAGCGAAGTTCGGCGGCTTCTCCCCTGCGCAGCAGCCCGTCCCTCATCACACTCGCCAGCGCAATGTCCACGGCTCCCCGGCGGCGAGCGACCTTGGCGGATTCCTTCCGGCCCGTCGGCCCCGTGCGTGGGTTGCACGCGGTTTCGCAGATCCTGTCGAGGCGTTCCCCCGTCAATCCTCGCGCCTGGCGCGGCTCGTTCCGGCCCGTGTCAGTCAATCGATTCCTCAACCCCGCCAGCGTCTGCCGGACCCCTTCGGACGAGGTGGGACTGGGGAGTCCGGCGGTGCGGTGGTAGTAGCTGATAGCCTTCCGGTCCATCGCCAGGGAGGATACCGACAGCCCTCTTCCCGCGCGGAGAGTGAGGTAGGCGGCCACCGTCATGGGATCGGCGGGGTGCGCCTCGAGTCCCTCGGCATCGGCCCATTTCTTGAATCGCTTCCAGGCACCCGCATAGGCCCGGCGCGTGGCCGGGCGCCGGCTTTCCAGAACCGCGGCCAGGATCGCCTCCAGGTAGTGTTCCGGCAGATTGACCGGGCCCTTGAGCGCTCCTGGATTATCGTCAGTCATCGAGTTCTCCTGCTTCGCGCGACTAATCGGACGCGCAGCTAGCATACAAGTACGGGGACGGTAACGGTGGAAAACGTCGGTCTCGGCGGAATCAGCGTCCGGCTCTCCGGAACGGCCGACGCATCAGCAAATACCGACGCCAACGGCCAGTACGCCTTCACGGGGCTGCGCGCGGGCACCTATTCCGTTGAGATTTCCGGTTTCGACGGTGATGAGGTCGGTTTCGGCGCCACTTCGTTCAGCGCCACGGTCGGCGTCGGAGAGTCGAAGGTCATCAGCTTCGACGGCACGTACCTCCGTACCGCCGGCATCATGGGCCAGGTCAGCGTCGAGGGCGAAGGCCTCGCGGGCGTGACCGTCAGCCTGGCCGGCGAGGGCGAAGAGGGCACCACGACCACCGACGCCGGTGGCCTGTACGCCTTCTCGAAGCTCCGGGCGGGCGACTACTCGGTCGCGATCTCCGGTTATGACACCGACGACTACGAGTTCGAAGCCACCTCGATGAACGTGTCGGTCGCGCTCGGCGAGACCGCCAACGTTCCGTTCGACGGCACGCTACTCCGCACGTCCGGCATCAGCGGCCGGGTGAGCGTCGAGGGCATGGGCCTTGACGGCGTAGAGGTCGTGCTGGCCGGTGCGGCCGAGGCGACTTCCATGACGTCGGGCGGCGGGCAATACGCCTTCGCCGGCCTGGCCGAGGGGACGTACGTGGTCAGCATGATGAACCCGAACGAGGCGGCGTATGCGTTCGAGGAGACCTCTGCCACGATCGTGCTGGGCGACGCCGAGTCGAATATCACGAACTTCGACGGCACGCACACGCGGACCGCGTCGGTCTCGGGGATGGCGTTCATCGACGAGGCGCCGGCCGACAAGATGTACACGGCCAACGAGCCCGCGCTGGCGCACGCCGGTATCCCGGTCGTGCTGCAGGGCCCTGGCGTGAACGACATCATGCTCGGTGCGACCGGCGCCGACGGCAGCTACGCGTTCGAGGGCCTGGTGGCCGGTGACTACCGTGTGCTGGTCAACATGACCGAAGAGGTGGCGGCAGCCATCACCATGGCCGGCTTTGCCTACAAGGGCGACCTCACCGGCGAAACCGTCAGCGTCGATGCCGGCGGCAACGCGATGGTCAACTTCCCGTTCGGGATCACGATGCAGACGATCGCGGTTGGCGCACGCATGGGTTACGGGGACCACCTCGGTGTCCCGGTTGCGGGTGTCGAAGTTGCGGTCTACGCCAGCGCGGACATGACCGGCATGCTCGGCGAAGGCACGACCGACGAGATGGGTCACGCCACGGTCGACTTTGCGCGGGCCGACAACACCGGCCCCGGCGGCAACGACAACCTGGTGTTCGTGAGCGTCGCGGCCACCGGACATGACGACCTCTCGGTCTCCGACAACAGCGTGATCGAGGTCTCCTATCCTGCAACAGCCCGCGCCCATGTGGCGCCTGCGGCGGTGACGCTCGTCAACACCCGTGCGAACTTCCAATACTGGGTGAAGAACAACGAGACGGCGCGCGGCGGCGACATGGGCCTCGAAGGCTGGGCCACCGATGTCTACATGGGCGACCCGGAGGCCGAGGGCGCGATGCCGCTCGAGGACGGCCCCGAGGCAACCGACGAGGACGGTAAGGCGACGTTCTCCTACAGCGTCGATCCGGCCATGCTGAAAGACGGTCCCGCGAGCTTCACCGTGATGGTGCAGGACGACCAGTCCAGCGAGATGTACGATCAGAGCGACGCGCTCGTGCACATGCACAACGCACTCGCGCATCCGGCCATGAACACGGCCGAGATGAACGATCTGGGCCCGCTCCGCGTGACGTGGACCACGCAGACCCTGACGGTCGCCGTCTACCGCGAGGTCGACGACGAGCCCGGCTTCACGGACTACCGTGGTGGCAACGGCACTGTCAGCGGCGACGCGCGGCCTGACGCGGCAGTGGCGGCCGAGATGACCGCCGAGCTGTTGACGCGGGACGCGCGCAACCGACTGCGTGCGTACGAGTACGACCACGACGACGATCCGGACAACGACGACATCAGCTCGATGTCGATCGGCGACGACGGCATGGCTTCGTTCCCGCACCTGCCCGCGGGCATGGAATTCACCGTGCGGTTGCATGTCGGTAGTGACCGGGTGCTGGTCGGCGAGACCGACGCCGGCGACATCGAAGCTTTCGGCGCCGACCTCGACATCGGGATGTCCACCGGTTCGTTCGGTGAGGCGAGCGGTGCCGGGCCGGAGGTCAAGCTCTGCTCGCTGACCACCGCCAGACGCGCCAAGGACTGCGCCACATGGGCCTACCAGTGGGAGACCGGTGCGATCAGCGGCAGCGTCATGAACTCCACCGGCAAGATCGGCGGAGCGACCGTCAGCCTCACGGCCGAGACGGACAACGACGACCGTGGTACGAAGACGGGCTCCGACGCGAAGAAGAGTGGCTACGGCGATTACGGCATCGGCGACATTCAGGACGGCCAGTACATGCTGTCGACGCCGAACACCGATGCCAACTCCTTCGGCAAAGGGGGCAGTGTCGCGGTGTCGTTCTACCACGACGAGTCAGAGGACGACGAGGACGACGATACCGAGTACGTTGGGACTGCCGATGACCAGACGCACAGCTTCACCGCCACCAGGCTGCGGCAATCCATCAAGGGCTTCGTGGCCAAGGACACCAACGGTGACGGCCGGGCGCGCGGAAACGATGCCATGGCTGGCGTCACGGTGAACCTCCTGGCCGCGGCCAATGCCAAGGACACCGCGTTCACCAAGGTCGTCGCGACCGCCGAGACGGACTCGGACGGCCTCTACGAGTTCAACGACCTGGCGGAAGGCGGGGAGTACAAGGTTGCGGTCGTGGCAGGCGACGACCACATGGGCCTGCGCGCTCTCGGTGAGTCCAAGACGGCCGTGGTCAGCCCTGACGAGTACCCGGCCATGGAGGAACCGTTCGACCTGCCGGGCTGGACACACTCGAGCAACACGGCTACGAACACCGCGCCGACGGTCAGCGCCCCGGCGCCCAGCAGGGTGTCTGCGACACTCCAGAACTTCGCCCTGGTCTACACGACCAGCAACGTGTCGGGCAACGTGGACGACGTGGGCGCCACCGACGACGATGGCATCCTGGTTGAAGCCACGCACTGCGAGGAGTTCACGCTGGATACCGACGATACCACGGACGGCAACCAGTCGCACTGCGAGTGGGGCGATGTCATCAGGGCCGAGACCGACAAGGACGGCGACTACGAGTTCGACGGCCTCATGGAAGGCTACTACGCGGTATGGTTCACGGGTGGCGGCCTGGCTTCGGTCAGGCGCGACGAGGATGGGAACATCGACACCGCGGGTGAAGAGGCAACCGAAGTCAATTCCCACATCGGTACCGTGATGGGCCGGAATCAGTACCTGGCGGGCCAGGACTTCGTTGTCTACAACACCCGTGCGAGCGAGGCCGCCGCGCTGGACAGCCTGCACGTCACGGGAGTGACGGAGGACAGCACTGTCACTGCCAAGGGCACCGGCGGTGAAAGTGGCACGAGCGTGAGCCTGACGCCCGGCCTGGAAATCACGTACAGGGCGGAAGGTGTGTCGGCATCGGCCTTCACGTCGAAGGGTGCCAGCGTGAAGTACACCGGTGTGGATGACCTGGGCGAACTCGGATCCGGGCAGAATGACCTTATGGTGACGGTCACCGCTGCGAACGGCTACCACAACGAGGCCTTCACCTTCGAGGTGACGCGCACCGCGGCGGTTGATACGGATCCGGGCACTGGAGGCGTCGCCGTCGACGGTGACGCCGCCGGTGGTCAGGGTACGACTGCGGCCCCGCACACTGCGTCGACCGATGCTGCGACCGCGGCCCTCCAGGTCGACCTGAAGACGGTACAGCACGATGGCGAAACCGTGTGTGCGCAGTCGGTTGTCGTGCGTGTCGCTGGCGGCAACGCACTCGACGCCGATGCCATGCAGAACGGCGATGTATGCGACGGCGAGCGGTTCACCCTGCCACTGGGTGCGGCCGGAACGCGGACCAGCTTCACGATCACGATCACCTCGGAATCGGGGATGAGCACCACTCGGTACCTCGACGTCACGAGAACCAGCAGCTAGTCCCTCCCCCTTCAGCCGGCTTCTCCGGAAGCCGCGGCAGTACGGGTCGCCCCCGTCCGGTTCGCCGGGCGGGGGCGACACGTTGCGTAGTACTTCGCCACCGCTCCCCGTCCCGCGGCCTCACCACGGCTGTAGTGCGCCGGCATCCTCTCGGACTTCCACCGCCCGGCGACCATGAGCGCGGGAAGACCCACCCCGGCGGCCGTCAGGTCCTGGGCCATGCCGATCCTCGGAGAGTGCCCGCTGAACCCCTCGCCGAGACCGGCGGCATTGGTCATCGCGGCGATCCGGTTCGATAGTGAGCGCCCGCAGCGGAGCCGGAACACCCGGGCGCGGGGACTCGCGCGCCCGGGCCGGATCCGGCGCAGCTCAGCGGTCGCCTGGGGGCCCACGTACAGAACGGCGGAGGTGTTGCTCGTCTTGGAGCGCCTGACGGTGATTCGGGACGACCCGTCCCGGCGGAACTCCACGGCACCCCAACGGAGTTCAGCGGCCTCCCCCCGGCGCAGGAGCGCGTCTCTCATCACCGACGCGATCGCGATGTCCACCTCACCCCGGAGGCGAGCGTTCTCGGCGGACTCCTTCCTCCGGCCGGTCGGACCCGTGCGCGGAAGACAGGCCGTCGCCCGGATCGCCTCGAGCACCTCGGCGGTCAGACCACGGGCCTGCCGCGGCTCGCCCCGGCCCTCTTCGGCGGCCTGGTTCCTCAGCCCCGCAATCGTCAGCTTCACACCTTCCGAAGCCGTCGGGGTGGAGTACCCGCGGTTGCGGTGGTGGTGGCTGATGGCCTTGCGGTCCATTGCGAGGGTGGCCCCCGAGAGCCCCAGGTCGGCACGGTGGGTCATGTAGGCGGCCACGGTCACCGGATCAGCGGGGAGGGGCTGTAGCGCCTCCCCTTCGGCCCATCGCCTGAACCGCTCCCAGGCCCTTGCGTAGGCTCTCCGTGTCCGCGGGCGACGGCTGTGCTCGACAGCCGCAGTGATGGCTTCTATATATCGATCTGCGACATGCGCGGTGCGCTGAAATACTGCCCTGGTTGAATCCATTGTGGCTCCTCTCGTGATCCAATCTCCTCGTAGTCCATGAAGTGCCGCTTGCGAGATTCCGACATCGTTGCGACCAATTCCGACCGCCCCGGGGACGGTAACGGTAGAGAATACGGGGCTGGGTGGCGTAACCGTTAGGCTTTCGGGCATGGCAGATGCCCAGACCGCCACGGACAACAACGGGCAGTATGCATTCACCGGCCTTCGGGCCGGCACCTACGCGGTGGAGATCTCCGGATTCGACATGGACGAGGTCGGCTTCGGGAGCGTCTCATCCAGCGCCACGGTCGGCGTGGGCGAGTCGAAGATCATCAGCTTCGACGGCACCTACCTCCGCACCGCGGGCATCATGGGTCAGGTCAGCGTCGAGGGCGTAGGCCTTGCAGGCGTGACCGTCACCATGACCGGCGAGGGCGAAGATGAAACCGACGTCACCGACGCGGGCGGACTCTACGGCTTCTCGAAGCTCAAGGCGGGCGACTACTCGGTCGCGATTTCCGGGTTTGACCCCGACGAGGTCGAGTTCTCGACCACCTCGATGAACGTGTCGGTCGCGCTCGGCGAGACCGCCAACATTCCGTTCGAGGGCACGCTCCTCCGCACCTCCGGCATCAGTGGCCGGGTGAGCGTCGAGGGCATGGGCCTTGACAACGTGGAGGTCGCCTTGACCGGTGCGGCGACAGCGACCACCATGACGGCCAACGGCGGGCAGTACGCCTTCGCCGGGCTGGCCGAGGGCACGTACGTCCTCAACATCATGAACCCGAACGAGGCGGCGTATTCGTTCGAGGAGACTTCTGCCACGATCGTGCTGGGCGACGCCGAGTCGAATATCACGAACTTCGAAGGCACGCACACGCGGACCGCGTCGATCTCGGGCATGCTGTTCATCGACGAAGTGATGCAGGACAAGATGCTCACCACGGGCGAGCCCTCGATCACCGCAGCGCTTGCGCCGCTCGTGGCATCGGGTGTACTGGACCCGATGATGCTGGCGGGCCTGCTGGCGAATGCGAAGGTGATTGTGCGGGGTCCGAGTTTGAACGACCCGCCGATGGAGATCGCCATCAATGCGGATGGCAGCTTCACGACCGGCGAGGCCTTGGTGGCCGGGTCCTACCAGGTGGAGCTTCCGGCCAACAACGAGATGGTTGCCGCGGCACTCATGGCCGCTGGCGTCGTGTTCGTCGGCGAGTCGATGGTGGTGGCCGTCGAGGCTGGCGGCATGGCCACAGCTAACCTCCCGTTCCGGATCACGATGCAGACGGTCAGCATTGGGGCTGTGATGGGCATGGGCGACGACGAGATCCCCGCGGATCGTTCCCGGGTTGGGGGCGTCGAGCTCGAGCTGTATCCGACCGCACAGGACGCCGAGGACGGAACGAACCTGCTGGTTGCAGATGCGGCTGAGACCGACGAGATGACGGGCATGGCCGCGTTCACGTTTGCGCGGGCCGACGATACCAGTCCGGGCGGCGACGACACCGACAATCTCGTCTTTGTGAAGGTCTCGGCAACCGGCCACGACGACCTCGTGTCCGACAACGACATCGTCGAAATCGAGTATCCGGGCGTCGCGCGCGTGCATTCGGCGCCCGCCCACATCCGGCTACTGAATGTCGGCGTCTACTTCGACTTCTGGGTCAAGAGCGACGAGACGGCGCGCGATGGCGACGAGGGCCTCGGCGGTTGGAACACGGAAGTGTTCATGGGCGAAGATACGGTCGCCCTTATGATGGAAGACGCCGACGGTGACACGGTCAACGCCACGATGGCGACCGACACTACCAAAGGGCCGATGACCCTGGGCAAGGGGACGTTCTCCTACATGCTCGAAGCCAGCGCCCTGGCCGATGGCGATATCACCTTCTCCGTCCTCGCGGTCCAGGATGACTCAGCCAGTAGCAGTAGCCCCGATCAGCCGGACATGGGAGAGCGGTGGACGCAGAGCGACCCCGTCATGCACACTCACGACCCCTTGAAGCTGCCAGAGGACAACGAGGCAGGCGACAACGACGTCGGCCCCATTCGTATCACCTATACGACCCAGGCCGTCTACGTTGGTATCCATCGGGAGCTTGATGACCGCACCGGATTCACCGACTTCCTCGGCGTTGGAGACGGCGATTCTCGTCCCACCGGCCACGCGGATAAGAAGATCAGCGTGAGCCTCAAGATTGAGGACGACCGGGGGCGTCTAAGAACCCTCGAGTACGACCACGACTTCAAAGATGAGACGTTGCCGCAGGAAGCCACAGAGTCTTTCACGAAACTGGGTACTAGCGAATCGAGCAACTGGGCTGTGTTCACGCATGTCCCTGCGGACAAAGAGATCACGATCGTGGTGGATCCCCCGAGAGACATAATGATCGTGCCCGAGCACGGGGGATCCACGTCAATCGAGGCGTTTGGCGACAACCTCGATGCCTTCCCGGACGGGGTGATGAAGGGCTCCTTCGGTACCGGCAGCGGCGGCCGTCCGGATGTCTGGATCTGCCCGTTGCAGCGACTGGAGGATACGAAGAACTGCTCGACCTTTGCCTACAAGTGGGCGACCGGCAGCATTTCCGGGCAAGTTGAGAACCTCCGGAAGGGTGACGAGGACATCGTGATCACGCTGGAGCCGGTTAGTAGCAACGAGGACTACGAGGATGATCTCGCGGACGACCTCCAGGTCGACTACAGCCCAGCCGGAGACCCCAAGTATGAGTTCGATGGTGTTGCCGACGGGAAATATCGGGTCATTCTGGAAGCAGCGGGCGACGGATTCAAGGGCGACTCAACCGCTGTTATTCAGATCGAGCACGACGAGTCGGTGGTGGAGAGGCTCGCGGCCGATGAGAAAACCGGCCAAAATGTGGGCGCCACGGACTTGCGCGGGGTCATCAAAGGCGTGATCGGGAATGACGTGGCGGGCACCCGCGATGTGTTGGCCGGGAACGAGGCCATTCCGGGTATCGTGGTGAACCTCCACCATGCGAGCCTTCCCATTAGCTCGGGAAGGAACGCGGGAAGACGCAGCGAGGGCGCTGCCGTGACCGACGAGAACGGCGACCCAGTTACGGCCGAAACGGATGAGAACGGCGTGTTCGTCTTCGAGAGCCTCGAGATGGGCAAGAAATACTTCTTGAAGCCACAGTCCACGGATAAGTACAAGGCCGTCCGAAATGGCGACACCGGTATCGCGAACCATAAAACCACACAGGTCGTCGAGGTGGCGCTCACCGAACCCGAAGCCGAAGAGGCGGATAGCATCGAAGTTGGGGTCCCGGAATGGGATGTTTACGCGAACACGCTCAGCGGCCACGAGGCCAACGACTTCGCGCTGTTGTACAAGGACGGAGAGATCACCGGCGAAGTGAGTGATCCGAGCGCGAAGAAAGCGCATGAGAATGCCGAGATCGAGTTGTACCTGTGTAAGACGGCGACTAGCGGTGATAACCAGTGTCTAACATACACCTCCAGCACACCAACAGAGGAAGTTGGAGTAGGGAGCAACGGCGCATGGGTTGCGTCGAACCTCCAGGAAGGTGTCTACGAGGTGCTCGTGAGGCTGCCGGCCGGGTACGAGCACACCGACATGGACGGACCAGACCCGAGCGCCGCCGACAGTTACGCAGAGGGGACCGACGGGTATTACTCAATCCAAGGCGCCGTGCTGGAGGGTGGCCGGAGCAGCGAAGACACGGAAACCTTCCACATTGTGGACCGGAATGCGGGGAAAATGGCTACCATCGAGAACGACGGCATCGAAATTGATGACGAGGATTGCGCGGGAGCCGCCGACGCCGACGCCGTGTGCGAACACATCGAACGGGACGATACATCGTTCAAGGTGAAGATCACCGCGTCGGAGGGAGCGACTCTGCGGGTGAGCCCAGAGAACGATGACCCGCGTGCTCGTGGGTCAGTGGCAGCGGTCAATATTGCCGACAGCCCGACGAGCACTGGTACCACCGTCACCCTTTCAATGGCCGGAACAGAGACGTTCTTTGTGCACGCCAAGTCGGGGAATGGTTACGTGACCAACCTGGTTGTAGATCCGAATGATGCTGATGCAATGATCGTAGAGGATGAAGACGGGTTTAAGGCAAGGCGTGACGCCGATGTGCGTGTGAGCCTGGTCGACATTGACTGGGTTGGTGATGGAATCACGCTGGATAGAGAAGAGCTTGGCCTAGGCACGTTTTCCGGGGAGAACGAAGGAGTCATTACCGCCTTGTCGTACGAGGTTGACGAGAGCGACCGCGGCAACTCCGTGCCGGTGGCTTTGACGCTCTCCGCCGAGGGAATGGACGATGACTTTGACGACGTGAAGTGGGGCACGCACAGCCCGACCCAAACAGGCGTCGGCACGTGCTCGTTCACGGATAGTCCCACGGACGATGAAGTTGACGCAACGTTGCCAGCTAATGTTCCTGGTACCAAGGGATCGGTGACGGTGTGCCTCCAGATCATCGACAGTGATGAGGCGGCGGCCAACGAGGACGCCAACGACGATAACAATTACGAATACATCATCGTCCTGACCAGGAAGTAGCGGGGACGAACAAACCGTCACGAGTTCTGAAAATGACTTGACGACGGAGCAGTAGGGGTCGCCCCCGTCCGGTTCGCCGGGCGGGGGCAACCCTTTTGCGAGTGCTGGAAAGAGAAGAGGCGGATCGAGATGGCCACGCCGATGAATCCGATCAGGATGGGCTGTCCGAAGCACTTGTTGCGAGAGGCCGCAACACTGACACTGGCAATCGCGGTCGCCGCGTGCGAAAGCGGCTTCGTGGAACCGCCGGCGCTTGCGGGTCCGTCGGGACAGACGGTCGCCCGGACCGTCAATCGCGACCCACTCGTCGCCCTCTACAGCGCCGCCATCGGCCCGAACTGGAAGCGCAACGACAATTGGGGATCGACCGTGTGGTCGGCCCGCGGTGTGACAGCGCCGATGCGGAGGTGCTCCGAGTCATCTTACGAGGCGACGAGCGGCAGTCCGATCTCCCGATGACCATCCTCCGCGATCAGGTCACCAGCCAGGTGAGGGCCATCCTGCGCAGGCCGATGGCCGCAGCGATGAGTGCCGTAGGCGAGCCGGAGTACGAGACGTGTCGAAGACCTTGCTGCGACAGACGAGTATGCGCGAGGGGATCGTGACAAAATAGTCCCATCCCGCCATGTAGTCGCCCCGCGGTTTGCCGCTTATTGGGTCATGACCCGAAAGACGACCGTACCGGAGCCGCACGAGCCGCCGAAGCACGATGCAGGTTACAAGAGCATGTTCGGCAATTGGCGGATGTGGTGGAACAGCTCCTGCGCGGTCTCTTCGGCGACCTCGCTCGCGGGCTCGATCTCTCGACGCTTCGGAGACTCCCGGCGGACTTCGTGATGATGAGCGGTCTCCTGCGGCGTGCCGCTGACCGACTGTGGCGGGTGGACTTCCACGATCCGCTGTTGGCTCCTCTGATCATCCTGCTGGAGTTCCAGTCCACGCCCGACCCTCGCATGGCGTGGCGGATCCTCGAATACCGGACCCTCGCGCTCGAGGAGGCCGTGAAGCAGGGAACGGTCGGCCCCAACGGCCTGCGCCCGCTTGTTCCTCGCCATCGTCATCCACAACGCCACCGAGGCGTGGAACGACCCGGCCGCGGGCGAGAGACCGGTACCCAAGAACCTGCTGGACTACGAGTCGCCGGAGGTGTATCGTTTGCTGGACATGCATGCGGACGGCACGTCCGACCTCCTGCCGGACAACCTGGTCACCGCGGTCGTCAAGATCGAGACGGCGATCCGAGTCCGCCGATCAGCTGACGCGGGAGGAGGAGGAGGAATCGATGTTGGCCGAGACAGTGAAGCGGTGGACCGAGGAGTGGTACCAGGAGGGCCGGCAGGAAGGTCGACAGGAAGGCCGGCAGGAGGGTCGGCAAGAGGGCGCGATTGCCACATTGCGCGATCTGGTGACTCTCAAGTTCGGCGCCGAGGTCGCTGCGCAGCTCCCCGCTCTGCTTGAGGGACTCTCCGAAGCGGATCGAGTTGCAGTAGTGGCCGCCGCGGTTCTCCAATGCGACACGGGGGATGAGTTCATCGCCCGGACAGGGGGGTGACCGAAGCGTGGCTGGCGATGGCGCAACGAAAAAGGGGGGAACGAGATGCAGGTGACGACGCAAGCGCAGGGCACACGTACCGGTCGGGTCGCGGTAGAGTCGGGCGAGACAATCACCGCCCCACCGCAAAGCTCAGCCCCGCCCGCGTCGTCTCGATCGGCAGGAACAGCGGCGCCGCGCCCCCCTTCTGGTACCCGACGAGGTAGCTGACGCCACCCACGGCGACCTCCGCGGCCACATCCCACAGCGCGTGGAACTCCCCGCGAACCCCGTCCGGGCGATTCCACACCCCCGCGTGGTGAACGTTCAGGAGCAAATTGTCCGCCACCGGCACTCGCCACCACGCCTCGTAGCCGGCCCGCAGGAACGAGGCCTCCCCGGCCCCGTCCGGTCGCACCAACCCCGCCCCGTACGCCGCCATCACCTGGACCAGGGGCGCGGTCGCCGGCCGGTAGTCACCCGATTGCAGCGACAGATTGAAGGGCAGCACATAAGCCAGCCGTGCCTCCGCCGACAGGTCGAAGGCGTCGAGGCTCTGATCGGACTGGCCCCTCGCGCCCAGCGTAAGCGGAAGCCAGTCCCCCTTGATCAGGTTGAGCGCCGCGCCCGCTTCGACGCTCAGGTGGTTGAAGTTCAGTCCCGCCTTCGTGGCAATGTCGCCCGACCACTTCGCCTGGGCAAGCCATCGGCCCCGCGCCTGCTGCCGGTAGACGCCCCCGTCGAACGACATGCTCAGGTCGTGGAACCCGCCGTCGCCGTCGGACTGGTCCCGCGTGAACGGACTGACGTCCAACCTCAGGAACGGCCGCTGCTCAAGGTATTGCCGCTCGAGTTCCGAAGGGGCCGGCAGGGGTACGACGAGCCCCGGTGACGCTCTCGCCACCGGGTTCCCCGCCTCGTCCGTCTTCACGGTCAGCGGCCCGCCGATCTCCCGGCAGGCGCAGCCCTTGAGGGTGAACGCGCCCTCGGGGAGGATCAACCGCAGAAACTCGCCGCCCCAGTCCACGTCGACGGGCGGGAGCTCGATCTCTACCCGTTCCCCCCAGCAGTCGGGAGTCGGTGCGGGCCTCCGCGCGCCGTCCCCGCACCCCCCGATCCGGATGGACGCGGGGGGATCGAGTGCGTGGCACACACTGGCACGCTCGACCACCCGGCAGCGCTCGACCGCAGCGCCCGCCGGCCCGGTCCCGCGATCGACCGCGAACACCCGCGTCCGCTTCGACCGGTTGCCGGGGTGAATGACCTCCGTCATCAGGTCGGAGTCCTCGCGCGCGCGCGCATAGAAGTAAAGGTCGACGATCAGCGTCTCGTCGAACCCGGGTCCGCCGGCCAGCTCCGTCGTGAGCCCGATGCCGGGCTCGTGCTCCGCGTAGAAGACGCCCTGGGCCTCGACCGCTCCAGGCGCGCCGATCGCCATCGCCGTGAGCAGCAGCAACCAGTACGTGCGGCTGATGTGATACTCGCACCAGGTCCGCCACGTCCACTTGTCCGAGCACAGGCGCTGCAGGCGCACCCGGGCATTCTTGTACCCATAGCCAGCCAGGAGTCCGAGATAACGATTGCGAAAGGCCATCAGGGTGCTGGCGTACGGCGGCGCGATCGGGCACGCGGAGCGCGAGGCCTTCACGAGTTCCTCGCACCTCCGGTCCAGGAATTGCGGGCTCTCCGCGTCCTGGATATGGAGGTACAGACCGACCCGATGGCAGGCGACCAAAGCGCCATGGCGCACCAACTCCCTGCGCCGCTGCCGCACGACTTCCAGTACTTCTTCGAGTGTTGGGGCCCGCTTGTCGTCGCCTACCATTTTTCCAGCCTCACGTACTGGCTCGGCGTGAAACTGCGGACCAGCCTTTCCTCCGGGAACACGATGTTGCCCCGGGTGTCGAACACCTGCACCCGTAGTCGGTTGACGTCGGGGTGGAGGGACACCAGCGTGAAGTTGTCCTCCTGCGAGAAGTTCCAGGCGACGTAGTCCATGGTCACCGGGTTGCCGTCGGACAGGGTGAAGAGGAACGTGTCCCTCTGATCGTCGGCGCTCGAGTCGTGCACGAAGTCGGAAGGCTCGCCATCGGCGAAGGGGAAGGGCCAGTAGAAGGCCGACGAGGTCACCGAAACGACCCGCAGGTCCTCGGCCCTCGCGCCGGTGAAGTACATCTCGGCCACGTTGCAGCAGTGAATGTCGCCCGAGAGGAAGACGACGTTCTGGACCTGGTTTTCGACGATCTGCCGCAGGATGGCGCCGCGGGTGCGGGGGAAGGCGGCCCAGCTGTCGCTGCGCTGGAGCAATTTGGGGTTGCCCTGCGCCAGGATCGTGCGCGCCGCCATGGGGTTGGGCACGAAGACCGACGGGGTCACGATGAACTTGGGCGTATTGCCGCGCTGCTCCTGCTGCTCGGCCAGCCAGTCGAGGAGCCGCTGCAGCTGGCCCGGGGGCGCGTCCTGGTGCGTCGGCCGCCCGAGCATGTGGTTGCCGTGCAGGTTGCCCGTCTGCTCGTCGTACCAGCGCTGGGTGCGGGTGTCGAGCACGAAGAACGGGTATCCGCCGCACTCGAAGGTGTAGTGGAGGTTCTTGCCCCAGGTCCGCGGTCCAGCGCTCCACTGATAGTTCATGTAGGCGTCGATGGCGACGTTGAAGAGATGGTAGCTGCCACGGCCGCGAAGGCGGTTCCGGGACCAGTTGTCCTCGATCTCGTGGTCGTCCAGACCGCAGTAGATGGCGTTGTGACGCGCCAGGTCGCGGAAGTTGGGCGAGTTGAACGCCGTCATGTAGCGCTCCCGGAACTCGTCGTAGGTCTCCGCCCGTCCCAGAGGGATCCGCCGGTTGAGTTTGTCGGCGTAGATCTGGTCGCCCATCATCAGCGTGAAGTTGGGGCGCAACCCGACCAACCCCCTCGCGAGCTGTGCCATGGGACGGAAGATCCGGTCGGAGTGACGCTTCTTCCAGAGGAGCCCGGGGTAGCGGCAGGACCCCATCATGAAGCTCACCGGCCCGTCGCCGGGTTCCGGAAAGGTCTTGAACACCGCCTCTGCCTCGTGCGGCTCCAGTGCCTCCAGGTCCTCGTTCCACGCCGAGGGGTCCGGGAGCCGCTGGGTCAGCTCGTCGCTCGACACCCCGTCGTCGTCGTAGGGGTCGTCGAGGAGCAGGTACCCCACCCTGGCGACGTATTCCTTGTCCGGCTTGAGGACGAGATCCGGAGTATCACGACCCAGGTCGATGCAGCCGGTGCGATCGAACTCCCTCCGCAGGCGGAAGTAGTACGACTTCATGGGGTTGATCCTCCGGCCATCCTCGTGGGTCACCCCGATCACACCGACCGTGCGGTGCTCGCTGTCCGGGCTGACCCCGTCGTCGGCGTCCGAGCCGGCGCGGATCCAGATCCTGCAGGTTGATGTGGTGGTGTGTCCTACTCTGGGACCCATTCCCGGGGGGCGTAGCTTTGCCATGGTGTCTCCCTTTCCAGTTGGCGATTTCGCCTATGGTTCGGCGAGTCCGCGCGGCCTCGTGCCGCTGGATGCTCGCCGGTCGAACGCTGGGTGAAGCGCCGGAACGGGAGGGGATCCATCAGGTCGGAGAAGACATGATGGGTGCCGGGAACAGGATGGCTCTGTGTCGGATCGTTGGTCGACTGTGTGCGCTCCATCGTCTTCCACCCCTCACCGCCAAGCGCGGCCGAATGATTTACGCGGGGAATGTACAGCGTCGTGGGGCGCGGCGCCAGACCCGCCAGGACTGCCCGGAGGTTGACCCGGCGTCCCGGGTCTCATATTCTGCTTGGTTCAAGCGACGATCAACCGGGACAGGGAGGGGAAGATGGGCGAAGGATCGGCATCGCAGACGCACGGTTATCTGGACGACCACCACGGGAATGCATCGTCGATGCGGCTGATGAGCATGCTCGCTCTCCTGGCGAGCATCGCGTTCGGCGTTCTGGCCGTTCTCTTTCCCGCCGCGGAGAATCCCAACGGGCTCTACATCACGACGGCGTTCCTGATCGCGGCGTTCGCCCCGAAAGCGCTTCAGAAATTCGCCGAGGCGCGGTTTCCGCAGCCTCCCGGAGCGGCGCCCCTTGAGTGAGGACAGGTCCGCCCCGAGGTGAGCCAGGCTACGGGAGATCCTCCGCGAGAGCTGGGAGGTCCAGCTGGACCTCCACCAGGCCCAGCATGAAGCGCTCGAAGTCTTCGCTTCCGAGTTTCTCGACCGCACGTTTCAGCTCCGGCAGATCCATCCCGGTCTCCGGCAGGGTCCGGTCCGTCGACAGTTCCAGCACGGTCGTCAACACGTCTCGTACTGCCGGGGATGTGTTGTCGTCGTCGCGCGAGACCACCAGGTGATACGCACCAGGCGCGAAATGCACGACGAGGTGGGCCAGCTGGCGCGGCTTTGGCCGCCAGAGTTGCTCCCCGGGATAGAGCACGATGGACACCACCTCCGGCAGCCGCTCGCCCATGCGGAGGCCGTGTAGCCCGAGGATCTCTTCGAGCTCGAAACAGGCCCGGGTCGTCTTGCACAGGGACACCACGGGATCCGGGCGATGCTGGAAATCCAGGAAGACAGCCACCCGCCCCTCCCCGTCTGTGGTGTGGGCCCACCACATGGCGTGGGGATAGTCGCGGCCGCGGTCCGGCCCCGCGCGATCAGAGCCGAGCTCCACCAATGTCGTGGAGTCGATCCTGTCGGCCATGTCGGGCACATGCCGGCGAAAAAGCCGCGCCACGATCTGCCGCTCGAGATGCCGGTCCATGCCCTGACGGGCCAGGTCGTCCAGGACCCGCTGGAATATCGTCGCCACCCTCGCCCTCGTCATCATCCCCTCCGCTCCCAAGTTTCCCCTGGCTTCGAACGCGACCAAGGTACCATGGGTCGGTGGTGGGGCGCAACAGGGGGGTCTTCTCGTGGGGGGTCTTCTCGTCGCTACCGAGCCTCACGCGTCCGGGCGATGAACTCTTCTCCCGTGTCGCATTACGCCTCGGTCGGCGGCGGTCGTGCCGTTGCTACCTCATCAGGCTTCAATCCTGCTGCCCGAACACGTGGGCTCGAAAGTCCCCTCGCAGAGTCTCCAGCGAGTGCCTCACGCCTCTCAGCTCACCACGGATCTCCCCGATCTTTGTTGTGAGCCCCCCAATTCTCCTGGCGCATCCCTGTCCCCGCCGGCAGCATTGTGTCAATGGCCATTGAAAATGTCACACTTCTGGCCATTGAAAATGTCGCACTTCGCGGGCTGACCTGCGGAGGGAGCGGAGCGACCGGAGCGGGGCAGCCCGCCGAGAGCTTGGTGACCCTCATGAGACCGGCTCCCCGGAGGCGGGGTGTTCAGTATGTCTTCGGTTTACGCTCGGATGGATCGCCCTCGAGAGCTCGGCGTGGCGGCGCATCCGGTAGCTGTTGCCCCGGATGTTGACGATGTGGCAGCGGTGCAGCACCCTGTCCAGCAGCGCGGCGGCCATGACCTCGTCGCCGAGGATGCGGCCCCACTCCTCGAAGCCCTTGTTCGAGGTCAGCACCGTCGAGGCCCGTCCGTAGCGGCGGTTGACGAGCTGGAAGAAGAGGACCGCGCCGCTCTGGGTCACGGGCAGGTAGCCGATCTCGTCAACGATCAGGAGTGCCGGGTAGGTGAGAGTCTTGAGGCGGCGGTCGAGCCGGCCGGCGGCCTTGGCCTCCTCCAGGGAGTCGACCAGGTCGGTCAGGGACCCGAAGTAGATCTTGCGCCCGCTTTCGGCAGCCGTGATCGCGAGGCTGATCGCCAGATGCGTCTTGCCGACGCCGGGGGGACCGAGGAAGACTACGTTCTCCTTGCGCTCCAGGAAGCCGAGTTCGTGGAGCGCGTCGATCTGCTCGCGCTTGATCGAGGGCTGGAAGGCGAAGTCGAAGTCCGTCAGCGTCCTGACGTACGGCAGTCGGCTGGAGCGCATGGCCGCCTCGAGGCGCCGGCTGTTGCGAAGCGCGATCTGGGCGGCCAGCAGGCGCTCGATCGCCTCGCCGCCAGTCGTCCCGCCGCCGTCGACCCCGGCGAGCACTTCGTCCAGAGCTTCCAGCGCACCGGGCATCTTGAGGTCGGCGAGCTGGGCCGCGATGCGCTCCCTGCGCGATGGCGGCCTCACGGTGCTCCTCCTGCGATCCGGGCGTACTCGGCCAGCGGGCGGCGCTCGACTTCGACGAGCGGAGGGAACGCCGCCCCATCAGCCTGCTCTGGCGCTGGCTCCACGGGCCGGGGAGCCACCGACCGGTAAGGCCAAGGGGGCAAAGGCATTAGGTGAGGCCGCTCCGCCTCGAACCGGTCGGCCGGACGCTCCTTCAACGTCCCGTGGATCCGGACGTTGGCTTCGGTGTCGAGCCACAGCAGCACCTGCGCGTTGAGGTCATCGTCCGACCCGAAGACCCGGGCGTAGAAGAAGTTCTTCCGGATGTAGCTGACCAGCCGCTCGACCTTGCCCTTCGTCTGGGCCCGGTAGGGGCGGCACGCCCGGATGCGGAAGCCCCAGTGGACGCTGAAGCGCAGGAACTCCCGGTTCTCCACCAGCCGGCCGCCCTTCCCGCGGCCGTCCTCGATGATGACCGCCTTCATCTGGTCGAACAGGAGTTCCGAGGGCACGCCGCGGAAGTAGCGGAACGCCGACTCCAGCCCCCGCATCACCACCGCCATCGTCTGGCGCTCGTAGTACTGAACCCACACCAGCCGCGAGTAGCCCAGCACCACGATCAGCGCGTACCGCTTGCCCCACGGCAGCCGGAACTCCGCGAAGTCCACCTGGGCCTGGTGGCCCGGAGGGGTTTCGAACCGCTGCACCGGCTCCTCCGGGGGCCGGGGCCGGACCTCGCGCACGTAGCGCTTCACCTGGCCGTAGCCGCCCGGATAGCCCGCTGCCTGGACTTCGTTGAACAGGCGAACGGCGCTGAGCTCCGGATACTCGGCCAAACGGGCGTCGATGATCCCTCTGTACGGATCGAGCTTCGAGGGCCGCGAACGCCTCGGTCCGTACCTGACTGCCGCGTCGTCCAGCTCCCGGTCCAGTTGTCCCGCCGCGATCCAGCGGTACACGGTCCGCGGACTGATTCCGACCTGCCGCGCGATCGCGGCCTTACTCATCCCCTGCTCCAAATAGTGCCGCAGCAGCACCCTCGTCTCTCTCCCGATCATCGCGTCTCCTCCGTTCGGTGGAGACGCCATTGTATGGAACCCGCCGGGAACCCTCATGGACACCCGGACCCCGCGTCGCAGCCATCGCTCCGTCACCCTGTCCACATCTGACATTTTCGACGGCCACTTCTGTGCAATTTTGCATGGCCGGTAACAGCATTGTTTCAGCGCCGAGGGGTGGTCAGACCCCGGGATGGGCCATGGGAAGTCTCTACTGCGCCGCGGCAACCAGAAGCGGACCGGTCCCGTTGTCCGCCACTCTGGGGCATAGATGGCGGACAACCAGGATCTCTGACCATCTTCGCCAGTCTGGTCGCAAAGAGATCGCCCCCGCCCGGCGAACCGGACGGGGGCGACCTTTTCCTGCTAACGAGCTTGCTACCTCAGCACCGACCTAGGCTCCCTTCGGCTGGCTGAACGTGATCGCATAGCTACGCGTGTTCAGTTCACGATCGTTGTCGACTATCGTGATGGTTACCGTAACTGTCTCGGTCACTGTATCAGTATCACTGAACGTGATCGCTCCATCGGTCTGGCCCGCACCCGCGAATGACGCCGTCACGCCGGTCCCGGACATCGCCGAAACATCTAGCGATAAAGACGTCGTGGCCTTATCGACGGATACCGTACCCAGGTTAACCGTCGCGCCAACAGCTGACTCGACACCCTCGATCATCTCCGATTGCAACTCTTCCGAGGATACGAAGCGTGTGATTGCCTCGAGGATTGCTCTTGAGAGCACCTGGTCGTCCGGAGAATCTGCTCCGTTGCCATCGACCTCCAACGTCTTCAGTCTCGTGTCCCGATCGCGATGGATATCCACCGTAGGATCGGTTTCTATGGCCCGGGCGCCATCTGTTCCGCTCTGCGCATACCCGTTCGCCGATTTCACGGCCACCATTAGCGGGTTGCCACCCGGATCCAGCGGCCAGCTGCTAGCCACCTTTTCGGTGAAGGACTTGGTGCCCACCTTCAGCGTTGCGCCTTCACTGCCTACGGCGTTGGTCAGCGTCAAACTCACCGAGGAGGTGTTGTACGGAATGAAGTCGTCTTCATCGTCCGTGTTGTCGGCATCCACCAACACCGTAGCCCCATTCTTGACCACCGCCGATGGCGCGTCGGCTCCGGCGTTCGCTCGGAAATTCACGATGTGGAAGGTTGCCAAATCGTCGGCGGAACTCCTGGAACCATCGGTGAGCGTCGCAACCTGGGAATCATAGTACCCGGTTCCGTCGGCGGCGGTCCCACCATCCTCATCCGAATTGTGGTACCCCGAAGGCAGGTCCAACGTAACCTCGTAGTGGCCTTCCAGGAGATCCTCTAAGAACCACTCGCCGTCTTCATCGATCTCTGCGGCCCTAACCGGCCAGCCTGGTACCAGGCTCCCGCATACATTCATATTCGCAGGCGCCTCACCAGGTGCCGCCAGGCACCGGTGCAACTCAACCACCGTTTCCTCATGCGCCTTGGCTGCGCTGGGATCAAGGACCACCCCTTCCACTGTCCCGTTTTCGAACAGGAGCGCGAAGTCGGCCGATCCGCCGGCGCTCATCGCACCCGTAGCATGATCCCACGACGGTGAGGCAGCATCTCCAGGGAACTCGGGATCGTGAGCCTTCGCGCGGACCACGGCCTCGGAGAACATGTTGTCATCGCTCTTGGCCTGCAAACTACCGCGCGCGCGCACAACCCTGTAGTGTCCCTCCTCCGCAACGGCTGCGACCACGTACACCGTGTCCGACCTGAGGCCAGTGAACTCGTAGTTGCCATCCGAGTCGGTCTCGGCGGTCATCGCCTCGCCATCCGCGTCCATTACGGCGCCAAGCGCTTTGCGCCGTCCAGCAAGCGCTCGTGTCCCCGTTTTTGAAGCATAGTGGAGGTTCAAGGTCACTCCCGACTGGGTTTCGCTGCGCGACAGGCTATTAGGCTCATCGCTCCGGTCGTTGCCCACCATGCCTTGAATCGCAAATCTGAGCTGCGTCGCGCTCAGATCGCCCACGGTCTTCTCGGAAGCACCGGTGTCGAAGTCGCCACCACCCGCCGATTCGTCGTGCATGATAGTGACGACAGCGGTCGAGTCAGTCGCCCATTTGCCGGCGACACCCGGCAGGAACACCCTGTACTTGCCGTCCGCTACTCTGTCAAAGCTGTACTCGGATTTCTTGCCTTCAACGAAATCGACCTCGGTATCATCCGCGAAATCGGACGCATAGTCATCGTTGCTGCGGACGGGCTCGAGGGCGACGACAATTTCCTCGTCATCTTCCTGGAGACCGTCGACCGCACCTGAGATCTCACCGTCCTCCCACTTGTAGGCGAAGGTCGAGCAATTCTTCGTTGCATCCTCCTGCCGTTGGAGCGGGCAGATCCAGACGTCGGGCCGTCCGCCACTATTGTCGCCGAAGGCACCGGCCATGATACCGTCCGGGAAGTCGTCGAGCCGGTCGCCATAGGCGTCGATCTCCCGTGCGGACCGGTCGTCGGGAACGATCGTCATTTTCGAACCCGCATCGGCCACAACGACGATCTTGGCGGTGGCATCTACGTACTTGAACCGCACCGTGGCGGCGTCTGAGAACGTCGCCTCCGCGTCCGCGTCGTCGGTCTCAGGATCATTGTCGTCATCGTACGTGTACTGTCCCAGTCGACCGCGTTCATCCGCTATCATCAAGCGGACTTCGATCTTGCCTTTCGCGTGTCCACTTGGACGCGCGTCCCCGTCTCCGACACCGATGTAGTCCGTGAGTCCCGTCCTGTCGTCGAGTTCGCGGTGGGCGCCGACGTAGATGGACTGGGTCGTGTAGGTGATGTAGATCGGACCCTTGTCGAGTTCGTCCGTGTTCATGGACGGGTCGTTGTTGGCCGGCAGGATGAGGCCGTCGTGCGAGTGCATGAGCGCGTCGGTCTGCTCGTACGCCTCGCCGTAGTCCAGCTTGTCGGACTGGTCGTCCGCGGCGCGAACGTAGACCATGGCCGGGAGGTTGGCGACGTCGGCCGTGAAGGAAAGCGTTCCCTTGCCCTCTTCGTCCGTCAACATGGCCTCGTCATCGGCGTCCGTCATGGCCGTGAATGTCGCGTCTTCGCCCGTGCAGACGACAGATTCGTCCTCGTCGGTGGTGGCCGCGTCATCCGCCATCGGCATGCAATACTCGGTGGCCCAGCCTTCGAGGCCCATGTCGCCGCCGCGGGCGTCCATGTTGCTCTTGACCCAGAACTGGATGTTGACGGCGGTGTTCAACAGCGTGACAGCCGCTCCCGCCGCGTGGACCCTTGCAACACCTGGGTAGGAGACTTCGATGACCTCGTTGCCGGAAACCTCGAGGCCTGCGTTATCGTCACCAACACTCTTCACGTTGACAAAGACCAGGTTGTCGTTGCCGCCGGGGCCGGTGTTCATGGCTCTGGCGAAGTTGAAGACCGCATGGCCCGTCGGGCCGGTCGTCTGCTCGTCGAGCATTCCGGTCATGTCCGCGTTGGCGTACAGCGCGAGCTCGACGCCCGCAACTGCGGCGCCATCGGCGCTGCCCATGTTGGCGCTGACCGAGATCGTCTGCATGGTGATGCCGAACGGGAAGTTGACCGTCGCGCTGCCGCCCGCGTCCACGTTGACCAGCTCACCCGTGAGGTCGCCCTTGAAAGCGAAGCCGGCCATGGCGATGGCTGCCGCTACTTCCTCGGTCATGTTGACCAGCACACGGTAGTCACCGGCCATCTTGCCCTCGAAGGCGTAGCTGCCGTCAGGGAGGGTCACGGTGCCGTCCAAGTCGTTCACGCCAGGGCCCTGCAGCACAATCGGGATTCCGGCGTGCGCCAAAGGCGGCTCGTTGGCCGTGTACATCTTGTCGGCCGGCGCCTCGTCGATGTAGGCCATGCCCGTCACCGACGCGTCCCGCGTGTGCGTGCCTTCGAAGTTCGTGATGTTCGACTCGGCGTCGCCCAGCACGATCGTGGCAGAAGTCGTTTCGAACGTGTAGGCCACTTCGTTCGGGTTCGTCATGTTGAGGACGTACGTGCCCTCGGCCAGACCGGCGAAGGCGTACTGCCCGCCGTTGGCCGTCATGGCGGTCTCAACGGCCGCACCAGCAAGGGCCACCTCTACGCCGTCAAGCCCCATGCCTTCCACGCTCACCCGGCCGCTGATGCCGGATGTGCGGAGGAGCGTGCCCTCGAACGGAATGTTGGCGGTCTCGCCGAGCGCGACCGACACGTTCATCGTGGTGGTCGCGAACTCGACCTCGTCGGGGTCAAACCCGGAAATCGCGACCGAGTAGTCGCCCGCCTTGAGCTTCGAGAAGCCGTAGAGTCCGCCCGCGTCGGTGACGTCGGTTTCATCTTCGCCCTCGCCGGTCATGGTGACGGTCACGCCCTCACGGCCTACGCCCTCGACGCTGACCTGGCCCATGATGCCCGCGGTGCGGAGGTAGGTGCCGTCGAAGCTGATGATCTTCGACTCGCCCACGCCGACCGTGGCGCTCGAAGAGACGCTGCCGAAGCCGACCTCGTCCATGTCGAACCCGGAGATCTCCACCCCGTAGCTGCCGGCCCGAAGGCCCGTAAACGCATACTGGCCGTTGTTATCCGTGGCCGTCTGTGCATCGGCCATTCCGGACAAACGGACCGTTATGCCACCTATGCCGGTATTCTCTACCGTTACCGTCCCCATGATGGAAGCGGTACGGATGTAGGAGCCGCGGAAGTCGAGTGTGACCGACCCGCCGGACTCGGGGATTGTGGCCGCGGCGGAGGTCGCGTCAAAACTCGCGTCCGCCGGGAAGCCGCTGATTGTGACGGTGTAGGCACCGGCCGTGACACCGTCGAAGCGGTAGGTACCGCCGCCCGCCGTCGTGGTGGAGGCGCCGTTGCTGAGATTGACGGATACACCGTCGATCCCCATGCCCTCGATCGACACCTGGCCCATGATGGAGCCAGTCGCCGGCGGAGGAACAGGATCCTCTCCGCAAGCCGCGATGACCGGGAGCACCAGCAACGTTGCCGCCGCAAGTAGCTTCTGAAGTCTGTTCATGTCCATTCCTTTGAATAGGATGGTTCTTTCGTCGCCCTTTTTCCTCCGGCCTCGTGCCGGCGGTCAGGCAATCCGAAAATCTATGTCATCGTCCTTCGGCGGGCCGACGCGATGTCGACGCGACCGGCGGACGGTTGTCAGGGGTTGTCAATCGACCCGGCTGCTTCTCGGGTCAGCATGCATTATAGCAAGACTGGTGCCACGTTTTTGAAAGACCGCAAGTCATTTCCTGACAAGGGGATAGGCGTTACGCCCGCCTTGCCGAAGGCATGGAAAACCAATTCTTGTCAGCTTTCTGACCCCTGTCTCGCAGTTTCGGCCGGAAGTCTCAGGTATTGCTCGGCCAGATTCACCAGGCTCGCCGAGCCCACAAAGAGGGGCGTACGGTCATGCAGCCCGCCCGGAACGATGTCCAGAATGTCCCGGGAGCCGGTCGAGGCACGTCCTCCCGCGGCCTCACAGACTAACGCCAGTGGGGCGGCTTCGTAAAGTATCCGCAGCTTCCCCCGCGGCACCCTCGCCTCCGGCGGATACATGAAGATCCCGCCCTGGAGGAGGGTGCGGTGAAAATCGGAGACCAGCGAACCGATGTATCGTGACTTGTAGCCCCCGCCCCCTTCCCCGTTCACGCCGCGGAAGTGGTCGACCAGGCGCTGTTGTTCCCGTGACCAGCGCGCGTAGTACGCCTCGTTGACCGAGTAGATCTTCGCGGGCGGGTCGGGGATGCGGATGTCGCGGTGGCTCAGCAGGAATTCGCCGATCGACGGGTCAAGGGTGAAGCCGTGCACGCCTCCCTGCACCCCGGTCGTGTAGACCAGCATGGTCGAGGAGCCGTAAATGACGTAGCCCGCGGCAACCTGCCGGAAGCCGGGCTGAAGGCAGTCCGCCATCGTCCCGGGGCCGCTCCGGGCCGATCGTCCGTCCAGAACCCGGTGGTGGATCGAGAAGATGGTGCCGATGGAGACGTTGACGTCGATGTTCGACGATCCGTCGAGGGGATCGAAGAGGAGGACGTAGTTCCCGATGTCGAAACGCTTCGGGATGGGGATGATGTCCTCGCACTCTTCGGACACCATGCAACAGAGGTGCCCCGCGTGATCCATCGCCTTGACGATCACCTCCTGCGCGAAGGCGTCGAGCTTCCGGACCTTCTCGCCCTGGACGTTGACTTCGCCCGTCATGCCCAGCACATCGATGAGGCCGGCCATGTTCACCTCGCGGGAGATGATCTTGGCGGCCAGTGCGATGTCGTACAGAAGCGCGGAAAAGCGCCCCGAGGCGTCGGGGTAGGTGCGCTCCTGGTCGATGATGTGGCGATCTATGGTGACGACCTTGCTTCGCATGGCCGAATAGTGTGCCCGATTCGGTGTGGTACGTCAACCGATGCGCCGCTACCTCGCTCTCCGTACCTCGACCGTGCCGTCTCTGCGGCCGCTGATGGCCACCGAGCCGTGCAGGTCGGTTCTGAGGACCTGAGCACCCGCTCCTTCGAGGCGGCCGAGCACCGCCGGGTCGGGATGGCCGTAGCGGTTGCGGGCACCGACGGAGATGAGGGCGTAGTCGGGAGAGACCGCGCGCACGAAGTCGGCGGATGTGGAGGTACGGCTGCCGTGATGGCCCACCTTGAGCACGGTGATGTCCCCTTCGTCGAGGAGTCCGGCCTCGATCGCCGCGTCGGCGTCGCCCATGAGCAGCGCCGAGAAGCGGCCGAAGGCGACGTGTACGACGACGGACCAGTCGTTCGGCGAGCGGGCGTCGCCGAGCTCCCCTCCGGGCGTGTCCGCCGGCGCGGGGCTCAGCACGCGGAAGTCGACCCCGTCGAGGGTCCAGGAGTCGCCGGCCGCGGCGCGGCGCCAGGGAACGTTCGCGCGCCGGGCCTCCGCGAGCCCCGCCATGTGCCCGGCCTGGCCGCCGCTGAAGCCGGGCCCGAGGACGGCGCCGGTGGAGATGTTGCCGAGCACCGCCGCGAGGCCGCCGGCATGATCTTCGTCGGGGTGGGTGAGGATGACCGTCTCGAGGCGGCGCGCCCCGCGCGCGTGCAGGTAGGGGATAACACGGGTCAGGCCGGCGTCGGAGCCGCCGAAGCCCCGGGGGCCGGCGTCGACGAGGAGCCAGCGGCCGAGGGGCGTGCGCAGCGCGATGGCGTCGCCCTGGCCGACGTCGATCGCGACGATCTGCAGCGTCCCCCGCCCCGCGAGGGAGAGCGCCGCCTGTCCCGCCCACAGGACGGTCAGCGCACAGACGGCCGAGACGCCGGCCCGGACCGCGGGCCGTGTGCGCCACGGGGCGTTCGCGACGAGAAGCGGCAGGACGGCGCCCGCCGTGAGAAGCGCGGCCTCGCGGGGCGTGACCAGCACGACGGTCCAGGGAAGGTCGCCGAGGGCGGCGGCGGTCGCGGTCACGGCGTGCAGGAGGCCCTCCGAGCCCGCGCCCGCGATGGCGGCGCCCGGAATGTGCAGGATATCCATGACGATCGTCGCGATGACGCCCGGCACCGCGGTCGCGACCAGGGGCGTGAGCAGAATCGAGGAGGGGAGCGACAGGAGCGGGATCTGGCCGAAGTGGTAGGCGAGGACGGGGGCGGTGAACACCGAGGCGCCGATTCCCGCCGCGACGGGCGGGGCGATCCAGCCGCGACCCCTGTGTGGCGGCCAGTGGCGCATCATCCACTTCGTCATGATGAGGATGCCGGCCGTCCCGGTGACGGTGAGCTGGAAGCCCGCGCCGGCGACCACCTCGGGCCGCAGCACGGCGATCATGAGCATGGACAGCCCCAGTGCGCCCAGCGGCTGCGCGGGCGTGTGCCGAAGCCGTCCCAGGACGAAGGCCGAGGTCATCCAGGCCGCGCGGGTGGCCGATGTCGGGGCGCCGATGACCAGGACGTAGGCCCACACGCCGGCCGCGACCCCTGCCGCGCGGGTGCGGGGCGGCTGCCCGGTCAGCGCGAGGAGGCCGCCCAGCAGCGCCGCGATCACGCCGACATGAAACCCCGAAATGGAGAGGAGATGGGCGCTCCCCGAGCGCGCGAAGGCGTCCCAGAGCTCGCGGGGGATGCCGTCCCGCTCGGCCAGCACCAGCGCGGAGGCCACCCCGGCCTGGGTGCCCAGCCTGCGCTCGAGGGCTTCGGACGCCCGGCCGCGTATCGCCGCGCGCACCCGGTGATGCCACGGCACCCGCCCCTGCGCGTCCTCCACCGACGTCGCGCTCAGGTAGATCGAAACGGAGCCGTCCGGTCGCTCCGACCTGAACCACGTCCCTGCGACGGTCACGGAGCGCGCCAGGGGTGGTGCCTCGTTGCGAGTGTAGACCCTCAACGGGCCCCCGCATGCCTCGTCCGGCCCCGGATCCACTGCCAAGGTGGAGGCCCCTTCGGCACTGGAGGTCGTGAAGTACCCCGTCACCGATGCTTCGGCCCCGTCCCTGACGGTGCACTGGTCGCGGGATCGGCGGTCGGCCGTGCCCCAGCCGAGGCCGGCGAGGAAGCAGAGGAGAAGCGACAGTGCCCGCGATTCGGGACCGCGCCATAGCAGGATGGGAACGCCGAGGATCAGAAGAGGGATGAAGAGGACCGTGCCGGCTGCCGCGCCCGCGGCGAAGCCCACGGCCGTCCACAGGATCGGGGGTGCGCCCCTCACTCCAGAAGCGTCTCTCCACGGTGCTGGCCGGCGTCCGACAACGTCCGCGGGCCGGTTCCGGTCCTGGCCGCATCGCTCTCGGCCAGACTCTCCTTCAGGTGGCGCTCGCGCAGCAGCCGCCGGACCTTCAGGTCGGCGTTGATCCCCGCCACGAGGACCACTCCCATCCCGACCACCATGCCGCCAAAGGCGACAAAGGTGACGGGGACGCCGCGCAGTGTCGCGATTCCGAGGTTGATCGTGACCTCGCGCCCGGCGTTGCCCATTGCAAAGGCCACCCCCAGCAGGACGACGGCACCCAGGGCCAGCAGGCCCGAGAAGCGGCGCATCTTCTCGTCACCCCCGAGCCGGCTCGGCGACGAAGGTCACGCCGGTCGTCCGGACCAGCTCCGCCGTCCGGTAGCGGCCGATGTCGGGGGTCCCGCCCGGCATGACCGCCGCCTTGTTGCGGCGTGTGCGGCCCAGGATCATCCCCTCGTGCTTCCCCCGGCGTTCGATCAGCAGCTCTTCGACGCGGCCCACCTCCAGCTCGTTGATCTCGGCCTGGATGGACCGGGTCGCGCCGATCAGCCGCTGCAGCCTCTCCTGGCCGACCCGATCGGGAATGAACTGGTCGGCCGGCAAGCGCGTCGCCGGGGTGCCGTCGCGCGGGCTGTAGCGGTAGGTGAAGGCCTCGTCGAATCTGACCTCGCCGAGGAGGTCGAGGGTCAGCTCGAAATCCTCCTCGGTCTCGCCCGGGAAGCCGACGATCACGTCCGTGGAAAGCGCGATGTCCGGCACGGCCGAGCGGAGCGTCTCCACCTTCTCCATGAACGACTCGGCGGTGTAGCGGCGGACCATGCGCTTGAGCACGCGGTTGCTCCCCGACTGGACCGGCAGGTGGAACTGCTCGCACACCGCAGGCTCGGTCGCGATGACCTCCACCAGATCCTCGGTGACGTCGTTCGGGTGCGGCGACGTGAAGCGCACGCGGCGTATGCCCGGGACCCGGGCCACGGCCTTCACCAGGCGCGCGAAGCTCCAGTCGTCGTACCGGTACGAGTTGACCGTCTGTCCCAGCAGGGTGACCTCGGTGATGCCGGCATCGACCGCATCGGCGGCCTCGTTCAGCACCTCGTGCGGGTCGCGGTTCTTCTCCGACCCCCGAACGTACGGCACGATGCAGAATGTGCAGCGGTGGTTGCAGCCGCGCTGGATCGGGATCCACGCCGTCACCTCGGAGCGGCGGCGCTGCTCCAGCCCAACGTAGTTCTCGGTCGGGTCGAGGTCGATCACCGAGAGCTGCTTCCTGTTTGTCCCCTGAACCGCGCGCAGGGCGGACGGAAGGCCGCGGTAGCCGTCGGGTCCGACGACCAGATCGACGTAGGGAGCCTTCCCGAGCAGGTCGTCGCCCATCCGCTGTGCCATGCACCCGGTCACGCCGATGACCAGATCGGACCGCTGCCGCTTCAGTCCGCTCAGCTGGGCCACCCGTCCCAGCACGCGCTTCTCCGCGTGCTCCCGGATGGCGCAGGTGTTGACGAGGATGACATCGGCCTCTTCCGGCGCAGTGACGATGTCGTAGCCGTCCCCTTCGAGGACGCCCTCCATGAGCTCCCCGTCGGAGATGTTCATCTGACACCCGTAGGTCTCGACGTAGGCCCGCCGGCGCTGCCTGATCATGATCTAATTCAGCGCCAACGGTGCGCCCGCGTCAACCGTGACGCTCGATCCGTCGCGGGAAAGGCTGCCGTGATGAAGGACCGAGGGGTCGGGGGTGTGCTCCGCCCGGACCGACACCCTGAGGTAGTCGCCGGTCAGCGCCGTGCCGTTCGCCCCCTCCATGACCACCTCCACCGGCGCGCCGCCGCGCCCCCGTGCGTAGCGGGAGCCCTTCCGCTCGGCCAGCTCCCTGAGTTCGCGGCCGCGTTCCCGTGACACGCGCTGCGGAACGGGACCGGGAAGCTCGGCGGCGACCGTGCCGTCGCGGGGCGAATACGGGAAGACATGCAGGTAGGTGAAGGGCAATTCCTCCACGAGCGCCACGGTCGAGGCATGATCGGCGGCCGTTTCGCCGGGGAAGCCGGTGATGATGTCGGCGCCGAGACCGACGGGGTGCACGGCGTCGGCGATCTCGTGGGCGCGGCGGCGGTAGTCCTCGCGGGTGTGCCACCGCCGCATCTTCCGCAGGACCGGATCGGCACCGCTCTGCAGCGGCATGTGCAGATGGGGAGCCAGCCGCCCCCCCGAGGTGGCCAGGAGATCGACCATGCCGTCGTCGATTTCGGTGGCCTCGATCGAGCCGAGCCGAAACCGGGGCCCGGGCACCTCGTCGAGAAGGCGGCGGACAAGTGCGGTGAGCGTGCCGCGCGGCTCGAGATCCCTGCCGTAGTGGCCGATGTGGACGCCCGTGATGACGAGCTCGGGGTGGTTGCAGGCCAGTACCCGCGCCTCCTCGACGACCCGGCCGGGGTCGCGGCTGCGGCTAGTGCCCCGGGCCAGCCGGGTCGCACAGAACGCGCACTTGCGGTCGCAGCCGTCCTGGACCTTGAGCCAGCCCCGGGTCGCGCCCGCGCGCCGCCGCAAGACGGTCGCACCGACGGCTTCCAGATGGGCCCGGTCCAGCGGCGCGGTGCTGCCCAGCTGAACGAGACCGGCGCGCATCGGGCCCAGCCCCCGCGAGGACGCAGCCAGCACATCGGCCGGGTCGTGGCCTTCCACCACGCCCGCGACCTCGCGCATCGCCCGGTACTCGGGCGCGCGCAGGGCCGCCGAACAGCCTGCGACGACCACCCTGGCCTCCGGATTGCGGCGCGCCGCGCGGCGGATGTAGCGCCTCGCGCCCGCATCGGCCCGATTGGTGACCGTACAGGTGTTGATCACGCACAGGTCCGCGTCTTCCAGCGAGGACGCCCGCACGCCGCCCCGGGCTTCCAGCAGCTGGCGCATGCGTTCCGTGTCGTACTGGTTCGCCTTGCACCCGAAGGTCTTGTAGTGGATGCGCATGGATGCGCCCTTCCGGGTGTTCTAGAATCGCATGATTCCCAGCGAGACCGTCCCTCGCCAGAAATTCTCGTTGAGGGGAGAACTGGAACGCGCTGCGCGCTCGATTGCGACATCCATCCAACCGTAGCGGATGCCGTCGACCTCCACCAGGTTGATCCCGAGTCCCAGTGACCAGGCCGTCTCCACCGGATCCTCCGCCCGATAGCGGAAGGGCGGCACGACGCGTCGATACCCCAGGCGCAGGGGGAAGCCGCGGGTTGCCCGCCGGATTATTTCCAACTCGAGACCGACGCCGTAACTCAACGTCTTCGCGCTGACGACCCCGGCCTGGAACCCGTCCGCGCCCGACCAGTCCTGGTAGGCGAACGACGTGTTCAGATGCAGCCGCTCCGAGAGGCGGCCGGTGGCGCCCCACAGGAGCCGCAGCGGGATATCGTACCGGTTCTCCGCTCCCTCGGTGCCCTCGCCGGGCGACTCCTTCAGGTTGCCGGACCACTCCAGCGCACCCGCCAGATGGATGAGGTCATGCGGATCGGCTCCGAAGCCCGCCGAGAAGGTGTAGCCGCCGTAGTGCCACGAGCTTTCCTCCGTGTACGGGCGGACGTCGCCGCCGACGACGAGGGAATCGAGGGTGCGGTCGAACACGCGCTCCAGCCGACCCACATACGTACCCACGGAGGCCCCCACCGAAAAGCGGGCGCCCAGACGCTGGGCCCACCCCACCCGCGCTACCGAGGTACCGCCGTCCGTAGTGAAACGGTCGTCCACGGGCACGTCGATGCCGCCCAGGCTGACCGTCCGGCTGGTGTGGCCCGTCCAGCGCTGCTCCAGAAACCCCGCCAGGGACAGGGTCACGGTGCCGCTGACCGAAGGCACGGGGTAGCCGATCGCGATCAGCGGGAAGCGGGTGGTGCGCATGGTGCCACTCTGGTCTTCGAGCTGGAAATCGCCCCACATCGGCTGCATGGACACGAAGACCGAAGGCAGCAGGATCTGCGTAGCCGCCGCGGGGTCGCTGGCAGACAGTCCGACCCGGGTAAGACCGATTCCCAGATTGCCCAGGGCCACCGAGCGGCCGTCCGCGACTCCCACGGGGACGCCCAGCCCCCGGAAACCGAGGAAGGACTGGCCGCTCGCCCGGCCGGGCGCGGCCATGGCCACCAGGGCCAGAACCATCAGAGTCTTCTTCATTCCCCACCTCCACTGCCGGAGGAGAAGTTCAGAATGAGCCGCAGCCGCGGCGCATCGGCCGACCGCACGTCACTGAACGAGGCGTACTCCAGCGACAGCGGCTCGAACCTGGACAGGAGCGCCACCGAGTTGGTGACCGGATCTCCGTCCTCCGCTTCCCCGCGCAGCAGGTCGCGAACGAGCCCTGTCACCGGCACCTCGACCACATGCCCCGCCGGGGGCGCGAACCATTCGGGATCGAGGATGACCCCGGTGATTCCGGTGGTGGACGGCCCCAGCGGCGACTTGGGCAGGATGTCGGGCACCAGGACCATTCTCAGGTCCATGCTCAGGGTATCCGAGGGGGCGAAGGCGGGCGATTCGGCAAACGTCGTGAGGCGCAGACCCGCGTACGATATCTGCTCCACCTTGATCTCCACCGGGCATCCCAGAACCTCGCACAGCTCGGGGGGGCCGTGCAGCATTCGGGGAGCATCGAGGTCCAGCACCGTCCGCCACGCGGGAGCGCCCCCGACTCTGAGCGAGTTCTCGGGGGCTCTCGGGATCGGATCGTAGATGAAGCTGGTGGCCTCGGTATCGGCCAGCACCTGAATGAGGGTGTCGGGGTTGATGCTGGGCAGAGTTTCCAGCCACAGCAGGGCCGACCGCAGCTGCAGACGCACACCGGCCACCTCGGTCGTCAGGCGGACGCCCCTGGAAAGGGTGGTGTCAGCCCACGACGCGATCCGCGCCGAGTCGACGGTGATCGCCAGGGTGTCACCCTCCTCCGGATCCCAGATTCCGCTGCCGATCTCCTCGACGACGCCTCCGCCGGGCAGCGACCAGGGCACCCGGTGGCCCACGGTGTCGACCGAGAATTCCCAGGTCGCGCTGATCCCGTCCCACGGCTCGGTGATCGCGTGCGCGGTGACCTCGACGGGGCCCGTGAGGACGCTCCCGAGGGTGTCGAAACGCGCCACGATCCGGCCCGAGAGGAAGGTCAGCGAGGAGTCGGGCCGGGTTGTTCCGGCCGTGTCGGTGACGGACACGAAGCCGGGATAGCGGCCGAAGCGCAGCAAGGTCGCGGCTTCCAGGCCCTGCTCGCCCACGTCACGGCCGTCCGGCCCGGTTCCGAAGTCGTGAGCGATGAACCCGCCTAACAGCTCCGATGCCCTCCCGAATCCTCCGTAGACCCTGGCTCGGGTACCGAAGTCGGTGAACGGCAGGGTGACCTCCACGGCGACACCGCCCTGGATCAGGTCGTCGCTCGAGGCCGTCGGAAGCACTTCGTTGCACCCTGTCCCGGCGACGACGATAGCAAGCACGAATGCCGCCCGGCGATCATTCATCGGTGACCGCCAGCCTGAACACGTTGGGGATCAGATCCTTCAACGACCAACACAAACTCTCCTTTTTCGCCACGCTGTACACCTCCAAACCGGTCCCGAACTCCGCGAGCACCTGACGACAGGCACCACAAGGCGGCACGGCGCGGTCTCCTTCCGTCGCGACCACCAACCGGCGAAAACCGGCGTGGCCGCGCGCGACCGCCGCGGCCAGCGCCGCCCGTTCCGCACAGATCGTTAGACCGTAGGAAGCGTTCTCTACGTTGCATCCCGTAAATACTTCTCCCGAATCCGCTTCAAGAGCGGCCCCGACTCTGAACCGCGAATACGGGGCGTAGGCGTAATTCAACACCTCCGCCGCCAGCTTCGCCAGCCGCTCCACCGGGACGTGTTCCGTCATGACAGCCTTGGGACTCTGGGCAATCTGGGCGAAAGCCCCGTCAGAATCTCATATCCGATGGTGCCCGCCCGCCGCGCGACTTCATCCAGCGTCAGTTCGGCTTTGCCGTCCCGACCGACAAACGTAACGGTATCGCCGACGGAAACGTCCCCCGTCACACGTACCACCGTTGCGTCCATGGAGATCCGGCCCACGATCGGCACCCTCTCTCCGTGCACGATCCCCCAGCCCCGGTTGCCGAGTACCCGCGGAAGCCCGTCGCCATAGCCGATTCCCACTGTTGCCCAGCGCTCGCGCCCGCGCGAGCGGTATGTGGCGCCGTAGCCGAGCGTGGCGCCGGCGGGAACGTCGCGGACCAGGGCGACCCGGGCGCGCACCGCGGCGACCGGGTCGGGGGGGACGGCGTGGCCCGCGGCGCCGCCGTAGAGGTAGATCCCGGGACGAGCCGCGTTGGCCGAGCCGGAGGGCAGCCGCAGCGACCCCGCGCTGTTGGCGTAGTGGACGAGTGTGTCGGGCCCGATGCCGTCTGCGGCGCGCACGAAGTCGTCGAAGCGTTGGATCTGGCGGCGTGCGCTGGAGAGGTCGCTTTGGTCGGCCGAGTGGAGGTGGGTGAACACGCCGAACAGATTCAGGCCGGTTCCGGTGGCGCGAAGGACGTCGGTCCACCAGCCGGTGGCGGCGGGTTGGCTGGTGACGGCGCCCTGGAGAGCGAAGCCGGCGCGGCCCATGCCGGTGTCGACTTCGATCTGAAAGGCCTGGGTTGTGGGGGCGGCCGAGGCGGCGATTTCCTCCAGGGCGGCCAGGCTCGCCTGGTCGGAGATTGTGGGTATCAGCCCGCCCGCAACGGCCGGCGCCAGGGTGTCCGGAGGAACGGGGCTGTAGACCATGACGGGCTCGCGCACGCCGATACGGCGCAGTTGGAGGCCCTCCGCGACCGTGGCGACGCCGTAGCCGAAGGGGCGCGCCGGAGCGAGGGCATGGATTACGCGCTTTATGCCGAGGCCGTAGCCGTTGGCTTTCACCATGGGGATCAGCTTGACGTCGGGTCCGACGGATTGCCGTACGCGGTTCAGGTTGTGAAGGATGGCGGCCGAGTCGACCTCGACCCATGCGCGGTCGCGGGGGTCGGCGGGGGTGATCGGGGGGTGGCTGGCGGGGGTTGGGGCGTCCCGGGCTGGCGGGGGGTCTTTCATGCGCGGTCCTGGTGGTCGGCTTGTGTGGGGATCGGCCCGGGACGGGGTGTTCCTGGACGTGCGACAAATATGGCATGGGATGGGGTGAACGGGGTGGCGGGGCCGGGGGGCGGCCCGGCATATTGGCGACTCGTTCCCGGCGGGGCGGAATCACTTAGCGGTCCGTGGATAAACCCCGCGTCAGCACCGAGGGCGGCGAGGCGCCGTGCCGGCATGTACGTTTGGGTTGGCATCTTCTTGTGGTGGCTGTAGTTACGTGTTCGGCAGCCCGGATTCCCGCTGATTGACTCCCGCCATTCTCAACTTCAGGCGCGAGCCCGGCGGCGGTCTTCCAGAGCCTTCCGAAGCTGTCCCTCGTCGGCCCTCTGATAGCACCGAAGCACCGTCTTGGCCGTCTTCCAACCGCCGAGTTGGCAGAGCACCTTGAGTGGCTGGTCCATGAGGTCGCTGGCAAACTTCCGCCGAAGCGAGTGCCAGCCCCTGCCGGGCTTCGGGTCCAGCTCCGCAAGAATCTGGGCCTTCTGCCACCAAGCGTGCAACCGAGCGGCGCCCACACCCGCCAGCGGATTCTTGGGCGCGGGCAGCACCGGACCCTCCCCGGTTGCGGGGTTCATCGGCCGCACCTCCTTCAACGCATCGAGTGCGGCGGCGGTGACGGGCGTAATATGCTCGTAGCCCGACTTGTCGTGCTCGGCGCGCCAAAGGATCGTCCCGCCCTCGAAGTCGATGTCAGACCACTGAAGCTGGCGGATTGCGCCGATCCGGTGGCCGGTCTCGTGCGCGAGCACCAGCGCGACGTGGAACCGCCAGTCCACCTTGCGCGACACCTTCAGAAGCGCCCGGTACTCCTCCTCGGCGAGCACCACCCGGGTCGGGTTCTTCTCCGTGGGCGTCCTGAGACCCCGCAGCGGATTCGAGTCGAGCAACAACCGGCCCCGCTCGTCTCGCGACTTAGCCGCCCAATTCAGGACGGCAATCAGGAACTTCAGGTCGTACTCGACCGTCCGGTCGGACACGGGCCTTCCGCTCGGTCCGATCCTGCCCGCGCGCCGCTCCCGAATGAAGCGGTCCCAGTCCCGTTGGGACAGGGTGGCCGGGTCGCGGTTCCGTCCGAAGAACCGGAGGAACATGTGCATGGCGGCCCGGTCGTGCCCCCGCGAATGGGCGCCCTTGGTGGGCGTCACCTCTTCGCCGTAGATGTCAAAAAGCCGTCCCAGCGTGAGCGGCTCGGGCTCGGCTTCCGCCTTGCCGTTGGGCTCGTACATCGCGAAGCCCGCGGCGGCTTCGTCCGCCTGCCGCTTTGCCCGCGACCAGTCGCGGTGTTTGAGCGACCTCGTGAGCCTTCGCCCGTTCTCGCGCCACTCCATCTGGTACAAGCCGGTCTTCGGATCAGGGAACACCCTGACCCGGTTCCGGCCCCATTCGCCGGCGCCATAACTGCGCCGACTTCGTTTCATGCGTGCCATCGTTCGATTCCTCTCTCGATTGATGGACTGCACGATCTGCGCAACGGAAAGCTCGCGGAGAGAAGCCCCCTCCGCCAGAAGGAAGGGTTCGGAGCGCGTGGTATCCTCCCCGAAATGGAGGCGGAAACGAGCCGTCTGGCAGCCGATCCGGAGCGTCACGATCATCGAGTGCGAAGCGGTTACTTGAAGGCGGTTTTCGACGCGTCCGATGCCGATCCAGAGGCGCACATGCGACATCGGAGTCGATGTGCAGGAAAACGCGTTTCGGACGTGCACGGCACGGATTCCGCAAGTTGCTGAACGGCTTGGGGTTGTGCCACGGCCGTCGGAGCGGCGATGCCGATCCGGGCCTCAAGGCCGTGGACGGGAGCGACCCCCCGGTTTCGATGCCCAGTGCGTGCATCGCGGAGGGTCGGGATGTGCACATCCCGGACACCCTCCGCCCCAGGGTCGCTCCCGGTCCATCAGTCCTTGCAGGAAGGCCTCCAGGGGGCTGAAGTCCCTTTAGCAGGGTGAGATCGTCACCCGCGCTGTGTCGGCAAATGCCCGGTGCGCCGGGAAGTAGATGTTGGTGCTGCCGTGGTATCGGGTCAGCGAGTACGACACCCAAGACCTCCCCACGCATTCCGTTACGCGCCAGTTCAAGCCGCCTTCGTTCGTGATACCGGGTCCGGGTTCCGCGCGTGTACACCGTCAGCCCAAAGCAGCTCTTTACGCTCACAGTACCCTTGGTGCCCGTGGGGGTGCCGCAGTCGGGTGCCATGCCCGCCAAGATCTTCACGACCGTGTCCGTTGTCTCGTAAATGAGCCAGCCATCGGATTCGGGGAACTCGTCGCAGTCCGTGACCGGCCATTCGTCCGGGACGTATTCGCCATCAACGCAGTCCGCCATCACCGGGTGCTCTGGATCGAACGTCACGCCGACGTATTTGCCCAAGGATACGGTAACGCTCTCGGGTACCGCCGTGATAGGAAGGATGGCCTGCATCGTGTCGAGTACGACGACCCGCTCCACCTCGCTGGGCATGGGGATCTCGGGCTCGCAGGAAACCAGCAGAAGCAAGGCAGAGAGGGATAGGCTTCCCGCTGGCTTGTTACTCACGAGCTACCATATTGGCCTAAGGGGGGCCAGTGCTTGCGGACAACCTGCTGGATGTCGTCAAGCGACGAACCCTTGCCATCTTTTCCGAACGGCCTCATCGCACCACCTCTTCGCTTCGAGGCTTGAGCTTCAGCAGGCCGTTGACGGCTCGGTCGAGCTTGGCAAAGATGTCGGGCCGGTCGCGGGTGGACTCCCACGGCTCGCTATGCTGTGGGGAACGCGCACGAGCCTCCTTGTCGGGGTGCGTCATGGGGTCGCCTCCTCCTGGTTCCGTGCTCGGAACTTGGGTTGACCGAGTTGGTACCAGCCTGGTCGATCACGTCGCATACGGCAAGGGCACATTCAGGTCCGCGTAGGTTTCGCACCCCGCACGACGGCGCCCAAGCAGAACGAGCGAGCCGCGTGCTCCGCTCAGGCGTACGGTGAACTCAAGCAGGTCCGAACATTCCCAGCACCCACTGGATCCCCTTCTGGCAGGCGAAGAAAACCGTTGAGTGACAGGAGTGGTCCGTTGGGTTTGCTTGACATCAAAGCCCCCCCATGGGGCCGGTCCGATCCCGGTCGAGGGTACGAATAATCATGTCGGCCTTGAGTTCAATCTTCGCTGCTGTGGCACCGAGAGAGCCCAGCTTCGTGTTGATGGATTCCAAGAGTTCCAGCGCCTGCAACAGGAGCGCGAGGTTGGCCTCCGGAATGAACTCGATGGACGCGGGCTCACCTGCCACGAACTGGCTACGGATGATGTCTCGTTCTCTCTTACGTTTCGCTTGGGCTTCCGCCCGTTCTTGTTCTCCACCATTCGGGTACATGATGTTCTTGGTCCTTTCAAAGGGGTGAGGAATGGGTAAGCCGGACCAAGACCGCCACTCGGGTTCCTGGCCAAGTCAGCCCACTCGATGTGACGGACTGCACGATCCGCCTGTCCGAAAGCTCGCGGAGAGAGGTCGTCCGTGCCAGACGGCTTCCGTGACGGCTGGGGACCGTCGACGGCTCGGACCATGATCGCGCTCCCGCCCGCGCTGGCGCATCACCTCCAGTGTCCGCGCAACGTCGAGGAGCGGATCGAACGTCTTCCGCCATCCCGGCCCGGCAGAGTACATGAGGCTCCGCCCGGTTTCGAGGTCGCATCGGGCGGCGAGGACATGGACGTGAGCGCCTCCCCCGCGCTCGCGGTGGAGCACCGCCGCCCATGCGTAGCGGTCGGGTTCCAGCCCCGCCCAAGCCGTCTTCTCGAACTCGTCCAGCACGGCTTCGATCTGCTCGTCGGTGGGCTCGTCCTCCGGCGCCCGATGCGATCACGCCGGAGGTGTACCGGTGCTCGAACTCCAGCGCATCGGCCACTGCGGCAACCTAATGGGGATCGCCCCGAAGCACGTCGACGCCCTCGCGCGGCTTCCCGGTCGCGTCCCGCTCACCGAGAAGGTAGTCGGCAGCGTCCCCCGCCGAGCCGGTCCCGCGGGCCAGGAACCTAACGTGCATCGGTATCGGGGTCTCCGACGGGGGCCAGCGCTTTCAGCGCCCGCTCGATGGCGACCAGACGGGCGACGATTTCGACGGCCTCGGCCGCCCCCTTGTGAGTATTGGCCCACCGTGCGATCTAGTTGAGGTTGTTCCCGAGGCGCGCGACTTGCTGGGTGCGCTCGCGCTCCACGTCGGCGTGCGCCACGGTCTAGGTGTGCAACCCGGCCAACCGAGCGGCGAACCAGATCCGATAGCGTCAGGCCCGCGGACCGCGCCTTGGCGTGCCACTCGGCACGCTCCGCCTCGCTGGAGCGGACTTTCACCCATAGGGCGCGTCCAGGGCTCATGACGCGCCGTTGGCGATGTGGGGGTCTGAGGGGGCGCAGCCCCCCGCCAGTTCCCTCCGGGGACGCGCGCAGCGTGGCCACGGAGGGTATGCTGGCTCCCCGGCCTTAGCGGCGTCCGACAAGCCCGTCCAGAGCGGCCACGGGCGCTCCGGCTCAGCCGGACCAAGAGTCCGACAACGACGACCGCCGCCCCAACGAGTATGATGCATCCGCCGATGGTCTCTACAGCCGTCGCGCTCGCGGTGGTTCCGGTTAGGGGAGGTGTTCATTGGTGGGTTCGACCACGACTTGGGGAAGTCCACTCCCGAAGCAAGACCGGACTTCTGCCACCAAGTCAAGGGTCCAAGACGCCCCTCCCACGGCTTCCACGGCGTCCAGCACCACAGCGTCCATTTCGGCATCGGCCCGTGCCATCGCAAGGCCATCTTCCGCCTCCCACGCCTCCCAATACGCCTCCCACGCCTTTGTATGGTGGGCGCTGTCGAAGGCATGGACGTAGGCTGCGGAATCCACGCCCAAGGCCGCGCACCGCCGCGCTTGGCGTTCGGCTTCCCTCGCGTCGTTCCACCACCGCACCGAGAAACCGACAAACGCCATCACGAGCCCCCACGACGCTGCCCGGAGCCACCAAGAGCCTCCGCTTCCGGCTCGCGCTTGGTCTTCCCCCGCGCTCATTCGTCGATCTCCGGCAGGTTAGCGAGCGGGTCCGGTTCGATGGACTTCCCGGCGCGGACGCGCCTAATCGCCGTGGCAAAGATCCGCCAGTTATCGTAGTCGTCGTCGGACAAGCGTTCGCGCTGCTCGCCGTCCACCCACGCGTCCAACTGCTCGGGCGAGAGGTCCGGCCAGCCTTCGGCGTCCATCTTCCTTGCGAACGTCCCCGCCAGTACGCAAGCGAGGTCGTCAACGCCCAAGTAGTCGAACAAGATACCGTGGGCGCGGCTCCAGGACTCTTCGCTGGGGACGCTCATGATCCTTCGCTGTTCTGGTGGAGCGATCGGAACCGATCGGTCAGTTGGTCGAGTTGGTACACCGCCTTCAAGACTTCTTTCGTGAACGCGATCGCGATCTCCGCCTCTTCCTGACCGACTTTCTCGTAGGTCTTCGACTTCACGTGGGCCGCGTCGTTGCCCAACACCCGCGCCTGCTCGAGACCTTCAAAGAACCCCGGGGGCAGGATCACGGAGTCGCGCAGAGCTTCGAGTCGATGATAGAGATGCTTCCCTTCGGCTCCCCTATCGCGGCACAGCTCTTCAAGCGTCTTGCGAACCAATGATCGCCGTGGCAACGTAGGCACCGTTTGCGTGGGACGCCTACGGCACCGTGGGTCCGGCCGCCAGCTACGTCTACGCCGATGGCCGACATGTGGGACTACTGGGTGCGGAGGCCGGACTGGGCGTCGAAATGCGCCGTTCCGAGACCCGCGTGATCGCCTTGGAGTTCGGATACAGCTTCATTTTCCCGTTCGCCTTCGACAGTTGGTACGGCTTCGAGGAAAGCGAAACCGTGCACGGGTTGACCGTCAGGCTGATCTACCGGCGATCGTAAGTTGACGTGTCGCCGCCTCCGCGACGGGTTCGGGGGCGGTTTCCGGTCGATCCGAGGGCTATTCGGGCAATCTACGGGTCGCAGGATCGCCTGAGAGCGACGATCGCCAGTCCCCGAGGGGTACGGGCAGGGCGGAAAGCGGCGGTCGGCGGAGGGCGCCGCCATCGCCACGGTGAACGGACTCGCCCTCGTCGCCCATGAGGCCGGCGACCGCGAGGCGGAGGGCTTGCCCTCGACGGCCCGCTCGAAGCTGTCCCGGGCGATGCCCGGAGCGGCGTTTCGGAGGCATCCGCGTGGGCTGGCTGACGACCTTTCATGGTCGTAAGCCAGCCCACGCCACGTTGAACGTGGCGGACTGGCAAGGGGAGGCTCCGCCCCCCTAGAACCCCCAGCTTGTCGCGGCGCTGCCACAACAGCGGTTAGCATCGTCGAAACTGCCAAAATTGCTGGACGCTGGCGGCTTGGAGGGGCGCAGGCTTCCGCGTTGACCCGCAGATACTCGTTGAGGAACAGGTCCATGAGTTCTGATACCCTCTGGAGAATGTAGTCGCTGCGGCCAGAATGCACGCCAACGGAACCTCTCCACCATGTCGGTGTTATGGCCTGCTGTCGGCTCGCCTGATCGGTGACGGGCTTGTGAAGTTCGACCCTCACAAGGTACGCAGCTGCGTAGACATTGACGGTCACCCGCAACCCGAAGTTACCTGAGTCACTGTAGAGCCGGGCGCTCCGGACTCTGCTATCGACAGCGACGGCGACTGTTTCCTCGGCGAGACGGAACGCAGGTGCCGCCTCGACGGTAACGGCAACCAATGTCCTCACCGGTCGGCATCCAGTCCACAGCTGGAATCGGTCTTTCTGGGTAACAGCCTGAGCGTCGGCCGGGTTTGGAGACATGAGGCTCAGCAGGCACGCGATCAGCGCCGAATGAATGCGTAGCGAGCACCTACCAGCGCTCAGGTGGCGTTCGCCGAGCCCGATTCCGAACGGCATTCTGGTTGCTCCGTGTCTCCTCGGTGTACCTGTTGGGGTGCTGCGGCAAGATAGGTCGCGGATGTTGGTGGACGCCACTCTCTCAGGAAGCAGGGCGGTCAGCGAGGTCAAGGGGCTGACGGCAACCAACCGGCTTCGGCCACCGGGGTGGATCCGAGGGCGATGCGGTAGAGTCCGTTAGGGCCTTTCGTTCGGACGGCAGGGACGGGAGCGACGACATCGAACGGGCAGGGTTCGCTGCCCCACCCGCGTTCGTCGGTGAACTCATGCTGGAATATGGCAGGCACGGCTGCCGTCGCCGGGATCGATTCCCAACCGCCATCTGCCGCGCTACACTCCGGGAGTTCACCAACCACTCTAGGGAGCTACGATGACCCTCCTGACGCCTCATCTGGGTACAATTGACCAGGTCTACCAGAAGGTCCTGCGGGAACGCTACCGGACATGGCACGCGAGGGATTTCGTCCACAAGGCCGATCACTTCTACAATTTCTGCATCACGGCACATTCGCTACGTGACTACTTCTTGGAACACAAAGGGTGGGGCGGTGATCCCGAGAACCGGAAGAAGCACGGGTCCGAGAGACAGGAGCAGCACACGGAGTGGAATTCCAAGGAGGCGCTGCGGGCGGTCAAAGAGATCGCCAACTCGGCAAAGCACTTCAGTCTGGACAGACCACCACAGACCAAGGCGACGAAGGAGACGACGGGTGCTGCTGTTGACGTGTATGTCGAGGGTGACGAACTAAGCTGCGTCGAGGTTGTGATCCCAGACTTTGTCGTAACGATGGCGTCGGGCAAGGAGCACCATCTTTGGGAAATGATGTCGGAAGTCAGCGAGTACTGGCTGCAATTCCTCACCGAAACCGGCATCCCTCTTGCTGACGACCCCCGCTACTTTCCAGACGAGGCTTGCTAGCGGATTGGAGTGGCCACGCCTGATGCGCAATCGCGCGAGGTCTGCACCGCCCGCGACCTCCGCGCGCATCGCGCGGATCCTCTTGGGGTTCGAAGGGGCGGAGCCCCTCGTCAGCCCTGCCGGGGACATGCGAAGCGTGGCCACGAGGGGTAGGCTGGCTTAGCCACCTAACATGGCTCAAGTATCCATGTCAAGCGGGCGCCCGCTTTTCTCGAAGCGACCTGCCTCGCAGCGCCCCTTGCGACGCTACCGCTTCGGTGCCCGTTCTTGCCCGGCTCGATCATCCGTGAACGCTCCCCGCCGGGTTGGGCGTCGGGAAGGCCGGGCAGGAGTACTCGCGCGGCGGATGCGCCGTCCAAGTGCGGTCCTGCTGCACCAGAGCGTTGGCGAGGATGAGGAGCTTCCGCATTACGGCCGTCAGGGCGACCTTGTGCGGCTTCCCCTTGGCGACGAGCGCCTCGTACTTCCGCTTCAGGTCGGGATTGTGCTGGACCGCGACCAGCGCGGGCATGAAGAGAAGCCTGCGGACCCGGTGCCTGCCGCCCTGGATGAAGCTGCGTCCCTTCCAGTGTCCGGACTCCCGGGTGATCGGAGCGAGTCCGGCAAGGCTGGCGGCGCGGGCACCGGTGAGGGTGCCCAGCTCGGGCATCAGGATGATCAGTCCCGCGGCGGTAATGTCCGAGATGCCGGGGATGGAAGTGAGGATCTCGGCCCGGCGCTCCAAGGTCTTCTCCTCGTCGAGCCGCCGCCGGATCTCGGCGTCGATGAGCTTCAGCTGGCGGTCGATCTGCCTCAGCCTCTGCTTGGTGAGCCGCTTGCCCACGGGCGTGCGCAAGTGCTTGCCGCGGTTGAGGGTGGCGACCCGGTCCTTGCGCAGCGCGTCGCGGATCTGCTGGAGCTCGGCGAGGTCGCGCTGCCCCTCCGATCTCGCCTCGGTCGGGCGCAGGTCTTCGACGGCGGCCGCCATGGTGGCCAGCATCCGGGCGTCCACCGCGTCGGTCTTGGCGCGTCGGCCCAGGGAGCGGGCGAAGGACCGGACCTGGAAGGGGTTGATCGCATACAAGGGGAGTCCGGCCTTCAGCAGGGTGTCCTCGAGGTCGCGGTGGAAGGGTCCGGAGGGTTCGTACGCGATCCGGTCGACCCCGGAGCCGATCCAGGCGATCAGCTTCCGGAAGCCGCCCCTGTCGTTCGAGAACCGGGATGCTCTCCCCTCGGGCGTGGCGAAGGCGTCGAGCCAGTCCTTGGAGATGTCGATCCCGACGGTGCGGAGGATGTTGCTCATGTGTTCTTCCCTTCTCCTGTGCTTGTCGTGCGAGCCTCGATGCTCGTGTATCCATTCAGGACATTGGGAAGGACGGTGGCGACCAAACTTGAGCACGGCCCCTTACGGCCAAGCCAGCCCTCGATCCGACCACCGTCCCTGTTGAGCGCCCGCTCCGGCTCGCTATGCTCGCCTCTACGGGCGCTCAACAGTCCGAGCCTTCCCCGTGACCCGGTCATGCAAATCAAGCGGGGATCTCCAAGAATGGAAGAGACAAGCCAGCCCCGCGGCCACCCGCGAAGACGCTCCCGCGCGCCGCCCGAGACGGCGGTGGCCGGGCTGTCGCGGGCAAGCTCCTCGGCCTCTCGGTTGTCGGCCTCACGGACGGCGGGCGCAACGGGCGACCCGTCACTTCTTGGCGACGGCGGCGCTCCCTGCCGCGCACCGATTTCCGCCCTACCCGTACCCCTCGGAGGCCCGAGATCGTCGATCCTGGGCGATTCTACAGCCCGTAGGTTACCCGAAACTCCCCGGTTGCCCCCGGAAACGGCCTCTGAGCCCCAGCCCGAGGCTGCGGCACGTCCAATCAGGCCCCGGAGCCCGCGCTCCGGCCCGAAAGATACTCGGCCCACTCCTCCATCAGCCGACGCCGCCGCTCGAACAGGTCCGTGCGCCGGTACGCGGGTTCGACCGGGATTGCGGATCCTGTAAGCCAGCGCACCCTCGGCAGCCTCGAAAGGGTGATTCGTGTCCTCGGCTGTCAATGGCCTGACGAGGGGAGCTGCGCCCTTCGACCGTCCAAGCCCGTGCTCTAGCGGCGCGTGGGCTTACCGTGTGGACGACAGCATCCCGGATAGCCTGCCCGGACTTTCCTCGCTGAAGAAAGCGGTCGTCGCGCGGTTTCCGAACCTCTATGCTCATTCCCTTTCGAAAGACGCCACATCTGGCCACCTTACGACCTCGGAAGCGACTTTCGTCGTTGCTTCCCGTCCCCAAAAGATGGCTTCAGTTCGAGACCCTGTTCGGACTCACAGGAGGAAGCAGAACAGTGGACCAAAAGCGAGTCATGGCGACTATAGTCTTGGCCGCTGGGTTGCCCGGAAGGTTCGAAACAGCTCAGAAGATGGTCGACCTCTTCAGCGCCAGCGACCCGACTGGCCACTACTCGATTGAGCCCGTCGACCACGATAGGTACGTCCCGACCACGGAGGAAGACTGGAGCTTCCGAATCATCAGACAGTTCGACTTCCGCAGCGAGATAAAGGTCTCGGCGGCACGCAGGGTCGAGGTCGTTCCGATGCCACCGAACCCAGATGATTAGTAAGACCTGGGGGGAGCTTCACGCTGAACTGCCAACCAGCGATGGGTTCGCGCGGATCATGTTGAGCGCCCTCGGGGCATTGCAGAATTGTCCTCAACGGGACCAGCAGCCGGGCCAGCGATGACCGGGGAACGCGCGCGGAGACGGCAGAGATGGGTGGATTTCTATACCCTGTACCGAGCATTCAGGCCGCGCGAAGACGCCACGGAAAGGGTGAAGGCGTTACTGGATACTGGCGCGAACGCCAACGCCTCCTCGCCAGACGGCTACACAATCCTGCACTTCGCGGCTCAGTTCGAGCCGGTCGAGATGGTGCAGGTGCTGATAGACGCTGGTGCTGACGTGAACGCTCGTAAGGAAGACGGTTAGGGGTGCTGGCCAGACTCCGCTGCACTTCGCGGCCCAGGGCCGGGGGGACAGGGCAGTCAAGATCAAGGCACTGCTGGATGCTGGGGCCGCTGTGAATGCCGCGGACCGATGTTGGGATCGTGACGGCGGAAACTACACATCGCTGCACTACGCTGCGAAGGCCCGTGATGGCTCGGCGGATGCGATTAGAGTGCTGTTGGAAGCAGGTGCCGCCGTGGATGCCCGGTCAGCAGGAAATCGCACCGCCCTGCACTTCGCGGCGCGATACTCGGATGCTCACGTTGTGGAAGCCTTGGTGGACGCGGGCGCCGACGTGATGGCCCGCGACCAGCATCATTGGACGCCGCTGCACTTCGTGTGCAAGCGCTGGCACCCGGGTCGCCCCGAGAGTCGTGCAGAAGCGGCCGTGGCCGACTCGGCGGCCGTGGTGGAGGTGTTGCTGGAGGCTGGCGTCGACGTAGACATCGGAAGCACACCGCTCGGAGGCGGTTCCCCACTCAAGTGGGCCGCATTCGAACAGTCTGTGCCGATGGTTCAGATACTCTTGGCCGCGGGAGCCAATGTGAAGGGAGCCGCGGAGGACGACTCGCCCCTGCTTGACGCGGTATTGGGCAGTGACGATGCAGCGGCAGCCGCCGTGGTGAAGATACTCATAGGAGCCGGTGCCGACGTGAACATCCGGGGTCCATTCGACGATCGGACTCCCCTCCACTACGCTTCTGAGCGCCTTGGAGTGGAGACGGTGAGACTGCTCATCGACGCGGGAGCTGACGTGGCGGCGCGTAGCGGACAGCATTTGACGCCCCTTCACTGCGCGGCAGGTGCCGAATACCCGGAGCGCACGACTCCCGACCGACTCGTGATCGCAGCACTCATAGCCGCTGGTGCTGACGTCACTGCCGCCTCGCCCACTGGAACGCCTCTTGAATGCATCGCACGGACCGAGGATCCCGCAGCGATTTCGGCCGTGCTCGATTCGAGTGCCCGTGGGGGGGCGAAGAGCCAGCGGAGGCCGTGGTGGCTGGGCGGCAGGCGGTCAACGACATGATCCCTCCCGAACGACACCGCGCGGGCGATGAGAGTCCGCTCAGCGCCGCTTGGAACCGACTAAGGCAGTAATCGTCCCCGAATCGGATTCGGGCGCATCCCCCGTCGGTGGACCGGGCGGCCTCCCACGCCTACGCGCGCCGTCCGAACGCGAGGGAGTGGGGTCGATCCGGACTTACCGGAACAGACTGATGGCGTCTCCAACAACCACAATGATGCCTCGGTATCTGTGGGGACCGGGGACCTCCGGTGCGGTCCCCAGTTGCACTCGAACCGTCCCAACGGATCCGGCGGCGCGTGTGACGCTGATCGGATCACTCGCAACCGTCCCCGTGGCGATGAACGCGGTGTCCGCTGACAGCGTCGCGCCTTCGGCCTGCAGCTCGACGGCGATGTCAAATGGAGCGCCCTCGACGAGCTTCACGACGAGCGATGCGGGTCCGGGCGCTGTCACGTCCGTGGTGTCTGTCCGCTCCAACTGAAGTTCAAGGGCGAACGGCGCTCCGGGGTTCCTGTCCAGCGATAGCTGGTGTAGTGATTCGAGCCCCTCAAACGCGGCGTCCGGCAACATGGCGATCCGGTTGTCATGCAGGAACAGTTCGAACAGATTGGCGAAGTTGCTGAACCCTCCCGGTGGCAGTTCCTCGATCCGGTTATTGTTGAGGTTCAGGTATTCCAGCGACTGCGGCAGGTCGCCGATAGCTACCGGCAATTCTGTCATGAAGTTGTCATGCAATGCCAGTCCTCTCAGGTTCGTGATTTCCCTGAAGATCCCGTCGGGCAACCCGCTCAGCCTGTTCGAGGACAACGACAAGCTCGTGAGCGCGCCCAGACCCCGAAAGGAATCGCGGTCCAGATCCGTCAATTGGTTCAGCCGAATCTCCAGTTCTTCGAGCCTGACCATGTCCGAAAAGTAGCCAGTAGGGATCTCTCGCAGGCTGTTCTCGGTAAGGTTCAGGGACCTGAGGTTGGTAAGACCCGCGAAGAAACCCCTTGGCAACTCGGTCAGTCCGGTCGCGTAGAATCCAAGTTTCTCCAGACCGGGCAGGTTGGCGAAGAAACCAGCGGGCAGGTTTCCAAGTTCGTTGTAGCCCAGTACCAGCCATTCCAGTTCAGGCAGGTCGGCGAACACGTCAGCAGGCAGATCAGTCAGTCGATTGCTCTGAATCAACAACCACCGGAGCCTTGACAGGCCGCGAAAGACGCCGGAACGAATCTCGGTGATCTCATTGCAGCATAGAAGTAGCTCTTCAAGCCTGCCGAGTCCGAAGAAGAGGTCGTCCGGGAGTTCAGATATCCGGTTGTGTCGCAATTCGAGTCTTCGCAGGTTGGCCAGTCCTCGGAAGACAGTCGGTTGGAGTTCGGTCAACTGGTTGTAGTCCAGGCTCAGCCAGGTCAGGTCGAAAAGATCGGCGAACACAGCAGCGGGCAGAACGGCAAGCTCGTTCCCGCCCAGAAATAGGTATTCGAGATTGACCAGCCCCTTGAAGTCGTGGCCTTTCAGTGCCGGGATCGCCCTATTGCTGAGGTCCAGCCTCCTTACGCCCGCCAACAGTGCGTCCGTCACGTCGTCGCAGGCCGTAGCGCCGGTTTCTGCGACGATAGCTTCAACGACCTGCGGAGTGCGGTCGCACATGCCGGCTCTCGCGTCGGCCGCTATAATCTGCACCGTGGCGGTGCCAGGTATCGACGCGGTCAAGAGCTGGACGCCGACATGGTTCCCCAAGGTCCAAACCGTGGCGGCCTCTCCGTCCACATCGGTCTGGGTGGCCTCGGGGTCGGCTGATCCGTGGCCCGTGGAAGGGGCGAAAAGCACCGTCGCACCGGGTACTGGTTGTCCGCGGGGATCAACCACCCTCACTACCACGGGCTCAGGCAAACCCTGTCCAGCCCGACCGATTTGACCCGCCCCTGTGACGGCCTTGATGCTATCCGCCAGTTCATTGGGCGACCGCCGGGCCGTGGCCCTGAATACCGCGTTCGGGCCGCCTTCGACCGCCGCTGTCAGAGAATGAACACCAGCGACGCTGCCAAGCGTCCACAACGTGGCCGCATTGCCCGTCGCATCGGTCTCCACCGCAGGAGGGGACGCCGACCCGCCGCCCGTACCGGGCCGGAATGCGACAATAACACTCGGAATGGGAGAACCGCCCGCATCCAGCGTCCGAACGCCAACCGGATCGCGGAGTCGCTCTCCAACAAGTCCGTACTGTCCGTCACCGGACACGATTTCGACGGCAGCGGCCACTTGATTGACGACCACGGTCGCCGTCCCGCTTACTCCATCGAGGTCCGCTCTCAATGTACCGGCACCGTTGGAAAGCCCCGTAACTACGCCGGTCGAGTTCACTGAGAACACGGTTGGTGTGTCGCTGCTCCAGGTGACCGTGCCCGGATAGTCGGCGCCATACTGGTCCGTCACGGTCGCACGGAAGGTGGCTGTCGCACCTAGGAAGGTCAGCGTGGCCGTGCCCGGGAATACCTGTACTGCGGCCACGCGGGGGGGATCCGGCTCGGTACCCGGTTGCTCACATGTGGCCAGAGCTCCGACCACGCATCCCAAGACCACGACCCGGCCAAGGCAGTGGTGCGGGAGCCTATTGCCGTCCGTCATCGCGCATCTCTGATCTGATGCCTGCGGCGACGCCGGACTTTCCGAGTTGGGCCAAGGCAACACGGGTACATTCGATCGCCCGCTGGATCTTGTCTGGATCGTAGTGCGCCGGGAACCGGGCGTGGAAAAGCGCGTTTCTCAGGCCTACGAGTCGTCCGCGCTCCCGACTCGTAAGATCAAGGATCGCCATCTCCTTGACAATCTTCAGCTTGGTCGGAAATCGAGTGTAGTAGATGAGAGAAAGCGCCCGGCCGGAACGCTCCCAGTTCTGGCGCTCGTCGTCGCGGCAAAGAGCCCACCATCGCTCCTCACTCCACTCCGTTCTCTCGACTCGCCGAATCATCCGGCGCTCCATTTCCAGCATCAGCGCTCCCAAGACCAACTCGGAAGGTGGCTTCAGCAGGTCCTCAGCCGTCACGAGTCCAACGATCCCGGACCCCGATACGACCAAGCGCGGACGCTTCCACGGCATCCCAGAGGGTGGGTCCAGAACACTCAGGATCGGCGTGTCGGCGCCGATGAGCAGGTCTGATGACAGCGGTAGGAAGCCGCCTGAGTCGCGCACTCGGTCCTCGTCGTCGCCAGCCTGCTTCACGGCTAAGAAGCCGCAGAATGTACCGTTCGACTCCACTGGAAGATGATCGTAGTCATCGGCGAATCCACTTGACCGGACCTGGACATCTCGGACTCGTTCTTCGAACCGGCACGTCTCGAGCTGGTCAACGTCGGTCGCAATCAACGCGGCGGTGAGACCGGATATGACACCGTCGAATGGCTCATACGCTAAGTCAGGAATGTGACCCTCCCGTCTGATTACCGTACACGGGGACCTTGCCATCTCTCAATGGACGCGGGGTTCGAGCCCGCCCCTATCACATAACCTAACCCGGCAGCCCCGTCAGCCGAGCGGCCGACCAACTCCTTGGCGATTGCACCGTCCTCTGCCACGCGACCGCGTTCCGCCTAACCGTACCCGTCGGGGCGTGCCCCTCAGGGACTGGCGATCACCCCGTCGGAAGCGATCCCAGCAACGTCAGACGCTGATATGACACCGGGACGTGTATCGGGTAGATTCCCTTACAAACGCGCATCTCCTCGCCAACCCAGACGCCCCCATGAGCCTCACGCCCGAAGACTGCGAATGGATCGCCACCGAGATTGCCGCCTCGGAGGAGCCGTCCTACCGCCGCTGGGAGAGATCGTCGACCGCATGGGGTCGGGCTCCATTGACGACGAACCGAAGGCGTTCGGCCAAGAGTTCACCTACTTCCGCGAAAGGACGGAACCATGAGCATCACCGACAGTGAGGCGGAACGATTGGGCGCGATCATGGCGGCCGCACTCAAGGCTCATGCAGCCCATGGGGTGCTTACGATGGGGCCGGCGGCTGTTCACCAAACCGCACTGGCCATCATAAGGGGAAACTTGGAAGCAATTCTGAAAACCGTTCAGAAGTTCCACGAAGAGAATCCCGACGTTCGCGAGGCCGTCATACACGGGTTTGAGAACTACTCCCCCCCTAGAGTCCCGAAAAAGGGGCGGTCCTCATGACCAACGGATCAGATAGGCCCGCCGCGAGGCGGTCGAGAAGTGAGCGAACACGTCCGCCGTGAATCCGCGCTACTCGCCCATCCAACACATGGACTCCACGGCGTGTTCGAACGCTCACCGTCGCGCCAGTCCACCAAGTCCGCCAGCATCTCGGCGTCGCTGTTCGGCAGCTCCGGAACGCCGATGCGCCCGGACGACATGGCTTCCCCGCACGAGGGCGAAGAGGGCGTTCCTAGAACTTCAGCGAAGTGGCGGCGCGGGCGCGGGATTCCCGCCAATCAAACCCGTTTTCCCCGCCATTGCGGCAAGGTCCAGCAGGGTCCAGCACAACGGCAGGAAACGCAGATCGTGCAGTCCTGGTTGACTTTACGTGACTTCTTGCCGTGATTCGGGCTTCAAGTGCTCTGCCGTGCCGGCAAGGCGCGCCGAGCGAGAATAGCGGCGCTATTCGACCGAGGTGCAACGCAGAGCGGAGCTTCGGAGATCCGAATTGTAAAGCAAACATGACATTTGGTAAAGTTGTCTTTACATTGTGGCCTGTTGAGCGCAGCGGTCCGGCGCGGATGCATCGTCGGCCGAATGCAGCGGGGCTTTATTCCACGGACTGTTAGCGGAGATCGAAACGGTGTTGTCCGAGCGAGAAGCGGAGCGCGAAGCCGCCGATGCCCTGGCCGCGGCCTTCGCGGCGCAGTATCGGGCGAGTCTGGTGGGCTTCGACTGGCCCGATACGACGGGGGCGCTGGACAAGGTGCGTGAGGAGACGCGCGAGGTGGAGGCGGTCATCGCGGCGGGGGCGGGAGGACCGGGGGAGTCGCGCCTGGAGGAGGAACTCGGCGATCTGCTCTTCGCGGTCGTGAATGTGTCGCGGCTGGCGGGGGTCGACCCGGTCGGCGCACTGGCGAGGGCGACCCGAAAGTTCGAGGGACGCTTTCGTGAGGTGGAGCGCCTGGCCCGGGAACTGGGCCTCGCGATGCCGGGAACGGAGCTGGAGCGGCTGGACCGACTCTGGGACGAGGTCAAGGCCGGGGAAAGGGCGGGATAGGCGGCAGGACGGTGGGGCATCGGGAGGAGGCGGATTGGCCGGGGGGGGCGGGGGGGCGGCGGTGGTTGCCGATGGGGGTGGGTCCACTGGCCGGCATCTTGCCCCTGTAGCTCTTCACCGTGGATTTGTGGGTGACGTGGGCGAGCCGGTTGCTGCGCTGGGCGGCCTGGCCCAACCGACAGTGCTTGCCGTGCCCGGCCACTGGCCCAACGGAGCATGCCGGTGTCCCTGGATTTGCCGCGGAAATGTTGTGATGGACGTGGCGTTCTCCGTTGCTTGCGCGGCACCTCCGTTGCTCGTTCAACACCCCCGTTGCTCTCACGCCAATCGCGGCATCTCGCTGGCCCGTTTCGACATGCCGAGGGCCAGTCCCGGCCTGTTGTGCTGCGTGCGCCTTCCCGGTGTCCCAGATCGGCGAAAGATAGTCCCATCCAACCATGTACAGGTTTGAGATCGCGGCTTCGGCGAGGTCCGGGATGCTGTGCTGGGAGGCCGCTGGAGGCCGCTCGTTGGGCCTGTGTGTGGCGAACGCGGTCCGACGACCCCCGAAGTTCATCTCAACCCCGGTTTTCGCGTCCCGGGCCACTACAGAAGGTCGAAAACACCGCCGTTATCTTTAGGGGTAACTCTTTGCTGTATTTGACTTTAGGAGGACCCCATGAACGACGACCTCTTTCAGCTCGGCGAACGCATCGTCGAACTCGCCGCCCGGATCAACATTGCAACCTGCGAGATGCTCACCCTCATCGCCGAGTTCGACCGCCGCGAGGGGTGGGCCGACGAAGGCGTCACTTCGTGCGCCGAATGGATCGCCGTGACGACGGGGCGGACGCTCGGGACGGCGCGCGAAAATGTGCGGGTGGCGCATGCGCTTGAGGAGTTGCCGCTGACTTCTGCCGAGATGAAGACGGGCAAACTCTCCTACACCAAGGTTCGGACCATGACCCGGGTCGCGACCCCGGAGACGGAAGAGGATTTGCTCGAATACGCGCGCGCCGGCTCGGCCGCGAAGCTGGAGCAGATCGTACGGGGGTGGAAACATCTGTCGCGGGACGGCGAGCTCACGGCCGAAGAGGCCCGGCACCAGAGCCGCGCGTTCTCGGTCGTGATCGACGGGGACGGGATGTATGTGATGCGGGGGCGGCTCGAGCCCGAGGTCGGGGCCGTGCTGATGCGGGCGATCGAAGCCGCGAGCGACGCGCTGTACCGTGATGAGCATCCCGACGCGCGGCCAAGGAGCCGCCAGCGCCGTGCTGACGCGGCGGGACTGGTCGCCGAACAAGCGCTGGCGGCGGGGTTCGGTGGAGAATCCGGGACGCGTGCCGAGCGGTTCCAGGTGGCGGTCCACACGGAGATGGCCACGCTGGAGAAGGACGGGGAACCGGGCCGCTCCGAGGTCGACGGGGTGAGGGTGAGCGCCGAGAGCTCGCGCCGGATGGCGTGCGACGCGGCGGTGGTGCCGATGACTCACCGCGACGGGGAGGTGATGGGGGTGGGGCGGAAGACCCGCACCATCCCCCCGCACATCCGCCGCGCGCTGGAGGAGCGGGATCGGGGGTGTCGCTACCCGGGGTGCGGGAGCCGCTTCACCGAGGCGCATCATGTCACGCACTGGGCCGACGGCGGCGAGACCAGCCTGGCGAACACCGTGCTGCTGTGCCGCCGGCACCACCGTGTGGTCCACGAGGGCCGCACGCGGATGGCACTGAACCGCATGGGTCAGGCCGTGTTCTTCGCGAAGAAGGGGAAGATGATCGCGAGTGCGCCGCCGATGGTGCGGCCGGGACAGTCACTGCAACCACTGCCACCCGCGCCACCGCTACCCCCCGGCGAGCTGTACAACGGGGCGGCACGGCTTGTGGACTCGGCGATCCCATGGGAGCTGGAGGCGGCTGCGCGGGAGGCGGTCGAGGAGGCGCTGGAGGCAACGGGAGGGGATCGGACGCTGGACGGTGACGGAGCGGATCCGGCGCTGGACGGTGAGGGCGGAGATGTCCCATCCGACGTTTCCGCGGCAAAACCAGGGACACCGGCATGTCGGAATGGGACAAAGGCTGCGGCCGAAGGACGGAACACTGCCGACAACCCCGCCTTGAGCCACGCTCAAAAGGGTGCAGCCAGAACCGCGGCGGCGTAGAGCCCCGGTGTCTCACCGATCCTCGGCCCCGGTGTCGCTCGACCCTCGGCCGCCGGTGTCGCACCGACGTTTCCGCGGCAAAACCAGGGACGCCCGCATGTCGGAATGGGGCAGGGCGGGAGGGGCACCTCAAGGGGGCGCCTCAAGGGGGCAACTCAAGCGGCAACACAAGAATCGGCGAGCCGTACCCACGCGCGGGCACCTCTTGGGAACGCCATGCGCTCGTTTGTCCGCCACTTTGACCTATTTTTGGCGGACAAAGCCCGGATCAGGTCTGCACAGCCGTAGCCCGCCCAGCCAACCGGTGTCGCCCGGCGTTCGGCCCCCGGTATCGCCCCCAACGTTTCCGCGGCAAAACCCGGGACACGCGCATGTCTGGATGGGGCAAACTCAGTAGCCTGCCTTCTTGTCCACCAGGTTGCGCAGCGGTTCGCCACGGACAAAGCGCCCGATATTGACGGTGATCAGCTCCGTCTCCCTCTCCCAGAAGCGGCGCGTCGTCGCCGAGACATGGGGCGTCATCAGCACGCACGGGTGACCGTAGAACGGATGGCCGGCGGGAAGTGGCTCCTCGCGGAAGACATCGAGGCCGGCACCGCGCAGATGGCCCGAATCGAGCAGGTCGAGCAACGCGTCTTCGTCGACCAGCCTGCCGCGCGCGACGTTGATGAGGACCGAGCCGGGTTTCATCGACCAAAGCCGCTGCCGGTTGATCATCCCGCCCGTCTCGGGCGTCTCCGGGAGCGCGAGCACCACATAGTCCGACTCCGACATCACCCGGCTCAGTCCCCGCGCCCCCGTCAGGATCTGAATTCCCTCCCCCGCCACCGCTCCGCCCGTGCGGCGCACTGCCAGCACCCGGCTTCCCAGCGCGGCGGCTTTGCGTGCCACCGCCCTGCCGATACCACCATAGCCCACAACTCCCACCGTGGCGCCGCTCAGTTCGGTCACCGGCGCGTCGGCCGCCCAATACGACGGGGCGCTCCACTGCCCCGCACGCTGAGCGCGCACCGCGATGTCGAGACCCCGGGTGAAGTACAGGATCATGGCCAGGGCCGTTTCCGACATCGGCGCGGCGTGGATCCCGGCGGAATTGGTGAAGAACACGTCCCGTTCGAGCATGGCCGGGCCCAGCGAGGACCCCACGCCGGCGGCGCCCGAATGCACCCACTTCAGCCCCGGCGCCGCCTCCAGCACCTCCTCCGGAATCCCGTATCCCATGTAGACCCGGGCATCGGTCACCTCCGCCAGGAGTTCAGGCGGGGCGCGCTGGACCCCGTCTCCCGAGCCGTCGGCCGGTGTCTCCATGAAGGTCACCGTCCAGGCGCGCGGAACGGAAGCCACGATGCTCTCGCGGGCCCACTCCGGCAGTGCCCAGATGGGCCGCCGGTCCATCAGATCGATGACGAGGGTGGCCATCTCGGAGCGCGTCAGCGGCCGGGCGTGCGGTGAGCGACGCCGGGCATGCGGTGAGCGACGCCGGGCATGTGGTGAGCGACGCCGGGCGTGTGGTGAGCGACGCCGGGCATGTGGTGAGCGACGCCGGGCGTGTGGTGAGCGACGCCGGGCATGTGGTGAGCGACGCCGGGCGTGCGACGAGTGCCACCCATCACGGCGTCAGGCGGTTGATCAGGCGCGGGAAGGGGACCAGCTCGCGGATGTGGGGACGTCCCGTGATCCATCCCACCGTCCGTTCGAGGCCGAGGCCGAACCCGGAGTGCGGAAACGTGCCGTACTTTCGCAGGTCCAGGTACCAGTCGTACGCCTCTTCGGGAAGCCCCTCCTCGAGGATCCTGGCCAGGAGGCGATCGTGGTCGTCTTCCCGCTGGCTTCCGCCGATGATCTCCCCGGCCCCCTCAGGCGCCAGCAGGTCGTTGCAGAGGACCGTGCGGAGGTCGTCGGGGTTCTCCTTCATGTAGAACGCCTTCGCCTCCTTCGGGTAGTTGTAGACGAAGACGGGCCTGTCGAACCAGCTCGAGATCGTCGTCTCTTCAACCGCACCCAGATCCCTGCCCCATTCGAACCCCCGGCCTTCGGCGTTCAGGCGCTCGACCGCCTCGCTGTAGCTGATCCTGGGGAACGGCGGGACGACCGACTCCAGCTTCGTCACATCCCGGCCGAGCACCTCCAGCTCCGCGCTGCACCGCTCCAGCGCTCGCTCGACGAGGTAGCAGACGAACGCCTCCTGGAGGTCCATGTTGTCGTTGGAGTCCGCGAATGCGACCTCGGGCTCGACCATCCAGAACTCGGTCAGGTGGCGGCGGGTCTTGGACTTCTCCGCCCGGAAGGTCGGACCGAAGCAGTAGACCCTGCGAAACGCCGGGCAGGCGCTCTCGACGTACAGCTGACCGGTCTGGGCAAGGAAGGCGCGGTCGCCGAAGTAGTCGGTCTCGAAGAGTGTGCCCGCGGACTCGCCGATGGAACCGGTCAGGATGGGCGTGTCGACGCGGACGAAGTCGCGTTGGTAGAGGAAGTCGTGGATGGCCTGCTCGACCTCGGACCGGACCTTCAGGCCGGCCCGCTGGAGGCTGGACCTGAGCCACAGGTGACGATGATCGAGGAGGAACTCGACGCCGTGCTCCTTGGGCTGGATCGGGTACTCTTCGCTCGCGCCGATGAGCTGGGCACCGGAGACGGTGAGTTCGTGCCCGCCGGGCGCGCGCGCGTCAGGACGAACGACACCGGTGAGGGCGACGCAGCTCTCCTGGGTCAGCGTCGTGGCGAGCGTCCACACCCCTTCGGGCACGGCGGACTTCACGACGACTCCCTGCACCACACCGGTCCCGTCGCGCAGCACGACGAAGGCGACTCTGGCGTGGACGCGGACTGCCGCGGTCCAACCGGAAATGGTGACCGTCTCGCCCGCCTGGTCGGGTAAATCTCGTATTTGATGGGCCATTGGACTCGGAAGCTATCCGAAGCGGCGGGGCTGGCAAGGGCCGCCGGAAGAGGGGGTCAGCCAAGCTCGAAAAGCTTCGACCGGTCCCCGTAGCGCCGGTCGAGGAGCACGCCGACGAGGGCGTTGTGTTTCAACCCGGGGTCGTCGTCCACCAGACCGCGGGCGCGGTCGCGGGCCAGGCCGAGGAGGTCCTCGTGCTCGATGATGTCGGCGAAGCGCAGGTCGGGGCCGTGACCGTGCTGGTCCGCGCCGAAGAAGTCCCCCTGACCCCGGATCCGCAGGTCCTCCGCCGCGATTTCGAAGCCGTCGGTCGTCCGCGCGAGGACCTCGATCCGTTCCGTCGCCCCCGCCCCGGTGCCCGAAATCACCACGCACAGCCCGCCCTGGTCACCCCGCCCGATCCTGCCCCGTAGCTGGTGCAGCTGGGACAGCCCGAAGCGCTCCGCGTTCTCGATCACCATTACGGTCGCGTTGGGGACGTCGATCCCCACCTCGATCACGGTGGTGGCGACCAATACGTCGATCTCGCCCGCGAGGAACGCCCGCATGATCCCGTCCTTCTCCTCCGCGCGCAGGCGGCCATGAAGGAGCGCGAGTTCGCGCCCCGCGAAGTCCTCCTTCCGGAGCCGCTCGAACTCGGTCTCGGCGGCGCGCAGGTCCGCCTTTTCGGACTCCTCGATGAGCGGGTAGACGAGGTAGGCCTGCTGGCCCCGGTCGAGCCTCTCCGCCACCTGCCGGAAGACGTCGCCCCGCTCGTCGGGGCCCGCCAGCCGGGTGGTCACGGGACGCCGCCCGGGGGGAAGCTCGTCGATGGTGCTGAGGTCGAGGTCCCCGTGGACCGCCATGGCCAGGGAGCGCGGGATCGGCGTGGCCGACATGACCAGCACGTCGGGTCTCGGCTCCCGTTCGGCGAGGGCCATGCGCTGGCGGACGCCGAAGCGGTGCTGCTCGTCCACCACCACCAATCCGAGCGCGTGGAAGTCGACCCCTTCCTGGATCAGCGCGTGGGTACCCACCACTACGCCGGCCTCGCCGCTCGCCACCCGGGCGCGGGCGCGCTCCCTGCGCCCCCCCGTCACCGATCCGAGCAGGGTCTCGACCTCGCAGGCCAGGTCGGCCAGGAAGTCGCGAATGCGCGCCGCGTGCTGCTCGGCGAGGATCTCGGTGGGCGCCATGAGGGCGGCCTGATACCCGCCCTCGACGGCCAGCAGCATGGCGAAGAGGGCCACCAGCGTCTTCCCCGAACCCACATCGCCCTGGAGCATGCGGTTCATGCGCCGGGACGAGGTCATGTCGGCGTAGATCTCGCGCAGGACCCGCGCCTGGGCCCCGGTCAGGGTGAATGGGAGGCTGTCGTGCAGCGCCCTGATGAGCGCGTTGGTGCGCGTGAACACGATCCCGGGGCGCTCGCGCGTCGCACGGTAGCGTTCACGGGCCTGCAGGAGCTGCAGGAAGAAGAGCTCGTCGAACGCGAGGCGGCGGCGGGCCGTGTCCTTGTCGTTCATGGAACGGGGACGGTGACAGGCTTCCAGGGCCGCTGACAGCTCCATGACCCCGAGCTCGCCGCGCGCGGTGGCCGAGAGGTACTCCTCGGGCCGGACATGGCGCAGCAGCCAGTCCAGATTCTGACCGATCACGCGCCGAAAGATCCACTGGGGCAGCTCTTCCGAGGCCGGGTAGGTGACGAAGATCGTGCCGGCCCCCGATGTGGTCCCATGGGATGTCGGAGTAGTTTTCGCCCGCTCCAGCAGCGTGTGTTCGCGGGGCTGGATCTGGCGGCCGTGGAAGAACTTGACCGGGCCGGTGACGAGGATGCGGTCCCCGACGCGCATGTTCCGTTCGATCCACGGCTGACCGGGCCAGGCGCAGGTGATGATGCCGCTGTCGTCCTGGATGACGGCCTGGAAAATGCGCAACCCGGATCGGGTGGGGACGACCCCCTGGTTCCGCACCACGCCAACAGCTGTCACGTCCATGCCCACCTGCGCCAGCACGACGGGGGTTATGGTCGACGCGTCGTCGTATCGGCGCGGCACATGGTAGAGCAGGTCCCGGGCGTTGAGGATCCCCATGCGTGCGAGCGATTCCGCCCTTCGTGGTCCGACCCCCTTCAGGAACTGGACGGGCTTGTCGAGCAGTCCCCTCATTGCTGTGCCAGCAGTCCTTCGACAAAGTCGGCCGGATCGAATCGTTCGAGGTCTCCGCGCGACTCCCCCACCCCCACCAGTCTCACCGGGATCCCCAGCTCTTCGCGGAGCGCCACCACGATCCCGCCCCGGGCGGTCGAGTCCATCTTGGCCAGGACGATTCCGGTGACATCGACGAAGCGCGAGAACTCCCGCGCCTGAACCAGTCCGTTCTGCCCGACCGTCGCGTCGAGGACGAGCAAGGTCTCGTGGGGAGCGTCCGGCCGGCGCTTGCGGATCACCCGCTCCACCTTGGCGAGCTGCTGCATGAGGCCGCCGTGCGTGTGCAGCCGGCCAGCGGTGTCGATCAGAACGACGTCCGTGCCGCGGGAACGGGCCCTCCCCAGCGCGTCGTAGGCGACGGCCGCGGGATCTCCGCCCGGCTGCCCGCCCACGAAGTCGGCCCCGACACGCTCCGCCCAGCGCTCGAGCTGCTCGATCGCACCCGCCCGGTAGGTGTCCGCCGCGGCGACCATCACGCTCTGCCCGTCCGATACGAGGTGGTGCGCCATCTTCCCGATCGTGGTCGTCTTCCCGGCCCCGTTGACCCCCGCCACCAGGTACACCGTCGGCGGCGTGTCGGCCACGGCCAGCCCCCCCTCCGCATCCCCGGCAAAGACGGCGCGGATCGAATCGGCGAGCACCCGCCTCGGTTCATCGCCCCTTCGGGCCGCCTTTTCGACGTCGGCCGTGAAGCGCATGCTGGCTTCGACGCCGAAGTCGGCCATGATCAGACGCTCTTCCAGCTCCTCCAGCGCGTCGGCGTCGAAGGTCCGGAGCGTCGGGGGGATCACCCTCGCGAGCGCCCTCCGCCAAAGGGAGGACATGCCGCTACCGCAGGCCTGCCCGCCGTCGCCCGATCCACTCGGCGCAGAGGGCCGCGAGGATGACAAGATACGGAAGTGGCCAGGTGCGCAGTGGGCGGCTGCCTTCGATGGGCGCACCCGCCGCGTCGGTCCGCACCGTCAGCTCGGCCGGATCCAGTGGCCGGTGGAGCATCTCGCCGGTAAAGGGCTCCACATCGAAGACGCCGCCCGTGGTGTCTGCCGCGGTCACCGTGTAGGCGTACTGCCCGGGCGGGAGAGCCGGGCTCGTGAAGAGGCCGCCCCCGGATACCGTGATCGTCGAATCGAGGACAACGGTGTTCGCCGAATCGGTGACGGTCACCGCGACCACCTCCCCTTCGTACCCGCGGCCCCACCAGCGAGTGGGAACGCCCCGGGGGAGGACGGACCCGACAGGACTCACTCCGGGACCTGCCGCCAGCGGCTCGTCGGCCATCATCCAGCCGCCGACCGCGGCCCACAGACGACGGTAGTGGTCGCGGGGGGTGCCGTCTCGAAACGCCCAGCGCCAGAAGCCGCGTGCGAGGACGACCGCCACTCTGCGCCGGCCGTCCCGCCGCAGCACCATCGCCGCCGCCGGCTCGCCCGCTCCACCGAGGCGGACACTCAGGGCCGTGCCTCCTCCGTCGTCCACAACTGGAAGGACCCCGGTCAGCGGTGGCAGACCACCCGGCATGAAGCGGCCCGTTTCCCCGGCAATCGGTGACGGGGGCGCCTCGCCGAGGTACCATTCGCCGCTCAGCGGCCCGCCCGTGGCGACGCCGGCCACGGCCGCACCCGCACCATCGAGCGGGAAGACGACGAGGCCGCGCGTGCGCAACGTGGCAGCTTCGAGGAACTCCGCCACCTCGCCGTCCACGCCCATGGCGACCACCATCTCGGCCCTCCGCAGAAGGCGGGCCAGGGCGGCTTCGTCCACCGCCTCGACGCTCCCGGTGGCCGAGGCGTCCATGGGGTGATAGCGACCGGGTCCGGTGCGGACGAATCCCCGAACCGGCAACCCGGTGACCTGGTCCAGCACGGGTAGCAGGAAGCGGGGCTCCCAGTCGGCCGCGAAGGAGACGAGGAGGACGCCGGTCTCTTCCGGATCCACCTGGACGATCCGGGTACGCTCGTCGTCCAGGGGGAACGCGTCCGACCCCTCGATGCGCGCGGTCACCCTGTGCGCACCCGCCGTGAGGGAGCTGCCGAGCGAGAAGGGAGCCGTGCTGATCCCCCCGCCCGAGGGCGCCGCCACCCTGAGCGCGCTGTGGGGCTGGCCGTCGACCGTCACGGTCACCGTCACCGAATCGGCGTCCGTCACCGAGTCGGCGTCCGTCGACCCTTGCACCTCGACCTGTCCCCGCACCACTTCGCCGCTTTCGGCCGAGGGCGGGAGCACCAGGCGCCCGAGACCAAGGTTGTCGCCCGCGTCCGCCAGGGTGTCCACCGCGAGCCTCACGCCGAGCTGCCGCGCGACCGCCGCCGTGGCGACCGGGTCGCTTATGCGGCGGTCGGTGACGAGGGTGATCTCACGCGCACCCGCCTCCGCGGCCGTGCCAACCGCGCCGGCCATCACCGACTCCGCGCCGTCGGGCGACACACCCCCAAGCGAGTCCGGGTTCACCGCCGTCACCGCGCCGGCCACCACGAGGAGGCGTGCACCGTCCTGGGCCAGGGTTCGCGCGCGTACCACCGCCGAGTCCCAGATCCGTGACCCGTCGGCCGCCTGCGCAGCCATCGAGGCGCTGGCGTCCAGGATGACGAAGCGGGCAGGTGGCGCCCCGCGCGGCGCCGTGGATACGACCGGGTTCCACAGCAGTGCGAGGACCCCGCCGATGGCGACCAGCCGGGCAGCGAGGAGGACGGGGCGGCTGCGCACCGTAAACTCCCGCTGGTAGTAGATCCATCCGCAGAAGCCCCCGACCAGAAGCAGGAGCACGAGTGCGGGTAGCAGGCCGTTCAGCAATCCGAATCGACCAGCGTGGTGGCCGTGCGACGCCCCCGCAATGTCTCCGGAGGGGCAAGCGTGAGCAACATCTCGAGACGCACGATCCGCTCCTGCTCCCACCGTTCCATCGCGGATGCGGGGACAGGTTCGGCGGCGGGGAGGTCGATGGCGAGGGGGTCCATCCGTTCGCCGCCGCGGTGCATTTCGTAGTGCAGGTGAGGGGCGGTCGCCAGACCCGTCATGCCCACGTAGCCGATCACCTGCCCCTGGACAACGCGTGCTCCCATGCTGATGCCGCCGGGCCAACCGCTGAGGTGGGCGTAGCGCGTCAGGAAGCCGTTGGAGTGGCGGACGTCGACGACTCGTCCGTAGGTGCCGCTCCAGTTCCGGCGCACGACGACTCCGTCCCCCGTCACCTGAACCGGGGATCCGGACCTTGCCGCGTAGTCCACCCCTCTGTGCGCGCGTCTGCGGCGCAGGATCGGATGGAAGCGGCTCAGGCTGAAGCGCGAAGAGATCCGGCTCAGTTCGAGCGGCTTCTTCAGGAACGCCCGGCGTACGGATCCGCCCTCGAGGTCGTACCAGCTCCCGCGTCCGTCACCCTCGGCGTCGAACCAGATCGCGTGGTACGAGCGTCCCGAATTGACCAGCTCCGCCGAGAGGAGATTGCCGGAGCGCATGCTTCCGTCCGGCCTCTTGTCGCGCTCGAAGACGAAGCGATAGGTATCGCCCACCCTGATCTGACGGGAGAAGTCGATCTGCCACTGGAAGACCCTGTCCAGACTCATCACGAGGTTCACCCGGTCGTCCGCGGGGACGTGCCGCAACTCGTCGTGGTTCGTGACCGACGTCCACAGGCTGTTCGTGATCTCGCCCGCGACGAAGATCGTGTCGGTTGTGATGGGAAGGGTGACCAGGGAGGACGCCCACCCGGTTCCGGTTCGGTCGAGAAGGATGCTCCGGTCCCGGTCGAGGCCCACCTCGACTGCGAACAGGTGCTCCGGTTCGCCCCGCCAGCGCAGGCGCACCTCGGTCCCGGCGCGCAGGCGCCTGGGGTTGGCCTCCTCGCGGAAAGCGAGAAGAAGGTTGTTCTGGTCCGCCACACCGAGTCCGGCGTCCCCCAGGATCTGTCCGAATGTCAGGCCGGGTGAGAGTTCGCGCACCTCCACGCGGATCGGCGCATGCGCGTACACATCGTCCAGCGCATCAGCCTCGGGAACCCGGTCCCGGGACGCGAGGCCGCCGATCAACCCGGCCGCGACGACCGCGGCCAGGATCGGTCTGTAGTCCTTGACATGTGGACCTGCTGGTAAAATCAGGCGTCCATCCTCCTGATGAAGGTGGGCAGCTCCAGCTCCCTCCGCGTCAGCGTGTCACGCACCGCGAAGCCGCGATCCCGTTCCGGGGCGGCCCTCACGTCTCTGCCTGACGGATGGGGTCGCAATGTGGTTGCACCACCCCCGATTCCGCCAGTGGCCATGCCGCCGACGGCCCGGGCCCGAGGCACGCCGATGCCGCTCGAGACCCTTCCTTCGCCCATCACGGCCTCGCGGCGAATGATGGCCGGCGATTCGACCGCGCGTCGTCTCAGGACGGTCGCACGGTTGGTCCGGGCGCCGAACTGCGGGCGAATCACGGCTTCCTCGCGCCGCTGAGCGTTCTCGTCGAAGCCCGTCGCGATCAGCGTCACCCGGACCTCCCCTTCCATCGTGGAGTCGTGCACGGTGCCGAAGATGATCTCGGCCTCGTCGCCCACTTCCTCCTGGATCATGCTGGAGATCCCGGTCACCTCGTCGATGGTCAGGTCGCTGCCGCCCGTGATGTTGATCAGCACGCCCTTCGCGCCCTGGATCGAGATGTTGTCGAGGAGCGGGGAGGTCACGGCATCCCTGGCCGCGCTCAGGGCGCGGTTCTCGCCCCGGCCGACGCCGGTGCCCATCAGCGCGGCACCGCACGAAGACATGATCGTGCGCACGTCGGCGAAGTCGACATTGACCTCGCCGCTGACACGGATCAGGTCGCTGATGCCCTGGGTGGCGTGCAGAAGCACCTCATCCGCCTTCTTGAGCGAATCCTTGAAGGAGGTACCCTTCCCCACGACCGCGAGCAGGTGGTCGTTGGGCACCACGATCATGGTGTCGACCGTGCGGCTCAGTTCGGCCAGGCCCTGCTCCGCCTGCCGCAGCCGTTTCTTCCCTTCGAAGGCGAACGGGCGCGTCACGACCGCGATGGCCAGGGCGCCCATCTCGCGAGCCATCTCCCCGATGACCGGCGCCGCGCCGGTACCGGTGCCGCCCCCCATCCCGGCCGCAATGAAGACCAGGTCGGCGCCTTCCAGCGCTCCGCGAACCTCGTCCGCGTCCTCGGAGATGGCCTGACGGCCGATCCCGGGCCTGGCACCGGCCCCCAGACCCTGTGTGAGCCTCTTGCCAAGCTGGATCACCGTGGGCGCCTTCGACTGGTGAAGGGCCTGTGCGTCCGTGTTGACCGAAATGAATTCGACCCCCTCCAGGTCCTCGTCGATCATGCGGTTGACGGCGTTGCCACCGGCACCGCCCACGCCGATGACCCGCATCAGGGCTCTGTTTCGCGGGGTTTCGTCCAGTTCGAAAATCATCTCCTCATCTCCTTTCGGGATTCCTTGTCCCGGTGGTATGGACCTTCAGTGTCCTAGAAGAACTCCTTGAGCCACGCGCCCATCCTGGTGACCATACCCGAGGCCACCGTGGACGCGCCCTCTCCCGTATCCATGAAATGATCGGCACCGTGCAGAGCCAGGCCCGCGGCCGTGGAGAACCCGGGACCGGATACCACGTCCAGCAGCCCGGCGAGACCTTCCCTGGGGACCCCGATGCGGACCGGAGCGGCAAGGCACTTCCGGGCCAGCTCGACGATGCCCGGAGTGAGGGCCACGCCGCCGGTGATCACGATCCCCGCGCCCAGAGCCTCCTGCGAGAAGGAGCCGTGAAGCCGGCGGTTGATCCTCAGGAACATGTTCTCGAGGCGTTCCTCCATCAGACTGGCGACGAACCTCCGCGCCACCTTGCGCCGGCGGCCGTTGACCCCGGGCACCTCGATGACCTCGGCCGGGTCCACCATCCGCGTGTGGGCGGCACCGTGGCGCTCCTTGATCCTCCTCGCTTCGGCGAAGGGAATCGAAAGTCCACGGATCAGGTCGCTGGTGATGGTGGAGCCGCCGAAGGGCAGCACTTGGAGGTCGCGGAGCTTGCCCTCGTAGTAGACGGTGAGCCCGGTCGTGGCGCCGCCGAGGTCGATGATCGCCACGCCCAGCTCCTTTTCGTCCTCGGCGAGGACCGCCCGGGCCGATGCGAGCGGCTCGAGGACGGTGTTCTGGACCCGGTACCCCGCCTTCTCGACGGCTCGAATGATGTTCCCCACGACCGTCGAACAGCCGGTCACGAGGTAGAGGTCGGTCTCCAGACGGGTGCCCCGCATTCCGATGGGGTCCTTGATGCCACTCTGGTGGTCGACCAGGTAGTCCTGGGGAATGGCGTGCAGCAGTTCCCGGTCGAGGGGCAGGGCCACGGCCTGCGCCACCTTGTGGACCCGCTCGACGTCCCGCGGCACGATCTCCTCGGCGGCGACGGCAACGACCCCCACCGAGCGGTTCACATCCACGTGGTCTCCGGATACGCCGACGTGCACCCGGTCGACGCGCATCCCGGCCATCAGTTCGGCTTCCTGGACCGCGACACGGACGCTGTCGGTGGCCCTTTCAAGGTCTGTGACCACGTCCTTGCGCACGCCCGCGGTGGGGGTACGGCCCACCCCCAACACCCGCAGCACGGGGCGCTGGAACTCCCGCACGCACTCGCCGATGACGGCACGGGTGGAAGTGGAGCCCACGTCGAGTCCCGCGACCAGGATCGACCTCATCGGCTCCGCCCCTCCCGCACCACCGCCGCGGCGGTTCTCACGACGACCTGGTCCTCGAAGCGGAGATCGATTTCGCGCGGAGCCCCTTCCGGCAACCGCTCGGCGGCGTCGTTGATCGCGATCAGGGCGTGGCGCAGCCGAGCCTCCGAGACCGGGGGGCGGTATCGCACCCTCAACCCCGAGTCGCCCAGCAACAGCGTCACTTCCCGGTCGTCGAGCCGCGCCTCGGACACGACCGAGAAGAATTCCGGCGCCACGTCGGCGATGTGTCCCACGTCCTGCGCCAGGAGACGGAGTCCCCACGAGGCCGCGGCGCGCGGTGTCACGACGCTCAGCACGGGCAGGTCGAGCACCGGCGAGGTGGGGTCGACGGGGAGCTCGTTGCCGCGACGGTCCACCGGCACCACCAGGGGAGACGCGACCAGGCCGATGGGCTTGGCCTCGTCAATGGAGAAGACCAGGGTGCGGGGCAGCTCGCGCACGACCGTGGCCGACAGGACGAGGGGGTGGGCTTCGATCGGCCCCACCAATGTGGCTCGTCGCCTCCACACCATGGTTGCGGCGTCGATTCCCGCCAGCTCCCGTACCTCGTCCCGGGTCAGGTACGAGATGCCGGATATCTCGACCCGGCCCACCCGGAAGTACGACGCCGCCGTCAGCAGGTAATGGGCGCCCCACCCCAGCAGGAGCGCGGCGACGATCAACCCCGGGCGCTTGAATCGGCGGCGTCTCCCGATCATGTCAGGTCTCCCCGCTCCGTGCGCGCCTTCAGGAGAGCCATGATCTCGGGCCCGGTCACCTCGATGGAACCGGCACCCATGACGACGCACACGTCGCCCGCGCCGAGGTCGGCTTCCACCGCGGCCGGGAGCGACGAGAGCACGGGGTGGTAGACCACCCGGGAGGCCGTGCCCGTCACCGCGTCGGCGACGAGTTCGCCGTTCACGCCAGGGAGCGGTTCCTCGCGGGCCGGATAGACGTCCGTCACCCACACCACGTCCGCGTCCCCCAGGGCACGTCCGAAATCACGCCGGAAATCCCGAGTGCGGCTGTACAGGTGGGGCTGGAAGACCGCCACCACCCGCTTCCCGGGGTTCGCCTTTCGGACCGCGTCCAGGGTGGCCACGATCTCGGTGGGGTGGTGGGCGTAGTCGTCGACCACCTGAACGCCCGCCGCGGTGCCCAGCACATCGTACCGCCGCGCTACCCCCGAGAACGCGCCGAGTCCGGCCCGGATGTCATCCCAATCCGCCCCGAACGACCGTCCCACGCCGATTGCGGCGAGCGCGTTCCGCACGTTGTGGAGGCCGGGCGCCGACACGGCGAACCTTCCGGCCCGCGCACCATCTTCGGTCACGGTGAAGGTGCTTCCGTCCGCGTGGACGCGTACCTGCGTGGCCCGCAGCCGGGCGCCCGCGCCGAGTCCGTAGCTACGCGTGCGGTCTCCGCCCTCGACGCCCACTCGCGCGGCGCCCGGATCGTCGCCGCACACCCACAACGTGCCGCCCGGATCGAGGCGGTCGACGAAGCCGGAGAACGAGGATCGCACCCCGTCAAGGTCGCCGTAGGTGTCCAGGTGGTCGGCTTCCAGGTTCGTGACGACGGCGACCCGGGGACTCAGCGCGTGGAAGGAACGGTCGTACTCGTCCGCCTCGACGACGAAGAGATTCGATCCCCCCGCGAGCAGATTGCCCCCCCAGGCCTGGACATGGCCGCCGACCACGCCCGTGGGATCCTCGCCGGACCTTTCGAGCACGTGCGTCGCCATGGCGGTGGTGGTCGTCTTGCCGTGGGTCCCGGCGACGCCCACGACGCGCCCCGCATTCACCCACTGGCCCAGGGCCGCCGCCCGCTTGAGGACGGGGATTCCCCGCTCCCGGGCCGCGGCGAGTTCGGGGTGGCCGGGCGGGACCGCCGAGGTGACGACGACCGCAGCCGCGCGTTCGACGTGGGACGGATCGTGCCCCTGGCTGAAGTCCATGCCGAGGCGTGCGAGGGCCTCCGCCGCGCGACCGCACGCGAGGTCGCAGCCCGTGACGGCTCCCCCGCTTCTGAGGACCAGTTCGGCCAGCGGCGCCATCCCCGCGCCGCCCACGCCCATGAAGTGGACGGGACCGCGCGCCGCGAGGGACCGAAGGGTGGCCGCGCCGGTCACGTGGCACTCTCCGTGCTCGCCGACGTCCCGTGAAGGATGGACGCGACCGCCGCGGCGACGTCGCGGGCGGCGTCGGGGCGGGCGCGGGCCAGAGCCGCGGCGGACATGGCGGCAAGGGTCTCCGGCGCGTCCAGAAGGCGGTGCACCTCGCGCCACAACCGGGCCGCGCCGAGGTCATCCCGTTCGGGGAGGTGGATGGCCGCGCCAGCCGCTTCCAGCGCGAGGGCGTTGGCGGTCTGATGGTCGTCCGCGGCGGTGGGAAGGGGTACCAGGATCGCCGGGAGGCCCCACGCCAGGAACTCGGAGGTGGCCATCGCCCCGGCCCGGGACACCACCAGATCGACCGCTGCCAGCGCCTGGTACATCTCCTCGGGCTCCAGGTACGGCACGACCGCAAACCCGTCGCGCGGCACTCCCTGAAGGGACTCTTCGGCACGGGCATGGTGCGCACGCCCGGTCACCCATAAGACGAAATCTCCATCGATCGGCATACCGTCTTGCAGAATCTCGATCGATGCCCGGTTCATCTTATCCGCGCCCTGGCTCCCCCCGACCACCAGCACCACTCTTCCGGTGGCGGGCAGTCCCAGAGCACGTCGCGCAGCCTCGCGGCCGCGGGCTTCGACAGGCGGGAGCGGACGGATGGGATTTCCGGTCTGGAGAACCCGTTTCCGCACGCGGCCGGGGAGCGCCGCGGTTGCCTCCGGATAGGCGAGGTGGATCTGGTGTGCCCACCGTGACAGCAGCCGGGTCGTCTTCCCGGGGTGCATGTTCTGCTCCTGCAGAATCAACGGGAGCCCCAGCAGCCGCGCCGCGATGCCGGCCGGAGCACATACGTAGCCGCCGGTGAGCACAACCGCCGCGGCCCTGCCCCGGCGGAACTCCGGCAGCAGCCTCGCCACTGCGCGAACGAGCAGCCAGATGGCCCGCAGGTTGCCCGCGACGGCCGCCAGAACGCCTCTGGCACGGACGGCGACACCGCCTGAAGCGCGCGCCGCACTCAGCGGACTGCGAAGCCCGGCGACCGGAAGCAGGCTGTATCCGTAGCCGAGCCCGGGGAGCTCCCGGGCCTCGATGCGACCCTCGGTCCCCACGAAGAAGGGCTGGACGCCGGGCACCCTGTCGGCCAGTGCTTCCGCGATGTTTCGGGCCGGGTAGAAGTGGCCCGCCGTTCCGCCGCCGGAGAAGATGACCATCATGCCGTCACCTCGTCCGCACGGTCCTTGCGCCCTTCGGGGGCTTCCCGGGCGACGGCCAGCAGCATACCCACGGCCGCGAGCATGACCACCAGGTTGCTGCGGCCAAACGAGATGAACGGAAGCGACAGCCCGGTCGCGGGAAGGATGCCAAGTCCCACGCCGATGTGAAGGAACGCCTGCAGGCCGATCAGCGACGTCACGCCGACCGCCAACAGCTCCCCGAAGAAGTCCTTCGCACGGCGCGCGATGCGAAACCCGACGCCGATGAAGGCCAGGAAGCAGAGGATCACCGCAACGCTGCCCGCAAACCCCCACTCCTCCCCGATCATCGCGAAGATGAAGTCGTTGTGGGCCTCCGGAAGGAAACCGAACTTCTGGCGCCCTTCTCCGAAGCCGACTCCCGTCACTCCGCCGGATCCGATGGCGACGAGACTCTGGTAACTCTGGAAGGCTCCGCCTGTCGGCGCCGCGCCCGGGTCCAGCAGGAGCGACTCCCACCTCGAGCTGCGGTATCCGGCCTTGAGGATGGCCATCGCGAGAGGGGACGCCAGCAGCCCGAGGAAGACGAAGTGCCCGATCCGCGCCCCCGCCACGAAGACTATGGACATGCCGATGGCGACGATCAAGCAGGCCGTCGACAGGTCCGGCTCCAGCACGATCAGGCCCCCGATGAGCGCCCACCCCACGAGGAAGGGAGCCAGTCCCCGGTGCAGGCTCTTCATGTGCTCCCGCTTGCGGACCGCCAGCGATGCCGTCCAGGCCACGACCGCCAGCTTGGCCAGGTCGGAGGGCTGAATGTTGACGCCGATCCGGAGCCACCGGCGCGCCCCGTTCACCGTCGGCGCAATCATTTCGGTGAACGGAAGGATGATGATGATCAGGAGGGCGGCCGAGCCCAGCATCAGGTGCCATGCGTGGCGGTGCCACCATTCGGTGGGTACGCGGGCACAGACGACCATGAATATCAGGCCGAGGAACACGCCGATCCCCTGGCGGGCGACATAGTGGTAGTGGGGAAGATCACCGCGCTCGGCCATCACCGAGCTGGCGCTGTGCAGGGTGAGCAGGCCGAAGCCGAGGAGCATCGCGGTCAACGCCAGAACCGCAGTCGGTTCCCAACCGGTGCCGAGACCCGTTTCGGGAAACGAACGCCGGGTCTTGAAGGCGACGTCGGTGGCCCAGGGCCCCCGTCCCCGGCGGTACCTCCCTCGCCGTCCGGCGAACCCCCGGCCCCACATCACCCTGCCACCCCGCCGACCAGGGCCCGGAACGCGTCGCCGCGGGCCTGGTAGTTCCCGAACATGTCGAAGCTGGAGCACGCCGGCGCCAACAGCAGCGTGTCTCCCGGCCTGGCCAGCGCGCGGCCCGCGGCCACCACGTCCTCGAAGGCGCCGTCCACGCGCCGCACCGCGATAGCCGTCCCCACCACCTCCGCGACCTCCGCTTCCGCCCTCTCTCCCGCGGCGCCGTAGGCCACGACGGCACGGGTCCTGCCCTGCATCGCGGGTACCAGTCCGCGGAAATCCTCTCCCTTGTCGGTCCCGCCGAGGAGGAGCACGATGGGACCTTCCAGGCTCAGCAGTGCGCTGGAGACCGCGGCCACGTTCGTCGCCTTCGAGTCGTTCACCCACAGGACTCCGTCCACCGTTCCCACGGGTTCGAGCCTGTGCGGGAGGGGTGGGAAGGAGTGCATCGCGGACGACATGGAACCCGGCTCGGCCCCGGACGCGACGGCGGCCAGCAGGGCGGCGAGCGCGTTGGCCTGGTTGTGGCGTCCCAGGAGCCTCAGGTCGGTGGTCCGTGCGACCGGGGACGGGGCAGCGAGGTCCAGCTCCAGCACGAGGTCGTCGCCGCTCAGGTACGCGCCGGGAGAGACCGGGTTGTCGAGCGAGAACGCCAGATGCGTCCCCGGCGCCCCCTCGGCCATCTCCATGACCGCCGGGTCGTCCCCGTTGAGCACCCAGGTCGTGTTCTCGTCACCCGCCTCGAAGAGCCGGCGCTTGTCCCGGTGATAGTCCGCCACCGTGGCGTAGCGGTCCATATGGTCGACGCCGAGGTTGGTCATGACACCCACGTCGGGCGTCAGCTCCCGGATGTCCGCCAGCTGGAACGACGACATCTCGAGCACGATCCGGTCACGGGGGGGCTCGGCGGCGGCCAGAGTGGACGCCGGCGGGCCCATGCCTCCCCCGATGTTTCCACCGAGGGCCGTGTCCACGCCCGCCTCGCGCAGGAGGTGGGCCGAGAGGGCCGCGGTGGTGGTCTTCCCGTTCGTGCCGGTCACGATGGTCAGTGGACTCTGGATGAACCGGCTGGCGAATTCAGGCTCCGATATCCAACCGACGCCCCGAGCGCGTAGGGCCGCGAGCACTGGAGCGTGCGGGGGGATTCCCGGACTGACGACGACGGTGTCGGCCGCCGCGATCTCCTCCAGGACGTGTCCGCCCAGCCGGACATCGGCTCCGAGATCCCGCAGGACGGCTCCACGGGCTGCAACTGGGGCATCGCTGCTCGAATCCGTGACATGGACCTCAGCTCCTTTCTTGAGGGCAAGCCGCGCGGCGGCATCTCCGCTCGCGCCCAACCCGATGACTGCAACTCTCTCTCCCGGACCCCGGGGGAAACGACGGACGGACATCGGCACTCATCGCAGCTTGAGCGTGGCGAAGCCGACCATCGCGCACAGAATTCCCAGGATCCAGAACCGGACCACGACCTGCTCGTTCTTCCATCCGATCATCTGGAAGTGGTGGTGGATGGGAGCACACCTGAAGACGCGGCGGCCTTCGCCGTAGCGCCGTTTCGTATACCTGAAGTACCGCGTCTGGATGATCACCGAGGCCCCTTCGGCCACGAAGACGCCGCCCACGGCCAGTAGCAGCAGCTCGGCCTTGAGCAGGACCGCCATGGCGCCGATGGACCCTCCCAGCGCGAGGGAACCCGTGTCGCCCATGATCACCTGCGCGGGCTGCGCGTTGAACCAGAGGAAGCCCAGTGCGGCCCCGGTGACCCCCGCCGCGAAGACGGCCAGCTCGCCGGCGCCGGGCAGGTAGAAGAGCCCGAGATACGCCGAGGTATCCACTCGCCCGATGACGTACGCGAAGATCCCGAACGTTGCGACCGCGATGGCCACGAGCCCCGGCGCCAGCCCGTCCAGGCCGTCGGTCATGTTCACTGAATGAGTGGCGCCGTTGAGGACCACCGTGACCCACAACACGTACGCGATGGGCCGGAAGACCAGCTGCCACTCGTCGAAGACGGGGAGGTTGGTGGTGGTGGCGCCCACCTGGGCCGAGGGTCCCCACAAGACCAGGAAGAGACCCAGGGCCAACCCCAGCACCAGGGAACCAGCCCACTTGTAGCGTTCGACCAGCCCCCTGGGCGTGCGGCGCACCACCTTGAGATAGTCGTCGAGGAAGCCCAGCGAGCCCATCCACAGCATGACCACGAGGGCGATCAGGGTGTACGGGTTCGTCAGCTCCGCCCAGAGAAGCGTCGTGACGGTGACCACCAGCACGATGAGCACCCCGCCCATGTTCGCCTTGGGCGCGGCGCCGGGGGCATCGCGGTCCAGCCCGTTCCTGGGGACGTTGACGATCCCGTGGGCCCTCAGCCATGCGATGGCGGGGCGGCCGAGAAGCAGCATGAGCACCAGACCCGTCGCCATGGCCCCGGCGGACCGGACGGTCAGGTAGTTGAACAGGTTGAAGACGATGTGAGTGTCTCCGAGGCGGGGCAGCAGGTGGTAGAGCATCAGGCGCGCGCTCCCCGGAAGGAGGATTCGAGCGCCGGGATCGTCCGTTCCAGGCGTACGCCCCGGGATGCCTTGAGCAGGATCGTGTCGCCGGGCGCGACCAGTGAGGGCAGGCGCGCGGCCAACTCCGCCACGTCGTTCACGCGGAGGATCCGGCCATCCGGGACACCCTGCCCCGCACCCGCGAACGCGCCGGTAAGGATGAAGCGATCCACGCCGGCTTCCAGGACGCGCCCGAGTGTCTCGCGATGGATGGCCGCCGACCGTTCCCCGAGCTCCAGCATCGTTCCCAGGACGGCCACCCGGCGACCCCGCGTCTTCATCGCCGCCAGCGTGGTCACGGCGGCCTCCACGCTCGCCGCGTTGGCGTTGTAGCAGTCCACCAGAAGAGTCAGGTCACCGACACTGCGGACTTCGCTGCGCATGGCCCGGGGACTCACCGCCGAGACACCCGCCGCCGCGCTCACCGCCGCGACGTTCAGCGAGCGGGCGATCGCGAGGGCGAGCAGCGCGTTGTACACGTTGTGAGCGCCGGGGACCTGCAGCGACACGGGCTCGCCCTGCCAGGTGAACGTGTAGGTGCCGTCGGGGCGAAGCCGCGCATCGAAGGGCCGCAGGTCGTGGTCGGCGCGCTCGGACCAGCCGCTCACCGCGACCCCGGGGTGGATCCTGCGGGCTTCGCGGGCGAGCTCGGGGGGGTCGTCGCCCACCAGCGCGGTGTCGGCCGCATCGACGGCGCGCAGGAGGTCCAGTTTTTCCGAGAGCACCCCGGAGAGATCCCTGAGCCGCTCCACATGGGTCTCCGAGACGGTCGTGACCACGCCGACCGTCGGGCGCGCCACCCGGGCCAGCTCCGCGATCTCGCCGGGCTCGTTGCTTCCCATTTCCAGCACCAGCGAGGTAGCGTGTTCGGGCATCGAAAGGATGGTGAGCGGGGTACCGACCCGGTTGTTGTTGGTTGCGCGGGTGCCGTGGGCGCGCGTGGTGCCCGCAAGCGCGCCCAAGGTCATGTCCTTGACGGTCGTCTTCCCGGACGAACCGGTGATGCCCACGACCGGAATGGCCGCTTCTTCGCGCCTGTGCCGGGCGAGGTCGCCCAGGGCCGTCAGCGTGTCGGGGACTCGGTAGACGGTGACGGGACAGCCCCCCAGTTCCCGTGAGGAGACCACGGCCGCGCACCCCGCCGCCACCGCTTGCGCGACAAAGGCGTGGCCGTCGAAGTGCTCGCCCTCGATCGCGACGAAGACATCGCCGCGCTGCAGCGTCCGGGTGTCGGTCGAGATGGCCTGGTAGAGGCGTTCGGCGTCCCCCCCGGGCAGATCCAGTGCGCGCCGCACCGCCGCATCGCTCCAGGAGAAGCTCTCCGCGGTCATGAGTCCGCACCCGCCGAGAGATGGTCCAGGACGATCCGGCGCTCGTCGAAGGGGCGTTTCTCGGTGCCGACGACCTGGTAGGTCTCATGACCCTTCCCCGCCAGCACGACCGCGTCTCCGGGCCGGGCCGCGTCGAGCGCCCGGTGGATGGCCTCGAGCCGGTCCACGATCTCCACCGTGAGCCCCCCCGTTACGCCCGCGGACACCTGGGCGACGATCGCTGCCGGATCCTCGGTGCGGGGGTTGTCGGAGGTGACGATGGCGATGTCCGCGTGCCGGGACACGGCGGCGCCCATCTCGGGGCGCTTGGTGGGGTCACGATCCCCGCCGGCCCCGAACACGACGATCAGCCGGCCGGACACCAGCGGCTTCATCGTGCGCAGGATCTGCTCCAGGGCGTCGGGGGTGTGGGCGAAGTCCACCAGGACATCGAAGGGCTCCCGGGTGATCGACTCCAGCCGGCCCGGTACCGGGAGCGCCTCGCCGAGCCCCGAGGCCACGGCGTCCAGCGGCTGTCCCAACGCCAACGCGCCGGCGGCGGCACAGAGCGCGTTGCTGACATTGAAGCCGCCCGGCAAGGGCAGCGCGACGCGCGCGCGCTCACCGTGCCACTGGAGGTCGAAGGTCGACCCGCGTGACGAGAGCCGGACATCGGCGGCCCGCAGGTCGGCGCCAGGGCCGAGGCCGTAGGTGATGACCGGACCCGTCGGCCGCAGGGCGTGCCATGCGGGGTCGTCTGCGTTGATGACGGCCGTCGCACCGTCTTTGCCGAGTTCCAGCAGACGGGCCTTCGCGACGAAGTACCGGTCGCGGCTCCCGTGGTAGTCGAGGTGGTCCCGGGTCAGGTTGGTGAAGGCGGTGACATCGAAGCGGATGCCGTCGAGGCGGAACTGGTCCAGTGCGTGCGAGGAGCTCTCCACCACGACGCCCCTCACCCCGGAGCGCGCCAGCGAGGACAGCCAGTCCGCGATCTGGACCGGACCGGGTGTGGTGAGACCCGAGGTGTCGCCCTCGATGCCGCCGCCCGGTCCGACCACGCCCAGTGTACCGATCGCGGCCGCGGGCGCCTCGCGTGCGAGCAGGCCGCGCAGCAGGAGGGAGGTGGTGGTCTTCCCGTTCGTCCCGGTTACGCCGACGGTGCGCAGGTCGCGCCAGGGCGACCCCGCCACGAAGCCCGCGGCAACGGCCGCCGCGAGGCGGGCGTTGTCGACCTGAATCTGGGGAAGCCGCGCCTCCGGGACCTGTCGTTCCACGATGGCGGCCGCGGCCCCGGCCGCAGCCGCGCCCGCCAGGTGGTCGTGCGCGTCATGGGCCGCGCCCGACCACGCCACGAAGAGGTCACCCGGCCCCACGCGACGGGAATCCTGCTGCACGCCGCCGACCTGAAGCGCGGCCACCGTCCCGTGCCCCGGCATGACACCCTCGACGGCGACTCCAGCGTCCTCCAGCGCGGCGACCACCCGGGACATGGACACGGTCACTCTCCCGTCGCGCCCTGCTGTCCCGGCGTCTCCCCGCCCGTTGCACGGGGCGGAGCTTCACCAGGAGCTGCCAGCACCCGTACCGTGTCACCCGCGGCGACCCCGTCGCCCGCAGCCGGGATGGTCGCTCGCACCGTCCCGGCACCCTCCAGCAGCACCCTCAGCCCCATCTTGTGCAGCCTGCGCACCGCGACCCGGACCGATGCACCGTCCAGCAAGGGGATGGTCATGGTGCCGGCGTGGTCCGCGCCCGGATCCTCTTCCTGCGGCCACACCCCGGCCTCCTGCTCGGCGGTCGCGACCGCGAAGTGCACGAGGGGAGCGGACGGGGGCGAGGGCTCAGCGCGCCTCTGTGCCCGGACCAGGGCACCGCGATCGATCGGGGACTGCCGTGCCGAGAGCAGCGTCTCGAGGGTCGCGCGCGTTACGGGAGCGGCCGTCGCCCCGCCGTAGTACGTCCCGGCGGGACGGTCGAGCTTCACGAAGAAGAGCAGCTGGGGGTCATCCGCGGGGAAATAGGCACCGAAGGACGCGTAGTAGGCACCGCGCTCGTAGCGGCCGTCCTCGCCCGTGGCGCGCGCCGTGCCGCTCTTCCCCGCCACCAGGAACGACGACATGCGCGCACGGGTTCCTGTGCCGCTCTCCACGACATCGACGAGGACCGGCGTGATCGCGGCGGTCACCCGCTCCGGCACCGCTCGCCGGACCGCCCTGGGCCGGCCGAAACGAACCGGCTGGCCGTCGTTGTCCCGCACCTCCCTGATCAGCCGCGGCTCCATGAGCCAGCCATCGTTGGCCAGCGCCCCGAACGCCATGGCCATCTGCAGGGGCGTCACGGAGAGCTCATAGCCGTACGCGAGGGACTGGCTGGACAGCGCGGACCAATGCTCGGGCCTCCTGAGAAGCCCCGAGGCCTCGCTCGGTAGCGCGATCCCGGTGGGCGTCCCGAAGCCGAAGTCCCGCAGATTGGTGTATTGCTGGCCCTCGGTCATGAGGCCCGCGAACATGGCGATCCCCACGTTGGACGACTGTCGTATGACTTCGTACAGGGTCATCCACCCACCACCACCTTCGATGTCGGTGATGCGCCGCCCGTTGACGGTCCAGCTTCCGACACCGGTGTCCACCGAGTCATTCAGCGACGCGAGTCCGTGCCGCAGGAGTGCTGCGGTGGTGAAGGGCTTGATGGTGGAGCCCGGTTCGTAGGTGGTGTTCAACGCGGACAGCGCGGACCCCACACCATCCACCATCGAGGTCATGGCCAGGATCTCGCCCGTCGACGGATCCGTGATCACGAGATCACCGCCCCGGGCCCCGGTGGAATCGATGGCCGTCGCCAGCATCTCTTCGGCGATCGCCTGCAGGTCCTGGTCGATGGTCAGCACGACATCCCGCCCGGGAACCGGGGCCTGCATCACGACAACCTGCCCCGGGATCTCCCGGCCACGGTTGTCGCGCGCGACGATCTCCCGCCCGGCCTGTCCCGCCAACACCGAATCCATGGATTGCTCGACCCCTTCCGTACCGACTCCCTCCTGCACGATGCCAAGCAAGCCGCGGGCCAAACCCTCGCGCGGATACAAACGCCTCAGTTCGCCCTCGACGTAGACACCGCGCAGCGCATGGAGCCTCTCGACCTGGGTCATGGAGTAGCGTCCCGGGACGACGTGCCACGCCCGTGTCGGATCGGACACACGCATCGCGGTCGGGAGCCGCACACCGAGATTCTCCACCAGGGCGAGCTGGACCTCTTCCCGATCGCCGATCTCGTTCGGCGCAACCCCCACCGTGGCCCTCCAGTGACTCACGGCCAGCTCGCCTCCGTTGCGGTCCAGGATCCGACCTCTCGGCGCAGGCACGACCTTGCTCTTCTGGTGCTGGCCGAGCGCGTCCTCCATCCATGCGACGCGCTCGACGACCTGCACCTCAGCGGCACGCGCGATCAGGACGCCGGCGAGGGCCACCCAGAAGACGAGCAGAAGCCCTCGCCGCAGGCGCATCTTGCGGGACCGGTTGCCGGACGGGCGAGATGCGTTCACGGGGAGCCTCCCGCCGCAATCACCACTTCCCGATCCCGGGGGGCGCGCAGGCCGAGTCTTCGGGCGGCCTCGGTGCCGATCCAGGGCCGTCCCTCGATGCCCACCAGTTCACGGGCCAGCTCTTCGCGCTCGTCCGCCGCAACGGCCAGTTCGCGGTTCAGTCGCTGGATCTCCACCATCGTCTCGCGGGTCGTCGACTGTCGCCACGCAACCGCGGTGAGCGCGGCCAGAAAGGCAACGGCGACGACGATCGCCCGTCCTCGGCCATGGGTCCGGGTGCCGTCCCGGCTCACGCGGCCCGCCTCCACGCTCTCAGCCTCGCCGGGCGGGCACGGGAGTTGGCCTCGATCTCCGCTTCCGACGGGGTGACCGGCTTCCGCGTCAGCAAGGACCCGCGGGCTTCGACCTCGGTCGCGCGAACCGGTAGCCGGGGGGGCAGGCCCGCGTACCGATCGCTCCAGTCGCGAAAGACCCGCTTCACGACCCGATCCTCGACCGAGTGGTACGAGATGACCACGAAGGCGGCGCCCGGAAGCAGCAGGTCCCGGATGGCGGGGAGGGCTTCCTGCAGCGCGGCGATCTCACCGTTGACGTGGATGCGCAGCGCCTGGAAGAGGCGCGCCTTCTCGGCGTGGTCGGCGCGGCGGCCAAGCACCGACTCCAGAACCGCGACCAGGTCGTCGCTGGTCCGCAGGGGCCTGGCCGCACGGCGGCGCACGATGCGCGCGGCGAGGGGCGCCGGCCTGGGGGCGTGCCCCTCCCGGAGCACCCGCACGAGCTCGGCCCTGGATGCGCCGGCCAGGAAGGTCGCCGCGGTGACCGCAGAACCGGCATCCATTCGCATGTCCAGGGGGGCGCCACGACGGAAGGTGAAGCCGCGCTGGTCACTGTCGAGCTGACGCGAGCTGACCCCGAGGTCGAGGAGCGCCCCCGCCAGTCCCCCGGCGCGGGCGTCCGCGTCGTGCCCAGCGTCCTGGAAGGACAGGTGCTCGAAACGAACCCGGTCCGCGAACGGGGCAAGGCGCTGACGGGCCGTTTCCAGCGCCTCCGGGTCGCGGTCCAGCGCCAGCAGGCTGCACTGCGCACACCGCTCCAGGAGCGCGGCCCCGTGCCCGCCGCCCCCCACCGTCCCGTCGAGGTAGACACCGGGTCCGCCGACCAGGTACGTCATGACCTCGTCCACCAGCACGGGACGGTGATACTCGGAATCCGGCCCATGCACGCCTCCATCACCCGAAGATCTGGGCCGCGAAGCCATCGTCGCCCGCATCCAGCTCGGACATTTGTGCCTCGAAACGGCCCGGGTGCCACAGCTCGATCCGGTCAAGCGCGCCGACGAAGAGCACGGTATCGGTCAGCCCGATGCGATCCCGCAGCCATTTGGGAATGCGGATCCGGCCGTGCTTGTCCGGCTCCACTTCCTTGGCGCTGGACGTGATCCGCCTCAGGTAGGCACCGCCGTCACGGCGCGCTCTCCGGTGGTTCAGCAGGTTCTTGCGGATTTCCCCCCAGGTTTCCTCGGGGAAGAGGTCGAGGTGGCTGTCCTGCCACTGGAGCAGCACGAGCGGGTTATCGGACACAGCCCGGCGGAACGCCGAGGGCAAGCTGACTCGCCCTTTCGCGTCAATCTGATACTCGTGTCGGCCTAGTAATCCGGGCATGGTCTTTTGTCCCATTTTATCCCACTCACTCCCACATTAATACACCGCATCCCCCATCGCAAGCCGCAAGGACGCATTAAGAGGTGTGAAGTCGTGGGATTACTTGCCCGGAACAGGGCAATTCGCCTACGGTCGGAGGGAGGCTCCTCCAATTGCGACAAAATCAGAAAACACATGACAAGAAAAAGGGCGCCGCGGGCTGATCAGCCCGCGGCGCCCCTGATCCGCCGTAGCGGCGCTCGGTCAGCGTCCCCGCTGAATGATCGCTTCCTCGATCTCGATGTACTGCTGGGTCGCGTCACGGAATTGCTGCAGCCCGATGGCCTGCGCCTCGGTGTACGCGGCAACCCTGGGAAGCGCAAAGAGGCGCGCGGCCTGCTGGAACTTGGGCAAGGTCCGCTGGGCGGTCTCGAGGGTCTGCGGCTTCTCCTGCTCAATCGACTGCTGGTAGAGGGAGTACGCGTGCCAGAAGTCCAACTGACCGCGGATCCTTTCCGAGACCTCGGCTTCGAAACTCTTGGCAAGCCCGATCAGGCGAAGAGCGAAGTTCCAGTCCTCCGCACCGACACCCTTCCGGTGAGCCGTGGCGAAAACGAGGTTGGCCATCGCGTCCGCGTCCTGCTCGCCCTTCTCGACCGCTTCCTGGAGATAGGCGACTGCCTCTTCTTCCCGCCCCATCTCGAGCAGCCACGATCCCTGCCTGGCCTTGACATTCGCCAAGCCGGCATCACGTGCCTCCGCCTCGTCAAGCGCGGCCACGGCTTCTTCCACGCGCTCGGCCTTCTTGAGGACGTCGGCATAGAGCGACCAGAGTGCAGCGTCCTCGCCGTGTGTCTCGATCCCCTGCTGGGCCATGGATATCGCTTCGTCGAACTGACCGAGCTGACCGTAGCCGGCGATCATGTTGCGAATGTTGCCAACTTCCATCTCCTCGCCCTGGACGGCGTACACGACCTTGAAGGATTCCAGAGCCTTCCGGTAGAGTTCCGCGGCTTCCATGGAGATGGGCGCGTTCGCCGGCGCACCGTTCGTCATATCCTGGGCAGCCCGGGTCGCGTACGACGCGTGGCCGAGGCGAAGATCCACATTGTCCGATTCGAGCGCGAGGCCTTCCTCCGCCAGAATCATCGCCCCCGCCGGATCTCCGGCCATGGCCAGCTCGTAGGCGATATTGAGCCGCACCGGCACGTTACCTGGATTCAGCTGCAGGAAGGCGGTGTAGTACTGCCGCGCCTCGTCGTTGCGATCCAGGCTGGCCGCGAGATAGCCGGACAGCTGCAGGGCCTGCTCGTGCAGCGGATCCTGCTCGATGACCGTCTGGCTCTGTGCGTAGGACTCTTCGTACCGATCCGTCTCCCGGAGCAGCATGGCGTAAATGTGCCGGGTCTGGGTGTCGTTGGGAGAGATTGCCAGGGCAGAAGTGCAGTTCTCCTCCGCGCTCTCCCAGTCTTTCGAATTGAAGTAGTCCCCGCAGAAGACCGCCGCGCGAAGCTGGTCGACGAACGTCTCGAACGCACCGGCGATCTCCCGGGCCGCCGCCTCGTAGTCGTTCTCTTGCCAGGTCTTGTCCTCGACCGGGAAGCTCGCGCCACCCGGGGCCGCGAACTGAAGGCCGCTCAGCGAGACCGTCTTGGCCTCCTTGTTCTCGGTGTAGCTACCGCAGAAGACGTTCTCGGCCCGAAGCTGGGTGGCGAGCTGAAGGGACCGGATGCAATCCAGGTCCTTCATGTCGATGTCGTATTCCTTGGCCGCGTCCCTGATCTCCTTTTCCTCCACCGGCTGATGGGTGGCGAACTGGTTGATCAGATCCCGCAGCGCCTCCGCAAGATCCTTGCCGAAGTCGTCATCGGCGTCGTTCATCGGCTGCAGGTTGGTGACCATCACCCTGAATCGCGAGGCCACCTGGGCGTTCGCCCGAGCCGCAAGCATTGGCCCGAACAACAGTGCGAGGGTACCCGTCATGACTATCCCGATGCGTAGCCAGCTCCTCATGTCCCTATCTTCTCCGGTATGGGTTCCACGTACGTCTCACACGTGACGCCAAGGTTCCGCCAACTCACTGGCGGGAGACTGGATAATTTATGAATCCTTATCGGTCCAAGTCAAGGAAAAGACAGGAATGGGCTCGAATGCGCGAATCGGTCCCATGACGCCATGTTACCACCAGATGTCCCCAAAAGGTCCGCGCGCACCCGGCGCGAGCACGCCGGATTCTCTAGCCTCGCGCTGGACGGAGCGGCTCCCCCGTTGCAGATTCCGGTTTCGTGATTCGCAGGAGTCGGGCGTTTTGCGCCCCGAATTGGTCGTCCAAGGAGGAGACATGAAGAGATCGACACTCGGTATATTAGCGCTCGTCGCTGCGTTTGCAGTGGCCCCGCAGGCTTTGGAAGCACAGAACTGCTTTGTTCGCGGAGACACGGCGGATCGCCCCAGCCCCCTGGACTCCGCCGCCGTCAGCATGGGAGACGACATGGTGAAGGTGTGCTACGGCGCCCCCTCCGCGAGGGGCAGAACCCTCGTTGGCGACGAAATTCACCCGCACGGGGCACCGTGGCGGATGGGCGCCAATGAAGCGACCTCGATCCACCTCCCCTTCGCGGCGACGGTTGCCGGCGTCGCGGTTCCGGCCGGCTCCTACTCCCTGTACGCGGTGCCCGGAGAGGACTCCTGGGAGATCTTCGTAAACAGCGTCTCGGAGCGCTGGGGCGTCCCCATCAACGACGGGGTCGCGGCCAACGACATCGGTTCCGGATCGGTGATGGCGTCCGCGAACGACCATGTGGAGACCATGGACCTGTCCTTCGAGAACGCCTCCGCGAACGCGGCTACCCTGGTTCTCCGCTGGGAAGGCTACAAGGTCGAGATCCCCGTGGCCCGCCGGGGGTGATCAGCGCCGGCGGATGCTGATTCCACCGGACCCGGTATCGATCTCCACGCGGCCATCGCCGTCGCCCACGGCGCCACGGAAACTGCGGCGCTTCTCCACGGTCACGTTGTGTGCCGCCACATCGACCTCGACACGGCCGCTCCCGGACTCCATGTCCAACTGGGCACCGAAGTCCTCCGGGACGTCCACCGCGACGCTCCCGGACCCCGTGTCCACGACCATGTGGTCTACATCGGAGAGCAGTGAGAGGCGCACCGCCCCGCTGCCCGTGTCGCAGTCGATCCGGGCTGCGCGCAGCGCCTCCATCGTGATGCGCCCCGAGCCGGTGTCGACACTCAGCTCCCCGAGCGACAGGTTGCGTCCCTCCACCCGTCCCGAACCGGTGTCGGCCGTCAGCCGGGTCCCGTGGATCCCCTCCAGGCTGATTGCGCCGGAGCCGGTGTCCGCGGAGACATCGCCTTCCACTCTCGCTATGGTGATGGCTCCGGATCCCGTGTCCACGTCGACGTCGCCACTGATGTCCGTCACGCTCACGCGCGCGGAGCCGGCCTTGAAGGCCAGGGCGGCTTCCAGGCCACTCGCGTGCCCCTCCCCCACCGCGAGACGAATGGCAACGTCGAATCCGGGGGGAACCCGAACCGTGATGTCCGCATGCGCCTCCATGCCGCGCCCGCGTCCCGAGATGCGGACCTCGTCACCCCCGCGCCAACCATCGAGGAAGGTGCCGTCGTCGCGAACGCGGACGGTTGTGTTGGAGCGGCCCATTTCCGGGTACACGACACGGTCGTCCGGATAGATGACCCTCAGGGCCTCGCGGTCCCCCACACGGCCCACCTCGACGCTGAGCCGACCGGCGTCATCGCCGCCCCGCACGATTTCGACCACCGCGTAGGGTCCCTCGCCGGGGACGACCTCCACACGGCCGGCCAGGTTGTAGATGGCGACCCGTGGTCCGTCGAGGCGGTGGGTTTCCTGTCCGTCGAGGGAACGGCCCGTGGCCAGCGCGGCGGCGACCAGAAGGGAGAAGCCAACGGCAAGCCGCAGGTGCCGGAATCCCGGGTACGCCATGGACTGCGACGTGCGGGTGTTCGTCGTAGTGGTCATCTTTCCGTCATCCTTTTCCGTATGGGTGGGACTACACAGATCTACGGCCCCCCGGTGGCAGAAGGTTTCCGGGCGGGGAGCGTAGCTTGTGGAGAACGCCCGCGGGCACCGATCAGGGTGCCCTCCGAAAACGGTCAACCTGGATGGAGAGAGCCAGCCATGAACGTGTTGCCCATCGACTTCGTAGCCCTGATCTCCGTGATCATGGGGATTTCCGTCGTTCTGATCCCCGTCGCGGGGCTCACCGCCCGCTACGCCCTGAAGCCCGTCGTGGACGCGCTCGGGAGATACCTGCAGGGGCAGGGAACGGAGGACTCGATCAAGATCGTCGAGCGCCGTCTGGGGCTCCTGGAGCAGCAACTCGACGAGGTCCAGGGGTCGATGAACCGGCTGGTGGAGGTGTCCGAATTCGACGCTCGGCTACGACGCGGGGAGACGTCCGACGCCCTCGGGTCGGGGGGTGACCCGGAGGGCTAGCAGCGCTGGTCGAATGCAGCGGGGTTTCGCCGCGGGCTGCCGGGAGTCCGTGATCATCTACACTCTGATGAAGATCCGGCGCGCGTACATGACCCACAGGACACCGAGCCAGAAGAGCACGGTGCTGGCCGCGAATGCCAGCGAGCCGTTCAGGGGGCCGGCCCACGAGGCAAAGGCGGTCTCGTGGATGAGGTTGTACATCGACGTCGTCCCTCCGGAGTCGGCACCGTCCGGCACCCGCCAAAGCACCAGAGTCCTGGCCACGAGGCCCGAGGCCACGAAGACCGTTATGGCGTTCATGCCGTAGACGACCAGCGGAAGCGCCCACCCGCGCCGGGCGCGGACGTCGATGAGCCAGTAGAGCGCGGCCAGCGTCATCATGGCCCACCCGGTCGTGTACGCCACGTAGGAGCTTGTCCATAGAGGCTTGTTGATGGGGAAGAAACGATCCCAGACGAGCCCGGCCAGGACGAGAGCAAACCCGGCAATGAGCATGCGGAGGCTGGCGGTGGTTCCGGTGCTCGCCGCGTCGCTCGGGCCATGGTGAACGGAGCGCAGAAAGTCCCCCGCGAACAGTCCCGCCAGCGTGCTCGCAACCGCGGGTACGGTGCTGAGAAGGCCCTCGGGGTCGTACACTCCTCCCCCGCCGCTCCACATGTGAACCCCGAGGAGGAGGCGGTCCAGGTGGGCGGCCAGGTTGCCTTCGGGTGACAGATCGCCCGCGCCGAAGCCCGGGACGTGGACCCAGGACATGAGGGCCCAGTACCCGGCCAGCAGCGCCAGCATGACGGCGAACACGGCCCGCCGGGAGAGAAACAGCACGAGCGTGCCCGCCACCAGATAGACCAGCCCGATGCGTGCGAGGACCCCGACGAGACGGACGGTGCCGAAGTCGAAGCGGGGATATGCGGCCATGAACAGGCCCAGGCCGTAGATGATCAACGCGCGCAGGGCGACGTGCCGCCACAGGTCGCGCCGCGAACCTCCCCGCGCCATCCGGGACGCGAACGAGAACGACATGGACACGCCGACCCCGAAGAGGAAGAACGGGAAGATCAGGTCGGTCGGCGTGGCGCCGTGCCAGGGAGCGTGCCGCAACGGGGCGTAGACGTGCGACCAACTCCCCGGGTTGTTGACGAGGATCATCCCCGCGATGGCCAACCCGCGAAACGCGTCCAGGGAAGCCAGGCGACCGGGTGGCGCCGGGGAGGAAGCCGTGAGGGTGGTCACAGCAGCGCCCCCTCGACCAGGTCCGCGATCCAGGCCGCGACATCGGGGGCGTCGGGGGCGTGAACGGGTACCGACCACGGGAGTTCGGGCCGATCGGTGACCGCGCCGAGAGCTCCCTGCGCGCGCGCTCTCGCCGGGTCGAGCACCGGTTCGGGCTGGGCGGCGGCGCGGAAGATCTCGACCTTCGGGAGCGGTGCGTCCCGGTGCCCCTCGACGACGACGATCTCCGCGTCGGGCAGGTGGCGGCTGAGCAGGAGGTCCAGCGACGGCTCGCCCCCGGGACCCCAGTCTCCCATCAGCGCGAAGTCTGTGGGGCCGGTGAGAAGCACGCGGCCGGCGTTGCCCTCGTGCCGGTGCCTCCAGGAGTCCGTCCCCGGGGTGTCCACCCGGAAATGGTGTCCGTGCTTGACCGACATGACGCGACGGCCCCGCCGCGCCAGCTCCGCGATCACCGCAACGGACAGGGTCGTCTTGCCGGACTTCTTGTTGCCGACGATCGAGAAGGCGGGGGGAGGGAGGTCGGCGGGGGCGTTCACGCTGCGGAAGGACGAGGCGGGGAGCCCCGATTCGACCACGTGCAGTTCCAGGGAGCGGGCAAAGGCGCCGGCTTCCCGCGCTCCTTGCTCCAGCGCCGCTTCGAGTGGTATCCGCGCCGCGACGGGGTAGACGGCGCAGAGCGGCTCGAAGCCCCATGGAGCGCCCGTCGCCACAGCGCACCCGCGCCGGTGCTTCCGCCACGAATTCGTCAGACGAACGAGCGCCTCTTTTCGCACCCACGGCATGTCGACAGCCAGGATCAGGGCACCCGCCAGACCCTCGTCCCCGGCGAGAGCAAGCGCGGCGTCGACGCCCGCGAGCGGGCCGAGGCCAACCTGGCGGTCGGGGAGCACGTCCACCTCCGTCTTCAGCTCGCTGGCGACCCGGGCGTCGTTGGCCACCGCCACAACCCGGGAACACACCGTCCGCAACCGGCTCGCCGCCAGCTGCCACAGCGGCCGTCCGTGCAGCCTCGCCAACGCCTTGGGCGCCCCGAAGCGGCGGCTGTTCCCTCCGGCCAGGATTACGCCGAGGAGTCCCCCGCCCGCGTGGCTCAACCCCGGGCTCCGTTCAGTCCCGACATCCTCTCGCCACCGGTGTAGACGTTGTACCCCTCGCTGTGCGCAAACCCCACCAGCGTCATGTTGAAGCGGCGGGCGAACGACACAGCCAGACTCGAAGGCGCGCCGACGGCGACCACCATCGGAATGCCCGCCATCGCAGCCTTCTGGAGGATCTCGAAGGAGGAGCGGCCCGATACGACCAGGCCCAGCGCGGAGGCGGGGAGTGCGCGCGACAGGAGCTGGACACCGATCACCTTGTCGACGGCGTTGTGGCGGCCCACGTCCTCGCGCACCACCGTGATCCGCCCCTCGGCATCGAAGAGCCCGGCTGCATGGATGCCCCCGGTACGGTCGAACACTCTCTGGGCGGACCTGAGCTGGTCGGGGAGTGCGCGCACGTCGCTCTCGTCGACGGTTAGCGTCCCTTCGGCGACCGGCCGACACCCCATGACCTCCACCGCGTCGAGCGAGGCCTTGCCGCAGACTCCGCAGGAAGACGTCACGTAGAAGTTGCGGGTAAGGCTCGACGCGTCGAACGCGGAGGGATCCCGCACCGAAACGGTGACGACGTTGTATTCCTGTACCTCCACGTCCCGGCAGTACCGCACATCCGCCATCGCGGCGGGATCGATCACGACGCCCTCGGTGAACAGAAAACCGGCGGCGAGCTCGAAGTCGTCGCCCGGCGTCCGCATCGTCACGGAAACCGGGTGTTCTCGCACCCCGTCCGGTCCGGGTACCTCGAGGCGCACCTCCAACGGCTCCTCGACGGCGACACTGTCACCGCGCGTCACGAAGCGCCCGTCCCGCATGCGGCCAACCCGGACCCGCGCGGCTCTCCTGCGGCCCGTCATTCCCATCGAGGGGTCCTCCCGTTCGGATTGTTGCTGGTCCTGCCCACCCATTATGCATACGGATGTGCCCGGGACGCGAAAAGAACATATGTTTTGTCCCCCACCCCGGTCGCACTCGACTTCAGCCACCCTGAACCGCGGGACGGTATGCCAACACCGACCAACGCCGACCTCGTGGCGCGCTGGAAGGACGAGCCAGCGCCGCTGCTACCGCTGCTGCACGCGCTCCACGAACGCGACGGATACCTGTCGGAGGACGCCCTGAGGACCGTCTCCCGGGACCTGCGGATCCCCATCGCCGACCTGTTCGGTACCGTCACCTTCTATCACCACTTCTCGCGGGAAGCCGGGGGCGCGGAGCGGCCCAGGGTGTGCACCGGTCCCGTTTGCAGCATGCGTGGTGTCGATGTGCTCGTAGCCAGCCTGCGCGCCGCGGGCCACGACCCCCACGCCATGCCCTGCCCGGGCCGCTGCGACCAGCCGGTTCCCGTGATCCAGGGCGGGACGGTGCTGACGGGCCGGACCGCCGCGACGTTGTCGAGCGGGCCGTCCCCCCTCCCCGCCCCGCCCCCGAGCGGCATCGAGGAGTGCGTCTTCGCGGGGATCCGCACGCCGGGCCGCGCGTCCCTCGACGGTTACCGGAGCCAGGGCGGGTACGAAGCCCTGACCCGGGCGGTCATGGAGATGGCGCCCGACGAGGTGATCGGCGTGATCGACCGGAGCGGCCTGGCCGGTCGTGGCGGCGCCGGCTTCCCCACCGGGCGCAAATGGCGGGCGGTCGCGGAAGCGCCCGGCAGCCCCAGGACAATCGTGTGCAACGCGGACGAGGGGGAGCCCGGATGCTTCAAGGACCGGGTCCTGATGGATCACGATCCGCACGGCCTGGTCGAAGGGATGGCACTGGCCGCGTATGCCACCGGGGCCGTGCGCGGGTTCATCTACCTGCGCTACGAGTACCCGGAAACCTTCGACGTGCTCGAGGGGGCGATCGCCGAGGCGACCGCGGCGGGACTGCTGGGGGACGGAATCATCGGAACCGGATTCTCCTTCGACCTGATGGTGCGGCGGGGTGCGGGAGCCTATATTTGCGGAGAGGAGACGTCCCTCCTCAATTCCCTCGAAGGGAAGCACCCCTTCCCGCGGAACCGCCCCCCCTTCCCCGTCACCCACGGGTATGAGAATCTCCCGACTGTGGTGAACAACGTGGAGACGCTGGCATCGGCGCCTCCGATCCTGGCACGGGGAGCCGATTGGTACCAGGGGCTGGGACGCGGCGACCACGCGGGCACAAAGGTCATCAGCCTCTCCGGCGACATTGCGCGTCCGGGCAACTACGAGGTCCCCATCGGGCTTCCGCTGCGGGAGTTGCTGGACGGCTGGGCGGGTGGGCCGCCCCCGGGGCGGAGCTTCCAGGCCGTGACGATGGCGGGGCTGTCGGGGGGATTTCTGGGCGTTCGGGATCTGTCGGTGACGCTGGACGAGCCCTCGATCCGGGGGAAGGGCAGCTTCCTGGGCGCGGGGGGAATCATGGTGTTCGACGACTCCCGCGACATGATCGCGGTGACGCGCGAGTCGATGGAGTTCTTCGCCGAGGAGTCGTGCGGCAAGTGCTTCCCGTGCAGGATTGGAACCCAGCGGCTGGTGGAGCGGTTGGACGGGAAGGGGCCCCGCGACCTGGACGCGTGGGTTGACGAGGTCACCGACCTCAATGAAGTCATGAAAAGGACGAGCGCGTGCGGGCTGGGCCAGGCCGCACCCCTCCTGACGGAGAGTTTGCTCAGGTATTTCCCGGACAGAGTTCGGGAACATGTGGAGAAAGGGTAGTCCCATGAGCCGGAACGGAACGGCGTTGACCCTGACCCTGGACGGCGAGCGAGTCGCCTTCCGACGCGGGGAGACCATCTACGAAGTCGCCGAGCGGCACGGCAGGGAAATCCCGACGCTCTGCTACGACCCCCGCCTCGAGCCCTTCGGGGGCTGTCGCCTATGTGTCGTGGAGCTGGAGGGCGCGCGCAACCCCGTGGCCTCGTGCACCACGAAGGCGGAGCCGGGGATGGTGGTGCGCACCCGCACGGCGAGCATCGAGGTGCAGCGGCGGGTCCTCATGGAGATGGTGGCCTCGGAGAACCGCGACACCGATGTCGACCCCCTGCACGGCTATGCCTCGCAGGAGATGGCCACGCTACTCGACCGTTACGACGCGCGCACCGGACGTTTCGGCGGGGCGCTGTCGGGCGAGAGTCGCTTCGACGACGACAACCCCTTCATCAAGCGCGACTACGACAACTGTATTTCCTGCTACCGTTGCGTGCGCGTGTGCGCCGAGCAGGAGGGTGACTACGCGATCTCGATCATGGATCGTGGCTTCGACACGAAGATCACCACCGAGTTCGCGGGCTTCCTCAAGGACTCGGCGTGCACCTTCTGCGGCCAGTGCATCCAGACCTGCCCCACCGGGGCGCTGGGCGACCTCAAGGCGTTGGCAAACACGCACGTGCCCGGCGAAACGGAGACCACGAGGACCATCTGCCCGTACTGCGGTGTCGGCTGTGCCGTGGATGTAATGACCCGGGGCGACCGGATCGTCGGCGTTCTGCCCGCGATGGACGGCCCCGCCAACGAGGGGGCGCTCTGCGTGAAGGGCCAGTTCGCCTTCGACTTCGTCCACCACCGGGAACGACTGTCCACTCCCTTCGTGCGCGACGAGGACTCGGGCAAGCTCAGGCCCGCGTCCTGGGACGAGGCTCTGGATCGCGCCACGACAGGTCTGCGCAACGTAGTGAGGGAGCACGGGCGCCGCGCGGTGTACGCCGTGGCTTCCGGCCGCGCGCCCCACGAAGCCGCATACATGATGCAGCGCTTCATCCGGGCGGGACTCGGGACGAATCACATCGACAACTGCAGCCGTGCCTGACACGCTCCCACAGTCGCCGGTCTGGCGGCAACAATCGGGAGAGGCGCCATGTCCAACCCGCTCGCGGACATGGATAAGCCGGATGTGATCTTCTGCATCGGCACCAACATGACCGAGTGCCACCCCGTCGCGGCCACCCGGCTCAAGAAGGCGCTCGCGCGGGGCGCGAAGATGATCGTGGCGGACCCGAGGCGGATCGGGCTGGCGGACATTTCCGACGTCTACCTGCCCATCCGAGTGGGTTCCGACGTGTCGCTGCTCCTGGCGATGGCGCATGTGATCGCCCGCGAAGGGCTGGTGGACGAACATTTCATGGAGGAGCGCACCGCGCACGGGGAGGGATTCCTGGAGCATGTCTCGCGCTTCACGCCGGAGTGGGCGTCCGGGATCTGCGGGGTCCGGCCCCAGGACATCGAGGCGGCGGCCCTGCTGTACGGAGGGGCCGACCGCGGCGCCATCTACTACACGGTGGGGATCACCGAACACATCTGCGGCGTCGACAACGTGCAGAGTCTCTGCAACCTGGCCCTGATGACCGGCAACATCGGGCGTGAGGGCACCGGCGTGAATCCCATGCGCGGCCAGAACAACATCCAGGGCGCCGGCGATGCGGGCGCGCTGCCCAACAACTACCCGGGCTTCCAGTCGGTCACCGACCCCGCCCACCAGGAAAAGTTCGCCCGGGCCTACGGGCGCGAGGTCGACCTCGAAGAGGGGATGACCAAGGTCACCGCGCTGGACCTGTGCGGCGACCGTATCCGCGCGATGATCATCGACGGCGAGAACACGGTCGTGTCGGACCCCGACCGGTCGCACTGCGAGCATGCTCTGAAGAGCCTCGACTGCCTGGTCGTCATCGACATCTTCATGAGCGAGACCGCGGAGATGGCGGACGTGGTGTTCCCGGCAACGGCCTGGGCCGAAACCGATGGCGTCTGCACCAACACCGAGCGGCGCGTGCAGCGCCTGCGGGCCGCCGTGCCGCCCCCCGGCGAGGCCAGGCCCGACTGGTGGATCCTGTCGCGGCTCGCCGAGCGCATGGGGTGGGAAGGCTTCGGCTTCCAGTCCGCCAAGGAGGTGTTCAACGAGCTCTGCTCGGTGTCGTCGACCTACGCTGGACTGGACTGGGACCGGATCGAGGACGGCGAGTACCAGTGGCCGGTGCCCGAGCCCGGTCATCCGGGTACCCCGAGGCTGCACGAGGACGGGTTCCTGAACGGTCGGGGCATCTTCAAGATGCTCGAATACCGCGACCCCGAGGAGACCGTCAACGAGGACTACCCGATCTGGCTCACCACCGGCCGGCGCCTGCCTGCGTACCACACCAGGACCCAGACCGGGCGCTCGGAAGGGCTCGACTACCTGCTCTCGGAGGAGACGCTCGAGGTTCACCCCGATGACATTGCCGGGCTCGGACTGCAGAACGGCGGCTGGGGCGAGCTCAGCAGCCCGCGCGGCTGCGTCTACGTGAAGGTGCGCGCCACCACCCGCTCGCCTCGCGGAACCGTGTTCGCGTCCTTTGCCTTCAACGACGTGCCGGTGAACGTGCTGACCGGGGGCGGATACGACCCCGTGACGCAGACGGCGGCGCTGAAGGCGTGTCCCGTGGCACTGAAGCCGGTGGCGCCCCCGCCGGCGCTGGGTCAGACGGGGTTGGCACCGGGGTTCACCGCTCCCGGTACAGCTCCCGCAAGACCCTGACCAAGTCCTCGGCACCCCGCAGATAGCGCTCCTCGGCCTCGGTCCTCATGTCGTCGGGAATGCCGTGCATCGCCTCGGCGATCGGCCCGGCAATGGCGGCCACCGTGTCGGAGTCTCCGCCGAGCGAGACGGCGTTGCGGATCGCGTCTTCGAACGACGTGGATTCCAGCGCACATGTGATCGACTCGGGCACCGTCTTCTGGCACGTCTCGTCGAACGCGTAGCCGGGCCGGATCTCGTCCACCGTGCGTGAAAGGTCGTAGCCGTACTCGTCGGCGACCGTTGCGCGGATGGTCGCTGCGTCTTCGCCAGCGCGGGCGAGCCAGATCGCGTGGACGGTGGCCCGGGCGCCCTTCATTCCCTCCGGGTGATCGTGGGTGATGGCTGTCACCTCATCGGACGCGGCGAGGGCGGCGGCCAGGTCGTCGGAGTGCAGGTGCGCCGCCGGCGAGACGCGCATGGCCGCGCCGTTGCCGTAGCTGCCGTACGGCTCGGGCGCGTCGGACCACATCCAGTTCGCGAACCAGCCGCCGTAGGACACCTGCGGATAGCGGCGGCACCACTCCTGCAGCGTCGCCGCTCCCGGGCGGCCGTGCAGCAGGATGTCGGCGACGGCGGCGGTGCACACGGAGTCGTCCGTGAAGTGGCATCGGGAATCGAGAAAATCGAAGTCCTTCGTCTTGATCCGGTTCCACTCGTACAGGGAACCGACGATGTCGCCGATGATCGCACCCCACATGGCAATCCCCCTTGCTCGCCCCCTGTTTCAGCGCGAGACTTGGGGCGCTGATTTCCGGTTTCATTCGCGTTCCCGACCCCGCCCCACACCAGGACACCCATGCTCTCCGACATCGCGATTGCGCAAGCCCACGAGATGAAGCCCATCGCCGATATCGCCGCCAAGGTCGATCTCGGTGCAGACGAGATTCTTCAGTACGGCCACTACAAGGCCAAGGTCCCCCTCGAGGTCGTCAAGGCCCGACCCCACCGTGACGCCAAGCTCGTCCTGGTGACCGGGTGCAGTCCCACCGCCGCAGGCGAAGGTAAGTCCACCACCTCGGTGGGGCTGGCCGACGCGCTCACCCTGCGGGGACGCAACCCGGTCCTGTGCATTCGCGAGGCTTCGCTCGGACCCGTATTCGGGATCAAGGGCGGGGCGGCCGGCGGGGGCTACTCGCAGGTCGTGCCGATGGAGGACATCAACCTCCACTTCACCGGCGACTTCCACGCGATCACCTCGGCCCACGCCCTCCTCGCCGCGATGCTGGACAACCACCTCTTCAGGCCGAACAGCACGGGGCTCGACCACCGGCGGATCACCTGGGGCCGGGCCGTGGACATGAACGACCGGGCGCTGAGAAAGGTGATTGTGGGACTCGGCGGCCCCTTCGGCGGGATTCCCCGCGAAGAGAACTTCATGATCACGGCCGCCTCCGAGGTCATGGCGATCTTCTGCCTTGCGCGTGATCTGGCCGACCTCGAGCAGCGGCTCGGCAACATCATCATCGGGTACACACGGAGCCGCGAGCCGGTGCGCTGCCGCGACATCGGCGCCCAGACCGCGATGGCCATCCTGATGCGCGACGCGGTGCACCCGAACATGGTGCAGACGCTGGGCGGCACCCCCGCCTTCATCCACGGCGGTCCCTTCGCCAACATCGCGCACGGCTGCAACTCGCTGATCGCCACCCGCGCCGGGCTCAAGCTGGGTGACATCGTCGTCACCGAGGCCGGATTCGGCGCCGACCTGGGAGCCGAGAAGTTCTTCGACATCAAGTGCCGCCTGGGTGGCCTGAGCCCGGACGCGGTCGTGATCGTCGCGACCATCCGCGCCCTCAAGATGAACGGCGGCGCCTCGAAGGATTCGCTGGCGAACGAGGATCTGGCAGCGCTGGAGCGCGGCATGGAGAACCTGTACGGCCACGCCGAGAACGTGGCCAAATTCGGGGTGCCCGCGGTCGTGGTGCTGAACCGCTTCGCCACCGACACCGCGGCCGAGGTGACCACCGTGCTCGAAGGCTGTGCGGCCCGCGGCTTCCGCGCGGTAGAGGCCGATCCGCACGGCGGGGGCGGAGAGGGGTGCGTGGGACTCGCAGACGCGGTGTGGGAGCTGGCGAACAACGGCGAGGCCGCCTTCCGGCCGCTCTACCCCGACCATCTGCCGCTGCAGGAGAAGATCGAAACCGTCGCGACCTCGATCTACGGCGCCTCCGGGGTCGACTTCCAGCGCGGCGTCACCGCCGAACTGGAGCGGCTGGAGTCGTTCGGTCTGGCCGACGCCCCCGTTTGCATCGCCAAGACCCAGTATTCCTTCTCGGACGATCCGACGCTGCTCGGGCGACCCCGCGGTTTCCGGATCGCCGTGCGTGAGGTGACACCCTCGGCGGGGGCGGGCTTCGTGGTTGTCAAGACCGGTTCGATCATGACGATGCCCGGTCTGGCGGCGAAGCCGGCGGCGCTCGCCATGTCGCTGAGCGAGGACGGGGTGATCGACGGGCTGATGTAGGGGGGCGCAAGTCCTACCTCAGGACCCCTTCCGCCCAAGAGCCGACCGATCCGGGTTACCTCACGCCACGGCTGAAACAGCTATCGCCTCCAGGAAAGCCTCCCGCTGGAGGTCGGCAAACAACTTCACCAAGGATCCCAGATCGCTACTGTCCGCCGCTTCCAGTGTGGCGATGTATTCCGCCCGACCCGCATCCCGCACCACAAGCGGAAACCACCCCGCGCGGATCATCACCAGCGTTGCCAAAGCCCGGGCGACTCGGCCGTTCCCGTCCTGGAAGGGATGGATCTGTGTAAACCGGTGATGCAACCAAGCCGCTTCAACGTCGGGCGGGACTCCGCTCTCGCCGTGTTCCAGATGCATTTCCAGCAACCTGTCCATCTCCGAGGCTACCTGCTCCGGGGGACAGTACTCATGGATCAGACCGTCTGGACGCACGGGGTTGTTTGGCCGGCTTTTGTATTCGCCCTTCACGAGCGGCATCTCCACGCGCCGACCAAACGTGTTCCGGGCGCTCGCAGTCTCCTGGTGGGCCAGAAGCACAGCGTGGAGTTCCTTCACGTAACTCGTCGACAGCTGGCGCTCGCGTTTTACGAAGTCGAATAGCCCATCCACCGCGGCAGCATGATCCTGAATCATGTCGACGACGAGTCCTGGATCCCGGTCCGTGGCCGAAGAGGGGATGAACTCCTCGCGCAGTCCGTGCTCAATCAGGACTTCCGTGATCCCCTGGCGGAGGGTGTAGACGCGTTCGATCAGCCCGGTCTCGATCGCCCATTCACGTTTAAGGCGTTCGTTAAATTCCCCGAGAGCCCCATGGGAGATCAATTCTTCACGATTCTCGTTCCAATCCTTGGCGAGCTGGCGGAGTTCGGCGTCCGCAAGGTTCTGCCAATCGTGCGGCAAATCCTCGATGGGTCGCCACTCATGGCCAGCCCTATGGAGCGCACCGGATTCCAAGGTCATTTCCACCTTATCTCGCTGTAGGACGACGTCAGAGTCAAGATAATACTCAATACTCCATTGACGGCCCGGGTGCCGAGATCCGTACCAAGTCCTGTAAAGTATACTTGACCAATTGTAATGTCTGCATTACATTCCTCTCACTCCCCCTTGGAACTTGACGGGCTACTCGGCCACATTGTCGGGTTCGGGATGGCCGATCGGTTCTCTGGTTCTTCCAGACTGGCGCACCCTTCCCTCTCGCCCCATCTTGGGGCGGCTTCACATCCCACCGCCCTTCAACCACCACCCTCCCCCGTCATGCCCGACCCCAACGCCTACTGGGCCCGCAATCTCCGCTACCTCTTCATACTCCTCTCCATCTGGTTCGTGGTCTCGTACGGTTTCGGGATCCTCCTGGTGGACGCGCTGAACGCGGTGCGCATCCCGGGAACGGGTTTCAAGCTGGGGTTCTGGTTCGCACAACAGGGGTCGATCTACGTCTTCGTGGTGCTGATCTTCGTCTACGCGCGCCTGATGAACCGGCTGGACAGGGAGTTCGGGGTGGCAGAGGAATGAGGGGCCCGAACAACAACCGGCGCAGGGTGGCGGTATCCCGTTCGGCCAGTTCGGCACGGTAGCCGATGGACGTACGCACCTGGACTTTCCTGTTGGTGGGCGCCTCCTTCGCCCTCTACATCGGTGTCGCGATCTGGTCACGGGCACGCTCGACCAAGGATTTCTACGTCGCGGGCACCGGCGTTTCGCCCCTCGCCAACGGCATGGCCACGGCGGCGGACTGGATGTCGGCGGCGTCCTTCATCTCCATGGCGGGGCTGATCTCGTTCATGGGATACGACGGGTCGGTCTACCTGATGGGATGGACCGGCGGCTACGTCCTCCTGGCGCTGCTGCTGGCGCCCTACCTGCGCAAGTTCGGCGCCTATACCGTCCCCGAGTTCGTGGGCGAACGCTACTACTCCCAGGTCGCCCGAATCGTGGCGGTGGCGTGCGCGATCTTTGTGTCGTTCACCTACGTGAGCGGACAGATGAGGGGCGTCGGCATCGTCTTCAGCCGTTTCCTCGAGGTCGATGTCACCGTCGGGGTGATCATCGGCATGGCGGTCGTCTTCTTCTACGCGGTCCTGGGCGGGATGAAGGGGATCACGTACACCCAGGTCGCACAGTACTGCGTCCTGATCTTCGCCTACATGGTCCCTGCGATCTTCCTGGCGGTCATGCTGTCGGGGACGCCCATCCCGCAGCTCGGCTTCGGAGGCGCGGACCCCGAAACCGGCGTCTTCCTGCTGGACAAGCTCGACGGACTCCACCAGGAACTGGGGTTTGCGGCGTACACGGACGGCACCAAGTCGATGATCGACGTGTTCTTCATTGCGGCGGCACTCATGGTGGGCACTGCCGGGCTGCCGCACGTCATCATCCGCTTCTACACGGTGCCCAAGGTGCGGGACGCCCGGACTTCCGTGGGCTGGGCGCTGCTGTTCATCGCGATTCTCTACACGACGGCCCCGGCCATCGCGGTCTTCGCGCGTGCCAACTTGCTGGACACGGTCGCCGGGCAGCCCTACGACGCCATGCCCGAGTGGTTCAACAAATGGGAGGACACCGGGCTGATCACCTTCGAAGACCACGACCAGGACGGCAACATCCTGTACGTGGGCGACCCCGAGCGCAACGAGCTCACCGTCAACCCCGACATCATGGTGCTCGCCAACCCGGAGATCTCGCGGCTCCCCAACTGGGTGGTGGGGCTGGTGGCGGCGGGAGGACTGGCCGCGGCGCTTTCGACGGCGGCGGGTCTGTTGCTGGTGGTGTCGTCGGCAATCAGCCATGACCTGCTGAAACGAGCCTTCAAGCCCGACATCTCGGAAAAGGGCGAACTGGTAGCCGCGCGGATCAGCGCGGCGTTCGCCGTGGTTGCCGCGGGTCTGCTCGGGATCAGCGACCCGGGGTTCGTGGCCCAGGTGGTGGCCTTCGCCTTTGGATTGGCGGCCTCGTCGTTCTTCCCCGTGATCATCCTGGGCACCTTCACGCGATTCATGAACCGGGAGGGGGCGATCGCCGGCATGCTGTCAGGGATCACGTTCACGGCCGCGTACATCATCTACTTCCGCTTCGTCAATCCGGCAGCGGATACGCCCGAGAACTGGTGGTTCGGCATCTCGCCCGAAGGGATCGGCACGGTCGGGATGCTGCTCAACTTCGCCGTTGCGCTTACGGTATCCAGGTTCACGCCTGCACCGCCGGCGCATATCCGGGATCTGGTCGACCGTATCCGGATGCCCGCTGGAGCCGGACCGCCACGATAGACTTCAGGAGCGAATCATGCGCGCACCATTGGTCGGAGTGCTGATGGCGACGTGGTGCGCGGGCGGGGCGATCCGGGCCGAGGCCCAGACCGAAATGCACTACCAGTATGGCAATCTCATGAACCCGTTCAGCGAGATGTCTCATGCGACCGCCGTACTGACGCTGCAGCACGCGTCCTTCTGGAGATTCGGAGACAACTTCTTCTTTGTCGACGTGAGCGACGACGGCGTCGACGACGGCTTCAACGACAACGACTTCTACGGGGAGTGGTATTCGAACCTGAGCCTCGGCAAGCTGGCGGGCCGCGACCTGGCTACCGGGCCGTTCACCGACTTCGGGTTGCTCGGAGGAGTCGCCGCCGGGGGTGATCCCAACTTCCTGCAATGGATTTCAGGTGTTCGCGTTTCGTGGCGCCTGCCGGGATTCGTATTCCTCAACACCGACATGATGACAGGCGTGGACCGGAGCGGCGGCCTGGACAGCGGGGGAGCACCCAAGGCCGGCAACCGCCTCATCTTCGATGTGAACGGGCTGCTGCCGTTCAACATCGGAAGCCAGGCCTTCTCCATCTCGGGCCACATCGAGTACGTGGGCTCGACATCCGACGAGCTGGGCAACGATGTGAATGCCTGGATCTTGGCCCAACCCCAACTGCGCTGGGACATCGGCCAGGCGGTCGGCGGCTCCGCCAACGGGCTCTTCGCCGGCATCGAGTACCAGTACTGGCGAAACAAGCTGGGGACGGAGATCGACGAGAACGTGGTGCAGCTTCTGGGGGTGTGGCAGTTCTAGACTCTCGAGTGCCTCGCGGTCACCGTTCCGGCAACGGCCAGCCCTCCCAGGATCGCGACGCCTCCCACGGCCAGCCAGGGCTGCGTCCCGACGATGATCGCCAGGATGAGAAGGTACAGCATGATCGTCACCCCAGCTGTCCAGCGCCCGCCGGGCAATTTCATCGGGCGCTCCAGCTCGGGACGGAGTTTGCGCAGCCGAAAGAAGGCCGACAGCACCATCAGGTCCACCGAGATCGCCACCAGCATCATGAACTGGATCAGGAACTCCAGCGCGCCCGTCGAAGCCAGGCCCAGAATCAACACCCCGATCAGGAGCAGACCCGCGACCGGGGTGCCCCGGGGTGACACGTAGCGAAAGACCTTCGGGGCCAGGCCGGAGCGTGCCAGGGCGAAGGCGACGCGGGGCATGCCCAGGAAGTTGACGTTCAGGGAACTGACCAGGATCAGAAGGCTGGCAATGACCACGAAGGTCGCCGCGGTGTCGCCGAACACCCCCAGCACCGCGTCGCGGGCAACCAGCTCGGAGCCCGCCATCTCGTCCGGGGTGAGCGCCGCAAGGTAGGCCGTGTTGACCATCAGGTAGAGGACGGCCACGGCGACTGCTCCCCCGATGAGGATCCTGGGAAGCGAGCGCCCCGGGTCACGGACTTCCTCCGCCATCTTGGCCGCGTCCTCCCAGCCGTAGTAGGCGAAGGCCACCGACTGGTACGCGAGGGCGAACCCGAGCAGGGAGGCGTGCGCGACGGTCGGCCCCGCGATCAGGCCGCTCCCGTCGCCGGCGGCGATTCCTGCCGCGGCGATCCCCGCGAGGACCACCACCTTGATCGCCGTGGTCACGTTCTGGAAGGTGGTGCCGACCTTGAGGCCCCCCATGTGCAGGATCACGTAGCCAACCACCACTCCGGTCGCCAGGATACGGACCGATCCGCTGCCCGTGAGGATGATCAGGTATTCGGCGATGGCCACCGCCTTGATCGCTCCCGAGAAGGCGCGGGACACCAGCAGCTCCGACCAGCCCGCGACAAACCCCGCGACGGGGCCGAACGCTTCCCGGGCGTAGACGTACTTTCCGCCGGCCTCGGGCAGTGCCGCCGCCATTTCGGCCAGCACCAGCGTGCTGAGTCCGGCGACGACCCCCCCGAGCACCCACACGGCCAGAATCAGCCATCCGTTCCCCAGGTACTCCGCGATCAGGCCCGGGGTGCGCAGGATGCCCGCGCCGATGATGATGCCGACCGTGATGGAGAGCCCGTCCCGGACCCGAAGTACCCGTTTCATTTCACTCATTGCGGGGGTCTCCTGTTGGCCGCCGCTTCCAGGTCGGAGAGCACCCGGAGCGCTGTTTCGTCGCCGGGGGCGAACTCCACCGCCCGGCGACCGTGGGTCAGAGCCTCCTGTATGCGCCCCGCGCGGGCCAGCGCGATCGCCAGATTGAGCTCGGCCCGGGCCAGCTCGGGAGCAAGCGCCACCGCCCTCTCGTACGCCTGAATCGCTCCAGCCACGTTGTCGCTGCGAAGGTACAGGTTGCCCAGGTTGAAGTGGGCCAGCGGCTCACGAGGATTGAGCGCGATCGCCGCCTCGTACTCGCGGACCGCCGCCGCCGGATCTCCCGCCGCTGCCCTCGCGATGCCAAGGTTGACATGGACCAGGGGCTGGTTCGGGTCCCCCGCGAGGCTCTCGGCTAAGGCCCGGATTGCGGACCGGGGGTCACCCGCCTGGTTGTGCAGCAGCCCCAGGGCACGGAGGATCGCGGGATCTCCCGGGAGCACCGCCAGCGCCTTCCCCAGCAAGGCTTCGGCGGGGCCCGTTTCGCCACGGGCGAGCGCCTCGTCGGACAGGAATCCCAGCACCATGATCCACCGCCGGCGCACGGCCACCGGTTCACGGGCCGCGGCCGCGGCGACATCCAGGAGGGGGGCCGTGCCTCCCGGATCCTTCGGGCCGGGACCGGGACTCGCCGCGTGAAGGACCGCCAGTGCGAGCGCTCGCAAATCGGGGTCGTCGGATGCGGCCAACTCCCCGATCCGCGCGGAAGCCTCGTCGCCCAAACCCTCGCCGGGCCGGACCCAGCCGCCGACGAAGCGCACCAGTGCCTGGAACTGCGCCATGAAGGCTCCGTCGGCCGGGTGCAGCAGCATGCGGGCCGCGAGGTCCTCGCCCATGGCGTCCGTCACGGCCAACAGACCCGCCGTGACCGGATCGTGGGGCTTGGTGGCCCCCCACCATTCGTCGACACTCGCCTGAAGGCGTATCTCGCTGAGCTCACCGTGGCAGCCACGGCACGCGCTCACCAGCCCGAGTCGAACGTCCAGGGCGGGGCGCGGGACCGGGATCGTGTGGTCCGAACGGGCAAAGGGCACGCCGTCCCCGACCTCGGGGTGCTGCAGGTAGGGCATGTGGCACGAGACGCAACGGCTCCCGGACGATTCTGGCGTGTGGAAGGTGTGCCCTGCGGGAGCTGCTGCCTTCGCGGCGTGGCACGACGTGCACTGGCGGTCGTCGGTCTCGTCGGACAGGGGCGTCCGGTTGACGTCCCAGTACCCCAGCCCGTGGGGCTCGTGGCAGCTGACGCAGGTCATGTTGCCGTCCACATAGCACGATGACGAGAGGTGGGTCCCCTGGTACGCGAAGGTCTTCACACGGCCATCGGGCAGGTAGGGATCGTCACCGAGGACGGGCAGCTTCAGGGCGTAGTGGTCGGCAAACGAGGCGCCGGGAAGGTAGCCTTCCGTCACCACATCCTTGAGCGCGTGGCAGCGGAAACAGACCCCGAGGGACTCCTCCACGCCGTCGGTGACCCGGCTCGCCATCGCGATGTCGGGCGAAGTCGCTGCCGGGTTCGTGGCCATCAGATCCGCGTGCCGCTGCGCCGGACCGTGACACGATTCGCAGTTGATATCGAGAGAGGTCCAACGCGTGACCGCCCCGGTGCCCGGTTCCAGACGTGTCGTGATCTGGCTGCCGTGGCACGACTGACAGTTGGCGTAGCGCGAATACGTTCCGAGGATCCTCGCCGGAGGCCAGTCCCCGCAGTCCGCCAGCGACATGTCCGCGGTGATCGGCACCCAGCCCCTCTCCGCCCGCGTGCCCGTGTTGCAGAACCAGTCGCCCAGTGGCGGAGAGTAGTCGAAGGGGAGGAAGCGAACCGTGCCGTCAGCGGCGTGGGTGACGAATCCCTGGGTGCCGCCGCCCAGCATGTGTCCGCCGCCGATGACACCGTCGACATTGACAATTTGTTCGGATGTCCCGGATTGTCGGACTTCGAACAAATACCGGCCGGACGAGTCCACGCGCGGAATCACGACGCCGTCTGCAAGAACGATCGGCGTGCCGTCGAACGGGGCGACGACCGTTGCAGGGCCCGGCTCGCCCCCGGCCCGTCCGTGGGTGGACGCGGCCCAGACGGCATACTGGTCGATGTGGCAGCCACGGCAGCTCTCGGAACCCGCGAAGTCCGCTCGGACGACTTCGGCGAGCGGCCCGTCCCCGGTGGCGGCGATGGCAGTGGTGTCGGAGCTCGCCGGCCGGTCGCCGCAACCGAGCAGGATCGTCCCGGCTGCCACGGCAATCCAGGGTGTCCGGGGGTACGGACCTGTCACCGTCGGCGTCCGTCCCGGGACCAGGCCGGGCCCTGACAGTCGCAAAGGGTGCGGATGTAGGCGACCAGCGACCGGATCTGGTCGTCGTCCAGGGACGCCCCGAAGGCGGGCATGCGGTGGCTCTTGCCGAGGATCCAGCCACCCGCGTGGATCCCGTCGTAGAGGGTATCGTCGGGACGCGGCGACATGGCCGCGGAGTCGGCGTGTTGCACGGGGGGAACCGGCAGGAACGGCGCGTTGAAGCCGTCGCCGTCGCCCTGGATGCCGTGACAGGGGGAGCAGCGGGCTGTGTAGACGGCCTCGCCGGGATGCTCCGGCGCAGCGGCGCCCACCTGTCGGCCGGGTGGTGTCCCCCTCCCCGTGGCGGCCAAGTACGGGAGCGCGGGCATCCCTGCAAGGGGGTCGGCGCCGGACCACTCCCCCTCCCTCTGCATAAGAAAGGATGCGATCAGGTCCAGACGGTCCGGCTGCTCGAGTGACCCCGGCATGATCGTGCCCGGCGCGAGGTGGGCGGGTTCGCGCATCAGTGCACGCACGTACGCGGGACGCAGCCGTTGGGCGATGCCGTCCAGACGGGGGCCGATCCTGCCGCCGTCTTCGCCCAGCTGGTGGCAACCCAGGCAGCTCCACCGGTCACGGAGGAGAGCTTCCGCCTTGCCCATCGCGAAGGGGGAGAGCGCCGTGGGCTCCCAGGGCGGCGCTGCGGCCGCCGTCTGCTCCAGGAGGAAGCCGGTGATGGCGGCGACCTCCGCCGGGCCGAGGCGGAAGTCCGGCATCCGGCCTCCCCGTCCGGGGACGGGTCCGGCAGGCCGGATCGTAACGGGGTCCGCCAGGTAGCCCGCGAGCCAGTCCTCGCGGACTCGCAACCCCTGCACGCTCAGGTCGGGCGCGGTTTGGAGCGGTGCAACCTCGGGGTTGACGTGGCAGCCGGCACAATTCAGCGCCTCGAAGAGGGTTCGGCCCTCCGACCGGTCGGCGTCCGGATGGCGTCGCTGGGCGGCGCGGAAGGCATCGTCCACCCCGCGAAGTTCGCGATCGTTCGTGACGAAGAGCGCCAGCGCAAGCCGCTCGCGTTCACTCAGCGCATAGCGGGGCATCCGCGCGGGCGTGATGTTCGGTCGCACGGTTTGCGGATCGTCCATATAATGGAAAATATACGCCGGCGCAAGCGGTGCGGCTCCGTCCCCGAAAGGCGGGGCCACCGCGCGGATGGCTTCCGCCTCCGGCACACCCGCGTGGCACGCGCCGCACCCGAGGGACTCGACGAGCTGGCGAGCGTCGGCGGTCTCCTGCGCCGACACCCGGGCCGCCACGACCCACGCGGCGATGCCGGCAATCAGGGCAATCCTCGCCAGCGCCTTCCACACCCTCGTCACCCTCGCCAATCCCGGGGAGTCAATGGAGGAACAGGGTGTGGTAGATCCAATACGGAACCATCCCGATCACGGCGGTGAGCAGCGCCCGCACCGTTCCGAGGCCCAGCGCCTGGCGGATGGCGACGATGCCCGCGACCAACACCCACACCTGGACCGCAATCTGGATCCCTCCGATGAGCGGAACGAAGACGGTCAGGATTCCGGGCCCCCGCGCGAAGCCGAGGGTTCGAAGCAGCTGGCCCCATGTGGCGGTGCCACCCAGCAATTTGTCGCCCACCAGATAGGTGATCCCCGCCCAGACCAGCCATTGCGCCAGGTTCGCCAGCCCCGCCGCGGCCATGGTGAGCCACCCGAGACCGTAGTCGAGACTCGCAGCCGCGACGGAGGCGAGCACCACCACGAAAGCGGCTTGACCGGTGGCGCGGGGGTCGGCTCCCACCTCGTCGTACACGGCCGCATTGAGGATGGCGGCACCGTACATCCTGGCCAGCAGTCCACGGGGGCCATCGCTCACCTGGAGGTCTCCGAAGTTCGGGGGACATGCCGGAAAGATGCGTCCACCCCCCCACCCGCGCCACGCCCCGCTTGTCGCACGAGGCGGCTACGCTACACCTTCCATGCGATCCTGAAGCCGCAACCCACACGCGGAGCACCCCGATCAGCACCCCCCCAACCACCCTCCTGGCCCGGATCGGGCAAGCGTCGTTCTCGACACGGACCGCGTTGGCGGACGATGGGGGGCGATGGCTCTACAGCGACGTACTGGGCGGCGCAATGGCGGTTGGGGACCGACTTGCGGCGGCGGCCGGCGACGGCGCCCCCCGAGACCTCATGGGAGACCGCGTCGCCTACCTGGTATCGCCGGGGCGGATGCACGTGGCCGTGCAACTGGGCACCTGGCTGTGCGGGGGCATCGCCGTTCCGCTGGCGGTATCGCACCCGGTGCGCGAACTGGAGTACGTCCTCCACGACGCCCGCCCCCGCGTCGTCGTCGCGGACCGGTCCCTCGCGCACGCGGCCACCCTCGCCGCCTCGGCGCGCGCTCAGGGGGCGGCCGTCGTGGAGCTGCACAGTGGGCACGACCTCACCCCGCCACCCCTCACCACCCCCCCGACCGCCCCCCTCCCCCGCCCCGCCGACCCGGCCCTGATCATCTACACCAGCGGCACGATGGCCCGCCCCAAGGGAGTCCTCACCACCCACCGCCACCTCGCGGCCCAGATCACCGCGCTCACCACCGCCTGGGCGTGGCACGAGGACGACCGCATCCTTCACACGCTGCCGCTGCACCACATCCACGGCGTCGTGAACGCCCTGGCCTGCGCCCTCTGGTCCGGCGCCGCCTGCGAATTCGGCTCGGGGGCGCCGGCCTCCACCTGGGATCGCCTCGCGTCCGGCGACATCACGCTTTTCATGTCCGTGCCCACCGTCTACGCACGTCTGGTACACGCCTGGGAGAAGGCGCCCCGTGCCGTGCGGCAGCGATGGTCGCGGGGCGCAGCGGGGCTCCGCCTCATGGTCTCCGGATCGGCCGCGCTCCCCGTCGCGACCCATGAGCGGTGGCGCGAAATCACCGGTCACACCCTCCTGGAGCGGTACGGCATGACCGAGATCGGCATGGCGCTGTCCAATCCGCTCACCGGAGAACGCCGGCCCGGCCATGTGGGCCATCCTCTGCCCGGCGTCGATCTGCGCATCGTCGACGACGATGGCGTCCCGGTCTCCGGGGGCGGCCAGGGCGAGATCGAGGTGCGGGGCCCGCAGGTATTCCGCGAATATTGGCGCCGTCCGCACGACACCGCGGCCGCCTTCCGGGACGGATGGTTCCGAACCGGTGACGAAGCGTGCGTCGCCCAGGGCGGCTACCACCGGATTCTGGGACGCCGCAGCGTCGACATCGTCAAGACGGGCGGGTACAAGGTGTCGGCGCTGGAGGTGGAGGATCTGTACCGAACGCACCCCGCGATACGCGACCTCGCGGCCGTGGGTGTCCCCGACTCCGACTGGGGCGAGCGTCTCTGCGCGGCGTGGGTACCGGTCGACGGCCACGCACGTCCGACCGGACCCGAACTGCGGGCGTGGGGCAAGGAGCGGCTGGCCCCGTACAAGGTCCCCCATGACTTCGCGCCCGTTGACGGCCTCCCCCGCAACGCGATGGGGAAGGTGCGCAAGGACACCGTCTCCGACATGTTCACGGGTTCCGAAGCGCCTCCGGACCCCGGCTCGGACCCCGGGGACCGGGGGGCGCCCGCGATTCCGTCCCGCGCTTCCGAGGAGTCCGCTTGATTCAGGCCATTCTGGATAACCTGCGCACCTACTGGATCGTCCACCTGCTCCTGCTGGTCTATACCGCCCTGCTGGCGTATCACGCGTGGTCCGGCAACCGGAAGACGCACGGAGTCGCCGACTACTTTGTCGGAGGACGCTCGATGGGGCCCGTCGCCATCGGCCTCTCGTTCTTCGCGACCTACTCGAGCACGAACTCGTTCGTCGGCTTTTCGGGCCAGGCGTACGACTGGGGGATCACCTGGTTCCTGCTCATTCCTTTCGTGATCGGGTTGTCGCTCTTCGCCTGGGTGGCGGTGGCCCCGCGACTCCGCACCTTCACGGAGTCCCTCGGATCCCTGACCATCCCCGACTTCATCGGCTTCCGTTTCGGCAGCCCCGCGGCCCGTGTCCTCGCGGCGGCGATCGTCCTGTTCGCGTCCTTCATCTACATGACGGCCGTGTTCAAGGGGATCGGGAACCTGCTGGAAGTCTTCCTGGACATCCCGTACAGGGCCGCGATCATCATCGTCTTCTTCATCGTGATGCTCTACACGGTCGTCGGCGGCTTCATATCGGTGGTGAAGACCGACGCGGTCCAGGGCGTGGTGATGATTTTGGCGGGCATCCTGCTCTTCCGGGGCACGGTTGCCGCCGCGGGAGGGCTCGGCTCCGTCGCCGCGCTGGCGGACGATCCGCTGACCGAGCCGCTGCTGCGCTGGGGAGGGGGCGTGTCGGTGCCCCTGGCGCTGGGCGTGGTCTTCGCCGCCACCGTCAAGTTCGCCGTGGAGCCTCGCCAGCTGTCACGTTTCTATGCCCTGGAGAGCCGCGCGGCGGCCCGGAAAGGGTTGTGGGTTTCCACCGGCGCATTCCTGCTCGTCTACACGCTGCTGATTCCGGTCGGCCTGTATGCCCGCAACATCATCCCGGGCGGCCTGCCCGAAACGGACATGGTGGTGCCCCAGCTCCTCACCACCCCCGGGGTCTTCTCGGCGGGCACCGGGGCGTTCCTCCTGCTGGCCATGGTAGCGGCGGCGATGTCGTCGCTGGACAGCGTGCTGCTGGTCATGGCGTCAACGGCCGAGCGGGACATCGTGGGGATGGCGCGAAAGTCCGGGTCGGAGCGGTCGGTCCTCAAGGCGACCCGGCTGTATGTGGCGCTCTTCGCCCTGATCACGGCGATCATCTCCCTGAACCCGCCCGACGGGATCGTGGCTCTGACGGCGTTGTCGGGCGCGGTGTACGGCGCCTGCTTCGGACCCGCGCTCCTGATGGGGCTGTATTGGCGCAAGGGGAACGGGACGGCGACGGTGGCGTCGTTCGTCGTCGGACTGGCGGTGCTGTTGCTCTGGGAGCGGTTCCCGTGGACCGGCGGGATCCATCAGGTCTTCCCCGGTGTCGTGTTGTCGTTCCTGGCCTACTGGGCGGTCGCGAAGTTGACGCCGAGATACGAATCGGCCGAACTCGACCGGCTCTTCGAAGCGGAGCGGAGCGGGACGGCGGGGTAGCTGGACCGGCCAGGCGGCTACCGTTCCACCAGCCGTCCGTCCCGCACCCAATCCTCCCCACCCACCGTCACGGTGGCGTCGGTGAAGAAGTTCCAGCGCACGTAGCCGCCACCGGTCGACCCACCCAGCTCGGTGTTGTCTCCCAGCGACAGCCTGACCACGCCGCCACCGTACCCGTAGTACGGGATCCACTCTTCACCCTCGGGGATCGCCAGCAACGGGTTGAGCCCCACGGCCAGCTCCCGGAACGTGCTCCCCGCGTCCCCCGCGGCTTCCATCTCCGCGAGCACATCCTCACGCCCCGCGCTGGCCTCCACCTCCACTACCCGGCCTCCCTCAAAGTGCATCACCACCCCTTCGGCGCGGGTGCCGCCCCACATCGCGGGAGGGAACGCGATCCGCCCCTGCACGGTCTCCAGCACGGGGGAGACCCGGGCCGCCCCAGCCGGCAACTCCACCTCGCGATCGATCAGGTTGCGGGCCATGGCGGCCCTGGCGGCCGACGCGTCCCCGTCCTGGCGCGTGACCGGACGGTCACCCACCTCGAAGCGGACATCGGTCCCCGCCGGGGTCGTCACGCGGACCTCCCCCTGACGCAACGCGGCCTCGAATGCGGCCAGCGTCTCCGCCAGAGCCGGGTAGTCGGTGTCGAGCAACGCCGTCTGGTAGACCTGGTCGATATGGTCGTCCACGGGGAGCTCCTCCATCTCGAAGGAGGTCGCCCCGGCCCAGTGAAAGTGGATCGTCCGGCCCGCGCCTCCACGCAACACGTCCTGCAAGGCGCGGTATACGTCGTGCGGCACCTCCGGCGCCGGCACGGCCCCGGGGAGCTTCACCGCCACATCGACTCCGGCAAGCGCTTCCGACCAGCCCGCCGGATCCTGGCCCAGGGAGGACGCGAAGTCGGCGGGCCCCGCCCCGGGCAGCGGCGCCCCGAATACGTCCACCGCGCCGAGGTCGACGCCGCCCGCAGCGGCGACCCCCTCGCGCAGCAGCGCAGCGACGGCGTCCCAGCGCCCGCCACCCAGACCGACCAGCAGAACGCGCTCACCGGGCTGCAAGGCCATGCGGGCGAGGAGGGCGTCGGAGATTGCGCCCAGGTCGAGGCGGTTGCTCTCTCCTGGCGCCGCAACATCGCCAGGCGCGGCACCGTCGCCGGAATCGGAGCAGGCGGGGAGGCTCGCAACCAGGCCGAGTGCAAGGCAGGTCAGCAACGTAACGGGTTTTTGCATGGGACGATCCGGTCGTGGGGGATGTCGGGCCGGGCCCCGAAAGTAGGCCGCCGTCGTCGACTCCGTCCAATCCCGTCCCTCGCGGCCCGCAGCACAATCCCCGCCGCATGCCGAAGCCGCATGAGGCGCTGTACCCCCGCAGGTTGTATGTTGGATCAGCGAAGCCTGGAACAGGAGCGCCGCGATGTCGGCAACAGAGCACAGACGCGAGGGTGGATGGCCCACCCCTGGCGGGTTGCTCGTGGCGAGTGTGGCCACAGCCCTGGTCGCCGGCGTCTTCAACCCCGCGGCAGCGCAGCGGATCACAGGCAGCGTCTCCGACCCCGTGTCCGGCATGCCCATCGGTGACGCCCTGGTGATCGTGGTGAACGAGGCGAGCGAGCCCGTCGCGAGTCTGTTTACGCAGGCCGACGGCACTTTCTCGGTCAGCGTACCCGGGAGAGGCGCCTACGTGCTGGGTGTGACGCGCGCGGGATATCAAAAAGCGATCACGCCTCAACTCGACGTCGTCGCGGATACCGTCACCGTGGAGATCTTCCTCCCGCCCGCCCCGATCGCGCTGGATTCGATCACGGTCACGTCGGCGCGCAACACCCCCGACGCCGGACGACTGCGGGGGCTCATCGAGGGAGAGCGGCGGCGGGGGACGTTGGTGGGGCGGCTGACCCGCGCGGAGATCGACGCCCGCGGTCCACGCAGCGACCTCATCTCGCTTCTTACGACCATGAACATCCCGGGACTGCGCGCCCGCCGCATGGCCCTGTCGACCGGGGCCCCCGAGACCGCAATCTGCGTGGAGTCAGGCCGCAACCGCTCGGTCATGCAGAAGACCGGAAGCCGACTCGCTTCAGGCACAAACCAACTCGGCACCACCGATCAGGACGACATCGAGGCGCGGGCAGGCGCCTGCGCCATGGTGGCCGTCTATCTCGATGATGTCCACGTACCCGATCCCGGCGAGGTGCTCTCCAGCATCACGCCTGCGGACCTCGAAGGGGTGGAGATCCTTCCACCGCTGGAAGCCCTGGCGCGCTACGGATTCCGCGCCGCCAACGGGGCACTCCTGCTATGGACGAGGGGGCGGTAGCGCCAGCCGCTAAAGCTCGGTCCGGTGGATGATGATGATGAAACCGTCTCCGTCGTCGTCCTCACCGACCATCACCGAGAGCTCCCGCCCCTGGCCGCCGGAATAGGTCCTGGCCTCGATCCGTCCCCGGATGGCGTCGTCCCTGCTGAAGGTCACCGTGGATGAATAGCCGCTGCCCTTCAGCTCCTCCCCATACCAATCGATAACCGACCGCGGTGATGCATCGGTCCTCAGCACCACCCCTCCGATCACGGCGTCGTCGGTCTCGCTGGAGAAGATCCCTTTCTGCACGCGGGCATCCGGATGGACCGGTACCCACCGTGGCAACGCCGCGGAGGCGTCCCCGGCCCCAAATCGCATTTCCTTTTCCGCGGTCGATACCCGCAGAAACCCGCCGTCCTCGTCGCCCCGCAGCTCAATCGTGGCATCACCCTCGGATGTCGTAATCCGGAGCACCCCACCGCGTCCATCCGCCTTTCCGTCGACGTGGATTCCTTCCCGCATCCCCTCGCGCAGCGACTGCGCGACATCGGACAGGTCCACGGTGACCATCTCGCCCGTGTTCTCGAGCCTCAGGACGACCTGACCGGCATCGCCGTCGGATGCGACGACCGACACGTCGTCGCTGAACTTCTCGGCCATGAGCGCGAAGGTCTCCGCCGGGTTCTCGCGGAAGTCCCCTGCGATCTCGGACGCCTTCCTGGCGATCAGCAGGCCCACGACCACCAGCACCGTCAAGCCGACGGCGAAGAAGGATCCCACCACCAGCGCGATCCTGGCGAAAGGTGACATGCCGCCCCACCGCTCATGACGGGTCGCTTCTCTGTACGGATCTGACATCTTCGTTCTCCCGGGTTGGTCCGGCCCTGCGGACTTCGCTGTGGCGGTGCACCAATGCTGTTTGCTACGCTACGAGCCACCGGGTCATCCTGTTTCGCGGGCGGGACGAACAGTAGTAGTTTGCGGTCGCCGGCATGGCCGGACACCGGCCCGAACCCTCTGAGGGAGGAGCAACCATTCCGTACCCGATCGCACAAGTCTTCGTGACCGTTCTGGCCGTCTACCTCGTGGCCGGGGTCGTGTTCGCGGTGCCGTTCATCTGGAAGGGCGCGGGCGCGGTCGACGCTGTGGCCAGGGGCGGGACAGCCGGCTTTCGGATCCTGATCACCCCCGGAGTGGTGGTGCTCTGGCCGGCCATGCTGACGAAGTGGCGACGAGCCCGGCGGGGACATTCATGAGGCACGGTCTCCGATGAGGCACGGTCATCGATCCGCGCACCTGAAGGCGGTGCTGGCGAGCGCCGTCGTTGCCGGTGGCGTGATCGCCTACGGGTGGGGCACCCGCGCTGCCCGCCCGGTGCCGAGTCCTTTCCCCGGCGAAGCGCGGGCCTATTCGGCAACGATCTGGGATGTCGCCGTTGAGACACCCGCGGGCACGGCCCGGGTGGAACTCCTTTCGGACGCGGCCGGTGGCCAGGTGATGCGCATCTCACTGCCACCCGGACTGGACGCCGCCGAGCCCGGCCTGGTGGTGGAAGCGGACGGGGGGCCTCCCCGGGTGCTGGGTAGCGTGAGCGCCGGTCGCACACACCTCCCGGTGCCCGATGGTCTTCCCGCCGGCGGACGCCTCCTCCTGCTGGACCTCGCCCGCGACATCCGGCTGGGCGAGGCGGCGATCCCGGAGGGCAACCCGTGAGCCACACCTACCAGGGGGTCGGATGGTCGCCACAGAAGCGGAAGTACGACCTCGTGGTCGCGGCGTGCATGGCGGCGTACGCGGTGACCTTCATCGCCGTCACCGTCGTCACCCAGCCCCACGTCACGGCCGAAACCCTCATGCTGAGGGCATCCGGGAGCCTCGCCTTCGTGATGCTGTCGTGCGTCCTCGTGATCGGGCCCCTGGCGCGCATCTCGCCGCGCTTCCTTCCGGTCCTCTACAACCGGCGCCATCTGGGCGTGGCCACATTCCTTGCCGGGCTGGTCCACGGCGCGCTCGCGATCTTCCAGTTCCACGCTCTCGGCGACATCAACCCCTTCGTCAGCGTGCTCACCAGCGACGGCAGCCTGGGTGGCCCCGGGGACATTCCCTTCCAGCCGCTGGGGGCCGTCGTGCTGGGCGTGCTGTTTGTCATGGCCGCGACAAGTCACGACTTCTGGCTCGCCAACCTGACGCCGCGTATCTGGAAGAGCCTTCACATGACCGTGTACGCGGCCTATGCTGTGCTGCTGGGGCACATCGTCCTGGGGACGCTGCAGGGCGAGGGGAAAGAGTACCTGTGGCCGGTGACCGCCGCCGTGGCTGTCGCCGTCTTCACGGTTCACCTGTACACGGGACTCGCGGAGCGGCGCCGGGATCGGGCCGACGTGCTGGCCGGATCCGGTTCGTCCCCGGAACACGACGGCTACGTGCGTACCGTCGTCGCCGACGAGATTCCGGATTCGGAGGGCCGCGTGGTCACGCTCGGGGATGAGCGCGTCGCGGTCTTCCGCAACGGAACGACCATTTCGTGCATCTCCAACGTGTGCCGCCACCAGATGGGTCCTCTCGGGGAGGGCAGAATCATCGACGGCTGCATCACCTGCCCCTGGCACGGCTTCCAATACGACCCGGTGACCGGTTGCGCCCCCCCGCCCTTCACCGACCGCCTCGAGACCTACGATGTGGCCATCCGGGACGGCTTCGTGTGGGTCAACCCGGTGCCCAACACCCTCGGCACGGCCTCCAGGACGGCGACGCTCCCCGTGGTCGCCGGGCCCCGGTCGCGGGGACAGGAGGATTCGTGACGGACTTCTACGTCGGATACCACGACCCCTCGCCTCCGCGGGTGCGCCGCTTCCAGCGCCTGTTCGCGGCCGTCTCCCTGGTGGTTGCGGGGGCTGCCGCGGTCGTGATCGCGACCGGTCAGCGCCAACTCCCCGCGGCCGCCTTCGAATACGGCACCATCCGCACCTTCGAGGGCTTCGTCGTCGCGGACCCCTATCCGTCGCTGATCGTTCCCAGGGGACCGGTGACCTCACGCTATCTCCTGGTGGGGCCGGGCAAGTCCGGCGCGGACGCGCTTGTCGAACCGGTGACCGGAGGCTGGGCCACGATGGACGGAACCCTGGCCTACCGGGACGGCCAGGCCGTCATCCAGGTCGAGGCCGGATCGGTGGCGCGGGCGGGCGGCGCCCCTGCCCCCACACCCGCCGACGAGGTGCTGGGCAAACGAAGCGTGGAGGGCGAGATCGTGGGGGCCAAGTGCTACCTGGGCGTCATGAACCCGGGTTCGGGGATCGCGCACCGGGCGTGCGCGGAGCTGTGCATTCGCGGGGGCATCCCCCCCTTGCTCATGGTGCGCCATGAAGACGGCAGCACCGAAGGCATCATCCTGGCCGGGGCGAATGGCGAGGCCCTCGGCGAGGAGCTTTCCGGCCTGATCGCCGCACCCGTGAGCATGACGGGTCACCTGGTTCGCCGGGGGGCGACCACCGTGCTGCACGTCGATCCCGCCGAGATCAGGAGGCTGCATTGACCCGCCCGGGTCGCGGAGGAAGCTCACCGGCGGTGGGTCGGCCCGCTGTTGGCCAGCCCGCCGTGCGGGGGCGCCGGGCGGCGGGCTACCCCGTGGCCCCGGACACGCTCCCCCCGGACGACCTTACCTCGGGCAAGTACCGCCTGACCTTCGCCCGCTCGATCGAACAGCTTCACACCCTGCAGCGGCTCCGCTTCGAAGTCTTCAATCTGGAGCTGGGCGAGGGATTCGATTCATCGTTCGAGTCCGGATTGGATCAGGACGACCTCGATGAAGCCATGCATCACCTGCTCATCGTTGACACAAGCACCGGTAGAACGGTCGGGACCTACAGGATGCAGACCGCCGCCATGGCCGCGGCGAACTGCGGATTCTACTCCGCACGCGAGTTCGATATCTCGGCCTTCCCGTTCGCTGTCGTGGACGATGCCGTGGAGGTGGGACGGGTGTGCATCGCCAGCACGCACCGAAGCCGCCGGGTGCTTCACCTGCTCTGGCGCGGGTTGGCACGGTACCTGACCTGGACGGGGAAGCACCTCCTCTTCGGATGCTGCTCCCTCACCAGCCGGGAAGGCCGGATCGGGAAGGAGGTGCATGCCCGGCTGGTGGACGAGGGACACCTCCACCCGGAGGTTCTTGCCTGGCCGCTGCCGGGGTTCGAATGCGGTCTTCACGACCATGGCGCCGCCCCTGCGGAACCCTTCGAGATTCCGCCTCTTTTCCAGAGCTACCTGAACCTCGGGGCCAGGATCTGTGGTCCTCCGGCGGTGGACAGGGAATTCGGGAGCATCGACTTCCTGGTCGTGCTGGACGTCCGTCAGCTGGAGAGCCATGTCTACCGCAGCTTCTTCCGGTAGGGCGGAAACGGCCCCCGTCCCGCCTCCGCCACGACTGCGGGAGTGGCCGCGCGTAGGGGCCAGGATCCTGATGGTCGGAGCCTTGACCACCGCGGTCGCATGCCTCATGCTGGCCGCCTGGCTGCCGACGCTGGTCCAGCCCCGTTCCGGTCCCGCCCGGCGCGCGAAGTCGAGGCGGCGTGCAATGCACCGCTGGGGGCGAGGGATGATGCGCGCGACCGGCGTTCGCGTGGTCACCGAGGGCGTGGCTCCGCCGGAGGGCGTGCTGATCGTCTCCAACCACCTCTCCTATCTGGACATCGCGGTGCTGGCGTCGGCCGTGCCGATGGTGTTCGTATCCAAGGCAGGGGTGCGGCGGTGGCCATTCTGGGGGTTCATGGCCGCCCTGGGGGGCACGGTCTTCGTCGATCGCTCGAGGAAGCGGGGCGTGGTCCCCGCCCTGGCAGGCATCAGGCGCGCGCTCGACCGGGATGACCGCGTGATCGTCTTCCCCGAAGCCACCAGCACGAAGGGTGCGACGATCCTGCCCTTCAAGCCGGCGCTCCTGGCCGCCGCCGCGGCGCACGCGGAGCCGGTCCACTGGATTACGCTGACGTACGGAACGCCGCCGGAGAGCCCGCCGGCCCGGGACCGGGTGTGCTGGTGGGGCGACGTGGGATTCGCGCCGCACGCCCTCGCCCTCTTCGCACTCAGGCGGGTGCACTGCACCGTTCGCTTCGGTGACGCTCCCGTTCGCTCGACCGACCGCAAGGCGCTGGCCGTGGCCCTGCGGAGCGCGATGCTCGAACGGTTCGAACCGGTGGATGGCGGTGAGACACCGGGGGATCCCGGCGCATGACACGGATGCGGGCCGGGGCGGAAACCCGTGCGCCGGGCGGAGACGACGGTGCGGGCCGGCTGGGCCGGCGGCGGCGGCTTCACATCGGACGTGTGGCCGTGGCTCTGTACCTGGTGTTGCTGGGCGCGTCTCATGTGGTGCGGAGCCAGCGTCCCGAACCGGAGGTGCGGTCGGGGCAGCGGGTTCAGCGGGTGGAGGGGTGGCCGAAGCCGCGGGAGGGCGGCATCTCGGTCGCGTATCGTGAATGGGTGACGGATTCCGGGGGGAATCTGTCCGAGAATCCGTCACAGCCCGTTCTTCTGCTGCATGGAAGCCCTGGCTCGGGGTCCGCCTTCCGGGCGCTGGGGCCCGAGCTGGCAGCCGCGGGAAGGGCGATCGCCCCCGACCTTCCGGGCTTTGGAGCGTCCACCGCCAGGGTGCCCGACTACTCCATCCGGGCACACGCGGCCATGATGCTGCAACTCCTCGATTCTCTCGCCATCGAGCGCGCGCATATGGTGGGGTTCTCCATGGGAGGAGGAGTGGCGCTGGAAATGTACCGCGAGGATCCGGCGCGGATCGCCTCGCTCACTCTGCTCTCCTCGATCGGCGTACAGGAGCATGAACTCCTCGGCGAGTACTACCTGAACCACGCGATTCACGGCCTCCAGCTCTTCGCCATCTGGTCGCTGCTCGAACTGGTCCCCCACTTCGGGCTCGCCGACAACGGCTTCCTTGGCCACGCCTACGCCCGCAACTTCTACGATACCGACCAGCGGCCGCTCCGGGAGATCCTGCGCGGCTACGCCGGTCCGATGCTCATCGTTCACGGGACGGACGACCCGCTCGTTCCGGCGACGGCCGCGCTCGAGCACCACCGCATCGTACCCCAGTCCGAGCTGGTCATGCTCGACGGGGACCACTTCATGACCTTCCTGCGGCCGGCTTTGATCGCGCCGCCGGTCCGGGACTTCATGCAGCGGGCCGAATCCGGCGCGGCGACGGTGCGCAGCTCGGCCGACCCCGCGCGGATCGCCGCCGCCTCGGTCCTGTACGACCCCACCGCCGTCTCCCCCGCCACCGGCTTCGCGCTTTTCGTGACCCTGCTCCTGATCATCGTCGCCACCTTCGTCAGCGAGGACCTGACATGCATCGGGACCGGGCTCCTCATCGCGCGGGGATCGCTCCCCTGGGCGCCCGGGGTGCTTGCGTGCCTCGCGGGGATCGCGGTGGGGGACCTGCTCCTGTACGCGGGGGGACGCCTGGTCGGGCGCCCGGTGACCCGGATCGCGCCGTTCAGATGGCTGATCCGCCGCGAGGAGCTCGAGCGCGCGTGCCGCTGGTTCACCGAGCGGAGCGCGGCGCTGATCCTTGGGGGCCGCTTCGTGCCCGGCACGCGCCTGCCCACCTACGTCGCCGCGGGGGTGGTGCGGATGCCGCTGCTGCGTTTCACCTTCTGGATCCTGGTCGCGGCCGCGCTCTGGACCCCGCTCCTGGTCGGTGGCTCGGCACTCTTCGGAACCGCGGCGGCCGACAGGATCGATGCGTTCCAGGACCGAACGTTGCCATGGCTGATTGTCACCGCCCTGGGAGCCCTGCTTGCTCTCCGTCTCCTCGTGCCGCTGTTCAGCGCCGACGGACGGCGCAGATCCGCGGCCGGCTGGAGCCGTCTCTGGCGGTGGGAATTCTGGCCACCCCTGATCTTCTACCGTCCGGTGGTCGCGTGCGTGCTGTGGCTTGGCTTCCGGCACAGGTCGCTCACGCTGTTCACCGCCGCGAACCCCGGGATCCCGGACGGCGGCTTCGTGGGCGAATCCAAGTCGCGCATCCTTGCCGCGATCGGTGACCGGGGGCGGGTGGCGGAGACGTGGCGGGCGGGGGTGGGCGCGGGGCCGACGAGCGTTCCTGTCGTAGTCAAGCCCGATGTCGGGGAGCGGGGGGCGGGGGTGGCGATCATGAGGAGCCGGCGGGAGCTCGCGGAGCGGCTGGCCGCGCCGGGGCCGGAGCTGATCGTGCAGGAATACGTGCCGGGTGAGGAGCTGGGCGTCTTCTACTACCGCATTCCGGGAGAGGAGCGCGGGCACATCTTCGGGATCACCGAGAAGCACCCGCCGGTCGTCACCGGCGATGGCCGGCAGACCATCGGCAGCCTGATTCTCGACGACAAGCGGCTCCGCTGCCAGCGGCGGATGTTCGCCAGGCAGCTGGGGGCGGCGATCGACCGGGTGCCGGGCGCGGGCGAGCGCGTCACCCTGGAGGAGCGGGGGAATCACTGCTTCGGCTGCGAGTTCCGCGACGGAAGTCACCTCGAGACGCCCGCCCTCACCGCCGCCATCGAAGAGGTGAGCCGAAGTATTGACGGCTTCTACTTCGGCCGCTACGACATCCGGGGCACAACGGTGCAAGACATCCAGGCCGGACGCTTCAAAGTGATCGAACTGAACGGCGTCTCATCCGAGGCGACCAACATCTACGACCCGCGGAACACCCTTTTCTCCGCGTACGGCACGCTGTTCCGGCAGTGGATGCTGGCGTTCCGGATCGGCGCGGCCAACCGGGCCCGGGGCGTGGAGCCGTCGCGGCTGCTGCCCCTGCTGGGTCGCGTGGTGCGTCACTTCCGGCCCTCCGGGGCGAGGTGGCATAAGAATCCGCCGCCTGTCCCGAGCGCCACGGACGAGGCCGCCCCGGCGACGGCAACGGAGACGAGATAGCGATGGCCTGGATCGAAGAGATCACGCGAGACAGAGCCACCGGGCTCCTCAAGCGGGAGCTCGACGCGGCTGTCCGCCGTTCGGGCCGGGTGTGGAACATCGTCCAGGTGATGAGCCTGAACGCGCCGGTCCTAAGGACGGCAATGGGGCAGTACGCGGCCGTGATGTTCGGACCGTCGCCCCTGTCCCGGTTCCAGCGGGAGCTGCTGGCCACCGTCGTGTCGGCGGAGCTGGACTGCTTCTACTGAAGCCAGGCGCACGCGCATGACCTCCGGGCCGAGGTCGAGGGCATGAGCGCGGAAGCGGGGGACGCCCTCGTCCATGGCATCGTGGCCGGGTGGAGGGAAGCGGAGCTGTCGCGCGCCGACATGGCGCTCTGCGAGTTCGCGGTCAAGCTGTCAGCCAAGGACAGGCCCATGTCCGCCGGAGACCTCGACCGGCTGAGAGCGGAAGGGCTCGACGACCGGGCGATTCACGACGCCGCGCAGGTGATCGGCTTCTTCAACTACATCACGCGGATCGCGGACGGGTTGGGGGTGGAGCCGGAAGAGTTCATTGACGAGTGGGGGGTGCTGGGAGACCGATGAAAAAGGGAAACGGAGTCAACGCCGACCACCTCTGGCGAACCCTGTCGGAGCCGACGAAGCCGGACGAGTCGGAGCGTGTGATCGATGAGCTGCGCGGGTCGCAACTCGCATATCGGCTGGCGGTCAAATACACGATCCGGGCAATGAAGCGAAGGGAGGCGCGACGGCTCTCGCGCGCAATCGACGACGTACTCACCGAGATGAGGCCGCGCCTCATCCGGCCGGTCGAAGAGGACGGGCCGCGGGTGAGACTGCGGAACGAAGTCTTCGTGGAAACGCTCGAGGAGGTCATCGTGCGGCTTCGGGAACGCTAGCCCCGGCTCCCCGGCTTGTCCGCGGGACCCTGGGCGACATCGTGAAGGGCGCCGGGGGCTGGACGAGAAGCCCTCTTTCTTCGTACCTTGCGACCGACCCGTGCAAGGGGACTCCCGAGGCGCGCGACTTACCAAGGAGCGGAACGAGAATGACTGGACAGGGCGGTACGCGGATAAGAGTCACCCTGAGATGGCTGCAGATACTGGACAACCTCGAGCCGTTCTTCAAGGAAAAGGGCGAGTTCGTCTTCTGGTCGAAGGTCATTACCGACAACCACGGCGGCAACGTCCAGGAAACGCGGATGCCCGCGAAGGGGCACTACTCGATCTCCGACCGTCCCCGCTGGAACCGGTTGAGGAACCTGGACAAGGTTCTCTTCGAGGGAGAGGTCAGCGACCATCTGGTCGTTGAGCTGAGGGGCGAGGAGCTCGACCAGTTCAGCGCCAACGACCAGCTGGAGACCTACCGCCGGACCTTCACGGGACCGATCGGGAGCCACGTCGCCAAGATTCAGCCGGGGGACGAGGGCTCCGATGACCCGGAGAACATGTCCAACTGGCGGATCGGCTACGAGATCGAGTCGGTCTAGTGCCAGCGACCCACGGGCTGGTATTCCGACCCGGGGTCACGCAAGAGAGGCCGCGACCCGCCGGATCTTTTCCACCATGGAGTAGAACCCGTTGCGCCGGTTCGGGCTCAGCGCTTCGCCCAGCTTCAGCCGTTCGAATATGTCCGAGAGGTCCACGCTCAGTGCGTCCTCCGGGGGCTGGCCGTTGTAGACCTCCGCCAGGATGGCGAAGAGTCCCTTCACGATGACGGACTCCGAGTCTCCCACGAAACGCAACACCGGCGGATCGCCGTCTTCCAGTCCCCCCGCAAGCCATGCCGGGCTCATGCAGCCTCGCACCTGCGTTTCTTCGGTCTTGAGTTCGGGAGGCATGGGGGGCAAGCGCCGCCCGAGCTGGATGATGTAGTGGTAGCGCAGGGTGCGGTCGGCAAGGCTGTTCAGCCTCTTTTCCAGCTCATCGATGGTCATCCAGGGGGATCCTCTTGCGTAAATCCGAATAAAACCCGAAATTGGAGTATGCGTATTCTACGGATCAAGGGCCGCGCGGTACCTTACGACCCCCCGAACCGTTTCGAAACGGTTCATCTGGAAATGGACCCCGGGCAACGGCTCGACGAGAAGCCCCGGACCGAGTTCCTGGCCGACTCCACGAGGGCGATCGTATCCCGCAACCAGAGCCCGGACGTCGGGTTCGACGCCTCGGTCAATCCCTATCGGGGATGCGAGCACGGCTGCGTCTATTGCTATGCGCGGCCCACACACGAGTACCTGGGCTTCTCGTCGGGCCTCGACTTCGAGCGGAAGATCCTGGTCAAGCACAAAGCTCCCCGGCTGCTGAGAGAGGCCCTGTCGGCTCCTGGTTGGAAGCCACGGGTCATCGGGATGTCGGGGGTCACCGACGCGTACCAGCCGGTGGAGCGCGGGCTCGAGCTCACCCGGGGCTGCCTGGAGGTGCTCAGGGACTTCAGGAACCCGGTCACCATCGTGACGAAGAACCACCTGGTGACCCGGGACACGGACATTCTGAGCGACCTGGCCGCGCATGACTGTGTGCACGTCACGGTCTCGGTGACAACGCTGCGCAACGAACTGCAACGGGTGATGGAACCACGGACGTCCATCCCGGCGAGGCGCCTCGACGCGATCCACCGGCTGGCCTCGGCCGGGATTCCGGTGGGGGTATTCGTCGCACCGGTGATCCCGGGGCTTACGGACGAAGAGGTCCCCGCGATCGTCAAGGCGGCGAGCGAAGCGGGGGCCATGTACGCGTCGTTCCTGCTGGTCAGGCTGCCGATGGGAGTGGCGGAGCACTTCACTCACTGGCTGGAGACCCACTTTCCCGACCGGAAGGACAAGGTGCTGGGAAGGATTCGCCAGGCTCGCGGGGGAAAGCTGAACGACGGCGCCTTTCACCGCCGCTTCCGCGGTGAGGGACAGTACGCAAAGCAGCTCGAGGGGTTGTTTCGGGCAGCCGTTCGCAAAGCTGGGCTGGAAGGAGTCCCGCCGCCGCTCTCAACCGAGGGTTTCCGGCGTGACGGCGGGGCCCAGCGGGAGCTGTTCGCGGGGTAGCGGCCAGCGCCGGCGCAAGCGGCTACATCCGGCTCAGCATGTATGCATAGGCCGAGACCGCCTCGACCTGCGCATCGGTCAGGGGCATTCCCGCCCGCGGAAGCATCGCTCCGAGATGTTCCACCGGCTGCGCGACGCCGGTCTTCACCAATTCGACGATCGAGGAGTACTCGCCGTCCACGTTGAGCCAGGCATCGTCCGTGAGGTCGGGCGCCAGGGGTCCACCCGTCGCCTCGACCGTGTGGCAGGTGAAGCAGATCCCGCCACCGTTGAAGAGGTCCCTGCCCTCTTCGACCATCGCCACGGTCACACCCTCCGGGAGGAGCGCCGGGTCGATGTTCAGCGCTTCCTCGGCCGGGGCGGCTTCCATGGGCGCCTGGGACTCGCTGGCGGCGTCCGCTCCACCGCTGCCCGAGTCTCCCCCGCCGCAGGCCAGGAGGGCCGTGAGCGCCGCCGCCGGAATCCAACGGCCCGGATACCTTCTTGTCGTGGTCATTATCTTGATTCCTTGCTCGTCCAACTCTCAAATCGGAAACCGGAAGCTCGCCAATGGAGGCTCAACCGGTCAACCTTGCCAGACGGCCCTTGCGGCGAAGGTCGCGCGGGACGTGACGCGTCCAGGTACGCGCATCGCGATCGTCGGCGCCGGCCCCGCCGGTTTCTTCGCGGCGGAAGCGCTTCTCAAGGGAGAGGCGAGCGCCGCCATCGACATCATCAACGGCCTCCCTGCGCCCTTCGGCCTGGTGCGCGACGGGGTGGCGCCGGATCATCAGGCCATCAAGTCGGTGGCCCGGGTGTACCAGAAGATCCTGGCCAGGGACGAGGTCCGCTACTTCGGCAACGTAACCCTGGGCGAGGACGTCACCGTGGATGATCTGCGGTCCCGTTACGACCAGATCGTCTATGCGGTGGGCGCGCAGAGCGACCGGCGGCTGAACATCCCGGGCGAGGATCTGGAGGGAAGTCACCCCGCGCTGCGCTTCGTGGCGTGGTACAACGGTCATCCCGGCTTCCGGGACGTGGAGTTCGATCTCGGCTGCGAGGATGTCGTGGTGATCGGAAACGGGAACGTGGCCATCGACGTGGCACGCATCCTCGTGCTGTCACTCGACCGTCTCGCGACCACCGATGTCGCCGACCACGCCCTGGAGGTGCTGCGCGGCAGCCGTGTGAGGAGGGTGACGCTGCTGGGTCGTCGGGGCCCGGCTCAGGCATCGTTCACGAATCCGGAGCTGCGCGAGTTCGGCCAGCTGGACGGTGTGTGCGCGGAGGTCGACGCGAGCGAACTCGAGATCGACGCCGCGAGCCGGGCCGGGCTGGAAGGAAACGCCGTGAAGACCCGCAACATGAGCACGCTGCGCGGCTATGCGGGGGCGTCGCCGGGAGATGGTGACCGGGTGGTGCGGTTCCGGTTCCTGGTCTCGCCGCTGGAAGTGGTGGGCGAGGGCGGTCGCGTCACCGGCGTGAGGATCGAGAAGAACCGCCTGGTGGAGCAGGACGATGGCTACATGCGCGCGGGGGGCACCGGTGAGACGGAAACGCTGCCGTGCGGGATGGTGATCCGATCCGTGGGATACCGGGGCGCGCCGGTCCCGGGTGTGCCCTTCGAGGAGCGGCGCGGGATCGTGCCGAACGAGGGGGGCCGGGTGTTGGTAGCGGCCGGGAGCGCGGAGACCGTGCCGGGCGAATACGTGGTGGGGTGGGCGAAAAGGGGGCCTTCGGGGGTGATCGGGACGAACAAGGCGGACGCCGCGGGCACGGCGGCCCTGATGCGCGAGGACCGGGAAGCGGGGGTCTTCGCGGGGGGACGGAGGGCGGGGGGCGGGGGGCCCGACGCCGAGGGCGACGCCGACCTGGTCAGCCTGCTTCGGCAACGGGGCGTTCGCTGGGTCGACAACGAGGGCTGGGGTCGGCTCGACGCCCACGAGACCGCCCGCGGCAAGGCCCAGGGTCGGCCGCGGGTCAAGCTCTGCACGGTTGGGGAGATGTTGGAGGCCGCGAGGGGTCCGGCGACCGTCGGCTGATCTACCCCCCCAACGTCAACCGCCACAGCTGCGCCACCAGGAAGCAGACCACGAACCCCATCGCCAGGGGCAGCAGCGCCGACACAGTCGTCCAGCGGCCGCTCTTCGTCTCCTTGTAGATGGTGTAGATGGTCGTGGAACAGGGGTTATGCAGCAGGCTGAACAGCATGAGGTTCACGCCGGTCAGCAACGTCCATCCGCCAGCGCGGAGCAATCCCGCCATCTCCCCCGCCGAGTCTCCCTCGAACATGACGCCCGCACCGGCGCCCAACTCGGGCATGCCCAGCGTCATGACCGTCAGCATGAGCACGGTCGGGATCACGATCTCGTTGGCGGGGATCGCGATGATGTAGGCGAGCAACACCACCCCGTTCAGTCCGAGCAGGAAGCCGAAGGGGTCCAGGAAATCGATGCCGTGCTGGGCAATCGAGGTCCCGCCGATGGCAATGTTCGAGATCAGCCAGATGACCGCGCCGGCGGGGATCGCGAACAGCACCGCCCGCCACAGGATGATGAGGGTGCGGTCGATGACGGAGGTGTACAGCGTCTGCATGACGCGCGGGGGACGGTAGGGGGGAAGCTCCAGTGAAAAGGTGGTCGCCTCGCCCTTGAGCACCGTGTTGGAGAGCCCCCACGAGGTGATGAACATGAAGGCGATGCCAAGGAGGGCGATCGCGACGACCGCGCCCGCCGAGACCAACCCGGCAAGGTGGGGCGGGACCAGCGCGCCGATGAAGATGGTCGCGATGAGGATCTGGGTGGGCCACCGCCCGTTGCAAAGAGAGAAGTTGTTGGTGATGACCGCGATGAGCCGCTCCCTGGGACTGTCGATGACCCGGGTGGCCACCACCCCCGCCGCGTTGCAGCCGAAGCCCATGCTCATCGTCAGCGCCTGTTTCCCGTGGGCGCCAGCCCGGCGGAAGAGCGAATCCAGGTTGAAGGCGACCCGAGGCAGGTAGCCGAAGTCCTCCAGCAGGGTGAAGAGGGGGAAGAAGATGGCCATGGGAGGCAGCATCACGCTCACGACCCACGCCGTCGCCAGATAGACGCCGTCGAAGAGGAAACCGCTGAGCCACCAGGGCATTCGGGCCCATTCTCCGAAGCCGAGCAGGACGGGGTGGAGGTTGTCGATCAGGAGGGTCGCCAGCATCCCCGAGGGGACGTTGGCTCCGGCGATCGTGAGCCAGAAGACGACCGCGAGGATCATGAGCATGAGCGGGAAGCCGAGGACGCGGCTGGTGAGCCAGCGGTCGAGCTTCCGGTCCCATTCGCCACCCCCCTTGTTCGCGCCGCGGCGCACGCTGGAGCCCGCAATTCGCGCCGCTTCCCGGTAGAGATTCTCCGCAACGGCATCGTGAAAGCCCGGGCGCAGGTTCCATCGCTGGCGGGTGGCAGCGTCCAGGACCCGGGCGCGGCCCTGCGTCACCTCCGTGGCCGCCGCGGGCCCGGGTGGCGTCTCCCCCGCACCGCCGCCGATATCCAGTGAGCCTGGAGCACCCCCTCCGTCGAGGTCACCGATCTCACCCGTGCGCACCGCTTCCACCACCCTTTCGTCGGCATTGAGCAGTCTGAGGGCCACCCAATTGGTGTTGGGAAGCTCCGGGAACTCTTCCGCAATGAGGGGTACGATGGCGTCGATCGCCTCCTCTACCCCGGCCGGGTGGGATGCGATGCGGCGCGGGCGGTTGATCCGGGCTCCCGTGGCAACTTCCGTGGCAGCCTTCAGGAGGGCGTCGACCCCCTCTCCCTGGCGGGCCACGGTCGGCACCACAGGTACGCCCAATTCCTTTTCGAGTCGCTTTGCGTCCACCGACACGCCGTGTCGACGTGCCTCGTCCACCAGGTTGAGGCAGACGACCACCCGATCGGTGATCTCGAGGATCTGGAGAACCAGGTTGAGGTTGCGCTCCAGGCGCATCGCGTCGACCACCACGACCGTGACGTCCGGTTGGCCGAAGAGGATGAAGTCGCGGGCAACCTCCTCGTCCGCGCTTCCGGCTTGCAGTGAGTAGGTGCCGGGGAGGTCCACGACCTTGACCCGGCGGCTGTCGTGCAGGAACGCCCCCTCGGCCCTCGTGACCGTCTTGCCGGGCCAGTTGCCGGTATGCTGCCGCAGGCCCGTCAGCGCATTGAAGACGGTGGTCTTGCCGACGTTGGGGTTTCCGGCGAGGGCGATGAGGTGGTCCCATTTGTGCGGGCTCAACCCCAGACGAACCAGGTTGCGGGCCCGGCGTGTGGACGGTCCGGGACGGGTTCGGGCGGTGGCGGTCATGACGCCTCGCGCACAAGCGCGCCGTCGACCTGAATGAACGAGGCCTGTTCTCTGCGAAGCGCAATCAGGGCGCCCCGGATGTCGTAGGCGACAGGATCTCCCCCTGCACTGCGCATGCGCGCGTGCACAACGGTTCCCGGGACCACCCCCAGGTCCAGCAGCCGGCGGCGGGCCGGCCCCCGGCAAAGGGTCGAAATCCCTACGACCGTGGCGGAATCACCGGGCTTGACATCGGCGAGCGTGCGAGACCAACGGGGGTCCTCAACATTCTTCGCGGGCTCGACCGTGACATTGCGCGCAAGTGAGCCGGGGATTTCGTACCGCTTCTCGCCGGTGCGAAAGTGGACGCGGCCGGCCTCGCCCTGGAGCCGCTCCACCGGCGTCATGAGGCCGATCCCGAGGGCGATCAGCTCCCGGTAGATCTCCGGGGGCTCATCCTCCAGGTGGGTAACAAGGGCCCTTTCCCCCGGCTTCAACGACGAGAGCGGCACTCCGGAGCGGTCGGGAACATCGCCGGACGCGGTCGGGATCGGGTCGCCGTGAGGGTCATAGACGGGGTGTCCCAGCGCCGCTGCCAACTCCTCGGTCTCCGACACGGAGAGGGTGTGTTCACGCCTCTCGGCCTGGTCATGCCAGTCCTCGGGAGGCGTGCCGGTCCGGTCTGCCAGGAATCGCTCCCATAACCGATGCGTGCGCACGATCCGCAGCGCCTGCTCACGGCCCGCCCCGGTGAGACGGAAGAACACATCCCGGGTGGCTACGAGATCCCTCTCTTCGAGCCGTTGCAGGAGGCGGATGGCCTGGTGGCGGGAGACCTGCGCACCGCCCGCCACGCTCTCCGCCGTCGCGGGGAGACGGTCGTATTCGAGCTTGTAGAGCTGTTTGAGCACGTCTTCGAGGCGGACCCGCTCAGTGAGCCTTACGTGGCGCCGCAGAAGGGCGACAATCCCCCTCGAAGGCCAAAGGGCGATGGCGGTGAGGGCCGAAAGGACGGCAAATACCGCGAGCGCCTGGCCTGGATCGGGCATCGTCGTTGGGCTCCCTGGGCTGAGGAGATGAATGTGATCTCGGTCGTCATAGTTTAGGCAAGCCTAAATCTCACCGCAACCCCCTGACGGATTCGTGGCGCGGAAAGGGTCATGCTACCATATTGTTTGTGACAGCAGGAGAAAGTGGTGGCATGAGGAAAAAACTGGTGATCGCGGGATTGGCCGTTGCGGCCGGGGTTCTGACCCCGGCGGCCGGTTCGGCCCAGAGGACACAGAGGTTCCCGGGAGTGCCGGGGAGTGACGGGATGTCCGCAGCCGCGAACCGGGCGGAGTACTACGCCGACGTCCTGATGCACACGAACGAGATCCTCTCCAAGTGGCGCGAAGCCTGGGCCGCCGACGAGCTGGACGAGTTGCTGGAACTCTACACCGAGGACGCCACCTTCATCTTCACCGACGACGCTGTGGTCCGGGGACGGGAAGCCATCCGGGAGAAACTGGCGTCGCTGCTCCAGGAGACCGGAGAGGTGCAGGCGGCATATTCCGACTTCGACGCCAGTGGGCGCATGGGCTTCATTTCCGGGATGATGCACTTCCAGATGCAGGACGCGCGCAGCACGCGAACCGTCACGGGCATCCACCTGACCGTACTCATCCGGCGGGGCCGCGACTGGAGGATCCGCACCCAGCTGTTCAGGCTGGACGAGGGGGCGGTTCCCGAGCCGCGGAGTTGACCGGCCGATTCGGGGTCGGGGGCCGGGCCGGGGATCGGGTCGTAATCCGGCCACTCTATTTGTTCAGCCGGTACACCCGGACGTATGGCACATCCAGTTCGTCCTTCCAGACACCGAGCACGTAGTCCGCGCCGATCTCCATGTAGGGCGCCTGGTACTGGATGAACCCACGCTCCAACCCCGGGGGCAGCGCGATGCTTCCCAGCCAGGTGCCGTCCGGTGCGTGGACTTCGAAGGGCGGGGGTTCGGCGCCGGCGATGTGGTAAGGAGCCACCCAGATGTTGCCTCCGGCATCGAGATGGACTGAGCGGAGGACGGGCAGCTTCGGTGCTCGCGACCTCTCACGCCACATCTGTCTCAGTCCATCCACCTGCGGCGGGGGGGCGTCTTCGAGGTCCGGAAAAACGATCTCGACGATGCCATCCAGGTGGGCATCGAACACGGCGCCGGTGACGTCACGGGGGGCCACGTCGCGCCGCACGATCTGCTCGATGGTGCCGTCGAAAGGGGAAACTAACCGCACCGAGTAGGCTTCCGTGTCGATGACGGCGAGATGCCCCGCCGCTCCCCCGAACTCGGGCATGTTGCCGAAGACATAGCTCCCGTGAGAATAGCCGCCATCGTCCCGCCAACGCACTTCCGCCTCACCACCCAGAACCACCAGAAGCGATGTGGTCGAACCATCGGCCACGTCAAGGGCCACAACCCGTTCGTTGGGCCAGCGCACAATGCCCGTGGGCATTCCGTCGTCAAGGTCGATGTACCGCAAGATCAAGCGACCTCGCACGACCGCTATCGCCTTGTCCGAAACCGGTCCGGCGGACTGCCCGCCGGAGAGGGGCAACGTGGTGGGGAAGGTCCTCGCCAGCCCACCGTCCGGGCCAAAGACCTGCACGCGTAGCAGGCTGTTGTCGAAGGTGACCACCGAGTCGCCGGCCATCGTGCCCACAAGGTCCAGGCTGCCGAATTCGCCGGGTCCCTCCCCCACCCTGCCGGTGTGCCACAGGAACCGTCCTTCGGCGTCGTAGCCTCGCAGCTCGGACGCGCCGCGGTCCGCGACGACGATGTGTCCGGTGCTCAGGCGCACGGCCCCGACGACATCCGCAAACTGGTACTCGGGGGCGCCGGTAACCGTCCCGATCTCGAGGACGGGCTCGTCATCGACCGTCCAGCCTTCGCCGGGTCCCCACACGGGGGTGATGGCGGTGGCGATCGCGACCCCGGCCGAATCGGTGTGTACAGTGTGTATAGGCGCGGGGTCAGAGTCGCAGGCGGCGGTCGCGATGAGCAGTATCGCGACGGTGGCCGACGCGCCCGGGAACGAAGACGGGCGGTTCATCCTGGAGTGCTCGTTCATGTGGGCGGCGCGGGTCGTCAATTGAGCCCACGCTCGATACGTCGAGTTCGTCCCGGGCGACTCCAACCGCCTGCCGCAGCCAGACCTCATCGGTTGCCGGGATGAGCCTCCTGGCGACGGACCAGTATCCGGGCGCGTCGATCTCCATCCTGCGAGGAAGATCCCGGCTACTGCGATCCCTGATGTCCGCCTCCAGGTCGAGCTGCGAGGGGGAGTGTGGCCCCACCCGAGTAGACAGTGGTCGCGCCAGCCAGCAGGAGCACCGGGGAAGCGGGTTTTCTCACCTCGGCCACCGGGGAATCGGTCGCCCAGGCGTCCACGGTACGCCCGCAGCTTCCAGCTCCGCCTCCATTGCTGCCAAGTCCTCCTCTACCAATACCCTGAGCACCTCGGACATCTCCGCGAGCTGCTCCGAAGCCACCGCGTGGCTCTCGCGCTGGGTCGTGGTCGCTGCGGACGTCGCCCTGAACTGCGCGCCCACGATCCGCCCGATCCGCTGCATCACCGAGGGCGGTGCGAATTCGGCCCGGTCGAGCGTGGTGCGGTCCCGCGACAGGACCCGCCCGATCTCGAAGAGGCGATCCTCGAAGGCCGAAATGCGCGTCTCGTACGGAGCCGCCGCGATCCCCGGGGCCGCCCGCACGGCGCGGCGCAGCAAGCCCAGCCGCTCCGACGTCTCCCGTGCCGCGCGGTCAGTGGCGACGGCGGCACGCTGCAGGGAGGCCACCTCGCGCTGGAAGGCCAGCAGGGCATCGCGGTCGGCTGCGGCGAGCGTCGCCGTGCCGAGCGGCTTGACCCGGAAGGACTGCGGCGCCGTGAGGTCTGCGTAGCCATCGCCTGTGACCAGGACGGCGCGGGCCAAGTATTCCCCGGGCGCCACCATCGGGCCGTCGGCCTCTCCGCCACCCGGCGAGGGGGGTTCCAGCGACGCGTACCGCAGGTCCCACGCGATGCGGTGCAACCCCGCGCTACGGGGTCCGGGAACGCGCCGCACCACGTCACCCGCTTCGTCTGACACCACCACGAACACCTCCGGGGGCCGTTCCTTGTCCTCGGCGGCCAGAGCGGCCTGGTCGGGATACGTGATGTCTTCGCCCCGCGCGAGCGCTTCCCGTTCCAGTCGCTGCCTCCGCTCCTTTCCCGACTCGTAGCCGTCCCGGAGGTGGTAGGTGAGCACCGCTCCGAAGGGCGGGTTGGGCGCCGTGAAGAAGGCGTCGCCAAAAGTCCCCTTCTCCTGTCCGCCCAGCGGGCGCGCCTGGATGTATGCCCACGGGTCCTTCACGGGGAAGAGGTACGCCGCACCAGCCGCCACGGCGTCGTCCACCCGGCGGAGCGGCGAGTAGTCGTCCAGGATGTAGAAGCCGCGCCCGAATGTCGCCAGGACCAGGTCGTCCTCGCGGCGCTGGATCTCCAGGTCCCGCACCGCAACAGTCGGCATACCCCCCTTGAGGCGCACCCACGAATCACCCCCGTCCCGGGTCACGAAGAGCCCGAACTCGGTCCCCAGGAAGAGCAGATCCGGGTCGACGTGGTCCTCCATGAGCGTCCAGCTCGACTGCCCGTCCGGCACATCCCCCGTGATGTTGGTCCAGCTCGCGCCCCGGTCGTCGCTCCTGGTCACGTACGCCCGGAAGTCGCCCTCCTTGTGGTTGTTGAAGACGGCGTACACCCGGTCCGGATCGTGCCGGGACGCCACCACGTCGGCCACGTAGGCCATCGAAGGCACCCCCGCGAAGACTTCCTCGCGGCGCCAGGCACCACCACCGTCCTCGCTGACCTGCACCAGCCCGTCGTCGGTGCCCACGTACAGCAGCCCTTCCACCAGCGGCGACTCGTCGAGCGCGACGATCGTCCCGTACGGCGACGTGAAGACGTTCTTCCACACCGCCTCGGGCGGCCAGATGCGCCCCATCACCGGGCGCTGGTTGCGGTCGAGCCCCCGGCTGAGGTCCCCGCTGACCGCCGTCCAGCTCTCGGCGCGGTCGTCGGAGCGGAAGAGCTTCTGGGCCGCGAAGTACACCCGCCGCGAGTCGTGCGGGCTGATGATCAGCGGCGAGTCCCAGTGCCAGCGCAGCGCCCCTTCTCCGGGTTCGGGCTGCGGCTGGATGTCCAGCTCCTCGCCGCTGGCCCGGTCGTAGCGCACGATCCCCGCATACTGGGACTGGGTGTAGACGATGTTCGTGTCCTCCGGATCGACCCGCACCTGAAAGCCGTCGCCCCCGTGGGTGAGGAACCAGTCGCTGCTGCGAATCCCATGGACGTTGTCGGTGCGCGACGGGCCACCGACCGACGAGTTGTCCTGCGTGCCCCCGTACACGGTGTAGAAGGGCGCCTTGTTGTCGATGCCTACACGGTAGAACTGCGTCAGCGACAAATTCGCGACGTAACGCCACGTCGCGGTGCCATCGAAGGACTCGTACAGTCCGCCGTCGGTGCCGACCATCATGTAGTCCGGGTCGTCTGGGCCGAAGACGATCTCGTGGTTGTCCACGTGCTTGAAGCGCGTGTTGACGCGCTCGAAGGTGTGCCCGCCGTCCTCGGTGACATGGATGAAGACATCCACCGCATACACCCGGTCCATCCGGTGCGGGTCGGGGTAGATCTCGCCGTAGTACTGCGGGTCGACCACGATGTAGTCCGACATGCGGACCCAGGTCTCGCCCCGGTCCGGCGACCGGTAGAACCCGCTTCGATCCTCGGCGGCCGCGGCAAGAGCGTACACGACATCCGGATCCACCGGCGACACCGCCAGCGCGATCCGCCCGAGATCCCCCGCAGGCAGCCCGCGTGTGATATCCCGCCAGGTCTCACCGCCATCCGTGCTCTTCCACACGCCGGATTCGGGCCCTCCCGCGACGAGCACCCCCACGTGCCGCCTGCGCTGGAAGGCTACCGCGTAGAGCACATCCGGGTCGCGCGGATCCATGTGCACGTCGGCGACGCCGGTGTTCTCGCTGATCTCGAGGACCGGTGTCCACGTGCCGCCCCCGTCGGTGGTCTTGAAGAGCCCCCGGTCGCCACCCGGCGCCCACAGACCGCCCATGGCAGCCGCATACACCACATCCGGATCGCGCGGATCGACGAGAATCTTGCCGATGTGCTCGGACGTGCCAAGCCCGGTGTTGGTCCAACTCCGTCCCCCGTTCAGGCTCTTGTAGACGCCGTCCCCCCACCCCACGCTGCGCTGGCTCGTGTTCTCACCGGTCCCGAGCCAGATCACGTTCGAGTCGGTGGGGTCGATGGTGATGGCGCCGGTCGAATACGAGGGGTAGTCGTCAAAGACAGGCGTCCACGTCGTGCCGCGATTCTCGGTCTTCCAGACATTCGACGATGCGGTGGCCACGTACCAGACGCTCCGGTTGCGCGGGTCCACCGCCACGTCGGCAATGCGGCCCGACATGAGGGCGGGGCCGAGGCCGCGGAGTTCCAGTGCGGACAGGAGGCCCTCGTCCACTGCGGGGGCCACCTGCGCCTGGGCGCTCAGCGGGGCGAATGCCGCGAAAACGGCGGCCAGGGCGAGGACGGCTTCCTTTGCCGGGGGGACGAAGGCGTTGTTTCGGGGCGCCGTCACGGATCGGGCGCGTGTGGCCGTGCCCCATGTTGCGGGCCGGACGAAGGGGGTGGTGGCGGCAGCGGAGAGAGGGCTCATCTGTGGCCTCGGTGCGGGTGAGTCGGGGGCGCGCGGAGGTAGCAGGATGGCCTCCCCTACCTTGGCGCCGCAATCACCCCAGATCCCAAAACGGCCCGGTAAGCCCTGCTTCGCGAAGGAACGATTGCTTCGCGGCCCCGGAAGATGGCCGCCAGTCGTCGCTCAGCCTGCCCCCGTACCAGGGGTGGCTCAACCTTCCCAGCACATCGATCGGCACCGTCGCGCCCCGGTCATCGCCGTGTTCGATCGCCCACTCGCTGGCAACCCCCTCCGACCGGAAGGCCAGGATGTTGCGTCAGGTGAAACCGATGTCGTCCCAGAAGTCGCGCGCGGGCACGGGTAGGCGGACGACGGAACCCTCGGGTCCGACACGGCCGTCCACGACGGTGAGGTCGAAGCGCACCCCCGAGTGCGGACACACTGTTGGCGTGCGGCCATCGGTGCCGAGGATGAGAGGTATCGCGATCGCATCCCAGGCGCAGTTGGCCCAGTAGTCAGCGATCGGGGTCTCGACCCGGTATGGCGTGGGCACCGCCGAGAAGGGGTGCGCCATCCAGACCTCGCCAGCCTCGTCAAGGGCGAGGACATGAGCGCCGGCAAGGAACCGCAAGGCCCGGTCCACTTCGCCGGCAGCGGCCCCCAACTTCTGCAACCCGGCTCGGCTCGGTACCACCCCCGATTCGCGGATCCGCCGGTAGAGGTGCCCGCGCAGCCGCCAGGCAAAGGCCTCGACGACCGGGTCCCCGGTGCGACGCGGCCATGGGGTGCTCACCCCGCTCCCCTCCGCCGCCCAAGCCAGGCGTCCATGCTCAGCCGGTCGTCCTCATACAGCACCAGCACCACGACCAGCAGCACTGCACGGGGAAACACATGCGCATTGAACGCGTACAGCGGCTCGGCCAGCAGGTGGCCGAAGGTGACGAGGATCAGGACGCCACCCAGCGCGTACGCCGCCTGCAGGCGCTTCCATCCCGCAAGCATCAGGGCACCGCCCGCCAGTTCCACGAAGGGGACGGCGACTCCGGTCACCCAGAGCGACCACACGGGCAGGAAGGTGTCGGCGTAGGGCCCCACGAAGAGGTTCCTCGCGTGCTCGACCGCACCCAGGGTGAACACCTTCCAGACCCCGGCCATGAAGAAGATCAGGCCCAGGATGACGCGCGCGACGAACACCGCCCAACACTTTGGCGCGATCAACTGTCACTCCTCACCGGGCCCGCGATCGGGGGCGGGCCCGGTCATTGAAACAACACCGGTCATTGAAACAACGCCGGCATCCCTGCCGTAACGGCACAGCATATCGGCAACTCCGGGCCGGAGCGCAGCGCAGCATCCAGCGCGGGGCCTGGCAGCCCGTGGACAAAATCCCCTCGGCATTCGAGCGGCGATGCATCCGCGGACTGCCAAGCGACAACCTTCACTCACGAGACGCCACGAAGCAATGAGACCGCAATCAATCGGACTCCCGGCGGGCTGGAAGTACCGGCGCATTTCGCACGGTTCCAAGCCCGACGGAGTGAGTGCGTCCGTGACCGGTGTCTTCGCCGACACCAGAGTCGCGATCGCGATCAGGGAACGAGCGCCCTAGGACGGTAAGCCTCCACCACGACGGCCCACCCGGCCTTCCGGCGCTCACCCCGCTGGAAGGCCGATTTTTTTGCCCCTCAAGTCCACCGAGCAATGACCAACATGACACAAGACACACGTATCATCGAGCGTTACACAGACCAGCCCGCGCAGATGCCGGCGGACCTCCGGCGACGGATCGAGGACCGCTGGGACGGCGAGCCGGTGCAGTTGTACGCCCTCGCCGACCTCGACGAATCCATGTCGCTCACGCGGAGGTGGTTCGCCCTGGGCCCGACAAAGGCGTCCACCGCCAGCCAGCGCGACGACGGTTCCTGGCGGATCGACTCCTTCGAGCGCCGCGACGTGGAGGCGGTCCGGGAGATCCCCGGACTCAGCAGCACCGTCCTCCTGGTGCTGGGACGCCCCGGCGAGGCTCCGCTGGCGACGCTGCGGTACACGCACCGTCAGCGGCGTGCGATGGAGAATCTGCGCTTCGTCCTCGAAGAACAGATCGAGGGGCGGGAGACGGGACACGCCGACGCCGACGTGGAGTACGAGCGCGGTGTTGCGGGGCCCGTGCGGGAAGCGCAGGCGCTGGTCGGCGGCAACAGGCGGGCCGTGCTGTGGCGGCTCCTCTCGTACCTGGGTCCGTACAGGACGCGGTTGCTGGCCGGCTTCGCGGCCGCCGCGCTCATCACCGTCGTGAGCCTCGTGCCACCCTACCTGGCCGGTTACCTGATCGACGAGGTCGTGCGGCCCGTGCAAGCCGGGTCGCTGGAGCTGGCGGCTGCCCTCCGCACGGCGTGGGTCGCGGTGGTGGCCATGACCCTGGTCTACCTCGTGCGCGAGGGGGCCGCGCACATCCGCCTGAAGCAGATGAGCGTTCTGGGCGAATTCGTCGCCCGGGATCTGCGGACCGAATTGTACGAGCACCTGCAGCGCCTGAGTCTGAGCTTCTATGCGCGCAAGAAGACGGGTGGCCTGATCACACGAGTGAGCTCCGATACGGACAGACTGTGGGAGTTCCTGGCCTTCGGGATCGTGGACGTGTCGCTCTCCGCGGTGATGCTGGCCGGTCTGAGCGCGGTCCTGCTCAACCTGGACTGGCGCCTCGGCCTGGTCATGATCCTCCCGGTGCCGCTGCTGTGCTGGTCGATCTTCAGGCACGGCGAGCGCATCCACCGCCTCTTCGCGCGGGCCTGGCGGACGTGGTCCGGGCTGACCGACATCCTCTCGGACACGATTCCGGGCATGCGCGTGGTCAAGGCCTTCAACCAGGAGGACCGGGAGAAGCGGCGCTTCGACGCGAGCAACGACGCGGCCATGAGCGAATTCAACCGCATCCACCGGATGTGGACCTTCTTCTGGCCGGTGCTGATGCTGGGCGTCCACCTCATGACCGTGGCGGTGTGGGCGCTCGCGGTGCCACGGCTGCTGACCGCGCCCGGTGAGCCGGGGGCCCTCACGGCGGGGACGTTCGTTTCGTTCCTGCTGTACATGACGATGTTCGCTCAGCCCATCGAGGTGATCGGCCAGATGGCGCGTGTCATGAACCGGGCGACCAGTTCGGCCCACCGCGTCTTCGAGGTCCTGGACACCGAGCCCGAGGTACGGGATGCACCCACCCCGGTGCGGCTCGATCCCGTGCGCGGAGGCGTGGAGTTCGACGCGGTCACCTTCGGCTACGACGGCGTGAGGCAGGTTGTGAAGGGCGTGTCCTTCTCGGTGGCGCCGGGGGAGATGATCGGACTGGTGGGGCCGTCGGGAGGCGGCAAGACCACCGTTACCAACCTCATTGCGCGGTTCTACGACGCGACCGGTGGGCGTGTGCTCATCGACGGCGCCGATGTGCGGACGCTCGACACGGGTCACTACCGTCGCCAGATCGGGATCGTGCTCCAGGATCCGTACCTCTTCCACGGGACGATCCTGGACAACATCCGCTACGGCGACCCGGAAGCGTCGCTGCAGTCGGTGGTCGAGGCGGCCAGGGCGGCCAACGCCCACGACTTCGTCTGCCGGCTGCCACTGGGCTACGACACGGTGGTCGGCGAGCGCGGCCAGTCACTGTCGGGCGGCGAGCGCCAGCGGGTCTCGATCGCGCGGGCGATCCTCCACGACCCGAGGATCCTCATTCTGGACGAGGCCACCTCGGCGGTCGACACGGAGACCGAGCGAAAGATCCAGGAGGCCATCGACCGGCTCGTGTCGGGGCGCACGGTGTTCGCGATTGCCCATCGGCTCTCCACGCTGGCGCGGGCGGACCGGATCTTCGTCATGAAAAACGGGCACCTCGTGGAAGCGGGCACCCACCAGGAGCTGCTGGCGCTCGAAGCCGGCGTCTACAAACGACTCTACGAACTGCAGCGTGAGCCGCTGTCGGAAAGGACATGAACGCGATGAACGGACTGAAGCTTCGCTGGGAGCGGGACGGCCTGCTCTGGGGGACCCTTGAAGGCCGCCGGGCCCCGGTCGTCGTACACCGTTGTTTCCCCTGGTCGGACCCCGGCCGGCATATTTCGCTCCGGGACCCGGACGAGGACGAATTCGCCTACATCGAAGACGCGTCCAGCCTCGGCGCGGCGTCACGGGCGGCGCTGGAGAGCGCGCTTGCCATGGCCGGGTTCCTGCTGGAGATTACGGCCGTGCGGGAGGTGTCCGAAGAGGTCGAGATCCGGTGCTGGACGGTCGAGACGCGGCAGGGCCCGCGGCGGTTTCAGACGCGGCTGGACGACTGGCCGGTCAGTGTGGCGGGCGGCGGTTTCCTGATCCGGGACGTGGCCGGCGACCTCTATCACGTGCCCGATCCGGTGGCCCTCGACCAGGCCAGCCGGGAATGGCTCTGGGCCTACGCGGAGTAGCCATGGTGCAGCGGGACTACATCCTACGCATGATCGAGGAGCTGGGTGCGGCGTTGATCGCGCTCCGCAAGGCCATCTTCAAGGGATCGGTCAGCGCGGCCAAGGTGGAGGGAACCCTTCGCCGGGCGGCAAGCGGGGCCGGAATGGACCTCGATCTTGCCCGTGCGGCCTCGGTGGAGTCGCTCCCCGCGATGATGGCGCCCACCGGAGAGGTCGACCCGATGCGGTGCTGGCTGCTGGCCGAGGTGCTGATGACCGATGGCATCGACCGGCTGCAGTCGGGAGACCCCGATCGCGCGCGGTCGTCCCTGGCCAGGGCGGCCGCGCTCTTCAGGCTGGTCGGCCCGTGGGGAGCCTACCTGACCGGGTTCCCCGAGGCGAGCGAACGGATCAAGGAAATCGAGGGGATCCTGGCCGGAGATCCCGGTTCGGGTGCGGCCAATGGGCCGGAACGTCAACTTTAGTTCACACTATGTAAACTACACTTTACATTCTGCAGTCAATCCAGCCAGCACCTCGCAAATCACTTCGGCCGCGCACTCCACGTCCCCCTCCGACACGTCCCGGTGCAAGACGGCCCGGGCATCGTGGCGTCCCGACACCAGCATGGCGATCCCCCGCTCGATGCACGCATCGACGAAGTCGCCCGCCGGGCACGGAACCGCGAAGCGGATGATGTTCGTCTCCACGTGCTCGCGCACGAGTTCCACGCCCGGGATGGTGACCAGGACATCGGCCAAGGCGCCCGCCTTGGCATGATCGCGCCCCAGGTCCCCCCGGTGGTGTTCCAGAGCGTGGAGCGCCCCCGCGGCGATGATCCCGGCCTGCCGGAATCCGCCCCCAAAGAGCTGCTTGAAGCGCCTGGCCCGCTGCACGAAGGCGGCCGAACCTGCCAGCGCCGACCCCACCGGAGCGCCCAGGGCCTTGGAGAAACACACCGAGACTGTGTCGAAGTCACGGGCGTAGCGGGCTTCCCGGACGCCGGTGGCCGCTGTGGCATTCCACAGTCTGGCACCGTCGAGGTGGCGTCGAAGCCCCGCGGAACGGGCCGCGTTGGTGACTTCGTCCAGTGTGTCCAGCGGCCAGACGCTCCCTCCGCCGCCGTTGTGGGTGTTCTCCACGCACAACAGGGTTGCCGGGGGGTTCAGGGTGCTGGGTGATCCCGGGTGCGTAGTCCCGATGGCGTCCCGAACCTGGACCGCGGTGAAGACGCCGCGCTCACCGAGGATGCGCTGCGCGGTGACCCCCGACAGCGCGGCCGGCGCCCCGCCTTCGGAACGCACGACGTGGGACGCGACGTCCATCAACACGAGGTCTCCGGGCTCGGTGTGCGCACGGATGGCCACCTGGTTCGTCATGGACCCCGTCGGCATGTAGACGGCGGCCTCTTTGCCCAGGATCTCGGCAGCTCTCGCTTCGAGCAGCCGCACGGTGGGGTCGTCGCCATACACGTCGTCGCCGACGGGGGCGTTGGCCATGGCCTCGCGCATGGCCGGGGAGGGACGGGTGACGGTGTCGCTACGCAGATCGATCATGCCCCTACGCTACCGGAAGGCGCGTCCACCGATCAAGCCCGCGCGCGCTGTTCTGCGCCGGCTGGCGAGGTCGCCGTCGTTGCGGAGCGTCCACGCTCTCGCAGACCCCCGCTCACACGAAGTTCACATCCATCACGTCCAGGACCGGCCGATACCCCACCGCACGGTAGATGCTGTTGGAGGTGGGGTTCGCGAGGTCGGTGTAGAGCACACAGTGGCGAAACCCCGAATCGAGGACGTGGCTGCTCAGATGCGCGACCAGAGTACTCGCGTAGCCCCGCCGCCGATACTCGACGGGCGTGTAGACATAGCCGATCCGGACCGCGCTCCTTGTGCGGGCGGGAAAGGCGGCCATGGAGACCGGGGCGCCGTCCACCCACAGGGCCAGGAACCTCCCGTCGACGAGCCGTCGGACGGCCGCTTCCGGATCTCCGGCCTCGCGCACCCCGGTCGCTCTCAGGAACGACTCCAGCCACGGGATGAGGAGGGGAGTGTCAGCGCGTGCCGCCAGGCGCATGTCTCCGGGGGCGATCGGAGAGGGGAACCGGACGTGGCCCAGCTGGTGAATCCGCTGCCGCATCCCGGGAACGGCTCGTATCCCCTTCATCTCGGCCCATGTGTCGGCCACGGCACGTGCCTCGTCCTCGGGGCCGAGCACGGCGGGAAGCATCTCGTAGACTTCCGCCACGTCGCGGGCAAGAAGGGGCGCCGCCTCCATCGGCATGCGGGTCAGGCCGAGCTTGTACGGCGGCGTGCGGAAGGCACACCCCACGACGTCGCCACCACGCTCCACCGTCGCAAAGTACAGGGGCGATTCGTACCCTCTGGTGCTTCGCGACAGGGAGTCCGCGAGACCCAGAACCAGGTTGTTCTCGGCTTCGCCCAGCAACAGCCAGGACTCCGCGCGGTCAAGGAAGGACCGGGGATCGGGATGGCGCAGGATCCGCAGTCCATCGCGGCTCTTCACCGGCGCGCGGCCGTCAGCAGTTCGTAGCTCCTACGGATCCTCCGACCCGTCATCCCCCAGGGTCCTGATCAGGTCGCCCAGGCCCCCGAAGTCGATCATGAAGGTCACGTGCATGTTGTGCACCTTGCCCGCATCGCGGGTTTCGCCGTAGTAGTCGCCGACTTCGAAGACGGCTCTGGCGCCGTCCATCGGGACTTCGAACCCGAAACCGCCGTGCATGGCCATCTTCCGTACGGAGCCCGAGAACGAGTACGGGAGAATGCCCGCCTCGTCCGTGACCGAGAAGGCCTGGAAGCCGGCTCCGCCGAAGACGTAGGGGATCACCGCGCGCCCCGGGACGGGATAGAGCACGGCGTCGCCGACCGCGGACTCGAAGTGCCCGGGAAATGGCGAACTGTCCGGCCAGTCCGGCAGATCGCGGGCATTCCATCCGCTACTCCGCTCAAGCAACGCGCGGACCCCATACCAGGAGTTCTTTTGCCTCATCAGCAGCTCGAACCCGAAGACGGGACGTTGCGGGATGCGGCGTCCCTCGGCGTAGTCCCAGCGCGGAACGACGAACCCGAACCGGGGTCGGAGCAGGATTTGCCAGTTCTCGGACTTCGACACCGTGGCCCCGGGCACCGGCTGGGCGGACCCCGCCTCCGGAAGTGCGAGGAAGGTCGTGGCCGAGATCACCACGGCCGAGGTCAAGCGGACCAGCTTGTTCATGATCGTTCCTTTTTTGTCCCAGGATGCGCACACTTCTGGCCAAGTACCCATACACCATACATGCGTGGACCGGTCCTTTCAAAGCCGGAAGATGCCGTTGAGCTTCGTCCGCCGCACGAGCCGGTACCCGCGGGCGGCGATCCAAGCCTCCAGTTCGGCGGCGCTGGCTGCGTCGACGGCCGGGCCGGACACTCCGTCAGCGGCCCCGGCCGCCTCGTCTGCCGCCCCGCCCGCCTCGCCCCGAGCGCCGGCGTGCTTCAGTTCGACAATGAGCCACCTCGGCCGGAGGCTCCGTGGCGCCTCCGCGAGAAACGGTTTGATCACATCCGCTTCGAGCCCTTCGACATCGACCTTGAGGCAATCGATGCGCTCCAGAGCCGCGTCGCGCACGACCCGTGCCAGGGTGACCACGCGGACCGGAACGGCGCCTGCACCGTGGGCGAAGGGGTGTGCGCCGGGGGCAACTGGATCTTCGCCGCCGGTCGCCAAGCGGTTCTCACCGGAATTGCGCCCGTCCAGGATGAGCGTGCCGTCTCCCCCGGACGCCGCCACCGCGGCTTCGACCACCCGCATGCGGTCTTCGGCCCCGTTCGCGCGGACGTTGTAGCGGAGCTGGCGGGCCAGGGCCGGGTCCGGCTCCACCGCGACCACGCGTCCCGAATCCCCCGCGAGGGAGAGAACCCAGAGCGAGTAGGCACCCGCGTTGGCGCCCACGTCCACGAAGGTGAAGCCCGGCGCCATCCATCGCTTGAGCAGAGCGCGCTCGGCGCGGTCCCACGAACGGGGCAGGAAGAGTATCCTGGCCTCCGAAACCGAGCGGTCCGGGAAGAGGCGCAACCGGTGGCCCCAGAGCCTGATGTCGACGGGACCGGTGAGGCGGCGGCGCGCGAGACGGCGGGCAACCAGGGCAAGACGGCTCCAGGGCCACCCCCCGGGAAACGCACGGGCGACCTTCAGCCAGAACCCGCCCCAGCCCCGGGGGCGGTAGCTTCCCCAGGGGCTCGAATCGCTGAAGATGTCTTCGCTCATGGGGGTCCCGGAGGTTGGCGTCGATTGGCCGGGGTTCGCACGGCTTCGCGCGTGGGTTATCGTATCGGGTCGCGGCCCGCCCTTGGAGAATACACCTGTCATGAATGTCGCCCCGGCACCCACCGCCGGGTATATCGCACGCTTCTGGTCCCCGCTGGCGGCAACCTGGGTGATGATCGCCCTGGAAGGTCCGGTTGTGGCGGCGTTCATCGCCCGTCTCCCGGATCCCAAGATCAACCTGGCAGCGTACGGCGTGGCCCTCTCCATCGCGATCGTCGTCGAAAGCCCGGTGATGATGATCACGAGCGCGATGACCGCGCTGGGCCGTGACAGCGAGAGCTACAAGCGGCTCCGCCTGTTCTCGCACTGCCTCAACGCCTTCTCGACCCTGCCACTTTGCCTGCTCCTGATCCCGGCCGTCTTTGACGCTCTGGTCCACGGGCTGCTGAACCTGCCGCCCGACGTGGCGAAGCTGACCTACGGGGCACTGTGGATCTTTCTGCCCTGGACGGTGGCGATCGGGTACAGGAGGCTCATCCAGGGAGTCATGATCCGTGCCGGGAAGACTCGACAGGTCGCGGCGGGTACCATCTTCCGCCTCGCGTCCATGGCCGGTACGGCGCTCCTGCTCTTCACCTTCTCCGACCTTCCCGGGACGTGGGTCGGCTCGGCAAGCCTGGTTGCGGGTGTGGTCACCGAAGCGTTTGCGGCCCGGTGGATGGGCCGCGGCGCCGTCCGCCGGATTCTTGCCACGCCCCCTCCCGCGTCCTCTGCCGCGGCATCGTTGAGCTACTCCGGCATCCTGAGCTTCTACTACCCGCTCGCTCTCACCACGGTGATCAGCCTCGCCGCGCACCCCATGGTCACCTTCTTCATGGGCCGGTCACAGGCGCCGGTAGAGTCGCTGGCCGTCCTGCCGGTGCTGATGGCCCTGTCCTTCATGTTCCGCTCGATCGGAATCAGCTATCAGGAAGCGGCCATCGCGCTGTTGGGCAACAACCTGCAGAACCGCCGCGTAGTGGGCCGCTTCGCCGTGTGGCTCGGATTGGCGTGCAGTCTGGGGCTCGCGCTGTTCGCGTTCACGCCCCTGTTCGATTTCTGGTTCGAGTCGGTGTCGGGACTCACTCCTGAACTGGCCGCCTATGCGAGGGTGCCCGCCATGTTCCTCGTGCCCCTGCCGGGACTCGGGGTCTGGTTGTCCTACCAGCGTGCGGTTAAGGTGTTGACGCGCCGGACCAGAGCCATCACGGTGGGGTCGATCCTGGAAGTGCTGGGTATCGCGGCCATCTTTGCCGTGGCAGGGTGGGGACTGGATCTGGTTGGTGTGACCGCCGCGGCCGTCGCGTTCCTGGTCGGGCGCATCCTGTCGAACCTGTACCTGCAGCGGAGCATCCTGTGACATGAACATCAGCCGCCGCCGTTTCGTCTCCGCCTCCGCGAGCTGCGCCTCCTACCTTGCCGCCGCGGGGCCGTTGCTTCCCGCGTCCGCGCTGCGAAGGTGGGGCGCGACGGGGGCCCGGCGCATGGTCGCCCAGGAGCCCTTCGCGCGCATCGAGGAGGTGGGGTCCGGGATGTTCGCGATCGTCTCCACGCCGCTCGACGGAGACTACACGACGTTGTGCAACGGCGGCATCATCGGGGGTTCGGCGGGTACGATCGTGGTGGAAGCCTTCGCTTCGCCGGAAGGAGCCGCATGGGCCGCCGAACGGGCCCGGGAGCTGACGGGCCGCTGGCCGACCCATGTGGTGGTCAGCCACTACCACGGGGACCACTCGGCGGGGCCGGCGGGGTTTTCGCGGGGTGACGAGGCCGCCCCGCCGCTGCACGCCACCGCGGCCACGCGGGACCTGGTGCTCGGGGGTCGCGGCGACGAGGAGGCCAGGGCGGCGTGGGCCGATGTGGTGGTGCTCCCGGGGGACGCCGATACGGTGATCGACCTGGGTGACCGGTCGGTTGCAGTTGTGCCGCGCACGGGCCATACGGACAGCGACCTGTCGGTGGAGGTGGACGGGGGCGAGGGTCCGGTGTGGTGCGGGGACCTGGTGTGGAACGCGATGTTCCCGAACTACATGGACGCGGTGCCGTCCAGGTTGTCCCGCTCGGTGCGCGCCTTGCAGGCCCTTCCCGCACCGACCCTCGTGCCGGGACACGGTCCGTTGGCGGACGCGGAGGCAATGGCCCGATACGTCGCCATGATCGATTCGGTGGAGGAAGCCGCGCGGGACGCGTGGAGGCGGGGCATGAACGCGGAGGACGCGGCCGAGCAGTACGAGGTCCCGGAGGAACTCGGCGAGTGGGTGCTGTTCAGCCCGAACTACTACCAGAGGGCGATCGAGTCCTGGTTGGTGGAGCTGGGCGGCTGACGGGGAGTTGACGCGCCAGGGTCAGCCTGGCAGCGCCCTCCGCACCCGATCCCCCAACCCCTCCAGACGCGCCACCGGCTCGTTGCTGAACACCAGCCGCACGAACTGGCCGGCGTTTTCCTCGCCCCAGTGCGTCATCGGGGTAGCCGCGACCTTGCCTTTCTCCAGCAGCATGCGCGACGCCTCCGCCCCGTCGAAGCCGAGCCGGCCCGTGTCCAGCAGCAGCGACCAGCCGCCGTCGCTCTCCACGAACGGGAGGCCGGAAAGCTCGGCCTGGACCGTGTCTCGCCTTCTCTCCCATTCCGCGACCGCTTGCGCCACCCCCGCGCCGGCCGGGTCCGTCAGCGCAGCCAGCGCGCCCGGCTGGGAGAGGCCGACCGGGGTCACGACGTTGTAGATGCTGACCAGGCCGATGCGGTCCATGACCGGACCGGGCCCGGTGACCCAGCCCACCCGCCACCCGATCATGCGGTATTCCTTGGAGACCGAGCCCACCGTGATCGTCCTTTCGGCCAGCCCTTCCACGCTGGCGGGGTGGACATACTCGCGGCCACCGTACAGGATGCGCTCCATCGCGGCGTTGTAGAGGAGCCAGATGCCGCGCTCCTCGCACACCCGCGCAATCTCCTCCCAGTCCTCCCGGGTCATGACCGCACCCGACGGGATGGACGGGTTCATGAGGAAGATCACCCGGGTACGATCGGTCACCGCCTCGTGGAAACGCTGCAGGTCCAAGGCCCACCGCCCCCCGGCCGCGACGAACGGGACGAAGCGCGTCACGCCCCCCGCGACGCGGACACGGTAGAGCATCCCGGCGTAGGTGGGGTCGGTGACGACGACCTCGTCGCCGGGTTCGATCAGGGCCAGCAGGGCGTTCAGCAGGCCTTCCGTGCCGCCGGCGGTGATGATGGTCTGGCTGGCGGGGTCGTACGGGACGCCGCTGAGCCGGGAGACGTGGTCCGCCGCCGCCGCGCGCAGCTCGTCCCGGCCGAGGAAGGGGAGGTAGCTGTTGGCGTCGTCGCGGCCCACGGCGTCCCGCGTGGCCGCCACGGCGCATGCGGGCGGGGGTATGTCCGTGTCGAGGTTTTCGAGCCGGAGGACATCCGGATCCGCGCCGGCCGCCTGCGCCACACGGTCGATCGAGAAGCCGACGATGTCGCCGAGCCGGGGCGCCGGAGGGTCCGGGTGCGCTGTCATCGCCGGGCGCGTCGGGCCCGCGGGTCCGTGAGGGCGACCGCTTCCGCGTCAGGGTCGTGGACCGCCCTCCCGGCCGCGAGCGCCCGCTGCACGAAGGCGATCACCTCGTCGACGGTGGAGGCCGTGCCGACGGTGTCTGGGAGGTCCCGTGCGCGGCCGAGGTCGCCGAAAAGGACGAGGGGGCGGCCGTACCTCACCGCCAGCTCGACTTCCGAAGCCGTGCCCGCGCTTCCCGGCAGCGCCACGACCACGTCCGAGGTGAGCACGTTGACGTGGTTGCGCGATATCGACTCTGTCCCGTCCTTGCCCAGATGGGTCCGGATGGGCAGTTCCACCCAGCGGTTGGGATACCCCACCACGCCTTCCGGGCCGCCGTCCTCTTCCAGCAGCGGCAGCACGCACAGTACAAGGCCTGCGCGTCCCTCCACCTCCGCGAAGGCCCTCGACACCGACGTCATCACCCCGGTACCACCCCCGGTCAGGAGGTGGACCCCGAGTCGGGCCAAACGGCGTCCCAGAGGAGCGGCGAGCTCTTCATGCGCGTGGGCGCCCGCCCCCATCACACCGACAACCGGAATCTTCTTCAAGGCTGGATTGTACCCGTTGCAGGTTAGAGTTTCGAATTCACGGACGAGCAGTCCGCCGGCAGGAAGCCGCGGCCGGATGCCGTGATCGGCCGCCATAGTCGCACCCCGGGAGATCCCACGTCAATGAAGCCCGCCCCCGCCACGACGGTCCGCGCCCGGGACTCCCGGCACCCCGCAGAGACGCCTCCTTCGGGCCGCCGAGGGTACGGCCCCTACGCCGCCGCGGCCGTCGTCGTCGCCAACATGATCGGCACCGGCGTCTTCACCAGCCTCGGCTTCCAGCTGCTCGACATCCAGTCCACCTCCGTGCTCCTGCTCCTGTGGGTGGTCGGCGGCGCGGCGGCCTTCTGTGGCGCGGTCTGCTACGCCGAACTGGGCGCGGCCATCCCCCGCTCCGGCGGCGAGTACACCTTTCTCTCCAGGATCTACCACCCCGTCGCCGGCTTCGTCTCGGGCTGGATCTCGGCAACGATCGGCTTCGCGGCCCCCACGGCTCTCGCGGCCATCACATTCGGCACCTATCTCACGTCCGTCTTCCCCTCCCTCTCCCCCACCTGGCTGGGCGCGGGGCTGGTCGTCGCGCTTACCGCGGTGCATGCCACCAGCCACCGCAACTCGAGCATCTTCCAGCGTGCCTTCACCACGGCGAAGGTCGTGCTCATCCTGGCCTTCTGGCTCGCCGCGGTGGCGCTGGTGGACACACCCCAGCCCGTGCCGCTCCTCCCCACCGCCGGCGACGGGACGCTCGTCTTCAGCGGCGCATTCGCGGTCGCTCTCATCTACGTCGCCTACGCCTACACCGGGTGGAACGCGGCGACCTACCTGACCGGAGAACTCCACGACGCCCAGCGCACCCTGCCGCGCGTGCTGGCGGGCGGCACGCTCGTGGTGACGGTCCTGTACGTGCTCCTGAACTTCGCGTTCCTCAGAGCGGCGCCGATGGGCGAGATGGCCGGACAGCTCGAGGTCGGGTACGTGGCGGCGACCCATATCTTCGGTCCCGTGGGAGCTGCGATCATGGGTGTGACGCTCGCCGTGCTCCTGGTATCCACGGTGAGCGCGATGACCATGGCGGGGCCCCGTGTGCTGCATGTGATCGGCCAGGACTATGCGCTCTTCCGGTGGCTGGAGCGCACGAACCGGCACGGCATCCCGGCGGTCGCCATCGTCACCCAGGGCGCCCTCAGCCTCGCGTTCATCCTGACCGCGTCCTTCGAGTCGATCCTCGTCTTCACCGGCTTCACACTGGGTCTGAACAGCCTGCTGACCGTGGCCGGGGTGTTCGTTCTGCGGCTCCGCGAGCCGGAGCTGCCGAGGCCGTACCGGGCGTGGGGGTTCCCCGTCACGCCGTTGGTCTACCTGGGGCTGACCTTCTGGACGCTGACCTATATCGCCATTGACAGGCCCGCTGAAGCGCTCACGGCGTTGGCCCTGATCGGCGCGGGCCTCGCCTTCTACCTGATCGCTATTCGACTCCCAGCAGTTCGATCTCGAAAATGAGCACCTGATTCGGACCGATGAGCGGGGGGCGGCCGTTGGGTCCGTACGCCAGCTCGCCGGGAATGACCACCCGCAGGTGGCCGCCGACCTTCATCAGCCTCAGAGCCTCCGAAAATCCGTCCACGACGTTGTCCACGCCGAACACCGACGGCTCCCCCCGGCTGTAGGACGAGTCGAACTCCGATTCGTCCGGCTTGGTCCCCCGGTAGTGCACCGTCACCCGCTGGCCGGACTGCGGCATGGCCCCGTCTCCTTCCCGCAGCACCTCGTACTGGAGCCCCGATTCCGTCACCATGACCCCCTCCCTGGCGGCGTTGGCAGCAAGAAACTCCTCGCCCTCGGCCAGACCTTTCTCCGCCGCCGCGGCTTGCACCATGTCATTGAACTCCGTCATGGCCGCCTCGATCTCTTCCTGGCCGACCGCCGGGTCCAGCTCCGCCATGGCATCGGAGAATCCCTTCATGAGGGCCGGCAGGTCGATGTGGTCCTGAACCTCGACAAGCGATCGACCCATGTTGATACCGATCCCGTAGCTGGCTTTCTGGGCGGAAGTCTCCAGGGTCGCTTCGGGAAGGCAGGCGGCGACGCAGAGGAGGGACAGAACGGGGACGGCGCGAAGACGAGCTGACATGACGCATTCCTTGGGTGGGGATCCATGGCGATGGGTGGAAAGTAACGGCGGTTGACCTCGACGCCAGTAGCGGGCCCCCGACCGCCGGGGGAGCCGCTCACGCCAGCAGCGATCGCAATTCCTTCAGGTCGTCGAGGACGGCGACCGAGACCTCCCCGGCCCGTCCTCCTGCGATCCCCAGGGGGTTGTGCCACGCGACGCCCATGCCCGCGGCGTCCGCGCCCTCGACGTCGAAGGGCGAACCCGCCACGAACAGCACCTCGTCCGGCCGAGCCCCCATCGCGTGCGCCCCGGCCGCATAGATGCGCGTATCCGGCTTGTAGAAGCCCGCGGACTCGGCTGTGACCACGGCGCCGAAGGGCGCCCCCACCAGAACGGCGGCGCGACGGCCCAGCTCGTCCGAGCAGTTGGTCACCACGCCAAGCGGCCAATCACGGGCCAGGTCGCGCAGGACGGAACCCGCCCCCGGCCAGGGCGCCAGCTCGTCCCACCGGGCCGCGAGCCGCGACGCGAACCCGCGGGGCATGCCCACCGCCCGGGCCGAGTCGGCCACGAGGTCCAGATAGGGCACGTAGGCACCGGCCGCATAGGTGCGCTGCAGGTACTCGAAGCGCCACCTCCGCCCCGGTCCCTCTCCCCCGGCGATGTCGTCCCAGAGGGACCACGAGTCGAGGAGGGCAGACAGCAGGTCGAAGAGGACGACCTTCGGGCGCGGGGCGCTACTCATACCGGATGCGTCCTGTGTCGGCGCTGGCGAGACGTCACGACAACTCGGCCTCGGCTTCGATCTCGACGAGCAGATCGTCGCCCACGGTGTCGGCCCGCACGAGCGTGTTCGCGGGCAGCACCTCCGCGAAACGCAGGCCGTGCGCTCGGGCAACCGGTTCCCAGTCAACATCGTCGCGGATGAAGACGCGGGTCCGCACCACGTCCGCCAGCGATGCGCCCAGCGACTGCAGGGCGCCCTCGATCTTGTCGATGATGAAGTGGGTCTGGGCGGCCGGATCCCGCCCTCCGATCAGGCGGCCCCGGTGGTTGGCGGTGGTGCCCGAGACCAGGATGCGGTTGCCCTTGCGCACGGCGCGGCTGTAGCCCGCAATCGCTTCCCAGGGTGTGGCGGTGGAAACCCGGGCCACGTCGCCCGCGCGATGAACGGGATAGGGCGCGGGGAAGGTCTTGACGTGGTGACTCAGATCGCCCGACGCGGTCAGGAAGGGGGGGTGCCGGTACTCGTCGCCGCAGTCGCCGTGGATGGGGGACAGACGCGCGCGGGCCGTGTCCAGTTCGTGGCGGGAGTCTTCGTCGAGCGACATCCGGAACAGCTTCAGGTTGTCCTCGATGTGGCTGGTCTCGCCCAGCCTCGCCCCCACGATGATGCCCGCGACGGCCGGCTGGTCGAGCACATGGCGGCAGGCCACGTTGGCGATGGATAGGTTGCCCCGAGCGGCTGGAGGACCACCGAATCGCTGCCCACGACCGCTCCCCGATTTTTTTTCCGCTAACCCTAACGTTACGTCAGGGTCGTTCTCGCTGAGCCGGTCCGCCACCCTGCGAGCCGCACGCAGCACTCCCTGGAAGCGGTCCCAACCCCCGGCCTGGTCGATGAAGCGGCGGTATTTCATCTGCGACCAGGTCAGCGATTCGTCGATGGGGGGCGCCTCCCGACCCAGCCAGCGGTCGCTGAGGAACCCGCCGGCAAGCGTCCCGTAGGCCAGCAACCCGACGCCGTGAGCGCGGCACACGTCCGTCATCGCGCCGGCGGCACGGCTGTCAAGCAGGGAAAAACACACCTGGTTGGACACGATGGGAATCCCGCTGCGCACCGCCATGTCGAGGTGGGCAGCGTCGCAGTTGGTCAGGCCCAGGTGGTGGATACGGCCCGCAGCCTGATGTTCGCCTAGCAGGAACATACAGTCCAGCCAGCTGGGGTCGGCGTAGTTCCAGGGGTGGAACTGGAGGAGGTCGATGCACTCGCTGCCGAGGCGGTCAAGAGCCCGGGCAACCGCCGCCGCCACGGTCTCCCTGCTCGCGGGCCCCGGTTCGGGGACCCACTTGGTCAGGAGTTGGACATCGCCGCGGCGACGCGCCAGCCTCCCGGCGATCACCTCGGAGGACCCGTAGTGGTCCGCCATGTCGAAGGTGGTGAGGCCGGCGTCCGCGTACGGTTCCATGGCCCGGGCCGCGGCGTCCGGGTCGAGCGCCTCCCCGCTACGCTCCTGGTCCGCGACCTGCCAGAGGCCCGTGAGGATGCGGGAGATCTCCAGGCCGGGGGCGAGGGATGCTCGCACGACGTTCATGGGTGGCCGGGTCACGTCAATGGCCTCGCGGGCGCCAAGGCCGGCACGTGGCGCCGCATGCTCGCACGCCCGTGCTCACTCCGGCGGCAACTCCCGGAACACGGCGCTCGCGTCGGCGCCCCGAGCCCGCATCCGCCCCATCTCGCGGAAGAAGATCCCCGAAGCGAGCGCCATCACGCCGGCCCACACCAGGGTGGAGTGGAAGTACCAGGCCGCCACTTCGGCGTTCAGGTCCTTGTGAATGTGCACGGTGAGGAAGACCGCCAGGATGATGATCCCGGCGACGCCCACAAACCGCTGGCCTCCGCGCCCGGAAAGCACCCGCATCTTGGCCGCCCGCTCCGGATTCCGCCCGGGAATCGTCAGCAGCGAGACGCACATCAGGAGGAAGTTCACCAGCATCGAGGTGACGAGGATGTCGATCCCGAGGAAGAAGTCCCCCGCGAAGTGGCTCCCCAGGATCCCAACCGAGGCCATCACGCCGCTCAGGACGAGGGCGATGTGCGGCGTGCGCCACCGCGTGTGCACCGCCGCGATGCGCCGCGGGAAGATCCCGTCCTCGGCCCACGCGAACATGAGGCGCGACACCGCCAGCAGCATGGCGGGAAGATCGTTGATGAGGGCGATGGCCGCCCCCGCGACGATCGCCACCGTCCAGCCCGTCGGGAGGAGGTAGCCGAGCAGGCCGGGCGCGGTGAGGTCGCGGAGCTGTGCCTCCTGGGCCATGAAGCTCCACGGGATCGCGTGGTAGATGGCCCCCGTGAAGAGGAGGTAGAAGGTGCCCACCGTGACGACCGCGAGGCCGATCGCGAGAGGAAGGTTGCGGCCGGGCCGCCGTGCCTCGCCCCCCGCCTGCGCGATCGAATCGAAGCCGATGAAGCTGGAGAAGAGGAGCGCCGAAGCCGCGAGGAAGGGGCCGAGACGGAAGGGGGCGTCCGGTTCGGGAGGGACCGCGCGGCCCTCCGTGGCCATCAGCGCCGCGCCGAAATCGGCGTGGTCGAACATGAATCCGGCCACGATCACCACGCTCCCCAGGACGAACATCAGGAACATCATCGGGATGAGGGTGCGCTGGTATGCGCCGAGACCTCGCAGGTTGACGATCACGAAGGTCCACAGGAAGGCGAGCGCGAGGCCGACGCGGACCGGTCCCGTGTCGAGGGCCTCCGCCGCTCCCGTGTACCCGAGGGCATCGGCGATGTCCCGGATGAAGGGGATCAGCATGTAGGACACCACGCCGATGGCGATCGAGAGCCCGAACCACTGGGAGAAGCTCGCCACGAAGCCCCAGTACGGACTGAGCGACCGGCTCACGTAGACGTAGCTCCCGCCCGCGCGCGGCATCGCCGAGGCCAGGCTCGCGTAGGCCAGGGCCGCGAGGATGGCCGGTGCCGCCGCGAAGAAGTAGGAGGACATGACGTGCGGCCCGATCCCGGGCACGTTCCGCTGCAGCATGATCGGGATCACGTTGATCGCGGCCCCGAGCATGGCGCAGATGCCGGTCGCCGTGAGGCCCAGCAGCCCGAGCCGCCGGCTGAGTCCGGGGCCGGAGGTCACGGGCGCTCTCCGGGCGCTGCGCCTGTCGCGCCTTCGGGCCGCGCACGCACGGACGACGTGTGTCCGGAGGCGAAGAGCCAGCGGCCGGATTCGCTCCGCAGGACGATGGTCATGGCGCCGGAGAAGGAGAAGCCCTGACCACCGTCGATCCCGATCTCCTGCGTGAAGTTGCAGGTCGCGACGACCGCGTCAGGCCCGAGCGCGGTTACGGTCAGGTCCGAGACGGTGAGGGTGGTGGACGACGCCATGGCGCCCAGCGCGGCCAGCGATTCGCGCGATTCACGGGCGGAGCCATAGCGGATCGAGCCGTCCTCGATCCACTGGAAGTCCGGCGCGTCGGAGTAGAAGGTGCCGGCCGAGTCGAGGTCCATGGCGCTGACCGCGGCCACGTAGGCTTCGATGGCCGCGCGGGCCTGGCCGGCAGGCGTGAGGGCCGCGTCGGTGGTGGCGGCGTGCTCGGCAGGTTCCGGGACCGCGTCGGCGTGCACACCGGGCTCGTCAGCGGGTTGCGCGTCAGGTGCGCAGGCGGCCAGCGCGGAAGCCAGCGCAACAGCGGCCAGCCACGCGAAACGCACTTGCCCGGCTAACCGACGGGCGCCCCGCCCGCGAATCCCGAAATGACGGCGGATGTTCAACCGTGCCGGTCGTGGCTCTCTTCGTACCGGATGCGCTCGTGCATCCGGTCGCGAGCCTGAGAGGCATCGCGCTTCTTCGCGGCGCGCATGGCCATGTCGTGGGTGCTCGATGACTTGACGCGCGGAAGCGACATCCGCCGCTCCAGCTTCTCGCTGTCGCAACCCGGGCAGGAAGGGGTTTTCCCGCCCAGGATCAGGCGCTCGAAGTCGAGTCCGCAGTCCTGGCATGTGTATTCGTAGATGGGCATGGGATGGAAAGTAAGGTGGGGGCGACGGCTGGGCTACCGGCGCATTGATTCGCGACCCACCCTACGCAAGGTTCCACCGTTCGCCCCGCCTTTCTGAGGCCCTTCTCCGAACCACGAGAGCCATGAACGCTCCCCATCGGAACGACTCGATCCGGTTTGACCGATCCGCAGGCTTTGGAGCTGTCAGTCAGGCAGGGAATCACGAGGGACAAGGAGGTCGGACAGGGGAACGGTCTTTTCGGGACGTTCCAGGCATCCAGAGTCGGTGAGGGCGATTTCACCATTCACTCCGGGTATGCAAGCATCGGTGCGGATATGGAGGCTGAGGCCGAGCGCGTACCTGTCAACGGCACGCTGGTCGTCGTCAGGCTCGACTACTCGAACCCCGAGGCGTTGTGGCACGCATTGGACATGCGGGGTCGCCGGGGCGCTGAGGTTCATGCGAACGATCCAGTTCCGGGGAGCAAGTCCGAAGGTTCAATCCGTGTTGGACCGGGCGATTCTCCAGCGTGTGCGACAGGAAGCTGACGACGGGTGAATGCCCTCGGAACCACCCCCGCATAAGCCGGGGCTCGAAGTCCACGAAGCGGGCAGCCACCGTGTCCACCACGACCCGCACCCAGCCGATGTCCGGTGACCCGAAGGTCTCCAGGCGCGTGAAGTTGTCATGAACAGCGCCGGTGCTGTCCCGCAGCGGCTGGTCCACCCGCTGCTCGTGGGAATCCCCGTGGATGAAGAGAACCGGACCCGGGAAGCGGGAGACGTGTCGTTCCAGGGCGGTGACCAGGCGCTCGTAAGGGCCGCCCGCACCCCCCGTCTCCAGGGACACGTTCGCGTGGGCGATCAGGACGACCCCGGCGGCCGCGTTCGTTGCCGCATCGGCGAACGTCTCGTCCAGCCACGCGACCGCGGCAGCAGTTCGGCGCCGAACCTCGTCGTCGTGCTCGGGGGAGCGGCCCGGGAAGAGGTGTGTGCCATTCTCCGAACCCACGACATGTACGGTCGCGAAGACGAATCCGCCCCGGCTCCAGCGTGCGTTCTCCGGGAAGTCCGCGAAGTCCGGGCTGGCTGCTTGAGACGCGAGGGGAATGGGCTTGGCGCCCAGACTCGTCCCCGGATTGTCGAAGAAGATGCGCCGGATGGAACCGAGCCGTTCCAGGGGATCGTGGCCGCCCGGTGCTTCCTGGTGGCAGTCCGTCCACTCGTTGTCGCCGGGCGTGTAGATGACGGGGAGCTCCAACGCGTCGAGCAGCGCCCTACGCTCGCGGAAGGCCTCGTCAGAGCAAGGCGTCCAAAGGAGGTCGCCGACATGAACCAGCCAGTCGAGGCCGGCGGACTCGGCGTCGGCCAGGAGACGGCGGTGGCGACCGTTTTCCCAGAAGTAGTAAGGTCCGTCGCCATAGACGCCGAAAGCAAACATGCCGGGAGGGAGGGAGTCTGGCGGGGATGGGGTGCAGGATGCGGCACAGACGGAGAGCGCGGACGCGACGGCGAGTATCGTCGGCGGTGACCGCGACAGATTCCGTGACAGATTCATGCCACTATCTGTCCGAGAATCTGTCACGAGTCGATGTCACCGCACAGACCATAGTCTCACGGCCTGGCTTTCATGTGAGCCCTCCTCCCGTCCCCCTCATGACACCTTCTTCGCCTTCACCCCCAGTCCCAGGTCCTTCCCCTTCATGATCGCCGGCACGCCTTCTTCCATCCACACCGGTGCGGGTGCGTCCATCAGGTAGTGGTCGAAGAACTGCTGCATGCGGACCGCCCAGTCCTTGCGGTTGGGTTCCCGCCGCAGGCCATGCGCCTCTCCGTTGTAGTTGAGCATCCACACGGGCATTTGCAGGCGGCGCATGGCGACGAACATCTCGATGCCCTGATACCACGGCACGGCGCCGTCCTCGTCGTTGTGCATCATGAGGAGCGGGGTGTGGATCTTGTCGGCGTAGAAGACGGGCGAGTTGTGCAGGTATTCGTTGGTCGACTCCCACAGGGTGCCGCCGATGCGGCTCTGCGTGCGTTCGTACTGGAACATGCGGCTCATGCCGGACTGCCAGCGGATGCCACCGTAGGCGCTGGTCATGTTGCTGACCGGTGCGCCGGCTTCCGCGGCGGCAAACAGGTTCGTCTTCGTGATCATATAGGCGATCTGATAGCCGCCCCACGAGTGGCCCTGGACGCCGATCTTGTCCTTGTCGACGAAGCCCTGCGCGGTGACGCTGAGCACGCCCGGCACGACGGCGTCCAGCGCGCTCTCGCCCGGATAGCCGATCTCGTACGGGATGTCGGGGACGAACACGACGTAGCCGCGGCTCACGTAGAACGAGTACGAGACCGAGGAGCCGCCCGGCACCGGCGACCGGTAGCCGTGGATCCCGTCGGAGCTGCGCTCGTAGAAGTACACCATCATGGGGTACTGGTGCGAGGGATCGAAGTTGTCGGGCTTGTAGAGGATGCCCTGGAGCCGAACGCCGTCGTTCGAGTCCCATTCGACGATTTCCGCCGAGCCCCAGCTGTAGTCGGCCTGCTGAGGATTGGCGTCGGACATCCTCGCCATGTCGGAGAAGCGGATGTCGGGGGCCCCGCCGTCGGTCACCCACAGGTCGGGGAATTCCCGGAAGTCCTCGCGGGTCACCAGCCAGCGGTCCGCGTCGTCGGCCTTGCCGCGCAGGCGGAAGGTCTTGTCTTCCATGACCACCATTTCGGGCGCGGCGGCCCGGTCGGTGCGGCCGCTGTAGAAGCCGCCCTGCTTGTTCTTGTAGTGGAACGCCTGCCAGAGGGCCTCGCCTTCGGGGACGTGGGTCGCGTCGAAATCGGTGCGGGCGAAGCGGAAGCGGGTGCCGGATTCGCGGCCGGCGCCTGCCGTCAGGCTGGTCGTCGCACCCGTGGCCGGTTCGAAGCGCCAGACATCGTAGCGGTCGTAGATGAGGACGGCGTTGTCGTCCTCGGTCCAACTCGCCGGGCCGTAGGGCGGCGGCAGGTCGGGGTGGTCGTCCAGCTCGTTCCAAACGGCGTGGGGGACATCGCCGCTTGCAACCATTGCCTCGCCCCCGGCCGTGGGGGCCACCATCCAGTGCCGGGCTTCGCCGTCCCACCAGGACATGTACCCGCCCGCAGATGAGATCGACGCACCGCCGAAGCCCTTCACCCTCTCCGCGATCATGCGCTGCTCACCGGTGGCGACATCGATGGCGTAGATGTCGTTGTAGCGACCGTCCCAGGAGACGAGTTGACGGTAGGGCATGTCGGTCGTGCCCACCGCGTATGGCGCATCGCCCTCGGCCGCGAAGCGCACGGTGGGAACATCGGTGGTGCCGAGCTGGACGACCGCGCCGCCGTCCAGGTGCGCCACCGCGGCATAGGTGCGGTCGCGCTCCTGGTTGGCCTGCACCAGCTGCATCGGCTGCAGGTACGGATCCTTCCAGTTCCAGACGTCGAGGGTGACCTTGTCCTCGTCGAGCGTATCGTCCTCCTCTTCGGGCTCGGGCCGCGGGGCCGTGCCGAAGTGGAGGAGTCCGCCGCCGTCGGAGAAGCTGATGTTGCCGTTCTCGCTGACCCACCAGCCGGACGGGATCCCGGCCGTGGCCGAACTGGCCATTGACGCGCCCTGCCAGGACGGCGACACAGCGTGGTAGAGGGCGAACTCGGGCTGGTCGGCCTCGTAGTCGTCCCGGTCCGCCAGGAACGCGACCTGCGAGCCGTCCTCGGCGATGGCAAGCTGCTTGTAGTTCCCCTCGCCCTCCATGACGGCGTGCTGTGCCATGTCGCCAAGATCAACCACGAAGACGCCATCGCCGGCGCCGTCTTTGGCCGAAGTGGCGAAGCTGAGGACGGCAGCCTCGGCCGCGAAGAAGTAGTCGGTCACCTTTTCGTACCGCGTTTCCTCGCCGGTGGCCAGGTTGAGGAGGACCAGGGTCGAGCCTTCGTCCTTCTCCTCCTCTTCAGGCTCCTCGGCCGGCTCTTCGGCGGCGGCCTCCTCCTCGGCGCCCTCTGCTTCCTCCTCTTCTTCGGCCTCCTCCTCCACCGGCACGTAGGCCACCCAGCTTCCGTCCCCGGCAACCTTGTGGCTCTCGACCGCGCCTACGGTGCGGGCCTGGGATCCGCCCTCGAGCGTCACCACTCCCAGAGAGTCCTTCGGCAAGGCGTCCCCCGTCTTGCCTTCCCGCTTCAGCGAGTCCACCACCGCTTCCACCGGCGGCACCTCGTAGACCACGAAGCGGGAGTTGGACGTGAAGACCGGGCTGCTGCCGCGCAGCGTCAGCGACGCCGCGCCCTCGGTCGCGCCCCGAACGGTGAGGACCGGATCGCCCTCCATGGCGGTGAGCACGAAGACCAGCCAGGCGCCGTCGGGGGACAGTGAGGGGCTGGCGATGGTGTTCCAGTGCAACACGTCCTCGTGGTCGAGGGCTCGCTGCTGCGCGGAAGCGGGCGCTGCCACGGTGCCGAAAAGGGCGAGCGAGAGCGCGAGCAGGAGGTGGCGGGCCATCGTACGGAAGCGCGCGTGAGTCATCTTCGTAATCTCCGTTTCGGGGACAGCCGTGGCTGCCGCCGGGGACATGGGGCTACCAGCCAGGATTAGCTTGCGCAGGATCGACCGCGACCGCCAGTGGCACCTCCACGCGGCGACCGGTGAGGTCCCCGCGTGACAGCCGACGGGTCAGTCGCCCGCCGTGCCGAGGACCGACGCGAGGATGTCCTGGTTGTAGCCGACCACAAACGTGGTCCCGATCCTCATGGCGGGAGCCCTGAGCTTGCCCCAGCGGCTGACCATCATGCGGACGAGTTGGCTGTCCGGGGGCCGATCCTCCGAGGAAAGGTCCACGCGCACCACCTTCTTGCCCCTGGCGACGCACAATTCGGTCATCCCCTCCAGCAGGGACGGCACGTCTTCCTGCCAAAGCGGGCTCTTCGTCGCGTTTCTCGTTTCAGCCGCCTCGATATCGTTCTTCGCAAGAAACTCCTGCGTACGCGTGCAGCTGGTTCAGCCGGGGCGGTGGTACCACCATTTAAGGTTCCGGGTCATTCGGGGTCTCCTGTGTCGAGATCAAGCTGTGTTCGGCCGGTGCTCCGGGCGGCGGGCGGAGGTACAGGGGCGCGGGGCGAGGTACAGGGGCGCGGGGCGAGGATCCCTGGCGCGGGCCTGCTACCGGCCACCAAAGCTAAGGTCGCGGATCTCCACGCGCTGCACATCGAGTTCGTCGCGGGAAACACCGACGAGCTGCCCCCGGCTGACTTCCTCGAGCTGGAACGAGGCGGGGATCTCCACGCGGCCCAGGTAGCTGCCGTCGGCCCCGAAGACGTCCCAGCGGAGCATGGTGGCTCCGCGCTGGCTGTACCGTCTCGCCCAGAGTTCTCCGGTATCGGCGAATCGGAGACCGGTGTACGCGGGGAGCGATTCCGGCATCGGGAGGTCCTCGTACATCGCGATCATCCCGCGAATCGACGCTTCGTCTTGCGCGAACGGGTTGCCGGAACCGCGGACATACGCCTCCAGGTGCTCTTCCGTGCGGATGGTCGGCGCTTCGGCGAGGCGCGCGATACGGCTCAGCGCACCCGCTTGGTCGAAGAAGCTGACGTCGTATTCCCCGCCCCCGGTGACCGCGACGCCCTGGTCGGATCCTGTGGCGGACGGCTGCGCGGAGAAGGGAACAACCATGAGTTGAAAGACGATCTCGCTGCCGCTTCCCCGTGTCGAGGACGACATCGTCTGGCCCGGGCGCTGGGTCAATGTGTCGAGCAACGCGCCGTCAAGACGGTAACGAAGGAAGTACTCCGGCGGGCCCAGGTCGGCCTCGAATGCCTCCTCCAGAGCCTGGACCGGCGATTCGACCCCTGACGGCATGGCGAGAATCCTGATCTGGCTCAGGAAGATCTCGGGACCCGCGAGCCCGATCGGTGTGAGGATGCTCATTTCGCCCACGCCCGAGAGCGTCGCCGTGCCGGCCAGCGCACCCGTGGCATCGAATTGCGTGATGCGCTGGAGCTGCCGGTCCGCCGCAACGATGCGTCCGCTGGTAGACGGCCAGGCTCCGACCAGCGCTTGAAACTCTCCCGGACCCTCTCCCCTGCCCCCGAACGAACGGCGATGGCTGCCATCGGCACCAAAGACGCGAATCTCTCCCGCGCCGATGTCGGCCACGACCAGGTTCCCCTCGGCGTCGCGGGCGACCGATGTGATCTGGCCGAAGAGGATCTCCTCGGGCCCGTCCAGCGCACCGAGCGAAAGAACCGGCTCCTCCGCCATGTCGGCGTACACGACATCCCCGGGCGCGCTGGTGACGATCGTGACCCCCGCCGAGTCGATGACCTCCGCTCTCGTCGCGGGACCCTCCCCGGCGTCACCGCAGGCTGCACACGCCAGCAACCCGAACCAATACACCCTGCATCTCATTGTCCCGACCTTTTCGGTAGCGGTCACGAATGTCTGTCGCGCCGCCCGGCCTTGCCGCGCCGGCGCACACGGCCTTAACCTCGCACTTTCCCTGGGATCGACCCGAAGCGGCTTTCGTTGCACGTTCCACGCAACTGCGCCCCCCAATCGCGAAAGGCAAGCCACAATGACCTCAGCAGCCCTGCGCACCCTCCCCCTCTTCGCTCTGGCCGCCGCCTGTGCGGCCCCTGCGGACACACCCGCCGATCCGCCAGCCGAAATGGGGGCGACCGTCGAACACGTCAACCCCCGTTCCCCGGCCGACGGCGAGGTCGCGCCCTTCAGCGGCGCGGTCTGGGTCGACAACACGCTTTACGTGTCGGGTACCCTCGGGCTCGAAGGCGGCCAGGTCCCCGAGACCGCCGAGCAGGAGGCCACCAACGTCCTCAACAACATCAAGGCCGTGCTGGAGAAAGCGGGCCTGACGATGGACGATCTGGTCACCGTGCAGGTGTTCGCGTCGGATGTGGGGGACTACGACGCCTTCAACAGCGTGTACCGGACCTACTTCACCACCGAGTTTCCGGCCCGGGCGTTCATCGGTTCGGGAACGCTGCTGTTTGGCGCCCGCTTCGAGGTCTTGGGGATCGCGGCTCGGCGCTAAGAGGCTGGGGCCCGCTGTGGTCACCCCAGAATCACGTCCCGCAGCGCTCGCGCACCCTCGACCGCCCGCTCCACATGTTCGCGCGTGTTGTAGACGTGGGGACAGAGCCTCATTCCCCCCGTCCCCGCTCCCGCGATCCCGTGCTCCTCGTACAGCCGGCGCAGCGCCGTGCCGCGGTCGCCCGGGACCTCGGCGATGCACACGCCGCCCGAAAGCGCCGGGTCCATCGGGGTCACCAGCGTCAGCCCCAGTTCGGCAAGGCCTTCCTTCAGGGCCGTGGCCAGTTCGCTCACCCGCGCCTCGGTCTCGGCCGCACCGATGGCAGCGTGGAACTCCGCCGTGGTGCCGACCGCGGCCAGGCATGCGTCGTCCCGCTGGCCGAGCGACTCGAATTTGCGCGCGCCCTTCACGTCGGGGTCGGCGTCGCTGCCCCAGCCGGGCGCCACGATGTTGGGCCAGATCTCGGCGATCCGGGCTTCCTTGACGTAGAGCACACCCGCCTCCTTCGGGCCCATGAACCACTTGTGAGCGGAGGCGGAATACGAGTCGCAGCCGAGCGCACGCAGGTCGACATCGAGGGCGCCCCAGCTCTGCGCGCCGTCCAGGTGGACGTGGATGCCGCGGGGACGAGCCGCCTCGACGAGTTCGCGGACGGGAAGCCGAATCCCGCTGACGTTCGAGACGTGGGTGAGCGACAGGACGCGGGTCCGCTCGGTCAGCGCCGCGACGAAGGGGTCGATGAGTTCCTGGGTCGAGGCCGGGTGGCGGGGCACCGAGACTCTCTTCACCGTGATCCCGAACCTCGCCGCCCGCACGTCCCACGCCACGTTGTTGGTCGGGTGGTTCTGGTCCCAGAGAACCACCTCGTCGCCGGCGCGAAGGGGCACGCCGTTGTTGATCGTGTTGTTGGCTTCACTGGTATTGCGAACGATCGCGATCTCGTCGGGGCTGACGCCGAGCTGGGTCGCCACCGCCGCACGCGACTGTTCGGTGAGGTTGCGGAACTTGGCGCGGTTGTTGAACGAACAGTCGCGGTCGATGTCGCGCGTTAGATCCTCGACGCGGGCCGCCACCGAGCGGGGTGACGGGCAGAGATTGGCCGCGTTCATCGGGACGCGCTCTTCGGTGAACGAGAACTGGGCGCGCACGAGTTCCCAGTACGGCTCGTCGCGCGGGGAACGCGGGCCGTCCGGCGGCAATTCCCGCCTCCGCGGGTCGAGACCCTGTCCCGACAGGGCTCCGGGCAGCGCGAGGGAACCCGGCAGTGCCAGGGCACCGGGCAGCACGGCGGCCCCGGCCGCGATCTCGGCAAGGAACGAACGGCGGGTGGCTTGGCGTTTCATGTGACACGCTCCTGGCGGCAGAACGGGGTCCGGTGTTCTCCCATGATAGGGGGCCCCGGCCCGATCAGCCATTGCACCGCCCGGCCAACCGGTGTGGCTCGACGCCCGCACGCTCCTCGGGGGCCTGGCCCGATCGGCCATTGCGCCGCCCGGGCATTCTCCCACAGCTTCCGTCGCCGACGCCGCCAACCCCGGCAAGTTCCACCCCGTTCACGAAGGAGAGTCGCCTTGGCCCTGATCGCCCACCGCATGAGCCGCCTGGGCACCGAGAACGCCTTCAAGCTCGGCGACGACATCCAGCGATGCGTCGACCGGGGGATGGAAGTGATCCGCTTCAACCTGGGGGCGCCCGACTTCCGCAGCGCACCCCACCTGAACCGGGTCGCGATGGAGGCCCTCGACGCCGGCCGCTCCAGCTACTGCGACCCCGCCGGAATCCTCCCCTTCCGCAATGCGATCGCCGAACACGTCACCCGCACACGCGGCGTGGACGTCACGCCAGGCCGGGTCGTCGTCACCCCCGGGGCCAAACCGCCGATCGGGTACACCCTGCAGACCTATGTGGACCCGGGCGACGAGGTCGTGTACCCTACGCCCGGCTTTCCGATCTACGAGTCCTGGGTGCGCTTCGCGGGTGCGGTGCCGGTGCCGCTCCGCCTCTCCGACGATCGGGACTTCGCCTTCAGCGCGGACGACCTCGCGCCCCTGATCACCCCGCGCACCAAGGTCATCATTCTCTGCTCCCCCTCCAACCCGACCGGCGGGGTCCTCTCGCGCGACGAACTCGCCGGGATCGCCGAGCTGATCCGGGAGCGCTGCCGCCCCGACGTGCGCATCTACGCCGACGAGATCTACGAGCAGATCCTCTTCGACGGGCTGCGGCACGAGAGCATCATGTCGCACCCGGGGATGCCGCAGCGCACCGTGCTGGCCAGCGGTCACTCGAAGGGCTTCGCAATGACGGGATGGCGCCTCGGCTGGGCGGTTCTGCCGACGGAGGAGGAAGCCGGGATCTTCAAGCGGATCAACATCAACATCATGTCCTGTGTGCCGCCCTTCCTGCAGGAAGCGGGGCAGGCGGCATACGAGGATCCGGCCTCGGCGGTCGAGGTGGAAAGGATGGTGAGCGCGTTCGAGAAGCGGAGGAACTGGATCGTGCCCGCGCTGAATTCGATCCCGGGACTCCGGTGCCGGACGCCGAAGGGCGCGTTCTACGTCTTCCCGGATGTGTCGGGCGCGTGTCGCCGGCTTGGGATCTACAGGGCGCACAAGGGATTGGCCGAGGCGGCCCGCGGCCGGACGACCCCGGCGGGGATGCTGCAGATGTTCCTGCTGTACCGGTACGGGGTGGCCTCGATGGACCGGGCGTCCTTCGGGAAGATCGCGGCCGAAGGGCAGGACTTCCTGCGCCTGTCGATTGCGAACAGCATGGACGACATTCGAAGCGGCGTCGCGCGCATCGCCGAAGCCGCGGACGACCGTGCCGGGTTCGCCGACTTCGTGGCGGGCGACGACGGAAAGATGCTCTTCGCATGAGCATTCGCGTATGCGTGGCGGGAGTGACGGGATGGACCGGACGGGCGGTGGCGGAAGCCGTTCTGCGCTCGGACGACTTCCGGTTGGTGTCGGCGGTCGCGCGCCAAGCCGCCGGAGAGGACGTGGGGAGCGCGATCGGCCACGACCAGGCCACGGGCGTCGACATTTCGGCCGATCCGGCTATTGCGCTGGCCGCGGGTCCCGACGTCTGGATCGACTACACGCACCCGGCCGCGGTGAAATCCCACGCCCTCGGCGCTCTCGAAGCGGGGACCCGCGTGGTGATCGGCACGTCGGGGCTCGCCGCGCCCGACTTCCGCGACATCGAAGCGGCGGCGCTGGCCGCGCGTCTGGGGGTCATCGCGGCGGGCAACTTCTCCGTTACGGCTGCCACGCTCAAGCACCTGGCCGGCATCGCCTCCCGGCACCTGCCTCACCGCGAGATCATCGACTACACGCACGCCGGCAAGCCTGACGCGCCCAGCGGGACGGCGCTGGAGCTTGCGGAGTACCTGGGCACCGTCGCACCCAACAAGCTCCACTTCCCCGTGGAGCAGACGCTGGGCGTCCCCGGCACCCGCGGCGCCGAGATCGGCGGCACTCAGGTCCATTCCGTGCGGCTGCCCGGCTACATCGTCTCGGTCGAGGCGCTGTTCGGGCTGCCAGGCGAGCGCCTGGTCATCCGGCACGACGCCGGAGAGAGTGCCGAGCCCTATGTGGCGGGAACGCTGCTCGCCGCGAAACGCGTCGGCGAAGTCACGGGCCTGGTGAGAGGGCTGGACGAGCTGCTCTTCAGGTGAGGCAGGCCGCGGGCGCCCGGATCGGCTCCAGGCTGCCGGGCGGCGTCATCCTCCCGTGAGCGCAATCTCGAACATTGTCGGCCACAGCTTCCCGGTCACGTAAAAGGTACCCGACGCCGAATCGAAGGCGATCCCGTTGAACACCGCTCCCGTGTCCTGCGGGCGCGGGGTCGCGAGCAACAGCGAATAGGCGTTGAGTTCGCCGGTGATCTCCCCGGTTGCCTTGTCGATCCGCACGATCTCGTCGGACAGGTAGATGTTGGCGTAGATGTGATCCCCGACGCATTCGAGCTCGTTGAGATTGCGAACCGAGAAGCCGCTGCGGGTCACGCGGATCTCCCCGACGAGGTCGAACGTCTCCGGGTCCCTGCGCAACAGGTTGCCGGTCCCATCCGACATGAACAGCCACTCACCGTCGTAGCAGAGTCCCCACCCCTCGCGGTCGTACTCGAAGGTCTTCTCCTGAACCAGGGTCGCGGCGTCGTACACGAATGCCAGCCCCGCCTTCCAGGTGAGCTGAACCAGTTTGTCACCGACCAGCGCCAGGCCCTCGCCGAAGTACTCCTCGGGCAGGGCGTGACTGCGCAGCACGCTGCCGGTGGCGATGTCCACCTGCCGGAGCTGCGACTTCCCATACTGCCCGGTGCTCTCGAAGAACATGCCGTCGTGGATGAGCAGTCCCTGGGTGTATGCCTCCGGATCGTGCGGAAGCATACGCCGCAGTTCGTAGTCGAGTTCCGGGATCACGTCGTCGACGCATCCCCACTGGAGCAACACGACCGCCAGCAGCCCGCACCGAAGCGCGGAGCCGGCACCCCTGGCAGCCAATCTCGTTCCTGGATCGGTCATCGTTTCCTCGTCCGGTATCCGGTGCCCCCGCCTGGAGCGGAGTTCCGTTCTATTCTCATGGCGCGCCCATCCGGCTAACATATCATTCCCCAATTCTCATCAAGGAGGTGGACGTGCCCGGGCTGTACCCTCATATCGACCCCGACGGGCTTCTTGAATACTCGGTCGTCTTCACCGATCGATCATTGAATCACATGTCGGAGCGCTTTCGCGCCGTGATGAAGTACGTGTCGGCGACTCTGAAGCATACCTACGCGGCCAAGGCGGTCTCCGTCGTTCCCGGCGGCGGCACCTACGCGATGGAAGCGGTGGCGCGGCAGTTCGGGACCGGCAAGCGATGCTTCGTCATCCGCAACGGCTGGTTCAGCTACCGCTGGAGTCAGATCTTCGACGCGGGGGCGATTCCGTCCGCAACCACCGTGCTCAAGGCCCGCCCCGCCATTGACGGGCCCCACGCCCCCTTCGCCCCCCCACCCATCGACGAAGTCACCGCGGCCATCGCGGCCACGCGTCCCGATGTCGTATTCGCACCCCATGTGGAGACATCGTCCGGGATCCTGCTTCCGAAAGACTATCTGCGCGCGGTGGCGGACGCTGCGCACGACGCTGGCGGGCTGTTCGTGCTCGACTCCATCGCCTCGGGCGCGATCTGGGTGGACATGGAAGAATCCGGTGTCGATGTTCTCATCAGCGCCCCGCAGAAAGGGTGGAGCGGGTCGCCGTGCGCGGGTCTCGTCATGCTGGGAGCCGAGGCGCTCGCGAGGATGGTACCGGCTGCCAACACCAGCTTTGCCTGTGATCTCCTGTGCTGGCTCCACGTGATGGATGCCTACGAGAACGGCAATGCCATCTACCACTCCACCATGCCGACAGACGCTCTGCGGATGCTCCACGACGTGATGGTCGAGACCGAAGCGTTTGGATTCGAGTGCGCGCGCGCCCGCCAGCAGGAACTGGGGGACGGGGTCAGGGCGCTCCTTGCCGAGCGGGGCTTCCCGAGCGTTGCCGCACCCGGCTTCGAAGCCCCCGGTGTCGTCGTCAGCTACACCGACGAGCCCGGGATCCAGAACGGCTCCCGGTTCGCCGACGCCGGCCTGCAGATCGCCGCGGGGGTGCCTCTCATGTGCGACGAGCCCGAGAGCTTCCGGTCCTTCCGCCTGGGGCTGTTCGGGCTGGACAAGCTCGGAAACGTCGACCGGACGGTGAGAACGCTGGACGAGGCGCTGCAGCGGGTGCTTGCGGGAGCTGGCGTGGCGGGAGGAACAAGATGAGTACTCGCGCGACGTCCAATTTCGACGTGACAGGCTGGGAGCAGACCCCGTACGGAGAGGAAGGGGAAGGCCCCAGCCTCGGGGAGGCGCAAATTCTGAAGGAATATCGGGGCGACATCGAGGGCCGGGGCCGGGCCCGTCTGCTGATGTGCCGGGCCGATGCCTCGGGCGGGCCGGAGAACGCAGGCTACGTGGCTTCGGAGCAGGTGTCCGGACGGCTCGCGGGCCGGGAGGGCACATTCGTCGTCCAGCACTGGGGGATAGCCGTCGCAGGCGTGCCGCCGCGCACCGGGGGACATGTGGTCCCCGGATCGGGCACGGGCGAACTCGCCGGACTGTCAGGGACGATGGAGATCTCCGTCGGCCCGGACGGCAAGCACATGATGACGCTCGATTACGAACTTCCATAGCTGCCCGGGCCCCCGCGCGGCGCGGCGGGGGTTCACCGGAGGCAAGCCCAGTTCGCCCAGTTGGCTTGGCTAACGTCTGCTACCCCGGCCCCACCGTGAACTTCTGTACCCGTCGGCCCGTCGACGCTTCCCCGACGTAGAGGTTCCCCCGCGAATCCACGCTCATGCCGTGCGGACGCAGGAACTGGCCCGCCTGGCGTCCGCCGCGCCCGAATTCGCCGACGACCTCCAGGTCCTCGCGTCGCAGCGTCCAGACCTTGTGGTTGGTCCCGTCGGCCAGGTACAGCCAACGCTGCTCGGGATCCGGCGAGAAGGCCAGCACGAAAGCCGACCCTGACGCGCGCGTGAGCGGCGCGATGGTCTTTTCCGCCACGTATTCGCCGCTCTGCCGGAAGACCTGGATCCGGTTGCCCCTCCGGTCGGCCACATAGACGAGCCCGTCGCGCGACCCGACGATCCCGTGCACGGTCGAGAACTGGTCCGGCGGCGCATCCTCCTCGCCTCGTCCGGCGTAGTCGTACCGGGACTCGTCGTCGGGGGCTTCTCCGTACGCTCCCCAGTGGCGCAGGTAGTCGCCGGTCTCGCCGTCGAACACCACGACGCGCCTGTTCGCGTACCCGTCCGCGATGAACACCTCGTTCGACTCGGGGTCGACCCAGATGCCCGCGGGACCACCCAGCAGGCGCGGGTCGTCGCTCCCCCCGTTGACGTCGTACTCGCCCAGTGTCATGACCAACTCGCCGCCGCGGGTGAACTTCATGACCCGGTGGTGCCGGTATGTCCCGACCCACACGAAGTCGTTGTGGTCCACGAAGAGGCCGTGCGGGTTCCTGGGATACGCCGACACGTCCTGGGAAGAGTCGCCCCACCCCTGCACCACGGCGCCATCGGCATCGAACTCGATCACCGACGGGGCGGGGGCACAACAGGTGCCTATGGGCGGATCCTGAACTGCGGAGGTCTCTTCCGGCGTCAACGTCTCGGGGAGGTGCGCCACCCACACGTGGTCGCGAGAGTCCACGAATACAGCGGTCACGGAACCCATGATCCACATGTTCGGCATCTCCCGGGGCCAGGATGCGTCGACCCGAAACACCGGCGGCCCGCCCGATGGCATTGCCTCGGAACCGCCCTCGCCCACCCCACCCGGAGGCTGTCCCGCATCGCAACCGGCAAATGCCAAGATGAGCGGGACCCACACGGCGTGGAGCCGCAGTCTGCGGATTGGCGTGGTTCGGGTTATTCTCATGCGTCATCTCCTTTTTCTTGGGCGGGCATCGAGAGTCCGAGAATGTTTCGGTGTGAGTCGGGTTTGCGCCAGCCCAAAGGTGGCCGGCGCGTAGCTCCACGTCAGGACACCACTTACCAGAGAAGGCCTATGAAAGCGACACGGACTCAGGCGCACAGCGGCCTTGCCCACGGTGCGTGCGACCGGCGTCTCGTCGGCTACGCGCTCGCGGCAGGCGGGCTGCTGCTACTCCATGCCTGCTCGTTCGCCCCGGCCCCATCGGTCCCCGAGCCGGTCTCCGAGTTGCCCGGGAGCTTCATGGGCGGTTCGGTACCGGGTGACCACGAGGCGCGAGAGTGGTGGGCGGACTTCAATGACCCCGTGCTGAACACGGTTATCGACTCGGTGCTCACCTCCAACTTCGACTTGGCGGAGGCGGTCGCCAGGGTGCAGCAGGCGAGGGCGCAGGCGGGTATTGCCAAGGCCGCGCTCTTCCCCGTCATACAGGCGAGCGGATCGGCTACCGACCAGAACACCCCGGCCAACGCCGGATTCGGCGAGCAGTTCCGCAAGCTGGCGGGCGGTGAGGATGGCACGCTTCCGGGTGGCTTCCAGTTCCCCGACCGGCTCGGCTTCACCACCTATTCTCTGGGCATGGACTTCTCGTACGAGCTCGACTTCTGGGGACGCGCCCGCAACGACGCGCGTGCGGCAGGGGCACAGTACCTGGCGTCCGAATCGGACTACCACGCTGCACGCATCGGCGTCCTGGCAACCACCATCACCACGTACTTCGAGATCGTGGACCTCAGGCGCCGGACGGCCCTGACCCAGGAACTCGTCGAGGTCCTCCTGGAGCGCAAAGCGCTGGCCGAGACCCGCTACGCTCGCGGACTGGTTACCTCCTTCGAGCTCTACCAGGTCCGGCAGGATCTGCAGAACACGCAGGCAGGGCTACCCCAGCTCGAGAGCGCGCTGACCGACGCGGAGGGACGACTTGCCGTGCTGCTCGGCGGGTTCCGGGCCAAGCTGGATGCAATGCTGCCCGACTCGCTCACCCCTGCCTCCCTGGCGGACCCGGTCGCGGCGGGCGCACCGGTCGACCTGCTTTTTCAGCGACCGGACGTGCGGGCCGCCGGCCTGCGCCTGGACGCCGCGAGATTCACGATCGGGGCTCGCCGCGCCGAGCTTATCCCCTCGTTGTCGTTGTCCGGCACGATCGGCGTCCAGTCCTCCAACGTCGACGGTCTCTTCAGCGTGGACCAATGGTTCCGGAATCTGCTGGGCAACCTGACGGCACCGATCTTCCAGGGGGGGCGCCTGAGGAACAACGTGGCGCTCGCTCATGCCCAGTTCAACCAGGCCGCCGCGGCCTACGGCAGAACCGTGGTGACCGCAGTCTACGAGGTCGAGGCGGCGCTGGCTGCACTCGGCAACGAGGATCGGCGTCACGCCTTCCTCATCTCCCAGCGGGAAGAAGCCCGGGCGTCGGTCGATCTGCAGTCGGAGCGGTATGCGTCGGGAGTGGGAGGCTACACCGACTACCTGGACGCGCTGCGTACCCTCTTGAATGTGGAGTCGACGCTGGCCGGGGCCGGTCGCGACCTGGCGCTGGCACGACTGGCCGTCCACCGCGCGCTCGGCGGCGAATGGACGGCCCCTCCCGAGTCGCTGGAAGGGCCGCGCATGGTTCCGACTGAATCCAACCCCGAAGGGAGCAAGTAGATGAGTCGCCGCAAGAGCATGTTGGTTGCCGTGGGCATCCTGGTCGGCGCCGTCGCCATCGCCGCGATCATGATCCGCTTGAGGCCCGAGCCCCCTGTGCGCGAGCCGCCGTCCCGGGTTCCCTTCGTCACCACCGCACCCGCGGTGGCAGGCGCGGGAGCCATTCCCGTGTACGGGGCCGGGACGGTTCGGCCGCGCGCCGAGATCGATGTCGCCGCCCAGATCGTCGGCAAGGTTGTCTGGGTCGACCCCGCGTTCCAGGGCGGAGGGCGGGTTGGCGAGGGAGAGGTCCTCTTCCGGATTGACGACGCCGACTATCAAAACCGGGTGCAGCAGGCTCGCGCCAACGTTGCCGCGCAGCAGGTCGCGCTCCTTCAGGCCGGGGAGGATGCCCGCATCGCCCAGGCCGAGTACGAGTTGTTCAGGCGTCGGCAGCCGAGTGCGACAGCATCGGAGGAAGCGAACCCGCTGACCCTCAGGCAGCCGCAGCTCGATGCGGCCCGGGCCGGCCTCGCCAGAGACAGCGCCGCCCTCGCCGACGCCGAACTGGCCCTGTCACGCACGGAAGTGCAGGCCCCCTTCAGCGGCGTCGTGCGGTCGGAGTCTGTCGGCTTGGGGCAGTTCGTAGCGGCCGGCCAGAGTGTCGGGCGGCTGTACGCGGACGACGCCGTCGAGGTCGTCGTCCCGCTTTCCGACGCGGACGCGGCACTCATTCAGGGGCTTTGGCAATTGCGCGCGGGCGATGGCGACCGGCGGGTCCGCGCCTCCGTGTCGACCGGGTACGGCCGCCGGGTGTTTGCCTGGTCCGGGTACGTGGACCGCGCCGAGGCGGCCCTGGACGAGCAGACACGCACGATCGACGTGGTCCTGCGGGTGCCGAATCCCTTTGCGGGAGGGACTCCCGTGGGCGAGGGCAGTGCGGCCTCCGCCACCGGCGCCGAACGATCCACCGACGGCCCGCCCCTCCTCGTCGGGCAGTTCGTGGAGGTGCAGATCGACGGCGTCGCGCCGGAACGCTACTTCACCGTACCCCGTAGCGCGCTCCGGACCGGCAACGAAATCTGGGCCCTGCGCGAGGGTTCCCTGGTCACGATCGTCCCGGTCGAGGTCTTGCAGCGGTCCGACGAGGCGGTGTTCGTGACGGGTGCGCTGAGCGCGGACCAGCCGGTCGTGGTCAGCGGAATTCAGATCGCGACCGAAGGCATGGTTGTGCGGACAGAGGGGGGAGACAACGAGTGAGGGCGGAGGGGACGGAGGGGGCGGGCGACAGCGCGGGCGAGGGGAGTAGTCCCCGCGAGCAAAGGGGTGCAGGGGCGGTACGGGGGCCGATCGCCTATATGGCCCGCAACGGGGTGGCGGCGAACCTCCTGATGTTGTTCATCCTGATCGCGGGGCTCTTCGCGCTGCGTGGTCTGGTGCAGGAGGTGTTCCCCGAGATTTCGATGGACCGGATCAACATCTCGGTGGCCTATCCCGGCGCCACACCTGACGAGATCGAAGAATCGATCATCCTCAAGATCGAAGAACGGATCAAGGCCGTCGACGGCCTCAAACAGGTCAGATCTACGGCCGCGGAGGGCCGCGGGTCGGTCGTCGCGGAACTCAAGCTGGGTGAGGACCTGAACCGCGCCCTGGACGATATCAAGGCCCAGATCGACAGGATCCAGACCTTCCCGGCTGGTGCCGAGCGCCCCGAGGTCATCGAAGTGACCAACCGGCAGAGCGTCATCCGCCTTGTCCTCTACGGCGACGTGTCCGAGCGAACCCTGAAGGAGCTGGCATACCGCACCGAGGACGCGCTCTCCACGCTCCCCGTGGTCTCCTACGTGGAAACGACCGGTGTGCGCGAGTACGAAATCTCGATCGAAGTCTCGCTTCGCCGGTTGCGAGCTCTCGGCCTCACGCTGCGGGACATCTCCAATGCCGTGCGCAGCGGTTCGCTGGATCTGTCGGCCGGGAGCATCGACACACGCGATGAAGAGGTGCGGATCCGCACGACCGGCCAGAACTACACGCAACAGGAGTTCGAGGAGATCATTGTTATCAGCCGGGCCGACGGAACGGTCGTGCGGCTGGGCGACATCGCCGAGGTGCGCGACGGCTTCCGCGATGTGGACCTGATCGGCCGCTACAAGGGGCAACGCGCAGCCTACGTCGAGGTCTTCAGGACCGCGGACGAGAAGGTCCTGGACATCGTGGCCGCCGTGGAGCAACACCTCGACGAAGCGGTGATCCCTTCGCTCCCCGAGGGCGTGGGGCTTGAAATCTGGAACAACGACGCCGATATCCTGCAGGACCGCCTGGGACTCCTTGTCAAGAACGGGCTCCTCGGGCTGACCCTGGTCCTGCTCGCGCTGGCAATCTTCCTCGAGATACGCCTGGCCTTCTGGGTCGCGGTTGGAATCGCCGTCTCCTTCGTGGGCACTTTCGCCGTGATGGCCGTTCTGGGCGTCTCCATCAACCTGATGTCGCTCTTCGCCTTCATCCTCGCCGTGGGGATTGTCGTGGACGACGCGATCGTGGTGGGCGAAAACATCTACGCCGAACGCGAGAAAGGCACACGCGGAGTCGCGGCGTCGATCCGTGGGGCGCGGCGCATCACCGGGCCGGTGATCTTCGCGGTCCTGACCACGGTGGTGGCCTTCTGCCCCCTCTTCTTCATCCCCAGTTCCATCGGCAAGATCGTCGGGACCATTCCGATCATCGTGATCTCGGTCCTCATGTTCTCCCTGCTCGAATCTCTGCTGGTTCTCCCGAACCATCTGTCCCACCTTCCCGACCGCGGTGCTCGCTCGTCCGGGCAGCGGGTCCACTTCTTCGGACGGATCCAGTCACGAGTGGAGGTGGCACTGAGGCGCTTCGTGGAAGGACCTCTCGACCGGAGCCTGCGGTTCGCGACAGGCCAGCCCTCGCTGGTGATCGCCACGGGCATCGCGCTGATCATCGTCTGCGTTTCGATGATCCCCGCCGGCATCATCAAGGTGGATTTCATGCCTTCGGTGGAGGCGGATCTTGTAGTAGCCAGCCTGGAGATGCCCGAAGGCACTCCCGTCAGGCGTACATCCGATGTCGCGGACGCTCTGGAGGAGGCAGGATACCGGGCCGTGGGCCAGCTCTCGTCCGTCCGGAACGGGGCCGTCGAATCTCTGCTCTCCGGGGTGAACGTCACGATCGGCCTGGGGGCCCGGCAGTCCGGGCCCGGCCGCGCATCCACAGAAAATGCCGACCCGCGCGCCAACATCGCGGCTGTCGAGTTCAAACTCGTGACCGCCGATCAACGGGACGTCTCCGCGACCGACTTTCAGCAGGCGTGGCGCGACGAGCTCGGTCCCTTGCCGGAGGCCAAGGCACTGACCATTACGGCCGAACTCATCGGCTTCGGCCTCCCGGTCCACGTCGAACTTTCGCACCCGGATCCGGCACGGCTGGTATCGATCGGCGACACGGTGATCGAAAGGCTCCGCGAATTCGACGGAGTCTTCGACGTTCAAGCGGATCAGGACCAGGGCCTCCGCGAGATCCAGCTCGACTTGCTCCCCCAGGCAAGGACCATCGGGCTGACGCTCGACAACCTGGCAAGGCAGGTCCGCTCCGCATTCTTCGGTGACGAGGCGCTACGCGTTCAACGCGGTCGCGAAGACTTGCGCGTCTACGTGCGGTTGCCCGAGGACGAACGCAATGCCATCGCCGATGTCGAGAGTTATCTGGTCCGCACTCCCACAGGAGGCGAAGTGCCGCTGGGCCGAGTCGCGTCCGTACGTTTTGGCAGCTCTCCCACGACCATTCGTCGCAAGGACGGCCAGCGGGTCCTCACCGTCACCGCCGACGTCAATACCACCATCGTCACCGGCGGCGAGGTGACGGACCGTCTCGACAGCTCGATCCTTCCCGAACTCGTCACCCGAAACCCCAGCCTGTCCTATTCCTTCGGAGGCGAACAGCAGGAACAGATCGAGTCCTTTGGCGCCTTGGGCGGCGGCTTCGCACTGGCCCTGCTGGCAATCTATGCGCTCCTGGCGATCCCCTTCGCTTCCTACACCAAGCCACTCATCATCATGGCGGCCATCCCGTTCGGGATCATCGGCGCCGTCTTCGGCCACCTCCTTCTCGGCTTGCAGATGAGCATCATGTCCATGTTCGGCATCATCGGCCTGAGCGGTGTGGTCGTAAACGACTCCCTCGTCATGATCGACTTCATCAACGAGCGCTTGCGCCAGGGGATGTCCGGCCGCGAAGCGATCATCGCGGGCGCCAAGGCGCGCTTCCGTCCGATCTTCCTCACCTCGGTGACAACGTTCCTCGGCGTCGCGCCCCTCGTGTTCGAGACCAGCCTGCAAGCTCAGTTCCTGATCCCGATGGCGGCTTCGCTCGGATTCGGGATCGTGTTCGGGACCGCGGTGCTGATGTTGATCGTGCCGGCGCTGGCGATGGTGCAGCACCGGGTGATGGGGTTCTGGCAGCCCGTGAAATAAAGCCCCGCTGCATTCGGCCGACGATGCATCCGCGCCGGACCGCTACGCTCAACAGGCCACAATGTAAAGGAGACTTTACCAAATGTCATGTTTGCTATACAATTTGGCTCTCCGAAGCTCCGCTCTGCGTTGCACCTCGGTCGAATAGCGCCGCTATTCTCCCTCGGCGCGCCTTGCCGGCACGGCGCCTCGCCGCCCTCGGTGCTGACGCGGGGTTTATCCACGGACTGCTTAGCAGTCGGGCTGCTAGCGCCCCCCCACCATCCCCACCGCCCCCTCCAACGCTTCGCTCGCCCGCCGAATCGCCGCCGACAGCCTGCCCATCTGCACGGGCACCAGCTCCCAGTCGCGCTCCTCGATCGCTTCACGGATCCCGGGGAGGGTCTTCACCCCGTAACCCGTGTAGAATCCGGGCGCGTAGATCTGGTGCTTGAACCAGGGGCGCCTCGGGAGACCACGATCGTCGGTCAGGAGCTGCTCGATCTTCTTCAGGTGGACGTTCAGCTCCTCCGCCCGGCCCCCATCCAGCGCGCCCCCGGCCACCGCTCCCGAGACGGCCTCGTCGTACGCCGCCCCCGCTTCCTCCAACGCGGCCACCGCGTTCCGCACCGGCGCGAAGTTCAGGAACGGCACCGCGTCCTTCGCCTCCGGGGGCACGTAGCTCCGGGTGGGATCCGCCGCCAAACGGTACGCGTCCGCCGCGACCAGCCCGTTCTCCCGCTCGGTACGGCTCCTCATCTCCGCGGCCAGCTGCTCCACTTCACCCAGGTAGCGCTTCACGTTGTCCACCAGCCCGGAAAAGCGATACGGCAGCACATCGGCGCTGGCCATACGGAGCGTCACCCGACCGGCGACTTTGGCCAGCGCGACCCCGTAGTGGAAGCCCGGATCTCCGAAACGGGTGTAGTGGTCGAAGGAGTCGTACTGGGAGTGGTACGATCCTCCCCCTCCCTCTCCGCCGAAGCCGAGGTTGAGCGTCGGCAGCCCCAGGTGCTGGAGGAACGGCGTGTAGTCCGAGCCCGAGCCAAGCGGCGAGATCCGCAGGTTCGGCCGGGACATCGCCTCGGCGTCGCCGCCCACGGCCCGCGCCGCCCGCACCCGGTCGAATACGCTCACGCCGGTCTGCGGATCGGTTACGTCGCGAGCAACCCCGTTGATCATCGCCTCGAGGCTGTGTGAGCCACCCATGTTCAGGAAGCCGCGGTTGTTGCCATCGGTGTTGACGTAGATGACCGCGTGCTCCTTGAGTTCCGCTGCGTGGTGCTCCGCCCACTCGGTCGAGCCCAGCAGCGCGGGCTCCTCGGCATCCCATCCCGCGTACACGATCGTCCGCCGGGGGCGCCAGCCACCTTCCATCAGCCGCCCGATGGAGCGTGCCTCCTCCATGAGTGCCACCATGCCACTGGTGGGGTCGGCCGCGCCCATGGCCCAGCCGTCCCGATGGTTGCCCCGGATAACCCATTCGTCCGGAAACTCGGACCCCTGCACCTTCGCCACCACGTTGTAGGCGGGGGTCAGATCCCAGTTGAACTCGACGCGAAGGCGCACGGTCGCCGGGCCCGGCCCCAGGTGATAGGTCAGGGGCAGCGCCCCGCGCCATGATTCCGGCGCAACCGGTCCGCCCAGTGCTTCCAGCAACGGCTTGGCGTCGCCCCAGGAGAGGGGCAGCACGGGAATCTTCATGATCGTGGGCGCCTCGAGGCGATCCAGCCGCTCGGCGTCGGCTGTTGCACCCACGGCGGGCGTGAGCGGGTCGCCCGGGTACTGGGGCATGTCGAGGACCGAACCGCGCTGCACTCCGTGCTCCTGGCGGAAGGCACCCTCGGGATAGGTGTCGCCCCGGAAGTACCCGTCGTCCCTGGGATCGGAGTAGATCAGCGCACCGATCGCGCCGTTTTCATGGGCGACCTTCGGCTTGATGCCCCGCCACGATCCCCCGTAGCGGGCGATCACGATCTTGCCGCGCACGTCGATCCCCCGACGTGCCAACTCCTCGTAGTCGGCAGGGATCCCGTAGTTCACGTACACCAGTTCGCCGGTCACGTCGCCGTCCGCCGAGTAGGCGTTGTACGGCAGCAGACGGTTCTCCTCGATCCCCGACGTGCGATCCTCGGCCAGCACCGGCTCCCTCAGGCGGGCCGTGTACCGCGACGGCGCCACCATCTCCAGCTCCCGGATACGAGGCGTCGGGAAGAGAACGTGGTACTCCTCCAGCTCCGCTACGAACCCCCACGAGCGAAAGCGCTCCACCATCCAGTCCGCCGTCTCCTTGTTGTGAGGCGAACCCACGTAGATCGGCTCGGAGACGATGTACTCCATCCACTCGCGCAGGTTGTCCTCGCTCAGCTCCGCGTCGAAGCGGGCCTCGATCTCGCGCTGAGCGGCCGTGCCCTCGGCCGTGAAGCCGGGGATCGGACCACCGTCGCGGACGGACTGAGGAGCACCGGCACGGCGGGCGGAGGCGACTCGCGCCGAGGCAGCAGCCCGCCCCTCACGCGCATCACGCGGATCGGCCCCCAGTTCCACCGGCAGGTCCGTCCGGTCCCCCCAGTTGCGCCAGCTGCCGTCGTAGAAATGGACATCCAGCCCCATCATGCGGGCGGCCATGTAGTCGACGCTGGCCCGCATTCCGATCATGCAGTAGGAGACGTGGGTCTTGCCCTCGCCCGCCCCGTGGCGCGCCAGGATGTCGGCGATCTCGTCACGCGGCAGGAAGCGGGTGTTGTTGGCCGGGTCCATGAGCTCTTCCCAGTAGAGCTGAGCGGCGCCGGGGATGTGCCCGGGCCGTCCCCCGTTGCCCAACCCCCCGTCCTCGCCCGTGTACTCGTCGTCCGGACGCGCATCGAGCAGGACGAGTGACTCGTCGCCGAGGCGCGCGTTGATCCAGTCGGCCGAAACCCGGAAGTCGACCGGGCTGACCGGCACGACGTCACCGGTCGCCACCGCCGGTGCCGGTCCGCTTTCCACCGCGCCCCCGGCGTGCTTCCACGCCTCCATCCCCCCATTGAGCACGAACGCCCGGTCCCCGAGGCCCAGAAGGTCGAAGGTGACCCACGTTCGCGCCGTGGTCGTCATGCTCGCGCCGTAGATCACCACCGTCGATTCGCGGTTGATTCCGGCCGCCTGCAAGGCAGCCGTGATCTCGTCCACGCCCCTGAACTCGGCGATCCACCCCTCGTCGCCCTCCCAGGCGATGTCGTTGAAGCGAAGCGGGTGCGCGCCCGCGATGTGCTCCTCGTCGAAGCGTCCCGCCCGGCGTTCGGCCTGTACAACGACCACGTCGCCGTCACCGATGTGGGCCTGGAGCCATTCAACTTCGACCAGCGGCTCGACCGGCATGGACTGCAACACGGGCTCCTGGGCCGAGCCCGGCAACGCGCAGAGCAGCACTGTGAGCGCCGGGCCAGCGACGGCGCGATGGACGCGATGGACGGAAATCGACTGTTTCATACGCAAATCACCGGAAAATTGACGGAATTGGGATGTTGATTAGAAGCGAGATGTCACCGTCACACGTACGCTCCTCGTGGCACCAGGGTTCCGCTCCTGGATGTCCACATACTCGGCCTGGAGGAGGTTGGCGATCTTGGTGTGGATATCCATGTCCATGATCGTGATCGCCATCCTCAGGTCCACCAGCGTGACGCCCCCCCGTTCGTCGAGCGGAAAGGCCAGAACCTGGTCGGGACGGCTTCGGTGACGCACGTCCACCGCGATCACGTCGTCCCAGCCGGAAAGGGTTGTCGTGAGGTTGTGCCGCGATCGGTAGGCGAGGTGTCTGCCCGTTCTCTTGTCTTCTGAATCGACGTACATGTAGTTCGCGTGGAGATTGAGCTTCCTGGGGAAGAGCCCCACGCGGACACCCGTGTCGATTCCCCTCACCCGGGCTTCGGCAACGTTCTGGAACTGGAAGGTGAAGAACTGTTTCGGGGCAACCCCGACCTCGATCAGACCCCTGTATTCGCTCCAGAAGATCCCTGCATCGAACCAGAGCCGGTCATTGGGGATCGCGGTGGCGCCAACCTCACCGGCCCACGCCGACTCGCCCCGAAGCTCCAGATTCGGAACCACGCGGAAGCCGAAGACGGTCGTCGAGGTGAACTGCTCGGAGACGCTGGGGGCGCGATATCCCCGGCTGAGCGAGGTCCGCAGGCTGACACGCTCGCCGGGTTGATACACCAATCCGATCTTGGGGCTCAACGTCAGGTCGTCCTCGACAAACGATGCCCGGTGCGAGTCCAGCCGGACGCCCACGGAACCCCGTACCCGGTCCGACAACTCGATTTCGTCCTGAGCGAAGAGAGCCAGATCCTTCACGGACGGGGTCGGACTCAGGAAATTCGAGGCGACCCTGGTGTACGCGCCATCCCCACCGACAGTCAGAGCGTGGCGGCCACCGCTGAACACGGAAAGCTGAACGTCCGTCCCGTAGCGGGTGGAGCGATGGAAGTCCGCGTTGTCGTGGAAGTAGTTCTGCGAGCGCACATGCTGTAGTTGCGGCCGTATCTGCAGCTTCAACCTGGAGGTCACCTTGGGGGTGGCCGTCAGCCCCACGACGAGGTCCGAGTTCCGCGTGTAGTCACCCAGTGCGGCCGGATCGACTTCCAGGCGCCGGTCCGCGGAAAGCCAGGTGAAGAACTCCTCCGCTTTCTCCCGCTTCCAGCTGGCGAACACCTCCCAGGGGGTGACCGACTCCGGGCCGAACACCGTTTTGACCCTGAGTCGCCACCGGCCCATAGCCCCGTTCTGACGGAATCCGTCGGAGCCCTCTCGCCCAAAGGAAAGCGTCAGGTCGTTACCGCCGATCCTTCGCGAGTGCTGGACTTGGAGCCCCTCCATGTTGAGCCGTTCTTCGGAGAAGTCCATCTCGCCCGGGGTATCGAAAACGCCGTAGTAGCCGCGCACCACCGTCCGGCGGCCTCCCGGCGGAGCCCGCGTGATCACATTGACGACGCCACCCATGGCGTTTGTGCCCCACAGCGTCGAGTGGGGGCCCTTGATGATTTCGATGCGCTCGACGTCGAGGAGGGGCAGGACACCGAAGTCGATGGCCGAACTCACGCCCCCGAGAACCCGGTGGCCGTCCAGAAGCATGAGCACCCGGCTGCCCACGCCCCGTGCAATGCCGCTGGAGCCACGGATGTCCATGTGGCCCGCGTTGAAGGTCACCCCCTGTGCGAAGGGAAGCGCTTCCCTGAGGTTGGTGACGTTGCGCCCCTCCAGTTCATCCGCGCTGATCACCGCGATACTCGTGGGCGCATCTCCCGGGCGGGCCGCGCCCCGGCTCGCGGTAACGGTCAGTCCCGGCACCTCGAAGAGCAGGCGTTCCATGGAGATGCGCAGCGGCTCGCCTGCCACGCTCGCGGCATCGACGTTGCGCTCCACGGTCCGGAATCCGCTGGCCACCACGACCAGCGTATACTCCCGCCCGTCCGGAATCGCGACCTCGAAGCTGCCGTCCGTTCCGCTGGCCGCCCGGAAGGGGGTCGACTGCACGAGGACCTGCGCGTCCACGACCGGCACGCCCGATTCCGCATCGACGACGAGGCCACGGAGTCGCGGTCCCTCCTGGGCGACAAGAGACAGGGGCGCCAGAAGGACGACTGCCAGTAGCCCGCAAGGATGCACGGCGCGGGCGGCCAAGCGCCCGAGACACGATCCGTGTGCAGTCAGGTGGCGCATGGCTATTGCCGCTGCCATACCGTGGTAGAGACCGAAAACTCGGGTTCCGTGACGATGACCGTCAGGGTCTGCCCCTCAATGGTGTAGGTGCCCTTCCCCTGCAGCAGCTGGCCCGCCTGCTCCCAGCTCCCGTCACTGCGGACCGTGTAGGTTCCCTCATCGATGATGAGCTGAGTGCCCCCCTCCCCGTCCGGTAGCGAGACTTCCACGGACATGGTGCCGCTGGCCTCTGTTCCCACCACAGTCAACTGCTCGACCTTGAACGTCCCCGACACGGCGGGCGGGGTGAGGGCTTCGCCCGCGGTCAGTATCGAAGACAGCGACCGGAGAGTGTAGGTGCCTGTAAGGTCGGGCGGTGGATTGTCCGGCTCCACCGGGTCCTCTTCTTCGCCGCACCCTCCCATGACGAACGCCCCGATCAGAACGGGCAGGAGCAGTCTCAATCTGGAACAAACCACGGTCTCCTCCTCAACGTCCCGGCAGGTCGCTCACCGAAGCTTCACGTGGACAACATGCAGCGCCTTTGACAACGTACTTTCTCAACTTCCACCTCACCAGACCGGACACTCATCCATGACCGATCTCCAACTACCGCTCATCAACGGCGACAGGCCGAGGGGGCCATCCGACCTCTTCCACCGCCTGGACCAACTCGGGGTTCCCCACAAGACGATGCATCACGCCCCCGTCTTCACCGTACCCGAAGCACGCCGGCTGCGGGGCCGGCTCCCCGGAGCCCATTCCAAGAACCTCTTCGTGCGCGACAAGAAGGAGCGCCATTGGCTGGTTTCCTGCCTCAGCGAACGGAAGCTCGACCTCAAGTGGCTGGCCAACGAATTGGGGACCAAGCGGCTCACTTTCTGCAGCGAGCGCCGTCTCGCCGGGTACCTTGGCATCCGGCGCGGTGCAGTTTCGCCCTTCGCGATCCTCAACGACTCCGGCGGTGCCGTGCAGGTGGCGCTGGACGCCGATCTGCTGGCCGCGGAACCCCTCAACTTCCATCCGCTCGACAACTCCATGACCACCACCGTCTCCACAGCCGGACTCCTGCGTTTCCTGGAAGCGGAGAACCATCCGGCCCTGGTTGTTCGATTCCCCGCTCACCCCGGGTGACGCATGCCGGCCCGCCTGCTGGCCGTTCCTTCGGGGCAACGGGGGATTTGACCACGGGACTGCTACCGGAAGGCGGGGACGATGTGCTCCACCAGCATGTCCATCGTCAGCCGCTCGTACCAGCCGGCCTGCTCACCGGCTCCGCGCCAATTGCTGGTGGCGACGACCACGAGGTTGAGGTCCGGGACGACCACGATGTACTGGCCGCCGTGCCCCCACGCGAAGTAGAAGGGCTCGGGCGCGTCGGGCACGATCCACCAGAGATACCCGTACGAAATCCCCTTGAGCGAGCCGGAGTCGAATCGCCAGTCAAAACGCTCGATGGTCGAGCGGTCGACCCACTCGACGGGCACGATCCGTCTTCCGGCGCTCGATCCGCGCTGGAGAAACAGCTGGCCGAAGCGAGCCAGATCCCTTGGGCGCAGGTCGAGTCCCGCGCTACCGTTGTGATACCCGCCGCCCAGGGGTTCCCACCGGCTCATCGAAATGCCCATGGGGTCGAAGAGCGCCTGTTGAGCAAGGTCCGGGAGCCGCATGGTGGTCGCCTGTTCAACCACGACGCCAAGGAGGTGGACGGCTCCGGAGTTGTAGTTGAACTCCGTCCCCGGAGGTGACACGATCGGCCGCTTGAGAACGAAGTTGAGGTAGTCGCCGGATCGGATCCACTCGATGTACGAACCGAAGCCGCCGGTTTCGTCCCACTCCAGACCGCTGGTCATCGTCAGCAGTTGACCGACGGTAATCGCATGCTTCTCGGGCCCGACACCCCTCACCAACGGACCGAGGTAGTCACCGATGGGGTCGTCGAGCCCGCCAATATCACCTCGCGCGAGGGCGACTCCGGCGAGAGAGGAAACCACGCTCTTGGTGACGGAACGGACATCGTGCAGGTCGTCGCGCCCACTCCCCCCGAAGTACTCCTCGAGGACCAGGCGGCCGTTCTTTGCCGCGAGCAAACTGAGGAGACGGTCGTTGGCGCGAGCCCGTTCCAAGCCCCTGGCCACCATTTCGTCAGAGCCACCGACTTCCGCCACCGACGCCGTCACCCATGGCAAAGCCAGGTCGATGTCGGACGGCCCCGCAGGGGGGGCGACCGTTTCGGCGCCGCACGCCGCGAGGAGCACCGCCACGACCACAGCAACCGCATGACGCAGCGGTGCCGGGCAGGTATGGCAGATTGTATATCGCACGGAAACGGTCCCGTCGCGGGGTATTCCACGTTGGCAGAAACGGAATCTGTACACGACTACCCTGCTGGCGCCAGTGAGGGTCCACCCGCGTACCCCGGGATCGGCAACGCCACTGGCGCCGGAGCCCACTCCGTGGGATCTTCGACTGTGCCGGGCGACCTCGTCGTGCCCCGGTCACCCACGTCTTCGCAACGAGAGGAATCGGATGGCAATGGAACGCTTCCCCCTGGCATTCGCAGCACTGGCCATTTCCGGCGCCTGGAGCTGTGCTTCGCCCCAGGTCGCGAACCCGGAGGAACAGATCGCACAGGCCCTCGTCGCCGCGCCCGAGGACAAGGCCGAAGAAGCGCGAATTCTCGGCTATGCCACCGACGGCAGCGTCGTCGAGTTGAGACCGGGATCAAACGACTTCATCTGTCTCGCATCGAATCCGACGCGGGAGAACTTCTCCAGTTCCTGTTATCACGCGTCGCTCGAGCCGTATTTCGCCCGCGGCCGGGAACTCGACGTGGAGGGAACGCCCCGCGAAGACCGGTACCGGATTCGGTACGAGGAGATGGATGCCGGGACACTGCCGAAGCCGGTGATGTCGGCGGCGCAGTACGTCTTCGATGGCAGCTGGGATTCCGAGAGCAACACCGCCGAGGGCCAGGTGAGATGGGTCATCTACGTTCCCGGAGCGACCGAGGAGACGACCGGCCTTTCGGCCATGCCACAGGAAGGCGGTCCATGGATCATGTTCCCCGGCACGCCGGGTGCCCATATCATGATCGTACCGCCGCGGGGCGAGTAGCCGCGGGAGGAGGGCGCGTCATCGAGTCTACCCATCACCCCGATGGCGCCCAGCAGCCCGTGGACAAAGCCGCGCGAGCACTGAGGCCCCCGCGTTTGCAGGCATGATCGACGCCCTCGCCGCAGTCGCCCTCACCGCCGGCTTTGTCGGGGTGCATGCCGTATTCGTGGTGTTCGTGCTGCTGCGGCCGCGCGTCCGCCAGCCTTCGTCGCTGGCCTGGATCCTGGTGATCATCGCGATCCCCATCGGGGGCATCGTGCTCTATCTGGCGGTAGGTGAGGTGCGCACCGGAAGCCGGCGAAAGCGCCGGCACCGCACGATTCAAAGCAATATCCGCAGCGCGCTGCAGCGGGCCTGGCACACCGCGTCCGGGACCGCAATCGTCCCATGGGGAACCGAGGCCATCGCCAAACTCGCCCGCCTGGGGAGCGCGACCGAGCCCCGGAAGGGGAATCGCCTCACCCTCCTGGCCACCGGCGAACGATTCCGCAGTGCGTTGGTCGGCGACATCGACCGGGCCGAAGATCACGTCCACCTCCTGTTCTACATCTATCTGGACGATGTGGTGGGGCGCGCCGTCGCGGACGCCCTCGTCCAGGCCGAGATGAGAGGAGTCGAGTGCCGGGTACTGGTCGACAACGTGGGCTCCGCCGACTTCCTCAAGACGAACCTCTGCAGGGACATGAGGGACGCCGGCATCCAGGTTGTGGCGGCGCTGCCAACGCGCATCGCCCAGATCGCCTCGATACGCTTCGACATGCGCAACCATCGCAAGTTCGCGGTCGTGGACGGCAGGGTCGGCTATACGGGAAGCCACAACATCGCCTCCGAAGCGTTTCATCCCAAGCCAAGATTTGCCCCGTGGATCGACGCGACCGTGCGCATCGAGGGCCCCGTGGTGCACGATCTGCAGGCGCTGTTCATCGAAGACTGGTTCATGGACACGGCCGAGAACCTGGACCATCTCCTGGCCACCGCTCCGGCGGAACACCCCGGTGGACACATCGTGCAGATCGTCGGCACGGGCGTGAATTCGCAGAACCAGGCTCTCGTGCGTGTGATCCAGTCCGCGGTCCACATGGCTCGGGAGGAGTTGATCCTCACGACGCCGTACTTCGTGCCGGACGAAGGAACTCTCGCGGCCCTTACCACGGCTGCGATACGAGGTGTGAGGACGATCATCGTGGTCCCGGAGCGAAACGACTCGCCGCTGGTGGCACTCGCGAGCCGCAGCTTTTATGAGACCCTGATGGACGCGGGCGCCGAGGTGCACGAGTTTACCAAGGGGCTGCTTCACGCCAAGACGATCACCGTGGACCGGGACTTCGCACTGGTCAGCACGGCCAACCTGGACCGGCGCAGCTTCGAGATCAATTTCGAACTCAGCACCCTGGTGTACGACAGCGACTTCGCCTCCCAGCTCCGCCTCCTCCAGATGCGGTACCTGGAAGATTGCCGGCAGGTGGACGCGGCACGCTGGTCGGCGCGGCGCTGGCCGGTCAGGTTGGCGGAGAACGCAGCCGGCCTGGTGAGCGCGCTGCTGTGACCTCCCGTCGCGGCGACGCGGCCTCCCTGGTGGCCGCCGAGCTGGCCCGGTCGCGGCCCGGATCACCGCCCGGGACGACCTCGCACAAGCCCGCCGCTCTGCTGCTGGGAGACCCCGCCCCCCACCTCGCCCTCGCACTGCGGGATGCGGAGTACGATGTCACCCGCTGGCACCGCTTCCTCACCCCCGGCCAACTCTGCACGGCCTGGCCGCCGGCAGGCCGCTTCGACGAGGTTTGGGTACGCATGCCACGGTCCTCCCGGGAAGCGGCCATGCTCCTCCACGCGGCCGCGGCCCGGGTCGAGGATGGCGCGTCGATCCACCTCTACGGCGCCAGCGACGAAGGCATCCGGTCGGCGGCCAGGCACTTCCCCGCGGGCACGGCGGCGCCCCGCCCTGCCATCATCAAACGCCGCTGCCGGGTCCTCGTGGCGGTGAGACAGTCCGCGCCGCCACGCCCGGACGGCCTCGAACAGTGGACGTTGGAGGCACGGATCGATTGGGGCGCGGGCGAGCGCGCGTGGACGTTCTACCCGGGCGTATTCGCGTACGGCCGCCTGGACCCTGCCAGCGCGCTGCTCATCGGCTGCCTGCCCACGGTCACGGTCGCCGAGCGCGTCCTCGACTTCGGCGCGGGAACGGGTCTCATCGGTGCGGCGGTGCTGGAGCGCGGCGGCGGCGGCGAGGTCCACCTCCTCGAGCCGGACGCGATCTCGCTGACGGCGGCCGCCCGCAACGTCCCCGGCGCGGTTCCGGTCCCCGGGCGCGACCTCTCCGCGGTATCCGGCCCCTTCGACCTGATCGTCTCCAACCCACCGATTCACGGCGGCAAGGCCCAGAGCCTCCGCACCGTCGAAGCGCTGATCCACGATGCTCCCGCCGTCCTCACAAAGGGCGGCACGCTCCTCCTGGTCGCCCAGCGCCGTCTGCCGATCGGGAAGCTCCTGGAGCGCTCCCTCGGCCGCGTCCGTGCCGTCGCCGACCGGGGCCTCTTCCGGGTGTGGTCCGCAAGCTCCACCGGATCAACGCGAAGCTCCACGCCGCCCGGCGACCGGCGCCGGACCGCTACCGCGCGTCGTGAACGATCCGTCCGTCAACGACCGTGAGCACCGGCACCAGATCCGGGATGGCGTCGGCCGGGACGGTCAGGTAGTCCCCCGAAAGCACGGCCAGATCCGCCGCCATCCCGGGCGCGAGCGCCCCGCGCTCCGACTCGGCGAAGACCTGGTACGCGTAGCCCTCCGCCATCATCCGCAGGGCCTCCGCGCGTGACACGGCGTACTCGGCCCCCATCGTCCCGGTGGAAAGCGTTCCTCGGGTGGCGAAGTGGTACAGCACCGCAAAGGGGTTGTGTGGGATGACCGGCGAATCGGTCCCGAGAGAGACCGGGATCGATTCTGCCGCATACAAGCCGGCCGGGGTCGTCAGCGCCGCGCGCTCCGGTCCCCAGTAGTCCACGAGGCTCGGCGCGGCGACGTACAGGTGGTGCTGGGCCGTGACGGTGAGACCGAGCGCGCGCATCCGCTCGAACTGGTCGGGGGCGGGAATGAAGCCATGCTCGATCGTCCACCGCCGCTCCCGGATCGGGGAGCGGGCGTCGGCCTCCTCGTAGGCGTCGAGGACGAGGTCGATCGCGGCGTCGCCGACCGCGTGGGTCGCAACCCGCCACCCCAGCGCGTTCAGTTCGTGCACGACCCCGTGAAAGACGTCGGTGGGCGTGGTCTGAAGCCCGAAGAAGGTGCCGTCCCTGCCCCAGGGTTCCTCGTACGGCTCCCGCATCCAGCCGCCTTCGAAGCCGCCATCCACGCCGAGCTTGACTCCGCCCACGGAAAGGAGCCCGGAGCGGAAGTCCGGCCCGACACCCCATGAGTCCACCACGCCCGCCACCTCTTCGGGCGGGATGCCGCGCACCCGGAAGAGAAACTCCACCCGGAGGGTCAGCCGATCCTCGTCGGCCAGCCGTCGGAGCATCGCGAACTGCTCCGGGGAACCGCCCGGGATCCTGAGCGCCGTGACGCCCAGCCCATTCATGGCGGCCTGCGTCTCCAGGAACCGCTCGGCGGGGTCGCCGCCCTCGGGAGCGGGTAGCCTCACCGGATCCTTGGCCCGGTCGACAAGCTCGCCGTTCAGTCTGCCGTCGTCGTAGCGTCCGATCCGGCCGCCGGGCGGCGAGCGGGAGTCTTCGTCGAGCCCCCAGCGTGACAGCGCCGCCGAATTGAGGATGTATTCGTGCCCTCCGCGCACCACGACGACCGGGTGGCCGGGGGCGGCCCGGTCCAGATCGTCCCGCAACGGGAGCCTCTGTTCCGCCAGCTGGCCCTCGTGCCAATTGCTGTTGGTGACGACAAGCCCGCCGGGCTCGGTCTCCGCCGCGCGCTCGGAGATCGCCGCGATCAGGTCGGACAGGCTGCGCGTGGCGGAAAGGTCCACGCCGGGTCCGCCGCCCAGAGCGTGGAAGTGGTTGTCGGTGAGGCCGGGCACGACCGTGCGGCCGCCGAGGCGGATCACCCTGGTCCCGTCGGCCCCGTAGCGGATGATCTCGTCGTCGGTGCCCGCCGCCACCACACGGCCTTCGCGTATGGCCAGCGCCGTGACCGTGCCAGGCTGGCTGTCCAGCGTGTGAACGAGGCCGCCCATAAGGAGGAGGTCTGCCGAGTCGCGTGGAGGTGGCGAGCAGGCGGCCAGGAAGAGCGCGAACGCGGCAGCCAGTACCGCAGTACGCGCAATGCCTCTGATCAGCCGTACCGCCCTTCGATGTAGTCCGCCGTCTCCTGGCACTCCGGCGCGAGGAACACCTCCTCCGTGCGTCCGTGCTCGATCGTGCGCCCCATCAGCATGAAGACGCACTCGTCCGACGCCCGTCGCGCCTGGGCCATGTTGTGTGTCACCACGAGGATCGTGTAGTCGCCGCGAAGCCGCCATATCATCTCCTCCACCGCCTCGGTACCCGCAGGATCCAGCGCCGAACATGGCTCGTCCATGAGGAGGACTTCGGGCTTCACGGGGAGCAGCCGGGCAATGCACAGCTTCTGCTGCTCTTCCAGCGACAGCCCGGTCGCGGGCTTGTCCAGGCGATCCTTCACGGTCTCCCACAAGAGGACCTGCCGCAACGAAGACTCCAGAACCTCGTGCTCCTCTGCCGCCGTGACCTTGCGCAACCGCGTCTCGTGAAGCCTGAAGCCGAAGAGCACGTTGTCGCGAATCGAGATCGGCAATGGGTTGGGGCGCTGGAACACCATTCCGATCTTCTTGCGCACCTGCACCAGCTCCACGTCGTCGCCGAAGATGTCGTTGCCGAGGACAGACACGCTGCCCGTCGTGCGCACATAGCCGAGCCGTTCGATGATGCGGTTGCAGGTGCGTAGCAGGGTCGTCTTGCCACACCCCGACGGGCCGATCATCGATGTGATGATCCCCTGCTTTACCCCAAGGTCCACATCGAACAGGGCCTGGAAGTCCCCGTACCAGAGGTTGAGGCCCCGGGTCTCGATGGCGTAGTCGCCGCGCTCGCCGTCAGCCAAAACGTCCCTCGATGTAGCCCGTGGTACGCCCGTCCTTCACGTTGCCTTCGAAGAGGTCCTCGGTCTCCCCGATCTCCACCAGGTCACCCATCAGGAAGAATGCGGTGCGGTCCGCCAGCCGCCGCGCCTGCTGTACCAGGTTGGTCACGAGCACGATCGTCAGCTCCGAGCGCAGCTCCCTGAGCACATCCTCGATCCGCATCGTCGTCACCGGATCGACCGCAATCGAGAACTCGTCCAGCAACAGCAGCTCCGGCTCCTGGGCCAGAGCGCGCGCGATCGTGAGGCGCTGCTGCTGCCCGCCCGACAACAGGCTCCCCAGCGAATCGAGGCGGTCCTTCACCTCGTCCCAGAGTGCGGCCCGGGTCAGGCATCGTTCGACCACCTCGTCAAGTTCCGCCTTCTTGCGGATCCCGCGGAGGCGCGGGGAGAACGCGACATTCTCATACACGGTCAGCGGAAGTCCTACCGGGAGCGGGAACACAACCCCGATCCGGCTGCGCAGCGCGTATTCGTTGCGCCAGTCGTTGATTTCCTTGCCGTTGATGCGGATGCTTCCCTGCACGTCCATCGCCGGGTTGAAGGCGTCCATCCGGTTGAGCGCGCGCAGGAACGATGTCTTGCCGCTGTTCGCTGGACCGATGATCCCGAAGATCTCGTGCCGGTATACGTCCAGGGTGACATCGCGGAGCGCCGACGCCCCGCCGTAGGAAATCGACAGGTCCCGGACCTCGACAATAGGAAGCTCGTCGTAGAGGGGGCCGGCGGTGCCTTCAACGCCTGCAGCCGCCGTCGAGCCTACCACTTCTTCAGCCCCCGGAGATAGACCCGGAATGAGATCGAAACCGCATTCATCAACAGCACGATCGAGATCAGCACCAGGGCCACGCCGAAGGTGAGCTCTTCCGGAACACCGGTCTGCTGGGTGGCGATGAAGTAGAGGTGATACGACAGCGCCATGGTCTGGTCGAACACCCCCTGCGGAAGGAAGGCCACGTAGGCAGCGGCTCCGGTGAACATGATCGGCGCCGTCTCACCCGCTGTGCGGGAAACCTCGAGGATCACTCCGGTGAGAATGCCGCTGATGGAGTTGGGGAGCACCACCTTGCGAATGGTCTGCCAGCGCGTGGCCCCCATGTTCCAGCACGCTTCCCTGAACGCCTGCGGTACCGCCTGAAGCGACTCGCGGGTGGCCACGATGACCACCGGGAGCGTCATGACGGCCAGGGTCAGGCTGGCGGCCAGGATGGAGGCGCCCATGTCGAAGAAGAGCACGAAAGCGCCGAAGCCGAAGAGCGCGTGAACGATCGAGGGAACACCCGCCAAGTTGATGATGGCAAGGTTTATGACCCTCGTGAGCAGGTTGTCCGGCGCGTATTCGCTCAGGTAGAGTGCGGCGGCCACGCCGACGGGCACGGAAGCAAGGAGCGCGACGACCACCAGCCATATCGTCCCCACCAGCGCCGGCAGGATCCCACCCGCAGTCATGTTGTTGGTGGGCGGTGAGAAGAGGAATTCCCACGAAATCGCCGGCCCGCCCTTGACGACCAGGGTACCCACGATGATCAGGACCGGGATCACGAGTGCCACCGTCATCAGGAAGAACGCGGCCTTCACGACGGACTGGGTGCGGTAGCTTTGCCGGTTGAGGGGGGTGGCGGTGAACACGGACTACTTCTTCCTGATCCCGCGGACCACGAGGTCGGCCGTCAGGTTGATGATGAAGGTCACCAGGAACAGGAAGATGCCCAGCGTGAAGAGGGCTCCCCAGTGATCCGACCCGTTGACGGTTTCACCGAGTTCGGCCGCGATGGTGGCGGTAAGAGCCCGCACCGAGTCGAAGGGGCTGGTGGGCAGGTTGATGGCGTGCCCCGAAGCCATGAGCACGGCCATTGTCTCGCCGAATGCTCTGCCGACTCCGAGAAGCACAGCCGCCAGCAACCCGTTCTTGCTGGCCGGAATCACGACCTTGAGGATCACCTCCCAGCGGGTGGCTCCCAGCGCCTCCGCGGCCTCGCGATAGGCATCGGGCACGGCCTTGAGCGCGTCCTCCGCGATCGTCGTCATGATCGGTGCCGCCATCAGTCCCAGGATCAGGCCCGCGTTCAGGACTCCGAGGCCCACCGGCACGTCGAAGGTGCGGATGATCAGCGGGTTCATGATCGACATGCCCACGAACCCCCACACCACCGACGGGATCGCCGCAAGCATCTCCACCAGTACCTTCAATACCTCGCGGGTCTTTCCCGTGGCGAACTCCCCGATGTAGAGAGCGGCGCCCAGGGACAACGGGACCGAGAAGAGCATCGCAAAGCCTGTCACGCTGGCCGTTCCCACTATCAGGGCAAGCGCGCCATAGGTAGGGTTGTTCGAGGTGGGGCGCCAGGCGATGGACGTGAAGAACTCGCCCAGGTTCAGGGGCCCGAAGACGAAGTCGAGACCCTCCTTGGTCACGAAGACGAAGATCCCGATGATGAATACGATCGCCGAGATCCCGCCGACGAAGATGAGAATCCGGGCCGCGCGGTCCACATACCACGCCATGTCCCGCCGATCCATGGCGTCCGGTGTCGTCACGGCTTGCGGATGTCCCAGCGGAGTCACTCGTCGTCCCGCACCCCTAGGGTCGTCATAAGGCTGCGAATACGATCCATCAGCTCACGGTAGACGACTTCGACTGCCGAATCGGCCGTGATGCCGCTGTCCTCGATATCCCACTGCAGAACCGCAGAGCGGTAGGGTACGTCGAAGTGCAGCGACGGATCCACGCCGATCCCCACGACGACGTGATAGTGACGGGCGACATCGAGCGCGTCGTCGAAGGAACGGGGTTCGTCGCCCGTGGGCAACACGATGCCGCGGTGCCGGAAGAACTTCATCAACTCCGGGTTGAATTCGTCGGCGGGTTCCAGTCCGGCGGAGCCGAAGCGTCCCGCCTGCGGATGACTCGCCGCAGCCGCCACCTCCGCCAGTTTGCTGGTCATCGCATGGTCGGCGTCAAGGAAGAGGATGCGGTAACGCTTCTCGTCCTTGCGCTTGCCCTTCACGGCGAAGAGGGTCATTTCACTCGTATTGTCCGCCTGTTCGGCGGCGCGCTGGAGGAGCCGGAAGACGAGCAGGGCCCCGAAGAGGTCCCTGACCCGCTGCCGATCGGACTCGGCGGCACCGGTGAGCACCTCGAACGCGTAGGGGTAGATCGCTGCCGTCTGCGATGCGATTCCCCGCGCGACACGGGCCAGGTCGGGGTCTCCATCCAGGAACGCCGCCAGCGATGCCCCCAGCGCCTTCCCGGCCTGTTCCCCCATCATCCCGATGTTGTGGCGAACGGTTTCGGGGAGCTCCGACTCGATCTGGCGTGCCACCCGGCAGATCGTGACCGCGTAGTCGCCGATCCTCTCAAGAACCACCGATAGCCGAAGCACCGCGGAGACGTACCGCAGGTGGCTCCCACTCGGAAGGTGCCGCGCCACGAACAGGTGGCACAGGTGATCGAGGTCGCGAATGGCCTGGTTGACCGCCCGGTCCTTGATCACGGTCTCGTTGGCCAACTGCTGGTCGCGATCGAGAACGGCCTGGACACCGTGCCTGAGGTTGTCCTGGACGTCCTCCCCGACCATGCGCAAACGTGACCGGATGGCGAGAAGGTCCGCCTCCAGGCGCTTGTCGTAGAGGCTCAAGCGCACTCCATTTCAGTGAAGGGTGCATACCCGCGTTCGAGAATCAGGCACTGGCCATCCGGGGACAGTATCCAGTCCATGTAGTCCTTGATCGCACCCTGCGGCTGGCCCGCCGTGTACATCATCAAGGGGCGGGCGATGGGGTAGCTTCCGTCAACGGCTGTGGCGATGGACGGCGCGATGCAGGATCCGTCCTCCTCCGAGACCACGCATGGCATGCCGACGTGTTCGGTCGCGTACGCGAGACCGCTGTAGCCGATCGCGCACGGCGTGTTCTCCACCAGGTCCACGACATCCTTGGAGCCGTGCATGTCCCTGGAACCCAGCCTGTACTCGTTGTCGTCCCCGAGGACCGCCTCCTTGAAGTAGACGTATGTTCCCGAGTTGTTCTGTCGGCTGACCAGTACGATCTCGTCCGAACCGCATCCCGGAACGGAAACGCCCAGGTCCGACCAGGACTCGACGGCACCTCCGTCGCCGTATATGTCCCGCAACTGGGCCGGGGTCAGGCTCTTGATGGGGTTGTCGGCATGGAGGTAAACCGCCAGAGCATCGTAACCGACAACGAACTCGACCGGTTCGACACCGTTCTCGCGGGCCAGGCCGATCTCCGCGTCGCGCATCTTGCGAGAGGCGTTGGCGATGTCCACCGTGCCGTTGATCATCGCCGAGATCCCTGTCCCGGATCCGCCTCCCGTGACGGCCACCGCAACGTCCGGATTGACCGCACTATACGCCTCGGCCCACGCCTGGGCCACGTTCAGCAGCGTGTCCGAGCCCTTGTTCTGGATGACTGCGCGCTGGACGCGGTCGGACCCACCTCCGCAGGCGACGATCGCCAAGACTACAAATGGGACAAAGCGCTTCATTGTTTTCTTGCTCCTTCTCTGTCTGACCAAGGTGGGATTGTAGCGAACATTTGTCACGGCACCGTCACCTGACAGCGACGACCCGGTACCGAAGATTCGGGCACCCTGTAGCGGGCGTGACCGAACTCAATAGTAGAGATAGGTCTGCAACTTGAAGGACAGCTCCCTGCAGAACGATCCAGGATCGTAAATGTCGAGGTTGGCCCCGATTCGGTTCTTCCCCGCCACGTACAGAAACACGCCCGGTGTGATGAGCAGTCCGGCGTCATCCATTGCCCCGCGGTCCGGATCTCCCCAGCTCACTCGCGCCACAGGTTCGACCCCGGCGAACTTGCCACCCTCCAGCGCAACGTAGCGGCTGACGATCGCCTGGGCGGTCAGGAAGCGCGGGATCTCGCCCCCCGCCGGTCCCGCCAACCGCCAGTTCGCCCCGCCGACCACGCCGATTTGAAGGTGCGTGCCGCTCCGGAAGCCACCGAATTCCAGGTCGGCGCCGTACGCGGTGGCGGCTCCCGTGTCGCCGTCTCCACGGACGAAGTCATGCCGCGACACGTTGCCCGAGAGCGAAACCCCGTCCGCCATTCGGACCGAAATGCGCCCCGCCAGCGACTTCCCCGAATTCTCGTCGCTCCCCTCCGTGCCCGTCCCGTTGGTCAACGTGGCCATGTACGAGAAGCGGTCACCGATGGCGCCGTCGGCCTTGAAGCCGATGTCCCGATCAGAGTACGCGAGCTTCTCCGTGAACCGGCTGAGCGCACAGGTTCCGCCTGGACCGGAGCAGCTGCTGCCTCCGTTGATTCTTCCGGTCCTCTCCACCACGACGATATCGGTGGAGCTGTTGAGCTCGAAGATGTCGAAAGCCCGCTTGAACTGACCCGCGGAAAGCCGAAAGCCCGGGTGGACGTTCAGCCGGAAGTAGGCGTCCTTGAGTTCGAGCTCTCCACCGCCGAAGTCGGGCTGCACCCGCGCATCGAGCAGGTCGGACACGGAAACATCGATAGTGAACCGCGCCCGCCGGGTGAAGAAATCGGTGGACTTGCCGTCTTCGGCTGAACTGGTGGCAAACTGGAAATGGAGACGGCCCCCGAACCGCACCTGCGCGCTCCGGGCCGAGATCTCCATCTGTCCCTGCAAGGTTTCCGTCGCGCCCATCGCAAGAAACAGGGCGACACTGGCCAGCCGGGCTCTGATCAACGGTCTGAAACTCCCCAACGGTGGAAGGCAATCGTGCGGATCCACACGGCAGGCCACACCCGCCGCACAAAGCACGAGTCTCAATAGAGATTGATTGTGTAACGAACACGCTACCGAATATTGACGGATCGGTAACGCCGACCCCGTCCCGTAACGGCGATGTCACGGAACGGGGTCGCGAACCGGACTCGCCGGGGATCAGCGAGGGCCGCTAGCCCTCACCCGGCCCGGCCAGTCTGCTACTCTTCCTCTTCGCCACCGACGGCTCGTCTCAGCACCTTCTGAATGTCGAGGCCGAGCACCGAAGCCAGCCCTTCCATCGTCCCGTAAGCCCCCTTCACGCGCTGGTTCAGCGCGTTGGACACCCCCTCTCCCTGGCCGCCGTCCATGACCACCACCCGGTCGATATCCACACCCTCGACCGCTCCCACCGCAATCTCCAGCAGCTCGGGCAGCTTCTCGGCGATGAATACTGCGAACGCCGCTTCGCCCCCGGCTCCCACCTCCCCGTACAGCCGCCGGAGCACCTCCACCTGGGCCTTTCCCCGCTCCAAAATCGGCGCGGCTTCGGCCTCCGCCCTCGCGAACGCGGCCATCTTCTCCGCCTTGGCCGGCTCGATCACATCGGCCCGGAGGCGCTGCTCCTCCTTCTCGACGCGCTTCATCTCCAGCACCTTCTCGGCCTCGACTTCCGCTTCCTGGGCCTTCACGCGCGCGATCTTCTCGGCGGTCTCTCCCTCGCGGTCCAGCTCCGCCTGCCGCACGCGCAGCGCGTTGCGCGCCTCGGCAATCTTGATCGCCGCCGCCGCCTCCCGCACTTCGGCCCTGCGACCGGCCTCGGCCTGGGCCTCACGGGTGTCGGCCCGCTTCCGGGCTTCGGCAATCTCGGCCTGCCGAATCGCCTCGGCCGACTTTTCGCGGCCGATCGCGGCCAGGTAGCCCCGCTCGTCGCTCACATTCTGTATCTTGAGCACATCGAGGTGGAAGCCCAGCGAGGCAAGGTCCTCGCCCGCGTCCTCCGACAGAGCCTTGGCGAAGCCCAGCCGGTCTTCGTTGACGGCCTCGGGGGTCAGGGTGGCCAGCACTCCGCGCAGGTTACCGGTCAGCGTGTCCTGCGCCAGCGACTTGATCTCGCCCTCCGTCTTCCCCAGCAGCCGCTCGACCGCGTTGTTGAAAACCCACTCGGGCTCGGAGGCAATCTTCACGTTGGCAATCGCCTCCACGTTGAGGGGGATGTTCCCCTTGGAAAACGCATTGTTCACCGACACCTCGATCGGAATCGTCTCCAGGTTCATGTGCTGGACCGTCTCGATGATCGGCACACGGAAGACGCGTCCGCCGGAGATGGAACGGTATCCGACCCGCTGACCATCCGTCAGCAGCCGGTTTCGGCCGGTCAGCACCGCAGCGCGGTTTGGCGGCGCGATGACGATCAGACTCTTGATGGTCGCGACGAGCACCACGACCACGACGACAAATACGATGCCCGCTATCAGGGCCACAAATGGGGTCACTTGGGACCTCCTGTTGTTGTGGGGCTCGCGCCCCGGCGTTGATTCACTCTTCCAGCAGCTTGGGACCCACCGGGCTCACGGACGCGATCCCGTCCTTCATGTCGACCACGACGACCGGGTGCCCGGGGCCGAGCGCCTCGGTTTCCGCGTAGCTGTCCGCCACCCGTGCCCGGATCCGGACCCGGCGATCTCCCCGCCTCACGGTCACCGTCCCCGAACTACCCGGTACGATCTCGAGGGACACCTCGCCCGTCAGTCCGATGAAGGAGTCCTCCCCGCGGAGGGCACCCGTTTCGGTGCGTTTGAGGTACCCGAACACCGTGCTGATCAGCGCTCCCGACGCCAGCCCGGTCCCACCGGCGATCACCGCGGTCAATCCGGCCTGGCTCCCACCCCAAAGTGCGTGGAGCATGGTTCCGGCAGCGCCAAAGCCGAAGAGGGCGTTGATGATCGAGCGGATGGAAAAGAGCTGCGCGATCCCGACTCCGTGAGAAGCCGCATCCAGATCGCCACCGACATCCACATCCGTGTCGACGTCAACGTCACCCTCGAGGAAGTCACCGAAGAAGGAAAGGGCGAGGAAACCGCCGCCGACTGCCAGGCAGAAGATGTAGGCTGTGAGCATCGCGGTGCTCCTCTTGCGTGGTCGCTACCTTTCTACGTCTTGTCCACAGGTCATGTTCACCCGTCGGTCCGTCGGCAAGGTACCTTGAGCTACCGGCTGACAACACCCACCCAACGCCTGGAGTTGCGCCTTGAACGCCCGTCCCGTGAGCCCGGCAGGAGCGGTCTTGTTGCTCGCCTCGACCTCGTTTCTCCTCGCGCCCTTCTGCGCCGCCGGCCAGCAGGGGGCGTCCAACGGGGAGTGGCGCTTCTACGGGGGCGACGCCGGCAGCACCCGCTATGCGCCGCTTGATCAGATCGACGGCGACAACGTGAACTCCCTGGAGGTCGCGTGGCGCTGGACGGCCGCCAACTACGGTCCGGCCCCGGAGTACAACTACCGCACCACGCCACTCATGGTCGGCGGCGTCCTGTACGCCACGGCGGGATACCGGCGCACGGTCGCAGCCATTGACGCGGGCACCGGCGAGACGCTGTGGACCTACCGCATGGACGAAGGGGACCGGTCGGCCCCGAGAAGGAATTCGGGCAGGGGGGTCGCCTACTGGGAGTCGACGGACACGGGGCCGCGCATCTTCGTCGTGACGCCCGGCTTCCATCTGGTCGCGCTGGATGCCGCCTGGGGGAGACCGATCGCGGACTTCGGCGACCACGGCGTGATCGACCTGCGCCTCGGGCTGGGCCGCGAGCTGGACCTGGTGCGCGCGCCCATCGGGTCCAGTTCGCCGCCGATCGTGGTGGACGGGGTTGTCGTGGTCGGCTCGGCTCTGCCCTCGGGTAGTGCGCCCCCCTCCCCCGAGATGCCCCCCGGCCACGTGCGCGGCTTCGACGCGGTTACGGGCGAACTTCGCTGGACCTTCCACACCATCCCCCTGCCCGGCGAGTACGGAAACGACACCTGGGAAAACGGTTCCTGGGCGTACACGGGCAATGCCGCCGTGTGGACCGCGCTGAGCGCCGACCCCGCGCTGGGGCTCGTCTACCTGCCCGTCGAGCTGGGCACGGGCGACTACTACGGGGGCCACCGGCCAGGCGACAACCTCTTCTCCCAGAGCCTGATCGCCGTCAACGCCACCACCGGGGAGCGGGTCTGGCACTACCAGACCGTCCACCACGGGATCTGGGACTACGACCCCCCGGCGGCCCCGATCCTGGTGGATCTGGTCGTTGACGGGCGGCAGATCGAGGCCGTCGCACTGATCACCAAGCAGACCTTCACCTTCGTCCTGGACCGGCGGACGGGAGAGCCCGTGTGGCCCATCGAGGAGCGACCCGTGGCGCAAACAAATGTTCCCGGCGAACGCACCGCCCCCACCCAGCCCTTCCCCACCAAACCGCCCCCCTACGACCGTCAGGGCGTGGATCCCGCCGACCTCATCGATTTCACCCCCGAGTTGCGCGCCGAGGCGAGGGAGATCCTGGCGCAGCTGCACTACGGCCCCCTGTACACGCCCCCCACCGTTCCCGTGGAGGGAGGCACCCAGGGCACGCTCATGGTGCCCGGGTCGCTGGGCGGCGCCAACTGGCCGGGCGGCGCGCTGGACCCCGAATCCGGCTACCTGTACGTCCAGTCGGCGACCGCACCGAGCGTCATTTCGCTCGTCAACGAGCCCGAGGTCTCCGACATGGACTACATCCGGGGCGGCGGGCTTCGCCTTCGCGGCGGCGGTGGCCCCCAGGGCCTCCCCCTCTTCAAGCCACCGTGGGGCAGGGTCACCGCGATCGACCTCAACGCGGGCGAGATCGCGTGGCAGGTTCCCAACGGAGACGCGCCCGAGTACGTGAAGAACCACCCGGCGCTGGAGGGCGTCGAGTTGGGGATGACCGGGAGGCCGGACCGGGGCGGAGTCCTCGTGACCCGGACACTCCTTTTCGCCGGGGAGGGCGGCGGGATGTTCGCCGCGGCAGGGTCGGGCGGAAACAAGCTGCGAGCGCACGACAAGGCCACGGGTGAGGTGGTCGCCGAGTTCGAGCTGCCGGCGAATCAGACCGGGCTGCCCATGACCTACATGCACGAAGGGCGGCAGTTCATCGTGGTGGCGGTGGGGGCGCGGGGTCACGCGGGCGAGCTGGTTGCGCTGGCGTTGCCGCAGTAGCCATCGATGACACATCCAACCCATATCCCCGAGGTTCTGCGGGCCGGAGCCGAGGACGCCGTCGCCCTGTCCGCGCCGGGCCGCCCCGACCTCACCTACCGCGGCCTTCGCCGACATGTCGAACAGACCGTCGCCGCCCTCAACGCGCGCGGCATCGGGCGCGGCGACCGCGTCGCCATCGTGCTCCCGAACGGACCCGAGATGGCAAGCGCCTTCGTCTCGATGGCCGCGGGCGCCGCCACCGCCCCGCTCAATCCGGCGTACAAGCAGCCCGAGTTCGAGTTCTACCTGTCGGACCTGGGGACAAAGGCGCTGGTGCTCCTCGAGGGCGACGACTCGCCCGCCCGGGCGGCGGCGGCGACGCTCGGGGTTCCGGTGTTCGAGATCCGGGCGAACAGCGACGACCCCGCCGGAACGTTCCAGTTCGCAACGGACCCCGGCGGGGCAGTTGCCGCGCGAGGAGGAATGGCCGGGCCCGACGACATCGCGCTTGTCCTCCACACCTCCGGGACGACCTCGCGCCCGAAGATCGTGCCCCTGCTGCACCGCAACGTGTGCGCGACCGCTGCGAACATCCGCCGGACCCTGCGTCTGGAACCCGCCGACCGCTGCATGAACATGATGCCGCTCTTTCACATCCACGGGCTCATGGCGTGCGTGCTGTCCACCCTGCACACGGGCGGAAGCGTCTACTGCGCGCCGGGGTTCAACGCGCTCAAGGTTTTCGCGTGGTTCGCCGACTGCGACCCGACGTGGTATTCCGCGGTCCCGACCATGCACCAGGCGATTGTGGCGCGGGCCCCCCGCAATACCGCAGTCGTCGAGCGCATGAACCTCCGCTTCATCCGGTCCTCCTCGGCCGCGCTGCCGACCCGCGTCATGGCCGAACTGGAAGACCTCTTTGCGGCTCCCGTCGTGGAGGCCTACGCGATGACCGAGGCCGCGCACCAGATGACGTGCAACCCCCTCCCCCCCGCGCCCCGCAAGCCCGGCACGGTGGGCATCGCGGCGGGCCCGGACGTCTCGGTCATGGACGCCGACGACAACCTCCTCGCGCCGGGCGAGGAGGGCGAGATCGTCATCCGGGGGCCGAACGTCACGCCCGGCTACGAGAACAACGAGGCCGCGAACGTGGAAGCCTTCACGGCAGGGTGGTTCCGCACCGGCGATCAAGGCTTCCGCGACGAGGACGGGTACTTCACGATCACGGGGCGCCTCAAGGAGATCATCAACCGGGGCGGAGAGAAGATCTCGCCGCGGGAAGTGGACGAGGTGCTCATGGACCACCCTGCCGTGCAGCAGGTGGTCACCTTCGCCATGCCCCATCCCAAGCTGGGCGAAGAGGTGGCCGCCGCGGTGGTGCTGCGGGAGGGGGCGGGGGCCGCACCGGGTGAGATTCGGGACTTCGCGGCCGGGCGGCTGGCCGGGTTCAAGGTGCCGAGAAGGATCCTGGTCCTCGACGAGATCCCGCAGGGGCCGACGGGAAAGCTTCGCCGGATCGGCCTGGCCGAGGACCTGGGGCTGGCGTGATGGTGGCCGCCGCCGAGTCGACAGCCGCCCTCCGGCCGCGGGCAGCCACCCCGTGAAAGTCGCCATCTACGGAGCCGGCGCGACCGGCGGCTATCTGGGCGTGAAGCTGGCGCTGGCCGGCGTCGACACCACCCTGATCGCGCGGGGACCGCACCTGGAAGCCATGCAGCAGCACGGCGTGAGGCTGCAGATCGAGGGAAACGAACTGGTTGCGCACCCCTTCTGCACCGGCGACCCCGCCGAAGCCGGCCCGCAGGACTACGTCATCATCACGCTGAAAGCGCATTCGGCAACGAAGGTGGTCGACGCCATGCAGCCACTGCTCGGACCCGAGACGGCCGTCGTCACCGCCCAGAACGGCGTCCCCTGGTGGTACTTCCACAAGGCGGGCGGGCGTTGGGAGGGCCTCCAGCTCGATAGCGTGGATCCAGGTGGACGCCAGTGGACCGGTATCGGCCCCGAGCGGGCCATCGGTTGCGTGGTGTATGTCGCGACCGAGATCGCCGAGCCGGGGGTCATCCGCCATCTGTACGGCAACCGCTTCTCCCTGGGCGAGCCTTCCGGGGAGAAGAGCACGCGAGTGAAAGCCCTCAGCCGCGCCTTTGCCGCTGCAGGGGTGAGAGCGCCCATCCGCTCGATCCGCCAGGAGATCTGGATGAAGTTGTGGGGGAACGTCTCCTTTAACCCGATCAGCGCGCTCACCCTGGCAACCCTGGACAAGGTCGCCACCGAGTCGGGGACGCGGGCCGTCGCCCGGGCGATGATGATCGAGGCCAGGGAGATCGCCGAGGCCCTGGGCATCCGCTTCCGCATCGGTCTGGAGCGCCGGATCGACGGAGCCGCCGCGGTCGGTGCCCACCGCACGTCCATGCTGCAGGATCTGGAGAAGGGCCGCGCCATGGAGATCGACGCCCTGGTCACGTCGGTGCAGGAGCTGGGACGGCTGGTCGAGGTGCCGACACCGGCCATCGACATCGTGCTCGCCCTGGTGCGACAGCGCGCTCAGGTGGAGGGGCTGTACCCGGGGTCTTAGCCCCCGAACAGCGTGATTCCAAGCACCCGCGCCGCTATCAGGATCAGGCTCAATCCCGTGAACACCACGATACTGATCACGGTGAACGCCCGCGCGAAGGCCGACGGGTAGAAGTACGGGTCGTCCTTGGGGATCACCTTGAGGCAGTAGTAGAAGTTCAGGCAGAAGATCACCGGAGCCACGAAGTAGGCCAGCGCCGACGCAACCAACACCAGGAACACCGGCCGGGGCACCCCGGCGATCAGCACCACCGAGGCTACCAGGGAAAACAGCATCGTGGCGCGGTAGATGTTGTATTCCGAGTACCAGCGCCGCCGGTGTTCAGGGGTGAGCTGGTCCGCCGCGGTACCCTCGAGAGCCGCGGTCGGCCGGAACAGGTTGCGGGCGCACGCGCCGACGATCCGGGGCCAGCCATCGAAGTAGTTGAAGGCGGTCGAAAACGTCGCCGCAAAGGCACCGACCATGAACACCGTCATCATCCAGGGGCCGACGCTCTCCGTGAAGATCCCCGCAATCTCACCCATCACCGCCCGTCCCTCGACGGGGCTCGGATAGAGCCAGACAGCAGACAGCAGCACGAAGATGGTGGCGATGATGAACGACACCACGTGGCCGAGCCGGAAGTCCCACAGGCTGATCCGGAAGCAGCGGCGGCTGTACTCGACGGCCCGCTGCGGGAGTCGGCGAACGTCGACGGTGAGGTCCGAAATCCTCGGCGCAAACGCGTCGAAGCTGGGCGCCAATCCGGCAGCCTCCAGCCGATCCCTGATCCTGGCCATCCCGGTGCGCTTGGCCTTCCCCCACTCGGAGGCCTGGAGCGATACATCGATGCCGGTAGGCAACAGCCCCAGGAACCCGGCGATCACCAGCCACGAGCCCTCGGGAGCGTCGAAGATCAGGAAGTGGCTGAGCTCGCCGATCGGGGCAGGCCGCACGAAGTACACGACCACCGCCGAGACGAAGAGCAACCCGCCCGCGATCTTGGCCCCGGCCTCGAGCGCCGCGTAGCGCCCCCGCAACAGGATCAGCACCGACGCGGTGCCGAGGATGGCCGCCCACCCGGCAAGCGGAACCGGCAGGCCCATGCTCGCAGAAAACAGGTAGTAGAACACCGCCGCCGCCGCGATCAGCCGGCCGGCCTGGCCGATCGCGCACTGGATGAGCGTCGTGACGAGCACGTACCACACGGGGAGCTTCTTCCACGATGTGGCGTACGCCGCCATCATGCTCATACCCGTGGCGTTGGTGAACCGGAAGGCCAGCTCGAAGCCGTAGTATTTGAAGACGTACGCCACCGGGATGCACCACAGGAGCGCGTACCCGAAGCGGCCGCCGGCTGTCGGGGCCGTCACCAGGTGGCTCGTCCCGATCCCGGTCATCATGAGGATCATCCCGGGCCCGAATTGGCGCAGCAGGCTGCGCGGGCTCATGTCGGGGATCTTCAGGTCGTCGAACGTGGGGGATGGGCGGTCGGCCATCGGTGTCTCCGGCGAGGGACGGTCAAGCTACGATAGCGAAACCCCTTGAGCCTGGACAGCGTGCATGGTTGCGCGTCAATCGAGCCGGAGCCGTGCGCGCAAAGCTGGCGGAACTCGGTCTTTCCGAGGCGGACGTGGAGGACGCGGTGGCCTGGGCTCGCCGAGCCGAATGAGACCGCGATGGGTTCTCGACACAAACGTGCTGCTGTCGGCGCTGCTCTTCCCGGCCGGGAGGGTCACCTGGTTGCGTGACGCATTGCGGGCGGAGACCGTCCTGCCGCTCGCGAGCCGTGCCACAATCGCCGAACTGATCCGTGTGCTCTCCTATCCCAGGTTCAGGCTGACCGACCGCGAGCGAGAAGACCTGCTGGGCGACTACCTGCCGTATTGCGAATCGGGCGTCGTGTCCGATCCTCCGGTGGTACCTGAATGCCGGGACCCGTTCGACCGTCCCTTCCTTGAGCTGGCCCTGGTGGGCCGGGCCGACGCTCTGGTAACGGGCGACAGAGATCTGCTTGCCTTGTCACCCGCGTTTCCGGTACCCATCCTCACCCCCGGTACAGGAAGCGTGTCCCTCGCGAGCGGTGCGTGACGGGCGGTGGCCTCCACCACTGACGCCACCGCCAACTCCCTTCCCCACCCCACCCCCGCAGGGTAGATTGTATCAGGTCCACGGGCGGATGCGCGGGCGCGCTCACCTCTGCCCTTTCCATCGGGCGGAGGGAGTAGTAGCATGGCACGCGAATTGACACCGGCCGGCTGTTCGCCACCGAACGGTCTCGGTCCGCAGCGGAACCCGTAGCCGCACTGCCGCCCTTGATGAAACCAACCGACACCACAGACCCGCGCCACTACCACCGCGTCGTCGACTGCCAGTGGGGATGTCCGGCGCACACCAACGTCCCCGAGTACATCCGGCTCATCGCCAACGGGCAGTTCACCGAGTCGTATCTCCTCAACCGGAAGTCCAACGTCTTCCCCGGGATCCTGGGCCGGACCTGCGACCGTCCCTGCGAACCGGTGTGCCGGCGTGTGCGGCTGGACGGCGAGCCCGTGGCGATCTGCCGGCTCAAGCGGGTGGCTGCCGACCTCCGGGACGACGTCCGGCCCTTCCTGCCTGATATCCCCGAAGAGAAAAACGGGAAGCGCATCGCGTGCATCGGCGCCGGGGCCGCCTCGCTGACCGTCGCCAACGACCTCATGCCGCTGGGGTACGAGGTCACGATATTCGAGAAACTGGCGGCACCGGGCGGCCTGATGTGGACGAACATCCCCGAGTTCCGGCTTCCGGCCAAGGTCCTCTGGGAAGAGATCGAGTACATCACCGACATGGGCGTGGACGTACGCCTCAACAGCCCGGTCGACAGCCTGGCCGCGTTGCTGGAAGAGGACTACGACGCCGTCTTCATCGGCTCCGGGGCGCCCAGGGGAAAGGAACTCAACCTTCCCGGGCGCTGGGATTCGGAGCAGGTGCACATCGGGATCGACTGGCTGGAATCGGTGCGCTTCGGCCACGTCGACAACTGTGGCGACCGGGTGCTCGTGATCGGCGTGGGCAACACCGCCATGGACTGTTGTCGCACGGCTCAGCGTCTCGAGGCCAGCGACGTCAAGGTCATGGCCCGCAAGACCAAGCCCCACTTCAAGGCGTCGGCGTGGGAGCTGGAGGACGCGATCGAGGAGCAGGTGGAGATCCTGGAGAACCACTCCCCGTCGAAGTTCATCGTCGAGGACGGCAAGCTGAAGGGCATGGTCTTCGACCTGGTGACCTGGCACGAGGGCGAGGGCGGGCGGCTCAAGGCCGAAGTCCACGACAGCAAGGTCATCGAGTGCGACGAGGTCATCCTGGCCATCGGGCAGGACACCGCGTTCCCGTGGATCGAGCGCGACATCGGGATCGATTTCAACAACTGGGACATGCCGATCGTCGACAAGACCACCTTCATGACGTCGCGCCCCGGCGTGTTCGTTGGTGGCGACGCGGCGTGGGGGCCCGAGAACATCATCTGGGCGGTCGAGCACGGTCATCAGGCGGCGATTTCCATCCACGCCTGGTGCCACGACGAGTCGCTCACGGACCGCCCCGCGGAGGGGATGAACCTGGTCAGCCAGAAGATGGGGCTGCACGAGTGGACGTATTCCAACGACTACGACGAGGCCGAGCGCGTCAAGATGCGCCACGTCGACCTTCAGGAGCGTTTCAAGCGGCTGGATATCGAGGTCGAGGAAGGCTTCGACATCGAGCAGTCGCTCACCGAAGTCGAGCGCTGCCTGAATTGCGACGCGCAGACGCATTTCGAGGCGGACCTGTGCATCGAGTGCGACGCGTGCATCGACATCTGTCCCCTGGACTGCCTCACAATCACTCATAACGGTCCTGAAGAGGATCTCACCCAGCGGCTGACGGCCTCGCTTCTCACCCCCGAAGAGCCCCTCTTCATCTCGGAAGACCTGCCCCAGACGGGTAGGATCATGGTCAAGGACGAAGACCTCTGCATCCACTGCGGACTGTGCGCCGAACGGTGTCCAACCGCCGCGTGGGACATGCGCAAGTCGGATCTGCTGCTTCCGTACGCCGGACTGGAAGCGGGCGAAATCCATCCGGGCATGTCCATCATGGACCTGGTGGGGGTTGGAGCCCGCTGATGGCGGTCGACCCGCAGGCACTCGTGAACGGCGGGCCGCCGGCAACCGCGTCGCGCGTGAACGACCTCGCCTTCAAGATCGGGACGGTGAACGGCACTGGATCGGCCAGTGCGAACGGGCTGCTACGGAGCGCGATCTTCCGCATGGGGATCCCCGTTTCGGGCAAGAACCTCTTCCCGTCGAACATCCAGGGACTCCCCACCTGGTACGAGATTCGTGCCAACAAGGACGGGCACACCGCGCGGACGGCGCGCTTCGACCTGATCGTGGCGATGAATCCGGCCACATACGCGCGTGACATCCAAGAGGTCACGACGGGCGGCTGGGTCGTGCACGACTCCAGCTGGCCCCTGCCCAGCAACCTCGACCGCGACGACGTGAATTTCCTGGGCGTCCCCCTGGCAAAGATGACGGTGGACAACTTCAAGGGGGCACGGATCCGCATCCTCATGAAGAACATCTGCTACGTGGGGGCCCTGGCCGCGCTTCTGGACATCGACCTGGACATCGTGAAGGGGTTGCTGAACGAGACCTTCGCGTCGAAGGCCAAGCTGCTGGACTCCAACTTCCTCGCGATCGACCTGGGCTACGACTACGCCCGCGAGCACTTCGACTGTCCCCTGCCGGTGCGACTCGAAGCCATGGACGGGAACCGGGACTCGATCGTCATCGACGGCAACACGGCGGCCGCGCTGGGGTGCGTCTACGCGGGGGCGACGGTGGCTGCCTGGTACCCGATCACGCCTTCCACATCGCTCGTCGACGCCTTCACCGCCTTCTGTAACCGGTTCCGCAAGGACCCCGAGACCGGCAAGAACCGCTACGCGATCGTGCAGGCCGAGGACGAGCTGGCGGCCGCGGGCATGGTGATCGGGGCCGGGTGGGCGGGGGCGCGCGCCTTCACGTCGACCAGCGGGGCAGGCCTCTCCCTGATGACCGAGTTCATCGGACTCGCCTACTACGCAGAGGTGCCGTCCGTCTTCTTCGACGTACAGCGGGTGGGGCCGTCGACGGGGATGCCGACCAGGACCCAGCAGGGGGACATCCAGTTCGCCGCCTACGCGTCCCACGGAGACACGAAGCACATCGTGATCTTCCCGTCGGATCCGCGCGAATGCTTCGACTTCGCCGTCGAGGCTTTCGACCTCGCGGAGCGCTTCCAGACGCCCATCTTCGTGTTGACCGATCTGGACATCGGCATGAACGACTGGGCCGTGCCGAAGCTGGAGTGGGACGACGCGTACCGGCCCAACCGCGGCAAGGTGCTCACGGCAGAAGAGCTGGAAGCGGCGACGGGCCCCTTCCACCGCTACCTGGACGTCGACGGGGACGGCGTGCCCGCGCGCACTCTGCCGGGCGTGCACCCTAACGGCGCCTTCTTGACGCGTGGATCCGGCCACGACCGCTACGGCAACTACACGGAAGACTCGGAGCCGTATGCCGACGTGCTCGCGCGGATCGGGCGGAAGATCGAGGGCACGGCCGTGCACCTGCCCGGCCCCGAGATCCGGCTGCGGAAGGGTGCGACGACCGGGCTCGTGACGGTGGGCGGGTGCCGGGGGGCGGTGCTGGAGGCGGTGGAGGAACTGGCCGCGCGCGGAATCGAGGTGGACTTCCTGCGCGTCCGGGCCTTCCCGTTCCACCCCGACGTGGAGGCGTTCCTGATGGACCACGAGATCAACTTCGTGGTGGAGCAGAACCGCGACGGGCAGCTGCGGAAGCTGTTGATCACCGAGACGGGGGCCAAGAAGGATCACCTGGTGTCGGTCCGCTATTTCGGGGGGCTCCCCATGAGCTGCCACCATGTGATCGACGGGCTCAAGCCCTATCTGGCTCTGGGCCCGAAGCCGGGATCACCCGGCGGGCCGATGGCGTCGGCCGCGCAAGGAGCGAACCCTTGACCTACATCACGAAGCCTCGCATCAGCCACCCGGGCCTGAAGCGCAACCGGCTGGGCCTGACCCGCCGCGACTACGAAGGGCCCATGTCCACCCTTTGCGCCGGGTGTGGGCACGATTCCATCACAGCGGCGATCATCGAGACCTTCTGGGAGCTGGAGATCGAGCCGCACAAGGTGGCCAAGACCTCGGGGATCGGCTGCAGCGGCAAGACCCCGACGTACTTCCTCAAGGAAGCCCACGGCTTCAATGCCGTGCACGGCCGCATGCCGTCGATCACGACCGGGGCCCACGCCGCCAACCGCGACCTCGTGTGCATCGGTGTGTCGGGCGACGGGGACAGCCTTTCCATCGGCATCGGGCAGTTCGCCCACGTCATCCGCCGCAACGTGGACATGCTCTACGTCCTGGAGAACAATGGCGTGTACGGCCTCACCAAGGGGCAGTTCTCCGCTTCCGCCGACGTGGGATCGACGGCCAAGCGCGGCCAGATCAACCGCGAGCACCCCATCGACCCGGTCCTCATGGCGCTGAGCCTGGGCGCGGGCTTCGTGGCCCGCAGCTTCTCGGGCGACAAGGAACAGCTGGTCCCCATCCTGAAGGCCGGGCTACGGCACAAGGGATTCGCGCTGATCGACGTGATCTCGCCGTGCGTGACCTTCAACGATCACCGCGGCTCCACCAAGAGCTACGAGTACACCCGGGATCACTACAACGAACTCGTCCAGGCCGACTTCGTGCCCCCCGCGCAGGAGATCAAGGCCAGCTACGAAGCCGGCGATGTGCGCTCGGTGACGATGCACGATGGCAGCCAGATCCGGTTCCGCAAGGTGCCCGAGGACTACGACCCCCAGGACCGCGACAAGGTCTATGCGTATGTCCGCAAACGGCAGCGCGCGGGCGAGGTCGCGACGGGGCTGCTATACGTGGAGGAGCCGTCGCCGGGCGAGGGGGCGGACTTCCACGGCCTACAGGGGACGGTGGATGAGCCGTTGGCCAACTATCCGTTCGAGGACCTGTGTCCGGGGGCGGAGGCGCTGGAGAAGGTGCAGGGGGGGTTTCGGTAGGGGGGTGCGCGGAGCAGTGCTCTCCGCCTCCAGCACAGCTACGTTGCATACTAGATGATGTTAGCATTAGCGTACATCTATGGCAATGCAACAAGACACCCGCATCGGTGGCCGGCTCAAGGCTGCCCGGCGAAGGGTCGGACTGACCCAGGAGCAGCTCGCTGACGCGTTGGGCGTGAGGCACCGCCAGACAGTCGCCAGCATCGAGGCCGGGCGCCGCAGCCTGAGCGCTCAGGAACTCCTCCGGGCGATGAGTGCTCTCGATGTGGACCTCGACTACTTCACCGACGCCTTCCGCCTCGTGGGTGAAGGGCGGTTCTCCTTCGGGACTAGCCGACCCGTCGCGGACGCGGTTGTCGACGAGTTCGAGGAACGCGTGGGACGGTGGATCGCCATGTACCGCGAGCTGGCCAGGGAGCAGGGCGAAGAACCGCAGTGGCTGGAGTCCAAGCTGGCGTTGACCCCGCGTTCCTCCTTCGAGGACGCGGAGAGAGCTGGCGAGGCGTTAGCCGATCACTGGCAGTTGGGGCGTTGCCCGGCGGAGTTGCTCCGGTCCGCAATGGAGGACCGCATGCGTATCCTGGTGCTCGACACCGATCCTCCGCCCGCCGTCTCGGGGGCTGTCGCCCGCGTTCCGGGTCTGAGTTGCGTCCTGGTCAACCGGCAGGACCCGGAAGGACGCCGGAACCTGCACTTCGCCGACGCACTGTTCCACCTGCTCACATGGGACGCGATGCCGCCCGCGCGGAGAGAGCCCGTCGAGGTGCCACGCCGACGAAAGGGATGGCACGTCCGGCGACTGGCCGAGCACTTCACCTCGGCGCTGCTCATGCCGGAGACCGTCCTGCGGGAGCATTGGGACTCCCTGACAAAGTCGGCCGACGTTCACGACCGGCTGAATGACATGGCTGTCGAACTGCGGGTGCCCGGGGCCGCCTGCAAGTGGCGCCTCCGCAGGCTTGGCCTGCTCTCCAAGGCTGACTTGACGCGTGTTGACGACGGCCGTCTTGTGGAGAATGGCCGCCCGCGCGGGGCCACGCCGGATGTCCGGCCGTTCAGCCGACAATTCGTCGAGCGAGTCGCAACGGCCCTCGATTCGGGACGCCTTTCAGTCAGACGGACGGCTTCCCTGCTCGATCTGTCGCTGCCGGATCTGGCCTCCCTGCTCCGAGCCTATGGCCATGAGCCGCAATTCGAGGCTTCGGCGAGTCCGGCGCCGCCTGGTCCCGGCACGCGCGGAGACTTCCTTCCGCCCGCCATCAACATCAGACCGGCACGGAGCGCCGACCGCGCGAAGCTCCTCTCGATATCTGTTCGAACCATTCGCGCCAGCTATACGGGTTTCCTCGGCCGCGTCGCCGTCGAGGCGTGGCTGGCCAGCGGTGCCGTCGAGACGTATCTGGACCAGCACCGGGCGGAATGCCGGGTCGTCGAAGAGGAAGGACAAGTCGTCGGCTACTGTGTCACGAAGGGTGAGGTGATCGACCTGCTTATGGTCGACAGCAAACGGCACCGGGAGGGATTCGGGCGTTTCCTCCTCGACCACATCGAAGCCGAACTGTTCAACGCCCATCCGGTCCTGAGACTGGAGAGCTTCGCGGATAACCGCCCAACGAATGCCTTCTATATGGCCCAGGGGTGGACGCTTCGTGAGCAGTTCAAGGATCCGGAGGCGGATGTGTCGAAAGTGACATTTGCCAAACGGCGACCGGGAAGTGGCTGAACCATTTCGGAGTAAGCTCCGAGAAAGTTAAGCTAATTCGGAATATGTTCCGAATTGGTCAAGCCGCCAGGACCCGCCCCCGTCACCGTTCCAACTCGAAGTCCGGATCAAGGCGTGGCGCCACGGCCGCGTCGGCGACGGACCGGCCGGTGGCGTACATCCAGCGCGTGATGCGGGCCAGTTTGCCAACGTCGATCGCGGCTGGCTCGTCGCGCTGGGTGTGGTAGTCGGGGTGCAGGACGCTCGTGAAGAAGAGCGCGGGGATGCCGGCGCGCGCGTACGGGAGGTGGTCGCTGCGGAAGTAGAACCCCTCCGGGTGATCCGGGCGGTCCCACAGCGAATCGACGACGAACCCGGCAGTGGCGCGGTTCGCTTCCAGGGCCATCGCGACGAGATCCGGGGAGTTGCGGTGCGGGGGCTGGGCCCCGAGGAGCGAGGCCGTGTCGGGGTGGTTCCTGCCGATCATGTCCGCGTTCAGGACCGCGACGATCTTCTCCCGTGGCACGACGGGGTTGGCGACGTGCCAGCGCGAACCGAGCAGGCCCTTCTCTTCGGCACCGTGCCACACGAGGAGCGCGGAGCGGCGGGCCGGGGCAGCGGCAAACGCGCGTCCGATCGCCAGCAGGGCGACGCTTGCCGACGCATTGTCGTCGGCGCCGTTCCAGATCGAATCCCCTTCGACCGCGTACCGCAGCCCGTCGTGATCCTGGTGGGCGGAGAAGAGCACATGCTCGTCGGCCAACCCGGCGGCGGTACCCGTCACCCTCGCGATCACGTTGACCGACGGATACCGGAAGCTGTCGACCGAGATTTCGGCCTGGAACCGCGAACCGGCGGACATGGCGGCGCCCAACTCCTCGCTCACCAGGACGACGGGCGCACCCGGGCCGGGCTCGCCGGACTCGGCTGAGGGTGCCGCGTCGAGTTCGTAACTGCCCCGGGATTGCCACTGCGCGATCCAGTCGGCCGCGCGTTCGCTGACGGAGTCGCCCACGACGATGACCGCGCTCGCCCCCATGTCGACCAGCGCCTGGGCCCTCTCGGCCACCCCTTGCCAGGTGTAGAGGACGTTGCCGATCAGGGTGTTCAGGTCGGGCATGGGATCGGGAGGAAGCAACCGGGCCACGACCGGCCTGCCCAGGATGCGTGACGCAGTGACCTCGTCGGCGGGCGTGGCACCGATGTCCACCAGGGTGCCGTCGATCGTGGCCTCGACGGGTTGCATGACGACTGCGTCCCGCCAGAGCGTCACCGGCGATCCGTCGACCTGGACCACGCTGTGATCCGAGATGACCGTGCGCCGGATCGGCCAGAACTGGAAGTAGGTGCCGTCGTCCCCGGCGGGCTCGAGCCCGGCTTCACGAGCCCGGTCCGCGATCCAGGCCGACGCGCGCAGCTCGTCGAGCGTGCCCGCCTCTCGGCCCCGCATGCCGTCCCCCGCGAGTATGTCGATGTCGCGGCGGATGTCGGATTCCCGGATCTCTGAGAGTCCGGGGAGGCCGTCCTGGCAGCCCGCGAGTCCGGCCACACAGGCAAGAATCGCCAGCCGCAGGAAGCAGCCGGGGCCTGCCGTTCGACCCGAACCGGCGATCGTCCTCACCTCGCTCCACCCCCCAACACATGATCCGTCTTCGCCGCCATCACGAAGTCGTTCACGTGGAGGTTGCGGATCTTGTGCGTCCACCACGTCACCGTCACGCGCCCCCACTCCGTGAGCAGCGCGGGGTGATGGCCCTGCTCCTCGGCCAACTCGCCGATCCGGTCGGTGAACGCCATCGCGGCGGCGAAGTTCCCGAACGCGAAGACCCGCTCCAGCCGCGGGATCCCGTCGCGCTCGACGATCTCCCACTCCGGGATCTGCAAGCGGAACTCCGCGACCTCCACTTCCGTGGCCGGGGGCGCCCCGCGACGACACGCCTCGCACGTCTGTCCCTTCAGCTCGGTCATGGCCACAGCCACCCGAAGACGCCGCCGGTCAACAGTCCGTAGACGAGCCCGTCGAACATGTTGCGGGCCGTGGTTCCCCAGTTCTGCGAGAACCAGATCGATCGCTGGGCGTGGGCGAGCGCGTAGCCGATGAAGGCAGTGGTGGACGCCAGGCGGAAGACCGCCATGTAGTCGGCCCCCGGCCCGAGCGCGAGGCCTGTGACGTAGGCCGCGAACAGGCTGACGATGGCGCTGTACACGAACCACTGGATCAGTTGATCGCGCATGCTGAACAGGCGCCCGTCGGGCAGCACCGTCATGAATGTGACCGGTCCGCGCCTGGCCTTGTCCTGGAACTCCTCGCTCCGCATAACCTCCAGGCTTCCGGCGTGGGGAAGCGAGTAGTCGCCGGCCGGAATGTCGAAACCGCGGAGGGCATCCATCACCCCGTCCTCGTCGGGGACGGCACGGAAGTCCTTGTTGTGGTACGAGAGCATCATGTGGATGACCGAGCTCGCCACGAACACGAGCGCTGCGGACACCAGGATGGGGAGCCAGAGGCTGAAAGCGGAAACCATGTGAGTACTCCGTTGTGGGGGACGTGTGCGAGGCGCGCCCCCCGTCGGCGTGTGGGGCCCTCCCGCAGGCTTGAACATGAAGCGATCCCGGGTGCGGGCGCCAGTCGCCGGCGCCGGTGCGGAGTCCTACTTCTGAAAGTGCCCGCAAGCGAAGATCCCGGGGACTTCAAACGGCAAGGGGCCGAGTTCTTCGGCATACCGTCGTCCCAGTTGCATCATGGTGACGGACTCGAGCGTGCGGAAGCCCGCATCGGCCATCAACGCACTCATCCCCTCCAAACTGAAATCACCGTACATCGGCTCTCCCCGCTTGGCGACGTATGCCTCGAGGCGTTCCCTCTTCTTCCTGTGCTCGGGCCACGCCGACCCGGTGTCGAGCATGTGGTCGACCACGAGGTGCGAGCCGGGGGCCACGCCCTCCGCAATCGAGCGCGCGGTCGAGACGACGACCTCCCGCGGCAGGTAGTAGATGACCCCCAGGAGGGACAGAAACGCCCTTCTCGAAGGGTCGAACGCGGAGTGTGACAGCGCCTTCATCACCGGGATCCGACCGAGGTCCGCGGGCACGAAGTGCAGTCCCCGCGGCAGCTCCACGCCGGCGCACCGCAGCCGATCCCGCTTGACCTCCTGCATGGCGGCCCTGTCGATCTCGAAGACCTGGAGCCGGGTCATGAGATCGGGCCGGCGGAGGGCGAACGAGTCCAGCCCGGCGCCGATGATGACGTATTGCGTAACCCCGGCGCCGACCGCCGCCTCCAGCGCCACCTCGGCGTAGCGTGCCCGGATCAGCACCCCGAGCATGGACGGCCGCAAGCCGGACAGGCAGTGCGCGATGATCCGTCCGGCGGGGCGAATCCGCAGGATCCGGCGCAGGTACCGGCCGCAGAGCACGATGGCGTAGGGGTCGTCGATGAGCCGCACCGGATCGCGCTGGTGAAGGGCCCGGACCGCCGCCACGAGGTCGGCGGTGGAGGCGCGCGCCTTCATGCCCGACAACCCCACTCGGTGGGCCCACTCCAGCTCACCGGATCAGGTACCACTCGGTCTGGTAGGGGCGGAAGTACTGGTACCCGTCCGTGGTCAGGTAGCCGTCGTCCTCCATCGGGATCGTGACCGTGCCGCCGCCGTATTCGGGGATCGCGGTCGTGGCGCTGAACTCGATGGAACGGTAGGCGCCGTCCCGGAGGTGGGAGTCCCACTCCGGGGGCGAGGACAGGTCCATGTTGCGTGCGTTGATCGCCGGACCAAGGGCGTGACCGTGGTAGCCGATCGGGTGTGAATACAGGCTGGGAAGGAAGTCGACGTCTTCCAGCTCGGCCGCGATCGCGAGGGTGGCCTCCCACCCGGTCATCCCGGGACGGGGCCCGGAGGCGAATGCCTCGTGCACGATGTTCGCGTTCCGGAGCGCGGTCTTCAGTCCTTCCGGCACATCGTCCTCACCTTCGCGCAGGATGTAGGCGACCTTCTGCCAGTCGCTGGCGAAGCCCAGGTAGTCGAAACCGCAGTCGAGGTGGATGATGTCGCCCCGCTGGAAGACCAGGTCGTCGGGAGAGGGATGCACGTACGGGATCATCTCGCCGGTGTCCGGATCGAAGCGCTGCACCGCCACGTGGATCTCGAACCAGGGCTTGCCGCCCACGCCGAGCTCGGCGATGGATTCGTCGAAGAACCACTTGATGTCCTCCGCGCGGGTCTCGCCGGGTGTGATCACGACGTTTGAGAGGGCGGTCTGGGCGATGACGTCGGTGGCGAGGACGAGCTGGCGGTATGGCTCGAGCTCGCCGGGCAGGCGGGTGTCGAACACGGCCTCGATGAGCGGCGCGGCGGAGACGAAGCGCGATTCCGCCACGGGACCGAGGGCGTCGGCGAGGAACCGGTAGCTGTCGTGGGTCAGGCTGCTGTCGTGCCCGCGGTTGCCGCCGATGGCGAGGCCGATCGTGGCGGGATCGTACCGTTCCCAGAGCGCCTGCAGGCCGGTCGGCGTGTCCTGGATGCCCCGGGCGTTGCGCGCAGCCGGAATGGGGTCGAAGAAGCGGCGGTAGTCCGCGGTCGGACGCCAGTAGTCGGAGTATGCGGCGAGCCCATCATCGCCACCGTCGACGAACACCATGACATCGCGACGGCGGGCGTACTGGAGTGGCGGCGCGACGTAGTACAATGCCGGATCCTGGTGGAACTCCTCGCTCACCACGAGCCACATCTCGATCCCGTGCGTCCGCATCTGGTCCAGGAGCAGGGCCCGCTTCTCGGCGAGCCATTCCAGCCGGAGTTCGTACTGCGCGCGCATGCCCAGCAGCTCGGGCATGGCGGGGATGACGCGGCCGTCAAACAGTTCGACCGGGTGAGCGGACACGGTGGGGCGTGCGTTGGCGGGCGGTCCGTCCGCCGGAGCGCACGCGGTTAAGAGGGCGGCGATGGTAGCCGCCGTGGTCCGTTTTGACACATGTGACCGATTCACCCAAATGCCTCCGGAAAGAAGGACCTTGTCACCGGGAGTCTCCGAACTCTCCGGCGGACAGCCGGGGACTCGCGACCTTCACATGCATCTTGCCGTTCCAGGTCGGCAACGCAAGTGTAGGTCATGCAAGGAACCGTGCCCATTCAGTCGAGAAGCCAGTCATGCGAAAAAGATTCCCCGCCCTCGTTTGCGCACTGTGGATGCTTGCCGCCTGCCAGCCCACCGACTCGCCCGGCGGCGACACCACGCCCGATGCCGCCCTTCCGCCCGGCTCCGACTATTCCGGCGCGGCCTTCGAATTCGAGCAAGTCGTGCCGGGAGTGTACCACGCCCGCGGGACGGGCAGTCTGGCGGTGGGTTCGCACGGCGCGGTGATCGTCAACGACGACGATGTATTGCTCGTCGAATCCCACATCTCCCCCGCTGCCGCCCGGGCCGTCGTGGACGAGATCGAGGCCATGACCGACAAGCCCGTCCGCTACGTGGTCAACACTCACTACCACTTCGATCACGCGCACGGGAACCAGATCTACCCGTCCGAGGTGCATGTGATCGGTCACGAGGTAACGCGCGAGATGCTGGAAAACGGCGGCTCGATGGGGCGTTCCTACGAGCTGTTCGTCGGAGGCCTGCCCGACCAGGTCGCCGCGCTCGAGGAGCAGGTCGCGGCCTCGGAAGACGATGCCGAGCGCGCCGAGCTGGAAGCCCGTCTGGCCTACATGAGGAATTACCTCGCCGGGCAGCAGGATCTCGTGCCGGCGGGACCCAATACCACCCTGTCCGAGCGGATGACCCTCTTCCGTGGTGACCGCGAAATCCGCCTCCTTTTCTTCGGGCGGGGTCACACAGGGGGCGACGTCGTGGTCCATCTGCCCAACGAGCGGGTTATCGTCACCGGCGACCTGCTGGTGCCCGGCTTGCCCTATATGGGCGACGGCTACCTCGACGAGTGGGACGACACGCTTGAACACCTCAAGTCGCTGGACTTCGACTGGGTCCTCCCCGGCCACGGCAACCCGTTCCAGGACAAGGAGCGGATCACGTATCTGCAGGAATACATGCGGGACCTGCAGGCACGCGCCGCCGAGCTGCACGCGCAGGGGATGTCATACGAGGAGGCCGCCGCTCAGATCGACATGACGGATCACGCGGAACACTATCCGAACATCACCGGGCCGGGTGTGCCGGCGGTGACCGTGCAGCGGGTGTTCGAGTTGCTGGACGGGTAGCGGATTCCGTAGACCAACTTCGAGCGTTCCTCGAAGACGTCAGGATACGACACGAGGGTCTGCTGAAACCGGCGATTCCGTCCGATCCGCACATCTCGGCGGACTCCGTGCCTCAAACGTCCACGATGACCGGCGGGTGACAAGCCGCACTCCTGGGTGGCAAACCTAAACCAAGCCTCGCAATCCATGCCGTGAATGATTATCATTCACATTATGGATGATATTTTTATGCCGCGAGTCGTTTCTCCAGGCCTGGAAACCATAATGCGCGTCATGCCCGCCGTGGTCGTTGCGGGGGCTCGCCAGACTGGAAAGAGCACGCTCGCCGGCAACTTCGGTCGGGTCAGGTCAACCAGCAGCGCCGAGCAGGCGGCTTCCACCGGGCGGCGATACATGTCCCTGGACGACCTGGACGTACTTGACCTCGCCCGGCACGACCCCGATGCCCTGGTCCGTGGGACCCAGCCGGCGACCCTTGACGAGGTTCAGCGCGAGCCGGGTCTCCTGGCCGCCGTCAAGCGGGAGATCGACCGGGACCGGCGACCCGGACGTTTTCTCCTGACCGGCTCCGCCAATCTGCTTATGATGCGCCGGGTTTCGGAGTCGATGGCGGGCCGGGCCAGCTATCTGACCCTGTGGCCGATGACGCGGGGGGAGCAACTGGGACTCGGCCAATGTGGGGTGTGGGAGGCGTTTTTCGAGGCCATGGAGCCGGATTGGCTGGATGCCGTGGCCGCGCGCCGCAGCGACCGGGAGAACTGGCGCGAACTGGCGCGACGCGGTGGCTTTCCGATCCCGGCCGTCCACCTGAGCGCTCCCGAAGAGCGGGCGATCTGGTTCAACGGCTACGTACAGACCTATCTGGAGCGAGACCTTCAAACGCTTTCATCGATCGCCGCCCTCCCCGACTTTCGCCGTCTCATGCGGGCGGCTTGCCTGCGCCTGGGCACACTCGTCAATCAGACAAGGCTGGGCAGGGACATCGGACTGCGGCAGCCAACGGTACATCGTTATCTGAACCTGCTTGAGACCTCCTACCTGCTCGTACGGGTGCCCGCCTACGCGGTGAACCGCACCAAGAGGCTGATGAAGTCACCCAAGCTGTATTGGGCTGACACCGGTCTGGCAATGCACCTCTCCCAGGAAGCCGCACCGCGTGGCGCCCACCTCGAAAACCTGGTGCTGCAAGACCTGCTGGTCTGGCGCGACTCCCGACGCGCAAGGGCCGAGATCCTGCACTGGCGAACGACCACCGGCGAGGAAGTGGATTTCGTGATCGAAGCGGACGGGTCTTTGCTACCCATCGAGGTCAAGGCCACGAAACGGCCACGACTCCGGGACGCCGCGCACCTGCGTGCCTTCCGGAGGGAATATGGTCACGCCGCCCGATCGGGCCTGCTTCTGCACGGCGGGGACTCGCTGGAGTGGCTCACACCCGAGGTTCTCGCCGCACCGTGGTGGATGGTGATCTGACGATTGGGGAAGGCGCGAGCCCTTGTCGCTGGAACCCCCCTCACCGCCCCGGCACCACCACCGCCTCACCCGGCTTCGGCCTCACACCCTCCGCGTAGAGCTGCGCATTCAGCGCGGGCACACGGGACGTGATCAGCTCGTTCAGCGGTTCGACCACCTCGGCCATCACCTCCCAGGCGCGGTCGACCTGCCAGAGATGGTCCTCGGTCGGCAGCGTGGACGAGCCCTGGATGGCCCGGGCCACCCCCGCGTTGCGGCGGGCCTCGGCCACGTCGTCCTCGACCTCCTCCAGCGCCTCGCGGATCGCCGTCAGCTCCTCTTCGAGGCCTTCCGGCGCCTCGGCCGCGGCGTCGATCAGTTCCTCGGCGGCATCCAGCTGTTCCTCCAGGCTCCGGATCGCACGCCCCGCCTCGTAGATCGGCACGGCCAGGGTGTGCAGGCTCATCAGCGCGTCCTGGCGGGCCATGCGGTCGGCCCGGGACATCGGGCGGCGCGGATCGGCCTGGATCTCCACGGTCGACGAGTAGCTCTGCCCGCTGACCTCCATGGTCACCGTGTAGACACCCGGCAGCGCGATCGGGCCCTGTGGCGTGCCCGGCTGGCCGAATCCGACGGGTCCCCCGGCCTCCGCACCTCCCGGCGGCTCGTACGGCGCGTCGAGGCGCCAGTCCCAGATGACCTCGTTGATGCCAGCCTCGCCGGGCGCCTCCAGCGTGCGGATGTGGCCACCGTCCGCGTCGGTGATGGTCAGCGCAAAGACGTCGTCGTCGCCAGCGTCCTGGCCGTTCTCGCTCGGTGAGCCTCCCGCGGATCCCGCAGGCGCACCGCCGCCGACCTCGCCGCCGTCTCCAGCGCCCGCCTCGGGAGCCGCACCCACATCTTCGCTCTCTTCCCCCTCCTCCTCCGCCATCGGCGCTGCCTGAGCATCGCGCAGGTAGTACCGGATCCGCGCGCCGCGCGGGGGGTTCGGCGCCGAGTACGTCGCGCCCGTGAACGGCCAGTCACCCCGCTCCGCCCACATGATCGACTCGCGCTCCGACGGGAAAACCCGGCCGGCCTCAGCCAGCATCTCCTCCGACAGGTGCTCAAGCGGCGTCACGTCCGCAAGGATCCAGAACGACCGCCCGTGCGTGCCCACGAGCAGGTCGTTGTCGCGGGGATGCACGAGAATGTCGTCCACCGGCACCACCGGCAGGTTGTTCTTCAGCTGCACCCACCCCTCGCCCCGGTCGACCGACACGAACAGGCCAACCTCGTTGCCCACGAAGAGCAGGCTCGGCGCCCGGTGGTGCTCGGTGATCACATTCACCGACCAGCCGTCCGGCAGACCTTCGCTGATCCGCGACCAGTCTTGCCCGTAGTCCTCGCTGACATACACATAAGCCGCGTAGTCGCCGTTGCGGTGGCCGTCGAAGGTCGCATAGACGCGCCCCTCCGCATGCGCGGATGGTTCCAGGCGGCTCACGTAGGTGCGCTCGGGGAGCCCGTCGATCCGGTCGGCGACGTTGGTCCACGTGGCGCCGTCGTCACGGCTGACCTGGACATTGCCGTCGTCGGTGCCGACGTAGAGCAGCCCTTGCGCCAGGGGCGACTCCGCGAACGCGGTGATGTTCCCGTAGTTGGACGTGCCGTCGTGGATCGACATCGCCGGCTCCGAGCCGGACACGCCCATGATCTCCAGCTCCTTGCGGTCGATCTGTTTGGTGAGGTCGACGCCCCCGACTTCCTCCCAGGACATGCCGCGGTCCCGGGAGCGCATGAGGTAGTTCGCGCCGAGGTAGACCGTCGACGGGTCGTGGGGCGAGAGCTGCAGCGCCGCGTTCCAGTTGTAGCGGTAGGTCTTGGCGGTGTCGCCATCGGCGCGGGGACCGGTGATGGGACGCATCGGGATCTTTTCGCCGGTGACGAGGTCGTACCGGTTCATGTTCCCGCCCTGCGACTCGGAGTAGACGATGGTCGAGTCGGTGGGGTCGACGATGGTGAAGAAGCCATCGCCGTACACGGTCTCGTACCAGTCCTGGTGCCGAATGCCGTGGAATGAGCGCGTGTTCGACGGCCCGCACCAGGCGTCGTTGTCCTGCAGGCCGCCGCAGACGTAGTACGGGTCGCGCATGTCATGGCCGATCGCGTAGAACTGGCCGAGAGGCAGGTTGTCGAACATGCGCCAGTGCGCGGTTCCGTCCCAGGTCGCGGTGATGCCGCCGTCGCTCCCGAGGATCAGGTGGTCGGGGTCGTTCGGGTTGATCCAGAGCGCGTGATGGTCGACGTGGATCTGCTCGGCGCCGTCGTTGCGGAAGGTGCGGCCGCCGTCGTCGGAGACCATCAGCGAGCCTCCCAGGAGGTAGATGCGGTCCACGTTGCTCGGGTCGATCCGCACCTGCGAGTAGTACATCGGACGCGGGTTGGCACTGGACATCTTCTCCCAGCTGTCGCCCCGGTCGAGGGAGCGGAAGAGACCATTCTTCGTCTCGCCTCCGCCACCGCCACCGCCGAATCCCTGGTCGGCACTGCGCGGCTCCGCCTCCACAAGCGCGTAGACGACATTCCCGTCCTGGCGGAAGACATCGACGCCGATCCGTCCCTTGTCGCCCTCGGGCAGACCTTCGGTGAGCTCGGTCCAGCTGTCGCCCCCGTCGAAGGTGCGGTAGAGGCCGCTCCCGGGTCCGCCCCCGTTGAACCCCCACCCCGTGCGGCGCCGCTGGTACATGGCCGCGAAGATCGTGTTGGGATCGCCCGGGTCCATGGCGAGATCGATCGCGCCGGTGTGTTCGTCGATGTACAGCACCTTCTCCCACGTCTCGCCCCGGTCGTTCGTTCGGAAGACGCCGCGTTCCTCGTTGGGGCCCCACAGATCACCCACCGCCGCGACGTACACCACATCGGGGTTGCGCGGGTGGATCAGGATGCGCCCGATGTGCTTTGTGCCCTCGAGCCCCATGTGCCGCCAGGTGTTTCCCGCGTCGGTCGACCTGTAGACGCCGTTGCCCCAACCGGAGGACTGGCGGTTCTGCGGCTCGCCGGTGCCCACCCAGACCAGGTTCGGGTTCGACTGGTCGAGGGTGACGTCGCCGATGGAGCTCGTCGGCTGGTCGTCAAAGAGCGGGGTCCAGGAAGTGCCGTGATTTACGGTCTTCCAGACGCCGCCGGTGCCCGTCGCAATGTAGAAGACCTGGGGCTTCGACTCGAGCACCGCGATGTCGGCGATACGCCCGCCCATGAGCGCGGGGCCGATTTCACGGTACTCAAGGTGCGAGATGGCGGTCTCCAGGGCAGTCTGGGCGCTGGCGGGGGCGGGGTTGAGAAAAGGTGCCGAGAGGCAGAGGAGGATGCGCGTGGTCTTCATGGGGTGGCCCCTGGGATCGGGTGGGCAGGTTCTCCGAGCAAGGTCCGGTCCCGGGGACGGCTGCGCAATCGTTTCGTCTGACCGCCCGACCGGCTACCGCACCTTCGGCCAAGAGTTCCCGCGCACGCTGGCGCGGTCCACCACCCGCTTCACCACCACCGTCTGCACACCCAGCTCGCTCGCCTCGACGAACGCGACGAGACCATCCGGACCGAATGCGGCCGGCAGCGCCGTGGTCCCGGCAGGGTAGCTGCCCAGGTAGCGACCGTCCGGAGTGAGCACGTCGATGGGCCCATCGTCCCGGGGCCCTTCACCCCGCCGCAGCACCCAGATGTATCCGTCCCAGGTTGTTCCCAGGCCGCGAATCACGGACAGTTCGTTATGGAACTCGAGTTCCTCGATGCGCCTCCGACGTGCCTGAAGGTTCGCGCCGGGTGCGGCGTTTTCCTCCAGCCTGTCCACCCGGCGGCGCTTCTCGGCGCGGATTATGCGGCCGGTCACCGGCTCGGGCGGGAACGGACGATTCAGGATTCGCACGACTCCATCGCCTGCCTCGACGATCTTGACCGCATACGTCGTTGAGTCCGAGAACACCACGCGGCCGTCCGGAAGGACTCCCCAATGGAGCTCCGGGCTGAATTCGGGGAGGTCCCCCGTCGGCCGGGGCGCAGCGTTGATCAGGTCTGTATTGTCCATATCGCCGATGTCGACCGGAGGCAGCCATGCTTCCGTGATCGTGTCCGTCCTGGTCTCCTCGCCCGACAGGATCGTGCGTTCGAACGGGTGTGACGTGGGGAACCTGACGGGGGTGCGAAACGCCGCCCCCGAGATCGTCCAGGCGGTTGCCAGCGTGGGCACGCCAATGACCGCATCCGATCCGGGCTGGACCACGACACGTCCGACGCTGGTAATGCCAGAGGGCTCGGCAATACGCACCAGGCGCTCGAATTCGCCGTCCGCGGCGAAGAGGTGGTAGCCGCGGCGGCCGACATCCACGACCGCGACTCGTCCGTCGGCGAAGACCGCCATGGCGCCCGCGTAGCCGAACTCGCCCGGACCTTCACCCGGTCCACCCAATTGCCGGACAAGTCGCCCGTCCGCACCCACCACGAACACGATCTGAGTCTCCATGAGACGGTCGAACACAAAGAGGTTGCCCGCACCGTCGAACGCCACACTCCCGATGTATCCGAACTGTTCCCAATCCTCGCCCGCGATCGTGCCAAGCCGGTACAGCTCCTCGAAGTCCGCCTCCAGCCAGCGGTCCTCGGCGGGGAGCTGGATGATCTGCTGGGCACCCACCGGAGCCGCGAACAACCCGAACAACAGGGTGCAGCATCCGACATGTAAACCTTGCGTTACAAAATGTACCGTCCGCATTACCGTCGGATAGCGTGGATCCGTCTTCATGATCCCATCAGCAGGCACTCGGGCGGTGGCACTTTGTTCGAGAAGGGGGGATAATACGGAATGGGAATGAAGAACGCGATTGCAGGAGCAGTCAGGTCGGTCTACATCCACGCACGATTGGCCGAGGAGCGTTTGCGAAGCGGCGTAGCGTGGTGGCCGCTCGCGCGTGAGTTCATCGACGACCCCTATCCCGTCTACCGCAACCTCCGCGATCGGGATCCGGTCCACTACAGCATCCTCACTCGGCAGGTCGTGGTATCCCGCTTCGCCGATGTGGACCGCATTCTCCGGGACCACAGGAACTTCTCCAACGACCTGCAGAGGGCACGGTCCTCCCATGGCTCGCTGGCCACCCGGAAGAAGCTCAAGCCGAGCATGCTTGCGCTGGATCCGCCGGACCACACGCGCTTGCGCAGGCTGGTCAACCGGGCGTTCACCCCTCGTTCGGTCGCGAAGATGGAAGACTACATCCGCGGCACCGCTCACAGTCTTCTCGACAAAGTCGAAGGCGCCGGTGAGTTCGACCTGATGAAGGCTCTCGCGGTGCCGCTTCCCACGATCGTGATCGCGAGGATGATCGGCGTGCCCGAGAAGGATCTCGACCGCTTCAAGGTGTGGTCCGACCGCCTGGCGCGCGCGCTGGAACCCCTTCTCTCGCCGAAGGAAGAGGAAGAGGTGTATCTGACCGACCGAAGGCTCGCCGAGTACCTCACGGCGATCATGGAGCAGCGCCGCCGCGAGCCCCGCGACGACCTCGTTTCACGGCTGGTTGAAGCGGAGGAGCAGGGCGACAAGCTCACTTCCGACGAGACGATCGTGATGTTGCGCCTTCTCCTTGCGGCCGGAAACGAAACGACCACGAACCTGATCGGCAATGGGGTTCGGGCCCTCCTGCGGAATCCCGACCAACTCACACTGTTGCGGGAACAGCCGGAACTGGTTCCTTCGGCCGTGGAGGAACTGTTGCGGTACGATTCGCCGGTGCAGCTGGACATGCGCATTGCATGCCGCGATCTGGAAATCGGGAACGCGGCCGTGCGATCGGGCACCATGCTCACCCTGGCTATCGGGTCCGCCAATCACGACCCGGAGCGGTTCCAGCGACCTGATGTACTCGACATCACGCGGTCCGACCAGGGAAACATCTCGTTCGGCCGTGGCATCCATCATTGCCTGGGGGCGCCGCTCGCCCGGTTGGAGGGACGGATTGCCCTCGAGGTGCTGCTCGAGCGCTTCGACCAACTCGGATTCGGCACGCGGCCACCGAGGTACCGGCCGAGTGTCGTCCTCCGAGGACTCGAGCATTTCGACATTCGGGTGACTACACGTGGACGATCCGGCCAGGGCCCGGATACGCGCGGGAACGCTCGGTAGACGCCGGAACCGGGCCTGAGGAACTGGCGCGTCTCCCAAGTCCGGGACACCTTTGTTTCGGACCCACGCTGGACCACGCAAAGAGCACCGACACCCAACCACCGGAGAAACCCCCATGCGTCCACTCGCTGCCGCCGGCGTCCTCGCGCTGGCATTCGCTACGCTCACTCCACAATTCGGGCAGGCCCAGGACCTGGATGACCTCAAGGACGAAGTCCTCGGCATGGTCGAGGCCCGCTCCAAGCAGGTTCAGGAGATCGTGGACATGCTCTTCTCGTTCGGCGAGCTGGGCATGCAGGAATTCGAGACCCAGCGCTACCTGACCGGCATTCTGGAAGAAGCCGGCTTCGACATCGAACTCGGCGTCGCAGGCATGCCGAGCGCGTGGACCGCCCGGTGGTCGAACGGCACCGGCTCGCCCGTGATCGCGCTGGGATCCGACGTGGATGGCATCCCCCAGTCGAACCAGAAGCCCGGTGTAGGCTACCGCGACCCGATTCTGTCCATGGCGCCCGGTCACGGAGAGGGGCACAACTCGGGGCAGGCGGTCAATATCGTGGCCACGCTCGCCGTCAAGGAATTGATGGAGCGGGAGAACATCTCCGGCACGCTCCTCATGTGGCCCGGAATCGCCGAGGAGCAGCTCGGGTCGAAGGCGTTCTTCGTGCGCGACGGGGTCTTCGAGGGGGTCGATGTGAACCTCTTCACTCACGTGGGCAACAACTTCGGCGTGTCGTGGGGCCAGGGCGGCGGCAACGCGCTCATGTCCGTGCAGGTGCGCTTCACCGGTGAGACCGCCCACTCCGCCGGCTCTCCCTGGCGCGGGCGCTCGGCGCTGGACGCGGTCATGCTCATGGCCCAGGCGATCGAGTTCAAGCGGGAGCACCTCCAGCCCGCATATCGGATCCACTACATCATCGTGGACGGCGGCGATCAGCCGAATGTGGTGCCCCAGACCGCGACGATCTGGTTCTTCTTCCGCGAGCGCGACTACGAACACGTGATCGCCATCTACGAGTCCGCGAAGTTGATGGCCGAGGGCGCCGCCCTCATGACGAACACCCAGATCGACACGATCATGACCGTCGGTTCGGCGTGGAGCCGCCACTTCAGCAAGCCGGTGGCCGAGGCGACCTACGCCAACATCGAGCACGTCGGCCTGCCCGAGTGGAGCGAAGACGACATCGCCCTGGCCAAGGGGATCCAGCGCGAACTGGGCAGCACCGAGAGCGGTCTGGCCACCGAGATCGGCGAACTTCGGGGCCCCGTGGACCTGAGCCGTTCCCTGGGCGGCGGCTCCGACGACATCGGTGACATCTCCTGGAACATGCCGACCGTCACCCTCCGTTTTCCGTCGAATGTGAGCGGCACCCCGGGGCACAACTGGGCCAACGGGATCGCCATGGCCACGCCCATCGCCCACAAGGGAGCGGTCGCCGGCGCGAAGGTCCAGGCACGGACCCTCCTGGACCTGCTGCTCGAAGAGGATCTGGTGACCGAGGCCTGGGCCTACTTCAACGACGTGCAATCAGAGGAGATGACCTACACCCCCTTCATCACGCCCGACGACAAGCCCGCAATCTGGCTGAACGCGGACATCATGGGGCGGTGGAAGCCCGAGTTGGAGAAGCACTACTACGACCCCTCGCGCTTCGGCACGTACCTGGAGCAGCTCGGGATCGAGTACCCGACCTTGCGGGCACGGCCGGTCAGCGAGGATGGGGGTGCGAAGGAGCAGTCGGACAAGGACCCGGGATGACGTTCACGTCCCGCTGCACGGGATGTCGACGGATGGCGGCCTGAGGGACGGCACGGGTCGGGGCCATGGACGAAATTCAGTATTCCGTGACCGCGATGGTGGCGTTGCTCGTTCTCTGCTTGTGCCTTCTCGGGGTGGGGTTGGCCGTGGTTCGGTTGTTCTTCCATCTGTTGGAAAAGGTGGGTGAGCGCGAGTTGCCGACCCGGCGCGCCGCCGAAACGAGTCACCAGGACGACACCTAACCACACCGAGCCCGGGCTGCGGCCCCGGACCAGGTTCGCCGTTCGCTCACGACCGAACATGGTCCGAAAGAGGACTGGTTACTGCGGGTTTGTCCGCCACTTTCGGCCCAAAATGGCGGACAAACCGGACTCCGGCACGGGATTCTCCTACTTCAGCCCCTTCACCGGCAGCACGATCCCCGACGGCCAGGTCGCGTTCCGCTGAACCGACAGCACCGGGACGCTTCCGTCGCGGGGGTAGCGCAGGAACGTATCTGCGTCGGCCCCAGCAACGGCCACCCGGATCCGGTGCCCCTCCCTGACGAGGACCGAGGTCGCCCAGAGATCGAAGCTGATTTCGGCGATCTCGCCGGGGACGAGCGGCATGGCGTCGGCACGCAGCTCGGAGCGGTGAGGGCCGTACTTCCGGTACAGCGGGGGGTCGTCGGTGACGGCGCGCATCACGGCCCGTAACTGCCCCTCGGTGACGTACCGCACCGTCCCATCCGGCGCGACATCCTCGAGATACACGATGAACGCGCCGTCGCTCTCGGTGGAGGCGACGTGCAGCGTGACGACCGGGTGGCCGGTGATCTCGGTGTCGGCCTCCATCGGTGCGCTCGTGTAGGTGAGCAGCTTGGCGTCCTCGGTCCGGCGGTCTCCGTACACGACATCGCCACCGCCGCCGTTCGTGTACCAGCGGTTCCGCGTACCGGTGGTCGCCGTGAAGTCGACGGTGTAGGTGTCCTCCTCTTCCGCTTCGGACGGTGATTCCCGGCTCAGCATTCCGTCCGCGCCGAAGTACCAGGTCACATCTTCGAAGCCGGACGGGGGCCAGGTCTCGGTGCGTGTCCACCGGTCCGCGCCGAGCGTGTAGTAGTTGATCTCGGTCGGCGTCCGTTCGGACCCGCCGTCCTTGAGGTGCTGGTCGAAGAAGGTCACCAACTCGGTGAACTGAGCGGCCGCGTCGGGCGCGACCGGGGTGTCCTCCGGCCGGAAGGGGTCGGCATCGTTGCGCGCCCCGTGATCCCACGGCCCGATGAAGACCTGCTGCGCGTTCGAGATGGTGTTGTAGCGGCCCAGCGTGCCGTTCACGGTCGCGGCGTCCTGCCAGCCGACCCGGATGAACATCGCCACGCCCGACTCCCCGATCTGCGGCAGGTGCCCCGATGGGCTCCGCCGATGCCCGACGTTCGTGTCGCCGTAGCGGCCGAACGGGTCGTCGCGGAACTCGTACTCCAGCGCCGCGCCGAAGGGCACCGTGTTGGCCTCGTGTTCGGCCACCGCGGCCGCGAGGAGAGCGCCGTCGTGGTCAGCGTCGACGGGCTTCACACCGGTGACCCGGGCGCGCACCTCGTCGCAGTCCGTACCCGTCGCCCCGGAGAGGCCACAGATGTCGTTGAGATCCTGCATGCGCGTCCGGTCCGACCAGCTCTCCAGGAAGCCGACCGTGAGCACCCCACCCGGGAAGACCAGGTGGCCGAAGTTGTCGAAGTCGTTGAAGAGCGGGGCCACCGCCTTCACCGCCGGGTGACGGTTGACCGCCAGCATCTCGGCCGTGTTGCCCGCGTATGACACGCCGTAGGCCCCGACCCGTCCGTTCGACCACGATTGCGCCACGATCCAGTCCACCACGTCGCCGTAGTCCCGCACCTCGTCCTCGGCCAGCTCGAAGCGCCGAATCCCGAACGATGCCCCGCTCCCGCGTGCGTCGACCAGCACCAGCGCGTATCCGGCACCGTTCCAGCGCTCCGCCTCGTCGAAGTTGGAGTCGCCCTCGATCGGGGTGTCGACCAGTCCGCGGGCCCGCCAGTAGCGCGTCGCCCGGATCATTGTCGGGAGACGCGTGCCCGGCTCGATCCCCTCGGGCAGCCAGACGTCCACGGCGATCTGAACGTCATCACGCATCGGGATGTGGAGTGCCTGGTTGCGATCCAGGGTGCTGGCTGGTCCTTCGATCGCCGACCCGCCGGCCGGGGTGTCTTCGCCACCGCAGGACACCGTGAGTCCCAAGGCGGCCGACAGCCCGACCGCACCCATTGCTCGCCACCCCCGGGCAACGGCGTGCTCCAGTCTCGTGAGAACGCTCGGCACCCCTTGGCGAGAACCCGCGCGGTGCGCCAGCGGGCGCGGGAGGTCACCCGCTCGGTCAAGCGCCGAGCCGGCCATCACCATGCGATCGCGTGACCGTCGCGGCGCGGGTCCGATCCACCCGCCAGCGCCCCGGTCTCCGCGTCCCTGTACACGCCCTGGACCCCGCCCATGTTGCCGGGTTCGACAAGGTGATGGCCCCGGGCGGCCAGATCCTCGTACACGGTGGGCGGGAACCCCGCGTCGAGATACGTCATCGAGTCTTCCGGGATCGGCGTCCGGCCCCCGCCCCGGTTGATCGCCATGCGGGGCGACGCGATCGCGAGCTGCATGTCCATCCCTCCGACGACCAGCTTCGTGATCACCTGCCCGACGGTCTGCGGAATGGTGTAGCCGCCCGCGGCTCCCACCGCCGCGACGAGTGCGCCGTCCTTCATGACCACGCAGGGCGTCATCACGCCCTTGGCCCTCTGGCCACCCTCGAGAAGATTGACGTGCCCCTCCTCCAGCACGAAGCCGAACGTGTGGCCGTTGTTGAGGAAGATCCCGGTGTCGCCCGCGATCACCCCGCTTCCGTAGATGCTCACAAGCGACTGCGTGAAGGCGACGGCGTTCCCCCAGCGGTCGGCGGTCGACAGGCTCGTCGTCCCGAAGAAGGGAAGCGGCGACCCGGAGAACGAGGCCACGCGCCCCGGGTCGATCCTCGCCCGCTGTTCGTCGGCGTACGCCTTCGAGATGATCCGTTCGACCGGGATGTCGACGTTATCCTTGCCCGTGTTGTACCGGTCGTCGTCCGCCAGGGCCAGCTTGTACGCCTCAAGCCAGAGGTGGACGAATTCCGGCCCGTACAGATCCATGTTCGGCAGATCGAAGCCGTCCATGATGTTCAGCGCCTGGAACATCGACATGCCGCACGACCCGGGCGGCATCGCATACAGATCGTGGCCCTGGAAGGTGGTCGTGATCGGTTCCTTCCACTCCACGTCGAACGATTCGAGGTCGCCCTTGGTCAGGTGCCCGCCGTTTTCGGCCAGGAATGAGACGATCCGGTCGCCGAGGTCGCCCTTGTAGAAATCGTCCGCGCCCGCCTGGGCCAGGTGGCGCATGCTGGCAGCGAGTTCGGGTTGCGTGATGACCTCGCCCATGCGCGGCGGGCGCCCGTTGGGGAAGAAGACCCGCGTGGTCGACGGGAAGCGGCCCAGCTTCTCCGCGGCGCCGTCCGTGTGGAGCTGGTCGAACTTCGAGATCACGAAGCCGTCCTCGGCGAGCTGGATCGCGGGCTCGAAGACGTCGCCGAGGCTCATGGTGCCGTAACGCTCCAGCGCGGCGGCCCAGCCCTTGAGGGCCCCCGGCACGATCGGCGCCTTGTAGCCCGCTTCGAAGTCGTCCAGCGTCATGGTGCTCGGCGAAGAGGCGGCGGGCGCCCTGCCGAGCGCATCGAGCCCGACCACGCGGTTCTCCTCCGCCAGGTAGATCACCATGAATCCGCCGAAGCCGCCGATCCCCGACATGTAGGGCTCCGACACGTTCAGCGTGGCTGCCGCGGCCACGATCGCATCGACCGCGTTCCCACCCTGCATCATGATCGTCGTGCCCGCGAGCGACGCGTAATAGTCGGCCGCGGCAGTCACGCCCCGCCGGCCCCACACACTCCCGTGCGCGGTTCCGAGCAGCCCCGGGGCGGCGGCACCACCGCTCGCCGCCGAGCCCGAGGGGGCCTCTGAATTCGAAGGCTGACCACATCCCAGAAGACTGGAGCCGACAGCCGCGGCGGCGACCGGGGTAACGGACAGGAAATCTCGACGTTTCATGGCGACGACTCCAGGGCAGAGGGTGGCGGAGGGTCAATCGTACGCCCACCATGTACCTCCGTCCATTCCCTCCAGCCGGATCAATGCGACCGTGTCCGACTCCCTCGACCCCCGCGTCTTTCTGTTCTCGGCTCTGGCCCTCCTCACGGCCTGGTTCCTCTTCGCCTGGTACCGGACCGCGTCGGCCGCCACCCGCGCAGGCCGGGACGGCGACGGTTGGAGCAAGCCGCCCAGCTTCTTCGAGAGCGCGCTCGGCTTCGTCACGAACTTCTTCGACACCCTGGGGATCGGGTCGTTCGCCCCCACCACCTCCGCCTTCAAGATGAAGCGGGTCGTACCGGACGAGAACATCCCGGGCACGATGATGATCGGCCACACAGCCCCGGTCGTGATCCAGGCCTTCATCTTCATCGCGATCATCTCGGTGGACCCCGTCACCCTCGTCACCCTGCTCGCCGCCGCGGTGCTCGGCGCGTGGCTGGGCGCGGGAGTGGTCGCGCGGCTTCCCCGCTACCGCATACAGGTCGGGATGGGGGTCGCGCTACTCATCGCGGCCGTGACCTTCGTGCTGGCCATCTTCGAGATCACGGCAGTCGGCGGCGACGCAACCGGTCTGTCCGGCACCGGCCTCGTGATCGCCTTCGCGTGCCTCTTCGCCCTCGGTGCCCTCATGACCATCGGCATCGGCATGTACGCCCCGACGATGATCGTGGTCAGCCTGATGGGAATGGACCCGACCGTCGCCTTCCCGATCATGATGGGAGCCTCCGCCTTCCTCATGCCGGTGGCGAGCGTCCGTTTCCTGAAGGCAGGGCGCTACGGGCTGAAGGCCGCGCTGGGACTGGCGGTCGGGGGTATCCCCGCGGTGCTGATCGCGGCGTTCATCGTCAGGTCGCTACCGCTGAATGCGATGCGCTGGCTGGTGGTCGCGGTGGTGCTGTACGCGGCGATTCTGATGCTGCGGTCGGCGGTGCAGGAGCGGCGAGGGGCGCGGGAATAGTTGGCAACCCGTAGATACGGTGCAGTTCGCGCAGGGTGCGCTTCAGTTCGGGATGACACGAACTGGGCGCCCACTGCGGTCGTACAGGGTGACCGGACCCTTCGCAGCGTCGTCCCCGTACAGGATCATCCGCGCAGGATCGAAAGCCCGCATCTGCCCCGCTGTGGGCAGGCTGTACGCCTCGGCCTGACGGAGATCCACCGCATAGCCCATGTCGGCAAGGGCCTGGAGCGTGATCCTGCTCAGTTTGCTTGGCACGCCGCGGTTGTATACGGGCGACATGAGTTCTCCCCCGAGCAACACTTCTCCCTCCCTGCAGTCGCCATCGCGCAACTCGTCACTCCAGTAGTACTCCCTCCAGTGGGAATCGCCCGATCCCGCGCCGCGGCAGTTCTCGATCGGCACCTTGTCCCCATCCGTGTAACTCGCGCCACCAGCCTCGTCAAAGGCCGCCAGGGCCAGGCTGCCTGCGAAGTGGGTGTCCTCACCCGGGCTGTGAAGCCAGGTGAAGATCAGCCACGTCAGCGTCGGATTGGCGAGCAGGTCGAATCGGTCCCAGAAAAAGCGGCTGAAACCAAGCGTGTGAGCCATTTCGTGCCGCACGACTTCCTCGACGCCCCCATCCTCTGCGATGGAGTTCAGGTCGGCTTCGTCAAACTCGATCGCTCCCATCCAGGGAAGCTCCGATCCAACGCGCAACATGCAGGATCCTGCGCTGGCCAGAGTCCCTCCGGAGCCGTCGATCTCCCGTACCGACACCACCAAAAGCAAATCGTCGACACTGTCGACGCGCCGGTCCGAGGTGAGATCCCAGCACCCCGTGGGTGTGTCGGCCGAAACCGGCATGTCCGGAAGTTCCGTATCCGCGAGGACCGCCATCCATTTCTCGGCCGCGTCCCGGAACGCGGCGGCGTGGGACTCGCTCATCGGCGTGACGGAAATCAGTTCGATATCGTACGACCCGATATTCGCCCTGGCTACCGCTACCGTGAAGGCCGATTCGGCTTCCAGGCCGGCCGGGTCGGTCGCGGTTACGGTCACGGTCGTCGTCCCGCGCGCCGTGCCGGTGATGGTCAGTTCGTCACCCCGTTCCGACGTCCGGACCACACCGGTCCTGGAAGCCGCAGCCGAATAGGTGAGAGCGTCCCCGTCGGGGTCGCTGAAGTGGGAAGACAAGTCTATCGCGGCGGAGTTGCCGGCTTCGACGAAGTAGACCGGGATGTCTTCCTGTGGCTCCGGCGGGCGGTTGTCCTGCTGCCCCGTCACGGTCACGGCGAATTCCTGTGTGGCCGACGCGCCGTCCGTATCACTCGCCGTCACGGTAACCATCGCCGTTCCCGGGGCCGCCCCCGTGATCGTCACTTGGCTGCCCTGTCTCGATACCGAGGCTACCGCGGGGGCCGAACTCGCGGCGGCGTAGGCCAGTTGATCTCCATCCGGATCGCTGAAGTACGAAGCGGCATCGAGCGTGGCCGCCTCGCCGGCCTCCACACTCTGAGCGGGGATCGTGCCGCTCCTTTGCGGCGGCCGGTTGCCTTGTTCAACCGTGACACGGATCTCCTGGGTGGCGACCGCATTGCTCGGGTCGGTTGCCGTGACCGTAAGGGTCGTCGAGCCCGGGTTGGTTCCTGAAATCGTAACCACGCTGCCCGACACCGATGCTGTGGCGACCGCCGCGTTGGATGTTTCCACCGTGTAGTTGAGGGGATCGTCGTCCGGATCGCGGAAGTAGGAAGCCACGTCCAGGTTGTTCGATGCGCCGGCTTCCAGGGCTTGTTGCGGGATTGTGCCGTTCGCCTCCGGTGGCCGGTTGGTCGCCCGTACGGCCACGCTTGCCTGTTGCCTGGCCTCGAGGCCTCCGGGATCGCGTACGGTGATCGTTACCACCGCTGTCCCCGGGGCCACGCCCGAGATCGACACCGTGCTGCCCGCCACCGAAGCCGTAGCCACGCTGGGGTCCGAGGTCTCCGCGGAGTAGGAAAGCTGGTCACCGTCCCGGTCGCGGAAATAGGAAGACGCGTGAATCCTCGCGGTAGCGCCCGCGGCTATGGTGGTGGCAGGGACGGTGCCGGTCTCCTCCGGCGCGCTATTGCTCACCGCCACGTCAAACTCCTGCGTGGCCTCCAGCCCACCGAGGTCGCGGCCGGTGATCGTGACGGTGGCGGTGCCCCGGGCCAAACCCGTGACCGTCACGGTGCTCCCCGACACGGTCACATCGGCCACGCGGGCCGGCGACACCGTGGCCGTGTAGACCAGTGGATCCCCGTCCGGGTCGTCGAAGTAGCTGGACAACCTGACGGTGGCCGATTGGTCGGCATCGAGGGCCTGGCCGGGGATCGTGCCGGTCGCTTCCGGGGGCCGGTTGTCGGGTCGGGCGACAGTCACGGTGATTTCGCGCGTGGCCGCCAGCCCGCCCGGATCCGTCGCGGTCACCGTGACCGTCGCGGATCCCGACGCAGCGCCGCGGATCGTCAACGTGTTGCCGATCACGCCCGCCGTCGCCACGCCGGTGTCGTCCGACGATCCCGTGTAGGTGAGCGGGTCACCGTCAGGGTCCGAGAAGTAGGATGACAGGTCCAGATCGACCGAAGCCCCCCCGCTCAACGCCTGCGCCGGTATCGGGCGCCCGGAGGGCCGGCGGTTCGGGCCCGCCTGGACCGTGACGGCGACGTCCCGAGTGGCCGTAAGCCGACCCGGGTCGCGGGCCGTCACGGTGACCGTTGTGGAGCCCTGTCCCACTGGCCGGATCGTCAGCTTGTCGCCCACCGCGGCCGCCGTCGCCACGGTCCTGTCGTTCGACGAACCGGTGTACTCCAGTCGGTCTCCATCCGGATCCGTAAAGTAGGAAGACAGATCAACCTCGGCGGTTTCTCCCATGTCGATGACTTGCCGGGGAATCGGTCTGCCCTCGGGCGCGCGGTTGGCTACGGTCACGCGGATCCTCTGGCGGGCCGTCAGGCCGTCCGAATCACGCGCGGTCACCGTGATCGTCGCGCTTCCCCTGCTCCTGCCGGTGATCGTCACCCGGCTGCCCGCCACGGATGCCGTGGCCACCGTCCCATTCGATGTCTCGGCGGCATAGCTCAGCGCCCCCCCGTCCGGATCGCTGAAACTGGCAGCAACGTCCACGGTGACCACGTCCCCGACGTCGATGGTCTGCGCCGCGATGGTGCCCACCGCCCTCGGGGCCCGGTTTTCGCTCTCCACTATCACCCCGACCCGTTGCTCGGCGAAAAGGCCGTCAGGGTCGGTTGCCCTCACGGTGACTGTCGCGGAGCCCTCGGCGACCGCCTCGATGGTCACCTTGCTGCGCTCTACGATGACGGTGACCACGCCCGTATTGGAGCTCTCGGCCGTGTAGGTCAGGTTGTCACGATCCGGGTCACTGAAGTAGGAAAAGGCCAGGAACCAGTATGTTGCGCCCGGCTCGAGGATCTGGTCGGGGATGTCGTCCGTCGATACGGGCGGCCGGTTGGGTTGGATAACCTCGACGCGCGTGCGCTGCCTGGCTTCGTCACCCGCCGGATCGCGCGCCGTGATCGTCAAGCTCGTGCCCCCATCCTCCAATCCCTCGACCGTCATCACACTGCCCGCAACGGTAACCTTGACTCGCTGCTCGAAGAACACATCCACCGTGTATGTCAACGGGTCCCCGTCCGCGTCCGAAAAATAGGGAAACAGGTCCACGGCAAACGTCTCCCCGACGTTCACGGTATGGTCGGGAATCTCTCCCACATCTTCCGGGGCGCTGTTGGGCACCGTCACTTCAAACGACTGCCGTGCCTCCAGCCCGCCGGGATCGCGGGCCGTTACGGTTACGCGCGCGGTCCCACGGGATTCGCCCGTGATCATCAGACTTCGACCCTCTATGGAGACGCTGGCCACCCCCACGTTCGATGACGCCGCGAGGTAGGTAAGCTGATCTCGGTCCGGGTCCTGGAAAGCGAAGGCCAGTGGCACGCGCTTGGTATCGCCCAGTTCGACGGTCTGATCAGAGATCGTGTTCCCCGGCGTCGGCGCCCGGTTCGGCTGTATGACAGTCACGTAGGTTCGCTGCGAGTCCTCCAGACCCTCCGGATCACGGGCTGTGACGGTTACCGACGTACGCCCGTCTTCCACTCCCCTCATCGTCATCAGACTGCCGGACACGGTGATGGCCACGCGATCGAAGAAAGGCGTGGCCGTGTAACTCAGCGGATCCCCGTCCGGATCCTCGAAGTAGTCCGACAGTTCTACCGTAGTAGTTTCTCCGACGTTCACGGAATCCCTGGGAATGTCGCCCACGGCCTTCGGGGCGGCATTGGGGACCGTGACCTGGAAGGACTGCCGGGCTTCGAGGCCGCCCGGATCGCGTGCCGTTACCGCGATCTGCGCAGTCCCCCGGGCGACTCCCGCAACCTGCAGGCTACTGCTCGACGCAGTCACGGTAGCGACTCCCTCGTCCGACGAAACCGCGCTGTAGGTCAGACGGTCACGATCCGGGTCTTCGAAATGGGAAAACATGAAGACGCGCAGCGTACGGCCCGAAGCCACCGTGCCGTCGGGGATCGGGTCCGTGGCCTCCGGCGGCCGGTTGGGCTGAACAACGGTGAACCGTGACTTTTGCGTGGCCTCAAGACCTTCCGGATCGCTCGCCGTGATCGTTACGGAGGTCGACCAGCCACCCCTCACCCCGAGGATCGTCAAGACGCTGCCCGACGTGGTCGCCGTAACGACATCGTCAAAGAAGGGGTCCGCCACGAAGGTCAAAGGGTCCCCGTCCGGATCCGCAAAGTAGTCGGAGAGGTCTACCGCAATCGTCTCTCCGACGTTCACGGTATCCCGGGGAATGGTCCCTACCTTCTGAGGCGGGTTGTTCGGTACGGTCACGGTCAAGCTCTGGCTCGCCTCGAGCCCACCCGGATCGCGTGCCGTCACCGTCACCGTTGCGGTGCCCCGGCCAACCCCTTCCACACTCAACCTGCTGTCCGTCACTGTCGCCGTGGCGACATTCGCGTCCGATGTCGCGGCCGTGTAGGACAGGCTGTCGCGATCGTCGAAATAGGACCTCAGATAGATGCTCTTCGTCTTGCCGGCGGCAAGTGTCTGGTCCGGAATCGTACCTCTGGGAACCGGGGATTGGTTGGGTTGGCGAACGGTCACCCGAGTGCGCTGAGTAGCTTCGAGGCCGCCGGGGTCGGTCGCCGTGACCGTAATGGAGGTGCCCCCCTCGGCCAGCCCCAAGACGGTCATCACACTCCCCGATACGGAGACCCTGGCGATTCGCTCGAAGAACGCCGTGGCATCGTAGGCAAGGGAGTCCCCACCCGGGTCGTCGAAATAGGCCGACAGATCCACGGTTGCCGATTCGTCTACATGCAGAGTGTCCCGGGGGATGGCGCCAACGGCAACCGGGGGGGTCGGCGACACGGCGACGGCGAAGGACACCGTTGCCCGAAGGTTCCCCGGATCCAGGGCAGTTACCTCCACCTTCGTGGTCCCGACGGCAACGCCTGAGATGGACAGCGAGTCTCCCGACACCGTCACCATCACCACCGCCCCATTCGATGTCTCGCCCGAATAGGCGAGCCGATCCCCGTCCGGGTCCCAGAAGTACGACGAGAGGTTGAGACTTGTCGCCATGGCCACATATGACGCCTGGTCGGCGATCGGCCGCCTGACTTGCGGTGCACGGTTCGACCCGTCCGTGACGGCTACTCCGACCTCCTGCGATGCCTCCAGCCCACCCGGGTCGATCGCCGTCACGGTCAAGGTCGCGGTGCCCTGAGCCACCGCCGTGACCGATACCATCGCGCCCGACACCGACACCGACGCCACCCCCGCGTCCGAGCTCGTCGCCGCGTAGCGGAGCGAATCACCGTCCGGGTCCCTGAAGTAGGACGACACGTCAAACTCCGCGCGTTCGCCCTCCGTCAGGCCCACCGGAACAATGGAGCCCACCGCCTCTGGAGATCGGTTCGCCGGCCGCACAGTGACCCCAACCGCCTGCACGGCACTGAGCCCGCCCGGGTCGCGCGCCGTCACCGTCACCGTCGCCATCCCCGGAGCCACCGCGGCGATCGATACAGTCGCCCCGGAAACCGACACCGACGCCACCCCGACGTCCGAACTCGCCGCCGCGTAGCTCAGTGCGTTGCCGTCCGGATCCCTGAAGTACGACGACACATCGAACGCAACGCTCTCACCCGCCACCAAGGTCTGGGCCGGAATGGAGCCAACCGCCTCCGGAGCCCGATTGGGCGTCTCGGGGTCGACGGGCATGGAGGTGCCGCCACCCTCGCCGCAGGCTACGGCCCAACCAGCGAGGAACGCGACCAGTCCCAAGAAGCCGCTTCGGTGATTGCACCACCTCTTCCAAGGTGGGCGTCGCACGTTTGCCCCTATCGCGTTCTCGCCCCCGCAACTCGCATGTAATGGATTGCCCAGGTCCACACCTGGGAATCTGCGCAACATCAGGGAGGGCTGGACGGGTATCCCGCTCTCCGGACAGGAAACTCGCCCCGCACGCCCCTACCGCACCTTCCGCGAGTAGTTCCCATGCACGGTGAACCAGTCGATCTCGCCCCCGTCCCGGTGGAAGATGTAAGCCTCTCCCAGCTCGCCGTCGTCGCGGACACGCTGGAAGGTGTCGTCGCCGGTCCTGCGCAGCTTCGTCATGGCCTCCATCGGGTTGTCGTTGGGAACGCGCACGGCCACCAGGCTGTCGTCCCAGCGCAGAATGACCGTTTCACCCCAGTTGGATTCGTAGAGCCCCTCGTACTCGGCGAGCGCAGCCGACCTCGCCGTCGCGCCGCCGGGGTCGTCCATGATCGACTCGAGCGCCGGCCCCAGAATCGACATCATCTTCGACCACACGTCGTCCGGGCTCGTTCCCTGCGCGCTGATCATCACAACCCCGGCCAGCTTCTTCGCCGGGATCAGCTGCAGCGTCGTTCGGAAGCCGGGGCAGCTGCCGCCGTGGCCGACGGTACGCTGGTCGTCGCGCTCCGAGACCGCGAAACCGAGTCCCCACATGGTGTCGAAGTCGGGGTCGACCCAGTGGACGCGGTGCATTTCCCTGAGCGTGTTGACGCCAAGCACCTCGGTCCCCCCGTCTTCGAGCAGCCGGAACTGCCACGAGGCCAGGCGGGCCAGATCCTCGACAGTGGAGGCGAACCCCGCCGCGGGCGCGATCCCCCGTGCCTGGAAAAAGGTCGCCGGGGTGCGCTCGCCGTCCCGCCCCAGGCGAGTGTAGCCGGTGGCGAAACGGTCTCCCTTGTGCTCGGTCGGGATGTCCGTGTAGGTGTCCGACATGCCGAGCGGGTCCAGGATGCGGGTCGTCACGTACTCGTCGTAGGTCATGCCGGACGCCTGCTCGACGAGCTGCCCCGCGAGCGCCATGGCCAGGTTCGAGTACTGGAAGTAGCGAGCGCCGGGGTAGAGCGTCTCCTGGTCGGAGAGTCCCTCGATGATCTCCTCCCGGGTCGGGAATGGGAAATCGGGGCCGGTCCAGTACGGGTGGGCCGACTCGCGGGGAAGACCCGACGAATGCGTGAGGATCCCCTCGACGGTCACGTTGGGCCCGTCGGGATACGCCTGCTCGAGGTCGAACCAGGGCAACAGGTCGGAGGCGGCGTCGTCGAGCCGGAGCTTCCCGGCGTCGCGCTGCTGCATGACCCCGATCGAGGTGAACAGCTTCGAGATCGAGCAGATCGAGTACATGGTGGAAGGGGTTGCCGCGACATCCGCGTCGGGATGTGCGTACCCGTAGCCCTTGGCCCAGACGAGGTCCTGGTCGTGGACCAGCCCCACCGAAATCCCCGGGATCTTCTCGTAGTCCATCTTGGCGTCGAGCCAGGCCTCGAAGAGGTCGACCGCCTGCTGAAAGCGGGGGTCGCGAGTGGGGTCGCCCGACTGGGCGCAGCCGACCACAGGGACCATCAGCAGGGAGAGGACGGCGAGGATGCCCCAAGGGCGGCGAGGGAAACGGCGGATCATGGCGAGCCTCCTGCGGCGGAATGAGTTGGTGATCAAGTGCTGCGTTCAACGTGCTCACCCGCGGGATGCCGGGCAAGAACGGATGCCGGGAGGGCGAACCCACAGATGTAAACTACACTGTACATAAGGTAAACCATAGTTTACATTCCGAGCGCCCGACTGGCCACATCAGCTCCCTGCCAGCGTCACCCACCTCACCACAACCGTCTCCAACCCCAGGGCCGGTGAAGGTTGCCGGCGCTCGTGTGGAAAAGTCTTCCCGCACCTCATGGGACACAGGGGGTGAGGCCGTGACTTGACTGGCTAGCCCATGAGTGCTTGAATGATAGTGTCATTCAGCCTCATAGGGGGGGAGCCAAGCATGCCTAATCAAGTCGTCCAAGCCCGCATTGACGGGGCCGTGAAGGAAGAAGCGGCCGCGGTGCTGGCGGCCATGGGGCTGACCGTGTCCGGCGCATTGCGGTTGCTGCTGACCAAGGTGGCGCACGAGAAGGCCCTGCCTTTCGCACCGCTGGTCCCGAATGCCGTCACCATCGAGGCGATGAGGGAAGCCCGCCGCGGCAACCTCCCGCAGTTCACCAGCGTCGAGGAGCTGCTCGACGATCTGCATGCGGACGATTGAGCGAACCAGCCGGTTCAAGCGCGACTACAAGCGGGAGTCCCGGGGTCGGCATCGGACATACCTCGACGCCAGGTTGGCTCCCATCGTAGAGGACCTGGCCAATGATCGGCCGCTGGAGCCTCGGCACCACGACCACGTGCTAAGCGGCGAATGGGGAGATCACCGCGACTGCCATGTGAAGCCGGATCTGTTGCTGATCTACCAGAAGTCCGGCCCCGACCTCCTGCGGCTGGTGCGCATCGGATCACACACCGAACTCGGCCTCTAGCAGCGGAATGAACCGGGGTCAGGCGCCCCGCCTTAGGCGCGCACCGGCTTCCTTTCGGCCGCCTGGGAATGCGACAGCGAAGGAACGCTGGCAGCACCTCCTGGCCGTTCTGAAGCAGAACTAACGTCCCCCCCGCGCCGTGGGGGCTCGGAGGGAAAGACCGCGAGTCCATCCGGTCTGCGGAATTCGCCCGGCCCCTCGCCCTGCCGTCCGAACGCGCGACGGAACTCGCCGTTCGGGCCCACGACGAAGATGCGGTCGACCCCGGCGTCGAACACATACAGCTGCCCCGCACCATCGAACGCGACCCTGCGCACTCTCCCGAACTGCTCCCACTCCTCCCCCGCCAACGACCCGACCCGGTACACCTCCTCGAAGCCGGCGTCGAGCCAGCGGTCTTCGGCGGGGAGTTCGATGATCTCCTGGGCACCAGCCGGGCCTGCAGCCAGCAAACAGGCCACCGCTGCCCGGAACCCGACTGATCCCCTGCTCGTTCCCCGCGGTCTTCCACTCATTTCGCCGTGTCTCCCTTTGTCTGAATCGCGGCAGACAGAGGCTCCTGATCCGCCGACCCTTCCCCCTTCGGACTGCCGAAGCGCCCCGATAGTTGCCGGTACAGCGCCCCCAGCCCCCACGCCGCTCCAACCACGATCAGGAGGAGCAGCACCCACCGGAGAACCGCCGCGCCAAAGGCCGCGTCCACCATAGTACGACGAAATTCGTAGGATGTCAAAGCGCCCCACCGATCGGTCATCCAGTGCCAACTGGTATGGGCGACCAGCGCCGACACGAGGATGCTCCCAGTCCGCTCCGCCATCACTTTCGAGAACAGAAGCGCCAGTCCCGGAACCATGAAGAGGAGCACAAAGAGTTGGCCGAGTTCGACCCCGGCATTGAAGCCGAGGAGAGATGTAAAGAGGTGCGACCCCGCGAACTGAAGCGACTCCCGGAGCTGAAAGGAGAAGCCGAAGCCGTGCACCAGGCCGAAGCCGAATGCCCACATCCACCGCCGCCGCAGCGTCCGTCCCACGATGTTCTCCAGCGCCATGAAAACGATCGAGACCGCGATCAGCATCTCGATCAGCGGGGGGAACCAGAGCGCGTTGGGCGCCAGTCCCATCACGGACGCCACCAGGGTGATCGAGTGGGCCACGGTAAAGGCCGTGACGACTTTCACGAGCGGCCAGAAACGCCGGAGCGGGATCACCAGGCAGAGCAGGAAGAGGAGGTGGTCGATCCCGTCCAGGATGTGGGCGAAGCCGAGCGCGACGAAACGAAGCAGTGCCTGATGCCACCTGGGGTCGAGGCGCACCTGCCCCGGGTTCCCCTGGTACTGGAAGACCCTTTCCGCGCCGCCGGGGGTGACGAAGCGCAGCACGGTGGTGGTGCGGAGGCCCAGGTGGGCCCAGGCCGGGTCGATCGAGAAGCGCGACTCGGCCGACTCGACGGGGGTGCGAAGCACGACGTCGAGCATGGCCTGTTCCAGGACCAGGTCGGTGCCGGGGGGGAGAGGGGCCGCGGCCATGTGGGCGACGGCGCGGTCGTAGTCGGCAAAGGAAGGGTCGGAGGGGAGCGAGATCCGGGCCGCGGTCACGACGGGCACGGGGAGGCGCGCGGACTCCTCGAAAAGCGTCACGTAGCCGGCAATCCAGAGGCTCGCCTGGTCGACCAGGAGCGGCGCGGCCCCCTCGATGTCAACGTAGCCCGGACCCCGTACGGGGAAGACCACGTCCCGCATGGAGGTGAGGGGGACGCGCAGCACAAGCTGGAGCGCCCCGTCTTCGGCCTTTACGAACGCTCGCACGATCACGTCGGCGGGGATTTCGTGGGGGGGCGCCCCGTTCGCAGGTCCCGCGCCTCCCGCAGGCGACACGAGCATCCAGAACCCGGCCGCCAGCGCGAGGAACGCTCCGCGCGGCATCCTTCGTGCTTTCATCCAACCACCTCCGACAAGAGCTCAGGCGCCATCCCGCTTTGCCTGGGGATTGAGGGGCGCGTGGCCCCTCGGACCCCTACCCTGACCCCCCAGCCCTTGGCTGACAAGCGGTTCAACCCGTACTTTGCCCCCAATTCCCAATCGCCCGTCCCACCAAGGGAGCTCTCACATGAAGCGCAACCAGCTTCTCGTCGCGGTTCTGGTGCTGGCCGTCGTGGTCATCTACTTCGCTCAGGATCGCCTCCAGACCGCCTCGGCCGACGCCGCCGAGGCTCCCATGTTCGAAGTCGATCCGTTCTGGCCGCAGCAGTTGCCGGATCACTGGGTGCTCGGATCGGCGATCGGGGTCGGCGTGGACTCCCGCGACCATGTGTTCATCGTTCACCGCCGCAACCTCACTGAACGGACCGAAGGCGGGGCCGATGCCGACCCGCCGATCGGGGAATGCTGCCGGGCGGCGCCCCCGGTGCTCGAGTTCGATCCCGATGGCAACCTCGTCAACTCCTGGGGAGGCCCCTCCGACGAGTATGTGTGGCCTGCCTCGAACCACGGGATCACCGTCGACCATATGGACAACATCTGGATCGGCGGGAACGGGCCGAATGACACCCACGTCCTCAAGTTCTCACGCGACGGCGAATTCCTGGCTTCGTACGGCGAGCCGGAGGCCGGTCCGGCGGACAGCAACAGCCAGACGCGCTTCAATCGGGTTGCCAAGCTGGCCTTCGACGCCGAAGCCAACGAGGCCTACCTCGCCGACGGCTACGGCGGGCGACGCGTCGCGGTGCTGGACGCCTCGACGGGCGCCTTCAAGCGCTACTGGGGCGCCTACGGAAACGAGCCGGACGACACGCGAACGCCGGCCTACGATCCGGATGCCCCGCTCATCCAGCAGTTCCGCACACCGGTACACTGCGCCGAACCCTCGCTCGACGGCTTCGTGTACGTTTGCGACCGTCCCAACGACCGGATCCAGGTTTTTCAGAAGGACGGGACGTTCGTGGACGAGGTGCGCATCGCGCCGCGCACGCTGGGTGACGGATCAACCTGGGACATCGCCTTCTCGCGCGATCCGGAGCAGAAGTACATGTACGTGGCCGACGGGAAGAACATGAAGGTGTACGTGATGGACCGGATGAACCTGGAGATCCTCACCAGCTTCGGTGACGGGGGGCGCCAGCCCGGGCTCTTCTTCGCGGTCCACAGCATCGCCACGGACTCCCAGGGCAACATCTACACGACGGAAACCTATGAGGGCAAGCGCGTCCAGAAGTTCGTCTACACGGGCCTGGGTCCCGTGACGGCGATGGACCAGGGTGCGCCGTGGCCAACAGGCAATTGAGGGGACCGGCCGACCGAGAGCCGGACATCACCAATCAGGGGGTGACATCATGAAGACCTACGCAATCGCAACCTCTGCCGCGCTCGCGCTCATCGTGGCCGCCTGCGCGCCGAGCGACACCCCGGAGACCGAGGAGGCCGACGACATGGCCACCGACATGGCCGCCATGACCTTCTTCATCACCAGCGCGGGGCCCGGTGACGGCGCCAACCTGGGCGGCCTCGAGGGCGCCGACGCCCACTGCGAAACCCTCGCGGCCGCAGCAGGCGCTGGCGGCATGGGGTGGGCGGCCTATCTCAGCACGATCAACGAGGACGGAAGCGCCGCCGTCAACGCGCGCGACCGGATCGGAACCGGCCCGTGGCACAATCAGGCCGGCGTGCTGGTCGCCAACGATGCCGACGAACTCCACTCGGAAGCGGCCAACCTGACCAAGGAGACGATCCTCACCGAGATGGGCGACATGGTGAACGGTCGGGGTGACGATCCCAACATGCACGACATCCTTACCGGTTCGAACATGGACGGCACCGCCTTCACCGGCGAAGAAAACACCAATTGCGACAACTGGATGAGCAACGGAGACGGGTCCGCCGCGGTCGGTCACCATGACCGGCAGGGCGGAGGCCAGAACCCGACCTCGTGGAACTCGGCGCACGGGTCACGCGGCTGCAGCCAGGAGAACCTCCAGGGCACCGGCGGGAACGGCTTCTTCTACTGCTTCGCCGCCGGAAACTGATGCGTTGGTTCAGCACGGCCGCCACGTGCGCGGTCCTGGCGTTGGTGGCGTGTGCGCCGGAGGAAGGGGCGGAAGCGGGCAACACGGGCGGCGAGGCCACCGCAGCGCAGGAAGGCGCACCGGGCCGGGAGGTCAACACCGTCTTCATCGAGGAGATGACCTGGACCGAGATCCGTGACGCGCTCGACGCCGGCAAGACCACGGTGATCGTGCCGACCGCCGGGACGGAGCAGAACGGGCCCCACATGGTGATGGGAAAACACCGCTACATCATCGACGAGGCCAGCGACAGGATTGCCCGCGAGCTGGGCAACGCGCTGGTGGCCCCTTCGGTCACCTACGTGCCCGAGGGCAGCGTCGACCCGCCATCGGGGCACATGCAGTACCCCGGAACCATCACCCTGCCAAACGAGTATTTTATGAAGCTGCTGGAGTACGCGGCGCTGAGCTTCCGGGCACACGGCTTCACGGACATCGTGTTCATCGGTGACAGCGGCGGGAACCAGCGCGGCATGGAAGAGGTCGCCAGCATGCTGAACGAGGACTGGGGCGGCGAAGGCGCCCGGGTGCACTTCATCGGCGACTACTATTCCGCCAACGGCTTTCGGGACTGGCTGACGGAACAGGGAGAGACTGATGAGACCATCGGGCGACACGCCGGTATCTCGGACACTTCGATCCTGCTGTACGTCGCGTCCGAGCACATCCGGGAGGACCAACTGGCTCCGGGCGGGGGCTTCGAGGGCAGTGGCGTTTCCGGTGACCCGACCCGGGCCTCTGCAGAGTACGGAAGTGTCGGGATGGACCTGCGCGTCGACGCCGCGGTCACTCAGATCCGGGCGTCGATCGGCTCGATGTAGGCCGCGGGGTTCGTACGTGATGCGTCAGCAGCGCCGCAATTTCGCGCGCGCGGCTGTGGTCGTCGTGGCGTGCGGGGTGGGTATCGGCGCCGCGACGATCGCACCCGTGCGCGCCACCGCGCAGGAAGCGCCCACCTTCACCCTGACCGGGCGGATCGTCGACGCGCTCAACGAACGTCCCGTCATCGCGGCCGTGATCAAGGTGCCGGACCTCCGCCGCTTCGTGTTCTCCGATGTGCGCGGCCGCTTCCACTTCCCCGACTTCCCGGCGGGCACCTGGGACATCGTCGTCGCGCAGCTCGGCTATCACACCCTGGAGGGATCGGTCACGGTTACGGAGGGCAACGGACTCCACCTCCGCCTGGAACCCGACCCGGTCGCCCTCGAGGAGATCACCGCAGGGGGGCTGACCTACAAGACCCGGCTCGCCCGCAGGCGGAACCGCAGCCTGGACCGGTCCTACGTGCTCGAGCGGGAAGCACTCCTGACCAGCACAAAGGACAACGTCTGGGACATGGTGGGATGGCAGCACGGGTTCCACTTCGAGGGATACAACGACTACGGCTGCCCCAGGGCCACGATCTACGGGAACCTGGGCACCGTGGGCCTCTACATCGACGACCGCGCCGTGAGATACGGGATCTTCGAGGAGTTCGCACCGGGGGACTTCGCCCTCGTGGAGGTCTACAACTTCGGACGCACGACGCGCGCATATACGCAGGAATACCTGGACCGGATGACCCGGGAGAGGCACGTCGCGGTGTCTCTGAGCATGATTCCGGGCCTGTGTCCCCCGGAGACGAGAACCATCCGAAGACGGGGCCGACTGGTCGAGGTTCCCATCGGACCTGGTGGGTGATGATGAGAGTTCGTGCGGCGACCCTACCCGTTGCTGTATTCGCGATGGTGGTGGGGACGGTAACGCCCCCGGCGGCCGCCCAGGAGACGCCGACCTTCACCCTGACCGGGCAGATCGTCGACGCGATCAACGACGCGCCCGTCATCGCGGCGGTCGTCAAGCTTCCCGAACTCCGACGCTTCGTCTTCTCCGACGCGAACGGTCGCTTCCACTTCCCCGACTTCCCCGAGGGCACCTGGGAGATCGTCGTCGAGCAGCTCGGCTACCACACCCTGGACGGCGCGGTCACGGTGGCGGAGGGCAACGGACTCCACCTTCGTTTGAACCCGGATCCGATCGCGCTGGAGGGACTACGGGTTCGCACGCGCTCGGAACAGCTCCTGACCCGCCGGCGGCAACGCTTCCCCTACCGCGTAACAACAATCTCGACCCGGACCATCACCGATGCGATCCATCCGGACCCCGCGTCGATCTTCAGGTGGAACGCCCGCTCGCCGATCGTGTCCTGCTCCTTCGGCAGCGATGAGTGGATGAGCCGGGGGTGTGTCCTCCACCGGGGGCGACCCCGGAGGATCGCGGTCCTGCTCGACGAGGTCGCCCTGCTCGGGGGGATGGTCGAACTGAGCATGTTCCCGAAAGAAAACCTCCACTCGATGGACTGGATCCCGTGTACGGCACAGCTACGGGTCTACACCAAGGACTTCATCGAGCGCATGGACCAAACGCGGATCAGCGTGTCGCCATGGTTGGCGTTCTGCTGAAGGGGGGGTGGACGCCCGCTGCGGTTGTCGCCCTCCTGGTCACCGGCGCCTGCACTCCGACCGTCCCCGACGCGGAGCAGATCGGCGACCCCGTGCCGGGACTCACCAGCGACGAACTCGCCCGCTTCGACGCCGGGCGAGCCCTCTTCGACCGGGTCTTCACGATCGAGGAAGGCATAGGGCCGCTCTTCAACGAGAACCAGTGCAGCGCCTGTCACACCTTTCCCGCGACGGGCGGCACCGGCGAGCAGCTCGTCATCAAGGCCACGCGGCGGCACCCCGACGGCGCCTGCGACATCATGGCCGAGGAAGGCGGCGAAAACCTGCGGCGGCAAGCAACCCCCGCACTGGAACGCCTCGGCACGGTACGCGACACGGTCCCTTCCGCCTCCGCAGACATCGCGACCTTCGCGGTCCCCTTTCTCTTCGGCCTGGGAGCAGCGGACCTGGTGCCGGAAGACGCCCTTCGCCGCGCCGCCGACCCCGACGACCGCGACGGCGACGGAATCTCGGGACGATTGGGACGCACGCCCGACGGCCGCGTGGGGCGCTTCGGACGCAAGGCCGACGTGGCCACCCTGCACGACTTCACCCACCTGGCCCTGTTCAACGAGATGGGGATCACCACCACCGCCCATCCCCGTGAGCGCGGCCCGAACGGTGCGCCCCTGCCGCCCGCCATCGATCCGTCCCCCGACCCCGAAGTCGGCGACCCCGCCGTCGCCCTCATCACGGATTTCGTGCGCATGCTCGCCGCACCGCCCCGCCGCACTTCCGCCCCGGACGCGTCCACCTCGGCCACGCTGGGCGAAACCCTCTTCGCCCGGACCGGCTGCGCGGCCTGCCACACACCCCATGTGACCACCGGCCCGGCCCCCGTGGCACCCCTCGACCGGGTACGCGCCCCCCTGTACTCGGACCTCCTGCTGCACGACCTCGGTCCCACCCTCGCGAGCACCTGCGCTCCCGGCGCCACCGAGACGGAGTACCGCACGGCTCCTCTCCTCGGCCTGGGGTCGCGGCGCTCCTTCCTGCACGACCTGCGGGCGTCCAACATCGAGCAGGCGGTACAGCTCCACGGCGGCGAAGCCCAAACGGCCCGCGACGCCTTCGCGGGCCTGTCCGTCAGCGACCGTCAGGCCCTGCTGCGCTTCCTGCGCTCACTCTGAACGCCGCGGCGGCCGGCCGGCCCGTCCCCCCACATCTCCCATCAGTTCTCGGGCCGCGACGACCGGAACAACCGATCCGCCAGGGTTGCGACCAGCGGCACCGCGACCGTGAGGCCGACGATTCCCATGGTTCCGAGCACGTTCGAGTCATTGTGCTCGCCGGCCATCGCCAGTCCGTACGCCGGGATGAGCGTCACTCCCGCGCCGACGAGCGCCGCGACGAACTTTCCCCGGGAACGTTCGGTCGACCCCGCGATGCGAGCGCCCAGCGCCGACCCCAGCGCGGGCAGCGCCATCGCCACCGCTGCCGCCCCCATCGTCACCGTGGCGCTGCAATCGGAGACGAGCGAGTCTCCCGCCCCGCCGAAGCTGATGCAGCGGCTGGCCACGCCCACCCCCGCCGCGAGTCCGACAACATTCCCCACGGCCGCGCCGAGGAGCACGTTACGCCCCTGGTGAGGCACGGTCTCCAGGCTCCAGTCGTACCTCTGGGGACCCCGCGAATAGCCCATCCGCCGGTCGTCTTGTCCAGCGCTCCAGGCCTGGCGTGTGTTGATGATGAGGGCTCCCCACATTGAACCCGTGCCGAAGCGTGCGCCCGCTTCGGACGGCGGAACCACCTCGATGTTCTCGATCGTCTCGACGGGCAACGTTGCGTACAGCGTGGCCGGGTTGTGCACCAGCACCCCGTCGAGGTAGACCTCCGGGGAATTGCATCCCGGATCACTGCTCCCGAGGCCACGTATGAAGTTGCCGGCGCGCGCTCCTCTGAATTCGAGACAGGTGGGTTGCCCCACCACCCCGCTGCGCGTGATCCTGACGCCGGGGATTTGCGCCGTGAGCACGTCTACCAGTCTCATCGACGTGTTTTCATAGCGTTCGATCTCCGCTCGCACGATCCGGTTGATCTGATAGCCCGCGCCGCGGCGCTCCCGCTCGACCCGGCTCACGCCCTCGACGAGAAGCGGCGCAAGCCGAATCGCTTCGGACGAAACCTCAACCGTCACCCGGAGCGGCGCCTCGTTCACCTCGACTTCACCCTCGTGGGTGCCGTACGCGACGTGACTCACCCGCAGCACCCGCAAGCCGACGGGAACCAGATCGAACTGGAAGAGACCCTCAGCGTCCGTCACGCGAACACCCGCGCCAGCTACCATCACTTCCGCACCGGCGACCGGAGCCCCCGAACCGCCGTCCACCACCCGGCCGGTGATCGAGGTTACCGCCTGGGCGGCGACCTGCGGCACGCTCCCGGAGACCATGGCGAGCAACGTCAACAACGTCCTTGCCATGCTCCTCATCCGTAACTCCATCTCCGGGTCGGACCCGACATTTCCGGGAACCGCTGCCAACATTTGTGTAGGGTGCAGTTGTCCTAGTAGTATACATTACAACCCCGTAGCGGGGCACGCCGTTCCAAGTACCACAAGAGACCGCAACCCCGCCCACCGTTCACACGGACTCAAGTCCGGGAGGAGACATCCATGGTGTCTACACACGTCAGAACAATCATCACGAAGGGAGGCGCCGTCGCGGTTGTGTTCGCGGCGCTCGCGCTCTTCCTCCCCACCGCCGTCACGGCACAGACCGGCTCCCTGCGGGGGCAGGTCGTGGACGCCGTCACCCAGAGGCCCGTCGGAGGCGCCCAGATCGAGATTGTCGATGCGCGCCGGGGCGGCCTCACCAACACCTCAGGCCAGTACCTGATCCTCAACGTCCCCGTGGGCGAACACGAAGTGCGGGTGCAGTTCATCGGGTTTGCCACCGTGACGCAGACCGTGACGGTCACCAGCGGAGAGGCCGCTGTCCTGGACTTCGAGCTCTCCCAGTCAGCGCTGCAGTTGGACCAGATCGTGGTTACCGGCACGGCGCAGGGGTCGGAGGCGAGGTCGATCGGGAACACGGTTTCGACCATCGATGCTGCCGAAATCGTGGAGATCGCGCCGATCAGCAATGTGCAGGAACTGCTGACTGCCCGGACTCCCGGATTGACGCTGGTCGCCAACTCCGGTCAGGCCGGCGCGAGCTCCAAGCTTCGCATCCGGGGAGCCGGATCCCTCGCCGCGGGGCTGGCACCCGTGGTCTACGTCGACGGAGTTCGGATGAAGTCGGGTACGCAGGGAGGTCTGGACGTTGGCTGGGGCGGCGCTCAGGGAACGGACGCCCTCGACTTCCTGAATCCCAACGACATCGAGTCGGTCGAGACGATCAAGGGTCCGGCTGCCTCGACGCTGTACGGAGCCGATGCGGCCGGCGGCGTCATCCAGATCATCACCAAGAAGGGCCGTGCCGGATCCGGACTCGTATGGAATGCCTCGTTCGAGACCGGCTTCAACGCGTGGGCACTCAATACGCCGACCAACTACTGGAGGTGTACCGCGTCCAACATCAGCAACCCCGACATCTACCCGGGGTGCTCGGGCGTCGCGGAAAACACGGTGTTGGAGGATGACCCGGTGAAGCGTCATCCGATGGCGCTTCGTCAGAATGAAGGCGGGACCGACGACCGTGCCGGTCTCAGCACCTTCAACCTCTCCGCGCGCGGCGGGGGCGAAGCCTTCAACTACTACCTCTCGTTCGAAAAAAGCGGTGAAGAGGGGGTCTACTACAACAACTTCTCCAACCGGACATCAGGGCGCGCGAACTTCGGCTTTACACCCACCGAAAAGTTTTCCACGACTGTCAACGTCGGGTACGCGCGCACCCATGTGCAGATGCCGTTTGCGAACAACTCCTCGAACTCGATTCTGCGGAACGGGTTCCGAGGAAGGCCGGGATCATCCCCGCCATGGGAAGAGGGATTCAGGGGCTTCGGACCCATGCTGGCCAACGAGTACAACAATCAGACCGAGGCTGAGCGCACGACCATCGCCATGACCGTCAACTACCAGCCGTGGGACTGGTTCACGAACCGCCTGACGCTGGGGATGGACAAGCAGGATCGAACGAACTCCGAGATATACAAGATCGACACCACCGGTGCCCAGCCCTGGGGAGCCGTCCGCGCCAACGGCGTGGTCCAGCGCGACCTGCCCGTCGACCACTCGTGGACAGCCGACTACGCGGGTACGGTCGGCACCGACATTACCACTGAACTCACCTCGTCCCTGTCCTTCGGGGCGCAGCTGGTCAGGGAACAGTACTCGTCACACTACGTCGAGGGACAGGGCTTCGTGGCCAACAACCTGAACCTCATTGGAACCGCCGCGACGACGCTGGCCTCGCAGGGTTTCATCGAGCAGACCTCTCTAGGGGTGTATGTACAGGAACAGGCGGCCTGGCGGGACCGTCTCTACGGCACGGTGGCCGTGCGGGTTGACGACAACTCGGCGTTCGGCAACGACTTCTCGCTGGTCGTCTACCCGAAGGCTTCGCTGTCCTACATTATCTCGGACGAAGATTTCTTCAGCCTACCCTACGTGGACGAGTTGAAGCTTCGCGGCGCCTGGGGCCAGGCAGGAAAGGCACCGGCCCCCTTCTCGGCGGACCGGGCTTATGCGCCAGACGTGACCGTGGTCGGTGATGTGGCCGTAAACCAGCTCTCGACCGCCTCGTACGGGAATCCCGACCTGAGAGCCGAAACGGGTTCCGAGATAGAACTCGGCTTTGATGCGTCGCTCCTGGAGGGTCGCGCCGCTCTTGAAGTCACATACTACAATCAGAGCACCACAGATGCGCTGATCTCGGTGCCGGATCCGCCCTCGAGCGGGTTCAGCGGCAGCCACTTCATAAACATCGGCGAGATCGCGAACAGCGGATTCGAGATGCTGCTCACCGGATCCCCGATCTACACGCGCAATCTTCAGTGGGACGCGAGCGTGTCATTCTACACCAACTCGAATGAACTGGTCTCCTTCGGTGGTGCACTGGAAGACATCTCCTTCGGGGCTTTCGCCCAGGTACACAAGCACATCGAGGGTTACCCGTTGGGCGGGTACTGGTCTGTCGACGTTGTACGGGATGCGAGCGGCAACCCCGTTCTCACTCCAGGCGGAGGCGTGACCGTCGACTACGACAACGAGGAGTACGTGGGGCCGCAGCTGCCTACGCGGGAGATTGCGTTCTCCAATACCTTTACGCTGATGGGCAACCTGCGCGTCTTCGCCCAGTTCGACTACAAGGGCGGCCACCACCAGTGGTGCGCGATCTGCTCGATCCGGAATCGGATCGATCGCAACAGCTGGGAGGTGAACAACCCCGACGCCGATCCGGTCGAGGTCCTGGTGTGGCGCAGCCGTCAGACCAAGACGCACCTGTTCCCGGCGGACTTCCTGAAATTCCGGGAGGTCGCGTTGAGCTACACGTTGCCGACCAACTTGAGCAACGCCTTCCGCGCAGACCGTGCTACGGTGACGCTATCGGGCCGGAACATCTGGATGTGGACCAAGTACGGAGGCACGTCCGATCCGGAAGTCACCTTCTACAGTACCCGCGAGTTCAGCGAACTCGACTACGCATCCACGCCGATGACGCGCAGGTTTTCGGCGTCAGTCGCCCTGCAGTTCTGAGAGGAGGAAGCAAATGACTCGATTCAGCAAGACGCTGCGGCTCCTGGCCGCGTTGGCCGTCGTTGGTCCGGTCGCCGGATGCGACACCCTCGACGAACTTCTGATAGCGAACAACCCCGAGCGCATCTCCGAGGACGCGCTCAACGACGCGCTCCTGGTCGATGTGCTCACAAACAGCGTCATCGGCGAGTTCTCGGCCATGTACGACGACCCGTTCATCTGGCGGGGCAGCATGTTCACCGACGAACAGATCACCGGGATCAACTGGGAGTCGACTGCGCGGCTGAGCCAGAGGTTGGTTCGGTACGACGAGGGCGACCCCGACAACATGTTCTCGCAAATCAGTGCCGCCCGGGTGATGGCGGACAGCGCCGCGGGACGGTTCCGCACCCTGATCGACAACTCGGCGGCGGATGAGCGCATGGCTATCGCGCTGATCTACGCCGGCTACTCCCACATCATTCTGGGCGACGCCATGTGCGAAGCCGTCTTTGACGTGGCAGAGACCATATCTTCGCAGGCGCAGGTCTATGAGCGCGGCCTGTCCCGATTCGAGGAGGGCATGCAGGTAGCCGCGGCCGCGGGCCGTGGTGACCTGGTCAACCTGGCCCGCGTCGGCCTTGCCCGTGCAAACCTCAACCTCGGGAACCACAGCCAGGTGATGCAACATGCATCCGAAGTGCCCGCCGATTTCGTTCACTGGGTGGAGTACGAACAGACTTCGGACGGCGGCACCGACCTGGTGCTGTGGGGCAGGATCAACGGCGGTAACCACTCGCTCGGCGTGCACCCGAACTTCCTTAGCGGAGAATTCGGAACTCAGGACATCGTCGCCAGCCAGACCGACCCGCGGGTGCAGCACACCCCGAGCTGGTCGCTGGGCCACAATCGTCTTACCCGTTTGTATAAGCCTCATCAATCGCTGCCGTTCAGCGGATACAACGGGGAAGCGCAGGCGGACGGCGGGGAGCCTACTTTCTACCAGAGGGGCACGGACATCAAGATGGCTTCCGGGCTCGAGGCGATGCACCACTACTACGAGGCGGCAGGGGCTGATGGCATGGGTCCGGCCGGATCGACGCTGGACTTCGTCAACTCCCGTCGGGCTGCCGGCAAGCAGGAGCCGGTCGACCTTTCCGGTGCGGACCTGATGGCCGAACTGCGGGATCAGCGCGGGCGCGACATGTACCTGGGCGGATTCCGCCTGGGCGACCTGCGACGCTGGAAGAACCAGGGTGCTGGCGACTTCTTCCCCTCGGGAACCCACCCGACCACCGAGTGGGGCTCCTACGGGGACACTACGTGCTTCCCGCTTCCGCTAGAGGAGTACGAAGGCAACCCCAACCTGACCAAGCCGTCCTGACGGTTAGCGGTTTGGTGAACAAAGCGTGTCAGAGCGCTTGAAGCGAGGGGGTGCGGCGGCAACGACGGCCGCCGTGCCCCCTCGCACTTTGCGTATGCCGGATTCTGTCCGGCGGCGCGCAGCCCGGCCTGTGTGGGGACTCCTGGCCGCGGTGGCGCTCGCTGCGGCCCCGGGCGCCTGCAACATCCTCGACGATGACCAGGATCTCCCGAGTGTCGCCCGGGTGGAGATTACAGGCAGCGCCCCACAACCCCTGGAGTTGGTCGTCTCCGATGACTTTCAGAGGGTCGCGGACTTCGACCAAGGTGCACGGTACACGGTCCTTGTGCAGGCCGACACGTCTTTCGTGCAACCGGACTTCACCGAGGACTACGACATCGAGGCGTCGAGCCGCTTTTTCGTGCGGCTGACCAACCACACGTCCGAGGTCGCGCAGATCACGCTATCGGTTGCCTTCGACGGCGAGGTCGGGTATTCACAACGGGCCAACCTGTCCGAGGGCGGAGCACTCGAGTTCAGCGAGGTCTTCTTCGGCACCTGAAGCCGCTGTCTCGCCAACCGGGAAGGCTACGAGGCGGTCGCGGGCGGGGACGCCTTCGTGATGGCGCTCCAGAGCCTGCGAGTCGCCATCCAGTACCACCTGTCGGTCACGGGAGACCAGGCGCGCGACCAGTCCATGGCCGAGAACACCGTGTGGATCGACGAGCGCCTAGGTACCTTGGCAGCGCGGGCGCACCGCGATTCGTTCTCGATCTTCGCGGCCGCGACACGAGCTCAGCGGGACTACGAATCGACGCGCCCCACCACGGTCCTGCCGTCCCGCTATCCAGAACGTTTCTGACACCAGAACCGGAACATCAGTAGGGCGACTGAAAACCCCGTCCAGACCATCAGGGCCGTGCCGATCGAAAAAAGCCCCGCCACCGCCTGCCCGGCAAGTCCCCAGTACTCTCCTGTGTGAGCGTAGCGCAGGAACTGCTGGGCCCGCCGGCTCGGAGTAGCATCCGCGAACGACTCCCACGACACCACGGCGCCGGTACGCCGGTCCACCACAAGAACGCCGGCCCTCTGGGGCTGGCCGGATCGCCCGGTACGCACTTCCACACGGACTTCAGCGTCGCGTTCCCGGGGCACCGTGAGCACGATGGCGCTCCAGCCCGGCACCCTGGATTCGGTCGCGGCAAGGGCGGTGGCCAAACCGGCATGGGGAGGCGGCACAAGGTCTGCCCCCCCCTCGGCCCCCTCGCCCGGCACCGAGTTGGCCGTCCCGCCAGCTGCCTCGCCCACTTCACCACCCGCCCCCTCACCCGCACCGGGATCAACCGCCAGGCTCTCGAACGACATGGCGCCACCCAAGACGGGGTAGACCCGGTCACCAACGGCCGGGTACGAGATCACCAGGCCGGTCGCAGAGACCATCAGGAGCGGCACGACCGACCAGATCCCGATCACGTAGTGCCAGTTCAGGTTTCTCGGCACTCCCCGGACCCCCCGACGCAAGAACAGCCCCTCCCGGAGTGACCTGCGGGTGACCCGCCGGGGCAGCCACAGAATCGGTCCGGTCAGGAGCAGAAAGAGGAGCCCCAGGTTGGCCACCGCGGTAACCGCCCTTCCCCTGCGGATCGCAGGGTCCGCGAAGCCCACCCAGCGGTGCCATGCGTTGATACCCTCGAAGAATCCCTCCAGTCGCGGGAAGCCCTCCCCGAGCACACCACCCGAGTATGGGTCCACGAAGACATGCCGCTCCCGCCCGGCATGGATTCGCACAGCCGCGTCCGAACCCGGCCTGTACTCAACCGAGGTCACGGTGAACCCGGGATCGGTCCCTGCGCCCCAGGTCTCCGCCGCCTCGACGAGAGCCGCAGGCGGCAGAGGTTGCGCACCCGCGGGCGGCTGCACCTTGTAGCGCCGCTCGGCCAGGCTGATCACCAGGTCCTGGCTGGCGAGGATGACACCTGTGATCGCCATGATCAGGATCACCAGGCCGGCGGCCAGGGCCACCGACAGGTGCATCCGGAAGACGACTCGCCGAATCATGCCCAAGTGGCGGAGATGAGGAACTCGGCGTGTCTTCGCATGGTGTCGCGGCGATCAAGCCGGAATGCCCCTCCCGGGAAAAACCGTTCGTCCGTCCGCCGAACCGATCCCGCCCGGATCAGTTCAGGGTCACGTAGCGCTCGAGGCGGGCGACCTCACCCTCATCGACGTACTTCCCGATCTCGCGCCGGAACTGGTCGAGATCAGTGTACGGCCGGTACTCCTCGAACTCGTGCGCCATCCGTTCCGACATCCCCGGGATCGCCATGATCGCTTCACGAGTGGCGTTGTTGAGGTCTACCGGCAGGTAGATGTAGCTCTCCAGGCGAGCCACCTCGTCCTCGTCCACGTACTTCCCGATCTCGCGCCGGAACTCGTCCATGTCCTCGTACGGCCGATACTCTTCGAACTCGTGCGCCATCCGGTCCCCCACGCCCGGAATCAGGAGCACCTCATCGTTGGTGACGTCGTTGAGGTTGATCGGCAGCCACAGGGATTCATACGCCGTCCCGACCGCTTCGTCCCCGATGGCGCCCGCCACCACCGCGTGCAGATCAGCCATCCGCAGGAACGGGCGGGCGGCTTCGATCGCGGAGGCCGCCTCGGGCGTGATTCCCGCTACCCCCTCGAGCTCCTCGGTAGCGGCCAGGTTCGGGTTGAGGCGGCCCATCGGCATGGCCTCGGCCTCCGGGGCCTCGGCGGCGGCTTCGGCCGGCACGTCGGCTGTCTCCGTGTCACCGCCGGCACAAGCCAGTCCGGCAGCGGTGAACAAGGCGAGTGCGATTGTCGGAGCATACATCTTTTGCCGCATGATTCCTCCCATGCCCGGTAGTGTGGTCCCATCAGGTCGGGGACCCGGCGCCTGACGCTTCCCGGGGGTCATCCTCGGACATCCAGTCGGCGATCATTGAGGTTCCCCCTGCGTTGGCTCAAGATAGAGCACAGGGGTGGGCCCTGCCAACGCACGGTGGGCCCTGCCAACGCACGGTGGACCCCGCCAACGAACGCGGGACATGGGGTGTCTATCTCCCGTGGGGCAGGCTCGGCTCGAGCCATCACCGTGAACCAACTCCGGACGGGACTTGAAACGAACGTGAAACAACTGGAAGCCCGTGGCAGCACCCCGCGCTTGGCGGGAAGGGCCATACTATGGGGGCTGGTCCTGGGCGCCACCGCTGGCCAGCTCCAGGCGCAGGCTTCCAACGGAGGTGACAACGGTTCCGTTGCCCTCGAGGCGTTCCCGGTAGCCGAGTCGATGGAAGTCGATCTGGACGGCCGGATCGAGGAAGCGGTGTGGCAAAGCGCCGCACCGATCACGGACTTCACCCAGCAGGAACCGGTCGAAGGGGGTGTGCCCTCGGAGGAAACCGAGATCCGCGTGGTCTTCGACCAGGACAACCTCTACATCGGCGCGATCTTCTATGACGACCCCGCCGGGATCATCGCCTACCAGCGTCAGCGCGACGCCAGCCTGGGAACCGACGACCGCTTCATGTGGATCCTGGACACCTTCGGGGACGGGCGCACGGGGTACTTCTTCGAGATCAACCCCGCGGGGCTGATGGGAGACGGACTCCTGTCAGGCGGCGGCGGCCGGGGCGGCGGCCCGGGCAGAGGGGGCGGCGGCGGCGGCAAAGCCTGGGACGGGATCTGGGAAGCCAGGACCGCCCGGCGGCCCGACGGCTGGTCGGCCGAGATCCGCATCCCCTTCCGGACCCTCAACTTCAACCCGAATCTGGAAAGCTGGGGGATCAACTTCCAGCGCACGATCCGCCGACGGAACGAAGAAATCCTCTGGCGGGGGTACCGCCGCACCGAGGGGCTCAGGCAGCCGGTCCACGCGGGCCGGCTCACGGGGTTGCAGAACCTGTCGCAGGGGCTGGGGCTCGAGGCCAGGCCCTCCACCGTCGCCAATTGGAAGAACGTCCCCGGCAACGCCGACCCCACGACCTTTCCGGCGGACATCAGCCTCGACGTTAACTACAGCGTGACCTCCAGCTTGCGGGCGTCGGCGAGCATCAACACGGACTTCGCCGAGGTCGAGAGCGACCAGAGGCGGGTCAACCTCACCCGCTTCCCCCAGCGCTTCCCCGAGCGGCGCGATTTCTTCCTGGAAGGCTCGGGGGTTTTCTCCTTTGCGCCCAGAAGCGGCCCGTCCCCCTTCTTCTCGCGGCGGATCGGACTGAGCGCGGGCCATCAGGTCCCGATCCAGTATGGCACCAGAATGACCGGCCAGGCCGGGCAATACGAGCTCGGCTTCTATCAGATCGGCACCAGTGCCCATTCGTACTTCGACGAAGGCGATGCGATCGACGTGGCCATCCCGCGGGAGAACTTCACCGTCGCGCGCGTCAAGCGGTCGATCCTGGAGCAGTCGACCATCGGGGCGATCTACACGCGCCGGACCACGTCGGCGGACCCCACGGGTCAAGCACCCCGGGACGGTCACACCGCGGGGATCGACATGCAGGTCTCCACCCGCAACTTCCTGGGCCGCCACCGCGCCGACATGGAGGCGTTCGTCGTCTGGAACTCCAACCCGGACCCGACGGTGGACCGCTCCCTCGGCGACCTTTCGGCACGGGGAGTCCGCGTGAGCTTCCCCAACGACGTGTGGACGGCGCACCTGTCCTACCGTGAATTCGGTGACGACTACCGCCCCACCATGGGCTTCGTCACCAGGAACGGCTTCCGCCGGGTCGAACCCCGGATCGGGTGGGCCCCCCGCCCCGAGAGCATCGACTGGATCAGGAAGTTCGACTTCGCGGCCCAGTTCCGGAACCTGACCCAGCTCGGCACCGGCATCCTGGAAGAACGCGAATGGCAGTTGGACGTCTTCGGCGTCGACTTCGAGAGCGGCGATCACATCGAGATCCAGGCTACCCGCACCCTGGAGTTCCTCGACTACGGCTACGAGGTCAGTGACGGCGTCGACATCCTGCCGGGCGAATACACGAACTGGGAGTGGAGCGTCCAGGGTCGCACGACGGGAAGGCGTCGCGTCTCGGCGTTCGGGACCGTCAGCCGTGGCGGGTTCTGGGACGGAGACCGGACGCGCTACAGCCTGCGCGCCTCCTTGCGGCCGAATCCGGGATTCATCATCTCCGGGAACTTCGAGCACAACTCCGTCACGTTGCCTCGCGGCGACTTCGACGCCGACGTGTACGAAGTCGAAGGCGAGTGGAACCCGAACCAGTGGATCAGCCTCACGAACCAGGTCCGGTACGACAACGACAGCGACATCGTCGGTCTGTTCGCCAGAATGAGATGGATCGTAAAGCCGGGCAATGACATCTTCCTCGTGTACACCCACAACTGGCGGAACCTGGGGCTGGACATCCTGGACGACCGCGACCTCATCACGCTTTCGCGGGGCGGCGCGGTCAAGGCGAACTACACCTACCGGTTCTAGCAACCCGCGATCATTACGGTCGACCGCTCACCCGGTGATCGAGGTCCCACGAGGTCACCGCGCGAACCAGATCGTCGTCCGTCCAGTCGAAGCGCAGCGGCGTGATCGTGATCATTCCGGCGGTGTAGGCCTCGGAATCGGTCCCGGGCGGGTGGCTGTCCTCCAACGCGAGGCGGGGACGAAAGACCCGCGCCCCCTCCTCCGGATTGCCCTCCTCATAGCCGAAGACGAGGTAACTTCCGCCCATTGGGGCCACGGCCACTCCCTCGGTCCCGGTCTCGGTGGTTCTCGGGATGTTGACCGAGAGCACGACCCCGGGGAGCGGGGGACGGCGGCGCACCTCTTCGACGAAGCGAGCCGTGAACGCCGCCGCATAGCCGAAGTCACGCGCGTCGCCCAGAGAAGCGGCCACCGCGGGAATCCCGTAGTAGGCGCCCATCATGGCGGCGCCGACAGTACCCGACATGTGCGACAGGTCCCCAACATTCGCGCCTGCGTTGATCCCGCTGACCACCAGGTCGAAGCCGCCATCGGGCGCGAGCGCCTCGATCGCGAGCAGGACGGCACCCGCCGGGGTGGCATCGACGCAGTGTCCCCACGCCTCGCCGTCCACCTCGTACGGCATGAGGCGCAACTCCTGGCGCAGGTCGACCGCCATGCTGCTGCCGCTTCGCTGCCCGCACGGCGCAACCACCGTCACGTCACCCACGCCGCGCAGCGCGTCCGCCAGCTCCTGGATGCCCGGCGACGTGATGCCGTCGTCGTTGGTGACGAGGATGTGATACGGCTCGCCGACATCGTCCTCGGCGCCTTCGTCAGCCGACGGCGCGCAGCCGGGAAGCGAGAGTGACAGGAGTATCGCGGCCAGAGCCAGCGGAAGGGTCGTGCCAGTGGACATCATGGCCGGTGTCTCTCCGGAGATTGGTGAAGTGGAGCCAACCGGGATCGAACCGGTGACCTCTGGCTTGCAAAGCCAGCGCTCTCCCAGCTGAGCTATGGCCCCTGGCAGCCCGTGGCAGAGACCCCGCTGCAATGCCGACGCGGGGTTTCACCACGGGCTGCAAGATACCGACCGATGCCGGATCAGGGAAGAAGATGGCGGGGAGACCAGTTGTACCGTGATTTCGCTTTTTGACTACATTTGTTTTCATGAAGCCCTTCGTGACGGTCCTGCTTTTCGCCGCCCTTCTGTCGGGCTGTGATGACGGGAGTCAGCTTTCCGGCGACCCCGAAGAGAGCACACCGGCCCCTGCCAACCCCACCACACCCGCAGCGGAGCCGGCCCTCGGCGACCTCACCCTGGAAGACCCCACTCCGGCCGAGGTCGAACCCGATCTCCCCGAGCGCACGTTCTTCCATTTCACCCGGCCTGAGCACGTCCGCGGCATCTACGTCAATTCGTGGTCCGCCGGCTCGCGGCGGCGACTGGCAGCGCTGATCGACCTGGCCAGGCGCACCGAGATCAACACCTTCGTCATCGACATCAAGGACGCCACCGGCTACGTGAGCCATCGGACCCAGGTCCCCCTCGCACACGAGATCGGAGCGACCGGGGATGTCCGGATTCCGAACTTGGCCTGGACGCTGGAGCGGCTGGAAGAGGCAGGAATCTACCCCATTGCCCGCATCGTCATCGTGAAGGATCCGCTCCTCGCAGCGGCACGGCCCGAGCTCGCGGTCCAGGACACGGCCGGCGGCACATGGGTCGACAACAAGGGGATCGTGTGGCTGAACCCCTTTAGCCCCGAGGTGTGGGAGTATCACGTCGACCTGGCCCGGGAGGTCGCGGCCATGGGCGTCGGGGAAGTCCAGTGGGACTACGTCCGCTTCCCCGACGCCCCGGCCTCGGTGCTTGCGAGCGCGAGCTACCCCGGCCGGGACGGCAGGCCAAAGACCGACGCCATTCGCGAGTTTCTCGACTACAGCCGCGGGAGCCTGTCGGAACTCGGTGTGGACGTAACCGCCGACGTCTTCGGGGTCACCACTTCCGCGAGGCGCGACGTCGGGATCGGGCAGGTGTGGGAGTCGTTCATCGATGTCGTCGATGTGGCGCTCCCCATGGTCTACCCCAGCCACTACTGGAAGGGAAGCTTCGGCATCGACGAGCCCAACGCGCACCCCTACGAGATCGTGCGGCAAGCGCTGGAAGACGCGGTCAGCCGTTCATCGGAGCTGGAAGGAGCCGGTGCGACCCGCCCGTGGCTGCAGGACTTCACCCTCGGCCCGCCCCGCTACGAGGCACCCGAAGTGCGCGCTCAGATCCAGGCCGCGTACGATGTCGGCATCGACGAGTGGGTGCTCTGGAACCCGAGCAGCCGCTACACGCAGGATGCGCTCGAACCCGCGGGAGGATTCATCGAGGAGCCCCTGGTGCGGATCGCGAACGAGATCATCCCGGTCTCGAGGCGCTTCGAACTCTTCGACACGACCACCGCCGTTGTGGAGACTCCGGCGGAGGGGTCCGTCGAGGGGAACGTTGAACCGGCCGAGACTCCCCCGAAGCCGAGACCGGACACCACGAGGGCCGGAACCTTCAGGCCGGGATCGCCGTGCTGATGGCGACCGGGATCCTCAGGCCGGGATCGCCGCGCTGACAGCGACCGCGTAACGCCGGACGATATCCCCTGCGGACTCGATTTCCGAAATCCCTGCGACGCTCTTGCCGGCCTGCCACAACTCCTTCTGCTCGTCGGAAAGCGACCTCTTCAGCTGCCAGAAGGACTTGGCCGCATAGAAGAGCCGCATCCAGTGCTTGGTGCGATTGCTCCTCAGCAGGCGTCGGGCGAGCGGGCCTGCCGAGAGTCCCGTCCGCTGGATATAGCCCGTGTTCAGCACCGATACCGGTACCCCGGTCAACTTCTCCGAAAGCACCACGTCGTCTTCGGTGGCTTCGAGGATCGCCCGCTTGTAGGCATCGGAGGCCGTGCACTCCCGGGTGGCGATGAAGCGGGTCCCCAACTGCACTCCCGCGTACCCGAGTTCGAGCGCCCGGACGAACTCGGCCGGGGTACCCACCCCACCGGCGCACACGACCGGCACCCCCAGATCGCCCACCTCGCCGATCAGCTCCTCCACGCCTCTCGGCCCGGCATGCCCTCCCGCGCGCCGGTTCACGGCGATCAGTCCGTGCACCCCCGACTCGAGTCCCTTCAGGGCCCATTTGCGCTCCGTCACGTCGTGGTAGACGACCCCTCCCCAGGGCGCCACACGATCCACCACCCACTTCGGCTTGCCCAGCGAGGTGACGAAGAAGCGTACGCCCTCCTCCAGGGCGATGTCGATCCACTCGGTCATTCGCTCGTGGTACCGCCTGGACGCCTTCTCGATGAGCGCGTTCATCCCGATGGGCTTGTCCGTCATCCGCTTCATGTAGCGGAGGCCCTCGCGGAAGTCGTAGCCGTGGACGTAAGTGAGACTAATGGGCTGCAGGATCCCGATCCCCCCGGCCTCCGACGCCGCAGCCACGAGTTCCGGATTGCTGCACGGGTACATGGCGCCGCAGATCAGCGGCAACTCGATCCCGGCGTGCTCCGTCAGCGCGGTCGTGAGGGCTGCCACGTCACGCCTGCTCCGGCTTCAGCCCGACCACCGCGATCCTCCGCCTGAGCAGAGGCACCCACCGCTGCGCCAACAGGTGGGCGGCGGCGGCGAAGTACGCCGTCTCGTCGTAGTACGACCTGCCGATGCGCCCGGTACCGGGCGGGGCCTGCGCCCGGCCTGCTACCAGGATGACTTGCGAACGCCGGGAATCAGGCCGTGAAGAGACATATCCCGGAACGCGATCCGGGAGATCCCGAACTTGCCGATGAAGCCACGGGGCCGCCCTGACATCTGGCAGCGGTTACGATAGCGCACGGCAGCGGAATCGCGTGGAAGCGCCTGTAGCGCGGCCATCGCCCGACGTTTCTCGTCGGGCGTGGCGTCCGGATTCTTCATGACCGCGGTCAGCTTGCTCCGCTTTTCGGCATACTTGGCGATCAGCTCGGCCCGCCGGTCGTTCTTCTGCAGTTTGCCCTTCTTGGCCATCGACGATTCTCTGGAGTGGTTTCAGCGTGCGGGGCCCAGCGCCCGGCCGCCCCTCGGATGCTCGCGTCGGTTCGACGGCACCCTAGCCTTTGATCATTGCGACATTGCCCATGGAAATCAAGATCCGTGGGGCCGGTATGCGGCCACCCGGGATCGGTCCGTGTCCAGCCGGGGTCCCCCGATCAGGTCGACGCAGTCGGGAACCGCGGCAAACACGGCGTCGAGACACTCCCGCACCGCCTTGGGCGAGCCCGGCAGGTTGATGATGAGCGCCGATCCCCGCACCCCCGCCGTCTGTCGCGACAGGACCGCGGTGGGCACATGGGGCCGCGAAACCGCGCGCATGGCCTCCCCGAACCCGGCCAGCTCCTTGTCCAGGACGGCCGCGGTCGCTTCCGGAGTGACGTCCCTGGGCGCGGGTCCGGTCCCCCCCGTCGTGATCACCAGGCAGCACCCCGCCTCGTCCACGAGCTCCACCAGTGTGGTCCGGATCAGATCCTCTTCGTCGGCGATGACCCGTGCGCGGGCCTCCCAGGGGGTCACCAGCACCTCCTCCAGGTACGCCCGCACTGCGGGGCCGCCACGGTCCTCGTACTCACCGCGGGAGGCCCGGTCCGACACCGAAACGATGCCTATCCGTACATCTTTGACCATGTGAACTCCGTGACGCCGGGACACTCGACACCGGGGACGCCGGCCGGCACGGCGTTGGGCCCTGATCGACAATATGGGCTCGTCATGACATTTTTTCACGGCAAGGGCGGAGCCTCCGCCCCGCAGTCCCGCACCGAAGACCTATGAACGACGACGCCAGACAGGACGCAGCCACCGGCCTTCTCCCTTCGAGCTACGGGGGACTCAGGAACCTTCAGACGGAGTTCCGGCACTACCAGGAGGCCGCCTTCCCCGAAAGGCCACCGCGCTTCTTCGCACTGGAACTTGCGGGCGAAACCGGCGAGCTTGCCAACCTCGAAAAGAAAGTCTGGAAGGGCCGGCGGGTGGCCACCGCCGACTTCGAAGACGAGTCGGCCGACGTCTGCATCGCCCTGCTGAACTTCGTCAACAGCCGGGGAATCGACCTGGCGGCCGCAGTGGAACAGAAGATGCGGCGCATCGACAGGAGACGGCGAGCCGAGCCCGAGTCCCCCTGTGAGCCGGAAGAGCTATGACCAAGACAATTGACCCGGTGGCGCTGGCGGACGTCCAGGCCAACCCCGACGGACGGCAGGTCCCCATCGCCAAGGTGGGAGTCCAGAACATCCGCTTTCCCATCTCCGTGAAGGACCGGCGGAAGACCGCGCAGCACACGGTCGGCAGGATCGACATGTCCGTGGATCTCCCGGACCACTTCAAGGGAACCCACATGAGCCGCTTCATGGAGATCCTGAACTCCCACGACGGCGAGATCTCGGTGGAGGCCCTGCCCGCGATACTCCTCACCATGCGCGAGAGGCTCAACGCGGAGACCGCGAATCTGCGCATCTCCTTCCCCTACTTCATGGAAAAGCACGCCCCCGTCACCCGAGCGGCGGGTCTGTTGTCGTACGATTGCGCCTTCGACGCGTCCAGCGGCAGTGAGGACGACTTCGTGCTCACGGTCAAGGTTCCCGTCACGACGTTGTGCCCCTGCTCGAGGGAAATCAGCGCGCGCGGCGCCCACAACCAGCGCAGCATGGTCACGGTGCAGGCGCGCTTCACGGGGGAGCTGTGGATCGAGGATCTGGTGGAGCTGGTGGACGCCTCGGCTTCGTGCGGGCTCTATCCGGTCCTGAAGCGGGCGGACGAGAAATGGGTGACGGAGCGCGCCTACGACAACCCGCGCTTCGTGGAGGACCTGGTCCGCGAAGTCACCCTGCGTTTCCGCAAGATGGAGCAGGTGACCTGGTTCAACGTCCATGTGGTCAACTTCGAGTCGATCCACGAGCACGACGCCTACGCCCAGGTGGAGGAGAGCCGCTAGCGGGCGCCAGCCAGCCGGGCGCTTCGCCGGCCTCGGCACGGGGCTTCACCACGGACTGCGCTACAGCGTGACGGCGATCCCTTCCCGGGTCTCCAGCACCGCTTCCAGCTCCGCTTCTTCCCCGGCCACGACCTCGAGTTCCGTGCCCAGTCCGGCCAGGTCGGTCCGTATGGCAGCCGGGTCGGGGTGGCGTGCACGCAGACGCGCCAGCCGCATCCCGCGGTCGGGGAGACCGTCTGAGGGATGCGCGGTCTCGCCCCAGTCGATGAAGAAGGGGACGAGGCCTCTCCGCGGGAGCGGAACCCGCGGCATGGTGAGCGTCCAGTGAATGCGCTCGCCGCCGGGCCTGGTTCTGGACATGGACCGCACCGGACCCAGGAGGTGGCCGCCGGGGCCAGCGACGAGCCCGTCGAGGTCGCTCGAACGGGCGGCCCATGTGATCAGTGCGGGAAGGGGGGCCGCGCCGCCGTCGAGCCACAGGCCGCCGGGAGGCCGGGGCTGTTCGGGATCGGGGCCGACGACCTCGAGGTAGATGCGGGGACCGATCCGGAGCAGGGCGTTGCGTGTCCCCAGCCCCGGATGGCTACCGCCCGGAGTGAGGGCGACGCCGAGACGCGCTTCGACGGCCTGCACCCCGAGGGCGAGGTCGGGAACCGCGTAGACGAGGTGGTCGGTGCCCGGATGAATCCGCGGGGCCGGCGCCACCCCAGCTGGTTTAGCAGCCCGCGGAAGAAACCCCGCTGCATTCGATCGGCGATGCCACGCAGGGTTTATCCACGGACTGCTAGCTCTTGCTACCGTACCGGCGCTGGAAGCGCTCCACCCGGCCCGCACTGTCGAGCAGTCGCTGCGTCCCCGTGTAGAACGGGTGCGACGACGATGATATCTCGAGCGTGACCAGGGGGTACTCGTTCCCGTCCTCCCACTCGACCGTCCGCTTGGTGGACACGGTGGAACGGGTCAGGAAGGAATAGCCCGTGGAAACGTCCTGGAAGACGACGGGCCGATACTTGGGATGGATGTCTTTCTTCACAACTGTATTCCTGGTTTCTTTCCGCGGAGACCGCGACGTGCGGCGACCGAATCTGGCGGACATAATTCTACCCCGACTGGACGAGCGCGGTCAACGGGCTATCTTATTTGGCACCCTGAGCGCGAGCCTGGCCGGAGGAGCCAGTAGAGGCACACGGGGGCAGCCAAGGAGAAATCATGGCCAAGAAGTCGGGCAAAGGTCCGCGAGTGATCATCAAGATGTCGAGCACCGAGAGCCCCCACCGCTTCACAACCACGAAAAACAAACGGAACCACCCTCAGCGCCTGGAACTCAAGCGCTACGACCCCGTCCTGCGCCGCCACGTCCTTTTCAAGGAAGAAAAATAGGCCTTCGGGGTACAAACGGAGGAACACGATGTCCCGCAAGTGCGACATCACGGGAAAGCGTCCCCTGTCCGGGAACAAGGTTTCCCACGCTCACAACAAGACCAGGAAGCGGCAGCTGCCGAACCTGCAGTCGAAGCGGATCTTCGTCCCGGAGTTGGGGAGGTCGGTCCGCCTGAAGGTATCGACGTCCGCCCTTCGGTCGATCGACAAGATGGGATTGGCGTCATTCCTGCGGAAGAACGGGCTCTCGCTCAGCGACGTCGCCTGAGCTACGGGGCGCTCAGCGCCGCTGTCTGCGCCGTTTTGGTCGGCGCGGGCCCGATATGTGGTCAGGAGAGGGCTTTCGACACGCCCGAGGCGCTGTCCCTTGTCCGCAAGGCGCGGGAACTCCGCCAGTCACCCCTTTCGGCCGCGACCTCCACCTCCTACAAGGCGCGGGCCGAGGGGCACGTCTATTTCTTCCTCGACCGCGACGACGGGGGCGAGCCCGTCCCGATGCGGGTGGATCAGGTCGCGGTCGACCTCTTCCGCAGCGCCGACGGGCGGACGCGACAGGTCATCCGCGGGCTGCGACGGAAGGAATTCCTGCCCGTACAGGATTTCCGCTACTACATCGACCGGCTGACGGCCGTCCAGAACGGCTTTGGGGAACGGATCGCGATCGGTGAAGGGCGGGATGTCCGCGATGTGCCGCACCCTCTCGGCAGTGACGGAGAGGAACTCTACCGCTACCGGATCACGGATTCCATTCGAGTAGGAGTTCCCAGCCTTCCCGCGCCGATCCGGGTCTACGAGGTCGAAGTCGTGCCCCGCCGGGACGATGTCCCCGCCTTCGTCGGCAGCGTGTTTCTGGAGGCGGAGACCGGCGCCCTGGCACGGATGGTGTTCACCTTCACCCCCGCGTCGTATGTGGATCCGCGCTCGGACCGGATCACCGTCCGGCTGGAGCACGCCCTGTGGGAGGAGATCCTCTGGCTCCCGTACCGACAGGTGGTGGAGGTGCGCAGGGAAATTCCCGAGTTCGACCTGCCCGTGGGTTCGGTGATCCGTGCGACGCTGGAGGTCACCGGCTACGACTTCGACCCCGAGTTGGAGCCGGGATTCTTCTCCGGCCCGCGCGTGACGATGGTTCCGTATGGGGCAGCAGACTCGACGGAGTTCCGCACAGGGCTCACCGATCGCATGGCCGAAGAGGGATTGTCCCCCGTGAGCATGGCCCGGATCGAGGCCGAGGCGCGCCAGGCTGCGCGCGCACGCCTGGTCAGCGGACTGCCGAGGACCCGTCTCTACGCGGACCGCTTTTCGTCGATACTGCGGGCGAACCGCGCGGAAGGGGTGCACATCGGCGCGGGCGCCTCCTTCGTGCCCCGCGACCTCCTCAAGCTGGATGTGCTGGCAGGCTACGGGACGGCGAACGGAAAGGCCAGCGGAGCGGTCCGGCTGCGCTGGACCACGAGCGACGCCGGCACGACGACGACCCTGGCCCTCTTCGGGCGCCAGCTGCGGGACGTTGGCCCCCGCCCAGGCGCTTCGGGGGCGGTGAATTCGCTCTCGGCACTGTTACGTAACCTCGACTACACGGACCCCTACCATGCCACCGGGGCGAGCCTGTTCATGGAGCGCCCGGTTGGTGGCGGTGCCGCGCTTCGGATCGGCGGCAGCTGGGAGGACTTTACAGGAGCCGAGCAGCTGTGGTCCTCGGGTATCGGCTCCGCGACCGACCAGAGACCCGTCCGCCCCGCCGGCGAAGGAGCGTTCGCAAGCGCCAGTGGAGGAATCGTGAACCGTTGGGGCGGGCTGTCCGCCTGGGGAGCCGAGGCGGCCTTGAACGGCACGGCTGGCCGCTGGGACGGGGAAGGAAACGCCACGGTCACGGCACGGCTGGACGCCAGGGTGGCGGATCCGGACCTCTCCCGGCGTGGGTACGTGGCGGTGGAGGCGGGGGCGTCATGGGGCACCCTGCCCCATCAGCTTCTCTTCTTCCTGGGGGGGCGAGGGACGCTCCCGGGCCACCCGTTTCGCGCATACGGAGGACGCCGCTTCCTGCTGGCCCGGGGCGAGGCGGCCTTCAGCGTCATCCCCGGCTGGCTGACGGCACGGCTGCTGGCCGGAGCGGGCACCGTCGGTGCGACGCCCATGCTCGCCGCCGCTGCGTGGGACACGTCACCGACGGACGGATGGCTCGGATACGCGGGCGTCGGGCTGGCGACCCTTTACGACATCGTCCGGGTCGATGGCGCCTGGGGGATCCCGGGTGGTACCTTCGAGTTGATCTTCTCCGTCGACCCCAGGCTGCGGCCCTATCTCTAGATCATGACCAGAACGACTCCCGCGGCTGTTGCAACCCTCATCCTCGCCCTCCCGGTCCTTACCGGAAGCTCCGCTCTCAGCGGCCAGGAACACGAACTGTCGATGGGCAGTGCCGTGAGGATCACCGGCGCGACGGTGCTGAGGGGCGGCCCGGCGTCTCCGCCGAGACTTTACCCCACCGTCCTCGAAGGGACCGTCGTCGGAATGCATGGCGACACCATCCTCTTCGAGACGGGCAATGAACCCGTGTACTGGATCCCTCTCGGCGAGGGCCCGCTGGTTGAGCGGCGTGCCGTGGTGAACGACATGAAGCGGTCGATCCTGGTGGCGGCAGCCATCTCCGGCGCGGCCGGGGCTACCTTCGCGTTGGGCCTCCACGACCAGTGCGACAGCGACGAATCGGGGATCGCACAGGGGGTCGTGGTGGTGGTCTGCCCCGAAGAGGAGAAGGCCGCCGGTGCCGCGCTGCGCGGATTCGCCATCGGGACGGCGGTCGGGGCGGCGGCGGGCGTCGTGCTGAGCCGCTTCTTCAAACGTCAGGGGTGGGTCGCCATGCCGCTCGACCAGATACGGTTCAGTGCGGCGCCGGGCAGTGGATGGGCGGTGAGTCTGCCGACCGGCGTCCGGGGTGGCAGTCCGTAGCCACAAGCTCCCGGCGGGCTGATCCTCCCGCCATTCGAGGGGCGATGTATCCGCGGGCTGCTACGACGCCCGCCCCTCCGACACCGCCTTCTCGTAGGTGTACAGGAAGTTGGTGAAGCCGCGGTCGTAATCGGACAACCCGTTCTGTCCGGTCAGCTTCATGCGAGAGTCGTACAGGTCCCGCATGGCGGTGGAGAAGGCACCCGGCCGCTGGTCGGGCGGACGGAGACGGCGGAAGTCTTCCAGGACATCGCCGCCGAGGGGAGTCTCGTCCAGCAACTCGCCATAGAGTGCGGGATCGTCGCCGTCGAGCACCCTCAGGTTGCGGTAGACCCGCTCGGCGAGGGCGGCCTGGCGGAGCACCGGGTCCCGGGAGCCGGAGAGGGCCAGGTAGGCGAGGGCCTGGGCTTCGAGCTCCTTCAGGTAGCCCTTCCGGTGGCAGAACTCGTGCGCCAGGATATGGGGCTCAAAGACGCCGGTGCTACGGAAGACGGCCACATCTCCGGAAAGGATATCGCAGCTCCCGATCGCGAAAGGCATCATCAGCCGGGCCAGCGTCATCTCGCGCACCGAACTGCTCGTCTCCACCCGCTGTCCGGTGACTCCCGCGATGTACGAGGTGAGCCGCTCGTTGACATCTCCCGCGAGCAGTTCCCGGCTGCGCCGGATGGGCTCGTGGATGTGCATCAACTCCCGGGAGAAGCGCTGAACGTCTTCCCTGCGCCGCTCTTCGGGCATCTCGTCCATGTGCTTGACGTCGGACGTATAGGTCGCCAGGAAGTCGATCTTCCTCACACCGCGCCGACTGGCCCAGTCGCCGATCACGCTGCCGGCGTACGCTCCGGCGGCAGCCGCCTGGATGAGCCGGCCCGGAAGCGTCGCCCCGATCAGAAGACGCGATGCCAGTGGCGCCGCGACCATGAGGTCGGTCAGGGAGACGGGGGAGTACGTCGCGCTGTTCGGGATTCGAATCGTCTCCATATCTTTCTCCTCGAAGGAACTACACTAAAGAAGCTTCGCCTGCCACCTGCCAGCAAGGGATACGGATTGGTCGTGCCCCCCATCGAACCGACTTCGCAGCCGCCGCACCAGGGCGCGGACACGGCCATCGCGCCGCTCGCGGGTGTGCGCGTGATCGACTTCTCGCAGAACCTCGCCGGGCCGTTCTCGACCCAGATCCTGGGCGACCTCGGTGCCGATGTCGTCAAGGTGGAGCCGCCCGGGGGCGACCCGGCGCGGCGATGGGGGCCTCCGTTCATCGGGGGGCAGAGCCACCTCTTCCAGGCTGTGAACCGCAACAAGCGCGGGGTGATCCTCGACCTCAAGACGGAGGGGGACCGCGCCCGCGCCCTCGATCTGGCGTCCGGCGCCGACGTGGTGGTGCAGGCGCTGCGGCGGGGTGTGGCGGACCGGTACGGCATCGGCTGCGACCACGTACGCGCGGTGAATCCCGTGGTCGTCTACGTGTCGGTCACCTCTCACGGACTGGAAGGCCCCCTCGCGGACGACCCCGGATACGACCCGCTCATGCAGGCGCGTTCCGGTCTCATGTCGGTGACCGGCGACCCGGAGGGGAGCCCGGTGCGCGTCGGCACGTCGATCGTCGACCTCGGCACGGGGATGTGGACGGCCATCGCGGTCATGGGGGCCCTCATGGAGCGTGAACGGAGCGGCCGCGGCTGCCACATCACCGCGTCCTTGCTGGACACGTCTCTCGCCTGGATGTCCTATCACCTTACCAGCTACCTGTCTACCGGCGTCCTTCCGGAGCGCATGGGAACCTCCATCGCGATGATCGCCCCCTACCAGGCCTTTCCGTGCACGGACGGCGCCGTGATGATCTCCGCCGGCAACGACGACATCTTCCGGCGGCTGTGCCGGGCCCTCGAACTGGAGCTGGACTCGCACCCCGACTACGCGGAGAACGCGACCCGGGTTGCAAACAGCGAGCGGCTGGCCGGGTTGCTCTCGGAGAGGACCGGTCACTTCACGACCGAGGCTCTTCTGGAGTTGCTGCGGCGCCACCGGGTCCCGTCGGCACCCATTCACACCGTGGCTTCGGCGCTGCAAGACCCGCAGACGGCTGCCACCGGAATGCTCCGTACATGCGAGCACCCCGCCATCCCGGACTATGTGGATATACCCCTACCCGTCCGGTGGGACCGCAAGCGGGCGCAGCTCCGTCGGTTTCCCCCGACCGTTGGCGAGCACCAGGGGGAATTGTTCCCGGAAGACGAGTAGTTCCCGCGAGAAGGGTGGCGCCGCCGCGCCGCGGAAGAAACCTTGGTCCGGTCCGGGGAGTACCGATACATTACAGGTCCCGGTGTCGAGGAGTCAGGACATGAAAAGGAAATCCTTCCTGCGGTTCACAACTCTGGCCGCCGCCGTGGCACTCGACCTCGTGCTCTTCCGGCCTACCTGGCAGCCGAGCGCGGGTTCCGAGCTGCTGGCGTTCGCGCAAGACGACTTCGCGGCCGCCATGGCGGTTCAGGAGCGCCATAACCCCGACCTGCTCAACATCCCGGGGGTCGCGGGTACCGCCGTGGCGATCGGTGCTGACGGCCGGCCTGTGGTCAAGGTCTACCTGGTGAATGCCGGTGTGATCGGGATTCCAGCCACTCTGGATGGCCATGCGCCCGTCACCGAAGTCACGGGCGCCTTCCGTGCCCTGGGAGAGATCCCCGCGGGCGCCACGAGCGAGACCGACCCGAGGCAATCCTTCCCGCGCCCTGTCCCCATCGGCGTATCGACCGGTCAGGTGGACGTGACGGCCGGGACGATCGCCGCGCGGGTGGTCTCCGGCTCCGACGTCTTCGCCCTGAGCAACAATCATGTCTATGCCAACAGGAACGCGGCCAAACTGGGCGACCACATCCTCCAGCCCGGCACCGTCGACGGAGGGGTCAATCCCGCCGACGCGATCGGTACCCTGCACGACTTCGAGCCCATCAAGTTCTGCTCCCCCTTCCCCAGCTGTCCCGCCAACCGGATCGACGCGGCCATCGCCGCCACGACCACGGAGAACCTCGGCAACAGCACGCCGTCGAACGGCTACGGCACCCCGCGCTCCAAAACAGCTGCCGCGCGGCTCGGGATGGAGGTCCAGAAATACGGACGCACCACCGGCCACACCACAAGCCTGGTCAGCGGCATCAACGCCACGATGAACGTAGGATTCCGCGATGGAACGGCGCGTTTCACCGGTCAGATCCTGATCGCGGGGGGTGACTTCTCCGGGCCCGGCGATTCCGGGTCGCTGATCGTCTCGGGAGGACCGGGGGAGACCGGCCGACGTCCGGTCGGCCTCCTCTTCGCGGGGAGTCAGACCAACACCCTTGCCAACCCGATCGACCTGGTGCTCGAGCGCTTCAACGTGACCGTCGACGGGAGCTGACGCCGTGGACGACATGCTGGAGCAAGCGCGCGCCAAGGTGACCCGCAAGGTGATCGGAATGAAGGGGGTCACCGGGACGGCCATAGGGCTCAAGGGCGGCAGGCCGTGCATCAAGGTGTACGTGGATCGGGTCGACGCGGGGTTGCGGGGCAGGCTGCCGCGCCGCGCCGGGGGCGTGCCGGTGGACGTGGAGGTTACGGGGAAGATGCGGCGGTGGTGAAGGGGGTTACCCCCCCATCCGCCAGAACCGCGCCTCGTAGCTGAAGACCGTATACGCCAGCCACTGCCCCGTCGGATCGTACGCGGGCTGCGTCTTCCGGGTCGGATCCACCGTCAGCTGCTCGGCTTCACCCCCGCCCATCGGCACTCTGAACACCTGAAAGAACCCGTCGCGCCCGGGGCCGATGTAGGCCACCCACGCCCCGTCCGGGGATACGGCGATGCCCGAGTGCACCTGGTCCGATTCCCACTCGTGGAAGCGTTGCGGTGCGCCGGCTTCCCGCGGGATCACGTAGAGCGCCTTCTTCCCCGGCCCCTCGGCGGCCTCGAACACCAGCGACTCGGAATCCGCCGTCCACTCGGTCTGAAGCGCATCGTGCGGAAAGTCATCCATGTCGACGATGCGCTGGGGAAGCGTCTCGCCAGACTCCTGGTCCACGGGGATGACGTACAGGAAGCTCTTGCGAGCGCCCGCGTCGTCAATTGTATAGCTCGGGAAGGAGATCCACCTGCCGTCGGGTGACCAGCGAGGCCAGCCGGTTTCGTGTCCGTCGCTCGAGATCATGCGGGGGACCGAGGGGTCATCGGAAGGGATGAGGTATATGTCGTCGGTGCCGCTGATGTGGCTGTGATAAGCGATCCAGCGTCCGTTCGGTGACCAGTACATCCCCTGATCCTCGGAGTACGAGTTGCGGACGATCCGGTCCGGGGCGTCCTTGGGCAGACCCGAGGTGAAGTCGACGATGCCGATCTGCTGGTCGATGTCGGGGTAGTTCACGTCGTCGGTTGCGATCCGCCAGCCGCCGAAGGTGAACGCGACTTCCGTGCCGTCGGGTGACCAGGTCGGGGTCTCGGACTGGAAGGTCGTGACGGGTGTGGCGTCGCCCCCATCCGCGCGAACGGCCGAAACGGACACCATGTACCACTGGCTGCGGTAGATGATGTCGCCGTCGTCGGTGACCCCCGGTCCGTACACGTCCCGTTCGGCGGTCGCCAGCCGCAGCCCCGGACCGCCACCGACGGGACGGGACCACAGCTCCAGGACCCCGCGATCATCGGGCGCGGCGTAGTAGAGCTGGTCGCCATCGGAAGAAAACGCCATGTGGCCGTACGGCTGGTGGTCTTCGAGCCAGCTGACCGGACCGCCCGCGCACGGGTAGCGGAGGGATTGGACGCCCGTGTCCCGCTCGATGCACGCCACCTCGCCCGAGGGAGAGACGACGGGATAGGAGAGGCGGCGGCCCTCGCCGACGATCTCTCCGACGTCGCCCTCCGCCCCGATGCGCCATACCCGGGAGCCTCCGGTGTCGCGAACCGCGCCCACCAGTGACTGCCCATCCGGTGCCCATGTGAGTTCGAGCAGGCTGGACATGGACGGCAGATCGGCCGAGTAGCGCCCACCCCATAGCGTCTCCTTGGAGCCCGTCGCGACATCGTAGACGAACCAGCCCTGCCTGCGACGGTCGAAGGAACGCTCGTGCACCAGGAGTTGGCCGCTCGCCGGATGCCACGTCAGGTAGCGGACCTGGCTTGGCGCGAGGCCGAGGCTGCGGACTTCCCCGTCCTCCAGGTCACGGACCAGAACTTCACGTCCCTGGGTGTAGGCGAGCATCCGGCCATCGGGCGACACCGAGCCCGCCGGGTCACGATAGGCCACCGGCCCCATCTGGTGAGCGGTGGCCAGATGCACGGGATCGGGGGGGACGGAATCGCACGCACCGGCGGACAGCGCGGCACTGGCAGCGGCCAGCATCGCAGGGGTCAGAGTGCGTGCGCGGGAAATGGTCATCGGAGGTCTCCGGCGTGGGATGTCGGTGGCCACTCATTATGTCACGTTTGGCGTTTCGCATACACATCCGGGCGAAACACTCCCAACCACACATCTGGTCACCGGCCGCCGGGCTGCCCACTATTCAGATCGAACCCCCCCACCGACGGGAACCTGCCACAGCCGGGGTCCCCACCCCGCCGGCGCACACGACCAAAGACGCTCCAAAAGGTCAGGATGTGAACACGATGCGAAACAGACGCCACCTATCCATCACGGGGCCGCGGCTGCCCTTCTCCCCCTTCGCACCGAGGGTGAGCCTCCACACCCCCCTCACGGCAGGGGTGCGTCTCCTTGTCCCCCTGATGGCTGCGATCCTGCTCCTCTCCCCCCTTTCGGCCCGCGGCCAGACCAACGCCTCATCCGGCACCCCGATTCCGGCCACGGCGGCCCTGTCGGCCTTCTCCGCCAGCGTCATCGTGGAGGGCGGCGACATCTTCGTGGGCAGGCCGGGCGGCCTCGACATCTTTCCCATGCCGGGCAACCGGCCCGGAGGCGTCCACGTTTTCAGCCACGCGGGTGGCTCGTGGGCCGAAGTCGCCGCCCTCATTGCGGAGGAGACCGGGTCGGCAACGGGATACGGTGAAGGGCTCGACGCCAGCGGCGACTTGATGGTCGTGGGGGCGCCGCAGGAAGGCACGGGCGCTGTCTACGTCTATCGCCGTACGGGGGGCGGTTGGACCCTCCAGGGACGCCTCGCGTGGTCCGGAGCCGGCGCGGACCCCCGCTTTGGAGCCGCCGTGGCCACCAACGGCGAGGCTATCGTGGTCGGCGCCCCCGGAGCGGAAGCTGGCGCGGGAGCCATTGTCGTCTTCGAGGGAAGCGCGGCCGGCTGGACCGAGGCCCGGGTTCTCCGGCCCGGGGACCTGCCCGACGGGGCCGGATTCGGCACGTCCCTGGACATCGAGGGAGACCTTCTGGCGGTCGGTGCCCCGGGTGGGGGAATCTCACTGATTCCCGGGACTGGTGCACCGAACTTTCAGCCCGGTTCGGTGCACGTTTTCAGCGGGGAATCCAGCGCCTGGTCCCCGGCAGGTCGCCTCGATCCCCCCGACCCCGGACCCTCTTCGCTGGGGGCGAGCGTGGTGGTGTCGGGCGGCGAGGTCTTCGCGGGGGCTCCCCTGAGCGGGCAAGGCACCGGCGCCGTGTACCACTTCACGCAGGCCGCGGAGACGGGTGCCGCCGCACAGGGGGCCGGCAACTGGACGCTCTCACACACCATTAGACCCGAATCCCCCACTCCCCTTTCCGGCTTCGGCATGGCGGTCGCCGCCTCCGGTGACGATGTGGTCGCGGGGACCCCTCTGGTCGGTGGCGGGATCGGTGGTGCCCTCGCGTTTCGCCGGGACGAGACGGGCGAGTGGTCGCAAGTCGCCGACTTCGGACCCGGAGGGCCCTTCAACTTCTATGGCCTCGCGGTCGCGGTCGGAGGGGATGTGGCGGTGGTGGGTGCACCCGGCGCAGACTTCTTCGAGGGCGCCGGATTCCTCTTCCGCCGCACCGCCGACGGGTGGGAGCCGGAGGGCACGATCGTCGACGAGGCTGCCGGATTGGAAGCCATGCTCGGCGAGGAGCGGGAGTGCGAGGAGGGTGAGGCGGGCGGCTTCACCTGCAGCGAGGTCGACCTCGTCGCCTTCGTGCCGGTCCACGACCTGGGCGGCGAGCGCGGCATGATTGCGAACGACCTCTGGGGGTGGACGGATCCGCAGTCGGGACGCGAATACGCCATCATGGGGCGTGCGGACGCGACGACATTCGTCGACCTGAGCAATCCCGGCAATCCGGTCTACCTGGGGGAGTTGCCCCTCACCGAGGGTGCCATCACGAACATGTGGCGTGACATCAAGGTCTACGCGAATCACGCCTTCGTGGTCGCGGACAACGCCGGCGCGCACGGCGTCCAGGTGTTCGATCTTACGCAGCTGCGCGACGTGACGGCACCCCCCGTGACTTTCGAAGCCACGGCCAACTACGGCGGCATCAATTCGGCGCACAACATCGTGATCAACGAGGAGACGGGATTCGCCTACGTCGTGGGGGCATCCGGGGGCGGGGAGACGTGTGGGGGCGGTCTCCACATGATCGACATCCGCGACCCCGCAAACCCGGTCTTCACCGGATGTTTCGCCGAGGCCGGCACCGGCAACGCGGGCACGGGGTACAGCCACGACGCCCAGTGCGTCGTCTACCACGGGCCCGACGAAGACTACACCGGCCACGAGATCTGTCTCGGTGCGAACGAAAACGCGCTCTCGATCTCGGACGTCACCGACAAGGAGGCCCCGGTTTCGCTGGCGACGGAGTCCTACCCCAACACCGGCTACCTCCACCAGGGCTGGATCTCGGACGACCACCGGTACTTCTACATGAACGACGAGACGGACGAACTCGGCGGGCAGGTGTCCCGGACGCGCACGCTCGTCTGGGACATCGAGGAGCTCGGGGATCCGGTGCTGGTCAAGGAGCACTTCGGCACGACGGGCTCTTCAGATCACAACCTGTACGTCCTCGGCGACTTCATGTACCAGGCCAACTACCTGAGCGGACTCCGGATCCTCGACATCTCCGACGGGGAAGCCCCCAAGGAGGTGGGCTTCTTCGACACAGTGCCCTTCGGCGAGGACAAGGCGGGATTCGCGGGGGCGTGGAGCGTGTACCCCTACTTCCAGAGCGGGCTCATCATCGTGTCGAGCATCAAGGAGGGGCTCTTCGTGCTCAGGAAGCGGCCGCCGCGGGTATCCTGAGGGCCGTGGAGCCGGGACGCCAGGTAGCGGGCGGCGTCACCCATGCGGGGGCCGGGACGCCCAAAGAGCGAAGCATCGACCGAGATCACCCGGCCCGCCTGCACTGCCGGGACCACCGCCCAAACCGGCTGTTCGGCCAACCGGGCCGCTGACGGATCGGGCTGTCCCGGCGGGACCGAGGGAGTTCCGTAGCCCGTCACCGGAACGATAAGAAACTCCGGGTTCCGCCAGACGACCTCCTCCATGCTGACGAGCGGCCAGTTGCCGCGGATGTCATGGAATGCGCCGACCGCGCCGGCCGCAGCCAGGACCGAATCCAGAAAGGTGCCGGGCCCGACGGTCATCGGCGGCTCGTGTTGCACGACGTACATCACTTTGACGGGGTCCCGCCCCGGCCAGACCCGCCGGGCATCATCCAGTTGCGCCTGCACGGCCGCGACCACGGCGTCCGCGCGGTCCTCGAAGCCGACAAGGCGGCCGAGGTTGCGCGCCAGCCGGTTGAAGTCGGCCACCGTCTGGACCTCCGCCGCGTACCCGTCCAGGCCGACCTCGGCGAGGCGGTCCCCGAGCGTGACACCTCCTCCGGCGGCGGGCCAGAGGACAACCAGATCGGGTGCGAGCTCGGCCAGGTACTCGAGGCTGGGGTCGATCCCTCCCCCGACGGACGGGAGCGACGCCAGATCGGGCTGATCGTCGTAGCGGGTCCGGGCGACAAGGCGGTCGGCCGCGCCGATCGCAACCAGGGTTTCGGTGGCCGCGGGAATCAGGGAGACGATGCGGGTGCGCGGGAGCGACACATCGTGCCTGCGCCCCCGGTCGTCAACGACGAATTCGTCGGGGGCCGCTTCGGGCGGGGCGGGCGTGCAGCTCCCGCAGAACACCAGTGCGGCGAGAAGGCGGATCGTGCGGCGGGCGCTCGCCGGGCGATGGATGGCCACCGTCACAGGATGGCGTTGGCGGCCCACCCGCCCACATAGGCGAGCAGCAGCATGTACGTGAATTGCAGGATGGGCCATCGCCATCCCCCCGTTTCGCGACGCATCACGGCCACGGTCGACATGCACTGGAGCGCGAAGACGAAGAAGATCAGCAACGCGACGGCCGACCCCAGGTCGAGGTCCTGCTGGAGGGCCGCTTGCAGTTCGAAGTCCTGTGTGTCCTGGTTCTCCACCCCGTAGATGGTGCCCAGTGTCCCGACGATCACCTCCCTCGCGGCGAGCGACGTGACGAGCCCGATGCCGATGCGCCAGTCGAAGCCGAGGGGCTCGATCACAGGTTCGATCACGTGGCCGATCTGGCCGAGAGCGCTGTCGCCGATGGCCGGTGTTTCCCCGTCCGGGGTTCTGGGAAGCTGGGTCAGGATCCAGAGCACCACTGTCACCGTGAGGATGACCTTCCCGACACGCCGAACGAAAACCTTCGTCCGGTCGAGGAGGCGCGTCACAATCGAGCGTACACCGGGCAGACGGTAGGGAGGCAACTCCATCACGAACGGGACGGGGCGCCCCTTGAGAAGCGTGCCCTTGAGGATGGCCGCCGTCCCGATCGCAGCGACCAGACCGAGCGCGTAGAGCCCGACGAGCACGGCTGCGCGCTGCCCGAAGAATGGTCCCAGCAGAGGTTCCGCGGGGATGAACGCCGCGATGAGCAGCGCGTAGACGGGAAGCCGGGCGGAACACGTCATGAATGGGGCCACGAAGATGGTGGCGAGCCGATCCCGCTCGTCCTCGACTGTCCGCGCCGACATGATCGCGGGCACGGCGCACGCGTAGGCGGACAGAAGCGGAAGGAAGGACTTGCCCTGCAGGCCCACCCGGTGCATGAGGCGGTCGGCGATCACGGCCGCGCGCGCCATGTATCCCGAGTCCTCGAGGATCGCGATGAACAGAAAGAGGATCAGGATCTGGGGAAGAAACACCAGCACGGATCCCACTCCGGCCCAGACTCCGTCGATCAACAGGGAGCGGAACCAGCTCTCGGGGAGGACCGTCGCGACGAACTGGCCGGAAGCGGCAATCGCGGCTTCGGTACCGTCCATGAGCGGCACCGCCCACGCAAAGATGGCCTCGAAAACGAGTGCGACCACACCCGCGAAGATGAGCGGGCCCCACACACGGTGCAGCACCAGCGCATCGAGCCGCTGGGTGGACCGCGAGAGCCGGGGGGCCTGAAACCCTGCCGAGCGGCCAAGAGCCCGGGCTCGCTCCCGGCGCGCCGCGAAGAGGTCGATCATGGGAAGGGGGCGACCCGAGCCGCGGCCTTCAACGTGGTCGACCGCAACCACGATCGGACACGCCCGCACCTCCTCGCCCCCGGTGTGGAGGGCCTCCAGGAAGCGGCGCACCGGTCCCAGCGTCGCGCCGTCCCGCGCGTTGATCAGCGCCACCTCGACGCCAAGCTCGCCGGACAGGCGGGACACCCGCAGCGCGCCGTCACGCCTGTCCAGTTCGTCGGCCATCGTGAGGACGACCAGGGTCGGCAGGCCAAGTCCCAGTACGGGCTCGGCGACCATCAAATGGGACTTGAGCTGCGTGGCGTCCAGGACCAGAACCACCGCGGCGGGTTGTCCCGCATCCTCCATCTCACCCAGAAGCACATCCCGGGTCACCATCTGGTCCAGACTGCGCGGAGAAAGACCGTGCACCCCCGGAAGGTCGATCACCTCCACCGGGCCGGCCGGCAGCGTGACCACCCCGGACCGCCGCTCGACGGTCACCCCCGGGTAGTTCGCAACGCGCTGCCGGAGCCCCGTCAGTTGATTGAAGAGTGTGGATTTGCCGGAGTTGGGGGGGCCCACCAGCGCGACCAGGGGAGCGCGCGCCTCCGCCGCAAGACCCTCGGCCGGCTCCGGCGCCAGGGTGGCGGACCGTGTCCCCCCGTTCAATTCGAGTCGAGAACCCCCGCCGCTTCCAGCGCGCTACGCACACAAAGGCACGATGCGGTCTCTTTCCGGAGTGCGACGAGGGCGCCGTCCACTCGGTAGACGGTGGGGCCTCCCGCCGGGGCATGCCGAACCGGACACAGCTTGCATCCCGGCACGATCCCCCGCTCCAGAAGGGGCTCGACATCCTCGCCGGCCACATCCATCCTTACCAGGACGACCTCCTCCTCCAGCGGGACATCAGCCAGCATGCGGTCGTTGGGGTTCGGCGCCGCGTTGTCTGTCCTTCTCACAAGTTGTCTGTCCTTCTCACAAGTCCTCCCGTGAGAGCACCCATTGGGATACCGTGATGTCTGAAACAGCCATCGTTGAGATTGAGACTGATTCTCAATTGCGGCCACACGCTAGTAGAGTAAGGGGGCGTCCCCGAAATGGAAAGTCCCCGATGATGGATCACTCGCCCACAATGACGGATGGAGCCCTGGATTGAGTCACTCATACCGCGTACCGGCCGCCCCCGCCGAAGTCGTGGAGTTGATCCGGCGCAGCCGCTTCGTGACTCGTGCGGGACACGCCGCAAGCCGGGAGGATGCGGCGCGTTTCATCGAGGAAGTCAGGCAGGCGCTACCCGGCGCGACGCACTACTGCTGGGCGTTCAACGCCGGGGCACCGGGTTCGACGACCCACATCGGCATGAGCGACGCGGGCGAGCCCCACGGCACGGCGGGAAGGCCCATGCTCACCACCCTGCTCCACTCCGGAGTAGGAGAGGTGGTCGCGGTGTGCGCCCGGTTCTACGGAGGCGTGAAGCTCGGAACGGGGGGCCTGGCGCGCGCCTACTCGGGCGGAGTCAAACGCGTCCTGGACGTGTGTTCGACCGTGGAAAAGGTCGAACGCACCCCCGTCCTCGTCACCGTAAGCTACGAGGCGTCACCGCGGGTGGACCGCTTCCTCGCAGAACTGGACGCAACCGTCACCGAAAAGGTTTTCGGTGCGGACGTGCGCTACCATGTGTTGGTTCCCGCGCACCATCGCGCCCGTCTGGACGTGGGGATCGCGGACGCCACGAGGGGACGTGGCCGGGTCGAACCATAGGTGGCGCGACCCGGGCGACCGGATTACTCCGGCCACCCGGCACGCTCTGTTCTGTGACTGCGGTGTTTTTTTCCGGGCTGGTCGGCAGACCGCCCGGCGGGCTTAAATCGGCTTCTGCCGGTCAGCCCGTCCGCATGACGTTTTCGGCCGCCGGCCCCTTGGCGCCGTCGACCACGTCAAACTCGACCTTCTCGCCCTCGGTGAGGCTTCTGAAGCCATCGCCCTGAATGGCGGAGAAGTGGACGAAGCAGTCCTGTCCATTGTCGGCTCGGGAAATGAATCCGAACCCCTTCTGATCGTTGAACCACTTGACGGTTCCCTGCGTACGCACGTTGCTGTTCTCCCTGGTGTCGCGGGGTAGTCTGCTGACCTCGAACCTCCGACTGGCTGTTTGGCACGGCGGGGACGCGGTCGTGACGGAAAGAAAAAGACGGGCTCCCCCCATTAGGGTACGAGGCCCGTCGTGAATGTGAGATGGTATTGACCGCGCAGACTACTCCTGATTGGTACGCCGGAAAGCTGATGCAAAAGTCGCTTCAGGTCAACAGCCCCATGGAATGGCACACCGCCGACCGGCTCGGCGAGGCCACGGAAACCGCGGTCGCCAGCACTACCGCCAAAGTCGTGATTTCGACACGGCGCTTCAATGCCGACGGTGTGTTCCGGGCATCCGCGAGGTGGGTCGGCATAGAGTTTCACCGACTCTTCCTAACCAGCAGCCCCTACGAGCCAAAGGGCCCCGGCGGTAACCAACGGAACCAGCAGGTTGTCGTCGACGCCGCTGGGCACGACTTCGAACGCCGCGGCAGCCGCCCCACCGACGAGAGCGGCCTGCAGGCCCACCACGGGGGTCAGTACGATCACCGCCACCAGGAAGAAGACCGTCGTCCCCTCCCACGTTCCCTTCCCCAGGCGCCGGCGGCCCCAGAGCCGCCCCACGATGCTCGCTGCCGGATCGGCGAACGCGAGGACAAGCATCGCGGGAACGAACAACCCGGGTGGTGCAAACAGGAGAAGGGTCAGCGCACCGATCAGGAACCAGGTCGACGACGCAACCTTTTGGGCTTCGCGCGGAGAGGCGAGGGCGGCGAACCAACGGAAGAAGACGGTGTTGGCGGCCTTGAAGCGGAGACGGACCAGGTCCAGGACCAGGGCCGCCCCGACCCCCGCCGCAACGATCGCCAGCATGACGGTGGAGTCGGCCCCCGCGAAATGCGCGAGGCCGATCATGGCCAACCCGCCTCCTGAGTGGAAGAGCCGCCGCCAGGGCTGAACTCCCTCCGTGTTGCTGACGGCCGACTCGAAATCGGTTTTGCGCTGGAACGAGAGTCGCTTCAAAGGGGTTACTCCATCTTCGCGCCGACGTTGCCGCCGACCTGCATCGTTCTTCCGGCTGGACCTCGCAGATCATACACGGAGATCAGGCCATGGCAAGCTGCGACCCGCCCGTGATCCTCGCCATCTCACTGCTGCTGGCCTTCGGTGCGTTTCCGGCTTTGGAGATGCAGTTGTTCAAGGAAGTCTTGGAAAGAGGCAGTGGATACAAGATCTTCCGATACTACGATGAAGACCCGGAACTCGTGACCGACGAGGACCCTGCGCTCGTCGGCGACCCGTCACCAGGGGGCGGATCATGAGACCACTCGCGTATGGAACGGCCGGAACCGCCGGCACGGCCATCTCGGCCTCTCTCAAAACGGATGGACGGAAACCGGCGGCCCGCGTGTTGGTCGTCGAGGACGAGCGGGAGATCGCCGCTCTGATTGCGTACCAGCTCACGCGGGAGGGATACCGGGTCGAGACGGCCTTGAACGGCACGGCCGCTCTGGACGCCCTGCAGCGAGAGCTGCCCGACCTGCTGGTCCTCGATCGGATGCTTCCTGGCGTCTCCGGCGACGATGTCCTGAAGACCATCCGCTCGGACGGCGCGACCCGTGCGGTACCCGTGCTCATCCTCACCGCCAAGCGGGAGCAGGTCCACAGAATCCAGGGACTGGAGCTGGGTGCCGACGATTACCTCACGAAGCCCTTCAGCCCTCGGGAGCTTGTGCTCAGGGTGGACGCGATCCTTCGCCGTGCACAGGGCGAGCTCAAGTCCGTCGCCGGCGGAGGGAAGATCCTGCGCGCGGGACAGCTCAGGCTCGATGTCGGTGCGCACATCGTCACCCTGGATGACGAAGAGATCCAGCTGACCCCGACCGAATTCCGCCTCCTCAGAACACTGATGGAGCGTCGTGGCCGCACCCAGAGCCGCGACCAGCTGCTCACGGAGGCGTGGAGTGTGGACTCGGCCATGGCGGGCCGCTTATACACCCGCACGGTGGACATGCACGTGCGCCGCCTGCGGGGCAAGCTCGGCGCCGCCGGCGAGTGGATCGAAACCGTGCGTGGATTCGGATACCGCTTCCAGGCGCCCAATTCTTGACAGTGGCCGGAGCGCCGGCACCCGGTGTGCGGCACACAGGCGCGCGGCCGGCCACTATTCCCCGGACTCGGCGCTTTCGCAGATGCGGTCGAAGGTGGTCACGGCGACATGTGCGCACACCGCTTTCACCGTCCCCCGCCCCGCTTGCTCCCCCCGATCGGATCCCCGGCCGGCAGCTGGAGCGACGGGCCCGGCGTGGTATTCTCGATCCTCGCCTGCCACCGGCGGATGTCGGCTGCAACCAGGCGCCCGTGCGGTGAGGGGTTCATCAGCGCTTCCAGGCGCCCGGCCAGATCGTGCAGGCGGTCCGACAGCACGGCCCGCGCCTCGGTCATGGTGCCGGCGCTCCCTGCCTGTTGCATCATGCGGTCGACCACGGCCCGCTGGATCACGTGCTGAACTCTCAGGCGGTATTCGTCACCCTCGTCCGCGGCACCCCATGTGGCGGCGAGGAGACGGTCCGTCACCTCTTCCAGATCGGGGTAGTCGCCCATGCTTCCGTACACAACAAGGCGGGCCATCCTCGCCGGATGCAGGATCTCGCCCACGGTGAAGTCGGCGGCGGCCTCGGCGGTGCCCAACGGGTCGAAGAGCACCTCGGTGTGCCCCGCGAAGATCTCGCCCTCACTGTGCCGGAACGCGGGTGGGGGGATCATGGCGACCACCTCCTCGGGGAGGGCCAGGAAGTCCACCGTCATCGCCGACAGGATGGTTTCGAGCGCGTCCCGCTGCTCCTCCCCCGGCACGATCGACACCGGGGTCTGCCCGTCGCCCCGGACAGCATAGCTGTAGTCCGCACCCCCAAGGCTCTGCGCAGCGGAGCGCAACTGGAAGCGGTGGTGCATGTACAACGGCAGCAGCACGTACTCCAGATCGGACAGCGGGCGACCCGTGCCGATCACATCTTCGCCGAATTCCTGGAGCCCGATGTTCCGTACCCGGATCTCGTGTTTCAGGTGGTCCACCAGGTTGGACCCGTTGTCCCAGACACTCGCGTAGGGGTGCCCGGCACCGATGAAGTTGTTGTTCGTGTGCGCCATGAAGAGAAGTCCGTCGCGGAGGCCCTCCATGGCGACCTGCTCCAGGGCGGCGGCCTCGTCGGTCCCCTCCGGGAACTCGCGGTACAGCCAGTTGACCGAGAGCTTGTCGTACTCGCCGATCCGCTGCACGTAGGCGTTGGAGAGGTCCAGGTCGCCGTCACCGTCGATCTCGACGTAGGGCGCCGGGTAGTCCATCACGCTCTCGCGACCGTAGGTGCTGGCAATGTAGTTGTGCGGGAAGCCCAGGGTGTGGCCGACCTCGTGGGCCGACAGCTGCCGCACCCGCGCCAGCGCCATCTCGACCGCGTCCGAATTGCCGGCCAACTGGGCGAGGTACTCGAAGGCGGGAGCCGCGGACATGCCGCAGGACAGAGAGTGCCCGGACGCGCTCCCCTGCACGCCGAGCGGTCCGCCGTCAGCCGACCCGCCACCGACGGTCCCCACAAAGGGAGCGACCATCCCCTGCCCATGGAGGTAGTCCTGGCGCAAGCGCAGGCTGCCCAGGTTGACCACACCGCGGATGATCTCGCCGGTACGGGGATCGGTCACCGTGTTCCCGTAGGAGTATCCCCGCGTCCGCCGATGCGTCCAGTGGATCATGTTGTAGCGAATGTCCTGCGGGTCCACGCCGTCGGGCAGCACCTCCACGCGGTAGCCGTTGACGAAGCCGGCCGCTTCGAAGGCGTCGGCCCACCAGGCGGCCCCTTCGACCAGGGCGCTGCGGATCGGCTCGGGTGTACCCGGATCCACGTAGTAGATGATCGGCTCGACGGGCTCCGATGGCCCCGGGCCGGGATTCCGCTTCTGGAGCCTGTGACGGGCCACGAGGCGGAGGCGGAGGTCCTCGTCGATCGGTGTGGCGTAGTCGAAGAGGGTCGGACCGTTCACGCCGATGCGGGGGTCCGCGACCCGTGTCCGGTAGCCGTCGTCCGGGAGCTGGATGAACGAATGGTGCTGGCGCAGCGTCACCGCCTGGGGATTGACAGCCACGCCGCTAACCAGACCACCTGGATTGTCGCTGGTGAAGGTCAGGAGGGATTCGACCTCGGTGTTCTCCGGGAACGACCGGGTCGCGGGCATGTGAATGGCCGAACGGGATGCGTCGAGGCGGAAGGTGCCCTGGTTACGCTGGGCGATTTGCCCGATCACGTTGCGCGCGTCGCGGAGGAAGAAGGGCGTGGCGTCGACCAGCACCCTGTCTCCGGTCCGGGCCACGATGTCGAAGCCCCAGTAGACCGATGGCGCGAACGCGTCCCGCACCGCCTGCACCTCGGTCGTGTTGTCGCTACGCGCCTGGAACTGGTAGTTGGGCTCCATGAGGAGGACCCGTGGTCCCACGCGCCTGGCTTCCAGCACATGGGTGCCACGGAGCTGGCCCCGGTCGATGCCCACGGGGTTCGACCCCAGCCCTGAACCCATCGAGATCTGGTAGAGGAATTCGCCGGCGCTCAGGTCCAGCTCCCAGTAGAGCGCCCCCTCGTCATCGTCCCAGTAGAGGTTGAAGAAACCCTCCATGGCGGTGGTGCCATCCGTCTTGTCTGCGATGGCGGGGAGGGCCTCCTGGGCTGTTGCGGGGGGGACGAGAGCGGCGAGGACCATGGCGGCGACGAGAAGGACGAGGGGGGATCGTGCGACCGTGCGTGAAGCGGACATCTGGCTGCCTTACCCGGACGAGGCCGGTGTACTGGGGTGCGGACGTGCCGTCGTCCCAACGGCGAACGAGCGGTCACGGATCTTGCAATGGAGAGACTGCGAGAGGCGGCCCGCGGACGCAAGACTCGGGCGACCGGGTCGCAGGCATGCCGTGCGGGGGCATGCCCGGGCTTGACCCGGGCACACGGCAACACCAGGATTCTCCCCATGCGCCGCTTCCTCGCCCTCTTGGTGCTCGGCGTCCTGACCGGGTCGCTGGCCGCCGCGTTCCAGTGTGGAATGGATGGCAAAACGACCGGGCGAATCGCATATGCCGATAGTCCCCGTCACGACCCGGGCGGCGGGGATTCGAAGGCAGGAGGCGGACACCCCCCAATGCATCACGACGGGGACCGTGGCGGTGAGGAGTGCCTTATGCCGATGGCCTGCGGCTGGCTGTCGAGCCAACCAGCGCAGGATACGAGAGTTCGCCAGTTCACCGGCGCCCCACTCCAGCCACACCACATTTCCTTGCCGCTATCCTCGGTGTCTCCCAGGGACATCGTGTCGCCCCCGCCTCGCTGCGTCTGATCTCTACCGGGCCTGAAACAGGCACCCTCTTCAGACGAAGCCGATCCAAAAGCGAGGCAGTCATGTTGTTGCAACGAGTCGCGGCGACCGCCGTCGCGGCGATCCTGCTGGCATATTCGTCCCCTCCATCCGCGTTGGCGCAGATGAAGGACACGACGACCGGGCACCAGATGCCCCGGGAGATGGACCACGGGATGTTTCGCCGTGCCCTTGGCGACTGGCAGCTGGCGGGGATGGCCCAGGTCTTCCCGGTCGTGACCGCCGGCGCGTTGAACGACAGCGAAAACGGTCCACTTCGGCGTACCGAGTGGTACCTGACACAGCCCGCCCTGATGGCCAACCTCGAGAGCCCGTCGGGCCGCCTGGTCCTTCGCACCACGTTCAACTTCGAAGGGCTGACCCTGGACGGGGGAGAGCTTACGCTCGGGGGCTGGGGCGAGGGCTTCATCGACAGGCGGCACCCCCACACACTCCTCCACGAGTTCATGCTGAGCCTGAACCTGTGGGAGGTCCGCAGCACGGAGGTGTCCCTTTCGGCCGGAAAGGGCTTCGCGCCCTACGGCACCGACGACCCCATGGCTCGCCCGGGGCTCAAGTATCCCACGAATCACCACCTTTCCCAGGTGCTCGAGCGGTGGACGGTGAACGGGATTGTCCGCCGGGGTTCGTGGAGTCTTGAAGCGGGGGTCTTCGGAGGTACGGAGCCGGACGGGCCCTACGACATGTCGAACATCGGCTCCTTCGCCGACTCCTGGTCGGGGCGGCTCACGCGCAGGTGGGGATCGGCGGTCGGCGGCGGCGATGAATGGGAGGCTTCGGCCTCGTACGCCAGAATCACCGAGGCCCGGCATGAAGAAGGGCTTGGCGCGACGTACCAGGAGGAGGGCATCGCTGAGCCGGACAGTCCGCGGCGCGTGGGCACGGGGTTGATGAACGCGGCGCTGCGGCATTCGGGCCCGGTGGGTCCGGGAAGGCTGTACGCCCTGGCCGAGGCCTCCCGGAGTGACCCTGGAACCGGCACGGGATATTTCAGCCTGCTCGGGGAAATGCGGTACGAGGTGAGTCGCCACGAACCCTATCTGCGGCTGGAGTACGCCACGCGGCCCGAATACGCCCGGTCGGGGTCACCCGGCACGGACGCCTTCTTCCGGTACGACCACGACGCCGACCCGATCGGCGCCACCCGATGGCTGATCGCAACGGCCGCCTACGCTGTCCAGGCAAGTGCCGACCCCGTGAGCTTCCGGCCCTTTGTCGAGGCCCAGTACAACCGCGTCCGCGCCGAACGCGGCGATGTCCCCCCGGACGAGTTCCCCGGCACGGGCTCATACTGGGTTCTGTCCCTTGGAGTGAGGCTCTTTCTGGGGGGTAGCCCGATGAGGATGGGGAGCTACGGGATCCTGGACCCGATGACCAACATGGGCCGCCGCATGGTGATGACCGGGAACGGGATGAGGTGACCGGCCGAGAGCACCGCAGCGGCGCCTACGAACCGGGATCCCCCGGGAAGCGCATGGTCGACGGGGGCCGTTCCCTTTGCAGACGGCGGGCCGCCGCTTCCGCCCCTCTCCACGCCCGGAGGAGGTTCTCGCCGGCCACCTTGCCCAGCTCCTCGTCGGTCCAGCCCCGCCGGGCCAGCTCCATCAGCAGCGCCGGGAAGGTGGAGACGTCCTCCAGCCCCTCCACGTAGGTGGGGATTCCGTCGAAGTCGCTCCCGAGTCCGACGTGGTCGACGCCTGCGATGTCACGGATGTGCTCGATGTGGTCCGCCACCGCGCTCAGCGGCACGCGGGGGGCGGGATTGGCCTCGCCCCAGGCCTCCATGGCGGCCACCGCCCCGTCCGTCCCCGCGCCGTGGATCTCGTCGGCCCGGGCCTGTTCCTCCTGGGTCCGCAAATCGTGCTCCCTCGCCGCCTCGGAGACGTATGGCGGATAAAAGACCTGCATGACCACCCCGCCGTTCTCGGGCAGGCGCCTGAGGATGGAGTCGGGCACGTTGCGCGCATGATCGGTCAGCGCGCGGGCGCCGGAATGGGAGAAGATCACCGGTGCCTCGGCCACGTTGAGGGCGTCGCTCATCGTGCCGGGAGAGACGTGGGAAAGGTCCACGAGCATCCCCAGCCGGTTCATCTCGCGCACCACCTCCTCGCCGAACGGACTGAGCCCGCCGAAGACGACATCGTCGGTCGCCGAGTCCGCCCAGTCCGTGTTGCTGAAGTGGGTGAGCGTGGCATAGCGCACACCGAGGGCGAAGTACGCGCGCAGCGTCCCGAGCGAGTTCTCGATCGTATGGGCGCCTTCGATCCCAAGCATGGATGCGATGCGTCCCGATCCGAAGACGTGCTCCACATCGGACGGAGTCAGCGCCAGGCCGAGGTGGTCGGGGTATGCCTCGATGATTCGAAGTGCGATGTCGATCTGTTCGAGCTGCTGCCTCGCCGCGCGGACGGTGCCCGAAGGAACGTAGACGGACCAGAACTGGCCACCTACACCGCCAGCCCTGAGCCGTGCCAGATCCGTATCTCCCTCGCGAGGCGTCCGCAGGTCGTAGACCGCGACGTCCCCGTCTGCCGTAATCACGTCCCGGACGGCGCCCGGCAGATCGTTGTGGCCGTCGATCAGCGGGACCTGCTCGAGCACACGGCGAACCCGGTCCTCCACGGTCGACTGGGCGGTGGCGGGGCGCGGGAAGAGCAGTGCCAGGGCCACCACGACTAGAAGGGAGGGCTTCATCATGGGGGTGGCGTACCGAATCTTCGTGCGCATCCTGATGATCGAATGTGCGCTGCCTTCTCGCATCTTCATCGTCGCTATCCTCTTCACGAGTGTGGTCCAGTCCCCCGGCAGGGGTGACAATGGGCCGACAAATGACAATCAAACTTTACATTATGTCAATCAAAGTTGACATTTTCTCTTCCAATCACCGAGTGCGCTGGTGCCGCCCCGCCTACTTCGGCGCCTCCGTCAGTTCCGGCGGCACTCGCGCCTGCGTCGCCTGCTCCAGGTCATGCGCGTAAGCGAGCAGATCAGCGTCGGTCCACAGGTCCCCGATAAAGGCCAGGACGAACGGCGTTCCGTCGTCATAGTAGGAAAAGGGCACCGCGATGGTGGGGAGCCCGATGTCGTTGATGATGTTGCTTGGCAGTTCGGCGTGGTTGTTGGGCCGGTAGTCGGGGCGCTCGGGGTCTTCCACAAGCGGCCGGATGGGCTCTCCCGCCTGGGGGAAGAACAGCCCGTCCAGTTTGCTCTCCTCCACGACCGCTCTGAAGAGGGCGCGCATCTCCATGCGCCAGGCCTGGAACGCGTCCCCTTCCTCGGTGGCGGTCGGTGCAGCCGGAGGTCTGCGCCTGCGCCCGCCCCCGAACTCGCGCCCCGAGAGTTCCTCCCACTCCTCCACGGTGTGGAAGGCGGCGCTCGGTCCCAGACCCTGCATGTATACGAGCAGGTCGTGGCTCCCCACGGTCGGAACCGACGGGCGCTCGCCGTAGAGCTCGACCCATCCCCGGTCCTGGAACGGATCCTCAACGACGTCGGCCCCTTCGGCCCGCAGCGCCGCAATGGCTTCCCTGTACAGGACCTCGGTCTCGGGCGCGAGAGGCAGAAAGGACTCCCGCCAACCCGCGCCCACTAGGCCGAATCGCTTCCCTTCGAGGGCGGTTATGGTCAGTCCTGCCGCGTAGCCCTCTTCAGGGATGTGCTCCGCCGCCGCGTAGGTGGCGGGATCCTCCGGCGTGGGGCCCGCGATCACGTCGAGGGTCAGCGCGGCGTCGCGCACCGTCCGGGCGATCGGCCCCACGACGTCCCGGTAGGTCGCGTCGATGGGTACCACACCCTCCAGGGGCACCAGCCCGAAGGTGGGCTTGAAGCCGACCAGCGCCTGGGCCGCGGCCGGGTTCTGGATCGAGCCGCCGGTTTCCGTGCCGAGGCCCAGCACCGCGAAGCTGGCGTTGACGGCGGTCGCGGTCCCTCCGCTCGATCCGCCAGGGACGCGGTCGGTCGCATAGGGGTTCAACGTCTCGCCCGCCACGGAGCTGCGGGTACGGGTCCCGTGGCCGGCGAAGTCGGGCATGTTCGTCTTGCCCAGGATGACCGCACCGGCAGCCTTCAGCCGCTCCACCGCGGCCGCATCGTCCCCGGGCACCATGTCGATGCCCCCGGTCGCGGAGCTGAAGCCGTCGAAGCCCGCCGTGGTTACCAGCCCCGCGTGGTCCAGGTTGTCCTTGATCACGACCGGGACGCCGTGAAGGGGACCGCGCGGGCCCAATGTGCGCAGCTCGTCGTCCAGCGCGGCGGCCACGGCCAGCGCCTCCGGATTCATTGAGATGAAGGCGTTGTAGTGGTCCTCGTACCGCGCGATCCGGTCCAGGAATGCCTGGACGAGTTCCGTGACCGTGTACCTCGATGCGAGGAGGTCGTCGTGAACCTGGGTCGCCGTGAGTTCGACGACATCGATGGCGAGCCGGGCGGCGGGGTCGGGTGGGGGGAAGGGGGCCGGTGCCGGGGGGCCGGACCGCGTCGGCGCCGCGAGCGCGATGACCAGGACGGGCCACGCCAGCCGGCGGAGGGGGGTCCGGGGTCGGGTCGGGTTGCTCACATGCAGACAACCGGAGATCGGGTCACTTTAGCGGGAGACGGTCGAACTTGCCGCCTGTGGGCCTGACACGAAAGGCGAAAGGCCGCTTGGTGTTGCGAGCACATTCCTTGATTTGTGGCCAGTTCCGGACGAGTTGTTGAATCAATTGGCACCGATTGCGTTTCTTTCCGCCCATGAAGAATGCTCCAACTCCGTGTTCCTTCAAGGCGGTCCATTCAGCGGGCCGAAAGCGTATACGATTGTCACGTGTAACAAGGAGCCAGCCCTCTGAACCGATGCGGGCCAGGCACTCGGGGTCTTCAGCATTCTCCGGGAAGATCTCTTGGAGATGGACAACATCCTCACCGAATGCCTTCAAACCCTTCGCCAACTGTGGGCTGAGGTTGTTGTCGACGAAAAACCTCATGCTACCAGCTGGAGTTCGAACTCCACCGCCGCTTCCACCTCCGCCCCGGTCAGGTCCCACCAAGCGCGCACCGCCGACAAGCTCTCGTTTTCGGCGACAAACAGATCGTGGATGTTGGCAGTCGTCACCCCTCGCCCAACGATCGAGGGTGCGCCGAACGACACGAAGGGATCAAGAACTACGGGCATCCCTCGGCCAAGCGGATGCCACCGGCACGCTAATCCACCAGGAGCCTCGAACTCAATCTGCTCTGCGAGCTGCTGAATAATTGACGCAATGGTCCACTGTCCACCGGAAATGAGTTCGAGGATCGCTTCTCCCTTCTCCTGCACTTGCAGAAAAATGGCATTACCGTCTGTGAAAAAAGTCTCCCGAGCAAAATGGTCGGTGCCAAGTATCTCGCGAGCTTCCCCAAGAGCCCGTCGGACCTTCTGAAGCGAAATACCAGAATCGAGAAACCGCTTCACGAAGAGCAGATCCACGAGGTCCAGGAAGGAAGCGTACGATGTCAATCCACTCTCCTTTCGCCGCACCACAGGTTGCTGGTGTCGCACCGATTCTCCATAGGTGTAGCCGTATCCAGTCAGCCAACGGCGCACCCGGGTTGCTGTCAGGCCGACTAGGCGCCCGGCCTCTGCCGCGGGGTAGGACGGGCGATGCAAATGGTCACGGGAGGACAATGCGGTCAACAGGGTGGGCTCCTCTGTTCTCTAGTGTGTTGGGAAACGGCGGCTAAGAGTGGTTTCACCGCCTCAGGATATTCGAGCACAGGGACATCCGAAAGTAACAACCACCCGCAACCCCGGTGCACTCCGCTCGCCATTTCGCTACCATCTACCCATGGCCCGTTCGACCCAAGCCCTGATCGAGTTGCTCGACCTCGAACCCATCGAGAGCAACATCTACCGCGGCCAGAACCGCGACCTCGGTGCCGGAAGAATCTTTGGCGGACAGGTCCTCGCCCAGGCGCTGGTGGCGGCCCGGCGCACCATCGAGCACGCGGACCGCTCGGCCCACTCGCTGCACGGCTATTTCATCCTCGAGGGTGATCTGGCCATCCCGGTAGTCTACTTCGTCGACTGTCTGCGCGACGGCCGGAGCTTCACCACGCGCAATGTGCGGGCCATTCAGCACGGCAGGGCCATCTTCACGCTGTCGGCCTCCTTTCACCGGACCGAGGCCGGCTTGTCGCACCATGCGCCCATGCCCGATGTGCCGCCCCCCGAGGGGTTGCGCTCGGATCTGGACATTCTGCGCGTGGAGTCCGACCGGATTCCCGAGTCCGTCAGGAAGGTCCTGACCCAGGACCGGCCCATCGACTTCCGACAGGTGGATCCCTACGACCCCTTCGACCCGAAACCGCGCGCACCCGTGCGCCACACCTGGGTGAAGACGGTTGGACCCCTGGACGACGACCCGGTGCACCACCAGGCCGCTCTGGCGTACGCTTCCGACTTCGGGATCCTGGCGACGGCTCTGCAGCCGCACGCCCGCAACGTGCGGGACGGGGACCTCATGGTCGCGTCCCTGGATCATTCGCTCTGGTTCCACCGTCCCTTCCGCGCGGACGAATGGCTCCTCTACTCGGTGGACAGCCCCGTCTCCCATGGCGCCAGAGGCTTCGCGAGGGGAACTTTCTTCACTCGCGACGGAGAAGTCGTCGCGTCGGCCGCCCAGGAAGGGCTGCTCCGAATCCGCAACAAACCCCGGTGAAAAACAACTCATGCGCGAAAGATTCCAGTCCGCCCTTCCCTTCCCCGCCTATCTGGAGACCGTCCGCAAGAACGAGGAGCTGTGGCGCGGCGTCCATCAACGGGTGCGACTGCCCGACGACGTTGTCGCAGAGGCCAGTACCGTCCCCGGCACCTGGCGTCTTCTTGCCCTGAGCGAGGACTGGTGCGGGGACGCCGTCAACATTCTGCCCGTCGTCGCCCGTTTCGCCGAGGCACTCGACCGAGTCGAGCTGCGTGTCCTGCCCAGAGATGAGAACCTCGACCTGATGGACGCGCACCTGACCAACGGCAAGAGCCGCTCGATTCCGGTGGTGATCCTCCTCGACGAGGACTACCGGGAACAGGGCTGGTGGGGACCCCGGCCCAGCGTACTCCAGAAGTGGGTGATGGAAGAGGGGATGAAGATGGAGCCCACCCCGCGATACGCCGAGACACGCAGGTTCTACGCGCGCGACAAGGGGAAAGCCATTCTGGCCGAAGTCCTGGACCTGATTCGGTCAGGCGCAACCGATCCCGCAACCCGATGAGCGAACAATGACCAGCCCGACCAACCGTCGAATGATTGCATGCGTCCCGGCCCTATGCCTGGCCGCCCTCCTCCAGCTTCCCGCGGCTACCCTTGAGGCTCAGGCCCGGGACTACCACTCGGAGCGGCCCTTCGGCACGCTGCGCGAGCAGGCCCGCACGCAGCAGGCATGGCTCGACGAGCGGCTGGAGAAGAACCTGCCCATGCTGATGCGGAAGCACGGCGTGGACATGTGGGTCGTCACCATGCGCGAATACAACGAGGACCCCGTCTTCAGGGCTCTCGTGTCGCCCACCACCTTCGCCGCGCGGCGCCGCACGATCTACATCTTCAACGATCGCGGCCTGGCAGAGGGTGTGGAGCGGCTCGCGCTGGGAGGCACGTCGCAGGGCGGCGCCTACGAGGCAGTGCGCGCCACCGTGCAAGCCCCCGATGGCCGCTCGGCCGAGCTGTGGGGCAAGGACCAGTGGGACCTCTTCGCCCGCATGGTGCGCGAGCGCGACCCCGCGCGGATCGCGGTCAATATCTCGCACGACCACAACTTCGCTGACGGGCTCGCGGCGGGCGAATGGGAACAGATGGAGGAGGCGCTCGGCTCCGATCTCGCCGGGCGGATTGTGCGGGAACCGCTGCTCGCGATCGACTACCTGGCCATGCGCGTGCCCGCGATGACACCCGTGTACCGGAAGATGCAGGCAATCGTGCACGAGATCATCGCCACGGCGTTTTCCGATGTGGTGATCGAGCCCGGCCGTACGACCACCGCAGACGTGGTGTGGTGGATGCGCCAGCGCGTGCACGACCTGGGGCTGGGCTCGTGGTTCCAGCCATCGGTTTCGGTGCAGCGGCGGGGCGCGTCAATGGCCGGTTCGGACCCGCCGGTGATCGAGCGGGGAGACGTGCTGCACTGCGACTTCGGGATCGTCGCGCTCGGGCTCGCGACCGATACGCAGCACATGGCCTACGTGCTGCGCGAGGGCGAGACCGAGGCACCCGCGGGGCTGCAGAAGGCGCTCGCCAACTCGAACCGCCTGCAGGACATCCTCCTGGAGGAGACGAAGGTCGGGCGGAGCGGGAACGAGATTCTGGCGTCGGTGCTCGAGAAGATGCGGGCCGAAGGGCTGAACGGCACGATGTACACCCACCCGATCGGCGACCACGGCCATGGCGCCGGGCCCCTCATCGGCCTCTGGGACTACCAGACGGGTGTGCCCGGACGCGGCGACCCCCTCGTGATCCCGAGCATGTGGTTCTCGACCGAGCTTCAGGTCACGACGCCCGTTCCCGAGTGGGACGGCCAGCCCGTCAGGATGGCGCAGGAGGAAGAGGCCGAAGTCACGGCGGACGGCGAGATGCGCTGGTCGCTCCGGCGTCAGACGGAATTGCATCTGGTGAGGTAGGGGAGCGGGAGCGACCCGACCGCCTCAATTCCTGTGCAACGGCAGCACCCGCGGATGCTGAACATTCAACTCGTCCCTCCAAACGCCCAGCACGGCGTCCACCTCGACGTCGATGACGCGGAACCTGTGGGGCATTTCGACAGTTCCCAGCCACGTACCATCGGCCGCCAGTACCAACCATCGCTCCGGTTGGTCGTACTCGGAGAATCCCCGAAACTGTCGAAGCCACAGCGCCCCGGATGGATCCACGATGATGTCGTCGTACGCCGGCCGGTTGCCGGAGGCGGGTGTGCTTTCCGCCACCTCCTCAAGCAACGACGACGGACTTTCACCCAGGAAGTCTTCCCTCTCGGCACGTAGAACAGCCGCGGACAATCCCAGGTCATAGTCGCGGATTCTCAGGATACGGGCCAGATCGCCGGCCGCGGTGCGTTCTTCCACTTCCATGACGTCCGCGTTGCCCACGAACAGCAGACCCCCGTGTGTGGCGACCTGGGCCTTCACGGGAAAAAGGGTTGCAATACTCATGATCCCGCCCCTGCTGGACTCCCTGACGTAGTCCGTATAGCCGTCCGTACCCCCGATGCTGTCCAGGCGATTCCCCGCAAGGTCGAAGCGCCAAAAAGCGGTCGGCGTTTGAACCAGCCCGCCGACGTCCGAACCCCCACCAGCTCGTTCAGCATCCCGTCCGCAACCGCAATCGAACCATCGGACAAGCGGGCCATCCCGAGCACCTCGGCAAACTCGTGAGAGGGGCCACTCCCGCTCATGGCAAGATCAACGATCGGCTCCGGATCGATCCGCCACCCGTCCGCATCGCCCCACACCGGGCGCAGCGCCTCCAGGATCTCCACGCCGGCGCTGTCCCGGCGCACAACGAGGGAGGGGTCGTTGGCAGGTGATTCACAGGCGAACAGGCCAAGGAGGACGGCGACACCGACGGTGCGCCCGGGCCCATGCACACCGGTTTCTGTCTTCGTGTTCATCGCACTTCTCCGCCTATGCCCGTAGCCCGCAGCGCGCAAGATCGGACGCCCGCACCCCACCTTAGCCTCCTGGCACGGTCCGGCGCCAACGCATCTCGACACGCGTTGAAAGAACAGGCTTTGCGCCAGGCCCCCAAGTGCCTTAATGTCAGTATACAATCCCCTCCATAAGCCCCGATGCCAAGACCCCGCATGCCAAGATCCCGGTCCATTGTTTGCGCGGCCGTCGTCGCGCTGTGCGCCGGCCTGACGTCCCCCGACCCCGTTTCCGCCCAGATTCCGCTCGGCTTCCGAACTGCCACAGGGCAATCCGTCACGCCGGCATTCGAGGGCTGGTACGGGAACCCCGACGGTACCTTCAGCCTCTCCTTCGGCTACTTCAATCGGAACTTCGAAGAGGTCGTCGAGATCCCGGTCGGAGCCGGCAACCACATCGAGCCCGCCGACTTCGACGGCCCCCAGCCCACGCAATTCAGCCCCCGTCGGCACTGGGGCGTCTTCACGGTGACCGTTCCGGCAGACTTCGGCGACAAGGCGGTGGTGTGGACCATCGACTTCAGGGGAGAGCGCTACTCGATTCCGGGAACGCTGCACCGGGACTGGGAGATCGATGCGCTCGAGGGCGAGGCGGGATCCGGAAACACGCCACCCGTTCTTGCCTTCTCCGAGGGCGGTCCGGAAGGAGCAGGCCCGGCTGGACTCTGGAACGAACCGGTCGAGGCGATGGCGGGGACTCCCGTGCCGCTGACCGTGTGGGCCCACGACGATGGCAGGGGCCGTCCGGGGAGGCCCATTGGTGCCAATGTGGACTTGACGTGGTTCAAACATCAGGGACCCGGCGACGTCACGTTCAGTGAGACCGAGGGCGAGGTCGCGATCTCCGGGGGGATGATGACGACCATGGCCACCTTCGCGGAGCCAGGGAGGTACGTGCTTCGCGTTCGAGCAAACGATGCTTCGGGAGTGTCGGGCGCCGGACACGCCCAATGCTGCTGGACCAACGGATTTGCGAGAGTACACGTCACTCACTGATGATCAGGAGAAATCGCATGTGCCGAAAGAGAATCATTCGCGGGGTGGCAACCAGCTGCCTGGCGATCACCTGGACCATCGTCGCCGGTCCGGCACCGGCCGGGGCGCAGGATCACCCGACCTTCGCCAGGGACGTGGCGCCGATCGTCCAGCAGAATTGCCAGATCTGCCACCAGCCGGGGTCCATCGCGCCGATGTCTCTGATGACCTACGACGCCGTCAAGCGCTATGCGCCCCGTATACGGGAGAAGGTGGCGGCGCGGGTCATGCCTCCTTGGCACATCGACCGGTCCGTGGGAATCCAGGACTTCAAGAACGACCGGGGATTGACGGACGAAGAGCTGGAGACTCTCGTCACGTGGCTCGACAGCGACATGCCCTTCGGCGACGAGGCCGACATGCCGCCACCGCCCCAATTCCCGGACCCGACCGTCTGGCAATTCTCGGCACAGTTCGGCGAACCCGATCTGGTCGTTCAAAGCGAGCCCTACACCCTGGCCGCGGAGACCATGGACAAGTGGTTCCGCCCCGAAACCGAGACCGGCCTGACCGAAGAGCGCTGGGTGAAGGCGATCGAAATCCGGCCTTCCTACCCCGATGGCCGTAGCGTCGTCCACCATACGCTGGCCTATCTGATTCAGGACGAAGACCCCGACGGGATGACTGCCGAAACCGCCGCGCTCGCGACGAGCAGCCGCGCCATGGGTGGCCCCGGCCTCTTCATGGAGTGGGCTGTCGGCAAGGTCGGAGAGATCTTCCCTGACGGGGCCGGAAAGCTCTTGCTGCCGGGTTCCAGGATTCGCTGGGAGGTGCACCTGCACGCCATCGGCAGGGAGGTCGAGGACACCTACGTGGAACTCGGCATCTGGTTCTATCCGAAGGACGAGGTTCCCCAGAACCGGACCCGCCTGCGGATGTTCAACGCCACCGGCGACGGACTTGACATCGCGCCGGGGGAGATTGCGGTGACCCAGGACTTCCACGTGCTCAAGTGGCCGTCCCGGCTCGAGAACTACCAGCCTCACATGCACATGCGCGGCAAGACCATGTCCATGTCGGCCATCTACCCTGACGGTCGCAAGGAGATTCTGAGCCAGGTCAGCGATTTTCAATGGAATTGGCACGTCAACTACATCTACGCGGATCATGCGGCTCCGCTCCTGCCCGCGGGGACCACACTCGTCTTCACGGCGTGGCACGACAATACGCCCGAAAACCCCAACAACCCCGACCATACCCAGTGGGTGGGCTGGGGCGACCGCACGGTCGACGAGATGGCCCACGCGTGGGTGGATGTGACCTACCTGACCGAGGAGCAGTACGAGGAAGAGCTCGCCAAGCGTGCGGCCATGGCGGATGACGAGACCAAGGAGGGTACCAACCGGTAGGATTGCAGCTTCTGCCGTTGTACCCACAACTGAACTCCAATGGCCGTAGAACGACAATCCACCTCGAAAGGGCGCGCTCTGGGCCTCTGGCTCGGCGGCGCGGCCTGCCTGCTCCTGCTGCTCTTCCCGGTCGACCCGGGCAACATACCCGCCAGCCGCCTCGCGGCAGTCGCCGTCCTCATGGCGGTATGGTGGGTCACGGACGCCATCCCCCTTTTCGCCACCGCGTTGCTCCCGCTCGTTCTCTACCCGCTGCTGGGCATCATGTCCGGGAACGAGACCGCGCCGATCTACTTCAACAGCACAATCGTGCTCTTCCTCGGCGGCTTCATGATCGCCCTGACCATGGAGAAGTGGGACCTGCACCGGCGCATCGCGCTGAACATCATCCACGCGGTCGGGGGCGGCCCCGCACGGATCGTCCTCGGGTTCATGGTCGCCGCCGCGTTCCTGTCCATGTGGATTTCCAACACGGCGACCACGGTGATGATGGTGCCGATCGGGCTGGCGATCATCCTGCAGATCGAGAGCGAAGCGGGACGGGAGCGGGCACGCCACTTCTCGGTGGGGCTCATGCTCGGGATCGCCTACGGCTGCACGCTGGGGGGTCTGACGACCCTGGTGGGCACACCGCCAAACCTCTCTTTCGTCCGCATCTTCCAGATCCTCTTCCCCGACGCCCCGGCCATCGCCTTCGGCCAGTGGATCGTCATGGCTCTTCCCGTCGGCGTGATCATGCTGGTGGTGGCGTGGGTGCTGATCACGCGGGTCTTCCACCGCGTTCCGGAGGGAGTGAACGTCGACCGGGAGGTGGTCGAGACGGAACGCGCCCGCCTCGGCGCCATGTCGTTCGAGGAGCGGGCGGTGCTGACCGTCTTCGTCTCAACGGCGCTGCTATGGGTCTTCCGGGTCGACCTGCAACTCGGCTTCCTGAGCTTGCCGGGGTGGTCGCGCCTCCTTCCCGACCCGGGGATGATCGACGACGGCACCGTGGCGATCACCCTGGCGGCCGTGCTGTTCTTCATCCCGACGCGCAACCGCAAGAAGGGCGCGACCCGCGTGATGGGGCCGGACGTGATCCCGCGGCTGCCCTGGAACATCGTGCTCCTCTTCGGCGGCGGTTTCGCGCTGGCGGCCGGGTTTCAGGAGACGGGGCTCGCGCAACTCATCGGCCGCCAGTTCGAGGTGCTGGGAAATCTCCCCGTCTTCGTGATGATCCTGCTCGTCTGCGTGGCGCTCACCTTCCTTACCGAGTTCGCCAGCAACACCGCCACCACCGAAGTGATCCTGCCGATCCTGGCATCGGTGGCGGTCGTCACGGGCACCCACCCGCTCGTCCTCATGATCCCCGCCACGCTGTCGGCCTCGTGCGCCTTCATGATGCCGGTGGCGACCCCGCCCAACGCGATCGTCTTCGGCAGTGACCGGATCACGGTGGGGGAGATGGCCCGCACCGGAGTCTTCCTGAATCTGATCGGGGTGATCGTGATCGCCACCGTCGTCTTCACGGTGGGGCTGGCGGTCTTCGACATCGACCCGTCGGTGGTTCCGGAGTGGGCCAGGTCCATCGCCGAGGGGGCGCACGAGTAGCTCTCGGCGCTGCAACCCACGTGCTGGTCGCCGCCCTCGCCAATCCGCGTCTCTTTCCCGGAGTGAAAGGGTAGTTCTAACTATGTAAATCGCGCACGCTATGTTAGATTTGCATGGTTATGACGACAAGCGATCGCAGGACAGGGGATTCCCCTGAGTCGGTGCCGGCTCACCCAGCCATTGCCGGACGAGCCCGCGCCCAGCCGCGGCCCATCATCGCCCGCGAAACCAGGGCCCGGGTGGAGCACCTGCTGGCCAGGGCCCCCGCGGTGGCACTGACGGGACCGCGCCAGGTCGGTAAGACCACGGTCGCTCTCGAGTTCGTCCGGGAGGGGAACGCCGCCTACCTCGATCTGGAGGACCCGCGTGACCGCGCGAAGCTCACGGATGTCCACAAGTACTGTGAGCGCAACGCAGACGGACTCGTCGTCCTTGACGAGATCCACCGGGCTCCGGGTCTCTTCGAGCCGCTGAGAGGCATCATCGACCAGCGCCGGCGGGATGATCGGCGCACGGGTCACTTCCTTCTTCTCGGCTCCGCGTCGATCGATCTTCTCCAGCAGGCGGGAGAGACCCTGGCGGGACGCGTCGCACATTGCGAAATGCAGCCCTTCAACGTACGGGAGGTGACGACCGACCCCGACGATCTCTGGCATCGCGGCGGCATGCCCGACAGCCTGCTCGCCGCGGATGACGCGGACAGCTTCGAGTGGAGGTTCGACTTCATCCGGACCTATCTGGAGCGAGACATGCCCGCCCTGGGCCCCCGAATTCCGCGCGAGACGCTACGCCGTTTCTGGACAATGCTTGCCCACAATCAGGGACAGACGTTCAACGCCGCAGTCCTGGCCAGGTCTCTGGGCTTGAGCGGGCGCACTGTGGGACGCTACCTGGACCTGATGGTCGATCTCCTCCTCGTGCGCCGTCTGGTGTCGTGGCGCAGAAACGTGGGCAAGCGCCTCGTCAAGGCACCCAAGACCTACCTGCGGGACAGCGGGATCTGTCACGCCCTCCTCGGAATCGAGTCATTCGACACGCTACTGGGGCATCCGGTGGTCGGCGGCAGCTGGGAAGGGTTCGCAATCGAGAACATCCTCAGCGGAGTGCCGGTGCACGCTTCCCATAGCTATTATCGCACGGTGGGCGGGGCCGAGATCGACCTCGTGCTGGAGATGGGCGGCGGTGAGGTCTGGGCTATCGAGATCAAACGAGGCTCGGCGACCAGGGTCTCCCGGGGCTTCCACATCGCCTGTGAGGACGTCAAGCCGACGCGTAAGCTCGTCGTCCACGGAGGCGATGAGAGCTACCCGCTGCGTAACGACATCGAAGCGGTTACGCTGGAGGACATGTGTGGTGAGTTGGCGCCATGAAGCCCACCAGTCAGAACGCCTTCATATACGTCAGTTTCACCACCCCCGTCCTCCGCCGCCAACGCTCCGTCCTCGGGTCCAGAAGATCGCCCGTCAGATACCCGGTGTCGAAGACCACGAAGAGGTCGCTGCCCGGGGTGTGGATCCAGTCGATCCGCACGTTGGCCTGGACCACGTTGGACACGTCGTCGTACTGGAGCAGTGCGTTCGCAAAGAGGGACCGGCTGACCGCGGCAAGGATGGTCACGCCGTAGAGCTGAGTGGTGAAGTCCCCGTCCGTGACGGGCAGGCTGATGTCGTTCCGCGTATAATCGCCACTGATCGTAAGGTAGGGACCCGTCTTCCACATTCCCCCTATCGAGACTTCGGTGCCCGTTCCGCCCCAGAAGCCGCCCCGGGAGAAGCCCCCTTTCGCCGAGAACCGCCGGCTGGTGTTGGTGTCGAAGGTGACTTGGGCCCCGCTGAACGTGTAGCTGCCGGGCGCCAGCTCGCGCCCCTGAATGCGCACCGGTGTCAGAAGGACCTCGGAACGGCGCGTGATGTTGAGCATCGCACGATCGCCGCTCTGGAAGGTGAGCATGTTGTGCGACAGGAGGAACGTGCCCTGCTTCACCCCGTCCAGCCCCGCGATGTGTTCGGCGTTGCCCACGGCGATCAGCTGCCGTGCCCAGCGGCTCTGCTCGAAACGCGGAAAAACCGCCACAGACCCCGTCACGCGCCGCATGTCGCGCCGGCGGACGAAGCCGAGCGCGGGATCGAAGCCCGCGGGGATGCGCGTGAACCCCGCGCCGGCGGACACCAGGCTGTTGCGGAGGTCGGCCTCAATGGAGGCGGCGGTGGCCGAGGAAGAGGCATTGGATGCGCCCGACGGTCCGGCGGCCGTACCCGTGGTCCCCGCTCGGGACACCCCGGTGTCGCCCGACGAGCGGGCCACCCACCCCTGCACGAAGCTCGAGCCGCCGAAACGGATCTGCATGTCTCCCCCGATCACCCGATTGGTCCCGCCCTCCGTATCGAGCGACGTCAGGATCCCCCCGATTGTGGTCCTCGGGAACGGATCGGTGCGCAGCCGCACGACCGAGTTGAGCCCCCCGGACACGACCCGCCCGTCCAGACCGGTGGCGTCGTCGGTGTAGAGGCTGAGCACACCGACCGAGACGGGGCCGGCCTGGCCGGTGAGCCGGCCACCCCCCGCGATGTCGTTCGTGATCCCGATCCGCCGGCTGAAGAAGACCTGAGTCTCCTCCGAGTCGCCGAAACCGAAGAGCCCCGCACGCTCCAGAAAGAACTCCCGCTTCTCGGGGAAGAAGAGGCTGAAGCGTGTCAGGTTGATCTGGACGTTGTCCGCCTCCACCTGGGCGAAGTCGGGGTTCACCGTGGCGTCGAGGGTCAGGTTGGGCGTGACCGAGTACTTCAGGTCCAGCCCGAGGTCGTTGAGCGTCTCGGTGGCCGCGCCCGAATCTCCTCCGCCTCCCGTCGTGGAACGCCCCGTGATCGCGAAGGGCTTGACTTCGACGTGCCGCCCCCTGCGCAGATCCTCCAGCCCGGTGAGCGTGGCGTACTGCGAGACCTGCGTGAGGGCCCGGCTGAACTCCTGGCCGATGTGGGGGAAGTAGACCATCTCGTTCTTGCGGCGGATGGTGCGCTCCATGAGGATCCCCATCTCGGGCGCCTGCACGTCCGCGAAACGGATGGTCGTGAAGGGGATCGCGGCTTCCACCACCCAGCCGTCGTCGGTAATCCGGCCCTGGCTCTCGTAGACACCCTCCCAGTTCCAGTCCGCCAGGGTCATGGACTCGTCGGTGATAAGGGCGTCGCCCTGGGTGCCGAACGGGTTGATCTCGAAGATGTAGGCGTTGCGGCGGTCGTGATATGTATCGAGGCCGATGCGAATGTTGTCGTCCTGATCGATCCGGCCTTCGCGGTGAAGGATGCTGCGCCGGATGCCGGCCGGGTCCTTGTCGTGGAGCACGACGGCGAAGTACAGGTTGTTCTCGTCGAACGCGACCCGCAGCTCCGTCAGCTCGGAGGATGGGGCGCCGTCAACCGGGACGCGCTGACGGAAGTCGGTAACAGGCTCGATCTCGTGCCAGAAGGGCTCGTCGAGGACGGCGTCAATGGTGGGGGGCTGGGGGATGCGAACCGCCCGGATGGTCAGGGTGGCGGTGCCCGGCGGGTCTTCGGTTGCAGGACGGTCGCGGGTGTCCTGGCTCAGGAGGGGAGCGGGCAGCGCGCTGGCAGCCACGACTGCCAGCACGAACCACGATTGCCGGCCGGCGGTCACTCGTGGTCGTGGTCGGCGCAGTCCCCGTCCTCGTCGCAGGAAGCGGCCTGGCAGCAGCACTTGCCACAGGTACAGCCGCACCCTTCCGTCGCGCAGCAACAGCCCCCGGCATCACCGCCGCACGAACTACCGGAGCCGCACGACCAGATCCAGCAACAGCTCTTCCCACTCGACTTGCCGCAGCCCTTTCTCCTCAGCCAGCAGATGAGGAGGACCACCAGAAGGATCTGCGGGAGGCCGATCCTGATGGCGGAACTCCAGAACTCGCCCAGGGAAGTCAGGTACCAACTAAAGAAGTCTCCCACCATGATCCTTGTCCCTTTTCCTTATTCGGGTCTCAACTCGGGATTTCCTGTGCCTCCATAATGTACGCCATGCGCAAGGCCGTAGTTTCCCGCACGGCCAATGGCGACACGCGCGTGCCGGCAGCGACCGCGGATATCATCGGTTCCTCACCACGGCGATCCGGGTGCCATCGGGGCTGACCGCGAGGCGCGAAATCTCTCCGCCGGCGCCCGGATCCAACGCCGCGACTTCGCGCCAGCCGCTCTCGGGCGTCCACGCGAAGAGCCCGACACCGTCCCCCATCAGGATAGCGCCCTCCGGCGTCCAGGCGTAGTCCTCGCGCCCGGGCAATGTCTGCGTGAGGCGCTCGGTCTCCCCCGACTCCGGATCCAGGCGCTCGATCCACCACTCGTCGTCCGCCGCCTTGCGTACGAAGGAAATGTCGTTCGACCCGGGTATCCGGTGGATCGACCGTCCGGGGTTCTCGGCCACGACACGGATTTCGCCGGAGATCGCGTCTCCGACCTGGAGCGTGGGGGGGTCGCCGAGAATGAACATCGCCGTGGTCCGCTCGTCGGCCCAAGCGTGGTACCCCACCGGCTCGGCGGTCGCGAAGATCGGCCCCAGCGAGGAGCCGTCCACGCCGTAGCGCCAAAGAAACTGCAGGCCGCGGAATTCGTGGATGGCCGAGAACGCGTCCTGCCCGGGGATCACGGTGGGGGAGAACTCGCTGGCGTCGGTGGTGCGGGTCACCTGTTCGACAGCGCCCGTATCCAGGACGTAGCGGAAGGTCTCGGTCTGGGTGGAGTCCACCGCCGACGTGTAGTAGATCGCGCTGCCGGAGAGGTCGAATGAGGGCTGGTTGTCGTAGCCGTCCCGGTCGGTGGCGTTGGCGAGGCTGGCGATCGAGAGCGTGCCGTCGCCGTCCCGCTCGATCCGGCCGACCCAGATGTCCGTGGACGGGGCCCCGGCCGCCGTGGGGCGGTAGTCTGCCGGCGCGGGACCGACCTGAGGGAGTCTGCCATCGGCGGGGGTAGCTGCGAAGGGGTCACCGGAGGATGGGGACCCCGTGTCGGTGTCCGACTCCGCCGGGGCCCCACAGGCCAGCCCGATCGCGAGCACGGCGACCGCGCCGCCTCCGATCACGGTCTTCATTCCACGGCCCCCACGCCCGATGGTTCCGGACGCAGCTCGCCCTCCAGGGCCGCCTCGTCCAGCCCCCACGACTCCAACGCCGCGCGCGACTCAGGGTCACCGGCCTGCAGGACCCCCAGCAGAAGGTGTCCGCTGGTTGTGGCTGGCCCATCGGACCCCGACACGAAACCGACCGCAGCCGCGAGCACGTCGTGAGATGCGGGTGTAAAGGGGAGGTGCCCCTCGTAGGTCTCCGGGAGGTTCCGCATCGACTCCGGCAGGGCTTCGGGATCCAGGCCAAGCTGCTCGAGAACCCGCAGCAGATCCGGGTCGCTCTGGGAGATGATCCCGGCGAGAATGTGTCCGGGCGCGATCGTGTCCCCGCACTCTCGTGCGGCCGCCGCGGCAGCGCGGTTTAGCGCGTGGATTGCGTCATCGGCTAGGTTGATGCTCATGATTCCTCTGTATCGGTCCAGGTTTTCCGCAGTGGCGTCCAGCCGGGCGTACAAGCAATCTGCAAGGAACCCGGGTTGTGCTTCAAGACCCGCCCGCGGCTTTGCGCGGCGACTCGCCGGACTTGGCGTGTGCCTTCTGGCGCTTGTGCTCTCCACCTGTCAGGAGCCAACACGGGAAATCGGCGAACTCGTCGTCCAGGACACCACCTACCTGGATCCCGGCACCATGCTTCCGTATTCGGGGAGGGTTTTTCGCAACTTCCCCGGTGCTGAAGGGCGTCTGCAGCTCGAGGCAACGCTGAGGGACGGAACGTGGGAGGGTGAGCTGACCGTCTACCACGAGACGGGCCGGGTCCGCTACCAGGGACGGATGTCCGGCGGTGCCCGGTGCGGCGGCTGGATCGAGAACGAGGCACCCACGACACCCGAAAGCCTGTATGAGGCGATCAGGGAGGATTTGGAGTCGCTGGTGATGTATCCGGCTTGTCCGGAGGGGTAGCCGGCAGTCGCGGGCTGCCAGCCCCGGCGAGAGGAGTCCCTGGCGGGACAGCTACTCGAACAGCCAGGCAATCAGCAGGCGACCGATGTTGTCCGGGTCGAAGGCCGGGACATGGGGCCCCGCCTGAACCGTCCACAGTTCGACCCTGACGCCGTCCGCGCACCTCTCCTGGTAGCGCTGCCGGGTGGTCTCGGCACCCTCCAGACTCACGTCCAGGTCCAGGCGGGACAGCGTCTCCAAAGCGTCCACATCACAGCCCGCACGGGCGGCCCAGCGGCGCACGGACTCCCGGGCGCCGGGGTAGCGCACCTCGCCGCCGTCGCGACTACCTCCGCCGTACCGGATGACGTTGTCCGCCGTGCCGTGAACCTGCAGCACCGAGAGCGGCCTGGCCCCCTCGCACCGTTCCGGATCGTCGAAGGTCGCGCCCGCCACGCTCGCAATTCCGCGCAGTTCCGGCATCGATTCACATGCCATGCGGTAAGACATGAAGCCCCCGTTCGAGAGGCCGACCAGGTACACGCCGTCGGCCACGATGTGCTGGGTGGCTTCGTCCACGAGGCTGGTCAAATAGCCGACATCGTCCACGCCACTCCCGAAGAAGTCACAGCAGTAGTCGGTCGCGTTCCAGAAGGTGGCGCCGTCCGGGTTGCGCGTCCCGTTCGGCAGGATCAGCGCGAAGCGGTCGGTATTCACCCGGCGCCCCAGGCCGAAGTACTGATTGGTGTTGGACGCGTTGCTCGTGAAGCCGTGCAGGGCCATCACCACGGGAAGCGGCGTACCGCTCGCGTAGTCGGTGGGGCGGATCAGGGTCGCGGGACGATTTCCGCCGATCGCGAATACGGATTCGTCGACGGGCGGAACCGGGGAGACCTCGGAAGAGGTGGGCGCGTCGCAAGCGGTCACAATCAAAGCGAGCGTCGCCAGGGGGAAGCGGTGCCGCATCACCTCTCCGGGTCGTCCTTCGCCCCGTATGCACGTACCCCTTCCTCCGCGCTCACATATCCGTCGAGCACATCTGCGCGCACCTTGTCACGGCTTCGGTCGCACGGGTCCCCCAACCCCCCACCCCCGGGCGTCTCCAGCACGATCCGGTGTCCGGGCGGCACGACTTCCCTCCCCTTCACCCGCATGTCGCCCACGCCGGGCACATGGACCCGCCCGGCAGCGCCCGCTCCGCCCCCATCGCGGCCCCGCGCGGCGTTTCGCACCCGTTCGAACATCTTGGAGACCGCGAAGGGGGCGCCCTGGGCGTGCGAAATCTCCATGACCTGACCCAGGCCGCCCCGGAACTCGCCCGGCCCCCCCGTGTCCGGGATGTACTCCTTCCGCCAAAAGATCAGCGGCGCCACCGTCTCGGTGATCTCGATCGGGGTGCTGCGCACGCCCGAGGGGAAGGAGGTCGCGCTCAGGCCGTCCTTGCCTGGCCGCGCGCCCGTCCCCCCGGTGTGGAACGGGTTGACCACAAACTCCTCTGCATCCCCATACGGGTCCGATCCGGTCAACCCCCTCCCTCCCATGATGACCGGGTTCCACAGGCACGACGCCCCCTCGGCCGGGACCGACCCGGGAGGCATGGCCTGGCCCAGGCACCCGAGCACCACATCGGGAAGCATCTGCCCGATCGAGTGGCGGGCCGAGACGGCGGCGGGCGGGGGCGCGTTGAGCAGGGAGCCGGCCGGAGCCGTGACATCGATCGTGCCGAGGGAACCCGCGTTGTTGGGGACCTCGGACCCGACCACGCAGCGCACTCCAAAGGACCCGTACGCGCGCGTGTACGTCTCGGGCACATTGATCCCGTAGGGCGACATGGCGGACGTGCCGTCGAAGTCGATGCGGATGCCGTCCCGCGAGACCGTGAGCGCGCACACCAGTTCCAGGTCCTGGTCGTAGCCGTCGATCGTCATCCGGTGCCGATAGGTGCCGGGGCGCAGGGCACGGATCCGTTCCAGCATCGCGCGGCGGGACGCCGTGATGACCATGTCGGCCAGGCCATCGAGCGAATCGAGGCCGAACTCGGTCATCATCGCGATCAACCGCTCGCAGCCGGTGCGATTGCAGGCGGCGAGCGAGTAGAGATCACCCTGGGCCACATCCGGGTCGCGCACGTTCGCGCGCACCATCCGCATGAGGGTCTCGTCCACCTTGCCCGCGCGGATCAGGTGGCCGATAGGAATGCGGATTCCCTCCTCGAACACCTGGTTGGCGTCGGCTCCGAAGCCGCGACCGCCGACGTCCGCGATGTGGCTCGTCGCGGCGAAGAGCGCGACCGGCCGGCCGTTCAGGAAGGTCGGGGTCACGACCGTGAAGTCGTTCAGGTGGCCCGTCCCCTCCCACGGGTCGTTGGTGACGAGGACATCGCCTTCGGCAAGCGTTTCCACGGGGTGGTCGCGCAGGAAAAAGCCCACCGACGCGGCCATGGCATTCACGTGCCCGGGCGTCCCCGTGACCGCTTGGGCCAGCATGCGACCGGAAAGATCGAACACGCCGGCCGAGAGGTCCCCCGCCTCGCGGACCGGGGTCGAGAAGGCGGTGCGAACCAGCGTGCGGGCTTGCTCCTCGACCACGGAGAGCAGCCGGCTCCACATGATCTGGTCCTGGAGGGCGGAGACGCTGGCCCGGGCCACTTCGCGAACGCGCCGTTCTGCCAGGAGATGCCCGCCGGGAAGGACGACGGCCTCCCAGCCGCCGGGGACCACCGTCGTGGTCTGAGCTTCCGCGATCAGGGCCGGGCCGCTGACGATAACGCCCGCTTCTAGCTCCGCCCGGTGGTGAACGGCCGCCCGCACCAGCCCCTTCGCCGTGCCTTCGAACAGTTCCGCCCAGGCGGTTGGCTGGGGACGCTCCACCCGGGGCGCCGCTGAAGGGGTGTCCGTGGCCGCACCGGCGTCCCCCGTTGCCCGTGCCGGGGCCGACACCACCAGCGTCCAGCTCAGCACCTCGACATCCAGCCCCGGGATCGTGCGCCCGTACACGGCGTTGTAGGCCCGGTCGAAGGCCTCCCGCAGAGCAGCCACCGCGTCGGCGCCCGTCACCCCCGCATCCACCACCTCGCGCGGCAGCTCGACCCCGATCTCGTGGCCCTGTCCCACATACCGCATGTAGGCGTGCGCACGTTCGGTGGTAGCGGTCCCGGGAGCGCCCCTCGCCACCACCGCCGCCGCCTCCGCCCTCATCCCGGCAAGAATGTCGCGCACCAGTCCCGGATCGAAGCGCGACAGCCGCATGTAGCGGCTCCGCACGACCTCATACGAGATCGGCGCCAACAGGAAACCCACCGCCGAACCCACCCCCGCGTCTCCCGGCACGAGAAAGCGGTCCAGCTCCAGCTTGTCCGCCAGGCGCGCCGCATGAATCGGCGCCGATCCGCCAAAGGCGATCACGGTGCGACCCGAAAGCCCCTTCCCCCACTCGATCGCGTGGGTACGCGCCGCGTTGGACATGTTCTCGTCCACCATCTCGCTTACCCCCAGCGCCGCCACCGAAGCGTCGAGCCCCAGCTTCGATCCCACCCGGGTCCCGATCGCGTTCTCCGCCCGGCTCCGGTCCAGCCCGATCGCTCCCCCCGCAAACAGCTCCGGGTCGATGCGTCCGAGCACCACGTCCGCGTCGGTCACGGTGGGTTGATCGCCGCCCCGCCCGTAGGCCGCCGGGCCCGGCTCTGACCCCGCGCTCTCGGGTCCCACATGGATGCGGTCCAGCTCGTCCACCCCTGCGATCGACCCGCCCCCGGCCCCGATCTCTACCATCTCGATCACGGGGATCCGCACGGGCAGCCCACTGCCCTGTTTGAAGCGGTAGCTGCGCGCCACCTCGAAGGTGCGGGAGTGGAGCGGCTCACCCCCGTCGATCACGCAGAGCTTGGCCGTGGTGCCCCCCATGTCGAAGGACAGCACGTCGCCCAGTTCCAGCCGTCGCGCGAGGTGGCTTGCCAGGATCGCACCGCCGGCGGGGCCCGATTCCACCAGACGGACCGGGGCCGTGACGGCGGTTTCCAGCGTCGTGAGCCCGCCCCCGGAGGTCATGAGGAGAAACGGACACGCCAGACCCGACTCCCGCAGTAGGGCCGCGAGGCCGTTCAGGTAGCGGGACATGAGGGGTTGCACATACGCGTTGGCGCAGGCCGTGGAGAGGCGTTCGTACTCGCGCACCTCGGGGCAGACATCCGACGCGAGCGTTACCGACAGGCCGGGGCGCTCGCGGCTGACAATCTCCCCGATGCGCTGCTCGTGGGCGGGGTTGGCGTAGCCGTGAATGAGCCCCACCGCAACCGCCTCCACGCCGTGTGCGTCGAGGACCGGCAGCAGGGACCGAACCGAGTCTTCGTCGAGGGGAACCAGTACGCCCCCGTGCCGGTCGACGCGCTCACGAACCGGGAGGCGAAGGTGGCGGGGGACCAGCGGGGGTGGCCGGTCGACCCCGATGTCGTACTGCTCGAAGCGGTTCTCATGGGCCATTTCAAGGGCGTCGCGGTGCCCCTCGGTGACGATCAGCGCGGTGCGCGCGCCCTTCCGCTCGATGATGGCGTTGGTGGCCAGGGTGGTCCCGTGGATGACAAGCCGCACCGCCGAGGGCGGGACCGACGCGATGTCGAGCACCTTGTGCACCCCCTGCAGGACACCCCGCTCGGGGGCGGCGGAGGTGGTCAGCACCTTGGTCGTGACCAGGCGGCCGCCGACTTCCAGGGCTACGTCGGTGAAGGTGCCGCCGATGTCGATGGCCAGCCGGGCAGTGGATTCGCTTGTCACTCCGCCCTCCAGGTCAATGGCTCCCCGGGACACCCGCGGTATCCTCTCGCAACGGCACGGTGTAGTTGAGCGACAGCCGTCCCCCGTCCGGGTAGATCGTCTCGCCGGTCAGGTACGACGCGTAGTCCGACGCGAGGAACACGGCCACGTTCGCGACTTCGGCCGGGTCACCGATCCTGCCCATCGGCGTGCGCGACAGGATCGTCCGCCGGGCTTGCTCGTCCGCGACGACCACCTTCAGCATGTCGGTGAGGATCGTCCCCGGGCCGATGGCGTTGACACGGATGTCGTGCGGCGCCAGGGCCATCGCCATCGCCTTGGTCATCTGCGCGACACCACCCTTGGAAGCCGCATAGGGCAGCTGGTCCGGGATGGTCACGACGGCGTTGGTGGAGGACATGTTGATGATGGTTCCCCGCGTGCCGTGCTCCACCATGTGACGCGCGACCAGGCGGCTGAGAAGGAAGGTGCCGCGCAGGTTCACGGCCAGCACCCGGTCGAAATCCTCCACGGCGGCATCCAGGATCGAGCCCGCGACGATGATCCCCGCGTTGTTCAGCAGGATGTCGCAGCCTTCGAAACGGTTGGTACAGGCGTCGAGCAGCGAGGCACAGTCCCCCTCGTCGCTCACGTCGGCGCGAACGGCCAGCGTGTCCGTGCCGGTTGCGTCGGCAATCCGCCGCGCGGTCTCGTCACACTGTTCCTCCAGAACGTCCGCCAGCACGACGGCGGCCCCGTGCTCGGCGAAGGCGCGGGCGCACGCGGCCCCGATCCCCCTGGCCGCGCCGGTAACGATGGCGGTCTTTCCCGCGAGTGAAATCACGCGCTCGGGCTCCAATTGCAGCAGTGACGGATTCCCCGGCCCCTCTTCGGCATGGAAACTTCGCATCATTCGGGCTGGCTGGCGAGACGGGGCGGCCCCCGGGTTGCCGGACCGGCGGGAGACTTTCGAGAGACCCCTGACTGGTGAGATGGACGCGACATACGACCCTGCTGGCGGGACCTTGGCCCCAATGTCTACCTTTGGCGGCCATGAAAACCCTCCGTTTCGTTCTGCCATCTCTCGTGGGCGTGGCGATGTTCCTCACGCCCTTCCCCACCGCCGACGGCTTCAACATCGGGCTCGGGATCCTGACGGACTGGACCAAGGCCCTGCTGGGCGATTCCCTGCGCGCGGTCGCCGTGCTTGCGGTCTGCGTCTCCGGGCTGCTGTCCCTTTACGGGGCGTTGGCCCGCCCGGCGTGGTCCAGGGAGCCGCGCGGTCTGGCCAGGGTCTTCAGCGTGTCCCGGACCTCGGCGCTTGTCCGTGCCGTCGCCGCCGTCGTGGCGTGCATGATCCTTTTCGAGACCGGGCCCGCGTGGATCACCTCCGCCGCGACGGGCGGGGTCATCCTGAACGACCTCATGACCGTGATCGTGGTCGTGTTCGTCTTCGCGTCGTTCGTCCTGCCGTTCCTGACCGACTTCGGTCTGATGGAGTTCATCGGGACCCTCGTGCAGCGGGTGTTCCGGCCCCTCTTCCGGCTCCCCGGCAGAGCCGCAGTCGACGGCGCCGCGTCATGGTTCGGCTCTTCCATCGTCGGGCTCGTGATCACGACCGAGCAGTACGACAAGGGCTACTACACGGAGCGGGAAGCGCTGGTCATCGCGTTGAACTTCTCGGTCGTCTCGGTCGCCTTTGCCAAGGTCGTCATCGACTTCGTGGGCCTCAGCGAGCACTTTCTGGCCCTGTACGCCGCCGTCCTGGTCAGCGGCATGATGGCGGCCGTGATCATTCCCCGCATCCCTCCCCTGTCGCGCAAGCGTGACCGCTACGCTCCAGCCGGCCCACCGCCGGCCGCTGCTCCGCCAGACGGACGCGGGCTCCTGTCGCGCAGCCTGGAGCTGGCCAGTGAGCGTGCGGCTCGGGCGCCCGGAGCCACCGCCCTGGCGCGACACGGCCTCAGGACGACCTGCGACATCTGGTTCGGCCTTCTACCCCTGGTCATGGTGATCGGCACCTTTTCGCTCGCGGTCGCCAACTACACACCCATCTTCGACTGGCTTTCGTACCCGCTGGTGCCCTTCGCCGAACTGCTGCGGCTCCCCGAGGCGGCAGCGGCGGCTCCGGCACTCCTCGTGGGCTTCGCGGACCAGTTCCTGCCGGTGATCCTGGGCCAGGGGATCGAGAGCGAACTGACGCGCTTCGTGATCGCGTGCGCGTCCGTGACCCAGCTGATCTACATGTCCGAGGTCGGGGCCTACCTGCTCAAGTCGAAGCTGCCGGTCAGTCTGCTGGAGCTCTTCGTGATCTTCCTGCTGCGCACCCTGATCACGATTCCCGTCTGCGCACTGATTGGCCACATGCTGTTCTGAAGGGCGGCCGGCGTCCGGTCCGCTGGAGGTCTGCGCCGCACGCGGTGTCGGGGCTGACGCCGAACCCCCGCCAATCAGCTGTACGGCATCCGCGGTTCCTTGCCCAGGAGGCGGGCATAGACCGTGAGTGCGCCACGATGGTGGGCGGTGTGGTCCATGATGGAGCCGACGATCGCGACCCGGGGTGCGCCCTTCATGATGCGCTCGTCCTGAATCGGTCCGAAGAGGTCTTCGTCCGAGGCCTTCTCGATCGTCGCGATCGCTGTCGCGTAGGCGCGTTCGAGCCACGCCATGGCGTCTTCCATGGTCGTAACGGCGCGCGCGGCCGCAATGAGGCCCTCGAAGTCCATGTTCCACCCCTTCCCGAAAGCGCCCTCCACGAACCACTCGACCGAGTCGGCGGCGTGCGCGATGTGCCCGGCCACCGTGTAGAGTTCCGGCTGGGGAGCGAAGCCCGCGTCGTCTTCGTCGAACGTCGAGATTGTGGCCTTCATGTAGTTCAGGGAAGATCCGAGCTGGGCTGCGAAGCTTGCTGCTGCCGACATGGTCGATCCTCGGTAGTGGCCGTGTTCGTTGTGATCGTCAGCGGGGAAGTCTAGTTTAAGTTCACCCTCCCCTCAAGCTTTCGGCCATCGTCATGACCCGCACCTGCCCGCCGCCCACTTCGGCCCGCATGCGCCGCGCCGCGCTCTTCACGGCCTTCCTCCTGGTTATCGCGCCGGTCACCACGAATGCGCAGGAACTCCCGCGAGTCGCCCCCGAGGAAGCCGGGTTCGTTGCGCAGCGCCTTGCCACCGTGGCCTCGGTTCTGGAGGACTACGTTGCCGCGGGCAGCATTCCGGGCGCGGTCGTCGCCGTGTTGCGCGACGGAGCGGTCGTGTTCGAAGAGGCCATCGGCTACAGTGACGTCGAGACGGGCGAGGCGCTGGAGGCGGACGCGATCTTCCGCATTGCTTCGCAGACGAAGGCGATCGTCAGCGTGGCCGTGATGATGCTCCAGGACGAAGGCGCCCTCCTGATCTCCGACCCGGTCGGGAAGCACCTCCCCGCCTTCCGGGAGACCACGGTTGCCGTCCCGGACGGCAACGGCGGATATGAAGTGGTCCCCGCCAACCGCCCGGTCACCATCCGCGACCTCCTCACCCACACGGCCGGGATCTCCTATGGGTACGGTCCCGGGGGCGACCGCTGGAGTGACGCCGGCATCACCGGTTGGTACTTCGCGCACCGCGACGAACCGGTTCGAGCCACGGTGGACCGCATGGCAGCCCTGCCCTTCCAGTCTCAACCCGGAGAGCGCTTCGTGTACGGCTACTCCACGGACATTCTGGGAGCGCTGGTCGAGGAGGTCTCGGGGGTCGCGCTGGACGACTTCCTGCGGTCGCGGATCTTGGCACCCCTGGACATGCGCGACACGCACTTCTACCTGCCCGCGGGCAAGGTGGACCGACTGGCAACCGTCTACGGGCACGACGGCGAAGGCTACCTGGTCCGCGCCCCGGAGGGTCCGGGGATGGACACGCAGGGGCAGTACGTGACCGGGCCGCGCAAGAGCTTCTCGGGAGGCGCCGGCCTGCTCTCCACTGCCCGGGACTACGCCCGCTTCCTGCAGATGATGCTTGACGGCGGCTCCCTGGGCGACGCGCGGATCCTGTCTCCCGCCAGCGTGGCCCTGATGACCGCCAACCACATCGGCGACCTGCTCGGGCCGGGCTCCGGCTTCGGCCTCGGCTTTCAGGTCCGCCTCGACCTGGGGGCGGCCGGCGAGCCCGGGTCGGAAGGCGACTACGGCTGGGGCGGTGCGTATCACACCACGTACTGGGTCGATCCAGCGGAGCGTCTGGTCGTGGTCTACTTCACCCAGCTGCGGGACAACCTGCCGATGGACGACCACGCGAAGCTGCGCGCACTCGTGTACGGAGCGCTCCGGTCATGATTCTCATTGACCGGCACACACGCTCCGGCAAGGGTCCTTTCCGGGCCACGCTTCGAATCAAGCCGGCCGCGCGTGTGCAGCTCATCGACGTGCGGGGGAAGTTGCGCGAGGAATTCGGGGACGAATTCACCAGATACACCAAGTCGTTCTACGTCTCCAACCATACCACGGCGGGGTACCTGGACCAGCGCCTGGCCGAGCTTCTCGAGCACGACGGCGGCGGGATTCAGGACTACCTGCAGCTGTTTCAGGAACTCTTCCCGCCCGGCGCGGACTACGTGCACGACACCATGCACCTGAGGACCGAGCTCACCGCGGAACAGCGCGCGAACGAGCCGCTCAACGCCGACTCGCACCTCACCTTCATCGGAGCCGGACTGCGCAATTCGGCCTCCTATGAACTCGACGGCCCCGAACCCGTCTGGTTCGTGGAGCTCGACGGGGTGCATGTGGGCGGAACCCGCCACCGTCGCACGACCGTTGTCGCCTACGACGGCGAAGAAGAGGTCGCCCGGATCCGGCTCTCCGTGAAGTCCTCGCCCCACGCCATCGACGCCCAGAACCTTCGCAACCCGGACCTGGAATTCATCGGTGAGCTGGAGGGGCTGGTCGAAAAGCACGAAGTCTCGTTCGGCCGCTTCGACGTCACGTTGGCCGACGAGGAGCAGGACGCCGGGCTGACGGTCAACGAGTACGAAACGCTCCTCATGAACTATGACCTGCGCGAGGCGTTGAAGAACCCCTTCCGGTTCATGGCGCGGACAGGCAGAGACGTCACGGATGTGCTGCGAGATCCGCGCACCATCCCCGCCAAGGCCCTCAACTTCGCCCAGTTCGACGCTGTGCAGGTCCTGAACAAGGTCATTGACGGCACCCGGCTGCGCGAGTCGGTGGTGGAGCGGGTCGTGAACAAGGCTCTGGCCCTGCCGGTGTCACACTTCCTGCGCATGAAGCGCGGCTTCAGCCTGCCGGTCCTCGACCGAAGCGGAGACGGCACCGGCGAGATCGGCTGGGGCACCTACCAGAGCCCGATCCTGGTTCAGTGGAAGGAACCGACTGGACTGACCCGGTCGCTCGACGTGAGGCTGATGCGCTTCGTGTAGGAGCGCCCGAGGCTGCACTCACACCAACGACCTCCCCTGCGCCCCGTCCACCGCGACGCACGCTCCCGTAATCAAGCTGGCCCGCTCCGAGGACAGGAACGCCACCACATCCCCCACCTCGTCCGCCCTCCCGAAGCGGCCCAGCGGCAGGTTCGCCCGCACGAAAGCGCGCATCCCGTCCGGGTCGGCCTTCACCCGCTTGTCCCAACTGCCTCCCTCGAAGCGGATCGAGCCGGGGGCAACGCAATTCACCCGGATGCGGTCACTGGCCAGCTCGAGCGCCATGATCCCGGCGGCCGAGATCAGCGCGGACTTGGTCGTGTTGTAGATCGAGAGTCCCGGACCGCCCTTTTCCCGTCCGAAGACGGAGGACACGAAGACGATCGACCCGCCGCCGCGGGCACGCATCATCGGGATCGCGGCCCGGGCGGTCCTGAACCCCGACAACACGTTGAGTTCGAAGATGTCCAGCCAATCCCGGTCGGTGGTCTCTTCGAACCTGCCGCGCCGGTTGCCGCCGACGTTGTTGACAAGCACGTCGACACCGCCGTAGCGGTCGCGCACCGCCTCGATGAGCAACTTCGCCCCCTCCGCCTCGCCGATGTCGCACGCGACGGTCAGCACTTCCGCACCCTCGGCCCGCAACGTTGCGGCGGCCGCCGCCAGGCCATCCTCGCCACGAGCACAGATCGCGAGCCTGACCCCGTCAGCAGCCAGCGCCCGCGCGCTGAAGAAGCCGAGGCCACGGCTGCCACCGGTGACAACTGCGACCTTGTCCGTCAGTCCCAGATCCACGTGGTCAGCACCCCGCGCCGGATTCGGGGCCGCCTGACGGTGCTGGAGGGCTGCCCGCCGGGTCCGGCTCACTTGCCCCGTCCGAGATGTTCGCCCTGAGAAGCCGCTCCAGCCGGCGCACGTGCTCCTCGAGCGCCGTGTTGAGCTGGTCGTAACGGCGCACCGCGTCCTGGCCGGGCTCCTGGTCGGCGCGGGTCAGGTTGCCGTACAGGTACTGCAGCTGGTCGACGAGCATGGGGCGCGAGTAGCGGCGCGGCGCGGTGACCAACTCCTGCTCGATCGCCTCCACTTCGGCCGCGAGGTTGCCGCCGCCGCGGTTGCGCGCCTCGGAGATGCGGTGGACCGCCAGCCGCGCCTCGCTCAGCGCGTCGCGCGCCTGCAGCGCCAGGTCTACCTGCCGGTGCACCACTCCCTCGCCGATCCCCTCTGCCACCACTCGCGGATCGAGGAGCACCTCGAAGGTGCGGCTGGCGCTCCAGTCGCCGGCGGAGAGGCGCGCCGTGTATGTCCCGGGCGGAACCATCGGGCCGCCGCGGCCCGCGCGCATGGGGTTGGCGTCCCACGGCCCCGGGTGGGAAAGGTCCCATGTGAACCGGTGCGCGCCCGCGGTCGCCGGAAGACGCGGCGTGCCGAAGCGCTCGAGCTGCCACTCACGCATCCCGGGTTCGGCGGGAATCACGAGTTCGCCCGCCCCTTCGCTGGAAAAGGAGCGCACCAGGGTGCCGCCCGAATCCACGATGTCCAGTGTGACCGGCCCGGCACCGTCGGCGGCGAGATGGTAGTCGATGTTGGCGCCGGCAGCGGGGAAGACGGGCTGGTCGGGGGAGGCCGCGCCGAAGCGGAAGCCGCCGCCGTAGCGCAGCCTGTATGTGTCGCGCACGTCGAACATGTATGCGCTGGCGCCGGCTACCCGGTCGTCCAGGGCATGCAGCGGCGCGATGTTGTCCATGATCCAGAAGCCGCGGCCCATTGTCGACAGAACCAGGTCCCCGTGCACCACCTTCATGTCCGTGACCGGCGTCACCGGAAGGTTGAGCTGGAAGGGCTGCCACGCGCCGCCGTCATCGAACGAGATGAACATCCCGAATTCGGTGCCGAGGTAGAGCAGTCCCTCGCGATCCGGATCTTCGCGCACGACGCGGACGGGCTGGTCGTCCGGGACGCCGTTGTCGCCCGTGGTGATCCGGGTCCAGGTCGCGCCGTAGTCCTCGGTCCGGTAGGTGTGCGGAGAGAAGTCGCCCATCTGGTAGCGGAGAATGGCCACATAGGCCTTCGCGGGGTCGTGATGGGACACTTCGATCGTCTGTATACGTCCGTAGGGACCGATCCCGGGAGGCGTCACGTCGGTCCAGTTGCGGCCTCCGTCACGGGTCACATGCACGGGGCCGTCGTTGGCTCCGGTCCAGATCACACCGGGCTCCAGCACGGACTCCTGGATGTCGTAGAGGACCGAGAAGTGCTCCTCGCCCGTCACGTCGATGGTGATGGGCGTGCCCGAGACGACCTGCGTCTCCGGGGTGAAGGCGGTCAGATCGGGGGAGATGGTCTCCCAGAGCTGTCCCCCGTTGGTGGTCATGTGAACGAACTGCGAACCGTGGTAGACCTTGTTGGGGTCGTGGGGCGAGACGTGGATGGGCACGACGCGCTGGAAGCGGAAATCCAGATCGCGAGGATTGTGTCCGTACAGGTTTCCGAAGCCCACGTAATACTGTTGCTCCTGTCCCGTCCGACGGTTGTAGAGGCCGAAACGGCCCTTGCAGTTGGCGTAGACAATGTCCGGATCGCCGGGCTTGGGCACCACGGGACCGGTCTCACAGCCACCGTGGGCCTCCCATGCGGACTGGAATCCGCCGGGCTCCGAACGCTCGGGCAGGCTGGGCACCGAAATCGTGGAGTTGTCCTGCTGACCGGCGTAGAGGCGGTAGGGGAAGTCGTCCGACACGTCCACCTGGTAGAGCTCGGCGGTCGGCTGGTTGTACTGCGTGGACCAGGTGTCGCCCCCGTCCAGCGAGACGTTGGCCCCGCCGTCGTTGGACTGGATCATGATGTCGGGGTTGTCCGGATTGATCCACATGTCGTGGTTGTCGCCGTGGGGCGAGGGCCGGGAGGACCAGCTCTCGCCGCCATCGGTGGACATCCAGTGGCCCTCGGCCATCCCCCAGAGAATGTCCGGATCTGTGGGGTGCGCGTCCAGATTGTTGTAGTAGAAGGGTCGGTTGCGGATCGGCTGGAAGTCGGTGACCTGACTCCAGGTCGCGCCCCGGTCGTCGGAGCGGTAGACGCCGCCGGTGTCGGCCGGAGCCTCCATGAGCACGTAGACGCGATCCGGATCCCCGGCGCTCACCGCCAGGTCGGATTTGCCGCGGAGGCCGGTGGGCAGCCCGGCAGTCGCCTGCTCCCAGCTGTCCCCGCCGTCGTTCGACACGTAGACGCCCCCTTCCATTCCCCCGGAGATGATCGTCCACGGCTTGCGCTCGGCCCGCCACATGCTGGCGTAGACCGTGTTCGGGTCGTCGGGCGCGAACTCGAGGTCCACCGCGCCGGTGCTGTCCGAGACGAAGAGGACGTTCTCCCAGTTGGCGCCCCCGTCTAGACTGCGGTATACGCCCCGCTCCGGGTTCGGCGCGAACGGGTTGCCTATTGCGGCCACGTACACCAGATCGGGGTTGTCCGGATGGATGAGGATCGCGCCGCTGTTCCCGGTTCGCTCCAGTCCCACATTCCGCCAGCTCGCCCCGGCGTCGGTCGACTTGTAGACCCCCGTGCCGATGATGACGTTGCTGCGGAGACCGTCGGAGCCGGTCGACACGTAGACGATGTTCGGGTCGGACTCGGTCACGCGGATCGCGCCGATCGACCCGGTGGCGAAGTAGCCGTCGGAGACGTTGTCCCAGCCGTGCCCATAGTCGGTGGTCTTCCACACGCCGCCGCCGGTGGCGCCCATGTAGAAGGTGGAGGGCTGGTCCCGGTGGCCCGCCACGGCGGTGACGCGCCCGCCCCGCGAGGGGCCGACGTACCGGTAGCGGAGGCTGCCGAAGAGCTCCTCGCTGAAGCGTGCCGCTGTGTCCTGTGCGAGAGCGGGGGAGGGCTGGGCGAGGTTCGCGGCGATGGCCGCGGCGGCCAGGGTGATCGTGGTGATGGTCCTTCTCATGTCTGATCTTCTCCGGGGGTCAATCGTTGTGGGCATCGGATCCGCTCGGCGGTCGTGGGGGTCGCGCCAAGCCGGTTCAACCTACGATGCGGGAGTGGGTTGGGACAGACGGGGGCCCGACGGCGACCCGCGCCCGATGGGGATTCCGCGCAGCGCGGTCTTCAGGACGTCCAACTCGGCGTTCTCCCGGACCCGCCACCGTCCCTGTTCCAGGACCAGCGACACCGTCAGCACCCCCTCGATCACCGTGCCCATGTGGTCTGTGACCTCCCGGTAGACGACGTGGCGGATGGTGTCGCCTTCGGGGACCGTGCCCAGGATCCTGACATCCGTCATCACCAGCGACTCCACCAGGCCGCGGGCATAGCGGGTCATACCCCGCATGGAGTGGCGGAAGACTTCGCGGCTCGTCCAGCCATTCCACTCCTCGCGGGAGGCGTCGTACAGCTGGATGAGGATGCTGTCCCCGGCCCGATTCTCCACCAGCTGCCGCGAGATCAGGTGGAATTCGGCCAGGACCCCGGTGTGGAGCTGGCTCGCCACTTCGTCCCAGCGGAGCCGGCGTAGCGCGTCAAGGTATTCGCGCGCGGTGTCCTCGGGGGATTGGGCCGCAATCGTGGCCGGGAACACCGCGAGGAAGATGAGGACGAGGAGCCCGAGGCGACCCCAGGGGACGCCACCGACTACCGCGAGCCTGACTGGCGAGCGGCGACGATGCGTAGTACGGTCACCGACCATGACGAATAGTCCGTGGTCCGCCGGGACGGGGCAAGTTCGGTCGCCCGGGACCTTCCGGACGATCGCGGCTATTTTTTGGATACGGCAGCGTCCGCCGTTCCCGTCGAAATCGCTCCACAGAAAGAGACCCGCCAACGTGAATATCACCCACAAGACCATCGCCCGAGCCCTGTTGCTCCCCGCCGCATTCACCCTGACCGCCCACCGCCTCCAGGCCCAGACCTTCCCGACCGACGACCCGGTCATCCAGGCGATCTGGGAGGAGGGGATGGGCGAGGGCAGCCAGGCGCACGACCTCGCCCAGGCGCTGCTGGATTCGATCGGCCCAAGGCTCATGGGTTCCCCCGCCTACTCGCGATCGGCGGACTGGCTCCTCGCGAACTACGAGCGCTGGGGTGTCGAGGCGACGCGTCAGGAGTACGGGACCTGGCTCGGCTGGGACCGGGGGTTCACCCACATCGACCTCATCGAGCCCCGGGTACGCACCCTCGAGGGGATGATGCTGGCCTGGAGCCCCGGCTCCGATGGCCCCGTGGAGGGAGAAGTGGTCGCACTGCCGAACTTCACGGAGACCGGTGAGTTCGAGGCGTGGCTCCCGTCGGTCGAGGGCAAGTTCGTCGCTATCACCTTCGCCGAGCCCACCTGCCGGGAGAACCAGTCCTGGCAAGACCACGCAACTCCGGAGTCCTTCCAGCGGATGGTCGAAGCCCGTGACCAGGCCCGTGAGGAGTGGCAGCGCAGCTACGGCCCGCTGTTCATGGCCGGAGCCGGCCCCCGCCGTATCGAGGAAGCCGGAGCCCTGGGCGTGCTGACAGGCCGCTGGTCCAACGGTTGGGGCGTGGACAAGATCTTCGCGGCGCTGACCCAGGACGTTCCGTCGCTTCACCTCTCGTGCGAGGACTACTCCCTGGTGCACCGGTTGGCCGCGCGGGGCCAGAGTCCCCGCATCCGGATCGACGCCCGCGCCGAGTTCCTGGGCGACGTCCCCGCATTCAACGTGGTGGCGAGCATCCCGGGCACGGAACTCCCCGACGAATACGTGCTGTTGAGCGCGCACCTGGACTCGTGGGACGGGGCGTCGGGCGCCACCGACAACGGCACGGGCACGATCATGATGCACGAGGCGATGCGCATCCTGAAAGCGGCGTACCCGAATCCGCGCCGGACGATCATGGTCGGGCACTGGGGGGGCGAGGAACAGGGGCTGATAGGGTCGACCGCGTTCGCAGCCGACAACCCCGAAGTCGTGGACGGACTGCAGGCCTCGTTCAACCAGGACAACGGCACCTGGCGGATCGACTTCATCCGTATGCAGGGCTTCCTGGGCGCCGGGAAGCACTTCGCGCGCTGGTTCGAGGTGATTCCACCCGAGATCACCGGCCACATCGAGCTGGACATCCCCGGCGTCCCCGAGACCGGCGGCTCGGACCACATGTCCTTCATCTGCAAGCCCGCCCCGGGGTTCCGTCTCCAGTCGAACTATCCGGACTACCGGCAGTACACCTGGCACACGAACAGGGACACCTTCGACAAGATCGTATTTGACGACCTGCGCAACAACGCGACGCTGGCGGCCATGCTCGTCTACACCGCGTCCGAGGATCCCGAACGGGTGGAGGTGACGCAGCGAGTACTGCCAGACAACCCGAGGACCGGGCAGCCGGGCACATGGCCCCAGTGTCGCGAACCGAGACGGAGCCGGTAGACGGCGTCAGCCGGGACCGGGCGACGCGGGGTCTCGCTGCCGCCAATCAGGTCGCGCGCGGCCGCCCCGGCTTCACGGCGCTGATCACGCCGCCGTGGATCGAATCCACGAAGTCCCGTACCTCCGCCTCGCACAACGGATCGCGCCGAATGACAGCCTGCACCCGCGGGTCGGCCAGGATGTGCTCGGAAGGATAGCGCTGGCGCGGCTCCACGCTGACCTCGGTGAATCCGGCGCCGGCCAGATCGGCCCCATACTCCGAAACGAGCACCGGAAGGCAGCCGACCAGGGAGTCCTTCGAGGCCGCGATGAAGTCCGGCACGGGGTGGTCCGAGACCAGATCCGAGATCATGATCCGGCCGCCGGGCTTCAGCACCCGCATCACCTCGGCGAGGACGCGCGGGCGGTCGCCGGAGAGGTTGAGCACGCAGTTGGAGATGACCGCGTCGACAGTCGCATCGGCAATGGGCAGTGCTTCGATCTCGCCCAGGCGGAACTCGACGTTGGCGAGTCCGCTCTTCCGTGCGTTGTCGCGGGCGCGCTCCAGCATTTCGGGGGTCATGTCCACGCCGATGACCCTGCCGTCCGCCCCGACCCGCTCCGCCGCCAGAAAACAGTCGAAGCCGGCGCCGGAGCCGAGGTCGACCACCGTCTCGCCCGGCAGCAGCGAGGCCAGCGCGACGGGGTTGCCGCACCCCAGTCCGAGGTTGGCCCCCTCGGGGACGCTGGTCAGTTCGCTCTCGTCGTATCCGACGGCACAGCTGATTTCTTCCGCGACCGCAGTGGCGGCGGCACCGTTGGAAGGGGTCCCGCAATCCGCCGGGCCACAGCATCCCTCTCCCGTCGTCGCCGCCCTTGCGTATCGATCTCGAACGGCGTGGCGCCGCTGCGTTGCATCCATGTCTATGCCGCCTGTCTATCGAGTGAACCGCCTGCCTTGGGGTCTTTCACCCGCTGCAGCAGGACGAGGCCGATGAGGAAGAGTGCGGTGAGCACCAGGAAGCCGGGGCGCTGGTTGCCGCCCGCCAGGTAGGTGACGCCGCCGAAGAGCAGAGGCCCGAGCACCGACGACGACCGGCCGCACAGCGCATAGAAGCCGAACATCTCGGCCTCCCTGCCGTCGGGGACCAGCGACGCCATCAGAGCCCGGCTTGCGGACTGCACCGACCCGAGACCGAATCCGGCCGCGACCGCCAGCCCGTAGAAGACGTTCGAACTCTCGACGAAGTACACGGAGATTCCAGCGGCGACCCACAGGAAGAGCACACCGGTCAACACCTTCTTCGGTCCGATTCGGTCCGCGGGCTTCGCGAGCGCGAGCGCCCCAAGTAGCGCGGAGAACTGAACAATGAGGAACAGGATGATGACCTGCTGCTGGTTGAATCCGAAGGTCACCTCCGCAATGATGGCGGCCATCACGATGATCGTGAGAACGCCATCGATATAGAAGAAGAAGGCGAAGAGGAACCTGCGGAGATTCCGGTCACCCCACACATCGGATGCGATTCGCTTGAAGTCCGCAAACCCCTTTGCCACGGCTTGCGCGATCCCGATCCCGCCCTTTGGGTCCGCCGGGAGGAACCGAAACGCCGGGATCGCGAAGATCAGGAAGAAGGCGACCACGGTCATCCAGACGAGTTCGATCTGCCCGCTCCGAGCCAACGGGAGTACGATGATCAGGCCAAGCGCCGATCCCAGGTATCCCAGACCGAAGCCGTAGCCCGAGACCCGTCCCAGCCGTTCGGGCGGCACGATGTCGGGAAGGTAGGCGTTGTAGAAGACGTTCGCGCTCTCGAAACCGACATTCGCGAGGAGAAAGAAGAAGAAGCCCGCGACGATCATCCCTGGCTGGAGCGTCGCCATCAGGGCCACGCCCGCGAGACAGCATGTCACGTAGAAGGCCAGGAATCGCTTGCGGGTCCCGCTCCGATCGGCGATCGTGCCGAGCAGGGGCAACGTGAGCGCGACAATTATGGCCGACAGAGCCACGGCCCAACCCCACCACAACTCTCCGAGTCCCCCCTCCCCACCGACGACTGTGCCGCGGTAGAAGATGGGGAAGACCGCCGTTGTAACGACGGCCGGGTAGATCGAATTGGCGAAGTCGTAGGAAACCCACGCCCTGACGGTGCGCTTGTTGTACCCCACGGGACTCACGGCCCCGGGTGAGGTCGAGCCGGCCTCTTCGGCCAAGCTATCCGCCCCGGGCCTTCTTGATGCCCATGGCAACTCCGGTGCCGATTCCGGCCCCCACGACCACCGCAGGCAAAAAGGTGACAAACGGCACGGCGGCGGCGACGAACGCGGTCGCGGCTCCCGTGGCCAGCCCCAGGCCCACCGCCGGCTTCTCAGCGATCTTGGTGTAGCGGAGCTTGCGGCTCACGAACTGTTTCGACTTCAAATGTCCAAGGATTCCCGCGGCGCCCGCGCCGCCGAGTACGATCAACTCCAACATGGTCTATGCTCCTTTCCTGGGGCCTTGCCCCGTTTTCCTTTGCCTACGCCGTGCGGAGCGCCCGCGTTTCCCGCGCCGGGCCCCGTTCAGCGCCGCTCATGACGGCCGTCCCATTTCGGCGAAGGCGCGGCCGACATGCGTGGATACGTCCTGCAGGGCGAAGAGGGACGCCGCATCCAGCTTCCTGCTGATCTTCCGTCCCACCAGCCTGCGCAGAAAGCGAAGAGGCTCGTTGAAGTCGGCATCGAACAGAGGATCGGTCGTACGATTGAGGTTCTCCAGGATTCTGAGCGCGAGATAGGTGTCGTCCAGAAGCCCGGCCAGTCCCTGCGTCATCTCCGGAATCAGGTCGACCGGATTGATGAAGTAGCGTGCGACGTGTTCCAGCACCGGATTCACCACCACTCCCAGTTGGCGCTGCTGCCCCGCCTGCGCCGCCCGCGCCAACAGCAAGGGTACGGTCTCGATCACCTCGACAGCCACCTCGGCCGCTTCGATCACTTCCGCCTCGGTGGCGTTCGGCGCCGTGGACCTGATGAATTCCTCCAGCCGGCCGTTGTCCCGCACCTTGGCGCTGTCGATGACAGCTTGCACGTCCCCGAGATTCAAGTCCAAACTCCTTTATCGCGCGCGGTAGACCGTGAGCCCGCCCCCACCACCACCCATCACCAGGTCCCGGTCGCCATCTCCGTCAAGGTCGACGAAGACCGGCGTGGTAAATGTGGGGACTCGGGGCGCAAATGGCACGGTCTCCACGAAAATCGGCTCGGTCGGCGTGCCCTCGTTCAGGAACAGCCGCAGCCCTGAAACCTCCGTTCCCACGGCGAGATCCAGGTCACCGTCCCCGTCCAGATCGACGATCGTGGGGACGCTGCGGCGACCGATGTCAATGTCCTGGAACTCGTCCGAGACAAGCTGGAAGTCGGGTGCCTCCGGCCCCCCGTCGTTGCGGTAGTAGTTCAGCGTGCCGGACGACTCCCCCACGAGAAGGTCGAGGTCGCCGTCGCCGTCCAGGTCCCCAAGCGCGGGCGTCGTGTTGCGTCCCCGCGAGAGCGTGGCCGCGGCGGTGTCGACCATCGTCCAGCGAGGGAGGATGCCACCGTCGGAGCCGGGGCCATCGTTGCGGTAGTATGCGATTCGGTCGCGCCACTCCCCCAGGAGCATGTCGTCGTCGCCATCGCTGTCCAGGTCGCCGAAGGCCGGCGCGTAGTGGTACGCCTCGGGCAGCCCGGGGACCGTGCCCCTCGCCGTGAAGGCGGGAGCCGTACCCGATCCCGTGTTCTCGAAGACGAAGAGGCGCCCGCTGCGCGTGTCGCCCGGTTCGATCTTGTTGGACACCAGAAGGTCGAGGTCCCCGTCCCCGTCCAGGTCCGTGAAGGCGGGAACCGACTCGCTGCCCGTGTCCAGTGTGCGGATCAGGCGGGGTGTGACCACCGTGAAGTCCCCGTCCTCGCCCTGTTCGAACCGGTACAGATTCTCGACGGTGGTGAGGTTGGGGTTGAAGGCTCCGCCAAGGACGCCCACGGTGAGGTCCATGTCGCCGTCGAGGTCCACATCGCCGAGCGCCGGCGCGTTGTACCCGGAGGTGCGGATCGGGTCGCGAAGCGGGAAGGACCGGGGGGTTCCCCTGAGCACCGGACGCCGGCAGGTCCCCGTGTTCTCGATGAAGAGGAGCCCGGCCTCGAAGAAGTCGCCCCAGAAGAGGTCGTGGTCGCCGTCCTGGTCCACATCGCCCAGGGCCATGGTGTTGGCCCCGTGAAGGCTGCCCTGCATGGCCGCGACGATCTCGATGTCCTCGAAGGAATCGGTGACGTGCCGGAAACGCGGTATGCCCTCGTCGTCGGTGCTCTCGGCTTCGTAGCGCGTAATCGTGCCCGTCAGGCGCCCTATGAGGAGATCCAGGAAGCCGTCGCAATCGATGTCGGCCGCGTTGGGGATGTTTTGGCGGTCGGAGAAGATCGGCTCGCCATCCACGTCACGCAGCGTGTCCGTGGCGAGGACGTAGCTGGCCGGCCCGGTGCCCCCGTCGTTCCGGTAATAGCGGATGTAGCTGAAGGGCTCCTCGGTCAGCAGGTCCAAGTCACCGTCCAGGTCCACATCCACGAAGCGGAGCCACTCCCCCACCGACAGATCCTCGTAGGTGTCGGTGACCCAGCGGTATTCGCTCTCGGGGCCCGCGCCGTCGTTCCGGAAGTACATGACCCGGTCCGACTGCTCCTGGACGAAGAGGTCGAGGTCGCCGTCCCCGTCCGCATCGGCCAGCTGGGGGCGGGGCAGGTTGAATCCGCCCAGAAAGGGATGGTCGAAGGGCTCGCCGTTCTCGTCGACCACCGCGATGCCGTATACGACGCGCTCCCACGCGGACGCGGATTCCACCGATACGGGGGCCGGCGGCGCGGAAGAAACCGGGCCACACACCCAGCCGGGGCCGGACAGGAGCAGGGCCACAGTTGCTACGCGCCAGGCACCCGGCCGTCGGGCCGGCCACGGTCGAACGCACGGCTTCACGGCAAGCTCCGCCGGTTCACGCGCTACCCCGCCGGTCCGATCGAGATGCCGGCCGGATAGCTGCCGACCTCGATGGTCTGCACCACCTCGAAGGTGCGCGTGTCGATCTTGACCACCGTCCCCACGTCGGCGTTCTTCTCAACCGCGCGGCGCGGCGTGTAGGTGCCCTTCAGGTTCCTGTTCGACACGAAGAGATACCGCCCGTCGGCGGTGACCGCGCTGCCGTGCGGTTCCACGATCCCCGGCGCGGTGATTCGCCGCACGACCGTCCACGTCTCCGTCTCGACCACCACGACCGCGTCATCGTCCTTCGCGCCGAAATAGACCCGGCTGCCGTCCGGCGAGAAGACCGGGTGCCACGGCTGGGTCCCCACATCCACCTCCGCCACGAGACCGCGCTGGGGGGAGGCAGCGTCAAAGACGAGGAGCTTCCCGGTAAGCTGCGCGGTCGCGACGAGGTGGCGCCGGTCGGGAGAGAGTGCAAACTGCACGAAGGTGTGTGTGGGCCCCTCGACGTCCACCAGTTCCATCGCGTCGGAGCCGCCTTCCATCACGGCGAAGCGGTTCTCAACCAGCGAGGCCGCGAAGACGCGGTTCGTCGCGGGATCCACCGTAAGGGCATGGGGGCGCGGGAAGAAGACGTCCAGCTCCTCCACGCTCATGTCGCTTCGGTCGATCGCGCCGATTCGCTGCGGGGGGCTCACCGCCATCATCGAACGCCCCACGTACAGGAGTTCGGACGCCGGGTCCACCACCAGAAGGCCAGGCGTCTCGAAGGGCGCGCGGCCGACGAGCTCGTTGTCCGCGTTGAAGCGGAGCACGTGGCCTCCCCCGATCAGCGACACGTACCAGTGCGCGCCGTCGGGGTCGACAGCGGTGTGGTGGGGGCGCGAGTTGGGGTCGAAGCCGAACTCGGTGACGTCGACCGTGTGGACGACCTCGCCCGATGCGGCATCGATCACCGAGACCGTGGCCGAGGACTGGTTGGCCACGTAGACGCGCTCTCCCGGAGCCGCCGACTGGGCGGTGGTGACCGGTACGCCCCACGCAACCACGGCCAGGCATCCGGGAAGCACGAGACGAGCGGCCGTGCGCATCACGACCGTGACAGTCCCCATCGTACCCGTTCTCCCCCGCGCTATGTGCATCGTCACGCCTCTCGTCAGTTGTCCGCGTCTCCCGCTAGGACACGGGGGTACGGTCCCTCTTTTTCACCAGGAAGAGCCCTTCCGACCCCGACGTGACGATCACGACACCGGACGCGAAGAAGGGGTAGTTGCTCCACGACCCGTTCATCGACGGGAAGTCATCGCCGGGGACCGTGTCGAAGAACGCCACCTCTCGGGGATTCTCCACATCGGAGATGTCCAGCACACGCAGCCCGCTGTTGTAGTTCGACTGGTACATCAGGTCGCCCACGATGTACAGGTTGTGATCGCTGGCCGTGTTCTCGGAGAGGTGTTCCTTGACCACCTGGGGGTCATCGAGGTCTCCGACGTCCACAATCAGCGTGCGGGTTCCCTGGGTCTTCCCCTGCACCTCGTCCAGCTCGTCGTTCATGAAGAAGTAGGCCTGATCTTCGGTCAGCCAGCCCTGGTGGGTGTAGCCATAGTTGGGATATTCCGCCATCCCGAGGGCGACCGGGTTTTCCTTGTCGGTAACGTCGGCGATGCTCAGCGCCGTCTCGTTGGCCCCGAAGCAGATCTCCTTGCCGGCATGTTCCTCATCGGGTCCCTGGTAGGTGACGCACTGCGCATCGTGCGAGTACCCCGTGCCGCGACGCCCCGTGGTCGGGTCCGCGAAGCAACCCGCGAAGGCGGGGCTCTTCGGGTCGCGGATGTCGATCATATGGAGGCCGCCGCCACAGGTGTCGCCCCCGCCGCTGCTGCCCACGGCGTAGGCGAAGCCGGTCTCCTCGTTGATCACGATGTTGTGGACGCTGTTGATCCGGTCGTAGTGGGCGTCCGAGTCAAAGGTGATCGAGGTCCCCGAGTAGTCGCGAACCCGCGTGAGATCGAAGACCTGCATGCCATGATTCCGAGCCCCGTCCGATACCACGAACACATGGTCATTGTACACCTTCATGTCCCGCCACACGCTCCCCGGCGCCCATTCGGGCTTGGGCAGGTTGCCCACCACCACAGGGTTGAGAGGATCGGTGACGTCCACGAACGAGGTGCCATCCGTCCGGCCCACGATCGCATAGTCCCGCTCGGTTTCCGGGTCGGTCCATCCCCACACGTCGTTGACGCGCACGCCGCGGGCACCGCCCAGATCCTCAACCGGTACGAAGGACACCAGGTCCACATTGCTGCAACCGAAGACGGTCGCCGCGCCTTCGGCACATTCGACCTCGCTGCCCAGCACCGGATCCATGCCCTCGACCTCCGAGAAAACCGAGAAGCCGTCCGTCCAGCCGTCCCCCTCGCGCTCGAAGATCGTAGCTGTGCCGAGACCGTAGTCGTCCCGGGGCATTCCGGAGACCAGGACTCCGTTCCCAAGGGCCACAATCGTACCCATCCAGTCACCGGCTTCAGCCGCGGAACCCGCGACCTTGCTCACCGATGTCCAGTCGCCCCCGGCACTCCCGGCGAATTCGTAGATGCCGCCTTTGCGTCCGTTCGCGCCCGGCGCGCCGACCCAGAGGGTCTGCCCGTCCGTCACCATCGAGCTGCCGAACTGGTCACCACCGGACCCGTCGAACGCCGCCAGGCGTCCGGTTTCGATCCAGTCGCCGTCTTGCCAGGTGAAGGACACCAAACTACCGGGCTGGTCGAATGGGCTACCCGCTCCGACCAGGATCCGATCCGCCATGACCATCGCCGAGACGCCAAAGTAGGATCCTGGTCCGTCGGCGATCGTCAGCTCGCCGGTCATTGTCCATCCGTCGGGGCCGCTCTCGTAGACGTAGGCGACTCCGGACGCCGAGTCGGCTGCCGGTGCTCCCACGACCAACGTCCCGCCGGAAAGGGCCAGTGCGCCTCCGAAGCCGGTCCGCTCTTCGGTTCCCGGAGATTCGAGCATCGCTTCCTGGACCCAGGCGCCATCGACGTCCCGGAAGAGCAGCACCCTGCTGTCGCCGCTCCGCGATCCCGCGTTGAGCGCCGCAACGTCTCCGCTCAACGCCGTGGCCATCCCCAGGATCATCCCCTCGGGAAGACCATCCGCAACGATCTGGCCGTCGTGGTTCCATCCTGATCCGCCTCTGGAGAACGCGTGGACACCTCCACCCCCCGGAGATCGCGGGTTCGCCGCGGTCACCAGCAACCGGTCTCCGGAAAGAGCCATACTGATGCCGAAGCCGTTGCCCTCGGATGGCTCCGGATGCGTGAGCCTCCCCGTCTGGACCCACGTGTCACCGCTCCGTGTGTAGATGTAGACGACCCCGCCGTCGGCACCCCCGGCACGGGATTCGGCCACCAGGATCTCGTCCCCCGCAACGACCACGCTTGACGCGAATCCCTGTGCGAGAAGCGACCCGGGCAACACGCCGGCACCCGCCAGCGAGAGAAGCGTACCTGCCAACACTTTGCGCATGTTCCTGTTCCTGCTCATTTTCCGACCGATCCGATGGGTTGGGAAGTCTGACTGGATAGTAAGGCTGGCATCATTGCGGGCCTTGGACAAGACTAGCAGTCCGTGGATAAATCCCTACGAGCACCGAGAGCGGTGAGGCGCCGGGCTGGCAAGGCGCTTTGAAGGGGGAATAGCAGCGCTATTCGCCCGAAAAACAACGCAGAGCGCAGCGATCCAGCGCGGATGCATCGCCGCTCGAATGCCGAGGGGATTTTGTCCACGGGCTGCCAGGTGAGGGTAGAGATTGCCAGCCGAGACAACCGCTCGCCCGGCGTCCGCCGGACACGCCATGGTCAGGAGGCCGACGTGCACGTCACCTATTTCATTCCGGGCCCAATATCGCAGGGCCCTCTCGGATTTGGCGAATTGGACCGGCGCAAAGCCTATCTGGAGAGGCACGCTGCCCCCGGTACCGTGATTTCCGTGCGTGAGAGCGCCGACGGACCCGCGTCGATCGAGTCGGCTGCGGAGGAATGCCTGGCCATACCGGGGCTGCTCGCAGCGGCTCCGGTTCTCGAGTCGGAGGGAACGAATGCGATCATCGTCGGCTGCTTCGGCGACCCCGGGCTAAGCGCTGCACGTGAGTTGACGGGCATCCCGGTTGTGGGGCCCGGTCAGGCCAGCGGCCACCTGGCGGCGCAGCTCGGGTCGCGGTTCGCGATCGTGACGGTCGTCGACGAGGTCGTTCCCGGGATTCGCCGTCAGATGCGAGGCCACGGCCTGGAGGGCTTCCTGTCGGAGGTGCGGGCGGTGGACGTGCCCGTGCTGGAGCTGCGACAGCGCCGCGACGAGGTGCTCGGGACGCTCGAGCATGTGGGACGCGAGGTGGTCGAGAGAGGTGCCGATGCCCTGGTTCTGGGCTGTATGACCATGGGTTTTGTCGACGTGGCGCGGGACCTGCAAGCCATGCTCGGCGTGCCGGTGGTCAATCCGGTCGTCGCCTCCTTGAAGCTGGCGGAGGCGATGGTGGCGGCTGGAGTGGCACCAAGCGCGAGGGCCTACCCCGCCCCGCGGAAGCATGTGGACGCGGTCCCGACCTGATCCGGCAGGCCTGAGGACCAGCAGGCAACCCGTGGCGAAACCCGCCAGGGGCGATCAGCCGACCTGCGACGTCCCCGCGAGACGGTCGAGGAGCCACGAAGCCTCGATGAATCCGTGCAGCACCTTGTTGACCTGGCGGCGCAGTTCGGTCACTACGAACGGGAAGAGATCCGGATCCCCCTCGCGCATGGCGTCGAGGTCCTTGACCCTGGCCAGTTTGGGGATGGGGACACGCGGAGTGGCCGGATCATGGTCGAAGGGCGCGCCTTCCGCATATCCCACATGCACCAGGATCCGCCCGACCCTGAGCAGCAGCTCGTTGGCCAAAGTCGGCTCGATACTCCCTTCCTCGATCATGCAGTAGAAGACGTCCAGTCGTTCCACAAGGCCATCGAACGCCTTTCGGACGGGCAGCAGGTTGAACTGCTTCCCGAGAACCTTGTCGATAGTGGCTTCGTAGCCCTTCAGGGCCTCGTCCAGCTCGGTGGCGGTCTCGCGGAAATCCAGCGGAAGAACTTCGTCCATCAGGAATCGGGAGATCGCGGTTATATAGACGCGCAGGTCTCGCTCGAGGTTGGCGAGGTCGGCAATCTCGATGCGGTCACTCTCGGTGTGCCACGCGATGTTGCCTCCGCACCCGCCAACCGGATAGAAGCCGAGCCGTTCCCTCTCCTCTTGCGGGATATTGGAAAGGAGCATGAAGAACGACGTGAGCCCGATCTGGTTGAAGGAATAGTCACCCGCTCTCGGGGGCCTTTGGTGCCCCGGCTCCATCCCGGCAACGGCCTGGATGGACGAGCGACACACTTCTCCAGCCTCCGCCATCCACGGTACCGCATCGTATTCCGTGGCTCTCCAGCAGCCCGGCGAATCGATATTCACCGTCGCCACGCACCGCCTGGTCAATTCGGGGCCGAAGGCATCGGCGTACCAGGTCGATCCCCCGTACCGCCCGGTGGAGTGCGCGGGCCACCATGCAACCCTCAGCGAGCGACGCAGTTCTTCTCGCCTGTTGTGGAAAACGCGAGCGAGTTCCAGAAGCGTCGCGTCACCCACAGCATTGTCACCGATGCCGACATCCCAGGAATCGTAGTGACCGTGAGCCAACACGAAGTCCTCTTCACGGCCATCGATGTGGGCAACAGGCAACTGGCACGGATACCACCCCTCAGTCAGTTCGGTATGCACGGTGATCCGGTCCACGCCGTCCACGATGGCCTGGATCACCTTGTCCCCGTCCCAGCGGTCAATGGCGGCCACCGGAGTGGAGGGTCTCTGCCCGAGTTGGGATTCTCCAGGCGAGCCCCACACCGTGGTGCAGATCCCCCAGTGGATACGGCTGCCCGGGTTGATGTAGATCTGGCCCACAGCACCGGCGGCTTCGAACAGCGCCACCGACACCGGCATCGGGAACCCTTCGGTCACCACGATCTTTCCGCCAACATCGGCCAACAGGGTTCCATGCGAGGACTCGAACAGGTCGGATGCATCCGTCAAGGGAACCGCAGGGATGTGGATCGGCGGCGCAGTAATGCCCTTCGCTCGGGTCGATGCCGAGAACGAAGGAGATTTGGCGATCATGGTCTCGCCTGCCATTTCGACGGAGGCGGCGCGGGGAACCGACACATACAGATCCGGCTCGTACAGCTTGTACGGGATTCCCAGGGCCTCGAGACGGGAAACGATGAAGTGGGCCCCGGCACGCTCGTCGGTGGAACCCGACTCCCTCACCAGAATCGCAAATCGCTCAATCAGACTCCAACCTTCGTCGAATGAAGCATCGGACAGCAGGGTTTCTACCAGACTCATGGCGTCTCCGGACATGGCTCTACCAGGCAGCGGACATCTTACTCCCCCTTATTATAGCGATGGCCACAACCGTTGCCGTCGGCGGGCCCTTCGGTATCCGTCCACCACTTCACCAGTCGATGGAATCGGGCTGGGGCCGGTAGTTCTCGACTGCCCGGCGTGCCAGCAGGAATGAAGCCGCCATGACCCCGGCGGTACCCAGAACCGAGATCGCCCCGACAACAAGCGGGGCCCGTTCGCTGGCCATCACTGCACGAATGGTGTCGAGAGGGCTGCCAAGAAGCCGTTCGTAGCCGAAGATCACGGCGAACCCCGTCGCAACGAGGATGAGCGGCCCATGTGTGAAAAGCACGCCGAGTTTGAAACGGATCAGGAGTGCGATCAACGCGCACGCAAAGGCGGATGTCATCGCCCACGTCACCGGAAACACAAACCCGGCCACTCGGGCTGGCCCCGCCGATCCGAGGAGCGGCGGCAAAGCCAGGCCGGCCGCAGTTGCGACAAGGACCGCCCCGGCGGCCGCGAAAAGGATTGCCGCGGCGAAGCGGGTGCAGACCAGGGTAGACGCCGTCGTGGGCAAGGAGACGAGGAAGTCCATCGTCCCGCTCGTCTTGTCCAGGAGAACTGTGACGGGCACCAACGTGAAGAGCGATCCTCCCAACGCACCCAGAAAGAACGCCAGCCCGTTCAGTGTCAAGTTTCCAGTCGCGACGAGGACCGCAAAGACGACTGCGAAAGAGATGATCGACCCACGGACATTGTCCCTGTAGCGACGATACTCGACACTCAGCAAGCTCAGAAACGCACGCTTATTCATGGGACCCCAACACATCGTAGAGGATTTGGGAGATAGAGCTCCCCTGATCACGCTCCTGGAGCTCCCGAGTAGTCATGTCGCCCAACAGCCGCCCTCGCCGCATCAGGATCACCCGATCGGCGATCCGCTCCACATCTTCGAGGATGTGGCTGGAAAAGAAGACGAGCCGGTTCCCGCCGCGCGGGGCACACTCGTCGATGATCCCGAGCAATTCACCTCGCATCAGGGGATCGATCGCGGAGGTCGGCTCGTCGAGAATCAGCAGGGGCGGGCGAGGTGCCTCCGCAGCCACAAACGAGAGCTTGACCGCCATCCCTTTCGAGAGCGTTCCGAGCTTGGAGCCCGACGGCAGAGCGACGCGCGCCAGAAGCTCGCGCGCGTAGTCGTCGTCCCAGGTGGGGAAGAAAGCCGACAGGAACCTGAGGTGCTCGGCCACGGTCATCCACTTGAAGCCAAGCAGCTGCTCAGGGAGAAAGCCGATCCGCGCCCTGATCTCGGGGATCTGAGCCCGCACCTCCCGGCCCGCAACCTCGACCCGCCCATCGTAGTCGTGAAGCCTCCCGGCAATTGCTTTGAGCGTCGTGCTCTTGCCCGCCCCGTTTGCACCCACCAACGCGACCCGCTCCCCCGCGCAAAACTCCAGGTCGATCGGTTCCAGGTGGAATTGGGGGTAGCGGACGCCGAAGCCGGACAGGCGCACAGAAAGAGTGGTAGTCGCCATCAGAGGGCAATCCAGGTACGGGTGGCGGCGAAGGAGAGGGTCACTCCCCAGAAGAAGCATGCAAGGGCGAGCGAGGGTCGCCGCCCGGATCCGTCACAACGCCCCAGAGCCATGACGAGAAACGCGAACCAGAGCAGGTGGACGACGGAGAAGCCCTGCGCCACCGCATGCAGGACCGGTCGCGAAGCCGGCACGAATGCGGCGAGCCCCAGCGACACCTGAAGCTCGTCCGGGGACGCCACGCTGCCACCCGTGGTGTAGTGAAGAAAGAGGGCGAGCAGCACCCCATGTGCCGCGAGGATAGCCTCCCCGTACAGCAACACCGAGAAGATCGGGCGAATGCGGCGTGAAGAGTTCGCAAGAACCAGCACGGCCCAGGCGAGCGCGGCGAACAATCCCGCCTTGAGCAACTGGATGAGCGGCGCCGCCAGGGCCAGTATCCACATCAGGACCTCCATGCCCTGAGCCAGAGCGGCCTGGTCCCCCTGCAGCGAACTCAACACCAACGGTCGCAGCGACACCGTGGAGATCAGCACGAAGACCCAACCGACCACCAGCGGCGGCACGATGGGTTGGTGCTCGCGAATGTCATCCGGGCCGGGGACGAGCATGTTGAAAAAGTACTTGACCCTCGCAACGGCTCCGCCGCGACCCCGCTCCCTCCTGTCCGCTACAGTCATGATGCCCCTTCCCCCTCTCGAAGAGCTACGGTGTTTTCGACAAGTTTCCTCCTGGTGGCTCGTCCGACACCGACAATTCGCACCGTATCCGTATGGTCGAGCCAAAAGGTGACGGGTACCGCGCTAACCCCGAGGGCGCGCGCGATGCTCCCGTCTGCATCTTTCACGGTTCGCGCGCGCAGCGAGGGAGGCACCCATCCCGCCCCGTCCATGACTGATCGGGGAGAAGCCACCACCCACACGTCAATACCCACCTCTTCAGCCGCCACCATCCCTCCCCACAGGTCGAGCTCCGTTTTGCAGTAGATGCAGCTGCGGTCCACGTAGACCAAGGCCGCCGGGCCCTTGATATACCGGCCCGACCCGCCGATCTCTTCACTGACCCGCTGGGCCGCCGCCGGAGGAAACGGCCATGGCGGATCCTTCGGGCCCGGATCTCCTCGCCTGCCCGCCAGAAGGATGGTCGGAGCCAGAGCCGCACCCGTAGCGCACGCGGCCACCGCGATCGCAACCAGCTTGCGAGGCATTCGTCGTTGTGTTTCGCTCATCCTCATTCCTCCGATGGTTGGACCCGGACGGAGCAAGCTTCCGTCCGGGTCCACATGCCACGATCCTACGCTTCTCCAAACGCGAACCCGCACACAAATCCACAGGCGAAACCCGCTACCAGAGGCCCAACCGGCGGAGCAACGAGTCCTACGCTGATGCATCCCATGCACAGCGCCCACATTTTCCAGTCTCCACCGCCTATGACGGACTCGGAGTCCATGACCTGAACCGCTTGCTCGGCGTTTGACCCGACCCCGGTATCCGATGTGGGGCCACCTCCAAGCGCGGCGGCATTTGTCAGCGCAAGAAGCATTGCGACACTCAGTGTTTTTCTCATTGTTGCATGTTTCATTGTCCTTAGCCTCTCTTAAGTTTTGTCATCACTAAAGGATGTTGTAGCAAATCATTCCACAAATGGCGAGCCCGCCGATTGTGGCGCCTCCCAGAGAAGCCGCAGACGCGGCGGCCACCGCTGCAAAGCACGTTACGCAACCCAGCTTCTCCAGCCACCCACGGCCCTCGATATCGTCTCCCACCCGCACGGCCTCGATCGATGTGCCAGCCTGCGGTGCCGGGGGGACGTCTGGACTCGGACGGACACCAAGGATGCCCGTGTGTGCCAGTGCGAGGATCATCGGGAGAATCGCAATGTGTCTCAATCTCGTCTTTTCCATCATCCACCTCCAATTTGCAACGTCACGAGAATGCCAGCGTGCAAAGGAATGCACATCCGGCGACAACCTCGGGGAAAAACGCCGAGACCAAGAGCAGTCCACCTATGCTCCCGAGGCCCACGGAAAGAGTGACACCTCCGCAGAGCATGCACCCCGCTTTCTGCATTGTTGTGTTTGTCTCACCTTGCCCGCCAACCGGATCCGTGACGAGATCAGGGTTAGCGACTTGCGTCGATCGAGCGGTGTTGATCGACGCCCCGCCCAATGCCGAATGTTCCCCTGCCGTGCCGGGGTTGCCCATGGCATATGCTAGTGCACCCACCATAGACAGTTTCGTAGCCAATCCGATCAATTTGTTCATTTGTTTTCTCCTGGTTTCAGAAACACTACAAACCAAAGATGGCCGAGTAGCATGCCCCGCCGCATCCCGCCAGCGCCAGCGTCGATCCGGGGACATAGATGGCTGTCACCCACGTGCCCGTGGCTACCAATGTGGTGCCGGCGGCGATGCATCCCAGGCAGGCCGCGATCGTCTTCCAGCCCCGGCCATTGACATCGGCCATTTGGACTGGTGGCGAAGCTGCGGCCCGCGTCGTCCCGACGTGTTGAATCCCTTGCGCCCCCAGCAGCAACAGGCACAGCGAGAGCGCCAGTGGTCGAAATTGCGGTCTTTTCATTTCTACCTCCCGTGATTCGGGGTGAATCGGGTCCGTGACGTATTTCGCCACGGTGGACCTTGTTGCTATCCGCGGAGCAGCAGTGCTTCGCCGGACCAGGTCTTCTTGAACCCGTCTTCGCTGATCGAGTAACGACCCACCTGTGGATCCACCACCGTCAGACGGCCGGAGGGCGATCTGCCGGTAACCGTCACGAAGTGGCTGCGGTTCACCCATGCGATGAACGGCATCGGAGTCTTCGGCAGCATTGCCAACGGCACCCGCTCGAGGGTCAGTGAGAGGCCAAAGACCTCTCCGGCCCGGATCAAGCCGCTGGCACGCGTGCCCGAGGGCCCCGTGCCGGCGAGCACCATCAGCGAGTCGGTCGCCGGAGCCGGCATGCCCAGGTCGCGCATCAGGTTGGCGAGAGCGGCGGGTCCGCAGTCGGTGAGCGTGGACTGGAGGACCACCCCTTCAAGGCCGAGGTATGTAGCTTCCGACATGGAGAGATCGACGCGCGCGGCGATCCTCCCGAGACGCGGCAGATCAGTCGCCGCAAGGTTTGCCACAGCGAAGGCCCCGGGGACCAGGAGAAGGATGAGGGAGGCGACCGCGCGTCGAGAAACCGTTCTCGGTCGGAGTCGTCGTGCCCTTTGGTCGAGGTTCGGGGGCCTGGATGCGAACATTGGGTGGGATCCGTCGTTGGAGTGCGTCACCGCGATCATGCGGGACACACGGTACCACCCATTGGCGTGCGCTTACATGTCTGGTTGGGACTAATTTCCCCAGGGACCCGAAACACGGCCGAATGACCGGTCAGGGGTGGGTGCGACGACCCCTCAGCGCCCCCGCCGGGACCCCCTTCCGGGACCCCCGCGGGTCTGGCTCCAGGCTATCCCGGCAGGAAGCAAGGCTCCCCCGCCGGACTGCTAGCTCCCCGTGGCAGCTTCCAGCGCCGCAAGGACCTCGGCATTCGACGGCCGCACCCGGTAGTCCACCTCCACAAAGCGATAGCGTACCACGCCTTCCTTGTCGACGACGTAGGTCGCCGGGTGGGGCAGCGGACGGTTGGGAGGGGCGTCGGCGTTGAAGAGGCCGTAGCGGTCGATCACGCTGTGGTCCGGGTCGGACAGCATGACGAAGTCGGGGGCCATGCCGTCGGTGGCCGTCACCCTGTCGATCATCAGCTGCATCCCGTCACGGTCGTCCACCGACACGGTGACGATCTCGGTATCGTCCTTCAGAGCGTCGGGGAGGAGGGCTCTCAGCTTCACGAGCTGACCGGCGCAGTACGGTCACCAGTGACCCCGGTAGAAGACCAGCACCACGTTCTTGTCACCCCGAAAGCCGGCGAGATCGACCGGACCGCCGTCGTAGGACTCCAGGGTGAAGAGAGGCGCCTGGTCGCCGACCCCCACACGTTCCAGATCGGAGGGAGGCAGGTCACGGCCGTCGGCCGGGCCGAGGGTCTGGGCCCTTGCGGCGAAAGCCAGGGCGAGGACGCCCACAAGCGCGACAAGAGCGACGTGGCGCACCCTTGCAAGGAATCGAATGGCAGGTGTCATGGGTCTGGCCAGCTTGAGGTCGTGGGATTGAATGGGTACCGGTGTAGCGTACGGCCACGGTATCTTAACGTCATGTGTTCCGTCCTCGCCATCCTCGACCTTGATCCCGCCGACCCGCCCCCCAGGGACCGGGTGCTGGCGCTCTCCAGGCTCCAGCGGCACCGCGGACCCGACTGGTCCGGTGTCTTCGCCCACGAACGGGCAGTCCTGGCCCACAACCGCCTGGCGATCGTGGATGTGGAACACGGGGCACAGCCGCTCCGCAGCGCGGACGGGAAACTCGCACTGGCCGTCAACGGCGAAATCTACAACCACCGGGCGCTGGAAGCCGGCCTGACGCGCCCGTTCCGGTTCCGGACCCAGAGCGACTGCGAGGTCATCCTGGCGCTGTACGCCGAAGAGGGAACCGGCTTCCTCGACAAGATGAACGGGATCTTCGCCTTCGTCCTCTACGACGCCGGCCAGGACCGGTACGTCATCGCCCGCGACCACCTGGGCATCGTCCCCCTCTACACAGGGTACGACGTTGAGGGCCGCTTCCATGTGGCGTCCGAGATGAAGGCGCTCACGCCCGTCTGCCGAAGCGTCTCCGAGTTCCCACCCGGGCACTTCCTGGATTCGCTCGAAGGAACCGTCAAGCCCTACTACCACAGGGAGTGGAGGAGCCACGCCGCCGCCACGGCCGAGCCCAACCCGGCGGCGATCCGCGAATCCCTGAAGGCCGCGGTGCACCGACAGCTCATGTCCGATGTGCCCTACGGCGTCCTGCTGTCCGGCGGTCTCGACTCCTCGATCATCTCCGCCGTGGCCCAGCAATACGCCCGCAACCGGATCGAAGACGACGACAGGACCGAGGCGTGGTGGCCCCGTCTCCACTCGTTCTGTATCGGCCTGGAGGGCTCGCCGGATATGGCCAGCGCCAGGCTCGTGGCCGACCACATCGGCACCGTCCACCACGAGTTCCACTTCACGGTGCAGGAAGGGCTCGACGCGCTGTCGGACGTCATCCATCACCTGGAGACCTTCGACGTGACAACCGTGCGCGCGGCCACGCCCATGTACCTGATGGCACGCCGCATCCGCACCCTCGGGATCAAGATGGTGCTGTCGGGCGAGGGGGCCGACGAGGTGTTCGGTGGCTACCTGTACTTCCACCGGGCGCCCGACGCACGCTCGTTCCACGAGGAAACCGTCCGCAAGCTCGACCGACTGCACCAGTTCGACTGCCTGCGGGCCAACAAGGCCATGGCGGCGTGGGGGATCGAAGCGCGCGTCCCCTTCCTCGACAAGGAGTTCCTGGATGTGGCCATGTCGATCGACCCGGCCGGGAAAATGCCCGCCGGCGGGATCGAGAAGCGCATTCTGCGAGAGGCCTTCGCGGGCTACCTGCCGGATGAGGTGCTGTGGCGCCAGAAGGAGCAGTTCTCCGATGGCGTGGGCTACTCGTGGATCGACTCGCTGAAGGACTACGCCGATCGCAGCGTCAGCGACCGGGAGTTGGCAAGCGCCCCCCACCGCTTCCCGTACAATCCGCCCCCAGACAAGGAAGCCTACCTGTACCGGCGGATCTTCGAGTCCCACTTCCCCTTGCCCGCGGCAGCACAGTGCGTTCCCGGGGGGCCAAGCGTCGCCTGTTCCACTCCCGAGGCCCTCGCGTGGGACGAGGAGCTATCCAGGACCGTCGACCCATCGGGCCGCGCGGTCGCGGGGGTGCACCGGGCCGCCTACTGAGTCGGTAGCCGCAGCTCACCCCGGCGCGCTGCCTGCGGTCGCTACTCCGTCGCCGGCCTTCCAGATTGGCAGCCCGCGGTAGAACCCTCGCTGCATTCGAGCGGCGATGCATCCAGGCTGGACGCTACGCTCTGCGTTGCTCCTCGGTCGAATAGCGCTGCTATCCTCCCTCGTTGCGCCTTGCCAGCCCGGCGCCTCGACCGCTCTCGGTGCTTACGCGAGGGTTCACCACGGGCTGCTTCAGATAGTCAAGCAGCAGGTTGGTCATCGCGCGGATGCCCACCGGCACAGCCGAGTTGTCGGCCTGGAAGTCGGGTGTGTGGTGCCCCCCGGAGGTTCCGCCGGGCTTGACCTGACCCAGCCGGAAGAAGAAGCCGGGGACCTCATTGGCGAAATAGGCGAAGTCTTCGCCACCCATCGTGGGGGCGAGCGTCACGACGTTCTCGGCGCCCACCACCCGCTCCAGCGTGGGCAGCATCCGCACGCCCAGATCGGGGTCGTTGATCGTCGCCGGCGTGCCGCGGTCGTAGTCCAGCTCGAAGGTGCCGCCAGCCGCCCCGGTGATCCCGGCGAGGATCTCGCCCATCCGCCGCTCGACCGCATCACGCACGTCGGGGTTGTAGGTCCGCACCGTGCCCTCCATCTCGACCACATCGGGGATGATGTTGAAGCGGGTCCCGCCTCGAACGATCCCCACCGTGATCACGCTGGGCTCGAGCGGGCTGAGATTGCGCGACCGGATGGTCTGGAACGCGGTGACCGCCTGCGACGCCATCACGATGGGGTCCACACCGAGGTGCGGCGCGGCTCCGTGCGACTGCTTCCCGCGCACGCGGATCTTGAAGTGATCCACGGCGGCGAGCGCCGGCCCGGAGGTGAAGCCCACCTTGCCCACCTCCATCTCGGCGAAGCTGTGCAGGCCGAAGATCGCGCTGGGGGCGGGATCGTCCAGCACCCCCTCCGCCACCATCAGATCCGCGCCACCCTCCTCGCCGGGCGGCGGCCCCTCCTCGGCGGGCTGGAAGATGAACTTGACCGTGCCGGGGAGCTCATCGCGCATCGAGGCCAGGATGGCCGCCACGCCGAGCTGCACCGCCACGTGGATGTCGTGGCCGCACGCGTGTGACACCCCCACGTCCTGGCCAAGGTAGGTAGTGCGCACGGTCGACTTGAAGGGGTACGGCGTGTCCTCGGTGACCGGGAGCGCATCCATGTCGGCCCGCACCGCCACCACCGGGCCGGGAAGGCCGCCCCGCAGGACCCCCACTACACCCGTGTGGGCGATCCCCGTCCGGACTTCGTCGAAGCCGAGCGCACGGAGGTGGTCGGCGACGAGCTCCGCCGTCTGGAACTCGCGGTTCCCGAGCTCGGGGTTCTGGTGGATCGTCTCCCGGAGCCGGATGATGGAATCCCGGACCTCGGCAAGCACTTCGTCGACCTGTGCGTCCTGCGTGTCCTGGGCGCCGAGCGAAGAAAGCGGCAGGGCGGCGGCAAGGCCGGTTAGGGCGGCGATTCGGAGAAGGGCCGCGCGGGGTGTGCCGCCGGACGCCGCCGACGTGGAGTTCCGCTTCGCGCCAAACTGGCTGCTGATCATGTTGTAGTCCATTTGTAGTCCTGTTCTAGGATCCCGAGAGGCTCGTGTACACAGCACGGACGAAGCGCTCCGGATTGTCGCCCCAGACGCCATCCAGATCCGAGGTGGGCGCGGCGGCCACGACCTGATCCTCGGTCCGGCCATTGGCCACGAGGCTGGCCACCCGCATGCGCACCGTTTCCAGCATGTCCCGGTAGGCGCGCAGGTGCTCGGGCGCGGCGAGGTCGCCGTGGCCCGGGATGATCCGCGTTCCCTCGCTCGACCGCTCCAGCACCAGGTTGGCCGCGGCGATCACTCCGTCGACCCCTCCCCCGCTGTCCACGTCGATGAATGGGTAGCGCCCCCGGAAGAAGGTGTCGCCCATATGGAAGACGTTGGCCCGGGGAAAGTGGACGATCACGTCGCCGTCCGTGTGGGCCTCGCCGACGTGGGTCACACCGATGTGCCGCCCGTTCCAGTGGAAGCTGACGCCGTCGGCGAAGGTCACGACGGGCAGCGCGGCGCGCACAGCCTGGTCCGAGCGGCCCACCACATCGGCGAACTCGGCCGGATTCATGCGGCGGTACACGTTCTCGTGAGCGACGATCATCGCCCCGGCACCGCCCAGGTTCTCGTTGCCACCCGTGTGATCGCCGTGCCAGTGGGTGTTGAGCACCCAGCGCACGGGCTGGTCCGTCACCTCCGCGACAGCCGCGAGGATCTTGTCGGTCAGGGGCGCGAACTGGTCATCGATGAGAAAGGCACCGTCGTCGCCCACCGACAGCCCGATGTTCCCACCCTGGCCCATCAGCATGAAGAGGTCGGTCTCCAACTGCACGGTTTCGATCTCCACCTGCGACATGTCCTGCTGGCCGACGACCGGTCCTGCCACGGCACCCCCGCCGAGCACCACGGCGGTGACAGTCCCGGCGATCCATTTCCTCCGGCTCCACAATGAATTCCTCATTCTCTCGCTCCCGCCTGTTCGGCGTACACGCGGGCGACCCGCCACCGGCCCCGCATGGGTTTGACGCCGGGCGGCGCACCGCTCCTATTGATTCCTGTGACCCTCACCACGACGATCACCAAGAATGGAGAATACGTCCATGCGGCGACTTATTTCCACTGGCCCGCTCATTCTGCTCGTCCTCGCGTGCGGCGACCCCCCTCCCGCAGACGACCCCGGCACCGGCGCCGACCTGCCCCCCGCCGTCATCGGCAAAGGCGGCTCCCTGGAAGGCGCGGACCTCCAATACGTCGACGGCGACGCCCTCACCACCGGCTACCTTGCCGTCCCGGCGGGCGAAGGCCCCTTCCCCGCGCTGGTCATCATCCATGAATGGAACGGCCTCCAGGACCGGGTGCGACAGCTCGCCGACGACTTCGCCGCAGAGGGGTATGTGACCCTTGCGGCGGACCTCTTCCAGGGACGCACGGGCGCGAACCGCGACGAGAACATGGCGCTGGTGGGCGAGGCGCAGGCCAACCCGGACGCGATGATCGCCAACCTCGACGCGGCCGTGGCCTACCTCCGGGGACGCCCCGACGTGACCGGGCGGGTCGGCGCGATGGGGTGGTGCTTCGGCGGAGGGGTCGCCCTGTCCTTCGGTCTCGACGGCGTGAATCACGAGGCCACGGCCATCTTCTACGGCCGCCTCGTGGACGACCCGGAGGTCGTCGCCGCGCTGGACCATGAGGTGTACGGGACCTTCGCCGCGCTCGACGGAGGTCCGTCGCCGGAGTCCGTGGCCGCCTTCGAAGCCGCGCTGCGCGCCGCGGGCGTCGAGCACGACCTGCACATCTACGACGACGTGAACCACGGGTTCTGGCTCCGCGTGGACGGGGACCCCGACCTGCGCACCGCCCCCGCCGCCGACGCGTGGCAGCGCTTGAAGGCCTACCTGGAGCGGACGCTGGGGTGAACCGCCTCTCTCGCAGGCGACAGAACGTGTCCCCGGGCAGTGACACAGGGTGTCCCCCAGCGAGATTGGTCGCTGGGGACGAGTTCCCCCTTGACGCTCCTCACACGCCGGAAAAGCCCGGTTTGGCGCGTCAGGGATCGGGTACGCACGCAGGCACGGGTCTTGCGTGAAAGGCAACCAAACCCCCAACAGGAGTTCTCGATGTTCCACCACTTGACGGTGTTTCCACGCCGAGGGAAGGTCCCCCGCCCCGGGCAGCCGGGATTCCAGTGCCCCCTGGCCCTTTTCGCGGGCATGGTGGTGCTGGGCGCGACGGGAGCCATGGAATTGCAGGCCCAGGACCGCGGTTTCCTTCTCGGCATGCCCAGGGTCTCACTGACCGTCAGGGCCGGCTACAACATGCCGCGCGCGGAAGGTGGCAGCGGAACTAAGAGCTTGTGGGATCTGACGCGCGAAGAGCTGACGGTGGAATCCGGTGATCTGGCCGGCATGTCCATCGGCGGGGAGTTGGGGATCCGGACCACGCCGCGGCTGGATCTTATCTTGGCAGTCGGCTACAACGCCTCCGAGACCCGGTCCGAGTTCCGTAAATGGGTGGATACGGACGACCTGCCCATCGAGCAGACCACCGCGTTCACGACCGTGCCCGTCACGGTCGGGGTCAAGGCATACCTGTGGGAACGAGGGCGGTCGGTAGGTCGGTTCGCGTGGATCCCGCGCACCTGGAATCCCTATGCGGGCGTCGCCGTCGGGTTCGTATCCTACCGCTTCGAGCAATGGGGAGATTTCGTGGACTACGAGACCCTGGACATATTCAACGAGCGATTCTACGCGACCGAGAAGGGAGCGACCGTACATTTCACGGGGGGAATGGACGTGAGTGTCAACGGTCGGCTGGTTTTCACGGGCGAAGCACGGTATGGTATTGCCAGCGCGCCCATCGACTCCCCGGATTTCACAGGCTTTCCGGACCTGGATCTGAACGGGCTTCAGATCACAGGCGGGATCGGGATCAGGTTTTAGGGATGAGCACGCCAACGCGGACAGAGTCGGCAGCGGAGGAACTGAACATGCGCAATGTGAAGTCAACAACCACGGTCATGAGGACGAAGAGCATCGGATTGGTCGCCGGCGCGGCAGCCGTCGTGGCTCTCGGCGGTGCCCCGGCCGCTTTGAACGGCCAGGAGGCGGAGACGAAGACCGGCTGGCAGCCCTACCTGGGGTGCTGGGAGCCTCAACTGGCCGCCAGCGGCGACTGGATGCTCTCCGGCACCGAGGTGGACGAAGGTATCCTGTGCTTCGTTCCAGGTGGCGCCGACGTGGAGATGCTCACGGTTGTGGAGGGCTCCATCGCCTACCGCGAGTCTTTCCGGACGGACGGCCAGCCGCGGGCAATCGAGCAGGAGGGGTGCACCGGGCAGGAGTCCGCTCGCTTCTCCGACGATCGGCGTCGCATCTATACCATCTCCGAGATGAGTTGCGAGGGAGAAGCTCCCCGGCGGAGCACCGGGATCATCTCCATGCCTTCGCCCGGCGAATGGCTGGACGTTCGGGCCATTGAGATGAACGGTGTGTCGACGGCGTGGTCCCAGTGGTACCAAAGGACTGATGGCAGCGTCCTGCGAGAGCTGGGGTTTGCGGACCTCGACCGGCCGAGTCCTTTCTCCGTCAGGGGCGCCACGGCATATGCCAACACCGTCATCACCATTGACGACGTGATCGACGCTTCCGGCAACGTGGACCCCAGAGCGGTGGAGGGTTGGATCGCCGCGGTGCGACAGGAATTCATAAACCTGGACGCCGATGATCTGATCCGGCTGGAGGAAGCGGGCGTGTCGGCGAAGGTCATCGATGTGGTAGTGGCCGTTTCCTTCCCTGAGCGCTTCGCCTTCGGACAACAGGGAGCGCCAGCGGACGGGGCCGAGGATCCGCGGGTTGCCAGGACGATCTACGCGGACCGCTGCAGCTACTACAACGACCCCTTCCGCTACGGCTACGGCTCTCGCTACGGCTACCGGGGTTACAGTCCCGGCTGCGGGTACGGCTACAACAGGTACGGCTACGGGTACGGCGGCTACGGATACGGCGGCTACGGATACGGCGGCTGGGGCGGAAGCTATGTGCCCGTCGCCGTCAACGTGAACCGTACGCCCCGCTCCAGCGGCGGGAGGGTAGTTGCGGGCAGGGGTTACAGGGGCCCTCGGTCCATAGGCAGTACCGGCTCCAGCGGCAGCGGCCGTTCCTGGGTGGGAAGCAGCGGCGGCAGCCGCGGTTCCTCCGGAGGGAGCAGCGGCGGCCGCAAGGCCAAACGGCGTGGCGGCAGTTTCATGTCGAGCGGGAACAGCGTCATTCGCAGCATGCCGAGCGGGAGCAGCGTCATTCGCAGCATGCCCTCGATCGCCGGCCGCAGTTCCAGCAGCAGCAGTTCCGGCAGCAGCACGGGCCGAACGGCCAAACCGCGTGGCGGCCGCCAGTAGCGGAGTGACCGGACCGGGGCCGGCCATTCCCATTGGCCCGTCCCGGTCTTGATCTCCTTTCTGCCGCAAGAGACGGCTGGGGGGTTGTCCGAGGCTCTCGCTTCCAGCCCCCTTCTCGCTCTTGTGGTCCTTTTCGGCGCGGGGCTGGCGACCAGCCTGACCCCCTGCGTGTACCCCATGATCCCGATCACCGCCTCGGTGATTTCGGGTACGGCGCGGGACGATCAGCCCTGGCGCCGGACGCTGGGGCTCACGCTGACCTACGCGGTCGGAATGGCGTTGCTGTACGCATTCCTGGGGCTGATCGCGGGTATGACCGGCACCCTGTTCGGCACGGTGAGCGCCAGCCCCTGGGCGCTGTTCGCCATCGGCAACCTTCTGCTCCTCTTCGCGCTGGCCATGCTGGACGTGATCCCCGTGCGGGTACCACAGCGCCTCCTGACGTGGGCCGGGGGACGCGGAGGCGGCTCGTACGGCGCCGTGTTCGTACTGGGCGCCACCTCCGGGGTTGTGGCCGCCCCGTGCGGGGCCCCCGCCTTCGCCGCCGTCCTGGCATGGGTCGCGGCGACCAGAGCGGGAGCCATGGGATTCGTCTACCTCTTCGTGTTCTCGCTGGGGATGACCGCACTGCTGGTGGTGGTCGGCCTCTTTTCGGGGACCTTTTCGCGCCTGCCGAAATCCGGCAAGTGGATGGTGACCGTCAAGCGGGTCGCCGCGATTGTCATGCTGGGGGTCGCGCAGTATTACTTCATTCAGGTCGGATACAACTTGTGAGGACGTCGATCGTGAGCACCTGGAAGAAACTGCCGAACCTCGGCGCGTGGGCGATCGTCCCCGCCATGTGGATTCCCGTCATCGTGGCGGTGGCTCTTGTTGCGCCGGACCCTGCATCCGCCCAGGCCGAAGACACCCAGCTGGGTCTGCCGCCCGGAACCGCAGCTCCGGACGCTCAGGTCGAAGACCTCGACGGCAATACCGTCTCGCTGCTCGACATCGTGGGCGGCGGCCCCGCTCTGCTCGAGTTCTGGGCATCCTGGTGCGAGCAGTGCGAAGCGCTCCAACCGCAGATCGACGAGGTCCAGGCACGCTTCGGCGACGAGATCAAGGTCGTCGCGGTTGCGGTGGCCGTCGCGCAGTCGCAGCGCCGGGTGCGGCGCCACGTGGAACAGCACGACCCCGGGTACACCTACGTGTATGACGCAAAAGGCGAGGCCGTGAGAGCGTATCAGGCCCTCACGACCTCGATCGTCGTCCTCGTTGACGGCGAGGGACGTGTCGTCTCCACGGGCGTGGGCCCGGGGCAGGAGTTGGTGGAGGCGGTGGAGACGATGCTGGGAGGGGCGTCCTAGCCCTCCTCCGGCTCCGGCGTCACCTCGTCGACTACGGCGGCCAGTTCCTCGTAGGCCGCGGGGTCCACCTGGTTGAAGCTGGGGATCACCTTCGCCACGCGGCCGTCCGGCCCCACGACGATCACCGCCCTGCTTCCAGCCATGTTGTTGTCCCTCAGGCTCCCGCCGAACGCCGCGAAGGAGGCGCCATCGTTCTCGGCGTCGCTGCCGAACAGGTACGGGAAGTCCTCGTCCTTCAGCCATGAGGCCAGCTCTTCGGGGGAGTCGTTGGAAATCCCCATCACCACGACGTTGCGGCCTTCGTTGAACAGCTCTGCGTACTGATCACGGTACGCTCTCATTTGAACCGTTCAGCCACGCGTCCTGACTCTGAAGAAGAAGGCGAGCACCACCGTTTCTCCGCGGTAGTCGCTCAGCCGCACCTTGTCCCTCAGAACGCCGTGCCGGGTGGCGCCGGTCAACTCGATGTCGGGGGCCATCGCCCCGGCTTCGATGAGCCCGTCTCCCGCTTCCTGCGCGGCGCCTTCGCTCGGTGCCGCAATCATGGTTGTGACGGCGACCGCCGCCGCCAGCAGAAATCTGCGCATCGTGTCATGTCTCCCTGGTGTTCGCTGGCCGTCGGCCGGGCCCGTCCGCCCCGGCACCTGGCTCAGGTGATCGTGGTCGGTCAGTTCCCGGTCTCGCCCCCGCCGATCGCCGCCCGGATCGCCTCCACCGTGCGGTCGACGCGGAAGCCGAGCAGCTTCCTGCCCGTCTCGACGGTCGCCTCCAGGTCGGCGATGCTGAGCCCGTTGATGGACGCCTTTCCGGCCGCAACCCGCTGGGCGTGCCGCACCGACTCCGGGTCCTCCGCCATCATGATGGAGGTGATGACGAAGTCGTCGTGGAAACCGTCGTTGGTGGGCTGCGTGATCCCGAGTTCGCTCTCCATCCACTCGAAGACCTCGCCGTAGCGGTAGAACTCGGGGACGAAATGGGCGCGAGCGCTGCCGCGCCACCGCTCGTTCAGGTTCGCTGCCACCGCGGCCATTCCGGACTGGTTGCCGCCGCTGTCACCGATGAAGACGATATTGGTGAAGCCGTGCGCGCGCAGGCTGCTCGCCATGTCGTCCAGCACGGCGCGATAGGTCTCTTCCCGCAGGCTGATCGTGCCCGGGTAGCGCATGTGCCCCGACGGATTGTCGATGTCGCCCTCGGGGACCAGCTTCAGGACGGGGGCGCACAGCGCGTCGCCCAGCTTGCGCGCGATGCCCTCGCAGGCGCCCGCCAGCACGTAGTTGTGCTTCCCTGTCGCCAGGTAGGGGCCGTTCTGTTCGATCCCGCCCGTCGAGATGATCGCGGTCGTCTTTCCGCCGCGGAGCGCGTCCCGCACCTCCATCCAGGTCAGTTCCTCGATCCAGACCGAGTTGAGGGCCTCGATCGGGCGCTCCATCCGCATGTCGGCCAGGAGAGCCTCCGCCTGCCGTGCCTGCATCTCGGCCCGCTGCTCGGGGCTCATCACACGGCGCCCCTGCTGGGCCTCGGCGGCCGCCGGTGCCGAAAGAATGAGGGCGGCTGCCGCCGCCAGGGTCCATCGTCGATTCTTCATCGGCACCCCTCCGTGTTGAGTAGCCTGAACCGTCGGGTTCGGTGCCCGCACCGTTCCTGTCCGTCCGAACCATTGTAGCGCGGGCGTGCTCCGCGGGCGACCTTCCCGGGCGAAACGAGCCCAACGGCGCAGCCACCCAGGAGCCCAAGCCCATGAGAACCGCACCCGCCACCCCGCTGCTCACCACCCTGCTCGCGCTCGCCACCGCGGCAACGACCGCGTGCGGCCCCCCCGACCCCGCATCCACCCCCGTCGCCGACGACCCCATCCGCACGGCAGACCCCTACGCCCGCGGCTACACCGACGAAGACTTCCCGCGCGTCAAGGAGCTCGCACCGGGGGTCTACTCCTACGAACAGCTGCGCTCCGCGGGCGACGAGCGCTTCGCCACGGTGAGCATGTTCGTCGTGACCGACGAGGGAGTCCTCGTCGCCGACGGCCAGGGCAGTCCCGACGAGACCCGGCTCCTGGTCGAGACCATCGCCACCGTCACCAGCCAGCCCATCACCCATGTGGTGGTCTGCTCGGACCACGGCGACCACACGGCCGGCAACGCCGAATTCCCTGACGGCGCCCTTTTCTACGCGCACCCCACCTCCCGCGCCATCCTGCAGGCAGCCGCCGACAACCCCGACCGCCCCGACTCCGCCCCACCGGTGGTCGTCCCCACGGAGACGGTCGAGACGAGCGAGGTCCTCACGCTCGGCGGCACGGAGATCCGGATCCTCTTCCTGGGACGCGCCCACACGGGGGGCGACCTGGTCGTCCACCTCCCCGAAGAAAAGATCCTCTTCATGAGCGAGGCGTACCTGAACCGGGTCTACCCGGCCATGCGCTCCGCCTATCCGTCCGAGTGGGTCGCGATGATCGAGGCCGCACAGGCGCTGGACGTCGACACATACGTGCCCGGCCACGGCTTCGTCGATTCGCCCGAGGTCCTCGCGGAGGAGCTGGAGACGTACCGGCAGGCCGTCGCGCACGTGATCGCCGAGGCTACCCGGCTCCACGCGGCAGGCGTGCCCCTGGAAGACGCAATCGAACAGGCCGATTTCGGCGAGCTGGAGAGCTGGTCCCTGCGGTCGAGCCAGGGCTCGCGGGCACTCGGCCGCGTGTACATGGAGCTGAACGGCGAACTGCCACCAATGTGAGGGGCGCACTGCCGCCGAAGTGAGCGGCGAGCCGCCACCCGTCGCCAGCCACTGCCGCACCGCGCCGGTTGCCCGCGCCCACTGGCCCAACCGGCGCAAACGGACGTATTCTCATTCGGCCCTGAATCACCGCCCTCGGGACCGACCAACAAGTCATCCAGCCCAGCTCAATCCGGAGGAACATGTGAATCCCACACCTCGGGCCCGGTCCGCGGGGACCATCGCCGCCTTGACCGCCCTCGCCGCCCTCGCCATCGCGGTCCCACCCACGGCCTCCGCCCAGGACGGCGAGTGGCGCTACTGGGGCTCCGACGCCTCCAGCACGCGCTACTCCCCCCTCGACCAGATCGACGCCTCCAACTTCGGGCAGCTGGAAGTGGCGTGGATGTGGAGGGGCGACAACTTCAGCCCCGAGCCCGATCCGTTCCTGCGCGCGACCCCGATCTACGCGAACGGCACGCTCTATTCCGTCGCCGGTTCACGCCGGACCGCGATGGCCATCGATCCCGCCACCGGCGAGACGCTGTGGACCTTCCGCGAGCCTCACACCAAGCGGTGGGAAGACTCGATGCGGAAGAACTACGGCAAGGGCGTCGCCTACGGGGAGGTTGACGGCACCGGCATGATCTACCTCGTCACCCCCGGCTTCTTCCTGCACGCCCTCGACCCCGACACCGGCCGGCCCATCGACTCCTTCGGCAAGCACGGAACCCTCGACCTTCTCGACAACCTCGGCCCCTGGGAGCACCACCCCGAAGACGGCCTGCCCCCCGAGGTCGGTTACATCACCAACTCGTCGCCGCCGATCGTGGTCAACGGCGTGGTGGTGGTCGGCAACTCCCACGAGCAGGGCTACTACCAGACCAGGAAGGAAAACGTGCCCGGGAACGTGCTCGCGTACGACGCAGCGACCGGAGAGCACCTCTGGACCTTCAATGTGATCCCCCGGAAAGGCGAGTTCGGCCACGAGACCTGGGAGAACGACGCCTGGAAGTGGACCGGCAACGTGTCCGCATGGGCGCCACTTTCCGCCGACCCGGATCTGGGACTCGTCTATGTGGTCACCGACCCGCCGACGATCGACTACTTCGGCGGCTTCCACCCGGGCGACAACCTCTTCGCCACCTCCATCCTCGCGATCGACGTGCAGACGGGTGAGCGCAGGTGGCACTTCCAGACCGTGCATCACGACGTCTGGAACTACGACAACCCCACCGCGCCCAACCTGGTGGACATCACGGTCGACGGGCGGAACATCCCGGCCATCGTGCAGACCACCAAGCAGGGCTGGGCGTACGTCCTTAACCGGGAGACCGGCGAGCCCGTGTGGCCCATCGAGGAGCGGCCCGTTCCGCAGTCCGACGTGCCCGGCGAGCAGCTGTCGCCGACCCAGCCCCACGTCACCCGCCCCGCCGCCTACGAGATGCAGGGGATCACCGAGGACGACCTGATCGACTTCACCCCCGAGCTGCGCGCAATGGCGCTCGACATTGTGAAGGACTTCCGCCTCGGCCCGCTCTTCAATCCCCCCTCCGTCGAGGGTGCGCCCGACGGTACCCAGGCCGCCATCCACTGCCCGGGCGCCAACGGCGGAGCCAACATCCCCGGCGGCGCTGCGGTGGACCCCGAGACGGGCATCCTCTACGTCGCGTCGACGCGGGGCTGCAGCGCGCCACGCCTCCTCCCGGGGGTCGATGTCGACCCGGACTCCAACGTGGACTGGGTGAGCGTCGGGCCTGGCGGCGTCCGCGGCCCGCGCGGTCTGCCGATCTTCAAGCCACCGTACGGCACCATCACCGCCATCGATCTGAACACCGGCGACCACATCTGGCAGATCCCCAACGGCACGACCCCGGAGTCGGTCCGCAACCATCCGCTGCTCGAAGGCATCGACGTGGGGAACACCGGCGCGCGGTCGCACGCGACGAAGCTGGTCACCAAGACCCTGCTCATGTACGCAGAGGGCCGTGGGGCCGCCCCCATCTTCCGCGCCGTCGACAAGATGACCGGCGAGGAGCTGGGGGCCGTCGAGATCCCGGGCTCCTCCCTGACCGCCCCCATGACCTACATGCACGACGGCGTCCAGTACGTGGTGGTGGCCATCAACGGCCGCGGGCTGGCCGGGTCGCTGGTGGCACTGCGTCTGCCGGAAGGCTAGCTGGCGGTCGCGCCCACGCGCGCGCAACAACGTCCGTCGATTCAGCACAGAAGGAGGAGGAAATGAGGACGACGATCCGAGCAACGGCCGCGATGGCCGCACTGACCGGCGCTCTTGTGGCCACGGGGTGCCTGCAGGATGCCCCGGGCGGCAGTTCCGGCGGCCCGGACCATTCCGCCCTCTTCGACGGCAGCGCGGGTGAGTGGGTCGACCTTGCCCACGCCTTCGGGCCGTCCACGATCTACTGGCCCACCGACACGGCGGGCTTCCAGCACATCGAACTGGCGTTCGGCGTTGTGGAGGGCGGGTGGTTCTACGCGTCGTATTCGTTCGCGTCGGCAGAGCACGGCGGCACCCACCTCGACGCGCCGATGCACTTCGCGGAGGGGCGCTACGCGGCCGACCAGATCCCGCTGTCGAGCCTGATCACGCATGCGTCGGTGGTGGACGTCTCGGCGGCGTCCGCGGCCGACCCGGACTACCTGGTGTCGGTCGCGGACCTGACGGCGTGGGAGACCGAGCACGGGCAGCTCGCCGATGGCACGGCACTCCTCATCCGCACGGGTTGGTCCGAGCGCTGGAGCGACCGCACGGCGTACCTGGGCACCGATCTGACCGGGCCCGACGCGGTGCCGGAGCTGCACTTCCCCGGCATTGGCCCCGAGGCCGCACAGTGGCTCGTGGAGAATCGGTCCATCGCCGCGATCGGGATCGACACGCCCAGCATCGACTACGGCCAGTCGGCGGACTTCCAGACCCACGTGATCCTGTACAGCGAGAACATCGTGGGGTTCGAGAACCTCACCAACCTGGACCGGTTGCCGGCGACCGGAGCCGGGATCGTGGCCCTGCCGATGAAGATCGAGGGTGGCAGCGGAGGGCCGCTCAGGATCGTGGGGTGGGTGCCGGGAGGGTAGGGGGTCGGGGCAGGAAGCCAACCGTCCGGCCACAATGCTGAACCGAGTTCCGCGCGGACCTTGCGGCTTGCCTGGTGGCGCTATAGCGTGACCTGATTCCGACGCTCGCTACCTGCGCGCAGTGTAGTCGAGTACATTGTATACAAAATCATGCACAAGGAGGGATACAATGCACGCGAATCGTTTTGGCCGTTGGTCGCGATCACCCGGGATCGACCGTCACCAGTACAAGGGGAGCCGCACGCCGCGGCTTTCCGGCGCGGCTCTCACCGTGGGAGCCGTTCTAATGTGCGTGCCATTGACCGCACAGCAGGACATGATCCGGGGCACGGTGCTCCAGCAGCAGACGCTGCAGCCGGTCGCGGGGGCCCAGATCGTCGCCGTGGGCACTCAGGCAGGCGCCATCACCGACGGCGGTGGACGCTTCACGATCACCGGACTGGCCGGCACCCAGATCACCCTCGAGGTCATCATGGTGGGGTACAGAACGGCGCAGCAGACTGTGCCAGTGGGGGCCACCGATGTCCGGATCCTGCTCGCGGAGACGGCGGTGGAGCTCGAAGGGATCGTGGTGACCGGGACGCCCGGCGAGACCCGGGCCCGTACCGTCGGTAATTCGGTCGCTCAGATACAGGCCGAGGACAAGCTCCAGCTGAAGCCGGTGCGCGATCTGCAGCAACTGCTGAAAGGGGCGGCTCCCGGGGTCACCGTGCGGACCGGGCAGGGCAACGTCGGCACCGGCGGCGTGATCCGGATGCGCGGCGTTACCAGTCTGTCGCTGAGCAACCAGCCGCTCATCTACATCGACGGGATCCGGGTCAACAACGACTTCCGCTCCGGCCCGTCCATCCGGGGTGGCCGCCAGACCTCCCGGATCAACGACATCAACCCCGAGGAGATCGAGTCCATCGAGATCATCAAGGGGCCGGCTGCCGCCACCCTCTACGGCACCGAAGCCTCCAACGGGGTGATCCAGATCATCACCAAGAGAGGCACCGAGGGCGCCCCCACCTGGAATCTGACCGTCAAGCAGGGAGCCAACTACTTCCGGAATCCGGCGGGGCGACTCCCCACGAACTACTCCCTGGGGCCGAGTGGCGATTTGATCTCGCAGAATCTCTTCGACGAGGAGGTCGCCGCCGGACGGAATCCCTTGCAGACCGGCCACAGCCAGGGCTACGACCTGAGCGTCCGGGGAGGCACCGAGGGCATCCGGTACTTCGCTTCGGCAGCCTGGGATGACACCGACGGCATCGTCGACTACAACTGGCAGAAGAGGCTGAGCGTCCGTGGCAACATCCAGATCGTACCCAGCGAAAACCTCAGCGCCACCGTCAATGTGGGGGTGGTGAGCAGCGAGACCCGCTACGGACAGGCAGCGTCCGGGTGGGACCTGATGGGGCAGTTCACCTGGGGGAATCCGCGATCCCGCGACGGAAGACTCAGGGGATTCCTGCGGGCCACCCCCGAAGCCGCGGCTACGATCCAGTCCTTTTCTGAAGTACTGCGGGCGACCGTGGGTACGACAGTGGACTACCGGCCCTTCGAGTGGCTCAACGCACGGATGAATGTCGGGCTGGACATGACCGACGAGGAAAACTCGATCCTCTTCCCGCGTCATCCCACCGGATCAGCCTACTTCTTCGGATCCAGGAGTCTGGGCGAGAAGAACGCCGAGCGGAAAGCGGTGCGCAACGCCACGGTGGACCTGGGAGCCACGGCCGACTTCGACCTTGCCGAGGCGATCTCATCGGCTACTTCGATGGGCTTCCAGTACTTCACCAAGGAAACGGAAGGCCTTACCGGACGGGGCCTTGTCTTTCCGGCACCCCCGGTCACCACGATCGGCGGTGCGGCGCAGACCTTTTCCGGCGAGTCCTATGTCGCGAACAAGACCGTCGGCGTCTACGTGCAGGAGCGCGTGGGCTTCAACAACCGTCTCTTTCTTACCGCCGCCGTACGTGGCGACGACAACTCCGCCTTCGGGCAGAACTTCGACTTCGTGATCTACCCGAAGGTCAGCGCCACCTGGGTGGTGAACGAAGAGTCGTTCTTCAACGTCCCGTGGGTGAACACGCTGAAGCTTCGCGGGGCCTGGGGACAGGCGGGGCAGCAACCCGACGTCTTCGCGGCGATCCGGCTCTATCAGCCGGCCACCGGCCCGGGCGACTCGTCCATTCTCACACCGCGGACGATCGGCAACCCGGATTTGGAGCCGGAGCGCGGTGAGGAAATCGAACTGGGCTTCGACGCGGCCCTTCTCGACGACCGTCTGGGAATCGACTTCACCATGTACAACCAGAGCCGCAAAAACGCCATCATTGGGGCGCCCGTTCCCCCCTCCTCCGGCTTCCCCGGCGTCCGCTTCGTCAACGTGGGGCAGTTGGACAGCTGGGGGATCGAACTGGGGATCGAAGCCCAGCTCATTCAGCAGGAAAACGTCGCCTGGTCGCTCGGGGTCAACCTCGGCACGAACAACTCGGAGGTGGTCGATCTGGGCGAGTTCAGTGACCTCGGCGCCGGTTTTTCAGGGCAGATCCACCGCGTCGGCTACCCGGTGTCGGCCTACTTCATGCGCCGTGTCGTGAGCGCGGATCTCGATGGTGCGGGGAATGTCATCAGTGCCATGTGCGAGGGCCAGGACGGTGGGTCGCCCGTCCCCTGTGACGGCGCCCCGCGCGGCTTCGCCGGTCAACCGGATCCAAAGCTGACCGGCAACATCAACTCCTCGGTATCCCTCTTCGGGAACCTTCGCCTCTCGGCCGAAGTCGATTTTCAGACGGGTCACAAGGCGGTTACGGGCGACATCGCGGGGGCTCACCACCTCTTCCGCAACACGCGAGCGATCCTGACGAATTCGCATCCGATCCTGGAGGCGTACGATCAGATCAGCGGATTCAGCTGGTTCCATTCCGGCCTCTACGGTGCCGGCTGGGCCAAGCTGCGCAACGTGTCGGCCACGTACACACTGCCGGAAGAGATGGTGAGCGGAATCGGGGCATCCAGAGCGTCCCTCACGCTGTCGGCTCAGAACCTGGCGATCCTCTGGCAGCAAACGGAGGAACTCTTCGGGCGAAGGATCATCGACCCCGAGAACCGCCTGACGGCCAGCGAGACCGGCGGTTACGTCCAGACGGTCCTGCCGCACCTCTCGAGCTTCGTCGCAACGATGCGGCTGACCTTCTGATTGCCCCGAGAGACGAAGACAACCTGCGCTAGAGGAGACGCTTCAATGGATATGAGAATGAAAAAGACGACCCACACCCCAGCCGCCGCGCTGCTCGCACGCTGGGGCCCCGCCGCGCTGTGCCTGGCCCTGATGCCGGGCCTGGGCGGGTGCGAAGGCCTGCTCGACGTGGACATTCCCGGCGATGTCCCCGCCGAGGCCCTCGACGATCCCGCTCTCGCCGAAGTACTCGTGCAGAGCGCCGTGGGAGATTTGAACTGCGCCCTGACGAATTACGCGGGCGCGACGGCCGCCCTCACCGACGAGCTCATCGGCGCCGCGGGGTGGATAGACTACACCGACTGGGACACCCGGAAGATAACCTCCGCAGACGAGGACCTGGGATCCGGTGGATGCACCAACTTCGGCTTCGGGGTCTACACGCCGCTACAGACGGCACGGGTCCAGGCCGAAGGCAACTTCGCCCGGATTCAGGAATTCCCCGAGGGCGATGTCGCCAACAAGCCCCTCGCCCTGGCGACGCTGGCGGCCCACGCAGGCTACTCGTACACCGTTCTGGGGGAAGCCTTCTGCGAGCTGGCTTTCGACGAGGGACCCCTCGTAACACCCGCAGAAGCCATGAGCCAGGCCGAGAACTGGTTCGGGCAGACGATGCAACTCGCTCAGCAGGCCGGCGCCGATGACCTTCTGAACATGGCCCGCGTGGGCCAGGCCCGTGTGCTCCTGAACCAGGGGAGAGGCACGGAAGCCGCAGGGATCGCCGCGATGGTGCCCGAGGGTTTCGTTTGGAACGTGGAGCGCTCCGGGTCGACGGAACGGCGCTGGAACCGGATCGCCAGGCACACCCACGGGGAATTCTACTACTCGGTGGATCCCCTCTTCCGCGACCTGGAGTACGGCGGCACCCCCGATCCGAGGGTCGTCACCGCCGACGCGGGACGCCTGGGCCACGACGGGATCACTCCGATCATCCTGCCGATGAAGTACACGGACGTGTCCGACCCGATCGCGCTCGCCACCTGGACGGAGGCACAGTTGATCATCGCCGAGGCGAGCGGCGGACCGGAAGCGGTGAACATCATTAACGCCATGCACGCGCGAGCCGGGCTTCCCGCCTTCGCCAGCTCCGACGCCACCGAGATCATGAACCACATCATTCAGGAGCGGAGCCGGGAGTTCTTTCTGGAGGGCCGGCGCCAGGCCGACATGCTCCGCTACGGCCTGCCCTTCCAGTCGGGTTTCAACCACAAGGGTCAGCCGTACGGGGATACGACCTGCTTCCCCCTCCCGGACGTGGAACGCATCAACAACCCGAACATCTCTTGAGATGGTGGCACCCCGGCGGGCATCCAGCGAGCCCGCCGGGGTGCGACATCTTCCCGGTTCGTTCGTGTCCCGAGGCTACCGCGTCTCCCACAGCCAGCTGTAGTTCAGCCGCACGTAGTAGTAGCCGCCGTTGAACCCGAACGGCGTGCTCTCGGGGTACTGGGCTCCCACATTGAGCGCGTTCGGGCTCACATCCGGGTAGGTGTTGAGCAGGTTCTGCGCACCGATCGTGACCGAAGCGCTGTTGGACAGGTCCAGGGCGAGTTCGGCGTCTACGATGAAGCGGCCCGGGTAGTCGTGCTCGTCGCCGACATCGTACCAGTCATCGTAGTAGGTGCCCCTCAGGAGGGTCCGAACGTTGCCGAAGGGATGCGTCGCGCTCAGGGAGCCACGGAAGTTGGGCAGCGACTGCTCCAACTGATACACGCGGTCTTCGTCCACGACCTCCGGGTTGCGGTCGGTCACCTCGGCGCCGGTGTAGTTGAAGAGCACGCTGAAGCTCGTGTTGCCGCCCATTGCTTCGGGAGAGTAGTTGGCCACGAGGTCCACGCCCTGGGTAAGGGTCGCGAAGTCGTTGGTGAAGAATCGGAATTCGGCCAGGTTCGCGGCACTCGTGATCCCTTCCGAAACGAGTCTGTCGACCTCCGCGTCGGTCAACTTGAAGGTCCTGGTCTGTGCAAAGCGGTCGGAGATGGAGATCCGGAAGTAGTCGGCCGTCAATCTGAGATCGCCTGCCTCGTACACTGTCCCGGCGGCCAGGCTGAACGAAGTCTCGGGCTCGAGCTGCTTTCCGCCCTGGGTGGCCGCAACGGCCGAGGTCGAGGGGATCGTGCCGCGGTTGACCAGGTCGCCGATCTCCGAGTCGAAGACCGTCGACACGTTGAAGGCGTTCTGCTGCCCTGGCGTGGGCGCGCGAAATCCTGTGGTCGCGCTCGCCCGGAACGCAACCTGCTCACTGGCTTCGAATCTCCCTGATACCTTCATGGTCGCCTTGCCGCCGAAGTCCGAGAAATTCTCGAAGCGGCCGGCCAGCCCGAGGTTCCACGGATCCTCGCTGCCGCCCAGATCGAGATCCGCGTAGACGGCGGTGTTCCTGCGGCTCCAGTTGCCCGCCGCAAGCGGGCTGAATCCCGGGAACCCGTTGGAGGAAGAGCTGAAGCCCTGGGAAGCGTAGGGCCCGATCCGCCAGGACTCATCCTGACCCTGGCCGATCTCGAAGCGCTCTTCCCGGCGCTCGAAGCCACCCGCGAGGTGCGCCGTTTCGTTCAGGTCGTAGGCGAGGTCGAGGTTGAAGTTGAGCTCCTCCTGGTTGTACAGGCCCGGATCGAAATGGGTGGGGGTCTGGGGCCCCAACGCCGCGTTGACCGTATTGTAGATGAAGAAGTCGACGAGGTTCCTGCCGTAGCTCGTGCTCGCGTCCCACACGAGGCCGCCGTCCGTGCGGCCCTTGATGCCCGCCACGACCGACGCGTCCAGGACGTTGCCGCCAAACTGTGGGGTGAAGCCGCCGGGGAACATCTCCTGGAAGGAAAAGCAGTTCGGGTCGTCGAAGACCTGCTTGAGGGCCGCCGCATCGGGAACGTTGTTGACGACGTTGACCACGGGGCAGTTCGCGGAACCGTCGTTGATGCCGTCCATGGCGTCCAGCACGTCGCCGATCAGCAGTGTCTTGCCCCCGTCTCCGCTGAACACGCCGCCCCGGGTGTTGGGGTTGCGGAAGAAGAATCCGCCGTCAACCTCTTTCGTTCCCAGGTTGCCGAAGGCGTAGGCTTGCTCATCGTCGTCGAAGGTATAGCCCAGGTTGACCCATGTCTTCAGGTCGTCCGTGACATTGGGCGAGCCCCAGATCTGGGCGGTGGGCGTGCGGACCGCGGTGTTGCCGGCGGAGATCAGGCCGGCCGCGTCCCCCCGCTGGATGGCCCGGTCGGTGGGATCCTGGTTCCCGTACTCGACGGTGATGTTGGCGAATCCGGACTCGCCGAGCGGCAAGCCGAAGTTGCCGGCTACGGAGAGCGCGTCCCCGTCGCCATCGAAGAAGCTGCCCTGCTTGACCTCGACGCTGCCGCCGGAACGGTCGTCTTTCAGGACGAAGTTGAGCACGCCCGCGATGGCGTCCGACCCGTACTGCGCCGAAGCCCCGTCACGGAGCACCTCGACCTGCCGCAGCGCGATGCCCGGAATGGAACCGATGTCGGGCCCCTGGGCTCCGTCGGAGAGACCTCCGCCGAGCCAGCTGATGACCGCACCGCGGTGGCGGCGCTTTCCGTTGAGCAGCACCAGGGTGTGGTCGGAAGCCAGGCCGCGCAGGTTGGCCGGACGAGTGACCGTCGCCGCGTCGCTGATCGGCTGGATGTTGACGTTGTAGGACGGGACCACCGACCGCAGCAGGAAGTCGATGTTGGTCTCCGCCTGACTGGCGATCTCCGAAACCGGGATCACGTCCACGGGGACCATCGATTCAGTCACGGTGCGGGGCCGGGTACGGCTTCCCACCACCACCAGCTCGTTGAGCGCGAACGCCGCCACTCCCAGCTGAATGTCCAGGTCGAGGGTCTGGCCTGCCGCGACGGTCACCTCCTGGGTATGAAGGCCGAAGCCGAGCAGCCGGACCTCCAGCGTGTGTGTGCCCGCCGCCACGCCGGAAATCGAGAAGGCGCCGGTTGCTCCGGTGTGGTCCACCAGTCCCAGTGCGGCTATCTCGACCCGGGCGTTGGCGAGTCCCTGTCCTCCTTCGACGTCGCGGACGGTTCCTTCGATCGTGCCCTGGGCGAGTACGGCCGAGGGAACGGCCAGCAGGGCAAGGGTCATGAGTGCTCTTCTGATCATGTGCTTCTCCTTAGGATGTCGGGGTGGTGTTGCCCCGGCCCTGTGAACCACCACAGTGTGAGTGACAAGGTGAAGGGAGTCCGTGGTGGAAATCCAGGGGAATTCACCCACGAACTCCCCTGTACGCGCACTGTTCGCATTAGTGACACCGCACCATCTACCCACCCGCGATCGGAGGGTTCCTCATGCGCCCGCAAACAAATGATTACTCGCCCCGGCAAGGTGTTCGCCGGTTCACTCTGACCGCTCTCCGGATCACCGCGGTCGGGCTCCTGTCGATCCCGGCGCCAGCTCTCCTGGCCCAGGAAGGGACTGACGACACGGAAGCCTGGGACGTCACCGCCCCGCGCGGAGAGACCCGCGAGGTCGACTTCATGACGAGCGAGGGCACCTGGATGTCGGTCGACGTGTCCGCAGATGGCCACTGGGTCGTCTTCGACCTGCTCGGACACGTGTATGGCGTGCCGGCAGCTGGAGGCGAAGCGACCTCACTCACCCAGGGCAGCGGCGTGGCGGTGAACTTCCACCCCCGCTTCTCACCGGACGGGTCGACCATCGCGTTCATTTCCGACCGGGGCGGACAGACCAATCTCTGGCTGATGGACGCCGACGGGTCGAATCCGAGGCCTGTGTTCGAGAGCCAATCGCTGCGAGCGTGGGAGCCGGCCTGGTCGCCGGACGGACGCTTCATCGTGGTGCGGCGAGCCCCCACCCAGCGCGGCAGCGGCGGAGCCGGGCTGTGGATGTACTCGCGCGATGGGGGCGAAGGCGTTGAACTCGTGGGGTCGGACTACTCCGGGGCCGCGTGGCCGGCGTTTTCGCCCGATGGCGGTTCCCTGTACTTCCAGATCCGCACGGCACCGGCCGGAACCTGGTCCGGGCGTACCGACCTCATGCAGGGCCACAAGCAGATCCGCCGGCTCGACCTCGAAACGGGCCAGGTGGACGAGATCACGTCGGGGATCACCGTGCAGCAGGGGCAGACCTCGAGCGCCGGCGGCATCGCGCCGGAGATCTCCCCGGACGGACGCTGGCTCGCCTTCGCCCGCCGCATCCCCGACGGGACGATCTCGCACAAGGGCCTCCGTTTCGGCCCCCGCACCGCGCTTTGGCTGCGCGACCTCGAGACCGGCGCCGAGCGCCTCCTGATGGACCCCATCGAGGTGGACATGGCCGAGGGCATGAAGGTCTCGCGGGACCTGCCCGGGTACGCCTGGGCGCGCGACGGAGGCTCGATCGTGATCGCGGCGGGCGGCAGGATCCGCCGGGTGGACGTCGCGAGCGGAGACGTGTCCACCATCCCGTTCACGGCGCGTGTGCAGCGCACCATCTCGGAGATGGCCGGCCGGCCCCAGGCCGCGCTGGGTGAGACCTTCACGGTGAAGTTCCCGCGCTGGACCGCCTCGTCACCCGATGGCAGCCGCCTCGCGTTTCAGGCGGTCGGGCGCATCTGGGTGATGGACCTCCCCGACGGGACGCCCACGCGCCTCATCGGCGACGACTTCACGCCCTTCGAGATGTCGCCGGCCTGGTCCCCCGACGGCCGGGACATTGCCTTCACCAGCTGGGCCGATGCCGCCCAGGGCCATGTGTGGCGCGTACCGGCCGACGGAGGCACCCCGCAACAAATAACGTTGCGCGCTGGCGAGTACCTCAACACGGCGTGGAGTCCCGACGGGGCGGACATCGTCGTCACCCGGGGCTCGGGAGCCACCAGTCACGGGCGGACGGTCGCCAACAACCAGTACTACGAATTCGTGCGTGTGCCCGCCGGGGGTGGCGAGGCGACCGTAATCACCCGGGTCGAGCGGCCCTACACGGGCGGCAGGCCGATGATGCCCCGGCGCCCGATCGCGCAGGCGTCCTTCGGCCCGGACGGGCGGCTCTTCTACCCGGAGACCACTCTCCCGATGGGCGGCGAGCCGACCGGGACCGAGATCGCCTCGATCATGCTGGACGGCTCGGACCGGCGGGTGCATTTCACGCTGCCCGACGCCGACGAAGCCGCGGTATCGCCCGATGGCCAGTGGCTCGCCTTCCAGGAGGGCGACAACGTCTTCACGATGCCCTTCCCGTACGGCGGCACCGGATCGAACACGGTGCGCATCGCCAAGCGCGATGGCCAGCTTCCTGTCACCCAGGTGAGCCTCGAAGGCGGCATCCATCCACGCTGGCGCGACGCGAACACCCTCGAATTCGTGAGCGGCCCCCGCTACTACACGCACGACCCGGCGACCGGCGACACCGAGGAGACCCCCATCCGGCTGGAGCTCCCCCGCAACATCGCGTCGGGCACGGTCGCCTTCACCGGCGCGCGCATCATCACGGTGGAGAACGACCGCGTCATCGAGAACGGCACGGTCGTGGTGCGGGACGGCCGCCTGGCGTGCGTCGGCGACTGCGACCCCTCGGGCGCAGATCAGGTGTTCGACGCGTCCGGCCGCACGATCATGCCCGGTCTGATCGACATGCACGCACACCACCACCGCGACCACGAGGGGGTGATCCCCCAGCGCAACTGGGAGTCGGGGATCTACCTGGCGTACGGCATCACGACCACGCTCGACAATTCGCAGTGGTCGTCGAACGTCTTCGCCGCGGCCGAGCTGACGGAATCCGGCGCGATGATCGGCCCGCGGGCCTACAGCACCGGCGACCCCATCTACTCGGGCGACGGCGCGCGCCAGAACGAGATCACCAGCTACGACGCAGCAGATCAGAATGTGGCCCGGCTCATGTCGTGGGGAGCCGTCTCGATCAAGGAGTACATGCAGCCGCGCCGCGACCAGCGCCAGTGGGTCACCGAGGCCGCGCGCGAACGGGGGCTGCGCGTCACCGCGGAAGGGGGCGACCTGGAGTACAACCTCGGCATGATCATGGACGGCCACACCGGGTGGGAGCACCCCATGAGCTACACGCCGCTGTATTCCGATGTCGCGAAGTTCTTCGGGCAGGCCGAGGCGGTGTATTCGCCGACCTTCATGGTCGGGGGGCCAGGCGCGTGGAACGAGGAGTACTTCTACCAGACCTACGAGATCTGGAAAGACCCGAAGATGCGCCGCTGGCTGCCCTGGAGGATGCTCATCCCCTCGACGCGCCGCCGCATGATGCGACCCGAGACGGACTACTCCTTCCCGCTGATGGCCCGCGGCCTGGGCGACATCATCGAAGAGGGCGGCTGGGGCGCGATCGGCGCGCACGGCCAGCTGCACGGACTCGGTTCCCACTACGAAGTGTGGATGGCCGCGGCGGGGACGGACGAGCATACCGGCATCGAGATCGGCACGATCCACGGCGCCCACTTCCTGGGCCTCGAGCACGAGCTCGGGTCGCTCGCCGAGGGCAAGGTCGCGGACTTTGTGGTGCTCGGCTCCAATCCGCTCGACGACATCCGCAACACCGCGGACATCGTGTACGTGATCAAGGACGGGATCGTCTACGACGCAGGCACGCTCGACGAGCTGTGGCCGGAGGAGGAGCCGTTCGGCGACTACTACTGGGTGGACGAGGACGCGCTCCGGAGCGACGACCGGCCGACGGACTACTGGGACAGGAGGAGGGAGCCGGGGTCGGGCGGCAACGAGCCCGGCAGCGGTGCGAAGGGCGCCCGGAAATGAAGCGGAACGCCTTGCTGCTCTACGCGGCGCTGCTGCTGCCGTCCGCCTGCCGGCAGTCGGCGGAGTCACCTTCCCGCTTCGATGTCGTCGAGGCGACGATTCCCGAGATGCAGGCGGCCATGGAGGGCGGCGAGGTCACGTCGCGGCAGCTCGTCATGGAGCACCTGGCCCGAATCGCCCGCTACGAGTGGCGGCTGAACGCGGCGGTGTCGGTCAACCCGGACGCGCTCGCGGAAGCCGAGGCACTGGACCGGGAGCGGGCGGAGGGCAGCATCCGCGGGCCGCTCCACGGAATTCCCGTCGCGCTCAAGGACAATATTCACACCACGCACCTGCCGACGACGGGCGGGTCGCTCGCGTTCGAGGGCTTCATACCGCCGTACGAGGCGACCCTCACCGCAAACCTTCGTGACGCGGGCGCGATCATCGTCGCCAAGGCCGGACTCACGGAGTTCGCCAACTTCATGGCCGGACCGCCGAACCCGATGCCGGGCAACTACAACGCGCTCACCGGCTACGGTCGGAACCCGTACGACCCCCGGCGCGACCCCCGTGAGGACCGGGACGACGGCCGGCCGGTGCTCTCGACCGGCGGATCCTCCTCGGGCGTCGGGACTGCTGCCAGCTTCTGGGCCGCAAACGTCGGCACGGACACGGGAGGATCCATCATCAGCCCCGCGAACGCGAACATGCTGGTGGGCATTCGCCCCACGATCGCGCGCGTCAGCCGCTGGGGGATCGCGCCCGTGACGCTCGATCACGACATGGCGGGCCCGATGGCCCGCACGGTGACGGACGCCGCGATCATGCTGGGCGCGATGGAAGGCACGGAGCCGGACCCCAACGATCCCGCCACCGCGACGTGCGAGGCGCCTCCGGAGCGGGACTACACGCGGTTCCTGAACGGGGACGGGTTGCAAGGCGCGCGCATCGGAATCCCGCGCGCCTTCTACTACGAGCCGTTCCGGATCGGCGAGCGCTCGATCGGCGGGCTCGGGGAGGAGCAGGCCGCGCTCATGGCCGAGGCGGTCGCGGTCCTGGTGGCGCGGGGCGCGACGGTGGTCGACCCGGCCGATATTCCCAGCTTCGCGGACCCGGATCCGGACGGGAACTTCAATACCTGGCCGCTGTGCATCGGCGGGCATCAGGGCAAGGGGTCGGACGCCGGGTGTTCGGTGAACTTCAAGTACGGGATGAACCGCGACTTCAACACATGGCTGGCGACCCTGGGCCCCGATGCCCCGGTGGGCACCTTGACCGAGCTGCGGGAATGGAATCTGGCCCACCGCGACGCCGGCGCCATGAAGTACGAACAGTCCCGCTACGACATCTCCGACGAGATGGACGTGGAGGCCGACCGTGCGCGAAACGAAGCCGATATGGCAAAGGACGCCCTCCTCAGCCGAACGCGCGGCATCGACGCCGTGCTGGAGGAGTACCAACTCGACGCGATCTTCACGCCGGGGAGCCGGGGGGCGGGCCTGGCCGCGCGGGCCGGGTATCCGCACATCGTTGTTCCCTTCGGCTTCGTCCCGAACTCGCCGAACTCGCCGTTTCCCGAAGGCTTCGAGGCCAGGCCGGCGCCTTTCGGAGTGGGGTTCACAGGGGCGGCGTGCAGCGAGCCGCGGCTGATCGAGCTCGCCTACGCCTTCGAGCAGGCCACCCGGCGACGCGTGGCGCCCGAGGGGTTTCGGTGAGGGCCGATGTCGGCACGGTGATTCGCGTCGTGGGCCGCCACGACCCTTGACACCGATGTGGTCATATGCCCATATTGCATGTGCAATATTGCACAGGGGGGATCATGACGCCACAGGTTCTGGCAGATCATCTGGGCGGGGAACAGGTTCTGGGCTGTGACATCCAGTCCGACTTCGACCTGGACAACGCCGTCAGACACGGGTTGCCGGTGGAAGCGGCGGCGTCCGTAGTCCGTGCTGGCGACCTGCACGCATCCGAGCTCTACGCCCTCGTAATCCCGCGACGTACGCTCGCTCACCGAAAGCGACTGGGGCGGCGGCTGACCGCGGAGCAGTCCGACCGCCTGACCCGCGTCATCCGCGTCGTGGTCCGAGCGGAGGAGGCAATCGGCAACCTCGAGAAGGCGAAGCGCTGGCTCCGCAAGCCCAACAGGGCACTTCGTGGCAGGTTGCCTCTGGACCTGCTGGACAACGACATCGGCGTCCGCATGGTGGAGCAGGTTCTGGGTCGCATCGAGCACGGCCTCGGAGCCTAGAAGCCCGTGGAAGAAATCCCCGCTGCATTCGAGCGGCGACGCATCCCGGCTGGACGCTACGCTCTGCGTTGCTCCTCGGGCTCCTGACCTCAGGCGCTGACCGGAATGGTCCTCTGGCGGGTCACCAGGGCGGCGCATATCGAGCCCGATGGAGAGGGCGCGCGCCTTTTTGGTGCCCGGTGGAACTCCAAGGGCGTCGCGGTGGTGTACACGGCCTCGCATCTGTCACTCGCGGCCCTCGAATACCTGGTTCACATCGACGTGGACGAAGTACCCGACGACCTTCTGGCCGTGAGCATGGAAGTCCCGGAACAGGCGACCGAGTTGGCGTGCACGCCCGGCGGTCTCCCCTCCGAATGGCGCCGAACTCCCCCACCGGCCGAGTGCCAGGAGATCGGCGACAAATGGGCAAGCGCCGGGGAGCACCTGCTGTTCCGGGTCCCGTCGGTGCTCGTGCCCGAGGAATCCAATGTCCTGGTGAACCCGGCACATCCGGACGCGCGGGACGTCCGTATCGCCTCTTCGCGGGGCTTCTCCCATGACCCGCGACTCATGGAATGAGGTAGACAAGGCCTCACGCTAAAGCGAGCCCGCAGGCGCAACCCACTCGGTCGGCTGCCCCGTGACCGCGGCGATTCGGTCGAAATCCGAGTCGTAGTGCATCACGGCGATCCCGTGTCTTTCAGGATCGCCACGCTTTGGCCATGACCTCCCGGTCCGCCAGGTCGAGTCCGTCCATCTTCGATAGCGCCTCGATCTCCTGGCGTCTGGCATCTCGGCGCTCGACCTCGCGCAGCGCCATGTCGATCGTCTCCTTGATCGTCGATGTCGGCCCAGGGTCTGGATTCGCGTTCCGCCCCGGCTAGATTAGAGGCCCCGGCCGGTCCTGCGGGCGCCTCGTCCATGGGTTCCGCGCCAGGCGCGATCGTTCCAGCAAAGAGACGCCAGGAAAGCGAGTCATAGATCATGGAAAGCGCAGTCGCCGGCACCCGCCGGACGTCCGCCGTCATCGAGCGGCCTCCCTACAAGGTCGCCGACCTCTCCCTTGCAGAGTGGGGCCGGGACGAAATCCGCCTCGCCGAGCACGAGATGCCGGGGCTGATGACGATCCGGCGGGAGTACCGTGACCTGCAGCCCCTGGCGGGCGCCAGGATCATGGGGTCGCTCCACATGACCGTGCAGACCGCCGTTCTGATCGAGACGCTGATCGAGTTGGGCGCTTCGGTGCGCTGGGCGTCGTGCAACATTTTCTCCACGCAGGACCACGCCGCCGCAGCCGCGGTCGTCGGGCCGGGCGGCACCCCGGAGCGGCCCGAGGGACCCGCGGTGTTCGCGTGGAAGGGGGAGACCCTGGAAGAGTACTGGTGGTGCACCGAGCAGGCGCTGACCTGGGCGGACGGAGAGGGGCCCAACCTGATCCTCGACGACGGCGGAGATGCCACCCTGCTCGTCCACAAGGGCGCCGAGTTCGAGCGCGCGGGTGCGGTACCCGCCTTCGAGCCGGACTCCGACAGCGAGGAGTGGGGCGTGATCCTGGAGCTGCTCCGGGTGCATCAGCAGATCGACAACGGCCGCTGGCAGCGGATCGCGCAAAGCGTTCACGGCGTGTCGGAGGAGACGACCACCGGCGTGCACCGGCTGTACGAGATGGCCAGCGCCGGCACCCTGCTCTTCCCTGCGATCAACGTCAACGACTCGGTGACCAAGTCGAAGTTCGACAACATCTACGGGTGCAGGCATTCGGTCATCGACGGCCTGAACCGCGCATCGGACGTGATGATCTCGGCCAAGGTGGCCGTCGTCATGGGGTACGGCGAGGTCGGGAAGGGCTGCGCCCAGGCGCTAAGGGGACAGGGTGCGCGGGTGGTGGTCACCGAGATCGACCCCATCTGCGCGCTCCAGGCGGCGATGGAGGGCTATCAGGTGGCGCGCCTCGTGGACATGGTGGAGACGGCGGACATCTTCATCACCGCCACGGGCAACAGGGACGTGGTCACCCTCGACCACATGCGGCACATGAAGGACAAGGCCATCGTCGGCAACATCGGCCACTTCGACAACGAGATCGACATGGCCGGGCTGGAGTCGTCGGACGCGGTGAAGAAAACGATCAAGCCCCAGTTCGACGAATGGACCTTCCCGGACGGCAAGAGCATCCTGGTCCTCGCCGAAGGGCGGCTGATGAACCTGGGGTGCGCGACCGGGCACCCGAGCCTGGTGATGTCGGCGAGCTTCTCCAACCAGGTCATGGCCCAGATCGAGCTGCACCAGCGGCACGACAGCTACGACCTGGGCGTTCACCTGCTGCCCAAGTCGCTCGACGAGCGGGTGGCGCGGCTCCACCTGGACCGGCTCGGCATCCGGCTGACCGAGTTGACCCCGGAGCAGTCGGATTACATCAACGTGCCGGTGGGCGGACCCTACAAGCCCGATCACTACCGGTATTGATGGAGCGGCTTTCGGGGGTTGGCGAGTCGGACTGGCAGGGCCGCGGAGGTGACGTGACGCGAGCTCCGAGCAGATCCGTGCTCCCACGAATCATGGTCTGCGCAGCCGTCATGCTTGCGTCCGCCACGCTCTCCTGCGCCGAGCCCACCGAACCGCTTCTGGGCGAATGGGTGAGCGTCGGCGGAGTCAATCCGCAGATGACCTACATCTTCGAGCCCGGCGGGCAGGCGAAGTGGGTGCTGGAGCATGGCCAGGGCCCGGACACCTTTGCGGTGGCCTACCGGGTCGACTATCGGACGAGCCCCGTGCACCTCGACGTCGGTCCGTGGTCGACCGGGCCGCTGGTCGGACGCACGCTCCTTGGAATCGTGGAGATCCAGAGTCCGGATCGGTTCAGGGTCGACTTCGAGCCCGGCGATCCGGACGGAGACGGGTCGGAGCGGCCGGCCGACTTCTCGGACCAGACCGTCACGTTCGTGAGGACGTCGAACTAGAAGCAGGCGGCCTGTCAGCTCCTCCGGCTCACCTCGATCTTGCGACTGACGGCTTCTTCGGCCTTGGGCAGCCGCACGGTTAGCAGGCCGTCGCACCGATGCTACGAGGCGCGGGTGCACAGGGGGAGAAGCGAGCGCGGTCTCGCTCAGCCCTCCGTCATGCGGATCGCCAGCTTCACGGCGCCGCGCTCGGGCGCCACGGGCCCGGGACGCACCTCGTACCCCAGCTCCGATGCCATCCCGGCGACCGTCTCGCCCAGCCTGCTGCCTTCCCGGATCAACCCCCCCACGAAGGCTATGGGAGGGCGGCCCTCCCACCCCGACGTGCGCGCGAGCGCGGCTTCCATGAGGGCGCGGATACCACCCAGGGCATGGTGAATCACCCGGGCCGCCACCGTGTCGCCCTGCCGGGCCGCGGTCGCCACCGCGCCGAACAGGGCCGCGATCTCTCCCTTGGTCGCGCCGATGGCCCATGCTGCCAGGCTGGCCGGCCCGGCCGTCCCCGTCGACGACAGCAACCCGGCGGTGAGCGCCGTTTCCGGCTCCCTGCCGTCAGCGCTGCGCAGCACGGCGCGCACGCCGTCCAGGCCGATCCTGTACCCGCTTCCCTCGTCGCCCAGCAGGGCCCCCCACCCCCCCACCGTCAGCACCTCCCCCAGGGGATCCACCGCGCGGACGATCGACCCCGTCCCCACGACCAGGAGCATTCCGGCTCCGGTCCCGAACGCGTCGGCGTGTGCGGCGTCCACATCGGAGCCGACGGCAACCCGATCGGCGAGGCCCAGATCTCGCAGCCCCTCCTCCGCCGCTGTACGGGCCGCTTCGTGCCCCGATCCCGCGAGACCGGCCCAGAGCCCACGCACGGGGAGTTCCACGCCCGCCGCCTCAGCCGCCGCGCGTACCACCGCCGCGACCTCCCGGACCGCGCCCCCGGGATCGCCCGCATCGATCAGCCCCGGGCCGCCGCCGGCAGCGCCAAGTTCCCGGCCCTGCGCGTCCCCGGCCATGGCGCGGGAGCGGGTGCCGCCACCGTCCACCCCGATCCAGCACCGCGGGGGGGATGTCACTGTCGCCGCCTGAACAGCGAGCCCGCGGCCACGGTGACCACCAGGCCGATGAAGACGAACCAGGGCCACGCGACCAGGTCCCGGGCCGTGAACCAGATCGCCACGACCGTGCCCACCCCGGCCGTCATCCCGACGATCGCACCCGTTTGGCTCACGCGGCGGGTCAGCACGCCCAGCGCGAACGCGCCAAGGAGCCCGCCGTAGGCCATCGAGGCCGCGGCAAGGGCGACCTCCACCGCCGCCGGACCTTGCGACAGCGGGATGAACACGATGGCGCCGGCGACCAGAAGGCCCGCCCAGAGCAGCGTGAAGACCTTGCCCGCGTTCATGATTGCGCGGTCGTCACGGCGCCCGGTTGCCGGGGCCCAGAAGTCGTAGGCGCTTGCGGAGGCCAGCGAGTTGATCGACGACGACAGCGACGACATGGCTGCGGCGAAGACGCCCGCGATCAGGAGGCCGCGAAGTCCGGCCGGCATCTCGTCGATGATGAAGCGCGCGAAGATTTCGTCCGAGCTGGCGAATTCGCGCCCCTGGAAGAAGGCCCAGAGCCCGAGTCCCACGAAGAGGAAGAGCGCGAACTGGATGATCACCGCAAAGCCGCTGCCGATCAGCGCGCGCCGGCTCTGGGCCGCGTTGCGGCACGTCAGCAGGCGCTGCACGATGAGCTGGTCGGTCCCGTGCGACGCCATCGACAGGAAGCCGCCGCCGATCAGTCCCGCCCAGAAGGTGTACGCGACGGCGGGCGACGTGCTGAAGTCCAGCACCTGCAGCTTCCCCGCCGACCCGGCGCTTGCCAGGATCGCCGACCAGCCGCCGTCGACGGCGCCCTGGAGGAGCAGCAGCGCGATCAGGCCTCCCGCGACGTAGAGCGTCATCTGCAGTGCGTCCACCCAGACCACAGCCTTGATGCCGCCGAGGTAGGTGTACACCAGGGTGGCTGCGCCAATGACCAGGATGGACACCGGGTACGACCAGCCCGTGATGATCGCCAGCGGGATCGCGGTCGCGAAGAGGCGCACCGAATCGGCCAGCAGACGCGTGATCATGAAGATCCCGGATGCGTAGCGCCGCGCCCCGCCGCCGAAGCGGGTTTCGAGAAGGGCGTAGGCGGTCGACAGCTCGCCGCGGTAGTAGGCGGGGATGAGGATCCAGGCCACGACCGCGCGGCCCGCCAGGTAGCCGAGGGCCAGCTGCAGGAAGGCGAGGGTACCTAGGTAGGCGACGCCGGGGATGGAAAGGAAGGTGAGCGTGCTGGTCTCGGTCGCGACCACCGAGAGCATGACGGCCCACCAGGGCAGGTTGCGACTGCCCAGGAAGTAGTCGGTACCGCCCTTGTTGGTCCGCCCGAGCCAGGCACCCCACGCGGTTATTCCCAACATGTAGAGTAGCAATACCATCGTGTCAATTGGGCCGAAGGTCATCGCGGCCCTCCCGGCGGCTCCTCGCGCAGCGCCGGCGGAGTGTCGGTGATCGCCCGGGCGACGCGGTCGTGCACTCCCCGGCGCAGCGGCACGTGCCCGCTGTTCTCGCGCGTGGGGTTGACCCGGTTGGTGAGGAGGACGACGGCGAGCTCCCGCACCGGGTCGATCCAGATCGACGTGCCCGTGTACCCGGTGTGGCCGAAGGAGCGCGCCGAGAAGTAGTCGCCGGCCGACGAGCGCTCCGACGGCGTGTCCCAGCCGAGTGCGCGGGTCGATTCCTCCGACTGCCTGCGGGTGAAGCGGTCGACCCGGCCCTGGGCGAAGATCGAGACGGGTGCGAAGCGGGGGCGGTGGCAGGGCAGTCCAGAGACGGGATCGGCACGGCAGGGCGCGGCGATGCCACGGTCGAGCATCATCTGGACGAAGACGGCGAGGTCGCGGGCCGAGCTGAAGAGCCCCGCGTGACCCGCAACTCCGCCGATCGCGTAGGCATTCTCGTCGTGGACGACGCCGTGGACGTGGAAGCCGCGGTAGCTCTCGTCCAGCTCGGTGGTGGCGACCCGGTCCCACAGCGCCGGAGCCGGGGTGAAGCCCGTGTCCGCCATGCCGAGGGGACGCCAGACTTCATCGCGCAGGAATGCGTCCAGCGGCTTGCCCGACACGGCCTCGACGATGAAGGCCGCGGTCATGAGGCCGATGTCGGAGTACACGGTGCGCTCGCCGGGTGGGTGGTCGAGGGGGAGCGCGCCGATGGCGTTCTCGTAGGCGCCCCGACCCTCCATCTCGAGGAAGAAGCGGCGGAAGGGAGGCAGTCCGGCACGGTGCAGCAGAAGGTGGCGGATCGTGACCCGCGCCTTGGCCGGGTCGCCGTCGTCCCACCAGGGGAGATGGTCGGTGACCGGGTCGTCGAGCGTGATCAGACCGCGCTGGGCGAGGATCATGACGGCCGAGGTCGTGCCGACCACCTTGGTGAGCGACGCAAGGTCGAAGATCGACGCCGGGGTGACCGGTGGCGCGTCGCTGTCCCAGTCCAGGCGGCCGTACCCGCGCAGCCGCACGAGCTGTCCCCGCCGTACCAGGGCCAGAGCCGCGCCGGAGGCCGCCGAATCGGCGAGGGCGGCGAGGATGAAGTCGTCCAGGGCGGTGAGGGAGTCGGCGCTCATGCCGACCCGGGCAGGGTCGACTTCGCGTGGGGACGCAGCCGTGTGGCCAACTCGGCAGAAGGTGTCGGCCAGGTCGGGCGGCGGGCTCGCTGCGCTCTGCGCGGCCTCTTCGCCGGACCGCCGGGCGTCGGCGGGTGGATCCGCGCCGGCCGAGGCGGGAGGCTCGGTGAGCGCGCCGGCGGGGGTGTGGGTGCACTCGGGAAGCGCAACGCCGCCGTGCCAAAATCCCGGTCCCCCGGTCGCGCGTTCGGCTCCGGCCGGTCCTGCGGCTCCGCGCTCGGCTCCCCGGGCGCCCGACACGAAGCCGGCCTCGCGGAGGGGGTCCGGGCGCGCCGCAGCTTCCGCGCCCTCCGCCACGCGCCCGGAAACGGGTAGGTCCAGCCCCTCACCCGCACTGTGAAGCGGCGGAATTGAAATCGGCAGGCGCCCCGTGATCGGGGCGGCGCCGGTGACGGCCCTGGCGGCGGCCCGCTGCGACACCTCCCACCCTCCCCAGGCCACCAGGTAGGTCCCTGCGTCGGGGAATGCCGACAGCAGGTACGGGCTGCCGAAGGAGAGGACCACGACGCGGATGTCCCCACCCCGGTGCAGCCCCTCGACGAAGGCGCGGAAGGCCACGGGCACCCCGACCGAACCCACACCCGAGCGGGGCGGGACGTAGGCCCCCAGGACGACGGCGTCCGCGGTGCGCGCGGCGTACAGGAGCGAGTCGTAGACGGCCCAGGGCGTGTCCGGGCCGACCCGCACGGTGGAGAGGCCCCCGGAATGCGCGCGCAACCCGGCGTCGAAGGTCCTGCCCGCCAGAAGGTCGCCGGGACGCGCGTAGGTGACGCTCAGCACACTCTCCCCGTTGGCGAGGGGGAGGACGCGGTCCCGGTCCCGCACCAGCGTCAGCGAGGCGGACGCCGCCCGCTCCGCCACGGCTCGGTGTTCGGCCGTCCCGACCCGCTCGGCCACCGCTCGGGGATCGGCGCGGCCGCCGTCCAGGTGAAGACCCAGCCGCGCCTTCGCCGCGAGAAGGTGCCGCACCGACGCGTCGATCCGTTCCCGGGTGACACGGCCGGTCTGCACCGCCGCGGTCACGGCGTCGACCGTCGCGCCGATGCCGTCCGGAGCCAGCAGCACATCCGACCCGGCTTCGAGGGCGAGCACCGCCGCCTCACCCGCGCCGTAGCCCTCCGTGATCGCGCCCATGCGCAGCGCGTCGGTGAAGAGGAGGCCGCCGAACCCCATCTCGCCGCGCAGCAGCTCCGTCATCAACCGGGAGGACATCGTCGCGGGGCGGTCGTCGCCGAGCACTCCGGGCACCGCCACATGCGCGGTCATCACCGCGTCCACGCCCGCGTCGATCGCCATGCGGAAGGGGACGAGTTCCACCCGGTCGAGGCGGTCGCGGTCGGCCCCGATGACGGGCAGCTCGATGTGCGAATCGGTCCGGGTGTCGCCGTGCCCGGGGAAGTGCTTGGCGGTCGTGAGCGCACCTCCTGCCCTGGCCCCCCTGATGAAGGCCGCACCGAGTCGCCCCACGGCTTTCGGATCTTCGCCGAATGAGCGGACGTTGATCACCGGGTTGTCCGGGTTGCTGTTCACGTCGAGCACCGGCGCGAAGAGCCAGTGAACGCCCACCGCCCGGGCCTCTTCGGCCGTGATGCGGCCGTACTCGAAGGCGAGGTCCTCGTCGCGCGCGGCGCCGAACGCCATCGTCGGGGGGAAGCTGGTTCCCCCGCCCTGGGGAAGGAGCGACGGGATCGCGTAGCTGTGGTTGATCCTCATCCCCGGCCCGCCGTTCTCGAAGTCCGAGGTCACCAGAAGCGGAATCCGGGCCCGCGACTGCAGGCGATTGAGCTTGGCGACATACGCGTCGGGGACGCCGATGGAGATCGACACGCCGCCCAGTCCCTCTTCGACCCAACCCAGCAGCTCCCGGAAGTCGGGGTCGCTGTCAGACGCGTAGCCGCCCGGGATCCAGGGGATCACCAGCTGGGCGACGGCCTCGCGCAGCGTCAGGCTGGCCACGGTCTCGCTCACCCAGCGGCTCGCGTCGGGGTCGAGGGTGCTGGAGAGAGGGGTTGGTCCGGCGGCCCGCGGGAGCGGGGCAGCGCCGGTGCACGCCCCCAGCAAAGCCGCAACAGCTACGGTCGCGACGACCCGTGCCCCCTTCAATTGCCGGTGGTCGCGGTGCGAGCGGGGATCTGGAGCCCATCGCCGATACCGAAGTCCCCGATCCTCGTCGGCGCCGTTCCAGTCACATCGATCCGGCCGAGGATGGCGTCGGCCGCGGCGCGCTCGGCGACCGGAACGCCGGACCACGCGGTGAGGTAGGTCCCGACTTCGGGAAACTCGGAGAGCAGGTAGGGATTGCCGAACGCCACCACGATGGATGGCCGCCCCAGCCGGGCCAGCCTCTTCACGAACCTGAGCGCGGGTTCGGGAAGCGCGACCGACCCGGAAGCGGTTCGCACGCCCACATGGAGCGACACGATGGTCAGGTTCATCGTGCGGGCACGGGCCAGGATGTCGTCGTACTCCGCGTCCGTCGTCTCCGGGTCCACGTTCACCGCGCGCAGCCGACGATAGGTCTCGCGCAGCCCCGCGTTGAAGGAGCGCCCCGCGCGCAGGTCGTTCGGGCGGCGGTAGGTGACGGAATACACGCTGGCGCCCGGCGTGCCCAGAAGCGGAAGCAGGTCGCGCTCGTCCTTCAGCACGGTGATCGAGCGATTGGCCACCTCGCGGGCGACACCCAGATGAGACGGCACGCCAACAACGCGGCGGACGCGGTCGATGTCGACCGTGCGCTTGCGGTGCAGCCCCAGCTTCTCCTTTGCGCGCAGGACGCTGAGCACCGACCGGTCGATGCGATCCTCGGTGAGGCGCCCGGAAAGGACCGCAGCCACGATCCCCTGCCGCGCCTCCGCAAGGTCCGGCGGCATGAGGATCACGTCCGCGCCGGCCTCGATGGCACGCACGGCAGCCTCCCCGCGGCCGAACATCCTGTCCACCGCGGCCATGTCCATGGCGTCGGTGAAGACCAGGCCGCCGAAACCCATCTGGTCCCGAAGCAGATGGGTGAGCACCGCGGGTGCAAGGGTGGCGGGGGTGCTGGCGCCGGTGATCTCCGGCACCGTGATGTGCGCCGTCATGATCGCGCCCAACCCGGCATCGACAGCACGGCGGAAGGGGAGCAGCTCCACCGAGTCCATGCGCTCGCGGCTCACCCGGATCACCGGCAATGCAAGGTGGGAGTCCACTTCGGTGTCCCCGTGCCCCGGGAAGTGCTTGGCGGTGGCAATCGCACCGTGGTCTTGCAGGCCTCTCACGAAGGCCACGCCGAGCGTGGCCACCTGCTCCGCATCTTCGCCGAAGGAGCGTACGTTGATGACGGGGTTCTCCGGGTTGTTGTTCACGTCCAGCACGGGGGCGAACGGGACATGGACCCCGATGGCACGGGCCTCGAGGGCGGTGATCCTGCCCGTTTCATACGCGAGCCCCGGCTCCCCGGAAGCGCCAAGCGCCATCAGCGCCGGGAACCGGGTCGCACCCCCGAGCCATATGTTGGTGGGGGCATGAACCACCCCGTCGAAGCGGAACCCGGCACCGGCCTCGAGATCCGAACCGATCAGCAGGGGCAGCCCGGAGAGGGACTGCAGCCAGTTGAGCTTCGCGGCCACCTCGGTCGGAGAGCCCACCGAGATGATGATCCCGCCGACGTGATGCTGCTCCACCATCGCCCGGGCCCGCTGGCTGGCCCGGGATCCCTCGGGCGCGAAGTCGCCTATCAGGATCGGCATCATCAACTGGCTGACCTTTTCGTCCAGCGTCAGCGACTCCAGGGTCCGCTCGGCCCACCTGCGGGCGTCGTACAACGCGGTGGCGACAGCGTACGGGGTGTAGGATTCGGCTGGCGCCTCCGGCGACCGGGGCGCGACGGTCGTCGGCACAGGTCCGGCGGACGGGGGATTGGCGAAGCGGCCGCAGGAGGCGAGGGACAAGGCCGCCAGGCAGAGGAGGGCGGAGAGCCGAAGCGGGAGAAAGCCGCGCGGCGTTCCGGAACGCCGGACCAGAGTACGTGCGCCCTGTCGGGACACGGGGTCGTTGGAAGCCGCCATCACTCAAGATAGTGCGAAACGGCCAGCCTCGGGATTGGACACTCCGCCTCCGCCTTGACCCCGGTCTCGCCTCCGCACTCAATTCGATGTCACTGTCGGCGTCGCGCACCTTCAACCGCTGCCGGCCGGTATTCCAGACAAGGAGCCCTGGCGGATCTTGACCACCAACCCACGCACGTACCGCGCCGATTTGGCAGCTCGCGCCGAGGCGCCGCGCCGCACTCGCTCCCTCCCCCGACCGCCCCTCGGCGCGGCCCTGTTGGTCGCGCTCCTCCCCGCCGCCTGTTCTTCCGGGGACGATGCACGACACCCAGCCGTCGCGGCCTCCGAAGGCGCCCCGGACGCGCAGGTGGCATCCGCTGCCCCCGTCCGCCCCGGCATCGAGGTCCTCCTGAGCGACTCGCTCTCGCTGGTACGTGGCCGCAGGGCCGGGCTCATCACCAACCACACGGGACGGGACCGGAGCGGCACCCCTTCGATCGACCTGCTGGCCGCGCACCCCGAGGTCGAGCTCGTTGCGCTCTACTCCCCCGAGCACGGCATCCGGGGCAGCGCCGAGGCGGGGGTCAGGGTCGCGGGCAGCGTGGACGAGCGTACCGGGCTGCCCGTTCATTCCCTGTACGGCGAAACCAGGACGCCCACGGCCGAGATGCTCGAAGGCGTCGAGGTCCTCCTCTTCGACATCCAGGATGTGGGCGCCCGCTACTACACCTACCTGTCGACCATGGCGCTCGCGATGGAGGCCGCGGGCGAACACGGCATCCCGTTCGTGGTGCTGGACCGCCCCAACCCGATCGGCGGCGATCCCGTGCAGGGCAATGTCCTCGACACCGGCTTCGCCAGCTTCGTCGGCCTCTACCCCATCCCGATGCGTCACGGCCTCACGGCGGGCGAGTTCGCGCGGATGGCCGTGGGGGAGTTCGGGGTGCAGGTGGAGCTGAGCGTGGCGGTCGCGGACGGCTGGCGACGCACCATGCCCTTCGAGGACACGGGCATCCCCTGGATCGCACCCTCCCCCAACATGCCGTCGGTGGAGAGCGCGCTGCACTACCCCGGAACCTGCCTCTTCGAGGGCACGCCGATCTCGGTGGGGCGCGGCACGGATCGGGCCTTCCAGCAGGTGGGCGCCCCCTGGCTCGACGGAGAGGAGCTGGCGCGCCGTCTCACCGCACTCCAGGTACCGAATGCGCGGTTTGTGCCGGTACGCTTCACGCCCAGCGAGCCCGGCGACGGCAAGTTCGGTGACACCGAGGTCGGCGGGGTTCGCCTCGTCGCTGACGGCCCCGCGTACGACCCTACACTCGCGGCGCTGGCACTGTTGGCCGAGATCCGGGGTATGTCAGACCAGCACTGGAGCTGGCGTCCCGGCCACTTCGACAGACTCGCGGGCACCGACGCCCTGCGCACCGCCGTCGACGCCGGCGCTTCCTATGGCGAATTGGCGAATGGCTGGGGTGCTGAGCTGGTCGAATATCTTGCTTTACGATACCAATACTTGCTATATTAGCAACAATGAAAGACGCGCCATGACCCGGTACAACCGCATGCGGGCATCGATGCTCCGACCGGCCGGCCTCAGCTTCCCGTAGCGGCCAGGAACCTCTCGAAGAGCTGACGCGCCACCGGGCCGACCTTGCCGTCGCCAATCGCTTTGCCGTCGACGTCGACAGCCGGCCTGACTTCGGTGGTGGTTCCCGTGAAGAACACCTCGTCGGCATGGTAGAGTTCGCTGAGCGGAATGGCCCGCTCCTCTACCGGGAGGCCCAGCTCCCCGGCCAACTCGATGACGAAATCCCGGGTCACGCCGTGCAGGATGTAGTTGGATTTGGGCGCCGTCGCAACCACGCCGCCGAAGACGGCGAACATGTTGTTGTGGGATCCCTCCAGCGCGATGCCGTCCCGCACGAAGATCGTGTTGCTCACGCCGGCGTCCACAGCCGCCTGCTGCGCGAGCACATTGGGTAGCAGGGCGATCGCCTTGATGTCGGCGCGAGCCCAACGCTGGTCCGGAATGGTGATCGCCCTGGTCCCCTGCCCCCAGACCTCCATGCTTTCCCGGTGATACTGATTGGCGAATCCGTAGACGGTGGGCGGGACGGCGGGGTCGGGGAAGGCGTGGCTGCGCGGTGCCACGCCCCGCGTGACCTGCACGTAAACGTACGCCACCGGGACCTGGTCGAGCCCGTTTTGGGCCAGCAGTCCCCGCTTCACTTCCTCGATCGCGCTGGCGTCGTAGTCGATCCCGATGGCCGTGAGCCCCTTGCGCAGCCGTGCCAGGTGGTGCTCGAAGCGGAAGAGACGGCCGTTGTAGGCTGGCGTCACCTCGTAGATGCCATCGGCAAAGACGAACCCGCGGTCGTTGACCGACACATGCGCCTCGTCCCTGTGCAGGAATTCCCCATTCAGGTAGACGACGCTCATGAACGTGCGCCCCCCTTGCGCTCCAGCTTGTCGAACTCTTCCAGCAGTTCGGCTTCGCGGATCGGTGGATCCTCGGCGGGGGCGGCGTCCGTCCCGTCGGCTTCGTCGTTCGCAGAGTCGTCACCGCCCGCGCCCAGCCGCTTGGGAGCGGAAGGGGCACCGGCCGGCAGCAGCCCCATCTGCGCCTTCAGGGCCGTCAGCTTGTCGTCGACTTCGACGCCGCTCGAACCCGCCTCGAGACGGAGGAACTCGGACTCCAGGGTATCTCCGGCAAGCGCCTCGGTCACCTCGGCCTGGGCCAGGTTGCGCCGTTCCTCTTCCTCGATCTTGTCGGCCATGCGGTTGAAGGCCTCGAACGCGGAAGTGTCCGAGAGTCCGGACATGGTCTCGTGGATGCGCTTCTGGGCCTGGGCCCGCTTCTGCTTGGCGATCAGCAGGTTCCGCTTCCGCTTCGCCTCTTCGATCTTGTCGTTGAGCTTGCGGAGGGAGCCCTTGAGCTTCTCGGTCTCGTCGGCCTGCGCCCGCCATGTGTTGTCCAGAACGGTGGCTCGATCCGCGTGTTCCTGTTGCCGCACCAGAGCCTGCTTGGCCAGGTCGTCCCTGCCTTCCTTGATGGCGAGCATGGCGCGGTGCTCCCAGTCACTCGCCTGCTTGACCTCGTCCGCAAGCTGACCCTTGAGCTTGCGCTCGTCGGCAATCGCGGCCGCGACCTCGCGCTTCGCCTTCGCGAGCTGGTCCCTCATGTCCAGGATGATCTGGTTCAACATCTTCTCCGGGTTTTCCGCCCGCGAGATGAGGTCGTTGAGGTTGGACTTGATCATCGTCGAGAACTTGCTGAAGATGCTCATCTTCTATTCGCCCCCTCTCATCCCTGCGAGAGCCTGGATCCGCGAAACGTGGGACGACGCAGCGAGCTGAACGCTCTCCAGCGAAGCCCTGAGTTCTTCGAAGTCGAGCGAGCCTAGCTGGAGCGTATCGCTCAGAACCAGCTCACCGGCTTCGATTCCGTATGCCCCGTGTATCACATCGGTGGCGTTGAGCCTCAGCAGGGTCTCGTACAGGCTGCCGAGGTCTTCCGCGTCGGCTGGCAGGTCCATGACCTTCATGCGAACCAGCAACAGCGGCTCGGAATGATGGACGACGACGGAGCCACCGTTCTCCGTGCGGACCAGGAACATTCCATCGTCCACTTCGTCGAAGTCCGCATCCATGCGGATCAGATAACTTTCCAGGTCTTCTCGGGTAACCATACCCTTCTCCTTTGACAGCGTCACAGGGAATCAGCGGGGACGCACTAGCCCTACGGAACAGGCCGGGGTCTTCCGTCACGGACGGCCAAGCCTTCGGCCCCGAAAATAACACGGGCTATCCCACCCGGGCCACGCCCAACAGGGGGGCGAGGTATTCCCCCGTGTACGAAGCGGGCTCCTCAGCCACCCGTTCGGGGGTTCCCTCCACCACGATACGGCCGCCGCCGTCGCCCCCTTCGGGTCCGAGGTCGATGACCCAGTCCGCCGTCTTCACCACATGGAGGTTGTGCTCGATGACCACGACGGTGTTGCCGCGCTCGACAAGACGGTGCAGGACGCCCAGAAGGATGCGCACATCTTCGAAGTGGAGCCCGGTCGTGGGTTCGTCCAGGATGTACATCGTCCGCCCTGTGGACACCTTGGAGAGCTCCGACGACAGCTTGATCCGCTGCGCTTCACCCCCGGACAGTGTGGTCGCGGGCTGGCCCAGGTGGATGTACCCTAGCCCCACATCGGACTGCGTCTGCAGGCGCCGCTTGATCTGGGGCACGGCGGCGAAGAAGTCCAGCGCCTCACGCACCGTCATGTCCAGGACATCCGCGATGTTGCGGCCCTTGTAGTAGATGTCGAGCGTCTCCCGGTTGTAGCGTCGTCCGCGGCACACGTCGCAGGACACGTATACGTCCGGGAGAAAATGCATCTCGATCTTTACCAGGCCGTCGCCGCGGCAGGATTCGCACCGGCCGCCCTTCACGTTGAAGGAGAAGCGCCCCGCCTTGTAGCCGCGGATCTGGGCTTCCGGGACGCCGGCGAAGAGCTGGCGGATGGGCGTGAACAGGCCCGTGTATGTGGCAGGATTCGAGCGCGGGGTGCGACCGATGGGCGACTGGTCGACCTCGATGACCTTGTCCACGCCCGAGAGACCGTCGATGCGATCGTGCACACCCGGGACGGACCGGTTCCGGAAGAAGTGACGCGACAGTGCGCGGTACAGGGTGCCGTTGACCAAGGTGGACTTTCCGGAGCCGCTGACCCCGGTAACGGTCACGAAGCAGCCGAGCGGGAAGGCGACGTCGATGTCCTTCAGGTTGTGCTGCGACGCGCCCCGCACCGTGAGACAGCGCGCGGGATCGGGCCGGCGGCGCTCTGTTGGAAACGGAATCTCCCTGTCCCCGCGCAGGTACGCTCCGGTGATCGAATCCGGCTGCGCCTCGACGTCCGCGACCGACCCCGCGGCCACGACCTCGCCACCCGCGCGCCCGGCACCCGGCCCGAGGTCCACGACGAAATCCGCCGCCCGGATCGTGTCCTCGTCGTGCTCCACCACCAGGACCGAGTTTCCCAGATCGCGCAGATCCCCGAGTGTGCGCAACAAGCGGTGGTTGTCGCGCTGATGCAGACCGATGGAGGGCTCATCGAGGATGTAGAGCACGCCCACGAGCCGGCTTCCGATCTGGGTCGCCAGGCGGATGCGCTGGGACTCTCCTCCCGACAGCGTGGCCGCGGAACGGCTCAGCGCGAGGTAGTCGAGCCCCACGTTGCGCAGGAACCCCAGCCGCTCCCGCACTTCCTTGAGGATGGGGCCGGCGACCTCGGCCGCGAGGGGCTCGCCGGGTGCGGTCTCCACGCCGGGCAAAGGTGCCTCGCCGGTCACGCGAAGCGTCTGTATGAAGGCCAGAACCTCGCCGATGGGACGGTCGACGACGCTGCTGATCGGCACGCCCCCAATCCGCACCGACCTGCCGAGCGGGCCCAGGCGCGAGCCGCTGCAGGTGGCGCACGTCTGGCTGGACATGTACTGGTCCAGTTGCGCGCGGACGTTCTCGGAGGTGGTTTCCCGGTAGCGGCGCTCCACGTTCGACACGACCCCTTCCCAATAGTCCTCGAAGTAGCCTTTCATCTTGCCGGCGTTGTACGGGAAGCGGATTTTCATCCGGCCCGACCCCGCCAGGACAGCGTCCCGTGCCTCCCGGGAGAGGTCCCTCCAAGGCTTTCGGGGATCGAATTCGTATGCCTCGGCGAGGCCCGGAATCACGGAGCCGCGCAGGTGACCGCCGGGTTCGCCCCACGGAATGATCACGCCTTCAAGGATGGACAGCGACGGGTCCGCCACCAGGAGCGTGCCGTTGACTTCCTTGGTGGTCCCGAGGCCGCCGCAGTCGGTGCACGCGCCGTGAGGGGAGTTGAAGGAGAAGACCCGGGGCTCGAGTTCGGGGAAACTCGTCCCGCAGTCCGCGCACGCGTAGTGTTCGCTGAAGAGATGGGACACGTCACGGCTTCCACGCCGCTCCAGGATCTGTACGACGCCCTCTGCGGCCCTCAGTGCGGTCTCGACCGAGTCGGACAGGCGGACCCTGTCCTCCGCCCTGATCACCATCCGGTCGACGATGATCCCGATGTCGTGGTTCTCGTAACGGTTGAGCCGGGGAATCTCGCGCAGGTCGTACACCTTCCCGTTGACCATGGCACGGACGAATCCCTCCCTGCGCGCGCGGTCGAAGACATCCCTGAACTGTCCCTTGCGGCCACGCACGAGGGGCGCCAGCACCTGGACACGGGTCCCCTCCTCCATTTTCAGCAGTTGGCCGACGATCTGTGTCGCGTTTTGACGCTCGATGGGAAGGTCGCAGGTCGGGCAGTAGGGCGTCCCGGCGCGCGCGTACAGGAGCCGCAGATAGTCGTAGATCTCGGTCACGGTGCCGACGGTGGACCGAGGGTTCCTGGACACCGTCTTCTGCTCGATCGAGATCGCCGGCGACAGCCCCTCGATCGAGTCCACGTCGGGCTTTTCCATCATGCCCAGGAACTGGCGCGCATACGCCGAAAGTGACTCGATGTACCGACGCTGGCCCTCGGCGTAGATGGTGTCGAAGGCCAGCGACGACTTGCCCGATCCGGACAGCCCCGTCACAACCACGAGCCGCTCTCTGGGAATCTCGAGAGAGACGTTCCTCAGATTGTGCTCACGTGCTCCGCGCACGACGAGATGCACTCTCAGTACCCCCATTCCCGGAAGAACGAGAAGCCCCAGATATTGGCCAGTTCCAGGGAGAGATCACCCAGCCCGCGGTACCGCTCTCTGGTGCATCTGCCCTCCAGGAATCCCTCCAGTTTCACGTCCTTCGGCATTTCCACCTCGACCCTCACCCCGCCGCTGTTGACGGGAAGCGTGGGATCGGCACAGAAGCCGCGCTGCCACACACCGGTGACAAAGACATCGTCCACAACGTACCAGCCCGCCTCCACCTGAAGCGACGACGCGCCGAACGCCGCGTTGGCCTGGCTTTGCTCGGCTTGCGACACCGACAGATGATCGACGCCCAGTTCAAGGGCCAGGAGGTACCCGAGTTCGTTGGCGAACCGGCCCAGGAGCAGGTTGGTTCCCGCTCCGACCGAGCCCGCGCCCCCTTCGCCGATCAGCGCCGAGGTTGGTCGCCCCAGCACCAGATAGGTGATCATGTCGGCCTCCGACATGGCGAACGTCGCGTCGCTGGCAAGGCTGATGCGTGGCGACAGCAGGGTTCCCGAGAGGTCGGCGGTGATCACGAGGGGCTCGCCCTCACGGGTGCGAAGCTGCCTCTCGGTGGTGACCGAAATCCCGGGGTTGAACCCGGGCGTCCCTACGAACTGAAATGATCCCGCGGTCATCGTCAGGGAGCCGGGACCGATGCTGTAGGTGCCCCGCACCACCTCGATCACGCCCTGGAGGATCAGCTGGTTGCCCTGGCGGTCGAAGGTGACCGAGAGGTCTCCGGCAGTCTCCACGTTCATGACACGGGACCGAAGCCAGTTGCCCCGGCCCACATTCATGCCGATCGCCACGCGCAGGTTCTCGAGGAACGGGCTGCGCTCCCGGACTCCGGCGCCCGGCTCCTCGTCTTCGTCACTGACTCCGATCTCGACGGTTGCCGCGCTGAACAGCACCGGGTCGTAGAAATCGACGGCTTCCGCCGCGCGCTGGAACTCCTCGATGAAGACCGTGCTCCCGTTCACATCGAGCTGTCCCTCGATGAAGGGGAGGTTGAAGGTGCCCGTCAGGGTGATCGAGTCGCCGCTCACCGCCGCCTCCATGTCCCGGCGGTCGACGATCCGGAATTCGCGGGGCCAGAAGGCCAGGTCCAGCACCACGTCGGAGAGGTCCCCCGCACCCACGGTTCCCCGCACCTCGATCGTCCCCCCGGACACACCCGAGCCGTCGACCGCTATGGTGCCGTCGGGACTCAGGGCCATGTCGACGTCGACCGCTGACAACCGGGCCCCGAGGGGCTCAAGCAGGCCCGTGGCATTCTCCAGGTGAAGCACCCCGTCCGGCTCCAGGTCCGACCGGCGGCCCCCCAGCTTTACATCTCCGGTCAGGGTGCCGCCGACCTCTTCCAGGCTCTGGAGGAAACCAAGGGCCATGGCGGCCGGGAAGGAGTCGGCGACGATGTCCAGATCAACGGCTTCGTCCGGGATCCGAACGTCCACCCCCCTGAGCCGAAGGTCGATCGGGGCCGTGCCTTCCACCCGCATCGTCCGGCGTCCTCCCGTCCAGTATTCGATACCGCCCTCGACGCTCCGGCCCGAGTAGCTGCCCACCGCGGCCACGCGATCGAAGCCGACCTCTCCGTACCCTGCGTCCTCCACCTGGAAGAAGCCTTCCCATTCGGGGTCCGCGCCGGATCCCGTCACCCGCACCATGGCCGACGCCACTCCGGTCGGAAAGCGTGGCAGCTGCAGAAGGCTCCCGACGATGCCGAGGTCCAGATCGCTTACCTGCAGCTCGAAGTCGGACTCGGCCTCTCCGAAGGCGAGAGGTCCGTCGGCGTACGCGCGAAGGCCCTCGGTGCCGGGCCGGATCAGGCCGAAGTCGTTCACGACGAGCACGTCCCGATCCCATTCGAAGCTGGCTGGCCCCCTCAGCCCCCAGCGCCGGTCGTCAAAGACAAGGTTGAGCCGGTCGAGGTCGATCCGGCCCCGCCCGTCACCCAGATTGACGACCGCCTGGGCCTCATACGACTCGCTCCGTGAGAAGGCCGGCCCACCAGTGCGCACCACAACGGCGTGGAGAGGCCCGCCCGCATCAAAGTCGAATTCGCCTTCCACGCGTGCGGAGAGGAATTCGCGGCCCTCGAAGGAAATCGAGTCGCCCCCGACGGTTCCTTCCAACACCAGGGGCGGAGCCGCAGAGGATGCCGAATCCGACCGGGGAAGACCGACGCCCCGGGCGGTGACGTCGACCTGCAGGAGACGCACCGAGCTGACCCCGTACTCCAGACCCTCGATGTCGACATCCACCTGGGCTGTCAGGTCATCGAGTCCGCCTTCCACCCGGATCTCGCCATCCACCGCGCCGTCGAAGCGGATTTCACGCGCGGTGGGGAAGGTGTCCGGATCCACTCCGTCAAACTGGATCATGGCATTTTGTTCGATTGGTGCCAATTCGTCCCAGGCGAACAGATTCTCCCCCATGACGAGGTCGCGCAGGGGGCCGATCGACGGTGACGTCACGGACAGGACGATTCCCTCTCCCGATGCGCCCGGTGCAGCGCCGATGCTCCCGTCCCGGCCCTGGACGACGAGCCCGCCCGCGTCTCCGTACAGGGACACGACATGCAGGACGCCATCGTCGTCCACCCACAGATTCGCGGCGGCGGAGTCCACCCTGAGGCGGCCCAGGCTGGAAGGCCCGGCGTCGAAGTCGAGGGCCCCGCGCAACGAACCGAGGTCGAGCCCGCTTCCGCTGAGGGTGGCGGTCCCGGAGATCACGGTGGCATCCGGCAACTCGGCGATCAACTCGGACAGACGAAAGTCCTGCGCCGAGGCCGCAACCCGGTATCCGGCCGCGGGATCACGCACATTGACCGTTGCCCTGGCCGTCAGTGCACCCGCCAGCGTACGCAACTCCGCCGCCACGACGAGCTCTTCGAGGGGCCCGACAAGGGAAACGGATCCGTCGATCTCACCCGGCAGTTGGAAACTCGGGTAGAAGTCGCGGATCGTCGCCGGGGACAGGGGGCTCAACGACGCATCCAGGTGTATCAGGGACACTGCAGTGTCGCCGTAGAGTGTGCCGGAGACCACGACGGAACTGCGGGAACCTACCGCTATGGTTTGATTCGCCACCACCCGGACCTGCATGCCGGTTCGCAGATCCCCGTTCGCCTGCATGCTCAAGTCACCCCGCCCGTCCCACGCAACCCCGGGGAAGAAGTTGCGCAACAGCCTGTAGTCGAGCGAGGTCACGTCGACATCGACGCCATCCACCATCCGGCGTCCCAGCGCTGTTCCCTGCCCCGCGAGGTGGGCCAGCGTGTCGAGCGTGGCCTCGTGCACCAGCGCCAGGTTTCCGGAGATTTCGAGGAGCCCGGGCTCGCCGTCGAACCGGACATCGCCCGACAGTGCACCGGAAACGGGTGCGGGCGAGGGCAGCCATCGGTCCAGCTCCGACGTGGCCAGCATCTCCGGCGCGACGCGAAGGGCGCGGAAGCGGGTCGTGCCCCCAAACGACACGCCGCCGGACACCGCAAATCGTCCAAGGTCCCCACCCACCCTGACATCGGTCACGTCGATCAGCACCTCGTCGGGACCGACCCGGATCAGCACGTCGCCCCGGGCGGCGCCGGAATCAAGCCTTTCGTCGAGCCAACTCAGATCGGACAGGGAAAGTCGCGTCAGGTCCAGGTCGAAGGTGGTGTGCCAGCTTTCGGCCCGCCGTTCCGCGAGCAGGAGCCCCGCTCCTTCGGACCCCGGGAGCCGAAACCGATCTGCGTTGACAGAGATCCCGCTCGCACCCACCTCCACGTCGCCCTGAATGTCCGCGAGGTCCAACCTGCCGCCCCCCAACGGATACGAAAGGGCCACGTCTTCCAGACTTGCAGCCAGGTCGACGCCCTGGCCGGGCCGGATTTCGATCCTCGGCAGCTCCGCCGCAATGCGATCGACCCGCTTCTCGGCGCCGTCGTCGTCGCGCATGATGACGGTGCCCGCATGAATCCGTGCACCCCTGATGCGGAAGCCGGGCGCACCGCCCTCACCGCTCCGGCTGGCAGCCGTGTCCGGAGCCGCGTCCGTCCGGGTGAGCAGGCTGGAGAGGTCGACTCGCTCACCGGACGGGTGGGCGAGGGTCAGGGTCGGTGACCAGATGTGGACATCCGCGACGCCGGACGTGCCCGCGAGCAGCTCGAGGATCGAGTAACGGACCCTGATCGAATCCACGACGAGGACCGGGCGGCCAAGGCTGTCGCTGAGCTCGAGATCGTGCAGCGTGGCGCCGGTCAGGAGCCCCCCCGGGGCCACAGAGCCAACCCGGATCGAACCATTGACCGCGGGACGAAGACGGGACAGGGCCCAGTCCAGCACCATTTCGCGCCCGGCGACGGTGCGGGTCAACATCACCGCACCCGCCACTCCTGCCGAAACGAGAACGCTGACAGCGACGATCGCCCAGGGCAGGATGGCGGCGGGCCACGCCCGACGACGCTCGCCGTCCCGCTCGCCGCGCGTCCGTTTCGCCGCCTTGCCGCTCATGCCTCAGAACGCCTGTCCGATGGAGAAGTGCAGCTGGAAGCGCCGGATCGAGAACCCGGGGTCGTCGCCGAACAGCACCGGCGGCCCCAGCAGCGCGAGGTCCTCCGATACGACCCAGTCGATGAATTCGGCCGGCGCATTCGGAGGACCGATGTCGATCCGGCCGGCCGAATCGTCGTCGTCGGGGACGAAGGGGCGGATCTGGGAGGTGACGACCTGAAGCGGCTCGCGGCCACGGAACGAATACGCGACATCGAGGCGGATTGGACCGAAGAGCGTGTTGTAGCGCACACCCACACCAGGAGTGACCTCAAGGTCCTCGAGCGTGAGCCCTTGTGGCCAAACCTGCCCCAGGTCGACGAAGGCCGCACCTCCCCAGACACCTTCGCCGAGCGCGAACCGCAATTCGGCGCTCGCCTCGATCGTCGCGAGACCGCCGATCGGCCGCACCTGATAAAGGTCCAATTCGGCCAGCGGTGATCCGTCGCATGTGAGGTCTCGCACTGCGGCGGGGAGGCAGGTCGGTCCCATTCCTGTGCCACGACGGCGCAGCAGATCTTCCACGCCGATGGACAGGCTCCTCGGTCCCAGGGTGCTCTGCGCGAATCCACGGATACTGTTCGCGCCTCCACCGTAAAACCGTTTCTGGGGCGGCACCACCTCAGGGAACTGTTGTCCGGGAGACACCAGGCCCTCGAAACCGCCGGGATTGATCCTTCCGGCCCGGAGCCGCAGCGCAAGCACCGTACGCCTGTCAATCGCGCTGTAGACGCTTCCGTCGGCAAACGCCCGGAAGTAGGAGTAGTCGGACCCCGTGAGCCCGTCGGCGAACTCGAGGTCGACAACACCCCGGAATCCGCTGGTCGGGTTGAAGAGCTCGTCGGTCTCGTCCCGATTGAAGGAAACGGCGACGGGTGCGAGCCAGTTGGCGCCGGACAGAACCTCGATGTCCTCGGGTGCGCACGCGAGAAAGGTAGCACAGAGGATCGCCTCGGCGGCCGCCAGACGATTGAGCTCGGGACGGAATCTCACATTCGTGAACGAATTGACCCCCAGCGTGCCGCTCAGGCCGATGTCCAGACCGAAGGCGTCCCGGACGAAGATGTTCTTTCGCGACTGTCGCTCGGCGAATAGTCCAACGAGCAGATTCGTCCGGCGCGAGAAGAAGGCGGGTTGATTGAAGTCGACCCCCACCCGCCAGTTGAGCCGCCCGAAGTCTCCGGTGCCGGCCTGGGCGCAAAGGGGCGTGGACTGGAGGACCGAGGCCAGAAGGTTGGAGATCCGCGCCTGGGCCTGCAGGATGCGCCCGCCGCCGAAGAAGTTCCGGCTCGCCCACCGCCCTTCGACGTTGAGACACTCCGCGCTGTCCAGCCCGCCTGCGGTTCGAACCCGGTGTGCATCGCCCTCCACCACCTCCACCCGAATCGGCAGGACGGAGTCCGATACGATCCGCGCGGTGTCGGGCTGGACAAGGGCACGTGCGACAATGTCGAGCTCGTGTAGACTTCGCTGCCCTTCCCGTATCTGCCGCTCCCGAAACAACTGTCCTTCCCGGAAGGGCAGACGGTCCAGGATCACGCTCGCGTCCAGAAGTTCGTTGCCCGCCACCTCAATGGGCCCGATGGTGGTCAGCGGGCCCAACTCCACGCGGTAACTCACCGTCGCCCAGTCGCTGCTGCTGGGTAGAAAGAAGCCTGGGAAGACATCCGCCGAAGCGTAGCCGAGGTTGCGAAGCCGACGGGTAAGGGAGTCGGACGTCTCCCCGATAAGGAGTCCACTGAGCGGGTCCCCCACGACGATGGGAAGCAATCCTTCGAACTCGAGTCCGGCCGGCAGCGTGTCTCCGATCAGGTTTACCTCGCCCACCCTGAACGGGATGCCCTCGTCGATACCGAAGGTGACGGAGACATTCCCGTCGTCATGTTCCACAACCTCCGGGATAAACACGACTTCGCGGAAGCCATGAGCATGGTAGAGAATGCGCAGCCGCTCCACATCGTCGTCCAGGACCCGGGGGCTGTAATAGGATCGGTCCCTGCCCCAATCGACGCCGAACAGGCATGTGGTGACTGCCAGCACGAAGGGGCAGCTCGAAGCCTGGGTGAACACCGCCCGCCGCAATTCGGCGTCGGTGAAAGCCTCGTTGCCGACGAAATCGACGGCCGCAATCTCCTCCCGAACCCCCTGCGCCCACACCGGGGCAGGCAGACCACCGGCGAGGAGCAGAGCGGCCGCCAGCAGCCCGCGAACAGACCCCCGCGAGCAACCGTCGACGCTTGTGGGCTTGCTAAGGATGTGCACCTTCTTCACCGCGAGGACTCCCCTTCTCCACCAGTCCGCGGGAGGGACGGGTCACCCGGACTCCGGGATACCGGCGGCCCTCCCCCGGCAGAAAGCATCCGGCGTCCCGCGAATATAGATACGCGGTGGCCTCGACGCCCGATTGTACGACCCGGACCAGGTTGAAGGAGTTCCGCCCAACTTCCTTCCCCCGTCCCCGGCTCGACGACACGGTGCCGGCGAGGACAATGGGAATCCCGACTTCTCCCGGCCCCGGACCGGGAGGGGTGCGCCCGCTCCAGCCGAAGAAGGATTGGTGGATGTGTCCCGAAAGGATCAGGTCCACACCCATGCCTTGCAAGATGGCCAGAATGCGGTCGGCTCCGGGCAAGGGGGGAGCCGTCGTGTACCCAGGTGGGGAGATCAGGTTGTGATGGATGACCAGGAGGCGAAAAGTGCCCGGACCGGCCGACCCGAACGACCTCTTCGCGAAGTCCAGTTGCCGGCCAAAGAGCCGGCCGTTCACGATGGCCGTGCGCGGCGAGGACGAGTTCAGGGCCACAAGACGGACGCGGCGCTCCCCGCCGCCGGTCCGAATGTCCAGGACGGTGTCGAGCTCCGGCCCGATAATGGCTCGATAGTTCCGGTACGGTGCGAAGAGCCTCTCCCAGAATCGGTAGAGGGGGACATCGTGGTTGCCCGCCGTGACGATGACGGGGTAGGGTTCCAGCACGTCCAGAAAGGCCCGCGCGGCGCGGAATTCCCCCCGTTTGGCCCGCTGGGTGAGATCTCCGGAGACGACGACCGCGTCCGGACGCGCGTCGTGTGCGAACCGCACCACGGCGTCCCGCACCGCCGGAAGGTGCGGTTTGCCGAAGTGAACGTCCGAGACGTGGAGTATCGTCACGCAGCGGCGGCACCCTTCTCCCTTCGGAGCTTCGCCATCCACACCACACCGACTCCGACCAGCATCAGCGAGATCACCTGAGCCAGCGTGAGGAAGCCGAAGAAGCGGTCGTCCTTCGCTCTGAAGACCTCCACGATAAAGCGCTCTGCCCCGGCGCAGGCCAGCCACAGCATGAACAGCCATCCGGCCCGGTGGTGGTTGCGGCGCAACGTCCAGAGAAGGAAGAAGATGAGTGTGGAAATACCGGTCTCGTAGAGTTGCGTGGGGTGCACGGGAAGCACCTGTCCGTACTGCTCGACAAGCACCGGATCGACGGTGATCCCGAACTGGCCGGAGATGGCGTCGATGGTGCTTGGCGGCGCCCCGTTGGGGAAGGCGACCCCGACCCAGGAGTCTGTCGGCCGGCCGTAGTCGTCACCTACCAGAAAGCAGCCGATCCGCCCGACCCCGTAGGCCAGTGCGAGGGCGGGCGCGGCAGCATCGGCTGTCCTGCCCATGGGGAGCCTGAGCTGGCGAATCCGCCACAGGATGAGGCCCGCCGCAAGGATGAAGCCCCCGTACCACACCATTCCACCACGGGAGAAGATCATCCCTGCCGGGTCTTCCAGGAGGCGCGGGTAGTTGAGGAGGACATAGTAGAGCCTGGCGCCCACCACGCCCCCGATCATCCCCATGACGAGAAGATCCCACGCCTTCTCGGCGTCGTGACCCATTCGGACCATCTCGGCCTTGAGGACGTACCCGGCCGTTAGAAACGCCAGCAGCATCATCACGCCGAAGGAGGTAATCGGTTCGCCGCCCAGGAACGGGAACCACTCGGGGAATCGGAAGAGGATCGGGTACACGGCGACCTGGCCTTGTCAGTGGGAGGGTACTGTCCTGGATGATACCTGCGGACTCGACGACTCCGCACCTTCGGGCGACGAAGTGCCACGGGCAGCGGGTCGCCACGGGCGCGTCCCCGGGATGGGAACGCTGGCGATCGCGCCCGTGAGGCCTCCGTAGCTCCCCGCAGCCAGGCGGAACAGCCCGGCACGCGCAATCATCGCACCGTTGTCCATCGACAACCTGGCCGACGCGGCGAACAGGCGGCCACCCGGACCGATGTCTTCCCGGAGGCGGGATCGCAGCGCCTGGTTGGCGGCTACGCCACCGCCCAGCACCAGTCTGTCGCAGCCGACGACGTCCATCGCTGCCCGCGCCCGCGCCGCCAGCACATCGATGACGGCCTCCTGGAACGACGCGGCGAGGTGAGGGCGCTCGGCGTCCAGCGAGTCCGTTTCAGCGAGTTGCGCCACCGTGCGGGCTACCGCCGTCTTCAGCCCCGAGAACGAGAAGTCGAGGCTGCCCGGAGCGACAGCCGCGGCTGTGGCGCCGTCGCGACGCCGCCGCCCTCGTCTCAACATCGGCCTGGGGAAGGAGTACCGCTTCGGGTCGCCGCCGGCCGCGGCCCTCTCGATCGCTGGGCCACCGGGATACGGCAGCCCCAACAGTTTCGCGACCTTGTCAAACGCTTCGCCGGCAGCGTCGTCCCGGGTCTCGCCCATCAGGAAGTAGCGGCCCCACTGCGGGGCCCATAACAGCAGGGTGTGTCCCCCTGAAACGAGAAGGGCCACGAACGGGGGCACGGCGTCGGGGTCTTCCAGCACGGGGCCGAAGAGGTGGCCTTCCATGTGGTGGACCGGGATCATGGGGATGCCGAGGGCGAAGGCGGCCGCCCGGGACCACGTCACGCCGACGAGCAGCGCGCCGATCAGGCCGGGACCGGCCGCGACGGCGATGGCCCCCAGGTCGCGCCGCCGGCTTCCCGCGTCTCGCAGGGCGGCAGCGACGACCAGCTCGATGCGCTTGAGGTGGTCCCGCGCGGCGAGTTCCGGGACCACGCCGCCGTAGACCCGGTGCACATCCTGCGAGTGGATCACCATGCCGAGAATGGTCCCGTCCTCGTCGAGGACCGCAGCCGAAGTCTCGTCACAGGTGGTTTCGATGCCCAGAATCGGCCCGTTCACGGTGTGCCGGATCCTCTTACGGTCACGGAATCCACATCGAGCACGCCTTCCACCCAGCGGGGAAGACCACTCAGCGTCAGCGGAACGCGAACCGCCGCGTTCTCTTCCAGTCGCCGCCTCAACTCCGTAGCGTCGGCGTCCACGAGAACCTGCACGGCGGCCGAATCCGCCGCACCCAGGAGTGCCTCGGCACCGTACAGCGTCACGGTCACCGATTCAGGCTCCACAACCAAGTCGTCCTCCGGACCCGCAAGCTCGACCATCGACAGGAGGACCCGGGTCGTTCTGGTACCTGCGTCCACGGTAAGTGTCGCCGTGGTGGGACTCACGACCAGCTCGCCCAGCCCCGCGGTGTCGATCGGGATGTCGAAGCGCCCCGGCCCCGTCAGTGCGCCCAGGTCGAAGGACTCGAGGAAGACCGTTTCGAGCGCGTCAACCGACGAAGCCGCGCCACGAACCCGCACGAAGAGCAGGTTTGCCCGGGGTTCGCTCACCATCGCCAGGGAGTCGGGGAGCGTTCCGATCAGCCGGACCGACACGGGGATCTCCTCTTCCTTGTTCCTTTCGAAGAAGAGGCGCACCGAACTCGGCGCGAAGCTCTCGATGGTGACGCTGCTCCTGTCCACATTGCTCACCCAGTCGGGGATCAGCGTCAGCACCGAGTCCTCCTTCAGGACGGAGTCGACCCTGACGACGATCGCCGGCCGGGACATCGCCACCCGCAGAAGTTCACCGATCGGGCCACTCACGGTCATCTCCACGGTCGGCGGCATGGGCGCCTGGCGCAGATACCAGTCCCGGTGGACCTGTTCCACCCTGACCTCGACGCTCGGTATGCTCAAGCGGCTGCCGCGGTCGTCGCTGAGCCGCATCGTGACCCACAACAGAACGGCAAGCACGAAGGCCGCGATCTTGAGGCGCCAGTTGCGCACGATGAACCCCGACAGGGACAACGGTCAGCTCCCCTCGACCAGACGCCGGACGAGCCCGACGTTGGCATCCGAGTCCCACGGCGTCGATCCCGCCACCTTCTTGTAGATGACCCCGTCGGGACCGATCAGGAAGGACTCGGGGACGCCCGAGGTCCGGTAGGTCCGTTGAATATCCCCGGTCGGATTCAAGAGAATGGGGAACGTCAGCCCCAGTTCGCGCGCATACGCGACGGGATCCCCTCCCGGATTCCCCGAAGCGTCGAACCGGCCCGCGAGGGCATCGACGCTGATGGCCGCGATCTCGAATTCATCGCGCGAGAAACGGTCGTACAGACGCTGCATGGAGGGCATCTCTTCCCGGCAGGGCCCGCACCAGGTGGCCCACACGTTGAGGAGAACCACCTTGCCGTCATAGTCGGCCAGGGACACGGGGGTGCCTTCGGCATCCGTGACCGCGAAGTCCGGCGCCGGGTAGCCGGAGACGACGGGCTGAATGCGGTTGCGGCTGAACCAGGCAGCCGCGACGACCGCCACCGCGACGAGCGCCGCCAGGATGTACGCCCTGCTCACGCCCCGTGGTCCGTTCATCGCAAGCCGTCCCGCATCGGGCGCATCTCCTCGCCTACGATGACACGCACCGCGGTGCCCTGCTCGACCGGCATGTTCGGTTCAGGATACTGGCCGAAAACACGATCTACGTTCAGAATGCTGTACCGTAGCTCCACACCGGACAGGATCAGGCCCAGAGAATCGAGCACACCCCACACCTCCCATCGAGTCACGCCTGACAGATCGGGCATGGGCAAGGTGGGCGGCCCGAGACTCACCTCCAGCCGTACGCTTCCAGGCAGGGCCAGTTCGCTTCCCGGCACGGGATCGATGGCGATGACCCTGCCAGCCGGAGCGTCCGATTCGACGGTGTCCACCTGGACCACGAAGCCCCCCGACTCGAGCAGCACGGCAGCCCTCCCTCCCCTCAGACGGGTCACGTCCGGAACGGAGCGCATCTCGGGCCCCTGCGAGACCGTGACCCTCACCGGTGCGCTCGGCAAGGCGGTCCCCCCGGGAAGGGGGCTCTGACCGATCACGACGCCCGCGGGCACCAGGGGGTGGCGCACCGAATCGACCCGGCCAACGGCCAGTCCCGAATCCGCCAGCAGTGCCATGGCAGATTCCATGGGCTGGCCCCACAGCTCCGGAACACCTTGAAGCGCAGGCGGCGGTTCCGGCGGCGGGAAGAAGCCGATAGTGGAGACCATGTACCCCGCTGCCAACCCGGCTACGGCGATGATCAGCGCGATCCCCGCCATGCGCACGCGGAGACCCACTTGTCGCGGCATCTTCGTCCGCCCCGTCTTCGCCGCACCACCTGTCCTGGCCGCACCACCTCTCTTCCTTGCGCCCGGGGACATACGGCGGGGACGCTTTCTCCTGCGGCGAATCGAACTGCCGAGATCCATCAGCGCGCCACCCTTCTGAGCCTTGCGGCGAAAGCACCGTCGAATCCGCTTCCGCCCGGCATCACCATGAGGCAGCCGTTCGGGTCCAGCCACCGCTCGGGGGCGGCGCCCGCTTCGACGCGGAAGTCCGGATGACGTGCAAGGAAACTCTCCACCTGACCCCAGTTCTCCTCTGGCTCGAGGGCACATGTAGCGTAAACCAGGAGCCCGCCCCGGGGAACCACGGACGCTGCACCGTCCAGGATTGAGCGTTGCACGCCGGCCAGCAGCTGGATGTCGGCTTCACTCACGCGCCAACGGCCGTCCGGGTGCCTCCGCAGGGTTCCCGTTCCGCTGCACGGGGCGTCCACGAGCACCGTCGGGACCTCACGCAACGGGGGGAAGCGCGCATCCGCGACGACGGGCCAGACCCTCGCCCCGAGTCTGCGGCGCGCCTCGACAAGCCGGGCGACACGCCGAGGGGAAAGATCGGCGGCCACCACGCCTCCGACCCTGTCGCTGAGGGCCAGAGCCTTGCCTCCCGGAGCGGCACACAGATCGGCGATCCACGACCCGGGAGGAGGCGATGCATACTCGACAACCAGCGACGCCGCCGGATCCTGAATCACGCCGGGCACCGCGGCGAGCGCGGCGCCGGGATCCGTCCCGCGCCGGAGGCGGATGGAACAACCGCACCGGGACACGGCTGCTGCGAGCCCCGCCGCTTCCAGTGCCCGCGCGGCATCGCCCGGGTCCACTCCGACGGGACGCAGGTATATGCCCGGCTCGAGGTTGTTCGCCTCGATCAGCGCCCGCGCGGCCTCGGGCCCGAACGACCGGATCCACCGCCGCACCATCCATCCCGGGTGGGAGCCCCACGTCGCGAGATAGCCTTCCAGGTCCACCTCCGGGTCCGGGAACGATCCCTCCCCAGGGCCCGACCTAACCACCTTGCGCAGCACGGCGTTCACCAGCCCCGCAGCGGCGCGTCGGCGCGTTCCCTTGACCTGCTCGACCGACTCGGACACCGCCGCATAGTCCGGAACAGTGTCCATTTCCAGGATCTGATACACACCCAGCCGAAGGATCCCTCGCACTTCCGGGTCCAGCTCGCGGGGATCGCGCCCCGCGGCCCGGGACATGATATGGTCGATCCTTCCGCGCAGGCGCACGGTGCCGTACACAAGGTTGCGGATCCACGCGCGGCCCGGCTGCGCCGATGCGCCGGAGGCTTCCCAGGCAACGTCCAGACGCCGGCCGGACTCGACTTCGGCCAGTATGGAGGCGGCAAGAGTCCTCTCCGGGGACACCCTCTCCGCGACCCGGCGCCCGGAACGGGGCCGGGTCAAGTGGTCTCCCGTTCCAGCATCCCCGCGGCCGGAGACGACGGCACGGCGATCTCCCGGGCAGGCATCCGCCCGGCGAGAAACGCTTCCCGTCCAGCCTGCACCCCCAGCTTCATCGCGCGCGCCATGCCCACCGGGTCGGAGGCGGCCGCGATCGCGGTATTCATGAGGATCCCGTCCACGCCCTGCTCCATCGTCACGCACGCGTCCGAAGCGGTGCCGACGCCGGCGTCCACGATCACCGGAACCGTCAGGCGGCGCTTGATCTCGCGGATGTAATAGGGATTCACCACCCCGAGGCCGCTTCCGATGGGGCTCGCCAGGGGCATGACGGAGACACACCCGGCGTCTTCGAGGCGGAGCGCGGTGATCAGGTCGTCGTTGGTGTAGGCCATGACCTTGAAACCATCGGCGACGAGTTCGGCCGCCGCCTCGATCGTCGCGGCCGTATCGGGAAGAAGGGTGCGCTCGTCGCCGATCACCTCCAGCTTGACCCACTCATTCAGCCCCGCGGCGCGTCCGAGACGGGCATAGCGCAGCGCATCATCGGCTGTGTAGCAGCCCGCGGTGTTGGGCAGCAGGAAGAACTCGGCGGGATCGAGGTGATGCAGGATGCCCTCTTCCCGGCTCTGGTCCAGGTCCACGCGACGGACGGCGACCGTCACCATCTCCGCGCCGCTGGCCCGGATCGCGCTGACCATCTCACGGTTGGTGCGGTACTTCCCGGTCCCCACAATGAGCCGGGAGCCGAAGGTCCTGCCCCCGATCACGAAGGGCTGGTCCGGGTGGCCATTCGTCACAGCCTATCCTCCTCCCACAAAGTGCACGAGTTCGAACCGGTCACCCTCCTCGACGGGGACGGATCCAAGGACATCGCGGGCAAGGATTTCCCGATTGCGCTCCACGACAACCATCCCCGGCTCAAGCCTCAGGTGCCGGAGGAGTCCGGCCACGCTCAGACCGGCTTCCACGACGCGGTGTTCGCCGTTGAGGCCGATGGACACCCGGCCGGCCGCGGCCCTCGCCGTTTTGCCGGCCCGGTCCACGCCCCGATCCCCTGCCCTCATGTTGCATCCTCCATGTGCCGCTACCCGGGCAACACTTCAAGGTAGCGAGTCACCGCCTCCGGCGGGTCGGGCGCTCTCCAGACTCCGCTCAGCACCACCACGCCGTGTACTCCCAGCGACACCAGACCGGGGGTCGTCGCCGGCTCGATGCCCCCGATGGCGAGGACCGGCAGGTCGGCCACCCGCACCGCGTCGGCAACGGCGCCGGTCCCGATCGAACGACCCCCGGGGTGCGAGCGAGTAGGGTAGACTGCGCCGACAACCAGATAGTCCAGCCCACTGCCCGATAGTCCCGCGGCCTGTTCCGGGGTGTGGATCGACCTGCCGATGAAGAACCGTCCGTCGCGCGCGCCTGCGCGTCCTTGCGCCGCTGGGCGCTCCCGCCCGCCGCGCGCCTCCGCCGCGTCCACGATCTCGCGTGCGACCGCCGGAGGAATGGAGTCCTCGCGCAGATGGACCCCGGTCGCGCCGGATGCCATGGCCACATCCAGGCGGTCGTTCACGACGACCATCGTGCCGAACTCCGGCGCCCTGCCAGCCAGCCAGCACGCCCCCTCGAAGAGACGCGCGGCCGATGTGTCCCTTGCCCGCAGGTGAAGTGCCAGGCTCCTCCCCCCTGCCTCCAGCAGCGGGCGCAGCCGTTCCTGGAAATCTCCCGCGCCGAGGATCCCGTCACCCACGATCACGTGAAGTCGCGGCAGCCCCCGCGCCCGATCGCCGGCCATGCGGCTACTCGAACCGGTCACCTGCGCGCGGCCCTCCGCCGCGCAGCCAGGCAGCCGAATCCATCCGCCGCTTCCCCGCCGGCAGCACCTCTCCGATCCGGAGTGCGCCCCTTCCCGTGGCTATCACAAGACCGTGCCCGGGGTCGGCGGCCAGAACGCGCCCGGGGACGGACTCGTCTCCCCCCTCTACCCGCTCCGGCGCGAACAGCTTGACCGGTTGGTCCTTCCACACGGTCCACGCACCCGGCACCTCGTCCATCCCCCGGATCAGACACCCGACGGCATCCGAATCCGGAGTCCAGTCGATGCGCGCCGCCGCGCGGTCCACCTTCGGCGCATAGGTGGCCGCAGTGTGGTCCTGCTCGACCTCGTCGACCGGTCCCGCCTCGAGCCGGGTCAGGGTCTCGGCGAGAAGATCCGCGCCGAGCTCCGAGAGGCGGCGAGACAGGATCGCCGCCGTGTCCGTCCCGCCGATGGGCGCCTCCACCCGGGCCAGGATCGGACCCGCGTCCATCTCCGCCACCATGCGCATCACCGTGACACCCGTCGCCGCGTGGCCCCGGGCGATCGCCCAGTTGATCGGGGCCGCGCCCCTCAGGGCGGGGAGCAGGGACGCATGGAGATTCACCGATCCGTGCCGGGGGGCGCCCAGCACCTGACGGGGCAGGATGCGCCCGTACGCGACCACCACCGAGATGTCGGGACGGGTGGCGCGCATCATCTCGAGGAAGGCTTCGCCCCGAGGGGTCTCGGGGGTCAGCACCGGGTAGCCGCGTGCTTTCGCGAAGCGTTTGACCGGGCACGGCGAAGCCTTCCTGCCACGCCCGCGCGGCCGGTCGGGACGGGTGACGACCCCCGCAATGACGTGACCCGCTCCTGCGACGGCCCGGATCGCGGGGAGTGCGAAGTCCGGCGTACCCCAGAAGAGGACACGCATGTCAGGCTCCCACCCGCACCACGAGCCTCCACGGAGGTGCGGCGGTCATGAACCGCGGCTTCACGGCGCGTTGCCGCCCCTGCTCTTCCGCCACTTCCTCAGGAGGATACCCCGCTTGAGCGACGAAAGTCGATCAATGAAGAGCATGCCGTCCAGGTGATCCACCTCATGCTGAAGGGCCCGCGCCAGCAGGCCTTCCGCTTCGATACGCACCGGTTCGCCGTCCGGGTCAAGCGCCTCGACGGTCACGCGGGCGGGGCGGGTCACCATCTCCTCGATTCCGGGGATGCTCAGGCAACCCTCGCTCGCCTTTTCGGTCTTCCTGCCGAACTCGACGATGACGGGGTTGACCAGCGCATGCATGTGTCTGTCCTCGTCCTCGTCCGCGACATCCACCACGAGGATGCGCTCCGAGATTCCCACCTGGGGCGCCGCCAGGCCAATCCCTTCCGCGTCGTACATCGTGTCGATCATGTCCCGAATCAGCCGCCGCACATCGTCCGTCACCGCCTCAACGGGAGCGGCCTTCTCACGCAGGACCCTCGATCCGAGGATCTCGATACCCAGGATGGCCACCGCCGTGCTACTGCTCCTCGATCTTGCGGGCGATGTGGCCCCGGTCGACGACGAGACGCGTCTGCTCCCCCGTCCGGATCGTCAGTTCCTGCTCCGCCGCATGGATGATCACCCCGAGGATCCCCCCGTTGGTCATGATCCGATCCCCCTTGACCAACTGCTGCAGCATTGCCTGGTGACGCTTGCGCTCCGTGCGCTGCGGCCGGATGAGGATGAAGTAGAAGATCGCGATCATCATCACGATCTGGAACAGGAACACGCCCATTGAACCGCCCCCTTCGCGGGGGACCAGCGCGGGCGTCGGAGTCGGCACAGTCAGGGCCGTCGCGAGTGTGGTGGAGAGTGACAAGAGCATTGTTCCTCGGGGACAGGGTCAGGAGGCTTGGCGGGCGGTCCGGCTGGCACGGTAACGCTCCAGCCACGATTGGACCCACATAGTAAACGTACCGTCGCGGATATGGTGCCGTGAAGCGCTGGCAAGATTGAGCAGGAATCGAAGGTTGTGAATGGAGACGAGGCGGTGGCCGAAGCGCTCACCCGCAACCAGCAGGTGACGGATGTACGCCCGGTCGTAGCCCCGGCACGCGTAGCAGTCGCATTCAGGGTCGATGGGATCCCGATCGAGCCGGAAACGCGCGCCCTTGAGGTTGACCTGGCCTTCGTCGAGCGTCCAGGCGGTCCCATGCCGTGCGTTCCGCGTCGGGGCGACGCAGTCGAACATGTCGCAGCCGCGAGAAATCGCCTCCAGCAAGTCCTCCGGGTACCCCACCCCCATGAGGTAACGGGGGCGCTCCCGCGGCATTTGGGCATCCAGCCCTTCCAGGGTGCGCCACATGTCCCCCTTGCCCTCGCCCACCGACAGTCCCCCGATGCCGAACCCGGGCCAGTCGCCCAGGGCCATTGCCCCCTCCACCTGTTCGGCACGGAGGTCGTCGTAGACGTTGCCCTGCAGCACCGGGAAGAGCGCCTGGGGCGCGCGGGCGTCGCCCTCGGTGGCCTCGAAACGGGCGCGGCAGCGTTCGAGCCACTGCAGCGTCCTCCGGTTCGACCGCGCGGCGTCTTGCCGGCTCACGCGGCCGGGCGCACACTCGTCGAATGCCATGATGACGTCCGCACCCAGCCGTCGCTGGATGTCCATCACCCCCTCCGGCGTGAAGTGGTGGCTGCTTCCGTCGATGTGGCTGCGAAAGGTGACCCCGTCATCCCCGATGTCCCTGATGGCGGCCAGCGAGAAGACCTGGTAGCCCCCCGAGTCCGTGAGGATGGGACCCTTCCAGCGCATGAAATCGTGCAGGCCGCCGAGTGATTCCACCACATCCGGGCCGGGGCGCAGGTAGAGATGATAGGTGTTGGCAAGGATCATCGAGGCGCCGGCGCCGTCGAGCTCTTCCGGTGACACCCCCTTGACCGTTCCCACCGTGCCGACGGGCATGAACGCGGGCGTCTCCACCACGCCTCCGGGGAGGGTCAGGCGCCCCGCCCGGGCCCGGCCGTCGACCGCCTCGAGGACGAAGCGCGTACCCCCCATCACACCGCTCACGGGATCACCGCCATCGCGTCGCCGTAGGAGTAGAACCGATACCCCGCGCCGATCGCCGCCGCGTAGGCGTCGCGCACGGTGTCCACGCCGGCGAAGGCCGCCACCAGCATGAGAAGGGTGGAGCGCGGGAGGTGGAAGTTGGTGATGAGGCAGTCCACGGCCTTGAAGTCGTGGGGCGGCCAGATGAACAGATCGGTGGTCCCGGCTCCCGCGCGGATGCGGTCCCGGCCGTCCGCCACGGACTCGAGCGTCCGCACCACGGTGGTGCCAACCGCCCACACCCGCCCTCCCCGCTCCCGGCAGCGCCGGAACTCCCCCGCCGCCTCGGCGGAGACATCGTACGTCTCTGAGTCCATGACGTGATCCGCGGGATCCGGCGTGCCCACGGGGCGGAATGTCGCCGCGCCCACATGCAGGGTCAATGCGCTCCGGGTCACGCCCCGGGCTTCCACCCGGGCGAGCAGCTCACCGGTGAAGTGCAGCCCCGCCGTCGGGGCCGCCACCGAGCCCCTGTGCCGCGCGTAGACCGTCTGGTAGCGTTCCCGGTCGAGTGGCTCGTCGTCCCGTTCCATGTAACGTGGCAGGGGTATCCGCCCGAACCGCTCAATCGCCTCGCGCACGCCGATCCGGCTCTCCAGCCGGACGATCCGCCGCCCGTCCGGACAGACGTCCAGGATCCGCACCGACAGCTCAGGGGAGACGACCACCACGCGGCCCGGCTTCAGCTTTCTCCCCGGCCGCACGAGCGCTTCCCAGTCGTGATGCTCGCCGGCCGGCACGCTCCCGACCGCATCCGGCGCCTGGCCCGGTTCCCCTTGTGGGGCCGCTTCCTCCACATCGCCGCCCACGGGACGGAGAAGGAGAACTTCGGCCGCGGCTCCCGTCATCTTCCGGCCCCGCAGCCGCGCGGGGAAGACCCTGGTGTCGTTCACCACGAGCAGGTCCCCAGGCTCCATGAGCCCGGGGAGATCGCGGAACCGACGGTGCTCGACACTACCGGTCGAACGGCTCAGAACCATGAGGCGCGAATCGGAGCGCCGCTGCACGGGGTACTTCGCGATGCGCCCCGGCGGGAGTTCGTAGTCGAAGTCCGCCGTGGACACCCCGCTCGGCGCGAGCCCCTTCTCCACTCAGTTGAACAGGTTGGGTTGGTTGCCCGCGGGCGGCATGCCCGGCCCTCCGCCCTGCTCGTCCGGCGCGGGCCGGCCGAATCGCCTGTAGGCCTTTCCGGTGGCGATCCGTCCCTGCCGCCCGCGCATCATCAACCCCTCCTGGATCAGGAAGGGCTCGTACACCTCCTCGATGGTGCCCGCGTCCTCGCCCAGCGCGACGGCCAGAGAGTTCAGGCCGACCGGCCCTCCCTCGAAGTTGTCGATGATGGTCATGAGGATCCGCGCGTCCATCGCGTCCAGGCCATACTCGTCGACGTTGAGAAGCTCCAGCGCGTCCCGCACGACCGCCACATCCAGCACGCCATCTGCGCGAACCTCCGCGTAGTCACGCACCCGCCTCAGCAGCCGGTTGGCCACCCGGGGCGTACCCCGCGCGCGCTTGGCCAACTCGAAAGCGCCCCCGGCGGTGGCTTTCACCTTCAGGATCCTCGCGCTCCGCGTGATGATGCGCGCGAGATCGGTGGCCGGGTAGAAGTCGAGGCGATCGGTGATCCCGAACCGGGCGCGCATGGGTGCGGTGAGGAGACCGAATCGGGTCGTCGCCCCCACCAGGGTGAAGGGCTCGACCGCCATCGTCATGGTCTGCGCCTTCGGCCCCTCGGAGAGACGCACCTCGACCCGGAAATCCTCCATGGCCGGATAGAGGAACTCCTCGATCACCGGACGCAGACGGTGGATCTCGTCGATGAAGAGGATGTCCCCCGCGCGCAGATTTGTCAGGGCGCCAACCAGGTCGGCGGGCTTCTCCAGCACCGGCCCGGAAGTCGTCGTGACGCTCACCCCCATCTCCCGGGCCAGCAGCATGGCGAGGGTTGTCTTGCCCAGGCCGGGGGGACCGTGAAAAAGGACGTGGTCGAGCGGCTCCTTCCGGGCGATCGCAGCCTCGATGGAGATCCCCAGCCCCTCCTTCACCTTCTCCTGGCCGATGAAATGCGACAGGCTCTCGGGCCGCAGCGAAGCGTCGGCGCGCGACTCCCGGGGGAGAACCTCCGGCGTGGTGATCTCGGTGCGTCTGACCATGAGCTACCTGTCCCGGCCCGACGCGCGCCGCGCAAGAATGAGGCGGACGAACTCTTCGGTGCTCTCCGCGTCGGTGGTGCCGGCGACTTCGCGCACGGCGGCGTCTGCCTCCGCGAAAGAGTATCCCAGGCTGGTGAGCGCCGCCACCGCTTCCGCCGCCCGCCTGGCCTCCGGGCCGTCCAGCGTTTCCGCGACGGCGATGTCGCGGACCTTGTCGGCCAGCTCCAGAATCACCCTCTCGGCCGTCTTCTTTCCAAGTCCGCTCACCTGAATGAGGGCTTTGGCATCGCGCTCGGCGATGGCCCGGGCCAGCCGCCCGGCATGGTAGGCGCTCATCATGGCGAGGGCCAGGCGGGGGCCAACCTTCTGGACGGTCAGCAGGCGGGAGAAGAGGAGGCGTTCGTGCGCGTCGAGGAAACCGTAGAGGCTCGGGGTGTCGTCGCGGACGATGTACGCGGTGAGAAGCTCCAGCTTCGAACCCACGGCGGGAAGACGGTTGAAGACCGTGAGGGGAACGTGGATTTCGTACACAACCCCACTGGCGGCCGCGACCTCGATCCTGTCCAGATCCAGGCTGACCAGTTCGCCTCGGACCCGGCTGATCACGGCGCCGCCATCGCGGACACCGGCCGCACGGGCAGATCCCCGTTGAGCGCATGGCACAGTGCCGCGGCCACCGCGTCCGCCGCATCACTCGGCTTCGGATCCGTACGGAGGCGCAGATGGCGGCGCACCATGTACGCGACCTGGTCTTTGGTCGCGGCTCCCGTCCCCACGACCGCCTTCTTGATCTCCCGGGGCGCATACTCCGCCACCTCCACCCCACACCGGGCCGCGGCCACGATGATCGCACCCCGGGCCTGACCAAGCGTGAGGGCGCTACGCACGTTCTTCCCGTAGAACGCGGACTCGACGGACATCGCGGCGGGGGCAAACTCGGTGATCAGCTCGGTCACAGCCTCGTGAATCTCCAGGAGTCGCGCCACCAGGGAAGCCTTTGGCGAGGTGCGAATCACCCCGCACGCGACCAGTTCGGCCCTGCGGCGCCGGTCCACCGTGACGACGCCGAATCCCGTGACGGCCGTTCCGGGATCGATGCCGAGGAGTACGCTGCCGTCTTTGCCGCCGCCCGCGCTCACAGGGCCCGGGCCAGGACCGACTCGTCCAGATCGGCGTTGGAGTACACCTGCTGAACATCGTCGTGGTCGTCCAGCGCATCGAGGAGCTTGAGAAGCCTCTCTCCGGCCTTTCCCGTCACCCCCACCTCGTTCCTGGCGACCATTGCGAGCTGCGCCGACGCCACGGGCAGCCCCGCGGCCTTGAGTCCGCGCCGCACCTCGTGCAGGTCGCCCGCCTCGGTGGAGACCAGGTATTCCTCTTCTTCACGGCTCACGTCGTCCGCTCCCGCATCCACCGCCGCCTCGAAGACGGTGTCTTCGCCGAGGCCCGCGCCGTTGATGTAGATCATTCCCCTGCGGTCGAACTGCCAGGCCACGGATCCCGCCGTGCCGAGGTTGCCTCCGTTCTTGTCCAGCAGGTGGCGCACTTCAGCCACGGTGCGCTTCTGGTTGTCGGTCAGGGTCTCGATGTACAGCGCCACGCCACCGGGTCCGTACCCCTCGTATACGATCTCCTCGTAGGTCACCCCCTCCAACTCGCCGGTGCCGCGCTGCATGGCCCGGTCGATGTTGTCCTGGGGCATGTTGGCGGCCTTGGCCGCATCCACTCCCAGCCTGAGACGGGGATTGAAGTTGGGGTCTCCCCCGCCCTCCCGCGCCGCGACGGTGAGTTCGCGGATGAGCTTGGTGAACATCTGGCCCCGCTTCTGGTCGTTGACCGCCTTCTTTCGCTTGATCTGCGACCACTTGCTGTGTCCCGCCAACGCTGCCTCCATTCGGGCCCGCCCCCGGGGCATTCCGCTTCGCCTGCGGCGGCGCTCATGCGCGCCCGCGACTGCTGGCTGTAATATAGTCCACCCCGCCATCAGACGGGCTTCCGGACGGGCTTCGACCACTCCGGGAGCGGCACTCCGCCCCACCGGGAAAAACGACGCAGTGTCACATTTTTCGCGCGGGAACGATATAGTATTGAACAGTGTTGAAGTGGATGATGGCCGTATGTCCGGCCTGATCGTGAAATTCGTACCCGTGCCAAAGCCATGATGATGAGAAAAAGTGAGCCCGCCCAGGGCAACGGCGCGTTCCTGCGACGGCTGGCGGTCCGTGCACTCCCGGCCGCAACCCTGCTCGCCGCGTTGGCGGCACCGCTCCTCGCACAGGAGGATCAGGGTCCGACCGGGACCATTGTGGGACTCGTCTACGACAGCACCACCAGCACCCCCCTTACCGAAGCCAGAGTGGCCGTTATGGGCACGTCCGCGATCGCCGATTCGGACGAGTCCGGACATTTCCGCCTCGACGCGGTTCCGGTCGGCGAACACACGGTCATGTTCTTTCATCCGCGGCTGGGCACTCTGGGGGTGACCGGCACGACGCAGCGCGTGGTGGTGGAGGACGATGCGGTCGTCGAAGCCTACCTGTCGGTGCCGTCCCGGGAAACGATCCTGTCGGCGTGGTGTGCGGCAGAGGGAGGGGCGGGCAACACCTCGATTGGCGGGGTGGTCACCGACGCCCTGACCGGGGTGCCGCTACCCGGGGCCACGGTGACCGCCTTTGGCGACCGCGTGGGGGTGCTGCAGCGGAGACGCGTGGTTGCCGTGGCGCGTACCGAGAACTCGGGCGAGTTCATGCTGTGCGGTCTGGACGCCACGGCGGAACTCTCGGTCACGGCCACTTTCGGGACGAACGAGGCGATACCAGCCGAGATCGGCGGGCGCGGAACCCACGTCCTCGACCTGACGATCCACATCTCGGACCCCGTGACGATCACGGGGTCGGTGTTGAACTACGCCAACCAGGCCCCCATCCAGGGCGCCCGGGTCCAGCTCGTCGGCACGAACTACGATGTGCTGACGGACTCGGCGGGAAATTTCGGCTTCAGCGGCGTGCCGCCCGGCAAGCAGATCATCCAGACGGACCAGTTGGGCTATGCCACGAGGATCGACTCCCTCACGGTGTTCAGCCAGGAGGCCCTCGGGCTCGAGATCCTCCTGTCGACCGAGGCCATCGTGCTGGAGCCCCTGATCGTGACGGGGCGGCGGAACCGCGATCGGGTCATGACGACCACCGGAACCCGTTTCTCGGGGCTGACCGAAGCACAGGTGGACTCGATCATTCCGAGAGTGTTCGACTTCGCAAGCATGGCCCGGGCGGTGCGCATGCCCGGGCTGTCCATCACGGAGAGCTACGTTGCAAACGCCTTCGGCGATCCGCAGTTGGGCGTGTGCGTCGAGATGCAACGGAGTCGAAGCAGCGCGACAACCAACACCTGCAACATGGTCGAGGTCCGCATCAACGACGGGCCGGTCCCCGATCCCGCGTTCTTCCTGCTGGATCTGAATCCCCAGGACATCCGGCGGATCCAGTTCATCACACCACTGGAGGCAGGGCTGCTCTACGGCCAACGCGGATCGAACGGGGTGCTGCTGATCTACACGCGGTAGCAGTCCGTGGATGAATCCTGCGTCGCACCGAGAGCGGTGAGGCGCCCCCCTACCCTTCCGCCTCCGCTGCCTCGGCCACGATCCTGGCGGCGCGGAGCGGCGGCACGATGTCGTAGCCGAGCAGCTTGCGCCTGTGGTATCCCCGCCCCTGGGTGATCGACCGCAGTACGGAGGCGTACTTGTACACCTCCGCCTGGGCCACCTGCGCCATGATCGCGGTCTTCCCGCCCTGCGGCTCCATGCCCAGCACCCGCGCCGACCGGCCGTTCAGGTCTCCCATGATGTCGCCCACGTATTCGTCGGGCGTGGTCACCGTGATCTCGAGGATCGGCTCCAGCAGCGCCGGCCGCGCCTTCGCGGCCACGTTTCTGAACGCGTACGATCCGGCCACCTTGAAGGCGATGTCCGAGGAATCCACCGAGTGGTACGAGCCATCGTAGCATTCCGCCTCGAAGTCGACCATGGGATAGCCCGCGACCACACCCTTCACCGCCGCCTCCTGGATGCCCCGGTCCACCGATGGCACATACTTGGTGGGAATCACTCCGCCCTTGATCGCGCTGGTGAACTCGTACCCCTCGCCACGGCCCCGCGGCCGCAGCCGGATCCGGCAGTATCCGAACTGGCCCCGGCCACCCGTCTGTTTCTTGAAGCGGCCCTGGCCCTCAGCAGGCACGGTGATGGTCTCGCGGTAGGCGATCCGGGGCTGTTCGGTCTCCACCGACACTCCGTACTTCCGCTTCATCCGTTCGAACTGCACGTCGAGGTGAAGCTCGCCCAGCCCGCGCGCAATCGTCTGGCGCAGCTCAGGGTTGAACTCGGCGACGAAGGTGGGGTCCTCGTCGTGGAGCCTGCCCAGCGCCTCCCCCATCTTGTCCTCGTCGGCACGGGTGGCGCCGCGCACCGCCGTGGAAATGTCGGGCTGCGGGAAAACGACGCCGTCGAGCGTGACGGGGTTCGTGGCCGCACACAGTGTGTCGTTGGTGTGGGTGGACTTCAGCTTGGCCACGACCCCTATGTCCCCCGCGTGCAGCCCATCCACCTCGACGCGCTCCTTCGCCTGGGGTATGGCCAGGTGGTTGATGCGCTCGGTCGCGTTGCGGGCCGTGTTCCGCAGTTCGGTGCCGTTGACGACCATGCCCGAATACACGCGGAAGAGAGACAGCTCGCCCACGTGGGGTTCCGCGCTCGTCTTGAAGACCAGAGCGCTCACTGCCTCGTCGTCCGCGGTTCGCAACCGCACGGTCTCGCCGTCTTCCCCGGCGGCCTCCACGTCACCCGCCTGGCCGGGATGCGGCAGCAGTTCGACCATCTTCTGCACGAAGGTGCGGACCCCGAAGGACTGCTCTGCCGCGCCGCAGAAGACGGGGACGACTTCGCCATCGGCCACCGCCCCCGCCAGCGCCGCGACCACCTCTTCCGGGGCGATCTCCTCACCTTCCAGGTAGCGGTCCAGCAGGTCCTCGTCGGTCGTGGCCAGCGTCTCCATGAGCTCGGTCGACCAGGCCTCGGCATCATCCGCCACCTCGTCCGGGATGGGCCCTTCCTCGTACTCCCCGGTCATCGTGCCGGACTTGAAGATGTGAGCCTTGTTCGTGAAAAGGTTCACAACCCCCCGAAAGCCGTTCGCGGACCCGATGGGGACCTCGACCGGGAGAGCCCCGGGGGCCAGCAGCTCTCTTACCTCCTGGACCACCTTGTCGAAGTCGGCGTGCACCTTGTCCATCATCGAGACGAAGATCATGCGGGGAAGCCCGCGCTTCTCGCACAGCTCCCACATCATCTCCGTGCCCACCTCGACACCGGACGCGGCCGCCACCGTCACGACCGCGGCGTCGGCGACCCGCACCGCGGCGGCGGCCTCTCCCACGAAGTCCATGTACCCGGGCGTGTCGATGAGGTTGACCTTCGTCTCTCCCCAGATGGCGTGCGCGACCGTGAGCTGCAGGGACATGCCGTGACCGGTCTCCTCCGGTGTGGTCATCGTCAACGCGGTTCCGTCGCCGACGCTTCCCTTCCTGCGGGACGTCCCCGATGCGAAACACACCGCGTCGATGAGGGTCGTCTTGCCCGATCCCCCGTGCCCGAGGACCACTACGTTACGGATCTGCTCCGTTCTGAAAGACCTGGCCGCGGCCATGCCACCTCCTGTTGGTAGTTGCGGGAGCGCGTTCAACCCGAGCCCGGGACGGCCAGCAACGGTGTCCACTCGGGGGTCGATGACCCTTCGGATTGAAGCAAACGGGTCCGGGATTGTAGAAACCCCGTGACGGCGGGGTCAAGGCAGGGCGAATGTGCCAAGCAGTCCGTGGAAGCAATCCTCCCGGCATTCGAGCGGCGATTCCTCCACGGACTGCCAGGCCGGCGAACGACCTTCAGTTGGCCTTCGTCTGCTTCGAAACCCGGTCCAGCAGATCGCGCTCCTCGGCGGTGAGCGAATCGATGCCCCGGGCCGAGATCTTGTCGAGCACCGCATCGACCCGGTCGAGTTCCGCTCGTTCATCGGCCATGCGCTTCCGCACCTTGCGGCGCTCGAATGCATCCCCGATCGGAGTGGCCGACGCGGGGGTGTCGCGTCTCTTCGCCGCCCAGCCGGCGCCCCGCCGCTTCGTTGCCCAGCCGGCGCCCCGCCGCTTCGCCGACCGGGTGGGGCTCCGCGGCTTCGTAGTCCGGGGGGTGCCCCCCTGCTGCCATTGGCCCGCCGGCAGCCAGCCGCTCTTCACGAAGAGGAAGCCGGCGATCGCACCGCCGAGGTGGGCCAGGTGGGCGACCCCGTCGCGGGCCGGTCCTATCGCGCTCGCGAAGCTGATCGCCACCATGAACGTCACCAGCCACTTCACCTTGACCGGCCACACGCCCCAGATGTAGACCGGCTGGTTGGGCCACGCCATCGCGAAGGCGAGCATGATCCCGTAGCACGCGGCCGAGGCACCCACGATCGTGGCTTCCGCGAAGAGGAAGCTGAGGAGGACGCCGCCCAGGCCGCAGACGAGATAGAACTTGAGGAACAGCTCCGAGCCCCAGCGCTCTTCGAGGGGCGGCCCGAAAAAGAAGATGAACAACATGTTCATCAGCAGGTGCCAGAAGCCCGCGTGCACGAACATGTAGGTCAGCATGCCCCACGGCTGTTGCAGAATCCGGTCGGGCGTGAAGCCGAAGAGATCGAAGATCGGACCCCTGCCCACGGCCAGCGTCACCAGGTAGACCACCGCGTTTGCGATGAGCAGGATCTTGACCCAGGGGGTCACGTGGAGGCGCATCGAGGCCCCGCCGAAAGCCGGTGGCTGGTTCGTGTATCTCATGGTCACCAAGTACCCCGCCGGGCACTGGTGTTCCGGCCCAGCACGCAAATTCGCTCACAAAGCTGATGAAACTCCAGCCCCGCCGCCCTCGCCGACTTCGGCAACAGACTGTTCCCGGTGAGGCCCGGCAGCGCGTTGGCCTCCAGGCACCAGGCCTTTCCGTGTCCGTCGACCATCAAGTCCACGCGCGAGAAGTGCTTCAAACCAAGCAGGCGGTGCACCTTCAACGCCGCCGACTGCAATCTGCCGGCCAACTCCTCCGGGATCCGTGCGGGCGCCGTTTCCACCGCCATTCCCGCCTCGTACTTGCAGTCGAAGTCGAAGAGTTCATTGACGGGTTCGATCTCGACGACGGGCAGTGCCTCGCCGTCCAGGATGCCGACCGTGAACTCACGCCCCTCAACATACGCCTCGTACATGACCGTGTCGCCTCCGCCGCCCGCCACCTCCGTGGCCGCGTCCACCTCGGAGACCGACCTCGCCAGCGCCAACCGCACCGACGATCCTCCGGAGGCGGGCTTCACGATCACCGGGAGACCGAGCCGGTCCGCGACGACCGATCCGGGAGCCGCACCCAGGATCCAGCCGGGGGTCGCAACGCCCTCGTCCCTCAGCAACCGCTTGGTAAGGTCCTTGGACATCGCCAGCGCGCACGCCACCGGTCCGCTGCCTGCGTAGGGTACGCCCGCCACATCCAAAAGGGTCTGAATGGTGCCGTCCTCGCCCGCGCCTCCGTGCAGCGCGAGGAAGACGACGTCCGCGTCGGCGAGCGCGGGCTCGGAGGCGATGACCAACGCGTCACGCAGTACGTTCGGGTCGCCTGCGGGCGGCAAGGGCACCTCGGCCCGACCGATCCCCGCGTCCAGAATCCTGCGCTCGAGCGACGGCGGCATCGAACCCGTCGCCGAATCGATGCTCGTCACCCGGTGTCCCGCGGAACGGAGGGCGGCGGCCACCTCGCACCCACTGGCCAGGGAAACGTTACGCTCCTCCGAACTGCCGCCCATCAGCACGGCCACCCGGAGCGAATCTCGCGGCTGTGCCTTCGCCGCCTTGCGGCCAGCTCCCCGATCCGCGACCACCGGTCTCACGGTGAGGCCGCCAGCGAACGGACCAGGTCGTATCGGGTGAGGATGCCTTCCAGCGCACCCTCCGAACGGATCAGGACGGCGTGCGCGTTGCCACTGAGAAGCCTTGTAGCGGCATCGGCGTCGGCGGTTTCGTCAAGGACGGGATACGGCGCGGACATCACGGCTGCGACCTCGTGTTCCAGCACCGCGCGGTCGGCCAGCACCTCGCTCATGAGTTCGTTCTCCGCGACGCTGCCGACGCACTCGCCCGCGACCACAACCGGAAGCTGGGAGACGTTGTGGGACGAGAGCGTCGAGATGGCCATCCGCACCGGGGTGGAGGGCGCCACGGTCAGCAGACCCGGCAGGCGCTCGAGCTTGGAAGCGGCCATCTCCGCCACCGTCGCCCGCTTCCGCGCCAGGAATCCGTTGTTGCGCATCCATTCGTCGTCGTACTGCCGGGTCAGGTAGTGCTCGCCCCAATCGCACAGGACGGCCACCACGCAGGCGTCGGGGTCGTTGATGCGCCGGGCCTCGGCAAGCGCGGCGTGCACGATCAACCCGCTGGATCCGCCCACGAACAGTCCCTCCTCGGCGACCAGCCGCCGGGCCATGGAGAAGGCCTCCGCATCGGTCACCCTCCGGTACTCGTCGATGTACTCGAAGTCCAGCGTGCCGGGAATCTTGTCGTTCCCCAGGCCTTCCACCTTGTAGGGAGCGCCGGTGCCCACTTCGCCCGTCGCGAAGAAGCCCGAAATGACCGATCCCACCGGGTCCGTACCGATCACACGCACCGCCGGGTTCTTCTCCTTCAGGTACTTCCCCGTTCCCGAGATCGTCCCCCCTGTGCCCGCGCCCGCGAAGAAGTGGGTGACGGCTCCTCCCGTCTGCTCCCACACCTCGGGACCCGTCGTGCGGTAGTGGGCTTCGGGGTTGGCGCGGTTGTAGAACTGGTCGGCCAGGAAGCCCCCGGGGGTCGACTCCGCGATGGCGCGGGCCCGGTTCACGTAGTGCTCCGGGTGATCCGGCGGGACGGCGGTGGGCGTGATCACGACCTCCGCACCGAACGCCCGCAGCAGCTTGACCTTCTCCAGGCTCATCTTGTCCGGCATGGTGAAGATGCACCTGTACCCCCGCGTCGCCGCGGCCATCGCCAGCGCCAGCCCGGTGTTTCCGCTGGTGCCCTCGACGATCGTTCCTCCCGGCCTGAGCAGCCCGGCTGCCTCGCCCGCCTCGATCATCGCGAAGCCGATCCGGTCCTTGACCGATCCGCCCGGATTCATGAACTCGGCCTTGCCGTACACGGGTGTGCGGGTCCCGTCGGTGACCCGGTTCAACCGGATGAGCGGCGTCCACCCCACCAGGTCCAGCACATCGTCGTACGGTTTGGCGTGGCGCGGCGCCGAGCGTGCATTCGCCACCGGGGTCATGCGGGGCCGCCTTCCGTCGACCCTGACGTTACGTCAGGCTCCCCCTGGGGCTGGCCTTCCGGCGGCTTCCCGTTCTTCGAGAAGTGAACCGGAACCCGCGCCCAGACGCGCAGCGGCTCGCCCCGTTTACGGGCCGGATCGAATTCCATCGTCAGGGCTCCCCGCACCGCGGCCGAGTCGAGCGCCGAATGGCCGCTGCTCTCGACCACCATCACGCTGTCGACGCTCCCCTCCTCGTTCACCAGAACCCGCACCAGCGTACTTCCTTCCACGTCCTGGTCCCACAGATCGAGGGGATATTCCACGGGACTGGCAGTGAACAGGGGCGTGGGCCGCTCGATCTCCCGGTCACCGCGGCAGGCGGCGGCCATCAACGCCACCAACGCCGCCACGCAGACGGCGCGCGGCGTCGCGTGTCGCGTCCGGCGGAACCATCCCGGCGGATTCCACGCTTCCCGTGCGTCTTTCGCCCGCAGGGTATCCTTCATCGAAGATCTCCCAGGTTCCACTGTGACTACCCCTCCGCGGCCCTGGCCCGGAGGTCGTAGAGCAGGTTCAGTGCCTCCAGCGGCGACATCCCGTCCGGGTCCACATTCAGGAGGCGCTCCACCACCGGATGCCGTACCTCGAACAACGACATCTGGTCCCGGTTGTTTCCGGCAGCCGCCCGACCGCCTTCGCCGCGGCCGAGTCCACGTCCGCCTCCCGAGTGTGTTCCCTCCAACTCGACGAGAAGTTCCATTGCACGCGCAATCAGGTCACGCGGGAGACCGGCGAGACGGGCCACCTGGATGCCGTACGAACGGTCCGCGCCTCCTTCCTCCAGGCGTCGCAGAAAGACGATTCCGTCTCCGGCTTCGCGCACCGCCACGTTGAGGTTCCTCACGCCCGGAAGAAGATCGCCCAATTGGGTCAGCTCGTGATAGTGCGTGGCGAACATGGCCTTGCACCCCACGTGCTCGTGAAGGTGCTCGGTGACCGCCCACGCGATGGATACGCCGTCGTACGTGGATGTGCCGCGCCCGATCTCGTCGAGGAGGACCAGACTGCGCTCGGAGGCGCCGTGGAGGATCGCCGCGGTTTCGTTCATCTCGACCATGAAGGTGGACTGGTTGCGCGCCAGGTTGTCGGAAGCGCCGACCCGCGTGAAGACCCGGTCGCAGATCCCCAGACGCGCGCTGCCGGCAGGCACGAAGGAACCGATCTGCGCCATGAGCTGGATGAGGCCGACCTGGCGCAGCACTGTGCTCTTTCCGGCCATGTTCGGGCCGGTGAGGATCACGATGCGCCCGTCTGCGTCCAGGTGCAGATCGTTGGGGATGAAGTCCTCACGCGGCATCATCGTCTCCACGACCGGGTGGCGGCCCGCGACGACGCTGAGCCCGAATCCGGTCGTGACCTCGGGCCGCACGTACCCACGCGCTTCTGCCACCTCCGCCATGGATACCAGCACGTCCAGAGTGGCGATGCGCTGGCTGGTTCGCTGAATCCGCGGAACCGAGTAGGACAGTTCACCCCGCACTCGCAGAAAGAGGGTCTGTTCCAGCCGTGCGATCCGGTCGGCGGCGTCGAGAACCTTCTCTTCCCACTGCTTCAACTCCGGGGTGAAGTAGCGCTCCGCACCGGTCAGGGTCTGCTTCCGGATGAAGTGCTCCGGGACGCGCGAGAGGTTCGGGTTCGTGACCTCCAGGTAGTAGCCGAAGACCTTGTTGAACCCGACCTTGAGCGACGCGATGCCGGTCCGTTCGCGCTCCCGGGCCTGTAGACCCGCGATGAACTCCCGAGCGCCGTCGCGGACGGCTCTGAGCTCGTCCAGTTCCTCGCTGAACCCCTCCCGGATCACGTCGCCATCGGACATTGCGGCCGGGGCGTCGTCGGAAATGGCCTCGGTGATCCGTGCCTCCACGTCTTCCAGGGTGTCGAGGTCCCCGAGGAGCTCCGCCAGCGTCTCGCTCTCCAGCCCGGCTCCACAGCTGGCCACCTCGGGCAGTCGCCGGAGCGAGAGCCCCAGAGCCACCACTTCGCGCGGCGTGCCGTGGCCGGACCCGATTCTGGTTCCGAGGCGGTCCAGATCCCGGATCTTCTTCAACGCGGAGCGCAGCCCGGCGCGTGCACGGGGGGCTTCCAGGAGCTCGGCGACTCCGGATTGACGCTGCCATATCCCTTCCGCGTCCAGCAGTGGCCGGAGCAGCCACGCCCGCAGCAGGCGCGCGCCCATGGGCGTGGTGGTGGCATCCAGCACCGACAGGAGGGATACGTCTCCGTCGTACGGGCGCAACGCCTCGACCAGCTCGAGGTTGCGGCGGGTCATCGAGTCGAGGGTCATGACCGCTTCGGGACGCTGGACCCTGGGCGGACGCAGATGTTCCCCCGTCCCTGGGCGGATCTCCTCCGCGTAGGCGACAAGTGCTCCCGCGGCCCGGACCAGCAGTTCGTCCCGTGGCTCCAGCCCGAATCCATCGAGCGACAGCACCTCGTAGCGCCGCTTCAGCTCGTCGCGGGCGGTCTCCACCTCGAACATCCAATCGGGCCGGACTGTGCGGACTACTCCGCTGCGACCCTCGGGGAGGCTGTCATCCGACTCGGGCACGAGAAGTTCACGGGGCTCCAGCCGCTCGAGTTCGTCTTCGACCTCGGAGGGGCCGGCCTGCATGAGCATCAGCTCGCCCGTCGAAACATCCATGGCCGCCAGGCCGATGGCCGAGTCCCCGCCGACAAGCGCGACCACAAAGTTGTTGCGCCCCGCTTCGAGGAGCGCTTCCGAGATCACCGTGCCCGGAGTGAGTCGCTCGACCACCTCCCTGCGCACGATGCCCTTGGCTTCGGCCGGATCCTCGACCTGATCGCAAATCGAGACCGTCTTCCCGAGCTTCACCAGCCGCGCCACGTATTCGTCGAGGGCCTTGGCCGGGACCCCGGCCAGGGGGACCCGCCTCGCGGCGCCGTTGTTGCGCGATGTGAGGGTCAGGCCCAGAAGCCGGGAACCTTCCTCGGCGTCCTCGCAGAACAGCTCGTAGAAGTCGCCCACGCGGAAGAAGACGAGGTCGTCCCCGCAACGGGATTTCGCCTCCCGCCATTGCCGCATGAGCGGTGTATCGAGGCCGCGGTTCAGGGACGTAGCCAAAGGGCGATGCAGGTGCTCGTTTCGCCGGGGAACGGGAAGCGCCCGACAGTCCGTGGGAAAACCTCCGCGTCGCTACCGAGAGTGGCGAGGCGCCCGAACGCCTACGATACCGCCGCCAGGACCGATGATCAACGGGCGCGGGCGGGTTGGTAGCGACGCAGCCGGTTCGCGTTGGCAACCACCGTGACGGAACTGAATGCCATGGCCGCCCCCGCGATCATCGGCGATAACAGCAATCCCAGCGACGGGTAGAGTGCGCCGGCGGCGACCGGGATTCCGACGACGTTGTATGCGAAAGCGCCCACCAGATTCTGCGTGATGTTGCGCTGGGTCGCCGCCGAGATACGGAGCAGAGTCTCGACCCCGTGGAGGGAATCGCCGAGCAGCGCCACGTCGCCGGTACGGATCGCGACCTCGGTCCCGCCCCCCATCGCGATCCCGACGTCCGCCGTCGCCAGGGCAGGCGCATCGTTGATCCCGTCGCCGACCATGGCCACCACCCTGCCCTGCCCGCGCAGAGTCCGGATCTCCGCGGCCTTCTCCTCTGGAGACATCCGGGCGCGCACGCGTGTTATGCCCGTGAGTGCGGCGACGGCGGCGGCGGCGGCCTCCTCGTCGCCGGTCAGCATGATCACTTCGATCCCCCGATCCTCGAGCCGCCCCACCGCCGCCCGCGCACCCGGCCGCACCGTATCGGCCACCCCGAACACCCCCGCCGCCGCCCCGTTGATCACGACCACGACCGGGGTCCCGCCCTCCCCGGCGACCCGATCGAGGTGTGCTCCGAGCGGCTCGCCGTCCACGCCTGCCGCCGCCGCGAACGAGGGCGACCCCACGAGCACCCGCTTCCCCGCGACCACCGCGGAGGCCCCGCGCCCGGGGTGCGCCGCAAAGTGCGCCGCCGCCCGGGCGGCGACCCCCCGCTCCCTTGCGTACCGTACGATGGCGCGCGCTGCCGGGTGCTCGGAGGCGGCTTCCACGCTCGTCGCAGCTTCCAGAAGCTCCTCCTCGGAAACGGCGCCGGAGGTACCCGCATACATCACCGCGGGCTGGCCGACGGTGAGGGTCCCGGTCTTGTCCAGCGCCACCGTGTCGACGCGGCGCGCCCTCTGCAGGGACTCGCCGTCGCGGATCAGCACCCCGTGACGGGCCGCCTTCCCGATAGCGATCATGACCGAGATGGGCGTCGCCAGCCCCAGGGCGCACGGGCACGCGATCACCAGCACCGAAACGGCGGTGACCACGGCGAAGTTGAGGCGGGGATCGGGCCCGGCCAGATACCAGATGCAGAAGGTCACCAGCGACACGAGGATCACGGCCGGGACGAAGGTTCCCGCCACCACGTCCACGGTCCTCTGGATCGGGGGCTTGGTCGCCTGGGCGCGCTGAACCATCTCGACGATGCGTGCCAACACGGTGTCCGCGCCGACTCGCGTCGCCTCCATGGTGAGGGCGCCGGTCCCGTTGACCGTGCCGCCGACCACATCGTCGCCCGGCGACTTCGCCACGGGGATGGATTCGCCCGTCAGCATCGATTCGTCGACCTCGCTCTCCCCGCCCCGGATACGGCCGTCCAGGGGAATGCGACCGCCAGGCCGCACAAGGAGCAGGTCGCCTGGCCGGACCTCGGCCACCGGTATCGTCTCGGCCTCGCCGTCGGTCAGCCGGTCGGCGGTCTCGGGGGTGAGGTCGAAGAGGGCCCGCAGCGCCCGTGCCGTCCTGCCCCGCGCCCGGGCTTCGACCGCCTGGCCCAGTACCACCAGCGTGATGACCACCGCTACCGCCTCGTAGAAGGGGCGCCCGCTCCCCCCCGGGAAGATGTGGGGCACGGCCACCGCCGCCGTGGAATACAGCCACGCGGCGCCCGTCCCAAGCGCAACCAGCGTGTCCATGGTGGAGGTGCGCCTGCGCGCGGCGGCCCACGCCCCGGTGAAGAACCCCCGCCCCACGTACGCCATGATCGGCACGGTGAGCAGGCAGGACAGCCACCAGGCCACGCGCTGGGCGCTCCCCGCGAGGGGCACCAGACCCGGGACCATGTCCCAGTGCCCGATCAGCACCACCGGCAACCCGCACATCACCCCGACCCGGAACCGTCGCATCAACTCGGCGTGTTTGGCGTCCTTCTCTTCGTCGCGGGCGCGGGCCGAATCGAGAGCCGCACGGCGGCCGGCCAGCACCTCGGCCCCGTACCCCGCCCCCTCGACCGCGCTCACCAGGGCCGCGTGACTGGCGCCCCCGGGGCCCGATCGGACCCGGGCAAGCTCGTCCACCAGGTTCACACTGGCTCCCGACACGTTGTCCACCGCGTTCAGGGCCTTCTCCACGGTCGTGACGCAAGCGGCGCAGTGCATTCCGCGAATGCGCAGCTGGACGTCGCCCCCCACCTCCCCGCCGGGTCCCGCCTCCTCGACGCTCACACCGCGGCCCTCTTCGGTCGGGCGCCGCATCAGGCGGCGCCCACCGCTCCCCCCGACCGCACCATCAATCCGAGCAGCCACTCCTCCACCAGGACTTCGTCGGGGATCGCGCTGGCCTTCAGGAGCTGGTCCAGCCGGCGCAGCCCCTGTACCGCGCGGGCGAGATCGGCCCGCGTCCAGCGCCTGGCCTGCCCGAGGATCCGGCGGGCGAGGAAACGTTGGTAGGGCGGCAGCGCGGACTGCAACGCGGGCGGGCCGCCCTCGATGGCCACCCCGATCCGGAGCAGGTGGGTCGACAGACCGATGACGAGCCCCACCGCCGACTCACCCTGCGCCAGCAGGATCGGGAGCCCGCGCGCCGCTTCACGGATCTGCCGGTTGCCGACCAGGTCGAACCACGCCCAGCGATCCTGGCTGGGTAGTCTCAGCCCTCCCTTTCTCACCGCTTGCACATCCACCGGGGCGCCTTCTCCTACCATCTCGGCCAGCTTGCGCACTTCCTGGGTGAGCATCCCCAACTCGGTTCCCGCGGCGCTCGCGAGCGCCCTTGCGGCTTCGATCTCGACCGTCAATCCGGCTTCCTCGCGCGCCCACGACACCAGCCACCCGGGCACCTCGTCGGATGGAACGGGCTTGAACTCGACCGCCGTCGCGATCCGGGCGAGGTCCCTGTAGAACTTCGCCCTGGACCTCGCGGGAACGGTTGCCTGCACGATGAGCACCAGCCCTGGCGGGGGCTTCTTCGCCGCGTCGAGGATCACCTTGCGCGCGTGTGAGCTGCCCGCCAACGCCTCCCCTTCCTTCAGGTGGACCACGCGCCACTCGGCCATCATGGGGGGGGTCGCGATGACCGAAGCGAGGCGTTCCACCGACGTCTCCGACCCCTCGATCAGGTCGACGTTGAAGTCGCGCGTGGCGGGATCCGCATAGCGATCCAGGAGGAGCTTCGCTGCGGCCGACTTGCGGAATTCGTCCCCCCCGTGAAGAAAGAACACGCCACCGTTCCTGGCGGTCATCAACGATTTGGGCAGCAAGGCCGGCCTCCGGTAGGTCGCCTCGGAATGCTAATCCAAATCGGGTCCGCCGGCGACTCCCCGCTGAGCGGGACTGGCGGGCGTCCGGCCGTACTCGAAGAGCATGGCCGGGGTGAGCTTCGTCAGGTCCGCACGGTCTACCTCGAAGGAGAAGCCGCCGGGGATCGGAAAGAAGGCCGGCCCCACGGGCCGCGGCGCAACGGCCACGACCGGCGCGATCTCCACCTCGGGAGTCCCGCCAGCGAGGACCGGGAACCACGCGGCGACCGAAAGAAGCAGAGCGACAACGGCAGCAGCGGCCAGGGTAACCCCGGACCCCGCCGTACCCAGCGCCCTGGATTCCCTCTCGGCGGCCAGCGCCCGGTCGCGCAGGAAGGCGATACCCAGAGGGCGGCTGTCGGGTGCCGACCGCGGGTGGCGAAGGACATCGACACCCCTCCGAACCACGCGATCGTACCGCCGGCACGAGGAGCAGGCAACCAGGTGTGCGTCGGCCAGAGCGCGAGTGGCTTTGTCCAGGCGGGCGTCGCGGTACTCCGAATACCTGTCGAGGAACCAGCGGCAACCTCGTGTCACGGGAGTACACTCATCCTCGAGGACGGGCTCCCCTCTCTCGGGGCGCTTCAGCAGAAAGACTTGTCTGTCCACGATCCCGCGGCTGCAATTCAGCCGATCCCCCTTTGGTTCGGATGCTCCCGGATCGCTGGCGGCTACCCCACCCGCAGAAGATGGCAATTCCGGCTATCCCTTCTACCGCGCTACCCGTGCCCGCGTTCCAGTCGCATCGGCGTTCGCATCGACACTCGCAATTGTATACCGAAATATACCTGCGTTGTTCCGGAGCGCCAGTTGCCTGTGAGCGATGGGTGCCCGTCAGTCCACCATCGGGGCGATGATCCGCGCGAAGTTGTTGCGGGCGCGGTTGAGGCGGCTCTTGACGGTGCCCAGATTGCACCCGGTGATCTCCGCGATCTCCTCGTAGGACTTGCCGTGCAGCTCCCGCAACACGAAAACCGTACGGTGATGAGCGGGTAGCTGGTCGACGGCTTCGTTCACCTTCTCGCGCAGGAAGCGCTTTCGGTAGAGGTCGTCGGGCCGGTTCCGGGTGTCTTCCCACTCCAGGGGGCGATAGTCGGCCTCCCAGTTCTTCATGATGGCCTGGAACAGCACCAGCGGGTTCCTCGCCCGGTTGCGAAGTTCGTTCTTGGCCAGATTTCCGGCGATCGTGTAGATCCAGGTCGAGAACTTCCTGGCCTGGTCGAAACGGTTAAGGTGCCGGTAGACCCGGACGAAGGTCTCCTGGACCAGGTCCTCCGCCCGCTCCCTGTCCCCCAGGGTACGGTAGACGAAGTTCTGCAGCCGCTTGTCGTACCTGCGCACCAACTCGGCGAAGGCGCGATCCTCACCATCAAGGAAGAGCTGCACGACGTTGCTGTCACTTAGTGCGGCTATTTCCTGCCTGACCTGGCTGGCCGACCGCTGGCCAGCACCCCCCTCATTCATCAGGAGCAGCTTCACGCGGGCCATTTTTCCACCTCCTTCTCGGTGGCTGTACGATCCGGAGTGTCCGAAATCTCCGTGATCGCTATCCTTGATGACCCAATGGCCTGTTGCACGAATCATGCCACTTGATTTCCCCGCATTTCCATTGGGTCTGGCCACTCGGCGCTGTCCCCGTCCAGGGACATCCGATTCCCCATTCGGAGACAAAGAGGCCCGATCCGCCCCTGCCCTGGGGTCAGCCGGTTCCCGCGAGCAGGAAGCGTGCGGCGAACAGAATCGTCACCAGGGACTTCCCGTCGGTGATCTCTCCGGTGCGCGCCATCTCGAGAGCCCTGGACAGGGGCAATCGTTCGATGCGGATGAACTCGTCGTCATCCGCGCGGGTCACACCCCGCTCCAGATCGAATGCCGCGTACAGATGGATCTCCTCGTTGGTGAACCCCGGGGTCGTGTGGATGGTCGTCAGCTTGATCAGCCTCCCCGCCCTGACCCCCGCCTCCTCCTCCAACTCGCGCAGCGCGCACTCCTCCCAGCTCTCCCCCGGCTCGATGATCCCGGCCGGCACCTCATGGATGAACCCGCCTGCCGCGTACCGGTACTGACGCACGAGGATGATATCCGGGTCCGTGTCGCCTTCGGCACCGAACACCGGCAGGACCGCCGCGGCACCACGGTGACGGATGAGTTCCAGCTCCCCAACCGACCCGTCGGGGAAGCGAACGGCATCCACGCTGAGGTGCACGACCCGTCCGTCGTGGACGACACGCGTGTCCAGGCGGGCACTCCTGTCCTCGCTCATGCGGAAGGGCTGGCAGGGTTGCCAGAACTCATCGGTCTGCTCCGTGTACGCTCACGGGGCCGATCTCCAGGGCTTCCAGTTGCGGCGCCACGGCCTCCGCATCCCCCACAACCACCGTGCACAGTTCGGGCGGGCGGATGTGCGACCGCGCGGCCAGGGCCGCGTCCTCGCAAGTGACCTCCCGGACATGGTCCCGGTAGCTCCGGTAGTAGTCTTCGGGAAGGTCGTAGACGAACATCTCGGCGATCCGGGAGGCGATCTGCCCCGTCGTCTCCATGCGCAACGGGAACACCCCGGCGAGGTAACTCGTGGCGGTCGCGACCTCCTCGCTCGTCGGCCCCCGTTCCACCAGGGTCTCGATCTCCGAAAAGATCTCGGCGATGGCCGCGCCCGTGACCGCGTTCTCGACGGAGGTGGATACGGAAAACGGGCCCGGACCCCGCCGCGGCGAAAACGTGGAGCGCACCCCGTAGGTGAAACCGTGGCGCTCGCGCAGGTTGAGGTTGAGACGCGACGAGAAGGAACCCCCGAGCACCAGGTTGAGCACGATCAGCGGGAAGTAGTCCTCGACGGAGCGCGGCACCCCCACATGCCCCACCCGGATCTGCGACTGCACCGATCCCGGGCGATGGACCAGATGCACCGCGCGCTCGCGTTGGCGCGGCGACGCGCTCGGCACGGGCACGGCTGCCGGGTCGCGCACCCAGCCGCCGAACTCCCGGCCGGCAATTTCAGCGGCCTCGTCCGTGCCAAGGTCCCCCACCAGCACCACCGCCGCGGCGGCCGGCCCGTAGCGAGCTGCCACGAAGTCGCGGGCGTCGCCTGCCTCCAACGTGCCCACAGAGGCTTCGGTCCCACCCAGCGGGCGTGCGTAGGTGTCACCTCCGGCAAAGACGTAGCGCGCGTGTGCATCGGCAGCGATGGCGGACGGGTTCATCCCGCGCCGGGCGGCGGTGGCGAGCCGTTGCGCCCTGTAGCGGTCGAACTCGGACTTCTCGAAGGCCGGCGAGCACACCATCTGTGCCAGCAGGGGCATGGCGTCGGTGAGGACGTCCGCCTGGCACGCGACGGCCACCGTGGTCGAATCCCAACCTGTCGCCGCGCCAAAGCTTGCCCCGACGCCCTCCAGCGCCGCCGCGAGCTCCCGGCTGGTGAGGCGCTCGGTTCCGCCTTCCAGCGCGTCGCCCGAGAGCACCGCCAGCCCGGCCTGCTGCGCCGGCACGACGGTCTCTCCAGCAGGGAGCACCACCATGGCCGTCACGATCGGGAGCGAGGTCGCGGGCACGACGCAGACCTCCATGCCGTTGCCCAGACGCTCCCTGGCGACGGCGGGGAACTCGTACGGGCGGATCCGGCCGGAGACCGGTGGCACGGTCCGGTCGGTCATCTCGGCGGCCCCTCCGTCGGGTGTTGCACGTCCCGGCGCGTCCTCGGCGGCAGCGATCGCCGGCGCATTACGGCGCCTCGTCCGGGATGTAGCGGACCGACGCGCGGTTCTCGCCGTGCAGGTAGCTTCGCCCCCACTCCCGCACCTCCTGAACGGTGACGCTGCGGAGACGCCGCAAGTCACGCTTGAGGCGCCCGGCGTCGCCGAAGTGGGTGGCATACATCGAAAGGAGGTCGGCCCGGGCCTCCACTCGCTGCAACTCTCTCAGCATCGAGGTCTCCGAGCCGATGATGGCGCGCGCGGCTTCCTCTTCGGTGAGGTCGCCGATTCCCTCGATCTCCCGGACCACGGACCGTTCGAGTTCGTCCACGTCGGTGTGGAGGAAGCCCGTTGCGATGACCAGGAAGATGGTCGCGCCGGTCGTGAGCGGGAGGAGATGGCAGGTCGCCGACTCGGCCTCGAGGTTGCGAACGACGCGGTCGTACAGCCGCGAGCACCGCCCCCGGCCCAGGCAGTAGGACAGGACCTCACCTGCGTAGAAGGCGTCGGCGGTGAAGGGAGGTACCCGGGAGGCCATGTATACCCTGGGCAAGGGCACGGCCGCCCGGACGTCGCTGCGCAGGGTCCCGCCGGTCGCGAAGGGGATCCGGGCAGTACCGGGGATGGGGGGCGGCTCGGGGCCGGGCGCGATCGGGTCGAAGTAGTGCCGCACACGCTCGAAGGCGTTGCCGGGGTCGCAGTCGCCGCAGATGGAGAGCACGGCGTTGTTGGGGAGGTAGTACGTGGCGAAGAAGTCGTGGACATCGGGCAGCGAGGCGGCGGCGATGTCCTCCATGGCGCCGATCACCGTGTGATGGTACGGGTGGGTAGCCGGGAAGAGGAGGGACTGGATGCGCTCGTCCCAGTCCCCGTATGGCTGGTTGTCGTACCGCTGGCGCCGTTCGTTCATGACGACCTGGCGCTGGTTTTCCAGCTTCCCCTCGGTCATCGCCGGAAGCATCCAACCCATCCGGTCGGACTCGAGCCAGAGGGCGAGGTCCAGGTGGTGGGAGGGCACCGTCTCGTAGTAGTTGGTGCGGTCGAACCACGTCGTGGCGTTGGCCGACCCCCCCACCCGCTCGATGAAGTGGAAGTGCCCGTTCCTGGGGATGTGGGCCGAGCCCTGGAACATCATGTGCTCGAAGAGGTGGGCGAAGCCGGTTCTGCCGGGGGGCTCGTTCCTGGAACCCACGCCGTACCACAGGTTGACACCGACCACCGGAGTGGTTCGGTCCGGAGCCAACACCACCCTCAAGCCGTTGTCGAGCACGTGCTCTTCGATGTCGATCATTTCCTCCCGAACCCCGTTTCGCCATCTTTTTCCATCGAGAACAGTCTCGCGAATGGCGCAACGGCACAAGGAGGCAGGTCCGTGGGATTCATCCCCTTCCAGATGGAGCGGTGGCAATCCACCTACGAACACAGGGTCGACTACAACCTCTCGGAGAGCGGGGTTCATCCGCTGACCGTGGGCGAACTCATGGCGTTCGCCGGCCGCTCCGCCGATCTCTCGTCCGTGAGGCTGGGCTACGGCCAGTCCAACGGTACCGACGAACTCCGGGCGCTCATCGCGTCGCAGTACCCCGGCGCCACCGACCGCTCCGTCGTCGTCACGATCGGGGGCGCGGAGGCCAACTTCGTGGCGTTCTGGGAGCTGGCGGCTTTGCGTAGGCCGGTGGCGGTCATGCTTCCCAACTACATGCAGGTACCGGGACTCATCGAGAACTTCGACGGGGGATACGTGCCCTTCCACCTGCGGGAAGACGCGGGCTGGCGCCCCGATCTCGACCAGCTGGAGTCCGCACTTGCAGCCGGCGCCGGGTTCATCCTGATCACGAACCCCAACAACCCCACGGGAGTGGCCCTCACCGACGGGGAGATGGACGACATCGTCGCCCTGGCTGACCGGCACGGAGCCTGGATCCTCTGCGACGAAGTCTACCGCGGCGCGGAAGTGGGCACCGATCCGGTCCCCAGCTTCTGGGGGCGCTACGACAAGGTCCTGGTGACCAACTCGCTCTCCAAGGCGTACGCCCTCCCCGGCGTCAGGCTGGGCTGGGTAGTCGGCCCCGACGATGTGGTGGAGCGGCTCTGGGCCCGGACCGACTACACCACCATCGCGCCCCCGTCGCTCTCGGACGCCCTCGCGACCATCGCGCTCTCACCCGACGTGCGGCCCGCGATTCTCGCCCGGACCCGGAACATCATCCGCAACAACCTCGACGTGATGACGGAGTGGATCGAGTCCCACAACGGGTTGTTCACCTTCACCCCGCCCGACGCGGGCGCGATCTCCATGGTTCGGTATCACGCACCGGGAGGATCGCTCGAACTGGCCGAACAGCTGCGGGTGGAGCACAGCGTGCTGGTGGTGCCGGGCGCCCACTTCGGGATCGACGGGACGATGCGCCTCGGGTTCGGTCCCCCGGAGGAGGAGCTGGTCCCCGCGCTCGACCGCCTGGCGTCCGTGTTCGCGGCCGCTACCCCAGCCTGACGACCCTGATACAGTCCGGGGCGTCGTAGCCCGCGCGGTTCACCGCCCGGGACACGGGGTGCAGGTGCAGTTCGGGGGGATCGGCGGCGGCCAGGATGTCGTTGAGCGCATCCGGAGAGGTGCCGCGCGCCAGCCAGTCGGTCCAATGGTCTTCGGGCAGGATCACCGGCACCCGGTCATGGAGCCAGCGGATAGGGGAGGGGGCGTCACGGGTCAGAATCGAGAAGGTGGCGAGGCGGGAGTCCGGCCCCGAGGACCATAGGGCCCAGATCCCGGCCATGGCGAAGAGAGCGGAGCCGAGACGGTGGATCCAGTAAGGCTGCTTGCGCACAAGCGGCTTCCCCCCGACACCCTCGGCCCGGCGGGCCTCCCACTCGTAGAAGCCGTCGGCGGGCACGAGGCAGCGGCGAGCCAGGAATGACTCGCGGAACGCGCTCCTTGTCCCCACCGTCTCGGAACGGGCGTTGATGAGCCGCGCCCCCATCCGCACATCCCTGGCCCATGCGGGCACAAGGCCCCATCGCATCGGTCCCGCACGACGCCCGCCCGGTGCCGCGATCACGATGGGCGCTTCCTCGGTCGGCGCGATGTTGTACCGGGGTTCGTGGTCACTCAATCCGGGCGCGATCTCGGCCCCGAAGGTGTCGACGATCGCGTCCAGATGCCGGGTCAGGGTGAAGCGGCCGCACACGGTCTACCCGTCCGCGCCGAGGACCCCCGCTACGCTCCGCCGGCCGTCCGCAGCGACCGGGGCGACGCGAGCTTCGATGTCCCTGACCACAAAAAACCCGTCTTCGCCCTGTTCCTGGTAGAGTGGCATCAGGATCCTGCCGCTCCTGGGAGCGACAACTTCACCGCGCCTGTCGTCTCCGATCACGTCGCCCGCTCGGACCCACTGGAAGTTCCGGAAGCCGGAACGGGTCATGTAGCGGTCGTCCTCCGTCACCGGGTGGCGGTACTTCACCTCCAGGATCCTCGGCAGCCGCCGGTAGGCCTTCTCGAGCGAAGTGTAACCCTCCTCCGCCTCGGGAGCGTGGGCGTCTGCAACAAGCCCCGCCGCACGAATGGCCAGCCAGATGGCACTGGCAGCCCGCACACGGGACTCCGCCTCCTCGTGCTGGCCGCATTCGAAAACCGCCGCCGTGTAGCCAAGCTGGTCGACGTAGCTGGTGAGCGTCCCCTCGAGGTGCTCGTCGAGACGCATGACCAGCGGGGCCGGGATCGCCATGGCGAAGTCCTTGTGCCGCGGGTTGTCCGCCGCCGTGGTGAAGGCCCCGCCGCAGCCCGAAGTGGTGTGGATGTCGAGGACGTACACCGGACCCCGTCGCCGTGCGGACACCTCGTCGAGGATGTCCAGCATCCTGGCCATCTCCACATCTTCGGGAACCGGAGCCCTCCCGTTTGGAGCAAGGTCCCCATTTCGCCGCGCGGCGATCCTCGACGGTGTCCACGCCCGGTTGAGGTCGTACGCCATGAAGCGCCGTCCGGCTGACAGCGCGTGCAGGTTGCCCGCGACGGCCACAAAGTCCCCCGCAAGGACGCTCCTGCGCTCTCCGACGCGCTCGACGACCTGCTCAAGCGCCCGCACACCGGCGGGCTCGTTGCCGTGGAGTCCGCCCACGCAAAGCAGCAATGGGCCCTCTGCATGGCCTTCCACCCAGCCGATGAGTCCGTCCACGACTCCCGCTAGTCCCTCTGCAGCCGTTCTTCGAGGAGATGGTACGCCATCGGCATGAAATCCGTCTCGCTCACCAGCCCGACGAGTTGTCCGTCCTGCACCACCGGCAGAGCCGATACCCGGTTGCTGCGCATCTTGCTGATGGCTTCCAGGGTGGGCGTCTCGGGCGCGACCGTGACCGGGTGCCGCTCCATGATGTCACTGACGGGCATGCTCTCGGCTTCGGCCTGCGTCCGTCCCTCCGCCATCAGCTTGAGAATCGAACGGTACGACACGATCCCGACGAGGCGGTGGTCGTTGTCCTCGATCAGCACGTGGCGAATCTGCCGCACGTGCATCAGGTAGGCAACCAGCTCCACGAGCTCGTCCTGATTGACCGTGGTAAGCGAGGTGGTCATGTACTGCTCGACGCGGAGGTAGTTGTACTTCCATCCCCCCGCCTCGTTCAGCTCTGCGAGATCCCACTCCACGACGGGCTTGCCGGCGTTCTGCTGGCGGACGGTGGCGGACGTGAGCGCGGCCAGCTGTTCCCCCTTGGTGCCGGCCCGCTTCAGCTTGCTGAGCGAGCGCAGCGCCCAGCTCGCCCCGGTGACCCCCGCTTCCACCCGCCGCTGGATCACACCCAGGTAGCGGTCGATCTCGCTCCTGTGTACCGGATAGGCGCCCAGTCCCTCCTCGGCGAGGGGGAGGAGCGTCTCCAGAATGAGCCGGTCCGCCGGACTGCTCGTTCCGTCCAGCCACGACATGCCGGCGCCCAGCCCGAGACGCGACGCGGCGAGGAAGTTGCCCTTCGCATCGTCGAATTCCATGCGCTCGGTCAGATCCGGCACCTTCGGGGCCATGCCCAATACGGCCCCGATCCAGAAGACGGTGTTGGCCATCTCGTCCACCGTGGACGGCCCGGCAGGCAGCGCGCGGCATTCGATTCTCAGATGGGGCTTCCCTGCCGAGATCCCGTAGCAGGGCCGGTTCCAGCGATACACGGTGCCGTTGAAGAGCCCCAGCGCGCTCAACTTCGGTACGCCCCCTTCGTCGAGCACCGCCAGCGGGTCCTCGTCGATGTCGGTGGCGAGGAGCACACGGAAGGTGGCGATGTCCTCCTGGAAAAGCTCTGTGACGGACTTCTCGAGCCAGCTCCCGCCGAAGCGCACCCGCGGGCTCATCTCGCGCATGTGGAGGTCGGCGCTGCGCGTGTCCAGGGACTGGGCGAAGAGGGCGATCCGGGTCTCGGCCCAGAGCTTCCGACCGAAGAGGAGCGGCGAGTTGACGGAAGCCGCGAGGATCGGCCCGGTCACGGCCTGGGCCACGTTGTAGAAGTGGGCGAATTCTTCGGCCGTGACCTGAAGGTGGATCTGGGCGCTCGTGTTGCACGCCTCGAGCATCACCGAGTCGTGCTGAATCATGAGCTCGTCGGTGCCTCGGATCCGCAGCTTGAACCCGCTGCGACCGGCCTTCATGGCCTCGTTGAGGACGTAGTAGCGCGCACGCGGGGTGATGTTGTCCAGTGAAAGGTCGGACTTCGTGAGCGTGGGCAGGATGCCCGTAATGATGACCTCCGAATCGTGGCGATGGGCCGCGTCACGCACCCGGGTCACGTAGCCGTCGAGCTCCGTGTGCATGTCCGAGAAGCACGACCCCTCCAGGACGCGCGGCGACAGGTTCGCCTCCAGGTTGAAGCGCGCCAGCTCGGTCGTGAAGGGGTCGTCGTTCAGGTCTTCCAGGACCTCTACCGCGACGGGGGCGGGCCTCCAGGCCTTGTCGACGAGGAAGAACTCCTGCTCCGCGCCGAAGCGGCGGATGCCGGACTCGATCATCCCGTCGGCCAGGATGCGCTCCAGCGCCTGCAGATCTCTCAGCAGCGCGCGCGTGAAGATCCGGATGGCTTCCGGTGTTCGCTTCGGGGCAACGTCGACGCCCATTTGGACTCCCAATGGCTTCGGACGGAACCGTGTCCGTTCGATGGTTCCGGGACAGAGTGTACCACGTACCGGGGCTGCGGGGAAAGTCGGCCGGGCGGAGAGCGGCTTCCAGCGAAGCGTACCCGAAGTCCCGGGGACCGGGAAGCCGTTCCAGGCTGAACTACCGAAACGTCGCGATCACGTCCAGCGGCTTCCTGGTGATCTCCGGCACCTGGGCGTCCTCGGCCGGATAGCCCGTGACCAGGAGGAGGAAGGGCCGCTCGTTGGCGGGGCGGCCCAGGATCTCGTTCAGGAAGCTCATCGGCGACGGCGTGTGGGTCAGCGTCGCCAGCCCCGCGTGGTGGAGCGCCGTGATGAGGATCCCCGTCGCGATGCCCACGCTCTCCTGGACGTAGTAGTTCTTCACCTTCCCGCCTTCGGGTCCGAGCATGTAGCGCTCGGCGAAGATGGCGATGAGGTACGGCGCCGTCTCCAGAAACGGCTTGTGCTCGTCGGTGCCGAGCGCGGCCAGGGCGTCGAGCCACTCCTGCGGGGCGCCCCCGTTGTAGAAGGCACGCTCCTCATCCTCGGCAGCGACGCGGATGCGGGCCTTCACCTCCGGGTCGGAGACGACGACGAAGTGCCACGGCTGGTGGTTCGCTCCGCTCGGCGCGGTCCCTGCCGCGCGGAGGCACTCCTCGATCACGCTGCGGGGAACCGGACGGTCGCTGTACTCCCGCACGGTCCGCCGCCGCGTGACCTCGACGCGAAAGCCGGTCGCCCGCCGCTCCATTTCGGCCGGCGGGTACTCGGCGTACGAGGCGAGCGGGACGTAGCGGGGTTCGCTCAACGACCGCGCCCGGATGCGGTGCCCACCCCTCCGCCACCACCCTTCAGCCGCTGAAACACGGCCACGATGTCGCCTCCCTCGCCCAGAGCGCTGAGCACGCGGCCCGGAGGCAACCCCAGGGAACGGGACAGGAAACGCACGTTGACAAGCCCGACGACCTCTTCGTCGGACAGCGCGACTTCACGCCACTCGGAGGCCGGTTTGGCATCGAAGCGCTCGTACGCACCCGACAGGAAGCCGGTGGGGCCGTCGATCGGCACATGGAAATCACCGGCGTGGACCGAGTAGCCGCGGGCGATTTCCATCCAGTTCCCCCCGCGCCGCCTCTGGGCAACCACGACGTCCGGCGACACCCCGGCCCGGCTGGCCAGGCGGAGGACCACCGGTATCTCGCCGGCGGGCAACCTCCACTGCGAAAGCACCAGAATTTCGCGCTGGGAGGTATCGAAATGCGCCCCCACGGCACGCAGGAAGGCCTCCTCGTTCGAGTCGCCCGTGCCTCCCTGCTGTCCTTCGGCAGCTCCGGTGGCCAGAAGAAAAAGAAGCGCCGTTGCGAGCAGCGGTCTATGCATGATCTTCATGTCCAAGCCTCCTGTCGCTGTCGAAATGTCACCGCGCCGTGGCCTGTTCGCCAGAGAGGGCGGGGCTCGCGGGGTTGGAGCCCGGGCCACCCCGTTCAAGGACTCTGAGCGCCCGCTTGTGCGCCGCCTCGACGGGCGAGAACCCGCGCACGTCGGCCTCCTGGAAGATCTCGGTCAACGATCCTCCGATGCAGCGCACTCGAGAAGTTAGTTCGTCCACGTCCAGAATCCCCTGCTCCATCAGTCCGAACGCCATTGCCCCACCCCCGTTTATGACATAGTCCGGCGCGTAAAGGATGCCCCGCTCCCGGACCCGGTCCGCGTCCTCCGGCATCTCGAGCTGGTTGTTGGCGGATCCGGCGATCACCCGGCAACGCAGTCGCGGAATGGTGCGCTCGTTGAGCGTCGCACCGATAGCGCTCGGGGCGTACACGTCGCACTCGGTATCGTACACCTCACCGGGATCAACGGTCGTCCCACCGCACTCCGCGGCGACGGCCGCGGCGCGCCCGGCGTTGATGTCCGACGCAATCACCTTTGCCCCCGAGTCGCGCAGCAGGCGGGCGAGCGGGTGTCCGACGTCGCCCACGCCCTGGATCAGCACCGACTTCCCGGCCAGATCCGGGCTTCCGTCCCGGTGGGCCACGGCTGCTCTGATCCCCTCGTGCACGCCGGCGGCGGTGTACGGCCCGGGGTCGGGAGGCGAACCGCCTCCGCGCGGCCCGGCGACGTATGGGGTAACGGTGGCCAGGAACCCCATGTCCCGGGGGGTGGTGCCCATGTCCTCCCCGACGCCGTAGGCCCCGTTGAGCACGTTCATGACCTGGCCAAGGCGAGCGAACAGGCTCCGGCGGGGCTCGCCCGTGAGGGGCCCCGGCACGGCCAGGACAGACTTGCCGCCACCGTACCCGAAACCCATGGCCGCCCACTTGTACGTCATGCCCTCGGCCAGGCGCATCGCGTCCCGGAGCCCATCGGCGGGCGACGGATAGCTCTTGAGACGGCAGCCGCCCGTGGGACGGCCCAGCGTATTGTCGTGGAGCGCGATAATAATCCAGCTTCCGGTCTCCCGGTGGCGGGATGTGACCACCCCCAGTCCATCCCACGTTTCGATCAGCGACTCCATTGTGTCGCTCACTCGTTCACCTCCTTCGCCGCGCGGGGCGGTCCTCTTTCCGGTACACGAAGCGCAATCCGGACCAATCCTGGTCGATCGCGCAAATCTTGTTGTCGACGAGGCCGCTCTCGAGACCGGCCCGTCTCACGTCGGACTCACGTATGTCGCTCGCCAGGGCACCGCTCAGCTTGGGCCAGGCCAGCCACAACCCTCCGTCCCACTTCAAATGTGAGCAAAATCGCGAAACCGTCCCGGGCAGGACCGCCAGCTTCGGAAGAAAGACGACGATGACATCGTAGCATCGTTTACTCGCGAATCCGTGGTCCACGACGACGGAGGGTTGCGGATTCACCGTATCCACGAAACCGGCGGGGCCGCCCTCCCAACCGATCCTGTGCCCGTCCCTGATCCCCAGCTTCTTCGCAAGGGGTGTACCCGAGTAGCCCGCCATCGGTCCTCCATGCGTTGGTTGGGGAGGATGGTGTAGATTCGGTCCAGTAACAGTACCACAACCCCCAGAGAGTAGTGCCAATGGAATGGATTTCGAATCCTGAAGCATGGATCGCCCTGGCCACCCTGGCGGTCCTCGAGATCGTCCTGGGGATCGACAACATCATCTTCATATCGATCCTCGCCGACAAGCTCCCAACGGAGCGGCAGGCTCGTGCCCGCCAGATCGGGCTCCTCCTGGCGATGGCGACCCGCCTCGCTCTGCTCGGTACCATCACCATGATCATGAGGCTGACCGAGCCCCTGTTCAGCTTGGCGGGCCACGCGTTCTCGGGCCGTGACCTGATCCTGGTGGTCGGTGGCCTCTTCCTGCTGACCAAATCCACCCGCGAGATCCATCACCGGCTTGAAGGGGACGACGAGCACGGCGGCAAGGCACGCGCCGTGAGCTATGCGGGCGTCCTGGTCCAGATCGCGATCATGGACATGGTCTTCTCGCTCGACTCGGTGATCACGGCCGTGGGTCTGGCCGAAGACTTCGCTGTCATGGCGATCGCGATCGTGCTGGCCGTCGGGGTCATGATGGCGGCCGCAACCGCCGTGTCGAAGTTCGTCAACGACCACCCGACGGTAAAGATGCTGGCGCTGAGCTTCCTGCTTCTCCTCGGCATGACGCTGGTCGCCGAGGGCTTCGGCCAGCACATCCCCAAGGGCTACATCTACTTCGCGATGGGCTTCTCGATCTTCGTCGAGGGGCTCAACCTGCGGGTTCGCGCCAGCAAGCCGATCCAGCTCCGTCGGCCTCCGAGAGGTCCGGCGACAGCGGGAACGATGCGCACAGGGCCGGTTCCAGAGGCCGGAAACGGAAAGCCACAGCCTTAGCATCCCGTGGAAGAAACCCCGCTGCATTCGATCGGCGATGCATCCACGGACTGCGCAGGGAATACGCCCGAGAGGATTCGAACCTCTGGCCTCTGCCTCCGGAGGGCAGCGCTCTATCCAGCTGAGCTACGGGCGCATTGGGGTACCATGTGGCAGTAATGATCCGAAACGCAGGATCCCCGGTCAAGTGTGCGGCCGCTGCAGCCATGTGCAACCGCAGCTTGAGGTGTCAGGAGAACGGGCGTCATAAGCCGAGTTCTGTACCGCGCCCTCACGGGCGGGCCGGGATCATTTATCTGGGTTTCGGATCGCTCCGAACCTCAAGCGGCCTACCCGGGACTCGGGCGGGACAGGCGGTCCCTCGTCCCCTATTTGGCCTTGCTCCGGGTGGGGTTTGCCATGCGACCCCTGTTGCCAGCGGCCCGGTGCGCTCTTACCGCACCCTTTCACCCTTGCCTGTACCCCCCCGCCGGGGGGCCATCGGCGGTCTGCTCTCTGCTGCACTTTCCGTCGCCTCACGGCGCCCGGGCGTTACCCGGCACCCTGCCTTGCGGAGCTCGGACTTTCCTCCGATCGGCGAGCCCGAGGGGCTCCCGGCGGCGATCCCTCAGCCCGTCCTCCTGACTCCTTAACCTTGCGCTTTTGCGGCATTGATGCAATATTGCCCGGACCATCAGGCTTTCCTCACTGAAGCCCAAGGCCGGTTATGATCCGGATCCGCTTCGCGAAGATTTGCTTGGCCGCGTGCTGGCCTCTCGCGCTAGCCGCTCCCGTAGTGACCCCATCTTCGGCACTCGGCGCCCCCGTCGCGGGTTTCCAGATGCCGACCGACCCAGCAGCCACGGAAGACGGAGCCGTCGTCGTGTACCTCGTCCGGCACGCCGAAAAGGCGGACGACGGGACGGACGACCCGCCGCTCGCGCTGCACGGACGGATTCGGGTTCAGACGCTGCTGGCCCTGCTCTCCGATGTCGCTCTGACCCACGTGCACACGACCGACCTCAAGCGGACCCGCGATACGGCACGTCCGTTCGCGCAGAGGGCGGAGCTGGAAGCGAACATCTACGATCCCCGAGCGCTCGAATCGCTTGCCGCCGACATCATCGCGGCCCCGGGGCGTCACTTCGTGTCGGGTCACAGCAACACCACTCCGGCGCTCGTGGCGGCGCTTGGTGGTGATCCCTCGGACCCGATCGACGAAATGGAGTACGACCGGCTCTACATCGTCGTGATCCAGCCTGACCACCCGCCGTTGACCACCCTGCTGCGCTTCGGCGAACCGTATGTGGAGGGGGCGGACTTCGGTCTGCGGGCCGGCGGCACCACGGCAGCGGCTATCAAACACGAGGACCCCGGCAACCCCTTATGATTTCTGCCGCGGTCTGCTAGTTGCCGCCAAGGGCAGCCAGCATCATTTTGTCAGCGCAGGACATCCCGCAACGAGGAGCCGCCATGTCCACGGCTGATTGGTATTCGCGCATAGCCGCTCCGAAGCTGCGAGCCATTCCGCCCGCGCTGGTGTTCGCGCTTGCGGTTCCGGCCGTCGCCACGCCTCAGGAGGATCCACCGGCGGCGGGCTCGAGGATCCACCGATCGATTCCACCGCCGGGCGCCAGAACGCACCTGGTGATTCCCGGAGAACGGTTCCGGGCCAGCTCGTCCGGGCGTTGGTTCTACGGGGACAACTACCGGGACCTCTGGACCACCCCCATTGAGGTCCCGGTTCTCGACCTCGATAGCGTCGGAGGCGGTTTGACTCCCCTCCGACCCGGCGGATTCGGGCAGTCCATCGCTCTTCACTTCACCGGGAAGGACAGTATCCGGTACACGGTTCGCTCTCTCGACAAGGACCCGACCAAGAGGCTTGCCGACGAAATCAAGAATACGATCGTGAGCGAAGTCCTTCAGGATCTGGTCAGCGCGCTGCTGCCAGCCGCAGGGCTGGTGGTGGATCCGCTCATGGAAGCCACCGGCATCCTTCATGCAAAGCACAGCCTCGTCGTGATTCCCGACGACCCCAGGCTCGGGGAATACCGCGAAGAATACGCCGGCCTCATCGGAACGCTGCAGGAACATCCTTCCGAGGGGCCCGACGACACTCCCGGATTCGCCGCTTCCCGGAAGATCAGTGGGACGGAGACAGTCTGGGACGACCTGGAAGACAGCGCATGCGAGCGCGTCGATGCGCGCGCCTTTCTCAAAGCACGATTGATGGACTTTCTCATCAATGACAAGGACCGCCATCCCGGCCAATGGCGATGGGCGCGCCTTCCCGATGGCGACTGTTACACCTGGCTCCCGATACCGGAGGACCGCGACCAGGCCTTCATTCACTACGGCGGCGTCGCCATGGCGCTGGTGCGCATGGCGGTTCCAAGGGCGGTTAAGTTTGAGGGCACGTATCCGGATCTGGTTGGCCTGACGAGGACCGGCTGGGAGATGGATCGCGAGTTCCTGGTCGGACTCGACAAGCCCGCGTGGGACGAGGTCGTTGAATCGTTTCGCACGGGACTCCCCGATCGCGTAATCGAAGATGCCGTACGACGGCTCCCGGCGGTGTACTACGAGCTCGTCGGCGAAAGACTCACAGAGGCGCTCAAGGCGAGGCGCGACGCGCTGCCGGAGTTCGTCACTCGATACTACGAACGGATTACTCGCCAGGTCGAAATCCAGACGACCGATGAGGACGAGTATGCCCGTTTCGAGCATTTGGCGAACGGAGATCTCGTGGTCCGAATCGGTCTCGTGGGAGATTCCGATGAAGAGGCGAACCCGCCCTATTTGGAGCGGACCTTCCGACACGAAGAAACCAGGGAAGTCCGGCTCTACCTCCGGGGTGGAGCCGATCGCGCGGAAGTATCGGGCCCGGATGGGAAGATTACGGTGCACATCGATGGTGGCGGTGGGAGTGACACATTCACCAACGCATCCCAGGCCGGCGCCTCAAAGACCCGTTTCTATGATCACCGCGGCCGCAACGTGTTCGTGAAAGGCCTGGGAGCAACCGTAGATGAGCGCCCCTACGAGCGCGCCCCGAGCACGGCGCAACCGTGGCGTCCCTCGAGTGCGGTCCCAACCACCAGACATGCACTCGACTGGGGCATGGAACCGAGCACCCGCCCGATCATTTGGGCGGACCCCGATCTGGGTGTGTTCGCGCGGGTGCTCCACAGCCGACGGTATTTCGGCTTCCGGAAGGACCCATACGCCACCCGGCATTCCTTTTCCGCCGGGCTGGCCAGTCGAGACTTCAAGCCGTTTGTGTCGTATGTCGGCACCTTTCGCCACGTATTGCCCAAGATCGACGCGAGATTGGCCCTTGAGTACTCGGGACTCGAGGTAACCCGATTCGGGGGTTTTGGCAACGACTTTCCGCTTGAGCATCCGTCCTCGTTCTATAAGGTGTGGCAAAGAAACTTCGTTGCCGCACCGGCCCTTGAGTTCCACACCTTTACGGAGGACGCGGATGAGTCCGGTGATGGAGCGGAACCGCTTCGCTCGGAACTCACCATCAGTCTGGGGCCAATCGTCAAGTGGTCGAACACGCCCCAGGATTCGAACAAGGACTTTTACATTGGTTCCCTGGATCGGCTATACGGTACGGGCTCCTTCGGCCAGATAGGGGTACGGGGTGAACTCGAGTACGACCGCCGCGACAAGCCGGCGTACACCACGCGCGGGTTCTTCGCCAGGGTTGACGGCGCCGCCTTTCCTGGAGCATGGGATGTGGAATCGGCCTTCGGAAGCGTGGATGGGGAAGTACGCACCTACCTGACTGCGCGCATCCCGACCAGCCCGACGCTGGCCCTGAGAGTGGGTGGAAAGAAGGTGTGGGGGAACTATCCCTTCCACGAGAGCGCTTTTCTGGGCGGGCCCGGCTGGATCGGTCTGAGCCAGGGGGAAGGTCGCCCCGTGCGCGGTTTGAGCAAGAACCGTTTTGCGGGGGATGCCTCGCTCTATGGAAATGCCGAACTGCGACTGGCTCTGGCAAGAATCAATGTAGTGGTGCCCGGAGAGTTTGGTCTGTTCGCAGCCGCTGATGTCGGCCGGGTGTACTATGCCGGTGATCCGGCCGATGTCGATGATTGGCACAATGGCACCGGAGGAGGGTTCTGGCTGTCGTTCCTCGAACGGTTTGCGACCGTGAGCGTTGCCGTGATGAAAGGCCGTGACATGACGAGTGTCTATGTTCGCGGCTCCATGTTCTAGCGAAGAGGGGGATCACGCATGCTCAAGAACATTATCGTCCGTCTCGTGCTCTACTATCTGTCGTGGCTCGTGTTTCTCGCTGGGACGTTTCACTTCTTGCCACAAATGCACTACTACGTTGCTCAGCAGCGGGATCGCTTCTTCATAGGAACAATGGCCGGATCATTGGCCGATGCCGGCGACGACTTTTCGGCACTGCTGGAAAACATACAGGAGGGATTCGGTCGCTTGGTTGATCTGGAGGGAATCAATCTGCTGATCGACCCCTCGAACACGGTTCCCGTGGTCGTCGCGCTGACCCTCGCATTCGGTGTGACTCTGCCAGTGACCTGGGTATATAGTTGGACCCGCCCGCGAGGGAAATACAGCCAATCGTTCCTTCATGCGCTGCTCGTGACACCGATCGGCATTGCGCTCGTTGTGTTCCTGGTCAAAGGCAGCGTCGCGCTAGCCTTCGGCCTCGCGGGAATCGTGGCCGCCGTTCGCTTTCGAGCCACGATCAAGGAACCGATGGACGCCGTCTATATGTTGATGGCCATCGGAATAGGACTCGCGGCCGGCACCCAGCTTACTTCGGTGGCCTACCTCGCATCGCTGATTTTCGTTGCGGTAACACTGGCCGTGTGGAAGAGCAATTTCGGAGCGGAGCCGACCGTATTGTCCGGGTGGAGAATCGTGTCGCCCGGAGCGCTGGAGCAGGCCCCGGAGGCGCCCGACAAGCCCAAAGCGGCCAAGAAGAAACGAAAAGCCAAGTAAGGACGCATGGTGACATGGCTATCCCGGTAGGACCACGGAGGCGGTTCGGGTTGCGTTTTCTTTTCGGGGGTATCGCCTGTCTGCTGTTCGGCGTGGCCCGTACTCCGCCGGACTACAGCGAGATGTCGCGAATACGTCAGAGCGGAGTCTCTCTCGATGACTATGGACTGCAGGCCGGGAGCGCGACAAAGTGGGAACTCCCAAGGCGACTCCGGGAGATCTCCGGCCTGGCGACAACCAGCGACCACCGGTTGTTGGCGCACAACGACGAAGTCGGTGTCGTTTTCGAGATCGACCATCGGGACGGGTCGATTGTGAAGGAATTCCAACTGGCGGACATGACAGATCCGGTCGCCGATGACTTCGAGGGCATTGCGGTAGCCGACGGCCGGATCTACCTGGTCACAAGTTCGGGCAGGCTGTACGAGAGCCAGGAGGGGGCCGCCCGGGAATCCGTGCTCTTCCGTGTGTACGCCACCGGAGTCGGCCGCGATTGTGAAATGGAGGGCCTGGCGTATGACGCGGGCGGACGGGAGCTCTTGCTGATGTGCAAGGATGCGCGTAGCGAGGGCCTTGCGGGGCGGTTGGCCATGTACCGCTGGCCCATCGACGAAAAACGGCTGAGCGCCGATTCGCCTACCGTAGTGCCTGTCCGTGATTTCGCTCGGCGCATCTTGTCAAACCGATACCAGCCATCGGGAATCGAGCGACACCCGGTGTCCGGGAACTACTTCGTCGTAGCGGCTCGTCAAGGCGCCATCGCGGAGGTGACGCCGGCTGGTGAGGTCCTGGCCGCAAGGCGGTTCACCGCCGGGTGGCATCGTCAGATCGAAGGGATCGCCTTTGCCGCGGACGGGGCTCTTATCGTTGCCGATGAGGGAGGCGGCGGAAGAGCGATCCTGACCGTCTATCCGGGACCTGGGAGTCGCAACTAGCGGTGCCCGTATGAGCCGAAAGCTTATGTGGATACGCTCGATCTCCGCAGCGTCTCGGTGCGGCGGCGGCGCTGCGGGAGCGTTTCCGGCCGTCTTGGTGCTCGCCATGGTGGCTGGCGCGTGCGGGACCGGAGCCGGGGTTTCGACCGGGAAGCCCGGCGGCACGGCGTTCGGTGCGCGGCACCAGGATACGGTGCCGGCAGCGCGGTTCATCTTCGTCGGAGACACCGGTACCGGCGATGACCGCGCCCGGAGCGTCGCGGCGCAGATCCGTCGCCAGGCCGCGGCCGTGCCCGTTTCCAACGTCTTCCTGCTGGGGGACAACGTCTACGACCACGGAAGCGCGCGATCCATCGCCGGCAAGTTCCTTGATGTGTACCGAGGCGTTTTTTCCCTTGGGGTGGGGATTCACGCGGCTCTTGGCAACCATGACGTGGAAGGCTGCAGGGACTCGGGACTGAGGCCCGTCCGCCGGGATGAATCCGCCTACCAGCTGTCGCCTGGGTGCGAAGTGGAATCCCACCTGGCGACGCCTGAATTCGGCTATCTCGATGGCTTCCGCTACTACTCGATCGAGATTCCGGGGGAGCTTCCCGGTTGGGGCAGGAACGGGGGCGGGCGTCATGACCGCCCGCAGTCGGAGGCGCCGCCTCTCGTTGAGGTGTTCGTGCTCGACTCCAATACGCTCGGTAGAACGCACAACAAGCTCACGTTTGGATCGGATGAGCCTCAAGTCCGTTGGCTCTCCGAGGCTCTGCAACGTTCCAGCGCGCGCTGGAAGGTCGTCGCGATGCACCATTCCATGTACACACCAACGAGATGTCGGTGGTATCGGTTCGCATGCCGGGGAGAGGATTGGGCGTTACAGGCCGAGCTCGAGCCGATCTTCCGCGAACATGGCGTGGACGTCGTTTTCCAGGCCCATCAGCACCTGTACGCACGGCTCCGGCCCCAGCGCGGCATCCGGTATTTCGTGACGGGCGCAGGAGGGAGGAAGGCGGATTCCTTTCGGGAAGATGAACGCACCGCCCCACGTGAAGACCGGGGTTCCTTCAATCACTTTGTGTACGTGCGTGCGACCGAAGATCAATTCGGCTACTGCGTCATTGACGCGAACGGAGATCTCCGTGATGGCGGGAGCTTCGCGCGTGGTGACGCCACGGATGGCCAGGTCGATCCTTGCTCGGCTCCAGGGAGCGCCGGCCAGCCCTCCCGGCGGGGGCCTTCCGGCCGGCATGGACTACACTAGCTGCCACGGTCAGCCTTCAGAAGCTCACGACCAGGGCCACGGTGAGGACGTGGTCCACCTTTTCGCGCGGAACGACGACTTCGCCCACCGCCTCCCCCATCGAGGACAAAAGCGGAACGCTCGCCAACGCGGGCTGGTTGTCGAAGGTGGCGCGGAAAGACGTCTTGAGGCCCAGGTGTTCGTTCATGGCCACGCTCAACGAATTGGTCCAGTCGGCCCGCAGGTCCGACGTATCGTCACCGTTGCCGTCGATCACGAGACCGCTCCTCCAATCGGTGTTGTCCGTCACCTCCAGCTGGTACTCCGACGATACCCTGAGTCCAAGGAAGCGACTCGCACTTTCGGGGTCGGGAATCTCATCCTGCTCGACCGTATGGGTGAAGCCGTAGGCGGTGCGGAGGCTCTGTCGCTCGCTCTCGGTCCAGCGGGTCGACACCCCGGCCACGTTGACCAGACGATTCAGGACTCCGGCAAAGGTGTTTCGCGTCCACCCCGACTGGACGAAGAAGGATGTCCGATCCGACACCCTCCGGTCCACGCGGAGTCGAGCGCGATAGTTCTCCGCCGAGAGCCTGGACTCGGACCGCTCGTCAAGCCTGAAGTTTTCCGCAGTGCCCACCGCAGTGCGCGTCAGGTGAGTGGTCCGCGTTCGAATTCCACCCGCCTCGACCTTCACCTCCGTGCGCTCCCAGGCCCGGGTCAACGTACTCCCGATGCCCAGAGTCGAAGATTCGGCGTTCCCCCCGGTACGCACAACGCTCAACTCGGTGGAGGCCTTCCACCGGTCCCCGGACTGGAGCCCGCGAGCCGCCGGCGTCAGGAGAAACAGCAGAACGGCCGCGATCCCGACCGCGGACCCGACGGTCGCGGTGGTTGCCCGGGCGTGGCTTCTCGGCGCCCGCCTGCCTACTCTCGCTCGTCTCACGATCCTTCCTGCCTCCCTTGCTCGACGGAGGTTCGGTGGATGCCCTGTGACTCTACTGGGTCGGACCCGTGGCAGGGGCACTGCTCGCCGTGCCCGTCTATCGGTTGCAGCATCGGGAGGCCGGAAGCGAAGGCGAGAACGAATAGCATCCCCGGCCAAGCAGCCCGTGGTGAAATCCCGGCGTAGCACGGAGAGCGGTGAGGCCCCGGGCGGAAGGCCGGCTACCAGACCGTCTCGTAGCCGTCGGCGGCCAGATTCCAGCGGCGTCCGTAGACGTGCAGCCGCCGGGTGGCCCCCGTCCCGGTTGTGAACTCGCCGCCGGCGTGGGTCCAGGCCAGGACGCTGCCCTCCAGGTTGAGCATGTCGACGCCCCGCCCGGCCATCTTGCGAGCGTACGCGGAACTGCGGGCTCCGATGGTGCAGTAGGCCACGACCGTGCGGCCCTCCCCGGTCAGTTCGGCCAGGCGGGCCTCGAAGTCCCTGGCGCTGATCGCGCCGGGGAGCGTGGAGACGCGGCGTTCTTCGTCGGTCCTGACGTCCACAAGTAGGATGTCTTCGGAAGGGAGCGCCGCCCCGAGCGCCACGGCGGAGATCGTGGGCACGTCCGGGTAGTCCGTCTTGATGGCTTCGACCATCCGCAACATGGCGGCGCGGCGCTCGGATTCGCTGCCGCGGGACTGGGCGCAGGCCGTAGCCACCGGCACGACGCAGGCGAGCGTGGCCGCCGCAACAAGCCAGCGGCAGAGGGGCGTACGCCGGGTCGAACGGGGGACCGGGCGACAGCGGCGGACGCGGGGGGCCGGGTTATCCACGACGGTAGGCATCGGTGAAGATGTCGTTCACGGCGGCGACGCGGAACCCCTCCCGTTCCAGGAGCGAGGCCGCCGCCGACGCGCGCGCGCCGGTGAGACAGTGAACAAGAAGCTCCTTGTCGCGCGGCAACTCATCCAGCCTGCCGGCCAGCCGGGTGTGGGCGATGTTCGCCGCGCCGTCGACCCGGGCCTCGGCGAATTCGGTGGCGCGGCGCACGTCCAGGACCTGAACACCCGGGTCGGGGAGGCGGCGCCCGACATCGCCGAAGTCGATGACCTCGGTGCCGGCAAGCGCTCCGCCAGCGGCACGGAACGCTTCCAGTGCCTCGGGCGGCGCCCACCCCGTGACGTGGTCGAGGCCGATCCGGACGAGGTCGCGCACCGCTTCTTCCACCTGCGTCTTGTGGCAGATGAGCACGATCGGCGAGGCCGGATCGATGTAGCTGCCGGCCACCGTAGGGAAGGATTTGTTGAGCGGCGCGTAGATGGAACCCGGAATGTGGCCGCCGTAGTAACCAAGGCGGTCGTCTCGCGTATCCAGGACAACGGCACGGCCGTTCGAGGCGATGCCCAGAAGGTCGGCGCCCGTCAGTCTCCCGGGCCGGGGGAGCGGACCGAGAAGGACCGGGCCGCGCCGGTTCTCGACCTTCATGCGGGCGAAGTAGAGGGGGGGTTCGGGCTGCCCCTCGAGGATGTACGAGACGAACGCGTCCTCCCCGTGCCGGACCGCGGCCAGCGCGGGGCTGAAGCGCTTCTCGTACCCGGCGGTGGTGTCCGGGACCGCGCCGAGAGCCTTGCCGCACGCGCTCCCCGCGCCGTGGCCGGGCCAGATGCGCAGATAGTCGGGCAGCTCGAATACGCCGAGCGCCGAAGCGTAGAGGCGCCGCGCCGAGGGCTCCATCTCTCCCGCATGTCCCGCAGCCGATTCGAGAAGGTCGGGGCGGCCCAGATCGCCCACGAAGACGAAGTCCCCCGAGACCATCCCCATGGGCTCGCCGGCACCTGCGCCACGGTCCGTGATCAGGAAGCTCATGTGCTCCGGCGTGTGGCCGGGGGTGTGCACGGCCTGAAAATCGATCTCGCCCACGGCGAACCGGTCGCCGTCCCTGAGCAGGGTGACCCGGTCACGGCCGTTCGCCCATTCGTACTCCCAGCCGGGGCCTCCCTCGGCGGAGAGGTATGCGCGGCAACCGTACCGGTCCACGAACTCGCGGCACCCCGACAGGAAGTCGGCGTGGATGTGGGTCTCGGTGACGGCCGTGATCCGCAACCCCTCCTGCCGCGCAATCGCCACGTACCGGTCCACGTCCCGTTCGGGGTCGATCAGCACGGCGTGCCGGGTGCGCTGACACCCGACGAGGTACGCGTACTGGGCCAGTTTGTTGTCGACAATCTGCCTGAAAAACATCTGCGCTTCCCTAACGGACTCGGGCTCCCGCCTGTCTACGATCCTGAACGGGGAAGCTAGCATCTGCCAGACCCTGTTCGCGAACGACGCACTATCTGAGACAATGCAACCTAATGGAGGAAGAGATGAGAAACGCATCATTCCTGCTTCGGAGAGCCGCCGCTACCACCTTCGCGCTCACGATGGCCACCGTGATCCATACCCCGGAGCTGACGGCACAGCCCCAAAGGGCCGCCGTGCGCGCCAGGGACGCAGGAGCCAGCATGGTGGAACGCGCCATCCGGCTCGCCGGCGAACTGGAGTTGACGCAGGCGCAACAGGAGCAGCTCGAGGCGATCCGAATCGAGGTCCTGGAGGAACGCGCCAGTCAGACCGTCAAGTTCATGACCCTCACGTCGGAGGTCCGCGCCGGCATTCGGGAGCCCGAGGCCATTCGCCAGGAACTCGCCGCGATCCGCGAGGGAGCCGGAACGAAGGCGGCAGCGTTTCGCGCCCGATTCACCGAGGTCCTCAACGAGGATCAGCTGGCTCAGCTCCGGGAGATGAACAGGCGCGGCGCATGGCGCGACCGGGCGGGCCAGCGAGGTTCGCGCCTCGATCGGCAGCGAGGCATGAGGCGGCAGGAAAGGCACGACCGCGGACGCCGGGGCAGAGGCGGCCGGGGCGGGAACGGTCCTGAAGCCGTACGCGGTTGACGGCGGCAACGCGGGGCTCCGGGCAAGGGACCGGCGACGCTCGCCACTGTTGCCTGGAGCCCCGCCAGGGTAGTTTGCCGCCCCCGGAGTAGAATCGCCCCGCCGACTCGGTCGCCTGGCGGCACGGCCGTTGGCCGAAGCAGAATCCCCACGGAATGGAAATGAGACAGATGAGAGAGCTAGTCCAGAAGCTGGCCCCGTTCGCATTGGTCGCGATCCTGGCGCTTTTCGGCCTGACAGCCTGCGGAGGCCAGCCCGAGTCGGATGCCGCCGGCGGCGACGCGCCGGCTCTCGAGCAGGAAAGCACCGACGACGCCATGCACGAGGGTGAGGGCATGGAGGGCGAAGAAGGCGAAGGCGAGGAAGGCGAGGAAGGCGAGCACGCCGAGGGCGGCGAAGCCGGCGAGCACAGTGAGGGCGGCGAAGGCGGCGAGCACGGCGAAGAGGGCGAAGGCGGCGAGGGCGAGGAGTCGGGCGAATACCTGGGGCGCGACGAGACATGGGACGCGACCCGGCGCGGCGCCCGGCTGACCCTGTCCTTCGATCCGGCCCGCGGTGTGTTTGCCGGGACGGTCGAGAACACCACCGAGGCCACGCTCTGCGCCGTTCGGGTCGAGGTCCACCTCGCCGGTGGCCCTGAACTCGGCCCCACGGAACGCACCGACCTGGAAGCCGGGCAGTCCGTCGCCGTCGAGTTGTCGGCCGGGGGTGAGTCCTTCGAGTCCTGGACCGCCCACCCCGAGATGTCGGCGTGCGGCTAGGCAGCCAGGGCAGGAGTCCCCACAGGCTTCCGGTACCCCCCGGGCCGGGCCTCGCGGCATTGGCGTTGGCCGGTGGTATCCGGGAGTATATCTTTAGCGCCTGATTCGCCCTGCTAGCTCAACTGGTAGAGCATCCGACTCTTAATCGGCAGGTTCGGGGTTCGAGTCCCTGGCGGGGCACTTCAAGGACCAGCAGCCACCGGCGGCTTGGGAGACGGGCGCGGCCGACAAGTCCGGCCCGCCCGTCTTTCACGGCAGATAGGCACGGAGGGCCACCACATCCGTCGCGGCCCGGAGGCTGAACGGACCCATCGTCGCGGGCAGTAGCGCGAACCGCGCCACCTCCATCTGCATCGCCCGCCTGCGGGTAGCCCCCAGGGATGCCGACCCGGACAGGACGCCCCAGGCCTCGAACGTCTTCCCGTCAAGCTCGGCCTCGAAGACGGCGCCCGCCTCCACGCCCACCCGTTCCACCACGAAGTCGTCACACCCGGCGACGACCTCGCGCCGCACACCGCCCCCCGCCCCGACGACCCGGGGCTCCACGAGGGCGGGTTCGCCGCGCTCGAATTCGATCACGTCCAGGGCACGATCGATGTGCAGCCGGCGCGGCGCGCCATCGGGTCCGACCCGGCCCCAATCGTGGATCCGGTAGGTTCTGTCCGAGCTCTGCTGGACTTCCACCAGAACGATCCCCGAGAGGATCCCGTGGACGGTCCCGGCTGGAACCAGCACCGAGTCGCCCGGACGCACGGCCACGCGGTTCAGGCAGTCCTGGAGCCTCCCCTCCGACACGGCCCGGCGCAGGGCCGCGCGATCCATTCCGGCCTTGAGGCCATGAATGATCCGCGCGCCCGGTTCGGCGTGGACGATGTACCACATCTCCGTCTTCCCCAATTCGCCGGGGTGGTGCGCGGCGGCGTATTCGTCGTCGGGGTGTACCTGCACGGAAAGCGCGTGGCTGGCATCCAGGAGCTTGATCAGGAGGGGGAACATTCCCCGCTCCACTGCCCATTTCCCGCGGCGACCCACCAGATCAACTCCGTAGTCCGCGACAAGGCCCGCCAGATCGCGGCCCTGGAGCGGACCCCGGTCCACAACCGACGCGGCCCCGGGATACCCGGAAATCTCCCAGCTCTCGGCGATCACCCCGTCCGGCAGGTTCCTGCCCAGGAGGCGCACCAGCCTGTCACCGCCCCACAGGTAGTCCTTGAGCCGGGGCGTGAAGGTCAGGGGCGCACGAAGCGCGGCATGTGAAGAGGCCATGGCAGGAAGTATGGCCCCGCACACGCGTTAGCGGGAGGACGCCGCCCGGTTGCCGCCTACTTCGTCGTGAAGGTGATCGGCAGTGAGACCCATACCGGGACCGCCTTGTCCCGGTTCATGGCGGGCGTGAACTCGAAGATGGGGGCCACGCGGAGTGCCGCCTCGTCCAGCGCCTCGCTTCCGGAGCTCTTGTTCACCGACGTCTTCTGGACCTTCCCTGTCCGGTCGATGAGGAACCAGACCTGAACCGTGCCACCGATGCCTGCGTCCCGGAGGAGCGGCGGGTATTCCCGCTCCAGTGCACGCGTGACCTCTGCTGCGTTCGTGTAGTCGGGGGCCTGTGTGTACGGGGTGAACACCGGGCCGGAGGACGGATCCGGCTCGACGGCCGGCTCCGCCCTGCGCGCTTCTTCCTCCACCCTGCGCGCCATCAGTGCACGCAACTCCGCCATCAACGCTTCCGCGGCAGCCTCCGGCGTCATGTCCGTGTCCGTCGCTTCCGTCTCCGCAGCTTCAGCCGTCTGTCCACCCTTGGTCCCGAAGGTGATGGGCAGCGAGACCCACACCGGCACCGCTTTGTCCCGGTTGAGGGCGGGTGTGAACTCGAAGACGGGTGCCACGCGGAGCGCCGCTTCGTCCAGCGCGACATGTCCCGAGCTCTTGAAGATGGCGGCATTCTTGACCGTGCCACTCTCGTCGATGAAGAACCAGACCCGCACCGTGCCACCGATGCCCGCGTCCCGGAGGAGCGGCGGGTATTCACTTTCCAGTGCCCTCCGCACCTCGTTCGCGTTGGTGTAGTTGGGCGCCACCGTGTACGGGGTAAACACGGGCCCGGCCGGCAAGTCCGGTACGGCATCCACCGGGGCACCGTCGCTGGTGATTCCGGGACTCATCACGGCGACACCGATGACCAGGATGGCGCCGAAAACCAGCAAGGCCGCCTGGGCCATCCGGACTTCGGGAGCCTTCCGCAGCAACGCCCGGACACGTCGCTCCAGCAGAGAAGGCTGCTCGGCGAGCGCTGCCACCGCCATGCCCGGCATGTTGCCCCCTCTGGCTCCCACCCGTAGCAGCAGATCGCCGTACAGATGCAGACGGTGCGGCCAGCGGTTGATGACGCGCCGGTCGCAGTCGATGTCCAGGGCGAGACTCAGCCGGCGGTACTGGAGCCAGAGCGCAGGGTTCCACGGGAAGGCGAGGAGTAGTGCGGCGGCGAGAAACCGGAGCTGGACATCGCGCGCCTTCAGGTGCTCCTCCTCGTGAGTAAGGATCAGCTCCTGCCGCGCCTCGCCGGCTCCCCGCACCCACTCGGGGAGCACGATGCACGATCTGAGCAGCCCCACGACGGCCGGCCCCGAATGGCGGGACCACAGCACGTCGCGCCCGAGCAGGGTCCCGGCTTCCCAGGATTTCCGGCGCCGAATGAACCGCGCGGCGCCGACCAGGGCGGCGACCAGCAGCAGCGAAGACAGGATGACCCACCCGAAGAGCAGCATGTCGTCGAAGGAATGCAGGGCGGAGTCACGTGACACCGTGATCGCGAGGGGTTCGAGCGCGATGGGCGCACCGATGGGAAGCGCTTGCGGTCCACCACCGCTCGAGAGGAACCGCACCGCCGGGAGGATGACCGTCCCGGCCCCGGCGGCGGCCCACACCCACCGGCGGCCCCTGTCCAGCAGCCGTTCGGCGGCCAGCCCCGCGACGAGGAACAGCAGACCTGCTCCAATCGACCAAAGCATCCATGCGGCAGTCATTCTTCTTCCTCCTTCTCGGGGCGGTCCAAATCCGCCAGGCGCTTGTCCAGCAACTCGCGAAGTCTTGCTACGGCCTCGGGAGAGAGCTGTTCTTCCGACACGAGTTGGGTCATGAGCAGTTCGGCGGATCCGGCAAAGACCTTGTCCCGGAGACGACCGAGCACGGAACGCCCCGCCTCTTCCCGCCCAAGGTATGGGTGGTAGTGGTGAGCGCGTCCGACCTTCACGTGGCCGGCAAGTCCCTTCGCCTCCAGGATGCGGAGCATGGTGAGGACCGTGTTGTACGCCAGGTCGTCATCCAGACGGTCCCTGACGTCGGCGACAGTGGCCGATTCCAGGTCCCAGAGGACAGCCATCACGTCCATTTCCCGTCCAGTCAGCGTCCGATCCAAGGTATCTCCTCGCCAGATCGTGCAACGTACCGAGCCGGGGGCACCTCCAGCTTCTCCCGGATGCGCTCCCGATCCCGACTCCTGTCTTCTTCCGGAACGTTAAGGCGTAGTCCGCAGAATGTCAACTAAAATCTTAGGAGCGCGGAATCGGCGCCGAGCGCCACAGGGGCCGATCGCGCAGTGAGCGCGGCCCGGAAGTGTAAACTCTAGTTGACATTGTGTAAACTCTAGTTTACAGGACGCGTGATCTCGTACTCCACAGGAGGCTCCGCCCCCAGCAGGTGCCGCACGAAGTAGTCCCACCGTCTGCGGATGAAGTAGGGCTCGTTCAGGCCGTGGGCGCGGTCGGGGGCCCACACCAGGTCGTAGTCCTTGTTCGCCTTGGTGAGCTCGTCGATCAGCTGCACGGTCATGGCCGGATGCACGTTGTCGTCCATGTCGCCGTGCATCAGGAGAAGCTTCCCCTTCAGGTTGGCGACGTGGGTCTTGTTGGCCTCGTCGGTGAAGTTGGTCGTCCCGCGGGCCGAATCGGCCACGAGGAGCCCCTGGTACTTCTCGGCCCAGTAGATGTTGTAGCTGGCGTTGTCGTGGTTCCCCGCCCCGGAGACGGCCACGTGGAAGAAATCCGGGAACTTGAACATGGCGTCCGTCGACGCGAAGCCCCCGCCGGAGTGTCCGTAGATCCCGACCCGGTCCAGGTCCATGAACGGGTAGCGCGCGGCCAGCTGCTTGATCGCGGTGACGTGGTCGGGCAGGCCGTTGTCGTTGAAGTCGCCGTAGTAGATGTCGTGGAACGCCTTGGAGCGCTGGGGGGTGCCCATGTGGTCTAGCTGGATGACGACGAAGCCGAGCTTGGCCAGCGAGAAGTCCTCGCCGCCGGACTTGAAGGTCCACGAGCCGACGCTCCCCACCTGGGGACCGGGGTAGATGTGGTCGATCACCGGATAGAGGCCGGACTCGTCAAGGTCGTCGGGGAAATGGATCAGGCCATGGATGTCGGTGACGCCGTCCCGGGCCTTCACCGAGAAGACCTCGGGCGCGCGCCACCCCACTTCTTCCAGCTTGGAAATGTCGGCGGTCTCCAGGGTGCGGATCACGTTGCCGTCCGCGAGGCGCCGCAGCAGCGAGACCGGGGCGTCGCCGATCGTGGCGTAGCTGTCCACGAAGTAACGGCCCGAGGGCGACACCGAGATGGCGTGGTTGCCGACTTCGCCCGCCACGGTGGCCAGACCACCGCCGTCGTAGCCGACCCGGTAGAGGCGGCCGTAGTAGGGCACCCCCTCTTCGCGACCGTAGGCGGTGAAGTAGATGTGGCGGTTGGCTTCGTCGACGTGCCAGATCGCGCCGACGGCCCAGGGGCCCGAGGTGACCTGGTTCTTGACGGTCCCGTCCTTCGAGAAGCGCCAGATGTGCGCCCAGCCGTCCCGCTCCGACCACCAGAAGGCGTCGTCGGTGCTCTCGGATACGAACCATGAGGTAGGATTGCGCTGGGAAAACTCCACCCATGTGCGCGAGGCGTCACCGGCGATGATCCGGAACTCGCCCGTGGCCGCGTCCACTTCGGCCAGATGGTTGCTCTTCGACGCGCGGGTCTCCCAGTTCATGTAGGCGAAGCGCGAGTCGGCGGACCAGAGCGAGTCGACCTGGGATCCGGCCAGGTAGAGCCGGTTCGGGCGGGGTTCGAGCTCCACACGCACGTTGGCCGGGGGCGGGCGGGTCGCCGGCTGGCCGTCGGTGCTTCCGTCGGCTCCGCCGTCGCCCCCTCCATCGGCCGCAAGGGTCTCCCCCACATCGAGGATGTGGAAGGCGGGCAGCGGCACGATGGAGTCGCCCGGCAGCGCGTAGGGCTGCGAGTAGTGCTCCGTGCGCTGGGGTGTGTAGGAGACGTAGTGATGGTGCTCGACGCCGCGCTGGTCCATCCGCTGGACGAGGAGCTTGCGCGAGTCGGGCGACCAGTAGGCGTCGGGCCGGCGCTCGCGCTTGTTCTTGATGTCGTTGGGGCGCGGGTAGGCGAGGCCATAGCCGTTGAACTCCTCGCCGTCGGTGGTGAGCTGGATGGTGTCGCCTCCGCCGACGGGCCGCGCGAAGAGGTTGTGGTCGGTGACGAATGCTTCCCAGCGCTCGTCGGGGGACTTCACGAAAGGCGTGTCGTCGGGCAGCGTGTCTCCCGCCTGGCACATGTAGGCGCCGATGTCGCACTCGAAGCGCTTCGCACCGCTGGCGAACTCGATCCGGCTCTCGTCGCCGTCCACGAAGTCGAAGTCGTCGAAGGGCAGCTTCTCGGGCACGTAGCTGGTGTCGGCGGCCAGGGACATGGCCGCGGCGAGGCGGTAGTGGTCGAAGAGCGGCCGCTTCACATTGGACGCCGGGTCGACGAAGGTGAATTCGTGCCCCGCACCCGTGTTGTTGCGGTACCAGAAGCGATCCGTGTCGTGGATCCAGTTGGGCGCGACGGGGCCGCCCGCTATGAGCGGGGAGGTGTGCCAGCCGAGCAGCAGCTCCGCCCGGTGGTAGTCAACGTTCTGGGCGAGGACCGGGGCCGGGGCGAGAAGGGTGGCCACGGCCAGGGCACAAGCCGCGAGGGCGGGAGCCAGGGGGGCAGCGAAAAGGCGGGCAGCGTGGATCGAGCAACTGTTCATGACTCCGTGGTCCCGTCGAAAGAAAGAATTCTCTGGCACATCGCGGCGGACATCTCCGGCCGCGCTCCAGGGGCGGTCCGTCAGGGGTTCACCGTGGACCGCCTGCACGTGTTCATCTTGCGCTACGACCGCCGGACAGGCAAATCGGAGGTGGCGGGGCAGCCTGCCACGCACCAGCCGAGCCGTGCGGCAGTCAGGGGACTGCCCGGCACCTCCACACCCCGATTGGAGAATTCCCGATGCGCGTGACCGTCCAGGCAGCCCGATTCGGCAGGGGTCTCCGACGCGGGGTGCCGGTCCTCGTCCTGGCTCTTGCCTGTGCCGAGGCCGCCGCCCAGGTCCCTGACCGCGCATCCGTGCTGCGCTACCCGAGCCTCAGGGGGAACATCCGCGGCGAGCTGCACATGCTCCCCCCCGTGAGCACGGGGCCGATGAGCCCCGCATGGTCGCCCGACGGACGGTGGATCGCCTTCGCGATGGCGGGTGACATCTGGCGTATTCCTGCCGCGGGGGGCACCGCCGAGCAGCTCACGCGGGGGCCCTGGTACCACTTCGAGCCGAGTTGGAGCCCCGACGGATCGCGCATCGTCATGACCGTGGAGACCGGTGAGGGCCTGGACATTGCCCTGCTGGAGGCGGAAGGGGGAGCCGTGACGCCGCTGGTGGAGGGGGGTGGGGTGGATGTCCAGCCCGCGTGGGGACCGGAGGGCCGCTTCGTGTACTTCGCGACGGCGGGGGCGGGCATGGACATTCACCGGATCGAGGTGGCCACGGGGGTGCGGGAGGCGGTGGTGGACGGACCCGGGAGCCAGTACCAGCCCAGAGTCTCCCCGCATGGGGTGCTGGCCTACATGGCGCCCTCTCGGGGCGTCACCGGGAGCGGGGCGATCTGGACGCAGCCGCCGGGCGGGGGGTCGCCGGTCCTGGTGCGCGCCGAGGAGACCGCCTACCGCGCCCGGCCCGACTGGCTGCCGGATGGCCGCGGCCTGGTCTTCGTGTCGGACGAAGCCGGGTCGAACGACCTGGTGCTGATCGCGGCCGACGGGGGCAACCCGCTGCGGCTTACCGGCGGGACCAGTCACGAGCTCACGCCGCGCGTGAGCCCAGGCGGGGACGAGATTGCCTTCGTCTCCAATGAACGGGGTCCCACAGAGCTCCATGTGGTGGGGGTTTCGGGCGGGGCGCGCGGCTCGTGGCGGACGCTCGACGTGAGTGACCGCGAGCATCTTTCTGCGACGGGTTGGATCCGGGGCGAGGTCCGGGAGCCGGGCCGGGCGGGGACCCCCGCTCGCGTGTCCGTGATCGCCGCCGACGGGCGCGGCTACGCTCCCCGCGGCGGATTCCACCGCGTCCTCACCCCCACCGAGACCCACTACTTCCGCACGACGGGCACGTTCGAGGTCGAGGTGCCCGCGGGCTCCGTGACGATCCATGCCCGGAAGGGGCTGGAGTACCGCCCCGTCTCGGTCACCGTGGACGTTCCGCCCGGCGGCAGCTCGGACGCGGTGCTGGAACTGGACCGCCTGATCGATTCCCGGGAGGCCGGCTGGTACGCCGGCGACACGCACGTCCACGACCTGCACCAGGGACGCTTCGGCCTCTCCCACGAGAGATTCGTCAACGACCTCGCCAGCGAGGACCTGCGCGTCTCGATCGCCCTGATTCACATGGACGGAACCCGCCTCATGGGGCGCTGGGACGACCTCACCGGTCGGCCACATCCGCTGTCCACCAGCGACCACATCCTCCAGTACTCGCAGGAGTTCCGCGGCTCGTTCGGCCACGTCGGCCTCGCGGGGGTCAGCGAGTTCATCACGCCGCTGGTGGGCGGCGCGGGGAACACCCCGTTTGCGGCCGACGTGCTGAACGCGGACTACCTGGTGGCGGCGCGGGAGCAGGGCGGCACTGGCGGCTTCATGCACCCCTTCAACGGGCCGGTGGCCACGCCCGAGCAGGTGAGCGCTTCGGAGATCCCCGTGGATGCCGCGCTGGGAGAGGGCTACTTCTACGACGTGATCTGCTTCTGGTACGATGAGCTCGACAACGCGGAGATGTACTACCGCTTGTTGAACGCGGGCTTCCGCATCGCCGCGACCGGGGGGACGGACAACTTCTCGGACGTGTGGCGCGATCCCGGCCCCGGGGCGAGCCGCACCTACGCCCGTCTCGACGGCGCGCTCTCGGTGGACGGGTGGCTGCGAGCCGTGCGGGAGCGGCACACCTTCGCGACGAACGGTCCCCTGCTCTTCCTGACGGTGGACGGGGTGGAGCCCGGCGGCGAAATCCACGTGCCGGACGGGGGCGGGGGGGAGCGGTTGGTGGTGGTTGAGGCGGCCTCATCCAGCCCCCTGGACAACGTCGAAATCGTGGTCAACGGCACGGTTGTGCAGGTGCACGAGGCCGAAGGAAGGGGTGAGCGTTTCAGGGTGGAAAGCCGGGTGCGGCTGGAGGACGGCGGATGGATCGCGGCGAGGGCGCTGGGCCCCGCTTCGCCGTTGGTCTCCGACGGCTACGCCTTCGCCCAGACCAGCCCGGTGTGGGTTGTCGCGGGGGGACGGGAGTACCGTTCGGCCGACGACATCCGCTTCCTGCTCGCATCCGTGGAAGCGTTCCGGGCGCGGGTGGTGGAGCGGGACCGGTGGGTCACGGCCACGGAGCGCGAACACTTCCTCTCGCGGGTGGATTCGGCGGCGGCGGTGTACCGCAGGCTGCTGCAGGAGGCGGACGGGCGCTAGCGCGGCGGGCGCGGAACCGGCCTACTTCTCGGGCCTGGGCGCCCTCGCGAGCAGAGACGTGTCCGGTCGCCTGGACGCGCCCCGCCGGTGGCTGATCATCACCAGCGGGCACGTGGTCGCCCGGGCGATTCTGAGCATGAGGCTGCTGAAGACGGCGCGGCGGCGTCCCCGGCGGTGAAATCCCAGGATGAGAAGGTCGGCGTTCTCGCTACGTTGCGACACCTGTCCCACCACATCTTCGCTTACGACCAGTTCGGCGTGGGCTTCCTCGCCCACCTCGTCCCACGCCAGCCGCTCGAGATCGCGCACCGCCCTCTTGTGCACTCCCCCGCCCACGCCCGCAGACACCACGCCCATGTACGCGATGTCGCGCGGCGCGGTCCGGACGAGGCTCCCCAGAAGACGCGCACGCACGGCGCTCTGGTCACGGCCGCCCCTCGACGGGATCAGGATCCGGCGAGCCTGCTCGGGCTTCCAGTCCCGGGGGGCGCGCATGATCACCACGTCGGTGTCGACCCTGCCGATGAGCCGCGCGAGGGGCCCCGTCATCAGCGAATCGTCAAGATGGCCGACGCCGAGCAGCAGGCTCTCGCACCGGGTCGCCTCGGCCACCCTGGCGATTTCGTGCCAGGGGTCCTTGTGCAGCGTGATCAGCGCTTCGGGTCTCAGGTCCACTTCCAGCGCCGTGCTGAGCGCGCCGCCGAGCACCGCCTGGGCATCGCGGATCCCTCGGGGGAGGCCTTTCCGGGAATCGTGATCGGACGGGCCCACCACGGAGAGGAGTTGGACGCGCGAGATGTCGGGGGGTGCGAGCGCCTTCGCCATGGTCACCAGCATTTCGGCGCTCGCGGGGTTGGCGATGGGGGTCAGCACGATGGGGCGGCGACCGCGCAACCGCATCATCTGAGGGTCGAGCCCTTCGGACGACGCATCGACAACCCGGGCGCTCGGGGCCAGGTGGAGCGCATAGAACACCGCGCCGACGCCGAGCCAGAGGGCGGCCAGCACGCCGGCCTGCGGAACCGCGACCGCCTGGTAGAGGGCGATCGCGACGCAGGCCGAGCCGCCCACGACCGGAATCGACGGGAACCAGGGGGTGCGGAAGCCCACGGGCCGTCCCGTCCGCTTGCGCGCCAGGTAGCCGATCCCGTGGGTCAGGGCGAAACAGGCGAGGAAGATCAGGCTGGCGATGGCGCCGGCAACGGCGACGTTCGGGACCGCGACCAGGAGAAAGGCCACCACCACGGCGGAAAGGCGGATCGCGGCGGTGGGCGTACCGGTGCCCGGCGCGAGTCGTGAAAAGCGCTGGGGCAGGGTCCGGTCGGACCCCATCGTGCGGGCGAAGCGCGACGCTGCCAGGAGGTTCGTCTGCAGCGCGGAAAGCATGGACAGGAGCCCGGCCGCAACCACGAGCCAATAGCCCGCAGAGCCCATGAAGTTGCGAGCGGCCACGGCCACGAGGATTTCAGGGTTCGCGGCGGCGAGTTCGCCCACGGGCACGTCCGGGGAGCCCACCGCGACGATGAGGAAAAGAAGCGGCAGGTAGATGACGAGGGCCGTCCCGAGCGACAGGAACATCGCCCGCGGGACATTGCGTTCGGCGTCCCGCACCTCGCCGCCAACCGCCGCGATGAGGTCGAACCCCTGCAATGCGATGAAGGTGTACCCCATGGCTTGTACGAGGCCGCCGAACCCCTCCGCGAAGAACGGCCGGAAGCGAGCGGCCAGGTCGCCGGGAGCGGGGGCCTCGGAGAAGAGCGCGAAGAACCCCGCGAGAAGGATCACCGCGAAGACGACGACCTTCCCGATGGTTTCCCACTGGCCACCGCCCGACGCCGACCGCGTCAGGCGCCACACGTAGAGCGCGACCGCGCCGAGTGCGTACCCCACGAGGGCGAACCGCCCGTCCAGCCACGCCGGGACGTCGCCGCCCAGCATGCGGATGATCTGTTCCAGGAAGGGCGCGAAGAAGACGGCGAATCCCATCGCGTAGAGGACCGCCGCGACGACCGAGGCGAACCAGACCACCCACCCGACCGCAAAGGCGGCTTCGACCGTGAGGACCTTGCGCGCGTAGGTGTAGGTGCCGCCCGACTGCGGGAACCGGGCGGCGAGTTCGCCGTACGAATACACCGTCAGAAACGCGATCCCGCCGTTGAGGGCGAAGGCGAGGATCGCGCTGGGCCCCGTGGTCAGGAAGGCTATCCCGGCGAGGGCCAGGATGCCGCTTCCCACGCTCGCGCCGACACCGATGCCGGTCGCGCCGAGGAGACCGAGATGCCGCTGGGTGTGGGGGGTGGTGGTCATGCCTGATAGGATAGCTTTGGGGACGGCGCTTTCGCGACCCTGATGGCGGCGTACTCGCCTTCGTAGTCGTCCACGCGGGCATCACCGCGCTGTTCGCCAACGCCACCAGGTAGTTCGTCCCGGGGCTGGCGCCCCAACCAGTCACCGCATGAAGTACGGCCTCGGCGCCGGACTCGGATTTGGCCACACCCGGGCCGCGTCCTCGCCGCCGTACAGCACCCCACCCTTCATCACATAGCGGATCTGCGCGGCGTGGCGGATGTCGAGGAGGGGGTTTCCGTCCAGAATGACCAGATCGGCCAGCTTGCCGACCTCGAGCGAGCCGATCTGAGCATCGAGGCCGTGCTGTTCGGCGCCCCGGATGGTGGCGATCTCAAGGATCTGCGCGGGCCGGAAGTCACCCTCCTGGAAGAGCTCCAGTTCCCAGTGGGTGCCGAGGCCCATCATCTGGCCGTGGGCCCCCAACTGGAGTGAGGTGCCGGCGTTGTAGAGCTTCCGCAGTTCGCGGGCCATGTCCCATGCGTACATGTCGTCGGGCCACAGGTGGGTGGTGTTGCGTATGCGCATGAGCGACATGGGGTCGATGAAGCGGGTGAGCTTCGGATCCTCCCAAAGCTTGTTCGCCTGGTGAAACCATCCCTCGCCCATGGGACCGTTGTAGACCACGAGCAGTGTCGGGGTCATCCCGGCGTCGGTGCCCTGCCAGAAGCGCACCACATCGTCGTGGAAGGGGGCCAGTCCCATCGAGTGCTCGATCCCTGTCACCCCGTCCATGATCTGGGTCAGGTTCATCTGCGGGTTGGCCGACGACTCGGACAGCACGTTGAGCCCCAACTCGCGTGCCGCCGTGGCCACCAGGTGCCGCCGCTTTCGCGTCGCCTGGGCATAGTCCTTCACGGCGATGGCGCCGTGGTCGCGATTCCAGCGGAGCTGCTCACGCGCGTCGTCGAGTGTCTCGATCGGGCGGAACATGCGCAGGCGGCCGCCATGTCTGCGGCCGTAGATGACCGACCCCGTGGTGAGGAAACGCGGTCCCGTCATCTTGCCGGACCGGATCATGTCGGTCATCCAGCCGTCGCGGTACTCGTTGCCGTAGACCTCGACCATGGTGGTGACACCGTAGGCGACGGGTCCGGTGAGGTACCCGGGGGCCTGTTCGATCACGTGCAGGGCGGAATGATCGATGTGGGGATGCGCGTGGGCGTCCACCAGCCCGGGGATGATGGTCGTTCCGCGCACATCGTAGAGGCGTGCGGCGGGCGGAATCTCGACATCGGGCCCGATCGCAGCGATCCGGCCCCCGTCGATCAATACGGTGGCGTTCTCGAGAACGGTCCGGGCGGGGTCCATGGTGACCACACGGGCGCCGGTGAGCGCCACCATCCCATCCGGGCGGGCGACGTCGTACTCGATCGAGAGTTCGGTGCGGCGCGCCGTCGAGCCCGGGACCCTGTCTCCCCTCCACTCGGCCGCACCGGCCTCGACCCGCGCCCGTTCGACACCGTCCACGATCTCGTCCACCGTCTTCTCGTAGAAGCCGGTGCCGCGGGTCCACCCCAGGGTCTCGCCGTCGCCGGACCACACCATGTAACCGCCGTCCTCGGGATCGACCCGGTAGGACCGGCCCTGCCCCTCGTACGGCGACACGGTGACCGGCGCGTCCCCGGGCTCGAACCGCATGATGAAGCTGCGGTGATACTCGCGCAGCGCGATCCACTCGAGGTCCGGCGACGGAACGGCGGCCACCGCATGGGGGAACACGTAGAGGGTTCTCTCGCCGGATCCGTCGCGTCCGATGCGCTTGAGGACCAGAACCCCGTCCTCGAACTCGGTGAAGTATATCTCACGGCCTGCCGGCCCGAAGACGACCGCCGGCGGAATCTTCCCGGCGATGTTGGCGTACTCCAACGGTTGCCCTTCCACACCGGTCAGCCGTCGTCCACCATCCGGACCCTGGAGCACCAGCTCGAACCGGGTCTGGTTCGACAGCCACCTGCCCTGGTGCAGCCCACCGGTGCCGCGCACGAACGCGAGTTCGGTCCCGTCGGGAGACACGGCCACGGCCCCGTACTGGGACGCGATGTCGGTGACCTGCGGCGCCTGGCCGCCCGACCCGCTGTCGCCCGCAAGTTCCATGCGTCGCACCGACCCCAGGGCCTCGTCCGTCCACGACGCGAAGTAGAGCGCGCCGGACACCGGGTCGACCGCCGGGCTCGTCTCGTGGGCTGCCGAACGGGTGAGGTTACGGGCGCCACTCCCGTCATGAAGCCACAGATCGCCTAGAGCCTCCGAGATGATGCCACGGGACGTGCGGCGCCCCCAGCGATGAGTCCGGGTCCGCGCCCGCTCCTCGGGAAGCTCGGTGGCGAAACGGATGGTCTCGGACATGTCCCGGCGCACCGGCGCCGTGAAGGGGATGCGCCAGATCGTGCCCGTAGCGACGTCCACGGACGCAAGTCCCCCCTCGAACCCCAGCACGACACCACTCCCGTCGGGGTACCAGTCCAGGTTCGGATAGGGGCCGTATGCCTGTCGCGTGTCCTGCCGGTCCCGGTCGAGGCCGTCCAGGAGGACCCGTTCCTCCCGCGTCGCCATGTTGCGCACCATCAGGACAGTACCCCCCAGCCCCCGGTGCACGTACGCCAGGAAGTCGCCATCCGGGGACAGCACCGGCTGGAAGGCCCCGCCGGGCCGCTCGATGACGACCTCCGACGTGCCCGTCGCCTCGTCGAAGGACTCGATGCGGGCGCCCCCGGGCGGCATCACGTATGGGTTGAAGCCGAACGGGTACGTGGCCTGGTTGTGATGCTCGAAAAGGAAGCGGAGCCCTCCCGGCAGCGGATGGGCTCCGTTTATCGGCCCGTCTCCCACGATCAGCGATTCGCCTTCCCCGTCGCCATCGGAGCTGAAGGCGACCAGCTGGCTCGGGATCCCATCCCCCGACACACCCGCGTAGATGCGCCCGCCGTCGCTCGACCAGGAGGGCCGGTGAATGTTCGCGCCTGGCCAGTCGGAAACCGCCCGCACCTCGCCCGACCCACGTTCCAGCACCCAGATCTGATGACTTCCACTGCGGTCCGACGAGAATGCTATGCGCTCCCCGTCAGGACCGTAGCGGGGCGACAGGTTCCAGGAACTTCCCGAGGTCAGCGCGACAGCCTCTCCACCCACGACCGGCATCTCATAGATCGTACCCAGGAGATCGAAGACGACCTGCCGGCCATCGGGGGAGACATCCACGCTCATCCAGGTGCCTTCGGTGGCGTTGAAGGCGAGCGGACGGACGGGTCCGGTGGCGGCCTCGACGGACCACGCGGCCTCCTGGGCGTGGGCAGGCGTGGGGGTGAGGGCCGACACCAAGGCAAGCAGCAGGCTGGGACCCGCCAAGAGACAAAGGGATCGACTTGGGGACACGGGACAACCTCGCTGGGGTTTCATCGGTGTGCCTCCTTGCAGGCGCTCAGTTCCCGGGATCAGCAACGCAACCATTCTTCCTGGCTCCGGCACCCCAAAGTAGACCCATCGCCTCCTGTTGCACGAGGGCTCCGCGAAGCCCCGCGTCTACCCTCACTCCGCGAAAAACACCTCGTGCACCTCCCGCGGCGGCGGCGCCGTGACCAGACTCACCCCCACCAGCAGCGCCAACGACACCAACGGACCGATCAGAGCCGGCCACAGCCCGGCGATCCAGTTGTCGAAGGTGCCGTGCTCCAGATAGCCGAGGACGTACCACAGCACGCAGAAGGCGGCCCCGCCGACCATCGCCACCAGACCCCCTGCCCGGGTCGCCCGCGGCCACCACAACCCGAGCAGAAGCGGGAAGGTGAACGCCGACGCCAGCAGGCTGAACGACATCGTCACGATGAAGAGGATGGTCGCGGGCGGGTCCACGGCGACCGTCATCGCGAGCGCTCCGATCCCCAGCGTCGTCCAGCGCGCCAGCCTGAGCCCCCTCTCCTGGGACACTTCGCGCCCGGACAGCGGCACATACAGGTTCTCGACCACCAGGGAGCTCGCCAGCAGCAGCACCGAGTCGATCGTCGACATCGTGGCGCCCAGCACCGCCGCGACGAGGATCCCGCCGAAGAGAGGGTGCAGGAGCAGCTGCACGAGCGTGGGGAGCGCCAGGTCCGTCTGCTGCAGGTCGGGCAGGAGCACGCCAGAAGCAATCGCGATCAGCGTCGAGCCGATGAAAATGAAGGACGAAAAGCCGATCGAAAACACGAGGGCCCGCCGGAGCGTCCCACGGTCCTTGGGGATCAGGAAGCGGGTGACGGCCGCGGGCGCCCCGCCGATCTGGAAGAACCCCCACACCAGGAACGACGACACCACCCACAGCGCCGGCATATCCCCCAGAAACGAGATTCCGCCCGGATTGATCTCGCCGTAGCGCAGGTGCATCTCGCTGAACCCTCCGGCCGCGTTCACCGCCACGGGCGCGAGCACCGCGAAGCCGACGATCATGATCGAGCCCTGGATCAGGTCGGTCCACGCGACGGCGTGCATCCCTCCGATCACCGTGTACAGGATCACGATTCCACCGAAGACAACGAGCCCCAGGAGGTACGGCATCCCCAGCAGCACCTCGAAGAGATTCCCCGCCGCCTTGAGCTGGGCCGCGATCAGCGGGATGAAGGCCACCAGCATCAGCCCGGTCGCGGTCATCCCCACCGCCTTGCCCTGGTAGCGGGCTTCGAAGACGTCCACGATCGTCGTGCAGCGGATCCGCGACGCGACCCTGCGCAGCCGCTCGCCCAGCAGGATGTACGTGAACCACGCGGCCGCCGCCGAGGAGACGCCCGCCGGGGCAAAATTGTACCCCAGCTCCCGCTCCGTGCCGACGGCGCCCATATACGAGCTGCCGCTCATCTGGGTGGCCGAGTAGGAAAACCCGAGGGTCGCCGGGCCGAGGTCCCCGCGGGCAAGGAAGTACTCCTGCCTTGACCGGTTGCGGCGGTTGAACCAGAAACCGAGCCCCATCAAGGCAGAGAAGTAGAGGACGAGGATGACGGTGTACAGGACGGTTGTGGGCATCCCCTCAGCGACCCGTGCGGGCGTGAAAAACGGCCGCGCTGATCACATAGGCGTATCCGCCGTACAGCACGATCCACACCCCCCAGTCCAGGTTCGCCGGGCCCGCGGGCCAGTCCGCGAGTAGACCGATGCTGCCACCGACCAGAAAGATCGCCATCAGAATCATGGAGACCACCGGGACCCGGCTCGGCTCCTCGGGCGTGCCCGCGGCCACGGCCCCTGCGCCCTCCGGCTCCCCCCTCACTGCCACACCTCCCCCAGCACCCGCATGATGTTCTCGCCCATCACCTTCTCGATGTCCTTGTCGCTGTAGCTCTCCTTCACCAGCCAGCGCAGGATGTTCTTCGATCCTTCCGTCGGGTTCTCGATGCCCCGCACATGGTCCACCGGGATGTGCTCGGGCGACTTCCCTCCCCCGACATCGTGGGTCTCGTCGATGGAGAGGGCCGCGGCGTACACCTGGTGCAGCCCCACATGGTCCCCGTACAGGGTGTCGGGGCCGAAGGCGACGTGGTCCATGCCGACGAGATCCTTCACGTACTCGAAGTGGTCCATGAAGGACTCGATGCCGTGGCGCAGGTGCTGCGGCGAGACGGTGGTGTGGGGCGCGGCCTCGATCCCGATCACGCCACCCTTGTCCGCCACCGCGCGGATGACGTTGTCGGGAGCCAGCCGCTTGATGTTCCAGAGCCCGCGGGCGCCCGTGTGGGTGAGGAAGATGGGGTGCCGGCTCACCTCGACCGTGTCGAGCGTCGTCTGGTCGCTGGCGTGGGCGCAGTCGATCGCCAGCCCGACGTCGTTCAACCGTGTCACCGCCTTGCGCCCGAACGAGGTCAGTCCGCCGTCCCTCGTCTCCTTGAGGCCCGTCCCCAGCGCGTTGGACTCGCTGTAGGTGATCCCCAGCACGCGCAGACCGATCCCGTAGAGGATCTCGATCCGGTCGAGCTCGTTCTCGATCATGGCGGCGCCCTCCTGGGCGGCCACCAGCGCGATCCGGCCATCCCTGTGCGCCCGGTGGATGTCGTCGACGCGCTCACACTTGATGATGAAGTCCTGATGCGCGAGGTCGCAGAAGCGCATCCCCATGTCGTAGACGACGTCGTCCCACTTCCACCCGTTCTTCGACGTGATGCACGCCGCGCCGTCGAGGAAGTTGTCGAAGACGCAGTCCCACCAGGAGTCGGCGAGCGCCTCGTAGGCGGTGTGCACACGCCCCTCGGAGTCGTAGGCGCGGATCTGGTCGGCTCTTGCCGGGAAGAGGTGGGGGTGCTCGTGCAGCGAGATCATCAGAATGCGCCCGGCGAGATCCAGCATGCGGGCCTCCTGGGCGGCGTTCAGCGGTACGAGGTAGGGGTCGAAGAGAGACTCGCCCTCGATGAGGTCGTATTCGGTGAAGTCGCGGTTACTCTTCACGTACTCGTACGACGTGTAGCCCGAGTAGTTGTGGTTCAGTGCCACGGTGTTCTGCTCCGGTTCGGGTGTGGGAGGATTTCGTGCGCGCCCCGCAGGCGGATCGACCCGCCCAATAGACTGCGCAAGGTCGGACGCCACAACCTGAGGCGCCCGCGAGTTCGTCCCGCTACGCGGCCCCGATTACCTTACCGTCCATGCCCGCACATCTCACAAGACTTTCGCTTCGCTAGCGATGACCGAGTCCCTGTTCGCATTCAAGCCCGTTGCGGCCGCGGTCGCCCTGGGCATCATGTGGCTCCTCGAAGGGGTGATCCCCATGTTCGAGGGCCGCCGCGAGCGCGTCCGCCACGACGCCTCGAATCTGGCCCTGGGGGTCCTCAACGCGGTCGTCGCGTCCCTGGTCTTCGCCGGAGCCACCCTGGTGGCAACCGAATGGGCCCGCGCGAACTCCTTCGGCATCCTGCACTGGCTCGGCGTGGAGGGGTTGTGGGCTTTCGCGCTCGGCTTCGTCCTCTTCGACCTGTGGCAGTACTTCTGGCACCGCCTCAACCACCGGGTCCCGTTCCTGTGGCGCTTCCACGCCGTGCACCACGCGGACCGCGAACTCAGCGCCAGCTCGGGGCTTCGCTTTCACACGGGTGAGATCGTGCTCTCCTCGATCGCGCGGCTCGCGGTCCTCCCTCTGCTGGGGATGACGGTCGGCCAGGTGCTGGTGTACGAGGCCGTGCTGCTTCCGGTCATCCTTTTCCACCACGGCAACGTGGGCGTCCCCGCGGGCGCGGACCGGTGGCTGCGCTGGCTCATCGTCACGCCCTGGATGCACTGGGTGCACCATTCTGACTATCAGCCCGAGACCGATTCCAACTATTCCAGCGTCTTTTCCTTCTGGGACCGGGTCTTCGGCAGCTTCCGCCTGGTGGCGAATCCTCGCGCGCTGACCCTGGGGTTGGAGGACACGGAGCGCCGGGACTGGGCCACGCTGCCCGGGATGGTGGCGATGCCGTTCCGGAAGCGGCCGGGGATGCGGCGAAGTGGGCGTGAGAATCCGCGGGCCGGCGACCCGGGGCGCTGACATGCCCCAACGGGACGGCCTTCCCCGCGCGGTCCGCGTCTTCGCCCCCGCGTCCATTTCCAACCTCGGGTGCGGCTTCGACATCTTCGGGGTGGCACTGGAGGGCCCGGGGGACGAGGTCATCGTCCGCGCCGCGGCTGGAACGGGAATCGTGTCCCTGTCGGTGACCGGCGACGGCGGACGCGTCCCGACGGATCCCGCCCGCAACGCTGCCGCGCTGGCAGTCCGCGGCGTGCTCGAACGCCTGGAATCGGCGGCGGGCATCGCGATCGAGGTCCGCAAGGGGATCCCCCTCGCTTCGGGACTGGGCGGCAGCGCGGCGAGCGCGGTCGCGGGCGCGGTGGCGGCCGACGCGCTTCTGGGCTGCGACCTCGATCCCATCGCGCTGCTCGAATGCGCCATGATCGGCGAGAGCAAGGGCTCGGGCGCCAACCACGCCGACAACGCGGCCCCCTCACTAGTGGGCGGGTTCGTGCTGGTGCTGCCGGGGCGGCCCACACGGATGGTGCAGCTTCCGACGCCCGACGACATGATCGTGGCCGTGGCCCACCCCGCAATGGAGGTGGAGACGCTGCGCGCCAGGATGATCCTGGACGACACCGTCCCACTCGAGGCCGGCATCCAGCAATGGGGGAACACGGCGGGACTGGTCGCCGGGCTGTTCACGGAAGACTGGGATCTGATCGCACGCTGCGTGCGCGATGCGGTGGCCGAGCCGGTGAGGGCCACGCTCGTACCCGGCTTCAAAAGGGTCAAGGCGAGCGCCCTGGAGGCGGGGGCCGTCGCAGCGGGCCTATCGGGTTCGGGGCCTTCGGTCTTCGCGCTTTGCCGGGGAAGGCGTGCCGCACAGAGCGCCGTGGCCGCAATGGCGAAGGCCTTTCGCGTCGAGGCCGGAGTCGAGTCGGACACCGTGATCTCTACCGCGAAAGCGACAGGCGCCCGGATCCTGGAGATCGAGTGACGATTACCACGGCGCCGTGACCGCCCCACCATGAAGCTGATCAGCACCCGCGGCGGCCCCGCAGGCGCGGGGTGCTCGGTTGAACAGGAGCGCCGGATGCGCGGGAGCGTGACGCGTGACCGAATCGCCGCAACGTGCCCCGGTAATGTCATAGTGTAATGTCACCTTCGCTTTACATTTTCGACCGCCACGGGCTCCCTGAACAAGGAACCGCCATGCTTCAACACTTCGACGAACGCAACCGCGACCTCGTCGTCAACGTGAACGGGAAGCTGCAGCACCGTGACGAAGCCGGCGTCAGTCCCTTCGACTCCGTGGTGCAGGGCGGCGACGCCGTCTGGGAGGGGCTCCGCCTGTACGACGGCAAGATCTTCAAGCTCGAGGAACACCTGGCCCGGCTACGCTCATCCGCCCTGGCGCTGGCATTCACCGAGATCCCCTCCGACGACCGGATCATGCACGAGATCCGGCGCACACTCGCCGCAAACGGGATGCGGGACGGCATCCACATCCGCCTGACGCTCACGCGCGGTGTGAAATACACCTCAGGCATGGACCCCCGTCTCAACCGTTCCGGCCCGACTTTGATCGTTCTGGCCGAGCACAAGGCGCCCGTCTACGACCGGTCGGGCCTGCGCCTCATCACCAGTTCGGTGCGGCGGTTCGATCCCGACACTCTCGACCCGAAGATCCACCACGCCAACCTGCTCCAGTCGATCCTCGCCAAGATCGAGGCGAACGCGGCGGGCGCCGACGACGCGCTCATGCTGGACCGGCGCGGCTTCATCGCCGAGACCAACGCCACTCACTTCTTCGTCGTCACGGCGGGAGTCGTCATGACAAGCCACACGGTGGCGTGCCCTGAAGGAGTCACGAGGGCGACGGTGCTCGAGCTGTGTGTCGGGCACGGCATCCCCGCGCTGGAAAAGGACCTCTCGCTCACCGAAGCGTACCGGGCCGACGAGGCCTTCTGCACCGGAACGATGGGCGAGCTGGCCAGCGTGATCGAACTCGATGGGCGCACAATCGGCGACGGTGCCCCGGGGCCGATGACGGCCCGCTTGAGCGCGCTGTACCTGGCGCTGACGGCGAAATCGGGGACGGCGATCTAACGCCGCGACGGCGACCCCTCCGCGCCTTGCGCGAGCACGCTGCCGCGCGTCACCTTCGGCTCTCAGCCACGAGGCGACCCGCAATCGCGCGGAGCCACCAGCCGGAGCCGATCATGCCGTACCGACCCAGCAGCCCGACCGCCCGCCTTCGCTCCCCTGCTCCATCCCATCGCTCCTCCCGCTGGCCCGCGACCGCGGCCCTCGCCACCGTCGGCCTCACCCTGGCCCTCGCCTGCGGCTCCCCCTACCCGCCCCCGCCCGACACCGTGCGCGAACCCGTGGTCGACACGCTGCACGGCGTCGCCATCACGGACGACTACCGGTGGCTGGAGGACCAGGACAGCCCCGAGACGCGGGCCTGGATCGCCGCGCAGAACGCGTACGCGGAGCAGATCGTGGGCGACACGCCGCTGCGCAGCGAACTGGCAGCACGGCTGCGCGAACTGATGGATGTGCAGGGCGCGGTCTTCCCCCGGCGGGCCGGCGACTACGAGTACTTCTCGCTGCGGAAGCCGGGCCGCGAGGTCGCTGCCATCTACCGGCGCCCCGCACCCGAGGAGCGCGAGGAAGGCCCGATGGACCTGACCGGCGACTTCGAGGTGGTGGTCGACCCCCTGGACATCCACCCCGACGGCACCACCAGCGTGAGCATCCGGGATTTCTCGCCGGATGGGAACCTCATGATGTACGCGATCCGCGACGGGGGGCAGGACGAGCTCTCGATCCGCGTTCGCGACCTCACCACCGGCGAAGACCTGCCCGACCGGCTGCCCAACTTCCTCTACGGCGGCACGTCCTTCGACCCCGAGGGGATCGGGTTCCATTATGTCAGCCGGTCGCGGGAGACAGGGGGCCGGGTGCGGCATCACGTACTGGGCAACGACCTGGCGGACGACACCGAGCTCTTCGGCGAGGGCCACGGCCCCGAGAAGTTCGTGGGCTTTTCCCGGGGCGGCGGCGGCCGCTACATGGCGTACACCGTGCAGCACGGCTGGGCCCGAACTGACGTGTACCTGCAGGACTTGCAGGCCGGGGGCGAGCCGGAGCCGGTCATCGTCGGTGCTCCCGCGCGCTTCCGCACCCGGTTCGTTGACGGCGATCTCCACCTGCTCACGAATCTCGACGCGCCCCTGAACCGCGTGGTCGCGGTGGACCCGGGCAACCCGGACCCCGATCCCGCCAACTGGCGAGAGGTGATCGCCGAGGCCGACGACCTGCTCACGGGCTATCAGATCATCGATGACCAGATCTACGCCGACTACCTCCACAACGTGTCGAGCAGGATCGTGCGGTACGACATGGACGGGACGATGACCGGCGAAATCCCTCTTCCCGAGCACCACGTGGCCACGCTGCGCTCGTGGGGCGAAGGGGCTGGGCTGCTCACCCTCATGTCCCTCGTCACACCCTCCCACGTCCTCAAGATCGACCTGGAAACCATGGAGACCGAGGAGTGGCTGCCGTCGGCGGTCCCGTTCAACGGCGCCGACTACGAGGTCAGCCAGGTGTGGTACACCTCCGCCGACGGGACCGAAGCGCCGATGTACGTCGCCCACCGGCGGGGGTACGAGCCCGACGGCGACACGCCCACACTTGTCTACGGCTACGGCGGCTTCAACTCCAACAACCTGCCCCGCTTCAACACGGGCGCAGCCGCCTGGATGGAACAGGGCGGCGTCTACGCCCTGGCGACGCTCCGGGGCGGCGGCGAGTTCGGCGAGACCTGGCACCGTGCCGGCATGCTCGAGAACAAGCCCAACGTCTTTGACGACTTCATCGCGGCCGCCGAGTGGCTCATCGCGAACGGCTACACCAACCCGGACCGCCTCGCGATCCGCGGCGTCAGCAACGGCGGCCTGCTCGTCGGCTCCGCCCTGACCAAGCGGCCCGACCTCTACCGCGCGGTTTTCTGCGGCCTCCCCGACCTCGACATGGTGCGCTTCAACCAGTTCACCCACGCCAACAACATGCCCGCGCTGCTGGAGTACGGGAACGCGGCCGTCGCCGAGGAGTTCGAGGTGCTGCGGACCTTCTCACCGTACCAGAACGTGCGCGACGGGGTGCGCTACCCGGCGGTGATGCTGACCCAGGGCGACCTGGACACGCGCGTCCCGCCGCTGCAGGCGCGGAAGATGGCTGCACGGCTGCAGGCGGCGACGGCGTCCGGGCTGCCCGTGATCCTGGACTACGATCCGCGGACGGGCCATGCGGGAGGGCGGACGTTCAGCCGCAACATGCGCAACAACGCGATGGAGCTGGCGTTTCTGCTGGGGCAGTTGGGGGTGGGGGAGGAGGAGGCCCGCTGAACCCCTACGGTCCCAGCGCCCCCATCGGAATCACTCCCACGCCGTCCGGCCGCGCGTAGCCGTATCCGCTTGCCACGATCACGCCGAGGGCCCGGGGCGGGCCAACCGTTTTCCGATCCACGCGCTCGGCGAGCCTGAGCAGGTTGCGGGCACCCTCATCGACCATTCTCGGACCCAGCTTCACCTCGAAGGCCGCCCAACGACCATCGCGGGCCTGGACCACGGCATCGACCTCCAGCCGCCCGTTCTCCCGGTAGTGGAAGACCTCGGCATCTGCGGCCTGCGCGTATACGCGGAGATCGCGCACGACCAGCGACTCGAAGAGCAGCCCGAGGAACTTGAAGTCGCCGAGCAGCCGGCCGGGATCGGCACCCAGCGCCGCCACAGCCAGGGATGGATCCACGAAATGGCGGACCGGACGCTTGCGGAGAACTGCGCGTGAACGCAGGTGGGTTGCCCACGCCGGCTGGTTCTCGACGATCATTATCCTCTCGAGGGCGTTGAGGTAGCCGGCGGCGGTGTGCGGCTTGATCGCCCCGTTTTCTCCGCCTCCCACGTCCGCGGCAAGCCTCGATGTCGCAACGGCGGTGCCGACGTTCCTGGCCAGGGACCGCAGGAGCAGCCTCACCCGTTGCGGGTCTCGGCGGATACCGTCCACGCTCTGAATGTCCACGCGGGCCACCTCGTCCACCTGACCCCGATTCGCTCGCAGGGCACGCGCCAGCGGCCAGTCCACGCTCTCGGGCCATCCTCCCCGGCAGATGAGCTCGGCCACCTCACCCAGGGGAATCGTGTGTTTCTCCGCCTTGGCAGGTCCCCCCGCGAGCATGCGCCTCAACGAGATGGCACCGGACGACCGGCCCATCTCGTGGAGTGACATAGGACGCATGCGAAGGCGAACTATGCGACGCATGCCCGTATGCCGAGTGGCGTCGTCCCCGGGAATCGCCGATCCAGTGAGGATGAACTGGCCAGCCGCCCGGCGGTCATCGACAGCCCGCCTCACATGGTTCCAGACCCTGGGCTCCAATTGCCACTCGTCGATCAGTCGCGGTGGCGGGCCCTTGAGCACCTCGGCAGGGTCCGCCTCCGCCAGGTGCAGCGCGTCTTCGTCAACGTCGAGTAGCACTTCGCTCGCGACGAATTCCCTCGCTGTCGTGGTTTTGCCGCAACCCCGAACACCCTCTATCACGACGCAGCCGGTGGCGCCGAGCAGTTCACGCATCTCCAGGTCGACGGTCCTGGGGAGGTATCGCCTCATTGGTTGGCCTCGCGGGGGTGCGGCGGAACGAGTTGCGCGAGCACCGGAACGTAGCCTCACCAAGTCGGTCAGCGCCAGTGAAACGGCAGAATTGGGACGTTATCAGCGGCAGACTTGCAACACAATAAACGGCACAAAAAAGACACTATCAGCGGCAGAATTGGCGAACGAGCGGTGAACTAGCCCTACTTTGGCATCCGCCGGAACAGCTTGAGCAGGAGCACGAACGCAGTCGCGTACATTACCGCGCCGAGCAGAAAGGGCGCTCCAGGCAGTTCGATGGGGGCCGCGTCCGAGGTAAAGTAGCTGAACAGCCCCGCCGTGAAGAGCAGCGGCGCGACGATCGCCGTCAGACTCATGAGCGACTGGATCGCGCCCTGAACCTTTCCCTGGTCGTGCGGGGCCACCGTGCCCGCCACGAGGCCCTGAATCGCGGGCCCGGCCACGCCCCCAATCGACCCGAAGACGATGAACGCGAGCAGCATCCAGCCCGCGGTCGCCAATCCGTAGCCCAGGTAGGTGATCACGGCAATCACCAGCCCTCCGAGGATCGCCCGCCGCTCACCGAAGCGCTTGATCACGGGCTGCACCAGCCCGCCCTGCACAATGGTGGCCATGACCCCCACCAGCGCGAGCGAGAGGCCGTTGGCCTGTGCGTCCCAGCCGAATTTGTGCCCGGTGTAGAGCACCCAGACGGTTTCCAGCCCCCGCTGTGCCAGCACCATGAAGATGAACGAAAACGCGAGGCCCGCGACGAGAGGATAGGAGCGCAGCACCGCGACGCTTCCGACCGGATTCGCCTTGGCCCACCTGAATTCGTCCCGGTTCTCGGGGGGCAGCGATTCGGGGAGGACGAAGAAGCCATACAGCCAGTTCACAAGCGCGAGCCCCGCGGAGGCGAAGAAGGGCAGCCGCAGGTCGATTCCGCCCAGGATCCCGCCCAGCGCCGGCCCGAAGATGAAGCCCAGGCCGAAGGCGACGCCGATGAGGCCGAAGTTCCTCGCCCGGTTCTCAGGTCCGGACACGTCGGCGATGTAGGCGTTCGCTGTGGTGATGCTCGCGCCCATCACCCCGGCGAACAGCCTGCCCACGAAGAGCCACGCGATCGAGGGCGCGAACCCCATGATGATATAGTCGATCCCCAGACCGAAGAGCGAGATGAGGATCACCGGCCGGCGTCCCACGCGATCGGAAATAGCCCCCAGGAGGGGAGCGAAGAAGAACTGGGTGACGGCGTAGGTGGCAGCGAGAACGCCGAACCAGCGCCCGGCCAGGGTGGTGCTTCCCCCGGCGAAATCCTTGATCAGCTCGGGGAGTATGGGGATGATGATGCCGATCCCCAGCACGTCGATGAAGACCGTGATCAGAATGAAGATCATGGCGGCCTTGCGGCCCTGTGCCGGGGGTTTCAAGCCAACCTCCATTGCGGCGCGACCCGGGATCGGTCCGGCGGCGGGGACCAGGGAGTTAAGCTAAGCTATGGACTTCGACGCTTTCGAAAAGGACGCCCGCCGGGTCTTCGACACGATTCCGGAACGCTACCGGGAAGGCGTGGACGGACTCACCGTTCACCGCGACGCCCTTCCCCACCCCCGCTTCCCCGGCGTGTACACCCTCGGTGAGTGTGTGACGGAGTCGTATCCCTCGGGCTGGGACGGACCCGACACGGTCCGGTCGCTGGTCGTCCTCCATTGGGGGTCATTCCAGGCCTTGGCCGAATTCGATCCCGGATTCGACTGGGAGGATCAGATTTGGGAGACGCTGACCCACGAACTGCGGCATCATCTGGAGTCGCTCGCGGACCAGGAAGACCTGGTCGGCGTCGACTACGCCATGGAGCAGACGTTTCTCCGCTACGAAGGGTCGGACTTCGAGCCCGCCTACTACCGGCACGGCGACCGCATCGGACCGGACATCTACGCTGTCGAAGACGAGGTTTACGTCGAGCAGCGGTGGAAAGCGGCCGACTTCCAGCAGAGGGACCGGGTTCGCTTCTCCTGGGCCGGTCGCGGCTACGAGATCGACCACCCGGTGGAACTCGGCGACGTCCACTTCATCAGGATCGTGGACGGGATTCAGCCGCCCCCGTACCTTGAACTGGTGCTGGTGCGAAGATCGTCCTGGCTGGAGCGGGCACGGGCGGCGCTGGGGCGAACGGGGCTGGACATCTTCGAATCCGATGCGGTGGCACGCCCGGCGGGCTAGTCGAACCCGCACCTGGCGAATGGTGTATGAGATCGGAAGGCCTCATCTTCAATGTGAACGACCGCAACGAAGGATTTGACGTGAGAGAGAGACGCACTCTGCCCGGCGAGCCGACCATTCCCCACCGCGGACTCGTTGCCATCACCGCGCTCGCGGTCGCCATCGGAGCCGGGGGATGTGCCGCCGGCTCGCCGGACGACTCGACATCAATGCCGGCGGCGCGCCGAACGCTGTTGAGTATCGATGGCTACGCCCCGTTGGAGATCTTCAACGAGCCGGGAGTGGGAGCCAGGACCATCGCCGCGAAGCCGGAGTTGGCGTGGGGCGTGCTGGGAGGCATCTACGGGCAGCTGGGCATCCCGGTGAAGGCATCCAACCCGCAGACCATGGAGATCGGAAACACGGGTTACAGGGCCCGGCGGGTGGGTGGCGAAAGGATGAGCGCCTTTTTCGACTGTGGCAGGAACATGACGGGCCAGCTGGCGGACCAGTACGACATCACCCTTTCGGTGATCACCGTGCTCTCGGCGAAGGAGCCGGACAGCACCCAGGTACTATCCGTGGTCGACGCCAACGCGCGACCCCGGGAGGTCAGCGGGAACAGGGTCCACTGCGAGTCGCGGGGGGTGCTCGAATTGCGGATCGCCCAGCTGGTGGCCGAGGCCCTGGGAATCGGTTCCGGACCGATGGACGGAGCTTGGCCGCCCGCTGTAACTTTGCGTTCGTCCAGAGATCCCGATTGGACAATCACAAGGGAGAATAGCCCATGAAGTCGACACCCTTTCGTATCAGTGCTTCCAGCCTGCCCCACACCCGGCCTCTGGTAGTCGCCGCGCTCGTCGCCGTCGCCGGTTGCGCGTCAGGAACTTCCGGCACGGGCGAGGAGTCGGCACCGACGCCGCGACAGACCCGGACCGTCTTGCGAGTCGGCGCCTACGCACCGGTGGAGATCTTCACCGAACCGGGCGTCGGGGTCCGCGTGCTGGCGACCGAGGCGGAGCTCGCGTGGAGCGTGCTCGGGGGCGTATACGCCCAGTTGGACATCCCGGTGGAGACGTCCGATCCGCGCACCATGCAGATCGGCAACCTCGGGTACAGCGCCAGGCGGGTTGGCGGAGACCGCATGAACACCTTCGTCGACTGCGGCAGCGACCTCTCGGGCTCCCTCGCCAACCTGTTCGAGATCACCCTCACGGTGACGACGAAGCTGACGTCCAAGGGGGAGGACGGCACCGAGGTGCTGACCGTGGTCGACGCCTGGGGCAAGCCCCGCGCGGTGAGCGGCAATCCGGTCCATTGCCAGTCGCGAGGAGTGCTCGAACTGCGGATCGCTCAGGAGGTGGCGGAGGCGCTGGGGATCGGGTCCTAGCAGCTCAGCACGACAGACACTTGTGGTTGTTCTTAGACCCGAGTTCCTCAAGCAGCGCGACCGTCGCCGGGAAGGGCTGTAACCGCTGGATCGGCCCGTTCGCCATGTCGGCGGTGGTCTGGCCCTTACGGCTCATCACCGTCACGTCGGCGCCGTGGTCCACCAGGTAGAGCACCACCTCGTTGTCGCCCCGGGAGGCGGCATGGTGTAGCGCCGAGTAGGCGTTCGCGTCCCGGACATTCACATCCGCCCCGCACTCCTCGACCAGGAACCTGACCGCCGCCAGCCAGTTGCCGGGGACGTGACGGTGAGCGTTGCCCGCGAAGGACTGTCCATAGCCCACGCCTGACGCGGCGTGAATCGGAAAGATGTGCGAGCCGCCGACCGGTACCGGCGGAACGCCTGAGAAGTCTTCGTCTTCCTCTTCGCCCTGCCCGGCGGGCTGCTCGGTTTCCCCTTCGGAACTCTCGCCCTCGGCGTTGCCCTTGGTCGGCGCGGGCTTGCCCTCTTCGACCTCAGCGGTTTCGGCCGCCTTCTCATCCCCTGCGACTACATTTTCTTCCCCTGCGGCTACCTTTTCATCCCCTTCAGTCACCTTTTCCGCCCCTTCCTTCTCGGCCTCCTCCTTCTTCTCCTGTTCGGCCGCGGGGGGACGGCGGCGCCGCTGCGGAGGTTTCGTCGTAGGGATGTGCGGATCGGCCCCGCGCTCCTTGAGGAGCCGCATGGCGTCCACGTCGAGCGCGTAGGCGGCCCTCCAGAACGGCGTGGCACCCTTCAGGTTGATGCCGCTGCCCCTGAGGACGCCGAAGGTGTACTCCATGTACCAGAGATGGCTGTTCAGGCGCACATTGGGGTCGGCGCCGGCGTTCAGCAGGGCCTCGAGGACATCCAGGTGGGTGGCTTGCTGCTGCTCGTGCTCGGTGGGGTGGGCGTAGGACGCCCTCGGCGCCCACTGGCGCTCGATCACGGCGAAAAGGGGCGTGGTCCCCGCACGGCTGGTCAGATTCGGGTCGGCTCCGCGATCGAGCAGCTTCAGGGCGAGGTCGAACTGGCCGTTGACCGCGGCCATGAGGAGCGGCGTGGTCGCGTCGCCGCCCGAGGGCTGGTTGATGTCCGCACCACCTTCAAGCAGGGCAGCGGCCGCCTCGGCATGCCCTTGCCTGACCGCATGGAGGAGCGGTGTCAAGCCGCCCCAGGAACCGACCTGTTGCGCGTAGGACATGGGCCGGGGGGCCTCGTCGGCGGCAGCGGTGTCTGCTTCGGCGGCGGCGGCAGTGTCGGCGGCCTCCGCGGCAACGGTGGTGTCGGTAGCGGCGGCCGCGCTATCGGGGGTTGCGTCCTCGCTCTCCTTGTCATCGTCCGCCGGATCGGGCACGTCGGGCCACTTGCGCTGGATCTCGCGCGACGCCTCGATCGCGGCCTGAACCTGGCCGGGCGTCGGCTGCCAGTCCGTGCCGCCACCCTCCTTCTCCTTGAAGGCGGCGAGGAATTCGCCGAGCCGCCGTTCGGCCGCTCCATCCGCCCTGGCCTGCTCCTCCACGTCCACCGAGTTGGCGGTGAGCGACGGATCCGCACCCGCCTGCAGGAGGGCGCGGATGACCTCGACCCGATTGTTGGCGGCCGCAAAGATGAGCGGAGTCTGTCCCCACGCCGACTCGCGGACATTCACGTCGGCACCCCATTCGATGAGCTCCGAGACCACGCGCGGGTCGCTTGACGCCGCGGCCAGGTGCAGTGGGGAGGCACCCGAATTGGTCGTCCGGGCCGACGGGTCGCTGCCGGCTTCGAGGAGCAGCGTCACGACCGAAGCATGCGCCCTGCGGGCAGCCAGGTGGAGCGGCGTGTAGTGGCCGATCCGGGTGCCCGCATCCACCCTGGCGCCGGCGTAGATCAACACCTCGCCGAGCGCCTCGTCCCCCCGCTCCGCCGCCCAGTGCAGCGCCGTCATCCCGTCTCCCTGGGCTGTGTTCACGTCAGCCCCGCCCTGCAGCAGGCGGCGCACGGCGTCGAGGTCGCCCCGCTGGGCCGCGTCCGCCACGGGCGAGTCGGGCGCGACGGGACGATCGCCCCCCGCCGCCACAACACCCAGCAGCAGGAGCAGCAGCGGCACCCTCACGGCGCCACCGGGTCGCCGAAGGAGAATTCGCCCGTGGAGTCACCGAATCCGCCGAGATCGTCGTGGCCCAACCGGTGCAGCAGCGAGGTGAAGACGTCGGCCATCGGCGTCCCGGTCGTCGCCTTGAGGTGGATGCCGCCGTCCAGCTGGCCGTTGGCACCGCCGATCACCACCAGCGGGCAGCGGCGATGGTTGTGCAGGTTTGCGTCGCCCATCGGGGAGCCCCAGACGATCATGGACTGGTCCAGGAGGCTGGAATCCCCGTCCATGGTCTCTTCCAGCCGCTTGAGGAAGTACGCCATCTGGCCCGTGCGGTACTGGCAGATCCTGTTGAACTCCAGGATGTTCTTCTCGCGACCGCCGTGGTGCGACGAAGGGTGGAAGGCCCGGTCGGAACCGCTCTCCGGGAAGGTGCGGTTCGACGCGTCGCGCCCGGTCTTGAACGCGACTACCCGGGTCGTGTCGGTCTGGAAGGCCAGGAGCTGCAGGTCGAACATCAGGCGCATATGCTCGCTGAAGGAGTCCGGCACCCCCGGAGGCGCGCCCGGCAACTCACGCGGCTCACCGCTGACGTTGCGCGCTTCGACGCGCTGGATGCGACGCTCGATCTCGCGTACGCTGTCCAGGTAGCGGTCCACCCGGCGCCGATCCACCGCGCCCAGCTCGCGCTTCATGCCGGCCACCTCGTCCGCGACCCAGTCCAGGATGCTGCGGTGGGTGCGGCGCCGGCGGGCGCGCTCCTCCACAGTGCCCCCCGCTCCGAAGAGCAGGTCGAAGGCCGTTCGCGGACTGCGGATCATCGGCAGCGGCGCCGTCGGCGACGCCCAGCTGATCGAGTCCGTGTACGAGCACGAGTAGTTGTAGTCGCAGCCCCCGCCCTTGTCGGTACGCTCGATGCACAGCTGCAGCGACGGCAGCGCGGTCTCCTGCCCGAAACGCTGGGCGTGGAGCTGGTCCAGCGAGGTGCCGCAGAAGATGTCCGACCCCTGGGTCTGCTTGGGGTGGGACTGGGTCAGGAAGACGGCGCTGGAGCGGAAGTGGTCGCCGCCGACCTCCTGGGCCTCGAACGCCTCGGCCATCTTCACATCGGTGTTGCTGACGATCGTCAGGTGTTTGCGCCACGGTTCCAGCGCCTTCAGCACGTTGGCGTCGGCCAGTTCGAAGTCCCTGCCCACCGTCGCCGGCGCGAACAGGTTCTGCTTGGCGCCCCACTCGTTGCAGCCGGGCACGCCGTGGACCTCTTCGATGCACACCAGGCGGGTTGGACGGTCGGCCAGCGGCGACGCCCGCAATCGGCCCGCCGCGAACATCGAGTCCAGAAGAGGAAGGGCTATCGTGGCTCCCGCGCCCTTGAGAAAGGTGCGGCGCGGAAGAGCCTTCCCGGTCAGAAAGTGCATGTCGGCTCCAGTATCTTCAGCGTAATGCGCGCCATCGGAATCTAGGGCCTGCGGTCGCCCGTCGCATCGTCGCCCGCCTCGTCCTCCACCGCGGCCCGCGCCTGCTTCATGCGGAAGGCGTCGCTCTGCACCACACCGATGATGAACGACGACAGCCGGTAGTCGTTCTTCGCCGCCGCCGATGTGATGGCGCGCACCGCGGGCTGGTCGCGGTATTCCAGCGGGCGCCCCAACGCGTACGCCATGAGGCTCTCGGTGAACGTGCGCGCCAGGGGGATGGGACGCTTCAGCAGCACCCGGGACAGGTCGTGCGGGTTCTCGATGTCGGTGCCGTCGTAGAAGGTGCCGCGCGTGTCGAGCGTGGCGCCGTCCTCGCGGATCCGCCACCGGCCCGTAACGTCGAAGTTGTCCAGGGCGAGGCCGATCGGGTCGATGAGGTTGTGACACGAACGGCACGTCGGGTTTGCGCGGTGCGCCTCCAGCCGCTCGCGCGTGGTCAGGACCCTGCCGTCGCGGGCGCCCTCGGTTTCCTCCAGGTCGGGGATGTCCGCCGGCGGCGGTGGCGGGGGAGTCCCCAGCAGCACCTCCATGACCCACTTGCCGCGCAGCACTGGAGAGGTGCGGTTCCCGAGCGATGTCTGCACCAGCATGCTGCCCTGCCCCAGAACGCCACGCCTGCTGTCGTCCGGGTAGGGAACGCGACGGAAGTGCTCGCCCTGGACGCCTTCGATCCCGTAGTGCCGCGCCAGCCGCTCGTTCAGGAAGGTGTAGTCGGCACCGTACAGCTCCAGCAGACTGCGGTCTTCCCGCACCAGGTTGTGGAAGAAGAGCTCGGTCTCGCGCCGCATGGCGTCGGCCAGCTGACGGCTGTAGTTGGGGAAGCGGAAGGCGTCGGGGCTCACCTTCTCGACATCCTGCAGGCGCAGCCACATCGACGCGAAGCGGGTGGCGAGGGCCTCGGCGCGGGGGTCGGCGAGGAGGCGGCGGGCCTGCGCTTCGAGCTTGCCCGGATCGGTGAGGGTGCCGCTCTCGGCGGCGTTCACCAGCTCGCGGTCGGGGTGGGTTCCCCACAGGAAGAAGGACAGGCGGGCCGCGAGGTCCTCTCCGGCCAGCGCGTACACCTCGCCCGGGCGGACGCCGCGGGGCTCGCGCTCCATGCGGAAGAGGAAGTGCGGACTGACGAGGATCGCCTCCAGCGCGGTCCTGATCCCCGCCTCGAAGCCGCCGTCCTCGGTGCCCATGCGATGGAAGTCGAGGAGATCGTCCACCTCGTCGCCGTCGAGCTCGCGGCTGTACGCGCCGGTGGCGAGCCGGGTGATGATCTCACGGGCGCACGGCTCTTCCTCCCGGGCAGAGGTGGGTCTGCAGGAAAAGACCCGGCGCCGCGCCTCGAAGTCCGACACGCCCGTGGGGTTGTGCGGTCCCTCCAGGGTGAGGCTCATGAGGTGCGGGAGGGAGGTCGTCCCGTAGCTGGTCTCCGTCCCGGTGAGGGACCAGTCGTTGGGACGGATCAGGTCCTCGTACGGTCCGTCCATCCTGCGCACGAAGGCGGCCGTGACCCGGCGCTCGCCCGCGCGGATCAGGATCGGCTCGGTGCGGATGGGGAAGTCCTTGCGGCCCTGGAAATCGATGTCCCCGCCGTAGCGGAGCAGCTCCACGCGCTCCCCGTCGATCGAGATGTCGATGTCGTGGAAGCGCTCGCCCCACCCGGACATGAACGTCATCTCGAAGCTGTATTCGCCGTCGGCCGGGAAGGAATGGAGGACGCTGATGCCGCCCCGGGTCCCGAACGGCGCGCCTTCGACCCGCTCCCATTCGTGCTGGGAGACGGTGGGAGGATTCGTGTATGTGACCGCGGAGGTTGCCGCGTCCCGGTCCCCGACGGTGCGCCGCGCAACGTCGCTGGCCGCGTTCAGGTAGGCGTCCATCAACGTGGGTGACAGGGTCTGGGCGTCGGCGATGTTGTCGAAGCCGGCGCTGATGCGGTCCTGCGGGAGCCACTCCGCGGGATCCACGGTGACGCCGAGCAGGTCGTACACCACCCGTGCGTACTCGGCCCGGTTGAGGCGCTGGAAGGGGCGCGTCCCGGGGTACGGATGGGCCTTGGCCGCGTCGTCGATGGCACCCTCCATGAGCTCGGCGAGGGCCGCGAGCGTGTCCCCGGCCGGCCGGCGTTCGCCCGGAGGGGGCATCATTCCCGCGCGAAGCTTGCGGATCATGCGTTCCGCGGTCTCGGCGTTGTCCGCCGCACGGGTCACGTCGAATCCTTCCAGCGAGAGGCTCCCGCGGAAGCGACGCTGGTTGTGACAGCGGGTGCAGTAGCGCTCGACGACGGTTTCGAGGGTGGGAGCTGGTGGGATGTCGGAAGGGTCAAAATAGGGTTGCGGGGTGGATACAGGCCCACTACCAGCCACCAGAAACGCGCCGACGAGCGTGATGGCGGCGGCGAGCGCTTTCATCGATTTCCTCCCGTGCGGCCCACGGCCAGCGACGCGGCGCGCCCGAGGAGACGTCCTTCCAGGTCGGCGAGGACTTCGGGGTTGTCCGCGAGGAGGCGGGCAGTCGCCGCGGCAACCGACAAGCCGGGATCGCGACCCAGCGCGTGCAGCGCCATGATCATGGGGAGGTCGCCGCGGTCAAGGGGTCGATCGGCGAGGTCGTCCCCGCTGGCGGCGGCCGCTTCGAACGCCTCACGCGCGCCGCCTCCGTCGCCCGCGCGCTGCGCCGCGACACCGAGCAGGTACCGGGCGAAGCGCTCGTCCGGATCGTTGGGGCGGCCCTGGCCGAGCGATTCGGGCCACACCAGCGCGGCCTCGAGGTAGCCGCGCGCGGCCTGGTGGTCGCCCTCGTCGAGCGCGTCCAGCGCGGCACCGAGATGGGCGAGTTCGTAGAGGTGGTGGCTCTCGCGGGCGTTCTCGGAGGGGAGGACGTGGCTCTCTGCCAGAACCTCGATCGCGTCGAGGAAGCCACCCAGGTTGAGGAGCGCCCGCACATGTAGCAGGTCCAGATTGAAGTCACCCGGGAACATCTCGCGCCCCCGGGCCGAAGCCCGCAACGCCTCGGCCCAGCGCGCCTCGCGTTGAAGGTAACGGATCAGCACGATCCTCAGGATGCGGCTCTCGGAGTCGAACTCTACCGCCCGGAGGAAATCCAGTCCCGGGTCGCGGCCCTGAAGCTCGTCGAGGAGGTACCCGCGCGCCGCATAGGCCGCTCCGTAATCAGGCCGGGCCCCGAGTGCGTCGAACGCCTCCGCCGCCTCGTCGTCGCGGTCGAGCGCCCAGAGGTTGAGGCCGAGCAGATATCCCCACCCCCAGTGGTCGCTCTCCCCGGCGGCCCAGCGCAGGACAGGCAGCGTCTCGGTGCGGAAGGGGAACGCGAAGGCGAGGTCGCCGGGGTCGCCCAGCGCGGACGGGTCTTCGGCAAGGAAGGCCCGCCAGGCGCGCGGGAGGGGCTGGTCGTGAATGTGGCTGATCGCAACATCTAGTATATCCACAGCGTCGTCGTCAAGATCCAGATTCGCATATCCGACCGCGAGCTCCAGCAACGACTGCTCCGGATACTCGCCGCGGAGCGCGCCGGTGAGCCCTGCCGCGGTCTTCGCCGTCGGCTCGGAGAGGTAGCGCTCAGCCAGCACGAAGTGGTGGAGCGGATCGATTTCGAGAAGCGCTTCGCGGGCACGCCCGGCACCCGCCGCGTCCCCCGTCCGGCGGCCATGGATCGCGAGCAGCTGCCACGCGGGCACGCTGTTGCGGTCGAAGTCGCGTGCGAGTTCAGCGTAACGCTTCGCCTCCGCCCACTTCCCCGCCCCGGTCATGATCTCGGCGAGCCGAACGTACGACGCGGCCCGGAAGGCCACCGACCTGGCCGACCAGCCGAATGCGTCGCGGGCGTCGGTGTCGCGCCCCAGGGCCCGGTACAGGTTCCCGGCCATGAAGTTCGCCGCCGCGTCGTAGGTGTCCAGCTGGAGGGCTCGCCGCGCGTGCTCGAGCCCCTCCTCGTAGCGGGCCGCGCGCAGCGCCAGGTCGGCGAGTCCGAGCAGCGCGCCGCGGTTCCACGGCTCCGCGGCGGCGGCCTCCTCGAACAGGGCGCGCGCCTCGCTGTAGCGGCGGCCCTTCGCCAGCTCCCGCGCCTGGAAGACCAGCTTGTCCGCCTCGGGAATGCTCTCCCACGCCGTCGATTCCATCTCGAAGGGCCGCGCCAGCGTCCGCTCGGCGGGATCGGACGAATAGTCGAGGTCCAGCGCGGGAAGCACGACGCGGAAGGCCTCGTCGTCCGCCACCTCGACCTCGGCCTCGAAGGGGCGAAGCGCGGTCAGGTCGACCGGCTGCGACGCCACCACGTCCTCCCCCGACCAGACGCGCAGGGTGTCCGTCACATCACCGAAGGCGTTGACGGTCACGCGCAGGCATCCCCCGTCCCGTTCCACGTGCATCGCCCCTTCGCGGGAAGCGTCGGTGAGGCCGCCGGTCCCCTCCAGCGGGAACCAGGTCTCGGTCCAGGCGCTCGCCGACAGCGGATCGAAGGAGGCCTGCGTGACCGGGTTCACATGGTCGCCCGGCGAGTACTGCACGAAGAGCCGTCCGGCCTGGAACTCCACGTACTGGCCGTCGGTGTCGGTGAGAAGATCCTCCCAGATACCCCCGTCCCGGGCCAGCGACCACAGCCACATCTTCTGCCCCGGCATGTCCTCGTAGCGGGCCCAGTGCCCCCACCCGTAGCCGTCGTCGTGGTAGTAGCCGCCGAAGAAGTCGTTGAGCTCGCCGACGACGTGATACGACTTGTTCCCCGCGAAGGCGTTGTTGCGGTAGAGCGGCAGGAAGCGGCCGGACTCGTCAACCGGCCACGGCCGTTCGCGCCCCGAATGCTCCAGGTAGGACTTCCCCGGGACGAACAGCTCCAGATCGTCCGTGGCGAAGGCCGCCGCCGTCATCCAGTTGTAGTAGGGCTGTTCGAGGGGGGTGGGGTTGTACCAGAGGGCGTGGGTCTCGAAGTAGGCGCGGTCGGGGGGGAGACGAACCTCGACGCGCCATTGCGTGCGCGAGGGCAGGTCCATGGTCCCGACGAAGGCGCTCACGCTCCCGTCCGCGTTTTCGCGCACCGTGTAGTCGACCGGGGTGGCGGTGGCGGGGGTGTGGCCGATCACCCCGAAGTTGAACTCGACCCCGCCCGAGGTCCACGGCCCCCGCAGCGAGATGTCGCGGAATTTCATGACCTCGTTGCGGTAGATGAACTCGTGCCCCGTCTCCTTGACCACCCCACCCCACACCTTCCCCCCCGCTTCCGGCAGCACGTACACCTCGATCAGGTCGTTCTCCAACTTCACCACCTTCCACTCTCGCGGCTCGGAGGTCGCGGCGTACCCGCGGAAGGCGTGGTAGGGGTACAGCCTGCGGTCGCTGGCCAGGATAGGCACGGGATCGGGCTCCGAGAACGGATAGGTGTCGAGCACCCGGACTTCCTCGGTGACGCGGGCCTGGGCGGCGGCGGCGGCGGGGGTGCCGGCCGACAGCGCAGCGACGGCGAGGAGGTATGCGACCGCCGCTCGGGTGAGCGCAGGGCGGGCGAGGGGGGCGGAGAACGCCGGCGGGGCGGCGCGCGTCGTCGTGCCGCGGGCTCGCGGGGTCTGTCGCCGAAGCGTCGTCACAATCGGCCCCCTCAACTCGGCGGCGGCTGGATTTCGTAGTCCGGCGGCGGCTTCATCCCCATCAGGTGCTCCACGAAGTAGTCCCAGCGGCGCCGGATGACGTAGGGCTCCGACAGGTTGTGCGCCCGGTTCGGCAGGATGAGGAAGTCGAAGGTCTTGTTGGCCGCGATCAGGGCGTTGGCCACCTGCAGCGTCATGGCCGGATGCACGTTGTCGTCCATGTCGCCGGTCATGAGGAAGAGCTTGCCCTTCAGATTGCCGGCCATGGAGGCGTTGACCTGATTCGCGTAGTTGTCCGTGCCCTTGAGGGTGTCACGCACCAGCAGCCCCTGGTATTTCTCGGCGTAGGCGGCGTGATAGCTCCGATTGTCGTGATTCCCGGATGTGGACACCGCCACCTTGTAGAAGTCCGGATAGCGGAGGATCGCGTCCGTGGAGGCGAAGCCGCCGCCGGAGTGCCCGTAGATGCCGATCCGGTCCAGATCGATCCACGGGTAGCGGGCGCCGAGCTGCTTGACCGCCGCGACGTGATCGGGGATCCCGTTGTCCCCCATGTTGCCCCAGTAGTTGTCCTGGATGGCCTTGGAGCGGTACGGCGTCCCCAGGTGGTCCATCTGCACGACGATGAACCCCAGCTCGGCCAGCGCGTCCTGGTCGCCGCGGAGTGCCCCTCCCAGCGAGCCCCCGCCGAAGTTCCACCGCCCCACGCTGCCGATGAAGGGGCCCGGGTAGATGTATTCCACCACCGGATACACCTCTGCGGGGTCGAAGTCGGAGGGCTTGTAGAGGAGCCCGTACATGGTGGTCACGCCGTCCCGCGCCTTGTACTCGAAGATCTCGGGCGCCGACCAACCCACCTCTTCCAGCCGCGAGACGTCGGCGCGTTCGAGCTCCAGCACCGCCCGTCCCGTGCGGTCCCGCACCACGCTCACCGGGGGCGTGTCGGGGCTCGAGTACGAATCGACGAAGTAGCGGCCGTCGGGGGTGATGCTCACCGTATGGTCGCCGTCGTCGCCGGCGAGCCGCGTGAGACCGGTGCCATCCAGATTGACCGCGTACAGGTCGGCCATGGTGGGGATGCGCCCCGTTTCCATGCCGCGCGCGGTGAAATGGATCCGCCCCGCGTCCTCGTCGACGTGCAGGAGGTCCCCGAATGTCCAGGGTCCCTCCGTGACGCGGCCCTTCATCTCTCCGTTGCCGTCAAAGCGGTAGAGGTGCCCCCAACCGTCCCGCTCCGAGAACCAGAGCACGTCCTCGCCGTCGTTGATGACGTCCCAGTTGGGGTAGCCCCCGATAAGGTCGAGGTTGAGCTCGACGTGGGTGGCGCGCGTCTCCTCGATGATCGTGCGGGCCTCGCCGGTCTCCAGATCGGCTTCGTACAGGGTGACGCTCTTCCCGCCGCGCGAACCCCGGATGTAGTAGAACCGGCGGCCCTCCTCCTTCCACTTCACCGTCACCCAGGTGGAGTCGCGGAGGCCCGTTGCCGTGAAGGTCATGTAGGGCTGCGGGTCGGTCCGGAGCTTCAGGTTTCCCTTGCTCTCCACATCGATCACGTGGATGTCGAAGGTGGAGATGACGGAGTCGCCGGGGAGGCCATACGGGTACGTGTAGAGCTTGGGCCGCGACGTGGTGGACGAGTAGATCGGCATCCGCTCCACGTTGCGCTCGTCCATCCGCTGGACAGCGATCCGCTTCGAGTCGGGCGACCATTGGAGAACGGGGCGGGTGGGAATGGATGCGATGATCAACGAGGGACGCGGCGCGGTCGTTCCATACGCCCAGTACTCTTCGCCGTCCATGGTCAGTTGGGTCGAGTCACCCCCCTCGGCGGGACGCACCCAGAGGTTGTGTTCGTGCACGAACGCCTCGTTCCGGCCGTCGGGAGAGCGCACAAAAGGCGTGCGGTTGACCAGCGTGTCGCCGGTCTCGCACGCGTACGCGCCGATGTCACAGGTGAAGCCGCGCTTGTTGGCGCTGAAGCGGATGGATCCCTCGCCGTCCCCGAACTCGAAGGTGCGGAAGGGCAGTTTGGGCCCGTCGAACGCGGTGTCGGCCGCGAGAGACATCGCCGCCGCGAGCCGGTTGTGGTCGAAGAGGAGCCCGCGCGACCGCCGCTCGGGATCGACAACCACGAATTCGGCCCCGGAGGCCGTCTGGTTGCGGTACCAGAAGCGGTTTCCCCCGGACATCCACTGGGGCGCAACCGCGCCGCCGCTGATCAGCGGGTTCACATTCCACGCCAGGAGGCGCTCGGCCCGGTGGTAGCGGGTAACATGCATTTCCCTGGGGCCCGCTTCCTCCTGCGCTCCCGCCTGGGCGGGGGCCGTGGCGGATGGAAGCAGAAGCAGGAGCAGACACAGCCAGCGTGAACGCCCGCAACGTCCGGCACTGTGAAGGCGTGCTCCGTCGATGTCGTGGCCGGGTGACATGGGGTGCCTCTTCGGTAAGATAGATGGGGTTTCCGCACAATTCTTCAGCGGCAGGTATTCATGTATTCGGTCACGGTGGGGGGCGCGTCAAGCAGAGGTCGGGGCGGGAGCCTGCGCGTGATGGTGTGGCTGGCGGCTGCGATCGGGACCACCGTTCACCCGGCCCAAGGCCAGAACACGGGTCGTTTGACAGGCGCCTTCGTGGGCCGTACCCAATCCGAGCAGGATTGGAGCCCGCCCGTGGAAACATCCCGCCGCCCGGGCTTCATGCTGGGCGCCTTCGTCGACGTTCCGACACCTGCGAGCGCGCTCCGCGTACGCGCCGAGGGGGGATTCGCCCGGCGCGGCGGTTTCGTCTCCAGCGACCATCGGGGCGAACCGCTCGACGGCGAGGTGCGGAGCGACTATCTGAGCTTCCACCTTCAGCTAAAGGTGGCCGGGAGTCTGGGGCCGCTGCACGCCTTCGCAGCCGCAGGTCCCGGTCTCGACTACCTCGTTCAGAGCCGTGAGGACCCGGTGCTCGCGCAGGCCTTCCAGGACGAACACGCGTCGGTCTTCAACGTGGCCGCCGCCGCGGGGGCCGGAGTTCGTCTCCGGGGCCCCTGGCTCGCCGAAGTCGAGGCCCGCTGGGTACACGGGTTGACCAGGGCGTACTCGGGATCCGACCTGGACGTCCGCAACCGTTCCGTAGAATGGGTGGTGCGGATTTCGCGGGAGATCCTGGAACCGACTTGACATGCAACCGGTTAGTTGCATATTCAAGTCATGTCCGATGTGTTTGCAGCCGTATCCGACCCGACCCGCCGCGCCATCCTCGGTCGCCTGCGCGACGGAGGAGAGAGTTCCGTCACCACGCTGACGCGGGGTCTGCCCATGAGTCGGCAGGCCGTCACGAAGCACCTCGACATCCTGGTTGCGGCCGGCCTGGTCGAAAAGCGCGCGCTGGGCCGGCAGAGGCTTCACGCGCTCCGGCCGGAGCCGCTGAAGGAGGTCGAGGACTGGTTGGCGCCCTACGCCGCGGCTTGGGACGAGCGTCTGGAGCGGTTGCGATTCCACCTGCTGGGAGAGTGAAGATGAGCGAGCGAACGGTCGAGAAGGTACTCGAACTGGATGTCACAGTGGAGAAGGTGTGGAGCGCGATCACCGACCCGGCGGAGCTGGCGCTCTGGTTCGGGGACGAGGCCGAGTTGGACCTCAGGCCGGGCGGGGACGCCGTCATGACGTGGGAAGACCATGGGCGCTACGCGATGCGGGTCGAGGAGGTCGATCCTCCGCACCGACTCGTGTGGAGCTGGGTGCACGAGCCCGGGGTTGCCTTCGAGGATGCCCCCGCGACCCGCGTCGAGTGGACGCTGACCCCGCGGGACGATGGAGGCACCACCTTGCGCCTCTGCGAGACGGGGTTCAGGACCGACCTGCATCACCGCCAGAACACGGAGGGGTGGGACGCGGAGCTGGCCGAGTTGACGACGCTGCTTGGATAGGGAGGCCACCGGGCTGTGATGCACGCCGGAAGCGGGCGGGCGTCGCCTCCGCACGGGTGGGCGGCTCTGCCCGACGACCGTCGCCCGGAACCACTGGCGCAACCGGAGGGTCTTGCCTAGCCTTTCCCCCTGTGAAAGCGACACCAAATGGTCCGTTTCCGACCAGGGATCGGGCCCCATCCGGACGAGGCATGATGATTACATCCCGCACTACCCCCGCCTTCCTGCTGGTAGCCAGCCTCCTTGTTTCCGCGTCACCGGCGTTCGCCCAGTCCGACATGATGCGCACGGCCTTCCACGACTATCGCGTGGTCACCGTCGCCGACGGACTGGTCGTGCCCTGGTCGATCGCGTTCCTCCCCGATGGCGACATGTTGGTGACCGAGCGCCCCGGGCGGCTGCGCATCATCCGCGACGGCGTGTTGCTGCCGGACCCCGTCCCCGGTATGCCCGAGGTAGTCGCGATGGGCCAGGGCGGGCTGCTCGAGGTGCTTCCCCACCCCGACTTCGCGTCCAACCGGTTGATCTACATCAGCTACTCCAAAGCCAGCGAGGGGTCGCGCGGTGGAACCACCGCCGTGATCCGCGGCACGTTCGAAAACGACCGCTTCACCATGACCGACGAGATCTTCGAAGCGGTCTCCCGGGGCAACGGCCACTACGGCTGCAGGCTCGCCTTCGACGACGACGGCTACCTCTTCCTCTCCGTCGGCGACCGCCAGGTGCCCCCGCAGGGTGACCTCGCCGCGCATCCGGCCCAGGACATCTCCAATCATCACGGCGTCATCGTCCGGCTCCACGACGACGGTTCCGTCCCCGGCAACAACCCCTTCGTGGGTCAGGAAGGGGCACGGCCCGAGATCTGGAGCTACGGCCACCGCAACGCACAGGGGTTGGTGATCCAGCCCGGCACCGGCGCCGTCTGGCTCACCGAGCACGGACCGCAGGGCGGGGACGAGGTCAACATCTCCACGTCCGGCAGCAACTACGGCTGGCCGGTGATCGGCTACGGCGTCAACTACCGCTCGGGCCTGGCGATTCACGAGGCCACGCACATGGAAGGGATGCAGCAGCCGGCTCACATCTGGGTGCCGTCGATCGGCGTGTCCGGGCTCGCCTTCTACAGTGGCGATCAGTTCCCCGAGTGGCAGGGCGACCTCTTCGCGGGCGGGTTGGCCGGCGAGCGGATTGACCGCCTCACCATCGAGGACGGCCGGGTCGTCGCAAGCGAGACCATCCTGCAGGGCATGGGGCGCGTTCGCGACATACGCGAGGGGCCGGACGGATTCATCTACGTGGCCCTCGAGAGCCGCGGAGACGGCGAGACTCCGATTGTGAGGCTGGAGCCGGTGGGGTAGTCACATCTTCCGGAACCAGATCCCCTTCGTGCGTCCGTTCGACACCGTGAATCCGGTGATGCGGCCGTTGCCCGCTCGCTCGAACGCGATGGTGTTGAGGAAGACGACCGAGGATGAGAAGTCGTCACCGCCCGTGTGGCGCAGCGTGAGCGGGTCCGCCATGTCCAGGTGGCGGGCGACCAGAGCGCCCTCCTCCACCGTCACGTTGTAGAAGGTCTCCAACTCCTCCGAGAAGTAGCGGCCCGCGTAGGCTTCCAGGTCTTCCTCGCTCATTTCGGTCTTCTCGGCCGGGCGCAGCGCCATCTCGGTTCCGGCCTGGACGAGCGTCCCCTCGCTCACGCTGCCGTCGGACTCGAAGCGGAAGGTGAAGGTGGCATCCGCGGCCACCAGCGTCATCGTCGAATCCGACGTCGGCCGCGCCATCGTCCTGGACTGCCCGTCGAACTCGACGAACACCTCGCCATCCTCCAGCATCACGGCCAGGGGGATCGACAAACCCTGCACCTCGATCACCCAGTCCCCGGTGATCGCCTCCTTCCGTTCGTCGGACATCCCGGCCTCTTCGGCCGGCCCGTCCCCCGCCTCGGCGGCCTCCTCGTCGTCTTCCTCCAGGTCATCACCGAAGAAGAGCCTGGCGATCCGGCCGCCTACCCCGAGGTCGAACCCGGCGTGGTTGCTCATCACGATCACGCCGCTTTCGAGCTCCGGGAGATAGCTCAGATAGGCGCGGTGCGAGATGTCGCCGCCGGTGTGCGAATACTGGGTTCGGCCTCCCATCTCGCCGATTCCCAATCCCAGGCCGTACCCGGTGGAGTCGCCCGACTCCAGGACCGCCGTGGTCGTGATGGCCTCGATCGCCTCCGGTCCACCCAGCGTCGCATCGCGGTAGTTGAGTATCCAGCGGGCCAGGTCGTCGACGGTCGTATAGACCCCGCCCGCCCCGGCCGAGGCCGCGAGGTCCCTTGTGGTGCGAAAGCCGCCGCCCTCGACGGGGCTGTACCCCTGGGCGCTCCCGGGAATGAGCTCGCCCTGCATCATCTTGACCCGCGTATCGCTCATCCCGAGCGGCAGGAAGACGTTGTCGCGCATGTAGTCGGCGAAGGACTGCGCCGACAGCCGCTCCACGGTCAGCGAAAGCAGGATGAACCCGGTGTTGTTGTAGTTCCACTCGGTATTTGGGGGCGCCTGGAGCTCGGGCTGGCGCTGCACGACCATGATCGCACGCTCCCGTGCCAAGGCGTCCTCGCCGTCGAATCCCTGAATGGGGAGGAGGTTGTAGATCTCGCGGTATCCTCCTGTGTGGTTGAGCAGGTTCCGGATAGTGACAGGGGTGCCGAAGTCGGGCAGCTCGGGGATGTGTTTCCGGATGTCGTCGTCGAGCGAGAGCTTCCCTTCCGCCTCCAGGAGAAGGATCCCCATCGCCGTGAACTGCTTGGTGACCGAGCCGATGTTGGAGATCGTGCCTCGCTCCCACGGGATGCCATGCGAGAGATTCGCCATCCCGTAGGCGCGCACGAATGCCAGTTCGCCGTCCTCGACGACCGCGGCGATCGCGCCGGGCCGGTCGTCGCCGTCCCAAGGGCTCATCAGCTGGTCGAGCCGCTCCGCGGGGTCGATGGCGATCGGTTCTGAACGGATGATTCGGAGTTCGTAGCTGCCAGCTTCCTCGTCACCGTCCGCCGCTACCCCGATCTCATACGTGCCCGCAGCCTCGGTCTCGAACTGGAACGATTCGATGCCGCGCGTACGGGCGTCCACGTCTCGCAGCGTCTCCCCGGAAGGGGCTGTTACCGTGACGGTCACGTCCACGTCCGTCTGATGCACCTCGGCGAAGACGAACATGTCGGCATCGAGGTCGAGGGTATGGGTGTCGCGGGAGCCAGCCGCGAGAGTCCCCGCTGTGGAGCTAACCGGCCGAACCGCGCGCGAGTCCTGGACCCTGCAGGCAGCCGCGAGCGCGGTGAGCAGGATCAGGGCCGCGTAGGTCGCTGTGCTTCGCATGGTCGCTATCCCTTCAATGTCGTGGCGGATGGGCGGGCCGGTCCGCGCGGGTCCGGCAGCCGCCTGGAGGTCACCCGCCCTTCGTCCAACGAACCACCTCGATCGCGTCTGCTTCGCCGCAAGGACCGGAGAGGCTGATGGCACCTTCGACGACCACTTCGTCTCCGGGACTCAGCCCTTCCACGTCACCGCTCAGCGCATACATGTACTGATCATTGTCGCGCAGGGTCACGCACTCGAGCCCCTCGTCGGTGATCCGCCCGGTGCGGCGGACCATGCCCTCGTCGTTCGTCACGTGGAAGGGGTCGGAAATCCCGATGGGACTGAACACACCGTTGAAGACGATGAAGACCAGCGGCCGCTCCCAGCTCGCGTAGGACGGGACCCGCACCGACGCCGACACCTCGCCCCAGATGTCCTGACTGCCCTCGGTCAGAGCTTCGAAGCCGGCGCGCATGGCCCCCACTCCGACGTGGATCCTGGCCTGCGGCGGAAGGTTCTCGGTGTAGATCTCCACCAACGTCCCGGCCGGGCCGGTACGGGGCTCCACCGACTGAATGTGCCGCAGGGAATCGATTGTGGCGAAGCGGCGCTGGGCCGCAGCCTCTTCGGGGCTGCCGGTCGACAGGGCGGACATGCCGGCGAGAACGACGGCCAGGCGCGAGAGGCGGGAAGAACGGACGGACATCTTGCACCTCCGACTGCATTGTGGCGTGGCAGTGCAAAATGGGGGCGCGAGTGCTGAAGGGCCAGAGGGGGGGGCACATTGCCGGCTTCCTCCGCGCCACCTAATCTGTGCGGCATGAAACGCGACACCTTGAGCAGAAGAGAAGCGCTCGCGGTCATTGCCGGGGGCATGGGCGTGGCGGCCTGCGGGCCGGGGGGTGCCGACGGGTCCGGTGCCGGCGCGGGTGCAGGAGCGGATGCCGGGGCAGGCGCAGACGCGGGCGCTGGGGCGGGCGCAGACGCGGGCGCCGAGATGTCTGTTTGGGCCAAGGATCCCGCCCCCTTCATCCAGCACGGCACCAACCTGGAAACCCGTCTGGAGGACCTTGGCGGCCTGATCACCCCGAACGAGCTGTTCTTCGTCCGCAACCACGCGCCCACGCCGACCGTCGACGCCGCGACCTACATGCTGTCGGTGGGCGGACCGGGGGCTCGGTCGGAAGTCCAGCTGGGCCTCGACGAACTGCGGGCGCTCCCCAGCCAGACCCTCGTCGCGTACATCGAATGCGCCGGCAACTGGCGAGGGTTCTTCCAGTCGGTGACGGGCCGCACCGCGTCCGGCAGCCAGTGGGGCACCGGGGCCATCGGGTGCGCGGAGTGGGGCGGCCCTCGCCTGGCCGACGTGCTTGCTCTCGCCGGAGTCCGCGACGATGCGGTGGACGTGAACATCGTCGGGATGGATGACGCGGCGTGGGAGCGGCCCATGCCGGTCGCAAAGGCCATGCACCCGGACACGATCCTGGCCATGACCATGAACGGCGCGCCGCTCCCGCCGGACCACGGCTTTCCCATCCGCGCGGTCGTGCCCGGCTGGGTCGGGTCGTCCAGCGTCAAGTGGGTGGGGCGCATCGAAGTCGCGACGGAGAAGGTGTGGGTGAGGAGCAACACGACATCGTACGTGCTGGTGGGGGACGAGTGGCCCGCGGACCAGTATGCGCCCGCCGATGGTGCGGCGATCACCACCGGCCGCGTGAAGAGCGCCCTGGCGCTGCCCCGCCCCGCGCGGCTCGCCGCCGGGATGCACCGGTTGAGGGGCTTCGCCTACTCGCCGCAGGGACCGGTCGCGGGGGTGGAGTGGAGTGTGGACGGCGGCCCGTGGGCGCCGGCAAGGCTGATCGGGGCGTCCGCCGCGCTGCCCCACGCGTGGAGCCGCTTCGAGTTGGAGTGGACCGCGACGCCGGGAGAGCACGTTCTCCGCACCCGCGCAACCGACGCGGCAGGCGAGACGCAGCCCCTCGAAGGGGCGTACAACGAGAAGGGCTACCTCCTCAACGTCGCGCTGCCCCACCCGGTGGACGTGGCCTGAGGGGGATCCGGCCCCAATGCGCCGCCGCTGGAGCGCTGCGGAGGATCTGGGCACGAGCGGCCGCGTGAGCCGTCGGGTTCGCCCCGCGCTCCGCCGACTCGCCGGGCTGGCCGCGCTGTGTTCGCCGCTTGCGTGCGGTCCCGGTCCCGACCCTCCCCCCGCCCCCGTCGACGGCCAGCAGGCGTACGCGATGCGGTGCGGCTACTGCCACGACGTGCCCAACGGGATCGGCGCGGCGCTCACCCCCAGAACCCTGGCCGCGTACGGTACCCTGGGCGCGCTGGACGGCTATCTCCGGGTGGCCATGCCCCACGAGGCCCCGGGCAGCCTGCCGACCGCCGATTACGACGCCATCCTCGCCTACCTCATCGAGAGTCGCGAGCTGGTCCCTGATGGCGAGGACGTCGACGCTCTGCCCGACTCAACAACGCTGCGCCCGCCGGCGTAATGTCCTCGGGGTGACAGATCGTGTACCGCCCCCCGGATGCCGGGTTCTCCGTCAGCGCCCCCCCATCCACGCCGTTGACGCCCCTTCGGAAGCGTTGTCCGCCACATGGGCCGCCATTTGGCGGACAAGATCGGCATTTGTGAAGGGCGACCAGCCGTGTCCCTTCATCGGGGCGCCGTGGATGAACTCCCCGCCGTAGTACGGATCGGTCGTGCTCTCCAGAAAATCCTCCATCATGTAGACCGCATACGGCAGGTAGAAGTGGTCCATTTCGGGGTTGTAGATGCGGATCTTCCCCACCAGATCCGGCCCGATCCGCGACCAGTTCTCCTCCGCGTAGTGGCGCAGGTCGTACCCGTTGTCGCGCATGTAGTACGCCACCTCGCGGTCGATGATGCCCGTGTCCAGGTCCCACAGCCGCCGCGGATAGCCGTCCTCGTCGGTCGGACCGTACACGGCGTGCCAGGCGTCCAGCTGCCCCGCCCCCCGGCCCCGCGAGCCCTGCGCCACCTCCAGCTGGCTGATCTGGCGGTTGCTGCCCATCGGCTGCCCCTCGACGCTCCGCTGGAACATCCGCTCGGGCGCGCCCGGTACCGAATTGGGCACGATGAACCCGCTTTCGTCCTCGTAGATGTTCACCAGTTGGTAGCGCCGGAAGTCGATCGGATCCGGGTAGTAGGTCCATGTCCCCCCGTAGTAGGCCGGGTAGTGGAGCATCTTGGCCAGCGACATCCATCCACCGGTCGATCCGCCCGTCATCACCCGTGAATACGGCTCGCCGATCAGCCGGAAGTTCTCTTCGATGTACGGGATCAGCTCTTCGTGGATCGCGTCGCCGTAGGGGCCGTTGTTCGCCGAGTTGACCCCGTAGGAGTCGTCGAAGTAGGGCGTCGGATGCTGCAGGATGACCGCAACGACACGTGGCATGTCCTCACCCATCCACGCCTGCGCGAAGTCGTAGCCGGACTCGCGCATTCCTCCCGCCTCGCGCCTCATCTGTGAAAAGAGCGCTTCGCCGGAGGGTGGTTCGGTCGTGAAGCCAAAGGGCGGGTCCAGCGTGAAGTGGCTCTCTTCGATCAGGAGCGGGTAGCGCATGTCGGGGTTGTCGTCGAAGCCCCGCGGCAGGAGCACGACCGCACCCAGATACATGGGATGGCCCCACCATTCGGTCAGGATGTCGCTCTGGATCTTGACCCGCTTCACCCACTCCGTGTCGGGCGGCACCTCGATCGGCGGGATTTCTCCGGTGAGGGTGAATTGGATCACGTCGTCGCTCGCCGGATCGACCCGAACCCGCCGCGCTTCGCTGAAGTAGTTTCCGGGCGAGAAAGCCCACCGCTGGCCTTCCCACTGGTCCTGGGGCGCCCAGATAGTGTGCCCGTCCGCACGCTCGTACTCGGTGTACACGTGCAGGATCGCCTGCACCCAGTAGTCCCCCGCCGGCAGCGAGCCCAGGCGACGGTAGGGGTAGCCGTCCGCACCGGCGTCGACGACCATGGCCTCGCCCGGAGCGGCTCCTTCCACGTCGGCGCTGAAGAAGGGGACGCGCCCGTTGCGCTGGCGGGCGGAATTGTACGCCGCGATGCGGGGCTCGGGGTCGTCCGACGGCGCGAACGCGAGGAAGAGGCGGCCGGTCAACGGGCCGTCGTGCAGCGACGCGTCGTGGGTGACTTCGATGCGGAGCGTGGCTGCCTGGTCAGTGGTGGTGGGGTCGGGCGAGGCGGGCTGGCAGGTGGTGAGGAGAACGACAAGGGCGGGCGGAAGCAGGGCGCGCATGGGTCTCTCCGTGACGGGGGGCCGGGGAGGCAAAGTGGGGCGGCGGCGGGGTGGGCGGCAAGCGAGGCGGCGACCGGCGTTGCCAACGGCCCGCCACGAGCCGGGCTGCCCCGGAGCGCGATCAGGGGAGCGGGCCGCGCTATTCCCGGGCCAGTGCCGGGATCCGGTCGAACCAGAGACGCGCCCGCTCGAGTTGCCCGGCAAGCCTGAACAGCGTGGCTTCGTCGCCTACCCGGGCGACGAATTGGACGCCGATGGGGAGACCCGCGGCGTTCCAGTGAAGGGGCACGGACATCGCTGGCTGCCCGCCGATGTTGAAGAGCGGCGTCCATGGGGTGAATTCGAAGGCGCTCTCGGCAGTTTGGTCGAGCATGCGGGCCGCCTTGACGAGCCGGCCGGACCCCAGCAGGCCCAGAATGCGCAGCTGGACGTGCTCGATCGCGGTAGGAGGCAGGGCCCCGATCTTCGGGGGCGGTGTGGCGACGGTGGGGGTGACCAGGACGTCGCAGTCGTCGAAGAAGCGCCCGACGGTCCCCCCGGTGCGATCGAGCACCCGCAGGGCATTGGCATGTTCCCGGGCCGAGGTCGAGCGCGACGCCAGGCCGAGAGCCCACGTCAGGGGCTCGAGTTCGCGACGGCGGGGCTTCCGTCCCAGCAACGTCGCCGCGTCGTCGAGCTCTGCGCCGACCTCCGCAGCCACCATGTTCAGGAACGCGCGTGCGAAGGCGGCGCCGTCGAGCCGTGGCGCGCGTTCGGTGACCTCGTGACCGAGATCTTCCAGCAGGCTCACCGCGCCCGCCACAGCCTCCACGCAGTCGGGGTGGACCGTCGACCCGAGCAACGGCTCGGTCGTCCACGCGACGCGCAGGGAACCGGGGGCGACGTGCACTTCCCGGGTGAAGGGGCGTTGCGGGGGTGCGATCCCGAAGGGTGCGCCGGGGCCGGGGCCGTGTGTGGCGTCGAGCATGGCCGCACTGTCACGTACCGAGCGGGTGATCACGTGCTCGATCGCCGCTCCCCGCCACGATTCCCCGTACGGCGGCCCCCCGGGGACGCGACCGCGGGTAGGTTTCATCCCGAACAGCCCGCAACACGAGGCCGGCATCCGGATCGACCCGGCCCCGTCCCCGCCCCCCGCCATCGGCACCATGCCACCGGCCACCGCCGCCGCCGAGCCGCCACTCGATCCCCCCGGCGTGTGATCGAGTGCCCACGGGTTGCGGCACGGCCCCCACAGCTCGGGCTCGGTGTACGGGAGCAGTCCGAACTCGGGCACGTTGGTCTTGCCCAGGATGGACACCCCCGTCGCCCGCACACGGCGGGCCAGCTCCGTGTCATCCTGCTCCACCCGGCTTGCCAGGAGCCTGCTGCCACCGGAGGTCGGGTGGCCGGCATAGCGCGTCTGCAGGTCCTTCGCCAGGAACGGTACGCCGGCGAAGACCGCGTCCAGGTCGACCTGGTCCGCCAGTCCACGGGCCGCATCGTCCATTCTGTGGACGACCGCGTTCACCGCAGGGTTGACCCGGTCGACGCGTTCCATCGCGATCTCGATCAGTTCGCGCGGCGTCACCTCCCGTGCCCGCACGAGCTCGGCGAGGGCCGTGGCGTCACGACTGATGTATTCGTCCTGGCGCATCCGCCGATCCTAGCCGCAACGACGACGGCGGGGCAAGCGTCCCGGTTGTCACCCGGCGGCATCAAAGCCACTATCCTCCCACAACCAGCAGCCCGTGGATGGATCCCGCGTCGCACCGAGAGCGGTGAGGCGCCGGGCTGGCAAGGAGCGACGAGTTCTTCCACGGGCTGTGAGTCCCGGAGGTGTCATGCGTGTGATTCGAGGAGCGGCGATCCTGGTGTTTGGTGGCGTCCTCGCATCGCCCGGCGGAGCACTCGGCCAGACCGAAGTGCGGCGCGTCACCCTGGACGAAGCGCTGGAGGCCTTCGCCCAAAACAGTCTGGCGCTGCGAATCGCCCGCTCCGAAGCCGACGAGACTACGGGGATTGCGCGCCAGTACCAGAGCTACGCCAACCCCGCCTTTTCGCTGGTGCGCGACGATCTCGGCCACGCGGGCGCGGCCTACTGGGAAATCACCGCCGGGGTGAGTCAGAGAGTCGAATGGCCGGGGCGCACCACCGCTCGCGGTCGGGTCGCCGCGCACACCATCGAGGCCGCCAGCGCCCGTTTTCGGGCAGACTCGCTCCGGCTGGCATTCGCGGTGCGCGAAGCCTACGTGCGGGCGTGGCTCGCCGAAGAGACAGAGCAGACCGAGGTACGGGTCGCGGCCGTTATTCGTGTGGTGGCCGAAGCTGCCGAGGCTCGCCTTGCAGAAGGCGACATCTCGGCGTACGAGGCCCTGCGCCTGAGATTGGAGCGCATACGGGCCCGGCAGGAAGTGGCCGAGGCCGGTCTGGAGGCGCGCGCGGCGCGGAGGACGCTAGCGGCGCTCGTCGCTCCCGAGGACGCTGTACGCGAGGTGGGGCCGTCCGAAGGGATGGCCGGACTCCCGCAGGTTGTGACCAGGGAGGTCGCGCTGGAGGCGCTGTCCCAGCGGCCGGATCTGGAGGCCGCGGCCAGGGATCTGGATGTCGCCCGCGCCTTGTCCGAAGTGGCCGCGACCGAGTGGGTGCCCGATCCGACGCTGGGCATTGGGTACAGGGACCAGGCTGACGGTTTCTCCGGAGCCGCCCTCAGCGTGAGCCTGCCACTCCCGGTCTTCAACCAGGGCGCGGGCACGCGTCATGGAGCGGCCGCCCGCGCTTCCGCAGCCACCAGCCGGCTGGACCTCCGCCGCAAGCACGCCGAGATCGACCTGGTGTCCGCCTTCGACCGGTACAACTCCGCCCGGGCCCGTCTCCTGGCGGCGGGCGACGACCTGCTCGCGGACGGAGACGCACTGCTGGCCGCGGCCAGGGCCGCCTACGCCGAGGGCGAAATGACTCTGGTGGAACTCCTCGACGCCGCCAGCGCGTTCCGGGACGCCCGCGTCACCGCGCTGTCGCTCCGCAACGCCACCTGGGTCGCCTGGTACAACCTGTTGCGCGCGATGGGGCGCACGCCCGGGGAGTCACGATGACTGGAGGCTCGGGCCCGGGCTCGATCCGGATGGCACGGGCGGTCTGCGCGCTCATCGTCCTGTGGTCATTCGCCTGCGCGCAACCAGCACCCGACCCCGCCACCGTAGCCGACCATTCCCACGGCGGCGGCGGGGTGGTCACCCACTGGACCGATGCGCTGGAGCTCTTCGTCGAGTATCCGCCCCATGTGCGGGACGTGGCCGGCGACCCCTGGGCAATCCACCTGACCTGGCTGGAGGACTGGCAGCCCGTTCGTGAGGGCAGCCTCATGCTGCTGCTGCGAGGGCCGGGCGGCGCCCGCGAAGAGGTGGTGCTGGCCGCTCCCGACCAGCCGGGCGTCTACACCGCGACGCCCACGCTCACAGCGACAGGAACGTGGCGGGCCGATCTGACGCTCGCCGCACGGGGCGGCGAGTACGAGATCCCGGTCGGGCAGCTGCAGGTGTTCGAGAGCGAGGATGCGCTGCCGCACGACGTGGAGCAGCCGCCGCCCGGGCTGATCGCGCTGCTCAAGGACCAGCAGTGGTCGATGCCCTTCCAGGTCGTGTTGGCCGAGGAGCGCCTGATCCCGCGCACCATACCGACAGCGGGCGATATCGTCGCTCCCGGGAATGGACTCGCACAGGTGTCGACGCTGGTAGCGGGTGTCGTCGTGGCGACGGGCACTGCCCTGGCCCCCGGAGACGCCGTTCGTACGGGCCAGATCCTGACTGTGATCGCGCCGACCAGCCTGGACAACTCCTACTCGCGCATGCGCGCCGATGTGGTGGCGGCCGAGCGTGAGGCGGCCCGCGCGGAACGCCTCTTTGCAGCCGGCGCCATCGCCGAGCGCCGCCTGGAGAACGCCCGGCATGAGCTGGACGTGGCGCTCGCGGCCTTCGCAGCAATCGGCGGCGTGCGCCCCGGCAATGAGGACGACGGTACGGATCCGCACCTCTACCAACTGCGCAGTCCGATCGGCGGCGTGATCTCCGAGCGCCGCGTCGCGCCGGGCCAGCACGTCGAGGCCGGCACTCACGCCTTCACCGTGGTCAACCCGGAGACGCTCTGGTTCGTGGCCCGCGTCCCCGCGCGGTACGCCGGGGAGGCCAGCGACGTGCGGGGCGCGTGGTTCACGGTAGAGGGCACGTCGCGCGTGCACACTGCCCGCCGGGTGGTCTCTGTCGGCAGCGTCATCGACCCGGAGAGTCGCACCCTGCCCGTCCGCCTCGCCGTCCCCAACCCCGACCGGGTGCTCAAGGTGGGAATGCTCGCGGACGGGCACCTCCTGGCCGGGGAGCCGGTTGCGGGCGTGGCCGTGCCGGCTGCCGCGGTTCTGGAGGAGGACGGGCTGGTGGTCGTCTACGTGAAGGTCGGCGGCGAAGCCTTCCAGCGCCGCGTGGTCGAGCTCGGGCCCTCTGACGGATCGTGGACGATCGTCACGGCGGGGGTCGCGGACGGAGAACAGGTCGTGACGACCGGAGCCTACCAGGTGAAGCTTGCCTCGCTCGGCGACGCCGAGATCTCCGACCACGGCCATCCGCACTAGGGTGAACGCTCCCGGGCTGGAGGGGCGTGCGGGCTCCAACGAGTCCGCGGTCCGAGCGCGGCGAACCAGCATTCTCGACCTGCTGGTCCGCGCCTCTCTGGAACACCGCTTCTTCACGGTGTGTGCTGCCGTCGTGCTCCTGGCAGGCGGGGGCTGGGTCGCCGCGACGCTGCCCGTCGATGTATTCCCCGACCTCACCGCCCCAACGGTCACGGTGCTCACCGACGCGCACGGGCTCGCCCCGGAAGAGGTGGAGAGTCTCGTCACCTTCCCGGTCGAGACCGCCGTGAACGGCGCGGCCGGCGTGCGACGGGTTCGGTCGAGCTCGGCCCACGGGATCAGTATCGTCTGGGTGGACTTCGACTGGGGCACCGACATCTTCCGGGCCCGGCAGACCGTGAGCGAGCGGCTTCAGCCCGTAGCGGACCAGCTCCCCGAGGACGTGAGCGCACCGGTGCTCGCGCCCGTCACCTCGATCATGGGCGAGATCCTGCTGGTCGGGATGAGCGCGCCGAAGGACCGGCTCATGGAGGCGCGCACCGCCGCCGACTGGGTGGTCCGGCCGAGGCTGCTTGCCGTGCCGGGCGTCGCGCAGGTAGTGACGATCGGCGGCCATGTGCGCCAGTACCAGGTGCTGGTGGACCCCGAGCAGCTGCGGGCCTACGGCGTGGGGCTCGACGAGGTGCTGAGCGCCGCCGCCGCATCCAACCTGAACGCCTCGGGCGGGATCTACCGATCCGGCGGGGGGGAGGTCCTCATCCGCGGGATCGGACGCGCCCGCAACCCGGAAGAGATCGGTCTTACGGTCGTGGCGACCAGGAACGGCGTTCCGGTGCTGATCGACGACCTCGCCGAGGTACGGATCGGGCCAAAGGTCCGATTCGGGACCGCGTCGGTGAACGCCGAACCCGCCGTCATCCTGTCGATCCAGAAGCAGCCCGGCGCCAACACCCTGGAGCTCACCGGCAGGATCGACGACGAACTGGACCGGATCGAAGCCTCCCTCCCCAGCGGCGTTGCCATCGAGCGGGGCATCTTCCGGCAGGCCGACTTCATCTCCCTCGCGGTAGACAATGTGATCACGGCGCTGCGCGACGGGGCATTGCTTGTCGTCGCCATCCTGTTCCTCTTCCTGTGGAATGTGCGCACCACAGCGATTTCGGTGCTGGCCATCCCCCTCTCGCTGGCCCTCGCGGTGATCGCGCTGCGCGCCCTCGGGGGCACCATCAACACGATGACGCTGGGCGGGATGGCGATCGCCATTGGCGCCCTGGTCGACGACGCGATCATCTTCGTCGAGAACGCGCACCGGCGGCTCCGCGACAACCTGCGCCACCCCGAGGGCTGGCGCCGCGGCACGCTGGTGGTCATCCGCGACTCCGCGAGCGAGATCCGGGACCCGATCCTCAGCGCGACGGTGATCATCACGATCGTCTTCGTGCCGCTCTACTTCCTGTCCGGGGTGGAGGGGCGCATGCTGCGGCCTCTGGGCACTGCGTACATCGTGAGCATCCTCGCCTCGCTCCTGGTCGCCGTCACCGTCACCCCCGCGCTCTGCCACGGGTTGCTCACCGGTGACCGCGCCATCGGCAGGGGGCGCAAGTCGTGGCTGCTGCGGGGACTCGAGGGCGCGTACCGGGGCGTGCTCGAGTGGGCGCTCCGGCGCTCCGGAGTCGTGCTGGCGGGAACCGCGCTCCTGCTGGCCGGCACCCTCGCCCTCCTGCCGGGGTTGGGCCGGGCGTTCCTTCCCGAATTCCAGGAGGGTTCGCTTACCATCTCGGTGGTGAGTCTGCCCGGAACCTCGCTGGACGAGTCCGACGCGATCGGCGCACGCGTGGAGCGGCAGCTTCTGGCGCACCCTGCGGTGGTGTCAACCTCCAGGCGCACCGGCCGGGCCGATCTCGACGAGCACGCGCAGGGGTCCAACGCCTCGGAGATCGACGCGCAGCTCAACCTTGTGGGACACGAGCTCGCCGATGTCATCGCGACGCTGAGGGCCGACCTGCAGGGGCTGCCGGCAACCAACGTCACCGTGGGACAGCCGATCGGGCACCGGATCGACCACATGCTCTCCGGGACGCGGGCCGCGATCGCCGTCAACCTGTTCGGGCCCGACCTTCAGCGGCTGCGCGAGACCGCGCGCGAGATCGAGACGGTCGCCCAGGGCGTTCCCGGACTCGTGGACATCGCGGTCGAACAGCAGGCCGATGTCCCGCAACTCCAGGTCAGGGCCAACCGGCGAGCCACGGCGCGCTACGGCGTCACCCCCGGGGCATTGGCGCGGGCCATGGACGTGGCGTTCCAGGGTGAAGAGGTCTCCCTCATTCGAGAGGGTCAGCGCGCGTTCGAGCTCATCGTTCGCTACGACGATGCCCACCGGGCCGACCGCGAAGCCATCGGCAGCACCCTGATGACGACCCCCGCGGGCGTGACGATCCCGCTGTCGCAGCTGGCGGACATCGTGCCGGCGCGCGGGCCGAATACGATCAGCCGCGAGAACGTGCAGCGGAAGATCGTGGTCAGCGCCAATGTGGCGGGGCGGGATGTGGGCGGGGCGGTGGATGAACTCCGGTCACGCGTCGAGAGCGACGTCGGTCTGCCGCCGGAGTACCACGTGCAGTACGGCGGCCAGTTCGAGAGCGGCCAGGAGGCCACGCGCAGAATCACGATCCTGTCGCTCTTCTCGATCGCCGCGATCTTCCTCATCATGTTCCGGACCTTCCGGAGCGTCCGCACCGCGCTTCTCCTCATGGTGAACCTGCCGCTCGCGCTCGCCGGGGGCGTTCTCGCCGTCCTGCTCATCGGCGGGACGGTGAACGTCGCGACCCTGGTCGGCTTCATCACCCTCTTCGGTATCGCGGTCCGCAACGGCATCCTCCTGGTCAGCCGCTACCGCGACCTGCATGGAGCGGGACTGTCCTTCGCGAGCAGCATCCGGCGGGGCTCGATGGAGCGCCTGAGCCCCATCTTGATGACGGCCCTGACCGCCGGTCTCGCTCTGATCCCTCTGGCGCTCGGCATCGGAGAACCGGGCAAGGAGATTCAGGCACCGCTCGCCGTGGTGGTTCTCGGGGGACTGCTCACCTCGACCTTCCTCAACATGGTGGTCGTCCCCGCCCTCTTCCTGCGCTTCGGGCGACTGGAAACCGGGCCGGACGTGGCCAAAACGGCCGATAGCGCTTCTCTTGCATATCCCGAACAGGAACCCGCAGGCTAAGGACTACAAATATGAGGATCGGACGACGCCTTTTCGTCACGCTCGCCACGCTCGTCGTGCTCACCGTCGCCATCGTCAGCGCGGTTAGCGCGCACACCCTCTTCCTCAAGCTCGACAGCTTCTTCCTGGAGCCGAATTCGACCGGGGTCGTCGCGCTGATCAACGGCGACTTCGACAATAGCGAGAACGTGATCACCCGCGACCGCATGGTGGACGTCAGCGTTGTCGGACCTGACGGGGTGGCACATCCGCCTGAATCCGCCTGGACCGACTCGGCGGTCTTTCACTGGAGCCCCGACAGCGTCGATACCGCCCTGCTGACCTTTGAGACGGGCGCCCCCGGCACCTATCTGATCGGCGTGTCGACGGCGGCACGGGTCTTCACCCTGACCGCCGAGGAGTTCAACGAGTACCTGGTTCACGACGGGATCGTCGATGCGATCGAGCAGCGGGAAGCGGCCGGCAAGACGAACGACGAGGCCGTTGAGCGCTACAGCAAGCACGTGAAGGCGCTGGTTCAGGTGGGGAGCGCGCGCAGCGGTGAATGGGCGAGCGATCTCGGCTACCCCGCCGAGTTCATTCCGCTCCGCAACCCCTACGAACTCGGTGTGGGCGACGAACTACAGGTGCGGTTCCTGCGTGCGGGGCAGCCCGTGGCGAACCAGCTTGTCTATGCGAGCTATCAGGACCATCACGGACACGACCAGGCGGACGAACATCTGGAAGCAGTCACCACCCGCACGAACGCGGACGGGGTCGCCACGGTGCCGTTGAGCGGGGCCGGCCGCTGGTATGTCCGCGCGATCCACATGGTGGAAACCACGTCCGAGCCCGATGTCGACTACGAGTCGAACTGGGCGACGCTGACGTTCGAGGTTCCGTGAGCGGCGCATACCCGTGACCGTGCCGCCCACATCCCCTGCCGACATGTTCGTCAACCCTGAGGTGCCGCTGGACTCCATGCCTGGGGTGGAAGGGCTCGACTGGCATCCGCTCCATCCCGGTTTCGTGCGGCGACTGCAGGCCGGGGCCCTCATTCGGGCCCTCGTTTTCGTGGGCATCGTGGGCGGTGCGCAACTCACTGTGACGGGAGCGGCGGGAGCCGTGGGCCCTCCGACGTGGCTGTTTCTGCTTGCGTGGATCACGATCTCGGCTATCGCGATGAGTTGGCTTGCCTGGCCGGCCATCGCCGTGCCGCGCTGGGGGTATGTCGTGCGCGAGCAGGACATCGTGTACAAGTCGGGAGTCTTCTGGCAGTCGGTGAAGGTGGTGCCCTTCAACCGCGTCCAGCACACCAGGATCGACAGCAGCCCGCTGGATCGCCGATTCGGCCTGGCCAACCTGTCCATCTTCCCCGCGGGTGCGGGCGGTCACAAGATTCGCGGGCTCGGCGCTGACACGGCAGAGCAGCTGCGCGCCTTCGTGTCGGCGCAAATCGACGCCAAGACGGGCAAGGCGGCGGACGACGTTTGCTGAACCCGTCCGATTCCGGCGCGTGGGAGCGAGCTTCCCCGTTCGCCATCGTCTACTTTGTCGGGAAGACGGTCAGAACGTTCGCGCGCAGCTTCGCTCAACTGGCCGCGACCTTCGGCGCCCTCGCGTTGCTGACCGAGAGAAAGAGCTTCCTGGTCCTGGCAGTCCCTGTCGGCATCCTGGTCATCCTCGTGATCGGTGTGGTGCAATACTGGTTTTTCCGGTTCAGGCTCGAGGAGGACAGGATTCTCATCCGCCAGGGCTTTCTGAGGAAGACCGCCCTCGATCTGCCCTACGACCGGGTCCAGGGGATCAACGTCGAGCGTTCCCTCATCGATCGCATGCTCGGCCTCGTCACTGTCAGCCTGGACACCGCCGGGTCGGCCGGAGCCGAGGGCGAACTTCCCTCGGTCAGCCTCGATCGTGCCGAATGGCTAAGAGCCAGGGTCGCCATCGGCCGGGGAGCCCAGGTCGGTGACGACGTCCCCGCTGAGGAGCCATCCGCCGATCCCTCGGTCGAACGGGTGGGCGACGAGCGACCGGGTCGCGTCGGGCACCTCGGGGAGGAGCTGCTGCAGCTCACCAGCGGCGACATGTTCCGTATCGGCCTCTCCAACCGAAACATCCTGGTGGCTGCGGCGTTTCTCGGTGCCATCAGCGAGACCATCGGATTCGTCGAAGAGGCCTTGCAGCCGGCCTTCGAAGCGGCCGAGGCCGCCTTCGCGGGAGCAGACGGTCTCGCCCGGACGATCTTCATCGCCCTGCTCGCGCTCTCGGCCCTCGTGGTTGTGTCGTCCCTCGTGGTCGGCGCGGCTTTCCTACGCTACCACAACTATACGGTGTGGCGGGAGGGCACGGCGTTCCGTTCGCGCGCCGGGCTGCTCACACAAAAGGAGGTCGTGGTCGAGACCGCCAAGATCCAGCAGCTCACACTATCCCAGAACCTGGTGCTGCGTTGGTTTGGGCGATATCGGCTGAGGGCACTCCCGGCCGCGCTTCTGCCCGGCCAGGGCGGAGAAGCGCCGGGCGGCTTCAAATTCGCCGAAGTGCTCGAAGTCCCCCTGCTGCAAGCTCCACTTGCGGAAGACTTGCGTTCAAGGATGTTTGGCCGGGAAGGAGAGGCTCTGACGCTCCTGCCTCGGAGTAGTGCGTTCACCTGGGTCTCACCGCACTACATCCGGGCGCTCACCCTGCGGATCGGGATCGTACCCGCGCTCGCCGGAACCCTGCTTCTCCTCAGGTTGCTGGGGCCCACGGCGTCGTGGGGCATCGCCACCGGCGCCTGGTGGCTCGCATGGATGACGCTGGGCGGGCTCCTCGCCTGGCAGCGCTGGCGCCGGCAGGGGTACATGTACGACGACGACGGCCTCGCCAGCCGGAGCGGCCTCGTCGGCCACAAGGTCGATGCGTTCCTCTTTCGGAAAGCCCAGAGTGTCACCGTGAAACGCTCGCCCCTCCAGCGCCGGAAGGGGCTCGCCACGCTCGAGGTCGTTCTCGCCTGCGGGGCCGTGAGGATTCCATACATCGACTACGGCTTTGCATGCCGGTTGCGGGACTACATTCTCTATCGAGCCGAGTCGAGCGACCGGCGCTGGCACTGATGAGGGGACGATCGGGGACCACTGACCGCCGATCAATGGTTCGTTTCGTTGATCCTGAGTTCGGCGCGACGAAGCTGTTCCATGACCCAATCCATATCTGGAATATCCCCTAGAATCATTCCGCGCATGGCCCTGTAGTCCCGGCCGATAGCCGCGTGTAGTGCCTGCTGTGGAACCAACCTCACAGACCCGGGGACGGCCTCTTCGAACCGCTTCCAGGCCTGCTTGAAGGCGATGAGGTTGTGTTTCCTTACCGCATCCAACAAGCCGAAATCGGATAGTGCCGACGTGCCGGTCTCGGTCGCCGTGATCATCGCGACATCATAGTAGTGGCGCGAGATCCGGTTCTTGTCGGCCGGGATGCGCCCCTCGTCCCTGTACCCGCAGTGTATGCCATGGAGGATCAGCGTTTTCTCCCAATACGTGCGCTCCGGCGCAACCACGCTGATGCCATCCACGTCGAGCCCCCAGTCGGGCAGTTCGTGGGCGACAAAGGGGGTGACGGAACAGTTCAGGCTTGGCTCCAGTGCCGACCTCGCTCCCGCCTCAATCTTGATTCGTGAAGACACATAGGACGCCTCCGGCATCGGAAAGAGGCTGGAATACTCGATGAGGAGCGTCTGCCTGTCGCGGTCATCCTCGTCCACGGTTACTCGGCAACCCTCCGCAGTTGCGTCGATGACCCTCGCCAGGGTGGGTTTCAGATCTCCGAGAATGTATCTACTGCACGCAGCCTTGAGTTCCCTGAAAAGGGCTTGCCGCCCCTTGTTCGAGATGTCGCTTGCTTTGGTCGGGTCGCGCTTCCCTGCAAATCCAAGATCGTCACGATGGACGACGAGGTCGATGTCTTCGGAGAAACGTTGGATGAGCCCGAAAGCCTTGGACAGGGGGACTCGAAGGCTCCGTTCACGCCGCAGTCACATCGTCACCCATGATGTCGCGGGCGAGCGGCAGCGCCCAGCCCGGCAGGTCACGGCTGTTTCGGAATAGATCGAGCTTTACCGCGTGGGGCAGGATGCGCTTCAATGTCGAGGACGCTTCACCGTCCCGGGCAACAACGGGACCGAGCCAACGCAGCGCCTGGAACACCGGAGCCGAGGGTCGTCCCGCCCACCTCATGACAGTCGGCCCCGCGTGTCGGAACACGACCGTCCGTCCGTCGATCGTTACCGCTCTCGAGGTGCCATCGGTCACATAGCAGGGCTTGGCGGGCACTGCATTGGTAAGACCAAGCTGATGGGCGGCACTCAGACCATCGGGCATGACTCTGGCACCGTCTCGTCGGGCGAGCGCTGCGATGGTGGCAGCCAGGTCGACTGGCGCCGGGCACCCCAACAAACGGCTGGTCCTGGGCAGGTCGTACAGACCGCGGCCAACTCGCCGCAGCCGCCCCGCCCGGACGAGGCGTGACAGGGCTTGATCAACGGCTACACGCCTCCCCAGGTCCAGGAAGTCCTTCGGAGTGCACACCCACCGGCCCAGGCCGCGGGCGCGAACCCTCCTGATGATCTTGTCGGCTACGGAGGCTGTCTTCATCATGCATGATCTTCATCTAAATGGTCAGAAAGTATAGTATATATATCTTACCTATCTTGGGAAGTTTCAGCCAGTCCCGATCTGGTCGGTCGCCATGCCTCGCCTCGCGGAGTCGCAGGGCCCGTACTCGGCTCCTTGCCCGATGACCTCCGGGACGTGAGCTTGCGTTTCCGCTCCAACCCCGAGGTCCTGATGCACGCTCCCGTCGCCGTTGTCGCTCCGAGAAGGCCCGCCAGGTCACGAATCCCGCGTCTCGCGTTGAACGGCGTGGCGGCCGCTACCCTTTCGCTCTCGCTGGCCCTTGCGTCCTGCGCCCCGGACCCCGCCCCGGGGGTCACGCCCCGCCCATCGTACACGGAGGTCGCGGCCGCCCTCAAAGCCATGATCGAGCGCGAGCGCGACCAGAAGGGCCTCGCGGCGATGTCGATCGCGCTGGTCGACGACGAGGGCGTCGCGTGGGCGGCAGGCTTCGGCGAGCAGTCCCCCGGCGTCCCCGCCACCGCCTCCACCGTCTACCGTGTGGGCTCGGTGTCGAAGCTGTTCACCGACATCGCCGTCATGCAGCTGGCGGAGCGCGGCGAGATCGACATCGACGCCCCCGTGCGGAGCTACCTCCCGGACTTCGCCCCGGACAACCGCTCCGGCACGGCGATCACCCTGCGCCAACTCATGTCGCACCGCGCGGGCCTGATCCGCGAACCCCCTTCCGGCAACTATTTCGACGACAGCGGCACCGACCTCGCGGCTACGATCGCCAGCCTGAACGGCCTCCCCCTCATCTACGACCCCGAGGCGCGCATCAAGTACTCGAACGCGGGCATCGCGGTTGTCGGGTACGTCCTCGAAGTCACCCGGGGCGAACCCTTCGCCGACTACGTGAAGCGCGCGGTCATCGACCCCATCGGCATGCGGACCAGCGCCTTCACCCGGGAACCGGACCTCGCGGACGACCTTGCCCGCGCGTACATGGGGGGCTTCGACCGCCCCGATTTCGACGCCCCCGGCTTCGATCTCGGCATGGCCCCCGCGGGCAGCATGTACTCGACCGTCCTGGACCTCGCGCGCTTCATGGAGGTCATGTTCCAGCGCGGCTCCCGCATCCTCTCGGCCGGCACCCTCGACGTCATGTGGGAACCCCAGTTCGCGGATCCCGGCGCTGCCGACGGGTACGGCCTCGGTTTCGCCATTCAGGAGCGCTTCGGCGAACGCTGGCTCGGCCACGGCGGCGCGATCTACGGCTTCTCCACCCAGCTTGCCTTCCTGCCCGGCTCCCGGCTCGGCGTGGTGGTCGTCTCGGCCGTCGACGGCACCAACACGGTGACCAGCCGCGTGGCCGACGCGGCGCTGGAGCTCATGCTGGCGGCACGCGCCGGCGAACCCCTCCCCACCGGCCCCACCCGCCCCACCGCTCCTATCGACCCCGCCCTCGCCCTGGAACTCGAGGGCACCTACGGCGACGGCGACGGCGCGCTCGAACTCGACGCGCGCGACGGCCGCCTCTTCATGACTCCCGCGCGGGGCGGCGCGACCACCGAACTCCGCGCCCGCGGCGACACCCTGATCGTCGACGACCGCCTCGCGTTCGGCGACCGCTTCCTGCCGCACGCCGGTGGCACCGCCCTCGTCCCCCTCGGCCCCGACGGCGAGCCCGGCGACGCGCTCCGCCGCCAGCCGCCCTCCCCCCGCCCGGCCCCGCCGCCTCCCCACTGGAGCGGCCTCATCGGCGAGTACGGCCCCGACCACAACATCCTCTACATCCTGGAGCGCGGCGGCCGCCTCAACGCGCTCATCGAGTGGTTCTTCCTGTACCCGCTGGAGGAGGTCTCCCTGGACGTGTACGCGTTCCCCGACTGGGGCCTCTACCACGGCGAGCACCTGGTCTTCACGCGGGACGCGAACGGGCGCGCGAACTCGGTCGAGGCGGCTTCGGTCGACTTCGCGCGTCGTGAGGTGGGCACCGAGGCCGGCGGCACATTCCGCATCGACCCCGTGCGCCCGGTGGCGGAGTTGCGCGTCGAGGCGCTGGCCGCGTCGCCGCCCGACGAGCCCGGCCCCTTCCGCGACTCCGAGCTGGTCGAGGTCACCAGCCTCGAGCCCGGGATCCGTCTCGATGTGCGCTATGCGACGACCAACAACTTCATGTCGTCGGTCTTCTACGACGAGGCGCGCGCGTTTCTCCAGCGTCCCGCCGCGGAAGGTGTCGCACGCGCGCACCGTGCCCTGGCCGAACACGGCTACGGCCTCCTGCTCCACGACGGCTACCGGCCCTGGTACGTCACAAAGATGTTCTTCGACGCCACCCCCGAGTCGCAGAAGATCTTCGTCGCGGATCCGGCGAACGGTTCGCGTCACAACCGCGGCTCGGCGATCGATCTGAATCTGTTCGACCTGGCCACGGGACAGCCGGCCGACATGGTGGGCACCTACGACGAGTTCTCGCCGCGTTCCTTCCCGAACTACCCGGGCGGGACGTCCCTGCAGCGCTGGCAGCGCGAGTTGCTCCGCCGCGCGATGGAGACCGAGGGGTTCACGGTGTACGAGGCCGAGTGGTGGCACTTCGACCACGACGACTGGCGCGAATACGCGATCCAGAACGCGACCTTTGGCGAACTCGGCCGGTAGCGCCTCGGGAGTGGGCGGCCCCGGGAGCGAGCCCGGCGGCCGCTCGGCTGCGCGCCGCAACCTGACGGTCGACCTGGGCCTCTTCCTGACCGCGACGATCTGGGGGCTGAACTTCTCCGTGGTCAAGGCCGTGCTGCGCGAGATCGAGCCCCTGGCCTTCAACGCGCTCCGCTTCCTCTGCGCGGCCCTCGCGGTGTGGGTTCTCCTACGCGTGCAGGGCCGTCGGCTCATCCCCTTCCGCAAGGACTGGGGCAAGGTTCTTGTCCTCGGCATCTTCGGTCACGTGACCTTCCAGATCTGTTTCATCTTCGGACTGGACTCGACGCTCACGGGCAACGCCGCGCTCCTGCTCTCTACAAGTCCCGTCTGGGTCCTGATGATCTCCCTCTCCCTCGGCAGGGAGCGCTTCAGCCCCGGTATCCTGGGCGGCGTACTGGCAACGCTGACGGGCATGGTGATCCTCGTGACCGGCGGTTCAGGAGAGGTCGGCGGAATGCGGCTCGGGGACCTTCTCGTCCTGGGCGCCGCAGTATCCTGGGCCGTCTATACGGTCTTCAGCCAGCGCATGACGAGGCGGCGCGGCGTCCTCGAGATGACGGCATGGACGCTGTGGGCCGGGATGCCGTTCATCGTCGGCCTCGGAATCCCCGGTCTGGTGCGGACCGACTGGGCCTCGGTCTCGCTGGGGGCGTGGCTGGGCGTTGCGTACGCGGGGGTCTTCGCGATCGGTCTCGCGTACCTGCTGTGGTACCGGGGGGTGCGGGTCATCGGCCAGAGCCGCACCTCGGTCTACCAGAACCTGGTCCCCGTGATTGCGCTCATCTCGGCGTGGCTGTGGCTGGCCGAGACGCCCACGCCGCAGCAGCTGCTGGGCGCGGGCGTGATCCTTTCGGGTATCGTGGTGGCCCGCCGTTCGCGGAAGCGTTGACCTGCTCCCAGTCTCCGGAATCAGCGCCTCTGATCCGCCTCGTCCGGAATCCCGCGGCTGAACAGCGCAACGAGGCCGGGCTCACCGGCAGCCCTCATCCCCGCGACCTGCGGTTGGCGCAGAATGGCCCTCACCTGGCCGGTGACGGGGTCGCGCAGGATGGTCATCGGGGAGTCGGTGCTCTGGTCGAGCACGACCGACTCGCTCCTTCCCGCAAGGGAGATGCTGGCCAGCGTGCCCGTCCAGGTCACGGGAATGCTGAAGACGAAGGACGACCGTTCGTCGTCGACATCCGGGATATACGGCATGTCGAAGGTGAACGAAAACGCTTCGCCGCCGTCGGCCGTCGTGCCTCGTACCCGAAACTCGTGTCCCGGGGGCGGCAGTGACGCCGCCGCGTCGACCATGAACGCCGGCTCCAGGAACGGCTCACCATCGGAGTTCAACCCACCCCAAACCAGGACCGACCATGTCTTCACCGCAGAGGTCGCGGCCACGGTCTCCGCGTCCAGGCGGTGGCGAAGGGAGTTGGAGAAATGGTAGTCGCCGATCCAGCCGCCCCGACAATAGGACATGAGGTCCGGAGCGTACGGAGAAACCAGCCGGTCGTCCTCACGGTCGTATCCCCACGACCCGATCCGCCCGGTACGGTCCGGATACAAGGGATCGGGCCCACCCGCACCACCGCACGGCGCGTGATACAGACCCATGTTGTGTCCGAGCTCGTGGGCAACGGTGTGCGAAGTAGGCACTGAGAAGCTCGACCAGGAAGGTATCCCGTTCGCGACCCCCAGGAGTCCGGCGGTAGGGACGGGAGCGAGCATGGCCAGCCAGTATCCGGACCCGCCCTCCATGCGACGCATCAGTTCGGTCTCGCGGAGCAGCGTGAATCCGTAGTTGGTCGAAGTCACCACCGGATCGTGCAACTTGATGTCGAAGGCTCCGATCGGGAGCAGGGTCCGCGTGTGCGCCAGCATCTCGTGCGCTTCCGGGTCGCGCGCCATGCCGGCCGTGATCTCCAGTATCGATGAATCGGGTCTCGCCTCGTACAGGAATGGGATCAGCTCCAGGTGGAAGTCGGGCATGTCCTTCACGTCGACCGCCATGCGGCCGGTCTCCGGGATCCTCCTGACGATGCCCAGGCCGGCGTCGAGGGTGTTGTCCGGGTCGACTTCGACCACCATCTCCAACCCGGACCTGACAACGTCACCGGGGATCTCGGCGTTGGCCGACCGGTCCAGCGTACCCTCGTCGATCTCGGTCGGGATCGGCGCGGATCCCCCCCGGATCTCCTCCACATGCGTCACCGTCCCGCCGTGGTAGAAGGTGGCGAGCACCGGCGGGATGCGCTCCCCGTCGGCTTGTGGCGAGGAGACAAACACCCGCAGAAGGGCCGGCCTGCCACCTACGAGGGGCACCGGGAACTCTCGCGACTGAACAGATTGGGTGAGGTAGACCGCTGCCCCGCCCGTGCAGCGGGCCACACGCTGAAACTGGACACCGTCAAGCCACTCCATCAGGTCCGGGGTGGCCGGGGCGCAGAGACCGGTGCCCCCCGCCTTGAAGGTCTCGAGTTCGCCGAGAGCCGCCAGGCTGTCTGGCAGGGGCCCGGACAACCCCGCGTTGTTGCCCAACCAGAGTTGTTGCAACCGGGTCATCCCGCCAAGCTCCGGGGGAAGCGCGCCATCCAGGTCGTTCGCGTGCAGGTACATCCGCTCCATCCCGCGTATGCTCCCCAGGGCCGCCGGGATGGGGCCCGTCAGCGCATTGTCGTTGAGCCACAGCACTTCGAGTCTGCCGAGTTGGCCGAGTTCACTCGGGATGCTTCCGGTCAGCTGGTTGCCCTCAAGGTCCAACCGCGTGAGGTTTGCGAGGTTGCCGAGTTCGGGCGGGATGACGCCCGTGAACTCGTTGCCCCAAAGACTCAGGGACAACAGACGGGTCAGCTTGCCCAGTTCCGGGGGGATCGGGCCAATCAGGTCGTTATCGGCCAAACGCAGCGTCACCAGATTGACCAGGTTGCCGAATTCAGCCGGGAGGGGGCCACCGAGACCCGTTCTTCCCAGATCCACCCTCGTCAGCTCCGTGAGTCTGCCGATCTCCGGGGGCAGGGGACCAGCCAGCCCGACGCTGTAGAGATACAGTTGCTGCAGGTTGTTCAGGTCGAAGAATTCTGGAGGAAGCGGTCCGGTGAGGCCCCAGTTGCCTCTGAGATTCAGGGAGTAGAGGCTGGAGAGGTTCCCGATTGCAGGTGGTATCGGCCCTCGCAGGGCGTTGTATCCGAGGTCCAGGCCTGTTACCTGACCGTTGGTACCGACGTCGACACCCCACCAGCTCTCCAGGGGAGCGTTCGTCAGCCAGTTTTTGCTGGAGGTCCAGTTCGGGCCGTCGGTGGCTTCGTAGAATGCGATGAGGGCTTCCCGCTCCGCCACGGGAGCACAGTTCCTGCCCGTTCCTTCGTGCTGGCCAATGGTATCCAGCCAATCGTGGTACTCTGGGCCATGGGGCACACACAGCTGGGTATCCCCGTATCGGAACTCCTCGAGGGGAAGGGTTGTGAGTGACCGGGGCAAGGCACCCGTCAGATTGTTGCCGGCGACATCCAGTTTTCGCAGAGCGGACAGTTCCCCCAGCGATTCCGGCAACATTCCGGAGAGCATGTTGTCGCTGAGGTGGAGGCCCGACACCCGGCCGATCACGTCGGTCTCGACCCCGAACCACTCACTCAACAACGCGTCGCCGAGCCACCCGCTCGAATTGCCCCACTGACTGCCACCGGTCGCTTCATGGAGCGCGCTCAAGGCCTCCCGGTCGCCCTCCGAGCAATTCGGGCCGGTTACCTGAGAGATCCCTTCGGCCCATTCCATGAAGGCCTCGGTGCCGGGGACGCAGAGCCCATGGTTGCCACGGAAATCGATAACCTGCAGGCCCGCGAGCGCCAGGAAACTGTCGGGAATGGTCCCGGTGAGTCGGTTGTTGCTCAGGAACAGTCCGGCGAGCTGGACCGCACCCCCAAGTTCTACGGGTATCGGTCCTGAGAGCTGGTTGTCCGCAAGCCCCAGGTACTGCAGCTCGGAAAGGTCGCCGAGTTCCAGAGGGAGCGGTCCCTTCAATCCGTTGGCGGGGAGTGTCAGCCACATCACCAGTCCCGCGCTGTCGGTGACCACGCCGTGCCACTCTTCCAGGGGTGCGCTGGTCAACCAGTTCTCGCTACGATCCCAGTTCGGCCCGTCGGCGGCATGGTACAGTGCCTCGAGAGCGGCCCGGTCCCTTGCCACGTAGGGAGTGTCCGGAATCGGCTCCACCACCCCGTCCTTGCAGGCGGACAGCATCACGGCCAGTAAGAGCATCGCTGCCCACTGGATCGTTTGTGCGCCTGTGTTGGTCAGGTTGCGATGGAGGACGGTTCTGATGCGGCGAGCTGCGTTGCGCATGGATGTTCCTTCCGGGTCGGCGGGTTCGTCCCTTATACGCCCAATTACGCGACAAGATCCGCCACTGCCCCGAACGAGTCGGCCCACGGCCTTGACTGCCGGCAGGCGGGCTTGCTGCTGGGGCCGCGGGGGCGCAATCGTCCACCGCTTGGGGCGGTAATCCACCATTCGAGCCTCGTTGTTCGCCATATTATCCTTGTTTTGGCGGACAACGTGGGATTCCACCCATCAACCGCAAGGGAGTTTCCAACGATGATCGACATCAACAAAGTGGGCGCGACCGCCTTCGTCATTGCGGCCATCCGATCCCTGGAGAAGGACCAGCCACGGCCCTTGTTCAGCGACCCCTACGCCGACTGGTTCGTCTACGAGCGCGCCCGGGCAATGGCCCAGCAACTCGACAAAGCGTTCCCCCCGTCGTCGACCATGGTTCGCTTCCGCACAAGGTATTTCAGCCGGTTCGTCCAGCGAGGAATCGAGGACGGTGCCCGCCAGGTGGTCCTGCTGGGCGGCGGCCTGGACATGCGCGCCCACCTCCTGGCGGCGCCCGGCGTGACCTTCTTCGAAGTCGACCAGAAGGCGGTCCTCGAGTACAAGCGTACCGTGTTGGAGCAGCACGGAATCGACATACCGGCGTCAGTGTACGGCAACTACCTGGAAGTCGACGTCCCCGACGGACTCGCGGAGACCGGATTCGACCTCGGCGCGCCCACGCTGATCGTGTGGGAGGGCAACACCATGTACCTGCCCACCGAATCGATCATGCCGTTTCTGAGCCGACTGGGCGACGCGATCCCCAGTTTCCGCATCGCCTTCGACTTCTTCGCGCTCGATCTCGCCAACCGCGATGACACGTCCGGGGAGGACCTCGCAAGGATCGAGGGGGTGGAGAAGGCGATGGGAGCTTCATTCCCGACCGGATTCCCGGACCTGTCCGCGTTCGAGCGGAAAGCCCGGCTGCTGGTGGTCGAGTCAGGCAGCTTCGCCGGCCTGGCTGAGGAGTTCGGGGAAGGCGAAAGGGTGGCTGCCTACCCGGAAGATTGGCGCGGGACGCTGAAGCTGTACTGTTACTGCGTGCTGGAGACGGGGTAGGGAGCTGCGCACTCCGAGCGGCCCCGCACCTCCTGGATCTCATCGAACCAGGAGTCCAGGGCGGGGAACCTGCTGAGCGACAGAAGTGCTTCCTCGCCTTCCTCCCCGGCTCGTTCCGCCAGAATCTCCAGCCAGCGCTTGAGAAGCCAGTCGCTCCTCAGGCTGAGGGTCGTCGCCTCGTAACGCGACTTGCGTCTGCTCCACCAGGGGTCGTTCCAGCGGGCGAATGCCTTGAAGAGCGCGACGATGTCCGGCGTGGCCCAGTCGTCCCAGGGTTCCGGCAGATCGCGGCGACGGGGCCGATCAGGCACCAGGAAGTTCAGGACGTGCCGGGCCCTGGGCTCCCGCCCGGCGAGGACGAAGGTCACCATCTCGGGGCCGTACTCTTTCGCCAGAACGAACAGCCCCGCAGCGAGCCATAGCGCCCGCTGCGCCGCGTCCATCCCGCCCGCGGCGACCCGCCGGCGAATCCGCTCCGCCAACTCGGCCTTCGGGACGTGGAGCAGTCCGGCCCACAGAAGCGCATGCAGCGCCGAGACCTGCGGCCTGGTGCAGCGAGTCGGGAAGACGCCCAGCAAGGTCGGCACCACGAGCCGCGCGACTTCGCCGTAAATGCCGTCGTCCGAGAGGGCGAAGAGATAACCGTCGCATTCAACCCGGCGACGAATCAGCGAGCGGTACACGCTGGCGAAGGCGTCGGCGCAGAGGCGCGGGTACCGGTGGATCGCACGACGATACCACGTCGGCTCCTTCACAAACTGCGCCAGATGGCAGGCACCGACGGCCCTTGTGATCCCTGCTTCGTCGAGTCGGCGGAGGGGGTCGCCTCCATGCCTCACGATCTCGGCGAGGCTGGCCAGAACAGCGTAGGAGTAGTGGTCGCCTTCCTTCGTTCCGTGCAGCCGCGCGAGCTCGTCGAGCGGGGGAATGTCGTCCCGGTGCGCGAAATGCGGCAGCCCTTGCAGCGCCGCGTCCAGGAGCCGTTCATCGGACTCGAGCTGGGCGCGCAGGCTCGCGGAGGGCTCGTCGTCGAAGTGCCCTGGTATCGCGCACATGTAGGCCCGTCCGATGCGGTGCCACAGCCACGGTGAGCCCTCGCCCCGCGCGAGTTGGGCGATCTGCTCCCGGGCTTCCGCCATGAACTTCCTCTGCCTGGCCTCGGCGACCAGGTCTCCCGACTCCTTCCAGCCCGGCACGAGCGGTTGGGTCCAGGTTTCGGTCCTGGCTTTGCCGGGGTAGTCTGGTGTCGGTTCGCGGACGGAGCTGCTTTTGCCGCCTTCACCGACGGATCCCGTACCGGCCTGCGAAGGTCCGTCGTAGTCCGCCCAGTACCTGGCCGGTTTGGACAGGAACTCGTCCAGCGGGATCCCCCGCTCTCCAACCAGGAGCGTTCGTGCCCCCGGGAAGCGCTTTCGGAAAGCCTCGCGTCCATGCCGTTTGCCTGCTCCGGCACCGCTCTTCACCTCGATGCCGACTGGACCGAGTCCACGGGAAAGAACGAAATCGACCTCTTGCATCGCCTCCCGCCAATGGTACAGATCCGCTGTCAGTCCGGCTGTGTTGTGGAGGTGGGCTCCCACGGCACTTTCGACGATCCGGCCCCACAGCGTGCGGTCGGCATGCACTTCCTCGAACGTGCGCTTGAGTTGGGCCGTCATCAGGGCGGTGTTGAGGACGTTCAGCTTCGGGCTCGATCCGCGGACGACGTACCGTGCCCCGGAGTACTTCGGCAGCCCGGTGACCAGGCTGGCCTGCGAGAGCAGGTCGAGGTACTCGGCCAGCGTTGTGGCGTTGCCGGCTTCCTGCAGCTGACCCAGCATCTTGTTGTAGGAGAGGATCTGGCCGGAATAGTCGGCAGCCAAGTCCATCAGGCGACGCATGAGCGCGGGCTTCTCGATGCGGGCCATGGCCACGATGTCCTTCTCGATGGCCGGGGAGATGATGGTATCGTGGACTGCAGCACGCCATGTGTCGACATCGCCCATCTCGGCAGCTGTCCCCGGATATCCCCCGAAGAACAGGTATTGATCGAGCGTGAAGCCGAATGTCTCCGCCATCTCGGGGTACGACCAGTGGCTGACGCGAACCGGCATGAAGCGCCCGGCAAGGCTCTCGTGCAGACCAGTCATCATGGACCAGGGCGCGGATCCTGCGACGATGACCCGCAGAGGGCAGCCGATGCGCCGGTCACGGTCCCATTGAGCCTTTGCGATCAGTGACCACCGGTCCACATGCTGGATTTCGTCGAGCGCCAGGACGAAGCCCCGGTCACTCTGCTCCGCATCCCGCCGGGCCTCTCTCCAGACCTGGTGCAACCACGCTCTTCCCCCCGGATCGCCGCCCCTGGCCCACCGGCTGTCGGGATCGACCACCACTTCGTCCACCGCGAAGTACCGGCTGGGCATGTTCACCCGCTCCAACGCCGTGCGCATGATAGTCGTCTTCCCCGTCTGGCGCGGTCCGGTGACCGCGACGATCAGGGGCTTGGCGTCGCGGGTGAGGAGGTGGATCAGCTGGTCCACTTGGGGGCGTGCGTAGGTATACATGGTATGCAATGTAAGTGATTGATATGATTGTCGTCAATCAATTACATACACACCAGGTGCGCGACCCCCTCACCCCCCGTCCGCGATGATCAGCATCCCACGCGCACGCAGCAGCTCATTCAGCGCGGCCACCTCGTTCGCCAACAGCACCTCCAGCGCCTCCAGGTGCTCCCGGAGCTCCTCGTGCAGCAGCACCTTCACCTCCATCTCCTGGTCCGTCGGCGGGAAGTCGGCCCCGGCGATCGCGCCGGTCAGATACCCCAGCTTCTGGAGCAGCCTGGCCTCGAAGCGCACGCCGTCCTGTCCCTGACCCGTCAGGCGCAGGTCGACCATGTTCATCTGCAGGTCGACGAGCTGCGCCCCGAGCCCGGAGATCGCTTCCGCGAGGGTCTCGTCATCGGCGAAGCGGGCCATCGTCTCCAGCTGCACGCGGATCGCTTCCACGCGGTGGACGGCCTCGCCGGCTGTGACGACATCGTCGCGGACCTCGCGCAGGAAGGCGACCTGGGCCGCGATGTCGGCCTCGGTCCCTGCCGAGTGCGGGTCCTTGAGGACGGTGAGGGGCTGCTCGTGGCTTTCGCCGGCCGCGTTCAGGCGCACCGTGTAGCGCCCGGGCGGCAGCAGGATCGAAATTTCCCTGGACCCGGGCGCCGGCCTGCCTTCCTCGCCGACTTCGATGTGGTCCGCGTAGATGGGGCGTGTCAATAGCCGGACGGGCCCGTTGGGCTCATCGCGCAGATCCCAATGGACGCGGTTCACGCCCGGGTTGTTGGTGCCGCGCAGCGTCCGCACGACATCACCCGCCGCGTTGACGATCTCGACCGTCGGCGTCTCGCCGGCCGCGTCCGCCAGCCAGTAGTTGATCGACGCACCGTACTCGGGATCCGTCCCCTCGGTGGGGTCGCTGTAGGGGACCGAAGGCGGCGTGATCGGGCGGAAGCGGTACGCGTCGCGCGGCGCGAAGAGGTGGGCGGCCGACGCCATCGCCTCGGGGGTGAGCTGCTGGAGCGGCGTGAGGTCGTCCAGGATCCAGAAGCCGCGGCCGTAGGTGCCAACCACGAGGTCACCGAAGTGCTCCTGCACGACGATCCCCGACACCGGCGCGTGCGGCAGGTTGTTCTGGAGCGGCTGCCAGTCGTCGCCGCCGTTGAACGACACGTAGATCGCGTTCTCGGTGCCGACGTAGAGAAGCCCGGGACGCTGCGGGTCCTCCACGATCACCTTGGTGTAGCTCAGCATGCTGGGCGGGATCCCGTCGGTGATCTTCTCGAAGGAAGTCCCGTAGTCGCGCGTCCGGTACACGTACGGATCGCGCACGTTCACCTGGTGCCCGTCAATGGCCACGTAGGCCGTCCCGGCGTCGTAACGGGATGGGGCGATGCTCCGGACCGCCATCCATTCCGGCAGTCCCGGCATGTTCTCCGTCACATTCGTCCACGTCGAGCCGCCGTCGCGGGTCACATGCAGCAGTCCGTCGTTCGTCCCGGCCCAGATCAACCCCTCCTGCACCGGCGACTCCGCGATCCCGAACACCACACCCGCGTACTCCACCCCGATGTTGTCCCCCGTCAGTCCCCCCGAGAGCATCATGCGGCTCTGGTCGTTGAGCGTCAGATCCGGGCTGATAACCTCCCACCCCTGGCCCCCGTTGCGGGTGCGGTGCACATGCTGGCTGCCCACGTACACGCTGTTGTTGTCGTGCGGCGAGATGTGGATCGGCGCGTCCCATACGAAACGGTAGCGCACGCCGGAAGCCGCACCCCGGCTCTGGTCCGGCCAGACCTCGACGGCGCGGTACTGGCGCCGCTCCTCCTCGTAGCGCACCACGATGCCGCCCACCATCCCCGACCCCGACGCCGACGACCACACGATGTTCGGGTCGGTCGGGTCCGGGGTGGCCCACCCGCTCTCGCCACCGCCCACGTGGTGCCACATCCCGCGCGGGATCCCGGTGATGCGGCGCTGGCCCTGGATGCGGCTGTTACTGGGGCCCCGGTACGTGGGCTCGTCCTGCTTGTTGCCGAGCACGTTGTACGGGATCGCGTTGTCCACGGTCACGTGATACATCTGCGCGTTCGTGAGGCGCTGCCGGAACCACGTCTTCCCCCGGTTGATCGAGATCGAGAGGCCCTGGTCGTGCGCGACGATCATGCGGTCGGGGTCGGTGTGGTCGATCCACATGTCGTGATGATCGCCGCCGGGCGCGCGGGGCCGGGGAGTGACGTCCAGCGTCCGTCCGCCGTCGGTCGAGGTCGTGAACGAGGCCGTGAGGAAGTAGGCCTCGTCCTCGTCGTTGGGGGAGATGACCACCCGCGAGTAGTAGTGCGGCCGTCCCATGGCATTGCGGTTCCGGGTGATGAGCGACCAGCTGTGCCCGCCGTCCTCCGAGCGCCAGAGCTGTCCGTCCTCCGTCTCTTGTCCCTCCCAGGGGATCCCGTCGCCCGTTTCGAGCATGGCGTAGACCCGGTCCGGGTTCGACGGAGCGACCGCCACGGCAACCTTCCCGACCGGCTTCTCGGGCAGTCCGATGCCGTTGGCGGGGCCATTCAGCTTCGTCCACGTGTCGCCGCCGTCACGCGAGACGTGCAGGCCGCCACCGGGTCCGCCGGAAGTCCGTCCCCAGGTGTGGATTTCCAGCTGCCAAGTGCCCGCGAAGAGCACCCGCGGGTTGGACGGATCCATCGCGATGTCCGAACAACCGGTATCGTCGTCCACAAAGAGGAGGTGCTCCCAGGATGCTCCGCCGTCCATCGTGCGAAACACCCCACGCTCCGGCTGCGGCCCGTAGGAATGCCCCAGCGCGCACGCGAACACGATGTCCGGATCGGTCGGATGAATGACCAGGCGCGGAATACGGCCCGCCTGCTCCAGCCCCATGAGGGTCCATGTCGCGCCCGCGTCGGTGGACTTGTAGATCCCCTGCCCCACCGAAACGTGGCTGCGGATCTTCCCTTCGCCCGTACCGGCCCAGACGATGTTGGGGTCGGACATGGCGACGCCCAGCGAGCCGATCGACTGGACGGGCTGATCGTCGAAGATCGCGTCCCAGTGGACACCGCCATCGGTAGTCTTGTAGACCCCGCCGGACGCGGCGCCCACATAGTAGGTGTGGGGATCGCCGGCGATGCCCGCCGCCGCGGAGAAGCGGTTGCCCTCCGGGCCGATGTGCCGCCACTCGAGGGCAGTGTAGGCGGCGGGGTCGGGGGCCTGCTGGGCGGCGGCGGGGTTGGGTGATGCTGCGATGACCGCGAAGCATGCCGACCAGACGACGCGGCGGAGTTCTGAGGAATGATCTGAGGAATGAGTGCGCATGGGTTCGTCTCGACTGGGATTGGGGGACGGTGATCTCGGTGACAAGAGTCCGATTGGCCGGCGTGACCGTCAAGTACGGAATGGCGAGGGGTCGGTCGCCAGGGGTGCTGGCCGACTGATCGACAGGCCTTGAAGGCGTCCCAGGCTGGGCTCGGCCACGCCCAGGGTACGGCGCACCTCGCAAGATGCGGCCGGTCTGTGCCGAAACACCTGTTGAAATCGTGCCGAATATCCTGTTATAGTATTGTCGAACGACACTATGGCATTATGCCGTTTATCCTGTTATAATCATGCCGAAACACCCGTTGATATCCTCTTGCCGGCAGTCCCGACAGGCTGCTGTCCCGCCCCGATCATCTGGCTCCCCACAAAAACGACCGATCATGAACTATCTCCCCCGAATCGTCGACGCGGAACTCGTCGAACGACTGGCCGCCACCGGAGCGGTCGTGGTGGAGGGCCCCAAGACCTGCGGGAAGACCGCGACCGGCAGGAGCCTCGCGGCCAGCGAAGTCCTGCTCGATGTCGACCGAAACGCCCGGCGCATGGTCGGTGTCGATCCCGATGGCGTCCTCCGCGGCAGAACGCCACGCCTTATCGACGAGTGGCAAACCGAGCCGGACATCTGGAACTACGTGCGTCGCGCGGTAGATGACCGGGGCGCTCCCGGCCAGTTCATTCTCACAGGCTCCGCCGTGCCCTCCGACAACATCACCCGACATACCGGGGCCGGTCGCCTGACGCGCTTGCGCATGCGCCCGTTTTCGCTATTCGAGGCCGGACGCGCCTCTGGGGAAATCTCACTGCGGCGGCTGCTGAATGGTCGGCAGCAGCGTGCGGATCCGTCCCGTCTCACGGTTCCGGAGCTTGCTGAACTGGTGTGCCGGGGGGGATGGCCGGCCCACTTCGGCTATCCCCTGGCTCAATCGCTGCGAATGAACAGGGACTACCTCAACGAGATTCGCCGCGTCGACATTTCGCGAGTCAGCGGCAGGCGGAGGGATCCGCTGAAAGTGGGACGCCTCCTACGCTCCCTTGCCCGCAACGTGGCCACGCCCGCCGCCACCAAGACGCTGGTCGCCGACATTCGCGGAGCCGGCACGGCCATGCAGGAGGAAACGGCGGCCGAGTACCTGGAGTCCCTCGAGCGCCTTATGATCGTGGAAGACCAGCCGGCCTGGGCACCGCACCTGCGCTCGCGGACGACGCTCAGAACAAAGCCGGTGCGGCACTTCACCGACCCATCTCTCGCTGTCGCGGCGTTGCGCGCCACCCCGGAGCGCCTGATGGCCGACCTCGAGTACTTCGGCTTCCTCTTCGAGTCACTCGTCGTCCGCGACCTGCGAGTCTACGCCCAGGCCAACGATGCCGAGGTCTTCCACTACCGGGAGAAGGGCGGCCTGGAAGTGGACGCGATTGTCGAGGCCGACGACGGGCGCTGGGCCGCATTCGAAGTCAAGCTCGGAGAGCGCTGGGTGGAGGAAGGGGCTGCCAACCTGCGCAGACTCGCGGCCCGCATGCGGCGCGGCCGCCGCGGGGAGCCCTCGGCACTGGCCGTGATCGTCCCCAACGGATACGGTCATGTCCGGGACGGCGAAGTGGGCGTCATCCCGATTGGAGCACTGGGGCCTTAGCGGGCCCGCCGACTATAGGAAGCCTCCCAACTCACCATCGACAAAGGGAACAAGAGCTGTGATGAGCTACTTCCGGTTGGAAGAGCGAGGGACATCCGTGCGGACGGAGGTGCTGGCGGGTTGCACCACGTTCCTGACGATGTCGTACATCATCTTCGTGAACCCGCTCGTGCTCGGGGAAACGGGGATGGATACCGGAGCCGTGCTGGTGGCGACCTGCCTGGCGGCAGCGTTCGGATCGGCCGTCATGGGCCTGTACGCCAACTACCCCATCGCGCTGGCGCCGGGGATGGGACTGAACGCCTACTTCGCCGCCGTTGCGGTGGGCACGCTGGGGCTTTCCTGGCAGACCGCGCTGGGCGCCGTCTTCTGCTCCGGCGTCCTGATGCTCGTCCTGTCCGTGCTGCCGGTGCGGGAGTGGGTGGTGAACGCCATTCCTCGCTCGCAGAAGCTGGCGATCGCTGCGGGCATCGGGTTCTTCCTGGTCATCATCGGGCTTCGCAACGCCGGAGTCGTGGTGGGGAGCGAAGACACCCTGGTCACATTGGGCGATCTGACGCACTGGCCGGTGGCGCTCGCCGCCGCGGGATTCATTGGCATCGCCGTGCTGGAACAGCGAAGAATCCCCGGCGCCGTGATCATATGCATGCTGGCTGTCGCCGTGGCAGGCTGGATCGGAGGGCTCTCGGCGGCCCCCACATCGGTGGTGGCGCCGCCACCGTCCCTGGCCCCGACCGCGTTCCAGCTGGACATCGCCGCCGCGTTCGATGTAGGCCTGCTGGCCATCGTGTTCGCGTTCCTGATGGTGGACCTGTTCGACACCAGCGGGACCCTGGTCGCCGTACTCAACCAGGCGGGGCTGACCGACGGCACCGGCCGGGTTCCGGGGCTGCGCCGGGCACTGGTGGCGGACAGCTCGGCGACGATGGTGGGTGCACTGCTCGGCACCTCGACCACGACTTCGTACATCGAGAGCGCGGCGGGGGTGCGCGCGGGAGGGCGCACCGGTCTGACCGCCGTGGTCGTGGCCGGTCTGTTTCTGGCGGCCCTGTTCCTGGCGCCGGTGGCCACCGCCGTCCCGGGATACGCGACCGCTCCGGCGATTCTGTTCGTAGGCTGCGTGATGGCGCGGACCCTGCGGCGCGTGGATTGGGACGATCTCACGGAGTGCGTTCCTGCCACCGTTACCGGGCTCGCGATGCCCTTCACCTATTCGATTGCGACCGGGATCGGTCTGGGTTTCATCACCTACACGCTGATCAAGTTGCTCGGCGGACGGCGTCACGAGCTGAACGCCGCCGTGCTCACCGTGGCCGCCCTCTTCGCGATTCGCTTCGTCGTCATGTAGAACGCCCGCCGGGGCGGCGGCACGTAGGTCGGAGATCACGATCCGTTCCCATCTGCTTGCGCTTGCCCTGCCGTCGCCGGATGTTGCGCCGAAGCTTCCGTTGCCAGTTGAACCCGCCACCTCGGACCAAATCTCATGACCCGATCTCGCCGTGCCGCGGGCGCCCTCCCGTGGCACCCCACGGTAGCAATCGCTCTCCTCTGCGTGCCGGCCCCCGCCACCGCCCAGACCGGCCCCGTCATCGAAAACGGCCAGACCCAGGTGGTCCCGGCCTTCGCGGACTCCTCTACCTGGATCCGTCACGAGCTCTGGGTGGAGACCGAATTCGACACCGACGGAGACGGCCGGCCCGACCGGGTCCACGTCGACGTGACGCGGCCGTCGCAGACCGACAGCGACGGATTGAAGGTCCCGGTCATCTACGAGACCAGCCCGTACTACTCGGGCGTCGCGGGCGTCGATCTCGACCACTTCTGGAACCTCAGGCAGGAAGTCGGCGGCGAGCCCCCGGCACGTGACCCCTTCCCGGCAACGATCGCGCACCAGGCCAGCCAGCCGGTCATCTCCAACTCGCACATCCGCACCTGGGTGCCGCGCGGCTTCGCGGTCATCCATTCGCAGTCGCCGGGGACGGGCCAGTCACAGGGGTGCCCCACCGTGGGCGGCGCCAACGAGTCGCTCGCTCCCAAGGCGGTCATCGACTGGCTGAACGGGCGCGCCCGGGGCTTCATCAGCCTCGACGGTGACGAGGAGGTCCAGGCCAACTGGGCCACCGGCAAGGTCGGGATGACGGGGACGTCCTACAACGGCACGCTGCCCCTGGCGGCCGCCACCACCGGCGTGGAAGGCCTCGAAGCGATCATTCCCATCGCCCCCAACACCTCCTACTACCACTACTACCGGTCCAACGGGCTGGTCCGGGCTCCGGGCGGTTACCCCGGCGAGGACATCGACGTCCTCTTCGACTTCATCTTCAGCAGCTTCCCCGAGGTGCGGGACTACTGCATCGCAGAGGTGCGCGACGAGATGACCGCGCAACTGGACCGCGCGACCGGGGACTACAACGACTTCTGGGAGGGACGCGACTACCTGAACCACATCGATGGCGTGCGCGCGGCCACCCTCATGAGCCACGGTTTCAACGACTGGAACGTCATGCCCGAGCACAGCTACCGCATCTCGACGGCGCTGAAGGAACGGGACGTGCCGGTCCAGATCTACTACCACCAGGGCGGTCACGGCGGGCCCCCGCCGCTGGAACTCATGAATCGGTGGTTCACGCGCTACGTCGTCGGCGTCGAGAACGGCGTCGAGGACGATGCCAAGGCCTGGATCGTGCGCGAGGGCGACGACCGGGGAGAACCGACGCCGTATGCGGGCTACCCGCACCCCGAAGCCGAAGGCGCGTCCCTTCATCCGGGCGGCGACGGGCTCTGGACCGGCACCCTTTCGCTGGACGCTGGCGACGCGGGCGATGGCACCGGCGGCATCGTGGACAACTTCGCTTTCGAGGGCGGCCAACTCGCCGCGGCGGAGTGGTCGAACCACCGGCTCCTCTACGCGACGCCGGAGCTGCGGGAGGACGTGCACCTGTCGGGCGTCGCCACGGTGCGCGTGCGGATCTCGGCGGATACCCCGGCGGCCAACCTGTCCGTCTGGCTGGTGTCGCTCCCCTGGACAAGCAGCGACAACATCAACGACAACATCATCACCAAGGGCTGGGCCGACCCCACCAACGCCGGTGCGGACAATATCGCTTCGCCCCGTTCCGGCGCCGCCCTCACACCCGGCGAGTTCGTCGAGCTCGAGTTCCCACTCCAGCCCGACGACCAGATCATCCCCGCCGGCGCGCGCATCGGCCTGATGATCTTCTCCAGCGACAAGTACTTCACCCTGCACCCCGATCCGGGCACGACGCTGACGGTCGACCTGGGCGGGACCAGCATCGAGCTGCCGGTGGTGGGAGGGGCAGAGGCACTGGCGCGAGCGATCCGACCGGTGAGTTGATGGCCCTCCCAGGGCGTCGGACCCGCAGCTCTCGCCACGGTACGCCATGACGACCAGCCGGCGGGGCTTTCTTCGTCATTCAGCCAGCTCGCTGGCTCTGGCCCCCATCGTGCCGATAGGCCGGCTCGCGGCTCTGGAATCCGGCGGCGCGGGCGGGGAATCGGGGGCTGGGGTCGCCGCCTTCCATGCCCAGGACGCATGGGTCGCAGCCGCACGTGCCCGGATTCCGGCCGCCACCGGCAGCCACCGACTTCCGCGCACTCGGCTGCGACTGCTACTCCACCTGCGGACACAAGCGGCTCCTCGGGCCCAAGGGCACGGGTGCGCTGTTCGTGCGCCGCGAACTGCTCGACGACGTGCAACTGAGCTGGGCGGGCGCACACAGTCACGCGACCATGGACTACGACGGTGGCTACACCCTGCTGCCCAGCGCTGCCCGGTACGAGTTCGGCACCCGGGCGCTGGCCGACTTCGCCGGCTTCGGACGGGCCGTCGAGTGGATGGAGGGCATCGGGCTCGAACAGATCGACGACCGCATCCAGTCCCTCGTCGGCCATGCGATCGCAGCGGTTGATCGCACCGGGAATCTTGCCGTTTCGTCTCCTCGGACCCGAGCGGACCGATCAGGCGTTTTCGTGCTGCAGCTTCCCCCTGGGTGTGACGCGGCGGTGGAAGCGATTGGCGAGCGTTGCTCGGGACCCGCATGACCATCAGGCTGGCGCTCGGGAGGCGGCCGGTCGAGGTAAAGATGATCGGATTCAATTCATGGTCCGGGCAACGCGGAACCCGGCCCTGTAGATCCGGCCCCCGACCGAGTACCTGCCGCGGTTCGCCGAACGGAGGAGCCACGGATCGTCGTACCAGGAGCCGCCGCGCAACACACGCAGGGAACAATCCCCCGATCGCCACGCGCCCCCATCGGTTGGAGCACCCGAATAGCTCTCGTTCCAACAGTCGTTCGTCCACTCCCACACGTTGCCAAGCACATCATACAACCCGCCGGCATTCGGCTGAAACGACCCCACGGGCGCCGTCTCCACATAACCGTCGGAACATCGGACCCAGGCGTAGCCCTCCGGCAGGCGCCCCCTGTATCTGCCCGCAAGGTCCAGGTCCGCTCCGTTCCCTCTCCCGCACTGGCCCAACTCGGTCTCCCTCCAGTACCTCGCCGTGGACGTGCCCGCCCGCGCCATGTACTCCCACTCCGCCTCGCTCAGCAGCCGGTACCGCTCTCCCGTCTCCAGCCGCAACCAATCCAGATATAGCTGCGCGTCCTCCCAGCTCACGTTGATCACCGGACGGGGTCCGCGCCCGCATGTTTGCCGCCTGACAGTCTCCGGGTCGGGCCAGCGACACGCCGATATGCTGTGGCGGCTCCGCCCCCGACAGTCGAGGATCTGCCCTACTCTCGTGCTTGACCACTACATATACGTCATATAAACTATACGTATCCTACATATCACGCATACTGAACTAATCATGCCAAACCGGAGCGCCATCAGTCAGTCTCCTCCCGCCGCCGTCGGGCAGGCCCTTGCGCGGCTGGGCCGCAACCTCCGCACCGCACGCTTGCGGCGACAGCTGCGCCTTCAGGACGTTGCCGACCGCCTCGGCGTTTCCCGGCTCACGATCGCCAACCTGGAGAAGGGCAAGCCCAGCGCCTCGGCCGCCGCATACTTCGGGGCTCTCTGGTCGCTCGGATTGCTGAGCCAGGCGGAAAACCTGGGGGACCCCGACCTCGACGAGGAGGGCAAGATCCTGGAGAGCGTCCGGCGGCCGCAACAAGCCCGCCGTGGCCGCCGCCGCCGGCTCGACAATGACTTCTGAACGCGAGTGCTTCGTCTTCGTCGTCCTGCCCGGCGCCACCGGTTTCGTGGTTGCCGGTCGTTTTCGGGTGTCCACTACTCCGGATGGCGTTCCTCTGGGCGAATTCGTCTACGGGCGCAGTTACCTGAGCCGTCCCGACGCGGTCGAGCTGGATCCGGTCGAATTGCGGCTCTCGGAACGTTTGTACCAGACAACCCGGATGAGCGGCTTCTTCGGCGCAATTCGGGACTCCATGCCGGACTACTGGGGACGCCTGCTCATCGAACGACGCTTCGGAGCAGCCCAGCTCGAGGAGTTCGACTACCTGCTCGAAGGGCCGGACGACCGGGCCGGAGCGCTCGGGTTCGGCACGGAACTCGAACCGCCCCGCCCGCGGAGCTTCAACGCCGTCCTTGACCTCGGAGAGCTGCAGGCCGCCGCCGATTCCGTGCTCGCGGGGGAACGCGGCCGACAGGTATCGGTCGCGGGGCGAGCGCGGGAGTTGCTGATCGAGGGCACGTCGATGGGTGGTGCGCGCCCGAAGGCCGTCGTCGAGGACGGCGGAGCCCTCTGGGTGGCAAAGTTCGGCCGGGACGAGGATCGCTGGAACGATCCCCTCGTCGAACACGCGGTCTTGCAACTCGCGCGGGAATGCGGCCTGAACGTGGCATCCAGCCGTATCGAGCGCATCGGCAGCCGCGACGTGTTGCTGGTGCGCCGCTTCGACCGTGAGCGCCGCGGCACGGGCTATGCGCGCAGCCGCATGGTCAGCGCGCTCACGCTGCTTCAGGCCGATGACCATGTGACGAACCGGCGGCGCTGGTCATACCTGGCCCTGGCGGACGAATTGCGGCGCGCGAGTTCGAAACCGAGAGAGGATCTGCGCGAGCTGTTTGCGCGCATTTGTTTCAATGCGGCGATTTCGAATCTCGACGATCACCCGCGAAATCACGCCATCGTCGCCCACGGTCGCCAGTGGCGGTTGAGCCCGGCCTACGACCTCACGCCGGTCCCCGCGATTTCGGTCACGCGACGCGATCTGGCGATGACCTGCGGGCCCGCCGGCCGCTGGGCCAACCGGGCCAACCTGCTCGCCCCGGCGGGCCGATTCCTCCTGCGCAACGACGAAGCGGAAGCCATTTTCGATCGTATCACCGGGACGATCCGGTCTTCGTGGCTCGCGGCAATGCGCTACAACGGTGTGAGCGAGAGGGACTGCGACGTGATCCGGCACGCAATCCTCTACGACGGACTGTTTTATGAAGTGTGAGGCGCTGCATATCCGTAGTGGCGCCTGACCCCGGAACCACGATGCGAACGCGACTCATCAGGATTGGTAACTCGCGCGGTCTCCGCATCCCGAAGGCGTTGATCAAAGCAGCCGGCCTCGATGCTTCCCTGCGGATGCGGGTCGTCGATACCGGCCTGCTGCTGGAGCGCATTGAGGACGACCCCAGAGCGGGATGGGCCGAGGCAGCCCGGGAGCTTGAGGACCGCGGTCACGGCGGCTTGCTGGACGATCCGGTCCCGACCGTCTTTGACGAGTCGGAATGGGAATGGAAGTAGACCAGCCCCGCCGCGGGGATGTCTATCTGATCTCGCTGGATCCCACGCGCGGCTCCGAGATCAGGAAAGCGCGTCCATGTGTCGTCGTGTCACCGGACGAGCTCAACGACCACCTCGGAACCTTCCTCGTGGCTCCGATGGCGAACCTGCACCGCTTCTGGAGCCGGTGCGCCCGGTTCGCCCCCTATCGCCTCCCTCCCGTAGTCACCGTCTCGTCGCCCCCCATGTGACGATCGAAGAAATCGTCCGTCGCGTTGAAGGTGACCAGCCAGCGCTCGTGCAGCAGGAAGTCGTGCACGTCATCCGGGAAGACGATGAGCTCGTGCGGCACCCCCTGCGCCCGTAGCAGCTGCACGAGACCGACCGTCTGCGAAAACGCCACGTTCCGGTCGTCGTCGCCGTGAATCAGGAGCACCGGGGAGGTCCAGTTCTCGACCTCGGACACCGACGACGCCTGGTAGGACACATCATCCGGGTCGATCGAGTTGCCCCAGAGGTGGACGCCGGCGATGTCGACCCCTGCCGCGAAGAGGTCGGAGTCCCGCGCCAGTCCCTGCGCCGTCAGAATGCCGCCGTAGGAGAGCCCCCAGAGCCCCACCCGCTTTGGATCGACGTCCGCGCGGTCGGCCAGGTACTCCCCGGCCGCCCTGATGTCCAGGTACTCGGTGTTCCCCTGGCCCCCACGCCCGGGTGCGTTGCGGAAATCGCGCCCGTACCCGATGCCGCTCCTGTAGTTCACCGACAGCACCACGTAGCCCTTGTTCGCGAAGTACTGGTTCATCGCATAGGCCATGTGGTAGAAGTGCATGTAGTGATAGCCGAGCAGCATCTGGCGGCGGGATCCCCCGTGGATGAAGATGAGCGCCGGCCGCTGTTCGCCGGGCTGCAGGTCCGGGGGCAGGAACACCTGGTTGTAGAATTCGAAGCCGTCCTCGGCCTTCAGCGTCACCGCTTCGGGGACGACATGGCGGTCCAGGGGGAAGCGGGACGGCAGTTCGCGGATCGTTCTGGCCTCGCCGCCCTCGGCAGGGACCACCGCCACGGTGAGCGGCTGGCTGGCGCTCGCGCTGAGCACGGCAACGTGGCTGCCCGAAGCCAGGACGGCCGGGTAGGTGTCGATGCCGTGGCCATCGGTGAGCTGCCGGGCGGGCCCGCCAGCCGTGGGCACGCGCCAGAGGTGACGGCGGTCGATATCGCCCGCGTTGGTGGCGTAGAAGAGCGAGCGGCCGTCAGGCGACAGGGAGATGTGCTCCGCGATGCCGTCGCCCGGAGTGAGTTCGGCCGGCGTGGTCGTGCCGCCAGAGGCCGCCACCGAGTAGTAGCGCCGCCAGCCGTCCGGTTCGGCCTGGAAGATGATGTGGTCCCCGGCCCAGATCACCGAGCGCACCTCGCTGTGGATCTCGTCGTCCGGCGCGTTGTGCCACACCTCGGTCGCCTCGCCGGTGCGGGCGTCGCCGACCCAGATCGAGAAGTCGTAGCCACCCGCGAATCGCGCCTCGGTCATGCCATCGGGCAGGTCGTCCGCGCTCCCTTCGCCCAACTCCGCCCTCGCGCCAAAGGGCAGTCCCGGCCTGCGAATGAAGGCGATGGTACTTCCGCCCGGGGACCAGGTCGGGCTCGTGTCGTGGTCAACGCCGGGACCCAGGTAGGTGATCAGGGGGCTGTCCGTGTCGTAGACGCCGATGAAGCTGTGGTCACCCCGGTCGCTCACGAAGGCGAGCTTGCGCGAATCGGGGGACCAGACGGGGTTCCCCTGCTCTCCGAAGACGCTGAACAGCGGCTGTGGTTCGCCGGTCGTCGCTACGCCCGGGTTCACCGGCACGCGGTAGATGACATCGTCCTCGACGTAGGCCACCCACTTCCCGTCCGGAGACAGAGCCACGTTCCACGCCTCGGCCACCCGCCACGGCTCGCCGCCGTCCGTGCCGACCGCCCACACGGCTCGCTCCGCACCCCGCGGGTCGCTGGCGGGGTTGGCGATCCACCCGTCCCGGTTCGGGGTGTGGCCCCGCAGGAACACCACGGTCGAGCCGTCATCCGAGATGCGCAGCGTGGACAGGTCGCGGCCATCGTCGTCCTCGTAGCGGGTCAGCTTGACGGGCTCGAAGCCGGGTGCGGCCGCGGTGTAGACGTTCCGCCGCCCCTCTTCGTACTCGATCCAGGCGATCCGGTCGGCCGCCGTGGCGGACACCACCTGCACGGGGTAGCCGGGGCTGAGAACATCCTCGATCGAGAAGCGCTGGGCCTGGGCGGGCGAGGTGGTGACCGCGACGAGGGCGAGAACGGGAAGGGCCAGAACGGGCGGGAAGACGGTGCGGCGCGACATGGTGTTTCTCCAGAATGCTGGGAAGGCATCGGCGGTCCTCACACGATGCCACCCCGGGAGCCTTGCGAGCAAAGATGAGTATATTATACTCAAACTATGAGTAAACGACTGCAGGTAGTGATGTCCGACGCGGACTTCGAGGAGATCCGCGACGCGGCCCGACGCAACAACGTCACCGTGTCCGCGTGGGTGCGCCGCTCTCTGCGTGCGGCGGCGGAGCGCGATCGGCGCGGTGGGGCCGCCGCCGTGCGCGAAGCGCGCCCTGACTACTCCATCCTCAAGCCTGGGCTGCTCCGCTACGTCACGATCGAGGTGCGGCTGATGGAGCACGACCTGGAAGCCGTCCGCCAGCGTTACGGGCTCCGCAACTGGAAGGCGGCCGTCGAGGAGGCGGTGTGCAGGCAGGCGGTCGCCCCGATGACGAAGGAGGAAGCGCTCGCGATGCGGGGTGTCGGGTGGGAAGGAGATCTCGACGAGATGCGCGATGACGGCCCGATCGAAATGATTGACCCAAGTGACAATGTGCTTGACCCAATTGACATCGATTGAGCTGCCGTGATCGTCGACACTTCCGCCTGGGTCGAGTACATACGGCGAACGGAAAGCGCATTCGACCTCTTTCTGGACGCGGCGGTCCGGGACGGGCAACCCATCGCCACACCTGCGGCGGTCGTCACAGAACTGCTCTCCGGGGCCAAAAGCGAGGTCAGGGCGGCAGGGCTCCTGCAACTCTTAAGCCGCTTTGAGATTCTGGTTCCGGGCTCCCTGAGGGACTATCAGGGCGCCGCGCGCATCTACCGCACCTGTCGCCGGGCGGGATTCACGATTCGCTCGACGGTCGACTGCATGGTGGCCGCGACGGCGCTGGGAGAGCACCGCCCCCTTCTTGCACGCGACCGTGACTTCGCGGTGATCGCGCGCCACACCGAGTTGGAACTGGTCATCCCTCCCGACTCCGGTGCACCGGAAAAGCCCCCGCGGGGCTGGTCCGGGGAGTAGCGCCGGCCGCTACCCGATCGGTGGCCGGTGGTGATGCACGCCGAGCCGCTCCTCGAGCGCGCGGGCAAGCGCGATCATCTTGCCCTCTTCGAAGAGTCGGCCATGAAAGGCCACATTGCGGGTGATCGTGTGCGGCTCTCCCTGCGGATCGTCCGGGACCGGGCCCGCGCTTCGGGTCGGGCTCCGGTCAAGGCCTGCGCGAAGGGTGATCCCCGGGTGTCCGGTGTAGTTCATGGCCATCAGCAGATCGAAGGAGCCGTAGGTCGGGCCGAAGAGGGCGTCCACGTCGGTGTAGATGCGGTGGAATTCATGCATGAGATGCCGCCTCAGACGCTCGGCCTGCAGGTAGTCGACGGCTGAAAGCAAGCGCACCCGGCGCCAGGCGTCCGGCCATCCTTCCGGGGGAAGGAGGTCGTCGCGGCCATCCAGGGTCAGCGCTTCGTAGATCGCGGCGGCCTCGACGTAGAGGTTGGGGATGAGGGCAGAATAGGGGAACGGGGGCAGCTCCACCTCGACCAGCTCGACGCCGAGTTCCCGGAGCGCATCGAGCGCATCGCGGTGGGCGTTCCCGACCGGAGTGGAGGCGCCGGGGCCGAACCCGACCTCTCCGAACCAGTCCCCCGAATAGCCGACGCGGATGGTGCCCGGATCCAGGCCTGCATCGTAGTCGAAACCCATGTCCAGGGAGCACGCCGACGTCGGATCGGGTCCGTTGATCGCGGCCAGCACCGGCACGGCATCTTCAACGCGGCGCGTGAGGGGCCCGATTCGGTCGAGGCTGGGCGTCAGCGGCATGGCTCCCGCGGTCGGCACCCGTCCAAAAGTCGCGCGCAGGCCGACGACACCGCACTGGTCGGCCGGATTGAGGATCGAACCGAGGCTGTCGGTCCCGATCGAGAACGAGCACAGTGCGGCGGCGGTCGCCGATCCAGGTCCGGCGCTGGAGCCGCCCGCGTGCTCTTCGGTGTTCCAGGGGTTGCGGACCTTCCCGCCGTACCACCTGTAGCCGTTGGCGAGGCTGGCGGTGGCCAGCTTGCCGAGCAGCACGGCCCCGGCGTCGCGGAGCATTGTGACGATGCGGGCGTCCTGGTCGGGCACACGATCCTGAAAGGGAATCGCGCCCCAGGTGGTGGGGATCCCGGCCGTGTCGAAGCAGTCCTTGATGCCGTAGGGGATGCCGTGCAGTTCGCCGCGGTAACGCCCCGCGGCCAGCTCCTGGTCCGATTCGTCCGCCTGCGCGAGCGCGTGGTCGCCGGTGACTGTGATGTAGCAGTACAGCTGCGGCGCGAGCCGCTCGATCCGCGACAGGTAGATCTCGGTGAGGCGGCGGCTGGTGATCTGGCCGGTGCGGATCCAGTGCGCCTGGGACCGCACCGAGGCATATGCGATGTCGGTCTCGTCGGCTGGCAGCGCCCCGGGGTCTCTGGCGGACAGCTCGATCCGGTTCTCCTGTGTGGGGTAGGACGCGCCGGGCAAGCGCGGATCGAAGGTGATCGCCGGCTGAAGGCTGAGCTCGCGGGGGACATCGCGGAGCTGCTGGATGCCGGCCACCTGGCCGCCGATCGACTGCACCAGCGCCGCGCGTTCCTCGGCGGTGTAGGCGACGGCGTGCAGCTTTTCGGCTTCGGCGATGGTTGCGGCGGTGATGTCGGTGGGAGCTTGAGGCACGGCCGCCCCGGCAGGCGACCCGTCACCGACACCCGGCTGGCACGCGAGTGTCCCTGCCGCCAGGGCGGCCGAACTGGCCAGGAAGTCTCTTCGGGAGGTCGTCGAGGTTTTCGGGGCGGATCCCATGTTGTTCCTCCTCGGTCGTGTGGCTGTGCGCGGGCCTGGCCTCGTGCGCGGGCCGGTGCCCGCCCCTGACGCGCGCCAGCCTACCGGCGAGTATCGCGCCGCGTCAGCGGACTCAGGTAGTCCCGGTTGCCCAGCCCCAGCTTCCTCAGCGCAACCCCCGTCATGCACTCGTCGACGACCTGCTTGGCGTTGAGCGCGGTCGTGTAGCCGGGGTCGACCAGCGGGTTGAGTTCCACCAGGTCGAACCCCACGAGGTTGTTTTCGGAGCAGAGCCCCCGGACGATGTAGAACACCTCGCGCGGCGTCAATCCACCCGGAACCGGCGTCCCCGTCCCCGAGGTGTAGGCGGGATCCATCACGTCGATGTCGAAGGAGATGTGCAGGTACTCCGGCCCGTCGTTCGCCTCGTCGAGAACGCGCTGCATGACCGTGTTCCAGCCATCGCGGTCGATCTCGGCCATCGTGTGATAGCGGAGGCCGTTCTCGCGCATCCATTCGAAGCCTTCCGGCCCGGGCCAACTGCCACGCAGCCCGACCTGGATGAAGTTCCTGCCGAGCACGTGCCCGTCGTCTACCAGGCGGCGCACCGGTTGAGCGTGCGAGATCAGGTGGCCGCTTCGGGTATTGCCGGCGTCGTAGTGGGCATCGAAGTGGATGACGCCGACGTTCTCCTTGCCGTACACATCGGCCAGCCCCGCCACGTTGGCGAATTCGATCGAGTGGTCGCCACCGATGATGACCGGAATCGCCCCGGTCTGCGCGATCTCGCGGACCATACGGCGGATCGGGGGCATGCTGCGCTCGACGCTGAGGTTGTCGATCGGCGCGTTGCCGTAGTCCACGGCGGTCAGTTCGCTCCGCCAGCGCACCATCGTCTCCATGCTGCCGACGCTACGCCGCATCGCACGAAACGCGGTCGGCCCCTCCCCGGCCCCGCGGAATCCGACCCCCATGTCGACCGGGGCACCCATGAAGGCCACCTCGACCTCTCCCGCGACCAGATCCTCGATGGTCCGCGCGATGGGCAGCCCGAAGAAGCTCAGGACCGAGCCCACCCGGATGGGCCCCGGCTCGCGGGGGGGATCTCCCGAGATGTCGCGATCACGCCACACTTCGAGGTTCGGGTCGTTGGGGTCGAGGCGGATGATCGCGGCTTCAGGGTCGGGGGCTTCCTGCTCGGCGGCAGCCGTGTCCTGCGCGGTCGCGTCGGTGGTATCACCCGTGTCGGCTTCCGCCTCAGCATCGGCCTCGGCGCCAGGAGACGCTCCCTCCCCGGAATCCGCTGGCGGGGTCTCACAGGCGAGCGCAAACATGCCGACCAACGCGAGCAGGCCAATGGCGCAGAAGGGTGACAAACGCAAAAGGTCTCTCATGTAGACACTCCGTAGATCAGGGCTCGGAGACACCGGATGGCTAAACGTCTCGAAAAGCGCTGCGGTTCGGCCAGTCTACGGCGCGCGAGGTTTGCCCGCCAGTTCGCCGAAGCCTCATCTTGCCCTTGTCGCTACAGCGCGTCGACTCCGTCGATTGACCGCTCGCACCTCATCCGGTGATCCGCAATGGCGAAGAAACTGTTCCCTGCCCCGGCCCTGCGGTTGCCGGCCGCGCGGCCGCTGGCCCTGACACCGCTGGCCCTGGCCGCGCTCCTCGCGTGCAACAAGGGCGACGCGCCACAGCAACCACCCCCCGAACAAGCCACCCTGGCCATCGAAGGCGTCTCGGTCATCCCGATGGACAGCCAGCGCGTCCTCTCCGATATGACCGTCCTGGTCGGCGGCGGCCGGGTACTCGCGGTTCAGCCGTCCGGCGAGGCCGAAATCCCCGACGGCGCCACCCGCGTCGACGGCCGGGGCGGGTATCTCATCCCGGGTCTCAACGACATGCACGTGCATTTTCAGGAGGAGCAGGCGCTGGGCCGCTTCCTCGCCACCGGGGTCACCGGTGTGCGCGTTCTGTGGGGTGGCCAATCCACCCTCGACCTTCGCGACCGGATCGCCCGCGGCGAGCTGGCCGGGCCCGATATCTACACCGCAGGCACCATCATCGAGGGCTTGCCACCACCGGAACTGGCCGCGGTGATCGATACGGCGGGCCGCGTCATCGTCCGTGACAGCGTCGACGGGGCCCGCGCGGTCCGGGAGCAGCACGCCGCGGGGTACGACTTCATCAAGGTCTACAACAACGTCCCTGCTTCGGCGTACGGCGGCATCGTCACGGAAGCCCGCAGCCTCGGCATTCCCGTGGCTGGCCACGTCCCCTTCGAGGTCGGACTCGATGGCGCCCTCGCGGCGGGCCAGGCGAGCATCGAGCACCTGCGCGGATACATCTGGCACCTCGTGCCCGCCGACGCGGCCAACCAGCCGGGCGCGGACCTGAGGTCGCGGACCCTCGCGTGGGCGGATGGAGACCTGTCGCGCGTTCAGGAGCTGGCGGAACGGACCCGCGACGGAGGCGTGTGGAGCGTCCCGACGCTGGCCGTGCGCATGATCCTCAAGCCCGATTACCTGGTGGAAGCCTACCTCGCCACGGAGGAAGCATCCCACATGACCGAAGGCATGCGCGCTTTCTACACCGAGCGCATGTCCATCCCGTGGATGAGCAACTTCACCCCGGACGACTTCGAAGCCGCGATGGACGGCTTCGCAGTGGCCGATTCCCTGGTCCGTGCGCTGGTGGGGGTGGGCGCACCGCTCATGGCCGGAACGGATACGCCGCCGCTCGGCTTCGCGCTCCACCGTGAGCTGGAGGAACTTGTAGGCGCGGGACTCTCACCGTATGAGGCGCTCGAGGCCGCGACGGTGAACCCGGCCCGGTTCCTTGCGCGGGGGCCGGGCGCGGGAATGGTGGTCGAGGGGAGCCCCGCCGATCTGGTCCTGCTGGACGGCAATCCGCTGGAGGACATCGGGAACACGCGCCGAATCGCTGGCGTGGTTCGGCGGGGCGAATGGCTCGACCGGGTCACTTTGGACGCCATGCTTGAGGAGGGAGCGGGGAGATGACACGACACGCAGCAGTGACGCAAATCATGATGGCCGGGGCCGTGCTCCTTGTGGCGGCGGCTTGCGGGCCCGTGCCCGACGGCGAAGCCGGTTCTCCCGGGGAGCTCGCCGTGACGAACGCGGTGATCATCGATGGGCTGGGAGGGGAGCCAGTCGCGAACGGGGTGGTGGTCGTGCAGGATGGGCGCATCGTCGCCGCAGGGCCTGCTTCCGATGTTCCGATACCTGATGGCGCGACGATCGTGGATGCGGGCGGCGGCGCGGTGATGCCCGGACTCGCGGACATGCACGTGCACATGGTGGGAGGCTGGGACGGGGTCAGCACCGATATGCTGGGTTACCGCCGCTACCTGAACGCGTTGCTGTACGCCGGCGTCACTACGGTCCTCGATGTGGGCAACGTGCTGCCCTTCATCCAGCAGATCCGCGCCGAGGTGGATGCGGGCCGGATTCCCGGACCACGAATTCACATGGTGGGGCCGCTGGTGGACGGGCCCGTACCGATCTGGCCGCCCATCACCTACGCGACCTTCGAGGCTTCGGGCATGCGCACCCACGCCGAGCAGCTCGCCACAGCCGGCGTGGACGCGCTGAAGGGCTACGCGGGGCTCGATGCCGAGATGGTGGACTCCCTGGTACGGGCCGGCGCGGATCACGATCTGCCGGTGGTCGTCGACCTCGGCGCCCGGGGCGACTACGCTGCCGCCGTCGAGTCCGGGGTCGCGGCCAGGGCTCATGCCCCCTCCGGTCCGTTCAGCGACCAAGACATCGCTGTGATGGTGCGAAACGGCACCGCGACCATTACCACCCTGGCAGTCCTCGAGTCGTTCGCACGGCGGCGCCTGCAAGACCTCGCGTTTCTCGACCATCCCCTCATTGCTTCGACCACCGCCCCGTGGTTCCTCGACGCGCTGCGGGCCCACGCCACCCGGTCCCTCACGGAAGCGGAAGCCGAGCGCGCGGCGGCCATCGAGGAACGGCTCATGGCCGCCATGGCCAACGTGAAGCGGCTCCACGACGCCGGCGTGCTCCTCGTCGCCGGAACCGACGCGCCCTACCCGGGGGTCTTCCAGGGTGAAGGCGTCCACCGCGAGTTGGAGCTGCTGGTCGAGGCGGGCCTCACCCCGCTCGAGGCCATCACCGCCGCAACCCGCAACGCCGCCATACTCATGCAGGGACAAGACGAGTGGGGCTCGATCGCCCCGGGGATGGCGGCCGATCTGCTGGTGGTGCGCGGGAATCCCGCCGAGGACATCGGAGCCACGCGCGACATCGTGACGGTCATTCAGAACGGCGTCGTCCTGGATCGGGCACAACTCGTGTTCGACGCTCTGAACGACCCGGGATTCAGGACGGTGGGATCGGTGTCCGCGAACTGAGTGACGCGAGACCATTCAGCCACATTTTCTTCTGTGGGACGGTGGAAGATTGCTTGCCGGGCGCCGAGTTTCGCTCTCTGGCGAGACAGCTATCTGCCACCACCCACACTGGACCGGTACCGAGCCTGGTCGTGGCTCGAGCAAGCGAGCTAATCGGCCCGAACCGGGTCACGCTACCGAACTGGGTGGATACGGAGACACGCTACCTGGTTGTCCTGGACGTGCCGGAGCAGGCAGTACTTCGCCTCGCTTCGACACTTCGACTTCATAAGCCGGATCAGCGGCTGCAAGTGTGCCGGGACCCCTTGGTGGTGAAGCGTATGGTCATCGCGCTCAAGCGACCGGCCCCGTGGGAGGGCATCCTTGACGCTTATGTCCTTGAGGACTCTCTCGTGGTGGTACTTGGGGACATGAGCGTAAGGCAGTTCCCGATCAGACGGCTCCCCCAGGTAAGGCGGTTTGAGCCGGCCGTGCTCAGCCACTTCGAGATCGACTCAGCGGGTTCCTACTTGTATTGGCCCGACCGGCATGTACATATGGGTCCGTCTCAGATGCTGCAGGCCGCAGATCCCATGTATCTGTCCGATGTGGAAAATCCGTCGGTACCAGATGGAGAACGTGTCACAGGCCCTTCTTGACATGAGACATTGTCGGCGACTGAAGCAGACAGAGATTCCGGGGTTATCGGAGAGGCATGTCCGCCGATTGGAAAAAGAGGAAGTACGTCTCACGGTCGAGGCGGCGACCAAGTTCGCGAAGGCGTTGGGACTGACGCTGTCCGATTTCCTCGACGAACTGAGTGGCCGAATAACGGCTCTGCGAAAGACTGTGAGATCGAATCGGCCGCGCGACCATGTGGAGGAGTGGATCGCTGAGTAGTTCGCAATCCGGCCAGCCACAGTTCGACCTGAACGTCTAACGTCGGCTACCGCGTGAGTTCGCCGCCCCGACACTCCGTCCGCGGGCTCTGCTATCTTACTGCTTTGCACATGACACGGACGAACGATCTCCAAATGAACCATCTCCCCTACAAGCGCCTCCTCATCCTCCTCCTGGCCGTCGCCGGGTGCGCTCCGGGCGATTCGGATCCGGCAGGCGACTACGACGGCATCGTCAGGACCGCGCTTCACGACTTCCGGGTGGAGGAGGTGGCCGGCGGCCTGGTGCGTCCGTTCGCGATGGCCTTCACGCCCGAAGGCGATCTCCTCGTAACGGAGCGCCCCGGCCGGCTCCGGATCATCCGCGACGGGGTTCTCCTTCCTGACTCCGTGGATGGTCTGCCGCCGATCCGGGCGCTCGGACGCGGTGCCCGTTCCATGAGCGGCTTCGAGCAGGCCGGACTGCGCGACGCGATCCTCCATCCGGGTTTCGCAACGAACCGGCTCCTCTATCTCAGCTACGTGAAGCCGGGTCCGGATTCGCTGGGCACGATCGCCATCGCCCGGGGCCGGTTCGAGAACGACCGGCTGACAGATGTCGAGGAACTGTTCCACGCGGACGCGTTCGGAAACGGGACGGACCGAAGCTCGATGTGGGGCGGGCGCCTCGTCTTCGACCACGACGGCTACCTGTTCATGACGCTGGGCGACCGACAATGGCCTTCGGCGGGCGAACTGGAGGCGCATCCAGCCCAGGAGCTGTCGAACCACAACGGGAGTACGATCCGGCTCCACGACGACGGCCGCGTCCCGGAGGACAACCCGTTCGTGGGCCGCGACGGGGTCCACCCCGAGATCTGGACGTGGGGCCACCGGAACGCGCAGGGGATGGCGGTGCATCCGGAGACGGGAGACCTGTGGCAGAACGAGCACGGCCCGCAGGGCGGGGATGAGCTGAACCTGATCGAGCCCGGCCGCAACTACGGCTGGCCTGTCGTGGGGTACGGCGTGAACTACCGGACGGGTTCGCGCATCCACTCGGGAACGCTCATGGACGGGATGGAGCCGCCGGCCCACATCTGGGTGCCGTCGATCGGCGTCTCCGGGATGCTCTTCTACACGGGCGAAGCGTTCCCGCAGTGGCGCGGAGACATGCTCGTCGGTGGCCTGAGCGGAAGGCGCCTCGCGCGGCTCCAGCTGGAGGGGCGTGAAGTGACGCACGAGGAGACCCTTCTGCAGGGGATCGGCCGCATCCGCGACGTACGGCAGGGACCGGACGGGTCCATCTATCTGGCCATCGACGGAGAGACGCGGGACATCGACGGTCCCGCGACCGGCATCGTCCGACTCGTGCCCGCCGGCCGTCGATAGCCCGGCGCAAAGTCCTCCGTACGCCCCGATATCTCCTGTCGCCAGCGCGGTTGTCACCGGCGGCCGAGTTCCTCCGGGTGGCGGCGGCAGAACCCGCTATCCTATGTTGAAAAAGGTTAGCCACCGTCATCCGTCGTTCTCAAGGGACGGGCGCGTGAAGACACTGGGTGCGAGTACGGTTCTGTTGTTGTGGTTTGTCCTCCTGGGGCTGCCCTCGGGGGATCGTGCGTCCGGCCCGGGTCCCACCGTACCTCTCCCGGAGTTCGGCGTGGCTGCCCTCGCCGACACGGCGGATCCCACCGGTGTGGTCCGGCGTTACTGCGTTCGCTGTCACAACGAGCGCCTTCTGCGCGGAAATCTCACGCTGGAGGAGTTCGACGTGGAGACGGCACACGAGCGGGCGCCGACGGCGGAGAAGATGATCCGGAAGCTGCGCGCCGGCATGATGCCGCCGCCGGGCCAGCGCCGGCCACCGCCGGCCACGCTGCGCGCCCTCGTCGAGACGCTTGAGACCGTGGTCGACCGGGAGGCCGCCCGTGACCGAAATCCCGGCTCGCGGCGCTTCCAGCGGCTGAACAGGGCCGAATACGAGCGCGTGATCCGCGACCTCCTCGACCTCGAGATCGACGCGAGCCGCTGGCTGCCCGCAGACACCTACCTGGGCGCCTTCGACAACATGTCGGACGCGCAGGGCCTCTCGACCACGCTCCTCGAGGCCTACCTGAGGGCCGCCACGGAGGTGAGCCGGCTCGCCGTCGGCAACCCGGACGCAAGGTCGAAGACCGCCAAATACACGAACCCGATCGACGTCTCGCAGCACGCCTGGGATCATATCGAGGGCACACCGTACGGAACGCGCGGCGGAATGGTCGTGACCCACAACTTCCCGGTGGACGGGGAGTACGTGTTCTCGATCGAGACGCTCTTCGGTCAGGGGACCGGCTTCCAGGACGTCGACATCTCTATCGACGGGGAGGGCGGCGCCCTCGTCGGCCTTGAGCACGGCGGACGCTCGACGGTGCCGATCCGCACCGAACCGATCTTCGTGCGGGCGGGCCAGCGCCAAGTCGCGGCGGCGTTCGTGCGCACGATCGAGGGGCCGTACGAGGACCGCCTGAAGACACCGGGCTGGTCCTTCGTCGGAGGCGAGGACTCTCAGGCTTGGGCGAACTACGGGATCACGGCGCTCCCCCACCTGAGCGAGCTGATGATCACCGGCCCGCGGCGCAGCGCGGGGCTTTCGGAGACGGCGAGCCGGAGGAAGATCTTCCACTGCCATCCCGAAAGGAGTGTGGCGGCCGTGACGGAGGATCCAGCGGGGGCTCGGGCCTGCGCCGAGTCGATCGTGACGCGGCTCGCGCGCGAGGCGTACCGGCGGCCGGTGACGGAGGAGGATCTCGCCGGACCGATGTCCTTCTACGACCAGGAGGAGGAGGAGGAGGAGGGGTTCGAGATCGGCGTTCGGACCGCGCTCCAGGCGATCCTCGCCGGCCCGTCGTTCATCTTCCGTCTCGAACAGGCTCCACCCGAGGTCGCGCCCGGCGAAAGCTACCGAATCGCGGACGTGGACCTCGCCTCGCGCCTCTCGTTCTTCCTGTGGGCGGCGAGCCCGGATGACGAACTGCTGACGCTGGCCGCGGAGGAGCGGCTCTCGGATCCGGGGGTTCTGGAGTTGCAGGTGCGCCGGATGCTGGCGGACCCGCGGGCCGAGGCGCTCTCGACGCGCTTCGCCTCGCAGTGGCTGCGGCTTCAGGACGCGGAGGACAACCAGCCGGAGCCCTATCTCTATCCGGACTTCACGGGTCAGCTTCGAGAGGACCTGATCCGGGAGACGCAACTCCTCTTCGATCACCTTATTCGAGAGGACCGGAGTCTTCTCGAACTCTTCACGGCGGACTACACGTTCCTGAACGAGCGCCTCGCGGCACACTACGGGACTGCGGGGGTCTCGGGGCCCGACTTCCGGCGCGTGACCTACCCGGACGACCGCCGGCGCGGCGTGCTGGGGCACGGGAGCGTGCTGCTCTTGACATCGATGTCCGCGCGTACCTCGCCTGTGTTGCGCGGGAAGTGGGTGATGGAGGTCCTCATGGGCACGCCGCCTCCGCCTCCGCCACCCAACATCCCCGCCTTCGACGACACGGAATCCGCCCAGGGCGGGCGGCGGCTGACGACGCGGGAGCGGCTTGAGATCCACCGAGCGAATCCGACGTGCCATTCGTGCCACAGGTTGATGGACCCGATCGGGCTCGCTCTGGACAACTACGACGTGACGGGACGGGTGCGGGTTCGCGAGAACGGCGTTCCGCTCGACACGCGGGGGACCTTCTACGACGGGACCGATGTGAGTACGCCCGCGGAACTCGTCGACGTCCTCATGAAGCGGCCGATCCCGCTGGTCCGGAACTTCACGGCGCACCTCCTCGCGTACGCGATCGGTCGCCGAACGGAATACTTCGACCAGCCCGGGATCCGGGCTATCGCACGCGAGGCGGAAGCCAACGATTACAGAATGTTCTCGTTCATCCTCGGCGTCGTGAACAGCGACCCCTTTCGGATGGCGCGTCCAGGAGCGGCCTCATGAACTTCATAACCGGCACACACCTGTCGCGCCGCACCTTCCTGCGGGGGGCCGGCGCCACCGTGGCGCTGCCACTGCTCGACGCGATGATCCCCGCCGGACGGCTGTGGGCCGACCCGATGAAGACGGCGGGATTCACGCGGCTCGTCTGCATCGAGGAATCGATGGGCGTGGCCGGCTCGAGCAACTGGGGTGACGCCCGTCACCTGTTCGCGCCGGCGACGACCGGGCGCGACTTCGAACTGGTCGCGGACAGCCAGCTCAGGCCGCTGGAGGCGTTCCGCGAGTACATGACGATCGTGAGCAATACGGACTGCCGCTCGGCGGAAGCGTTTCGGGCGGAGGAGATCGGCGGCGACCACGACCGATCGACGGCGGTGTTCCTGACCCAGGCGCATCCGAAGCAGACGCAGGGGTCCGACATCTTCCTCGGCACCTCGCTCGACCAGTTGCACGCAATGCGATTCGGGCGGGATACGGTGCTCCCGTCGCTGGAACTCTGCATCGAAGGCATCGATCGCGGCGGCGGCTGCGCGTACAACTACCACTGCGCGTACACGACCTCGCTCGCGTGGCCCTCGCCCAACCAGCCGCTTCCGGCGATCCGGGAGCCGCGCGTCGTGTTCGAGCGGCTGTTCGGCGCCGGGGACACGGCCGAGGACCGAACGGCGCGGCGCCGCACGGACCGCAGCCTGATCGACTGGATCGCAACCGAGGTCGCTCGGCTCAGGAGGACCCTGGGCGCGGCGGACCGGGTCGCGCTGGACGAGTACGTCGAGCACATCCGCGAGATCGAGCGTCGGATCCAGCTGGTCGAAGAGCGAAACACGAGCGGCGAGGAGCGGGAGATGCCCGAAGCGCCGTCGGGCGTCCCGGACTCCTTCGACGAACACATGCGGCTGATGTTCGATCTGCAGCTGCTCGCACTGCAGACGGACCTGACGCGCGTCATTACCCTCAAGACCGGCTTCGATCAGTCGAACCGGACGTTCCCCGACAGCGGGACAACGAAGTCCATCCACGGGGCCTCGCACCACGGCAACGTACCCGAGGACATCATGGACTTCAACAAGATCAACACATACCGGCTCGGGCAGCTCGCGTACTTCCTGGAAAAGATGCGCGACACGGTGGAGGGCGACGCCTCGCTGCTCGATAAGACGGCAATCATCTGGGGCTCTCCGATGGCGGATGGGAACCTCCACAACCACCGGCGCACGCCGCTGCTCGTACTGGGCCGGGCGAACGGGGCGCTGGAGGGCGGCATCCATCTGCGCGCCCCCGATGGGACCCCGATGGCGAACGCCTTCGTGAGCCTCATGCGGAAGATCGGACACCCGAAGATGGCCACGTTCGGCGACAGCGACGGAGTGTTCTCGCTCGACTTCACGGGCGAGGCGCCCTCGGGCGGGAGCGGTTCGGCATGAGGGCCGCCGCGGTCGCGCTCCTGGTCGCGGCGGTTCTGCCGGCGGCCCTGGCAGCGCAACAGGCCGCTCTGGACGATCCGCTACTGGATGCTGCCCGGAGCGGGGAGCTGGAGGCGATCCGCGAGTTGATCCGCCGCGGCGCGGACGTCGATGCGGTGCGGGGCGACGGGATGACCGCGCTGCACTTCGCCGCCGAACGCGGGCATGCCGAGGTGGCCCGCGCGCTGATCGATGCGGGAGCGGCAGTCGATGCCGGGACGCGGATCGGCCGCTATGCGCCGCTGCACCTGGCGGCCCGGGGCGGACACGGCACCGTCGTCGCGCGCCTGCTCGAGGCCGGTGCCGACCCGAACGCCGCGACGACGAACAGCGGCGTGACCACGCTGCACCTCGCCGCGGGCACCGTGAACGGCGCCGCGACGGTGACCGCGCTGCTCGAGCATGGCGCCGACCCGAACGCCCGGGAGGCGTCGGCGGGTCAGACGCCCCTGATGTTTGCAGCGGCCGCGAACCGGGCCGCAGCCGTGACGGCGCTGCTCGAGGCTGGCGCCGACCCCGACATCGCGACCGCCGTGGTCAATGTCCTGCCCAGTCTGGCGCTGGACCGTGAAGCCAACCGGCGGTTCCGCGACATGATCGGCGGACCGCCGGAGGTGCTCGGGCAGTACGGGCCCGAGGTGGACCCGGAAGCCGAATGGCCGGGCGAACCCGGTCCGGCCCACGTCCAGGCGGCCATCCGTGCGCAGCGCGAGTTCCTCCGCTCCGGCTACGACGTCGGCGATGTCAGCCCACACTCGCTCGGTCGCATGGGGCCGGACTACCCGGGCGGCCCCGACCTCGTACGGCCCCCGTACCGCGAGGTGCTCGTCAGGCGAACCGGCGGAATGACTGCGCTGCTGCACGCTGCGCGCGAGGGCCACATCGAAGCGGCGACGGCCCTCCTCGACGGCGGCGCGGACATTGACCAGGTCAGCGCGGACGCCACTAGTCCGCTCCTTATGGCGGCGCTCAACGGCCAGTTCGACCTGGCGCTCGTCCTCATCGAGCGCGGGGCCGATCCCGACCTCGCGGCATCGACGGATGGTGCCACGCCCCTGTTCGCCGTCCTCCAGACCCAGTGGGCGCCCAAGTCCAACTATCCGCAGCCGCGTGCGCAGGACTTGCAGCAAGCCGGGCACATGCACGTGCTCCGCGCGCTGCTCGAAACCGGGGCCGACCCCAACCCGCGCCTGAACACGCACCTGTGGTACTGGGAATACGGGCTCACCAAGATGGGGATCGATCTCACTGGAGCGACGCCGTTCTGGCGGGCGGCCTTCGCGCAGGATCTCGAGGCGATGAAGCTCCTCGTCGCGCACGGAGCGGATCCCCACATCCCGACGCGATGGCCCGAAGTCGGGATGCGGGAACGGCGGCAGCAGGACGGTCGGCAGCAGGAAGACTCCGCGCTTCCCTGGATTCCGGAGGGCGTGCCCAACGCCTGGCCGATCCATGCAGCGGCGGGAGGCGGATATCTGGGGCTGGGCGCGTTCAGCGTTCGCAACCAACCCGACCAGTTCATCCCTGCCGTGAAGTACCTGATCGAGGAACTCGGCGTGGACGTCAACCAGCGCGACTCGTGGCTCTACACGCCGATGCATTACGCGGCTTCCCGGGGCGACAACGAACTCATCGAGTATCTTGTGTCGCAGGGCGGGGACGTCACCGCGATCACCCGCCTCGGGCAGTCCACGGCTGACATGGCTCGGGGCGGCCGGGCCGGGTTCTTCACCCGCGTCCCGTACCCGGAAACGGTAGAACTGCTGATGAGTCTGGGCGCGACCCTCAAGTGTCTCCACACGCATTTTCTGGATACCGGAGACTCCTGCCCCGGCGCGGGCGCCAACGACCCGTGGGCGCCGGCCGCGACGGATGCGGAGGAAAAGCGGTGAGGCAGTCGCTTTGCCTGACCTTCGGGTTCGCCGCGGCACTTGCCGTCTCGGGGTGCGAGGGTGGCGACCGCGCGGCCGTCGTGAAGGGGGGAGACGACCGCACCGGGCCCTACGATCCGGTGTCCGGCTGGTGGAAAGCCGCACCCAACCACGACGACGAGTGGGGCTGGGGTCAAGTGGCCGGCGTGGCAGTGGACCACGCGGATCGCGTCATCGTCGTCACGCGCGGCGACTGGCCCGCCGATCGGTCCGCTCCCCGTGAGGGGCGGTTGCGGCGCACGAATTTCGTCGTCGCCGCCAACGGGAACGGTGAGATTGTCGAACAGTGGACGCAGTGGGACTCGATCTTCACGCTCCCGCACCAGGTGTACGTCAACCCGTACGACCCCGACCGGCACGTGTGGGTGATCGACAGCGGCGGCGGCGGGGGCCACATGCAGATCGTCAAGTTCAGGAACGATGGAAGTGAGATCGTCATGCGCCTGGGCGAGCGCGACCATCCGAAGACCCGCGAAGCCGCCCGGGCACGATCCGACTGGGGGCCTTACACGTACGGCTGGCCATCGAAGCTGGCGTTCCTCCCGGATGGGAGCTTTCTCCTGGCCGACGGATACTGGAACTCGCGGATCATCAAGTATTCCGAGGATGGGGTGTTCATCATGCAATGGGGCGGCCTCGGTACCGGTCCGGGCGAGTTCGATCTCCTTCACGGTCTCGCAGTGTCCGAGGACCGCGTCTACGTCGCGGACCGGCAGAACGAGCGCCTGCAGTTGTTCACGCACGACGGGGAGTTCATCGAGGAATGGCCGAACATCTTCGATCCGGTGAACATCTGGCCGGACGAGAACGGCGCGGTATGGGTCCTGGACGGGAGCTTGAACCGCGTTCTGAAGTACGACCGGGATGGCGTCCTCCAGGACTACTGGGGCGCCTACGGTGCGGCCGGCGCGATCGGGCGCGGCGTCTGGCCGGGCGGCCTGTCACTGCCGCACCAGTTGGACATCGATGAGAACGGCAACCTGTATATCGCATCGTATGGCGGCGGCTGGATCAACAAGTTCACCCCCAAGCCGGACGCGGACCCGGACAGACTCCTGGGTTCCCGGCTGCTGCTGTCGCATTAGGGCTGAGGGCTGGAAGGCGAACATCGGACCGCCGAAATCCCGTAAGTTCAATGGACCTGGGGTAGACTTGAACTACCGACCTCTGGCCCTCTGGCGGTATGCCTGACGAAGACGCCCCAAGACCGTGTACTTCATGGCGACGGCAGTAGTGCACGCCTGACCGCGTTGGGTTCGTGCTGAATGATGCGCAGGAGAGCCGCGGCCGGGCCGCTGACGCGGCGCGTTCCCTGCTCCCATTTTCGGTAGCCGGACAGGCTCATTCCCATCAGGGCCTTCGCCCTTCGTATGGGCCAAGGCTTCGTTCAGGGACTGGATCAGGTCTTCTCCGAACGTACTCATTGCCTCTCCTTTTTTCCTTGGCTCTTGATCGCCTCGACGAGAACGGCTACACCACCTCGCTTGCCGCGGCCCGAGACTCCGAATCAGATCTTTCGGACTCCGCCCGTCCCCGGAATCTCGTCGCCTGCCAAGGGATTAACAGCTGGTTCGGCGGGGAAAGGCAGGTTCTCGCCGAGTTCTGCCCCGCGGGCGACCGCGGCTGGCACTCCCTGAGGCGAAAGTTGCCTCCGACTACTTGAGAAAATCATAAAGTACGATATATCAATAAGTTACGAGTCATCACTGCGTTCATGTATCACTTGCAATATGCAATAGTGAGAGGGATGTCGCCGGATCGAATGGGACCGCAGTGGACGAAGTTCGGGGCGAGGGAAGGGCGAGAGACCGGTCGAACCGGGCGTATCTCCCACCCCCCAAGGGCGGTTTCGGCAGTCAGACCGCACCCCCGTTCGCTCCGCCGACGGCACCTCGGACCTGTGGCGGGCGGGAGAGCAGGCACCGGGGCCTGATTGGACGTGCGGCAGCCTTAGACGGGGCTCAGAGGCCGTTTCTGCGGGTTCCGGGGGCTTTTCGGGTATTCTACGGGCCACAGGATCGCCCAGGATCGACGATCTCGGGTCTCCGAGGGGTACGGGCAGGGTGGAGACCGGGCCGCGCGGCAGGGAGCGCGGCCATTACAAGGGCGCGACGGGGTGCCCCGTCGTCCTCCCCGTGCGTGAGGCCGACGATCACGAGGCCGGGACGCTTGCCCGCGACGGCCCGGTGGGCGCTGCTCCGAGCGGCGCGCGGGAGCGTCTTCGCGGGCGGCCGCCGGGCTGGCGAGGGTGGCTGCCGCCCCCCTTCGATCCCCCTGAAAATGCACGCGCCGATGCGCGCAAAATCGCGGGCTACGGGTTTGCCGCGATGGCTGTGTCTCCCGGAAGTTGCGGCCGCTGGGCCGTCCTCCCCGTTGACCACATCGTTCCGTCGAGCGCGGGATTCGCATTTTCCGCGTCTGTCGCGAAAGACTAGGTTTCACCATCGCCCGCAGAGAAGCTCGAACCGGGTCGATGACTTCGCCAAGAAGATATTCCCCTCGGTAAGGAGATGAGGTGTCATGAGATGTCGGACGGCCATCGTAGGCACGATTCTCACGGTGGCTCTTTCCTTGATCGCGTCCCCGCTTGCCGCGCAGCAGGTCGTCGAACTGCCCGCGGAGGACCGCCTCCTCGACGAGGACTTTGAGGAGGTGTACCGCGTGGGGGCTGTAACAGGTGAAGACTGGGAGACCTTCGGCAATGTGCACGACCTGGCGTTCGACAGGCTCGGCAACCTGTACGTGGTGGACACCCAGGGCGCGCGGATCGTCGTCGTGAACCCGGAGGGAGGATTCGTCCGGCAGCTTGGAGGAGTCGGCACGGGTCCCGGGGAATTCGATCAACACAACACCACTTCGATGCGGATCGCCATGCTCTCCGACGGACGCGCAGGCGTGAATCGGTGCACACGGCGGTCTAAAGGCTGAACGTGTGCCGCGGCGACGCCAGGGACGCAGGCCCTCCTCCGGGATTGGGTGGTTGGGAGGCAGTGGGTCTGGCCGCCGTACTAGCCGGAGTTTCCCTCCTCGCCGTGCCGTCGCTCCGCGCCCAGTCGGGCGCAGAGCGATCTGCGACTTTCCCTACGGGCGAGACCGACTCGGCGGCTCTCGCGACTCTCGCGGCGTGGGCGGATCAGGTGTGGCTGTCCTTGCTCGACCGCGACGGTGCCTACTACGGCCGTCTAGCAGAGGAGGGCACCTTCCAGCGGCTCAACCCTAAAATGGACCACGAGTACGAGCTGGATGTCCGCTCGACCCTCTTCGATCCCAGTGAAGACGCACGCTGGGCCGAGCTGCCCAACGGCATTCGGATTGCTGGGGCCTCGATCAGCCATCCGCACATCCTCAACGTCGTGGACTGGCGCCAGGAGATCCACGTCTCCGGCCCCGTGGACCTGATGGCACGCTACCGCCGAGAGCGATCGCTCACGGCACGGCGCGACTACCCGTGGGTCGGCATGCGCTGGCGCGACGTGCTCGGGACGCCGTGGACCGTGCAGGTGGGGCTCGGCGTCCACTTCTTCAAGCCGTCCGCAGACGTGGAGGTCGCGCTGGCACGCTCCTGGAGAGACAGGGAAGAGCGGAGCTGGACGCTGGAGGTGCGCCTCGCAGCGCTCGACGCCTTCAACGAAGCGATCTTCCAGGGCTTGGGAGTGAGGGCGGACGAGGTGGACGCCCACTACGACTACGCGGGGGCTCCCCTCGCCGCTCGCACGACCCTGAGGGCCGCGGCGTCACGCTGGCGAGCGGAGCTGCACGCGGGATCGAGCCGAAGAAGCGAGGTACAGGTGACCTTTCCGGCAACCGGTCTGGCTCCGTTCACCCAGCTCGAACAGGTCGCTTTCCTGGGAGCACTCCTCCAGGTCACACCGCTCGAGCGCGTGACGTTAGCGCTGTACGGCACCTGGGCGAGGGCGGACACCGAGCGGCGGGCGCCCGCGAGCGGGCTCGGCTTCACTCTGCGCGAGCAGACGGTGACCGTGGGCGCCCGCGCACGGACCCGCCTGAACCCGCCGTGGGCGGTCGAGACGGAGTTGGCGCGGGTGCGGCGACCCGAATGGCGCTCGCCGGGAGGGGGCGCTCTCCGCGAGCACCGTGATCGTGAGGTTTTCGCCCGGGCGGCCCTCGTCCGGTACCCGGAGGCGGGATGGACGGGCCGCCTGGCCTACGCCCTTCTGGACCGCGATGCGGGCTCCCAGGCGCCTTGGCTCACCTCGCAGAATCAGCGACTGATCACGGAAGCGGGCCACCGGTTCCGGTCGGGCTTCGAGGTGACGGCCGGGCTCCGCTGGAACCTGGACCACTTCGTGCGGGAGCCGTTCGGCGGCGGCCATCTGCGGCTGTCGGCCGCCTTGTGATGGGCCGCCTCCTTCCGCGCTAGGGGAATAAGAACGTCACGCCCACCTCGGGCGCCCAGCCTGTGTGCGTCCCGGGGGACGCCTGGCATCGTGGAAATGAAACGACGGGAAGGCGGCCGAAGTGGATGGTTCGTTTCGGCGCCTGTCTCCTCCGGCCCTTTGGAGTGAGCCCCTGACTACGCCGAGCGAACGCCCTGGGAGTCAGTCAGTCGGCACCTGGACGAGGTCCGGTACCAGGAGTTCGACGCAGGCGCCATCTAACTCTGTGTCGGGCAGTGGCGTTGTGACCAGTAGGTCTCTCCTACGAGAGGCACGCCGGCAGCACCAGGGTGAACAGCGTCCAGAACGACGATCCAGATATTCTGGTACCCTCGCCGGCGAGCGTACTACTAATTGACCGGAGGGGCGGAAGTCCGCTTGACAACGCTTCCGCTGCGCAAGGGGATCTCGCGATTTCGTTTCCCGGATTCTCCGATTCTCCGTTTTTCGCTGCGCGTTGTTAAACAGCCCGTTTCGCCAAGGGCCCCCACGTTTCGACGTTTCCTAACCGCCGGTAGGTATCCATCGAAAGCCGGGCCACGAGGGTCCGGCTGTTCACCAGACAACGACCGTGGCCGTGAATGCGGCGCCGGTTGTGGGTGCCGGCGACATCTCCATCGCACGGTGTCGAGTGGACTCGAGGGGGGTGCTCACGCCCTACGGCGTCAATCTCAAGTGGGAGGCTAGGTTCTGAGAGCGCCCGGCCTGGCACCACTAACCCGGATTTCTCACACGGGGGCTGGGTAGGGTGCGGAGGGTAGGGTTGGGGCCGTGGTTTTGGTGGTCAACCGAGCTTCGGGGCGAAAGAGGGCCCGCGGTTGTGGTTTGGAGAGGCTCGGGGACCGGAAGACGGCCAGCTGAAGCCATCGATTTGTTCCTGGGGCGCAGTGGTCCCATGGACGGGGCCTGAGGGTGTATCCGGAGTGAGTGGGCGCCTACCCCGATAGTCGCGCGTGGACCCGTGCGAAGACGGTGGCCGAAGGGTGTGCGGAGTCCATGGCGACCTTGAAGCGCCGCACCGAGACGGTGACGCGGGCGCCGATCTTGAGGAGCTTGAGGCGGAGCGTACCGGCGGTGGCGCGGGCCAGCCGCGTGCCCTCGAGTGCGCGCCGCAGCGCGTGGAAGAGGATCGAGGCGAAGGCGGAGAAGAGGAGCCGGAGCTGGTTGGCGGCGAAGCGGGAGGCGGAGGTCCGGTCGGAGAAGAGATCGAGCTGCTGCTCCTTGATCGCGTTCTCCATGTTGCCCCTCGGGCAGTAGACCCGCTCGTAGACGGTGCGTGCCGAGAAGGTCTCGGGGCAGCGAAGTGACGACGAAGCGGGGGTTGGCTTTGCCGGGCAGGTGTTCGGCCTTCGCGATCACCCGGCGCTTCCGCGACCAGCTTGTCAGGGTGGCATAGGAGAACTCGGTGAACCGGCGGGCGGCCCGTCCCCGTCTGTCGGCTTCGGCCTGCGCGTCGGCCAGCTCCCAGCCGATCCTCTCGACGAGCCGGGAGTTGCGGGCCAGGCCGATGACGTGGTCCACCCCGTTGTCCTCGCACCAGGCCAACAGCTCCTCGCGGGCATAGGCGGAATCGACACGAAGGAGGATCTTGAGTCCGGGCCATTGCCGGCGGAGCCGGGTGATGATGCAGCCGAGCGGTCCGGTGACCCCTCCGGCGGGGTCGGCGTTGCCCGGCCGGAGCAGGGCGAAGAGCGGGCGTCCGCCGCAGGTGATGTACAGAGGCAGGAAGCAGTAGTGGCCGTAGTAGCCGTGATAGGACCGGCCCTCCTGGCGGCCATGCACCTCATCGTCCGTCGAGTCGATGTCGAGCACGAGGCGTGACGGCGACCTCCCCTTCCACGAGTCGATGAACGACTCCAGCAGCACCGCCTGGAGCGCCTCCGGGTCGTGCTCGATCTTGTGGTAGCGGCCAAGCTGCCCGCCGCGGGGCGCGTGCTCGAGACGGTTCAGCGTGCTCTTGCCCGCCAGCGCCGCACAGCCCTCCCGGCGGCCCTCGAGCTTGCCGGACAGCAACGCCAGCAGCGGATCGTGCCGCAACTCGTCGTGGTCGTTGAGATCCTCATAGCCCAGGGCGATGCCCATGGTCCGCTGTGCTACCAGCGTCCGGACCGAGTGCTCCGTCAGATGAGGAGCACGGTGGTCCGTGAAGCACGCGACCACCCGGTCGATGAGCCCGATCGACCGGTCAACCGCCCTGAGCAGCAGCGCTCCCGCGTTCGACGTGATCGATCCGCCATCGAACGCGGCGGTCACCTTCCGGCCCCTGGCACCCTTGAAATGCAAAGGAGATCGGCTTACACTGTGTCGGCATCGGTCCTCCGGTGTGGCTGCAGTCAAGTTATTGGTCTAACTAAACTTAACAGCCCCCGGAGGCCGGTGCCGTCCCATAGGTGGTAGAAATCCGGGCTAGGAGTCCGGGGGCGGCGGGTACGACTCGTGCACCTGCACCACCTTCCACTCGCCCTCTATGCGCTGCACCACGATGCTCCAGACCTCGTGACCGCTGGTCGGCTCTCCATCCTCGCCGACGTTGGTCGAGTGAATGACCGACGTGGCCACCGCGGCGTCCCGGTCCAGCACGTGCACTGTGCTTTCTCCGAGCGTGAAGTGCACGTTCCTTCCGACGCCGGGGAAGTACTCCTTCATCGAGGCACGATGTGACTCCAGCGGGGTGACCTCCCCGCGGCTCGCCCAGGCGAAGTCGGGGCCGTCCAGGTGATATCCGATGAAGCCGTCCACATCGTGACCGTCGATGGTCTCGACCATCTCGTTGGCGAACTGACGTATGGAGTCGCCAAGCGCCGCACGCTCGGCATCGGTGAGCTCTCCATCACCGATCCCGGCGCACCCCGCCAACAGTACCGACAAGCCCAAGACTGAGCTCAGCGTTCTCATGGTTGTCACTCCTTTTAGTCGAGCCGCTCCCGCTTCCAGAGATCCCGCACCTCGTCGTCCAGGCCCGTCATCTCCCAACGGATCAGCGAGATCGGGAGCCGCCCGGCTGCCATGAACGTGTCGTGGAACTCCCCGAGGTCGAAATCGTCGCCTAGCTGGCGCTTGCGATCGGCGAGGAGCTGCTGCATCTGCAGCATGCCGATCGCGTACCCCAGCCCGTAGCCGGGCGGCCGGCGAAGGTAGATCTCGGCGTCCACGCGCGCAACGTTCTCGTCCAGCCACGGGGTGCGCTCCATCCACCACGCTACGACTTCGTCGACTGTCATCTCGTTGAGCTGGAGCCACACGTCCGCCGGCACCCTGGCGGCCCGGAAGATACCGAAGACGTAGATGAGCTCACGGACCCGCGGCGCGTCATCGAGCAAGCCGGCGTTCATGACGGCTTCTTCCAGATAGGTGCCCCAGCCTTCGGTGCGCGCCCCGCTGCTGATCTTGCCGCGGATGGGGTGCGTGTTGTGCCGTGCGACCAGGCCGTCGAAACGATGCCCGGGGATGACGGCGTGCAGGTGATCGGGCGTCGGGTCACGGAACTGCACCTGCTCCCAGAAGTTCGGGCCGCCGGGACGGACGATCCACGGCACGTTCGTGTCGAGCTCCCCGACGTAGTCCGGGATCGTGATGATGTCCTCCTCCACCAGGAAGTCGCGGATCCGCGTGTCGACGCTGTCGATCCGCGCCTCATACTCCTCCGCCGACGCCGGCAGCTCGAGCGGCGGCAGATGCCGGTTCCGGTGCTGTTCCAGCGCATACACACTCCAGAGGCGATCCAGCTCCCGCAGGCCCAGCGTGACGATCTGATCCGCGTCGTACGGCATGAGCTTCACGTGCTTCAGGTACCAGTCGAACATCTCTCGACCCACGCCGCCCTGCGCGGTCATGTCGCCTCGATTCGCGACGAGCCAGTCGTGGAAGCCGCGGACGGACTCCCGGGCCGCGGCGATGTCGGCGCGGAGATCGGGTTGCTGCGTGGCCGCCCGCTCGCGGAAGTCGTCGTACCAGCCAAGGACGCCGGCCGGCGGCGTTGCTCGGTACGGGTAGCCGTGCCCCACGCCGTCGGCGTTGGTCAGATTGAAGATCGCGAGGTCCGCGTAGTCGGCGGCTACTTCCGTCAGGTTGTTCTTGGCCTGCTCCACCAAGAGTGAGATGGCCTCGAGGCGCGTCCGGAGCGCGGTGGTCCCATCGTCGTCCAATGGCAAGTCCGCGAACGTGATGCGCAGCATCTGATCCACATAGAAGCCGGGGTCCCTAGACCAGGGGCCGGACACGTTCAATGTGAAGTCGTGACGATCGAATCGGGAACGAACTGCCAGATAGTCGACCTGTTGATCGAGCTCCCAGTCCACGACCGCCATGTCCTCGAGCCGCGCCTGGAAGTCCCGCATCGTGGCGCGACGCCACTCGACGGTCGCCTCACCGTAGTCGGGATAGACGTCGGTCGCGCTGCCGGCGATGTCCCGGTTCGGAACGTTGCCCGACGCCCTGGCCGGATCCGTCCACTCGAGGAATTCTTGGAACAGTGCAACGAGGTCATCGTAGGTGCCCGACCCGTCCGGCATACCCTCCTCACGTGCGTCTCCCGCCTGCCATTGGAACGCCGTCAAGAGGAGGAGGAGGAGAAGCAGCGCCGTCGAGGCGGATTTGATCGAGGTCGACGTCTTCATATGCCCTGATCCCCCGTGATGAGGTGCCCTTAGGTACGGTGCCAGTCGGCCAGGCCGAGGAACGCTGAATCCCTCAGGTTGGTGACAGAATGCTACCAAACAGCGCGCCGCGCCACGTCAGGTGCGGCGGTCGGCTGCGCCGGCGCCCCACAACCCCTATCTTGATCCGCCGGTTGATCTGACGTCGCTATGCGGGTGTTGAGCGCCCAGATTCTGAACAACCAGCGTCGATGTCATCGGAGCCTGAACCAAGCCCTAGGAGGCCGTGGTTGGAGCTTACTTGCTTCTCGAGTCCGGGAGGGACCTAGGATGAAGACACCCTGTTGGGCGTCACGACGCATTCTGGGAGGGTCCGTCCTCGGCCTTGTCGTGCTTGTGGGGGCGGGCGGATGTGCGTCGGAGGGCACCACGGACAGGACCGGGGCTCGCACACTCGACGACATCCTCAAGGCCGGTACGATCAGGATCGGTTTGAATCCGAAGATCCCGCCGCGCGCCCTGTACGACGACCAGAACGAGATCGTCGGGTTCGAGGTTGACGTCGCGTCCGAGATCGGTCGCTTGCTCGGGGTCGATGTCGAGCTCGTGGTCGTCGGCTCACCGGACCGCATTCCGTTCGTCGCGCTGGGAAAGGTGGATGCCGTCATGGGAGCGATGACGCGGGACTCCAAGCGGGCCAAGGTCATCGACTTCAGCGTTCCGATTCACACGTCGAGCTACGGTGTCCTGACCCGGAAGGACACGGGCATCACCACGTGGCAGCAGCTCAACCACGAGAACATCACCCTCGTTCAGGTACGGGGCACCGTCACAGTCGAGATCGTCAAACGGCTGTTGCCGCAGGCCCAGCTCCTGCTGCTCGACAACTACACGGACCGAGACCGGGCGCTGGCCCAGGGTCGCGCGGACGCGTCGGTGGACGGGATCGACACCCTCGGGTTCCGGCTCACGCGTGCGTTTTCCGATGTCGACTGGTATTGGTTCGCCACGCCCGACTTCCGACCTCCCGACTACTCAGGGTTCGGGGTCGCCAAGGGTAACGACACGCTCCGGGACTGGCTGAACGTCGCTGTCTACGAGATGCACGAGTCCGGCTTCATCGCGACTCGCTGGGAGGAGTGGTTCGGAGCCCCGATGGCCACCCCCGTACCGTTCACTCCCTTCTTCTAGTAGGGGTAGCCGCACTCGTGCCACCGTGCCGCCGAGGGACCGACTAGTGGCGACCGGCAGGGACTGACGTGGCCTATACGCTGCAATGGGGGCAGGTCGTCGGCTTCACGGGCTACCTGATCGGGGGAGCTTGGCTCGCGCTCCAGTTGGCGTTTCTCGCCTTCGTCGGGGGCGTCACCATCGCCACCGTCAATGCGACCGTTCTGTCCTATAGCAGGAACCGAGCGTTGCGCGCTGCGGTGAGCAGCTACGTCGCCTTCTTCATGAACACACCGGTCCTGGTACAGATCTTCTTCTTGTTCTTTGCTCTGCCGGAAATGGGTGTGTTTCTGTCTTCCTACCAGGCCGTGCTGCTGGGGTTGACGCTCAACGTCAGCGGGTATCTGACGGAAACGCTGCGTGCCGGCTTCCAGTCCGTACGCAGGTCGGAGATCGAGGCGGCGGAAACGCTCGGCATGAGCGTTGCACAAATGACGTGGCACGTCATTCTGCCCCACGTCATCCGAGTGCTCTATCCACCGTTGACCAACCAGTACATCCTGCTGACGATGACGACGTCCATCGCGTCGATCTTCGGTCTCGAGGAGCTCACCGGCCGGGCCTACAACGTCAGCGCCGAGACCTTCCGCTCATTCGAGGTCTTCTCATTGTCGGCCGTCCTCTACGTGGTTTTGACCTTCGTCGCCAGCGCCGTGCTGTGGCTCATCGGACGCTATCTCTTCCGCGTCAAGGCGAGGTTCGTCTGATGGGTGGGTCCCTCCTGGAGCAGCTACCCCTCTTCCTGTCGTATTCCAATGTGTCGTTTCTGGCCCACGCCTTTGGCGTAACCGTGGCCCTGTCGATCGTCGGCTGCGTCGTCGGGTACACCGTCGGCGCGCTGCTCGCCTTCATTCGTAACCGCCATGTGGTCGACGTGTTGCCCGCGCGCTTCCTTTCCGTCGGGTTCAGCGAGACCTTCCGGCGGGTTCCGTTCCTGGTCAAGCTGATGGTGGTCTTTTTCGCTTTCGAGGTCGTCGGTATGAGGGTCTCCATGTTCACCGTCACTGCGACCACGGTTGCGCTGGCCGCGGCCGCCTTCTCAGCGGAGATCATGCGCGCGGGGCTCGAGGCATTGCCCGAGAGTCAGTGGGACGCGGCGGAATCCATGAACATGGGGGGCGTCATGAGCCTCAGACTCTGGGCGTTGCCACAGTCGTGGAAGGTCATTCTGCCGCCCGCGCTGAGCTTTACGGTCGGCCTCATCAAGTCGACGTCGATCGCCTCGCAAATCTCCGTCTTCGAGTTGACCTACGCGGCGAAGGTCCTGAACGAGAGAGGGTTCTCGCCCGTCCTGAGCTTCGGGTCCCTGCTCGTCCTATACTTCATGATCTGCTACCCGCTCAACCTCTACGCACGAAGGCTCGAGAGGCAGCTGGAGCGACCTCGTGGCTGGAAGTCGGGCGCCCCGTTGCTCGCCGAGTCCGGGGTTGCATGACCGCGACTGACCACTCCAACCGACCCGAAAGATGACGACATCGACGAGTCCCGGGATGCAGTATCTGCGAGGTGCGATCGACTGCCATACGCATGTCTGCCCGCACATCAACGGCCGGTCGATCAACGTGTTCGAGGCGACACGACAGGCGGCCGACGCCGGCATGCGTGCCATCGGCCTGATGGACAACTTCGGCAACAGCTCAGGGTTCGCCGCCCTGGCCATGGCCGAACTCGGGTCGCTGGGCGTCGAAGTGTTCGGCGGGAGCATCATGCAGCCGATCGCTGGAGGCGTCACGGTCGAGGCCGCACGTACGGCGCTGGCCTACGGGTACGGACCGGGAACCGGCGCTCGCTTCGTCTCGCTGCCCACCCATCACACGCGCAATGTTGCCGAGCGTGAGGGCCGAAGTCCTGCCTACCTCGAGACGACCTTCTCGGTGCCCCAGTCGGGCAAGGTGCCGGACGTGGTGCTCAAGATCATGGATCTGGTCGCCGAGGCCGATGCGGTCTTCGACTGCGGTCATGTGGCCGGGCACGAAGCGGTCGCGTTGGTCGAGGAAGGCAAGCGACGAGGTCTCGAGCGACTGCGCACCCAGGCGGCACGCTATACCGAAGACGAGATCAAAGCCGTCGTCGCCGCCGGTGCGTACGCCGAGTTCTCGTTCTTCATCCTGACGCATGCGACGCAGGTGAGCCTGACCCATGTGGACAGGGAGAAGCACCGCTCGAAGGGCATGACCATCGACGAGATGGCGCCCAAGATCCGGGCCGCGACCCCGGAACGTGCCATTGTCTCGAGCGATGCGGGTGTCTTCCTGCTGCCGCCGCCGGTCGAGGCGTTTCGGGAGTACATGTTGCTCTTGGAGAGCGCCGGTTTCAGCGAAGAGGAGATCCGCACGATGAACTCGACCAATCCTGGAGAGCTGTTTCGGATCCGTGCCGCCCCGGTCCAGTCGGTCTGATGCATCACCTGGAAATCGATCGCCTCACGGCGAGCTACGACGGGAAGGAACAGGTCCTCGTCGACGTCAGCATTCAGGTCGCGAAGGGAGAGATCATCAGCCTGATCGGCCCTTCGGGCTCGGGGAAGAGCTCGTTGTTGAGGAGCCTCATGGGGCTCCTGGTGCCGAAGTCCGGCGAGGTGATGCTGGACGGGGAGAAGGTCGACTATACGAACAAGAAGAGCGTGAAGGCACTCCGGGAGCGGCTGGCGATCGTCTTTCAGCAATACAACCTGTTTCAGAACATGGATGCGCTGCGCAATGTGACCGTCGCACCGGTCAAGATCCGCAAGCGCAACGCCCGAGAGGTCGAGGGGGAAGCCACCGCCCTTCTCCGGAAGGTGGGTCTCGGCGACAAGCTGCACGCGTATCCTGACGAGCTGTCAGGCGGCCAGCAGCAACGGGTGGCGATCGCTCGGGCCCTGGCGCTCAAGCCGGACATCCTGCTGCTGGACGAGGTGACGTCGGCGCTCGATCCCGAGCTGGTCAGTGAGGTGCTCGACGCGATCCGCATCTTGGCCGCCGACGGGATGACCATGCTGATGGTCTCTCACGAGATGGCGTTGGTCCGCGAGATCTCCACAAAGGTAGTCATGATGGACCGAGGCAGGGTGATCGAGGAAGGCTCCGCGGACCGGATCTTCGACAACCCTCAGACGCGACGGTGCCAGGCGTTCGTGGGCAAGATCCTCAGCCACTGACGTGCCGATCGACTACGACCCTGAGCCACCGGGCGTGCCGCGACCCGAGGTGAAGAAAGACCCCCACGCCGTATCATGATCCGCTGGTTTGCTTTGGGTGAGGGCGGGATGACGACGGTCTATCTGGCCGACGATCTAAAGCATGGGGGGGGCCAAAGGCGTAGCTGCACAGCCAGAACAGCGAGGGTGGTCAGGCAGGTGCAAACGGTCTGGAACACCTGTGCGCCTCCGTCCACCACCCACTACCATTCGTTCTCGGGCCATTCCCCAAGCAAGGTCGTGCGTTGCGATGTCGAATGAACAGCGATGCGAGTTCGAATTGAGCCGTCTGACTACGTGGAGCTGTTTTGGCCAAGGTTAGCAGCGTTCGAATCACTCCAGTACGCCTTCCACTCAAGAAGCCGATGGTCGCGTCGGCGATGACGTTCCGGCATCGGGACTTTCTCCTGGTCGAGCTCGAATGCGACGACGGCAGCCGGGGGATCGGATTCAGCTACATCGGCACCGGCGGGGCGCGCGCTGCGGCCATTGCGGCCAACGAATTACTGGCACCAGTCCTCATGGGTGGCGACGGTGCCAGCCTACGCTTCCGGCGGCTACTACGCCGATGGCAAAGGCCTGGAGGACCTTGCCGAGGAGGTCGCCGGCTACGTCGCCATGGGCTTCGACGCCGTAAAGATCAAGGCTGGGGCGGGTACGCTACGCCAAGAGGAGCGGCGTACCGCGGCGGTCCGCGAGGCGATCGGCCCCGATCGACTGCTCATGCTGGATATGTACCTCGCATGGAACGACCTCGAGACCGCCCTGTCATACATCGAGATGTATCAGCAGTTCGAGCCGTACTGGATCGAGGATCCTCTCCTGCCGGACGACCTCGAGCTCTATACGCGTCTTGCAGAGCGGATCCCGCAACCGGTGGCCACAGGAGAGTTCTACTATGAGATTCCGTCGTTCAAGGCCATCGTAGAGCGGAAGGCTGCGAGCATTCTCCAGGCCGAGGCACCGCGGTGTGGGGGGGTGACAGGGTGGAATCGGATTGCCACGTTCGCGGCAGCGCATGACGTCGGGATGAGCCCGGACTGGTTTCACCAGATCCACGTTCACCTTGTGAGTGCGGCCTCCAACGGGCTCTTCGTCGAGTACTTCCCCGACGATACCGTGTTCAATTTCGGATGGCTCGTGGACCACGAACTCGAGGTGCGTGACGGCTCGCTCGTGCTGCCTGATCGGCCTGGTGTCGGCGTTGAGTTCGTCGAGGAGGCGGTGGGGCGGTACGCGTTGGCCATCTAGTAGACATGACGCGCCGGGCCGCACCCGGGGGGGGCGATAGGTCAGCTGCGGTGGTCCGACATCGACTCCGAGTCTGGTATCTGGCGGAATCACTTGAGCTTACGGGATTCCGCAGCCGAGTTCCCGCCGTTTGATTCCCGCCAAACGAGATTTTAGTGGCGCGCCCCGCGGCGGGCTTCCAGAGCCGTCCGAAGCTGTCCCTCGTCGGGCCTCTGGTAGCAGTTCAGCACCGTCTTGGCATTCCTCCAGCCGCCAAGCTCGCAGAGCACCTTGAGCGGCTGGTCCATCAGGTCGCTCGCAAACTTGCGCCTCAGCGAGTGCCAACCCCTGCGGCGCTTCCGCTCCATCCCCGCGAGTTGCTCGGCTTTGCACCACCAGACGCGCGGCTGCGACGGGCTCACAGGTTTCAAGGGATGCTTCGCCGACGGCAACACCGGCGCGTCCACGATCCCGGGGCTCCTCCTCCACGCCTGCTTGAGCACAGCGAGTGCCTTTACGGACAACGGCGTCCGGTGCTCGTATCCCGTCTTCTCGTGCTCGCTGCGCCACCGGATGGTTTCGCGGTCGAGGTCGATATCGGCCCACTTGAGGTGCCGGATAGCCCCGATTCGGTGCCCGGTCTCGTGCGCCAGCACGAGGGCGACGTGGAACCGCCAGCCGACCTGTCGGGACACCTTCAGAAGCGCCCGGTACTCTTCGTCCGTAACGACGACGCGAACCGGATTCTTCTCGACCGGCTTCCTGAGCCCCTTGAGGGGGTTTCTGTCGAGGAGCAGGCGGCCGTGCTCGTCTCCCGACCTCGCCGCCCAGTTGAGCACCGCTATCAGGAACGTGAGATCCCCGTGGATGGTCTGGTCGGACACGGGCTGGCCGCTCGGACCGATTCTGCCCGCTCGCCGCGCCCGGATGAACCGATCCCAGTCCCTTCGCGACAGCGTCTCGGGTCTCCGGTCCCGTCCCAGGAAGTCGAGGAACATCGCCGTCGCCGCCCGGTCGTGCATGCGGGACGTATACGCCTTGTTGGGCGTCACCTCCTCACCGTAGATGTCAAAAAGCCGTCCCAGGGTGAGCGGCTCGGGCTCGGCTTCCGCCTTGCCAGCGGGCTCGTGGACCGCCAGGCCAGCGGCAACCTCATCCGCCTGCCTTTTGGCGCGAGCCCAATCGCGGTGCTTCAGCGATCTCGTGAGCCTGCGCCCGTTCGCGCGCCACTCTATCTGGTAGATGCCGGTCTTCGGATCAGGGAAGACCCTGACTCGGTTCCGGCCCCATTCGCCAGCGCCGTAGGAGCGCCGACTTCGTTTCGTGCGTGCCATCATTCGATTCCTCCGATGATGGACCACACGATCTGCGCTCATCAAAGCTCGCGGCGAGAGGCCGTCCGCGCCAGATTTCCCGTTCATCAACGGCTCGGACCATGATCGCGATCGCGGTCCGGCCCGCGCCCGCGCAATACCGTCACCATCATCACAAGGTCGCGGCGAGCGTGCCGTACGACTCGGCTAAGCGTGTAACTTGCTCGTCCAGCCACTCGATTCGCCTCTGCAAGGCTTCGTTCTCCCCGCTCTGCCGCTCGACGTGCTGCCGCAAGGCTTCGTTCTCCTCGCTTTGCCGCTCGACGCGCCGCCGTAAGGCTTCGACCTGCTCGGTGTGCCGCCGCTGTTCCGTCTCGTACTGCGCGGAGAGCCTCTTCAAGGCCTCCGTCAACTGCCTCTCCAATTCGGTCATACAGCTCCTTTACTTGTCCGACAGCTTCACGACAGGCCGACCGCGCCAGGTGAAGCGCGGATCCTCCAGCGTCCCCGCTGGCAACACCACGACCCGCTCCCCCTCGATCTCCAGCAGCGCGACCCCCCAGGTGTCCACCTCCATCTGCGCGAGCGTCTGTCGCGCGTCGTGGATGTCGTAGTCCAGTTCGGTGACCCTCTCGATCCGGTCCTGGATGCTCCTCGACAACCAGCGCATCGTCGCCCAGCTTCCGCCGAAGAAACCGAGCCAGAGGCTCAGGCCGACGATCAAGGGCCGTTGCCAAGCCTTTGCCAGCAACTCGCGCATCCGCCCGGTCGCCTCCTCCGTATCGCGCTCGATTGTACGCAGCGCGTTCCTCGCGACGCGCCGCGAGTTTTTGCCGAGCCGCTTTAGCTCGCTCCCGGTCAACTCCTCGATCTCCCGGCGCTCGCTCTCCAGCCGTCTCCTCAGCCGCTCGGTCAAGTCGTTCGCGGTCGAAGTTCTCTCCATACAGTCCTCCTTTCAGCCGCCACCGGTCCCCGGTCTCGGGGTCTAGCGCGGTGAGGTAGTCCTTGCCCTGGCGCGGCACTTCGAGACCCGCGTCTTTCAGTGCCGCGACAACATCCGCCCGGTTCCGCACCGTGCCGTGCTCGACACGCTGGAGCAGGTAGTCCCGGATCAGGTCGCGCGGGGAGGCTTCGAGCCGGAGCCCGGCCCGCAGCCGTGCCGCATCGACATAGGCGCGGTGCCCGGGTTGCTCCACCCTGGCCCGCGCCGGGTCGTCAGGGCGAGCCCAGCCGTGTTCGTGATTGAAGGCGTCCCGCAGGGGACCGAAGGTCTTCTCCCAGCCCGGAGGCGCGATGTTCAGGCTCCGGCCGGTCTCCAGGTCGCACCGCGCGGCGAGGACGTGGACGTGAGCGCCTCCGCCGCGCTCTCGGTGCAGCACGGCGGCCCAGGCGTATCGGTCGCGCTCCAGTCCCGCCCAGGCCGTGTCCTCGAAAGCGTCCAGAACCGCGCCGATCTGTTCGTCGGTCGGCTCGTCCTCCGGCGCCCACGCGATCACGCCGGACGTGTACCTGTGCTCGAACGCCAGCGTGTCGGCCACGGCGGCCACTTCGTTCGGATCCCCGCGCAGGACCTCGACGCCTTCGCGCGGCTTCCCGGCCGCGTCCCGCTCCCCGAGGAGGTAGTTGGCCGCGTTCCGGGCCGATCCGGTCCCGTGCGCGAGAAACTTAAGGTGCATCGCGGTCCGGGCTCTCGAAGCGGGCGAGCGCCGCGAGCGCCCGCTTGATGGCGATGAGGTGGCCGATCACCTCGACGGCCTCGACCGCCCCCTTGTGGGTGTTCGCCCACTTGGCGATCTGGTTCAGGTTGTTCCCGATGCGGGACACCTGCCGGGTGCGCTCGCGCTCGACCGCGGCCGCGGGGACCGTCCAAGTCCGTGTGCGCGCCATCGCCCGGCGGATAAGCGCCGAGAGCGGCACGCCGGCGGCCTTCGCCTTGGCACGCCAGTCGGCGGACTCGTCCGGCGTGAGGCGGACGGCGACGAGGATCGGGCGGCGCCTAGCCATCACGATGCGCCGTCACGGGGGGAAGGGGGGCGACGCCCCCGCCCGCGCAATCCATCGGAGCGCGGGGCTTGTTGGGGATCGAAGGGGCGGAGTCCCTCGCCAGCCCGCGGTTATACCGTGGGTATGCTGGCTTACCGACCTTAGCCGCGTCCGACAACCCCTGCGGCGACCTGTCCCAAGGTCGTCGATGGCCCCCGCCCACGCGGCCGCCGAGCACCCCCGCGAGCAATCCGGGGAACCCGTTCAACAAGCCTCGCGAAGCGCGGCCGGCGGCGAGATGGGAGGCCAGCGATGCCGGGCCGTCCATGTACTCCAAGAGCCGGAGCGGCGACTGATGCCGCGAGCGCCCGCGTCGATGGACACGGGCATTATTTCGGCCGTGGGGTGGATCAACCTGACTACGCTTCTCCTCCGGCGTTCGCCTCGTTTGGTCGTGCTGCCCTTCACGCCTCGGTGACCCGAGGGGCGACATCTTACGGATTTCATCCGCAGGAGGTTTCAATCCGGCTCCCCCCCGCCTTCGCGGGCAAATCGCCGACCGATGCGCGGAACCCTGGGCTATCAGAATCGCCATGCCCTACAGTCAGAGGACCGATTTCGGCCGTGTCAACTACGCAAGAATCGGCGATGTCCAGGGGGTTCCAGCGTCGTCCCGAAGGCCGAATTGACTCCGCCAGCGGCGCCTCCATCGCACCAGGGTAGGCCCCAGATCTTGACTCGCTCTAGCCCGAAGTTCGGGCCCGAATCGGGCTGATTCCTGGCCGTAACCTGTTGTGGGCACGGGACTTGACATCAGTTCTCGTATGGGATATATGTACCCATGTAATAACAAGGCTATACCATTGACATAACACATGATAGTCGTTACGATCATAGTCATGTATATCGAACGCGTGCCCAATCGGAACTCCCCGCCCGCCGTGCTCCTGCGCGAGTCCTTCCGCGAGGGCGGCAAGGTCAGGAAGCGCACCCTGGCCAACCTGTCGAAGTTGCCCGACGACATCGTGGACGGGCTGCGCATCCTGCTCAAGGGCGGCGTCGCCCTGAAGTCCTTCGGCGACGCTTTCGAGATCCTGCGCTCCCGCCCCCACGGACACGCCGCCGCCGTGCTGGGCACGGCCCGCACGCTGGGCCTCGAGAGACTGCTGGACCGCCGTCCGTCGCGGATGCGGTCGCTGGCGCTGGCGATGATCGCGGCGCGCGTCCTCGACCCGCGCTCGAAGCTCGCCACCGCCCGCGGCCTCAGCTCCGAGACCCTGGCCGACACGCTGGGCGAGGAGACCGGCACGGCGGACGCGACGGCGGAGGAACTCTACGAGGCGATGGACTGGCTGCTCCGGCGGCAGAAGCGCATCGAGCGGACCCTGGCGGCGAAGCACATCGAGGACGGCTCGCTCGTGCTCTGCGACCTGACCTCGGTGTACTTCGAGGGCGCGAAGTGCCCGCTGGCCAAGCGCGGCTACTCCCGCGACGGCAGGCGCGGCAAGCTGCAGATCGTCTTCGCCCTGCTCTGCGACCGGGACGGCTGTCCGGTGGCCGCCGAGGTCTTCCGTGGCAACACGGCCGATCCCGGCGCCGTGGCCTCCCAGGCCGAGAAGCTCGCCGCGCGCTTCTCGCTGTCTCGCATCGTGCTGGTCGGAGACAGGGGGCTGCTGACCGACGCCCGCGTCCGGGAGGATGTCGAGCCGGCGGGGCTGCGCTGGATCACCGCGCTGCGGGCTCCGAAGATCCGCAAGCTGGTTTCCGGCGGCGACTTGCAGCTGTCGATCTTCGACACCCAGGACCTCGCCGAGATCTCCGCGCCAGAGCTCTATCCGGACGAGCGGCTCATCGTCTGCCGCAACCCGCTGCTGGCCGCCGAGCGGGCCCGCAAGCGCGAGGCGCTGCTGGCGGCCACGGAGGCCAAGCTCGACCTGGTCGTCCGGGCCACGAAGCGCGAGAACCGCCCCCTGCGGGGCACGAAGGACATCGCCGTGCGCGCCGACCGGGCCCTGCGCGCCCACAAGGTCGGCAAGCACTTCACGACCACCGCGAGCGAGGACGGCTTCTCGTACGAGCGCGACGAGGCGCGCATCGCCGCGGAGGCGGCGCTGGACGGCATCTACGTGATCCGCACCAACGTGGCCGCCAAGGAGCTCGGGCCCGAAGACGCGGTCCGGGCCTACAAGAGCCTCAGCCGGGTCGAGCGCGCCTTCCGCAGCTTCAAGGGGGTGGATCTCAAGGTGCGGCCCGTCCACCACCGCCTCGAGGGGCGCGTCCGCGCCCACGTCTTCCTCTGCATGCTCGCCTACTACGTCGAGTGGCACATGCGCCGCGCCCTGGCGCCGATGCTCTTCGACGACGACGACCCGGCCGCCGCCGAAGCCGGCCGTTCCTCGCCCGTCGCGCCCGCCCAGCGCTCGAAGGCCGCACGTGCCAAGGCGGGCAGGAAACGCACGCCCGACGGCCTGCCCGTCCACAGCTTCCGGAGCCTGCTCGGCGATCTCGCCACCCTGACCCGCAACCGTGTACGGCCCGCCGTCCCCGGTGCCATGACCGCCGACATGCTTGCCCGCCCCACACCGCTCCAGGCCAAGGCCTTCCGTCTCCTCGGCATCCGCCCTTGACCCGTACCCAGTAGCGTACACCCGCCGATCCGAGCTATGTCACCGCCCTACAACGACTTGACCCACCCCCCAGCGGCCGAACTTCGGTCTAGCGGAAGCCTTCTCGGCTCCTCTCCGGCACCGCCCGTACCAACGGACCAGGGACCCAGAGGACCGGAAAACTGGCTGGCGGCTCTTCGTGCCGGCGGGTCTGACGGCTGGCACCCGCGCGTCGGGCATGCCACGGCGAAAACCCGTGCAAGCCGCCCGAACGAAAGCTCGACTTATGCTTCCCCGGCGTTGCCGCCCGGAAGAATCATGGCCGCTCTCAACGTAGGCTGCTGAGAGCCCATGGAGACACGCTTCTTCTTGGCGAGTTGGCCACCCAACTCGTACATCAACTCACCTTCGAGTTTCGCGACGGCCTCGTTCTCTTCGTCGTTGGCCCTCATACGCAACTCGCTTGCTCTCTCTGCCGCATCTGCAATCTCTTCCTCTTCCTTCACAGCTAGTCGCGGAATCGGCAGCCCTTCGATGTCCTCCACAGCCAACTCTGGGACCGACGTGCCATAGGCTTGGCTCACTACGAGAGGCTTACCGAGGGTGGGGTGAGAAAGCACCGTCTGAAGATAGCCTGGGCGGATCGAGTCCTCCGGGACGATCCTCATGATATGCTGCGTGATCACCTTCCCCTCATGCCACCTGTCGGCGAGGATCGCTTGCCCGTTGATCCCGTAAATCTGTCCCGAGCACGCCATGAGCAACCATCCGCGCTCCACCATGTAGGCGTCGAAATCGATCGGTGTGGCTGGCGTGAGGAACTTGGAGAGCTCCGGGTTGACCTTGAAAACCGGCCCGCTGTCGAGGTACGTCGTTCCCTGCTCACCGTAGATCCGCTTGAATCGACCCGGCACGAACGCGCGGGCAATCTGCCCCAATCGGGCAACTGACTCAGCATTGCGCTGGTACGTTCGCGCTACTTGCTGGGCGGCCGGACTGTGCGCGAAGGCTTCGAGCCTCCGCCGTCCATGGAAGAGCCTTGAAGCCTGAACGGCGTAGCCTCCTTCCGGCGGCGTTTTGGGCTGGTCGCTCATTGCCTCCGCGAGCCGCAGCCGAGCGGTCATGTCGAGTCGGTACGCCTCATCGCGAGCGGCGAATGCATCGCCGATCCGTTCATGGATCTCGTCGCCCAAGCGAGCCACCATGGGCACCGGGATCTGTTCCAGGTGAGACACCTCAAGGTGCTTAATGACGTTCCCGTAGTGGGTTCCCTGCATCATCGTTCGCCCGAACCGCGTGCGAAGGAACGTGTACACGTAGCTCCGCAGCGACGGGTCTTCGATCTCGACGCGCAGAAGATCGTGCGAGATGACCATGTCGGCGTGCGCCGAATAGGTGAGGATGACGTTTCCGACCGTGCCGGAGCAGGTGAGTAGAATCCAACCGGGCGATACATAGCGATCTGCAATGCCTGGCGTCTTGCTGGGCGCCAGCCATTTTCGGGGCGTAGGCCAGATGTCGAATACCTGGGTAGCCGCGAGAAACGGCGCACCGTGCTCCTGCGCCACTCGAATGCCCTTCAGGCGACTCGGCTGCCAGATTCGCGCGAGTTGCCCGAGTGGCGATACTGCAAGTAGTGAATCCCCGATCGCACGACGGGCGGTGAATCCATCGGACAGATAGACTTCGGCATCGAGACGGCGGTCTCCCGCAGCTATCTCGGATAGCGGCAGGGTCACGCATTGCGGGGCGCGCGACCGCGTTCGGGGCAGCGGGCGGGCCGCAGTGGCGGTCATAGCGCCGTCAGCCATTCCCGGAAGGTTTCCGCGATCTGCTGCGTGTTATCGTCCTTGACCTTCTCTTTCACCTCGACCGTTCGGTACACGGGTGTCCCCTGGTGGACATCCCGTACACGCTCCTCTTTCGACACGACGATCTCGTTCCCGTCTTCATTTCGAACGAAAGTCGTGTTGCCGCGCTTGTCGTGCCCGATGTGGTTGGCAAGAGCCATGAACACCCCATAATCCTTCTTCCTGCCGGCCGCGCGCTCCAGTTCGATCTCGTTGAACCGTTTCCGTTCTAGAACGAGTACGCTCGTTTGGGTGCTGTTGCCCGGCTGGAACGTGTCGGGGTGAAGGTCGATGCTGGCCAGCACTCGGGTTTGCTCAAGAATCCACTCCCGGACATACGCGAGGCCCGGTGCGCCGAGTATCCCGTCCGGCAGTACGATTGCCATGCGACCAGTACCCGGTTTCAAGAACTGCACGCAACGCTCGACGAACAGGATCTCCGGTGGCTGGGAACTCTGAAGTTGCCAAGGCTCCCGCATACGATAGCGGTCTTCGTTCTCGTCGTAGTCCCACATGTGAGCCAGGTCGTACTGCTCCAAGATCGACGGATCGTCTACGACGATTTTCGAGCCGAAGGGCGGGTTCGTGAACAGGAGATCGACTGTACCGTCAAGCTCTCGGTCGCGGAGGGTCTCCCTCCACGTCACGGATCTGTCCAGCGAGTTTGCCTGATACAAGCCGCCGGCACCGTCATTGTTCATCACCATGTTCATCTTGGAGGCTTTCACGAGATTCGGGTTGATGTCGATCCCGACGATCCGCTGATCGGCATAGTCCCGAATCTTCCGGTGCAACTCCGCGAACTCGCCTTCGCTCGGGTTCTCGGCTACCCGCCACTTCGTTTTCTCGCTCGCCCGGATCTTCTCGATCACTTGGTTCATGGCGATGGTCAGGAACCCGCCGGTGCCACAAGCAGGGTCGAGCACGAGATCGTTGGGTCCCGGGTCGAGCATGGCTACGGCCATCCCGCAGATGTTGCGGGGTGTGAAGAACTCACCCCGGTCACCTCGCAGGTTCGAGCCTACGATCTCCTCGTAGGCCTTCCCTTTTACGTCGATGTCGCTTTCCAAGAGCGACCAGGGCTGAAGCTGCGAGACAAGGTACGCGAGCACGCGGGGCTCAAGTTCCACGACCTCATTGGACTTGAAGATCGTTGAGTATTTTTGGCGCACACCGGCGAACAGCTTCTCGACGCGGCCCTTCACCTTCAGATGGCCGTTTAGCCCTTGCCGCTCTTTCGACGTCGCGTAGAAGTCGATCTCGCTCGACCGCTCGTCCTCGATCTTGCAGAAGATGAGCTTCAGCAGCTCCCAGAAAGCGTCCGGCTTCTGTAGTCCCTGGTTTCCCGCGATGTAGTTGTGACATCGCTGGAACGTGAAGAGGAGCACATCGCTATTCGCTGGCCGCAACTCGATGAAACTCGGGCGCTCGGTCTCGTCGAGCGTCTTCCCCTTCTCCGGGATGTCGGAGATTTCGACGAACTGGACCTTCCCGTTCTCCGTGATCTTGCGGTAGCAGAACCGCTCTTGGCCGTTCGTCCACATGCCGAATTCGCCGTTAACGCACCCGGCCATGTAGCTCTTGAGTTGGGAGACACCCTCAGTCTTGTGGGCTGGGGGCACGCTCGGCGACTTGCATTCGATGATCGCCCAGGCGTGCTCCTGCTTGTGGGGGGCGCCCTCCGCGAAGATGACGAGATCGGCACGCTTTTTAGCCGTGCCCAACTTGACCCCGAACTCCACGGCGATCTCGTCGCGGACATAGCGATACTCACGGATCAGCGACTTCTCGATCTCTTGCCGGACGTACTCTTCAGGAGTCTCCTTGCGGATGGTCTCGTCAATGAAGTCGAGGATTTTCCCCTGCGGAACGAGAACCGCCTTGACTTGATCGACCGGCGCCATATGCCTAGGCCCCTCCGGTAGCCAGTGGGCGGACCAGAAGCCGTGGCGCTCCGGTCGGCTGAGACCCTATGACCGCCCCCTCGCCGGTTCGCCAAGTGGTATCGTACCGGTTCGAGGTATCCCACGACATCCTGGCTCTCGACGGCGAGCCTTCTGGTCTACTCATCGGTCGGCAAGCTGTTCATGGATTGTTCTCCGAGCTAGGAATTGGATCAGCCAAGATAACCCGGTCCTCCGCAGAGCCATCCGTCCGGCCCGCTCTTACGGTACCCCACGAGTGCCTCTGCGGCCAGCGATGGACGGGTGGTCTCCCCATCGCGGGCTCAGAGCATTCCAGGCCGCAAGCGCGAAGCGCACTACGAGTCGGGACCCGATAGCCCGATGGTCGCCAGCATTTCCCTGTGAATGCGCCGCCAGTCCCGATCAAGGCTGACCGTCCGGGCTTGGATGCGGAACCCTTCGAGGTGGATGTCGGCTCTCAGCGGCTGGCCGGTCTCCGGGTACAGCAGGATGCCTTCGTGCATGGGCCGCCCCGGGTTCGCCGCTTGGCGGTTCCGCAGGTACGCGAGCAACTGGTACAGGTTGCCGGAGTGCAGCTTGCCCGTGCCGGAACCGCGTCCGCGCGCCAGCGCGTCCCGGTAGTACTTCGTGTCGAGGATGATCCGGCGCTCGGACGATTCCAGGATCACGTCGGCTGTCATGACGGGGATTCTAGCCCTGTTGGCGTCGTCCTTGGCGCTGGCTTCCGCCCAATAGATGCGGCGCCCGCCACCCGGATTCACCCCATAAGCACGCTGCTCGCGCTCGTAGAATCCCGTGACGAACTCCTCGAAGAGCGCCCACATGGTTGCTTCGTCCCGCCGGAAGTCGCGGAACGATGTGCGCCCGGTCTTCTCATCGACCACCGAACTCTCGTACAGGAGCCTGCACACCGAGAGCAGGAACTGGTAGAGCCGCCGGTTGCCCCCGAGTTGGACTTGGCCGAAGGCGTTCCTCGTGAGGCGAGTCCGCGACACGCCGTCGAGCCGTCTGTAGGCGGAGCGCACGTCGCTACGGACATCGTGGTGCAGCGTGACACGCCCCCCCAGCAGCCCATGCAGCGACGTGCGAAGGATGCGGTTCGGCGGAGTGTCCACGGACAACTCCTCGAAGTCGCAGGCGGCCCGGCCGCTCGCCCGGAGCGCCCGCTTCGCCGTCTCGCTCACCGCCAGCTTGCCGCGGATGCCGGCGAGGTCCTCGCGTCGTTCCACGTAGCCGCGGTCGATGCCGCGGCGGAAGAGGTGGCTGACGCCGCCCGCGAGCACCTTGCCGAGAAGGTCCTGGACCGTCGAGAGGCCGCTGAGCGTGGCCAGCCGTCGGGTGTCCCGCTCCTGAACCCGCCCCCAGGCGTAGCAGAGGAGGTAGTAGACGTTGAGGATCGGGATGGTCTTCAAGGTCGGGTGTCGTCGGTGAGTCTCGCCACATCCCTCTCGACGTCTTCAGCCGCATCGAACCAGTATTCCCTGAGAAGAGGGGCGATCTGGGTGTCCACGACGTGCCTGTACCAGTCCTCCGAAGGGGCGTCGCCCTCGCCGGGAACGAAGTAGCTGTGTCCGATCCGAAAGCCCCGCCCGAGTTCCTTGTCGTTTGCGATCTTCTCGTTGAGCTTGCCCATCCGGTCGCAGATGCGGCTGGTCAGGCTCGGATCCGCGCCCTTGTCCGTGAGGTGTTTCTCGAACGCTTCCCGACCGTGCTCGGTGCCGTATGCGGGCTCGAGCGTCTCGAAGGCGAATCGCCGACGCAACGCGTAGTCGACCAAGGCCAACGAGCGGTCGGCGGTGTTCATCATGCCGAGCAGGTGGACGTTGCCGGGGACGTGGAACCGCGCGTCGGAGTAGGGCAGCGTGACGGCGTAGTCCTCGGTGCGCTTGTCGGCCTCGATCAGCATCAGGAGTTCGCCGAAGATACGGGACAGGTTGCCGCGGTTGATCTCGTCGATGATGAAGACGTGGGGGATGGCCGGGTTGGCCCGCGCCCGTTCGCAAAAACGCCGGAAGACGCCCGGCTTCAGGTCGAAACCTCCCTCCTTGGCGGGCCTGAAGCCTTCTACGAAATCCTCGTAGGCGTAGGACTGGTGGAACTGGACCATCTCGATCGGGTCCGAATCCTCGCGGCCGATCAAGCACCAAGCGATTCGGCGCGCGATGAAGGTCTTCCCGGTGCCGGGCGGCCCTTGGAGGATCAGGTTCTTGCCGGACTTGATAGACTTCACAAGGCGGGTGAAGTGGCCGGGCTCGATGAAGAGGTCTTGCTGGGCTTGCGTGGCCGTGTAGATCGCCTCTGGATCCGCTCCGGATGGTTTGCTTCCATCGTCGCGGGCTCCGTCGCGTTTCTTCTTGGGCTTGGTGGCTGAAGGACGTTTCCAAAGCTCTACGATCGGGGAATCGTAGAAGCGAAACGGACCATGTTCATCTTCGAGGCGGTGACGGATTGCGAGCAGGGCTCGGTCGATCTCGACCGGGTTGGACGTGTCGATCCGGTCGCCTTGATGCAGGCGGCTGACGATCTTCTTCTTCCCGCTATGGGAGACGACATCCTGGAATTCATCGGGGAAGAGCAGCCACAGGATCGCGTGTCGGAACATGCGATTCGCGGCAAACTCCGTGCCGTCCAGCCATGAAGCGAAGTCCCACGGGCGGTCGAGGAGCTTCATGCGAACGCTTCGCTCCAGCGATGACCATTCCAGCATGGCGACCGCGAAGAACTCGAATTCTTTCCATTCAAGCGTGTTGAATGCGGCGCCGGGGTTGACTACCCCTGCCCCAAGGACCGCGTCGCTCAGCAGTTCATGGTCTTCGGGGAAGTCGCGCTCCGACCAGTTCCAGACGTCGGCGATTCGCCTCCGCTTGCTGTCGGCACCCATCGATCCGGGGCTCCGAATCAGGTGGTACACCCATGTCATCTCGGCCCAGAGGCACTTGGCGTCGGGCGAGGCGGATTGCAGTTGGCGTTCCAGCTTCACCAGAAAAGAATCTCCCGACGCGTCGTCGAGCTTCTCGACGTAGGCCGATTGGAGTTCCTGGAAATTAGAGCGAGTCCAGAGAGCGCGGTCGGTGAATAGGGATCGTCCACCGAGTAGGCATCGGTGTTTCCAGTGCTTAGCTGCGGCGAGAATCGGTTCAGCGTCCTTGAATCGGGCCAATGGTGGTCTCTCTTGATTGGGTGTCCACAGTCTCCAGAGAGGATAAGGGAACGGAGACCAAAAACGGGACGGTGGGCGGGCGATCAACCAAGCGGCGCCGGCGCGGCGCGGCGTTCAAGGGTCAACCTTCTGGACCGGGGAAGATAACCGGACGCTCCTGCTTGGCCAAAGCAAGAGCAGGCGTTCTCGCGCAGCACGGGGATCGCGACAGCTCGCGAGCGTTGGGGATCTTCGGAGAAGAGGCGGCACGGGGTGCGGGAGTCCCGCCATTCAAGTACGTTTTTCCCGCTTTCAGGGTACGGTCCAGCAGGGTACAGCCCAACGGCAGGAAACGCAGATCGTGCAGTCCTGTATGACTTTAGACTATTTCCTGCCGGGATTCGGGCTACCTAGAATCCGCTGGTCCGACATCGACCTTGATGCCCGGACGATCCGGTGGCGGAGCGAGCATGAGAAGACCGGGTACGAGCACCGGACGCCGATCACCGCCATGGCACGGGCCGAAGGATCCCTTCGCGTGCATGAGCCGCTCACTGGCGCGGGATTGGTGGAGAAGGGCCGTGAAGTACGCGGGGCTCGCGCCCAAGCGGGGGCGGGGTTGGCACTCGCTCAGGCGGAAGTTTGCTTCCGACCTCATGGACTTGCCGCTCAAGGTGCTCTGCGAGTTGGGCGGCTGGAAGACTGCCCAGACGGTGCTTCAGTGCTATCAGCGGCCCGACGAGGACCGCCTCAGGAAGGCTCTCGCGGAGTACCGGGAGGTCGGTCTCGGGTCCAATTAGCGGACATCGGACCCCCGGAATCCCGTAAGTCCTTATGGGCCTGGGTGGACTTGAACCACCGACCTCACGCTTATCAGGCGTGCGCTCTAACCACCTGAGCTACAGGCCCCGCTTCGCCCGTCCGGTGCCTACGCGGGGTTTCCCCACTGGCCCTTTAGGGCGAGGAAAGCTAGAAGACAAGGGCGGTAGCTTCAAGTGCGGGCCGCCGATTCTGCCTACAGCCGCCGATACCCCCTACAGCGGCCGATTCGGGTTCGCGATCGTCCGCCACATGTGCGAGGAGGCGGTGTTGTCGAGCCCGAGCCCTTCCTTCGGCTGCTTGAACTGGCGACCGATGATGTCGGTGAACACCTCGATGTCGACGTCCATGCCGTCCTGGAAGGCGTAGGTGTCGTTCACCGTGATCAGGCGCGCCTCGCCATACCACCTGTGGGCCCGCGCGAATTCGTACGCCCGCCGGATGTAGGGCTCCGGGACGTAGTCATGGCCGAAGATCCGGTTGTACATCTCCGGATACTCGTACCCGTACTCCTCGTCCGGATAGAAGCGCAGCGGCGCGTGGTAGCGGATGCCCCAGGAGACGCGCTCGTCCACGTAGGGCTCGACCAGCTGGGCACCCCACCAGCCGTGGTCCACCTTGATCAGGTTCAGGACCACGTCGTGCATCAGGCAGGCGAAGATGGTCCGCTCCGGCTGGCCCGTGTTGAGCGCGTGGGTGGCACTCTGCAGCACATGGTTCGCGGGCGCGAAGCGCAGGCGGAAGAAGTCGAGCAGCGTCGGGTTCTTCGGCAGGGGCTCGAATTCCTCTTCCGTGGGCCGGAAGAGATTCCCGGTGCCCCTCGGAGGCCTCGGACCTTCCTGCTCCAACTCCTCAAGGGTGATGATGGAGCCCGCCTCTCCGTCCGCTCCGCCCCGCCTCAGGGCGATCTTCCTGTCGAGCTTTTCTTCCATGTAGTGCTCCAACTCCTCCGCCTTGTCTTCATGCGACATGGCGGCCAGAGCACCAGCGGGAAGGCTTGCGAGGAAGGTCTTGCGATCAACTTCCACCATCGTAACCTCCAGCCGAGGGTAACGTGCAGCTCTCGGCTCCGACCGGTCACCCCGCGAAGCGAAGAGCCTTTCCTCCGAGTGATACTAGTAGGCACCGCGCGCGAGCACGGCAAGTGTCAGCACGGCAAGTGTCAGTGTCAGACGCAGGACTCTCCTGGCGACGCTCGGAAGCCCGCGGTGAACCCCGCGTAAGCACCGAGACCGGCGAAGCGCGCCCACCGCGCTACCGCGATGGCCTGATCGTCCCCACCCACCGCCCCGGGCGCGGCCCCGCCCCCGGCGCCGGCACCGCCGCCACCACCATGCCACCCTCGTCCAGCACGGTCACCAGCCCCGCCCCACCCACCCACCCCCGTGCTGCTTCCGTCGCATGCGAGATCACGATCCTGCCCCCCGGCACGAGCACCCGGAGCGATTCACCCCACCACCCCTCCCCTTCCCCCCCGACGACCACCACCCCCCGCGCCACCCCGTCGCGCAAGGGAAGTTTCGGCCCGGTGACGAAGGCGCTCACCCCCTCGGCCACCACGGCACGCCCCCGCCACCCCAGCACCACCACCTCGATCCCGCGCACCAGCCGCGCCAACGGCCCCGCCTCGTCACGGTAACGGTCCGGCACGACGATCAGCCCGGGTCCCTCGGCCACGCCCAGCGCGGCGGCGAGGCGCAGCGCCCGGGACACGGCACCCTCCCCCGACGCTTTCTCGCTGCCCGCCTCGCGGTGTCCGGCCGTCCCCCCACCCGCATCTGCGGCGTCCTCGCCCGGCGCCGGCCCCCGCGGCGGCGGCCGCAAATCCGCGAAGCCCTCTTCCACGGGGAACCGGTCGCGGCAGTTGGGACATCCGAACTCCCCCTCCTGCACGCGACGGTCGCGCGCATCGCGCGCCAGCAGGACCAGCCCGAAGGGCGGGCCACAGCGAGGGCACACCAGGTGATCGGTGAGGACGACGTTCACCCGCGCTCGATCCTGAGGAGAGGCACCGCAACGTCGTCCGGCAGCCCGGCCACGAAGCCAGCCGCGCGTGCCACGTCTTCGGGGCGCAACATCTGGTCGCGGTCGGGGAGGTTGGGGGACGAATCGGGATCGAGAGGGTCCCAGATCGCCGTGTCGACGGCCCCCAGCTCCAGCAGACAGGCCCTCACTCCCGTTCCCCGAACCTCCTCGAGCAGCACTTCGTGGAACCCTCGCATCCCGAACTTGGACGCGGAGTAGGCCGCGTTGTCGGGGAAAGCCCGCCACCCGGCCACCGACCCCACGTTGATCACGAGTCCGGATCCCGCGTCCAGCATGCCGCGCAGGAACGCGCGCGTCACTGTAACGACTCCGGCCAGATTGACGTCCAGGTTGCGGCTCAGGATCTCTTCCCCCGTCTCCACAACGGGCGCGAGGTCGAACACACCAGCCGAGTTCACAAGCACCGACAGCGGCGCACCGCCACCCTCCACAGCGGCGCGCGCACGCTCGACCTCTTCCTCGACGGTCACGTCGAAGGGCAGCGCGACCCCATCGATCTCGGCCGCCAAGCGCTTCAGCCGTGCACGGCGCCGGCCGGCCGCGTAGACATGGAAGCCGTCGCCGGCCAGACGCCGCGCGATGGCCTCGCCGATCCCGCCCGTTGCTCCGGTGACCAGGGCGGTCGGAGGTAGGCCAGCGCCGTCCCGGCTCGCCGCCCCGCTTTCATTCACCGGAGTACTCCACCCAGTGCCGCGGCGTCTCCCGCAGGACCAGCCTGTCCAGCTTGGCCGGCGGGGGAATGAGCGGCGCAATCCGCTCCCAGATACTCACCACGAGGTTCTCGGTGGATGGGATGACCCCTTCGAGCCACGGCACGTCCAGGTTCAGGTTGCGGTGATCCAGGTCGTCCACCACCTGACGGTTCACGAGGTCCTTGAGATCCTTGAGGTCCATCACGTACCCGGTCTCCGCATCGACCGGTCCCGACACCGTCACCTCCAGCTCGTAGTTGTGCCCGTGCCAGTTGACGTTGGCGCAGTCACCGAAGACGCGGCTGTTCCTGTCGTCGCTCCACTCCGCGCGAGCCAGACGATGGGCTGCGCTGAAGTGCAGGCGGCGGGTGATTCGAACCCGTGGCATTGGCTGTCCCCCGGTGGTCGTTGCGTTACCTCAAAAAATAAGGGCCGGCGTCCACGAAGGAACGCCGGCCCCTAATGTGCCGGAGGGTGTAACCTGAAGCCCGGGCTCAACGTTTGGTGACTCCCCCACTGCTTTCGCAGTCCCCTCACGGGGCGTGACGTCCACCGCGGGAGGTAGTCCCGGCTCTTCCAGTGTTGGCTCAAATACGAGCCCTCCAGCACAGTCCGAATATGAAGACCGACTCCGCGGACCGCAACAGTTTTCTTTTTTTCGGTCCCGACGCGACATGGCGGCACCCCGCCATAACGGGTCTGCCGGCCCCGCAGTCGGGCCACTCCCGGTCCCACCGTCAGGCGACTTCCGCACCCGACGTCAGGCTCCTCCCGCCCCCGACGTCACGCGCTTCCCGGCACCCCGGGCTCGGTCATCTGCCGCACGTCCAGAGCGTCGTCCAGCTCGTCGGAATCGACCAGCCCCATCTCCTCCACCACCTCCCGCACCGACCGGCCTTCGTGCGCCGCCTTCTTGGCGACGACGGTCGCCTTGTCGTACCCGATCCGGGCGTTCAGCGCGGTGGCGATGGAAGGGTTGCGCTCCAGCAGCTCGCGGGCGCGCTCAGGCCGGGCCGTGATCCCGGCGATGCACCGGTCGGCGAAGACCGCCGACGCGTTGGCCAGGAGCGTGATGGATTCCAGCAGGGCGTCGGCCATCACCGGCATCATCACGTTGAGTTCGAAGTTGCCGCGCTGGCCCCCGATGGTGACCGTCGTCGCGTTCCCCATGACCCGCGCGCACACCATCATGAGCGCCTCGCACATGACCGGGTTCACCTTTCCGGGCATGATCGAGCTGCCCGGCTGCACCGCCGGAAGCTGGATCTCCGAAATCCCCGACGTCGGGCCGCTCGCCAGCCAGCGCACGTCGTCGGCGATCTTCATCAGGCTGGCCGCCACCGTGTTGAGGGCGCCGGCCAGAGAGACGCACGCGTCCTTGGCGCCCTGGGCCTCGAAGTGGTTCTCCGCCTCCCGGAAGTCGATCCCGTAGCTGGCTGCCACCTTCGCCATCGTCCGGCCCGCGAATTCGGGGTGGGCGTTGATCCCGGTTCCGGTGGCGGTTCCCCCCAGCGCCACCTCGGCGAGCTCTTCGCCGGCTCGCTCCACCCGCGCCATCCCCAGAGTCGCCTGGCGCGCATAGCCGCCGAACTCCTGTCCGAGGCGGACCGGTGTCGCGTCCATGAGGTGCGTGCGGCCCGACTTGACGATCCCGTCGAAGTCACGTGCCTTCCCGGCGAGGGCGTCGCGCAGGCGGCCGAGGGCGGGGACCAGCTCGCCGTTGAGCGCGGCCCGGCAGGAGACGTGGATCGCGGTCGGGATGATGTCGTTCGAGGACTGGCCGTAGTTGACGTGGTCATTCGCGTGAACCCGCACTGCGCCCGTGACCGCGCGGTTGGCCAGCGAAGCGATCACCTCGTTCGCGTTCATGTTGGTGGACGTACCCGATCCCGTCTGGTAGATGTCCAGGGGGAAATGATCGTCCCACCTGCCTTCGGCGACTTCCCGCGAGGCGGCGGCGATGGCAGCGCCCCGTTCGGGCGTGAGGAGTCCCAGCTCGACGTTGGTCTCGGCCGCGGCTTCCTTCAGCCGCCCCAGCGCCTCGATGAAACGACGCCCGAAGCGACGTCCGCTGATGGGGAAATTCTCGACCGCGCGCTGGGTCTGGGCGCCGTAGAGGGCGTCGCCGGGAACCCGCACCTCGCCCATGGAGTCCTTCTCGATTCGATGTGTTTCAGACACGATGTCACGCCTCGTCGTTTAGATTGACCGCGCGGAAGGTACCACGGGCAGCCGTGGAATTCACCCCCATCCCAACGGAGATTACGGAAATGAACCCGGTCGCACTCGTGACAGGCGGCGGCGTGAGGGTGGGAAGAGCAATCGCCCTGGGATTGGTCGAGAGCGGATACGACCTGGTCGTCAGCTACAACTCGTCGGCGACGGGGGCCGCCGAAGTCGCGACCGCCGCAGCGCACCTGGGCAGGCGTGTCCAGCCCGTGCGGGCAGAGCTGTCAAGCGAGGAGGACGTCGTTCGCCTGGCGCGCTCGGTACAGGACCGCTTCGGACGACTCGACCTCCTGGTGAACTCGGCGTCGAGCTTCGTCACGGCAGACCTGCTCGAGGTGACCACCGAGGAGTGGGACTCGGTCATGGCGGTGAATCTGCGCGCGCCCTTCCAGCTTGTCCGCGAGACCGCCGCCCTGCTGCGCGCCGCCCGGGGATCAGTCGTGAACATCGTGGATCTTTCCGCCCTGCAACCGTGGACCAGCCACCCCCAACATTCGGTCTCGAAGGCGGCCCTGCTCCACCTCACCAGGATCATGGCGCGACGGCTCGCCCCCGAGGTGCGCGTCAACGCTGTCGCACCCGGCCACGTGCTGCCCCCCGAGTACTTCAGCGCGGCGGACATCGAGCGCGACCGGCTGCGGGTGCCACTCGGCAGGATCGGCACACCGGACGACGTGGCAAGCGCGGTGCGGTTTCTGGCGGGGGCCGACTACGTGACCGGCGAGGTGATCGTGGTGGACGGGGGGTTGGGGTTGGCCGGCTGAGCGGCCCCCAGTTTCCTGCCAACGACTCAGTTACGCTCTTGAGTAAAATTACTCAGTAGTGTAATCTTGATCCATGGAAACCTTCGAGCGCCCACACGGAAAGACCCTTCTGGCCCGCCTGCGTGAAGAGCCCCGTTGGCTCATCATCATCACCGGACCACGCCAGACGGGCAAGACTACGCTGGTCAAACAGGTCCTCGGCCGGTTCGATCGGCCGTCCACCCACATCGCCGTGGATGCACCCGACCCCACCACCGTCCCGGTCACCACCGGACTCCGGAGCAATGTCACCTCACTGACGACGGGCACCTCCCTCCCGCCTGTCGACAGGAGGGACGCGCGGTGGCTTGTCCGCCAGTGGGAAGAGGCCCGGCTCGAAGCGAAGGCGTCGGAGCGAGGCTTCGTACTGGCGCTCGACGAGATTCAGAAGATCCCGAACTGGTCCGAGACCGTGAAGGGATTGTGGGACGCCGACCGCCTCGCCGGTCTACCTCTTCATGTCGTTCTGCTAGGCTCCGCCCCCCTTCTTGTGCAACAGGGATTGACCGAGAGCCTGGCCGGACGCTACGAGGTTCTGGAACTCACACATTGGTCACTTGCCGAAATGGCGGCGGCGTTCGACTTCGATCTTGACAAGTACATCTACTTTGGCGGCTATCCGGGTCCGGCGCCGATCGTCCGCGACCAGAGCCGGTGGCGCAGTTTCATCAACTACTCGCTCATCGAGCCCAACCTCGAGCGGGATATCCTCGCCTTGCAGCGTGTCGACAAGCCCGTGCTGCTCAAGCGCCTGTTCGAACTCGCTTCCGGGTATTCCGGCCAAATCCTCTCCTACAACAAGATGCTCGGCCAGCTCCATGGGGCGGGCAACACGACGACCTTGGCGCGCTACCTGGAGCTGCTCTCCAGTGCAGGACTGATCACCGGACTGTCGAAGTATGCCAGTCGCCTCCACAGGAGAAGGGCGTCGAGTCCCAAGCTCAATGTGCTCAACACAGCGCTGATGTCGGTCCATTCCGACTACACCTTCCAACAGGCTCTAGCCGATCGGGGATTCTGGGGACGACTGGTGGAGAGCGCCGTGGGCGCCCACCTGGTCAACACCGGGCGGCCGGAGTACCGGGTCTACTACTGGAGGGACAACAAGGGGCGAGAGGTGGACTTCGTTCTGGAACATGGCCGCAAGCTCGTCGCCTTCGAGGTCAAGAGCGGAAGGCGGGGTGGGAACGTCAGTGGACTTGACGCATTCTCGGGGAGCTTTCCGAACGTGACCACCCAAATCGTCGGGCAGCGTGGCATCCCGATTGCGGAGTTCCTGCTGACCCCCGCTCGGGAATGGTTCGAGGAGTCATGAAGTACTTCGTTGAGCGGACGTGTACGGTGGTTCGTGGTCGCGCAGAGGATGATGGAGGCGGGAGCGAGTCCCATCCACTTGAGTCGTTCCGGCAGAAGCAAGCCTACGTGCTCCTCGGGCCTCCGGGAGCCGGCAAGACGAAAGCGTTCGAGCGCGAGGCGAAGGAGGAGGGGGTGGAGCCCATCACCGCCCATGACTTCCAGGCGCTCGATCCTGAGCCGGAACTGGAGAACGCAACACTCTATATCGACGGGCTCGACGAGACCCGGGCCGGAGCGACCGACGGACGCACACCGTTCGATGCAATCCGGCGGAAGCTCCAGCGCATCGGCCGCCCTCGGTTCCGACTTTCCTGCCGCGAGGCGGACTGGTTCGGGGCCAACGATAGAGAGCGCCTCAAGGCCGTTTCGCCCGATGGTAAGGTTCAGGTGTTGCGGCTCGAACCGATGTCGGAGGAGGGGATTCTTGAAAACCTGGACAGGAATCTGGGAGTCGAGGATCCGAAGGCGTTCGTCACGGAAGCGCGCCGACAGGGGGTAGAGGGTCTGCTTGGGAATCCGCAGAGCCTGCGGATGCTCGTGGCGGCGGTGGACGACCAGGCATGGCCAAAGACCAAGACCGAAACGTTCGACCTGGCCTGCCGAAAACTGATCGAAGAACACAACCAGGAACATCGGATCGCCCCGCCGGAGAGCCACGACATCGAGTCCCTCGTGCACGAGGCTGGGCATCTTTGCGCCCTGCTACTGCTAAGCGGCAAATCGGGTCTAACCCTGCCGGGCACGCCACCCAAGCGAGACTACCTGGGCATAGAGCACGTACGTTTCGGCGATCCACAACTCGGCCGGGGCGTGGTGCGACGAGCTGTCTTTGCGTCACCCGAAGAAGGACGTGTCGCCCCTGACCACCGACAGACCGCCGAGTTTCTGGCGGCACGCTACCTAGCCAAACTGATCGCCGATGGGCTTCCGGTACGGCGTGTGCTCGCTCTCATGACCGGATTCGACGGTGCCGTGCTCTCGGAGCTGCGCGGTCTTGCCGCTTGGTTGGCGGTTCACAACCGCTCGGCACGAATCGAGATCATCGAACGCGATCCTCTCGGCGTGGTCCTCTACGGAGACATCCAGAACTTCAGTCCCCACGAAAAGACATTGGTGTTTGACTATCTGTGCCGGGAAGTACGCCAGCATCCGTGGTTGCTGGGAGATCCGAGCACTGGCTTCCATTTGGGAGGTCTGGTGGTGTCCGAATTGGAGAATCGATTCCGAGGGGCTTTGGCTGAAGCGCCCACCGACGAGGCCGACAAGGCGATCGGGCGAATGGTTATTCGGATGTTCGAACACGCACAAGCGCCACCTGGATTCGAAGCTGATCTGCTATCGGTCGTCAGGGATTCCGGATGGTCGCCAGTGGCACGGTATGGTGCCCTGGACCTCTATGTCCAAACACAGACCCAGGACCAGGGTGCCGCCGATACGCTGTTGGCGCTGCTTCACAATCTGTACCACAAGGAGAACGACAGGGTGGTTCGCAACGAACTGTCTGGACGGCTATTACATGCTCTATACCCCTCCCGCATGTCGGTCGAACAGGTGGCGCGATACCTGCGTCATCCGCTCTCGGATGCACTGTACGACTCTTATACTCGTTTCTGGGTTAGTGCGATCATCGAGCGATCCACCTCGGATCAGCTCATTGCTCTACTGGGAATCCTGCGAGAGCGCATACGGCATACACCCAGTCCTGGGAATCCGGGCCCAGATGGAGTAGACTATCCCGATGCCCTTCCGGGCGCATGTCTCAATGCCATTCTGGTTAGGTCACCTACCGAAGTGCGCCCTTCTCTGGTTTACTATTGGCTTGGGGTCAGTCAATGGATTCCGCTGCTGCCCTTGGACACCGATGTCGTGCTCAGATACCTCTCCCGGCATGCCGGATTTCGCCAATCCCTGATCCGGATCGCGCACGACGACGAGGACATCCACCGAGCCCGGGCGATCGTCTGGATTGTCCTACAGGCCGGGCATGAGCCCGATGAAGTACCAAGCCACCTACAATTGCTCAGTGACCGTCGCCCGACGAACCCAAGCGACAATACCGTTGCCGACCCACAGTATGGTGCTGGACGCTTCCAGCGGCGGCAGTCGGACCCCCAGTTCGAACTCCACATGCATAAGTGCCGAGACTATTTGCGATCCGATCTTCAGGCCGTTCGAGAGAATCGGGGATCGCCAGCCATGCTCCACAACTTGGCCACGGCCTATCTGGGAGGCTTCGTGGAGTTGTGGGCTCCCACTGCGAGGGAGCGTTTGCTCCGCATGCTCGACTACGATGAGGAACTGGTGGATTCGGCCCTATTGGGTTTAGCCGGTGCAGTCGTGCGCCCAGACTTGCCCACCCCCGGGGAACTGATCCGGTTCAAGAGCGGCGGGCAGTTGCACCTTCTCGCATATCCGGTAATGGCGGGAATGCGGGAGCGAAACAAGGCGGGCTACCCACAAGTGCCTCCGCTGGAGGATCGACATGCACGAATCGCCCTGACGCTGTGGCACACAACCGGCGAACCGCCACGATTACGGCCTCGGACGAGTTCGGGGGTGCCGACCCGACACGACGATCTCGATGGGTCACCAGAGTGGCCGAACTCGCTCGTGGAATCCCGTCCCGAGTTGGCTGCAGGTGTTCTGGTCTCGGTCAGCCGGGCCCTCCTGCGGTCCGGAAGAGTGCCTAAAGATGGCTACTACGATCTCGCATACCCGAAGGACAATCCGAGATTCACTCGACTCGCAGCACTGCGGCTGCTGGAGGTTTTTCCGGTACGCTGCCCAAACCCGTTGTTGCCACACCTCAGGAATCTTCTCGTCGCTGCCTGTCTGCACTGTAATGGCCCATCGCTCCTTGAAATCATTGAGAGAAAGCTTCAGTACAGGAGCATGAACGCAGGGCAGCGCGTGTATTGGCTGACCGCCGGCCATCTCGTGGCACCGGAAGAGTATGCCCAACTCCTTGGCTCCTTCGCATCCGGCAATGAGCGAAGACTGCGCCACTTGATTACGATGGTGGCCGGCCGCGGTGGGCTTCCGCTTCAACTCCGAGACACGTGGGATGTTGCGGTCATTGCTCCCTTGATTCGCGTGCTCGGTAGATTCCTCGGCCCCACGCCTGAACTGCATCCCGGTGTAGCATATCGAGTGACGCTCGAAATGGAGGCGGCCGATTTCGTCGCGGAACTCATCAACCGCCTTGTACAGATTCCCTCGGAGGGGTCCACAGACTCCCTTGTCCAATTGCTCGACGCCGAATCACTACGGCCGTGGGCCGCCGAGTTGTCCGCAGCTGCCCACCGACAGCGGGGCTTGCGGCGTGAGGCGGATTTCCGACACCCAAGCCTCGAACTGGTGTCTCAGGTCTTGGAAAACCATCGGCTGGCCAATGCCGCCGACCTGGCCAGCTTCACCAACGATATCCTGGCCACAATTGCCCGTGATATCCGCGATGGCGCTAACTCCAACTGGCGCCTGTTCTGGAATGTCGATTCGAACAATCAGGTCACGGATACACGGCCGGAGAACGCGTGTCGCGACACTCTTGTCGGCCTACTGGAGTCTAAGGTGGCCGTCGTTGGCGCGGAGGTACAGTCTGAGGCCCGATACGCAGACGACAAGCGATCCGACATCCGGGTTTCCTACAGTCAGAGCGGCTTCAACACCCCGATCGAAATCAAGAAGAGCTGCCACCGTGACCTCTGGAGTGCCATCCAAACCCAGTTGATCGCCAAATACACCCGCGATCCCAGCACCGATGGCTACGGCATCTACCTGGTATTCTGGTTCGGCGACGCGGAAGGCTGCAGGCCTACCCCACGATCAGGTCCAAAGCCGAAGTCGGCCGCCGAACTCGATAGCGCCCTGCTCGACACCCTCTCCGATCACGAACGCCGCAAGATCTCAGTCTGCGTGATCGACGTCTCAAAACCTGTCGCCTGAGAGCCCCAACCGAGGCATCGGGGTCCGTTTGTCCGCCATAATCGGCCCGAAGTGGCGGACAAACTCGGATGGCAGCGGCCCAACCCCCCTTCACCCCCCATGCGCCAAAAACCGCTCGGCCTCCAGCGCCGCCATGCACCCCGTCCCCGCCGCCGACACGGCCTGCCGGTAGAAGTCGTCCATGACGTCCCCCGCCGCGAACACGCCCGGGACATTCGTCTCCGTCCGCCACGGCGTCGGCAGCCGCACATACCCGTTTTCCTTCATGTCGATCTGGCCCCGCAGGAATCCCGTGTTGGGATCGTGCCCGATCGCCACGAACATCCCCCCCACCTCCACCTCCCGCCGCTCGCCCGTCACCGTATCACGCAACCGCAACCCGGTAATCACGTCGTCGCCCAGCACCTCTTCCACCACGCTGTTCCAAAGAAACGTCATCTTTTCGCTTGCCAGCGCCCGTTCCTGCATGATCTTCGATGCGCGCAGTTCGGCGCGGCGGTGAATGAGCAGCACTTCGCTGGCGAACTTGGTCATGTAGAGGGCTTCTTCCATGGCGCTGTCGCCGCCGCCCACCACGGCGACCACCTGGCCGCGGAAGTGCGGCAGGGCCCCGTCGCACACGGCACAGGCGGACACCCCGCCGCCGCTCTGGGCCAGCCGCTCCTCGCCCGGCACGCCCAGCCAGCGCGCGTTGGCGCCCGTCGCGAGCACCACCGTCTCGGCGAGCAGCTCCTGGCCGCCGGAGGAGCGCAACCGGAACGGGCGGCTCGAGAAATCGACCTCTTCGATGTCCTCGGTGACCACCCGCGTGTCGAAGCGCAGCGCCTGTTTCCTGAAGTCCATCATCATCTCGATCCCGCCGATGCCGTCGGGGAAGCCCGGGTAGTTCTCCACGTCGGTGGTGAACATGAGCTGGCCACCCGGAATCATCGTGCGGCTTACGGCACCCTCGAAGACGAGAGGGTTCAGGTTCGCCCGGGCGGCGTAGATCGCGGCAGTCCAGCCCGCGGGGCCGGAGCCGATGACGACGAAGGTCTCCTTGCTCATTTCGACAGGACCGGTCCTTGTTTGTAGAGAGAGGATGTCTGGTAGCGCTCGAGCCCCCGGACCACGAGGAGCTTCACGCCCACGGCCAGCGGCACGCCGATCAGAAGCCCGGCGAAGCCGAAGAAAAAGCCGCCCAGAGACAGGGACAGCACGATCCACACCGGGTGCAACCCCACCGAATCGCCCACGATCCGCGGACTGATCACGGCGCTCTCGAGGCCCTGGGCGATCCCGTAGACGATGGCAACCTTGGCAAGCGAAAGCCCGATGCTGTCGCTGACAAGCGAGAGGATGATCGCGGGGATCAGGGACACGACCACACCCAGGTACGGGACTATGCCCAGCACCGCCACGGTGGCGCCGAGCAGGAACGAATACGGGAAGCCGACGATCATCAGACCCAGCCAGGTGATGCCCCCGGTCAGCAGGGACGCCGAGACCTGGCCGCGCAGGTAGCGGGACAGGAGGTCGTCGTACTCGCCCAGAAGGCCGCTTGCGCTGGACCGGAACTTGCCCGGAAGAAGATTGCCGACCCGGGCGACGATCAGATCGTAGTCGCGGAGCAGATAGAACATGAGCACGGGGGTGAGGACCAGGTAGCCGAGAACGGTGAGGAGGGTGCCGAAGCCGCGGCCGAGCCCCAATACGGTCGCCCACGCGCGCTCGGTGAGTTCGACGCGCCGGGTTTCCAGGAAACCGGTCACGGTTTGTGCGTCGATGGCCTGAATCCGGTCCAGCAGCGCCGCCTCGTTAACGAACGGGATGTCGAAGCCGAGCGACTCGGGACTCAGCCCGCGGACCCACGCGGTGAACTCTCCCATGACGCGGGGCGCTTCCCCGATCAGGGCACGCCCCTGCCGCACCAGCTCCGGGAGCGCCACCCCCACCAACACCGCGGCGGCGGCCAGGACCGGCACGAGAATGAGGAAGATCGCGGCGGTGCGGCCGATGCGCGGGTGTGCGGAAACCCTGTCGGCGACGGGGTCCAGGATGTACGCGAGCACGAAAGCCAGGAAGAACGGCGCGAGCAGGGTACCGGCCGTGTCGAGCACCCACACTGCCGCAAGGAGGGTGGCGATGGTGACCATGAGGGCGTGGCCGCGGATGCCGCGGAACGGCGCGAGCACCGCGACGAACACCAGGTAGAGGAGGAACGGGTTAAGCAGGTCCCTCAGGCTGAAGAGAAAAAAGCCCCCCACCAGAACAAGCACCGCTCCCTGCACTACACGCCAGGGCATATCGCCGCTGTCCCGCATGCCCGGGCTCACCAGCCCGCCTCGGTGATCATTTCGCTCGCCCGGAGTACAACGGCCCGCGTGTCGTCGTAGACGATCCTGGCGGCCGCCTCCGGCAGGGAAAGCCACGCACAGTCGGTAATGCCTTCCTCGTTCCGCGGAGCCGCGTCACCCGCCCGGCTCCGCATGAGGAAGAAGGTGCAGTACTTGTGGACCGTGTCCTCCCCATGCCGGAAGGTCCAGTCGACCGTGTCGATCTTGGAACCGACCAGGTCGGGTCGGATCGCGGTCTCCTCCTCCACCTCGCGCGCCGCCGCCTCCCGCATGCTCTCACCGCCCTCCATGTGCCCCTTGGGAAGGGACCATTTTCCGTAGGGGTCCTTGATCAGGAGCACATGCCAGGTTCCCCCCAACAGGCGCACGACCACCCCACCCGCGCTGCGCTCGATCCGAGCGATCACATCTTGCATTCGCTGGCACCTCTATTGGAAGACCGATACTCTATTGGAAGACCGAGAAGCTCAGATAGCGGCTCGGGTGTTCCTGGATGTCCTTGAGCAGTGCTCTCAACTCCTCGATCGCATCCGCGGCTCCCGTCGCGAGCGTTGGATCGCTCAGGAGGCGGCCCAGCGAACCCTCACCGGCTTCAGCTGTGGCGAGAACGGCGTCCAGCCGCGCGAAGGTGGAGTCCGCCTGTCGCGCGGCGGAGCGAAGTTCCTCCATCCCCTGGCTCATCCCTTCCGTCAGGACCCGGACGTTCTCCATCCCGGCGCCCGCGTCCGCCAGCATCTCCTCCAGAGTGGTCCCCCCCATCAGTACGTTGACCCGCTCGAAGGAGAGCCGGGCCTCCGCAGCTGCGGCGGCCAGCTCACGCGCGGACGCGTCTACGCCCTCGGCCAGGTCCTGGAAGCGGTCGGCCTGCTGCGAAACGATCTCCGAAAGACCGTCGCTGACCTCACCCAGGTTGTCGATAGCCCGGCGCAGGTTTTGCGCCGTCTCTTCCGTGAAGGCGATCTCGAATCGCTCGGAAATGGTTGTGAGGTTGCTCGCGATTTCGTCGGCCGTTGCCGTCAGTCGCGAAAAATCGGGCAGGGCCGCCCCGGGCAGCACCCCTTCCTCCGGGTAGTCCAGAAACGGGTGCGTCCGATAGTCACCCCGGCGAATGATCTCCGCCTGCCAGTCCCCGAACATGGACTCCGGCGCGATCAGCACCGCAGCGTCGGAGGGAATGACCAGGTCGGGCCGCACCGTCATCTCCACCATGACGGCCTCGCCGTTCGGAACCACCGCCACCCCCTCCACCCGACCTACCGAGACGCCGCGGAACTTCACCGAGGCGCCCTCCACCAGCTGTCCCACGGTGGTCGACGCGGCCCGCAGGGTAACCTGGTCGCGCCCCCACCCTCCCTGCAGCCAGATCGTGCCCGTTACACCCACGGCAATCCCGAGCAATACCACCGCACCCACCAGAATCTCTCGTCTACGGTCCATTCTGTTGTCCTCTCTGCAATCCATAGTAAAGGCCCGGATCTCCCTCGACGAAGCCCCTCAACACGTCGTCGCGGGCGGTGCGTACCTCCGCCGGCGTACCGGTGAAACGGGCCTTCCCTTCGTGGAGGAGGGTGATCCGATCGGCGACCCTGAAGGCGCTGGTCATGTCGTGCGTCACTACGAGTCCCGTCACGCCGAGTTCGTCCCGCATGCGCAGGATGAGCCCGTCGATCACCGAGGTGGTTACCGGATCGAGCCCGGTGGTGGGTTCGTCGTACAGCAGGTACTTGGGCGAAGCGGCGATCGCCCTCGCGAGGCCGGCGCGCTTCCGCTGACCCCCGCTGAGTTCGGACGGGTACCGCCCGCCGAGGCCGTCGAGGTCGACGAGTCCCAGACACTCCAACACTCGCGCAGCGGTGCGTCCGCGGTCCCATCCCGGCAACCGCTGGAGCCCCATGCCCACGTTCTCGGCGACGGTCATGGAGTCGAAGAGCGCCGCGAACTGGAAGACGTAGCCGATCCGGCGCCGCAAACGCGCCAGGTCGTCCCTTGCCAGCTCGGGGACCGAATGATCGTCCACGACCACCGCCCCCGAGTCGGGCCGCAGCAGTCCCACCAGGTGTTTGAGGAGGACGGACTTGCCGCTCCCCGAGGCCCCGACGATGGCCGCGGTCTCCCCGTCCTCGACGCCCAGCGTGAACCCGCGCAGGACCTCCTTCGGCCCGAACCCCTTGCGGACTTCCGTAAGCCGGATGCTCACAGCAGGGTCGCCGCCCAGAATGCGTCGAGGCAAAGGATGATCATGCTTGCGACTACGACCGTCTGGGTCGCGCTCTTTCCAACCCCCTCGGCGCCGCGTTCGGTCTGGAGACCGTAGAAACAGCCGACGCCGGTGACCACTGCACCGAAGGACACCGCCTTGATGACCGCGAACCACACGTCCCAGGGCTCGAAGAAGAGGCGGAGCCCCTTGACGAATTCGGGAGTGGACATGTCGAGGAGGTGCAGCGCCGTGAACCAGCCGGATACGATGCCGATGGCGACCGCGAGGAGGACCACGATCGGGAACATGAGGATCCCCGCCAGCACCCTGGGCACGACGAGGTAGGCAAGGGGATCGTAGGCCAGCGTTTCCAGTGCGTCCACCTGTTCGGTGACACGCATCGTGCCCAGCTCCGCCGAGATGTTGGCGCCGACCCGGCCCGCCAGTGTCAGTCCGGTCAGCACCGGACCCAGCTCCAGGATCATCGTCTTGCCGACCAGGGTTCCCACGAAGTACAGGGGGATCGTGCCGGTCAACGTGTAGGACGCCTGCAGCGACATCACAATCCCGGTGAAGGTCGCGATGAAGAGCGCGATGGGGACCGACGCCACACCCACCCGCGCCATCTGCGGGAAGAGGTGGGGTCCCCAGACATCGACGTGCCGCATCGCCCCCGCCGAACTGGCAAAAAGCGTCCACGCCCGGCCCATCGATCCCAGAGCGCCGATGGTCCCGCGTCCCGCGACAGCGAGTGGTTTCGACAGGAAGTCAAGCATTGCAAATAATAATGGAATCGTCCGCCGCCTCCCCGGCACCTCCCGTCGTCAGCGGCGTGGGAAGCCGCTCAGCGTGAAGCCGACGCGTTCCTCTGCCGGGTCCCCGCGCTGCTCGCCGCGCCAATGGACCACCACCTCTCCGACCTGTCCGGGGAGTGCGCGAAAGGCAACGTCGATTGCGAGATCCTGCTCCGGGCACTCGATGCGTGTCCGTATCACATCGCCCGCATCCGCCTGGGGGTTCCTCGCCGGGTTCCAGAAGAGCGTCTTGGTGGACTGTCTGCCCGACGGCAGCCGACGTGTCACCCGGATACGGTCAAGCCAGTCCGGATGGTAGTTGATCCGGTAGCGAAAGCCCCGCTGATCCACTCCGCGCCCCTCCCTGATGTGCCTCGCCATGTCAGATCTCCAGAGGTGCGGGTGAGAAACTCAGCACGAACAGCACGACCGCTGCCCAGCCCAGGATGGTGCGCCCCCTGCCCAGAGGCACCTCCTCCATGAGAACGGGGGGGTGGGCCACCTTGCCGCGTCCGAGCACCAGCGCGATCCCTCCCCAGAACCACCAGCCCCACCAGACCAGCCCCAGCGGCAGGAGAAGCACGACGAAGGCCATCCCGAGAGCCCGCTGCCTCGGTCCGGCGATCGCGTACAGGATGTGGCCTCCGTCCAGCTGCCCCAACGGGATCAGGTTGAGGGCGGTGACGAAGATCCCGAGCCACCCCGCGAACGCCAGAGGGTGAAGAATGACCGTGCTGCCGGCGCCGAAGCCGGGCAGGGTCAGCGTTGCGGCGACGTGCAGGACCACGTTGCTTCCGATACGGACGGGTAGGTCCAGGAAGTGGACGAGGAACGGGTACAGTCCGGGATCCGACGCCGGGATGACCTCGGACAGGCTGAGGCCGATGGCGAGAACCGGCAGCGAGAGCACGAAGCTCGCCAACGGGCCCGCGACCCCGATGTCGAACAGCACCGACCGGCGGATCATGGGGCCCCGGAGACGAATGAACGCCCCGAGAGTGCCGACCAGGGAGAAGTAGGGCGGAAACGGAATGAAGTAGGGCAGCGAGACGGGCACTCGGTGCCGCCGTGCCGCGAAGTAGTGGCCCAGCTCGTGGCCGAGCAGAATGCCGATGAAGGTGATCGCGAACGGCGCGCCGGTGCCGAGCGCGGCGAACCGGAAGCCGGTTGGGACCGGAAACCGACTTCCCCCGATCTCCCGGAAACGGGTGCCAAGAAGGTCGGTCCCGGCGAGGAATCCCCCCGCTACCAGCGCGCTCGCCACAGCGGCCAGAAAGAGGAGCAGGTGGATCAGCAGACGGTCCGGAGGGGACGGCACTTCCCGCCGAAAGGCGACGAGTTCGGTATGCGCACCGTTCGCGTGGGTGTGGACTTGGTCGGCCCACGCTATCAGCTTTACCATGTCATTCTCGGAAACATCTTCGCGGACTCGTCCCCGCACCACCCGGTAGGCGCCCGCCCTGCTAACCCCGTGGCTCGCGAGAACCTCGCCCCATGGGGGATCCCCTGATTTCCCGATGGACATTGCCGAACTCAAGAACAGAACTGTAGCGGAGCTCCAAGGCTACGCGGAATCGCTGAACATCCCCAACTACGAGGGACTCCGCAAGCAGGATCTCATCTTCAGGATCCATCACGCCCTCGCCGAGCGAAACGAGACGCCGCACGTCCAGGGCGTCCTCGACATCCTCCCGGACGGCTACGGGTTCATCAGGTCACCGGATTGGAACTACCTGAACGGTCCCGACGACGTGTACGTGAGTCCCCCGCAGATCGCGTCGCTCGGTCTTCGCAAGGGCGACACCCTGACCGGCCCGGTGCGACCCCCGAGAGGCGGCGACAAGTACCTGGCTCTCGCGGCGGTGGAGAGCGTCAATGGGTACGGCCCGCTGGCTGCGCGCGAACGCCCCTCCTACGACGACCTGCGCGCGCTCTACCCCCAGGAGCGGCTCACCCTGGAGGTGCCGGGAAGCGACCTGGCCATGCGCGTCATGGACCTGATCGCGCCAATTGGGCTGGGGCAGCGCGGCCTGATCGTGTCGCCTCCCAAAGCCGGAAAGACGACGATTCTGAGGAACATCGCCGACGCGATCGCGACCAACCACGCGCATGTCGACCTCTTCATGCTGCTGATCGACGAACGTCCCGAAGAGGTCACGGAGATGGAGGAGGCCGTGCAGGGCGGCGAAGTCGTCGCCTCCACCTTCGACGAGCCGGCAAGCCGACACAGGCACGTCGCCGAGATGGTGCTGGCAAAGGCCAAGCGGCAGGTCGAGCACGGACGAGACGTCGTGATCCTCCTCGACTCGATCACCCGGCTGGCACGGGCGTACAACATCCTCGCGCCTCACTCGGGGAGGATCCTCTCGGGAGGCGTCGACGCGAAGGCGCTGGCGAAGCCGAAACGCTTCTTCGGCTCGGCGCGGAACATCTACAAGGGCGGTTCGCTCACGATCATCGCCACGGCGCTGGTGGACACGGGCAGCCGGATGGACGCAGTGATCTTCGAGGAGTTCAAGGGGACGGGGAACATGGAACTGGTTCTGGACCGCGATGTTGCGGACCGTCGCATCTTCCCGGCGATCGATCTCAACCGCTCCGGAACCCGGCGCGAAGAGCTGCTGCTGTCGCAGACTGAGCTGAACCGGGTCTACCTGCTGCGCAACTTCCTCGCCGACATGTCCCCGACGGAGTCGATCGCGTTTCTCATGGAGCGTCTGGCCCGGCACCGGACCAACGCCGATTTCCTCCGAGCCATGGTGCAGGGGGTATAGGAGCCCGCTCCCGGGTCAGGCGTCCGCGTCCCGGTAGCGGGGGTTGACGACCAGGCGGCCGCCCTCGAAGACCTTGCGGTCCCAGGGGTAGATCAGCGTCGCATCGGTCGCCAGGGCGTAGAAGTCGGGCGTGTAGCCCCGCGTCCGCGCAAAGCTGGTGGCTGTGCGTACCTCGGCCGGCCCCACGTCCCGGACCGCGGCCAGCGCCAGGCGAAGCGTCTCGCCCGAGGTGGTGATCTCGTCGACGATCAGGACGCGCTTGCCGTGCGCCTGGTGGGGCGCGGAGGAGAGGATCGAGGGGCGCTGCCGTACCACCCGCCCACCTTCCCGGCGGGTGATCTTCAGGGAGAAGAAGTCCTTCCGCATGATGGAGGCGATGACGGCGCCGGGTATCACCCCGGCTCTGGCCACCCCGATGACGATATCGGGGTCGTATGCGCCCGCCACCTTGAGGGCGAGCGCACGGCAAAGCTCTCCGAACATCTCCCAGGACAGCTCCAGGAAGTCCTCGGCCGGGCTGACGTCGCGCTGATTGAAGGAAGTATTCATCATTGTGTTCTCCTGTCCGCGCTGTAGACTTCCCATTCGATGACGACCGATTCGCAACAGAAAGCCGACACCCGCTTCGCCGAGGCTCTCGCAGCCAGCGGCGCACGAGACCCGCGGGACTACTACCGCAAGCAGCTTAGCGAGCTGAAGCGGTCCAACCCTGAAGGTTACGCTGAAGCGGTCGCATATTACCAGAACAAACTGGTCACGTCCATTGCCGAGCGGGACGCGGACCCACTCCAGGCGTGGCAATCCTACGGACTTCTGATCGCGGGACTGACCTCTCCGGGCCGCCCGGTAGCCGTCGATCCCACAGGGCGGTCACGTCCATTCGCGCCTCCCGGCGAGGCCGAAGACATGATCCTGCACGTTCCCGACGCGAAGAACGCGCGCCCGCTACTCGTGGGGTTGCCGCCGAACCCGTCAAGCGCGCAGATGGCGACGTACAACTGGCTGGTGCAGGGGCGCAGAGCGTAGCATCCAGCCGCGAGCAGTCCGTGGCAAGCCCCCGCGTCAGCTAATCCTCCACCATGTAGGCGACCCCCCAGGCACCGGTGCCCAGATGGGTCGCGATGGTCGGCGTGATCGGTGCCACCAGGGTCTCGACGTCGCCGAAGCGCTCCGCAAGTTCACTTCGCACGTGTTCTGCCATTTCCGGCGCGGCCACGTGGATGATCCCGAACCGCACCTTCTTCGCGCCGGGAGGGATCTCCGCAGCGACCTTGTCCAGGATGAGCCTTCGGACGCGGGCCGCGCCGCGCGCCTTCCCGTACGCCTTGATGGCGCCGTCGGAAGCCAGTCCCAGGACGGGCTTGAGGTCGAGCACACCACCCAGCCAGCCAGCGAACTGGCTGACTCTCCCGGAGGCGATCAGGCGGTCCAGGGTACGCACGGTGAACAGGATGCCCGACTGCCTTCGGATCCGTCTGATTTCCTCGATGATCGCGTCCGCCGGCGTGCCGGCTTCGGCCAGTTCCGCCGCCTTGAGGGCCAGAAGGCCGATCAGGATCGAGGCCGCTTCGGAGTCGACGAGGCGTATGTCCAGGTGCGGCGCCAGAAGGGCGGCATTCTCGGCCGACCGGTAGATCCCCGACAGAGACGCGGCCACCAGCACGCCCACAACCACCTCCGCATCGCTGGACGCCTGCTCGAAGGCCTCGACGAAGTCGCCAGGGGGCGGCAGCGAGGTCGTCGGGAGCGGGCCCCCGCTACCCAGCCGCGCGTGGAACTCCTCGGCAGTGACATCGATACGGTCGCGCAGCGTCTTGCCGTCCTCGATGAGGAGGAGGGGCACCATGTGGATCCCGTGAGCGCGCACCACCGCCTCGGGGAGGTCCGATCCCGAATCGACCAGGATGCCAACCGGCCTCCGCACCGCCCGGATCCCGGCGTCCCGTGCGGCTTCGTACTGGGCGAGCATGTCCTCGGCCTTGTGCGCGGTCACCGTCCCGAGCGTGCCGCAGTAGTCGATCGCGGGCTGGGGATGATCCGTGTGCAGGTGGATCTTGAGGATGTCCTCGCTGCGGATGACGAGCAGCTCCTCAGATCCCTCCGAGAGGGCCGCGCGCACCACCTTCTCACTCGGCAGACCGGCCCCCTCGACGAGGATCTCGGTGCAGAACCGCTTGCTGCCGTGGGTGAACGGGTGCTCGGTGGCCGCGATCGGGGACCAGTCGGGGCGCGTCAGGTCGTCCACCAGGTCGTCCCCAACCGTGCCATCCACCGCTGCCTCCGGGTCTGCGCCGAGCGCCCCCTTCTCGATCAGCGCGACCACTCCCTCCACCACGCAGACGAACCCCATGGCGCCCGCGTCCACCACTCCGGCCTCGGCCAGCACGGGAAGAAGATCGGGCGTCCGCGCCAGCGATTCCCGGGCAGTGTCCAGAACGTTCGCCATCCCGTGCACGAAGTCTCCCGGGCCGTCCACGGCGCCCTCCTCCATCGCCCTGGCGGCGGCATCCCGGACGACGGTGAGGATCGTGCCCTCCACCGGCTCTTCGACCGCACCGTCCAGCGACCGGGCGCCCGCCTCGAACGCCGCCGCGAACTGGCCCAAAGACACCCGGGACCGCCCCTCCACCCCGCTCGAGAACCCCAGCAGGAACTGGGACAGCATCATCCCGCAGTTCCCCCGGGCACCCAGCACCGCGGAATGCGCCACCGAAGCTGCAACCCGGTCGATCCGCTTCTCCCGGGACGCCGTCAGAGCGCTGGCGACCGCATCGAGCGTAAGGGTCAGGTTGGTTCCGGTGTCCCCGTCCGCCACCGGAAACACATTGATCCGGTTGAGTTCGCCCTTGTACTGCCGCGCGTGCCTGCCGGCGGCGAGCAACGCGCGCCGCAGGCGGTGACCGTCCACATATGCGATTCCGGACCTGTCCAACATGAGGCGTTGACTCCAGACTTCAGGTGCCCGTTGCCCGCTACGCTGGTGTCACGGTACGTCATCCACCCTCGCCGCAACAGAGATGAAGTCACTCGTCCCCAAACTACGGGATGGCGTCGTGTACGTCTGGGAAGGACGCCTGGACACGCCCGCCACCGTCACCGCATCGGCCCGGGCGCTCCTGTCCGACAACGAGCGCGCTCGGGCCGACCGTTTCGTGCACGACCGCCACCGCCGCCGCTACTCGGTCGCGCAGGCCCATCTGCGCCGAACCCTCGGAGGGCTCACGGGGATCCGCCCGAAGCGCATCCGGTTCAGCCACGGCAGGCACGGAAAGCCCTTCCTCAACGATGGCCCGTCCTTCAACCAGTCCCATTCGGGGGAGCGGATCATGATCGCCGTGGCCAACGAGGGGCGACTGGGCGTCGACATCGAGAAGGTCAGGCAGGTCCGTCTCATGGCGAGCCTGGCCGACAAGAAATTCGCTCGCGACGAGGTGGCGCTTCTCCGTGCCGCCCCCGCGGGTGACCAGCAGGCGATGTTCTTCCGTCTCTGGACCCACAAGGAGGCTTTCACGAAAGCACTCGGGGTGGGGCTCACGATCCCGCTCAGCTCCTTCTCCGTCGATCCCACGCACACGGCGGCGAAGGGACTGGTGCGCATCGACGGTCACGACGAGGATCCTGCCGAATGGCTGGTCGGCGGGCTGCCGTGCGCCACGGGGGCCAAGGCGGCCTTCGCCATCGACCGCCCGGAGGTCACGGTGGAGCCTCTCCCCTTCGACCCCGCGGCGCTGTGAACGCAACCGGGCGCGGTTTCAGCCGCCGCAGGCCGAAGGCCCGGGCTCACACGATGTCGGCGACGGCTCGCACGATGTCGGCGACGGCTCGCACGACGCCGGCTCCCCCGTGCCCGTCGTCGCGTTCGAGCAGATCGCGCCGTTGACGTAGCAGGTGTAGCACGCCGACTCGCCGAGGCTGGCTCCCACCCCGACGGCTTCCGTCAGCGTGTCGGCCAGGCGGGCACTCGGATAGTCCAGCAGGATGGGACAGGCATAGACCCCGGCCGCGGTGACCAGCCTGGCGCGGCTGCAGAGGAGCTGGTCGATGTCGTAGCCATGCATCATTTCGTGCGTAACGCGCTCGTCGGGCGAATATCCCCGGTTGCGGTTCGCCTCCTCACCGATCAAGAGCGCCGGCAGCACCTTGAGGCGCGGCTCCGTGTAGCCCACCCGGCCAAGCGCGTCTCGGAAGGCCCGGAGCATGCACGGCATCTCCTCACACGGCCAACTCTGCATCGTGGTGATGATCGGACGGAAGCCGGCCGCCACGAGGGATCCGACCCCGTCCATGGCCCGTTCGAAGGTGCCCTCGCCACGGATCGCGTCGTTGATCGCAGGCGTCGGTCCATCCACGCTGACGCGCAGTACCAGCGGATGGCACCGTCCTTTTGCGATGCGCCGCAGCTCCTCGACCGTTCGCGGGGGCAGCAGCGTTGCGTTGGTCAGCACGGTCGCCGGCCCGAAGTGCAGCGTGTCATCCAGGATCCCCACCATCTCGTTGTTCATGAAGGGCTCGCCGCCGGTGAAGTAGTACTCCTTCACGTCGAACGCGGCGGACTCCTCCAGCGCGGACCGCACCTCGGCCCGTGTCATGAACCAGAACGAGTGGTTGTCGGGCGAGCACGAGATGAAGCAGTGACTGCAGCGCAGGTTGCAGACGGTACCACTGACCTGGAACCAGAGCTGGTCGAGTGCCGTGAGGGGCACGGACGGGGCGGTTGTAGGGGCAATCATCATGGACACAGAGAGTTAGGGGTTAAGCGTCACTAGTGCAACGGTGCTCTGGCGACGCCACACGCTACCGGATAGGGTTGACTCGGCCATCGCAAACGTCAACCCCAGCCCAGACCCGCCGAGTCCCATGGAATTCGCAACCATCAATCCCGCCAGCGGCGAGTTGCTGCGCACGTATCCGTTCCTTTCCGCCGACAGCGTGGACGCCGCGCTGACTCGGGCACGGGACGCCCAGCGCCAGTGGAGCCGGGTGGCGGTCTCGGAACGGGCCCGGGCGATCGCCGAGGTGGCCCGGTTGCTGCGCGCTCGCCACCGGCGGCTGGCAGAGACCGTCACGATGGAGATGGGAAAGCCCATCGGCGAAGCCCTCTTCGAAGTGGAAAAGTGCGCGTCCGGATGCGAGTACTACAGCCGGAACGGAGCCGGGTTCCTCCGCGACCAGGTCGTCGAGACGGAGTCCCACAAGAGCTACGTCACCTTTCAGCCCCTGGGACTCGTGCTGGCGATCATGCCGTGGAATTTCCCGCTCTGGCAGGTCATGCGGGCCGCGGTCCCGGCGCTGATCGCCGGCAACGGCGTCCTCCTCAAGCACGCGCCGAGCGTGCCCTGCTGCGCCCTCGAGCTCACGGACCTGTTCGCCGCTGCCGGCCTTTCCGAGGGGCTCTTCACCAACCTCTTCGTCGACGTTGGCGCAACCGGCGAGCTGATCCGCGACGCCCGCGTGCAGGGGGTCACCCTCACGGGAAGCACCCGCGCGGGGCGACAGGTCGCGCAGATCGCCGGGTCCCATATCAAGACCTGCGTGCTGGAACTGGGCGGGAGCGACCCCTACATCGTGCTCGAGGATGCCGACCTCCCCCGCACCGTCGAGGCATGCGTCACCGGCCGCCTCCTCAACGCGGGCCAGAGCTGCATCGCCGCCAAGCGCATGATCGTGCACGAGGCGGTCGCGGACGACTTCACCGCGGCGGTGGTCGCGCGCATGGGGGCCGTACGCGTCGGCGAGCCGATGGCCGAGATGACCGATGTCGGGCCGCTTGCACGGGAGGATCTGCGGGACCATCTGGCCGGGCAGGTGGCGCGGAGCATCGAGGCCGGCGCGGAGTGCCCGCTGGGCGGCAAGGTCCCCGATGTGCCCGGATGGTACTACCCGGCCACGGTCCTGACGGGCGTGACACCGGGCATGCCCGCCTACGAGGAGGAGATGTTCGGACCGGTGGCGTGCATCATCCGGGCCGGGTCGGAAGAGGAGGCCGTGAGGATTGCAAACGACACCGACTACGGGCTCGGGGCCGCCGTGTTCACCCGCGACCTGGAGCGCGGGGAACGCATTGCGCGCAGCGGGATCGAAGCCGGGCTGTGCTTCGTCAACGACTTTGTGAAGTCCGACCCGCGCCTGCCCTTCGGCGGGGTGAAGTCGAGCGGCGTCGGACGAGAACTGACCCACTTCGGGATCCAGGAATTCGTCAACGTGAAAACCGTACAGGTAGAGGCTTAGCAGCCCACGGACTGTTAGCTCAGAAGCGGTGCACGGCGAGCTGGCGGCGCAGCTGCAAGACCTTGACGTCCGGGTCGACGACGACCTCGCGGGGATCGAAGTCGGTGACGATCTCGAAGCGGCGATCCTCGCCAGCCGCCATGAGCATGCCAGTGCGAACGGCGCGGTACGCCGGCACGGTGGAGCCGTCCGGCGCGAAGCGCTGCCCGCTGGTCGCCGCGATGTCGACCGGCATGGTGCCGGTGCCGATGTTCGTGATGCGGCCACGCACGCGCCAGCGGCCGTCGCCGGTTTCCTCCCTGGTGATCTCGGCCAGCCGGTACTCGGGGAGGACGATCTCGTTGAACCACTGCCGGGTGAAGGCGTCGAAGGCCTCCGGATCGGGGGCGTAGCCACGCATGACGCGGAGGAAGTCGGACGGCAGCGGATGGTCCGGGTTCAGGTGATAGGTCTGGATGTAGGCGCCGAGGCCCGCGAGCATGGCGTCACGTCCGATGAACTCCTTGAGCATCCAGAAGACCGCGCCGCCCTTGTCGTAGAACAGCGTGTTGTTGGGGCCGAGGTCCGTGTGCTCCGAGATGGGAACCTCGTCGTCGAACAGCCGCGACTCGGCGTAGTTGCCCTCGAAGCGCTCGAACATCTCCATGCGGTCGCGCGGTCCCATGACCTGCTCGACCAGCATCAGGGCCGAGAAATGGGACAGCCCCTCATGCAGGACATGGCCGCCCGGGCCCTCGCCCGCCTGCACGAGGTTGCCCCACCACTGGTGAGCGATCTCGTGACCCACGAACAGGAAGGCGAGGCGCGTCCGCGGCTCGTTGTAGGTCTGGAAGGCGGCCTCGGAGAAGATGGTGTTGGTCGGGTACCCCTGGGCCCCCGGCCCGTAGAGCCGGCTGACCTGGTTGATGCGCAGCTCGCGCCACGGGTAGGGCCAGAACCACTCGGAGTAGTAGCGGCGAGCCGCATCGAGGGCCTCGCCCATCTCCTCGATGTTCCAGGTGTGCTCGGGGTGGTAGTGGATGGCGGTCCCGGCGCCCCGTCGCACGGCCCACTTGCCGCCGAGGATGTTGAAGAGGAAGACGGGCTCGTCGCTCTCCCAGACGACGGTGCGACGGCCGCCGGCGACCCGCTCGTCGGTCATCACCCCGGTTGAGTTGTAGGTGTAGGCCTCGGGGCCGGTAACCCGGATCCGCGTTGTGAACGGCTGGCCGCCGCCGAAGTTCGGCGGGGTGACACCTTCGAACCAGTTGTCCGGATAGCGGCGCGGATCGTAGTCGTTGTCCTCGTCCTGCCCGATGTCCTCGTCGTAGTCGATCCACGGGAAGGTCCCGCCGACGCCGTAGCCGATGTTGATGCTGGACGGCAGTACGAGAGCGCCGTCGAGGTTGGAACCGTCTCCGTTCCTGCTGACGCCGGTAGGGACCTCGCCGTGGTACGAGAAGCCGAGGCGCAGCGTCTGACCGGGCTGCAGCGGGCTGGCCGGCCGGACGACCCAGAGGCCGGCGCTGTTGTCGACCGCGCCGGCTCGCTCGCCGAGGCTCCACTGCACGTCTTCCCAAAGGCCCAACGTCACCGGGAAGTGATCGATCGCCACGCTCTCGTCGTTGACGAGCACGTAGCTGCCCTCGACGGAGAAGAAGCGGTGTTCTGGCTCGACCTCGACGTCGAGGTCGGCATGTCGAATGTTCGGCGTGAGGGCGGTGCGCCATGTCGCCATGTTTCCGCGCCAGTAGTTCTTTTGAATTTCGTCAACGACATCGCCCTCGAAGCCGTTGCGGACCAGGACGTAGAGGGGAATCCCCGGAAGCAGCGGGAGGGCGATCAGGGGCAGCAGCGCTACCCCCGTACGCAGCAGGGAACGCGGGCGCAGCCGGTGCAGGATGCGCACGCCGTCGAACTCCTGACGACCGAAAAAGCGTACCGCCAAGGCGACGAAGAGGGCGGCGAGGCCGAGCAGCATCAGCCGGCTCAGCAGGAGCGCGCCGCGGTCGAGCTCCAGCGTCCCCATGTCGCTCCACGAGAGCGTGTTCCAGGCCATCCAGTTGGTGACCCAGGTGACCTCGCCGGCGATGGCGGTGAAGACGCTGTAGAAGAGCACGGCGAGGCCGATCCCGTAGGTGGCATAGCGGCTGCGGGTCAACGTGTACACGGCAAGAATGAAGGCGGCCCAGACCAGGAAGGTCGGCAACAGGATCAGACCCCAGATGATCAGGAAGGGGCTCAGATGGAAGGGGACATCGACGCCCCAGGTGGCGCCCCGGTAGAGCAGGACACCGTACGCCGCCACCAGCGAGGCGCCGAGAACGACCAGCGCGACCAGGCCGTTGCCGACGGCTTTGCCGGCCAGAATCGCGCCCGTGCGAGCCGGGACCGCGTAGTAGATGGGGGCCAGGCCGCAGGTATGCTCCCTCTGAATCGACTCGACCATGTAGAAGAGCAGCAGGGCGCAGACCAGCAACGACAGCGTGTTCATCATCGACACGGCCATGATCCCCGAGACCGGCAGCATCGGGGAGTCGAACAGGCCGGTAGTCAGAGCCATGATGGTCACGGCCTCCCAGACGATCAGCGGCGTAAACAGGTAGAGGCTGGGGCGCTTGCGCAGGGCGCGCAGCTCGGCCGCCACGACGTCGCGCATGGTGGTGAGGAAGGCCGGAGGTGCCGTCCCCATGCGGGCGAGGGGCGGGGCGGCGGCGGCTCCGACCGCAATCGGTGCGCGGGGGCCGGCAACGGCCGTGGTCCGGACCACCGAGAGCGAGCCTGCAGACTCCGCCCTGCCGCCTCCGCGACCCGTGCCTTTCGAAGCTGCTTCGAACGCCGCATGCGCGGCGCGGCGGGCTCGTCTACTCTGCTCTCCGTGGGCCCGGCGCAGGCTCCCGGCAAGCGACCTCTGAGCCCAGAGCACCCCGAGCAGTCCGATCGCCACGATGGCAAAGCGATTCAACTGAAAGCCGGGGTCCACGGCGACCCGGGCAGCGTTGTAGAAGTCGGCGCCCCGGTCGATCTCGATGTAGGTCTGGTCGAGCCACCGGAATCCGGACGGATCGAGGACCGAGATCACGGTGTTGATGCGACCGTCGAGCCAGTTGGGAGACCAGGTCCACAGGAAGGTCGAGAGCATGACGATCCCGATGGGAACGACGAAGACGAGGACGGGCTTGCGCCAGCGCGTGCCGACTGCCAGCGAGACGCCCCCGAAGAACAACATCACCGGCAGTCCGAAGAGAAGGCCGGGGCGGAGGTAGGTCCAGGCGGAGAAGGGACCGATCTGCTCGGGCTCCGCGCCGTTGGGGACGACGTGGTTGAAGAGCATGCTGAGGCCGAGGTCGAGTCCCAACAGGACGACGAAGCAGATGAGGACGGCAGTGAACTTGCCCCAGACGTATTCGCCGGGGGTCAAGCGCGTGGTGTGGAGGATCTCGCCCACCCCGAGCTTGTCGTCGCGGATGATGGTCATGCCTGCGGCGACGGCGACGAAGAAGCTGTACACGGCGAAGGTGATGGCCGCCATCGACCAGGAGACGAAGAACTCGGAGTTGAGCCAGACCTCCTTGCCGCCGATGACGGTGGTGCCGCTCTGCAGCCCGACGTCCCCCTGGGCGTAGTACCAGGAGGTGTAGCCGATGATCGCGAGGAGGACGTAGTAGAGGGGCCGCCGCAGGTTGGCGCCGACCTCGCGCCGGGTGACCTCGATGAAGCGAGCCGCGCTCATTTGGCGCCCATGAGAACGAGGTAGGCGTCCTCCAGCGTCGGCGCCACCTGCTCGAAGCCCTCGGGAACGTTGCCGTTGTCCGCGTGCACGCGGACCCGGTAGCGTCCCTCGACGAGCAGCGCCTGGGTGACCCGGTTCTGCGCGGCGACTTGCGCCAGGTCCTCGTTCGCGACGGTTCGCTCGTAGATCGTGCCCCGGATGGAATCGCGTGCGTCCGAGGGCGTGGTGTCCGCAACAATCTCACCGTCGCGCATGACGGCAAACCGCGGGCACAACACGGCGATGTCCTCGACGATGTGGGTCGAGAGGATGACGGTGCGGCCCTCGGCCATCTCGGCGAGGAGCCGGTAGAACCGCAGCCGCTCCTCGGGATCGAGGCCGGAGGTCGGCTCGTCGACGATGATGAGCTTCGGATCCCCGGCCAGGGCCTGGGCGATGCCGAGCCGCTGCCGCATCCCGCCGGAGTAGCCGCCGACCTCGCGTCGAGCATCGTCGGTCAGGCCGACGCGGGCCAGGAGCTGGTCGGCGAGCTCGTTGAGGGGCACGTCGGCGGTGACGCCCTTGAGCCTGAGCAGGTACACCAGCATGGCGTGCGCCGAGAGGTGCGGGTAGAAGCCGAAGTCTTGCGGCAGGTAGCCGAGCTGCGACCAGGCGACCTCGGGATTGTGAACGATGTCCTGGCCCTCGAGCTCCACCGAGCCGGATGTGGGCTCCAGCAACCCAGCCACGACCTTCATCAGGGTCGTCTTGCCCGCGCCGTTCGGGCCCAGCAGTCCGAACATCCCGGAACCGACGTCGAGGTCGACCCCCTGGAGTGCGGCCACCGGCCCTGGGTACACCTTCACGAGGTCACGAATCAAGAGCATCCCGGTTACCTCGGCATGGGGCGGTCGCAGGACGTGCGGTCATCGGCGCATCGGTCTCACGATGGTAGGCGTGAGGAAGTCCGGTGTAAAGGAGAGAGTCCCGTCCAACGGGAAAGGGCCTGGTGAAGTGTTCCCTGGAGAAGGTGACGGGCTGCTCGGGGGCCCGGATCACCCGCCATACGCTTGCCTTTGCCATCGTCCCGCCAACACCTTCCATCGCCGCGCGTCGCGGTGGCATCGCCGTGCGTCGCGGCAGAACCCGCACTCCCAGGAAGGCCCATCCCCATGAAGAACGCATGCGCCAGCACCGCACCCACAACCACCATCGCGCGGCCCGCGACCGCCATCGTGCCGCTCGTGGCCGCGCTCGCCGTCGCCGCCGCGCCACTCGCCCCGGCCCCGCTCCACGCCCAGAACACCTCGCCGCCCGAGTACATGGAGCTGGCCCGCTCGCTCTTCGAGGAGTTGGTCGAAATCAACACGACCAACACCGAGCGGGGCGACAACACCTTCGCCGCGCAGGCGGCCGCCCGTGCGCTCCTCGCGGCCGGGTTCCCGGACGAGGACGTGCACGTTCTCGTCCCGGAGGACTCCCCCACCAAGGGCAACCTGGTGGCGCGCCTGCGGGGCCGTGACACCGGACTGCGGCCCATCCTGCTTCTCGCACACATCGACGTCGTGGAGGCGCTCCCCGAGGACTGGAGCCCCGACCTGCCGCCCTTCGAGTTCATCGAGCGGGACGGCTACTTCTACGGACGCGGCGTCACCGACGACAAGGACGAGGCCGCGATCTACACCGCCAACCTGATCCGCATGAAGCAGGAGGGATTCGTCCCCGACCGCGACATCATCATCGCGCTGACCGCCGACGAGGAGGGCGGACCGCGCAACGGCGTCGCCTTTCTCCTGGAGGAGCATCGCGATCTCATCGACGCGGCCTTCGCCCTGAACGAGGGGGGCGGCGGGATGGCCCAGGACGGCCAGCGGCTTTCCAACAATGTGCAGGCGGCGGAGAAGCTCTTCCTGTCCTTCTATTTCACGGCCACCAACCCCGGCGGACACTCATCGCTTCCGGTTCACAAGAACGCGATCTACGACCTCTCGAACGCACTGCTCGCAGTGCAGAACCACGACTTCCCGGTCATGCTGAACGAGACCACGGAGGAGTTCTTCGGGCGTTCGGCCGATCTGGTCGGGGGCGACATGGGGGACGCCATGCGGCGCATCGTCGCGAACCCGGACGACGTGGAAGCCGCCCGGACGCTGGCGGTCGAGGCGGGTTACAACTCGCGCCTGCGCACTACCTGCGTGGCCACGCTCCTGGAGGGCGGCCACGCCCAGAACGCGCTGCCCCAGCTGGCGCGCGCCAACGTCAACTGCCGCATCTTCCCGGGTCATGACCCTGCCGATGTACTGGCCACTCTGGCGGAGCTGGCCGCGCCCTTCGACGTGACCGTCGAGCCGCGCGGCGAGGTCACCGCAAGCCCCGCGTCGCCGCTGACCGACGAGGTTCTCGGCCCGATCGAGCAGACTACCAGCGAGATGTGGCCCGGGGTGCGCGTCCTCCCGGTCATGTCCACGGGCGCTACCGACGGGCTGTACCTGCGCAACGCCGGGATCCCGGTCTACGGGGTGAGCGGTCTGTTCGGTGACATGGACGACGTGCGGGCGCACGGGCGAGACGAACGCATCCGCATCGAGGCCTTCTTCGAGGGCCAGGAGTTCCTGTACCGGCTGGTGAAGGCGCTGAGCGGGGGCGGGGTGACCTGAGGGGGGCGCACCGGAGGTTGCGGCCGCGACCTCTGGCTGGTAGCGGTTAGCCCGAAGTTCGGCCGTTGGGGGGTGGGTCAAGACGTTGTAGGGCAGTGACATAGCTCGGATCGGCGGGTGTACGCTACTGGGTACGGGTCAAGGGCGGATGCCGAGGAGACGGAAGGCCTTGGCCTGGAGCGGTGTGGGGCGGGCGAGCATGTCGGCGGTCATGGCACCGGGGACGGCGGGCCGTACACGGTTGCGGGTCAGGGTGGCGAGATCGCCGAGCAGGCTCCGGAAGCTGTGGACGGGCAGGCCGTCGGGCGTGCGTTTCCTGCCCGCCTTGGCACGTGCGGCCTTCGAGCGCTGGGCGGGCGCGACGGGTGAGGAACGGCCGGCTTCGGCGGCGGCCGGGTCGTCGTCGTCGAAGAGCATCGGCGCCAGCGCGCGGCGCATGTGCCACTCGACGTAGTAGGCGAGCATGCAGAGGAAGACGTGGGCGCGGACGCGCCCCTCGAGGCGGTGGTGGACGGGCCGCACCTTGAGATCCACCCCCTTGAAGCTCCGGAAGGCACGCTCGACCCGGCTGAGGCTCTTGTAGGCCCGGACCGCGTCTTCGGGCCCGAGCTCCTTGGCGGCCACGTTGGTGCGGATCACGTAGATGCCGTCCAACGCCGCCTCTGCGGCGATCTTCTCCTCGTCACGCTCCCACGAGAAGCCGTCCTCGCTCGCGGTGGTGGTGAAGTGCTTGCCGACCTTGTGGGCGCGCAGGGCCCGGTCGGCGCGCACGGCGATGTTCTTCTCGCCCCGCAGGGGGCGGTTCTCGCGCTTCGTGGCCCGGACGACCAGGTCGAGCTTGGCCTCCGTGGCCGCCAGCAGCGCCTCGCGCTTGCGGGCCCGCTCGGCGGCCAGCAGCGGGTTGCGGCAGACGATGAGCCGCTCGTCCGGGTAGAGTTCCGGCGCAGAGATCTCCGCCAGGTCCCGCTCGTCGAAGACCGACAGCTGCAAGTCGCCTCCGGCGGCCAGCTTGCGGATCTTCGGGGCCCTGAGCGCGGTGATCCACCGCAGCCCCGCCGGAGAGAGGTCCTCCCGGACGCGGGCGTCGGTCAGCAGCCCCCTGTCTCCGACCAGCACGATGCGGGACAGCGAGAAGCGCGCGGCGAGCTTCTCGGCCTGGGAGGCCACGGCGCCGGGATCGGCCGTGTTGCCACGGAAGACCTCGGCGGCCACCGGACAGCCGTCCCGGTCGCAGAGCAGGGCGAAGACGATCTGCAGCTTGCCGCGCCTGCCGTCGCGGGAGTAGCCGCGCTTGGCCAGCGGGCACTTCGCGCCCTCGAAGTACACCGAGGTCAGGTCGCAGAGCACGAGCGAGCCGTCCTCGATGTGCTTCGCCGCCAGGGTCCGCTCGATGCGCTTCTGCCGCCGGAGCAGCCAGTCCATCGCCTCGTAGAGTTCCTCCGCCGTCGCGTCCGCCGTGCCGGTCTCCTCGCCCAGCGTGTCGGCCAGGGTCTCGGAGCTGAGGCCGCGGGCGGTGGCGAGCTTCGAGCGCGGGTCGAGGACGCGCGCCGCGATCATCGCCAGCGCCAGCGACCGCATCCGCGACGGACGGCGGTCCAGCAGTCTCTCGAGGCCCAGCGTGCGGGCCGTGCCCAGCACGGCGGCGGCGTGTCCGTGGGGGCGGGAGCGCAGGATCTCGAAAGCGTCGCCGAAGGACTTCAGGGCGACGCCGCCCTTGAGCAGGATGCGCAGCCCGTCCACGATGTCGTCGGGCAACTTCGACAGGTTGGCCAGGGTGCGCTTCCTGACCTTGCCGCCCTCGCGGAAGGACTCGCGCAGGAGCACGGCGGGCGGGGATTTCCGATTGGGCACGCGTTCGATATACATGACTATGATCGTAACGACTATCATGTGTTATGTCAATGGTATAGCCTTGTTATTACATGGGTACATATATCCCATACGAGAACTGGTGTCAAGTCCCGTGCCCACAACAGGTTACGGCCAGGAATCAGCCCGATTCGGGCCCGAACTTCGGGTTAGCGGCCCTCCCGCCGCAGCACTTTCCCCGGCTGCGCTCCCGTCACCGCCCCGTCTTCATAGACCACTGTTCCCGCGACCCACACCCGCTCGATCCCCGTCGACGTCAGCTGCGGCTCGGCGGTCGTCGCCCGGTCCAGGACCGTCGCCGGGTCGAAGAGCACCATGTCGGCGGGAGCGCCCGGACGCAGCACGCCCCTGTCACCCAGTCCCACATGCGCGGCCGCCAGCCCGGTCATCTTTTGGATCGCTTGTTCCAGGTGCAGGCGTCCCTCTTCCCGCACATAGCGCCCCAGTACTCTGGGGTACGCCCCAAAGCCACGGGGATGCGCCCCCCGCAAGCCCCCGTCCGACGACACGTTGGTGTGGGGCCAGGCCAGCAGTGTGGCGATGTCCTCGAAGGTCATGCTGGTCGCGACGATGCTCTCCCCCCCGCTTTCACCGCGGTCGCGGGCTGCCCGGGACTCGGCGATCAGGTCCAGGTAGGTCGTGACGGGATCGGTCCCCCGCTCGGTGGAGATCTCCGCCAGGGTCTTCCCCACCAGGGTCGAATCGGCGCCGAAGCGGCCGATGATCATCCCCTCGGGCTCCACCAGCTCCTCCAGCGCGAAGCGGGCGGCTTCACGGTCGGTGAAATCGCGCTCCGGAAAGAGGACCGTCATGGTCGACTGCCAGTACTCGTAGGGGTAGACGTCGGCGGTGATGTCGAGCCCGGCGGCGCGTGCCTCGTCCAGGCGCGCCAGAACGTCCCCCGCCCCGCCCCAGAGCCCCCGCGCGGCGAGCTTCATGTGCGAGATCTGCACGGGCAGCCGTGCCCGCTCCGCAATCTCGATCGTCTCCTCGACCGCCTCGTGAAACGCACGGTCCTCGCTCCGCATGTGGGAGATGTAGCGGCCCCCGCTCGACGCCGCCGTCATCGCCAGCGCGACCACTTCGTCCGTGGACGAGTAGATGCCCGGGTCGTACTCGAGGCCGGTCGAGAGGCCCAGAACTCCACTGGCCATTTCGGTCTCCAGGAGGGCCTGCATGGCCTCCACTTCGTCCTGCGTGGCCTCGCGGCGAAAGTCGTCGCCCATGACCTGCCGGCGCAGCGTGCCGTGCCCCGCGTACGAAGCCACGTTCACCGCCGCAGGGGTCGCTTCCAGAGCCGCGAAGAAGTCGGCGATCGGGAAGCGCGACCCACCGTCCTGTCCGGCGACGATGGTCGTGATCCCCTGGCTGACCACCGCGAGCGCGGTGAGTTCGTCCAGCAGCCCGCCGTCGTGGTGGCTGTGGGTGTCGATGAAACCGGGCGCGAGGACGAGGCCGGTGGCGTCATGGACCAGCTCGCCGTTTGTGGATGAGAGGGCGTTGTCCGCGTTGTCGGCAGCCACTTCCGCGATCGCGCCGTCGACCACACGCAGGGAACCCGTGAAGCCGGAACTCCCCGTGCCGTCCACGATCATGGCGCCCTGGATAAGGAAGGATTCTGCGTCCGGAGGGGCGGCGGTGTCGCCGCAGCCGGGCAGGAAGGGGAGCCACGCGACCAGTAGCAGGGCCGTGCGGGCGCGGCGGTCCATCATCCCCTGTCCACCCCCGGCACCGCCTCATACATCTCGGCCGCCACCGCTTCCGGATCCCGCATCGTCGTCAGATCCAGCTCGTAGTCCGGCACCTCACGCGGCTCGAGCTTCTCCTTCAGCTCCCGGATCTCCCGGCCCGAGAGCCCCAGCCCGGCCAGCTCCGCGTTCGCGAGCTTCGCCCCCGGGCGCGCCGCGACCCCGTCATCATCCGCCGCCACCAGTCGCGAAAGCGCCGCGATCTCCCCACCGGTCAGCTTGTCGCCCATCACCTGGTAGTCGATCCAGGCCTCGTAGCTCAGCGGCGCGACCCGCTTGACCATTCCCGCCATCACGCGGCCGTATTCCTGGATCTCCCACTGTGCGTGGTCGTCCACACGGAGGGTGAGGAAGTGGAGCAGGTTGTGCAGGTCGATCTTCCAGTACCACTGCGTGTAGGTCGAGAGGGGCAGATCGATCCGCGCGAGTTCCCGGGCCACGTTCTCGCCGACAAGCCAGCTGTAGTCGCCCGCCGCCTGCTTCCGCACCGCCTCCCACCGCCCGATCGCCTCGCGGTAGAAATCGGCGTCAACGGACCCGGGCGCGCGTCCCTGGTTGCTCGTCGCGCTCTGGAAGGAGAACTGGTCCTGCTTCGGGCTGTAGAAGAGCAGCGGCATGAGCGAATACCGGCCGCTATACTCGTTGACGGAGTTGTGTGTGACGATGCCGTTGGCCACGAAGTTGTGGTGTGGGCCCTCCACTTCAAGGTCGTACGTCTCCCGTTCTCCCACATACTCGAAGCGAGCGATCCTCACGAGCCTGGCTCTGTAGAACCGGTGCAACCCCCACTTCTCGGCCGCACCGTTGACTTGCACGAAGTAGTCGCCCTGCTTCCAGACCGCCCGGCCGCCCGTCTCCCGCAGCCCGGTTGCTCCCCGGAGCGTGTCCCAACCCCCGGCAAAAAGGAACCGGTGATCCGACGTGGCCTCGATCGACTTGCCGTCTTCCAGGACCATCCTGAAGACCGGCTTCATACCGTTCCGGTACACGTCCACGATACGGGTGTGCTGGAGCGCGAGCGTATCTTCGTCGACCTGCCTGAGCCTCATCCGCTTCACGCGGTCGCGGCGGAAAAGCGAATTCCGCTGCTTGTCCGGACGGAGCGTGTTTCGGGTGGGCTGGAAGCGTCGCCAGATCTCTTCGATGGGCAGCTTGTAGAGCTGGCGGCGCCCTCTTGCCTCCCCACCCGGCAGGTCGAAGTAGACCTCGGTGCCCCCGGCCAGGCACGCCGTCCGGTGCCGGATCCACTGCCGCGCGATGAACATCGGCATCGCGCAGTGGAACTTGAACTCGACCATCTCCGACGGGGTGGTGTGGAGGTGCCGCCTCAGGTAGCGGACAAGTCCCCGTGTGCGCGACACCTTGCGCGTGCCGTAGCCGTAGCTGACCCGGGCGGCACGTTCCACGGAGTCGTCGGTGCCCATGTAGTCGACCAGCGCGACAAAGCCGTGGTCAAGGACGGGGAAGTAGCCGCCCAGAATCTCTTCGGCAGCGGGAACAGTGGGGCGTTTGGTGGGGTGCAAGTCAGGGTCCATGCAAGGAAGCTACCCGGTCGGCTGAAATCGGGCGAGATGCGCTCGGCCTACCCCGCATCCACCCGCTTCGCCCGCGCCGCCTTCCGCCGCCGGCTCTGGTTCAACTCCCGCTTCCGCAGGCGGATTGCGCCGGGGGTGACCTCGATCAGTTCGTCGTCGTCGATGAAGTCCAGCGCCTGCTCCAGCGTCATGCGCCGGGGCGGCTCGAGGCGGACGTTTTCGTCGGCCGCCGCCGCACGCATGTTGGTGAGCTTCTTGCTTCGGCTCACGTTGACGTCCATGTCGCCGGGGCGGGCGTTCTCGCCCACGATCATGCCGTTGTAGCACTCCGCCCCGGGCGCCACGAACATGGTGCCGCGCTCCTGCAGTCCGAACAGGGCGAAGGCCACCGCCTTGCCGGCCCGGTCGGCCACGATCGCGCCGCGCCCCCGGCCCCGGATTGGACCCGCCCAGATGTCCCAGCGGTCGAAGCGGTGGTGAAGGATGCCCTCGCCGCGCGTGTCGGTGAGGAACTCGGTCCGGTAGCCGAACAGTCCCCGCGCGGGGATGCTGAATTGCAGGCGGGTCATGCCGGAATCGCCGACGGGCCGCATGACGGTCAGCTCGCCACGGCGGCGGGAGAGCTTGTCGATTACCGTGCCGGCAAGCTCCGAGGGGACTTCGGCGACGACTTCCTCGTAAGGCTCCAGACGGCCTCCGCTGCCGCCGGTCCGGGTCAGCACGCGCGGACGCGACACCTGGAACTCGTAGCCCTCGCGGCGCATGGTCTCCATGAGGATGGTCAGGTGAAGTTCGCCCCGCCCGCTCACCGCAAAGGTGTCGGGCCGACCGGTGTCCTCCACACGGAGCGCCACGTTGCGCTCGAGTTCACGCACGAGACGCTCTCGCAGCTGGCGAGTGGTCACATACTTCCCCGCCCGTCCCGAAAAGGGCGAGTCGTTGACCACGAAGTCGACCGAAATCGTCGGCTCCTCCACGGTGATGCCGCTCAGCCGCTCGGGGCGGCGGGGGTCCGCCAGCGTGTCGCCGATATCGACCCCCTCCACACCGGCCAGGCCGGCAATGTCTCCAGCCCCGACCTCCTCCGTGTCGATGCGGTCCAGGCCACTGAAGGTGTAGAGGCCGATCACCCGGACGCCCCCACCCGCGGCCCCCAGGGGCACCGAGTCCGCTCCAGCCGGGGACAGCCTTGCAACGCGCTCGCCCATCCTGACAGTTCCCCGTTCCACCCGGCCGATCGCGATCCGTCCCACATACGATGAGTGGTCGAGGGTCGACACGAGCATCTGAAAGGGCCCGGCAGGATCCACCCGGGGAGGAGGAATATGATCGACCACTGCCTCGAAGAGAGGCGTCAGGTCGGTTCCGCGGACTCCGGGCTCCCTGGCGGTCCACCCGTCCCGCCCCGCCGCATACAGGAATGGTGCGTCGAGCTGCGCGTCGTTGGCCTCGAGGTCCATGAGAAGCTCGAGCACCTCGTCGTGCACCTCATCCGGACGGGCGTCCGGACGGTCCACCTTGTTGATCACGATCAGCGGCAGCAGGCCCAGCGCGAGAGCCTTGCGGGTCACGAAGCGGGTCTGGGGCATCGGCCCCTCGGCCGCATCGACCAGCAACAGCACGCCGTCCACCATGCGCAGAATGCGTTCCACCTCGCCGCCGAAGTCGGCGTGCCCTGGTGTGTCGACGATGTTGATCTTGGTGCCCCGCCAATGGACGGCGGTGTTCTTCGACAGGATGGTGATGCCGCGCTCCCGCTCCAGCGGATTGGAGTCCATGACGCGCTCGCCCACGACCTGGCCTTCGCGGAACACCCCGGCCTGCCGAAACATCTGGTCGACGAGCGTGGTCTTGCCGTGGTCGACGTGGGCGATGATGGCGACGTTGCGCAGGTTCTTCACCGGCCACTCGACGCGTCGGTGCGCGTAAAGGTGAAGGTCCCGATCTGGGCATCCGAGAACGGGTTCACACCCTTGAGGCTCCTGATCGGCTGCTTCGGCGAAGAGTCGTCGTTGCCGGACGTGTAGGAGGTCCCGTCGTCGGTCCCCGAGTCGTACGGATACAGCACGATCTGGAGCTCGTCCACCCACTGGCCCAGGCCGTCCTGCAACGACATACCGGACACGCCCACGAACCAGTCCGGGCTCGGGGCGATCATCGTGACCAGGGTGACCAGGGGGAAGTCCAGGGTGACGGTGACTCGCTGGATGGTCGCGCTCCCCGGACTGCCGATCCCGCGTCCGTTGATGACCGAGCGTGCGCTTTTGGGGATCGTCGCCCTGATTTCGGAGGTGAGGATGCCCGTGGCACCGGTTTCGGCCATGCTCTCGATTCCGGGGCTGGACGTCTCCCCGACCGCCCAGAAGCTGACGCTGTCGTTGTGCACGGCGCCGATCAGCGGAGAGAAGTGCGCGCCGCCGGGGAAGTTGGTCGGGTGCGTGGAGGAGCTCCAGGTGGCGTTGAAGACTATTCGGTAGCTCGCCGAGTCCGAAGGGGGATCCAGCTGCCCGGCACTCGCGGCAATCTCGGCGGATACCCCGTCGGCTACCGATGCCGTGAGGGATTGGACGCCGGACGCGTCGCCCAGGGTCCATGACGTGCTCGCCAGGCCGGCGGGGTTGCTGGCGACCGAGGCCGGATCGGCGGAGCCGTGGCCTTCCGCAACCGCGAACATGACCGAGACGTCCGGGACCGGGGAGCCGCCAGCATCGTCGACCCGAACGACCACTGGCTCCGGCAACGGATACCCCACCGCGCCCTCCTGGCCGTCGCCTGCCGTGACCACCAACGAGGCAGGAACCTGCTGCACCGTGACCTGGGCCATCGCGCTGAGCACCGCGAAGGACACGGTGAGGGTCCCGGAGCCATTCGCGACCGCCGTGACCGTGCCGAAGGACGACGCCGAGAAGACATCCGGGTCGCTGCTCGACCAGGTGACCGACCCGGGGAAGGCCGCGCCGTACTGGTCGGTGATCGTCGCGGTGAAGGTCGCTGTCTCGCCCAGGGAGGACAGCGTCGCCGACTCGGGCGAGATGGCGATGGCGGCGGCGCGGGGCGGATCGGGCTGCTGCTCCGGCTCGCTCCCGGAATCGCCGCAGGCTGCCAGGGCGGCGAGGGTGAGGGCCGTGAGCAGGGCGGCTCCAAGTACGGAAGGTTTCATGGGCATGAGCGAAGTTAACGAGACTGTGGTTCGACTGCAGGCGGCACGGCCCGCCTCCGCCGCAGACTCCGGATGCAGGACATCGCCGACCCCGACCGCGATGAGGAGGTCGCAGACGAGATCCGCCGCGCGAGCGCGAACCCGCGTGACGACCTGCGCGAACTCTTCGGCCGCATGTGCTTCAACGCCGCGGTCTCAAATCTGGATGATCACCCGCGCAATCATGCGATGCTCGCCCGAGGTCGCAGCTGGCCGCTCGGCCCGGCCTACGATCTGACACCCATCCCGGCGATCTCCGTCGCGCGCCGCGATCTGGCGATGATCTGTGGTCCCGAGGGACGATGGGCCAACAGGTCGAACCTGCTGGGATCGGCGGGCCGCTTCCTGCTGGATCGCGGTGAGCCCGAAGCCATCTTCGACCGTGTGACCGGAACGATCCGCTCTTCGTGGCACACGGTGATGCGCGGCAACGGCGTCACAGAGAGCGACTGTGACCAGATCCGACACTCGTTTCTCTACGACGGTCTGTATTACGACGCGTAGCAATCCTACCAGGCGTGACCCTTTCCGGGCGTGGAGAAGATCCTTTCGTACGGCAGGGCCTCGAGATCGACGACCTTGCCATCCCGTATCACCGTGCCCAGCGCCCGGATGTTCCCGATATCCTCCAGCGGATTCGCGTCCAGCAGCAGAACGTCGGCGTACTTCCCGGCTTCCAGCGTGCCGAGTTCGTCGAGCATCCCGCTCGCGATCGCCCCGTTGCGGGTCACCGCCACAATCGCTTCCATCGGCGTCATGCCGAGCTCCACGAGTCCTTCGGTCGCGATCACGCTGCCGATGCCGAACGCCTGATTCTCCAGCTTCTTCTCGCGGCGGAATTCCGGCGCGGCCCCCAGGTAGTTGTCGGTGCCGATCGTGGTCACACAGCCTCCGGCGATCAGCTTCTCTGCGTTCCGGCGGCGGGTCTCTATCGACTCGCCCTTGGCGCGGCGTTCGGCCCGAAGCTCTGTCGAGGTCTTCTCGAGCCCATCCCGCCGGCGGCTCTCGGCTTCCTCGTCCGGCTCCGCCGCCGCCTTCTCGCGCGCCTCCAGGTGTTTCTCCCACACCTCGCCGGTGATCGTATTGGAGAGCATCGCACAGACGATCCCGCGGTCGGCGATCTCCTTCACGAGCGCGTCGGGCGTCTCCTCCGTCAGCACTTCGGGGTGCTGGATCAGATCGAGTCCGGCGCGAACCGAGAGCCACAGCCCCTGCGGAGACGTCGAGTGCGTCTCGGCGATCAGCCCGCGCTTGTGGGTCTCCTCGACCATCACCCGCTGCGCCTCAGGCGAAAACCCGATCATCACCGGATTCGAGAAGTGACCCGTGCCGCCGTACTTGATGAAGTCGGGACCCAAATCCAGGTACTCGTTGACCGCGACCCTCAGATCCTCCGGCTCCATCTCCATCCACTCCTCGCCCGACCCCTGCGTGATGAAGTCGTTGAACTGCTCCTGGAACAGGGTGAGCCCCTGTTGGCGAATCAGCGAGAACGAGATCGTATACGGTCCGCCCCAGCCCACGATGTTGCCGGCGACCAGCATGCGCGGTCCGATGGTGTCGCCCCGTGCAATCGCGTCGCGGATCTGCATCAGCGGGAGGAGCGACCCGTAGCTGTCGCGCACGGTCGTGAATCCGTGCTTCAGCTGCATCTGGGCCGCTTCGAGGGTGAGGTTGGCGTTGCGGTCCTCGTAGCGGACGAGGGACTCGTGCCCGGAATAGAGAGACAGGTGCACGTTGCTGTCGATGAAGCCGGGGGTGACGAACTTCCCCGAGCCGTCAATCACGCGCACGCCCTCGGGAACCTCCACCGATGCGCTCGGGCCCACGGCGGTGATCCGGTTGCCTTCGATCACGATCGTCCCGTCCTCGATCGGAGGGCCGCCGTTGCCGTCAATGATGGTGCCGCCCACGATCGCGAGGGCGGTGGTGGGGTCCTGCGCGGCGGCAGGGCCGGGTGACGACAGCAGGATGGCCGTAAGCGAGGCCATGAAGAGTCGGCTCGGGAATGGGGTCAGCGCTTGTGCGAACATGTCGATTCCTCCGGGGGAAGGAGTGCTTGGAGATTCAGAGCTTTCGCTCGCTTCCGGCTTGTTTGAGAAGGGCATTAGCGAGATGGCGGGAATACAGGTTGCGCCCTTGCCTGCCTTGCCCCGCCGAACCCGCGCGTATCCGAGTTGGCGGAGTTCGCTAGCGACCTCTCGGTAGAACCCTTTGACCACCTCAGGCGGGAGCGGACAGGCTCCAAGCCAGATCGGAGGAACGTAGGGAGGTCCCAAGCCGGACAGGCACAACGGCTACGCCGTGGTTTTCCGCGATCAACTCCGGCGCGAATTCAGCAACGACCTCACGGCACTCAGCCTCGGTCGCAGCTTCAATGAACAGTCCTTCGATGTTGGTGTCGACCGTCCAACGCCCGGTCTCGTCATTCCGGATCGGGCGAGCGTAGAATCGGGTTGGCGTCATCCGGGCCTCCTTGCCCCGACCGTAGACATGCCTGGTGCAGAAGGAAAGCTAGCGAGATTGGGAGGTGACCGCATGTTCCGCCGGGGGACCGGCGGTCCTTCGGCTGGCCGGGTCGCTTGCCCTGCCTTCCCCTTCGTGCAATATGAGTAGCCCGGAGCAGCGAGCGCGAGTCGTTGCTCGAACCGCAACATCCCCATCCCGACCCAGCCGATGCCGAATACCTTCCCCCGCACGACCAACTCCCTCATTGCAACCGTCGCCATCCTCGGCGCAGGCGGACTGACCCTCGTCGCCCTGTCCCAGGAGCCCACCCTGACAGGGTTCACCGAAGATCGCGCCGCCTCGCAGCTTGCATGCGAGGCACGCTTCCTGGAACTGCCGCGCAGCGAGTCGTTCCGGGAACACCTCCGCACGATCACCGAGAACCCCCACCCTGCCGGATCGGCGGCCCAGGCCCGCGTCGGCGAGTACATCGCACAGGCTATGGAGAGTGCGGGCCTCGAGGTCACGAGCCACCCCTACGACGTGTACCTGCCCGAGCTCACGGACGACGTCGAGGTCCACATTGTGACCCCCGTGGCCATGCAGCTGTCCAATCGCGAACCCGCGCTCGACGAGGACCGCTTCTCCGGCCACCCGGACCTGCTCAACGGCTGGAACGCCTTCTCCGGATCCGGCGACGTCACCGGCGAGGTGGTGTACGCCAACTACGGCCGGCGGGAGGATTACCGGGCGCTCGACTCGATGGGGGTCTCGCTGGCCGGGAAGGTTGTGATCGCGCGCTACGGGGGCAACTTCCGCGGCTATAAGGTCAAGTTCGCCGAAGAGCGGGGCGCGGCGGGGGTGATCATGTTCAACGACCCGGGGACCCCGAATGCGGCGGCCTACCCGGAGGGACCGATGATGAACGGGCAGACGATCCAGCGCGGGTCGGTGCTGACCCTGCCGTGGACGGGCGATCCGTTGACGCCTTTCGTGCCGGCGCTGCCGGTGGACGGCGACAGGCAGGTGGAGCGGCTCGATCCCTCCGAGGTCCCGCTGCACACGATTCCCGTGCTGCCGGTCGGCTACGAGGCGGCGTCGGAAGTCCTGACCCGCATGACCGGCGACGAGGTCCCGGAGGGCTGGGCGGCAGGGATGGATCTGGACTACCGCCTGACGGGCGGCCCGGACCTCACTGTGCGCGTGCGGGTCAATCAGCCGAAGGGACTCGTGCGGGCGACGAACGTTGTCGGCACCGTGCGCGGTAGCGAGTTCCCGGACGAGTGGTTCATCCTGGGGGCGCACTACGATCCGTGGGGATTCGGGGCGATCGACCCGAACGGGGGGACCGCGATGCTCCTCACCCTGGCCGAGGCGCTCGGCGAACTGGCCCGGGACGAGGAGTGCGCCCCACGCCGCTCGATCATGATCGCCCATTGGGACGCGGAGGAATACGGGATCATCGGGTCGACCGAGTGGGTCGAGGAGTTCCGCGAGGAGCTGGAAGCGAATGCGATCGCGTACATCAACGCCGACGCGGCGGTGTCCGGGGCGAACTTCGGGGCGTCGTCGTCGCCGTCGCTGAAGGGGCAGATCCTGGAGGCCACCAAGGCGGTTACCTACCCCGGCACAAGCCAGAGGCTGTACGACTGGTGGATGGACCGGGCCCTGGACGGCGCGAAGGAACCCGCGCTGGGCAACCTGGGCGGTGGCTCCGACCACGTCGGCTTCTACACCCACGCCGGGGTGCCGTCGGGGGGACTGTCGTCCGGGAACCCGGGTGGCGTGTACCACTCGAACTACGACAACTTCGCCTGGTTCGAGCGCTTCGGGGACAGCGAGTTCGTGTACGGCCCCATGGTCGCACAGGCGGATGGGATCCTCGCACTCAGGTTCGCCAACGCCGACGTGCTCCCCTACGACGCGGCACGTTACGCCACCGACACGCGCACGCACGTCGAGACGCTGTACGAGGTCGCGTCACGCCGCGGGCTGAAGGTCGACCTGTCGGGGCTCGTTGTCGCTACGACGGAGCTGGACGAAGCGGCGGCGGCTCTGGTGGCCGCTCGGGAGCGGTGGATCGGGTCGGGCGAGTTGGATCCCGCAGCCGCCGAAGCGGTGAACCGCGCGTTGATCGGGCTGGAGAAGGCGTGGCTGAACGACCGGGGCCTGCAGGGACGGCCCTGGAGCCGGTCGATCTACGTCTCGCCGGACCCGTTCAGCGGGTATGCGTCGTGGATGCTGCCGGGGCTGCGCTACGAGATCGAGACCGACGACCGTGCGGATCTGCCGGGGTGGGAGCGGGTGTATGTGGGCGCGATTCGAGAGCTGGCCGAGCGGATGCGGACGGTGGCGGGGATGATGCGGTAGGCGGACCCGCAGCGGCAAGAGGGGGTCACCACGGGCAACAGGGCATCGCCCGCCATTCCGGAACCGGCCGGGAGTTATTGCGCGCCACGCCAAGCGGCCATATTGTGCTCGAACGTGCGGCACACGAATCTGTATCCAAGTATGTCAATTTGACAATATAGCATAAAGTCGGAGAAGACGCCAACTCACTAGGCGTGAACGGCCTCATTCCCGTCCGACCCGCCTGACCGCTGACGACGGTCGCGACGGGGCGAATCCCAAGGAGGATTGCCATGGAAGCCGACGTTAGCAATGGTCGAGCACGTTACCGGGTCCCCCCGAGCGCCATCGGCGCCGTGGTCGTGGCGATTGGGTTGCTGTTCACCACCGCGATCGAGTTGCGGGCCCAGGAGGGCACCATCTCGGGAACCGTCGTGTCGGCCCGGTCGCTCGCCGGGCTGAGCAGCGTCTTCATCACGGCCGGCGGTCAGTCCACGGTCAGCAGTCCGGACGGCCGCTTCACCCTGGAGGGTGTGCCGGGTACCGAGGTCACCTTGCAACTCGAGCTGATCGGGTACCGCACGACGACCGTGACCACGTCCGTGGGGACGACCGGACTGCGGGTCGTGATGAGCGAGTCCGCCATCGCCCTCGACGCAATCGTGGTCACGGGCCAGTCGATCGCGTCCGAGCGGCGCACCATCGGCAACTCCGTCGCCACGATCAACGCAGCCGACCAGCAGCTCCTCGCGCCGTCCCAGGACCTGAGCAGCATGCTCAACGGGCGTGCGCCCGGCGTGTTGTTTCAGGCGAGCCAGGGAGTGGTGGGGGCGGGCGGGCGGATCCGGATCCGCGGCACGAACAGCATATCCCTGAACAACGAGCCGCTGATCTACATTGACGGCGTCCGCGTGGACAACGAGACCGGCCGGGGATTCACGTGGGGGGCCACATCGCGCCTGAACGACATCGACCCCAACAGCATCGAGTCGATCGAGGTCATCAAGGGCCCCGCGGCCGCCACGCTGTACGGGACCGAGGCGTCGAACGGGGTTATCCAGATCTTCACCAAGAAGGGGACGCCGGGGGCCGCGCGCTTCACCGCGTTCACCGCCCTGGGTTTCTCGTCCATCCTCGACGCCGTGAAGAAATTCGACAGCACGAAGAGCTACTACTACACGCCGGAGGGTGAGCTCTCCACGCTCAACCTGGTGGAGACCGAGGAGGAGGCCGGCCGTCCGATCTTCCAAACCGGGCGCAGCCAGCGCTACGGCGTGGAGGTGTCGGGGGGCACGGACGTCGCGCGGTACTTCGTGACGGGCTCGTTCGACTCCCAGGAAGGGACCATGGATCCCAACACGGCCGACAGGTGGAACGGGCGTGCCAACTTCGAGGCGATCGCCAGCGAAAAACTCACCGTTTCCGCGAATGCCGGGTATGTGTCCTCCAGCATCGAGGTTCCGCACCACGAGCTGCTGAGGGGGCCGTTCAACCCCTCTCCCTACCAGCTGCCGACGCCCAACCGGGGATTCCTGGTGGCGCCCCCCGAAGCGCTGAGGGCCGCGTACCACCAGACCGAGGACGTGTCGCGCTTCACCAGCGGGATCAGCCTGGAGCACCGGCCGTTCGCATGGCTCTCCCAGCGGTTCAGCGTCGGGATCGACGAAGTGAACGAAGAGGCGAACACTCTGATTCCCCGACTCCCGGACTCGCTCGCGATCTTCTTTGGCCCCGCAGCAGTCCTCGGATCGAAGGTCGTCGATACGCGTGACCGGACAACCACAACCGTCGACTACGGCGCCACGGCGAGTCACGAATTCGGTCAGTCCGTGAGCTCCACGACCTCGTTCGGGATCCAGTACTACCGCAAATACGAGAAGATCGCGACGGTCACCGGGCAACAGTTCCCGGCGCCGGGGGTGACCACGATCTCCAGCGCGGCCGTCCAGAGCGGCACCGAGAACTTCGTCGAGAACATCACCTTCGGGGGATTCCTCCAGCAGCAGTTCGGCCTGAATGACCGCGCCTTTGTCACCGTGGCGATGCGAATGGATGACAACTCCGCATTCGGACGCGACTTCGAAGCCGTGGTCTACCCCAAGGTGAGCGGAACCTGGGTGATGAGCGAGGAAGCGTTCTGGCCCTTGCCCACGATCGGGACATTCCGCATACGCGGGGCCTTCGGCCAATCAGGGCAGCAGCCAGACGCCTTCGCGGCCCTCCGCTCGTATCAGCCGATCACGGGACCGGGGGGTGGCGCCGCGGTCCGGCCACAGTTCGTGGGCAACTCCGAACTCGGTCCCGAGAGGGGGTCCGAGATCGAGCTGGGATTCGATGCGGGCGCCCTCGACGACCGGTTGAACCTCGAGTTCACGTGGTACGACAAGCGCGCCAAGGACGCGATCGTGGCCAAGCCGGTCGCACCGTCGAGCGGCTTCATCGGCAACCAGTTCGTCAACCTCGGTGAAATCCAGAACACGGGCTACGAGATCTTCCTCAACGCCCTGCCCTTTGACAGCGAGGACTTCCGTTGGAGTGTCGGATTCTCGGTCTCCCACAACACGAACGAGATCCTCGATCTCGGGATCGGCGACGAGATCGCGGGCCCCGTCAACCAGTACCACCGCACCGGGTTCCCCGTCGGCGCCTATTTCGAGAAGGTCACGGTGAGTTCCGACGTCGATCCCACGACAGGGCTCCCCACCAACCTCATGTGCGACGCGGGAGTGGACGGCCGGCAAGGCGGCGCCACCGTCCCGTGCGCGGAGGCGGAGCGGCTCTTCATCGGTCAACTGCTGCCGGACTACGAGGGGGCGATCACCTCCGACATCACGCTATGGAACCGGCTGACGCTCAGCGCGCTGCTCGACTACAAGTACGGCCAGAGCATCTTCAGCGCGGATCTGGCGATCCAATGCACCATCCTCCGCCTCTGCGAGCCCAATGTGGATCCGACGTCCAATCCGGCCGCGGCCGGCGAGATGGCTCAATTCATCTTCGGGCCGTACGTCACGCCCGAGACCGGCTTCGCGAAGCTCCGCCAGGTGGCGGCGACCTATCACGTGCCCGAGTCGTGGGCGAGAAAGATCGGCGGAAGCGCTGCCACCGTAACGGTGTCAGCCCGGAACCTGGCGACCTTCACCGACTACGACCGAAGCCCGGAGCCCGAGCTGGCGGTCGTCTTCCCGGGAAGCGTGTACCAGCCGGCGTTCAACTCCGTGCCCCACCCGTTCGAGTTCCTGACAAGCATCCGCCTGACGTTCTGACGCGCCTGACGTCCAAGATGGGAGAACCAAAATGACAAAGACGATCACATACGGGCGACGGCGCCGCGGCGGTAGCCTCACGGTCGCCATCATCGCTTTCCTGGCGCTCACCACCACCGCGTGCGACTCGATCATCGACGTGAAGCTCGGTGACCGTGTCGAAGAGAGCACGCTGGAAGGCCCCAACGCCGCCCCGCTGCTGGCCACGAGCGTCCAGGCCACCTTCGAATGCGCCTATTCGGGCTACCAACACGCGATGGGGCTGTTCGCCGACGAACTCAACAGCATGGGGAACACGGTCATCTACTCCTACGACCGTCGTGACCCGAGTCCCGCGGGCGGGTTCGTGGGCGTCTACGCCGATGGCGACTGCGCGTCTCCGGGGGTGTACAAGCCACTCTCGTCGGCGCGCTGGTTCGCCGACAACGTGTCCGAAAAGCTCAGGGACTGGACGGACGCCGAGGTCCCCGGCCGGTTGGGCTTGATGGCCGCCACGGTGGCGTACTCGGGGTACAGTCTCGTGCTGTTGGGCGAGAGCATGTGCTCCGCGGCCATCGACGAAGGCCCCGAACTGACCCAGGCGGACCTGTTCGGGCTCGCCGAGCAGCGCTTTACCGAGGCCTTCGAGGTCGCGGCTTCGGCCGGAGCGGGCGATATCCAGAACCTCGCTCTGGTCGGGCGGGCCCGGGCCCGGCTCAACATGGGCAACACGTCGGGCGCGGCGAGCGACGCGGCGCAGGTGCCGGCCGGATTCGTGTATGCGGCCACCTACGACGGGGCCACGCCGACGAACTCCGAGCGGCGCAACGAAGTGGCGTACAGCATCAACACGGTCGCGGGCACGGGCCTGGACCCGTCCTTCTGGAACGTCGAGTGGGAGGGCGTCGCGGATCCGCGCGTCGCGTCGGTCAGCCGCGGACTCACGACCCTCGGCGTTGAACATGTGCTGCAACTCAAATACGCGGACATTACGTCACCGATACCGATCGCCCGCTGGGCGGAAGCGCAGCTCATCATGGCCGAGGCGGCCGGAGGCCAGACGGCGGTTGACATCATCAACACGCTGCACGCGAGAGCGGGGATTCCCCCGTACGACGCCACGGGGCGGAGCGAGGCCGACATCCGGGCTCACCTGATCGAAGAACGGCGCCGAGAGCTGTTCCTTGAGGGGCATCGCGCATACGACCGGGCTCGTTTCGGGGTACCCCTGATGCCGCCTGCCGGCTCACCGTATCGCTGGGGCGGGGTGCACGGGTCCGCCGTATGCTTCCCGTTGCCGAACGTCGAGCGGGACAACAACCCGAACATCCCCTAGGAGCCGAACATGCCAAGCGCGACGACCCGCCATACACGTTCCCCCGCTCCGACCACCGTCGCACGCGCCCTGGTCGCGGCTTTGGCGCTGGCGGGCTGCGGCCCCGGAGGCGACGCCGCGAACGGATCGCCGCCCCACGGCATGGTCACCGGCACGACCGGGGCAGCGGCCATCGAAGGCGGCGTCGAGATCCTGAAGGCCGGGGGCAGCGCGGCCGACGCGGCCATGTCCACCGCCCTGACCCAGATCTGCATGGCCGCGGGATCGTGGGTGAGCTACGCCGGGCTGATGACGATGGTCTACTACGACGCCGAGGCGGACGAAGTCCAAAACATGAACGCGGCCTACAACACGGTGAAGAACGAGACCGACCCCGAGAGCATCCCCGGCATCGACTTCAGCCAGGGCTTCGCCGGTTTCGAGGCCGAACCGGACGGCCGCACCGTGCTCGTCCCCGGATTCATGAAGGGGGTCGAGGCCGCCAACGAGCGGTTCGGCAAGCTCCCCTTCGCGGACCTCTTCACCTCGGCCATCACGTGCGCCGAGGAGGGGTTCACCTACCAGGAGGGCAACGCGGGACAGTACGCTTTCCGAGAGGAGGTGCTGAGCCGCCTGCCCGAGACGAAGGCGATCTTCACCAAGGCTGACGGGTCCCCGTATCAGGCAGGCGATCTCTTCAAACAGCCCGCGCTGGCGGAAACCCTCCGCAAGATCGCCGAACAGGGAACCGACTACATGTACAAGGGGCCGTGGGCGGAAAAGCTCGTCGAACTTGTGGGGGACATAGGCGGCAAGATGACCGTCGAGGACATGGCGAACTACGACGTGCTCTGGAGTACGCCCGCACGGGGTACCTATCACGCCTACGACCTGTACATGCACGGCAGCCCGGCCGAAGGCGGGATCGGGCTGATCGAGGCCATGAACCTGGCTGAGTTGGCGGGGCTCTCGGACATCGGGCACTACGGTGAATCGCCCGAGGCCCTGTTCTGGCTGACTCAGATCGCGCGCCCCGGCCTCACCTTCGGGGTGGGCGGACAGGAGGCCGCGGATGCCGTCGCCGCCGTGATCGGTGCCGAGCTGAACCACGAAACCCGGGTCGACAAGGAGACCTCGGCGAAGCTGTGGGCGGCGATCCAGGACGGGTCGTTTCCGGGGGCCGTGGTCCCGACCGAGGGAGCGCCCGCCCACTCGGACGCGATCGTGGCCATCGACCGGTGGGGCAACATCGCCGCCATCGTGCACTCGATCAACACGGTGAGCTGGGGCACGACGGGTGTCTTCGTGGACGGAATCTCGATCCCGGACTCCGGGATCTTCCAGCAGGGAATGATGGCCCAGATCGAGCCCGGCACCCGCTTGCCCGATCCGACGAACCCCGGACTGGTACTGAAGGACGGCAAGCCCTTCATGGGCTTCAGCTCGATCGGCTCCGGGCTGCACCAGCGGACCATCGGCGGCCTGCTCAGCGTGCTGGACTTCGGCCTTACCCCGGCGGAGGCCGTCGACAAGCCGGCGCTGGGTACCTTCTCGTTGGGCGCGACCATGGACGGTGACATGTCACGCGCGGCCCAGGGGGTGGGGGTCGGCGACTACTCACCCGATTTCATCGCGGCGGTCGAGGCGATGGGCCAGGCGATCGAAGAGAACGACGGGACGCGCGGTTACTGGATCGCCATCATGATCGACCCCGAAACCGGGGAGCTGCGCGGCAGTTCGATCCGGGGACTGGCGCTGGGAGGACGCGCGGTCGGGTATTGAGCAGCCTGTGGTGGGATCCGGTGCACGCTTGCCGGATCCCTCTCGTCACTGCGTGATCGTCCGCCCCGTCCTCTCTCTCAGCAGCCGGTTGTACCGTTCCAGATCGTCGCCCAGGACCGCCTCCAGAGCGGCCTCGACCTCACCCAGCTGCTCCCGGAGGATCCCGGCGACCTCCCTGTGCTGGTCCGGCGGCCGGAAGTCCGCCGTCGAGACCACGCCCTGCAGATAGCGCAGCCGGCCCACGATCATCGACGGCCAGCGCACGCCGTCGCTGCCCGTGTCCTTGAGCTGGATCAGTTCGCTCTCCACCTCGATCAGGCGCTGGTCGAGCGCTGCGCCCGCCTCGATGACGTCTTCCGCGTCGCCGCGCTCCTCGAGCACGGGCCGCAGGTCCTGGATCTGTCTGCGCAGCAACTCGATCCGGTTCACCATGTCGGCGGCCTGGTTCCTGTCCGCCATGATCTCCTGCACCAGGCCGAACTGCTCCTCGATCTCGGCGAGCGTGCCCTCGGAATTGGGATCCTTCACCACCGTCAACTGCCGGTTGCCCACCTCCTCCGCGTCCACCAGGAGCGTCACGGTGTAGGTGCCCGGTGGCTGCAGCGGGCCGCCACCGCCGCCGAAACCGAGGCCGGCTGTGCGGAATCCCTCGTCCGGCATGCGGAACCAATCGGCATACAGCGGCTTGGTGCGCATCCTGATCTCGGCCGATTCTTCCCCGGTGAGGTCCCACCACACCCGGTTGAATCCTCCGTGGGCCGTGCCATCGAGCGTCGTTACCGTCTCGCCGGCTGCGTTGTCCACCCGCACCTGCACCTCACCACCACCCCCACCCTCGCCGCCCCCACCCAGCCAGTAGCTGATCGCCGCGCCAGGGGGCGGGTTCTCCCCGTCCGCCCAGTCGGCCAGCATGATCGACGGCTCGGTGATCGGCTGGAGCCGGTACGTGTCGCGCGGCTCGAACAGGTGCGCGTCCGAAGCGGCGATTTCGGGCGTGAGCTGCTGAACCGGACCGAGGTCGTCCAGGATCCAGTAGCCGCGCCCGTAGGTACCGGCGACCAGGTCGTTGAAGTGTTCCTGGATGAACAGGCCGTAGTACGGCGATGGCGGCAGCTCCGGCATGAACGTCCGCCAGCTGTCCCCGTCGTCGTAGCTGATGTAGAGCGAGCTCTCGGTCCCGAGGTAGAGAAGACCGGGCCGGACCGCGTCCTCCAGCAGGTAGCGTGTGTAGTCGAGCGGATCGTTGTCCACTCCGTCGGTGATCCGGGTCCAGCTCGCCCCGTAATCATCGGTCCGGTACGCGCGCGCCTCGAAGTTGCCCACCTGGTGGTGCTCGATCGTGATGTAGGCCTTGGCCGCGTCCCAGCGGGAGGCGTCGATGCTGCGCACGACCCCATCCGGCGGCAGGCCGGGGAAGTTGTCCGTCACGTTCGTCCAGGTTGCGCCGTCGTCGCGGCTCACCTGCACCAGCCCGTCGTTGGTCCCGGCCCAGAACACGCCCTGCTCCAACGGTGACTCGTCGAAAGCGTAGATCACGCAGCAGAACTCCACGCCCAGGTTGTCCGGGGTGAGCCCGCCGGAAATCGTCTGCCGCGACTTGTCGTTTGTGGACAGGTCGGGGCTGATGACCTCCCAGCTCTGGCCTCCGTTCCGTGTGCGGTGCACGTGCTGGCTGGTCACGTAGATCGTGTTCGCGTCATGCGGCGAGATCAGGAGCGGGAAGGTCCACTGGAAGCGGTACCGCAGGTCTTCCGCCGGGTAGCCCAGCGTCCCCATGGGCCAGACTTCGACCTGGCGGAACTGGCCGCGCTCCACGTCGTGGCGGACCACAATGCCTCCGGCCGCACCGGCCCCCGACGCACTCGACCACACGATGTTGGGATCGCGCGGGTCGGCCGTCGCGAAGCCGCTCTCCCCACCCCCCACGCCCCGCCAGTCCCCGCGCGGGATGCGGCCGCTCGCGAACAGCCCCGAAAGCCGTGAGTTGGACGGACCCCGAAACGACGGTCCGTCCTGACGGTTGCCGAGGACGTTGTACGGGATCGCATTGTCGGCGGTGACGTGGTACATCTGCGCGATGGGCAGCTGCACCCGGAACCAGGAACGGCCCCGGTTCTCGCTGATCGAGAAGCCACCGTCGTGGCCGATCGCGATTCGGTCCCCGTTGAGAGGATCGCTCCAGATGTCGTGATGGTCCCACCCGGGGCCTTCGCTGCCGCCTCCGAGGAACCTCGCGGTCTTGTGGGTCTCGCCGCCGTTCAGGCTGCGGCTGAAGCTGGAGGACAGGAAGTAGATCTCGTCCCGGTCGTCGGGCGCCACGCCGCAGCGGGTGTAGTAGGCCTGACGACTCGCCAGGTCATGGCTGTACGACGTCAGCTGCCAGGTCGCACCGCCGTCGTCCGTCCTCCAGAGCTCGCCGTTGTCCGTCTCCTCCCCATCGATGGGCACGCCGTCGCCCGTTTCAATGAGGGCGTAGATCCGGTCCGAGTCGCTGGCCGACATGCATACGGCGATCTTGCCGATCCGCCGGGTCGGCAGCCCGTTCCCCTCCAGCTTCCGCCAGCTGTCGCCTCCGTCCATCGTGACGTGAAGACCGCTTCCCGGACCACCGCTGTCCCTCTTCCAGGTCTTCAGGTCCAGATCCCATGTGGTCGCGACGATCTTCCGCGCGTTGTGCGGGTCCATGACCATCTCGTAGGCGCCGGTGCCCTCGTCGACGAAGAGCACCTGTTCCCATGACGCGCCGCCGTCCATGGTGCGGTACACGCCCCGCTCGCTGGAGGGGGCGTACGCGTGTCCCAGCGCTGCCACGTACACCACGTCCGGGTCACGCGGGTGAACGAGGATCCGACCCACCCGCCCCGTGCCCTCCAGCCCCACATGCGTCCAGGAGTCACCCCCGTCCGTGGACTTCCAGACGCCGTTGCCGATCGAGACGTTGGAGCGGATCGAACTCTCGCCCGTGCCCGCCCACACGATGGCCGGATCGCTGGAAGAGACCGCCAGAGCGCCGATGGAGTGGACCGGCTGGTCGTCAAAGACGGGCTCCCAGTTGAGCCCCGCGTCGGTGGTCCGCCAGATCCCGCCGCTCGCTGCACCCGCGTAGTAGGTGGTGCGGTCGCCGGGGACGCCCGCGACGGACGCGACCCGGTTGCCCACGGGGCCGATGTGTCGGAAGCGGAGGCCCTGGTACTGGTCGGGGGTGAGCTGCTGGGCGGCGAGGGGGGCGGTAGTGGCCAGGGTGGCGGCGGTGACGGCGGCCGCAGTGGCGGCCCGAGCGACGAGGCGTAGAGCAGACATGGTCCTGTTCCGCAGAGGTGGTCGAGCAGTGATGTGCACAAGGTGGGGCGGGACCGGGAGGCGGGCCAGAGGCTTGGCCACCGACAGTCACACCCCTCAGCTTGTGGCAGGCAGGCCAGGAGGTTGGGCGTCGCGGCCGTCCATAGAGCTGGCCCTTGGCCGCAGGCGATAGTATCATAATGACATGATTGATGATACTATCCTACCTCGACGAGCTCCGTCCGGCCGTTTCGTCCTCCGTATCGATCCGGGCCTGCACGCCTCGCTGCGCGACGCTGCGCGCGCGGCGGACACGTCTCTCAACAGTTACTGCGCCGACAAGCTGGCATCGCTCGGCGCCGGGCTTGACGAGGAGGGTACCGCCGTGGTCCGCCGAGCGATTTCCGTGCTTGGCGACTCACTGCTGGGCGTCGTCGTATTCGGCTCCTGGGCCCGGAGCGAGGACTCGCCCGAATCAGATCTGGATGTTCTCGTGGTCACCGATGAGACCATCGACATCTCCCGAGCACTCTACCGGCGATGGGACTCCCAGCCCAAGCTCAGTTGGCACGGGCATCGAGTCTCGCCCCACTTCGTCCGCCTGGCATCCGAAGGCGCCCCGATCTCCGGGTTCTGGGCGGAAGTGGCCATGGACGGCCTGGTCCTCCTTGAGCGGACGTGGGCGGTGTCACGACACCTCGCCGGCGTCCGCAGGCGGATTCTGGAGGGCGAGATCACCCGCCGGGTGGTGGGCGGACAGGTGTACTGGGTCCGGGCGACCTCGTGAGGGGAGCCGCACTGGCCCGCGACTATGTCTGGCGGGCAAAGGTGCGACTGGCGGCGCTCGACGTCCTGTTTGCCGCGGGGAGCTGGGCAGACGTGGTTCGCGAGTCCCAGGAGGTTGTCGAGCTCGCACTGAAGGGGCTGCTGCGTTCGTGTGGGATCGACCCGCCCCGCGTCCACGATGTCTCGGCCGTCCTGCTCGCCGAGCGGGACCGTCTCCCCCCGGAGCTGGCCTGCGAGATCGAATGGCTCGCGGAGCTGTCCCGGCAACTGCGCAGGGATCGCGAGTTGGCGTTCTACGGGGCCGAAGACCTGACGCCCTCGGGATTCTATTCGCGAGAGGATGCCGTCAGTGTGCTTCGCAAAGCTCGCCGGGCGGTCGAACTGGTGTATCCGCATGTGGGGTGACCCGGCGGCCGCGTAGCTGGAGGACCGCCTGCCGAAAGGGGCCGCGTGGCGGAGGAGCACCCACGCCCGTACACTATTTCTCCAGTGTCTGTTACTCGTCATCTCCAGCCGTGAGGTCTTCATGTCCGGCATCCGTGGCCCCTCGCTACCCTCCCTGGCGATGTCCATCGCCCTCCTCGCCACCGCCACCCTCGTCCCCGGCACCGGCTTCGCCCAGGACGCCGACGCGCCCGTCGTCAACCAATCCGACGACCCGCTTCTGCGCGCCTTCAGCTGGCGCTCGATCGGCCCCTTCGGCCAGGGCGGCCGGGTCGACGACCTCGCGGTCCACCCTGACAACCCGCACACCTACTTCGTGGGCTTCGCGACCGGCGGGCTCTGGAAGACGACCAACAACGGCACCACCTTCCGGTCCGTCTTCGACAGCTACGGGACGCACTCGGTCGGCGCCCTCGCGATCGCGCCGTCCAACCCGGACGTCGTCTGGGTAGGCACGGGAGAGGCGAACAACCGGCAGAGTTCCTCGTTCGGCGAGGGGATCTACAAGTCGACCGATGGCGGCGAGGCCTTCACCCACATGGGCCTGCGGGAGACGCAGTCCATCGCGCGCGTGATCGCGCATCCGACGAACCCCGACGTGGCCTGGGTGGCGGCCAGCGGTCATCTCTTCCGCGCGAACCCCGAACGCGGCGTCTTCAAGACCACCGATGGCGGCCGCACCTGGAACCATGTACTTACCGTAGACGACGACACCGGGGCGACGGACCTCGTCATCAATCCTGCAAACCCCAACACACTCTTCGCGGCCACCTATCAGCGGCGCCGGACCGCTTGCTGCTTCGTCGGCGGTGGGCCCGGCAGCGGCATCTGGCGCTCCGACGACGGCGGCGACAGCTGGACTCGGCTCGAGGGCAACGGTCTTCCCCGCGGCACCATGGGGCGCGTCGCGCTGGCCATGACCCCAGCCGATCCGGACATCGTCTATGCCCAGATCGAGGTCGCGGCAGACCGTGAAGAGCCGCTGACCGACGAGGAGCGCGCCGAGCTTGAACGCCTGGACGACATCGACGAACCCCTCCCGCCCGATCCCGAGTACAACGGCATCTGGCGCTCCAACGACAACGGCGCGAGCTGGGAGTTCCGCAGCAACGAGAACGGGCGGCCCATGTATTTCAGCCAGATCCGCGTCGATCCGGCGGATCCCGAGACCGTGTACGTGGTCGATCAGCGCGTGCACAAGTCTGTGGACGGGGCCGTGACGTTCGACGTCCTCGACGGCTACGGGCACGTGGATCAGCACGCCTTCTGGATCAACCCCGACGACAGCGACCATCTGATGATCGGCAACGACGGTTCGGTCGACATCAGCTACGACCAGGGAGAGACGTGGGAGGCGCTGCGGCGCTGGTCGGTGGGGCAGCCTTATCACGCATCGGTCGACATGCGCCGGCCCTACTTCGTATGCACGGGCCTGCAGGACAACGGAAGCTGGTGCGGCCCCAGCGCCGTCCGCACCGGTGAAATTCTGAGCGAGGACTGGTACCGCGTGGGCGGCGGCGACGGCTTCTACACGGCCGTGGACCCCACCGATCACACCGTCGTCTATTCGGAGTCCCAGAACGGGAACATTCGGCGCCTCAGCCTGGCGACCGGCGAGCAGGTGAGCATCCGGCCCCGCGCGCCGACGGACGACAGCTCGATCACGAACATCGTGCCCGAGCCGGCGCTGAACACCGAGATCCGCTGGAACTGGAACACCCCGTTCATCCTGTCGCCCCACAACCCCGACGTGGTGTACGCGGGCGGCAACCAGCTATTCCGGTCGCTGGACCGGGGACAGACGTGGACGATGAGCGACGACCTCACCCGGAACCTCGATCGTGACCGCGTCGAGCTCATGGGCCAGGAGAACTCCCTGCCCCGCTGCAACCGCTTGGATCGCGGCGAAGAGTGCATCCTGTCCCGAAATGACGGGGTGAGCCGGTTCAGCACGATCGTGTCGCTGACCGAGTCGCCGCTTGTGCCGGGGTTGCTGTGGGTGGGGACCGACGACGGGAACGTGCAGGTCAGCCGGGACGGAGGGACGACCTGGAACGAGGTCGGCCAGAACATCCGCGGCGGGACGATGGGCTACTACGTCTCGCGGGTGGAGGCCTCCTACTTCGACGCGGCGACGGCGTACGTTTCCGTCGACGGGCACAAGAGCGGTGACTTGCGGCCGTATGTGTACGTGACGCGAGACTACGGTCAGAACTGGACCAGCATCGCGTCCAATCTGCCCGACTACGGGAACGTCAACACGGTGCGCCAGGACCCGAAGAATGCGTCGCTGCTGTATGCGGGGACGGAATTCGGGTTCTTCGTGTCGCTCGACGAGGGGGGCACATGGCAGCCGTTCATGAGCGGGTTGGCGGTTGTGAGGGTGGACGACGTGCTTGTGCATCCCCGTGACGGCGACCTTGTGCTGGCAACGCATGGCCGCAGCGTGATGATCATGGACGATGTAACGCCGCTGCAGAAGTTGACCGATGAGGTGATGAGCGAAGACATGTTGCTGTTCGAACCGCGGGAGGCCGTGCAGTGGAAGCAGGATCGGCGACTGTCAAGGTCGGTGACGGGCGACAAGGTGCTGCGCGGGGACAACGCCGAAGCCGGGGTGGCGATTCACTACTGGCTGCGTGAGGGCGCGGACGAGGAGGATGTGGACCTGAACGTGACCGATGTGACGACCGGGGAGGTGTTCAGGAACCTGGAAGTGACCACGGAGGCCGGGATCAACAGGGTGCAGTGGGATTTGAGGGGGAACTCGCCTGAGGGGTTGCAGCCGGGTGGCGGTGGTGGCGGGTTCGGGGGGAACCAGCGTCCGATGGCGCAGCCGGGTGTGTACCGTGTGACGTTGTCGGTGGATGGAGTTGAGATGGAGACGATGGTGAGGGTGGTGGAGGATGGGTGGATGGGTGGATGAGGGGGCCCCCGTTTCACCCCCCCTTACCGCCGCCACACCCCCACCCCGCCCTCATACCGAATCTCCGTCCCGAACGGCCGCGACAGCTCGGCAAGGTGCTCGATGATCTTCCGCCCCAGCTCCTCCGGCGCGATCCGCGGCGTCCCCCGCTGCGACCTCGGCGCCTTCCACCCCAGCTCGATCGGGTAGAACCTGATCTCCACCACTTCGCTCCCCTCAAACGTCGCCACCGGCACCACACTCTCGTACCACTCCGCTCCCGTCGGGAAACCCGTCGTAGGGTTCCCATCCTCGTCCACCCGGAAGCGCGTGTCGTAGATCTCCGACGCGAGGCGATCCAGAGGGATCCCGTAACGATCCCGCTGATCGGACGGCATCGGATCGATGGTCTCGTTCTGGAAGATGAAGTTGGCCAGTGAATAGAAGATTGGGCGGCCGTTGTGAATCTCGACCGCGCGGAGTTGGTGGGGTCCGTGGATGATGAAGGTGGCCGCGCCGGCATCGATCACTTCGCGCGCAAACTCGACCATCCACTCGGGCGGCACCCTCGATGCATTGCCGGGCTCGTGCGAATGGCTGTTCACCACGACGTAGTCGCCCTGGTTGGTGGCGTTGCGCACCTCGTGCAGGACGCGCTCCCGGTCCGCGTCGTTGAGCGTGACGATCGTGCGGTCCTCGGAGCCGGGTTGGACGATCGCGCCGAAGACGCGCACCGGTGCGTCAGGATCGTCGGAGACGGACCCGCCCTGTGCCCGGGCCGCTTCACGGAGCGCGGCCATGGTGGCGGGGGACCCCTCGTAGCGGGTGCTGAGCCGCAGCGCGTTGAGACCGGGCCGTCCCTGCACGGTGGGACCCGCTCGGCCCGCGCGTGACATGGGCGTGTGCGTGGACGCCATGCCGATAAGCGCGATCCTGCCCCTGGGGGTGTCCAGGTAGCCGGGACGGCTGGCCCAGGCAAGGTTCTCACCCGTGCCGGAGTGCACGAGGCCCCACTCGTCGAGGAGCCGATTCGTGACGCGCATGCCTTCCACGCCGTAGTCCGTCGTGTGGTTGTTCGCCCGGTTGAAGAGGTCGAATCCCATGTCGACCAGGTCCCTCAGCGTCTCGGGCGAGCCCACTTCGTAGTTCCCGCCGTTCTCGGCGGCGGGCCAACCCGTGAACTCCTGCAGGCGGAAGATCGACTGCTCGAGGTTCATGAACGCGGCGTCGGTACCGCGGATGACGTTGGCGAGTTCGTGGAAGCCGGGGTCACCCGGGTGGTCGAACTGCGCCAAACGCCGGTTCATGATGACGTCGCCCACGGCGGCCAGGGTCCATTGTGTCCCTGCGTCGATCGGGGACCGGGTCTGGGCCTGGAGCGGACGAGAGGCGGCAGCTGGCACCTGGGTGACCAGAGCCAGGGCAACGACGGGGATGATCATGCTGCGCATGCGGATCCTCCGGCTTGGAGATGCTCGAAGCCGCAGGATAGGGAGTAGTGGTTGCGAAGGCCAGCCCAACAGTCCGTGGATAAATCCGCACGAGCACCGAGAGCGGCGAGGCGCCGGGCTGGCAAGGCGCTTTGAAGGGGGAATAGCAGCGCTATTCGCCCGAAAAGCAACGCAGAGCGCAGCGATCCAGCGCGGATGCATCGCCGCTCGAATGCCGGGAGGATTTTGTCCACGGACTGCTAAAGGGCCGCTGGTGTCAGTCCCTCGCCACCCTCCGCATCACCCACACAAGCCCACGTCGCGGCTCCCCAAGCACCAGCGCCCCCCCATCATCCGAATCCTGCCCGCTCGCCTGCAGCACGGTGATTGAGGCCTCGCCAACATGGTTGCCGCCGGCTCGCGTTGCCTTGACTCTGATGGTGCCGCTCCCCACCCCCGCCGCAGTGACCAGGCCGTTACTGTCCACCGTCACCACATGCGGGTGGCGAGCGGTCCAGATGTAGTCGGTGTCCTCGACCACGTTCCCGTTCCGGTCGAGGGCCACCGCGGTCAGTTGCACCTGATCGCCAACGACATCCAGGGTGTCAACGTCCGGCGTCACCTGTACTCGAACCGCCAGCTGCGCCACCGTAACCGCGGCGGAGTCGGCGAGGCTCCCGGAAGCCGCGATTATGCTCACGCTTCCGGTTTTCAACGCAGTCACCAACCCGGTCATATCGACTTCCGCGATCGAAGCGTTTTCCGAACTCCAGGTGACGCTGACACCCGGGACCGCGTTGCCATTGGCGTCGAGCCCCTGTACCTCCAGCTGCAACGTGTCACCCACGGCAAAGAGCGTGGATGCGGCCGGGGACACCTCCAACCCCGCCAGTTCCACCAGGACCGTGACGGACGCATCCCCGGTCGCGCTCCCGGACTTGGCCGTCACGCTGGCGCTTCCGCTCCGGACCGCGGTCACGAGTCCGCTGGCGTCCACCGACGCGACCGTACCGTCGTCCGAGGACCACTGGAATCCGGCATTGGCGATCGCGTTTCCTCTCGAGTCGAACGCCTCCGCCGACATGCGCGCGGTATCGCCGACAGACGACAGAGTCACGCTTTCGGGGGAGACGTCTACCTGCGCCGCCTGCTGCGACACCGTCACGGACGTTCTCCCGGAAGCGGTCCCGGCTGTGGCCGTCACGCTGGCGCTTCCGTTCTGGACGGCCGTCACGACTCCGTTGGTGCCCACCGACGCGACCGCACCGTCGCTGCTCGCCCAGGTCACGGAAACACCGCTCATCGCCTGACCGTTCTGATCGAGCACGGTCGCGGTCAGCTGGATGGTCTCTCCCAGCGCTGAAAGCATGGCGGTCGCCGGTGAGACGGTGACCGTGGTCGGGACCGGTGGGTCAACGGGTGGCGGATCCGTCGTGGTCGGCGAGTCGCCTCCGCACCTGACGAGCAGAACCATTACAATAAGGGCGAGTCCGCCTCGCCACGGCTTGAGCATACGCATCGCCAATCCCCCCTTGGTGACGATATCTAGTAGGGGTCACAGGTGACCACCCCCGAATATAGCGGATTTTCATCGGGCCAACCATATTCGAGAAGGTGCTGCGCCCCCGCACTGCTTCGAACCCGAAACAGGGAAGCCACCATGAGAACAGCGACCATGTTTGCCCTCGCACTCGGGCTTGTCTCGACCACGGCACTCGAACTCCGAGCCCAGACTGCCACCGAGATCTCCGCTGACTACGACGACGAGATCGTCGCCACCTTCTCCATCGTCGCCCGCGATCCCGCGACCGGCGAACTGGGCGTCGCCGTCCAGTCGCGAGCCTTTCGCGCGGGGGCCATCGTTTCGTACGCGAAGGCCGGGGTCGGGGCCATCGCCACCCAGGCAGCGGCCAACCAGACGTACGGGCCGCGCGGCCTCGAACTCCTGGAACTCGGCCTGTCACCCGACGAGGTCGTCAGCCACCTCACCGGATCCGATCCCGGACGCGATCGCAGGCAACTCGCGGTCATTGACGCACAGGGCCGGGTGCGGGCCTACACCGGATCGTCCACAAGCGCCTGGGCAGGCCACATCGAGGGGGAGAACTATTCGGTGCAAGGCAATATCCTTGCCGGCGAAGTGGTGGTACGCGCAATGGCCGAGGCCTTCGAATCTGCGGACGGCCCGCTCGCGCTGCGCCTGATGGACGCGCTCGACGCAGGCCAGGCAGCGGGCGGCGACGCCAGGGGCAAGCAGGCCGGCGGGGTCCTCGTGGTGAAGCCGATCGGCGACTCCGGGCGGACGACCGACCGATGGGTGGACGTCCGCGTGGACGATCACACCGAACCGTTCATGGAACTCCGGCGGCTCGTGAACATGTCGGTGTCGCGGATCCACTCGCGTGAAGCTCGGAACCTGGCTGCGGAGGGCCGCTTCGACGATGCGATCGCGGCTCAGCAGGAGGCGATCGCGATTGTCCCCGGCGAGGACCAGCTCATCTACGGGCTGGCGCGACTGTATGCCCGTGCAGGCGATGCGGGCAGCGCGGTGGCAACCCTGGGCGAAGCCATCCAGCTGAACGACCGCTGGCGCGAACTGGCGGCCACGCAGGCCGATTTCGACAATATCCGCGAGGACGAGGGGTTTCGGCGGTTGCTTGGGCGGCAGCGCTAAAAACGGGTACTTGCATCGCCACAGCAAACACCCTATACATGGGCCATGATCGCGTTCTACTATGAGACTCGCGACATGCGGACCCGGATCGAAGGGTTGCTCGCAGGGGCCGAACTTCAGGTAACGGAGTGCCGCAAGACATTCCACGAATTGTTCGGCGTCGCGAGCGTGGCGATAGCGGGGTTGGGCGAGTTTTCGGACACGGATGTCACGTGGCTTCGGGCAGTCCTTGACCAGAGCATCGGGGGGCCATCGTGCGTGCTCGTCACGCCTTTGTCCCTGGAGAGTCTGCAGCGAGTTCGCCAGATCGAGTCCAACCGTTGTCACGTCGTATGGGCGGAAGAGGCCGCCGATCGCCTGGTCGATCTCGTGGGTCGGATCGAGCCTTGGTACCGGGATCCCCTCCGGCTACTCGGCCATCGTCTGCTCCGCGACCACTCGTTTCACTGGAGTCTGGTCAAGGCGATCAAGCGCATGTGCGGGACTGACATCGACCCGGACTCCGAGCCGCCGCCGAGCTCGGTCGGGGGCCTGGCGCAGCACGCCAAGGTTCCCCCCGACGCGTTTCGCCGCTACTGGAGGACGGAAGTGCCGCTCCAGTGCGGACCCAAGGAGTTCCTGAGCTGGGCGACTCTCCTGTGGGCGGTGCGCCAGCGTCCCTACGCCAAGTGGGACACCATCGCCCAGCGGGCGGGGGTACGCCGACGGACGCTGGAGCGATACAGCGTGCGGTTGACGAACTGCACCCTGGCAGCCGCAGGTCGCGATCCGGGAATGGTGCAGCGGCGGTTCGAAGAATGGGTCGCGCAAGTCTCGGCGGTTGATCGGTCGGACACACCCGCTCCGGTTTCGAATCCGATAATCCAACGCCGGATCGGCTCCCCAATTCAGCAGCAGCGACGCCTCGGGGCCGTCCAGAACCAGGACAGCCGGGGAACCGTGGATCTCGCCAGCTGGCTCGCCGCCCGCGAACGCCAGAGGCAGGTCCAGGCACGCCGGCAGGGCGGGGTCCTCAGAATCGCCGGCCGGCTCGGAGCTTGAAGCCGTAGCTGCCGACTCCACGTTCCGCGAAGACCGCACGCCCTACTGGCACGATTGCATTCATCGGCGTTACCTGTAGCAGTTGCGGGCTGCTCGCTGCATTTCCGCGCGCCGCCAATCCGTCACCGCCCGACGCCACGCGTCCCAGGAGGTCCCCATGAAGACCCCACGCACCCTCCTCCCCTCCCTCCCTCTCCTGCTTCTGGCCCTCGCCCACTCCTCTACTGCCACCGCGCAGCAGCCGAGCGGGCTCCTCGACATGGACACCTACATGGAGATGGAATCGGTCGGCAGCCCCAGGATCTCCCCGGACGGCGGCCACATCCTCTTCACGCGCGGCAGCGTCGACAAGATGAACGACCGCAACCAGAGCAACCTCCTGATCATGGACATGGCGACCCGGCGGGCCCGCGAGCTGACCACCGGCAATTTCCAGGTTTCGTCACCGATCTGGTCCCCGGACGCCACCAGGATCGCCTTCCTCTCCGACAAGAGCGGAACCAGCCAGATCCACATGATGTGGCTCGACACCCGCGAGACGGTCCAGCTTACCAACCTCGACCGCTCTCCCGGCGGGATGCGCTGGTCCCCCGACGGCACCCACATCTCGTTCACGATGTTCATCCCCGAGACGGGGTCGCCGCTGCCGATCAAGATGCCCGCCTTCCCGCGCGGCGCCAACCTGGCCAAGCCGGCCGTCGTGGAGGACCGGATCGCGTGGCAGAGGGACGGCCGTGGATACAACCCGAAGGGCAACACGCAGATCTTCATCGTCGACTCGGAGCTGGGCGGCACACCCCGCCAGATCACCTCCGGCGACGAATCGCACAGCAATCCACGGTGGTCGCCCGACGGCACCACGCTCTACTTCGGCGGGGACCTCGAGCCCGAGGAGGGCTACGAGCGTAGCAACTCCGAGATCCACGCCATCGATCTCGCCACCCTGGAGATCACCACGCTGACCGACCGGCTGGGACCCGACGGCGGACCCGTGGTCTCCCCCGACGGCAGCATGATCGCCTACACCGGCTACGACCAGAACGAGAACTACAGCAACCTTTCCAACCTCTACCTCATGGACGCCGACGGCGGCAACAAGAAGATGCTCGCCGGCAACCTCCCGAATTCGCCGGGCGGCGTCACCTGGGCGCACGACAACTCGGGCGTCTACTACACGATGGGCGCAGAAGGCTCGTCCAACCTCCACTTCGTCTCGACCGGCGGCGACATGAGCCAGGTCACCGACGGCGTCCACTACATCTCCGGGGTGTCGATCGCCAGGAACGGCACGGTGGCAGCCACGAATTCGACCTTCTACAGCCCCAGCTACCTGGTCAGCTTCGACCTCGACGCGCCGGACGACATCACCTCGCTCGTCGACTACAACAAGGACATTCTGGGCGACATCAAGCTCGGCGAAGTCGAGGAGATCTGGACCGAGTCCTCCGACGGCCTGCCCGTCCAGGGCTGGCTCATGAAGCCCGCCGAATTCGAACCCGGGAAGAAGTACCCCCTGCTTCTCTGGATCCACGGCGGACCCGTCTCGATGTACACCGTGCGCTGGAACTGGAACTGGCAGAACTTCGCCGCCGACGGGTACGCCGTCCTGTGGATGAACCCGCGCGGCAGCACCGGATACGGCCAGGAGTTCGTGAACGGCATCAACTACCTCTACCCCGGGAAGGATTTCGACGACCTCATGGCCGGGGTGGACGCGGCCATCGATCGCGGCTTCATCGACGCGGACAACCTCTTCGTCACCGGGAGCAGCGGCGGCGGGGTCCTCACCGCGTGGATCGTCGGCCACACCGACCGCTTCCGCGCCGCCGTCTCGCAGCGGCCGGTCATCAACTGGCACTCCTTCGTCGGCACCACCGACGGTGCCGGATGGTACCGGCGCTTCCGCTCGATGCCCTGGGAAGACCCCATGGAGTACGCCGAGCGCTCGCCGCTCCACTACGTCGGCAACGTGACCACCCCCACGATGCTGCTCTCGGGCGTCGAGGACCTGCGGACGCCGATGCCCCAGGCCGAGGAGTTCTACCGCGCGCTCCAGGTGCTCGGCCAGGAGACCATGCACGTCAAGATTCCGGACGAGTACCACGGATCCCGGTCCACCTCCCACCGCATCATGACCCAGCTGTACCTGAAGGCGTGGTTCGACAAGTTCCGGGACAAGCCGGTCGCGTGAACCCCGAGGACTTCGCCGGCACACACCAGACCGTTATCGAGGAACGATCATGACCATCTCCACAATCGCCGCAGTCGCGATCACCGCGGGCCTGCTCCTCACCGCGTCCTGCGCCCAGGAGGCCGAGGTGCCCGACGCCGCGCCGACCCCTGAATCCGATTCGGAGGAAGCCGCCGTCGTCGCCGCTGTCGAGCAGCTCTTCGAGGCCATGCGCACCGGCGACAGCGAGATGGCGCGTGCCGTCTTCCACCCCGAAGCCCGTTTGGGCCGCGCCGGCGAGGACGGCATCAGCTTCCGGCCCGCCGACGGGTTCATCGAGTCGATCGGCCGACCGCGAGACGAGGTCTACGACGAGCCCATCTGGGACTGGACCGTGCATGTCGACGGCCGCCTGGCACAGATGTGGACCAAGTACGCTTTCTACCGAGGCGACACCTTCTCGCACTGCGGCAAGGAGGGCTTCCAGCTCTACAAGGGCGAGAACGGCTGGCAGATCACCCAGCTCGTCGACACCAGCCGTAGCGAGGACTGCTTCTACCCGCCGGGGCGGGAGCCTGAGCCCACGGGTTGAAACAAACCGATGTCACGGGTTGTCCGACGGGCGCTGAGCGTCGCCGTCATCGTTGCGCTCGCCGGCTGCAACGGCGACGCCAGCGGCCCGGACCAGCCCGAATTGACGGGGAATTGGGCAGGCCGGTTTACGAATGCAGTCCTGGGCCAGGGTAACCTGACCCTGACGCTGTCCCAGGACTCGGACGGTTTGGTCACGGGGAACTGGAGCCTGACCGGGGACGGCGGCAACAGGGAGGGTACGGTAGCAGGCTCCCACCACTATCCGGACGTCTTGCTGGCTCTCGAAGGCGACTCGGGCACCCTGCTCTACACCGGGCAGACGGATTCGAATGATCGTATCCGCGGTTTTCTGAACATCAGCGCGTCGCGCATCCAGCTGGAGCTGCGTCGAGTGGAGTGAGCATGAGAAAAAGACCCCCGGCCTCGAATCCGGTCCTGACGGCGGCGGCCACCCTCGTTGCTCTGGCCGCATGCACGGCCGACACCCCCGCGCCGACCACCGCCGAGGTCGACGTCCTCGCACAGTCGGTCAAGGCCGCGATCACCACCGACGCGCTGATGACCTTCTCGGCCGCGATCGCCGAGCATGTGCGCCCGTCGGGCAGCCCTGGCGAGAACGCGGCAATCGACACCATCGTGGCCACGCTGGAAGCAAACGGTGTCCCCGTTGCCGTCCACGAACTGGACGCGTACGCCAGCGACCCGGTCTCGGCGAGCGTGACCATCCCGGGCACGGACTTCGCGCCGGAAGCAATCACCATGGCGTATTCGGCATCGAGCGCGGGCACGGTCGGCGAAGTGGTCGACATGGGCGCGCTCAGCGACCTGCCGCGGCTCGAAGTCGGCACCGGGGAGCGCCTCGTCATCGAGGGCGAGGACTTCGGCGCCGACCTCCCCGACCTGACCGGCAAGGTCGCCATCGTCGACGGGCAGCCCCGTAACCTGCCCACGATCGCGATGGAGCGCATGGGCGCGGCAGCGATCGTGTTCATCAACCCTGAAGAGCGCCTCAACGACCTGATCGTGACATCCACCTGGGGCAGCCCGTCCCTGATGAACTACCATCGGCTGCCCGGGGTGCCGGTGGCGCAGATCGCCCGTGGCGCGGGAGAGGAGTTGCGCGCACGGATGGCGGCCGGACCGGTCGAGTTGCGCGTCGAGACCGAGGTCGCGACGGGGTGGAAGCCGTTACGGCTGGCCGTCGCCACCATCGAGCCGACCGGGAAGGACAGTGCGCCGTACGTGCTCCTCGGCGGTCACATCGACGGGTGGTACCACGGCGCGACCGACGAGGCCGCGTCGAACGCGGCGATGCTCGCGCTCGCGCTGGCCTTCCACGATGTGCGCGACCAACTCCGCCACGGCCTCGTGGTCGCGTGGTGGCCCGGCCACAGCAACGCACGCTACGCCGGGTCGACATGGTTCGCGGACGAGTTCTTCACCGACCTGCGCACTCGCGGCCTGGCCTACATGAATATCGACGGGGTCGGCCAGATGGAGGCCAAGCGCTTCGGGGCCTCCGCGTCCGAGGCGTTCCAGCCCTTCGCCGCGCGCGTGGTGGAAGCGACGCAGGGGGAAGCGATCTCCCCTTCGCGGCCGGGGCGCAACTCGGACCAGGCCTTCAACGGGGTCGGCCTGCCGCTGATTCAGTTCAACCACACGCGCCTGGCGGAGGACGGCGGCTACTGGTGGTGGCACACCCCGGACGACACCTACGACAAGATCGACCCCGGCACCCTCAAGACCGACACGGATCTGTACGCCGACGCACTGGCCGAAATGCTCGCGGGTTCCCGCTATCCGGTCAGCCTCTCCGCTCAGGTCGCGTCCCTGGCCGAGGCGGTCGCCGCGCGTGACGCGGCGTCGGGTGGCGCCCTCGGGCTCGGTGAACAGCTGGGCGGGCGCATGGTGGGCCTCCGGGAGGCCGCGGAACGGCTGGACGAGCTGGCCGACGCCGGCTCTGTGGGGCCGTTGGACCTGGTCGCCGTGCTCAGGCCGCTACACCGCGTCATGTACGTGCCCCTCAACACCTACCACCCCGATCCCGGCGTCGGGCTCGGTCCCCTTCCCGGGCTTGCCCCCGCCCGGATCCTGTCGTCCGAAGACGCCGGAAGCGACCGGCGGGGCTTCGCCGCCACCGGACTGGCTCGCGAGCGGAACCGCCTCGTTGAAGCCGTCGACCAGGCCCTTTCGACCGCCGTGGATGTCATTCGCGCGGCGCGGGAGGGCCAGCCGTGAACCATCCTCCGACTACCCTCGTTCCCCGAGTGACCGCGGTTCTCGCCCTGGCGGCCGCCGGCGGCGCCTGCCCGGCCCCCTCCCCATCCCACTCCGACGGCGACTGGCCCGCCTACGGACGCGACTCAGGCGGCAGCAAATATTCGCCCCTCGACCAGATCACCCCCGACAACGTCGCCGGGCTCGAAGCCGCCTGGAGCTGGGAGACCGGGGAATCCCCTATCGAGGGTCCGGCAGCGCCCATCCGCGGGCAGCGCGTGCGGCCCGGCAACTTCGAAGCCACTCCTGTCGCGTACAACGACACGCTCTACTTCACCACCTCCTACAACCGCGTGATCGCGCTGGACGGGAGCACCGGCGAGACCATCTGGGACTTCGATCCGCGCACCGTGGAGTGGGGCCAGCCCCCCAACGGCACCGGGTTCGTGCACCGCGGCGTGGCCGTCTGGAACGGTCCGCGCGAACGGCGCGTCTTCCTGAACACGCGCTGGCGTCTGATCGCGCTCGACGGCGCCACGGGCGAGCCCATCGAGTCCTTCGGCCACCGCGGTGAGATCGATCTCACCGAGAACCTCCTCTGGCGCACAAACCGGCTTCACTACACGCAAACATCGCCGCCGGTCGTCTTCGAGGATCTTCTGATCATCGGCAACGGGGTCTGGGACGGCTTCGTGTACCCGCGCGACCCGCCCGGCAACATCCAGGCGTTCGATGTGCACACCGGCGAGCTCGTGTGGTCCTTCAACCTGATCCCCCAGCCCGGTGAACCCGGCAACGATACCTGGGAGGACGGGAGCTGGGACTACACGGGTCACACCAACGCGTGGGCGCCCATGGTCGTGGACGAAGCGCGCGGGCTCCTCTTCGCCGGGATCGGCACCCCCTCGAACGACTACTACGGGGGTCATCGCAAGGGCGACAACCTCTACGCCGAGTCGCTGGCCGCGCTCGACGCGCGTACCGGCGAGCTGGCCTGGCACTATCAGACCGTGCACCACGGCCTCTGGGACTTCGACCTGCCGGGAGCGCCCGTGCTGATGACCGTCGAACGCGACGGTGCGGCGGTCGACGCGGTCGCGGTGGCCGGCAAGACCGGCTTCGTGTACACCTTCGACCGCGAGACCGGCGAGCCCGTCTGGCCCATCGAGGAGCGTCCCGTTCCACCCAGCGACGTGCCCGGCGAGGCATCCGCCCCCACCCAGCCCTTCCCCACCCACCCGGCCCCCTTCTCACGGCAGGGTTTCACGCCCGACGACCTGATGGACCTCACCCCCGAGCTGCGGCGGCGCGCCGAGGAGCTGACGGCGGGGTATCGGTTCGGCCCGCTCTTCGAGCCCCCTTCCATGGAGGGCACCATCGCCATGCCCGGGATCCTCGGCGGCGGCAACTGGGGCGGCGCGGCCTTCGACCCCGGGTCGGGCTTCCTCTTCGTCAAGGCCTCGGAACAACCCAGCCTGCTCACAATCGCACCTGCCAACCCCGAGACCACCGTGGGCGACTACGCGCTCGCCCGCGGCGCCCCGCGCACACTGCGGATCGGCAACGTCCCCATCTCGAACCCGCCGTGGGGCACGCTGACGGCCATCGACATGAACGGGGGCGAGATCGTGTGGCAGGAGCCCGTCGGGGAACGGCCCGAAGTCAGGAGCGATCCGGCGCTGGCCGGGGTAGTGCTTCCCGCCAGGCTGGGCGTGGTCGGACCGCCAGGGGCCTTCGTCACCGCAGGCGGCCTCGTCTTCCTCACGGGCGGCTCCGATGTGCTGTACGCCTTCGACGCGGCAGGTGGTGAAGTGCTGTGGGAGGGCCGGCTTCCCGGGCGCGGCTATGCCAACCCCATGACCTTCCGGACGCGTGGAGGGCGCCAACTCGTGGTGATCGCGACGGGAGGGGAAGAGGGCGCAATGCTCGTGGCGTACGGGCTGCCGGAGTAGACCTGTGCGTGGGCCGACCCCTGGATCGCCGGCACGACCCGCAACCGCGGCCCGTGCATTCCGGCCGCGGGCTCTCCTCGCGCTCGTGCTCCTGGCCACGATCCTCCTGGCCTGCGGCGGCGGGGACTCCCCCACCGGCCCGCAGGTCGCGACCGTCGACGTGGTCCCCGACGAAGCCCTCATCGTCGGCGTCGGGGACGGAGTCGGCTTCTCGGCGGTCGCGCGCGATGCCAACGACGTGATCGTCTCCGGGACGCCCGATTGGTCCGTCGACAATCCGGCTGTCGCGTCGATCCTGCCTGGGGGGTTTGCGACCGGCATCGCGAACGGAGTCACGACCGTCACCGCGACCATCGGCGGCGTGAGCGGAACGGCGCAACTGGAAGTCTACGTCCCGGACAAGGTCGCCCGATACGAGCCGGGCCAGAGCTATTTCGGCCGGAACGAGTACGTCGAATACATCCCCGGCGAACTCCCGGTGATCATGTCCGCCCCCCACGGCGGCGCGCTCGAGCCGCCCGAGATCCCGGCCCGGACGTACGGCGTCAGGTCGACCGACAGGAACACGATCGAGCTCACGCTCGCGATCCGCGAGGCGCTCGTTACTCTCACCGGCCAGGCGCCTCACGTCATCCTCTCCCACCTTCACCGCAGCAGGCTCGACCCCAACCGCGAAATTGTGGAGGCCGCGCAGGAAAACCCCTACGCCGAGCTGGCATGGGAGGAGTTCCAGGGCTGGATCGAGACCGCCCGGGCGGACGTCACGGGGGGATTCGGCAAGGGCATGTACTTCGACATCCACGGCCACGGCCACGACATCGACCGACTCGAGCTCGGCTACCTGCTCACCTCCGAGGAGCTGAACCGACCCGACAACACCCTCAACTCGCTGGAAGTAGTGGCGCGAACGAGTATCCGGGACCTGGGCCGCACCTCGCCGATCCCCTTTTCCCAGCTGCTGCGCGGCCCCAGCTCGTTCGGGGGCCTGATGGACGAGGAAGGGGTCCCCTCCGTGCCGAGTCCGAGCGCTCCCGGACCGGGTGACGCACCCTACTTCCGCGGCGGATACAACACGCGCCAGCACGGATCGTCCGAGGATGCCGAAGTCGTCAGCGGCGTCCAGATCGAGCATCACTACGGCGGGATCCGGGACACTCGCATGAGTCGCATCGCGTACGCGGCCAAGGCGGCCCGGGTGATCCGGAACTTCATGCTGGAGCACTACGGGTTCTTCGAGACGGGGGGGTCGGGAGGCGCGCGGTGAACCCGCTGATCGCCCCGGAGGACGCCATGACCGAGCAACCTTGGCCAGCGGCCCGGGTACCTAGTATGTAGAGACTGCGTGCGAAGCCGCGCCGCTCATCGCCGGCCGCCACATCGCCGCCACACCGCCGATCAAAGGGACAGACCGATGCGACGCTCCATCCTCGCCGCTCGCCAACCAGCCGTCCGGGTCCTCACGCTGCTCGCGCTTTTGCTCGCCGCCGCAACGGCAAGCGTCCAGGCGCAGACGGGTACCATGCAGGGACAGGTCACGGATTTGATCTCCGGGCGACCCCTCCCTGCCGCGCAGATCTCGGTAGACGGAACCGGCCTGGCAGGTCGCACCGACCGGGACGGCCGCTTCTCGCTGTCGGCGGTACCGGCGGGCAACCAGCTCGTGGTGGCCGGGCTGCTCGGCTACACCACCCAGCGGCGGCTGGTCACAGTCACGGCGGGCCAGACGACCGTCGTCGATTTCGCGCTGGTGCAGGCGACCCTGACCCTGGACGAGATCACCGTGACCGGGGTGGCCCAGCCGGTCCAGGAGTTTGAGCGCGCGCGGCAGGGTGCCGCACGAGTCCAGTTCATGGTCGTGAGCGCGCTCGACTTCAACACCGAGTCCTACGCCCACATCGACGAGAACGACTTCCGTCTCGTCAGCGCGTCCCCCCTGTCCACCTTCTCGATCGACGTGGACCGTGCGTCCTACGCCAACATCCGGCGCTTCATCCAATCCGGCGACCGGCCTCCCGTCGACGCGGTCCGCATCGAGGAGATGATCAACTACTTCCCCTACGGTTGGGATGATGCCAGCGGCGAGCACCCCTTCGCGGTCACTACCGAGGTGTCCGAAGCACCGTGGAAGCGGGACCACCGGTTGGTGCGGATCGGACTGCACGCGCCTTCGGTCGATATCGAGAACCTTCCACCCAGCAACCTGGTCTTCCTCCTCGATGTGTCCGGCTCGATGCGGCCGGCCGACAAGCTGCCCCTGCTCAAGAAGGCGTTCGCCCTGCTGGCCGAGCAGCTCAGGCCCGAAGACCGGGTCGCGATCGTTGTTTACGCGGGAGCGGCCGGGCTGGTCCTGCCGTCGACCCCCGGTGACCAGCACGACGAGATCACGGCGGCGCTCGACGAGCTCGACGCCGGCGGAAGCACCGCGGGCGGGGCCGGGCTGAAGCTCGCCTACGACGTGGCGCGCAAGCACTACATCGACGGCGGCAACAACCGGGTGATTCTAGCCACCGACGGCGACTTCAACGTGGGTGCCTCCAGCGACGCCGAGATGGTGCGCCTGATCGAGAAGGAGCGTGACAGCGGGACCTTCCTGACCGTGCTCGGCTTCGGCACGGGGAATCTGAAGGACTCGAAGATGGAGCAGATCGCCGACCACGGAAACGGCAACTTCCACTACGTCGACGGCCTCCTGGAAGCGCGCAAGGTCCTCGTGGAGGAGATGGGCGGAACGCTCCTGACCCTCGCCAAGGACGTGAAACTCCAGGTCGAATTCAACCCTGCGCGGGTCAGCGGCTACCGTCTGATCGGTTACGAAAACCGCCTTCTGGCCGACGAGGACTTCAACGACGACACCAAGGATGCGGGCGAACTCGGCGCCGGGCACACTGTGACCGCACTGTACGAGGTCGTGCCCGCGGGAGTGTCGGTGCCGCGCGGTGTGGACGCCTTGCGCTACCAGCCCCAGGCGGACGACCCGCCGCCCCCGCCCAGCGATTTCGACGGCGAGCTCCTGTACGTCAAGGTTCGCTACAAGGACCCCGAGGGCTCGAAGAGCAAGCTCCTGGAGCACGCGGTCGCCGACGACCCGAAGTCGGCCTCGACGGACTTCCGCTTTGCCGCCGCGGTAGCGGGCTTCGGCATGCTTCTGCGGGACTCGGAGCACGCGGGCGACTTCACGCTGGACAACGTCATCCGGCTGGCCGAGAAGGCGCGGGGTGACGACCCACGCGGGTACCGGGGCGAGTTCATCCGGCTCGTCGAGGCGACGCGGGACCTGGGGCTGTTGAAGCAGAAGGCTGGCAAATCCCGGGAATGGCGGTGAGAGCAGTCGCCATGTAGGGCAGTTGTACATAATTGGCGCAGCGGGCGTTGACCTCAAGTGCGCTGAAATTGATTTTCCACGACAACCCGCTAGTGTAATGGTTTCGCCACCCGCATAACCGTTTTGCCACGGCGGACCCATGATCGACGAAGCCCGCAAACCTGTCGGCCAAGCCTGGCTCTTCCGCAACTTCGATCTGGCGATTCCGAAGCCAGCCGTTCAGAGCCATGTCGTTGCGGGTGCCCGGCGAACCGAAACGGACGGTCCGCGAACCATTGAGCTCTACCCGATGCGGTACGCCACCGAGAACTCGGTCGTCGCGCACCTCCGCTTTGCGTTGCGGCACGAGGCATTCGATCTCGGTGTCCTGGTTGCCGCCCTTCGCGTGATCGACCCGGGGGCAATCGAGACCTGGGTACGGGCGCAGCCCACGGGCGCTTTCAGCCGGCGGGCGTGGTTCCTTTACGAGACCTTCACCGGCCGAACCCTGGACCTGGACGACGCGAAGGCGGGCTACGTCGGCGCCCTTGATCCCAACCGGCATCTGGTCGCAGACCGCCACAACTCCAGGCGTCATCGCGTCGCCGACAACCTCCTGGGGGGGCCGGAGCTTTGTCCCGCCGTGAGACTTACTTCAAAGTTGCGCAGCGCGATGGAATCGGGCCTGGACGAGGAGGCTCGAGTTCTCATGGAGAGCCACGATTCATCGACGTCCCCGGCCTCATGCGGGGCTGGACAAAATTGACCAGGCGCGTCGTCAACGGTGGCGTGGATCCGGTTGTGGCGGCAGCGGTCTCGTCGTTCGCCTTTGTCTTCATCCATCCCTTTGAAGACGGCAACGGTCGTATTCACCGCTTCCTGATGCACCACGTCCTCGCCAAGCGGGGGTACGGTCCACCGGGCTCCATCCTCCCGGTGTCCGCAGCCATTCTGCGCGACCGGCGCGGCTACGATGAAGTCCTCGCCATCTTCTCTCGGCCCCTGCTCGACCTGATACGATGGGAATGGTCGGGTGGAGGCGTGAGCACGCCCGGCAGGGAGATGGTCGTCAAAAGCGAAAGCGCCGACCTCTACCGCTATTTCGACGCCACCACCTTCGCCGAGTACCTCTACGACCGGGTGGCCGAATCGGTGCGCCGCGACCTCAAGGAGGAACTCGGCTTCGTCGCGGTGTTCGACCGAGCCCTCACAGGTGTCCGCGAGATCGTCGACATGCCCGACCGACGCGCGACGCTACTGGTGCGTTTGTGCATGCAGAACGGCGGGCGGCTCGCGGCGAGGAAACGCGGACGCTTCGCAGAACTGACCGATGACGAGGTCGCCGCGATGGAAGCGGCGGTTCAGGACGCGATGGCCGCGGGGGTCTAGCCCTACCCCGTCGCCTCCCAAGCCGCCAGAACCTCCGCCTCCCTCTCCGCCGGCAGTCCCGCCCTCGGCTCCGCACGCCGCTCCTCCGGCAGCGTATTCCACCACTCCACCGTGTCACGCGCCGTGTCGCCGAGCGGCCGGAAGGTGAGCCCGGCTCCGACCGCCGCGGCAACCGAGACCTGGTTCATCCCGATCGTTTCGCCCTCGGGCGGCACCCAGTTCGTCATGTGGCCCCATGGCCTGACCTCGTGCTCGGCCATGAACTCGGTCGGCACCCACGTGAAGGTCGCGTCCGAGCCGAGCGCTCCGCGCATCTCTTCCAGCATGTCGCCAAAGGCCTGCACCTCGCCCGTCGCGTTGTAGGTGCCGGCGTTGCCGGGTGTCTCGACCAGCCGGACGATCCACTCCGAGAGGTCGCGCGCATCGATGTTCTGCACCGGGTCGGACGGTGAGTTCGGCGCCATCATCTCTCCGCCCCGTGCGACGCGGACCGGCCAGTAGGTCCAGCGATCGGTGTTGTCGCCGGGGCCGACGATCAGGCCCGGCCGAACGACGATCGCGCCGTCGCCGAATGCATCCCGCGTGATCTGGTCGCACTTCGCCTTCATCGGCCCGTATTCGCTCATGTCCTCTACGTCCGGAGCCGAGAGCTGGCCCACGGCGTAGTTCTCGTCGATCCCGACCGCCGCGAAGTCGGCATAGGCCGAGATCGAGGACACGAACAGATAGCGGTCGACATTGTCACGCAGCAGGTCGGTGGTCATCCGGACCCAGCGCGGGTAGGACGCCGAGTTGTCGATCACCGCGTCCCACTCCCTGCCTTCGAGCGCGCTCAGGTCGTCGTTGCGGTCACCGATGAGGTGCTCGACCCGCTCGAAATAGTCCTGGAAGAAGGGGGGCTGGGTCCGGCCCCGGGTGAAGATCGACACCTCGTGGCCGCGGTCGAGTGCGTACTTGACCTGGTGGGGGCCGATGAAGCGGGTTCCGCCCAGGATGAGGATGCGCTGCGGGTCCGGGGCCGCGCCCGCGTCGGGGCCCGAGCCTGAGTCCGATGGCGCGCAGGCCATCGGGCCGAACGCACCCAGCACGCCGAGTGCGCCGCCTGCCCGCACCGAGGTCTTCACGAAGTCGCGTCGCGTCTGTTTCCACACCATGATCGTCATCCCTGGTTGTTGAGGGTCTGTCGCCGGATCACCGTTCCGGGGCGACCCCATTCGTTGCGCTCCTGCCCCACGCGTTCAATCTTACCCTCGCCGTGACCGTCCGGCCACGGTCGCCATGTACAACGCAGGAAGGGGCACAAGAAATGAAAACGACGAGGATGATCCGGGTGGCCGCGCTGTTCGGAGCGCTTGCAGTCCTGGGAACCGAAGGAATCGCCGCACAGGAAATCGCTCGCGTGGAAGTCACCCCCGCGACACTCTCGCTGGAAGTCGGCGAGAAGGCTCAACTCTCGGCCAAGGCGTTCGACGCCGACGGCAACGCTGTCGAAGTGCCCTTCCTCTACTTCTCTCGGGGCGGGCGCGGGCGGCTGGCCGTCGACCGGGCCACGGGCGAAATCGAAGCGTTCAAGGGCGGCGAGTACGAAGTCATGGCCAGGGTGCTTGGTCCCACCAGGGTCAGTGGAACGATGACTGTCAGCGTGGCGTTCCCGGCGATCGACCGCGTCGAGATTTCGGAGGACGGCGGCCGTTACTACACGGGCGTCACGATGCGCCACAAGGCGACCGTGATCGACCGCGCGGACGATGTGCGCGACCTGGCTGTCACCTGGAGCACCTCCGACGAGTCCGTTGCGACGGTCGACCGCTTCGGCGTCTTCTCGGCTCTTGCGCCCGGAGAAGTCACGCTTTCGGCGTCCGCAGAGGACGTTGTCGGCCAAATTACCTATCAAGTGGCGGACAACCCGGTAGCTTCGATGGCCGTGGAGGCCAGCCAGGCCCGCGGAAGGACCGGCGACGTCATCCACTTTGCCGCGACCGCCGCGGACGCGAGTGGCGGCGCGGTGGACGACATCCCGGTCACCTTCGGGCTGATCGCGGATCCCGACAAGGTCGCGACCGCCGACATCCCGCCGGCCGAAGTGGACCCCATGGGCCGATTCGTGGCGTACAAACCGGGCGTGTACACCGTCACGGCGAGCGTTCCGGGAACGACCTCGCACGCGACGGTCGAAATCCTGCCCCGCCACATCAGCGAGGAAGTGACGCTGGTGGGCCACGCGCCGGTGCGCAACGTCTCCACCTCGGACCTGTGGGTCTGGGAGGGCGTCGACGGGCGCGACTACGCGATCACCGGTACGCACAGCGGGCATGGCAGCACCTACTGGTGGGACGTGACGGATCCCGCGAACCCGGTGCTGACCGACTCGCTCCTCGTGGACGCGCGCACGACCAATGACGTGAAGGTCTCGGAGAACGGCGAGATCTGCGTGATCTCGCGGGAGGGCGCGTCGAACCGCCGCAACGGGATCGTGATCGTCGACTGCAGCGATCCCCGCAACATCGAGATCATCTCCACCTACGACGACGAACTCACCGGAGGGGTGCACAACCTGTTCATCTACCAGGACCACGTCTACGCGGTGAACAACGGCACGCGCTTCGATGTGATCAGCATCGCCGATCCGGCCAGTCCCCATCGGGTCGGGCGCTTCGAGCTGGATACGCCGGGCCACGCCATCCACGACATCTGGATCGTGGACGGGATCGCGTACACGTCCAACTGGAGCGACGGGGTCGTGGTCATCGACGTCGGTGGCGGCGACAAGGGCGGGAGCCCCGAAAGCCCGGTCGAGATCGCGCGCTTCGCCGACATCGGCGGCGCCACGCACGCGGCGTTCCCGTACACGAGCCCGACGGGCAAGTTCTACATCTTCATGGGCGACGAGATCGGAGCGCCCGCCTTCGACGGCCAGGAGGCCGGCCGCACGCCGGAGTTCATGTCCGGCTACATCCATGTCGTGGACTTCACGGACCCCGAGAATCCGGAAGAGGTGGCCCGCTACGAGATCCCCGAAGCCGGATCGCACAACATGTGGATCGACGACGACCGGCTGTACGCGGCGTTCTACCAGGGCGGCCTGCGGGTTGTGGACATCTCCGGCGAACTGAAGGGGAACCTGTACCATCAGGGACGCGAGATCGCCGTGTACAAGTCGTATGATCCGGATGGCGTAGTGGCTAACGCGCCGTTTACGTGGGGACCGCAGATCCACAAGGGCAACCTGTTCTTCGCCGAGTACTTCTCGGGCATGTGGGCCGTGAAGCTTCAGCCGCGGCGGACGCTGATTCCGTGATCGGACGGGTGAAGCCGACGCTCGGGCGGGTCGCGGGGAGTGGCCCGTCCGGCCATTGCACCGCCCGCGCGTTGTTGCGGCTCGCGGTCCTCACCCTGGCGGCCACCGCGGCGCTGCACGGCCACGCGGCCTCCCAGTCCTACTGGGTCTACGTGGCGGCCGAGTCCGAGGACGAAGTCGCGCTGCTCAGGTACGACGCGGGCGGTGACCTGGTCGTCGAAAAGACGATCACCACCGGGTGGCTCGCGGCGGAGATCGAGGCACCGCACGGGGTTGCGGTCGATCCCACCGGCGACTTCTGGTACCTCACGCTGGGACACGGCTTCCCCAACGGCCGCCTGGTCAAGTACGCCACCGTGTCCGACACGGTGGTGGGCGTCGCCGACCTCGGTCTCTTCCCGGCAACGATCGCCGTTCCGCCGCACGGGACGGTGGCGCTCGCCGTCAACGCCAACTTCCACGGCGACCACGTCCCCTCGACCGTCGCGATCATCGACCTCGAGACCATGTTCCCGATCGCGGACGTGGTCACCTGCACCATGCCGCACGGCTCCCGCTTCAACGCCGACGGCTCGAAGCATTACTCGGCGTGCATGATGGACAACCAGCTCGTCGAGATCGACGGCGCGACCCTCGATGTGAGCAGGCGGCTCGACCTGATCGCCAACGAGCCCGCTCACGCCCCGATGGAGGGACACATGGCCATGGCGCCGCCGGCGGAAAAGAATTGCTCTCCCACCTGGGCGACGCCCCACCCGGACGGGGAGCGTGTCTTCGTCCCCTGCAACAAGGGCGACCTGATCCTCGAGATCGACCTGAACGACTGGCGCGTCACGCGCCGCATCGAGGCCCCGGGAGCGCCCTACAACCTCGACCTGACCCCCGACGGCTCCAAGCTGCTGGCCACCCTCAAGGGAAGCGCCAAGCTGGGCGTCTGGGATGTCGCATCGGGCGAATTGCTGCACCTGGTCGATTCCGAGATGCGCGTGACGCACGGCGTCGTGGCCACCCCCGACGGCCGCTACGCGATCGTGACCGTCGAGGGGATCGCCGGCGATCCCGGGACAGTTGAAGTGATCGACCTGGAATCGGGCACGCGCGTTGCGTCCGCACAAATAGGCAAACAGGCCGGAGGAATAGCTCTGTGGAAGATGGAAGGATGAAGATGCGCACGTTGATGCTCGTCACGGTTGCGGCCGCCTGGGCCTGCCAGCCCGCTCCCGTCGCCGACACCCCCGGGAACGAACCCGGCTGGACCTGGTCCGACGAGCGGGTCATGGAAACCGTGAACGCCGTGCGGGCCGGCCGCAGCCTCCAGCCCGACAGCTGGCCCGACGGCGCGCGGGTCGCCGTCCTCCTCTCCTTCGATGTCGACAACGAGACCGTGACCGGCCTCCGCTACGGCGACGCGACTGTGGGCGGGCTTTCCCAGGGCCAGTACGGGGCCCGGGTCGCGCTGCCCCGCGTGGTCGACCTGCTCGACCGGGAAGGCGTCCCCGCCTCGTTCTTCATCCCCGCGGTCAGCCTCGTCCTCAACCCCTTCCAGATCGACGTCATCCAGGCAGCCGGACACCATGAATTCGCGATCCACGGCTGGATCCACGAACTCAACTCGAGTCTGGACGCCGAGACGGAGCGCGCCCTCCTCCAGCGCGCGGTGGACTACATGACCGAGGTCACCGGCACCCGCCCGCTCGGGTACCGCGCCCCCTCCTGGAACTTCAGCCCCAATACGCTGGACATCCTCCGCGAGATGGGCTTCTTCTACGATTCGTCCCTCATGGCCGACGACCGCCCCTACGAGATCAATGCCGACGGCGAGCCCACGGGCATGGTGGAGCTCCCCGTCGAGTGGATCATGGACGACGCGCCGCTCTTCAACCCCCGCGGGAGCAGCTACTCGCACCCGCGCGACGTGCTCGAGGTCTGGAAGGACGACTTCGACGGTGCCTACGCCGAAGGCACGATGTTTCTGTTGACCATGCACCCGCACGTCGTCGGCCACCGTTCCCGGATCGTCGTCCTGGACGAGTTGATCCGGTACATCAAGGGCCACGAGGGGGTCTGGTTCGCGACGCACCTCGAGGCCGCGCAGTACGTGAAGGAGCAGGCGGGGCTGTAGGGGCGATTGACATGCCGCGCCCTGCGCCATACCTCAGTATCAGACGATTCCGGCGGGTTTCCGCACGGATTGATCTATCAACCAGGAAGGTCCAGATGGTTTGGTCGTCACGGCCGGAGTCCTTCGCCAGCGATGGTACGTCGACCATCGTGGTCTTGCTCGCCCTTGTGATCGCGTTGATGTCACCTTCCGGGCCGGTAGCCGCTCAGAACCCTCGGGCACCGGAGTCGGTCGGCACGATCCCCAACCTGATCCTCACCCCGAGCCAGTCGGCGACCGTCAATCTGCTCTCCTACTTCAGCGACCCCAATGGGGACGAGTTGGTCTACGCGGCGGCAACCTCGGACGGCACCACTGCCACTGTCTTCGTGCGGGGAAGCACCGTGATTATCGAGGGCGTGGCAGGGGGTACCGTGACGGTGACCGTATTCGCCAGCGATCCCGGCGGCCTCTCGGCGACACAGCGTATCAGAGTGACGGTTGAAGGGGGCAACCGCGCACCCGAGCCGATCGGAACGATTCCCGTCCAGACCCTCTCTTCGGGCCAGTGGGCCTCCATCGATGTATCTGCCTACTTCAACGATCCCGACGGAGACGAGCTGGCCTACGCGGCCGGGGCATCGAGCGCCGCCGTGGTTGCGGTCGCCGTGTCCGAAAGCACCGTGAGGATTTCCGACGTGGCGCCGGGTACCGTGACGGTGACCGTGATGGCCAGTGACCCGGGTGGCCTCTCGGCACAACAGATGGCTACGGTAACGGTGACTGCGGGACAGGCACAGGCGGTCTCCCCGCAACCCGGGACGGACCCCGCGCAACCGAGGACGGTCACCGCCGACCCGGTGGGTGCCCAGTCCCGGAGCGTCCGCCATTCACCATCACCCGACCCGGTTCCGCCCCGATTGCTGGTGGGGTTTCTGGAGTCGACGGGACGCACATTGGCCCGCGGTCAGGGTCACTTCAGTGCAGGCTACCTGGGCACCAGCGTGGTGGCTCAGGTCGGGGAGTTCCTGGACATCGTACCGTATGTCGCACACGCGGCGTACGGTGTTTCCGACGACCTCACAATTGCGGTGGGTTCCGGTTTCTACCACGATGTCGACGGCCGCGAGATTGACTTCTTCCCGTATTACGCTTCCAAGTTCCGCGTACTGGACAATGAGCAAGCCTCCGTTGCTCTCGGTGGTCATCTGGGGCTCCTCGTTTCGGAGGAGAACCTGGTCTACTTCGGAGTCTCCGGAATGGTCTCCAGAAACGTTGTGAGCGGCTTCGTGATGCACGGAGGCGCCGGCTTGTTGGGATTTTCCGAGTCCGGCGTCACCGATACCGATGGCGTTTTCTCGATCGGTGGCGAGTTCAGCATGGATCCGAGGATCAGGCTGGTCGGGGAGTTCCGGCGGGTCGGGGTCGAGGACGGATCCAACGTGCTCTCTGCTGGCCTGCGGTTCCTCGGAGCCACCCTGAGTGGCGAGGTGGGCCTGGCCTACTGGTTGGAGGACGCTGCCGAGATCCGGCCCATCGTCAGTCTGGGGTATCGGTTCTAGTTGACAGCACGAGTTGCTAGCACTACTCTTTCCATAGACCAAATCCATCTCCGGCCATGGAGCGCTGTCGAATTGAGTTCCACCATTACCGTTCGCCGTATTGATCCGGGGGACAAGTCCTGGCTGCAGAATGAGGCGCGCCAGGCCGGCGTTTCAATGGAAGAGTTCGTCCGCCGCCTCATCCGGGAAAGGCGCGAGAGAACCCAGCGCCGCACCAAGCCTTCAGAGGCTTTCAGGCGGTATTTCGGACCGGAGCACGGGGTCGAGTTGCCGCAGCGGGGGCGTTACGGCTACAGGCCGGTCGAGTTCGCCGACGAGAGCGATGCGTGACCCGCTGTGAGTTGGCTCCTCGATACGAACGTCGTTTCGGAGATGATGCGACCGAACCCGGAGCCCCGAGTCGCCGGGTTCCTGGATAGGATCGCCGATCAGGGGATCCATATCTCCTCCGTCACCGTCTGGGAGATCCTCAACGGCATCGGCCGTCTCGAAGCCGGACGAAGGCGGAAGGATCTCACGGCGCGGTTTCGTGGCCTCTTGAACGACCTCTTTGAAGGCCGGGTGCTCGCCTGGACTGCTACCGACGCCCAGGAGTGTGCCCGCATCATGGAAGAGAAGCGTCGGCGGGGTGAACCGCTCGACAGCCACCTGTCGGACGCGATGCTCGCCAGCACGGCGGCCGGTCGCGGCCTCGCAGTCGTCACCCGAAACAAACGGGACTTCAAGAACACCGGAGTCACGATGATTGATCCATGGACAAGAGGCTGAGGGCGAAGCTGCCGGTCACCGCGCTGGCCGCCGCGACGTTGGCGGCTGTCGCGGCCGTCCCCGGCCCCGCCACCCTCGCCGCACAGCAGGGAGCGGGCCCGCGCACCCCGCGCGCCACCAGCTCAACCTGCGACGACACCCCCCCACCCCAGGGCGCCACCCTCGCCCCCAGCCGCGACCTCTACTGCGTCTTCCTCACCGCGCGCCCCGGCCTGGATGACCTTTCGGGCCGCCTCGAGCTGCGGACACCCCACTCGCCCTTCGGGGTAGCCGTGAACGCGGCCGGAAACCACCTGTACGAGGGGATCCTCACGCTCGACGGGCTCCCCGACCCCGCCACCCTGGGCGACTACAACCACATCGTCGCGTGGTTGGCCACCCCCCTCTTCGACACGGTAACGAGTCTCGGACCCGTCACCAACGGGACGCGCAGCATCGGCGAGATCAGCCTCAACAAGTTCATGCTTCTTGTCACGGCGGAGGCACGGCCCGACGCCCCCGAATGGGAAGGGCGGCTCCTCCTGCGCGCGACGTCGCCCAGCGCCCGCATGGCACCGCCCGACCTGCAGGAGTTCCTGCTCGGGGCCACGGGGCGCCCAACAAGAGGAGCGCCGATGCCCGGCCACCAGCACGGCGCGATGGCCACCGGCAGCGACGGCTGGCCCCGCCCCCCCATGATACCCGGCCTCACCATGTTCCCCGCGCTGATGGAGCTCGACCCGCCCGGTACCGACCCCTTCCTGCCCGGCTCCGACATCGACCCCGCCACCCTCCCTCTGGCCCGGCCCCGCGACGTGGTCCGGCTCGGCGACGGCGACGCCATCGACCTGGAGGCCGGGCTTGTGCGGCGGCGTATCCGCGGCCGCGACCACGTCATGTACGGCTTCAACGGCCAGTACCCGGGACCTCTTCTCTACGTCCCCGAGGCGGCCACGATCACCGTGAACTTCACCAACTCGATCGCGTGGCCGACGACCATCCACTGGCACGGCCTCCGCCTCGACAACGCGTCCGACGGCGTGCCGGGCATCACTCAGGACCCGGTCGAGCCCGGCGAGACCTTCCGCTACGAGGTCCACTTCAAGGATCCGGGCATCTACTGGTACCACCCGCACCACCGCGAAGACGTCCTGAAGGACCTTGGCCTTTACGGCAACATGCTCGTCGAGCCGAGCCAGCCCGACTACTACGCCCCGGCCGACCGGGAAGAAGTCCTGATGGTGGACGACTTCCTCATGGCCGGCGATGCCCCCATGCCATTCGGTATGGAGCGCTCAACGCACGCGTTCATGGGCCGCTTCGGCAACCTGATGCTGATCAACGGCGAGCCCGACTACGAGCTCGACGTGACCGCCGGCGAGGTGGTCCGCCTGTATCTCACGAACGTGTCGAACACCCGGACGTTCAACCTGTCGTTCGTGGGGGGAAGCGTGAGCGAGGGGGGCAGCGGGAGCGCGGGGGACAGCGGGAGCGTGGGGGGCAGCCGCAGCGTCCGCATCAAGGTTGTCGGCACCGACGTGGGCGCCTTCGAGCGCGAGGAATGGGTGGAGAGCATCGTTCTGAGCCCCGCCGAGCGCTACATCGTGCATGTGCGCTTCGACAAGCCGGGCGATCTGGTCCTCGTCAACCGCGTACAGGGAATCGACCACCTGGGCGGCGCCTTCTTCCAGGAGACGGATACGCTCGGGGTAGTGCGGGTGGCGCGCGCGGGAGCAGCGGAAACCGACGTGGCGGCGGCAGATCCGGCAAGTCCCCCGACCGCGGCTGCGACCGCCTTCGACACCCTCCGCACCAACGTCCACGCCGCCCGCGAGATCGCCCTGTACCGCGAGTACTTCGATGCCCCGGTCGACCGCGAACTCACCTTCACCATGGAACAGACCGGGATCCCCTTCGTGGTGGACCGGCTGATGCGCTTTGATTCCGCCTACTTCCACCCCGTGGAGTGGAGCGGGACGATGCCCATGATGAACTGGAATTCGTCGTCCGCGGAGGTGAGCTGGATCATCCGGGAACCTGTCACCGGCAGTGAGAACATGGACATCGGCTGGGAATTCGACGTGGGTGACGTGGTCAAAATCCGCCTTCACAACGAGCGGCGCTCCTTTCACGCCATGCAGCACCCCTTCCACATCCACGGGCAGCGCTTCCTCGTCCTCTCCCGCAACGGCGTGCCGAACGAGAACATGGCCTGGAAGGACACGGTGCTGCTCCCCGCCGGCACCACAACCGATATCCTGCTGGAAATCACCAACCCGGGCCGATGGATGGCGCACTGTCACATCTCGGAGCACCTGGAGTCTGGAATGCGCATGGTGTTCGGTGTCGGGGGTCCAGGGCCTTGACACCATATGACCAGTCACCGATACTGGTCATATGGAAACCATCAACGCTTCCGACTTCAAGGCACGGTGTCTGGCGATCCTCGATCGCGTCCGCGAGACGGGTGAACACGTCGTCATCCTGAAACGTGGTCGGCCCGTGGCCCAGCTCGGGCCGGTGAGCCGTACCGGATCTCTCCATCCGCAGACGGAACTTGCTGGAACGGTGGAGGTGTGCGGCGACATCGTGGGGCCGGTGCTTCCTGAGGAGTACTGGGAGAGCCTGGAAGTGCCAACGGATGCGACAAGCGAGCCTTCGGCGCACCGCTACAAGACGGGATCCGAATGAAGGCATTGCTTGACACGCATATCCTCATTCGGTGGCTCAATGACCGCAGTCAGCTTTCATCCCGTCAGAGTGAGGTCATTGGAGCAGCCGACGATGATTCCCCGCTGCTGGTGTCCGACATCTCGCTCTGGGAAATCGCCACTCTGCACAGCCTCGGCCGTATCCGCCTGTCGATCCCGCTCAGAGAGTGGCTGGAGAAGGCGGTTGCGCCGCCCCTGGTGCGAAGACTCGGGATATCCCCGGCGATTGCCGCGGAGATGGCAGCACTGCCGGACTGGTTCCACCGCGACCCGGCGGATCGGATTCTGGTCGCCACCGCCCGGACGCTGGGGGCGACGCTGCTGACGCAGGACCGACGGATTGTCGATTCGGCGCTGGTGGAGACGATCAGCTAGACCGGGAATCCAACGCCGCCGCCAGGGCCCGGTCGAAAGTCATCAGGTCCCGAGGCTCCCGACGGATGCAACAGGCGAGGTGGACGAGGTCGCGGGCTTCCAGGCCGGGGTGCCGGGTGGACAGCTTCCGGGCCAACGCGACATCCTCCCTCTCGACCGGCCAGACTTCCGACATGGTAGCATCGACGAGATCGAATGCCGCGTCCGCCACGCGCTGCCGACCCCTGCTCAGGTATCTGTGCAGGACTTCCTGGAGCACCTCTGAGGACGTCACCAGGGGTTGGTCCATTTCACGAGCGCGGATGAAGAACGCCCGGGCCTCGTCACGCAAAGGGTGCTCGGTGCCCACGAAGTACATGAAGACGTTGGCGTCGACGAAGATCAATCGACCTCCAGGGCCGGATATCGCGTCCTCACGAGCCTGCGCTTTACCTCGGGCCAGTCCGGCTCCCGCGTGCCGGGGGGGTGGAGGGCGTCACACCTGGCGGCGAATTCACGAAGCTCCTCCACCGTGAACTTGCGAGGACGCGTGGCCGCCAGCTTCTCGTCGGCCGCCTCCCGCATCCACTGCCCAAGGGACTTCTCTTCCCGTTGCGCCTGGTCTTCATAGCGGATCTTGGCGGTCTCCTTCACGACGAAATGAATGCGCGACATAGTGGCTCCTGTGCAAGATAGTGGTGCAAGTCGCATTCTAGTGGGACAATCGCCATCCGTCAAGGAGACCCGAGGGCCCGGCGCCTCGCTACGGTGCGACGCGGGGCTTCACGCGGATGCTACCGCCCCACCTCCATCCGCCCGTCCACGAATACCATCACCGGCACCACGCGGTAGTCGAAGGGGTGCCCCTCCAGCACCACGAAATCCGCGTCCTTCCCCACCTCGATGCTCCCCACGCGATCGTCCATGCCGACCAGCTCGGCCGCGTTGAGCGTCGCCATCTTCAGGGCGTCCACCTCGGGCACGCCATTGCGAAACGCCCACGCCGCATTGAGGATCGGTTCGCCTCCGAGGCGGCCGATGGGCGAAGCGCGGCGTGACGCCCCCGGGCCGAAAAACGCGACCGTGACCCCCGCCCGGTTCAGGATCGCGGGACCTTCCACACGCCAGCCTTCCCCACCGCCACGGATGTCCGACGCGTAGCTTCCCGAGTTGCCGAGGATGACCCCGGCACCGGCGGCCGCGAGGCGGTCCGCGATCTTGTGGGCCTCGACTCCGCCGCTGACGACGAGTCTCAGCCCGTAGTCGACGGCTATGCTCAGCGCTTCCTCGATCTCGGGCAGCCGGTCGGCGTGGATGATCGCGGGCACGTCGCGCCGCAGAACTGGAAGGAGGGCCTCGTGGCGTGGGTCGTATTCCCGCTCCTCCGCCCCGGCTCCTGCATAGTCCCGCGCAGCCTCCAGGGCCTCCCGAATCATCGCCGACGCGCGTTGCAGGGTCATCGGGGCACCCGTCTCGTCGGTCCACTCGCGTCGCGCCGAAGCCGTCAGCGCGAACACCATGCTCGAGGGTTCCCGCCGGACCATCTTCTCGAAGTCGATCCCCGGCGTCTTCACCACGACCCCGTTGCCGCCGATCAGATTGCGGGTCCCCGGCGTCACGTGAATGGCGGTGACGCCCACGGTCGTGTTCACCCGGTACGACGGAAACCACGGGTCGACCGCGTACAGCGCGTTCATCTCGGGGACGACCGGCTCGGTGATCTCGTCGTTCTGGACCTGCCACTTGAGGTCGCCGATCCAGTCGTTCGGGAACGCGCGCGCGATGATGGTGCCGGGCATGACGACCCTGCCGCCGGCGTCGATCACGGGGATGCCGGGGGGCGGGGTCGCGCCGGCCTCGACGCGTGTGAACTTCCTGTTCTCGACGACCAGCGTGGCGTTCTCGATCGCGCCGTGACTGATGGTGAAGACGTGGGCGCCGGTGATGGCGAAGGTGTCGTCGTCGGGGGCAACCTCGTTGATGAGCGGGGCGAACGGACCCACCGCACGGGGATTATCGGGCTGCAGGACGCGGTCGCGCTCGTACTCCAGCCGTCCGTCCACGAACACGCGTTCGATCCGGTCGGCGGTGAGGTCCAGGAAGTGCCCGTCGAGCAGGACCAGGTCCGCGTCCTTGCCGGGCTCGATGCTCCCCACCCGGTCGTCGAGCATCATGGCGCGGGCGCCGTTGATCGTCATGACCTGCAGCGCCTGCTGGTCGGTGAGGCCGTGGCGCGCCAGGAACGCACCGTATTCGCGGAAGTCCTTGAAGTGCTGCTGCGACATGTCGGTCTGGATGCTGGCGTGGACGCCCGCGTCGAGAAGCTCCTCGAGCAGATTGCGCGGCTCGGGGTCGTTGTAGTACTGCACGATCATCATCGGGCCGATGACGGGGATGATCTTCGTTCCCGCGAGGAGTTCCGTCAGCGGGAAGACCTCCTCGGCGTGCGCCAGCGCGAGCCGGTCGATGAAGCCGTATTTCCGCGCGAGGCGCAGCACCATCATGACTTCGCTGGGGTAGTGCGAGTGCGTGTGGACCATGACGTCGCCGCGGATCACCGCCGCGAAGGCCTCGAGCCGCTCGTCGGGTTCGGGGGCCGGGCCCTCGCCTGCCGCGTGGGCGTTCTGCCGATCCTGGTATTGCTTCGCCCGCCGGAAATGGTCGTCGGCGATCGCGTACCACCCCATGACGGTTTGCGGGGTCTCCCCCGGGCGGAGATTGATGAGCGGCCGCACCGCCATCTTGAGGTCGACGTACGGCTTGAAGATCATGTCCGGGCCGGGAGTGCTCTTCATCTTGAGCGCCACCGACTGGCCGCTGGAGATGATGCCGCTCCCGGACCGCGTGATCACCGAGGTGACCCCGCCGGACAGCGCGACCAGGATCATGGGGTCGTCGAGGTTGAGGTGCTCGACGGCCTTCCACTCGGCGGTGACGGGACCGGGAATGCGTGACCGGCCGGAGCGGTCCAGGGCGAGGTGGGCGTGCGCGTCGATCATACCCGGGATGACGACTTCCGCTTCGTACAGCTGCGCGTCGGCGGGGGACGGGACGGAAGGGCCGACCTGCGCGATGATCCCGTCACGGATGAGGATCTCGCCCGGTTGGAGGGTGCCTTGGGTGACAGTGTGGACCGTGGCCGCGCGGATGAGGATGGGGCGGGGCTGGGCGGTGGCGGTTGCGGCCAGACGATCCAGGAACGAGGCCAGATCAAGCAGCACGATGTCGTCGCGTCTGCGCAGTTCGCGCAGGAAGGGGCCCTTGTGTCCCGCGCCGTACGTCAACAGAAATCGCGCGCCTTCGCCCTGGTGGTCGTCCAACGCGCGCTCGATGTTCGCCCAGTGCGACGCGTTGATCGCGTCCCATCCTCCCGGGCCCAGATCCGCGGCGAAGAGGCGGGCGTAGGTCTGCATGCGGATGTCGTAGGCGGCGTCGTAGGCGTCGGTGTGGATCCAGCGGGGGTCATCAGCGGGTCCGCCGGCCGCGAGTGCGTCAGCCGAGGCTGCGCCGGCGGCCTGGTACTCGGCCCACGAGTCCGCCCGCTCCGGATCCTGGGCGTAGGCGTCGAAGTACACGGCACGGAAGTCCGACATCGGCTCCGTCCACCCGGCCGTCGGGATGACCTCGAAGTCCAGTTCGCGCGACAGCGGAAAGAGACCCTCCATGTACTCGGGGAACCGGCGCACGCGGGGCTCTTCGACGGTGTCCGTGGCCTGGAACTCGGCCCATGCCCGGTCCCATCGGTTCGGCGGGATCTCGGTCAGCCAGTAGTCGGGGTCGATCTCGCGGACCAGATCGCGGACGACCTGAAGGCTGAACGATTCACTGGTCGTGTGGCCGCCGTGGATCATGCCGAGGACCACGACCTCGCTGGGGGCCGGGGTGGCCCCGTCGGCCGTCGAAGTCGCTTCCGGCACCGGAATCAGCTCCACGAGCGTGCCCGAGACCTCGTTGGCCACGAATACGCGTTCGCCGTCCGGGTGGACGCGGACCACGATCGGCTGGTCTCCCACTTCGATCGTCTGTACCACAACCCTGGACTCAAGGTCCACGACCGACACCGTGTTGCCGCCCGCGTTGTTGACGACCGCGTGGCGCCCCGACGCGGGCACGACTACCGAGAAGGGCCGCGGGCCGAGCCCTTCGGTGATCCGGCCGGTGACCGCAAAGGATGCCGTGTTTACGAACGCCAGCTCGTCGGATCCGCCGCACGCCACGATGTAGGTGACCTGATCGGGCGTGAGTGCGCCCCCCGGCGGGCCGGGACACACTTCGACCGTGGCATCGGTCTCCAGGTTCAGCAGGTCGATGACCGAGACGGTCCCCGCATCGAGGTTGGGCACGAACGCGTGGGAGCCGTCCCACATCACGTCGGCGGGGTACGGGCGGTCGCCGGTTGCATGGGAGCGCGCCGGTGTGCCCGCCCCCGTGTCGACGACCCAGAGACGGTCTGCGAACTCGGACGTGATCCAGGCCTGGCCGCGAACGGTGCCGGGGGTGAACAGCGACGGACCCGCGCCGACGTTCCAGACCGCGCCGGGCACGATCCGCCCCGCGGCGTCGAGCGCGATGAGCGTGGAGTCGCGGAACTGGCTGACGAGCCAGCCATCACCGGCGCGGATGAGGTCGAGGGGGGTCGTGCCGGCATCCCACCGGGCGACCACCGCCGGGCCGGCGAGGTTGACGACCGCGATCTTCCCGTCGCCGCTCAACGCGACGTATGCGGTGTCGCCGTCGGCGCTGAAGCGGATGCCGTGTGGGGCGGCGCCGACTGCGATGGGGACACCGATTCGGAAGGGGCCATCCAGGTCGGCGGTGACTTCGGGGTCCATACAGCCCCAGGTAGTCACGGTTGCGACGAGAAGCAGGCAAGCCGCAGTCGGCGACTCGCAATCCATATCAGCGCCTCTGAAGCACTTCGTCCGGGATCCCCGGGCTGAACAGGACTTTCAGGCCCAGCTCACCCACGGCTTCCATCGCCTGCGCCACCGGTCGGCGCAGAATCGCTCGCACCTCACCGGTCACAGGGTCTCGGAGAATGGTCATGGGAGAGTCCGTGCTCCCGTCGAGTATGGCGGAATCGTTGCCTCCGGTCAGGCTCACGCGCCCAAGCGCCTCCGGCCACGTCACCGGGATCGCGAAGACGAAGCCGGAGCGCTCGTCGTCGACATCCCAGGTCTCCGGCATGTCGAACGTGAATGAGAACGCCTCGCTTCCGCCCACGGTCGTTCCTCTGACCACGAAATCGCGGCCAGGAGGAGGCAGCGAGGGGATGGCATCGGTGATGAAGGACGGTTCGAGGTACGGATTGCCGTTGGAGTCCAGCCCACCCCATACCACGACGGATCGGGTCTTGGGTGCGAACTCAGCTGGCACCTCGACGCTAACGCGGTGCCGAAGGGCATTCGCAACATGATAGTCCCCGATCCATTGCCCTCCACAATAGGACATCAGGTCGGGCGTGTAGGGGGAGATGAGTCTCTTGTTCTCGCGGTCGTAGCCCCAGGATCCGGTCACTCCGTATGGGTGGGGATAGAGCGGATCCGGACCCCCGGCTCCGCCGCAGGGGGCATGGTACAAGTTCATGTTGTGCCCCAGTTCGTGGGCCACCGTCAGGGGCAACGGCTGGGAGAAACTGGTCCAGGAACCAATGCCGTAAGCGACTCCGAGAAGGCCGTATCTGACTGGCCCCTGCATGCTCAGCCAATAGCCGGGACGCCCTTCCATCAGCCGGATCATCTCGGTCTCGTTGCGGATCTGAAAACCATTGGTGGTCGAACTCAGCACGGGGATGTGCAACTCGACATCCCACTCGCCTATCGGGAGGAACTTCCCTGTCTCCGCAAGCATCTCATGCCCCTCGGGGTCGCTTGCCATCCCGGCGGTGATTTCCAGGATCGACGAATCCGGTTCGGCTTCGTAGAGGAAGGGGACCAGAGTCAACTGGAAGTCCGGCAGGTCCACGACGTCAACGGCCATCCGGCCTGTTGCCGGTATCCGCCGAGGAACCCCGAGGCTCGCATCCAGCGTTCCGTCCGGGTCGATCTCGATCACCATTTCCAATCCGGGTTGGATCACCGCTTCCGGGATGTCGGCGTTCACCGAGCGGGTCAGGTTGCCCTCGTCCACTTCCGTCGGAATCGTGCGGGTTACTGCAGCGACCTCCGCCACATGCACCTCGGTGTCGTCAACGTAGAAGGTGGCCCGGACCTCGGGAAGACCTTCGGTCGTGGGTTGCTCGGAGGTTACGAATACCCGAAGAAGGGCGGGCCGGCCAGCCACCAGGGGCACCGGAAACTCTCGCGACTGCACGGCCTGGGTAAGATAGGCTGTCGCGATGTCGCACCGGGCCAAACGATGGAAGGGGACGGAGCTCAGCCACGTGAGGAATTCGGCATCTTGCGGCGCACACAGGTCGGTCCCTCCCGCCTTGAAGCTCTCCAGGCTGGAGAGGCCGGTCATACCGGTGGGCACGGCACCGGACAGCCCGGCGTTGTTGCCGATCCAGAGGTGATACAGATTCGGCAATTCGCCGATCTCGTCGGGTACCGCGCCTTCCAGAGCGTTTTCCTGAAGATACAATCGGTTCAGGTTTTGTAAGCCATTGAACGTTGCAGGAATGGCCCCGGTCAGCCCGTTATTGGAGAGGTCCAGGTGTTCAAGATTGGCAAGGTCGCCGAGCTCCGCAGGAATGGAACCGGTCAGGTTGTTCCTTTCGAGACCCAGGGATTGAAGATTGGCAAGGTCGCCGAGCTCCGCAGGGATCTCGCCGGTTAGGTGGTTTCTTCCCAGCTCAAGCGTGGCCAAGGTGGAAAGGCGGCCCAGTTCCGGGGGGATGGGTCCGGTCAGCTCGCACCAGAAACAACTGAGGAACTCCAAGCTGGACAGGTTGCCGAGGCTCGGTGGAATGGGCCCGGTCATGTAGTTGCCAGCGAGATTGAGCGTCCGAAGATTGGTCAGCTTGCCGAGTTCCTTGGGGATAGGTCCGGTCACGCCGGCATCGGTCAAGTTCAGTTGCTCGAGGTTGGCGAGCCGTCCGATAGCCGGTGGCAGAGGGCCACCCAGGTCGGTCCTGTAGAGGCTGAGCCGCCGCAGGCTCGAGAGATTGAATAGCCCTGACGGAATCGGCCCTTCCAAAAGTAGATTGCCGCCGAGGTAGACATCTTTGAGGTGGGACAGCCCGCCAAGTTCCGGTGGGATCGGGCCAATCACGAAGTTCCAAGCAAGGTACAGGCCAGTCACATTGCCGGACCCGTCCGCGCTAACCCCGTACCACTCGTCGAGCGGGGCGTCGGTCAGCCAATTGTCGCTGTTGTTCCAGTTCGGTCCGCCGGTGGCCTCGTAGAACGCCCCGAGGATGTCGCGCTGCGACAGCGGAGGACACTGCATGCTTGTCCCATCGTGCGTGGTAATGGCCGTCAACCATTCGCGAAACGAATCGTCGTCGGGAACGCACAACTCGGTGCTCGCGTACCGGAGTTCCTGGAGCGAGAGGTTGGTCAGTGACAGCGGCAGCGGCCCCCAGAGTTCGTTGCCGCCGACATCGAGCTTGGTCAGGCTGTTCAGGCTACCCAATTCCCGCGGAAGGCTTCCCGAAAGGCCGTTGCTGCTCAGAATAAGTTCCGATACCCGCCCGTTCGTATCGGTCTCAATGCCATACCAATCGCTCAACAGACCGTCCCCGAGCCAGCCGTCCGAGCTGGTCCAATTGTCGCCGTCCGTCGTCTCGTACAGAACCCGCAGGGTCTCGATGTCGATCTCGCTGCAGAGCGGCCCAGCAAAGCTGAGGAGCCCCGAGGACCAGCTCACGAATTCCTCGGTTCCGGGAAGGCAGAGGCCATCGTTGCCCGCGAACTCGAAGAACTGTAGTTGAAGATCCCTTAGGCCCGCCGCGACGACACCCGTCAACTGGTTGTTGCCGATCCAGAGTCCGCTCAGGCTGTCGAGCTCCGCGAATTCGGTCGGCAGCGTCCCGGTGAGTTGATTGTCGTTAAGCCACAGGGCGGCCAAGTGCTCGAGGCTACCGACCGTCGTCGGAATGGGACCGCTCAGCTGGTTATGGTCGAGTCGGAGGGATCGGAGGTCGGCCAGGTCACCGATTTCCCCGGGGATCTCGCCCTCCAGAGCGTTGTCGCGCAGGGTGATTCGGACTACTCGGCTCTCGGTGTCGGTAGCGATGCCATACCATTCGCCCACGGGCTCGTCGCTAAGCCAGTTGTTGTTGCGCTTCCAGTTCGCGCCGTTCGTCGAATTGTAGAGCGCGACGAGCGCCTCGCGATTCAGCCTTTGGTAGAAAGCCGACGCTGCCTGCTGCTCGGCCTGGTGCAATGGAGGGCCGGGCTGCACGAACCCGTCGTCGCAAGCAGTCGCCAAGAACAGGACCACCAGCCCCGCGAAGGCAATCGCCCAACGGCTTCGCCAGCTCCCCGGTTTGGTCGTCTTGACACTGGTCATTGCGTCCCTTGCCATTAACTGAAGTTGCTCCGACAAACCATGGAGACACCTGACTATGCCACTGGCTTGGTGGTCGCAGTCGGCGTCACGCCGTCTCCCTCGGTCCACTGGCGCAAGCCCCGCACGGGATCCACGATAGCGTTCGTGGAGTTGGGCGACAACCACCGAGGAGCTGGGCGCGTTTCATTCCTGGGAGCACTGTCGTCTACGGCGTATCAGGTGAAAGCATGCAACAAAGCGGGTTGCTCTTCGGCTTCGGCTTCGGTCGTCGTTCATTGATCCGTCCGCGCTACGGTGTCCGCCCATGGGCGGCGCTGGCCGCCGCGACATGGCTAGCCGCATGCGAAAACCCTCAACCGCCCGGGCCGTGCGGGTCGATTCCTCAACAGTCCATCACGGTGGGCCAGACGGCCACGGTGAACGTGTGCTTCGAGGATCCGAACGGCGACATGCTGAACTACACCGTGGCGACCTCGAGCCCCAGGGTGGCCACGGCTTCGACGTCGGGAGGCTCGGTCACTGTCACGGCCGTCTCGCCCGGCATCGCCATTGTGACGGTGACGGCAAGCGATCCGGGTGGCCTCAACGCCCAGCTGAAGTTTCAAGTCATGGTTCCCAACCGGGCACCGGTGGTGATCGGCGCCCTTGCCGACCAGACCGTGAACTTGGGCGATACAGCGACTCTGGACCTCTCCGCCGTCTTCAGCGACCCGGACGGGGACACGATGGCCTACGCGGCCAGGTCGTCGGACGGTTTGCTGGTGCCGGTCTCCGTGTCGGGCAGCACCATCACCATCACGGGCCGGAGGCAGAGCGAGGTGACCGTTACGGCGACCGCCACCGATCCTGAGGGCGCCACGGCCACGCAGACCTTTCAGGTGACCGTCCCCAACCGGGCTCCCGTGGTCGTCAAGGCAATTGCGAACCAGATCATCAAGGCAGGCGAGACCGTGGTTCTATTCGGTCACCACATCGAGGGCCCGCGTGGCCACGGCGTCGTTGTCCGAAGGCCTGGTGACGGTCGCCGCCGTGGCGGAGGGCACCGCATTCATGACCGCAACGGCCCGGGACCCCGGGGGGTTGCGTGCCGCGATCACGATCCAGTCCATGGCGGACATGGGCTACACGGTCGACCCGCGCGTGGCCGAACCGTACCGGCTGCCCATGGGTGCGGCCGCGGTCATCGATCCGGTCGAGACGATCGAGTACGGCGACGATGTCTGGACAGGACCGATCTTCGTGGTTGACGGCAACGGGCGGGTGGTGCGGGTGATCCCGAGGTAGCGCTGGGACCCGTCGGACACTGGCGCAGACCGCTCTCCCGAACCAGAATGTGGATTCACCAACAGAGGAGAGTCCCATGTTCCGATCCGCATTCAAGAGCACCGCCACCGGTCTCATCGCCCTCGCTCTGCTCGCTGCGACCTCGCGGCCCGTCCACGCCCAGCGCCCCACCGAGGGCTCCGAAGCCGCCGCGTACGTAGCCATCGATGCCGACGCCGTCGCCCTGCAGGGCGTCACACTGGTCGACGGCACCGGCGGGCCGGTCCTGCGCGACCAGACCATCGTCATCGAAGGCAACCGCATCACCGCCGCGGGCCCCTCCGGCGACGTCAGCATTCCCGACGGCGCCCAGTTGCTCGACCTCTCCGGCCACACCGTCATGCCCGGCATGGTCGGCCTGCACAATCACCTCTTCTACATGGCCGCCGGCGGCCGCATGCACCCGATGAGCTACACGGGCCAGCGCCTCTACCTCGGCTCCGGAGTGACCAGCATCCGCACCACCGGCAGCCTCGCCACCTACGCCGAGATCAACCTCAAGGACGAGATCGAGCGCGGTCTGCAGCCCGGGCCCCGCATCCACATCACCGCACCGTACATGACCGGTGACGAGAGCATCAACATCATGACGCGTTTCAAGAGCCCCGAGCAGGCGCGGCGCTTCGTGCGCTACTGGGCGGCCGAGGGCGCGACCTGGCTCAAGGCGTACACAACGATCAGCACGGAAGACCTGGCCGCAGCGATCGACGAGGCCCACAAGGCGGGGATCAGGGTGACCGGCCACCTGTGCTCGATCACCTTCACCGAAGCCGTCGCGCTCGGGATCGACAACCTCGAGCACGGCCTGTCCACCAACAGCGACTACTCGCCCGGCAAGGTGAAGGACGAATGCCCGGCGGACCTGCGGGAAACCGCAACCAGTGTGGACGTGGAGGGACCCGAGGTCGCGGCCACCTTCAAGGCCATGATCGACGCAGGCGTGGCGATGACTTCAACGCTGGTCGTCTACGAACTGTCCGTGGCGGGGCGTCCGACGCGCGACGCCCGCACCCTGGCCGCGATGGCACCCTCCGTGGCCGAGGACTACCTGGCCGCCAAGGCCCAGATCGACGAGATCGGCCGTCCGCAAGACGGGTTCCTGAACGCCATGGCCTACGAAAAGGCGTTCTACGACGCGGGCGGCATGCTGGCCGCGGGTGTGGACCCGACCGGCAACGGCGGCGCGCTCGCGGGCTACGGCGACCAGCGCAACTACGAACTGTTCATCGAGGCGGGGTTCGCCCCGGAGGACGCGGTGAAGGTGCTGAGCGCCAACGGCGCCCAGGTCCTCGGAGTCTTCGACGACCTGGGAACCATCGAAGCCGGGAAGATCGCGGACCTGGTTGTCATGCGGGGTGACTTGACGGCGGACCCGTCGGTGGTCCGCGAAGTGACCATCGTCTTCAAGGACGGGATCGGCTACGATTCACCCGCCATGCTCGACGACGTGATCGGGCGGGTGGGCATCAACTGAGGAGAAACCAGAATGAACATCAGGAATGTCACAAAAGGCGCCATGGCCTCGTTCGCGTTGCTCGCAACCGCCGCGGCGACTCTGTCCGCCCAGCGCCCGGTGGAGGGCTCGGAAGCGGCACGCTACGCGGCCGTCAACGCAAACGCCGACGTGGCCGCGCTCACCGGCGTCACCCTGATCGACGGGACGGGCACGCCCGCGCGGCGCGGCCAGACGGTGGTGATTTCCGGCAACCGCATCGCCGCGGTGGGGCCGGACGGCGCGGTCGACATCCCCGCCGGCGCCGAGGTCATGGACATGTCGGGACACACGGTCATGCCGGGGATGATCGGGCTGCACAACCACCTCTTCTACACCGCCGCGGGGGGCCGGTCCGCGCAGCTCACCTACAGCGCGCCGCGGCTCTACCTGGGCAGCGGCGTGACTTCGGTCCGCACCACCGGCAGCCGGCAGCCCTACGCCGAACTGAACCTCCGCGCCGAGATCGAGGCCGGGAGGACGCCGGGCCCCCGCATCCACATCACCGCGCCCTACGTCACGGCGGGGGGCGGCATCTCCGGCATGACCATGCTGGAATCACCCGAGCAGGCACGGCGCTTCGTGCGCTACTGGGCCGCCGAGGGCGCGACCTGGCTCAAGGCGTACACGAACATCCGCACCGAAGAACTCACCGCGGCGATCGACGAGGCGCACCAGCAGGGGATCAAGGTGACGGGCCACCTCTGCTCGATCAGCTTCACCGAGGCCGTCGCGCTCGGGATCGACAACATCGAGCACGGCCTTGCGACCAACAGCGACTACTCGGAGGGGCGCGGGCAGGACGAATGCCCGAGCAACCTCTGGGACGACGCCGTGGCGGTGGACGTGAACGGACCCGAGGCGCAGGCGACATTCCAGGCCATGATCGCCGCGGGCGTGGCCATGACCTCGACGCTGGCCGTGTACGAGCTCTTCATCCAGGGCCGCCCCACCCGGGACGCGCGCTCGCTGGAGGCCATGTCGCCCGCCGTGCGCGAGGACTACCTGGCGGCCAAGGCCCAGATCGACGAAATCGGGCGCGCCGAACCCGAATTCCTCAACGCCATGGCGTATGAGAAGGCGTTCTACGACGCGGGCGGCGTGCTCGCAGCCGGCGTAGACCCCACCGGCAACGGCGGCGCGCTTCCCGGCTACGGCGACCAGCGCAACTTCGAGCTCCTCTCCGAGGCGGGGTTCGCTCCCCACGAGGTCGTGCAGGTCCTGAGCGCCAACGGGGCAAGGGTGCTGGACGTGTTCGACGACCTGGGGACGGTCGAGGCGGGCAAGATCGCGGATCTGGTGGTGATGAGCGGCGATCTCACGGCGGATCCCGCGGTGGTCCGCAACGTCACGGTTGTCTTCAAGGACGGGGTCGGCTACGACTCTTCGGCCATGCTGGAGGATGTGAGGGGGCGGGTGGGGATCAACTGATCGCGAACCCGATGACGCAGCACGTGCGTCTGTCAATCGCGCTGGCGTTCGTCGCCTGCATCGCCGCCTGCGAGAACCCGCAGCCACCGGATCCCTGCGGCTCGATTCCCGAACAGACCATCTTCGTCGGCGAATCGGCTACGGTGGATGTGTGTTTCGACGACCCGAACGGGGAAATGCTGACCTTCGCCGTGGCGACGTCGGACCCGGCGGTGGCCACGGCCGTGGCGTCGGGAAGCCGGGTGACCGTTGCCGCGGCGTCCCCCGGCATTGCGGTTGTGACGATGACCGCCACCGATCCGGGCAGGTTGAAGGCGCAGCAGAGCTTCCGGGTGATGGTGCCCAACCGGCCGCCGTCCGCGGTCGGCACCATCGAGGACCGGGAGCTGATGGTGGGAGACTCCACCTTGCTCGACGCCTCCGCCTACTTCAGCGAACCCGACGGGCAGGCGCTCAGCTACACGGTGGCGGTGTCGGACTCCAGCCGCCTGACGGCTTCCGCGGAGCGCGCCGTCGTGACGCTCGTCGCGGTGGCCAGGGGGACGGTGACCGTAACCGTGACCGCCACCGATCCAGGGGGCCTGACCGGCACTCAGAGCTTCCAGGTGAAGGTTCCGAACCGGGCGCCGGTCGCGGTGGATTCGATCGCGGCGCGCACCATCGAGGTCGAGCGGGCCGACACCCTCGATGCGTCCCCCTACTTCGCCGATCCGGACGGGGACACGCTGGCCTACACTGCCGAGGTGTCGGACGGCAGTGTGGTCGCCGCATCCGTGTCGGGAGGCACGGTGACGGTTACCGCATTGGCGAAGGGCGAGGCGGTGGTAACGGTGACCGCCACCGACGACGAGGGGCTGGGGGCTACGCAGAGCTTCCATGTGACCGTCCCGAATCAGCCTCCCCGGGTGGCGGACACGATTCCTGCCCTGGTGCTCTTCAAGGACGAAGCCGACACGCTGGAACTCGCACCGTACTTCAGCGATCCAGACGGCGACGTGTTGGTCTATGGCGCCGAGGCTTCAAAGCGCGGCGTGGTGGCCGTGGCGGTCTCTGGCGGCATCCTCACCGTGAGGGCACTGGGACAGGGCGAAACCGAGGTGACGGTAACCGCCATCGACACGGAGGGCCTGGCGGCACGGCAGAGCTTCCAGGTGACCGTCACCAACCGTGCACCGGTCGTCAGCGACACCATCCCGGCGCAGACACTACACAAGGGTGAGACGGCCCCGGTTGACCTGACCCGGCACTTCAGCGATCCCGACGGTGACGCGCTGGAGTACGTCGCCGGGACCACCGACAACAGTGTGGCCACCGGGGTCGTTTCGGGCGGCAGGCTCACTCTGAAGGCCGGTGCGATTGGGGAGGCCACCATAACCGTAACCGCGGCCGATCCGGGCGGCCTCGTCGCCGAGCAGAGCTTCCTGGTGACCGTGCTGAACCGGGCGCCGGTCGCCACCGAGACCATCCCGCACCAAATGATCGCTACAGGGCGATCGGAAACGCTGGAGATGTCGACGCACTTCGACGACCCCGATGGAGACATGCTGACCTTCGCCGCCACGACATCGCGCAGCAGCGTGGCCAGCGTGAGGGTGTCGGGATCGAAGCTCACCGTCCGCGGGGTTGCCAGTGGCGAAGCCGAAGTAACGGTTACCGCCACCGATACGGATGGCGCCTCCGCGGTCCAGAGCTTCAAGGTGACCGTCGAACGACGCGCAATGGACTTCGACATCACCGTCGGTTTCGGGCCCGGCATGACCGCATCTCAGGAACGGGCGTTCCGTACCGCCGCGTCGTACTGGATGTCGAGCCTGCGGTTCACCGACCTGCCGGACCTCGAGTTGAACATGACGTTTGAATGCACCCTCAGGGGGGTCACGGCGGAGGTTCAGATTGGCAGCCTGGACGACGTTGGGCTCGTGGTGGCCGTCGCAGACCTCGACGGTCTCGGAGGCACTCTGGCGGCCGCACGCCTCTGCCTGATCCGGACCAGGTCCGAGACACCCGTGCTCGGAATGACGGTTTTCGACCGAGCCGATATCGACCGGCTCGATCAGACGGGCAGTCTGGTGGAGGTGGCGGTCCATGAGATGGCTCACATTCTGGGATTCGGACTGCTTTGGCCGCGGCGGGGCCTGCTGAAAAACCCCTCCAGAGCCGACCCTGACGCCGACACACACTTCACGGGCGCACGGGCGATCGCCGCGTTCGACGACGCGGGGGGCGCGAGCTATCCCGGCGCCAAGGTGCCCGTCGAGAATGGTGGCGACGACGCACACTGGAGGAAATCGGTCTTTGACCACGAACTCATGACTTCGTCTCTGGTCCTTGGACAAAAGAAACCCTTGAGCGCGATCACCCTGCAGTCCTTCGCCGACATGGGCTACAGCATCGATGCATCGGAAGCCCAGGCATACCGGCTTCCCTCAACAGCCCGGGTCGCGGACATCGCCGCGGGTGCAGAGACGCAAGGGACGGAGATTCTCGGGTACGGAGACGATATCGAGCGTGGTCCGATCACCGTGGTCGACATTGACGGGAAGGTCGTGAAGGTGATCGGGGAGGAATCGACGGTTCGGCGTCCCCGTGGCCCGGTGATCCGTGTGATCTTGAAGGAGTAGAAGCGGTGCGCCGCCAGAATCGAAACAGCTGAGCGACATCACCATCCAGGCCCTCGGTTGCCCCCATGCCACCCCGAGAAGTAGACTCACAGCCTTGCGATGGCGCACCACCAACCGGAGACCCAAACATGCCGCGCCCCTTGAGGATCGTACCGTTCTTCGCCGCCTTGGCGGCCGTTATGTGGGTTGCTTCCTGCGGTGGTGGCGATGGGGGCATGACCAAACCGCCGCCGCCTCCGCCCAACCGTGCACCAACGGGTGTCGGCTCGATTCCCGCGCAGACGGTCACCGCGGGCGAATCGACCACGGTGAACGTGTCCTCGAACTTCAACGACCCCGACGGCGACGCGCTGACCTATTCGGCCACGACCTCGGACGCAGGCGTCGCGACGGCCTCGGTGGCGGGCAGCACGGTCACGATCACGGGTGTGGCGGCCGGCAGCGCGATGGTCACCGTCACGGCACGCGACCCTGGCGGCCTGTCCGCCACGCAGTCGATCAGCGTCACGGTGGAGGCCGGCAACCAGCCACCGGTGGCCGTCGGCTCGCTGGGAGAGCTGACCTTCGACCAGGGCGGCGAGGTGACGGTGCACGTGGCCGAGAACTTCAGCGATCCCGACGGGGACGCGCTCACGTACACGGCGGCCAGTTCCGACATTGCGGTCGTGACCGTCACGGCGTCAGAGGCCACGGTGGTCGTCGTCGGCGTCGCGGCGGGGAGCGCGACCGTGACCGTGACGGCTACCGATCCGGGCGGCCTGTCCGCCACGCAGGATCTCGCGGTCGTCATCCTGCCGGGCAACCAGGCCCCGCAGCTGGGCGATTCGATTCCGGCGCAGATGATCATGGTGGGCGACACGGTGAGGCTTGTCGTCTCCGCTAACTTCACCGATCCGGACGGGGACGATCTGACGTACGAGGCCGTAAGCTCGGATACGGGTATCGCCACCGCGCTGGCCTCGGGTGACACGGTCACGATCGGGGGTCAGGCGGCGGGCGGCGTATCCGTGACGGTGTCGGCTTCCGATCCGCAGGGCTTGTCCGTTGCGCAGGAGGTGATGGTGACGGTGGAGCAGGCGACATCCAACCGGGCGCCGGAGATGGCCGACGAATCCATCCCCTTCCCCGCACACGATCTGGTCGTGGACAATGCGATCGTGCTGGACGTGTCGGGGTACTTCGTCGATCCCGACGGCGACGAGCTGACCTACAGGGCAACCACGTCGGACGAGACCGTTGCGATGTCGGTGGTGGATGGGACCACGGTAACCACCACGGCGCTGTCGGCGGTGGAGGACGAAGTGCTCATGGTGACCCTGACGGTGACGGCCACGGATCCGGAGGGGCTGTCGTTCTCGCAGGAGGCGGAGGTGTTCGTGGCGGCGGAGGACTATGGGGTGTGGGAGGGGATCATGATCACCGAGGAGGGCAAGCTTCACGCTACCTTCGGCGCTGCGTCAATCACTCTGACTGTTTGTTTCAGCGCCGCTATCGTCAGAACCTTCACCCAAGGTGACTTTGACGTCCACTGGACGGAATGGCAGATGAAGCAGGGTTCCGGCTGGATCCGGGCGCTGCGCGGCGACGAGGAGATCTGTCCCTACAAGGACCTGGAGGACGGTACCGCCGCCCCCGGCGTCTACCGCATGGTGGGCGAGGTGACGATCACAGACGACGACATGAACGCCGTCCGCTCCCGCCTCAAGTCCGAGAACGAATTCACGATCAGCAACAACTGACAGCCAGGCGGTGACAACGAGGCGCCTCACCCCGGTCCACGGCTGGCCGTACACCCCTGCTCCGCACCAAAATGTCAACTGTACCTCACATCATGTAAATCACACTTGACACATCCGTGAAACTCCGCGTCCCCCACCCCCTCGTCCTGCTGACCGGCTGCGTGATCCTCGCGGCTGTCGCGAGCCATGTGCTGCCGGCGGGCGAGTACGACCGCCGCGACGACGAGGCGACCGGTCGGAGCGTCGTGGTGGCGGGCACGTACCATGAAGTCGAACCGAGCCCGGTGGGCTTCTTCGACGCGATCGTCGCGCTCCCGCGCGGCATGGCCTCAGCGGCCGAAGTCATCTTTCTCGTCTTCCTGATCGGCGGCGCCTTCACGGTCGTGGACGAGACCGGGGCGCTCAGGCGCGGCGTCACGTCCATGGTCCGCGCGCTCAAGGGGCGGGACCTGCTCGTCATCCCCGTGGTCTCGATCCTCTTCGCGACCGGGGGCGTGGTGGAGAACATGCAGGAAGAGATCATCCCACTCATTCCCGTGCTGCTCATCCTTACCCGCAGGCTCGGTTTCACCCCCATGGTGGCGGTCGCAATGAGCGCCGGAGCCGCGTTCGTGGGGTCGGCCTTCAGTCCCATCAACCCGTTCCAGGTGTCGATCGCGCAACGGCTGGCGGAGCTGCCGCTGGCGTCGGGGGCGGCCTTTCGGATCCTGTTTCTGCTGATTGCTCTGACCTTCTGGATCGGCATGACGATGCGCTACGCGCGGCGCACCCGCGGCCCGGCCGAAGATGTCGCCGACGAGGCGGCGGAAGGCGTGCGGGCAGCGGATCTGGGGATCTTCGCGCTGGTTGGCGTGACCTTTGCGCTGGTGGTCGTCGGGATGATCGGGTGGGGCTGGGGATTCAACGAGCTGTCGGCCGCGTTCTTCATCATGGGGGTGATCGTCGGCCTGCTCAGCGGCATGCGGGTCAGCGGTACGGCAGAGGCGTACGTGCGCGGCTTCCGGGGGATGGCGTACGCGGGCCTCCTGATCGGGTTCGCGCGGGCGATCTACGTGGTGCTGCAGGACGGGCGCATCGTCGACACGATCGTGCACGCCATGTTCACGCCGCTGGAGGGCCTGCCCGTGCTCGCATCCAGCTTCGGGATGGTGGCGGCCCAGGCGGCGATCCATGTGCCGGTGCCCAGCGTAAGCGGGCAGGCGGTGCTCACGATGCCGCTGCTGGTCCCGTTGTCGGACCTGCTGGGAATGTCACGGCAGGTGACGGTGCTGGCGTATCAGTACGGCGCGGGGCTGTGCGAACTGCTGACGCCCACGAACGGTGCGCTCATGGCGATCCTGGCGTCGGCGGGGGTCCGGTACGAGGACTGGATCCGCTTCACGGGGCCTCGGTACCTGGGGCTGGTGGCGATCGGGTTGGTGGCGATCGCGGTGGCGCTGGGGGTCGGGCTGCAATAGTTAAGTAGCGAGGGACGGACGGCGGATGTACGCGCCGCCCGTCCCCTTTGCCTGTCAGCCCGACTATCAGTTCCGCCGGTTCTCCGCCCCGCCACCCCCCGCGTGGTCCTCCACGAACGTCCGCGCCTCGTCCAGCCCGGGCACGCCTTCGCGATCCGCCCACAGCGCGGCGACCTTGCCGTAGTTCTCAGCCGCGACCATTTCGTTGCCCATCGCGGCGTGCGCACGCGCCAGCCCAAGGAGCGAGCGCGGACGGTTGGCCATCCGCTGCAGCGAGGTCTCGAACATCGCGGCGGCGTCTTCGGCCCGGCCGAGCTCAAGGAGGAGTTCCCCGTACAACTCGTGCACGGGCTTGATCGGGTTGGCGGAACCGCGGGGCGGCGCCATGGCTTCAACGGTCTCGACCGCATCGTCCATGAAGCCGGTGGCCATGTCGCCGTGACCCATTCCGGCATGGAGCAGCGCGCTCACCTGCATGTGCATGACGTGGTCGTAGCCGCTGCCGTCGGACTTCTCCGCCAGGGACTTCTCGGCGGCGGCGAGCGCTTCCGCGTCGCCGGTGCGGGCAGCGCTCAGCCCGGTCGCCAGGAGCTCGTTCGACGGTGAGTCTTCGGTGACGGGCTGGACCTTCCACTCCTCGGTCTCGACGATGTAGCGGGACTTCAGCAGCGGCAGCGCGCCGCGCGCCCGGGCGGTCCCGGCGGCACCCCTCGCGCCACCGGCCTCGAAGCCTTCGTGCTCCACCATGGACGCGATGCGGTCGATCCACACGCGCGCCTTCGCGTAGTCACCGCGCTGCAGATCTCCGTACTGGCCCCAATCGAGGGCGTGCACGGCGTCGCCGAGGGCATCGCCGGGTTGCCACAGCTCTCTGGCCACGCCGTACGCCGACTCGTTGTGCCCCGAGACCAGGTCCCACATGCCGTGCTGGATGAAGATGTGCGTGGGCATGTGGCGCGCGTGCGACACCGCCGGAGCGATGCCCGCGAGTGCGTAGGCCGCGTCCAGCGCGAGCGGGGCATTGACCGGGTGGTCGAAGGAGTGGATCGTGTAGTGCGCCGCGCCGGGGTGGACCTCGTTGGCCCTGAACAGTTTGAGTGCGATCGTGCCTGCGCGGACGTTGTATCGCTCGCTCAGGTCGCCGGTCGCGCGGGTCACGCCCAGCAGCGACAGCGCATAGAAGGCGGCGATCTCGGGGTCGTCGGGGTAGGCTTCGTGCAGGTCGCCCATCGCTTCCATGTACTCGATGCGGCGCTTGCCGTGGTCACCGTCCCCCCAAAGGATCTCGACCGCGTTGATGAAGCCCTTCTCGCGATCGGTAGGCGCCTTGGCGACGCGTTCCTCAGGGGTCGCACCGAGCCGCTCGAGCGCCTTCCTGGGCTCGGTCGGGTCCATGTTCGTGACCAGGGGGTGATTGTAGGCAAGCGATTCGCCCCAATACGCCATGGCGAAGTCGGGGTCGATCGCCTGCGCGGCGTGGAACTGCTCGCGCGCCTGCTTCCAGCCGAAGCTGTGCAGGATCGCGACACCGCGCAGAAAGTGCGCCTGGGCCTCACCCGTCGCCGACGTCGGGAAGGTGATCGACCCCACGTCCTCGCCTTGCGCGTGCGCGGTCGGAGCGCCGATGAGGGCGCCAAGGATAAGGAGTGCGGCCGACGCCGCAGCGGTTCTGGTCGTCTTCGCTTTGATCATTTCGGTCATCCTCGTGCTCAGGCCATCGCCTCGGCCATGTTGTGAAGGGCCCGCTCCACGATCTTCCGCGGAGAGGCCAGGTTCATTCGCATGTATCCGGCACCGCCGGTGCCGTAGTTCGATCCGGGATTGAGGAAGACGCCGCCGTTCTCGGCGAACCAGCGCTGCACAACCTTCTCGGCCGTGACCGGGTCGGTTGCTTCTGCGCTCTCGCGGGCGGCGGTCTCCTCGGCGCCGATCCGTTCGATCAGCTGCGACACGTTCAGCCAGGCCAGATAGGTCCCCTGGCCCTTGGCGAAGCGGATGGACGGCATGTGCTCGCGGACGTACGCCTCGGCGAAGTCGTGGTTCGCGTTGAGATAGACAAGCAGGTCGTCCAGCCAGGGCTCGCCTTCATTGATCGCCGCCCGGGTCGCGACCAGCCCCAGGCTGCTCAGGTCGGCGCGGGTGTTGCTCTTGACGCGGTTCAGGTAGTCCGGGTTGGTCGTGTGGTACCACGCCACCTTCATCGCCGCAAGGCTGAACGACTTGCTTGCCGACTTGAAAGTCAGGCTGTTGTCGACGATCTCCTTGTCCGGGAGACTGGCGAAGGGGGTGTAGCTGTTGCCCGCGGTCACGAAGTCGCAATGGATCTCGTCGGCGAGCACGACGACGCGGTGCCTGAGGCATATCTCACCCATGCGCATCATGTCTTCGGCGGACCAGCAGTTGCCGGTGGGGTTTTGCGGGTTGCACAGGATGAAGGTGTTGCACCGCTGCGCGCGCCGCTCGAAGTCGTCGAAGTCGACCGCGTAGCGCCCGTTCTCCACGACCATGGGGCTGTCTTCGGCGACCGTGCGGGTGAAGGTGAGGTCGGAGTAGAATCCCGAGTAGGTCGGGCTCATCAGGAGGACACGCCCGCCGGGGGGCGAGAAGGTGTGGAGCGCCGCGATGATCCCCGGGTGAACGCCGGTCGTGAAGACGATCGTCGAGGGGTCGATGTCGAGCCCGTAGCGGCGGTTGTTCCACTCGGCCACCGCCTCCGCATAGGAAGCGGGTCGGGCCATGTACCCCCAGTTCTCGTGGGTACAACGCTCGGCGAGGGCATTCGTGACGCAGGGAGCCGCGCGGAAGTCCATGTCCGCCACGCCCATCCCCGCCACGATTCCCGGGCCGAACTGCTCGACGGCGCGGTCCCAGCGGACGCTGTCGGTGCCGACGCGGTCGTAGACTTCGTCGAAATCGTAGTCGTCGAGGGCGCGGGGGGCGCTGGCGGGATCCGTTCCGCGCGGCTGCGCAACGACGCTGCGGGCGCCTGCCGCCCCTAGAATCGCCGTCGTGCCGGCGCTCCTCAGAAAGGTTCTGCGACTGAATCTGCTCTTCCGCTGCATGTGCATGGCCTCCTGTGCGAACGGGGCGTATCGGATTCAGAGTGGGGGATGAACGGCGGGTACGCAAGTTGGCACACCGTGAAAATGTACATAATTTATGTACATATTTACGAGCCTTCTCCCTACTCCTGACGCGACTCCGGCCGCCCCTCCCCCGGCTCCTCCTCCGCCACCATCTCCTCGGTGGTGGTGGACAGCGCGTCGTGGTGCATGAGCGTGTTGAAGAGGAGCGCGTACGACCCGTGCGTGTGGCCACGCCAGAAGGGGTTGAAGGAGAACATGACGACGTGGCCGTCTCCGAGCGGGACATCGACGACCGCGGGTGCGTTGGCCAACGCCTGGCCGTTTTTCAAGCCGCCGCTGATGAGCAGGTCATCGGTCTGGGCCGCAAAGCGCATGACGATGCGGATGTGGTCGGTGTTGGCACCGAACGAGAACCCACCGCCGGGCGATTCGTCGTCTTCCTCGGCCTCCCGGAAGGCTTCGACCCCCGCGGCACCGAGGTCACGTGCCCTGCCCTGGATGACGTCGTCCTCGTCGGGGCCGCCGCGTCCGGTGCGCCGGGCGGTCGTGTCGCCGGGGCCGCGTGACTGCGCGCCTGCGCCGCCGCCGCCGAAGCCGCCGAAGCCACCACCACCGCCGCCGACCCGGAAGACCGGCGCCGTGTTGAAGGCTACGCCCAGGTCGTCGTAGCCGTAGCCGATCGGGCTGGCTTCGTCGGTGACACGCGTCGCGAAGACCCCGCCCCGGGCCCACATGCCCGGCGTGGGTCGGACCGACACACCGTCGGCGAGGCCGAAGTGAATCGGCAGATTGGACGCCCGGGCCATGGTGACGAACACGCCGCCGGCTTCCACGAAGTTCTTGAGGTGCAACACGCCCTCGAGCCCGAGTCCCCCGCGCATGTCGTCGGTGGACGCTTGCCGGCCGATGTTGGGCGTGATCTCGGTGGCCTTCCACGGGATCGGGTCGTCGCCCTGCAGGCCGCGCACGATGCCCATGGCGTCGCCGCGCTGCTGGCCCATGACGATCACGTCGTAGTCACGCGCCAGCTCCGGGTTGTCGCGCACTTCGTGCACCGAGATGTAGTCGAAGGGGATGCCGTGCTCGTCGAGTCCGAACCTCAGCCAGCCTTCGTCCTGCGTGTTGGTCCACGTATGCATGACCGCGACGCGCGGAACCCGGGTCTGGTGGGTCGCGACCTCGAGTTCCGAGCGGGTGCGGTGGGCGGTGAAGCCGTACTCCGCGCCTGCCAGATCGAGGATCGCGCCGAGGTCGACCTCCGGGTTGTCCTCCTCGCGGATCACGAACGTGCCCGCGTTGAAGGAACGGTCGTCGTCGGTAAAGTCGGCCTCCGCCGCGTGGATCACGAGGTCATCGTGCGCGAAGCGGAAGGTAGCCAGGGTGTTGTCGGCGTTGTAGTTGACCAGGTAGGTACTGCCCCGGCGCCCCTCCACACCGCCCGCAACCTCCCTGTAGGCGACGAGTGTCATCTCCGCGTCGAGGATGGCGGTGTCTTCAACCCGCACCGTCTTGGCGTTGAAGAGGGGGCCGACCGTCCACCCGACATCGTCGTAGGGCCGCGGATCGTCGGGATTGTAGTACTGCTTGTCGAGGAGCATGTCGGCGCCCCGGGAAAAGGGCTGGTCCATGCGCACGACGTAGCTGCCTTCGGGGAAGACGGTCTCGCCCACCTCGATCTCGTCGTCCGCCCGGTGGACCTCGAAGGCGTGGTCTTCCATGAGCTGGAGCAGCCTCGCCTGCTGCCCCGGGCGGGGGTCGTCGGCGGGGAGGACGTAGGCGGCGGGGCCTTCGTTGTGTGCCTTCGCGACCGAGCGCTGCGACTTCTTGTAGAAGTTGCGCAGGAATTCGTCGCCGTTGGTGGCAACCTCGTGCATCGCGATCAGCACCGCGCTCTGCTGCAGGTTCACGTTGTTGCGGATGCCCCAGACGACCTCCTTCAGCGGGGTGCTCGGGCGGTGCCACTGTCGCTGAACGTTGGAGCGGATGATCCGGGTGGAAGCGTCTCCCGCGCCCTGGGTTTCATAGAAACGCCCGATCGAGTTGCGCATGTGCGCGACCCACATCATGTAGTTGGCGCCCCATCCGTCGTAGAAGTCGTGCGTGTACACGCCGGGGACGCCGAACGCGGTCATGTCCTGCACTTCCTTGTAGGCAAGACGGTTCCACTCGTTGATCACGATCGGGTCGAGCCAGGCGTTGTAGGGGCCGCGGCCGGTGGAGGTGTAGAGGTGCGACGCCGATTCGTGGTGGTCGTGGAAGACGGTCGGCCGGAAGTCGAGGTAGGTGCGGGTGACGGCCTGCGACAGCTCGAGCGCCTGGCCGATGTTGTCGCGGTTGTTGTCGTGGGCGACGTATTTGCCCCAGTAGAGCGGGCGGGTGGGCAGGTTGGCGTCGGGGTCCTTGCGCTTGCCCATGTGCAGGTCCACCACCTTGGCGCGCCCGTCGACCTCGATGATCGGGGTCATCATGTAGATGACGCCGTCGCGGATCTCGCGGATGAAGTCGCTTTCACCCACCGCGAGCCGGTACGCGAGCTCCATGAACATCTCCGGCGACCCCGTCTCGGGCGCGTGGATCGCGCCCGCCGACCAGTACATGGGCTTGGCGGAGCCGATGATCTCTTCGGCGGCTTCGGGCGTCGTGATGCGCGGATCGGCCAGGGCGCGCAGGGCGGCCTTGTTGGCTTCCAGCCCAGCGATCGACTCCTCGGAGCCGACCACGACCAGGATCATTTCGCGGCCCTCTTCGGATTCGCCGATGGTGAAGACTTCGACCCGGGGCGAAGCCGCGGCCAGCGCCCGCATGTACGCATGCACCTCTTCCGGGTAGCTCAGGATGTCGGGCGCACCGGAGATGTGACCGAGGTGGTCGAGGGGGGTCGGCACCGTTTCGCTGAAGGGGAGGTGGTCGACCAGGGGCGTCGAGAAGAACGCCTCGGTGGTGGCCTCGCGGATGAGCGCGGTGTACTCCTCGTCGACGGCTTGCTGGGCGGTGATGGGGAGGGACGTGAAGACGGCCGCCAGGGCGAGGAGTGGGGCCGTGAGGCGGGGGGATAACTTCATCGTGGCTTTCCTTGATGCGGGTAGGGCGCGGTACTTCGGATGAAGGCTAGCCGGTCATCCGGTCGAGCCGCCAGATGTCGACTCGTTCTCGGACCCGATTCGTCAGCGAAGGTCCCAAGGCGGCACGCGTGGGATCCAGCGCGGGACGTTGGTCAGAAACAGCCGGGCGGACCACGCGGCTGGAACAAGGCCGACGACAGCCACGACGAGGCCGATCCAGAATCGGGTTTGCGCGAGTCCCGCGGGCGACATGGCCATCGAAGATCCGGCCGAGAGCCAGAGAATCAGGGCGGGAACGAACACGAGGGCCGTCCCGGGAAGGATGATGATGGCCTTGATGAGTGCAGATCTCATCGGGGGAAGGTACAAACTCTGCTGGCGACAGCTACTCTCGTCCCACCCGTTCGAGCCGCCAAACCTCCACATGGTCCAGTTCCAGTTCGTCCTGGCGGATCGTAGCGAGGTGATCGCCTCTGAAGACGGGGACGGTGCGTTCCTTGTGAGGCACGGCGGGAACGCTGCCGAGCAGCCGCCCCTCGGGATCGAAGAACTCCCAGCGATTGCCGGCGGTGCGGATGACCTCGACCCACAGCTTGCCGTCGGGAGCGACGAAGGTCTGCTTGATGAAAGACTTCCGGTCCGGCCGGGTGAAGCCCCGGGGGTTGCAGGAAGCGTCGGGCCATCGGTTCCGGAATTCGTCGAACTCCGCGCTCCCTGCGGCCCATTCCTCGTCCGTGATGGGCTCGGCCGGCAATGTGCGCTCGATCACCCGCAGGGTGTCGCCGTCGCTTCGGGTGACGGCGATGCGGTAGGAATACGTCCAACCGGAGTACATGACCCCACCGGAAGCCGGGTGTTGGACGAATCTCGGCGCAAACGAGTGCCCGAAGAAGCCGGATACCCCCTCCGCCTCGCAGATAATGACCTCAATTGCGCCCGGCGAGGTCGCCGGAGCCCTCAGAAAGGACACCGTGTCGCCCGTCTCTCCACGGCTGTGATGGCCCACAAACGCAGTGCCATCGGCAACGCGCGCAAAACGGAAGGCTTCGTTCGCGCCGACCGGATACAACCGGATGAATGCGGGCGAGCCGCTGAGCCCTCCCGCGGTCCTTCTCTGGCCGAGCCACTCCCCCTCGACCGAGAATTCGCCAATGCGGCCCAGGCGCGGGTCCATGGCGAGAAGCCGGTCGCCCACCCAGGCCAGCGAATTGATGCTCCTGAACTCGCCCGGCCCCTCCCCGTCGCGTCCGAAGGTGCGCCGGTACGCCCCGTCCAGACCGAACACCCGTATCTCCAGGTTGCGGGCGTCCGCAACAAACACGTTCCCATCCGGTCCCAGCGCAACCGCGTTGACCAAACCGAATTCCTCGGGAGCAGCCTGGTCCGTGAGTGTCTTCGGCCCGATGGAGGCGACGGGAGCGAGTCGCCACTCGGGCGGGGCTCCGGTGTTGGTGACGTGGACCACATCGCCGATGCTGTCGAAAGTAGTCGCGAGGTCGCCGCCACCGGCAGCGGGGTCTCCCGGCTCGCAGCCGGCACCCAGGATGGCCGGGAGGATGAAGTGGAGAGGGGAGGGGAGAAAGCGGGGCAACTCCATGGTGACAACCGAGCTTGTCATGACGCTTCTGAGGAAAACTGGCCGCTGCCACCCTGTCCCACCTCGATCCTGTAGCGGACAACCCGCTGGACCCCCAATTCGTCCGTGGCTACCGCCCAGACATGAACGCCGTCGAAGACAGGATCGGGCCCTCCGGAGAACGCATCCGGCGGTGCGACGACACCCAGATAGGTTCCGTCGGGCTCGAAGACGTCGTAACGTGTCGATTCCGGCCAGGTGACAGGCTCCGAAAAGGGATTCTCAGGGTCGTAGTCCTCGTTTTCGACACGCTGCGCCTCGGTCGACAACGTTACCCAGATTCGTCCATCCCGGCCGGCGAGCAGCTCTGTGAAGATCGGCTTTTGGTCCGGGATCCGGGGGCCGTCCCATGTCCAGTCGGGGACGGTGAACCGGATCATCTGCACCGTTGACTCACGCCAGTAGTCGCGCTCCCCGTCCGACACCGGCACCGGCTCGTAGTCGCGTTCGATGCGCAGCACGCCGTCGTCACGGACCAGGTCGATGCGGTAGTCGGAGGAGAGACCGGTAAGGAAATGGCCGGTGGGGTGAACGGCCCAGAAGAACCTGGGCGTGAAGGGCACGGGCGCGCTTACCCGGGAACTGCCCTCTGCGGTGGTGTGCTCCGCCCGGAGGACGACTCCCTCATAATCCATCGTGGGTTCCGGAAGCGTATCCAAATGTGTTCCGTCCTGCCCAAGAACGATGACGATGTCGTCCCCGGACTGGTCGCTGGTCAATAGGAACGTTCGGCCACGCACATCGGTGTGCAGAGGGGCCCCACGCCGGTAGTGGTTGCCGGAGTTGTACCCCCATTCGTCCGTCTCGCCCGAAGCGGGGTCGAACACCTGAACCCGCATATTGCCCGGATCGCGCACGAGCAATCGGCCGTCAGGGAGCACGGCGATGGCCTCGGCACGGCCGAACTCGCCCGGTCCCTCACCTCTCCCGCCCAGCGTTCCTACATGGACGCCGGCCTCATCGAAGACACGAACGTGGTACGCTTGTCGGTCGAAGACATAGACATTGCGGTCCTTGTCCACCGCCAGCGACCCGATCTGTCCGAAGAGATACTCCTCAGGCCCGTCCAACGCACCGATCGAGACTTCTGGCACGAGCGTCGCCTCCGCGCCCCATACACTTCCCGACAGAGTGCGGACGATCGTTGTGTCGCCGATGGTCTCTACCTCAACGCTCGGGCCGGCGGGCGAGGCATCGGAGCCGCAAGCGGCGAGGCCGATTGTGTTTGCGGCGATGACGATGGCCAGGGCTCTCGGTAGCGTACCGCCTCCCAATGCCTTGCGGTGCGTCGGGCGATCCCGTTCCGGGTTGCCTGCGCTCGTCACTTCGGATCGATCCTGGGCGTCACGATGAGGATGAGCACAGGGTCCTCGGCGGAGCGGCGGGCCGATCCCAACACCACCCTCTGACCGTCGCGGATCGTGACCGAGGCTTCGAGCAGCGGAAGCCGCTGGGTTGATGCTCCGCTAAATACGACCTGTCGCGTGATCACGTCGGTGAGGATCACCTTGGCACGGACGGACCCCGTGGAACGGCGTGAACTGATCTCCGCCTTGATCGTCAACGGCGTCTCGGAATCCCCCGGGATGATTCTCTGCAATCCGTCGCCGCGCATGTAGACCCCTGAGGGGTTGCGTACCAAGCCGACGTTGAATATCGAAGTCGAAAGCAGCCGGTATCCCTGGAAGTTGAAGAGCTTCCTGAGTTCGCTCACGACGTCGCTGATCTCGGGGTCCTGATCAGTGAAGCCATCCGCCTGAACCAGATGAAAGGTGAGCAGCACGTTGTCGATGTCTTGCCTGGCCTCCTCACCCTCCTGTGCATTCGCGACACCCGAAAGCGCCCCCAGGAACAATGTCCCGATCACCGCGTATCGAATACTTCCCTTCATTTTCTCATACATCATTCGCTCTCCTTCGGGTTGAGTAGCCATACCACGGCGATGTCGGGATCGCTCGTGGGAAAGACCGCGAAGGGCCTGTCGGCCTCCACGTCGATCTCGCTCACCATGCTCGTTGTACGGGACGCGGGCGGGGGTATGAAGGGCTCGCCATCCCTTCCGGTTTCTCCACCGCGCACAAGGATCAGCGCCGCGATGGCGGCGGCCGCCGCGAGGGGTGCCACGGTCTTCCACCTCAAGGCGGGCCGACGACGGGCGGGCGCGGCCCTCCCGTGAATCGGCATGGGCAGGCGATCACTCACCTGGTCCGCCATCGCCGAGAGCACGGCGTTCATATTCCGCCCGTCCCGGGCGATCCGCTCGGCGCTCCGGCGCTCGGCGGGGTCCAACTCCGAGGTCGCATCGAGATCTCCCTCCAGGATCCCGTCCGGCCAATCGTCACGATGATCCATCATTCCTCCATGTTTCCGTATCCCCGGCCCCGTGCCAGCATCTCCTTGCGCATCTTACGCCTTGCGCGAAAGAGGTGTACCCGCAGCGTGTTCGGGTTCATCTCCAGCAGGTCAGCCGCCTCCCGCGGCTTCAGTCCCTGCAAATCCACCAGATCGAAGACTTCTCGTTGCCTCATCGGCAGCTCCCTCATAAGGGTCCGAATCAGTCGCAGCGTTCTCTTCATCTCGATCTGATCGAGCGGATCATCCGGCCGGGACGTCTCCGCCCGGGCCAGCCACTCCGCCTTCTCGGCCAACCGTTGGTCCTTCCTCTTGCTTCGCTGGTGATCCAGGCTGGCGTTCCTGGTAATCCGGTAGAGCCAGCTCGTAACCCTGGAGCGACCGTCGAAGCCCGCGATCGACGCCAGCATCTTCATCATCACGAGTTGTGCGACATCCTCCGCATCGTCAGGATCGCCGGTTATGACCAGGGCCCACCGGCATATCAAAGGACGGAGAGCACCCGCCAGCCTGCCGAGCGCCTCTCGTTCTCCCTTCCTGGCCCTTACGGCCAACTCCAAGATCTCTTGGTCGGAGAGCATGGCGCTCTCGATCCTTTGCTCCTCGTGTGGTTTTCGGGAAGTGAGACGGAGGAAGAGGGAGGAGCGTTTACCTGGTACTGAAGGGCCAGCCCCGCGCTCGTCCGAACGGCGTTAACCGGGAGTACGGTCCAACGGCCAAGATTGCACGCGTTCGACGTTCAGTTCGTCCATCACCCTGCCAAGAACGTAGTCTTCGCCGATCTCGAAGACCTCCAGATCGAGTGGCATCTCGACGAACCCCTGAACCCTGCCCACCGCGTCGAACACGGTCCAGCGGCTGTGGTCCTCGCCCGGCAGTTCGTATTCCCGCACCCACAGATAGCCCAGCGGATCGGATTGCAGCGCCTCGAACGCGGGGAAGAACTCGACGAGCGGCATCGCTTCCATCTCAGTGAGCACCCGCGTTCGTCGTTCTTCCGGCAGGTCGGCGTAGCTTTCCGTGAGCCAGGCGTCCAGTTCGGCCTGCGTCGGACTCCGGAGGTCGTGGTCGCGGCGGATGATCTTCGCCAGGGTACCGTCGCTCGTGTAGGCCCGAAGTTCGTAGCGGTCGGTGGGGGCCAGGACCGAATGACTTCCCCAGATGGTGGATATCGTGGCCCGGCCGAAAGGATGAGGCCTGGCTGACGGGGCGGTGGGGGATGAGAACCACTCCTCCCCGGGTTGGTCATCCAGCGAGACCCGCAGTTCCCCGCCGGGCTTCAGGAGACCGAAGTTGTCGGGTACGCGAACCAGAGGGTCGCTGGCACCGAAGACACCTCCCCGCAGGACGGTACTGGGCTTCACCAGGAAGGTTCCGTCGGGCAAGACACCCAGGAAGGCGTGATAGCCGTCGGGCATGGTCACGGACCGACCGTGGTTGCCCTGGGAATCGAAGACCTCGATCCGCCTCCTCCACGAGTTGGACCCCGCCACCGAATCGCCGGGCCACCAGCTTGCCGCCTCTGGACTGTATGCGCTGAATTCGCCCGGACCCTCGCCCTGTCCACCCCAGGTCGACAGGTGCTCTCCAACAGCCGAGAAGACCCGCAGCTCGGAGGTGCCCGCGTTGGCGATCACGATCCTCCCATCGGCGAGTTTCGTGGCGTCATCCACGATGTAGAGCATCTCGGCCTCCTCGCCCTCCTGCGTCCCTATGGACACCGCGGGAGCCTCGCCGACCCGCCAGCCGAGCTGTGACCCGGTGGCGGGCCGCGCGTTCTCGACGATCGTGACCCCCGCGCTGTCGCGGACCTCCGACCGGAGCACCGGCCCGGAGTCGCTCCCGGTGCCGCAGGCGGCGGACAGCACGACAAACCCTCCCGCAACGCGGATTCGCAAAGCCCTCATCACATCCTCACTTCCATGGCGCCACCAGGCAGTCGGCGCGTACGTTGCTCACCAGCCCCGGCGCGATCGAGCCCGGGGTCCGAAGTCGTTTCAACGGTCCATCAAGGTAGCCTTGTCATGAGATGCTCCACCCCCGGTAGACACATCGCCGCCCCCCTTCGGTTGCTTAACTGCGCTGCTGCCCTGTTGATCCTCGCACCCGCTCAGGCCTCGGCCCAGACCGATGTTCACCAGCGCTTCGGCGTCACCACCCCCATGCGCGACGGCGTCGAACTGGTCTCGGACCTCTGGCTGCCGGGTGAGGATGGACAATACCCCACCGTGCTCGTCCGTACGCCGTACCTCAAGGCGAAAGCCCGCTGGATGACGCTCGGACACGCCTTCGCGCGCAACGGCTATGCGTTCATCGTGCAGGACGCGCGCGGCCGGGGCGACTCCGAGGGCGAGTTCGACTTCTTCTTCGCCGACGCCGAAGACGGGTACGACACGATCGAATGGATCACCCGGCAGAGCTGGTCGAACGGGCGTATCGGGATGATGGGCGGCTCCTACCGCGCCACGGTTCAATGGCTGGCCGAACGCGAGGGCGCTCCCCTGACCTGCATCTTCCCGCAGGCGCCCGCCGCCCGCTACTTCGACGAAATCCCCTACACCGGCGGCGCATTCCGCATGGAATGGGCGCTTGGATGGATCAACGGGACCTCCGGGCGGATCGGTCAGAACGAAAGTGCCACGCTCACGGACCACGATGCCGTCTTCGCGCACCGCCCCCTGATCTCCATGGATTCGGTGATGGGACGCGTCATGCCCCTCTACCGCGACTTCCTGCGGCATTCGACCGAGGACGCCTATTGGGACCGAATCCTCTTTGACGACGCCGACTTCCCCGGCATGGACGTCCCCGCCCTCACGGTTACCGGTTGGTACGACGCCGACCAGCCCGGCGCGTTCCACTACTGGCGCGGAATGCGCACCCACTCGCCGGGCGCGGACAGACAGTACCTGCTCGCGGGTCCGTGGGACCACGGCGAAACGCGTACGGGCGGCACCCCGCAGATCGGGGAGTTGGCCCGTCCGGGGTCGGTGATGGACATCGACGGCCTCGCCATGGAGTGGTTCGACTGGTGTTTGAAGGGCGACGGCGACGGCGAATTCGACCTTCCCCGCGCGCGCGTCTACCTGACCGGTGCCAATCAGTGGATGGATTTCGACGAATACCCGCCCCGGGAGGTGGCCGATCGCAGCCTCTACCTGCACAGCGGCGGGAACGCCAACAGCGCGATCGGCGACGGGACCCTGTCATGGGACGCCCCCGGGGAGGAGCCTCCCGACCGCTTCACCTTCGACCCGCATCACCCGGTGCCGTCCGAGCCTGCCGGAGACGGTGCCGACCAGCGGGCCGTGCAGCGCCGTGACGATGTCCTTGTGTACACCAGCGACGTACTGGAGGAACCGCTCACCGTGCTCGGCAAGGTCTTCGTGATCGTGCATGCGGCCACCGACGCACGCGACACCGACTTCACCGCGAAGCTGACGGACGTCTACCCCGACGGGCGCGCGATCAAGCTCGGCGTGAATCCTGCGGGGGTCATCCGCGCGCGGTACCGTCTGGGCCGCGACCGTGAGGTTCCCATCGAGCCGGAAACCCCGCTACGCTATGAGATCGAACTCTTCGACCTTGGCCACACCTTCCTCGCGGGCCACCGCGTGAGGATCGAGGTCTCGTCGAGTGCATCTCCCTTCGTCAACCCCAATCAGAACACGGGCAACCCGGTCGCCACGGACACCGAATGGCGGATCGCGCAACAGACGGTGTACCACGACCGGGAGCGGGCATCGCATGTACGGCTCCCGGTGTTGGGGCGGCGCTGAGGGGGAGCGGCGATCCATCCGGGCTGGATTAGTTCGTATTCTCTTGTGTATTGATTCTTGTATCCATTAGTCTTGGACAGATCGCTGCTCTCCTTTGGGGATGGCGAGCAATCCGAGTACTACCAGCTGAGGGTCCCTGGGCCCGGAAACCGCGCGGGAGCGACTGATGCCAACGAAAAATGCGTTGATTCCAACGATTGTGGGGTCTCTGGTGTGGAGCCTGGGCGGCTTTGCCGTGCCGATCGAGGCCCAGCATTCGCTCCTCGACCACGCCATGGTCGTGGAATACGATGTCCAGGTATCCATGCGGGACGGGATCGTGCTGTCGGCGGACCTGTATCGGCCGGCGGACCCGGGGCGCCAACCCACTGTGCTCACGCTCACCCCTTACAACAACAACAGCGACGACACGATGGACCAGGCGTGGGCCTACGTCTCGCGGGGGTATGCCTACGTGGCCGTGGACGTGCGCGGCCGCTACGACTCCGAGGGGGACTTCAATGCGTGGTACGACGACTCGGAGGATGGAAGCGACCTGATCGACTGGATCGCGGGGCAGGCGTGGTCCGATGGCCGGGTGGCCACGGCCGGCGGGTCCTACAGCGGGATGAACCAGTGGCTGATCGCGAAGCAGAACAACCCTCACCACGTCGCCATTCTCGGCTACGTGGCGCCGAAGGACAGCTTTCGCGACCTGGTGCGCTGGAACGGCGTGCCGAAACTGGACCTGATCTATACCTGGATGATGGGAATGGACGGCCGCGTGAATCAGTCCAGGACCGGTTGGGACTGGAGCCGGGCCATGCGGGGTCTCCCGCTCCACACGCTGGACGAGGTCGTGGGCCGGGACATGCCGGTGTGGCGGGCATGGATGGAGAACGATACGGAGAGCGCCTGGTGGGAACCGATCTCCATGTACGATTCGTACGATGGCTTCGACATTCCCTCGTTCAACGTGACCGGCTGGTTCGACGGTCAGGTTCAGGGCACGTCCAAACACTTCGCGAGCGCGGTCGGGAACGGAGATCCGGACGATCACGTTCTGATCATCGGACCCTGGCTACACGGGGTGAACCGGAACCGAACCATCGGGCTCCGGGACTACGGGCCGGACGCGATCATCGACCTCGACGGTCTGCGAGACGCGTGGCTGGATCACCGGTTGCTCGGCAGACCCCGGCCCGATCTTCCGAATGTGCTGTATTTCCTTCCGGTCGCCAACGAGTGGCGGCGGGCCGACGCGTGGCCGATTCCCGGGACCCGGTTCACCGAGCACTACCTGACCAGTGAGGGAAACGCCAACACGCTGCTGGGCGATGGGGGGCTCAGCGGGACGATGCCGGGATCCAGCCCCCCGGACGCGTTCACATACGACCCCGCCAATCCCGTGCCCACGATCAGCAGCCGGACGTCCGGCGCGCGGGGCGGCATCGCCCAGGGATCGGTCGACAATCGCGCCGTGGAGACCCGCGAGGATGTCCTCGTCTACACGGGCCCCGTGCTCGACGACGCTGTCGAGATCACCGGACCGATCAACGCGACCATCTACATTTCCACCGACGTCCGCGACACCGACATCACCGCGAAGCTGCTTGATGTGTATCCCGATGGCAGAGCCCTCAACCTGAGTCACGGGATCGCCCGTGCGAGCTTCCGCGAGGGGTACGACCGGCTCGAGCCCCTCGAACCGGGCGCGGTCTACGCGATCGAGGTGGAGATGTTCCCGGGCTCGAACGTCTTCGAGGCAGGGCACCGAATGCGCGTCGAGGTATCGAGCAGCAACTTCCCCAACCTCGCCCGCAATCTGAACACGGGGAAGAGTTCGGACACGACGAGCGAGATGCGCGTGGCGCACACGCAGGTGCATCATTCGGCCCAGTACCCGTCGCGCATTGTCCTGCCGGTGATCCCGCCGGGCACCACGCGACCCTGGCGCTGACACCCGCAGCTACCTGGCCCGGAGATCCGTCGTTGACTCTTCGCGCGAACTGGAGCACGGACACCGGGCTTGTCGCCGAAGCTCGGCAGCTGCACGAGACCCTTCTGGTCGTGAACGGGCTCGACGCGTCCGACTTTGCGGATGCTCTGATCCCCAACCTGCGGGCGGGCGGCGTCACCGCCAATCTGGTGACCGGGCTCAGGGACGGTGTGCGGCCGCTGACCACGGTGGCGTCACCGCATCTCCAGTTCCTGCGGTCGAACCAGGACACGCTGGTCCACGCGACCACCGTCGCCGACATCCGTCAAGCCCACCGGGAAGGCAGGATCGCGATCGTGCTCGGATGGCAGCGCGCCGACTACCTGAGCGAGAGCCTTGACAATCTTCTTGGATTCCATTACTTGGGCCTGAGAAGTTCCGGACTTTCGTACAATGTCGGCAACTATGTCGGTTCCGGCTGCGTCGATCCGGAGCCCGGCGGGCTCAGCCACTTCGGCGTGGAGGTCGTGCGCGAGTTGCAGCGGCTCCGCATCGTCGTCGACATCGGCGGCCATTGCAGCGAAGCCACATCGTTCGATGTTCTCGAGGTGTCCGAAGGACCGGTCGTGTGCAGTCACACGAACCCGCGCGGCCTGCGGCCGGGCAACCCGCGCACGATGACGGACGGTTTGTTCCGGGCCATCGCCGGGCGAGGGGGCGTGATCGGGATCACCGCGTTCAACTTCTTTCTCGTGACATCGGGGCGGGCCACGATCGAGGACTATCTCGACCACCTGGACTACGCCATCCAGCTGGTCGGTGCCCGGCATGTGGGGATCGGCCTGGACCAGATCATCGGGCGCGTGATCTCGGGTCCCGTGGATCCGCGCCCCTTCCCCCCGGAGGCCTATCCGCCCCGCTATGAAGACTGGATCTACCCCGAGGAGCTGAGCGACTTCACGGGCGTGCCGCTGATCACCGCCGGGCTGCTGTCGCGCGGCTACAGCGACGAGGCCATCGCCGACATCATGGGGCTGAACTGGTTGCGTGTGTGGGAAGAAGTGTGGGGAGAGTGACATGACGCTTTCACGACGGGGATTCCTCGAACTCAGCGGATCGGGCGCCCTCTCGGCGACTCTCGGGCTATCGGCCTGCGGTGGAGAGTCCGGCGCCGGCGCCGGGAGTGACGGGATCCCTCCCGTGATCGACGGGTCCGTGCCGTTGGCTTCACCGGACCGGGAGCCCGAAGCCGTCGAGGCCCACCTCGCCACTGTGGCCGCCTCGGGGATTTTGTGCGCTTTTGTGCCAATTGCCACAATCGAACATTTTGAAGCCTCGCTCCGGAACTTGTTGGCAATGCACCGTTTTTCCGCCGGGGCGGGCGCCAACTGGACCCTGGTGCGTCGAGCGTCCGAGCTCAGTACCCTGCGAGCCGGCCGCGCGGGCGTAGTCCCCTGCTTTCAGGGTCTCCAGATGGTCGAGCAGGACATCGAGCTGATCCGCAGCTTCAAGGAGCTCGGCGTCGGGGTCATGGCCATCACGCACAACTGGAAGAACTGGAATGGAGACGGCTGCCTGGAGCGTACGGACCTCCCGCTCACGGGGCTCGGGCGCCTGGTCGTGCGTGAGATGAACGCCGCGGGGGTCCTCATCGACCTGAGCCGTGCCGGTCAGCGGACGAGCTTGAGCGCCATCGACGAGTCCGCGACCCCGGTCGTCTTCACCCACTCGAACGCCGGATCGGTCCACGACCATCCCCTGAACCTGACCGATGCGCAGATCGACGCGTGCGCGGCACGTGGCGGTGTGATCGGCCTGAGCGCCTTTCCCACCCTGGTCACCGATCGCGCACAACCCGTGCTGGACGATTTCCTGGCCCACCTCGACTACCTGCTGGACCGGGTCGGACCAAACCACGTCGGATTGGGACTGGACTTCGACGACCGGCCTCGCAAACGGTATTCCCGCGACCCGCTGCCGGATCCTCCGTACGCCTACCCCCAGGGACTATCCGGGCCCGCCGATCTGGACAATCTCCGCCAGGCCCTGGAGGACCGAGGCTTGAACTCGTCCGAACGAGATCAGGTGATGGGGGAAAGTCTCGCCCGGGTGCTTCGCGAGGCGTGGGCGGGTTGAGCCGCAGGAGGGGATGACCCTGCCTGGGGGTCCCCTGCCGGTGCGGAAACATCGTGATCGCGCGGGCCATCCGTGACCCAATCGCCCCAGCCGGGGTATACTTCCGTGTCATGAAGAAACGGTGGTTGCTGTTCTCGTTGCTCTGGCTCCCACTCCTGGCGTGCGGCCCCGATCCCGCAACCGGAGAGAGCGAGTCGGTCATGCTGGTTCACGGTCTGGGCCGGTCCGGCAGCTCCATGATGGTGCTGGCTCAGCGGCTGAAGTGGGCCGGGTATCACATCGCGATCGTAAGCTACGACTCACGCAACACGAGCCTCCCGGAGCAGGCGGCTGAAGTCGCGGCGGCGGTGGCGCAGTGCTGCGCGGACGCGTCCAGGATCCACTTCGTAGGCCACTCGCTGGGGGGTCTCGTCATCCGCCGTTACCTGGCCGACGACCGGCCTCCCGCTCTCGGGCGCGTCGTGCTGCTGACACCTCCCAACCAAGGCAGCCTCTTCGTGGATTGGCTGAGCGACCTGCCGATCGCCTCGGAGATACTCGGGCCGGTCGGGAGTGCCCTCGGAACCGACAGCACGGACCTGCCTGCCACACTGCCGCCGCCGGACTACGAGGTGGGGATCATCGCCGGCAGCCGAGCCATACACCCGATCGGCCCCGTGGTGATCCGGGGACCAGACGACGGCATCGTGAGCATCGAGCAGACCCGGATCGGGGACGTACCGATGATCGTCCTCCCACGGTCCCACGCGTTCATCATGAACAGCCGTCACGCCGCCGACGCCGTGATCCTGTTCCTGCGGACGGGGGCGTTCAAGGAGGGAACCGGGTAGGCCGGGTCAGCGGCCACCCTTCTCGATCCGCCACACATCGACATGGTCCAGGTCGAGGCTGTCCAACCGGATGGTGATCATGTGATCGGGGCCGAACGCGGGAACGGTGCGCTCATTCCAGTCATGGAACGGCACACTGGCGAGCAGCCGCCCCTCGGGCTCGAAGACTTCCCACCGGTTTCCGGCAGTGCGGATCACCTGGACCCAGAGTTTGCCGTCGGGGGCGACGAAGATCGGGCCGATGAGGGGCTTCGTGTCGGGCCGGCTGGGACGGCGTGGTTCGCAGGAGACGTCCGGCCTGTTACGGCGGAACTCCTCGAATTCCTGATTGCCGGCAGCCCATTCCTCGTCCGAAACGGGCTCAGCCGGCAGTGACCGTTCCATCACCTGCAGGGTATCGGATTCGCCGCGGATGACGGCGATGCGGTAGGTGCTGGTCATCGCCGTGTACATCACCCCGCCCGGTCCCGGATGCTGGACCATCCCGGCCTGGAACGGGACGTAGAAAAGGCTCACTCCCCCTTCATACCGGCAGATCACGGCTGTGGCCGGGCCAGGAGGTTGTTCCAACTGGCGCAAAGTGTCGCCGGTTTCTCCACTGCTGTTGTGGCCCACAAACGCGGATTCAAGACCGTCTGGACCTGCCACCAGGGCAAAATTGTACGTCTCGTCCGCGCCCACCGGAAACAGGCGAATACCGGTGCCCGACCAGCCACCTTGCGTTTGTCGCTGGCCAAGGAACTCGCCGTCGGCTGCAAACTCCGCGACGCGCCCCAGATCGGGGTCCAGAGTCAGAAGCCGGTCTCCTGTCCACGCCACGGAATAAAGACCGCTGAACTCTCCGGGACCCTCGCCTTCCCGTCCGAAGGTGCGGCGGTGGACTCCGTCCAGGCCGAAGACCCGGATTTCGCGGTTCCCCGCGTCAGCGACGAACACAGCCTCATCCGGCCCCAGCGAGGCGCTGGACACCCTGCCGAATTCATCGGGGCCACCGTCGCCGACCGCGAGCGTCTTCGGCCCGATGGAGACGACTTGTGTGAGTTGCCATGCGGGCGGTGTCCCGGTGTTGGTCACCCGGATGACGCCGTCAACCGTGTCGATCGTGGTTGTCAGGTTGCCGGGGGCTGCGGGGCTGCCCTGATCGCATGCCGACGTCAGCACGCTCGCCAGGATGAGCGAACCGGTCCGTGCAAACCGGATCGCTTTCGGTGTTTGGCAGTCCATTAATCGTCCTTTTCCTGGTTCGGTAACCGGCAGGAGTGCGGGTAGTCTACCCCCCGTCCCGATCGATCCGCCACACATCGACATGGTCCAGGTCGAGGCTGTCCAACCGGATGGTGATCATATGATCGGGGCTGAACGCGGGTACCGAGCGCTCCTTCCATTCGTGGAGCGGCAGCTTGGCGAGGAGTCGCCCCTCGGGGCCGAAGACCTCCCACATGTTCCCGGCCGTCCGCATGATTTCGACCCATATCCGCCCGTCGGAAGCGAGGAAAATCTCGTTGATGAAGGGCTTCGTGGCTGGCCGATCGGGCCTCCGAGGATCGCAGTCCGCACCCGGCGTCTCGGCGAGGAAGGCCCTGAACTCTTCGGTGGCCGATTCCCACTCCTCATCCGCGACGTCCTCGGCAGGCAACGTGCGTTCGATGATTCGCAGCGTGTCCGCGCCCCGGGTCACCGCGATGCGGTACACATCGGTCCGTGCCTGGTACATTGCGCCCCCGGGGCCCGGATGCTGAACGAGCTTCGGACTGTATATGATCTCAAAGAACGAGATCCATCCCTCGTTGTACTCGCAGGTGATGCCTTGTTCCCACGGGTCCTCACGAACGGGAAGGGTGTCGCCGGTCTCGCCCGCGCTGGTCTGGCCCACGAACACGACCGTCATCCCCGTGGCGTCAGCAACGTGTGAGACGGAATAGGCCTCGTCGGCTCCCACGGGATAGAATCGGAGCGCCATGCCGCCGCCCCAGCGTCCCGGCGCCTTCCGTTGGCCGAGCACTTCCCCATCCGCGGAGAATTCTCCAATCCTTCCACCGATCAGGTCGAGCGCCAGCAGGCGGTCTCCCACCCACGCCAGAGAAGTGATGTCGGAAAACTCGCCTGGCCCCTCGCCATGCCGTCCGAAGGTATGGCGGTGCTCGCCGTCCAGACCGAATACCCGCACCTCGGCGTTGTCCCCGTCCGCGATGAACACCTCGTTGTCCGGCCCGAGGGCGGCGCTCCTCACCTCGGCGAATTCCTCGGGTCCTCCGTCGCCGACCAGGAGCGTCTTGGGCCCGATGGAGACAACGGGAGTCAGCCGCCATTCGGGCGCCGTGCCCGAGTTGCTCACGCGGATGACACCGCCGACGGTGTCGATGGTGGTCGTCAGGTCGCCAGGTGTGCCGGGACCGCTCTGATCACAGCCCGAGCCCAGCGCCGCTGCGAGTATGAGGGGAATGGTCAATCCGAACCGGATCGTTTTCGGTGCGCAGTGGTCCACTGTGCATCCTTTCCTGGTGTGGTTGACGATGGTCCTCAGCCCCCGCCCTTCTCGATCTTCCAGACATCGACATGGTCCAGATCCAGGCTGTCCTGCCGGATGGTGATCTGGTAGTCGGTCCGGAACGCGGGGACCGAACCCTCCTTCCACTCAACAAGGGGCACGTCGGCGAGCAGGCGACCTTCCGGGTCGAACACCTCCCATCTGTTTCCGCCCGTGCGCATGACCTCGACCCACAGCCTGCCGTCGGCGGCGATGAAGATGTCGTCGATGAACGGTTTCGTGGCTGGCCGTACGGGGCGCCGCGGGTCGCAGTCCGCACCCGGCCTGTCTCTCACGTAGGTCTCGAACTCCTCGGTGACGGATGCCCACTCCTCGTCCGAGACCGGCTGGGGACTCAATGCGCGCTCGATGATCCGCAGCGTGTCCGCACCGCGCGTGACTGCGATCCGGTACGCATCGGTCCGCACCTCGTACATCACGCCGTTCGGCCCGGGTTGTCCGATGTACCTGGGGTCGTACACGACGTAGAAATGGCCAAACCAGCCATCGTTGTATTCGCACCTTATGCCTCGATCCCATGGTTGCTCGCGAGGGTACAGGGAATCGCCCGTTTCCCCAGCACTGTTCTGCCCTATGTATGCACGCGAATTCTCCGTACCGTCGAAAACCATCCCCACGGAATACGCTTCATCAGCGGCCACCGGATAGAACCGATCCACCCCGGGTTCTCCTCCCCAGAATCCCGTCGCGATCCGATGGCCGAGCACTGCCCCATCGGAGGAGAACTCCCACACGTGACCGCCGATCAGGTCCAAGGTCAGCAGACGGTCACCTACCCAAGCCAGGGAGGTGATGTAGGCAAACTCGCCCGGCCCCTCGCCGAACCGACCGAAGGTGCGGCGGTGCCGGCCGTCCAGACCAAAAACCCTCACTTCGCCGTTTTGAGAATCGCCGACAAACACCTCGTTGTCCGGACCGAGGTCGGCGCTCGTTACCTTGCCGAATTCCTCGGGTCCTCCGTCGCCGACCCGGAGCGACTTCGGCCCGATGGAGACGAGGTGGGTCAGCTGCCATTCGGGTGCCGTACCCGAGTTGGTCACGCGGACGACTCCGTCGACGGTGTCGATGGTGGTCGTCAGGTCGCCGGCAACCGTTGGCGAGTCTGCTGCACAACCGGTGGTCAGGGCCAGCGCGCAGGAGAGTGGCACAAGGGCGAACGCTGATGGCATGTCACGCGTCATTTGTCCTCATTCCCGGCAAGAGTTGGGCGTGCTCGTGCTAGTCTCACGACACCGCCCACTCGCATAAGGGTTGCCAGCCAGCGCCGCTCACGGTGCCGAACCCCTCGCGAGACCCATCACCCCCGCCACTCCGCCAGCAACCCGGCCTCGGTCTCCCGGTCAAGTCCGGTCCGCAACGGGTAATCGCCCGCCTCTTCCCGGCTCCGGTGCCAGTCCAGCGTGTCCTTTGCAATCACTGCGAGTGGCCGGAAGGTCAGCCCCGCCGCGATCCCGCGACTGCTGTCCATGCGCCCGTAGTTGAGGTAGTGCCCGCGCGGCGGCTGCCAGAAGGGAAGCTGCGCCTGGGGCATTTGCCCCCGCGCCGCCAGGAAATCCCAGTCGACCCAGGTAAACGACACCGGGGTTGCGGTGATGGCCCGGATCCCGTAAACGAGCTCCGCGGCCGAAAGCGGTGCGCCTGGACCGACGCTGTTGAAGATGCCGGCGGTCTGCTGCTCAAGCAGGTGGATGTAGAACTCGGAGAGGTCGCGCACGTCGATGAACTGGACCGGATCGGACGGGTCGCCCTGGACCAGAACCTCGCCGCCGTCGTCGATGCGGTCCGGCCAGTAGGTGAATCGGTCACTCCGGTCACCCGGGCCGACGATCACCGGAGGCCGCACGATCAGCGTGCGCGCCCCGAATCCATCTTCCACCACCCGTTCCGCGAGCACCTTGTTCGGGCCGTATCCGTCCCACTGGCTCTCGGGGAGGTCCTTTGGACCGAGGGGCGCGTCCTCGTTCATCACCTCGGCGGTGAAGTCGGTGTAGACGGCCCGCGTCGAGGTGAAGAGGTACTGGTCGGTCGCGTCCTTGAGCAGCCCGACCGAGAGCTCGAGCTGGTGTGGGTCGTACCCCGAATTGTCGAGGACCGCGTCCCAGCGCCGGCCCTCCAGCGCGGTGACGTCGTCGTTCCGGTCCCCCACGAGCTTCTCCACCTCGGGGAAGAGGTGGGTGTTGGTGCGGCCACGGTTGAAGAGCGTGACTTCGTGTCCCCGCGCGAGCGCGTGCCGCACGACGTGGGGGCCGATGAACCCCGTGCCGCCCAGGATGAGGATGCTGAGGCCGGGCTGACCTGCTCCCCCGGCCTGGTCCGCCCCTCCGGCCTCGTTCCCCGAATTCATCCCCCGCTCCTGACCGGCCGGGTCGCAGCCTCCCACTAGCCCCAGGGCCGCGGCTCCGGCAACGGCACCTGTTGTGCCGATGAATTCGCGTCGCGTCGTCATTCTCGTTTCGCCTCGTCGTGTGACTGGAAATGGCCTATTGTGTCAGCCGGATGATGACCTGTGTCGACTGATGATGCCGGTCGCTATTGATTGGGACAACCCGATTCAATCAGACAACCCGACCCCATGCCCGGAGAGCGCCGTGGACCGCCCTGTGACTTCCCGCCCTGAATCGCTTCGCCATTCACCCCTGTTCGTCGCAGCGGTTGTGGCCGCTGGCTGCCTCGCCTCCGCGAGTCACCTCGTAGCCCAGGAAACAGCCGCCGACCCCATGGCGCAGGCCACGGACGCCCTCATGTTCCGCACCATCGGCCCCACGATCATGGGCGGACGGGTCGCGGATCTGGCGGTCGTCGAGACCGACCCCCGGATCTTCTATGTGGGGGTCGCCACCGGCGGCGTGTGGAAGACCGAGAACGCGGGGATCACCTTCACCCACGTCTTCAAGGACGAGGAGACCGCGTCGGTGGGTGACGTGACGGTGGCGCCCTCCAACCCGAACGTGGTGTGGGTGGGGACGGGGGAGCCCCAGAACCGTCAGAGTTCGCCGTGGGGCAACGGGGTCTACCGCTCCACCGACGCCGGGCGTACGTGGACGCACCTGGGGCTTGAGAACACTCACCACATCTCACGCATACAGGTTCATCCGCGTGATCCCGACGTGGCATACGTGGCGGCGGTCGGTCATCTGTGGGGTCCCAACCCCGAACGGGGCGTCTATCGCACCACCGACGGTGGCGCAAGCTGGGACAGGGTCCTCTTCGTAGACGACAACACGGGCGTCATCGACCTGGCCATGGACCCCGCCGACCCACAAACTCTCTTCGCGGCGACGTACCAGCGGCAACGGCGCGCCTGGGGCTTCAACGGCGGCGGTCCCGGGAGCGGCATCCACCGCACGACGGACGGCGGTGACACCTGGGCGGAGCTGACCGACGGTCTGCCCGAGGGCGACAAGGGGCGTATCGGGCTCGACATCTACCGGGGCGATGGCAACGTCGTGTTCGCGATGGTGGAGGCGGACGCGCGCGCACCCGGACAGGGGTTCGGCAGTGGTGGTGGTGCCGACCAGCAAAACGGCGTCTACCGCTCCACGGACCGAGGCGAGAGCTGGGAGCAGGTGAGCACCACCAACAACCGTCCCATGTACTACAGCCAGATCCGGGTGGACCCCAGCGACCCGGAGCGGATCTACCTGGGCGGGTCCAGCCTGTACCGATCCTCGGACGGGGGGCGGAACTTCACACCCGACGCAGCAGCGGATGTCCACTCGGACCACCACGCGCTCTGGATCGACCCCGCCGACTCCGACCACCTGATCCTGGGAGGTGACGGCGGCGTGTCGGTCAGCTGGGACCGGTCCGACAACTGGTACCAGCTCCGGAATCTCCCCATCGCGCAGTTCTACGAAATCGGGGTGGACATGCGCGACCCGTACCACGTCTGCGGCGGACTTCAGGACAACGGTTCCTGGTGCGCGCCCTCCGACACCTGGTCGAATCAGGGGATCCGCACCCGGGACTGGTACAATGTGGGGTCCGGCGACGGATTCTTCACGGTGATGCACCCCTCGAACCCGGAGCTCATGTTCGCCGAGTCCCAGGGCGGGAACCTCACGCGGGTGAACCTCGCGACCGGGGAGCGCGCCCGCATCCGGCCCCTGCCCCGCCCGGCCGACGACGACGAAGAGCGCGATCTGCGCTGGAACTGGGACTCGCCCGTCCTCCTCTCGGCGCACGACGACAAAGTCGTGTACGCCGGCTCGAACATCCTCTTCAAGTCCTCCGATCTGGGGCAGAGCTGGGAGGAAATCAGCCCGGATCTGACCTACGGGATCGACCGGGACACGCTCATGCTCATGGGGGTCGCGGGCGGCGAGGCCCAGATGTCCCGCAACGACGGCCAATCCAGCTATGGCAACCTGACCGCGATCGCCGAATCGCCACTCGACCCCGCCGTCCTGTACACGGGGAGCGACGACGGGCGGTTGCAGGTCACCCGCGACGGCGGCGCGACCTGGACCGACGTGACCGGGAATGTCGGCGGGCTTCCACCCCACACCTATGTCACACGCATCGTGGCGTCGAGGGCCGCGGCGGGAGAGGTCTTCGCGGTCTTCGACGGCCATCGCAGCGACGATTTCGCGCCATACGTCTACGCCAGCGGCGACCACGGCGCGAGCTGGGAGCCCATCACCGACGGATTGCCTGCGACGTCCATGAACGCGCTCGCCCAGCACCCCACCGCGCACGATCTCCTCTTCGCGGGCAGTGAGGTCGGCATCCACTTCTCCATCGACGGCGGCGCGAACTGGCACGCGCTCGAGAATGGCCTGCCCACCGTGCCCGTCGACGACATCGTGGTGCACCCGCGCGACAACGACCTCGTGATCGGCACCCACGGGCTCGGCATCTGGATCATGGACGACATCACGCCGCTCGAAGGGCTCAGCAGCGAGGTCATGGCCTCGTCCGCCCACCTCTTCCCCGTGCGCCGGGCGACGTCGTACAACCAGTACAGGCCCCAGGGATGGACTCCCGGGATCTACGCAGCGCCCAATCCGCAGGCGGGGGCCCGGATTCGCTACCACCTGGGTTCCGCCGGCGACAGCGTCACGATCACGATCAGCGATGGCGCCGGGGAAGTCGTGCGGGAGCTGAAGGGGGGCGGCAACGCGGGCCTCAACGAGGTGATCTGGGATCTGCGCCTGAGCGCGGAGGGAGCCGACGGAGGGACGATGGATCCCGGGCCGCGCGTGTTGCCGGGGAGCTACCACGTGGCACTGGCAGCCGGCGCCGACACGCTGGACACGTCGGCCGAAGTGCGGCTCGACCCGCGGGTGACGATTTCGCGGAGTGACCTGGTGGCCCGCGACGACGCCATGATGGACTCGTACCGTCTGTCCGGGGCGGTCGGCGACGCCAACGACCGCATCGAGTCGATGACCGAGCAGCTGGACGCGGTCGAGGAACGCGTGGACGATGCCGAGGAGGCGCCGGAGGGTCTGACGGAAGAGATCGAAGCCTTCCGCGAAGCGCTGGATGAGGTGGATGAGGAGCTCGGAGACGTGTCCGGCGGGGCGTCCGTGTGGGGGACGATCCAGAGCTCGAGCAGCCTGCCGACCGCGGATCAACTCTGGCAGACCGACCGTACCTGGGATGACCTGCCGGCCGTGATCGAGCGGGTCAACGAGTTGCTCACGACTCGCATGCCGGCGCTGCTCGCGAGGGTGTACGCGGAGGCGGTTCGGCCCGAGGTCGGTCAGGCGGTGGTGATGCCGTCGAGGGGGCGTTAGGGGAGCGCCAACCCATGACCAGCAACCCTCCCCAGCCCGCCCGAAAGGTCAACCACACCGCGCTCGCGGCCGGCCTGGGCGCGGGGCTCGGCTTCGGCCTCCTGGCCGCCGCCACCGGCAATCCCATCCTCACCGCGGTCGCCACGGGCGTGCGGCCACTCGGCACGCTCTTCATCAACGCCATCCAGATGGTCGTCATCCCGCTCGTCGTGTGCGTCATCTTCGTCGGCATCGCGCGCCTGGGAGACCTGCGCAAGGCGTGCCGGGTGGGCGGCTCCTCCATCCTCTTCTTCTGGCTGACGACGCTGCCGGCCATCCTGATCGGGATGGGGTTGATGGCGCTGGCACTCAGGTTCAGCCCGGAAGTCGCGCCACCGGTCGTGCAGGAGGGCGCGGCGGCAGAGTTCCCGGGAATGGTCGACTTCCTGGTCAATCTTGTACCCCGGAATCCCTTCCAGGCCGCGGCCAGCGGAACCCTGCTGCCGCTCATCGTCTTTGCAGCCATCTTCGGAGCCGCCACGGGGACGCTGCCGAACGACCACCGGAACCGCCTCCTGGGCCTGGCGGACTCGATCACCGAGGCCCTGGTCACGATCGTCTACTGGATCCTGTGGGTGGGTCCAGTGGGGCTGTTCGGGCTCACCGCCCCGCTCATCGCCGAGCTTGGGTGGTCGCTCCTGGCCAGCCTCGGGGTCTTCATCCTGACAGTGATCGTGGGTCTCTTCGCCTTCATCGGGCTCGTGTATGTGCCTGCCGCACGATTTCTGGGGCGGGTGCCGCTCGGCATGTACATGCGGGGAACTCTCGGGGCTTGCACGATCGGGTTCAGCGCGACCAGTTCCGTCGCCGCGCTCCCCGTCATGCTGGCGGACGCAGAGACCAAGCTGGGTGTCTCGCCCACCACCGCCAGGCTGGTGCTTCCGCTGGCCGCGTCTCTGAACCGGGCCGGGAGCGCTCTCTTTCAGGGGGCGTCGGTGGTCTTCCTGGCCTCGCTGTACGAGGTGCCCCTTCCTCCGGCCGCGGTTACGGGTGCGTTGCTGGCGACCTTCCTGGCCGCGATGACCGTCGCCCCGGTCCCGAGCGCGAGCATCGTATCGCTCGTTCCAACGTTGGCCACAGTCGGGGTGCCGCAGGCGGGGCTGGCCGTCCTGCTAGGGATCGACCGGATCCCGGACATGTTTCGCAGCGCCACAAATGTCCTGGGCCACATGACGGCTTCGGCTGTAGTGGACGAAGTCGTGGGAAAGAAGGCGGACCGGGCACCCTGACGTTACGTGAGGGTCCCACTTGCTCGCTGGCACGCCCAACCCCAATCTGAAGCTGTTCCCCGCCCCCAGCCTGGACCCTGACGTTACGTGAGGGTCCGGCTTCCGCGTGCTATCCCGGGAGGATTCCATGCGCGCTGCCCTGACCAGAATCGCTTCACTCGCCGCCCTCTTCGCGCTCGCGCTTGTCGCCCCCCTCGCCGCCCAGGACGCCCAGGCCGACGACGACGAGTGGGACGTGACCCTCGCCCGCGGTGAAACCCGCGAGATCGACTTCACGATCGAAGAGGGAACCTGGATGTCGCTGGACATCTCGCCGGACGGCCGCTGGATCGCCTTCGATCTTCTCGGGCACGTTTACCGGGTTCCGGCGGACGGTGGCGGTGACGCCGAGCTGCTCACCGGCGGCACCGGTGTGGCCACCCACTACCATCCCCGCTATTCGCCGGACGGATCGACCATCGCTTTCATCAGCGACCGCGAAGGGCAGAACAACCTGTGGATGATGGACTCCGACGGCGGCAACCCACGCTCGGTCTTCACGGATCTCGCGACGCGCGCGGTCGAGCCGGCGTGGTCGGCCGACGGGGACTACATCTTCGTGCGGTTGCAGGATGTTGCCGCGGGACGGGGGGGCAGCGGGCGCGGCGGGATCTGGATGTACCACAGGGACGGCGGCGACGGGATCGAGTTGCTCGCCGATCAGCCGCAGGCGCAGTGGCCCTCGCCATCGGAGGACGGCCGCCATCTCTATTTCCACGTCTACACCGGCCCGCCCGGCTTGCAGGGACGCGACGCGCTGGCCGGGCACTGGCAGGTGCGGCGCAAGGATCTGCGCACCGGCGAGATCGTCAACATCACGGCCGGTACCGCAGCGCAGCAGGTGCGGGCCTCGAGCGGGAGCGCCTACGCGCCGGAGATCTCCCCCGACGGGCGCCATCTGGCCTTCGCCCGCCGCATCGCCGGCGGCACCATCTCGTACCGCGGCCACACCTTTGGTCCGCGCACCGCGCTCTGGATCCGTGACCTGGAGACGGGGAGCGAGCGCGTTGCCATGGATCCGATCACCGTGGACAACGCGGAGGGGATCAAGACGATGCGCATCCTGCCGGGGTACGGCTGGACCGCTGACGGGTCCGGCATCGTGGTGACGCAGGGCGGGAAAATCCGCAGACTGGACGTAGCCAGCGGCGACGTGACCACCGTTCCCTTCTCGGCCCGCGTCCAGCGCACAATCTCGGAGAGGACCAGCGCCAGCTTCCGCATCGACGACGGCCCCTTCGACGCGAAGATGCTGCGGTGGTATGGAGCCTCGCCCGACGGTTCACGGATCGCTTTCCAGTCCGTCGGGCGGGTGTGGATCGCTCCGGCAGACGGCGGCACCCCTTCCCGGCTGACCAGCGGCGACGGCCCCCACGAGTTCTCGCCTTCATGGTCGCCCGACGGCAACTCGATCGCATACACCACCTGGGACGGCGGCGAGGGCGGGCACGTCTGGAAGATCGCGGCCGACGGCGGCACGCCCCAGCAGCTGACCACGTCACCATCCGAGTACGCACACCCGGTGTGGACGCTCGACGGTTCGGAGATCGTGGTGACGCGCGGCAGCGGGGCGGCGGCCCGGGCCAGGTCCGCGACGCAGAACCCCTACTGGGAGCTGTGGCGGGTTCCGGCCGAGGGTGGGTCGCAGGAGAAAATCATGACGATCCCGGCCGGTGGTCCCGGCGGGCTGCTCGGCAACCGGCGCCAGATCACCCGCGCTTCGTTCGGGCCCGGAGGGCGAATTCATTTCCCGGCGGGACACGAAACCGACGGCGGCGGGGGCGCGACCGCGCTGATGTCGGCGCGGATGGACGGATCCGACCTGCGGGTGCATGCGACGATCCCCTTCGGCGACGAGTTCGTGGTGTCTCCCGGCGGGAGTCGCGTGGCCTTCCAGGAGGGTGACAACGTCTTCTGGGCGCCGCTTCCCCCCGGCGGGACGGGCGGCGACCCCATCGAACTGAAGAAGAAGGGGGCTCCGGTGCCGGTGACCCAGCTCACCACCGATGGCGGGCTATACCCGCGCTGGCTCGATAACGACCGGCTCGAATACGGGAGCGGACAGGCCTTCTTCGTGCACAACGCCGCGACCGGCGACACGGACACCACGACGATCCGGCTCAGCGTGGACCGCGTCATTCCGGAGGGGACTCTCGCCCTAACCAACGCGCGCGTCGTAACACTGGACGACCGGGCGGTTCACGAGAACGGGACGGTGCTCATCGACGGGAGCAGGATCACGTGTGTGGGTGATTGCGACATCTCCGGGGCCGATCAGACCATGGACATGACCGGGAAGACGATCATTCCCGGCCTAGTGGACATGCACGCGCACCACTACCGCGAACACAAGGGCCTGATCCCGAAGCGCGACTTCGAGTCGGCCATCTACCTCGCCTACGGGGTGACGGCCAACCTCGACAACTCGATGTGGTCGCAGAATGTGTTCGCGAGCGCCGAGATGATCCGGGCCGGAGCAGTCGTCGGGCCACGCACCTATTCCACCGGCGACCCCCTCTACCGCGGCGACGCCGCCCGGCAGAACGATTTGGCCAGCTACGAAGTCGCCGAGCAGAACATCAACCGCCTGGCATCGTGGGGCGCGACCGCCCTCAAGCAGTACCTGCAACCGCGCCGGGACCAGCGCCAGTGGGTGTCGGACATCGCGCGCCGGAAGGGGCTCATGGTCACCTCGGAGAACAACGACATCCCGTACACGATCGGGATGATCATGGACGGCCAGACCGGATTCGAGCACCCGCTGACGTACCTGCCGATGTACCGCGACCTCAGCCGGTTCCTGGGGGCAGCCGAGGCGACCTACTCACCGACGTTCATCGTTGGGGGCATCGGTCCCTGGAACGAGGAGTTCTTCTTCGCCGAGACCGAGGTCTGGCTCGACCCCAAGCAGCGCGAATGGCTGCCCTGGCGCCAGGTCATCCCCCACATGCGCCGCCGCTGGGAGCGTCCCGACACCGACTACACCTTCCCGTTCATCGCGCAGGGCATGATGGACGTGATCGAGGAAGGCGGCTGGGGCGCGATCGGATCACACGGACAGGCCCACGCGATCGGGTCGCACTGGGAGGTCTGGATGGTCGAGTCGGCTGCCGGTCCCATGGCGGCGCTGGAGGTGGCGAGTCTGCACGGCGCGGTGTTCCTCGGGGCGGAGCAGGACATCGGCTCGATCGAGGTGGGCAAGCTGGCGGACCTGCTGGTGCTGAACTCGAATCCGCTCGACGACATCCGCAACACGACCGACATCATGTACGTGGTGCAGGGCGGCGTGGTCAGGGACGGACTGAGCCTCGACGAGGTGTGGCCGAACCAGGTGCCCTACGGCGAGCATTGGTGGGTGGACCCGAACGCGTGGCTGATGGACGACAGGCCGGTGGACTACTGGGACCGGAGGTGACGGGGGGAGGGTCAACCCTCCAGCCGATTGTACCGCCGCAGCACCTCCCGCAGCCTGTCGTGCGGCAGCGCATACACCGTCACGTCGTTCGCCCCGGTCATCGTCTCCGCCGCGACCAGCGCGTTGATGATCGCCTCCTCGGTCGCCTCGACGGTGGCTGCGAAGAGCGGACTGAGCCGCCCGTTGGCGAGCACACGCGCGTCGGCAGCGGCAGCACGCTCCGAAGCAGCCTCCTGGTTGGCGGTCGAGAAGGCCACGAAGATGTCGCCGGAGCCGTTCGACGAGATGCTCCCGTTGCGGGCCACGCCAAGGGAGACCCGCCGCGCCATCCGTTCCAGCTGATGGGACAGCACCGGCGCATCGGTCGCGACCACGACGATGATCGAGCCCTCGCGATCCGGGCCGTCGGCGGGATCCAGCTGCGCACCGCCCTGCTGCGCCCCGCCCCCCGGACGCAGCGGCATGAGGTCCGCGATCTCCCGCCCCACCGGCACCCCCGCCACCCGGAACGGCTCGCGGCTCCCGTAGTTGCACTGCACGAGCACGCCCACCGTGTACGTCTCGCCCGCCACCTCCACGACCCGCGACGAGGTCCCGATGCCGCCCTTGAAGCGGTGGCAGATCATGCCGGTGCCGCCGCCGACGTTCCCTTCGGTGACCGGCCCGCCACGCGCCGCCTCCATCGCCACGAGGGCGTCCGCCTCGGTGACGTGCTGGCCACGTATATCGTTGAGCGTCCCGTCCCACGTCTCGGCAACGACTGGGAGCGAAGCGAGCCACGGTCCCCCACCCCGTTCGACACCCCTGGCGACCCCCCAGCGGATCACCGCGTGATGCACCACGCCCACGCTCAGCGTGTTGGTGATCATGACGGGCCCTTCCATGATGCCCGAATCGCGCACCCACGTCGTGCCGGTCATCTCGCCGTCTCCGTTCAGGGAGAACCAGGCTGCATAGACCGGGTCGGGCATCTCGCGGCCGCGTGGCCATACGGCCGTGACGCCGGTGCGCACCGGGCCCTCGCCGATCACCACCGGGCCACTCCCGCGGACGATCGTGGCGTGACCGACCTCGACCCCGGCCACGTCGGTGATCGCGTTGAGGGCACCGGGGGTTCCTTCGAACGGGATGCCCAGGTCGCGGGCTCGGGGCTTCTGGGCGGAGGCGGGGACGGTCGTGCAGATCAGGAGAAGGAAGACGGACAATGTCCACGTGCTGCGTGACCGCGAGGATCGTGACACTACTCTCTCTCTTGGCTTCATCTCGGTCCCCCAAGGGGTTCGAACACCTCATCGCGGACGAGCAACTCAGACAAACGTAAGCTGGGAAACCGTCTCCGGTCACTTGTAGCCGCTTTCTGCCGCTACCAGCTGTGGGCCAAAAGGAGCTTGTCCGCCAAAACTGCGCCGAAATGGCGGACAAAGACCGGTGGCAAAGCCCAGCTACGCCACCCAACCGCGCATTGCAACGATCCCGGAGGGCGCCAGTGCCTCGATGACTCCCTCGCCGGGCGGGTCCGAGTCGGTCGGCCGCCCCATCAGCGTGATCGGCTCGTTCCCGTACAGCGGCGCCAGCGCGCGATAGCGGAAGCGGGACACGGGTGCCGGCGAATGCCGTTGGGCCGCGTCGAGGAGGACGAGCGCGGTGAGCGGGCCGTGCACGAGGAGGCCCGGGTAGCCTTCCTCTTCGGTAGCGTACGGGTGGTCGTAGTGGATGCGATGGCTATTGTGGGTTAGGGCCGAAAACTGAAATAACGTGACCGTGGTGGGGAGGAAGGACTCCTGCCAAGTGAACGGCGTGGCCTCGGCCGGAGCTGTTTCCGCGCGTGTGGGCGAGGTTGCCAGGGGCGAATCCGCCTCCCGGTAAACGATCACGTGCTCCTCCTCCACGCACGCGCGACCACCCTGCCGCAGCGTGTTGCCCACGGTGACGAATACGAGGCGACCGCCCCTACCCCACTTTTCCGTGATGTCGTTGACCTCGGACGTCAGCTCCGCCGGCGCGCCGACCGACACCGGGCGGAACGATTGCAGCGTCCCGCCAGCCCACATGCGCCGGGGCAGGTCCACTTCGGGCATGAAAGTGCCCCGCAGCTCGTGTCCGTCGGGACCCAGGTGGGACGCGCGGAGCGGTTCCTTGAAGTAGAGCCAGTGCCATCCGAGGGGGAGCGGGTCACCCTCGGAAAGGGCGTGGGGGTCCTGATCGAGCAGCCCCAGCATGGCTTGGGACGGCCAGGGCGCGAGAATATCCGTGCGCACTCTCGGCGGGCCCGGCGTGGCGTTCACCTGGCTTCCCCCCGCGGCCTCGCCCTGTCGAGCACCCGGCGAGCCGCCTCCACAACCGGACGGTCCACCATGCGGCCCTCCAAAGCCACGGCGCCTCCGCCGGCGGCCCGGTCCGCATCGAGGATCTTGCGGGCCCGCTTCACCTCTTCCGGGGAAGGCGTGAAGACCTCGTGAATGACCGGGATCTGCGCAGGGTGGATCGCCACCTTGCCGGCAAAGCCCAGGCGACGGGCCTTGACGGCCTCGCTGCGCAGCCCCGCCAAATCGCGGAGGTCACGGGACGGCATGTCGATGGCGGCGAGTTCGCTCAGGGCCGCAGCGTGCACGACCCGGGAGCGCGCGTACAGAAGGGGCTCCCACCCCGGCTCGGCGCCCAGCTCCGCGGAGAGGTCGAAACCGCCGAAAATCAGGGCGCCGACTGTGGGGGCAGCCCGTGCTCGGGACACGGCCCGGGCTGGGGACGCCGCACCGATTTGCACCACATTCTCGAGCCCGAGGGCGGTCTCGATGATGGGAAGCAGGGGAACGTCCTCGCTCAGCAGTCGGTGAGCGCAACGCATGCTCTCGGCCGTCATCACCTTGGGGATCATGAAGGCGTCGGGTTGCGGACAGCGGGCCAGGGCGGCTGCATCCAGCCGGCCTTCGGCCGATTCCGGGTCGTTGACGCGTACAATGAGCTGCGGCTCGTGGGACGAGCCGTCACCAGCCGCCTGCGGTGCCGCCCTACCGGCGAGGAACCCTGTCACCGCGTCGCGCGCCTCTGCCTTCCGCGCCGGTGCCACCGCGTCCTCCAGGTCGATGCAGATTGCATCGGCCCCTGACGCCAGAGCTTTTGCAAAGCGATCCGGGCGGTCACCCGGAACGAACAGGATGGAGCGCCAAGCCGGGAAGCTCGGGGAGGTCATCGCCGCGCCACCCCCTCAGAACGACCTGGGCATGCCCAGCACATGCGTCGCCACATGGCTGAGCACAAGGTTGTTGGCCACCGGTGCGATCAGATACAGCCGCGCTTCGCGGAACTTGCGCTCGATCCCGTACTCGGACGCCATACCCCATCCCCCGAACGTGTCCATAGCTGCATTGGCCGCCTTCCAGGCCGCCCGGGACGCAAGATACTTGGCCATGTTGGGGCCGTCCCCCCTGGTCTCGCCCGCGTCAAAGGCGCGAGCCGCCTCGTCCCTGACCGCCGCCGCCGCCCGAATGTCCATGTACGCGTCCGCGATCGGGAACTGAACCCCCTGGTTCGCGCCGATCGGCCGGCCGAAGACGCGCCGGGCGCTGGCGTAGTCGGATGCACGGTCGATGAAGTAGAGCCCGTCACCGACGGACTCGGAAGCCAGCAGGACACGCTCGGCATTCATCCCGGACATGATGTAGCGGAAGCCGCGGCCCTCCTCGCCGATTCGGTTCTCCGCCGGGACCTCGAGGCCGTCGAAGAAGACCTCGCAGCTCTCGTGGTTGATCATGGTATTGATCGGGCCCACCCGGATCCGGTCACCGGCCTCGCGCAGATCGACGATGAACACGGACAGCCCGCCGGTACGCTTCTCGACCTCCGCGCGCGGCGTCGTCCGGGCCAGCAGGATCATCAGATCGGACTGCCTCACCCGCGAGATAAACACCTTCTGTCCCGTAACGACGTAATGGTCGCCCCTCCGCTCGGCGAAGGTCCGGATGCGGGTGGTGTCGGAACCGGCGTCGGGTTCGGTCACGGCGAACGCCTGCAGCCGAAGTTCGCCCGACCCGATCCCGGGCAGGTAGCGCGCCTTCTGCTCGTCCGAGCCGTGCCGGAGCAGCGTGCCCATCGTGTACATCTGAGCGTGGCAGGCGCCGGAGTTCGCGCCGGAGCGGTTGATCTCCTCCAGGATCACGCACGCTTCCCGCACACCGAGCCCCATGCCGCCGTACTCTTCCGGGATCAGGCACGCCAAATAGCCGGCCTCGGTCAGCGCATCGACGAACTCGTGGGGGTAGGCACGGGTCTCGTCGGCGGCCTGCCAATACTCGTTGCCGAAGTCGGCGCACAGCGCCCGGACCGCGGCCCGGAGATCGTCGTGAAAGGGGTCGCTCAATGTCCCGCGGTCGTTCAATGTCCCATCGAGTGCATGTCACGCCCGTTCATGACGTGCGTGATCACACGGCCTCCCAGCATCACGAACCGGACGTCCTGCGTCACCTCGATGTCGTCGAGCGGGTTCCCCGGCACGGCGATGATGTCCGCGAGCATCCCCTCGGCCAGACGGCCCCGATCGGACGTGCCGAGCAGGTCGGCGGCGTGAATCGTCGCGGTGCGGAGGGCGTCGAGCTCACTCATCCCCATCTGTACGTAGATCCCGAATTCGCCCGCGTTCTCGCCGTGCGGGAAGACGCCCGCGTCCGTCCCGAAGGCGATGGGGACGCCGCGGTCGATGGCGCGCTGGATGCTGTTGCGCGCATGCGGCAGGATCTCTTCCGCCTTGCGGCGCACCAGCGCAGGCAGCTGGTCAAGGGCGATCCGGTCGACCAGATACGTGGTCGGGACGAGGTAGGTGCCCTTCTCGATCATGAGGTCCATGATCTCGTCGGTGAGGATCGAGCCGTGCTCAATCGAGGCCACCCCGGCCTGGACCGCCGCCATGATCCCGTCGGAGCCGTGCGCGTGGGCGGCGACCGGAATCCCGTGCCGGGCGGCCTCGTCAACCATTGCGGTGAGCTCTTCCAGCGTGTACTGCTGCGCGCCCACAGGCCCCTCCATGGACAGCACGCCCGCCGTCGCGCACGTCTTGATCACCTGGGCGCCGTGCTTGATCTGGTAGCGGACCGCTTCGACAACCTCCCAGGGCCCGTCCGCGACGCCTTCCGCCGGGCCACCTTCCAGGATGCCTGGCGAGAACCCCGTCACGTCGCAGTGGCCACCAGTGATGCCGAGGGGGTTGCGCGAGGGGACCACGCGCGGCCCGACGATGTCGCCGCGCTCGACCGCGTGGCCGAGTTCGACCGTCACGTCGCCGCCGAAGTCGCGCACGGTCGTGAAGCCCGCCCGGACGGTGCGCCCCCCGTACTTCACCGCGTTGTAGGCCCCGTAGGCCTCCGTCCTCATGACGGCGTCGGTGAACGAAGCCGCGCTGATCTCCATGGCGAGGTGGGTGTGCGCGTCCATGAAGCCGGGAAGCAGCGTCACGTCGCCCAGATCCATGTCGTGCATCACGTCCGGGACGGTTTCGGGATTCACCGCCGTGATGACGCCGTCCTCCACGACGATCACCGCGTTCATGTGCATCTCACCTGTCTCGACATCGAGGAGGCGCGCGGCGCGCAGGACGGTGGGGCCGTCGTACATGCCGCCGTGGTCCTGCGCGGCGAGGGGGTTGGCTGGGGTGAGGGCGGTGAGGGCCACGAGGGCGAAGGCTGGTGTCAGCGATGCAGGGATTCTCATGCTGGGACGTCTCATGGATGCTGTTGACGTGATTCGGCGACCGAGGCGGTCACTTGGCGGAATTGACCCGATCCGGGGACCGGACGCAAGCGGCGGATCTCACCCTCGAGCTTACCGGTCTTGCGTGGGCCAGCGAGCGCAGAAGCGCCTCGTCCACGCGAAACGGGACGCTGCGGATGCCGGGGGCGACCGCGTTTCAGTGCTGGCAAGATGCCTATGATTCGACTACATTATGCTGTCGTTACTCGAACACGGAGGCAGGCCCAGCACTGTGGGAGTACTTACCATTCGAAGGTGGACGACGATGTGATCGTCGCCCTCAAGGCACGAGCCAAGGCCAACCATCGCTCGTTGGAGGGCGAGTTGCGCTTCCTGCTGGGCCGCTATGCGGTCCCGAACTCCGCTCTCGGACTGGTGCGCGAGCGGGCTCGCATGGCCGCCTCCTACGACGCGAACGCGACGGCCCGGAATACCGCGACCGACACCTCCGGGCAAGCTGCCGACACATGCCTGGACGCACCGCCCGACAGCGGCGAATGGATGGGGGCCATGAGAGATGTAGGTGAAATCATCGCCGACATTGTCTCCCCGGCAAGCGACCCCTCCGATTGGGAGGCTTTACGCCCGGGCGGGTCCCAGCCGCGGGACGCTCAGCCGCGAGACGTTCCGACGCAGTGAACCTTCTGCTTGATACCCACATCTGGCTCTGGAGCTTGCTGGATCCGCAGCAGCTGTCCAGTCGGGCGCGTAGCGCGTTGACCGAACCGTCGAACACCTTGGCTCTGTCACCCGTGAGCGTCTGGGAGGCGCTGGTGCTCGCCGAAAAGGGGCGCGTGCGTCTACAACCCGATCCCTGGAGCTGGATCCGCACTGCTCTGACCGTCCGGCCCATGCACGAGATTCCGGTGACGTTCGACATCGCATTTGGCAGCCGCAGCATCCGCCTTGGTCATGACGACCCAGCCGATCGCTTCATCGCGGCCACCGCCATGGTCCACCGACTCACGCTGGTAACGGCGGACAGGTCGCTCCTCCAGTGTCCCGACATCAGGGTGTTCCCGGGCGGCTGACCGGCCCCGCGCGCATCACCCGCCCGGATCCAGCACCGCGTCGATCCGCGCTATCGCGTCCTGGAAGTGCAGCCTCGTGGCGCGGTGGGATGACCCGTCCGCCGCAGCCAACTCGTCGCGCAGCGTCATGAGCTGCCCGCGCACGAACGGCGCCACATCCGACTGCATCGCTGCTTCGTCCTCCATCAACTCCTTCATGCGTTCGAGATACGCGCGCTGCAGGTTGCGCCGGTACGCGTCGGTGTCATCCCCGGAGCCCACTTCCGCCCACACGCCCTGGCGCAGGTCGTCGAGCATCTCGCCGAGCGCGTAGGCGTCCGATCCGTGGAACGCCTCCTGCTCGACCAGCCGTTCCATGCGCGGCACGTTGAGCACCTGGTTGAGCGCCTGCGCCTGGCGAGTGCGCACCAGACCAACCGCCCCGCTCCCCTGGAACCGATCCAGAATGTCCGCGTCGAGCAGCCACTCCGGTGTCGAGAATACCTGCCGGTTCAGGTATTCCATCGCCCGCTCCTGCCGGTCACTTTCGACCATCTCGTAGGGGACGCCGTCCTGTCCCTGGCGCTTACGCGTGCGCACCACGCCGCCGATGTTGGCCATGACATGACCCGTATAGCGGCCCCACTGCCCTACCACGTTATTGTACAACTCCTGCAGCTGGGAATAGTCCTCGCCGTCCTCGAAGCTCCAGTCCGTCAGGTTGTCGGCGATGCGCTTCAGGTTTTCCACGCCATAGTCGGACGCACGCATCGCATCGTCGCCGATTGCCTCGGTCAGCGCCGTCGGGTCGGAACCGGTGGGGCTCGAGAACCGGTACACCGGATCCTCCTGCATCTCGGCAACCATCTCGCGCAAGTCCTCCATCTCGGTCTCCCGGTCCTTGCCGAGGAATGGACGGTAGCCCCACTCGATCGCGAACTTGTCGTACGGACCCACCAGCGGCAGCAGGCAGGTGTCGTCGCCGGGCTGGGCCACGTAGTTGAAGCGCGCGTAGTCCATGATCGACGGCGCGACGCCCATCTCGCACACGAAACGCGTGCGCAACTGTTCAACCGAGTAGGCCGAAGACGCTTGCATGTTGTGCTGCAGCCCGATCGTGTGCCCGACCTCGTGCGCCGAAACGAAGCGGATCAGCTCGCCCATCAGCTCATCGTCGAACTTGACGCCCCGCGCGTCTTCGTTGACTGCGGCGGTCTGCACGAAGAACCAGTTGCGCAGCAGGTTCATCACGTTGTGATACCACTGGATGTCGCTCTCCAGTATTTCGCCGGTGCGCGGATCGTGCACGTGCGGTCCCGACGCGTTCTGCACCGGTGACGCCAGGTAGCGAATCACCGAATAGCGTGCGTCCTCGGCGCTCCAGTTGGGGTCGTCAGTGGGCGCGTCGCGGGCCACGATGGCGTTGCTCAACCCGGCCCGCTCGAAGGCGGGTTGCCAGTCCACCACACCCTGCTTCAAGTAAGGCACCCACTTCGGCGGCGTGGCCGGATCGATGTGGTAGACGATCGGCTTGACCGGATCGACCAACTCGCCGCGCGCGAACGCCTCGGGGTCACTGGGCTCCAGCCGCCAGCGGGTAACGAAACACCGTGTCTCGGCGCGCTGCTCGTCCAGCCCGTAGTCGATCTGACTCGTGCTGAAGAATCCGACGCGCTCGTCGCACAGTCGCGGCTCCATCGGATTGTCGGGCAGAAGCAGCATCGAGTGGTGCATCTCCATCGACAACGTGTTGCTCTGGCCGTTCGAGGGGGCCTCCGTCGCGTCGTAGGTGAGCACCCGCCGCACTTCGACGTTGGTGGGGTATGCAGTTGCGCGCACGACGAACGTCCGATCCGCGTCGACCCGCCGCACGCTGTACTGGTCCCGGCGGCCCTTCTGCAAGCCGAGAAGGGTGATGTCGTCGGTGAAGAAGTCGGTGACCTCGATGACAGCGGCCGTCGAGTCATCGTTCATCACCTCGATGTCGAACGCCATGATGATGGGCTCGAAGTTCGAGTTCCTCACGGCTCCGGAGATCGCGGTCGTGTCGTCGGCAAAGTTCTGGTAGCTGACGAGGCGCAGGAGCACCCGGTCACCGTCCCGCTCCCAGCGGATCGTCGAGGTGTTGGCCTTGGAACCGCCGTAGCCGGCACCGTCGGGGGTGCGCGCGATCCTGGTCAGGAGCAGCATCTCCCGGCCCAGCAGGTCGAGGGGGATCTCGTAGAAGACGTCCCGGTCGATCATGTGGGTGTCGAAAAGGCCCTCGCTGGTGATCGCGTCCTCGGTGATCACGTCACTGTAAACGGTGGTCGTATCCTGGTCTTCCTCGTCGCCGGCGGCTTCTTCCTGCTCCTGGAGCGGGAGGGGTGCGGGGGTCGGGGTGGCAGACAGCCCGGACGGTGCCGAAAGCGCGATGGCACAGATCAGGAGCATGAAGAGGATCGAGGCTGTCACGTTGCGCATTGGGATACCTGCCCGGCGTTGAGGGATGATCGGAGCGGGAAAGTACCGGGCCGGCGCGCCCCGGACCAGTTGCGGGCCAACACGGTCACGTGCCTGGCCGTCGCCCAAATTCCGCCCTGAATAGCGCGCGGGTGCCGGGGTCGAGCAGGACATCGCCGGGCTCGCCGGCTACCGGTATCTCGAACCGGTGGTAGGTCTGGTCGACTTCCACGGTCGTGACTTGAGCGGGCCTCGCTTCACCGTCCGCGTAGACGCCGACATCCAGGGGCATCACGAACGGATCGCCCTCCTGCACCTGCCGAAGTTCGATGTTCACCACACCGGCCCCGGCGTCGTAGCTCCACGAGCCCTGCAAGGACGGATTCCCGCCTTGGCGCAGCCATTGGTCGAAGAACCCCTGCAGGTCGTCGCCCGAAGCCTCCTCCATCGCCTGCATGAAGTCGTCCGTGGTGGCCGTGCCGTTGAAGTGGCGGGCGTAATAGGTGCGGATGCCGCGCCAGAAAGCCTCGTCGCCGAGACGCCCCCGCAGCATGTGCAACACCCAGGCGCCCTTCTGGTAGGTTGCGACGCTGGTCACGCGCGACATGTCGTCGAGGTCGTCGTGCACGATGCGGTAGTCGGGGTTTTCGTCGTACCAGCGCCAGACACGATCGGCCGCTTCCTTCAGCCCCGCGACGAAGTCGTCCCGGCCGTAGGCGTGCTCCCGGAAGAGAAGGGTGAAGTAGGTCGCGAAGCCCTCGCTGAGCCAGACGTCGTCCCATTCGGATTCCGTGACGGCGTTGCCGAACCATTGGTGCGCGATCTCGTGGATGATCACGTTGCGCCAGCGCACCGAGCGCTCGCCGGTGACCGAGTTTTCGCCGTACATGAGCGCGGTCGCGGCTTCCATGCCCCCACCGGTGGCGGGCGAGGTGATGTTGGCCAGCTTCTCGTACGCGAACGGGCCTACGTACTCGTCGTAGAAGTGCAAGACTTCCATGGTCGGCACGGCGAAGTCGTAGAAGCCGGCGTCACGGTCCCTCGCGTAGACCCACGTCTGCACCGGGACGCCGTTGAACTCGTCCAGGTTCTGCACGGCGAAACGCGCCACGCCGACGACGAAGAGCCATGGCGAAATGGGCACGGATTGCTTCCAATGGGTCCGGCGCATCCCCCCGGTGAGGTCGGTCTCCTCCGCAAGGCGGCCATTCGACACAACCTGATAGTGAGCGGGCGCGGTGACGACGAATTCGCATATCGCCTTGTCGCCGATGTGATCCACGGTGGGCAGCCAGTTGCGGGCACGGTTCGGCCAGTTATCGCTGAAGAAGGTGCGTTCGCCGTACTTGTTCGGCCCGATGCGGAGGCCGGACGCGGGGATGCCCCGGTAGGTGACGGTCAGGGAGTCGAGGGCGCCCGTAATGGCCGATTGGGCCAGGAGGACCGTGAGGAGATCGTCTTCGTGCCGGTAGTCGAGCGGGGTGCCCGCCGAGGTGACCGAGAGGACTTCCATGCCGCGCCCGTCGTCGCCGCGCCCGGTCAGGTCGAGGGGCACCTCGGTGACGCCGTGCGCCGTGAAGCGCAGCCTGATGGTGGCCCGCCCCGTGATCTCGTCGGTGTCGTCGCGCAGGGTGAGTTCGAAGCGGTACGACTCGATGTCGATGCCGGGCCGGCTGGGGCCGTTGGGGGGCTGGGCCGTGGACGCGACGAGGAGGAGGGGGGCGGGGCTGGGGCGGGCCGCCGCTGCGCCGAGGAGGAGGGGGGCCAGCAGAGCCGTGAAGAGGGGGTGGGGGGTGAAGAGCGGCAATCGCCGCGCGGTGCGGTGACGGTGCATGGGGCCTCCGGGGTGGGGATGCGGGGGGAGGAAGATGTTAGTGTACCACGGCTTGGGGCAACGGCATCGCGGTGTCCTACGGATCGCGCATCGAGCCTTGGCACGGCCGCACGGTGGGTCATTTGCCACGCTCGGTTGCCGTCCCATTCGAGCATGCAGGTGTCCCTGGTTTTGCCGCGGAAACGTGGTGGGAGGCGAGAGTATGCCGGAATTGCCGAGGAAAAGCGGTGGCCGGCTATTCTTGCTTCTGCTGACGGCTGGGGCGCCGGCCCGGATCCGGCCCAGTGACGATGCATTCCATGGGGCACCATGCCGGTCGGTCACCCGCGGTGGTCGTGGGCAGGCTCGGTGTCCCAAATCGCCGAAAGATAGTCCCATCCAGCCATGTACGAGTTTGAGATCGCGGCTTTGGTGAGGTGCGGGATGCTGTGCTGGAAGGCCGCTGGGGGCCGCCGCTGGCCCGCTGTGGGGCGAACGCGGCCGTGTCACCCTTCGGAGCCGTCTCAAGCCGGGCTCTTGCGTCCCGGGCCACTACAGAAAGTCGAAAACACCGCCGTTATCTTTAGGGGTAACTCTTTGCTGTATTTGACTTTAGGAGGACCCCATGAACGACGACCTCTTTCAGCTCGGCGAACGCATCGTCGAACTCGCCGCCCGGATCAACACCGCAACCTGCGAGATGCTCACCCTCATCGCCGAGTTCGATCGTGGCGAGGGGTGGGCCGATGAGTTCACCTCGTGCGCCGAATGGCTCGCCGTGACGACGGGGCGGACGCTCGGGACGGCGCGCGAAAATGTGCGGGTGGCTCATGCGCTTGAAGACTTGCCGCTGACGTCCCGGGAGATGAGCCTGGGCAAGATCTCCTACACCAAGGTTCGGACCATGACCCGGGTCGCGACCCCGGAGACGGAGAAGACGCTGCTCAAGTACGCGCGCGCCGGCTCGGCCGCGAAGCTGGAGCAGATCGTGCGGGGATGGAAACATCTGTCGCGGGACGGCGAACTCACGGCCGAGGAGGCCCGGCACCAGAGCCGCGCGTTCTCGGTCGTGATCGACGGGGACGGGATGTACGTGATGCGGGGGCGGCTCGAGCCCGAGGTCGGGGCCGTGCTGATGCGGGCGATCGAAGCCGCGAGCGACGCGCTGTACCGCGACGAGCACCCCGATGCGCGGCCGAAGCCGAGGCAGCGGCGGGCCGACGCGGTCGGTCTCCTGGCCGAACGAGCGCTGGCGGCGGGGTTCGGTGGAGAATCCGGGACGCGTGCCGAGCGGTTCCGGGTGGCGGTCCACACCGAGATGGCCACGCTGGAGAAGGACGGGGAACCGGGCCGCTCCGAGGTGGACGGGGTGAGGGTGAGCGCCGAGAGCTCGCGCCGGATGGCGTGTGACGCGGCGGTGGTGCCGATGACGCACCGCGACGGGGAGGTGATGGGGGTGGGGCGGAAGACCCGCACCATCCCCCCGCACATCCGCCGCGCGCTGGAGGAGCGGGATCGGGGGTGTCGCTACCCGGGGTGCGGGTGCCGGCTCACGGAGGCACATCATGTCAAGCACTGGGCCGACGGGGGCGAGACGAGTCTGGCGAACACCGTGTTGCTGTGCCGCCGGCACCACCGCGTGGTCCACGAGGGTCGGACGCGGATGGCGCTGAACCGGGAGGGTCAGGCGGTGTTCTTCACGAAGAAGGGGAAGATGATCGCGAGTGCGCCGCCGATGACACGGCCGGGGCAGCTGCTGCAGCCGCTACCGCCCGCGCCACCGCTACCCCCCGGCGAGCTGTACAACGGGGCGGCACGGCTTGTGGACTCGGCGATCCCATGGGAGCTGGAGGCGGCTGCGCGGGAAGCGGTCGAGGAGGCGCTGGAGGGTAGGGGAGCGGGCTCGGTGCTGGACGGGGAGGGAGCGGGCTCGGCGCTGGACGGGGAGGGAGCGGGCTCGGCGCTGGACGGGGATGGCGGAGATGTCCCATCCGACGTTTCCGCGGCAAAACCAGGGACACCCGCATTTCGGGATGGGACATGGTGAACACGCAGGTCAAGTCCGAACCACTACATTAAGACAGCAAGGACTCCATAGCGACCGGAGGACAACGGGTCATTCGATTTGGCTTGCGAGAATTGGGGCCGCACCATAGCGTAGCGAGCCCTGATGCCACCGGTCGAAATGATCGCTACTCCGCGTTCCGATCTTGTGACCTGTGCACCCGAGGACGACCCCGCGGCTCGCCTTGATCGGGCTGATGACCAAGCTGGAGGGTGCGTTCGTCACTGGTACAAGAAAGCTCAGAAGGAAGCAGCTCAAGAACCGAGGTTGTCAATGCGACCGGAAGTGATCTTCACGAGTGTTCAGGCTCTCTCGAGAGTTCTTGCCGGGATCGGGCGCCTGTGAGGCGCGCACCGAAAGGGGCGCGCGACAAGCCCGACAAAGCCCTCCGGTGGGCGATCTACAGCCTGATCGGCGCCCTCCTGCCTCTCACCTCCTGCGGCGGCGACGATTCGGGCGGGCCGACCGAGCCGGATTCTCCCGCAGCTGTGGAGATCCTCTCGGGCAACGGGCAGACCGCTACGACCGGAACTGCCGTCGCCGATCCCCTCCGAGTACGGGTCACCGGACGGACGGGCGCCCCGCTTGCCGGCGTCTCGGTCGACTTTGTCGTGACAGTGGGGGGCGGCTCCGTCCAGGGCTCCAACGCGACCACCGTGACCACCGGAGCCGACGGGATCGCGTCGCCGGGCCCATGGACCCTGGGCGCTCCAGGCCCCCAGGAGCTGGAGGCCGCAGTCTTTACCCTGCCACCGGTCGTCTTTGCCGCGACATCCCTCGGCATCCCCGCCGAGATCGCCGTGGTCGCGGGTGTGGACCAGGAAGTCCCGGCCGGATCGAGAGTGCCGGTGCCGCCAGAGGTATTGGTGACCGACGCCGATGGTGCGCCGCTCGCGGGAATCACAGTGACGTTCGGTGCCGATCGGGATGCCGTGATCACCGGAGCCGCGCCGGACACGGACCAATCGGGACGCGCCGCCGTCGGCAGTTGGACCCTGGGGACCTCCACCGGGATCTACGCGCTGGAGGCCAGGCTGGCGGGAGACGGAATCAAGGGGAATCCAGCCCGTGTGGAAGCGCTCGCTCTGGCCGGGCCGGCAGCCAGTGTCGAAGCCGTCGAGGGCGACGGCCAGGAGTCCGAAGTCAGGCTTCCGGTGCCCGTTCGCCCGAAGGTGCAGGTCCAGGACGCACACGGCAACGGCGTCGCCCGTGCGACTGTGACTTTCGAGGCGAGCGGCGGCAGCGCGGCAATCCCCGGCAGCACGGTCACCGACTCCGATGGCTTCGCCACGGTGGACAAGTGGGTCCTGGGCCCGACTGCAGGTGCGACCTACCGGCTGACCGCCAGGGCCATGGACGGAGAAAGCACGGTTGATTCGGTCACTTTCCGCGCGACCGGCATCCCCGCGGTGTACCGCATCGACATCGTCCACGCGACCCCCGGGTCGCTGTCGGAGTCCCAGCGCGCCGCTTTCGAGACGGCGGAGCAGTACTGGGAGAAGGCGATCACCGGCAATCTTCCCTGGAGCACCGTGCTCAAGTCCCATCTGGAGCAGTGCCTTGCCAGGAACGGCTTCACCCTGCAGGTCCCCGGCGACCGCGTCGTCGACGATCTTCTGATCTACGTCGACATCCGTGACATCGACGGCCCGGGAGGCGTCTTCGGGGGCGCCGGCCCCTGTCAGATCCGTGCCGACACCGGCCTTCCCGTCGTCGGTACGATGTTCTTCGACGTGACCGACATGGACGGGCTGTCCGAAGAGGCGCGGGACGAGACCATCCTCCACGAGATGGCCCACGTGATCGGGTTCGGCACGCTTTGGGAGTACCTGGGACTGCTCAAGGAGCCAAAGAGCAGGGGTGGCGCAGATCCGCACTTCATCGGCCAGGCAGCCCTCGATGCGTTCGTGTCCATCGGCGGCGACGGGTACACCGAGAGCAAGCCGGTGCCCGTCCAGAGTGTCGGCGGGCCAGGCGTCTGGGACGGCCACTGGCGCGAGTTCGTGTTTCGCACCGAATTGATGACCAGCTTCATCGACCGTGGCAAGAACCCCTTGAGCGTCGTCACCCTCGCGTCGTTCCAGGATCTGGGGTACGAGGGCGTCGACCTCGGATTGGCCGACGAATTCACCCTCCCGTCCGGGGCGATGGCACCCGAGATCGTCAACGCCAGCCGAGTAGTCTACCTCGGCGACCACATCTCCCGCGTTCCCATCGCCGTTGTGGATCAGGACGGCAGAGTGATCCGCTACGTCACGCCGGGTCGGCGCTGAGGGCCGGATCCAACTGGGCCAACAGCGGTTGGAGCCGATTTTGCAACGCTTTCATGACCGGTTTAGCAATGACTTTACGACTGGTTTTGCAACGCCTTCATGTCCTGGTTTGCAACCCTCACGTTACGTCAGGGTCATTTCCCGCCACCACCCGGGGTTCCCCCACCACCCCCCCGCACATCCACCAGCGCTCGCGCATCCACCGGAATCACGCCCGCGGCCACGATCTCCACGGCGGCGCGAACCTTCACGGCCTCGCGGATCTTCGCAGCCAGCTCGCTCACGAGCGCGGCGCTCCCCCCCGCGCCCGCCGCATCCCCCCCATCCACCCCACCCCCCGGCGCGGCCTCCACCTTCACCGTCAGCACGTCCTGGCCGCCGTCACCCTCGCTGACCACCGCTTGGTACCGGGCCACCGCCGGCTCGCCCCCCAACGCTGCCGCCAACTCACGCGGATGCACGAACATCCCCTTCACCTTCACCCCCTCCCCCACCCTGCCCAGGAACCCGGCCAGGCGGGGGCTCGTTCGACCACACGGGCACGGCGCGCGGTTCCACGCCGACAGGTCCCCCGTCCCGAACCGCACCAGCGGGTAGACCTCGTTCGGGCTCGTGACCACCACCTGCCCGGCTGCGCCCTCTTCCGCGGGGCGGTCGTCACCCGGCACGAGCACCTCGATCACGACCTCGGTCGCGACGTGCCAGCCGTCCTTCTCCTGGCACTCGTAGCCGAGCGTCCCGGCATCGGCCGTGCCGTACGACTGGTAGACATCCACGCCGAATTCGTCCTGCAGGCGGTCGCGCAGCGGCGGCGGCAGGGGTGCGCCCGTGACCAGCGCGCGGCGTAGCGGGAGCGACAACCCGGCCTCGGCCGCCCGCTCCAGCAGTGTCAGCAGGAACTGGGGCGTGCCGGTGTACCCGGTTGCCCCGGCAGCGCGCGCCATCTCGATCTGCGCGGCAGTATTGCCCACGCCCCCCGGGATGACCACGCAGCCGAGCGCGCGCAACCCGCTGTCGAGCATGAGGCCGCCGGGCGTCAGGTGGTAGGAGAAGGTGTTCAGCACCACATCGCCTTCGCGGAACCCGGCGGCACGCGCGGCGGGCGCCAGGCGCCAGAAGTCTTCGCTGTCACCTTCCGGGTCGTTGATCGGCCCCGGGGACCGGTAGATGCGCCGCAGCGACCCCGGCGGCACGGCCAACATCCCCCCGAAGGGCGGCTCGGCGGCCTGAAGCGCGGGCAGATCGTCCTTCGCCAGGACCGGGATCCCCGCGAGCCCGGCCACCCCCGTGACCTGCCCGGCCGCGACACCCGCCCGTTCCAGCCGCCCCCCGATCTCGCGGCTCCGCTCCGCCCCGTACCGCACCGCACGCGCGGCCAGCCGGTCCTGCAGCGCACCCCACTCCCCCTTCACGACAGCCACCGCTTCCGGCGGCGATAGTGCTTCACGTCCCGATAGGAGCGCCGCCCCGCATCGCCCAGCCCGAGGTAGAACTCCTTCACGTCCTCGTTGGAGCGGAGCTCGTCGGCGGTGCCCTCCATGACCACCCGCCCCCCCTCCATCACGTACCCGTAGTCGGCCACCGACAGCGCCACCCGCGCGTTCTGCTCGACAAGCAGGATCGTCGTCCCCTCTTCCCGGTTGATCCGCTGAATGATCTCGAAGATGCTCTCCACCAGAAGAGGTGCCAGTCCCAGCGACGGCTCGTCCAGCAGCATCATCCGCGGCGACGCCATCAGCGCGCGGCCCAGCGCCAGCATCTGCTGTTCGCCGCCCGACAGGTGTCCGGCGAGTTGTCCGCGGCGATCCGCCAGGCGCGGGAAGTAGTCGAAGACCCTCTCGATGTCCGCGTCGATGGCACGCCGGTCGCGGCGCGTATGCGCCCCGGCCAGCAGGTTCTCCCGGGCGGTGAGGTGCTCGAACACCCGGCGCCCTTCCAGCACCTGGAAGATGCCCTTCTCCACGATCCGGTGCGCGTCCACCCCCTGGATCTCCTCGTTGTCGAAGATGATCGTGCCGTCGGTGACCTCGCCGTCCTCCACATGGAGAAGCCCCGAGATCGCCTTCAGGGTGGTGGTCTTGCCCGCCCCGTTCGAGCCCAGCAGCGCGGCGATCTTCCCCACTCCCACCTCCAGCGACAGACCCCGCAGCACGAGGATCACGTCGTCGTAGAGGACCTCGATGTTGTTGAGGCGGAGAAGAGGATCCGAGGAGGCCTCCATGTCGACCTCAGGGCGCTTCCCGGGCCTGGATGAAGTCGGTGAACGGTACCCACTGGCCGTCCTCGACCCGGAAGATCCGCACTCCCTTGGCGCCTCTGTGGTCGGTGGGGGTGAGAGTCAGCGGCACGGTGACGCCCTGCATGTCGAAGTCGGTGAACGATTCCAGCGCGGCCTTGATGCTCGGCCCCGTCAGTTCCCCGCCAGCCGCCAGCACGCTGCGCATCGCTTCGGCGAAGACCGCGAAGGTCCACCATCCCTGCGTGTAGGCGTTGGTTAGCCCCTCGGCGGATGTCCCGGTGGATTCCAGATACTCGTGGATGACCCGCGTCCCCGGGACGTCCACGCTCAGCGGCGCGAAGGGAATCGTCCCCATGACCCCCTCGGCGGCTTCTTCCGCGAGCCGCACAAGCATGGCGTTGGCGCACCAGTTGAGACAGATGAAGGTCGCGTCGATCCCCAGGCTGCGGGCATTCTGGAGCGCCACCGCGGCCGGCCCGGATGTGTTCTGGAAGACCACGTATCGGGCCCCGCTCTGCTGGATCCGGGAGAACTCCGCGGTGAAGTCCACGGCGCCGCGTGGCATCTCGTAGAGGGTGAGGTCGATTCCCCTGGTCTCGGCGTACTCAATCCCGCCCTGCCGGGCCGGCGAGAGCCCGAAGGGGCTCTGGTTGTGCATCAGCGCGACGACGGGCGCGCTCCCTTCGTGGTTGTTCGAGATCCAGTCCAGGGCGATGCGGAACTGGTCGGTGTATGTCGTCGCGACCAGGAAGTTGTACGGTGCCTCCGCCGCGTCGCCCAGGCGGTGGGAGAGCGAGGCCGAACTGAAGGGGATCTCGTCTTCCGCGACGCGCAGCTGCAGCGCCTCGGTGTCGCCCGTGCCCCAGCCCATGAAGATCACCACGCCCTCGCCCACGAACTGGCTGTACAACTGCTCGGCACGGCCCACCTGGTAGCCGTAGTCCTGGTAGATGAGGTCGATCTGGCGCCCCTCGATTCCGCCCTGCCGGTTGACCCAGTCCGCGTAGCCGCGCACGCCGCCCGCGTAATGGGTGCCCACATCCGCGGTGGGACCGGTGAGGTCGAAGATCGCGCCGACCTTGATGGGCCCGTCGCCCGCGTCCGTGGCGCCGTCGTCGCCCCCGCCGCACGCCGCGGCAAGGAAAACAGCTGCGGCGCCCAGAGCGGCGATTCCCACAGTGTGGGGCCACACAGTTCGTCTCTCCGGCCGGTTCTTCATGTTCCTCGCCCAAATCAGGTTGCCAGGTCTACCCTCGCCTGTACGCAAATGGCCATACATGAAAGTAATCTTTCACGTTCCCCCACAGTTTGGACATACCCCGCGGTTCGAAGATCAGGAAGAGGATGATCACGATCCCGAAGACCGCCTGTTGCGCGTAGGGAAGCAGGGTCGCGGCCTGGGGCGCGGTATCCTGCAGCGCCCGGCCCAGGTTGGTGAGGAGCGCGGGGAGCAGGGTGATCAGCGCCGCGCCGAGTAGCGACCCCCGGATCGAGCCCAGGCCCCCAACGATGATCATGGCCAGGTAGATGATGCTCGTTTCGAGGGTGAAGCGCTCCCACGTCACGATGTTGCGGTAGTACGCGATCAGCGCCCCGGCCAGGCCGGCGAAGAACGACGAGGTGGCGAAGGCGAGGAGCTTGGTGCGGAAGATGTCCACGCCGATCACGCTGGCGGCGATGTCCTGGTCCCGCACGGCGACGAAGGCCCGGCCCGCGCGGCTGCGGAAGAGATTCGCGGCGAACAGGGCCGTGCCGGCCGCGCACAGCACCGCGAACCAGTAGAAGTTGAAGGTGCTGTTGAGGCGCACCCCAAAGAGGCTGGGCGAGGGCAGGACGATCGCCTCGGTGCCCCCGGTGACCGCCGTCCAGTGGGTCATGACCCACTCCACGATCTCCTGAGCCGCAAGGGTGGCAATCGCCAGGTACAGTCCCTTGAGGCGGAGCGAAGGCAGTCCGAAGAAGGTGCCCACCGCAGCCGTGATGAAGCACGCCAGCACGATGCTCACCCCCCACGGCAGCCCCAGGTTGACGGTCAGCAGCCCCGCGCTGTAGGCGCCGATGGCCATGAACGCGCCCTGTCCCAGCGAGATCTGTCCCGTGTACCCCACCAGGATGTTCAGCCCGATCGCCCCCACGGTCGCAATGGCCACCTGGTTGGCCAGGTCGAGCCAGTAGGGGGAGGCCAGGAAGGGGAAGACGAGCACCGCGAGCGCGAAGAGCGCCAGCCGGATGCGCTGTGCAGGCCGCGGGCGGAGTCCCATGTCGGACTCGTAGCGCGTGTGGAAGACGCCGCACTCCATGCTCATACGCGCTCGATGATCTCCTTCCCGAAGAGGCCGTAGGGACGGACCATGAGCACGAGGATCAACACCACGTAGGGGACGATCAGGCTCAGACCGTGCCCGATGTACCCCCCGGTGTAGACCTCCAGCAGCCCGATGATGGCACCGGCGACGACCGCTCCCGCGATCGAGTCGAGCCCGCCCAGAATCACCACCGGAAAGACGCGCAGCCCGATCGAGCCCACGTTCGGGCTCACCCCGACGATGTTGCCGAGCATGAGCCCCCCGATGGCGGCGGACGCGGCCGCCAGTCCCCAGGCCACGCCGAAGACCCTGGGGATGCTGATGCCCATGCTCAGTGCGGCCTGCTGATCGTCAGCGATAGCCCGCATGGCAATTCCATCCCGCGTGTAACGGAAAAAAAGTCCCAGTGCGGCGAGGACCGCCAGCGCGATGGGGATCGACAGAACCCGGTCCGCCGACAGCACCGCCGGGCCGATCACGATGTCGCCCTCGGGCAGGAAGGAGTCGAAGGAGCGGGGGCTCGGACCCCAGATGGCGTTGACCGCGCCCCTGAGCACCGATGAGAGCCCGATGGTCACCATGATCATGGAGATGATGGGCTCGCCGATCAGCGGACGGAGGACCACGCGTTCGATCGCCAGCGCCACCGCGACTGCCAGCAGTACCGTGACCACGACGCCCAGGCTCCAGTGCAGGCCGGTCTGGCCGACCGCGAAGAAGATCAGATACGTGCCCAGGAGGAGGAGGTCACCCTGGGTGAAGTTGATGACGTCGCTGGCCTTGTAGATGACCACGAAGCCCGCCGCGGCAAGGGCGTACATCATCCCGGTGCTGAGGCCGGAGACGGTGAGTTGCAGGAAGACGTCCATGCCGGCTAGTGATCCAGGTTCTCGATGCGGAGTTCGTGCTCGACCGACGCGGTGCGGCCGTCCTGATAGGTGATCTCGGTGGCCACGGTGACAGACTCGCCGTCTCCCTGCAAGGCCGCGATGATGTCGCCGAAGCGGTCGGCGATGTGGCGGCGGCGCACCTTGCGGGTGCGGGTCAGCTCCGCGTCGTCGGCGTGCAGTTCCTTGTGGAGGAGGAGGAAGCGGCGGATGCGCGCAGCCAGGGGCAGGTCCCGGTTGACGGCGGCGACGTGGTCACGCACCAGGCCGTAGACCTCCGCGCGGCGGGCCAGGTCGGTGAAGGTCGTGTAGGGGATCCGTTGGCGCTCCGCCCATTGGCCGGCGTTCTCCATGTCGATGGCGATCATCGCGGTTACGAACGCGGCGGCGCCGCCTCCGAAGGCCACGGCTTCGCGGATGTAGGGGCTGAACTTGAGCTTGTTTTCGACGAACTGGGGCGAGAACGCGGTGCCGTCCGCGAGCTTCATCACGTCGTCGAGGCGATCGATGACGACCAGGTGCCCGTCGTCCTCGAAGTAGCCGGCGTCCCCGGAGTGGAGCCAGCCGTCTTCGAGCGTCTCGGCGGTGGCCTTCGAATTGCGGAAGTAGCCCTGGAAGACCGCCGGACTCCGGCACAGGATCTCCCCCTCGTCCGAGATCCTGATCTCGGTCAGAGGGAACGGCGTACCTACGGTGTGGAAGCGGATGTCGCCGTCCCGGTGCACGACCGAGATCCCCGAGACTTCGGTCTGGCCGTAAAGCTGCTTCATATTGACGCCGATCGCGTGAAAGAAGCTGAAGACGTCGGGTCCCAGCGCGGCACCGCCCGTGTAGGCGCGGCGAACGCGGCTCAGGCCGAGCTGGTCGCGGATGGGCTGGAAGACCGTCAGATCGGCGAGGCGGTGGCGCAGGCGGGCGGGCAGGCGGGCGAGGCGGCGACTCAGGCCGGCGCGCGGGGCGGCAGGCGCCGGACCGGACCGGGCATCCGCGGCTTCCAGCCCAACCTTCATGGCCCACCGGTAGATCCACCGCTTCAGAGGCGTCGTGTCCTCGGCCATGACCTGCACGTCGGACACCATGTTCTCCCAGATCCGGGGCGGGGACATCAGCACTGCGGGACCGATCTCGCGCATGTCCTGGCGCACCGTGGCCGCCTCTTCCGGGAAGCTGACGGTGAAGCCCACGAGCATCGCGCTCGCCACCCCGACCATCTGCTCACCGATCCACGCCAGGGGCAGAAAGGACACGAACTCGTCGCCGAGCTCCATCGGGTCCACGAAGCGGAGCTGCTCCGCCATGGCCAGGAGGTTCGCGTGCGACAGCATGGCCACCTTCGGAACCGATGTCGTCCCGGACGTGGTGCAGAGGAGCGCGATGTCCTCGGGGTGGACCTCGGCGAGCCTTGTGACAAATTCCCCGGGGAATCTGTCACGGAATCTGTCACCGAGCGTTTCCACCTCTTCAAACGCCATCAAACCGGGCGCTTCATACCCGTACATGCCACGCGGATCGTAGTACACTATGTGCTCCAGCCCGGGGAGACCGTCGCGCACTTCGAGCACCTTGTCGACCTGCTCCTGGTCTTCGGCGACGATGACCCGGGCTTCCGCCACCTCGAGCATTTTCGCCAACTCCGTCGAGATCGAATCCTGGTAGAGACCCAGCGGAAGCGCACCCATCGCCTGCGCGGCCAGCTCGGCAATCACCCATTCGGGGCGGTTGTCCCCAATGATGGCGATCCGGTCACCCTTTTCGACGCCCAACTCGACCATCCCCAGGCAGAAGGACCGCACGCGGCTCAGGTACTGCGCCCAGGTGATCTCCTGCCAGATGCCGAACTCCTTTTCGCGCAGCGCGACCTCGTCGGGGCGGTCCACGGCGCGGCGGGCGAGGAGGCCCGGCAGGGTTGCGGTCGAATGCTCCGCGCTGGTCATGCGGGCTTTCCCATGCGGCCCGGCGCGGTGCCCGCCCGACGGGTGTCCGCGGTCACGCCCCGGCCCCCACTGCCGCACCCGCATCCCGCGAATGACCCAGGTAGGCGTCGATCACCACCGGGTCGCGTCTCACCCGTTCCGGCGGGCCCTGCGCGATCTTCCTGCCGAAGTCGAGGACCACCACCCGGTCCGAGATGTCCATTATGACGTCGATGTCGTGGTCGACCACGACGACCGTGACGCCCCACTCCTCGTGCACGTCGAGGATGAAGCGCGCCATCGATTCCTTCTCTTCGGCGTTCATCCCGGCGGTGGGTTCGTCAAGGAGGAGGAGCGCGGGGTCGAGGGACAGGGCGCGTGCCATCTCCACGAGCCGCTGGTTCCCGTACGCGAGGTTCCCCACCTCCGCGCTGCGCAGCGGTTCAAGATTCATGAAGTCGATGACGCGCTCCACGTACTTCCGGTGCTCGATCTCGCGGCGCCGCTGGGGGCCCAGGTAGAGGCCGCCGCTCAGCACGCCGCCCTTCATGTGGACGTGGCGGCCCAGCATGAGGTTCTCCAGCACGGTCATGTGCTTGAAGAGTTCGATGTTCTGGAAGGTGCGCGCCACGCCCAGCGCCGCGATGCGGTGCGGGGGGAGGCGGTCGAGCGCGTGCCGGGTCCCGTCACGTCCCGTGAGGGTGATCGACCCGGCCTGCGCGCGGTACAGCCCCGAGATGCAATTGAGAACGCTGGTCTTCCCCGCGCCGTTCGGGCCGATGAGGGCGAGGAGCTCTCCCTTCCTGACCTCCATGGTGAAGTCGGTGAGCGCGGTGACGCCGCCGAAGCGGAGGGAGAGGTCGCTGAGTTCGAGGATTGGCATAGAGACAAGGATAAGCCGGGAGCGCGGTGGGAACAGGGGGGCGGGGGGCGCCGGGCCCTGCTTGACGAACATTCTGGAGGCGGCAACACTCAATGGTCGCAGTCAGCAGTATTCTCGGCCGACTAGCCCAGGAGAACCATGCCCCACCAACCAGATACCGTCGATCAGTCCGACCGCGTCGTTCCGATCAACCTTCGCCAGAGCGGCCGGACCCCGGTCGAGCTGCTCATTTCCACCCGCGTGCGGAAATCGCCCTATTGGCACCTGTCCCACGAAGCGGGCTGCTGGCGCGCGACGACCTACAACCGCATCTACCATCCCCGCGGCTACGTCCGGCCCGAGGACGGCGGCGCGGCGGCGGAACACGAGGCGCTGACGAAACACGTCACGCTGTGGAATGTCGCCGTGGAGCGCCAGATCCGCGTGAAAGGACCGGACGCCGAGAGGTTCACCGACTACGTGATCACCCGCGACGCCACCCGCATCGAGACGATGCACGGGAAGTACGTCATCCTCTGCAACGAGCGGGGCGGGATCCTCAACGACCCGGTGCTGCTTCGCCTGTCCGAGGACGAGTTCTGGTTTTCGCTGGCGGACTCCGACCTGCTGTTCTGGCTCCAGGGCGTCAACGTCGGAATGGGGATGGACGTCGAGATCGATGAGGTCGACGTGTGTCCGCTGCAGATTCAGGGGCCGAAGTCGCTGGCGCTCATGGCCGACCTCGTGGGCGACAGGGTCCGCGAGATTCCGTACTACGGGCTCCTGGAAGCCGACGTCGCGGACTGTTCGGTGGTCGTTTCCCAGTCCGGTTTCTCGGGCGAGAAGGGTTACGAGATCTACCTGCGGGACGCCACCCGACACGCCGAAAGGCTGTGGCATGCGGTGCTCGAGGCGGGCAAGACGCACCAGCTCATGGTGATCGCCCCAGGACACCAGCGCCGCATCCAGGCGGGCATTTTGTCGTGGGGACAGGACCTGGACCACGAGACCGTGCCGTTCCAGTGCAACCTCGGGTATCAGGTTCCCCGGGAGAAGAAGGGCGACTACATCGGCCGGGCCGCGCTCGAACGGATGCGGGCCGAGATCGAGGCCGGGCGGCCGCCGTTCTCGATGGTCATGGTGGGCATGAAGATGGGCGGCAGGCCCATCGACGACTACGCCCCCGATTTCTGGCTGGTGTCCGGCGCGGACGGCGGAGACCCGATCGGCTACCTGACCTCGCCCTGGCACGCCCCCGAACTCGGCTGCAACATCGCGCTGGGCTACGTGCCGGTGGGGGAGTCTGCAGTGGGTACCGAGCTTTCGGTCTGGTTGCCGGAAGAATACGCGAGCGCGCCGGGCAAGCCCGACCGGGCGCGGGTGTGCGAAGTCCCGTTCCGTCCGTCGGTCAACCCGAGCGCGCGGGAGGTTGCGCACTCGCGGGGCGAGGACGCGACGATCTAGCGGGCTGCACGCAGGCCACGGGTTGCTACCCCTTCATCCGAGTCCCGGCCGGGTCGAACAACGCCCCACCGATGGCCGCCACGGTCACCGGGAAACACTCGTTCATGTACATCACCTGCAGCCGCTCGCCGACGGGGGCGCGATCGGTCGGCAGATAGGCCATCAGCAGGTACTTGCCCACGGACGGGCCCATCCCGGCGGAGGTCACGCGGGACTCCCGTCCCAGCGGGTCCACGATGCGGTCCCCTTCCAGCGTCAGGACCGGCTCGTTCCCACCGGTGGGGAAGCGCGCGAGGCCTGACGCGCTGTTGTGGTCGTCCATGGTGAGCGTGCAGATCTTCGCCGTCGGCCCCTGTTCCCGGGCCTTCAGGTAGGCGGCCTTGCCGATGAAGTCGGCCTGCTTCACGCCGCGCCGCGCCAGTCCGGCTTCTACCGGCGAGTACTCGGAGGTGAGCTCGGAGCCCATGAGCAGGTAGCCCTTTTCCATGCGCCCCGTGGTGCCGTAGACCCCGATCCCCACGGGTCGCGCGTCGAAGTCCCGGCCAGCCTCCCAAATCGCGTCCCAGAGAGCCAGGCCGTGCTCCGTCCGCGTGTAGATCTCCCAGCCACTTTCGCCCACGTACGAGATGCGCAGCATCGTGGCGGGAATCCCGTCGATCAGGACGTCACGCGCCGTGCCGTAGGGGAATTCCTTCTGGCTCAGTCCGCAGTCCGCAACCCTTGAGAGCAGAGCGCCCGCGTCGGGTCCCCACACCCCGAGGGTACAGATCGCGGACGACCGGTCCTGGAACTGCACCGACCCGTCCGCCGGGAGGTGTTTGCGGAACCAGAAGGCGTCGCGCGCTCCGTCGAAGACCCCGGTGACAACGCGAAATCGGTCGGGGGCGAGCCTCTGGATGGTCAGGTCGGCACGAAAGCCTCCGTCCGGCGTCAGCAAAGGTGTGTAGATCGAGCTTCCGACCGGGCGGTCGCACTCGTTGACCGTCATCATCTCCAGGTAAGGGACGACGCCGGGCCCCGATACGTCGAAGATCTGGAACGCCCCGAGATCCACCACGCCCACCTTCTCGCGCAGGTGCTGGTGCTCCGCGTTGATGATCGGCGACCACCAGCGGCGGTCCCACTCGTGCGGGCGGTCCGGAACGCGGTAGCGGGCCACCAGATCCTCGTTCGACGCGTACCACTGCGGGCGCTCCCATCCCCGCGCTTCGAAGTACTCGGCCCCGAGCGCTTCGGTGCGGGGGTGGAAGGGCGACCGGTTCATGCCGCGTTCGGACTCCCATTGCTCGCGCGGATGCACGATCCCGTACGTCTTGGGGAAGTGCTCGCGGCAGCGCGCGCGGACGTGATGCCCAGTGCGCTCGTGCGGCTGGAAGCGCGTCACGTCGGATCCGTGCGGGTCGAGAAGGCGCGGGTAGCCATGAGTCATCCACTCGGCGACGAGGCGCGCCGATCCGGGGCCTTCCCGCACCCAGACCGCCGCCGCCGACCAGAGGTTGGCCACCTCCGCGGTCTCGCCCAACACCTGCTGGGTATCGGGCGTGAGCGAGAGCAGGCCGTTCACGGCGTACTGCATCTCGGTGCCGGACAGGAGCTCGCCCATGATCTCGCGCGCCTGGTTGAGCTGCAGTGCGAAGTCCCCGGGCGTGAAGGGCAGTTCGGTGGGGGAACGCTCCGCCTCGGCCACGGAAGGAATGTCGTCCGGGTGCATCAGAATGGGGCGATGCGCGTATGAGCCGACCTCCATCGCGCCGTCGCTTTGCCGCTCGTACATGAACGAGTCCATGTCGCGCACGATGGGGTAGCCGATCTCGTTGCCGGTCCCAAGCAGGATCTCGACCGGGCCGAAGTCGGCCATCTGGTGCACCGCCGGGGTGAGCGGGATCGAGGCACCGGCCATGGCGGCGACACGCGGGCTCCAGGCGCCGGAGGAGATGATGGCGTGGTCCACCTCGATCGTTCCGCGCGTCGTTGCCACCGCCCGGATGCGCGGGCGCCCGAACGGCACCGGATCCATCTCGAAGCCGGTGACCTCGGTCTCGTCCAGCACGGTGAGCATGCCCCTGGCCAGGGCCCGCTCCCTCATGATGGTGCCCGCCCTGACCGAGTCGACGACGGACACGCTCGGCGTATGGAAGCCGCCGAGGATCACGTCAGGGTTGACGAACGGCACCCTGGCGACCACTTCCGCCGGCGTCAGCAAGGCGCTTTCGATGCCCCACACCCGCGATGAGGTCATCCGCCGCCGCAGCTCCTCCATGCGCGCCTCGGTCCGGGCGACCTCGATTCCGCCGCAGGTCGTGTTGACGCCGAGCGCTTCGTATTGGCGCTGGCTCTCGAGTGTGAGCAGCGCGATCTCGCGGCCGTGATCGGTCGGGAAGATGAAGTTGGACGCGTGCCCGGTCGATCCGCCGGGGTTGGGAAGCGGGCCTTTGTCGATCAGCACCAGGTCGTCCCAACCGAGCTTGGCCAGATGCTCGACCAGGCAGTTGCCGACGATGCCGGCTCCGATGACGGCGACCTTGGCTTGGGGCGGGGGAGTTCGGGGTGAGGTCATGGTCGGTGCGCTCCGGCGGCCGCGACGGCAATGAGGCTCGTTGTCCCCCGGAGCGCCGTTTCGAGTTCGAGGAGTCGCATGGGGTCAAGGATAGGGCGGGAGCGCGGCGGGAACAGGGGGGGCGGGTTTGGTGAGAGCGTCGCACTTGACGGCTCGACACCGGCCCCCTGATCGCACTCCTGAATTCACGCGATCCTCATCACCCTTGGGCACAGGAGCAGTGGGACATGATCGAACCCCCATTGCTTACTTGCGAAGCGGTGGTCTCCGAAGCGTGCTTTCTCGCCCGGCGTCTCGTCCACCGCGGTCCGGAGCGGGTGCTCGAATTCGTCCGGCGCGGAGTACTTGACCTGTCGTTTCCGCTGGTCGACGAGATCGATCCGTTGGTCCAATTGGTGAAGAAGTACAGCGACGTCCCCATGTCCCTCGCGGACGCATGCCTGGTCCGAATGTCCGAATTGCACCGGACCAACCCGGTCCTCACCCTGGACCGCGACTTCGCGATCTACCGCAGGAACAGGCGGCAGCGGATTCCGCTTCTGACCCCCGCCCTCCCACCCCCCGGATTCGTCTCCGCAGAATGAGTCGGCCCGCCATGCTCCTCAGGAAGTCCCACCTCCGGATCATGACCTGGAACGCGGCCCACCCTCCCACTGGGTGCAACCTCCCGGCTCTACCTTAGGTCAGCGCAATCGCGTACTGTATTCCTTACAGGTATCCCATTCCTTACAGGCAGCCCGAAGAGACTCCGGGGCGGGAGGGCGCAATGTCCCCCGCTGGCACATTTCCACCAACGTCTTAACCTGTCGTCCGCAGTCTCCCGACCTCGCCAACCTGGGATAATCCTTCCGACTCTCGTCCACGCTCTGGTCTTCCAAGTAGGCAAGCCATGTCTCGATGTTCCATGTAGGAATGAAAATGGCCACCCTGTCCGCGGGTGACCTTACGTCCACGCCCTGCCGCTTGCATGCCTCGTCCAGTCTACGCAACCGCCCCTTGACGCCCACCGCGTCGCCGTCGGTCAGGAGGAGCAAGGTCCTTGAGACATGAATCCGGCGGCCAGCATCCAGTTCCGTCACATACGTTTCTTGCACAAATCTGTCAGCGGCTCCCAAGCCACTGGAACTACGCTCTACACGTAGTTGGTGACGGTCCGTCACGAGTCTCGTTTCCTTCAGGAACCGGCGCGCGAACGCCTCGTGCTGATCATCCTCGCATACCAGGACATACTGCACTCTTCGTCGGGTCGTCACCGCTCCCACCCCCGTGCCATCAGCTGCGAGAGCCTTAGCGGACTGCTGCGAGTCGGGTGCTCCAACCCGTCGGCCAACGATTCCGCTCTCGTAGGCCCGATTCCGTCACGCCATAGTAGAATGCTCCGGTCGGCTCCCAGATAGTCAATGACTTCCGGATGGTGCGAGCACAGTACAGCTTGAGGGAAGGCGCTCCCGCAAGCATCTGCGAGTGCGATCAGCCACGGCTGAATTTCCAGGAGGCCCACGTAGTTTACGGGCTCGTCGATGAAGAGCGCGGTCCCCTGGCCGGCAGTGAGGAGCGTAATGGCGTAGAGGACGATCAGAGTCCGTTGCCCGTCGGACAATTCGTGGAACTTGTATTCGCGGGCTTCGTCAGCCTCGCCGAAGACCCCAGACAACACCCTCGTTTCGATGCCGGCCCTCTCCAAACGGAATCCGCGCAGTCCGCCGAGTACACCCCGCATCACCTGAATGTATTCTGGACTTAGGTGCTGCCGTTCCTGTAGGAGGTGACGGTACCAACCGACGAAGTTCCGACCGTCCCTGGCCAGGATCAGGTCCTCGCTGGCCGCCTCCGACGAGAGGGTCGGCGGGTTGAGCCCACAAACCAGCACACCGCGCATGAATTCGACAAAACGCGTGAGACCAACGTTCTCCTCGACAGGCACCACCCGGGCGAGCGCGGATTCTCTCCAGTCGCTCTTGAAGGTCGGGCCTTCCGAATGGTCGTCACGGTACAGCCGCACGTCGCCCCCTGCGAACCTGAACAGGGGGCCTTCATTCGTCGATAGAGTCTCCAGGATGATCCGTGCACGGCGTTCCCGGCGGTCGTGTTCCACGTCCAGGCGATACTGGAACACATCTCCGTCCAACTCCGCTTCCACCTGAAAGACTTGAACGGCCCGTTCTTGCCACCTGGTAAGGGACGAAGGGGGAAATACATCCCGGTCGGTGACCCTGCCTATGCCTTCGAGCAGTCTTCGCAACGCGTACACGACGTCCAGCACTGCCGTCTTCCCCGCCCCGTTTTGGCCGACGAGCAACGTCAGGTCCTGAAGCCGTAAGTCGAAGTTGACAAAAGACTTGTAGTTGTCGATGTAGATGCGCTTGAACATCGGTGGGATTCCTCATTGCCGCGTGGTCCACTTGGTCCGCAGAAACCTAGCGCATGGTGGCCGGGATGGCGACTCGTGGGGTCTTGTGGCGCTTCCAGAGCGAGCTGGGCCGGTGCAGAGTTGCCGAGTACCATCAAGCGGTGACGGGCGGTTCCGGGGTCGACAGGCGGTCCGCTGGACGACGGCGTTGGCGTGCACGACGAGTTTCTCATGATGGCCGTAGTCGCGACTTTGGGCGGAACCCTCTGGTGTCGTGTCCCAGAGATAGCTCTACATAGTCTCTGGATCTTCTGGAGGATGGAGTCCGCGGTGGCAGTCCACATGCAGGGTTGCGTGCCTGAGTTGTTGTAGTGCTCGGTGAAGCGGAGGATCTTCTCCTTGAGCTGGGTGACCGAGGAGACGTGCTTGTGGGTGCTGTAGTTGTCGACGACGAGGTGGACATCGAGGCCGGGGGGAACGCTGGTGTCGATGTGCTTGAGAAAGCTCAGGAACTCCTGATGGCGGTGCCAAGGTATCCCGCCGAGCGGACCTCGCCAAACAGGCGCACGGCCTCAGCTCCGGATACTCGGCCCAGACAAGCCTGAATGATCCCCTTGTATGGATCGAGCCTTGACGGGCCGCGCTCGCCTCGGTCCGTAACTGACCGCCTCGTCATCCAGCTCCCGGTCCAGCTGTCCCGATGCAATCCAGTGGTACACCGTCCGCCGACTCACGCCTACCTGCCGTGCGAGCGCGGCTTTGCTCGCTCCCTCCCCTCGAGGTAGTGCCGCAGAAGCACTCCCGTCTCTCCCGATCATCGCGTCTCCTCCGTTCGGTGGCGACGCCATCGTAGCCAAACTCGCCCCGTCGGTCCCTTCCAGACCCGCACTCCAACCCCGCAACAAACTCCCCCGCCCCCAACCCGGCCTGTGACTCTTTCAGTGCCCACTTCTGTGCAATCTTGCACGCCCGGTAACAAGGCCGGGGCCGAGACACCGGCGACACGGACGGACGCGTTCAATAGCGTCGCCGACTTCAAGGCCGCTCAACGAAGGCCGGGGCCGAGACCCCGGCGACACCTACGGCCGTGCCAAATGGCTTCAGCAATCCATAGCCGCTCAACGAAGGCCGGGGCCGAGACCCCGGCGACACCTGCGCCTCGAACTCGGCCGACCGGAACGGGTTGTTCGCTCAACGAAGGCCGGGGCCGAGACCCCGGCGACACACTATGTCGAAGACCGTCGGGGGGCCGAAGTAGACCGCTCAACGAAGGCCGGGGCCGAGACCCCGGCGACACATGCTCGGGGCGTGCGTTGACCACCTTGCCGCTGTGGAGCCCGCTCAACGAAGGCCGGGGCCGAGACCCCGGCGACACAGCCGACGCATGACCCGCGCCTCCCACTCGTAGAGCGCTCAACGAAGGCCGGGGCCGAGACCCCGGCGACACGGTACCAGGACGGCCGCCACTTCAAGTCCCACTTCGACGCTCAACGAAGGCCGGGGCCGAGACCCCGGCGACACAGCACGGCTTCGGCGGCTGACAGGAAGTCGTTGAGCCCGCTCAACGAAGGCCGGGGCCGAGACCCCGGCGACACAAGGACCGACACCACCATGACGCGCCCAATCCGCCGCGCTCAACGAAGGCCGGGGCCGAGACCCCGGCGACACAAACTCGGCAGGACCGTCGGGGCGACCGTCGCCTTGATCGCTCAACGAAGGCCGGGGCCGAGTGTCAATGGCCATTGAAAATGTCACACTTCTGGCCATTGAAAATGTCGCACTTCGCGGGCTGACCTGCGGAGGGAGCGGAGCGACCGGAGCGGGGCAGCCCGCCGAGAGCTTGGTGACCCTCATGAGACCGGCTCCCCGGAGGCGGGGTGTTCAGTATGTCTTCGGTTTACGCTCGGATGGATCGCCCTCGAGAGCTCGGCGTGGCGGCGCATCCGGTAGCTGTTGCCCCGGATGTTGACGATGTGGCAGCGGTGCAGCACCCTGTCCAGCAGCGCGGCGGCCATGACCTCGTCGCCGAGGATGCGGCCCCACTCCTCGAAGCCCTTGTTCGAGGTCAGCACCGTCGAGGCCCGTCCGTAGCGGCGGTTGACGAGCTGGAAGAAGAGGACCGCGCCGCTCTGGGTCACGGGCAGGTAGCCGATCTCGTCAACGATCAGGAGTGCCGGGTAGGTGAGAGTCTTGAGGCGGCGGTCGAGCCGGCCGGCGGCCTTGGCCTCCTCCAGGGAGTCGACCAGGTCGGTCAGGGACCCGAAGTAGATCTTGCGCCCGCTTTCGGCAGCCGTGATCGCGAGGCTGATCGCCAGATGCGTCTTGCCGACGCCGGGGGGACCGAGGAAGACTACGTTCTCCTTGCGCTCCAGGAAGCCGAGTTCGTGGAGCGCGTCGATCTGCTCGCGCTTGATCGAGGGCTGGAAGGCGAAGTCGAAGTCCGTCAGCGTCCTGACGTACGGCAGTCGGCTGGAGCGCATGGCCGCCTCGAGGCGCCGGCTGTTGCGAAGCGCGATCTGGGCGGCCAGCAGGCGCTCGATCGCCTCGCCGCCAGTCGTCCCGCCGCCGTCGACCCCGGCGAGCACTTCGTCCAGAGCTTCCAGCGCACCGGGCATCTTGAGGTCGGCGAGCTGGGCCGCGATGCGCTCCCTGCGCGATGGCGGCCTCACGGTGCTCCTCCTGCGATCCGGGCGTACTCGGCCAGCGGGCGGCGCTCGACTTCGACGAGCGGAGGGAACGCCGCCCCATCAGCCTGCTCTGGCGCTGGCTCCACGGGCCGGGGAGCCACCGACCGGTAAGGCCAAGGGGGCAAAGGCATTAGGTGAGGCCGCTCCGCCTCGAACCGGTCGGCCGGACGCTCCTTCAACGTCCCGTGGATCCGGACGTTGGCTTCGGTGTCGAGCCACAGCAGCACCTGCGCGTTGAGGTCATCGTCCGACCCGAAGACCCGGGCGTAGAAGAAGTTCTTCCGGATGTAGCTGACCAGCCGCTCGACCTTGCCCTTCGTCTGGGCCCGGTAGGGGCGGCACGCCCGGATGCGGAAGCCCCAGTGGACGCTGAAGCGCAGGAACTCCCGGTTCTCCACCAGCCGGCCGCCCTTCCCGCGGCCGTCCTCGATGATGACCGCCTTCATCTGGTCGAACAGGAGTTCCGAGGGCACGCCGCGGAAGTAGCGGAACGCCGACTCCAGCCCCCGCATCACCACCGCCATCGTCTGGCGCTCGTAGTACTGAACCCACACCAGCCGCGAGTAGCCCAGCACCACGATCAGCGCGTACCGCTTGCCCCACGGCAGCCGGAACTCCGCGAAGTCCACCTGGGCCTGGTGGCCCGGAGGGGTTTCGAACCGCTGCACCGGCTCCTCCGGGGGCCGGGGCCGGACCTCGCGCACGTAGCGCTTCACCTGGCCGTAGCCGCCCGGATAGCCCGCTGCCTGGACTTCGTTGAACAGGCGAACGGCGCTGAGCTCCGGATACTCGGCCAAACGGGCGTCGATGATCCCTCTGTACGGATCGAGCTTCGAGGGCCGCGAACGCCTCGGTCCGTACCTGACTGCCGCGTCGTCCAGCTCCCGGTCCAGTTGTCCCGCCGCGATCCAGCGGTACACGGTCCGCGGACTGATTCCGACCTGCCGCGCGATCGCGGCCTTACTCATCCCCTGCTCCAAATAGTGCCGCAGCAGCACCCTCGTCTCTCTCCCGATCATCGCGTCTCCTCCGTTCGGTGGAGACGCCATTGTATGGAACCCGCCGGGAACCCTCATGGACACCCGGACCCCGCGTCGCAGCCATCGCTCCGTCACCCTGTCCACATCTGACATTTTCGACGGCCACTTCTGTGCAATTTTGCATGGCCGGTAACACCGAGACCCCGGCGACACGCGACCGGCCGGGCGGTGCTGTACCGCAACGTGCACGCTCAACGAAGGCCGGGGCCGAGACCCCGGCGACACGGCGCCACCGACGGGTACGCCTGACGCCATCTACATCGCTCAACGAAGGCCGGGGCCGAGACCCCGGCGACACCTCCGGACCCGCGTGGACCTCAGCGGCCGCCCGTAGATCGCTCAACGAAGGCCGGGGCCGAGACCCCGGCGACACGATCAGCGCGCTTGCGAGGTAGCGGCGGCGCCCTCTCCTCGCTCAACGAAGGCCGGGGCCGAGACCCCGGCGACACAGCTGGACGGGCACCTTCTTTCCCCCGGGGAAGCGCGCTCAACGAAGGCCGGGGCCGAGACCCCGGCGACACGGTCGAGATGTCCCAGTCCGTGGAGGTCTGGTTGCTCGCTCAACGAAGGCCGGGGCCGAGACCCCGGCGACACGACTGGATGTGCGCGTCCGTGAGGTCGCCGGACGGCGCTCAACGAAGGCCGGGGCCGAGACCCCGGCGACACCTCGAACGCCATGCCCTTCCCGTGCTGCGTGCCCTTCGCTCAACGAAGGCCGGGGCCGAGACCCCGGCGACACATGGAAAACCTGGCAACAGCGAGATGGGAGCACCCACGCTCAACGAAGGCCGGGGCCGAGACCCCGGCGACACCAGGGGATCGTGCGGCCACTGGAGCACGGGCTCCAGCGCTCAACGAAGGCCGGGGCCGAGACCCCGGCGACACCCCGGCAGGATGGAGCAGCGTGCCCGCGTCCGTCCACGCTCAACGAAGGCCGGGGCCGAGACCCCGGCGACACGACCACGAGTAGTCGGTGGGCGCCGCGGACCTCATCGCTCAACGAAGGCCGGGGCCGAGACCCCGGCGACACAACGGAAGGTACTCGTACTGCGACCCAGCCATGGGCGCTCAACGAAGGCCGGGGCCGAGACCCCGGCGACACATCAACTGGCCGGCCGAGTAGCTGACGATCTGGCCCGCTCAACGAAGGCCGGGGCCGAGACCCCGGCGACACCCTACGGCTTGGGTGAAGTCATCGAGATCACCGTGACCGCTCAACGAAGGCCGGGGCCGAGACCCCGGCGACACGGTAAAGCTGACGCCGGACGGCACACGTAGTCTTGGCCGCTCAACGAAGGCCGGGGCCGAGACCCCGGCGACACGAGCCCATAGGAGCCCGTGTAAGGCGATTGGAGCCCCCGCTCAACGAAGGCCGGGGCCGAGACCCCGGCGACACGCCGGAGACGCGATTGAGGCTGAACCCCACGAAGCTCGCTCAACGAAGGCCGGGGCCGAGACCCCGGCGACACAGGGGGACGTGCTGTGGTTGAGGAACGTCCTCAGCGCTCAACGAAGGCCGGGGCCGAGACCCCGGCGACACGATGCGCCTTGCCCCTGGAGCCCAGGTGCAGGTGACGCTCAACGAAGGCCGGGGCCGAGACCCCGGCGACACAATCCGGTCCCGCCGGACGATCCCTCGTTCTGCGTCGCTCAACGAAGGCCGGGGCCGAGACCCCGGCGACACAGGAAAGGCCGCCGCAGGTAAGGGAGTGAAAGGAGGCGCTCAACGAAGGCCGGGGCCGAGACCCCGGCGACACGAGGGTGCGATCAACAACGTGACCCGGCGCTTCCGCTCGCTCAACGAAGGCCGGGGCCGAGACCCCGGCGACACCCGCCCCGATCAGCGAAAGCAGGAAAGTGATTAGTGACGCTCAACGAAGGCCGGGGCCGAGACCCCGGCGACACACTGCGTGCCCAGCCGGCCGAGTCCGCCGGTCCATGCCGCTCAACGAAGGCCGGGGCCGAGACCCCGGCGACACCACCAGCCAGATTGCGGCCATTCCTGCTGCCGGCACCGCTCAACGAAGGCCGGGGCCGAGACCCCGGCGACACTCGATCCGCATACAGCCCATCACATCCGCCAGCCCCGCTCAACGAAGGCCGGGGCCGAGACCCCGGCGACACATGGTACGTGTACATGGCCATTGAGACAATCGGCAACCGCTCAACGAAGGCCGGGGCCGAGACCCCGGCGACACACCTACGATCCGAGCGGAAGCGGTACGCCGGACACCGCTCAACGAAGGCCGGGGCCGAGACCCCGGCGACACTGTGGACGCGATTCCGCCGCCCCGACGTGAAGAAGCGCTCAACGAAGGCCGGGGCCGAGACCCCGGCGACACCACAAACGTCTTTCCGGATCCGGTGGGCAGGCACACGCTCAACGAAGGCCGGGGCCGAGACCCCGGCGACACCCTGTTCGCTTCGTCCGAGATCATGTCGCGATCCATGCGCGCTCAACGAAGGCCGGGGCCGAGACCCCGGCGACACCGTCGGGCGACGCGGCGACCATGCGCGCGTCGTCTTTCGCTCAACGAAGGCCGGGGCCGAGACCCCGGCGACACTCGGCTTCCGCGCGGATCGTCGCGGGGATGGTCACCGCTCAACGAAGGCCGGGGCCGAGACCCCGGCGACACGCGGAACGCCGTGATCTGTGACACCTGTAATAAGGACGCTCAACGAAGGCCGGGGCCGAGACCCCGGCGACACCTTCCATTCCTCCCCTAGTCTCCCGTGTGCTCTCAACGCTCAACGAAGGCCGGGGCCGAGACCCCGGCGACACCGGCTGTACGGTCGGGCCCAGGTACCCGTCACCGATTTCGCTCAACGAAGGCCGGGGCCGAGACCCCGGCGACACTGCTAATCGGCGCGGAACACCGTCATGGATGCAAGCGGCACCCGATCTGCCGACATCCCGACAGCGATTTCCACCATCTATTCGGCCCGTGTTTGGGTATGGATGTCCCCACAGGCCCCGAGGATTCCCTTGAAACCGGCGACAGAGGCACGACTGTGAGCCTGGCACCGCGAATCACCGAGGGTTCGCAAGTATCCCGTCAGAGCACCCAAGGCCTGCCAAGCTCGTGAGGGCCGATCCGGCCAAACCGGATCCGAGCTTCGGAAATGCCACCCTTGAATCTGTACACGATCACCGAATCAACCCGTTCGTCGATTGCATCTTGGACCTCCCCCAACATGCGCGTCATGCGGCTCGGGGACAACCGACATTCGAAGACCGACAACTGAACACGCACTCCGTATTTCTCGCACACCTGCGCGATCTTCCTAAGGCGCTTTGCGCCCTCTCCTTCCGTGTCGGCGATGTCGTAGCTGATCAGGACATCCATTGCCACTCATGTCATCACGAACGGTGGATAGGCTGGCAGATCTCCCCGGAGATGCCGTGCCAACAAGGTCGCCTGAATCGAGGGAAGCGCCCATCGACCGACGCGGCGTCCCAGAACCATGTGTTGCAGCTCTGATCCCTTGTGGCGCTCCCACTCCGTGATGAGCTCCTTCCTTCCCTCATCGGTCAGGTACACCGCCCCCCCGGGCATCTCGACGAAGCTATCCGTTCGAACCTGCCGCCGGCGTATCAGCGAAACTACGAACCGGTCGGTAAGCGGACGAAGCTCCTCGGCCAGGTCCAGTGCGAGCGAGGGTCGGCCTGACCGCGGCCGGTGGAAGAATCCCATCTGGTAGTCCAAACCGACCGCCTCGATGGACCCGATGAACTCGGTGAGCATCAGCCCGTAGCAGAACCCGAGCATAGCGTTCACGGGATCTCGAGGAGGCCGTCTCTGCCTCCCTGAGAACTGAAGCTCGCACTTGGAAAGGACTTGCCGAACTGCACCGAAATGGATCCGTGCAGCGTCGCCTTCAACTCCTCGTACATGGTTGGGTGTCGGAGCCTTCGGCAGCCTTGCCACTCGCCCCAAGATGTCATGGGATCGACTGACCATCTGAGCCGCTAGTGTCGGATCTTTCTCGTCCCGAGCCCAGCGGGCAACCACTTTTCGGCTGTTCTGAAGCTTGGCGGCAACGATGGCCCTGGAGAGATCCAAGGAAAGTCTCTCATCTTTGACGGCACGGTATAGGGCCATTCGGAGGTGGACATTGCCTCCCGTCGGATGACCGACGAAGAAGCGTACGGAACCTCCCTGCCGCAATGCTGCAACGCGCACACCGCGCCGAACACACGCCTCCAAGGCCTGCGTAGTAATCTGCCCACCCCCCAGCAGCACCACAGCGTCGACGGCCTCGAGCGGAATGCGCTGGTGTCCGTCCGGCGAAGCGACCAGAAGCGCTCCACGCCGACTCTTCACGCGAGCGCGATGATTGCGAACGTATACCGTGTTCAGGTAACGCAACCAAAGACCTCTGTTGTCAAAAAGCGAGCGACCTTGGCAGGGGCGCTCGTCAACTCGGGCAGGCAGTGAGGCCTGAGCTGGCATTCAGGGCACCGCTCGTCATTGGGAGCTTCCGGGAGCCTTCCTGATTCCAGTTGAGCACGGATGGTGGCGATGGCGTCCCGCACACGGTCTCGTAGATCGGTAGTAAGGGGTACACGGACACGGCGCCGGGGACCGCCGTACCACACAGCCCCTTCGGGTATCTCGACCGCGAGCATTTCTTCAAGACACATCGCCTGTGCACAAACCTGCAGGTCCGCCGCCGTGCCATGCGGAACGCCGGACTTGTATTCGACTGGACGAACCACATCACCGTCCATCTCGACCGCATCCGCCCGGCCGGTCAGACCCAACTCTTCAGACCACAATGGTATTGCGCGCAGTACGAGCTTGCCACGCTCCCGGCGAGCCTCGCCTGAATCGACACGCCGGTGAGAACGGGACCCACGCACGGTATGAGCATTGTCCGCCCAGACCCCATCGCAGTGAATGAGGGCGCACTGCCTCGGACAGTACTCGAAGTGCTCGATAGCCGAGATCGGGATCACAATGGCTTCCGTCATAGCCGCTCTGCGCCAAAGCCCCTGGTTGTGTCCCCCGCTCCTCTCTTTTGGTACCTCATGGTACGCCATCCACCACGAATCCCGACCCTGCTCCACCGGTATCGCTCCCTCCATTTCCAGATGTCAAGCAGGGCATCGATTCCGTTGAAATCGAGTGGCTGATTCCAAGCGGGCCAAACAAAGCAGAACGCGGGCCCTTGGTCTGGTAGTCGCTTCCAGCCACGCTGTCTGACCGACGAATGAGCAGACTTGTTGATTCCCTTGTCAGTACCGCTACCGCGAACCGGCAGCAGGGCGAGACCGAAAAACGCGAGAACTTCAATCACCGGATCGACCCACTTGGCCGTCTTGTCCGCTTGAGAAGCCAGACGCGTGATGTCGAAACCAAGGCCATTGTCCTTCACGCGATGCGCTGTGCCATTCAACGAATCCGCCAATCGTCCAACGGTTGGAACGACTTGGCCATGGACCTTCACCAGCCGGTGATGCATCCACTTGATCGTGCCCGGGCCGGCCGGGTCGAACGGTGCATGGGCGACCTCCCCGTTTGCTGCCACATCCAGATCGGTCATGGTGGACGATAGCGTCCACGATGAGGCGTCCGAACGAACCGCTCTCGCTCGCATGGCGAAGTTCTCGACGGAGACCTTCCTTTGGACCGATGGGGTGTCACCCCAGGTCTCTGCGATAGGCAGTTCGTAAAGCCTCCTTCGGGTGGGCCAGGCGGAAGCCAGGAGTCCAGCGGGGTCCGCGTCGTCGGCACACAACACCGCTCGCGGCACATTTTCCACCGTCCAACTCAATCGAAGCTTCGGCTCGAGCTTAGTCGCGCCCACGGCTGCCAACCAGGCATTCACCCAGGACGCCGGCAAACCCCGACAGATCGTTTCCGCCATCAGTAGTCCTCCCTCGATGCCGCTAGTGATCCCGCGGAGATTGCGTGGTCCGACTGTCGCACAATGGCCTCCAGGAGAGCCAAGCCCCATGGCCCCAATTCATCGTGCAGCTGCCGGAATCTGGACGGCTGTTGCCAGTCGATCCGCGCGAGGTTGGCGGATACCTCGACCACATGGCCGCCAATGGTGACGGCAACCAGTCCGGAAGTGTCGTCGTCTGCGGGCGGGACGAGTGGGCGCCCGCTACCATGATGGCTGATGACGAGATGGATCAGAAGGTCGGCCAGGAAGGGGGTGAGACCATGGTCGTGCGTTTCCATCCAACGGCGCATCAGGCGAGCAGACAGATCCTCGTGGCGACCGCCATTGGGCCATCCCGCCGCCTTGCGTGTAGCGGCCCAACGATGTCGCGGCGTGCTGGACTTGGCGAGGAGCGTGGGCGACCCAGCCCAGGGATCAAGCCACCGTTGAAACCGCGGTTCGGCCTTGCCAACATCGTGCCGGAGGCCGGCAAGTTCCAGGATTCCGACCAGTTGGCTGGAGACTCCGATACGCTCCGCGATCGACCGCGCACGGGCTCCCACGGCGGCACCGTGAGCTTCCAGTTCGATAGCACTCGCCGCCAGCGAAGTCTCGTCAAGTTCATCGCTCCGTTCTCCTGATTCTACTGGTCTCTGGAGAACGAGGCGAGAGACCTCGTGGGCCGCGCTAATCACCTGTGGCCCGGTGTTGGAAAGGATCGAGTTCCACTCGGCCGGATCCCAGCCAAACGCGGTCGCGGTCGCGAGGGTCTCGACAATCTCCGCAACGGCGTCGGCCTGATCGGTCTCGTCTACGTCCGTGTCGTCCGGGACGATCCCCAATGCCGTGTCGACGAGATTACCAACCGCAACGCCGCAAAGTCGTTTCAGCGCCTCAGCATGCAAGGGCACGCCGTGTGTCTCGATGGACATGTCGACGACCGGGAGCGAGGAGTTCGGATTCCAACCGAACTCGTCCAAGAGTCCTCGGTCGGTGCCCAACACAACGACATCGCCGGGACGAATCTCGCCCACCGCCACAGTCTCGATGGTGACACCGTCCGAGGTGAGCCTTTGCAACTCGCCGTCGCTCTCCAGCGCTTGGCGCACCTCGCCGATCGGCACGGCGATGGCCTCACGGTCGCTCGCCCGCGGCCACAATCGTTCTCCCTGCCTTGGAACATGTGCGCGCCAGATCAGCGACACAGCATAGTCGGCGCCGGAGATGCCCGTGAAGTACAATTCGACCGGCGCTTCGCCTTCGGGTGGCGTCGTCGTTTTCACCCATTCCCAGAGGAGCCCCGGCAGGATCTCGGGGGCACGGCCGGGATCGTCCCCGGGCTCGCCAAGCACCGTCGCAACATTTCGGGGGGACACCCTGACCGCGCCCGCACCATCCATCGCGTTTTCAAGCCGCGCGAGCACGTTTGCCGGCTCGGTTCCGTAAACCGGCCACTCGGGAGCAGCGCTGGCCGGTTGCCCCTTACGCTTTCGTGCCGGCGCGTGGACATAGACAGACTCGGCGTGCTCAAACCGGCCGAGGCGGTTCAGGCGTCCCAGCCGTTGGGTTAGTGCGCGTACGCCGCATGTCTCGGTCACCAAGTACTCGGCATCGATGTCGGCTCCCACTTCAAGCGTCTGCGTGGCCACCACGATCAAGTGGCGTTCATGCAGAGCCCCAAGATCACGGGACGCTGGCATGCCGCTGGCGGAATCCAGCACGCGCTCACGAGTTCGTTCGGCCTCACGCTCTCGCGTTCGCCCCGTCAGCAGGACGATATCGGCCGGGTGGTCGAAGCCCGTCGGGTGCGCCGAGGTAAGCTTGTCGAATACTGCCCTGGCTGTCGCCGGCGTGTTGGCGAACACGATGCAGGTCGCCGGTCTGACTGCCTGTTTAAGGAGTAATCGGGTTTCTTGCACCATCCCCTTGACCGAATCGCGCGCCACCGACCGGACTCGCATCCATTTCGATGCATCGAGGCGCTGTCGTACGATTGGATTGGCCTCGTCATCGGCATCGAGATCGAATCGATCGCGGGCCGACGCGTCGCCCGTCGCGGTCAGAGCCACCACTTGCGGTCTCGATCTCGTCCCGGCGAGGATGGGCCGGGCATTCCGGGTGCACTCGGCGAGACCCGGCACGAGGCGGACCAAGTGCTTGGCCAGATGGGCTTCGTCAACCAGAACCAAGCTGTCCGTGCCACTGAGCGCGGCATCAATTGGGCGCATCGAGCGACTTGAACCGTAGCCACGAAACAGTAGGCGAGAGCCGTACATCGGCAGTGTGGACAGAAGTACGGCGGGTCGCGATGGGTCGGTGGGAACGCGAGACTGGACACCGCCACGAAGGCGAATTACCTCCAGCGGATCAGAGTTCCCATCGGCGGCCAGCGCACGGAGGCGACCTGCCACGACGTGCACCACTCGTACCTCATCGCTATTGATTGCTCCCGCCCGCGGGTTGAGAAACGCGTCCCGGATCGCCCGGGCGTGTTCGGCTGTGGAATCCACCAGGAGCCGCCGATTCACGAGCCACCAGATCCGGGTAGGGGCAGTCCGCTCCTCTGGAAGCCGATGCGCCTGGGAAGCAAGCCACCAAACCGCGATATCCAAGCAGGCGGTTTTGCCGAGCCCCGTAGGGACGCCGATCTCCACAGGCCACTTCTCGTCCCGGGCAACCTGGTTAGCGAGCCGGGCCTGCCAAGGGAATGGTGAACGTTGGTTGATGGCCCGATAGAATTCGGGGAACGTGGGCATGGGGCCCAAGCCGGGGCCTTCGCTCATACATCGCCCTCACGCTCGTCAGCGTCCACACACAGCCCGAGGCCCCGCTGCCGACCCGCTCCTATGACCACCGGACCGGTCACGGGTTGGTCGAACCAGATCTTCAGGTGGGTATAGGGAAGCCCGGGCCGTCCCGGCCGGTTTACCTCAACCGGGGCCAGATCCACGGCACCGCGAACAAGCGGACAGCGAGCCGACCGGAAAGCGCGGGGCGCAGGAAGTCCTGCATGCTTACACCAGCGCGCAATTTCCTGCCGGTCGAGCTCGCCCCGGCGCTCGTGAAGGGCCGGAAACGCGGTGACCCAACAGCGGCTTTTCCGAGTCCACCGCGCGGGGTTGCCAGCGAAGGGGCGGTCTTCGTCAATCCACGGACTCACCGCCACATCCACACCACAGCCGATGAGGCGACGGATCGAGTGCGCCACCTCCGCAACCCGGGACTGCAGCTCGGGCTCGCAGCCGGGAGGAAGCCACAGGGCGAGCCCGTGGATACGCCCGCGGGAGCGGGGGAATCCCACGTCGGGGAGGGCGAGAAAGCGGGCCAAGTCGAAGCCCTTTCCCTTAAACCCGTGCCCATGAAGAACCGGTGGTGGCTCACCGTGCATGTCCTGATGCCGACTGAGCACAGCTTTCTTGAATAGGTCCGTCACCACCGACACACGCCGCCCTGAAAGGGCTTTGTCCAGACGAATCCAGGCAACGACGGCTCCGAGATCGCGTCCGGGTGCACTGCCTGGCGGCCGGTAGCCGACCTGATGGCGAAGCGCACCGAACTGGGTGCGGGCGATGTCGGCTCCGTGCTCGGTCCAAGCCTGGTACATGGTGTCGAGTACTTGCAGGTCCCCGTGCTCGGGAACGCAGATTCCCACAGTCCCGGCCGGATCGGGCACGAAGGGCTCCTGGAGAGCCTCTGAAACCGGGGCGCTCGTGCCAACCCGCAGGCGTACGGGGGAGTCGGCTGCTCCGAGATAGCCGACTCGAGCGGCCCTGCGCCGGAGGGCATCGACCATTTCGCCGGGCGCCTGCACATCCCAGACGTAGACGATGTGGGGTTCCCGGGGGGCGACACGTACGCCCGGACGGATCTCAACCGGAATCCTGCCGAGGTATTGCGGATGTGACGACTTTGAGGCACTGCCTTCATGCCGAACTACATAACGCGGCCTCAGTGGCTGATGACTCGGCGCTGAATCGGCGTGGATCACTGGCGGAGGAAGTCGCTCGAACCATTCCAGCTCGGAACCATCGGTAACGCGGCACCTATCCCCGGTCCCGTCGGCAGCCACGATCGCTGCAAAGAGGCGTGCGGGGGCGGGAGGCCATTCGCCGCGGGTCAAGCCCCCGGTGTTGGCGGTTCCGTCCGGGTCTCCGCGGAAGGTCCCGTGCAGCAGCTCAACTTCGATCGCGAGCACTAGTCGGCCAGCTCCGGCCAGCTGGCACGAATGGCCTTGCGGAGATTGTCCCTCGGTGTGAGGTGCAACGGCGCGTGATCCCAACCATCGAGCGGAACACCCTCGGATCGGGCTTGGTCAAATACAGTTCTAAGCAGTGCGGCGGTCTCTTCCGCACCACCAACCGCAAAGGGGGCATCGCCACTGGCTCCCAGCCACATCGTGGTGAGATTGGCAGGCCGAAGATCGGCCCCCGACCGAAGGGCGAATCCGCGCCCAAAAGCCAGAACATGGGCATGGAGACCGAGCGCTACCAACAGGGCACGTGCGGCGGCATCGGCCGCCTGCTGCCCCGGGCCAAGGCTCACTCGCCTGAGTTGCGCGAAGGATACGGTCGCCCGTTGGGTCACTCGCGCGAAAGAAACAGCCGCGGCAGTTGCCTGGTCACCCATGAAAGGGACCTGACCATGCCCGATCTCGGAGAGCTTGTCCTTCTTTCCACCCTCGATCCTTGCCTTCCCCATCCCCCAATCCAGTCGGTCATCCGGGTTCGAAGTCAGGGATTCGTCCGTGTTCAGGTTCAGAGGATCTCCCTTCAGGCCGAAGACCCTGGTGTCCGACGCCGCCGGCTTCCATCCGATGATCTCCGAGACCCAGGCTCGCGCATGCTTGGTGTTGGACCGCTTCTTGCCCAAGTGCGACTGCCAGAACCCGTATAGCAGGGCCTGCGGGAACCACGCCATCAATGGTCCGCAGGTCTGGGCGGTGGCGCCAAAGATGGATTTGCCGATGTCGGTCTTGATGAAGTCCTGCCCGTCGAGCTGGGCGTCTCGGAGGTAGGCGTCTGCGTTGCGGTGCGGGAACTCCAGGCTTGATATCCGCCGGGGCAAGTGCGCGGGCAAGCCGGTAAGATCGGAGAGATCAAGCACCAGTTCGGGTACCCGGGACGACGAGCGGTGTCGCCGAAGCGCCTCCTCCAGCCGATTCGCCTGCGAGGGAACGTTGTCGATGACAATAATGTCGGTGGGCTCGTCATCGGACGGAGATGCCCATCGCCTGTCGATCTGGTAGACACCCCCCTCATAGACCGCAGGCTTCACCGGGCTGCCCGGTCCCCCACAGGGCTCAAGCTCCGAGTCAATGCGGATGCCGTCCTCGAACGAATCGTCCGAGCATGCCGCAAACAGAGTGTCCAAATCGATTTGACGCGCCATCGGTGCCTCCCTTGCGGTCTTCAAGCAGGACTGTATCTCAGCCGATCCAAATTAGCACATTCGACCACGAAGAACGGTATGATGCCGGTTCATCCGGGCAAAGTCCTGTGCGAGCGGGTTGTGTGAGATCCCCGAATGAAGGGCGTCCCGGACACTCGGCAGCCTCTAAGTCTCAGGTTAGAGCCAAGGATCGGCGTCACAGTGGCCGACTGGCGTATCAGGCGGATGAAGACACAGTGGGCACTTCCAACGCAGCCTCGACCACATGATGCCAGGCTGGCGGATGCGTTTCGACGAACTGAACCGTGCGCATCTGGCGGATGAGGATTGGGATCAGGCAACGCCCGACGCCGCGCAAACAATACGCGGCCTCCGGTGAATCCATCTACTTAGCCAAGCTTCGGCGGGTTCTCCGCTCCCTTCATCGTAGCGTGGTACTCGTAGTGCGCCCTCTTCGTATCTCCGTGGTCCGTCACATCGCGTCGGGCCTTCATGTCCACGCCGCCTCGAAGCCCAACCGTTTCTGCCTCATCAAGAAGCACTCTCGCGGCCTTTCCGAGCGCTTTCTCCAGACTCGAGTCAATGATTGCCCTCAATGCTTCCTTCTTGCCACTCTCGAAGTACCGCCACTTGCCAAACCTGTGTCGTCCATTGTTCATGACGTTCGGCATGTCCTGAAAGTCGAACTCGATTCGTTCCCTGCTGGGCTCCGGGAGGTCACGGTACAGGCGAAGGAGATCGTGATGCCTCTGCGCCTCGTCGTTGACCGTAAGGGAAATCGCTTTCATCGCCAGCTCGCAGGCGAAAGCAGACATCATTCCCCGAGCCATCGTGGATCCTAGTCGCCGATTCAAGTCATGCTCATCGTGCCGCGGATCATCTCTCGTTTTCGCCTTGCGAAACCCGACAACAGCCTCGTCATGTGAAGCATACATGTCGCTGACCGCAGCCACGAACAGGCGCGCCTGAAGATACAGATACGCAGCGTGACCCAAGGGGAAGTCCGTTCGTGTGAGCCAGTCCCTCCTGTCCTTCTCTTCGGTCCTGGATGCTATCCGCTCGCGAACTTCATCTTCGGTTTGGCGGGGCAAATGAAGGAAAAGCCTGCCCACGAACGGGCTGTCTTCACGAGTCGGAGGGAATCCCCAAGATGTCTTCGAGACGTTGCTAATGGCCTCCTCCAACACCCAGCGATACGCGTTGTCCGCATCTTCACCTGCAAGCTCTTTCTTGCACACACGGCACTCTATGCTGGAAACGACGCCGTTCTCCCCTTTCCCGCGCACCACCAGGCCACCCCAGCACGCCGTACAGCGGCCCTTGACCTTCACCTCTTCTTCCTTCCCAGCTTGGGAGCCGGAAGGGCTGAGGGTGAACTCGAATTCCTGTGTCCATAAGACGAAGGTAGTCGTCAACGGTTCGCTCATCGCTACCCCCCCACCCCCACCACCTTCACCCCCCGAACCCACACCCCCTCGATGGACCGCATGTTGGCCACATCCTCGAGCGGATTGGCACCCAGGATGATGAAGTCGGCGCGGCGCTCCGCTTCCAAAGTCCCGATGTCGTCCCGACCGAGACAGTCGGCTGCCACCCCGGTCGCCGAACGCAATATCTGCTCCGGCGTGAGCCCCGCTTCCGCCATCAGCTCCATCTCCATGTGCTCGAAGTAGCCCTGGAAGCGCCCCAGCGGGCCCGAGTCGGTGCCGAAAGCTATGGGCACACCGGCTTCGGACAGCCGCCCCAGGTTGGCCTGCGCGATCTCGAGCGCGCGCCCGTAGGCCTCGGCGGCCCCCGACGCCCTGACCCCCGCCTGGCGTTCGGGGTCGCTTACCGTCGTGACCTGCGCCGAATCGACATCCGACATGAGGAAGGGGTCGTCGAAGAAGTCCGGGCGGTCTCCATAGGCGAAGGTGGACACCTCGCGGGTGAGCGTGGGCACGTAGCAGACACCGGTTTCGCGGAAAAGCGTGATCGTCTCTTCGTCGACCGCCTCGTCCCGGATGCTGTGGGCCACCATGCCTGTCCCGGCGCGGAGCAATCCCTTGGCGTCCTCCTGGTAGAAGAGGTGGGAGGCCACGGGGAGGTTGTGCTCGCGGGCGCGGGCGATCACGGCGGCGTAGGTCTCGGGTGACATTTTGGTGGTCGCGCCCAGGTTGTCGTCGACCCGGATCTTGATCCAGTCCGGGCCCATCGCGGCGGCCCCATCGGTTGCGACGACACCTTCCTCCGGGCTGGCTCCGGTAACAACCGACCCGGCGACGAGGAGGCGTGCGCCGGGCGGGGCGCCGGTGTCCGCGTCTGCGCCCGGGTCTGCGCCGGCATCCGTACCGGCTTCCCCGCCCGTGCCGTCCCTCCAACTCGCGTCCCGCAGCGCGAAGGACTCTTCCCGGTCGCCGCCCAGGCTGTTGACCGTCGTCACGCCGAAGCGGGCATATCGCGCGAGTTCGGCGGCGGCGTAGTCGCCGTATTCCACCTCGTTGCCCGAGGTCCAGGTACCGCCCACGTGGCCGTGCGTGTTGATGAGGCCGGGGATGAGGTACCCGCCCAACCGCATCGTCCCGGGAATTCCGGCCTCGCCAGCCTCGATTGCGATGCCCGCCATCACGGAGGCCGTGTCGACGGGCTCCGCCGACACATCGCCGCCACCAAAGATGGGCTCAATCGACAGGATCCTGCCCTGCGAGATCTGAACCACCGCCAGCTCGCTCGGCGGCGCACCGGTCCCGTCCCACACATGCACGCCAGCGACAATGTAGTCTACGGCGGGGTCGATCGAAGACTCGGGCTGACAAGCGGCGACCGCGAGCCCGAGGGCGACCGGCAGGACACGGAGGACAACGGACCCGGTCCGGCAGCAGCATCGATCACGTCTCGTCGGATCTGCCGTGCACTTCGTACCACCACGCCCCCTCATCGGGACTCTCCACTGGCCACGTACAACTCACTCCCTCCACGCCGGAACTCCTCCGCCTTCTCGCCCATGCCTTCCTCCACAGCCTGAGCCGTATCCAGCCCCCGCTCCTTCGCGAAGCGGCGCACATCGTCGCTGATCTTCATGGAACAGAACTTCGGGCCGCACATCGAGCAGAAGTGCGCGACCTTGGCCCCCTCGGCCGGCAGCGTCTCGTCGTGAAACTCCCGCGCGGTCACCGGGTCGAGCGACAGGTTGAACTGGTCGCGCCAGCGGAACCCGAAACGCGCCCTGGAGATCGCGTCGTCCCACTCCTGGGCGCGAGGATGCCCGCGGGCCAGGTCCGCCGCGTGGGCCGCGATCTTGTACGCGATCACCCCGTCCTTGACATCGTCGCGGTCGGGGAGACCCAGATGCTCCTTCGGCGTCACGTAGCAGAGCATGGCGGTCCCGTACCACCCGATCATCGCCGCGCCGATGGCGCTTGTGATGTGGTCGTACCCGGGCGCGATGTCGGTGGTGAGCGGTCCCAGCGTGTAGAAGGGCGCCTCGTCGCACCACTCGAGCTGCTTGTCCATGTTCTCCTTGATCAGGTGCATGGGGACGTGCCCGGGGCCCTCGTTCATGACCTGCACGTCGTACTCCCACGCAATCCTGTTCAGCTCGCCCTGCGTCCGCAGCTCCGCGAATTGGGCTTCGTCGTTGGCGTCGGCGATCGACCCCGGCCGGAGCCCGTCGCCCAGCGAGAACGACACATCGTACTCCCGCATGATCTCGCACAGCTCGCGGAAGTTGGTGTAGAGGAAGTTTTCCCGGTGGTGGGCCATGCACCATTTCGCGAGGATCGAGCCTCCGCGGCTGACGATCCCCGTGACCCTCTCGGCGGTCAGCGGCACGTAGCGCAGCAGCACCCCGGCATGCACGGTGAAGTAGTCCACCCCCTGTTCGCACTGCTCGATGATCGTGTCGCGGTAGCTCTCCCAGGTCAGCTCCTCGGGCACACCGCCGACCTTTTCCAGTGCCTGGTAGATGGGCACGGTGCCGATCGGCACGGGGGAATTGCGGATGATCCATTCGCGCGTTGCGTGGATGTTCTTCCCCGTCGACAGGTCCATGACCGTGTCCGCGCCCCACAGCGTCGCCCAGCGCAGCTTGTCGACCTCTTCGTCAATGGACGAGGTGACCACCGAGTTCCCGATGTTGGCGTTGATCTTCACCTTGAAGCCGCGGCCGATGATCATGGGCTCGAGCTCGGGGTGGTTGATGTTGGCGGGGATGATCGCACGGCCGCGTGCGACCTCGTCCCGGACGAAGCACGGGTCCATGTCCTCGCGGAGTGCGATGAACTCCATCTCGGGGGTGACTTCGCCGCGGCGCGCATAGTGCATCTGCGTGACCGGGCCATTGCCGCGGCGGGTGGTGCGGTGCAGTCCGAGGGGGAACTCGAGGGGGTCGTCCTTCTTGCCGGGGACGACGGTCGCGGCGCGTCCGGTGACCCGGACATCGCGCGCTGTGATCCAGGGTTCGCGCAGGAGTGGCAGACCTTCGCGGACGTCGCAGCCGGGCGGTCCGCTGGTGTCGTAGACGCGCAGCGGAGGTTCGCCGCCCGAGAGGGAGATTTCCCGCATGGGGACGCGGATCCCGCCGGGTCCGTCCACAAAGACCTTGGCAGAGTTCGGGAACGCGTCGTCGTAGGCGACGGGAGTAGCACTTGGTGCGAAGGCGGCGCCGGGAGCGACGGCGGTGGTCGGCTTGATCATGAAGAGTACGTTCCCCCGGCCGCCAGCGTCGTCGCCGGGCGGGAACGTTGGGCCGGCCGGGGATTCAACCCCGCCAGTGCCGCGCTCCCTACGCCGGTATCAGCCGGATCAGGTTCTGGGGTACAGTCTCAATCCCGCGCGGCGTTGCGCGTTGCGGGATGCCCCCGGCGACTTGGAGGAAGATAGGGCTTCGGTTCGAGAGCGGCAAAGGTGGATTGCGTGCGCTACGCCGTCGCTCCCCGCAGCCCGCAGGCGGCCAACCCCGCCCGGATGAACGCCCACTGGAACCGCATCTGGTCCCGCACGGGCATCGCACGGAGACCCGCCTGCTCCGCCTCCCCCCGCACCTCCGCCTCTACCCGCGCGGCTTCCTCGCCACGCGCAGCGCCGCGCAACCGCGCCTCCCACCCCGCAATCCGCTCCCGCCACCGCATCAGCACGGGGTCCGGCGGCCCCAGCTCGGCCCCCACCCCCGGCGTGATGAACAGGGGCATTTCCGTCACGAGGGTCAGGGTGTCCCCGCCCAGCGACCGCACCGCCTCCATCGAACTGGGACGAAATCGCGCCGCCGTCCCGGGGTCCTCCAAGTCAAGAAAGTGCCGCCTCATCGCGCGGGAATCAGGGCGGCTGCAGAAGCCGCGCCCCAAGCGGTGAAATCCCTTCTCACCGTGCCGCTCCACATCGTGCAGGGTGTACCCGGCGCCCTCCACCTCGCGGGTGAGCGCGTCCGCCATCTTCCCGCAGCGGGGCCACCACGACCGCTCGACCAGAAAGTACGGCCCCGCCGCCACGCTCATGCCATGCATGCTCACGTGCAGGTGGTACGGCGCGCCTGCCCGCCAGAACTGCCACGCGGCGCGGTTCTCGGGGCGGGCCCCTTTGTCGTTTTCCCCGTCCGGGAAGCCGAATTCGATATCAGCCCCGGGGAATTCCCGCACCCTGTGGCGGAGGTAGGACACGAAGTCGTACCGCTCGGCCCCGGTGGTCTGCCAAGCCGCGTTGGCCTCCTCCCCGTCCGGGTTGACGTGCGGAATCACCGACCAGGTCGCGGCCCGTCGCAGCTCCGCACCAGCCGGACCGGCGAGGAACCGCACCAGCCGGCCCAAAAAACGCGGCCCCACCGGCTCGTCGGCGTGGCACCCCCCGATCAGGCTGACGCGCAGCGGGCCGCGCCCGATCCTGTACGCGAAGATCGGCCGTCCCCGGCGGGAACGGCCGATCTCTTCACCCGGAGGCGGCGGGTTTTCGCAGCCGATAATCCGGTCGAAATGTAAAGTGCGCATTACATGAAGATAACTGCACTTTACACCCTGTACTCTCCGCGACGGGTTTGCACGCCGCCGGTCGTCGACCCCTCGATAAGGAATTCGAAGGTCGATTCCACGATCGAAATGGTCAACGCGATCATGACATTCGGATTGCCGTCCACCGTGAACTCGTAGCCCTCGCTCGACAGCACGCATCCGTCCGGGTCGAGCGTGGTGTTCGAAATCAGACGGGCGGTGTCGGCTGCCATTTCCTCCCTGAAATCAATCGCCGCCGTCATCTGTCCCCCCAACGGACACGCGAACACCCCACCATTCGGAGTCGTAGAAATTATCTCGGGGGTCGTGTCCGCGACCAGCGCCAGCATGCCGACGAATAGCGCTTCCGCCTCTTCCAGGGTGAGTGGCTCGGGAGGCTCGGTGGTACTTTCGCATGCGGCCAGTGCGGCCGCGAAGAACACTCCAAGTCGTGAAAACCTTCCAAATCCGGACATTGTCTTCTCCCTCCTCAGGAGTCGGCCATTTCATCTGTCGTAGTCCTACACCGAGCTGATACCCAACAATCGCCCGGTTTGTCCCATGTTGCCGCACGGCTCGCTCACCCCCATGCCGCACATCATGCCCGCATCGGTCCCCCGTCCCGGTGGGTTCGGACCCCGATAGGTCCAATATAGTGTTTCTCTCCATGTCGATCATGCAGGTCCCCGAGCGGTCGTCCAGCTCCCAATCCACCGCACCGGTCGTATGGCCCTCCACGCTGATCTCCTCCAGCGGGTCCACGGTGGCGATGACGCCCCGGTCGTGTACATTCAGGTTGCCGTCGACCGTGAACTCCAGCCCCCGGCTCGCGAGGTCGAGTCCGCCATGAGGCCCCGAATCCCCAGGAGGAGGGCAGTTGCCTCGGGCTCCGTGAGCGGCTCCTCCGGTTCGGTGGTGCTGTCGACGCATGCGGCCAATGCGGCTGCGAAAAGCACTCCGGGCAGTATGGAACGTCCACATCCGGGCATTGCATTCCCCCTTTTGCAGTGTGCTCTACACTCAAGTTTACCCGCGAATCGGGCGGTTGTTCTAGTTTAGTCGCGGGAGTACGGACGATTCGGTGCCATAGTCGCCACGGCTGCCCCAAAGCCCTCACCGCCCCCGCAGGCTCGCAACCGAAATGACCAGCCCCTCCTTGAGCCTCTCGCTTCGGGAAACGGCGCAACTCGCTGGCGAGTCCGGCCCCGCCGTGAAGCTGGCCATGGCGATCGTCGTCCGCATGGGGGAGATCCTCGGCGCACGGGAACTGGTCGAGATCGCGTCGTCGCACATCGACGGCTGCCTCTATCACGGCGATGGCGGCGTCGAATTCGCCGAGCGGCTGGTCGACCTGGGCGGTGCCGTGACGGTCCCCGCGACGCTGAACGTGGGAGCGCTCGACCTGCTCAACCCGGCGCGGGTGCGCTCGCAGGGCCGCAAGCGCGAAATGGCGCTTCGCCTGATGAGGGCCTACCAGGCGCTGGGGTGCAGCCCGACGTGGACGTGCGCGCCCTATCAGGCCGGGCACAGACCCGCGCTGGGCGAACACGTCGCCTGGGGCGAGAGCAACGCGGTGGCGTTCGCCAACTCGGTGCTCGGGGCGAGGACGAACAGGTACGGCGACTTCATGGACATCTGCTGCGCGATCGCGGGCCGCGCGCCGCGCACGGGTCTGCACCTCGGCGACCAGCGCCGCGCCACGGTCGTGGTGGACACCAGCGCCATCGACCCCGAGCTGAAGCGGCGCGATGTCTTCTACCCAGTGCTGGGTACCTGGCTGGGCGCGACAGTCGACGATCGCGTGGCAGTGTTCACGGGACTCCCCGAGACGGTCACGGAAGACCAGCTCAAGGCAATGGGAGCCGCGGCAGCGTCGTCGGGCGCGGTTGGGCTCTTTCATGTGGAAAGCGTGACGCCCGAAGCGCCCGACCTGGAGACCGCGCTGGGCGGGTTGCCTCCGCAGACCGTGCTGACCCCGAACCCGCGCGAACTTCAGGCCGCGCGTGACACCCTGAGCACCACAGGATCCGGCCGCATCGATGCGGTGGCGGTGGGCAGCCCCCACTTCTCGCTGGACGAGTTCGACAGGCTGGACACGCACCTGCCTGCCACCCCGTTCGCCGTCCCCTTCTACGTCTGCACCGGGAGGTCGGAGTTCCGTCGCCTGGAAGACGCCGGCCGCCTGGATCGGTTCCGCGACGCGGGCGTCGAGATCGTGGTGGACACCTGCGTCGTCGTGACCCCGATCCTTCCCCCCGGGGATGGTGTCCTGATGACCAACTCGGGCAAGTTCGCGCACTACACCCCGTCCACTACCGGCTACGGTGTCGTGTACGGAAGCCTGGAAGACTGCGTCAGCTCCGCGATGCACGGCCGGGTCACCCGGGACGAGAGCCTGTGGAGCTGAAGGGGACCCCCCTCCACGAGGGGACCGGGGCGGGACCCCTCCTGGTCCTGGAGAAACCACTCAGCTTCTGGGGCGGCGTAGACCCGCTGACCGGCGCCGTCTCCGACCCGCGCCATCCCCGCCACAGGGAGCTGCTGGGCGGACGCATCCTGGTCATGGAGCGCACCATCGGTTCGAGCTCGTCCAGTGCCATCATGCTCGAGCTGCTTCGGGGCGGTGTGGCACCGGCCGGAATCGTGGTCGGCAGGCCGGACGCGATTCTGGTGCTGGGAATCCTCGTCGCGCGCGAACTCGGCTACCCCACGGTGCCCCTGCTGCGGGTGGGCGAGGCGGGAATCGCCCGGCTCCATGAGGCGGAGGGCCGGTGGGGAACGATCAGCGCCGGGACACTCCGGGTGGAGTCCTGACAGCCACGGACCCCCCTCAGGGCAACGCGTAGCGCTCCAGGTACTGCAAGCCGTATTCGTCCATCCGGACGACGTAGACCTTGCCGTCACCGAAGCCCACGACCCGTCGCTCCGGCAAGAGCTCCACGACCATGTCCCGCGTTGCGGCCGCCCCGAAGACGTCGTACACGGGGGATTCCCCGGCGTCGCGGTGCCGTCTCACCCAGGCACGGCCGCTCGGGTCAACCGGGATCGGACGGCCATAGAAGGCCGGTTTGACGTCGGGCCATTCGTAGCCGTCCAGATCATCGTCATCCGAAGCACCACCTCTCGACGCGGTCATGGTCATCGAGTTGTTCACCACCGTGACCGCGATCCCCATGCCGCCCCCGGTTTCCGACCGGGAATGCGACCACTCCTCCTTTTCGGCACGGCCGATGGAGACCGCCTCGAATCCAACGGCAGGGCCACTCGTGACCGAACCATCGCCCCCGATCCAGTCCACGTGGTAGTCCCCGGAGCGGGCGATCACGATCCGTCCGTCGGGAGCCACACCCCACGCGTCTGCCGGCGAGAGCGGGATCGGACTCACCTGCGTGTTCTGGTTGTTGGGCCCGCCCGTGGTCCGCGTCGTCGTCCCCGGCAGCTTGATCTGCCCCACCGAATCCACGACCTCGGACTCCAGGTCCAGACGGAGGATGTACGCCGAGTCGGAGGCCATTTCTCCGCCCATCCGGCCAAAGCTCCGAAAATACAGCCGCCCCTGATTGTCCACGGCCTGAGGGATTGCGAGTACCAGCTCCCGGCCCGGCCCCAGTTCGCCGATCGCGTAGGGACGCGTGTCCCCGAACTGAATCTCGGGGCTCAGCTCGGTGAGCCGGCCGTTGCCGAGGTCGACCAGCAGCGTCCTGCCTCCCGGCAGGGGCCACACCGCGTCCGGCTGACGGTACTCGGCAGGCCCCTCGCCCACGCTCCCCAACGTGTCGGCCGTGCCCGCGGCCAGGTCCAGCCGGACCAGCACCTGACCCAGCGCGTCGGCGACCAGTACCCGGCCATCCGCCAACTCGCGCACGGTCGAGACGACCGAGAACGCTTCGTCGTACACCGCCTCGGCGTCAACCAACGCCACCGGACCCTGATTGCTCTGTGCGCCCGCGCCCAAAGGCCCGTTCCCCCGGACGATCAGAACGCTACCTGCGAAGAGCACGACCGCTCCTGCCGCGACTGCCATCATCGTCTTCATCCCGACTGCTCACTCCTCCCTGGGGGCACACCCGGTGCCCGTCACAGAATCAACCCACGAATGTCACACTCGTAGACGAACCGGCGGGGCGCCACGGTTGCCCGTGTGACGCCCCGCCGGGTGCCACCTTTCCTGCCCGTCTCCGCACTACCGCACAAAGATCATGTCGCGGTACGACGGCAGCGGCCATTGGTCGTCGGGGACGACCCCCTCCAGCCCGTCGGCGGCGCTCCGCACCGCGTCCATCGCCGGGACCACGCACTTGCGGGTGTGCGTCATGTGGTCGTGCATGTCGTCGTCACTCTCGTGCGCGATCTCCGCGGCCAGCGCGTCGAGCGCCTCGACCAGCTCGTCCACGAGCCCTCCGACCGCTTCGGCGGTTGTACCCAGACCCGCGGCTCCGGCCCCGCTGGCCTGCGCCGCCGCGATATCGCCCAGATAGCGAACCGCCGCCGGCAACACCATCGTGCGGCCCATGCCCAGGGTCGTCTCGGCTTCGGTGTTCACCCGGGTCACGTACTGCTCGGCCCTGACCTCGAAGCGCGAGTGCACCTCGGCAGCCGACATCACGCCGTACTTGACGAACAGCGCCTCGCTCTTGGCCGACACGAGAGTGGGCAGCTGGTCCACCGCACTCGGCAGGTTCACCAGACCGCGTCGCGCGGCTTCCTCCACCCACTCGGCGGCGTAGTTGTCGCCATTGAACATGATCTGCTGGAAGCTGGCGACCTCACGCGACAGCACGCTGCTCAGCGCCGAACTCAGGTCTGCTCCGCCCGCGACCTCCGCTTCCACCGTGCCGGTGAGCTCGTCGACCGACTCAGCGACGATCGTGTTCATCACCGTCGCCGGGAAGGAAACGCTGATCGCCGAACCGAGGGAACGGAACTCGAATTTGTTGCCCGTGAACGCGAAGGGAGACGTGCGGTTGCGGTCGCCGGAATCCCTGGGCAGGTCCGGCAGGATGCTCACACCCAGGTCCATGAGGCCGCCGCCCCCGCCGGCCGACGCCGAGCCGGACTCCGCGATCTGCTCGAAGATTCCTTCCAGTTCGTCGCCCAGAGATATCGAGATGATCGACGGCGGCGCCTCGTTCGCGCCGAGCCGGTGGTCGTTCCCGGCGCTGGCGACGCACGCGAGCAACAGATCCTGGTGCCGCTCCACCGCCCGCATGACCGCCGTGCAGAAGAACAGGAACTGCTCGTTCTGGTGGGGAGTCTTGCCCGGGTCGAGCAGGTTCCGCGAAGACGTACCGAACGACCAGTTGAGGTGCTTGCCGCTGCCGTTGATCCCCGCATAGGGCTTCTCGTGCAGCAGGCAGACCAGGCCGTACTTGCCCGCATTCCTCTCCATGATGCGCATGGTCAGCTGCTGGTGGTCCGAGGCCACGTTCGCGTTCTCGTAGACCGGCGCGAACTCGAACTGCTGCGGCGCAACCTCGTTGTGCCGCGTCTTCATGGGGACGCCCAGGCGGAAGAGGTCCGCCTCGACCGACTGGATGTAGGCCATCATGCGGTCCTGGATCGACCCGAAGTAGTGGTCGTCCAGCTCCTGGCCCTTCGGGGGCTTGGCGCCGAAGAGCGTGCGGCCGGAGTTCATGAGGTCGGGACGGCGGTAGTAGAACTCCTGGTCGATCAGGAAGTACTCCTGCTCGGGCCCCAGGCTGGCCGTGACGCGTCCAGCATCCTCGCCGAACATCGCGAGCGCCTTGCGGGTTACGCGGTCCAGCGAGTCCATGGACTTGAGCAGCGGCACCTTCTTGTCGAGGCTGTCGCCCGTCCAGCTCACGAAGGCGGTGGGGATGCAGAGGAAGGTCGCGCTCTCGCCCGCCAGGATGAACGCCGGCGAGGTCGGATCCCAGGCCGTGTAGCCGCGCGCCTGGTGCGTGAAGCGAAGTCCGCCCGACGGGAAGGAGGACGCGTCGGGCTCGCCCTGAATCAGCTCGTCGCCTCCGAATTCGGTCAGCGCGCGGCCGTCCCTTCCGACCTTGAGGAAGGAGTCGTGCTTCTCGGCGGTCCGGCCTGTCAGCGGCTGGAACACGTGCGTGTAGTGGGTCGCGCCACGGGACAGGGCCCAATCCTTCATGGCGGCGGCCACCGCGTCGGCAACCTCGGCGGTCGGCTTGTCGCCGTGCTCGATGGTCGCCATCAGCTGCTTGTAGACGCCTTCGGGCAGCCGGGCCTGCATCTGGCTGCGCCCGAAGGCATCCTCTCCGTAGACTTCGGCGAGGTGGTACAGATCCCTGGACGAAGGTGTCCAGGCGCGGGCGGCGTTGATGGAATCAAAGGGCTTCGCGGTGGTGGACATCGGGTGGCGTTCCTCCGTTATCGCGTGGGGTTGTCGGGTGCCGCCGGAGGGTGTCGGCGGACGCAAAAAGGGCCGAGAACGCATGAAGTTATGGGGAATCGGAAAATGGCGCAAAGGGTGGACGGGAGGGTCGCACATCCGTCCGGGAAACCGGTCCAGAAATGGAAACTGTTGTTTACATCATGACAACCAAAATTGACATGCTGTGACTGCAGGCCAAGGGTAGCCAGATGACTGCGATGCTACCTTTGGACCGGACCTCCCGGCGGCGCCGTGATCTCTGCCACCCTCACCCGAACGTCGGCCACGTCTTCGCTGATCCCCACGACCTCTGACCGCAACCCGGCGATCTCGGCGCGCAACTCCTCCCTGACCGCCTGGATCTCGGCGCGCAACTCCTCCCTGACGCCACCGATCAGGTCGCGCGTTTCGATCCGGGACTCCTGGATCGCCTCGTGCACGTCGGCAAGCGACCCGGATATCGCCCAGACAGCCCCCCCAACGGCAATCACCAACGCGAGAAGAAAATGCCCCAGTTGGATGGGTTGGCCCAACTTCGTGCCGACCGCCCCCCTCACCTCCGCCCCCCTCACCCCTCCACCGTAAAGCTGAACATCATCCCCGCGTGGAGGTGCTCCGCGATGTGACAATGCAGCATCCAGTCGCCCGGATTCGACATCTCCACGAGGATGTCCATGGTGGACCCGACCGGCACGATCGCGGTGTCCTTCCAGGCCATGTTGTCGTTGGGAACATCGTCGCGCGCCAGGACCACGAAGCGCTGGCCATGGACGTGAATCGGGTGGTTCATGGGGTGGAAGGAGTCGGGCGAGTTGAAGACCCGGATCTTGACCAGATCGCCCTGCTGGAAGGTCCAGTGGATGTCGCCGTTTTCGCGCCCGGTGTCCATGTCGCGCAGGATCCAGGTGACCTGCGTGCCCGACGAGAGCCAGTTCATCATCGGCATGGCGTCGTTCCACTCCATGGGGGGGATGTAGAGCGTGTCCATCTCCATGGAGCGCACGATCGGGAGCGGCAGGCCGTGGACGCGCACGGTGGCCTCGAGGGTATGGTCGGGCGCCCGGCCCAGGTGGGCGCGCATGGCCTGCGCCTCGGCCGTTTCGGCTTCGTGTCCGCGCAGAGTGGCGTGGGCCTCGGTCACGGCGTCCTGCACGCGCGGCCCGGCCACGGTCACGAGGGCGAGCGTGTCCACCTCCGGGTAGAACTCGCCCCGGAAGTGGTTGATGGCCTGGATCGTGTTCGCGATCGCCACCTCCCCCTCTTCGGGGAAGAGCACGTCCACCACGTACCGCTCGGCGGGGGCGATCACCACGCTGGGCACCCACATCTCCCGTTCGAAACGGCCCACATCCGACGCGACCAGCTTCGCCCGCGCCGACCCGAAGGTCACGTTGAAGGTGCGGGTGTTGGCGACGTTGGTCATGAAGAAGCGGATCACTTCGCCGGGTGCAGCCTTCAGCGTGTGTCCCGTCACGCCATTGACGAGCATCACGTTGCCGAAACGCCCCATGAGCGCGTGGGTCGGCGCTTCCTTCCCCCACGGGATGAAGCCCTGCCCGTCCATGAGGATGTCGTCCAGCACCAGCATCTCCTCCCGGTGGGCGGGGCCATAGTAGTCCGGGTCGGGAGACGCGACGAGGAGGTTGCCGTAGAGGCCGAGGTCCTGCTGGACGTCCTCGCGCACGTGGGGGTGGTACCAGAACATCCCCGCGTCGGGAACGCGCAGTTCGTAGGTGAAGGATTCGCCCACCTCGATGGGATCCTGGGTCAATCCGGGCACGCCATCGAAGCGGTTCTCGAGGCGCAGGCCGTGCCAGTGCACCGTCGTGGGGCTCTCGATGCGGTTCGTGACGCGCACCACGACGGTCGAGCCCTGCGCGGCCTGGATGAGGGGGCCGGGGTACTGGCCGTTGTAGCCGTACATGGCCGCCGTGTGGCCGTTCAGGGTGCGCCTCACGATGGTGACGTCGACGTTGAAGGTGTCGCCGGGCGCCAGGTGGACGACCTCGCTGGGGCGCGCCTCGGGCAACGTGGCCAGGTCGATTCCCATCGCGGCCAGGAAGGGCTCGACCGGGGGCAGCGCCATCTCCAGCCCCGGGATCATGGGCATGGTCGGGTCCATCGGCGGCATGCGCCAGCCGCTCCCCATGGCGCCCATCATGTGGGCCGCGTGGTCCATCTCCTGGGGGGCGGCGGGGGCCGGGAGGGCGAGAGCAGAGGCCGCGAGTACCGCGAGGCCCAGGCGAGTCGCGGGCGACGCAATAGCTGGACGGGCCGCCCGCGTGCGCCGCGGCGCGAAACCCGCCTCCCTACTCATATCCGTAGGCCGCGCAGTTTTCCTGTTCGAAGGGGCCGTGGCCGGCCATGGTGTGCATCATGCCGCTGCGGGACATGCCGCGGATCACGATCGGGCCGCTCCACATGGTGGCCGCGGGGTCGTACGCGGGCTCCAGGGTGACCACCACGAGGAACTTGTTCCACGTCACCTTGCCGGCAAACCCGGCCGGATCGGTCATTTCACCGGCCAGCACAACCTGGTCCAGTTCGGGGGTGGTCGCCCATACCACGTAGGTGCCGCCCCGTGCGGGCCCGAGGCGCTCGAAGCGCACCGTGAAGTCGTACTGGTAGCTCCCGTCGGGCCCGAGAGCCACGCCGTACGGCGACTGCGCGAAGTCGACTTCCCCGACGCCGCTCGCGTTGCCGGTCCCAGGGACGCGCCGCGTCGACACCATGGGGAATTGGTAGTACTCGGGTCCGTCCGGGTGGCCGCATACGCCGACGATGCCCGCCACCTCGGCCGGTGAGCCGGCCACTCGCTCCGGGCTCTCGGGGTTCCGGGTCGGCGCGGCGACGATCAACACCGCCGCCAGCGCGCCGATTCCGCCCGGGCTAAAGGATCCAGTCCTCATCCCCCGTCCTCCAACGCCGTGCGTCGTGTGACTGTCGAGCGTGGGCCATGTTGTTGCCGCGTCCCGCTCAGCTGATCGGCCGCTTCACCGGCCCGTTCTCCCAGTCCTGGGCCGACGAGATGTTCGGCACGCCCCAATCCTCTCCGTTCCAGCCGCTGAAGCCGTCCATGCGGAAGGTCCAGAAGCCGGTGGACATGTCGCTGACCACGATCAGGCCGTCGGCGTTGCGGATGTCGATCCCGAAGGCGCCGTTGAAGACCGGACCGCGGTCCTTGTTGGGCGGGCCGATGTAGGTGTCGTAGTAGCCGACCGTCACCGGGTTCTCGGGGTCCATGAGAGAGAAGATCTGCAGGCCGTCGAGGTAGCCCGACGCGAACACATAGGGCCAGCGCACCTCGTGGTTGTGCACCAGGTTCTCCCAGTCGGCGGTCCAGGCGGAGATGGGGTTGCTGATGTTGGTGACTTCGCCGTCGAGCGCGGGCTGGAGGTCGAAGATGCGGATCGGCGCGTACTGGTACTCGGTCTCGGCGATCACATAGCGGCCGTCGGGGCTGGGTGTGAAGGTGTGGCCTCCACGGACTCCTCTGACGCCCGCGAGAGAGATGCGGAGCTGGGGGTTGTCGAGGTCGGTCACGTCATAGATGTAGTAGCCGCCCGTGCCGCCTCCGTAGAAGCGGTCTTCGCCGGTATCGGGGTGATAGCCGACGTAGAAGTCGTGGTATCCCCTGCCCGCCCGGCCAGCTTCCGTCTCCGGGACCGGCACGCGGCCGGCGTGGGCGTTCTCCAGGTCGCCCGACACGACCTTGCCCAGGTCGTAGACTTGGGCGAAGGGGCCGCGAATGGTCGTGAAGAGGAGGACGCGGCCATCGGAGTGCTTGTAGATGAAGATGTTGTGGAAGCCGCCCGGCATGTCGGGCTCGCGGATCCGGGCCACTTCGCGGACGGTGGATGCGTCCGGCAGGCCGGTAACGTCGAAGACGACCGCGCCCAGATCCGTGTTCGGACCACCCTGCCCGAACTGCAGGGACTGCACCACGTAGTAGCGGTCGCCGATCTTGAAGTGCTTCACGTCCATGCCGCCGGTGCGCATGTGGAGGTCCTGATTCTCGATCCTCCACTCGTAGAGGATTTCCGGGTGCTCCGGATTGGCGATGGAGATGATGTCGAGGCCCTTGGGGCCGGTATCGCCGTAGACCATTCTGGCGACGTAGGCGTAGGGGCGGTCCATCTCCTGTTCCATGTCCAGATCGGCGACCGACAGGCGTGGTCCCAGGGGGATGTGACCCAGGATCTCCATGTTGTCGCTGCCGGGCTTGGAGGCCGTCCACTGGGCCTGGGCGGCGGGGGCGGCGGCGAGGAGGATGATTGCGACGGCGAAAAAGGGCTTGCGAACAGACATTTACCGACTCCTTCGATTGTTCTGTTGCTGTGTTGGCGGATGCCGCTTGGAAGATACCTCTGCCTCTTGAATTCCTGCAAACGGAGCCGGGCGGCTGTGGACAGGTCCGTCACAACGGCCAGCGTTGGGAGGCCATCACCGCAGCCGTGGCGCCGGACGCCGTGGATACGACGATGTTCCAGGCCCGCTGCGGGACCGATAGACCGCGGGTGGCGATGAACGCGGCGATGAGGAGAACCCCGGCCACGACGATCTGGGCGAGCTCCAGGCCGATGTTGAAGGACAGCAGGGGGACAAGGATGTCCCGCTCCTGGCCAAGTACCAGACGGAGGAAGTTGGAGAAGCCGAGCCCGTGGACGACGCCGAAGAGCAGGGCGGCAGCGTAGCGCGAGCGGCGTTCTGCGCGGCGGGTGTCGGTTTTGCGGGGCCGGGGTCCCGCGCGGCGCAGGGCCACCAGGTTGAGGACCGCCGTGGCCACGATCGTGACCGGGATCAGGAACTCGACGAGGGCCGAATCGACGCGCACGAGCCGCAGCGTGGCCACCGCGAGCGAGACGGAGTGCCCGATCGTGAACGCCGTGACCAGGATCAGCAGTTCGCGCCACCGAGCCAGGGTGTAGGCCGCGCAGAGCACCGCCAGGAAGAGGATGTGGTCGTAGCCCTGGAGGTCGAGGAGGTGCTCGAAGCCGAGGCGGAGGTAGACGGTGAAGGTGGTCATGGGGTGGAGCGTTGCGGAGTGCGAGAGGCGCGGCGACGGACGGCTGTGCGCACCGCCACCCCGACCGCCACCCACGCCAGCCACGACACGCGCTCGGCCGCGCTCAACATGCGGAAGTGTTCCCAGAGCAGCCACGGGACGGTCGCCGCCAACTTGACCGCCGAACCGTCATGGTGCGGCATGCGTCGCTCCACCACCGTGACGGCACGGCGTCGCTCGCTGTGCAGCGTGGCCTCGATGGCCTCGCCGAGCCGGGACGGGGACATGCCCTGCCAACCCGGGGCGCGCATCACGCTCCAGGCCGGAACGGTGCGCCCCCAGCCGTGCAGGTTCGCGCCCGCCACCACCGCCAGATCCATGGAGTCGGCGAGGGCGAGGATCTCGCCGCGATCGGACTTGACCTGTTCGAGGCCGCGGGGCGCGCCGTCGCTGAGCTCCACACCGACCACGCCCGCCGGGGAGCCCGGCGCGAGCGGCACGATCCGGTCGAGCGCGCCGGGAATCGTGTACAGCATGGTTGGTGGCGCCGCTCCCCGGTCCCGCGCGGCGGTGATCGAGTCCGGGTCGAGGTGGTGCCAGGTGCTGTCGAGGGCGAACGCGTAGCGGGACCGGTCCCCCAGGATGTTCGTGTGACGGTCACGCAGCCGCACCTCCATTCCGCTCAGCAGAACGGTGCGGTCCCCGGCTCGGGCAGGGTTGGCGGGCCGCGCGTCGTCCACGCCCGCCCAGGTGTAGTGATCGGTGATGTACGCCGCGCCGAAGCCGCCCGCCTCGTGCCATGCGCGGTTCCGCGCGGCGGTGAAGCGGGACCAGCCGTCGTGGGAGTGGTTGGTGTGCGAATGGAAATCCACCGCGAGGAGATCGGGGTCGGCCAGCCGGATCGCGATCATGGGGCGCGGGAAGAGGGCGGCGGCCGCGTAGAAGCCGAGCAGGGTGGCGAGGGCGGCGACCGCGAAGAGGGCTTCCCGCGCGGCGCGGCGCCGCAGGGAGGGGCGCGGGCGGGAGGGGTCGGCCGTGCGGGAGCGGCTGCGTGAGGTCCAGGCCGCGACGAGGCGGTGGGCCAGGTACAGCAGGACCAGGGTCAGCACCAGCGCGTAGTGCTGTCGCAGCGTGAAGAGGGACACGCTGTCGAAGAGGCCGAAGAGGGGGGCGCCGAGGAGGTAGCCGGGTGGGTGGTGGAGGGTGGCGGGGGGGAAGGGCTGGTGGGTGGCGGCGTCTTGCAGGGCGGGGACGGTGGTGAGCGCGGAGACGGCCACGAGCACGGTGACCAGGAGCAGGCCCCGGGGGGGTCGCCATGCGGGCCGGGGTACGTTCACGGCACCGTCCTTGCCAGCTGCACCGCCCGTTTCCTGACCAGCGCTGCCTGGCCCACCAGGGCATCTTCCCGCAGGCCGGGGCCGACGAGTTCCTCCGCCACGGCGCTGCTTCGTTCGCTGGCCAGGTGGCACAGCTCCCTGACGCGCTGCCGGACGAACGGTGGACCCAGGCCGCACCGCCGAGCGAACCGGTACCAATCGCCGTGCCGGAACTCCTGCAACGTACCGCGACCCGCAATCTTCATGGCGAACCTGGGCGAGAAGCGAGGATAGGCGATCGTGGACAACAGGTCATAGAGCGGCGCGAGCCCCACTTCACCGTCCGGTTGCCGGAGGAGGCTGTAGTTCTTGCCGTGAGCATCCGCATTGCCGAGCAGGACCTGCAGGATCGCCGCGTCAAGCAACCCGAGCACCGCGACTCCGGGACGGGTGCAGACCCGCCGGATCAGGTCGAAGCAATGCGGGAATCCGGGCCCTCCGTCCGACGCGTACTTCGCTTGCGGCACGATCCCGAGCGCCTGGCAGAAATCCTCCTGATGAAGGCGACCGACCAGCCCGCTTTCCACAGCCTGGCGGTCGTAGCGTTCGACCAACAGGTAGGGCTTTCCAACCACCACTTCCGGCCGCACCGGCGCCACGGCCAGTCCCAGCCGGGCGGCGAGGCGCATTGCCAGGGCCCGAGAAAGCTTCGGGTGCCGGGACGGACTCCGCGTCGGATGGCTCTTCGCCCTCGGGCAGCAACGTGAGCGCACCCGCCAGCTCCGCCCCCATCCCGGCCAGGAGCCGAAAGGTGTTCGTGGGCGAAACCCCAAGCCCGGCAGCGGCCCCGTCCCGTTGTGCACCCTCCGGCAACAGACCCTCGAAGAATGGAAGGCATCGCCGGGGACTGAAGCTCCCGGGTCGCTTTGGCAGCGAAAACGAGATCGGCGGGGCTGACGCGTCCTCGATCCACTCACGCCCGTAGGCAAAGCGCACCGCACCGTTCCGATCCAGAGCGAGCGAGCCGACAATCACCCCGTCCCACCAGACGGTCAGAGAGCGAGTCATTCGTAGGAAAACCGATTCAGTCCGTGTCTACCGATTCTCGGGGCGGGCTCCCCCTCACTCGCGGCGATGGCCCCCCCGGGCAACTCCACGCGCATTTTGCACCCGAGTGTATCGAGCACGGCGAGCACTTTATCGAGCCGGACCGTCGCCTTGCCCCTCTCGAGTTCGGAAAGAAACCGCACGCCGACGCCTGCGGCGCCCGCCAGTTGATCCTGGCGGAGGCCCTGGGCCCGCCGTGCTGCGCGCACGATTTTTCCAATCTCCGCAGCAGTCATTCGCTCATTGTCCCAATCGGAACGGTCACCCCGGCTAAATCCGGGAGAGCCAAACCGGCCCCCGATTATTCCCGAACGGTAAAATCGCGACGAAAGAAGGACTGGTCAACCCTCTGCTGTCCCGAACGGGAAAACCGCTGCGGAAAGCGACCGGTGATGTCTGGTCGAGCCGCGCGAAGGACACGGAGGCGTGCGGGTTGGCGCCGAAAGCCGTCAGCTGCCCCGTCCCATCTCACCGCACAAACGCATGCGAGTACTTCACCATGACCGCCCGCCCCGCCGACAGCGGCCGCCTGGGTCCCAGTCCGTTGTCACGCTCGTTGTAGAGCCCCTCGTTGTAGACGATCCAGAGATCGGTGCCTTCGCGGAAGTGGTACCGGAAGCGCACGTTGAGGCTGGTCCGGTCGGTGGCGCTGTTGTACTGGCCGAAGGTGCTCATCGAAACCCGCGGGTTCAGTGCCATCTGCAGCTTGACGCGCCCCAGATGCGCGGTCGTGCCCTCGCCCCGGTTCGCGAAGTCGATGCGGTTGACCTCGTAACCGCCCTCGAGCTCCAGGTACTTGGAGACGTTCCATATGGGGCCGAGGCCCAGGCTGAGGCGGTTACCGCCGTAGAAACCTCCCGCCGACCCGGTGAATTCGCCCCGGAAAAGATCGCTCCGCGCCATCATCAGCATGAAGTTCGCTTCGTGGAACCAGTATTCGCCGGCCGGTACGATTACATCCGATACGGGAAACGCATCCCGCACGCTCTCGAAGGTCGACAGAGCCCCAACCGACAGACGAGCCCCGCTCTTGAACTGCAGTTCGACTTCGGGCTTGATCTCCCTCGACTCAACGGTCCCGTCCGAATTGCGGAAGTAGTGCGACGTACCGAGGTTCACGGCCCGCGACGTCAGAGGCGAATCGGCGTCGCGAAACTGCCGGTAGCGGAGCTGGCCGCCACCGTAGCTGAAGTCCTTGCGTAGCTGGAACCCCAGGCCCGGCAGGTAGTCGGCCCCGACCCGGCTCCCCTCGCCGTAGTAGGAGAACCCGTCGTCCCGGCGCCGTTCCCAACGCGCCCGCGCCAACCCCGACTCCAGCCCGCCCCCCTGCTCCACCGCCTCGTCGAAGGTGTGCGCCCACTGCACCAACAGATACTCGTCACCTGTCAGCCTGAACACGCCGTCCAGTCCATAGGCGATATTGTCCCGCCCGTGGGAGCCGAGCCGCGTCGTGAGCAAGCCCCCCACGGTCGAGTAGGGGTTGAAGACCTGCTGCCGGAGTCGCAACACGCCCATGTTTTCGGAGGACAGGTCTCCCTGGGAACCGGTCTGCATGCTCAGGAAGCCGAAATCCGTGCCCGCCAGCCTTCCCACCGCCCGCGCCCCCCCGTAGATCCTCACCAGTTCACCTTCGTTCAGCCCGATCTGGCGGCTGTGGAACAACCGGTTGAAGAAGCCCCCGGTGTTGAAGTCGAAGGTCGAGGCCCGCTCCTGGAAGAACTGGCGCTTCTCGGGAAAGAAGAGGGCGAAGCGGGTGAGGTTGATCTGCTGGTCGTCGGCCTCCACCTGCGCGAAGTCGGTATTCATCGTCAGGTCCAGCGCCAGGTTCGAGGTCGGCGAGAACTTGACGTCGATGCCCACCTCGGTCGTGGGGTCGCGCTCGGTTCGCCACGCCGCCTGCGGGACCTCCGGAGGCTCCCCCAGCACCGGCGTCTGAGTGAATCCTCCGAGGGAATAGGGGGTCACATAGAGGGGCGTGGCCTGTCGCACGTCCTGCAACTCGATGCGCTGCGCGAGCGATGGCCTGGCGAACCCCAGGCCGCCCCCGCTGGGGTCCATGGCCGGATAGACCTGGCGCTCGTGTTTGCGGGCGATGACCCGGTAGGAGATGAGCCCCATCGTCACTTTCCCGTCCGTGGTCTGGAAGCCCAGCGTCGAAAAGGGGATCCTGAACTCGGCGAACCAGCCTTCATCGTTCTGCGTCGTGGCCACATCCCAGTACGAGTTCCAGTCCGAGTTCATGGGCATGCCGGTCGTGAACTGGGCGTCGTTGGAGACGGTACGGTCCTGCCGGACACCGGCCGGATTCGTGACGAACCAGACGGCGGTCTCATAGTCGTTGTAGCTGTCGAAGAGCACGGCGAGGATGTCGTCACCACTGTAGGTGTCGCGGTAGAAGGTGCTGGTCCGGACCAGGTTCGGCTCGGAGTCGTACATACGCCCCGACACGTAGAGGAAGCGGTCGTCGTGGCCGACCCTGACCTCGGTGGCTTCCGTAAGCGGGCCGCGGAAGGTGGGCGTGTACATCGTCATCGGGAAGGGCTCGATCTCGTCCCAAGCCGCTTCGTTCACAACACCGTCCAGCTCGATTTCGCCAGACAGGCGGGGGATGGAGATGACCGACCCGGGAGGGGGCGGGGCCGGCGGAGACTGCGCTTGAACCGGACCCGCGATCAGCAGTCCCGCGAGGAGGGTCCGGCACAGAGCGCTCGGGCGTGACTTCACTTTGAGGGAGTATCTCTGTTTTTGAGGGAGTATATCTCTGTTAAGGTCTTCGGTCCGTGCCGCGCCAAGGGGGGGGGCGGCGCTGGCGGTGATAAGATAGTAGGACCGCGCGCTACGAAACGCGGTCCCACACCGCAATGTCCAACCTCCACCACCGTATCGTCGCCGCCACGGACGCTTCGCCGTCCCGACGCATCCTGCTCCTGCACGGCATCTACGGCGCGGGGAGGAACTGGGGATCCGTCGCGCGCCGGCTCGTCACCACGCGGCCCGACTGGAGCGTCGCCCTTGCCGACCTGAGGTCGCACGGCAGGTCACCGAGCCTCGCGCCACACACGGTGGAGGCATGCGCGCGGGATCTGGTCGCCCTGGAGGAGAGCATGGGCCACCCCGCGGACGCCGTCATCGGGCACTCCTTCGGAGGCAAAGTCGCCCTGCTCCACGCGCGGCAGAGGGCCCGGGCGGGCCAAGCTCCAACCGTCCCCACCCAGTACTGGATCATCGACTCGAACCCGGGCACCGGCCGCCCCGCGGGGAGCGCCTGGCGCATGCTTGGGATGCTGCGCCGCCACCCCGGTCCGTTCGGCAGCCGTGCCGAAGCAGTGGCGGCGGTCGAATCGGAGGGCTTCTCGACGCAGGTGGCCGCCTGGATGGCGACGAACGTGCAGCGTGACGGCTACGACGGCTGGGAGTGGCGGCTCGATCCGGACGAGATGGAAGCCTACCTGCGCGACTACTTCCGCAGCGACGTGTGGGACGTGGTGGAGAGCCCGCCCGAAGGCGCCGAAATCCACTTCGTGAAGGCGACCAACTCGGGCGTGCTGGATCCGGAGGCCGTCCAGCGCATCCGCGAAGCCGGGCGGCGCACGGGTCAAGTCTTCCTTCACCAGGCAGAGGGCGGACACTGGCTCCACACCGAAAACCCCGTCGCGCTACATGAACTGCTGGTTGACGGGCTGGACTGAACAGGCAGGGGGCCCCCGCACCCGTTACGGCGCGGGGGCCCTTGTCAGGACCCGCGTGGACAGGCCGCAGCGGCCGCCGTCCGGGATCAGTGAGAGATCTGGAACCCGAAGTTGAAGGCTCTCGGATACCCGAGGAACACCTCGGCATCGTCGGCCTTGTGGCTGCCCCGGCCCAGCTCGCGCTCACCGGCGTCACGGTAGCCGTTGAACCGCGAGTTGTCGAGCGCATCCTGGACGTACACCGCGTCGAAGACATTGAAGGCGTGCAGGAACAGCGCGACGTTGCCGCCGAAGGTAGCCGCAAGCTCCGACGGAAGTCGGTAGGACAGGTGGACATCGAAGACCGTATACCCCGGCGGGCTCCACGACTGGATGCCGGCGTCCACGTCGCTGGTCCGGCCGAAGGGATCGTAGTTCGCGTAGTGTTTCCCGTACGTCCTGCCCAAGAATTGCGCGTAGACCCCCCCGGACGGGAAGAAGGACAGCGCGTACGCCACCTGGAACTGGGGCGCGTCGCCCACATAGAGCCCGTCCAGGTAGAAGTTGTACTCCCGCGTCTCGGACTGCCGGTCGTCGGGTTTGTAGGTGCCCTTGGGATCGTTGGTGTACAACCAGTCGCCGTAGGAGAACGCGACGTCGAAGCGCATGTAGTCCGCAGGCTGGAAGGCACCTTCCAGCTCCAGGCCCATGTGACGCGCGTCGACGCCCAGCAGGTTCACCAGCCCGTCCTGATTGTCGCCCAGGAGGTTGCGGATGAACTGGTTGCGGGTCCGGTTGTTCCACTGCGTGAAGTAGATGTTGCCGTCAAAGGAGAACTGCCGGTTCAGCGAGCGGAAGCGCGTCCCGGCCTCGAACGACTTGAAGGTCTCGTTGGTGGGATCCGGGTTGAGAATCCCGCGGTTGTCGTCGATGGCGCCATCGAAGATGGGCACTTTCGAGACCAGCCCCGCATTGCCGTAGACCGACCATTCAGGGCCCAGATTACGCACCGCACCGCCCTTCACCTGGTATCCCGTCAGGCCGCTGCTGTTGAGCTGCAGGAAGCCGCCGCCGGGGCCCCTCGTGAAGAAGTCGGTGAAGTCGTAAGCGATCCGTGAGACCCCTACCATGCCGTAGTAGGACCCGGCGAGCGACGACTTTTCGGCCTGCAGGTGGGCGCCGAGCCAGTCGACGTTGTTCTCGTTGTAGTAGTTGATCTTGTCGCCGAGGCTACGGTTCCCCTGGGCTTCGCTCCAGAAGTCGGAGCTGCAGCCCCGGAAACAGTCGTTGTAGAACTCCCCACCGAGCAGGTCGCGCACTTCGCGGTAGTGCTCGATCGTTGCGGTCCGCCAGTCGAGACCGAAATTGGCGACCAGGTCGTTGTCGAATTCCTTCTGCAGCTTGGCGATCGCACCCCAGGTAGCCTGATTGTTGACCGAGTTGCGGAGGATTCCAAAGGACCCCCCGTCACTCCCGCGGTTCCGGGCGATCGTCGCGTTCCAGTCCGCGAAGCGCTGGCCGTACGTGTAATCCCAGCGCATGGACCCGTAGGTGCCCGTGCCTCCACCGTTCCCGCCCGAGTAGTACGCCACCGTGTTGGCGGTCAGGCCGCCCCCCAGATACGAGTACCAGTTCAGGTTGAGCTGGGGCTTGGAGAAGTAGTTCTCGCGCTCGTTGAGGAAGTTGCGACCGAAGCGACTGGAGACACCGGCACCGGGACCGGTGCTGTTGAACTGGCGCCCCGAATAGCTCGGGTCCACGCCGCCGACGTTCGGATTCCAATAGCGCCCGGCTTCGTTCGAGAACTGGTCGAGGGCCGCCTGATCATAGTCGTCCAGGGACATGGCGAACTCCCTGTCGATCGTCGCGATGTTGAGCTTGTAGAGCCGGTGGCCGTGGCGCTGGGGGGCTCCGACCGCGTAGAACTCGAGCCGGTTCCGGTCGCTGAACGTGTATTGCGACGCAACGTAGTAGCCCCACGCGTCCTGCCAGACGCCGTCGATGAACCCGTCGGCGGTCGTGCGGACTGCCGACGCGGACATCGAGAAGTTGCCGACCTGCCCGGTCGCCGCGGTCAACGTCGACTTCAGGAGGTTGCCGCTGCCGAATTCCTGCTTGAAGACGTACCCCGGGTTGGCCGGGCTGGGGTCGGTGATCACGTTCAGCGTACCGCCGATGGACGGCGTGGCCAGGTTCACCGCGCTCAGGCCCCGCTGCAGCTGGATGCTTGTGGCGACGTCGCCCACCCCGCCCCAGTTGGACCAGTAGACCCAGCCGTTCTCCATGTCGTTGACCGGCACGCCGTTGATCATTACCGCGGTGTTGCGCTGGTTGAACCCGCGCACGGTGACGCGCGCGTCGCCCGCGCCGCCGCCTTGGGCGGTCGCGTACACCGAGGGTGTGATGTTCAGCACCAGGGGCAGGTCGCGAGAGCCGAGTTGCGTCTGGATTTGCGCCTTGGATACATCGGTGAACGCCACGGGTGTACGACGCTCCTCGGCCCGCTCGGCCAGGACATTGATACCACCCAGCGCGATGGCCGTCGAGGTCAGCGCAAAGTCCGCCATGTGGGTTCCGCCGGCCTCGACCGTGAGTCGCTGGCTCTCGGCCGTGTAGCCGATCAACTGGACCGACACGTCGTACGATCCGGCCGGCACGCCGATGACGTTGAATCTTCCGCTGTCGTTGGTGAGCCCGCCGTACTGGGCACCCGTTTGGGTTTGTGACAGAACGACCTGAGCGCTGCCCAGGCCCGATCCATCGGAGGTCACGCTCCCCGTGACCGTCCCCGTCTGCTGGGCGCTCAGCGGCAGCGCCAGGAACAGCAGGGCTGGAATACCACGAACCAATTTCATCCCGATCAACCTCCTCTTGAGAAGCACATCTTGCTGCCGGAGGCGACACGCCCCCGTAGCGGTTTGCATTGTGTGCGACGGGGTCCGAACGGCTCGGGCCCCGGCCAGTGATCATACGGCCGCAGAGAGCGGCAGCCGGTCACATGACGGTAACAGGATCGTGTACTCGGCTACTCTGACAATGTGGGATGCGAACCCCCGGCAGACAAGCGACGGTCCCCGGCGCATCGGTGCCCGGCAACCCTCCGTCCTCAGCGCGCGATCCACTGGACAGCCGCACGGGGACAGCCTAGAATCCATGCGCGAAAACAACCGATGCGCTGACGGAACCGGATCCGGCTGGGGTTTCCACTCACGCAGGCGGATCCACCGCGTCAGCCCCAACGGCCGACGCGGTTTTCTTGTCGGGCCAATACAGGAGGACGAATGATCTCGGTGGAAGGCGTGACCAAGCGCTACGGATCCATTGTGGCGGTCGACCGGGCCACCTTCGACGTGGACCGGGGCGAGGTCGTCGGTTTCCTGGGACCCAACGGGGCCGGGAAGACGACCACGATGCGCATGTTGACGGGGACGCTCCAGCCCGACGAGGGCACGATTCGCTTCGACGGCGAGCCGATCGCCGACAGCCTCACGGCGGCGAAGACGCGCGTGGGGTACCTGCCCGAAGCGAACCCGCTGTACGACGACATGCTGGTGTGCGAGTTCCTCGAATACGTCGCCCGGTTGCGCGGCCTCGACGACGCGGAAGCTCGCGCGGGAATCGGCAGGGCGGCCGAGGAGACCGGGCTGGAAGACGTCTTTTTCAGGCCCATCAGCGAGATCTCGAAGGGGTACCGCCAACGGACGGGCATGGCCGGGGCGATCCTCCACGAGCCCGAGATCCTGGTGCTCGACGAACCCACCGAAGGGCTCGACCCCAACCAGCGAGTCGAGATCCGGAAGCTGGTCAGCTCTCTCGGCAGCGAGCGCACCGTGATTCTCAGCACCCACGTCATGCAGGAGGTCGAAGCCACCTGCGACCGCCTGCTGATCATCTCCAAGGGGGCGATCGCCGCCGACGGGACGGTGGCCGAACTGATGGACGCCGGCCGCGGCATCTCCCGCTACACGGTCGAGGCGGCCGGAGATGGCGTGGTGGACGCTCTCCGCGGTCTTCCCGGCGTGGCCGATCACACGGCCGAGGCGGTCGACGGCCGCGTGCGGGTCTGCCTGGAGACGAGGGGCGACCATGAGTTGAGGCCCGAGATTTTCAATCTGGCGACCCGACAAGGCTGGGTGCTGTGGGAGCTGCGGCGCGAGCGGGCGACCCTCGAACAGGTCTTTCGGGAACTCACCATGGACCTTCCGGAGGCGGAATGATGAAGCAGGCATTCCTCGTGGCCCGCCGGGAGCTGCGGAGCTTCTTCGACCAGCCCACCGCCTACGTGCTGGCCGTCGCATTCCTCGGCCTCGGCCTCTACATGGCCTTCCGTTCCCTGTACGCGATGTCCACGGCGTCGCTACGGCCGTTCTTCGACCTTCTCCCCTGGCTGCTTGTGGTGTTCATCCCGGCGGTGGCAATGAAAAGCCTCGCCGAGGAACGCCGCGGCAGGACACTCGAGTGGCTGCTCGCGCAGCCGCTGACCGAGACCGAGATCGTGCTGGGCAAGTTCCTCGGCAGCTGGCTCTTCGTGATGATCACCCTGGCCGGCACCCTGCCCATGGCGCTCGGGGTTCTGCTGGCGTCGGAAGCCGACCCCGGGATCATGGTGGCCCAGTACGTGGGCGCCGCGCTCCTCGCGGCCCAGATGATCGCGATCGGCATCTGGGCGTCCTCCATGACGAGGAACCAGATCACGGCCTTCATCCTCGGAGCGTTCACCTGCTTCGCGCTGGTGCTGATCGGCACGCCGATCGTGCAGATCGGTCTGCCCCGGCTCGTGGGCGGCTGGGCGGCCCAGCTCTCGGTGATCAGCCACTTCGAGAACGTCGCCCGGGGCGTGGTGGACCTCCGCGACCTTCTCTACTTCGCGTCCACGTGCGGCCTGTTTCTGCTTCTTGCGGTGGCCGCGCTGGGAGGCGAGCGACTCAGCCGGGCGGGTGACGCGTTCCGCAGGCTGCGACTCGGTACCGGCGTGATCGCGCTGGCCGTGCTCATGCTGAACCTGGTGGGCGGTCACGTCCGGGGACGCATCGACCTCACCCGCGACGACCTCTTCACCCTTTCGGACGGCAGCCGCGACATCCTCGGCGGCCTGGACGACGTGGTGAACCTCACCTTCTTCGTGAGCGACGATCTGCCGCAGGAAATCCAGCTCACCGAGCGTGATGTGCGGGATCTGGTGGCGGACCTGAAGAACGCCTCCAACGGGATGCTCGTCGCGGAAGAGGTCAACCCCGACGACAGCGATGATGCGGCCGACCAGGCGTCGTCGGTCGGTGTCATGCCGATCGAGTTCAACGTGCTCCGGGACGATGAGCTCCAGGTGAAGCGCGGGTACTTCGGGCTGGCCGTCACGTACGCGGACGAGCAGGAGATCATTCCGGTCATCGACCGGGCCGACGACCTGGAGTTCCGCCTCGTGTCGGCGATCGCCAACATGACGAACGACGACCGGCCGACGCTGGCCTTCATGTCGGGTTTCGAGGCGAAGGATCCGTTCTACTACCGGAGCTTCCGCGAGAGCATCGGCGATCGCTACGGCGTCGTCACGATCGACATCGAGAACGACTCGACGGGCGCGCTCAGAGCCGACTCCATCGACGTCCTGGTGGTGGCGGCGCCGGCCCAGCCGGTGTCACCCGGCGTTGCGGCCGCGATCGACGACTACCTGGACGCCGGCGGCGCGGCACTGCTGCTCATGGAACGCCACGCGCTCAGTCCCCAGTCACCCGGCATGTCCATGCCCGTGACCACCGGTCTGGAACGCCTGCTCGCCGAGCGCGGCGTCGTGGCATCGGGCGACCTCGTCTTTGACGTCGCCTCGGCCGAACGCGTTTCCATGCGCCAGGGGATCTTCAACGTGGCCCGGATGTACCCGCTCTGGCCGGTCGCATACAGCGGAGAGGACCACTCGACGATCCGCGACCTCAACAACGTCAGCTTCGGCTGGGCCGCGCCCTTCACCTGGGAAGAGGGCGACGCGTCCGTGACGCCGCTGTGGAGCACCACCGAAGGCGGCGGGACGAGACCGGCAGGGGGGATGATCGCCCCGAACATCGAGTTCGCCACGAGGGAGGACGAGCTGGGGATTCACACCATGGCGGTCGCGGTGGATCCGTCGATGGCCGAGGGCGACGAGGAGGGCGGCGGGCCCGGTGGCCGGATCATCGCGGTCGGAGACGCCGACTTTCTCGAGGACCGCTTCGTCCAGGCGAATTCGCAGAACCTGATCTTCGCTGCCAACGCGGTGGACTGGCTGGCCCAGGACGAAGCCCTGATCGGGATCAGGTCCAAGGACCGCACGCCTCCCAGCCTGTCCTTCCAGTCCGACGGCGGAAGGAACGCGCTCAAGTGGACCTCGCTGATCGGCGTGCCGGCACTCTTCATCCTCTTCGGATTCATCCGGGTGACCGGACGAACTACTCGCGCCGAACGCCGCTGGAACGAGGCAGGCGACAAGGAGGAAGACGATGAGTGAGAAGACCCTGCGGGCCTGCCTGTACTTCCTGGGCGCGGTGACGGCGCTGTACGTGGTGGCCACGCTGGTGGGCGGCGGAAGCGGCTCGTCGGCGGATGATTCTGCTCTGGCAACCGCATTCGCGGGCATGGACGGCGAGACGCTGACCCGTGCCGACCTCGCCGGCCCCCGCGACACCATTCGTCTGGAGCGAACGGGCGACGACTGGACCGTGAACGGCTTCCGGGCCGACTCGGGCGCGGTCGCGCGATTCCTGCGCGCTCTGGACGAGATCGAGGTAGGAGCCGTAGCCGCGGCCAACCCTGCCAACCATGCGCGACTGGGCGTGACCACCGACAGCGCCTGGGCGGTCACGACGGACGGTGGCACCACGGTGCTGGTCGGCAAGGCCGGGAACCGTTTCCGGACCGCGTATGCCCGGTTGCCGGACTCGGATCGGGTCAGCCTGATCGAGGGCGACCTGCGCGGCGCCGCCGCACGACCGCTCTTCGACTGGCGTGACAAGATGATCCTGCGTGCCGACACGGCGGCCATCTCCAGCATCCGCGTGACCCGGGACGGTGAGACGGTCACCTACGAGCGACAGGATTCGAGCTGGACGATGGGCGGCGGCGACGCCGGAGCGGACGACGCCGAGGCCGACGCAACCACGGTGCGCAACATGCTCCAGGAGCTGGCGGGCTTGCGCGCAAGCGGCTTCGCCCCGCAGGATGCCGAGATGCCGGAGGAGTCGGACCGGACGGTGCTTGCGCTCGACGGGGATGGAAACGAGGTGGCTTTCCTGTCGCTCGCCGAGCAGGAGGGGAACTTCCAGGTGTCCTCGTCCGGCAGTCCCTACGTTTTTGAGGTGCCGACCTTCCGGGCCGATCGGATCGCCCCGGCACCACCCGACGACAGCTGACGGAAAGGAAGCAGCCCGTGGCAGAAACCCCGGCAGCGTTCCCCACGGGCTATCAGCGATGAGCCAGAGCCCCACCTACGACGCCATCGTCGTCGGCTCCGGGGCCGGGGGCGGCATGACCGCCTTCATCCTGGCCACCTCCGGACTCCGCGTCCTGATGCTGGAGGCGGGGCGGGACTACGATCCAGTCCGCGAGACGCCGATGTTCCAGCTGCCGAAGGACGCACCCCTGCGCGCGGCGGGCACCCCGGAAAAACCGTTCGGGTTCTATGACGCCACAGTGGACGGGGGCTGGCAGGTGCCGGGCGAGCCGTATTCGGTGGCCGAGGGCTCCGAGTTCATGTGGTGGCGCTCACGCATGCTGGGCGGGCGGACGAATCACTGGGGGCGGATCTCGCTGCGCATGGGCGAGTACGATTTCAAGCCCCGCAGCCGGGACGGGCTGGGCTTCGACTGGCCGATGTCGTACGAGGACCTGGCGCCCTACTACGACCGCACCGAGTCGCTGATCGGGGTCTACGGCTCCAACGAGGGGCTGGAGAACACGCCGAACTCGTCGCCCGGGGTGCTGCAGCCGCCTCCGAAGCCGCGGGCGTACGAGCTGCTCACCCGCAAGGCGTGCCGGCGGCTGCGGATCCCGGTGATCCCGGCGCATCTGGCCATCCTGACGCAGACACAGGACGCGAACCGGCTGCCGGGCGAAATCTTCCCCGGCAACGAGCTGGCGCGGCGCGTCACCGCCGACTCGATGCGGGGACGAGCCGCGTGCTACTGGGCGACCCCGTGCGGGCGCGGCTGCTCGATCCGCGCCAACTTCCAGTCCACCACCGTTTTGCTGCCTCCCGCCCTCGCCACCGGCTCCCTCGACATCCGCACGGGAGCGATGGTGCGCGAAGTCACCGTCGATTCACGGGGACGCGCCACCGGTGTCCACTACATCGACAAGACCACGCTGATCGACGAGTTCGCCGCGGCGCGGGTGGTCGTGCTGGCCGCGAGCGCGTGCGAATCGGCGCGCATCCTCCTCAACTCGACCAGCAACCTCTTCCCGGACGGGCTGGCCAACTCCTCCGGCCTGGTGGGCAAGTACGTCATGGACACGGTCGGCGCGGGCGTCTATGCGCACATCCCCGCGCTGCAGTCGCTCCCCCCGCACAACGAAGACGGCGCCTCCGCCATGCACATGTACATGCCGTGGTGGCTGTACGGCGAGCAGGCGGCAGGCCGCATGGACTTCCCCCGCGGCTACCACATCGAGTTCGGGGGCGGGCGGCGCATGCCCGGCTTCGGCGCCTTCGCGGGTCTGGAACCCCTCACCGGGGGCAGCTACGGCCAGCGCTTCAAGGACGACTGCCGCCGCTACTACGGCAGCTTCCTCTTCTTCGACGGCCGCGGCGAGATGGTCCCCAACGACAACTGCTACTGCGAGATCGACGGCGACAGGGTCGACCGCTACGGCATCCCCGTGCTGAAATTCCACTGGAAGTGGGCGGAACACGAGCTGGGCCAAGCCCTCCACATGCAGCGCACCTTCGCCGGGATCGTGGACGAGATGGGCGGGCAGCTGCTGTCGACGGTCGCGAGCGACGGCGCCGGGGCGATCTCGAAGGGCGGGCAGATCATCCACGAAGTCGGGGGCGTCCAGATGGGCGACGATCCCCGAAGCTCGGTGCTGAACGAGTTCTGCCAGTCGTGGGACGTGCCCAACCTGTTCGTGACCGACGGGGCACCCTTCGTGTCCAACGCCGACAAGAACCCGACGCTGTCGATCATGGCGGTCGCGTGGCGGGCGAGCGACTACATCGTCGAGCAGCTCAGGCAGAGGAGCATCGGATGAGCGAGGATCGGGGACGGACCGGCGGGGCGGGCGACGGGCGCCAGCGGGACACCGGGGGCCGGGCCGACCCGCACCAGCGAGTACGCGGGCGCGAGCCCGACGAGCCCTCCAGCATCACGCGGCGAGGCGCCCTCAAGGTGATCGCGGCGACCGCGGCGCTGGGCGGGGCTACGGTTTCGTGCGTGCCCGAGGAGGCCGCCGAATCCGCCCACGAGGCGCTGTCCGGCTATTCGCCGCTGCCTCCCAGCAACCCCCGCGCGATGGGCACCCTGACCGATCCCGACATGCTGGCGCCCGTCATCCCCTGGGAAATGCTCCTCACCGACGAAGAGATGCGGCTGGCGGCCGCCCTGGCCGACGTGATCGTCCCGGCGGACGATCGGTCCCCCGCGGCCAGCGCGGTGGGCGTGCCGGAGTACATCAACGAGTTCGTTTCGGCACCCGCCCACAAGGAGCAGCTGACCCGGCTGCGCGGCGGGCTGGCGTGGCTGAACCGGATGGCGCGGGAACGCTTCGGTGCGGCCGACTTCCCCGCCCTGACCGTGGCGCAGCAGCACGAGATCTGCGACGAGATCCGCTTCGAGCCCGACGCGCCGGAACGGCTGAAACCCCAGGCCCGCTTCTTCGACGAGTTCCGCGACATGGTGTCGACCGGGTTCTGGACCTCCGAAGAGGGGATGCGCGACCTGGGCTACAAGGGGAACGTGCCGTTGCCGAGCTTTGACGGGCCGCCCCCGGAGGTGCTGGAGCGGCTGGGGCTGGCGGGTGAGGACCTGGGGTGAGGCGCCCAAAATGTACAGATCATTATGTACATAATTCCGTGGGGGTCGCTCCCTCTCGATGATCCATCCGGGCTAGCGCTAGATTGCCGGTGACCTTCTGGCACTGACCCGCGGGAGAGCATCGTGATCACACGGCTGCGGCTAACCAATTTCAAGGCATGGAGGGAACTCCGGGTACGGTTCGCCAACACGCAGACACGGCATGCCCCCCAATAGGCTGAAGTACCCGCGTACCCCCTACTGGCCGTATTCCCCGGCCATTGGACGCGGCGATGCTGTTCACGCCGATCCCGAACGGTTTGTCGGACGCCCGGTCGTCGTGACGGAGAAGCTCGATGGAAGCAACGTCCTGATCCACCGCGGGAAGGTCTACGCTCGCTCCGTGGCCACGGAGGCGACTCACAAGTGGATGGCAATGGTCAAGAAGCACCACGCATGGAAGGTTACCGAGCCCGATGTCTACCTGTACGGGGAAGACATCTACGGAGTGCATAGCATCGAGTATGGGGCGGTGAGGGAAAGCGAGACCTTCTACGCGTTCGCGTTGCGGGACGCCCGGGGAACCTTTCGATCCATGGGAACCCTGGAGCGGTTCGCCGCCGACAGACGCATCCCTGTCGTTCCGGTCCTCTACCGGGGCGACTTCGGTTCCGTAGGGGAGATCCGGCGATTCATTCAGCACGCGCACGCGCGGCAATCGAGATTGGGGGGAGAACGTGAGGGAGTGGTGATGCGGGCCACCGAAGGTTCCCCCTCGCGCCAGTTCGCTGGCAATGTCTGCAAGAGCGTGCGCCAAGGTCATGTGCAGACTGACCAACACTGGACTCGGACCTGGCGACGGTGTGCGCTCCGTGCCGGATAGTCCCGCCATCCTTCAACCCGGCTCCAGTATGGGGCATGGGAGGTGTGGTCCGTGACTTCGTTAATCGCACGTTCCGCAATAGTCTGTGACGTTATTCTGTTTCCGTGCTGAAATACGAATAACGGTTGACGGAGTGGCTCTCCTCCCGCGGTTTGTCCGATGGAGTGGACGCCCCCTCCCGGCGGCATCGCGATGTGCCAAGATGGTACTGAGCGTTAGTCGACCATCTGAGGGAGGAGGCATCCAATGGAAGAGGTTAGCATCATCGGGATCGATCTGGCAAAGCGCAGCTTTCAGGTACATGGAGCGAGGGCGGACGGGTCGGTGGCGTACCGCAGGAAGCTGAGCCGTGCGAAGCTGCTGAGCTTTCTCGCCTCGCAACCGGGGTGTACGGTAGCGATGGAGGCGTGCGCCAGCGCCCACTACTGGGGCCGGGAGATCACATCGCTCGGCCACGAGGTGAGGCTGGTCCCCCCGATCTACGTGAAGCCCTTCGTCAAGCGCCACAAGAACGACGCAGCCGACGCGGAGGCGATCACGGAAGCGGCGCAGCGACCGACCATGCATTTCGTGGCGGTCAAGTCAGAAGCGCAGCAGGCGCAGGCGATGCTGTTTCACACGCGTGACCTGCTGGTGCGGCAGCGTACGCAGACGATCAATGCGCTTCGGGGTCACCTGGCCGAGTACGGCGTTGTGGCTCCGCAGGGCAGGGCCCGGATCCGGCAGCTGGCCGGGACGCTCGAAGATGGGGAGTGTGGCCTGCCGGAGGCGGTCGTCGAGCTGGGCCGGCTGCTCCTCGGGCGGATCGGGGAGCTCGATGACAAGATCGGCGGACTCGACCGGAAACTCCGGAAGAGCGCGCGGGAGTGCGAAGAGACGGCGCGGCTGATGACGATCCCGGGGGTCGGGCCGATCACCGCCCTGGCCATCCAAGCCTTCGCACCGCCGATGGAGGGCTTCCGGTGCGGGCGCGACTTCTCGAGTTGGCTCGGCCTCGTGCCTCGGCAGCACACCACCGGCGGCAAGCCGAGGCTGGGCAGGATATCGAAGATGGGCCAGCGCGATCTGAGACGACTCCTGGTCACGGGAGCCATGGCGGTTATTCGGCACGCGAGCCGACACAGCGAGATCACGGATCCGTGGCTGGCCGGGATGCTGGCACGCAAGCCGAAGAAGGTGGTCGCGGTGGCGCTCGCCAACAGGACGGCACGGATAGTCTGGGCGCTGACCACGAGAAAGGAGGCCTACCGGGTTCGTGCTGCCGCCTGACCGGGCGGCGAAAGGAGAGAAGCGAAAGGCAAAGAAGCTGTCGGGGAGATGTGGGCAGCAGGACGCAAGAAACGGGGTAAGGGCAAACGGTCGACAAGACGGGATCGGAAAAACCAGTAAGTGGCGGAGGGCCTGGGAGCCCGCTTGTCCGATTTGGATCCGATCTCACGAACACCATACGGGCCCGCGGCCAACAAGGGCCGCATCAAGAGGCCGGACATACGACAGTACCTGACCAGACTGCCACCGACTCGTTCTGAATCCGGGCTTGCCCACCTGGGGGCGTCCACATACGCCACTTTGACCCCGTTTTGGCGGACAAGACCGATCCTTGTCTCCAATTAACGCCGGACCAGATCGAACCCGATCCCACTCCACAGGCTTGCCATTCATCACATTTCCCTTGTCACTTGCGGGACCTTCGCCAGCAGACCTGGAGCGCCAACACCACAATGAACAATCGCAACCAAACGATCGCTGATCGTCCTTTGCCCCAGGGCTTGCGGGCAGGCCATCCCGGTAGTGTCCGGCGGATGGCAGTTGTGGGCCCCACTGCCATCCTCCTCCTCGCCTCCGCCTGCGCCCCACCTCCCACCGAGCCCGACCCCGCACTCCTCGAGGCGGTCGACTGGTACACCGGGGTGGCCGGAACCGTGGACAACGCGCGCTCCCGCGCCCTTCTGGAAGAGGCCGTGTCCCGCGAGACCCCGCTGGCGGTGATGTGGCAAGCGCGCGTTCACTCGACCGGGCGCATGGGATATCCCCGGGACGTCCCGGCGGACCTCGGCAGGGCTCTGGATTGGTACCGCCGCGCAGCCGCAGCCGGGAACGCGCAGGCGCGGGAAGCGCTGGAACGGCTGGCGGGGCGGGACGGTGCTTCTCCTCGGTTGCGCCGCGGTGTATCTTGAGAGCCCCAATCGTTCCAGCAGCCGGGAAGAGTGAAGGTGGCGGACACTTCAACCCCCGAGGTCGCGGGCGAGAAGCGGACGTTCGGGTCGGCGCTCGCCGACTTCCTCTATCCGAAACCCGCAAAGCGCACCGTGGGCGGCATCTTCAAGTGGTGGGAGCGGCGGCGGCTCGCATTCAACGCGATCATCGGGACGGGCGGGGCCGCCGTGGTGTCGGTCGACGCTCTGGCCGACTGGCTTCAGGGATCGCCCGAAACGGAAGTGCTCATACTCCTGGGCGGAATCCTGATCTGGGGGAACCTCTGTTACACGCTGGGACCGCTGGTCGAAACGCTCGCTCACAAGCTGTGGGGCCGGGAGGTCCTCCCTCTGGGCCCGCACCTGTTTCGGGCCGGGCTGATCTTCTCCGCCGGGCTCATCTCCATTCCCCTGGTCCTGAACGGCTTCAGACTGGCCTTCCAGGTGCTGAGGGGCATTCTGGGGGGACTCCTGTAGGAGCCCACTAACGCAACCGGCCCCGGCCCGGCACGAAGCCGGACCGGGGCCGTGACTGCCAAGGCAGCCGGAAACCGGCTACCAGCTGTAGCCCACCCGCGTGTAATAGTAGCCGCCGTTGAAGCCGAACGGCGTGAACTGGCCGAAGCGGTTGCCGACGCCGGCCGCCGCGCCCGGATACTCCTCCGGGTAGGTGTTGAGCACGTTTGTGGCACCGACCGTGAGGTTCCAGCGGTCAGCGAAGGTGTGGGCCGCCTCCACATCGAAGAGGATGCGGGACGGGTAGTCGATGGTGTTCGAGGAGTCGGACTCGTAGTAGGGCTGCTCACCGTCGAAGTAGCCGCCCCAGTGGCTGCCGCGCACCAGGAAGCGGGTTCCGCCGGGGAAGACGTGATTCATCGTGAGGTTGCCGCGCACGTTGGGGAGTCCTTCCTCAAGGATCCGGATGCGGTGATCGGTGAGAGTGACGGGGTCGAAATCCGTCACCGTGGTCTGGGTCCAGTTCCACGCGCTGGTGAAGGTCGTGGTGGAACCGCTCGCTCCGTCGATCTGATAGGCGCCCACCAGGTCGATCCCGTCCGTCCGGGTCGCGAAGTCGTTGATGAAGAAGCGGAACCGCGCGAGCACCCCACCCGGCCGGATAATCCCCTCGGCGATGAGTTGCTCGATCTCTGTCGGGCTGAGCGACCTGTCGGCGCTCGTTGTCAGACGGTCCGACACCCTGATCTGGAAGAAGTCCATGGTAAGACTGAAGGGACCATCGTCGTATACGGCCCCCAACGCCAGGTTCACGGATTTCTCGGGCGTAAGCGGCTCGCCGCCGAAATTTTCCGCCAGCGGTGACGTGGACGGGATCGTGCCGTTGTTCGTCAGATCCATGATCGCGGGATCGTAGATCGTCGAGATGTTGAAGGCGTTCTGCTGTCCCGGCGTGGGAGCGCGGAAGCCGGTGCTGACGCTGGCTCGGAGGCCCAGGTTCTCGGACGCGCTCACGCGTCCCGCCACCTTCCCGTTGACCGTGGTTCCGAAGTCCGAGAACCGCTCGACCCGTCCGGCCACGCCGAAGGTCCACAGACCCTCGGGTTCGCGGATCTCCAGGTCGCCATAGGCCGCGAAGTTGTTCCGGTTCCAGTCCCCTTCGGTGAGCGGTCCGAACCCGGTGAACCCGTTGGAGCCCGGAGTGAATCCCTGTGTCGCGAGCGGGCCCTCGGTCCACGATTCCGTGGTGCCCCGGATGATCTCGAAGCCCTCGTTACGCCACTCGGCACCCCCGGCCACGTTGACCCGCTCGTTCAGCGCGTAGGACAGATCCAGGTTCAGGTTGATCTCCTGCTGGTCGTAGATCCCCGGGCCGAACCAGGGGGTGCACGGCTGATCCGGCACGACGAAGGACAAGTCCCTATCCGCGCCAGCGCACGGCTGGTTCGGTCCCAGCGACGCGTTGACCGTGTTGTACATGTAGAAGTCCATGTACGACTTGCCCCACGACGCGCTCGCGTCCCAGTTCATGTCGCCGCTCGTGCCCCTGAGACCCGCCACCGCGGACGCGTCGCGGACGTTCGCGCCGAACTGCGGGGTGAACCCACCGGGGAAGAGCTTCCGGAAGGTGAAGCAGTTGGGATCGCCCATGACCTGATTGAACGCTGCCATGTTGTCGGGGTTGTTGATCACCACACCATCATCGGTGACACGGACTTCAGGGCACATCGCCGATCCGTCGAGCATTCCGTCCTGCGCGTCGAGCATGTCGCCGACGAGCAGGATCCGCTCGTCATCGGCGTTCCTGGTTCCGAAGACGCCGCTGCGGGTGCCCGGGTTACGGAAGTAGAAGCCGCCCTCGACCTGCTTGCTCACGTAGTTGCCGTGGCCATAGAACTGCATGTTGTCGTTGAAGAGGTAGCCCGTGTTGGCCCACAGCTTGAGCTCGTTGGAGATCTGGGGCGCGCCCCAGACCTGTGCGGGCGACCGGACGCTGTTGTTGCCCGCTCCGAGCAGCGCCAAAGCGTCAAGGCGCTGCGTGCTGCGATCCGTTGGGTTGGCATTGCCGTACTCGCCGGTCAGGTTCAGGAAGCCGGTCTCTCCGAGCGGCAACCCTACGTTCCCGGACAGGGTATACATCTCGCCATCCCCCGGGAACGAGCCCTCTTCGAACGGCTCGCTGGTCTCCCCGAGGGGGTATCCGCCGGTCTTGATCTCGATCGAGCCGCCGGACCGGTCGTTCTTCAGCACGAAGTTCATGACGCCGGCGATCGCGTCGGAGCCGTACTGGGCCGAGGCGCCGTCGCGCAGGACTTCGGCCTGCTCCAGCGCCATCCCGGGGATGAGCGCGATGTCGGGACCCTGGGAGCCGTCGGCGAGGCCGTTGCCGTACCAGGTGATCACCGCCGTGCGGTGGCGCCGCTTCCCGTTGATCAGCACCAGGGTGTGGTCGGGAGCGAGGCCGCGCAGGTTGGCGGGCCGCGCAAAGGTGGCCGCGTCACTGATCGGCTGGATGTTCACGTTGAACGACGGCACCACGTTGCGCAGCAGGTTGGCGAAGTCGGTATCACCCTGCTGAACGATCTCGCGGGTCGGGATCACGTCGACCGGGACGGGTGACTCGGTGACCGTGCGGGGCCGCGCACGGCTGCCGACCGCGACCAGACCCTCCAGCGCAACCGCGCCCACGCTCAGCGACACGTCGAGCGACGTCGTCTGGCCATCGGCGATGGTGACCTGCCGTGTCTCGGTCTGGTAGCCGATCAGCAGGATCTGCACCGTGTGGGTTCCGGCGGGGATGCCGGTGATTTCGTAGCCGCCATCGGTGCGGCTGTTGCCCCCCATGCTGAGGTCCGACACGGCAATCTGCGCTCCGGCCAGGGGACTGCCGGTCTCTGCGTGCGTGACCGAACCTGCGAGCGTGCCCTGGGCCGTAGCCGAACCGGGCAGGGCAAGCACAATCAGCGCTCCGATGATGACGATCTTTGCTTTCATAGTCAGATCCACCCCTTTTCACGAAAGTCGCGAAGTGTGTCACAGAACCGGCCCATGTCCTCGGGGAGTCCGAAGGACAGCCGGTTCCAGTCCAGCATGGGCGGGAAGTCCCGCCCCACCAGGAAACCCGCCTCGGCCATCCGGCCGCGGTAGGTCGCCAGGTCGCCGTTGATCCTGTGCATCAGGAAGTTGGCCTGCGTGGGCATGTACTCCAGCTCGAGTTCGTCCAGCGTGGCCTCCACCATCTTCCGGGACGTCCGGTTCGCCTCTCGGCTCTTCTTCATGAGCACTTCGTCCTGGAACGAGGCTCCGGCCGCGGCGATGGCAAGCTGGTTGCTGTTGTTGCGGGAGGCGAAATCCATGAGTCTTGCCGAGGTGTCGGGATGGGCAATTCCATACCCGATGCGAAGCCCCGCCAGGCCATAGATCTTGGAGAAGGTCTTCACCACGAGCACGTTCCGTTTCTTCGCGATCCAGGGGAGCGAGCTCCACATCCGGTCGTCCTCCACGTACTCGATGTACGCCTCGTCCGAGAGGAAGAAGACGTGTTCGGGCGCTTCGGCGATCCAGGCGTCGATGGCCGCGCTGGGCGTGATCGTCGCGGTCGGGTTGTTGGGGTTGCAGAGGTAGACCAGCGCCGGGTGCCCCGAACTTTCGGCCGCTTCGCGCATGCGGCCGATGTCGTGCTCGTGGTCGGCGGTCAGCGGCACTTTGACGAGTTCATACGCCTCTGTCCGCTGGTAGTTGGTCACGGCCTCGTACGTCGGGTCGGCCATGACCAGCTTCGCCCGCGGCGCGGCGTACGCCTGCACCACCATCTGCAGGACCTCGGCCGAACCGGTTCCCATGACCACCTGGTTCTCGGCCACGTCGTGGGCGGCAGCCAGCTTGGAAACGAGCACCTGCTGCTGGTCGGACGGATAGCGGTTGGCGAGCACGATGGCTTCGACCAGAGCATCCTTGGCGGCCGGCGAAATTCCCAGCGGATTCTCGTTGGAGTTGAGGCGCACGGCGCCGCTGCTGGTCCTCCGGCCCGGCGTTCCGACAAGCGCAGAGAGGGGACTCATCGCTCCTTCCAGGGCATTCGTGCCCGCCGCAAGTCCGGAAATGACGCCTGCTTGTCTGAAAAAGTCGCGTCTACGCATCGGCAGCCTCCCATGTGGGGGTGTCAGGAATCTCCAGGGTGAATTATGTATGCATGGATCAGAATTCGCCACCCGCACAAGGCTGCTTCGGGGTTGCCACCCTCCAGGTACCCCAATCAGGATTCTGTGTCAATCCCTGATCAGCACCGCATCCACGGCTCCTGTCATCTCCCACCGCGTCAGGACTACGGGAATCACACCCGCTCCGAAAAACGCATCGAAGAAGCGCCCAACGGTGAAGGCGTCCCCCTCCTGGATGGCCCACTCCGCCATGAGTTCCTCGATCTGGATCTTGCCGGTCAGGTAGCTGGTTCCGTATCCGGGCTGCTGGAGGTAGAGGTGCTGCTCACCGCGTACCAGGTCGGCGTCCGGGAGCCAGCCCCGCGGGGTCCAGGTCCCGGCGTGTGCGACCGCTTCTTCCATGTCGAAGACGTTGCCGTGCAGGTAGAGCCCGCTGAGCGCGCGCGCGGCCCGCTGGGCAAGCATGATCCACACGAGTTCGCGTGACCTGGGTTTCCCGTCAAGGAGACCCGCGTGCATCATCATCTCCTCCATGCCGGTCGCGAGACCTTCGGAGCGCGCGTCCCAGATGTTGTAGAGGAGGGGCACGCTGCGCACGGGGCTGGAGTGCGGGGCTTCGGCCATGGTGGCAAGCTCGATCCAGTGGTGCATGTGGGCCCGCATCACCACCGGGTCACGGTAGCTGACTTCGCTGAAGAAGTTGCGGATCTCGCCGGGCGCGGCCGGGGTGAAGGAACCGTTTTTGGCCCGAATCGCGGAGTCCATCCACTCCTCGACCGTCTGGATCTCGTCGTCCTCGATGAAGCGCATGTAGTCGTCGACGGCGGCGTTGAGGCGCTGGTCGTACTCCTCGGCGGTGGCGATCCGATCCAGCTCGGGGAGGTTCCGGTTGCGGTGCTCTTCCAGCCGCAACGAGGAGTGCGAGCGGGCCAACTCGCGGCGCATCAGGGCGACCTGATCCTCCCACGAGTACGGGACCAGATGGACGTTGTGCATGTACCAGGTGTAGTTCTCCTTGCCGACCCCGGACGGACCGGTCTTCGAGTCGGCGAGCTCCCCGATCCAGTCGTGGAATCCGTCGGTGGCGGCGCGCGCGACCGCGATCGCGTCGTCCAGCGCCTGGCTCGTGCCGCCCACACGCCCGGCCAGCGCGTCGAGTTCGGCGGCCTGGGCACGGAAGGAGCGGAGTCCCGCAACCCAGAGGTCGTGGGCGTTGCCGGTCAGGTTCGTGCGCGCCTGTTCGAGCAGCGCGGGGATGCTCCCGATCCTGGAAGCCAGCTCCTCCGCGTCGTCGTCCGAAAGCGGGTAGTCGTACGTCCAGAGGTCGATCCACCCGTGGATCACGGGACCCTCGTGCGCCGGCACATCGCTCTCGGCGGCAAAGACCGTGACGTAGAAGGCGGGGTTGCGGGCCCACGGCCGCCGAACACTGTGGTCGAAGTCAAGCCCGTTCATCTCGGCGCGTACCAGGTGCCAGTCGATCTGTTGCGCGACGGGCCATTCGTCCGGGTTCAGGGCTCCCAGTCGGGCCCGCCAGGCCGGGAGCTCGGCGTACTGGGCGGCCATCGCGTCGGCCGAGTAGTCGGGGACGCCGTCAACGAAGTCGGGGGCTTCGAAGTCGCGCCATTCGGCGAAGAGGGTGGTGAGGTCCTCGTAGCTTCCGCCGCCGGCGGGCGCATCGGTGGTGTCCGCGGGGGTGCAGGCGGTTGCGACCAGGCACACGGTTGCTGCCAGGCAGGCCGCCACATTCATACGCGACGTCATGGCCGCGCGCGTCTCGCTCAGCCCTTGCGCCGCCCTCATGGCTGCGACACCGGGCGCGAAGTTTCGTCTTCCAACGGTGCCTCTTCCCATATCCATTTCCTTTCCGTTACCCAGGTTTCGAACCAGTCCAGTTCGATGTTGGCTTTGTATAGGCGGTGGCGGAGTTCGCGCCAGCCGTGGCCCTGGCGGGGCGCGACGTAGAGGTGGGTCGGGACGCCGTTGTGGCGGACGCCGCGGTACATCTCAACGGATTGCGGCATGGGGACCCTCGCGTCGTTCTCGCCGACCAGGAACAGGGTGGGCGTCTTCACCTTCCACACTTCACGCAGGGGCGAATCCTGCCAGTACTGGTCGATGTTCGCCCCCTCCTCCCACGGCGTGGTCCCGAACCAGGGCGTGCGGTAGATGCGCACATCGCTCTGTCCGTACATCGACACCCAGTTGGACGCCCCGGCACCCGACGAAGCCGCTCTGAAACGGTCGGTGTACGTGATGATCTTGTTGGTCATGTGCCCGCCGGCGCTCCAGCCCATCTTGCCCATGCGATCCCCGTCGACCAGCCCTTCGGCGATCAGGTGGTCGACGCCGGCCATCACGTCCTTGTGGGCCTGGTCGAAGTAGTTGCCCACCATGTTGCGCAGGAAGTCGTCGCCGTAACCGGTGCTGCCGCGGTAGTTGGGCTTGAGGACGAAGTAGCTCAGCCCGGTCAGCACGGTCTCGTAGTTGTGAGACGACGGGAAACGGAAGCGATCCGACGAAGCGGGCCCGCCATGGGTTTGCACGATCAGCGGGTGGCGCGCGCCGGCCTCGTAGTCGAGAGGGTAGTAGAGCAGCCCCTCGACGGTCACTCCATCCTCGCCGCTCCACCGGATCGCCTCCACGCGGGGCAGATGGAAGCGCGAGGCCACGTCCGCGTTGACCATCGTGACGCGCTCCAGGGGGCCACCCGTGGTGGTCACAACCCAGGCGTCGCCGGGTTCCGTGGGGCTGGTGACCGTCACCGCCGCCCGGTCGAGCGCGGGCCGGTAGTCGCCGAGGGAAACGCTGTGGTCCCCCCGGGTCAGACGCGTGGCCGCGCCGGTCGCCACCTCCAGCGAGAACAGCTCCTGACGCACCCCCGTGTTGGCCTGCACAAGGACGGTCGACCCGTCGGCCCCCCAGACCGCCTGGCTCGCCTCGTGCGGGAAGTCGGCCGCGAGCAGCGTGTAGTCGCCCCCGTCCGCGGAGGCCAGGTACACCTTGTCATTGTAGTAGAACTCGCCCTCGGTGTTCGCGTCTGCACGGAAGAGCACCCAGCGATTGTCGGGCGAGAGTTCCGCGCCGTATTCGGGCACGTGGTTCGTGGTGACCTGCCGCGCGTTCGACCCGTCGGCGTTCATCACCCAGACCTCGCCCTCGTCGTTGTCGTCGAAGAGGGGCGACGGGCCGCGGTCGAAGGCGACCATCGTGCCGTCCCGGGAGAGGCGGTATTCGTTCACCGAGAAGTCGCCCCCGGTGATGCGGTGGGCCTCTCCGCTCTCGGCCGAGGCCATCCAGAGGTGAGACTGCTGGTAGTTCTCGTCGAAGGCGTACACGTCGTCCAGCACCTTCTCGCGCGCCTTCAGCTCCTCCGGCTTGTCGTCGTCGGCCAGGAAGAGCAGCGTGGCGCCGTCCGGGGCCCAGGTGATGGACCGGATCGACGTCGGGTGAGCGGTGAGCCGCTGGGCCTCCCCACCCCGGGCGTAAAGCATGTAGATCTGGGCCGCGCCGTCGTCGCCGCGCGTCGCCGTGAAGGCGATGCGTGTGCCGTCGGGCGACCAGCGCGGGTTCGTCTCGCCGTCCTCACCCGAGGTCAGCCGGATCTCGCCGGATCCGTCGGCGTCGATGCGCCAGATGTGGCCGACCGTACGGTTGTCCTCCCAGTCCGCGTCGGACCTGACGTACAGCAGCTGGGTTCCGTCAGGACTCAGTTGCGGGGAAGCGACGGTGGGAAGGTTGATCAGATCGACGATCCCGGGGGCGGACTGCGCGGCGACCGGAGCCGGGCCGACGGTCGCGCAGAGCAGAAGGATGGACCACGGGAACGACGTCGAGGGGCGGCGCGTACGAGTCATGCAATTGAACCTCGGTTCGAAAACGGATCAGCCGGACAGCCCGCGCAAGGACTCCGGGCTGCCTGGCAACTTCCGTTCCAGGGAGCGTCGCCGCAACCACCGGGCGTGATTTAGCTGCTCGGGAACTTCGCCACGGGCAGCAGGGGCCCTTCAGCCTCCGGCCGACCAGGGCGGGGTAACACCGTTGGTACGCGCGTAGGCAATGGACTGGCCGAGGTGCTCGTGGCAGTGGGTGGCCACCAGCATCAGGGCGCCGCGCACAGAGGAATCGCCGCCGAACAGGTTGACCGCTTCCTGCAAGCGGGCGTCGGAGGTGCCCTCGATCACTTCGGCGACGTAATCGAACGAAGCGCCGAGCGCCTCGACGATGGTCGCCTTGTCGCTGATCGATTCCGCGTTCGCGAAGTCGTACCACGCCGGGTCGGCCGACTCGGGCGGAGGCGCCTGCAGCGCGCCCATCACGATCCCGAAGTTGGCAGACACGATATGCATGTACACCTCCGAGACCGAGCGTACTCCCTCTGCCGGACGCCAACCGTAGTCGGACTCGGGCATGGCCTCGGCGAGCCGGACGTACTTGTCGCGGACAACGGCCAAGTCGGCCAGCATTTCGGACTGGACGGTCGACGTGCTGACGGCCGCCTCCCCGGCAGCTTCCATGTCGCCCTCGGCCTCCGCCTCGCCGGTCTCGGCCGGCGCGCAACCCGCGAGGGCCAGCACGCACATGACGGCGGTGGTCAGCAGTTGCTCCTTCTTCATGTCTTGCTCCTGATCGGGATCTCGTGTCTGGTTGCTCGGCTACCAGCGGCTTTCCACCAAAGTGAAGGTCGCAGCCGCTTTCCGCGACCCCCCACCCTGTCCAGCCACAGCGCCAACCGCCGCAGCCCGGTTCCGGCGAGCCATCTCCACGCCCGGCTCCACCACTCACTGAAATCGCGGTTGTATGGGCAAACGCGGACGCAAATCGAGCAGTCCGTGTTCTGGTTGGCCCAGAAACGGAAGCACTTCTCCGCATCGGTCGTCCACTTGCGGATGCCCTGGATGTTCGACCGGTTGTGGACCAGGGTGGAAGGCTCGCCCCCGGCGATGGCCTTCGCCGGGCACCCGTCCGTGCACGCGCGGCAGATGTCACACGTCTCCTTCACGCCGAATCGGACGGGCCGGTCGTGCGCGAGGGGCATGTCGGTGAAGACCTTGCCGATCCGGACGCGGGGGCCGAACTCGCGCGTGATGAGGAGGCCGTGGCGGCCGTATTCGCCCAGGCCCGCCTTGATCGCGAGAGGGATGACCAACGCCGAGTCGTTCATGCTCGCCACCGCCCGGTAGCCCAGGTTGGTGATGTACTGCGCGATGGCGAGGAGGACGATCGTATCGCGTGAATAGGTGGCCCCGGTCGCAGCGCCGCTCAGCGCCGACGGCGCGGTGCGTAGAAGCCCGCGGTCCATCGACTGGGCGATCACGACCACGTTGTCCAGCCCGGGCGGGATCTCCTGGGGCTTTTCGGTCTCGGTCTCGCGGCTGTATGCGTGGGTATACATCCAGCGCTCGTCATACCCCGTGATCCCCACCAGGTCCGCGCCCAACACCCTGGCGGCCTGCTTCAACTCCCTGGTCACGATCTCGGGCGATTCGACGGGCAGCGCACTCCCGGGCCCCTCCCTCACATCCGTGTAGGGGTCCAGGAAGCCCTCGCGCCGGTCGGCGTCCGCGCGGAGCTCGGCAAAGATGTCGGTCACATGCCAGGATGCGTTGCGCAGGGCGTAATCGCGCTGGGTGAAGCCGTCCACGGAACGCCATTTCATGCGCGGCGTCCGGTACGTCTCGTAGAACATGTCGGAACGGTCGGACCGCACTTCGGGGTCCCAGAACGAGCGGCAGAAGATGTCGTCCTTCTGCGAGAAGCGGCGAAAGTCCCCGCCTACCGCGAAGCCGGCTTCGCGGTCGGTGGCGGCGTTCGCGGCGTCGTGGGCCTGGGGCTGGTCGTCCATCGGATCCATGTGCGCAATGTATCGCTTCCGTATCGACACCGCTTCCCTCGGCGCCGCCCTATCAACCCGTGGAAGAGATCCCCCCGGCATTCGAGCGTCGATTCATCCGCGGGCCGACTATCCCTCCGCCGGGGCAACCCCCGGGGTGAGTTCCTCGCCGGGGTTGACGAAACGGTTCATCTCGATCCTGTACTGGCGGTCGTGGAGCTCGCGGTAGCGGCCCTCCTCCACCATCAACTCGTCGTGGGTGCCCCGCTCCACCACCCGGCCCTCCTCGATGACGAGAATCTGGTCGGCGCTGCGAATTGTGGACAGACGATGAGCGATCACGAAGGTGGTGCGGCCCCGGCGCAGTGCCTGCAGGCCTTCCTGGATCTGCGCTTCGCTTTCGGAGTCGAGGCTGGAGGTGGCCTCGTCGAGGATCAGGATCCTGGGGTCCGCCAGGATCGCGCGGGCGATCGCCAGACGCTGCCGCTGGCCACCGGACACCTTCACGCCGCGCTCGCCGATGATCGTATCGTAGCCGTCCGGGAAGGCGGTGATGAACTCGTGACAGTTCGCGAGGCTGGCGGCCCGAAGCACCTCTTCCCGGGACGCGCCCGAGCGTCCGTAGCGGATGTTGTACTCGATCGTGTCGTCGAAGAGGAAGTTGTCCTGCAGCACCACCCCCACATGGCGCCGGTAGTCCGCCAGCCGGATGGCCGACAGATCGTGGCCGTCCACCAGCACCCGCCCGGTGTCCGGCGCGTTGAAGGAGAGCACGAGGCTCACCAGAGTGCTCTTCCCCGACCCGGACGACCCCACGAGCGCCGTCGTGGAGCCCGGCGGCGCTTCCAGCGACACATCCCTGAGGACGGGCACATCGGCATCGTAGGCGAAGGAGACGTTCTCGAAGGCGATGTGGCCGTCCATCCGTCGGAGCCGCCTCCTATCCTCGTCCCCCTCCGCTTCGGTTGCCATCGAGCGCAATTCCCGGATCCGGTCGAGGCCGGCGAAGGCGTCGGTGATCTGGGTCCCGATGCTAGCCATCTGCACCAGGGGACCGACCATCATCCCGGTGAGGAAGAGGTACATCACGAAGTCGCCCAGCGTCATGCTTCCGTCGACGATCGCGGCACCCCCCACGAGGATCATCACCACACTGATCAGCCCGACGATCACCGACGAGAAGGAGGTGACGGCCGACACACCCGTCACGGCCTTGGCCACATTGCGCAGCAGCCGGTGCGCGCCCTTCGCGAAGACGAGGTCTTCCTTCCGCTCCGACGTGAACGCCTTCACGATGCGCACCCCGGAAAGGCTCTCGCCAAGCCTGCCGGTCACCGCCGCGTTGATCCGGCCCCGCTCGCGGAACAGCGGCCGCAGGCGCCTGAAGGCGAAGGCCATCGCGCCTCCGAAGACGAGAAGCACCGACATCGTGAACACGGTGAGCATCCAGTTGATGTACAGCAGGATCCCGAAGCACACGGTCGATGTGACGACGCCCCCGGTCAGTTGCACGAGGCCGGTTCCCACGAGGTTCCGGATCCCTTCGGCGTCGGTCATGACACGGGAGATCAGGACGCCCGACTTTGTGGAATCGAAGTAGTTGACCGGCAGACGCGCGACGTGGGCCTGAACCGTCTTCCGCATTTCGGTAATGGCCCGCTGAGCGGTGACGCCCAGGATCTGGGACAGTGCGAAGGTGCCACCCCCCTGTACCAGGGCGGCCACCCCCACGGCAAGGGCCAGAGGCAACAGCAGCTCGGTGCGTCCCTGCCCCACGACATCGTCGATCAGGAACTTGGACGACGCCGGCGCTACCAGCCCCGCCAGGCGACCGATGACCATCACCACCAGACCGAGGGCGACCCGGTGGCGGTAGCGCCAGATGATTGCCCTAGCCTCTTTCCAGACTTTGGAAGGCTCCAGCTTCTTTTTTTCCGGCACGTCCCCGTCCCCCTGCGTCACTCCGTTTTACAGATGAGAACGGTAGCGCAGGCGGGACGGGGAAGCCAAGGGGCTGTTTTGTATGCCAGCCCGCTACGGGGAACATTCCGCTATGAGAAGATCGCGCGCGCGTGGAGTGCCGAGCAGTTCCCGCCGGAACGCGTCCGCAAGCGTAGCCGCGTCAAAGGTACCCGGCGAGGCAAAACGGTGTCCCGCGCCCTCCAGGGCGACAACAAGGTTGCTCCGGAACATCGCGTTGGTGCTGTCCAGCTGGACCGCGAGCGCGAGCGGCCCGATGGCATCCTCGAAACGGCCGTGCCGGATCAGCAGGTAGCCCAGGTTGTTGAGCGACCAGTGGTCTTCCGGGTTGATCCACAACGCATCTTCGTACTTTGCGATCGCGCTGGAGCAGTCCCCGCTCTCGTCAAGGGCCCGGGCGTGGATGCGCTTGGCCGCAACCGACGTCGGGTCGAGGTTCTCGGCGATTGCCGCGTGTTCCTTCGCTTCATACGGACGGCCGATCTCGATGAGCACGCGTGCAAGGTTGACCCGTCCCTTCGCGTCTCCGGGAGCGTGCGCGACCCACTCCCGCAGATGCAGCTCTGCCTCTCCCAGTTCGCCCTCCTTCCAGGCGGAAACGCCCAGCATGTAGTGCTCCCAGGGGGCTTCCACCTCTTCCGCCGAGGGCGCTTCAGCCGCGGGCTCGAGGGATTCCGACGGCTTTGGTTCCGCCGCGGGCTCGACGGGATCCGAAGGGGCCGGCTCCGCAGTTGGCGGCGAATCCGCCTCCACACCGTCAGCCTCCGGCCGCCACCTTGCGGCCTGCGCGTACATCACCTCCTGTCCGTGCCCACGGCTCAACCCGGATACCGCCACAGCCTCGGCCGTCGCGGCCTCCGCCCCCTCTCCGGCACACGCCAAGGATCCGACGAAGAGTGCCAATGCCAATCCCACCGCGATCGACCGCAGCACCGCCTCCGAACGATCGATTCCCACTGTCTTGTTCTCCACGCTGACCTCCCTGACCTGCCCTCGCTCGCATTGGCGGTCTCGATACCGCCCGCGGGTACGGGGCTGATTGAACTCGGCCCCGAAGAGAGCAACGAGCGGGCCAAACCCCGGCGGAAGGATGCCATGACACCCAAGTACTGATGGAAAAGGGACTTGCGAGCAATCCGCAGAACGCGGTCCCGTTCCCGACGGGATGCTCTCGTGTCCGGGCGGACACAATGCCGACGGACTTCTGGTGGCCCGCAGTCCACGGAGCCCATAGTGGGGACAGCAGTGAGCCGGACGGTGGTCCCGGCAGCGGTCAGGAGTCGGCCCGGCGAATCCCCAACCTGTTCATGATTTTCAGGAGGCTCGAGTGGTCGGAGAGGCCGAGCGCGGCGGCGGTGCGCCCGATCTTCCAGTCGTGCGCCTCGAGCGCCCCGCGCACGATCGCTCGCTCGGCGGTCTGCTTCTGTTCGCGGAAGGTGCCGAAAAGGCCGCCCTCCGGCAGCTGCGCCGGGTCGGCAGCCGAACCGGGCCGACCCTCCTGCCGCCCCAGATCCGGGGGCAGGTGCCCGACATCGAGCACAGGGCCGTCCGATGCGATGATCATCCGCTCGATGGTGTTGCGAAGCTCACGGACGTTGTTGCGTTCCCACCGCCGCGCCCGAAGCGCCTCCAGCGCAGTGTCCGACACGGGTCGGGGCGACCGTCCGAGACGGGCCGGCAGCATCGCCGCGAAGTGTTCGACCAGTCGCGTGATGTCGTCACCGCGTTCGCGCAACGGAGGGACCCGTATGACGTGCACGTTGAGACGGAAGAGCAGGTCTTGCCGGAATGTGCCCCGGTCCGCTTCCGCGTCGAGGTCACGGTGGGTGGCAGCCACGACCCGGGCTCCCACCGTGATCGGATCCTCGCCGCCCAGACGGGTGACTTCGCCGCCTTCGAGAACGCGCAGCAGACGCGCCTGCACCGCTCCCGGCAACTCGCCGATCTCGTCCAGGAACAGGGTGCCCGCGGACGCCCGCTCAAACGCTCCCCGACGTGCCTTGACGGCTCCCGTGAAGGCACCCCGGTCGTGCCCGAAGAGGTCGCTGTCGACCAGTCCTTCGGCCATTCCGCCGCAGTTGACCGCCACGAAGGCCTCGTCGCGGCGCGGGCTCTTGCGATGAAGATCCCGGGCGACCAGTTCCTTGCCCGTACCGCTCTCCCCCAGGATCAGCACAGGGCTCGGGATGCCCGCGAGTCGCCCGATCATCACCCGCAAGCCGACCATCGCCTCACTTTCGCCGATGAGCGGCGAAGGCTGCGCCGTCCGGCCCTCCAGCTGGTCCAGCCGCTCCCGCAGATCGGTCTGGCGGAGCGCGAGACGCACTTCGTGCACCACCCGTTCCATGGATTCGGCCTTGTCGATGAAGCTGAAAGCGCCGAGCCGAACGGCTTCCACGCAGCGGTCATAGCTGCCCGTACCGGTGTAGACGATCACCGGGACATCGATCTCCCGATGGTCCATCGCCCGCAGCACGTCGAATCCATCGAGGTCGGGCATCTCCAGGTCGAGAATCACACAGTCGACCACCTCGCGGGTCAATGTGTCCAGACCCTCGGCACCCCCTGCCGCGACCCGGGTCCTGAACCCGCCCAATCGCCTCAGATCATAGGCGTACTGCTCCGCCAGAGGCCGCACGTCATCAACAATCAGCACCAGCTTGCTCATGTACCCTCCGCCACCTCGTTGAGGAGCACGTCGACCCGCGTCCCCCGCCCCTCCTCGCTCTCGAGAACGATCCTTCCCCCGACATCCGTGACCAGTCTGCGCGCGATCGCCAAGCCGAGGCCCGTTCCCTCTTCACGGGTCGTGAAGAACGGTTCGAAGACCCGGGCACGTGCTTCCGCCGGTATCCCGGATCCGTCGTCAGCCACCGTCAGTCGGACCCCCAGGCGTGCCGCGGCCGGCACGACATCGACAGAAAGCGTCACCGTACCCCCGTCCGCCGTGACCGCCGCCACAGCGTTGGTGACTACGTTTTCCACCACCCGACGCAGGGAGACGCCGTCCATCTCCACCCACGCTTCCCCCTGCCCAAGTTCGTCGACGATACGAACGCCCGGCGAGGAAGCCACGTTGGACTCGATCACAGAGCGTGTCACGGCACGAAGATTCGAGCGGTCCCTCATGCTGTGCACGGCCACGGCCCGGTACTGATCAGCCAGGTCGCCCAGGTAGTCGAGACTCTCCACCAGCGTCTCGGCCCGCGCCTCGAACACATCGGCCAGCTCACCGGGACCGCCTCGGTGCGCCTCGCCCAGATGGTTCATCACATTCCGGATCGGGACCAGGCCGTTGCGCATGTCGTGATTGACCTGCCGCGCCAGTTCGCCCACCGTCGCTCGCTTCTCGGCGTCCCTGACCCTCGCCACCCCCTCGCGGATGCGGTCCAACATCCCGTTCAGGAAGTGTCCCAGACGGTCGAGCTCCTCGCCACCTCCCCCTGCGAAGGTTGCGTCGAGACGTCCCAGGTGAACCCGCCTGGCCGTCGCCGCCAGCTTCTCGAGCGGATCGGAGAGGCGTCGCGCCATGGCCAGGCCCAGGAAGAGGGCCAGGACGGCCGAGCCCAGGAGCGACAGGAGCCAGGCACGGTCCCAGGACCTCACCATCGCTGCCAGCAGAGGGTCGCGCCAGGCGATGACCAGGTCCACCGGCGCCCCCTCCCCACCATCACCCCACCCTCGCCACCATACGCGCGCAATCCGCCGTCGGCCCGCGACCCCTTCCCGGCCCCCGGGTGCGGTTCCCGGTCCCGCGATCATGCGCGGCTCCCCACCGGTCTCCTCCGACGGCTCCGCCAGCATCCACACGCCTTCGTCTGCGGGCACGGCACCCGAAGCCGCGAGTTCCTCCCCGACGACCACAACGACCCCGACCCCACCCACCTCAACCCGCCGCGCCTTCAGCACGGCTGTCACGTCCGCCCCGGGCAAAGACACTGACGCAACGACCGCCACCCCCGGCACGGCCGCCAGCTCCACAAGGCCTGGATCGCGCCGCCCCGCATCGCCCGGGAAGTGGCTTGCCGCCATGATGGTGCCCTGCGTGTCCAGAACGTAGGTCACCCTGGCACCGCTGGACGACGCGAAACGGGCCACCGCGCGTTGCAGCGCACCACTCGGCCCGGAACGTGCCGCGATCCTCACCTCGTTGTCCTCAGTCAATAGTCCGATAAGAACGTCCAGGTGGCGATCGAGCGCCCCCATCTCTTCCCCCCAGGCCTCCACGAGCCGGTGTCCCCGTTCCTGCATCCGGCGATCGTTCGCTTCGGTGAGGCGCCGGGTGCCCACCGAGCGGACCATCAGGCCGAGACAGAGGACCGGAACCCATGCCACCAGGAGGCCTCCGATCACCAGACGCGTGCGGAAGCTCACGGGCTGTCCCCGGCCGCTCCGCCGATCGCGAAGGCCCCTGCCTCGCCGATCAACAGCAGGGTTCCGCCACCCCCACCCCCGGCTGCCCCCCACTCGGCCAGATTCCGGAGCGCTTCTCCGTACAGCGAACAGGGGTGGACCGGCCCGGCGTGGACCCGTACCACCGCGGCCACGTCGGATCCCGTTCGCCGGACCGCCCCGGGTGCGGATGCACGCACCACCAGCCGCTCCCGCGATCCCGTCAGCGTGGCGAAGACCTCCGCCCCCGGACCGGTTCGCAACCCGGCGGACGCCAGCCGTTCCGCGATTTGCCGGCCGGGCAGGTCTCCTGCCGAATAGCTCACCGTGCGGCGTCCTGATGCCGGCAGGGCGTCCGCGCTACCCGCGGATGCGGCCCCGCCAGCAGCCCCCGACAGCCCGGTTGCGCACTGCCCGACGATCTCCAACCAGTTCAGGGAGGGCAGCCGCCGTGCCCCCGGCGCACCCCACCCGATCCAGTCCTCGCCCACTGCGGCCGCGAGTTCCGCCGCGGGCGTCAGCTCCGCGGTGCCCGCGAATGCGACCAGGTAGATCTGGTCGAAGGCCACCAGCTGCACGGATCTGCCGAGTGAACGCGCGTATTCGATCGACGCATCGTGGCGGGTGACCACGCCGGCGTCATCACGGTCGATGGCATCGCGCCCGTCGCCGTCCTCGGGGGGCCGCCAGTTCCCCGCCAGCCTGGGATCCGCGAAGACGCGGGCCGGATCGGGCGCCGGGTCCGCGAACACGACACGGACACGGTCGCCCGGAAGGACTACGATCCGTTCGACGCGATGACCGAGCCAGGGCGGCTCGTCCAGCGAGGGCCACGTCGCCGCCAGCTGGGCACCACGGGGGCCATCGGCCGCGGGATCGATATCCAGTGTGACCACCCCCTGCGAGACCGACCACCGGGCTCTGCCGGGCTCGAGCGCCCCCTCGCACCCGACGCGAAGCAGGGCGCCCGGGAAGCCCGTTCCGGCCACCGGATTCGCGCACAATTCCTCGCCGGTCGACGGCGGGGTCGACGGCGGTGCCGATCCGCACCCCGCGATGCCGGCGCAAAGTGCTAGCCGCGTCCAGTTGCTCATGTCAGACAGTCTAACAGCGACGTTCCCGAAGCCACGTGGCCACCGGGTGCGCGCCCCATCGTCCCGGGTTAGAATCGGACGCATGAACAGTCACCCGAAAGACTCCAGCTTCGAATTGCCGGTCCCGGCGGTCTCGGCCGATTGGCTGGCTGCCAATGTGGGAACACCCGGTCTCGTGGTCCTCGATGGTTCATGGTACCTCCCCGGGTCAGGGCGGGATCCGGCCCGCGAGTTCGTGGAGCGGCGGATCCCCGGAGCCCGCTTCTTCGACATCGACCGGACCAGCGATCCCGCCGTGGAACTCCCCCACACGATCCCCCCGCCGGGGCACTTCCGCAAATGTGCCGAAGAAGTCGGCGTGTCGGACGGGTCGTCCGTGGTCGTCTATGACGGCTCGGGCGTCAATCTGAGCGCGGCTCGGGTATGGTGGACCTTCCGTTACTTCGGCGTGCGCAGCGTGGCGGTGCTGGACGGGGGGCTGCGCAGCTGGGTGGCGTCCGGGCATCCCACCGAATCGGGAACTCCGATGCGCACTCTGGAGGCGCCCGCGCCCTTCACCCCGGTGCCGCAGCCGCACCTCATCCGCTCGGCCACCGACGTCCTCGGGGCCATCGGCGCACCCGGTACACAGATCGTGGACATGCGCCCGGCCGGCCGCTTCGCGGGGACCGAGCCGGAGCCGAGGGCGGGACTGCGGTCCGGCCACGTTCCCGGAAGCAGGAATGTTCCCTACACGGACCTCGTGGACTCCGGCACCGGCCTGTCGGTCGGCGCGGAGACTCTCGCACGGCTGCTCGTGGACGCGGGAGTGGATCCGGCCAAGGAACTCGTGGGAACATGCGGCTCCGGTACGAGTGCCTGTGCCTTCGCATGGAACCTGGCTCGCGCGGGATACCGTGACGTCGCGATCTACGACGGTTCCTGGTCCGAATGGGGCAGCCGCGACGACCTCCCGATCGATACAGGGCCACCGGAGCCGGCGGGCTAGCCGCTCCCTGTCTCCACTCCCTGTCCCGCCCCCGGTCCCTGACGCCGCTTCGTGGCGGTGATGGTCCCGCGCCGGGATCCGAGCACCCAGTTGCCGGAGAGGTATTCGGCGTCCCAGGTCAGACGCAGGATCAAGGTTCCGGAAGGCATCACGGCCCGGACATTCAGCTGTCCGGGTCCCACTTCGACGAACCGGATCGTGGCCACCGTGCCGCCCACGACGACTCTGCCGGTGTAGGCCCCGGGCTGTCCGTTGATCGACATCGAGCCCTCCGAGACCTGGCTCTCGGACGACATGGTCAGGCTGTACGCTCCGACCGGATCGATTACGGGCACCTGCGCGTCCTGGCTGGCAGGCGTCGCGCAGCCCAATGCCAACACCACCACCGCGAAGGCCAGCGCCGCTGTCACGGAGGCCAGCGCCACCGCCGCTGCCGCATGGTCCGCGATCTGCGAAGTCAGCCGGAGAAAGCGGCCGTGGTCACCCAATCCGCCACCGTGCGAATCCCGGTCAACACTCCCTCACCGACCGACACCAGAGTGTCGCCCACCACCGTTTCGTCAAGCAGGCCCAGCCACACCGCCAGTCCCGTGAGGATCGCAACCGGCACGATGATCTTGAGCGCGATCCGCATGAATTCCTTGAACACTATCCACACCAATGCGACCGCGAGCACCAGAACCACAAGTTCGCCGACCAGGGCGGGAGTGACCAGTTCGCTCACGTACTCCTCCATCCCGAAGACATCCGCCGACACCCCCCGCTTCCGTACCCGTACGCGCCGCTCCGGGGCTCGGCTTCAGAAAGCTAACACGCGACGCCACGCCACTCGGCTGGCACCGGAAAGGGGCGGCCCCGACTCATGCGGAACCGCCCCCGGTTTGCCCGCTGCTGCGGGCAGCTTTCATCCCGGCTAGGAGATCCGGTCCTTCAGACCCTTGGCGGCCTTGAAGGCAGGATATCTCCTGGCGGGTATCGTGATCGCTTCGCCCGTACGGGGGTTGCGACCCGTACGTGCACTGCGATCACGCGCTTCGAACGTACCGAAGCCTCCGATCGTGACCTTGTCACCCGCGTCGAGTTCCCCGGCAATGAGGCCATGGACAGGGTCGAAGACAAACTCCAACACGTCTCCTGCCTGTGCCTGGGTCAACCCGGACTTGGCCGCGAGCTTCCGGGCCATCTCGGACTTGTTCATGTAGCTGCTCCTTGTGTGATGTTGTCCCCATGCTCTCAAAGTAGAGCCGGGTGCGTAGGTTGGCGCGCGCGCCAAATATCAGGTACGTATCCTTCCCCGCAACGGTGCGACTGTTCCAACTGTTTCGAATGGAGTCTGAAACAAAATGTCCCCGATTGGAAGACCACGAGGGCACAGCCCCATCCTCGGCGCACCCCGGCTCCCGCGTACGGAACTTGAAGATTTCCGCATCGCAATGCGGATTTGCGGGGGTCGCGGCACCCGATTGGAGGGTAGATCGTGAACGCCGCAATCTATCTCCGGTACCGGGGTCCAATCCAGATCGAATCGCTTCCGGACCCGGAACTTGCCCCCGACGGTGTGGTCCTTCGTGTCGAAGCGAACGGGATCTGCCGCAGCGACTGGCACGGTTGGGTGGGTCACGATCCGGACATCGTGCTGCCCCACGTCCCCGGTCACGAGATCGCCGGGGTGGTCGAGGAAGTGGGTCACGACGTGAGGCGCTGGAAACGGGGAGACCGGGTCTCGGTGCCCTTCATCGCGGGATGCGGACGGTGCAGGCCCTGCCGCGGCGGCAACCAGCAGGTTTGCGATCGACAGTTCCAGCCGGGGTTCCACGGTTGGGGCGGCTTCGCGGAGCGGGTCGCGCTGCGCCACGCCGATCTGACGCTGGCGGCCCTCCCCGATGAGCTCGGATTCGTGGAGGCCGCGAGTCTCGGTTGCCGGTTCGCGACTTCGTTTCGCGCCGTGCAGGCGCAGGGCCGGGTCACCGCGGGTGACTGGGTCGCCGTGCACGGATGCGGAGGTGTGGGGCTGTCCGCGGTAATGATCGCCAGAGCGCTCGGTGCGAATGTGGTCGCCGTCGACATCCGCGCCGAGGCGCTGGAGATGGCGCGCCGGGTGGGCGCGGTCGCGGTCGTGAATGCGGCCGAATCCGCCGATGTGGCCCAAGAGGTCCGCGAAGCAACCGGCGGCGGGGCCCACACCTCGCTCGACGCCCTTGGCCACCCGGACACCTGCTTCAACTCCGTTGCCTGTCTGCGGAAGCGGGGACGGCACGTGCAGGTGGGGCTCATGACCGGGGATCATCGTCACGCCAGAGTCCCCATGGACCGGGTTATCGCCTGGGAGCTGGAGATGGTGGGCAGCCACGGCCTGCAGGCGCACGAGTACGATCGCATGCTGAGGATGGTCGCCTCCGGCTTCGTCGATCCGTCAATGCTGGTCACACGCACCGTCACCCTGCGGGAGGGCGTCGACGTGCTCACGGGCATGGACGGCTACAACGTGCTCGGAGTCGTCGTCATCGACCGCTTCGACTGATCTGCCATCGACTGCCAATCAACTCACCACCCTTCAAAGCCGCAGAACGGCAGGAGACCGTCGAGCCAACGGTTGTCTCCGAGCCCCGCGTAAGCCCCGAAGGGCGCGGGCGACCCTGTCCAGTCGCCGATCCACTCCCGCGCCGGTGAACCGATGGGAGCCCCCGGAGGGGCTTGCGGAGTCACAATCGGCGACCAGGGCTGATAGGGCCGGTCTTCGTAGCGCTGGATATCCCGGGCCACGAGCGCGAAGTGGGCGGCGGTATCGTCATCGCCTGCGGCGCGTTGCGCGGCAGCAACCCGCAGACGCCCGAGCTGCTGGGCCGCCACTGCCCGCACCTGCGGCATCGGAGACCCACCCGCCAGCTCCATGAGCCCGTCGGCCACCACTCGTCCGACCGCACGCCGCACCTCCGCCGCGTAGGGTGAATCGCCGGCGTCCGGATCCCCGACCGCGACAAAAGCGTCGATGACGGCGTCCAGACCGGGCAGCGACGGATCGAGGGCACTCTGCTGGATCAGCCGCGCGGCACGGCTCGGATTCAACACCTCGCCCACCACGTGGCCGGCGGCGACCACCGCGGGCGAGATCGCGTCGAACATCGATCCCGTGTAGCGTGGGAAGAGTTCCCGGCTCCGCCCGTACCCCGCGGGACGGGGGGGCAGTTCGTCCAGCACGGACTCGGGGATCATCAGTTCGGCGGGCTGTATCGCGCGGACCAGTGCGTCCAGCGCCCGGCCCTGTTCGGCGGCCGACGCGGGCTGAACCGGGTCCAACCCGTCACCGCGCGTCGCATAGGTGTAATGCATCCCTCCGAGAACCGACGCGGCCGCGGTGACCTGGAAGCGGTGGTGCAGGTAGAGCGGCACGAGCACCTCTTCCATCTGCGCCATGGGCCTCCCCGCCCGGATCGCCCTCTCGCCGAAGCGCTCCAGCGCGGCGCGGCGCACGTCCAGCATGCGGTCGAGCTCGGCCCCCGCGTCCGTCCCGTTCGACCATTGATCCACACGAGGGTGCACGGAAGCGTCCTGATTCGAGAAGAAGCGGATGTCGTCCGCCCACGCCTCGTCGAGGATCCGGTCCAGCTCGGCGGACTCGCCCGCATCGGCGGAAAAGACCTCGTAGCCGTAGCGGATCGCCACCTTGTCCCACTCGCCGATGTCGACGTCGTACACCTCCGAGTAATCGAAGCCGTCGCCATCGTGTGTGATCAGCGGGTGCGGGTAGTCGAGCACCGAGATCCTCCCGACATCGCTGTCGTAGTAGTTGTGTGAAAGTCCCAGCGTGTGCCCCACCTCGTGCGCCGACAGCTGGCGGATACGCGCCAGCGCCCACTCCGCGATGTCGTCCGCGGACTCGTCCCCGTTCGCGTACGGCGCCAGCAGCCCCTCCGCAATCAGGTAGTCCTGACGGACCCGCAGGGAGCCGAGCGTCACGTTCCCCTTGAGGATCTCTCCCGTGCGGGGATCGGTGATCGAGCCGCCGGTGCTCCATCCGCGGGTGGACCGATGAACCCAGTTGATCACGTTGTAGCGGACATCGTGGCTGCTCACGTCTTCAGGCCGCAGCTCCACCTGGAAGCCGTCGATGAAACCGGCCGCCTCGAAGGCCTGGTTCCACCACCGCGCCCCGTCCAACAGCGCCGAACGGACCGGTTCGGGGGTGCCGGGATCGAGGTAGTAGATGATCGGCTTGACCGGTTCGCTCATGGCCGCGCCCGGATCCCTCTTCTCCAACCGGTGGCGGCGGATGAAGCGCTGCGTCATGGGCTCCCCCAGCGGAGCGGAGTAGTCGAGGAAGGACATACCCCCGTAGCCGGCGCGGGAGTCGTGGGCGCGGGGCGTGTACTCGCCGAGTTCAGGCAGCTTGATGAAGGAGTGGTGCATGCGGATCGTGGCAGCCGCCGCGGACGCGGCAACGTTGCCCACGCCCTCGACCCCGCCACCGCCACCGCCGAAGCCACCGAACCCGCCACCCCCACCACCCTGGCGCACAAAGGTCAGCGACACCTCCATCTCGGTGTTCTCGGGGAAGTTCATGACCATCGGCATGTGGACCGCGCTGCGGCTCTCGTCGAGGCGGTAGGTGCCGGGCCGCATCCGCCCGGCGAGTCCGGCGATGTCCTGCATGAGAAACGGGGTGAAGTCCACGAGAACCCGATCCCCGGTAGCCGCCCCGACGGTGAAACCCCACAGCGTCGACGGCGCGAACGCGTCCTCGACGGCCTTGCGCTCGGCCGCGTTGTTGCTCGACGCGCGGAAACGGTAGTTCGGCTGGGTCATGAGCACCCTGGGACCGACCCGGTGAAAGCGCACGGCGCGCGATCCCGCGAGCTGGCCCCGGTCGATGCCGATGTCGTTGGAACCCAGACCGGCACCGATCCCCGACGCGTGCAGGACATCGGTGTCCCATTGACCGATTTCGAGCCAGATCCTGCCGGTCGATTCCTCCCAGTACATCGGCAGGAAGCCGTCCTTGAGATCCATCGAGGCGGTCTTCGCCGCAATCGTGGGTGGAGTGCCGTCCTGCGGTCGCTGCTGGGCCTCCACAACGGTGGTCAATCCCGCCATCACGAACGCCACGGCCAGCACGAACGCCGCGGCCGGCAGCCCGCGGGCTGCCAGAGTGCGGCCCATGCCGCGCATGTGAATGCTGGTCATCTTCCAGATCTCCTTGGGGTAAACTGCTTCGTTCTCGTGTTGGACCAGGAGCCGCACACATAACCTGCCGGGGCCGCGCACATGACTACCCGAACCCGCCGGGCAGCAGGTCGCGCACCGCGTTCGCCACCAGTTCCATTTCTTCGGCCGTGTTGTAGAGGTGAGGCGACACCCGGATCCGGCCCCTCCGCAGCGACACGACCACTCCCGCATCCGCAAGCGCTTCCTCCAGCTGCTCCCCGTCCAGGGCGGAGTGCCTGAAGGTGAGGATGTGCCGGCGCTCGGAGGGGTCGGGGGCCGTGACGCACCCCAGTCGCTCCAGCCGCCCGGCCAGATTCGAGACCAGGTCTTTCACATGCGTCCCGATCGCTTCGACCCCGGCTTCCTCGAGCAACGCCAGAGCGGACGAGAAACCCACGATCAGCGGGTAGGCGAGGCTCCCCTCTTCGAAGCGGCCGGCGTCCGCCAGCAGCTCAAAGTGCACGCGGTCGAAGTTGAACGCGTCCGTCGTGCTCCTCCATCCGAGCAATGGCGGGTGGATGCTCTCGACGATCGCGCGGTCCACGAACACTGCCCCGATGCCCATCATGCCCAGCATCCACTTGTGGCTGTCGGCGGACAGGAAGTGGATCCCCGCCTCCTTCACGTCGAGGGGCAGCGCGCCCACCGTCTGAATCCCGTCCACGCACAGCAGCACCCCGCGTTCCCGGCACAACTCCCCGAGGCCGGACAGATCGGTGACCGCCCCGCTCGCATACTGGGCCGAACTGACCGCCAGCACCCGCGTTTCCGGCGTCAGGGTCCGGGCGGCAGCCTCGACCGTCACGGTTCCGCCGCCGTCCGCGGGAATCACGTCCAGCGACGCGATTCCGCGCCGGTCCAGGTCGATCCACGGATACACGTTCGACGGGTACTCTACGGTCGCGGCCACGGCCACCCGGTCCCCGGGGCGCCAGTCCAGCCCCGACGCAAACAGCGACAGTCCGTGCGAGGTGTTGCGAACGAAAGCGACCTCGTCGGCTTCACACCCGATCAGACGTGCGAAGCGTTCCCGGCACTCGCTTGCCAGCGACTCCCAGTCGTCGAAGCTGGGCCGGCCGAGCCGGGCCAGAGAGTCCATGAAGCCGTGAACGGCCTCGACCACCCGTGTCGAGGTCGGTCCCACGCCAGCGTGGTTGAGGAAGATGTGGGTCTGCGATACCGGGAACTCGTCGCGAAAGGATGAGAGAGGGTTCATGTGTGATCCGTGGTGAATCCCCGCGCCGGAGCCGCGAACCGCGGGACGCCGCCATGGGACTTGTCGATGCCAACGGGCGTCCAGGTCACCCGCTTCAACCGCGTGTGACGCCGGATCGCCTTGTTCTGCCGGATGGATCCAAGGTTGGCGTATCCACGATCGTGGTCCAGATGCACGCAAATGGCGCGGTAGCGGATCCCGTAGCCCCGCACGCCCGCGTTCTCGAGGCGCTCCCCGAGTTCGCGGTCCTGCCCGCCGTACGCCATCCGCTCGTCGAACCCGTTCACGGCTACGATGTCCGCGCGCCACCCCGACGCGTTGTGCCCGTTCCACGTCGGTCTCGTCGTGGTCAACCGGTCGGCAGCCGCGGCTGCGAGGGACGGCACGGCCAGCTTGGCCATGCGCCGGCGGCCCCGGCCGCCCCGTGACCGGATCCACGGGACGGAGAACGCGCGCCCGGCTTCCACATCACCCCGGGTGATCGCGCGGCTCACATCCATCGACAGCTTGACATAGCCGCCGGACAGGAAGCGTCCCTTCGTGGCCAGCGTCGCGTGCACGGCCAGGAAGTCCGCCCTCGGGATACAGTCACCGTCCGAGAATACCAGGTAGTCGCCCCTGGCCGCCACCATGGCCCTGTTGAGGATGCGCGACTTGCGGAAGCCATCATCTTTGTGCCATATGTGGCGCATCGAGATGCCCCGGTCCGCGTAACGCGCAACCATCCCCGCGGTCTCTTCCCTCGAGCCGTCGTCGGCGATCACCAATTCGAAGTCACGGTGCTGTTGGTTGAGGTATCCCCACAGGACCCTCTCGAGCCACTCAGGCGACTGGCAGGTGCTCAGTACGACCGAAAGGTGCACGCTCAACCATTCCGCCGCGACCCGACGACCTCGCGGTAGACATCGAGATTCCCGTCCACCATCGCGTCCACGGAGAAGCGGGCCTCGATCCGGGCGCGGGCCCGTCCCCCCATGGCCCGCGCCGCTTCCGGGTCCCCTACCATGCCCGCGATCCCGGCGGCCATGGCCCCCGCGTCGCCCGGCGGACAGAGCACGCCCGTCTCACCGTCCTCGATGATCTCGGGGATCCCCCCCGCACGCGCCCCCACCACCGGAACTCCCGCCGCCGCCGCCTGAAGCGCCGCCACCCCGAGTCCTTCGCGCAGCGCCGGGTGCACACAGAAATCGAAGGCCCCCAGCCACTTGTGCAGATCGTTCCGGAAACCGGCAAAGCGGATCTGGTCGCTCACCCCCGCGACCTCGGCCAGCGCGGCCACATTCCGCTCCATCGGGCCGCGGCCGAACAGCACGACCTTCGGCGTGAGCCCCCGGCCCTTCAGGATGGTCAGCGCGTCGATCAGCACCCAGTGCCCCTTCCGCTGGATGAACTGGGCCACCATCGCCCCTGCGGGTTCGCCCGCCTCCAAATCAAACTCACGGTCCCGCGCGGCGGTATCCCGCGGGGCCAGCCAGTCGGACGCATCCACCGCCGAGCGCACGAGAGAGATCTTGTCGCGGGGGACCCCCTGTTCGACCAGCACCTCGCGGACGGCATCCGAAATCGCCACCACGCGCCGGTAGAGGCCGTACTTCGCACCCACGATCCATGACAGTTCCGGGTTGTCCACGCGCCGGGTCATGACCGCCGGCGTGCGCGCCAGCGTCGCCGCGACCGCGCCCAGCGTGTCCGCACCCCGGCGCGAGTGGAGGTGCACGAGTTCGACGTCGGGGCGGCTGAACCGCCACACCAGCTTCCCCAGTGACACGAGGTCGCCCTCCCCGTGGAAGGCAAACTCCTCGACTCGCAGCCACCGCGCCCGCGCCGCGCCGGCTACCTCCGATCCCTTCGGCACCATGAGCACCGAACTCACGCCCCGTTCCTGGAGGCCCTGGGCGAGGTACAGTACCTGCAACGCACCACCGTACAGGTGCCGGCCGGTCTCGAGGTGGACGACGCTCACGAGACCCGCGCCACCCGCACCGGCCGCTCCAACCCTGGCCCGGCCAGGCGCGCTTCCACCGCGGTGAGCACCTGCCCGACCGAGATGTCATGCATGCAGTCGATGCGACCCTCGCACGTCAATCTGCCCCGGCAGGGGGAGCAGCTGCGTCCCGAATGCATGATCACGGCCTCCGCCCCGGGGGGATCCAGGTACGGGGTGTTGGATCCGAACAGAAGCACCGCGGAACGGTCGTATGCATGTGCCATGTGACTGAGGCCGGTGTCCACGCCGACCAGCACGCTGCAGCGGGAGACGACCGCCGAAGCCTCGCCGAGGGTGGTCCTGCCGACCAGGTCGACCAGGGGAGCCTCCGGCGCGGGGAGCTTCCCAACACCCTCCAGAATCCGGTCCGCGGCCGGCCGGTCAGCCGGCCCCCCGAGGAGCACCACGCCGAGGCCCGTCCGCTCCCGAATCCCGTGGATCAGGGCCGACCAGCGGTCCTCGAACCAATGCTTGTAGTCGCTGGTGGTAAAGGGGCACGCTGCCACGAAACCCGCTCCCAATCCTTCGTCCCTGACAACCCGGTCGGCCATGGCGGTCTCGGCCGCACCGCGAGGGATGCGCATCGCGAAGGCGTCCGTCTCCAACCCGAGCACCGAGGCCAGGTGGGCGTACTCGGACCCGATCTTGCGCGGGTCTCCTCCACGCTCCACAAGGTGCGTCATCAGGACGCGCGACCCCTCCCGGGATCCCAGCCCGATCCTGACCGGCGCCCCCGAGAGAAACGCGAGTACGCCGCTTTTCAACAGCCCCTGCGCATCGATTGCGACATCGAAGCGGCGCTCCCGCAGCCCCCCGACGAATTCGCCGACGGCCCGCGCCAGGGTCCCCCACCGCCCCGCGCGAAACAACCGCCTCCAGGACGCGCGCTCCCAGACGATCACCTCGTCGAGGTGCGGATTGTGGCGGATCACGTCGGCGGTGCGCTCCTCGGCCGCCCACGCGATGTGGGCGCGGGGGTACATGCGGCGCAGAGCCCCGGCCAAAGGAGACGCGAAGACCAGGTCCCCCCGGGCCGACAGCCGCACGACGAGGATCCTGGCGGTGTGTCGAGGAATCATGATTGGAAGGTTATGATTGGCGACCCGCCTCACAACTCCCTGCACGCGCCGTCTCCATGACAGGACAGCTTCGCGACCTCGCCCTCTGTGTGGGACTCGCCGCCTACGGAGTAAGGAAGCGCCTGGTGACGGGGGCTTGGCGCACGGACCTGACTACCCGCAACGGCACGGTGGGCGATCTGGTGCGGCAAGCGCCCGGCCCGCGGATTCTCGTTCACGGGGTGAGCGTGGGCGAGACCAACGCGCTGGAACCCTTCGTCGAGGCGCTGGCGGCTTCGAGGTCCAGACCGGACGTGGTCGTCAGCGCGAGCACCACGACCGGCTTCGAGCGCGCCCGGCGCATCCACGCGGGCCGCCGCGAGGTCGTGCGCTTCCCCCTCGACTTCACATGGATGGTGAGCCGGTTCCTGGACGCTGTCCGCCCCGACCTGGTGGTGCTCGCCGAGCTGGAGTTGTGGCCGACCTTCATGGCCGCGTGCACGCGCCGCCGAATCCCCCTGTGCGTGGTCAACGGCCGCCTCTCGGAGCGGAGCTTCCGGGGCTACCGCGGTGGCCGGGCCCTTGCGCGGCGGCTCTTCCGCCGGCTGGACCTCGTGGTCGCGCAGACCGAGACCTACCGCGCCCGGTTCGTCGCGCTGGGGACTCCCGCCGACCGGGTGGTGGTGTGCGGCAACCTGAAGTGGGACGCGGCCCGGCGCGATCCCGATCCCGCACTGGCCGCGGGGCTGGCGGCCCAGCTCGGTATCGACCGGTCCCGACCCCTGATCGTGGCCGGGTCGACCGGCCCGGGCGAAGAGGAAGCCCTCCTGCGCAGCCTCCCGCACGGGTGCCAGCTCCTGCTCGCGCCGCGCAATCCGGACCGCTGGGACGAGGTCGCGGCGCTGGTCCCCGGGATGCCGCGCCGGAGTGAAGGCCGGACGGGCGGCGGAAGCGGGGGTGGGGGTGGTTTGGGCACCTTGGGCGCCCCGGGCGGTCCGGGCGGCGGCACCAATAGCCCGCCACGCGTCTTCCTCCTGGACACCCTGGGGGAGCTGCCCGCGGCCTACCTGCTCGCCGATGCGGTGTTCGTCGGCCGCAGCCTGGCGCCGATGGGCGGCTCGAACCCGATCGAGCCGGTCGCGCTGGGGAAGCCTGCCGTGATCGGCCCTCACCACGAGAACTTCGCGGGGGTCGTGGCGGAGCTCGTCCGGGAAGGGGGCCTCGCCGTGAGCGCCGAACCCATGGCGGTGATCGAGGCGTGGCTCGGGGACGAGGCCGCGCGGAAAGCCGTGGTGGCGGGCGGGGCGCGGGCGCTGGAACGCAACCGGGGCAGCGCGGCGCGGGCGGCGGAGCGGGTGCTGCGTGTTGCTGGCCGGGCGCAATCCCCGGATGCCGCAGCCGCGATGTAACCTAAAAGAACCAGTTCGCCGACACGAACAACACCCGGGGCAGCGCGCCGAACTCAGAGCCGAGCGACAACATGGCACCGTCCAGGACCGGCTCCTCGCCGGCGCCGAAGAACGCGCCGACACGGAGCGCAAGGCTTTCGCTCACCGAGTAGCCCAGCCCCGGGCTGACCAGGAACGAACCGTCGCGCAGGCTTCCAAGGTAGAGTGCGCTGGCGGAGACCAGGGGGTGCAGCGGGTAGGACAACTGCAAGACCGCCACGTCCCGGCCGAGCACCTGCACCTCTCCCTGGGCGTAGGCGCGGCTCTGCGCGGCGACCAGCAATTCGTCCGGGGACGTGCCCCCGAGGCCGTCGCGCTGGTACTCGATCACGATGTACAGGTCGCGTCCCGCCACCGGGAACGTTCGGTCCATGCCGATGGTGCCGCGCACCACGAGCTGATCGTCGAGGTCGCGAACTTCCCCCTCGGCCCGGAGGGCCCATAGCCCCACCGACCCGCTCAGGAAGGCCGCCGCGCCGAAGGTGTCGTGGACCGCTCCTCCCCACACACCCAGATCCCAGCCCTGAACGTTGGTGCTTGCGCGGCCCAGCAACGTGAGCGTTTCCCGGTCACCGATACGCGCGGGTCGCGCCACGATCTCGAGCTGTGTGAACGAACCCCGGTAGTACCGCAGTCGGGCCGCGTCCACCCCGATCCGGTACTCGCGGAAGGGATCGGCGGGGTCGAAGGGGGAGAAGGGATCGGCCGGTGTCAGGATCAGCGTCGTCCCCCACGAGACCGGTTGCCGCCCGATCACCAGGTCGGCGTTGGGGCCGAGGTCGATTCGCACGTTCAGGCGGTCGATCCGGTGCCGCCACACGGCGCGCTCGCCGGACTCGATCTCGCCGCCCAGAGAGAACCAGTCGCCCCCGGAAGAGGTCCCGGCTGCCGTGAAAAGCTGGGCGCCCGGCGTTCCCGCCTGACGCAACGTCAGGGTATGCTCGTAGGCCGCATCCGCACGGACAGGTCCCCATGACCCGTTCCACATGACGCGAAGCCGCTGGAAGTCCGACACCCCGGCCGGCCCCAGCACGCTTTCGGCCACGCTCGTGAACAGGTTCAGGTAGTATCCGGACACTCCTCTCTGCTGAGCCGAAGCCGGTGCGAGCGAAGCCCCGGCAAGGAGGGTCGCCAGGAGGAGAGTGCGAAGGAACGCTGCCAGCCCGTGGATAAATCCGCGCGAGTCACCACCCCGCACCGGACGATTCCCCTTCGATGCGGCCGTCCACCAGCCGGATCAACCTCCCCGCCCGCTCCATCACCCTTGGATCATGGGTCGAGAAGACGAAGGTGGTTCCCTGTTCGCGGTTGAGCTGCTCCATCACGTCGAGGAGCGCCTCCGCCGTGGTCGAATCCAGATTCGCCGTGGGCTCGTCCGCCAGCACCAGCGCCGGATCTCCCAGGACCGCTCGCGCCACGGCGACGCGCTGCTGCTGCCCTCCGGACAGCTTCGGCGGCTTCCGGTCCTCGAGCCCCTCCAGTCCGATCTCGCGAAACAGCCGCCGGACCCGCTCACGACGTTCCCGTGCGGGCACACCCTGCAGCAAGAGGGTGAATTCGGCGTTCTCCAGCGCGCTCAGCACGGGAAGGAGGTTGTAGGATTGAAAGACGAAGCCGATGTGCGCAAGCCGCACCGCCGCCAGCTCCCTGTCGGGCAGCCCGGACAGCTCGGAGTCCCTGATCCACACCCTGCCCCGCGTGGGCCGGGTGAGCCCACCGAGCAGGTTGAGCACCGTCGTCTTCCCGGACCCGGACGGCCCGGCCATCGCGACAAACTCTCCGGGACGCACTTCGAGGTCCACTCCCCGGACGGCCTCGACGGGGCGCGGCTCCTGCGGGTAGATCTTCCACAGATCCTCGGTGCGTACGGCGTATTCCGGCATGGGGTTCACTCCACCTTGACTGATTCGGCCGGGTCCAGGCGCGCGGCCTCCCACGCCGGGTACAGCGACGCGGACAGGCCGATCGCCACCGTGAAAAAGACGCTCTGGACCAGGTGCTTGAGTTCGATTACGGGTTGCATGACCGGATTGAAGACGATGCCCCCGAAGGTCAGGTCCTCGGGCATCAGGCCCGTCAGATCAATGCCGTCGCGCAGGAAGAGCCAGACCACCGCCAGCCCGAGAGCCACCCCGGCCACCCCGCTGACGGCTGTCAACATCACTCCCTCGACGTAGACGACAAGTCCGATTTCGGCCCCGCTCAGTCCCAGGGCCCGCAGCAGCCCCATCTCCCGTTTCCTGTGAAGCACCGACATGAAGATGGCGTTGAGGATCGCCAGGGTCACGATGGCGAAGAGGATGAGATGGAAGGCCCAGTCGCCGCCGTCGTCGATCTTCACCGCCGCGTACAGGTCGGGAGAGGACTGCGGCCACCCCGCAACCTCCACGCCTGAGTCGGCCAACGCGCGCTCCGCCTGCCCCATTACCCCGTCGGTAAGGGACGAGTGCTGAAGCAACAGCGAGACGCTGGTGGCGCCTTCCACCCCGAGCCACTCCTGTGCGGTGGCAAGCGGAATGTGGATGAGCCCCTCGTCGAGCGCCTCGAGGCCGGTTCGGTACGTCCCCACCACGCGAACGAGCTGACCCTCGATCTCGCCGGACGCGGATTGTGCCGTCAGGACCATGCGGGAACCTGTGCGCAGACCCAACCGCGCCGCCATCGCCTCGCCGATGAAGGCGTGGAGGCGGTCGCCGGGCTGCAGGTAGCGACCGTCCACCACGTGTTCCCCGAGCCGGGAGAATTCCATTTCGGAGTCCGGGTTCACACCCAGGATCCATGCCGGCACCGCCCCGTCGGGCGACGATGTCAGGCCTCGGGTGGCAACCCTGACGGTCGTTACAGGAGGAGCAGGGACCGGAGCGTTCGCGGCCGCCGCCAGCGACGCGTCGACCTGGGCGGACGTGAGGCGGTCATCGAGGCTCTCGCTGTCCCTGTAGCCGGGCGCGTTGAAGGTCACGTGTCCCGCGCCCAGGCGCACGCCCGTATCGATCCAGTCCTCGTGCGCCCCATCCGAGAGCGTGCGCGAAACGATCAGCAGCGCCAGCCCCAGCGCCATCGCCAGCGCCGTCAGCGTGCTGCGCCGCAACTCCCGTCCGAGGTTGCGCAGAGCGAGCCACCAAAGGGTACCGAAACGGATCATCAGCGGGCCGCCAATGAGTCGGCGGGGGGCACGCGTACGGCACGCCACGCCGGGATCAGAGCGGAGACGACTCCGGTGCCAACCAGGGCGACGGCGCTGGCCAGGGGTCCCTGCCAGGAATACGCGACCGTGAGCAGGGGGCGGACCGCCGAACCCACGAACGAATAGGTCCCGACGAAGGCACTGAGGTCGATGGGGTTGCCGCGGAGGTAGACGAGGATCGGTCCCGCGACGAGGCCTCCCGCCCCGAGGGACACCAGCCCGAGGAGGAGGCCTTCGTAGACGACGATCCTGCCGACCGCACCGCCCGATGTCCCCAGCGCCCGCGCGACCGCGAACTCCCTGCGGCGCTCGAAGGTTGCCAGGAGCATGGTGTTGGCGACGCCGAAGATCGCCATCCCGAAGATCATCACGGCGACGATGGCGTTCATCGCGCGGGCCATGCTGGTGACGAAGTAGAGCTGCCGCTGGAAGACCGACCATGACTCGGTGAGCAGGCCCGGCGAAATCGCTTCCACGGCCTCGGCCACCCGCGCCGCCACGGCGTCCGCGTCCCGGATGCGCTCTACCGATACCGCCATCTCGTGGATGCGGCCGGGGTCCATCGCCATGAGCTCGTGGAGCGACCCGATGTCCAGCAAGGCGTAGCTGTCGTCGAAACCCCCGACACCGACGCTGAAGATTCCCGACACGGTGAAGAGATCGTTGCCGGTCGAGCCGTCCGCCGCGGGAGCCACCAGGACCACCTCGTCGCCCACGTCGATTGCCACCGTTTCAGCCATCGCGTCGCCCACCACGATCTCGCCCGGCCCCGGCATCCGCCCTCTGACCATGGCGTGCCCGAATCGGCTGACTGCCTCTTCCTGCGACGCCACCACCCCCATCAGCACGGCCCCCACCGTCTCGTCCCCGGAGCTGACCAGCCCCCCGCCATACAGTCGCGGTGCCGCTCCGGCGACCCCGGCCTGCTCCTCGACCGCGGCGACGAGCGCGCCCACGTCGACGCCTTCGCGGCCTCCCATCGTGTCGTGGATGCTCCGCTCGGGCCGATAGTCCGGCGCGTGGATCTGCACCTGACCCGTCACCACGCGCGTCCCGTTCGAGATGAGCTCCTCCATCATCCCGTCCATGAAAGCGATCATGACGACCGACGCCACGAATCCGAAGGAGAGCGCGGAAGCTGTCAGCAAGGTGCGGCGACGGTTCCTCCACAGGTTCCGCCACGCCATCCGCCACCACATCTCGTTGCCGACGCGGCTCATCCCCCTTATCGACTCGCCCGCAGATTCCGCAAGCTGAAGAAGTCCTTTTCGAGGCCCACGTCGAAATCCAGTTCCAGGTAGGTCACCACCGTGCGCTCCTCGCCGTCACCGGGTTCGATGACCATCCGCGTCGGCACCCTCCTCCCCCCGAGGTCCCGGAATTCCGTAAAGGTGATCGTCCGGGCCAGGGTTCCGTCCTCGTCGAAGTAGTGCGCCCACAGCGGCATCCGGTCCCGCTTGCGGATCTGCTGCTCGATCCGGCCCCAGATCACCGGCGCCTCCGGCCTCGGAGTCATCGTGAACTCCCAGACATCCTCGCCGTCACGGTCCCCTTCGTAGGAGATGATGATGTCATAGTCCTCGATGATCCGACTCTCCTTCACCAGGTCGTCGTTGGTGAAGTGGGAGCCCATCCATGAACCGAGCATCATGGACGGCGGGATCTTGATCGTGCGGTCGGCGCGGGGCAGGTAGTTCCACACCTCGTTGGCGACCTTGAGGGTCGCGGTGCCGGCCTCCCGCGGCGGGTTCTCCACACGGATCAGGGAGTGCTCGGTACCGAGAGACCAGATGCGCATCTCCAGCGACCGGGACCAGTGCTCGGTGTCGATCTCCATCCGCATCCTGCCCGTGCTGGATTCCCCCCGCATGAGGCGGTCGACCTCATCGATGATCTGCAGGACCATCGGGTCGGTTTGAGCATGTGCCGCTTCCGGCCCGAGGGCTGCCGACCCCAGCACCGCCAGCGTCACCGCCGTCAGTCCCCAACTCCGTTTCCTGCCAGACTGGCTGGACATCCTATTCATGGTTCCGCCTCCCCGGTATACCCGGTTTCCTTGTCCGTCCCGGCCCGTGCACTATGCCTGCGAGCCCTCCAATCTGGCCCATGTGCCCTCCGAACACTATTGTCCCCGGCGGTTCGCGGTCCAGAGATGCGATTCACGGGACCGTGGGCACCGACCACCATGTCCCGGACCCGACGGGTACGCGACCGGGCCAACATTCCCTCACAAAGGAGTATGCCAGTGATATCGATTGCCGCCCTGTGGCTGCCGATCGTCCTGTCCGGCGTCGTTGTCTTCGTGGTGAGCGCCATGGTCTGGATGGTCATGCCGCACCACAAGAAGGACTTCGCCCAGGTCGAGGACGAGGGCATGCTCCTGGATGCCATCCGCGGTTGTGGCGCCGGCCCCGGCATGTACGTCTTCCCCTGGGCGGACGGCACCGAGCAAAACTCCGCCGAATACAAGGAGAAGATCCGTCAGGGTCCGGTGGGTATTCTGCGCGTCCGGGACGGTGAATCGGTCCTTGACATGCGGACCGCGATGGCCAAATCACTCGTGCTCTACCTCGTCGTCGGCGTCTTCGTCGCCTACATGGCCTCCAGCACCCTGAGTGCCGGCGCGGACTACCTGGCCGTTTTCCGGATCACGGGCACAGCGGCCTTCATGGCCTACGGGTTCATCGGCTTCCAGGAGAGCATCTGGTTCGGGCTGCCCGGATCCGTCGCCTTCAAGCACGCGCTCGACGGCTTTGTCTACGCGCTCCTGACGGCAGGGATTTTCGGATGGCTGTGGCCGGCCTGACGACCCCTCCTCTCCCGGGAGACTTTCCCCTTCACCCTGCAACCGGAGCCCATACCCAATGAGCAACATCGTTTATGAAGGCGACGTCCGGATCGAGCGCACTCGCGGCCCGCACCGGCTGGCATACCTGCCGGCCCACGACGGCCCGGTGGAGTTCGGCGTTCACGGCGCGATCGCCGAGCACTACGGCGTCCACCCCAAGACCGAGACCACCACGACCCTCGACTATGTGATCGCCGCCACCGGCGGCTGACTGGTCGGCACCTTCGGAGGCGTGCTGGAGGCACGCGGGATCGGAGCATCGGACGGAAAGCTCACCGCGGAGGTCCGCGGCGGGGTCGGCAAGGATGACGGGGTTCTCGTCATTCGCACCATTCATGTGAAGTACCTGCTGAAGGCCGCGGGCGCGGACGAGGCGACTCTTCAACGAGCGTTGTCCCTCCACCCCATGCGATGTCCGGTCTACCGGACGCTGCGCAAATGCATCGACATCACGACGGAGCTGGTGATCGTCTAGCGGTCGGCGAAGGCCGGGACCGCCCCCCGCTGGGCCTGGACCGGCGTCGCTGGCTGAGACTCGCGGGTGGAGCCCTGGCCGGCGGATGGGCAGCCGCCTGTGCATCACCGCGCGGCAGTCTCTGGCTCCCGGCCCCGCGGCGCGTTCCCGTCAGGCCCGTGCGGGTGTCGCGCGACCGGATCATCCGTGAAGTCGCCGGCCTGAGGCCCTACCGGGCGGAGGGATTCGTGGTGCGGGCCGAGCGCTTCGGGTCGAAGCTGCTGGTCCACAACTACGGCCACGGCGGTGGCGGCGTCACCCTCTCCTGGGGCACGGCCGACATGGCGGCGGAGCTGGTCATCGACAGCGGACGGGAGGGCGATGTGGCAGTGCTCGGGGCGGGGGCCGTCGGGCTCGCGACCGCCCGGCTGCTGCAGCGGCGGGGCCGCACCGTGACCATCCATACCCGTGATCTCCCGCCGAACACCACCTCGAACATGGCGGGCGCTCAATGGTCGCCGTCGACCGTGTCGGACAATCTGGACGGCCCCTTCGGCGACCAGTTCGAGCTCGCAGCGCGTCTCGCCTACCGTCACTTCCAGAACCTGGTCGGGCCGGACTACGGAGTTCGCTGGATCGACAACTACTTCGTCGGCGAGGAGCGTCCGGGAGGTCAGGGATACACCTCCCGGATCCGGGACCTCTACCCCGAATGGGAGGAGCTCGAGGGCGACGAGCACCCCTTCCCCACCCGCTACGCCCGTCGGGTCGCGACGATGTTCATCGAGCCACCGCGCTACCTGCGGGCCCTCCTGCGGGACTTCCGGATCGCCGGCGGACGGGTTGTTGTGGGCGAAATCGCCGACCGCGGGCAGCTGGCGGCGCTGCCTGAGCCCATCATCGTCAACTGCACGGGACTCGGTGCGAAGACGCTCTTCGACGACGACGCGCTGACTCCGATCAAGGGACAGCTGGTCGTGCTGCGGCCCCAACCCGGCATCGACTACCTGAGCATCGGCGGCGGCCGTTTCTCGACAGGGGGCAGCCAATACATGTTCCCGCGGGCCGACGGGATCTTGCTGGGAGGCACCTTCGAGCGCGGCGTGGACACGCTGGAGCCCGATCCGGACGAGACGGAGCGGATCCTGTCGAATCACCGGGCGTTCTTCGAGGCCATGGAAGGCGGGGTGGCAAAAGGGCGGTAGAGCCACCCGCCGCAGCCCGGGCTGGCGCGTGGCTGCTGCCGAGTGAACCTTTGACCGGTCGCGCGCCGTATTATCGGGCAACACCCAGAGGAGGACACATTTCATGGCCCACATTCTGAAGCGCCTCCTGCGCCTCATCCTGGACTGGCTGCGGAACAAGATCTAAGGAGTCCGTGGAAGAAATCCCCGCTGCATTCGAGCGGCCCTCCGGCCGGACGCTACGCGCTACGTTGCTCCTCGCTCAAATTGAGACCGCCAGTGAGCTGTCCCGGTTGCTCAGTACCGCGCGGGACCCGGCTTTCTAGCGCGCAAGTCGCACTGTGGCATCGTTTGTCCGCCATTTTGGCCCTGTTTTGGCGGACAAAGCGTGGTCCCGGGCTTCAGCGAGCCAGCGGCTCCCGAGTCGCCCCGACGTTTCCGCGGCAAAACCCGGGACGCCAGCATGTCCGGCTGGGACAGGGTGAGGCAACACCACGGGAGAGCCCCGATCTCGACCCGTCAGCCGAACTCGCCCTCAGGTTCGGGTAACCCGGTGGGTCGTCCTTCGGCCCCTCCTTCACGATCGATGCGAGGAGTCCAAACACACGGAACCGGGTCTTCCTGCTGTTCGCGGACTTGGCCGCAGCGAAGATCTCGCCCGCAAGCCTGGCCACTTGATCCGGGTCAAGCTTGACGACGAGCTCCTTCAGGACTCTGACTGCTTCGTCCGCGACCTGAGCGGCTCTCTCCGGCCCGATCCTGGCCAACCCGCTCCTGGCGAACCTCTCGACCCGCCTGCCACCTCCGAGTCGCTTCTCGCCCTTGCCGCCCACGCCGGATTCGGCAGTATCCGCCACCCGGCGAACCGCTTCGGTGACATCGCGCGGGTCAAGTCTGGTTACCACCGACTTGGCTGACTCGGCCGCCCGGCGAGCCAGAACCGCCGCTGCGCCCGGATCGACGTTGCGGGCGATATCCCGAACCGATGTGGCGACCCTGTGCACATGACGCGCCACACGCGGCGACTTCACCTTGCCAGCCGCGGACCTGGCACCTTTTCCAACTCCTCCGGCAAACCGAACCAGGCCGGCACCATCCAGCTTGCGGAACGCGCGACCGGCTCTCGCGAGCTTACGGAGGTTGAGCTTGATGACGACTACCTGGGCTGCCTCTCCCACCTTGACCGCCGCCACCCGGGACGGACCAAGGGGGTTGACCTTGGCCAACCCCCTCCCGATGGCACTGACCGACCGGCGGACGAGACCGGCCATCTGCCCACGCCGAGTCATGGCAACGTCGTCACGAACCTCCTCCCCCAACGTGTCCGGAGGAATCTCGACGACGAGGACAAGACTCGTGCCGGTGCCCGCGGCACCCATCCCCCTACATCACCAGCCGCATCCTCTGCATGACCTTTGTCATATACTTCTCGAAGAACCACTTCTGGATGTCCATCATGTCGAGTTCGCGGCCCTGGATGTAGGCCTGCTCGATCTGGCTGGTCATGTCCAGAGGGGTGCCCGTGGTGATGAGCAGCGTGGCCTGCTTGCCGGGCTCCAGCGAACCGACCCGGTCGTCGATTCCCATGAATTCGGCCGCGTTGATCGTCACCGCCTTGAGCGCTTCCTCCTCGGGAAGTCCGAAAGCCACCGCCACGCCCGCCTCCCAGGGCAGACGGTTCGTGTACAGCGCGCCGGAGCCCCCTGAAATGGCGAAACGCACCCCCGCCTCGTGCAGGCGCGCCGGCATGGTATAGGCGCCGTCGTAGCCTTCGTAGGCGCGGCCGGGAGCGGCCATGGTCGAGGTGAGGATGACCGGGATTTCGCTGGCCGCCAGCCGATCCGCGACGTGGATCGCGTCGCGGCCTCCGCGGATCACGACCCGGACGCCCTCCTCCTGAGCCCACGTGACGGCGTCGTTGATCTGGGCTGCGCCGTCGGCGGCGACCACAACGGGAATGTCCCCGTCCAGCGCCGGAATCATGGCGGCGTAGCGAGAGTCGCTGCGCACCTCCTCGCCCGCTGCGACGGCGTCGCGGTAGGCACGGGCCTCGGCGAAGAAGTCCTTGAGCTCCTGTACCTGTTCCTCATAGCTCGGCCGTTCCTGCTCCGGCCCGGGCCTGAAGCCCCCGAACCCGCGGAAGCGGCCGGGGTTGGGGTTGGGCCAGTTCACGTTCAGGGCGGCGGAGGATTCCATCGACATCTCCTCCCAGCTCCACCCCTCCAGATTCATCGCCGACGACATGCCCGAAATGAGCCCGCCCCCGGGTGTGGTGAGCGTCACCAGCACCCCCGCGGAACGGGTCGTGCCGATGTGCCGGCTTTCCGCGTTGACCGCCACTTCGGCGCGCACGTTGGGGTTGAAGTCACCCAGCTCGTTGACGTCGCTGGACACATCGACGGCGCCGATCTCACTGATCCCCACCGTGCTGTACGCGTCGATCAGGCCCGGATAGATGTGCTTCCCCGAGACGTCCACCACCCGGGCCCCCGCCGGGATCCGGACATCGGTCCCGACCGCGGTAATCACCCCGTTTTCGAAGAGGATGGTGCCGTTTTCGATCACCCCCGCAGTGACCGTGTGGATCGTGGCACCTTGCAGCGCCACCGGTTCGGACTGTGGAAGGACCGTCATCCGTACCTGCGCACCCCCCTCCGAGGGTGAAAGGGCGGCGGCCACGGTTGTGGCCAGGATCAGGGCGGCCGCGCCGCCGACTCGGGACAGGACTCCCGTCATGATTCCTCGCTTCGTCGTTGTCATGTCAGTTGCTCCCTTCGGCCGAAAGGATGGCCTGGATGAGCTGTGTACGCTCGCGGTCGATCTGTTCCCGCATGGCCGCGTCCTCCTCGAGCGAGAAGTAGCGCCGGCCGTCGACCCACGTCTGCTCGGCGCGGGTGAACTGCGACAGGGGATTGCCGCTCCAGACGACGAAGTCGCCGTCCTTCCCGGGCTCCAGCGAGCCTACCTGGTCGTCGATGGCCATGGCCTGCGCCGAGCCGTTGGTCACCGTCGAGAGAGCCTGCTCCTCGGTGAGCCCGGTGCGCAGCAGCTTGCCCGCCTCCCAGTTCATGCGGCTGGCGATCTCGCTGTTGTCGGAGTGCAGCGACGTCACCACACCGGCCTCGATGAGGATGCGGGCGTTGTACACCGTCGCGTCGTAGGCCTCGAGCTTGAAGGCACCCCAGTCGCTCCACACCACTGCCGCGACGCCCGAAGCAGCCAGCTCGGGGGCGATCTTGTACGCCTCGATGCCGTGCTGCAGCGTCTGGACCCGGAAGCCGAACTCCTCGGCCAGCCGCACGAGCGCGAGAAACTCGTCCGCGCGGTAGCCGTGCGACGAGATGAGGAGCTCCTGGTTCAGGATGTCGAGGATCGCCTCCATGCGGAGATCGCGCCGCGGAGGAATCCCCTCCCCATCCGCCTCCCAGCGCTGCCACTCGCGCTCGTAGTCGCGCGCGGCCATGAAGTGATCGCGGATGATCTCCTGCGTCCCCATGCGCGTGTCGGGATACCGGCCCTGACGCCGCTTCGGGTTCTCACCCAGGGCGAACTTCACGGTTCGGGGAGCGCCCTCGAGCTTCAGATCCTCGGGCAGGGCTCCCCAGCGCATCTTCACGAAGACGTTTTCGCCCCCGATCGGGTTGGCGGAACCGTGCTTGATGTGCGCGGTCGTGAGCCCGCCGGCGACCTGGCGGTACATCCAGATGTTGTTGTGGGTGACCACGTCCCCCATCCGGACTTCGGGGACGATGGCGAATCCACTCTCGTTGACAGCGCTGACGCCGGAGTGGATGTGGGGATCGATGAGCCCCGGCGTGACGTGCTTGCCCGCGGCGTCGATCTCCACGGCACCTCGCGGGGCCTCGAGGTCCCGGCCGACCCCGACCACCTTGCCGGCCTCGATCAGCAGGTCGGCGTCGTCCAGGCGTCCCTCGGGACCCTGGGTCCACACGGTGGCGTTGCGCACGACCACCGCCGCGGGCTGGTCCGGGATTGAGGTCCGGCCGTACTCCATCATCGGCCGGATGAAGGGAAGGTCGAGCTCCGAAACGTCCATCGCGACCGTACCCCGCTCCGCACCCTCGAAGGCTTCCGTCCGGGTGCCGCGGAAGGACGGATCCGCCCCGTTCGGCAGCGATGTCCAGCCGTAGAAGTCGTCGCCGCTCACGGAGCCGGCGAGGAGGGCCGTGCCCTGGTAGTCCATCTCCTCGCCGTCGAAACGGACCTCGATCCGCCCCGTCTCGGCGACGACGCTGGCCGACGCGAGATCGATTCGCACGCCATCGGGGTCCCCGGGCCCGGCGGCGAGCTCGATGTGGCCGCTCAGCCGGTTCAGCGTGCCCTCCAGCCGGAGCACGGCGTCGAAGCCCCACTCGTCGTCGGAGGTGATGCGCCAGGTCCCGCGTGGATCGACCTGGGCGGGGCGCGTGACTCCGTAGACCGTCCCTTCGACCCACACGTCGCGGACCGTGGCCTCCTCCGTGAAGAGATCGCCCTCGCTCACCACGAGATTGGCGACCATGCCCTCGGCGATCGTCCCGTGGGTGCGATCGATCCCGAGCCAGGCAGCGGGGGTGGTGGTGAGGGCCGCCAGGGCGTCGTCCGCCGAGAGGCCCCGGGCCACCGCGATGCGCAGATTGGGCAGAAACTCGTTCAGCGACGAGAGACCATCCGCGGTAATGGCGAAGGAGACTCCGGCATCCGCCAGCTGAGCCGGGCTCGTCGGTGCAAGGTACCAGTCGCGCAAGTCGGCGAGCGTGGCGTTGAGGGCCGCCTCGGGATCGTCGACATCGGGCGCATCCGGGAAGTCCAGCGGCACGATCAGGGGCTCACTGCGTCCCCTTAGTACATCGATGATGCGGTATTCCTGACCGTTGCCCCGGAACCACGGGGTCAGGCCGAATTCCGTGGCCAGCTTGTGGGCCCGGAGGTATTCCTCCTCGCTGCCGGTCTCAAAGACGACCGGCTGGCGCCCCTGCACCGCATCGTCCAGCGCCGCCAGCGCCTCGCTCGTCTCCGGCGGGAGAAAAGCGCGCCCGCCGGCCTCGTACGCGTCCCACGCCCGCATGTACCAATCGGTGTCCATGAACGTCTGCTTCATGAGAGCGATCGTCCCCATGGCGGAGTTCGGGTACGAACCGCCCAGTTCGAACGAGCGCTGGAACCCGATGGCCTGGGCCAGGTCGGCGCGCAGCACGCGCTCCCGGACCCCGGCATCGCCGAGGTTCACGACGGACGCCGTCCCCCGGAAAATCCCCTGTTTGGGCACCACGAGCGCCGTCCCGAACCCCTGGGAACGCAACGCGGCACGCCGGTCGGCGTCGTCCTGGAAGTTCGAGGTCGTACTGAACCAGGCACGGACCTGCGGGTTCCAGTGGGTCGGCCCCACATCGCCCCCCTCGGGGATGCCGTCCATACCCAGGTCGGCGTGGGCGTCGATGAAGCCGGGATACACCGTGAGGCCGGTCAGGTCCCACACCCTGGCACCCGGCGGGGGCTGGTCGCCCCGCCCCACGCTCTGGATGAGCCCGTCACGGACGACGATGGTGGCATCGTCCATGACTTGGCCCGGAGCCGTCACCACACGGGCTCCGACCAGCGCGTGATAACCGGTGCCGTTGTCCCGGATGCCGTCAACGGGCTGGGTTCGGGTGGCCTGTTGGGCTTCGGTTCCACCGGCCAGGCAAACGGTGAGGCCGAGCGAGGCGAGGATTGCTCTCATGGAGTCCCCCAATAGGAAAGATAGAGTAGCGGACACGGTACGAAGGCCGTGTTGCCGGAAAAGGCCGTGTTACTGGGACAATTGGCGCAATCGAGGCGTTGAAGGAAAGGGCGGGCCCTTTCGGCTCCCTCTACTGCCGCAGCTCCACCCGGCCCCGAAAGTGCTCCAGCGCCTCGGGGTTGGCCAGCGCTTCGACGTTCGTCACGGGCTCGCCGTGCACGACCGCGCGCACCGCCAGCTCCACGATCTTCCCGCTGCGGGTGCGCGGGATGTCCTCGACCTCGACGATGCGAGCGGGCACGTGCCGGGGGCTCGCCTGCACCCGCAGCACGGCGCGGATCCTGCCCTGGAGGCCATCGTCCAGCACGGCACCGGGAACGAGCCGCACGAAGAGCACCATGCGCGTACCCTCGCCCTGGCGCTGCCCGATCGCGAGCGCCTCGGCCACCTCGTCCATCGCCTCCACCGGGCGGTAGATCTCGGCCGTGCCGATCCGGACGCCGTGCACATTCAGCGTCGCATCGGAGCGGCCGTGGATGACGTAGCCGCCCGCTGCCGTCTTCTCGGCGTAGTCACCGTGGTGCCACACCCCGGGGAATCGCCCGAAGTAGGTGCCCTGGTAGCGCGATCCGTCGTCGTCGTTCAGGAACCCGAGCGGCAGCGACGGGAAGGGCTGTGTGCAGACCAGTTCGCCCTTGCCCGCGTCCATCGGCGTGCCGTCGGGCGCAAAGACATCGGTGGCCATGCCGAGGACGGGGCCCTGGATCTCGCCGGAGCGGACCGGCCAGCCGGGAATGGCGCCGACGAAGCAGGCGCAGAGATCGGTGCCGCCGGAGATGGACACGAGGTGCACGTCACGCTTGATGTGTTGGTACACGTACTCGAAGCCCGCCGCGGCGAGGGGCGAGCCGGTGGACAGCAGCGTTCGCAGGGACGACAGGTCATGGCTCTCCCGCGGGCTGAACCCCGACTTGCGAAGTGCTTCCAGGAAGCCGGGCGAGGCGCCCATCAGGGTCATGTCCGTGGCGTCGGCAAAATCGAACAGCGCCTCGTTTCCGGGGTGCACGGGCGAGCCGTCCCAGAGCAGAATCGTCGCCTCCGACGCCAGCGACGAAACCAGCCAGTTCCACATCATCCAGCCCAACGTGGTGAAGTAGAAGACCCGGTCGCCAGCCTTGATGTCGCAGTGGAGCTGGTGTTCCTTGATGTGCTGCAGCAGCACCCCGCCCGCGCGGTGAACGATGCATTTGGGCACACCGGTGGTGCCGGAGGAGAAGAGAATGAAGAGCGGGTGATCGAAGGGAAGCCTTGCGAAATCGATCTCGCGGGCCGGGAAAGGCCGGATGAAGGTGTCGAACGGGACCGCGCCGGGGCTCATTGGCACGTGGCTGCCATCCAGGTTCGGCACCACCACCGTCCGCTCCACGGTCGGGAGCCCCTTGAGGATGGCTGGCACCCGGGTGAGCGTCTCGAAGCGCTTCCCGCGATAGCTGTACCCGTCCGTGACGAAGAGGAGGCGGGGGCCGACCTGACCGAAGCGGTCGACCACGCCCCGCACGCCAAAGTCGGGTGAGGCGGTGGAGAGGACCGCTCCGACCGAGGTGGCGGCGAGCAGCACCACCACCGCTTCGGGCACGTTGGGGAGCAGCGCGGCGACGCGGTCGCCAGGGCCCACACCGGCGTCGCGCATGGCCTGGGAGACGCGCGACACGAGGTCGTGCAGTTCCCGCCAGCTCACCACCCGGCGCCGGCCGTCCTCGGCCCACGCCATGATGGCCGGCTCGTCGGTGCGGCGCCGCAGGAGGTTCTCGGCGAAGTTGAGCCGCGCGTCCGGGAAGTACCGCGCCTCGGCCATGCCGTCGCCCTCCTCGAACACGCGTTCACCCTTGTCGCCCACGATGCCGCACCAGTCCCACAGCGAGTCCCAGAACCCCTCCTGCTGCTCGATCGACCAGCGCCAGAGCGCGTCGTAGCCGCGCTGGGGATCGTGGGATGGCGCCGCGGAATCGCGGGATGGCTCCGCCACCGACGCCAGAGCGGCGGGGCCGCCTTCGCGATCGTGGCCTGACCCTGCCAGCCAGGCCGCGAAGTGGACCAGGTTGCTCGCACGCAGACGTTCCCGTGAAGGGATCCACAGCGGCGGCTTCGCTGCCGCCCCGCCGGGGCCAATCCCAGCAGCCCGCGAGGTAGTATCACTCATGGCACACCAATGGTACTATCGTCTTATCGCGACGGCGGCCGCAATCCGGATCGCCAGCCATGTGGAACCGCTCATGCTTCCCGCCGTGCTCAACCGCCGGACGCCGCCGCGCGCTGTCTCTTCTGCTCCTCGACCATGCGCGCCACGTCCTCGAGCAGCTGTTTGGCGTCGTAGACGATTCCGTCCTTGATCGTGTACTTGACGCCGCCGATGCGCTCCTTGACGCCGGTGTCGGGGTTGAGTCGCTCGTGGCCGGTGCCGTAGAGGACCTTCAGGTTGTTGACCGGGTTTTCCGGGACAATCAACAGATCGGCCAGCAGGCCTTCCCGCACGACGCCGAACTCGGGCAAACGGCCCGTGGGGTCGAAGAGCGCCTCGGCACCGTGCATCGTGGCACCGCGGATGACTTCGAGCGGGTGGAACCCGGCCTCCTGCAACAGTTCCATTTCCTCAATTGTGGAGAAACCGAACAAATTGTAGATGAAGCCGGCGTCGGAGCTCACGGTGACACGGCCGCCCATGTCCTTGTAATCGTCGAGCAGATCCATCCAGACACGATAGAAGTTCTTCCACACGATTTCATCGTGCGATGTCCAGTCGTAGTAGTAGGAGCCGTGGTTCTCGCGGCTGGGCTCGTAGAAGTCCCACAGGCTGGGCAGGGTGTATCGCTCGTGCCACTCTGCGGTGCGGGCGCGCATCACATCGCGGCTGGCCAGGTAGGCTGTCATGGTGGGATCGAGGATCACGTCGTACGACAGCAGCTCCTCGAGCATGGCATTCCATTCGTCGCTGCCCTGCGGGTGGATCATGTCCCACTGTCGCGCAACCTCGCCGAAGCGGTGCTGCTCGTTGGCGTAGTTCATGTCCGACGGCCAGGGCTGCACATCGGCGTCGTCGTAGAGCGCCTCGAAGAGTCCGTAGTAGTGCGTGATGGTGCCGAGTCCGAGCCGGGCCGCGTCGATCGCGTTCATCTGCGCGACGCCGAGCTGGGCGAGGTGGGCGGTGCTGCCGAGGCCGAGCTGGTTGGCTTCGTCGAGGAGCGCCTCCATGATCTCGGGCCGGTACGCGACGAACTTGATCCCGTCAATGCCCTGATCGGCCGCCCACCGTACCCATTCGCGCGCCTGGTCGGGGGTGCGCACGGCGCCGCGGTCCCACCCCTGCCCGGGACGCTGGTACACGAACATGCGCGGCGCGGTGATCTCGTTGTTCGCGCTACGCTCCCGTTCGGCGAGCGAGAAGTCCATGGGGCCGTATTCGATGCCGCGCCCCGCCGTGATCCCGTGGGCCATCCAGAGCTTGTACACGTATTCGGCCTGGGGCGTCTTGGGGAGGCCGCCCGTGTGGAGGTGCAGGTCGACCAGGCCGGGCATGACGTACATTCCGTGCGCGTCGATCTCGTGGTCGCCCGCGGCGGGGCGCCCGGATTCGTCGATGGGAAGGCCGGGGTAGCCGACCCCCGCGATCTGCGTGATCCGGTTGCCCTCGATGACGATGTCGACGGGGCCGCGGGGCGGGGCGCCCGTGCCGTCGATGACGATCGCGCCGCGGATGACGAGGCGGTCGAAGGGGCCGTCGCCCTCGGCACGATCGGGTCCCGGTTCGACGAACTGGGCGGCGGCGGGGACGGGGAGGGCGAGGGCGGTGGCGGCGAGGAGGATCGCCAACCTGGTGTACTTGAACAAAGGCGCGAAACGGCGAGTCATGGCACGGGCTCCAGTCGGACATCGATCGATTGGAAAGGACGGGAAGCAGAAGCTGCTGTGATGCGGCGAACCTCCGCAAGTCGGCGATCTCGGCGGCCAGCGGCCCTGTGGTGAAGCGCCGCGTCGCACAGTAGTCGGTCGGGGCACTCGAAACAACGGAACATCAGTGCTACCATGGGGTAGGTGAAGACGATCTGTAGCCACGCGCCCAACTCCTGCTGAAGGCCGGGTTCGACCGATGTCAAGATCGCTTCGTGGTACGACAGGGGTCCTGTCGTGGGGCATCCTGCCCCTGTCCGCGGTTCTCGCGCCAGCCAGCGGGCAGGAGCAGCAGCCCGTTTGCAGCGACGGCCAGGCCGGGATCGTGGGGGTGGTCCTGGATGGCAGCACCAACGAGCCGCTGGCGGGCGCCTACGTATCGGTTGAGGAGTCGGATTGGGCGTGGCTCACAACCGACAGCGGTCGCTTTCTGCTGTGCGAGATCGGAGCCGGGATCCATCCCGTCAAGGTCGAGCGGCTCGGGTATGCGACGCATACGGCACGGGTCGAGGCCGACACATCAGGCGATCCGGTCAGCCTTCTCGTGAGGCCCGAGCCGATTCTGCTGGAGGGCCTCGAGATCATCATGGACCGCTTTGAGCGTCGGCGGCGCGGCGCGGCAACCGTTGTCCGCGCCTACGATCAAGATGCGCTCGCGAACAGCGGCCGCTGGTCGGTCGCCGACTTCATAGACTCGCGCGCCGGCATCTTTACCACCCCTTGCGGCATCGACAGGTGCATCTACTACCGGGGAGCCAGGGTCGTCCCCAGGGTTTATCTCGACGAGTTCCCATTGCCCGGGGGTTGGGCCCAGCTGGAATCCATGCCGACCAGCCAACTGTACATGGTCGAGGTCTACAGCAGGGGAACGCACATTCGGGCCTATTCTCACGGTTTCATGAAGCGAGCCGCCAACGCGCGCCTCTCACCATTTCCGATCTGGGACCGAGGGGAGTATCCCGGGACGAGAAGTCCGTGCTCGCTGGCAAGCCTTGGCCATCCGCCGTATGAACGGCGAGGCATCTCGGTGATAACACCGCGCTGCTAGTGGGACCAACCCAGCCCTTCCCGAAGCTCGCCCACGAAGGACCGTAGCCCGCGCCGCACGACCGAGCGCAGGAAGAGGCCCGCGAGCAGGACCAGGCTGATCTGCTGCAGAAGGCTCGGCAGTTCTTCCGTGAGGGCCGCGAGGGAGCGAACCGGCAAGGCGCCGAAGGCCGCGTTGATGGCGACGCCCGCCACGACCGCGAAGGTCACCATGACTGCGGTGAAGGCAATCGCCGCACGTCTCCCGTGCAGGCTGCTCAGCAGGCCAAGCGTGGAGATGTTGGTGGCCGGACCCGTGATCAGAAAAGCGATCCCCGCGCCAGGAGACAGCCCGGTGGCGAGAAACGCGGCGACCAGAGGCGTGGCCGAGGCCGCGCACACGTAGGTCGGAAAGCCCAGGAGGGCGAAGAGAAGGACATCGGCCACAGGCGGGAGGCTGCCTAGCCAACCGCTCTCCAGCAAGGGGGTCGCGAGGGCGGCGACGCCCAGGCCGAGAATGATCCAGGGCGCCGTGTGATCGACCACATCGCCGGTTCCCATGCGGAGCGCGGCACCAAAGCGGCTCAGCATGCCCGGCCCCGCGTCGGCGGCGACGACCGGCTCGGGAGCCCGGTCGACCGGCTTCAGCCGCCCGCCGACCCACCATCCCACCAGCATCGCCACGAGAGCCGCCGTGGCAAGCCGCAACATCGTCACATGGGGACCCAGCAAAGGGATGGAGAGGAGCACCGCGTCGAGGCCGAGTTCCGGGGTGGCGACCAGGAACGCCATGGCCGCGGCCGGAGGGGCGCCCCTCTGGATCAGGCTCCGGTAAAGAGGGACGACCCCGCACGAACATACCGGAAAAGGCAGACCGATCAGCATGCCACGCCCGGCCTGCGACAGCGTCCCGCCGCGGGCCATCCAGCGCATGGATCGCTCGGGCAGGAAGGCGCTCAGGAGCCCGGCGCAGAGGTACGCGACCAGGAGCGCGGGAGCGCTCTCCGCCCCGAGCACGTAGAGCCGCGACAGGAAGCCCGCGGGACCGTGCGGGCGCGTATCCAGGCCCGTCGCAAACACGGCCGCGAGCAACACCAGGGCAACGATCGCGCCCCACCCTTCACGGCGGCGGTCGAGCGGGTCCAGAGCCGGTCCGTGCCGGTGAACCGCGACATGCACAAGCGATCCCCCGACGGCGGCCTGGTACAACGATAGCAACCCCGAACCCGGGACGACCTGGCCCGCCGCCGCCCCGAACGCGTATCCGCCCACCGTGGCCAGCATGAGCCCCGCCAGCGCGGCGATGCCGGCCCTGCGGTCGATCTCCTTCGCCACCAGCCACCACACCGCGACTCCCACCGGGAGCCGGTGCAGGACGGCGGCCAGAGGAAACGACGGAGGCGCGCCGGCAGGAAGAGCAGCCAGCGCCAACCCGTCCAGCGCGGCGTGGCAGGCGAACCCCGAGAGGCCGGCGAGCAGCGCCCACTGATGGGCCCTGGCCCGGGGTACGGTCTTCTCGACGGCGACGGGGAGCGCCAGACCCAGCAAGAGCGCGAGGAGCACCCACCAATCACCCGCCCCGATCGCAGAAGGGACGAACTCCAGGAAGATCAGCCCCGGGATCGCCGCCATGACCAGGCCGTTTAGCACAGGAATGAACCCCCGGCGGTGCCCGGCGCCCGTTTCCAGCAGGGGACCGGCTGCAAGGGCCGCGAGAGCGGCGATCAGATAGGGCATGTCATGACGCTGTGTCCGAGCGAGATCAGGATCGCGTAGTTCTCCGCTGCACGATTGCTACCTTTCAATGTTCGTGGCAACACGGGGCGGCGACCGCCGCAATGAGAGAGGATACCAACATGGCCCTTGTGACAGATTTCCGGACAGATTCTACCCGGAATTTGTCCAGCCTGCTGGTCGCGCTGGGGCTCCTCGTCGCCTGCGGCGATTCCGGCATGGCCCCGCCCCCCGTTCCGGCCTCCGTGACCGTCTCCCCGGCCTCCCTGACCTTCGACGCCCTGGGCGACACTTCCCGACTTACGGCGACCGCCCGGGACCTGGGGGGCCAGGCAGTCGCGGGTGCGGCGGTTACATGGGAGTCGAGTGACCCGGCCGTGGCAACCGTGAGCGCGTCCGGCCTGGTGACCTCCGCCGCCAACGGAGCAGCCACGGTGACCGCCACCGCCGGAAGCGCAACCGGCTCCGCCGGGGTTGACGTCGAGCAGGTCCCGAGGACCGTCCTCATCTCATCCCCCCTGGACTCGCTCACCGTCGGCGACTCGATCCAGATGAGCGCGGAGGCTCTGGACGGCGGCGGGTCCGAGGTACCTGGCACCGAGTTCGTGTGGGCTTCGAGCGACCCGGCTGTCGCGGTGGTGAATCAGGAAGGATGGGTGCGCGCCAGGATCCCGGGTTCGGCGGAGATCACCGTTTCGCTGGGCGACCTGAGCGCCACCACCCCCCTGGTGTCGCTGCCACTCCCCCAGCCGGACGTGCTCGCGGCGTTCTACGAGGCCACCAACGGAGCGCTCTGGAAGGACCAGACCAACTGGCTGACCGACGCGCCTCTGGAAGAATGGTACGGCGTCCATCTGGACGACGGAGGCCGGATCGTACACCTACTCCTCACGGACAATGGCCTGATCGGATCCATCACTCCGCACATCACCAGCCTGGAGCGGCTGGAATCCCTCCACCTCGGCCTGAACGACCTCACCGGTCCGTTCCCGCCCGAGATCGCGAACCTGGAACGCCTCAAATCGCTCGAACTCACGTATAACACGCTGAGCGGGCCGATCCCCCCCGAAATCGGCCAACTGACGAGCCTGGAGTGGCTCGGGCTCTTCGGAAACACCCTGAGCGGGCCGATCCCCCCCGAGATCGGCAGCCTCACGAGTCTCGTCTCCCTGGACCTTTGCTACAATCAGCTGTCCGGACCGATTCCGCCGGAAATCGGCAATCTCGTCAACCTCGAGTCGCTGTCGATCTGCGGCATCGACTCGAATCCGGAAGCGGGCAACCGACTGACGGAAGAGATCCCGCCTGAAATCGGGAAGCTCACAAGGCTGAAGGCCCTGAACCTGGGCGCGAACCTGCTGGCCGGGCCGATCCCGCCGGAGATCGGAAACCTGACCAGCCTCGATACGTTGTTGCTCTACAGCAATGGCCTGACCGAGCTGCCGCCGGAAGTGGGCAACCTCAACAGTCTCGACGTCCTGACCCTGTACGGCAACCGCCTGACGGGGTCGATTCCACCCGAACTCGGCAACTTGCAGAGCCTGCGCAAGCTGAATTTCGGACTGGGTCTGACCAGCGGCGCCAATCTGCTCAGCGGCCCGATCCCGCCGGAACTCGGGAAGCTCGTCCACCTGACCCGGCTGGACCTGGGCGGCAACGACCTGACGGGCCCGATCCCGGCGGAACTCGGCCGTCTGTCGGCTCTGGGAGAGCTGGAGCTGGGCTCCAACGGTCTGACTGGCCCGATCCCGGCGGAGTTCGGCGACCTCGCCAGCCTGACCAGGCTGTCTCTGTGTCACAATGCTCTGGAGGGCGTGGTGCCGCCAGACCTGGGGGGCCTGCCGAAGCTGAGGCAACTCTACCTGTGCAGGAACGGGCTCAGCGGTCCCATTCCCCCGGAATTCGGAGGGCTGGCGGACCTCCGCCACCTCAACGTGGCGGTGAACCGGCTCACCGGGAAGATGCCCGGGTCGATGGTGTCGCTCAAGCGCCTGCTGACCTTCAATTGGGGCAACAACGACGGGCTGTGCGCGCCCTTGACGGACGCGTTCGTGGCCTGGTTGTCGGGCATCTCGACGGCCCGCGGCGATCGGTGCAGCGCCGGGGCGGTGGCAGGAGGTGTGGCCGGAGAAGCGACGGATGTCGTCCAATGCAGCGTGACCGTTGTGGGCGGGCGAGCCGGGAGTCCGGCCGGGATGCAGAGGGATCCTGTCGCCATCTCCGGGGTAGCGGGAGAAAGCGTGAAGTGTGACCCTGTCCACCTCCCGGTCGGCCGGATTCACCCCAACTGACGAGAGTGTCCATGATGCCGAAGCTCAATCTGACCGTTGGTGTGCTTGCGGCCGTTGCCATTGCCGCGTCGCCGACCGCCGCGCAGGACGACAAACCGGTGTGCGTGGACGGGGAGCCCCAGATCCTCGGCTTCGTCGTCGACCATACCAACGAAGAACCCCTTTCGGCCGCGCTGGTGTCGGTGACCACGACGGAGTGGGCTTCCCTCACCACCGCAAACGGCCGGTTCCAGCTGTGCGGCATCCTTGCCGGCACTCACCGGATCACCGTCGAGCGACTCGGATACCGGACGTTGGAGGTTCGTGTGGACGCCGCGGCGCCTCCCGTTCCCATTCGTCTGCGCATGGATCCCGACCCGATCCTGCTCGAGGGACTCGAGATCGTTTCGGACCGCTTCGAGAGACGCAGAAGGGCCGTCGCCTACAGTGTCCGTGCCTTCGATCGGGAGGAAATCGCCAGCAGCCCCTACGGGACGGCTGCCGACTTCGTGGAGTCCAGGGCGATGGTCTTCACGACTCTGTGTGGCGCCGGGAGCAAGTGTGTGTGGAGCCGGGGGCAAGTCGTGCAACCGAGGGTGTACCTTGACGAGATGCCGCTGATGGGCGGCTGGTCGCAACTCGAGACGCTACCGACGAGCCAACTCCACATGATCGAGGTGTACCGGCGGGGAACCCACATCCGGGCCTACACTCACTGGTTCATGGAACGGGCCGCCCGAACTCGCCTCTCGCCGTTCCCGATCTGGCAGTAGTCAGGTGCCCGATCCGAATCGGCCCCGGAGGGAGTGGGGCGATCGCCACCCTCGCCTCAGCCGCGCGGGCATGCCCCTCGAGCCCTTCCATCCGGGCGAGTGCGGCGGCATCCTTCGCCAACCTGTCCAGTTCGGGCCCCGGGTCGAGGCGTAGCCACGTGGGCCGGCGCAGGAAGGAAAAGACCGACAGTCCCCCCGTGAACCGGGCGGTTCCGCCCGTCGGGAGGGTGTGGTTCGGGCCCGCCCCGTAGTCTCCGAAGACCTCCGCGACAGATTCCGTGACAAATACTGTCCCGAATCTGTCCAGAAATCTGTCCCAGGCGTCTGAACGGCTCCCGTGGAGCTGCAAATGCTCCGGCGCCAGCTCCTGGCAGCAGTGGAGCGCTTCCTCTTCGGGGGCGACGACCGCGAATCCGTTACGCAGGGCCCTGATCGCCGTCTCGGCGGTTGGGAGATCGACGAGCTGGCGGGACACCTCCTCTTCGACGCGCTCCACAAGCGTGGCGTCGGTCGTGATGAGAATCGGGAGAGCCGAGGGGTCGTGCTCCGCCTGGGCCAGCAGGTCGGCGGCGATGAGGACCGGATCGCCCGCTTCGTCGCTCAGAACGACCAACTCCGAGGGCCCGGCCAGCAGATCGATCCCCACCACGCCCGACAGCAGGAGCTTCGCGGCGGTAACCCACCGGCTCCCCGGCCCGGCGACCACATCACACCGGGGCACCGGAGGCACCCCGTAGGCCATGGCGGCCACGGCCTGCGCCCCACCCGCCGCCAGCAACCCCGCCACCCCCGCCACCGCCCCGGCCGCCATGACTTCCCGGGACGGATTCGGCGAGGCCAGCCAGACCTCGTCGACACCCGCCACCCTGGCCGTCACCGCCGTCATGAGGACCGACGACGGCAGGGGAAAGCGCCCCCCCGGCGCGTAGCACCCGGCCACGCGGACAGGCACCAGCCGGTCGCCGGCCCTTCCCCCTTCAACAGCCACATCCACCGGGGCCGCCGACTCCAACTGGGCGCGGGCGAAATGCTCGATCCGGCCGGCGGTGCGCTCGAGCACCTCCCGGTCGGCCCGGGGAAGCGACTCCAGGGCGGCCTTCATTTCGCCGGGGGTCCTCACCAGCGTCCCGCCGGCTTCGAGACCGTCCCACCGCTCCGCGAATTCGCGCAGGGCTTCCTGCCCCCCCTCCCGCACGGCCTCGATGATCTCCAGCACCGGCGCGATGATCGCCGGCGGCACGGCGGGCTGCCGCTCCCGGGCTGCATCGGTCGCCGCCACCCGGCGCAACCGAACATCGAAGCGCCCACGGTCGGGAACTCGCCCGGCGCTGGAGCCCCGCTCACCGCCGGCCCGGCGGCCGCCCCGACGATCACCCACGGTTGCCCCCCTGCGCCCCCGGCCCCTTCGGCTCCGACGCTGACCTTCTGCTGACCACCAGGCCGCGCCGATCCAGCTCTCGCTCCACCTCCGCCATGTTCACGCCGGAACGCTCCAGAGCCACGGCCAGGAAGTACATCACGTCGGCGGCCTCCTCCACGACCCGGTCGACGGCACCCTCTTCGCCGAGCGCCACGAGGTCACGCATCGCATCCCCCAGCTCCCCCGCCTCCTCGACCAGCTTCCCGCGCAGGAACGCATCGTCGGCGAGCAGCCGGCTCGTCAGAGACCTCGAAACCGGATTCGCCCTCCGGTCTGCGACCGTACGTTCGAGTGCACGCAGGCCGCGGGCGGGGCCGAAGCACGTCCACTCGTCCCTGTGACAGAATCCGGTACCGGACTGAGCCACCGTGAAGCGCAGCGCGTCCCGGTCGCAGTCGGCAGCGATCCGGAGCAACGCCTGGCTCGCGCCCGAGGACTCCCCCTTTCGCCACAGCCCGCGGGAGCGCGATTGGTAGATTCCCCGCCCTTCGGCGATCGCGGCCCGCACGCTATCCAGGCTGGACCAGACCAGGCCCAGCGCGCCGCCCCGGTCATCGGCGACCACGGTTGGCCAGAGTCCGTCTTCGCGCTCGCATTTGAGCGGTGCGGTGAATGCCTCGGCCAGCCCGAGATGGCCGCGGTAGAGGGCCATGCCGACCTGCGCATCGGCGCCCGACGCATCCAGCCAGGCGACCTCTTCGGCCGTCGTGATACCGCCGGCGACAGTCATGCGGGCGGTCCCCGCCGCCTCCACCAGCTTCCGTGTCTCGTGCCGGGGGAATCCCGACTCCTTCCCTTCCCCTTCGACGAAGGTGACCAGGAAGCCGCCCGCGAGACCACGCAGTTCGCGCATTCCGTCGTAGACCGTACGGCCGGTGCGCTCGGTCCACCCCTTGACGACGACCTCGCCCTCCCACGCATCCAGTGCCGCCACTACCCGGTCGCGCGGGAGCGCTTCCAGCACCTTCGGGACGGCGGCGGTGCCCAGGACGACCTTCACGGCGCCCCGGTTCAGCCACTCCATCGCCGCGTCCCGGTCATGGATTCCTCCGCCCACCCGGCACGGGGCCAACCGGCACAGCTCCTCGATCACCCCGGCGTTGGATCCGCGCCCCAGGGCGGCGTCGAGGTCGACGACGGCCACCTCTCCCACACGCCCGAAGCGCTCCGCAATGGGCCGCGGGTCACCCGCGTCGAGCACCTTGCGCCGACCCTGCACGAGCTGCACCGCCTGTCCGTCCATGAGGTCGATGGAGGGAACGATCATCCCCGGGCCTCCTTTTCCTTGACGTAGGCCGGCCGCACGGCGACCCCGAGCCCCAGCAACGCCGCTTTGACCTCTTGCACGGTCCAGTGCCGCTGGTGAAAGATCGACGCGGCCAGGACGGCGTCGGCGCCCGCCCGCACGGCCTCGGCCATATGCTCAGGCGTGTCGGCCCCCCCTGACGCGACGACGGGTATCCGTACGGCGGCACGCACGGCGCGGATCAGATCGAGTTCGTACCCGCTACGCGTTCCATCGCGGTCAAAGCTGGTAAGCAGGACTTCGCCCGCCCCCATGTCCGCCGCCCGGCGCGTCCACGCCACCGCGTCCATGCCCACGCGCTCGGTGCCGGAGCGGACGACGACCTCATAGCCGCTTCCGTGCTCCGCCGCGTCGACCGAGATCACAACGCACTGGGAGCCGAATCGCGCCGCCAGCTCCGACAGCAACTCCGGTCGCCGGACGGCCGCCGTGTTCACGCCCACCTTGTCCGCACCGGCCTCGAGCAGAGCCCCCGCATCCTCGACCCCGCCGATCCCGCCTCCGACCGTGAGCGGCACCGAGAGCCGGCTCCGCACCGCGCGGACCGTGTCCAACCGGGTTCCGCGGCCTTCCGGCGTGGCCGTCACGTCGAGGACGACGACCTCGTCCGCACCCTGTTCTTCATATGCGTGCGCGAGCTCCGCCGGATCGCCCTGGTCTCGCAGTCCCTGGAACTTGACGCCCTTGACAACCCGTCCCGCGCGGACATCCAGGCAGGGCACGATGCGTACCGGAAGCATGGCCTATGCTGCCAGCCACCTGGACAGGAGCGTGTTGCCGAATGCGCCCGACAGTTCGGGATGGAACTGGCAGGCGACCACGGGACCACGCTCCACCGCCGCGACAAAGCGGCCGCCGTACTCGGACCAGACCGGAAGCCAGCCCGGAGTGACCGTCGCCAACCGGTACGAATTGGCGAAGTACGCGTAGCCCCGCCCGACGATGCGGCACCCTTCCGCGGGCCGGACGAGGTTCCACCCCATCTGGGGAATGCGCAGCTCCGGGTCCTCCTCCCCGTAGCTCTGGACCACGCCGTCGAGCAGTCCCAGTCCCGCCACGCCGGGTGCCTCTTCGCTGCCCTGCGCCATGAGCTGCATGCCGAGGCAGATGCCCAGGGTGGGGCTGCCCCGGAGCATCCGCTCGCGGAGGGCATCCTGGAGGCCGTGCCCGTCAATGGCTGTACGGGCCGCAGCGAAGGCGCCCACGCCGGGCAGGATGACCCGGTCCGCGCACGCCACCACGCCGGGATCGGCGGTCGTGCACACTGAACAGCCGAAACGCTCGAACGCGGTCACGACCGAAGCCAGGTTGGCCGTGCTGGTCCGCACGACGGTGACGGCGAGCGCGCCACGGGTCATGGGGCTCACAGCGCGCCCTTGGTCGACGGGACCTGGTCCGAACCGCTCCGCGCCAGAGCGGTTCTCAGCGCCAGGGCCAAAGCCTTGAACGACGCCTCGATGCTGTGGTGGTCGTTGGCGCCCCGGATCACGTCGACGTGCAGGGTGAGGCCCGCGGCTTGTGCGAAGGAATGGAAGAAGTGCGGCACCATCTCGCAGGAGAGCGCACCGACGTGTTCCCGTTGCAGGTCCAGCTCGCCTGCGAAGAAAGGCCGCCCCGAAACGTCGACGACGGCGCGCGCGAGTGCTTCATCCAGAGGGGCGTAGCAATGGCCGAATCGGACGATGCCTTCCCGGCGCTCCCCGACCGCGCGCGCCACCGCCTCACCGAGGGCGAGGCCAACGTCCTCGACCGTGTGGTGGTCGTCGACGTCGAGGTCGCCATCGCACGACAGCTCCAGCGCCCACCCGGCGTGAAATCCCAGCGCGTGCAGCATGTGGTCGAAGAAGCCGATCCCGGTCTCGGCCCGCACTCGCCCGGGCCCGTCCAGGGACACGTCGACATCGACCCGGGTTTCGTGTGTGGTTCGCGTGACCTGGCCGGTCCGTGCAGGGTCAGCCCCTGTCTTCCCGTTGTCACCCATCGAAAAGCCCTCCAAAGTTGGAATTGGCATCCACGACGCGGGCGGCCCCCGAAGCCGGCAGGGCCTGCCGGATCCCCTCCCCGCCCGCGGGCGGCACCACCCCCACCGGCACTACGCCCGCGCCCACCGCGGCGCGCACGTCATCCGGTGTATCACCCAGCATCCACCCCGAACTCGCCTTCAGGTGCTCCATCGCCAGATTCACCGGCGCCGGATCCGGCTTGAGGGGCCCGTCCTCCCGGCACACGACGGTGCGGAAGCAGCTCCGAATCCCGTGTTCCACCAGAAACCGCTCCGCGTCCTTCCGGGGACGGCCGGTCACAATCCCCAACTTGAACGACCGCGCCAGCACCTCGATCAGCTCCCGGTCCGGAATCAGGGCCTCGTGCCGGCGGAGCCCCGGCGCTTCCTCGGTACCCTGGTAGACTTCCTCGAAGCGGCGCTTCACCTTGGCCGACGCCGCCTTCACCCCCGCTTCCGCCAGGAGCGCCCGCGTCACGGCCCAGTCGTCGTTCGCGCCACCCCGCGCCTTCACGGCATCGATCTCCTCGTTGCCGCCCGTCACCCCGAAAAACGCACACGTGCTCGTGATGGCCGCCCGATAGGAGCGCCGCACGTCGGCCAGCACCCCGTCCATGTCGAAGAGCAGCGCCTCAGGCCGACTCAGACATTGCATCGCCCGCTCGACGCGGCGAAACTCGCCGTCATTGCGCGGCACGGTGATGCGCACATACCCGGGCAGCGGGTCGAAGCAGCGCACAAGAATCCCCTGTGCGGCCATTCCCTGCTGTATCCAGCGGTTGTCGGGGAAGCGCGCGAAGACGAAGTTCGTCTGGGAGGGCAGCGGCGCCCCGCCAACTCCTTCGATCAGCGCTGCAAGCCGCTCCCGACGCGACGCGACGTAGTCCACGAACTCGCGCATCGGCTGGACGCCCCGGTTCAGGCGGTCCACGGCGATCGCGATGGACGGGCCGCTCAGCGAGTACGGGCCCCCGTATCCGCGCAGCACGTCGATCCGCTCCTTCGACCCGACCGCAAACCCCACACGCAGTCCGGCCAGGCCCCACGACTTCGACATGGTGCGGATCATCACGACGTGGGGGATCTCCAGCAGCGCCTCGGTCGGGTCGGTCTCGGCGAACTCGGCGTAGGCCAGGTCCACCATGAGCGTGACTCCCGGCGGCAGGTCACCCGCCAGGCGCACCAGAGCGTCTGTCGGGAACGCCATCCCGGTCGGGTTGTCGGGCGAAATGACCACCACCACGCCCGTCCTGTCGGTCACGGCTTCGAGGATCCGGTCATGCGGCAACGTGCCCCAGTCGTACTCGATCGGCACCAGGCGCCCTCCGGCCATGCGGGCGAACGCGGGCACCATGATGAAGGTCGGCGTGGGGAAGACCGCGTCCTGGTCGGGGGCCAGGAAGGCGCGGAACACCCGGTCGATGGCGTCGTCCGCGCCCGTGGTGGCCACCACCCGGGCGGGGTCGGTGCCGAGGTAGGCCGCGTACGCCTCTTCCAGCGGCTGCGGGTCGGCGTAGGCGCGCAGAACGGCGGGCCCGAGCTCTTCCAGCACCTCCAGGCACTCCCGGCTGGGCGGCTCACCCTCGTTCATGCTGAGGTCGATGACGGGGGCCGCGGTCGGACGGACGTCGTCGTTCATGGGACGATCTGCTGGGGTTCGGACACGACGAGATCGGTGCCGCCGCGCGACTTGACGTCCAGCAGCAGCCCGGGTAGCCCCATCCGGGGGACGGCCGCCCGGACGGCGTAGGCCTTCTCGCCGTGCAGGCGCGACACCGTGGGCTCACGCATGCAGGGCAGCACCGAAACCACGCGGTCGAAGTCGCCCTCCGCGACGTTGAGCTCCAGCATGACCCGGCTCCGCGCCTCGAGCACCGAGTTGAGGAGGAGAACCAGGTCTTCGACCGGGCCTCGGCGGGCAGGGTCGTCGAGCGCGGCGGGGCTGGCGTACAGGCGCGTGGAGGACTGCATCAGGGTGTCCACGATGCGCAGCCCGTTCGCACGCAGCGTGGACCCGGTTGCGGTGTTGTCGATGATCAGGTCGGCGTCCTCGGGAGGGAACACCTCGGTGGCCCCGTACGAGCGCACCAGGACGGCCTCCAGAGGCTGGTCGGCGATCCAGCACCGGGCCATCCGCACGTATTCCGAGGCCACCACGAATGGCCTGCCCGCGGGGTGGGCGGCGGGAAGAGCACCGCCGGCAAGCAGCGCAACCGGCGCAGCCGCGACCACCTGCACCGGGTCCAGCCCCGTGTCCAGCAGCTCGACCAGATCGGCGCCGAGCTCGGCCACCCAGTCCGCACCCGCGAAGCCCACGTCGCGCGAGCCGGCGTGGAGCATCTCCACGACGTTCTGGGGCTTGAGGAGCTTGGCCTCGAAGCCGGGCCACGAAAGGACGGGCCGGTAGTTCCGACCTCCCAGACTGACATCCACGCCTGCGTCCCCGAGCAGATCGAGAACGCCTGACTGCATGCGCCCCTTCGGCAGGCCGATCCGGATCCCTCCCGTTCGGCGCCTCCCATCGCGATCGGTGTCATTCATCTCCGGCAATATCCTTCCTGTTCGTTCATTTCGGGTGCGATCTGCGCACAAAAAAGCCGGCCCCCTTGTCGAGGAAGCCGGCGCTCCTGGTATGCCCGTCCGCTTTCGCCTGGCTATACCGTCACGCGGCCGCCTCTCTCTCGGGGCCGTGATGATGGTGCGGCCGGGTCAGGATACGAGTCTTCATCAGGCCGTGATGATCGTGGCATCGCCGCCCGGTGTCAAGGGAGACCCCCGGGAAGGCAATGCGGCCCAGCGGGCGTGTCAATGGGCGGGCGGGCCAGCACGGACAGGCCGGCCATCAGCGGGATCCCGCGGGCCGCTTATTGTGGCGGCGGGCACCGGGAGGTATGCTCCCGGAACGGTCGGCACAAGCCGGAATCCCCACCCCCACATCGCCGAATCCCATGAAAATCCCGCGCTCACACTTTCTTCCCCGGACCCGCGCCGGCTGGATCGCGACGATCGCGTTCTGTCTGACCATTGCGCTGGCCCAGCCGCCCATTGTTCACGGATTGATGAATCGGATCGAGCCGTGGATCCTGGGTATGCCCTTTCTGTTTGCCTACCTCCTCGGCGTCTACTGCCTCGTGATCGCCGTGCTGGTCTGGGCAGCGCGAAAGGGACTGTGATGGAGCCCTGGGTCGTTTCAACCGGACTGATCTTCATCTACCTGATCGCTACAATCGTGATCGGGTTGCTTGCCAACCGGAAGGGCACGGCCGACATGGAGGATTTCTTCCTCTGTGGACGCCAGGCCGGTTTCATCGTGCTCTACCTGACGGTCGTCGCCACCTTCCACTCGGCGTTCGCCTTTCTCGGGTCCGGCGGCTTCTTCTTCACCCACGGGATCGGCTTCTGGATGGCCGGAACCTGGACCGTGCTCGTCGGGGGAATCACCTTCACCCTGGGGACGCGAATCTGGGCGCTGGGCAAGAAATTCGGCTACATCACCCCCGCGGACATGATCGCCGATTTCTACGAGAGCGAAGCGGTGCGAGTCATCGTCGCCGTGGTCTCGGTCGTGTTCACCCTCATCTACATTCAGGTGCAGGCGACGGGACTCGGGTACATCCTGTCGGTCGCAACCGGGGACCGGATCCCGTTCGGATGGGCTTCGCTGATCCTCCTGGTGGTCGCGGCAGGATATCTCATGGTCGGGGGACTCAGAGCCGTCTACTGGACCGACGTCATCCAGGGAATCTGGATGTACATCGCGGTGTGGGCAGGGAGCCTCGTGCTGACCTACAAGCTGTTCGGCGGTCCCGTCCAGCTATGGCGCCGCCTGGCCGCGGAGCGACCCGACCTGCTGAGCCTGCCGGGTCCGGAGGGCTTCTTCTCCCCGGGCATGTGGGTCGGCATGACGATCGCGCTTTCCTTCGGAATCATCTTCCAGCCGCACATGATGATCCGCTACTTCACTGCCGCTTCCAGTCGGACGCTCAAGATCCTCGGCGCCACCACTCCCATCTACCTGATGACCCTGTTCATCCCGGTCGCGTTCGTGGGGCTCGGCGGCGCTCTGATCCTGCCCGAGCTGGCGCAGCCCGACCGCGTCTTCCCGGAACTGCTCTTCCGTTACGCGCCCCCGTGGCTGACCGGCCTGATCCTCGCCGGCGCAACCGCCGCCGCCATGTCCACCCTGGACTCGATCCTGCACTCCAACATGACCGTCCTCACGCGGGACGTGTACCAGCGCTACATCGCGCCGGACCGGAGCCAGAAGCACTACCTGTCTTTCGGCCGCTGGGTCGTGGTCGCGCTCCTGGGCGTGGGCTGGGTGCTCACCCAGTACAACCTGGACTTCCTGGTGACATTGGTGATGCTGTCGGGTGCGGGCGCGTTGCAGCTCATGCCGGCGGTGCTCGCCGTTTGCTATCCGGCGCGCTGGCGGACGACGGCTGCGGGCGTGGTTTCGGGAATCTCCGCCGGCCTCGTCACCTTGTTCCTTACCCGGGTCGTGTTCTACCAGCCCCTCGGAATGCATGAGGCGCTCTGGTCGCTGCTGGTCAACTTCGCCGTCACGTTGACCGTGTCGGCCTTCACCCGGCCCCCATCGGTCGAGACCGTCGAGCGGATTCACGGCGAGATCGAGCGCTTCGTCTACGAACGCTAGCAAAGAGGGTTGCGGGGGATCGCAATCCGGCAAATGACGCTCGGTCGACCGATCTGGTTGCCAAGTTTGTACACTTTTTCGCATCCACCCCTTGCGTCGCGCGAGAGGGCTCCCCACATTGGCCCCGCTCATCCGCAACCGGTCCACTTCCTCAAAGGAGAACACCGTGGACAAGAATTGGGTAGTTGCATCCGTCGTCGCGGGCATCGCCATGTTCGTGCTCAACATGATCCTAGGGGCGATGGGAGTCGAAATCCTGTCCGCCACGATGGCAGCCGGGTTTGGCTGGCAGTCGATCGTGGGACATCTGTTCGCCGGCTCCGTGCTTGCGATGGTGCTCGGCTGGAGGGGCACGAGTGACACTACGGACGCTGCCAAAGGCGGGGCCACATTTGGCGTCCTCGCCGGCCTCGCAGGTGCCTTCGGTGGCATGGCGGCCTTCGACGTTATGGCGCTGGTCGGCGCGATCGTCACCGGAATCGTGGTGTACGGAGTCGCTGGCGCAGCCGTGTCGATGGCGCCCACCGGCGGAGGCGACGCCTAGCTTTTGCCTTTGCCGGGAGCCCAGGCTCCCTGGACGCATCCCTGGTATGTCACCCCGGCGCATGTTGCACGGCGCCGGGGTGACGACGACCCGCGGCCGAATCAACCCAGGTGGTCGTCGATCTCATAGCTGGCCGTTGCGTGTCCGGTTGCACCTCCGTTCGCGCCGAAGGTGACATCGATCCGCCCTAGCCTCATCCCGCCCCAGCCCACCTGATTCACCAGTGTGAACCCGGTTTGCCCCTGCTCGAAGATGTCGGCCTCATCAAGAAACGTATGGGTGTGGCCCCCCAGAACGAGGTCAATGTCCCTGACGGCCTCGGCCAGTGTGAGGTCGCTCGGCCGTGAAGGATCGGGGTAGCTGTAGCCGAGGTGGGAGAGGCAGATGACGAGTGCGCAGCCCTGGTCCCTCAGCTCCCGGCACGATGTGCGCGCCGCCGCGAACGGGTCCGTGTATTCGACACCGCGGTGCAGGCTGGCGAGGACGAGCTTCTCGAACGCGATGCCAAGGCCGAAGATCCCGACCCTGACGCCGCCGAATTCGCGGACAGTCCAGGGGGCCAACCGCCCCGCCAGCGCCGAACCGCTCACGTCGTAGTTGGCCGAAACGAACTCGAAACCGGCTTCGGGAAGCATCCTGACGAGGCCGTCAACCCCGTTGTCGAAGTCGTGGTTGCCGAGCGTGGCGACATCGTAGCCCATGGAGGTCATGGCCCGGAACTCGAGCTCTCCCCCGAAGAAGTTGAAATAGGGGGTTCCCTGGAAGATGTCCCCCGAATCCAGGAGCAGAACGTGTTCGTTGGCCTCGCGCACACGCCGGATGAGAGTCGCCCGGCGAGCCGCTCCGCCAAGCCCCGCGAACGGACCGCCGTCGAGGGGGAACGGGTCCATGCGGGAGTGCGTGTCGTTGGTGTGCAGTACGACCAGGCGGACCGAGTCGTTAATGAGGGGACCGTAGGAAAGATCCCGGCCGAAAAGCTTCGGTGGGGGCGCAAAGTGCGCCGACAGCACATCGACCCCGGCCAGCCCCGCAGCACCGCCCAGGCCCAGCGCGCGCACGAAATCTCGCCGCTTCATCCGTTTTCCTCCCTGTTCGGATCGCCCACGGACCGTATGCGGCCGTCCAGCGTGGGGGTGACCGTGCCGACCTCCTGAAGGTAGGCGACGAACGCGTCCCGGATCAGGATGTCCAGGTCTTCGCGGGACCGCGGCTCCACCTCCCACAGCACACTCCACGTGCCTCCGCCGTTGACCAGGTAGTCCACCGTGGCAAGACGGTAGACGCGGTCCTGGTCGACCGGCTCGCCGCCGACACGAACCTCGACCGCGTCGTCACCGTCCAGCGCCATCGTCCACCCCGCTACCGGTTCCCCCCCGGCCAGCGCGATCTGGTCCGCCAGCCGCTCCAGCTGCTCCCCCGTGAGGGACAGCACGGTGACGAAGTTTTCGAACGGCAGGAGTTCGTACGCGTGCCGCATCTGGATCGGGCCCTCGGCGAGCGGAACCCGCAGGCCCCCCTGGTTGATGAGCGCGACATGGACCGTATCGCGGGCCTGCCTTCGCGCGACGTGAAGAAGTGCGTTCGCCACGAGGTTGTCCAGCCCACCCTCGGGGTCGCCCTTGAGGAAGTCGCCCGCGGCATGGCCCACAACTTCTGCGAGCTGCTCCTCCAGCTGCACCCGATACGGCGCGATCATTGCTTCGATTTCTGCCGCTGGCGCGACGTTGTCACCCACTTCCGTGAAGCGGACAGGGGCCTCGCGGATGCTGAAGCCGGGAGATCCCGGCACGTCGGCGGACGGCGGCGCCGCATCCGCACAGCCTCCCAGGACAAGCGCGGCGGCGATCAGATACGGCTGCCTGATACGGCTCTCGGGCACGGGGTTGGCGAGCCCGAGACTCGCCCGATGCTGGCGGGAGAAAGTAAACATATCAGTTTCAACCTTCGCTCCCCGCTCGGCGAGCGCCATAGCCCGTGGATAGCCGCTTGCCGGAGCTGGGGTCGCCCTCCACATTCCCCCCGACTGCGGAACCGCCGCGGTCGTCAGCCCACCCCGGGGAAAGCGATCCATATGGTCAGCAAGAAATGCGTCCTGGCAACCCTCGCCACCTTCGTCACCACTTTCGTGCTCGGGTATATCATCTACGAACCCCTTCTCGGCGGCTTTTTCGCGGCCAATGCGGGCACCGCCACCGACGTCATCAAGGAGGCCCCCGTCTTCTGGCAGATCATCGTCGGCCAGCTGTGCGGCGCGGGGCTCCTGGTCACCGTGCTCTCCTGGAAGGGCGTGGCAAACGCTGCGGAGGGGTTCAAGGCCGGCGCCAAGGTCGGAGTGCTGATGAGTCTGTACTTCGGGTTCATGACCCTGGGAACCATGAACACCAGCACGATGAACGCCGCCATCGTGGACGCGGTCGTGTCGCTGGTGCTGATGGGGGTCGCCGGATCGGTCGCCGCCATCGTTCTGAACCGGGAATAGCGGCCTCAGACCCCGTGGGAGGACGGGCGCCGTTGTCGGCTACGGCGCCCGTCAGCCCCCCCACACCTCCTCGAAGACGCGCAGGTAGTTCTCCCCGAGGAACTTGACGATCACCTCGTCGGAGTGACCGCGCGCGGCCAGGGCGTCGGTGAGACGAGGCACCTTGGAGATGTCCTCGATGCCCCGCGGCGCGAGTTCCAGGCCGTAGTGGTCGCTGCCCAGGCCGACATGGTCGGGTCCCACTACTTCCAGCGCGGTCTCGACGTCGCGGACTACGCTGTCGAGGTCCCGGTGCGCAACATGGATGAGGCCGAGAACTCCGCCGTTGGCGGCGATCGCATCGAGCATCGCGCGGTCGCGAGGCAGTTCCAGCCGCGGGCGCGGCAGCCTGCCCCCAAGCAGGTCCTGCCCCTCGGGTGACGTGTCGGGGAACATGGTGGGCGTCGTGTGGGAAAGGATGACGGGCCGGTCCGTGAGGTCGAGGACCTCCCAAAAACCGGTTTCGCCGATGTGCACGAGGTCGATCACGATGCCCAGGCTGTCCATGCGCCGGACGACCTCCCTGCCGAGCGCGGTCAGGCCGCCCTTCTCGTCTGCGGCCCAGCAGCCGTCGGCGAAGATGTTGCGCCGGGTATGGGTCAGGCTCGCGGCGCGCAGCCCCAGCCGGTAGTAGAGGTCGAGGAAGCGGGGATCGGTCCCCAGCGCTTCGCACCCTTCGAAGGTCAGGACGAGCGCGACCTTGCCGTGCCGCTTGGCCCGGCGGATGTCGCGGGCGGTGGTGGCGAGGACGAGGTCGTCGTGGCGGGCGATCTGGTCGTGCAGATTCCAGGCCATCTCCATGCCGCGGCGGACCGGATCGCGGAGCCAGTCGTCGTCGAGGTAGATCGCGCACAGCTGGGCCGTGACGCCCCCTTCCTGCCAGCGCGGCAGGTCGTACTGGCCCATGCAGCCGAACCACACGGTGTGGGACCCCATCCCGAAGCGGACCAGGGGCGTGTTTTCGAGGCCGGGCGGGGCTTCCCAGTCGAGACCCGGCACCTCGACCCGGTCACCCAGGGTCATTTTGCCCTCCGTGACGGGGATCAGGATGTCGCTGTGACCATCGACGACGACGGCACGACGGTGAAGTTCGGCGGCTGCCTCGGCCGGATTCGTCCCGGGCGGGACGTCGGCCGCCATCAGGAGCCGTCCGTCCCCTGCTCTTGCGACCCCGGCAGTCCGCCCTCCACCACCGGCAGCACGATCCGCGACCCGTCTTCGCCCCCGCGGTGCACCGTCAGGGTGGCTTCGCCGTCCGCAGGGAGCGGGTCGAACATGTCCGCATCGGCCCCGGCGACCGCGACCCGGATTCGGTGTCCCGCGCGGATCAATGCTGCGATGGGCCACAGTCGGATGCTGACCTCGACGGCCTCTCCGGGCGGCATGGCGGCCGCGTCGGAGCGGGCAAAGGAGTGGTACGGGTCCTCGCCCGCGAAATAGGGGTTCGGCACGGTCTTGCGGTGGATCAGCCGAATGCCGCCCTCGGTCACGTACCGGCTGCGGCCCTCCGCGTCGACATCTTCCAGGTAGACGAAGAGGGCGCCGTCCTCCCGGTCGGACGCGAGCTTCAACGTGACCACGGGGTATCCGGCGATCTGGACATCGGCGTCGAGCGGCGCGGTGGTGTACGTGAGCAGGCGCGCGTCCATCTCGCCGCGATTGTCCAGGTTGAGGATCGGCTGCCCCATCTGGGCCATCCAGCGGTTGTCGGGGCCGGTGGTGGCCCCCGGGTCGACTCTGTAGTCGTCGCTGCCGTCCGCCACGGCGTCCGGATCTCCGGTCAACCGTCCCTCCGCGTCCATGTAGAAGGTCGTGGTCCCTGTCCCCGCGGGAGGCCACACCTCCGTGTCGTGGTACGACTCCTCGCCCAGGTTGAAGAAGCGCATGGATGGCCACTCGTCCACGCCGTTGTCTTCTCGCTTCAGGTGACGATCGAAGAAGAGCCGCCGCAGTTCGAACTGATCCTCCTCCGAGGGGTCGGGCGCCAGCGGCTCGCCGCTCACGGCATACGGGCTGGCATGGTACCCGCCCCCGTGAGTCGAGGCCAGCACCAGCACCTTCCGGGGGTTGCTGAAATGCCGGAAGCGGAGCAGCGTCCCTTCGGCGGTCCCCGCATCCATCCAGCTGACCAGTACCAGCATGGGAACGCCCGAAGCCTCGATCTCTTCCTGCCAGTGGATCGGGCCGATCTCGGCCCAGGTCTGACCCCCGCCGACCACATCGTCGCGGTATTCCGTATCAACCACCGTCTGGAAGACGTCCGGGTTGGCGGCGTGTTCGGCCACGGCCGCGGCCAGGAGGGATCCGTCTCCGTCTTCGTCCACACGCCGGACGCCGGCGCCCATCACCTCCACGTTGTTGTCGTCCATGTGGCCCACCAGGTCGCCCCACGTCTCGATGAAGCCGCGCGCGAGCAAGCCGTAGGGCCGCACCGGACTGGGGTAGGCGTCGAAGTCCGACCATCCCGGGACGACCGCCTTGACCGCTGGATGGTTCACCGCGGCAAGCAGTTCCGCGGTCGTGCCCGTGTACGACGTCCCGTAGGCACCGACCGTCCCATCCGACCATTGCCGGGACACCACCCATTCCACCACGTCGTACGCGTCCAGGACCTCCTGGCGGCCATACTCCACGGGACGGGTGCCGAAGGAGGCGCCGCTGCCGCGCGCATCCACCTTGACCAGGGCGTAACCATGGGCGAGGAAATGGCGGTCCAGGCGCGACAGGGTGTTGAGCGGCTCTCCCGTTTCGGGATCCTCCAGCCCCCGCCGGTAGCGGGTCAGGGTGAGAAGCGCCGGGAACGGGCCGTCTTCTCCGCCCGGCAGATAGACATCGGCGGCGAGCCGGGTGCCATCGGCAGCGGTGATGTAGGATGAGGCTTCCCCCGGAGCCTGCAGCTGATCCTGCCCGGGAGCGCACGCACCGTTGGCGACGCTGAGGACGATGGCGAGGCCGGTCGCGAGCACACGGGCGACTGGAAACGGGGGAGGTCGGCAGCCAGGCATCGGGACTACCCCCCTGTGGGCACCTTCATCGAACTGATGATCGGCGCGACCGGGAGCGCGTCCAGATCTACCACCTTTCCCTCCTTGATCACCATGTGGATCTGGCGGTAGTTGTACGCGCTCTCCAGGGGGTTGGCGTCGAGGACGACCACGTCGCCCCACCTGCCGGCCTGCAGGGTGCCGAACTCGTCATCCAGCCAGTACGCGCTGGCGACGTTGCTGGTAGCGGATTTCAGCACCTCCATGGGGTCCATCCCCAGCTCCTCCAGCGCGACCAGCGCGTTGAAGTGACCATCCCCGAGTTTGACGCGCGGGTCTACCGTGTCGGCCGCGAGCGTGGGTGATTCGGCCCGGAGCACCGGATTCTCGATCCCCGCGTCGGTCGACATCAGCAGCTTCACGCCGGCTTCGATCATGTTGCGGCGGTTGGTCACACCGACCCTCATGTACGGCGTGAGCGTCCCCTCGGGAACGTGCTCCTCCAATGCGGCCAGGCGTCGCGCCGTGATCGGCAGCACCGAGCATGCAATGCCGCGGTCGACCATCTTCTGGATCGTCACCAGGGGGATGGGGATCTCGGGGCCGGAGATTCCGCAGTGGGTGATGATGTCCACGCCGGCTTCGATCGCCATGTCGAGGCTCTCCACCGATGTCGTGTGGGTCTGCACGGTGATCCCCGCGCGGTGGCCCTCCTCGACGATGACCCGTTGAACCCGCTCCGAGAACGAAATCAGGTTCATGTCGACGTGCCCGCTGGCGCCGTACTTCAGGAAGTCCATGCCCAGGGTCGTGTAGTTGCGGATGACCGCCGCCACGGAATCGGGGGACATCCAGAGCAACTCCCGGCCCGTGTCTTCCTCCCAGGTCTCGTTGATCCGGTTGACGAACGCCTTGCTCACGAATGGCGCGTACTGTTCCCGGAAGTCGGGCCCGAGGGGGCCGCTGAAGCCGATGATGTTCCCGGCAAGGTAGATCCGGCTGCCGGGGGCCTCGCCGGCATTGATCATGTCGCGGGCCTGAGCGAGAGCCGCGCGTGGGCCCCAGGTGTCGAAGACCGTCGTCTGGCCGGTCTTGAGGGTGATCTGCGCGGCCTCAAGCACGATCTCGTGCAGGCGCTTCTCGTGCTTGATCAGCGTCTCGAGATCGCCGTTCAGGAAGAGGTGCAGGTTGCCGTCAATCAACCCCGGGATGACGTACTTGCCGCCGGCGTCGATCATGGTCGCCCCGGCGGGAACATCGACGTCGCCGGCCGCCCCCACCGCGGTGATGCGGCCATCTGTCATGATGACAACGCCGTTCGACACGGGAGCCGCGCCGGTGCCGTCGATGACGGTGCCACCGGTGACCGCGAGGGTCTGGGCGCGGGCGGCGAGGGGGAGGAGCGCGAGGAGCAGGGCGAGCGCCAGGCTGGCGCACGGGCCGGCGAGAGCTGGTGCGGAACGAATGTGATCGAGCGGCATGACTACCGTCCTTCCTGAGGTGGGGAGCCCTGGCGGCGCATCGCGCCCCCGGAGGGTTTTCCCCCTGGTTTGTCTAGTCGGATCTGGGTACGAGACGCACGCCCTGCGCGATGGTACTCATGCGGCCGTCCGGATGCGGGTCGAGGAACGTCAGAACCGCCGCCGTGGCATTGCCCTCGGCGTCGGGCATGGTGAACGCGTTGTCTCCGACCGGCTTCAGGGCGATGGGCGGGCCCGCTTCCGTCGACGTGTTGTCGTAGAAGCGGTATTTGGAGCGCGATGAGATGGCGATCCCGCCGTCCATCTCCACCACTTCATGTACGAGTGCAATATTCTCATAGGTACCCGTGTAGCGCCCTGTGTCAACGTCGACGTCGACGATGGGTCTCACATCAGGCGCGGGAGGGGCGCTTCCAGTGGCTTCTTCCAGCCAACTGGTGGACAGCTCGTTGGCCAGCGCGCCCCCGTGGTCGGAGTTGGTAAGGACGGCCACCGCGACGTTGTTCTCCGGCCGGGCCGTGACCACGGACAGGATTCCGGGCCCCCCACCACCGTGCGACACAAAGCCGTCCCCGGGAAGCATCCAGCCCAGGCCGAACTGAAGGTCCAGGTCCGTTCCCCTGTAGCGCGTCGTGGGCGTCCGCATGGCGCGGGCGCTCTCGGGCGACAGAATGGTGACTCCGTTCGGCCCCGTGCCGTCGCCGATGTGAGCCGCGGCGAAGGTCACCAGCGCGCTGGCTGACATCATCGCGGTCGCACCCGCCGGTGCAAAGCTTACCGGGAGGAAGGCGAAGGAGGTCCGGACGGGCTCGCCTGTCGCCGGGTTCGTGTGATGCCCGACGCTCGCGCGGTGCAGAAGCGCGTCCTCGGGCAAGACGGCGGCGTGCTCCATTTCCAGCGGCTGGAAGATCCTCTCCTTCATGAGGTCGTACCAGCTGCGCCCCCGAATCTTCTGGGTGAGGTAGCCGGCGATGACGGTGGCCGTGTTGCAGTAGGAGCAGTCGGCGCCGGGTTGGTGGATCAGTCCCATGTCGGCAAAGCGGGGGATCGCTTTCTCGATGATCTCCTCGTCGTGCCCCTGTTCGGGCACCATCTCGCCGTCGATGCCGCTGGTGTGGTTGACCAGCATACCCACCGTGATGCGGGCGAGGTGGTCCGGATCCCGCAACCGGAGTTCGGGAAGGTAGCGCGAGACGGGGGCCGAAAGATCGACCAGCCCGTCATCCACCAGCTGCATGAGAAGTGTGGTGTTGAAGACCTTCGTGATGGACCCGATGTGCATCACCGTTTCGGGCGTCGTCTCGACGCCGGTGGTGACATTGACAAGCCCGGCCGCGGCCGTACGGATTTCCCCGTCGGCAAAGACCGCCGCGCTTGCCCCGACCACCCTGTGACGTGCGAGCGCTTCCTCCAACTCCGCTTGCAACGCCGGATCGGTCCCGCTGGGCGCGCTCTCGGCCCGGCCCCGCGATGGCAAGTCGGGGGTACAGGCGGCAACACCGATGACGGATGGAGCGGTCGCTGCCACCGCGGCACTCCTGAGAAAGTTCCTTCTGGTAGCCATCCCGATCCTCTCATGTCGCGTGTCCGGGGTGCGCAATGGGCAACGGGGGGGCGCTCGCTCGCCGCCCCGAACAGGCAGAATACGGTTTCAACGGCGTCGGCGCCATTGCATTCAGGGAACCCGAAGGTGGATGTTGGGGACACCGCAGCAACGTCCCGTGCCGCGCTTCTCATGCTGGCCGGGCCAACGCCGGTGCCATCAATCACCCAAGTGTCTACCACAACCTGCGCGAGCGATCCCAATGTCACTTGCTCATGCCCTCCGAGGCGTCAGAGTGCTCGACCTTTCCCGGCTCCTTCCGGGTCCCTTTCTGACCATGGTCCTGGCCGACCTCGGGGCCGATGTGGTCAAGGTGGAGGAGCCTCGGATGGGCGACTACATGCGCGACTTCCCGCCCCGTGGCAATGGCCCGTCGGGACGGTACATGACGGTCAACCGGAACAAGCGGTCGGTGACCGTGGACCTGAAGAACGACCGGGAGCGCGAGCGCTTTCTGAGCATGGTGGGCCGCGCCGACGTCGTCGTGGAGAGCTTCCGCCCCGGAGTGATGGACCGGCTGGGCGTGGGGTACGCGGCGCTGTGCGAACGCAACCCGCGGATTATCCTTTGTTCGGTCTCCGGCTACGGGCAGACCGGGCCCTACCGCGACCGGGCGGGACACGATGTCAACTACCTTGCGCTGGCCGGGGTGCTCGCAATGAGCGGCCAGGATCCGGACGGGCCACCCGCCATGTCCGGTGTGCAGATCGCGGACTTGAGCGGAGGGGCCATGTGGAGCGCGCTCGGGATCCTCGCCGCGCTGATCGAACGGGACCGGAGCGGCCAGGGTACCCATCTGGACATCTCGATGACCGAGGGCGCGCTTGCGATGCTGGCGAGCGAGTTCGGCATCGTGGACGCGGAGCCCGCTGCGCCGACGCGCGGTACCGGGCTGCTCAATGGTGGTGTCGCCCGCTACGGCGTGTACCGGACCCGCGACGGAAAGTACCTGAGCGTGGGCGCGCTCGAACCTCAGTTCCTGGCGCGCCTGGCCGCGGTCGCGGGAGTGGAGTTGCGCGGAGGACCGGGCGCCGACGAAGACCTGCGCCACCAACTGACACGGATCGTCGCCACGAAAACCCGCGACGAGTGGACGGACATCCTCGCCGAGCACGACTGCTGCTGCGAACCCGTGCTTGAGCTGGACGAGGTGACGGACCATCCCCTGCACCGTGAACGTGGCCTTTTCTTCGAGATCGGAGACCCGGGATCGGCGGGGAGCCTGCAGGTGCGAACGCCACTGGGGATGCCGGCCGCGCGCCGCCGCGCCCCGAAGCTGGGCGAACACAACGACGAGGTCTTCGCGGAGTACGGAGTGTGACCTGACTTGTAATGTACAGTTTACATTATGTAAACTCGCGTTGACATTATTCGGAGCAATCGCTCGAGACGAGCGTGCGTGGGCACGCCTCGCGATCCTCGCCGTCGAGGAGTACTGTTGATCCGCACGATACAAGCAACGAGGCAGGCTGAAGAATGACCGGCACACGATTTCGCGGCGGCATCAGGCGCCGCGGCAGCGCACCATCGGGCGGCGGCACACCGTCGCGCGTCAGCACCCCATCGAGCGGGAGGAGCGCATCCCGTACCGGCATTCCCTCCCGGCGCGCGTTCCTGAAGGCCGGAGCCGCCGGCTTCGTCGGCTCCCTGCTCGCCCCCGAGCGGATTCTGGCCGACCCCTACGCGTGGACCGATCCCCGAACCCGGGCCACGTCCGGGGCACTCGGCAAGTTCGCCGGTGGCCACGGGCTGGCCTTGGGCGCGGCCCCCGTGCGGGTGCGAGGCGTGGTCCGCTCGGCCGGCAGAGGATTGCCGCGCATACCGGTGTCCGACGGCGCGCAGGTCGTCGACACTGCGCCCGACGGCTCCTTCGAGATCGTGACCACTGCCGACCGCGGGTTCGTCTGGTTTTCGCCGCCTTCGGGATATCGGATTCCGCTGAGCCCGGTGGGGACGGCCCGCTTCCACCAGCCTCTGACGTCGGCAGCCGAGCAGACGGCCGTCTTCGAGCTTGAACCCGACCCCGTCTCCCAGGAAGACCACACCCTGCTCCTGCTCGGCGATATTCAGGCGCAGGACATGCAGGAAATGGCCTGGTTCCTGGAGCGCTCGGTCCCCGATATCCGGGAGACTGTGCGCGGCCTGGGCGACGGGCCCGCCTTCGGCATATCGTGCGGGGACATCATGTACGACAACCTTGAGATGTACCCCGACTACGAAGGCGGAGTCGGCCGCATCGGCGTCCCTTTCTTCCAGGTTGTCGGCAACCACGACCTGGACCTGGACAACCATACGGACCGGGCCTCGACGGACACCTTCAGCCGACACTTCGGGCCCCCCTACTACTCTTTCTCCCGCGGGGCCGTGCACTACGTGGTCCTCGACGACGTCTTCTGGCACGGGAGCGGCTACATCGGTTACCTGGGTGCGGACGCGCTGGCCTGGCTGGAACAGGATCTGGCCCGGGTGGAACGCGGATCGCCGGTCATCGTGGCGACCCACATCCCCGCGCTGGGCAGCCAGCACACGCGGCGGGGCGAGCGAGAGCCCGGGACCGGGTTGGCCATCATGAACAGGGAGGCACTCTACCGCCTGCTCGAGCCCTTCGAGGCCCACATTCTCACCGGACACACCCACGAGTGCGAGCACGTCTTCGAGCAAGGCACCCACGAACACGTGACCGGAGCCGTATGCGGGGCGTGGTGGAGCGGGCCGATCTGCCATGACGGCACCCCGAACGGCTATTGCGTCTACACGGTGCGGGGAGAGGAGGTCAGTTGGCGGTACAAGGCGACGGGACAGGCGCCGGACCACCAGATGCGCGTCTATCCACCCGGGGTCGATCCGGAAGCGCCCGGCGAACTGGTCGTGAACGTCTGGAATTGGGACCCGGCGTGGACGGTGCGTTGGTTCGCGGACGGCGAGCCCCGGGGCGCCATGGAGCGCCGGCGAGGGCTGGACCCGATGAGCGTGGAACTCCACACCGGGCCCGATCTGCCGCCGCGCCGCACCTGGGTGGAGCCGGTGCCGACCGATCACCTTTTCCGTGCCGGGGTGGCGGGCGATGAAATGGTCGTAACGGTCGAAGCCACGGACCGGTTCGGGCGGGTATTTGCCGAGGAATGGAGGTAGGACCAATGCATGCGAAGCGAGACTTTACCCGGAAGCCCAGCGAGACGGCGATCCGCCTGGGTACAGCCGTCTGCCTGAGAGCCGCTGCGCGCCTGGGTACGGCCGCCTGCCTGGCGACCGCTGCCTGCCAGCCGGCACCGCCGTCCTCCGACGCTTCTTCCGAGATGCCGACCGAGCCATGGACGCTGAAGGACGCCGAGCCCAACACCGATGACGGGATCCGCGTCCTGATCATCCACGACATGGAAGGCCTGGCGGGACAGAGCGACCCCCGCACCTACTCCTTCAGCACCGAACAGTACCCGTCCGGCCAGGAGATGCTCGCCGCGGACATCAACGCCGTGGTGGACGGCCTGTTCGCGGGAGGGGCCACCGAGGTCGTGATCGCCGACGGGCACGGCAGCGGGAATCCGGACCCCGACCTCCGCACCGACCTCCTCGACGCGCGGGCAACCCAGATCATCCGTAACGAACCCTTCGACACGTACTTCGATCTCCCCGAATCGGAGGAGATCGACGCGGTGGCCGTCGTGGGAATGCACGCCAAGACCGGGAGCGCCGGCTTCGCATCCCACACCTTCACCCTGGGCATCGGCCTCCTGATCAACGGGCAAGCCATTACGGAGACCGAACTGGTGGCGCTGTCGTGGGGACGCGTGGGTGTCCCCGTCATCTTCGCGTCGGGCGACGACCGGCTCCGCGGCGATCTCGAGACCATGCCGTGGATCGAGTACGTGACCGTGAAGGACGCGAACGGGGCCGACAGCGCCGTCACTCGCCCCGTTCCCGAGGCGCACGCCGACCTGCGCGAGGGCGCGAGGCGGGCAGTGGAGGGGCTCGCCGGGGCGAAGTCGCTACGCGTGTCGGCACCGATCTTCGCGTCCCTGCATGCGGTTCCTCCGGCGAGCCTGCGCTTCCTGGAAGGCATTCCCGGGGTGAACTACGGCGACGATGTCTACACCTTCACGGCGGGTGACATGCGGGAGGCGTACGACGGGCTTGTCGCGCTCGTGGGGTTGGCCCGGGTGGGGTACTCGAGCTTGCTGCAGGAGGTGGTCGCGGGGCGCGCGGACGGGAGTGAAGTCTTCTCGGCGTACGGGGACGCTCTGCGCCGTCGCTGGTTCGACCAGGAATCGGGAAGGTACGAGCGGCCGGAAGCGGACGCGGGGCTGGCGGAAGGACTACGGCGCTTTCACGGGTACCGGTAAGCCCTCACCGCACCCGCACTACCCCCACCCCGGCCTCGATCTCGATGACGGTCCCCATCGGTCGCGAGAGTTCCGCCAACGACTCCAGGATCTCCCGCGCGGCCTCCGGGGTCGCCGCCCGCGGCACCCCGCGGTTCCCTCCTCGCATTTCGTAGCCGAGTTCCACCGGGTACAAGCGGATACTGCTGACCTGGCCGCCGCTGAAGACGCTCTCGGCGATCACGCTGCGGTACCAGACCGCGTCGTCGAAGTGGAGGTCCAGCCAGCGGCGGTTGAACTCGGGGTCGGTGATCTCCTCGGGTGTCAGGCCAAAGCTCTCGTAGAGATCACGTGCGACGGGCTCCTGTTCCTCGACCTGGAAGAGGAAGTTCGCGAGCGAATAGAAGATCGGCTTTCCCTTGTAGATCTCGATCCCCCGCAGCTGGTGCGGGCCGTGGCCGATGAATTGGTCGGCGCCGGCGTCAATGGTTGCACGGGCCAGGTCCACCAGGAATCCGGGCGGCTCGTCGCTCCAGTTGCCGGGGTCGTGGGCGTGGATGGTGGCGATCACGAAATCGGAGTTCCGCTTTGCCTTGCGGATCGCCTGCAGGATCTCGGCCAGGTCGACCTCGTTCATCACCTGCTCGGTCCCCCGCCCCTCTCCCACCCGGTAGCTGACTCCGAAGAGCGACAACCGGTCGTCGGGGTCGTCCTCCGGGATCCGCACCGAACCTTCCGGCTGCTCGTCGCGGATCCGCCGCAGCACCTCGATCTCCTCGGGGGTGACCAGGACGTGCCCCGTCGTCCTGAGCGCGCTTAGTCCGGGTCGGCCCGGGGCTTCTCCCATCGGGTCCATGGCACGGGACAGAGGCGTGAAGCTGGAGGCCATCGAGACCACCCCGACCCGTCCCTTCGGTGTGTCCAGATAGCGGCCGGCACGCGCCTCGGCCCGGGTTTCGCCGGCGCCGGCATGGATCAGCCCCGCTTCGTCGAGGTGACGGCTGGTCGCCCGCATCCCCTCCACACCCCAATCGGTGGTGTGGTTGTTGGCCCGCGCGACCATGTCGAAACCCAGCGTGGCGAGGTCCCGCGCGATCGCCGGCACGCCGATCAGCCAGGCACCGCCGTACTCGGCCTGGGGGTAGCCGTCGAAGGTGCGAATGTCGATGGCCGAGGTCTCGAAGTTTCCGAACGCGACATCGGCCCGCGCGATGATGTCCATGGCCCGTGTGAAGTCCGGGTCGGTGATCTGGGAGACGGGCCGAGCGATGATGATGTCGCCGACGGCAGCGACCGTGAACCCGTCGCTGACGTTCATCAGGAAAGCGCTGGCCGAATCCGCGTCGGGGGGCAGGGTCTGGGTGGTGGCCGGGCGAGCCAGGGTGGCAAGGGCCGCAAGGGCGGCGATCACGGGGATGGCCGCTGGCGTGAGGGCCCTGAGCAGCCGGTGGTGAACACCCGCGTCCCACCGAGACCGGCGGGGACTTCCGCCACGGGCTGCCAGGCCGCAGGCGTGGAAGAATGTCGGACGGACGCTTGTGAACCGGGACATTGTGATCTCCTTCGTCTCGGGATGCGCAGAAACGCGGATCCGGCCGCGATCCAAGTGGCGACCGTCCCCATTCATCAATAGGTTCCCGGGCAGCTTTTGACCATGTACCGGTGAGCCCATGACCCTGAGCACCGCGCTTCTCGTCCTTCAAACGGCGGGCGCCGTCCAGACACCCGTACAACTTCCCGCTACCGCCGATTCGGCACTCGTTCACGGCACCGGAGACATTCCCCCGGCCGTCACCGCGGTGAGGGCCGAGCCCGCGCCCACCCTCGACCCTCGCCCTCACGCCGAGGGATGGGAGTTCCCGTCCGGCTCGACCCTCTTCCTGGTCTGGAGCCAGGACCGGGCCGACTGGGTCCGCGACCCCTCCTTCGACGGCACGGGCGACCTGCAGCGGCTCTTCTCGGACCCGATGCGCAACGTTTTCCTGGTCAAGGCGAGTTACTGGCTGGACTTCTGAAGCGCGCACTCCCTCCCCGGTTCGCCGCCGCCCCCGTTTCTCAATAGGTTTCCGAACAGCAATCGACCGCTTTCCGGGGAGCCCATGACGCTCAGCACCGCCCTTCTCCTACTCCATGCGGCGGGTGCCGTTCAGGCGCCCGGGCAACTCGCCGTCCCCGCGGACTCGGCTCTCACCCACGGCAACGGCATCGCTCCGCCGGTTGTGACCGCGGTTCGGGCCGACGTCCCACCCACCCTGGACGGCCACCTCGACGATGCGGTCTGGGGGATCGCGTCCCCGGTCACCGGCTTCCGCCGCGACCGTCCCGGCGACGGGAAGCCCGCGGCGGAGCGCACCGAGGTGCGGGTCGCCTACACGGCCGACGCCCTTTACGTCGGGGCCCGCATGCACGACCGCGACCCGGAGCGGATCTCCCGACTCCGGGGACGGCGCGATTCCTTCATGCAGTCGAACGACCAGTTTCTGGTGCAGATCGATTCCTACCACGACCACCGCACGGCCTTCATCTTCGGCGTGACCCCCGCCGGGGGACGCAACGACCTCACCGCCCCCAACGACGGTCTGCGAGGCATGGACTCGGGCTGGGACCCGGTGTGGGAGGTGGCGACGCGGGTGGATTCGCTGGGGTGGGTGGCCGAGATGCGCATACCCTTCTCGCAGCTGCGCTTTCCCGATGGGGAACGGAAGGTGTGGGGGATCAACTTCCGGCGTGACATCCTCCACGCGGGAGAAGCCGTCGACTGGAGTTGGCGGCCGGCGACGGAGACCGGATGGACCTCGCAGTTCGGGCACCTGCTGGGGCTGGAGGGGATCAACCGGCCCGGAAGGGTAGAGGTGCTGCCGTATGCGGTGACACGGGCGTCCTTCGACCAGCGCGCGGATCCGGCGAGCCCCTTCGACGACGGCTCGGTGTTGGGCGGAACAATGGGCCTGGACGTCAAGTACGGCCTCACCAGCGGCCTCACCCTGGACGCAACGGTCAACCCCGACTTCGGGCAGGTGGAAGCCGACCCGGCCGTGGTCAACCTGACGGCCTTCGAGACCCGATTCGACGAGCGGCGCCCGTTCTTCGTCGAGGGCGCGAGCCTCTTCGGGTTCGGCGGGCTGGAGGGACTTCGCTTCTTCTACTCGCGCCGGGTAGGGCAGCGGCCCGCGCTGTCCGCCTACGGCAAAGGGGCCTACGTGGACCAGCCCGCGGCGTCCACGATCCTCGGCGCCGCGAAGGTCTCGGGCCGAACCGAGTCGGGCTGGGTCGTCGCGTTCATGAATGCCACCACACGGCGCGAGATGGCGAGGGTCGCGGAAGGGGCAGGCGCGCCGTTCTTCGAGTCGCCGGTGGATCCGCTGGGCAACACGACCGCCCTTCGGGTCCGAAAGGACATGAAGGAGGGGGACAGCTATGTGGGCGCGATCGCCACGGGGGTCGTCCGCGACCTGGATCACGAGGCGTTCACCGGCCTGCGGGACCGCGCCATGACGGGAGGGGTCGACTTCCTGCACCGGTTCGGGAACCGTACCTACGCGCTGCAGGGCTGGGTGGGCGGCTCCTATGTGCGCGGCAATCCGGCCGCGATGCTCCGCGCCCAGAGGTCGTCCGTACGCTACTACCAGCGCCCCGGACAGGACTACGTGACCCTGGATCCGAGCCGCACCTCCCTGACCGGTTTCGCGGGCGAAGTCGCCTTCCGCAAGGAGGCGGGCGAGTGGCTCTACGGCTTCGAGGGCAGCGTGGTCTCGCCCGGATTCGAGATGAACGACGCGGGCTTTCAGACGATCGCCGACCTCTATTCGCTGGTGGTCAACGGGCGCCGGCGCTGGCTGGAACCGGGCCGCTTTTTCCGGACGGCCAACCTCGGCATCACGGGCTCCGAGCGACGCAATTTCGGCAACCTGGTCTTCCAGCGCAGCATCTCCTTGAACGGGAGCGGGCAGACCACCGGATTCCGCAGGCTGCGGGGCTCGCTGCGTTACGGCTTCCGCAGCCAGGACCACCGCGCCACTCGCGGCGGCCCGGCCATGACGAGCCCGGTCGACTGGGGCGGGAACCTGACCTTGACGGGCGACGGGCGGAACCGAGTTTCGGGCGGCATGACGGTCCGCTACTCGGCCGACGAAGAAGGATCGTACTCATTGGCGCTCTCACCTTCTCTCACCGGGCGGGGCGAGGGCTGGTTCAGCTGGCGCCTCGGGCCCGGGCTGACCTGGAGCAGGAACGCGGCCTTCTACGTCACCCAGGCCGATGATGCCGCCGCCGCGGCCACCTTCGGCCGCCGCTACGTCTTCGCCGAACTCGAGCAGAGGTCCCTCAACCTGACCGCCCGCATGGACGTCGCGCTCACCCCGTCGGTGACGTTCCAGGCATATGCCCAGCCCTTCGTGGCGTTCGGCGACTACGACCGCTACCGCGCTCTGAAGACTCCCGGGACCTTCGACTTCCTGCGGTACGGCAAGTCCGGGTCGACGATCGAGAGCGCCGATGACCGCTACACCGTCGATGCCGACGGCACCGGTCCGGCGAAGGCCGTCAACTTCGGCAACCCCGATTTCCGGGTGCGATCGTTCCGGAGCAACGTCGTGCTGCGCTGGGAATACCTGCCGGGTTCGACCCTGTTCCTCGTCTGGAGCCAGGACCGGGCGGCCAGGGTCCTGGACCGCGGCCTGGACGGCATCGGCGTCGGGGAGCTCTTCTCGGACCCGATGCGCAACGTCTTCCTGGTGAAGGCGAGCTACTGGCTGGACTTCTGAACCCGACCCCCCGGTGCCCGGCCGAGCGGGCTCGATCCGGTGGATGACGGTGTCGCCGGCGCAGGCTTCGCGTGCCTGTTGGGGGCGCATTGCGTCGCGACCGTGGCCCGCCGGGATTCGGTTGGCCGGGAAACTACGGTTTTTCGTAGGAACCTTTCGGATCATGTCCCATAGTATTCAGTTGAGTATCCATGACCAATCTCAGAAGGAGGAGCCTCATGAAGCTTCGAAACGTTCTATTGGCGGGTCTGGCCGTGTTGCTTGGTGTGGGTGAAGTCCACGCCCAGACGCGCGTGCTGACCGGGTCCGTCACCGACGCGACCAGCGGGCAGCCCATTTCGGGTGCTGCCGTGGCGGTCGCGGGCACCGCGCTCGGCACGTTCACCGAGTCGGACGGCAACTTTGCCGTGACCGTAGCGGCAGGCGAGGCCGTGCTCGACATCAGCATGCTCGGCTATCAGCCCTCCACGGTCACGGTGCCGACCGGCACGAACAACATCAGCGTCTCGCTCCGGGTAGACGTGCTGAACCTTGACGAGATCGTGGTCACCGGACAGGCGACGGGCATTTCGCGCAGGAATCTCGCCAACGCGGTCTCGACCGTGAGCGCGAGGGACCTGGAACGGGTGCCCTCCGCCTCGGTCGAGCAGGCGCTGCGCGGCAAGGTGGCCGGGGCGAACATCCAATCCAACTCCGGCGCGCCGGGGGGCGGCATGCAGCTCCAGCTTCGGGGCGTATCCACGATCCTCGGCAGCCACACGCCGCTCTACGTGGTGGACGGGGTGATCGTGAGCGACCAGACCATTCCCTCAGGAGTCCACGCGGTCACGGTCTCGTCGTCGAATCCCGTGCGCGGAGGCTCGCAGGACAACTCGGCCAACCGGATCGCCGACCTGAACCCCTACGACATCGAGAGCATCGAGATCCTCAAGGGGGCGTCCGCGGCGGCGATCTACGGGTCCAAGGCCAACAACGGCGTGGTCATCATCCGCACCAAGCGGGGCCGGGTCGGCGCGCCCCAGTTCAACGTCACACAGCGCTTCGGTTTCTCCCAGCTCTCCAACAAGCTCGGGCTGCGCGAGTTCACGTCGATGGAAGAGGCGGTGGAATTCTTCGGTCCCCAGGCCAGGGACCACTGGCAGGCCGGCAGGTTCTTCGACCACGAGGAGCTGCTCGCGGGCAATTCGCCGCCTTCCTATGAGACCTCGGCGAGCGTCAGCGGCGGCACCGAGGACACACGCTACTACGCGTCGGGTCTCGTCAAGCACGACGGTGGCATCATCGACAACACCTTCTACAACAAGGAGGCGTTGAAGCTCAACATCGACCAGACCCTGGGCGAACGCGTCTCCTTCAGCCTGAACACCAACGCGATCCATACGCTCGCGGGGCGCGGCATCACCAACAACGACAACCGGAGCATCAGCTACTACATGACGCTCCCGTCGACGCCCAGCTTCGTGGACCTGCGCGCCATGTGCGCGGACGGCAGCCGGCAGGCCGACATCGACAACTGTCCCAGCGGTACGGGCACATATCCCAGGAATCCCTTCGCTTCTTCGAACATCCTGGAGACGGCTTCGCTGGTACGGAACGACGAGGAAGTCTGGCGCTTCGTGGGGTCCGGTAACCTGACCTTCGACGCCATCACCTCGGCCACGCATACTCTGCGCCTGAGCGCCACTGGCGGCATCGACTTCTACAACCAGAAGAACGCGCTCTTTTCGCCGCCCGAGTCCCAGTTCGAGCCCAACGACGGGCTTCCGGGCACGTCGGTGCTGGGATCGGCCTACAGCCAGTACATGAACGGCAACCTGAACGCGGTCTACACCTTCAATGGAGACTCCTTCCAGTCCACGAGCTCGTTCGGCACCCAGTACGAGATCCGCGATCTGGACGCGAGCAGCACGATCGCCAAGAACCTCATCGGCGGACTTCAGAACATCGACCGGGGCACCGCGACCGAGGTCAGGCAGGACCGGCAACGGTCGGTGGACTTCGGCATCTTCGCCCAGGAAGAGGTGCTCCTGATGGACGAGCGGCTGCTCCTCACGGCCGGGGCCCGCGTGGACCGCAGCTCCAACAACTCGGACACCGAAGCCTTCCACTTCTACCCCAAGCTGGCCGCGTCGTACCGGATTCCGGTCGACCGCGGCGCCCTCAACGAAGTCAAGTTCCGGAGCGCCTGGGGCCAGTCCGGCAACCAGCCGGTCTACGGGCAGAAGTTCACGGAGTACGAGGGCCGCAACATCGGCGGGCTTCCCGCCCTGCGCGTCGAGGGCACGACGGCCGCGCTCGATCTGAGTCCCGAGCGGCAGACCGAGATCGAAGGCGGCATCGACGCAACCATGTTCGACGACCGGGCGAACATCGAGTTCACCTACTTCAACAAGACCATCAGCAACGTCATCCTGGAGCGCTCCCTGGCGCCGTCCACCGGCTTCGACGAGTCGATCTTCAACGGCGGCGAGATCAACGTCTGGGGTCTGGAGACAGCCATCACCGTCGTACCGGTCTACAACCGGGATCTTCAGTGGACCGCCCGCGGGACCTTCAGCATGGACAGGAGCGAAGTCGTGTCGCTGCCGGTACCTCGCTTCACCGTCCAGGGCTTCGGGTACTTCTACGGGACCACGGCCGTCGAAGAGGGCAGGTCGCTCACGTGGCTGTGGGGCAACGGCCCCAACCCCGAGACAGGCGAAGTCGGGGTCGGCCCGTTGAAGGACGCCAACGCCGACTTCCGGGTGGGCTTCTCCAACGACATCCGCATCAAGCAGTTCAATGTCTATGGGACGCTGGATTGGCAGAAGGGGGGCACGGTGAACAACCTCACCCAGTTCCTCTTCGATCTGACCCGGAACACCGAGGACTGCAACGACCTGGTGAACGGCCAGAGCGTCTGCGTGCAGCGCAACCTTGATTTCCCCAACAACACGGGCACCTACTTCCAGGACGCCTCGTTCGTCAAGCTGCGGGAGTTCACCGTCAGCTACGAGCTGTCGCCCGAGATGGCGTCGAGTCTGTGGAGCGCAGCCCGCTTCATCCGCCTCAATCTCAGTGGCCGCAACCTGCTCACGTTCACGGACTATCCCGGTCTGGACCCCGAAGTCAGCAACTTCGGGAGCGAGTCCGTCGGCCGCGGCCAGGACGTGGCGCCCTTCCCGCCGAGCCGGAGCTTCTGGTTCTCGGTGGACGTGGGCTTCTGATGAACATGCACGGGAGAGAGAAACCAATGAAAAGACGACTCGGCCACCAGATTACGGCAGTCGGTCTCGTCGCAACCCTCTTCGCGGCATGCGACCTGACCATTCCCGACTACAACAATCCGAGTGTGGAGGACCTGCAGACCAACCCGAGCAGCGCTGCCGTCGCGGCTGCGACTCAGGGACTGCTATTCGACACCCGGCTCACCCTGGCAGACATGGTCCAGTGGGTAGGCGCCTTCGGGCGTGAGGTGTATCCCATGGCGCCGACCGGCTCATCGCTGCCGGGCAGCGTCCGCGACCCCTTCACCCAGACCCTCTTTGTGGGCACCCAGGTGTGGAACGAGGCCTACCAGAACATCCGCAACGCCAACCTGCTCCTTGAAGCCCTCGCTGCTTCGGAGCTTCCCGAGGGGGACAAGGCGGCGGTGAGGGGCTTCGCCAAGACCATCCAGGCGTACGAATTCCTGCACATCGCCGTGACCCGGCGGCGCCTGGGCGCACCGGTGGCAGTCGGTGTCGATCCCAACGAGGACCCGGCACCCATCGTGTCGGAGTCCGAGCTGTACGGTCACGTCATGAGCCTTCTGGACGAGGGCCTCGCCGATCTGCGAGCCGCGAGCTCCTTCCCCTTCGGCGTGACAGCGGGACTCAGCAGCTTTTCCAGCCCGGCGGAATTCGCCCAGCTGAACCGGGCGCTCAAGGCACGCGCCGAAGTGCAGCGCAACGGGTGGTCGGCCGCAATGCAGGCCCTCAACGAGTCCTTCATGGACCCGGGACGGGCGCTCGACTTCGGGGCCTACCACAGCTGGTCGGTCAACTCCGGCGACCTGGTCAACCCGGCCAACCGTCCCGACCTGCTGTGGGCGAACACGCGGTTCCGAAATGAAGCTCAGGCTCGCGCGGACGGTTCGCCGGACCTGCGCTTCCAGACCAAGTTCAAGGACGTGCCGACCTACCAGCTGCTGGAGGTCGCCTCCGACCTTCAGTACACGCTGTACGAGGATCCGAACGCCCCATTTGTGTGGGTGAAGAACGAGGAGCTGATCCTGATCCGGGCCGAGGCGAACCTGGCGATGGGCAACCGGGCGGCGGCGATCGCCGACATCAACCTGATTCGCATGAACTCAGGTGGCCTGGACCCGCTGCCGGACCCGTACATGGGCTCGGACGATGACCTTTTGAACGAGCTGCTGTACAACAAACGCTTCTCGCTTGTCTTCGAGGGGGGGCATACCTGGGTCGACATGAACCGTTACGGGAAGCTCCTGGAGATTCCGGTATTGGGGCCGCCCAGCGCAGACCAGCGTCTTCATGACGCGATGCCGTACCCCCTGAGCGAATGCTTGCCGCGGGAGCCGGAGGTCCCGCCAGGGTGCATGACCCAGCAAGGCTTCATCCCGTAGGGGCCTGCCTCCTTCTGCTGCTTGCAGCGGCCGCCGGATGCGCTTCCCCCGGGGAGCGCTCCGGCGCGCCGCCCCCTGCGGGCGAGGCTGCCGCGTTCGGCAACGCTCCGCAGAGCACGCTCCATGTGACCAACCGCAATTGGTTGGACATGACGGTCTACGGAATCCGGAATGCGGAGCGCTTCACGCTCATGTCACTCACCAGTATGCGCTCCGACTCCGTCCCTCTTCCCGCCAGCTTGTTGGGCGGCTCCGGTTTTCTGTTGGAAGCCGACCCGGTCGGCGCGATCAGACCCTACAAGACCAGCAGAATCTACATGCGGCCCGGACAATCCGTCTGGTTGAGAATCGAAAACGCGCTGGAACAGTCCAGCGTCTGGGTACACTGACCCGGAGGACAAAGATGACGTACCAGAAACATTTGACTCACGGCAAACCGGCGACCCGCCCACGGCTGCCCGCCCGCCGGAAGCTCGCCATCGGCCGAACGCTCGCGCCCGCGGTCACCCTGCTGTTGGCGGCCACGGCCGCCACAATGGCCGGGCCGGACACAGCCCACGCCCAGGACAACGGCGGCGGCACCCTCACGATCGACCAGCTCCTTTCCATCGGGTCGGTCGTCTCGGGAAGCCCCGCCTGGTCCCCCGACGGCTCGGCCATTCTCGTGGAGTCGGGGCTCACCGGCGGGCTGATGACGATCTCGCCGAACGGAGGCTTTCCGACGCGCGTCCCCGCGGATCTGGGCTCGGCGGGTCACTTCCTCGCCTCCCGGATGCCGGGCTGGTCCCCGTCGGGCGCGTGGATTTCGTACGTCTCGGACAAGAGCGGCAAGCCCGAGATCTGGCTGTGGTCCACCGCCGACGGCTCCGAGGTGCAGCTCACCAGCCTGGGCGCCCGCATCAACTCGATGAGCTGGTCGCCCGACGAGCGTACGGTCGCCTTCGCGGGGGATCGGTACGGCAACTACGACGTCTGGACCGTCGATGTCGCCACGCGGCAGGTGCATCGGCTCACCACCGACAAACGGTACGAAGTCTTCCCCAGCTGGACCCCCGATTCCCGGCACGTCCTCTACGGGCGCCTCGACGACACCTGGGAGGACCACACGGTCATCGAGGTCGATGCCGACGGCGGAAGCCCGCGCACCGTGCTCGAAGACGCCGACTTCTTCGACTACGGCGCGGGAACCGCCTTCGGGTACACGCAGGTCTCACCCGACGGCAGCCAGATCCTCTTCCGCTCCCACCGGAGCGGCTGGATCAACTATTGGCTCGCCCCACTCGAAGGCGGCGAGGCGCGCCCGGTCGCCGCGGCAGAGGCCGACCAGAGCAGCGCGGTGTGGTCTCCGGACGGTCGCTCGATCGCCTACACCGAGAATCACAACGGGCACCACGACCTGCGCGTGGTCTCCGCGGACGGCGGGAAGCCCAGGGTGCTGGTTTCACCGGACGGCGGCGGCGCCGCCAGCCCGTCGTGGGCGCCGGACGGAAGCGCGATCGCGTACCTGCAGGGCGACCTGGTGAGCCCCAACGACCTCTACACCGTCTCGCTGGACGACGGCAAGAGCCGCCAGCTCACCCACTCCATGCCGGCCGGCAACTTCGGCAACCGCGTGGTCGTCCCCGAGAAGGTCCACTACGCGAGCACGGACGGCTATTCCATCCCGGCGTACCTGTACCGCCCGCCGAACGCGGGCTCCGGAGAGCGATTCCCCGGGGTGCTCATCATCCATGGCGGACCCACCTCGCAGTTCAACGACAGCTTCCAGCAGAATGCGCAGTTCTTCGCGCAGCGTGGCTATGTGGTGCTGCTGCCCAACATCCGCGGCAGCTCGGGGTACGGGAAGGACTTCGCCGACGCCAACAACGACTGCTGGGGGCGCTGCGACCTGGAGGACGTCGTCGCCGGCGCGGACTACCTGAGGGCGATGCCCGAAGTCGACCCGGACCGGATCGGCCTGACCGGCACGAGCTACGGCGGCGTCATGAGCATGTACGCCGCGTCCTTCGCCCCGGATGAATTCCGCGCGATCATCCCCGGGTCGGGCTACGCCGACTGGGTGCACTTCTACCACGGCGAGAACGAGCTCCGCCACGTCAAGCTGCTGGAACACGAACTCGGCCCCTTCGAGACCAGCCAGGACGTGTGGCGCAACAGCTCCGCCATCTACGAGGTGGAGAACGTGGCGTCACCGATCTTCATGGTGCACGGGGTGGGACGCTACCCGGGTTCTGACCAGTCCGAGATCTTCGCCCGCGCGCTCGAGAACTACTACAAGCCTTTCCGCTATACCACCTACCCTAACGAGAACTACTACGTCCGCAGCACCGCGAACCGGCGCCAGATGCTCCTCGACATGCTGGACTTCTTCGAGGAATTCCTGAGAGACGAAATGGTGACCGTGGGCAAAAGGATGTCACGATGAGACGCGTTGGGTTGGCCTTCACCGTGTGCGCGCTGGGCGCGGGACTGGCTTGCCAGCCCGGCGCGCCCGGCGGACAGGGAGAGGAGGGCAGCGAGGGCACGATGAACGGGGCCACCGGCGCTTCCTCCGTGCCCATCGGCGCCGCGGAACTCGTCGACATGCAGGCGGCCGTCGGCGGCAGCCATTCGCCGAAGTGGTCGCCCGACGGCGCGACGATCAGCTTCGTCTTCGGCGCGAACCTCGCCGGGGTCGACACCGGGGACGGCACCCTCACGACCCTCACGGAAGACCTGTCACTCAGCGGGGTCGGCTCGCTCGGCGCCCCGCAGCCGGTGTGGTCGCCCGACGGACGGTGGGTGGCCTACACGTCGGACAAGAGCGGCGCGCCGGAGATCTGGTTGTGGCCCGCCGAGGGGGGAGAGGACCTCCAGCTCACCCGGCTCGCCGCGCGCGCGAACGGCCTCGCCTGGTCTCCCGACGGCGCCTGGATCGCGTTCTCGGGCGATCGCTTCGGCAACATGGACATCTGGAAGGTGTCGGTGCCGGGCGGCGAGGTGCACCGCCTGACGAGCGACCCGCTGTACGAGGGCTACCCCAGCTGGGCCCCCGACGGCGAGCGGCTCCTCCATGTGCGCATGGACGACCGCTGGGTCGACCACGACGTGATCGAAGTCGACCCCGACGGCGCCAACCCGAGGACCATCGTCCGCGACACCGGCTTCTTCGACTACCGTGCCGGACGGGCCTTCGCCTCGGCCCAGGTCTCTCCCGACGGGCAGACTGTGCTCTTCCGCTCCCAACGCAGCGGTTGGCTGAACTTCTGGGTCGCACCGCGGAACGGCGACGGCGAGCCGCGCCCGATCGCGGCGTCCGACTTCGACCAGAGCGACGCCCGCTGGTCGCCGGACGGCAGCTGGATCAGCTACACCGAGAACCGGGACGGCGTGCATTCGCTGCGCCTGGTCTCGGCCGACGGCGGCAAGCACAAGGCGCTGGTGGATCCGGATGTCGGTGGGGCCCTGCGCCCCGAATGGTCACCCGACGGCGGCACGATCAGCTACACCTTCGAGACGCCTGTCCGCCCCGCCGAGCTCTTCACGCTCGACCTCGAATCCGGCGAAAGCCGGCTGCTGCATTCCGCCGTCCCCGCGGGCTCGGACAGCAAACTCCACATGCCCGAGAAGGTCAGCTATCCCAGCACCGACGGCCTCACGATCGAAGCCTACCTGCACCGTCCCCCCGGCGCGGCTCCGGATCAGCGCTTCCCCGGCGTAATGTGGATCCATGGCGGCCCGACCTCCCAGTTCGACGACCAGTTCCGCAGGCATCAGCAGGTCCACTTCTTCGCGCAGCGCGGCTACGTGCTCCTCATGCCCAACATTCGCGGCAGCTCCGGCTACGGTCTGGAGTTCGAGGACCTCAACAACAACTGCTGGGGCCACTGCGACCTCGAAGACGTGCTCGCGGGCGTCGACTACCTCAAGACCCTGCCCGATGTGGACCCCGACAGGATCGCGGTCACCGGCACCAGCTACGGCGGCATCATGACCATGGACGCGGTGGCGTTCGCGCCCGGCGTCTTCCAGGCGGCCATCGCGCTGTCCGGTTACGGCGACATGACCGACTTCCACACGAAGGTGCACGAGCTTCAGCACATCAAGCTGCTCGAATACGAGTTGGGACCCTACCCCGAGAGCCGCGACGTCTACCTGAACAGCTCGGCGATCCTGCAAGCCCACCAGGTGACCACGCCCACCTTCGTGATCCAGGGCGAGGGGGTCGCGGCCGACTGGAGGCTGCGCGAGGGCCAGCCCCAGGCGGCTCTGGACTTCGCCCGCAAGCTCGACCAGCACTACAAGATCGTGCGGTACAAGGCCTACCCCGGCGAAGGCTACTACGTGTACGGCCGGGACAACACGATCCAGAAGCTCAACGACATGCTGGACTTCTTCGAGGAGTTTCTGGTGACGGAGATTGGGGGCTTGTAAAGCCGGCTTTACATAATGACAAGTGTAGTTGTCATTGCGGCGCGTCACTGCCGACGGGCGGGGGTGTGATCGGGAACGTGGTGATCGCCTCGACGATCCCGCGCGCAGCGCGCTCCGGGTGCCCCATGATCACTTCGCGGTCGTCGGCGTTGGTGAGGAAGCCGGTTTCGAGGATCGCCGCGATGGTCATGGGATGCAGGGCGTGCTCGTAGCGGCGGAAGTTGAAGGCGTAGTAGTTGCGCATGCGCCGGGTCGCGTCCGGAAGCCGCCTGATGCCGGTCGCCTCGCCGTAGGTGCGCTTTAGCAGATCGACGATGCCGGAGGCGCGGCCGGTCGCGTCGCGACGGGGGGCCGCCACCCGGTAGCCCCTCGCGCTGCGATCGTTGCTCGCGTCCGCGTGGACGGCGATGAAGAGGTGGGCGCGGTAGCCGGGAGGCACCACGGCCGGCAGGATGTCGACCACGTAGCCCAGTTCTTCCAGCATCGCGCCGGTGCGGCGCGCGATCTCCAGGTTCACCTCCCACTCGGGGGTCCCGTTCCAGCTGGTACCGTTGCGGCGGAGTCCGGACAACTCGCGGGGGGCCTCGTCGGTCCGCCAGTGACCCACCTGCAGACCGATGCGCACCGGGCCGTCGGGTGGCTGCCACTCCTCGGGGGTGGGGATCGGTCCGGGGTAGCGGTTGCGGGACCACCACCTGCTCCTCCGCCGGGGCGGGGGCTCCTGGGCTTCCTGCACGGGCGGGGCCTGCTGTACGCGCGGGGTTGCCTCCACGGGCGGGGCCTGCTTCGCGGCCAGGACTTCCTGCGCCGCGTGGGCAGAGACGGGCAGAGTCTCGTGCGCCACCGCCTCGGCCCCCCGGCCAGCGGCGACCGTCTCCTCTGTCGACGCCTCACCCCCGGAAACCGACCACATCAGCACCGTGAGCGCCAACACGCCAACCCCGGCCAACCCGACGATCTTTTTCACGAACAACCTCTCTGCGGAAAGATCGCGCCCAGCGCCATCGCAAGACCGCTCCTATCGTCTGTCCACCAGCGCAACAGACGCAAGCCCCGGCCCCGAGTCTCACGGCTGCGGGCGGTCTCTCGTATCAGTGGAATGTCCCGACCGTCGGTCGACCTCGATGTCGCCGGGGTCGGCCGGGGCCAACGGCGCTTCCGAAGCGACCTCGTCGGAAGGCGGGCAGTCGCCAGGGGTTCGGTGCCCATCGCTGAGGTCCGCCGAACTGGATCCCGGCCCCTTGGTCGCGCACGCTGCCAGGAACCCCGCAACAGGTATCCATATCCAAGCTGCGTGTTGGATCCTTCGCATGGACGTCAATCTCATTGATAAATGTAATCGTGCGGCCTAAAAAGGGAGGCAAGCCGCTCGAAGGTGTCCGGGTACTTTCGGACCATCAGGATGAGTGGCGAGGCCGAGGGCGGCGGCTTCGATATTCTGTACATAATATTATGTACATAATCCTGCCGTCTGTCAGTTCATTGCCGTCGCCATGATCGTCGTGACGTGGAGGTTGGGCCCGTGGTTGACGATCGACGGGTGGGCCGTCCAGCCCTGGACCTCGGCCGTTTCGGCGCCGGAGCGGGTCTTCACCAGGAACTCCCCGCCTTCGCGCAGCAAAAAGTACGTGTAGCGCTGGCCGGGACCCTGCAGGTCTGTACCGCCCACAAAAAATCCGAACGCTTCGCGCCGTCCCTGCGGATCGAAGAGGAAGGTTTCGGACTCGATCCTGAAGTCGCCAGTGGCTACCGAATCGGGCTGGTAGGCGATCACCGCCGGACCGGTGGTCACGTGGAGCCCCGGCGGCATGGAAACCAGGTAGAGGTCGTCCATGCTGGCGCCCTCGCGGTCAAAACGGACTTCCCAACCTTCGGGAAATGGCAGTCCTTCGTCGTCCTGTGCGGCGGCGGGTGAAGTGGCAACAACGGCGGACACGGCGATCGTCAGGGCGATCGGTCCGGTGAACCTGAACATCAATCCGAGCATGTCACTTCCTGGGGTCGGGTGGCTGGATGCCGGGGAAGGCTCCGTGGGGTCGGTCGAAGTCTGGTCGCCGTTTCCGCGTAGGACAAGGCCTCTCGCCGACTCACGGTCGCTGATTGTGCTTAAGTCTCCCCCCCACCACATAGGGCACGCCCAGGGGATCGTCCCGGATCCCCCAGACGTGTGTGGCCGTCGCATCCTCGGCTCGCAGGGATTCGGGCAGGAGAACGCGCCGGGGCTCCCCGGACACGTCACCCCGCGGAATCGTGCAGTACACCCTTAGCGTGTCGGATCTCCCGAAGGTCTTGATCCACACCTCGTCCGAGGCCGCGAGGAAGAACCCCTCTGCCGCCGGCAAATGCTCGGGCTTGTAGAGCGTCTCCTCGAAGGTCTGGACGTATCTGAGCCGTTCAGCACCTGTAATCCCGGAGAGCAGCCACTCCGGGCGCCCGAAGATCTCGATAGCTTCCTCGATCCACTCGCGCGTGAGTTTCAGGGGCTCAAATTGCAACCGCCGCTCCCAGAGCGTGTCCCCGTCCGCGTTCAATTCGATCAAATCAAGAAAACCGGGCGGCCCGCCAGCACGCTGCAGCACCAGGATCCGACCGTGTGCGAACGTCGTGCGGTCATCGTCTCCGAAGTACTGAGCGCCGAAGCTATGCGAGTCCCGCAGGGGAACAGCGTGCAGGCCGTTGCGAGTGTTCTGCCAGAAGATCGGCTGCGGAGCCGGCCACTGTCCACTCTCGGAGCGCCGGACACGCAAGAGGGGCTCCCGCTCCATGGGCGGCCCGCCGCGCAACCCCGCTTGTCTGGACGCACTGAACAGCGGCTTGGCCAGGTATCCTCCGTCACCTGTCGGAGCTTCGAGACCTAAACTTGTGTTCTCGTAGGTCAGCGAGGTCGTCAATCCGAATTCGGTGCCCACCAGCTCACCGTCGGCGGTATAGTGGGTGAAGCGCGTTCCCCATCCCTCGCGCACCGTGAACCCGCCATCTTCCGCAAAGTAGATCCGCGACGGCTGGGTGAATTCGCCGGGACCCTCGCCCTTCCTGCCGACGACGAACACCAGCGAGCCATCCGGCCGCCAGGCACTGACCTGGGTTTCCATCGGGTCGACGATGAAGATGCGGTCCCGGTAGGGATCGGCCCGCAGGAACGCCCAGTTGAACAGCACGCCCTGCTCGGCTGTGCCCGTGAACCTGTATTCCAGTTCGGTGAGCCACCCCTCGTGCTCTCGCGTGCCGGAGCTGTCTCCACCGCATGCCAGGCACGGAAGCAGCAGGAGGATTCGCGTTACCGGCAGTTCTCTCATCACCATGACTCCGTGCGTCCCTGTGCGGTGAACAGGAGCACTCGCTCGCCGACCACTTCGCCCGTCAGCTGCTCCCAGCATTCGGCGTAGAGATCGACTTGGGCGCGGTACTGCCCCACCCTCTCGACAAAGTTGGGGTCGTCGCCGCTGTCTGTCTTGTAGTCCGCCACGACCCAGCGGTTCCCGTCCTTGAAGACCAGATCGATCACGCCTTCGAGGACCTCGGGGGCGGGGGCATCCCTTTCAGCGGCGGCGCCGTTCCCGCGAGCAGCTCCCCTGTTGACCGCGAAGGGGATCTCGGTGTGGCGCTCCCGGCTGGCCATGGCCCTGGCCCAGATCCCGGACCCGCGCACGGAGTCGACCAGCGCCAGGAGCACTTCCAGCTCGGTGGGCGCGCCCGCCGCGTCGATTGGCCGCTCGTACTCGATGAGGAGGTCGCGCGCCAACTGGGCGAGAGCCGCGCCGCGGGTGCCCTCGCCCGCGGCCGAGAGGACGGCGTGGACCACGCTGCCCCACTCGAAACCGCCGCTGGCAGGGCGAAGAGGGGGCCGCGCGAAGGCGTCGGTGCGGACGGGGCGGGGGCCGAGTGTGACGGGGGTGTCACCGGCTCCCCCCTTGGCGCGCGCCGTCACCGTGTCCACACGGTACGTGGGGGTGCGCGTGCGCTCCACCGCCTCGGCCACGGCTGCCACCGGCGCCGCGAGATCGGTCTCCGGGTCCAGCATATCGGCCTCGGGGGGATCCCCGAGGGGCAGCTCGACCACCTCGGCGATGGGCGCCTCCCCCGGCACCACCCCCGGCGCGGCTTCCGTTGTCACCCACTGCTCGACCGGCGCCCACGGCGACTTCGGGGCCCGACCCCGCCCCGTCCAGCGCGCGATCCAGAGCTCGTCCCTGGCCCGCGTCGCGGCCACATAGAGGAGGCGGACCTTCTCGGCCTGATCGAAGGCGGCCTCGATCTCCTGGTCCGCTTCCCATGTCAGCGGCTGCGCGATGACGTCCTTCCGCCCGTAGCCACGCTTGATGACGATGGGAATGGTCCCGCGGGCGACGCCCCGCTCGTCCCGGGACACGCGCATGTCAGGTGGCCAGTTCGGCTCCCCGAAGGGCGCCGCCAGCACAACCACATTCGCCTCCAGCCCCTTGGCGCGGTGCAGGTTCAAGACCTGGACGCAGTTGGGGCGTTCCGGCACGAGAGGGGCCTCCGCATCGTCCCAGTCCAGCGCCGTCTCCAGCGCGTCCACGGCGCCCGCGATCGACGTGTCGCCCTCGAGCGCCCTGCCACGAACCGCGTCGAGGAGGTAGACCAGGGCTCCGGCGCGGAGCTGCCCCAGCGTCCCCGCTGCCGCGAGCGGAAAGAGCCCCGTTTCGGTAACCAGACGCTCGGCGGTCACGTCGGCGGGCTCCCGGCGCGCGCGCTGCCACCACGCGTGCAGCACGCCCAGCGCCTCGGCCACCTCGCCGTCCGCCTCGGGAGGCCGGTTGATCGTGAAGAAACCGCCGCCGTCCCGGTACGCCACCAGCCGGTCCAGCGTGATCCCGAAGAGCGGTCCGGACAGCACGCCGAGCACGTGCACCTGGTGGGCCGGATCCGCGAGACAACGAAACAGCAGGAGAATCGCGGCGAGCTCGTCCTCGAAGCCCACCCCCGCCCCCGACACCTCGACGGGGAGGTTGCGGTCCTCCAGGGCCCGCGCGTAGACCGAGAGGTACTTGCGGGTCCGGGTCAGCACCATGAAATCGCCGGGTTGACGCTCGCCCGCCTTCACAAGCCGAGCGATCTCGGTCGCGATGCGCGCGGCGTCGTCCGGCGCCATCTCGTCCTGCCGCCCCCCTTCAACCCAGTAGGCCATCAGCCTCCCGGCCCCGTCCCGATCCTTCTGCGGCTGCGTGAGCAGGGGTGCGAAGGCCGCCTGTCGGTCCGTGTCTTCCCGCGCGAAGCATTCCTCGCGGTCGAAGACCCCCTTCACCAGCGCCTCGATCGCCCCCAGCGAACGGAAGTTGGCCTCGAGCGTCAACACATCGCCGAAGCTCTTGAAGCGGTCCTTCACGAATTCGTACAGCGCGATGTCGGCGCGCCGGAAGCGGTAGATGCTCTGCTTGGGATCGCCCACCACGAAGAGGGCACCGGGCCGGGGGACAACCTCCCGCCAGTCGTTCCCGGTTTCCGGGTCGCTGGCCAGCAGGACCAGAATCTCGGCCTGGAGGGGATCGGTGTCCTGGAACTCGTCCACGAGGACGCGCCGGTACCGCTTGCCAAGGTCACGGCGGGCGCCGGGTTCATCGCGGAGCAGCGCGGCCGAGAGCACCAGCAGGTCCTGGAAGTTGATCTCACCGCGGTCCTTGCGTTGCCGGGCGAAGGCTTTCGCGGCCCTCCTGGCCACCCGGATCGCGACCGGGTAGCGGTACGCCCACCACGACCTCAGGAGCCGGTCCGCCGGGCTTCCGGCCGCACCGAAGGCCTGAAAGTCCAGACCCAACTGCTTGGCTTCGGCCTTCCCGGCGGACGTGTCGGCCCACTTGTACTGCGTCGCCTTGCCCTTCCGCTCGTGGACCCTGGCCAGCGCGTCGAAGAAGACCGCCCGGTCCCGCCAGTCGAACGCGCGCCGCCGATACAAAAGTGTGCGGATACGCCGGCCGAGGGGGTCCCACCCTCCCCGCGGATCCCTATCCTTCATCATGCGTCCGGCCCGGTCCAGAAGCTCGTCGAAGCGCGCACGAACCGCATCGATCTCTCCTGGATCGGGCGGATCCGCAGGCTGGAAACCGAAGTCCACGTCCGGGTGCTCGTCGAGCGCCTCGAAGAGGGTTTGCAGCAGGTCCGGCTCGATGCCCAACCGCTTCAGCTCCACCAGGTCCGGGTCCCCGTCGGTGCCGAGACGCTCCAGAAAATCCACCCAGAAAGCGCGCTGCATCCTGTACGCTTCGGTCTCCTGCACCTCGCGAAACCCCGGATCGAGCCCAGCCTCCAGCGGCCGTTCCCGCAGCATCTTGGCGCAGAAGGCGTGGATCGTCCCCAGGAAGGCGCGGTCCAGGTCGCGGATCGCGTCTCCCAGCCGTTCGCAGTCGGGGCCTTCCGGCGGCAGGGCGGCCAGCTTCTCCTCCAGCTTGACCTGGAAGCGCTGGCGCAGTTCGGCGGCGGCCTTTCGCGTGAAGGTGACCGCGGCGATCTGGTCGACGGTACACGCACCGCTCTGGACCAGCGCGACCATCCGGTCCACCAGCGAGGTCGTCTTCCCCGAGCCCGCGCCCGCCTCGACGAGCAGCGTTCGCTCCAGGTCTTCGCGGATGCGGTCCCGCGCTTCCTGGTCGGGTGGCGGGGGTCCGGGGAATGCGCCGCTCACGACACCGGCTCCTCGTTCTCCCAGTTGCGGACACGCTTCAGCGCCGACAACTCGGGCAGGGTGTCCAGGTTGCTCTCCGTCCACTCCGCAAAGCGGCAGGAAGACTTGCCCCACTCAAGCTGCTCGACCCCGCACACCTCCCGGTAGTCGCAGAAACGGCAGTCGTCGGACGTGTCGGTCGCCGGGAACAGGCCGGCGGCCGCGCCCTCGATCATGGTGGCGATCAGGGCGCCCCCGTGCCGGAGAGCGGCGGCGGGATAGGCCCGCACCCGGTTCTCGCCCCGCTGTGTGGGGAAGTGGTACTCCATGCGGCCCACAGGTTCGCCCAGCACCGCGGACGCGGCAGCCGAGTAAAGCGCGTGCTGGAGCCGGCGGCCGCCGCGGTAGACGCCCGATTTCCTGTCGTGGCCGAAGTCGCTGCCGGTCTTGTAGTCGATCACCCGCAAGTGCGTACCGTGGTCGTCGACCCGGTCGATGTAGCCACGCACGAGGACGGTGCTCCCGCCGGCGCCCTCGATCGCGGTTCCGACATCGTCGATACCGAACGGCATCTCCAGCTCGATCCAGGACGGCTCAGCGCCTCGGATCATCTCGACGAACGAACGGACATCGTCCCGCAGGGCGCCGGTCTCGATGTCGCGGACGACCGAACTGGGCGAAGGGACCTCCCGCCGCTTTGTCGCCACTTCGTCGTCGGCCAGTTTCAGGGCGAGAGTCAGAAAATCGTGGTGTCCGGGCTCCAGCCCCAGATCGCGCGCCTGCCGCAGAGTCTGCTCATAGACTTTGTGCAGAAGTCCACCCCGTTGCAGCGGGTTGAGCCAGCGGTGGGGGTCGAACTCGGGGTCGTCGGGCGGATACACTCTGAGGACGGTCTTGAAGAGGAACCTCCGGGGGCAGGTACCCAGGTCTTCGAGGCGACTCGCCGACAGGATCCGGTCCGGCAGATTCTGGTAGGAGAGCGGCGGGGAGTGTGCGCCAAGGATGCCGGTGTGAACCGTTGCCGCATCGGCCAGCAACGCGTCCGCGGTCGCCATGCCCCGACCCAGCCGCGGGTATGCCAGGCCCACGGCGTGCATCCCGTCCCGCAGCCTGCCGTCGCTGGTGGCGAGCGCGCGAAGCCACACGTCGCCGTCGTCGAGATCGGAGAGAAGATCCGGGCGGGGGAGACGCGACTCGGACAGGCCCAGATGCTCCTCCAGATCGTCGAAGGTGAGGGTCGGGTCACCTTCTCGCAGCCGAAGCCCCTGCAACAGCTCGGGAGCGGGGGTGAGCGCCCTGGCACCGGCCGGGTCCCACCGGCAGTAGCTGAGGACCAGGGCGCCCCTGAGGCGCGCCACGAGCTGAGCGAGGTTGAAGCGCGCCTCGGCGGGACGATCGCTTGCGAAGGGTAGGTCCCCCTGTCCCAGGCGCAGGCGTTCCCGGTCGAGCAGGAGAGGATCCTCGCGCGCGGATCCGGGAAAGCGCACCGAGTCCATCCCCACGATGAAGGTGATGGGCCTCCCCGAGGCGCCGCCGTGGCTCATGTCCGTCAGATAGAGGTGGCCGGCAGCCGAACTCCAGGGCGCGGTGCCCTCGGTTCTGGGGGCCGGAATGCGGATGGCCAGGAAGCCCTTGACGATGACCGAAGCCGATGCGAAGTCCGTGGGCCGCTTCAGAGTGGCTTCGATGCGGTCGAGCTGCCTCAGGAGCCGGTCCCGGGCCGTGTCGTCGGTGTCGGTCCCGTCGCTCACGCGGGCCAGAAGGCTCTTCACTCCGGTGGCAACCTGGGCGGGTGACACGCGCCGCGCAACATCCGGTGTTGCGCGAAGCACCGGTCGCAAAAGGGCCTTCAGGGCACGCAAGTCTTTGCGTTTGCCCTTCTTGCGGCGTTGGAACTGCTCGTCGCTTTCAAACTTGCGTTGCGACATTCTCTCCTCGCCCCGCAGCTCTCGTTCGATCCTGTCCAGGTAGCGCGCTCGTCCCCAGCCGATCCGCAGCCGCCGCAGCATACGCGCCAGCCGGGGACCGGCCATCCGGTCGTGAGGAGGTGGCGGGCTCACGTCGCCCGCTTCGACCAGCGGACGGAAGATCGACTCCTGAAACCCGCTCTCGATCCACTTGAAGTAGCTGGCGACCACCCTGCCGGGACGTGTCCGCTCGACCGGGAGCCCGACCGCAAAGGTGACGGGGACGCCGAGCGGATCCGCCAGCGCGTGCAGGGCGGAGCCGTAGAGCGCGGGGTCCGACGCGATGATCTCCACTTCGTCCCAGCGGGCGCCCGTTTCCATGACCCGGCGGAGCACGCCCCGCAATTCGTCGTAGACGGAGCCGGCAGCGAAGAGCTCGATTCGGGGACGAGTCTCCTGTGGGCTACCTGGGCTAACCTGCTCGTCCCGGCGCTCGACCGCGTGAAGGTAGCTCCCCGGGGCTTCGGGCGGGGCCACGTCCCACAGAATCCCCTTGCGGACGTGCAGCCCCTCGACGGGATCGGTCTTGAGGATCGCGGCGCCGCGGCGCTGCAGGGCGCGAACAAACCGGCCCGCGAGGCCGCGGTCGGAGAGGCCGGGTACCAGAAAGGTGGGGGCCTCGAGGGGTGGAGGGGCCGTATCGTCGTCGAGAACGCTCGTCGCCGTCTCCAGCACCGTGGCGGTGTCGGCGAGGTTGCCGGCACGCAGCAGCCCCTCGAAGCGCCCGAGCACCGCCGCGATGAGCTGCTGCCTGCCGGACGGTCGCGGGGTGGCGGCGCGCACCGCGCTCGCACGGATGCCGCCCAGGCGCAGGGCGGCCACCGAGTGCCGCACGGCGTCCCGAAAGCCCACCTTCTCGGCAAGCGCGGGGAAGCGCGAGCGGGAGCCGGACAACGGCCCGGTGAGAAGCGCCTCGTCGATCGCCTGCTCGACCAGCGCCTGTTCGTCGAAGGCGTCGATCACCTTGCAGCCCGTGCCCGCCAGCCCCCCCGCCGCGATCCTCATGGCCAGGGGCCGCGCCGTGGTGACCTCGAAACCCACCCACGATTGGCCCCGCAGCGCCACCTGGCGCAGCAGCTCCTTGCCCTCGCCACGGGTGCGCGCGACCAGCAGCTTGCGGCCGAGGTCGCCTTCCCGCGCGATGCGTTCCAGCTCTCGCACCAGAACGCACGCGCCGGAACCCTCGCGGGGAGGCGGGGGCGCGGGGCGGGGCCCCGCGTCGAAGTCGAGGTAGAGCTGGCTCACGCCTGCCCCGCCGTCGCGGATGCCAGGTCACGGGACCGGGAAGCCGCGTTGCGGTACGTGTCGACCATCGTCCGGCTAGAACACCACCTCGACGCCCAGCCGGAAGGCCCGGTTCGGCGAGAGGGTGATGCTGCTCTCGCTGCCGAGCACCAACCCCCCACCGCTGAGCCCATTCAGCTCGCCGTCGATGAGCTTGTTGCGCGACCAGATCCACAGGTTGCGACCCGCTCCGTACACCGTCGCACGGCTGGCGTGAAGCTGGTCGGCAAAGCGCTGCGGCAGGGTGTAGCGCACTGACATCTCACGGATCTTGAAGTAGTCTCCGTCGTAAAGGAAGGCGCTACGGGCCGAACTCTGACTGTACCTGCCACGCACCGTGCCGTCAGTGTTGTACCTGGTGGGGAAGGCGTGGGCGCACCCTAGCTCCGCCCCCTCCTCCAACCCGCAGTGGAGGCGTTCTCGGCGGAAGACGCCGTTGAATGTGGCCCACACCGACCCCCAGTCGAATACCTCGTGACCCCCGGCCCAGTCGGCCAGTGCGCTGATGACAACGTTGTTCCCGACAGAAATCGTCGTGTTGACGCCGCCGCTCTTGTCCGGAACCGGGAACCCACCCGTGAACTGGCGCTCCGTGCCATCCGGAAGTCCGTCGCCGTTCGTGTCCGTTGGCATCGTCACCCACCAGGCGCCAACGGGTCCCCCCTGGCAGGTGTCGGTGTCGCCCTCTTCGGTCACCGCCCAGCAGCCCGAAACGCGCTTCTGTGAGCCGTCGACCGAAAAGTCCGGGACTCCACCCATGTCCGCGATCCGGTTGTCGTTGTACTGGAACGATCCACCGACCGACCAGGCCAGGCGCCGGCTGTTGAGCAGCTGCACGTTCAGTGCCATTTCCACACCCCGGTTCAGGATTTCGCCGACGTTTGCCTGCTGGGTGCCCAGGCCGGTCACGGGCTGGCGTGGCACCCGAAAGAGCGCGTCCGTCGTGCGAGCTTCGTACACCGTCCCGTTGAAGCCGACTCGATCCGACCAGAGCGCCACGTCGATTCCAGCCTCGATCGTGGATGTCTTCTCCGGCCTCAGATCCGCATTCCCGGGGTTGGCGAACCTGGGCGCCGATTCACCCCTGAACGGGGTAGCGGAATAGGTGCGGTCCTTGAGGAAGGCCCCCGGAAACTTGCCCGTCTGGCCAAACGCCGCCCGGACCTTGAGTTCATCGACCAGCGGGAGATCCAGATCTTCCGACACGATGTACGACCCCGTGGCCTTGGGGTAGAACTCGGTGTCGATATTGTCACCGAAACTCGACCCCGCATCGATGCGAAAGCCCGCGCCCACATACAGCTTGTCCCGGAAGCTCACCTGCTCGTCAAGGTAGACGCCGCCGTTGAAGACTTCGACGTTCCCCTCGTACGCGGTGATGATCGCCGCCGCGTCGAAATGGGTCGTGCCAGGCAGCGCGAAGCCGAGTCCGAACCCGTTGACGATGCTCTCTTCCTCGCGGAAACCCTGCACACCGACCGTCACTTGGGACCCCAGCGCGCGGCCGGGACTCTCCCAGCTGTAGGTTGCGCCCCCGTCCAGCGACACGGAAGTGAACGAGCGGTCGCGGCGATTCAGCCGCCCGTTGGGCGTCGCCGGCGTGAAGCCGATGGGATCGAATGCGCGCTGCTGGTTCATTCGGTTGTCCGCGCCCACGTTGAGCCTCACGGTCAGGTCGTCGCGGACGTTCCAGCGCGCGCCGCTGGAGAAGATGAAGCGGTTGACCCACTCCGTAATGTCGGGCAGGAGGAAGATGTCCAGCGCTTCTTGCAGCGAGCCCGCCCCGGAGAAGAAGAGGGCGTCGCCGACCTCGAAGGTCGTCAGCGGGTCGGCGATGGCCGCGCCGTTGTACAAACGATCGAAGTTGTGGCGGACGTAGCTGCCCGAGAACTCGAGTGTGAAGTCCTCGCTGAGCGACGCCTGGAGGCCGCCCCGCAGGTTGTAGTTGGTGCTGCCGTCCTTGGGCTGGGTGCCGGTCCGGTCTTCGAGGCGGCCGCTGACGCTGTAGGTGACGTCGGCCGTGCCTCCGGTCACACCCAGGTAGTAGTTCCGGGTGGCTCCCTGCTTGAAGTAGAGATCCTCCATGAACGTCCCGGTTACCTCTCCGGATTCGACCCGCTCCGGGAAGATCAGGCGCGTGTCCAGGATGTTCCAGAGTTCGGGCTGCTCGATTCCCCGCTCGACCCGGCCCGTGATCCGGGGTGCGCCCGGCGTCCCCTTCTTCGTGAAGATCTGAATGACCCCGGTCGCCGCGTCGGAGCCGAACAGGGTCGACGCGGCTCCGCCCTTGGTGACCTCGATCCGGTCGATGTCGCTGGTGAGCAGGTCGGACAACGCCGACGACTGCTCCCCGCCCGTCCCGTAGGTGGTCGCGTGATCGTTGTCCACGCGGACGCCGTCGATGTAGATGACCGGCGTCTGGGCGCTGAACACCGACGACACGCCCCGGAAGTTGATGATCGAACCGGTTCCCGGCTGGGCCGACGTGGCGCTCACCGTGGCTCCCGCGACGCGGCCCTGCAGCAGCTGGTCGATTGATTGCACGGGCGCGAGCTCGAAGTCCTCCGCGGAGAGTACTTCGACGGAGGTACCGAGAGCTCGCCGCGCGGTTTCGACGCCCAGTCCCGTTACCACGATCTCGTTCAGGGAAATCGCCGTCGAGGACATCTCGATGTCGGCGCTCGCCGTCTGCCCCGCCGTAACCGTGACGGTCCGTTCAGCGTCGGTGTAGCCGATGAGGGTCACCCTCACGACGTGCTCACCGGCGGGCACGTTGAGGAGCACGTACCGTCCTGACGAGTTGGTCAACTGGCCGGCCCCGGTACCCACGACCAGGACCTGGGCGTTGGAAAGCGGTCGCCGTGACGCGGCGTCCACCACCTGCCCCTGGATGACGCCCGTCTGGGCCAGGGCAGGGGACGCGGTGGCCGAGGTCAGCGCAAGCAGTGCCAGCAGCCCGTGGACAAATCCGCGCGAGCACCGAGAGCGGCGAGGCACCGGGCCGGCAAGGCAGAGTCGGGTCACGCCTGACCCGCCGTCGCCGTCGCCGCACTGAACAGCTGCCCGAGCCGGAGCGCGTCACGCTGCCGCCATATGCCCCGGTGGTACGCGTCGCTGACCAGCAGGGAGAGGGTCACGGTGGCCTCCCCGTAGACCATGCGCTCCCGCGCCGTCCCCACCTTGCCCCAGGTGGTGGCCTCGCGCAGGGTGGAACCCGAGAGGCCGCCGTCGCGCACATCGGCCACCGTGAGTTGAACGGCGTACTTGTGCATGGGGACGTCCCGCGAAGGGTCGGGGGCCGCCCCACCGCGCTCGGCGAGCATTTGGGCCGCGACGACCGCGTCCTGCGCGAAATTCTTGGGCACGCCCCCGCCCACCATGAGCAACCCCGTCTCGGCGGCGGCCAGCTTGATCCTCGCCAGCTCGTGGAAGTCCTTTCCGGAATCGAACGCGAGGTGCGGCAAGCCCATGCCCCCGGCCCTCACCCGGTGCGCGATCACCCCGAAGCCCGCAGACGAGTCGCTCAGCGCCGGCACGAAGACCGGCACGTCCCTGCGGTACGCCTCGAGCACGATTGAGCGCGCGTCCCCGTGATTCAAATCCAGGTAGCGCCCCATCTCCCGCACCAGCTCCCGGCTCGAGTACGGCCGCGGCTCGAGCCCGTCGAACACCTCGGCCACCGTCTCGTCGCACACCTGCAACTCGGCTTCGTCGATATACGTGTCGTAGATCCGGTCGATCCCCAGATCCCTGAGCTCCTCGTCGCTCGCGACCGGAGCCTCGGGCGACCCCGGCGCCACGTAGTGCCGGAATCCCAGCGCCTCGAAGAAGTCCTGGTCGACGATCACCGCCCCCGTGGAAACGACTACGTCCACCATGTCGCGCTCGACCAGCGTGAGCAACGCTTCCTTCAGCCCTGCCGACACCAGCGACCCCGCCAGCGTGACGATCACTGTGCAGCGCGGCTCAGCCAGCATCTCCGCGAAGATGTCCGCCGCCTCCGCCAGATTTCTGGCTTGGAATGCCGCGTTCCGGTACGTGTCGACCACCACGCTGCCGTCGAAAGCGGTCACGTCGATATGCTCCACCGGTCTGGCCAACAACCGGCTCTTCCTGTCTTCATGCAAAACGGAAAGGTCCTCCCTGCACTTCCAGATCAACCCCGCCCCGGCCCCGCAACGAAACCGGCCGGCAGAGCCCGAAGCCCCTGCCGGCCGGCATCCATCCCAACGACCGCTCCGCTAATTGAACGGCGACGCGTTGCTCGCCACAAGCACCTTGTTCATGTCCACCCCCATCGTCACCATTGTTTCGATCAAAGGTGAACCAGGATCCACGCCCGCGTAAAGATCCAGCGGAGAGTAGATGTCCATGGCGTACCGCGGGTTCTGCGGGATGTACCCGGGCACGACCGGAGTGGTCCCGGGATCCCCTTCGTTGATGTTGTCGTTCTGGTCGATCTCGCGGAGCATCATCGGCAGCTTGATCCCGAGATCGGCGAGTCGGCGGCCCTCCAGAAGCATGATCTCCTGACGGGCCAGCCAGAGTGCATGCCAGAGTTCGTCGGCATTCGCAAGACCCGCGATGCTGTCCGCTGCCAGCGACGTGCCCGAAACGCTCGGAATCATGAGACCATCGGACGGCCGGTCCAGAACCAACCCGGCCCGGAAGGGGCTGTCGGCGTCCGCGCGGATCAGGATCTCCTTGCTCCTCGGGCGCAGGCTCAGGTCCGCATTTCGTCGCTCGTCGATATCGTCGAACGACACCATCCCCCGCGTGCCGGCCAGGTTGATCGCGCTCGCCAACTGGGTGCCAGCCCCCGCGAGATTACCCGAAGCGAGGGCGACCTCCGCCAGGATCAGGTGCATCTCCTCGGCCTTCGCGATCGGAATCGGCGACTCCCGGCCGGTATACTTGGGATCAAGGAAGTCCAGCCTCGGAAGCGGCTGCATTTCCTGAAGCGCCCGAAGCACCAGGAACGCCACCGGCGTGTTGGAAATCGAAGTGGCGTCGTAGCCCTGTGTGAAGAGGAAGGTGGGGATCGAGGACAAGACGGCGTTCGCCGCCGCGCTGGCGGCTCCCGCGTCACCCAGCAACCGATGAGCCCGCGCCAGGGCCGCGTTCGCCTGGGGTCCGAAGCCCGTTGCCGCCTGCAGATCGGTGATCGCCTTGCCCAGAGCCACCGACGCCGGCTGCGGCGCGCCATCCTCTTCGTGCGGAGCGAAAGAGAACACCTCGCCCATGGTCAGGTAGGCCATCCCACGGTAGTAGTGGGCCTCCGCAACCAGCTGGGGCGGTGCACCGGTATCCTCCGGTGCGATTACGTCGATCACAAAATCGGCCAGGGCGCGAAGTTCCTGGACATTCCAGTAGGCTCCGCTGGCGCTCGTCCCCGTCGAATTCACCAGGTCAGGGGTGACCTCGTGGGGTTCGTCCATGTCCACGACGATGCCGGTGCCGTGGATCGAGTAGTTGTCGCTGATGACTTCCGCCGCCACCACGTAGGCGTTGATCATCCGGGCAAACTGAGCCCGAAGCCCCGGCAGGAGCGCCGCCGTGGGGTTGGTGGCCCGGGCCAGGTCCTCGTCGGTCGTCGTCGGATTGTTGACCTTGGTCGGATCGATGGCATCGCATGCGGCCATCGCCAGAACGGTAAGAAGGGCCCCGGCAATCCCTCTCCCGCCCTTGCTGAGGGTCGGTATGTTCTTGCTGATCATATTGGCTGATCTCCTTGATCTCATTAGAACACCACCTCCACACCGAGTTTGAAGGTCCGGTTCGGGGACAGAGTTATGCTGCTCTCACTACCCAGCTCGAGTCCACCGCCGTTGCTGGTCCCGCTGAGTTCACCGTCGATCATCATGTTTCGGGACCAGATCCACAGATTGCGCCCCGACGCGTACAGGGTTGCACGGCTGGCGTTGACGAGATTTGCAACGTCAGCGGGAAGTATGTACCGGACCGCGACCTCGCGGATCTTGAAGTAGTCGCCATCGTAGAGGAAGGCGCTGCGGGCGGCGCTCTGGCTGTACCTGCCGCGCTCGGTCCCGTCGGCCCGGTACTGAATCGGGAAGGCGTAGGCGCAACCCGCGACCGCACCTTCTTCGGTGCCGCAGCGGACCCGTTCGCGCCGATAAATGCCGTTGAAGGTGGCCCACACCGACCCCCAGTCGAAGACCTCGTGGCCACCGGCCCAGTCGGCCAGGCCGCTGATCGTCAGGTTGTTCCCCACCGAGATCGTGGTGTTGACGCCGCCGTTCTTGTTGGGCGACGGGAAGGTGCCGGTGAATTCGCGCTCGGAGCCATCGGTCAACCCGTCTCCGTTGGTGTCCACCGGAGTGGTCTGCCACCACGCACCCACAGGGCGCCCCTCGGAAACACGCTTCCCGCTTCCGACGAAGAAATCGGCGACGCCACCCATGTCGGTAACTTCGTTCTGATTGTAGTTGAAGGTCCCGCCGACGGACCAGGCCAACTGCTGACTGTTGAGCAGCTGGACCTGCAAGGCCACCTCCACCCCACGGTTCCAGATCGCGCCCACGTTCTCCTGCTGGGTGCCCTGTCCGGTCACGGGCTGGCGCGGTACCCGGAAGAGCGCGTCGGTCGTGCGGGCGTCGTAGAAGGTCAAGTTGAGCCCGATCCGGTTGGCCCACAGCGCCGCGTCGATGCCGGCTTCGATCGTGGACGTCTTTTCGGGCTTCAAATCCAGGTTGCCGGGGTTCGAGAAGCGGGGCGCCGATTCGCCCCTGAACGAGCTGGCCGAGAAGGTGCGGTCCTTCAGGAAGGCCCCGGGAAACTTCCCGGTCTGACCAAACGCCGCCCGTACCTTGAGCTCGTCAACGAACGGAATCCCCACATCCTCCGAGAGGATGTACGACCCGGTGGCCTTGGGGTAGAGCTCGGTGTCGATGTTGTCACCGAAGCTCGATCCGGCGTCGACGCGGAAGCCTCCTCCGAGGTAGACCTTGTCCCACACGCTCAGCTGCTCGTCGAGATAGAACCCGCCGTTGAACACCTCGGCATTCCCTTCGAAGGCGGTGATCACCGCCGCGGCGTCGAAGTCGAAGGAGCCGGGGAGAGCGAAGGTCTGGCCCTGCGCGTTGATGACGCTCTCTTCCTCGCGGAAACCCTGCAAGCCGACGGTCAGCTGGGACCCGAGCGTGCGACCGGGACTCTCCCAGCTGTAGGTCGCGCCGGCATCCATCGAAACCGAGGTGAAGGACCGGTCCCGTCGGTTGAGTTCGCCCGTGGGCTCACCCGGAGTGAAGCCGATGGGCTCGAACCGGCGCTGCTGGTTGGTACGGTTGTCGGCGCCGACGTTGAACCTGGTGGTCACGTCGTCGCGGATGTTCCAGCGCGCGCCGGTGGAAAAGATGAATCGGTTGACCGACTCCGTGATGTCGGGCAAGAGGAAGATGTCCAGCGCTTCATGCAGCGTGGACGCTCCGGAAAAGAAGAGGGCGTCGCCGACTTCGAAGGTCGTCAACGGATCGGCGATCGCCGATCCGTTGTAAAGACGGTCGAAGTTGTGGCGGACGTAGCTGCCCGAGAATTGCAGGGTGAAATTCTCGCTGAGCGACGCCTGCAGACCGCCGCGCAGGTTGTAGTTCGTACTGCCGTCGTTGGGCTGGGTGCCGGTTCTGTCTTCGAGCCGGCCGCTGACGCTGTAGGTCACGTCAGCCGTGCCCCCCGAGACCCCCACGTAGTAGTTCTGGGTGGTCCCCTGCTTGAAGTAGAGGTCCCTCAGGAAGGTTTCGTTGATCTCCCCGGATTCGACACGTTCCGGGAAGATCAGACCCATGTCGAAGATGTTCCAGAGTTCGGGCAACTCGATGCCCTGCTCTGCCCGCGCCGTAATCCGCGGCGCCCCCGGAGTCCCCTTCTTGGTGAAGATCTGAATGACCCCGGTGGCCGCGTCCGAGCCGAAGAGCGTTGACGCGGCACCCCCTTTTGTCACCTCGATCCGCTCGATGTCGCTGGAGAGCAGGTCCGACAGCGCCGACGACTGTTCCCCTCCCGTCCCCGCGGCGGTCGCATGGTCGTTGTCCACCCGCACGCCGTCCACGTAGATGACCGGTGTCTGGGCGCCGAATACCGAGGACGCGCCCCGGAAGCTGATCAAGGCGCCCGTGCCGGGCTGGGCGGATGTGGCGCTCACGGTGGCCCCGGAGACGCGGCCCTGCAACAATTGGTCGAGGGACTGCACCGGCGCGAGTTCGAAGTCCTCCGCGGAGAGCACTTCGACCGACGTGCCAAGGGCGCGCCGGGTGGTTTCCGCCCCCACGCCCGTAACCACGATCTCGTTCAGGGAAATGGCCGTTGACGACATCTCGATGTCGGCGGAAGCCGTCTGCCCGGCCGCCACGGTGACGGTCGTTTCGGTCTCGCCGTAGCCGATCAGCGTGACGCGCACGACGTGTTCGCCTGCCGGCACGTTGAGGAGCACGTAGCGCCCCGAGGAGTTGGTGAGCTGGCCCACTCCGGTGCCCACGACCAGGATTTGGGCGTCGGAGAGAGGACGCTGCGAAGCGGCATCCACCACCTGTCCCTGAATCACGCCCGTCTGGGCCAGGGCAGGGGTCGCGGTCGCGGCCATCAGCGCCAGAAGCGCGAAGAGGCCGGCGGCACCGCCAAGTAGTCGATTGAAACGCATGGCTTCCTTCCTTGTCTGTTGATTCGTTGTGGTCGGGGACACCGCCGACATGCGGCATCCCCCGGTTCGGATGGCAGTTCCTACTACTCTTCCTGACAGTTCACAATTCGTTCGCGGCCTCCTTTTGTTACCGGACGCTGACAGGGGCATAAAAAGTACTACACATCCAGGTTTCGGACATACTTCGCGTTCTTCTCGATGAACTCCCGGCGGGGCTCGACGTCGTCGCCCATGAGGTCCATGAAGACCTTGTTGGCCGTCACCGCGCTCTCCACCGTCACTTTCAGGATCGTGCGCGCATCGGGGTCCATCGTCGTCTTCCACAGCTGCTCCGGGTTCATCTCGCCCAGCCCCTTGTAGCGCTGGATCGAGATCCCCTTCCCGTCCTTTCCGTTCGACAGCTTGCTGATCTCCTCGTCGCGCTCGATTTCGCTGTAGGCGTAGCGTTCCGTCTTCCCCTTCTGCACCCGGTACAGCGGCGGCTGCGCGATGTAGATGTACCCGTGGTCGATCAGCTCCTTCATCTGGCGATAGAAGAAGGTGAGGAGCAGGGTGCGGATGTGGGCGCCGTCCACGTCGGCGTCCGTCATGATGATGATCTTGTGATACCGCGCCCTCTCGATGTCGAAGTCGTCCCGGATCCCGGCGCCGATGGCCGTGACCATGGCCCGGATCTCGTCGTTGGACAGAATCTTGTCGATTCGGGCCTTCTCCACATTGAGAATCTTGCCCTTGAGCGGCAGGATCGCCTGGAAGGAGCGGTCCCGCCCCTGCTTTGCGGAGCCTCCGGCGCTGTCCCCCTCGACCAGGTAGATCTCGGACAGAGCCGGGTCGGCGATCGAGCAGTCGGCCAGCTTGCCCGGCAGCACCCCACCCTCCAGGCCGCTCTTCTTCCGGGCCAGGTCCCTCGCCTTGCGCGCGGCCACTCGGGCACGCGCCGCCTGGAGCGACTTCTCGATCAGGGCCTTTGCCGACCGGGGATTCTCTTCCAGGAACGCCGAGAGGTGCTCGTTCACGGCAACTTCCACCGCGCCCCGCACCTCCGAGTTGCCCAGCTTGGTCTTGGTCTGCCCCTCGAACTGCGGCTCCATGACCTTCACGCTCAGCACGCAGGTCAGCCCTTCCCGCACGTCGTCGCCCGAGAGGCTCTCACCCTTCTTGAAGATGTTGTTCCTGCGCGCGTAGTCGTTCACCGTGCGGGTGAGCGCCGCCTTCAGGCCGGTCAGGTGGGTGCCGCCTTCGTGGGTGCTGATGTTGTTCACGAAGGTGTGCGTGTTCTCCGAGAAGCCTTCGTCGTACTGCATGGCCAGCTCGATCTCCGCTTCGGGCTTGCTCGCCTCGAAGTAGATCACCTGCTCGTGTATGGGGGAGCGGGAACCCCGCAGATACTCCACGAACTCGGCAAGCCCCCCGTCGTACCGGTAGACCTCGACGACTTCCTCTTCGGTGCGCTCGTCCCTCAACACGATCTCCAGCCCCTTGTTGAGAAAGGCCAGCTCCCTGAGCCGCGCGGAAAGGGTGTCGAAGTTGTAGGCCAGCTCGGTCAGGACTTGCGGGTCCGGCTTGAAGGTCACCAGCGTGCCGCTGCCGCTGGCCGGCCCCAGCACCCGCAGCTCCGTGGCCTTCACGCCGCGCTCGTAACGCTGGTGGTGCCGCTTGCCGCCTCGCCGGATCTCGACCTCCAGCCACTCCGACAGCGCGTTCACCACGCTCACGCCGACCCCGTGCAGCCCGCCCGAGACCTTGTAGGAACTCTTGTCGAACTTCCCGCCCGCATGGAGGGTGGTCATGGCCAGCTCCACCCCCGGCACGCCCTCGGTGGGGTGCATGTCCACGGGAATGCCCCGGCCATCGTCGTCCACGCTGACAATGTTGTCGGGTCGAATGACCACACTGACCGAGGTGCAGTGGCCGGCCATCGCCTCGTCGATGCTGTTGTCCACGACTTCGTAGACCAGGTGGTGCAGCCCCCTGGCCGACGTGGACCCGATGTACATTCCCGGCCGCTTCCGGACCGCCTCGAGGCCCTTGAGGACCTGGATCCGTCTGGAAGTGTAGTCGCTGCCCTTGCTATCCGCCGCCATATCGTCGCCCCGGAGTTCGTTTCAAGTTTTCCATTGTTTCGGTCAGCCGGTATCGAATTCGCCCGATCGGCGGCCCCTCCCGGGCCTCGTTCAGGCGCTCCAGAATGAGGCTGCTCATCATGGTCAGCTCGCTGATCCAGGCGCTTGATGCCGCCTCGACCACAAGCGTCTCGCCCCGCACTTCAACGGGCCGCGTGACCCGGCTGATCCGCGGCCCCACCACCTCCGCCCATTCATCCATGGCGCCGAGTCGCGCCAACGAATCGGCCAGCCCGGAGTCGTCGAGGTAGCCTTGCAACACGTCGGCCACCTGGGTGAAGCGCTCACCACCGCGCCCCCGTGGGGCTTCGTTCGGCCGGGAGGACAGGTCCCTCATGCCTCGATCACCCCAGCACGGATACGCCACCGCGGCAGAGAAGGTCCCCGCAGCTGCACGTCGGACTCCTTGGGTGCCGTGAGAATCACCTGCCCCGTCCCTTCCGCGCGCAGAAGTTCCATGATCCGTCCGGACCGGACCTCGTCCAGCTCGGCGAAGGCGTCGTCCAGCAGCAGTATGGGCTCGGCTCCGCGGTGCCGGCGTATCATCGCGGCTTCGGTCAGACGCAACGCGAGCGCGGCGGTGCGACGCTGGCCGCCGGAGCCGTAGGTCCGCGCCGACAGGGACCGTCCGTCGCAAGCGATCGTGAGGAGGAGTTCGTCGCGGTGGGGTCCGGGGGTGGTGGCTCTACGCCGCACGTCCGTCTCCCAGCTCCCGTCCAGCCGCGCCCGAAACCGGTCTCGCACCGCACCCTCCTGCGTGCCGAACGCGCCGTCTTCCGAGGCCGGGCAGTCGCCCGGTGCTCCCACATCCGGCCTGTACGCCATCCCGACCGGGTCGTTTCCCGAGATGGCCGTGCAGTAGGCCGTGAAGGGACCTGCCCAGGCGGCGGCCCACTCGTGGCGCAAGCAGGTAACGGTCGTCCCGCTGTCGATGAGTGCCTCGTCCCACGCCCGGACCGCGAGGGGCGCCGCGTCCGACTTCAAAGCCGCATTCCGCTGCGCGAGCGCCTTCCTGTAGGCAGTCAGCGACTCCACATAGCCCCTTCGGTTCAGGGATAGCACGATGTCCAGGAATCGGCGCCGCAAGCCCGGCCCCCCGCTCACGAGATCCACGTCCGCGGGGGAAAAGACGACCGCCCCCAGTCTGCCGAGAGCCGCGGAGATCCGTACGGCGTCGCTGCCATCCACCGACACCTTCTTCTTCCTCCGCTTCCGGTCGAACCCCGCGGAGACCATCGCCGGTCGATCCCCGTCCACGCAACCCTTAAGGTGAAACACGTCTTCAGTAAATGCCGTCAACTCGCTGTCGCCCGCCCCACGAAAGGAACGGAAGCTTTCCAGGTAGTAGATCGCTTCGAGAAGGTTCGTCTTCCCCTGCGCGTTGTCGCCGATCACCGCGACCCCTTCCGGTGGGAAGTGCAGCTCCTGAATTCCCAGGTTGCGGAAGTGGCGCAGCTCCAGTTCCCTCAAGATCACGAACGCTGCGGGAACCGGAGGGAGGAGAATCCGAACATGTACTAATGTAACAGGATCGGGGCCGTCTCTCAGGCCGTGCAGGCCAGCAGCCCGTGGCGAAACCCCGCGTCAGATTTCCGCAGCCGGGCCGCCGGCCTAGGATCCCGTGAACCTGGCCTTTCGCTTCTCCAAAAAGGCGGCCATTCCCTCCCTCATATCGTCCGTCGACGCGAGCAGGCCGAAGAGCGAGGCCTCGAAGGCGAGGGCGTGATCCATCGTGCCCTCCTCGGCTCTGTAGACGGACGCCAGCGCCATCTTCACGGCCACCGGAGCGTTCCTCGCGATCCGCCCGGCGAGCGCCCTGGCCCGGTCCATCAGCTCTCCATGGGGAACTACCATGTTGGCGAGACCGATTTCCGCCGCACGCTCGGCCCCGATCATGTCACCGGTCAGGATCAATTCGACAGCACGGCCCAGCCCCACCAGACGGGCGAGGCGCACAGTCCCCCCGTACCCGGGAATGATCCCGAGTCCCACCTCGGGTAGTCCGAAGCGAGCGCGTTCGCTCGCGACCCGCAGATGACACGCGAGCGCGAGCTCGCAGCCACCTCCCAGCGCGTAGCCGCCCACCGCCGCGATCACCGGCTTCGGGAACTCCTCGATGCGCCGAAGCACCTCCTGGCCCGTCCGGCTGACCTCGGTGCCTGTCAGCGTTCCCATTTCGGCGAGCACTCCAATGTCGGCCCCGGCGACGAATGCCTTGTCCCCGGCACCCGTCAGTATGACCACGCGCACGCCGCCGTCGTCCCGGAGACCGGCGAATGCCCCGTCGATCTCGGCCATCACCGACGGATTCAGCGCGTTGAGTTTGGTCCGCCGGTCGATCGTCACCGTGGCGATCGCACCGGCGGTCTCGGTCCTGACGTACCTGTTGTCGCTCATGCGCCTGTGGTTGCTCATGTTGGCATTTCTCGCTTGGGGGAGTGCGCCGCGGGTGCGCGGGGAAGCTTAGGTGCACGGATGGGACGCTGCCAAGTCGGTATGGGACGGATGGCGTCCCTGGTCATGGCGGTTTGGGCGACCCCGGCTTACCTTCCTGTTGCCATTCCGGTCCCTGTCCGATCGCGCGTCGCCCCGGGTACAATGCGGGCCTTGTCGTACGTGCCGAACGGGAGCCATGGCGTCGAATCGGGCCCCTTTTGGTCCGCTACAATCAGCTCTTTCGAGGAATCATGGCGAGATCTTTAAACAAGGTGGCACTGATCGGAAACACGGGGGGCGACCCCGACGTGCGCACGACCCCGTCGGGGACCCGGGTGGGGAAGCTGTCGCTCGCCACCAGCCGGTCGTTCCAGGATCGATCAGGGCAGCAACAGGAGCGCACGCAGTGGCACAGGCTCACGTTCTTCGGGCGGCTCGTGGACGTGGTGGAACAGTGGGTCAAGAAGGGGGACAGGCTCTACGTCGAGGGACGTCTTGAGTACTCCCAGACCCAGGACGAGCACGGCGGCACGAGGTACTGGACCGACATCATCGTCAACGAGATGATCATGTTGGGGTCGACCGGGGCAGGCCGAACCGGGCCGGAGCCCACGGATGGCGGGGACGGATTCCGCAGCCCGCCGCCGAAACAACCCATCACGGAACCCGAGGACGACCTGCCCTTCTGACGGAGCGCAGCCGGCTACACAGCGAGGAAAGAGGCATTTGGCCAACGACGCGATCGAAATGGAAGGCACCGTAACAGAGGTTCTCCCCAACGCGAACTTTCGGGTGAAGCTCGAGAACGGCCACGAAATCCTCGCTTACCTCTCGGGAAAGATGCGGAAGTTCTACATCCGCGTCCTGGCAGGAGACAGGGTGAAGGTCGAGATGTCGCCGTACGACCTGACCCGGGGCAGGGTGACGTACCGCTATAAGTGACCACGCCCCGGTCCGCGGGGTTTCTGGCGCGGACCAGCTATCCCTCGCGCTCTTCCTCCTCCGACTTCCACAGTCCCATGAGGTAGGGGTCGAACTTCCCGGGGTCCTTCCGGTATTCCCTGGACCATTTACCGAATTCGGGGAGTTCCAGCTGGTCCCGGATCTTGTGCGTAGCGAGGCGGATCGCGTCGTTGTAGGAAGACGGCGCGACCTGGTTGACAGCCCGGGCCTCGGACTCGGCCAGCGTGTAGATCTCCGTCGGTGACAGGGACAGCAGGGCGTCAGCCACGCGCGCAGAGCAATAGTCCCTATACTTCGCCCGCAGTACGGACTCCACGTCTCGCTCCGCCATTTGCCTACCTCTCACCTAACCCGGTTCCCCGAACAGCAGGGACGCACACACCGTCGATCCGGTCGGTAACCAACGGACCAGAACGACCAGACGGTACAGGAATGTCCCGAAATGATGACATGGGGTCAAGCAAGCTGGAAGTGGATGACGGTGATCCCAGGATCAACCCTACACATCCGGGAGGACCAGGTTCCCCGAGAAATGCAGCGCTATTTGAGCGAGAGGCGGCGAAGAGCACAGCGTCCTGCCGGGTGCCGGTCGAATGCAGCGGGGATTCCCGCCACGCGCTGCCCTACGGCTGTATGAAGCCGGTGGTCGCGTCCGGGGGGGACGTCATCAGCGAATCCTTCCCTGTCTCGGCTTCCCGGAGCCGCCGGTAGATCGAACGTCGCGTGAGACCGTACTGGATGACCCGACTAAGGAAATCCGGGTCGGAGCGTTGAGCCTCTTCCGCCTCCAAGGCGACATCGTTGGGCAGACGCACACTCAATTGCACGGACCGCGTGTTCCACATGAGCAATAAGCCCCATATCTAGATGTTAAATTCTCATGGATTTCAGGCGAAATGTCCCGGAAGGAAGTCGCTCTTCCCAAGGTGCGCCCTGCAACCCCACCTTCCGCTGAACCGACATCAAGGATAATAGGCGCAGCCATGGTTCGCAAGGAAAACGGGTTTCTCCTCTCATTACTCGTAACTTGTTGTGATATAATGAGTTACGAAAAATATCGATTTTCCTCAAACCACCTGTTTCCGAGAACAACCCCAAGCTCCGCCGACATCGTTTCGATACCGCCTAAGTGCCAAAATGATGGGCATTTGTGAGAGTTCCCCGAGCTGCCAAAAGCAGGAGGCCGGAAACAGGTTTTTGCCAAAAAAGCGACGGGTTACGCGAGGAGTCCCGGGAGCAGTTTGGACCCTGCTCAAAGGCCGTAGCGGCCCGAAAAACACCCCCAACGCACCCCCGCCGCGCCGCGCCCCACTGCGAAACCGCCTTCCGCCGGCTCAGTGCACCGCCATGCCGGTTGCACCGAGACCCGTCTCCGCCACAGCGGGGCCCACGTAGTCGGCTCGCGTTACGTCGAAATCAAGTCGGTCCAGCGTCGAACGCTCGCCGAATGCCGAAACCAGCCCGGCGACCGCCCTGAACCGCTCGGGCTCGAAGCGAGCCACCAGGCGGCCCAAACCCAACCGCATGATCCGGAGGCTCCTCAGTACCTCGCCGTACGTCACAGGAACCCCGAATCGCACCTGACTGGACACCCCCCCATCCCGGTCCCGGATCCCTGTCGGACCCCCCGTGAGTCCTGGGAAGACCTCTTTGAGCACACCGTCCAGGAGATTGCCGGCGCGCGCGGTCGCGCTCCGGAAGACGAGTGCGTTCGCATCATAGTCGAGGTGCACCCGGGTCACGGACCGGTATCCGGTGATGATCCGCACCACGGCGCTCTCGTGGAGATCGAGGTCCTTGCAGAGATCGCGAAAACCGATCCTGAGCAGGGTGGGTCGCGTCAGCGGTGAGAAACCCCTCCGCTTGAGGACGCGAAGAGCCAGGTCGAAGCAGTACCGCCGGAGCGCCCCGCCATCCGTACCGCCCCGGCTCTTCCCGGCGGCGTCCAACGCGCGGATGTGCGAGAGCGTCGCGTCGTAGATCCAGTCCAGGATCACGAGCTCGGAGGTCAGGTCGAGGTACTTCACCTGGGCGGATCCCAGATCGACGGCGCGGGCCGACGCCGCGTACCGCCCCTCGACGATCACGGCCAGCCCGATGTCCTGGATCCGGCCCCCCGGATGGTAGAGCTCATGGGCGTCCCGGTACTGGACGACGGCTCGGGTCAGGGGCAGTTCGCACACCCCGGGGACATCGGCCATGGCCTCGGGGCGGCTCTCCGTCGTGGTCATTCCTTGCATGGAACTATCATCCGGTGCGTGGACCCTAGGCTCGGACAGGGATAATAACCATATGTTTACGAACCGGGCAAGAAAGGGTCGGGCCGCCGCCGCGGGCTTGCCCGTCCTCGGTCAGCGGCGGTATCATTAGCGCTCCCATCAGTCCTGTGTAATGAACGTCAACCCTCAAGTGCGGGGTGATCTGGTTGGAAGTCTTCGTCAAGGAAAACGAGAGCCTGGAGAGGGCTCTTCGCAGGTTCAAGCGCAAGGTGCAGCGGTCGGGTCTCTATTCGGAGTTGCGGAAGCGCCGGTTCTACGAGAAGCCGAGCGCGCAACGGAAGCGGCGGCGGGAAGCGGCGATCCGCCGCGAACGCAGGCGGCAGCGCAGGTCGACGTCCCGCCGGTAGCATACTGCGGGCCGTCGCGGACCCGCCGCTCAAATACGTAGCGCCACCGGCCCTCCGGGGGTCCAGTCGTAGAACCCGGCCCCCGTCTTTCTCCCGTACCTGCCCATCGTGACCAGCCGCTTCAGCAACGGAGGCGCAGCGTAACGCTCCTCGCGGTATTCGACGTACATGATCTCCGCGACCTGGGCCAGGGTGTCCAGCCCGACGAAATCACAGAGCGTGAACGGTCCCATGGGGTAGCCGCACCCGAGGGTCATCGCCTTGTCGATGTCCTCGACGGTCGCCACGCCCCGCTCCAGCTGCCGGATCGCGTCGAGCATGTATGGTACCAGCAGCAGGTTGACGACGAAGCCGGAGTTGTCGCGAGCCGCGATGGGTACCTTGCCGACCCGCTCGGCGAAGTCGCGGGCCGCGTCGAAGGTCTCCCGGCTGGTGACGATCGTGCGGACGACCTCAACCAGCTTCATGACCGGCACGGGGTTGAAGAAGTGGAGGCCGACGAAGCGGTCCGGACGGGACGTGGCCGCGGCCATGTCGGTCACCGTGAGCGAGCTCGTGTTGGAAGCGAATATCGTGCCTTCGGGGCACACGCCATCCAGATAGCCGAACAGCTCGTTCTTGGCTTCCAGCGATTCGATGATTGCTTCGATCACCAGGTCGCAGTCGGCGAAGTCGTCGAGCGAAGTGGTGAAGGTGATCCTCCCCAGCGCTTCGTCCCGTGCGGACGCCGCCAGCTTCCCCTTCGAGACGGCACGGTCCAGGGATTTCACCACCCTGCCCCTCCCCACGGCCAGTGCGGCCTCATCGATTTCCCTCACCACCACATCGCAGCCCGCCTTGGCGGCCACCTCGACGATGCCGCTTCCCATCAGGCCGCACCCGGCCACGCCTACTTTCTGGATTTCCAATTCGTGTCTCCCTGATCGGTTCCCATCATTTCGCGGGCCACCCCGTGGAAGTGACGACGCACCCACCGCCGCCACGCCGGCGGCGGCGGCTCGAGCCCGTTCTCGCTCTCGAGACCGTCAAGGACGCCCTCGACCTCTGCCTGCACCTCGCCCATCCGTCGATTAAGCCCCCGCCCCACCACCGCCGCCACCAGCAGCGCTGCCACCGCCCCCGCAATCACCCCGCCGCCAACCGCCACGGCAACCGGGAACACGGCGGCCATCCCGACCCCGATCGCGGCACCCACGGCGATCCCCACAATGCCCCCGCCCACGATCGCCCCACCCCTGTAGTTGGCCACGATCCCCGGGTCCACCTGGATCTCGACCAGGGTGGATTCGCCGTCCACCTCCTCAAGGCGGACCTCGACGAGCCGCGAAGAGGCCACGTAGTGCTGCCTGGATGTCGAGCTGGCCGACCGTGCCACCCTCGACGCCCAATCGACGGCAGGACGGTATTGCAGCAGATCGTCCTTGCGGCGAACCCGCTGCAGAAGCTGCCCCCCGACCATGAATTCGTCGAGCTCGCTCCTTATCCGGTCCCGGGGCCGGTCGATGGTCCGTCCGGCACGCACGTCACCCGGGGCCAGCAGCTCCCGCAGCCCCGTACCCTTCCCGCCCACATCCCCGCGACCGCGCGAGCGAAACTCGGACAGAGCGCGGCGCACATGGTGTTCCGGCAGGCCCACCTCATGCCCGATGCGGACGACTTCGGCTTCCGAGAACTCCCCGTGGGGACCACCCGACTCCTCGGCCGCCAGTTCGGACGCCCTCCGCATGACTTCGTCGAAGTCACGCCGCGTCAGCGGCCCTCCGGGGCTCATGACCCGACCATTGCGGACTCGGTCGCCCCGGGCCTCAGTAGGCCTCGACCACGACGGCCCCGCCCTGGCCGCCTCCGATGCAGGCCGACCCGAGGCCGTACCGAGCCCCCCGCCGCCGCAACTCGTGCAACAGGTGAAGGGTGATCCTGGCTCCCGAAGCCGCCAACGGGTGCGCGATCGCGATCGCTCCGCCATCGACGTTCGTGCGCTCGGGGTCGAGGCCGAGCTCCTTCTCGACGGCCTTGTACTGGGGCGCGAAGGCCTCGTTCACCTCGACCAGGTCCATGTCGCCCAGCGAGAGCCCCGCCCTGGCCAGGGCGGCCCTGGCGGCGGGCGCGGGCCCGATCCCCATGATCCTCGGGTCCACCCCGGCGAAGCCCCACGACACCAGCCTGCCGATCGGCGAGGCCCCGTTGGCGTCCGCCCAGCCCCGCTCGGCCAGCACCACCGACGCGGCTCCATCCCCTATCCCGCTGGCGTTACCGGCCGTTACGAGACCGTCCTTCTTGAAGTAGGGTCGCAGCCTCGACAACGCCTCCACAGTCGTGTCGGGACGCATGTGCTCGTCCACCGCGAACTCTCTGGGGCCCTTGCGGGTCCTGACGGTGACGGGAGCGACCTCGGCGTCGTAGCGGCCGGCATCCCATGCCGCCTTCGCGCGGCGCTGGCTGTTCACTGCCACCCGGTCCGCTTCCTCCCGGGTCACGTCGTAGCGATCGGCCAGTTCCTCGGCGGTCTGTGCCATGGTGAGGCCGCAGTGCGAATCCAGCAGCGCCTCCCAGAGCAGATCCTGGAAGCCGCCTGCGGCCGGACCCAGCCGCAACCCTCCCCAACGGGCGCCGCGAACGATGTGCGGTGCCTGGCTCATGGACTCCGCGCCTCCGCAGAGCGCAACGTCGGTCCCGTCGAGCAGGATCTCCTGCGCCCCGGACACGATGGCCTGGAAGCCGGAACCGCACAGCCGGTTGACCGTGAGCGCGCCGGCCTCCCGAGGTACGCCCGTGCGCAGGCCGACGTGCCGGGCCAGGTAGATCGCGTCGGCGGAGGTCTGCAGGGCATTGCCGTAGAAGACGTGGCCTACCTGCGCGGGCTGGATGCCCGCCGCGTCCATCGCCGCCTCGGCCGAGAGGACCCCGAGGTCGGTGGCGGTGAAGTCCCTCAGCGTGCCGCCGAAGGTGCCGAAGGGAGTGCGCTTGCCCGAGAGGAAGACGACCTCCCTGTCGAAGCCCTGCGTACCCCGCGAGCCCTGGGTTCCCATGGATTGCTCCTGTGACGGTTCTCAAAGGGACTGAAACGTACTCCGTAGCCGGTCCGCCATCCACTGCCCCACGTCGCCCGTTGAGGCCGTGCCCCCCAGATCCGGCGTGGCGACCCCTTCCCGAATCGAGGCTACGATGACGTCGTCAACGTCCTTCGCCGCTTCGTCCATGCCCAGGTGCGCGAACGCGAGACTGACGCAGCCCACCGCCGCCAGCGGGTCCGCAATGCCCCGGCCTGCGATGTCCGGCGCGGATCCGTGCACCGGCTCGAAGAGTGCCCACGACCCCGGATTGATGTTAGCGGAAGGGGCCAACCCCAGTCCGCCCGTAACCTGGGCCCCCAGATCGCTCAGGATGTCGCCGAAGAGGTTCGAGGTGACGACCACCTCGTAGCGCTGGGGGCGGCGGACGAGGTCCATCGCCATGGCGTCCACGTACATGGCGTCCTGCACGATGCCGGGAAACCGGGCCCCCGTCTCGGCAAAGACGCGCCGCCAAAGCGCGCCCTCGTGCGATAGAACGTTGGCCTTGTCCACCAGCGTGACCCGTCTCCGGCCGGTCGCCGCGGCATGCTCGAACGCAGCCCGCACGATGCGCTCCACACCCTTGTAGGTATTGAGGCTCTGTTCGGTCGCAACCTCGTCGGTCGTGCCGGTCTTGAAGCTCCCCCCGAGGCCCGCGTACAGCCCCTCGGTATTCTCTCTGAAGAATACGATATCGGTGCCCGGATCCGGGTCCCGAAGGGGGGAGAGGGCGGGAACGAGAAGCTTGCAGGGACGGAAGTTGATGTACAGGTCCGCATGGAAGCGCAGGCCGAGCAGGATGTCGCGGGCGTGCACGTTGTCGGGGACACGGGGATCGCCGAGAGCGCCCATGAGCGCCGCATCGTACTCGCTCACCAGCCGGTCGCGCTCTTCGTCGGTGATCGTGACGCCGTCGCGCAGGTAGCGGTCCGCGCCCAGGTCCCACCGGTCGAGGGTGATCTCGAGGCCGTGCCTCTCGGAGGCGGCCGTCATCACCATCGCCGCCGCGCCGATCACTTCGGGGCCTATGCCGTCCCCGCCGATGCACGCGATCCTGGTCACGGGGGCGCCACGTCAGGGTGGTCCCCGGCCCTGTCCGCCGAACAGGTGGCCGGCACCCGGGGCAAGAGGGCTGCTACGGAACTCTCCCGAACATGATGCTGCACTGCGGGCAGAAGAAATCCTTGCCGCGACGGACCAGCGACGGGCCGAGTTCGCCCCGAGGGCACAGGGGATCCAGACCCTCGTCCGACTGCAGCCTCACCTTCCGGCGCTCCCTCCATGTGCTGATCCTCAGGGGCAACTGAAAGCGGAGCACGGACGTCTTGCACTCGAAGAGAACAGTGCTGGTTCCGTCAGGCTCCTCCCGAACGCCAAGCGCCTCGAGGAAACCTCCCATCGGGGAGGGGACCTGTCGCCCGGAGCAGTGGAGGCGCTCCATCTTCTTGACTTGGGCCAACTCGTCGTAGCCGAACCCAATGGGGGACGGCAGCGGCTTCTTCTTCCTTTCGCCCGTAGCGGACTGCGGGGCATCGGTCATCTGTGCGCTTAGCTCCTTCGTTCGAACAGGTACGCCGAGTCCTCATGACGGGCCTCGCCATCGACGCATACGACGAAGCGAGCCCCCGAATAAATGGCCGCGCCGCCGTATTCCCCGTTCTTGTTCACCGCGTAGTAGTTCACGCCGAAATTGGGACGCCCTTCAGGATCCCGCAGCCGGGCCTCCGTCGTGAAGGTCACGACGCGGCGCAGCGCCTCCAGGCAGGCGTCCACGGGAGCCATCCCCGCGCGCATCAACTCGATCACCGAGTGAGAGCCGCATGTCTTGATGACGGCTTCGCCCCGTCCGGTGGACCCGCACGCGCCGACATCGTTGTCGACGTACAGCCCCGCCCCCACGATGGGAGAGTCGCCAACCCGGCCGGGGATCTTCCACGCGAGTCCCGACGTGGTGGTCACGCCCGAAATGTCGCCGTCACGGTTGATGACGTTGCAGTTGATCGTGCCGAGCGGGCGCACGCCGTCGTGCGAGTCGAGCAGCGAGGTCCCGTAGTCTTCCGCGTCTTCGAACGGGGGCACCCTGTTCCCCGACTCTTCAGGCGTCAGGTAGTCGTCGCGATCGCTCAGGCCCGCCCGCCACTCGATCCATCTCCGCCGGGAGCGCTCGGTAAGCAGGTCCTCCACCTGGTGGCCCATCGACACGGCGAAGCGTTGCGCGCCCTTGCCGACCAGCAACACGTGGTCGGTATACCGCATCACGTCCAACGCGACGCGCGACGGCGTCTTGATCCCTTCGAGGCAGGCGACCGCCCCCGCCCCCCGGCTCGGGCCGTGCATCACCGAGGAATCCAGCTGGACGACCCCGTCGAGATTGGGCAGCCCCCCGAAGCCGACGGACGAGTCGTTCGGGTCGCGCTCCACGATGTTCACGCCCTCGACCACCGCGTCCAGCGTGTCGCCGCCCTCGTTCACCACGCGTATCGCGGTGGCCACGGCCTCGAGTCCGTTGCCACTGGCGACGGCTACCGGCGTCACCATGCTCCTGTGCACCGCGGGGGCGCCCCGCAAGGGCTTCACGGAGCCGAGCCCGACGGCTGCGCCGACGCCGGCCCCTGCGGATGTTTTCAGAAAATCACGACGGGTCGTCATGAAGGGACCTCCCGAAAAAATGTGGTCAGGCTTCCCTGGGCTCTCCCAGGAGGGCTTCGCCCGTGCCCTCTTCCACCACCAGCTGCTCGGCGGGTTCCTCACGCCCGAGCCTCGAGATGACGGGCTTGCAGAACTGCAAGCCTACAGCCTTCAACTGGGTCAATTCCCCGACCCCCAGATCCGGATAACGCTCCGCCAGGTACTCGATTGTATCGGTCATCCACGTATCCTGGTCATCCACATTGGCCTGCAGCACACCACAACGGTGGATATGACTGAACAACTCGTCCCTCGCTCGATCCATCGGCTCTTGCTTCGCCACTACTCCTCCTCGTTATTGGTCCAGATCACGGCACTCCCACGGTCCCGTCCACGGACAGGGGGTCCCGCCAATGAAGCCAATAAGAGAATGTGACGAAGCGATTATGGCAAGAAAGCACCTGCAAATTCGTGGTGCGATGCTATTCGAGCGAGGAGCGACGCAGAGCGTAGCGACCAGCCGGAATGCAGCGCCGGTCGAATGGAGCGGGGGTCTCCGCCACGGGCTGCCAAGACCGTGAGACTACTCGCTTCCGCGGTTTGTGACCACGCGTCGACCACCCCCGATGGGAAACTCGATGTCCACGGGATCTTCCACGACCTCTACGCCCCCGGTTTCCCGGCCCGGCAGGATCGGATGACCCTGGTCCTTGCGATCGAGTGGGACCAGGACGACCACGGCCGCCATGGCTTCCGTGTCGATGTCCGGGATCCGGGCGGCAGGCTCACGATCACGGTGGAAGGCCGGTCCGAGGTGACCCCACGACCCGCCGGCCGACCGCCACCCCGGACCCAACTGGTCATGCCGCTCGAGGATGTGGTCTTCCCCGTTCCGGGACGATACGAATTCGAAGTCAAGGTGAAAGGCAATGTTCTGGCGGGACCGACGCTGCACCTGGTGGAGGTGGAGGAGGGGGTATCCGGCAGCCCTGGGTGAAGCGCTGCTGCGCACCGGGAGCCGGTGGGGGCGCTCCGACCGGAATGGCTAACCCGGTTACCCGAGATGGCCCGCCGCCTTGAGGGCCAGGAATCCCATCGCGGCCGCTCCTCCCAGTGCGGCTTCCCATTCCCGGTTGCGGACGTAGCGGGCGAACGAGAAGCGCGTCGGAGTGGGCGCGGTTTCCGGGGGTGGGCGGTAGGGTGCAAGTCGGGGCAGGAAGGCGGGAACGGCATCCCGGTAGCGCCGGTAGCCCTCGCCAAAACGCTCGCCCAGCCTGCCGGTCTCACGGGCCATCGTCCCCCGGTAGGCCCAGATGAAGAACGCGAGAAAGACCACGCCGATCCAGATCCGCCCCCCCGCGACAGCCGCGCCCACTCCAATGACGAAGCTGCCCAGGTAGAGGGGGTTGCGGGTGAAGGCGTACGGTCCCGACACGGCAAGTTCCTGATCCTTCTCCAGGACCCCCGCCGCCCAGCCGCGAACGATCAGCCCGGCAAGGATGACCGCGCCCCCCGTCCACAGGGACACGGTGTCCGGACGCGCCAGCCAGAAGTAGACGAGCGCGAGGACCCAGGCCCCCCACAGACGCACCGCCCGCCGACGCAGTCTCAGGGGAAGATCCCCGGTTCTGCGCCGCCCTCATCCCCGAGCGGCACCCCCTCCTGGATTTCCTCCAGGTGGAAGGTGAGGTTGACCAGGGGAAGGTCCGCCTTCATGTACACGATCAGCCGGCGGTGATCGTCCGAGATGTGGATTTCGCCGTTTCCGTCCTCGGCGAAGAGGCGGGTGGTCTCGATCACGGGACGGATGACGATGGTCTCGAACTCACCCGCGCCCACCACCCTGCGGTCCTTCTTGAGGACGTTCAGGATGATGGGGTTGCCCTCTTCCTCGTAGAAGCGGTCGAAGCGGTGGGTGGTCCCGGGCTCCAGTTCGAGTGTACGGGCGAAGTACACGAACGAGACGTCGTCAAGGGGCAGCGGCGTGGGCAGGACCCCCGCGCTGTCGATGTCAATGCGCTGCCAGCGGCGTTCTTTCGGGAAGAAGTCGAGTTCGCGGCGCTGTGTCCCGTTGTGGGTCTCCTTCTTGAAGCGTAGCGACGCGAATGTCCGCGTGTCCACCCAGCTGAAGAACCGGTCCTGGATGCCAAAGCCCGGGAAGCCGCCGTCAATGGTCCACTCGATGGCGTAGGCGGGGACACCGCGGATAGTGTCGATGCGGGGGATTCGCATGATCGCTTCGCCGATGGAGAAGATACCGATCTTGACCTTGTACCGGACCTCTTCGCCGGGGCCGAAGGGGACGGGCGCGGGGGCGGGGGCGGCGAGAGAGTCACCCCGTGCGGGTTGCTGGGCGGAGGCGGGGCCGTGCGGCGCGAGACACGCAAGTGCCAGGAGGGTGATCACCAGCGGGATCGAAACCCTCCCGGGTCCTGCCTGTCCGGCTCGCGGGCTGTCCGATCCCGGTGCTGAGCGGCGTCTGGTCACCTGGGTGCCTCTCCGTCCATGGTCAGACTCCGCGTCGCCCAGAGAATTCCGCCACGGGGTGCCGGCGTTCCGTACAGGCGAAGCAGCTTCCTGGACTTCAGTTCAGCGGGTCCCGGGGATGGACATCTGGCGGACTGCGCAGCGTGGGCCCCCCGGAGCCATCGTCATCGCCTTCCCGCTTCGCTGCATCGCCGTCGTCCCCGAGCGCGCCGCCCTCCTGAAACTCTTCCAGGTGCAAGGTGATGTTGAACGGTAGTATCGGTCCATCCACCTTCATGTACACGATCAGTCTCCGCTCGTCGTCGGAGAGGTGGATCTCGGCATCTCCACCCTCGGCAAACAGGCTGCTCTCTGGAATGATGGGCTGCACGACGATGGTATTGAAGACACCCGCCCCCACTTCCAGCTTGTCCTTGCGCAGAACCTTCAGGATGATCGGATTGCGCTCTTCCTTGAAGTACCGGTTGTATTCGTAGGTCTGCCCGACCTCCAGGTGGAGGGTGCGCGCGAGGTAAACGAAGGCAAGGTCGTCGAGGGGCTCCGAGGTCTGTATTGACCAGGTGCTGTCGCGATGCTGGATCTGCTGGACACGACGTTCGTCGGGAAAGAAGTCGTACTCTCGGGGCCGGCCCGGGTCGTCCTTCATGAAGCGCCTTGAGAACAGTTTCCCGGTGTCGATCCAGCTGTAGAGCTTCTGATCGATGTCGTACCCCAGCACGCTGCCCTCGATGCGCATCTCGGCCGCGTAGGTAGCCCAACCGTCAATCGTATCAAGCCCGGGCACTCCCAGGCTGGCCTGGCCGATCCCGAAGGCCGCGTACTTGAGCTTGTACCTGAGTTCCTCCCCGATCCAGCGCTGAGCACCACCAGCCTCCTGGCCGGCCGCGGTCAGCGAGTCCCGGTTGGGCGTTTCCGGCTCCTGGGCCGTGGCGGCGACCGGCGCCGACAACAGGAGGCCCACGGCGGCACATGCCGCGCGCGCCAGCGCCGCCGCGCCCCGCCGTGCCTCACGCCGCGCCATGACTCTCGGGCTCCAGCGGGACGACCTTCCTGAGGCGCAGGATCTCCCGGACGGTGGGCAGAACGCGCACACGAGTGCGCCGCGAGCGAATGTCGTACCGCAGCCGCAGCGGCACGTACGCGATCCGCCGGGCGAAGGGCGCCATCACCTTCATGAGCTCGGCGTTGGCGGCCCAGCCGTCCGTCGTGATCAGGGGGCGGTCAGCGGCGGCCCGCAGCGCCTTCCTGATCACGACGGCGCGGTAGACCCGGAAGCCCTGCAGGGGATCGCCCCCGCCAGCCCCGCCCGACGCCTTGCCCAGCACGATCCTCGCGAGCCAGCGAGCCATGCGAACCGCACGGGGAGGCGAGTGCCCGCCCCCGGCGCGGCCGCGCGGCGCTGCCCCGGGCTGCGCGGCCTCGGTTCCGGGTTCGCCCGCCACGACATCGGCGCCCCCTTCGAAGGTCTTGATCAGGGCGCGCAGGTGCTCCGGGTGCTCGGTGAAATCTCCCTGCATGGTGACGATCGCGTCCCGTTTCGGGTACTTCGTCCATCCGGCGGCCGTCCTCAGCAGCTTCTCGACAGCGGGGCCGTATCCGATGGGCCGCCGCTCCGAGAGCACGGTAAGGGGCAGGACTCGCCTGTACCTCTCCAGCAGCTCCCCGGTCCCGTCGCTGGAACCGTCGTCGAGCACGAAGACCTGGAAGTCCCGTCCCAGATCCACCATCACCTCACGGATCTTCCACAGGAGCACACCGATGGTGCGGTCCTCGTCCCGGCAGGGAATGCAGATGTGGATCATGGCGCGGTCCTGGTTGGCGATGGATCTCAATCTATACTGATCCGCCCGGATCCGGTTTCCGTTGCCCGGTGGCGCGGCCTATCCAGGCGGCAACGTCTTCCAGCGCCGGTGGAGCCAGAAGTACTGGCCCGGGTTCTTCTTCACGCGCTCTTCAAGCCGTTTGGTGAACGCACGGGTTCGTGCCACGACCTCGGCCGCGCGGCCACGATCCCCGTCCTCGACGGCAAGCTCCTCGATGTACACGTCGTACCGGGGACGCCAGCCCGGCACCCGAATCGAGTAGAAAGTGGCGAGCACCGCCCCGGCCCGCATTGCCAGCACGGCGGGACCTCGCGCGGTGGACGCCGGTCGTCCGAAGAAGTCCACGAACACGCCCGCCCGCCTCGCGTCCTGGTCCCCCATGATCCCCACCGCCCGTCCCGCCTTCAGCGCGGCCACCACCTCTCGCGGCGCGTCACCCCTCGGGATCACGGTAACGCCCAGTCTCTGGCGCGAACGGGTCAGATAGCGGTCGAACAGGAGGTTGCGTTGCCGAGCCACCACGATGTCCATGGGGTAGCCGTGCGCCACCACGCCCGCCGCGCCCACCTCCCAGTTGCCCACATGCCCGCTGACCAGCATCACCCCCCGGCCCTCGCGCGCCGCCGCGTCCAGCACATCCGCGCCGATGAGACGGGTGCGCTTCCGGATCTCGCGGCTTCCCGCTCCCGCCAGGCGGAACATGGCCACCGCCTCCGCGCCCAGGTGGGCGTAGCACCGCCGCCCCACCCGGCGCAGCCACCCTTCGTCCGCGTCGGGGAACGCGATGCGCAGCTGCCGCATCACGACACCCCAGCGGGGCCGCCCCACCCGCGCCACGGTCCAGCCCAGCAGCGCTCCCGCCCGGTCGGCCACCACCGCGGGCACGGCGCTGCACGCCGCCGCCACCGTGCGCAGTACCATGTATTCGACGCGGTGTTGCAAGCGGCGCCGAAAACCGGTCCTTGCAGCCCGCGACGGCACCCCCGCTGCCTTCAACCGCCGCGTGCTCACCGGAACTGAAGATCCCGCAGGCGGCGGTACACGCCTCCCTCCTCCATCAACCCGGCGTGGGTTCCCTGCTGCACGATCCGCCCCCCGTCGACCACCACGATCAGGTCGGCGCGCTGAATCGTCGAGAGCCGGTGCGCGATCACGAAGACGGTGCGTCCCGCGAGCAGCCGCTGCATGGCCTCCTGCACCAGCCGTTCCGACTCGGTGTCCAGCGCGCTCGTCGCCTCGTCCAGCACCAGGACCGGGGGGTCGCGCAACACGGCCCGCGCGATCGCGATGCGTTGGCGCTGGCCGCCCGACAGCGATGTGCCCCGCTCCCCCACGACGGTGTCGTACCCGTCTGGAAGCCGCATGATGAAGTCATGGGCGCGGGCCACCCGTGCGGCCTCCCGCACCCGTTCCAGCGACGCGCCGGGGGTCCCGTAGGCGATGTTCGACCGCACGGTGTCGTGGAAGAGAACCGTCTCCTGCGACACGATTCCGAGCCCCGCGCGCAACGACGCCAGCCGGAAGTCCCGCACATCGGTTCCGTCGATCTCGACAGCCCCTCCGGCAGGCTCGTAGAACCGCGACAGCAGATCGACGATGCTCGTCTTCCCCGCCCCGCTTGGCCCCACCAGCGCCACGACAGACCCCGCCGGCACGAAGAAGTCCACATCGCGCAGCACCGGCTCACCCTTGCGGTACTCGTGGTCGACGCCCCGGTAGCGGATCCCCTCTGTCACCCCCGCAAAGTCTCGCGTGCCGTCCGTGCCGCGGGCCTCGGCCGGCGCATCGAGGAACTCGAAGACCCGCTCGGCGCCAACCAGACCCGGCTGGATCAGGGCGGGAAGCTTGCTCACGTACTTGACCGGCGCGTACAGCCGCGCGCTCAGCACCATGAAGCCGATGAAGCTCGCGCCGCTCAGCGACGTCTCCACGACCACCATTCTGGCACCGTACCAGAGGAGGATCGCCGTGCCCACCGTGACCAGGAACTCCGTGATGGGACCGGCGAGCGCGCGCAGTCGCACCGTCCTCAGGAAGGTGTCGAAGTAGTTGCTCGTCAGGCTCCCGAAGCGTTCGCGCTCCACCGCCTCGGCGGACGCCGACTTGACCAGCCTGATCCCGGACACCGTCTCCTGGATGTGCGCGCTGACCTCTCCCGCCATGTCCAGGACCTCACGGTCCCCGCGCCTCAGGCGCCGGATCAACGGCCCCCAGATCACCATGGTGAGGGGGATCACAACGAACGCCGCGACCGTGAGCCGCCCCGAAATCTGCAGCATCCAGTACAGAAAGGCCGAAAACACCAGCACCGACGACACCGCCTGGGTGAACTCCTTCGCCACCAGAGTGCGAAGCTGTTCGACGTCGTGTGTGAGGCGCGAAATGATCTGACCCGCCCGCACCCGCCCGAAGAAGGCCAGGTCCAGCTCCAGCAGGTGCCCGTAGACGCGGTCACGCAGGTCCCGGGTGACACCCTGCTCGACACGCGCAGTCAAATACGCCCGCGCGAAGTCCACCGCGTTCTTGAGCGCCACGAGGATCAGGATGAACACGATGATCCCGCCCACCGCGGTCTGCGGGTCACCGTTCAGGTCCACGAACCGCCCCACCGTGGCGTCGAGGGCCCGGTCCACGCTATCGGGAGTCCCGGCGGACCCTCTGCCCCCGCCCACCTCGCCGAACACGGTCGCGAGGAAAGGGATCAGTACGACGAACGAGAAAGCGTCGAGGCCCGCGTAGGCCGCGCTTGCCGCCACGGAGAGCACCAGCGTCCCCCGGTGAGGCCGCAGGTACGAAAGGATGCGGGCCGGGATCACCGGGGTCGGGGCCGCAGCACCGCCACGGGAACGATCATCTCCTCCGGCGATATCCCGCCGTGAAGGAAGGAGTTGCGGTAGCGCCTCTGGTATTCGCGGAGCTTGGTGGGGTAGACGAAGAAGTAGTCGTCGAGAGCGACCAGACAGGTCATCGCCTGCGGGCCCGGCGGAAGGCGCAGATCGGAGGCCCGTTCCGTGGTGAAGGCGGACCGGGGATCCTGCGCCCGCAGGTGGTGTCCCATCTTGTACCGCAGGCTGGCGCTGACTCCGCGGCGCGCGTAGACGGTGGCAGGCCGCTTGCAATGGATGGAGCCGTGGTCGGTGGTAAGGACTACCCGGTGCCCCTGGGCCGCCGCTTCCTTGAGGACCGAGAACGCGGTCGAGCGCTCGAACCACGACCGTGTCAGCTGCCTGAGCGCCGCTTCGTCCCTGGCAACCTCCATCAGGATGGGCGATTCGGAGCGGCCGTGGGTCATGAGGTCCACGAAGTTGAAGACCATGGCAATCACGGTCCCCCGGACCTGCGTCGCCGAACGCAGCCGTCCGCGCACCTGCACCTCGTTCCGGTCGGTGAAGACCTTCTCGTAGTGCACCGGGATCTTCCTGCCGGTGAGGCGGTGCAGCTGTTCCCGGAGCATCTCGTCCTCGAAGGCGTTCATCGACCCTTCGTCGTCGGAGAAGTCCCACCACTCGGGCCGCTCCCGGGCGATCTCATCGGGGAAGAGGCCCGAGAAGATGGCGTTGCGCGCATACGGGGTGGCGGTGGGCAGGATCGAATAGTGGTAGCCCTCGTCGACGTCGAAGAGCTCGCCGAGCAGCGGCGAAATGGCGCGCCACTGGTCGAGTCGCATGCAGTCCAGCACCACGAAGTAGACCGGATCCCGCCCGAGGAGGGGCAGCAAACGCCGTTCGACCACGTCCACCGACAACTCGGGCACGTCGCCCTGCTGCCGGACCCAGCGGGGATACTCCCGCGTCACGTAGCGGCCAAAGTCGTGGCGAAGGTCGTCATGCAGAGATTCGACTGTGGCAAGCAGACCCCTCTCGCCGGCCCTCTCCAGGCGCAGGTGCCAGTCGACAAGCTCCTGATAGATGCGGGTGAAGTCGGACGGCGTGGAGGCTCGCTCGCGCTGTCGGGCCAGCGCGGGCCACCGGGCCGCGAAGTCCTGGGCCGCACGCTGCTGCTGAATCGAGGACCCCTCCAGGATGCGGGTGACCACCGACAGCACCTGGCGCGGGCTGGTCGGCTTCACCAGATAGGCCTCCACCTGACGGCCAATCGCCTCCGTCATGGTGCGGTCCTCCTCCGACTTCGTCACCATGACCACACGGGCGTACGGATCGTCGCGCCGGATCAGCTCGAGGACCTCCAGGCCGCGCCGGCCGGGCATCTGCTCGTCGAGAAGGATCAGGTCGTAGGCGTGGCCCCGGAGCAGGGCCAAAGCGTCGTCGCCATTGGTGATGGCGTCGACCTGATACCCCCGCTGTTGCAGGAAGAGGAGGTGGGGACGCAGAAGGTCGATCTCGTCGTCCACCCACAGGATTCTCTTGGCCGATCGTCGCATGTCCTGAAGGCCCCTTACCCGGTCACATGCTGATCGTGTACGGGAACCAGGCCGCCACCGGCTCGCCGCCGCGTGTGCCGGGCCGGAAAACCCACTGGGCCGCCTCACGGATCAGCTGGCGGTTGAAGCCCCGGTCCCGCGTCGGGGGATTCAGCCGGGTGGAGTCGGGCACGACCTGACCGGTCTCGTCGACGAACACCCAGACTTCGATCGTGGTTCCGCGCAGCTGCTTGTTCGCGGGGGGAATGATCATCCCGCGCGGCGTCGGAGGAAGCAGGCGCCTGAGCCCCTCCGAAGCCGTGCCGGCGTCACCCTTGCCGTCTCCGTCCACCAGCCCCGGAGGTCCGACGGGTCCCGGCCGCTCACCGAGCAGCGCCGCCACATCGATCGACATCTCCGTTTCCAGCACCACGGGATCGATCTCGATTTCCACTGGCAACGGGATCCGGGGCCGTTCGATCGGGGGCCTCGGGGGCGCGACCATGTTCATCGCCTGCATGCCGCCCGCTGCGGCGCGGTTGTCACCCGCATCGGGGCCCGCGGCGGAGTACGGTGACAGAGGCAGGGGCCTGTCCCCGGCGAAGATGAATAGGAAGAGGTGCACCAGGAGTGAAGCCAGAAGGGCATTCCTCCAGGTCTTGCCTTCGAGCTGGCGTCGGGTTCTGACGTTCGGAATATTCATCTCAAGCGGGTATCTTGAAGCAATCGTCGCGCGAGTAAGCTCGCCCCGGCCACATATCTACTACCATCGGGCCGGTGGCGAGGTTTCCAGGGAGAAAGATCGTGAAGCTCGGATTGAAAGATAGGGCAGCCCTCGTCACCGGCGCATCCAGGGGACTCGGTAGAGCGGTTGCCGAGCGCCTGGCACGGGAGGGGGCGGACCTGGTCATCAACTCCCGGTCCCCCGATGCGATCGAGGCCACCGCTGGCGAGATCGCCCGCGATACCGGCCGGAGGGTGATTGCGGTGGCCGGCAGCGTTGCCGACGAAGATTTCTGCGTCGAGCTGGTCGCGCGGACCACGGCCGAGTTCGGTCGTCTCGACGTTCTCATCGCCAACGCCGGAGGACCCCCGCCCGGCGGGGTGGACGACTTTGCACCGGAGGCGTACCGAAGCGCCCTGGACCTCAACCTCATGTCGACGGTCCAGCTCACCCTGGCCTCCCTGCCCGAGATGCGGAAGAACGGCTGGGGACGCGTCGTGGCCATCACCTCGGTCGCCGTTAAGCAGCCGGTGGACGGGCTGCTGCTGTCGAACATGGCCCGGCCGGGCGTGGTGGGATTCATCAAGACCATCTCGCGGGAACTCGCCGCCGAGGGCATCACCTGCAACGTGGTCGCGCCCGGGTTCATCCGTACGGCCCGGGTCGAATCACTGCTGGCCAACCAGGCCGAGGCGCGGGGGACCACCCGCGAGGCGGTGCTCGAAGGGATCACCGCGGACATCCCCGCAAGTCGCATCGGTCGCCCCGAGGAGTTCGCCAACGGCGTCGTCTTCCTCGCCTCGGAGGCGGCGTCCTACATCACCGGCCACACGATGCAGATCGACGGTGGCCTGGTGAAGGGGCTGCTGTGACCCCGCTCCGCGCGGCGCGGATCGCCAGGAGAGCGCGGCGTGCGCAATCCGGTTTCCGGGCGCGGTGCGGGCCGTGACCGTAGAAGACCGGATCCGGACGGGGTGGAGCGGGCGCACGGCGGCTTACATGGAGTTGACCAAGCCCGGGATCACCGTGTTCGTCACCGTGACGGCCGCAGTCGGATACCTGATGGCGGCCCTCCCGGCGATCCTCCTGTCCGACATCCTTCACCTGATCGTCGGCACCGCGCTAAGCACGGCCGGCTCCCTCGCGCTGAACCAGTACCTGGAGCGCGAACCCGACGCCGCCATGATCCGCACCCGGGGGCGCCCCGTGCCCTCGGGACGGGTCCCCGCCACCCACGCAAAGCTCTTCGGCGCGGCCCTGGTGATCGCGGGGGTGGGTCACCTCTGGTACTGGCTCGGCTGGCTTCCCGCTTTCGTCGCGGCCTCCGCGGCCTTCCTGTACGACGCCGTCTACACTCCGCTCAAGCTCCGCTCCCCGCTGGCCACCCCGGTGGGTGCCGTGCCGGGGGCACTCCCCGCGCTCATCGGCTGGACCGCCCACGCGGGCTCCATCGACGCGCGCGGCATGACCCTCTTCGGGATCCTCTTCCTGTGGCAGCTGATTCACGTGCTGGCCCTGGCCTGGAATCTGCGAAACGACTACGAACTGGCGGGATTTCAGCTGATCCCCCCCGGCTCCGCGCGGCTCATCTCGGGGCTGATGGTCGGCTATGCGGTCCTGCTCCTGCCGCTGAGCATCCTGCCCGCAGTTCTGGGGATGACGGGGACCCTCTACCTCACGGGCGCCTCCGTCCTCGGCGCGGGCATGGTGGTGGTGACGCTCGCTTTCCTCTTGAAACCCACAAAACAGCGGTGCGGACGTGTGTTTCTGGGCTCGCTGCTGTATCACCCACTGCTGCTGGCCCTGATGGTGGCCGGAGCGCTGTGATGGAGGAAGTACCATGTTTGGCACATCTGCCATATCTCGCCGTTTTACGATATTTGTGATTTCTACCATGATATGGATAGCTGCCATATTTCCCGACACAGCCATGTCACAGGAATCTGCCAGGCCGCGCGCCCGTGATCTCGGCGTCGTCGTCGGGGTCTTCGAACCCGGTGAGTACAACGCCATCACCGATGTGGACGGCGTCATGGTCGGACACACCACCGTGATCGAGGGCGACGATGTCCGCACCGGGGTGACCGCGATCCGTCCCCACGACGGCAACGTCTACTTCGACCGCGTCCCCGCCGCGATGCACGTCGGCAACGGCTTCGGCAAGCTGCTGGGCGTCACCCAGGTCGGCGAATTGGGCGAGCTGGAGACCCCCATCCTGCTCACCTGCACGCTGTGCGTGTGGAAGGCCGCCGACGCCATGGCCGAATGGGCCCTCGAGATGGAGGGGATGGACGGGGTCCGATCCATCAACCCCGTCGTGGGCGAGACGAACGATGGCGGGCTCAACGACATCCGCAACCGGCCGATCACCCCGGAACATGTGCGCGCGGCACTGGAAGGCGCGGCCGCGGGGCCGGTCGAGGAAGGCGCGGTCGGGGCAGGAACCGGGACATCGGCGTTCAGCTGGAAGGGCGGGATCGGGACAAGCTCCCGGGTGCTGCCGGCTTCGTTGGGGGGCTACAAGGTCGGTGTCCTGGTCCAGTCCAACTTCGGGGGCATCCTGCAGATCGCCGGTGCACCGGTGGGCCGTGAACTGGGGCAATATGCGTTCCGTGCACAGGTCGAAGGGGCGCGGGAGCGGCCGGACGGCGACGAAAACGAGAGCGACGCCGAGGCGGGCGGCTCACGGCGAGAGGAACACGACGGCGAGTCCCAGGGATCGATCATGATGGTCGTCGCCACCGACGCGCCCCTCTCGGAGCGCAACCTGCGCCGGGTCGCCATGCGGGCGATCATGGGGCTGTCGCGGACGGGCTCCTACGCGAGTAACGGATCGGGGGACTATGTGATCAGCTTCTCGACCGCAGAGAGCGTGCGGCGGCGGCCGGGGGACGAGGTCCGCACCGTCGAGGATCTCTCCAACGACGATATCTCGGCCGTCTTCCAGGCGACCGTGGAGGCCACCGAGGAGGCGGTCTACAACTCCATGTTCAAGGCCGTGACGATGAGCAGCCGGTGGGGAACGCGCGAGGCGCTGCCCATCGAAGCCACCGTGGAGGTGCTGAAGCGGTACGGTGTGGTGAAGGACTAGGCGCATGAAGACGGGGACGCAGCGCTGGTATGACCTGATCGGGGACTCGGGCGAGTGCGGGTCGCAGGGAGTTCCACGGCTGGCCTCTCGCCACACCGACCACCTCTCCCGGCGCGACTTCATGAGGGTCGGGCGCGACCTCGCGGGGCTGATCGCGCTTGGGACCGTCGGGGGCTGCCGGGGCGACCGGGGGCTGCGGACGGCCTCGTACCCCTTCCCGTACGGGGTGGCTTCGGGTGATCCAGGCGCAGACGGCGCGGTGCTGTGGACGCGCCTCTCGACCGAGGGGCTACGGGATGCTGGAGCGGCTGGACAGCCGGTGCCGGTGAGCTGGGAAGTCGCAGCCGACGACGGCTTTGCGCGCATCGTGCAGCGGGGCACACAGACGGCACTGCCCGAACTCGGCCACTCGGTCCACGTCGAGGTCGGCGCACTCGACCCCGGGAGGCCCTACTGGTATCGCTTCCATGCCGCGGGAGAGGCCAGCCCGGTCGGGCGCACGCTCACCCTCCCCACACCTGGCACCCAAGCCGACCGCCTCCGCTTCGCCTTCGCGTCGTGCCAGAACTACGAGCACGGCTACTACACGGCGTACCGGCACATGGCGGGTGACGATCTCGACCTTGTGCTCCACCTCGGCGACTACATCTACGAGCGGAGGTTCGGTGAAGACAAGGTACGCAGCCACGAGGCCGGCGAAGTCTACACCCTGGACGACTACCGCGCCCGCTACGCGCTCTACCGCTCCGACCCGGACCTGCAGGCGGCCCACGCGGCGTGCCCGTGGGTGGTGACCACGGACGACCACGAAGTCGACAACAACTGGGCCGGGGACAACCCCGAGGACGACCAGCCGCCGGGGCGGTTCCTGCTGCGCCGCGCGGCCGCGTTCCAGGCGTACTACGAGTTCATGCCGCTGCGGCACGTGTCGACGCCCACCGGGCCGCACATCCCGCTGCATCGCCGGTTCCACTACGGCGACCTCGCCGATTTCCACGTCCTCGACAGTCGCCAGTACCGGTCCGACCAGGCGTGCGGCGATGGCCGCCGGGTGCTCTGCCCGGAGGCGCTTCCACCACAACGCACCATGCTGGGGGCCGAGCAGGAGGGGTGGCTGTTCGATGGACTGGCGGAGTCGTCGAGCCGCTGGAACGTGCTCGCCAACCAGGTCATGATCGCGCGCCTCGAACAATCCGCCTCGGACGGCGGGTCGCTCGTGTCCATGGACCGATGGGACGGCTACCCGTCCGCGCAGCAAAGGCTGTTGTCGTTCCTGGAGCGGACACGGCCGTCCAACCCGGTCGTGGTCACCGGCGACATCCACTCCAACTGGGCCGCCGACCTGAAGGCCGACTTCCGCGACCCGGCCAGCGCAACCGTGGGGGCCGAACTGGTCGGCACGTCGATCAGCTCGGGGGGCGACGGCACCGACGCGCGTGACAACACCGAAGACACCCTGGCCCGCAACCCCCACGTCCACTTCTTCAACGGACAGCGCGGCTACGTGCGTTGCGAGGTCACACGAGAGCGCCTCGCGGCGGACTACCGCGTGCTTCCGTACGTGACGCGCCCGGGCGCGGCAATGGCGACGCGGGCGTCGTTCGTGGTGGAGGAAGGACGACCGGGGCTGTTGCGGGGGTGACAGCCTCAGTAGAGGGACCTACGCTCGTAACGCTCATTGTTCCCTTCTCTGACCAGCACCCGCCCCGCTCGCGCTCCCGTAAACGACGAGTTCGAGACCGCGGCCTCGCCGCCCAGGAAGAGGTGGACCACTCCCGACGACAGCTGGTGCGGTTCGGTGAAGGTCGCGTTGTCCTTGAAGTAGTCGGAGAAGACCACCAGGTCGGCGACCATGCCCTCTTCGATCCGGCCCCGGTCCTCCATGCCCATGACGTCCGCGGGCAGCGAGGTCATGGTCCGGACCGCGGCCTCCATCGACATCACCCCGTCTTCGAAGACGAACTTCCCGATCTTGCGCGCGAAGGCGCCGTACGAACGCGGGTGCGGCACGCCCACGCCGAACTGCGGCAGGCCGCCGTCGGACGAGGTCATCGTCCACTCCCGGGTCATGAGGGTCAGCAGGTCCCCCTCGCTCATGTTGAACGAGACGATGGACGGGCCGCCCTGGAGGATCAGCTCCAGCGCGAGGTCGATGGGGTCCGCGTCGCGCTCGACCGCCAGATCGGAGAGCAGCCGTCCCTCAATGGACGGATCCGTGGTGAAGCGGCGAAACTGGATCCGGTCCGCGCCGCCCCGGCGGGCCAGATTCTCGACCATGGCTTCCCGGATGCGGGCGCGCGTGTCCGGATCCGCGACCCGTTCCGCGAACGCCTCGCTTCCCCCCGCCTGCGACCAGCGCGGCAGCAGGGCGGCCGACAGCCCCGTCGCCGACGCGAGGTACGGGTACTGGTCGGCGTAGACGGACAAGCCCTCCGCCCGGGCGGCCTCGATCCGCTCGACGATGGCCTCCGACGAGCCCCACACCGGCGGCCCCAGCGCCTTGATGTGCGTCACGACCGCCGTGAGCCCCGCCTGGCGGCCCACGTCGATAACCTCTTCGACCGCGGCGAGCACCCCGATCGTGTAGTTGGACTCGTCGCGGATGTGGCTGGTGTACATCCCGCCGAACTCGGCCGCGACCCGGGCGAGTTCGATCAGCTCCGAGTTTTCGGAATAGCTTCCCGGAGCGTAGAAGGTGCCGGACGAGAGGCCCCAGGCACCCGCTTCCATGCCGGAGCGGACGATGGCGCGCATCTCGTCCAGTTCGGCGTCGGTCGGGGCCCGGTCGTCCGACGACATGACCCGTCTGCGGACCGAGCCGTGGCCGATCAGCTGCACCGCGTTCACGCCGAGGCCGTCCGCCTCCAGTTCGCCGCGTTGCTCGACGAGATCGACCGGGCCGCCGCCGTCCGGATTGATCACCACGGTCGTGAGGCCCATGGCGAGGAGCGGCTCGCCGTGGCTGAGTTCCGCAGCCGCGAGGCCCGATCCCGCATGGGAGTGGGTGTCGATGAACCCGGGTGCGACGTAGAGGCCGCTCACGTCGAGGGTGGTGGCGGCCGCCGTGCCGGTGAGGTCGCCGATCGCGGCGATGCGGCCGTCCAGAATTGCGACGTCCGCCTGCCGGGCCGGAGCGCCGGTACCGTCCACAACGCGCCCGCCCTGCAGGATCGTGTCGTAGGCGGGGGCGGCGCAAGCGGCGAGGAGGAGGGTGGCGAGGAGGGCGGGGACCGCCGGGGCCGGCGCAACGACGGTGGCCGCTCGGCCGGGCGACATGAGTGGGGTGCGTTTCACGGATATCTCCTTGAGGCTCGAACGAGTGACTTGCATTGGGTCACCAAATCCGGTTGACTCCGTAATGGTCGAGGACTTCGTCGATGGAGACAAGCACCAGTCCGTCCCATCGTGATCTACAACGGCGAGCGTCGCTGGAACGCGTCGACCGACACTGTCGACCAGTTCCCCGCCCGTGGGCGACGAACTGGTTGGCTACCTGCCGGGGCATCGGTACTTTACATTTCATCCTCCATAGATGGACGCAACCGTGAACGGTCTCAGGTACTTCGGGCTCCCCGCCCTGTTCGTCTTCTTTGCAACGACGCCGCTGGCGGGGCAGGTCACCCTCGCCTTCAAGGCCGGTGCCGGCATGTCGCGAATCGCCTTCACCGGGGTGGAGCTCGACGAGGTGAATTCCCGTGCGGGCATGACTGTGGGAGCATCCCTGACCGTCCCCGTCTTGTCGCGAATCGGCATCGAACTCTGGGGCGCCTTCACTCAGAGAGGTGCCACGGTCACCATATTCCAGTTGGGAGAAATCAGCTACAGGCTCAACTACGTCCAGTTGTCGGCACTGGGCAAAGCCACCGTTCCCGTGACAGCGGAGCGGGTCTCGCTCCACCTGCTCGCCGGTCCCGCCGTCGGATTGGAAACGTCGTGCAAGGGCACGTTCACCTCTGCGCTCCAGCCGATCGTGTTGGTGGACGAATGTGACGGCGACCGGCTCAACACCCCGTCCACGAGCCTTGATTTCGGGGTCGTCGGGGGCGTGGGCACCCACTTCGCGCTCGCGGATCGGGTGGGGATCTCGCTGGACTTTCTCTACACGCTGGGACTTCGGTCGACGTACGACGGCGAACTGGATCGGGCGGCCAGTAACCGCGACAAGACCGTGCAGGCGGGGCTGGTCCTTCCGATCGGATAGCGGCGGCCGGAGGGAGCGTCGCGGCTCAAGAGAAGCCGGTCCCGAAGGAACCGGGGAACTGGCCTTTCCGTCACCGGTTATTATGGTGAAGACCAACATCCGAACACACCGGGCCGCGCACATGCCGATCATTTCGGCTCTGGGCAGGGCGAGCGTTCCCGTGGCGGGTGGCCCGATCTCGCTGCATCTGCTCGCCGGGCCGGCGGTCGGCTTCCGCACGTCCTGCGAGGGCGAGGTCGACTTTGAGGTGCAACGGGTCACGATCGTGGACGAGGCCGGCCTGGTCTTCCGCATCGGCTAGGGGCGAAGCGCGCGCTTTCGACCCCCCGGCTCCTTGGCTACGCGGCCACCGTGTGACAAATGCGGGTTAGCCCCCCGGCGACACGGGAACCACTGCGGCGCCCTCCCAGTCGGGATCCGCCACGCCCACCATTTCACCCGTCTCCGGGTCCACCCAGATCCCGTGGATCCGCCCGAACGCACCCGCCCGCTCGACCTCCTGCACCTCCATCCCCCAGGACGCCACCTCGGCCACGTCGTCGGGCGACCATCCGATCCCGGGCGAGGTCTCCATGGCGATGCCCCCGTTGATGGGGTGAACGCGGGCCGCGGCAAGCGCGTCCGGGAGGCTCATGCCCTGGTCCACGACGCGCAGCACCGCCTGCACCACCGCCGAGATGATTCTGGCACCACCCGCCGCCCCGAGGACGAGTACGGGCTGGCCGTCCTTCACCACCATGAGCGGCGAGATGCTGGACCGTGCCCGCTCACCCGGCTCCATGTGGCCCAGGTAGCCGCCCAGGGTGGCGGCGTAGAGGAAGCCCAGCCCGGGGGTCGCGACCTTCGAGCCCAGGTTGGGGCCGATGGTCTGCGTCAGTGAGACGTACATTCCGGCGCCGTCCGCGGCGGAGAGGTGGGTGGTGTGACTGCTGGCCGCGCCCCAGGTGGAGCCGTCCCAGTCCACCATTGCGGCGCCCCGGAGGGAGAATGGTGCCGCCAGCTCGACGGGCCGAGATGCGAGAGCGTAGGGGACGGAGGGCGCCGCCAGGTTCGAGGCGGGCGAAAAGGCGGCCCGAGCGAGGGATGGCGCGAGAAACGCGGGCGTGGCGGCCGCGGCCGCCACGCCAAGAGCCGCGCCAGGCACCTCGATGCCGGCCGCGACATCCGCCGCCCACTCCTTGTCCGTCATGAACGCGAGGTCACCGAAGCCGCTCCCCCGCGCCGCGGTGCGCTCGTCGAAGGCTCGGTCCACCACCGTGCCGACCAGCCCCGCCCAGCTGTCGCTGTCCAGAGAGGCCATGTCGAAGTTCTCCAGGATGTGCAGGATCCCGATCGTCACCGCTCCGGAAGCCGGGACGTCGGTGCCGATGAGGTCGAATCCCCGGTAGCTCCCGTGCACGATGGGGACGTCGAGGGCGCGGTACTCGGCCAGTGACGAGGCGGTCACCGCGCCGCCGTGCGCCTCCATGTCCGCGACGATACGCTCCGCGATCGGGCCCCGGTAGAATGCGTCCTCTCCGTCCTCGGCAATGGTCCGCAGGGTCGCCGCGAGATCCGGCTGGGTGAACTGGTCGCCGGCCTTGCGTGCGTCTCCGTCAGGGGTGAGGAAGTGGGCGCGGGAGCCGTCGAACTCGGCAAGCTGTTCCGCGCCCATTCCCTGCCGGATCGCCTCCCCCGGCAGCAGGCGGTAGCCGTTCTCGGCCAGCGCGATTGCCGGCGCCATCACATCGGCCAGCGACAGGGTTCCGTGGTCGCGCAGAAGGCGGCTGAGCCCGGCAACGGCCCCCGGGACGCCGACGGTGGGATAGCCGTAGGACGCCTGCGGCGCGGTCTCGGGATCGTAGGTGGCGGGCGCCTGAGTGGTCGCGTCGATTCCGGCGAAGGAGCCGTCCGGCAACCGGACCAGGATCTGGGTACGGCCCCCGATGCTGTTCATGGACGGCTCCACGACCGAAATGGCGAAGGCCGCCGCCACCGCCGCATCCGCCGCGTTCCCCCCGGCGCCGAGCATCTGCGCCCCGGCTGCCGCGGCAAGCGGCTGCGCTGCCACCACCACACCGTCCATCGACGAGGCCACCTGGGGTGCCGCGGCGGGATCGCCCGGCGGCGTCCCGGATTCGTCGGCGCACCCCCACACGCCCAGGAGCGCGATCGCGGCTGCGACCCTGGCAGCCCGTGGACAAAATCCTCCCGGCATTCGAGCGGCGATGCATCCGCGCTGGACGGTGGCCTGACTGCTTTTGCGGTGCGGCATCAGAACGGTCCCCATCTGCTGAAGTACTGGAACATGAGCGCGGGCCCGGCAGGCAGGTTCCTGCCTTGCAACGCGAAGCGCGCCCCTGCCTCAATCTGCCCGGGGCCGACATCATACAGCAACGAAGGCTGCAACTGCACGAGGTCGCGCTGGAAACTCGGGATCGGGATCCCCTCTGTCACGCCCGAGGCCCCATCCCATCCATCGAGGGCCAGCTTGTAGCCCAGCGGCCCCCAGCGCCCCCCGACCTGCAAGAAGTAGAACACCTCGTTGCCGAAGTCCTTCCTCGACTCGGTGTTCTCTTCCCGCCACCGGTAGCCCGCCCAGCCCGACAGGTACAGGGAGCGCGGCCAGAACGAATGCCCCAGTTCGGCCATCACCTCCCAATCGCGCTGGCCATCCCCCAGCGGGATGATCTCGGCATCGACGTCGAAGTCTCCGAGCGGCACCTTCACGCCCCCCCTGATCGCGAACGGCAACTCCGAGCCGAACCACTCCAGGGGAGCCAGCCGCAGCCAGAGACGCGTGTCGCCAATGCCCGTGGAGGCACGGTCCCCCGCCAGGTCGTCGTAGCGAAGGCGGTGGAACGAGAACTGGCTCCACATGTCGAGCCCCGGCACGAGCCCGAGCGCCGCCGTCAGGAAGGACGACGTGGTGACCGCGCGGCCCTGGGCGAACAGCTCCCGGACCTCGCCACTGGTCCCGAATCGATCGCGGGTGTCCTGATGGTACGCGGCGAGCGCCAGCCACCCCTTGCCGGGCTCCTCGACCCATTGGGCATGTGCAACTTCGCCAAACGAAACCGGCAGGATCCCGACCGACAGCACAAGGGCACGCCAACAGCGAGACCCCGGGGTGCGACGCGGGCCGCCGGGCCCGGCATCACTCAACAAACAGTTCCGTCCCCGGGTGGAAGGCGGCCCACGGCTGCCAGAACGCCACGTAGGCCTCCGGAATCATCGCGAGCTGCTCGCCCTCGAGCGGTCCAGCCAACGCCTGGCCCGCTACGGACCACTGCGACCCGGTTTCGTTGTCCACGATGGCATCGCCCTCGACCCTGAACGTCAGGCCTCGGCCCCCGGCGACCGGACGCACGGCAACGGCCGCGAACCGGCTCAGGTCCCAGAGGACGGCCGCGGGCTCTCCGCCGTACTGGAACTCGCCCACCCACCTGCTTCCCTGCGCTTCCATGGCAATGAAGGGGAACGCCATCGGCGATTGGCCACCCTTGGCCGGAAACCCCAGAACCCGCTCCTTGGGCAGCCTCCGCACGTCGTCTCTAGGGATCGGGAAGCCCAGAAAGTCCCCGTTGCCCGGGCTTTCGTACGCCGTTCCGTAGGGACTGACCCTGTAGGCGTCCACATCCGTGAGATCGACCCCCACGACCAACGACTCCGGGAAAACGGACTGCCAGCCGCTCCACGTCATCTCCATGACCGGATGGCGGGTGAGAGCCTGACCCTGCCTTGAGCCGCACGCCGCGTCGCCGAACATCTGCGGCCAAAAGGAGTCGTCCGTATTCCGGTCGTACATGATGAGGTTGGCCTGGAAAAGGAGGCCGGAGACGCCGAACTCGGCGCCGCCCACGGACGCCCGGTCGAAGGTGAGCGCCGAGCCGGTCAGCGGGCAGTAGGTGACGGCAAGCTGTTGCGAGCCGCGATTGAGGTTCACGATTTCATGCCGGTACATCAGGTTGTGCGGAATCGCGAGCCACTCGCCATCGACCTGCACCCCGATCACCCTCGATTCGTCGGACAGGTAGGACGTTTCGTCCTGTAGTTCGGTGGTGAAGAACATGGGATCGGTCAGCGCGGGGATTCCGTCGCGCCCCACGCCGCCATCGGCCAGCAAGGCCGGATTCAGATCTCCGCAGCTCAGATCTTCCGGCACGAGACCGATGCTGAACTCGCTGGCACACCCGTAGGCGTGGCTGGCGACCGCCACCGCCAGCACTGTCCGAAAGCCATATTTGGAGTGGCGCATTGCAAACCTCCTGGACCGGAGCCCATGAACAGAACGGAAGACGACCTCAGACGCACGCTGCGCAGAATCGACGGCCGGGGCTACCCCGCGTACCGGGAACTCAAGGGGATCTGGAACCTCCCACCCTACACATTGGTGGTTCGGAGGGTTCAGGGCGACCCCTTTGCGGCTCCCAGCCGCCTCGCGGTCCTGCTGGATCCGTCCCGGGCCGGCTTCGACGCGGCGACCGTGGCCAACCGATCCCGGCGGACGGGCCTGTCCTGCCTCCTTTCCCGCGCCTTCGCGGCAAAGGCCCGGAGCACCCGGGCGAGAAGATCCGGGAGCGGCAAGAGCGGCGAGGTCGCGATGACCGACCCGGGCCAGGTCGTCCTCCCCAACACGGCGGTGATCGTCGGCGCGGACGGGGCGATCGAGGCGCGCTTCACCGTGGGCCTGCCCGCCGCGGGGCGCCGCGTGCTCGGCCGCCCGGCTGAACGGCTCCTGCTGGACACTCTGCCGGAGCTGGTCCGATCCACCCTGACGAGCGTTGCCCACGCACCCGCCGAGGTCGCCCGTCACGCGGACGTCAACGAAGACGCCGACCTTCTCCGCGACCAGCTCTCCGAGCGCGGGCTCGTGGCCTTCATCGCGGATGGCTCGCTTCTCCCGCGGCGAAGCGGCATCGACGACCGCCCCCTCTCCGGAGGGCAGGCCACGCTCTTCGAGTCCCCGCCCGGCCTCCGGGTCACACTGGAACGCAGGAATGGACCGCCCGTCACGGGCATGGGGATCCCCCGGGGCGTCACCCTCCTCGTCGGCGGCGGCTACCACGGCAAGTCGACGGTGCTGGACGCGGTGGCACGGGGCGTTTACAACCACCGGCCCGGTGACGGCCGGGAACAGGTCGTCACGGATCCGACCGCGATGAAGGTCCAGGCAGAAGACGGCCGTTCGGTGGCGGGGGTCGACATCTCGGCCTTCATCGGAGCCCTTCCCGGCGGGCAGGACACGTCCTCGTTTTCCACCGCCAACGCGTCCGGCTCTACCAGCCAGGCCGCCGCGATCATCGAGGCCCTGGAAGCGGGTTCGCGGCTGCTGCTGATCGACGAGGACACCGCCGCCACCAACTTCATGATCCGCGACCGGCGGATGCAGGCCCTGGTAAAGGGCGACGACGAGCCCATCACCCCCTTCATCGACCGGGTGAGGAGTCTGCACCGCGATGCGGGCGTCAGCACGATCCTGGTAATCGGCGGCTCGGGCGACTACCTCGACGTGGCGGACCGGGTGCTCGCCATGATCCGGTATCGCCCGCACGACCTGTCAATGGCTGCACGGGACGTCGCCGCCGCCCACCCGACCGGCCGGCTGACCGACGAACAGCCCGTCGCCTGGCCATCGCGCCACCGGTGCCCGCACCCCAGCTCGGTCGATCCGCGGCGGGGCCGCAGGGAGCGGTACATAAAGGTCAGGAGCCGATACACCGTAGAGTTCGGCAATGACCGAATCGAGCTGGCTGGTGTACGACAAGTCGTCTCAGGCGCCCAGACCCGTGCAATTGCATTGGCGCTGGTGCATGCGCAACAATTCATGGGCGAAGGAATGGCCACAGAGGACATTTTGAAGTCGATCCGCGATTCCCTGGATCGGGACGGCCTGGACGCGCTGGACCCCGGTTGCACCCGCGACCTCGCCGTCCCGCGCGTACAGGAAGTCGCCGCCGCACTCGGCAGATTGAGAACCCTCACCCTTATCGGAGAAAGAAAGTGACGAACCCGCACGACACCCTGCGACGCTGGCGGAAGGCCCTCCTCTGGACCCTCGCCGCGTCCATTCTCCCGGTTGGCGCCGCCGCGCAGGAAGCCTCCCTGGTCACCACCGTCGAAGGCATCACCGAATACCGCCTCGACAACGGCCTCCGGGTGCTCCTCTTCCCCGACGCCAGCCAGCCACAGGCCACGGTGAACATCACCTACTTCGTCGGCTCGCGGCACGAAGGGTACGGCGAGACGGGGATGGCCCACCTCCTCGAGCACCTCGCCTTCAAGGGCACGCCCGGTCACCCGGACATCCCCCAGGAGTTGACCGAGCGCGGCGCGCGCCCCAACGGCACGACGTGGCTGGACAGGACCAACTACTTCGAGACCTTCCCCGCCTCCTCGGAGAACCTCGAGTGGGCCCTCGACCTGGAGTCGGACCGGATGGTGAACTCCTTCATCGCGGCCGAGGATCTGGAGTCGGAGATGACGGTGGTGCGGAACGAGTGGGAGTCGGGTGAGAACAGCCCCTTTGCGGTGCTCAGCAAGCGCATGAACTCGATCGCCTACCTGTGGCACAACTACGGCAACTCGACCATCGGAGCGCGGGCGGATCTGGAAAACGTCCCGATTGAGCGCTTGCAGACCTTCTACCGCAAGTACTACCAGCCTGACAACGCGCAGCTCGTTGTCGCCGGCCAGTTCGACCCCGAGGAAGCGCTCGCGCTCGTGGTCGAGAAGTTCGGCGCGCTGCCCGCGCCCGACCGGACCGGCGAAATGCGCATCTATCCGACGTACACCGCCGAGCCCGTACAGGACGGAGAGCGCATGGTCACCCTGCGCCGCACCGGCGACACCAAGCTGGTCTCGCACCTGTACCACGTTCCCGCCGGCTATCACGACGACTTCGCGGCCGTCGACCTGCTGGCCTGGATCCTCGGGGACGAGCCTTCCGGCCGGCTCTACAAGGCCCTCGTCGAGCCGGGTCTGGCCGCCGCGATCAACGCGGGGGCCGGCCAGCGCCGGGAGCCCGGGGCGCTCACGACCATCGCCCTCGTGCGGGACGACGGCTCGGAGCAGGAGGTGGCCGCGGCCATGGCCGACGCGATCCAGGACGTGCTGACGAGCCCGATCACCGGCGAAGAGGTGGAGCGGGCGCGGCAGGCGCGGCTGGCCTCGATCGAGCGGCTCTTCAACGACTCGCGTTCCATCGCGCTGCAGCTGAGCGAATGGGGGTCGATGGGTGACTGGCGGCTCTTCTTCGTGCACCGCGACCGTCTGCGCGAAGTCACGGCCGAGGATGTCCAGCGGGTGGCCGTGAGCTACCTGAAGCCCTCCAACCGCACCGTGGGCATCTTCATCCCCGACGACAACCCCGACCGGGCCGAAATCCCGGTGGCGCCCGATGTCGCGTCCATCGTGGACGGCTACCAGGGCGAGGAGGCGGTGGCCGAGGGCGAGGCGTTCGACCCGTCGCCCGCGAACATCGACCGCCGGACCCGCGCCAGTGAGGTGCCGGGCGGGATGGAAGTCGCGCTGCTGCCCAAGGAGACCCGCGGAGAGACGGTGATCGCCTCGCTGGCACTCAGACTGGGGACCGAGGAGACGCTCACGGGGCGAGGGTCGGCTGGGTCGTTCGCGGCCTCGATGCTCATGCGCGGTACTGTGAACCGCACCCGTCAGGAGATCGACGACGAAATGAACCGGCTTCAAGCCCGGGTCAGCGTGGGCGGAGGCGGCTCCGTCGTCTCGGGACGGGTTCAGGCCACCCGCGAGAACTTCCCCGGCGCGCTGCGGCTGCTCGGCGAAATCCTGCGGGAGCCCACGTTTCCCGAGGAAGAGTTCGCGACTCTGAAGGAGCAGCGGCTTGCGGGGCTGGAGAGCCAGAAGTCCGAGCCGCAGCTGGTGGCTCTGTTGGCTCTGCAACGACACATGAGTACGCGCGAGCCAGGTCACCCCCAGTACGTGTCCACCGTGGAAGAATCCGTCGCCGAGATCGAGTCCCTCACCTTGCAGGAAGTCCGGGACTACTACGAGACCTTCTTCGGCACGGGTGCCGCGACCATGTCCATCGTGGGAGACTTCGACGAAGCCGAAGCGCTCCAAATCGTCCAGGACGCCTTCGGAGACTGGGCTTCTTCCGTCGCGTTCCAGCGGATCGGCAACGAATTCACGGAAATGGCGCCGGAGGACATGCAGCTCGAAACGCCCGACAAATCCAACGCGTTCTTCCTGGCGGCGCAACTCCTTCCGATGACCGACGGCCACGAGGACGCGGCCGCGCTCACGATGGCCAACTACCTCCTCGGAGGCGGGTTCCTGAACTCGCGCCTCGCGACCCGGATCCGCCAGGAGGAGGGACTGAGCTACGGGGTCGGTTCTCAGATCGTCCTCCACCCCATTGATGATCGCGGCCAGTTCGTGGCCTTCGCGATCTACGCGCCCGAGAACCGGGAGAAGCTGGAGGCCGCGTTCCGGGAAGAGATCCGGAAGGTGCTGGACGAGGGCTTCACCGACGAAGAGGTCGCCGCGGGAATCAACGGCTACCTGGAAGGGGCGAACCTGCAGAGGGCCCAGGACCCGGCGCTGGCAAGTACCCTGAGCAACAACCTCTACTTCGGCCGCACCATGGCCTGGCAGGCGGAACAGGAGGCAGCGATCGCCGCGCTGACGACGGAGGAGGTCAACGCGGCGGTGAGACGCTGGATCGACCTGGACAAGATGACCTTCGTGAAGGCGGGCGACTTCGCCAAGACGGAACGGGTGATCCCGTAGCCGTGCGGATCGGCCTGGCACGGGCGACGCGGAGTTGCCGGCCGCGACCGTTCATGATCTGCTCTGGATGCCGGGGGAATGGGGTCGCGCCTAGTACATAAAGCATTCAAGAACGGAGCCTTGCATACGATGATATCGCGCATCCTCTCCCGCAGGAGGTTCCTGGGCGACTCCGTCGTGGCGGCTGCGGGGGTCCTCGGCGCACCCTCCCTGATCACGGCCGAGCGCCTCAGGCCAACGCTGCCAAGCGGGGTCCAGGCGGGCGACGTGACCGATTCCCGCGCGATCGTGTGGAGCCGGAGCGACCGCCCGGCGCGCCTATGGGTGGACTGGGCGACCAACGACCGGTTCGAGAACGCCCGCACGGTGCGCGGTCCGGCCGCCCTCGCCCAGGGGGACTACACCGCCTCCGCCGACCTGCGCGACTTGCCCGCGGGCGAAGAGATCGTGTACCGGGTCCGCTTCGAGAGCCTCGATCTCCCTGGCACGTGGAGCGCGCCGGAGACGGGGCGCTTCCGTACGGCTCCCGGCCCTGAGGGTGCTGGGCTGCGACCGATCCGGGTCGCGTTCGCGGGCGACGCCGTCGGACAGGGATGGGGCATCGACGTCGACCGCGGGGGCATCCGGATGTTCGAGACCCTGAGGCGGGCCGAGCCGGACGTGTTCATCCACTCCGGCGACATGATCTACGCCGACCAGCCGCTGGTCCCCGAGGTGGTCCTCGACGACGGAACGATCTGGCGGAACCTTGTCACCGACGCCAAGGCAAAGGTCGCCGAGACGCTCGACGAATTCCGGGGCAACTTCGCGTACAACCTCCTCGACGACAACGCGCGCCGCTTCAACGCGTCGGTGCCCGTGATCGCCCAGTGGGACGACCACGAGGTCGTGAACAACTGGTTCCCGGGGCTGCAACTCGACGGCGATGATCGCTACACGGTGAAGAGCGCGTCGCTCCTTGCATCCCGTGCCCGCCAGGCACTGTTCGAGTTCGTGCCGGTGCGGCGGCATCCCGACGAAAGGGAGCGCATCTACCGGCACTTTTCCTACGGGCCGCTGCTCGAGGTCTTCGTGCTGGACCTGAGGAGCTACCGGGGGGCGAACTCGCCCAATCGCCAGACCGACAGCGGACCCGGGAGCGCCCTCATCGGAGGAGACCAGCTTGCGTGGCTCAAGGAGGCGCTGCGATCGAGCCGCGCGCTGTGGAAGGTCATCGCCTGCGACATGCCCATTGGGCTCATCGTGCCGGACCGGCCCCGCAACGGCGAGCGCACGCACGAGGCCTGGGCCAACGCAGATGGCGGCGGTCCGCTGGGGCGCGAGCTGGAGATGGCGAACCTGTTGGCGTTCATGAAGCGCGAGCGAATCCGGAACACGGTGTGGGTCACCGCCGACGTGCACTACGCCGCCGCCCACCACTACGCTCCGGACCGGGCCGCGTTCACGGACTTCGACCCGTTCTGGGAGTTCGTGGCCGGACCCCTGCACGCCGGCACGTTCGGTCCAAACGCCCTTGATGGCACGTTCGGGCCGGAGGTGCGGTTCTCGACCGTGGCGGGCGGGATCAAGCCCAACCGCCCTCCCGGCGACGGGCACCAGTTCTTCGGGACGCTGGACATCGACCCTGCGACCCGTGCTATGACCGCGGCGATCCACAACGTGGGCGGTGAGCAGCTCTGGCAGGTCGAGCTGGCGCCCGACGAGGAGGGCTGACGCCGCCGGCCCGACCCGGACCGAGCCGGCAGCGCGTGGCTGCCATAGCAGCCCGTGGAAGAAACCCCGCTGCATTCGATCGGCGATGCATCCGGACTGGATCGCTTCGCTCTGCGTTGCTCCTCGGGCGAATAGCGCCGCTATTCACCCTTCGAAGCGCCTTGCCAGCCCGGCGCCTCACCGCTCTCGGTGCGACGCGGGATTTATCCACGGACTGCCTAGTGGAACGGCAGCACTTCCGACGAAGCCTTGTTGCTCACCAGTACCGCGTTCATGTCGTGCAGGATTACCGCCAACAGGTCCCCGTCATTGTAGGTGAACCCGTCGAGCTGGTAGTTCTGCGGGATGAAGCCGGGCATGCGCGCCGCCAGGAAAGGAGAAGTCTCATCCACGTTGGAGTTGGTGAGCGCTTCGTCCAGGGCCACGGGGAAGCGGATCCCAAGGTCGGTCATCCGACGGCCTTCCACCACGAAGATTTCCTGGCGCATGAGGTAGAGCAGGTACAGCATGTCGTCGACCGTCACGGCGGCGTCGAGCATTACCTGCGTTACCGATGTTCCCGAAACCGTGGGGACCTCGACCAGGCCCGTCTCTCGGGTCAGGACCAGACCGGCCCGGGCCTCGGCGGTGGGGCTGGCCTGCACCAGGATGTCACCGGTGTTCGGATAGATCCACGTTCCGCCGCGCCGGCCCCTCTGCTGCCCGCGATCGTCGATCATGGCGGTGGGGCGGGATGCGACCAGTGCGACCAGCTCGATGAGCTCCGTGCGCGCCGCGCTCACGTTCCCTTCCGCCAGCGCTGCTTCCGCCAGAATCAGGAAGGCTTCCTCGCCCTTGAGCAGCGCGATGGGGCTCTGGTCACCCGCCGTCTCGCTGTAGTACTTGGGGAAGAGGAAGTCGAGCCGGGGCAGGGGCTGGAACTCGTCCTGGCCCGAGTCGAAGATGGCGAACTGCATCCTGTTGTTGGGCCCGTCGATGTTGTCGTACTGGGTCCACCGAATCACCGAAGGATTGGACGCCTTCACCTGGGTGGCCGCCGTCACCGCCGCACCACGGTTCCCCGCGGCGTACTCGGCGCGGGCGATACCCAGCAAGGCCGCGTCGCGCAGGGTCTGGTCGGAACTCTTGGCCCGGGCCTGCTCGAAGTCCTGCACCGCCGACGCCAGATGCGCCGTCGGCTCGACGACCGGGCCACCCCCCTCGGCGGGAAGTCCGACGAAGAGCTCGCCCCCGAGCAGGTAGGCGAACCCGCGGTGGAAGTGCAGTTGAGCCTCCATCTCCGGGGTGGACCTGTCGTCACCCGGCACGATCACGGTCAACCCCTGGTCGGCCATGGCGCGCAGCCGGTGAATGCCCGCCTGGATGTTCCGGACATCGAAGTCCGACGCATCGATCTGGGGAATGTCGAAGACCTTGCTGAAGAGCGTCCGGTTGTTGAAGAGATTGTCGGACACCACTTCGCTGCCGGTGATGACCTGGTCGATGGTGGCGGCGAGTTGCCGCTCGACGCCGCGCGTCCATGAGGCGGCGGCGTTCGCGGTGCCCAGGAAGGTCTCCTCCGTCACGGTGGGGTTGGTAACGTTCGTGGGGTCCACGATGTCACACCCTGCAAGCGGCAGGACAACCAGCGGCAGGACAACCAAACGGGCGGAGATCGCAAAGATTCTGGTGCGCATGATGGTGAGCCGGTTTCTGATGTCGGTGGGATGCATGGTTCCGCCCTCCTAGAAACGTACGCGGACGGTCGTGAGGACCCCCCGCGGCGTTGGATCGCTGGCGTAGTTGAAGCCGCCCACGGTGGCCGCGCCCTGGCTGGCCGCTCCCGAGTGGTCCGACTCCGGATCGAATGACGAGCTCCACCACCCGAACGCGTTCGTGAGCGTCACGCCGAGATCGATGTTGTCGGCCCACCTCCCCAAGGGTCCCCCGGACAGGGCGTACTGCGCGGAGACCATGCGGATGCGCAGGTAGTCGGTGTCTTCGACGAAGAAATTCGTGAGGCTGAGCCAGTTTCGGCGTATGGGCCCCGGGTTCGCCGTGAGCAGAGCCGGGGGGAGGTTGGGGTCGTCGATCCCGTACAGGTAGCGGAACTGCCGGTTGAACGAGTGCAGCTGCGCACCGGCCTGCCAGTCGGCGTTCGCTGTCAGACGCAGGTTGGCACCGAAGGTCATCTCCAGCCCAAGTGATCCGAAGCGATCCGGAAGAGGCTTGCCGAGGTACTGGAGGAGTTCCCTCGAGGCGATGCTGCCGTCCGCGTTCAGAGTCGCCATGGTGCCGCGAAGGGCCCCGACCGGCCACCCTTCGTTGATTACGGACTGCACCGTCGACGAACTGAAGCCGCTGATCCCGAAGACGGGCGATCCACCCGAGTTGATCACCTCGTTGTTGAGCGTGTTGTAGGACGCCGTCACGCTGGCGGTCATGCCCTCGCGGCGGATGATGTCTCCCACGATCTGGAACTCGATCCCGTGGTTGGCGATCTCACCCACGTTGCGCAGCTGTACGCCCTCGCCGGTCGAAGGCGGTGCGGGCACGAGGAAGAGCGCGTCGCGGGTGCGCGCGTTGTACCAGTTGAGTTGAAGGGTGACGCGGCCGGAGAGCGCCTGCAGCTCACCGCCGACCTCCACCGTGTAGGTCTTCTCGGGGAGAAGATCCAGGTTCCCAGGCTGCCCGAAGGCCGCGGTCTGCTGGCCCAGATACGACGCGAACGACACGGTCCGGTCGTTGGCGAACGGAGGCGGGAAGTTCCCGGCGACTCCGTAGTTGCCCCTCAGACGCAAGCTGGAGATCAGGTTCGAGGAAACGTTGTCCTGGAAGAACGACTCGGATCCGAGGTCATACGAGAACCCGACCTTGGGGTAGTATTGCAGACCGACCTGATCGCCGAAGGCCGAGTTGCCGTCCGCCCGCAGCCCGAGGTCGAGGAAGTAGCGGTCATGGAATCCCCAGTTCTGCTGGGCGTAGACCCCGTAGTTGACCAACTGGCTGTAGTAGTCGTCGGCCTGTGTGGACCCTGCCCCGCGGACGGTCTCGCTGCCGTCGCGAACATTGAGGGCCACGCGGGACGACTGATCGTCGTCGTTCCGGAAGAGCTGTGTGCCACCGGCCGTGACCACGGACAGCGGGCCACGCTCGAAACGGTGCTGCCCGGTGGCTTCGAGGGTGAGGCCCACGAAGCGCCGGTCGTAGCTCGAGATGCTTCCGCGGTCGTCGGTCCCTTCGGGCTGGACCCGTGTGTGGATCAGGAACTCGTTCGTCACGATGCCGCGCTCGTTGCTCGTGCGACTGTCGAGCCCGGCCGTCGCGGTGAAGGAGAGGTCTTCGGAGGCTTCCCAATTGAAGGCATGGGACATCTGGAAGCGCGCGACCCGGACCCGATAGTTCTGGAGCGACTCGGCCTCGGTCAGGAAAGCGCGCAGGTCGGAGATCTCCGACTCGCTGGCCTCGTTCAGCTTGTTGTTGAAGCCGAGGGCGAAGATCCGTGCGCCCTCGAGAAGCCAGAGCGGGGTGTAGCCCCCGGCGTTGCCGTCGCGGGTGCGGTCGTAGTGGGTCCACCCGAAGCCGAAGGAGCCTGTGTAGCGGAGGTTGTCGCGCACCCGGGCCGTGAGGCCGGTGCGTGCCTGATAGTTCCGCGAGGCGTTGTTTTCGATCCGGTAGCCTTCGCGATCAAGCACACTGCCGCTGAACGACCACGTCATGGTCTCGTTGCCCCCGTCTCCGGAAAGACGGTATTGCTGGGTGAGGCCGTTCTTGTAGAGCAGGTCGGCGGTCTGGGGAAAGAAGAACGTCTTCTCGATGGGACTCTCGAAGCCGATCTCGCTCTCGACCGAAAGGCGGGTGGGTCCGGGCGTTCCCTTCTTGGTGAAGATCTGGATCACGCCGTTGGCCGCGTCCGATCCGTACAACGTCGTCGCCGCCCCGCCGGGTACATACTCGATGCGCTCGATGTTCTCGAGCGGGATGTCGGCGATGGACGAAGTCTGGGTTCCCTGGCGCCGTCTCCCTGACACGTTCAGCGAGAGTTCCGCCATGGTGTTCAGGTTGTCGACCCGAATCCCATCGACGTAGATGACCGGTGTGGTGGCGCGGCTCGCCGAGACCGGTCCGCGCCCGCGCGTGACCGACGTGGCGCCGGGCTGCCCGGAACTCAGGCGAACCTGCACCGAGGGCAGCGCGGTCTGGAGCAGCTGCTCGAGGCGCGTGGCCGACGAAGCCTCAATGGTCTCGCTGGAGATCACGTCGATGTTCGTGGACAGGCGGCGGCGCGAGATCGCCGCGCCCTGGCCGGTGACCACGATCGGGTCGAGCTCCATGGCCTGCTCGTCGAGCACGAGGTCAAGCGTGACCACCTGGCCCGCGGCCACGACGACGGTCTGCGACGACCTGGCGAACCCGATGCGCTGCGTGAGGAGGGTGTGCTGGCCCGCGGGGACCCCGTCGAGCCGATACACCCCGGTTTCAATGCTCAGGGCCGAGACGATCTGGCCTTCCAGGGTCACCTCCACCCCGGATACGGGCTGGCCGGTGAAGCGGGAGGTAATGCGCCCCTCGATCACCCCGGTATCCTGGGCGGAGACGGGTGACGCCAGGGCCAACGCTACGGCAACCAGGGTGAGGACGCGAACTCTTTGAGACATGGCAGAGACTCCTGCGTGGCCTGGGGGGGGATTCTCATTGCACCATATGGAGTATATGATATGCAGTCAAGTTCCGACGACATCCCTACGACCCCAAGTCAGGAAAGGATGCGAACACGATGCACATTGCTGTTGGTTACCTCAGGGCGCGGCTCTCTCTCGCCGCGGCCGCCCTGCTCCTTCTCCCCCTGTCGTTGGCGGCGCAGGCGCCCGGGCGCACGAACACGCTCACCGATGTGCCGGGAATCAAGGTCGGCCACTACCAGCGCGTGGGGGACGGCTACCAGACGGGGACCACGGTTGTGCTGACCGAGCAGGGTGCCACGGCCAGCATCGACGTGCAGGGCGGTGCGCCGGGGACGCGGGAGTCGGACCTGCTTGCGCCCGGCGGTCTCGTCACCCAGGCGCACGCCATCGTGCTGAGCGGTGGAAGCGCCTACGGCCTGGACAGCGCCACCGGCGTCATGCGCTGGCTGGAAGAGCGTGGCCACGGCTTCTCCATCGCCGGGGGGGTCGTGCCCATCGTCCCCGCTGCGATCCTCTTCGACCTGGGTCGCGGCGGCGATTTTTCCAAGCGTCCGGATGCGGAATTCGGCTACCTGGCGGCAGAGGCCGCGAGTGAGGGCGCCGTCCCCATGGGGCGGGCGGGTGCGGGCACCGGCGCTCGCTACGGGCTGGGATCGGCGAGTGTCGTGCTCGCGAACGGCTATACGGTCGCGGCGATCGTGGGGCTCAACTCCGCGGGGTCGCCGGTGAATCCCGAAACCTGTGTGCCGTATGGGGCCTTCCTGGAAATCGACGGCGAATTCGGCCTGGTCCCGCCTGATCCGGCCGAGTGCGAAGCGGTCCGCAATGCCGCTCCTCGAAGAAGCGACCCGTTCAACACGACCATCGCGCTGGTCGCCACCGATGCGCCCATGGACCAGACGCAGGTCCACAGGATGGCCATGGTCTCCAACAGCGGACTGGCCCGCTCCATTCGGCCCATCCACAACCTCGGTGACGGAGATGCGGTCTTCGGGATGGCCACTTCCAACCAGGCGCCGGGGGCGAGCGTCTCGCGCCAGGAGCTGCAGGCCATCTACAATGCCGCGTCGGATGCCCTCGGGCGGGCGGTGGTTCACGCACTCCTCGAGGGGGGCACCTACTGCGCTCAGTTCCCGAGCGCGTGCTGGAATCGTCCATAGAGCGGCTGAACGCGGCCGTTGCTCCTCCCTGCACCTCCCGTCTTGTGAGACCAACTAACGATGCGACCGACCCCTTGGCCCAAGGTTTCCCAAGTCACACTGGCCGATCAGGCGTACGAGGCCATTCGGGCCCGCACCCTGAGCGGCGCCATGGCACCCGGAGAGTTCGTCCGGGAGCAGGATGTGAGCGAAGCCCTTGGCGTGAGCCGCACGCCGGTGCGCGAGGCGCTGGGCCGCCTGGCGAGTGAAGGGTTCCTGGAGCGCATCCCCCACCGTGGCTTCCGGGTTCACGACGAGGACGTCGAGACCCTGGTCGAACTCTACCCCATCGTGTCGGCGCTGGAACTGCTCGCCGGCCGCCTCGCGCTGCCCAGGCTGACGGCAGCCACTGTTGCGCGCCTGCGAGACATCAACCGGCGTCTCGCTCTCAGCGCGGACAACGAGGATGTCCGCGAGCGCATCGAGCTCAACAACGAATTCCATCACCTGATCTGTGAGCAGAGCGGCAACCAGCGGCTCACCGAGTTGCTCGATGACCTGCGCAGCCAGGTGACCCGGCTGGAGGTTTGGTACTACTCGCAGCGTTCTCGAACCGACGAGTCGGTGGCCGACCACAACGCGATCCTCGAAGCCATCGAAGCGGGAGACCACACCCGCGCACTCAGGCTGATCGAGCACAACATGGCGCTCACGCTCAAACGCCTTTCCGAGTAGGGTCTCTCCTGCTCCGGTGCCTCGCCGGTCGAATGCAGCGGGGTTTCTTCCACGGGCTGCTACCCCTTCGGCTTCATGTGGCCCGCTTCCATGAGCAATTCGCGGAGGCGCGGTTCGCGTTCCGGGAGCGGGGTCCGGGCGATCGACCGGGCGAGCTTGATGCGCTCCTCTTTCGAAACCTTGTCCAGGACGGAAATCGGGGAGCCATAACGAAGCAGAATCCGTTTGGCGTCAACGGCAACCGAGTCTTCCATCGAACTTCCCTCCCGCAAGAAAATCACCGGCCGTCACCCACGGCACGCTTTGGAATATCGCGATTCCGAGCCCGAATTGCCATTATCTTGCACTCATGACATTCCCCGTCCTGTCGCGCTCGGTCGAAGACTACCTGAAGGCGGTCTACTCCATCAACGAGCGGGGCGACGCCGCCGCCACGAGCGAGTTGGCCCGGGTACTGGACGTGCAGCCCGCCTCGGTGAGCGGCATGATCCGCCGCCTTGCCACGGACGGACTCCTGGAGCACGAGCCCTATCGGGGCGTGCGCCTCACCTCCGAAGGCAGCCGTGAGGCTCTGAAGATCCTGCGACGCCACCGGATCATCGAGTCGTTCCTCGTGCAATGGCTGGGCTATCCCTGGGACGATGTCCACGAAGAGGCGGAGCGTCTGGAACACGCTGCGTCGGACACCCTCATCGACCGCATGGCGGACGCGCTGGGCAACCCGGCGACCGATCCCCACGGCGCACCGATCCCGAGCCGCGCCGGCGAGATCGACCCCACTCCGCACCACACCCTCGACGAGGTCGCCGACGGTGTCCAGGTTGTGGTGCGATCCGTCTCGGACGAGAACCCGAAGCGCCTTCGCTACTTCAAGTCGGTGGGGGTGGTTCCCGGCGCGAAGGTGCTGGTGCAGGCGGGCGGAGGGGCGGGTGATCCATTGACGGTGCTCATCGGCGACGACCCGGAGCCGCTGCACATGAAGAGCGAGGTGGCGAAGCGGGTGTCCGTCTCGGCAGTTTGACCACTCGAGATCGGTACACTTTACCTTACATTAAGTAATGTGTGGTTTACATATTCGCTGCGAGCAACGTCCGCCCCGTCGATGAAGATGCGCTCCCGCCCGCACAGCGGCGGCATCCCCTCACCGTCCCGAGCCGAGACCATCGACACAAGCCTCTGCACACCGGTAGCAAAGACCCCGGTCCCGTCACCGAGCACCGAAGGGATTCGAACCAGACCCGACGGATTGAAGTTCCCACCCCGCGCCCAGTTCACGAGGTTGCGATCGACCGCGGCCAGCGAGACCGCGGCCCAGGATCCCTCGGGAAGGCCGTCGTTCAGGGCACGGATGACTTCCTGCGTGTCTTCGCCGAAGTCGAACAGGCCGAAGTCGCGGGGGAAGACGATTTCGGTGTCCTCCCTGCCGATGGCGAGACCGGAGAGATAGAGAGAGTCGGGCGCCTCGATGTCGCGGGTGGCGAGCGCCTCGCCGAGTCCTTCGATTCGTGAGTCGGCAATGTACGCCCAGGTGCCCTCCGAAGGCGTCCAGTTGAGGGTGTAGTTGGTATCCGGCTCAAGCCGGCATTGACCGTCTTCCAGCGTCAGCCCCTGGAAAGAGAAAGCCCCGGGCGTCCGGCTTGCGCCCGTCAGGATCCTGCCATCGGGGGCGACGACTTCCAGGGAGAGCACTTCACCGGGGGCGAAGGGCGCCACGGGCAGGTCGGTGGTGTAGCACGAGGCGTCGTCGAATTCGATGACGGTGCGCTTAGTCTCGGTGGAGTCGTTCTCGAAGATGACCGTCGTCATCTCTTCGCGAGGGACCAGGCAGACCGCTACGGTGTCCTGTTCCACGAGGTGGACCACCTGACCCGATTCGCCGGTGACACGCACGGTGGCACCCTGAACCTTTCGGCTCCCCCTGGGTCGAAGGGTCCTGTGGAGAAGCGCCAGCGCGGACATGGAGACGCTACCCGCCTCGTCCGCGTCGAGGGTGAGCACCACCTGCGCTTCGGCGATGATCACGTCCTCGGGCTCGGCAACGGTGACTTCGGTGAGTTCGCAGCCGAGAGCCGGCAGGGACCCGGCGGCGACGGCGATGAACAACGTCGCGGCGCCGGGTCGCGGCCGCAGCGCCCGGGAGGTCTGCGCCGCCATCAGAACGACACCTCGACGCCCAGCGTCGGCAGGAACGGAATCATGGACACCCCGGAGCGGGTCGGTGGGCTGGCTTCGTAGTCGAAGAAGTAGAACAACACGTTCTTCTGGTTGTAGAGGTTGATGACGCTCAGGTACGGAGTCAGGCGTCCCCAACCCTTCTCCATGGGCTTCCTGAAGGATACGTCGAGCCGGTGGCGCGGCGGGTAACGTGCCCCGTTTCGGCGACCGAGCACCACCGCGGATCCGTTGTCGTACTCCAGCTGTCCCTCCACGAGTCGCCTGCGGTAGACGTCAAAGGTTCCAAGCGGACGGGTGTAGGGGAGACCGGTCCCGAAGTTGGCGCGCAGGCCCCCCTCCAGGCCCCACCATCCGAGCGGACGCCGCAGCACGATGTCGATGTCCACGCGCCGGTCGAAGACGGGCGGATAGCTCAGGTCGGGAAAGGGAGCGAAGCCCGAGCGCGTGTCGGGGAAGGTGCGTTCCGTCTTGAGGAACGAGGCCGAAATCCACCCCGTGGTCATCCCCAGGTCCCGTTTTAGGAAGAGATCCACGCCGTAGGCCCAGCCATCCCCCGGGAGCAGATCGTCGAACTCGTCGTTGGGATCCTCGGCGGCGTTTGTCGTGATCACGCCGTCAAAGGTCCGGTAATACCCCTCCAGCGATGTGAACCACTCGTCGTCGTCACCGAAGAAGCTCTCGACTCCCATCTGCAGTTGATCCGAGATGACCCTGGGCGCCTGGGCACCGGCCAGCACCCAGACATCGATTCCCAAGGGAAATTCCTCGTCCCGGACCGAGTGAAGGAATTGGGAATAGCGGCCGCCGGCCAGCCGGATGGCCGCGCTATTGTCGCGTATGAACCGCTTGACGGCGAAGCGGGGCGACACGGTGGTTTCGCCGCCACCCGGATCGGGACGCCAGTGATCCACCCTCAACCCGCCTTCGACCAGCCACCGTGAATTGGGGTCCCAATGGAGCTGGCTGTACGCCGCCGCCTCCCAACCGTTCCCGGCGCTCTCGCCGAAGACCGTGCCGCCGGCGATGATACTGTTGTCGTACTGGAGCCGGTTCGCCACGACCCCGGACTTCCAGCGCGTTCGCGCCGTCGGACGCCGCTCCAGGTCGGCCCGAAAGGTCGCCTGCTGGACTTCGGTGCCGAATTCGGTACCCAGGTCGTCGAAGCCGAAGTCCGATACGAAGCGCGAGAACGATGCCTGAACATCCATCGCGCCGCCCCCTCTCATCGGATGGGTCCACGATACACCGACGGCGTCGTTCCCCCACCCCCACTTGACTCCCAGAGGACTGTCGCCCACGTCGGAAAGGTCGACGATGTCCCGGCCGGTGTAGCCGGAGACCCGGAAGCGATTGCCACCCCTGGTCCACGCCTCGAAGACACCCTGCAGATCGGTGAGGTGGTACGGGAATTCGGTCCAGGGCTTTAGCAGCACGTCGAAGTAGGAGCGGCGTCCGGAAACGCGCCACCGGGTATTGGCGAGGCCGAGTGCACCCTCGACGCCCTCGGGAAGCGCCCCGTCCACGGCCACGCGCGTCGCCAGCAGGCTCACTCCGGCGTCGACGCTGGTCTCGCCGTCCCCCACATCCGATTCCACCGTCAGCACAGACGATACGCGTCCGCCGTACTCCGCCGGGAACCCGCCAGCCCGCAGTTCCGCCCGCGCGACCATGTCCGCGTTGAATACGGAGAAAACGCCCCCGAGGTGGAAGGGGTTGAAGATGGGCACATCGTCCAGAAGGATCAGGTTCTGGTCCGCCGACCCGCCCCGAACGTTGAAGGCCGCCGAAAAGTCGGACACCGTGCTGACGCCCGGCAGCACCTCGACGGCCCGGAGTGGATCCGTCTCCACCAACCCCGGGATCGCCTTCATCGCGTCGCGGCTGATGTCCTGCACCGTCACCCCCGCGGACTCCTCGAAACGCGCGCGGGCCCGACTCCGTTCGGCCTCGACCTTCACCCCTTCCAGGGCGATCGCCTGAGTTGCAAGGGTGATTTCGAACTCGGTGCGCGCGCCCGCCGAAACCTGCACCTGCTCCCGGTGCTGCGCGTAGCCGATCCTCGACAGGGTCAGGACGTAGTCACCCGGTGCCACGTCACGGAAGAAGAAGAAGCCCAGGCGGTCGGTGTCCGTGATCCGCCAGCGGGTCGAGTCCGCAACCGGGAAGAGGCGGGCGGCGGCACCGACGACGAGCAGGCCGTCCTCGGACCACACCCGGCCGCTGATGAGGTCGTCCTGTGCGGCAGCCGCGGAGGGGAAGGAAAGGGTCAGGAGAGCCACTGCCTGCAGGACAGCCGGGAGCCCGCGGTGGAACCCTGGCAGCGCTCCGCCGCGCAGCCTCGGGCGCGCGCTGCTCCGCGGCCCCACCCGCGGCCTGCCGCGGCGATGCGATGAATCTTGCAAGCTGGCCTGCTTCCCTCCGGTGGCGTTGGACTTCCGATATGCGCAACGGATTGGGTACCTTGCCCGTTTCAGGACCGTGTGGATTCTAACCGATACGCACGGCCAATGATCCACAAGACGGCCACGAGAGATGTCCCCCAACTCACCATCAACCGCGGTTCTGGCGCGCCTGGCCACCGTGCCGCGCACCCTTCTGGCCAGCACCCCTACACCCCTTCTCCCGGCTGCCGCGCTGGCCGCCCATCTGGGTACGGCGGCCCGCCTCTCGATCAAGGCCGACAATCGGACCGGCCTGGGGTTGGGCGGCAACAAGGTACGCAAGCTGGAGTACGAGCTGGCTCCGCCGCGGCTGCGAGGGGTCACCGACCTGATCACGGGGGGCGGACCGCACTCGAATCACTGCCGGGTGAGCGCGGCGGCGGCGGCGCGGCTGGGCCTGCGGTGCACCCTGGTCATCAATGGGGAGCCGGACGACGAGCGGCGCGGCAACGCCTATCTCCACCGGCTTCTGGGGGCGCGGATCGTCACGGTCGCGGACCGCGCGGACCGCGCCGCCGGCATGGCCGAAGAGGCGGGCCGGATTGCAACCGCGGGCGGGAAGGCGCTGGTAGTCCCCATCGGTGCCTCGACCGCGAGGGGCGCGCTCGGATATGTGCACGCCCTGGTGGAACTGCACGGCCAGGCCGACACCGCGCGGCCATGGATCTTCACGTCGTCGTCATCGGGCGGCACCCTGGCGGGACTGATACTCGGCTGCGCGATCCTGGGGTGGCGGCCCCGGGTGGTGGGGGTCAGCGCCGACGAAACGGCCACGTACGTGAAGGAGACGGCAGCCGGGCTGGCGGTTGCCGCGGCACGGTTTCTCGAGGACGACCAAGGTGGCCCGGCCGGCGGCGCCAACCCCCGGCACCCGCCCATGGGTCAGCCGCGCCGGGGCCTCGCGGACCGCGTCCAAAACGTCGCCCAGGCCGTGGTCACGACGGACGACTTCGTCGGGCCGGGGTACGGACACTCCACCCCGGAGAGTGACGAAGCCATCGCACTGTTCGGGGCCCGCGCGGGGGTCATACTCGACCCCGTCTACACGGGCAAGGCCGCCGCCGCGATGATCGCATGGATCCGGGACGGACGCATCCGGGAAGGAGACCACGCCATCTTCCTGCACACGGGCGGCCACCCCGCGCTGTTTCGCTGAAGCGCGGGGCGATATCAGCCCGGCACCGTGTCCCCGGTGAACCCCGCGCCTCTCGAATGCGGCGAGGGATCCTGCCGGCAGGCCGCTACCGCTCCAGCGAGACCAGCCTGACCACACGGACGCTCCTCACGTCGAACTCGTCCGTCTCGATGTAGGCCAGGAGTCCGTCGGGCCCGAATGCGTCGGGAGTCCGGAGCCCATCGGCGGGCAATGTCCCGACGTACTCCCCATCGGGCGTCACGATGTCGATGAGTTCCGGCCCGGCGCCCAACTCGTCGTGGCGCGCCACCCAGATCCTGTCATCCCAGTCGACGGCAATGCCGTCAATGACCGGGATCTCGGCGGCGAAGGTCATGTCGTCGACTGACCCGTATCGCACCCTGAACGAGGAGCCGCTATTCATCGAAGCCTCCTGCTCTTCCTGCTCGGCACGCCGACGTTCGCGCTCGGCATCCCGGATCTCGTCGGTCACGACTTTGGGAACGATCGGGCGTTCGATCACATCGGTCAGTGTCCCATCGATTCCCACCAACTTGACCCGGTATCCGATGGAATCCACCACGGCGACGCGCCCATCCGACAGCACATCGCTGTGGAGCCCGGGTACGAACGCGCGGGGAGGCGCCATCTGGAAAACGCTGGGGCCCCCGGAGGAAGTGGTCGCCACAGTCCCTTCGTCCCTTTCCTCCGGAAGTTCCCAGGCCGTATACAAGACCTCAGGGTCGCTACCGTCGAGCGGGAAGACCTCAATCGGCCGCCCTTCCGTCTCCGACAGAATTCCGGATTCGTCTCTCTCCTCCGGCCTGTTCATCCGCATGACGCTCCTCGTGACAACCCGTCCGACGGACACACCCTGTGCCCCCATCAGCAGCCCCTTGAACGGGTCAAGCGCGACGCTCCGCAGGTACTCGCCTTCCAGACCGAAAATCTCCAGACCATTGAGGCTCGGCACCACGTATCCGCCGTCCCGGTCCACGATCAGGGCGATGGGCGAATTGAACTCACCCGGCCCTTCTCCCGGGCCGCCCACCGTGCGCACAAAGCTCCCGTCCGGCGCCACGACCACGATCCGGTCGGCCTGCGAGTCCAGGATGTGGAGATTGCCCGCGCCGTCGAACGCAACGGACCTAACGCTGCCGAAGGTCTCCCAGTCCTCGCCGTCGAGGGCCCCGGCGGTGTACACGTCTTCCGTCGCCGCCGTCAGCATGACGTCGGGTCCGTCGAGCGTGCCGGCCGCGCCGCCAGCACCGGACGCGGCCGAGGAGTCGCCGCACGCCAGCAGGAGGAGGGTTGGAAGGGCAAGCGAGTAAGCGAAAACGTGTCGCATCCGGGAGATCCTCCAGAGAGGTGGTGGGATTGGGATGCACCGCAGGCCATCAACCCGATGAGGGCCGGAGCGGCAGCACGGAGACGCAAGCGTCCGCCGCAGTCTCCCGATACATACTACCCTTCAGACGCGGTAAGATCCCCGGCCGCCCGCGGCAGGAGCTCCCCTGCAATTCGACCGGAGCTGCTACCGCTCCAGCGACACCAACCGGACTACGCGAACCGTGGGCACATCGAGCTCGCCGGTTTCGACGTACGCCATCAGTCCGCCGGGTCCAAAGGCCAGGGGAATCTCGATCTCGCCGGGAGGCAGCGATCCCAGGTATTCGCCGTCCGCGGTCATCAGGTCGGTGGGCCCGTGGTCGTCGCCGCCCGGACCGGCCCTCCGACGGGCGCGCTCCGCTTGCCGCACCGCCTCGGTCACCGGTTCTGGCGCGATCTGCCGCTCGACCGTTGCGGCCACGGTGCCGTCCATCGCCAGGAGTTTCACCCGGTAACCCATCGAATCGACTACCGCCACGCGACCATCGGAGAGAACACCGAGGTGGAGTCCGGGATTGAACGACCGCAACCTGGCAAGCGACATCGTCATTTCCCGGCGCCCCTCCTCGTTGACGTCCTCCAGTTCCTCCACCTCCGGGGTGGGTGGCAGGTTCCATGCCCGGTAGAAGACACGCTTTTCCGAACCGTCAAGCGCAAAAACGTGAATATCGCGGAGGTGGTCGTCTTCGGCCGCGTCCTCCGTCTCACTGGCGCGGGGGGCTCCGATGACCGCTCCGCCCGTGGAAACGAGCCGGTCGCCGGGGAGCGACAGAAGTATCCCACCCGGGGTCGCCCCGAGCCGTTCCAGCGTGCCCTGGGTGGCAAACCGCCCATCCAGGTCAAAGACCTTGAACGTGAACGGAAAGTCGTAGACCACCAGCCGTCCGTCACCCAGAATCGTGGAGGTCGCCGGCATGCCGAAGTCGCCGGGCCCCTCTCCTTGCGAGCCCATGGTTCGCACCAGGCTCCCCTCCTGGTTCACCACGACGACCCGGTAGGCACCCGCGTCAAGGATCTGGAGATTGCCCTGCTCGTCGAATGTGACGTTCGCGATTCTCCCGAAGGTCTCCCAGTCTTCGCCGGCTACTTCGCCGACGGTGTAGAGTTCCTCGGTCTCCGCGGTCAGCATGAAGTCGGCCGCGGACCCGCCGTCGCGCGAGGAGGTCTCGCCGCATGCAACCACCCCAAAGGGCAACGTTGGCAGCAGTAGTCGTAGAACGCTTCTCATAGCGATGTCAGCCGGATCACGCGAATGGTCTGGACATCCAACTCGTCGGATTCGATATAGGCCATCAGTCCGTCCGGTCCGAACGCAGCAGGGATGCGGAGGCCCGCGGCAGGCAGCGTTCCGATGTAGTACCCCTCAGACGTCATCAGATCCGTGGGACCGTCTCCGCCGCCCCCTGGTCCGGTCCGCGCAATCCAGATCCTGTCTTCCGGGTCCACGGCCAGGTTCGCGACAACGGGGATCTCTTCAGCGAAGATCATGTTCTCGATCTGGCGACTCATCATCTCGCGCATCTGGTCCTGGATGCCCGCAGCGAGGTCTCCCATCGGACCCGCCATACGCACCCGAAGACCACCCCCGGACGACTCGTCGAGGGCTTCCGAGCGCCGGGACCTCTCCGCCTCCATGATCGATTCGGTGACCGGCTCGGGCCCAATCGGCCGCTCGATCGTCCCCGCCACGCTGCCGTCCATGGCGATGAGCTTCACGCTGTAGGCCACGGAGTCGACGACCGCCACCCGGCCGTCCGAGAGCACGCCGATGTGCAGTCCGGGACCGAAGGCCCGCATCCGGTTCATTCTCATTTCCAGGGAGCGGTTCCCCCGTTCGTCTTCGGCCGAGACCTCCTCCTCCGACTCGGTGGGGGGAAGGTTCCAGGCCCGGTAGAGCACTCCCTTGTCGGTTCCATCCAGCGAGAAGACGTCGATCGACCGGAACGTCCCGCCGAAGGTCCTCTTCCTCGGGCGATAGTCTCGTCGCGACGCCACTTTCCGCAAATCTGCGCGACCCGTACCTTGATCCCGACCCCTGCCCCCCGATCAGCCGGACCGCCAAACCCCGGAGGAACCGATGTACAAGCCGCGCGCGACCCTGCCCAAGCTACTGCTGTCACTCTTGCTGCTCCCTGTGGCGCTCGCCGCCCAGAACGAGCCCGACGGCACGCTCAAACTCCAGACCTACCTGGACTGGGAGTCGGTGTCGGACCCCGAGATCTCCCCCGACGGGAGCCAGATCATCTACACGCGCGGCTGGGTGGACAAGATCAATGACCGGCGAGCGTCGGAGATCTGGATCATGGACGCCGACGGCGGCAGGAAACGGCGCCTCACGGAGGGGTCCTCTCCCAAGTGGTCGCCGAGTGGAGACCGGATCGCGTTCACCGATGAGGGGGACCCCGAAGGAACCCAGATCTTCGTCCGCTGGATGGACGACGAGGGAGCCAGGACCCCGATAACGCACGTGGAGAACTCACCGGGGAACGTGCAGTGGTCCCCGGACGGGCAGCACATCGCCTTCACCATGTCCGTCGACTCCGACAACCCGTGGCCGATCAGCCTGCCGGGGCGCCCCGAAGGCGCCAAGTGGACCGAGGCCCCCAAGGTGGTGGACCGCCTCCAGTACCGCCGGGACCGGCGCGGCTACATCGACGAGGGCTACTCGCACCTGTTCGTCGTTCCGGCCGATGGCGGGACCCCCCGCCAGCTCACCGACGGTGACTGGAATCACAACGGGGTCGCCTGGACCCCCGACGGCGGAGAGATCCTCTTCACGTCGCTGCGGGTCGAGGACGCCGAACACGAGTGGCGCCAGTCGGACATCTACTCGGTCGCGGTGGCCAGCGGGGAGATCACGCAGTTGACGGACCGGTCGGGACCTGACGGCTCGCCGGTGCCTTCCCCGGACGGACGGCTGATCGCCTACACCGGCAACGATCTGACCACGGACACCTATATCACCCGCAAGTTGTACGTGATGGACCGGGACGGGTCCAACGTGCGCATGATCAGCGAGGGCTTCGACCGCCAAGGCTCCGGGATGATCTGGGCGGACGACGGCAGCGGCCTCTATATGACGGTGAGCAGTGAAGGGACCAGGAACGTCCACTTCGCGTCGGTGGACGGGGGCGTGACGCAGGTCACTGAAGGAAATCACCTGCTGAGCGTGTCGTCGATCGGCTCGGGGACGGCGGTGGGGACGCTGTCGGACTATCACAGTCCCGGCGACCTGATCTCCTTCTCGCTGAGCAACCCCGGTGAAATCACCCAGCTCACCGAACTGAACTCCGACGTGCTCGCCGGCGTCCAGTTGGGTGAGGTCGAGGAAATCCGGTACAAGTCGGTCGAGGACTTCGACATCCAGGGATGGATCATCAAGCCCCCCGACTTCGATCCGTCGAAGAAGTACCCGCTGATCCTGGCCATCCACGGCGGGCCTCACGGCATGTACAACGTGGGCTTCAACTTCGGGTGGCAGAACCACGCCGCCAACGGCTACGTGGTCCTCTACACGAATCCGCGCGGCTCATCGGGCTATGGCAGCGCCTTCGGCAACTCGATCAAGAACGCGTATCCGGACAAGGATTTCGACGACCTGATGGCCGGTGTCGACCTGGTCGTCGACCGCGGCTACATCGACGACCAGAACATGTTCGTGTACGGCTGTTCCGGGGGCGGCGTGCTGACATCGTGGGTCGTGGGACACACGGACCGTTTCGCGGCCGCGTCGGCCAACTGCCCGGTGACCAACTGGCTCTCCTTCGTCGGCACCACCGACGGCGCCAGCTGGTACCGGAACTTCGAGCACTTCCCGTGGGACGATCCCAGCGAGCACCTGCGCCGCTCCCCGCTCATGTACGTGGGGAACGTCACGACCCCGACCATGCTCATGACCGGTGAAGGCGACCTGCGCACCCCGATGCCCCAGACCGAGGAGTACTACCAGGCGCTGCGCGTCCTCAAGGTCCCGACGGCCATGATCCGCTTCAAGAACGAGTGGCACGGCACCAGCTCGATGCCGTCCAACTTCCTGCGCACCCAGATCTACCTGCGCGAGTGGTTCGAGAAGCACCGGCGCGGAGGGCCGGTTACGGACTAGGGGTTCCGCGCGCCGGAACGGAGGTACCCGGTGGCTGGCCGTGAAGCGGCGGTCGGCCACCTGAGGGTCAGGCCGTCCCGTAGATCCCCACCTTCAGCGGCGGATCCACCCACCAGTGGAAGTGGAAGCGGTTCTCGCCGTCCACGATCACGCCCTCCTTGCGCTCCCGCGTCTTGGGCCAGTCGTCACGTTCGTTCCGGATGATGAGGACCTGCCCGTCCTCCAGGCTCCCAACGCGCTCGGCCAGGGAACGCTCCAGCTTCTCCAGGAGCGTTCGTTCGGCGTGACGCTGCACCTTGGCGTCCGCCTCGGCGCCCAGCTCCACCTCTTCCACCAGACGGTACCGGGCGTCGAAATCGTCGACGCGGATGCTGCGGGCCCGGTCGCGCATGAAGCCGATTTCGGTGATCGCGAGCGGGTTGAAGTTCGGTGTGACGCTGTGGTAGGACGTGCCGTATCGCTTGAGGATCATCGCTTGGGGTCCGGCGTGTCGTGGCTGAGCAGCGCGGCCAACTCGTCGGGATCGAGGTGCTTTCCGGCCTTGCTGCCCATCCCGCCTCCCGACCGGGAACGCTTGCGCGCCGGTTCCTGCCGCGCCATGACCACGCCGCCTGCAAAGTCGAAGTCGGGGTGGTGGACCTTGTCGAGTCTGCGCTCGAGCTGGTTCTCGAGGGTACGGAACGCCCCGATGTCCCCCGCCGTGACGAAGGTGACGGCCTCGCCGGTCGCACCCGCCCGCCCGGTGCGGCCGATGCGGTGGACGTAGTCGCCCGGGTCGAGGGGGACGTCGTAGTTGACGACATGCGAGATGCCGTCGATGTCGAGTCCCCGCTGCGCGATGTCGGTTGCGACCAGGACGCGCACCTCACCCGCCGTGAAGCGGTCGATGGCGCGGGTTCGGTGCCGCATCTGCCGGTCGGAATGGATCGCGTCACTGGAGACTCCGGCGCCGTCGAGGCGCGACTTCAGTATATCCGCGCCGATCTTGGTCCGGGTGAAGACGAGGACCTGTTCCCATCCCGGCTGCTCGAGGAGGTGGATCAGGAGGCCGGGCTTCTTGTCGGGGCGCACCGAGTACGCGACTTCGGAGATCCCCTGCGCCATCGTGCCGGAGGGCGTGACCTCGACCCATGCGGCATCTCTGGTCATGCGCAGGGCAAGGTCGTGGACCGCGTTCGGCATGGTCGCCGAGAACATCAGGGTCTGCGGTTTGGCACCGAGTCCCCGCACCACGTCTTCGATCTGGGGCCGGAATCCCATGTCCAGCATGCGGTCGGCCTCGTCCAGGATCAGGATGCGAACCCCCTTGAGCTTCGCCTTCCCCCGATTCTGCAGGTCGATCAGGCGTCCGGGGGTAGCGACGATCACCTCGTCACCCCTGCTGAGCGCATCCAGCTGGGGGCCGTAGGCGACGCCGCCGTGGATCACCGATGAACGGACGGCCGACCCCTTCGCCAGCGCATCCGTGTCCTCGCACACCTGCTGGGCAAGCTCCCGGGTGGGACAGAGCACCAGCACCTGAAGCCCGCCCCCCTGCACGAGCGTTTCAAGCGCCGGCAACATGTAGGCTCCGGTCTTCCCGGTGCCGGTGCGCGCGATCCCCACCACATCGCGTCCATCCTTTACGAGGGGGATGGCTTGTTGTTGAATGGGGGTGGGTCGAGACCACCCCTGGGCTTCTACCGCGGCCAGCCGAAGGTCGGAAAGTCCGAAGGCGGCGAATTCTGTCGTATCGGTCAAAAGTTGTTACGGTCCAATCTGCTTGTCCCGGGCCGCTCCCAGGGCGGAAGACGATCCCTCGCGACCAATGTAATGGAGTCGCATGACTTTCAAGAACACCGTCGCTGTCCGGGGACAGTGGCGCCGGACACACGACTCGCCATCTTTCGGGCATGTCTTCTGCCCCCACGTCCGTTCTTTTCGTCTGCCTCGGCAACATCTGCCGCTCTCCACTTGCCGAGGGGATCTTCGCGAGTCTCGCGGAGGCCCGTGGTCTGTCGGACCGGTTCCGCGTCGACTCTGCCGGCACCGGGGCCTACCACACGGGCGAGCCTCCGGATTCGCGTTCGGTGAGGGTAGCCGCCGCCCGCGGGATCCATCTGAACAGTCTCGCCCGCCAGGTGACGCGGCGCGACTTCGACCGGTTCGATGTGATCGTCGCCATGGATCGCAGCAACCGCCGTTCCCTGGAGCGGACCGCCCGGCGCCGGGGGGATCGGGCCGAGATCGTCATGATGCGTGACTACGACCCCCGCGCGCATGACCCCGACGTTCCCGACCCCTATTACGGCGGGCCCGGCGGCTTCGAGCACGTCTACAGGATCCTGGAACGCTCCTGCGAGGGTCTTCTCGACGCACTGGCGAGCCCCGGCCAGGGGTGATGATTCCGCCCTCATGACCGAGGCGGCGGTAACCTGCGCGTGTGGCGCGCTTGGTCTGGAGCCCTCACAGGTGCGCGCGGCGACCCCTGTGGGAGGCGGGTGCATCAACGACGCCCTGCGTTTGCGCACGACGGCCGGAACCTTCTTCCTGAAGTGGAACGCACGCACCGTGCATCGCTTCTTTCAGGCGGAAGCGGAAGGGCTGGGGGCTCTGGCCCGAGCCGGTGCCGTGACGACTCCGTCCGTCGTCGCCCGGAGCCGCGAGGGCGATCCGGTGCCGTGGCTGCTGCTCGAATGGATCGAGGAGTGCCGGCCCGACAGCGCTGCCTGGCGCAGGCTGGGACGCGAGCTGGCGTCGCTGCACAGGTGGGAGTGTGCGGGGACCTCGGAGGCCGGAGGAGCCTCGCCACGGGGCGTGCAGCGCTACGGCTGGCACTCCGACAACGTCATCGGGTCGCTTCCGCAGCCGAACCGATGGGCGGACGACTGGGGAGAGTTCTGGGCGGAGCGGAGGATCCTCCCCATCGCACGCCAGCTCCACGGCAGCGGCGCGATGTCGGCGCGGCAGCTGGCCGTGATCGACAAAGCGGCGGCACGGGTGGGCACCCTGATCGGCCCGGCCGCCGAAGCCGATGGTGGCTCGCTCCTGCACGGCGACCTGTGGTCCGGCAACGTCCTGTTCGGCGAGAAGGGAGGCGGGGGTGTCGCCGGGGCGGTCAGCGGCGGGGCGGCACGCGCCGGCACCCCGGTCCTCATCGACCCTGCCGTGTACATCGGACACCGCGAAGTGGACCTGGCCATGTGCCGCCTGTTCGGAGGCTTCCCTCCGGCGTTCCATGCGAGCTACGAGGCGACCTGGCTCCTCCACCCGGGCCACGAGCGCCGCCTTGCCGCGTACCAGCTGTACCCGCTGCTGGTGCACGCACGGCTGTTCGGGGGTGGATACGTGGCGTCCGCGTTGAGGGCGGCCGAGGCGACGCTCGCCGCGTGCCGGTGAGCCGCCGTGGGTTCGCCGCTGGCAGTCCGTGGGATAAAGCCCCGCTGCATTCGGCCGACGATGCATCCGCGCCGGACCGCTGCGCTCAACAGGCCCTGACCGCGAGCATGAGGCCGTCACCCACGGGTAGTATGGTGGCCTCAAACCGCGGATCCTTCGCGAGGAGGCGGTTGAAGCGGTTGAGCTGTGCCGCGACCTCACTCGACTCCGGGTCAAGTACGCGGCCCGACCAGAACGCGTTGTCGGCAAGGAGGAGGCCACCGGGCCGCAGGAGACGGGCCGCCTCTTCCAGGTAGACCGGGTAGCGTTCCTTGTCGGCATCGAGGAACACCACGTCGAAGGAGCCGTCGGGGCCCAGGGCGGCCAGCGACGCGGCGGCATCGCCGACGCGCACCTCCACCCGGTCCGCGACCCCCGCGGCGGCCAGGGACCGGCGGGCAACCGTGGCATGATCCGGATTGATTTCCAGGGTGATCAGTCTGCCATCGGCGGGGAGAGCCCGCGCGATCCACAAGGCCGAATACCCTGCCAGCGTCCCGACCTCCGCCACCCGGCGTGCTCCGGCGGCCGCGACCAGGACCTGCAGCGCCCTGGCGGTGGCCGGCGGGAGCTGGATTCGTGGCATCCCCGCCCGATCGGCACGGGCGCGAACCGCGCGCAACTGGTCGTCCTCACCGGCAAAGAGCTTCTGTACGTACAGGTCGAGCGCATCGTGATCGAGCTCTGACGGCAGTGGCGCGCCGGATGGGACCCGCTCGACGTCCGGCTCCCGCCGCTCAGCCACCCTGCAGCACCTGTGCCATCCGGCGCACGCCCTCCTCGATGTCTTCGTCCGACGAAGCCGTGCTCATGCGCGCGTAGCGGGCGTCCCCGAACGCCTCACCCGGGACGATGGCCACGCCTGCCTCTTCCAGGATGCGCGTGCAGACGTCGCTGGCGGACTTCAACTCGCCATCGAAGACCCCGTCGACGCGAAAATACAGGTAGAAGGCGCCCTCGGGCCGGACATAGGAGCAGCCGGGAAGCAGTTCGTCGAACAGCCGCACGACCAGGTCCCGGCGGCGGCGGAACGCGTCCAGCATTCGGTCCCTGTCGCTTGCGCCTTCCTCGCCCCGGGTGAGCCCTTCCAGCGCCGCCACCTGTGACGGGGTGGCCGCGTTCAGCGACACATGGCTCTGCAGCGCCGACATTTTGGACGCCAGTTCCCGGGTGGTGTACGAGAAGCCGACCCGCCACCCGGTCATCGCGAATGCCTTCGACATCCCGTTCGTCACCACCAGATCTCCGACCGCATCCGGATCCAGATCGAGCACGCCCGGCGCCCGGTCGCCCTCACCGTAGTAGATCTCCTGGTAGATCTCGTCGCTGATGAGCGTCACCCCGCGCGCTCTCGCCCATTCAGCCATTGCGCCCAACTCGGCCTTCGAGTACACGGCCCCCGTGGGGTTCGACGGCGACGAGAAGATCAGCCCCTTCGTCCTGGCCGTGGAGGCCGCGTCGAGGTCGTCGGGCGTGAGCAGGAAGTCGCGGCGTTCACTCCCCGCGACCGGCACCGGCTCGGCCCTGGCCAGAGTCACCATCTCGGGGTAGGAGGTCCAGTATGGCGCCCCGATCAGCACCTCGTCCCCCGGCCCGAAGAGGCAGAAACACGCGTTGAAGAGAGACTGCTTCGCGCCAGCCGAGACAACCACTCGCGCGGCTTCGGCTGGAAATGCCGTGCCCGCGGTCATGTATTCGGCGGCGGCCGCACGCAGTTCCGGCAGCCCCGAGGCGGGTGTATACCGCGTCCGGCCCTGCTGGATGCCCTCGATTCCAGCCCGGGAAATCCCCTCGGGGGTGCGGAAGTCGGGCTCTCCCGCGCTCAGGTTGATGATGTCGCGCCCTTCGGCCGCCAGCTTCTTCGCCAGCGTACTTGCCGCAACGGTCGCAGACGGCCGCAGCCTTGCGATGTTTTCGGAGTAGGTCATGGGTTAGTCTTAGTGGGAATCCGTCAGAACCGAGTCGCACAATCGGTCCGGCGGGGAGCGTTGGCAACCCCGGTCGGCACTTGTGGCCGAACCCCGGGCCGCGGGGGGAGAGCCGCACGAATGTCAGGAAGGCCCATCCAACCATGCTGACCACCCCGGGTCCCACGCTGTTCTTCGATTTCATCGACCCCGGCTCCTACCTCGCCAGCCACATGATCGACGAAGCAGGGGCCGCGGACATCGTCCATTGGCGCGGCTTCGAACTTCGCCCCCCTCCCCGGCCGCTCATCGATCCCGGCACCGATGACTGGCAACGCTACCACTCCTCCGTCGCGGAGGAAGCGGGTGTTCTGGGCGCCAAAATGGAGGCCCCCGACATGCTCCCCTGGACCCGGAAGGCCCACGAGCTTACCGAGTTCGCACGGGACAGGGATTGTTACCACGCCGTCAGACGTGCACTGTTCATGGCCCACTTCATCGACCGAACCGACATCGGGCGGATAGATTTGCTGGTCGCAGTCGCGCACGCTGCCGGCCTCGACCGATCCGAAGCCAAGGCCGCGCTGGACGTGGACCGTTACACTGACACCGTCTCTGCGCACCGCGACACGGCCCGCAGAGTGGCGGTCGAGGGGGTGCCGGCGCTGGTGTCGGGGACCGGGCGAGTCGTGGGGTTGACGTCGCCGGCTCACGCGTCGCGATGGGCGGGCTGGATCACGAATGAGCTGACAACAACAATGAGCTGACAGCAACAACACGGGGGTAGGGAAAAGAGACATGGCAGGATACGAGCGGAAGACGGCGCTCGCTCCGGCGGACGTACTGGCCAGAGCGGAGGAGCACCTCCCGGTCTACATCGGCCTCAGCAGGTCCCGGCAGTCCTCCCACGGAGCCACCTACACCGGCGAGGAAGGCACCGTCGTTCTCAGCGCCCACCGGCACGGGCCCTACACCGACGTGACGGCCCGCACGGACCGACTCGGCACATCGCGGATGGACTGCGAGATCCAGCGCTTCCTGAACCATCTCCCGTACGAGTACGGCGACGCCGGCGGCCCCGGCGCGGGCGACCCCGGCTAGCGCGGTATCGAGGCCGCCCCAACCTACATGACATCATTCGACGAGCTGCCTCTCGGCCCGGAGACCGTGGCCGCACTGGCGGCAGACGGAATCGAGACCCCCACCCCGTTCCAGGCGGTGGCAATCCCCGTCATCGCCCGGGGCAACGACATTCTCGGAAGGGCGGGCCCGGGAAGCGGTACGATGGTGGCTTACGGCGCGCCTCTCATCGACCGCCTCGAGGGGGGCGCGGGCTCTCCGGTCTGCCTGGTCCTGTGCACGGGGCAGCGACAGGCGACCGAACTCGCCCGATCCTTTGGCCGCATCTCGGAGGGATCCGGGCTGCGGGTCGCCGCGCTGGCCGACAACTGGAACCTTCCCGAGCGCGCCGACATCCTGTTCGTGCCCGCGGACCGATTCACGGCTCTCTACGATCGGTCCGTGACGGTGGATCGCGTGCAGGCCGTCGTTCTTCACGACGGCGACGGGGTGGTGAATACCGTTCCTGGCGACCACCTGGAAACGTTCCTCGGAGGCCTTCCCGCCGAATGCCAGCGCATTTTCTGCGGCCTCCCCCTCGGTCCGGCACTGCTTTCGGTCGCCCGCCGCTTCACACGACGGGCCGTGACCGTGCCGTCCGGCTCGTCGCGGCCGGTTTTGCGCGTGCCCGCGAAGGGCGCCAGGGAGCTTAACCTCAAGGTGGTGCAAGGGGATCGCCGGGAAGCCGTGCTGGCGCTGACGATCGAGGTTCTGGAGGAGCCGGTGCGCCACCTCCTCGTATTCGCGGCGTCCGCGGACCACGCCGCCGATCTGGGCGACTTCCTGGCCATTCACGGCTTCGCTTCAGGCCCTCCCGGCGACGAAACGGTGCCCGTGTGGCTGTCTCCCGGCGAAGACGAAGCCGCGCGCGAGGTACTGGACGGCCTCCACAACGCCACCGTGGTCGCGACGCTCTCCTGCTCGGTACCTCCCGGCGTGGCCGCGGCGGCCACCCGTCACCGGGCCGGAGGACCGGCCTGGGTATTGGCCGCAGTGCGGGAACTGGGACATTTGAAGGAAGCCGCGGCGGGAGCGGGTCTCACGCTCAAGCGCGCCCGCCCCACGCGGCCCCCGCGCGTCTCCGCCTCCCTCGACGCGCTGGCCGACAGTCTGCACGAGGCTGCGCGCGCCCCCGAGATGGCGTCCTACTATCTGCTCGTCGAGTCGATGCTGGATCGTTTCAGCGTGGCCGAAGTGGCGGCGGCGGCCCTGATGCTCCTCGATCGCAAGAACCCGAAGATGAGGGCGGCCGCGGTCGGTGCCGGAAAGTCCGCGCCGCCCGAGAGCTGGGTGCGGCTCTTCGTGTCGGCCGGACAGCGTGACGAGATCGGCCCGGGAGAACTGCTGGGCGCGGTTACGAACCAGTCACAGGTGCCCGGCAACCGCATCGGGCGCATCGATGTGCGGGAGAGCCACTCCCTGGTGGAGGTTCGGGAGAGCGACGCGATGAAGGTGATCTCGTCACTGAACGGGACCACGTTGGGCGGGCGCAGCCTTCGCGTCGACTATGACAGGGCGAAGGACCGCAGGCCCGGAGGTAGAGAACGACCGCCGGTCGGCAGAGACCGGCGGCCAGGTTCGGGAAAGGGTGGCCCGGGAAGGCCCCGTAGCGGTCCTAGGCCACCATTTCGTCGCGGCGGCGGCGGAACATCCGGTACAGGAAAAAGCCGGCCGCGATCACCAGGCCGATCTTGAAGGCCATCGCCATAAAGCTGATGAACATCCCGAGAAGCGGAATCGCGGCCACCGCAAGCAGCTTCAAGAGCACCACGCTCACGACACCGGTAGCCGCCACTGCACCAAGAGCTCTCACCATGTGCATTCTATCGTCTCCTTTGTTGCCCGGGTGATCCTGTTGCCCGGGTCGTACCCTTTCTACCCGCGGAACCGGTAGGAAAGTTTCACGAAAACCCCTTCGGCCTGGGGACGCAGGTCCTGAAAGCGGAAGGCCTCCATGTCGTCCATGAGGCGCGTGTACCCCACGAAGAAGACCGTCCCGGGGGTCGGCTCGAAGCTCAGAAGCGTTTCGACCGAGAAGTCGTTCGACTCCGAGCCTCGAATGTCGAAGCACGACTCGCCCGAGCAGTAGGAGACCTCGCGACCCGCGGTCGGGGTCAGCAGGGAGCCCCGGCGCTGGCTGCCGTATTCGACGATCGCCCTGAGGAAGAGGGAACGGTTGAACTGGTACTGGGCCCTCGCCCTCGGGATCGTCGCCCGCGAATACAGCGATCCGTCCCGCTGTCTGAACAGGCTGGTGTGCCGGACGCCCACCTCGCCGCTGAGGTTCGTGGTGGGGAAGAGATTCAGGCTTGCTGCGCCGGACCAGGAATCGGCGACGTCCACCGGAGTGTCCGTGATGAAGTCGAAGAGGGGCGACTCCGATCGGGTTACCCGGACATTCCCCCGGACGCGGTCGAAGGAGTTGACCCAGAGGAAGGCCGTCCCCGAATTCAGGCCCTTGAACAGCGACTGTTCCGCGTGGAAGGGCTCGGAATGCCCCCCGGGTCCCTTGAAGAAGAGTCCGTCGTAGTCGGCGCGGGCGAAGTCGTAGTAGGAGCGGGAGTAGCTCCCCCACAGGGTGATGTTTCCACGGAACGAGACGCTGCCGCCCAAGCGCATTTTCCTCTCCTGAGCCCATCTGCGCGTCCAGAAGTCGTCGTGGTCCCAGAATCCTTCGGTTTCGAAGTTCGGGCCCCACTGTTCGATGAGATCACCCGGCTTGCCACGAAAGTTGTAGCTGACGGATGCCTTCATCTGCGCGGCGCCCGTGCGACGGATGAAGCCGCTCCCGGCGACGAAGTTGTCACTCAGATCCTGCACGTTCGCGTCGAACTGGAAGTTGCGTCCGGAGCGTGCGAACTGGGCGGAGAACATCCCGCCGCTGAAGGGGTCCGGAGCACTCCGGGCCGTGCGGCTGCCCGCGGCGAGCAACGTCACCGTGTAGCGATCCTTGAACTGGAAGCGCCCGTCGACCCCCATCAACCGGTTGAACCGCTCGGTGTGGTAGGTCCGGTCGGTATAGACGATCCCCAACGTGGAGGTGCTCCCGAGGTCGCGCCGGAGCCGGAAGATGTTCACCACCGGTTTGGTGTTCCCGAGCGGGTTGTCCGGATCGGTCACATCGTCTACCGCGCCCAGGTACCCGGCGTTGAAGCTTCCGATCTTGCCCTGCAGCTTCGCACCCGCCACGGGGTTGATGATCGAGCGCGTGTAGACGAGTTGCTGCGGGAGCTTGAAGATTTCGGTCCCTTCCAGGAAGAACGGGCGCTTCTCACGCAGGTGGATGGCGAAACGCTCGTTGACCCTGATCTGCCCCGCGTCGGCCTCGACCTGGGAGAAGTCCGGGTTGTAGGTCCCGTCGAGCGTCAGGTTCGAGGTGATCCCGTACGTCAGGTTGAGCCCGAAATCGCCGTCGATGCCTTCTCGCGCAAACGCGCCCGCTTCACTGTCGTATGTCCCCTGTTTGGTGAACGTCTGTACCGGGTTGACCTCGAAGAACAGCCCGGGGTCCAGCTCCCTGAGCCCGGTGAGCGTGCCGAACTGCTGCATCTTGTTGGCCACGTTGGCCGACACGGGTGCCCACGACTCGGAATACCCGTTCCGCGCGATCCTGCGCTCGATCTGCAGCCCCCAGTCCTGCACCGCCTCTTCGCGGAAGCGGATGCTCTTGAAGGGCACCTTGACTTCCACCGAGTAGCCCCCGTCGAAGAGGTGGCCACCCGAGTCCCACACGAAGTCCGGATTCCAGTCGATGGGGGGGCCGTGTCGCTCCCTCCCGCCACTGCTCCCCACGACCCAGAGGCCGTCCTGCTGGACGCCGTAGGGGTTCACCATGATGACGTAGCCGCGGCGTTGGTCGTCGAAGGTATCCAGGATGACACGCACATAGTCGTCGGAACGGGCGAACGAGTCGCGGTTGCCGAGCGTCGCCCGCACCCCTCCCGTCACGTCGTCGTAGGCCGTCACGGCGAAGTAGATGGCCTCGTCGGTCACGAGCACCCGCGCCTCGGTACGCTGCGTCGCGGGAACTCCCTCAACCGGGTCGAACTGGGTGAAGCCGGTGAGCACCGGCGCGTCCAGCCAGACGGCCTCGTCGATCTGGCCATCGATCTTGATATCGGCCTCGTCCACCCAGGGGTTCGGCACTTCGAGCTGCCCGGCGCTGCCGTCGTAGACGACCACCGGCGGCGGCCCGTCCCCGGGTGGGGCCCCGCCCTGTTCCCTCTGGATGCCTGCTTCCGGCCCGGACCCCGCCGTGGCGGCGCTCATCGCCACCAGAAGTACTATCATCTCAGAAGTACTATCATCTCAGAAGTACTATCATCTATTGCGTCCTCTCGCTGCGCTCACGAGCGCTGCTGCCGTTATACCGCCAGACCCATAAGACACCTCGGGCGCCGGCTTCGTTGAAAGATGGACCCCTACACCGATCGAGAAAAGCGGGACCTCCTGAAACGGGTGGTCGACGGCGAGCCCAGTCCAGGGTGTCCACGGTGCGGAGCGGCGTGCGCGGTGATCCGTACCGGGCCCCGGAAAGACGTTGCGTACGTGCGTGACCGGATCGTGGTGCGGTGCTCCGGGTGCAGGCGGGTGCTGGGGTCGGAAGCAGGCGAAACCCCGGGCTGGTAGCCGGGTCCGTGCATGGGGACTATCGTTTCGGAATGCCGATTCAACGTGGCCGCGGCTCCCGCGGTGAAACCCCGCGTCAGCACCGAGACCGACGAAGCGCCCCCGGGCTTCTGGTCCTCCGGGCCCTGGCTTTGCCGGCAATGGCGTTGCTGGTGCTTCAGCCCCCTGGTCTGCAGGGCCGGCAAACGCAGCCACAGGCCGACCCGGCACCCGGCCCCGTCGTGCTCAAGCTCACCGCGAGTACACGCGCCCTCGCTCTCGGGGGCGCCTTCTGGACAGCTGGCGACGGCGGCCACGCGATCTTCCATCACCCGGCGCTGATCTCGGGCGAGGGATTCTCCGCTTCCCGCCAGCGCCTCGGCGGCACCACTCACATCACCATGAGCGGCAGCGGCAGCTGGATGGGCGGAACGGTCTCCGCGGGGGTGTCGTTCCTGGAGTACGGGACCGTAGCCGATACGCCGCTGGACCTCCCGCGCGAGGTAGCGGTGCTGATCGGGGGCGGGGACATGGCCGCATCCGAGTACACGGCGTCGGTTGGGTTCGCCAACGAGGTATTCGGCACGGACGTCGGCGCCGCCGCCAAACTGATCGGGCAGGATCTGGGGGGGTTGAGCGGCAGCACGGTGGCGGTCGATCTGGGTGTGGGGAGGGAGATCGGCCCCGTGTCCGCAGCCGTCACCGTGCAGAATCTGGGGCCCGGGCTGAAGGTGGGCCGTTACGAGGTGCCTCTGGCGCGGCGCGTGATCGTGGGAGCGGGGACGGGACGGGCTCCGTTGGGGCCCTTCGACATTGGCGGGGCGGTTCAGATCGCGCGTGAAGGGAACGGCGACGTGGTCCCCGGGGGCGGGCTGGAGATCGCGTGGTGGCCGGTCCAGCGCCGGATCTTCATCGTGCGGATCGGGGCGGTCCGGGTGGTGGAGGGGGATAGCTCCCCGCTCACCTTTGGTGCCGGATTCGAGGGGGACCGCATCCGCATCGACTACGCGTACCGCGACTTCGCGCACGAGGACCTGCGCGTGGCGTCCCACGGGATCGCGATCGCGATTCGGTAGGGGGCGCCGGGTCGGAAAGGATCGGCGGCGGCGCCCGGTGATCGGCATCCCTCAGCGCCTCCAGGCCTCGGCGTCTGGTATCCCCCGGCTGGTGAGGACTTCGATGTCCGCCTCCGCCGACAGCGCGGCCAATGCATCGTCTCGGGTTTGCGCCCCTCCCGCCGAATCGCGGAAGATGCCGCGTATCCGGCCCGTTCGCCGGTTGCGCAGGATGGTCATCGGCCTGTCCGTGTCTTCGTCCAGAATGACCGTTCCGCCGAGCCCCGAAAGGGTGATGCTGGCAAGGTTCCCCGCCCACCCGCTCCGCACCGGTAGCGCGAAGACGAAACCGGAGCTGCCATCGCCATCGGCGACCTCCGGCATGTCGAAGCGGAGCGCGAACAACTCCTCACCGCTGGCGGTCCGTCCCGAAATCTCGTACAGACCCCCTGTCTCGGGGAGCGCGGGCTGCGCGTCGACGACGAAGGCAGGCTCCAGGTAGGGTTGGCCGCCAGCGTCCACCCCGCCCCAGAGAAGGAGCGACCTGACCTGGGCAGTGATGGCCGCCGCCGGCACCCTCGCCCCCAGGAACCCCGGGTGCAGCCGCGCCAGCCCCACACCGTCCACGACGACCGTCCCTGCCTCGGTGCGGTCGAAAACCAGCGCGACCGACCGCAGCGTCCCGGGATCGAACGCGGGATTGTCCGCCGCGAAGTCCGACAGCGGGATGGAGAAGTGCTGCAACACCAACTCCCACGGGTTCGCGAAGCGGTCGTCCTCGAGGTCGCGGCGGCGCATCACGCGGATGGTGAGCGGTCTCCTGAGCGCGCCGTAGTCGGTCAAGCCGACCCGGGCGGTGTCGCCGTCGGCGTCGATGGCCGCGACGGTCAGCTCCAGCGGCGGCTTTTCATCGTCCGTTGAGGCGCGGTCGGCGCGGCGATCTTCGCCGGACTCGTCCGCCGTGCGGTCCTCGTCGCCCTCATCCCCCTCCCCCTCCTCCTCCGCGTTCGGATCCTTCCGCGGTCCGGGCTCGTCATCGAGGCCGCCCACATGCATCTCGAGGGTGGTTTCGGGACCGGCGGACCACTCGCCGGCCAGCTCGTCGGGCAGGGTGAAGGTGAAGACGGCGGGCGGCGCGGGTTCATCGGAGCCCCAGTAGCTGTTGTTCCACCCCAGCCAGAGCGCCTGGTTGAGCTGCGACGACGAGGTGTTGGCGCGGTTGCTGGAACGCAGATCGAGGCGGCCTTCGCGCCAGGTGCTGAAGTCGGCGCCGTGCAGGGTGACGCCGGCCGCCGACCCTGTGGTGACGTCGATGTCCTCTTCGAAGTCGGCGAGCGGGCGGAAGGAGGCGTCCATGAAGCGCGTGATGTACATGGTCTTCGGCAACCAGGCGCCGGCGACGCGGTGGTCGCGGAAGAGGGGGCGGTAGCGGTCGTCGCCCTTCAGGGTGATGTCCAGGAAGGACGAGACGAAGACGCGGCCGAACTCGCGCTGGTCCTCGGGCGGCAGCAGCCCTTCAAGTTCGAGGATGCGGGGGCTGCGGGGACCGTTGTCGTGGGCGCCCCAAACGGTGTTCCACTGACCGTGGTTGGCACGGTAGACGTAGACCGCCGACTTGAAGTAGTCGCTGCCGTCGGTGAAGCTGACGCGGTTGAATTGGCGCAAGCCGTGGAAGCTGGTGACATCGCCGTCGTGGGAGCCGTGGAAGACGAGGTAATTGAAGTCGTGCAGCGGGGCACGCTGGTCGGCGGGCAGGTACTGGCCGTCCACGGGAGCGATCGAGATCACGGCCTTGATGTCGAAGCCGAAGTCGAACTCCAGGGATGCGTCGTCGGGGTACCGGGTCAGTCGGTTGAACGCGCCCGCAAGGGCCACCGCCTCGCCGCCGCGGGAGTGTCCGATCAGCCCGATGTTGCCCATGTCTACCCGGCCGTGGAAGGCGCCGTCGGGATCGTCGGCGAAGCGCCGCCATGCCTGCAGGTGCTTGAGAAGGAGCCAGCCGCGACCATCGTTCTCGCCGCGGATGCCACCGTTGATGAAGTTCATGTCCACCGAGGCGAGGATGTATCCCCGGCTTGCGAGGAGTTCGCCGAGCCAGTCGTACCCGGGATCCGAGAAGTCGCGCATGTTGTGGTTGCCGTGCACGACCAGGACGAGGGGGTGGGGGCCGGGGTCGTCGGGGTACCAGACGCGTGCGTTGATGGGGAAGCTGTCGGGCGAGAACCCCCAGTACTCGTTCCGGGACTTCGCCGAGTTGCCGAGGCTGACCAGCTTCGAGGCGTCGACCGGCTGCGTGACGATGGTCACCGAGTCGCGGTACTCGGCGCGGTTCCTGTCCGTGCCGCTGCCGTAGTAGAGGGTGAGGACGTCGTGGGGGCCGGGAAGGGCGGGGTTGGGGTGGTCGAGGTGGTGTCCGGACAGGACGGTAGCCGCGTCCGAGGGGGTGAGATCGAGGGAGCCGGCGCAGGCGGTGGTGAGCGCGGCCAGGGTGGCGGCGGCCAGCACCGCGAGTCTGGCGGGTTGGATTCTCATGGGGACATGATAGGGTGGTGGCGGGGGTTGGACCATTCACGAAAGATGTACGCGGAGGGAACGATCGGATGGCTGAACCGAGACTCTGGACCGGCACCAGCGGCTTTTCCTACAAGGAGTGGAAGGGGAGCTTCTACCCCGAGAAGCTGCCGGCGAACCGGATGCTGGAGTACTACTCGCAGCAACTCGCCAGCGTAGAGATCAACAACACCTTCTACCGGCTGCCGCGGTCCGAGATGCTGGAGAAGTGGGCCTCACAGGTGCCCGAAGACTTCGCGTTCGTGCTGAAGGCGAGCCGCAGGATCACCCATATGAAGCGGCTGAAGGATGCGGGCGACCCGCTGGACTATCTGGTGACGACGGCCGTGGGCGCCCTGGGCGAACGTCTCGGGCCGATCCTCTTCCAGCTGCCGCCCTACCTGCGCAAGGACGTGGAGCGCCTCCGCGACTTCCTGGCCATCGTCCCGGACACCGTTCGCGCCGCCCTCGAGTTTCGCCATGAGAGCTGGTTCGGGGACGATGTGTACCAGGCGCTGGCGGACCACGGCGCCGCGCTGGTCACGGCCGATACGGGTGAGGGCGAGGCCCCCGTGCTGGAGACGGCCGGGTTCGGGTACGCGCGACTGCGGCGGCCGGGGTACGGGGAGGCGGAGCTGGCGGAGTGGGCGGCCTCGCTACGGCGGTCGGCGTGGAGCGATGTCTTCGTCTTCTTCAAGCACGAGGACGAGGGGGCGGGGCCGCGAATGGCGGCGGGGTTCGGGGAGGTGTGGGGGTGAGCGGTGAGCGCCGCAGGTCGCGTCGCCTCACCCGCCCCTCACTCAACGGCCACCTGGCCGCTGAGATAGCTTATTGGGACTTATGGGCGTATTGGTGACACTGATTAGGAATGTCATACCGATTGGTAAGCTCGCATCGCTCAGACTCCCACCACTTCACCCCACCCCGCAGGGCAGTCCCGCCTCCCGGATCGCGGCGGCCGCACCCTCCAGCGAGTAGGTGTAGCTCACCGGCCCCACATCCTGCCAGTCCATCTCGATGACCAATGCGTCGCTCGCGGTCGAACCGATCTCCAGCAGTCGCCTGAGAAATTCGGTGTTCGAACTTTCGCCCATTCCCCTGCCGGCGGCGTCCTCCTGGTCGAAAAGGATGGTCCTGCGACTGGCGTACGCATTCATCGCGACAGTTTCCTCGCCCCAGGTGGTGCGCAACTCCACAGGATTTGACCGTCCCGCTTCTCCACCTTCCCGAGCAACCACGCGTGGCGTCGCCCCGAACCGAAGCATGACGGGGGCGACATTGCCCATCTCCCTCTCCTGGGCGTTCAGGCAAAGGTACCGGATCTCGCTCCTGAAGTCGCCTTCGGAGTCGGCGAGCGCATCAGGAGGGCTTGCGGTGGGCGAATAGGCGTTGCCCATCGTGTCGGTGGGGTGGTCAACGTCGAGGTCTACCCACCATCCGGCGGCCGGCTCGTCCGCGCCGGGGTTGTCCGTTTCCCCGGCCTGCTCGCCAGGGGGCGTCGCCCTGATCAGCTGGGCTGCTGGCACAATCTCGGGCGAGGCCGGCCGATCGTTCCGGGTGTCCTGCACTGGTGGGTCGTCCCCACCACCACACCCGATCGTCAGCGCGAACACCGCCAGCGCCGCAGCGCCCCGAAGCACGTTCGATGTCCAGGTCATCTTCCAACTCCTGTTTCCTGGGGAAACCCCTCCAATGAAACGCGGTGTATATCGATGTGGGGGACACCTGCTTCCGTCGTTGTTCCAGCCGCCAGGTAGCCGTCCGCGACGAACCCGACGAAGAACTCGTCGTGCTCGGCCGACGCGACCGCGGCGCAGGCTTCCAGGTCGATCACGTCTACTCGGCTGTGAACCCAGTTCGTGGGCATCATGTCGGTGGGCGCCATCGCGACCTCGCCGTCAGGATAGGTGATCTCCATGCTGTTGTCGCGCCAGTCGGGGCGTCGATACTGCAGAAGGACCCACAGCAGGCCTTGCCCGTCCATGTGGACATCCACCAAGGAGTTCCAGGGTGGATTCTCCGGGGAATACGGGTCGCCGGGGCCTCCGCGCAGCCCGTCGTCGAGTGGCGGAAGTCCTTCGATCCTCCCGAGGAAGGATCCATCCGCGGCCCACGCTTCGATGAGGTAGTCCGCCGACCGCGCCAGGAAGACATCGCCGTCGGGGGAAGTGGCGAGGTGCCATGTGGCTGAGGCCTCGTAAGCGTTCGCTGGTTGCTCCTCCGGATCGACGGACCCGAAAGAATGCACGATCTCGCCCGCTTCGACGATGTGGAGCGGCAAGGACCGCTCGCCGGGAGTTCGCAGCCAGGCCTGGATGACGTAGCGCGTGCCATCATCGATCGGGGCAATGCTGTTGATCGCTACGGGGAGCCCCTGCTCGTCAACCAACGCCATTTGGTCGTTGACGACGGAGATCCTCATGTTCGAGATGTCGAAGATGTGGACCCGTGCGGAGGCGTCCACATGCAGCGGCCGGGCGTACCGGAATTCCAGCGGCCCTTCTCCTTCTCTGCCCACGGCGGTCAGGAAGTCGCCGCTCGGTCCGTACACGTTGATCTGCTCTCCCTGGCCCACCCAGTAGTTCCCCGCGTGGTCACGGACTACGGCCTCGATGCCGCCGCGTGGCTCAAGGAAACCCGGGCCGTCAGCGCTGCCCAACCGCGCGTCATGCTCGAACCGGAGACAATCTTCGCAGCGCGAGGGGGAGGCGGTGTCCAGCGTGCAGCCGTCGGCGAAGGAGCGGAGCTCGGCGGCTTCCGGGGCGCACCCGAAGAGTGTCACGGCCACGGGGACGAGGCACGAAATCAGGCGAGGGAGGGAAAGGCGGTGAGCTGGGACGGTGCAGGCCATGTTGCGCCCTCCTTGGTGAGGCGGGCAGGCCGGTTGGGGCAACGGGCCCGTGTCCAGCGACAATCAAGATGAGAACGTAGCGACAATCAGGATGAGAACGAGAGGTCGCGACGCTACGAGTGCGGAGAGGATGGCCGGTTCGTGGAGGCAGGGCAAGAGAAGCTGGTGCTTCGCCTCGGCCCGGTGCCGCTGGAAGCGCCGGTGCTCGCGGTCGGTGACCTCGTGGCTGGCGAGCGCGGCTAGGATCGGCACCGGTCGAAGTAACCTCCCCGATTTGGCTCACACCTCCCCCACCAACCTCACCTGTCCCAAATTCGCCTCGATCCCCTCGACCACGCCACTTGAGATCTCCAAGGCTGATTTCTCACCGCCCCATACCTCCATGAACCGCTCCACCGTCTCCCGGGCCGCCCTCACCACCGGCCTCCGCGGCAACCGCGCCTTCGCGGCCAGGCGCGCGAGCAACTCCTCCGAGAGATCGCCGAACCGATGTACCTCGTCGACCCAGCGGAGCGCCATCCGGTTGTCGTCAAGGTATGCGAGGGTGCATACGAGGTCGTAAGCGGGCGCGAGCGCGGGAGCGCACCGGTCCGGGTAGATCAGCGCCCAGTTCTTCAGGTGCGCGTCGCCGTTACCGATCAGAGCGCAGAACACCAGGCGTCGAATGAACTCGTCCACCGCGTCGTCCCCGACCTCCCGTCCGATCACTTCGACGATGTCCCGGTAACCGGCCTTAACGTACTTCTGCTCGGGGTGTGCGCCGAGAACCTGAGCGAAGTCCTCGACATGGACGCGCGTGCCGTCGTCCAACCTGTCGAAGCGCCGAACCGCGAGGGCTTGGCCTCTGCGCAGGCCCATTCCCCGCGGGAGGTTTTCGATCGAATCCACCGAAACGAGGCGCGTTTGGGGCACGTCGATCCCCACCCGTCCGGCCAGCGTCATCATCGCGTGTTCCTGCTCGGGCAGCCCGGGGAAGGCCGCCGACGGGAACTTGACGATCCAGGAACCGCCGACGCCCCCCGCCGGGATGGTCAGTCTGTCGCTGGCCGACATCGCCGCGGACAACTTCGGCTGGACACCGGGCAGCGAGAAGCGGAGCGCGGGGAGCGGGGCGGGCATCGGCTCGAAGGCGGCGTCGGGAGTGCCACGATCCCGGAGACGGTGCCGGCTTTGGTGGGCGCCGGTGCGGATGACCGGATCCTGGCCACCTCCGACGGGGACGACCGAAACGGCTCCCGGGAGATCCTGGCCGAGGGTGGCGAGCAGCGGGAACTCCTGTCGCGGATCGATTCCGGCGGCCCGCGCAAGGTATTCTCGCAACGGACCCTCCGGCAGGAGATTCGCGAAGAACGGCGGTGCCCAGGTGCGTGTGGGCGGAATATCGGTGATCAGGTGGCCGAACGGATCCTTGAAGGAGAGGCTCAGGGTGGCCCGCTGCGGATCGTCCGTGTAGCCGGGGTCGAAGGCAAAGACGATCCTGTCGCGCCCAAGCCTGGTGAGCGTCCCGATCGACCGACCGTGAAGACGGACATCGAGGACGTCGAAGTCAGCCATCCGGTGAATCCTCGCTGGCCGGGCCCGTGTCGGTCACAGCGAGGCCGAGCGCCTGGACGGCGGGGACGGACCTTCGCGAAACGAGCATGAGTTCCAGGCCCGTGCCCCGGGCCAGTTCGACCAGGCTCGACAGTCTCAGCTCGGCTCGGCCGTGTTCGAACCGTGAGATCTGGGCCTGGGTGAGGCCGAGGCGTTCGGCGAGTTCGCGCTGGCTGAGGCCTTGGGCTTTTCGGGCAGCACGGAGAGTAAGGGCGATGTCGAGGACGGTGGGGTGCATGAGATTGGTAGGGTGATTGTGAAAGTGATATGGAATAGTAACTGAGACATATAATAAGATATGATATTCAGATCCAGTGTAAACGACGCCTGCCACGGCCCACGTACTAACGTACTATGGCCTTCGTAATTCTATATTGGTCCCTTCGGCCCCGGTGGAATACCGGCGAGGGCCGGTTTGATTCCCCGGCGGTGGCGGGGACGCACGCCGCCCGCCGGGTCCCTTTCCGCCACCACGGACACCCGGCCGGTTATCATCGAGACATCGCTTATCGCCACGGACGCCGGAACCGGTAGGTTGACTGGAGCGATGGACCCCCTACAAGCCTCATGGTGCCAGATGAATCCGGAAACCAGCCCATTTCGTCCCGGACGACCGGTTCCCATCGAGTTCTTCGTCGGGAGGAGAGCGGAGATCGAAAGACTCCGAGGCATGGTGCGCCGGAGTGCCCAGGGGAATCTCGCGATCGGTTTCGTGACCGGGGAGAGGGGGATCGGCAAGAGTTCATTGGCGGCATTCGTCCGACGTCTAGTCGAGCGCGAGGGCTACGCGCTGGGGTGTCACGTATCCCTCGGCGGAGTCGATGGTGTCCCCGAAATGTTGCGACGGACCTTTCACCGTCTATTGAACGAGAGCATCGACAAGCCTTGGCATCAGCAAGTGACCAGCTTTCTCGGGAACCGAGTCCAGAGCGCCGGTCTCTTCGGCATCACCCTTGATCTGCAGCTCACGCGAAACGATCTCGAGACCCTGGCCCGCGACTTCGTGCCATCCATGAAGAACTTCCTGGATGGCCTCCCGGAGCCCAAGCGGGCGGTTTTCCTGGTTCTCGACGACATCAACGGGTTGGCACGGTCGGATGCATTCGCCAACTGGCTCAAGAGCTCCGTGGACGAGTTTGCCACCTCGGCTCCGGAGGCCGGGCTTTGCATACTCGTGGTTGGCTTGGATGCGAGGCGACACGAGCTGGTTGCGCGGCAGCCTTCCCTGGCGAGGGTCTTCGATCTCATCGACATCGCCCCGTGGTCCGACGAAGAAGTCGCCGAGTTCTACCAGCAGTCGTTCCAGCGTGGCGGAGCGCAGGTTGCCCCCGACGATATCGACGTCATGGTGTTGTATACAGGTGGGCTACCCGTTTTGGCGCACGAAATCGGGGACGCGGTCTGGCGCACAGCACGAACCCCGGACATCAAGAAGAATGAGGTCCTGCAAGGAATTCTCGTGGCCGCCGAAGTGATCGGCAGCAAGTTGTTGGAACCGAGCATATTCAAGGCGCTTCAGAGCGAACGGTACCGCTCGATCCTCCGGCAGATCGCGGATCGACCGCAGATGCACTTCCGACGGTCGGATGTGCTGGCACGATTGGATGGGGAAGACAAGCGATCTCTGGACAATTTCCTGGGCCGGATGAAGGACTTGGGAGCTATCGAGGCTGACCCCGAGACCCGTGGCGGATATCGGTTTCCGAATCGCCTCCACGCGCTGTACTTCTACATGGAATCCCTGCAGCATTCCCAGCGTCTCACCGCTCCTTGAACGTCTGTCGCAAGCCTCAGTCGCCCCTCCCCGGCCCCGTCGCCCCTACCACCTCACCCGGCTGAGATTGCCATCCACCCCAGCCACCACGTCATCCGGGACGGCCAGCGCGGCGGGCACCGCGCCCTTCGGCACCAGCATCAGCTCGACCCTGACGCCCCGAGCGAGTTCCACCAGACTGGTTGGCCACGGGCCCGCCCGCCCACTGCGAACTGGGAGATGTGGGCCTGTGCCATCACCGGCCGTTACGAGGTTAACGACGACGGAAGGCTCATCGTCACGAGGAGCGTGGCCATCGGACGGAACACCGGCAACAGATCGCTCCGTTCCGTGTATGCGAAAAGGGGCCCGCAATCCGTCTTGAAGGAGACGCACCCAGCCTTGACACACCCCGAACCCGGGACCGATCATCCACCCATGAGTGTACTCTCAGGAGGCGGATCCATACGCAACTCCGCCCCAACCCGGCAGGAGATCCCATGATCATCAGGATCAAGAAAAACAGCGACATCCCCTCCTCGGAGATCACGCCCGAGTCGGCGTACATCAACCGGCGCAAGTTCCTCGGAGCCTCGGCGGGCATCGGCGCAGCCGCCTTCCTCGCTCCCGGCAAGGCCGCGGCCGCCCCCCTCTCCACCCCCCAGGACGAAGAACTCAACACCTTCGAGGAGATCACGAGCTACAACAACTTCTACGAGTTCGGTCTCGACAAGAAGGATCCTTCGAGGAACGCCCACGCTCTCGTCACCGAACCCTGGACCGTCAAGGTCGACGGCCTCTGCAACAACCCCGCCGACTACCATCTGGAAGACTTCATCTCGCCTTCGACGATCGAGGACCGCACCTACCGGCTGCGCTGCGTGGAGGCGTGGTCGATGGTCGTCCCCTGGCGGGGCTTCCCCCTGGCGGACGTGATCAAGCGCGCCGATCCCACCGCCGCTGCGAAATACGTTTCCTTCGATACGCTGTGGGACCCGGAGCAGATGCCCGAGCGTCGCTGGAGGCCGGTAATCGACTGGCCCTACCGCGAAGGGCTGCGCCTGGACGAGGCGCTCCATCCCCTGACGCTCCTCGTCACGGGGCTGTACGGCAAGGACCTCCCGAACCAGAACGGGGCGCCCCTCCGCCTGATCGTGCCGTGGAAGTACGGCTTCAAGAGCATCAAGTCGATCGTGCGCATGACCTTCACCGACGAGGAGCCGCCCACCACCTGGGCCACCCAGAGCCCGAGGGAATACGGCTTCTACTCGAACGTCAACCCTGACGTGAGCCACCCTCGCTGGAGCCAGGCGACCGAAAAGCGGATCGACGGCAGCAAGCTCTTCGGCTACCGGCGCATCGACACCCGCTTCCTGAACGGCTACGCGGACGAGGTGGCCCACATGTACGAGGGGATGGACCTGAAGAAGCACTTCTGAGGGTGGAGTCATCGAGGGCGGCGGCGACGGTCGGATCCACGAAGGCGGCTCGTCAGCCACGAGCGTCCGGTCGGCCACGCCCGACCCGGCTGGCCAACCCGAAGCGTCAGATCCTCCTCATCAAGACCGCGATCTGGATCACCGGGCTGACACCGCCTCTCTGGCTCGCCACAGGTCTCTTCCGCCGCACCCTCGGCATCAACCCCGTCGAGACGATCATCCTGGTCGAGGGCCGCTGGACGCTGGTCTTCCTCATCGCGACGATGGCCGTCACACCCATCCGCCGCCTCACCAGGTGGAATCGCGTCGTGCAGCTGCGGCGCCTGCTCGGCGTCTTCGCCTTCTTCCACGCGTGCACCCACTTCCTGTCGTACTTCGGGATCGATCAGCTCTTCCAGCTGCAGTACATCCTCGAGGACGTTCTGGAGCGTCGCTACATCACGGCCGGATTCACGGCGCTGGTCCTGCTGATCCCCCTCGCGGTGACGTCGACGAAAGGCTGGATCCGGCGCCTGGGGAAGCGCTGGCAGAAGCTTCACCGCCTGTCCTACGTTGCGGCGTCCCTGGGGGTGCTTCATTTCTACTGGAAGGTCAAGGCGGACACCTTCTGGCCCCTCGTCGCCGCCGTCACTCTGGCCGGACTCTTCGCCGTCAGGATCGCCCACCGGAAGCGGGGGCCGAAGAGGACCGCACGGGCCGGGAAACCGGCGCCAGCGAAGAAGCCCGCCCGGGCCTGACTTGCGCGAGCGGCGAGCCGGGGGGACCGTTCAGGGGTACGTTCGTCCGTTACCGCAGCTGAGGAAGGCGAGGTTGGCAGCTTCACGGAGGGTTCGCGCTGTGCTGGTGGCGGCGCTGGGCGGGGTCCTCGCAGTCGTTGCGATGACCGGTCCGCACGGACGCGGCGACGAGGTCGCGACCGGCACCGGCCACACGGCCACACCGGCGCCGGCACCCGTCTCCGCCCCCGCGCCCGCCCTGGCACCCGCCCCCGCCGCTCCCGTCCTGCTCCGGCCCGCCACAATGAAGCTCCAGCGCCCACCTCCCGAGTGGCACGAGTTCTACTTCACCCGGGCGGCCTACTCGTCCGGCCGGGGCGGCTGGGGGCGGCGGGGCAACTCGTGGGCAACCGACTATCCCAAGGCCGATCGCCAATTCCTGACGGTCCTGAAGCGGCTCACCAACCTGGACGCCTACAACGACGAAAACGCGGTCCTGCTGACCGACCCGTCCATCCGCCGCTACCCCTTCCTGTACGCCCTCGAAGTCGGCTACATGAGCATGTCGCCCGACGAAATCCTGGGTCTGCGCGAATACCTGATGGCGGGCGGCTTTCTGGTGATCGACGACTTCTGGGGATCCCGGGAGTGGGCACAGTTCGAATACCAGATGGGTCTGGTCTTCCCGAACCGGCCCATCATCGAGCTCAACCAGGACCACCCCGTCTTCAGCAGCTTCTACGACATCGACGAGATCCTGCAGGTGCCCGCCTACGGACGGTGGGGCGGCCGCACCAGCGAGCGCGACGGCTTCGTGCCCCACGTCCGGGGGATCGAGGATGACGACGGGCGGCTCATGGTTCTCATCAACTGGAACACGGACCTGGGTGACGCCTGGGAGTGGGCCGAGCAACCCGACTACCCGATGCAGTACTCCACATTTGCGTTCCAGATGGGCGTGAACATGATCATCTACGGCATGAGCCACTGAGCGCACCGTGAGCGGCTTCTTCGAATTCCTCTTCAAGTACCGTCCCGTCCTGTACCAGGAGGGCGACTTCACCTTCCTGTCGCCCTGGCCCGTCGGGGTGATGGCGATCATCGCCGTCGCACTCGTGGTACCCGCGGTCCTCACCTACGCCCGCGCCCGCGGCAAGAGCCGTGCAGCCGACCGCTGGGTGCTGGCCGCTCTGCGGGGTGCCGCGTTCCTGCTGCTCTTCTTCATCGTGATGCAGCCGGCGCTGGTGCTGACGTCGGTCGTGCCGCAGCGGAACTTCCTCGCCGTGCTGGTCGACGACTCCCGCAGCATGACCATCGACGATCGCGACGGAACCTCCCGGGCGGACAAGGCCACGCGGCTCCTCGATCCGGAAGGCGACCTGGTCGACGCGCTGAACGAGGACTTCGCGCTTCGCTACTTCCGCTTCTCGTCCGCGCCCGCAAGGATCGACGGTGTGGACGCGCTCACCTTCGACGGAAGCAACACCCGGATCGGCAATGCGCTGGCCTACGCCCGCAACGAGCTGCAGGGCGTGCCGCTCTCGGGCATCGTGGTCGTCTCCGACGGCGGGGACAACACCGACGAGGCCCTCGGCGAGGCGCTGTTGCCGCTCCGCGCCGCGTCGGTGCCGGTGTTCACGGTCGGGTTGGGGGACGAGGAGATGGAAGCCGACGTGCAGGCCAGCCGCGCGGAGGTTCCGGAGAAGGCGCTGACCGGCACCTCGATGGTGGTCACCGTGATCGTGGACGCGCGCGGGTTCGCCGGGCGCACGGTTCCGATCGTGGTCGAGGACATGGGCCGGATCGTGACGACGGAAGAAGTGACGCTGCCGGACGACGGGCAGCCCCTGGTCGCACCGATCGCGATCACGCTGGACACCGAGGGGGCGCGCGAGCTGACCTTCAGGATCCCGGGGCAGCCCGGCGAGCGCGTCCTGGAGAACAACGAGCTGCACGCGGTCGTGCAGGTCCGTGACCGCACCGAGAAGATCCTCTACTTCGAGGGAGAGCCGCGCCACGAGGTCGCCTTCATGCTGCGGGCCGTCCAACACGACGAGAACCTTCAGGTCGTGCTTCTGCAGCGCACCGCCGAGAACAAGTTCTTCCGGCGCAATCTGGACGATCCGCTCGAACTCGTGCAGGGCTTCCCCACGACCCGCGAAGAACTCTACCGCTACCGCGCGCTCATCCTGGGATCGGTCGAGGCAAGCTTCTTCACCCACGACCAGCTCGACATGATCGCGGACTTCGTGAGCGCCCGCGGGGGCACGCTGCTCATGCTGGGCGGCCGCCGCACCCTCTCCGAAGGGGGCTATCAGGGGACGCCGCTCGAAGATGTCCTCCCGGTCGTGCTGGACGAGCCCGGGACGTCCTCACCGACCGAGCGGCTCGCTTTCGTGAAGGTCGGGCCCACCCCCGCCGGCGCGAACCATCCGGCCACCCGGATCGAGGGCACGGTCGAGGAGTCCGCCGCGAGGTGGGACTCGCTGCCGCCCGTGTCCACAACAAACATCGTGACGGGGCTGAAGCCGGGCGCGACCGAGCTGCTGGAAGGCACGGTGGTCGACGCGGGCGACGGGGTGGAGCCGGACCGCGTGGTGATGGCGTTCCAGGGGTACGGCAAGGGCCGCTCGATGGTCCTCGCGGTGCAGGACACCTGGCTGTGGCAGATGGACCACACGGTCCCGCTCGAAGACCAGAGCCACGAGACCTTCTGGAAGCAGCTGCTGCGCTGGCTGGTATCCGAGACGCCGGATCCGGTCGAAGCCGAGCCCGAACGCGAGTCGGTGGAAGCCGGCGAGCCGGTCACCCTCGAAGCAACCGTGCTGGACGAGGGGTTCGTGGAGGTGAACGGCGCCAGCGTGACCGCCCGCGTGACGACCCCGACGGGTGAGGCGCGGGAGCTGCCGATGGAGTGGTCGGTCGCCGAGGACGGCCGCTACACCGTCTCGTTCACGCCGGAGATGGAGGGGCTCTTCGAGGTGTCGGTGGACGCCGGACGCGACACGGTCTCGCTCGGTTCGGCCGAGACGAGCGTGCGCGTGGCCCCCGGCGGCGAGGAGTACCGCAATCCGCACCAGCGCCGAAGCCTCATGGAGCGCATCGCCGAGGAGACGGGCGGCCGCTACTACACCGCGGAGACCGCGAGCCGGATGCCCGAGGACCTGCAGTTCAGCGGCGGTGGCGTCACCGTCACCGAGGAGCGTGACCTGTGGGACATGCCGGTCCTCTTCCTGCTGCTGGCGGGGTTGCTGGGGGCGGAGTGGGGCTACAGGCGGAAGCGGGGGTTGGCGTGAAGGGCGGCGCGGTCCTTACGGCGGCGGCGGCGAGCGCCCCGCGGCAAGCAGCGATCGCGGCGGCGGGCCGATTACGGTCGGCGAGGGCCGCGGCGCGCTCTGTCCGGCGGGCGATTCCGGCGGCGCTGGTGGCCACCGTTCTGCTGCCTGCGGCGCTCATCGCCCAGAACACCCACGTTCTCCTCATCTCCGGGCTCGGCGGCGAACCCCGCTACACCGACGCCTTTCACGGTTGGCTGAGCCGCTTCGCCGACGCGGCAACGGAGAAGCACGGGGTCCCCCCGGAGAGGATTACGTACCTGGGCGAGAAGACCGACCTCGACCCCACGCGCATTCGGGCGCGGTCGACCGCTGACAATATCCGGGCCGCGTTTGAGGAGATCACGGCCTCGATGGCCCCCGGGGACGAGCTCGTCGTCCTCCTCGCCGGCCACGGGACGTTCAGGGACGAGACGGCGCGCTTCAACATCCCGGGGCCGGACCTGACCCCCGACGAGTGGAACGGGATGCTGGCGGGTCTCGGTGACCGGCGCGTCACCTTCGTCAACACGGCGAGCGCCTCGGGCCCGTTCGTCGAGGCGCTGTCCGGGCCGAACCGGACCATCATCACCGCGACACGGACGGGGAGGGAGCGCAACATGACCCGCTTCGGGCTCCATTTCGTGGACGCGTTCGCAGACGACGGCGCCGACGCGGACAAGGATTCCCGGATCTCGATGCTGGAGGCGTTCGGCTACGCGCTGCGAGAGGTCCAGCGGGAGTACGAGGGCGACAACCAGCTCCTGACCGAGCACGCCATCCTGGACGACAACGGCGACCGCGAGGGCAGCCGCGAGATGGACGACCTGGAGGGAGACGGCGCGCTGGCCCGCATGGTGTTCCTGGCTTCGGTGGGAGGGGCGGCGGGCGACGAGGCGGTGACCCCGGCGCTGCGCGCGCTCTACGAAGAGAAGGCGGCGATCGAGGCGCGGATTGCCGAGCTGCGGAGCGTCAAGGCCCAGCTGCCGCTGGAGCGGTACGAGGACGAGCTGGAAGCGCTGCTCGTGGAGCTCGCGCTCAAGAATCGTGAGATACGGGCGGCCGGGGGGAGCGGGTAGGTCGCCCCACCGCCGCACGATGCTCGACCCCGTCCATTCCCTCGAAGTCGACGTCCTGGGTCCAGAGCGTGGCGTCCTCGGCGCGGGCGGTCGCCAGGATGACGCTGTCCGCCATGGGCAATCCCGACTCGGCGCTCAGTTCCGCGGCGGCAACGGCCAGGTTGCCGTCGAGGTCCACGACCCGGCCGCGCTGCATCTGGGCCACGGCATAGAGCGCCGCATCGAGGTCCCGCTGGAGACGGATCCGCTTGAAGACCTCGAAGAGGGTGATGCTCGGGACGATGAGGCGCTCCGTTTCCGCGATGGCGTCGGCAAATTCGCCCGCGTTGGGTCCGTCACCGAAGTACTCCAGCCAAGCGGACGAGTCGACGACGTTCACACCCGGTCTCCTTCCCGCGGAACCGTGGTGTCGAGGCCGCGGACGAACCCCCGCGCGGCTTCGATCGGCTCCAGGGGGATCAACTCCACACGCCCCTTGAAGGGCAGCGCCTGCACCTTCTGGCCCGGGCGCAGCTCCAGCTGGTCGCGCACGTCCCTGGGGATCACGATCTGGTAGCGGGACGAAATGGTCACAACGGTCATCCGGGCTCTCCAGCGGCTGGGTCGGGCTCGCCGTTCGCAAGCAACGCTGCAAGACGATATACCCATCGAACCGACAATCGCAAGACGAATGTTTCATCGATCAGAAAAACGTAAGACGAATCGACTCCAGTGGCGTCCAGAGTCGCGCGGAACCGTTGGCGATTGGCACGCACAAGTTACACCTTTGAGAATGTCCTCCGTCCCGACACCGGCTCCTGGCTGCGGCTCGCGGCCATCGCGTGCCTGTCGCGCGGCCTTGACCCTTCTCCTCGGCTTCGCCAGCGGCGCGATCATGGCGGTGGCATCGCCGGGTGCTCTCGTCGCAGCCGCACCCTACACCCCGCAGACCGAAGCCGCGACCCAGGACGTCGCCGGCTTCACCGCGCTGCGAGCCGGGCAGTACGACGAGGCCGTGCGGACGCTGCGGACGCAGTCGCGCGACGGGAACGCAGCCGCGCTGGGCGGTTGGGTTACCGCGCTGCGCGAAACCGGCGACTACGAAGGCGCGGTCGAGGCGGCCGAACGGGGAGTGGAGCGCGGGGTGGACGGGGCACGCGCCCACCTCGGAGCCGCGCTTCTGGACCTCGGCCGCGTGCGCGAGGCGCGGGCCGCGCTCGAGGCGGGCGCCGGGGAGCGGGGGGCGGCGGGGGCCCTGGCCCGGGTCGAACTGGGGATCCTGGAGTACCGCTACGGCGACCGTGACGTCGCCCGCGATCTCTTTGACGGGTTCATCGACTACTACAACAACGCCCGGAGCCTCTCGGCGGCGGAACTCACGGCGGTGGGACGCGCGCTCGTCGACCTCTCGCGCTGGAACTACGAGTACGCCCACGACGCGCTCACAGCCCTGGACGAGGCCGTCGCGGCCGGGCCGCTGGACCATGCCGCCCAGCTCGCCATCGGCGCACTCTTCCTTGAACGCTACGACGCGCAGGAGGCCGCGGCCGCCTTCCAGAAAGTCCTCGCGGCAAACCCGTCCCACCCGGCGGCGCTCCTCGGGCTGGCCCGGGTCGCGCGGCTCGAAGGCGGCGGCGATCCCGTGGCCGCGCTGGAAGGCGCCCTCGCCACCAACCCGGAGCTGGCGGGCGCCCGCACCCTCCTGTCGCGCTTGCGTCTCATGGACGGGAACCGCGGCGACGCGCTTGAGGAGGTGGACCGCGTCCTCGAGGTAAACGGGAGCGATCTGGGCGCGCTGGGGACAAAGGCCGCGATCCTGCACCTGGCGGGGGACGACACCGGCTTCCGCGCGGTCATGGAGCGGGTCCGCGCGCTCACCGGGATGCCCACCGCACCCTACGTGGTCCTCGCCGAGCTCGCCGCCGACCACCGCAAGTACGACGACGCGCTCGCCTTCGCGCGGGCAGCCACCGACGCCGACCCGGACAGCTGGACCGGGTGGGGACTCATGGGATTGAACCAGGTCCGCCTGGGGCGGGTCGATGAGGGCCGCGTCAATCTGGAGCGGGCGTTTGCCGGTGATCCCTTCAACCTCTGGTTCAAGAACACCCTGGACCTGCTGGACACATTCGCCGAGTACCGCACCGTCGAGACGCCGCACTTTCAGCTGGTGCTGCATGGGTCGGAGGCCGACCTGCTGGCGCCGTACATGGAGCCCGTGGCCGAACGCGCGTACGAGGAGATGTCGCGGCGGTACGGCTACACTCCCGCCGAACCGATCCGGGTCGAGGTCTACCCACGGCACGCCGACTTCTCCGTGCGCACCGTCGGGCTGGTGGGGATCGGCGCGCTGGGCGTGAGTTTCGGGCCCGCGCTCGCCATGGACTCGCCGGCGGCGCGGGGGCGGGGCGACTTCAACTGGGCCTCGACGCTCTGGCACGAGATCGCGCACTCCTTCCACATCGGCGTGTCCGACAGCGAGGTGCCGCGATGGTTCTCGGAAGGGCTGGCCGTGCACGAGCAGCGGAAGGCAGCCGCCGGTTGGGGACACCAGGCCGGTGTGGGCTTCATCCGGTCGCTGGCATCGGGCGAGATGCGTCCGGTGAGCGAGCTGGACCGGGGGTTCTCGAGCCCGCGCCACCCCGGAGAGGTGGTCGAGAGCTACTACCAGGCGTCGCTGGTCTTCGAAGTGATCGAGGAGCGGCACGGCTTCCCGGCCACCGTGGCCATGCTGCTGGCGTACCGCGACGGCGCGACCAACGCAGAAGCGTTCGAAAGCGCGCTGGGTGTCAGCCTCGATGACTTCGACGACGACTTCGAGGACTTCCTGAAGGACCGCTTCGCGGCCGCGCTGGCCTCGGTGGGCGGGGATTCTTCCGAGGGGATGGTTGCGCCGATGGAGCTGATCGCCGTGCCCGACGTCGCCGCGCTCGAGGCCGAGGTCGCGCGCAACCCCCGCCGCTTCGCGCCCCGCATGGCTCTCGGGCAGACCCTGTTCCAGGAAGGTCGCGGCGCGGAGGCGGCGGAGCATTTCGAGGCCGCGCTCGAGATGTTCCCCCAGTACGGCGGCCCCGACGGCGCGCACTGGTTCCTGGGCAGGATCAGGGAGGCAGAGGGCGCCGCGGCCGCGGCCATCGCGCACTACCGGGCCCTCCTCGGCCTCAACGAGAGCCACTACGACGCGCGCACCGCCCTGGCCGGGCTGCTGAGCGGAGGCGGGGACGAGGCGGGGGCGGCCGACGCGTTGCGACACGTCGCGTACATTCACCCCTATGAGATCGATGATCACGAGCGACTGGCCGCCTTGTTGGAGGCCGCGGGCGACTGGGGCGGCGCGGTCGCCGAACGGCGCGCGATCGTCGCCCTCGGCCCCGTGGACCGGGCGGCAGCCCACTTCCAGCTGGCCCGCACCCTGCACCTGAACGGAGACTCGGCGGCGGCACGCAGCGCGGTGCTCGCGGCGCTGGAAATCGCGCCCAACTACGAGGAGGCGCTCGACCTGCTCCTGGAGTTGCGGCGGGGAGGGCGGGGCAGGTGACGAGGCCGTCCCTCCCCCGACGTGCCGTGCTCGTGGGGCTCGGGATGCTCGTGGCGGGCACCGGACTGCTCGCCGCTGGATCCGCCCCGCCTGTCGTGGCAGACCCGGTGAACTCCGCCCAGGACTTCCCCAAAGTCCCCTACGACGGCAGCTACACCTTCGTCCGAGTGCGCTTCAACACCCAGGGCGGCCGGGGATTCCGCCGCGGCTTCGGGCGCGGCGGCGGCCCCCCCTGGGCGCACGACTACCCGTACGCCGACGACAACTTCATCAAGATCCTGGACGAGGTCACCCTGTTGGGCCCCAACACCGAGGGCACCAATGTCGTCGACGCCGCCGACCCCGAACTGCACCACTACCCGATCGCCTACGTGTCCGAGCCGGGTCAGTGGTCGCCCACCCAGGCCGAGGTCGACAATCTGACCACGTACCTGAACAAGGGCGGCTTCCTGATCCTCGACGACTTCCGCAGCAACTACGAGTGGAGCAACGTCGAAGCCATCTTCAACGTGATTCTCCCCGGCCACCGCTTCCGCATGCTTGAACTCGAGGAGCCGATCTTCAACTCGTTCTTCCAGATCGAGACTCTGGAGTTCCCGCCGCCCACCTTCCAGCAGTACAGGCCCCTGTTCCTCGGTCTCCACGAGGACAACGACCCGAACGGCCGCCTGATGATCATCGCCAACTTCAACAACGACATCGGCGACTACTGGGAGTACTCGGACATGGGCTACTTCCCCATCGACCTGTCGAACGAGGCCTACAAGTTCGGCGTCAACTACGTGATCTACGCGATGAACCGGTAGGGCGGCCAAACGCGGCAAACCAACGGATCACGCGCTCCGGCTGTCATACACAGGGAGCGGGTGTTCCGGCTGTCCGCCCAACATTCGACCGATTAGCTTTCCCGCATGGCGCCGTGGCGCGGACCGCTCCTCCGGGAGCGCCTGCCCCGGGGCACTCCCAACCACAGATTCCCTCAGCGCTGGCCGACCGTGACCGAAACCCTGACAGCCCCCGCCCCCGAGCCCATGGCCGATGTCGCCCTCGCCCGCCGCATCCAGGAGGGGCGTGAAAAGATCCTCGACGAGGTCCGCAAGATCATCATCGGCCAGGACGAAGCAGTCGAGCAGGTCCTGCTGACCCTCTTTGTCGGCGGCAACAGCCTCCTGGTCGGGGTCCCCGGACTTGCCAAGACGCTGCTGATCCACTCGATCGCGCAGGTGCTGGACCTGGACTTCTCCCGCATCCAGTTCACTCCGGACCTGATGCCCTCGGACATCACGGGCACCGACATCATCCAGCAGCGGGAGGACGGAAGCCGCGGGCTGGAATTTGCGGCCGGGCCCATCTTCGCCAACGTCGTCCTCGCCGACGAGATCAACCGCACGCCGCCGAAAACCCAGGCCGCCCTCCTGGAGGCCATGCAGGAACACCGGGTCACCGTGCAGGCCAACACCTACGAACTCGACCCGCCCTTCTACGTCTTCGCGACGCAGAACCCGATCGAGCTGGAGGGCACGTACCCGTTGCCCGAGGCACAGCTGGACCGGTTCATGTTCCACATCCGCATGGAACACATGGAAGAGGAAGAGGAGATGCAGGTCGTGCGGGAGACCACCGACGAGGTGGAGCCCGAGCTCGGCCCCGTCGTGTCCAAGGCGGACATGATCGCCTTCCAGGATCTGGTGCGTCGGGTCCCGGTCGCCGAGCCGGTCATGCGCTACGCGGTCAACCTGGTGCGCGCCAGCCGGCCGAACCCCAACGGCAGTCACGACTTCGTGAAGAAGTGGGTCGCGCACGGGGCCAGCGTGCGGGCCGCCCAGTACCTGATCCTGGGGGGAAAGGCCCGCGCCCTCACCCAGGGACGCCTGACGGTGAGCTTCGGGGACATCCGCGCCCTGGCACAGCCGGTGATGCGGCACCGCATCATCACGAACTTCCATGCCGAGTCGGAGGGACGGACCACCGACGAGTTGGTGGACATGCTGCTCAAAGCTGTTCCCCTCCCCGCATCCGGGATGTAGGGGACGATGACCCTCGCGGCGCTCACCGAGCCCACGAGCCCGAAGGCTGCCAGGTAGGCGATGGCCGCCACTTCGCCGTCGGTGCGCGCATCCTTCCTCGACCCCACCGTGCTGGCACGGATCGACAACCTGGAGCTGCTCGCGCGGACGGTGGTGGACGGTTTCCTGCAGGGCATCCACCGCTCTCCCTACCTGGGCGTGAGCATGGACTTCGCCGAGCACCGCCAGTACATGCCCGGCGACGACATCCGCAGGATCGACTGGCGGCTGTACGCCCGCACCGACCGTTTCTACATCAAGCAGTTCGAAGCCGAGACCAACGCCGATGTCGGGTTCCTTCTGGACACGTCGGCGTCCATGGGGTACGGTTCCGGCGAGACGACCAAGCTGGACTACGCCCGCTACCTTACCGCCAGCCTGGCCTACTTCTCCTCCGGACAGAAAGACCGTGTGGGGCTCTACGCCTTCGACGACGACGTGGTCGAACACGTCCGGCCGTCGGGTGCCCATCTCGACAAGGTGCTGCACGCGGTGGCGCGGGTGAAGGCGAATCGGGAGGGTAGCTGGGACAAGCCGCTGGCGCGTGTGGCCAACACCTTCCGCCGCCGGGGAATCCTGGTGGTCGCGTCCGACTTCTACGACGATCCGGACGAGATCTCCGCCGCCCTGGGGTTCTTCCAGGCCCAGGGGCACGACGTGGTCGCCTTTCACATCCTGGACCCCGCCGAGATCGACTTCCCGTTCTCCCAGGCGGCCAACTTCCAGGACCTGGAGACGCGGGAAATCCTCCCGGTAACCCCGGAGAAGTACGCCGAAGAGTACCAGCGGCACGTGCGCGCCCACATCGACACGCTGGGCAAGCTGTTCGGGCAGCACAGGGTCGACTACGTGCTCCTGAACAGCTCCGAGCCGCTGGACGACGCGCTGTACGCGTACCTGGCCTTCCGCCAGAAGATGGTGAGGAGTCCGCGGTGAGCTTCCTGACTCCCCTTTTCCTGATCGCGCTGGCCGGACTGGCGATCCCGGTACTGATTCACCTGACCCGCCACGAGCGCGGCAAGCCGCTGCGGTTCCCTTCCCTGATGTTCCTTGAACGGATCCCCTTCGAGGAAGCATCCAGGCGGCGCATACGGCACTGGCTCCTCCTCATGATCCGCGTGGCCGCCCTGGCGCTGCTGGTCGCCGCCTTCGCGCGCCCGTTCGTGCGGGGCGGCCGCCTTGCATCGGTCGGGGGGCCCGGGCGCGAAGAGGTGGTCATCCTTCTCGACCGTTCCTACTCCATGGAGTTCGGCGACAACTGGATCCAGGCCGTGACGCAGGCGCGCGGGGTGGCCGGGGCCCTGAGGCCGCAGGATCGGGTCTCGCTCATCACCTTCGCCGAGACGCCCACCCTCGTCCACCGCTCGATCAACGACCCGCAGAGGGTCGCGGCCACCCTGGACACCCTCCGTACCGGCTCCCTCGCCACGCGCCTCGCGCCCGCCGTGAAGCTCGCGGCGTCGACCCTCGCGGCTTCCACCCTGCCCAGGCAGCGCGTCGTCATGATCAGCGACTTCCAGCGCACGGGGTGGCGACCCGATCCGGACGCGACGCTCCCCGACGCGGTGACGATCGAGCCCGTCGTGATCGGGGCCGAGAGCACCGAGAACCTGGCGCTGGCCGACCTCGAACTTCGCCGCGAGGCCGCCGGAGGGCGCGAACGGGTCACCGTGCAGGCGCGGCTGGTGAACACCGGCGTGAGCGACGTCGCCATCGATGTCACGCTGTCGGTGGACGAGACCGACATCGGCACGGTGTCCGTCACGGCCCCGGCCGGGGGAGCGACCGCGGTCACCTTCGACCCGTTCACGCTCACGACCACCTTCACGCGCGGCGAAGTGCGCCTCGCCGACGACGCCGACACCGGACTGCGGCAGGACGACATGCTCAGCTTCGTCGCCTCGCCCGGCGGCGACCTCGATGTCCTCGTCGTCGACCCTCTGGGCACGGGCACCTCCAACCTGTACCTGCGCGGCGCGCTGGGGATCGCGGAGGGCGCGGGATTCGCCACCCAGGTCGTGCGGGGCGCGCCGAGCGAGGAGCAGCTGGCGGAGACGGACGTGGTCGTCCTGAACGGCGGGCCCTTTCCCGGCGGGAATCCCGGCGACCGGTTGCGCGCCTACGTCGAAGGCGGCGGCGGCCTGCTCGTCGTCCTTGGCGAGCGCAGCACCGTCCCGTCGGTCCACGCCGACTTTCTCCCGGCCACGGTCGGACCGATCTCGAGCGCGGACGGCGAGCGCCGACTCGGCTTCGTCGACTACGACCATGTGGTCTTCGAGGCCTTCCGGGGACCGCGGTCGGGGGACTTCTCGCGTGCCGCCTTCTACCGCACCCGCGGGCTGACCGTGACCGACGGCCGGGTGGTCGCACGCTTCGACGACGGATCGGCGGCGCTGGTGGAAGGCAGGCGCGGCAAGGGCCGGGTCCTCGTGTGGGCCACCGGAGTGGACCGCTTCTGGAACAACCTGCCCCTGCAACCCGTCTACCTGCCGTTCGTGCACCGGATCGCCCGGTACCTGGGCGGCCGCGGTGAAGCCCCACCCTGGCACGTCGCGGGCTCGACGGTGAACCTTGCCGCACTGGCCGACGCGGCCGGATCGTTGGAGATTCCCCAAGGGGCAGTGGCCATGGAGCCGGGTGGCGGTTCGGTAGCGCTGGACGCAAGCAGCGCTCTGCTGAGGCTGGATGCCCGGGGGATCTGGGAAATCAGGCCGCCCGGACAGCGGCCGGATCACCCCCTGGCCCTGGCGGTAAACGTTGATGTGGCTGAGTCGGACATGACGAAACTGGATGTGGCGGAGTTCCTCGGAGCAGTCGGTGGCGGAGAAGTCACGGACGGGCCGTCGGACGGGGCGGAGGCGGCGGATGGAGTCACAGCGGAGGTGGAGGCGGCGGACTTCGAGAAGAGGCAATCCTTCTGGCGCTACTTGCTTGCAGCGGCTTTCCTGCTGATGGTCTCCGAGACCGTGCTTGCCAACCGGCTGTCGAAGGACCCGATTAAAGAGGGATCCGCCGTGGTGGGCTAAGGTAGCCGTGGTGGGCTGAGATAGAGGGGGGAATAATGTCAATATGGGCCGGGAAACGGGCCGAGAAGGAGATTCTGGGGGTCGTAACGCGCGTTCGGCGTCGCTGGCGGCTCAAGCTTCTCCTGCGGGGACTCGCCCTCACGCTCGGGGGCGCCCTCCTCACCTTCCTGGTGTCGGCCTCCAGTCTGGAGTTCCTGCGCTTCCAGCCGGAAGCCGTAACCGTCTTCCGCATCATCCTCTGGCTGGTCGTCGGCTTCTTCCTGGTCCGCGCGGTTATCTGGCCCTTCCTGCGCCCCATCTCCGACGACCGCGTCGCGCTCTACCTGGAGGAACACGAGCCGTCGCTGCAATCCCGGGTCCTGACCGCGGTCGAATCTGCAAGGAAGGGCGCCGAACTCGAGCGCTCGGAGCTGCTGCAGGAGGTCGTCAGGAACGCCGTGCAAAAGTGCCGCAAGATCGACTACGGGAAGAGCATCGAACGGACATCCATCCGCCGTTCGACGGGGATGCTTGGGGGGCTCACCCTCGCGTCCGTCGTTCTCGTGGCGCTCGGCCCCGGCTTCTTCCGGCACGGCATGTCGGCGCTCTTCTTCCCGACGCGCGCGGCCGAATCGGTCAACCCCTACAGCGTCTCGGTGGAGCCCGGCGACACCACGATCTCGCGCAACTCCGACCTCATGATCGCGGCATCCCTGAACGGCTTCGACTCCGAAGACGTCGTTCTGTTCACCCGCGAGGCCGAGACGAGCGGCTTCGTCCCCCTGCCCATGATCGAAGACGGCACGGGGGCCTTCGAGGGGCTGCTGCTCAACGTCGCGGAAGAGACCACCTACTACGTCGAGGCGAACGGCGTGCGCTCCGGGACCTTCACCCTGGGCGTGGCGGACCTGCCCGCGGTGGACCGGCTCGAGATGGTCTATCACTTCCCGCGCTACACGGGTCTGGTGCCGCGCCGCTTCGAGTACGGCGGGGACGTGGCGGCCCTGGCCGGAACCCGGGTCGAGTTGACGGTGACCCCAACCCTCGCCGCGCCCGAGGCCCTCCTCGTGATGGACTCCGGTGACTCGATCGCCATGGAGGCCGGACCTGAAGGGACCTTCGGCGGATCCTTCACGGTCAGTGAAGAGGGCTTCTACGGCATCAAATTCCTCACCCGGGAAGGCGTCTGGGTCGCCGGAGCGCCCGACTACCGGATCAACGTGCTGACGGATCAGGGCCCGTCGATCTCGTTCAGCAAGCCCGGCCGCGACATCGAGGTCAGCTCGATCGAGGAGGTGTTCATCGAAGCCCGGGCCGACGACGATCTGGGCCTGGCCGAGATCCTGTGGGTGTACAACGTCAACGGGGGCCCCTGGGACACGGTGCGCGTCCACGAGTCGGCAGGCGCACCGATGACGGAAGTGACTGCCGGTCACACCGTCTTCATGGAGGACTACGAACTGGAGACCGGCGACATCATCTCCTACCACGCGATCGCGCGTGACAACGCACCTTCCCCGGGCGAGGCCCTGACGGACATCTACTTCCTGCAGGTTCGGCCATTCCGTCGCGACTTCCGTGAGGCCGAGGGCGGGGGTGGCGGCGGCGGTGGTGGTGGCGGCGCACAGGGGATGGACCAGGACCTGTCGGCGATTCAGAGACAGATCATCGCGGCCAGCTTCAACCTGATGCGGGACCGGGACAGTTATTCGCCCGATGTATGGGAGGAAAACGTCGTCAGCATCGCACTCAACCAGCAGCGCCTGCGAGAACAGGTGGAGACGCTGACCCAGCGGATCGTGAACCGGGGGATCACCGGGGCGGACGAGGCGTTCAAGCGCATCGCCGAGGCGTTGCCGGTTGCCGTCGAGGCGATGAACGAGGCCGCCGACTCCCTTCGTGCCCTGAGCCCGAGCGGTGCGATCGGACCCGAGCAGCGCGCGCTTCGGCAGCTCCAGAAGGCGGAGGAGACGTACGAGCGCTTCGTCTCGCAGGAAAGGCAGCAGGGAGGAGGAGGAGGGGGCGGCCGGCAACAGGGCCCCAGCGCCGAGGACCTGGCAGACCTGTTCGAGCTGGAAACCGACAAGCTCCGCAACCAATACGAGACCGTGCAGCGGAGCCAGCAGGAGACGGCCGACGAGGCCGTGGACGAGGCGCTGGAGAAGCTCCGCGAACTGGCCCGCCGCCAGGAACAGGAGCTTGAACGGCAGCGCCGGCGCGCATCGGCCCAGCAGGGCGGACAGGGTGGCGGCGGGAGCCAGGCCGCGAGGGATCTGGCCGAGCAGGCCGAGGAAGCCGCCCGGCGGTTGGAGCGCCTTTCGCGCGAGTCGGGTGACCGGCAGCTGGAAGAGATCGCGCGGGAGTTGCAGCAGTCCGCCGACGCGATGCGCCGATCCGCGGCGAACGGGGGAAGCGCAGGGGTCGCGGAGGCGCAGTCCGCGCTCCGGCGATTGCGCGAGGCGCGTGACCAGCTGGAAGGAGTACAGGACGACCGGCTGCAGCGTGACCTTGCGGACGCGCGCGAACGGGTGGAAGAACTTTCGCGGCAGCAGGACGACGTCGAGAACCGCATGGACGCGATGAGGCGGGCAGGTCGTCCTTCCGCGGACCAGATCGGACGCGTCCGCGACACCAAGGAGCAGATGGCCGAGGAGGTCGGCGACCTGCTGAATCAGTTGGACCAGCTCGCAAACGACGCGCGCCGCGGAGGCACGGGCGGGGCAGAGGAGCTGGAAGAGGCCACCGGGACGATCCGCGAGACCCAGCTGCGCGAGCGGCTGCTCTGGTCGCGCAGCCTGGTGGGCAGGGCCGGCCAGGAGGAGTACGCGGAAGCATTCGAGAACCAGACCGCCCAGGCGATCCAGTCGCTCGCCAACCGGCTGGAGGAGGCGTCCGAGGCGGTCCAGGGGGAGGTCGGCCAGGATTCCGGGACCGAAGCCCTCGAATCCGCGCAGGATTTGGCGCGGAGCCTGGAATCGATGCAAAGGCGCCTGGAGGCGGGCGGGCAGCAGGTCGGCGGAGGAGGACCGCCCTCCTTCGATCCCGAGGCGATTCGCCAGATGCGCCGCGAGATACGTGAGCGGGCCGGAGAAGCGCGGGCGCTGGCCGGACTGATCGAGCGCGCCGGGGCGGACCCGCGCGAGCTGCATGCGATGATCGATGCGATGCGCGCACTGGACCGCGAAGGCACCTACGCCGACGCGGAAGCAGTCCTGCGGCTCCAGAGCGAGCTGGTCGAAGGGATGAAGCAGCTCGAATTCAGTCTGCGGCGCGAATTCGCAGCGGGCGAAGAGGAGCAGATCTTCCTCTACCAGTCGGGGGACGTGCCCGAGGAATACCGGGCATTGGTCGAGGAGTACTACCGGGCGCTGTCCCGGAGCGGTGGCAGTGGTCGTCGGGACGAGGGCGGGAACCGCCAGTGAAAAGCTCCGCGACGAACACGGGAACACGGGACATCGACCTGTCGGTCGAGATCGCCGCACCTCCGGAGGCCGTGTGGGAGGCGATTTCCGACGGAGACCGGCTGGCGAGCTGGTTCGCCCCGTTCGCCTCGGTCGAACCGGGCGAAGGCGGCACCGTCACAGTCGCATGGGAGGAAGGCAGCGAGTGGCCGAGCAGGATCGCGGTCTGGGAACCAGGCAAGCACCTGCGGCTGGTCGACGAACTCCCCGCGGACGCGGACGGCACGGGCACCGCGATGGCGATGGACTACCGCCTCGAAGCCCGGGACGGGACGACCGTGCTCCGCCTGGTCAATTCGGGGTTGTCGGCGGGCGAGGAGTGGGATGAGAACTTCCACATGATGACCAACGGCTGGCGCTTCTTCCTCTGGAACCTCAAACATCTAGTGGAGCAGCACCCTGGAGTCTCCCGGACCATGATCAGCGCACGGCCATGGGTCAGGGGGAGCCGGGAGGAAGTCTGGGACAGGCTCTTCGGAGAACAAGGGCTGGGAGTGGTGCCGAACGGACCACGAGCGGCGTCCCTGGAGGTGGCGGCGGCCTCGCACGGCACGGCCTCGCCAGAGCACGCGCACAACCCTTTTCGCTTTGTACTCGACGGCGGGAAGGTGCTGGAGGGAACGGTGGTTCTGTGTGACCGACCCTGGGCATTCGCGGGAAGGGTGGCGTCACTGGAAGACGGCGTCCTCCATATCGAAATGGAGGGCAGCGGGGAACGCTGGAAGCTGGGGATCTGGCTTTCGGCCTACGGAGTGGAGGGGATGCGATGCGAGGAGATCCGAAAGGCTCTGGAGAGAACGGTTCAGCGGGTGTTTCACGAACACCGCAAGGGAGCCATGTAGAGGGGCTCCAGCCTGACGAAGCACACGTCGTCAGGAAGCTGACGCGGTTGGTCATGGAAGTGATTTCGGAGCCCTGGGCGAAAACGGTCGCGGGCTCTGACCCGAGATTCGCGGACGCGATGCGATGGCACGGGCAGCCCGAGGTTCCACTCGACCTCCGGAGAGAGTACCGCGTACTCTCCGAGGTCGGACGTCGCCGGAAGAATATCAGTGTCCGGCCGAGCCACCGGGGGTTCCCGAGCACGCTGGTGGCAGAGATCACCGGAATCGAGAACCTGACCCGGGTGGAGGATCGCCTCGTCAGGACACGGGAGCTGCAATCCGCCATCCAGGCTTGCCGGGCCGAGGCAAAGCGGATGTCCGCGTTCCAGCTCGAAGATGCCCTGATGGACTACTTCGCCGCCGTCACGGCCTGGGCGCAGCCCCGGTTGGACGCCCTGCGGATGCGCCTCGGCCTCAACGCCGACGGACCGTCGTCCCTCGAAGACGCGGGCAGGCTATTGGGCGTGTCCCGCGAGCGAATCAGACAGCTGATGCAACTGCTGCAGCAAAAGCTGCCGGATCACCCGGTCTTCATGCCGCAGCTGGATGCGGCCTTGAAGGCGTTCGCGGAGGCCATGCCCCTGGCCCATGACGCGACGGTCCAGCTCCTGGCGGACAGGGGGATCGCGCAGGGCCCGATCCACCCGGAGGCGCTTGCGGCGGTCGCCACGCTCTGCGGACGCACCTTCGCCATACGCACCACGAAGCTGACGGGAGGATACGTCGTGGTCAGCACCGAATCCATGTCCGCGCTGGTTCCGGTGGCTCGAGTGGCGTGGTCGCAGGCCATGGGGAGCGGCGCATCGTCGATACACGAAGTGTCGGAGCAGCTGGCAGCGGAAGGGATGACCGTCGAACCGGGGGACGTGCAACGATACCTCCGCGCACACCCGGCGATCGAGTTCCTGACGGACGACTGGTTCTGGGCTGCCGCGGCACCTTCCAACCGGCTGTGCCACCTCACCCGGAAGATGCTCGCCATGCACGAGCCCCAGACCGTTCAATGCCTCCGCGGCGGGATGCACCGGTCGTTCCGCTACCGGAAGTCGGCAGGCGCAAAGGCATGGCCCCGGTTCGTTCCTCCACCGTCGATCCTGCTTCAGTTCTTCCGCCAGCACCCGGACTTCCGGGTCGGCGCCCGGCATCTCGTCTATTCGACCAGGCGGATCGACCCGAAGTCGGTATTGTCGTCAACGGAGAAGCTCGTTGCGGATGCGATCCAGGGGTTCGCCGAGGAGATCCCGGGCCGACAGGCGCTGTTGCACATCGTGACCGAGACCGGAATCAACAAGAACACGGTGGCCGCCGTCGCCGCGTTCAGCTGCATCCTGGAAAGCCCGGACCGGAAGTGCAGAATTCTGCGCGGAACGGGACATGTGGCCGGCGCCTCCTACGAGCGCAACCAGTCGCGCCCCAAACCGCAACGCACGATCGGATACCGCTGGCTCGAAAATGATCGTCTCCTGATCGCCTATCGGCTTCCCGGCTTCACCACCGACCCCGCAGTCTCCATCCCGGCTCCCGTCTTCGATTTCCTGAGGGGCCGGACGTTCACGGCCTATTCGGAGGATGACCTGGAGGTGGGAACCGTCACCGTCCATGAGAGTAACGGCGGCCATATACTCGGCTACGGGGACTTCCTGGACCGCAGCGGGGGATGCGAGGGCGCGCTGGCAGAGGAGGGAGATATCCTGATGGCCAGCTTCGACCTCGATCGCGGCTCGGTCACCTTGCGCGTGAAGTTCCTGGACATCCCGGACTACGAGTAGGATTGTTAGTCGGGAAACGCTCACCAGGTGACGGTGGATGACATCATGACGAATGCACGCGGCAGTTCCGGCACATGCACCAGCAGCCCGTGGATAAATCCCCGCGTGCACCGAGAGCGGCGAGGCACCGGGCCGGCAAGCCCCTTCGAAGGGCGAATGGCAGCGCGCTGGCGGGCGCTCGGGCTTCGCACGGCGTTGGCGGGGATTGTCGCGACGGCTCTGGCCGGCAGTCCCGCTGTTGCGCCGGCCCAGGACACCGACGACGCCGATCCCCGCCAGGAGGGGTTGCCGCTGGCGCCGGGCCGGACGATCTCCACGAGCTTCAACGAGGGCTCATGGATGTCGGTGGACGTCAGTCCCGACGGACGGACGCTTGTCTTCGACTTCCTCGGGGACCTGTACACCGTGCCGATCAGCGGAGGCACCGCGGCGCCGCTGACGCAGGGAATGGCCTTCGACGGTCAGCCGCGCTTCAGCCCGGACGGCACTCGCGTGGTCTTCACCTCGGACCGGAGCGGGGGCGAGGGGATCCACGTCATCGCGCTGGATCTGAGCGACACCGTCCAGGTCACCAAGGGGAAGTCGAGCTCCTACCAATCCCCCGAGTGGACACCTGACGGGAAGTACGTCATCGCCACGAAGCAGGGCCCCGGACAGGGCAAGCTGTGGATGTACCACGTCGACGGCGGCTCGGGGATCCAGCTGATCGACGAGCCCGCGACCCGGCGAACCACGGGGGCGGCCTTCGGCAACGACGACCGCTACATCTGGTACGGCTACCGCACGGGGAGCTGGGAGTACAACTCCGGCATGCGCCAGTATCAGCTCGCCGTCTACGACCGTGAAACCGGCGAGTCGGCCACGCGGTCCTTCCGGTACGGCGGCGCCTTCCGGCCGACGTTGAGCCCGGACGGGCGCTGGCTCGTGTACGGGTCGCGGCACGTGGGGCAGACGGGTCTGCGCATTCGCGACCTCGCCTCGGGCGACGAGCGGTGGCTCGCGTTTCCCGTGCAGCGGGACGACCAGGAATCGCGCGCAACCCGCGACGCCTACCCGGGCATGGCGTTCACACCCGATTCGCGCGCGGTGGTGGCGTACTACGGCGGAGGCTTGTGGAGGGTGCCCATCGACGGGTCCGAGCCGGCCCCGATCCCGTTCCGCGTCGATGTGGAGATGGCCATCGCGCCGGAAGTCGACTTCGACTACCCCATCGAGGACACACCGACCTTCGTGGCCAAGCAGGTCCGCGACGCGGTCCCGTCGCCGAGTGGTGACCGGATCGCGTTTTCGCTGCTGTCGCGGGTGTACGTCATGCAATGGCCGGATGGGACGCCGCGGCGACTCACCGACGCGGATGTGAACGAACATATGCCCGTCTGGTCGCCCGACGGCGCCTCGGTCGCGTATGCAACCTGGGACGACGAGGCGGGCGGCCACCTCTACAGGGTAGGCGCGGACGGAGGCGCACCGGAGCGGCTGACCACGACGCCCGCGCTCTACAACGCACCCGCTTGGTCGCCTGACGGCGAGCGGATCATCGCCGTGCGGGGACCCGGGCGCGCCTACGACGAGGCGCTCACACGCGGCGTGCCCGGCGGCGCGGACGACCTGGTGTGGATCCCGGCGACGGGAGGCGACGCCACCGTGATCGGGCCGGCACGGTTCCAGGCGCATCACTTCACCTCCGACCCGGACCGGATCTACGCATACGGCGCGGGCGAGGGCCTCGTTTCGTTCCGGTGGGACGGCACCGACAGGAAGCAGCACGTCAAGGTGGTCGGCGCCGGGCCCCCCGGGTCGAGCACGCCGCCGTCCGCGTCGCTGGTGATGATGGCGCCCCGGGGCGACCAGGCGCTGGCCCGCGTCGTCAACCACCTCTACACGGTGACGGTTCCGGTCGTCGGCGGCGATGTCCCGACGATCAACGTCGGCAACCCCGAGAACGCGTCCTTCCCGGCGCGGCAGCTCACCGAGATCGGCGGGGAGTTCCCCGCGTGGGGTCACGACGGCCGCACCGTGCACTGGACCATCGGCAACGCACACCTGGCGTACAGCCTGGATGATGCGCAGGCCTTTGAGGACTCGGTGGCGGCCGCGGCCCGGGACGAGGAGGCGGAAGAGGGCGATGAGGAGGCGGCCGGAGAAGGCGGGGAGGAGGGGGACGAAGCCGACGCAGACGACCCACGCTACCGACCCGACGAGGTCCGTATCCGCGTCGAATTCCCGCGCGACATCCCGACGGGCGCGGTGCTGCTCACCGGTGCGCGGATCGTCACCATGAACGGTGACGAGGTGATCGAGCGGGGCGACATCGTGGTCGAAGACAACCGCATCACCGCGGTCGGGGCCACCGGTTCCCTCAGCGTGCCCGAGGGCGCCGACATCCTCGACTTCGCGGGGAAGACCATCGTCCCCGGCTTTGTCGACACCCACGCCCATCTGCGCGCCCAGATCAACATCCATCGCAGCCAGCCCTGGTCCTACTCGGCCAACCTGGCCTACGGAGTGACGACCACGCGGGACCCGCAAACCGGCACTACCGACGTCATCAGCTACGAGGACCTGGTGCGCGCCGGGCGGATCCTGTCACCCCGGATCTACTCGACCGGCCCCGGCGTCTTCTCGTCCGAGAACGTCAAGGACCTCGACCACGCCCGGGACATCCTGCGCCGCTACAGCGACTACTACGACACCAAGACGATCAAGATGTACGGCGCCGGCAACCGCGAGCAGCGACAGTGGATCATCGAGGCGGCGCGCGAGCTGGAGCTGATGCCGACCACCGAAGGCGGCCTCGACACCAAGGGAAACATGACGATGGCCATCGACGGCTACTCGGGCATGGAGCACAACATGCCCGGCTTCCCGATGTATGCCGACATGGTCGAACTCGTGGCGCGGTCGACGATGGCCTACACGCCCACGATTCTCGTCACCTACGGCGGCCCGTGGGCGGAGAACTACTTTTACGCGACGGAAGACGTGCTGGGCGATGAGAAGCTCGCCCACTTCACCCCCTTTGAGGAGATCCAGCAGAAGGCGCTCCGCAGACCGGGCACCGGACCCGGTCCGTCGGGCTGGTTCCACCGCGACGTGCACACCTTCGACCAGGTGTCGGCCTTTGTGCGCGACATCATTCGGGCGGGGGGACGGGCGGGCGTCGGCAGTCACGGCCAGCTGCAGGGACTCGGCTACCACTGGGAGCTGTGGGCCACGCAGTCGGGCGGGATGACCGAGCACGAAGCGCTGCAGGTGGCGACGATCATCGGTGCGCATTCGCTCGGACTGGACCGCGATCTGGGCTCAATCGAGGTGGGCAAGCTGGCGGATCTGGTCATCCTCGACGGGAACCCGCTGGAGGACATCCGCAACTCCAACACGGTAGACCGGGTGATGATGAACGGGCGGCTCTACGACGGCGCCACCCTCGACCAGTTGTGGCCCGAGCAGGTGACGGCGGGGCCGTTCTACTGGCTGCGGGAGGCGCCTCCGGAGGGGGGGTGAGCGCACGGGCTTGCACCCAGGCCGGAAGCTCTCCCGCCGGCCTTCGGTCCGCGAGCGGCCACCGATGACGCGGCCTCCAGTCACGACCGGCCTCGAGCTCTTTCTCAGCGGGAGCGGCGAGACCGCCGGGCTCCGCCATGCTCGCCTGGGCCTGATCGTCCACCCTGCGTCGGTGACCTCCGGCTTCGTTTTCGCTGCGGACGCGGTCTGCCAAGCGGGCTTCGACCTGCGTGCCCTCTTTGGCCCCCAGCACGGCGCCCGGAGTGAGAAGCAGGACAACATGATCGAGTCGGATCACTACACGGACCCGGTCACCGGGCTCCCGGTCCATTCACTGTACGGCGAGGTGCGGAAGCCGACCCCGGAGATGCTCGAAGGGCTGGACGCCCTCCTCTTCGACCTCCAGGACGTGGGCGTCCGTGTCTACACCTTCATCTGGACGATGGCCCTCGCCATGGAAGCATGCGCCGAGGCCGGGATCCCCTTCGTCGTCCTGGACCGTCCGAACCCGGTGGGCGGGGTCACACGCGAGGGCCCTGTACTGCGGGCAGGCTATGAGTCCTTCGTGGGTCTCCACCCGGTACCGCTCCGGCACGGCCTGACCTGCGGCGAGATGGCGCGGTGGCTGAACGACGCGCGCGGCATCGGCTGCGACCTCGAGGTGATCCCGTGCGACGGCTGGGAGCGCGCCATGTCATGGAACGACACCGGGCTGCCCTGGGTGATGCCCAGCCCGAACCTGCCGACGCCCGATTCCTGCGCGGTCTACCCCGGCATGGTCTTGCTGGAAGGGACCAACCTGTCGGAAGGGCGCGGCACCACCCGACCCTTCGAGCTCTTCGGCGCCCCTTGGCTGGAGTCCGCGGCATTGGCAGCGCGACTGGCGGATGCGCACCTGCCCGGCGTCGTGCTTCGCCCCTGCAACTTCGAGCCGACCTTCCAGAAGCACGCGGGGGCACTATGTGGTGGTGCTCAGCTGCACGTCACGGTTTCGCACGCCTTCCAACCCGTCCGCACCGCCGTCGAGATCCTTCGCGCGGCCCGTGCGCTGGCCCCGCACGACTTCGCCTGGCGCCAACCACCCTACGAGTACGAGGAGACCCTGCCCCCCATCGACATCCTGTGGGGACATGCGGGGCTGCGGGAGGGCGTGGACGCCGGCGCGGGGACAGACGAGATCCTGGCGGGGGTGGACGCAGAGCTGGAAGAGTTCGGCGCGGCCGCGGAGGGGTGTCTGCTGTACAAGTGACCGGACGAGCCTACGAGGGCCACTCGCACTGCCGGCTCAGGTCACTCGGGTCGTGGGCTCCTCCCTCACCCACCCTGCCGCACAATGAGCCAGCGCCCCGCGTAGTCCGGCGGGAAGACGCCTTCCTGCACCACAATCGATCTCTGCCCACCCGCCACGTAGGTCACCCGGACATCCACGCGCTCCACGCCGGGTGGAATGCCGAAGTGCGCCGGGGTTGCCCCCTGGGAGCAGTAGCCGCCGCCGGAGTCCACCAGGCGGGTGCCCAGGATCCTGCCGCTGTCGTGGTCCAGGAGCTGGACTTCCGCGCCGGGGACCATCGAGCGCCCCTGCGGATCGGTGGCCGCGACCTGCAGCGAGCGCCCCGCGACATCGGCGGGAAGCAGGTTGCGGTAGAGATGATGGGTGCCGCCGGTCTCGTGGTTGTTGGCGATGGACAGGTCCAGGTCGCCGTCGCGGTCGAAGTCCGCCCAGGCCACGCCGTGACTGGGCCCGTGTTCCAGCAGGTTCGCCGGGAGCGAGTTCGTGAAGTGCCCGCCCCCCTCGTTCATGAAGAGGTGGTCCTCGACGGCCGCGATGCCGGTCAGGTAGGAGGTCACGATCAGGTCGGGCAGACCGTTGTGGTCCACGTCTGCCCACGCTGCCGTCGTGGAGTGGTAGTCCTCGCCCAGGGTGGCCGGATCGGTCACGTCGGTGAAGGTGCCATCGCCGTTGTTGCTCCACAGGATGTCCGGGCCGTACGTGGCGATGAAGAGGTCCAGATCGCCGTCGTTGTCGTGGTCGGTCACCGCCGGGACCACGCTGCCGTACTCTTCGCCCCGGTTCGGGTGATTCATGCCGAGCGCGGGGGCGACATCGACAAAAGTCCCGTGGCCCTCGTTGCGGAAGAAGGCATCTTCGTCGCCGTTCTGATTGGAGACGTGAACATCCAGGTCACCGTCACGGTCATAGTCGAACCACACCACGCCGACGGTGCGGCGGGGGTCGCCCAGGCCCGATTCGTCGGTTACGTCGGTGAAGGACCAGGCGGGAGCGGCGGCCGCTGCATCGCCATCGGGAGAGTCTCCGGCGCCACCGTCGCCAGCCCCGGAATCACCGTCCGCACCAGCGCCAGCCGGCCCGTCGTTGCGGAACATCCGGTTGGCCTGGTCACGCACGGCGACGAAGAGGTCGAGATCGCCGTCCCCGTCGTAGTCGACCCAGCTGGGTTGGCGGGTCGTGCCCACGAGGTCCATCCCGAGGCCGGTTGCGACATTGACGAAGATCTGGTCGTCGTTGCGGTAGAGGCGGTTCGGAATGCCCGCATTCACGGTGTAGCCGACGTAGAGATCCACGTCCCCGTCCCCGTCGAAGTCGCCCCAGGCCGCGGCACGGGTGTCCTCGGCGTCCGCCAGCCCGAGCGACGGAGCCACATCCACGAAATGACCGGCGTCATTGCGGTAGAGGCGGTTCTCCGAGTAGCGCATCCCCACGAAGAGGTCGAGATCGCCGTCACGGTCGAAGTCGGCCCAGGCGTTGGGCTGGGCACCGGGGGCGCCGAAGAGGTCGGGCTGGACGCGGTCGAGGGAGGGGGGGAGAGCGGCGGTGGGGGTGTCGCTGGCGGGCGTGTCACATCCGGCCGCAACGAGAAGGCAGAAGAAGAGGAGGCGCATCGAGGTGCTCCGGGTTGGTGGTGGTCCTCAAGATTCGGGCCGGCCCCCTGTTGGCGCCACCCTCAGCGAAGCCGGAAGTCAACAACCAGCGGCAGATGGTCGGATTGGCGCGTGTCCTCTTCGCCCACGCCCAATTCCTGCCGGGCGGCTTCGGACAGGTCGGCCGCGTCGAAGACAAACGCCCGCTCGACCTGGAGGACCGCGCCTCGGTAGAGAAGGTAGTCGAGCCTGCCGGGCGAGAACGGATCCTCGGGTCGGGTGCTGCGCCAGGTCGCCAGGGAGCGCTCGCGGAGGCGCTCGAGGCGGGCGATGTCCAGGTCGGCCCCCGCCACGCCGAGACCGCGCACGAGCTCGTCAAGCGGACGTGCGGATCCCACCAGGTTGAGGTCGCCGCCCACGACGAGGCCGGCGTCGGGATGGTCCGCGAGCGCAGCGGCGATCGCCCGGTTCAGCGTGAGCGCCTGCAACTCGCGCAGCCGGTCGCGGGGGGATCCGTCGTGTCCCGCGCTCTGGAGGTCGACGGGGACGAAGAGGATCTCCTGTTCGTCGATGGTCAACCAGGCTCCAGTCGCGGAGAGGCCGCCCTCCGCCTCGGCCCGGGCCAGCGCCGACGGCGGTGCCATGCGCGGAGCTTCCGGCTCGTCCCCGACTTCCTGCAGCCAGCGGTCAAGTGCACCGGGAGCGTGGTCGATGCGGGCAAGGAGGGGCTCGACGCGGACGTCCCGGCCCGGTGCGCCGACGGCGGTGCGTTGTCGGCCGCCGCCTTGCGCCAGCCACCAGTGCCAGAGGGGCTGTCCGCCCGGGACTCCGATGTCCCCGGAAAAGCGGGACAGATCGGCCATGGTGACGTCCGCGTAGACTTCGTCGAGGAGCACCACATCCGGGCGAAGGGCGGTGAGAACGCGCCGGAAGGCGTCGGGGGTGTCGCGAAAGTTCCCGTCCGAGACATTCCAGGTGACGACGCGGAGAGTGCCCGGCGGTTTCGCGAGGACATCCGCGCCGAGCAGTGGAGGATTCCTGCCAAGCACGGTCGCGAGCACATGGGTGAAGATCGGCGTCTCGTCGACGATGTCGCCGGCGCGCAGGTAGACAACCCGCCCGGTGATGATGAGCGCCGCATTGGACGTGTCGCCGACGGAGGCAACCGCCACCGCATCCCTGTCGAGCCGCACCTCGAATCGGTCGGAGGAGTGCGTAGGCGACACCAGGAGGCCGACGGTGTGGGCACTCTCGGGCTCGCCGGCCCCGCCCGGGCCGATCCGGCGAATCCCGACCCCGGCTCCGTATGCGTCCGCCATCGGGTCGCGCTGACGGGACAGGACGATGGCCAGATCGGCGCCCTCGACGCCCGCGTGGGGCCCGCCCGTGCCGGAGTCGCCGTCAGCGTCCAGCACGACCTCGACCGAACCGGGCATCGCCTGCGCAGTGACGGTATGTCCGAGATCGATGAGGAGGTGGAGGTAACGAGGGTCATCCTGGATGGTGACCGTGCGCAGGTCGACGGGCGAGCCGGGTGGGACGTCCCCGGGCGGGTCGGTGATCGCCGCCGCGACGTCCGCCCACTCGGCGAACGTGCCGTCCGTCCAGATGAGGGAACCGGACCGGGTTGGGGGGTCCGGGGCAGCGCAGGCAACCAGGCCGATGAGGGCGGTGGCGGCGGGGAGGGCGGGGATGCGACGAGGAAGCATCGGTCCGAGGGACGGCCCCATACCGCTTGAAGGTGATTGTCGCATTCGCGGACGTGTGAGGTGGTCGTTCAGGGCTTGGGTTCGGCCACCCTAACGTTACGTCAGGGTCGGTCCGGGCGAGGCGTCAACCCTCCCGCCCTCCGAAAGTAGCACTACCGCCCCCTACCCCGCCCCCTGTCACCACCGCGCCCACCCCGCCGCGTGCCCAGCCGGTACATCACGCGCAGCATGAAGTACTGCCCCAGGGACTCGGTGCGCGACTCCTCGATGAAGCTGGCTGAATTGGAGATGCTCACGCCCTGGTTCTGGTTCAGCAGGTCGTAGGCGCGCAGTTCGATCTCGGCGCGGTCGTTCATGACCAGCCGGGTTACATGGGCATCCCACCGTGCCACGTTGCGTCCCGTGCCACCCGTGCCGGATGTGCCGGACGAGCTATCGTCGCGCCCGCCATCCGCCGCTCTGGAAGGCCCGGACAGATACAGTCCCTCGTCGTACACACGGAAGTTGAACGTCGAGCCGAGCCGCCACGCGCTCGTCAGGTACCAGGTCCCGTTTGCGAAGTAGCGGCTGTTCACATAGCTGCGGTTCAGCGACTGGTTGAGCGAGTAGTCCACGTCATTGAAGTCGAAGCGCGCTCCCCCACGCAACTCGAACACGTCCTTCACCCGGTTCTCCAGACTGGCCTCCAGGCTGTTGCGCAGGATGCGACTTTCGTTCGCGGCCAGATTCACCACTTCGGTGCCTTTGGAATATGTGGCCCGGTACTCCAGGTCGAGGTCGACCCCCAGCTTTCTGATCGGCCTCCCGAAGTTGATGCCGCCGTTGAACGACCAGGACGCGTCCGTGTTGATCGGGGTGAAGGTCTGGAATCCCCGCTCGTCGAAGTTGCGGGACCGGGCGATGTCGTTGCCTGTGTATGTGAAGCCCGCGAAGGTGAACACGTTCAGGAAGCTGAACTGGTCGAAGAAGCGGTAGTCGGCGTTCAACCGGTGCCTGTATTCAGGTTGCAACTCGGGGTTGCCGACGTAGACGTTCAGCGGATCCGTGTTGTCCGCAAAGGGCTGCAACTCCCTCATGGACGGCTCGCGCGTAGACGTCCTGTAGCGGAAGCTGAGCGTCTGGCCATCCTTCACCTGCCATTTGGCGTTCATGTTGGGCAGCAGGTGCGTATACCCGTTGGCGATTGCGTCCGGCCGCTCCAGAACCACCCCGTCGAGCTGGGACCTCTGCGCGCGCACGTCGAGTGTGATCCATGAGGTCTCGGTGTTGCGATTGAAGCGGGCCCCACCTCGCAGGTACGTGTAGGTGCGCTCGTACCCCGAGCTGAGCCTGGAGTTGAGCAGACGTTCGCCACCCGCGAGATCGTACACCGACTTTTCCTGATCCTCGTCCACCGCGTTGCGTTGGCCGAAGACTTCCAGCACGTATTGGCTTCCGAGCGGCTGCGTCATCGAAACCCGCGCCGAGTTGCTCCAGGTGCGACCCGTGCTGATCTGCTCCTGCAGGATGTCCTCCGGCCCGCCCAGACCGCCACTGTCGCTGTCTCGCCGGGACTCGCCGGTGATCGTCGAAGAGAGGTCGGCGCGCTCGTCGGAGTCGTCGAGCCCGCTGCGGAACTCGGCGACGAGACTCCGGCCTCCCTCCCCCAGGCGCTTGCGCCACGTCAGCCGCGCGTCCCCACGCCAGTCGCTCCCGTCGACGAGGTAGTCCGTCGACGCCGTGTTCAGCTGGTCGCCCAGCACGGTCTGGGTCTCGCGGTGCGCGAACGACGTGAGGGACGATGAACCCGCGTTGAAGTTCGCCCTCACCCTGAGATCGTGTCCCGGGGCGATCGTGTACTCCCCGTTCAGGTTGAGACGCTGATTGAGGTTGCCCATCTCCCGGTTGCTGGTCTCGTCGACCAGGGACGCCACGTTCGAGCCGAAGAGAGCCTGCTGCTGCAAGGTCTGGTTCCGAAGGTTGTCGAGTTCACTGAGGAAGTAACTCGATCGCAACCAGCTGTCTTCCGCGAAATCGTGACTCGCGTTGAGGCCCGCCCCAAACGTCTCTGTGAAGCCGTCGTCACGTCCACCGCCCCGTCCTCCACCACCCCCGTCACCCCACGAAAAGCCCGCCTGATTCACGTTGTTCGTGTTTGCAGTCAGGGCGAACTGGGAGGTCGGGGAAAAGCGGTTCAGGTTGAGTCTGCCGTCGTAGCGCACATCGTTGTCGAGCAGAGTGCCGATCCGGGCTCGAGTATTGGCGTCGCCCCCCAAGCCTCCCGTCATGCGGCCGAAGTAGCCGCGCCTGGCATCCTCCCTGAGCTTGAGGTCGATGGTGCGTTCATCCTCACCGTCCGGGATGCCGGTGAACTCGGCCATGTCGGACTGCTTGTCGTAGACATCGACCTGCTTGATCGCGTCTGCGGGAAGGTTGCGCGTTGCAATGGTCGGATCGGTACCGAAGAACTCCTTCCCGTCCACGAGAACATTCTGAACCTCCTCCCCCTGAGCCGTAATCGACCCGTCTTCTTCGACCTCGATCCCGGGAAGGCGGCGCAGCAGATCTTCGACCAGCGAGTTCGGCGGCGTTTCGAAGGCGAGGACGTTGTAGCTGAGCGTGTCACGGCGGTTGACGAACGGAACCTGCTCGACGCTGACGACCAGCGAGTCCATCTCCACGGCCATGACGGACAGATTCACCGTACCCGCGTCGATGTCCGAATCGGTCACATGCAGGTCGCGGCGCAGGGTCTGGTAGCCGATGAGCGTCACCTGGAGGATGTACTCCGCAGGGGGAAGATCGCGGAGCGTGAAGCGCCCGTCGCCATCGGTCAGGGCATACTTCGCGAGGACCGAATCGGGCACCGTCAGCGCCACGACCATGGCATTGCGCAGTGATACACCCGCCGAGTCGACCACGACCCCCTGAATCTGGTATTCCCGGGCTTCGTCCTGCGCGAACGCGGGCGCCGCAATGGTCAGGAGAGCCACCAGCGGGAGCGCCAGCCGCAGAAAGCGCCAGGGAGCACTCATCATGCGTCTCCAGGCCCACGGCGCCTCAGCTTTTCGAGTTCGTCCAGCTTCTCCGCGACGATCACCTCGTATTCCTCGCGTGAGACCTCGTCGCCGTCCTCGGGCATGCGAATCAACCCGGGTTCGACACCCTCCAGGTCGATCTCCGTCGCGAAGTACTGAGTGTGCCCGTCATTCAGGGAAAGCACCAGGATCATCCCGGGCAGGCCCCCGAACGACGCCGGGCCGCCCTGGACGGGAATCTCGGGTGTGAACCAGGCCTCGATTGCCGTGCTGTCGTGCTCTGCGGTCGCCTTGATGACCAGGCGCCCCAGGTGCTCGGCCTGTTCGCTGGTCAGCCTCCACTCGAAGGCGGGCTGGTGGCCGGTAATACGGAAGGCGCGTCCCATGAACTCGCGTGCCTCCACGATGGCACCCCCGTCAAAGCCGACATAGGCTTCGCGGAGTTCCTCCAGATCACTCCTCGCTGTTGAGCCCATCCTCATCCTCATGGCCATGCCAATGGCGCGATCGGACGCTATCGGGCGGTCGCTGACGACGGCCGCAGCCGCTTCCTTCTCGTCTTCCGGAGCCGGGGTCATGAGCGACCCCGATGGGTCGAAGTGGAGGTACATCGTGCCGGACCGGGAGGACGGAATCTGGTCTCTCAGATCGCCCCAGCGCTCGGGGACCTCGAAATCGTACTTGACGGAATAGGTGTAGGTGATGGTCCCCTGCTGCGCGGCCGCGGCCGCGGGGAGGAGAAGCCAGAGGGGTAGGGCAAGTCGGTGAAGCATTGAGTTCCCTTTACATGAAGTCACACACGTGTTGGCGACCCCGTGTTCCCATGAGACACCCGCCTGGCGAGGACCGTTAGCTTCCCCCCTCCCCTTCTCCCTCTTCGTCATCCTCCGGCGCCGACCAGAAATCCGGGTTCTCGGGCGCGGCAGCCGCGATGCCGGAAGTGTACATCGCCGCGTTGAAGACGATCCGGAAGTTCCCGAACGGCTGGCCGCGCCACTGCGGCTTCATCCCCAGAAGGACGACATGTCCGTCCCCGTGCGCGGCGTCCAGCGCGGCGGCGTAGCCCTGGAGGTTGTCCTCGCCGAGGAGGTAGCCGGACAGGAGGGGTGAGCCGTCCTCGGGGTACTTGGCGAGAACCGCGCCTTCAAAGCCGTCTTCGGTGGTGAAGACCGGGCTGCGTCCCACCACTACCTTGGCCCGCGCGGGCATCCCCGACATGATCGGGTGGGACGGGTCAACCTCCATCTCGACGATCGAACCGCTCATGAAGTAGTCCGCGGGATCGAGCCCGGCGACCACGTTCTTGACGGGCAGATGGAGCTGGTTGATGGCGAACATGCTCGCGTTGTTGAAGGTGACAAGGGTGCCGCCGCTCCGCACGAACGCGTCGAGCGCGCGGACGCCCACAGCGCCGATTCCCCCTTCGTACCTGGGCGGAACCGATCCCTTGGCGAAGCCGTTCAGAATCTGGTTGGCCCCCATGTCGGCCACGATGATCACGTCGTACCGGTCCCGCAGGCCACCGGCCAGGACGTCGGCGTTGTAGAGGCTCGTGAAGTCGAACTCGAACATCTCGAGCAGCCAGCGCGTCCACCCTTCGTCCATCGACGGATTCCAGGGGCGGTAGAGACCGACCCGGGGCTGCGACACCCGCACGCCGCCCTCGCCGCGCCCCACAGCCGAGGTCGCCGCGGGCGACTGAATGTGCAGGCGGGACACCAGGGCACTTCGGGCACTCCCCGACAGACCGGTGATCGCGTAACTCCCGGAGGTCCCGCCGGCACCGTCCGTGCCCGCCGCACCCGGGGCGAACCGTACCTGGCCGCCCTCGGCCCACGCCTGGTTGAGCGCCTTGAAGGCGTTGTTCTGGGCTGGATCGACGACGAGGGTGCCGCCCCCCGCATCGCTTCCCGCCGGAGGCACGATGGCGGCAGCCACGGGGTGGCTGTTGAAGCCGACACCCGGGGGCGAATCAAAGGGGGCCGCGTCGTCCACGTCGGCGTCCCAGGCGAGCATGGCAGCGCCCGCGCCGGCACCCGAGGCGTCCGACCCCAGTTCGCTCATCGCGCCGCGGATCTCGTCACCCAGCGGCGACGCCGCTTCCACGACGCGCACACCCATCAGGTACGGCAACGTCCAGCCCGCCACATCGTACGGCTGGTCCGGCGGCCCTTCCGGGTACTGGCGCAGATCCGGGTAGTCCTGCACGGCGAAGAGCTGTCGCACGAAGTTGGCGAAGGGCTGGTCCATCGCGATCACCCAGGTTCCGGCCGCGTGCGTGATCCCCTCGAAGGTGACCGCCTCGTCCAGCTGGTGGACCTCGATCCCGTTGAAAGCCAGCCGCCGAAGCATCTCGACCGCCGCCACCGGGTCGTGCTGGTCGGCCGGCACGAAGTACGCGTATGGCGGGCCGTCCGTGTACTGCGCGATGATGTCGCGCCCGGCCTGGTAGCGGTTGTACAGGATGTCGCGCCGGTACTTCGCGGCGAAATCCAGTACGGAGACGGACGCGGTCAGCATGTAGTCCACCGCGTCGCGCAGCCGCCACCAGCCGCCCTCCCATGGACTGCTGTACAGCGACTGCGGCCTCAGGTCACGGGTCTGCGGCGGGAAGTCCTGAATGGTGTAGAAGTGGGGCGTGGCGTATCGGTACAGCCCGGTCTCGGTCAGGAACGACGCCACGTTGTGGAAGTTGTTCGCGTGGTCGATGAAGCCGGGATACCAGTTGTCGAAACCGGTCCCCATGTGCGTGGCGCCCTTCTGGCCGCGCTCCTCAAGTGCCTGTGACATCGCCATGCCGATCAGGTTCACCGTGCGCCACATCAGCGGGTGAACGTGCGGCGAGATCGGCTCCGCGAACGGCGGAATCCAGATCCGCGTCGGGAAGGGCGAACTCTGGTGGTGGTTGTAGAGGATCTGCGGCTCCCACTCCCGCGCCACCCGGGTCGCCATGCGCGACTCGATCTGGTTGATCATGTAGCCGTCGCGGTTGTTGTCGTGCCCGATGTACTTCTGGTAGAGGAAGGGCGTCGAGGCAACTTCGTACGGCGTCCCCACGTTGGACCGATACCAGTCCGCGACCATCGTCTGTCCGTCCGGGTTGATCGATGGCCACAGCATGAGGATCACGTTGTCCAGAATGGCAGCGATCTCGGGGTCGTCGTCCCCGGTGACGAGGTCGTACGCCAGCTGGATCGTGTGCTGCGCGTGCGCGACCTCCGTGGCGTGCAGCCCGCCGTCGATATGGACCAGGGTGCGGCCCTCGTCGGCCAGTGCGCGGGCCTCGGCGTCGGTCAGCCCTTCCGGGTGCGCAAGCCGCATCGCGATCTCACGATGCCGGTCCAGGTTGCGCAGATTCTCCGCGCTGGAGATGAGCGCGATGTACACCGGCCGCCCGAACGAACTGCCACCGACTTCGCGCAGTTCGAGGCGGTCGGTCGCCGCGTCGAGGCGCTCGAAGTAGTCAATCGACTCCTCGAAGGTGGCGAGGTGGAAGTCCGCACCGACGCGGTGGCCGAGCACGGACTCGGGGGTGGGGATCTGGGCGGTGAGGGGTGTGGGGGTGGCTGTTGCCGTGATGGCAATGGCGGCCGCCGCAAGGGCGATGGCGGGAGTGGGCGCGGTGATTCTCATGCAGGTCACTCTTTCTCCCGCTGGCTCCGTGCCAGCATATCTGGTGATGCTTCAGGGAGATGGACGATACCCGGAGCCAGCGAACGGGCGCAACGGCCTCCAGCTCTGGAGTGTGCCCCGCTATCGGACTCTTGCATCGTATATGGTTACCATATACCATATGTCCCATGAAGACGATCAAGACGACGGTGTACCTGAACTCGACGGACTACCGCAAGCTCAAGTCGATGGCGGCCGATCAGCGGCGCTCGGCAGCCGAGTTGGTGCGCGAGGCGGTGGCGGAGTACGCGGCTAGAGCGAAGCAGCGTCTGCGACCGAGATGCATCGGGATTGCTGACAGCGGGGATCCGCTTTTCGCGGAAAGATACGAGGATTATCTCGACGGGTTCGGCGAAGATGGTATGGAGGACTACTACAGCCCCCAGGAATCACGGCGTCTCACGGAGGATTCTGAGGCAAGGCCAAGCGGGCTGGCGGAGTAGCTTGGTCCAGTGATTGTGGCGGACACGAGCGCGATCCTGGCGCTCATGGATATCAGCAGTCCATCCCACGACGTGCTCCAATCGGCCTCGGATGCACATCTGGATGGTTGGGTCGTTCCATGGGCAGTCCTGCCCGAGTTGGACTACATGGCCACGAAGCGCCTTGGACGCAGTGCAGCAAGGGTCGTTCGTGCCGATATGGCTGAAGGCCGGTTCGCCGTCGAGTGGGGCGCCCCGCATGACCTCCGCAGAGCGCTCGAAATCGACAGCACCTACCGTGACCTCTCACTCGGCCTGGTCGACTGCATCGTCATGGCCGTGGCCGAGCGCCTGGAGGCCCGCGCGATCGTGACGCTCGATCTGCGCAATTTCGGAGCGGTAGCGCTGAAGGGCGCACCCGAAATCTGGCCACGGGATCTGTAGGGGCGAGGCTTCCCCCCTACGCCCCCACCACCGGCCACGGCGCCCAATTCTCCCACTTCCCGCGCGTAAAGTCCGGAAAATCCACCGGCGCGCTCCCATTGGCCACGCTGATCTCCGACAGCTCGCACACCGCGCTCAGCGCCGCCGCGTCGTACACGTTCATGTCGGTCGGCAGCCCTTCGCGCAGGCACTTGATGAGCCGGTAGTCCTCCATGAAGTCCATGCCGCCATGGCCCGCGCCGATCGACGCTTCCTGAAGCGCGGTCCACAGAGGGTGTTCGAACTCTTCGTAGTAGGCTTCGGCTTCCTCCCAACGATGCGACGGGCTGCGGCCCTCGATGTACACCCTGTCCGGGTAACCCTGGAAGATCCCGCGTGTCCCCTGCACCTGATTGATCCGGCTGTACGGACGCGGCAGGTTCGTGTCGTGGGACACGTAGATGGTCCCGCCGCGCGCCGTCTTGATGAGGCTCCCGTTCACGTCGCCCAGGGCGAAGGTCTCGGCGCGCTTGGGGTGCCCTTCGGGGTAGTGTTCGGCGGCCCACTCCTGGAGCCCGCGCGACGGGCTGCTCATCGATACGAGGTAGTCGAACTTGTCGCCGCGGTTGATGTCCATGCAGTTGGCGACGGGGCCCAGGCCGTGCGTGGGGTACAGGTTGCCGTCGCGGGTCCATGCGTGGTCGCGCCGCCAGAGGCCTTCGCCGTCGTCCGCGAACTTGATGCCGCGCAAGTCGTGCAGGTATCCGCACTCGGCGTGGAGGATTTCGCCCAGGAGTCCCTGCCGGACCAGGTTCAGGCAGAGAAGCTCGGCCCGCCCGTAGTTGACGTTCTCCATCATGAGGCAGTGCCGGCTCGTCCCCTCGGCGGTCTCGACGAGCCGCCAGCAGTCTTCCAGAGTGTACGCGGCGGGGACTTCCGTGGCCGCGTGCTTCCCGTTCTCCATGGCCGCGACGCACACCGGCACATGCCAGCGCCAGGGGGTGGCCGTGTAGACAAGGTCGACGTCCGCCTCGGCGCAAAGGCGCTCGAAGTCCGTCTCGCCGTTGGTGTAGAGCGCCGGCCGGGGGTGCCCCGCCTCCTCGATGATGTCGGCGGCGCGCTCCGCATGAGCCTCGCGGATGTCGCAAACGGCGCTGACGACGCAGCCGTCGATGCGCACCAGGTTGCGAACGTGCGCCGTTCCCATTCCGCCGACGCCGACGAAACCTATCCGCACCTGGTCGATGGGCGGGGCGGCGAAGGGCTGGGCCGGAGCCGCGCCGAGTCCGCGGGGAACCGACGCCGCGCCCGACAGCGAGGCCTGGCCGGATCCCGGTTCACCACAGCCGGAGATTGCGCCCGCCGCGACGCCCAGCGCGCCGGCCTTAAGGAAATCCCGCCGGTCGAGTCCGCCGGAGTAACCGCCGTTGCCAGGGCCTCTTCTCATCGTCGTGCTCCTGATTGGTAGTTTCCTGCCCCGAATCCTGCCGCCACCGCCCCAAGCGGGCAAGGGCGCTCGTCGGATCAACGCGGGCCGCCCGTCTTCATCCATTTGAGCCCGGGATGGAGGGCCAGCAGCGCGGCGATCCCGGCCACCGGCATCGATAGAAGGGTGGCGACCTGCGGTCCGGTCATATCGGCCACAGCGCCGGTTCCCATCACTCCGATTGCCCCCACCGTCCAGGCGAGGCCCATCACGATGCCGGAGCTGGCACCCGGTGCCCGCGGCAGCATCTCCTGCGCCATGACGACGATCGGGGGGAGCGTCGCCATCCCCAGGAAGCCGGCCAGTGCGATCGCCGCGAAGCCGGGACCGCTCCATGGCCCGAGCCAAACGGCGAGCAGGTGTGCGGGAAGCGCGAACGCGCACAGCAGGAACAGCAAGAGGCGGCGGTCGATGCGGTCCGCAAGGAATCCACCCGCCAGGGTACCGAATGCCTGCGCGCCCAGGTAGACCGAGAGTGCTGCCGCGCCCAACGTCTCGGATCCGCCCATTTCGGCGACGATGATCGGCTCCATGGTGAGAAACGCGCGCTGGACGAAGGCCATGGCCGCGCTCACCCCGAAGATGATTCCCAGGGGGCCGGCAAGCTCCCGGATCACGGTGGTCGGCGGGGGTGCAGGCAGCACATCTTCGGGCTCTCCGTGCCTCCGGGGGAGGCCGAGGAAAAACACGGGCGCGAACAGGATCGCCGGTATCATCGCAACCCACAGTCCTTCCATCCCGCCCCACAGCACCAGGCCCACCGCCACCAGCGGCCCCGCCGAATACCCGATCGCGCCGCCGAACGAGAAGATCGAATAGCGTCCGCCGCTTCCTTTGCCAGCCGTCAGTCGCACGGCGTACGACGCCCCGGGTGGGTGAAACGCAGCCCCGCCAAGACCTCCCAGCACAAGCAGAAGCAGGAGCACCCAGTAGGACGACGCGAAGCCCATGAGCGACACGAACACCGCGCTGACGAGCATCCCGCCGACCGCGAGCGCTCTGCGCCCGAAGCGGTCCGCGATGTAGCCGAAGAAGGGCTGCGGAAGGGCGGTCGCGATGGAGAACGATGCCCCCAGCGTCGCGGCCAGCGCGATCGAAATACCCATCCCGTCCATGATCCGCGGCAGCAACGGAGGCACGAACGAGGCGTATGCGTCGTTGATACCGTGCGCCAGCGCGATGAAGACGGCGACGCGCATCGCGGGGACACCAGCCACGGGGCGGGAGTCGGAGGTTACCGTGCCGTGCACGGTGGCGCTCGGCGCGGGGGCGTCAAGAGTTTTCAGAGTCGAAGTAATCTTCGTCGATGTGCGAACATCGAGTGAGCTTCCCGCAAACGCCCCGCCGGGTCAAGACCCAACGCGGGGCCCTGCCCTCGTCTGCCGTCCCCAACCCCATCGCCCGACAACCCCGCGACTGGAAACCAGCCGCCGCGACACCTAGTATGATTCACGAAGCGGTGGTCTCCAACGAAGCGGGCCACCCGCTTGTCCACAGGTTTGCCCATACTCACCACATTCAGGAAAACGCAATGACCCCGACCGCCTCCGTGGACGACCGTTCCCGGACCCTTCCGCGCCTGGTGGCGCTGCTCTCGCTTGCGGCTCTGTCGGCAACACTTTCGGGCTGTGCCTCTCAGCCGAGCAGCTCCGGCATGACCGCCGACATGGCTCCCGAACCCCCAGCCACCTTCTCGCAACCGGCAGGGCTTCACGTCAACGCGCCCACGCCGGATCCGCGGGTGGGCCTGGCACCGGGGCTGTTCGACGCGGGAGAAGCCAGCTGGAACCTCCGGCTGGTGTCGGCCACGCCTCCGGCTGGACCTTTCGTGGGAAAGACCAACTCGGATCTCGCCTTCACCGGCAAGTACGCCATCCAGGGCAACTTCGACGGCGTCCAGGTGTGGGACATCTCCGATCCGGCCAACCCGGTTTCGGTGGTCACATACGTATGCCCGGCGTCACAAAGTGATGTTTCGGTGTACGAAAACCTTCTGTTCGTGTCGGGCGAAGGCTTCGGCGGACGGCTGGATTGCAGTGGCGAGGGGGTCGAAGAGGCGGTAAGCCACGACCGGCTGCGGGGCATCCGCATCTTCGACATCTCGGACATCGCGAGCCCGGAGTACGTCGCCAACGTGCAGACCTGCCGCGGCTCACACACGCACACCGTGCTGAAGCATCCCGGTGACGACGACAACGTGTACGTCTACGTCTCCGGATCGGCCCCGGTGCGGCCTGCCGAGGAGCTGGTCGGTTGCTCGGGCGCCATGCCCAGCGAGGACCCGAACTCGTCCCTCTTCCGGATCGAGGTTATCCGGGTTCCGCTCGCCAACCCCGAGGCTGCCGCGGTCGTCAGCTCGCCGCGGATCTTCCAGGACCTGGTCGCGCCGCCTACGCATGGCCTGGCTCCTGGCGACATCGCGGCCGCAGAGGAGGCGCGGGCCGCCGCAGAGGAAGCGCGGGCCGCCGGTGCCTTTGTGTTTGAGATACAGGGCCAGGCGATCGTACTGCCGGACGAATTCGTGAACATGCAGCTCGACAGCATCGTTGACGCGAGGGGAGGTACGGGTGCACCCACCGCAGCCGACAGCACGGCCTTGCGTGACTCTTTCACCCAGATGATCGCTCAGATGATGGGAGGCGGCGGGGGCGACGGCGACGGCCCGGCCCCGGGTCCCACCCAGTGCCACGACATCACCGTGTACCCGGACATCGGCCTGGCTGGCGGCGCCTGCGGTGGCTACGGCCTCCTGCTGGACATCACCGACCCTGCCAACCCGACGCGGCTCGCTGCCGTAGCCGACTCCAACTTCGCGTACTGGCACTCGGCGACCTTCAACAACGACGGCACCGCGATCATGTTCACCGACGAATGGGGCGGCGGCGGCGGTCCGAAGTGCCGCGTCGACGACCCGATGGAATGGGGCGCCAACGCCATCTTCACCATCGAAAACGGGGAGATGGTCTTCCAGAGCTACTACAAGCTGCCCGCGCCGCAGACGAGCCTTGAGAACTGCGTCGCGCACAACGGATCGCTGATTCCGATCCCGGGCCGCGACATCATGATCCAGGGCTGGTATCAGGGCGGCATTTCACTGATCGACTGGACCGATCCGACGAACCCCGTCGAGATCGCGTTCCACGACCGCGGTCCGGTCAACCCCGACCGGATGCAGATGGGCGGAAGCTGGTCCGTGTACTGGTACAACGGCCTCATCGTCAACTCCGAGATCGCGCGCGGTCTGGACATCTTCGAACTCACGCCGAGCGACATCCTCACGCAGAACGAGATCGACGCAGCCAATTCGGTGCAGTTGACGCACCTGAACTCCCAGGGTCAGCCCGTCTACGAGTGGCCCGCGACCTTCTCGCTGGCCAGGGCATACCTGGACCAGCTGGAGCGTTGGCACGGCATGACCGCACCGCAGATCGCCTCCGCGCGCGCCGCCCTCGCGGCAGCCGAGGCCGCATCCGGCTCGGCACGCCGGGACGCCCTGCGCTCGCTTGCCGGGACGCTCGGCGACCAGGCCTCCGGCGCGATGGATTCGGCGAAGGTCGGGAAGCTCGTGGACGCGGTTCAGCGTCTGGCGGACGGGGGATAAGGAGGAAACGCAGAATGAAAACCCGGCAGATCCTGTTGTTCACGATCGTTACCGCGGCTACCCATGGATGCGCGGGCGGGCCAGGCGCCTCGCCCGCGCTCCCGGCTCCGGCCGGTCCGGAGGCGGAGCCAACCGTCACAGCCGATCCCGCCCCGCCCCCGACCCGCCCCGACGCGGCCACCATCGCCGAGCTGGAAGCGCTCTACGAAGCGCGGGCCCAGGCCGCGCTTCAGAGGTACCATGCGGCCGACATCCACTTCATGACCGGCATGATCGGGCACCACGCCCAGGCCCTGGTCATGTCGGGGTTTGCGCCCGAAAACGGCGCCAGCCCCACGATCCAGACGCTCTGCGCAAGGATCATCAACGGGCAGAAGGACGAGATCAACATCATGCAGACCTGGCTTCGGGACCGCGGCCAGGTGGTCCCCGAGGTTCACATCGCCGACGGCAAACTGATGATTCACGGGCCCGAGCACGCCATGCACATGCCCGGGATGCTGACCCCGGAGCAGCTCGCCGAGCTGGGCGAAACGCACGGGGCGGACTTCGACCGTCTCTTCCTGAAATACATGATCATGCACCACAACGGCGCCGTTACCATGGTGCACGATCTGTTCGCAACCGATGGAGCCGCCCAGGACGACTTCGTCTTCAAGCTTGCTTCCGATATTCAGGCGGACCAATCCTCCGAGGTTGTCCGCATGGAGCTGATGCTGGAGGCGCTGACCTCCAACGACCCGCACAACTGATTAGGACAGAGACATGACCCCGATCGCCACCGCGAACACCCGTTCCCGGACCCCCGTGCGCCTCGCGGCGCTCCTCTCGATCACAGCCCTTGCGGCCGGCCTGTCGGGCTGCGCCTCACAACCGATGGCGGAAGATCCCACGACCCCCATGACCGTCGACATGGCGCCCGCACCGGCGGCCACGTTCGCCCATCCCGCCGGGCTCCGCGTCAACCCGCCCACGCCCGACCCGCGCGTCGGCCTGGCACCGGGACTGTTCGACGCAGAGGAAGCCATCTGGAACCTCCGCATGTTGTCGACGACGCCTCCGACGGAACTCTTCGTCGGCCGGACCAACTCCGACCTCGCCTTCAGCGGCAACCATGTGATCCAGGGCAACTACGACGGCGTCCAGGTGTGGGACATCTCCGATCCGGCCAATCCGACTTCGGTCATCACCTACCGGTGCCCGGCCTCACAGAGCGACGTGTCGGTCTACGACAACCTGCTGTTCGTGTCGGGCGAGGGGCTCGGAGGGCGGCTGGACTGCGGCGACCAGGGTGTCGAGGAGGCGGTCAGCCACGATCGTCTGCGCGGCATCCGCATCTTCGACATCTCGGACATCGCCAACCCGGAGTACGTCGCCAACGTTCAGACCTGTCGCGGCTCGCACACGCACACCGTGCTCAAGCACCCGGCCGATGACGACAATGTGTACATCTACGTTTCCGGCTCGTCGCGTGTACGGCCCCCCGAGGAGTTGCCCGGCTGTTCAGCTGCTACGCCCGATGAGGATCCGAACTCGGCGCTCTTCAGGATCGAGGTGATCCGCGTACCGCTCGCCGACCCCGCGGCCGCAGCGATCGTCAGTTCGCCGCGGATCTTCCAGGATCTGGTCGCGCCCCCCACGCACGGCCTGTCGCCCGCGGACATCGAGGAAATCGCCGCGGCCCGCGCCGAGGGCGCACTCGTCAGCTACCGGCGCGGCCAGCCAAGGGTCATGCCGGACCGTATCGCCCGCCCCGTGCTGGACAGCGTTGTCGCGGCGAGGGGAGGCGAAGGAGAGCCCACCGCCGCCGACCGCGCTGCACTCCAGGCGACCTTCGACGAGCAGGGCCGGATGCAGGCCGAGCGGGCCGCACAGGAGGCCAGCGACGGGCCAGGCCCCGGCCCCACCCAGTGTCACGACATCACCGTCTACCCGGCCATCGGCCTGGCGGGCGGCGCCTGCGGCGGCTACGGACTTCTGCTCGACATCACTGATCCAGCCAACCCAACGCGCCTCGCGGCAGTCGCCGACTCGAACTTCTCCTACTGGCACTCGGCAACCTTCAACAACGACGGCTCCACGGTGATGTTCACCGACGAGTGGGGCGGCGGCGGCGCGCCCAAGTGCCGGGCCTCGGACCCGATGGAATGGGGCGCAAACGCCATCTTCACGATCGAAGACGGGGAGATGGTCTTCCAGAGCTACTACAAGATGCCCGCGCCGCAGACGAGCCTGGAAAACTGCGTCGCGCACAACGGATCGCTGATTCCGATCCCGGGCCGCGACATCATGATCCAGGGCTGGTATCAGGGCGGCATTTCACTGATCGACTGGACGGATCCGGCCAACCCCGTCGAGATCGCCTTCCACGACCGCGGCCCCTCGGACGGCACCCGCCAGGGCCGTGGCGGCAGCTGGTCCGTGTACTGGTACAACGGCGTGATCGTCAACTCGGAGATCGCCCGCGGGCTCGACATTTTCGAGCTCGTGGCCAGCGACGTCATCACCCGGAACGAGATCGACGCGGCCAATTCGGTCCACCTGACGCAGCTCAACTCCCAGGGCCAGCCGATCTTCGAGTGGCCCGCGACCTTCTCGCTCGCGAGGGCCTACCTGGACCAGCTCGAGCGGTGGCACGGCATGACCGCGCCACAGATCGCAGCCGCGCGGAATGCGCTGGCGGCAGCCGAGAACGCACCTTCGTCCGTGCGCCGGGAAGGGTTGAATTCGCTCGCCGAGATGCTGAGTGAACAGGCCGCCGGCGCGGCGGACCCGGACAAGGCCGCGAAGCTGGTCGACGCGGTGCGGCGGTTGGCGGAGGCCGGTTAGCGGAGCGCGATCGACACCCCCGCCCGGTAGGTCATCAGATTCGCCTCGCTCAGAATGGGGCGGGCGGTCCAGCCCCCGCGCGGCAGCCGCCGCAGATTCTGGCTTCCGCCGGTCAGGTACTCGGTCGGTCCGTTGTGCTGGTAGGACACCGAAAGGTCCAGGGACAGCGAGGAGACCTCGTCTTCCCGTAATCCGATGGACAGCCCGCCACCGCCCGTGAGGGCAAGGTTGAAGTCGTCGAAGTTGGTCGTGGACGCGAACTCCTCGTCGAAGTTCGTACCGCTGACTCCGGTCTCGGTGACGAAGTAGGAGAAGCCAACGGTGCCGAAGATGTACGGCCTGAACGATCCGCTCCCGAGGTATACCTGGGGACCCAGGCCAGCGGATATGATGGAGTTGGTCGTCCGCACATCGACATCGACAAAGGGGACCGTGGGGCTCAGAGGCGCCGTGTAGGAGTCGGTGCCGTAGATGACGAAGTTCCCTTCTGCCCTGAGCGCTGCGGTACGCTGGGCGTTCAGATAGAGCACTCCACCGATTCCGCCGCCCCCGCCGAGGTTCACATGGTCCTGGAATTCACCGACCGGGACCGCGACATCTCCGTACAGGAAAAACTCGCCCCGAAAGGGCTTCTGCTGCCCCATGGCGCCGACGGGCAGCGCCACGCCGAGGAGGGCAACGGCTCCCGCGATGACGATGCCCCTCGAAGTGTTCTCTCTGGTCCACGACTTCATTGGCTCACTCCCCTGGTGCCTGCATCTCGCCTTCTGCGGTCAAGAACCGCTCCGGGGAGGGCACCCGTAAGCTCGCCCCCGTCCACGGTAAACCGGCCGTTGACCATGACGTACTCAATACCATCCGGGTACAGGTCGGGTTCCATGATCGTCGCCGGGGAGGTGATGTCGTCGTAGTCGAAGACGACGATGTCCGCCTTGAAACCCTCGCGCACATATCCCCGGTCCTTCAGGCCGACGATCTGGGCGGGCAGGCCGGTGGAGGAGCGGATGGCGAAGGGCAGCGTGATTGCGCCGCGCTCCTTCACGTAGTGAGCGATCTTGCGCGTGAAGGCGCCGTAGGAGCGGGGGTGCTGGCCGGGCCGGGTATCGAGAGAAACGAAGCCGTCGGTCGAGGTGGCCGTGTACTCCTGTTGCATGTAGTTCTCGACGTCGAAGCGGTGGCCGGCCACGGGCCGGAACCGCACGCCGGCCGGCGAGAGCCGGTTGGCCTCGAGGGCAAAGTGAACCAGCTGCTCGAAGGGTGTCCGCCCCGCCTCGGACGCGATCTCGGCCAGGTGACGGCCCACGGTCTCCGGGTAGTCGGGCGCTTCGACGACGATGTGCCGGTCCGCGCCGCCCTGAAGCCGCAGGATGTAGCCGGTGTCCCGCTCCAGCTCCCGCGCAGCTACCGGGTCGGCCAGGTTGGCGCGCAGGTTGCCCTTCGGATCGCTCATCAGGTCGGCGTCGCGCCACAGCGGCGCGTCGAGTCCACCGGAGCGGTCGGTACCGGGGGGCGCGTAGCCCCAGTCGGGGATCACGTCGACGGGCCCGCCGCCGAAGGTCTCGTACGGGTACTGGTCCAGGTACACCTGCACGCCCTCGCGCCGCGCGGCCTCGATCAGGAGGACGTCGGTCGCGGAGTGGCCCCAGGTGTCCGTGCCCTTGGCCTTGATGTGCGTGCCTACGACCCGGATCCCGGTGGCGCGGCCGATCTCGATGGTCTCGCGCATCCCGTCGGTGCCGGTGAGGGGTTGTCCGTCGACGATGGACGGGATCTGCCATAGCGGAAGCGGCGACTGGCTGCGCTGGTGGGAGTAGTAGAAGCCGTCGTAGAGGGCGACTTCGCGAGCCAGCGCGATGAGCTCCTCGGTGGTGCTGAAGCGGCCGGGTCTGTACTCGGGGCCGGCGCCGAGTCCCCACGCTCCGTCTTCCATGCCGGCGCGCACGAGCTCCGCCATCTCGGCGATCTCGGCCTCGGTGGCGGGGCGCTCGTAGTCGTCGCCCATGACCATGCCGCGCACGGTGGCGTGGCCGACCATGGGGACGACGTTCGTGGCGACGCCCGGCGCGCGGTACGCGTCCATCTCGTCCGCGATCGGCCACACCGGATTGCGCCCGTCGGGACCGAAGACGGACGTCGTGATCCCCTGCATGACCAGGTTGTGGGCGCGGCGGCCTTCGACGTTGTCGGACGCGAAGACGCGGTCGGCGTGCGAGTGCATGTCGATGAAGCCGGGCACGACGAACTTCCCCGCCGCGTCGATCACGCGGGTGGCGGTGGCGTCTGGAAGCTTGCCGATGGCGACGATCCGGTCGTCGTTGATGCCGACGTCGGCGGTGAACGCGGGGCTGCCCGAGCCGTCGAGCACCTGGCCGCCCCGGATGAGGACGTCGAAGTGTTGGGCGGTGGCGGGGGTGGGGAGGAGGGTGAGGAGGAGGGAGAGCAGGACGGTGCGCATGGCGCGGACGGGGGAAGGATGGAGGTAGGAAGTCATGGTCCTCTTGGAATCCTGGAGCGCGGTCCTCAGAGCAGTCGGCGCGACTACCACAGGACCGGAGCGGGATAGCGTGCGATCGCCTCGTCCGGCGTCACGATGGTCAATCCGTTCAAGATCGCCTGTGAGACCAATCCCCGGTCGAAGGGGTCGCTGTGAAATGAGGGGAGAAGCGCGTCGTGAGCCGCCGCGCGTTCATCAAACGCGAGTGGCTCGAGTCCCAGCCAATGGCGGCGACTGCTCACATAGTCGATCGGCGGCTCCGGCAATGGCAACCTTCCGATGCCGTGTTTGATCGCGATTTCCCAGGCTGAGAGCGCGCTGAAATAGACCACGTTGTTCGGGTCGCGACAGGCAGATCGGGCTGCCACAGTGAGTTGCGGGTCGGCTGCGGCCAACCACAGAAATGTGCAGGTGTCCACCAGGAGTCTCATTCTTCGTCACCGCCGCGCCACTTGCTGCCCTCGGTCCTCCCGAAGCCGCGTAGCACCTCGTCGGGAAGCGGCTCGAAGAAGCTGCTCGGCAGGGTCATGCCCCGGTCGATCCCGATAGGCCGTTGCTTCATGGGTGCCGTGTCTATCGGCCGGATCTCGGCGATTGGCACATTGCGGCGGCACAGCGTGATCGTTTCCCCGGCTTCAACCCGTGCCAGGTACCGGGACAGACTCGCTCTCGCATCGGCAATGTTGATCTTTATCATGGACATGAAGATAGCTAACTACCTGTACACTATCAAGCAACACAGACCAACCGACAACGACCTGTCAGCGCTCAGCTCCGGCCGCCCGCCTCAATCCTCTCAAGTCCCCACCTCGCGTGCTCCCGCACCACCTCCGAGTGGTCGCTCGCCGCCCGTTCCAGCACCGGGACCGCGTCGGGCGCGCCCCAGTTGCCCAGAGCGACGCAAACATTGCGCAGCAGGCCGTTCCGCCGGGCCCGCGAGACCGGCGAGTCGCTGAACTCGCGCTGGAATGCCTTGCCGGACATGTCGAGCAGACGCGTGGCAAGGTCGATCAGCGAGGGGTTGTCCAGCTCGGTACGGGGCGAATAGGCGGGCTCCTCGGTAGGCGCCGAGAACCTCTCGTTCCAGGGGCAGACCTCCTGGCAGATGTCGCAACCGAAGACGCGGTTGCCGATCGCGGGGCGCAGATCGTGCGGGATGGGCCCCTTCAGCTCAATGGTGAGATAGGAGATGCACCGGGTGGCGTCCATGACGGGGGCACCGGATTCGTCGCGGCCGAGGAGGGCACCGGTCGGGCAGGCGTCCAGACAGCGCCGGCAGGTGCCGCAGTGGTCCTCGCGGAAGGGCACTCCGTGTTCGAGCGGGAGGTCGGTGAGAAGAACGCCCAGGAAGAAATACGAACCCCGGCGCGGGTGGATCAGCATGGTGTTCTTGCCGAACCAACCCAGGCCGGCGCACATGGCCAGTTCCCGTTCCAGGATGGGACCCGTGTCGACATAGGCGCGGCGCCGGAAGGGGTGTCCCGCGATGCTTTCCAGGCGGCTCGCGAGGAGGTCGAGCTTGTCGCTGATGACGTTGTGGTAGTCGCGGCCCCGGGCGTAGCGCGCGATGATGGCGCGGGACGGGTCGTCGGGTGAGGTGGCGGGTTCGTCGTCCGCGTACGAATGGGAGACGACGAGCGCGCTCCGGAAGCCGGGCAGGGTGCGGTCGAGGGCGCCGCGCCGGTGCAGGGCGTCGGGGCGGGCGAGGTAGGCCATCGTGCCGTGCAGTCCGGAGTCGACCCATTCCCGAAAGTGGGCCATGTGACGGCTGCCTGCCCGGGTGACGACACCAGCCATTTCGAATCCGAGAGCAAGGGCTTCGGCGACTGCACGGTCGGTGTCGATCGTCATACTACCATTCTTCGCCGGACGGGGCCCGTAGCCCTCGACCCGAAGTCAGTTGGCCAGGATGTCCTTCAGGTCGTCAATACGGCTCACCGTCACATCCTTGAGATCTTCGATCCTGCTGGCCGTCACATCTCTGAAGTCTTCGACCCTGGCCGCCATGACTTCCTTCATGTCATCGAAGCGCACCCCTATTCGTTGTTCGACGTCCCGAATGTTCTGCCCTATCTCCGTGTGGGCGTCCCGGCTCTCGGTGCGCACCAGCCCGATCTCGGTGCGCACCAACCCCAGCTCGGCCCGCACTTCACCGAACCGCCGGTCCACTTCACCGAACCGCCGGTCCATGGAGCGCTTCATGTCGTCGAATCGCTTGTCGGTGGAATCGAACCGCGTGTCCATCGACTTGAACCGCTCGTCAACCGACTTGAACCGCTCGTCAACCAGTTCGAATCTCATCTCCATCCATGCCTTCATGTCGTCGAACCGCTTGCCCATCCAGATGCTGATGGCAGTCAGTCCGCCGATCAACACCACCATTTCGGCCGCGAATCCGATCCACTCGGTCGTGAGCATCGTCCGCCACCCCCTTTTTTCCCTGGTCCTCGCCATTGTCACTTGTAATCCCTGTTTTCCTGTCGGGCAAGGAGAGAATGAAAGGTCACACCTCGGGAGGGAGACGCCCATGGCCGAATGGGCCGGCCACATGTTGGAATGACACCCGGTGCGCGGCCCATACTCAAAACGGCTATCCTTGGACTGCCACAGCCGCCCCCGGGACACGTCACTCTCACCCCTCGCACGCATGACCCTGGATCAGATCCGCGACTCCTTTCCCATCCTCCGGCGCCGCAACTACCTCAACTCCTGCTCATTGGGCGCCTTGTCCACGCACGCCGCCGAGCACTTGTCTGATTTCGTGGCGAAGTGGCACGATTTGGGCGCATCGGCATGGTACGAGCATTGGTGGGGACGGCTCGGGGATCTCCGGGGACGTGTGGAAAACCTCTTCGGCGCCCCGAACGGCACGATCGCGCTCATGCCGTCCACCTCGGCTTGCCTGGCCGCGCTCACGACCAGCTTCGACTGGTCGAAGCGCAACCGCATCGTCACGACCGAGCTGGACTTCCCCACCCTCCTCTACCAGTGGAAGGTGCGCCCCGAGGCGGAGATGGTCGTGCTGGAGAGCCGTGACGGCGTCCACATCGACCCGCAGCAGTTCGCGGACGCGGTCGACGATCGAACCCTCGCCATCGCCACCAGTCACGTCTTCTTCACGACCGGTGCCATCCAGGACCTGGGAGCCATCGCCGACATCGCGCGGCGGGCGGGTGCGTACAGCCTGATCGATGGCTATCAGGGAGCCGGCCAGGTCCCGGTCGACCTCCCCGCCACCGGCGTAGACTTCTACACGGCGGGCCCGCTCAAGTGGCTATGCGGCGGCCCGGGCCTCGCGTACCTGTACGTCCGCGACGAGCTGATCACCGACCTGGAGCCCAGGATCACCAGCTGGTTCGCGACCGAGGATCAGTTCCACTTCAACGCCGGCGACTTCCGCTACCATGGCGACGCCCGCCGCTTCGAGCTGGGCACGCCAGCGCTCGCCGTGGTTCACACCGCGCTGGGCGGCCAGGAGATCGTGGACCAGGTCGGGATGGCGGAGATCCGGGCCCGGAACGTCATGCTCACCGAGCGTCTGGTGGACGCCTGCACGGCGTCCGGATTCTCGCTTCGGGTGAGCGACCGGCCCGACACCCGCTCGGCGATTGTCCTGGTGCGGCATGAGGAGCCCGGGCCCGCCGTCGCCAAGCTCGCCGAACGCGGAATCATCGTCGACAACCGCCCGGGCGTGGTGCGGGCCAGTCCGCATTTCTACAACACGGCGGACGAGTTGGACGAGTTTGTGGAGGCACTAAACGAGATGGTGTGAGGACGGCGCGAGCTGGCGGCCCGAGATGATCGTTTGTCCGCCATTTTCGGGCATATGTGGCGGACAAACGATTGCCGGATGGTGCAAACGTCGCGAAGATCGTGCACCGTCCGTCTGATCCTCGAACCGGGAGATCCTCTCCGTGCTATCCACGCTCGCGCTGGCCACGGTGGTCCAACTGTCCGCTCAGCCGCAGGAACTGGTGCCGGGGGCCCGGTACGACCCGGCCATCCCCACGCTGGAAGAGATGGCGGGACACGGTTTCGGGGAGGCCGTCACGCCACCGGACGATGTGATCCGCTACATGGAAGCACTGTCCGAAGCGGCTCCGGACCGGACGCACCTCATGCGCTACGCGGAGAGCTGGGAGGGTCGACCGCTCGTCGTCCTCGTCATCGGTTCGCCCGAGCGCATGGCGCGTCTCGACGAGGTGAAGGCGGGGATCGCACGCCTCGCCGACCCGCGCGGGCTCTCCGGCGCCGAGGCCGAAGCGCTGCTGGCCGAGCTTCCGGTCGTCACCGCGCTCATGCACGGCGTACACGGCAACGAGATCAGTTCAAGCGGCGCCGCCATGGCGGAGGCCTATCACCTGCTCGCGGCGACCGGGGACCCCGATGTCGACCTTATCCTGTCCGAGTCGCTGGTCCTCATCGACCCCATGGAGAATCCCGATGGGCGGAACCGCTTCGTGTACCAGAACGGGATCGCGCAGGCCCGGTGGCCGGACGAGGCCGGTGTCTCAGCCGAACACGACGAGCCCTGGCCGGGCGGGCGCGGGAACCACTACCTGTTCGACCTCAACCGGGACCTCTTCATCCAGAGCCAGCCCGAGACGCGCGGGAAGGTGGACGTGTTTCTCGAATTCCGGCCCCAGATCGTGGCGGATCTGCACGAGATGGGAGGGGATGCCACCTACTTCTTCCCGCCCACCGCGCCGCCCTCCAACCCGTGGTACGGGGAGGCACAGATCGCGCTCATGGACGTGTTCGGGGAGACGATCGCGGCGCGGTTCGACTCGCGCGGCTTCGCGTATTTCAACCGGGACGTCTACGACCTCTTCTATCCCGGCTACGTCGACATGTGGCCGATGGGACACGGCGCCCTCGGCATGACGTACGAACAGGCGAGCGCCCGCGCGCTCAAGCTGCGACGGTCGGACGGGGACCTGCTCACCTACGGCGACGGGGTGCTGCACCACTTCACGGCGGCGCTGGAGACGGCCCTCACGGCCGCCAGGCACCGCGAAGGGATCCTGCGCGACTATCTCGCCTTCCGGCGTGAGGGAGTCGCCCGGGGGCGAAGCGGCCCGGCGGAAATCGTCCTCCATTCGGCGCACGACCCGGGGATGGCGGAGCGGCTCGCCGTGATGCTGGTCGAGAACGGGATCGAAGTCTTCCGCGCCTCCGGCCCGGTGGCGGTCGGCGATCGGACGCTGCCCGCCGGATCGAGCTTCATCGTGCCGCTGGACCAGCCGACGCACGGCTTCATCCACAACCTGCTCGACGCAAACGTCCCGATGGAGGAGGACTTCGTGAAGCGGCAGATCGAGCGCCGCGCGAACCGGCAGCCGGACGAAATCTACGACCTCACGGCCTGGAGTCAGTCCTTGCTGTGGGACGTGGAAGCGATCGAGACGCAAGCGACCGGCGCGCGCGGCGAGGCCGTCACGGCGGGCGGAAGCATGTCGGAGGCGGACGTGGCCCCGCTACCCGAGGCGCTCGTCGGCTACCTCATCCCGTGGGGCACCAACGGGGCCGCGACGGTCGCAGAGGCGCTACGCGAGGGCATTCGCGTCCGGGCGGCGGGCGCGGAGTTCACCCTCGGCGACCGCAGCTACGGGGTCGGTACCGCGATCGTCCGCACGGCCGAGAACGGACAGGGCCTTCGCCAACGCCTGGCAGAGATCGCCGCCCGTCACCGCGCCGAAGTCGTCGCGATCGATGACTCGTATGTGCGCGAAGGCATGTCGCTGGGAAGCCGGGACGTACGGGCGCTCATCGAGCCCAGGGTGCTTCTCGTCTACGACGCGCCAGGTCAGGGCTACTCCGTGGGCTGGGCCCGCTACGTCCTGGAACGACGGTACGGGCAGCGCACGACGGCCGTGCGTGCATCGAGCCTCGGCCGCGCGCGGCTGGCCGACTACGACGTGATCGTCTTTCCGAGCGGCAACTACGGCGGGGCCGTCGGCGAGGGGCTGCTCGATCGCCTGAGAGCGTGGATGCGCGACGGCGGCACCGTGATCACGATGGCCGAGTCCTCGCGCTGGGCGTCGCGGGAGGGGCTGCTGGCCACCGAGACGGAGCGCCGGGGCGGTCGGGCCGAGGGCGACGACCCTCCTGAACCTGACACGCCGGACCAGCCCATCGAATACCTGGACGCGATTTCTCCGGAGGATGAATCGCCCGAGGGCGTGCCGGGTGCGATCCTGCGCACGCTGCTCGACACGGAGCACTGGCTCGCAGCCGGCACCGACGGCGAAATCGGCGTCCTCGTCCAGGGCTCGCGCGTCTTTCGCCCGGTCACGCTCGACCAGGGTACGAACGTCGGCCGCTATGCGGACCTGGAGAATCTCGTCCTCGGCGGGATCGTGTGGGAGGAATCGCAGCCGCAGTTGGCCAACAAGGCCTTCCTCATCCACCAGCCCGTCGGACGCGGGCAGCTGGTGGCTTTCGCGGAAGACCCGAACTACCGGGCCTATGCCGAGGCGACGCAGCTCCTGTTCATGAATGCCGTTTTGCTGGGGCCGGGGCGCTAGCCTTTCCGCCGCTCGGATCCGACAGGCTCAATCCAGTGCCATCAGTCTGTACTTGGCGATGCGCCACGGAAGGATCGCCCAAAAACACCTGTGGACGCCGCCGCCGGAAACCCACGGCGACAACGGCGCACAGAGAGGCCGCGATCCAATCCCACATTGACAAACCACAATGATGTCACCATGGTTATGACCATGGTCATATTCCGGCTCCCGGTCACCAAAGGAAAACCGCAGTGGAAGAATCCGGCAACAGAACCCGCGCCAGAAGGATCAAAGCGTCCGAGTTCAAGGCCAGATGTCTCAGCCTCATGGATGAGGTTGCCGAGAGCGGCAAGGAGATCGTCATCACCAAGTACGGCCGTCCGGTCTCGCGCCTCGTGCCCCATCGGACCAGGCCAAAGAAGGCCTTCGGTGCCGACCGGGATGTCATCCAGGTGCATGGTGACCTTATCGCACCGATACCGCTCGTCTGGGAGGCCGAGACCAGTGAGCCGGTGGACGACGGCAGTTGATCGTTCTCGACACGCACGTCCTCCTCTGGCTGCGATACGGTGAGCAAAGGCTGGGTAAGCGGGCCCGCCGAACGCTCGAGGACGCATGGCTGGCAGGGAATGCCGCCGTTTCGGCGGTCTCATTCTGGGAAATCGCAATGCTTCACGACAGGCGACGGCTCACCCTGCTTCGCGATATCGAGTCCTGGCGCGGCGCTCTCCTGGATGAGGGCCTGGTGGAGATTCCCGTTGATGGACAGGTTGGCATTCGGGCCGCACGCCTCGCGGATTTCCATGGGGATCCAGCCGACCGGCTGATCGTCGCAACTGCGCTGGAGGGACAACGCCTGGCGACAGCGGACCGGCGAATCCTCGATTGGGGCGGCCCGCTGGATCGGGTCGACGCACGGGAGTGACGGCGATACAGGAGCGGCCGTTACCTCAGCACCTTCACCCTGGGATATGGATCGTTGACGAATCCGTATAGCCGGTCGCCCACCTGTGCGGTCACCACCATGTCGAACGGCTTCCTCATCGACTCTGCTCCCGACATGGCATCGATAGCACCAATAGCAAGGCGGCTTGACGTCATCGATCCTTCATGCACGGATACTACCAGCTGGCCCTCATATCCTCCTGCAACGTGCGCGAGTGTGCTTGCAAACCCCGTCTCCGGGTCGACGGCGGTTTGAAACCCGGCACCTTTTGCCACCCACCTGACAGGGCTAAAGCTGCTCAGCTCGGTATGCCAGAGCGCTTCCCCCTCGATAGAGAACGACCGGATGACTCCGAGGCGTTGACTACCGACCACCACCGTTCCCACTCCCGAACAGTGCACGAATCCCCGATTGTTTGCTTCGGCCATCGCGTCTCGAAGCGAACTCAACTCGGGAGCCAAGTCAAAAGGTAGAGGGTCACCGAAGGATCGGATTGGTTCTCCGTCAAGGGAGACCGCGATTCTCCTCTGCATCGCATCCAGGACATGAACATTTCCATGAGGCCCGATGGCCATGCCCACGGGATAGCGGAATTCGCGTGGCCCGTCCCCATCCCGCCCCACGATGTCGCGGAACCGTCCGTCCGGGGAGAACCATGACACAGCGTAGCTCTGTTCATCCAAGATCAAAATGTTGCCTTGATCGTCCACTACCACATCGCTGATTCTGCCGAAGATCTGGTTGGGGTCCCCATGGACCACCCCTATTTCCAGTACAAGGGTGTCCAGTTTGGTGGACAGATATGATTCAGGAGCCGCGTGGCCCGGCTCTGCTTGCGCGAGGACCGCGAAGGACGCGAACGTGAAGTTGAGGAAGGAATTCAACTTTATGGCTGGCCGTAGGGGGGCTCTCGCATGGGGTCCAAACAGTGTGTTCATGACAATAGTAGTCGAGTTCTGTGCGGTGGCAATCGCGGCACCGTTTACTCCGGCGGGTCTTCCCACCGATCACGCGGCCCGGCGGAATGGTCCTCCATTCGGGGCTCGACCAGGGCACGAACGTCGGCCGCTATCAGGCTCAATCCGGGGCCAACAGCCTGTATTTGGCGATGCGCCACGGAGGGATGTCCGGGTTCTGGAGGACGTATAGATACCGACCGCCGCCGAGGACCTTCACGCCTTCGGGCAACGGCACGTCCTCGAAGAGTTGGGCTCCTGTGTGGCGGTCGTAGACCTCCACGGAAGTGTGCAGAACCCTGAATGGGAAATAGGGTTTGGTCTCGTCAAGCCGGCCTAACGTGAAGACCAGAAAGTCCCTCTCCACGGCATCGATTCGCGGAACGAGATCGAAGCTGCCCAGCAGATCTCCGAAATCCTGGCCTCCCGGCGACGAAGTGGCGTATGCACCCGCCTCAATGACTGGCACCCTCCGGAAAGAGGGTGGTGGCGTACCAATCGTCCCCACCGGCATGCGGAAGATTGGCGTAGTCCAACTCGTCCACACCACACTCCCGTCGGCCAGGCGATGGAAGTAACCGTCCTGGACTGCCACGTCGTGTATCGACCTGCTCCGAAGCGCCCGAACCCGGCTTCCAGCGAGCCGTCCTCCGCGTAGGTCCGGACACGCGGCAGAAGCCGGTCACCGATGATGAAGCCGCCGTCACGTCGCTCCACGAACACCCCGACTTCGGCGATCGAATCGGCCGGATCTTCTCCCAGTTCGATGACTTCCGACATCGCCCACCGTTGTCCGCCATCTAGCGACGAAAGTGGCGGACAACGGGCCGGGAGACGGTAGCGAACGGTGATCGGCCACGATGGCCTCCGCCCTGTGCTCCGCCCCCTCAACTCACCGGCCTGTCCCTCTTCTTCAGCACGAACAGCCCCTCCTGCAGGCTGGTCACGATCACGGTCCCGCTCTCGAAGAACGGGAAGGTGCTCCACGCACCACTGAACCCCGGTCCGTCCTGGTACGGCGACGTGTCGAAGAAGCCGACCTCGCGCGGGTTCAACGGGTCGGCGATGTCGAGCACGTGCAGCCCGTAGCGGTAGTTCGCCTGGTACGCGAACCCGTCCTTGAGGTAGAGGTTGTGGGCACTCGCGGGCAGCGACCCCATGAACTCCCTCGCAAGGACGGGGTCCTCTACGTCGCTCAGGTCCCAGATCAGGGTGCGCGTGGTCTCGACGCTGCCGCGGATCACGTCGCTCTCGTCGTCCTGGTAGAAGTAGCGGTGGTCGGGGGTGAGCCAGCCTTGATGGATGTACGCCGCGTTCGGGGACGAAGCACGGGACACTGCGACCGGGTTGTCCTTGTCTGTCACGTCCGAGATCTCGAAGAAGGCGCCATTCGAGTTCAGGCAGAGTTCGCGGCCGTGGTACCGTTCGTCGGGCCCCTGGTAGACCACGCACTGCGAGTCGTGGGTCCTGCGCTCGTGGGCGGAGCAACCGACGAACTGCGGGTTCTTCGGGTCGCTGATGTCCATCATGTGGAGGCCACCACCGCAGGACTCGCCGCCGCCGCGGTTGCCGACCGCGTAGGCAAAGCCGCTCTCTTCGTTGATGACGATGTTGTGGGAGCTGGCGATGCGCGTGTAGTGCGTGTCAGGCTCGAAGAGCGCGGGCATCTCGTCCGCCGCGACGCCGCGCAGGCGGGTGAGGTCGAAGACTTGCATGCCGTGCTCGCCCGCGCCGTCGGCGACAATGTACGCGTGATCCTTGTACGTCTTGATGTCGCGCCACAGCTGGGAGGGCGGCGTCCCCCACGGCTTGGGCAGGTCGCCCACGAGCACCGGGTTGGACGGATCGGTGATGTCGATGAAGGACGTGCCGTCGTTGCGTCCCACCAGAGCATACTCGCGGCCCGTCAGGGGGTCGGTCCATCCCCAGTTGTCGTTGGTGCGCACCCCGCGTGAGCGAGGCCCGGCCCGCAGGATGGAGTTGGGAATGAAGGACAGGAGTTCGACGTCGTCGCAGTCGAAGGGGCCGACCATGCCGTCCGCGCAGCGGCGCTCCTCGCCGAGCAGCGGGGCGAGGGCGTCGGGGGCTGTGACGAGCGTGCCGGCGTCGCGCCAGGCGGGGTCGGGGGCAGGAACGGCGCCGGGGCTGCGATCGTCCCCGCGCTGGTAGAGGTGGACCGAGCCGGACTGGTGGTGCATGCCGGGCGCGCCCACCGCGACGATGTCCTCATTCGCGACGATGAGGGCGCCGAAATGGTCCTGCTCCACCGTCTCCGCCTGGGCCAGCTGGATGCGGCGCGGGTCGCTGGGCAGGGAGCCGTCGCTGCCGGCTTCGTACACGTACACCGATCCGATCTCGTTGCCGCGCGGGGTTGGCGCGCCGATCCAGATGTCGCCACCGGCGAAGGTCACGGCCGACCCGAAGCGGTCGCCGCTCTCGCCGTCGGAAAGGGCCAGCCGGTCGTCTCCGGGGACCCACCGGGTGAGGTCGGCGTCCCAGGAATGCGCGAAGACCGCGCCGCGGCTTTCGTCGGCGCCCGGTGCGCCGATCATGAGCCTGTCACCCGTCGCCGCGATGGCCGATCCGAAGTTCGCGTTGGCCTCGGGGGCCGATTCGAGGGCTCCGGCCTCCTCCCAGCGCCCGTCAACCAGGCGGAAGTGAAAGACGCGGCCTGTGGCCTGGGTGAGGTCGTCCGTGGCCCCGCCCGCGCCGGCGTTCCAACGGGGCGCGCCGATCAACACGCCATGGGACGTGAAGGCGATCGCTGAGCCGAATCCGTCGCCCTCCGTCCCGTCAGCGGGCCAGAGAGTGGCGCGCTCTACCCACTCACCGTCTCCGTCGCGCTGGTAGGCATGGACCGCGCCTCGCACGGCGGGCTCCTCGGGTTCGTTTCCGCGGCGTCTGCGGGCATCGGGAGCGGCGCCGGGGGCTCCCACGAGGAGCCAATCGCCGCTCGCACCAAGTGTCAAACCGAAGTCGGTGCCGCAATAGCCGTACTGGCCACATCCGGGATCAATGCCGTTCACTCCGTCCCCTTCGACCATGCCCGTGGCCCGCCAGGCACCGTCGCCATCGCGTTCGAACACATGCAGCGGTCCGCTTCGCTGACCGACGAACAGGGTGCCCCCGGTCTTCGCCAACACCGTCCCGAACCCGTCCGCCCGTTCGGAGTTCGGGGCACGCAGGACGGCGGACTCGCGCCACTGGCCACCAGCCGTCCGGTAGACGTACACCGCGCCGGAGCGGAAGGTGGGGTTGGGCTCGGCGACGAACATCTCGTCCCCGTCGATCACGACCGAATTGCCGAAGGACCCGGATTGGGCAGTCAGCGAAGTCGCGGTCGCGGCCAGAATGGCGACCGAGGCGAGAAAACGGGCGGCAGTCACGCGAATCATGGTTGGTCTCCGGACAGAATGGTTGGTGGGCCAGAATTTCGGCGGCGCGCGGCGCCATGAGTGCATGGATGTGTCCTACCGGTTCACCGGCCGCGGACCTGCCCGCCACACCTCTTCGTGCAGCCAGGGCCGGGCGCCGTAGGGACGCTCGTTGGGCCAGAGTTCGTCAAGGGTCATCCCGTCGTAGAGGATCCCGCCCTTCATGACGAGCATGATGTCCGTGGTACTCTGGATGTTGTCGAGCGGGTTCGAGTTGAGAATCATCAGGTCGGCCAGCTTGCCCTCGGCCAGCGAACCCACGTCGTCCGACGCCCCGAGGAAGTAGGCGCCCTCGACGCTGGCAAGCTCCAGAGCGCCCATCGGTCCCATGGCCTCCGCAGCTATCCACACCTCCCAGTGCGACGCCAACCCATGCTGCTGGCCGTGCGCGCCAATGGCTCCGTGGGCGCCTTCCGCCATCCAATCGGCCAGCACCTGGGCCAGCATGGGGAAGCTGTAGTCGGTGCGCGGCCGCTTGAAGACGCGGCGCGAGTGCGGCACGAGCTGCTTCCACGGCATCCATAGCTGGAGCTTCGGATCCCGCCAGACTTCGGTCTCCTGGAAGAACCACTCGTCGTTCCACGGACCCGGCCCGCCGACCACGAAGGTCGGCGAGTAGACGGCTTCGGCACGTCCGAAGAAGCGCGCCGCGTCGGAGTACATCGGCACGTAGCTGATCGGGTGCTCCCACGCGGTCTGGCCGTCCATGATCATGCCCAGGTTGTAGCCGAGATCGCTCCCCTCGGAGGTCACCATGAGTCCCCGTTTGCGCGCGACATCCGACACCCACTGGCGCTGGTCGCGGCGGGGCTGCATGTACTGCTTGAGGGACACCGCGCCCCAGGACTGCAAGCGCGCGATGTTGTCCTCGGTGACCTCGTAGCTGGTCAGCTCGTTCTGACGGGCGGCATCACCGCGGTAGAGCGGGTCGCCCGTGGTGTAGGTGCGCGGCCCGACCAACACGCCGGCCTCGATCATCTGCATCGCGGGGAAGATGTCCTGCGACCACTGCGAGTTGTCGAGGTTGGTGGTGACGCCGTACGCGAGCGCGACCGCCATTTCGAAGGCGTTGGGGGGGATGATGCCCCTGTATTCGCGGAAGAAGTGCGAATGCATGTCGATGAAGCCGGGGATCACGGTCTTGCCGGTCCCGTCAATGGTGTGATCGGCCGCCGATGTGTCGCAATCGGCCGCCGTGCCAACGCAGGTGATGCGGCCGTCGGTCGCGACCAGGGCGCCGTTCTCGATGACCTGCCGGTCCTCCAGCGTGACGATGCGCGCACCGGTGATCGCGACGGTGCCCATGCCGAGCGAGCCGCGCGGGACCTCGAGTGCCACGCCGAAGGTGTCGGTGGTCTCGGCGGCGACGTCATGGGTGTAGTAGCTCGCCGCGCTCCCGAATTCGACCGTATTCGCGTCGCGCCAGCCCGGGAAGATGCCGCCCCGCGTGCTCAACTGCCGCACGGGCAGCTTGCCGTTCTTCTTGTTGATCTGGACGGACTCGCCACCGGTCGCCCCCGGCACCGGAACCAGGTACGTGTTGTCCCCTTCGTTGAACGCCGCGTGGCGGCCGTCGGGAGAGATCGTGATCTCGTCGGCGAAGGGGAGGACGAGGTGGGTGCGCGGGTCGCCCCCGTCGCGGGCGACGGAACGCAGGCGGGTGGAGTCGCCCATCGTGCGGTAGTAGATGCGCCCTCCCGCGCCGAACGAGCCGCGCACGAACTGCGTCCGGGTGGAAAGCGTGTTGCCGGAGACGCGCACGACCCGGTGGCCGACAGCGCCGTCCCCGTCCCCGGTCTCCGCGCCGCCTCCGGCCCCTTCGGCCGGGAAGAGGACGAGGTCGTACCAGGGATTGTGGGCCATCGTGCGGTAGCGCGCCGTGGCGCCCGATCCACGACTGACCAGGATCTCCGAGCCGTCCGGGCTCCACTGCGTGTGAGCGTACTCCCCGGGCGCCGCGCTCACCTGTCGGGAGTTGCCCCCGTCGGCGCTAATTGCCATGACGTGCCCTGCCGCGTTCTCATCCACCGTGGTGTAGGCGATCGAACGGCTGTCGGGCGACCAGGACGGAGAGTACTCGAAGCCCTTGCCGGTGTCGGAGGTGAGGCGTCGGGGCGTCCCGTCGGGCAGATCCATGACCCAGACCCGGCCGGCCGCGGCGAAGGCGAGATGCGCCCCGTCAGGGGACCCGGTCTGCCAGCGGGTGTAGGTGATGGGGACCGCGCCGTCGTCTATCCGGAAGGCCTGGTACGCCTGTTCCGAGATCACCCGGTGAACCCGCGCGGTGAAGGGGATGGTCGCGATCTCTCCGCTGGCCACGTCGAGTCGCCGCAGCTTCCCTCCCTGCGCGATCACGATGGACCCGCCGTCCGGTGCCCACGCGTACCCGGGCAGCACACGGATCGTCTTCATCCCCTCGCTCATGTCCTGCGTGATCGGGTCCATGACGATCCGCTCCACGCCAGTGTCCAGATCGCGCACCCAAAGCGCCGTGCTGGGCCCGAACTCGTGCCCCTTCCACTCGATCGTCGCGTCGGGAAGGCGACGCGCAAAGGCGATCTGTCGGCCATCGGGAGAGACCTCGCCGGCGAATCCGCCACCGCCCGAAAGGCGGTACTGCCGCGACGGCACTCCGCTCGTCACCTTCGTGATCTCTCCGGTCTTCAGCTCCATGCGGCGCACGTTCAATGTGCCCTGCAAGGCGTCCCGCACCAGCTCGCCCTCGATGTGATCCACCGCCCATGGCACGGTCTGCCCCGGAGTGCGCACATGGTAGAAGAGGTGCCGGCCGTCTTCCGACACCGAAGGCCACGACGCCGAGCCACCGTCGCTGGTCACGACCTCGATCCCCGTGCCCCCGTCCCGATGGTACATCCAGATGCCCCCGCTCTGGGCAACCAGGATGTACTCGCCGTCGGCGGTCCACTCGGGCATCGTCACGCGTGTGTCCAGGCTGGATTGCACCTGGCGCGGGTTCGACCCGTCCGCGTCCATCACCCAGAGGTTGTTCTGGCCGCCACGGTCGGACACGAACGCGATCGTGCTGCCGTCCGGGGAGTACCTGGGGTGGTAGTTGATCGCGACGCCGCTCTCCTGCGTCAGGCTCTCGGCGGTGCCGCCCTCCGCGGGAACCCGGTAGACGTGCGCAAGAAGGTCGAAGACGATCCACCGGCCGTCGGACGAGATGTCGACGGACATCCACGTACCCTCGTCGGTCTCGAAGTCGATCTCGCGGGTCTCGCCCCGCGCGAGGGTGACGTCCCATTCGGGGTCGTCACCGTCGTCCTGCTGCGCAAGGGCGGGGGCGGGGAGGGTGGCGGCGGGAAAGGCGACCGCCAGGAAGAGCGCGGCGAGGGGGCCAGGGGCGGACGGGCGCTGCATGGGTGCCTCCGAGATTCGGGAGGAAGGGTGCGGTCCCGTCAGAATACCGTGCTGGGGGCCTCGGGGCCATCGGTTCCCAAGCCGAGGGTGTCGGCGCCAGATACGACGAGGCCCCGAAGGGCGCTCCCTCCGGGGCTTCGCGACAACTATCGACGCGCATTGGTTCGCGCCCGCAAAGACAGCTCCCGCGGCAGGACTCGAACCTGCGACAAGACGGTTAACAGCCGTCTGCTCTACCAGCTGAGCTACGCGGGAATGGATGGTTCAGCCACAAAAAATGGACCCGGCGGGTGCGGGAGTCAATGTGCAACGACGGCTGGCTAGACATCCGTGTGCCGGGTACTGTACCCACCCTGGGAGACCTCGCAGCCGAAAACGATGGTGGGAGAGTGCTACAGGACGTCACGACACCAGGCGGACTCACGGGGGACCCTCGTGGTTGCTAGAGCCGGGAACGCCACGCGGCCCCGGCAGCTACCCACACTGCTGTCACCGGCCCTGAAGCGACTCCTGGCGCTCGCGCTCGTCCTGGCCGGCTTCATGCTCGCTGACACACTCTATCTTCTGCTGGTGCGCCTCGCGGACCGCGTCGGGCTCGATCCATTCGCGTTGGGCGCGGCAAGCCTGCCCCATTTCTATCAGGCTCTACTCCTCGCCCACACAGGCGCGGGCCTTCTCCTTTCCACGTTGATGGCGGCCTTCCTGGTTTGGCACCTTCCCGCGGTGTGGCGGCGATACCACAACGAAGCCGCCTGGACCGGCGTGCCCTACGCCGCCCTTGGCATGACACTTACCGTGACCGGACTTTTCATCCTTTCGGCGGCGGCGAGCGAGGAGAACAGGTGGGCCTGGTGGCTGCACACCGGAGCGGCGGTGCTGGCCGTCGCCGGTTACGCGGCACATCGCGCGGTGAGCCACACGCGGCCGCCCGCAGTTCGCTTCGCCCGCTTTCTGGGGGCGGCCGCCGCGGCGAGCCTGGCGCTCTTTGTCGTACATGGGGCCAACGCGATGGGCGGCGGGGGCGCATCCCGGGGGGTCCTCGGGAGCCCGGGGGCAGAAGGCCCGGGTGGGGTCGACCGCGACGCGGAAGCGATGCTGCGCGGGGATTTCGGGCCGTCCGGGTGGGTGCCTACCGGAGCCGTGCCACCCGAGAGCCCGTTCTTCCCCTCGCCGGCGACGACCACGACCGGGGGATTCCTCGACACGCGCATCCTCACGGGAGAGGGTCCGGACGTGGGGTCGGAGGCGGTCCGAACCGAATCCGAAGCCCGCGGTTTCGCCCAGCAAGCGCGCATCGGCACCGAAGGCTGCGAACCGTGCCATGCGGACATCGTCGACCAATGGGCCGCGTCGGCGCACCGCTTCGCATCGTTCAACAATCCGTTCTACGAAGCGACAATCGTTGCGATGCGCTCGGAAGCGCTGGAGCCCAATCCCTGGATCGAACGCCACCTGGCGTCTCCCGGCACCGCCACTGATGGCGTTGGGCGCGCCAAAAGCAAGTGGTGCAGCGGGTGCCACGACCCTGTGCTCATGTTTGCGGGGTCGATGGGACGGGAGATCGACCGGAGTTCGGTCGAGGCGCAGGCGGGACTCACGTGCCTGGCATGCCACGCGATCAACAGCATCCACGACCGGACCGGAAACGGCAACTACAACATCGAGGACGACTCAACGGACCCCTACGTCTTCGCGTCATCGCCTCCGGGATCGGCCGGCCGTTTCCTGCACGATGCCGCGCTCAAGGCGCGGCCCAGAGTGCACGCCGCCCGCATGCTCAAGCCGTTTTTTCGCGAAAGTACGTATTGCGCGACCTGCCACAAGGTTGGCCTGACCGAGCCGGTGAACGGCTACCGCTGGCTGCGCGGCCAGGACGACTTCGACAGCTGGGACGACAGCGGGGTGTCGCTGAACGCGGCGCGGACCTTCTACCTGCCCGCGGCGCGGCGAGTCTGCCAGGACTGCCACATGCCCCCGGAGCCAGCCCCCCGGGGGGACCTCGCGGCGGAAGACGGGATGGTGCGCTCGCACCGGTTTCTCGCGGCCAACACCGCGCTTCCCTTCCTGAGAGGCGACACGGCGACCCAGCGGCGAATCGAGGATTTTCTGCAGGCCGAGAAGCTGCGCATCGACATCTTTGCGGTTCGAGTTCCGGAACCGTGCTCGCCGCTGCTGCTTGCACCCCGAGGGTCGTCGGTTCCGGCAGGCGTACCGGTCACCTTCGACATCGTGGTCAGGAATCTGGGCGTCGGGCACGCCTTCCCGGGCGGCACCAACGACTCCAACGAGGGCTGGATCGAGTTCGCCGTCACCGACTCGGTGGGGCGGCGCGTCCTGGCGAGCGGTCTCGTGGGAACTGACGGGCACCTGGACCCGTTCGCGCACGCCTTCAAGGCCGTTCTGGTCGACCGGAACGGCAACCCGATCCACAAGCGCAACGCCCAGGACATCCACACTACGGTCTACGCGAACGTCATCGGACCCGGAACCGCCGATCTCGCGCACTACGAGCTCACATTGCCGGCGGCGTTGGCCGGGGCGACGCTAACGGTGAGCGCGCGCCTGCTGTGGCGGAAGTTCGATCGAGCGTACAGCGACTTCGCATTCGAGACGAACCCCGCTGGCTTTCGCAACTTCGATTCGCCGCCCGAGTTGCCGGTCACCGAGATCGCCGCCGACTCCGTGCGGATCCTGGTGACCGCGCCAGGCACTCGTGGTGCGGGTGCGCCGGTGGAGGACGCGGCCGACTGGATCCACAACAACGACTACGGGATCGCGCTTCTGATGGAGGGTGACTTGCGGCGCGCCGCTCAGGCCTTCGCCCGCGTGGAGGCGCTGGCACCCGGCCGCATTGACGGTCCGCTGAACCTCGCGCGCACCGCCTTCGCGGAAGGGAACCTCGTGCTGGCCTATGCGGCGCTCGAACGCTCTGAAGCAATCGATGCCGGAAACCCGAGGGCCGCCTGGGTCTGGGGACAGGTGCTTCAGGAAGATGGCCGCTACGAGGACGCCGCGCTCGCATACCGCCGCGTGCTCGAAGTCTTTCCGGGCGACCGCGCCGCCTGGCGCGCGCTTGGCAGAACGCTCTTCCTCGACGGCCGTTACCAGGATGCGCTCGAGGCGCTGGCCCAGGTTCTCGATATCGATCCCGAGGACCGTGTCGCCCACTATCATCGCATGCTGTCGCTACGGGCGCTGGGGCGTGACGAGGAGGCTGCGAGGGCCGAGGCGGCATACCTCTTCCATGGGATTGATGAGACTGCGCAAGAGCTGACCAGGGAGTACCGAGCCCGCGACCCGGGCGCCAACATCATGGCGCAACAGATCCCGGTCCACCGGCTGGAGGTCATCAGGTGAAGGCTGGCAGGGCCCCCGCGGGCCGGAGGCGCCTCGCGCCGTCGCTGTCGAGCGCACTCATGCTGGCGTGCACCGCATGTGGCCGAGGGGACCCACCTGCGGAAGGCGCGCCGACGTATTCGGAGCCGTCTTACGAGACGAGCCCCGGTGACACGGTCGCGACCCGGCTACGCTTCACCGAGATCGCCGCCGAGGCTGGCATCGACTTCGAACACGCGACCGGCGCCTTCGGTGAGAAGTGGATGCCCGAGACGCTCGGCAGCGGGGCAGCGTTCCTCGACTACGACGGCGACGGCTCGCCCGACCTGCTCCTGGTCAATTCGGACTGGTGGCCTGGCCGGGAGGGCTCCGGCGAGCGCCCTACCCAGCGCCTCTACCGCAACCTCGGGGATGGGCGGTTCGAGGACAGGACGGCTGCGGCGGGCCTCGACCTGTCGTTCTACGGGATGGGCGCGGCCGTGGCGGACTACGACGGTGACGGCGACCCTGACATCTACCTGACCGCGGTGGGCCCGAACCGACTGCTGCGCAACGACGGGGGCACCTTCACCGACGTCACCGCCATCACCGGAGTGGACGGCGATCCGCCGGAGGGGCCTCCGGCGTGGTCGACAGGGGCAGCCTGGGTCGATGTCGATCTCGACGGCTGGCTCGACCTCTATGTGTGCAACTACGTACGCTGGACGCCTGAGACCGATCTCTTCACCACCCTGGACGGAATGACGAAGTCGTACGCGACGCCGCAGCACTACGAGGGAGAGTCGTGTCGGCTGTACCGGAACGCGGGCAGCGGGGGTCGCTTCGCCGACGTTACCGAGGCCGCGGGAGTCCTCAACCCGAACGGGAAGTCGCTGGGCGTCGCGGTGACCGACTTCAACAACGATGGCTGGCCCGATCTCGTGGTCGCCAACGACACGCAGCGCAACTTCCTCTACCGCAACGAAGGGGATGGCACCTTCGTCGACATCGCGGTGCGCGCCGGAGTGGCCTTCGACGAGGCCGGGCGCGCCCGTGCGGGGATGGGCATCGACGTCGCCGATCTCGACGGCGAGGGACGGTGGTCGATCGTGATCGGCAACTTCGCGCACGAACCGCTGGCCCTTTTCACCCGGATCGGGGACGATCTCTTCCAGGACCGGGCGGGCGCCGCGCGCCTCTCTCGTCCCACGCTGGTCCCGCTCACCTTCGGCGTCGCCTTCGCCGACTTCGACCTCGATGGCGCCCTCGACATCGTGGCTGCCAACGGCCACATCGAGCCCGGCATCAACACGGTCAGGCGGGAGCAAACCTTCGCGCAGCGCCCGCAGCTGTTTCTGGGGGACGGCTCGGGAAGGTTCACCGACGCCAGCCAACTGGTGGGAGCCGGCTTCAGAGAGGCCCTTGTCGGGCGCGGTGTCGCCACCGCCGACATCGACGGTGACGGCGACCTCGACCTGCTCGTGACGGAAAACGGGGGGGCGCCCAGGCTGTTTCGCAACGAGCTGCCCGTGGCGACCGGGATTGGCATCCGCCTCGCGGGAGCGGCACCCAATCGGGATGCGCTGGGGGCGCTGGTAACCGTTTACGCTGACGGGCATGCACAGCGGCGTTTTGTCGCTGCGGGCTCATCATATCTTTCACAGTCGGCACTCGATCCGCTCCTCTTCGGTCTCGGAGAGGCGCAGGCCGCCGACAGCGTCGTGGTGCGCTGGCCACACAGCGGGAGGGTCACGCATATGGGGCCGGTGGTGGCGGGCGCGATCGTGACTGTCCAGGAAACGCCGAGATAGCCGTTATGAGGGAGCTTGCATGACGCCGTTGAAATCCACTGTTGCCATTGCGCTCGCAGCTGCCGGATTGACGGCGTGCCAGGACGCGCCGCCCGACGCCGCAGAGCTCCTGACGATCCGGACGGTCGGGCTCGCCCATCTGGAGGAAAACCGATTCGACGAGGCCGCCGCCGAGTTTGGGCGACTCGTGGAAATGGCCCCGCGTGAGTCGGCCGGTTTCGCCAATCTGGGGCTTACGTATCTGCGGATGGGACGCCTGGGCGACGCCGAGGCAGCAACGCGCCGGGCACTCGACCTCGCCCCGGACGATCCGGATGTGCGCTTGATCCTCGCGGACATTCTGCTCGCCGCCGAACGCGCGGGTGAGGCCCGTGCGGAGTTGGAACGAGCACTATCGGCGGAAGCGGGGCACGCCCGGACGCTGTACGCGCTCGCGTCCCTCGATGCCGATTCGACCGAAGCGGAGCCCTCAGCCCGCCGTGCGGCGACGCTGGGCGTTCTGGCCGGACTCCATCCCGGAAACGTTGCCGCGCGCGTCGAACACGTGCAGGCGTTGCTGACGGTCGGGAACGCCGACTCGGCCGCCGCCGGCCTCGAAACACTCCGCCAGGTTGTGCCGACGTTCCCGGTAGAAGGCCAGGACCTGTTCGATGCAGCCCTGCGCGCGGCCAGGGACGGCGATGCAGCGGAGGCGCTCGCCGCGGTGCTGCCCTTTCACAACGTCATGCGCACTACGCCGAGCTACCAGCAAGGCTTGCGCGACCTGCGCGGACCAGGCGGTGTGCTGATCGGCTTCCCGGTCGTCACCTTCAGCGAAATGCTCGGGGCCGGCGAGCGCGACGCCGAGACCGTGCTCGCCGCGCTTCGCTTCAGCGACGTGACCGGAACCGCAGGGATCCCGTCCGGCGCAGCAGCGGCCGGTGGGGGCGGGCTCGCTGTTGCCGACTTTGACGGCGACGGGGACCGGGACGTCTACACAGGCGGCCGCCTGTTGCGCAACGATCCCGACGGCTTTAGCGACGTGACAGCGGATGCCGGGCTCGCGGGGCCGGTGCCTGCCGCCGCGGCGTTCGGCGACTACGACAACGACGGCGCGCTCGACCTTTACCTGGCCCGCGGCGTGAACGGCGCGCTCTTCCGCAACCGGGGCGACGGCTCCTTCGCCGAGGTAACCGCGTCCCTCGGAGTGCCGATTCCGGCCGGCGCGCCACTCTTTCTCGACTACGATCACGACGGCGACCTCGACCTGGCCTTAGCCGCGCCAACCGCCGGGGCAATGCTCCGCAACAATCTCGACGGCACCTTCAGCGATGTGACCGCGCTCGCGGGAATGGGGCAGCCGACGACCGGCGGCGGGTCGGCTGCATTCGGCGACTTCGACGACGACGACGACCTCGATTTTGTGGTTGCGGACCCCGGCGGCGCGCTCAGACTCTACGACAATGAACGCTCGGGCCGGCTCGCCGAGCGTGCAGCCGAGCGCGGCGTGGCGGCCGAGGGGCAAGGCGTCGTCTCGGTGGGCGACTACAACAACGATGGCCTTCTCGACCTCCTGACCGCTCCGCGCGGCGGTGCCGGAATGACGCTCTGGCTCAACCAGGGGGGCGGCACCTTCGAGGCCGACGAACGCCCAGAGGCTCTTCTTGCGGGCGCGGCCCGCCTCGCCGTCCACGACGGAATCTTCGTCGACTTCGACAACGACGGCTGGCTCGACATCGCTCTCGCCGGAGAGACCTCGGCGGGCGAAGGTGCCCTGAAGCTCTACCACAACGCCGCCGCCGGGCGCTTCGACGACGTCTCGCGCATGGTCCCCCCGGTTCCCCCGTTGCGCCGCATCGCGGCCGCCGACTTCGGTGCCGACGGCGACCTCGACTTGTTCGCCTCGACCGCAGACGGGTCGCTGAGGTTGCTGCGCAACGACGGCGGCAACGGGAATCGCTACCTCAAGATGCAGCTCGTCGGGCTCTCCAACGGCAGCGGCAAGAACAACCACTTCGGCCTCGGAGCCAAGATCGAGATCCGGGCGGGCGCCCTCTACCGGACTCTGGTCGTCAGCGGGCCTGAGATCCACGTCGGTCTCGGCCAGCGCCCGCGTGCCGATGTCGTGCGGGTGCGGTGGCCCAACGGAGTGCCCCAGAACATCCTCTACAGCGGCGCCAATCAGTCCATCGTCGAGGAGCAGATCCTGAAGGGCTCGTGCCCAACGCTGTTCGCCTGGAACGGTGAGCGCTTCGAATTCGTGACCGACGTCATGTGGAAGAGCGCGCTGGGGATGCCGGTCGGGCTCATGGCCCGAGGAGACGCCAGCTACGCTTCGCCGGCCGCCTCGCAGGAGTACCTCCGCATTCCGGGCGACGCACTCCGCGAGCGGGACGGAAGCTACGAGCTACGCATCACCGATGAGCTTTGGGAGATCTTCTATGTCGACGAGGTCGATCTGGTCGCTGTCGATCATCCGGACTCCGTAGACGTCTTCGTCGACGAGCGATTCGTCTTCCCGGGGCCTGACATCCGGATCGAGCTATATCAGATCGCGGATCGCAGACGCCCGCGGTCAGCCACGGACCACGCCGGCCGCGATGGGCTCCCGGCGCTGTCGGCCTCGGACGACGTGTACGTAGGCGGATTCGAACCGCTCCGCTATCAGGGAATGAGCGAACTGCACGATCTCGTGCTTGACCTGGGCGACTTCGCCCCCGGCCAGCCGGTGCGGCTTTATCTGCGCGGATGGATCTTTCCGACCGACGCGAGCATCAACGTCGCGCTCTCGCAGTCAGAGGCGCTCGAAACCGTGGCGCCGTACCTGCAGGTGATCGGCGAAGGCGGTGAGTGGGAGACAGCGGTTCCGGAACTCAGCTTCCCGTCCGGAAAGAACAAGACCATCGTGCAGGACCTGACCGGCCTCTTTCCGACCGCTGACCACCGAGTACGCATCCGCACCAACATGAACATCTATTGGGACGAGGTGTTTTTCTCCTTGAGCGCGGTCGAGGCGCCGACACGGCTCACCGTGCTCCAGCCCACCGCCGCCGATCTGCGCTACAGGGGCTTCTCGAGGGAGTTCCTGAAGGGCGGGCGCTACGGCCCCCCCTGGTTCGACTACGATTCGGTGTCCCACGAGCCGCGCTGGCGTCCTCTCTTCGGGCGCTTCACCCGCTATGGCGACGTGCTCGCGCTGATGGAAGAGTCAGACGACCGCTACCCGATCATGGCCCCCGGCGACGAACTCGCGCTCCGCTTTGACGCCGTCGGCCTCCCGCAGCTTCCCGAGGGATGGACGCGCGACTTCCTGATCCATACCGAGGGTTGGCTGAAGGACAGCGATCTGAACACCGCCGCCGGATGGAAGGTCGGTCCGCTGCCCTTCCACGGGATGACCCGCTACCCCTACGGCTCCGACGAAGCGTACCCCCATCCTGAATTCGTGGATGCCTGGCACACCCGTGAGCCCGCGCCGGCACCAAAGCTCGGCGGGGAGGGTGCGACGAAGAGGTGAGAAGCCTGTTGGGACGGCCTCGGCACCGGCCCTACTCGGCGGCGTCCCAAGAGACGCCACTCGTCTGACAGGCCTTGCCGGGGGACTGCGCCAGCCCCATGGTAACCGAGCCCGCTGCAGGCACATCTCGGGCGAGCTCAGCGCAGTCGGAGAACCGCCTCTTTTAGGGGACAACGCACGCGGTCCGACTGGAGGAGCTCGACATGCGAAGAATCCGTGCATACGAAGCGCTTCTGGCGGCGGTCCTGGCCCTTGCTTCGGCAGAGTGCCAAGCCGCCCCCGAGGGACCGGCCGGCACCGCCGAGACCGCCCCCGCCCCGAGTCCGCGCGTTGTCGATAGAGCGCTCCTGTCCGGCCTCTCGTGGCGTGAAATCGGCCCCGCCATGTTCGCGGGACGGGTCGCGGACATCGCCGGCGTGCCCGGCAACCGGAACATTCTCTACGTCGGCGCCGCGACGTCGGGGCTGTTCAGATCCACGAACGGCGGAATCACATTCGAGGCGGTCTTCGAGGACGGCGGCACGCTCTCCATCGGCGCGATCGCGGTGCACCCGGAGAATCCCGAAGTGGTCTACGTGGGGACCGGGGAGGGCGCCGTACGCAACAGCATTTCCATCGGCGACGGCATCTACAGGACCACCGACGGCGGTGCGACGTGGGCCCATCTGGGACTGACCGACACGGAGCGCTTCTCGCGCATCGTCATCCACCCCCAAAACCCGCGGATCGTCTTCGCGGCGGCGATGGGCCACGCCTGGGGACCGAACGAGGAGCGGGGGCTCTTTCGCAGCACGGACGGGGGCGCGACCTGGGAGCGGGTCCTCTACCTGAACGAGACGACGGGCGCCAGCGACGTGGCGGTCGATCCGGTGGATCCCGACATCGTCTACGCCGGGATGTACGACTATCTGCGCCGGCCCTGGCACTTTCGCAGCGGGGGCCCGGGCAGCGGTCTCTTCCGGTCGACCGACGGCGGCGACACCTGGACACTTCTCACGGATCCCGCTCTGGACAACGGGTTGCCCGGCGCCGGGCTCGTGGGCCGCGTGGGGGTCAGCGTGCACGCCGCGGATCCGAATCGCGTCTACGCGCTGATCGAGTCCCAGGAGGACGGGCAGCTCTGGCGCTCGGACGACAGGGGGCTGACGTGGCAGATGGTCAACGCCGACCGCCGTCTCAACAACCGGCCCTTCTACTACACGCAGGTGCGTGCCGACCCGGTGGACCCCGACCGCGTCTACACGCTGGCGGGCTCGTTCAGCGTCTCGACCGACGGGGGGCTTACCTTCGGCGGCCACGGCGGCAGCATGTTCGGCGACCACCACGCGCTGTGGATCGATCCCGCCGATCCGGCGCGGCTTCTCTCGGGCACGGACGGGGGTTTCTGGATCTCCAACGACTTCGGCTCGAACTGGGACTTCCTGAACAACATGCCCATGGGCCAGGCGTACCACCTGGGACTGGACATGGCCGAGCCGTACAACGTGCTCGGAGGCTTTCAGGACCACGAGATCTGGCGCGGGCCGAACGAGAACTGGAACCGGGTGGGCGTGCGCGAGGGCGACTGGGTACGGCTGCGCTACATGGCCGACGGCATGTACACGATCGCCGATCCGCGCGACCCGGAGATCATCTACTACAACGGCCACTTCGGAGACATCACGCGCATCGACATGCGTACCCGGGAGGAGCGTTACATCCAGCCCCATCCTCCGGGCCCGGCGGGCGGAGGAGCCGAACTGGAGGACTACCGCTTCAACTGGAACGCACCGGTCCACATGTCGCCTACCGACCCCGATGTCATGTATTTCGGTGGCAATGTCCTGTTCAGAACGGGAGACGGCGGAGAGACGTGGGACATCATCAGCCCCGACCTCACGACCGACGATCCCGAAAAGCAGCGGCTCTCCGGCGGGCCGATCACCCCTGACAACACGAGGGCGGAGTACCACACCACGATCCTGTCCATCTCCGAGAGCGCTCTCGACGCCGAGGTGATCTGGGTGGGGACCGACGACGGCAACGTCCAGGTCACCCGGGACGGAGGCGGCACCTGGACCAACGTGGCGCCGAACATCGAGGGCGCTCCGCCTCACTCGTGGGTGAGCGGTGTCCAGGCATCCAGAGTCGAGCCGGGAAGGGCGTACGTCGCGATCGACCAGCACCGGATGAACGACTTCGATTCCTACATCTTCGCGACCGATGATTTCGGCGTCACCTGGCGGCGCATCAGCGACGGGCTCCGCGGATACGTGCACGTGGTTGACGAGGACCTCCGCTCGCCGAACCTCCTCTACGCGGGCACCGAACTCGGGATCTTCGCCTCCTTCGACCGGGGAGATCACTGGACCGACCTGCGGCTGGGCCTGCCCCCCGTTGCGGTGCGCGACCTGGAGCTGCATCCCCGCGACAACGACCTCGTCCTCGGCACCCACTCCCGGGGCTTCTACATCCTGGACGACGTGACCGCGCTCCAGCGACTCGCCCGGACCGGAGGGGACGGCGACGGACTCGGCCCGCTCGAGCTCTTCGATCCGATGCCGGCCGTGCGCTACACGCGGGCCTCCGATGTGAGCACGCTCGGCAACCGGGTCTGGGTGGCCCCGAACCAGCCGTACGGGGCCCTGCTGACCTACTGGGTGGACCCCGGCATGCGCGCGGGGCAGCGCGTGCGCGTCGACATCAACGATGCGGCCGGGCGGGCGGTGCGCTCGCTGACGGGCCCGGCGGAAGCCGGGATCAACCGGGTCGTGTGGAACCTTGGCGAGCGCTCGTCGTGCGAGCCTGCGGGAGAAGCTGACGGCGCGGCAGCGGCTGCTCGACGTGGACCCGGGGGCCGGGGGGGCGGAGGCACCTGGGTGCGCGCGATCCCCGGGACGTATACGGCGCGTCTCACTCTGGCCGATGAGACCAGCGAGCGACCGGTCGTGGTGCGCATGGACCCGCGCGTGGACGCGTCGGCGGCCGACATGGAAGCGTGGTACCGCGCCGCCAGCACCATCGAGCGCGCCGAGTGCACGGTCCGCGTCGCGCTTGCCCGTCTGCGACCTCTGGACGCCCGCCTGGAGCAGCTGGAGCAGACTTCCGAAAACCCGTCGCTGCGCGCCGAGGCTGCGGCCGTGCGGCGCGAGTTGCGGCCGGTGCTGCTGGGGTTCGCGGGCGACGTCAGGGATCCCGGGCACGTGAACCTCGTGGGGCGGCTCAACTGGTTCACGATCCAGGTCGGCAACTACAGCGGCCCTCCCACGGCCGCCCAGTCCGAGTGGATCGAGCGCTACGCCCGCCAAGTCGAGGAGTACGCGGCGATGCTGGAGCCGATCCTGGAGGGGCCGGTGGCCGAGCTGGAGCGGAAGATCGGGCGCGGCGGGTTGTGAGGCGCGGCATAGGAGAAACCACATGTGCTCGATAGACCGTCGTGATTTCCTGAGGGCGGCGGCCGGCGCGGGCCTGGTCCCGCTCCCCTCCGTCCTGGAGCACCTTGCGGGAGCGCCGGGTGCCGACCCTGGCCTGCTCGCCGGGTTCGACGCTCCGCCTCTGCCGCCCTCCGACGACGACTACCCGCTCCGGGCGGTCCGCTTCGACCGGGTCGACATCCAGGACGAGTTCTGGCGGCCACGAATGGACGCCAACCGCGATGTCTCGCTGCGCTACTGCTTCGACAGGTTCGGGGACGGCGGCTTCAGCCTCTCGAAGCTGATCGAGGCGGCGGCCTACATGCTCGAGGAGCGGCCGGACCCCGAACTCGAGGCGTACGTCGAACAGCGCATCGACGGGCTGCTGGCGGGTCTGGAGCAGCGCATCGAGACACCGGAGCAGTCGGTCCGCGTCTCGGGGCACGTGCTCGAGGCGGCGACAGCGTACGCCGGCGTAACCGGCAAGTCGAGGCTCCTCGACGCCGTGGTGCGGGTGGCCGACCAGATGGACTCGATCTACGGGCCCGGCAAGGAGACGTACATCTCGGGCCACGAGGGGCTGAAGATCGGTCTGGTCGCGCTCTACCGGGCCACCGGCGACGATCGCTACTGGAAGCTGGCCAGGTTCTTCGCCGACGAGCGGGGCAAGGACGACTACCCTCGCACCGGAGAGTACGCGCTGGACCGCACCTACGCCCAGGACCACAAGCCGGTCGTGGAGCAGTTCGAGGCCGTCGGGCACGCTGTGCGCGCGACCTTCCTGTACATCGCGATGACCGACATGGCGGCGCTCTCCGGGGACGTGGCGTATGTGGAGGCGGTGCACCGCATCTGGGAGGACCAGACCCACCTCAAGACGTACCTGACCGGAGGCATCGGCTCGACGCGGTTCCATGAGAAGTACGGCGATCCCCACGAGTTGCCGAACCTGAGCGCCTGGAACGAGACGTGTGCAGCGTACGGCAGCGCGGTCTGGTGCCATCGGCTGGCCCTTCTCGACCGGGACGCGCGCTACGTGGATGTGATGGAGCGCGTGCTCTACAACGCCCTGCTGGTGGGCGTGTCGCTCCGGGGGGACCGCTTTTTCTACCAGAACCCGCTCAAGTCCTTCGGGGACTACACCCGCTTCGAATGGATCAACGTGCCTTGCTGTCCGCCGAATGTGATTCGCATGGTCGCGTCCATCGGCAACTACCTGTACGCGACCGACCCATCGGGTGCGCTATATGTGAATCTTTTCACAAGCAGCGATGCCCGCGTGGAGGTCGCCGGCGTTCCCGTACGCCTGCGCCAGGAGACGCGCTATCCCTGGGAGGGGCGCATCCGTCTCCTGGTCGAGCCGGAGCGTGAGGTCGCGTTCCCGTTGTACGTGCGGATCCCGGGGTGGGCGCGCGGCGAGGTCATGCCCGGGGAGCTGTACCGCTTCGCAGACGCGGATCCGGGGCCTCCGACCCTCCGGGTGGACGGGCGCGCGCTGCCCCTCGATCTGGAGCGTGGGTACGCACGGATCGAGCGCACATGGCAACCCGGGGACGTCGTCGAGCTGGATCTCCCGATGCCGGTCCGGAGGGTGCTGGCCCACCCGGCGGTGGAGGACGACCGCGGCCGCGTCGCGCTTCAGCGGGGGCCGCTGGTCTACTGCGCCGAGTGGCCGGACAACGGTGGGCGCGCCCTCGACATCGTCGTGCCGGACGGTGCGTCCTTCGAGTCCGAGTTCCAGCCACGGCTCCTGGATGGAGTGCAGGTCATCCGTGGCGATGTGGAGGCGATCCAGGAAGACAGCCGCGGCGAGAGCGCCCCCACCGCCCCGCACCGGCTCACCGCCATCCCGTACTTCGCCTGGGCCAATCGCGGCATGGGCGAGATGGCCGTGTGGATGGCGCAGGAGCCCGGCAAGGCATGGCGATCGCCCGGGCCACCGCCCCCGATCGCCGCCGTGCGCACATCGGGCGGGGTCGATAAGGGCTGGACCGGATACAACGACCAGAACGACGACCTTGCCTCGATCCACGACGGACGCGAGCCGATCAACTCGGCTGACCAGTCGCACCGCTTCTTCCGAATGCGGCCGCCGGTGGGCGAGCGGGCATGGCTCGAGTACGAGTTCGAGGCCCCCGCACCGGTGTCTTCCTCGCGCGTCTATTACTTCGCCGACAAGCGCTTCTGCAACCTGCCCGAGTCGTGGCGGTTGCTCTACAGGGACGGTGAGGAGTGGAGGCCGGTGGCCACGGATGGCGCCTTCGCGGTTGAGCAGGACGCCTGGAGCACCGTGGAGTTCGAGCCGGTCGTAACCCGCGCGCTGCGGCTCGAGGTGGAGCCCCGGACCGTCTCGTACAAGGCCGGACAGATCGGCCCTCCGGCGGCCATGTTCATCGACGAGGATGTGGAGTGGCGGGAGTTCGGAGTCATCGAGTGGCAGGCAGGCTGAAAGGAGCGGACATGAACAGGCACATCCCTCGCCGGCAGTTCCTCCGGACCGCCCCCTCGGCGGGCGCATTGGCGTACGTCGCGCCGGGGCGCGTCCCTGTGCCCGAGAGGGCCGACGCGTCCACCGATGGCCCACCGGATGTCGAGCTATGGAAGTCGAAGCGCCCGCCCGCCGAAGATTACCCGATACACCCCAAGCTCCATTCCGAAGTCGCACTGGCCGACGACTTCTGGCGGCCCCGGGTCTGGACGAACGCGGAGGTCACGATTCCCTTCGAGGTCCTAAAGTTGGAAGGTTCGACGCGGCGCACGCGGGGCGGTGTCCTCGAGGCCGCCATGCTGTCGCTCGAGACCTACCCCGATCCGCGGCTGCAAGCATGGGTGGAGCAAAGGGTCGGGGAGATGGCCAGCCAGGAGGCACCTGCCAGCAATCGCGGTTTCCAGATCGCTGCCACGTGGTACCGCACTACGGGCCGTCGCAACCTTCTGGACAAGGCGATTCGCTCGGCAGCGTTGCTCTACGACGACTTCGAGGCCAACGATCCCCCGTTCTCGGGCGGAGAGCGGGACTCCCTCAACTGCTCCCGGCTCTACAGGGTCACCGGTGACCCGAAACACCTCCACCTGGCCAGGCACTACCTGGACATCCGGGGCCGGGAAGACTCGGTGGGCCGGAGCCGCCACAACCAGTCCTACAGGCACGTCCTGGAGCAGACCGAGGCCGTGGGCCACGCGGTGAACTGCGTGACCCTCATGGTCTCGATGGCCGACGTGGGTATCCTGACGGGTATGGACGAATACCTCCAGGCCGCACAGCGCATGTGGCACGACGCCGTGAGCCGAAAGATGTACATCACGGGCGGCGTCGGGACAACCGGAAACGAGGGCTTCGGCGAGCCCTACTCACTGCCGAACATCGACGCCTACTCCGAGACCTGTGCGGTGCTGATGCTGATCACCCTGAGCCACAACCTCTTCATGGCGACGGGAGATGGCCGCTACATCGACGTCATGGAGCGCGGCATGTACAACAATGCCACGTGCGGCGTCTCGGTCTCGGGGGACCACTACTTCTATGTCAACCGGCTGGCGAGCGCCGGCGACGGCCGCGATCTCCGCTGGCAGCACGCCTCGCTGGAGTGCTGCCCACCCAACCTCGTACGCTTCATGGCCCGCATGCCGGGCTACATCTACGCACAGGACCCGGACGGGGTGGTCTTCGTGAACCTCTACGTCTCCAGCAAGACGGAGTTCGAGGTGGACGGCGGCACCCTCGGGCTCTCGGTGGAGAGTGCGATGCCCTGGGGGGGGCGGTCGTCGATCACGGTGTCGGCGGAGCGCGATCTGGAAGGCACCATCAAGCTGCGCATCCCCGGCTGGGCCCGGGACGTGTCGACCCCGGAGGGACTGTACAGGTACATGGACCGGCTTGAGAGCCGGGCGACGGTCTCCGTGAACGGCCGTGCCGTGGACGCTACACCCGACCGCATGGGGTATGTGTCCCTGACCCGGCTCTGGCGGGATGGCGACGTGATCGAGGTGGCGCTCCCCATGGCGATCCGCAGGGTGGCCGCCGACCCGAGGGGCAGGGAGAACCGGGGCCGGTTCGCGGTCGAGCGCGGTCCCATCGTGTACTGCTGCGAGTGGCCGGAGGTCGAAGGCGGAAAAGTCCTTGAGCTGCTCTTCGACGATGACGAGGCGCTGCAGCTCCGCTCCGACCCCAACCTCCTCGGCGGCCACCCGGTCATCGACACCCGGGCCCGGAACCTTATGGACCCTTCGCCCACGACGATGCCCGTGACGCTGATCCCATACCACCTGTGGGCCAACCGCGGCGCGGGAGAGATGTCCGTCTGGCTTTCCCGGGAGGAGCTCGCGCCGGGCGACACGGGTCCCGCAGGCGGTTTCATCTTCCATGTGAACCCGCACTATGCGACCGACGGGTGGCGCTACCTCGAGGCCGCCCCGTTTGACCAGAGCGGGGGAGCGAAGTGGGGGTGCTTCCGGCGAGAGGTGCCGGGGGCGCGCGGCACGGCCGTGGGAACGGGCAGGCAGAATACGGCCGACATTCTGGCCGCGTGCGAGGAGCCGGGCTCGGCTGCGTACTTGTGCGCCAGCTTCGTTCTCAACGGGATGGGAGGATGGTTCCTTCCGTCCACAGACGAGTTGGTCCTCATGTACGAGAACCTCAGGGCCCACGGGCTCGGCAACTTCAGGGATCCGGGGATCGCGGACAACTTCACCTACTGGGCTTCCTCCCAGAGCAGCGCCGACATGGCGGCGCACGTCGACCTCCCCGACCTGGGCCGGGTGCACGGTGACGACAAGGACTTCCCCCGCAGAGTGAGGGCGATCAGGGCCTTCTGAGGAGCGAGTCTCCGCCGGTCAGGAAGTCGAAGTCGCAGCCTCGGTCGGCCTGCGTCACATGCTTTGCGAAGAGCCGGGCGTAGCCTCGTTCGGGGGCGTGTGGAGGACGGGATGACTCGCGGCGCTCCGTCATCTGCTCGTCCGATGGCAGGACATCGAGCCGCCGGCCCGCGAAGTCGAGGCGGATGCGGTCTCCGTCACGGACCGAGGCCAGCGGGCCACCCACCGCGGCTTCGGGCGACACGTGGACGACCACGGTGCCATACGCCGTACCGCTCATGCGGGCATCGGAGATGCGCAGCATGTCCGTCACACCCGAGCGCGCGAGTTTCCGCGGGATCGGAAGCGACCCGGCCTCGGGCATGCCCGGGCCCCCGATCGGGCCGGCCCCGCGCAGGACCAGGACGTGCTCCGGCGTCACCGGCAGGTTGGGGTCGTCAATGCGGGCCGCGAGGTCATCGAGCCCCTCGAAGACGAGCGCGGGGCCCTCGTGCTGCAGGAGCCCGGCACCTGCCGCCGCACGCTTCAGGACGGCCCCGTCGGGTGCCAACGAGCCACGGAGCACGGCGAGCGCCTCGCCCGGGGCGACGGGATTGTCCACGCGGCGAATGACCCTCTCGTCGGTCCATTCGGGCCAGGACTCGGCGACATCCCCGAGCGTGCGGCCGTCGGCGGCCAGCGCGGTGAGGTCGAGACGCGGACCCAACCGCCGCATGAGCGCCGGAAGTCCGCCGGCGCGGTGGAAGTCCTCCATGAAGCCTTGGCCGACCGGCCTCAGGTCCGCGAGCACCGGCGTCTCGCGCCCGATGCGGTCCACTTCGTCCAGGTCGAGGGCCAAGCCGGCTCGCCCGGCGATCGCGGCGAGGTGGATCAGGGCATTGGTCGACCCGCCGAGCGCCTGCAGAACCGTCACCGCGTTCCGCAGCGATGCCGGCGTGATACGGGACTCCGGGGCCGGCATCCCCGCACGAGCCAACTCGACCGCTTGCCGGCCGGTCCTCTCCCCGAAGCGCAACCTCTCTGAAAGCGCCGCGGGGATCGAGCTTCCACCGGGAAGGACGAACCCGAAGGCCTCCGCGAGACACGCCATCGTGCCGGCGGTGCCCATCACCATGCAGGTACCATGGGACGGCATAAGGTGCTCATGCGCCTCTCGCAGCTGCGTCTCGCCGATCTCCCCGGCCCGCCACGCCGCCCATAGCCTGCGGCAATCCGTCGATGCGCCGAGCCGCTCTCCCTCGTGACTCCCCGCGAGCATCGGCCCCACCGGGGCGACGAGGGCGGGCACTCCGGCGCTCACGGCACCCATGATCTGCGCGGGCAGCGTCTTGTCGCACCCTCCCACCAGGACGACCGCGTCCAGCGGCAACGCGTGGAGCATCTCCTCGGTATCCATCGCCATCAGGTTCCTGAGCAGCATGCTGCTCGGGAAGGCGAACGACTCGTGCAGAGAGATCGTCGGGAAGGTGAAGGGGAGGCCACCGGCCATGGTCACGCCCCGCTTGATTGCGGAGACCAGCGCGGGGGCGGAAGCGTGGCAGGGATTGAAGTCGCTGGCCGTCTGGGCGATACCCACGACGGGACGGTCGAGCGCCTCACCGGTGAGGCCCTGAGCCTGGAGGAAGGCCTGACGCAGGAAGAGCGCGAACTCGGCGTCACCGTATCGGGTCAGCCGCCGGGCAAGTCCGCGCGGTCCTTCGCGCTCCCGGCTCATTTCGCTGTCCGGGCCAACCGGGTCGGGCAACTCGTCATTCGATCGTGTACGGCGTCGCATTCCACCCGATGGCTGCGATCCCCCTCCGGAAGTCGGCGTTCATTGGGCGCACGATAGGTCGCCTCGTGTGGCTCGACAAGTGCGGGCCGGGACACCGCCGGTCGCTCGTCGGCACGGCGGATGCGATCGTTCTTTGACACCCGCGTTGTCGGCATTCATTGTGGGAGCACGTTTCCAGATCGGAGCATCTGATGAGTCCTGACCTTCTCCGGGTGTGGGTCCTGGTAGTCGCCTTGGCGATGTCCGCGTGTGCCGGCGAGGGTGCCGAGCACGTACTGAGGCTGGGCCACGACCAGACCGTCGGGCATCCCTACCATCTGGCCGCTGAGAGGTTCGCCAACCGGACCGCCGAAGCCACCGGCGGCGCGGTGCGCATCCAGGTCTTCCCCGCGGCCCAGCTGGGAGACTCGCCCGAGCAGATCGAGGGCCTGCGGCTCGGGACGCTCGATCTCGCGCTGGCAGCCTTCAGCCACGTCAGCCAGTTCTGCCCCGAGTTCGGCCTGTTCGGCGCCCCCTTCCTCTTCGAGGACGAGGCGCACTTCGCCACCGTGTTCGACGGGGAGGTCGGCGAGCTCCTGGACGAGGCCTGTCGCGAGCGGTACTCGGTGCGTCTCTTGGCGACGATGACATCCGGATACCGGGTGCTCTTCAACGGCAGGCGTCCCGTCGCGGAGGCGTCCGACCTCGAGGGCCTCACCATCCGTGTGATGGGCGGTGAGGCGGACGCCTTGACCTGGCAGGCCTTCGGCGCGCTTCCGGTGCCGATGCCCTATTCGGAGGTCTACTCGGCGCTGCAGGCCGGGGTCATAGACGGGGCGGAGAACGAACCGATCTCGATCCTCTCCAACAAGTTTTACGAGGCGGCTCCGTACTTCGCGCCCACCAACCACCTCGTGCTGCCCATGGGGCTGTTCATCAGCCAGCAGAGCCTGGACAGGCTGCCGGAGGAGTACCGTCCGATCCTGCGCGAGGAGGCCCGGAGGGCGGCGGTGTGGCAGCGGGACTTCATGCGCGAGCAGAACGCCCGGGCCCTCGCCGAGATGCAGGTGCGACACGGCGTCCAGCTGTCGAGCATCGCTCAGGGGGAACTGCTCGGGCGGAGCACCGTCATCCAGGACGAGGTCGCCGACAACCTCGACCTTCGGGACCTTCTGGAAATGGTCCGCACCGCGGCGCGCTGACGCCGGTGGAGACCCGAGCGAGCGAGACGCGCACCTTCCTGGACCGCTTGGCCGCTGTGAACAGCGTCGTGGCCACCGTGCTGTTCGCGGGACTCACGGTGGTGGTCGTCCTCCAGGTGATCGCTCGCTTCGTCCTCCAGGTACCGCTGATATGGTCCGAGGAGGTCGCGCGCTTCCTCTTCTTCTGGGTCGTGCTGCTGGGCGCGGCCATGAGCGTGAATAGCCGGCGCCACTTCGTCATCGACGTCACGATGGGGCGCCGGCGGGCATTCGGTCCGAAGGGGCGGTTCCTGCTCGATGTCGTCCCGGACCTCTGCGTGCTGGCCTTCTCCGGGTTTCTCCTCGTGCAGGGGATCGCTTACGCCGAGGTCGGGCTACTCCGCGTCGCCACGAACTCGCAGATCAACATGGCCTTCGTGTACGCGGCGATTCCTGTATTCGCGACCCTCTCCGTGGTCTATTCCGTCTCGAATCTCCTCCTCGACTACGCCGCGTTCTCGCGCGGAGGCGCCCCCGAGCCGCGGCCGCCGCCGGGCGCCGAGTGATCCTCTGGCTCTTGTTCGGGTCGTTCGTGGTGCTCTGCCTGCTCCGCGTCCCCATCGCGTTCGCGATGCTGATCTCATCGACGCTCGCCATCGGTGTGCAAGGCGACGTGCCGCTTTCCATTGTGCCGCAGCGAATCTGGGTGGGTCTCAACAACTTCCCCCTCCTGGCGGTGCCGTTCTTCCTGTTCGTGGGACAGGCCATGAACGATACGGGCACATCGGCCCGGCTCATCGACTTCACCCGCTCGCTGGTCGGTCACCTGCGCGGGGGGCTGGCCCATGTGAACGTGGGAGTCTCGATGATCTTCGCCGGCATCTCGGGCGTCTCCTCCGCGGACACGATGGGCGTCGGCTCGGTCATGATCCCCGCGATGAAGCGGGAGGGGTATCCGAGCGGTTTCGCGGTGGGCGTGACGGCTGCCTCCTCGACGCTGGGCAACATCATCCCGCCCAGTCTCATGATGATCATCTACTCCGCCACCGCCGGCGTGTCCGTCGGGGCCATGTTCCTCGCGGGCATCGTCCCGGGCATCCTGATCGGCCTGAGCCAGATGACCTGGTCGTGGCGGGTCGCCCGCCGTCTCGGAATCGGTGAGACCACGGTGTTCTCCGCGCGCCGGATGCTTTCCACCAGCCGGTCCGCCTGGCTCGCACTCCTGATCCCGGTCATCGTCATCGGCGGCATCATGGGCGGGGTCTTCACGGCCACGGAGGCCTCGGTCGTGGCCGTCGTCTACCTGCTGATCCTCGCCCTCCCCGATCGGCAGTTCGGCCTCCGGCGCCTCTTCCGGCTCTCGGGGGACAGCATCGGTCTGTTCTCGCTCTCGCTGCTGTGCGTGGCCGCCGCTTCCCTGTGGGGATGGATTCTCGCCTTCTACTCCGTTCCGCAGGGCGTCGTGAACTGGCTCGACGGCGCCGGCCTGCTCGCCTCGCGCTACTCCATCTTCGTCTTCGTCGTCCTCATCTTCCTCGTCGTCGGCGCGTTCATGGACGCAATCCCCGCGATCATCATCCTGCAGCCGATCATCGGAGAGATCGGAGCCGCCGGCGGCATCGATCCCTACCACATGGGGATCGTCGTCGTCCTCACCCTGGCGATCGGCCTTATCACGCCGCCGTACGGTCTCTGCCTGCTGATCGCCTCGGACCTGGGCCGGATCTCCGTCGCTACCGCCATGCGCGCCCTCATGCCCTTCTACCTGATCTCGCTGGGCGTTCTTGCGGTGGCGGTGCTGCTCCCCGAGCTGATCCTCTGGATCCCGAGAGAGGCCATGCCGAGCGTCGTGGCCGCGGTGGCGCCGTGAGGGGCGAGCGGATCCGCGTCGGATTGGCCGGAGCCGGGTGGGTCGCAGAGCACCACCTGGACGCCTGGAAGACCCTGAAGGACCGCGCCACCGTGGTCGCCGTGGCCGATCCGCACCGCCAGGCGGCCGAGGAGCGGGCGGCGAGGTACGGCATCCCTGCCGTCTACACATCGGTTGAGCGGATGCTCGCTGAGACCGGCCTCGATGTGGTCGACATCGCGGCCCCACGGGAACACCACGTTCACATCTGTCGCATGGCGGCCGCGCGCGGGCATGCCATCCTCTGCCAGAAGCCGTTGGCGCCCACTTTCGAGGAAGCGCGCTCTCTCGTCGACGAGATCGGGGGGCGCATCCGCCTGATGGTGCACGAGAACTGGCGGTTCAGGCCACACTACAGGCGGATCCGGTCCTGGATCGACGATGGGCGCGTCGGCGCCGTGCGCACGGCCAGGCTCGAGGTCATGACCTCCGGCCTGCTGCCCGATGAGCATGGCGCCCTGCCGGCCCTGGTGCGGCAGCCCATGCTGGCCGGTCTGGAGCGGATGCTGCTGATGGAGGTGATGATCCACCATGTGGATGTGCTCCGCTTCCTGCTCGGACCGCTGGTGCTCGAGGGTGCGCGTCTGGGGAAGAGGTGCACGGAGATCCGGGGCGAGGACCGGGCCACACTCGTTCTCCGTGGCCCCGGCGGAGCCACCGTGTCGCTGATCGGGGACTTCATGGCGCACGGCCGTCCAGCAGCGCTGTCGGATCGGCTGGAGATCCAGGGGACCGATGGCTCCATCAGCTTGCGCGGTCCGGAGCTCCAGCTCTCGGGAGCCTGCCGAGAGTCGCTGACCCTCGACCTCGCGGCCGACTACGAGGCGTCCTACCTTGGAGCGATCTCCCACTTCCTCGACCGGCTGGCGGATGGTGGTATGTTCGAGACCTCGCCCAGGGACAACCTCCAGACCCTCGCGATCGTCGAGGCGGCCTACCGCATGAGCGGTGGGACCGGCTGCTGAAACCATGGACCGCCGGGAGTTCGTCCGCCGGGTCTCCGCCGGCTCGGCCGCGCTCGCGGGCCCCTCCGTGCTTGGGAGCCTGGCCGGCTGCGGGCAACCTTCTCGTCCGGATTCCCGGCGGCCCAACGTCGTCCTGATCTACGCAGACGACCTGGGCTATTCCGACGTCGGCTGCTACGGCGGAGAGCTTCGTACGCCCAACATCGACTTCCTGGGGCTGGGCGGGCTGCGCTTCACCAACTTCATCAACGCGGCGCGCTGCTGCCCCTCCAGGGCGTGTATTCTCACCGGTCTCTACCCGCACCAGGCCGGGGTGGGCGGCATGATGAACGACCGGGGTGTACCAGGCTACCGGGGAGATCTCAGCCGCGACAGCGTCACGCTGGCGGAGGTGTTGAAGGATGCCGACTATGGCACGTACGCCACCGGCAAGTGGCACGTCACCCGCTTCATCGAGAGCGACGGGCCGAATCACAACTGGCCGCTTCAGCGCGGGTTCGACCGCTACTTCGGAACGATCACGGGCGCGGGCAGCTACTTCGAACCCCAGACCCTGACCCTGGACAACGATCCCGTCGAGGAGCTGGGCGAAGGGTTCTACTACACCGACGCCATCGGCGACCAGTCCGTGCGTTTCGTTGGCGAGCACCTGGATCAGAGACCCGACGCACCGTTCTTTCTGTACCAGTCGTTCACGGCGCCTCACTGGCCGCTCCACGCCCGGGAGGAGGATATCGCCCGGGCGCGGGGACGCTTCGACGCCGGTTGGGACCGTCTCCGGCGGGAGCGCCACGAGCGGATGCTGGCGTCGGCGATCGTCGACCCCCGCTGGGCGCTACCGGAGCGGGAGGCCGGCGCGCCCCCCTGGGAGGAGGCGGAGAACCGGGCCTGGCATCTCCGCCGCATGGAGGTCTACTCGGCACAGGTCGAGTCGATGGACCGGGCGATCGGGCGCCTGCTCGAGATGCTGCGGCGGCGGGGTGTGCTGGACGACACGCTTATTCTGTTCCTTTCAGACAACGGCGGGTGCGCCGAGGAGATCAACACACAGGGGTGGTACGACTACATCCTCCGCGGGGGCGAGCGTGTGAGCCGGGAGCTCACGCTGGACGGCCAGCCGATCCAGGTGGGCAACGACCCCGGCGTGATGCCTGGCCCCTACGACACGTACCAGAGCTACGGCCTGCCGTGGGCCAACGTCTCGAACACGCCGTTCCGGCTCTACAAGGCCTTGACCCACACCGGCGGCGTCGCGACGCCGCTCATCGCACACTGGCCGGCGGGCATCCCCGCCGCGGGCGAGCTCAGACGCCAGCCCGGCCATCTCATCGACATCATGCCGACGCTCGTGGAGGTCGGCGGGGCCGCCTATCCCGCCAACTACGCCGGGGAAGAGATCCAGCCCATGGAAGGCGTGAGCCTCGTGCCGGCGTTCGCGGACCGGCTCCTGGACCGGGGAGCGATCTACGTCGAGCACGAAGGGAGCCGGGCCGTGATGGAGGGCACGTGGAAGGCGGTGGCGCGAGGGGGCACCGGCCCGTGGGAGCTCTACGACACGGAACTCGACCGGACCGAGACACGGGATCTGGCCACGCGCCAACCCGGTGAGCTGGATCGCCTCACGAGCATGTGGGACAACTGGGCGAATCGGGTGCGGGTGTTTCCGCGGCCGGGCGAATAGTAAAGACAACATGCGGTGTGACACGGCGGGGCTGGAGTGTGATCAGAACACCACCTCGACGGGGGAGCCGCCGTAGCGGACCGTCCTCGTCTGTCCGCCCGGTAGCAGCTCGACCACAAAGGTGCGTCCCTCCGGCAAGAGGTTGACAGCCCCAGGTGGCGCGCCAGGCTCGATCGTCAGGCGCCGCTGGCCATCGTCCCAACTCATGCGCGTCCACGTGCCCCGGCCCTGGAGGTAGTCGAGACTCATTCCGTCGTCCTCGTACATCGTGAACTCGCCGTCGGCACCCCCGAACACCTTGATCGTCGTGGGCTCGTCGACCGCCTGCTCCATGTATTGCCGCACGGGGTCGAACGGGATGATGGCCCCGGCCCGCGCGTAGATCGGCATGATCGAGAGGTCCACCTCGCGCGTGACGGTCCGCGCACCCGTGTTCCGCTCGCTGGTCCACCAGTCGTACCAAACACCCGCCGGCAGGTAGACCTCCCGTGTCTCGAGGCCCTGTTGGAAAACCGGTGCAACGAGCAGGTCGCGGCCCCACAGATACTCGCTGCCGATCCCCCGGGCCCGCTCGTCGTCGGGGTAGTGGAGCCAGAGCGCCCGCATCAGGGGCATGCCGGTGTCGCGTGCCTCGCGGGCCAGCGTGTAGGTGTAGGGGATCAGCTGGTAGCGCAGCTCGGCATACTTCCTCGTGATCGGCTCGATCGCCGGGTTGTTCATCTCCGATTGGGGAGGGCGCTCCCTCTGCCCCTCCGGGAATCCCATGTCGCTGAGCCCCCAGCCCCACGGCAGGCGCAACCGCCAGATGCGGCCGTGGGAGCGGAACGACGGCGTGAACGCGGAGAACTGGAACCACCGGGCGTAGAGTTCGCCGGTGAGCTCGGAGGTCGTATAGAAGCCACCCGTGTCGGACCCCCAGTAGGGACTGAGGCTCAAAGAGTGGTTGATGCCAACCGAAACCTGGGCCTCGAGCGTCTTCCAGGTGGCCTGGGGATCTCCCGACCAGACCCAGCCACCCCACTGGGCGACACCGAGGTGCCCGTTGCGATGCAGGCTCCAGGGCCGGACGTTCGGCGTCGACCAGAGGGGGCCCTGGTAGTAGAGCTGGTGGCGCTTGACGCGCTCGTAGAGGTCGAACCAGTCGCCTTCGTCGGGCCACCAGGCGTCCACCCCCGCGTGCACGAGCGGGATGTGCTCCTGCCAGTAGGAGAAGACGTGGGAGCGGTCGAGAGCGTCGCCCATCGCGGGCGGAACCGTTCCGTGGAGCGTGGAGAGCCGGTCGCGGCGCCACGGCACGATGTGGGTGATGATCCTGACGTTGCGCGCGTGCAAATCCGCGAGGACCTCCGGCGGCTCCCGCTGGAAGACCTCGGGGTTGAAGTCGAAGGAAGGCTGCCTCGTGTTCCAGCCCGTCGGCGTGAACCCGGTACCCAGGTAGATGACCGCGTCCAGCGGCATCCGCTTCTCGCGGAAGGTGTCGACCACCCAGGTGAGCAGCGCCTCCGAATCGCGCGCGTCGTCCCGGAGTTCCCGGTGTGACTGCATGTACCCGAGCGCCCACTTCGGAGGCATGACCGCGGCCCCGGAGATGTAGGAGACATCCCGCATGAAGGCCGCCGGGTCGTGCGCGTCGAAGACGAATGCGTCGAAGACGTCGGTCGGCTGGGACGCGGGCGGGCGACCCTGCACCTGCCGCTCGTACGACGGCCCCTCTTCTTCCTCGCCCGCGGCGGGGGGCGCCGGACGCTCCCACCGGATGAAGGTTCCCCGACCCGCCTCCGACAGATCGACCTGGACCCACGGCGTGGCGACGTACAGCCCCCACCCCTCGGTGCCCACGAGGAGCGCGACCGGGTTGCGCGAGCCGTAGGCGTTGGATTGCCAGCGCGGGCGCATCCGGTGCAAGCGACCGCGCCGGTCGAACTCCACCACATGGTCGGTGCGCCAGTCGTCGCCCGGCTCCGGGCCCCCCTCGCCCATGCCGAGCACGGGGTGCGGCCCGACGTCGAAGGAGACCGTCCCGTCGTCCGAAAACACCAGCGTCTGGACCGGCTCCCCGGCGGCGGTGCGCACCTCGACAGAAAGAGGCTCCGGGCGGACGGTCACCTGGAGGTTGCCGACGCGCCGCGTGACGGGGTCGCCGATCTCGCGCAGGGAGACGATCGGTGGCGGATAGGCTCGCCCGGCAGCAAGCGACGGCGAGAAGGGCAGCTCTTCCTGGAAGCTGACCGGCTTCAGCGTGACGCGGACGCTGTGCTCCCCGGCGACCCGCACATCAAGCTGCGACGGCTCGCCGCGTACGAGAAGCGACTCCTGGGCCCCTGCTGCCTGTGCAACGAAGGCGAAAACCCCGGCGAGCGCGGAGGATGTACGGAAGATCTCTCGAACCATGGACCTGTCTCCATTCCTGCGCCGAGCGCGGGTCACCGGATGACCACCGGCGTCGGGCCCAGGGTCCAGCCCTGGGTCCTGGCAATGGTTGCACGCTGCGTGAGGCGTTCGCCCCCGACCTCCAGCGTGACCTCGTAGTCGCCCAGTGGCATCCACTGATCGAGCGGACTACCCACGCTGCCTCCTCCCCCACGGCCCGCCCCCTGCTCCCTGCGGACGCGCATGTCCCAGTAGACCGTATTGATGCCGGCCGAAGCCTGGCCCTTGAGCCGGGCAACCTCCGCTCCCCCGGAGTCCGTGATGGAGATGCTGGCCGAGTCGCTCGCGGCGCGCCCGAGATAGTAGCGGATGGCCATCCCGCCCGGCTCGTTGGGCGTGACGATGTGCTCGCTCCCGAACAGGTAATCGTTCCCCATCTGCCATGTGATCCTCTGAGTCGCCGGTTTGATCCGCAAGAAGTAAACATCCTCGGCCAGAACCGACTCGTCGATCTCCTGAAGCGGCGACACGTTCGTGATGAAGATGCCTCGGCCGTACGTGCCGACCACGAGGTCCCCTTCCCGCGGATGCACGAGCAGGTCGTGCACGGGGACGTTGGGGATGTTGTTGTTCATCTTCACCCAGGTGTTGCCGCCATCGATCGAGACGAACACGCCCGTGTCGTTCCCGACGAAGAGAAGATCCGGATTCACGCTGTCCTCGAAGACGACGTTGATCGGCTCCTGGGGGAGGCCTCCGACGATCGACGTCCACGTCGCGCCGTAGTCGTCCGTGCGGTACAGGAACGGCCGGAAGTCGTCGAACTTGTAGCCGCGCTTGGACACGTAGGCCCGCCCAGGCGCGTGCCGGGACGCTCGAACCCGGCTGACGTAGGCGTCCTCCCGCCCGCCCACGTCCGCGATCGCGGAGGTGACGTCCGTCCAGCTCTCACCTCCGTCCCTCGTGACGTGGACCTTCCCGTCGCTGAGCCCCGTCCAGATCACGCCCGGCGTGATCGGTGACTCCGCGATCGACGACATCGCGAACCAGGTTATTCCTCCGGGAACCCCGCCCTCCGACAGCGGCATGATCCTGTCGCTCGGGTTTGTGCTCAGGTCCGGGCTGATCTCCGTCCAGGTGTCACCACGATCCGTCGACTTGAGGAGGTACTGGCCACCCGTGTAGATGACGTCGCTGTCGTGAGGGGAGAGGTGGATCGGGGTCGCCCAGATGAACCGGTAGGGCGGGAGGGCCTCTTCCCTGCGGGGCTGGATGTCCGTGCCATATCCGAGCTTCATGTCGAACCGCGAATGCCCCCCGTAATGGCGCGTCGTGTAGGCCCATCGACCTTCTTCGGGGTCGACCAGCGTGTACATGCCGTCTCCACCGGCCACCACCTTCCAGTCGAGCATCGAGACTTCACCGGTCGCGCCGGCCGACGGCCCCTTCCAGTTGTCATGGTCCTGCAGGCCCGCGTAGACGTTGTAGGGGTCTTGCATGTCGACGCCGACGAAATAGACCTCTCCCACCGGTATATGGTCGATGTGGTCGACGGTCTTGCCTCCGTCGTAAGAGACGTGGAAGCTCGCGTCGCTTCCCATGATCACGCGCCGGGAGTCCTCGGGGTCGATCCACAGGGTCCTCGTGTCCCCGAAGATCCCGGCGAAGAGTCTCCTCGGGGGCCAGTCGAGGTCGTGCCAGGTCCTCCCCCCGTCCGTCGAGTTGGCCACCGCCACACCCGTCACGAAGAGCTTCTGGTCATCGTTCGGGTCGACCCGGATCTGGCTGAAGTAGTACGGGCCCTTGCCGCTGACGTTGTCTTCGTCCGAGTTCATCCTGGTCCACACGCCCCCGCCGTCCTCGGTGCGGTAGACCTCGCCGCCGATCGTTGGCACGCGCGCGCCCGGCTCCGCCCCCTCGTCCGGCGTCCAGTCCGGTGGCGGGTTGGCGTTCTCGACAACCGCGTAGACGATCTCCGGATCACTGAGGAAGATGTCGAGCCCGATCCGGCCGATCCGGTGCTCGGGAAGCCCACCCGTCAGCCTCGCCCACGTCGACCCGCCGTCCGACGTCTTGTAGATGCCGCTCCCGGGCCCGCCGTTCACATACTGCCACGGCATCCTGACCTTGTCGTACGTTGCGGCGTAGAGGACGTCGGGGTCCTGCGGATTGAGGACCAGGTCGATAACGCCGATCCGCTCGTCGATGTAGAGGACCTTCTCCCAATTCTCTCCTTGGTCGGTGGTCTTGAAAACACCCCTCTGCTCGTTCTCCGAGTAGAGGTGGCCCATCGCCGCCACATAGACGATGTCGGGATCGGTCGGATGGATGACGATCCTGGGGATGTGATGTGAGTCGGTCAGACCCATGTTGGTCCACGTCTCGCCGGCGTCGGTGGACTTGTAGACGCCGTCTCCCGCGTACGAGCTGCGCGACATGAACCCGTCTCCGGTTCCCACCCATACGATGTCCGGGTTCGACGGGGCGATCGCGACGTCGCCGATCGAGAGCTTGCTCCGATCGTCGAAGACGGGCCGGAACGTCGTACCGTTGTCGCTCGTCTTCCACAGTCCGCCGTTCCAGAAACCCAGGTAGAAGGTGTAGAGGTGATCACGCTCCGGAGACGCGGGAACGGCCACGTCGGAGGTCCTCGCACCCACCCTGAACGGGCCGATGTTCCTGTACGTGAACGCCCGCACGAACTCCTCGTCGAAGAGGCTCCTGCTCTGCGCGTCGGCTCCCGAGGGTCCGCTCAGGCCCGCCAGGGCGGCCAACGCCATCAACAACGTACGCTCGACTCTCATCACTCCTCCTCATGCGGTTGTCCGGATACGCGCCCCGTCGGCCTCAGGAGCGACGGCACCTCGTCCAGCTCGAAGGGCCAGCGCGGGTGCCGCGCCGCCCGCACGTCGTCGATCTGCCCCACGACCACTGCGGTCATGGCGCCGGGATCGATGTACTCCGCCGCTGCCGCGGTCACCTCCTGCGCCGTCACGGCCTGGACCGCGGCGGGCCACGCGGCGAGGTGCTCCAGCGATCCGCGCCTCACGGTCTCGATTGCGTAGGTCGCAGAAGTGCGGCGGGCACCGTCGAGCGACTCCTGCCACTGCCCCAACGCGAGGCCGCCCCTGGCCTGATCGAGCTCCTCACGGCTGGGGCTGCCTCCGGCGGTTCGGATCCGCGTCAGCTCCTCGAACGAGTAGCGGATCAGCGGGCCCACGGACTCCGCACGGCTGCCGGTCCACACGTGCAGCACTCCGGCCCCGTCCGTGGCGCCCGGGAGGACGAGCATGGCCCGGTTGGTGAGCCCCCGGATCTCGCGCGTGGCGATGTTGAGGCGGATGTTGACGACCTCTTCCATCACCGCCACCGCGGCCTCGTCCTCCGGGGAGATCGCGCGCATGACGTGCCCCAGGGCGGTCCACGACATGAACCCCGGCTGATCGATCGTGTGCAGCGCCTGCGACGGCGGGCGCGCAGCGGCGACCGTCGGAGGACGCGCGGCAGTCCTGGACCCAATGCCCGGGTCGGCCACCCACCCCTCGGTCAGCTCCACCAGCGCGGCTTCCGCCTCGGCGCGAGTGACGCCGCCGCCCATACCGAACACGACCGCGCCGGGCCGCAGCGTCCGCCGCCCGAGAGCCTGCGCGGCATCTGCCCGGACGCGGACCTCCGGATCCGGCGGTGCGATGGGATGACGTGCCACCAACCTCGTCAGTTCGGCCAAAGCTCGCGCCCGGCCTCCTCCCTGGCCCGCACCCGGCCCACCGGCTCGACCGCCGGGGCTGGCAGATGCTCCCAGAAGGGGTTCCCGCACCGTGCCCACGACCGCCGTGAGCGCCGCGCGCCAGTCTTCGGCCATCACCTCGACGCTCAGGATCGTCACGTCGCGCTCCTGCGAGACCCCGGTGCTGCCGACGAGGCCGGGCCCGAGCCGTCCCCTCAACGTCCGCTCCAGGACCCTCGATACCGCCTCCGCCGCGCCGATCTCACCGTCCTCCTCGAAGTGCCGCCCGAGCGGCACCGCCGCGACGATCGCCACCAGCGGTTCGGCCGGGTCGGCGATGACATAGGCGCGTGCTCCGGACGGTGTCGTCAGCCGGGCAGACGCGGGATCGGCAGGCCGGAACCCGCTGTCCTCGAACTCCAGCTCGTCAGGATGCAGCCAGTCGTGCTCCAGCACGGGGCGCGAATGTCCGGGGAGCATCTCCGGCGCGCCTCCGTCAGGCACACAGGACAGGCACGCAAGCGTGGCGAGCAGCGCCATGGGGGTGGCCACAGGCGCCCTCATCGCCCTTCCACCCCGGGGGTCGGAACCAGGTTGTCGCGGGCCGGCAGAGGTGGATTCCGGCGCGTCGTGCCGACGACTCGGTTCCAGGGTACGAGGTATCGTGCAGCCACGCGCCGGATCTCCTCGACCGTAGTCCCTTGTCGCGCCTCGATGAAGGTCCGGAGGGTGCGCCAGTCGTCGCCCACGAAGAAGTCGCCGACGAGCGAAGCCAGATCTCCGCGATCCGACCTGATCTGCTCCCACTGGAAGCGGAACTCCCGCTTTGCGCGCGACAGGCTCGCCTCCGCAACGTCGCCCCGCCGAAGCCGCTCGACCGCTCGCAGCGCGACCTCTTCCAGCCCGGGAAGGTCCTCGTCGCGCGCGGCCCCGGCCTGCATGCTCAGCCTGGAGGGCGAACCCGTCCGTGAGGCGCTCGCTCCCCAACTGGCCGGGGGGCCTCCCGACGCACGCTGCTCCGCGGCCAGGAGGCCATCGGGGCCGCTCAGGAGCCGCGCAATCACGTCGAATGCAGGACGATCGGGGTGGCCGACGCCGGGGATCCGATGCCGCACGACGACACGCGGGTCGAGCGGTTCGAGCCAATCGAGCCTTACCGCGCCCCCCGGCGGCGGCTCGGCCGCGAAGTCCATCCCCGCCGGCGGCTCGGGCGCACGCGGCACCCGTCCGAAGTACTCCTCGGCGAGGGGCCGCACCTCATCCACGGTCACCGCACCCACGAGCGTCAGGATCGCGTTGTTCGGGACGATATACGCGTCGTACATGCGGAGCACGCCCGCGCGGCTCCAGTAGTCGTGGTCGCGCATGTGGCCACCCGGGTGCAGGTAGATCGGGTGCAGCACGCCGGAGACGCCGTTGAGCGCCTCCGAGAACCGACCCGTTTCGGTGCGGTTGAAGTTGAGGAACTGCTCCAACACCGTGTACCGCTGCGCTTCGAACCCCCTAAGAACCGCGTTGACCATGCGGTCCGCTTCGAGCCGGAAATACATCTCCAGACGGCTCTTCGGCAGATCGACCTCGATCCTCATGAGCTCGTTGCCGGTGTTCGCGGGGACGGGGTCGGTGTGGCGCATGAGGCCGCCGTGCCGGCGGTACCAGTTGTACTCCTGCCAGAAGATGCGATTCCCGGACTGCCGGTCTTCCAGTTCGTACAACCTCTCCCGCAGCCGGTCCATCGTGTCGGTCGTCGCCCACTCGGCCTCGTCGAAGAAGATCCTGCGCTCGCGCACCAGATTGCGCTGTGCGTTCCGCTCGGCCAGCAGCGCCTGCTCGGCCTCATGGATCTCTTCGAGAAGCTGCCGGTCACGCACCGGGTCCTTGACGCCGATCGTGGTCGTGCCCTGGTGGATGACATGCTCGAGGAAGTGCGTGGATCCGTGCTCTCCCACGTTCTCCTGAAGCGAGCCGACGCGGTACCAAAGGGAGGCTGCCACACGCGGCACGCGATGGTCCTCGACGATGACGATCCGGAATCCGTTGCCGAGCACCAGTTCCTGGACCTCGATCCCGAGCGCCGGCCACTGCTCGGACCGCACCTCGGTCGCGGCCTCGACGCGTGCCGGCGCAGGTTCGCCCCGCGTGCACGCCGTTATTGCGGCGGCGGCCACACAGATCGTGACCGTGCGAGGGCGCATCATTTTCCCATGGGGCGCTCCAGCCCGGTGAGGCGCCGTCCCCCGACGGCATGACGCAAACGGGGTCACACGCCGCTGCTTCCGATATAGGTCCGGCGGCATCCACGGACAAGTGCGCCCTCGATTCGCTTCTCTTGCCGGCCCCCACCCCCGGCCCTATGCTGCGCGATGGCCCGGCTTCTCATCAGCGTCACGGTGTCGCTTCTTGCATGCAGCGCCGAGAGGGACGCCGAGAACGCTCCCCCCGACCCGACCTTCACGGGAAGCGGTGCCTGCGTGTCCTGCCATTCGGCCCAGGCGGAGCTGTGGACCGGGTCGCATCACGACCTCGCAATGCAGGAGGCCACTCCCGAGTCCGTCCTGGGCGACTTCGCGGGAGCGCGCTTCGAAGGTGTGGAGTCGGCCTGGACGTTCTCACGCAGCGGCGCGGTGTTCCTCGCTCGGGTGGAGGGTCCCGAAGAGGCGCCGCGGGAGCACCGCGTCGCGTACACCTTCGGGGCCATCCCCCTTCAGCAATACCTGGTCGAATTCCCGGGGGGGCGTTACCAGGTGCTCCCGATCGCGTGGGATTCGCGCCGCCCCGACGAGGGCGGACAGCGGTGGTTCGATCTGCGGACCGAGGACGGGGCCGCCGCACAGGACGCGGGGAGCACCCCCGCACAGGCCGCAGACAGGTCCGCCACTCGCGACGCCCCGCATTGGACCGGACCCGAGCTGAACTGGAACTCGATGTGCGCCGAATGCCACTCGACCGGTGTGCGCAAGAACTACTCGTCGGGATCGGATCGCTTTTCGACCGAGTGGGCCGAGCTGGACGTAGCCTGCGAGGCCTGCCACGGGCCCGGCTCCGGGCATGTGGCCTGGGCGGAATCCCTCGACCGCGGCTCTCCCGGGCCCGCCGCGCCGTCGGCCGAGACGGATCCCCGGCTGCTCATCCGATTCGAGCCGCACGATCCGGGTGCATGGACGCTGGACCCCTCGACGGGAACCGCCCGTCCCCTCACGCGCCCCGATCCCGATGGCCAGCTGGACGCCTGCGGCCGCTGCCACTCCCGCCGCTCCGCCATCTCCACACGGTACCGGCACGGCGCTACCCTCCTCGGCTCGCACGAGCCAGGGCTGCTGCAAGAGGGACTCTACTTCGCGGACGGGCAGATTCGGGACGAGGTCTACGTGTGGGGCTCGTTCGTGCAGAGCGCCATGTACCGCGCGGGCGTCACCTGCAACGACTGTCACGACGCGCACTCGTTGCGCCTCCGGGACGAAGGGAACGCCACCTGCGCGCAGTGTCACGCCCCGTCCTCGTTCGACACCGTCGACCACCACTTCCACGAGAAGGGGACGAAGGGAGCCCTCTGCGTCTCCTGCCACATGCCCTCGCGCACCTACATGGGTGTCGACCCGAGGCGTGACCATTCCTTCCGCGTGCCGGACCCGGAGGTGTCGGAGGCCGTGGGTGCGCCGGACCCGTGCACGAGCTGCCACACGGGGATGACGGGCGCGGCGGCGGCCGCCGAGATCGCCGAGCGGCTGGAGGGTGTCCCGATCAGGCGCACGCGGTACTACGCAGAGGCCATCGCAGCCGCCCGGAGAGGAGATCCGGAGAGCCTGCCCGGCTTGTATGCGCTCCTGCGCGATCCGCAGACTCCCTCCATCACCAAAGCGACGGCGCTGACGTTGCTGGGGTCGGACCCGAGTCCGGAACGCGCAGGCGCGGTGCGGCGAGGGACGAACCATCCCGACCCGATCGTGCGCATGGGGGCCCTGCGGGGCATCCGGCTGTCCCCCACTCGTGAGTTAGCGCCGTTGGTGGCGCCTCTCCTGGACGATCCCGTACGTGCCGTCCGTCTGGCCGCCGTCGAGGCGGTAGCCCCATTCGCCGGCCAACCTGCGGTCGGAGGCCGGTCGCTGGCACCGCAGCTCCGTTCAGCGCTCGCCGAGGGCCGGGCCGAGTACCGCGACGCCCAGCTGGCCCACCAGGAGCGCCCGGAGGCGCAGCTGAATCTGGCGTGGCTGGCGACACTCGCAGGCGCGCTCGAAGACGCTGAAACGGCCCTGGAGAAGGCGATCGGCCAGGATCCCACCTTCGTGCCGGCGTACGTCAACCTGGCGGACCTCCACCTCCGCACCGGACGCGACCCCGAAGGCGAACCGCTTCTCAGGTCCGCACTCGACCTCTCCCCTCGGTCGGCGGACGCACATCACGCGCTGGGGCTCCTCCTCGTCCGCAACGGTCGCGCCGACGAGGCGATGGCGTCCCTACAGCGGGCCGCGGAGCTGGATTCGCGGGGCACCCGTTACACCTACGTGTACGCGGTGGCTCTCCAGTCGGCGGGAGACACCGCGACGGCTCGGACCGAGCTGGAGCAGGCGCTGGCCCGACACCCGCGCGACCGGGATCTACTGGTCGCGCTGGCCGTGCTGCACCGCGACGCGGGCAGGACGGAGGAGGCGCTACGCTACGCTCGAGCGCTGGCGGAGGCCCACCCCTACGACCCGGCGGGCCCGGCCCTGATCGCGGATCTCGACGGCTGATGGTCCTGGTCAGGCGCGGTCAGGAGCCGTCCAGATCCCTCGCCGCCTCGGCCGCCAGAATCGGCTCCAGCCAGCGAGCGAGCGCCGCCACCGTGTCGGCGTAGATCGGGTTGTGCACGAGGTTGACCCGCTCCTCCGGGTCGCTCTCGTGATCGTACAGCTCACCGCTTCCGTCCCGATACCGGATGTAGCGCCACCGATCCGTCCGAACCGTGTGCTGACCGCTGGCCGCCGTCGAGATCGCCGGGCGATCCCTGGGCCGCGTCGGATCCCGCAGCCACGGGATCAGGCTGCCGCCTTCGAATTCGTGGGCCGGTGCGGGCAGGCCGGCAAGCTCCACGAGCGTGGGATAGATGTCCAACAGGTCGACTGCGCGCGCCGAGCGCGTACCCGGCTCCACCTGACTCGGCTCCACCACGATGAATGGTACCCGCGTGGATTCCTCCCAGAGGGTGAACTTCTCCCACGTCTCGCGCTCGCCGAGGTGGAAGCCGTGGTCGGACCAGAGCACGATGATCGTCTCATCCGCCCGGCCGCTCGCCTCCAGCGCATCGAGGAGCCGTCCGACCTGCGCGTCGGCGAAGCTGATCGACGCAAGATACCCCTGCACCGCCCGGGCCCACTCTCCGTTGGCCTCGATCCAGCGGTGCCATGCTCTGCGCTCCTCACCCATTCTCTGGCCGGCGGCAGGCAGGCCCTCGCGCCAGTTGTCGGGCTGGGGAAGCCGGATGTCGTCCAGCGGGTAAAGGTCGAAGAAGCGCTCCGGAACGAACCACGGGATGTGCGGCCTGAAGATGCCCACCGCCAGGAACAACGGCTGCTCGTGCTCACGTCGCAACTGATCAACCGCCCAGTCGGTGACTTTCTCGTCCGGAAAGGGCTCGCCCTCGGGGAAAGGCGCCCAGTCCATGTAGTACGGCACGCTGATGTCCGCGAGCTCCCCGGTCCCCGCCGCCACCCGTTCCCATTCGTACAGCCAGAATCCCTGCTCATCCACCGTCCGCACCGTTCCTTCGGGGAAGCGCGCGTCGGGCATCTGCTGGTCGAGGGACGGATGGAACTCGTCCCAGGCGTTCACGTCGTTCTGGTCCACCCCGTAGTCGCCGTTCAGCCAGGACAGGGCGTGGAAGATCTTCCCCGTTCCCAGCGTGCGGTAGCCGTTGGCGCGGAAGTGCGTGGGCAGCGTGGCCACGCCCTGTAGCGCCGCTTCTTCGTACCAGAGTGTCCTCAGGTCGTAGACTCCCGAGGTCGACGGACGCACCCCGGTCAGCACCGCGATTCGGGAAGGGTTGCAGGAGACGGCGGGCACGTGCGCGTTGGTGAAGGTCATCCCCTGCTGGGCCAGACGCTCCAGGTTCGGCGTGTGAACCGTCCCCGGGTAGCCGCCCAGCGGGCCGATCCAGTCGTTCATGTCGTCGATGGCGATGAAGAGAACGTTGGGCCGGTCCGCATCTTCGCCCGGCGGGCGCTCGTCGGGGCTGGCGCAGGCATGGATCGCCGGCAGGAGGACCAGCCCGGCTGCGGCGAGCGCCCAGCGGAGAAGGGGGTGGCGGTTCATCCGTGTCCCGTCATCGTTCATCATCGAATCATCAGCGTTTCATCATCGTCCGATCAGCGGTTCACCACCGAGAACGCCGGCGGCCATTCGGGCGCGAAATCCATAATACGCTCGGACAGATCGTCGCGCACACCACGGTAGTCACCGTCTTCGAAGCGGTTGATGAGTTCGAACGGGTCGTCCTCCAGGTCGTAAAGATCGCCTTCGCCGTCGTGGGGATAGAGTCCCAGCTTCCACCGGTCCGTCACGATCGAGGTGCTGCCCCGGATCTCGATGAAGACCTCGTCCTGCACGGACGGTGCGGTGCCCTCGAGGACCGGCGTCAGGTCACGGCCCTCCATCGCTTCGGGAAGGGGAGCGCCGGCCAGGGAAAGGATCGTCGGCATGAGATCGACGTGGGCCGTGAACCCGTCCCGCACCCCCGGATCGACCCGGTCGGGATGGCGCACGACGAGCGGCACCCTCGCCGAGGCGTCGTAGTGGGTGCCCTTGTGGATCAGGTCGTGGTCGCCGAGGTGGGAGCCGTGATCGCTGGTCCAGAGGACGACGGCGTCGTCCAGCTCGCCGCGCCGCTCCAGGGCCTCGATGACACGCCCGATCTGCTCGTCGATGAAGGTCAGGTTCCCGTAGTGTCCGGCGCGGATGGCCTGGATGATCTGGTCCCGGCGCCGGTAGTCGGAGTCGATCAGCCGCGCGATCTCCCCCGTGTAGTTGAAGCGCAACCGGGTGTGATCGGTGGGCTTGGTGTCGAGTTCGCCGGGGAAGGTGTGCCCCAGCGGCAGGTCCATCTCCTTGTACGGAGCCGAGCAGCGGGCCGGCGGATCCCAGGGATTGTGCGGACCGTTGAACGACACCCAGAAGAACCACGGTTCCTTGAGCTCGCTCCGCTCGACGATCTCGAGCGCCCGCTCACCCACGTAGGCGTCGATGTGCCAGGACTCGTCCCAGGGCCAGTCGTAAACGTGCGGCATGGAGGCCTCGACCCCCATCCTCAGATAGTCGTCCCGGACGAGCCCCCGCGCAGCCAGGAACGCGGCATAGTCGTCCTGCTGCCCGGCGGCCCCGAAGTTGCCCTTCCGGTCGGCCGACACCCAGCGGTCGAAGCCGCCCAGCGGTTTGTCGTCGGGGAAGCCGAGGTGGAGCTTGCCGACCGCCGTGGTCTGATACCCCCACCCGGCAAGTTCTTCCATGAGCACCGGACTCGTCTCGGGCACCCACCCCCCGATGTTCTCCCACTTGCCGTGGGTGTGCGGATACTGGCCGGTGATCCAGGTGTTGCGCGCCGGAATGCAGATGGGCCCCGTCGAATAGTGCCGCCGAAAGACCGCGCCCTCGCGGCAGAGCCGATCCAGCGTGGGCATCTGCAGGAATCGATGGCCGATCGCGGGCACGTCCAGGGCGCTCTGGTAGTCGGTGGTGATCAGCAGGACGTTGGGCCGGTCGAAGGCCTGCCGGGTCGCTCCGCCGGTGTCGGACTCGGAACCGGGGGTGGCTTCGGGCACACATCGCGAGAGAGCAAGCGCCACCGCGCCCACACCGGCCTGCTCAAGGAAAGCTCGCCGGGAACTCGTCATGGCACTTTCATCCATCCATGGGCCCACCCGCGACCGCCAACGCGGGTATGGATCACCAGAAATATCAGCCAGGGTGCTCCGGCGACAGGCCCGGGTCGCGTGGAGCCTCCCGCGAGTGCAGAACCCGTCGGTGCTCGCCATCTGTCCGGGAGCTGACAGTGGACGTAATGTGTACGCGATGTGGAAACCGAACTCCGAGGTGTGGAGGCCCCGATGAAGCTCACTCGTCGCACTGCTCTGAAGCTCGGCGTCGGAGCAAGCGCGCTACCATTGCTGGGGCGCTCACCGCTCGCAGCCCGGCAGGACGCTCCGACTCCCGTCGCACCCGCCCTCGAGGACGACATCATCCAGGCAAGGCCGGTCCCTCTGAGCGCCGTCCGCCTCACGGGCGGGCCGCTCAAGCGCGCGCAGGATCTGAACGCCCGCTACCTGCTCGAGCTGGAGCCCGACCGGATGCTCGCGTACTACCGCGACCGCGCCGGTTTGACGCCGAAGGCAGAGGGGTACGGCGGCTGGGACGGGGATGGCCGCAACCTCACGGGCCACATCGCAGGCCACTACCTGACGGCGGTGAGCCTGATGTGGGCCGCGACCGGCGACGAGCGATTCAAGGACCACGCCGACTACCTGGTCACGGAGCTCAAGGAGGTCCAGGACGTCCACGGCGACGGATACCTCAGCGCTCTCTCCGGAGGACGGAGGGCCTTTGGCGAACTCGCCCGTGGCCAGATCCGCTCCGCCTCCTTCGACCTGAACGGCGAGTGGGCTCCCTGGTACACGCTCCACAAGACCTTCGGCGGCCTGCGGGACGCCTACCGCTTCACCGGCAACGACCAAGCACTGGGGATGGAGATCGCCTTCGCGGGGTGGGCCGAGGGCATTCTTTCCGGACTCTCCGACGCCCAGCTCCAGCACATGATGAACACCGAGTTCGGCGGCATGAACGAGATCATGGTCGACCTCTTCGCCGACACGGGTGACGAGCGCTGGCTCGACCTCTCGTACAAGTTCGAGCACCGCGCCTTCATCGAGCCGCTCCAGCGCCATCAGGACATCCTCGCCGGCAAGCACGGGAACACCCAGGTGCCCAAGCTCATCGGCTCGGCGGACCGCTTCGCCCTGACCGGCAACCCGGCCGACCTGATGGCCGCGAGCTTCTTCTGGGACCGCGTGGTCCAGTACCACACCTTTTCGAGCGGCGGCCACGGCAAGGACGAGTACTTCGGCCCGCCGGGCCAGCTCAGTGAGCGCATCGACGGACGCACAGCCGAGACGTGCAACATCTACAACATGCTCAAGCTCACGCGGCAGCTCTTCTCGCTGCGTCCCGACGCCCACTACGCGGACTTCCACGAGCGCGCCCTCTTCAACCACATCATGGCGTCCATCGACCCCGAGGACGGCCGCACCTGCTACATGGTGCCGGTGGGCCGCGGTGTCCAGCGCGAGTACCAGAACATGAGCCGCAGCTTCACCTGCTGCGTGGGCTCCGGGATGGAGAGCCATGCGCTCCACGGCGACGGGATCTACTACGAGGACGGGGACAGGCTATGGGTGAACCTGTACGCGCCCTCTACCGCCGACTGGTCCGACGCCGGCGTCCGCCTCCAGGTGGAGACGGGGTTTCCCGAGGGGGAGACGGCGACGCTGCGGGTGGAGACGGGGGCGCCCCGGGATTTCGCATTGATGCTGCGCCACCCGTACTGGGCGGGTGAAGGCTTCTCGGTGAAGGTCAACGGCCGTCCGGTCGCTCCGGACGCCGAGCCCGAGGGCCTCGAGTTCACCGGCCGCAGCCAGTACGGCCGGCTCTCCTACGAGGCCAGCTCGTTCCGGGAGCTGAGGCGCACCTGGCAAAGCGGTGACGTGGTGGAAGTCGCCCTGCCCAAGTCGCTCCGCCTGGAGGCGCTGTCGGACAATCCGCGCCGCGCATCCATCATGTGGGGGCCGCTCGTGCTCGCCGGGGATCTGGGCCCCGAAGCCGCGCGCGGTGGCGACGAGCGACGAGAGCCCCCGAAGGTGCCGGTCTTCGTCGCGGCCGAACAGCCTGTGGAATCGTGGGTGCAGCCGGTGGCTGGCCACCCCGGCCACTTCCGCACCGACGGCGTGGGCCGCGAGCCCGATGCCGCAGGTAGCGCCACGTACATGGACCTCCAGCCCTTCTTCCGCCTCCACCGGCGCACGTACTCGACGTATTGGGACCTCTTCACGCCGGGCGAGTGGGAGGAGAGGAAAGCGGAATACGCCGCCGAAGCGGAGCGCCTGCGCAGATTGGAAGGGGCCACCGTGGCCTATCTCGAGCCCGGCGAGCGCGTCTTCGAGGACGAGTTCAACTACCAGGGCGCCGAGGACGCGGTGACGCAGCGCATGCTGGGCCGCCCCGGGCGAAGGGGTGGGAGCTGGTTCTCCTTCGACGTTCCGGTGGCGCCGGATCATCCCATGACCCTCATCGCGACCTACTACAGCGATGACCGCCGGGGCACTCCGGCATCGTTCGAGATCCTCATCGACGGAATCGGCGTTGCCGAGGCCGAAGTCGACCGCAGCGAGCCGCCCCGCTTCTTCGACGTCGAGTATCCGATCCCGGCGCGGCTGGTCGAGGGCAAGGAAAGCGTGACCGTGCGCCTGCAGGCGAAGCCGGCCAGCCAGATCGCCACGGTCTTCGGGCTTCGCATGGTGCGCGCGGACGAGCTGCGGTGAATTCGGTGCCGGGCGAGGCATCGGCGCTCTTGCAGGCGGGCGGGGCCGCCCGAAGGCGCACGAATCGCCGCTGGCGTGCGAATCGCAGCAGACACCCGAGCCCTGGCGGCATCGCGTGATCGACTTCGCGCCTCTGGAGGCGTGGTTCCTCACGGGGAGCCAGCACCTCTACGGTCCTGACGCCCTCGACCAGGTGAAATCGGACTCCGAGGCGATCGTGGACGGCCTCAACCGATCCGGCACGCTGCCGATCCGGGTCGTCTTCAAGCCCGTGCTCACGACCCGGGAAGAGATCTCCGCGGTCCTGCGCGAGGCGGACGCCGCACCGAACTGCGTCGGGCTCATCGCATGGATGCACACCTTCAGCCCCGCGAAGATGTGGATCGGCGGACTGAGCAGGCTGCAAATGCCACTTTGCCATCTCCACACGCAGATGGGCCGCGACATCCCCTGGTCGACCATCGACATGGACTTCATGAACCTGAACCAGTCGGCGCACGGCGGGCGCGAGTTCGGCTACATCTGTTCCCGGCTGCGCATGGAGCGCAAGGTCGTCGTCGGGCACTGGAAGTCAGCGGCCGTACAGGAGAAGGTGGCGACCTGGCTGCGCGCCGCGGCGGCGCGGCACGACAGCCAGGGCATGAGGATCGCCCGCATCGGCGACAACATGCGTGGCGTGGCCGTGACCGAGGGCGACAAGGTCGAGGCCGAACTCCGCTTCGGGTACGCCGTCGAGGGGTACGGCCTCGGGGACCTGATCGTGCACATCGACGCCGTGACGGACGTCTCCGTGGACACGCTCTGCAAGGAGTACATCGCGTCCTACAGGATGGTGGAGGCCCTGGGCACGGGCGGGCCCAGGTACGCGTCGCTGAGAGACGCCGCCCGGATCGAGCTCGGCCTGCGTTCGTTCCTGCAGGAGGGCGGCTTCCACGCCTTCACGGACACCTTCGAGAACCTGCACGGCCTCAAGCAGCTCCCGGGCATCGCCGCGCAACGCCTCATGGCGGACGGCTACGGGTTCGGCGCCGAGGGCGACTGGAAGCACGCCGCGCTCGTGCGGTCCATGAAGGTCATGGCCCACGGCCTTCCGGACGGCACCAGCTTCATGGAGGACTACACGTACCACCTCGATCCTGACGGGCCCGCCGTGCTCGGCTCGCACATGCTCGAGATCTGCCCGTCAATCGCCTCGGAAACGCCGTCGTGCGAGGTGCACTCGCTGGGAATCGGAGGCAGGGAAGATCCGGTGCGCCTCGTGTTCGACGCTGCCACCGGACCCGCCGTGAACGCGACGGTTGTGGACCTGGGCGACCGCTTTCGCATGGTCGTGAACGAGGTGGATGTGATCGAGCCGCTCGAGGCGCTGCCCAGACTCCCCGTCGCGCGGGCGCTGTGGAAGCCGCGGCCGGATTTGGAGACCGCGGCAGCCGCCTGGATCCACGCGGGAGGCAGCCATCACACGAGCTTCTCCCTGGCGCTCACTGCCGAGCATCTCGAGGACTTCGCCACCATGGCCGGCATCGAGTGCCTCTTCATCGACGCCGAGACCGACTTGCGCCGGTTCCGCCGGGAGCTGCGTTGGAACGACGCGGCCGGGGGTAGTCTCCATTAGCTACGCTCCGGCTAAGCTAAGCTAGTGGAGGGCCGCGCATGAGCCATCGCAAGGCGTCGCTTCCTTTCTTGCACGAAGCGCTGTGATGGCGGGGAATAGCCCCACCGCGTCTATGACCAGCAGGGTATCACCGGCGAAGGCGAATCGCCGGACCGGTCCAGGGAAGGCCGTGGATTCCACATACTCGCCCGTGTTCAGGCTATAGCGGTCCAATCCCCAGTTGCGCGCCAAGACGAGCAAGGTGTCCCCACCTATCGCCATATCCTGCGCGGAACGCGTGGGGCGCTCCGGATAGGACACGCTGAATCCGCCCGGAGTGCTGGACCTCACAAGAGGAGGGAAATCCACATGCTCGATGTAAGGATAAGACCCCTGCGGATCTGCGCCGGAGAAGATGAAAAATCCGTTGCCCACCCCGAAGCCGAACACCCACCGTCCGTCCGGGCCGCTTGCAAGTTCGCCGTAAGTCTGTAGTGGGTCCATGTTCCGAAAGCCCGTCCACGGCACGGAAACGGGACCCTCACTAGCCCCGGTTTCTGACACCCGCAGCAAACGGACATCATCCATGGTATTGAGGATGTAACTACTCCCGTCCTGCGCGACGATACTGTTGACCGTCCCGGTTACCCACTCTCCCGCGGGTTGCGGCAACGAGACCGCCCGCAACCACCTCCCCTCCCCCGAGAGCCAGACAAGCCGACGGTTTCCGGAGTCTGCAAGCACTACTTCGCCTTGTGGGCTTACGGTCATCGCCCTGACGTTCTCCACCTCCCGGGGACCCTCCCCACGCCGACCCCATGACCACACCACACCCCCGGAACCGATCCGGTGCACCCGCTGATCGAGGGCATCCAGAACAACCGCATCTCCTCCCGGAAAGGCTTCAATCCGGGTGGCGCTCCCCAGCACCGTATCTCCCTTCCCGTAGGTCCAAAGGGTATCGAATGCCAGGTCATCGAATACCCGCTCGCCCGCTCCTTCCTCAAACAGGTTTACCGGTTCGTACCCGTCGGGCCGGTCCGGCGGACCGCACGCCGCCCAGCTGAAAGCCAGCACGGGCCACACCAGCCGTTTCACGCTCCCGCCGTCACCGCTCCGACACGCATATTTCCCCTGACCCGCCGACACCGAGCGGGCCGGAAGCCCTCGAGGGCTAGCCCTCCTCGATCCACACAATGGACGTCGCCGGGAACGGCTCCGGCCGCGAGCCATCCGCAGGCCGCTCGGGGCGCCGGGGCCCGTAGGTGCCGTCCACGCGATTGTCCCGCGCGTAGTTCGGGATCGCCAGCAAAGGCGCACCGTTCGCGAAGGTGCCCTCGATCACCGTCACCCCTCCGAGAAAGTCCTCGCGCCACCTCGGGGTCAGGCGGGAGCCCGTCCCCAGCGCCTGGTGGATGTCCTGGTCTTCCTGCTCGATGTTGTAGACCAGCGGGCCGTACTTCAGCGCCACCCTGCCCCGGTTCGCCTCGATCCTCTCGTCGGCATGCACGCGCTGCACCTGTAGAGGAAGGTCCAGATCGATCCGGTCCCCGCCTTTCCAGGCTCGCTCGATCACCGCGTACCCGTTCCTGACCGTCGGATCGACGGCCGTGCCGTTCACCGTGATGGACGCGATCCCGTTCGCATCGGGCGTCGCTTCGTAGAGGCTGCTCACCGCGCGGTCGGGTATCCGCACCCGGACGCTGAAGGTCCTGTCCGCCGCGGGGTTGACGGTGATCGACACCTTTCCGTCCCAGGGATACTCCGTCTCCTGGACGATCTCAACGTCGGTGCCAGCCACATTCTCCACGGTCACGCTGCTGCCGATGAACAGGTTCACAAAGAGCCCGTCCGCATCCTTCGCGTACATCCAGGTGGGCAGCATGAGGAGCGTCCTGGGGATGTTGCCGACACAGCACGGGCAGGTGTGCCAGGCGTACCGCGGCACGTTGGCGTCTAGGGGATTGTCGTAGTAGTAGTGCCGCCCCTCGAGGTCGGTGGACCCCAGAAGCGCGTTGTACATCGTCTCCTCGATGAGGTCGGCGTACTTCGCTTCTCCGTAGAGGCGGTTCATCTTCGACTGGAAGAAGAGTTCGCCGCAGCTCGAGCAGGACTCGCAGTAGGAGTTGTTCCTCAGGGAATACTCGGGGCCGAAGCCCTCCGAAGTCTCCCCGCTCCCCACTCCTCCGGTCACATAGTACTTCCTGTGGACGATGCTGTCCCAGAGCGACCGGACCGCACTCAGGTAGTCGGTGTCCCCGGTCTCGAGCGCCACGTCGGCCATGGCCGAATAGCTGTAGACGGCGCGCACGGCGTGCCCGACGGCCTCGTACTGCTGGACCGCCGGCAGGTGGCTCTGGTCGTACTCGCCCCCACCGCCGCGACAGTCGAGGAGGAACTTGGCGAGCTCCACGTACCGGTCTCCGCGACCCTCTCCCTCCACGTCGTTGACGAAGCGGCCGAAGCGCACCAGCGCCTGCTCCATCTCCTGGTGGCCGTCGTACCACTCCTGCCTGGGCGGCGGACCGATGTGCTCGCACCAGGTGTCGGCGAGCTGCTTCGCGGCATCGTACAGCCGTGTGTCCCGCCCATCCGTCATCACGTAGTGGTTGATCGCCGACTCGATGAAGTAGCCGGCGACATACCCCTCATGGTGGCGCCTGCCTTCGGGCGTCCAGCGCTCGGCCCACTCGTCGCGATCGCGCAGCGTGAACGCAGTGTGCAGGTACCCGTCGGGCTCGCGCGCCGCCAGGATCCTGGGGATCCATTCCTCCAGCGTCGCCCTCATCGTCTCGTGGGCGGCGAGGATCTCGGGATCACCCTGGGGATCGACCATCAGCGCGATGCACATGGCCTCCACGGTCTGGTGGACCCAGGCGTTGGAGAAGACGTAGCCCTTGTGCCTGCCGTGGGGCTCGCCGGCCAGGGCCTTGGCCGCCTCGTCGAAGTTGTCCATGCCTCCCGGTCCCAGCTCCAGGTCCGAGCGGTTGATCTGATCGATGCACCAGGGGATCCAGTTGACCATGAGCACCCTGGCCTTCTCGCCCCAGAGCCGGTCGTCGATCCGATATCCCTTCGTGTGCACCACGTCGAGGTACTCCGGCGGCGGTGGATCTTCCACTGTGACATGGAACGTCGCCGTGACCTCCTCCTCGCCGTTGTCGGCGGTCAGCTTCAGCACGTAGGCCCCGGGAGCCGAAAAGGAAGCGGTGGTCACGACGGCCCCGGCGTCGGCGAAAGCGACCTCGCCCGGCCCCGACTCCCTGGACCAGGCCGCGGTTACCTCGGGTTCCTCCTGGGATCGGGTGGGTTCCGGAGCCTCGCGGCGTCTGCGCAACAGCCGGGGTGGATCGCCGTGCCCGGCCCATCCGTTGATGTAGGTCACGCCCGGCAGCACCGTCACGCGGTCGGGTCCCGCGGCCGCCGCGAGGGGTGCGCTCACCGCCTCGGCACGTACTCCCGGGGATAGGTTGTGCGCGAGGGGAGGAAGCACGACGGTCGCCACCGCCGCCTTGCCCATGGTGCCCAGCATCTCTCGCCGGCTGATGTCCTGTCTGCTCGCTTCCTCCTTCATGCGATACCCCTGTCGCCAAGCGGAGCGTTGACCTTTAGTATGTGGGGGCCGAGTCGAAGCGGCCAGAAGAGCCGCTCCACACAACCCCCCGGAAGAGAGCGCCTCGCATGGCCTGCGCACGTTCCCGGCCCTCACCGAGGTCCTTGGCCCTCATACTCACCTCGCTCGTGCTCGCGGGCTGCGCATCGAACGAGGCCCCCATGACACGAAGCATCACCAGCGCCCCGTTCGGCACGACCTCGGCGGGAGAGGTCGTCGAGCTTTTCACGATGACCAACCCGAAGGGGATCGAGGTGCGAGCCATCACGTACGGGGGGATCATCGTCTCGCTGAAGACCCCGGATCGGGACGGTCGCTGGGACGACATCGTTCTGGGCTTCGACTCGCTGGAGCCCTACGACGCCGGATCGCCCTACTTCGGCTCGATCATCGGCCGGTACGGGAACCGGATCGCGCGGGGCAGCTTTTCGCTCGACGGAGAGACGTTCACGCTCGCGACCAACAACGAGCCGAACCATCTGCACGGGGGCGTGCGGGGCTTCGACAAGGTTGTCTGGACGGGCGCTCCGTTCGAGCGCGACGACGCGGTGGGCGTCGTGTTCACCTACACCAGTTCCGACGGCGAGGAGGGCTATCCCGGGACGTTGGACGTGCGCGTGACCTACACGCTCACCGATGCGGACGAACTCATCTTCGAGTACCACGCGACGACCGACCGCGCGACGCCGGTCAACCTCACGCAGCACAGCTACTTCAACCTCGCCGGGGGCACGAGCGACAACATCCTGGGACACGAGCTGACGATCGACGCGAGCCGATTCACCCCCGTGGACTCGACGCTGATCCCCACCGGCGAACTTGCGCCGGTCGAGGGCACGCCCTTCGATTTTCGCACTTCGACGGCCATCGGGGCACGCATCGAAGAGGACGATCCCCAGCTTCGGCACGGGCTGGGCTACGACCACAACTACGTGCTCGACGCCAACCCTAACGTAACGTCAGGGTCGACAAGCGACGACCGAGATGCCAGCGGCGGGGCCCCGACGGTCCGGGAGGGTCCGAGGCGCGCAGCGCTGGTGGTCGAGCCAGTCACCGGTCGCACTCTGGAGATTCTCACCCAGGAGCCGGGGATCCAGTTCTACTCCGGAAACTTCCTCGACGGCACGATCGCGGGCAAAGGCGGTCGGGTGTACGGGCACCGGGGCGGCTTCTGCCTCGAGACGCAGCACTATCCGGATTCACCCAACCAGCCCACGTTCCCCTCCACCATCCTCCGTCCCGGAGAGGAATACAACACGCGCACCGTTCTCATCTTCGGCGTGACGGGCTGACGCACGCGAAAGGGACCGCATGGCCACCCTCGACTGGCTGATCATCCTCGCGTACCTGGGCGTGGTGGCGGGGCTCGCCGTCTGGGTATTCAAGAAGCGCAAGGGCACGCCCGACGACTACTTCCTCGCCGACCGCAACCTCGGCTGGTTCATCGTCGGCGCCTCGATCTTCGCGTCGAACATCGGCTCCGAGCACCTCGTAGGACTCGCCGGCTCGGGCGCGACCGACGGGGTGGCCCTCGCGCACTACGAGCTGCACGCGTGGTGCCTGCTCATCCTGGCCTGGGTGTTCGTCCCGTTCTTCATGCGTTCTCGCGTCTACACGATGCCCGAGTTCCTGGAACGGCGCTTCTCGCCCGCCGCGCGCTGGGTGCTCTCGCTCATCTCGCTCGTGAGCTACGTGCTCACCAAGATCGCGGTGGGGATCTTCGCGGGCGGGATCGTCTTCGCGACGCTGCTGCCGGACGTGCAACTCCAGCTCGGGCCCTGGATCCTCAACAGCTTCTGGGTCGGCTCCCTGGTCGTGATCGTGCTGACCGGCATGTACACGGTCGCCGGAGGCATGCGCGCGGTGGCGTACACCGAGGCGCTGCAGACGCTGGTCCTGATCGTGGGCTCGGGGCTGCTCACCTGGTTCGGGCTGTCCCACCTCGGAGGCTGGGGGGGACTCAGGGCCGCGCTCGATCCGGATCTCTTCAACCTGTGGAAGCCGATCATCCCGGACGGCATGGCCGGCACCTGGGCACCGGTGCTGGAGCCGGACCGGATCGCGTGGTACTTCAACGGCAACTTCCCGTGGCCGGGCATGCTCCTCTGCGCGCCCATCATCGGGCTGTGGTACTGGTGCACCGACCAGTACATCGTGCAGCGCGCGCTGGGTGCCCGCAGCGAGACCGATGCCCGCCGCGGGAGCATCTTCGCGGGACTGCTCAAGCTGCTGCCCGTCTTCATCTTCATCATCCCGGGGATGATCGCGCTCGCGCTCGCCCGGACAGGCGACTACGGCGCGCTGAGCGAGATGGTCGACGCGGACGGGAACGTGATCCCCGCGGCGGCGCAGGGGGCCTTTCCTCTCCTCGTGATGAGCATCCTCCCTGTGGGGGTGCGCGGCCTCGTCGTCGCGGGACTCCTCGCAGCGCTGATGAGTTCGCTGGCCGGTGTGTTCAACGCGTCGTCCACCCTCTTCACGATGGACCTCTACCAGAAGTGGAGGCCGAAAGCCTCGAAGCAGCGCCTGGTATGGGTGGGACGGGTGGCCACCTCGACGATGGTGGTCATCGGTCTCCTCTGGATCCCGGTCATCCAGGGCTCGCGGGGCCTGTACCAGTATCTGCAGGGCGTACAGGGCTACCTGGCTCCTCCGATCTTCACGGTGTTCTTCCTCGGCCTTTTCATGAAGCGTTTGAACGCCAAGGGATGCCTGGCCGCACTCGTGGTGGGCTTCGTGCTGGGCGCGTTCCGGCTGGCCGTCGACACGCCGGTGTCCATGGGCATGCAGGGCTTCGAGGCCGGCTACGATCCCGGCTCGTTCCTGTGGATCGTCAACAACGTCTACTTCCAGTACTACAGCCTCTTCATCTTCGTCGTCTCGGTGGTGGTCATGATCGCGGTGAGCTACCTCACCGAACCGCCGGCGTACGGCCGGATCTCGGGGCTGACGTACGCCACCGTGACCGACAAGCACCGCGCGGACTCGCGGAGGAGCTGGGACCGCCGGGACGTGCTCGGATCCGCCCTGGTCCTGCTCATGATCATCCTGGCCTACCTGTACTTCCGCGGCTGAGGTGTCTTGGTGAAGTCTGCCTACACCCTGGGACTCGACTACGGCACGAACTCGGTGCGGGCGGTCGTGGTCGACTGCGCGGACGGCCGCACCGTGGGAACCCATGTGTTCGACTACCCGTCGGGGGAGCGCGGGGTCATCGTGGACGCCAGGGACCCGCACCTCGCGCGCCAGAACCCGGGCGACTACGTGGACGGGCTCCGCGCGGCGACGCTGGGAGCCCTGGCCGAAGCCGCGGGGGAGGAGGGTTTCGCACGGGACCGGGTGGTCGGGATCGGCGTCGATACGACCGGCTCGACGCCCATCCCCCTGGACGCCGGGTGCCGCCCGCTCGCGCTCGACCCGAAGTGGAGCGCGAACCCCGCTGCCCATGCCTGGCTGTGGAAGGACCACACCGCGGCCGAGGAGGCCGCGACCATTACGGAAGTCGCCGAGCAGCACGCCCCGGAGTACCTGGCGCCCATAGGCGGGACGTACTCGTCCGAGTGGTTTTGGTCGAAGGTCTGGCGCTGCCTGAATGTGGCCCCCGACGTCTTTGCAGCGGCCGCCACCTGGGTGGAGCTCGCCGACTTCGTGCCCGCGGTCCTGGCTTCGGTGACCGACCCGCGCAACATTTTTCATTGCGTGTGCGCGGCGGGGCACAAGGCGATGTATTCGCGCGCGTGGGGCGGTCTGCCCGCGAAGGACTTCCTCGCGCGCCTCGATCCGCGGCTGGCCGAGCTGCGCGACCGCCTCTACGAGGAGGCGCATCCTCCGCACCTGCCCGCCGGGAGGCTCTCGCCGGCGTGGGCGGAAGAACTCGGTCTCCCCGCCGGTATCCCGATCGCCATGGGGGGATTCGACGCCCACTACGGGGCGGTGGGGGCGGGTGTGGAGCCGGGCACCCTGGTGAAGATCATCGGGACCTCGACGTGCGACATCACGGTCGCGCCCACGGCCGAGCCGCTCGGCGATGTGCCGGGCATCTGCGGGATCGTGGACGGCTCGGTGATGACCGGGTACTACGGCATCGAGGCCGGCCAGTCCGCCGTCGGGGATCTGCTCCACTGGTGGGTCGATTCCGTGTGCGAGGGCGACGACACCCTGCACGGCGAGCTCTCCGACGAGGCGGCAAGCTTCCGGCCCGGCGAGTCCGGGCTCCTCGCACTGGACTGGAACAACGGGAACCGCACGGTGCTGGTCGACCCGCGCCTGACAGGACTCATCCTGGGGCAGACGCTGCGGACGGGGAGGGCGGAGGTGTACCGCGCGCTCATCGAGTCGACCGCCTACGGCGCCCGCGTGATCGTCGAGCGGCTCGCCGACTCCGGCGTTCCCATCGACCGGATCGTCTGTTGCGGGGGGATCGCGGCGAAGAACGACCTGTTCATGCAGATCTACGCCGACGTGCTGGGGCGGCCCATGCTCCTCGCCGGCTCGTCCCAGACCCCCGCGCTCGGCGCCGCGATCTCCGCAGCGGTCGCGGCGGGTGCCGGTGCGGGCGGGCATTCGAGCTTCGAGGAAGCCCAGGCGCGGATGACGTCGCTGCGCGATGAGCGTTTCGACCCGGACCCCGCGGCCCGCACCGTCTACGACGAGCTCTTCGCCATGTACCGCGAGCTGCACGACGCCTTCGGTTCCGTCTCAACCGCCGGTGCCGACTTCCCTTCCCTGATGAAGCGACTCCTTGCGCTCCGCGAGCGTGTCGCGGGAGAAGTCCAGTGGACCTGAAGGAGACCGTCTGCGCCGCCAACCAGGAACTCGCGTCGAGCGGCCTCGTTACGGGAACTTTCGGCAACGTCTCCGGCGTCGACCGCGACGCGGGCCACTTCGCGATCAAGCCGAGTGGCGTGCCGTACGCCGAACTGACGCCGGACCACATGGTGCTGGTCTCCCTCGAGACGGGAGGTGTGGTCGAGGGCGATCTGCGGCCATCCTCCGACACCCCGACGCACCTCGAACTCTACCGGGCGTTCCCGTGCGGCGGCGTTGCGCATACACACTCGGAGTTCGCGACCGCACTCGCGCAGGCGTGCCTCCCCGTGCGTTGCATGGGGACGACACACGCCGACTCCTTCCGCGGAGATGTGCCTGTGACGCGCGCGCTATCCCGGGACGAGGTGGAGAGCGAGTACGAGCGCAACACGGGGCTCGTCATCGTGGAGACGTTCACCGACGGCGACATTTCGCCCGAAGAGGTGGCGGCGGTCCTTGTCGCGAATCACGGACCGTTCACCTGGGGCGCCGACACCCACGAGGCCGTGGCACGATCCGGGATGCTGGAATTGCTCGCACGCATGGAGTGCACGGTCCTCGCGATCGCGCCCGACGCCCCCCGCCCCGCCGCTCACCTGGTCGACAAGCACTTCCTCCGCAAACACGGGAGGGACGCGTATTATGGGCAGGGGTGAAGCCTTGCGGCGAGCGGCGAGGGCTTATGGGCAACAGTGAGGGGGATGGGCCGGCAGTGAGCACGATGGCCGAGAGTCATGAATTGCTGCCCCGAGCCGTGCTATGGGACCTCGACGGCACGCTTGCCGACTCCAGCGAGTATCACTGGCGCTCCTGGCAGGCAGTCATGGACGCCGAGGGGGTGACGATCACCCGGGACGAATTCTTCGCCACCTTCGGCCAGCGCAACGAAGAGATCCTGAGCGGGTGGCTCGGGCCTTCCGCCGACACGGCGCGGATCCAGCGCGTCGGAGACGCCAAGGAGGTGGCGTATCGGAGCTACGTGGCCGCCGAGGGCATCGCGCCGCTCCCCGGGGCCGCCGAGTGGGTACGCTCGCTCCATGCGGCAGGATGGCGCCAGGCGATCGCGTCGTCCGCGCCTCGTCTCAACGTCGAGGTCATGCACGAGGCGCTCGCGTTCCAGGGGCTCATCGAGACCCTCGTCAGCGCCGAGGATGTGCGCGCCGGAAAGCCCGACCCGGAGGTATTCCTGGTGGCCGCGAGCCGGCTGGGTGTGACGCCGGAGCGCTGTGTCGTAGTTGAGGATGCGCAGGCCGGGATCGAGGCGGCTTGCCGGGCCGGCATGCGGAGCGTGGGAGTCGGCACGGGCAACGTGGGAGCGGCTGACGTAGCGGTGGCGTCGCTCGCCGACCTGCCGCCGGAGGCGTTCGAAGAGCTGGTGGGGCAGGCAGTGCTTGACACAGCCGTGAAGAAGGGTTAACTGTTTTCCAGCATGGAGCATTCTTAGGACTCTCGCAGGCAGCGCCCCCCAGGACACTCGAAGGCGGCGCCCCCCCAGGCCTTTCGCAGGTAGCACCCCTCCAGGCCTTTCGCAGGTAGCGCCCCCGCCAGGATTCTCGCAGGCGGCGGCACCCCGGGACTCTCGCCCAGGATTCTCGCAGGCGGTGCCCCCCACGAGAGGTCACTGTCATCTGTGGAGGTATCAGTGGTTCAGCTTTGCCTCTTCGTTCCCCAGTCATCTGTTGCGGGTCTTGACCCCAGCCATGGAGTAGTGTCATGCCTTCGCTCCGCTTGCTCGCCGCGATAGTCGGCTTTGCCGTCTCGGGTGCCTCCACCGCGTACGCACAGGCCACCACGCAGGAAGGAATCATTGTGGGCCAGGTCGTTGCCGCCGGCTCCTTGCTTCCCCTCGACGGCGTCCAGGTAAGCCTCCCGGGAATAGGCCGGGGAACGCAGACCAACGCTGAGGGACGGTACTCGTTCTTGAACGTCCCCGCTGGCGAAGTGACGGTGCGTACCCAGATGATCGGGTATCGGACCGTAGAACAGACCGTTACAGTCACAGTTGGGGGGACGGTAGCCCTCGACTTCGAGCTGGCCCGGGCGGTCATCGAACTGGACGAAATCGTCGTTACCGGCACAGCCGGTGGGAAGCTCCGCCGGACCCAGCCGGCACACGTCGGGGTCATCGACGCCGCGACGATCGTTAGCGACGCTCCAGTCACCAGCGTCTCCCAGCTCCTCCAGTCCCGGATTCCCGGGTTGTCGTTAACGCACGGAAACGGCATGGTCGGCGCGTCTCAGAAGATTAGAATCCGGGGTTCCGTCTCCATCGCGCTCTCCAACGAACCGCTGATCTTCATCGATGGGGTCCGTGCCAACGCCGTGGTCGATGCGGTGCGGCGACCGGGGGAAGCAGGGAACAGCAGCTTTACCGGAACCGGAGGACAGGCAACGAGTAGGCTGAATGACCTCAACCCCGATGACATCCAGAGCGTCGAGGTGGTGAAGGGACCTGCCGCCGCAACGCTTTACGGTGCGGATGCGTCGGCGGGTGTAATCAATATCATCACCAAGCGCGGAGCGTCTGGCGCCTTCCGGCAGACCATCACGACAGAGTACAACACGATCTCCCTCAACCACTTCACCCCACCAACCAACTGGGCAACGTGCCCGGCGGGATCGACGGCGATGCTCTGTCAGGGACAGGCCGCCGGCGCGTTGGTGTCGGACAGTCCTCTGGAGCGGGCCGGCGTTTTCAGAACCGGCAGTCTGAAGTCCCTGGGATGGTCCGGCAGCGGAGGATCGTCCGAGGGAGACTTTTCGTACTTTGTCTCAGGCAGGTGGTCGGACGAAACCGGTACCATGCCTCAGAACGTCAACAACAGGCGGTCGGCTCGAGTCAATTTGACGTGGAGCCCGCACCGGATGTTCTCGCTGAACGTCGGCTACGGACTGATGAGGACGTTTACTCGGCAGCATGACAACAACAGCAGCCCGTACGGGTGGATGACGAGCGGATACCTCGGGTCCCCGCTGACGGTGGGGAATCCGTCGAGAAATGGTTGGGCCTTTATCCAGCCACGCGGGGCCGAGAGGATCGAGAACGACATAAATCTCGTCCGTCACACGCCCAGTCTCACGGCCACCTTCCAACCATTCGCCTGGTTCACGCATCGGCTCATCGTCGGCGGCGACTTCACCACGAGTGAAAAGTCGCGCTTCCTCCCCAGGAACGATGAGAACCTTTTTTCCGCTCTACACGACAAGGGCTTGATCCGGGAGAACAAGAGGGATCTCAGCTACTTCACCCTGGACTATCTCGGAAGGGGGTCTCACCGGTTTGGCCAGGCCAGTCAGTGGTCTACAGACGTGGCTGTCGGAGTCCAGGTGATCGAGGTCCGAGACGATCAGGTGTGGAGCGAAGGCTCTGGCCTTGCCACCAACTCCGCCAGGGTGGTTTCCGCCACCGGCGCAAACTCCGGGGGAGGACTGTTCCTGCTGGAAAGGTCGATCGGATACCTGGGGCAGACGGAGCTCGGTTACCAGGATCGGCTCTTCTTGCAGGTCGGTCTGCGTATCGACGAGAACTCCTCCGTCGGAGAGCAGGTAGGCGCCGTATACCTGCCGAAGGCCGGAGTGTCGTGGGTCCTCTCCGAGGAACCCTTCTTCGGCAACGGGCTTGGCTTTATCAACACGCTCCGTCTCCGGGGGGCGTACGGGACAACGGGACGCCAACCGCCGCAGGTAGCTTCGCTGCAGACCTTTGATCCGATTCCGTACTACGACGGTTCGAGCATCGAGGTGGGGGTCGGCCTCCTGAACCCGGGGAATCAGGCTCTCAAGCCCGAGCGGGGCACAGAGGTCGAGCTCGGGTTTGACGCAAGCTTCCTGGACGAGCGGCTGGGGCTCGAGTTCACCTACTTCAACAAGAATACAACGGACCTGCTTCTTCAGAGGGAGCTCCCACCCTCGTTCGGATTCCGGGAAGACCCGTTCGCCAACGTCGGCGAGGTGATCAACCGCGGCATCGAAGCCCTGCTCACTGCCCAGGTGGTCACCTCCGCGGCCTTCTCCTGGGACGTGGCTGTGAACGCGAGCACCCTCCACAACGAGATCATCGATCTGGGGGATCTTGAATCCTTTTCGTTCCGCGAGGGGCTTCCCCTCTCGTCTTTCTTCTCCCGGAACATTCGGTCGGTCGACGTGGCCAACAACGTGGCCATTGTTTCGGACACGATCGAGTACCTCGGCAAGAAATTTCCGGGCCACGAGGGCAGCTTCTCCTCCAACATGACGATCTTCGGAAACCTCTATGTGGGCGCGCAGCTGGACTGGAAGGCCAAGCACTTGATGAACAACAGCACGGCCCTGTTCCGCGACCGCTTCCTCACTAATTCGCGGGCAGCGATCGACCCGGCCTTCCTCTCGCCGGAAGAGCGGCTCCGTCGCTTTGGCCCGTACAGGGACGAGTCCGGAGCGTCCGTTAGCCGCAATGACGTCACCGACGCCTACTTCGAGAAGGCGGACTTCGTCCGGTTGCGGGAGCTGTCGGTCACGTATTCGCTTCCTTCCCAACTTGCGCAACGCTTTGGAGCCGATCGCGCGTCGATCACCTTCGCGGGACGCAACCTCGCCCTGTGGACCGACTACCTGGGGGGCGATCCCGAATCCATTTCCTTTCCGGCCGTCGACCTCGGGGCGGGATTCGACGTGTCCGATTTCTTCAATGTACCGCCGCCCCGCCGCTACGTCCTGCGGATGAGTCTCGGATTCTGAGGGGGAATCATGAACATCAAAGGCACGCGAAGCCTGGTCACGATCCCACTCGCGGTCGTCGTCCTGGGGCTTTCCGGATGTGACTATCTGACGGTCAGTAACCCTAACATCGTGGCTTTCGGGGACATCGACCCCGTGAATGATGCCGCTGCTCTGTCGCAATCCGTCCAACAGGATTTCAAGCAGGTATTCGGAGACTTCATTTTGAATGGTGGATGGTTCACCGGGGAGGCCCTCAGCGCGGACGTCAACATTAGAGGGAATCTGATGGCCAACCGCGACGTGGATGAATTCACCGACGGGGGTGACGAGATTGTCTTCGGGTTTGCCGGACTCGCCAAGGGAGTGGCTCTCGGAATCCTGGTCTCCGACGCGCTCACGGGAACCGAGGCAGCCAGCTCCATTCACGCGGCAAGGGCAGCGCTGTTCACGGGTTGGGGCTTTCTGGTGATGGGCGAGTTCTACTGCCAGGGAACCGTGAACGGGGGGCCGCCTCTCAGCATGGACATGATGCTCGATTCGGCGGTGACTCGCTTCTCCGGGGCCATTGACATCAGCAGGAGCTTGGGGACGGGGGAAGCCAACGAGTTCCTCAATGCCGGTCTCGTGGGGCGCGCCCGGGCCAATCTTCAGCTCGGAAACACGAGCGAGGCCATCGCGGACGCCAGTGCGGTAGAGGACGGATTCGTGTTCGACCTCACCTACATAGATGACCTTTCCAATCGCAGCCGCCTGTCGAACCGCGTGTGGCAGTGGACCTTCGGACAGACGGTAATTTCGGTGCACCCCGAATTTCGCGGCCTGAACGATCCCCGGGTAATCGTGATTCCCCCGGAGGCAAACGGGCTCACACCGTTCGATGCGGTGACCGAGATATGGGCCCAGGGGAAGTACACGAGCTACAACGATCCCGTTCGGCTCGCGTCCAGGATCGAGGCCGACTACATCGCAGCACAGGCCGCAGGGTCCGTTGCCCAATTGAGCCTGGTGCAGGAGCGACGCGCAGCCAACGGTCAGCCACCGTACGGCGGTCCCACGGACGACGCAAGCGTCTTTGTCGAGTTCATGGACCAGTACTCATTCGACTTCTACATGGAAGCGAAGCGGATGATATATCTCCGCAGCGAGACAGGGCCCTGGGCAGTCCTGCGAGGACTCCAGGCCCCAGGGACGCCGTATCCCAAGCCCGGCTTTTCGCCGTACACCGCCACAACGTGCTGGCCGCTGCCATTCAAGGAGATCAACAACAATCCGAATTTCTAGCAGTCCGTGGATAAGTCCGCACGAGCACCGAGAGCGGCGAGGCGCCGGGCTGGCAAGGCGCTTTGAAGGGGGAATAGCAGCGCTATTCGCCCGAAAAGCAACGCAGAGCTTTAGCGTCCAGCGCGGATGCATCGCCGCTCGAATGCCGAGGGGATTTTGTCCACGGGCTGCCAGGGAAGGATAGATCCTTCCGCGGACTCACCCGCAATGGATATCCTGGTTCTGGGTCGTGAGGAGGTGCGGGAACTCCTCCCCATGGGCGAGTGCATTGATGTGATGGCGGCAGCCATGGAGGCCACCGCTCGCGGCGAGACGCTCCAGCCGCTCCGCTGGATCATGGCGCTCCCCGGCGACGATGGGGCCGCGATGGGTACCATGCCGGGATACATGGGTAGCCAGGACCGCTTCGGTATCAAGGTGGTGTCGGTTTTTCCGGAGAACTTCGGCACCAGGTTTCAGTCGCACCAGGGTGCGGTCCTGCTCTTCGAGCGCGAGCACGGAAGCCTCATCGCCATCATGCACGCGGGCGAGATCACCGCGATCAGGACCGCCGCGGCGAGCGGGCTGGCCACTCGTATCCTGAGCCGTGAAGACTCGTCCGTTCTGGCGCTGCTCGGATACGGCGAGCAGGCCGCGACTCACCTCCAGGCGATGCGACAGGTACGGGATGTGCGGCGCGTGAAGGTATGGGGCCGGTCCAGGCAGCGGGCCGAACGCTTCGCGGAGGCCGAGAACCGACGGAACGGGGTCGAGATCGAGGTTTCGCCGTCCGTGAGAGAGGCGGTTCGCGGCGCGGATCTCATCTGCACCGTCACGGCCGCTCCGGATCCGATCCTGAAGGGCGAATGGCTGCCCGAGGGTTGCCACCTGAACGTCGTGGGGTCGAGTGTGGCCCGGTTTCGGGAAGTCGATACCGAGGCGGTGGCCCGGTCCCGCCTCTACGTGGACCTGAAGGCGATGACCCTGGCCGAAGGCGGCGAATACCTGAGGGCCGTCGACGAGGGCGCAATCGACGAGAGCCACATCCTTGGCGAAATCGGCCAAGTGTTGATCGGGGCGAAACCGGGACGCCGATCCGCCAGCGAGATCACCATGTACAAGTCGCTTGGGATCCCGGCCGAGGACCTGGCGTCGGCCCAGCACCTCTACGCCCGCGCTCGCCGAACCGGCTTGGGGACGTGGGTCGACTTCTGAGGCGCGACTGGCCATGACGACCCCGACACTCGGCATCTTGACGGGAATCTCCTATGTCTCGGGCCTGGACTACTACAAGGGGATCAACCAGACAGTTCTCGCGGACACTCCCAAGTGCCATCTCATGTCCCCCAACCCGCACATTGTTATGGTTTCCGTCGATTGCGACGAGTACGTCCACTACCTCACTCAGTCGTCGTTTGCCAAAGTCGACGACCATCTCCTCGTCGGTGTCCGTTCTCTGGTGGCGGCAGGCTGTGACATGTTGGTGATCGCTTCGAACACCGGTCACATATCCGTGCCGGCAATCGAGAGGGAGTTCCCAGATCTCAGAGTGTTGCACATTGGTGACTGTTGTGCCGCGGAGCTAAAGAGGCAGGGGGTTTCGAGAGTGGGCCTGATCGGGACGAAACCCACGATGGCAGAGGACTACCTGAAGTCACGTTTGTTGCTTCATGGTATCACAACGTTGGTGCCGCAAGATGAACGGACACAAGACGAAATCTATGACATCATTTGTCAAGAACTGTCGTACAATGTTTTTCGCGACGAGTCGAGGATGAGAATGGTGGACGTGATCCGCGGCCTCGAAGCGCGGGGTGCGGCAGCGTGTATTCTCGGTTGCACGGAAATAGAGCTGTTGGTGCAGCAGGAACACGTACCGAGTTTCCCTTTGCTTCCGTCGGCAGAGATTCACATTCAGACCGCTGCGAACGTGCTATTGGGGAGAGTGGAACTGGAAGATGTGCTACCGGCCCTCCCGCTACACCCACCCTCTGGTCACGTCTAGCAGCAGGTCGATCTCTTCAGCCGTATTGAAGAGCGCCACCGACGCACGGAGCTTCGCCCCACCGTCCTTGAAGCTCAGCTTGATCCGCGCCTCGTCGAGGGAGCGCTGAACCGTGTCGACATCCCGGCCGTGCTCAAAGGTGACGATGGCAGATTGGTTGCCGGATGGGGTCCAGATGGCGTGTCCCTGGGCAGCGAGCCCTTCGTGCAGGCGGTGGGCCAATCCCACCGTGTGCCGTTCGATGTCCTTCACGCCAATCCGGAGCAGATAGTCGAGGGCCGCCCTCAACTGATAGACCGATTCAAAGGCCATCGACGCATACCCATACTTTCGCGCGTCGTCATATAGCCGGTAGCGGTGCTCGCCAAGGTACTCTGATATGTGGAGGTGCCCGTAGCGATCGGGGACCACGAGATCCAGGAGTTCTTCCCGGACATAGAGTGGGGCCACTCCATGCCCGGCCAGCAACCACTTGTAGGTCCCCGCAGTGAGGAAGTCGATGCCGACCTCTTTCACGTCCAGATCCAACATCCCGATCCCCTGGATTGCATCGGCGTAAAGGTACGCACCATGGGCGTGGGCAAGTTGGGCGAGTGCCGCGAGGTCATGACGATAGCCGTTTTGGTGGGAGACCCAGGCCACCGACACGAGCCGGGTGCGTGCGTCGATGTGATCCGCGAAGGCGTCCGCCGGCGCGGCACCATCGCGAGAGGGCACGATGCGAATCTCGACCCCCCTGGCTTCAGCGAGGCGCTGGTAGAGGACGTAGGTGGTGTCAAAGTGGAGATCGTCGGTCACGACATTGTCTTCGGGCCCAAGATCGAGGGCCTGAGCCACGATGTTCTCCCCCTCGCTGGTAGCGTAGAGGACTCCGATCTCCGGCTCGGTGGCTCCGATGAGGCGGGCGAACTTCCGCCGCACGGCGTCCGCCTCCTCCACCATGGGTCCAAGCCTCAGCGGAACCCTCGTCTTCGCTTCCAGAAACGCCCGGACGGCGTCCACTGTCGGTGTCGGCGACGGCGCGATGTACGCGGAGTCGAGGTAAACGCCCTCCTCGACGACCGGAAAGTCGCCCCGAACGCCAAGAGGATCGTCCGACGACGACGCGGGTCTCGGGCCACTGCATGCGCTTACAGCGGCAGCAGTGGAAACGGTGCCGATAAACTCGCGGCGTGTGAACTCCACTCTTCCAACCTCCAGGCTACGAGGATAGCCGCTGCATCATAAGCCGACGCGACGCGGGGAGCAACGCCAGCCCCAAGCCGTCCACCTTTCACTTCCGGTGGCTGCGTTCTCGGGAGTGCGTTGTGAGCGTCGGGGCCGTCACATTCTCCCTGTAGAAGTATCCTCCCGCCGGCGGACCGGAGGTGTGATCCGCGGCGCCGGTGCCAGCCACGGGCCCCGGGTCCCCAACTCCTCGTAGAGGGCCGGCAACTCGGCCTCCATGATGCGGTTCAACTCTTCCACGATCCGGCTGACGCTTTCGAACGTCCAATCGAGCCGGCGCACCTGGTCAGCCGTGGGGGCACCCGAGTACCGCTCGATCGAATCCACCAGCCCGCGCTCACCTTCGACCACGCGAGTCTGATGCTGTACCTCCCCTTGCAAGCTCGAGACCCTCTTCGCCAACTGCTGTACCTGTTCACCGGCCTCCTCTGAACGTTCGGCACTCCAGGCCTCAGCCTCGACCCATGCGTCGAGATGGTACTTGAAGTCTGCTATTTGCTCGGAGAGAGCGAGTGCAGCCTTACTGGATGTAGCAAGGATCCTCTGAAGTTCGTAAACATCGAGGAGAGCGTTCTGTCGCTCCTGCCGCTCGCCCGCCGAGACCGGTACGAGCGGGTCCCCTTCCACCGTGAGCAGCTCGGTCAGGATGGGGCCCTGCCCCTCGTGATCGCCGTCGCCGCTTCGCGGGAGAGTAAGATCGACCGAGTATTCGCCTGGTAGAACAGCGGGACCAAGCGGCTCCGCGACTGCGTCCTCGTACGGAGGTCCGATACGCAGGTCCCACATCAGTCGGTTCAGGCCCCTTCGAGCGGGGCCACCCAGCGTCCGAACCACGTTCCCCGCTGCATCTCGGATCGTGATCTCGACAGCTTCCTCGTAGGGGTGCCCAAGATGGTATGCAATCCGCGCTCCAGGTTCGGGGTTGGGGGCCACGAAATGGTCGTCCCCGAACCAGCCTTGTCGCGGTCTGGAGATGGACAGTCGCGCCGGCCTGAGGGGAAACAGATACGCCTCGGAGGCCAGGACTTGGGCCGTGAGAGCTTCCAATGGACCAATGTCGTCCAGAATCCAGATGCTGCGGCCGTGAGTCCCGGCGACCAGATCGTTGTCGCGCGGATGGATGATCAGATCATCCACCGGGGCCGATGGCATGTTGAGCTTGAGTGACACCCAGGCCGCGCCACCGTCAATGGAAGCGTGCACACCCGCTTCGTGACCGAGAAACAGCAGTCCCGATTGCCGAGGGTGTTCGCGGATCACGTTGATCGATTTCCCGGGGAGACCAGCGGACAGCGATCGCCAGGTCTCGCCGAAATCATCGCTGACGTAGACGTAGGGCCGGTAGTCGTCCAATTCGTGGCCGTCGAAGGTGGCATAGACACGACCCTGGAGGTGATGAGACGCGGCGAGGTGGCTCACCGGCGTAAGGGGAGGCAGGCCAGGGATCCCATCCCTTACGCTCGCCCAATGTGCGCCTCCGTCGCGCGTGCGGTGTACTTCCCCGTCGTCGCTCCCCGCATAGAGCACGTCCGGATCCAGTGGAGACTCGCTGACCGCAGTCAAGCTGCTGTAGAAGATGACCCCGTCGATCTGCCCGAGGGTCTCAGCCGATACCCTCCGGCCCATCAGCTCCAGCGTGTCCCGGTCGATGCCTCTCGTCAGGTCCGGACTGATCTCGGTCCAGCTACGTCCTCGGTCGGTGGACTTGAGGAGCACGTCGTACCCCAGGTAGAGGGTCGTCGGGTGGTGTCTCGACAGCAGGATCGGCGTGTTCCAATCCCAGCGATATCCGCCTCGCTCCGCGTGGGCCTTGTCCCTCGGACCGGGGGTGACGATTTGGCCGACACCCGAGACGGGATCGAACCGCGTCAGCCACCCCTCCCACGACACGAGGAACATCTTCGTACGATCCAGAGGTTCGATCTCGGTCTGATAACCGTCGCTTCCTCCGACATTGTAGACATCGAAGTTGGTGATCCCGTCTCCATACCGGGTGGCGCTGGGGACACACCACGAGCCGTTGTCCTGAAGCCCGCCGCAGATGTGATACGGATCCTGCATGTCTACGGCGATCCCGTAGAATTGGCCTATCGGCAGGTTGGCCACAAAGCGCCACGTTTCGCCCCGGTCCCACGAGACGGCCACGCCGCCGTCATTGCCAACGATCAGGTGCCTGGGGTCCCGCGGATCGATCCACAGAGCGTGATGGTCGGGGTGGATGCTCGGACCGGAGTCGCGATCCCGGAAAGTCCGCCCCCCGTCATCCGAGATGTGGACCCAGCCCACTCCAAGGACGTAGACCCGATCCGGGTCTTTAGGATCGACACGGATCTGGCTGACATACGGCGGGCGCGGATTGAAGCTGCTCATCTGCTCCCAGGTTGCGCCCCGATCCATGCTGCGGAACACGCCCCCCATCTCCGTCCGCACGGTCGGTGGAGGAACGGAGTACCTCACGCCCCTCGGCGTGGGTCCGTGATCGGCTTCCACGATCGCATAGACGATCCTTCCGTCCCCCTGGAAGACATCGATACCGATGCGTCCCATCTCGACCTGGGGCAGGCCGTCGGTGAGTTCGCGCCAGGTGGCCCCTCCGTCCATGCTTCGATAGAGTCCGCTCCCGGGACCGCCGCCGCTGAAGCCCCACACTCTGCGCTGACGCTGGTACATGGCGGCGAAAAGCGTCTGCGGGTCCCGGGGATCCATCGCCAGGTCGATGGCGCCCGTGTTGTCATCAACGTACAGCACCTTCTCCCAGGTCGCCCCGCCGTCTGTGGTTCTGAATACTCCTCTCTCCTCATTCGGCCCCCACAGATGACCGGCTGCCGCCACGTACACGATGTCGGGATCCGCAGGGTGAATCACGATACGGCCGATGTGGCGTGTTTCGCTCAACCCCGCATGCTCCCAGCTCTCGCCGCCGTCAAGGGACCTGTAGACCCCTTCCCCCCAAGCGGAACTCTGACGGTTGTTCGGCTCGCCCGTTCCGACCCAGACCACGTTGCGATTCGAGGGCGCTACCGCCACATCGCCGATGGAGATCAGTCCTTCTATCCCATCGAAGAGCGCTTCCCACGAGACTCCCTGGTTGATGCTTCTGAAAACCCCACCGCTGGCTGCTCCAACGTAAATGGCGTCGGCAGCACCCGGCGTCGTGGCTACCGCCACATCGCTCACCCGGCCACTCATTAGAGCGGGACCCACTCCACGCCACTCCAGACCGGACAGCATCGCGGCTTCCAGGCTATCCGGACGTCGGCTCTCCCGGCTCTGGACGGTATCACCAGGGGACGGAGGCGGGGATACCTCCTCGGCCTGCCCCCAAGCCGGGTTCGCACCGACGCCCGGGATCAGAAGCACCCACAAGAGGCTCTGCACCGTGTGACCATTCGACTGCGTCGCCATCACCAGATCGTAACCCACCAGGTGGTTGACCGCTACCAGCACACCGCTGATGAAGGCCGCAAGGCGTAGCCAGGACGGAGATCCGATACCGGCAGCCCGTGGTAAGGTCCGGTTATGTGGGGGTCGTGAAACAGTTGGAATCGACTTAGGCTTAGGGTGGCTGGAATGCCGGCTGGCGAGGACTGAATAGGAGCAAGGTGGCGAAGCGTCACCGTTTACACCGGAGGCTCTCATGGAAGAAGCCATTCTCTTGAGCTCGGTTGCCGAGTTGGCCCGGATGATACGCAGCCGGGAGATCTCTCCGGTCGAGTTGACCGCTGCCTATATCGACCGGACCAAGAGACTCGACACACAGCTTCTCGCGGTCGTCACGCTGACCGAGGAATTGGCCATGCAGCAGGCACGTGCGGCGGAAGCGGAGATCATGAATGGCCGCTACCGCGGGCCGCTGCACGGAATCCCGTGGGGCGTAAAGGATCTGTTTGCCACCGACGGGATACCGACGCAATGGGGTTCGCCCGCATTTGACGGGCAGACGTTTGACCACGACTCCACGGTGGTGCGGCGGCTACACGACGCCGGGGCAGTGCTAATCGCGAAGCTTGCGACCGGTGAGCTGGCCTATGGCGCCAAATGGTTCCGCGGTACCACCCGGTGTCCCTGGGATACGAATCGCTCCAGCAGTGGTTCCTCGGCGGGACCCGGTGCGGCCACGGCGGCCGGGCTGGTTGGGTTCTCGATCGGGACGGAGACGGATGGGTCGATAATCTCGCCAGCAAGCGTCAACGGGATCGTAGGACTGCGCCCGACGTACGGGCGCGTGAGCCGATACGGCGTAATGGTAGCCGGCTGGACGATGGACAAGCCCGGACCCATGTGTCGGTACGTTGACGATTGCGCCACCGTGCTCCGGCAGGTCATGGGGCCGGATCCTCTCGACCCGACGGCGGTGGATGCTCCGTTCGAATTCCCGCCGCAAGAGGGGATCCGCGGCAAGAGAATCGGGGTCCTGCGGGACGAGTTCGACATGCCCGAGGACCCTGAGTTAAGACAGATACTCAATGCCCCTCTGGAGGTCCTGGAAAGCCTCGGGCTCGTCCTCGAAGAGACAGAGCTCAGGGATCTTCCCTACCGCGAGGTCTCGCGGTTGGTGGCCATCGAAGAGACCAGCTACTTCGAGCCCTTGATCGACTCGCCAAGAGTCAACGAATTGCTCAGGAAGGATCACGTCAACAGGTGGGCCGCTGCCCGCATGGTCCCTGCAGTCGACTACATCAAGATGCAGAGGATTCGGGTTGAGATGATGCAGTACGCAAGTGAGTTGTTCGACCGTTACGCGGCGCTCGTGACGCCGGCCTGGATGGGGACGGCGTGGGAAGCCGATGCGCCGGAAACGTCGGGGGTGATCTACCGTACCCGGCGCACCGACCCCGAGGACCCGGACAGCGCTCTGCATCCGAGGATCAGCTTGTTCTCGAACCTGGTCGGTGTTCCTTCGGTTTCCGTCCCGTGCGGGTTTACGAATGGGGGGTTGCCGATGGCTATCCAGTTTGTCGGCCCTGCGTTCGACGAGAGCGGAATTCTTCAACTGGCGCGCGCCTATGAACAGGCCACGACATGGCACGAACGACATCCAGTTCTGGATTGATCCCAAGGAGGACTTGACATGGCCCAATCGATCAGTCGCAGAGAGTTGATCCTCGGCGCTGCCGGGACGACGCTGTTGTACAGCGCGTGCGCCGAGCTTGAAGAAGCGGGAGAACTGTCCGACGAGACGGTCCAGGCCTTCCTTGCATTCACCGATCAGGTGGTGGAAGGCGAAGAGCGGATTGCCGGGATCAAGAAAGCTCTCGAAAGCTCACTCGAGAGCCTGCGGACGATAAGGGCGCATCCCGTACCACAAGGGGTTGAACCCGCGACGATGTTTCGGGTTCGGCGCTAGCCCCAACTTCCAACGACAATGGGGCTTGCTGGCACCCCGTGCCCACCGATTGTAGCGAGCGGTAATGAGGATTCTGCCCGGGACCGCTACTCCAGCCCGATCGCGATCGCGACCACTATGGAGAGGACGCCCAGCAACATGAGGGCCAGGTACAGCGGAAAAGCAAATCTGAACCACTCGTCGTAGCGCACCCTGCCCGCTGCCAGGAGCGCCAACAGCGCCCCACTGGTGGGCGTGAGGAGGTCGCACAGCCCGGCGCCGTACTGGTACGCCAGGACGGTCACCTGCCGGGACATGCCGAGCAGGTCGGAGAGCGGAACGAGCACCGGCATCGTGAGTACCGCTTGCCCGCTCACGCTCGGAACCGGAACATGGACAAGCGCCTGCGTACCAACCATCCCTATCGCGGACGCCACCAGTGGCAGCCCTGCGATCGGTGTAAACATCCCGTGCAGGATCGTGTCCAGGATGCGCCCATCCTGCAGCACAACGAAGATCGCCCGCGCGAATCCGATCAGCAGCGCAGGGTACGCCATGGCCGTGAAGCCCTTCATATACGCCTCTGCGGTGCCCGTCACCCTGAGGCCACCAATGAGGCCCACCGCCACACCCATGATGAAGAAGAGCCCGGACATGTGCTCGAAGTGCCAGCCGAGCTTGAGGAGGCCGTAGACCAGGATCACGAAGGTGGCAAGCACCACGCCCAGGATGATCCCGCCACGGCCGCCTATGGTCCGGGGGTCGTCCAGCGCGGCATCCTCGGGCTCGCCTCGCGTTCGTTCGGCATAGCGCATCGTTCCCCAGATCCAGACTCCGAGCGCAAGGACGAGGAAGGCGAGGCGGTACATCCCGCCGGAGAGCGGGGGCAGCTCCGCGAGCTTCTGTGCGATACCGACCTGGAACGGGTTGATGGGGCTGAAGGAGGCGCTCACGAAGGCCGTCCCCGCGCTCATCGCTACCGCGACCAGGGGAGTGAATCCGAACCGGCGTGTGAGGATGAGCAACACCGGCACTAGCGCGATGATCTCTTCCTTCATGTTCTCGAGCGCCCCGGCGATAGCGAAGGGCACCGCGACGATCGGGATCACGAGCACGCCACGGCCGTGTAGCCGAGCCACGAGCCAACTCACTAACCGCCGTAGCGTCCCGGTCTGGTCCACTACGGTGAAGGCACCCCCGATCAGGAATACGAGGAAGATGATGTCGCCCGACTCGAGCATGCCCCTGGGAATGCTGACCATCGCCTGAAAAAGGTTGACAGGGCCAGGCTCAACCTCGTGAAAGGTCCCCGCCACCACCACGGTGCGGCCGGTCACCGGGTCGTCCACGCGGTCGTACTCGCCGGCCGGAAGTGCGTAGCTCAGCATTGCCGCGAGAAGGACGCACCCAGTCAGAAGCGTCAGCGCGTGCGGAAAGCGGGACTTGGGCATGAAGCGCGTTGGTCAGTTGGTGGAGAAGCGTTGTGGGGCAGGTCAGAATCGCCCGATGGGATAATAGTTTCCCATCCTTTGGTCCGGCCGCAAGGGTACCACAATGCGAGTCGTTCATGGCCACCCCGAAGCGGGCACGCTCCCCAGGCCCAGCCAGCAGATGCCTGCCGACCGCCCCTGGACCCAACTTCCCGGGCCCGGAAGCCGACAACCCGCTGGCCAGGCGCGGCTACTCCCGGGACGGCAGGCGCGGCAAGCTTCAGATCGTCTTCGCCCTGCTCTGCGACCGGGAAGGCCGTCCGGTGGCCGCCGAGGTCTTCGAGGGCAAACCGCTCTGGCGCAGATTGATCGGAACGATGCGGTCGAACTGGTCGACGCTCCGCGGGTGAGTGGTCAGGAATGCTCCCTCGGCGCCAGGCTGAACGGTTCGCGCGCGAACACCCGGCGCACCATCGGCTCGAAGAACTCCAGCGGCTGCGAATCGTAGTCGGGATCGAATGCGCACTGGTCCCAGCGGTGACAGAAGTCCACGGCGTCCTGATACCAGCGATGATCGCGATACCTGTCGCGCGCGTAGCGGTCGCCACCCACGTGGTGGGCGTAGTAGTAGTACTGGAACAGGCCGTGGTGCCGGACGATCCAGTGCGTTCGCTCGGTCACGTAGGGGCGCAGCAGCAGCGCGGACAGCTCGCCGTGGCTGTGCGGGGCCAGCAGGTCGTCGATGTCGTGCAGGAGCGCCGCCACCACCATCTCCTCTTCCGCGCCGTCGCGGTAGGCGCGGGTCGCGGTCTGCAGAGAATGCTCCAGCCGGTCGACCTGGTAGCCGCCTAGCGAACCGGACAGCTCGCGGAGATGCGCCAACACCCGGTCGGCGGTGCCGGCGGCGAACTCGTCCTCAAGGTGATCGAGCAGCTCGTAGTCCTCGCGGGTGCCGTCCGCCATGCTGGTGAAGCTCACCGTGGGACCGCTCGGCTTTGCAGTACCGTGCATGCTTGTCACTCTCCCAATGAAGGCTCCCCGCAACGCAGCCTGCGTCGAGACGGAGAGCCATGTCAAGGGCGGGACGCCTGAGCGCGCCCGGGCCCGGTGCTTGACACGCGCAGGATGAGCGCACCTGATACTCGGTAGCGTGCGCGTGCGCTGCGCTCGGGGCACAACGCACGGATGCCCGAAGCCACTGCTACAGCGCATGCTCCGGGCCGGTCACAACGGACCTTAGGGGATCGACCATGCATCACTCGATCAGCAGCATCGCCCGGAATGCCGACGCCCTGGCCGCAGTCTGGAGCGGTGGCGAACGGACCGATCTTCCCTACCTCTGGCTGCGCGACAATTGCGGTTGCAGCGAGTGCCACGTCGTGCAGACCACGGAGAAGCGGTTCCACCTCTTCCGCGTCCCCAAGGACCTGACACCGCTGCAGGTCAGCATCGAAGGCGCCGGATCCGAGGACGAGGCGATCTCCATCACCTGGCCCGACGGACACAGCACCCGCTACCGGTCGAGCGAGATCCACGGCCACCTGAGCCGGCCTCGTTTCGACCTGCGCTACTGGGACGGCCGGTTCCAGCCGCGGAAGTTCGACTATCAGCGGTTCCTGGCGAGCGACCGCGCGGCTGCAGAGGTGATCGAGGAGTTTCTGCGGACCGGGGTCTGCGTGCTGGTCGACGCTCCCACCGACCCCGATTCGTCAGAGCAGCTCGCGACCCGTTTGGGCCCGATCCGCGAGGTGCTGTTCGAGCGCATCCACAACGTCATGCTCGATCCGAAGGGATACAACATCGCGCACACGGGTCTGGCGGTCGCACCCCACAACGACTTTACCAGCTACACCTGGCCGCCAAACGTGCAGGCGCTGCACATGCTCGTGAACGAGTGCGAAGGCGGCGAATCCATCGTCGTGGACGGCTTCGGCGTGCTCAACGAGCTGCGCATCGATCTCCCCGACCAGTTCGACGTGCTGTGCGCGGTGCCGGTGCCGTTCCGTATTTTCAGCGAAGAATACGAGTGCTACGCGGTCAACCCCATGGTCGAGCTGGACAGCGACGGCGACGTCAGGTTGTTGCGCTTCAACACCGCGCAGATGCAGGCCATTCCCCTGTCGGAGCCTCGGCTGGGCGACTTCTACGCGGCCTATCACGAGCTGTCCAGACGCTTCAATTCGCCCAGCGCCCAGGTCACCTTCCGGTTGGAGGGCGGGCAGATTCTGCTGTGCGCGGGGCACCGGGTGCTGCACGGTCGCACCGCGCTGCGCTCGAACGGGCGGCGCCACCTGCAGGACGCCTACTTCGAGCACGACAACGTGCGCACCCACCTGAGGCTGCTGCGCCGCACCGGCCGGATCTGAAGGCCCGGCCGCATGGGACCGAATGCCTCCTCCTTCAAAAACTCGGACGCGGGCCGCGCTCCGTGATCTTGCCCTCGGCGCCTCCGTGGAGGTCCTGGCACGTCAGCTGCCGCCTCCGGAAGTCCTCGCCGGCCACCTCCCGCGCGGTACCGCCGTCTATGTGCCGTTCCCGCCGAAGGGCCGGTGGACGGACACGATCGCAGCCTGCGAACGGGTGCTGGAGGCGGGCATGAAGCCGGTGCCGCACCTGCCGGCGCGCTCGGTGCGGAGCCCGGACGAGCTCGGCGAATGGCTGTCCGGGCTGGTGGAGACAGGAGTGGACCGCCTGATGCTGGTGGCCGGAGACCGCGCCGCGCCCGCCGGCCCGTACCCCGATACGCCGGCCCTGCTGGACTCCGGGCTGCTCGCTGAGCACGGTCTCCGCCGGCTTGGCGTCACCTCGTATCCGGAGGGGCATCCCCTCGTCGGCCCGGCCGATCTGGATGAAGCACTCCGGCGCAAAACGCAGTACGCCCGGGCAACGGGTTCGGAGCTCTGGGTCGTGACGCAGTTCGTGTTCTCGCCCGCCCCCGCTCTCGCCTGGCTGGCGCGGACGAGGGAGGCCGGTTGCACGCTGCCGGTTCGGATCGGGGTGCCGGGACCCGTCGCGCTGCGCACGCTGATCGGATACGCGGTTCGCTGCGGCGTCGGGGCGTCCGCACGGGCGTTGAAGCGCAAGCCCGGCGTCGCACGGTTGGCGGGCAGATGGTCGCCGACCCCCATTGCGCTGGCGCTGGCCCAGCACCTGGCCGTCCGCAAGAACGGGCTTGCCGTCGACATTCACCTGTTCACCTTCGGCGGCCTGGCGGACGCCGCCGAATGGCTGTCGAGTTTGCGCACCGCCAACCCGGGAGGCTAGCCCATGCCAGAGACTCCAGCTGCATTCGAGCGGCGATGCATGCCGCCTGGACGGCGCACTTCGGCGCGACCCGGGGCCTTGCCACTGACCGCTGACATGTGGCGCCTGTGCCATCCGGCGGGAGTCCTGCTGCTCGCACTATCCACGGGAGCCGCGCCGCAAGACGCATCTGCCCAGGATCGCGACCGCGCCGCGGATACCGTTCCCACGCTCGGGCTCGATCGGGGAGTGCAAAGCCTGGAGGTGGGCCCGTTGCGTGTGGAGCTCGTTCGCGCCTCGCAGACCGTGGCCGCGCTCCAGCCCGAGGACCAGGGCGGGTTCGACTTCACGCCGGCCGACTGGCTCGAGCGCCGCGCGGGTGACGGGTACTTCCACCTGGGCGACCTGACGCTACGCTTGCGCTGGGAGGCGTCGGACGGCTGGAGACATTACTCGACCGCCGAAGCCCGTCGCCCCGTCGAAGCGCTCTCCGCCCGGGCACCGGTGCTCGCTGCCGCCGACCTGGCTCCCACGCTCCCCGCCGACATCCCCCTCCGGGTCCGTCGCTACTGGGAGTTCCGTGACGGCCACCTGGCGCTCCGCTTCGAGCTGCACAACCCGGGCGAGCTGCCCATAGAAATCGGGGCGCTGGGCATCCCGATGGTGTTCAATAACATCCTGTCGGAGCGTTCCCTCGACGAGGCGCACGCCGTGTCCTCGTTCTTCGACCCCTACATGGGACGGGACGCCGGGTATCTGCAGGTCACGCGCCTCAGCGGTGAGGGCCCAGCCCTCGTCGTGGTGCCTCTCGGGGATACACCCTTTGAAGCGTACAACCCACTGCTCAGCGACCCGACCCCACGCGGCATCACGTTCGAAGGGTTCTACGAGTGGATAGCGCACAGTCTTGCCTACTCCGAGGACGAGTGGAGCGCGGCCGATCCGTGGAATCGACCGACCTCGACCACGCTGGCCCCGGGCGAAAGCCGCTCCTACGGCGTGGAGTTCCTGGTGGCCGATGAGATGCGTGCGATCGAGTCAACGCTCCTTGCGAACGGCCGGCCGGTCGCCGTGGGGGTGCCCGGCTACGTGGTGCCGATGGACGTCGAGGCCCGGCTCTTCCTCAAGCACACGGCCCGCGCACGGACCCTCGAAGTGGAGCCGGCCGGGGCGCTGACCATTGCGCCCGCCGAGCTGACAGAGTCCGGTTGGCGGGCGTACGACGTGCGCGGACGGTCGTGGGGACGCGCAAGCCTCACCGTGACGTACGAGGACGGACTGGAGCAGACGGTCCACTACAAGGTCATCAAGCCAGCTGCTGCCGTGGCCGCCGACCTGGGGCACTTCCTTACCTCCGAGCAGTGGTTCGAGAAGCCCGACGATCCGTTTGGACGCAGTCCGTCGGTCATCAGCTACGACTACGACGAGCGCAGCCAGGTCACCGAGGACAACAGGGCCTGGATCGCGGGACTTGGCGACGAGGGCGGATCCGGCTCGTGGCTGGCCGCGATCATGAAGCAGCTGGTGCAGCCCGACCCCGACCAACTGGCCAAAATGCAACGCTTCGTGGACGGCGTGGTCTGGGGCGGGCTCCAGTACGACGAGGGCGAACTCGCCTACGGCGTTCGCAAGAGCATGTTCTACTATCAGCCGGACGAGATGCCCGAGGGCACGTACAGTGAGGACGTCCGCTATGGCGGCTGGTCGAGCTGGGACCGCGAGCACGCCATGACGGTGGGCCGCTCCTACGACTATCCCCACGTCGCCGCGCTGCACTGGGTCCTGTACCGCCTGGCCCGCAACCAGGAAGGCCTGGTCACCAATCACCCCTGGGACTGGTACCTCGATCGCGCCTGGCGGACCGGGCAGGCAATGGCCGAGCACGCTTCGCACTACGCGCAGTTCGGCCAGATGGACGGGACGGTCTTCCTTCTCATCCTGCTCGACCTGCAACGCGAGGGCTGGGTGGAGCAAGCCGCGGCGCTTGAGGAGACGATGCGGGCACGGGCCGACGTGTGGCGCTCGCTCGGTTACCCCTTCGGGAGCGAGATGCCGTGGGACTCGACCGGGCAGGAAGAGGTCTACGCCTGGTGCAAGTATTTCGGCTTCGCCGAGAAGGCGCGCGTGACGCTGAACGCCATCCTCGCCTACATGCCGACGGTGGCGCACTGGGGATACAACGGGAGCGCACGCAGGTATTGGGATTTCATGTACGCGGGCAAGCTCCGCAGGGTCGAGCGCCAGCTCCACCACTACGGCTCGGGGCTGAACGCGATTCCCGTGCTCTCGGAGTACCGCGACCACCCCGAAGACCTGTACCTCCTGCGCGTCGGGTATGGAGGCCTGATGGGTGCCATCGCGAACGTCACGCGGGAGGGCTTCGGCCCCAGCGCCTTCCACGCATACCCCTCCGCGCTTCGGATTGACGGGTACTCCGGCGACTATGGGCCCGGGTTTTTCGGGCACGCGGTCAACACGGGCACGTATGTCGTGAACGACCCGGAGTTCGGCTGGATCTCCTTCGGAGGCAACCTGAGCGAAGCCGAGGGCGATGCAGCCGATGGCACCGTTCGCGTGACCCCGCTTGACGCGGCGCGCTCTCGCGTGTATCTGGCGCCGCTTGGTCTGTGGCTTACGCTCGACGCGGGCACCTTCGAGGCCGTCGAGCTGTCTGGAGAGGGGGTCCGGGTGACGCTCTCGCCGGCGACGGCGGCAGTTCGCAACGCGCGCCTGCGCGTCGAGCAGCCGGCGGCAGTGGAAGGCGTCGAGCGCATCGCGCCGACCAACTCCTACGAGCTGGAGCGGGGCGCCTATTTGGTGCCGCTGGGCGAAGAAGCGATGGTCGTCGTGCTGGATCGTGTCACGCCCGGGTAAGCCAGGAGAGGCGAAGAATGAACATCATCGCAGCGATCTCGCTCTCGATCGCGGCACAGGATGCCGGGTGTGTCCAACCGGTCAAGACGGTCGCCCAGCTGGATTCCGCGGTCGTCGCGACAGGGCATCGGCTTGAGGAGCAGCCGGCGTTGCGAGATCTTCGTTGCCGGATGGCGGCGCTGCGCATGCAGGCCGGCCGCTACGAGGAGGCCGATTCGATTCTCGGGCACCTGCTCGGTGAAGACCCGGACCGGCTCGACGTCCTGATTACCCAGGTGGTCCTCCGGCGCCGCCAGTACCGTTTTGCCGACGCACAGCGGACCCTCTCACGTGCCGCCGAGTTGGCACCCGAGAGCCCCGAGGTCCGACTGCTCGAGGGCCGGCACGCCCTCGGCAGGATGGATCTGGACACTGCGGACACGATCTACCGGGAACTCCTCCAGAGCGACCCGGGCTCCGTGGAAGCAAGGCTGGGCCTGGCCGAGATCGCGTTCTGGACGGACCAGCATGCCGACGCTCGGGAGCTCCTGGATCAGGCGCTGTACCTGGATCCCGACCTTGTGCCGGCCCATCTGCTGGCTTCACGCATCCACCGTGAGGCGCAGGCCACCTCCGCGTGGAAGGCGGCCGTGCGCAACGCGGTTGCGGCCGATTCGCTGTCTGCTGACGCGCACGCCGCGTTGGCCTCGGTCTTCAGAAACGACGGCGCGCTCGAGGATGCGTACCGGCACGCTCAGCGCGCCATCGACCTCGACCCGTTCTCCCGGAGTGCACACTCCTATCTGGGGAACGGAGGATCACTCTTCGGCTACGACTCGGTACCGGCGGACCCTGGCGAGTTCGATGGTCGCGTCGGCGAGCTCCTGACCCTCGGAGACGACCATCTCCTGGCCCGCCGGTATCGGGAGGCGCTGGGACCATTCCGCGAGGCCCTCGCCGCGGACCCCGGCAACGTCGTCGCGCTCATGGGCATCGGCACCGCCCACTACCACCTGGGAGAGTTCGAGACCGCCCTGGGCTGGTTTCGGCGAATCCTGGCCGATCACCCCGGATACGGCCTCGCACACTACGGCGTCAGCTATGTGCTTCGCCGGATGCAGGATCGTGTACTCGTCGGGCTGGACACGATGCGCACGATCTTCACGCAACGCGATGCCCCCGAGCCCCCGGGGCTCCGGGAGGTGTTTCCGGACTACGAGCGGCTCGACGACGAGTTGCAGAAGATCGTCCGCCTCTCCGTCGCTCCTTTCAGCAACTACCTGCCCGCACTTGCGCTGGCCGGCGCCAGCTTCCATCTGCTGCCGTTTCACAAGCTGCTTTGGCAGTCGCCCCACAAGGAACGTAGCAAGGGCACGCGCACCTTCGATCTGCGTCTGTGGGACGACGTGAAGGGGCAAGGCGGCTTTCACGCCGTCGGCGGCGAGGAATGGGTACGGGACGTGCGTTACCAGCGCTGGAACGTCATCACGCACGAGTTCACCCATCAGGTGCACGGCATGTTCCCGGAAGATCTGCGAGCGGAGGTCGCCCGTCTCTTCCAGGCCGCGAAGGCTCAACGTCGTACCCTCGACTACTACGCCGACTTCAACGAGATGGAATACTTCGCCCAGGCGGCCGAGGCGTTCATCTCGGAGGTCAAGTTCGTGGATCAGCGAGGAACTTCGAAGCACACCCGAGACCAGCTCGCCGTCAGGGACCCCGCGCTCTTCGAGCTCCTCGATCGGGTGAACGCGCGGGACAGCTATCAGGATGTCGAGGTCCGCGCGTACCGGCAGAGGGGGAACACGCTGCTCCGAGGAGGCGACGTCGCCGCCGCCGCAGCAGCCATGCTGGAGGCACTGGACCAGTACGGCGACCACCCCGAATTCCTCGACCTGCTCGCACGCACACACCGGCTCCAGGGTGACTACGCGGAGGCCAGGCGTCTGCACGGCATGTCCATTGGCGCGTTCCCGGACGCCATTGTCGGGTACACCGGACTCGCCGAGGATGTACTTCTGGAGGAGCGCGATCACGAGCGCGCCATTGCGCTTCTGCACACCGCCACGCAGCGGGATCCGGCGTCCGCGGAGCTTCAGCTCAGACTGGCCGATGTCTATTTCGCCGCCGGCAGGCTAGACAGTATGGAGCTGGCGCTGGACTCCGCGCTGCGCCTCGAAGGGTCGCCCAGTCCGTATGCCGCGGCGGCCGACCCCTGGATTCTGAGAGCACGCGGAAGGACGCTCAGGGAGGACTACGAAGGAGCAGAGGCGGCCTTCCGGCACAGCCTCGAGAACATCAACCGCCGGAATCCTTCGGCGTGGGCGGAGCTGGCGCTGGTGCAGCTGCGTACGGGAAGGGCCGGACCAGGCCGGGAAGACCTCGCGACTGCCAAGCTGCTGGAACCGGGCGGGGCGCGCGTGCTGGAAGTCGACTCGGACTTCGCCGCGCACGACGGCGATACCGCAGCGGCGCGGTTGTTGCTCGAGCGAGTTCTTGAAGAGGACGGGTCACGCCTGCGGGCGATCGTGAAGCTCAGCGAGCTGCTCGACACTGCGGACGCAGAAACCTCCCGGGTGCTCGTCGAGCGCGGGATAGAGATGATCACGGAGCCGGATCCGGTCGAGTTCGTTGTAAGGGACGGCGACTTCGTACCCCGGGGAGGATTCAACGAGTCCACTGCGTCTCGGGTGTACACGCGTGCCGGCATTCTCGCCGAGCGAGACGGCGACCTCGCCGCAGCGCTCACGCATCACGACCGAGCGGTGGAAGTCTTCCGGTTCAACTTTGCGTCAGGCGTGGCGTTGGTGCGGCTGAATGCAGAGGACGGTCGAGTCACCGACGCCCGTCGCGAACTCCGGCGACTGGAAGGAATTGGAGCGCCGAGCCGCTACCTGACTCAGGCCCGCACCGTCCTGGGCCTCAACCGGTGATCTCATGCACCTGACGCGGATGATCCAGGCGGTCGATCTCCACGCCGACGGGGAGCCGGGTCGCGTCATCGTCGGGGGCGTGCTCGACGTCCCCGGCGCCAACATGTTCGAGAAGATGCAGTTCCTGCAGGCCCACAGGGACCACATCCGCAAGCGCATGCTGCGCGAGCCACGTGGATACCCGGCCGCAAACTGCAACCTGATCCTGCCGCCAACGTGTCCGGAGGCGGATGCCGGGTTCGTCATCATGGAGCAGACCGAGTATCCCCCGATGTCCGGCACGAACACGATCTGCGTCGTGACCGCGCTCATCGAGACCGGGATGGTGAGAGCGGAGGAGCCCCGGACCTCGCTCGTGCTGGAGACGCCTGCCGGGCTGATCCAGGTTCAGGCGGACGTAGCCTCGGGCAAGGTGGAACGGGTCACATTCGAGAACGTACCCGCCTTTGCCGTCCACACCGACGCCACGATCGAGGTGCCGACCCTGGGCCGCGTGACCGTCGATGTCGCGTGGGGAGGCATGTTCTACGTGATCGCCGATGCGGAGCCCCTCGGCCTCGAGCTCGTGCCGGACCGCGCCGGGGAGATCACTCGTATCGGTGAGATGGTCAAGGCGGCGGCACGCGACCAACTCCCCGTCGCGCACCCGGAAAACCCGGAGATCGCCGGGGTCACGATCGGGGTTATCTCGGGGCCACCGAGCCGACCGGACGCGACGCTCAAGAACGCGGCGATCGTCTCCACGGGCACGCTGGATTGGGATCGACCCGACTCCTGGACGGGCGTCCTGGACCGCTCGCCCTGCGGAACCGGGACGTGTGCGAAGATGGCCGCGCTTCACGCGAAGGGACAGCTCGCGCTCAACGAGGACTTCCACCACGAAGGCATTCTGGGGACCATCTTCACCGGTCGCCTGGTGAGGGAAACCCGTGTGGGGCCGTACCGCGCCGTGGTCCCCAGAATAAGCGGTCACGCCTGGATTACCGGGTTTGCACAGTACGTGGTCGATCCGGACGATCCATTCCCGGACGGCTTCACGGTGGGCGACATCTGGGGCGCCGGGGAGACGATCCCATGAGCAACAGAGATACCACAGGCCCGAGCCGACGTCAGTTCCTGGAGACCGCCGGCCTGGCCACGCTGGGCACGACACTCGGAGCGCCAAAGGACGCGAATGCACAGGCGCGTGACGATGCGGCCTCGCCCGCCCAGGCCTCCGAGTTCGCAGTGGCCTTCGAGGACGGAGCAATCACCAGCCTGCGGTACGCGGACGATGCCGTCGACACCGAGTACGTAACCCCTGGGGCCCGTCTCGGGGACCTCATTGTCCGCTACCGGCAGGGGAGCGGCGAGTGGCTGCCGTTCGAGACCGGGGAGGCGGAGGCCCGCCGTACCGCGACGGCGAATGCGGACGGCACGGAGCAGCGCGTCAGCGTGGCCGGACCACCCGACTCGGCCGCTCCGGAACTCGATGTCCGCTTCACGGTAGCGGAGCGCTCGATCGTCTGGTCCATCGAGGTCCGGAACCCGACCGATCGTACCCTCGAGATCGGAGACCTCGCGATCCCCCTCCCCATCAACCGCAACCGCCCGACAAGAGGGGAGGAGAACCCGTCGCCCCCCGTGCTCAAGCACAGCCTCGTCGCGGGGCACGGTTCGTATCTCGCATGGACGCGCGGCAACAGCGTGGGCCCCTACCTCATGATCACCCCCGACGGGCACACCAGTCTCGAATACTGGGAATCGGAGGGCGGCTACCGGGTCTTCATCCACTCCGCGGCGGCGGGCGCCGTGGCCGCGGGGCGCGGATGCACCTGGCGGCAGCCCAACACGAGCCTGACGCTCGCACCCGGCGACGAGCAGTCCTACTCGTTCACGTTGCGCTGGGCGGACGACTACGATCACGCCCGGGACGTTCTGGTCGAGCAGGGGCTGGTCGATGTGCACGTGGTGCCCGGCATGACCGTGCCCACGGACCTCCCGGCCCGCATCGCGTTGCGCTCGAGTGAGCCGATCCACGGGGTGGACGCGGAATACCCCGAGGCGACCGATCTCCGCCGCGTGGGTCGTCAGGGTGACGCCGAGATCTACGAAGTGAGCTTTTCCAGGCTCGGCGAGAACCGTCTCACGGTGCGTTTCGGCGACAATCGGCACATGCACCTCGAGTTCTTCTCCACCGAGCCGCTGGAGACGCTCATCGCGAAGCGCGCGGCCTTCATCGCCGCCCACCAGCACCGCGATCCCTCGCTCTGGTACGACGGTCTCCTGGCAGAGTGGGCCATGGACACACACGTCATGCTCGGGCCCGACAACTACGACCGTATCGTCGGCTGGCGGATCTACGAGGTCACCTGCGACGACCCCGGGCTGAGCAAACCGGCCTTCCTTGCCTCCAAGAACGCGGAGTCCCCCGTCCAAGGGGAGGTCGAGGCCCTCGACTACTACATCGAGAACTTCGTTTGGGGCGGACTGCAGCGGACTACCGAAGAGACCTTCTCCTACGGCATCTACGGTATCCCCGACTGGAAGACAAACCGCGAGAGCGACGACGCCGGGCGTACGGGCAGGCAGCACCTGTGGCGGATCTACGACTACCCCCACGTCACGCTCATGTACCTGAGCATGTACCGGGTGGCGAAGCACCACCCCTACATCCGGACGGCGATGAGCCCGGACGAGTACCTGCGGCGCGCGTACGGGACCGCACTGGCCCTGTTCACGGTCCCCTGGGAGATCGAGCGCTGGTCGGCGTACCAGACGGGGCTGATGAACGGGCTGGTCGTAGAGGACGTCATCGGTGCGCTCTACGCCGAGGGGATGCGTGAGGAGGCCGAGCGCCTGCGCCCGCACTGGGAGCGCAAGGTCCGGACGTTCGTTAACGACCGCCCCGACCTCTTCCGCTCGGAGTACGCCTTCGACACCACGGGCTTCGAGGCGACGCACGCCCTGGCAAAGTACGCCCTGGGGGTTGCCGACCCGGAAGGCCCGGAGGAGGCGCGCGAGGTCCGGGTGGGATGGGTCGACTACCCACCCTCGACGCGCATTCCACTCGAGGCCGCGGAGGAGTTCATGAAGATTCAGATGGCAGCGAACGTCTTCTGCCGCGGCTGGTTGGAGAACGCGTACTACCTCCTCGGGAGCGACATTCGCGGGTCGGGGGGGAACTCCTACACGCTCAGCTACATGTCCCAGATGGGCGGCTGGAGCGTGCTCGACTACGCGCTGCACCACGCGGAGGACCCGTGGCCGTACCTGCGGCTCGGGTACGCATCCTTCCTGAGCGCCTGGGCCCTGATGAACACCGGCACCCCCGAGTCCGACTACGGCTACTGGTATCCGGGCCCCGAGAACGACGGCGGCGCCGGCGGTGGCTTCGAACCCGCCCCGTACGGGGAGACCTGGCTCGACCAGCCGCATTCACGCGGATCGTGGTACTACTCCTGCGAGATCGACCTGGGCTTCTGCGGGGGGCTCCGCTGCGCTCGCACGGTGATCGCGGACGACCCGGTTTTTGGCCGGTTCTGCTTCGGCGGTGACTGGCGGGATGCGGAAGGCGGCTTGGAGGTAGTGCCGCGAGACGGCGTGCGGCGACGCTTCCACGCGATGCTGACGAGGGCGCGCCTCCACCTCGAGACGGACGTCGACCGCTTCGCCACGGGCGAGCCCATCTTCCTCCGGGAGGATCTCTCGGCACTCCGCTTCGAACTCGAAAGCCGGAACCCCGCGGCGCACTCCAACACCGTGCGGGTGGCCGGGCTCCCGGTGGGCACCTACCGAGTGTTTCGCGGCGACGAGGCCATCACGTCGCTCGACGTCGCTGACGAAGTCACGGCCATATTCGCCGTTCCCGTGAACGGAACCGCGGGATCGGGACTGGTCACAGTGACCCGGGTGGCCTGATTCGCCCGATGGCGGCTACCACCACATGTAGGGCGGCGCCTCGTCCTCGTGTTCGAAGAAGCCCGGCGCCGGCTCCAGCTCGTCGGACGGGTACTCCAGCGGCTCACCGCGTTGGAGGACGCCTCGTAGTGGGGTCCGAGCGGCCAGCCCATCCAGTGCTCGTTCCACCAGATCTTGTCCATGCGGTTGTCGTGGCACCCGGCGCGCGACACGGCGACCTTGTAGAAGTCGCCGTGGAATAGCACGCCGCCAGTCGAGTTCTGACCACCGGCCGACCCCCCGGTGATACCGCCACCGCCAAACCCCCCGCCCCGGACCTCGCCGATGCTGTCACACGCAAAGTCGCTCAGCGAGCAGCGCCAACGGACGCCGCCGACATTCGCCTCGATGGCCTGGCCGTCCATGACGTACTCGAAGGTCCGGAAGGGCAGCGTCAAGGCCGAATACTCCTGGCCGACAGCTTGGGAGAGGCCCGAGGCCAGGCTGGCGTGGTCGAAGGCCGGCTGCTTCTGCTGCGTCACCGCGTCGACAAGGACGAAGTCGTTCCCGCCGGTCACGGAGCGCCGGTACCAGAAGCGGGTGGTGCCGTCGATCCATGTCGTCGCTTCGGCCACACCCACGGTGAGGCCCTCCAAACTCTGGCGGACGGTCGCGGCGCGGCGATAGTCATCAAGTGTCCCTTGGGCGACGGTCGGCCCGGGCATGAGGAGAACGGTCCACGCCAGAACGGTGCCGCAAATGATCGAGCGGGATCGCATGGTCCCCCCATGGGCGGAGATGGGAGCCGTGGCATCCAGGCTCTCCACGGTCGGGTGCGCCTGCAGCAAACGTGGGGTGGAGGTCAGCGCACGGCAATCTCGACAACCCGATCCGGCAATCCCGACAGCCCGAGCCGGCGATTTCAACAAGATGGCATGACAGCACCCTCCTGCTGCATAATCAGGGAGTCGGCGAGGCCGGGCGGCACGTCGGCAGGGGTACCATGAAGAGCCTAACTGGAGACAAGGAATGGCGCACACCACGACGGTGCACTCAATCCGGCGCTACACCACTCCGGCCAGGATCCTCCTGCCAGCACTGCTCGTCGGCGGCTGCGCGGGGTGCAGTTCCCCCACCGACCGCACAGCCCTGCTGCTTGATCAGTCGAGCCCGGAGTGGACCCGCCCCTCACCGCCCGTGTGGCACACCCGCTTCGAGACGAGCCAGGGCGATGTCGTCCTGGAGTTGGTCCGGGAGCAGGCTCCCATCGGTGCGGACCGGTTCTACAACCTCGTGCGCCTGGGATACTACGACGACACGCGTTTCCACCGCGTAAGCGAGGGCTACATTGTGCAGTTCGGGCTCCACGGCGATCCCCGTGTGAATGCCGCGTGGCTGCACCGGCAGATCCCCGACGACCCCGCGCACGGCAGCAACGTCCGCGGGACGCTGGCCTTTGCGATGTCCCCCGAGCCGAACACCCGCAACACGCAGATCTACATCAACCTCGGCGACAATACCCGTAACGACGCAGAGCCCTTCGCGATCTTCGGGCAAGTCGTCGAAGGAATGCAGGTGCTCGACCGTCTCTACTCGGGCTACGGCGAGGAGTCGGGCAGCGGCGTTCGGCAGGGTCGCCAAGGCCCGATCGTCGAAGGTGGAAACGAATACCTGGACCACGAGTTCCCGCTACTCGACCGGATCATCCGCGCCACTCTCCTCGATTACCGACCGTCCGGCCGGTGACCACCGGCGGGCCGCGCGTCCACCTGTCTCTTCGGTAGGGCCCGGCAGGCTCCTCAGCCGGCCGGACACTCCGGCCGCCAGCTCGCGTCTCCCATGAACCGCTCGACGACCGCGGCGAGCGGCGGATCGTAGTCCTTCAGCTCGACCCTCGTGTCCACGTTGTTGTGAACGCCCGCCTGCGGATCCTGGTTCGCGTCGAACCACGACTGGACTCCCTCGGCCCAGTACTCCCCACGATTGGTGGCGGCGTAGGTGTCGGACCAGAGTCCCTCGTTCAGAGCGGCATCGTACAGCTGCTGCAGTTCGTCGTGGATCGTGGGCTCGACCATGTCGATGCCGATGAGGTGGATGGAGTGCGCGAATTCGTGTACCAGGATGCTCTCCCCCCGGTAGCGGTCGGCAACCAGGCAAAGGAGGTTCTCCTCACCGGCCGTCGTGATCGGGTTCGCCGGGGTGCCACCCAACCCCCGGGCACGCTGGTTCCAGTCGACATCGGGGTCGTTCGCGAGAAAGCCGTGCTCGGGAATGTCCGTTGTCACCTCGTTACGGGACATGATTCCCACATATGCTCCCCGCGTCTCCATTGCCGCGCGCACGTCCTCCCGATGGGCCAGCATCTGCTCCACGATCTCTTTCGCGACCAGGAGTGCCCGGTCTTCGACATTCTCGGAGCTGATCACGGGGATTCCGTTCGCGTTGACGTACTTCATGTAGAACGGGTGGGCGCCGAGGGCGTCCAGGGCTGCCCGGTCGCACAACGGCGCAGTGCAGGTGGCGGGCTCTTCCGGGACCGGTTCTACGGCGTCACCGCCACACGCGGTGGCGGCGGAGACAGCAAGGAGGAGAAGACGACGCATCGCACCCCTCTCACCCGCCCGATTGCGCCGGACACGCCACCGGCCGGATGCGTTTCCCGTGGAAGATGTCCATGGGTATCCGGTGAGTGTCGAAGACCCGGCCGATGAGTTCGCTGAGCACAGGATCGTAGGCCTCGAACTCATCCGGCGATTCCACCTGCACATCCCCGGCAAAACACTCCCCGTAGTTGGAGAAGAACCACCACTGGACGCCTTCCGCCCAGTACTCGTTCGCGTTCGTGGTCGCGTAGTGCCTCCGGCCGTCATCGTACTGGTACTGGTTCGCCGCCATCGCGGCGTCGTACGCGTCGCTGATCTCCTGCGCCATCCCGGGGTCGACATCCCGGACCGCGCGGTGGATGGCGTGGGCGAACTCGTGCACGAAGATGTGCTCACCGAAGTACCGGGTCCCGGGATAGCCGAGCACGTTCTCCTCGGCCCCGGTCGTCGGGTTCCCGCCCAGGCCGCGCGACCTGTTGGCGTGATAGTCCCGGTCCGCCTGCATGATCGGCTCGTCGGGCGGCGCACCGGGGCGCTTCCGTGACCCGTATTCCGGGATGTCCATGGTCATCTCGACCTCGGCGATGACTCCCGTGCGCCAGTTTCTCTCGATCATCGATGCGCGCAGGTCCGGTCGCGCCGCCAGCATCGTGTTGATGATGTCACGTACGACCAGCAACGCGATATCGGGAACCTTGGTCGACGCGAGCACCGGGATGCCGTTCGCGTCCACGTGTTTCTGGTAGAACGAATCGACCGCGAGCGCTTCCGGCACGGGTCCGACCGTTGCCCCCACGTAGTCGTGGATCAGCGCGACCGGCTGGCCGGTCTCGGCCTCCTGCCTGGCTCGTTCCGCGCGGTTGCGTTCAGCCGCCGCCCGCGCCTCCGCCTCGGTACGTTGCCGCTGCTGGGCCAGAGCCGTGTTTGTCGCGCTGCCAATCATGAAGACGGCTGCCACGCAGGCGAATGCCCACCTGTGCCTGGCTGGTATCGGTATTTGCACGGTTATCCCCCTCCTCCTGGAGTAAGCGGACGAGCGACTACCGCCACGGACCCCGTGCGACCCTCGGGAGCCGCGGCTTCGCCGCAGCCTGTTCGCGATATACTATACGTGAGGGCCACCGTCTCCGCATCGGCAAGCGACAGGAAGGGCGCCTATGAGCCCCATGCTTCGGCCGCGTCATCCTCCTCCACTCCTCCTTCTGCTCGCCCTCACCCTGGGCGGCTGCAGCTCACCGGACCTGGACGAAGCAGTTCGCGAGTCCGAGCCGCTCTTCACCCTCATTCCCTCGACCAGCTCGGGTATCACCTTCGCAAATCGGTTGCCCGAGACCGCGGCGAGAAACGGCCTGGCCTATCAGTACTACTACAACGGCGCCGGGGTCGCCGTGGGCGACGTCAACGGTGACGACCTTCCCGACCTCTACTTCACGGCCAACATCGGTCCGAACCGGCTGTATCTGAACCGGGGCGGGCTGCGTTTCGAGGACGTGACGAACCAAGCCGGAGTCGCGGGTCCGAGCGACGGATGGGCCACCGGGGTGACCCTCGTGGACATCAACGCAGACGGGCGGCTCGACATCTACGTCAGCCAATCGGGACCGTTCGGCGAGGACGACCTCCGCCGCAACGTACTGTACATCAACCGGCCAGGGGTGGACGGGATCCCCGCCTTCACGGACGAGGCCGCCGCCTACGGCCTCGACGACCCGGCGTACTCCACTCAGGCGGCGTTCTTCGACAGCGACGGTGACGGCGACCTGGACATGTACCTCATGAACCACGGTATCCCCGCGTACCGGACGCTGTTCCAGCTCGGTACCGGACGCTCACCCCTCGAGGTCGACAAGCTGTACCGCAACGATGGAGAGCGCTTCGTCGATGTGTCTTCCGAGGCGGGGCTGATCGACTCGAACCTCGGCTTCGGTCTCGGCCTGAGCGTGGGCGACCTGAACAACGACGGCCTGCCCGATATCCATGTCGCCAACGACTACTCCGGCCCCGACTATCTGTACCTTGCCCGGGCGGACGGCAGCTTCCGCAACGTGATCGAACGGTCCATGGGGCACATCCCGCTCTCTTCCATGGGCTCGGACATCGCCGACGTGGACGGGGACGGGTGGCTGGATCTGGCCGTTGTCGAAATGGAACTGCCGACGCACTACGGTCGCAAAACCATGGAGCTGGGCACGGAACAGGAACGCTTCTCTCTCATGGCTCGCGAGGGCCTGCACTTCCAGTACATGGCGAACTCCCTTCAGTGGAACCGTGGGACGCCGGACGGCCACGTACCGGTATTCTCCGATGTCGCGCACCTCGCAGGCGTCGCTCGCACAGACTGGAGCTGGGCGACCCTGTTCGCGGATCTGGACAACGATGGTCGGCAGGACATGTTCGTGACCAACGGCATGGCCGGTGTGAGCATCAACCCCGACTTCGACGCATACATGGGCCGCCGCATCGCCGAGGTCCAAGCATCGGAAGGGAGGACCACGGAGGCGCTCATCCTCGAGCTCATCGACAACATGCCCCGCCGCAGGGCACCGAACTACGCCTTCCGGAACGAGGGGGATCTGGCCTTCACCGACCTGGCGAGCGAGTGGGGACTGGACCAGCCGGCGTATTCCACCGGGGCCGCATACGCCGACCTCGACCGGGACGGCGATCTCGACCTGGTCGTGAGCAACGTGCAGGAAGAGGCGTTCGTCTACCGCAACAACATCCGTGAGACGGACGGAGCGCACTTCCTCACAGTCCGGCTCCAGGGCCCCCCGGGGAATCCATTCGGCATCGGCGCACGCGTGCGGCTGACGGCCGGCGACACACGGCAGCTCCGCGAGATGCAGCTCACCCGCGGATACCAGTCCTCCGTGGAGCCGTTGCTGCACTTCGGTCTCGGGAAAAGCACGTCTGCGGACACCGTGGAGATTCGCTGGCAGGACGGATCCGTGGAGACGCGCACCGCGGTCGCGGCGGATGTCATGCTAACGCTCGATCACGCGAACGGACGTCCACCCATCCAACCGCCACCCGGCGCGGCACCCCTCTTCACCAACGCCCGCACCTCGATGCGCCCCGTGCCGCGACACACGGCAAGCCTGTCCATGTTCGACGCCACGCTGGAGCCGTATCCCTCCAGACGAGAACAGGTCGCGCTGGCCGTGGGGGATCTCGATGGCGACGGACTGGACGACTTCGTCTTCGGTGGCAGTCAGAGCGGGTCCTCCCTGGTGTACTTCCAGCGAGAGGACGGGACGTTTCGGACCGTGGCCCGGCTCCCCGCGGGCGCGGCCATGTCCGAGACCACGGCCGCCGCCATCTTCGATGCGGACGGCGACGGCCTGAACGACATTTGGACGGTCGCCAGCTACGCGGCGGGCCTGGACCGGCGCGAACACCGGCATCGCCTGTTCCTCAATGCCGGGGGAGGGAGCTTCCAGGCGTCACCCGAGACGGTTACCCGGCAGGCTGGGCAGGGCACGACGCTCGCGCCAGCGGACTACGACGGCGACGGCCGTATGGACCTGTTCGTCGGTGGCCACAACGTCCCGGGCAGCGGCCCGGCGACAGGCAGTCGCCTCCTCAGGAATGAGGGACGCGCGTTCCTGGACGTGACCGCCGAGATGGCGCCTGCGCTTGCGCGACTTGAAACGGTGACCGCTGCCCTGTGGACGGATCTGGATGGAAACGGGGTGGTCGACCTGCTCGTGGCCGGAGAGTGGATGCCCCCGACCCTGCTACTTAACGAAGGTGGCCGACTCCGCGACGCCACGGCGGCGGCTGGCCTGGATGGACTGACCGGCTGGTGGCAGACGTTGGTCTCGGCAGATTTCGATGGCGACGGGGACCCCGACATCGTCGCTGGCAACGTAGGCCTCAACTACCCATATCGCCCGTCGGCAGATCGGCCCTTCGAGCTCTACGTGGGGGACTTCGACCGCGACGGGGACGATGAAGGCGTGCCGGCGTACCACGAGGGTGGCATGCTTTACCCGTGGTTCGGTCGAGCCCGCTTGGGGTCCATGCTCCCCTGGGTCTCTCAGCTCTACCCCACACTCGACTCGTTCGCGCGTGCCACGCTGCCCGACATCCTGAGGCCGGAAGGGATGGGGGCGGCGCAGCGCTTCGAGATCCGCACGCTGGCCAGTACATACCTGGAAAACACCGGAGACGGCCGGCTACTCCCTCGCCCGCTGCCGCGGGTTGCCCAGGTCTCGGCCGTAGCCGGCGCGGTCCCCGCCGACTTCGACGGTGACGGCACCATCGACCTGGTCCTGGCGGGCAATTTCCACGCCTTCGATCAGAGCGTCCCGAGGCTCGACGGAAGCGTCGGCCTCTTCCTCCGCGGTGACGGAGCAGGCGGATTCCATCCGGTGCAGCCGAGCAAGAGCGGGCTCTGGCTGGAGGGAGTCGTTCGCGAACTCGCGCTGCTCCGCGTGGGGCGGGACGGTGAGCCGGCCCTCCTGGCCGGCGTCGCGGGTGGCGAGGCGCTTCACGTACGTCCGGTCAGATCCCCGCCGTCCTGACCAGCCCTGGCCAGCCCACCTGGCAGGCCGCTATTCTCCCTCGGCGCGCCTTGCCGGCGCGGCGCCTCGCCGCCCTCGGTGCTGACGCGGGGCTTATCCACGGACTGCTACCGGGGGACGATTTCGATCACGCCTCTGGGATTCCCCATGCCGAAGCGGGCACCGGCTTCCCCGGTGGGCCAGTAGCGGAGTTCGGCAACGTCCTGGACGTAGACGTCCCTGAGGTAGTCCAGGTCACCCACGCGCGAGCCGTACATGTACACGTTGGGACGCGCTTCGCTCGAATTCGTCATGGATACGGGGCCGCGTCCGGTCAGCCATTGGGGTCTGATCAACTGCAGAGCCTCGTACACGGTGGGGCTGTTGGTTGCAGCGAGTTCGTCGCCGCTGACCACGTTCCGCGTTGATCCGGAGCTGGGAGCACCGACCGTGGCGCACGCCGTGACCGAGGCGACCGCAATCACGGCGAGCCCGGCGACGGGAAGAGACCTGATTTTCATGGTTTCACCTTTCGGAGTCTAACCGATGGGGATTCGGAAAAGCCTGAAGCCCGCCGGTGGAGGATTCTCGTCGTCAACCTCAGGGGGACGGTTCGGGTCTTCCTGGAGGAAGATCTGATCCACGAGAAGCGCGAACACGGCCGCCGCGCCGACCAGAGCGGCCGTCGTGCGTTTGACCGACAGCTCTCTCACATGGATGGCGTCTACCTCGTGCCGGGGGAGGACGATCGTCTCCCGCACGTTCTCGAACTGCGTCCCAGCGTAGTTCCTGCCGAGCCACACGATAACCGCCACAGAATCCGGAGCCTGGGGGGTGACATCCGCATCCAGCTCGGTTCTGAGCCGTCCCAGGTGCCGGGCGGCGCGCACGGCACCGTCGTCGGTGAGGCGAACCCGCACTTCCTCTCCCGCCGGCACGTGGTCCAGGTCCACAGGCGTGTACGTCACACAGGCCGTCGACGATAACGAGGTTAAGAGCAGCAACGCCAAGCATCCTCTCCGCCGCGCAATCCGGGGCACGTATCGAGGTCGCCGCGAGGCCCGTCCATCAGGCGCCACCGATCGCAGCGGACGCCGCCCGCCGATGCTCCCGAACCAAAACAAGGTCTTCTCAGCCACGCCCCCTCCAATTAACCAAAACAACCGACCGAACCCGGCATGCAGAAAGAGTGCCCCGACAACCAGGTGCCCGGGGCACTCCCTGCGGCCAGGGGCCAGGACCGACGCCGCCGACAGGCGTCATCGGCCCTTACTGACCCGAGGCGCAGCAGGTCCTAGTTTCCTCCTGTCACGGCGGCCGGCGGCGACCCGCCCCACCACACCGAGGGTCCCGTGAACAGCATCCCCTGGAGGCCGGGGTCCACGCCTGTGGACATCACGTTCGCGGAGTTGCTGGCCAGCTCCGATTCCGGCGTCCGGATCCGCACCGGGATGGAGGGAAGGAATGCATCCGGCACGGGATCGATCTGCGGATAGCCGGTACGCCGCCAGTCGTTCCACGGCTCGACCGTCAGGTAGTTGGCAATCCACTTCTCCCTGATAATCTCCTCCAGCGGGTTGGCCATCGACGCCAGCATCGGCCGCTCGGCCAGATAGGCACCAATGTCCGCCCCGTCCACGCCCCACTTCTCCATGATGGCCCGGATGCCTTCCCGGTAGGGCGCGTCGGCCGCGCCGGGGCCGCTCAGGATGAGCCTCGCTTCCGCCTCGGTGAACTTCGCGTCGGCGAAGCTGGCGACGTGCAGAGGCGCGTCCTCGGCTGTGAAGAAGCGGCCGACCTCGGATATCGTCGAGTCCGGCGCAGGCCCGTCGGCGTTGTAGTGGCCGCGATACACCGTCTCGCCGTTCTCCATATCCCGTATGGCCGGCTCCAACATGATCGAAATCCTCGGGTCGTTGCGCTCCTTAAGCATGTCGACCGTCAATCCGCTCGCAGTGAAGAGCAGGCTGCGGTCGACGTACCGCCACAGCGGGTTCCGGGCACCTTCGCCTCCCGGGTACTCGAAGACGACGTCGTCAGCGTTGCTGCTGAAGCCTTCGCCGAGCGCGGACAGCGCCGCTTGAGCACGCTCCTGAGCGTTTTCACCGGGCGCGTACGCCAGGCGGAGCTGATGCCGGGCCTGGACCACACGTGCCAGCTTGACCCAGCGAGACATGTCACCGCCAAAGAGCAGGTCGTTCGCGCCGGGGGTCCTCCGGCTCGGTTGCTTCATTGCGGCGACCGCCGCGTCCATGTCCGCGAGCATCTGCCCGTAGATGGTCGGCAGTTGGTCGTCGTAAGCCGGCGTCGGTACGGTCGGGTCGAGCGCTTCCGTGAACGGCACGGGGCCCCACAAGTCGGTCGTGTGGGCCCAGACCCATGTCGAAAGGAACTGGGCAAGTCCGAAGTAGGCGGGATCCTGCTCGGGGTCGAGCTCCTCCATCATGAGATGGAGCTCGTTCAGCATCGTCGCGTAGTGGAAGCTCCAGGCCCCGTTTGCGGAGTTGTCCTGCACCTCGTAGCGCTGGAGTTCGTCGTAGGAGCGCGAGTCCCTGTTGTACGAGGTCTGCTGCATCCACTCGACGGTCCACTGCCCCGGGTCTCCGTAGTAGACGGTGTGCACCATGCCCGTGACGACCGCCGGGATGCGGACATCCACGCGGGCGGTCACGGGGGCGTTGGGGTCCGTATTGACGTCGAGGAAGCTATCGCAACCACCCGCGAGAACGGCCAGGAGCGCCACCGACACCGTCCGAGCCATCGTCGATCTTCCCATGTCAAACATGGCTATTCTCCTTTCTCCTGATGCCATTGGTCAGAAGCTCGTCCGGAAACCGAAGGACAAACCCCTCGTTTGCGGTGCCGGGAAGTGACGGTAGTACTGCCACGCGCTGTTTCGGCCACCGGAGACATCGCTTTCCGGATCACCCATCGAGAAGTCCGACCACACGCCCAGGTTTCGCCCGGTCACGTATAGGGTCCCACGGTCGATACCCACCCCGGCCAACAGGTTCCGCGGGATGTCGTACGACAGCGTGACCTCGCGCAGCTTGACGAAGCCACCGGGCTCTATCTGGCCCTCGTGCTTGTCGTAGCCGTACATGAGTTCATAGTACGTCGGATCCTTGACGACTTCCTTCGTGTTGGGTTGGCCGGTCGCCTGGTTGATCCCCTCGAGGGTCACTTTCGAGTACCGATCGTTGGTGAGGATGTGACGTCCGTTCCGGCCCGTTGTGTACTGGATCTCGAAGTTGAGGATCTGGCTGCCCTTGCGCATGTCCCAGAGACTCGAAAGCCCGAACCCCTTGTAGCGGATGCTGCTTCTGAGGTTGGCAAGCCAGTCCGGCAGCGCGGTGCCCAGCGGTATCTGTCTCTGGGTCCGGATGGGAAGGCCGTGGCAGTCGCCGGTCCGGTTGTACCGCACGCTCGCGCAGTTCTCGTCACCGAGGATGAGCGCACCCATGGGCTGATCGGGGAAGCAGTAGTTGCCCGTCGCCGGCACGCAGTTGCGCTGGTAGCCGTAGCCCCAGATCACGCCGTACGGAAGGCTCTCCATGATGCGGATGCTCGGCCAGGAGTAGCCGGCGAGATGGAGGTTGTCGATGCCCGGTGCCAGCTCGATGACCGAGTTCCGGTTGCGGGTCCAGTTCGCGGCCAGATCCCAGGTGAAGTCCCGGGTCTGTACCGGTCGTCCGCGGGCCGACACCTCCCATCCCTGGTTGCGGAGGTCCCCGGCATTCCGGGTGATGCGGGTGTACCCGCTTGACGCCGAGGCCGGCACCGAGAAGATCTGGTCATAGCTCTTCTTGTTGTAGTACGAGACATCGATGCTGGCGCGGTTGTTCAATCCGCGCATCTCGAAGCCGACCTCGATCTCCGAGGTCGACTCCGGTCTGATGGTCGGATTGCCGAGCTGTGTGCCCTGGACGAATCCGACCTGCCCCCTGAACGGGAAGCTGAGCGTCGTCGGGTCGAACTGGTAGCTCCCCTGGTGCACGCCCGGCAGGTTCGCGGCGTCGTACCGCGACGAGAGGCTGTACGGGGGTGCGTCAGCCCCCACCCTCGCGTACGAAAGGCGTACCTTGCCGTACTGCAGCCATCCGGGACGCCAGTTGAGAGCGTCCGTGAAGATGATGCCCACGCTTGCGGACGGGTAGAAGTAGTTGTTCGCGTCCTTGGGAAGCGTCGAGCTCCAATCGTTTCGCCCCGTCAGCGTCAGGTACGACCAGCCCTTGTAGTCCATGGTCGCCTGGGCGTACGCCCCCAGCAGGCGCCTTTGCTCCGGCAGGTCGGCGAAGACACGCACGTTCTCGAAGTTCTCGACGTTGTAGTAGTCCGGGATGACGATGGTGTTGCCCCGACCGGTGATACGGCTGATCTCGGTCATCCAGATGTTGCCGCCGACCAACCCGCTGAGGTTGATGTCCGGGGCGAGCTGGATCTGGTCCAGGCTGAGCACCAGATCGTTGTTGATCTGCGTGCGGTTGAGCTTCTCCTGTTGCGTTGCGCCGGACGAGAGCCCGTCGGCGGTGCGCCAGGGTCGCTCGTTCTGATACTGGCGCCGCTCGTCGAGGTACGTGTCCAGCCCCCAGGTGTTCGTCAGCCTGAGCCCTGACACGATCGTTGCCGCAATGCGCTGCGAGACGATCCAGCGGTTCACGTTGCTGTCTCTGTACTCGTTCTCCATCACCCACTGGAAGTGTGGGCTGTTCGAGCCCCACAGCACCGGGGTCCCGTCCTCGTTCCACGCCGTCCCGATGTCGACATTGGCGGGGATGTGGAGCAGGCTGTGATGAACGCCGCCCCAGGAGTCGGCAGGCCAGGGGTTTTGAGTGTTGATCCGCTGGACACTCGTCGTAGACATCAGCCTGTCGGACATCTGCAGGTTGACGTTCGCGCTCAGGTTGAGCCGCTCGAGCTTCCCCGTCGGGGTGATGTCGCCCTGATTCAGGTACGAGATACCGAACGTGTAGGACCCCGCGTCTCCCAGGCTACCCGTCGCGCGAAGGGAGTTGTCCATCGACTGCGCCCTGTTGTAGAACTGTGAGCGCGTATCCTCGAAGGCGATGTCGCCCAGAGCGGCGATGACCTCCGCCGGAATGCTGTCCTTGTGGGGACCCCAATTCGGATAGCCCGAACTCGTAATCGTGCGAGTCTCGAAGCCGGTGGACGTCGGGTATCCCGGCTGACAGTAGCCACCCTCCGCCTCCCGCATGCCGTTGCAAAAGAAGCGGTCACGACCGGCGGCCCAGTCGGTCACGTAGCCCGCTATGATCGGCTCGTCAAAGCGTGCGGAGCTCGAGAAATCGAAGCGGATCGGCTGGCCCGGCCGCCCCCGCTTCGTGGTGATCACCACCGCGCCCGCGGCGGCCCGCGATCCGTAGAGCGCCGTGGCGGCGGCACCCCGCAGCACCGAGACCTCCTCGACGTTGGACATGTCGAAGTCTATGCCCCGGTTGCCGGCCTCCCCCCGCCCGTAGATGCTCCCATTTACTTCCTGGTCCAGGTCGATGCTGACGGGTACGCCGTCGATGATGAACAGCGGCTGGCCCGAACCCGTGAATGTCGACTGTCCACGGATCTGGATGGTCGAGGAAGCCCCGGGCCGACCGCTCGACTGAACGACCTGAACGCCCGCGGACTGGGCCTGCAGCGCCTGTACCAGGTTGACTTCGGGAGTCCGTTCCAGGACCTCCGCGCTCACCTTCTGGACCGAGTAGGTGAGGGCGCGCTGTTCTCGCTCGATGCCGAGCGCGGTGACCACAACCCCCTCGACCTCGATCGCCTGCTGAGCGAGTTCGAAGTCCAGCACCACCGTGCCGCCCGCGGTGACCGTCACGGATTGCTCGGCGGCGGCATAGCCCAGAGACTGCACCCGCACCGTGTAGGTGCCTGCCGGGACGTTCAGGATGACGTAACGACCATCCGCGTTGGCCAGGGAACCGCGGTTGGTCCCGTCGATGCTGACCTGCGCACCAGAGAGAGGCGCATCGTTAGCGGCGTTCGTGACGGCCCCCGTCAAGGTGCCGGTCTGCTGGGCCACAAGACCCGTGGCTACAAGCAGTGGGAAGACTCCCAGGCCAAGCGTTCTCACCATACTCTTCATCATCACTCTCCTCCTTTCGTGCGGATGCCGGACTAGAACCTGGCCCACCTGGACGACGGGAGTGGAGACCCCGTCTCATCGCGGAGAGTCCTGCCTGCGGCACGGTTGATTACCGGTGAGGGTCGGCGGATTACACGCCGTAACAGTACGCCCCGGTAAGGTGTCAAGCAAGAAGCTTTTTGTCCCGCCGGCAATGGTCGACGTTCCGATCCCCCCTTACACGTTGAACCGTACGTGCAGCAGCTCCCCGTCGGCCACGACGTAGTCCTTCCCCTCCACCCGCATCAGCCCCGCTTCTTTCACGGCCTGTTCCGAGCCGTACTCTGCGAACACCTCATACGGGATGACCTCCGCGCGGATGAAGCCGCGCTCCAGGTCGCTGTGGACGCATCCGGCGGCCGCGCGCGCCACCGTACCCCGCCGGATCGTCCACGCGCGCACCTCGTCCGGCCCGATGGTGAAGAACGACACCAGGTCCATGAGGCCGTAGGCCGTGCGGATGAACCGCGCGAGCACGGGCTCGGAGAGTCCCATGTCCTCCAGAAACTCCGGTTGCTCCTCGGGCTCCAGACTGGCGATTTCCGCCTCCACGCTGGCCGATAGAACCATTGCCGCGCCCCCCATTGCCTGGATTTCGTCGGCCAGACCGGGGTCGAGTTCCTCGGCGGCACGGTCCTCGTCCACGTTCACCGCGCAAAGCAGCGGCATGTCCGTGAGCAGCCCGTAGCCCTTCGTGAAGCCCCGGTGCAGCTCGGCCTCCGACAGCAGCCGCAGGGCTCTTCCCTCCTCCAGGGCGACGGTCATCGTTTCGAAGGCGTCGATTTCGCGCACGTCCGCGCGTTCCTTGCGGGCACGGTCCAGACGCCGCTCCACGACGGCCAGATCCGCGAGAACGCACTCGTCGTGGAAAGCCCGCAGGTCGCCGAGCGGATCGGGGTCGCCTTCGAGCGCGGGGTTGAGGAAGTCCCGCAGGACAAGGCAGAGAGCCTCCCGGTCCCGGATCTCCTGCAGAGTTCTGGGTGACAGAACCCGTGAGCCGGCGCCATGTTCGCCCGGGACATCGCGGAGGTTGATGGTCGCGTAGGTGGTCTTTTTGGGCGAGTAGATCCCGGACAGGAAGTCGAGACGAGGGTCGGGCACGCGGACGGTACCCACACGGATCTCTCCGCCGTACCCGACCGGCACGTCCAGACCGGTCATGGCGTTGAACAGGGTGGTCTTCCCGGAGCCGGCAAAACCGGCGAGGCCGAATCTCATCTACTTCCGTCCGCTTGCGAGTGGGCTGTGGTGCTGAAACGTTGCATCGCACGGCGCGAGGTGGAACCCCGCGCAAGCGCAGCCTACAAGGAGCGTTCGGATGTCACAGGACTTGAGGGCGGAGCGGAGCGGGGGTTCGGATATCTCCCGCCGGGGGTTTCTGACGGTCGGCGCAGTGGGGCTTGCTGGTGCGTCAGTGGCGGGGTGCGGCGGCGCTGCCGAAGCCGGCGGCGCGGCGGGTGGGCAATCCGTCATTGCAATGCCCACAGGAGTCGACGACGACGCATGGGCCCATGTACGTGCCCGCTTCATCCTGCAACCGGGCATCGCGTACATGAACAACGCGAGCCTGGGGATGCCTCCCGCGTCCGTCGCAGAGGCTGTGGGTGCCGGTTACGAGGCCCTGTCGCAAGAGCCGCTGCACGGGAAGCACGACCTGGGCGAGGTCGTCGCCGGGCGGGTGGTCCCGGGGCTCGCCGCCTTGCTGGGAGCGAACCCGGACGAGGTGGTCCTGACCCTTAACGCCAGCGAAGCGCTGCACATGGGCGCGGTGGGCGTCCGCTTGGAACCCGGCGACGAGGTTCTGGTCACCAGCCAGGAGCACCCGGCCGGGCGACGTCCGTGGCACTACCGGGCCGCGCGCCACGGCGTGAAGGTCAACACCGTCTTCATCCCAAGCCCCTTCGAGAGCGAAGCGCAGGTTGTGGGGTTGGTTGAAGACGCCATCACGCCCGCGACCCGTGTGATCGCGTTCTGCCATGTCACCCGGGGCGGTCATCTCTATCCGGTCAGGCAACTGTGCGCCCTGGCCCGCGAGCGAGGAATCGTGAGCCATGTCGACGGGGCCCAGGCAGTGGGGATGTTCCCCGTCGACCTGCACGACCTGGCGTGCGACACCTACTCCGCGAGCCTGCACAAGTGGCTGCTGGGACCGATGGGAACCGGCGTTTTCTACGTGCGGGCGGACGCTCGCGAGCGGGTGCGATCGGCCTTCGCCCCCGATGGCAGCGGCGGGACGCTCGACTACCAGCCGCCCGGCACGTCGAGCCTTCCCACGCGGGCCGCTCTGGCCGCCTCCCTCGACTTTGTCGAAGCGGTGGGAATCGACAACGTCGCCGCCCGCACACGCTACCTGTCCGACCATCTGAAGACGCGCCTGGCATCCACGCCCGGCGTCACGATCCTGAGCGGGCCGACCCCCACCACCTCCTGTCCCGGATCCACCATCTTCGAGCAGGAAGGGGTCGACGCGATCGACGCGGTGGCTCTCGTCGCGGAGCGCGCCGACATCCACATTGACGAGCACCAGCGGGACGGGCACAACGCGATCAGGATATCGACCCACGTCTACAACACCACGGCCGAAATCGACCGTTTGGCCGATGTACTGAAAGGGCTGCCGGCTTAGCAGGCCGCCGCGGCCACCTCATATCCCGAGCAAGGAGTTGTCATGATGTTCGTCAATCGAGAGCCACGAAGGTTCGCTCGCCCTGCCGCGGCGCTGGCCCTTGTCATCCCCCTCACCCTGGCGTCGTGCACAGTCCAACCCATTCCTGACGAAGCCGCCGACCCGGCACCGACGCCCGACTTCACCCTGGGCTCGGAGAACACGCACAACCGCTGGAGCGCGACGATTCCGCCGGTCCTGACGGTGCCCTCTGGAGCCGTGGTCGAGGTGCGGACCAAGGAGGCGTCCGACGGGCAGATCGTCGAGTCCACGACCGTGGATGAGCTGGCGGATGTCGATTTCGGCCTCATTCATGCCTTGACGGGACCGATCTACGTCGAAGGCGCCAGCCCCGGCGACCTCCTCGCCGTCACCCTTCATGAGATCGATGTCGAAGGATGGGGATGGGCGACGATCCTCCCCGGCTTCGGGTTCCTCGCGGACGAGTTCACGGAGCCGTGGATCCGTGGCTTCCCCATGGAACCGGGGGCGACCGAAGCCCGATTCAACGACAACATCACGATCCCGCTTGCCCCGTTCGCGGGCGTGATGGGGGTCGCGCCGGACACCGATTCCATGCTGGTGACGATCCCGCCGCGCACGAACGGCGGCAACATGGACAACCGTCACATGATCGCAGGGACGACGGTCTACTTCCCCGTACAGGTAGAGGGGGCCCTGTTTTCCATCGGCGACACGCATGCGGCGCAGGGCGACGGCGAAGTCTCCGGCACGGCAATCGAGGCCCCGATGCGGATCGTGCTCAGCGTCGAGGTCATGGAGAACACGCGCGGGATGGTCGAGCCGCAGTACGAGACCGACGAGTACTACGGGGTGACCGGCTTCGGGACGACGATCGACGAGGCGGCCCGCAAGGCGGCATTCTACATGATCGACTACCTGGTTGCAGAGCACGGGCTCACGCGGAACGAAGCCTACGTGCTCAGTTCGCTGGCGGGAGACCTGAAGATCTCGGAGACGGTGGACGTGCCGCACATGCTGGTGAGCATGCACATGCCGAAGTCGATCTTCGGGGGTAGTTAGCGGATAGCAGAAGTCGGCGGCGCCGAATGTAAACGACGCATTACATGATGTAATGTTGACATTACATTTTGGCCGCGAATGAGAGCGCTACGGCTTCGGTTCGTTCGGCGGGGTGGTCGGCCGGATGGTATCAGGCCGGATCGTGTCCCGGCTGAATGGTGTCGGGCCGGATCGTATCCGGCTGGACTGTGTCGGGCTGAATGACTTCAGCGGAGTCGCGGGAGGCGGTCACGGTGTCGGCTTCAGCGGAGTCCCGGGCGGCGGTAGTATCGGCTTCCCCGGAGTCGCCGGGGCCGGCCACGGTGTCGCCTTCCGCCGCGACGGATTCTTCCTCGGTGCCCGCACCCTCCTCCGCGGCCACCGGTCCCGACGCCGTCACGATCCGCGCCTCGCCGGTCCCCGCGTCTACGGAAAACAATGTCCGGATCATCGCCCGGTCCGACAGCATGCGGATGTTGGGCGCAAGCTCGGGCGGACGGGCGAAGTGGTCATTCCCCAGAAGCTCGCCGGGACGAAGGTGGTGCTCCACGACGGTCAGGCGGAGCTCCCCGGTGCCCGCCGGCTGCTCGAAGTCGAGGACCAACCCGCCGTCCGCCGTCCCCCAATGTTCGACCCGTGACGGGCGCCCGCCGCCCGGTAGAGACCGGCCGTTCAGCGCGGCGAGTTGTGGACCGTCCTGGCCGAATCGGAAGAGCATCATCTCCGCGCCGATTTCGGAGGTCACGGTCACGCGGAGCAGGCCCGAAGGAACGGTGCTGTCCGCGACGACGGACACGGTCGGCGGAGGCACGTCGACCGGATCTCCCGCGGCGAGGGCATAGCGAACACGCCGGGTACTGAAGTCGGCGAGAGGCCCGGGGGGCTCAGATGCGTCAGTCTCGGAGGCGCCGGACTCGGAGCCGGCAGGCCCGGCGGCAGCAGGCGCACCGGCCGCACCCGCCACCCCCACCGCACCAAACGGTCCGGCCACCTCAACCGCCCACGCGACGCCCGGGTCCGTCCCGTCCCGGGTGGGGTCGGTGCCCCAATAGGCGGACCCGGTCTCCCGGTCCAGGGCATACACGAGCGTGGAGGGCGCGGGCCGGTCGGCCGAGGGAGAGGCGGTCGACATCCCCACGGCGAGAAACAACCCTGCGATAGCCAGCCCCGCGAGGGGCGCCCACCACCAGTTCGGCTCCCGCAGCGTGTCGAGCAGGGGCAGCAACTGGAGGAAGACGAGCGCGGCCAGAACGGCCACCACAGGCGCCAGCGCAAGGCCCATCGCGAGCCACACGGCCTCGATCAACGGCGTCAGCACCACCACCACGGGGACGGCCGCCACCACCGCCACCAACCAGCGCAGAAGCCCGATCCGCCCATTCCGTGGGAGCCCCGCGACCGCCATCGCCCCGATGCAGCCCGCCAGCGCCGGCCACTGGAAGTTCATGGCGGCCATCGGGAACATCACGGTCGTCACGGCGGCGAGCGCCACGGGGACGAAAAGAGCGCCGACGGCCAGCTCGGCCAGCGAGAACCACCTTCTGAACAATGACAGGATCGCTGTCGCGAGGGCGAACGCGGTACTCACGATGGCGAGGACGTACCAGCCCTCGCTGTGGAACGCCCCCGCGTGAAGGGCGCCGGCTTCCGGATGCGCGCCGCTACGCCAGTCGTAGAGGAAGAACGCGGCCGCCCCCGCTGCCCCGGTCAGTACGACCGTGGCCCCGAAGCCCGCGACAATACACTTCGGCCGAAACCCACCCCGCTTCCCCACCAGGAGCGCGAGGACCCATACGGCCACCGCCGCGACACCAAGCACCCATATCCACAGTGCGCCGTACGTCACCAGCCCGAGGAACGGGATCGAGATGTAGCTGACATCGGACCCGTCGACCACCGTCAGATCGGCGTCGCCGAAGTGTTGCAGCATGGCCATCACGTGTGAGCCATGGTGCTGCAGTGTCCGCTCGTCGAAGTTTTCCGGCGTATCGTATACCTGATGGTAGACGTGCGCCCGGCCCAGGCCGGCGAAGTTCAGCCCCTGCTTCCCGGCTTCCTTGAAGGGCGTGAAATCCGTGTCGTTGGGCATGCGCTCGTAGATCTCGTAGCCCACCGAATTCGCGGACGGATAGGGATCCGCCTGGCGCAGCGCCTCGATCACCCAGCCGTTTCCGGCACCCGTCTCGAACATCATGGACGGGCCGCCGCCGCCCCGCATTTCAATGGACACCACGAGCGCCACGTCGTCCATCCACGGGTGCTCGTCGACGAACGCGCGGGCACCCAGCAGTCCCAGCTCCTCCGCGTCGGTGAGCAGGACGATGAGATCGTTGCGGAGTTGGGGGCGCTCGCCCAGGGCTCTCAGCCCTTCCAGGATGGCGACCACACCCGAGCCGTCGTCGCCGGCGCCGCGCGCGATCTCGCGGCTGTCGTAGTGCGCGGTGACGAGTACGGCACGGCCGCCGGGATCGGAGCCGGGGATCCTCGCCACCACGTTCCGGATCGTCGCCGCGCGGGGGGCAAGACCGCCCCCTGTGATCGAGGTGGTGGTCTGCACGGTGGGGTCGTGCCCGAGGCCGCGAAGCTGTTCCAGCAGGTATTCGCGCACCCGGCCGTGCGCGGGGGATCCGGGGGGATGGGCGTCCGAGGCGATGCGCACGAGGTGGGTCATCGCCCGCGCCGAAGAGAACACCGAGTCCGGGGCGCTGGCCGGAACCGGCGCCGGGGCCGTCCGATACGAGCTCGAGAACCAGGCCGCGACGATGAGAAGGACCAGAGAGACGACGCCGCGCAGGCCCCTCCAGGGGGGCGGAGCCAGGGTGGGCTCCGCGGGCGCGGCGGCTTCGAGGGCAGGGCCGGTCTTGCGCGCCGAGCCGGGCTCACTCGCAGGGCCGGTCCGCGTCGCAGAGCCGACGCGCGGATGACTCCCCGTCGTGGCCGGCGCTGCCGCCCCGGCAGCCTTCTTGCGCTTCCGGCCCCCGAAAAGAGACCGTTTGCCTCGCCCGGGCTCCTTGGCGGGGGGTTTGCGGCCTTTGGCGGACGGATCACCCGGGCGCTGAGGGCGACCCCCGGGGGATGCCCGGCCCGCCGGAGAAGCCCGTCCCCCAACCGTCGCCGGGTCCGCAGACGGCTCCCCCGCACCGCCCTCCTCCCCTTCCTCCCCCGCCGCTTCCTTCGCGATATCGCGCTCCAGCTCCTCGATCTCTTCTTCGCTGATTCCCAACTCGGCGAAGGATGGAATCCTCGGCAGCTTGTCGTCGCTCATGATCAAGTCCGCCTACAGCGGGCCGTCCTCCCATGGTCCCCACAGAGCATATGTCGCGCTCGCGACCCCTTCGCCGGCCTTGCGGCCACCCTGCTGGTTGAAGAACAGCACCCGGCCATCGGGGCTGAAACACGACCCCGCGAACTCGCCCGGCTGCCGTCCACCCTCCTCATGCGCCACCCTCACCAGGTTCACGATCCGCCCCTCGCGGTCCAGCCCGCGCACGAACTGGTCGCCGGTGCCGTCCTCGCACATCACCAGTCCCCCGCGCGAGCTCAGCACGATGTTGTCCGGACTGTCCAGAACGTCCTTGGACGGCGATTCGAAGACCAGAGTCAGCTCTCCTGTGTCGGCGGATGTCGGCCTGTAGTGGAAGACCTGTCCGGCAGTCGCGTCCCCGCCGTTCGTCGAGACCACATAGATCCCCCCGTCACCGTGGAAAGCGCCTTCCAGACGGGCGAATCGAGCAGCGCCCTTCGCGACCCCCTGCTTGAAGACCGCCAGCCGATCTTCGCCCGCGGACGCCGGGTCGGGATCGTTGATGTCCACCCAGTGCGCGGACAGGACCGTGCCGGGCGACTGGCCGCGGGCCGTCAGGTAGCGGGGTTCGCCGGTCACCGCCATCATCTGCAACCTGCCACCGGCTGCAAGCACCCCGGGCTCATCCGGGATGAAGCGGTAGAGCCCCGCCCCCGGAAGCCTGCCCGGTACGTACCAGGTGTCTTCAGTCTCGTAGATGATGCCCGTATCGGGATCCACCGCGATGGCTTCGTGGATGAAGCGACCCATGGCGTGCAGGGGAACCGGATCCACCGGGTCGGTGGCGGAAGCCGCAACTTCGAAGATGTAGCCGTGCGCCTCGTCGAAGCCCGACTCGGGACCGGCGGTGATCTCCTCGCACGACAGCCAGCTCCCCCACGGGGTCGGACCCCCGGCGCAGTTCACCCAGGTGCCTGCCAGCGATACGAACTCGTCCACCAGTTCGAAACTCAGCTCGCCACCCTGCTCCGAGATTCGCACCTCCAGCGAAGTCGTGCCCCCGCTGGCCTTCGCGTCATAGTAGGGCTCGCCGATCGGTCGCGCGTCCTCCGGCTCATCCACCATCTCGTGGTTGCGGATCAGGCGGACGTTGCCGTTCGGAAGGGGAAACGCGGCCATGCCGTCGAAGGCGTTGGGCACGATCAGCCCGTCACGCACCGACGACGGTACTCCGCCGGTGCTGATCCGCACGCACCGGAACGCCTCCGGGATCTCGATCTCGGGGCAGTCGGCGCTCGTCACCAGAGCACCGTAAGGTTCGATGAACGGGCTTCCGTGGCCCCGGCGGGCAGCATCCGCACCATCGGCCAGGCCCGCGACCTCCGAGGCGGAGTGACTCCGAGCACGAAAACCGTTGAACGCGGCGAGTCCCGCCAGAGACGGCGTCAGCATGACGCCCCCGCTGGCCGAGGCGAGCTTCGTGAGAAATGCGCGGCGGGCTATGGACATGTTCCTCATCTCGGGCCGGGTGGAAAGAGCGCGTAGCTGTCTGACTACCACAGTGGCGATCCGCGCGCCCGGGGCCAACCCCTGACAGCCCGGGGCCAACCCCTGACAGCCCGGGGCAGAAGCCCTGTTACTGACGCACCTGTTTCCCGACGGGTTGCAAATCCGTACGTTGCCGCAGAACCCCAACCAATGGAGACGAGCGCAAATGTCGGGACAGACGAAGTTGTTGTGGCAGAGCCGGCGGGACTTCCTGAAGACCTCCGCAGCCGCGGCCGGGGCACTGGGACTCGGGGTCGCGTGCGGACCGTACGGGGACCAGGGAGACGACGCCCCGGCGCCCATGTCCATCCTCGTCCTTGGCGGTACCGGTTTCATCGGCCCCCACATGGTGCGGTACGCCGTTTCGCGCGGCCATACGGTCACCCTCTTCAACCGGGGACGCACCAACATTCACCTCTTCCCCGATCTGGAGAAGCTGGTGGGCGACCGCGATGGCAACCTGTCAGCCCTGGAAGGCCGAGTTTTTGACGCGGTCATCGACAACTCGGGGTTTGTTCCACGCCATGTGCGTGACTCCGCGACGCTGCTGGCCGACTCCGGGCGCTACATGTTCGTGTCCTCCATCTCCGCCTACAAGGACCTGACTCCGCCCGGAATCACCGTGGACTACGAGGTGGGCCGGCTGGAGGACCCCACCGTGGAGGAAGTGACCGGCGCGACCTATGGTCCCCTCAAGGCGCTGTGCGAAGAGGCGGTCCAGGAAATCTTCGGCGAGCGCGCGAACATCGTGCGTCCCGGCTACATCGTCGGCCCCGGGGACAACACTGATCGGTGGACGTACTGGCCGGTGCGGGTGGCGGCGGGCGGGGACATGGCGGTACCGGGCGTTCCGGAAGACCCGGTTCAGTTCATCGACGCGCGCGACCTCGGGGGCTGGATGATCCGCATGGTCGAGAACGGGGTCGGGGGCGTCTTCAACGGGGTGGGGCCGGCCGAGCCGGTGAACATGCGCGAGATGTTGGAGGCGTGCCGCGAGGTGAGCGGTTCAGACGCCGTCTTCCACTGGATCGATGCGGGGTTCGTTGCCGAACAGGGCGCGCGGTTCCCGATCTGGGATTTGATGACCGGAGATTTCGGCGGGGCCCACCAGGTGGACCTTTCCCGCTCGATCGAAACCGGGTACACCAGCCGGCCGATTGCCGAGACGATCCGCGACACCCTGGAGTGGTGGAACACGCTGGGCGAGGAGGACCGGCCCGGCGGCGCGATGCGGAGCGGATTGCGGAAGCCGCCGGATCTGGGCGGCGGGCCCGCCACGATCGAGGTCATGATGGAGGCCGAAGCGGCTTTATTGGAGGCGTGGGCGGCGCGCGGGTAGGGACACGGGAAGGTAGAATCGTCATGGAGATTCAGATCAACTGGTCGCGGAACAACGGGGTTCTCATCGCGAGGCCCGTGGGGCGCATCTTCAGTTCCAACTCACTGGATTGGCAAAGCGCCCTCGAATTCGGCTTGGGGCCGCAGGACCATGCGATGGTCGTCGATTTCGCCCAGGTTCCGTACCTGAGCAGCGCCGGCCTCCGGGTCCTGATGACGACTGCGAAGAGATTCGCAGGACCCGGTCACGCATTCGGGATCTGCCAGCTCCCCCGAAAGGTCCGGAAGGTCCTCGCCGCCAGCGGCTTCGACAGGGTCGTCTCGGTCTACGAGTCGGAAGCCGAGGCGGTCGCCGCAATCACCGGAGAAGACGGCGATGGCTCCGGACCGGCAGCACCGGACCGCGACCCCCGGCAGGCCTAACAGTCCGTGGATAAATCCGCACGAGCACCGAGAGCGGCGAGGCGCCGGGCTGGCAAGGCGCTTCGAAGGGTGAATAGCAGGGCTATTCGCCCGAGGAGCAACGCAGAGCGAAGCGATCCAGCGCGGATGCATCGCCGCTCGAATGCCGAGGGGATTTTGTCCACGGGCTGCTAACCGCCAGGCCGCAAGACCTCACCGCCATTGCCCGCCTTCCAGGCGTTGTAGCGCATCCTCAGCGTCTTCACCGGATTCGCGTTCTCGCCCGTCTGGATGTTCTCGTCGGTCACGTCGATGTAGAGCGAGTATTCGCCGTCGTTGAACGACTCTCCCTCCGCGTCGTTTGCGTCTGCGACGAGGATGTAGGCGACGAATGACGTCTTCCCGTCGCAGGAAACGTGGTCCAGCACCGGCTCCGATTCGCAGGTGCAGCGACTGTCCCCGCCCGCGTCATCGGCGGCCTCCATGGCGGCCATGACCCGGTCGGCCATTGTGCCGCCCTCGGTCTTGAATGCCTCGACGGCCAGGTTCACGACATCGTCCGAAGTCAGGATGTTACCCTGGACCGAGAAGAAGATTCCGGCGTCCGGAATGCTGTCGGCGACGGCGAGTGAAGCCTGCCCGTTGCCACTTCCGGAATGCCCCGCGCAGCGTCCCTGCATGTCGACGATCCCGAACTGGCGCCGCTCGAAGTTCGGATCCTCGGACAGCATCTCGATGATCTCGTCCGGCGCGGTCCCCGCTTTCAGCTCCCGGTAGATGAGCCGCTGGTTTTCGCGGGTGTTGTCCACGCCCGCCTGCGCCGCCGCGACCGCCACGCCCGGCACGACGATGGCCTGGATGTCCATGAGTCCTTTCGCCGGGAACCCCGCGAAGCGGCCCTGCGGCACACACGTCGCGGATGCAATGATCACCTGGCCGGTGCGCGTGTCGATGGCGATCACGGACCAGGTCGCCGACACAACGGCGGGGAGGAGCGCCAGCAGCAGCAGCGAGCCGAGAAGGCGGCGGGCTTGCCGGGCGGGGGAGAGGCGGGTCATCGTAAGCTCCCGTGTGCAGAAGTGACGGTTCCGGGTGTGAGTCACCAATGTGATCGTGGAGCCATCAACGTGGAGAAGCCGACCGTGTCCGACAAGCTGAGCCGCAGGGAGTTCGTGGACCGCAGTTCGAAACTTGCCATGGGGGCGATGATCGTCCCGCGACCCGTTCTGGGCGGCGCCGGATACCAGGCCCCGTCCGACCGGCTCAACCTGGCGATCATCGGAGTGGGCGGGCAGGGCACCGAAGACGCCCAGGAATTCGGCACCGAGCACATCGCCGCGATCTGCGACGTGGACTTCGGCGTGGTGCACCGGAGGGTGCAGGAGCGGCTGGTCGACGGCGACGGGGAGCCCCGTGAAAAGGGACACCGCTGGCGCGAACAGTTCCTGCAGGCACGTCAATACACCGACTTCCGCGAACTGCTGGACCGCGAACAGGATCTGGACGCAGTACTGATCGCGACCCCCGACCACCTGCACGCGTCGATTGCCAAGGCCGCGATGGAGGCGGGCAAGCACGTCTACGTGGAGAAGCCGCTCACGTACACGGTCCACGAAGCACGCGCCCTGGCCGAGATCGCACAGCGGACCGGTGTCGTGACCCAGATGGGCAACCAAGGTCACTCGCAAGACGGCGGCCGGCTGATCAACGAGTGGGTGGAAGCGGGCGTCATCGGTGACGTCACCGAGGTCCACATCTGGACGAACCGGCCGATCTGGCCCCAGGGGATCCACCGGCCCGCCCGCTGGGAGGAGGGGCTCAACGCCGGGTGGTACCAGCAGTGGCACCAGGGTGCGATCCACTCCGTGGCCGCCGACGTCATGGATGCGGGCTACCCCCTTCCCAAGGGCATGGACTGGGATCTGTACCTGGGTCCAACCACGAAGGACATCCCGTACCACCCCGTCTACCACCCCTTCAACTGGCGCGGCTGGGTCGACTTCGGGGTCAGCGCGCTGGGCGACATGGGGGCGCACCTCGTGGACCATCCGTACTGGGCCCTCGGCCTGACCTACCCCACGAGCATCGAGGCCACATCCACACCCTGGGGCGGCCCGCAGGACGACCCGGTTTCCTACCCGCTCGCCATGCGTGCGCGCTACGAGTTCCCCGCACGGGGTTCCATGCCCGCGGTCGACCTCCACTGGTACGACGGCGGTCTGATGCCGCCGCGGCCGGCGGGACTCCCCGACGACGTAGACCTGAACCGCACAGGCGGCGTGATGTTCATCGGGGACCGCGGGATTCTCATGCACGGCACGTATGGGCGGAATCCGCAGCTCTTCCCCGAGTCGCTGACCGCCGAAGCGGAAGCGGTGACCCAGACCTACCCGCGCATCGAAGAAAACCACCAGATGAACTGGGTCAAGGCGTGCAAGGAGGGCGGCACGGCTTCCAGCCCCTTCGACTACGCGTCGCGGCTGACGGAGGTCATGCTGCTGGGGGTCGTCGCGCTGCGGACCGGCCAGGGGAAGAAGATCTACTACGACGGCGACGCGATGCGCGTGACGAACGTTGAGGAAGCCAACCAATACCTGACCCGGGAGTACCGGGCGGGGTGGGAGGTATGATGAAAGACCACATGATCCACACCCGCCGCCGTTTCCTCGCCGCTTCCGCCGCGGCCGCCGGGGCCGCCGCGCTCACGCCGGCCCGCGCGCTTGCCTGGCCCTCCCCAGGCTCCGCGCCCCACTCCGATGCCAGCCCAACCCCCCGTCCCCTCAGGATCCTCATCCTGGGAGGCACCGGGTTCATCGGTCCGCACATGGTACGGTACGCCATGTACAGGGGGCACGACGTCACGCTCTTCAACCGCGGCCGCACCGCCCCCGAACTCTTCCCCGGAGTGGAGACGCTGATCGGCGACCGGGACGACCAGCTCGACGCGCTGCGCGGCGGCACCTGGGACGCGGTGATCGACAACAGCGGCTACGTCCCCCGGCATGTGCGCGACTCGGCAGAACTCCTGCGCGATTCGGTCGGGCGGTACTTGTTCACATCCACCGGATCGGTCTACAACTTCGACCAGGACGAGCTCACCGAGGATGCCGATCTGCTCCCCATCGATGACCCCACCAGCGAAGATGTCGACCGCTACTACGGACCCCTCAAGGTCCTGTGCGAGAACGCGGTCACCGACACGTACCGGGAGCGCGGCACCGTGGTGCGGCTCCACGTCGTAGCCGGACCGGGCGATCCCACCGACCGATTCACCTATTGGCCCGTCCGAATCGACCATGGCGGCGAGATCATCGCGCCGGGCAGCCAGTCCACCCCTGTCCAGTTCATCGACGTGCGCGACCTCGCGGAGTTCATGATGGAGCTCCTCGAGCGGGACATCGGCGGCACCTACAACGCCGCCGGGCCCGCGCTGGACCCCACATCGATGGCGGAGTTCCTGTACGGCATCCGGGCCATCACCAGCTCGCACCTGTCCTTCACATGGATCGACGAACAGTTCCTGGTGGAACAGGAAGCCCGTTTCCAGCTGTGGTATCCGCCCACCGAGGGCGCGATCCGGGGGCTGTCACGGGTCCGGTCCCACAGGGGCGTCGCGGCGGGACTCAAGTTCCGGCCGCTGGCGGTCACGGCCTTCGACACGCTGGAGTGGTTCAAATCGCTTCCCGAAGAGCGCCGGAACGGCTTCGAACTCAACCTGGAGAGGGATGCGCGGGTGCTGGAGGCGTGGAAAGCGCGGTAACGCCCTACAGCGGGTCACCGTAGAATCGCCAGGCCGCCCGGAAGTTCCGCGCCGGCACCTCGCCGAGCAGCCGCGCCCGCACCATCTCGATCGGCATCCGGCCGCCTTTCAGAATCGCGTCGTGGAAGTCCCGTTCGGTCATCTCGCCGCCCACGACCAGCTGCTCGTGCAGCGCCCGGATTTGTAGGCCCCCCAGCATGTACGCGGCCTGGTAGAGCGGCGAATAGCTGCCGTTGAATGAGCGGCGCACCTCGGCGGTTGCGTTGGCGGGCTCGTGCCCGACGCGGTCGACCAGGAAGGCGATGGCTTCGTCCGGGGTCATCTCGCCCAGATGAAAGCTCAGCGAGAAGATGATCCGGGCGGCGCGGTGCATGCGCCAGAACAGCATCCCGATCCGGTCCTCGGCCGTCGTCGGAAACCCCAGGTCCCACAGCCGCATCTCCCAGTAGAGCGCCCAGCCCTCGCCCCAGAACGGAGTGCGGAAGAGGCTGCGGTGCGAGTTGTACCGGTCGGTCATGAAGCCCTGCAGGTGGTGTCCCGGGATGAGCTCGTGGTGCACGGTCGCGCGCGAGAAGTGGATGTTGTTCCCACGCATGCTCATGCGCTTCTCCTCGTGGGTCATCTCGTCGGTCGGGAACGAGACCCGGATCACCTCGCCGCCCAGAAAGAACGGATTCACCCGCTGCCGCTCCGGCGACATCATCTCCAGGCCCCAGATCTCCTTCGCCAGCGGCGGCACGGTCACCAGATCGCGCGACTCGACGAAGTCAATGGCCTCCTGGGCCAGATCCATGACCACCCGGGGCTGTCCGCCGGGGTCCGCGTGCAGCGTCTTCACATACTCCAGCGCCGCCCGCCAGTCGTCGCCGTACCCCAGCTCGCGCGACGCCTCCAGCATGCGCTCATCGCACCACGCGAACTCGCGCTCGGCGATCGCCACCAGCTCTTCGGGCGTGTACGGAATCATGTCGCGGAGGAGGTCGGCCGTCATGCCGTCGGCACCGATGGGGTCGCCGACGATCGGCTCCTCCGCACCCTCCGGCCACCCGACGACCCGCTCCCGCAGCGCAACCAGGTACCGGCCCAGGGCGGTGTCCGCCTGCTGAAACGGCTGCTTCGCCCACCAGGTGAAGAGGGGGTCGTAGCCCTCGTAGTGGCGGTACCAGGTTCCCAGAGAGCGTTGGTAGGACTGAAGGAGCCGCACGGCCCGCAGCCCCGCGATCGGCGTCGCGGTCGGCTGCCCCACCCCGCCCGATCCAGCCCCCCCGGCGGGCGCGCGGGACTTCAGCGCGCGGTCGGCCTCGTCCACCGCGCCGGCCAGCGCCGCCAGATCCCCCGCGATCTCCTGACCGTCCACCGTTTTGCGGAAGTGCCGCATCTCGAGCAGCGCGACGACCTCGTCCGCGAAGGGCAGCAGCGGCAGCACCTCGGCGACGAGACGCCCTTCCCGCGCGAGCAGCCCCCGCCGGTACTGCACCTCGTTGCCGAGGAGGACGTGATCAATGCTGCCTTCCAGGTCGTCCGGTGCGACCGTGAGCGCGTCCAGGGCTTCGGACCAACCCGTGAGGAAGTCACCCATCCGCGCTTGTCGCGTGGCCGAGAAGGGGATGTCACCCCACCGTCGCTCCAGGGCGCGCAGGTCGGACGTGAAGCGGTCGACGACGGGGGCAAGGCTCGATCCCTGGAAGGCGGCGATCTCGGCGAGGTGGGGGGCGCCGGGGGCGGCCTGGGACGCGACGGGCGCCGGAGCCAGCGCGGCGGTGACAAGCGTTCCAACGGCCAAGGCTACTGAACGGTTACAAGACATCCGGCTACTCCTGAGGCGAACACACGACGTTTTGCGGGCGCGAGTAAGCTAGTGCCCCGGATGGGATTGAGCACTGGCGGCGCGGTACCGCCGAGGGCCGGGAAGCCACTGCGTCATGGTTCCCTTCATGGGAGATCCTCAGCTATGGCCGGGCCCGGCCCTGAGCTGGCTGACCACGGCTCGGGGAACATCGAACGCGTCCACCCGCCGCAGCAAGACCAGGTCGCCCCGCGCATCGAGCAATACGTCCTCTCCATCCATTCTCGCTGTGAAGAGCAGCTGTGCCTGGTCAATGTCCCACACCCGCCAGGTGACGCTGTCCTGATCGGGTAGACGGTAGTCCCTCGCCCAGAGTCTGGCGTCGAAGTCTGTAAGGAGGGTGTCGACCGGGGGGGGCACTTCGTTTATCGGCCAATCCTTGAAATCCGGGTGGGACGAGCCGACCCGATTCCCGGGCGTGTACGGTACCCGACCTGACGCTGCGGCTCTTTTCAACAGCTCCTCGAACCGCTCCCATCTCGACACAAGCAACTGGCGCCCCACCACCTGGGCTGCGGGCAGCCGTACGCCTGCCGGCATGGGGATTTCCGTAACCTCTCTACCGCTCCAGTCCAGGACCGCAATGGCTCCCCGGTCGGTTTCGGCGATGATGAGACGTTCTTCGGTTGCGGCTTCGAAGGTCCGATGCCCGAACACCACGCTACCGCTTCGTTTCGCTCCGTAGTACGCCTCATCCCCTTTGGCCCGCGCGACGATCTGAAGCTCGCCAGCATCCTGCGCGGCGACATAGGTTGCCGGATTCCAGGTGCGGCCGTCGTAGTCCCGGATACTCCTGTAGATTCCGTCACGGTAGACGATGCGGCCGTCTGGATGAACGGCCACCGGATACGCGTTCGTGAAGTCCTGTAGCGGCAACTGGGCATAGCCCTCCGAGCGCAGAAACTCTCCGTCGTGAGCGATGATCACCACGCGACGGCGAGGAACGTCCCAGACCAGGATGCCCTGCGGAGTGCGGGTAGCACGGCCGATGTGGCCGAACTCCCGTGGTCCCTCGCCCTTTCGGCCGACCACGCGAGTCTTGCCGGACGAAAGGTCTACCATGTGGATCTCGCCGCGTTCAACCAGGACGAGACCGGTGTCCGGCAGGAAGAAGCCGGCAACGACATTAAGCAGCTCGGAGAGATCCTGATGCTCCGACGAATCGAAGGTGGACTCGTTTGAGGGGCGTAGCGGGGCAGGTTCCTCCGCTGTGGGCGCCTGCGAAGCCTCGGGACCGGGCCCATCGCAACCACACGCGACAAGGACGAACACGAAGGCCGCGGCGGCATGCCACCCAGGGCACATGGTTCGGTGATGCCCGGCGCGTCGTGTTTCCATGAGGGAGCCACACTAGACTTCCGGTTGATCGCAGGCAAGGATCACTAAACCGCCACCCCAAGCCGCATTCGAACCCATGCAGATACTCGGACAACACGAGAAGCAGACCCTGGAGCAACTGAAGCGCGTGGCCAGGCGGGCGGAACACGTGGCGCTGATGGCCGATGGCCACCTGGGGTACGTCATGCCGATCGGCGGAGTGGCGGCGTACCGGAACCGGGTAAGTGTGGCGGGCGTCGGGTTCGACATCGCCTGCGGGAATGCGGCGATCCGCACCGATCTGCAGCTTCACGACCTCGCCGGCCGACCCGACGGACTGCGGCGCCGCCTGGAGCAGTTGGGCGACGAGATCCGGGACGGCATCGCGTTCGGCCTCGGGCGCACCAATCCTTCTCGGGACGCACCTTCAGACCATCCCCTGTTCGCGGACCCGGACTGGGAGGCCGTTCCCGCGCGCCACCGGCCCGCGCTGCTCGACAAGGCGCGCAAGCAGCTCGGCACGGTTGGATCGGGCAACCACTATGTGGACGTCTTCGCCGACGAGGCAGAACGAATCTGGGTGGGCGTCCATTTCGGCTCCCGGGGCTTCGGCCATACGGTCGCGTCCTCGTTTCTGGCGATCGGGCAGGGGGCCCAATGGGGCCAGCGCGTGCCCGAAGCGGAGGTCATCCTCGACCTGGACGCGCCCGCCGGCCACGACTACTGGCGCCTGATGAACCTCGCGGGGCGCTACGCGTACGCGGGGAGGGAGTGGGCGGCGAGGAAGGCGGTGGCGATCATCGGCGGGCGCGAAATGGAACTCGTCCACAACCACCACAACTTCGCCTGGATGGAGGAGCATTTCGGGCGGACCCTCGTGGTCGTGCGGAAGGGCGCCACCCCCGCGTTCCCCGGGCAGAAGGGGTTCGTAGGCGGTTCGATGGGAGACAACTCGGTGATTCTCGAGGGAACGGCTGATGCCGCCTCGGACTCACCCGCCGCCGCGCTCCAGGCCGGCACCCTATACTCGACCGTGCACGGCGCGGGACGCGTGATGAGCCGCACGGCGGCGCGGGGGAAGCGTCATCGGCGCTCCGGCAGGGTGATCAAGCCCGGCCGGGTGTCGCGCCGGATGATGAACGACTGGGTGGACAGCAAGGGCGTCGTGCTCCGCGGGGGCGGGACGGATGAAAGCCCCCACGTGTACCGGCGGCTGCCCGATGTGCTCGCGGCACAGGGTCAAACGGTCAGGGTCCTCCACACGCTGCGGCCGCTGGTGGTGGTGATGGCGGGGGCGGGGCGGTAGAAACCCGCGGTCACTCTCCACACTCCCTCCAGCGAAAGCACGTGACGACGTGATCGTTGACCATTCCCGCCGCTTGCATGAAGGCGTAGCAGATCGTCGGGCCGACAAACCGGAACCCGCGCCGTTTGAGCTCCTTGCTCATCGCGTGGGAAACCGGCGTCGATGCGGGCAGGTCTTCCAGACGGCGCCACGCGTTGGTGATTGTCTTTCCACCTGTGAAGGTCCACAGGAAGTCCGCGAAGCCGGTCCCCGACTCGCGCAGATCCAGGAACGCCCGGGCGTTGCCGACGGCGGCATGCACCTTGAGCCGGTTCCGGACGATCCCTGCGTTCGCGAGCAGGGCCGCGATCTTCTCGTCGCCGTAGCGAGCGACCCGCTCGGGATCGAATCCGTCGAACGCGCGCCGGTAGGCCTCGCGCTTCTTCAGGATCGTGTACCAGCTCAGGCCGGCTTGCGCGCCCCCCTACCCTCGAATCTCCGCGTCGATTCCCTCCTCGCCTTCCCATTTCGCAACGACCGCAGCCGCACACGAATCGCTGTAGACGTTGACGGCGGTGCGAGCCATGTCCAGGGGCCGGTCGATGGAAAGCATCGCGCCCACGATCAGCATCGCCTCGGGATTGTCCCCGATGCCGATCGCGCCGAGGATGATGAAGATCACCACCAGGCCGGCGGATGGCACCGCGGCGGCACCGATCGACGCCAGCAGGGCCGTGAAGACGACGACAACCTGGGTCATGAATCCGATGTCGGCTCCGAGGGCCTGCGCGATGAAGAGCGCGCCCACACACTCCATGACCGCGGTTCCGTCCATGTTCACGGTGGCGCCCATGGGCAGCGTGAACGAAGACACGCGATTGGATACACCGACCTTTTCCCTCACGGTCTTGAGGGTGACCGGCAGCGTGGCAGCCGAGGAACTCGTGGAGAACGCCACCAGCAGGGGCTCCCGCATGTTCATCGCGTGCTTCCACGGAGACACGCGTCCCCAGAAGCGGAGCAGGAGAGGCAATGTGATGAAGAAGTGGATGAGGAGGCCCGAGCCCAGGGCCGCGACGTACTGTATGAGGTTGCCGAAGGACTGGAGGCCCGTCTCGCCCACCAGTGTGACCATCAGCCCGAAGACACCGATCGGGAGCAGCTTGATGATCCCCGTAGTAAGGGCCATCATCGCCTTGAAGAATGCGTCGACCAAGCCGGTGATCCTGGTGCGGGGACCCTCTGGCAAGGTCGTTATGGCCACGCCGAAGACGATGCAGAAGAAGATGATCTGCAGCATGTTGCTGGTCGTAGCGGCTCCAAAAACATTGGTGGGAACGATGTCGAGGAGCAGGTCGCGGAATGAGCTGGGGATCGCGAGGTCAGGCGGCTCCGCCCCGGTGTCGGTCACCGGATACCCCCGGCCCGGATTGATGAGGTTGAACAGGATGAGCCCGGTGAGTGCGGCCAGGAAGCTCGACACCAGGTAGTACGACAGCGTCTTGCCGAACATCCGGCCCACCGTGCGCCCGCTCCCGGCGGAAGCGACTCCCGAGATGATGGAGGCTACGACCAGCGGCACGATGATCATCCGCAGAAGACGCATGAACAGGGTGCCCAACCAGCCGAAGTAGTCCGCGAAGAATCCCCCGGAAGGAGTGAGGCCGATTCCGACGCCGAGGATCATCGCGGCGAGTACCTGCCAATGGAGGCGCTTGTAGAATGGCTGGTCCGGACTGTATTCCATGGGGTCTCTCTCGGAGGAAAGGGGACTGGACGGGGGGCCGGAACGGGCTCAAGGTGGTGGCCGGGGCCCGCGGTCGTCAAGTTTGGGTCTCTGTCAGCCAGCGACCGGTCGCAATCGTGAGCCCGGAGGCCCAAGGGAGATGCGGAGGACACGGATGGACGACATCGCGAGGGCGCCAACCGGAAGGGGTGATGCCGGCCCGGTGCTCGTGGTAGCGGTCCTTCTCGCTGCGGCGGGTGGGGCCGCAACAGGTAGCGCGGGTGCCGCTGCTCCAAACGCCGCCGCCGCCGGCCCTCTCACCGCCGGCCCTTTCACCCAGTTTGTCCGCCATATTTGCCCAAAAGTGGCGGACAAACCCCATCCGATGTCATCAATTGGCATGTTCCCGGCCCGGAGAACCGATTCGAGGGCCCGGAACGCCGGCTGCGAGGCCCAACTTTCCTCCAGTGTGCGGGAGTATGACGCCCCCCGGGTTGCTGCTCCTCCGGCAATCGATGGTGCCCTCGGCGATGCGGCGTGGCTGACCGCTCCCTGGACCGAGCCGTTCGTCGACATCCGCGGGGAGGACTGGCCCGATCCATCCCTGGCGACCCGCGTCAGGATCGTCTGGGACGAGGATCACCTCTACATCGGCGCCGAGCTGGAGGAGCCTCACCTGTGGGCCACACTCGGCGAGAGGGACGCAATCCTCTACCGCGAGCACGACTTCGAGGTCTTCCTCGATCCCGACGGCGACGCGCTCGACTACTATGAGCTCGAGATCAACGCACTGGGGACCGAGTTCGACCTCTTCCTCGATCGGCCGTACCGCCGCACGGGCAAGGCCAACGTGGCGTGGGACATGGTCGGGCTGCGCACGGCGGTCGGGCTCGACGGGACGCTGAACGACCCGGCTGACGAAGACGGCGGCTGGACGGTGGAGATCGCGATTCCGTGGGCGGCGCTGCGGCCACCCGAATCCGCGGCGCCGCCGGGTGTTCCCGAGAGTCCGGAGAGGCCGGCATCCGGGGTGCGGAACATGGCAACGGTCGGTGCCGCGGGCCGATCCAGCCCGCAGCTCCCTGGCGCTCCACCGAGCCCCGGTGACAGCTGGCGCGTGAACTTCTCCCGGGTGCAGTGGCCGGTCGAGGTGGTCGCCGGAGGGTATCGCAGAGCACAGGTGCCGACCCGGGAGAACCGTCACCCCGAACACAACTGGGTGTGGTCCCCACAGGGCGAGATCGACATGCACATTCCCGAGATGTGGGGGATCGTGCGGTTCACGGCACACCGATGAGACGCCGGGATTTCCTCCGAGCCGCGGGGGGCACAGCCGCACTGGGTGCGCTTCCCGGGTGCTTCGCCGACACCGGTCAGGCGCCCCGGACAGACCCTCCCGCCCCCTTCACTCTGTGGACATGGGTCCACGGCAACCGCAACTACGATGCAGCCGAGTGGGGCCGCCGCTTTGCGCGGCTGCGGGAAGCGGGGTTCGGGGCGGTGCTCGTCGGGGGCGGCGACATCGGCCTGGTGTCGGGCGCCGCCCACGCGGAAGGGCTTGAGTACCACCGCTGGTTCTGGACGATGAACCGCAACGGCGACGAATGGGTCCGGTCCAACCACCCCGAGTGGTTCACGGTCAGCCGCAACCTCGAGTCGTCGCTCGACCAGCCCCCCTACGTCGGCTACTACAAGTGGGTCTGTCCGTCGCGCGGGCCCGTGCGGGACTATCTCGGCCAACGCGTTGGCGAGTTGGCCGCCAATCCGGCCGTCGACGGTGTGCACCTCGACTACGTGCGCCACTGCGACGTGATCCTGCCGCGGGGGCTATGGGACACCTACGGGCTCGTGCAGGACACGGAGCATCCCGAGTTCGACTTCTGCTACTGCAATGTGTGCCGCGAGGAGTTCGCCGCTCTCGACGGGCGCGACCCGCTGGAGATCCCCGATCCTCCGGCCGACGAGGCGTGGCGGCGTTTTCGGTGGGACAGCATCACCGGCGCGGTGCGGGCCCTGGCCGACGCGGTGCACGATCACGGCAAGCCGATTACCGCTGCTGTTTTCCCGACGCCTACGATCGCGCGACGGCTGGTCCGTCAGGCGTGGGACGAGTGGCCCCTCGACCGCTTCTTTCCGATGCTCTACCACAGCTTCTACCTGGAAGACATCGCGTGGATCGGGGAAGGGGTGGGCGAGGGGGTCGGTGCGGCGGGCGGGACGCCGCTGAACGCCGGGCTGTATCTGCCGTCACTTGATCCGGCCGGATTGGCGGAGGCGGTTGCGACGGCCCGGGCGGCCGGAGCAGCGGGGGTTTCCACGTTCGAGATGCACGGACTCACCGACGAGCACCTTGTCGCGTTGCGGGATGTCGTGGGATAGTGTTACGGCCGTTCGCCGCTCCCCCACCCCGAGGTCATGGAATGCCTGGAACCCCCGAAATCAATGCGCGGTGGTTGGCCGCCGCCCTTCTTGCCCTGACCGCCTGCACTCCCCCCGAACCCCAGGACGACGGCGCCCTGCGCTTCGCCGTCGCCCGCTTCCAGCACGAGACCTGCACCTTCTGCCCGGGCGGCGACACCGAAGTCGAGGACTGGCTGCACTACAGCGAGCCGCTGTCGGGTGAGGATCTCCTGAGCTCGGGCAGCTATGTGGCCGGATTCGTGAACCGGGCGCGGGAGTTCGGGGACGTGGAGCTGGTGCCGCTCACCTCGCCGGTCGGGGTCTTCGGCGGATCGTCCCGAAGCTGGAACACCGGGGAGACGTTCGACCACTTCGTGGACGTGATGATCGCCGAACTGCGCGAGGAAATGCCCGTCGACGGGGTTTACCTGGCCCTGCACGGCGCAATGGCTGTACGGGACGTCCCCCGCCCCGAGGCCGAGATCGCGCGGCGCTTCCGGGAAGTGGTCGGGCCGGGGGTTCCCATCGCGGGGACCTTCGACCTTCACGGCAACGAGGACGGCGAATTCCTCGAACACGCCGACTTCGCGTTCGTGACCAAGCGCTACCCCCACTACGACGCCTACATCCAGGGCGAGCGCGCGGCCCGGGCGCTGCGGCTCGCCTCGCTGGGCGAATACGAGGCCGCCACCGCGACCCGGAAGCCCGGGATCATCACCGCCACCGTCCTGCAGTGGACCGGCCAGTCCCCTTCGATGGACATCATGGAGCGGGCCCGGCGGTGGGAGGCGCGGGAAGACGATGCGTACGTGAGCGTCTTCTACGGCTATCCCTGGTCGGACGTCCCCGACGTGGGCGCGACCGTGCACGTCATGACCAACGGCGACCAGGACCTCGCGGACAGGATTGCCGACGATATGGACGACTTCATGTGGCGTGCGCGGGAAGACTTTGCCGTCGGCGGCTACCCCGGCCCGGACGAGGCCGCGCGGATCGTCGCGGCGGCGGTAGCGAACGGCGAGACCCCCGTCGCGGTCGGCGACCACAGCGACCGGCCCGGCGACGCCACCCACATCCTGAATGCCTTCGAAGCGGCCGGGATCGCCAACGTGCTGTACGGTACGATCACCTCACCCGCCACCCTGGAGGCGCTGGCGGTGGCCGGGGCCCGGCCCGGCGACCCTTTCGACATGGAAATCGGCGGCTTCACGCCATCGGGGGGAGTGCCCCGGCGCGTTACCGGCACCGTGGAGTATTTCGGCGAAGGCTTCGGCTATGACGCCATCGCCGTGGTCTCGTTCGGCGACGGCAACGTGGTTTTCCTCACCCCGGCGTACGAGCAAGTGCTCTACCCGGACGCGTTCCGTATCGGCCCGATCGATCCCGACGACTACGATGTCTTCGTCGTCAAGTCGAGGGTCCATTTCCGGCGCGGCTTCGACGAGACGGGGTATGCGCGGTCCATCGTGGTCGTGGAGGCGCCGGAGCCGTTCGTCGGCACAACCTTCCTGGACGCGCTACCGTACGAGCATGTGGATCTTGGTGGGATGTACCCGTACGGAGTGCCGGCGGGGAGGCGGTGAGGGGCTCGGGGGCGCAATGATGTGCCCTCGAGTCCGGTTTGACGCCGCGAGCCCCCCTCACACCAACATCGCATCCGCGATAACCTCCACAGTCGCAGGCCCGTCGTACGCCAGAGCCCGCGCCAGCGCGTCGTCCAGCTCGCTCGCATCCCGCACCCTGATCCCGAAGGCCCCGCACAACTTTGCGTATTCGGAGAAGTCCGGGTTGTGCAATGACGTCTGCCACACGTCCAGGTTACCGGAGCGCTGCTCCTTGGAGATCTTGCCCAGCTCGTCGTTGTTGAGGACCAGGTGGGTGATGTTCATCCCGTATTTGACGGCGGTGGTGATCTCGGCCAGGTACTGCCCGTAGCCCCCGTCGCCGGAGACCGCGACCACCTGACGCCCGCTGAAAGGCGTCCCCTCTTCCCGGGTCGCCGCCCATGCGCCGAGCGCCGCGGGGTAGGCGAAGCCGATGGAGCCGAGATATCCCGACATGAGCACCGCCTGGCGGCGGCATTCGAAGTAGCGACCGAACGAATACGCGTTGTTGCCCACGTCCACGGTGAGAATGGCGTCGTCGTCCACGGCGCGGGCCAGCGCCGCGAAGATCGCCGCCGAGTTGACGCCCTCGCCCCGGTCGTCCGCTTCGCGCCGCGCCTTCTCGGCCCGCCAGATATGCCACCGGTTCGCGATCTCTCCGCAGTGGTCCGCCGACGCCGCGCCTTCTTCGGCCACGGCGCGCGCAAGCAAGTCCACCGTGATCCCGATCTCGCCCCAGACGGGCACATCCACCGCGTGGAACTTCCCCAGCGCCATGGGATCGAAGTCGACCTGGATGGTCGGCTTCTTCGGCGTGATGCCCGTGTGGTTGGAGAAGCTGGCGCCCAGCACGAGCAGCAAGTCGCACTCGTTCATGAACCAGCTCGCGATCGGAGTCCCGCTGCGTCCCAGGACCCCACAGCCGAGCGGATGCGCGTCGGAGATGATTCCCTTTGCCTTGAAGGTGGTCACAACCGGGCAGTTGAGGCGCTCTGCCAGCGCGGTGATCCGGTCCATGTTGAAGCGGGCCCCGTGGCCAACGATGATCACCGGCCGCTCGGCGCCTTTGAGCAGGGTCGCCGCCTCTTCCAAAGCGTCCGCGGGCGGCGCAATGGTCCTTCGGGTCAGCCTCCCAGCAGGCCCTCCCGGCTCGCTCCCCTCGGCGGCCGGCACCACCTGGACCTCGTCGGGGAAGATGAGGTGGGACACGCCCCGGTTCAGGATCGCGCTCTTGCACGCGAGGTTGATCAGCTCGGCGTGCTTGCTGGAGTGGAGGACCGGCTGGCTCCACTGGGCGACCTTGCCGAAGGCCGCCTGAAGGTCCACCTCCTGGAACGCTCCGGGCCCCAGCACCTGGGTGTCGACCTGACCGGTGAGCGCGAGGACGGGGGAACGGTCCACGTTGGCGTCCCAGAGGCCGGTCAGGAGATTGGTCGCCCCGGGCCCCGCAATGGACAGACAAGCCGCCGGCCTCCCCGTGAGTTTGCCGTACGCGGACGCGGCGAAGGACGCAGCGCCCTCGTGACGGATCCCCACGAAGGTCATTTCTCCCGCCTCTTCCCGCCGTCGGATGGCGTCGGCGAGCCCCAGGTTGGAGTGCCCCACCATCCCCCACACCCAGCGCACGCCCCAGTTCACCAGGGACTTCGCCATCAGGTCGGACACCGTCTCGACGTGCAGTGCATCTTCGGGAAGTCCCACGTAGACCCCGTCCTCCCGCACCTCCACCTTGTAGGTCTCGACCCCGTCGTCGTACCCGCCGGGGGGCTTTCCGGTGAGCGGATGGAAGTCCCAGCCGTGCCAGGGGCAGCGCAGCCAGCCATTCTCGATGGAGCCCTCGCCGAGCGGTCCGCCCTGGTGCGGGCACTTGTTGTCAAGCGCGGCGTAGATCCCCTTGTGGCGCGTCATGCACACGGTCTTGCGGCCGCAGCTGACGGCCTGCACACGGCCCTCGGGCAACTCGTCGGGAGCGAGGACCCTCAGCCAACGGACCCGGTTGGCGTCGGAGCGGTCGGAAGGATCGGACATGGGAGCGGCTCTCCATCGGGTTCGCGGGGGCGGCAGCACAATACGGTACCCGCCCGCACCGGGACAGGTTCGCGACCAGTGATCGGCCCCGCGCGCGGCTCCGACCGAAGCCGCGCGGGCTTGACCTTTGCCCCCGAACCCCGGAACATGCATCATTCCAGCATGACTTGGACCCGATCTCGCGCGAGACCGGAATCGCCCCTCTGAACCGAAAAACGCTACCCCACCCACGACAGGGCGAAGACGAAGACAATGAAGCTGAACCGCAAACAGGTGCAACTCTGGAAGAGAGTCCTGTCCCCATACCTCGGTCCCGACAACCGCCGAAGCGCCTGGCAGATGGGCTACACCACCGTCCTCTTCATGGGTGCGTGGGCTCTCATGTACTGGAGCCTCGGCGTGGGCTACTGGCTCACCCTTCTCCTGGCCTTCCCCACCGCCGGGCTCCTCATCCGCCTCTTCATGTTCCAGCACGACTGCGGGCACGGGTCGTATTTCAAGTCACACAGGCTGGCGTGTGTGGCGGGTTCCGTGATCGGTGTGCTCACCCTCACTCCGTACCACTACTGGCGGAAGACCCACGCGCTCCACCACGCCCACGCGGGCGACCTCGATCTACGCTCCTTCGGGGACATCACCACGGTCACGGTCAAGGAGTTCGAGGCGATGTCCTTCCGGGGCCGCTTCTGGTACCGGCTCTACCGCAACCCGGTGTTCCTTTTCGGCCCCGCCGCTGCCTTTCAATTCATCGTCAAGCACCGGTTTCCGTGGGATGTGCCCCGCGACTGGAAGCGCGAGTGGAAGTCCGTGTGGTGGACCAACGCGGGTCTCGGGGCGCTCCTCGCCGGAGCCTGGTTTACCATCGGGATCGGCCCCTTGCTGCTGATTCAGCTCCCGATCACCCTCATTTCATGCGCGATCGGGGTGTGGCTGTTCTACGTGCAGCACCAGTTCGAGGAAGCGTACTGGCACTGGCACGAGGACTGGAACTACTTCGACGCCGGTCTCCACGGATCGTCCTTCCTGAAGCTCCCCAAGGTGCTGCAGTGGTTCACGGCCAACATTGGCCTCCACCACGTCCACCACCTGAGCGCCCGCATCCCCAACTACCGGCTCCAGCGTTGCCACGACGAGAACCCGGAGCTGTGGGAGGCCCCCCGCATGACCCTGTGGGACGGGCTCAAAGCCCTGCACCTGTCTCTCTGGGACGAGGGACGCCGCAAGCTGATCTCGTTCAGGGAGTACCGGCGGCTGCAGACGGTCGAGGCGTGAGGGCGATCAGGGCGGAGACGATTGTAGCGGGGGGGCTGGTCATTGCGACGGTCGGGCTGGTGGGTTGCGGGGACGACATAACCGCTATCGAGGATACCGAGTTCGCGGCGTCGCTCGGGATCAATCTGGCGGCGATGACGCGGACCTCGTCGGGTCTCTACTACGAGGACATCGAGACAGGCGAAGGCGAGCCGGCAACCGCCGGGCAGGAGGTACAGGTCGCCTATACCGGTTGGCTGGCCAACGGCACCCGATTCGACAGGGGTACGTTCAGCTTCAATCTGGGAGCGGGTGAGGTCGTGCCCGGCTTTGACGAAGGTGTCCAGGGGATGCGCGTCGGAGGCGTGCGCCGGATCATCATCCCGCCTGCGCTCGGATACGGGAGCCAGGCACGCGGAGTGATCCCTCCCAACTCGATCCTGGTCTTCAGGATCCAGGTGCTGTCGATCGGCTGAGTGGAGTTCGGACGGGGCACCGCGCCCACGGTCCCCACCCTACACCCCCACCAACTCCCCCAGAACGAACACGTCGGTGAGAAGCGCGCGCAGATGGATCGACGCGTTGAGATTGTCGATGAGCTGCGACGATACGGCCGACTGGGCTGCCACGAGCCGCACGAACGCGCGTGAAGCCTCGGCGTCGCGTTGGAGCACTGCCAGGGCGGACTCGGTTGCCTCTCCGGCCGGCAACTGAGCGCGAAACGCCGCGTCCAGACCGTCCAGCGCGGCGTCGTAGCGGCTCAGGTAGTCGCGCACCTGCGCACCGACCTTGCTTGCCGCGTCGTCGGTCAGCCCCTGGGCGGCATAGGCGAGGAAGAACTCATAGCCTTCCTCGATGGCGTTGATGCGGTCCTTCAGATCGGAAAGGGACACGCAGCTACGGGCCCTCGCCGCGGACCTTGTCGCTCACTGCCGCCTGGCCGGTGCCGCCACCTCCGGACACTTCCGCCGCCGAACCCTGCTCCGCGACCACCCAGCGCTCGGGATCGTGATTCTCCAGGTAGCGGTCGCGGTCGATCCAGCCGTTGATCATCGACCAGGTCATCCAGCGCTTCTCGGGACGGATCGCGAAATACACGTGTGCCATCACGAGGAAGATGAGCCCGATCCCGGAGACGCCGTGAATCACGTAGACCCAGCCCCACGCGGCGTCGCTGAACATGTAGGTGTTCATGGGCAGAAGGAAGTTCTCGATCCGGAACATCATCAGCACGCCGGTGACGACAGCGCCGAACGTCACCACCATGGCGACGTGGTGGAACATCTTCTGATCGACCGGATACTTGCCGGACCGCGACCGCTTGGCCTCCGACCTCCCCAGCGCCGCCTTCAGCCCCTGCTTCCCCTCGGCGATGTCGCGGCGGTCGATCCACATCGTCCAGAAGTCCTGCTTCGCGAAGACATGGTAGATGTGGTAGATGACCGTCAGGATCAGCGCGACGCCTGCGATCCAGTGGATGGTGACCCAGGCAAACTGGATCCCGACCAGGGGGAAGAAGGCCGTGATCAGGAGCACGAACATGGCAACCGACATCGACCAGTGGAAGACGCGCGCGCCGGGTTTGTGACGCTGCAGCTTTTCAGGCAGGCCCTTCGCCTCGTTCTCGTCGATCTCGCCGGTCGTGACCTTCTTGGGGACCATGAGCGCGTGGCCTACCACGAAGAGCGCTCCGATGATCACCGCCGCCCAGATCAGGTCCCACGAGACGCCGATCGGGACGTCTTCGCCCCAGGGGTTCAGAGCACGCCGAAGGAATTCCATGGGTTACCGTCCCTTTCGGGGGGAAACACGCCCGTTGGTGAGAGGAAGCGCGCCCGAACCGCTACGCGGCATCGCGAATTGCCCGTTTCACGAGGTTGCGGGTGAGCGCGATCTTGTAGTCGTTGTGCCGGAGCGCACGGGAGCCCTCGACCGCGATCTCGCCCGCCATCTGGCCGGTCTCGTCGCTCGGTGCCCGTCCCCGCACGGCCGCCTCTGCGGCACCCATGCGGACCGGGTACGGGGCGATGCCGTTCACCACCAGCCGCGCGTCCTGGATCACGCCGCCCTCGACGTTGAGCATCGAGGCGACGCTCGCGAGGGAGAAGTCCCAGGACTTGCGGTCGCAGATCTTCTCGAAGTAGTGCCGAGCTCCGCTCCACGGGGCGGGCAGCTTGATCTGCGTCAGCAGGTCGCCGGGCTCGAGCACGGTCATGCGCGTGATGTCGAGGTCCGGCCCGATGAAGAAGTCCGTCGCCGCGTAAGTCCGCTCGCCTGACGTGCTGGCCACGACCATCTCGGCGTCGAGCGCGACCAGGGCCGGGGCCGTGTCCGACGGATTCACCGCCACGCACCGGCTCGCGCCCATGATGCAGTGTTCCCGGTTCATGGAACGGGGCGTCGCCGCGTAGCAGATGTTGCCTCCGGCGCGGTAGCAGGGCCATCCGCTACGGTAGTACCAGCAACGGGTGTCCTGGGCGATGTTGCCGCCGAGGGTGCCCTGGTTGCGGATCTGCGGCGTCGCCACCAGCCCGGCCGACGTGGCCAGGAGGGGGTAGCCACCCATCACGTCCGCGTTCTCGGCGACGTCGGTGAGGCTCGTCATCGCCCCGATCTCGAGTCCGCCGTCCGCTCCCGCGGAGATGCCCCGGAGCTCGTCCACGCCCCCGAGATCGATCACCGCCGAAGGGCGCTTGATACGGTCCTTGAACCAGTCGAAGGTGTCGAGTCCTCCGGCGAGCACCCAGCCCTCGTCGCCGTGTTCCTCCATGAGGCGCACCGCGTCGTCGACGCCCGCCGGCTGAAAGAGCTCGAACGGAGGGATCATGTCACGCATGACAGCCACTTTGATTCTCCTTCTCGGTCAGACGTGCGTGTCCAGCAAGCCGTACGGCCGCGGCCGGCCTTCCAGCTCCGCCAGAATCATGTCTGAGGTAAGCGGTGTGCGGCACAGGCAAAGGCCGCCCATGGCGTCCGCGACTGCGCAGACGTATGCGGCTTCCCCGGCGCCGACCGGCGGCTCACCGATCCCCTTTGCGCCCACGGGCGTGTGCGGGTCGGCCTGATTAACCGCCGCGAAACGGGGGCTCCTGGGAACGTCGAGCATTCCCGGAGGCCGCGCCGTGTAGAAGCGCTTGGTGAAGGGGATGCCCCACTTGGGATCGAAGACCCAGCGCTGGCTCTTCGCCATGCCGATCCCCTGGAAGACGCCGCCGTTGGTCTGGGCCGCCAGACTGCGGGGGTGCATCACCGTGCCGCAGTCAGCGGTCGAGGCAAGATCCACGATCTCGACCTCGCCCGTCTCGACGTCGAGTTCGACCTGTGCGAAGCTGGCCACCCATGTGAAGACGGCGCCTTCGCGCGGGTAGTTGTCCCTGGCGGCAGCCACGAGGCCCTGCCCCGCGAGGCCCGTCACGGCCGCCTTGGTCACGTCGTTGAGGTCTTCCGGGAACTCGCCGCCGCTGAATTTGCCGCCCAGCGCGATCGCGCGGTGCGCCGCCCCGGCGAAGTCCATTCCGACCGCGCGGTTTCCGGCCCGGTAGACGCGGCCATCCGCGACGCGGTAGTCGCCCGGGGAACCGCCCAGTTCACCCGCCGCCAACTCCTGGAGAAGGCCGACCAGGGCGGTCGCCGCCGCATGGTTGGCGCGTGTGTGGGCGTGCGTGGTCTGGCTACCGGCCTGCACCGTGCTGAAGGGCAGGTGCTTGCTGGTGTCACCCCAGACGATCACGACCTGGTCCCACGAAAGGTCGAGCACGTCGGCCGCGGGGCGGGCGGTGTCGGAGATCGAATGGGTGCCGAGGTTCCCGATGCCCTGATGGACATAGAGCTTGCCGTCGGGGCGGATGACCAGGAGCCCGTCCCGGCCCGCGCTACCGGCGGTGAAGGGGCTGAGCCCCAGCCCTACGCCAGTTACCTTGGTACCTTCGCGCCGACCCGAAAGCTGCTTCTTCTCTTCCCAGTTGAAGAGCTCGCCGCCCAGATCCAGCGCCTCGCGCACGTAGGCGCTGGTGAACGGAGCCTGATTGGGTCCGAGCCAGCCATCGTGGCCCGGCGCGTTGATCTTGCGGATCTCGAGGCGGTCGACGCCGAGCTCCCGCGCCGCCTTGTCGACCACGGGTTCGAGCATTGCAACAATCTGAGCCCCGCCCGGTGCCCGCTGCGCCGAGCGTGGGGGCGTGTTGGTGTACACCGGCACACCCCGGAAGCGCATGTTCTCGGGCTGGTAGATCGCCGTCGCGACCGTCCCCGCGGTGTTGAAGTCACTGGCGCGCCCGTAGGGCCCCCCGTCCTGCACCAGGTAGAGGTCCAGCGCGGTCATGCGCCCGTCGGCCCGGAACCCCATCTTCGCCCAGCCCTGGAACCCGGCCCGCGCCCGCCCGATGTAGTTTTCCTCATAGCGCGTGATCCGCAGCATCACCGGACGGCCGATCTTGCGCGACATCACCGCGGGCACCGCCATGATCGGCACGCCTGAGATCTTGCTGCCGAAGCCGCCGCCGCAGTATTCGCCGATGAACACCACATCATCCGCCTCCACACCGGCCATGCGCGCGACGGCGCCCCGGGTACGCTCGGTGCTCTGCGTGGAGCCGTGCATGAAGAGCTTCCCGTTCTGCCAGTAGGCCATGCAGGAACGGGGTTCCATGGGGTGATGCGTCACCGACTGGTGGACGATCGTGTCCTCGACGATCACTTCCGCCTCGGCGAAGGCCGCATCCACGTCCCCGATGGCCCACTCGGTGGCTGGCTCGCCCATGGGCAGCCTGTCCGGCCCGGCTTCGTCGAAGACCGAATCGGGCCACTTGATGGTGAGCGCCTCGGGGCGTCCCCCAACATTTCCGTCCAGCCGCGCGTCGGGTCCTCCCTCACGGAGGCTCTCGAGCGGATCCAGCACGAAGGGAAGCGGTTCCAGGTCCACCCTGATCGCCTCCACCGCCGCGGCTGCGATCGTCTCGTCGACCGCCGCCACCGCCAGGATCGGCTCGCCCTCGTACAGGGGCTCGTCAGTCAGTGCGCCTTCCCCCAGTCCCTCCGCCTGCACGGGCATTTCGGACGCCCGCAGGATCCCAAGCACGCCCTCCATCGCCTCGGCGGCGCTGGTGTCCACGCTTAGTACCCGTGCGTGCGGCATCGGGCTCAGCAGCAGCTTCGCGAAGACCATCCCCTCGGCGCGGAAGTCCTCGGCGTATCGCGCCCGGCCCGTGATCTTCGCCCGCAGATCCGGCGGGGAGATGTCGGTGCCGATTACGTTCTCAGCCATGTCGATTCACCTTTCTCCTTCCCGCCTATGCGCGGGAGCGGGACAACTCGGCCGCCCGCATCGCCGTGTTCAGAATCTTGTCGTAGTCGCCGCATCGGCAGAGGTTGCCCGAAAGGAGATGGGCCGCTTCTTCCCGGCTCGGACTCGGGTTCTTCGCCAGCATGCCCACCATGCTCATCGTGAAGCCGGGGGCGCAGAAGGCGCACTGGAAGCCGCCCTCGTCCATGACGGCCTGTTGGACCGGGTGAAGCTGTCCGTCCTGCTCCAACCCTTCGATGGTGGTGACCGCCCGGCCCCGCACGGAGTGCGTCAGGATCGAGCAGCCGTAGTGGGTGACCCCGTCGATCACCACGGTGCATGCGCCGCACTCGGCCCGGTCGCACCCCAGCTTGGTGCCGGTCAGGCCGAGCTTGTAGCGAAGCGTCATCGCGAGCGTCTCCTGCTTGGGAACGTCCACGCGTCGCTGCTGGCCGTTGACGTTGAGAGTGATGAGCCGTTCCACCGCTCCCTGGGCCGACGGCATCGGCGCGGCCAGGCCGCTTCCGCGGAAGAGATAGCCCGTTGCGGAAACGGTAGCGCCTGCGGCGATCACCCCCTTGATGAACTTCCGACGGGTGAAGCCGCCTCGTCTGGACTGAATGACTTCGGTCTCCAACATCGATCTGCACCTCACTGGCTTATGAAGGGCGGGCCGGTAATCGGTTCACATTATAGGACGGTGAGGGCGGTTTGGCGAACAAGGGCCGCGCAGCCGCGCTTGTGAACTGTTTCACAAGCGCTGAGCGGGCCCGCAGCCTCCCCGAGGTTGGTCGCTGAGGGCGTTTCTACGCCTCCCCCGACCTGCCCAGAATGATGATCTTCTGCCAGATCTTCGAAGACAGGCGAGAGGCCAGGCCCTCGACCTCGTCCACCGCGCTCAGGACCACCGCGTCGTCCAGGTTTTGCGCATAGAGCGCCGCCAGCTTGGACACGATGGAGAGCATTTCCGAGCAGTAGTCCAGGTACGACTCCAGGTCCTCCACGGCCATCTCCCGAGCACCTTCTTCCTCCACGGGACTCCCGCCACGCCGTACCGGATCCGCCGTCCAACGCCCCAGGGCGGCCCTGGTCGGGTCCTTGGTCAGCTGGTGCATGTCGATGATGTGCGCCAACGCGCGGAGTTCGCGCAGCGCCCTGAGGGCCCGGCTGCGCTTGACTCGCGTCTCGATCGTCACCAGAAAGAAGAGGCCGGCCCCTACGAGCAGGATCTCGTTCGTCGCGGCGTCCATGACCTCCGCGAGATCGACGAGGGTGGTGATCCCTGCCGGCAGTTGCCAGTCGACCAGGATACGAACCATCAGGGTGACCATCGCCGCAATCAGGGCGATGATTCCCAACCGCACCCCGAGGAGTGGACGTCGCACCGCATCCAGCCGGTCCATGGTGTGCTCGGCCAGGCCCTCGAGGCGTCTGATCAGCCGTCCGATCCCGCGTCCCGGGAAGCGGGCGTCGATCCGGTCCCGCAGCCGATGGGCGGTTTGAATGATCCGGTCCGGCTCAAGCTCGAAATCTGCCTCGGCCTGCCCCACCACAGCCCGTGCCGCGACCCGCCCGCGCAAGCGGTTCAGCATCGTAGATCCCCCGCGTCGACCCTCAGGGGTCTGCGCACCCCTGCTAGATCCCCAGACGCGCGTCCAGCGTCATCTTGTCCTCGTCCATGAGTCCCCAGAGCGCCAAGGCCCCCGCCGCGATGATCGCCGAGGGGTAGAAGAGCACCTGGGAGTCCTCGAGGAACCACCCCCAGGGGTCGATGATCGACCTCCACACGCCCAGGGCGGTGATGGCGAGGATCGCGAACATCACCGGGTAGACCTTTGTCCGCCATAGGCCCAGGACAACCAGCGCCCCGAGAAGGATCTCGATCACCCCGAAGGCGTTCTGAGCGCCGGCCAGCGTGCCGATCCCCAGGTAGAACCTCTCCGCCACCGCCTGCCCGTGCGCGACGTTGACGAGCTTGTCGATGCCCCACATGACCAGCAGCCAACCCGTGGTTACTCGTAGAAGGAACAGTCCCCAGCGTTTCATGTTTCGTCCTTTCCCTGTTGTGTTGGTTTGTAATCTACCCAGGTCCCGCTCTCCCGGGACTCATCGACCCCCCGGCGGCCGCCTCCACCGCACCGGCGGTGGCGGCTCGTCCTGGAAGATGACCGTTCCGGTCTCCAGCAGGCGCAACGCCTCCCGTACCGCCGCCTCCAGCTGCGGGTCGCCCCCCGCGATCACCGGGGCGGGATCGTTCCGCACCTCGATGTCGGGGGCCACCCCCTCGGCCTCCACCGCCCACTCTCCGTTCACGTCGAAGAAGCCGCCGCGGGGTGCCACGAAGCCACCCCCGTCGATGAGGGGCGGCGTGTCCCAGGTGCCGACCAACCCGCCCCAGGTCCGGGTGCCCACCAGCGGGCCGACCCCCCGGAAGCGGAACAGATAGGGCAGGAGGTCGCCCCCCGATCCTGCTCGCTCGTTGATCACCATGACCTTGGGTCCGAAGAGACCGGCCATCGGCTGGGTCCAGGGCTTGCGGTCGCCGGCGCGCGAATTGAAGTAACCGGTGAGCTCGCGGTCGAGGATGTCCACGATGTAGTCGGCCGCCGAGCCCCCGCCGTTGTTGCGCTCGTCGATGACTGCGCCCTGGCGGTCCTGCTGGGCGTAGAACATGCGGTTGAAGTACTGGTAGCCGCCCTGCCCGGTGTTGGGAAGCCAGACGTAGGCGAGCCGTCCTCCGCTCATCTCGTCGACCCGGGCCTGATTGGCCTCCACCCAGGCCCAGCGTCGAAGCGTGCCCTCGTTGGCCATGGGCTCGACCACGATGTCGCGTGTGTCCTCGGCGGAGGGGGAGGACGCCACCGTCAGGGTGATGGCGCGTCCTGCCGTCCCCTCCAGCAGGCTGTAGGGGTTGGTTGGGGCGCGTAGCTCGGCCCCGTCGACCGCCAGCAGATAGTCGCCCTCCTGCACGTCAATACCCGGGTGGGAGAGCGGCCCGGCCAGCCCGGGTGTCCAGTCGCCCCCGTTGTAGATGCGCGCGATCCGGTAGAACCCGTCCTCCTCCTGCAAGTCGGCGCCCAGGAGGCCGGTGCGCGGGTTGTCCAGATCCGGGTAGTCGCCGCCCCGCACGTAGGAGTGCCCGACCGCGATCTCGCCTGACAGCATGTCCAGCAGGTGGTTGAAGTCGGAGCGGTGACGCACGTCCGGGAGCCACGCCGAGTACCAGTCCCAGACGTCGTCCCACGGCGCCCCGTGCTGGTTGTCCACATACAGGAAGTCGCGCATGAACCGCCAGCCGTCGCGGAGCATCTGCGTGTACTCGGCCTTCGGCTCCACCCGCACGCGCAGGCCGCCCAGGTCGAGCGCGCCATCGCCGCCCGAGGGCGGACGGGCGGTGCTGACGATCCGCCAGCCGCCGCTGTAATAGAGCAGCCGACTGCGGTCGTGGGAGACGGCGAGGCGCCCGCCCCTCTCCAGGAAGTCCTCCCCCTCCCGCTCCTCGATGGAGTACTTGAGCACCGCGCCACCACCGAAGCCGCCCCCCTCCAGGACGAACACCGTTCCGGCCGGTCCCGGCGCCAGCCCCGCGTAGTCCTCCGTGTCCAGCCCGGGAGCGTCCACGATGCGTCCGGCCAGCCCGTCAAAGTCGATGATCACCTCGGGCGGGTCGTCGGGGCTGGAGGCACCGCCGCCGGGGGCACCGCGGCCGAACCGGCCGGACTCACCCGTTTCCGCCTGCCCTTCGTCCTCGTCGTCGCTCTCCTCGTCGTCGCTCCCCTCCTCGTCGCTCCGGGGCAGGAAGGGAGAGGGCTCGTCGGCGCCGAGGAGCGCGAGGTAGAGCGCGCGGGTCACCGGACGGTCGTAGGAGGTCATGTCCAGCCAGCCGGTGTTGAGCGCGTAGTCGGTGGAGGCGAGGAAGTAGAGGTACTTCCCGGACTCGTCCCACACCGGCGAGATCGCGTCGGACATGCCGTCGGTCAGCTGGCGCGTCTCCCCCGACTCGGTGTCGTGGACGAAGATCGCGCGCAGCTGGTTGGCCAGCCGCCGGGCGTAGGCGATCCAGCGCGAGTCCGGCGACCACACGGGGTTCATCGAGCGCTCCGGATGCGCAAAGCGATCGGTGTCGACGTGCTCCACCTCACCCGACTCCTCCTCCAGTACCAGCACCCGGTAGTGAGTGTCGGTGAAGGCCAGCCGGGTTCCGTCGGGCGACCACTCGGGGCGGAAGTAGAAGGACGGCTCGGGGATCTCGATCCGGCGCGGGTTCGACCCGTCCTGATCGGCGATCACCAGCCCGTACTCGTTGCCGTCGTCGTTGAACCAGGCGATGCGCGACCCGTCCGGCGACCACACGGCGTGCCGGTCGGCCACCCCGGGGCTGCGGGTCAGGTTGCGCCAGGATCCCTCCTCGGCGGGCACGCTGAAGAGCTCGCCGCGCCATTCGAAGAGCGCCCGCTTGCCGCTGGGGGAGAGGCGGGCGTCCCGCAACTGTCCGGCCGGAACGGCCTCCCAGCGCGCCCGCGACCAGTTCATGTCGCCGGTCACGTTGATGACCAGCCGGCGCGTGGCACCGGTGCCCGGATCGAGTTCGTGCAGGTAGCCGGCCTGCTCGTAGACCACCACCCCGTCGCCCGCGCCGAGGGATTTTGCGTCGAAGTCGGCGTGGCGCGTGAGTTGGCGTTCCGTGCCGGTGCTCGGGTCGAACGACCACACGTTGCTGGCCCAGTCGCGCTCGGACATGTAGTAGACCACACCGTCCATCCACACCGGGTCCATCTGGCGCTCCCCCTCCCACGGGGGCGTGACCCGTTCCCAGTTCGACGTGGAGACGATACCCACAGGTTGGGCCTGGCCCCCGCGGTAGTTGCGCCACTCGGGGTCCCAGTAGCCGATCTCCTGGTAGGCGAGGTAGGCGCCGTCAGCGGACATGCCGCCCAGGTACGCCTGGGGCAGCGCGAGGGAAGTGGGCAACCCGCCTTCCGGCCCCACCGTGAAGAACTTCCACAGCTGGGTGGGCACTCCGTCCCGCCCCGAACGGAAGAGGATGTCGCCGTCGGGGGTCCATCCCTGCACGACATCCGCGCCCGGGTGCCAAGTGACCCGCTCGGGTTCCCCGCCCTCGGCCGGCATCAGGTAGACATCGGTGTTGCCCCCGTACTGGCCGGTGAAGGCGATCCAGCGCCCGTCCGGGCTGAAGGCGGCGTCGGTTTCGGCACCGTCGGAGCTGGTGAGGCGCACCGCGTCGCCGCCGTCCCGGCCGACCTTCCACAGGTCATTGGCATGGGTGAAGACGATGTGCGTGGCGCTGACGTCGGGTTGGCGCAGGAAGCGGGCTCCCTGGGCCTGGGTGGGGGTGGGGGTGGCGGCGGTGAGGGCGAGGGCCAGCGCCGTGAGGGCGATGGCGGGCGGGCGCCGCAGGGTGGCGAGGGCGGCTGGGAGGGTGGGGCGAGACATCGGCTTGGGCTCCGGGCTGGTAGGAGGGTGTGGGCGATGAAGTCGGAAAGCTGGCAGTTGGGGGCGCGGTCGCAAGTGGGGGGGGGTATGCTGGGAGTGGTTCTGCGCCCATGGCCCCGGACGCGACTACGCTGGTGTCAAAGGGGAGAACGCTCGGTTCAGTCGTTCTGCGCTCTCCGGTGGAGCCTGGTCTCGCGCACCGCGATGGCCATCGCCTTACGGTCGGTCAGCCCGGCGGTCGCGCGCGCCCGGCCGACGATCTCCTGCGCCGCGTTCAAAGGCAGAATGCCCGTCGATTCCAGACACTCTTCAATGAGCATGCCCATAGAGCGACCCTGACGCGCCGCCGCCTCCTTGAGCGCACGGTGCGTTCTGTCCGAAAGAGTTATCGTGACGCGTGGAATGGTGCGGGCCTCCGTGGTGACCAGGGAGCGATGAGTCACCATATTGTCGACATGCCAAGCGGCCAACAAGGCAATTTCTGAGAGTCCCGCTCCCCTCAACGACCGAGAGGACCCTAAAGCCATGACCACCAAACCGGCTGGGCCCAACGACTGGAATACCGAGCCGCTCCCGGAGCGGCGCACCACTATCGCCTTCGACCGGGCGTTCGTGGATCCTGACCGGTCCTGGGGATCGAGACTTGGTCACTGACCACACGCGTACACCACACGCGTACATAGTCACTGACCAAGTAACCGATGCCGCCAATTGGACCGGAGAGCAACCGGCGCCAGAGCCCAGGTTGACCAATCGGTGCCCCTTTGAGCGTTTTCCGGGCGACCGTCGAGGACCTACGGACTAACCATGTGCACCTCAAATCTCTTGAGGTTAGCCATCCCTCCGGGTAGGTTCCCGCATTGGCCAACCTCCGCATCCTTCATGGGGAAGACGTGATTGCGACTCGCCGGGCGCGGCCTCGGCAGCGCTTCCTGAACAGCCTGCGGGCTGCTTTCGACTCCGAGCCGCTCGAGGATGGCATGGATCACCCGGCGGAACGGTTGATCGCTACGGCGTTGGAATCCGAGGATTGGTCCACCGCCCTGGAGTGGATCCACGGTGCCTGCTTCGATTCGGGGAATCCCGCGTTTGCAACGAGCGTGCTGCTCTGTATCGCTCGTCGGCCACGATTGGGTGACGCGACGTGGCGAGCGAAGGTGGTTCGCCGTGCCCTCGCCGCCGACGATGTGACGATGCGCGACGCGGCCGTCCAAGCCGCCGAGACCTGGGGAGACGCCGGTCTCCGACAGGTTCTACGCACCCACACCGATCCGGTCCCGTGGCTCGACGACTACGCTCGGGGCGTCGCGGACGACCTCGACCGGTGAGTCGCTATTGGGACCGATACCGACTGGTGCTGCTCACGCGTCTACGGCACTTCGACTCGGAGCGCGACCTTGGCGCGTGAGCTGTACGTCGAGGGGAGAGCGGGCCTGGTCGACTGGCTCGAAAGCCAGCTGATTGGGCCGGCGGCCGGAACCGACGACTGGCGCGAGTTCGACAAGTCACCTCTGGAACGGTATCCGGTCGGTGTGCTCCATCCGCTGGAATCGGAGGAGCGGGGCATCGATCCGGCGTCGGAGGTGTCATCGGATCGACCGTTCCCTGGCGGCCGCTGGCAAGATGACGATGACGCGGATCTGCCGCGCGACGGTGAACCCGGCTCATCACAAGAGAAGGTGGCCCCGATCCGCCGCCGCCGCTATGTGCCTCCCTCGTCGGTCGGCTTTTCGTTCTGCGTGCGCGGTGAGGCACGTCTGCGCGTCGAGGCTTCTGCAGCAAGATATGAGGCCGATCCCGAAGACCGGGGGCCCAAGGGCCGGTTCAGGCGACCTCGCTACCGACGCATCGTGCTCGATCCAGAGACGATGTGCTTCCGGGGCGGCGACCACCAGCGGAGGAAGATCTGGCAGGATCGTGCCGGGATCGACCTGCGGCCGCGTGTGCACGGCCAAGCCCAGATCTTGACGCTCACCTTTTTCAACCGGCAGACCTTTGAATGGGACGGGGATTCCCGACTCCGGGTGGCCAAGCGCGTCGAGAGTTCGCTGTTCGAGGTCCGGCTCAAGTGCCTGGTCGAGCGGGGTGAGGTCGTCGACTATCCGCGCGTCGATCCCACCCTTATGGATGCCGAGGAGCGTGAACTGGAGCTCCAATACCGTGAGCGGCGCATCTTCGCCGTTGGCCATGGCGCGGCGGTCGACTGGGATGTGGCCCCCGGGACGCCGGCTTGCATCCGGTCCGACTTCCTGCCCCAGGTCGAGACGCCGATCGTGAGTGTCGCGCCCCAGGGGCGACCCAAAGCACTTGAAATGGAGCGCCTCGCAGGCGACCACCTGCCGCTCGATCTGCTGCGGGGCTTCGTCGCGGAGTACGGCGCGTGGGTGCGAAGGCGCTGTGACGAGGCCGACCGGCTCGATGAGCGCACGGATCGGGATTCGGGCCGGCGAATCACGGTTCGGATGGAGAAGGCCGAGGAGCGGATGCGCGATGGCGTGGCATTGCTCGCCCGCGATCAGGATGCGGCACTGGCCTTCCGACTCGCCAACCGGGCAATGCTCGATCAGATGGAGCACTTCCGCGGCAAGCGCGACACCCCTCGGAGGTGGCGGCCGTTCCAACTCGGATTCCTGCTTGCCAGCATCGTATCGACGACTTCCGAGGACGACCCGAACCGCGAAACCCTGGACCTCATTTGGTTTCAGACCGGTGGCGGCAAGACGGAGGCGTACCTCGGGCTGATTGCGTTCCTGCTTGTGTGGCGACGCCTTCGCCACGGCGCAAGCGGCGGGGGCACGGCGGTGTTCATGCGCTACACCCTGCGGCTGCTCACACGACAGCAATTCGAGCGCGCCGCCGGCCTCATCTGCGCGCTGGAGCTGATCAGGCGCCGCGACCCCCGTGCCGGTGCACGACTGGGTGAAGAGCCGTTCAGCGTTGGCATCTGGGTCGGGGGTGGCGTGTGCCCGAACGCCATCGACGAGGCGGCCAACCACGTGCGCGCAATTCGAGCAGGCAGCGAAGGCGGTGAAACGGACGGGAAGGCCCGAAACAGCCTGCTCCTTGCGCGCTGTCCGTGGTGCAAAGAACCGTTCGACACCGAACGAGGCTACAGGACCAGCCTCGATGATTTCCAATTCCATTGCACGAGCCTGAAGTGCGACTTCGGCCTGAGCAAGGCACCTCTGCCTTGCCGGGTGGTCGATGAGTCGCTCTACCGACACCCGCCCTCGCTCCTGATCGCGACGATCGACAAGTTCGCGCGTCTGGCCTGGGAGGAGCAGGCGCGGGCGTTCTTCGGCGCCGGACGAGGTCGCCGTCCGCCCGACCTGGTGCTACAGGACGAATTACACCTCATCTCCGGTCCGCTCGGTTCCGTGGCGGGGCTCTACGAGGCGGGAATCGAAACGGCCATTCGCTGCCGCGGAGTAACGCCCAAGTACATTGCGTCCACCGCCACGACCCGCATGGCCGGGGAGCAGGTACGGGCTCTCTACGGACGGGAAGTGGCCGTCTTTCCGCCACCCGGTCTCTCCTGGGACGACTCCTGGTTCGCCCGCATCGACCCCCGCCGTCCAGGGCGGCTATACGTCGGGTATCTTGCACCGCTGAAGAACCAGCACGAGAGTCTTGCGCCACTCGCCGCGTCTCTCCTTGCTGCGCCGCTCATCGAATTTCGCGACGATCAGGACCGGCAAGACCTGCTTGATGCCTGGTGGACAAGTGTCATCTATCACGGGACCCTGCGTGGCGTCGCGATGAGTAGCAACGCGTTTCAATCCGATGTCCGCGACTTTGGCAATTGGCTGATGAGCGAATACACGGAGGAGCGCAGGGCCGCCGTCGGAGAGGACGAAGCGCAGGATGGTTTGGCCGCAGGCGACAGGGTCGCGAAGGCTCTGCGCCGCCGCTTTCGCGATACGCAGGTACAGCAGCTCTGGAGCCGGCACACGGCCGAAGAGATCGCTGAGACCTTCGAACGTCTTGGCGAACCCCGGGGCTCCGAGCGATGCATCGACGCCGTCTTGTCCACCAACATGGTGTCGGTTGGACTGGATGTCTCCCGGCTGGCTGTGATGGTGGTCAACGGGCAGCCGCTCACCACGGGCGAGTACGTTCAGGCGACAAGCCGGGTCGGGCGGGGCGATGTGCCGGGCATCGTCGTGGCGAACTACTACCGGCATCAAGCTCGGAGCCTTTCCCACTACGAGGCGTTCCGGCCGTACCACGAGTCGTTCTACCGCTTCGTCGAGCCGAGCAGCGTCACGCCGTACACATTTCAGGTGCGGAGAAGAGCACTGCATGCCGCTCTGGTCATCGCGCTTCGGCACACCGTGGACAGGCTCAATGGTGACAAGGCCGCGGGGCGCTTTGACCGCACCGAGGCAGATGTCGGAGTTGTGGTGTCGGCACTCAAACAGCGCATCCGCCGTGCGTGCCCGAAGAAGGCGGACGAGGCCGAGGCACACATCGACCAGCTTCTCAGGGAGTGGCACGATGAGGCCAAGCGTTGCCAAAATGACCATCGGGCACTGCACTACCAGGCCCGCGACAAGGCGTACAATAGGCTGCTCTACAGCGACGGGGACGGGATCGGTGCCCCCGGACTCTGGATGACCCTGCACTCGATGCGGGATGTCGAGCAGCCGGCGGCGCTGAAGATGGGGTGATGCGATGACACCCCGGGAGACCTTCGTCGATATCCGCCTGTCCCACCTGCTTCGGGACTGTTCGGTCGGAGCGATCGTGCTTCACGACACTGCGCTGATGGTGGTCCAGGACACCCGCCACTGGGACGGCCCCCGCACGAGTCCGTACGATCGCGAGATTCGGTACGTCGAGCTTGTGAAGCGGGCACTGGGGCTGGGAGACATGAAGCTCTGCCGACCGCCGGTGAAGAAGCAACAAGGGGATTGGATCCAGGATTGGATTCCGGCCCGGCGCTTCCCCCGCTGGACGCGGTGCAACCGTTGCGGCCTCCTCCACTACGAACCATGGAAACGTCGGGATGGCGGCAACCCAAAGGGCGATGTGCATGAGCATGCACGGGAGACCACCGCCTCGACACGAGTTCGCCGCTGCGGTCAAATCGACCGAGCGGACGGGGAGCGTTCCCCGTGCCGTGGCCTCCTCGAGCAGGTGCCTTGGGTTCTGGTCCACGAGGACGGTTATCTGTCGGACGTACCTTGGCACCAGATCGCCCATAACAACACCAGGCACCCCCGATCAGCCGGTTGCGGGTCGGACCGGAACGCCGTTTACCTTAAGGTCCTGAGCAGGCAGGGCCGGTGGCGCGTGCGGTGCCTGCGTTGCCCGGCAGACACCGGCCTTCCCGACCGATTTCCGTACGGCGCGCACACGCGGCAGCAACCCTGGGTTCCGGAGCCGCCACCGGAGGCACCCTCGCAGCCCGGCCTGCTGATCCGCGTCAACGATGTTCGCGTCCATTTCGCGGAATGCAGGACTGCCCTCGTCATCCCGCCCGAGTCCCGGATCCGGCGCGGCAGCGTCGTCGATCGACTCTACAGCAGTTCAGCCGACCAGGACTTGATCCGCACTGCGCGCAACAGCGTCGCCCGGCAAAGCCGGTACCGGGCACTGGCGAGCAAGTACCGGTCGAGTCCGGAGGAGGTAGAGGAGGCTTTCGAGAAGATCGAGCGCGGCGAACTTGCCCAGGAGCTGCCGCTGGGGGATCCGGAACTGCTCGAGTACGGGGCACTGACCCAGGAGATCCCGGATCTTCGGCCCGACGAGGACTTTGTCACCGAGCATCACACCGAAGCGTGGCGGCACCTTGACGGCACTCTCACGGGCCCGTCCGCCGGGGTCGCTGGGGCTGTGGACAAGGTGGTGGCCGTACACCGCCTGAAGGAGATCATGGTCTACCAGGGCTTCCGCCGCGGCGGGGCAGGGGACGCACAAGGCCGGCCGGCGACGCCGCCGGACATTGTGGGAGAGAGCGACTGGCTGCCTGCGCTGGAGCTCTGGGGCGAAGGGTTGTTCTTTGCGCTGAAGGAGGAGTTCGTGGCCCGGTGGGAATCCCAGGCATCGGTCCGGATGCGTGCAGAAGCGGCCGCGCAGCGCGCGGAGGCGGTCCATCTGCCCAGACCGGTCGGCAAAGCGATCTCACCTCGCCTCCTGCTCTGCCACACCCTCGCACATCTCATCATTCGCCGTCTGGAGGCGGAGGCAGGCTATCCGGCAGCCTCCCTGAAGGAGCGTATCTATTGCGCCAGCCGCACGGACGGCGACGCAGCGATGGCGGGCGTCCTCGTCTACGTCGCAGTCGCGGACACGCACGGCTCGCTGGGCGGGCTGATGGACATGGCGCAGCCGGATCGGTTCCTCCGTCTGCTGACCGGTGCGGTCGCAGACGCCTCGTGGTGCTCGTTCGACCCTGTGTGCGGCGAGCAGGAGGGACACGGTCCAGACCTGCTCAACCGCGCTGCATGCCATGCCTGCGCGCTCGTGCCCGAACCGAGCTGCATCTGTGGCAACAGGCTGCTTGACCGCGCGTTCGTGGCTGGAAACAACGATGGTCTCAGGTCGTTGTGGGATCTCGCGGCACCCTGCCCAGGGCAATGACCGGTCGGGCGCGCCGGTGGGAACTGCCGGGAATCGATGACCTCACGAAGGAGCAGGATGCCGTTCTGGCTCTGCCGACGAACGGGCGGCATCTGGTCATCGGAGGACCGGGAACGGGCAAGACGGTCGTCTGCCTCCTACGGGCACGGCGCCACATCCGGGAAGGGGACGACTACACGTTCCTGGTCTGGAACCACCTCCTGCATCGCGCGAGCGCTTCGCTGTTCAATGGCGAGCTCAGCGCCACGACGTGGAACTCGTGGTTCTGGAGCCAGTTCCGGACGCTCTTCAAGAAGGGTGTTCCGACCCTCCCGCCGCCGGAGGGTACGACGTGGAAGCCCATCGATTGGCCGGAGGTCCGAAGACTGATCGGATCGCTTCCGGAAGGGAGCGGGCCGGGCCACCTCCCTCTGCTCGTGATCGATGAGGGGCAGGACATGCCGCCGGGCTTCTACGACTCCCTGAACCAGCTCGGATTCGAGCACATCTTTGTCGCTGCCGACCAGAACCAGCAGGTCAAGGACGAGAATTCGAGCCTCAAGGAACTGAAGGACTCACTCTGTGTCGATGGGGACGATGTGTTCGAGTTGACCTACAACCACCGCAACACCTACCCGATCGCCCGTCTGGCCCGGACATTCTACACAGGTGACCCGGCGAGCCCGCCTCCCGATCTTCCACCCCGAGCCGGCACGATCTATACGCCCCGCCTCTACTACTTGGACTACATGGACGAAGACACGATGCCCAGGATCGCGCGAAGCATCCTGCGGCATTGGGATCAGGACCCCCGGCGCCTGGTCGGCGTCATCGCGCCCAACAAGACGGTCGGGAAACGCTACCATCGGGCTCTCCAATCCACCGTGCCCAGCTTGACGCTCGACAACGGTACGCCAGAGATCCAGACCTTTCACGGTGAACACCGCCCCGATGTGCGCTTCGATCAGGGCGGCATCCTCGTGATCAACGCGCAGGCGTGCAAGGGACTCGAATTCGACACGGTGGTACTTGCCGACATCGACCAGCACCTGATTACGGAAACCGACCTTGACCGAACCCGCAAGCTCTTCTACGTCATGGTTTCGCGGGCGCGTCGGCGGGTCGTCATGTTCATGAACAGGAGCGATAGCCGGGCGATCGAGACTATCCTGCCCGAGGACCAGAGCATCCTTCGATGCAGGGGATGCGAACGGCAGGGGCGCTCACGGCGAGGAGGCGAGATGAGCGGGGGACCGGTGGGGGTGGAGTTTGACCCATTACGAGCGGACATCTTCTCTCGGGGGCCACTAAGGAGGTGAGCCATGGCGGGATATCCCGCGGAGCTAAAGTCGAAAATCGTCGATCTGGCGAGAAGCGGGCGGTCGGCGGCGGCGTTGGCCCGCGAGTACGATCCTTCGGCGACGACGATCCGGAAATGGATCAAGCAGGCGCCGGAAAGCCAGGCAGGTCCAAACCGGTCCGCGCAACTGGAGATTTCCACTTCAGAGGTCTCCGAGCAAGTCCGAGAGACCCCAGAACCAGCGGTAACCCCGCCACGGACCGCGCTCTTCGCCCCCGAAACCGGCGTCTTGGTGACGAACGACAGAAACCTCATGTACATGCTGGCCGCCGGCCTGCTCATGCCGCCTTCCGGATTCGGGGGCAAGCACTATTACGACACCCTCTCCGCGTTCCCCGGCTGGCTGCCTTTCTTCGTCGGCCCTGAGGGTGCCCCAAGTCCACCTTCAGGGACGGTCGAGGACTCGACGCGCGAGGCTCGGCATCTGAGGCCCGTCCTGGTCGAAGTCGAACTCCGAGGTTTGTGCGGGACGGTGCGAGCGCACGGTTCGGACCGCTGGACCGAGCGGCGTCTCGATAAAGGCGTGGCCGCCGAAGAGTCGCTCCTTCTCTTCCCGGCGCCCCTGCCGGTGAGCCGTATCCGGTCCGTCGTTCTTCGTTCGATCAAGGATCAGCGAGCCATTGAAAGGGATGCCAGTGACTTCGGGAATGTCTCGTTCGATGGGCTCGACCTGAAGGCCGATCAGGCCCGCTTCGACTCATTGTCCGATCACGCGTGGCCGCCACTCGAAGGTCCCGCCGAGCGGTCGGTAGCGCTCGGGGCCGCCCAAGCCGCCGGGGGCACAATGGCCATCCTTCACCGGCTTGCCAACACTGGCGACCTCTCGCTTCGGACTGCTCGATGTGCATTCGATACATCGGACGATCCGCCGGACGACTCCATTCTCCGAGCGCTTCCCGAATGGATCGCCAAGACTTGCGGGACGGGATCGGAACAGACGCCCCGCAAGGGACGGGACCTCTTCTGGGGTGCGGTCGACCGCATCGTCCAATGCCGGGATCAAGGTCGCCACAACGATGCCAACGACGCGCTGGTCGCGTTCTACCGGGAGGCCGTCGAGGGCATGGAGGGAGAACTTCGGACGCGAGCGACCGAAGTGGTCTCCACGCTCGAGTCATTGGGCGGAGGGCTCGGAGGCGACACGGTGAGCGGGATGCTCGACAGGCACCCGACGCCAACCGGCCGCGCGGCGATTCTCTTCCTTCTGCGCAGGAAGAGTCGGGAGCTGTTCGAGCTGATCCGCGACTACCATCAACTTGAAGAGAGGGATCGGCTGGCGGCGGGCATCCTGTTCGGGGTCCGGGATGGGTGGCTCAAGCTCCCGCTCGCCCTCAGGGGAAGCCCGGAGCTTGCAAATGCGATCACGCATCGAATTGCCGAGCTGGCGCACCGGCTCGACGGATCGGGATGCGATCTCGGGAGCCCGCCGCCCAGGGTACGGCCCTTGCGGGAGATCTTCGGCGATCCGACCGGCTGGCGTCCGGAGGAGGAGGAAGCGGCGCTTCAGCTTGCAAGCGAGCTCAAGTGGAGGGACTGCTACCGGACCACTGTGTCGCTCGGTCGGGGGTCGTACCGGTTGAGGATCGAAGGCGGATCGGTCTACATCGACTGTGCGGACAGGCCGCGAGTCGACACGCACCTGGACCGCGACCGCTTCTTCGCGCATCTGGCCCGGAGGTCGATCGACGCCAACATCGAGGCAAAGGTTCGCGCACGGTTGAGTCCGCCGGAATCCGTCGTCCAGTAGCGGGGTCATGGCCACGGCACGGCGCGGCATCATGCTTTGGCCAGTCGCCGAGCGTCGCAGCCCGATACTCGAACCGGATCACCAGTTCGCACACCCCATCCGGCCCCTCCTCCTCCGCAACGAAGTCCTCGGCCAACAAGACGAACCGCCGGGCCTTTTCGTCCGCCGCCTTGATGTTGCCGTGCTCGCCCTCGGCGGCATCCGCAAGCCGGAAGTGGACCCGCATCGGATCGCCCTCGGCCTCTGGGCGGAGCCGGAACGAGTAGTCCTTCAGGTATTCGGTCGTTTTGATGTAGTACTGGTCGGCGTTGGCCCAGTGGAGCTTGACCTCCTCGCCCTGGTAGGGAATCGCGTAAACGCCGTCCTTGTAGACGCGCTGGCTGATGAAGTCGCCTTCGCTGTAGTAGCGACGGAAGAAGCGGTAGAGGTGGTCGTAGACATCGGCCTCGAGCGCGTCCACGTCCGTGCCCGCGTCGATCGCCTTGCGAAGCTCCTGAACCTTGGGCACCGCGTCCGGGTCGACCCCTAGCCCACGCGCGCCACGCTCGGCTTCCGCCAACTGTTGCTCAGCGTTGCTCGATCCGCCGAGCGATATTGCTGGAACGCGTGTTTCACCTGGGGGAGAAGGTCGACTTCCAGAAACCGAGTGACCTCCGCCTCCTTGGCATGCATGATCCGGTAGAACCCGAAGTCGAGATCCGGCTTGTCCAGCTGAAACAGCTCCTTGAGGAGCTTCACCAGGCGGCCGAACCGATCCATTCTCTCTGCGATCATCCGTGGCGGATCTTCGTCGTCACCGCTGCACCGCTTCCGGCTTGTTCACCGCCGCGTCCCGGCGCTCCAGCGGAGTGTGGTCGTAATCGGGCATCGTCTCGCAAGCGGAGGATCGCGGGGAAGTCGGGAAGACCTGCAACATTATACACTCCCGCCGACGGCGGCAGGAAGTCAAGTCAAGCACGTCACGAAGCGCCTCACTCCCCCGCCCATCTCCCCCTCACCGCGGCCCCCGCGTCGGTGAGCACGTACTTCTGGTTCGGCGCGCGCGGATTGCCGGGATTCGTCATGCGGACGAGGCCGGCCTCCAGCAGCGGCTTCAGATGCTTCCGGCGAAAGTGGGAGCGATGGGACACGCCCGCGCGCTCCATGAGCTCGGCCAGGCTTCGCGGAACGTCGCACGCCGCCACGATGGCGCGCTGGCGAGCGGTCAGCTGGTGCGCAGCATGGTCACCGTCCACGTCGGCGCGCACTTGGTCACCATGGTCACTGACCATGTCCGTACGCGGCGGGTCCACGGGATCGTCGCCGGCGGCCCGGCCACCGATCCGTGCCGGACCCGTCCCCTCCGTCGGCTTCCCCTCCCCGACCGGTGCCCCCTCCCCCAGCAGCGACAGCTCGAACTCGCTGCGGGCCTCGTCGCTGCGGATCACGGGAGGGGTGTGGCCGAGACGCTGCCAGTCCCCGAAGATGGCCCGGATTCCGGTGCCCGCCTGCCTGGCGAGACCGATGCCGCGGAACGCTGCCGTGATCAACGGGTTGCGGACCTCCTTGGCCGTCCGGTCCAGCAGGTCGTCGGCCGGGGCGCCGGCGTCCCCCGGGTTCCAGAACATCGTCTGGTCGCGATAGAAGCGGATGAAGGCCGTGCGCCCGCGGTCGCCGTAGTCCTGGTGGATCAGCTGGTTGATGAGAGCCTCCCGGAAGGACACGTAGCCGGGCGGATGGTCGTTGCGGCGCAGGGTCCGCATGTCGATGCTGAACGGGCGCTGCGCATGCCGCATGTAGCGTTCGGCAACGATCAGCCAGGCCTGAAGCAGGTTCTCCTCGACGACGATTCGGTCGGTCCAGTGGCGTTCGGGCGGCCCCTCGTCGTAGGCGGCACCGATGAACTGGCAGTCGATCACCGGGCGGGGCAGCGCCTGCCGGACGTAGCGGGGCCGGCCGAAAACGAGTACCGCCGCCCGCGTCGGGGCCAGCCGGTCGCCACACTCCACCACCAATCCCCTATCGTGCAGGAACTCCACATCGCCGAAGTCCTGCGCCTCGCCGGGGTTGCGGTCGGAGAAGTGAGACCGGTACCAGCGCACCGACGGGGGATGGAAGAATCGATGCGCCTCCAGCTCCTTCAGGACCCCGCCGTCATACTGGTCCGCGGCGTCGTCCTGCGGGAAGCGCTCCCCGCCGCGCTCGGCGTCCGGCCGCCCGAGCCGCTCCGTCCGGTCTGAAGCTCCCTCGCGATTCATGTTCCTCGGCTCCGCTGGCGTCCGTTGGCGTAAACGCTCGGTTGTAGAGTGACCAAGTAGTCGACGGGGCGCAACAGCTTGGGCAGTGACCAAGTAGCCTCCTTGCTGTGCTCGAGTGGGCAGAGACAACTGAGGTTGGCGCGCGCAACGCTCGGCTCAGCCGTCCGCTGAGCACCGGTCCCGGGTGACGATTCTCGCCCGCACCAGCAACCTTCCGGACATTAGATTACCGATTGATCCCGAGGTTCGAACCGTGTCCGGGACTTACACCACGAAGCCCTCGTCAATGACACCGTCCGACATGACTTCCCCGACCGGCGGACCGCCGCCCTACTGTCAGGAACTGCTGGCGGTCGCCAAGCGCGTTGTCTGGTTCAAGCCGGCGGCGGCGACGCTCGCCGACGATGTGTTCTTCCTCAACTTCCTCATGGTGTACGGCACCGTTGAGGATATCATCGTGGCACGGCAGTGGTACGACGATGATGACTTTCGCGAGGCGCTGCGAAACGCGCTGCCCGGGATCTTCGGCGCTCGCTCATGGGCCTACTGGCACGCTCGTCTTGACATGGGCCCTGCCCCCGCCGCGACCAGTCCGGAAGTTCCCGCCCTAAGCGCTCGGCGACGCCGGTCGACGCTGCCAACCCGCCTCACGCCGGGAGTATCGCGCGGGTGACGCGCAAGGAGATCACACCGGACCTGGTCACTGGCTCACCTTTCCGCCCTCAGCCTGCGCCGACATTCCGGATGCAACCTGCTGACGAGACGATTGAACCGCTCACGCATCCACTCGACGGATTCGTCAAAGCCGTGGATCGCCGCTCCATCGGTGAATTCTGCTTCGCGCCAGAATCCCAGCCTTGGGCGGCCCTGGGAGGACCATTCCCGCCAGCCGCGCAGCCCTATCTCTTGCTGCTCGTCGTCTTCCAGCTGCATGTCAGCCTTCAAGGCACGAATGATCTCGTCAAAAACCTTCTCGGCTTCCGGTTCGCCTTTTCGCCTCGACAGATAGGCGCCTATTGTGAGCTTGCTTCGATCCAAAAAGGCATTGAACGAGAGACCCCAGCCTCCATGTCCCGATCCCTCGACCTTCACCCAGATGTAACTGTATCCCGAAGGCACCGGTGTCTCGGACTTGGTGTCGTCAAAGTCGAAGTCGCGCAACACCGCCGTCCAGAATCGCTCGTTCGCATCCTCCATTGGCGACGGGTCGCGCTCCTCAATCGGGTCGTCGTCGGTCTGTTCCAGAATGGTTCTGCGAACCAGGACAGTCCGGCGCACGAGCTCGGTCCGGGCCAGAAGCCTTGGCTGGATGATCATTTCCTTGCTGTCGTCACGCCGGAACACGGCAGCCTCAACCAGCGCAAGAGTGAACCGGAGGCCGCTGTGTTCCTGAACGTAATCGACGATTTCCTCGACGCCTTCGCGGATTCCGTCGCCGATGATCAGCAGCAGGAACTCCCCGCGTTTGAGCCGACGGGTGACGCGATCGACGAAGATGTGCTCCTGCACGCTGCCGTGCACTTCGGAGACGATTTCGAATGGCGACCGTTTGGTGCGGTTCCCGACCTCTCGTTCGAGGTCGTCGTAGCTCCACGACGCCAATACCCCCGCGTAGTCGAGGATCTGGCCGATCACTTCCCTGCGTGCGCCTGGATTCCTCCAAAGCTTGAACTCGGCAAGAATGATCCTCCCGGTCGGAGTCAGGTACAACGCATCGGCAGACCCGGCCCGCGTGCCGAGCTCCATGCAGACCGGAACCGGGTCGTTGTACGCGGGGTCGATCTCACCGAGCGGCAGGAGGTCCGCGTGCCGGAACAGGACTTCCTACAGGCGGGCTTCGTCAATGGCACCCTCACCTCCGACGGACGCAAACGGGACGCGCCGCCAAGTGGTCCTGGCGGTCAAGTCACCGCTCAGCTGGATGAGGTTCCCGTACATATGCCGCCTCCGATGCGTGGTTCAGGTGTCGGGACCGAATCTAGCCACAAGGAAACCTTCTTGCGTCCCCGCCCACCCCTCACCATTCTGTCCTCCCCAACACAATTCCCCCACACGCCAGTTGGAGGTGCCATGCCAACCGTCACAATGACCGTGAACGGGATGGAGCGGTCGGGAACCGTCGAGAGTCGAACGCTCCTCGTCGAATTCCTGCGTGAACATCTCGGTCTCACCGGAACCCATGTCGGGTGCGACACGAGCCAGTGCGGTGCGTGCGTAGTCCACGTGAACGGCACGTCGGTCAAGAGCTGTACCTGCCTGGCGGTCCAGGCGGACGGCTCGGCCATCACCACCATTGAAGGGCTCGCCAACGGCGGCACCCTCCACCCCATGCAGGAGGCCTTCCGTGAGCACCACGGGCTTCAGTGCGGCTTCTGCACGCCGGGCATGGTGATGAGCGCGGTGGACCTGGCCAACAGAAATTCAAATCCCAGTGAGCATGAAGTCCGGGAGTGGCTGGAGGGCAACCTCTGCCGCTGCACCGGCTACCACAACATCGTCAAGGCGGTCCAGGCGGGCGCCAACGAGATGGGAGGTGGGTCATGAGTGCGAACGGCACGGGAATCGGAGCCTCGGTCAAGCGGAAAGAGGACCAGCGCTTCCTTACGGGACGAGGACGCTACACCGACGACATCAACCTGCAGGGGCAGCTGTACGGCTACATCCTGAGGTCGCCGGTTGCGCACGCCAACATCGGCGGGATCGACACCGGTGCGGCCATGGCGGCGCCGGGCGTGCACGCGGTCTACACCGGCAAGGACATGGAAGGCGTGGGCGGCATCCCGACGGGGTGGCTGATCCACAGCAAGGACGGCTCGCCGATGGTCGAGCCACCGCACCCGGCCCTTGCGCTGGGCAAGGTGCGTTACGCGGGTGACTGCGTGGCGATCGTCGTGGCCGACTCGATGGAGCAGGCCAAGGCAGCGGCCAATCTGGTGGACGTGGACTACGGGGAGCTTCCCGCGGTGGCATCGATCGAGGCAGCGGAAGCCGACGGGGCATCACAGGTCTTCGACGAGGCGCCCGGCAACGTCTGCTACGACTGGGAGGTCGGCGACAAGGCGGCTACCGACGCGGCATTCGAGAACGCGGATCACGTCGTTTCGATCGACGTAGTGAACAATCGCCTGATCCCCAACGCGATCGAGCCCCGCGCGGCCATCGCCAACTTCGATCCCGCAACGGACGAATACACACTATACACAACCAGCCAGAACCCGCACCTGATCCGTCTGCTGCTCGGCGCCTTCGTTCTGGGGCTGCCCGAGCACAAGCTGCGGATCATTGCGCCCGACGTGGGCGGCGGGTTCGGCTCGAAGATCCCCCATTACGCGGAAGAGGCGATCCTCACCTGGACCGCCGGGCAGCTCGGCCGGCCCGTCAAATGGACCTGCGAGCGCCTCGACGCCTTCAAGTCGGACACGCACGGCCGCGACCACCTCAGCACGGCCGAACTCGCACTGGACGCGGACGGCACCTTCCTCGGGCTGCGCGTCTCCACCAAGGCCAACCTGGGCGCGTACCTGTCCACCTTCGCCCCCTGCGTCCCGACGTACCTGTACGGCATCCTCTTCGCGGGACCGTACACCACACCCGCCGTCTACTGCGAGGTCAAGTCGTTCTTCACCAACACGGTGCCGGTCGACGCGCTGCGCGGCGCGGGACGCCCCGAGGCGACCTACCTCCTCGAGCGGCTGGTGGAAAAGGCGGCCCGGGAACTCGGGATGGACCGCGTCGAGATCCGGCGCAAGAACTTCGTGCGCGAGTTCCCGTACCAGACTCCGGTCGCCCTCCAGTACGATCAGGGCGACTACGACGCCACGCTCGACCTCGCGCTGGATGCCGCCGACTGGAATGGCTTCGAGGCGCGGCGGGCCGAGGCGGCTGGGCGCGGCAAGTGCCGCGGCATCGGCATCTCCACCTTCATCGAGGCGTGCGGGATCGCGCCCTCGGCGGTGGTGGGGTCGTTGGGAGCCCGCGCCGGCCTGTACGAATCGGGCAGCGTGCGGGTCCATCCCACGGGTTCGGTCTCGGTCTTCACCGGGACGCACAGCCACGGGCAGGGCCACGAGACCACCTTCGCGCAGATCGTCTCCGACATGCTCGGGGTCGACTTCGACGCGGTCGACGTGGTGCACGGCGACTCGGCCAGGATCCCCTTCGGGATGGGGACGTACGGTTCGCGCTCGCTCGCGGTGGGCGGGACGGCGATCTACCTCGCCGTCGAGAAGGTCATCGAAAAGGGGAAGAAGATCGCCGCGCACCTGCTGGAGGCTTCGGTCGAGGACATCGAGTTCGAGAACGGGTCCTTCACGGTGGCGGGGACGGACCGGTCGACGTCGATCGGCGATGTCGCGCTGACCGCGTACGTGCCGCACAACTACCCCGCGGGGCTGGAACCCGGGCTGGAAGAGACCGCGTTCTACGACCCGCTCAACTTCACCTTCCCGGCGGGGACGCACATCGTCGAGGTCGAAGTCGACCCGGAGACGGGTGAGGTGGATCTGGTCGCGGTGACCGGGTCGGACGACGTCGGGCGGATCATCAACCCGATGATCGTTGCGGGGCAGTTGCACGGCGGGCTTGCCCACGGAATCGGGCAGGCGCTGCTGGAAGAATGCGTGTACCAGGAGGACGGGCAGCTGGAGACGGGGTCGTACATGAACTACACGATGCCCCGTGCCGCCGACCTGCCCTCCTTCAGCATCAACCACAACACGACGCTCTGCACCCACAACCCGCTCGGCGCCAAGGGAGTCGGGGAGGTGGGCTCGATCGGCGTGCCCCCGGCGGTGATCAACGCGGTGATCGACGCGCTGCGCCACCTCGGCGTAGACGACATGACGATGCCCGCCACCTCGCAGAGGGTGTGGCAGGCGATCCAGCAGGCCCAAGGCTGATCGGAGGATATTGTGAACGATTTCACATACCACGCACCGACATCGATGGATGAGGCCCTTGGCGCGCTGCGGGGCACCGAGGGCGGGAAGGTGATCGCCGGCGGGCAGAGCCTGCTGCCGATCATGAAGCTGAACCTGGCCATGCCAAGTGACCTGGTGTCGCTTGCGGGCCTGCCTGGCCTGGCCGACATCACCGACAACGGCGACTCGGTCGAGGTGGGGGCGATGTGCACCCATGCGCAGGTGGCCGGGTCGGCAACCGTGCAGGGACGGATCCCCGCGCTGGCCGCGCTGGCCGTGGGGATCGGCGACCCGCAGGTCCGAAATGCTGGCACGATCGGCGGCTCCGTGGCCCACAACGACCCCGCGGCAGACTACCCGGCCGCGTGTGTCGCCCTCGGCGCGACCATCGTGACCGACCGGCGCGAGATCTCGTCGGACGACTTCTTCCAGGGCATGTTCATGACTCCCCTGGAGGAGGACGAGGTTATCACCGCCGTGCGGTTCCCGGTGCCTGCCCGCGCGGCCTACGCCAAGTTCGCAAACCCCGCGTCCAAGTACGCGATCGCGGGGGTGATGGTGGCGGATGGGCCTGCCGGGGTGAGGGTGGCCGTAACGGGCGCCTCGGGTGACGGCGTGTTCCGGGTGGCCGCGATGGAAGCCGCGCTGGAGGCGTCGTTCAGCGCCGATGCGGTAGCCGGGATTGCGGTGTCAACCGACGACATGCTCTCCGACACGGCGGCCGGGCCCGAGTACAGGGCGCACCTGGTGACGGTGATGGCGAAAAGGGCCGTGGAGGCCTGCGGATAGAGGCCGGCGGCAAATCTCCGGACTGCGGGCTGAGGACGACGTGATGACCTCTCGTCCGCAGCCCCCCAGGCCGCACCCCGGGTCCGTTGACGACTCGGTCGCGATGTTGCGTGACCAGGGCTATGTGGCGGATGTGGGCCTGGGCACCGCGCTGTTCCTGTCGCTGGAGTTGGGGCGACCGCTCCTGCTCGAGGGCGAGGCCGGCGTCGGGAAGACCGAGGTGGCGAAGACGCTGGCCGCCGGGCTCTGCCGTCCGCTGATTCGCTTGCAGTGCTACGAGGGGCTGGATCTGGCCTCCGCCGCCTACGAGTGGAACTACGCGAAACAGATGATTCACATCCAGGCGGCGGAGGGGAAGCCGGACGTGTTCTCCGAGGACTTCCTGATCCGGCGCCCCCTGCTCTCCGCCCTCGATCCACCCGATGGAGTCGCCCCGGTCCTCCTGATCGACGAACTGGACCGCACCGACGAGCCCTTCGAGGCCTATCTGCTCGAGGTCCTTTCCGACTTCCAGATCACGATCCCCGAGTTGGGCACGGTGACCGCGGCCGAGCCACCCTGCGTCATCATCACTTCGAACCGGACCCGCGAGATCCACGACGCCCTGAAGCGCCGCTGCATCTATCACTGGATCGACTACCCCACCGCCGCACGCGAGCTGGAGATCCTCGCATCACGGGTCCCGGACGCGCCGGAGCAGCTCAGCGTCCAGGTCGTGACCTTCGTGCAGAAGGTGCGGGAGCTGGAGCTGTTCAAGCGGCCCGGCGTGGCCGAGACGCTGGATTGGACCCGGGCGCTGATGGCGCTGGACCGTCACACGCTGGACCGGGAGACGGCGCACCGGACATTGGGGGTGCTGCTCAAGTACCAGGACGACCTGGCGCGCATGGAGGAGGGTGGCGTGGAGGAGGTGATGGCGGGGGTGGGATGAGGTGGTCTCTGGCACCCCTGGGTAAACTGTACATGACCGAATGTAAACCGCGGTTGACGGTGAAGGCGGGGAATCCAGGGCCTTGGGTGGCGCCTTGAATGCCCCGTGAAGCCTGGACTCCGTCGGCAGGCTTCGGAGCGCGACAAGCGGCGAGTGCGATCGCCGGCACGTCGGCGATTGTAACTGTGTCACGGCGGCACGTGCCGGCTGGTTGAACCCCTGGGGACTCCAGAGGCCAACCCGCGATTGCCGTCGCCGGTGTACGGGGAGCGGGCGGCTCAAGCTTTCGGCTCCGCACCCCTCACCTGACCCGCCCAAACCTCACGTCCCGCGTCCGCCCACTTGAGAGGTAGAACCCGATGACCACGCCGTTGCGGTCGCGCTCAAAGGCAAACGACGAGCCGCCTCCCGAGAAGTTGTCCTCGTCGTCGCCGGGCGTCAGCGCCGCATGGCCGAGCCTGCGCTGATATCTCACAAGCTCGCCGTCGTTGACTGTAAACGTGTAGAACGTCTCGATCTCCTCGCTCAAGAACCGGCCCGCAAAGGTTCCGAGGTCATCCTCTGTCGGCTGCCACGGTTCGGTGGCCGCTTCCTCGTCTGCCGGGTCTCCGCCGTCGGCAGCATCGCTCTCCTCCTCCTCTTCCATGGCATCCTTGAAGAAGGCCGCAGCCAGTTCGAAGGCCACCGAGCTGTTGAACTGCGCGTGGTTGCTCTGCACCGTGATGCCCGCTTTGATCTCGGGGTAGTAGGCGAGCATCGAGCGGTGCGCGACATCGGCGCCTCCGTGGTTGACCCGCATGAGTCCGCCCTGCTCGCCGACGCTGAGGCCGTACCCGTACCCGGTCTCCTCGCCGTTGTTGAGCACGAACGAGGTCATCATCTCGTCGATGCTCGCGCGCGTCCCGACCTGCGGGTCGGCGTAGTTCTCCACCCAGGTCTGCAGGTCGACGACCGAAGCGTACACCGCACCCGCCCCGACCGCCGCGCCGAAGTCGCCGATCTGCCGGTAGCCGCTGGGCGACGGCGTGTAGCCTTCGGACCGGTTGGGGACGATGTCGCGCGGCGAGGGCCGCACCATGCTCGCGGTCATCCCCAGTGGGCCGAACACGTTCTCCTCCATGAAGACGTGGAAGTCCTGGCCGGAGGTGCGCTCGACGATGACCGCGGCGAGCCCGAACGCCGTGTTGTTGTAATTGTACTCGGCGCCGGGGTCGTTCTGAAGGGCCGGCTGGCGCTGCACGATGTCGATGAGCTCCGAGCGGTCGATCCAGTCGCCCTCGTTGAGGAGGCGGCCGGTCATGCGCATGAGGTTCAGGAATTCGCGCAGGCCCGACGTGTGCGTGAGAAGATGACGGACCTGGATGGTCTGGTCGAAGGCTGGCAGCTCGGGAATGTGCTCGCGGATGTCGTCGTCCAGCGACAGCAGCCCGCGCTCCTGCTGCAGCATGATGGCGAAGGCGGTGAACTGCTTCGAGGTCGAGCCGATGTTGGTGCTGGTCTCCGGCGTGAACGGGATCGCTTGGGTGAGGTCGGCCATCCCGTAGGCCTTCGAATACAGGGTGCTCCCGTCACGCCACACCTGGACGGCCGCTCCGGGCGTGTGATCGCCGTCAAACCGCGCCATCACCTGATCGGTGCGTCGCTCGGGGTCTGTGGCCACCGGCTCGTGGCGCAGCAACGTGACAACAAACAGACCGCTGATACCGGGGAAATCCTCCGCGACCGACAGCTCCACCGTGTGCGTACCGGCGCTCGACGTGCGTCCAGCGAAGCGCTCGATCCCCTGGCCGAGCCCTCCGAACTGCCCGATCTGCTCACCGGCAGGGTCCAGAATGCGGATGTCTACGTCGACCGAAATCTGATCCACTTCGCCAAGGACGAATTCGTTCTGATCGGCGTCGATCGTGTAGCGGACCGTTTGTCCGGGGGAGAGAGCGCCGGTGACCATGCTGCCCGGTTGCAGTTCCGTGGTTTGTCCCCACGCCTGGCAGCCTGCGATGAGGATCGCGATTACGGCCCAGAGGGTGAACGGCAAGTGGCGGCCAGGCCGGCGGAGGGCAAGCGGCTTCATTGCAGGGCTCCTGTCGCAAGGGGGAGAGAACGCACGTAGAAACCACCTTAAGTCGGGATCCTGGACAGGGCAACCAAAGGTGAACGTCCCTGGTAGCAGATCCACGTGCAGCACACACTGCGGCCGTCAGATACTCTGTCGCATATGCAGCCATAATCGGTGTCATATTGACGACTATAATAGTCATATATTGCTATTTTGCAACGACTTATCGAGTCAAATAACATGTCATTAAAGGAGTCACATAATTGAACTGGTCGCACTTCAGCTTCGATTACCGCCTCGACCTGCCGGGGATGATGTCGGTCCTAGTTTAGTTCGCATCGAGGGGTGGAAGGAGGCCCGCCGTGAGCCTGCTCCTTCCGTCCGAATGGAAGGAACAGCTCGATGTCCTCAACCGGATCAGGACCGTGCACGGAACCACCGCGCTGGAAGGGAACCCCATATCGCCGTCGTCGATCGCGGAACTCTTGGCCGGAATGACGGACCACCCGCCGTTGACCCTCTCGGGACCGGGTCTTGCTCTGCTTGATGGTTTCCAGCAGACCGCGCGCAAGGACACTCAAGATGCACAGAACAGGGAAGTCCGGCAGATCCTAAACGCCGACGCCGCCCAGAACTGGGTGCGGGAGCGGTATGCGAGCGGAGACCGGCTTCTCTCCGTTCGGGGACATTCTCCACATGCATGCGCTGATGACGCGCCGCTCCGATGAGTCGGACAACGTCCCCGGCGGCCTTCGGACCCATGGCGTTCAGGTCGGCACGGTGGAACTAGGCGGGGTCCATCTCGGCGCTCCCCACGAGGATCTTCCCCGTTTGACGGAGGAGTTCGTGGAGTTCGTGAACTCCCGCCGACTCCGGACCGTGCACCCCGTGGTCAGAGCCCTGCTTGCCCACTTCTTCCTCGTGACCATCCACCCGTTCGGGGACGGGAACGGACGGGTCTCGAGGTTGGTGGAGGCTGCCATCCTCTACGAAGGCGGATACAACGTCCACGGTTTCTACGGGCTGTCGAACTACTTCTACCGCAATGGAGACGAGTACAAGCGACGCCTACAGGCGTGCCGGCGAAGGCAGCCCTTCGCTATCGCGCCCTTCGTGGAATTCGGGCTGCGCGGCTTCGAAGCGGAACTACGAGGGATCAACAGCTTCATCAAGACGAAGCTGAACCGATTGGTCTACCGCGATACGTTGAACAGGGGACTGGCAATGCGGGTGAGCAAGCGCCGTCACCTCCTCAACGTCCGTGAGTATTCATTGCTCAGTTTTCTCCTGGAAGAGACGGAACCTACCGATCCCTTCTCGGAGAGACCGTCTACACAAATCCGCCTGAGCGACCTGGTAAACTCGCCGTACGTCAGAGGTGCCTACCGCGATGTCACCGCCAGAACCTTCATCCGTGAGATCCGCCGACTTGCCGAACTGGGTTTCATCTCGCTGGAAGACGACCCGGATTCTGGACATCAGCTCGTGGGAATCGATTTCAACGCTATCGAAATCGACTTCGACGAGATCGCGCCGTATTGAATGCGGATGGAGGCGATGGCGGGCCGAGCCCTTCACCACACCCGCCCGAACCTCACATCCCGCGTCCGACCGTTCGACAGGTAGAACCCGATCACCTTCCGGTTGCGGTCGCGCTCGAAAGCGAACGACAAACCATCGCCTGAAAAGTTGTCCTCTTCCCCGGGGATCAGCGGCCTGCTGCCGAGTCGACGCTGGTACATGGCCAGCACGCCCTCTTCCACCGAGAAGGTGTAGAACGTCTCGATCTCGTCGCTGAAGAACCGTCCCGCGAAGTCGGCGAGGTCGTCCGCCGTCGGCTCCCACTCCTCGGGGGCATCCTCGCCCAGACGCGTCGCGTGCTGCTCGGCGCCGTTCTGGTGCATTGTCAGTCCCTCGACCTCTCGATCCTCGCCGCGCAGGAAGGTTACCGACGCCTCAACGGCGAGCAAGCGGAAGGTCGAGTCGGACGTGGGCACGATCTCAAGCCGCGGCTGGCCCGTCGCCTGCGTGTAGAATGTGTCTTCTTCACGGGTGAAGGTAAGAATGAACGTGGGCGCCGCGTCCAGCGCGTACCGTGCGGCGAACTCGTCGAACGCCTCGGGATCGTAGTCTTCCGCGTCGAATTCCGCGCCTGCTTCGCCCTCGCCGCCCTCTGCCTCCTCCTCCGTTTCCATATCGTCCGCGAAGAACGCAGCGGCCAGTTCGAAGGCCATGTTGCTGTTGAACTGCGCGTGGTTGCTCTGCGTCGTGATGCCGGCGTTGATCTCGGGGTAGTACGCAAGCATGGAGCGGTGCGCTACGTCCGCACCTCCGTGGTGAACCCGCTTCAGCCCACCCTGCTCGTCGACGAAAAGGCCGTAACCGTAGCCGGTCTCCTCTCCATCGGTGAGCACGAAGGAGGTCATCATCTCATCGATGCTCTCGCGGGTACCGACGCGTGGCGCGGCGTAGTTCTCCACCCACGTCTGGAGATCCTCGATCGTGCTGTAGACCGCGCCGGCACCCACCGCTCCACCGAGGTCGCCGATCTGGCGATATCCGTCCGCACCGGGCGTGTACCCCTCCGACTGGTTGGGGACCATGTGGCGGTTGGAAGGACGGACCATGGACCCGGTCATCCCGAGTGGGCCGAAGACGTTCTCCTGCATGAAGACGTGGAAGTCCTGTCCCGACGTGCGCTCGACGATGGTCGCGGCGAGCCCGAACGCCGTGTTGTTGTAGTTCCATTCCTCGCCGGGGGCGTTCTGTAGCGCCGGCTGCCGCTGCACGATGTCGATGAGTTCGGAGCGATCGATCCAGTCGCCGTGATCGAGGCGGCGGCCCGTCATGCGCACCAGGTTCAGGAACTCGCGCAGGCCCGACGTGTGGGTGATCAGGTGCCGGACCTGGATCGTCTCGTCGAACTCGGGCAGTTCGGGGACGTGGGTGCGGATGTCGTCGTCCAGCGACAGGAGCCCCCGTTCCGCCTGGAGCATGATCGCGAATGCCGTGAACTGTTTCGAGGTGGAGCCGATGTTGGTGCGTGTGTCCTCTTCGAACGGGAGATCGTAGGCCAGGTTGGCCGTCCCGTACGTCTTGGAGTACAGGGTGCGCCCGTCCCGCCAGACGCGGACCGCGGCTCCCGGCGACTCCGGGCTGTCGAAGCGCGCCATCATCTGATCGGCGAGCTTCTTCGGGTCGGTCGCGATGTCCTCGTGCCGGAGCAGCGTGATCTCGTAGCTGCCGGCAGCGTCTTCGTCGTCTCCTGCGACGAACACCTCGATGGTATGCGTGCCCTCGGTCGATGTGCGTCCGCTGAAGCGCTCGACGCCGGTGCCCAGGCCGCCGAACTGGCCAAGTCGCGTCCCGTCGGGACCCAGCACGCGGATCGTCACGTCGACGGAGATCTGGTTCACCTCACCGAGGACGAAATCGTTCTCGTCGGCGTCGATCGTGTAGCGGACGGTGTCGCCGGCAGCGATCGTCTCCGAGAGCGTGCGGCCTCGCCGGAGCTCCATGGTTTGGGCGGAGATCTCCGTGACGTAGCCTGCGGTGACGGCGAGGAGGATCAGGAGAGTGGCACAAAGGGTGGAGAGAAGGTGGCGGCGAGGGTGACGAGGGGAGTGCGGATTCATCAGGTAGCTCCGATCAACGATGGGCAAGGCCGAGGGCCGGAAACAGTAGAGTGAATCGGTGTTGCCGGGCAAATCCGGAGCGCCGGATTGCCCATCCACCTTCCGCGCGCACTCCCGGTAGTGGAACACCTCGGCGTCGGTCGCCTGGGCGTCAGGCAACCTGCCACCTTTGTCCGTGAGATCCACCGACTCGCCGAACTTGGTTTCATCTCCCTTGAAGACGAACCGGAATCGGGGCACCAGCTCGTAGGTATCGACTTCAACGCCATCGAAATCGACTTTGACGAGATGGTGACGTATTGATTGAGCATGACCACCCCCACCCATCCCGGTCGCCTCCCCGAGAACGTCGCCCACTTCGTGCGTCTTCTGCGCGCCGCGGGGCTGCCCGTCGGGCCCGGTCACACGATCACGGCGGTGCGGGCGCTGTCGGCCATTGACGTTACGGCGAAGCGGCAGTTCTTCTGGGCACTGCACGGCACGCTCGTCTCGAAGCGCGAGCACCGTCACATCTTCGAGAGTGCCTTCCGGCTCTTCTGGCGTGACCCGTTCGGAGCGGACGAAGCGCTGAATGCCCTATTGTCGCGCTCCCGGATCCCCGTCGAGAAACCGCCCTCGCGAGCCCCGGCCCGGCTGTCTGACGATAGCGAATCCGGTGCCCGCCCAGCCCCCCATCCCACCCGCGACACCACGCAACAAATTCCGTTGCGCATGGCTTTCTCCCCCACAGAAGTGTTGCGTAGCAAAGACTTCGAGGAGATGACCCCGGCGGAAGCGCAACAGGCCAGGGAAGCGATCCGGTCACTCAACCTCGATCTGCGCCCGGTGTTGACCCGGCGTCACGCACCCGACCCGCGGGGACGGTTCATCGATCTGCGGCGCACCCTGCGGACCAGCGTTCGCACCGGCGGGTGCCCGCTTCCCCTTGAGCGGAGGTCGATGCGCACGCGGCGTCCCACCATCGTGGCCCTTTGCGACATCTCCGGGTCGATGGAATCGTACTCGCGGGTCCTCCTCCACTTCTTCCACGCCCTTACAAACGCCGGCGACCGGATCCACACCTTCGTCTTCGGCACCCGTCTCACCAACATCACCCGGCTCCTTCGCGACCGGGACGTGGACCGCGCGCTCGACCGAATCGGCAACACGGTGCAGGACTGGTATGGCGGCACTCGGATCGGTGCCGCGCTCCGGGACTTCAACCTGCACTGGTCTCGCCGGCTGCTCGCTCAGGGCGCGGTCGTGCTCCTCGTCACCGACGGTCTGGACCGAGAGGGGGGCGAGGGGATCCGCTTCGAGGCGCGCCGGCTGAATCGGTCGTGCCGAAGCCTCATCTGGCTCAATCCCCTGCTCCGCTACCGGGCCTTCGCTCCCAAGGCCGCCGGAATCAGGGCTTTGCTGCCCGAGGTCGACGAACATCGGCCAGTCCACAATCTGGACAGTCTGGCGCAGTTGGCCGGCGCGCTAAGCGGTCGCGACGGCCAACCCGCTACCTGCGCCAGAACGGTGCGATGAAGTGCCCCTTCCGGTGGGCCCGCACCAGGAACGCAACTCCGACGCCGAGGCAGAGGACCACAGCGACAATGGAAGCCTCGACGCCAAGTGCCCCGCCGGATAGCACCGTGGGCCCGCTCAGGCGGGATTCGAGCAGGCCGTCAACTGCTACCCCGGAGACATTCACGCCGAAGATCCCTCCCTGGGTGAAGTTCCAGGCCAGGTGGACGCCGATCGCAAGCCAGAGTCGTCGAGTGAGGACATAGGCGGCACCCAGCAGGGCCCCCGCTTCAAGGCAGATCGCCAGGGCTCCGAGCAGGGTCGCGTTCGGGTTTCCCAAATGCACGAGCCCGAAGAATCCGGAGGAAACCAGGAGGGCAAGCCAGGTGCCCAGGCGTTCCTCGGCGATCCGGAAGAGCACACCGCGAAAGAGCAGCTCTTCCATGTACGCAGCGGCCAGAGACATCGCCAGAGGTATCAGCAGTGTGCTCCAGGGGTTCACCGCAATCACCTGGTAGCGCCCCGCAACCGCGATCACTCCGACGGTTGCGGACAGTAGCGCTGCACCGATCACTACACCCTTGCCCACCTCCGCCAGGGCACCCTTCCCGCTCAGCTCTTCGGCACGGCGGCGCTCCACATAGCGCACGAATCCCACGTAGGTCAAGTGGACCGCCGGGACCAGAAGAATGGTGTACAGCAGCGTCTGACTCAGGGGATTGAGGCCAAGGCCCTCCCCCAGCGCCATGAAGCCCAGCCGTACTGCGTTCGCGACCCCCACAATGCCCAGAAAAGCCAGAACGATCCGGATCAATCCAAAGCGGATGACTCGCCCCAGTGATCGGCGCAGCCGAGTGGCGACGGGCATCGTCGAGCCGTTGCCGGTCCCCTTGCCCGGATGATCTGCCATGGGATGCTCCTCTGCCTGCCAGGTCTCTCCGCTCAGGCCGCGCAAGCCCGATTACTGGCGCGCCGTCCGGCAAGTGCATAAGATGCCTCAAGGTACGCCGATCAGAGCGGATCGGCATTGGCAAGCGGGCCAGGATCCCGGCTCGAAAGGAGACAAGAGGATGAACAACAGGTTTTCACGTCGGCATTTCGTGGGTGGCGCGGCAGCGGCTCTCGGCGCGCTCGGGCTCAGGCCCAACTCGGCTCTCGGGGCCGTGCTGCGGCCTCCCCCGAAGGGCCTCGCGCCTCTGCCTCGCGACGCGTACGACGACCTCGCCAAACTGTCGTCCAACGAGAACCCGTACGGTCCGTCCGACTCGATGATGGAGGCGATGAACGCCGCCTGGAAATACTCCAACCGGTACGGCTACCCCGACGGGGATATCCACGAGAAGATCGCCGAACAGCACGGCATCGACACCAGCAACATCATCATGCACGCCGGTTCCGGCGAGACGCTCAAGGTTGCCGGACTCGCGTTCCTCAGGCACGAGGAGAAGGTCGTCGGCGTCGAACCGACCTTCATGACCGTGTACCGAGCCGCGACCGGCGTCGACGCGGACGTGATCGCGCGCCCGCTTCTGCCCGACCACACCCAGGACATCGACGACCTCATCAAGGTCACCCGGCGCAACTACCGCGATGTCGGCATGGTCTACATCTGCAACCCCAACAACCCGACCGGGGTGGTGGTCAGCGACGACGACATCCGGCGCCTCCTGGACGGGATTCCCGAGGACATTCCGGTCCTGATCGACGAGGCGTATCACCACTTCGTGCAGGATCCTTCGTACGCGACGGCGGTTCCGTACATCAAGGAAGGCCGCAAGGTCCTCGTCACCCGCACCTTCTCGAAGATCTACGGCATGGCGGGGCTCCGGCTCGGCTACGGGATCGCCCCGGCGGAGATGATCCAGCAGATGCAGACCTACACCACCGGCACGATCAACGCGCTGGTCAAGTGGGGCGGCGTGGCCGCGCTCCAGGACCACGAGTCCGAGAAGTGGGTCAAAGACACGACCATCGCACTCAGGGAGGCCACGGCGTCCCAACTCAGGTCCCAGGGCTTCGAGGTCATCCCGTCGGAGACCAACTTCTTCATGGTGCACACCGGACGCCCGGCTTCGGAGGTCAGAGCCGAGTTCCGCAAGTACGATGTCGCCGTCGGCCGCGACTTCCCGCCGATGCTGGACTACTTGCGCGTGTCGATCGGGACCGAGGAAGAGATGAAACGCTTCATGACGGCCTGGAACGAGATCTTCCCGGACGGGATGACGGCAACGGGAACGCGGTAGCGGTACGCGGTGGCGGTGGTGGGCAGACCTGGCGATTCGTTGATGTCTGTGTGCCCACCAGGCGGAGGAGCACACGGTGACGCTCTGTACTTCGTGGCCGGGGGCCACCTCGAAATACGACGGACGACCGCCGTCTGACCATGGCGAGGGCAGTCACTCCCACTCGCCTCGTCAAGTTGCCCAAACAAGGCCTTTTGCGGGGAGTGAAAGGCCACAGTGACATTCAGCACCGACGTGCGGACACCTTCCGCTTCAAACCTGGTCCGAAGCCTGTCGATCTCGGCGCGTTCGCCGGCAACCACGACCGAGGCGGGTCCATTGACCGCGGCGATGCAGGCACCCGGATGGCCAGTAGCGAGGGCGGTCGTGACACGTTCCTCGCTGGCTCCGACGGCCAGCATTCCGCCACCTGGCGGCAGCGCCTGCTGCAGTTTGCCCAGCCTGGCAACTCGACACGGTGCACCAGAGAGCGGGTCTCCGGAGGTCCGTAGAGGATGTCCAGGAGGCCGGGCCTGAATTCGTCCTCCAGGACGGCATCGCACTGTTCGAGCGCCTCGCGAAACACTGGATGCGCCGCGAACAGCTCCTCGCCCATGCCTTCGTATTGCGAACCGTGTCCCGCAAAGAGGAATGCGGGAGTGCAGCTCCCTCCAATGCGTCCCACCCGGCACTTCCCTTCCCGGGATTCGTCGTCGACCCGTGTTGGCCACAGAGTGGACACGTCCGAACCCTAATAGATTGATCAGGGAGAATACCGCAACTGCGGCGATGAAGTTTCCTGCACGAGGACCACCATTGCTCACAGCGTTGGGGAAGCAACCCGCCGACCGTCTTTGCGGACCAAGGCTTGCAACGCTCTGGCTCGTGATCCATGCGGCACTCCCCGCTGTCGGGCAAGCCGCCATCGTGGCGCGCACCCAGGAACCCACAGCCACATCTCCGTCGATCGCGGCGGAGACCGCCAGCCCAGCAATGGCTTCAGAGACCGTGTGTCCCCACGATCTCGAACTGCTGATCGAGCGGCCCTACGCGGCGCGAGCCGGGATCGAGCCGGGCGCCGTGGTCCGGTTGCGGGGGGCGCCCGAGGCGGAGTCGTGCCCCGCCGTGGTCGCGGGCCTGTTCGAGCCGCGCCCCGATCCGTCGGAGCTGGTCGCCACCCGGCCGAGGGTGCTGCTCCACCTGCCGCACTTGCAGGCTCTCGCCGGGCGTGAAGGCGAGGTGGACTACTTCACGGTCGCGCTTCAACCGGGGATCGACGCGACCGAAGCGGCCCGGGACATGGAGCCCCTCCTGGTCGGCACCCAGGTGCTGCCCGTCGAGGAGGTTGCCGAACGGACCTCCGCGACCTTCCGCGTTGTGAGCCGCTTTCACGGGGCCATCGCGGGCATAGCCCTGGTCGCCGGAGGAGTCTTCCTGGCGTGCATCATGGTCCTCAAGGTGCAGGAGCGGCGAGCCGCGGTGGCAGCAGCACGGCTGGCGGGCATCCCGCGCGTGATCCTGCTCGGCTGGACCGTGGCCGAAGCCGCGTTGCTGTCGGCGCTGGGCGGAGTCGCGGGGTTGGGGCTCGGCTTCGCGCTTTCGGCGATCGTGAACGCGTACTACCAGCGCGCGTACGACACGACCCTGGTGTTCTCGATCGTGACGGGCGACATGGTGGTCCAGGCGCTGGTCCTCGCCGTTGTGCTCGGTATGGGCGCCGGACTTGTTGCAAGCGCCAGGTTGTTCGCGTCCGACCCGCTCGACCCATAGGGAGCCCGCAAATTCTCGTCCTCAACTCGATCCGCGAACTCCGGCACCGCCCCCTTCGAACGCTGCTTACCGTGGCTGGTGTAGCGGTTTCGACGGCCCTGCTCGCGGATATGCTCATGCTCGGCGGCGGCATCCAGAAGAGCTTCGGAGAGCTGTTCGAGTCACGTGGCTACGAACTCCGGTTGTCGCCGAAGGGCACCCTGCCGTTCGACACCGAGGCCACAATCCCGGGGTTCGCAAGTCTGCGCGACAGCATTGAACGCGTGGCCGGTGTTGCACATGTCTCGCCGGTGCTGGGGATGTCGGTGACCGCCCAGGCGCCCGATGGTGGCTCGGTTGGTTCGGGTCGGACCCGGCAGACGCTGGCTCTGGGCATGGAGGCGGACGACGCCAACCTCTATCGCGTCGTCGAGGGCGATCCGCCCAGGCCGGGTGAAGTGCTGGTCGACACCGAATTGGGCGCGGCTCTCGGTGTGGGGCCGGGCGGTCGTTTGCGGCTGGGAACCGCCAGCGGCTTCAGCGGTTGGGGACGCACCGTGTCGGTGCGGGTGTCCGGGACAGGGGACTTCGTGTTTGCTACTACGCGGGACTTCCCCCTGACCTTGCCGTTGAATGACCTGCAGACCCTTTCGGCGCTCGAAGACCGGGTCTCGTTCGCGATGATCCGGGTTCGTGAAGGGGAAGATCCGGAATCGGTGCGGGCCGACATCGCGGCCGTCGTCGAGCGGGCGGATGTCGTGACCCTCGCGGGCCTCACCGACAAGCTGGACGAACGGCTGTCGTACTTCGGTCAACTGGCCGTGATTCTGGGGAGCGTCAGCCTGCTCGTGGCCGCACTCCTCATCGGGACCATCACCGCCGTTTCCGTGAGCGAGAGACTGGGCATCATCGCCGCGCTCCGGGCCATCGGCGTGTCGCGCCGCCGGATCGTCGGCGACATCACGGCAGAGAGTGTGATACTCTGCGGCGTCGGGGGCGGGATCGGCGTGGTCCTTTCGCTGGTCGTCGCCCGATACCTCGAGTCGATCCTCGCCAACTTCCCCGGACTGCCCGCCGCCGTCCGCTTCTTCGTCCTGCAGCCCCAGAGCCTGGTCACAGCGTATGCGCTCGTGATCGCTTCCGGTGCCCTGGCTGGACTGGTGCCGGCGTTGCGCGCGACCCGGCTCGAGGTCACAACCCTTCTGCGCCGGGAGGAGCCGTGATGGGAAGGACAGGAGACACGGTCGTCGCCCGGGGGGACACGACGGCCACCGTCGTCGCGGCCCGGGGCGTTACGCGCGACTACCGGCAAGGACGCACCCGCGTGCGCGCCCTCCGTGGCGTGTCGCTCACCGTCGCGCGGGGCGATTTCCTGGCCGTGACCGGACCGAGCGGATCGGGCAAGTCCACCCTGCTGCACCTCCTGGGCGGCGTCGACGTCCCCACGGCGGGCGAAGTGCGCTTCCTGGGCCAGAGCCTCGTCGAGCTGTCCGTCGAGGCGCGGGCCGCGCTGCGCCTGCGCCAGGTCGGGCTGGTGTTCCAGCGCTTCCACCTGCTCCCGATGCTCACCGCGATCGAGAATGTGGAGCTTCCCCTCGCGGGGGCACGGGTCCCGCGCAGGGAGCGCCGACAACGCGCCGCCGAAGTGCTCGAACGGGTCGGCCTCGCGGACCGGTTGCGGCACCGGCCGAGCGAGCTGTCCGGGGGGCAGCTTCAGCGCGTGGCGATCGCGCGGGCACTGGCCAACGAACCCGCGCTCGTTCTCGCCGACGAGCCCACCGGCGAACTCGACCGGGCGACCTCGCGGCAGATCCTCACGCTCTTCCAGGAACTCAACGCCACCGGGACGACCCTCGTGGTCGCCACGCACGACATCGCGTTCGCGGCTGGCGCGCACCGTCGGATCGATGTCGTCGACGGGCGGATCGAACCATGATCGCGCGGCTCGTCTGGGCATCGTTCTGCCAGCGCCCCGAGCGCAGCCTGCTGCTTCTGGGCGGCTACGCGCTCGGCGTCAGCGTCACGGTCGTCCTGCTTTCGGTCGGTGGCGCCCTCGTGAACCAGGCGCAGGACAAGGAGCTCGTGGGCGGCGGCGACCTCGTGGTTCTGCCCGCCGGCATCGACCTGGAGACGCTCAAGACCGGCGGCGCCGGCTCCATGTACTTCTCGATCGAACAGGCGTCCCTGCTGTACCGGGAGGTGCTCGCGGGAGCGCGGTTCGGGGACCGGGTCACCGCCGCCGCACCGTGGATCGACGACGAACTCCTCTACATCGAGGCCGATTCCGGGCTCGTCCCGGTCTCGGCGGTAGCCACGATCCCTAGCCTGGCCGACCGGCTGGACGTGGGTCCGGCACTGATTTCGGGCGCGTGGGCCGACATCGAGGGAGACCGCCGCTGGCGGGACCCCTCCACCGCCGAACTGTACCGTTCCCTGGACGCGCTCCACATGCCGCGCGGCGTGGCTGCTGCCGACTCCACCTGGGCCGAGTGGCACTACTTTAACGTCCTCCTGCCCGACTCGGGGTGGTTGTACCTGACCTACATGGTTGCCGGCGAGGTCCCGCACGGACGCTGGGGAGGTCGCATGCTGGCTACCCGGGTGCGGCCCGGCGTGACCGACCGCACCTTTCTGGCAGAGACCGGACCGGACAAGGTCGCCTTCGTCGAGGGCCAACCCGACCTGGTGATCGGCGAGTCGAGCGTCACCGTGGAGCCCGATGGAAGCTACCGGTTGGCCGCGCGCGTTCCGTCCGAGACCGGGGGCGCCCCGCTGGTGCTCGACCTCACCGTCTCGGCCCGCTCGCGCCGCTACCTGCCACCCGTCGACCTCAGCGACGAAGGGATCGTCTCCGGCTACACGGTTCCCTTGCTCGACGCACAGGCGACCGGACAGGTGTGCGAGGGTTCCTGTCTGCCGATCGAAGGCGCTCGTACCTACCACGATCACAACTGGGGGACCTGGTCGGGCGTCACCTGGGACTGGGGTCAGGCGCTCGTGGGCGGCTACTCGGTCCTGTACGGAGGGGTGTCGTCGGCAAGCGCCGCCACGGGGCCCCGCATCCTCTACCTCGCCGACGACAACGGCTTCGCGGGGATCTTCCCGATACGGCGACTCACCACGCAGTGGCCTGATGACGACAGACGCATGGCACCGGAATCGATCTCGATCCTCGCCACCAGCGGAGCCGATTCACTGGAGCTCACCGTGACGATCGGTCACGCCCGGGCCACTTCGGTGCCGGTCTCGGTGCACATCCCCGCCGCGATATTCTTCCAGATGCGAGGCTCCGCGACCCTGTCCGGACGGCTGCGCGACGCGGTGGTCCGCGCTGCCGGGGACGGGTTCTTCGAGACCTGGACGCGCTGAGGTCGCGCCACCAGGTTTGGACTGCTTGCCGCCACGTTCCCCCCGCCACCCCTCTCTCCCCCGATGACCATCCCATGAGCATGGAATCCATCTCACGGACGGCCGCCCGAATACGGCGCGGCGACCAGACCGCCCGACGGCTGGTGGAAGACGCGATCCGCCGTCACGAGGCCAGCGACCTCGGCGCGTACATCGTCTTTGACGCCGACGGCGCCCTTGCACAGGCGGCGGCGATCGACGCGGCCGTTGCGCGCGGCGAGGATCCGGGGCCGCTCGCCGGGATCACCGTCTCGGTGAAGGACCTGTACGGCGTCGCGGGCCTTCCGATCCGGGCCGGCACCAAGCGGGAACTCCCGGCGCGGTGGCAGCGCGAGGGCTTCCTCGTCCGCGCGATGCGGCGGCTCGGCGCAGTGATCGTCGGCAAGACCCACACCGTCGAACTTGCCTTCGGCGGGGTCGGGCTCAACCCCAACACGGGCACGCCGATCAACCCCTGGGACCCGGCGGAGCATCGTGCGCCGGGCGGGTCGTCGTCGGGTGCGGGCGTGAGTCTATGGGAAGGATCGGCGATGATCGCGCTGGGGAGCGACACCGGCGGATCGGTCCGCATCCCGGCTTCGGCGACAGGAGTCGTGGGGCACCGCCACACCACGGGCCGGTGGCCGACCACTGGCGTTGTCCCCCTGAGCACGACCCTTGACACGGTTGGACTCCTGACTAGCACGGTCGAGGACTCACGGTACGCGTTCGGGGTGATCGACCCGCTGGCCGGGACTTCGCCCGCTGCAACCACGCCCGCCGACCAACCGGACGGAACCGAGGTCGCGGGCCTCCGCATCGGCATTCCGCGATCGAATCTCTGGGATGGAGCGTCCCCCGGGATCGCCGCGGTCGTCCGCCAAGCCCTCTCGGAACTCGAAGCGGCGGGCGCACACGTCTTCGAAGTCGACGCCCCCGAACTGGACGAGGCCGGCGAGCGCTACCTTGCAGGCGAACTCGTACAACCCGAACGCTTCGAGTCCCTCGAACGCGACCTTCCCGGGTGGACCGCCATCCTCGATCCCACTGTTGGCAAGCGGCTCGAATCCGCCCGCGATGTGAGCGCAGTCGACTACGTCGCCGTTCTCCGCCTCCGCCTCCGCCTCTCGGCAACACTCCACGCGCGCCTGGACACCGAACGGGTCGACCTCCTCGCCACCCCCACCCTGCCCATCACCCCACCGCCCCTCTCGGCGCTCGCCGAACTGGACGTCTATCGCGCCACCAACCGCGACATGCTTTCGGGAACCGGCCCGGCGAGCATGCTGGACATGTGCGCGGTAAGCCTCCCGGCCGGCCTCGACGAGCACGGCATGCCGGTCGGCCTTCAGCTCATCGGCCGCACGGGAACCGACCACGCCCTCCTGGCCCGCGCCGCCGCGGTGGAATCCGTGCTGGGGACGAACCTGGAGCGGCTGGGGGTCCCGCCGCGGGTGGCACGGTAGCCGCACCACCGGCCCCTACTCGATCCGCCACCGCACCACGTACTCCTCCGCCAGCACACCCCGAACGATCCCCCACACATCCGATCCCCGGCTCGCCACGAGTTCCGCATCGTCGGGGGCCACGACGCAATGCAACAGCCGCCCATCCGGTCCGAACACGTCGTGGAGCGAAGGCTCGGCCCAGGTTATCCGGGGCGTGTTTCCCTCAGGATCCTAGCCAAAGCTCTGGAATCGGCTCATCCCGCTTGACGGCCTCCGCATATCGGTGAACCCAGATCCGAGCGTCCGAATCGACCCACAGATCCCGGTACGCGGGCTTCCGGGCAGGGACCTCCGCGAACGATGTCCCGGATCTGCGCCCGGCGAACACCACCCGCGCCCGCCACTCGGCGCGCTCGCCCGTCGTCACGTCCACCGGCCGCAGTCCCTCCCGCTCCACGTGGACTATCCCGGTCGGATCCGGAATCGAGAACGCATAGGTGGCGTTGAAGCCCGCAACGAGGTAACCGAGGGGGCTTGGAGCGTCCAGCATTCTAACCGGAAAGGGGCTGCGCTCCCCCGTCGGCGTATGGATCACGATCGACTCCCCGGTCTCCGACCCGGGCGCTTCCGGCGCCACCAGTGTATCCAGCACGACGCCCTCCGGGGAAATCCGTGCGTAGCCAAACCGGCCCCCGCCAATTCCACGCGCATCGGGACCGAACGATGGCGCCTTGACGTAGATCCTCAGGTAGTAGTTGCCGGCGGTGTCGGTCAGGAAAGCCCGGTCTACAAAGGGATATGGAGGAGTGATCGACTCGACCCGGATGGCATGGTCGTAGGCGCCGTCGGTCCCATACACGGTCACCCGCCGGTTCCCCCTGTCCCAAGCCGCCAAACGCCCGTCGGGAAGGACCGACACGCCCGCGATCGACCGGTATTCGCCCGGATCCTCGCCCTGGCGGCCGATTTCCCGCACAAACAGTCCATCCGAATCGAACTCCCGGATCGACACGAGATCGGCGTCCGCCACGAACAGCGTGCCACCGGCCCCCGCCGCAATCGAAACGATATGGGAAAACGAGTATTCGGCCGCGCCAGTGAGCGTTCCGATTCGGACCTGCTCGACAAGCTCCGAGTCGCACGACTGAGGCACGCCTCGGGGCTCGCCAGAAGACCCTTCAAGGACCAACCTACAACCGCAACGCCCCGATCACCTGCGCCAACACCGCAACCGCGATCTCTTCCGGAGTCCGCGCCCCGATCGGCAGCCCGATCGGCCCGTGGATCCGGTCCACATCCGCGGACGAGAATCCCGCATCACCCAACCGTTCCCGCCGCGCACTCTGCGTCTTCCGGCTCCCGAGCGCACCCACATAGAACGCGTCGCTCTCCAGAGCCGCCACCAGCGCCGGGTCGTCGATCTTGGGATCGTGGGTGAGGGCCACGAGGGCGGTCCGGCTGTCGAGCCCCAACGCCGCCATCGCCTGGTCGGGCCACTCCCGGATGAGCGCCGCGCCGGGGAAGCGATCGGCCGTGGCGAATCCCTCGCGCGGATCCAGCACCGTCACCTGAAAGCCCGCCAGCGTGGCCATCGGGACCAGGGCCTGGGCAATGTGGACCGCACCGACGACGATCAGCCGCGGCGCCCGGATGTATGGGCGAAGGAAGACATCCCCTTGCGGCGTCTCGACCGTTCGCGATTCGCCGATCCTGAGCACCTCGGCCACCACGTCACCGTCCAGCCCCAGTCCGTCCGGCCCGCTGCCCGATTCGATCAACGCCTGCGCCCCGTCCGCCAGGCGAGTCGCCAGAACCACGTCCCGACCGGTCCTCTGCGCCTCGACCAGCTCCCGCAGGACCTCGCCCTTCACCGGGCTGTCCGCCCCGATTCCTCGACCACGGGCTCGACCAGGAGGTGCACCCTTCCCCCGCAGGCCAGCCCGACCTCCCACGCCATCTCGTTCGTGACCCCGAATTCCAGCGTCCGGGGAGCCCCCGACTCGATCACATCGAGCGCCGTCTGGATCACCGCGCCCTCGATGCACCCGCCCGAGACGGACCCCATGAAATCCCCGTTCGCGGCGATCACCATGTGGCTGCCGGCGCGCCGGGGAGCCGATCCCCATGTGCGCGTGACCGTGGCCAGGGCGATCCGGCGGCCTTCCTCCAGCCACTCGGCGGCTTGCGCCAGCACCGGATCGGCATTCGTGTGTACTGTGTTCGACGGGTCCATGAGACTTGTAGTCTACCCTTCCCCACATGGGGCGCAACATTGGCGACGAATCTCAGCGACGAGCTCCACCAGGCCCTCATCCGGGATCACTTCCGGCGGCCCCGCAACCGCGGCCCTCTCGATGGGGACGCGCGGACCGGTCATGCGCATAACCCCTTCTGCGGTGACACGGTCCGGATCTGGACCCGGGTCGAGGACGGGCGTATCGCCGAAGTCACCTTCGACGGCCGCGGCTGCTCGATTTCACAGGCGGCGGCGTCGATGCTCACCGCGCTGGTGAAGGGCCAGGAGGTCGGCGTGGTCGGCGTCCTCCGACAGGCCTTCACCGAAGGATTGACGGCTGACGGGCCGCCGTTGCCGAAGGAGCTGGGAGATCTCCGCGCACTTGCCGGCGTGGGCCGCTTTCCCAGCCGGATCCGTTGTGCGGTGCTGCCGTTCGACGCGCTGGAGGAGGCGCTGGGGGACGGGTGAGGGCGTGACGACCGTGACGACTCCGGAGCCGAGCGACTGATCCGACGCTGACGGGCAGCGGATACCTTGGACTCTGAAGCTTGAGACCAAGGGTGACGTCAGAGTATATTTCCTAGTTACTCGCTTCACCGACCCGAGCGAATCCTGGCACATGGATCTAACCAAAATACTTCGCAGACCCGAGGGGAAGACCCTGGAATTCAAGCTGGACCTGTCTTCGCCACGCGGTTTCCTCCGTACCGTCGCCGCCTTCGCCAACACTGCCGGCGGCACCATTCTGATTGGAGTAACGGATCGTACGAGGGACGTCCGAGGCGTCAACAACCCTCTCGATCTGGAGGAACGGGCCGCGAATCTGATCAGCGACTCGATTCGGCCCAAGCTCCTTCCGGACCTCGAAGTCATCAGCTACCGGAATCGGCAACTGCTAGCCGTCCGGGTCTATCCGAGCGGGTCGCGGCCTCACTTCGTCAAGCGAGCGGGTCTGAGAAGCGGCACCTTTGTCCGCGTGGGCTCCACCAACCGCCAGGCCGATGCACAGCTGATTGCCGAGATGCAGAGGTTCTCGATCGGCGAGTCCTTCGACGAATGGCCGATGCCTGAAGTCAACTCGGAAGCGGTGGATTTCCGAGTAGCTTCCGAGTCCTTCGCGCCGGTTCGAAAGCTGACCCGCAGGAATCTGGAGAGCCTCCGCCTCTTGACTCCCTATCAGGGTCGACTCGTGCCGACGGTAGGCGGAATTCTCCTCTTCGGGCGGGACCGGCTCGACCATTTCCCCGACGCGTGGATCCAGGCCGGGCGATTCGCCGGGAAGGACAGAGCCACGATCCTCGACCACACACGGCTCGACATGCATCCGGTCCAGGCCATCGAAGAAGCTGTGTCCTTTGTCGAGAAGCACTCCATGCGCGGCGCCGCCATCGGCCGAGTGCGACGGCGGGACCGATGGAGCCTGCCACCGGAAGCGGTTCGCGAAGCGATTGTGAACGCGGTCGTCCACGCGGACTATTCGCAAAAGGGAGCACCGATCCGGATAGCGATCTTCGACGACCGGTTGGAGGTGGAGAATCCGGGCTTGCTCCCCTTCGGGCTTACGCTGGAGGAATTGCCGCTCGGGGTCTCCAAGCTGCGGAACAGAATTCTCGGTCGGGTGTTCCAGGAACTCGGCCTGGTCGAACAGTGGGGGAGCGGGGTGCAAAGGATGATCGCTGCGTGTCGTGAAGACGGGCTGCCTGCGCCAACCTGGGAGGAAATCGGGATTCGCCTGCGTGTCACCCTGCGGACGGAACAGGTTCGGCCGCCGAGGGTCGACCCGAAGGACCAGACGATCCTCGACCTGCTGGAGGGGGGCGAAAGACGCGGCACCCGGGAGATCGCGGACGCCATCGGACTCTCAACCCGTTCCACACGCACCCGGCTGGCCCGTCTCGTCACACGCGGGCTCGTTCGCGAGGTGGGTACCGGGCCGCATGACCCGCGACGCAGGTACATGCTTGCCCTTGACTGAGACCGCCCGCCAGCCGCCATGAAGGTGTCCCGCCTCACCCCTTCCCCACCCCCGCCCCCTGCGCTAACGTAGGCGGCTGGCCACCCACCCGGAACCGACCACAGATGACCCCAGAACCGAGGAATATCATGATCGCGGGCCGTACCAACCCTTCGACATCCGGATTCGCGGCCACCGCCGCGGCGCTTATCGCCATCGCCTCCCTGACGCTTGCACCGGCGGCAGCCGAGGCCCAACTCACCACCCCCGAGGAGAAGTTCGGCTACCGCCTCGGCACCGACTACCAGCTCGTCAACTACGAAGGCCTCACCGACTACTGGCACCTCCTCGCCGTGCAGTCGGACCGCATGAGCCTCGAGTCGATCGGCCAGTCGGAGGAGGGGCGCGAACAGTGGATGGCCACGATCACGTCGCCCGCGAACCGTCCCAACCTGGATCGCTACAAGGAGATCGCGCGGCGGCTGGCCCACGCCGACGGTGTCACCGAAGACGAGGCCCGCGCGCTCGCCGCCGAGGGCAAGGCCGTCATCTGGATCGACGGCGGTCTCCACGCGACCGAGGTGCTCGGCGTCCAGCAGCTCATGGAACTGGTGTGGCAGATGGTCAGCCGCGGCGACGCCGAGACGATGCGCTTCCTCGACGACGTCATCCTGCTGGTCACCCACGCGAATCCCGACGGCCACGCCCTCGTCGCCAACTGGTACATGCGGCACGACAACCCGATGGAGCGCACCACGCAGGGCGTCCCGGTCCTCTACAACAAGTACGCCGGGCACGACAACAACCGCGACTTCTACATGGCCTCGCTTTCCGAGACCGAGAACATGAACCGGGTGGTCTATCGCGAGTGGTTCCCGCAGATCGTGTACAACCACCACCAGACCGGCCCCCAGGGCACCGTCATGTTCGCCCCGCCCTTCCGGGATCCCCCGAACCACAACCTCGACCCCATCATCATCACCAGCCTCGACCAGGTCGGCTCGGCCATGCACCACCGCATGGTCACCGAGGGCAAGGGCGGCACCACCATGAGGCGCGGCGCCAGCTACTCGACGTGGTGGAACGGCGGCCTGCGCACCACGCCGTATTTCCACAACATGATCGGCCTGCTCACCGAAACCATCGGCCATCCCACGCCCGTCGAGATCCCCTTCCTCCCCAACCGGCAGATCAGCCACGCCGACCTCCCGCTCCCCGTCACACCCGGTCTCTGGTACTTCCGGCAGTCCATCGACTACTCACAGACGGCCAACCGGGCCGTGCTCGACTACGCGTCGCGCAACCGCGAACCCCTCCTCTTCAACATCTGGCGCATGGGGACGAACTCGATCGAGCGCGGCGGCCGCGATTCGTGGACCGTCCTCCCCATGTGGATCGACCGGCTTGCCGACGAGGTGGGTCAGCGCGCCTCGCAGGAAGACTACGACGCCTACCTGCGCGACCCCGCCAAGCGCGACGCCCGCGGCTACATCCTGCCGGCCGACCAGAGCAGCTTCTCCACCGCCACCCGCTTCGTGAACGCCCTGCTCAAGAACGGCGTGACGGTGCATCAGGCCACCGCCGACTTCACCGTGGCGGGCAAGGACTACCCCGTGGGTTCCTACGTCGTGACCGCTGCCCAGGCGTTCCGGCCCCACGTGTTCGACATGTTCGAGCCCCAGAATCACCCGAACGACTTCCAGTACCCGGGCGGACCGCCGATCGCGCCCTACGACAACGCCGGCTGGACGCTCGCGCTCCAGATGGGCGTCGAGTTCGACCGCATCCTCGACGGGTTCAGCGGACCCTTCGAGCCGATCGCCTGGATGGCGGAACCGCTGCCGGGCACGGTGGCAGGGGCCGATTCACCGGCCGGCTACATGGTCGACCATGAGAACGAGGCTTTCACCGCGGTCAACCGGGTGCTGGCCAGCGGCGGCGAGGTTCATTGGGTTGAAGAGACGTTCGACGCGGCAGGCATGTCCTTTGCCCCCGGTGCCTTCTACATCCCGGCTGCCGCCGCCACGCGGTCGCAGCTGGAAGAATGGGCCGCCCAACTGGGAGTGTCCTTCCACGGCGTGGCGATGGCTCCCGCCGAGACATTCGAGCTGACCCACGCGCGGGTCGGTCTCTGGGACCGCTACGGCGGCTCCATGCCGTCAGGGTGGATCCGTCACATCCTGGAAGACTTCGAGTTCAACTTCGAGGTCATCTACCCGCCCGACATCGACGCGGGCGCACTGAACGAGCGCTTCGACGTGATCGTCCTGCCCGACGGTGCGACCGGCGGCGGGCGCGGGGGCGGCAGATTCGGCGGACCCGACGAGGACTTCCTGGCCAGCCTGCCGGACTCGCTGCGCGGCCGGGTGGGCTCCCTGTCGTCCGACACGAGCTTCCCCGCCCTGCGCGAGTTCGTCGAGAACGGCGGTGCGGTGGTCGCCATCGGGACCTCGACCGCGCTGGGCACCGACCTCGGCCTCCCGCTCGAAGACTTCCTGGTGGACGACGACGGCAACCCGCTCAGCCGGGACGACTACTTCACCCCCGGGTCGATCCACGACATCCGCGTCGAGCACGGCAGCCCGATCACCCACGGCCTGGGCGAACGCGTGAACGTCCTGCACAGCCACAGCCCCGTCTTCCAGATCGGGGATGACGCCCCGAACGTGAGGCGGCTGGCGTGGTACGACTCCCCCGAACCGCTGTTGAGCGGGTGGGCGTGGGGACAGCAGCACCTGGAAGGCGGCACGAGCATGATCGAGGCCGACATCGGCGCCGGGAAGCTCTTCCTCTTCGGACCCAGGATCACCTTCCGGTCGCAGCCCCACGGCACCTTCCCGCTGCTCTTCAACGGCATCCACTACGGCGCGGCGAGGCGGCCGGGGCCGGTGAGTTAGCAACTGCCAGGCCCAGTACCCAATCTTCCGGCACGTCACGTGAACGAGACTGCGGTTCCTCCCGCGCCCCCCGAAGGCGCGGAGCAGGAGAACCCGTTCCAGCGGCTGCGTGCCCGCTGGCTCATCCCGTCGGTGATCGCCGGCACGGCGGTCATTATGGTCGCGCTCGGCGCCGTGACCGGGGTGGTCGGCCTCGCGCTGGGGCAGAACTTTTGGGGCAACCCCGCCACCCGCGAACTCCTGGCGATGTTTGCGGGCTACGGTGCCCTCGCCATCTGGCTGCTGTGGGCCGGCCGAGGAGCGGGCGTCGACCTGCGAAGGCTGATCGGACACGTTCCCACGGGTCACGATTGGCTTACGACGGCAGGTCTCCTGGCAGTCACGATGATGTTCTCGCTCGGATCATGGGAGGTCGCTGCGTACGCGCTGTCCCGCACGGCACCCGATCTGCTGATCTGGCTGATGGAGGCGACCGCACCCGCTCCGGGCGGCACCATCGCCCACGGCCTGGGTTGGATCGTCGTGGGCGTGCTGGCGGCCCCCGTGCTCGAAGAGGTGCTCTTTCGGGGGATGCTGGTGAGTCGCTGGGGAGTCAAGTGGGGGATCAGAACCGGAATCGTGGTCTCTTCGGTCTGTTTCGGGATCCTGCATGCGAACGCGATCGGAATCACGGTCGTCGGGTTGGTCGCGGCCATCCTCTACCTCCGGACCCGCACCCTGATCGTCCCGATCGCCTTCCACGCCGCGAACAATGCGGTAGCAACCATGGGCGGGTTCGTCTCCGGATCGGACGAGCCGCTCGACGCCGCGGCCGTGATGCAGGACATCGATGGCTGGTACGCCTTCCTTCTGGTCACCATCTCGCTCCCGGTGCTGATCTGGTATCTGTGGCGGTACTGGCCCGAGCGCGACGCCGCACTCCCCTACATGGATCCCGCTCCGGCGCCCGAACCGTCTCTGGACGAGCAAGGGTGACCGAACCGGCCCGGCGGGCGTTCCCCGTGCGAGTCGCCGGCATTGACGCCGGGTCGAACGCCATCCGCTTTGTCGTCGCGGACTTGACCGCACCCGACTCCTACACCGTCGTCCACAGGCTCCGCGAGCCCATCCGGCTCGGGCACCGCGTCTTCACCGACGGCCACCTCGACGAAGAGACGATGGCGCGCGCCATCGCGGCCTTCCGCCTCTTCCGGCGGGAGATCGACAGGCTGGGCGTGGAGCGCTTCCGGGCCGTCGCCACCAGCGCAACCCGCGAGGCGTCGAATCGTGACAGTTTCCTGGACAGAATCCATGCAGAATCCGACATTGTCCTGGAACCGATCAGCGAAGACGAGGAAGCGCGCCTTGTCCACCGGGCCGTCCGCAGCCGGGTCGACCTGTCCCGGGGGCGCTGGATCCTGGTCGACCTGGGCGGTGGGAGCGTCGAGATCTCGCTGGTCGACGAGACGGGAATCCTCTGGAGCGAGTCGTATCAGGTGGGCACGGTCCGCCTCCTGGAGACTCTGGCCGCGGCCGAAGGGTGCCACGACTCGCTGCGGGCCTGGGTGCGCCGCCAGCTCCAGGCGCTCATCATCCCTCCTCCGCAGGCGGACCGGGGACCGACGGCATTCGCGGCCACCGGCGGCAACATCGAGGCCATCGCCACGCTTGCCCTCAGCTACCTGGACCCGCTCAAGCTGGCCATCATGCCGACCAGCCGCCTCGACGCCGTGATCCACTTGCTGTCGTCGATGACCGTCACGGAGCGGATCCAGGAGCTGGCCCTGCGGCCCGACCGGGCCGACGTGATCCTCCCTGCCGCGATGGTCTACCGATACCTGGCGCAGTTTGTCCACGCCGAGCACATCGTCGTGCCGAGCGTGGGGGTGAAGGACGGAGTGTTGCTGGAGGTGGCGGCGGGGGTGTCGGCAGGCGAGTAGCCCTACCTCCGAGCCGCCAGATACCGGATCTGCTGGATCGCCACCGACAGCCCCGCCAGGCTGATCACGTCCTCGGTCTCCACCTCTTCCAGCACGTCGTGGAAGCGGGTCAGCTGCGCGTCGTTGGCGCCGAAGCCGAGCGCACCCTCCAGGATACCTTCGCCGGCCAGCGCGCCCTCCGTCAGGTTGCGGCGGATCGCGCCCAGGTCATTGATGAGTCCCAATGCCCAGCGCTGCTGCCACTTGCCTTCTCCGCTCGCCTTCTCGATGCAGCCCGCCAGCCACGGGATGCGGAGCTCCTCGGTGACCCAGTAGTACACCCTCGCCGCGCTCACCGGATCGGTGCCGGTGCTCCGAGCGACGCGGAGGATCTCCAGGAGATGGTCCAGGAAGCGCAACGTCACCAGGTTGCGGACGAAGGACTCGTCCCCGGCCCGGGGCATGGCCGCTTTCACCCGCGTCAGGAAGTTCACGCGATCCTGGCCGGCCACGATGTCGTGGAACTTCCCCCGCAGGGCTTCGAGACCGTCCAGGCTCCCCTCGATGAGCGCCGTGGTGGATTCCTCGGGGTCGCAGTTGGTCAGCACCCAACGCGTGGTGCGCTCCAGCACCCGTGCCAGCCCCATCGTCCAGCGGTAGGTCACGCCGGCCGACACCCTTACCTCGCGGGAGCGGATTTCCTCCAGCAGCACATCGTGCCGCGTCAGTCTGGCGGCCACCAGCCACGCCCGCGCGATCTCCGCCGACTCCCGGCCCGTCTCACGCACGAGGCGACCGATGAACGCGGACCCCATCAGGTCGACCAGGTCGTTGGTCAGCTGGCAGGCGACGATCTCGCGTCGCAGACGGTGGTTCGCCGCCCGCTCTTTCCCCACCAGTTCCATGGCTTCGGCCGGGAAATACCGGTGGAAGTAGTCCTCTGTGGACGGATCGTCGGGCAGGTCGGAGGCCAGCAGTGCCGACTTGAGATGCAGCTTGGCGTACGCCATGAGGACGCACAGCTCCGGCCGCGTCAGCGATTGATTGGACTCCTTGCGCGCCGACAGGTCGTCCCAGGAGGGAAGCCCCTCGGCGTCGCGGTCGAGCAGACCCTTCCGGCTCAGGTCACCCATGAGCGCCCAGTAGTGGTCCATACCCCGGCGCGCGCGGTACTCGTCGAGCGACACCGTCTGGCACCCTGCTTCGTTGTCCCCCAGGACGAGCGCGGCGACGGTGTCGGTCAGGCGCTCGAGCAACTGGTTGCGCTCCTCCCGCGTCACGAGGCCCGCGTTGAGGGCCTCGTTGAGGAGGATCTTGAGGTTCACTTCCCGGTCGGACAGATTGACGCCCCCGGAATTGTCGAGCGCATCCGTGTTGATGCGCCCGCCTCCGAGCGCGTACTCGACCCGTGCGGCCTGCGTGAAGCCGAGGTTGCCGCCTTCGCCCACCACCTTGGCGCGGAGCTCGCTCACGTTGATGCGCACGGCGTCGTTCGAGGCGTCGCCCGCGTCGGCATGGCCTTCCGCGCCCGCCTTCACGTATGTGCCGATACCGCCGTTCCAGAGCAGGTCGACGGGCGCGGACAGAACGGCCCGGATGAGGCTCTCGCCGTCGAGCGTTACCATGTCCGCATCGAGGCCGAGCGCGACGCGGGCCTCCTCGGTGAGGTCGACCGACTTTACACCCCGGGATACGATCATCCCGCCAGGCGACAGCTTGCTCCGGTCATAGTCGTCCCAGGACGAGCGGCCGAGGTGGAAGATTCGCTCGCGCTCCCGGAAAGAGGTCTCGGGATCGGGGTCGGGATCGATGAAGACGTGGCGGTGGTCGAACGCCGCCACGAGGCGGGTGCAGCGGGAAAGGAGCATCCCGTTCCCGAAGACGTCCCCGCTCATGTCGCCGATGCCCGCCACCGTGAAGGGCTCCTCCTGGATGTCAATTCCCATCTCGCGGAAGTGCCGTTTCACCGACTCCCACGCACCGCCGGCCGTGATCCCCACCGCCTTGTGGTCGTACCCGTTCGAGCCGCCCGAGGCAAAGGCGTCGTCGAGCCAGAAGCCGTACTCGGCCGCCACGGCGTTGGCGGTGTCGGAGAAGGGCGCGGTGCCCTTGTCGGCCGCGACGACCAGGTAGGGGTCGAAGCCGTCGTAGCGGAGCACTCCCTCGGGAAGTTTGGTCGCCCCGTCGAGGTTGTCGGTGATGTCCAGCAGCCCGCGCATGAGGGTGCAGTACTGCTCGCGGGCCTCATGTCCCATGGCTTCGCGGTCGGGAAACGACCTGAGACAGACGAACCCGCCCTTCGACCCGCTGGGCACGATGACCGCGTTCTTCACCATCTGGGTGAGCACCAGTCCCATGACCTCGGTGCGGAAGTCGTCGGGGCGGTCCGAGTGGCGGATGCCCCCGCGCGCCACGGACGCACCCCGCAGATGGATCCCCTCCATCCTCGACGAACGGACCCAGACTTCGTACTTGAGGCGGCTCTTCGACACACTCTGCAACCGCTCGCTGTCGAACTTGAAGGAGGCGTACGGCACACCCCCCGACCGGACCGTCGGCGTCCGCCCACCGGTACGGTAGTAGTTCGTCCGCACCGTCGAGTCGATCACGGCCTGGAACGAGCGCAGCGCCCGGTCGTGGGCAAGAGAGCTCACTCCGACCAGCTCATCGCCGATCCGGCTCCTGAGTTCGGCAGCGCTGACCTCGCGCGCCTCCACGCCCGCCTCCGCGTCCGGGGAGCCCGGGTCGAAGCGGGCCTCGAAGAGCTGGAAGAGGAGCAGCCCGATCGCGGGGTGGCTGTCGAGTGCGGCCCGCAACACCTGCCGGCTGGGCACGGCCCCGATCTGGAACGCGTAGTGCGAGTACGCGCGCAGGACTTCCACTTCCCGCCATGCCATCCCGGTGGGCTGCATCAGGTGGTTGAAGGCGTCGTTGGCCGCGTCCCCGGCCCGCACGGCCAGGATCGCCTCGGACAGGACACCTCCCCACGCTTCCACGTCCACCCTGTACCCGTCCGCCGTCTGCACGTCGAAGCTATAGATGGAAGAGTCGTTCGCGCCGCCGCCTTCCCGCAGCTCGAAGAGCGAAACCGCGATCACCCTGAGGCCGCAGTTTTCCAGCACGGGCATGAAGTCCGACAGGATGATCTGGTGCTCCCGGATGTACACCTTGAGGTCGCACTTGCTCCTGCTCTTCGAATCGTCGAAGAAGCGGACGGATTCCATGCGCCCTTCCGCCTTCATCGCCTCCAGCTCGGCGATGTCCGTGATGGCGGCGGAAGGATCGGTCGCGACCTTGTATTCCGGCGCGAAGGCGCTCGCATAGTGCCTCGCCAGGCGGTGGGCCTCGTCGGCCGGACGCGTCTCGGCCAGGAGGTCCCCCACCTCGTCGAGCCACGACCGGGTGAGGCTCGTGACGGTGGCCTTGAGGTCCCGCCACTCGATTTCGGCGAGCCGATCAGGGGGGCCGCCCAGATAGAAGTGCAGGCGTGCCTGGTCCCCCGCGCCCATGGCCAGGTGATAGTTCAGGATCTCGGCCTTGTAGCGCGACACCAGCGCCGTCTCGAAATCCTTGCGGAACGCGCCCGAAAAGCGGCTGCGCGGCAGCACGACCATGATGGAGACACCGCGTCCCAGCGCGTCGCGCCGCACCGTCACGAAGACCTCGGCGGTGTTGTACCGGGTCAGGATCGTGCGGATGTCCTTCGCGATCTCCTCGGCCGAGGCAAGGAAAAGCTCCTCCTTCGGCAGAGAGTCGAAGATCGTGATGATCTCCTTGTAGTCATGCGACCCCTCCGACACGCCTTCGAGGATGGTCCCGAGCTTCTGGCGCAGGATGGGGATGTCCTGGGCGGGCTCGGTGTAGGCCTGTGACGTGAAGAGGCCGAGGAAGCGGTGTTCGCCCGCAACCGACCCGTCGCGGCGGAGTTTCTTGACGCCGATGTAGTCCATGCGCGCGCGGCGGTGGACCGTGGACTCGGCGTTGGTCTTGCTGATGATCAGGAGCGGGCCCGACAGCGCCCTGTCCCGCATCTGGCTGGACAGCTGGCTAATCGGAAGGGGCCGGGCAAAGGCCGACGTGTCTTCCGCCTGGAGCACGCCCAGCCCGGAACCGGGGTCGACCATGATCGAATCTTCGCCCTCCGGCTCGACCGGCTGGAACGAATAGGAGCGATAGCCGAGGAAGACGAAGCCCCCGTCGCGCAGCCAGCGCAGGAAGGCCTGGACCTCGCGGAACTCGTCGCGGTGCTGGCGGACATCGCGCATACGGAATCCCAGCTCCGCAACCACGTCCCCGATCTTGTCGATCATCAGGCCGAAGTCGTCGGTGGCCTTGACCACATCTTCCAGGCGGCGCGCCGTCTCGTGGCGGAGCGAGTCGCGGGCCTCGGAATCGGCGACCCGGGAGACCTCCGCGTACACCATGGACTCGGTTTGGGCGCTCTCGTCCGGCGGATGAAGGTCCGTGATCCACCCGTCCTCGTTCCGCTCCACGGTCATGAGCGGGTAGACCAGGTGCGCGATCTGGAGGGCCTCCGAGGACAGGAACTCGCGGATCGTGTCCACGATGAAGGGCCGCTCGGCGACGTTGGTTTGCACGACCGTCACCGGGGCAGACCACCCGGCCCCTTCCCGATCCGGGTTCAGGACCTCGACGTCGACCCGGTCGGGGCGGCTCCGGTCCAGGAAGAGGAGCGAGTCCAGGCACAACCGGGCCAGGTCGCCCGGCCCCCGCTCCTCCAGCAGTTCAATCGGCGCTTTGCCGAGGAAGAGCGGCACGAACTTCTCCAGGAGGCGATAGCGGTCGTCGTCCACCGCGGCCCGAAGGGCGCCGAGCACATCGCGAATGACTTCAGAGTTGGCCGGGGACTGGCGGGCGCCGCCTGGCTGAATCATTTCGTCACGGGTTGTCTCTTGAGGGCAAGGTGAAGCGGACCACAACTACCGAATGTACATCCGTCGCCGGATCCATGACTACACCGGCGATGACCGAGTCGCCGAAGAAGGGCGGCGGGTCCGCCAGGAGCGGGACCGGCACGACGACGGTGCCGGCGTAGCTTCCGTCGTAATCGATTACGTCGTAGTAGCGGGATGACCCCATGCCCTCGGGCGACCACCTTCGGAACCGGGCGCGCTCCGAACTCGTATTGGCGTAACCCGGGAACCTCCACGTCGTCTCAACAGAATCCGGATACTCGGAGGTTCCGCTCGCCGTGAAGACCGTGATGCGCTGTCCCCGCACATACAACTTGCCTTCGTCGGCCAGGATGTCGCTCAACCAGGGGAACTCGCCGGGGCCTTCGCCTTCGCGCCCGACCCAGGCGATGAAGTCGCCCTCCGGCCCGTAGACCCGAACCGACGGCGGTATCCGGTCGGCGACGTAAATCAATCCGGCCTCGTCTGCAGCCACCGACCGAACATCGGCGAAGATGTATTCATCGGTGCCCTCCACGCCCGTGCTTCCGATGGTGGCGGCAACGATGGCGGTCACCGTGTCGGAGGAAGAGCCGTTGGCGCCCGCCCCGGTCGAGTCCCGGATTGCATCGCAGCCGGAAGCGGCAAGCAACGGTACTGCGATCGCCAAGCCCGTCGGCAACCACCCGGAAGCGGGGGAATGGGACGGTGGGGGGAGTCGCATGTCGATCTCCGGAACAGGCGAGTCTATCGCGCGAAAACAATAGAGTAAACCGTCCACCCCCGCCGCCACCAGACGTTACCTTTCAGGCGGGCAGCTACCGTCAATTTCACCCGTACCCCCGAGTCGCCCGTTGCGTTTCATCCACATCGCGGATGTCCACCTCGACACCGCCTTCGCCGGCCGGTCGGACGACATGCGGAATCGCCTGCGGCATGCTGCACGCGAGGCCTTTGGCCGGTGCGTGGACACCGCTGTCGGCGAGCAGGTGGACGCGGTGCTGATCGCCGGCGACCTCTTCGACGGAGGCAGCCTGTCCTTCGAGAGCGAGCGATTCCTGCTGGCCCAGCTCGGCAGGCTGGCCGAAGCGGGCATCCAGGTCGTCTACGCCACCGGGAATCACGACCCGGGACATGGGCTCCGCGCCAATGGCCTGGACTGGCCCGCCAACGGCCTGGACTGGCCCGGCAACGTCACGCTGATCCACGGCCCGGACCCGGTGACGGTGCCGGTCAAGGGTCGCACGGGGGACATCGTCGGCTACGTCACAGGCGCGGGCCACGCCACCGCCCGCGAGACCACGGACCTTTCGCTGCGGCTCGAGCCCGTGCCCGACACCGCGCTCCCGCAGGTGGCGATCCTGCACACCCAGGTCACCTCGGCGACCGGAAGGGACGTTCACCGTGCCTACGCCCCGTCCGGCATCGAGCACCTGCGCGCCGCGGGCTTCCACTACTGGGCGCTGGGACACGTCCATCTGCGCCAGGAACTCTCCGCCGACCCCCCGGTCCTCTACTGCGGCAACCTGCAGGGGCGCGACCCCCGCGAGAGCGGCCCGAAGGGTGGCCTGCTCGTCGATCTGGGCGATCCGGCCCACCCGGTAATCGAGTTCAGGGAGTTCTCGCGGGTGCGGTGGGAGAAGGTCACGGTCTCCGGGCTGGAGGGGGTGCGCTCGCTGGATGGGCTGGTGAACGAGATCGCGGCGGGGTGGGACGTGGCGCGGTCTTCCGATTCGGGCAGCGACGACACGGAGTGGATGGTGGCCGTCGATCTGGCGGGGCCGTCGCCGATGTGGCGCAAGCTGCGCGAGGCGGAGGAGATCGCGACGATCGAGGACGAGGTCGCGGCGCGGCTGGGCGCTCTGGGCGCCGAGGTCCGTGCCGGAAGGCTGCATCCCGCGGCGCAGATCGACGACCACGTCGACCGCGAAGATGTGCTGGGCGCCGGTCTCCGTCTCTGCGGGGACGTATTGTCCGGAAAGGACCGGCTCGGCCTCGCGGACACCGACCTCGCCGGATTCGATCCCGAGCGCGACCGCACGCTCGACGCGTACCTCCGGCGGCTGCTCGCGGGCGGAGCCGAGGAGATCATGACCCGGATGCTCGTGCCCCGGGAGGAACAGGAGGCCCCACAGGAGGAATCCACGAAGGAGGAGGAAGGCGCCGAGTGAGGTTCGAGTCCATCGACATCGCCCGCTACGGGTGCCTGGCCGATCTCTCCACGGGAGACACACCGCTGCCTCCGATCGTCGTCGTACTGGGCCCGAACGAGAGCGGGAAGTCAACTTTCTTTGACTTTGTGTCAACCATGCTTTACGGGTTTCGCCCCGCGACACGGTCCGGGCACCCCTACACCCCATGGTCGGGGGGCGACGCGGAGGGCGAGGCCCGTATCCGCCTCGCGGGCGGCGATGTCCTCGGCGTGCACCGGCGCCTCATGTCAACCGGCTGGGCACGGCTGCACACTGGCGATCATGTGGAGGACATCGGCAACCGCCCTCTGTCGGCGGCAAGCCACGTCACCCGTGTCGTCTACCGCCAGGTGTACGCGCTGACGCTGGCCGAGCTGGCCAGCCTCGAGGGCGAGAGCTGGGACCTGGTGCAGGACCGCCTGGTTGGCGCAATGGCTGCACCGGACCTGCGGCCCGCCCGCGTGGTCGCGGCGGAGTTCGAGGACGAGGCCAGGCGGCTCTGGCGCGCGGACCGACGGGGGCGTCCGCAGACCCGTGTGCTGCTGGCGGAGCTCGCCACTCTGAACGAGCTGCGGAGCGAGGCGCTGGACCGTGACCGGGTTCTGCGCGAGAAGGTGGCCGAGAAGGCATTTGCCGAGGAGAGACTGAGCGCGCTGCGTGAGGAGCGGGCGCGGGAGCGGGCGCGCCGAGGCGCGATCGAGCACCGTCTGAACCGGCTGCTTCCCGTGCGGCGGACGCTCTTGCGGATCCGGGAGTTGCGCGCCGAAGCAGGAGCAGGGTACGAGCTGGACGGGCTTCCCGGTGACCCGCGGGGACAGCTGCGTACGCTGCGGCAGCGTCACGCGCAGGCGGGGTCACGGATCGAGGAGCTCGAGCACGAGGCAGCGGGGTGCCGGGACGCCATTGAGAGATACGGGCGGGCGCAACGCGACATGGTGGAGGCCGAATCGGAGATCAGGAGTGCCGCGAACCGCCTTGCAGGCCTCGACGATCTGGAAGAGGCGGTGACCGGGGCCGAGAGCGCTGCCGAGGACGCGGATGCCTCGTGCCGGGAACGGGGCGAGGACCTCTTCTCGGTCCCCGGGAGCGACGTCGCGCTCGACGATCTCGCCGCGGTTCCGGCCGGCGAACTGCGGGAAGCCGTGCAGGAATACCAGGCCGTTCGGGAACAGCGCCGCATCGCCCGGGAGTGGGAGCGGGACGACCGCTCCGCGAAGCTCTCGGAGACGATGCGTCCCGGTCGCGGCCGCATGGCTCTGGGGACGATTCTTCTGGTGGCCGGGCTTCTGTTGGCGATGGTGACGCTGCCCGCGGTGGGCCTCACCCTTCCTCTGGACGACGCGCTGGCGCTGCGGATCGGGGCAATCGCCGCGATCACCGGTTTCATTCTGTTGATCATGTGGTCCGAGGCCAATCGACGGGCCGGAGTCTACGCGAAGGCCGCGAAAGAGGCGAAGAAGCGCAACTCATTCCAGATTGCGAGGCTCAGGGACCAGGAAGAGGACGCACGGAGCGCAGTCGCCGAGGTGGTGGGCACGCTCCCGGTCCAGGACACCCTGCTCGAAGCACCGGGCCTCGACCTGCCGGCCGGGCTTGAGCGCATGACGGAGTTGCTGACGGACCGCGGCGCTCGCCGCCGGGAGCTGGAGGTCCGGCGCGCGAAGCTGGCAGCCGCGCTGAACGAGGTGCGAAGCGTGGGCGACGTGGCGCCGATCCCGCTTCACGGGAATTCCGGCGAAAAGGCCGAAGCCCTGATCCGATCCTTGCAAGGGGCGCTTCGGGCTCGGGGTCTGGCGGCCATCGCCGAGCGCGATCTCGCCCGGGTTGAAAGCGACCTGAACAGGATCGGTGGGGAACGGGACGATGTCGGCGAGCGGCTCGTCGTGCTCGAAGAGCGGCTGCGGGAACTGGGCGACGGAGACATCGAGCACGGCACCGAGGAGGCCGCCCGCCGCACCGACGCCCGCCGCCGCGCCGATCAACTCAGGAGCGAGCTGGAACGCGAGCACCCCGACCTGGACGAGCTCGCCGCAGGGATCCGTGACGCCGACGCCGGTGGGGAGCAGTGGGAGTCGCTGGACGAGACGCTGGAGACGGCGTTGGCCGAACGCGACGAGCTGATTCAGCGGGCCGAGGAGCTCCAGGGCACGATCGGCCGGCTGGAGTCGGAGATCGGGCACTTGCAGGAGGGCGAGACCCCGGATCAGGTCGGCGGGCACATCGCGGCGGTCAAGGAGAGGATCCGGGAAGCGAAGGAGAACCGTGACCGCGCTTTCGTGCTGGCCCGTCTCGTGCGTGAAGCCGACCGCCGCTTCCGGGAGGAGCACCAGCCCGACCTGTTGTTGCGGGCCGGAGGATACCTGCGCCACATCACCGCCGGCCGTTACGACCGGATCGAGCTGGGCGAAGGCGACGACCGGTTCTTCTACCTGCGCGGACCGGCCGCGCCACAGCCCAGGAAGCTGGGAGAGCCGCTCTCTCAGGGGACGAAGGAGCAGGTCTACCTGGCGCTGCGCCTCGCGATCATCGACCACCTGGACGCCGACGACGAACGGCTCCCGCTCTGCATGGACGAAGCCCTCGTGAACTGGGACGCCTGGCGCCGGGACCGTGCCTTCGGGCTCCTGGAACGGGTGGCGGAGCGGCGCCAGGTCTTCCTCTTCACCTGCCACCCCGCCATGGCAGCCGAGATGGAGGACCGCGGGGGCAGGATCATCGTCCTGGCAGCCGAGAGGCGCTGAGCCGCCCTGCTGTCCGCGCCCCGGTCGAGCTCCCCGGGCTCTAGCTGCGCAAGAGCTCTGCCGCGTGCGCGATCACCTGATCGGCCAGGGCTGCGTCCCCGCCGAGGCGCGCACGAAGCGCTTCCGGGTCCGACACCAGCTGCTCGAGCTGCTGCGTCAATGACTCCGCTTGCTCCCTTGATGAGGAGTCGCGCAACTTCACGGCGAGCGTCACGGCCGCCATCACCGTTTGGGCACGCAGCGGGGCGTCCAGGGAGAGTGGCGACCGGTTCAGGTACGCACTCGCAACGCCCCGCAGGCGCTCCCAGTCGTCTGCTGCGGTATGGTCCCGCCACATCCATCGCCTGTCGGCCATTTCACCGAGAGTTGCCAGGGCCAGGTTGATCTGTGGGTATGGCTGACCGGCGCGTATGCGTTCCACCAACGCGCGCAGACCATCTGGGCCGGACTCCACAAGCATGCGCCCGCTCTCGGGGTCGGTAAAGTCCACCAGCTCCGAGAAAGGGCGCTCCGGCGGACAGGGGTAGTTGGTGCACGAGAAGCGGCCGGTCAGGTCACAGTTCGCCCTGACCCGGCCGGAGGGCCGGCATCGGGTGCCCGTACAGACGTTGTATTCACAGTAGCCGTGTAGCCCAGTCGCATGAGTCGGCCCAGCCGGGAACCGCGCTCCAGCCACGCTTCCGAATATGACGCCGAGCGCAAGCCAAGGGGCGGCTCGGACGATGTGGCCCAACCGTGTGCGATGACTGTGACTCATGATCCTCCAGCGGGCCTTTACCCGGTTTGGAACGCCCTTAGTTCGATGCGAGGATAGGGGTCCTCGAACAAGGCGACGTATCCGCCCTCGTAAAACGACTCGATTTCGGGCAGCTCGTCACTGATCAAGGAGCCGTGCCCAATTTCGGGGTCCAGAAGGTACGTGCGCACCGCCTCAATCCGCAGCTGATCGCCGTGACGCCGGTACTGCAGGACAACGTGGCCCGATGGCATGGTCAAAGCGGTTGCGAGAAGGTCGTTGGGAAGGCCGTGGTAATTCCTCAATGCGCCTTGCTCCGGCACCTCGACAAGCCGCCGTTGAATGTAGTCCTCAACGTATGCCGACCAGAGCACATCGCCGGTCTCGACCGAATACGACCGCACCAGGGGAAGCAGTTGAAACGCGAAGACCACCTGGTTGAGCGCAGGCACGCACGCGATCTCGCCAAACGACAGGATGTCCCGGACCATCCAGAGGTCGTCCTGGTAACCTCTACCGTAGCGGGCGGGGGCCGTATCACCGAGCTGGCCCATCTCGTAGAAAAGCGTTGGATCGCCGCGGGGACGCAGGATGATTCCGTGAAGGAAGATGCGGTCGGGGAAGGTACAATTGTCTTCCACGGTGACGGGCAGGGTCACGATACTCTCGAGCTGCCATTGGCCCGCAGTGCGAGCGAATACCTTGGCCTTGCCAAGCGTGTAGTATACGGCCAGTCGGTTTGGGCCGAGCAGTTCAAGACCACGAGTGTTTCGCATCTCCAGAGGGCCGTCACCGAACTTCCCGAAGCCGTGGAGATAGGTGCCGTCCGGCGCAAAAACACGCACAGCCGATGTTTGCTCGTCCAGCACCACGAGCCGGCCCTCCTGGTCGACACGAGCATCCTTGACCTTGCCAAAAAGCTCGGGACCCTCGTCCTCGGATCCAAAGTGCGCGATCGTGCGCGCCCGCATCAGGCGCTCTCGAGCTCCCAGCCAGAGTTCCCGCCGCTCGCGCGTGAGGCCCGACGGCACCGAGTCGCTCGTGAGCGCGATGGCGTCTGATGGCGGGGCGTTCTGCTCTGTTGGGTGAAGCTGCTCACCAGAGCTGACTGTCTCAGTCTCACAAGCGACGGCAAACAGGAGAAAGAGAATGGGCGGTCTAGCCGTCATGTACCGACCCGCCCCTGCCTGGCAGCGGCGTCGGCGCCCCCGACTGCACCCACTGCGTAATCTCATCCAGCCCGGTTTTCCGTGCAACGACCCGCTCAGCAGTGAGCGCGATGTGACCGGCCGTGTCGTCCAACGAGCGCTCAATGACGAGCACCTGCGGTGTCGCGGCTGGCCCTGACAGCTGATCACCATAAACGTACTTCAGCACGCCGATGTTTGCCCAGCCCCGGCCACTCATGACCTCATCGAAGTCACCAAACTTCTCAAGATGCCGAATTCCGTTCCTTGCGATGACGTCGCGAGCGATGCCCACCGCCGCAAACGACATTCCCAGATTCTCCGCCCTCTTGCGCAGCTCCAGCTTGAGGCCCTTGACCATGTTCGGCAACTCCGGAACGTTGGACCAGCCACAAGTCGACGACCCTACGAAGACGAACGCAACCTCCGGGCCGGCGTTCACGGAAAGAGCCGGTGCGTATTCGCTTGCCGCCCGTGCCGGCAAGCGCCAGTCAACTGCCACCTCAGGTATTGGAATGAACCCAAGGAGACCGAGCACGAAGCCAACCGCGACCCCTGTGATGAGCGACAACGTCCAGTTGCGACGGCGGCCAGCGTTCGTCACACTCTCTTTGTTCTCCACACTCCCCTCTCCTTCCTTCCGTCAAACTACTGGCCGGTAAACCTGCGGGCCTCTAGTCGCAGAAACGGATCCTGTAAGACGGCAATATAGCGCTGCTGCGGCTCGCTACGCCCCGAGTTCCCATTCATCGGGCGTTCCCGGTCTGTCCGCATGCGGCCGCTGAACACCCGCTGGCCGCTTCGTAGCTCGATCGCCCTGCCGCGCCGGCCTGGGTGCCGCAGACGCCTTGGTCACTCGGCGTCTGAGTCGTCCTGGTGCGGACGCCGGACTGCGCCACGTGCTGCCCGCTGGACCAGCCGCTCCCGCGCCAGCGTGTAGAACATCTTCGCGCCCACCCTGACGGACATCCCGAGGCGGCCCGAGATCTTGGAGCGGCCGCGGGTGCGAGGAAGGTGGGGCGCGCGGACTTCGACGATGGAGAGATCCTGTTGCACCGCCCTCAGCTGCATCTGAAGCGTCCAGCCCCAGTTGCGGTCGTCCATGCGGAGCCGCTGCAGCGCACTGAGGCGGATGGCGCGGAAGGGGGGCAGGTCCTGGAAGCGGCGGCCAAAGAGAAGGTGCGCGGCCACCAGCACGACCCGGTTCCCCCACCGGGCGTGGATGTGAAGGTTGCCGGTGCCACCGTCTCGCCCTGCTCGTACGCCGAGCCCCAGGTCCGCACCACTGGTCAGGGGTTCCAGCACGATGGGGAGGCGGGCCGCGTCCTCCGGGTGGTCGGCGTCGATAAAGACGACTACCTCGGGCGGCACGGCCATCGACGACAGGTACGCGATCCCCGCCAGGCAGGCGGCACCGTAGCCACGTTCGTCTTCTCGGACGACCACCGCGCCCGCCGTGCGCGCCACCCGGGCCGTGCCGTCAGTAGAGCCGTTGTCGGCCACGACTACCGCGTGCAATTGGTCGAGGGGCAGCGCGGAGAGAACCGCAGGCAGCGCGTCCTCTTCATTGAGCGCGGGGATCAGGACCGCGGTGCGGGCGAGGAGGGATGAAATGTCCATTGAGATGAGGTGCGGCGGGTGTCGAAGTGGCTTACGATGTGCGAGGAAGAAATGTCCGCGATTGGGGGCCCGTGGCACAATGACCCCCTGATTTGTCCGCCATTACACCTCATCAAGTTGCGACGACACGCGAATTCAACACCGGGCGGTCACCTTCTGGGTGGCATGAGGGCAAGCCTCCTCCTTCTGGGCCTCCTGGAAGTTGCTTTCCTCGCCGCCTTCGGATGGCTGGACGCGATCGCGATGCCCCTTCCCCGCCTCCTCCTCCCCGCAGCCGCCTTCCTGTGCTATGGCGCGGCGGGCTTCACGGCGGGGCGCGGGGCCCCCTCCCTCCTCGTCATCTGGGGAGTCGCCATTCTCGCGCGGCTGGTGCTCCTGCCGCTCACGCCCGAACTGTCCGACGACATCTTTCGCTACCTGTGGGACGGCCATGTGCTCCTGGAGGGCGTGAACCCCTACGCCTACCCGCCCGAACACGAGGCCCTGGCGACCATCCGAACGCCCTGGCACGGAGAGATCAACCACCCCGGGATCCCGACCATCTATCCGCCGCTGAGCCAGCTCCTCTTCGCCGCGGTGGCGCTGGCAGGCGGTACGCTCGCGGCGGCGAAAGCCCTCTGGCTGTGCTTCGACCTGGGGTGCGGGCTTCTCCTGCAACGGATCGCCACCCGGACGGGCCGCCCACCCGCCACCGTCCTGATCTGGTACCTCTGGTCGCCCCTGATGATCGTGGAGACGGCGTGGAGCGCCCACTTCGACGCGGTCGGGTTGTTCATCCTGGCGTGTCTGATGTGGCTTGCGGCAACTGGTGGGACCGATGCCCGTGGCGCGGGCCGGACGGGAGCCCTACGCTGGCACCGCCCATCCGCCCTCGGCTCCCTCCTCGGTCTGGCCACCCTGGTCAAGTTCGCCCCCGCCGCCGCCCTTCCCCCCCTCGCGCGACGTCACGGCGGCCCCGTCGTTCTCGCATTCGCGGTCGTCTGCGCCGCCCTCTACCTCCCCTTCGCGGGGGTCGGCCCCGGCGCACTCACCGAAGGGCTTCGCACCTACGCCGAACACTGGTCGGCGAACGAGGGCGCCTTCTCCCTCATCGCGCTGCTTGCCGGGGATCCTCTCCGGGCCCGCGTAACCGCCACCGCCCTGGTCCTCGGCGTCGTCGCCTACACGACCTGGCGCCGATTCTACATCGAACAGGCTCTTCTGTGGATCATCGGCACGGGCCTGCTCCTGTCACCCACGGTTCATCCCTGGTACGTGCTCTGGGTGCTTCCGATGGCCGCGCTACGCGGCAACCGACCCTTCCTCCTGCTCAGCGGCCTCGTGTTCCTCGCCTATTGGGGCCTTGCGTCCTACCAGGCCACCGGTGTCTGGCCTCAGCCTGCCTGGAGCCGAGTGGCCATCTGGCTCCCCGTGTGGCTGCTGCTGGTTCTGAGCGCTTTTCCCGGGAAAGGCGCTGGCCGACCGTCTTTGTTCGCCACTTTGGCCCTGAAATGGCGGACAAATCCCCAGCCCCAGCGACAGATATCCCGACGCGAAGAGGGCAACGAACGGAAGTGACGCCCAGTACCCCCCCGCGAGCGCCACGACGCCCGACAGCACCATGGCGGCCCCCGCACCGACGGCGAGCGCACGACCGCTGAAATGCCCGCTGGGCGTCTCGTAGCTCGATCGGCGCGACGCGCCCGCCTTGGGCGTCCGCTCGAACGGATCCCGGAACCGGCCCAGGCCGCGCAACACGGCGCGGCTCAGAAGCACCGACATCCCCGCACCCAGCACAAGGGTACCCACCGCGCGCCTGATCGCTGCCCCACGGCTGCGACCCCGTTTCCGCGCGGCGGTCATGTAGAAGGCGATGAACGGTACCGTCGCGCTCGCGAACACGGCCAGATCGAGCCACCAGAGCCGGTCCACGCCCAGTTCCCGCCGCGCCATCGCCGCCGGCACGATGAGGAGCGCGAGGGCGAAGGTGAGCGGGTGCGCGAGGTGACCGCACAGGTGCACCAGGGCCTCCAGCTTGACGGCGGGGCGGAAGCGTCCCCGCAACAGTCGCGGGAGCACCTTTCGCGCCGTCTGGATCCCGCCCTGGGCCCATCGCCGCTGCTGCACCAGCAGGGAGGCAGGGGTGCGCGGCAGCTCGGCGGGAACGCTCACGTCATCGCGGAAGACGAACCTCCATCCCGCCATCTGCGCCCGGTAGCTGATGTCCAGATCCTCGGTCAGGGTATCGTGTTGCCAGCCGCCCGCGTCGTCCAGAGCCTGCCGGCGCCACAGCCCCGCCGTCCCGTTGAAGTTGAAGAACCGCCCTGCGAGGTAGCGCGCCTTCTGCTCGATGAAAAAGTGCCCGTCAAGGAGGAGAGCCTGGGCGCGGGTCAGCCATGAGTCATTCTCGTTCAGGTGACCCCACCTCGCCTGCACCATCCCGACGCGCGGGTCGGCCATGGACGGGAGAAGCTCTTCCAGGAGGGACGGGCGGGGAACGAAGTCCGCGTCGAGGATCAGGATGAGGTCACCTGTCGCCGACTCCAGGCCCGCGGCCAGAGCGCCCGCCTTGTAGCCTGTCCGGACGCTTCGGTGGTGTACCGTGACGTCCACGCCCCTGCGCCGCCACTCCCGGGCACGCCGTTCGGCGAGGGCCGTGGTCTCGTCGGTGGAGTCGTCGAGGATCTGGACCTGAAAGAGTTCCGGGGCATGCCGCAGCCTGCACGCAGCGTCGATGAGCCGCCCGACCACATGCTTCTCGTTGTAGACCGGGAGCTGCACGGTGACGCGAGGAGCGGCGACGCAGCGCGCCGGGGCGCTCGGAGACGCGACCTCCCCGGGCCGTGCCCCGGTCCCCCCGGGCGACTTCCGCCCCGCGAGCACGATCAGGCTGATCCTGTGTCCCGCAAAAGGGAGCAGGAGCGCCAGGATGACGCCGTACAGCGACACTGCGACGACGCTGAGCAGATCGGTCATTCAGGCTCGTCCTGGGGGTTCGGGTCGAATCCGCGGCACCGCAGCACCGGGAGCGGCGGGTACTTGGGGAAGGTAGGGTCACCGCGGTGGCGGCCACAAAGGTAGAAGACCGAGCCCCGGCGCGACTCTACGGTGCGCATCCACGCGCAACGGCCGCACAGACCGACGTTGTCGCGCTGTCCGGAGTAGCCACCCACTAACGCGGGTCCGCAGATTCGTGGACGGCAGTTGGCCCGGCCACGTCTGGTCCGGATGGTCCGCTCGTCACTTGCGAACGCCCGACCCCCTCGGCACGCCTCGTCGTTCCCGCGCGCAGCCATGGAAAGAGCGTCTCCCAGCCCGGGACGGGCGTCGTCGGGACGGAGGTTGCATCCATGGTATCCCTGTAACGTTGTCGGAAACGGCTCTTACCCCGGCGTCAAAAATAACTAGCTTTCTGTCCACGATGATCAGCACGTATTTCGATAGTCAGAATGCGGCCTACGTTCAGGCCCTGTACGAGGAGTTCACTCGGAATCCGGATGCTGTCCATCCGGAGTGGCGGGAGTTCTTCCACCGGAACCGGCACGAACTTCTCGACGCCGGCCTGTTCGTCGCGGACGGTTTCGTGCGGGAGGGCCGGTCGCACGCAGCCTCGTCCGCGGCCCCGGCGACCGCCGCCGCCACACCCGACCTCCGGGTCCTCTCCCTCGTCGCACGCGCGGCAAACCTGCTGCAGGCCTTCCGGGAGCACGGTCACCAGGCGGCCCGCATCGATCCGCTGGGGAGCGCGCCGCCCGGTCACCCCCAGCTCGACCCCGCATACTTCGGCACCACCATGGAGGAGCTGGAGGAGATCCCCACCTCGGTGCTCTTCCCCGAGGGCGGCGAGGCCCCGCTCGCCCTCACCCTCGACCGCCTCAAGGCCATCTACAGCGGCGACCTCGGTTACGAATTCGAGCATCTCGAAGACCCCGAAACGGTCGCGTGGCTGTGGGAGCAGGTGGAGGGGGGCGCCCACTTCGCCGGATACACCGACGAAGACCGGATCCGCACGCTCGACCAGCTCACCCGGGTGGAGGGGCTGGAACAGTTCCTGCACCGCGCCTACCTCGGTCAGAAGCGCTTTTCGATCGAGGGGATCGACATGATGGTCCCCATGCTCGACGAGGCCATCGAACTCGCGGCGGCGGGCGGCGCGACCGAAATCGTCATCGGGATGGCCCACCGCGGCCGCCTCAACGTGCTGAAACACATCATGGGGGTCCCGTACGCGGAGATCCTGGCCGAGTTTGAGGAGGGGGCCGCCCCGGGGAGCGCGCTCTGGGTGCCCGACCCCGGCACCGGTGACGTGAAGTACCACCACGGCGCGGCGGGGGACTACCCGCTCCGCTCGGGAAAGACCATCCGGGTCACCCTGGCCCCAAATCCGAGCCATCTGGAGTTTGTGAACCCGGTCGTCCTGGGCATGGCGCGTACGCAGCAGTACGTGAAACGGAACGGCGGCGCCGAGCGCGATCCCTCTCTGGTCGTACCGATCCTGATCCACGGCGACGCCGCCTTCGCAGCCGAGGGCGTCGTGGCCGAGACCCTCAACCTCGCCCGCCTGTGCGGCTACGAGGTGGGCGGCACCATCCACATCATCGGCAACAACCAGGTCGGCTTCACGACCAACCCGGGCGACGGCCGCTCCACCCGTTACGCGAGCGACCTCGCCAAGGGGTACGACATCCCCGTGATTCACGCCAACGCCGACGCCCCCGAGGAATGCCTGGCCGCGGTGCGGCTCACGATGGCGTACCGGGACCGGTTCCATGCCGACGCGGTCATCGACCTGATGGGATACCGTCGCCACGGTCACAACGAGGCTGACGAGCCGGGCTACACGCAGCCGGTTCTGTACAAGTGGATCACCACGCACCCCACGACGCGGATGCAGTGGGCGGCGGAGCTGGTGGGACGCGGACTCGTCACCCGGGCAGAGGTGGACGAGCGGGTCAACGCTCTGGCCCGGGAACTCCGCGCCGTCAAGGATGGGCGCATACAGGCCGAGAGCGAGTCTCCCTCACCCTGGACGGTGCCCAGCTACCGCGCCGTGGACCAGGATTTCGCGATGGACACCGGCGTCCCCTTCGGCGGGCTGGAGCGGATCAATCGGACGCTGCTGACGGTTCCGGACGGATTCACGCTTCACCCGAAGCTCGCCCGCCAGCTCAACCGTCGCGGCAAGGACTTCCGACCTGATTTCCGGGTAGCCTGGGGGCACGCCGAGGCGCTGGGCATCGGATCGCTCCTCGATGAAGGGATCCCGGTGCGGCTTTCCGGCCAGGATTCGGAACGGGGCACCTTCAGCCATCGTCATCTGGTCCTCAACGACGCGAAGACCGGTGAGCGGCACACCCCGCTGGCGCACGTTTCCGACACGCGCGTCGAGATTTACAACTCGCCGCTCACCGAGGCGGCCACGATCGGCTTCGAATACGGCGTCACGGTGGCGGCCGACCGCGATCTCGTCCTCTGGGAGGGCCAGTTCGGCGACTTCGTCAACGTCGCCCAGGTGATGATCGACCAGTTCCTCTCGGCGGGGTGGTCGAAGTGGGGACAGCGCTCCCGCCTCACCCTCCTGCTGCCGCACGGATACGAGGGCCAGGGTCCCGAGCACTCCAGCGCGCGGATCGAGCGCTTCCTCCAGCTCTGCGCCGAAGACAACATGCGGGTCGTCTACCCCACCACCCCGGCGCAGTATTTCCACCTGCTCCGCCTGCAGGCCTTCAGCGAGCCGGAGCGGCCGCTGATCGTCATGTCGCCCAAGAGCCTCCTGCGGCACCCCAGGGCGGTTTCACCGGTGCGCGACCTCGCCGAGGGCGGCTTCCGGAAGGTGATCGACGACCCTGCGATGGAGAGACCGGAGGACGCGGAGCGGGTGCGGCGCCTGGTCCTTTGCAGCGGCAAGGTCTACTACGACCTCGCCGGAGCGGAGGAGCGTGCCGGGGCGACGGACACCGCGATCGCCAGGGTCGAGTCGCTCTACCCCTTCCCCGACGAGGAAATCGGCGCTCTGGTGGACCGATCTCCGAATCTGGAGGCGGTGATCTGGACTCAGGAAGAGCCGAAGAACATGGGGGCGCTGACCTACATGCTCCCGCGTCTGCTGGACGTGCTTCCCGGCGGCATCCGGCTGCGGCACATCTCGCGACCCGAGCGCGCGAGTCCCGCCGAGGGGAATCCGCGCAACCACGCGGTGGCGCAGCGCCATATCGTGGCCCAGGCGCTGGGGCAGTCCGTGGAATAAAGCCCCGCTGCATTCGGCCGACGATGCATCCGCGCCGGATTGCCGCGCGCGGGGATCAGGCTACAGCCCGGTCTCAGCCCTTCTCGGCAACCGGGATCCCGTACTGCACGAGCGTGGACCTCAGCGTGGGACGCCCCAGCCGGACCCGGCTGTCGTCCAGCAGATACGAGAAGACGAATCCCGCGCCGAGCATGAGGATTCCGATGAGAAAGCAGTACATGACGGCGCGGTCGGGGTAGTTGTCCTTCAGGTATCCCACGTACATCGGGCCGATGATCCCCGCCGCGGCCCAAGCCGTGAGAACCGTACCGTAGATCCTGGACATGTTCTTCGAGCCGAAGACATCGACGATGAACGAAGGCATGGTCGCGAAGCCGCCCCCGAAGCAGAGCAGCACGTAGCAGACCAGCGCCGAGAAGATCAACGGGTTCGTCTCGGTCATCAGAATGCCGAACACGACCATCTGGCTGGCCAGGAGCACCCGGAAGACCATAACCCTCCCCAATCGGTCGGACAGCAGTCCCCAGAAAAGGCGTCCCACGCCATTGCAAACCGAACTCACCGCGATGAGAGTGGCTCCGTACTCGGCGAGCTGCGCGGGCCCGACCGACGGATCGGCCAGCCCCCAGACCTCCTGCAACAGCTCGGACTGAAAGCTGATCACGGAAATACCGGCTGCGATGTTGAAGAAGAACACGATCCACATGATCGCGAACTGCGTCGTGCGCAGGTAGGGGGCCGCCGGCTCCAGCTTTTCGGGGGGTGCCTGCCCGGCGGATGGCTGGCGACCAGGGAGCGCGGACTCCGGTGGATCGCTCAGGAACAGGCTGCACGGAATCAGGATGCAGGCGAAAACGATCCCGAGCCAAAGGAAGACCAGGTGCAGTTCTCCCTGCGCCCGTACCACCAGAAGGGGCGCCAGGCCCTTGCTCAGGAGGAACGCGCCCACGCCGAATCCCATTACCACGATGCCCGTTGCCAACCCTTTGCGATCAGGAAACCACTTGGCCACGGTAGCCACCGGTGTGACGTACCCCATGCCTATTCCCGCGCCTCCGATGACGCCATAGCCCAGGTAGAAGAGCCATATCGAGTCTATCGATAGCGCCAGGCTGGCGATCAGGTAGCCGCCGGAGAACAGGACGCTGCCCGTGACGGCCAGGAACCTGGGCCCGAGTCTGGGAAGCGCCTGGCCCGCCAGTGCCGCGGAAACGCCGAGGGAGAAGATCGTGATGCTGAAGGCGGCAGCCGTCTGGCTGAAGGTCCAGCCGGAATCCCTCACCAGCATCGTCTGGAAGAAGCTCCACGCGTAGACCGTCCCCAGGCACACCTGCAGAATGGTACACAAGAGCGCAATGACACTCCTCGGAACCCGTGTTGCGCGTGCCGTCACCTAGTCGCCCCGCCGGGACTGAGCCTCGCGCGAGTCATCCGCGCCACCCGCCGCGTATTGCATCAGGCGAGCCATGTCTCCGATCTCGTCGTCCCTGACCAGGATACCGTCGCCCTCGGTCGGCTCGTCGCTGCTTCCGCGTTCGCGGGCCAGTTCCGCCACGTAGTCGAGAAGCTCTCCAAGCGGCCTCGACGCCAGGTTCACCAGCCAGATCGAAGCAAGTACGCCAACGACCATGATGATGCACAAGAGATAGATCTGCTGTCCGACCGCGCGCTGGATCTTCAGGGCCAGGAGCTCCAGGTCCATGCCCACGTGAACCGTGCCCGCCACCCCCGACAGAATCGGGCTCCCCACCTCGATGAAGTCGCCCATTCCCGGGAGGCTGCGATCGACCGGCTCGGTGGCGTTCGGATCGCTCGCCAGGATCTCTTCCGGTATCCCCGGGACGAAGGTATGGGCGAGGAATTCGCCCGTGTCGCTGGTGATGTAGATGTACCGGATGCTCTGAATCTCGACGAACTGGTCGATCAGCGACTGCAGGGTGGCCAGGTTCCGGTTGAGCAGGATGTCCACACTTGAATCGGCGATGTTCTTGGCGATGCTGCGGCTGTTGCTGACGTACTCGTCCGACAGCTCCCGGGAGACGGTCGAGATCGACAGGACGGAGATCGAAAGAACGACCACCGCGAACAGCGCGAAAATCCCGAAGCGCGTCTTTCGAAAGAGTTTCCGAACCTGCACGATCCGTGAGCTGCTCATGGATGCTGGATTCTTCATGCCGCGCCGAACCTGGTTTCCCAGTCTTCGAGCGGCACGAAGCGGTCACCGTCCGGGACTGTGTAGTAGACCCTCTGCATTCCTTGCCGCCGGTCGGGGGCGAACGACACACGCTCGCCCACCCCGAGGTCGTAGTTGCGCACCGCGAAGACCGCCTCCTCCAGCCGCGATCTATCCGGCTCTCCCCCGAGGCGCCGCAGGATTTCCGTGATCAGCTTCGCGTTTACAAACCCCTCGAGGCTCACGAAGCTCTGGGGCAATGGGTCATAGGGCTCACCCTCGGTGATCCTCTCCACGTTGTCCGGGGGCGGGGGGTCGTAGCGACTCATCAGTTCGTGATACTCGCGCACGGCCGGCAGAGACGTGTCCTCGTAGCTGGGGACGACCTGCGAGTTGACCAGGAACCGCGTATGCGCATCCGGGTCCGCGCGACCCTCGCGCATCAGCGCCAGAAGGTTCTCGCTCCCCACGAAGGACACGTTGGCCACCGGTATGTGGAGCCCCAGGTCGGCGGCGTCCCGCGCGAAGGCGGCACACGCCTGGTACGCGCCGATGCAGATGACCGCATCCGGGGAGCGGGCCTGCAGAATCTCCACCTGCCGCCTCATGCTGGCGCCGAACTGGGTTCCCCGTGTATAGGTCGCCTCGCCGGCCATGGTCTCTCCATGCGCCGCCAGGGCCTCTCGCACGCCCGCCCAACCGCTGCGGCCGTATGCGTCGTTCTGATAGAACACCGCGACGCGCCGACGCCCGATCCGAACGAAGTTGTCGACCAGCCCCGCGGTCTCCTGCCGGTAGGAGGAGCGCAAGTTGAATGCGAACTCGCCGTACGGAGGCTCTCTTTGCGGCTCGGCCCCTGTAAAAGGGAAGAAGAGGTAGACCTGCTGGTCGCGGAACTTCTTCAGCAGGGGAAGCACACGAGTGACGGTCGGAGTGCCCACGTACCCGAAGAGCAGGAAAACGCTGTCGTCCTGCATAAGCTTGATCGTGTTGGCCACGCACGGGTCCGGCTGATACCCGTCGTCGTAGAGTTTGAGGACGATTCTGTGGCCGTTGATCCCGCCGTCGTCGTTGACCTGGTTGAAATAGGCCATCGCACCGCGGTAGAGCTCGGTGCCGAGCCCCCGCGACGGACCGGAGAATGCCGCCGACACGCCCAGCACGATCTCATCGTCCTGTTTCGGCTTGCTCGTACCGGCCCCGGATCCCGCGTACGGTTCAATAGGCAACTCCGCTCGCGCACGCCTGGCCCAGGGGACCGCCAGGAGCGCCCCGAGTCCCGAGTGAAGCAGGGTTCGGCGGGTCAACAAGACGTTGGGGTTCCTGAGTGTCGCGGTGTCCCGCTTGGACCGACCTTCCACTCGGTGTCCTCCCATTCGATTTGGCACGCACCACAGCCTATCAAAAATAGGTTGCAAACGCTCCCCGATCAAACAAAACACCCACTATCGCCGCCGGATTTGGCCAGCGGGGAACGTCACGACACTCTCGTTGCCATCTTTGCCAATTGCCGCCACCCCGAACAGGTAGTTGTCGATCACGAGACCTTCCAGGGTGAAGCTGGTGCCACGACGTGCGAGCCCGCGGCCACGAGCGCAGCCGCCGCGAGGAACGGCACCCTCTTCTGCCTCACTGCGACGGTTCTTGCCGCGCGAGCCACCGATTCGTCCGCTTCATCAGGGGGGTGGCCGGGCACGGCCAGGCTACCCACCCCTCCCCACCGCCGCACCCCACACCATCACGATCTTGCCGAAATTCCGGTTCGCTTCCATGCGGCGGTGCGCGTCCGCCGCCTCGGTCACGGCGAAGACCCGGTCGATCACGGGAACCAGCGACCCGTCCACGAACCCGGGTACCACATCGGCGCCGAACTCCCTTGCCAGCGCGGCTTTCTCCTCGACGCTGCGCGCCCTCAGCACGGTCCCGAACAGCCGCGCCCGCCGCGCCATCAGGGCCCGCAGGTCGATCCGCGCGCGGCTCCCACCCGGAACGCCGACCACCACGTGTCTCCCGCCCACCGCGGTCGCGGCCTGGTTCTTCGCCAGGTAGGGAGCCCCCACCAGGTCCAGGATGACATCCGCCCCCCTGCCGCGGGTCGCGTCCATCACCCCATCGTCCCACGCGTCTCCACCGTTAAGGCCCACGTCGAGGCCCATTTCGGCGGCTCGTTGCAGCTTGGCCGGCGTGCGCGAAGTCCCGATCGTGCGCGCTCCCGCCCGACGCGCCAGCTGCACGGCCGCGGTTCCCACGCCGCTCCCCACCGCGTGTATCAGCAACGTCTCCCCCGGCGTCAGCCCGGCCTGGCGGAAGACCGCGTCATAGGCGGTCATGTACACTTCAGGGATCGCCCCCGCCACCGTGAGGTCCATCCCCGTGGGTACCGCCACGGCTACGCGCTCGTCGACGACAACCCGCTCGGCGTAGCCGCCGCCCCCCACGATGCCCATCACGCGCCTTCCCGCTTCCCACCGGGCCACGCCCGCGCCGACGTCCTCGACCACACCAGCGAACTCCAGGCCCGGCACCTCCGATTCGCCTGGCGGCGGCGGGTACAGCCCCCGGCGCTGGAGCAGATCGGCCCGGTTGACCCCGGACGCATGGACCTTCACCAGGACCTCACGGAAGGAGGGCTCCGGGTTGCGCACGGAGTCGAGCCTGAGGACTTCGGCGTCTCCGAAATGGGGGATCACGACGGCGCGCATCGGTAAAATGTAGCAGTCCAATGCCGTGCGGGTGGGTGCCCAGCGGGCCGGAAGCGATTAAACTAGGCCCCCATGAAACTCCCCCTTGACCTCGACCGGCCGGTCATTTTCTTCGACCTGGAGACCACCGGCCTCAGCCTGTCCCGTGACCGTATCGTCGAACTCGCCGTCATCCGGGTGTCGCCGCAGGGTGACGTCTTCGAACGCGTTCGCCGCTACAACCCCGGGATCCCCATTCCCGCCGAGGCCGCGGCGATTCACGGCATCACCGACGATGTGGTCGCCCACGAACCACTGTTTCGAGCAACCGCCAAGTCCCTGGCACAGCTGCTGGAACCGTGCGATCTGGCGGGGTTCAACATCCGGCGCTTCGACCTCCCCATCCTGCTCGCCGAGTTCCGCCGGGCGGGGGTCGCCTTCGACGTGACGGGCCGTCGGCTCATCGACATGAAGATGATCTTCCACCGCGAGGAACCCCGTGACCTCTCGGCCGCGGCGCGCTTCTACCTGGGTCGCGATCACCAGGACGCCCACACCGCGCTCGGTGACATCCGCACGACCGCGGCCGTGTTGACCGCGCAGCTCGGCCAGTACCGCCACCTGCCCCGTGACATGGACGGACTGCACGGCTACTGCGACGAGATGGGCCCCTTCCTCACCGAGTTCGATCGCTGGTTCTCGGAGAAGCCGGCCGGCCTGGTGTTCAACCGCGGCAAGCACAAGGGCACGGCTCTGAGCGAGGTGGCGGGCAAGGCTCCCGACTACCTGCAGTGGATGCTGAAGGCCGACGACATGCCGGACGAAGTGCTGGAGGTCGTCCGCAGGGCTCTTGTCCCCGGAGACAGGCAATGAAGTTCGCCGACCTGATCCCCATGCCCATGTGCAGCGACGTGCCGATCTACCCTGGCCAGGAGAAACCCACGCCATGACAATCCGGACCCCCACCACCCTCCTCGCCACCCTGGTCGCCACGATGGCAGCTCCGTCGCTCGTCGCCCAGCAGGCGATCACGGAGACCGAGCTGGCCGCCTTCCGGCCCCGTCATGTGGGCCCGGCCGTCGCCGGCGGGCGCATTCACGACGTCGAAGCGCTCCCCCACGACCCCTCGACCGTGTACGTGGCGTCCGCGTCCGGCGGGCTCTGGAAGAGCGTCAACCGCGGCATCTCCTGGACCAATCTGTGGGAGCACATGCCGGTCAGCACATTCGGCGATGTGGCGATCGCGCCGTCCGACCCCGACATCGTCTACGCTGGAACCGGCGAGCAGCAGAACCGGCAGAGCACGTCCTGGGGCAACGGGGTGTACCGGTCCAACGACGCCGGCGCAACCTGGGAGCACCTGGGGCTGGATGAGACACATCACACGGGGCGCGTACGGGTCCACCCCTCCAACCCGGACATCGTGTACGTGGCGGCGCTGGGGAACCTGTGGCGCTCGTCCCCCGACCGCGGCGTCTACCGCTCCCGCGACGGTGGGCGAAGCTGGGACAAGGTCCTGTACGTCGACGAGCACACCGGTGCGGTCGATGTCGTGATCGATCCCTCGGACCCCGATGTCCTCTACGCGGCCATGTACCAGCGACAGCGCCGCACATGGGGATTCAATGGCGGCGGACCCGGCAGCGGCGTCTACAAGACCACCGACGGCGGCGACAGCTGGCGCGAGCTCACCGACGGTCTGCCGGCCGGCGACAAGGGCCGGATCGGCATCGCCATCTCGGCGACGAATCCGCAAGTCCTGAACATGCTGATGCAGCATTCCGAGGACGGCGGCGGATACCGCAGCGAGGACGGCGGCGAGAGCTGGGAGAAGGTCAGCGACCAGAACATCCGGCCCATGTACTACTCCCACATCTTCATCGATCCCACCAACGAGGACCGGGTCTACACGCTGGCGACCTCGTCGCATCGCAGTGAGGATGGCGGGCGCACCTTCGAAGAGATCGCCCCGCGTCCCACCTACGATGTGGGTGTCCACGCCGACCACCACACCATGTGGATCGATCCGGGAGACCCCGAGCACTTCTACCTGGCCGGTGACGCCGGGCTGCACGAGACCTACGACCGGGGCGCCACCTTCCGGCGGATCAACAACCTGCCCGTAGGCCAGTTCTACGGCATCACCGTGGACAACAACGACCCCTACTGGATCTACGGGGGCATGCAGGACAACCACTCCTGGATGGGGCCGTCGGAGACCCGTTCCTGGGAGGGGATCGTGGACGACGAGTGGCGGCAGTCCGGCTTCGGCGACGGAATGTACCAGCAGGCCGACCCGGACGGCCGCACCATCTACGTCAACGCCCAGAACGGGAGCTGGACGCGGTTCGACAACCTGACGGGCGACATGATGAGCCTGCGCCTGCGCGCCCCCGATGGCGAGGAGCCCTATCGCTGGGACTGGGTGTCGCCCAGCCTGATCTCCCGGCACGATCCCGACGTGGTCTACCTCGGCGGCAACCGCCTGTTCATCTCCCGGGACCGGGGCGACAGCTTCACCCGCACCGACGATCTGACCCGGCAGCAGGACCGCGACGACCTCGAGATCATGGGCGTGCGCGGCGCGGACATCACGCTCTCGCGCAACGACGGGACCTCGTCGTACGGTGAGATCGTGACCATCGCCGAGTCACCCCTCGACCCGGCCGTTCTCTGGGTCGGCACCGACGACGGCAACGTGCAGGTATCGCGGGACGGTGGCCGCAGCTGGAACGAGGTCTCGGGCGCCGCACCCGGCCTCCCGGACGGCACGTATGTCAGCCGCGTGCTCGCGTCGCCGGACGGGCCCGGCACCGCATACGTCACCTTCGACGCGCACCGCGACGGCGACTTCCAGCCCTACGTGTACCGCACCGAGGACTACGGCGCGCGCTGGACCGCGCTGCACGGCAACCTCCCGTCCGGCTCGGTGAACGTGATCGCGCAGCACCCGGACAACCCGGCCGTGCTCTTCATCGGCACCGAGCATCACGTCTTCGCCAGCACGGACCGGGGCGCCACCTGGGCCCGCTTCCCCGGCCTCCCGACCACAGCGTACGACGACTTGGTCATCCACCCCCGCGAGAAGGATCTGGTCCTCGGCACCCACGGCCGCTCCATCATCATCATCGACGACGTCGGCCCGCTGGCCCGCTACAGCGAATCGGCCGAAGAACCCGTCGTCATGTACGAAGCCCCTCCCGGCACGCTCATGAACTACTGGAAGGACACCTCGTACCGCGGCCAGTCCGTCTTCATGGGCGAGAACCCGGTTGACGGGACCGTCGTGACCTACCGCCTCGGGCCCGGTTCGGGTCCCGCCCGGCTGACCGTCCGCGACGCCGCAGGCGAGGTGGTGCGCACCCTGGAGGTCCCCTCGGGTCCAGGCCTGCACCGCATCGATTGGGACCTGCGCCACGCGCTGCCTGGCGCCGAGGACGCCGAGTGGGCGCCTCACGACCCAGCCGTCGTGCCGCGCACCCTGGACGAGCGAGGGCCTTTCGTGTCACCCGGGGTCTACTCGCTGGAGCTCTCTGCACGGGGTAAAGTCCGCACCGGGTACCTGACGATCAGCGGCGACTCCGATCTTCCCCTCACGGCGGAAGACTACCGCGAGCGCGAGGCGTTCCTCCTCGAAATCCTCGACCTGCGCGAGCAACTCTCCGACGCGGGCGAGGCCGCGGGATCCCACCGCCGCCAGCTCATGCAGCTGTACAGCGCGATCAACGGCGGCGGCGTGCGGCAGGGCACTCTGCATCCACCCACAACCACCCAGCGGGAAGAGTTGGAACGGATCAAGCGGGCGCTGCGGCGCCAGGGGCTGGTGGCGTAGCCGGACACAGCCCGCGGGCCAGCCGGGGGGGGCTAGAAGCGGCCGAAGCGGCCGAAGCCCCCTCTGCCGCCCCCGCCGAATCGGTTGTTGACCACGTTGTTGTAGATCGAACCGAACTGGAAGGAGAAGCCGACCTCGATTCCGTAGTTGAAGTCCTGGCTTCGTTGCTGAAGGTTGAGCAGGGCTTCCGCGTCCGTGACCCCCTCGCCGGGGAGATAGATCTGGTCATTGACCCAGGAGATGCTGGCCTCGCCGTTGATGCTCACGCCCCGGGCAATGCGAAAGTCGATGTCCCCCTCCATGGACACGTTGTACAGGTTCGTGTCGTGGAGGAAGTGCGACCCCATGAGACTGATGGAAGCGTCGCCCCACTGCTGGCGCTGGGAGAGTTCGATCTCGATAGAATGCTCCCAGCGCGTTTCGCTGAGATGCCCGAAATCGGTCTCTTCCAGATATCGCCGGTAGGCGGGTCCGACCTTGTAGAAGACAGTCAGTGCGCGCCGGGTCGCTTCTTCGTAGGGGAAGAAGCTGTACTCCAGGGCCGGCGTGACCTCCCACCGGAGGTCCTGGTTAAATCGGGTGATCTTCCGGATCTCGCCCTGGACCCCGACCGACCAGTGGCCAGCCAAAGAGTACGCAATCAGTTCGCTCAGGCCCCAGTCGGTCCGCTGGTCGATGAAGGTGGGATCGTCCACCAGATCGATTTCGCGGCGGTTGAAGTTCACGTTGCCGCGGAAGTTCATCTTCCAGGTGGGTGTGACGCGCGACGCACTCATGTTGCCGTTGATGGCCTTGGTTCGCCGGGTCTTCTCTCCGTCGATCTCGGCACGTCCGCCGAGCCGGAAGACCCAGAAGTTCCAGGCGTCGTCGACCTCTTCGCCGGCCACGACGCGCTCTTCGGGGTCGATCCCTTCCTCGTCGAGTTCCACGATCCGGGCAACCGAGTGGAATCCGTTCGCGGTGGCGAAGTGGAGCAGGCCGACCCCGATCGTGTGGGCCAGCCCGTCCAGGATTTCGCGGTCCGTGTCGGTCGGCAACGACTGGAAAAGGAGCTGGTACTCGTAGGCGGAATCGCCGTTGCCCATGAAGTCGAGCTGGTACTCCTGGCCGCCCGCGCCAGTCGTCTGGCTGGTCATGATGACGTGGACGTCCGAACTCTCGGGGACGCGAACCCAGTTCACCCACGGCAACTCGGTACGGAAGTAGTTGGAGTTGCAGTTGCGGCTCGCACAGTCGAGGAAGACGCTGGGCCGGCTACCGTTCACGCCCTGGCCCTGCTGGGCGGTGAGCGCCTGGGCAGTCGCTGCTCCGGCGGCGGCAATCAGCACCAGCAGCCCTCCGCGAACCTCGGCGGTCCGGCTCACCACGCCGGAGACCACCAAACCGGTGCCTGCATTCAGCGGCGTCTCGTGGTGATGACGATCGCCCCGGCGACGTGATTGGTACCGAAACGAGTGGTCGCGTCGGAGGCGCTCATGAAACGGATCTCCCCTACCTCGCTCGGCAGAATCGTCCACATTTCGTCGAGTTCGCCGCGGAGTTGCCCGTCGACGTACACCCGCGCGGTCTGCCGCTGGGGAGTGCTGAACGTCGCCCCGCTGCGTGCCTGGAGCCACCGGGGACGCAGCGCTCTCACGGCCTCGAAGACCGAGCTGTGAGGGACAGCCATGATTTCCTCTGCGGTGATCAGATTCCGCGAACGGCTGGGGCCTGCGGACTCGCTTCCCGACACGCACGCGCCCGAAAGAACGGCGAACATCATCGTCAGGGGCAGGGTGGATCGTGTCAGCATGGGGCACCTCGTCGTCTTGGAGCGGGCACCCGACCACTGCAATTGCGGAGGAACACCCCGTCCGTTTACTTCGTCACTTCCTAAAGGACACTTCCCGGCACCGCACCGTTGGCGAACCGTACAGACATAATAGAAGGCAGGAACCCCAATGAGAAAGCCCAATGCCGCTGCCCCGAGAGCGGCCACGCGGCCGGCTGGCAAGGGCGAAGGGACCCCACGCGGCCAAGCGCCGCGGTTCGGCTCAGCACAAAGCGTGCCGAGAAAAAGGTGCCCGCATCAGCGGCGCCTCGTGGTGACTACGATTGCACCCACCTTCGCGATCACCGGCAAGAGCAAGGACGGCGTGCCTATCGGTAGTGCGCGGTAACGGGCGCAAGCAGGGACGCAGTTGTGACGCAGGACCCGCTTCAGAGCGGCGAGATCTCCGCCAGAATATCCCGGCCGGCGACCGCGCGAACGCCATCCGCCATGGGGTAGGTGTCGCGGCCGACATGTACGACGTCGATTCGGCTCAGGCTGAGTAGCCGCCTGATGGAAGTCATGGACTTCGTGACCCGGGGTGCGTCGGTTCGTTTGAATTCGTAGCCGCGCCTTTCCTGTCCCCGAACGACGAGCAGATCCAGCTCCGGGCCGCCGTGCACCGACCAGAAATAGCATTCCTCCGGACGGGCCCTCAGTTGCCGGACAACCTGCTCCAGCGCGAATCCCTCCCAGCTCGCACCGACCTTCGGGTGCCCCGCGAGGTCTCGCGCGCCACCGATCCCCAGGAGCACGTGCAGCAGACCGCTGTCCGCAATGTACATCTTGGGGGCCTTCACGATGCGTTTGCCGAGATTCTCTCTCCAGGGACGGAGGAGCCGCGTGACGTAGGCGCCGGTCATGATGTCCAGGTAGCGCCGCACCGTGGTTTGCGCGACCCCCAACGCCCGAGCCAACTCGGAACCGTTCCACGTCTGGCCGTGGTAGTGAGCGAGCATCGTCCAGAAGTCGTGGAGCAGGCGCGACGGCAAGGTGATTCCGAAACCGGGCAGATCCCGCTCGACAAAGGTCCGAATGAAGTCCCGCCGCCACTCCTGGCTACGCTCATCATCTTGTGCCAGCCAGGCGAGGGGGAATCCCCCCCGCAGCCAGAGGCGCCGCCACCCTTCCACCCCAACCTCGGCCAGATCGAGGCCCGGCAATTCGTGATAGCCAATTCGACCCGCCAAGGACTCCGACCCCTGCCGTAACAGCTCCGGCGACGCGCTTCCAAGGACCAGGAAGCGAGCCGGAAGCGGGCTGCGATCCGCCAGTACCCGGAGAATCGGAAACAAGTCCGGACGATTCTGGACTTCGTCGATGACTACGAGTCCACGGAGGGGTTCCAGCGCCAGCGTGGGTTCATCCAGCCTCGCCAGGTCGCGAGGATCCTCAAGGTCGAAGTGACTGACGTCCAGTCGGCGCGCGGCCAGTTTTCTGGCGAGGGTCGTCTTCCCCACTTGCCGGGCACCGAGAAGCGCGACGACGGGGTTGTTGCGCAGCTTCCGGTTCAGTTCCTCCAAGTGGGCACGTCTAGGTATCGTCATCTATGAAAAATGAGTATTTAATACTCATACTTCAAGGTCAGTCAGGGTGCACTCGATCTCGGGAACCGGCATGCATGACACGCGCGGCTCTTCTCCAGGACCGATAAGCGTTCCGCCCTGCAGGAAGGGGTGCTGCCAACGGTCCAGATCATTCAGACGGCGGCCTTCGATCCAGAGGGTCAGGTGGCCACTCGGCCCCGGCCCCTGCGCGGCCGGCCCGGGAACGACCCCGCATTGCCCGGTGGGCGCGTATCCCTCAGACTCAGGGCACCGCTACCCTCACACTTCGGGAGCCTTACCCCATGCTCTTCGCCGCCCACTCCGGACTGCGCTTCCTGGTCCTCCTCGCCGGTCTCTTCGTGATCCTCTATGCGCTGGTCGGGTTCTTCGGCAAGCGTGAGTATTCGACCGCGATGGCGCGGCTGGCCACCGTGTTCGCCGGACTCCTCCACCTACAGGTGCTCAGTGGCATCGCGGTGCTCTTCTCGCGCCCGTTCTACACCCAGCTGATCGGCCACCTCTTCATGATGGTCATCGCGGCGGGTGTCGCCCAGTTCGTCAGCACGGTGATGAAACGCCGCCCGCCGGAGAAGAAGTCGTACGGCCCCCACCTGGTGGCCGGGGTGCTGGCGTTGGCGTGCATCTGGGCCGGGATCGTCGCGATAGGGCGGGGGGTGCTGCAGAGCACGATGTAGAGGTCGGTCCGGAGGGCGGGGCCGCGTCCGGCCGGCCGTCGCGTCAGGGCAGGTCCTTCGTCGTGCACACCGTGAAGACCCGTTCTCCGCGGCGGATTTGGTAGGGCCGCTCCGCACGGGGGCTTACCACGTAGTTGTCCCCCTCCGGGTACCGGGCGCGAAAGGCATTCACCCGTGACAGGTCCAGCTTGTCCGGATTGATCTTGCATTCGAACACGTCGACCCGGTCACGCCCGCGGCGAACCACGAAGTCGATCTCCCGGCCCGACTTGTCCCGCCAGTAGAAGATCCTGTCATCGAGGTGGCGCAGCCTCAGGGCGTCGAACACGAGGTGCTCCCAGAGGACGCCGCGGTCATCCTCCCGGATGCGGTTCCAGCCCCTCTCGAAAGCCACGAATCCCGTGTCGAAAGCATAGCACCTGGGACGACTGACGATCTCCCGGGAGCCTCCGCTGTGGAACGGCCGCAGCAGGTGGACCGCGTGAGCGATCTGAAGGGCTTCCAGGTAGGACTTCACCGTTGGCCGGCTCAATTCGGCGAGGCGGGAGAGGCGGGTGTAGTCGACCTGGCCGCCGCTCCACCGCAGCAGCAGCCGAAACAGCGACAGGAATCCCTGGCGGTTGCGGATGGAGAACAGCTCGAGGATGTCCCGCGCGTAGAAACTGTCGATCCATTCCGCGAAGAATGCTTCGGGCCTTTCGTCCTCCAGAAGTGCCTCCGGCAACCCTCCGTGGAGAAGTCGACGGTCCAGATCGGGCGTGCCGAAGGGCTCCGCGCACTCCTCCCACAAGACGGGATAGAGGTGGATCGTCGCCTTCCGTCCGGCTAACGAGTCGCGGAATTTTCCGGTGGCGGCGAGTGTGGAGGATCCGGTGGCCAGGACCTTCAGGTGCGGGTATTCGTCCGCTGCGATCTTCAGCAGACGGCTCGGATCCCGCAGCTGGTGCACCTCGTCGAGGACGACAACGGTGCCCGGCCGCCGGCCCCCGAGGAACAACTCGGGATCCTCAAGGGCCCGCGCCACGGAAGGCAGGTCACAGTTCATGTAGACGGCGTCCGGCAGCATCCTGGCGAGGGTCGTCTTCCCCACCCGGCGCACACCGGACAGCCAAACGACGGAGCGACGCGACCACGCGTGTTTCACCAGGCTCAACCACAACAGACGCTGAATCATAGCCATATTTTACATATGGTCCGTCTGTATGACAAGTAGAACAGCGCAAGGTCCCCTGGCGCAGCCGGTTGCCGGGCTAGTCGTCATGCTCGCCCCCGGGCCCCGCCTGTCATAGCCCCCCAGTGTCCGCATACCCGGAAAAAGAAAGGGCCCCCCGCGAAGGGGACCCTCCCTTGTCATGTCCGGCCCGCCGTAACGGCGCGGGCCTGCAACACCTCGGTCACAGGATGGCGCTACACGCCACTCACCCCGTTGGACCGCTGATGTTGGTGTTGGTGTCCACCTCGCCGCGCGAGATGGGGAAGCACAGGTCCTGCTGCACCAGGTGCGAGCCCTCCTCCTGGCTCCCCGAGGGCTGCTCGAGCGGGTGCAGGTCACCGGGCGTGTTGTTCGCGTTCCAGCGGAAGAAGTCGCCCAGGCGGCGTCCTTCCAGCCACAGGACCACGCCGCGCTCGAACTTGAGCGCGGTCCACGCTTCCGCCGCGCTCGCCGCCACGGCCGGCTCCACGCCTGCTGCGGTGCGCAGGGCGTTGATCTTCCCCATGGCTCCCTGCCAGTCCCCTGACGTCAGCATCCCTTCGGCCTCGATCAGCCGCATCTCGGTCCCCTTGGACAGCGGGATATCCGACCCCGAGTCGGCATACTTCGTCTGGGGCCACCACGGAACCTGCCCGCAGCACAGCACCGCGGCGTCGCCGGTCTCGTCCGTCACCCGGTACCCAACCCGGGGGTCGCCGTCGGGGTTGTTTTCGCTCATGCTGTAGTCCTCGTACTTCGTGTACCTCTGGGTATGAGCCTTGTAGGGCTCGTTCTGGCTGGCAAACTGGATCCGGTTCCGGGTGGGATTACCCTCGGTGGCGAAGTACGGCATGTTGAAGACGAAGCCTTCCGGCACTCCGGCCGCGTCGGAGGCCGCCCCCGACCAGTCTCCCATGAACGCCTTCACCGACGCACGGGCCGCGACGGCCGCCATGGCCATGTCGCCCGACCCCAGCGAAGCCGCCTGGTCGAAGCGGGCGATGGCCCGGTCGTAATAGACGCTCCGATCACCAGCCGGCCCGCCGTCGATGACGGAACGGCAGAAGTTCTCGCCCAGAATCCGGTAAGCGTAGCCGGTCCACAAGTAGGCCTCCGCCAGTGTCGCCTGGTTCTCGGCTCCCGTCTCCATGATCTTCGCGATCCCGTCGTCACCCCACCAGCGCGCACGCTGGGAGAGATTCCAGTGGGTGTCGATCGTTTCGTAGTCGAGTTCGCCGTTCTGCCACTCGACCGTGATTCCGAAGCTCCCCGTCGAACCGGACGGGTGGATCTCGCGGGTGACCGCGGCGCCCGTGTATCCGATGTAATTCTGCGCCTCCGCGGCGGCCCGGCCGATCCCGCTGACGATCGCTTCCTGGGCCTCCGTTTCGAAGAGGAAGACCTCCTGCACCCGTCCGGGGTTGACAACGTCCGTGTCGCACGCCGCCAGGAACCCGACCAGGGCGGCGGGGAGGAGGGCGCCCCGCCGCATAACTCTGGATGTAGCCATCGATATGATTTTCATTCGTCTCACCCCCCTTTAGAAGACGAGTTGCAATGAGAAGGTATAGAACGCCGGTGGCGGAACGTGTTCGGACATGCTGCGCACCCGGGTGTTGAAGCCGACGTTGCCGCCTACCTCGGGGTCCATCGTACGCATGAGCGGATCCACCCAGCGGAAGAAGTTCCGCCCGGAGAAGGTCACGTTCGCCCGCGATGCACCGACCGTGGCAGCCCACGCGTCCGGGAGCGGCGCCTGGGCGCTCACCTCCCTGATCTTGAAGAAGTCGGCCGGCTGGACCGCGAAGTCGCCCTGGTAGAACTTCACGTCGCAGCGGGCGCGCTCTTCCGCGGTGAGGGCTGCGTAGCCCTGCGTCTCCCACGTGTTGTACGCCTCGAAGCAACCCGCCCAGCGGACGGACCGCCGGGTAGCGGCCGCTTGCGGTCCGTTCAGCATGTAGGCGCCGCCCTGGTATTCCCCCCGGGCGGTCACGAGAATCCCGAAGGGCAGACCGAAGGTGGTCCCGAAGCCTGCAATGGTGGGCGCCTGGTTGGGACCGTGGAGGCAGTCCTGCTCGATAATCGGGTCCGCCCGGTCCTCCGGGTTGGTTACGCAGTCGGCGCGGATCACCGGCGCCGTCTCACCTTCGATCACCCAGCCGAAGCCGCCGATCGAGAACGACGGAACGTCGCCCAGCGAGGTGATCTCCGAATCGTTGAAGGCCAGGCTGGCATTGACGTCCCAGCTCCACGTGTCGTTGCGTATGATGCTGTAGTTGAGTCCGAGTTCGAAGCCGTTGTTGACAAGTTCGCCGACGTTGGCGAGCTGCGAACTGGTGAATCCCAGAGACGGGACCTGGCGCACGCTGAAGAGCGCGTCGGCCGTCGTCTGGGCGAAGTATGTGAAGTCGAGCGCAAGGCGGTCGTTGATCAGGGATGCCTCGAAACCCGCTTCCAGCTCCGAGGTCTTCTCGGGACCGATTTCGGCGTTGCCGACGTTGCTGGGAAGGAAGGCAGGTACGCCGCCCCAACCTGCCGCGGCGAAGGTTCTCACCGCGTCGAAGGCGCCCGGGGCACGTCCCGCCTGGCCCCAGGCGGCCCGGAGCTTCATGGTGCCCCAGCCCTCGTCCCAGAAATCCTCGTCGGAGATCACGTAGGAGCCCGAGACCTTGGGATACGCCTGAAGACCGAAGTCGGCACCGAAAGCCGAGTTGCCGTCCACACGGGCGCCGACCGTGACGAAGTACTTGTTGGAGAAGTCGAAAACGTTCTGAAAGAACAGTCCGGCGTTCACGATCCTCGTACGGTCCTCGAAGCCCAGGGTATTGCCGGCGTTGTCCACATCCGGGTCACCCGGGCCGGGGAAGTTGTCGCCGTAGGCGGTCGTCCGCTCGCTGCGGGTTGTGACGCTCTGTCCCCCGAAGGAAAGTGCGGAGCGGATGCCCGCGGGCAGCTGGAAGTCCAGCGAACCCACATAGTCAACCGTGAGAGTGTTGAACTCGTAGCGCGACGTGGCCAGGATCCCGGAAGGCGCCCGGATGAAGCCGAACGGCCTGAGGTTGCGGTTGTCCTGCTGGGCCAGATCGTACCCCACGCTGAACTTGTTGGAGAAGTTCGCCAGGGGAGAGTAGGTGGCCGTCATCCCCGTGATCAGGTGATCGATCTGGGTGGTGATATCCTGGTCGAGGAAGGGGTTGATGGCGTTGAAGGACTCGTCGTTGAGGTAGTTCCGGTCCCGGCGGAAGGTGTTCAGCGTCATGCCGTGAGCGTTGTTCCCGGCCGCCGTGTGGGCGAGCTGGTCGTTCGTATATGACGTGTTCCACTGGAGCTGGAGGTCGTCCATTGGGTTGAAGGTGAAGTTCCCCCGGAGGATGACCTTCTTCTCCTGGTCGTTGGGCAGCACGCCATCGTCGTTCTCGAATGAAGCCGAAACGAAGTACCTGACGTTCTCCGCACCGCCGCCGACGCTCATGGCGTAGTCCTGCTGGTGCGCGCCGATGTCGCTGAAGAGCCCGCTGTCGCATGGCTGGCCGTCAACGACGATCGCGTCGCCGCACTTCGGCTTGTGGCCGCGCAGCCAGGGGTTGATGAAGAGGAAGTCGGAGCGCCCGCCGGACAGCGAGGTGGGGTTCTCCGACGGGGGTCTGAGCGACGGGTCGGGGCCGAATGTCAGGTTGCGCGCCACTCCCTGATTCGTCTGACCCGTCCAGGTGGCGTCGCCGACGCTTCCCCGTTTGGTGAAGATCTGGATCACGCCGGCGGATGCCTCCGTGCCGTACAGCGTTGTCGCGGCCGCCCCCTTGATGACCTCGACCCGCTCGATGTCCTGCGGGTTGACGCTGTTGAGTGGGCTGGACACATCGTTATTGCTCCGCCCCGAGTACCCGACCGGCGGCACGTTCTTGGCGAAGCCCGCGCTACGAACCCGCACCCCGTCGATGTAGATCAGGGGCTGGTTGGACTGGGTCATGGACACGTTGCCGCGAAGGCGGATCATGGCCCCGCCCCCTACGCTGGCCGAACTCTGCGTGACGGACATCCCCGGCACGCGTGCCTGAAGCAGGGCGTCCACGTTTGCCGGGGGGGCCACCACGTCCTTGCCCACGTCGAGCAGGGAGACGGTATTGCCGATTTCACGCCTTCGCGCGGCCCCGGCTGTTCCGGTCACCACGATCTCGTCGAGGCCCAAAGCCTGCGCACCGATGGCGAAATCCTGCTGGACAGTGCCTCCAGCCACCGTTATCTGCGCCTCCGACGTGCTGTACCCGATGCGCTCGGCGCGCAACGTGTAGTCACCCGCCGGCACGTTGAGGATGACGAAGCGGCCATTGTCACGGGACAGCGTTCCGAGGCCGGTCCCGACCAGGAACACCTGCACCGAGCCCACGGGCCGCTGGCTCACGGCATCCGTGACCGTACCGGTGACCGTGCCGTCCTGCGCGCTGACCGGAGCCGGCATTGCCAGCGTCACCGCGAGGAGCACTGTCGCCGTCCCGGCCATCCCGCCCCCAAGGGAACGGATTGCTCCGAACAAACGGTTTGTCATGCTACATCTCCTTCCAAACCTGATTGAGCTGCCGGCCTGGGCGACGGGACGTTCCCGGTCCGCCTGGCCCGCGACAAGTGGCGTCACGGGAGTATCCGGCTTGGTGTTGCAGTATAGTATACCCCCACTCGTGCTGCGCCAACTGCGAGGCGTTTCACTGGGCCGAGGCGACGGCGAAGCACCGTCATCGGCTCTGAACATTGATGGAGACTTGCGCGCTCGCCACCCCTTCCAGAGCATCGACCGCCCTGGCCCTGACGATGAACATCCCGGAAGACTCGTAGGTGTGCTGCATGGACCCCGCCGCCGTCTGGGCACCGACCGTGGGCAGCGAATCCGTCGCCCCGTCGCCCCAGGTGAACACGATGCCCTCGAGACGGCGGCCGCTGACGTTGTAGAGAACCGAGAGCTCGTCCCCCACCAGCCCGGTCTCCGGTCCGATCAGTTCGACGGAAAGGGGCGTGCCGATTTCGTCGTCGCTCCAGCAAGCGGCAAGCGCCAGCATGCAAAGCGACGCTGCGGTGACAAGGCGACAGCGGGTCGCCGGCATCCGCACGGTCGTCCCCGATCGCACATGCTTGCGGGGCGCCCGAGAGGTGTGAGACTTCATCGGCCTCCTACCGAACCGTGAACGGGATGCGGATCACGACGGCGATATCCTCTTCGGGCACCGGCGGAACGGTCGAGTCGCCTCTCCGCGAACCCCGCAACTGGTCCCAGGCGATCGCCCCGAGGACGGCGCCTACGGCACCCACCAGCGTATAGGTCTTGCCGCGGGCGAGGGACCGAATCTCCACGTCGGCCATTCCGGGCGCGGGGATCCGAAGCCGCTGGCTGAACGACTCGACGCGAATCCCTTCGGTCACGGTAACGACGGGGACTTCGAGGAGCATCCCGCCGGGGTCCGCCTCGACCACCGTGCCCTCGATGAGACGGTCGCCGCCGAACAGATGTTCGTCGAACTCCTCGAACTGCTCCTGCGTGAGCAGCGTCCGCACCCGGTCACCGGGGTGGAGCTGGGTCAGGCTGGAGGGCGCATAGGCGTGGCACCCACCGAGGAGGAGGGCCGATAGCAGGCTGGCGGCGGTTCGGCTTCGAATCATGGCGACCTATAACCTAACATCCCGGCGGGGGTTGCGGCGGCCCCGCAGCACCGCTTCCACCTGGCGGATGACTTCCTGGATCTCCGTGTCCCCGGGAGCAAACTCCAGCGCGTCGTAGAGCGACGGCAGGGCGTCCTCGACACGGCCGGTGTTGATCAGCGACACGGCCAGGTAAAAATGGGCGCGCGCAAGGCCTGAATCGTGCCGCACCGCGGCCCGGTACGAGTCGATCGCACCCGCGAAGTCACCGCGGCGGAAGCGGATGTTGCCCAGGTTGAAGTGGGCCAGCGCTTCGCTGGGCCGCGCCCGCACGGCCTCCTCGTAGACGCCCGCCGCGTCGTCTTCGCGGCCGAGTGCTTCCAGCCCCAGTCCCAGGTTCACGAGGGCGACCGGATCGCCGGGCCGCTGCCTCAGCGCTTCCAGGTACACCTGCACGGCCTGCGCGATGTCTCCCGCGGCCGCCAACCCCGCCCCCAACGCCACCAGCACCTCCGGCGACCCGGGCCGCACCTCCTGCGCCCGCCTGAGCAACGGCAACGCCGCCGCGGGGCCCCCCGCCTTCTCCGCGGCGGCCGCCCACTGCACCAGAGCGGCGGCCCAACGCGCGCGCAGCCGCTCGGGGTCGGGGGCCCCGCGCGAAACGGCATCCAGAAGGGCGCGCACATCCGGGTCGCCGCCCCGGGACGCGTGCAGCGCGGCAGCGGACGCCGCGCGCACGTCCTCGTCGTCGTCGGCGGCCATGGTGGCCAGCGCGCGTCCCGGGACGTCGTCGAGCCCGCCCGGGGCGCCCTCGCCCCCGAGCACCCGCCCCCGTACCCACGCGTCCACCGCCATCACCTTGGCCACGACGTGCCGGATCCCCTGCGCGGCGGCCGCCGCCAGGGCGCGGTCGAGGTCGCCGTGCGGGGCGCCGGGATCCGTCGCGGCGACCAGTGCGGCGACCTCGGTCCGGTGCGGCGCGATGTCACCCCACCACGCGGCCGCCTGACGGGCCAGATCGGCAGCAGACATGTCCCGGTGACACCCCGCGCACGCCGACCCGAGTCCGGCCTCCTCGTCGAATCCCGGCCGCGGGATCGAGATCGTGTGATCGGAGCGCGCATACGGCACGGCTTCCGAAAGCTCCGGGTGCTGGATGTACGGCATATGGCACGAGGTGCACGCGGCTCCGGATGATCCGGCCGGGTGGTAGGTGTGCGCTTCCGGGTCGGCCACCTTGCTGGCGTGGCAGGCCGTGCACTGGCGGTCGTCGAAACGGCCGTTCAGCGGGTTGCCGAATGTGTCACGGTAGTCTTGCGAGTGCGGGTCGTGACAGTCCACGCACGTCATGGATCCGAAGAGGTAGCACGCGCTGGAGCGGTGGGTCTGCTGGTAGCCGAATGTCGCGATCCTGCCGTCGGGCAGGTACGGGGAGTCGCCTATGAGCGGGAGGCCGAGACTGTAGTCCGCCATCGAGCGTGGCGGGCCGTCGCCGACGGCACGCTTGAGTGCGTGGCACTGGAAGCAGACATCGAGGGAGGCGTCGACGTCCAGGGAGGCGAGGGCGGGAGGCTGGCCGACAGCGGAAACGGGCTCGCCACGCGCACGCGCCCGGCTGGCCGCGCCGGCACGCTCCGCATGGGCCAGGGCCGGCCCGTGACAGGACTCGCAGTTGATCCTCAGCGTGGCCACCCGCGTCTCGTAGCGCTCCACCTCGGGCCGGTACTCCACCTCGATCTGGCTGCCGTGGCAGTTCTGGCAGTTCGCGAAGCGGCGGTTGGTCCCCAGGATCCGTACCGGTGGCCAGTCGCCGCAGTCGGTCAGACGCATCTCCCCGGTGACCGGCAGCCAACCCGCGTCGGCGCGAAGCCGGGCCCGGTCCGCGCCCGGCACCCAGAAGCCGCCCACGAATGCGGTGTTGCAGAACCATGTATCCGCGTCTTCCGAGTAGTCGAAGGGAAGGAAGCGCTCCGTGCCGTCGGGGAACCGTGACACGAAACCCTGGGTCCCGCCCCCCACCATGTGGCCGCGCCCGATCACGCCCGAGACAATCAGCTCCGTCGGAGGCCGCCCGTCGCGCTCGACCACGAAGACATACCGCCCTTCCCCGTCGACGACCGGCGACACCACCGCATCCGCGAATCGGATCGGGGAGCCGCCGAAGGGCGCGATGACGGTCTCGGGGCCCGGGTCTCCACCGGCCGTGCCGTGTGTGGAACTCGCCCACGCCGTGAACTGCTCCTCGTGACAGCTCCGGCAGGCCTCCGATCCGGCAAAACCGGGCGCGCTCTGGTCGGCGCCCTGATACCTTGAGGTCCCCGGCTTCACTTCGCCGCGCACCAGAGCCAGCACCGAGGCCGCGAGAACAGCCGTCCCCGCGATGGCCAACCCCCGCAACGCGGACATGGACCCCTCCCTCAGGTTGACGATGCGCCGTCAAGGCCACGAAGATTCCCGGATAAACATGGCAGATTCATCGGAATATGGAAAAAGCGCGGCGCCCGGCCGGGATGCAGCGCCGGTCGAGTGCCGCGGGGATTTCGGCCACGGCCCCCTGGCATTCGTCATGGGCGGCGGCGGAGCGAGGGCCGCCTACCAGGTCGGTGTTCTCCGCTTCCTCGGCCGCCGCTTCCCTCAGCTGGAAATCCCCATTGTCACCGGCGTCAGTGCCGGGGCGATCAACGCCGCTCACCTGGCCGCCCATCACGGCACATTCGAGCAGGCCGCGGAGGAGCTCATCCACCTCTGGTCCGACCTCAGCGTGGACAAGGTCTTCCGCACCGACATGCGGTCGCTGAGACAGCACCTGTTCCGTTGGGGGCGGCAGCTGATGTCGGGAGGCAGGAGCGGACCTCCGCAGGTGCGGGGGCTGCTCGACACCCAGCCCCTGCGGGAGTACCTGACAGATACGATGCACGCCGTCGACGGCGAGCTTACAGGGGTCCGCTACAACCTGCGCATGGGAAGGCTCAAGGCCGTCGCGCTGAGCACCACCAACTACTCGACGGGACAATCGATCCTGTGGGTCCAGGGGCAAGGGGTGAAGGAGTGGGAGAGACCGAATCGACGGTCGAGGCTCACGACGCTTTCCGTCGAGCATGTCATGGCTTCCGCCGCGCTCCCCATCGTCTTCCCCGCGGTAAAGATCGGACAACACTGGTTCGGGGACGGCGGAATCCGGCTCACGGCACCGTTTTCGCCCGCCCTTCACCTCGGCGCCGAACGCATCCTGGCCATCAGCACCCGCCGCGACCGCTCGATCCCCGAGGCGGACAAGCCCACGGTGACGGGGTATCCGCCGCCCGCACAGGTGGTCGGCGTGATGATGAACTCCGTCTTCCTCGACCTCATCGAGGACGACGGGCAGCGCATGGAGCGGATCAACCAGCTCCTGATGGCGCTGAAGCCTGAGGAGCGAATGGGGATGCGGCTGGTCCGGCGACTGACGATTCGGCCCACCGTCGACCTGGGGAGGCTCGCGAACAAATACGAACCCCAGCTTCCCAAGGCGTTCCGCTTCCTGACGCGGGGGCTTGGTACCAGGGACACCGAAGCGCCAGATTTCCTGAGCCTGATCATGTTCCAACCGGACTATCTGGCCGAGCTCATCCGCGTGGGCGAGGCCGACGCCGAGGCCCGCGAAGACGACCTCGTGACCCTCCTGGAGGGAGAACCATGAGCAGCACAGCGAACAGGCAGAACCACGACCTCAGCGACGCTCGGCAATCCCGCGATGTCGCCGAAGACGCCCGCGAGGCGGGGTGGACCAACCGAAGCTTCATGAAGGAACTCTTCGGAGGCCGCCTGTCCCTCGACCTCGTCCATCCCCATCCGGCCCAGGACCCCGAGGAGGCCGCAAGGGCGGCCCCCTTCCTCGAACGGATCCGGCGTTTCGCCGAGGAGCATGTGGACGGCGACGCTTTCGACCGGGACGGCTGGGTTCCGGACTCCGTGCTGCAGGGCCTGGCGGATCTGGGCGCCTTCGGGATCAAGATTCCACGGGAGTACGGTGGCCTCGGGCTGTCGCAGACGTCGTACAACCGCGCCCTCGCGCTGGTGGCCAGCCGCTGCGCCTCGACGGCCGCCTTCCTCTCCGCGCACCAGTCCATCGGGGTTCCCACGCCGCTCGTCCTGTTCGGTACCGAAGAGCAGAAGCGCAAATACCTGCCCCGCGCAGCCGGCGGCGCACTGTCCGCCTTCGCGCTGACGGAGCAGATGGTGGGTTCGGATCCGGCCAACATGTCCACCTTCGCCGAGCTGTCCGAGGACGGCACGCACTACATCCTCAACGGAGAGAAGCTCTGGACCACGAACGGGCCACGCGCCGATCTGCTGGTGGTCATGGCGCGGACACCCGCGCGCGATGGAGTGAAGGGAAAGCGCCCGATAAGCGCCTTCATCGTCGAGACCGCCTGGCCCGGTGTGGAAGTCGGCCACATCTGCCGCTTCATGGGACTCGACGGCATCTCGAACGGAGTCCTCCACTTCCACGACGTGAAGGTCCCGAGGGAGAATCTCCTGTGGGGAGAGGGCCTCGGGCTGAAGCTCGCCCTGATCACGCTCAACACGGGACGGCTGGCGCTGCCCGCCTTCTGCACGGCTGCGGGCAAGGCCCTCCTGCGCGGCTGCCGCACCTGGGCGGCCGAGAGGGTCCAGTGGGGTGCGCCGATCGGGAAGCACGACGCCGTAGCCCAGAAGCTGGGCCGGATGGCGGCCGAGACCTATGCGATGGAAGCCGCGGTCGAGTTGGCGGCGGCCATGTCCGGGCTGGGGACGCTCGACATCCGCCTCGAAGCGGCCACGGCCAAGCTCTGGCACAGCGAGAAGGCGTGGGATCTGGTGGACGATGCCGTGCAGATCCGCGGTGGACGCGGGTACGAGACCGCCGATTCGCTGAAGGCGCGCGGCGAGGACCCGTTGCCGGTCGAACGATGCATGCGGGATGCGCGGATCAACCTGATCTTCGAGGGTTCCAGCGAAATCATGCGTCTCTTCATCGCTCGCGAGGCCGTTGATGAGCACCTGGCCGTGGCTGGCGCCGCGATTGACCCGCGATTGCCGGCGGCAAAGCGCGCGGCAGGCTTCCTGAGGGCTGCGCTGCACTACGCGGTGTGGTACCCGAGCAGGTGGCTGGGGTGGGGCCTGTGGCCGCGCCACCGCACTTTCGGGCCACTGGCCGGACACATGCGCTACGTGGACCGGACATCGCGCAAGCTCGCGCGCACCCTCTTCCACGCCATGCTGCGCTTCGGACCAAAGCTGGAACAGCGACAGGCCGTGCTGGGCAGGCTCGTGGACATCGGCGGCGACCTGTTCGTCATGACCGCTGTCTGCGTACGGGCCATGAAGCTCGTCGGGGAGAACCCCGCGGACACGACGCCCTTCGAGCTGGCGGACGCCGCATGCAGGCTGGCCCGACGGAGGATCAATGCGCGCTTCCGCGCGGTCTTCCGCAACGACGACCGGGATATCTACGAGGTGGCGCGGGGCGCGATGGCGGACCGCTACGAGTGGCTGGAGGAGGGCATCGCGTCGGCGTCGCCCCCGGTCCGGCACGAGCCGTCCGTCATCAGGGAGACCGCCGGCGTCTGATGGTCCGCCCATTTCTCTTCTTCGTCCTGCTATGGACCCTCGCGCTGTTGTTCCTGGGCAGTGTTGTGCACGCGACCGAGTCGAGCCTCGCCTGTCCGGACTGGCCGACCTGCTTCGGCACGATGATGCCGGAGATGACCGGTGGCGTCTTCTGGGAACACCTTCATCGGTTGTGGGCCGGGGCCCTGTTGATCCTCTTTCCGGTCGCCGTGATCCTGACACGGCGGGCCTACCCGGACCGGAGCGACCTCTTTCGCATGGGCCTGGCCGGGCTCGGGTTGTTGATCCTCCAGGCGGTCCTGGGCGGCCTCACGGTGATCTATCGGCTCCCGGACGCGATCTCCACCTCGCATCTCGCCCTGGCCTTCGTGTTTCTGGCGCTGGTTACAGTGATGTTGGTGCAAACCGGGCCGGGGCACGATCAGCCCGCCAGCTGGCCAGGCCGGCGGGTCGTGTGGAGGGCGGGTTTGTGGGCCGCGGGGCTCGTGTTTGCCCAGTCGGTGGTCGGGGCGCTGGTCCGCCACACCGACGCCGGGATGGCGTGCCCGGATGTACCCCTGTGTCTCGGCCGCGTGATCCCGCCCCTGCAGTATCCGCTGGTGGGGCTTCACTTCCTGCACCGGGTTCTCGGTCTCGTCGTGGCGGTCGTCGTGCTCCACCACGGCCGCCTGGTGTGGGTGCGAACCCGGGATCCCTTTCCGAGGCGGTTGGCGGCGGCGCTTGCAGCCGGGGTCGTGACCCAGGTGTTCCTGGGCTTCGCCTCGGTCCTCTTCCGGCTTGAAGCTCCGTACGTTTCCACCCACACCCTGCTGGCCGCGACCCTGCTCGCGCTTGGTGTCGCCATGGCCGCCCATTCATGGGAGCGCGCTCCGTCGTGACCGCGGAAACCGTTGGCGGTGTGCTCGCGCACCTGAACGCCGGACTGAACCTGACCAGCGCACTGTTCCTGCTGGCGGGCTTCCGCTACATCCGGCAAAGGGAGATCGGGAAGCACATGCGGTGCATGATCGGAGCGGTGATCGCCTCCGGGCTCTTCCTGGTCTTCTACGTCCTGCGCTTCTCGCTCACCGGAACCCACACCTTCGCAGGGCCCGAAGCGGTCCGCCCCATCTACCTCGCGATCCTGTTCAGCCACATGATCCTGGCGGTCGTGATCGTTCCCATGGTGATCCGGCTGATCCAACTCGCGCGGCGCGAGAGGTTCACGGAACACCGCCGTCTCGCGCGATGGACCTTCCCCGCCTGGGTGTACACGTCCCTGACCGGCCTGTTCGTCTACTACATCCTCTACCACGCGTACGGTTGAGGCGCGTGGAGGCCGCGCTCGAGCGCGGCGGTCCGGCGCGGATGCATCGCCGGCCGAATGCAGCGGGGCTTTATTCCACGGGCTGCCAGGTCTCCAGCGTCCACCTGCACGACCGGTCGCCACGCGTCTCGCACGACCCCTTGACGACCTGTACACCTTCGCCCAGGGCTTTTCGCAGCAGGTGCAGGCAGAACCCGGTGACCACCTCGCACGCGTCGCCGCTGGGGTCGAGCTGCACCAGGGGCGAGGCGGATACCTCCAGGGTAAACGGGCCGGACAGGAACCCCCCCACTTGCCGGCCGAACAACCGCTCAAGTCCCCGCCGTACCGATCGCCGCACCAGAGCGAGCCGCAGCCGCCGGGGCAGGAGTCTACCTCGAAATCCACCTTCCGCTTCGGCCAGTCCAGCCCCCATGACCAGGAAGACCTTTCGCGAATCGGGCCGTTTGCCAACCAGCCGCATGAACTCCGCCAGTTCGTCGGTACCGAGTTTTCGCCCCTGCCGGGTGTATTCCCGGTACAGCTGGACCTGCCGTTCGATGACCGTGCTCAAGCCGAGCCGACGTGGCATGGTGCGCGAGAGCACCTCATCATCGAGTACTTCGCCGGGACGGTCGATCGATTGCAGCGCTTCGAGCAGCGAGAGAGCCACCTGGGCACTGATCCGCGGCTTCTGGACAGCGGTCACGGTTTCTCCGTCGCTGGAGGCGAATTGCACATGAGGTTCACAACACCTTTCGTCCTACCCGGAATCTCGCGTGATCGTGAGTCCGCGAGCAACGGAGTCGCGGATTGGCGATGCATCCGTGCCCGTTTGCCTCACCGGCCTCCTGTTTCCTACCTTCCGGTCCCTCCGCCGGGTTCCCGTCGCCCGCTCCCGGCCAATCCCAAGACGTCAGCAACGCGGTCCCCTTGAAGCGATACCCGGCTTTCGACCCGCCCGAGTACCGGAACTGGCAACCGGACCCCGAACTCATGCGGGAGTACCGCCACAGGCTCGAGAGCAATCCCGAACGCGCGGCCTGTGTGGCCGATCTCGGGAGCGCCCGCCTCCTGTCGCTCTACCGCGACCTCGTCGTCACCAGGCTGCAGGATATCGGTCTCAAGCGCTGGGTGCGACAGGGCGTCATCAGCAAAGCCTGGCTCGGCGTCGGCGAAGAGGCCGTAACCGTAGGATGCGTGGCCGCTCTGGACCGAGGGCGGGACGTGGTGATCCCGATGATCCGCAACGCAGGCGCATGTCACATGATGGGCCTTCCGCTGCAGTACGGCTTCAGCTGCTACCTCGCTACCGCCGGCAGTCCGAGCGGAGGGCGCGACTTCCACTACGGCGACATCGGCAAGGGCGTGATCCAGCCGGTCAGCCACATGGGCACCAGCGTACCCGTTGTCGCCGGCGCTGCCCTGGCCTTCAAGAACCGGGGCGAAGCACGCGTGGCGCTCACCTGGACCGGGGACGGCGCGACGCGCACCGCCGCATGCCACGAAGGGCTCGTCCTTGCCTCCCGTCTCGGCGTGCCCGCGATCTTCGTCATCCAGAACAACCAGGTGGCGCTCGGTACCAGGCTGGACCAACACGGCGCCGGGCGACCCGAAGACATCCCCGCCGCACACGGGATCACCGGGCTCGGGTGCGACGGAAACAACGTCCTGGACGTATACGCCGCCACCGTCCTGGCCCGCAGACAGTGCGTCGAGGGCAACGGCCCGGTCGTCATCGTCGCCGAGACCTTCCGGATGGGCGGGCACGCCACCCACGACGAGAGGGAGGCCCGCGAGACGTTCCCGGAGGAGCTCTTCGACAGCTGGGGACGGCGTGATCCGGTCGGGCTGTTCGAAGCCTACCTGGCGGGCGCCGGGGTCTCGCCGGGTGAGATCGCGGAGGTCGAGGCGGCCGCAACCGTGGAGGTGGAGGCGGCGGCGCAGCGGGCCCTGGCGTCGCGCGACGACCTCCCCTTGCCGGAAAACGCCCTGTTCGAGGGGATTTCGGAGGGTGGTGTGCTCCACGGGCTGGCCAGCCGGTTACATTGATACCCATGTTCGAGAATCTTCGCCGGGCTTTCAGGGAAGCCGTAGACAACTTCCACCGCGAACTGGACCGGGACGCCGTGCCGGAGGCCGTCGACGGGCTTCTCAAAAGCATGGAGCGCGAGGCCGTCGAGACCAAGGCGGGGCTGGAAGCCCTCAAGGAGGAGCTCGCCGCGGCGCAGAAGCGATCACGTGCGGAGGTGCGGGAGGCCGAAGTCTGCCAGCGCCGCGAAGCGCTGGCCCGCGAGATCGGCGACGAGGATACGGCCGACGTAGCCGCGAAGTTCGCCGGCAAGCACGCGGAGCGGGCCAGGGTCCTCCTGGGGAAGGCCGGCGCGGTCGAGGCCGAGATCCGCATGCAGGAGTCCGAATACTCCGAGATGTTGGCGCAAATCAAGGAGGCGCGCGCGAACCGGAGCAAGCTCGCGGCCACTGCCGGACGGACCCAGGCGCGAGAATCCCTCCACGGCGCGGACGACCTGTTCGGCGAACTGGACCGGATGGCGGAAAAGATCGGGGACAAGGAAGCCACCGCCGACGCGGCGAAAGCCCTCTTCGACGACGCAAGCGACTTTGATGAGGCGCTGGAAGAATCTCGCAGGGAAGAGGCGATCGACGCGCGCCTGGACGAGTTGAAGCGACGCATGGGAAAGCGGTAGATTGAGGCCATGGAAAACTGGATCGGTGTAGGAATCTGGATTGTGATGGGCGGGGTCATCGGCCTCGCCATGAAGCTGGTGGTCAAACGCCCCGACTCGACCCCCGGGCACAGCCGCCTGCTCTTCAGCCTGGGCGCGTTCGCCGCCGTCATCGGAGGGATGCTGGGCGTGGGCATCCTGGAGTTCGACAATCCGGTGGCCCTGAGCCTGGGAGGAATGGCGGGAGCGGCCGCATTCGCCACGCTCATGACCTGGGTCTACCGGTGGGGAGTGAAGGGTCTCACCTGAACACGCGGAGACCGACATGGCCGACGTCATGACCAATCCCATCGACTTCGCTCTCCGGCAACGCGCCCGGTTCTACGAGGAACTCGGGGCGTTTCTGCGCATCCCCTCCGTGTCTGCCAAGTCGGAGCACGATGGCGATACCGAGCGGGCGGCCGAATGGGTGAGGGAGCAGCTTGCCCGGGCGGGGCTGGAAGCCGAGACGATCGCGACCCCCGGGCACCCGGTTGTGGTTGGGGAGTGGCGGGGTGCGGGGCCCGATGCACCCACCGTCCTCATCTACGGGCACTACGATGTGCAGCCCGCGGAGCCGCTCGAACTGTGGGACTCGCCCCCCTTCGAACCCGATTTGCGGGACGGGCGGATCTACGCCCGCGGCTCGGCTGACGACAAGGGACAGCTCTTCCTTCACATCAAGGCACTGGAGGCCCACCTCGCCACACGGGGCCACCTGCCGGTGAACGTCGTCGTGCTTGCCGAGGGGGAAGAGGAGGTCGGTTCACCCAACCTGGTCCCCTTCGTCAAGGAGTACCGCGACCGGCTCGCGGCCCAGACCGTGGTCATTTCCGACTCGGCCATGTTCGCACCGGGCCTGCCATCTCTGCTGTTCTCCCTGCGCGGGCTGGCCTACTTCGAGATCCATGCGACCGGGCCCGCCTCGGACCTGCACTCGGGTGCCTACGGCGGGGCCGTGCTCAATCCCGCCAACGCCCTGGCGAGGGTCATCGCCGGCCTGCACGACGAGTCCGGCAGGATCACGATCCCCGGGTTCTACGACGACGTGATGACGCCCTCCGACGATACGCTCGCCGGGATCCGGGCGCTTCCCTTCGACGCCGACGAATACGCCAGCGAGGTAGGCACCATCCCCACGGGGGGCGAGACGGCGTTTTCGCCGCTGGAGCGGCTGTGGATACGCCCCTCCTGTGACGTAAACGGCATGCTGTCGGGCTACACGGGCCAGGGCGCAAAGACGGTGCTGCCCGCCAAGGCGATGGCCAAGGTCAGCTTCCGCCTGGTGCCCGATCAATCGCCCGAAAAGGTAAAAGAGCTGCTGGAGGAGCACCTCGCCCGGGTGACGCCCGCGGGCGTCACGATGGAGGTGGTCGAACTCCACGGTGGCCGCCCCTGGAGTGCCCGGCTGGAAGGGCCCCTCTTCACGGCGGCGACCCGGGCGCTGGAGAGGTCGTTCGGGGCATCCCCCGTGTTGACCGGTGAGGGGGGCAGTATCCCCATCGTCGTGGAACTCGAAGAGATGCTGGGCGCCAACTCGCTGCTGCTCGGCTTTGCGCTCCCCGGCGCCAACATGCACGCTCCCAACGAGTGGTTCGCGACGGACTGCTTCGAAAAGGGTATCGATACCCTGATCCATCTGTACGACGAGCTCGCAGCGCCCGACGCCCAACCCTAACGTTACGTCAGGGTCGATGGCGCCAGCGCTAGCGAGCCGACCGTGTGACCATCGCCGCCGCCCGCAGAAGAGCCCGGGCCTTGTTCAGCGTCTCTTCGAACTCCGCTTCCGGCTCCGAATCCGCGACGATTCCCGCTCCCGCCTGAACGTGGGCCTCGCCTTCCCGGACGATCATGGTGCGGATGGCGATGGCGGTGTCCATCTGCGTCGCACCCCAGCCGATGTGGCCGACCGCCCCCGCGTAGAGCCCTCGAGCGGTGGGCTCCAGCTCGTCGATGATCTCCATCGCGCGTACCTTGGGGGCGCCGGACACCGTGCCTGCGGGGAAGCAGGCGCTGAGGACGTCGATTGCGGAGAGCCCGGCGCGCGCGCGGCCCTCAACCTGGCTGCACAGGTGCATCACGTGGGAGTACCGTTCGACCTGCATCAGCTCGGGCACGGTGACCGTGCCGTACTCCGACACGCGCCCCACGTCGTTCCGGCCCAGATCCACCAGCATGCGGTGCTCCGCGAGCTCCTTCTCGTCCCGGGCGAGATCGCCCGCAAGGGCCCGGTCCTCCGCCGGAGTCCTGCCGCGTCTGCGTGTTCCCGCGATCGGGCGCACCGTGACGATGCCGTCCTCCAGCCTGACCAGCACTTCCGGAGACGAGCCCACGACACTGAAGCCGTCCAGATCCAGGTGATACAGGTACGGTGATGGATTGATGCTGCGAAGCGCCCGGTACAGCTGAAACGCCGGCTCGCTGAAGGGGGTCGACAGCCGTTGGCTCAGTACCACCTGGAAGGCATCCCCCGCGACGATGTAGTCCTTGATTCTCCGGACCCCGTCCTTGAAAGCGGCGGGGGAGAAGTTGCTGTTGTAGGCGACCGGAGTCGTCGCCCGTTCGAACGCCAGCTCGAGGGGGTCGGGGTCGGCGCCGGAGCGGAGGCGCTCCACCGTCGCTTCCAGCCGGGCCACGGCTTCCCCGTAGCGATGCTCCACGGTGGCCGGATCGTCGTCGTCCCCAATCTCGACCGTAGTGATCGCCTTGGCGCGGCCGTAGAGGTTGTCCACCGCAACCACGACATCGGAAAACATCACCACGGCCGTCGGCAGCCCCTGATCGTCGGCCGGCGCCGGTCCCAGCCGCTCGATGCGCCGCACCAGGTCGTAACCGAAGTAGCCGACGGCTCCGCCCCAGAACCGGGGCAGGCGGGGATCGGGGCGGGGGATCGCTTCGGCCAGCCGCGCGCGCAAATCTTCCAGAGGATCGGCCGACTCCCGCCGGCACCAACCCTCCCCGGGGCTCCAGGTGGAAAGGGCGCTACCTTCAAGCATCCACACCTCGCGCGGGCGGCTTCCCAGGAAACTGTAGCGGGCCCACTGTTCACCCCCCACCACGGACTCCAGGAGAAAGCCGAAGGTGCCGTTGTGCAGTTTGTGGTAGGCGGTGACCGCGGTATCCGAGTCGAAGAGCAGCTCGCACCAGACGGGAATGCGGGACCCGGGGGCGGCGTCCCGGCGGAAGGATTCGAGTGAGGGGTTGGCGTTCAACAGTGACGGCGGCGAGGTGAAGGGAGACCGGATATCTTTGGACGACTCACAGAAGAATGGCGGGCGGGCCGCCCGCGAACGATAACGAAGGAGAAGCGCTGATGCCTCGACAACCGACAGCTACGGGAGCGACGCCCGACGGGCCTCCCCCTTACCGGTGGGCCGCAGCCGCGGCCGCCGCGGTGGGATTGCTGTACGCGGTGACCCTCGCTCCCACAACAGCATTCTGGGATACGAGCGAATATATCGCGACCGCGCACATCCTGGGCATCCCCCACCCTCCCGGAAACCCGCTGTTCGTTGTCCTGGCCCGTACCTGGGAAATCTTCCTCGGCGTCTTCGGCCTCTCCACCTCGGTCAGGATCAACCTCTTCTCCGCGTTGATGGGCGCGCTCTCCCACGGGCTCTGGTTCCTGGTGGTGCACCACATTCTCAGGCACTTCTCCCCGGACCGGCGCTTCCGGCTCATCGGCGCGTTCGCCGCGGTTGTCGTCAGCGCGACCGCCTTCACCGTCTGGAACCAGTCGAACGTGAACGAGAAGGTCTACACGGTTTCGCTCCTCACCATCGCCCTCCTCTCCTGGCTCGCCTTCCGGTGGCGCGAGCGGCTCGGGCAGGACGGCAACGACAATATCCTCGTCCTGATCATGTTCGTCCTGGCGCTGTCAGTGGGAAATCACCTCATGGCGTTCCTGGCGGCCCCGGCGCTCTTTCTCTTCGTGGCCCTCGTGCGCCCGGGACGGCTCCTCAACTTCCGCCTGTACCTCGTCGGCATTCCGGCCGTCATCCTCGGCCTGACCATCCACCTGTTTCTCCCGGTGCGCTCGGAACTCGGCCCCGTGATCAACGAGGCCCAACCGACCTGTGAGAACGTCGGCGAGGCGCTGGGGAGCATCGTCACCTACGGCAACGCCGGATGCGACGACCTTTCGTCGGCACTGCAGAGGGACCAGTACGACAAGCCACCGCTTCTACCCCGTTTGGCTCCCCTTTCGTCGCAGGTGGGAAACTGGCTCCAGTACTTCGACTGGCAGTGGGCACGGGGGATTGATTCCGAGGACATGAACTTCGGCAGAGGCCGTATCGCGATCACGGCGCTCTTTATCGGACTCGGGGTGTTGGGCATGGTCGAACACTACCGGCGCGACAGGGCGAGCTGGGCCTACATCGTCTCCCTGTTCGCGGTACTGTCCGCCGGACTCGTGTTCTACCTCAACTTCAAGTACGGCTACTCGATGCCGGCTCCCCGGGAAGGAGAGGCGCTGCGCCGGGCGATGGAATTGACGAATGCTTCCACCGCACAGGGTATCAAGGAAGTCAGGGAGCGGGACTACTTTTTCGTCGTCGGTTTCTCGGTGTGGGGGCTTGTCGCGGGAATCGGCATCACAAGCCTGTGGGACCGGGTGGTTCGCACGTCAGGACGCTCGCTGGCCGTGGCGTCGCCGGTATTGGCTTTGGCTCTGATCCCGTTGGTCCTCAACTTCAGCCGGGCCAGCAGGTCCAGCGACTACTCCGCTCGGGACTGGGCGTACAACCTCCTCATGAGCGTCGAGCCGTACGGACTTCTCTTCACCAACGGCGACAACGACACCTTCCCCCTGTGGTACCTGCAGGAGGTCGAAGGCATAAGGCGCGACGTGACGGTCGCGGTGACATCCTACCTGAACACCCCCTGGTACGTGAAGCAACTCCGCAGTCTGACGCGCCCTTGCGAGACCGGGGAAGACCCGGATGCCGACCCCACCCTCATCATCTGCCAACGCCCCTACACGGCTGCAAACACGGGCGCGATGTACACCCACGACGCAGCCGAGGCGGAAGCTGCCGGGAAGGTGCCCATCCTCCTGGCCGAACCGATCCTGCTTCCCACCCGGCCGATCTTCCGCGCTGACCTGGACGAGGCCACCATCGACCAGGTGGTGCGCAGTTATGTGCCCATCGAAGCGGATCAGGCGATACCCCTGGGACCGGTCACCGCTACGATGTCCGCCGGACAGTACATGTATCCCTGGCACCAGTTCACGCTGGCGGCCATCGCCAATTCCCTGGGCGACAGGCCGGTCTACTTCGCGTCGAGCGGCAGCGCGGCGGCCACCTTCGGGCTGGGGCCCCACGTGATACGGCAAGGTCTGGCGTTCCTGTTGTGGCCGGGCGACCCAGCCGAGCTCGAGCCTCGCGGCGTCGTGCGCAACCTGGACACGTCCCCGCTGGCGGGGATTCTGGGCCCATGGCTGCACGTCGAACGCACCGCCGCCCTGGCTGACCGCGTGTACATTCACCGATCCGGAATACCGGACGATTGGACACATTGGCCGGACAGGTCCACGATCGGAATCCCGAACTACTACGCCTGGGCCTACTACGCACTGTACCAGCACGCGGTCCGCGAAGGAGCTCCCATCGACCGGGTGGAAGAGCTCCGATCCCGCTACGACGCGTGGAGGCGCCTCGGCACGGTGCCCGCCACGGGCGGCTAGCCTGCGGCCTCAGCCGCCCTGCAGCCAGATCGTTCCCAGTCCCGATTCCTGGCGGCGGATGCGTGTTCCTCGCCCCGGATCGTCGATCCGGTAGATGAAGTCAAAGCACTCGGGTGCGGCGGCCGCCACGCGCGTAGTCGCCTTGACCACCAGCAAGGGGATACGGCGTGAGAGGCGGACCAGATCGGCCAGCGCGCGCGGACGATCCTCACGGTTCACCCGGTCGAGCCCGGCGGGGAAGATCACCGAGCCCGGCGTCATCCCGGCGCTCACCGCCAACTCGGCCAACGTGATGCGCGCGGCCAGCTCCAGAACCGCGAATTCCTCTCCTCCCCTTCGCCCGTCTTCGGCCCAGGCCGCGAAGAGCGTCGGGAACACGCCCAGAAGCCGGCCCCCTGTCAGGGACACGAACTTGCCGTGAATCCTGTCCCTTACGGCCTTCCCCGTCGCGGCACGCTGCCGGGCGCGGACAACCTCGACCTCGCCTCCGGCTTCCCCACCCTTCCCGCCCTTCCCCGCACCGCCCCGCTCCCCCCCCAGTACGGCTTCCGTTTCCGCGAGTTGCTCCAGCCTGGCGTTCGCGGCTTCCAGCTGGAGGGCTTGCACGCTGCGCCGCTCCAACTCCTCCGAGAGGTCGTCCACCTCGGCGTCGAGCCCCAGGGCACGGCTCTCCATCGCCTTGAGGTCGTCGGGCTTGTACTCGAGCTGGTCCCGCCGGCGGCGCCACCAGCGACCATCCTGCACCACGGCCTCCCATTCCTCGCTGCGGGCTCCCCGCACCGCCGCGGCGCGGTCACCCAGCCCCCGGCCGCAGCTCCCGCACACGGCCTCCTCCCCCGCCTCGTCGATCGCCTTGAGCTGTCCGCGCAGCTCCCGCTCCCGGTCCCGGTAGAGGTGCAGGCGCGTCTCGGCGTCCTGGCGCTCGCGTACCCATTTCATCATCCCGGCCTCGACCTCCCCCCGCACTTCGGTCACCTCCTCGAGCAGCTCACGCAGCCGCGCCTCGATCTTCTCCGTCCCCTCGCGCGCCTGCCGCAACCGCGCGACCTCCTGGCGGGCCTCCCGGGTCAGGCGCCGCACCCACCCCGCAAGCGCCGCCGTGCCCTGCGCGGCCGCGTCTTCTTCACTCGCCGGCGCGCGCGCCGGTTCCCGGATCATGCGGGTCGTCTCAGGCCCCTGCAGGAGGGCCCCCGCGGCCGCTAGCCACACCTTCGCCGCGCCGGCGCCGAACCAGATGGCGGCGTACTCCTCCCGCGAGAGCGCGTGCGCTCCGAGGATCGGCTGCAGCACCGACTCGAAGCCGTCCGAGCCGACCTGCAACGGCCCCTCCTCGCCGTGGACGAGGGATCCGCCGCGGTAACGGCCGCGGCTGGCGTACGCGTCCTCGAGTGCCGCCATGAGTTCGCTCCAGAACGGATTGCCGCCGGAGACGAAGGCCACCAACCCCCGGGCGTACCGCAGATCCAGCTGTGGGCCGCGCGATCCGGTCCGGAGCGTCGTGATCCTCATGCCCGCGCCGATTCACCACCCGGAGACAGGCGTCCCGCCGGGGTCAGCAGGTCGCCGGCAGCCTCATCACCCGGCGGGCCGCCACGCCACGCCCCCCGGCCGCCCTTGCCGTGCGACGTACCCTGCCCGGGGAGCGCATCGACCCGCAGCTCCGCAACACGGCGGCGCACCTGGGCCAGCAACTCCCGGTCCAGCGCGGCCATGTCGTCGGCCGAAAGACCCCGCACCGGCACTCTCAGGAGCTTCCCGTCGATGCCCCCGGGGACGCCGGCCAGCGCCTCGTTCAGCCGGCGCGCCACCGTCGCGGTCCCCCCTCCCGTCGCCTCCACCGGCGCGAGGCTCACGGCCGCCCGTGCCTGCACCGGCCAGAAGCGAACCTCACCCGAATCCAGCCGCGCGGTGATGAATCCCTTGTCCGTGGCCGCCTCTTCCCAGGGATTGTGACCGACGCGCTCCAGCGACCCTGAGTAGTGGGCGCGTTCCGCAACCCGGGTGTGGGCGTGGTTGGAGCCGAGCGCCACGTAGTCCCACCCCTCGATCCGGATCCCATGTGCGTGAGAGGCTTCGGAGGCCAGGGCCGCGTGGACTACCAGGACATTCCACTTCGCCGCCGGGTCGGGGGCCAGCTTCCACGTGCGCGAGGCCTTCAGCGCCGCGTGGGGGACGAGGGTCACGCTGACCTGGCCGTCCCGGAGGTCGAGGCGCCTCACCACCGTGGACGCAACCTCGACCCGGTCCTGGGCGCCGATCACCGTCAACGGCCCGTGCCGCTGTGGATCCAGGGGCGTGTCGCGGGCTCCCGCAACGACCGCGACGACAACCTCGGGAAGACTGACGCGAAGTCTGCGGACCGCTTTCGAAAAGGTGGCAATGGGGGAAGCGGTAACGTCGGGATGGTCGAACACGTCCCCCGCGATGACCACAAGCTCCGGGCCGAGCTCGGCGACCCCCTCCAGAGCCGACTCGAAGATCCGCAGCACATCCGTGCCGCGCTCCGGCCCCTGGCCGTCATAGCCCAGGTGCAGGTCCGAGAGGTGAGCCACCTTCACGAGTCGCTCCCGTCTTCGGATACATCGCCCGGAACCGGCGCCATCTTCATTCCCGTGAGGGGTCCCGGTGATTCCGACGACTGGCTGAAGCACCAGAGTTCATCCCCCCGCGGCACCAGGCGAGGAGGACCGACTACCGCGGATACCGTGCCGAGGTAGCGCGACACGTCGAAACCTGCCTTCCGGCCAGCTTGCACCAGCATGTCGGGATGCCCGCCACGGCGCCGGCGGATCCACACCCGGAATACCTCCGCATCGTGCAGCGCGGCCAGCAACTCCCCGAGGGGAAGGGTGTGCGCCAGCGAGTCCCCCAACGCCCCCCACTCGGCGACCACCGTATGGCCGGGAGCCTCGGGGACGGGCGCCCGGGCCAGGGTGCCATCGCCCCACCTGAAGCCCTTGGCGGCCAACTCCGCCACCGCCGTGTCCGTCTCGTACACGCTCCACTCCCGATCCTCCCCGGGAACAAACCAGCTCCCGGCGCCGATGAACAGCACGGGCTCGTCGGGCCTCAGCGCACCAGCCACGGCTCGCCTCCAGTCTCCGGCGGGAGGAGGATCGACCGCGAGGTCGCGTCCGGATTCGACGAGCAAACGGACCGCCCCTGCGGGGACCGCCGTGTGCCACACCTCAAAACGAAGCTCGGGACGTGCGGGCTCCCGGAACACAAGGCACCGACGAGGTACCCGATCGAAGATCCAGCCCTGGCAGCGTGCGCCTGCCGACGCGAGTACGGTCGCCCCCAGGAAGGCGGTGACCGCCAACAACGGCTGGGCCAGAAAGGCGTCGACCAGTACGCAGCCGATGACCACCCCCACGACGCCGCCAACACCCACCTGTCGCTTTGCGCGGATTCCCAGAGATTCGGCGAAACTGCCGAGCCCGGCCCATACGCCGCCGGCAAAATATGCGGGCAACGCAGCGGTGAGGGCGAGTCCCGCTCCCTGAGCGGCCGGCACCCCGCCGAATCCGTCCATCGCTTCCCACAGAGCTGTGTATCCGGCTCCGAGGAGGAGTGCGACCAGGAGCCCCATCCATCCGCGAGCCGCCGAGGTGACGGTCTCATCGTCCCGGGTGACCGTGCCCACCCAAAGTCCCGCGACAAGTGAAGCTGCCGACACTCCGAGCAGCACCCCGAACGCCCGCAACAAGCCTTGGGAGTCGCCCAGAAGGAGACTCGGAAGGGACCCTGAATCACTCTCGGTGCTCAGGACCTGGCGGACTTCCCGCAAAAGGCCCTCGCCATCGTAGAGGAGAACACCGGCCGCGGTCCCCAGCGCCGTGGCGACAGCTATCCCGACCAAGAGCGAAGGGATCCAGATGGTCCGCCGTGCACTCATCAGCCTGCCCCCTCCCCGCGCTCGGCGGCGAGCGCCGCGTCGAGGCTCTCATACCGGCTCCGAAAGAAGAGGAGGGGATCACCTCCCACGCCGGCACCGTCGTGCACCTTCCCGACCAGGATGAGGTGGTCGCCCGCTTCGAACGTCCGATAGAGGCCGCACGCGATCCACGCCACGACACCTTTGAGGATCGGACCACCTCCTTCCTTCATGGAGTAGGCGATGCCGTCAAAGCGGTCGTCCCGGTCCATCTTCGCGAAGCGCACGGCCGTCTCCGCAGCGCCGGCGCCAAGGATGTTCACGGCGAAGGAACCGGTGGCGAGGATGGCCCGCAGGGAGGAAGACTGTTCCGACACGCACACGAGCACCAGGGGCGGATCGAGCGACACGGACGTCACCGAGTTCGCCGTGAGCCCCACGGGAGTGCCGTCCCGATCCTCCGCGGTCACGACCGTCACGCCGGTGGGGTAGTGACCCATGATCTCGCGGAAGCGGGCAGAGTCCAGCAACGTGCGCCGCGGATGCCCGCTCACCGGGCCACGCGGGTTCGCGCCGACCGCGATAGGCTCGCCGGAATTTGGGGCTTCGCGCTTCATGGTGTGAGTCTAGCACCCCGTGGATAAATCCGCGCGAGCACCGAGGGCGGCGAGGCGCCGGGCTGGCAGGATTGGTGTGGCGCATATCACGGCAGGAAGTCTTCTAAAGTCATACAGGACCGCACGATCTGCGTTTCCTGCCGTCGCACTGGACCCTGTTGGATCGTGCCGCGAAAGCGGGAAAACACGAATCGATTGGCGGGAATCCTAACCCTCATTGGCTGCCATCTCCATCGGGCTCCTGTTCCTGGCCGACCGGCTACCCGAACCATAGCCCCGCTCCGGTCCGTTATCTCCACACGGGATAGAATCCGGCTCCTGTGAGAATACCGCTCTCGTTGCCGTCGGCGCCGGGGTTGATGGTCACAGCAATCTTGCAATCGGCCGGATAGCCTGCCTCCTCCACTGCGCGATCGACTCTCTCTCCAAAGCTGGCCACTTGCTCCCCGGCAACATCTCCTTGCGGAAAGTCCTCCAGCACGCTCACGAGCGACGAGGGAATCGTTCGGCGCAACTCAGTGCCAAGGGCCCAGTGCCCGTGCACCGCAAAGCTGAACCGGCCATCCTGAACCGTGACGTTGTAGGTATGGTAGTAGTCACTGGGATCGTCGCCTCGCCAGCACGGCAGGAAGCCGATTTCCTCTTCGGCCAGTTCAGCCTCCAAGCTGTCGACTGCAGCCTCCAGGCTGTCGACTGCAACCTTCGAGCTGTCGATCTGGGCCAGCAGGCTGTCGATTTGGGCCAGCAGAACATCGAGTGACGCTGGCGAGCGGTCCCGGCTGGCGACAATGAGCGCGCAGGCGAGCCCTACGACAGCTAGGGCCGTCATCAGATCGGCGACGGCGGGCCAGGCCGTCGTCCGGGTCCGATACCTCCTCATCTCGCTCCCTGACCGGGTGTCGCGCTCGGAGTCGCGTCGTGTGAACGTCGCCGACGTCTCCACCACGAGCCCTTCCGCCGCGGCGGTCGCAACGCTCCCGCCAGCTCCCGAATCGCTTGCGCATGAACCACGGCGAGCTGCCGAATCACCTGTCCAAGGTCTTCCGTCGACGCCCCCAGCCCGGCAAGCATGTCACCCGTCTTGTCGTGCGCGGAACGGAGTTCCGAGGAGGTCTTCCCGATTCGGGCCACAACGTCCCTTAGCTCGCCTTCGGCATCGGCCAGCCTAGTGTTCACGGCCGTTACGTGCTCGGGGAAACCGTTCAACACTGCCGCCAGCTTCTCGCTGATCCCTTCGAGGTCGTGCACGGTCTTGTTGATAAGCTGCTCGCTGACGTTTCGAAGCTCCTGCACGGTCGTGTTGAGAAGGTGGCTTTCGTGCCTCTGGAGGTGTCTTCGAAGCTCCTGTGCGTCCTCGTTTAGGGTGGCCCGAAGTTGCTCCACGTGCTGACGGGCCTGGTGACCGAATTCACGCCCCAGCTTGTCGGAGACCTTCCCGACGCCCTCGGCTATCGCGTCCGGCAAACTCTCCACCCTTGTGACGATGTCGGCGGTTCTGGCGACCAAGTCGTGGAATGCGCGACCATGCTGCCTTTGCGCTTCATTCAGGTGCTCGGTCACAACGTTCTGCCACTCGATGGTCTTCTCTAGGCCGTCGGCGACCCCGTCCCGAAACCCGGTCACGTGCGGTTCAATCGCTTCGCTGAACTTGCGACCGAGCGATTCGCCGCTTCGTTCGACCGCCGACGCCACCAATCCGGGCAAGTTCTCGACCGATTTCTGGACGGCCAAAGTTGTTTCGGCAAGGTTCGTGGCCGCGTCGTTTACCGACGCAGCCACTTCCCGGCTCGTAGTGTTCAGCTTGTCGGCCGCCTCGTCGTGCTGGGAACTCGCCCTCTCGATCACGCTCTCCAGGCTGGACGTCGATCGAACCAGTTTGGCGGTGGTCGAGGTCAACGTCGTTACGTCTGCGTCGAACTTGTCGGCAGCGTCGCCGAGCACTTTGGCCGCCTTGCCGAGCTGCTCGAACATCCTGGGGACGTGGGCGATGGCCGTCCGCAGCTCGTCGCCGAGCCGGTTGCCGATGATCTCTGCCGTGGTCTGGCTCGGCCTGTCCACCTGGGCACGCTGTGCCGCTTCCTCCTCGCGCAACTCGTCCAGGAAGCGGTCGAGCTCCGGGTTGAAACGGCGGTTTGCCCAGGGCAAAAGCACCCACAGTATAGCCAGGTTCCCGAGGACGCCCGTGCCGCTCGCGACCAGGGCCCAACCCATTTCCCCAAGCAAACGACCGAGGGCGTCGTCCTGAGGCGCGTCACCAACCAGCAGGTGCAATGCCAGCGCGCCCATCGTACCGCCCACCCCGGTGGCAAGCGCAATGGTGCCGTAGTTGCGCAGATGCTCCCGAAGATCCTCGTGCTTCCTCTGCGCCTCCTCCGAGTAGTACACCCAGTCGAGGTTCCGCCCGCCCGCCACTCGCTCGCCGATGTCGCCCGACAGCCGACGGCGCAGTCCTCGAAGCCGGGCGCGCGGATCGTCCGACCGAATCAGGTACAGACAGCGGACAAAGTAAAATGCGACCAACAGTATGACGACAACGAGAAATCCTTGCGTTGCGGTCACGAATGTCCAGCCGTGAGCACGGGCAAGTCGATCCGGTAGGATGTCGGCTCCACTCGCGTTTCTTCCACGAAGTACCTGAGCTGTAGCGTGGCGCCTGGGTGCTCGACCGTATTGTCGTCCGTAGTGGACCAGTCGTCCCAGCTGGGCCGATCTGGAGGCTGCATCGTGCCCCTGATGCTCAGCCGGAGGGCGGGCACCGAATCCGATTCCCGTACCGCATCACAGTCGACGTGTACCTCCAGCAGTGCGCCGTCGAGCTCCACGGTGAATGGACTCGGCGTTCCGCCCGGCCCCGGAGCGAGCGAGGCTTCCGTGGGGCTAAAGCGGCTTCCATCCGCGAATGTTCCCCGCAGCTCCACCGTGCCGCCCGTATTGCAGCCGTAGGTTCCGTCGTCTTGGTTGCGCCAAAGGGCGTACTGCTTCTCCCCCGGCTCCCCTCCCTCTGGAAGGGCTGCGAAGGCGACCTCAGCACGTGGCTGCTCGCTGCCGGCCGCTGTGAGCAGTTCCCAGACGGCCTCGATCTCCTGGCTATCGGCGTCGCGCAGGACCGAGTTCGCAATCTCATTCAGCGCCTCGGCGCTACGGCCGAAGAGCAGCACATAGAAAGGCACGCCTATCGGAGCCTCCAACCGTGGCTTCCAACCCGGCATGCGCTCGCTGTACCAGCAGCCGAGCATACCATCCGTGCGAGGGCAGCGCGTTCGGTGGAAAGCACCCCAATAGGTGCCGCTAACGCCAATCAGCCCGAAATGGAGATCGCCCGCTCGACGCTCGACCGAAGCGAGCCACGGGACCAGATACCGGGCCACATCCAGGGCGCCGGTGACTTCGCCGGTGCCGACAAGGTCTGTGATGATGGCCCCACCCTGTGCCCTGCCGGTGCGTAGGTCCGCAAGGATTTCCTCGATGGCCAGACTGAGCCGGGATTCCGTTCCCGTGAAAATGTCTCTCCGGAAGACCGGATACTGCGGCAGTCCTTCAACGCTCTCGGCCACGCCGTGCCACTGGAGGGGCACTCCCGGGTAAACGCGACCCAAGTGGTCCGGGATCCATTGCGCGACCATACGTAGCTCGCCGCCAGCCACACCCCTCACATCCCCTTCCGCCCCCGGCGGTGGAACAAACCCCGACATCGGGCTCGATAGGTCCAGGTAGATGGTGAGGCGGGGGGACTGGTCTTGCGCGGAATCGATGACCACGGAACTCAGGGGACTCGATTCGGGCCACACCGATTCGATTGCGGCGGACACGTCAAACGAGGTAGCCAGCTGGCTCTGCGGCAGATCGCTACCTCCGCACGCCCCCAGCCCTACTAGAACGGTGAACGTGCAGAGGGCCGACGCCAAGGGACGAATAATAGGGCCGGGGTGCTGCAACTTCACGCGACGCTTCCCTTTTCTACGATTTCCGGGCCACTCTCCGACCATCTGCCCCTCGCAAGCTTTCTCAGTTCATCGGTCCGACCGCCCAATCTGCGACTGCTCTCATCTTCAAACCAGTGTTCTGCAGACTTCGGCGACTTGTTGAAATCTGGGATAACGAAGAAACTTCGGTCGCTAGCCCAGGGATCATCGATCAGCAGGACGGCATGTCCGGCTTGGCCGTCCAGGCTCCGCACATCCACGTCGATTCCGGCTCTGGCCAGTTCGACCTTGAAGCCCTCCGCGTTGAAGTGGCCATCGCCGCCGTCCCGGTAGCGTTTCCAAGCCACCGTCAACTCGTGCCCGAGGTCCGGCCGGGGAGTGGAGTCACCTTCCTCAATCGGCGGTTCGAGACCGTCGGCGTCCGTCTCGCGTTGCTGCCCGGTCGCCACGAACTCCATGGTCAGTCTTTCCAGTCGGTTGCCGTTGCGTTCAAGTCGATGGGCGAGGTCCTCGACCTGTTCGCCGAAGCGCTCCAGTGAGGTACCGAGGCGCTCTGGGAGGGTGGCGATACGCTCCAGCTGGTCGCAGTGGTTTTCCAGAGCAGCGACGACATCCCGCGATGCTTCTGCCAAGATCGACGCGTACGGCTTCGGGCGCGAGAAGAAAAGGCAGCAGGTACCCGCAACCACCAACACCGCCATCGCGACGGGCAACCATGGGCGTGCGCCCGGCAAGAGATCGTCGAAGCCCAGCCACACGGCGCCGGTAAGGGTGCCGGCGGCTAGAAGACCGAAGCCAACCAGTGCCTTTCGATCCACTGTGTTCATTCGGCGCTGGCGGGATCGGCGACCTGTCGTTCGAGCACCGCTTCCCAGACCCACGCGGCGATTGGAGCCTGATAGTCCAGTTCAGCGTCCCCCACCAACTCACGCTTGACTCGGAGATTCTCGTTGATTCGCCGTGTGAGATCGACTGGCAGCCTGGTTACGACTTCCGGCCTAGCCGCCTCCAGACTGCTCAGAGGAAGCCCGGGACGAATCTCCGCGAATTCGATCCTCGTGTCCTCTCCCCCGGTCCGGAAAGGGATCCTCTCGTACCACTCGACCGTTTCGCGTCTCCCCTTCCGTTCCACCTTCGTGAGTTCGACCAGTGTGTGGGAGAACCACTTGTCTCGAACGCTCTCCGGGTCCTTCGACTGGCCCACGACTTCATGGACCACATCTCTTTTCGCGCGGTCGGCCTGATCGGCTTCGTGGTGTTCGGTCCTCCACTTGTCGCTTCCCGGGGGAGCGGCGGCAGCCTCAAGGGTGGGCCACAAGCGATGGGCCGCCTTCATTACGCGCTTCTGCACGGCTCTGCCGATTTTGTCGTAGCCTCTGTCTTCGTGCCAGAGCTTCCAGCCATTACCTCGCAGGTATACCCGGATTCGCAGCCGGGCCCGCTCCTGGCCCGTCACCTTCGGCAACCAGTGTGTAGCCAGATAGGCTGCCAGGCTGCGTGCCATGAACTCTCCCACCAGGAAGAAGTATCGGCGGATAATCCTACGGCCCTCCTTGGGGCCGATTGGGTCGTCGAAACCCCGCACGTCGAGTTCGCTGCAGCCGTCAACCCTGTCCGCCTCCAAACCGAACAGCCCGGTCAGGCCCTTCGTCCTGACCCAAGCCGCCAGATTCGCGAGTCTTGCATCGGGATCGAGACCCCACCCGGCCGGAAGCATTCCTTCCCGATCCGCGATCAGCTTGAGTAGAACGTTGCCTCCCAGCTTCACGCTGTCGGCCGTGTCCTCGAACGTCTCCCCGACAGCCGAGATGATCAGATCAAGTGTGCCGCCACCCAGGTCTCCCACCATGTTCACATCGCCGAACCGGTCGGTACCGACCTTGGTTGCATGCGACTCATCGAACAACCCAACGCCGTCACGCAAGATGAGGGCGCATCCGAGACTCTTGCTCCCATCATCAAGCACCCTGCCAAGCGTCCGCTGATACTCCTTCACGTCCCGTGGCGGTGTTCGAAGCGGATAGGTGAAGGTGAACCGGATCTCATCGGCACCGGTCGGCCGCCCGTGCCGAATGAATGCCTCTGCCAGAACCTGCTCAACGATGCGGTCGAGGTAGATCTTGCGCAGCTGCGATTCCTTGCCCTGGAAATCCATCGAGGTGTTCCACTTGAAGTTGGCGATCACGTGGTCCGCGAGATCACGGCGGAGCACTCCCACGGGCGGAATCACGTAGTCGCGCACCGGTTGCCAATCCCGGATCATGGGCATCTGGTTCGACAGCGTCCTGACCTTTTCGATCGTAAGGATCTCCGACGGCCACAGACCTCTCAGATCTCCCGTCGGCTTCGTCACATAACGCGGAAACCATGTGCCCTGACTCAAGAGGCCGTCCTCGGCCTCTAGGTACTCCAGGTTCTCGCTCACATGGAGGGAGAGCCTGTTCCTGCCGTCTTTCGACAGTTCAGGGCTCAGGTCTACCGATTGCGCGTCGAAGCCACCCAGCTTTAGGGCTGCGGTGGTGTGCGAAGTGCCGAAATCGATCCCGATCTGTATGGGCGCGGCGGCATGCTTGACGCGGTCCAACTGGACCAGGTACAGGCCGATCTCGTCATCCCCTTTCGAGGCGCAGAGAGCCACCGGCGGACCGGCCGCATGGCGAGCATCCTGCTTCGAGAACCGGATCGGATAGCTCCGGTTGTCCTCCGCCTCGGTGCGGGACAGCGCGACTCCGGATTCCTGATTGTTCAGCCAAAGGGCGTCGAGCCGGATGCGTCGGTCCGTGCAGTGCTGATAGACGTAGTAGGCCTTCCAGTCCCGCGCGTGAAACCGGGGCCAAACCATCCAGTGCGCTCTGTGGCCTACTTCGAGCATCACCACGAAGGGCATCGGGTCGCTACGTCCCCGCATGCGCAGGCTCCACGTCGCCTGCCTGTTCTCGTCGATCTCAGGCTGCGGCGGCTCTACGGGAGCATTCCCGCGCTTCAGCACATCGAGAACTGAATCCTCACTTTGCATGCCTTGCGGCATCACGAGGTCGAAATACCGCCAGCGCACCGGGTAGTGGGGATAAAGGGCGCCCGGGGTGGTGTCCCCGTTGGGGACGCTTCCTTGCTCCATTGGCGTACAACTGCGGATCCCAATGTCGCGCCTCCGCAGCACCAGCGTGCCTGGCAGGGTGACGAGACGGTACCCCGACCCCTCCGACCAGACCACCGCATACACCTCCCGGCGTGCCGCATCGTCGTCGAAGAATGCGATCTTGCCCACTCTCTGTAGGTGTCGGAGGTGGTCGTCCCAGATGCCGTGCACTTCCCCCTCGCCAGCGATCTCGAACTTGACCCGCCAGAACTTGCGGTTGCCGCTTGCCGTGACTTCCGCGTGCTCGCGCAGGAACTCGTCGGGTTCGGCGTGCTTTAGGTTCTTCGCGCCGGGTGGAAGGCCTCCTTCGTCTCTCGTCGGGAGGAAGACGCGAATCGGTTCCTTGCCGCTCCACCGGACCTTGAGCGCCGTTCCGCCGCCGTACCCCGCCTCCGCCGGTTCGCCGTCGAAGATCCTCGTCCACGGGGGCGGTGTCGCATGTGGGTGTCGGCGCTTGCATGCCTCGATCCATGCGCGGATTCGCCTGACACAGGATGTCGCACTTCCCCAAGATTGATTTGGATCCTTCCAGTCGGCGGCCCTCCGGCCCGTCAACGAGTTCCAAAGTCCCGACCACTCCGAGTCGTTCAGACCGGGCACCGGGCAGAACAGGGTTCCGGGTGCCGTGAACCCCATGACTACATCTGCCCGACCAGTACGCTGGAGGGCATAGCGCGCCAGATCGTCACCATCTTTGTTTCGGCGATCTTCGACAAGTTCGTCGAGCGACACCGGGCGATTGTCCCGCCGCTCGTTCCTGCGCAGCTTGAGTTCGCCCACAAAGAGGCCAAGGAAGAGCAGCTCGAGCTGGCGGATGGCCATGGATTGGTCGTCGGTTACTGCCTGACGAAAACAGTCGGCTGCGGCAAGCGGGTCGGGCCAACCGTTCTGCACCATCAAGCGCGGATCGACGAAGCTGTCCAGAGTTGCTTCCACCTTGGACTCCGGAACCTCTTGAAGGGCACCGGACTCCTGAGGCGACGGCGTGAGTCCTTGGTCGTCGCGCAGCTCCGGCCAGTATACGTCCCCGGGATCCGCGGGCGTGGAAGTCGGGATTGTCTCGCGCACCCACGCTGCGAACCATCTAAAGACCTCGGATGCGGCTTGATCCGGGGAAGAAAGGCGGAAGGAGTTCAGGCGGTGACCCCTCTTCAGGCGCTCCCGAATCGCCACCTCCAGAGTAAAGGGTCCTGGGACCGGTTCAGGGCTCTCACCATTGAGCATTCCGCCGAGCCACTTCAGGTTCTCCGAGTAGCGAGCGCGGAGCTTGCCGAGCTTCTCTGCTGCCTCCTGCCGCCCGTCCCCAAGCAGCTCGCAGAGTATCGGCTTCATGAAAACGGAATCCCCGGAGCCAAGCACTTTCTCGTAGGTCTCTAGCGTGTTGACGAGCGTCTTGGCCGCCGCCGCCAGGTCTCCGATCGTGCCGCCTCCGGGCAGTCCGGTTCCCGAACCGAGTCGGGACCGATCCTCGGCGTCGAGGTGATACAAGCCGTTGCTGTAGGCGTCGGCACTGAGGAACTGTCGCAGGCAGCAGATGGCGGCCACAGCATGCGGATACGCCTCGCACATCTCCTGGTGGTTGTCTCCGGTGAAGAGGCGTGACGCCATGGCCGTCCTCGGGACCCCGACCGGTACCGTGGCCGCATGCTTGGCCAGGCGGTTGCCGTAGTAGCGGAGTCCAGAGTGAGCGTTCTCCTCCATCACCTTGTTGCGGCGCTGCGCTCTTAGCCGGTTTTCGCCCACGTGCTCGTGGAGCTCGTCGAACTCGAACCAGTTGAGGAGCATCACCGCCATGACTTGCCGCTCGTCCACACCCGAAAGCTCCTCCGCGAGCGTGGGGCAGACGGCGGCCCCCGTGCCTCCCACACCCGATCCGACAACCGCAACGCGACCCTTCACGTTGAGGAGTTGGTGGTAGACCTCGTCATGGTTGATGTGGGGATCTTCGGGCTTCCTGTCGTAGCTCTTGAGCTTGAACAGAAGCGATCCGACAGCTGGCGATCCCATCATCCCACGCGAAAACTCGATGTCTCGCTGGTCGGGAGACAGGATACAGTCGAGGTAGTTGGAGTTGGGGTAGCGCCGTCCAAGGCTGGTCATCCCGTCGGCCAGGAAGCTCTTGCTCGGCCCCACCGGCAGCGGGGTTACAGCTCGCGGCCTTGGCCAGCGCCGACCGTTGTCAGTGTCGCCGCCCGAAGGCCGCGAAGGGTGCCCCTCAAGCACTCGGCGGAGCGTCTGCCACGCCGTCGGTCTGTCCGCGTCGGCCCCGTCGCCGCTGTCCTGGTCCACCAGATACAGGGCTGGCAAGTCCATCGGCGTGCTCCCGTGCCGGAAGAAGCCCAGGGGGTCGCCGAGGGCGTGCAGGCGCATGAACGCCAGAGCCACATGGGCGCCGGTGCCGCCGCAACCAATCAGCGTGTTGGCCATTTGAACGCCGTTCGAGTGTTCAATTCAGTTTAGAGCACTTTCGACTGGCCGGGGTAAGCCTTCTTGAACTGCCAGCGTGCGCCCTCCCTGCCGACGAACCACCCGACCAGCGCACCAATCAGCGAGCCGAGAAACCACGTGCCCGCATTCCACCATTGCTGTTCCGGCGATGACGGCAACGGATTCAAGGAAAAATTGTAGACGGCGAACCAGCCGAAGATGCCGACCACGACCAGAAGCGGAGTCCACCCCTTCAGCCACCACTTCGTCCCCGGCTTCGGTGCAGCCGGATGCTCCCATGCCTTCAGAGCCCCGTGCCATGCTAGCCATCGAAGCCCACCGACGATCAGCCCGGCCAGGACTACAGAGACGCCGAGCCAAATCCATTGAAGAGCCTGAACCAGCGTCTCGTTGATGGTCGCGCACCCAGATGCCAACGCGGCAAGAGCGCAGAGAAGGATCCGCGCCGCGGTGCCGGTCCGCGGGCTTTGCGTTGGCATCGGGAACATCCTCCTCTTCAGGTGGGGGCCTGAACTGAATGAGCCCCACAGGCACGGGACTACGCTACCGCCAGGGTGGCGGCGCGGATGAAAAAGAGGTGGCCCGACACGGATTCGCAAGGTTCGAGCGTTAAGCACGGGCACCGCGCGCTCGCGCCGCTCCTCTTCGACCACGACGATCCCAGGGCAGCCCAGGCTACCCGGTCCTCATCCTTGCTCCCGACCGCCCCGTCTCCCGGCGGCTCGCGCCAAGGCGCGTAGCGAACGCACCGCGGCAGCGCTTCGCGAGGCCGGTCGAAACGGAGTCTGTGGAGTTCTCGTGGGGTGCTCCGCCACCGCCTTGCGGCGGACGACCCGTCCGAGCTACCCGACAAGAGACGGCCTTCGACTGGGAGTCGTTCGTGGGTTATTCTCAGGGGCGCCCGCCAGACCGTATCCGAAAGGAGACAGCTAATGGGGTACCTTCCGAGACTGCTTGTCGGCGCGCAGCTCTTCGCGGCGAGCGGAGTCGCGGCCCAGTGGACCCCCCTCCAAATGGTGACGCACATTCGGGTGGAGGACGAGCTGCGTTGTTCCGCCTACGACAGTGACGACTACACCTACCCGCAATCCGTCGAGGCCGAGATCGTCGCTAGCATGGGCGGGAACATCTACGGGCCGTACACGGGCGACTACTTCGGCTCGACCCGGGAGACCCAGATCGAGCACATCGTAGCGCGTGCTGAGGCGCATGACTCAGGGGCCTGCGCCTGGGACGAGTCCAGGCGGCGGACTTTCGCTCGCGATCTCGACAACCTCACGCTCGCAGATCCCGTGACGAACCGGGGCAAGAGCTCTCAGGATTTCACCGACTGGCGGCCCGCTTTCAACGAGTGCTGGTTCGCGGCGAGGATCGTTGCCGTCAAACGGAAGTGGGATCTCACGGCCGACGGGGACGAGATAGATCACCTCGCATCGGTACTGGCCACGTGTACGTCGACTGAGATGGATTTCGACGTTAGCACCCCCGGTGTCCAAGGACCTCCCCGACCTTCACGATGACGTGGGTGGCACCTCGACAGGTGGCCGGATGACCGGTCGTCCGTTTGAGCACAGGTCACATTGAGATGCGGAAATCAAGTCTCATCGCTCGAACCCTCCCCCGCCACGCTCGGGGCCTCGGGGTTGGGGCGGCCGGACGGGAATGCGGGTTATGCTGGGGCCGCGCTCCTTCATCTCTCTCGCCGCCCGCTCGACGAGGTCTTGGACAGTGATCCGTGCTTGCTGCTCCGCGTCCCGCAGCCCCTTTCGGTACGCCTCGCGCACCTTCCGCTCGATCTGCCCGGCGCTGTCGGCGTGCCCCTTGCCGAGCGCGGCCCGTTCGCCCTTCTGGTACCGGTCCAGGTCCTCGCGCCAGCCCTCGACCAGATCCTCCCGCCCCCGAACCGCCCCGGCCAGTTCCCGCAACGAGCGGTCGATGCGCCAGATCCGGAGTCGGCCGATCAGGGTGCGGCTCTCCCGGTCGAGCCTCTGCCGCGTGTCCTCCTGCCGCTTGAGCAACTCGGCCCATTCCTTCCGCGCCCGGCTCTCCAGCCGCGAGAACTCCAGCATGCGCCGATCCTCGACCTTCTCCCAAGCCTGCGCCTCGGCACGCCGCCAAGCCTCCATGTCGACCCACCCTTCGTCGACCGGCGCCCTCGCCCGCCGCGCCCGCCCGGGCACCATCCCCTCGCGGCGGAAGCGCGCCCAATGGCGCGGCCGCTCCCACGGGGTGCGAACCACCTCCTGGCCCGCTCGCCGCCGCTCGTTGTTCTTGACCCGCTCCTCGCACCGGATCCGGCCCTGTTCCCGCTCGTAGCCCTCGGCCCAGCGCGACAGCCGGAGCTTGCTGTTGCCCAGCTTCGCCGCCTTCCCGGTCTCGGGATCGACCCGGTTGGCGACCACGTGGACGTGCGGGTGCCGGGTGTCCTCGTGCGAGACGATCAGCGCTTCGTGGCCCTCCAGCCCCAGCGCCTCCAGGCTCCCGTCCACCGCGCGGCTCATCTCCCGCCTGTCGGGCGTCTCGTCCCTCGCCCAGCTGAGCGAGTAGTGCAGGACCGGCTTCGCCAGCTTCCGGCCCCCCGGCGCCGCGCCCGCCAGCCGCTTGAGGTCGGGGGCCGCCTTCGCGGTGGCGGCCATCAACGGCGCGGCCCGCTCCACCCGGATCGTCGCAAGGTTCCGCGTGTCGGTCCACGCGACCCGCTCCGAGGTCTCCGGACTCCGGTCGTCCGGCTCCGGGGCGTCGTGCAGGCAGTACGCCGCGACCCCGGCGAACGAGCGTCCCAGCCCGTTGATCTTCGGGATCATCGGTCCAGCGCCTCGCCGCTCAGGAGATCGACCGCAAGCTCGCCCACCCGCTCGACCGCCTCCAGCGTCCCGTCAGGTGCCGAAGCTCCGGAGTTCAGGGCGCGGGCGATCTGGTTCAGGTTCACGCCGATCCGGTGCAGTTCGACGCGCTCCCGGGCGCCGAGACGGTGAACGGCCGCCTCGCGGACCGGCTGCCCCAGCGCCCTGCGGCGCATGTAGCCGCCCTTCGTCATGCGGGCCGCCGCGGCCCGCTCGGCGATCTCGGCGGCCTCCGCGGTCGTGACGCGCACGCCGATCGTGCGGGTCCTGCGCTCGGCCTCGGGCTTCCGGGGACGGGGCATGTCGGGCGGCCTCCTTGTGGCGCGCGGAATGTCGTTGCGGGGGTCCGGGGGATGCTCCCCCGGCCAGAGGTTTTCGTGAAACGAAAACACATCTCGCTCCACGGAGACCCGCAGAAACGCGGGCCAGCGGGCGGCGACCAGCCGCCCACCCCCCAGGGCAGCCACGGCGCTTGCCGCGGGAGCCATGATCGCGCCCTCGGCGCGGGAGCGGTCGAGGTCCTGCGGGACCGCCCGAATCATGTGTACGCACCCGCAGGGAAGACGGTTTCGCGCCACTCCGGGAGCAGCGACGGCGGCTGCCCCGGAGGCCATGATCGTGCCCTTGGACGCGGGAGCCCGACGCACGGAATCCCAGGTCGCCGGAATCGCCATGACGTACAGTCAGGGGACCGTTTCGGGCGGTGTCAACAACCGCCGAAACGGCGATGTCCAACGGGTTCCAGAGCCGTCCCGAAGGCGAACCGGCCTCCACCAGCGGTGCCTCCGACGCCACCGTCCAACTGGTGCTCGACGTCGTCGGGCCGGAGGTCCAGCGCCTCGTCCAGAGTCGCGCGCGCTCTTCTTCTGGGCACCTCGGGTACCTACTGTTCGGTACTCCATTCCTCCCTTCACGACGTTTCCAGGAAACCGAGGTCATCTCAAATGGCTAAGCGAGACCGGCGCTCGCGACGGCGAGCCAAAGCGAAAACACCGCCTCGTCCGCCGGAAGCGGCGCCAGGCCGACCGATGCACGACGAAGCGGCGGTCGACGGTATTCTCGTCCAGATCCACCGAACGGAGTTCACGATCGCCGGCGAACAGACCGGCCAATCCCAGAATCGGCCCGGGTACGAAGTCCGGGTTGCGATCCCCGACTGGGAAATGAACCGGCGCCTTCTGAAATGGGTCAAGAAGGGATATGCGGCACAGCAGAAGCTGCTTTCCAAATTGCAGCGCGAGGGTGCACGACGACCGTGGGTGATTCAGCGATTCATCGAGATCGACAAGGCGGTTGCAGCAAGTCTTGGCACCATCGCCGAGAGAATAAGGACCCGTCGCTGGCGGGAAAGAGAACGCGGTGGGGCTCTGCAGCGGCTCCAGTATACCTTTCGTGACTTGCAACGATGGACGGACAAGGCCACCCGATACTGCGAGCGTGCTCAGGAGATTCGCGATCCCGCCGAGAAGGAAACCGTCTTGGACGCCGCATGCCTCAGCATTCTCAAGATCGGAGAACTGGTCAACAAGGTCGAGCGCATGCAGCACGGGTTCTGGGAGCAGTTCAGAGCGGCCCATTTCCTGGAAATGCGCCACATGCGCAACTTGATCGGCCATACCGACGATCTCGAAGGGGAAGCGGTGATACCGGTTGGGACAGGTGTCTGTCGGGACTTCCAGTCCGCACTTGGACGCACTCTATTTCCGGCGCGAGCTGGTCTCAGTGACGGAGGATTCGTGATGCCCACAAACCAACTCCGCGAACTCGACCCAACTCGTCCTGGAGGCGAGGTCACGCCCAGCAACTCGATCGCGATGATCGACATTGACGACCGCGGCCGATTCGTCATCCATCGCGTAGGCCGGAGTGAGGACAACAAACTCTTGATCTCGTCCAGCGCTACGGGACCGTTGAGGCTGAGCGTCTATGGTCTCAGATCCCGCCCCGGGACTGACTCAACTAGCAGAGACTAAGGGGGGAAGGTGGACTACCGGGTGCGTATCTAGACCGGAGAGAGCCGAGAATCGAAGGCCAATCCGGTCTTGTCGAAGGCGCTGGACCCGTGCGGTGTAGTGAGCATCATATGGCACATGGGGCCACGGTTTGCGCGTCCCCGACAGGGGTGGCGGGGACTGGGCCCCTTCTGGTCTCCCGAACCGCAACGACCCGTCATTCGGCCCGATTCTCGGGAGCAACCGACTCCTGCAACGCTCCGGTCAGTCAGTACTGGCGGAGACGGCTTCTCTGCGCGAAGTTCCGTGCGCAGATCGTGCAGTCCATCAATCGAGAGGAATCGAACGATGGCACGCACGAAACGAAGTCGGCACTCCTACGGTGCCGGCGAATGGGGCCGGAACCGGGTCCGGGTGTTCCCAGATCGGAAGACCGGCCGATACCAGATGGAGTGGCGCGAAAACGGGCGCAGGCTCACCCGGTCGCTGGGACAGCGTTCCGACTCCGGTTCGTATCTGTTGTGATTGTTGAACTTACGATGATTGCCGGTCGGATTCCCGCCAATCGGTTCCCGCCGATTGGGGATCAGGTCCGAACTCTCTGGCGGGTTTCGATCGCCGCCCTGAGTTGCACCTCGTCGGGCTGCTGGTAGCACCGCAGAACGGTCTTGGCCTCCTTCCAGCCGCCGAGTTCGCAGAGCACCTTGAGCGGCAGACCCATGAGATCGCTGGCGAACTTCCGCCTCAGCGAGTGCCAGCCTCTCCCACGCTTCGGTTCGAGACCGGCGAGCCTTTCGGCTTTCCGCCACCTGTCGCCGAGCATCCAGGGCCTCACGCATTTCGAGGGATCCTGCGTGGAGGGCAGCACCGGAGCGCTGCCTCTCGCGGGGTTCCTCCCCAGCGCCTCCTCGATGACGGCGATCGCCTCGTCGGTCGCCGGCGTCCGGTGCTCGTACCCGGTCTTTTCGTGCTCCGCGCGCCAGCGGATGGTCCTGCCCTCGATGTCGATATCGGACCACCGAAGCTTGCGGATCGCGCCGATGCGGTGTCCCGTTTCGTGCGCGAGCACGAGCGCGAAATGAAACCGCCACCCGGCCCGGCGGGACACCTTCAGAAGCGCCCGGTATTCCTCGTCGGAAAGAACGACCCGGAGTGGGTTCTTCTGCTTGGGCGTCTTCAGGCCCTTCAGCGGGTTCGATTCCAGGAGCAGGCAGCCCTGCTCGTCCCTGGACCGCGCGGCCCAATTCAGGATTGCGACCAGAAACCTCAGGTCGCATTCGATCATCCGATTCGACACGGGCCTTCCGCTCGGGCCTACCCTGCCCGCCCTGCGCTCCCGGATGAACCGGTCCCAGTCGCGCTGGGAGAGTGTTTCGGGCCTTCGGTGCGGTCCGAGGAACTCGAGGAACATCCGCATCGCGACCCTGTCGCGCTGCCTCGTCCGCTTGGCCTTGGTGGGCGTCACCTCTTCGCCGTAGATGTCAAAAAGCGCCTCCAGCGTGAGCGGCTCGGGCTCGGCCTCCTTCCGGCCATTCAACTCCGGCCCGGCGAAGCCTGCGGCGAATTCGTCCGCTTGCCGCTTCGCGCGAGCCCAGTCGCGGTGTTTGAGCGACCGCGTGAGCCTGCGCCCGTTTTCGCGCCACTCGATCTGGAGCAAGCCGGTTTTGGGATCGGGAAACACCCTCACCCGGTTCCGGCCCCATTCACCGGCGCTGTAGGAGCGCCGGCCACGTTTCGTGCGTGCCATCATTCGATTCCTTTTTCGATGATGGACTGCACGATCTGCCTGTTGGAAAGCTCGCGTCGCCGGGGCTTCCGCGCCAGCTGCTGCGGCTCGGCCGGCGCCTTCCGGGGCAGGTGGACGCGCGCGATCCTGGGAGCGCCGGGCCGCCCGGCGTTGGGGATCTTGCCGTCGCGGACGAGCCGCCCGAGATGGTCGGCGGAGTAGCCGCTCTCGCGGGCGGCTTCGACGATTGACAGCGTCGTTTCGTCACGCTCCCGGAGTGTGGATTCGAGGTCTTCGGCGCAGCGGTCCAGAACCACGGCCGGGGTCTCGCCCCCGTACCGGCGCAGCGCCTTGGCCTGCCTCCGCCAAGTGACCGGCAAGCCTTCCACGGATGCGGGCTTGGTCTTCTGTACGGACTTCCGGGTCATTTCCAGTCTCCTGCGGCATCCTGTCGGAGCGCGTCTTCGAGGCCTGCATCTCCTTCGCCGCGCCGCACGGACCGCTCCGCGAGATCGACACGCCGCCCGAGGTCGGCGAGCCCGGTGGTTCGGGCGGCGACATAGATGGCCGCAGCGAGTCCGGCGAGGATGAGCATGACGTGAAGCGCCAGGGTGAGACCGTGCTCGGCGAGGATGGTCGCCCAATACGGGGCGAGATAGTCGAGGCGGGATCCGCCGATCAGGAACGCCGATCCGGCGATCGCGGCGGTGAGGCCCGCGCTGATTTTCCAAGGCTGCATCGTGGTTCTCCTTGTGGTCAGAGTTCGACGGCGGCGGGGTCGCGGTCGGCGGGTCCCCTGAGCCAGGATCCGTTCTCGCTTCCCAGGCCGAGTTTGCGGAGCAGTCCCGCCGCGGCCGGTCCGTTGGCGTGGAGCCGGAAGCCCGCGGCGGCCTTGGCGCGGACGGCCGGTTCGCGGTAGTTGCCGGAGACGGCCTCGATGTTGACGCGGCCGGTCCGGCCGTCCGCGTCGGCATACTCGATCTGGGCGTCGGGGTAGAGCACCCGTCCTTCGTCGTCGATGGGGAGGCCGAGTTCGCGGGCCATCCGGTGCCGTTCGGCGTCGGCGGCCCGCTTGCCGTCCTTCTTCCGCGCGGCCTCGGTGGCGCGCGCGACGGTGCTCTTGAGTTCGGTGTCGAGGCGGACGCGCCGGACGGTGGCGCCCTTCTCGTCGAGTCGCTTCCGCTCCTTCCGGCAGGCGCGGTAGATGGCGGTGTCGTGGGCGGTCTCGGAGGCCCGGATCCGGGCCGGGCGGATCGTTTGCCCGGGATTCATCCCGCGCTTGGCGGCCAGCTTCCGGGCCTCGGCCGTGCCCTCCCGGGTGAGGGTCAGGACCTTGAACGGGTTGCCCTTCGGCCCGGTGGCCCGGTGCTCTTCGACCCATCCCTTGCGGATCCAGGCGTTCACGGCGCGGCGGGTGGCATAGGGGTGGCCGCCGAAGTGGGCCTCGGCGAGGTCGCGGTAGGAGACGGCGCCGTAGACGCCGATGTCGGTGAGCCCCCCGGCGCACCGTTCGGAGAAGGAGGTGGACCCGCGCTCCCGGTCCGCAGCGTATTCTCGGCGGTGGCCGTTCCGCATGCGATTGCGGCTGGGTGGCGCGGCGGGGCGCGGGTCCGGTTCGACCGCGCGGTCGAACATCTCCCTGTTTCTCATTGGACCTCAGCGGCTCGGCCCGAAGCTGCGTTCGGGGACCGGGAGCTTCGGCACGGGCACGACGATTCTTTGGGGTCCGGACATGGGCGTGCGGACCGCTGCGACGGCGACGGGGTCGCGCGCGGCGGCGCGCTCGCGGTGCCGCTCAAGCACGAAGTCGGAGATCTTCTGCGCGTCGGCGGCGGCGCGCCGGATCTCGCGGGGATCCTCCTCGAGCGCCTGAATCCAGCCCTCGACGTAGGCCGCGCCCCGGCTCGGGTCGTGCCCAACGCCCACGCGCTCACCGGTCATCATGGCGCTGATCTCCGCCCGGAGTTCCTCCCTCGCGTAGTCGGGCGACCCGAACCCGCCGTCGATCCCCTGGATGAGCGTGTCGCGCTTCATCCGCTCCGGGTGGCCGGTGCTGTGGCCGAGCTCGTGGAGCGCGGTCTGGTAGTAGTGGTTAGCGGAGGGGAACTGCCCGCGCGCGGGCAGCACGATCTCGTCGCGCTTCATGTGGTAGTAGGCGCGGTCGCCCTGGACGTGGCGGACCGGAACCCCTCCGTCCTCCATGACCTTCTCGGCCGCCTGGTGGGCCTTCCAGAGCGGTTCGGGCGTCGGGTTCGCGCGAGCGGGCAGCCCATCGGCCTGCTCGGCGTTGAAGACGGTGTACTGGCGCACGAACGGCGCCTTGAGCTTCTCGTAGCGGTAGATACGGTTGCCCTCGGCGTTCCGCTTCGGTTTCCCGCGCTCGTCGGTGACGGCGATCCGCTTCTTGTCCTGGAAGGAGAGGATGCGGGTGCCGCGCTCGCCCTTCCTGACCTGTCCACCGCGGGCCTGGATCTGGCGGTAGGTGCCCCAGCGCACGTCGCCGTAGCCCTGCTCCTGCTGCATGGCGGCGAGGTGCAGGCTGTTGCCGCCGCGGTAGGAGCGATCGGTGTCCACGTTCATGGGCATCACGCGCTCGCCCGGCGCCCACGGCTTCTGCCAGGGCGCGGTGCCCTTCTTGATCTGCTCGATGATCGCGTCGGCGAACTTGCGGTGGTATTCGTCGTGCTTCATCGGCCCTCCTCCTCCCCGTGGGGATCCTCGCCCGCGTCCACGATCTCTTCCTCGCTCCCGACCTCCTCGGGAAAGAGGCCGTATTGCTCGGCCAGGTGGGCCGGGACCTCGAGCGTCTCGCCGCCGTCGCGCGCGAGTTCGCGGTCGAACTCGTCCAGCGTGTCGACGCGGATGACCTTCTCTCCATTCGTCATGCCTTCACCTCCGTTGCGTGTGTGTGGGTTCTTCTCTCCGGGCGCTTGGCGGGCCCGGTCCAGACGGGCTCGGTGATCCAATGGCCGGTGGGCGCGTCGTAGCAGCCGACCTCGAGCGCCTCCTCGACGAACCGCCGGCCCGAGCGGCGGGTCGTGTGCAGCACGAGCGCGATGCCGTCCACGACGCCCCGGCAGGTGACCTCCCAGGGCAGCGCGTCCCCGGCCTGCATGGCGCAGCTCGCGAGCCGCGAAAGCGCGGAGCGCGCGTTGTTCGCGTGGATGGTGGTCAGCGAGCCGCCGTGGCCGGTGTTGAGCGCCTGGAGTAGGTCGGCGGCCTCGCCGCCCCTGACTTCGCCGACGACGATGTGGTCGGGCCGGTGGCGGAGCGCGTGCCGCACCAGGTCGCGGATCTCGACGGGCGTCTCGGAGAGGGTCGCCCCGGCCTCGAACCGGAGGCAGTTCGCCCGGTCGATCCTGAGTTCGAGCGTGTCCTCGATCGCGACGATCCGCTCGTCGGTGGGCAGAAGCTCGATGAGCGCGTTCAGGAGCGTGGTCTTGCCCGACCCCGTGCCTCCGGAGACCAGGATGTTCCGGCGGGAGCGGAGCACGCCCTCGGCCGCCCGCAGTACCTCCTCGGGCAACGATCCCATACGCACGAGGTCCTCGGCCGAGAACGCGCGGCCGCCGAACCGGCGGATGGTGATCGCGACCTCGGGACTCGCGGGCGGGGTGCAGATGGCGACCCTGGATCCGTCTTCCAGCCGCGCGTCGAGGATCGGCCTCGTAGCGGGATCGAGGCCGAGCGGCCGCGCGATGTGGATCGCGGCCCGGTGAAGCCACGCGGCGGTGAGGCCGGGTGCGTCGTGGGGTTCGAGCCGCCCCCCGCGCTCGACCCAGACGTTCGCGGGTCCGTTGATCATGATCTCGGAGACCGCGGGATCCTCGAGCAGGGATTCAAGGCCCGGAAGGAAGGGGGTGAGATGACCGACGCCGCTCGCGCGCTTCATATCCGTCCCTCCTCGCGTTGCCGCCAGTAGCCCTCGGTCCTGGGCAGGTAGTGGGGCTTGAGGTAGACGCGCCGGGCCGGGAGCGACTTGACACCGTCGTACGGGAGGCAGATGGCTTGGTAGTTCGCGAGCAGCGCGAACTCGCGCGGCGTGAACACCGGCTCCCGCGACTGTCGGAACGACTTGCTCGCGCCGATGGTGCCGCGTCCGCCTCCAGCGCGTCCTGACAGGAGCGAGAACTCCGGCCGGCCCGTGGTCTCGGTGAAGGTGTAGGAGGGTTGAGTCTTCATGACGGAGCCGCACATCTCCGACGCGATCCTGGCCGACGACTCGTCGGAGAGGGACAGGAAGATCCGGGTGCGGAGCGTCTGGACGAGGGTGCGCCAGGCCTCGCCGGAGGGAAGCACCGAGCGAAGCGAGGAGATCGACTGCGTGGCCACTACGGGCACGCACCGGCACTGACGCGTGAGCGCGAACGCCTTCTCGTCGCCCGACGGGTCGTCCTGTCCGACGGTGGCGAACGCTTGGTACTCGTCGCAGATGAACACCGCGGGCCGCATGTAACGGTCTGGCCGCCGCGCGGCTTCTGCGGGCCGCCGGAGCAGCGCCTGCATCCAGGCGTTCTTGAGCAGCACGCCGATGGCGCGGGCAAGCGCGGGGTTCGCGCCCGCCGGCATGTTGAGCGCGAGCACCCTGCCCTCGTCGATCATTTGGGCGAGGGGTGGCAGCCGACGCCGGAGGCCCGGCACCGGCCGGACATCCGGAGCCTCTCCATCCGGCTCGGCATCGGCGGCCTTCCCGGGCGGCGGCGGGCAGAACACACTCGCGACCTCGGGTTGGTCGAACAGGGACAGGAAGACGCTGATCCCCTCGACGATCGAGGTGCGCAGCTTCGCATCGAGCGCCGACCAGTCGTGGAGATACCACCGCTCGATGGCCTCGACGCTCTCGGCGAACTCCCTCCCGGCCCCGCTTCCGATGAGTTCCGTCTCGTATGTGACGCCGAGTTCCTTGAGTTTCGCCCGCAGCGCCGAATCGAGCCGGCATCCGGCCTTCGCGGTCTCGGGCACCGCCTCCCAGGCCGCGTCCTCGAGGGCCTGCTTGTGTTCGGTCAGGTCCTTGGCGGCGATGATCGCCCGGACGGGACATGCCTTGTCGGCCAGTTCCCGGCCCTCGCCGATCTTCCTGGCCAGGAGCTCGGCGTCCACCGTGCAGCGGTAGATGTCCTGAAGCGTGACCCAGCCCCCCGGCAAGAGCCGGTGCAGTTCGACGATCCAGCGCACGAGGTTCGTGTACGCTTGCTGCCAAAACGGTTCCCGGCTCTTGCCGAAGAGCTGGTTGATGAGGGAGGCCACGCCGTAGGCCAGGGAGTAGGAGTCGAGCAGCGGGTCGTCGAGCGGGTTCCACCGCCAGGAGCCGCCGAGCCCGATTTCGACGTAATCGTCCGCGCGCCCGGCGTCTTCGAGGATGCTCCTCACCTGATGGCAGAAGTCGCCCTTGACCTCGAGCACGAGCGCGCCCGCCCGGCGGCGGGGATCGTCCGCCTGCCACGTAAGCAGTTGGCGGGCAAAGGGGTACATGCAGGCGGTCGTCTTGCCGGTGCCGACGGCCCCGACGACGAGCACGCCGGTGTAGAGCCCCTTCTCCGGGATGACGAGCCACGACGGCTCTTCGCTCTCGCGCGGCACAGTCGGGTGGTGTAGCTCACCGATCACCACAGAAGGCGCGTCGTCCGTCGGCGTGTTGGGCCAGGCGGGCAGCCTGCCCGGCCGCCGGAACCTGAAGAGCGGCTGCAACCAGACCCGCCAGATCGAGAGCGTAAGGCTGCCCGCAAGCACGACGGCGACGGCGGGCCACGCATAATACCAGACGCGGAGGGCGGCATGCAGGGGCGGATCGTGGTAGGCGATCAGGTCGAGCGCGGGGTTGTCGCCGATGCCGGGGAACGGCGCCTTGAGCGCGTGGGCGCCGACCGCCCCGACTGTGGCCCCGATGATGGCGAGGGCACCGGACTTCATCGGAGTGCCTCCCTTCCTGGAAGGATTGCTGGCTGGGAGCGACCCCAGGGGGCGGGGCCGGGGGTGCGCAAACGCGCCCGGCCCCGAACCCGTAGCAGGCCTTCGGACTGCCGGGTCGCTCCCAGCCCCGTCCGAGCGGTCCCTGCGGCCCCGGCCGCCCGGGACAGCGAGGCGCAAAGCCTTTGCGCGCAGCAGCTTTCGCCGCCCCACCGGTGCGCACGTCCGGAGCGCCGGGGTGCGCATCGGCACCCCATGTCGTTTTCGCGGGCGTATGCGGCCATGACCCACGGTGCCGGCGGTGCGCAAATCATCGGTAGAGGACTCCCGCGAGCCGGGTCGTCCGCCAGGTGCGGGCGCGGCGTAGTCCACCCCGCCCGGCTTGCCGGCGGGCCTCCTTCTCGAGCGCCACACAGCGCTTCAGGGCGGCTTGCAGACCGCCGTACTCGTCGAGGACCTGGGCCGCGCCCCGGTGGATCGCGCGCTCGATCCTGGCCAGTTCGTCCCGGACCTGCGGGTCCGCCTCGCCGCGCCCGGAGGCCTCGGACCAGCGGCCCAGCACCCGCCGCGCCCGCTCCGTCTCGCGCCGAGTGCGTCCGACGGCGACGGCTTCGACGGAGTGGCCGCGCCGCCCGAGCGCGCTCCAGAGCCCTCGGTGCGCCGTGCCCCAGGACCGGAGCCCGCTGACGGTGTCGTGGCCGGGTTCGGCGTAGACGAACACGGCGCGGTCCGAGTCCAGGGCCACGGGCAGCTTGATGGGGAAGTAACGGCGGGTGTCGCCCGCCGCGCCCCGGTAGAGGCGCGAAGGCAGGAGGTTCTTCCCGATCCCGAGCGCCCCGAACGCGGCGACCTTCTCGGGTTCGGTCGGGAGCCAGGGCAGATCCAGGTGCTCGATCACGTAGTCGAGCGAGAGCAGACGCCGTACGAGCACGTGGGGGGAGGCGGCGCGGCGGTGCCGGATATGCTCGGCCCCGAATGCGCGGTAGAGCCGCCGCGCGTAGATCCGGCACACGCGGCCGATGCCCCGGATGCCGGGCACCGTCTCCTCGGCGGCCAGTCCCTGCGCGATGAGCGCGTGGACCATGCGGCGCGCCCGGTCGTGATGCGTGTCCAGGAACCGCGTCGCCTGCCGGCGGGTGAACACCCCACTGTGGAGGCAGACGAGCGCGATCCACTCGGCCTTCCGGCCGGACCAGCCGAATGCTTCGAGCACCTTCTCCCGTCCCTTGAGATGGAGGGTCATCGCTCCTCCCCGGTCACCAGCGCCCGGTCGGCCTGGAGGTAGGTGACGAGGATGCCCATCGGGTTGTGGACGACGAACTCGGGCGGGATCGAGTCGAGGAAATCGAACCGCAGCGTCAGCGACCAGCGCTCGCGCCGGATCTCCTCCTCGCCGCGCAACTGCACGAGATCGAAGTCGGCCGTCGCGCCGTGGGGCGGCTCGGGCGAGGGGTGGATGCGGAGCACGACCTGCTCGACCTGGCGCTCCGTGTCGGTCGTTCCGGCCGCCACGCTCGCGACCTCCGTGCCGTCCCGCTGGAACGCGGCGTTCGCGAGTTCCGTGCTCAGGAACCTGAGGCTCCGGGTCCAGTGCTCTTGGGCGGTCGCGCGGCGCCGCGAGTGGAAGTCGTGGACGAACCGGTTCAGGAAGTACTTGGTCGTCGGATCGAGCGGATCGGCCTGCGCGGTGGCGGCCTCGTAGGCGAGCGCCTCGGCGCGGCCGACCTCGTCGACCCGGACCACGATCGGCTTGGGCGGCTCGGCGCCCGCGATCCGAAGCAGGACCAGGACACCGAGGACGCAGCTCGCAGAGAGGAAGATCAGGATCGTCCGGAGCTTCCGGTTCGCCTGCACGGCCTCGCCCCAGATCTCGGCGTACTCGCGGCCCGCGTCCTTGTCTCGTTTCATGGCGGTATCTCCTTGTGGGTCAGACAGGTGGCTTCACGGGGGCTGCCGCGCGCATGACGATGTCCATGAACCCGGACCCGGTGGAGCCGGAACCGGAGACGAGCATCGAGGCGAGTTCGCCGACCTTGAGGCCGGCCATCAGGCCGGAGACGACGAGTGGGAGAAGGACGACGGCCCAGAGCCAGAGTTCGGCCGGGTCGGCGGAGCCCGTGCCCATGAGCGCTTCGGCGTAGGTCGTGATGTAGCCCATGCCGACGCCCATGAAGACCCGCAGGATGGCGCCGGCCACGACGCCGTAGAGCGTGTAGACCATGAGCGTGCGGAACCATCCCCAGAACAGGAACGCCAGCGGTTCGAAGAGCAGGAAGGCGATGAACACGGGACCGAGGAGGATCACGATCGCGAGAGCGACCTGCGCCCAGATCACCTGCGCGTAGGTGACGCAGAACAGCGCGACGAGCGAGAACACGAGCGAGGCGCCCATGCACAACGAGATGAGCGAGGAGAAGATCACGGTCACGCCGGCGGTAACGACCGACAGCAGGTTCCCGCCAGACCAGGCGGCGCTCAGGTGCGCGGAGTACGCCTGCACGAGCGCCGTCATCTCGGTGTAGCCCGCCGACACCACGTCGGAGAGGAAGAGGTTCTGGAGCCAGATCCCGCCTCCGGCGATCATGGCCGGGAACGTGAGCCCGACGCCGGGGATCGGGACGATGTAGTAGTGGAGCAGCGTGCGGGGGATGGCGATCCCGAGCACGAGCTTGATGATCGCCCAGGGCTCGAACGTGCCGCTGAAGGCGATCTTGAGGCCCGTCCAGGCGACCATGACGGCGGCGAGCCCGCCCCAGAGCTGGAGCCCGAGCGCATGCACGTCGGGAGCCGCGCCGCCGACCACGCTGTCGAGCACCACGTCGAGGAAGCTCTTGAAGTCCTGAAGCTGGTCGGGCGGGATCTGCGCCGGGACATTCGGGTCGATGGACTGCGGGGGCAGTTGCATGGCCGGCGCGCCCCTATCGGTAGAACGACGGGATGCGGAACAGGAGACCGTCGCGGAGCGCGGCCCGGTTCAGCGAAGCCGCATCCCGCATCGTCGTCGCCATCGCGTTGGCGCGCGCCCGTCCGTCATGCCAACGGCCAAGCCATTCGAGCCGGGCGAGTTCGTCCTGCCTCGCTCGGCTCGCCTCCCGGGCGGCCTGGTGGGCGATCACCTGTCCGGCGGCCGCGTTGATCCGGCCCTCGCTCAGGGCGGCGGCCAATCCGGCCTGTTGGAGGGCGGTGTTCGAGAGGTTCCGGTTCGAGGTCAGGTCGCCGAACGAGCCCTGCGCGCTCTCGATGGTCGCGGCGAGCGCGGCCGCCGCGTCGAACGCCGCGTAGTCGAGCACGCGCTGCCGGTCGGCGGCCTCGCGGGCGCGGCGGTGGTCCTCGACCGCGCGCGTCGCCGCCTGGGGCGGAAGGTTCCGGAAGAGACCCAGGATGTCGGCCTCGCTCACCCGGTCGGCGGTTCCGTGGGCGGTGCGCCACAGTTCGGTGAACGAGCCGCCGGTTCCGAAGTCCCGGACCGCATCGACCGCCTCACGGGCGGTGCCGGTGAAGTCGGACCGCCAGGCGAGTCCGTTCCGCACCAGGCCCACGGGATCGGCGGCCAGATCGGAGAACGGTCGCAGGAGCGCGTTCAGTTCACCGCGCGCGGCGCGCTCCATGTGGTCGAGCTGGTCTTCGAGCTCGGTAAGCTGGCTGGCCATCGAGCGCAGCTGACCGACCTGGTTCGCGATCTGGATGACCTGGTTCGCGATGATCTGGGCGCGTTGGAGCACGCCGCCGAGGTCGAGCTGCGCGCTCGCCGGTGCAGCGCTGGCGAACATCAGGAGCGGGACGAGAAGGGCGGGGGCAAGGATGCGGTGAAGCATGGGAGAGTCCTTTCGTGTCATCGGTGAGTCCCGGGTCTCGGCACCAGGACGTCCGCAGTGAGCCAGATGCGCAGGCGGTGGCCCGCGCGGATCGTGAGGGTGGGCATTCGGTTCAGGAACCGGTCGAGGACCGAGGTGGCGCTGTTGCCGAGCCCCTGGCCGACACCGGCCCGGAGTCCGTAGGGCGAGGCTCCGGCGAGCGTGAGCCCGCTCAGGACGCCGACCGCTCCGGCGGCCGCGAACGTCGAGAGGTAGTGCCGGTTCACCCGGTCGCGGAGCGCGGCCTCGCCCGCCTGGTTCAGCCCCGCGAACTCGAGGTCGATCCAGCCTCCGCCCGGAAGCAGGAGCCGGTGGAACGCCACGGCGAGCCGGCTCTGGTCGCGGTCCTGGACCGCGAGGGCCGTCCCGACGACGCGCGTCCCGCGCGGGATCAGGACCCGCTGGCGGTCGGCCGAATACAGCGGCACCGACACCATGGCGAGGACCGGGCCGGGGAAGTCGCCCGAGAGCTGGGTGAGCAGCACGGCTTCGAGGAACGAACCCTCGAGGATCCGCTCCCAGCCCGGCGGGTCGTTCCGCCGAACCATCCGGCCCGGCGCGGGCGTCGAGGGGCTGGCCGCGCGTGTCGGCGTGCCGGGCGCGATCTCGCCGCCCGTCAGTCCGGCCTCGATCTCGCCTTCGAGCGCGGCCACCGACTGCTCGAACGATGCGAGCGCCGCTTCAAGGGCGCCGTCCAGAAGGTCGGTCTCGGGCGGGGACGCCGCGGCCGCATCCCGAACCTGGTTGGGATCCCGGTGGGACTGCGCGACCGGAAGCGAGCGGAGCGAGCGCGTCCGGCGCTCGATCTCCTCGAGCCGGAGGGCTTCGCGAAGCTCGATCTCGGCCCGGCCGGTGCCGGCGGCCCGGCCGTCTGCGGCATCGGCCTCCGTCCGTTGCCGGGACCGGTCCTGTTCGTCGGCTTCGGCCTGACGGCGCTCCCGGTCGGCCTGGATCTCCGCCTGCTGGCTCTGTCGCTCCGCCTCGGCGCTCAGGCGCCCCTCGAACCCCCGGCCCGCGCGGTCGTCCACCGCCCGGGGCTGCGGCGCGGCTCCGGACACCGCCGGGTCTTCCTCGGGACTCGTGAGCGAGGACGAGAACAGCAGTCCGGCGACGAGCACGGCGATCAGCACGATTCCCGCCTTCGTGACGATCCCGCCCGGCAGCGCGCCCTTCGGCTCCTTCACCCACTGCTTCCAGCGGCTCATCTCGAGCCCTCCCTCGGCTCGAACCGCCAGCGCAGCCGCCTGTCGCCGATCTGGAGCCAGCCGTCGCCCAGGACGCGGCGGGCGATGTAGAGCCCGTCCTCGCTGAGGTCGAACGCGACCAGGCTCGGCTCGCCGTCCTTGAGCTCGTAGAGCGCCGGAGACTCTTGCGCGCGCGAGCGGATGTAGGTGAACCGCCCGTCGTGCCACATCGCCTCGACCAGGAACGGACGCTTCGCGGCATCGCCGTCCAAGCGGTACTCGAACGCCAAGCGGGTGGGGTAGGAAGCGCGGAATGCCTCGATCTCCGTCTCGGCTCGCTCGCGCGCCTCGGTGATCGCGGCCTCGGCCTCCTCGTGGGCCAGGAGTGCGGCCTCGGCGGCCTGGGCCGCCATGTCGCGGTAGGCCGCGACCTCGCTCCGGGCCACGAACCCGGGAGCGCCGGACATGGCCGCCGCCTCCGCGCCCGGCTCGACGCGGACGACCAGGTGGGGCGGCTTCTCGCCGTGCTCGGAGACGAGGAACGAGTAGATGCGGCCCGACTCGCAGACGAGCGCGATGTTCGTCGCCGCGTCCTCGCCCAGGGGCTTCAGGTACGCAACGTTCGCCGCGCCGGTCAGGTGCCAGTACTCCGAGTCGCCGGCAACGAAGTCGAGGATTCGCTCCCCGGCCGGGAGCACGATTACAGTGGTGTGGCGCATGCGTGCGCGGAGCCGGGGGATCCGCTCCTCGCCCTCTTCGGCGACCGGCACCCGGAGGAAGGAGGCGTCCCCGTTCGCCTGCTGCGAGGCGGCGGCGGGGACCGCCGCCAGCAGCAGCAACGTCAGCAGGACCACGACGAGCCCGAGCAGGATCGCCAAGGTTGGTGTTCTCATGATGTCAACGTCCTTTTCGTTGAAGGGGTGGGATGTGTTGGGCGCGCCAAGACCTCGAGTGCCCTGACCAGCCCGTGCTTCGCCACGGCTTCGGCGCGCTTCTCGGCGTCCAGCGGCGACGAGGTGTAGAGCCAGTAGCTCTCCGGATCGACCTCGAGGCGGAGCACGGCCGCCTCGTCCGGGCGGCGCAGGTAGAGTTCGCGCTTCGGCGTGAGTTCCCGGATGCGGGCCACCTCCGACTCGTTCAGCCGGAAGAGTGCTCCGGCCTCGCCGGGGAGTTCGGGGTTCGCGAGGAACAGCTTGGTCGGGATTGATTCGAGAAGCGCCGGCGCGCCCGGCGTCCCGGTCACGTCAACGGCGGACTGGGTCGCGAGCACGAGCGCGGCGTTCTTCTTCCGCCACGTCTTCGCCGCCTCGGCCAGGTAGGCGAGCACGGCGGGGTCGTCCAGGTAGCGCCACGCCTCGTCCACGACCATCAGCTTGAGCCGCGCGGTTTCGTCCGGGTCCTCGATTTCGAGGCGCATCCGTTCGAGCAGATACGACAGCGCCGCCTCGCACAGGTCCGCGTGCTCCGCCGCGCCCGCCAGATCGATCACCTGCCAGTCGCGGAACTCGAGGTGCGGCCCGTCCGTCGGCGCGTTGTCGAAGAACGCGCCCCAGGCGCCGCCCTCCGTCCAGCGGCTGAGCGCGGGCCACATCGCGGCAGGGAGGGAGCCCGCCAGCACGCTGAGCGTGCGGCGCTCCGCCCCCAGCGCATACAGGTCCTCGATGCGCGCGCCGATCTCGCTCGTGTCCGCGCCGCCCGGCTCGTAGCCGCCCAGCTTCAGAAGCCGCAGCACCCAGCCGGTCAGGAACTGGAACGTGCGCGTCGTCGCGGGCAGCCCGAACGGCTGAAGCTTGAGACCGGACTCCGCGTCCCCGGGAGTAAGCTCCAGGTAGGAGCCGCCGAGGAAGCGGGTCAGCCAGCGGTAGGAGCCGCCCAAGTCCAGGATCAGGACCCGCGGGCCGTACTTGAGCGCCTCGACCAGGAGGAAGTTCAAGGCAAAACTCTTGCCCGAACCCGTCGCGCCCAGGATCAGCGTGTGGCCCACGTCGCCACGGAACAGATCGTAGTGGTAGGCCGTCCGCCAAGGCGTCTCGAGGACCGCCAGCGACTCGCGCCCGAGGTGGCTGCTCCTCGCCGAACCCTTGGGCGGCCCGAACACGGGCGCGAGGCACGCGGCGATCCCGGCGGAGACGAACACCCTCCGCACCTGCCGCTTGCGCGGCTGGGCCGGGAGCCGCGCGAACCAGACCGGGAGTTGGCCGTAGGCCTCCCGGACGACCTTGGCGTCGTGGGCGGCGAAGAGACGGCGCACGTCGCCGTCCAGGCGCTCGATCTGGTCCAAGCCGCCGTGGAGTGCCACCGTGAGCGAAGCCTCGCCATAGGCCACGCCGTCGGCCTCGAGCTCGACCAGCGCGCCGCCCAGCCGGTCCGACTCGGCCGCGGCGGCCGAATCGACCATCGCCGCCGCCGTGCCCTGGGTCTCCTGCGCGTGCGCCATCATCGAGTAGCGGCGCGAGAAGTAGTGGCGCTGCGCGCCCCGGATCCGCCGCCTCGCCGCCTGAGTGGTCCACGGCCGCCATTCGAGCGAGACCGTCAGCACCGCGTTCAGGCAGTAGAGGTCCTTGAGCAGGTTGGCGTGCGCCTGCCCGGGCGGCGACAGCAGCGAGTACAGGATCACGGGTTCGCCGTCCAGGCTCAGATGCGAGCGCTCCGCCTCGAGCTCCGAGAGAGCGAGCCGCCAGTTCATTCCGCTGCCCGTGGCTCCGTCCCAAGACGTCCCCGGACGGTTGATCAGTTCGGAGAGAAGCCGGGACGCCTCAACGGCTCCCAGCATCTCGACCGGCGTGTGCTCGGCCACGAGCGAGCGGCCCGCGTCCATCATGGCGCGGAACCGGTCCGCCGCCGCCTCGATCTCCGAGGCCAGGTACGTCGGCGCATTCCCGCGGCGCTTCCTCCACCCGGTGAGCCGGGAGCGCAGTCCCGGCCGCGAACCCTCGGCCACCGAGCGGAGGCCCGGGTCGTGCGACCACACGATGTACGACTCGATGTGCTGTACGCGCTTCGCGAGGAACGCACGGCGCTTGCCCGCCGAGACGGACGCGATGTCCAAGCCAATGTCCCGTGGACTCTCGGCACGGCCGGGGCGCCGGAGCAGGTAGAAATGGAGGCGCGCATCGGAACCAACTCCCGACAGCAGCCGCTGCCAGAGGCCAAGCACGCGGTCGATCTGTTCCGGCGTGCGGCCATCAGTCACGGCGGGGCGGATCCGCCCCGCCGCGACCAGTTCGCCCGAACGGGTCAGGCAGGTGCGGTCGTCCTCAAGCCAGCCCCAGTAGGGCAGCTCCTCGGCCAGCGAGCCCGCGGCCTGGTAGGCCCGGAGTTCTTCCGCGACCCTCACTGGGCACCCGTCCGGATGCGGACGTGCCAGGGCTCGTCCGCCCACTTGCCCGGATCGAAGCGCGCCGGGTAGCGCGTCCCGGCCCGGAGCACCGCGAGCATGGCCGGGTCCTTCCGGCCCGCGAGCCAGCCCGCGCCGTAGCAGGCGGCAAACACCACGCCGCCCGCCACGAGCGAGGCCGTCGCGTTCCACACCGCGACCGCGAGCGTCGCGCCCAGCAGGAACAGCCGCCGCTCCACGCCCAGCACCGTCAACGGACGGTTAAGCGCGCTGTAGCCGACCCAGCGCCTCAGGCCCCGCATCAGAACAGCCAGCCCAGGAAGTTCACCGCGCCCACCGCCATCCCGATCCCGAAGATGATCCCGGCCAGCGTCCGCTTGCTCCCGCCCTCGCCGAACGCGAACATCAGCCCGCCCACCACGATCGCGATCAGCGACAGCCCACGCGCGATCGGCCCCGTGAACTGCCGCTCAAGCTCGGCCACCGCGTCCACCCACGGACTCGTGCCCTGCGCCGTCAGCACGGTGGGCGTCAGCATCAGCAGCGCGAGCCACGCGCCCGCCCGCATCGTCGTCAACAACGTCCTCATCGTCTGCTCCTTTTCTTGTCTTTGGTCATTGGGCGACGGCCTCGGCGTCACCCTGGCTCTCCGCGAACCGCTCGCAGAGCCACTTCATCACGTCGGCCTCGATCCAGCGCACCGCGCGCGCGCTCAACCGGATCGCCGGGGGGAAGCGCCCCTGGGCCGACCACGCGTAGATCGTGCTCCGCGCCAGGCCTGTCAGGGCCTGCACCTCCGAAACCCGCAGCAAACGGGTCGTCGGTCTCGTTCTCTTTTCTCTCGGCTTCCTGGTCATCTCTCTTCCTTCGCTCGTTCTCCCCGCCCTCGTCGCGGACCCCGGCCCGCGGGACCGGGAGGGCGGAGCCCGGGCACCGCCCGCGTCCAGCTCGGAGGCGGCGATGTACGCCAGCACCCGGTCCGCCGTCCGCAGCGACAGCGAACGGCCCCCGTGGATCTGCCGCATCAGGTTCGGGTCGCCCAGCGCCAACAGGCCGAACGCCGTCGGACTCAGACCCGTGCTCCTCAGAAACGCGTTCACCCGTGAGTTGAACTCCTGCTCGAACGTCATCGTGTCCCCCAACGGTGAAGGAACATTCTCTTGACCCGCAAGTCATAGGAGATCTCCTAAGTGTCCATGGTGTCTATAGTTGTCCGATGTTGTCCGGGAGAGGATGGAGGCCGCTGCCAATGCGCCGCCGGAGCACCCCCGCACGGTGCCGAATCCGAGGCTCCGGTGGGGGGATGCGGGGCTCGCCCGCAGGTCGACTTCGAGGAGGTGGGATGGAGCCAGAAGAACCGGAACAGACAGAACACTGCCGACGACGGACAGCCGAAGGCGGTAGCCCACACCTTCGTCTGCCTCGTGCGCCGAGAGTCACCAGCGAGAGTGGACAGCCGTCAACCGTGGGCGCTACGAGGGGTGCTTGGTGGAGGTGGCTTAGGGGCTGGAGTGTCCTGATATTTCGGACCAGTGCGGCCTCAAGTTCGATCCGGACTCTTCAGCTACTCCGGTCGCACCTTGACACCCGTTTTGTGCTGCACTAAACTGCACTCATGGCCAGACCCCGAGGACGTACCAAGACCGCGCGGCTTACCGTAAATCTCGACGACCGCGCGTTTTTGGCATTGCGCGTTGTTGCTAGCCGCGAGGACATGCCGGTGTCCCAAGTGGCGCGCCGAGCTATCGTCGCCTTTCTCGACCGTGAGGAGCCGTCCTTCGGTCAATCGAGCGTGCCGCTGACCCGGTCTCCCGACACCCAGAGGCGGAAATCATGAGCCGCCAAGGGGGCGCAGAGCGCCTCGCGATTCCGGTCCTCTCCGAGGTCGACTGGGACTTTCCGGAGCGCGTGGCCCACAGTGGCATCGAAAGTATCCATCCGTATCCGGCCAAATTCGTAGCCGAACTCCCCCGGGCGCTGCTGAACATGCTCCCGATTCCGCCCGGCACAGCGGTGCTCGATCCGTTCTGCGGCGGTGGAACCACCCTAGTGGAGTGCCAGCGCAGGGGATTGGCATCCGTCGGTATTGACCTCAACCCTATTGCTTGTCTGATGGCACGGGTCAAGACCGCCCCCCGCCCCCCTGGCCTCAAGGATACAGCGGTTGGCGCTATTGATCGCGCGCGTCGGGTCAGCGATGTCGCGATCCCCCCGCTCCCGAATCTCGATCACTGGTTTGACCGCCCTATCCAGCGTGCGCTCGCCGCGCTTACCGAAGGTATCGAGAGCGTGCCCGCCACTGCTCGCGACGCGCTGCGCCTTGCGCTGTCTAGCATCATCGTACGCGTTTCCAGGCAAGAGAGTGACACGCGTTACGCGGCCATCAAGAAGAACGTCACGGGGAGCGACGTATCCGCACTCTTCCTCCGTGCGGCCATCCGACTCGACGATGTCCTCGCTGACCGTAACTATCCCCTCGCGCGGGCAGATGTGTTCGAAGCCGACACCTTGACGTTTGACCCCTCCCGCCTCGGCCGTCGGATCGGCATGGTAATCACGTCTCCGCCCTATCCGAACGCCTACGAGTACTGGCTCTATCACAAGTATCGGATGTACTGGCTAGGCTTCGATCCACTGGCGGTCAAGGCGCGAGAGATCGGCGCTCGTGCTCACTTCTTCAAGCGCAACCATCACACCGAAGACGACTTTGCGCGACAGATGGCTCGCACCTTCGACCTCATCCGAAAGGTCCTCCTGCCGGAAGGATACGTCTGCTTCGTCATAGGTCGTTCCCGCATTCACGGTCGCGATGTCGACAACGCTCGCATCGTGGAGGAAGCCGCGGAGGGGTTCGATCTCGTCTTCTGCACCGACAGGACGATCTCGGCCCGCCGCAAGTCGTTCAACCTGTCGCATGCAAACATCAAGACCGAGAAGATATTGGTGCTGAAACGGGGGGTGGCCGTTTGCGCTTGAAATGGCACGATTACCGCTACTACCCCTACGAGAGGGAGCTCGCGGCGCGCGAGGCAGCTACGCTGTTCAACCGCTCGGACTTTCGGGAGATTCCGGGCGGGCTAGAGCTGACGGCTGTGAAGGACGCAGGACCCGCCCGTCGGCTCACCTACTTTTCCGCTGCGCTGAACGGGCGGGCGACGACGGAGACGCAGCAGAGTCGGCTAGAGCGCGGCGCACGGGCCGGTCGGACCCGCCAAGCGACCCGATACTCCGTGCACGGCCTTCACGAATACAAGGGGAAGTTCAATCCGCAGGTCGTGAAATCGCTGCTCAACGTTCTCGGAGTCCGCTCCGGCGGCCGCGTTCTGGATCCGTTCTGCGGAAGCGGCACCACCCTGGTGGAGTGCGCACATGAGAAGGTGTTAGGCGTTGGCATAGACATCAACCCGTTTGCTGTGTTCCTCGCCAATGCGAAGCTTCACGCGCTGGTTACACCGGTGGCCGAGCTCCAAGCCGCACAACCGCAAATCTTGCGGCGCCTGAAGCGCTGTAGTCTGCGCGACGTTTCCGGTCAGAGCGCACGTATCACATACCTCCGGTCGTGGTTCACGCCGGAGGTTCTTCCGGTGATTGAGAGGCTCCGCACGATCATTGAAGATTCTGCCGGAGCGGACGCGCCTGTCTTCCTCGCGGTTGCGAGCGACCTCCTCCGCGACTATTCGCAGCAGGATCCCAAGGATCTGCGTATTCGACGGCGCAAGACGCCGCTTCCCGACGTTCCGTTCGCCGAGGCATTCGCGGCGGCTTGCGACCGGTTCTTCGAACGGCTTGAAGCCGCGCAAGCAATTCTCGGCACCAAACTTCCGCAGGGTTGCGCCGAACGGCGGGACGCAGCCGCCCTCTCGCGGGACGATGGCCCGTTCGACGCCGCAATCACCAGCCCTCCTTACGCGATGGCATTGCCCTATGTCGATACCCAGCGGCTTTCCCTCGTTTGGCTCGGCCTGCTTGAGCCGCGGGACGTTTCGCGCCTAGAGTCGGAGTTGATCGGCAGCCGCGAGTTCCGAGGGGACGCACGCCGCGCCGCGGCGGTCGCACTCAGCAAGAACGAGGAGTGCTTGCCGCATGCGGAAGCCGCCTTCTGTCTTCGACTGCACGACTCGCTGACGGACCGCGACGGTTTTCGCCGACAGGCCGTGCCTACGCTGCTCTACCGTTATCTGGCGTCCATGCGAAGTTGCTTCCGAGCCGTTCGGCGCGCCGTGCGGCCGGGCGCACCCCTTGCCCTGATCGTCGGCCACAACCATACGGTGCTTAGCGGCGTTCGACACGAGATTGACACGCCGACGCACCTGGCCGCACTTGCGGCGGACGCGGGCTGGACGGTGGAAGAACTCCTGCCGCTCCAGACTTACCGTCGTTACGGCTATCACGTCAGCAACGCCGTCCGCAAAGAAACGCTCGCCATCTTTCGCAATTCGTGAACGAGCTCGCTGTCCATCCCAGCGTCTACGCGACTGGGCCCAGGAAGGGGCTAGTCTCGCTCCTCGAACGCGTGTGGCTCCGGGAGAACGAGCCTGGGGAAGGCACCTTTTACGTGGTGTCCGGCTTCGCCAACTATAACGGAGGTGTTCGGTTCTTCCCGGTCTTTCGCCGACATATCGAACGGGGTGGCCGGGTAGCGGCCGTGTTCGCTGGCAGTGCCGGATGGAACCTCACCAGCCAGCAGGTAGTGCGAGCAATGCTGGAATGCGGCGCCGAGGTCCATGTTGTCAACCGCAAGCGGCCCTTACACATAAAGAGTTACGGCTCGACAACACCGGACGGCGACATGGTGATCGTTTCGAGCGGCAACTTTACGGGACCCGGAATGGCCCAAAACGTCGAAATGTCGGCTCTGCTTGATCGTCCCACCACCCGCGAGATGGGGTTTTCTTGGTCGAGTCTGATGTCTGACTTGCTGTCCCAGAACTGGCAGCTATATGGGCCGAGGATTGACGACATGGCGGCACCAGCATGGCGGCTGCTCTACGACGAGGAAGCGTCCAACATAGTTCTCGACGAGACAGCCGAAGTTACGCTAATCCTCATCCTCGGACACGCCGACACGGTCCGCATCAACGCAGAGCCGGGGACGGTGCAGTCGCTGGGCACCCAATACTTTTGGCTCAGCCGGGACTGCTACGACTTCTTTCCCGCGCTCACCATTCCCAACTTACGCGGTGTGAAGAGGACCTATTCATGCCTTGTCCAGATGAACTTTGTGGATCTGGACCGTAAGGAAGAGGTCCGGGTGACCTTCGAAGCGGAGAACAATCTGGACTTCCGGCTCGGGACCGGAGCGCTGAGAGGCACGGGGCAGGCCCGCTCCGGGGATGTGGCCGCGATCTCCCGCATCGGCGAAAGTAGTTACGAACTGAGACTCTTCCGCCAAGATACGCCGCTTGCGAGCCACCTTGCTTCCCATGCCGTGAATTTTATCGGTAACCGGGGCAAGCGGTACGGATTCGTGTCTAACGACGGATTCCGTGACGTCACGGGTATCCGACTGTCGTAGGGTGGTGATGGAGTTTAGCGACCCAAGCGGTAGAACGACGCCTGAGCCGTTCTTCGCGGGTAGGTTGAACGGGGTCGAAAAAGATCGTCTGTCCCTATCTGTGGGAGGTATGGCTGATTCTGACCCGCTGGTTCAATGAGGCCGTCGCGATCCGCCCCGGAAATGCGGATTGTCGGCGCTGAACGGGGAAACATTTGACCGCATAGGAGTTGCCTGAACCGCGGTTCCGTGGATGAGATCCGATCAATCAACTGGCGTTAGGTACGGGGATTGGCGGATTGGCACCCACGGGTCTCCCATCCCGACGCGCACAAATGCGCTCGCGAGGCCAAACGAAATGGATTGAGGTTGTTTTGCCTCCTGCGTGGCTGGGTTGCGCTCGCGCTCGGCTACGGCTCCCGGGCGGTCCACGTCCCCGTGTGCTCCATGGTGTGCCCGCTTCAGTTCGCCCATCGCTACCGAAGTCGTGCGCCAACTTCCTCCGCAGCAGCTTCAACCTCCGCAACGACTTCTCTGAGAAACTGGTTGCGCTTCGGCGACGGCGTGACGTCCGGAACAGGCGCGGCCGGTTCGTAGATTTCATCGCCAATGATCCGCGCTCGAACGAAGGTCGAGCCGGTTCCCCTACACTCGTAGTAGCCGCGCTCCCACTCGCTCATGCGCTCCAGCCGGATCCGACGAGTCGCCAAAGCGCGTAGGCGCCTACCCAGGCTGCGAGCAAAGGCGTCGTACTTGACCGGCTTCTCTTCCTCCGAAGGTTCCGAGCCTTCCCAGCGCAACGGATTCTGGATGAACCTAAAGATTTCGTCTCTCAGTTCCTTCCGAAGGTCGGCGACTGGTCGCAGACCATCGTACTCATCCTGTCCCCATGCAGCGAGGCGGCGGTTCAGGGCCTTGATTCGCTGCCAGGGCTCCTTCGCGTGACCCGGTCGTGACTCAAGGCCAAGCCAGGCTCGCCATGATCCTTGGAAGGCTTTGGCCGCCTCACGTATGGCAAGGGCAAGATTCAAGCGGTCGTAGACTGGGCACGCCTCCGTGGGCTGGGGCCGCTCGATGACTTGATCGATGGCTTCCAGAAGTGTTCGGAGTTGTTGGATCGTTCGCTTGCCCGCCCGAGTCCCTTCCGAAAGCGGCTTCTGCAAGTCGGCCAAGAAGAAGCGCGCTGCTTCCAGTCGCGTTCGAAGGATGCGCGGCGCATAGGGACCTAGATCGCCGAGGGTGGAGATCACGTTTTCCGCCGAGTCCAACACATGCTGGGCCCTTTCGTTGGCGCTAGGAAGATTATCGCCTTTCACGTCATCGAAGCGCGTAAAGGCCAAGATCAGCTTGCGTCCGTTGCCTGTCGCTACCAGTTCGCGCATGGCCGCGAGCGGCGTAGCCTGCATCGGCTGCGTCGCGTTATCCACGAGAACCACCGCGTCTGCCGCCTCGATGAGTCGGCTTATTCTCGTAGGCACCGAGGTGGACGACTTCGGGGTGTGTCCCAAGCCTTCTCCATCGAACAACACGAGCTTGGGAGTCCGACCGTTCTTCCAGTCGGGTGAAAACGGGCCAGCGACGCGAACACCGTTCACCAGCGGAGTGAGGAGTCGTCCGTGCAGGGGTGGGTAGTTACTCGAGAACCGCAAGACCGACTTGAGGAAATCACTGCGGCTCTCAACCGGCCATTCTCCGCTCCAGGTCAGAGGCCAGCCCTGCCGGGTTTTCGTTACGGTGCCCTGAGGGAGTAGCCCGAAGCGTTTCTCAATCTCGTCCATCAAGGCGTGGGCGATCTCGTGGAAGGTCTCGCTATCCCTCAGCAGGTCGTCGAGTTGTTCTTCGAGCAACTCCTCAAGGACGCCTTTGTTCTCCTCGTCCTCGTCCTCGGCGCTCTTGATCAGTTCGGTGCGCAGCCAATCTCGGAGTTCGCGCGCCAGGCTACGTATACGTGTCACGCATCGTGCGAGAAGCTCGTTTGTAGCGGTCAAATCCCTTAGGTCGAGCCCTTCGGCCGGTAACAGATCGGTATCTTCGCCGGGCTCCTCATCCTCATCGTCGATATCGAAAATGCTCGTCGTTGCCTTGGGGCCTTTCCCGAGGACGTAGCTGAACCGAAATCGCTGATTGACGTGATCCAAGAGAAACTTGAGAACCTTCGCGTCAGTTGCATCATCGCCATCCCTGACGACCTCGCCAACTGCCGCAGTGATGCACTCATTCAGACGCTCGCGAGCTTTGTCGCGCGAAACGAACGTCACAACCGCCCGCCACGGTCCATCGTCTAGGATGATCTCGGTATCGTGAATAGTGCACTTGGCAGTGGAGGTCGAGGGGAAGCGCTCCTTCGACGGATCGGTACCGATGATCTGTCGGACGAGGGTTGTCTTCCCGGCGCCGGTGGTGCCAAGCAAGAGGACGTGTCTGTAGCCTTCGGGCTCGCTCGGTGGGAGAGGAATAGCTTCGTCCCGTAGAGCGCGGAAGTCGAATTCCTCTGGAGCCATCTTGTGGAAGTAGATCTCGACAACGCGAGGATCGAACCGCTGTTCAGCCTCGGTTCGGGCTGCGGGACTGCGGTACTTCGGATCTGAGAGAAGCTGGTTTAGCTCATCTCGGAGTTGCTCGGCCTCCGCCCTGTCGCGGGTGCCCAAACCTCGCCGGACCCTGATCCCACGTCTTCCAGTCCTCTCGTCCCGCCTCACCGGATGCCGGAAGATAATGGAATACCCCACACGGCCCTGGGACCGACTCAAGCTTGCCGAATAGCTGCGTCTCACGATCATCTCCGTTGTTCCAAGGTTGTACCGAACTAATCATGTTCCAAACCTACCTGCATCGTCAAGGGTTACGCGACACAACACCGGAACAACGTCAGGCCGATGCCCTCCCCACAGCCGCCGATGACCGCTCGGCGTGGGTCCTTCGGGAACCAGGATGTTCTGCCCTCAAGCGCGGCGAAGATGTCGAGTCGAAGCAGTACCTGGAGATGTCGATTCCGATGGTGCGAATGGAGCGATGCCGCTTCGGCTCGGCACACTCGACCCGGACCGGCAACACGCCGGCGGTGGCTGACGGTGCGGCGACCATCTGACTACTACTACCAGGTCGTGCGCCCGCGCCTCAACGGACGGGACCACCCTCTGGATCTCGACGCTCGGAAGCCAGATAGGCCGACCAACCGTCCATGAGCTTGCGGCACCGCTCGGACAGGTCCGTGCGCCTGTAAACGGCCTCGACCTCAGGAGGGCGGAGTGGCGCTACACGGTGACGAAGACCGGCAGGCCGCATGTGATGCCCTTGGCGCGTCAGGCGGTGGCGATCCTCCGCGAGGTTCATCCCCTGACGGGCACCACCGCTACGTCTTTCCGAACGCGCGCCATCCGCGCCGGGAGCTACCGATGAGTCGCGGCACGCTGTGGAGCGCGTTCCGGGGCGTTGGACATCCCGAGGGACCGGATGACGATGCATGGGTTCCGGGCGATGGCGCGCACGATTCTCTGGAGGAGGTGCTCGGGTTCCGGCCCGACTTCATCGAGCACTAGCTGGCCCACGCGGTGAGGGATCCCAACGGGCGGGCCTACAACCGGACCGCGTTCCTCCCCGAGCGGCGCGTGATGATGCAGACCTGGGTCGACTATCTGGACCGGCTCCGAGCCGGGGAAGGGAGCGAGCCGGGGACTGCCGGACCGGAGCTCTTCAGCTCACCAAGGATCCTGAAGATCGACGCCTAGAGCAGTCAGCTACCGCGCACGCCAAGACTCGAACTCTTCGGAAACGGCCCGAATCTGGTCATCTATTACCTTGTCGCCCTCGTTCGTGTGAAACTGGCCGTCCGCGTGGCGCAGATAGATCGGTTTGCCGCGCTTTGTGACGCCCGCCGTCTGCGGCGCAGACATGAATATCGGCTGTGACCTGTCGATGATTCCGCGGCCTGCGTCCATCGTCTCGTGGCTTGTGAATTTTCGGAGAAGCAGCAAGCTCGGGTGATTGACGCCTCCCTTCGCCGCAAACGTCGTGGTCGGCAGGTCTATCGATGCGACAATCCTGGATCGCGAGAGCAGCCAGCGGCGAATAAAGCGATGCTTCGGGTTGTTCAGGATACCGCGGGGCAGGACGATCCCCACGTAGCCGCCAGGCCGCGCAAACCTCCATGCGCCCTCGACGAACAGTTCCTCGGCTGGAAGATAGGAGCGCGGGTTGTCGGAATCCCAACGTGTAAGTTCGTACTGTTCCAGTACGTGCCCGTCGTCAATCCTCGCCTCGCCGCCGAAGGGCGGATTCGTGAGAACGACATCGGCTTCGCCGTACGGGATGACTCGCCGCGCGTCGCCGTCCCATTCTCCCGGCGCTCGGGCCGAGTCGGCCCTGAATACGTTCGACGATCCGTCGCCGTGTAGCACGAGGTTCATCTGCGCCGTGCGGACAAGCTGCCCGTCGATGTCGAGCCCGAAGAGGTTCTGTTCACAGGCGCGCCGCAACCGCTCCCGGGCCTGTGCTTCGGTGCCGCCGCGGCGCTCCTCCTGGGCAAGGATTGCGCGGTAGAGATGGTTCAGCCACGAGACAAGGAAGCCGCCGGTCCCGCAGCAGCAATCGACCACCTTGAGCGACGTGAGCGCATCTTCCGGGAAGAGTGCCATCGTCATCTCGACGGCCATGTCGCACACGTTGCGCGGCGTGAAGTACTGGCCCCGGTCCCCGCGCAGATTCGCGCCGACCAGTTCCTCGTAGGCCGCACCCTTCACATCGGTATTCGTGTTCCGCAAAGATACGTACTGGAGTTCGTAGACTACGTATGCAGCCACACGGGGTTTGAGTTTGATCCGCTCGTCAGGCTCGAAGATGAACGGGTAGCGGGCGATGATCCGGGCGAATAGCGGGTTTAGCCGCTCCTCCATGAGCCTCCGCAGGCCACTCTCGGATGTCCGCTCGCGAGCGTGAACTGCAAAGGAGAGATGATCGCCGCCTTCTTCCTCATCGAACGTCTTGCAGAAAATGAGCTTGAGGAGTTCGTGGAACGCCTGGTCGGGTTGGAGGCCGGCATTGGCGTAGATGTAGTTGTGGCACCGCCGGAAGGCCGATTTGAGTTCCCACGCCGGCGCGAGATCGGCGTGGACGGGCAGCTGCGGTTCGCTCTCCCCGAATCGCGGAATGTCTCCGATGCGCTTGATCTCGCCCGTCTCCGGGTCCCGCTCGAACGCTCTCCGCTCCTGCCCCACCCAAAGTCCGTAGCGGCACATCGGACTGGCGGCCATGTAACTCTTGAGCTGGTCCTCGCCGAGCTTACCGTGGCTGGGTTTCTTGTCGTCTCGCTTCGCCTCGACGATGATGAGCGCGTCGGACCGGGTGCGACCCCCGCCGCTGAAAACTACCAGATCGGCAAACTTGCGGGCGCGGCCCATCGTGATGCACACGTTGACGCCGATGTCGTCCTTCGGGTAGCCGTACTCTTCAACGAGGCTGCGAGCCCAGCGTTGCCTGACGTGTTCTTCCGGCGTGTCCTTGCGGAGCTTGTCGGTGACGTAGCAGCGGATTTTCCCGGGTGGGATGAGTTGCAGAACTTGCGGGGTCACAGCGTCCAAGCCTCGGTCAGACTCTCTATGGCCCGCTCCCGGCTTTCAAGCGCCGCCATGACCCGCGCACCGATTCGGGCCTCTTCCGCAGCGTCAAGGCGCGGGATCGGGAGTGCCGCCATATGGCCACCCGTCACATGTCTTATCTGGCCGCCATGTTGGCGACCGCCGATTTGTGTTCTGGCCGCGTCGCTGCTCAGCCATGCGTAGAGGTAACCGGTCATCTCCGGATCGTTCGGCACGATTCGGATGATGTCGTGCGTGGCCGCCCAGCCGTTCAGCCGCCGCCCGACGTAAAAGACCCGCCCGACCGTGCCCGAGCATGTCATCAGTATCCAACCCTCGCGGACGAGCAGACTGTCCACATCGTAATTGGTCGCATGAGACAGATACCGCATGTCCGCGGCGGGCCTTCCGAACGAGAAGAGGCTCAGTAGGTCAGTCGCGTTCAGGTACGGGACGCCATGTTCGGCATCTAGTGCCCACACACGCTCGAAACGGTTCGGCAGGGTGATGGTGGCGAGGTCGCCGAGCGGTTCCACGGCGATGCCGCGCTGGGCAAGCGCCTGCGGGATCCCTACGACCTTCGGATCGTAGCTCGAAGCGTCGAGGCGAAGATCGGTGTCGGAGAAGACGGCCTTGATGGTTGCCGACCACGAGTCGACATGCGGACGAGGCCGGTCAGGCGCACCGACAGGCGCGTCGACCGCTTCTCTCAAACTCGCATGAGAATCCCGGGCCGTCATCGGATTAGAATTCGATCTCGGTGTTCCAAAACCAGAGCCAGTGCCTGCCTAAAGGTGGAAGAACGATCATTCGCCTCGCATTGTGGTGCGCATCGGGCGGGGAATCAAGCGAAGCGGTGGACCCGCGCGGCCGCGCCGAACAGCCGTAGCCCTGGCCGCGGGTCCCCCCTGTCAAGCGATTTCCCGGCCTGAATCAATCTAACGGCTCGGACCATGATCGCGATCCGGTCCCCGGCGGCGCGTCAGATCCGGGGGCCGGGCGAGGTCGCGGCGAACGTTCCGTAGCATTCAGTCAAGCGCGTCACTTGCCCGCTCAGCCGCTCGATTTGCCGCCGCAAATGACAAGCTAAGCTAGTGTGACACCGGCGGTCTTGCCTGATCCGGTGGGAGCGATCAGCACCTCCGGCCAGTTGCCTTCGGCAAGTGTTCGCTGCCAAGCGTACGGTCGAGATGGCTCGCCAAACGCAGCGGAGAGAGGACCCGAAACTCCGTGTGCGTCGCGCCAGCGTTGGTGTGCGCGGGTGTGTTCAATGTTCCTCGGTTCTTGGAGCGGCTGTAGACACTTGGAGGCAAGAAACCTAGGGCCTAGTGGAGCTAGTTCGACGGCGCGGCACGGCGGTCGCTTGTCGAACCTGAGGAACCACGGTGATGCGCCCGACCCTCCGCGGATTCCCGCCATTCAGCACCATCTCCCGCTTACTCAGGACGGTGGAATCAGACGCGAGACAAACGGCAAGAAAGGCAGATCGTGCAGTCCTGTATGAACTTACGTGATCTCCTGCCGTGATTCAGGCCTCTGGCGATCCGCTGGGACACCGCGAATGGGTGAGGGCGAAAAAGCAGGCGGACGAGTTCGCCGCCGGTTTCGCCGGCCCGGACCTGAACGGCAAGGCGGAAGCCGAGCCGGAGCCGCTCACGCTGGGAGGGCTTCTTGACATCTACGGCGAGGAGGTGACGCCCACCAAGGGCGCGCATACGCGGGTGCACGACCGGGCCGCCAAGCACATGTTCCTCCGGTTCTTCGGACGGAACCGCGACCCGGCCACCCTGTCCCAAAGGGATTGGGACCGCTTCATTCGCGAGCGCCGGGCGGGCAGGATAGGACCGAGCGGAAAGCCTGTGTCCGACCGGACGGTCGAATACGACCTCAAGTTCCTGATCGCGGTTCTGAATTGGGCCGCGAGGTCGAGGGACGAGCGGGGCCGATTGCTGCTGGATCGGAATCCGCTCCAGGGCCTCAGGAAACCCTCGGAGAAGAACCCGACCCGGGTGGTGCTCGGCGAGGACGAGTACCGGGCGCTTCTGAAGGTGGCACGCAAAGTGGACTGGCGGTTCCACCTCGCGCTCGTGCTGGCGCACGAGACCGGCCACCGCATCGGAGCCATACGCCAGCTTCGGTGGTTCGACATCGAGTTCGAGGGCGGGACGATCCTCTGGCGCGCCGAGTACGACAAGTCGGGCCACCAACACGTCACGCCCGTCACCGCCGAAGCGCTCTCCGCACTGAAGGAGGCGCGCAGGAGCCACCCCGGAACCGGGGAGGCGCCGGTGCTGCCCGCACCCAGCAATCCGTTGGCGTGCACGGGTGCCGCACGGTTGCACGCTTGGTGGAGCAAAGCCCAGATTCTTGCGGGGCTGGATCCGATGCCCGGCAGGGGCTGGCACTCGCTGAGGCGGAAGTTCGCCAGCGACCTGATGGATCAGCCGCTCAAGGTGCTTTGCGCCTTGGGAGGCTGGAAGACCGCCAAGACGGTGCTGGAATGCTACCAGCGCCCGGACGCGGGACAGCTTCGGAAGGCACTGGAAGCTCGGCGGCGGTCTCACGCCTGAGGCTGCTAGTCGGCGGGAGTCATTTGGCGGGAATCGGGCCTGTCAGACTCCCAAGTTCAATACCCGCAACGGATTGTGAGCATGCGACCACCTGCCGGGCTGGCAAGGCGCTTCGAAGGGCGAATAGCGGCGAGAGGTTACAACTCCGCGAGGATCGTCCGGTAGCTGTGGTAGCGGACCCTCTGGATGCGTCCCTCCTCGACCGCCGTCCGAACGGCGCAAACGGGCTCATGAACGTGCGTACAGTCCTTGAAATGGCACCGCCCCAGGAACGGGCGGAAGTCCACGAAACATCGATCGAGCGCCTCCGGGGCGACATCCCCGAGCCCGACATCGGAGAACCCCGGAGTGTCGGCCACATATCCGCCCCCGGCCATGGGAATCAGGCGGCTGGAAACCGTCGTGTGCTTACCCGTCTTCGACCGTCTTCCGACTTGGCGGGTTCGGAGTGCGAGCGCGGGTTCCACCGCGTTGAGGAGGGACGATTTCCCCACCCCCGACGGCCCCGCCAGCGCCGACGACCCGGCGTGGATCACTTCGCGAAACGCGTCGATCCCTTCGCCCGTCACCACCGACGTCGGCAACACGGCATAGCCCGCCGCGCGATACTCTCCCGACAGTTCGGCCGCCACGGCCCGGCCCGGGGTCAGGTCCACCTTGTTCAGGACGAGGCAGCTCTCCATGCCACCGGAGTCGCCCATCACCAGCATGCGGTCGATCACGCTGCGACGCGGAGGCGGGTCCGCAACCGACGCCACCACCAGGAGACGGTCGAGGTTCGCCGCCACCACCTTGGCCACCCGGCCACCCATGGCCCGCCTCGCCAGGTGCGTCCTCCTTGGCTGCACGGACTCGATCACGTGACCGCCCCCATACGCGGCCACGACCCCGACCCTGTCCCCAACGACCACCTTGCCGTGGACCGTCCCCGAGTGCTTGAGCCTGCCCCTCAGCGACGCCTCCACCGTGCCGGCAGCGGTGCGGACCGTGTACACACCGCCGACGGTCTCGGTGACCTGCCCGATGGTCACGCGGCCCTCACGCCCCCAACGCAAACACCCCCGCGCCGGCCACGCCGCCGCGAGGGTGTTCGAGCGCTGGAGCTGTCAACGCGTTGGTCGGGGAGCCTACGCCGCGAAGGACTTCAAGGCCTTGCCCCGATCCCCGTCACGCAAACGCCGCAACGCCCGGTCTCTGAGCTGTCGGATCCTCTCCCGGGTGACGCCCAGGAGGTTGCCGATCTCCTCCAGGGTGTGCTCGCGCTCGCCCTCGAGTCCGAAGTACAGCCTCAGAACCCGCGCGTCGCGCGCTTCCAGCGAACCCAGTGCGTTGGTCACGGCCTCCGTCAGGAGCCGGTTCTCGACCTCCAACTCGGGCTCCGCTGCCTCCTCGGTGATGAAACGCTCCACCAACTGGGAGTCCTCGCTGTCGCCGATCGGCGCGTCGAGCCGGATCTCAGCAGCGTTGAGGGTCTGCAACGACTCCACCAGGGCCGGGGTGAGGAACGTCGCCTTCCCCAGCTCCTCGCTGGTCGGGTCCCGCCCCAGCTCCTGCTTGAGCCGCTCCTTCTCGCGGAAGATCCTGGCCAGGTCCGACGCCCGGTTCAGCGGCACCCGCACCGGCCGGCCGTGGTTGGCCAGCGATGCCAGGATGGCCTGCCGAATCCACCACACCGCGTAGGAGATGAACTTGACCCCTTGCTCGGGATCAAACTTTCGGGCCGCGGTAACCAGCCCGACGTTCCCCTCCTGGATCAGGTCCGTGAGGGACACGCCCCGGTTCTGGTATTTCTTCGCAACGCTGATGACGAAGCGCAGGTTCGCCTTGGCGAGCGCCTGAATCGCTTCCTCGTCACCCTTCTGCGCACGCGCCCCGAGGATCTTTTCCATATCCGGGGTGATGAGCTCGTGACGGCTCACGTCCCGCAGGTATTGATCCAGCGCTGTCTGTTCGTCCAGGCTGGCATCGAATCCCGTGAGAGGATTGATACGCCTTTTCTTCCCGATCCGCCCTTTCTTGCGCCGAGTTGTCCTGGCCATTTGTCTCTCTCTATTCTCCGTTCCGAACCGGAAATCGCGTCCGGTCGAAAACGCGGCATGTACAGCCTTTAATCGTATGGCTGCGCTTTCCTGATGTCAATAACTAATCTGGAGATCATCGGGGACCACCCCCTCCTCCACCTGTGTCTACAGCTGCCCGGCCTCCTACGTTCCCACCGACCGACCGGGTTCCCGCCAACCGGTCCAGCAGCCAATCCGGCTCCACATGGCGCCGCTCGAAGGTGAACAGACGCAGCACACGGGCGGTACGGTAGAGCTCCTCCGCCAGTTTCGGCAGATCGATCAGCCCCGGGATCCCTTCGCGTCCGAGGCGGACCACACGACCCGACCGCTCCACCAGCAGATCGAGCTGAAACATCGCCTTCTTGACGGGGAAGTCGAGGATCACTTCGCCGGGCGCGAGCCCCAGTTCGGCGGCGATTTCGTCTTCCCAGCGCCGCTTCTCCGGCGTGTCCCCGCTGACCCACTCCGGCACCGTCGTTCCTTCGAGCTGCCAGGCAGGCAACTCGGCCGCCCGTTTCGGCAGCCTGCGTTCCCTGAGCGCCGGCAGCCAGCGAACCGCCAGGCGAGCGGCAACTGGACCCGATCCCGCGCGCGCTCTGCGTCCCAGCTCGTAGAGCAGCTCCTCGTCCGTGGGACCGATCAGATCCAATGGCGACAGGAGCCCGGCCGCCACCGCCGTCTCGACGATCCGCTTGTAGAGTCCGGTGCCCGCCCTCACCGCGTGGTGCCAGTATACGGTCCGGAACATCTGATACTTGGAAAAGAGCAGCGTCTCCATGGTGCTCAGGGCCTTCTGGTGCACACCCACTTCCCAGGCGCCCGTGACGGGATCCTGGAGCAGGGCCAGGCCCTGAAGGAGCCGCTCGACGTCGACTTCGCCGTACGGCACGCCGCAAAAGCGCGCGTCGCGTCGCAGATACTCCATCTTGTCGAGGTCCAGGCTGCCGCTCACGAGGCCGCGCAGTGCGTTGTCACCCTCCCCCTTGATGATCCGGAAGATGTCTTCGGCGGCGTTCGGGCCGAGGGGCGCCAGCACCGCCTTGAGCGGGGCGGACTCGAAGAAACGCGCGCTCATCTCCTCGTGGTCGCCGGCGATGCGCTCGGGTTCCAGCTCCTCCAGCGCGTGCGAGAAGGCGTAGTGGCCGATGTCGTGAAGCAGTGCCGCGTAGGGGATCAGGCTGGCGCCTCGCCAGACCTCGTCGGGGAGGCGCGGCCCCGCCCGCAGGATCCGCAGCGCCCGGACTGCGAGGTGATAGACGCCCAGCGCATGGTCGAAACGGGTGTGGGTCGCGCCGGGGTAGACCAGATGCGCCAGACCCAGTTGGCGGATATAGCGCAGACGCTGAAAGGCGGCTGTATCCATGATCGCCGCGGCGACGGGATCCAGCCTGATCGTGTTCCAAACCGGATCGCGAATGACGAGAGAACGTCCATGCCTGACCATGGAACGCCACAATAGCGACCTTGGCGGGACACGGCAATACGCGGATGGGACAGATTGACGAGTACCGAATAAACTGCGAAGTTGAGCCGTCATGGCCAGCACCCCACTCCGAAAACACGTGCGCACTCACGCCGAGGACCGGCCCGGGGTCTACCGCTGGCTCGGTGCCGACGGGCGGATCCTCTACGTGGGAAAGTCGGTCCGCGTGAAGTCGCGACTTCTCTCCTACTTCCGTGAAGAGACGGGCAAAGCGGCCCGAATGGTTGCCGGGGCCGACTCCGTGAGCTGGGACTACATCCCCAATGAGTTCGCGGCGGTGGTGCGGGAAATGCGCCTCATACGGGCGTGGCAGCCGGAATACAACGTGCAGCACAAGCGGGACCGGCGGTACGGATTCATCAAGGTCACGCGGGAGCCCGCACCCCGGCTCATCCCCGTGTCCCGGACCCAGACCGATGGAGCCCGCTACTACGGGCCTTTCGCGCAGACCGGCTGGCTGGCACATGCCGTCCACGACCTGGCGCTGGCGACGGGGCTGCGCGACTGCTCCGCCGACACCCCGATTCATTTCGGCGACCAGCTGGAGATCTTTGCCGCCGGGCGCGTTCCGCGGTGCATCCGGGCCGACACGGGGACCTGTCTCGCTCCCTGCGCCGGCCGCTGCACGACCGCCGACTACGATCGCCGGCTCCGTCTGGCCCGCGCGTTTCTCGAGGCGCGCACCCGGGCGCCGCTCGACGAACTCGCGCGCTCGGTGCAGGAGGCGGCCGCGCAGCTGCAATTCGAGTACGCGGCCACCATCCGGGACCGCATGGAAACACTGGAGAAGCTGTGGAGCCATCTCTCGGGGTTCCGGGGCCAGGTCGACCACTTCAACTTCGTGTATTCCGTGCCCGGCTTCGGGGGTGACGACCGCATCTACCTCATCCGCCGGGGGCGTCTGTGTGCCGAGATGCCGTGGCCGAAGTCCGACGAAGCCCGGCTCCGAGCCAACGCGATGGTGGAGGAAGTGTTCCGCCCCGTCCCCGCCGACCGTGACGGCGAGCTCGAGGCGGACGCGGCGGCCGAGGTGCTTCTGACGGTCGCCTGGTTCAACAAACGGCCCGGGGAGCGGGAGAGGGCGGTGGCGCCGGAGAGGTGGCTGGCGGGGAAGAGTCAGACCACCCGGATCGGACCCGGGTAGTCTCCGAGCCGTTGGTCCGCGGTCAACAGGGTCATGCCTTCGACCCGGGCCTGGGCGACAAGTATGCGGTCAAAGGGATCCTTGTGAATCGGCGGCAGCAGATCCACCTCCACCGCATGGGCTCCGGTAACCGCCAGTTCAGTGTATCCGTTGTCCAGCAACGCGCGTCGTAGAATGCGCGGGTCGACATCGAAGTCGGCGCGACCCAGCCCCGTCTTGATTGCGACTTCCCACAGCGAGGCAGCACTGTAGGCCAGATCCGTCGCCGGGTTTTCGATCAGCTCGCGTGCCTCGGACGGCAGGCGATCAGGGAGCCCTGCTGCCCAGAGCAGGACGTGCGTGTCAAGAAGGACAGTCACTCCTCGTCCGCGAACATCGCCGTGATTTCACGGCACCCCATATGGTCAAAGTCGGGCGGCACCGAGATCCTGCCGGAGAGAAACCCCGTCCGCTGCGGCGTCTTCGCATCCGCTGCCTCCACCGACACGACCTTTACCATCGGCTTGCCGGCACGCGCAATGATGAACGGCTCCCCATCGACGGCAGCCCGAACGAGACGGGAGAGGTGCGTCTTGGCTTCGTGCATGTTGACGGTGCGCATGGTGGCCTCCTGAACTTAGTCTGATGAACTTAGGTCATCATTCACCGCGGCACAACACGGCGCGGAGTATGGCTGGCTGCCCGTGGCGAACGACGCACCGGGGTTCCTGCCGCCCACCGACTCACCGCCGCCTCATCGGCGGAATCACCTCGCCCTTCGCCGACGATTCGATCAGGATGCGGAGCCGTCTGAGGCGCGTCTCCTCGCGCTTCGCGCTCACGACCCACCACGTCACCTGCTTACGATAGGACGACCGCGCACCCCGGAAGTAGCTCCAGGCGTCCGGCTCGGCCCTGATTCTGCGCTCGTACTCGCCCGGGAGCACCACGGCCCCCTGCTCGTACGCCGCCTTCTTCTGCTTGGCGGGATCGCGCTTGCGGTAGGCGGCCATCCCGGCCCCGGCGACCCGCCCCTCCGCGATCAAATGTTCCATGCGGCCGAGATTGCGGGCGCTCCAGTGACTGCCCCTGCGGCGGGGTGTGAAGCGGATCTTGTAGCTCTTGTCGTCGACGGACTTGCGGATCCCGTCGATCCAGCCGAAGCAGAGGGCCTCGTCCACCGATTCGGGCCAGGTCACACTGGGCAGTCCCGTCGCCTTCTTGTAGTAGCCCACCCACACCTCGTCGCAGCTGTCGTGGTTCTCCTCGAACCAGGCGCGCATGTCGCCCGGAGTGGGGAAGAAGAGCAGGCCATGGCCCGGGCGCTGCTCGGCGCTTCGGTCCCCGCGCTGCTCGGCCGCTCGCCGGCTCTTGCCGTCCCCCGCGCCCGGCGCGCTCCCCGCCTCACCCACCAGGCGTGAGCATCAGGCGCTCAGCGGCCACCGACTCCACCCGCGCGCGCGAGTAGAACACCGGGAAATAGCGGTCGTTCGCCCAGAGTTCGAAGAGGTTCTCGTAGAAGGGCGAGTCCGGGTCACCCGACTGTCCGGGCGTGTTGGTGCCGACGGCGCGGTCCCAGTCACCGGTGTCCACGATGATCCGGAACGAAGCGCCCGATGTCTGGTTGTCGCCGCTCCCCGAGTTGTTGAGGGTGAAGCTGTTGCCGCCGCGCGGCAGGGGCCCGACGGTGAAGCGGTCGGCCCATTCGCGGGAGACGGCCCGCGATAGGGGGTGGAAGATGGTGGCGTGCTTGTAGTCGGGCTGGCCGTACTGCCACGCGTCCATGTCGCGGCCGAGCTTGCCGCGCAGCTCCGCGACCGCCTCTTCCAGGCTGCGGAGCAGCACCGCATCGCGCCCCGCGACGGGGTCGTCGCCGAACTCTCCGCCGGGCGTGGTCAGGTGGGCGACGATCTTGACCATCGCCATGCCGCGCAGCAGGCCGCGCGCGTTCCCGGGGATGAAGAGGGCGTTGACGTTGCCGCGCAGCCGGGACTCGAAGGCCGCGTAGATCCCCGCCGCGACGGACTCGCGGGCCAGCACGAAATCCCACGCCAGAAGCCGTTGGCGGGCCCGCTCGGTGTCGTCGCCGGTGGCGGTGACGTGACGGAGCATGGGGACCAGGGTGCGGGCCGGGATGGAATGGTAGTCCGTCTGCAGGGCCATCATGTCGGCCATGGTGTGGCGGCGTCCCGAGCCGAGGACTTCGGAAGCGCGGGCCCAGCGGTAGGGGTCGGACCACTCCCACCCGATCGCGTCCCGGTAGGGGTAGTCGGGCGGGGTGACGTGGTTGTTGGCCGTAGCGAAGAAACCCTCGTCGGGGTTGTACACGCTGGGCTTGGCCTTGATGGGCAGGTAGCCATCCCATTCGTAGCGGCCGTCGCCGGGCACGGGGACCAGGCCGGACCAGTTGCGGCGAACGGGCGCGATGCCCACTGCCTGCCAACCGATGTTCCCCTCACTGTCGGCCCAGATCATGTTCTCGCCCGGGATGTTGGAGTAGTTGCAGGCTTCGACGAACTCTTCCCACGTCTTCGCCTGGTCCATGCGCAGGCTCGCCAGGTAAGGGGCGCCGCCGGGCTCCAGCCACGCCGCGCGCACGGCGTATGCGACGTTGTTGTCGGAGTCCTCGAAGACGACCGGCCCGTGGCGAGTGTACTTGAATTCGGCGTGGTGCGGAGCCTGTCCCTTCACCGGAACCTCCTCGGTGATGACGGTCATCTCCTCCCAGCCGTCCCTGTACCGGTACCGGTCGGGGTCGTCCGGATCGGTCTCGTAGACGTACAGATCCTCGCCATCGGTGCGGAAGACGGTGAGACCCCACGCCCCGTACTCGTTGTGCCCGATGCTCACTCCGGGGATCTCCGGCTCCCCTCCGCCGATGACGTTCCAACCCGGCGCAACCAGATGGACCCAGTACCGCAGCGATGGTGACGACTGGGCGCGGTGGGGGTCGTTGGCCATGAGGGGGAAGCCGCTCTCGCTCAGGCGGCCGCTCACGACCCAGTTGTTGGAGCCGATGTCTTCCAGATCCTGCCAGGCGAGCGCATCGCGCCAGCTGGGGGCATCCGGCCAGTCGGAGGCTTCCCCGCCAGCCCCCGGGCCCGCCGCCTGCCCATCGGCCCGCAACGCCGCCTCCAGCCGCGCGAACGCCTCCTCGTCGCCCCGGTGTTCCGGGACGAGGTGTTCGGGGCGGAACCGGACCTGTCCGCGGAAGGCGTTGTAGAGGCGCAGGATGTCCTGGCTGAGCAGGTCGCCGTCGATCGCGGGATCAAGCGCGATGTCCGGCTCGCCCGGGTGGAAATTCGCCACCCGCTTCACGGCCTCGTCGCCGAGAGCCGCGACCGCCCGCCCGTAGTTCAGTTCGCTGCCGATGTTCCCGAGCAGGCCTTGATGGCGCGAGATCACGACCTCGGGGGTCCACCGCTTCGGCCGAATAGCGAGCAGTTCGAACTCGACGGGAAGCAGCGAGGGGTCGGCCTCGGTCTCCGCGATGTACGCGTTCACCCCGTCCACGTACGCGGGTATGATCACCGAGCCCCGGTCGTGGTAGTGGTTCATCTCCCGCGTCATGTCGCCCCGGTACTTGAAGAGGCGGAAGCCGATGTCGCGCTCCAGTTCGCTCTCGCCCAGCATCTCGGCGACGGTCCCGGTGGCCTGCGCCCGCCATACCTCGAACTGGAAGAGGCGGTCGCGCGCGGCGGCGTAACCCTGCGCGAAGAAGAGGTCGTACTCGTTCTCGGCGTAGATGTGGTTGATCCCCCACCGGTCGCGGATGATCTCGACGGGTGCCGTGAGGCCGGGGGCAGTGAGGGTGACAGGGGCGGGCCCGGTCTGGGCCCGGGCGGTCGCCGGGGCGGCGAGGAAGATCCCCAGGGCGAGAACGACGAGCAGGTGGTCACGATCCGGCATTCGAGAGGACCTCTGGGACGGAAGTTGGCGTGGTGCTTGGCAACCCAGGCAAGAGACTGTGGAAGGTAAGCCGGTTCGGATGCGTCAAGACAGGCTCTCCTTGCGACAGAACCGGGAAACGCCGTACCCTGATTCAAGTTCCCATTGATGGAGGAAAAGGAATCATGAGAAGGTTCGCCGCAGTTTCCCTCGCGCTTCTTGTCTCCCTGAGCTCGGCAGCTTGCGAGGAGGGCATGGACGACGACGGCATGGGCAGCGCCGATCAGTATCTCCAGGCTTCTTCGACGATCACCCAGTGCCCGGGGACGGCACCCGAGGTGGTCCGGATGGACATCACGGACGCCGCCAGCGGAGTCGCCATGGCGGCCAACCAGATCACCGTTGGGGAGTCCGGAGCGTATCTGATCGTCGCCGCGCCCCAGGTCGGGCGGGAAGGTGCGGGTCCCTACGGCTGCTTCGACCTCTGGCTGCGGGTTAACGGCGCCGATGTGGGCAACTCCAACGTCCAGCTCTGTCAGGACGAGGGGAGCATGGCCAAGGATGTCATCATCTCGCAGGGAATCGTCCCTCTCGAGGCGGGTGACGTGGTCGAAGTCATGATGTCGGCCGGCAACCCCGAGGCGAACATGTGCATCGAGGCAATTCAGCCGGAAGGCGAGCCGCTTGTGCCGTCGATCATCTTCTCTATGATCAAGTACTAGAACGGGCTGCGGGCGCGGCGAACCGCCCGGTATTGACGCCCTGCCCGCGTCCCACGGCACGGAGCCGTTCATGAAGATTGCCAGGCGAGTCATACCCCTCTTCGTCTTCTTCCTCTCCGCGTGCGGCCAACCGGCGGAGCAGAATGAGGAGCCGGATCAGACCACTGGCCGAACACCGCAGTTCGAGAACGAACACGTCGAGGTGTGGAAGAGCGTGATCGTCCCGAACCAGCCGCTCGAGATGCACCGCCACGACAACCCCCGCGCCATCATCGCGCTCAAGGGCGGCACCCTGACGGTGGTGAACGACGCCGGCGACCGGCGCGAAATGACGTGGGAGACGGGCAGCGCCTACTGGCTGGACGCCGATCCGCCTGGGGAGCTCCATGGGGATGTCAACGACGGGACCGAGCCCGTCGAGGTGATCGTGGTGCAGTTGAAGGGGGTGGGGGAGGGATCCGGCAGCTCCTGAACAGCAATCTGGCTGTACTCTGGCCGTGCGTGACCGGGATCAACTTCGCGTCCCTCGAGGCACTGTTTGGTCAGCGCAACGTCCGGACCCAAAGCTCTGGGGAAAGCGGCACTATCTTCAGGAACCAAAGGGACACACTCATCGGTTCCCCAGGAGAAGTGCTTGAACACCGCCATTGAGAACCTCAGGGAATCACTGCGTGGGGCATTGGCCCAAACCACGTTCGACATCGGCCGCGGCAAGATCATCGAGTTTCAGCTCCTGCGCGAGATGCACGAGCGGGCGAAGTGGGACGATAAGGAACTGCGCCGGGTCAAGTCCGCCATTGTTAGGGTTCCGGGACCGCGAAAAGCCGAAATAGCAGACAGTTTGCGCGACCTGCTCGCCGAGTACATCGATCCCGGCTCGGACTGCGTCGGGCACGCCTTCCCGATGGGCGGAGATCGTGGAAACTATCAAAAAGCCTGGCCCACGGGTTTCAATACCCACTCCAAAGTATCCTCGGTGGACCAGCTCGGTTTGGAATTGCTCAAGGGGGCCGCAGTTCTCGGAGTCAGCTGCGTTGCCGATCTGTTGGCGAACTGGACGAATGGCGACCCAGTGGGCTACCGCACCTGCAGACTCATCAGGCTGACTATCGATCAACCCATAACGCCGCTCGATGGGGTCAGGATCATCCCGCTGCCCTTGTCCACCGATCGACTCCAGGCGGGCCTGCCATCCTGGGGTCGAATACGCCGTTCAGACTATCTCGGACACGCCGTTGTCTCCGTCGATTCCAACGCTACGCCTGCCCTGTTCCGTCCAGACTTTGGGAATCTTGGCGACATGGTATCCGGTGAGCTTCCGCGGGGCTTTACCTTCGACAGCCTCTGGGACGCCCTGGCGCTTCAGTGCAACACCCATGTTGAAGTAGGCCACGGATGGACTGACTACGGCCACCTGTCTGCAATCGCACGCGACTCCGCGATTCGGGCCCCGCGCCCCCTGTCTTACCCGGACGGTTACCGAGGTGTAACAATTGGCCTAGGTGTCACCAAGATTGAGGTTGACGAGAGGGCCACACAGACCCTGTCGGAAGATGGAATCCGGAATCTCTTGACAGCGCTCAGGGGTGCCGATGCCCCGACACGCATGGCAGTCGCCCGCTGGAAGAACTCAATGGATCGCGGGAGCGGCGACGCGTTCATCGATCTCCGAATCGCCCTCGAAGCGTTGTTCTTGCCCGACGGGTCAGATCACCAGCTCAGCTTCACCCTAGCTGCACGCGGCGCATGGTGGTTGGGCAAGGACGCCGTGGATCGACGGAGGATTTGGAAGACACTGCGTGATGCGTACAGTGCAGCCTCCAGCGCCGTGCACAAAGGCAAGGCGAAAAAGAAAGGCTACGACGCCAGCCGGCTCGCCGCCCTGCTCAACGACGCCCAGTCACTTTGCCGAGACGGGATACTCCGAGTACTTCACGAGGGATCTGTCAAAGACTGGACTGGTGTCATCTTGGATGCTCCGAGTACCTAAGCGCCTATCCTATGGAGGAGCTGGCGGGGCAGGTAGTACCGGCCTATCGACAACCGCTATGCTGAGCCAACCCGCGACGGGGAAGGCATGCCCATTCTTGAGGGGAGCCGTCCACCTGTTCCAGGCCCAGCCGTGCATCCACTCCGAGGGAAGCCGTCCGGGTCTGAACGCCACACGCTCGATCGAGTAGTCGAGACGGCATAGAGCGTTTGCTATCGCATCCCTCGCAGCCAGAATTGTCTTGAACAGTCCAGAATTGTCCAGGGATCGTCCACGATCCACAGAGACTCTCGGAGGTGCCCCCGATTTGTCTGGGGAGATTGTCTCGATTGGCTTTTTCGTAGTACCCGACGCCGGCGCCCGGGGCGAAACGACGAGGGCGACCGGCAGCGCCTACCGGCTGGACGTCGACGCGCCGGGCGTGCTCCAGGGATAGGTCAACGAGGGAACCAAGCCAGTTGAGGTGATCGCGGGTGCAGTTAAAAGGGGTGGGGGACAGCTCCGGGGGGAATTGAGGCGGATATAGCGCGTTGTCCGCCATATCATGGCGAATGTGGCGGACAAACCGGGGTGGGCCCGTTCATTCGACGCTATTCCGCTTTGGGTTGACCTGTCGGAGGACGGACCGAGCGAGCCACACTAGCCAGGCTCTGAGCGAGGGCAAGCTGCTGGTCTCGTTCCTTCGGCCACCCGACAACGTTGGCATGTCTTGGAGGTGGCTCATCGAAGTCCAGTCGGAGCGGGCCAGTGGCGTCTATTGCCTCCAGCGTGACGTCCCCTCGGCCATGGAAGTTGCGGCCCGCGGGGAGAGCGTGTCGACGACCGTGTTCCCAAATCTGCGCTTCGGTAAGACCGTCGACCCGGAAGACCGAAACCTCCAGCGGGCGCCCTCGTGCTGATCTGGGCATGAAGGCAAGGTACTTGAGCCTGAACCCGCCGTCGGCCTTGGATACCCACCTCTTGGTGAATGCAAACCGCGAGAGCGGGAGCGCCTCCGTAGGGGCAGTGCGGCCTTGCTTACTCAACTAGCTCATATGCTGCCTCAACCAAGCGTTTTGGCAGCCCATCGGCGAAGACCTCAGTTCCAATAACTCTCGCCGCGTTGAGCCGCGCGGCATATCGGAGTTCTCCGTTTCGCCCGACGCTGACGGTCAGGACCCTGTCCGGTCCTCGCCACCACTCCAGTCCGGCGGCTCCGTCCGGCTCAAACGCGATTTCCGGTACACCCAAGTCACTGGGAAAAGCCGTGAGTACCTTTCTCGCCCACTCCATGGACAACGCATTCGCAGGTGCCGCGCCGTAGCCGTCCCAGTCAGGCTGGGAGCAGTCGCGGAAGGATTCGTCGAGGGCCAATTCACGCTGGCGCCGGACGTAGCTTTGCTCCGTGAGCCACGCGCTGAGTTCGGCAGCCAGAATCGCCATCCAGACGGTGCGGGCTTCTTTCGTGATCCCTCGGTCCGTGCTCCCTTGCCGGTAACTCGGGCTGGGGTGCACCACACTCGCTGCTGTCGGCGTCACTTGAACCTCTCTATCGCCTCGGGAGTGAGGCTTCGGAAGAAGATTCGGTTCTTTGCACCCCGAAGCCTGGGGAGGAGGCGTCGGAGCGTCTCCGTGTCGGCCGGAAGAGATCTCCGTACGAAGCAATCAATGTCCAGAATCATAGATGGCTCTGGGGTGTCTTCGGTTGCCAGGGAGACGATCGCGGTCACACCCTCCGCAGGCGCCAACTGGTAGCGGAAGAGGAAGGTATCCATTCTGCCGTCCGGTACACCAAGAGGTACCCTCAAGACCTCTGCGAGTTGCCCGGAGGGTGGAAGCTCGATGCGATTGATGAACCGGGTTGCGATCCGTTCGATACCGAGCGGTCTCGATGTTGCCAGATAGCGTTTCCACACGACCCAAGCATCCTCGACCATTCGGTCCCACGACTCATATGGCATTAGGCGGCTGAACGTAAACCCGTCGATCCGGACCTGCGCGACGTTCAGTCCATCGGCGCTATCGAGTCGGTAGCCGAGCAGTTGCGGACCCTTCTGGACCGATACGGGACCTTCGCCACTGAACTGAATCTCGCCCTGGAACTGCTGAATCGGACCGACTTTAGGATACTCGGCGCGCAATTCCTCGGTCAGCGCGGCCAAGGTCTCCGGCGAAAAATCCGAGGGAAGCCGGACTCGAAAGTCGATCAAGGCCTCGCGAATCGGCGCACTACCGAGATGGGGATGCTCGCTCATCGTTCCCAAAGATAGGCCACCGTCATCAGCGGGACTAGGCGGGACGATCATCGGGAAACTGAAGCCGGCCGGTCGACATCCGGCGGTTATCGCTTCGAGGCCGCCTGCCCATCGGGTCCGAGGCGCCGCGCAAGGTTGCCATGAACCGGGCATCCTGCGAAAACGTCCACAATTTGTCGACCGATATAGACATTTTCATCATCTCGCCGCGTTTTGTCCGCCACATTGGGTCCTATTTGGCGAACAAATTGAGATCCGGCTCTTTCGGCGCCTATTGCGCCCCCTCACCCCTCCCACGTAACCCGTCCCCCCGCCACCGTCCTCAACACCGGAATCTCCTTGATCGCGTCCGGATCCGTGTCGTGCGGGTCCGCCGCCAGCACCACGAAATCCGCCAGCTTGCCCGCCGTCACCGACCCCTTGATCTCCTCCTCGAACGACGCGTAGGCGCCACCCATCGTACATATCCGCATCGCCTCCGCCACGCTGATACGCTGACTCGGACCCCAGACGCGGCCCTCGAAGTCCTTCCGCGTCACCATGCTCTGTATGGCCATCAGCGGCTCGTAGGGACCCGGCGTGTAGTCCGATGCGGGCGCGACCGGGATGTCGTAGTCGAGGAAGGAGCGGTGCGGGAACATCCACTCCATCTTCTCGGGGCCGTATTCGACCCACTTGTTCCCGTGATAGTGCGCATAGGTGTAGAAGGGCGTCGGGACGGCCCCGGCAGCCTTGATCCGCGCGAGCAGATCGGGGTTCACGAGCGAACAGTGTTCGATCCGGTGCCTGGGGTTCGGCCGCGGCCATAGCTCCTGGACACGCTCGTAGGCGTTCAGGACCATGTCGATGGTGACGTCGCCGTTGGCGTGAATCCCCACCTGCCAGTTGGCGCGATGCGCCACCTCGACCGCCTCGTGGATCTCCTCCTGGCTCATGGTGAGGATTCCGTAGTCGTCGGGGCGGCCGACGTACGGGGTGCTCATGCGCATGGTGCGCTCGGACGCCGAGCCGTCGGCGCCGTACTTGACCCCGCCGACGCGCAGCCACTCGTCGCCGAAGCCGGTGGACACGCCCGCCTGGCGCAGGTTCGTGTAGGGACCGCGCATCATCATGTACACGCGGCAACTCAGATCTCCCGCCCGGTATGCGGCGTTGTACGCCTCCACGCTGTTCGACGAGGTGCCCGCGTCGTGGAATGACGTGAGTCCCGCCATGGCCATCAGTTCGGTGATCAGTTTGACCCCCGCCTGGCGGTCCTCGTCCGTGTGAGTGCTGGGGATCAGCCCTGAGAACGCCGCGTTCGCCCGCTCCGCCACCAGCCCGGTCAGCTCGCCGCCTTCGCGGTAGAACTTCCCGCCCCGGGGATCGGGGGTCTCGGCCGTTACGCCCGCCGCCGCAAACGCCGGCGAGTTGTACACGCTGGTGTGCCCGCCGCGGTGACCCACCACCGCCGGATGGTCCGGCACCGCCTCGTCCAGGTCGAGCCGGTTCAACGGCCGCCCCTCGGCGAGCTTGGTGTCGTCGTACTTGAAGCCGCGGATCCACTCCCCGCGCGGCGTCTCGCGAGCCCGCGCGGCCATGCGATCCTTGATCTCGGCGATGCTCCGGACGTCCACGTTCACGTCCTTCAGCTCGCGAACACCCGCGCCAGCCGGATGGGTGTGTGCGTCGATGAAGCCCGGGGTGATCACCGCGTCCCCGTGGTCCATGACAATGGTGCCGGGTGCGCGCAGCTGCTCGATATCGGCCCGGGAGCCGACCGCCACGAAGCGTCCGTCCCGAACGGCGAGGGATTCGGCGGTGGGGTTGGCGTCGTCCATCGTGTGGATGACCCGCCCGTGCACGATTACGTCGGGGGCGGTCCCACCCCCCGTGCCCGTGCCCCCGATCCCGGGGCCGCTCTCGCAGCCGCTCAGCAGTCCTGCTCCGACCGTACCCGCGGCCGCTCCCAGGAACTGGCCTCGCGTCAATGACTTCATCTGGTCCTCCAGCCTGTGTCCCGCACGTCGGCGGGCGTCATGAATTACCGGACCCTGTCCCCGATACGGCTTCCGCGGACCTCCGTGATCCATGGAAAGGGTCGAAACGAATCGCGGTCGTAGGAGAAATAAATAAGGGTCGCGCGGCCCCTGAATCGCCAGCCTTCGAGAAAGCCCCAGAGGCGCGAATCAATGCTGTCGTCGCGGTTGTCACCGAGCATGAAGTAGCGATCCGCGGGGATCGCCAGGGGCCCCCAGTTGTCCCAGGTGGGCCGATAGTCGTCGCTGGCCCCACCCGCCACGAACTCGTTTTGCCACAACAGCTGCGGGTCGTGCTCGTCGCGTGCCCCCAGGGTCACCACGTAGGGCTCTTCCAGGGCTTCACCGTTCAGGTACAGCACCTTGTCGCGCATCTCCAGCGTGTCGCCGGGCATGCCGATCAATCGCTTGACGATGATCATGTCCTCTTCGTGATGCGGATCGAAGACCAGGATGTCCCCGCGCCGGGGCTCCGAATAGCCCGGGAGCCGGATGTCGGTGAACGGGATGCCCGGCCCGATCGCCAGCTTGTTGACGACCAGGAAGTCACCCACCAGGAGGGTGCTTTCCATGGAGCCGGAGTCGATGACGTAGGTCTCGATCAGAAAGACACGAATGAACAGGAAGATGACGAGTGCCCCCACCAGCGACCTGACCCACGCGGCCAGTCCCCCACTGTCCCGCGCTTTCTTCGCCTTCATTTTCAGACCCTTCTTGCCCATCGCAGGCTCGTCGGCGCCACCTTTGCGCGGCTTGCGTTTCCTGGCCATGCCGCTAGCCCCCGAACCGCACTGCCCGGTCCATCATCGACTGCCGCCACCCGCCGACACACCCGCGGCGCGCCCCCCCTCCCCCGCAGAGAACGGTCCACCCACCACGCGCTTCACGTCGTCGAGCTCGGCGTCGGCCCCCGGGGGCGGCTCGGTGAAGAGACTCACCCCGATCGTCACGATGAAGCCCGCGGCGAAGCCCGGGATCATCTCGTAGAGGTCGTAGACGTGCTCCTTGACCAGCAGCACCCAGAGCACCGCAGTCGCGAAACCCGCGATCATCCCCGCAATCGCCCCTTCCCGCGTCGTGCCCCGCCAGAACAGGGAGCACAGGACGACCGGGGTGAAGGCGGACGCCAGCCCCGACCAGGCGAAGAGGACGAACCAGAAGATCATCCGGCTCTCGGGAAGCGCGACCGCGAGTCCCCCGGCTCCGATCACCACCGTCAGGCACCGGCCGATCAGCGACAGCTGCCGATCCGAATAGTCCGGTCTGAAGACCTTCTGGAAGACGTCCCGGACCACGGCGGACGAGGCCAGGATCAGCAGAGAGTCGACGGTCGACATGATCGCCGCCAGTACAACGACCAGGATCACACCCGCGATGATCGCGGGGAACAGCTCCGTGGACATGACCGGAAGGATCGTCTCGTGGTCGGCCAGTCCGGGGAAGAGGGAGCGGCCTGCGACGCCCGTCAGCACGGCGCCGATGTCGAAGACGATGATGCAAAACACCGCGATGACCCCGCCTTCCAGGATCTGTCCCCGGCCCCGGGCCGCCATGAAACGGGTGAGGAGCTGGGGCGCGCCCAGGAATGCGAGCCCGATTCCAGCGAAGCTCAACGCGCTCATCACCCCCGTCACGCTCAGGCCGTGCTCCCCCATGGGCCGGAGCAGGGCGGGGTCCGCCGCGCCGATGTCCGCCATCAGGGCTCCCCACCCGCCCGCGTGCGCGATCCCCACGATCGGCAGCACGAGCAGGCACAGGAACATGAGCACGCCCTGCAGCACGTCGCTGTAGGCCACGGCCTTGAAGCCGCCGATGCTGGTGTACAGCAGGATCACGCCCGCGCCGATCAGCACGCCCCCTTCGTAGCTCGTCCCGAGGAACGACGAGAACGCCTTGCCGGAGGCGGTGAGCTGGGCGGCGGTGTAGGCCCCCACCATGCTGAAGATGATGACCGCGCTGACGATGCGGATGGTGTGGGCCCGGTCTCTGAAGCGGTCGGCCAGGTAGTCGGGGACGGTGATCGCGTCGTAGCGGTCGGTGAACTCCTTGAAGGGGCGGGCCACCACCGACCATGCGAGGGCGACCCCGATCACCTCGCCCAGCACGATCCAGAGGGCGTGGAAGCCGACCAGGTACCCCATCCCGGTGAGTCCCAGCAGCAGCCACCCGCTCTCGCCGGTGGTGTTCGACGAAAACGCGATCACCCACGACGGGAGCTTCTTGCCCGCGACGTAGAAGCCCTTGACCGACCGGCTTTCCCTGCTGGCCCACCAGCCGATCCCGATCAGGACCGCGAAATAGAAGACGATGACGCCGATGATCGCACCGTTGGTGCCGAGGTCAGGCACGGGGACCCTTCTTCCCGATGTCCGCCGCGCGGTGCACCCGGTAGGCGGCCACGACCAGAATCAGCCCGGGTACTGTGCTGATCCCCATCAGCAACCAGGTGTCGAGGGGCAGCCCGGCGATCACCTGGCGGCCTCCACCGCCGAGCAGGCGCGGGACAGCCGCGCGACCACCTCGTCAATCTCCGCCGCCGAGATCAGCAGCGAGGGCCCCAGGCGGATCACATGGCCGTGCAGGCCACTGAGCCCGATAAGCAGGCCCTCGTCCCGGGCCGCGTGGAGCAGCATGCCCGCAAGGCGCGGCGCGGGTTCCTTGGTGACCGGATCCTCGACCAGTTCCAGCGCCTGCATCAGCCCCATGCCGCGCACGTCACCGATCCAGTGGTGGACCGAGGCCATGCGGTCCAGCCCCTGCCGCAGCTGCGCGCCCCTGTCCCGGGCCCGGGTCCTCACGTCCTCGCGCCGCATCACCCCGAGCGTGGCCACCATGGCCGCCATGCACACTGGGTGGCCGCCGAAGGTGGAGATGGTCTTGCCGCGCCAACTCCCCGCGATCTCCTCGGTGGTGATCGTGGCCGCGACCGGCATCCCCCCCGCGATCCCCTTGGCCATGACCATGATGTCGGGCACAACGTCCCAGTGCTGGATCCCGAACCACTGTCCCCCTGTGCGCCCGAACCCGGCCTGCACCTCGTCCGAGATGAAGAGGCCGCCGTACGACCGGATCACCTCCGCCATGCGCCGGAAGTAGCCACGCGGCGGCACGATGTAGCCGCCCACCCCCTGGATCGTCTCGGCGATGAACGCCGCCGGTTGCCCGTTGGTGGACGTCTCGATCACCTCGATCAGATCGCGGGCGTAGATCTCGACCAGCTCCTCGTCGCTCACATCCCCGAACGGCGCGCGGTACGGGTACGGCGAGAGCGCGTGGGTGATCCCCGTCACGGTGCTGGGGAGCAGTCGCCACTGTGCGTTCGCCGTGACCGCGGCGGCCATGCTGGTCCGGCCGTGGTACGCCTGCCGCAGCGCGACGATCTCGGTGCGGCCCGTGTGCAGACGCGCGGCCGCGAGCGCCGTCTCGATCGCCTCGGTGCCGCTGTTCAGGAAGAAGGTGCGGTTCAGGTCGCCCGGCGCGATTTCGGCCAGGCCCCTCCCCGCTTCCACCTGCCGGTCGTTGACGTACAACGTCGACAGATGGCCCAGGCGGGCGACCTGTTCCTGCACGGCCGCGACCACCTCCGGGTGACAGTGGCCCAGCGAGGTCGTGAGGATCCCGGCGAAGGCGTCCAGGTACTCGCGTCCGTCGAAGTCCCTGACCCAGCACCCCGACCCTTCGGCGATCGCCACCGGCTCTTCGTAGAGAGGCTTCACGCAGTCGAAGATGTACTTCCGCTGCTCGGCAAAGACTTCGGCGCCGTGGTTTGCTACTGCTTCCATGCTATCCGTTCCCTGTTCGATGACCGGTCATATTCGCGACCGAGGCGCGCGCCGTCCAGTGCGGGCCGGGGTGCGGCCGGTCGCCCTGCGTGGAACGCATTCGCGATCCCGCCAGGGTGCTCACCAGCGCGAAATCACGACCCGCTGATCCGTGAAGAACGAGACCGCGTCCCGTCCCTGCGCCTTCAGGTCCCCGTAGAAGGAGTTCCGCGTGCCCCCGAACGGGAAGAAGGCCATCGGCGCGGCCACCCCGATGTTGACCCCGATCATCGAGATCCCCGCGCGGTAGCGGAACTCCCGCGCCGCCCGGCCCGACTGGGTGAAGATCGAGGCCGCGTTGCCGTACGGGCTCTTTCCCACCAGCTCCAGCGCGGCTTCCAGCGTCGGCGCCCGCGCCAGCCCGGCAACCGGACCGAACACCTCTTCCCGGCCGATCGGCATCTCGGGCGTCACGTCCTCGAAGACGGTGGGACCGACCCAGTGCCCGCGCGGGTACCCGGGCACTCGCGTCCCGCGACCATCCATGAGCAGCCGTGCTCCATCGCGCTCCCCGTCGTCGATGAACGAGGTCACCCGGTCCCTGTGGGCCCCCGAGATCACGGGTCCCATATCCACGCCCTCGTCGAGGCCCCGCCCCACCTTCAGCGATGCCGCGCCGTCAAGGATGCCCTCGCGGATGGGCTCGTAGGCGTCCCCAACCCCCACCACCACCGACCCCGCGAGGCAACGCTGCCCCGCCGACCCGAAGACCGAGACCACCACCGCATCGGCCACCATGGCGGGATCGGCATCCGGCAGCACGATCATGTGGTTCTTGGCGCCACCCAGCGCCTGCACCCGCTTCCCGGCCGCTCCCGCGCGCTGGTACACGATCTTCGCCACCCCGCTCGACCCCACGAAGGAAACCCCGGACACGCCCGGGTGGTCGAGCAGCGCCTCCACCGTTTCGCGGCGGCCGTGCACCACATTGAGCACGCCGGGGGGCAGCCCTGCCTGAACGGCGAGCTCCACCACGCGCTGGTGCGTGAGCGGATCCTGCTCGCTCGGCTTGAGCACCACCGTGTTGCCCGCGGCGACCGCGTACGGCCAGAACCAGAGCGGAATCATCACGGGGAAGTTGTAGGGGGTGATCACCGCGAAGACCCCGATGGGCTGGCGCACCGTCTCGCAGTCCACGCCTCGGGCGATGTCTTCCAGGGCGTCGCCCATCATGTGGGTGGGCATCCCGGCGGCGTGCTCCACGTTCTCGATGCCGCGCTGCACTTCGCCCCACGTCTCGGGGATGTTCTTGCCGTGTTCGCGCGAGAGGCGCACCGCCAGGTCGTCGTGGTGTTCGTCCAGCAGCGCCTTGAGGCGGAAGAAGACCCTCGCCCGCTCGACCACGGGGGTGCGCCGCCAATCCGGGAAGGCGGCGCGGGCCGCCACGACTGCTCGGTCGACATCGGTCCGCCCCGAGTCAGGGACCGCGCCAAGGGTCTCGCCGGTTGCCGGGTCTTCGATGGCCAGCCGTCGGCCGGTCGCCGGCGCCACCCACTCCCCCGCCACGTAGTTGGCCGCGAGGCCGTGCCCGTCGGTCGTCATCCTCCTACCCTCCCTTCGCCATGCCTGCAATGTGCTCGAACTCGGCTTCGGTCACAGGCTGCACCGAAAGCCGGCTCCGGTTGACCAGGACCATCTTCTCCAATTCGGGCGTGGCCCTGATCTCGGGGAGGCCCACCTCTCTCGGGAACTTCTCCATGAAGCGGATGTCCACCATGAACCAGCGCGGGACGGCTTCGGTTGCCTTGGGGTCATGGTACTTGCTGGCCGGGTCGAACTGGGTGTGGTCGGGGTAGGACTCGCGACATACTTCGGCGATACCCGCCACCCCCGGCGGTTTGGCGTTCGAGTGGTAGTAGAGCACACGATCGCCGATCCGCATCCTGTCGCGCATCAGGTTACGGGCCGAGTAGTTGCGCACGCCGTCCCAGTAGGTGGTGCCGTCCCGCTGCAGGTCGTCGATGGAGTAGACGTAGGGCTCGCTCTTCATGAGCCAGTACTGGCGGGGCATGGGTGATTCCTCCGGTTTCGGGGCTGTCCTCGGGTGCCGGGACACGTCGTTGCCTCAACATACAACGGGGAGGGCGGGTCCGCCGGGCCTACTCCGAGCCCCCGGCGTCGGCGTCGGCGACGAACCCGACCCGCTCCATGAGCCGCGCCGCGACAAAACCGTCCGACCCGTCGGGGAGGCGCACCCGGAACCAGTCCCCCGCCGCCCCGAGCACTCGCAGCGGCACCCTGGTGTCCAGCTCCCCAACCACCTCGCCCCGGCGACCCGGAGCCGCCCGCAGCCGGATTCCGTCGTTGCGGGGCCGCACCCGAGCTCCCAGCAGCGCCAGGTCGGCCGTCATTTCCGGGAGTGTTCGCCGCGGCGGGTTCAGGAAGGGATACGGATCCACCGGCCCGCGAAGGTACAGCCCGAAGTGCAGATGAGGCGGGGTCGTGCGCGCGTTTCCGGTGTTGCCCACAAAGCCGATCGTGTCGCCACGCTCCACCTGCTGGCCATTGCTGACGTGCTGGCTGTCGAGGTGAGCGTAGTACTGGCTGGCCTCGTGAACCGGGTCGCGGACCCACACGACCTTCCCGCCGATGTTCGTGACCCTCACGCGCCGTACGCGCCCCGCCGCCGCGGCCAGCACGGGGGTCCCGCGGGCGGCGAAGATGTCGACGCCGTGATGATTGCGCCGCCCTGCGTCGCGCGCGTCTCCGAAGACGCTCTGGATCGCGCGCATCCCGTGCCCATCCACGGGGAATCCCAGCTGCGATTCCTCCCTGACGGTCACGCGGTAGTTCCCGCCCCTGAGCAGCTCGGGCTGGACGCGCAGAACGAAGTCCCCGCCCCTCCAGGGTTCGTAGATGAAGGTTTGCGATAACGAATCCGACGACACCACAGGCCTCAGGGGGTCGCCCTCGTCAGCGGGCACGCGAAACAGGTCGATGAAGAGGCGGGTGCCCTCTTCCGAGTCCAGCGACACCTCGAACTCCAGCTTGCGTCCTTGTGGGATGCTGACCACGTACGCCACCGCGGAGGGCTGTTCCGGAGTGATGTGGCCCTCCTCCAGGAACGGGAGGGTGACGGCCGTCGGATCTTCGAGCACCTCACCGCCGACCCGTGACCAGTCCCTGCCGAGCGCGGTCCCCGCGAGCCCGGCGTCGGCGAGCGACGCCTGGTAGGCTTCATGGGGCGTCAGGTCGCGGAGGCTGTCCTGCAACTGCTCTGCCTGCTCACAGGCACCAAGCACTGTGGCGGCCGCGAGTGGCCAGAACCGGCTCCGCAGTCGTCGATCCATGGTCCTCCTGACGTGCGTTTTCGCCCCTACACGGGCCCGGCGGCCTTCACCCCACCCGACACCCGACCAGCGAACCGTTCGAAATTCCCTTTGAACATAGTAGCAAGCTCGCCGGCGGCGGCATCATACTCGCTCCCGTCGGCCCAGGTAGCCCGGGGGAGAAGCACATCGGCGGGCACTCCGGGAACGCAAGCGGGAATGCTCAGGCCGAACGCCGGATCGACCGTCTGGCCCACACCGTCGAGGTCGCCGTTCAATGCCGCGGCCACCATCGCCCTGGTGTACGCCAGCTTCATCCTGGAGCCCAGGCCGTAGCGGCCTCCCGTCCACCCCGTGTTGACAAGCCACGCGCGGGAGCCGTGCGCGCGGAGCTTGTCGCCGAGCAGGTCGGCGTACACCGTGGCGTGCTGCGGCAGGAAGGGCGCGCCGAAACACGCGCTGAAGGCGGCCCTGGGCTCCGTGACTCCGCGCTCGGTGCCCGCCACCTTCGCCGTGTACCCGGACAGAAAGTGGTACATGGCCTGCTCAGGACCCAGCCGTGAAATCGGAGGCAGCACCCCGAACGCGTCGGCCGTAAGGAAAACCACGTTCTCCGGGTGGCCGCCTCGGCCCGAGGGCACCGCGTTGGAGATGTAGTGGATCGGGTAGGACGCGCGGGTGTTCTCGGTGATGGCGCCCGAATCGTAGTCGATCTCGCGGGTGCGCTCGTCGAGAATGACGTTCTCGAGGATCGTCCCGAACATGCCGGTTGCGCGGTAGATGTCCGGCTCGCCCTCCGGCGACAGACGAATCGTCTTGGCGTAGCAGCCGCCCTCGAAGTTGAAGACACCGTTGTCACTCCAGCCGTGCTCGTCGTCGCCGATCAGCTGGCGTTCCGGATTCGCCGACAACGTGGTCTTCCCGGTGCCTGAGAGGCCGAAGAAGAGAGCCGTGTCGCCACGCTCGCCGATGTTGGCCGAACAGTGCATGGGGAGGACGCCCCGGGCCGGAAGCATGAAGTTCAGCGCCGAGAAGATGGACTTCTTGATCTCGCCGGCGTATCGGGTCCCACCGACCAGCACCACCCGTTCGCTGAAGTTGACCACGATGAAGGCACCGGAGTTGGTGCCGTGACGCTCGGGGTCGGCCTGCATGGAGGGTGCGTGGTAGACGACGAAGCCAGGCTCGAATCCATCCTCCTCGCCGGGCGCGAGCCGCAGGAACATGTTGTAGGCGAACAGGTCGTGCCACGGGCTCTCAGAGATCACGCGCACGTTGATGCTGTAGCGGGGATCGGCTCCGGCCCTGGCGTCGCGGACGTACAGTTCGCTGTCGTTCAGCCGTTCGATGATGTCCGCCTTCAGGAGCGCATAGTGCTCCTTGGCGATGGGGACGTTGACGTCACCCCAATCGATCAGGCCGTCCGTTGCGGCCTCGCGCACTACGAAGCGGTCGTTGGGCGACCGGCCGGTGTGAGGGGAGGTCACGGTGACGAGTCCGCCCCCCCAGGCGATCCTCCCCGTCCCGAGGCGAAGGGTCTCTTCGTAGAGGTGTGCGGGCGACAGATTGCGCCGGACGCAGCGCGCGGGTGTCAGTCCCTGTTTCTTAAGGTCCACCTTATATGCCTCCATACTGCTCTGTGTGCCAAGTTGATAGTGATCCGCCGGTCACCAGATGCGCCGGACGACCCGGTAATTTGATCTCGTCAGCTCCGGGCGTCCACCGATGCAATGCCGATGAGGTGCACGACGTCGAGAACGCTGCAGCCCCTCTGAAGGATGTGAACCGGCTTCTTCATCCCTAGCAGGACCGGGCCGATCACGTCGGCGTTGCCCAACTGGGCGAGCAGCTTGTACGAAGCGTTGGAGGCTCCAAGGGTCGGGAACACGAGCACGTTCGCGGGTCCCGTCAGGTCGCTGAAGGGGTATTTCGTCGCGATGATGTCCGGGTCCACGGCCACGTCGGCCTGCATCTCTCCGTCCACGGCCAGCTCGGGCGCCAGACGCTTGATCCACGCCACCGCCTCACGGACCTTCGCCGCTTCGGGGTGCCGCACCGAGCCGAAGTTGGAGAAGGACAACATCCCGATACGCGGCTCGATCCCCAGGTCGCTCACGAACCCGGCAGCCGAGATGGCGATCTCCGCCAGTGTCTCCGGGTCCGGATCGATGTTGACGGTGGTGTCGGCGAAGAAGAGCGGGTCGCGGTCGCGGAAGGCGACCATGTGGAGGCCGGAGACGCGCCGCACCGAGTCGGAAGTACCGATGACCTCCAGGCTCGGCCTGAGGAACTGCGGGTAGTTGGAGTCGATCCCTCCGATCATCGCGTCGGCGTCGCCCGCGGCCACCATCATCGCGGCGAAGTAGACCGGCTGGTAGGCCCGGGCGCGGGCTTCGGCAAGGGTCAGGCCCTTGCGCTCCCGGCGCTTGTGGAAGGCGTCCGCGTAGGCGTATCGCATCTCCTCGACCGCGGGGGGATGGATGCATTCCGCGCCGTCCAGGTCGAGGCCCAGCTCGGAGGCGAAGCGTTGGATCTTCTCGCTCTTCCCGATGAGGACGATGCGGGCGGTCCCTTCCTCCAGCACCTGCGCGGCCGCCCTGAGCACCCGATCATTGTAGCCGTCGGCCAGCACGATGCGGGCTGGCTCCTTCCGGGCCCTCCCCAGGATCCTCTGCATCGCTTCCCGTCCCGGGCCAAGGCTGGCCTCGAGACGGTCCCGGTACTCCTCGAGGTCGAGGCTGACCCGGGCGACACCGGATTCCATCGCGGCCTTCGCAACGGCGGGAGCCACATGGAGAAGCACTCTGGCGTCGAACGGCTTCGGGATCAGGTATTCCGGGCCGAATTCAAAGCCGTCGTCGCCGTACGCCTTCACCACCGACTCGGGCACTTCGTCGCGGGCCAGCTCGGCGAGCGCGCGTGTGGCGGCGAGCATCATCGCTTCGTCGATCTGGCGCGCCCTCACGTCCAGCGCCCCGCGGAACAGGAAGGGGAAGCCCAGCACGTTGTTGACCTGATTCGGATAGTCCGACCGGCCCGTGGCCATGATCGCATCGTCGCGTACCCGGACCACCTCCTCGGGCGTCACCTCGGGATCGGGGTTGGCGAGGGCGAAGATGATCGGACGGGGGGCCATCGACGCCACCATCTCGGAAGTGATCACGCCCTTGGACGCCAGGCCGACCACGACGTCGGCGCCCTCCATCGCCTCTGCGAGGCTGCGGGCAGGACGGCCCGTCGCAAACTGGGCCTTGTATTCGTTCATCCCCTCCTCGCGCCCCTTGTAGATCACGCCGGTTCGATCCACCATCACCAGATTCTCGGACCTCACGCCCAGGCGCAGGCAGTGGCGTGCGGTGGCCACCGCGGACGCCCCGGCCCCCACGAAGACCACATGGACACCGCCGATGTCCCGGCCCGTGATCTCCAGGGCATTCACCAGGGCCGCGCCCGCGATGATCGCGGTGCCGTGCTGGTCGTCATGGAAGACGGGCACCCGCATGGTCTCCCTCAGCGTCTGCTCGATCAGGAAGCACTCCGGCGCACGGATGTCCTCCAGGTTGATGCCACCCACGGTCGGCTCCAGCAGCTGGCAGAAGCGAATGACTTCGTGGGGATCCTCGGTGTCGATCTCGATGTCGAAGACGTCGATCCCCGCAAACTTCTTGAAGAGGACCCCCTTGCCCTCCATCACCGGCTTGGCCGCCATCGCGCCGATGTTCCCGAGCCCCAGCACCGCCGTTCCGTTGGACACCACAGCGACCAGGTTCCCCCGGGCCGTGTAGCGGAACGCTTCCTCCGGGTCGCGATGGATGGCCATGCAGGGCTCGGCTACGCCAGGGCTGTATGCGAGGGTGAGGTCTCTCTGGGTCGCGACCGGCTTCGTGGGAACGACTTCGATCTTTCCCGGGCGGCCCTCCGCGTGATATCTCAGGGCGTCGCTTTTGAATGCCGACAACGTTTGTCTCCCTTGTGGTTTCGGCCGACGGGGGGCGCTGTCGCCGACCCGTCGCCGGCTGTGATCCTACCGGAATCCCCGAAGCTCCGTCAATCGCCGACCTCATCACCCACACCGGGAACGCCCGGGGTTGATTCAATCGGCGCCCGCGTCAATCGGCGCCCGCGCTCACCGCCAACCCTTTGATCCCCCCGCCGGTCTAACCATCATTCACTGATCGCCTTGCCTCTCCGCTCCCGCATTTTCTGCTCGCATCTCCCATGAAACCATGACCGGCTCCTCCTTCCGTTGGACCATTCCCGCGATGCTGGTGTGTGCCGGTGCCGGAGGGCATTCGCAGGTTTCAGCCCAGGAAGCCGCGGATTCGTTTCCTGAAGTGGGGTGCGCGGGCCCGGTGATCAGCCATGTGTTCGTGGACAATCACACCATCTATGGCGCGACGGCGGACTCCAGCCGGAGCGATGGCTGGATCAGGAGCGCGATTGCATGGACCCGCGTCAACCTGAACCGGGTGCATATCCGGACCCGGCGGAGCTTCATCGAGGACGAGCTGCTCTTCGCAGCTGGCGACTGCTACGACCCGCTGCTCATCGACGAATCGGCTCGCATGCTGCGATCACTGCCCTTCATAGCCGACGCCGATGTCTACCCGATCCACGTAAGCGGGGACGAGGTCCACGTCGTCGCCGACACACGAGACGACTGGACGCTCAAGCTGGACGTGCGTCCCGAGTTCGACGACGGCCTGAAGATCACGCGGGTCGGAGTCACCGAGGAGAACCTGGGAGGCACAGGGACGCTCCTGGGCTTATATCTGGCGGAGCGTGATGAGAAGCGAGATTTGGGGCTGGAGTTCCGTACGCCGCGTCTCTTCGGCACACGGGCCGATGGCCGGATCGACGGCGGCAGAACCCGCACCGGCGTATTCTTCCACGAGTCGATCACCTATCCGTTCGTCGGGGAGGTGGGTCACTGGGCGTTCGTCGAATCGTATTCGTTGCGAGAGGACCTCTTCCGCTACGCCGCCACCGCAGGTTCTCCCTTCACCAACGTCAGCCTGCCGGTGCAGACCCGTCGTGCGGTGACAACTCTGGTGCGGCGCTACGGCACCCCCGGCAACCTCACGGTGCTCGGTGCCGGCCTGTCCTGGGAAGATGTCCGCTTCGAGGACTTCCCCGGGGGTGTCACGGTCGTTGCCGGATTCGCCTTCTCGGACCCCCACCCGGCCGACTCGGCCACCGTCGAGTCCGTCCGCCCCCACGTCAATCCCAGAAGGATGGCTCGCCTCCACCTCGTGGCGGGGAAGCGAAACATCAGTTTCATCAGACGCCGGGGCCTCGACGCGATCCGGGGCGAGCAGGACATTCGAGTGGGTACCCAGGCGCTGTTCACCATCGGCACCACCGCGGGAAGCCCCGCTGCCGCCCCGAAGATCAATTCACAGGAGATGCGAGGCAGGCTTTCACTCTTCGGCGGAGCGGCCGGAGAAAGCTGGGTCTTCAACTCGGAGCTAACCATCGAAGCGGCACGGCTCTTCGCCGGAGAAAACTCCGACGCGACATTCCGCGATGTCCTGGGTGAAGTGGGCGCCTCCTTCTACTGGCAACCGCCGGCGACGCCTGATCACACCTTCGTCGCCGGGGTGTCCGGGGCCGGCGGCTGGAACACCTCCCTCCCCTTTCAACTCACTCTGGGGGGTCCCTCCGGGGTCCGCGGATACGACAGGGAAGATTTCCCCGCCGGACAACGGATCGTTGCACACCTGGAAGACCGCATCGCCCTGTCGGGGCCGCTGCGGGACCTGTTCGACCTTGGCCTCACTCTCTTCGTGGACGCCGGCGCCGGTTGGCACGGCGAGGTGCCCTTTGGCGCGGATTCGGGGCTGCAGGGCACCGCTGGGGCCGGGCTACGCCTGGGGTTCCCTGCCGGTACCCGCCAGGTCGTGCGCCTGGACGTGGTCGTGCCCATGAGAGAAAGGCCCTTCAAATTCTGGCAGATCCGGATCGGCTACGACGCGGTAAGCCTCCTGACCGGCTTCGGAGACAGCCAGGTTCGGAGAAGCCGTGGGGCGAATCCCGCCACCTCAATATTGGGGGGACAGTTCAACCGCTGAGCCCGGCAATATCCGGCGCTGAGCCCCGGAATTCCCAGCCAGGAGGAAAAAAAACATTTGACTTTAGACACCGGAAGCGGTAAAATGTTCCCACTTTCCTCGGATGTCACGGGCCGTCGTCAAGAGCGTTGTGACCCTCTCGAGACGCCACCGCTGTCGAACCCCCGGGGAGGAGTTTGACGTTGGACTCACCCCCACCGGAGGACGGCTTTGTTCGCAGCCTCGCGCGGTCTCGATTCCTTTGATCAGTATCTCCAGGACGTAGAACGTTACCCTCTGATTTCGGACCCGGAAGAAGAGAGGGCACTGGCGCGAAGAGCTCGAACAGGTGACAAGGAGGCGGCGGAACGTCTCGTGACCGCCAACCTCCGTTTCGTGATCTCCTATGTGAAGAAGTACCAGGGCCGGGGATTGGGACTCGCGGAACTGGTCTGCATCGGGAACGAAGGACTCCTCAAGGCCGTCAAGAAGTTCGATCCCGAAAAGGGTGTGAAGTTCATCTCCTACGCCGTCTGGTGGATCCGCCAGACCGTGCTTCAGGCGCTCGCCGAACAGACCCGCTCGGTGCGGATCCCTCTCAACCAGAACTCCAACCTCGCCCGGTTGGCGCGGACCAACACAGCTCTGACGCAGACGTTGGGACGTACTCCGACTGACCAGGAACTCGCCAGGGAGATGAGCGAACCCCTCGACACGGTTCGGGCGCTCCGGCGCGTGGCCGCCGCCGAGCTCAGTCTGGATGCCCCCCTCGACCGGGGCGACCGGGACAGCGCCTCCTTCGGCGAGCGCTTCGCCGGTGCCGACGCGGACGAGATCGAGGAAGACGTGGAGGCGCTTGCTCGCCGCAACTACCTCGAGACCATGTTCGACAGCTACCTGACGGAGCGCGAGCGGAAGATCCTCTACCTGTACTACGGGCTCGACGACGGGGAGGAACGCACGCTCGAGGAAATCGGGTCGCTCCTGGGCGTCACCCGGGAACGCATTCGCCAGATCCGCAACCGTGCCTTCGAGAAGCTCCGGGACAGCCCCCAGGGCGACTCTCTCTCCGGCTTCTGGACGGCCAACTGACGAACCGGCCACGGGTTCCTATCGGTCATTGCGGGGCGTCAGCATCACCATTTCGCGAACTCTGACTTCCGCGGTCGGGATCGTCACCCCGTCACGCTCGTAGGAGTCGTACTGCAGGTACCCCTCCACGAAGAGCTTGTCGCCCTTGGAGACATACTCCTCGGCCACCTGAGCCAGCCTCCCCCACAGGTTCACCCTGTGCCAGTCGGTACGCTCCTCGGGGTCCTCTCCCCCCGTCCTCCAGTTCGTGGCGAGTGAGATGCGGGCGATTTTCACGCCGGCACTCGTAATACGCACGTCGGGATCGCTCCCCACGTTTCCCACCAGAATGATCTTGTTTACCGAACGACTCACGGGTCGATCCTCCGTTTTCGATTGCGGAACGGGCGACCGGGACCCCCTCAAGGCGGTGCGCCGGCCAAGCCCGGTGACGTCTCTCCCGGTGAAGATCGGCCCTGCCGCGGGGCGCATACATGGTTGGATGGGACCAATTTCCATGCAGCCCCCGATTCGGGCGCTGCAGCCTCAATCCTTGCAGTCGTACCAGGTCTCTCCGGCCCCCGCGTCCACCCGCAGCGGCACGTTCAGCTCCATGGCGGACTCCATCACCTCCACCACGGTCCCCGTGACCTCGTCGACGCGGTCCCGCGCGACCTCGAACACCAGCTCGTCGTGCACCTGGAGCACCATGCGCACATCGGGAACCCCGTGCAGGACATCCCGCAGCCGGATCATCGCCACCTTGATGAGGTCTGCGGCAGTCCCCTGGATCGGTGTGTTCTGCGCGACGCGCTCACCGAATTGGCGCACATTCCAGGCACGCGCGCGAAGTTCCGGGATGAAGCGGCGCCGTCCCATGAGCGTGGCCACGTAGCCCAGCTCCCTGGCCTGCTCGACCTGCTCGTCAAGGAAGCGCCGCACCCCCGCGAAGCGTTCGAAGTACTGTGCGATGAAGCGCTTCGCCTCGTCCATGGGGATGCCCAGCTGGCGCGCGAGCCCGAAGGGCCCCTGCCCGTAGAGTGTGGCGAAGTTGACCGTCTTGGCCTGGTCCCGCATCCCCCCCGTGACGTCCTCCACGGGAACGTCGAAGATCACCGCCGCGGTCTCGCGGTGAACATCCTTGCCCTCTCTGAAGGCCCTCACGAAAACCTCGTCGCCCGAAAAGTGCGCCAGTATGCGAAGCTCGATCTGGGAGTAGTCCGCAGTCAGCAGCAGCGCACCCGGGGGGGCGACGAAGCCGCGCCGGATTTCCCGGCCGATCGTGGTGCGTATCGGAATGTTCTGGAGGTTGGGGTCGGAGGAAGACAGACGGCCGGTCGCCGCCACCGTCTGGTTGAAGGTGGTGTGGATCCGCCGCGTCTCGGGGTTCACCAGAGCTGGAAGCGCATCCACGTACGTGCCCCGCAGCTTCTCCAACTGCCGGTAGTCCATCATCAGCCGTGGCAGCTCGTGTCCGCGGATCGCCAGCTCCTCCAGCACCGACGAGTCGGTCGAGGGGCCCGTCTTGGTCCGCTTGAGCACCGGCAGTCCCAGACGCTCGAAGAGGATCTCCCGCAGCTGGAGGGTGGAGTTGATGTTGAACTCGGTGCCCGCGACCCGGTGGATGTCCTCGCGGATCAAGCGGAGCTCTTCACCCAGGCGCCGGCTCATCTCCGCAAGGAAGGGAGCGTCGATCCCGACGCCGTTCAGCTCCATGTCCGCAAGAACCGGGATCAGCGGCGTCTCGAGTTCGTCGAAGAGCTTCTCCAGGCCCCTCCCTCCCGCCCCTGCAGACCCCGCTGCGTCGTCCGGACCGTCGGAATCCGCCACGGCCCCGCCGGCAAGCCTGTCTGCAAGACCGGCCCACAGCCGCAGCGGCAACTCCACCTGTTCGCAGGCGAAGGCGAGCGCCTCGCCGGCGGCGATGTCCCCGAAGGCCCGCCGCTTCTTCCCCGTCCCCAGCACCTTGGCCGGCGGCGTCACATCGCGGCCGAGGAAGTCGGTGGCCAGTGCCCCCAGATCCTGTCTCCGACGACCCGGATCCAGCACGTACGACGCCACCATCACGTCCTTGAAGGGTCCCGCCAACGTCAACCCGGCGCGGCGGCAGGCGATCAGGGAGCGCTTGAGATCATGCCCGATCTTGGTGATGCCAGGATCGGCGAGAACATCCCGTATCGGTGCGAAGGCATCGCTGTCCAGCGCCGGCAGGTTGGGCAGGCGTCCGTCGTCGGCTTCCCCCAACGCAAGAGCCATCGCGGCCTCGTGTGTCACCGGCAGGTAGTACGACGTGTCCGGATCCGTGGCGATCGCCAGCCCGGCGACAAGGCCGCGCGTGGGCTGCAGATTGCGGTTCATCACCGTGACCGCCATCGACCCGGCCTCCCGGCACGCGCTCGCGATCCCCGCCAACATTGCGGGATCGGTGACGAGCACATGGTCCGCTGCCCGGGGCGCGGGGACACCGGTCTCATCGTCGCCGCGCTCGCGGTCCAGCCGGTCCAGCAGGGTGCGGAACTCCAGGTCGACGTACAGTGCGCGCAGCCGCTCGTTGTCGGGCTCGGAGACGCGCAGCTCCTCGAGCTTCGTGTGCAGCTCCACATCCTTCCGGATCGTCACCAGTTCCCTGGAGAGGAGGACCTGCTCCCGGTTGGCAAGGAGTGACTCCCGCGCCCGTTTCGCCTTGACCTCCTCGGCGTGGTCCAGGACGTCCTCGACCGTGCCGTACGCCCTCAGCAGGTTGAGTGCGGTCTTCGGCCCGATGCCGGGCGCGCCGGGCACGTTGTCGGAGCTGTCGCCCACCAGCGCCAAGTAGTCCACCACCTGCTCCGGCGGGACGCCGAACTTGTCCGCCGCGCTCCGCTCGTCGACCCAGTGAGCCGCCACACCGTGCGGTCCGCCCCGCCCCGGATTCAGGAGGTGAACGCCGGCGCCCACCAGCTGAAAGAAGTCCTTGTCTCCCGAGACAATCACAGCCTCGAGCCCTTCCGCCACAGCCCGCGCTGCCAGGGTGCCGATCACGTCGTCGGCCTCCCATCCCTCGATCTCGATCACCTTGTCGCCGAATGCCTCCACCAGCTCGCGGACCCGGGGCAGACTGTCGCGCAGTTCCTCCGGCATCTTTTCCCGGGTCGCCTTGTAGTCCGGGTACAGCTTCTCCCGGTGGCTGCGCCCCGAATCGAAGACCACGGCGATGTAGTCGGGCTGGTGGTCGTCGCGGATTCCGTAGAGGAAGTTGGCGAAGCCGAAGGGGGCCGACGTGTTCTCCCCGCGGGCGTTCGTGAGGGGGCGTCGCAAGAAAGCGAAGAAAGCCCGATAGATCAGCGCGTAGGCGTCGATCAGGAAGAGTCGCGGGGCGGTTTTAGGTGGGATGTCCATGGGTCGGTTACGCCGCCCGGGGCGCCGCGCGGTGATTCATCCTACGATGTGCCCTGCTCCGGGTCTGTCCGGTTGCGCATGTATACGGTTCTGATGGGGAAGGGGATTTCGATCCCTTCGGAAGCGTAGCGTTTATGCAGGCGCTTGACGAGCATGTGTCGGACTGGAAGGCACGGGAAACGCGGGAGGGAATACTGACCTGTCGTTGCAGGGGAGGCAAGGGACAATTGCGCCGCTCCGGTCGCGGGCCGCGTCAACACTACGGGGTCCCTCGAAGCACTCTCCCCGGCTTACTCCTGGGGGGAAAAGCGATCCACCAGGCCACTCACCCAGCGGCCAGCCGGGTCCTTGCAGCCCAGCACGAACTGCCCCAGAACCTGGGCCTGAGCGATGCCGGCGTTGCTGGCTGCGGTGCGGACCGTCGCTGCCAGAAAGGCAGCCGCCAGGATCCCCGGAATCAAGACGAGGATCGCCGTCACAACGGTGGGCAAGAAGCCAACGAACCGTTGCAGCAACTCGGCGGTGGCAGTGAGCTGGAGGGCGTTGAGGGCCGCCACCATGGGGGCTCGGTCTCTCGGGCGGCCCCGCCGTCGATTCCGGGCGCACGCGCCGGCACCGGCAACCCTGACGTTACGTTAGGGTCCCCGGCCGGGCCGTCACGATCCGGCGCGTCAGAGGGGCCAAGTCACTTGCAGCCGGGCCGGCAGGGCGATATAACGAGTTCGCAACCGAGCGAGATCTGTGATGATTCAACCAATGACGCGAGTCGGTCCCCGCCGCAACCGGAGGGGACCGGAATGCCTGCTTGTCCTCTTCCCCGTGCTGTTGGCGGCGGGTTGCGGGCGGGACTCACCACGGGACGCCGAACTGGACGAGGTGAGCGCGCCCGGCGCCGTCACCGCGCCGGCCACCGACTCCGTGCCAGCCACCGATTCCGGCTCCCTGGCAGCTACGACAACCGCGGCACAGCCCGACTCCCTCTCGCCGTCCGCCACCCCGCAGACCTCGCCAGACCCCATCGACTCGCTGGACCTGCGGCTGGACGGGATCATGGCGGCCCAGGAGCGCATCCTCGCCCGTCTCGACTCGATGGAAACCGGGAGGGCGACCGGGCCGGCTCAAGCGGCGACGCCCGGGGACAGCACCGCCGTAGCAGACGGCGGCGACGAACCCGGCACCCTCGACCTGGAGGATGCGCGCGACCAGGTCCGGAACCTCGGGGTCGGGATCTTCTGGTCGATCGTGGTGGTCGTCGTCTTCCACTTTGCGATCCGCCTCCTGATCTGGGTCCTGGAGACCCTCGCCGAGCGCAGCGTCGCGCGCCGCCTGACCTTCAAATGGCTGATCCCCATAACGCGCATGCTACTGTGGGCAATCGCGGCCTACCTGATCGTGCGCACCATCTTCCAGGTCGACGCTCAGGGGCTTCTGGCCGCGAGCGCGGCCTTGGGGGTGGCGCTCGGATTCGCGGCGCAGGACCTTCTCAAGAATGTCTTCGGGGGCTTGATCGTCGTCTTCGACAAACCCTTCCAGGTGGGCGACAAGATCTCGGTGGGGGGCACCTACGGCGAGGTGGTCTCGATCGGCCTCCGCTCCACCCGCATCGTAACGGCCGACGACGATCTGGTGACGGTGCCGAACTCACAGGTCGTCCAGGAGCAGGTGGCCAACGCCAACGCCGGCCAGCTGAACTGCCAGGTCGTGACGGACCTCTACCTGCCCGGTCGCGTGGACGAACGCCGGGCGAAGGAGATCGCTTTCGACGCCGCCGTGACCTCGAAATACGTCTTCCTGGACAAGCCCATCCAGGTGTTCATCGAGGATCAGTTCCGCACGACCTTCGTCACCCACGTGAAGGTGAGGGCCTACGTGCTGGACCCCCGCTTCGAATTCCTCCTGCGGAGCGACATCACGGAGCGAGCACGGGACGGCTTTCGCGTAGCCGGGCTCGCCCCGGAGCACGACTGGTATCCGGTGGGCGCCCCAGCCGATGCGTCGGATCCTGAGGGGACGGTCGCGCCGTGAGCGGGTCCGCCCAAAGACGCACGGACGCCGAGGCTCCCGCCCGGTTGACCGACGACGAGATCGCGGCCCTCATTGCCGCCGCGGTCCACACACCCTTCCGTACGGTGTGGCCGGACCACGAGAACAAGGCGTGGCGCTCGCTGCGCCGCACTCTGGAACAGGCGGTGGCCACGCACGCGCAGGCCCTGACCGAGCTACCGCAGGCGGACTCCGGGGACGGCGACGGGAAAGCGGGCGAGCAGGCACTCGTGCGCTATCGCGGCCGGGTCGGCCGGGACGTGCTCAAGCCGGTCCACATCGCGCTCCGCCACGCTCCCCTCGCCGCGCTCCTGCAGCGGTCCCTCGATTCAGCCGCCGCCGACGCCCGCGAGGCGCTCGCAGCGCTGCCCGCGCTCGCCCGCGCACCGGTATCTCCCACAGCGCTCGACCCACACGCCGGGCAGGGAGCCTGGACGGCCATCAAGCGCCTCTGGGCACGGGCGCTGCGGCCGATCGTGTGGCGGCAGGAGACCCACGACGTTGCGGTGGCGCGGATCGCGGGCGAACACCTCGACCGCGCCGTGCTCCCGCGCCAGGTCCACGCGTTTCGCGCGAGTCAACGGAGCCGGGCGGTGTGGCTCGGTCGTCTGGAGCGGGCATGGTCCGCGTGGATCGATGTCGTGCTCGCGGCACCGCACCGTGACCCGGGCCAGGGATCGGAGCGCGAGGCGGACCCACCGCCGCCGTACCAGGACGCCGGCGCGACCCTGCAGGCCGAGCTCGAGGCGCTCCGCGACGACATCACGAGGGTGTCGGGACGGGAAACAGGAGACGATTTCAGACACCTGACCGATACCCTGGCCGCGACGGTCGCGGTGTCCGGGACTTTTGTGGGGGGAAGCCCGTCCGGGGAGCCTCCGGTCGCGGACCTCGAGGCGATCGCCGGTCGCTGGGACCGGTGGGCGAGCGAAGCAGCGGCCCGTCTCGAGCTGTACAGGGTGCTGCTCGCGGCGAAAAGCGGCACTGACGCGATCTGCCGGCGTCTCGTCGACAGATGGAGCAAGACCGCCCGGGAGGTGGAGTCGGTGCTGGCCGACGTGGAATCCAGGTTGGGCGAGGGTCTCACGCAAGCGCGAAATCTGGCTGCGGACGCGGCAGGCCTCCGCGAAGCTCTGCAGCACGAGCAGGCCCGGACCGACGACGCGCTGAGCCGGCCCGCCGGCACCCTCCAGGATCCGGCGCGCTTCGCCCGGGCCCTGACCGACGACGCCGACGAGGCGGTCGAGGATCTCGAGGCGATGAGCCGACAGCTGCCGGAACGTCTCGGGGTACACGATATCCTCGAGGCCGGCGAAGTGATCCGCAGGCCCCGGAGCGAGGCGCGGGATGTGGAAATCCGCGAGGTGTCCGTCCAGGCCTTCGACACGCTCCGGATGGAGCGCATCCGCACCGCGCAATCGGTCATCGCCGGAGCAATCGAGCGCGTCCGCTCAGAGGTCGCACAACTTTGCGAGGTCTCCGACTACGGATACGAAGCCGCGATCGGCGAGCTGGCGGATGGCGACGATCACGACGTGGGCCGCACCCTCGTCCTGGTGACGGACGCACTCACCCGCGCAGGCCACAAGGCCGATGCCGCCCGTACGCTGCTGCAGGACGCGTTGGAGGCCGCGGCGCTCCGGGTGACCAACGACGTGGAGGAAGGCGTCGAACGACTGATCCGCCGGGGCACCGCCGACCGGCTGACCGCGGGCTACCTGGACGCACGCTCCTACCTGGTGACCGAAGTTGGCGGGGACTGGAGGCGGTGGCAGGAGCGCGTGGCGCAGCAGGGACGCCGTGTGTCGGCTTTCCTGCGGACGGTCGCGGCGCGCTTGCGTCCGGTAGCAGCCATGCTGGGCATCCGCCCCGCACCCGCAGGCGTAACGGACCTGAGCGAGCATACGCTGGCGTCCGCCGCGGACTTCGTGCGTACCCTCCCCGTCGTCTATCAGCGGCTGTTCGCATTCGAGCCCCTGACCGACCCGCAGCTCCTGGCGGGCAGGGACGACGCTCTGGCCGATGTCACGGCCTTGTGGAAGCGCTGGCAGACAGGTGGTCCCGGCTCGTTGATCGTGATCACGCCTCCCGGCGCGGGTGTCACCAGCTTCCTCAACATCGTCGCGACCCACCTTTCGGACGAAGCCCCGTGCGGTGTCAGACGCATCTTGCGCGAGCGCATTCTGGAAGAGGGTCAGCTCGCGGCGCACCTCGCCTCCTGGCTCGGCCTGGAAGAGGCCAACGATCTGCACACCCTCGCCGAACGGGTGTTGTCGGCGCCCGGCGGAACGATTCCGCGTCTCGTCATCCTGGAGGGGGCGGAGCACCTTCACATGCGCACACCCGGCGGCGCCCGGCTCTTCGAACAGCTCCTGACCTTCATGTCGCGCACAGAGTCCAGGGTCTTCTGGATGGTCTCTCTCACGTCTTCCGCCTGGCAGCTGGTGCGACGGCGCGCCCCCGCCTTCGTCAGCGACATCAAGCGTCTCGCACTCGCCCCTCTGACCGCCGACCAGCTGAGGCAGGCGGTCATCGCCCGTCATCTGCGGAGCGGTCTCCCTCTCCAATACGAGCAACCGCGCGCCGGGCGTGACGCGCTGCGCAACCGGGCCCGCCGGATGCACCGAACCGACAAGCAGCAGCAGCTCATCGAGAAGGACTACTTCGAGCGGCTACACCGTGCGTCCCTGGGTTCGATCCGCCTGGCGCTCTTCCACTGGCTGCGGTCGGCGGACTTCAAGACGGTGGAAGGGAGCCTGATGGTGCATCCGCTGGAAGCGCTCAGCCCTCCCATGGAGATGCTCGACCTCACCCAGAGCTTCGCACTGAAGGCCATGCTGGACCACGGGACGCTTTCGGCCGACGAGTATCGCCTGATCACGCGCGCCTCGGCGGCCGAAAGCCTGCACACCTTCGGGTCACTGCAGGATCAGCAGGTGATCGTCCTCGCCTGCGACGAGAGCGGAAGCGCGGGGCGCGCGCCCGGGCCGGGAGTGCGGTTCCGGATACGCCCCCTCATGCTCGGGGCGGTGGTCGCCCACCTGCGATCCCGGAACATCCTCCACTAGCAGTCCGTGGATAAATCCGCACGAGCACCGAGAGCGGCGAGGCGCCCCGTCAGGCACGGATCACATTTGCCGCTTGCAGGCCACGATCCGTCTCCTGGAGTTCAAACTCCACCTCTTCGCCTTCAGCCAGGGTCCGGAACCCTTCGCCCTGAATCGAGCTGAAGTGAACGAAGACATCGTCTCCGGACGACCGGGCGATGAACCCGTAGCCCTTTGCGTCGTTGAACCACTTGACCGTCCCTCTCGCCATTCCCGCAAACCTCCTGAAATGAAAAACCTGCTCCGCGAAACGACCCCCCGCAGGGATCGCGCCGCCGTCTCACGGCAACCATCATGGGGATGTGCTGCTCGGGGCGTCAAGCAAGCACGAAATCGGGACCACCCGCGCGCCCGCCCCACCCTGACGTTACGTCAGGCTCCCCCCGCACCTTCTCCATAGAGCCACCGGTACAGCGCCCGGTTTCGAGTCACGTTCTTCACGTATCCTCGGGTCTCCGCAAACGGGATCCTTTCCGTGAAGCGCTGGGGGTCCTCGGCCTCCGGCAGCAGCCTCCACCGGCTGGCGCGGGTGGGACCGGCGTTGTAGGCCGACAGGACCAGTGGGATGTCGCCGTCGTACCGTTTGATCATGTCGGCGAGAAAACGGGTTCCGAGGTGCACGTTCAGCTCCGGCGTTTCCAGCGTTTCCGTACGGAAGCCCCTTGGCCCGATCCTGCCGGCGAGCTCTCTCCCCGTCGCCGGCATCACCTGCATCAGGCCGATGGCCCCTGCCGCCGACACGATCGCCGGCACGAAGGCACTCTCCTGCCGAATGATCCCCGCCAGGAGGAACGGGTCCAGCTCCAACTCCTGCGCCCGCGCGGTCACGAGTTCGCGGTACGGGAAGGGGTAGACGACGCGCGCGAGAGTGAGGTCCCAGACCCTCCCCCGGCCGCGCACCTCCAGGCCAAGGCGTATTGCGTCGAGGGTACGACCCACGCGGTGGAGCTCCATCGCGAGACGCAGGAGCGACCCCTCCGAGTCACCGGCCGCGGCTCGCATGGCGGAGACCTGCGCGGCGGCGCCATCGTCGAGACCGGCCTCTTCCAGAAGCGAGAGCACCTCCAGTTCACCGGGCAGCCACTCCAGATCCGGCGGGGGGGCGCCATCGGCGAGATCGGGCGAAAAGCTGATGCCGTCCTGCTCATCCGTCAGAAAGGTGTAGTACGACAGCGGGCGCTCCTCCCGGAGACGGACAAGCAGGACGCGGGCTTCCGCGGTGTCACCGGCCAAGTCGGCGGTTCGCGCGCCCCAGTAGCTCGCCTCCTCCCAGCGACGCCCGTCGGGGAACTCGTCCAGATATCCCCGGAACACCTCCCGCGCGGCTTCCACTTCACCCCGCGCCAGGTGGATCTGGGCCCAGCGCATTCTGGCCAGCCCGGCCATGTCCGCCGAGGAGGACATCGACACGACGCTCTGGTAGTGTGAGATCGCCTCCTCGAGACGACCGGCGTCCTGATGGTCGTCGCCCCGGAAGAAGACCACGTCCAGCGCCTCGGGACGGGACGGGAAGCGTTCCACCAGCCGGTTCTGGAGGGTGCGGGCGTCTCCGTACCGGCCTTGTCGGGTGCGAATGCCGGCCCAGGCCTGCAGGGCAGGCCCCGCGATCGCGGGATCGCTGGAAGCGGACAGCTCCCTGTACACCCCGACCGCCCCGTTCCGGTCGCCGCTTCCGTTGAAGGCGCGGCCCCAAGCCATTCGCTCCCGCTCGGAAAGAGCCGCCCCCCTCCGCTCCGCCAGCCTCCACGCCCGGACCGCGTGGCCGAACTCGCCCCCACTACCCATGGCGGCCGCAACGAGGCGCAGGATCTCGGGCCCCGAGTCCACCGCGACCTCCCAGTGGGCCATCGCGGCGTCGGTGGCCGCGCTCCCCCGGGTGGTCAGGCGCAGCAACTCCTCCATCGCGGCGACCGCCCCCACCGAGTCTCTCAGCGCGAGCCTCAACGGCCACTCGGTGGCGAGGAGGTCGACCCGGGTCGGTGGCGCGCCCCCGGTTCGGTCCAACGCGGCGAGCGCTTCCAAGGCCCGGGCCGTGTCGCCCGATTCCGCCCACGTGTCCGCCTCCAGGGGCCACCCGGCGCGGCGGATGGACGGGTCGGCGATGAGCGCGAGCACCTCACCGACCGCCTCCGCTTCGCCCTGGGGCGAGAGCATCCGCGCAACCTCCAGGGCGGTCCAGTCCCCCAGCAGGGGTGACAGTGCGCGCAACTCTCCCGTAGCGTCCACCGCTGCGCCGCCGGCACCCGTCGCCGCCAGCGCGCGCGCACGTCGGGAGCGTGCCGCCAGTCCCACCGACGATTCCCGGGGCACCGACTCCCCGGAGCGGGCCAACGCGACGGCCGCGCTCTGATCGTCCCCCGATTCCTGCAGCGCGACCCCGAGCATGTACCAGAGTCGGGCGGGCACCCCCGCGGTATCAGATCCGGCTACGGAGAGCGCGGCGACGGCGCCCTCCCAGTTCTTCCATCCGGCTTCGGCTTCCGCCAGGACCATCCGGTCCTGCCATGATGCGGATTCAACCGGGTTCAGATGTGTCCGGAGAGCCCGGCTGGCCTTCCAGAAGCGGCCGTGGGCGAGATCTCGCCCGATCGAGTCCGGGACTTGTCCGGCGAGTGGGGCGGCCCAAACGGCGGAGAGCCCGACGACTGCCAGCAGCAGTACGCCGGGCCTCTCCAACCCTCTGTCAGCCTGTTTGAGCCTGCGGGATCAGTCCCCGGAGGCCCCGCCCACCTGCATGGAGAAGAGCGCGTCGATCATCTTCTGGGCCGACTCCTCCATGTCGATGACCAGGCTGTCGATCCTCGACACGAAGTAGTTGTGGGCGATGCTCACAGGAATCGCGATGGCGAGCCCGGCCGCCGTCGTCGTGAGGGCGATCTTGATCCCGCTCGCGACCGTGGTAGCGTCCACCTCGCCCGCCAACTCGATGGCCTGGAAGGCGGCGATCATCCCCATCACCGTTCCCAGGAAGCCCAGGAGCGGCGCCACGTTGGTCAGTGTGGCAAGGATGACGAGCCCGTTCTCCAGCTTCGAGAGCTCGATCAGCCCCTGGTTCTCGATCGCTTTCATGACCCGGTCGGTCCCCTCATCACGCCGCTCAAGCCCTGCGTGGAGGATGTTGGCGGCCGGAGAGTTCGATTCGCGCGTGAGCTCGAGCGCATCCTTGATCTGCTGCTGAGCCAGAAGCTCGTCCACCTCACGGAGGATCTTCCTGGTTGCACCGCTCTTCATGAAGATGTCGAAGAACTTCCAGATGATCACGACGACCCCGACTGCGACACAGGCACCCAGGGGATAGCGCATGACGCCGGCGTCGTCCCAGGATTGCGCCATCTGCTCGGTGAAGGTGAGGTCCGGAGGTTCCAATCCGGGAACCTGGAGAAGTACGTCGAAGATGGTCATCAAGGTGGCCAACGGTTCCTCCCGCTTCTGTTGCTGTGTTTAGTGGACGGAGGGCGCCGCGCCTCCCAGCGCGGCATCAATGGAGTCTCGGGCCCGAAGGCCCGTTCTGCAAGGCTTGCCATTATGTACCCCTGAAGCGGGGCTGTCAAATCCTGATCGACGAAAGCCGCGCCGGACCTCCCTTAGCGCTGCCACGTCCAACCCTGCGAACCGTACCGTTTTTCGAGGTCTGCCGCTAGGGCAACCTCGCGTTCAGTCATCGCGGAGGGGACCCACTTCCCGCCGAAAGCACTTGAGAATCCCGCGCTAAGGGCTTCGACGAGGCGCTCCCACGGCGGTATTTCGCCCAGCACCTCAGCGAGAGTCACCGGCCGGGCGCGGGGCGCCACGGAAGATCCCCCGCGGCCGTTCCCGCCCCGTCTCTCACCATTGGCACCAGCGAAGAGCGCCTCCTGGTCGGCGGTCAGGAGTAGCGAGCCATGCTGCAGCAGCGCTCCGCCTATCCTCGCCTGCGCGCTGCCGACCAGCTTGCGCCCGGCGACCACCACCTCACCCTCCGCCGGCTCCAGAAAGCACGGCCCAGCATCGGGCGAAAGAGACCGGCCGGTCGCCCCCGTCGCTTCCACGCCAAGGTGGCGCAGCCCGTCCATCAGGCCTTCGTTGATCTTCCGGTAGGCCAGCCGCAGGCCGCCGAAGGTCCGGACCGGTGCCACGATCGAGTAGGTCAGTTCGCGGTCGTGGATGACCGCGCGCCCCCCGGTGGGTCGGCGCACCACCCCCATCACCGGATGGCGGCGCAGGAGTTCCCGGTAACCCACCGTGACGGGCTCGTTTCGGCCGAACGACAGCGTCGCCGGGGCCCACCGGTAGAAGCGCACGGTGCCGACGGCGGGACCCACGCATGCGGCGAGCGCGTGGTCACGTGCCATGTTGGCCGCCCCGGAGAGCGCCTCGTCGATGATGACGCGCCACAGCAGCGAGCTGGAGCCGTTCAGGGAAGGGGCACGGTCGCGGCCCCGTTCAGGGAGCAAACACGTCTCCTGGGCTCATGACTTCAACCTTTGCGCGGTCACCCACCAGGTCGCGGAACCGCTCGGGATCCTGCTCGATCAGGGGCCACGTGTTGTAGTGCATCGGGATCACCACCTCCGGGTCGATGAAGCCGACAGCCTCGGCGGCGTCCTCCGGACCCATGGTGAAGTTGTCGCCGATGGGCAGGATCGCCACGTCCACCTTCCCGCGGAGGAGTTGCATGTCCATGAGCAGGGCCGTGTCCCCCGCATGGTAGATCCGCTTGCCGTCGAGGTGCAGCAGAAACCCGCCGGGAACGGTCGTGAATTGCCCCGTGGTGTCGCCGTGAACCTGCCCCCCGTGGAGCGCCGCGGTCATCTTCGCGCGACCGAAGGGGAAGTCGTAGCCGCCCCCGATGTGAAGCGGGTGCCCCTTGGTGATCCCCTGGGTTTCGGCGAACGAGACGATCTCGAAGGTGGACACCAGAGTGGCGTCCGTCTCCCGGGCCAGCGGAATGGCGTCGACGAAATGGTCGTAGTGGCCGTGGGTACAGAGGATGTAGTCCACCGCACCCACCTCCGCGCGCCTGATGTCCGCGACGGGGTTGTCGTCGAAGAAGGGATCGATCACCAGACGGGTACCGTCCTCCATGTCGATCGTGAACGTGGACTGGCCGTGGAACGTCAGTTTCGCCAACGGTTCGCCTCCCTTTCATATGATTCGATGGGCGGACAGGCGCAGACCAGATTCCTGTCTCCCCAGGCGTTGTTCACGCGGCCGACATGGGGCCAGAACTTGTGTTCCTTGAGCCACGGAGCGGGAAACGCGGCCTGCGCTCGGGTGTAGCCGTGGTCCCAGGCGTCCGCCGTGACTACCCGGGCAGTGTGCGGCGCGTTCTTCAGGACATTGTCGACCCGGTCCTGAAGTCCCAGTTCGACCTGTTCGATCTCGGCCCGAATCGAGATCAGGGCCTGGCAGAATCGGTCCAGCTCCGCCCTGGATTCGCTCTCGGTGGGCTCGATCATGATCGTCCCCGGTACCGGGAACGCCATCGTGGGCGCATGGAAGCCGTAGTCCATGAGACGCTTGGCCACATCCTCCTCGGTGATGCCGGTCGCCTTCTTGAGCGGGCGAAGATCGACGATGAACTCGTGGGCTACGCGGCCGCTGCCGCTCCCCCACCAGTACAGGATGTCGAAGTGATCTTCAAGCCGCATGGCCATGTAATTGGCGTTCAGAATCGCCGTTCTGGTCGCCTCGGTGACGCCGTCCCGCCCGAGCAGCGCGATGTACGCCCACGAGATGAGCAGGATGCTCGCGCTCCCCCAGGGCGCCGCAGCGACCACCCCTATCGCCGCCTTCCCGCCGACAGGCACGACCGGGTGGCCGGGCAGGTAGGGGGCCAGTTCGGCGGTCGTGCAGATCGGGCCCATGCCGGGGCCGCCGCCGCCGTGTGGAATCGCAAAGGTCTTGTGCAGGTTGATGTGAATGACGTCCGCGCCGTAGTCGCCGGGCCGGCACAGCCCCACCTGTGCGTTCAGGTTGGCGCCATCGAGGTACACGTAGCCGCCGTTGCGGTGGACGATGTCGCAGATGTTGCGGATCTCCTCCTCGAAGATACCGTGCGTGGACGGATACGTGATCATGACCGCGGCCAGCCGGTCGGCGTACCGGGAAGCCTTCGCTTCGAGGTCCGCGACGTCCACGTTGCCGCGCTTGTCACAGCTCACGACGACCACCTTCATCCCCGCCAGCACCGCGCTCGCGGGGTTGGTGCCGTGGGCGGAAGACGGGATCAGGCAGACGTCCCGGTGCCGCTGGCCGAGGGCGTGTTGGCGTGCCCGAATCACCAGGAGACCCGTGTATTCCCCCTGTGCCCCGGAGTTCGGCTGAAGCGAGACCGCGGGCAACCCGGTGATTTCGGCCAGCCAGCCCTCCAGATCGGCCATGATCCGCGCGTAGCCCCTGGCCTGCTCAACCGGAGCAAAGGGGTGGAGCCCCCCGAACTCAGGCCAGGTCACCGGCGTCATCTGCGTGGTGGCGTTCAACTTCATGGTGCACGAGCCGAGGGCGATCATGCTCGTGTTCAGCGAGAGGTCGCGCGACTCCAGCCGGTGGATGTACCGCAGCATCTCGGTCTCCGAGTGGTACGAATTGAAGACCGGATGGGTGAGGAACGGACTGCAGCGCACGATGTGGGGCGGATAGCCGGCGGGCTCGAACGAGGCGGCCAGCTCGGTGGAAGATCCTCCAGCACCGAACACGGCGAGGAGATCGTCGAGGTCGGCCGGGGTCACGGTCTCGTCCAGAGCGACGATGATCGTTCCGTCCCCGAAGTCCCGCAGGTTGATGCGTGCCTCCTTCGCGGCCCCGAGAACGGCCTCGGCCCCCTGTGCCGGTCGGACCCGGAGCGTGTCGAAGAATACCTGGTGAACCATCTCGTGGCCCGCTGCTGCCAGACCACGCGCGAGTGTCGCCGTCTGCTTGCGAATGCGCCCGGCGATCCGCGCGAGCCCTGCAGGCCCGTGATAGACCGCGTACATCCCCGCCATGACGGCCAGCAGCACCTGCGCCGTGCAGATATTGGAGGTCGCCCGCTCGCGCCTGATATGCTGTTCCCTCGTCTGGAGGGCCATTCTCAGCGCCGGCTCTCCGTGCGCGTCAACCGCGACCCCGATGATCCGCCCGGGAAGCTGCCGTTTGAAGGTCTCGCGGCACGCAATGTAGGCGGCGTGAGGTCCGCCATAGCCCATCGGGACGCCGAATCTCTGCGTGTTCCCCACGGCCACGTCAGCGCCGAATTCTCCCGGCGGAGTGAGCACGACCAGCGACAGGAGGTCCGCGGCCACTACTACGTGGCTGCCTGCGGCGTGAGCGGCCTGGCAAAGGTCACGGTAGTCGTGTACGCCGCCGTCCGTTGCCGGATGCTGCACGAGCCCCCCGAAGACGGTCTCGTCAAAAGCGAAGTCCCGGCTGGGCCCCACCCGAACCTCGATCCCCAAGGGCTCCGCGCGGGTACGCACGACCCCGATCGTCTGGGGATGACAGTCCTCGGCCACGAGGAAGACATGTCCCCGGCGCTTCCGTCCCTGACCGAAGAGCATGGACATGGCCTCGGCGGCCGCCGTTCCCTCGTCCAGGAGCGACGCGTTGGCGATCTCCAACCCCGTCAGGTCGATGATCGCGGTTTGGAAGTTGAGAAGCGCCTCCAGCCTGCCCTGTGCGATCTCGGCCTGATAGGGGGTGTACTGCGTGTACCATCCCGGGTTTTCGAGGATATTCCGCTGGATCACGCCGGGCGTGATCGTGCCCGAATACCCCATCCCCAGGTAGCTTCGCCAGACTTGATTCGCCGCGGCGATCTCCCGGAGCTGCGCGAGCAACTGCGCCTCCGGGACTCCCGGGGGGATACGAAGCGGCTCCTGGAAGCGGATGGGATCCGGAACGGTCTCACCCATGAGCTGGTCGATACTCTCGCAACCCACGACTTCGAGCATTTCGGCGACATCGTCAGGCGTTGGGCCCAGATGCCTGGCGGCGAAGTCGGGCGAGTGATTGATGGGGGTGGGCATGGGGCTATCAGACTCTGCGGGGGTGCATCCGGCCTTTCTATTCGCCGATGTGCGCTCCATAGCTGGCCCCGTCCATCAGCGTATCCACTTCCTCGGGGTCGTCGGGGCGCAGCCGGATCATCCACCCCTCGCCGTAAGGGTCCGTATTGACGAGTTCGGGATCGTCGTCCAGCGCCTCGTTGACGCCGGCGATCTCCCCGGCAAGAGGGCAATACAGGTCGCTGACGGCTTTCACCGCTTCGATGGTCCCGAATGTTTCCATGGGCGCGAACGAGTCCCCCGGTTCGGGCAGCTCCACGTACACCACGTCACCCAGTTCACCTTGGGCGTAGTCGGTAATCCCGACATAGTACACGTTGGGCTCGTCGGACTCTCGCAGGTATTCGTGTTCCGTAGTGTACCAGAGTCCTTCGGGAATCCTGGACATCGCCGTCTCCGCTGTAGGAACGGTCTCAACCGGTCATGGGCGCCACAAAAAAAGCCGCAGGAGGCGAAGGCGTCAAGGCTGGCCCACCCGCTGCAATGCGGAACGATTAGCCCCGCGTTAGATTATCATGCTTTGAAGCCACCCAGTGGCGACCGCGACTTTGGAGAGGGGATGACGACGCTTACCCACCCACCAGCGCTTACGGTGCTCACCGAAGAGGAGGCCATGTTCCGCGAGGCCACCCGTGACTTCGCCGAGTCGGAGGTAGCACCCCGCGTGTCTCGAATGGAAGCCGCCGGGCACATCGATTCCGATCTCATCTCCCTTCTGTTCGACCTCGGCTTCATGGGAATGGAAATCCCCGAGCACTACGGTGGCATCGCAAGCTCGTTCTTCACGGCGGTGCTGGTCGTGGAGGAACTCTCGCGCGTGGACCCTTCTGTGGGGGTCCTGGTCGATGTCCAGAACACCCTGGTCAACAACGCCCTTCTCCAGTGGGGCACCCAGGAACAGCTGAGCTGTCACCTCCCCAGCCTGGCCACGGGCACCGTCGGTGCCTACGCACTCTCGGAGGCCGGGAGCGGGTCCGACGCCTTCGCTCTCGCTCTGCGGGCCATCCCCGACGGGAACGACTGGGTCCTCAACGGGCGCAAGATGTGGATCACCAACGGCGCCGAGGCAGGTTTCTTCATCATCTTCGCGAACGTCGAGCCGGAGATGGACTACAAGGGAATCACCGCCTTCATCGTCGATCGGGACATGCCCGGCTTTTCAGTCGGGAAGAAAGAGGACAAGCTCGGGATCCGTGCTTCGTCGACCACCGAGCTCGTGCTCGACGATGTGCGCGTGCCCGGCGAGAACGTGCTCGGAGAGCTCGGCAAGGGGTACAAGGTCGCCGTCGAGACCCTGAACGAGGGACGGATCGGGATCGGCGCGCAGATGGTGGGGCTTGCCCAGGGAGCCTTCGACCATACGGTGAAGTACGTGCAGGAGAGGGAGCAGTTCGGCCGCCCCATCGCCGAGTTCCAGGCGGTACAGTTTCAGCTCGCCGAGATCGCCACCGAAATCGAGGCGGCCCGCTTGATGGTGTACAACGCCGCCCGCCTGAAGGACCAGGGTTCCCGGTTCCTGCGGGAGGGCGCGATGGCCAAGCTGTTCGCGTCCCGGATGGCTCAGGAGGTATCTTCCCTCTGCATCGATCTCCATGGGGGCTACGGCTTCACGAGCGAGTACCCCGTGGAGAAGTACTACCGCGATGCGAAGATCGGCACGATCTACGAGGGAACCAGCAACATGCAACTTCAGACCATCGCAAAGGACCTGCTTCGTGGGTAGGCCAGGCGCGGGCCCAATCGGGCCGCCCGGCACCTTTTCCGTGGATACGGCGGGCGCGGGCCCGCGCAAGGAGGCACCGTGCCTGGGCTAGGCATCCGAGAACTCCTCTTCGTACTATTGATTGTCGCATTCTTCTACGGCGCGAAGCGCCTGCCGCAGATCGCGCGGGGACTGGGCTCCGGGATTCGCAACTTCAAGGGATCGCTCCGAGCAGGGCACGAGGACGATTCCGGAGACGTTGACGACAGGGACGTATAGCGGTCCGTGGCAGAAACCCCGCTGCACTCGGCCGGCGATCCATCCGGGCGGGGGCGTCTCGGCGTCCTGTTCCTTGCCGTACTGGTCGACCTCATCGGTTTCGGGATCGTCCTGCCGCTGCTCCCCTTCTACGCGCGGGACTTCGGCGCCGACGGCCTCCAGGTCGGGCTCCTCGTCACGGTGTACTCGGCAGTCCAGTTCGTCATGGCACCGCTGTGGGGACCGGTCTCCGACCGCCTGGGGCGCCGTCCGGTGCTCATTCTGGGACTGATCGGAAGCGCGCTGGCATACGTCGTCTTCGCGCGCGCCGACTCGCTGGCCATGCTCTTCCTGTCCCGGATCGTGGGCGGGATCGGCGGGTCGACCATCCCGGTGGCCCAGGCGTATATCGCCGATGTGACACCCCCTTCCCGGAGAGCCGGGAGCATGGGACTGATCGGTGCAGCGTTCGGGTTCGGCTTCGTGATCGGACCGGCACTCGGCGGGTTCCTGTCAGGGGTGTCGCCGGGTGTCCCGACCGCCCCCGGGTACACGGCTGCCGCGCTGTGCCTCGTCAACGCCCTGGCGGCGCTTGTCTTCCTTCCCGAATCGCGGCCGCGCGGCTCCTCCGGCACCACCTCCCGCTTCGACCTGCGCGCTGCACTCGCCCAGGTCCGGTCGTCCCGGCAGATCCGGATCACCCTTGTCGGCTACCTGTGCATCACCATGGCCTTTTCGACCCTGCAACCGACCCTGTCCCTGCTGTCGTCGGAGCGGTTCGCGATGGGGACGCGCCAGGCCGGCTACCTCTTCGCCCTCCTCGGCATCGTGTCGGTGATCGTACAGGGCGGCCTCGTACGGAGACTTGTCCCCCGCCTCGGCGAACGCCAACTCCTCAGGACGAGTGCCTTCCCCTTCGCTCTCGGCCTCATCCTCGTGGGCCTGTCCTCCACCACACCCGTCCTGCTGGCCGGTCTCATCCTGATCGGCATCGGCTACGGCGGCGCGGTACCGAGCGCCCTGGGCCTCCTCTCGCGCGCGGCGGACCCCGAGCGGCAGGGCGCGGTCCTGGGCATCGGCCAGAGCGTGGGGTCGCTTGCCAGGGTGGTGGGGCCAACCATGGCCGGGGCCCTCTTCGATGTGCGCCTCGCCTTCCCGTATCTGGCGGGTGCACTCCTGATCGCCATCGCGGCGGCGGTCACGACGGCCCTCGTCCAACCGGGGGACGCCCCCACATGAGGCTGAGCATCGTCCTCCACGAGCCCCAGGACCTGGTGAACATCGCGGCGACCGTCCGGGCGATGGCCAACATGGGGCTCCGGCGGCTAACCGTGGTGAACCCGGTCGAGTTCGACCCCTGGCGGATCACGGGGATCGCGCACCGGACCGAGCACATCGTCGAATCCGTCGAGCAAGCTGGAACGCTGGAAGAGGCGCTGGCCGATGCCACTTACGTCGTCGGCACATCCGCCCGCCCGCGCACTGCGCAGCGGAACTACCGGCGGCCGCGTAATCTCGCACCGCGCATCCTTCGCCGGGCGAGGGAAGGGAGTGTCGCCATCGTCTTCGGACGCGAGGACCGCGGGCTCTCCAACGACGCGCTCGACCGCTGCGACGAGGTCATGGTCATTCCCACCGCGCAGGAGTATTCGTCACTGAACCTGGCCCAGGCCGTGCTCCTGATCGCGTACGAACTCTTTCTCGCCGGGGCCGGAGACGCCGAAAGTCTGCCCGTGGGCAAACGCTCGCTGGGCCCCGCCACCCATGCCGAAATGGAAGAGATGTTCGGCGCGCTCAAGCAGGGTCTGGACCGCGTCGACTTCTTCAAGGCGCGGAAGGCCGAAAGCGTTATGAGGACGATCCGCACCGTCTTCGGACGCACGACCCTGGACGCGCACGAGGCACGGCTGATGCGATCGGTTGGCTACGAGGTGCGAAACCGGGTCGACCGGGAGAAGTCCGACACCTAGCTGTCCAGCCGGGTCGCACGGCAGGACCGGATCCTGCCGGCCGTCAGCGCGGAGGCGCCCGGGGGGTAGAACCTACCCCTCGGCCTCCAACGGCTCGGGGTCCACCTGCGGCTGCCACAACTGCACGGCGGGAAACGTCCCCAGGAACCACCGCACCGCCGTAAGGAAAAGCCCCAGGAACATCAACCCGATCAGCGGCGTTGCAATCGAGAACACCGCATCGCCCTCGTGGTGCAGCGACGGGAAGATGAGCATGTAGTGCCAGAGCCACAGCCCGGCCAGCACGACCGTCGCGAAGGTCTGCAGGATCACGGGCGTCTTCTTCGGCTTGGCCCCGAGCAGCCCCGCGAACGGCACCACGAAGCACAGCACGATCACCAGCGCCGAGAGTCCGCCCCACGGATCCCCCGCCCTCGTGTTCACCCAGGCCTGCTCCCAAGGAAGCTTCCCGTACCAGATCACGATGTACTGCGACCAGAACAGGTAGGTCCAGAAGACCGCGAAGGCGAAGGTGAGCTTGCCCAGATCCCACAGCGCGGACCGGCCCACATGCTCCTTGAACACCGGGTCCCGCTTCTTGAGCCAGACCGCCGCCACCGCGGTCGCCGCGAACCCGCCCCAGAAGGCGCCCATGAAGAACCAGCCACCGAACAGCGTCGAGAACCAGTGCGGTTCGAGCGACATGGCCCAGTCGAAGGCCAGCATCGACATTACCGTGGCGTACACCAGCACCAGCAGCGGTGCCATGCGCGTCATGCGATGATAGCTGCGGTCCTCCTCTTCCGCCTGACCCATCCATCCCCGGGTGAACCGCTCACGCCACCAGTTGCGGCCCTTGGCCTCGCGCTCTTCGGCGGTCCGGGCGGCGGCACCCACCCGTCCGAGGTCGGGGCGCAGGGCCAGGTACACGAAGCCACAGGCCATGGAGAAGAGCGCCGCCACCCCCACCAGGTTGCGGCTGACCAGGAAGGGAACGTTCAGATAGGCCGCCTTCTTCTGCACGATGGGGTCGTCGGCCATCATCTCGATCCATGGGAAGTAGTCCTCCCGCAGGTTGAGCAGCATGGGAATGAAGAGGACGAACGCAATGGGCAGATAGGCCGCGAAGGAGTGGTGGATGCGCCGCACCGACCAGTTCCACTTCGCCTTTGTGATCCACGTGACCGCGGCAACGATCACCCCTCCCAGCGAGATCGAGGCAAAGTAGTTCCAGTTCACGACATAGGATTTCCAGGCAAGCGCCGAGTCCCTCCACACCGTGACGATGAAGGAAAGCAAGCCGACGAAGACCATGAGCCGCAGGATTGTCGTCGCGGTGGCGCCACGGCCCAGATACCGGACCGGAATGTCATGCGGGATGGAGGGGTGAGCCATCGTTCAGTTCATCGCCTCGCCGGAGTCGGCTCCCGGGCCCAGCCCCTGCAACTCGCGCACGTAGTTGACGATATGCCACCGGTCGTAGTGGCTGATCTGGTGCCCGTAGGGCGGCATCAGAGCGCGGCCGACCCGGATCATTCCGTAGATGTAGCCGTCGCTTCGTGCCATTGCCACGTCGCCCTTGAGCGGGTACGCGGCCATCGCCGGGTGGACTTCAAAGATGTAGCCGGTCGTTCCGGCCCCGTCGGGCCCGTGGCAGACGATGCAGACGCGCTCATAGAGCTGCTCTCCGCGGGCCAGCGACTCGGGCGTGGCGGCCACGGGGTTGGTGAGACTGTCCACAACTTCCGGATTGTTGGTCATGTCGAGCTGGGTGAAGGGCGGAGGCACGTCCGTGCTGCCCTCCAGCTGCCCCACATTCACTTCGTAGGGTCCCGCCGGATAGTTGCCGGCCGACATCGGCACGGTCCCCTCCGGCGGCATCAAGGTGTTCTCGTAGGGGTCGAAGGACGGTTGGTCCCGCATGTTGCGCCCGAAGACCTCGCCCATGAAGTCGTCGAGGGGCACGCACGCGCCCGACGTCAGCCCCACCACAGCCAGGACCAGGATCGCCCGGGCTGGAAGTCGCCGCCCGCCGTTGCTCGTCCCCCGCCCGCCGGCGCTCCCCCTCCGTCCGCTGGCGCTAGACATCGAAGCCCTCCGGGTCTTCCCGCAGTTCAGCGGGCTCGAAGCCGCTCAGGAGTTCCTTCACCTCTCCGGCCTTCGCCGGCGGCGCGGTCACGTACACCCCGAACGAGCCGTTCGAGCACTCGGGGTGATAGGCCACCATGCGCCGCAGGTTTGGCAGCCCCGCATTGATGAAGAGGCCGATCACCGTCGACAACGCCCCGAAAAGGATCGCCAGTTCGAACGCGATGACGACATACGCCGGCATTGACAGGATCGGCTTGCCGCCCGTCACCAGGGGCCAGTCCATGGAGGTCCAGGAGGTGAAGGCGAAGCCCGTTGCCGCCCCCGTCAGCCCGCCCGCCAGCGTGAACACCCGGACGGGACTGTGCTTCAGCGCCAGGCCCTCCTCCAGCAGCTCGTGCTCGGGCAGAGGCGCGTAGGCTCGGAAGCCGCGGTACCCCGCCGCTCGCAGCGCCTTGCACGCGTCGACGGTCGTATCGAGGTGCTGGAACAGGGCGAAGAAGCCGCGATGCCCACTGCGCCGTTTCGGTCCGATCATGGCACGGCCTCCCTACGACGCCGCAACGGGGGCGGGATCACCTCTTTCATCTCGGCGATCGCCACCGGCGGCAATAGTCGCGTGAAGAGCAGGAACCAGAAGCCGAACCACGCGAAGCTCCCGATCAGGATCCCCATCTCGACGACCGACGGCCGGTACAGACCCCATGCCCACGGTTCGAACTCATGCGACAGCGAGGTGACGATGATCACGAAGCGCTCGAACCACATCCCGATGTTGATGAAGATCGAGATCACGAACAGCGCCGCGATCGATCTCCGCACCCGCCTGAACCACAGGATCAGCGGAATAAAGCCGTTACATATGAGCATGATCCAGCTCGCCCACCAGTAGTGACCGAACGCCCGGTTCCAGAACGAGCCGCGTTCCGGCGGTTCGCCCGAGTACCACGCCATGAAAAACTCGATCACATACGCGTAGAGGACGATCAAACTGGTCAGCAGAATCAGCTTGGCCATGGCCTCGAAGTGCTTGACCGTGAGGTAGTGCTCCAGCCCGAAGAACTTCCTCATGGGGACCACCAGGGTGATCACGAGGGCCACCCCCGAGAAGATCGCTCCGGCCACGAAGTAGGGCGCGAAAATCGTCGTGTGCCACCCGGGAACGATCGCCATGGCGAAGTCCCACGACACCACGGAGTGCACCGACAGCACCAGGGGAGTGGCGAGTGCGGCCAGGTAGATGTACGCCTTCGAGAAGTGGTGCCACTCGCGGTCGGTACCCCGCCAACCCAGTGAGATGATCTGGTAGAACTTCTTGCGGAGGCCCCGAGCGTGGTCGCGCGCCGCGGCCAGATCGGGGATCGTGCCCAGGTAGAAGAAAACCGCGGACACCGTGAAGTAGGTCGTGATGGCAAAGACGTCCCACACCAGCGGTGACCTGAAGTTGGGCCACAGGAAGCGCGAGTTGGGGTAGGGAACCAGCCAGTAGGCGTGCCACACACGGCCCACGTGGATCAACGGGAACAAGCCGGCCGTCATGACCGCGAAGACCGTCATCGCCTCCGAGGCACGGTAGATTGCCTGCCGCCACGGAGCGCGGAACAGGAACAGGATCGCCGAAATCAGCGTACCCGAGTGCGCGATACCCACCCAGAAGACAAAGGTGGTGATGTAGACACCCCACCCCACGGGTGCGTTCAGCCCGGAGACCCCGATTCCCTTATAGATCTGGAAGAACCAGGAGGTGAGGAACAGCCCCACCCCCGCGACCGCCATCGTGAAGAGGACCCACCATCCCTTGCCGGGTCTGGAGAGAACCTTGAGGACATCACGGTTGACGTCCTCGTACGTCTTCACGTCGGGGTTCGGGAGCGCTCCCCGATTGGTCAGGTCAGCGGTGGCCATCGCCTAGTGTCCGCCCTCGTCCACGTCGTGATGAGTGACTTTCTTGAGATAGTAGACCGCCGGCTGCGTGTTGATGGCCTCGTCCAGCACCCGGTAGGCCCGCTCGTTCCCGGCGGCGGCGGCAACCCGCGACTGCGGGTCCTTGATGTTGCCGAAGGTGATGACTTCTGCCGGGCACACGCTCTGGCAAGCGGGCCTCACCTCCCCGTCGCGCACCTCCCGCCCTTCCACCGCCGCGCGGTTTCCTGCTTCGCGGATCCGCTGCACGCAGAAGCTGCACTTCTCCATGACCCCGTTGTCCCGGACGGTCACGTCGGGGTTGAACTGCCAGTTCATCGGCTCGGGGATGTTTTCGGAGGTGTACCGGTACCAGTTGAAGACGCGGACCTTGTACGGGCAGTTGTTGGCGCAGTAACGCGTTCCCACGCAGCGGTTGTACGCCTGCGCGTTCAGCCCGTCCGGCGTGTGGTAGGTTGCGAACACCGGACAAACCGGCTCGCAGGGGGCGTTGTTGCAGTGCTGGCACAGCATCGGCAGGTAACGAATGTCCACCGTCCCGGAGTGGGAGGCGTCCACGGTCTCGTAGTACCGCTCCATCCGCAGCCAATGCATCTCCCGCCCGTTGGTGGCCTGAATCTCGCCGACCCAGGGGATGTTGTTCTCCGCCTGGCACGCCGTGATGCACGCGCCGCAGCCCGTGCACTTGTCGAGGTCCACGGCCATCGCCCAACGCGGGTGGTCCTCGCCGTACGGCCCGAAGTCCGAGCCCGGCAGGGGGTAGTCCTGCGCACGCCCTTCGGTGGTGACGGGCCGGAAGCCGCCGACTTCCTGCAGCTCGCGCAGCTGATCATGGGCGTCTTCGGCGTCCTCCTCGGTGCTGTGGCCGAGTGCCGAGAGCGCCACCGCCGGGGTCACGTTGCGGTCATCCTGGTCGCTGGAGCCTTCTGTCGAGGCCAGCCGCTTCCACGCCCCGGTCGCTTCGATGGTGACCCGGGTGGAAACGAGCGCCAGCGTCCCGGATCCCTCGTCGGTGGTCGCCGGAAGCAGCGCCATCGGGTTGACCCCGTTGCCGTTGGCGAATTGGCCATACTCGGTGTGACCCCCGCCCATCGCGACGGCTACGGCGTCCTCACGGATTCCCGGGTAGACCCACACCTGCAGCTCCACCGAGCCCGCCCCCGACGCGACGTTGACAATGTGTCCCGACCGGAGGCCGAGCCGCTCGGCCGTCGCCGGATTCATCTCCAGCCACGACTGCCACATCACCTTCGAGACCGGGTCGGGCAGTTCCTGCAGCCAGGGCCTGTTCGAGTGGGTGCCGTCACCGAACCGCGGCGAGGGGTAGACCAGCAGCGTGAGGTCGCCGTCGCCTGCAAGGCCGGGCAGACGGAAGTCGACGGCGGTCGTCGGCGCTTGCAGGGACGCGACCTTGGGGGACAGGTCCGCGTAGGACACGGAGCCGGTCCTGAGAAGCTTCCGCCAAAGCGCGTTCGGGTCGCCGACGACACCGGTACTCTCGCCGTTTTGGGCAAGCCAGGCGTCGTGCGCCGAGCGCAGATACTCGTGGAAGGTTGCAGCGCCGAAGTCGTGGCCCATCCGCTGCCCCGCGTCGAGGAGCACATCGCTCATCGGGCGGGAATCGTAGAGGGGTACGGGCCGCATGACCGGCTGCCGGACCGAATACGCACCCGGCGCGGGCAAGCTGTCCCCCCAGGACTCGAGCGGGTGGGCGTCCGGAAGAACCAGATCGGCCATAGCCGAGGTTTCGTCCAGCGTGGTGGCGAACGCGACCTTGAAGGGAACCGCGGCGAAGGCGTCGCGGAAGCCCGAACCCTGTGGCAGCGAATACGCGGGGTTGGTCCCGGCGACGACGGCGACACCGTACGCACCCGCAGTCATCTCGGCGATTGCCGGAACGAGGTCTCCGTAGGACGACGCCTCGGTGTCGGGAACGGCATCGATATGCACCGTCTGGCCGATACTCCCGGCAGCGGTGTTGAGAATGAGGACCGCGAGGTTGGCAGCTGCGGCACCCTCGTGGTGCCCTGCCAGCCCGGGCCCGAGCGCGAGCGACGTGCGCCCGGCGAAGTGGTCCGCGAGTCCGGCCAACGCCTCGGCCTCGACTCCTCCAGCCTCCGCCGCATCCTCCAGGCTGTACCCGGCGACCATCTCGGTGTAGGGCCCGGCATCGGCCCCGCGCCGCACCAACTCGCCAGCGACGGCCAGCGCGATCTGCGCCTCCGAACCGGCCCGGGCCGGGATCCATTCGTCGGCGTTCTGGCCCGTCAGCGACAGGCGCGGCCCGACAAAAACGAACTGACCCTTGGTCTCACGGTCCACACCTTCCCCATGGTCCACCCCGTGCATTTCGGCGAAGTCCGCGGCGAATCCTACCGGCGAAAGCCAGGTGTCCAGGAAGTCGGCTCCGAAGGACACCAGGAAGTCGGCGGCAGCGATGGCGTAGCGGGGCAGGGTGTTCACGCCGAACGCGATGTTCGTCGCTTCGCGCAGTGCGGAGTCGTCCAGAGCGTCGTGTATGACGCGCCGACCACCCACCGCATTCACGAAGCCGTTGAGGAGCGCGCCTTCCGTCGGCCCCTTCCGACCGGTCAGGAACAGCGAACGGCCCCCTGTTCCCACCTCGTTCGCGAACAGTTCCATGGCTTCGTCCCACGTGATCGCTTCGAAGCCGTTGGCGCCGGCGCGAAGGGGCGTGGCCACGCGATCGGGGTTGTACAGTCCCTGCAACGCCGAGACGCCGCGCGAACAGAGCCCGCCCCGCGAGACGGGGTGGTCCGGGTTGCCCTCGATCATGACCGCGCGGCCCTCGCGGGTCCGGACGCGGATGCCGCACCCGCTCGCGCACTCGCCGCACGCCGACGCATACCACGTCGCGACACCCGGGGTGATCTCCTCCGGCGGCGTCACGTAGGGGATCAGGCGCTCGACCTTGTCGGTCGAACAACCCGCGGCAGCCGCCCCTGCGCCACTGACGCCGACGACCTTGAGGAAGTCACGCCGCCTGAGACCGTCGCTCATGAATCCCCGCCGCCGGCTAGTAGTGACATACCGTGCAGTCGCGGGAAGCCCCGCGCTCCAGATGGCAGGAGACGCACCAACCCATCCTGAGCGCACCCGATTCCGGCGCCATCTCCTCGAGCACCCCCATTTCCTGCACCTGGCCGTGGCAGGTCTGGCACGAGACACCCGCTGCGACATGGCGCATATGGGGGAACTTGGCGTGGTCGGACACCTTGTAGATGCGCCTCCACGGAATGGGTGTGCCGGAGTCGTAGTAGTCGCGAATCTTTGCGACCTCTTCCGGCTTGTTCCTCCCGTCGACGAGCCCGTCCCTGTGACACCCCATGCAGGTCTCGACCGGCGGTATCCCGGCGTCGACCGACCGCTCCGCCGAGAAGTGGCAGTACTGGCAGTTGATCAGGAACTGACCCGCATGCGTGTCGTGAGGGAACTGGATCGGTTGGGATTCCAACCCTGCGTCGGCCGTCTCAACCGGCGAACCATCTTCCGGTGCTTGCCGGCTGCTGATAAAAACGACGGCCAGGAGAATCGGGATAGCTCCCACCCCAGTCGCCAGCCACAACCTTTTCATTAGAGCGGTAGGCATCAATGACCCGTCGGCGGGTCGAGTTGAGGGTTCATTGGGAGTATCCCGCAGCCCGGAAAGGCCGACGGAAGGTAGGAATCGGTGGCGATGATGTCAACGAGCACGAGGGCCGCCTGTCAACGAGCGAGAGGACGCGAACCGGGGCCGCTCCCCATCCGACCACTCCGCGAGACGCTTCCGCACTACCCCGCGAGCCACATCCGCACTATCCGGCGAGACGCTTCGTTCGCTACACTACATTCCATGGAGTCGAGATCCATTCCCCCGGGTCGGTCCGATCCGTCCGACGACGGGAGCCCCGCCATGTCCATGGGAATGCACATCACAACCTTCACTCACGAGGGCAGATTCTGGGACGTGCACCTCGAGTTTGTCGAAGAGGTGCAGGATCCCGATTCCTGCCGAGCCCGGCTTTGTTACATCCCTACCGACCAGGCCGACCACGAGGACCCCGTTCGTACGGCGGTGATCATCATCGAGCCGACCCGTGACGAAGCCCTGCACGCGGCCGGGGCCCTGGACCGGCATCACCTGGCCGCCCTGCTTCGCTCCGCCATCTGAGCCTGCCGGGAGCGTGCCTCTCCAGCCCCACGCCGGCTTGAAGCCCCACCCGGAATGATCTCCAGTTCCGACCCTCTCCGTTGTCTCCTCCTCCAGGTTCGCGACCGCGGGGATTCCATGGCGGGTCACGAGATCCGGTCCTTCCAGCGCGCCTTGTCCCCCCGGGAAGCCCGCATCGAGGTCTTGGACCTGCTCGAAGGATTGCTGCGCCCCCGGGACCTGGAGGGCGTGGACCTCGTGCTGCTCGGCGGAAGCGGCGACTACTCCGCCGCAAGGGGGGGGCCATGGCTCGACACCGCTCTGGATTCGCTGCGGGCCGTACACGCCTCGGGCGTACCCGCGTTCGCCTCGTGCTGGGGCTTCCAGGCGATGGCCGCCGCAATGGGCGGACGGGTCGTCCACGACCTTGGCCGCGCCGAGGTGGGGACACATGAAGTCGTGCTGACCGCTGCGGGCAGGGAGGACCCCGTCTTCGCGCATCTGCGTTCGTCCTTCAAGGCGCAGATGGGCCACGAAGACCTGGTGGAGACTCTGCCGCCCCACACTACCCTGCTGGCTTCGACGCCCAGGGTCGTGAATCAGGCCTACCGGTTTGAAGACGCGCCCGTCTACTGCACCCAGTTCCACCCCGAGCTGGACGCGGACGGTATCCTCACACGCCTCTCGGCCTACCCCAAGTACGTCGCCGAGGTCGCCGGAACCACCTTCGAGGATCTGGTCGCCAGGATCGAGGAGACCCCCGACGCCCACGGACTGCTCCGGCGATTCGTGGACACCGTCGTGAAGCGCTGATCCAGAAACCCCGCGTCAGCACCGAGACCGGCAAAGCGGCCCCCTAATCCACCCTGACCCAACGCACGAGTTCCCGAAGTGTCGGCCGCTTCCCCTGCATGAGGATTCCAACGCGGTAGATCCTTCCCGCGACCCAGGCCGTGCCGACCACCGCCGCCGCCATCAGGACCAGGGACAGCGCCACCATCCACCACGGCACGCTCCCCGCAACCGCACGCGGGTACATCATGACCGGGGCGAAGAACGGGAAGACCGCGGCCCAGTCCATCCACCCGAAACCGCGCCCGCCAATGGTGAACATCTGCATCATGAAGGGCGCGATCAGCAGGGTCATCACCGGAAACTGAGCCTGCTGCGCCTCCTCCTCCGTGTTGCACATCGCCCCGACGGCCGCAAACAGGGATGAGTAGAGGAAGTATCCCAGGACGAAGAAGACCAGAAGGAGCACGAGCGATCCGATCCCGGGAAGGAACTCGGCGATCTCGCTCAGGTCTGCCGCCGGCAGCGCGGCGGCGACCATGGGAACACCCAGGAGGCCGATGAGAGCCGCGCAGGCAGCCCATATGCCGACCTGGGTCAACCCCATGAGGCCGACACCGAGGATCTTGCCGAGCATGAGTCGCCAGGGGCTGAGCGCGGAGAGCACCACCTCGACCACCCGGTTCCGCTTCTCGTCGAGCACGGCACGCAGCACGTACGCGCCGTAAAGGAGCATCGTGATATAGAGGATCATCGCCCCGACGATCCCGGTGGCAATCCCCGCACGCCGATCCATCTCGGCCTGCTCTTCTCCGAGGGGCTCGAAGGTCAGGCGGCCCCCGTTCAGCAGTTGCCGCACCGCGGACTCGCTCCCGATCGAGGAGAGGTGGAGTTCCAGCACCGTCTCCACAACGACGCCCTCCAACAGCGCGGAGCGCACGACCCCCGGAGAATCCAGGCCCCGGTATGCGAACGCACCCTCGTTCAACGTCAGATCGTCGAGAATGACATAGCCTTCGATCTCTTCGTCGAGAACCCGACGATCCAGCTCCTCCCGCCCCACATCGGTGTCGACCACATCGACGTCGTACCCCACCTCGGCCATGCCGCTGGCGACCACGTCCCCGATCTGGCCGGTGAAGTCGATCAGGGAGATTTCGCGCTCGGACCGCTCGGCCTGCGCGCCCATGAACACACTCAGACCGATGAAGCCGATCATGAGGACCGGCATCGCGATCGTCCCGATAATGAACCCCTTCGTCTTCACCCGCTCCAGATACTCACGCCGCAAGACCACCCATACCTGTCTCATCGTGCACCTCCCGCGGCCCTCAGGGGCGGCTCGGTGGACTGCTCTCCCGCGTGCCTCACGAAGATCTCGTGAAGACTCGGTTCCAGGACCTCGAAGCGGCGCAGACTCACCCCTTCCGCCACCGCTCCGGCGAGGAGCCGATCCTGTGCGGCCGTATCGCTCACGGCGAGGTGATAGGCGTCGCCGACCCTCTCGGGGTCCGTGAATCCCAGTCGCAGGAGCCACCGGTCATCGCCCTCGAATTCGATCGCGACCATCCCCGACCGCTCACGCCGCTTCAAGTCCTTCAGGTTCCCGTCCAACACCTTTCGGGATTTCGAGATGAGGCACACCCGCTCACACATCCGCTCCGCCTGCTCCATGAGGTGGGTGGAGAAGAGGATCGTCTTCCCCCGCTCCCGCTCCTCCCGGACGATGGACTCGAGCACGTCCTGGTTGATCGGGTCCAGGCCGCTGAAGGGCTCGTCGAGGATCAGCAGATCGGGATCGTGGAGAACGGTGCCGATGAACTGCACCTTCTGCTGCATCCCCTTGGACAGTTCGTGGACCTTTTTGGTCGCCCACTCCTCGAGTCCCAGCCGTTCCAGCCATTCCATCGCCCGCTTCCGCACAACCCGCCTCGTCATTCCCCGGATCTCCCCGAGAAAGACCAGCTGCTCCAGCACCTTCATCTTGACGTACACGCCACGCTCTTCCGGCAGGTAGCCCACCCGGGCGCGGCGGGAGAAGTCGGGGAAGCCCCCGAGCAGCTCGACTGTGCCCTGGTCGGGGAGAAGGATGGCCATCATCATCCGGATGGTGGTCGTCTTCCCGGATCCGTTCGGCCCAAGGAGGCCGAGGATCGTGCCGCGAGGGATGGAGAGGTCGAATTCGGAGACCGCCGTGTGTGCGCCGAAGCTCTTCGTCACGCCCGACAGTCGAACCACTGGATCCGTCACGGATTCCGTCCTTGTTGGAGGTGCTCCCCCGTTCGGGACTCTCCCGGGGGTTGGGGGCGACGGCTTTGAAGCCCAGCAAAAGGTACGCCGGAAGTTGCGCGAGTGTTCAGCCAGCCGCGAGGCGAGCGGCCGGAGATGGCAGGCCGACGGTCCGACGACGGCGGGCCGGGCTACCGGGAAGCGCCAGCCATGTCGCGAGGGCCGCCGCCGGACCCCAGGGCACCCGGACCATCCTGAAGGGTACGTGTCCCTGTAAGCCCATCGCCCCCCGCGGGCACTATTATTATCGTATGGGCGTATGACCACGAATACCAAGGAGTTTGTGTGGCAATCTATCGAACGATCTTCTACGGGGATGTGACCGTAGGAACGGGCGGGCGAATGACGATTCCGCTATCCATGCGGGAGCGGTGCGGCATTCAAGAGGGAGATACCCTGACGGTCCGCGTAGAGGAGAACCCGAATGGAGTCCGCCAGCTTGTCATGTGGCGGACCGACCCCGATCCCGAGGACTGAGCGGGCACACGCCCCATATCGAGAGAGGCTCAGCGCAGCTCAGCCCAGCGAACCAGCTCCCCGAGTGGACGGCGACCATCGTGGAACCACTCCGGCTCGGGGAAGGGGACTTGCTCCAGAGGGACGATACGGGTAGCCCCAAGGGCGACCAGTTCCTCAACCAGTCCCGAGTCGTCCGTTCGAAGGCCGGCCAGCCCGACCGTCTGCAGCACAGGCGACAGGGGCGCGAGCACGTCCAGGCAAGCGGCCCGGTCGCGGACCGGAACAACCCACGCGGTCCGGCTCCCCACCGGCTCGAATACGGCGCCGCCCGTGAGAGCGACTGTCCAGCCGGGACCCTCCGGAGACCAGATCTCGATGTCTTCCGACGCCGCACTCCTGACCGCGAGGCGCCCCCGGAACTGGTGAATCGCCGACAGCTCGCCGGGAGAGGCGGGAGCTGAAGGAAGACTGGTTCCGAGCGCGGCCAGGCGCTCCGCCAACCGGCCGCACCAGCTTCGCGCCTCGGGGCGACCACCCAGCAACAGGATGAGGTGGGTGTTGACGCAGCCCTTCTGATCGAACATCGAGACGGCACGGGCGGCGTCTTCCGGCGAGGCGGGAGCCCCGCGGGGATCGACGATGGCGACGCCGACGCGATGGGGGTGCTCGATCAGTCGTGTGGCCGCGGGGGCGCGCGCGCGAATGGATTCAATTGTCCCGCTGCCGCCGTACACGACGACCTGATCGGCGTGTGTGAGCACTTCCCGTTCCCAGTCGGCCGAGGCGGCCGCACCGCCGGGCCAGTAGAGCACCGCTACCGCCGCCGCGAGGCGGTGGTCGGCGCGGTGAAGCGCCTGAGCGAAACGGACGGTTAGGGCCGCGTCTCCCGCGCCGGGCTTTGCCAGTACCGGTGATCGGACCAGTAGCGCCCGGATCATTGATGTGACGGTGACGCCGGGTACGGAGCCCGCGCCGAAGTGGACGCTGACCCCCGGGGAAGCCGCACGGATACCCCTGCGTTGTTCGGCAACGAATCCGTCCAGAACACCCGGATGCCGAAACTCGGCGCAGACGAGGCGGTCGAGTGCGCCAGCCGTCCATGATTGCGCCATTCCGCGCAGCGCCGCTTCGGCCATGGCTGGCGAGAGCTCGGAGTTGGCCGCGACCTCTCCCACGCACCGGTCGCCGGGACCCTGGGCGAACCTCTCGCCGACCGAACCCAGAATCGCCACCAGTTCCTTCGTTTCGAGCGCGGCCAAATCACGCTGAGCGCGACGCAGCGAAGATATGATGACACGGGCCAGGTTGTGGTCCGACTTTGGGTAACGGATCATCATCCCACCCGCTCGGCCGCGCTCGAAGGTGGAGGGTGCGGGAACGGCATGGGGCCAGATCCATGCGTCGATGGGATGGTTCTGTGTCATGGCTATTGTCTTGCGGCGCCCCCCGTCGCCCTCAGCAACGACTCCGCCACGAGAGAGCATCCGCGCAGACTCGCGCCCGGGGCTCGACCGAGCAGATGGAGGCCGCCGCCGTCCGTCGTGTAGCCGAAGTCTTCGGTCAGCACATGGCACGCCGATCCCGCGTTCGCGAGGTCGAAGTGGGCCAGGAGACCGGACCCGCCGGGGGGGAGGGGTGCCAGCGTCGCCGGATCCAGCGCGCGGGTGCGCACCCAGGGCGGGAAGCGAAGCACGCGCGCGGGCGTTTCGGGGGATGGCTCCGCACCGGCGACCTGGTCGTACGCCTGGGAGAGGAGTTCGGTCATCCCGTATTCGTTCACGATGTGGGATTCCGGTACTCCCAGAACGGTCTCAACCCGTCGGTAGAGCGTCCCCCGGTCCACTGCGGCGGCGCGGCCCTTGAAGCCCCCCGTCTCCATGACGCGGGAACCTGCGGGAAGCCGGAGACAGGCGTCCCCGGGCCGGCGGCCCGCGCCCTGCCGGGCCAACTCGTCGAGGAGGTGAACCAGCGCGAAGGCGGTCGTCAGGAGGAGGATGGGTTCTCCGGTCACGGCAGCGTTCCCAACGGCGTCCCGGACGGCGCCCGCGTCCACCCCGTGTTCAGTGTGGAAGGGCCACGTCGCGGCCGAAACTTCCGGTTCCCGGGAAATGAAGCCCGCCATCGCCGAGAGCGACGAATCGGGGACGTCTTCGGGACTCGGAATCAGCGAGACGACCGTCACCGATTCCAGGCCGCCCAGGAGGTGGCGGCGGTAGTTCCCGCGTGCCGAGGCGAAGTAGAGATCCAGGCTGACGACATGGTGCTCGCCGCGGCGCCGCTCGCCACCCGTCGTCCCGCTGGTCCGGAAGACGGCTTCGGGCGCACCCGCCGCGATCGGAACGTCCCTGAACGCGGCAACCGGAACGGGAGGGATCTCTTCCCAGGACGCGGGGTCTCCTGGCAGGGCGTCCTCCCAGAACCGTCGCAGCACCGGGTTGGCGGCGCGCTGGACCTCGTGGACCCTGAGGGCCAGGCGGTTGAAGTCAGGCGCCCCAACAGACCACCCGCGAAGGATCGCGGCGAGCTCTTCCAGCAGGGCGGTCATGGCCCGATGCCGTTCCCCCGCACCGCCCGACCGCCCATCCGGCCCGTCTGCTCGCCGTCGCGGATCGTGTGGACACCGGAGACGATCACATGAGGAATGCCCTCCGGGTACTGATGCGGGGCTTCAAAGGTGGCGCTGTCAGCGACAGTATCCGGATTGAGGACGACGATATCCGCGACGCACCCCTCCCTGAGAACGCCCCGGTCCGTGAGCCCGAGTTTGCTCGCCGGCAGTCCCGAAATCTTGTGCACGGCGGTCTCCAGCGGCATTGACTTGCGGTCCCTGACGTAGTGACCCAGTACCCGCGGGAAGCTCCCGTAGCCGCGCGGATGAGGCGACGAGTTCGAGAGGGGGCCGTACGGGGCGTAGGCGCCGCCATCGGAACACACCATTCCGAGAGGATGGGACAGGATGCGAGCCGTGTTGTCTTCGGACATGCCGAACCCGATCATCCCCACGCCGCCGCCCGCGTCCCGCAGGAGACGTACCGTGAGGTCGTAGGGGTCCTCGCCGAGTTCGGTGGCCAGCTCACCGAGCCGCCGCCCCCGCGCGAAGGAGTTGGCGCCGCCGATCCGGGTGATCTGGACCGCGTCCCACGACCCCAGCAGCGCGATCTTGTCCCGGCAAGCCTGCTCCAGAGCCGGGCCGCCAACCGGGTCGGCGAGGCGTTCCAGGAAGCGGGCCGTGCCGCCGGCCCGCGCCGAGGCGGGGAAGAGGTTCGGGAGGCCCGTCGCGTAGGCAACGTAGGGGTAGCGGTCGAAGTGCACGTCCACGCCCCCGTCCCGCGCGGCCTCGATCGCCGCGAGGGCGGCTTCGGCTTTCCAGTAATTGCGTTCTCCCTGCGCTTTCAGGTGCGACACCTGAACGGGTACCCGCGCCACCCGCCCCACATGCAGCGCCTCTTCCAGCGCCGCGAGCAGGCGGTCGTCTTCGTTGCGCATGTGGGACGCGTAGGGGTAGCCGGTCCCGCGGAGCTCCTCCGCGACCGCAACCAGCTCGGCCCGGTCGGCGAAGCTGCCCGGCGTGTACTCGAGCCCGGTCGAAAGTCCAACCGCTCCGCCGGCGAGTGCTTCGCGCACGAGGGCCCGCATCCTGTCGATCTCCGGAGGCGTCGCCAGCCGGTCGGCGCCCCCGACGACGTAGCTGCGCACCGTCCCGTGGCCGACCATCGACGCCACCGACACGGCAGGGCGCACCCGGTCGATCCGGTCGAGGAAGCCGGCGATGTCGCGAAAGTCGATCTCGACGTCGAAGTTGCGCCGGTAGCGGTCACGGGTGGACTCGAAGGCGCCGTCGCTCCACGGTCCGATGGAGCTGCCGTCCTGCCCGACGACCTCCAGGGTCACCCCCTGGCGGACCCTGCTCTCCGCACGCGGGTTGACCAGCAGGGAGAGGTCCGCGTGGGAATGGATGTCGATGAACCCGGGGCCGACGGCCATGCCGCGGGCATCGACCTCGACGGCGCCGGTCGTGGTGACGCGCCCCACCTCCGTGATGCGATCCCCCAGGATGGCAACGTCACCCCTCTGCGGCGGTGCCCCGGTCCCGTCGAAAATCGTACCGCCGCGAACGACCAGGTCCGCCTGCCCGGCCGCGCCGGCCGGTCGGGGTGCCGATAGCATCGCGGTACCCGCAAACCCCGCTACCCCGCCGATCAGGAAGTCCCGGCGCTTCATGAATCCTGCTCCCGCATCCCGGGACCGCGGCCCGGTCCGCCAGACGCCCGTCGCAGCTTCCCGGGCCTGATCCCCCCCACCCGCAGGATCTTCGCCTGTTGGCGCGCCTGCTCCCGGTTGACCAGCTCGATCACTTCGCCCAGGTGCTCGTCCATCTCCGCGTAGTCGTCCCCGGGGAAACCCTCGGCCTCGGACTGCTCCAGCAACTGCTGCAGTGCCCGGATTTCACGCCTGGCCTTTTCAACCGCCCGGCGGAGCCTGCTCAGCGCCCTGCGCGTTTCTCCTTCTGGTGTTTTCATGCCATCAAGGATGTACTCGGGCACGGGGCGGAGCAACGGCTGAATGGGACAGATTCCGCGGACGGCACGCCGCCGGACGCGCAGAAGTGCAGCTTCGATGGGAAATTCGGTTGCGGCCCCCGAAGCTCCCGCTTACTTCTAGGCACCCCGTGGTGAATCCCCGCGTCAGCACCGAGACCGGTGAAGCACCCGGCTGGTTCACCACCCCACGCTTGCACGCAGACGACGGAGGAGATCACTTGAAACAGACTGAGCGGATACCGATGCCGGCGCAGTTCCTCTCGCGCGTGCATCTCGGTCCACGCCGCTTGCCTCGGCGCTTCGCTGCGGCGAACGCGGTTGTCGTCGGCGCTGTCATGGTGCTCGCCACTCTCGCGATCGTGCTCGCCCCGCCCACCTCCTCAGCCGCCCAGGAGCGCTACGACATCGTGCTGACGGGCGGCCGCGTCATGGACCCCGAGACGGGACTCGACGCGGTGCGCAACGTCGGCATACGCGGGTCGGAGATCGCCGCAATCTCGGAAGAGCCGCTGTCGGGCGAGGTGGAGCTGGACGTCTCCGGCCTCGTCGTGGCGCCGGGGTTCATCGATCTGCACTCGCACGGCCAGACCAACCGCGCCAACGAGTTCCAGGCCCGGGACGGGGTCACCACCGCGCTGGAGCTGGAGAGCGGCGTGGCGAAACCTGCGGCCTTCCTGGCGGAGAGAAGCACGGGTGCGATCCTGAACTTCGGCGCGACCGTGTCGCACATGTCGGTCAGGACGTGGGCGATGCCCGAACGCGTCGAAGCGGTGCATCGCGCCCTGATGCTCGCCGAAGACGACGCCGAAGCCGGGCTGCGCGACCTCGAATCCGTCGGCTCGGACGCCAAGTACGACCCCGTGGAGCACGATCGCTACGGGGCGATGCGCGACGCTCTCGCACAGGGACTCGCCGAGGGGGCACTGGGGATCGGGATGGCGCATCAGTACTACCCGGGCGCCTCCCTGGACGAGATCCTCGATGTGTTCAAGTTCGCCGCCGAAGAGGACGTCACGATCTACACGCACGTCCGCGACATGGCGATCAGCGCCATGCAGGAAGTGATCGCGAACGCGGTCGCCACGGGCGCGTCGCTCCACATCGTGCACGCCAACAGCTCGAGCCTGTGGAACATCGGCCCCGTCCTGGAGCTCGTCGCCGGGGTGCAGAGCCGCGGTTTCGATGTGACGACCGAGGTCTACCCCTACACGGCCGCCTCGACTTCGCTGCAGTCCGCCATCTTCGACCCGGGGTGGCAGGACAAGCTCCGGATCAGCTACGGCGATGTTCAGTGGCAGGACAGCGGCGAACGGCTCACGGAAGAGACCTTCCGGAGCTATCGGGCCAAGGGCGGCACGGTGATCATCCACATGATGAAGGACGAGTGGATCCGCGCGGCTCTGTCGCGTGATTTCGTCATGGTCGCCTCCGATGGCATGCCGTACGCGCCCGGCGCCCATCCCCGCAGCGCCGGCACCTTCTCGCGCTTTCTGGGCCGGTACGTGCGGGACGAAGGGCTCATGCCGCTGATGGACGGGCTCGCCAGGATCACGATCATGCCGGCTCGCAGGCTGGAGGGGATGACGGATCAGGCGATGCGGAAGGGGCGCATCCAGTTGGGAGCCGACGCCGACGTGACCGTGTTCGACCCGCAATCAATCATCGATACGGCGACATTCGAGGACGACCTCTCCTTTTCGGCGGGGGTCGCACACGTCCTGGTCAACGGCGAATTCGTCGTGCGGGACGGAGAAACCGTGCCGGGCGCCATGCCCGGGCGTGCCATTACAGGAAAAGAGAGCCACTGATGACCAACGCATCGCTACGGGCACTGCTGCTGTCCCTTGCAATCCTCTCAGCCGGATCCACCCGGAGCGCCGAGGCCCAGGTCTACGATGTCCTCATCCGGAACGCGCGGGTGATCGACGGGAGCGGCAACGACTGGTTTCGCGCCGACATCGCCATCGACGGCGACCGCATCGTTCGCATCGGCAGGCTGCCGAACGCCACCGCATCGCGCGTCGTCGACGCAACCGGGATGTACGTCACCCCCGGCTTCATCGACCTCCACTCGCACGCCGACCGCGCGATGACTTCGGAGCACCTCGAACCTCGGCGGGCCAGGAGCCTCAACAGCCAGGGGCTGACGACGGTTCTCGGGGGCGCGGACGGGCGCAATGCGGCGTGGCCGCTCACCGCGGAAATCTCGTCCCTTGAATCCCAGGGGCACGCCATGAACTTCGTGCCCATGGTCGGCCACAGCACCGTGCGCTCCACGGTGATGGGAAACGACTACGAACGCGAGGCCACGGCGCCGGAGATCGCGCGGATGCAGGAGCTGGTGCGGCAGGGGATGGAAGCGGGCGCCTGGGGGCTTGGCGCCGGAGTCGAGTACCGGCCCGCTCGCTTCAGCAACCCCGACGAACTGGTCGCGCTGGCATCGGTTGTCGCCCCGTACGACGGCTACTACATCGCGCACCAGCGGAGCGAGGCGTCGATGCCCCTCTGGCAACTCCCCAGCAACCTGGACGACTGGCCGGTCGATGGCCTGCAGGCGCTGGAGGAGACCATCAACATTGCCCGCGAGACAGGTGTGCGGGTGGTCGCCAGTCATCACAAGTCGCGGGGCCGTTCCAGCTTTGGCCGTTCCGGACACGACACGCTGGTCGTGAACGCGGCGCGCGAGGAGGGGCTGGAAGTCTACCTCGATGTCTACCCCTACGAGACCTTCGGCGGCGGCGCCCGTCCCATGATTCCGCGCTGGAGCCTGGTGCACGACTCGGTGGACACCAGCGGCGGACGGGACAGTCCGGTATACAACCAGCCGGGGGTCTTCGACGGCGCGCGCGCACACCTGACGCGGCGTTGGAGCGAGCCGGGGAGTCGGCGCCGGATCGCGCGGGACATCGAGTGGATCGTGGACCACAACGGCGGGGCCGACCGCGTGGTCGTGGTTGACTACCCCGATTCCACCTTCATCGGGAAGACGCTGTCGGAGTTGGGGTCGGAAATGGACATCACCTTCCAGGAAGTAGTCGTCCACATGGCGCTGAACGGGTATTCGGACGTGCTCGGCGGGGCCTGGACCCGGGGCTACGGGATTCACGACGTGGATGTGGTCAACTACTACAGGCAGGAGTACACGGCCACGGCATCGGACGCCGGCGTAAGCGGCGTGGAGAGCGTGGTCGAATTCGCCTCCCGGCCCGGCGCGCACCCGCGCCACTTTGGGGCGTTCACCAGGAAGATCGCGCGCTATGTGAAGGAACTTCAGGCCATTTCATTGCCCTTCGCGGTACGTTCCATGACGTGGCTGCCGGCACGCATCATCGGGCTTCAGGACCGCGGGCTGCTGCGCGAAGGCTACAAGGCCGACCTGGTCATCTTCGACCTGGACCGCCTGCAGGACCGTGCGACCGTGCTCGAACCGGACCTGTTCAGCGAAGGGATCGACTACGTGATGGTGAACGGGGTGTTCACGGTGGACGATGGGGAGTTCACCGACGAGCTGCCGGGCGAAGTGGTGCTGAGGGGCTCGCGGCCGGTCAGTTGAGGTGTCCCGAGCCCACCTCGTGCCGTGACCGGGAACGCAGGGACGACGGAGTCCGAGCCGCTTGACCTCGTCATCGTCGGGGCCGGGCCGTGCGGCCTGGCCGCGGCCATCGCCGCGAAGCAACGGGGCCTGCGGTTCGCCATCCTGGACCGGGGCTGCATCACCGAATCGCTTACGCACTATCCCTACTACATGACCTTTTTCTCGACGGCCGAGAGGCTGGAGATCGGGGGAGTGCCGTTTACGATTCCCGAGGCGAAGCCGACACGGCGGGAAGCGCTGGCGTACTATCGGCATGTGGTGGCGCACCATGGGCTGAGGGTGCGGCAGTATGAGGAGGTGACGGGGATTGTTCGCCACATCGGGGGCGAAATGGCGGTCAAACGCGGAGCCGCGGGAGTTGTCGGCCACAATGAGGCCGAAGTGGCGGACAAATCCGAGGCGACCCGAGCTGGCGGGCCTCCCGGAGCGGGCTTTGCCGTCGATACGCGCACCCGCCATGAGCGAGAGGGCCGCCTGCTTTCGCGCGCCGTCGTGATCGCCACCGGCGGATTCGGCGAGCCCAACCGGCTGGAACTGGACGGCGGCGACCCCGATGGCCGGGTCATCCACTACTACAAGGATCCCTACCCGTTCTTCGACCAGGATGTGACGGTGGTCGGCGGAGGCAACTCGGCGGTCGAGGTGGCGCTGGAGCTGTACCGGAACGGTGTCCGGGTGCGGATGGTGCACGTCCTCGATGTGTTCGACCGGGGCGTGAAGCCGTGGGTCCGGCCCGACATCGACAACCGCATCGCGAGCGGCGAGATCACGATGCACTGGAGGTCGCGGGTCGCGCGGCTGGGGCCCGGAACGGCGACGATCGTGCGCGAGGACGGTGGCGCGGCTGCAGAGGTCGCAAGCGACTGGGTGCTGGCGATGACGGGGTGGCGGCCGGATCGTGCCCTGCTGCGCGGCCTGGGGGTGCGGACCGATCCTGTCACCGGCATCCCCGAGCATGACCGCGCGACCATGGAGACGAACCTTCCCGGCGTGTACATCGTGGGGGTGATCGCGGCGGGGTTCAACGCGAACAAGATCTTCATCGAGAACGGGCGCGAGCACGGGGCGCTGATTGCGGAGCATCTGGCTGCCGCGCTCGGCGGGCACTCGGCCCGATGATGCCGGACAAGCATATCGTCGCCTTTGACGGCCTCAGGGCTCGGCCCGGGATAATGCCCGGCGCAGGCTACGTGCTGGAGCGGATGATCCGATTTTTCGCCGACACGCGTGCGATCAGCTGATCACCCGCCGCCAGTTGGTAATGATCTTCGGCGCGTCCTCCAGGAGTTCGTTGAGGTCAGCGATCACGCCGTTCACGATGTCGGAGAGCTCCCGCGCCCGCTGAGCGGCGCCGGCCTCGATCTCCGTGAGCACCTCGATCTGCCCAACGGTCGGTCGCGCCTGCGGGCCCGAGACAGCACGGGAGATGTTCCGAAGCTGCTCGATGAGTCGAGGCCAATCGCGATAACCCATCGATCCCGGCGGACGACGAACTTCGCTCGCCACGGCTGTCAGCTGACTCTGCGCGTCGCCGGCGACGGCCCTCACCTGTTCCTCGTTGGACAGGTTCTTGCCCTCTATGGATTCGAGGAGCCCGTCGATCTGTCCGTCCAGGTCGAGGGTCGTCCCCACCATCCGGTTGAGCTGCGTCTCGAGGTCACGCACACGCATGGCCGCGGTGAAGCGCTCCTCGTACACGGACTGCGACGCCGCCACGTTGGGGTCGCCGCGTAGCTGGAAGTCCTTCGACATCTCCCGCGCGCCCGAGTCGACCGTCGCCGTGTACACGCCCGGCACCGCGGGCGGGCCCGCCGGCCCGAAGAAGAAGAACCCGCCACCTGGAGGGCCCTGTCCCGGAATCGGCTCCGCACCGGTCCAGCGCAGGTCCCAGATCGCACGATTCACGCCCGGCCTGACATCGCGGTGCTGGAACTCGCGCACGAGCGCGCCGTTACTATCCGTGATGCGCACGTCGACGGAGTCTCCTGCGGTCTCGGCAGCGTCTTCCGAGAGATGGAAGTGGATCCACGCGCCGGGACCGGGATTCTCACCGGCGAAGCGGCTCTGGCCGAAGTTGCTCGTGCGGCCCCACATCTCCCACTCGGTGGCCATGCGGATGTCGAAAAGATGCGCGTCCCGGCCGATCGCTTCCGTCAGCTCGACCATGGGCTGGATGTCGTCCAGGATCCACGCGCCGCGGCCGTGTGTGCCGATCACGAGGTCGTTGTACTGGCGCTGGATCTTGATCCCCCGCACCGACACGCGCGGAAGGTTCCCGCGGATGTCCACCCACGTGTCGCCCCGGTCCCACGAGGCGAAGATGCCCCGGTCCATGCCGACGAAGAGCAGTCTCGGGTTCGAGGGGTGCTGCCGGACGACCTTCACGTAGTCGTCCTGGGGGAGCCCGGCGGAGATATCGCGCCATGACTGCCCGTAGTCGCGCGTCTCGTACAGGTGTGGCGTGAAGTCGTCCAGGCGATGGTTGTCGACGGCCATGAACGCCGTGCCGGCCTCTGTAGGCGACGCCTCGATGTTGCCGATCCAGGTCTCGGCGGGCAAACCGGGAACACGGTCGCGGACGTTCGTCCAGCTCGCGCCGTCGTCACGTGAGATCTGCACGTTGCCGTCGTCGGTGCCGACCCAGATCACGCCCGGCTCGAACTCGTCCTCGGCGATGGTGAGGATCGTGGTGTGGAATTCGGCCGCCGTGTTGTCCAGGTAGATCTCGCCGCCGGAATCGAGCTGCTTCTCCGGGTCGTCGGTGGTGAGGTCGGGGCTGATCACGTCCCACGAGTGGCCGTAGTCCCGGCTGCGGAAGACGACGTTGCCGCCCCAGTACACGGTTCCCGGGTCGTGGGGCGAGATGACGATCGGCGCGTCCCAGTTGAAGCGGTACCTCGCCTGGAACATGCCCTGCCCCTGTGAGCCGATCATGAGGGGCCACGGCTCGATCGACCGCGTCTGCCCCGAGTTGGTGTCCGTGATGCGGAAGTAGCCGCCCTGGGCGTTCGAATAGACCAGGTTCGGCTGGCCCGGGACCGGCACGGTGTAGAAGCCGTCGCCGCCGGACACGGTGTAGAAGTAGCCGGGCAGGATGCCCCGCCGTTCGTTGAGCCGGCTCGGACCGCACCAGTTTCCGTTGTCCTGCAGCCCGCCGCACACGTAGTACGGATCGCGGTCGTCCACGAAGATGTGGTAGTACTGGGCGAGGCTGAAGTTGCGGAAGATGTGGAAGTTGGCGCCGCCGTCGTACGACACCTGCATGCCGCCGTCCGAGCCCGAGAGTATGCGCTCGCCGTCGGCCGGGTCGATCCAGTACGCCTGGTGGTCTCCGTGCACGTCGTTGGCGATTCGCTCGAAGGTTCGACCCCCGTCGGTGGACTTCGACAGCCCGCCCGAGAGCGTGTACAGCGTCTCGTGGTCGGACGGGTCGACGTAGACGTCGGAGTAGTAGAAGGGCCGGAAGTTGAGCTGGTTCCTGTTGTCGTTGACCATCGTCCACGTCTCGCCATGGTCATCGGACCGGAACAGCGTTCCAGCGGTGGGATACTCGGTGATCAGGTAGACGATGTTCGGGCGCGACTGCGCCACGCTGACACCGATGCGGGCCATGGGCTCGTCCGGCGTGGTCGTGATCTTCTTCCACGAGATGCCGCCGTCGCGGGAGACGTAAAGCGCGGTCTCCCTGCCCCCGTCGTCGAAGCGCCACGGCTTGCGGCGGAAGGTCCACATGCCTGCGTAGACGTTGCGGGGGTTCGTCAGGTCAATGTCCATGTCCGAGCACCCCGTGTCTTCGTCGACGAAGAGCACGTGTTCCCACGACTGCCCGCCGTCGGTGGTGCGGAAGACGCCACGCTCCCGGTTGGGCCCCCACTCGTGGCCCATGGCACAGACGAGCGCAACGTCGGCGTCGCGCGGGTCGACGACGATGCGCTTGATGCGCTCGCTGTCATCGAGGCCGACATGGGTCCAGGTGGCGCCGCCGTCGGTCGAACGGTACACGCCGTCGCCGTACGAGACCGAGTTGCGGGGATCGCCCTCGCCGGAACCGAGCCAGACGACGTTGTGGTCAGAGGGGGCAAGTGCCAGGGCGCCGACCGAATACGTGTTCTCGTCCTGCCATTGGGGCTCGAAGGTCACACCGCCGTTGCTGGTCTTCCAGACGCCCCCGTCGGCGCCCCCAACCCAGAAGATGCGTGGATCACCTGGAACGCCCAGGATAGCGGATACGCGTCCGCCCATATTCACGGGACCGATGTGACGCCACTCGATGTCGCCCAACGCGGCCGAGATGGCCCCGGCGTCCTGGGCGTGGCCCGGTGTGGTCGCAGGCGGCGCGAAGAGTGCGAGAGCGAGCCAGAATGGGCTGCGGGGCGACTTCATGACGAATCCTCCAATGACCGCTGGCAGGTAGGTGGTTGGCTCCCCACTAATACACCCGTTCTGGCGGGGACCGCTAGCGCCGACCCCCAGGCTCGTCTTCCACGAACCCCTTATATCCCAGTGCCCGCTGACGCGGCCACACCTCGTCCAGCGTCTCCGCTTCGAAGAGCCGTCCGTTCATCATCACCTGCTCGACCGACAGCGTGTTGCGCAGGTCGTCGAGCGGGTTGCCGCTCATGATGACCAGGTCCGCGAGCTTCCCGGATTCGATCGAGCCGATCTCCTTCTCAAGCCCGAATCCGTTGGCCCCGAAGATGGTGGCGGCCTTGAGCGCATCGTGGTTCGACATTCCGCCCGAGGCTACCATCCACAGCTCCCAGTGGAAGCCAAGGCCCTGCAACTGCCCGTGGCTCCCGACACCCGCGAATCCGCCATCGGCGACAATATCGCTCAGGAAGCGGGCGTGGTCCGCGAAGACGTACTCCTCGTCCATGGCCCACGCGACCGAGCCGGCCGCACCAGCCCGGCGCCGGGTGCGCGAATCGAGGGTTTCGTGTGGCGTGAAGCGGGCCAGGCGCTCGTTCCCGTGGACGTTCTCGTTGGTGAACCAGTAGGTCTCTCCCATCGGGCCGCCGAACGACACGATCAGCGTGGGCGTGTTGAGGACCTTGGTCTCCGAGAAGAGGCGCACGACATCATGGTAGAGCGGGTACACCGGGAGGTTGTGCTCGATCCCCGGGTAGCCGTCCATCGCGTGCGTCAGGTCGAGCTGGAAGTCCAGACCGGCCTCGGTGGTCGGCATCAGCTCCAGCTCGCGTGCCGCCATGAGGAGCCACTGCCGCTGCTGACGGTTGCCCGCAAGGTACATCTTGAAGGTCTTGGTGTCGTAGTAGTCCGAGTAGCGCCTGAGGATGTCGCGGGCATGGTCGAGGTCGCGGATGCCTTCGCCGGGCTGATAGTTGCCGAGAACCCCCGGACCGGTGGAGTAGATGCGTGGGCCGAGGATGTCGCCGGACCGCACCCGGTCGGCGTAGGTGAGAACGTCCGAGACGCCGGTCTGGGGGTCGCGTGTGGTCGTGACGCCGAACGCCAGATTCGCGAGGTAGACCCACGGCTGCGTGGTGTGGATGCCGGAGGGCGGACGCAGGTGGGCGTGCGTGTCGACGAAGCCGGGTGTGATGGTCATGCCGCTGACGTCGCGGACTTGCGCGCCGTCGGGGACGGTGAGGGAGCCGGAAGCGCCCACCGCGACGATGCGGTTGCCGTCAATGAGGATATCGCCCCGTTCGATGACCTCGTCGCCGCGCATGGTGACGAGGCGGGCGCCGCTGAGGAGGAGACTTCCCGTGGGGAGGTCGCGGTCCGCGTCGAGAGCGACCCGTACCTCGGTGGGGCGGTAGCGGGGGGGGTCGTCGTCGCCCGGGTCGTCGGCACCCGCCTCAGGCTCGTCGGCGCCCGTGTCGGGGGCGGCCTCGGCGTCTCCCTCGGCCTCGTCCACCTCTGCGGCCTCCACGCTGTCGGCGAAGGCGCGCGCGCGCTCCAGGTCGTAGCGGAAGTACGCATTCCCGAGCGCCCACACCGCCGTCCCGCCATCGCTGCTCCACGACGGGAACTCCCCGCCCATGTCCGTGACGCGGGTGACCGGCACCGCCGCGCCCGACGGGTTCCGCACCGAGATCGTGGGCGCCTCCGCGCCGACCATGGGCACGGTCACCACGTACAGGTCGTTCGTCACCCTGGCGAGGGCGCGGTCGCCTGCGGGTGATAGCCGAATCGACGAGGCGCTGGCCGGAGGCCCGCCGCGGTTGGCCGAGAATCCGGTGACCTTGAGGTGCTCCTTCTCGTCCGTGCCGTCCCAGCGGACCGAGACCAGCCCGCGCCCACCCGCGTGCAGGTAGATCCGGTCGGGCTGGTCGGTGCGGAAGTGCGGCTGGGAGCGGCCCAGCGCCTCGGCAACCACGGTGGCTTCGCCGCCCAGTCCGGGATACCACACGATGTCGGTCTGGCCCCCGCCTCCCCCACCCAGCCGCGCGCGCACCGGCGTCTCCAGCACCACGATCCGGTCACCCCCGGGAGACCACGCGGGCGACCGCATGAAACGGGGACTTTGCGACACTTGGCGCTCCATGTTGTTGTCGCCGGAAACGACATGCAGGTGCCCTCCGTCCGGCTCGGTCCAGCTCACCGCCGCCAGCATCTCGCCATCCGGGGACCATGCGGGCTCGAAGAGCGCCCCTTCTATCCCGGCGCCGATACGCTGCGGTTCGCCCCCGTCCGCGTCCATCACGTACAGCCGCCCCAACGCGGTGAACGCGACCCGGCTTCCGTCCGGTGACAGCACCACGTCCCGGATCTGGCGAACCCGGAACGTCGGCGAGTCCTCTACCGGGTAGTCGAAGTCGAGGCGCGGCCCCGCGTGGATCGTCACGTCCACCTCGAGCGGGATCTCGCTCGGGTCGCCCCCGTCCATCGGCACGCGCCACAACCGTCCGTCATACGAGGCCACCAGCCCCGTGCCGTCCGGCGTGAACGCGTAGCCGGGCAGGAGGTCCAGCGTGGCCCGGCTCTCCATGTCGTCGCGCTGGACCGGGTAGACGAGCCACCGTTCGTCGCCGCTTGCGAGATCGCGGGCGCGCAGGCCTGTCGCGTCCTCGTGCCGGGTCCCGTAGACGAGCGTTGCGCCGTCGGGCGACACGGCCGGGCGGAACCCCGACCCGTAGCGGCTGGTCATCGTGGCCTGGCGGCCGGTCTCGCGGTCGTAGCGGGCGAGCTGGTACTGGGGAAAGGCGGCGTCGTAGTTCCAGTCGCGCGTCCCCCTCGCCAGGTAGATGTAGCGGCCGGTGGGGTCGAAGGCGGCCCCGATGGCCTTGAGGTTGTCAGGCTCGTCGATCAGCGCGATCCCGCTTCCGCCGCGGCGGTGAAACAGCCACGGCTTCGCCGCCCCGCCAAGCGGACTGAAGGTGCGCGACGCGACGAGGTAGTCGCCGTCGGGCGACCACTCCGGCGACGTGTAGAGGTTGTCGTTACCCTTCGTGATCTGGGTCGTGTCGGACCCGTCCACGCTCAGCACCCACAGGTTCTGACCTCCGCTGCGATCGGACACGAACACGATTTCCGACCCGTCCGGGCTGAAGCGCGGCTGGCTTTCGAAGGCCGGCCCGGTCATCAGCGGCGACGCGGTTCCGCCTTCCACCGGCAGGGTGTAGAGGTCGCCCAGGAGGTCGAAGACGAGGGTCGTCCCGTCGGGGCTGATGTCCACCGACATCCACGAGCCCTCGTCGGTGCGGAAGCGGATCTCGCGGGTGGGTTCCAGCGGGAGGGACTCAGTGGCGAGGGAGTCGTTGGCGGCAGGCTGTGTCTCCTGGGCGTGGGCGGACGCCGTTGCCCAAAGTCCGAGGATCGAGACGATGCATGCCAGGGCGAAACGGCCCATCCTCGGTCGCATGCGGCGGCTGGGCACGGTTACGATGGTCGGTCTACGGCTGGTCATTTGGGCCTCTCCGTTGTCAACAATCCATGGCCGCCATTCCGCCTATGCGGGGCGGCGTATCAAAGGTCAGCTCGTGCTCGGCACCATCCTGTATTTGTCGAACCAGGCCACGATGTTCGCGATCTTGGCCATCAGCTGGCTGGGCCGGCGGCTCATGTCGTGAAAGGCACCGGGCAGTCGGATCACGGCGGTGTCGATCCCCCGCATCTTCAGGGCGTGATACAGCTGGTAGGACTCGGACAGCGGCGTCCGCAGGTCCTCCTCGCCGGTGATGATCATGGTCGGCGTGTCCACCTCGCCGGCGAGCGACAGCGGCGAGAACTTCCAGTAGGCGTCCGGGTTCTCCCACGGGAGCCCCTCGTAGCGGCTGAAGTAGTAGCCGTACCAGTTGTCGGCGGTCAGCGTCTTGCTGATCCAGTTGACCACGGGCTTCTGCGCCACGGCGGCCCGGAACCGATCCGTCTTGCCGACAATCCACGCGGTCATGATCCCGCCCGCGCTGCCGCCGGTCACGAAGAGGTTGTCCTCGTCGATGTATCCCTGCTCGATCACCGCGTCGACCCCTGATATCAGGTCGTCGTAGTCCTGGCCGGGGTAGTTGTGGAAGAGCAGGTCGGCGAACTCTTCTCCGTAACTCGTGCTCCCCCTCGGGTTCGCGTACAGCACGACGTAGCCTGCGGAAGCCATGAGCTGCATCTCGGCGGAGAAACGGTCGCCGTAGTTGGAGACCGGCCCGCCGTGGATCTCCAGGATGAACGGATACCGGCGATTCGGATCGAAGTCCGGCGGCTTGACGATCCAGCCCTGGACGGGGCGACCGTCGTAGGACGACTCCCACCAGATCTCCTCGACTTCGCCCAGGGTCTTGCCCGCGAGCAGGTCGTCGTTCAGCGCCGTGATGACCTGCGGGCCGGCGCGGCCGGGAGCGCTCACCGCGAGTTCCCCCGGCATGTCCGTGCGAGTCTGGTTGAGCGCGATGGCCCCGTTGTTCGCGACCGAGAAGGAGCCGCCGCCATACGGTCGGCCGTAGGAGGTGCCGCCGAGGTCGTCTGCCAACACCTCGATCTCGCCGTCGAGCGTTGCGAAGGCCACCTTCGAGTTGCCCTCGTCGTCGTATTGGAAGTAGAGACCGCTGCCGTCGGGCGCCCACACCGGGTTGGCGACGCTGCGGTCGAGGTCTCCGGTGACCACGCGATGGCTTCCGCCATCGATGTTCATGACCTGAAGCGTGCTGACCTGATAGGTGCGGGTGCGGTCCTCGTAGCCGACGAACGCGATCCGCCGCCCGTCGGGGGAGACCACCGGGCTGTTGTCGGGGCCGGGCCGGTCGGTGAGGGCCCGGATCTGTCCGGTCTGCACCGACGCGACGTAGATCTCCGAGTTCCTGTAGTCGTGCACCCAGTCCTGATTGCGGTTCGACGTGAACACCACATGGGTCCCGTCCGGCAGCCAGGCGGCAGGGCTCGAGTGTTGGAAGTCACCCGAGGTGACCTGCACCGGGGTGCCGCCCTCGACCGGGATCACGAAGATGTGATTGTACCCGAAATCCAGGTAGCCTACCCCGTCCTGACGGCTCTTGAAGCGGTCCTCCATGATTGGAGGATCGGCCCATTCGGCCCCGGCGGGCGGCTTCGGCGGCGCGACGAGACTCGGGGGCGGGTACGGCACCAGCATGTTGAAGGCGATGTGGCGGCCGTCCGGGGACCAGCGAATCCCGCTGGGCGATTCGAGGAGCTGGGTGAGGGTGGCCGTCTCGCCGGTGTCCATCCAGCGCAGGTGGATCTGGCCGTCCGCGGTGTAGGCGATGCGGGTGCCGTCGGGTGACCAGCGGGGTGACCCGCCGGCCGCGAGGCGCCTGTGGCCGGAGCCGTCGGCGTTGATGACCCAAAGCTCGGAGCGCTTGCGATCGAGCATGATATCCATCGCGGTGCGGACGTAGACGACCTGACTGCCGTCCGGCGAGATCTGCGGGTCCGCGGCGTACTCGAGCTGGAAGACGTCCATGGACTCGAAACGGAACTGGGCGTCTGCGGGTTGGGAGAAGGTGGTCGCCACCAGCGCGGCGGACAGGGCGAGGGCGGTTGCGGGGCTGCCCATCCGGGCGAGGACGGCTCCAGGGCCGCCCGGCCGTGCGGAGACGGCTGCTTTCATGAGGATGCTCCAGGGGTTGGGACCTGCGGTTCGGGCGCGGGACAACCCTGCAACTTCCGTCGGATGCGACCTGTCGGCAACCGGGGCGGGCGGCGCTACCGACCTATGAACCGAAACCGAGCGCCGAAATGTCGTACCAGTCGATGGCACGCTGGGCGATGCCGTTGGGACCGGGAGTCCGTTCGACGAGAGCGGCGAATGTGGTGCCCAGGAGATCGAAGCCCATCAGTCGATCGCGGATCCGCAACGTGCCGGTGTACTGCTGGCCATTCCATATATTGATATAGGAATAGGTGTCCCGGTCTCGCGTGGTCGCCACCCAGAGACGTCCTTTGAAGTCGAAATTGATCGGTTCGGGAGTGAGAAACCAGCGCTTCGGGGTTTTCCGGTATTGCGCTACGTATTCCTCGCTACCGATGGCGAATATTCTGTTCAAGGAAGACCAGTTCATGCTGGCAAGCCCAGAATACAAAGCCTCCCCGGCCATCGGGCCATCCCTTCCCGACTGTTCCGCACTCGGTGTCCGCCACATCCTCAAGGTCGGACCGCTCCCAAAGTACCTCTCCGGATAGAAGGTCAACTTCCCTGGGAATCCACGTGCCCCCGTCCTCGTACGATTGGTCCGTCCATTCCACCCTGATGCCCAATACCCGCTGGCCAAAGATCTCGTGCGGGAGGAATCCACGAGGCATGGACCCCTGGGAGACCAGGGTACCATTTGGCGCATGGAAGCTCAGGCGGTTCAATCTGAGATCGAAGATCCCCACCGTCCCGTCCACTCCCCGCTCCAGCGCGGAAAGAGTACGAAACTCTCCAGGACCGTCGCCTTTCCGACCGAAGACCCCGAGGACATCCCCCGCCCGGTCCCCGCAACGGACCCGGAATTCGTAGGAGTCGATGACACAGGCGATGTCTGGCGTGACAAGAGCGATGTCATCAATTCGGCTATACGGGGCCACGGTCGATGCAACGGGTTTCAACACGACGATGGACGGATCCGCCGGATCCGCGGTGCACCCGGTGGTGGTGATTCGGGAATGCCGGTGCGCTACGCCTCGCTTGGGGTGAGTGTGTTTCCGGCGGGCTGTCCGCCTGGTCCCACATTCGTCCTTGTGTTAGGTGAACAGTTCTCGACGTCAAAACGTGCAATGCATGATGGCGCCAGTGCCTGTTGCTGGAACCGCGAGAATCACCAGCGCATCGTCCAGGACTTCGTAGACAACCCGATATTGACCGACGCGAATCCGCCGAAGGCCCCGCAATTCCCCCTTCAGCGCGCTTCCGGCGAGAGGCTGTTCGCTCAGCCGGTCGATGGCCCGTACGATTCGGACGCGATCGTTCCGCGGAATCCGAGCCAGCTCCTTGGCCGCCGTCCGCTTAATCCGAATCGAGTAGCTCACGCCGGACTTCATCCCAGTCAAGGACGGGGTCGGAGCGGTCTCGAAGCCGCTCCAGGGCCACTGCGAGATCGTCGTAGTCCTCCAGATAGCGCTCCAACGCCTCTCGAACGACCTGCGCGCGGCTGCGCTTGAGTCGGGCCGCCGCCGCGTCCAGCGCATCGACAACGGGCTCGCAACGGCTGGTTCCGGGCGTTATCATGCCGATGACATCCCCAATACCGAACCCCCGTGCCCCACGAAATGAAGATTGCCATGAAGCGACCTGCCCCCACCTCCCCGCGCTTCACCTCCGCCCTCTGCCTCCTCTCCCTGGCCCTCGCAGCCCTCCTCCTCCCCAACCCCGCCTCCGCCCAGGAACAGTACGAGTACCCCGACCCCTTCCCGGGCGGATATCCGTCGCTCTCCGGAGCCAGCGGCGCCGGCCGGATGTACATGGAGAGCTACTTCCCGCCCCCCGTCACCGCGTCGCCCACCTATCCGGCGTGGTCGCCCGACGGCGAGTCGTTCGCGTTCGCCTACCAGGGGCGGATCTGGGTCGTGCCGGTCGAGGGCGGGACGGCGCGACAGGTGACCACCGGTCCCGGGTACCATTCCCAGCCGACCTGGTCGACCGGCGGACGCCACATCGCCTATGCGGCGGACATCGACCGCAACTTCGACATTCACATGGTGGACGTGGCAACCGGAGAGTCGCGGCAACTCACGAGTAGCCCGTTCCTGGATCTCAGGCCGCGCTGGTCCCCCGACGGGTCGAGGATCCTCTTCACCACGGAGCGCAACGGGAACTTCGACCTCTGGGTCTACGACCTGGAGCGTGGCAACGCCGAGCCCGTCGTGGCCGATCCGCAAGCCAACGACATGGCCGGCGACTGGGTTGGAGACAGCGGCGACATCGTGTTCGTGTCGCGGCGGGGCGAGGCGGCGCTCGGCTCGGGCTCGCTGTGGCGGTGGCGGGCGGAGACCGGCGAGGTGGAGCTTCTCATCCGTATTGAGACCAACTATCAGGCGGCTCCGGTGGTGGCGCCGCATGGGGGAGTGGTCGCGTATATCACGGACGCTTCGGGAAACAACGACCTCTACGCGGTGCCCAGCCAGAAGTCGCCCCGCGGGATCCAGCCGGTTCGCCTCACGCATAGCCGCACGGACGAATACTTCCCCTCCTGGTCACCCGATGGGGAGCACCTTGTGTACGCGCGCAACGGCGGGACGGACGACCAGCCGCGCACCATCGACAACGGGATGGGCTTTGCGCTGTACACCGTCACGCGCGGCGGGGGCGAGCCGAAACGGGTCAGGATCGACGACTACGCGTGGTCCGAGCCCACCGGGCAGGTGCGGGTGCGGGTCACCGATTCCGATGGTGAACTCCTGCCGTCGCGCATCTATCTGCAGGGGTCCGACGGACGCAGCCATTTCCCCCGCGGCAGCTACCCCCGCGTCGTGAGCGTGACCGAGGACTACTACTTCCATACGGATGGCAGCTTCTCGGTGACCCTGCCGGTCGGCGAGGCCAGGCTGGAGGCATGGCGGGGCTTCGAATACGAGCCCGTATCGCGCTCTGTAGAGGTGCGGGCCGGCGAATTCACCACCGTCGAGGTGCAGCTGGACCGCTGGATCGACATGGCCGCCGACGGTTGGTACTCCGGCGACAACCACATCCATCCCAACTACGGCGGCCACTACTTCGTCACCCCCGAGGACCTGCGGAACAAGGCCCACTCCGAGGACCTCAACGTCGCAAACGGAATGATCGCCAACTACTGGGGCAACAGCCGGGTCGAGGACCTGGAGCACTTCCTGGGGCACCCCCATCCACACACGGGACCCCGGACCGTCGTCTACTACAACGAGGAGTACCGGCCCAGCTTCTTCGCGCACCTGTCGCTGCTCAACCTGGTGGAGTTGATCACCCCGTTCTATGTCGGTTCGATCGGCACAGCGCATCACGCGCTCTATCCCGACAATGCCCACGTGCTCCGCCGCGTTCACGAGCAGGGCGGGATCGGCGGGTACGTCCATCCGTTCGGGCTAAGGCACCGCAACCCCGACGAGGCCGGGGCCGGTTCCGCGCGAGAGTTGCCTGTCGACGCGATTCTCGGCGTCGCCGACTTCGTGGACGTCGCATGCATCTGGAGCGACGAACTCGGCACCGCCGAGGTCTGGTACCGCTTGCTCAACACGGGTTCGCGGATACCAGCGACCGCCGGCACGGACGTCATGTCGGACATCTGGAGGCATCCCGCGGTCGGCACCACGCGGACCTATGTGTACACCGGCGAGGACCACCTGCACTACGACGCCTGGGCCGACTCCATGGCGGCCGGGAGGGCTTTCGTGACCAGCGGCCCGATGCTGACGCTGGACGTCTCCGGCATGGGAATGGGCGAGGAGTTGGGTGTGTCACGCGGCGACGTGGTGAAGGTCACCGCAACGGCCCGGTCGCTCTTCACGATGCACCGGCTCGAGATCGTGCAGAATGGCCGGATCGTGCACACGGTCGACGCCACCGGCGACATGAAGTCAATCGATGCCGAACTGGAGATCCCGATCGAGGGGTCAGGCTGGATCGCCGCCCGGGTCCTTGGCCCGCCGCAGCACGGCGCCATGGACAGCTATCTCTTCGCGCACACCAACCCGGTCTTCACGATCGCCGACGGCGAGCCGATCCGTTCCCGCGAGGACGCAGCGTTTTTCGTCCGCTGGATCGATCAAACGCTAGGCGAACTCAGGGCGATGGACCGTTGGGACGACCCCGCGCACAAGGCGGAGGTGCTGGCGACCTTCGAAGAGGGGCGGCGGCTCTACCAGGCTCAGGTGGACGGGACGGAGGAACTTCCATAGTAGATCACCCCCGGCTCCAGCATGGCCGCCGCTTCGGCTTCGGTGGCCGTGCGCCGGGGGAAGGGGCCGGGATCGCTCCAGCCGGTGCCGGGTCGGTCGAAGAGGATCAAGCGAACCTCGTCCCGAAGCGCGGCGTGCGGGTGGTGGAGCGCGAAGCCAATGTTATCTCTGATTTACACGATGTAAAGCAAAGCTGACATTTTGCAGTGCGATCCTGCGGCGAGCGAGGCAAGCCGACTCAGGCTCCCGTCACAAGCCGATACGCCGGACCAACCCGGCCGGCGGGAAATCCCCGACCGCCGCGATGCTGCCCTTGGCGCTGTCAGCCCCAGGACGGCTACCATGAGCGCAACCACAGTCACCCTGCCCGCAATAGGGAGAAACGTCATGCGTCCCGCTCGCCGACGCCCCGTCCCAACGACCCTGGAGGCCGCCACGCCGCCGATCGCGATACCGTCCTCCGGCGTCGCGCCGGCACCCCTGTTCGCCGCCGCCTTGCTCACATGCGTCGCAGCGGCGCCCGCCACCGCACAGTCGCCGGTGCTGGAGTCGTTCCGGACCCAGATCGCACTGAAGTCGGTGGGAAGTCCCCGTATCTCTCCCGACGGGAGCGCCATCGCGTATTCGGTGGGGACGACGGACTGGGAAGCCAACCGATTCGACCAGGAGATCTGGTTGGCGGTGGGCGACGGCGAACCCTTCCAGCTCACCCGCACCGAACCGGGTAGCAGCACCGGACATCGGTGGTCGCCGGACGGGTCGCAACTGGGCTTCATCGCAGATCGCGGTGACGGCGCGCAGATCTACCTGATCCGCCCGGCTGGGGGCGAGGCCGAGCAACTCACCTCTCACGAGGGGGGCATCAGCGCTTTCCGCTTCTCGCCCGACGGCGACCGGATCGTCTTTTCCGCCGCCGATCCCGCTCCCGACGACTTCGAGGAACGTGAGGAACGCTACGGCGACTATGCCGTCGAAGACACGGACTTCCGCATGTCACACCTGTGGGTGACCGCCGTGCACGGGGACGCCGGGCCCCGCCGCCTGACCGGGGGCGATAGCTTCACCGTCGGCGCCTTCGAGTGGTCATCCGATGGCCGTGAGGTCGCTTTCGACCACACCCCCACACCGCAGGTGAACTCCTTTCCGCACGCCGACATCTCGGTCGTGGATGTGGCCACCGCAACCGTTCGGACGCTCGTCGCCGACGCCAGCCCCGAAAGCGGGCCGACCTGGTCCCCGGACGGCGCACTCATCCTCTACTCCACCCCCGCGGGCGCGAATCCGTACTACGGCAACACCGAACTCGCGGTGATCCCTTCGGCGGGCGGCGAGTCCCGCATCCTGACCGCCGGCTTCGACGAGAACCCATCGCCGGTGGCGTGGACGGACGAGGGCGTGTTCTTCGTCGCGTCCCAGCGCACCGCGCGCCACCTGTTCCTGCTGGATCCCGAGTCGGGCGACGTGACGCGCGAGGCCGACACCCCGGAGATGATCATGACGGTGGATCTCTCGAGCGACGGGTCCGTGATGGCGGTGCAGGGCGAGGACCGCACAACGGTGGGCGAGATCTTCCGCGTGTCGCGTCGCGGGGGCGCGCAACGCCGAATCACCGACATGACCGCCCAGGTCGCCGACTGGGGAGACCTGGGCAGCCGCGAAGTGGTGCGGTGGGAGAGCCAGGACGGCGCCGAGATCGAGGGAGTGCTCATGAAGCCTCCCGGCTACGACCCCGACCGCGCCTACCCGCTCATGGTGATCATCCACGGCGGGCCGACCGGCACGTCCAGGCCTCAGCTGGTCGGCGGCTACGTGTACCCCATCCTCGAGTGGCTGAAGAAGGGCGCCGCGGTGCTGATGCCCAACTATCGCGGTTCGGCGGGATACGGCGCGGACTTCCGTGCCCTCAACGTGCGCAACCTGGGCGTCGGGGACGCGTGGGACGTGCTCTCCGGCGTCGAGGCGCTCGTGGAGCGTGGCGTCGCGGATCCCGATCGCGTCGCGGCGATGGGGTGGAGCCAGGGCGGCTACATCTCGGCCTTCCTGACCACCACCAGCGACCGCTTCCGGGCGATCTCCGTGGGCGCCGGCATCTCGAACTGGATGACCTACTACGTCAACACCGACATCCACGGCTTCACCCGCGAGTACCTGAAGGGGACTCCGTGGGACGACCCCGACGTCTACGCAAAGACGTCACCCATGACCTACATCGAGCAGGCCGTCACCCCGACGCTGATCCAGCACGGCGAGTTCGACGCGCGGGTCCCCACACCCAACGCCTACGAGCTGTACCAGGGGCTCCAGGATGTCGGGGTCGAGACCCGTCTCGTTATCTACAAGGGGTTTGGCCACGGGATCACGAAGCCACGCGAGCGGCTCGCGGCGATGTGGCACAACTGGGAGTGGTTCGCGCGCCACATCTGGGGCGAATCGGTCGAGATGCCGATCACGGAGGGAGGGTCATAGCCGATGAGCGGGAGGAGCTGGATCCTCGCGGCGTCGGTGGCCGCCCTGTCGACACCGGGGATCCTTCAGGCCCAGGTGCGCACGCACTTCGACCGCCGCGTCCCGATGCGGGACGGTGTCGAGCTCTCCACCGATGTCTGGCTGCCGGACGCCGTCGGCCGATTCCCCACCATCCTCATCCGCACCCCGTACCTCAAGGCTCCTCAGTTCGAGCGCTACCGGCTGGAGTACTTCGTCCGCCACGGCTACGCGGTCGCGCTTCAGGATGTGCGGGGAAGGGGCGATTCGGACGGGGACTTCCACTTCTACTTCGGCGAGGGGGAGGACGGATACGACACCATCGAGTGGATCGCCCAGCAGCCCTGGTCCAACGGCGATGTCGGCATGTCGGGAGGATCCTATCTCGGCACCGTCCAGTGGCTGGCCGCCCGAGAGCGCCCTCCGCACCTGCGCTGCATCATCCCCACGGCCTCTTCCGGACGCCTCTTCGACGAGATCCCCTATCTCGGAGGGGCCTTCCGCATGGGATGGGCGCTGGATTGGCTCAATGACACATCCGCGCGCTCCGCTCAGCGGCCGGGAGCCGCGGGGCTCGACCAGGAGGCCATTCTGGCGCATCGCCCCCTCTTCACCATGGACGACTTCATGGGGCGCCGCATCCCGCTCTGGAGGGAGTTTCTGCAGCACAACACCCTGGACGGATACTGGGCTCCCCTGCACTTCGAAGCCGCGGACTTCCAGCAGATCGACATCCCCGTCCTTACCGTCACCGGATGGTTCGATGGGGATCAGAGCGGGGCGCTGTCCTACTGGGATGGAATGGCGCAACACAACCCCGCCAACAACCGGCACTACCTGGTCATCGGACCGTGGACCCACGCCCAGACCTACCTGGGCGGTGCGCTGTCGGTCGGCGAGGTGGAGCTTTCCCCCGAATCCGTACTGCCGATCCAGGAGATTCGGAGACGGTTCTTCGAGTCCTGTCTGAAGGGTTCAGCGAGTGACTTTGGCGCTTCAAGGGTCCGCGCCTACCTGACCGCCACCGGGCAGTGGCTGGAGCTGGACCGTTATCCTCCGCCGCAAGCCACCCCCACGCCGCTATACCTGCACAGCGGCGGTGCGGCCAACTCGCTGCTCGGCGATGGCCGCCTGACATGGGACGCTCCTGAAGGTGAGGAACCCCCCGACCGATTCGTCTACGACCCCCATAACCCCGTTCCGACGGTCGGGCGTGCGGTCGACCAGCGTCCGGTGCAGCGGCGCGACGACGTCCTCGTCTACACGACCGACGCCCTCACGGACACACTCGCGATGATGGGCCGCGTCTTCGTGAGACTGTACGCTGCCAGCGACGCCCTCGACACGGACTTCACCGCCAAGATCCAGGATGTCCACCCCGATGGCCGGGCGGTCGCACTCGGGTCGACCGAGGCAGGTGGAGTGCGGAGGGCCCGCTACCGGAACGGCTACCTGAACACCGAGTTGCTCACGCCGAACCAGCCCGAGCTCTTCGAGGTCGAGTTGTTCGACATCGGCCACGCATTCCTGCCGGGGCATCGGATTCGGATCGAGATCTCGAGCAGCGCGTTCCCCATGGTCAACCCGAATCAGAACACGGGGAATCCGGTGGCGACGGACACCGAGTGGAAGACCGCGAACCAGACGGTCTTTCACGATCGCGAGCGACCCTCGCATGTGCTGTTGCCGGTGCTGCCGAGCGGCCCTCCCGGTCCTACGACACCGGTGCCGGCACCGCGCAACCCGGCGGTTCCGGGGAGCGCTTGATGCACTCGTTCGACGGGAGCGGAAAGCCCTTCAGAACCTCGACGGACTCAATGTCGTCCGGGTTGAGATCCGCGATCCGGTTGACCGCGTTCCCCTGGGTGGTCGTGAACCGCCCGTCGGGGAAGGCGCCGGTGATCGTGTTGACGCCCGGCTGCGTGGCCGCATCGCTGATGATGAGGCCGTCCACCACGTACAGCGGCGAGTTGTTGCCGATGATGGACGTCACGCCCCGCAGGTTGATGCTCGCGCCGCCGCCGGGGGCGGGTGAGTTGCTTCGGATCATGGCCCCCGGGATCTTCCCCTGCAGCGACTGTTCCAAGCTGGCATTCGAGACCCGGACGAGGTCGTCGGGCACGAGCCGCGCCACCGAACTGGCCTGGTTGCGCCGCGCGACGCCGGTGGCCCGCCCCGTGACGACGATCTCGTCAAGGCGGAAAGCGTCCCGCTCCAGGGCGATGAATGATCGTGGTCTGTCCCGCTGAGAGCGTGATCTCGCTCGACCGATAGCCGATCGCGCGGATGCTCAGCTGGTCGGCTCCGGCGGGGACCGTCAGGGAGAACATGCCGTCGGCTGCGGTCTCGGTGCCCGTGTTGGTGCCTACGACCGTGATTACCGCTCCGGCGATGCGCTCTCCCGACACACCCGCTTCGACGTGGCCGGTCAGCATCTCCGTCGGCTAGGGCCTATTCGGGCAAAAAGAGCCCAACGGCTCCATATCTCCCTTGGGGTGCGCCCCCTTTGCGAAGGGCTTACAATTCCCGCAAATTCCCGAATCGAAGCCTCTTGGCAAGAGAAACCAACATGGACAGGCGATCCTTCCTGGGAACGGCGGCCTTTGCGGCCGCGGGCAGCCTGGCACTCACGTCGGACTCGGAGCCGCCCGCGGATCCTGGCGCTGCATCCGCGAGGGCCCCCAGGAGCCAGGAGACCCCGGCCATCAACGGCTACGTCAAGCCCGGACTGGAACCGGTCCGGGACACCTTCGCCGACAACGCCCGCCTCATGGGCACCGGCGGTGCCGCTTTCGCCGCCACCCACCACGGCGAAATCGTCGTCGACCTGTGGGCCGGGATGGCGGACCATGACCGCCCCTGGATTCGCAACACTCGCGTCCACGTGCAGTCCACCAGCAAGGCGGTCACCGCGGCGACGGCCATGGTCCTCGTCGATCGCGGCGAACTCGACCTCGACGCGCAGGTGGGCTACTACTGGCCCGAATACGCCACCAACGGTAAGGAAAACACGACGGTTCGCATGCTGCTGAGCCACGCGGCCGGCTCCACCCGGCTTCCCGGCTACACCGAGCTGCTCGACCTCGACGGCAACGGCTTCGACCAGTACGACGAGATCGCGCGGCGCCTGGCCGCCGCCGCACCGGACTGGGAGCCTGGAACCGCGCATGCCTATCACGGCTACACGTACGGCAACCTGGTGAGCGAGGTCGTCTACCGGGTCACCGGCAAGCGCGCGGGAGAGTTCCTGCGCGACGAGATGGCCGGGCCGTGGCTGCTGAACACCTGGCTGGGCACGCCCGTCGAGGAACAGCGCGACCTTGCCGCGATCAAGCCATGGCCCGAGGTGCCCGCGCACGAGGCGGTAGCCGAGATGTACGCGAACCTGGCCGCACAGATGGAGGAGTTGGGGCTCTCCGAGATCATGAACCCCGATAGCTGGCAGTACCACGCAGCGTTCAGGGGACTCCTCGGGGGGCCGATGGACGTGTTCATGCTCCAGATCGGCCAGCTGTGGAGCCAGCCGAAGGCGCTCGCGGCCGAGTTCGGCGCTGCCAATGTCACAACGGACGCGCGCAGCCTTGCGCGTCTGTACACACCGCTGGCCATGGGCGGCGTCCTCGACGGTCGGCAGGTGCTCAAGCCCGACACCGTGCGTGAATTCATCACGCCGACGCCTCCGGGCGGTGTGGACCTTCTCCTTGGCCGGGAGCAGAAGTGGACACCCGGCAGCCATCACGCAAACGCCAACTTCTTCCCGGGGCTTCCGCCGATCTACGGGCCGAACCCCGACGCCTTCGGGATGAGCGGGGGCGGAGGCAACTACGGTTTTGCCGACCCGGCGGCGGGAATCGCCGGCGGTTTCGTGCGCAACCACTACAGCAACACGATGGGGCTCAGCTCGCTGGTGGTGGACGCGCTCTACAAATCCATCTGAGCCGCCATGCGCCGCCGTTGACCCACAGGGAGAGACTCATGCCAAGACACGCGCCCAGGAGCCCGTGGAGAAACCCCGCGTCAGCTCGAAAGCAGCGGGGATTTCTTCCGCAGGCTCCCATATTGCCCTTCGTCCTGATCGCCGCCCTCACCAACCAGGCCGTCGCCCAGGACACCGACGAGTGGAGTATCGAGGAATCGCGGGCTCCTTCCACCACCCCCCTCAGATTCACCGCGACCGAGGGCACCTGGATCAGTCTCGATGTCTCGCCGGACGGGCGTCACCTCGCCTTCGAGCTGCTCGGGCACATCTACGAGATGCCGATCGGCGGCGGTGAGGCGCAAGCCCTCACCAGCGGACGCTCCTGGAACAGCTTTCCGCGCTACAGCCCGGACGGGACGCGCATCGCGATCACCTCCGACCGGAGCGGCAGCGAGGATGTATGGATCCTCCATCGCGGCACGGGGGGTGCGGCGGGCACGGATTCAACCGAGAACGTCACGAAGATGGACCTGCCCGTGGTCCAGGGGTCGTGGTCTGCCGACGGCACGGCCCTCTACGCCTCGGCGCTGGAGCAGAACGGGGCGATGACGGCGTACCGCTTCAACCTCTTCGGCGCGCGCCAGGAGATCACCTCCGGCACGACCTTCCAGGCGATCACGCACTTCGGCGAGCACGTCGGGCGCGGCGTCCTCTTCTTCGAGCACGTCGACCAGCAGCTCCACCAGAGCGGCTCCCGCATCAAGACGTACGACCTCGAGACGGGCGAGATCCGCGTCTACCGGCAACGGCCTGGCGGCGCCTTCAACCCCGCGCTCTCGCCGGACGGGCGCTATCTCGCTTACGGCCACCGCGACGACCAGGAGACGGTGGTCATCCTTCACGACCTGGAAACGCGCTCGGAGCGGGTGCTCGCGCGGGGACTGGACCGTGATCACCAGGAATCGGGGCCGTACTACTACGGCGTCTCGCCGAACATGGACTGGCACCCGGACGGCACTCACCTCTACCTGACGGTCGACGGAGGAATACACGCGGTCGACGTGGCGTCCGGCGCGATCCGCCAGGTGCCCTTCCGCGCCCCGGTGGACCGCGAGGTGGACGAGACGATCCGCTTCCCCTTCGAGTTCCCGGAAGGGGAGACGCGGGCCTGGTCCTACCGGTTCGCTCACCGCACCCCCGCCGGCGTCGTGTTCGAGGCGCTCGGGGACATCTGGCTTCAGGATGGCGATCTCGCGCGCAACCTCACGCAGTCGGCGGCGCACGAGACCAGTCCCGTGATCGACGCGGACGGCGGCTGGCTCTACTACGCCACCTGGACCGACGAGGAACTCGGCGCCGTGCACCGCCGTCCCCTCGCGGGCGGTCCCGCCACAGCGGTGTCATCACGCCCGTCCCAGTACATGTCCCTGTCGCTGGGCCCCGATGGGACACTCGCCTTCATCCGCGGCGCCGGCGGCCTCATCAACGGCACGCGCATCGAAGAGGAGACGGACTTCGAGCTGGTCGTCATTGAAGACGGGGTGGAACGCCGGGTGACCGGCTTGTCCGGCAGCATCAACGCCCAGGGACGCGCGCCCCACACCGTCCACATCGACGAGACCGGCGAGTGGATCTACTACACCGAATTCGTCTCGGGAGCGGCTGCGGCCGTTCTCGACCTGACCGCCGACACGCTGGTCCTGCGGCGCATCCGCCCGGAGGGGACGGAGAAGTCTACGCTCTACCGCTTCCCGCATGGCGAACGCGCGGTCCTGTCCCCCGACCGCCGCTGGATCGTCTTCCGCGAGTATCACCGCAGCTTTGTCACGCCCTTCGAATGGATCGGCAAGCCGGTCACGGTGTCGGCGTACGACGGCGTGGGGTTCACGAAGCGCGTCGACGGGTCGGACGGTCCGGACATGGCCTGGTCGGATTCCGAGACCCTGTCGTGGCCCCGCGGCGGGATGCTCCACGAGAAGACTCTGGATGACATCCTGGCCGGGACCGAGGGCGCCGCGGCCACCGACATCGCGGTCACGTACGACGTTGTCCAGCCGGCAGGGACGGTGGCGCTGACCAACGTCCGCGTGATCACGATGGACGACGAGCGGAGTGTCCTCGAAAACGCCACGATAATTGTTCGGCGCAACCGGATTTCCGAAATTGGAACAAATGTGGCCGTCCCCGCGGACGTCCGAGTCTTCGACCTTGCGGGCCACACCGTCATCCCTGGCCTGGTCGATGCGCACGCCCACGCCGCAGGGCAACTCGCGCCCACGCACCTGGTCGAACAGCGGCTTCCCGGCATCACCGCAGCGCTCGCGCACGGCGTCACCACGCTTTACGAGCTGTACGGCTCGGAAGAGAAGGAGCCGTGGGTGCGCGACATGATCTGGTCCGGCCGGATGGACGGGCCGCGCATGCTCTCGGTCGGGGCTCCCATGTACGGGATCCGCGAGTATCGGCAGCGCACCTACCGCCCCGTCGACTCCTACGAGGACGCCGACGAGCACGCGCGTTTCAGCCGCGACCAGGGCATTACCGCGCTGAAGGACTACGTCAACTTCACCCGTGCCGACCGCCATCAGCTGATCACTGCCGCGCGCGAGCAGGGGCTGAATGTCGTGTCCGAGACCGCCGCGATCCCGCAGATGAACTTCACGCAGATCATCGACGGCGTGACCGGGCTCGAGCACTCGATGGGGCTCACGCCGCTGTACCAGGATGTTGTGGAGCTGTTCCGGGCGAGCGGCACCGGTGTGACGCCTACGCTGCTCGTCGTGTACAACGGCCCCCCGGGCCAGTCCTTCTTCGACCAGTCACAGCGCTATTGGGAGGACGAGAAGCTCCTGCGCTTCAGCACGGCGGACCGTCTGCGCAGATTCCGCCGGGTCTCCCATTTCTGGGACGATGATCTCTACGCGCCCGAGATGGCGTCCGCGATGAAGCGCCTCTTCGATGCGGGCGTTCTGGTGAACGCGGGCGGCCACGGCCAGATGCTGGGACGAGACATGCACTGGGAGATGGAGCTCTTCGTGCAGGGCGGATTCTCGCCCATGGACGCCCTGCAGGTCGCTACCCGCAACAGCGCCGTCTACCACGGTCTGGGCGCGGACCTGGGGTCGATCGAGACCGGCAAGCTCGCGGACCTTGTGGTTCTCGGCGCGAACCCGCTGGACGACATCCGCCACACGCAGCAGGTCGTGTATGTGCTGAAGAACGGGGTGGTTTACAGCGGGGAGGATGGGGGTCGGGTGTATCCGGACCCGGAGGCGGCCCCGGCGTTCTACTTTCAGCGGGAGCGGTAGGGGCCCTACGGAGGGCGCGCAGGCCATCCGAGATTGCCCGCCCGGTCCGCCCGATCAAACGTCGGGGTCCGATGCGAGGTCTCAACGACCATTGGATGCACTTGACTACAGTCGGACAAGTCGCATGGCGGGATGCCTTCTGGCCTCACCCGCATCCAGTCACACCTTCACCATTATGTACATAGTCTATGTACATAATTACAACGAAAGTGTGGGCAAATCCCGAACTCGCTCTGGTCAGTCCCCCCTACTCCGTCGCCCGCCGCCTCGCCCGCACCGGCAGGATGATCCGTGACGGGTACTCCCGGCTGTGGTGGATGATCTGCCGCGCCGTGTTCCACTCCGTGTCGGTCGCGACCGGGTTCCCCGTGTTCTGGTTCGGGGCGATGTGCGGGTAGGCGCTGCTCGTGAGGTCGATCCGGATCCTGTGTCCGGGCTCGAAGGAGTGCGCGATGTGTCCCAGGTCGATCTCGTAGCGCGCGACCTCGCCGGGGGTGAGAAGCTCCTCGCGGTCGAAGCCGTTCCTGTACCGGGCCCGTACGACCCCGGTGATCGGCCCGAGCTTCACCGCCCTCCCGTCCGGATAGACATCCATGATGGTCGCCACGAAGTCGGTGTCGCGCGCGTCGGTGGCCGCGTGGAACTCGATCACGACCTTGCCGACGATCTCCACCGCTTCATCGATGACCTCGCTCGTGTAGACCAGGACATCGTCACGGCGTTGCAGCGGGGTCCGATCCTCGCCCAGGGGCATGACCCCCACGGCATTCGGCACCGGTCTCTGCGGATCGAAGGTGAACCGGTCCGGCGGCGTGTCGCCCTCCGGGGCAGACCATGCCAGTGCGCCGTCACCGGCGATGGAGTTCGCCCGTCCGCCGCTGGACAGGAACAGATCCGTGGGCTGGGCATCCGTCGGCGGATACGCGTCGAACTCCCGCCACTCCTCGGCACCCATCACGTACACCCGGGCTCTCGGCTGTTCGTAGCCGTCGTCGCTGCCCTTCAGGAAGTGGTCGAAGAACGCGAGGTGCTCGGCCTTGTTGTCGACGATCGACTCGGGCTTGAAGGTCATATCCCCGACCTCGAGCGTCCCGCCGATGAACGTCTCCGCGTGGCCCCAGGGGCCCGACAGCAAGTACTGCTCGTCCGCGGCCGGCGAATGGGCCATCATCCCGTCCCAGTAGAACATGGCGCCCGGCTGATCGCCGTCGAACCACCCGGTGACGTGGAGCACGGGCAGGTCGAGTCCCCGGAAGTCCTCTTCGGTGAAGTGCAACCGCTGCCAGTACTCGTTCATCGTGGCGTTCTCGAGGAAGTCGTTGAAGAGCGGCATGTCCCGGCCCATCCGCTCGTCCTGGGTGAGGAGCGGCCGGTGCCGGTAGACCGAATCCATGTCGATTCCGACGGCATTGGCAGTCTGCATGTTGCGCCCGGAGGTACCGTTGATCCAATCGAGCGCCCACGACATCATCCACGCGCCACCGTAGTAGGGCAGCTCGTGCATCCAGCGCCCGGCCGCGGCGGTCGCCACCATGCACTTCAGCGCAGGCGGCTGCTCGCGCGCGGCCAGCCACTGATCGGTGCCCAGGTAGGACACGCCCGCCGTGCACACGGCACCGTTGGACCACGCCTGGGCCGCCATCCACTCGATCGTGTCGTAGCCGTCCTCGCCCTCCTGGAAGAAGAAGTCGAAGTCCCCGTCCGAATCGCCACGGCCGCGCACGTCCTGGATGACCACGGCATAGCCCCGTTCCGCGAAGTAGGTCGCCCACCCCGCCAGGGTGAAGTCGCCGATCGCCATGGTCTTCAGGTATGGCGTGCGGATGAGGATCGAAGGGAACGGGCCGCCTTCGGCCGGCATCCAGACATCGCCCGAGAGTTCGACGCCGTCGCGCATGGGCGTGCGGACGTCGAACATTCGGCGGACCTGGGCCGACGAGGGCATCGCGGTGGCCGCGATCACCAGCCCGGCCGGTGCAAGGGGCAGCAAACGCAGAACGGAACGAATCGCAACGTGACAACCACTGCGTCTCATGATGTGTCTCCTCAGCACGCGGGGCCGCGCAGATGACCCGCGGCACATGTCCTGGTCTTCGAAATCCAGATTCGTACTTGCTGTCACATACTGTTTAGTATACAATACTGTCTTCCCGCGGCACGTCCAAGGGAAACCTCTTCTTGGGCGCGATCAGGTCCCCAAGAAGCGGAGGTTGGGTATGGACGCGGCGCGCTTCAGCGGTTTGGCTTCACTCTGGTCCTCGGTGCGGAGGACGATCCTCTCGGCGAATCGAGCGTCGTCCGTCCTTGTCCTCACGGCGGCCGCCACGTTGGCCGCCCCGACTCCCACCTTGGCACAGCAGACGGGGTCCGTCACCGGCACGGTGGTGGCGGCGCACGACCAGCGCCCGATCGCGGCGGTCCAGGTCACCATCGCGGGAACATCGCGCGGCACCCTCACCAGCGCCGATGGCCGCTACCTCATCGTCGGCGTCCCCCTCGGCGAGGTCGAGGTCGAGGCCCGGAGCCTCGGATATGGCCTCCAGACCGTCACGACGACGGTCACGGCCAACCAGGGCGTAACGGTTGACTTCTCGCTCGCCGTCTCCGCGGTCGAACTGGAGGAGATCGTCGCGACCGGGACACCGGTGGCCGCCCGGCGCAGGGAGCTCGGGAATGCCGTCACCAGCCTCGACACCGATCAGATCGTCGCGACCTCGGCGATCACCTCGGTACCGGAACTCCTCAACGGTCGCGTCAGCGGCCTGGTGGCGATGGCGGGTACAGGAGTGCTCGGCGCCGGGCCCCGGCTGAAAATCCGCGGCACCGCCAGCCTCGCCCTCGACGACCAGCCGCTTATCTACGTCGACGGTGTCAGGGTCAACAACGACATCGGCGCCGGACCCAACAGCCAGGGGTACGGTGCAGGCGTGATCTCGAGGCTGGGCGACTTCGCGCCCGACGAGATCGAGCGGATCGAGGTCGTCAAGGGTCCGGCGGCGGCGACGCTCTACGGCACCGAGGCCAGCAACGGCGTCATCCAGATCTTCACCAAGCGCGGAACCCGCGGTGCTCCCGCACGCTGGAGCCTCAAGGTCGAGCAGGGAGCGAATTGGATCCACGACCCGGAGGGCACGATACCGTCCATCTGGGGCCTCGATTCTTCCGGGGCGATCGCCAGCTGGAACCTCTTCCAGCGGGAGACCGACGCCGGCAACAACGTCTTCCGCACCGGGCACGAGCAGTCCTACGGCCTCAGCGTCACCGGCGGCGAGGGCAACATCTCGTACTTCGTAAGCGGTTCGTACGACACGGGGCAGGGCGTCTACATCACCAACAACGTCACGCGCTTCAACGGACGGGCCAACATCGACTTCTCTCCGTCCGAGATCTGGAACTTCGGCGCGAGTGCGGGCTACGTCCGGTCGAACATCGAACTCGCCGACGACATCGGGTCCGGCCCCCTGCTGAGCGGCATGTACTCGTTCCCGTCGCTCATAGACACGCCCAACCGCGGCTGGCTCATCGCTCCGCCCGAAGTCCTTTTCGAGCGCGAGCAGAACCGGCAGGAGCTCGACCGCTTCACGGGCTCTTTCCGTGTACAGCACACGCCCTTCGAGTGGCTCCAGCAAAGGCTCGTCGTCGGTATGGATGAGACCGCCGAGGACAACATCGTGCAGCGGCCCTTCCTCGGCCCCACCGGTGAGCTCTTCTACGGACCGTCGGGTGCCCGCGGGGGCCGGGAGTTCGAGAAGCTGTCCGCCACCTTCATCACCGCCGACTATGCGGGAACCGCGAGTCTTGCCATCAGCGACGACCTGACATCCGAGACCTCCGTGGGACTCCAGTACTACTCCCGGGAGCTTCGCGCCGCCCAGACCACGGGTCAGGAGTTTGCGGCGCCCGGGCTTACCACGGTGTCGAGCACCGCACGCAGGTTCGCCGGCGAGGTGTTCGTCCGCAATGTGACCGTGGGCACCTTCGTCCAGGAGCACATCGGATGGCGGGACCGGCTCTTCGTCACCGGGGCGGTCCGCGTCGACAACAACAGCGCCTTCGGCGACGACTTCGATTTCGTGGCCTACCCCAAGGTCAGCGCCAGCTGGGTGATCTCGGAGGAACCCTTCTGGAACCTCGACTTCGTGAACTCGCTCAAGGTGCGCGCGGCCTTCGGACAGACGGGGCAGCAGCCCGAGAGCTTCTCGGCGCTGCGGTTCTTCCTGCCCATCACGACGGGGCTGGGCAGTCCGGGGCTTGCACCCTCATCGCCCGGCAACTCCGAACTGGCCCCCGAGCGGGGAATCGAATACGAAGCCGGCCTCGAAGGCGGGTTTCTGGGCGACCGCGTCGGGATCGACTTCACCTACTACCACCAGAACATCCGGGACGTTCTCCTGCAGCGGCTGCTTGCGCCGTCGAGCGGGTTCCCCGGCGTGCAGTGGGTGAATGTGGGCGAGGTGGAAAGCCGCGGTGTCGAGCTCAGCCTCGACGCCGCTCCGATCCGGAGCCGGAACGTGAGCTGGGACGCCGGCTTCCAGATCTCGCGCAACTGGAACAAGGTCCTTGACCTCGGCGGCGTCCAGTCCGGGACCACCTCGGACGGTAAGGACTACCTGATCCTCGACACGATGCTCGACACTCCGGGGCTGCACATCCGTCACCAGGTAGGGCTGCCCCCCGGTTCCTGGTTCGGCCAGAAGGTGGTCTCGGCCGCCTTCGACGCGAACGGCAACGCCATCAACGTGATGTGCGACGGAGGCTCCGGCCGCAGCCCCGTACCCTGCGACCAGGCACCGGCGATCTACCTCGGTCCCACCGAACCCGAGTGGGAGGGCAGCGTAAGCACCTCCCTGACGGTCTTCGGCAACCTGACGCTGAGCGGTCTGATCGACTTCAAGTACGGTCAGCGGCACGGCGACAACGACGCGATCGTGCGCTGCCAGCTCTTCCGGATCTGCCGCGAGAACCTGGCGCCGATGGACTACGATCCCATCACGATCGCCGAGTACGACTCCGGCTTCTACAGCTCCTTCGCCGTGGGCGACGCCGGCTTCGCGAAGTTGCGGCAGTTGTCGCTGTCCTACCGCCTGCCGAGGCCGTGGGCCGAAGGCTTCGGGGCGGGAAGCGCCACGGTCACGCTCGCGGCCTACAACCTGATGACGTGGACCGATTGGCCGAGCCTCGACCCCGAGACCTACTTCACCGAGCCCACTTCCACCTCTCCGCTCTTCGACAAGTCGAGCCAGTCGTTCACGCCCATGCCGCGCCGGGTGAAGGTGGCGGTCCGCGTGAGTTTCTGACGCGGGGGAAAAGGGATTATGGAAATGAAGATTCGAGAAACTGTCACTGTGAGAGAGGCCTCACCGAGCCGCATGGTATTTCGGTTCGGCGGGGGATTGAGGGCTGCGTCGTCGGCCCTGGGACCGATGCTCCTCCTGGCCGGCTGTGAATCGCTGCTGGACGTGCAGCCACCCGACCGGGTTGGCGACGCCGTCCTCGAAGACCCCACCACGGCAGACCTGCAGGTCGGCTCGGTGATCGCGAGCTTCGAGTGCGCGCTCGCCGAGTACATCGGCACCACGGGCGAAGTGTCCGACGAGTTCGTCAACTCCAACCTGAGGAGCTCCCAGGCCTTCGACTTCGACGCGCGGCGGATCACGTCGGACCAGGAGAACTATTCCCTCTTCGACTGCGGCCAGTACAACGCGATCTACCTTCCCCTGAGCATCGCCATCTCTCAGGGCGAAGAGACGCTGGAGAACCTTCAGGGCTGGAACGCTGCGGACGTGCCGAACCGCGACGACCTCATCGCGACCACCCTCGCGTACACCGCCTACGCCCGCGTCCTCCTCGGCGAGTCGTTCTGCTCCGCCGCGATCAACCTGAGCCCCGAGCTGTCTTCGAATGCGATTCTGGCCGACGCAGAGAGCCGCTTCGGCGAGGCGCTATCGGGAGCAATGCAGGTGGGGAACGCAGAGATCGCGGCGATGACCCGTGTGGGCAGGGCCAGGGCGCGCCGCGGCCTCGGCGATATGACCGGTGCCATGTCCGACGCCGAAGCGGTGCCTGAGGGCTTCGTCATGAACGGGAACTATTCGAGCCTCAGTCAGCGCTCGATGAACACCGTGTACCGGACCAACAACCAGAGCCATTTCGAGTCGGTGGACCCGAGGTTTCGCGAGCTGGAGTGGAAGGGCGTGCCCGATCCCCGGGTGCCGACCCGCAACACCGGCCAGCTCGGATTCGGCCGTGTCTATCAGGTGTGGGAGCAGCTCAAGTACCTGTCGCTGGACGACCCCATCCCGATCGCCACCTGGGACGAGACCCAGCTCATCATCGCCGAGGCGGCCGGCGGGCAGCGGGCCGTCGACATCATCAACGCCTTCCACGACGCGGCCGGGCTACCCGGCTACGACCCCGCCACGGACATGGTCGAGGGCCCCACCGGCGACAACCTGCTCAACATGATCATTCAGGAGCGCTCCCGGGAGCTCTTCCTGGAAGGCCACCGCTTCTGGGACCACCGGTCATTCGAGATACCGCTCGATCCTCCTCCCGGGACCCCCTACCCCAAGGGCGGCGCCTACGGCTCGATGCGGTGTTTCCCGCTACCCGACGTCGAGAAGAACAACAACCCGAACATTCCGAGCTGATTCATGGCGGGCCCCCCGGATTCACCAAAAGCGTGATGTGGGTGGGGTACTCGGCCGAACGGTAGACCCTCTTCGTCGCCTTTTGGAAGTCCGCTTCGGTGGCTTCGAAGATGTTCGGCACCCAACTCTGCGGGTTCCTGTCGATGATCGGGAACCAGGTGCTCTGGACCTGCACCATGATTCGGTGGCCGGCGAGGAAGCGGTGGTCGCGGTCCCGCAGGCTGATCGCGTAGGGGGTGATTTCGTTCGGGACTACGGGCTCGGGCTCGCGGTAGCTGTTGCGGAAACGGGCGCGGAAGACCTCGCCGGCGACCATGTACTGGTAGCCTCGGAGCGCGGGGTTGGGGTGATCGTCGGGGTAGACGTCGATCAGCTTCACGATCCAGTCGGCGCCGCCGCCGCTGGTCGAAGCGTACAGGTGGGCGACGATGTCGCCGGTGATCGAGAACTCCTCCTCGATGGGCTCGGACTCCCAGGTCAGCAAGTCGGGACGGCCGTCGACGAAGCGCTGGTCCTCCGCCTGCCAGAGGTGCCAGCGATCGTAGAAGATCGGCCGGTACTGGAAGGGCACCGGGTTGTCGGGGTCGGAGACGTACTCGTCGTAGGCGTCGCCATCGGAGGCGAGGGGCGGGTCGAACGAGACGACGCCGTCGGCGCGGAGGTAGACGTTGCGCGGCACCATGCCATCTGCGGGCCAGCTGTCGTACTGCTTCCACTCGTTGGACCCGGTCTGGAAGGTGATCACCTCTGCCGCGGGCAGCGAGCCCTTGTCCTTCAGCCAGTAGGCGAACCAGGGCGCGTGGATCTCGTCGCGGAAGTAGCGGGCCGTCGCGCCCTCCAGGTCGATGTCGAGCACCATTTGGCCGACCTCCTCGAAGGTCCAGCCGCCGTGGCGCCAGGGGCCGAGCACGAGGAAGTTCTCGTTGTTCTCGTCGTCGGCCTCGAGCTGCTTGTAGACCTCGATGGGGCCGTAGAAGTCCTCGGCGTCGTACCAGCCGGTGACATGAAGCGCGGGCACGGTGACGCCCTGCAGATACGGGAAGACGCCGCACATCTCGGTCTCCCAGTACTGGTCCATGTTCGGATGCTCCACGAAGGCGTTCCACATGCGCGATTGGCCGTGCAGCAGGTCCCGGTTGACCCTGGACAGGGGGCCCATCTCCAGATACCGGGTGTACTTGTCCCAGGGGCCCTCCGGGGGCCACAGCTCCGGGGGCATTTCGAACCGGACCGCGGCCTCGTAGGCGTAGCTCAGGCGGAAGGCGCCGTTGTGGTGGAAGTCGTCGCCGATGAACATGTCCGCGCACGTCGCCTGCGGCGATACCGCACGCAGGGCGGGGTGGGGGTCGACCATGGCGCGCGTGGAAAGGAAGCCGCCGTACGAGATGCCCCACGTGCCGACGCGGCCGTTGTTCCCGGGCACGTTGTTCACCAGCCACTCGATCGTGTCGTAGAAGTCGGTGGACTCGTCGGTGCCGTCGACGTCGCCGGGGGGGCGATTCGGGCGCAGAGTGCGGAAGTCACCCTCGGAGTCGTAGCGCCCGCGAAGGTCCTGAAGGACGAAGATGTACCCCTCGTCGAAGAACTCGGTGTACCAGCGCAACCGGATCGAGTACTCCTGCTCATTGGGGTTGGCGTAGTAGGGGGTCCGTTCCAGCATGATGGGGAGCGGGCTGGACTGATTGCGCGGGACGTAGATCTCGGTGTGCAGCCGAACGCCGTCACGCATGGGAATCATGACGTCCCACTTCGCCTCGAAGATGCCCGCGAGGTCTACGTCGGCCCGGTTCTCGTACGGGTAGCGGGTCATGATCTCCTGGGCGCGCGCGGCCGGCGCCGTGAGGAGGAGAAGGCCAAGCAGCAGTTTTCTGCCACGGGCTGCCGGCACCGACCCGGAAAACGGGAAGCTTCCTCGCATCTCACGTACCTTTCGCTATCGGCGCCCGGCCGAGCGCCCCACCTTGCGGCACCCTCCGGGAATTGTACACTGACATGAACACATCTTCCCACAGTCACGCAATCGAAGGCAGCGTCGCATGACGAACAAACTGATCCTCGGGGCGGCCGCCATACAGCTTTCGCTCCTCGGCCTCGGCGCCTGTACCTCCACCCCCGGCGCGGACCAGGAAGAACCAGGGTTGCGGGGAGATGTCGAAGCGGCCCTCCCCGCGGCCGAGCACGCCTTCCAGGCCGACCCCGGCGACGAAGACGCCCGGCGGGCCTACGCGGACGTTCTCTACAAGCTCGGGAACGTGTGGGAGGCCGACGACGTCATCGCACCGTTGGGCACCGCCTCTTCGTCCCATGTCGGCGACCTGCAGCTCGCGGCAAGGACCGCGTACCTGCTCGGGAACTACGACCGATCGGAGACCCTCCATGGAAGGCTGATGGAGCTCACCGAGGCGGGCTCGGAAGACCACGGCAGGGCAACGCGGGGACTGACGCTCACCTACTATCAGACCAACCGGTTCTCCAGGTCCAGGGACTTTCCCGCTCCGGAGGAAGGGGAAGAGGCGTCCAGTCTCCTCACCTTCATGCAGTCGTTCGAAGGCGAGCCCTACGGGATCGAGTGGGCGACGGACGACAAGGTCGCCCACATGGCGATCACCAACGACATCACACAGCCGGGCGCCCTACCCTACGTCACCCTGGAGGTCAACGGGGAAAGCGTGGAGCTGCTCCTCGACACCGGCGGCGACCGGCTCTTCATCGACAAGGACGTGTACGAGCGCATCGACATTCCCGTCGTCGCCACCCGCCAGGCGCGCTACGCCTACACCGGGGGGGAAACCGTCGAGGAGCCGCTCGGGGTGGCCCGGACGGTAACAATGGGCGGCGTCACGCTCACCAACGTCCCCGTGATCGGCGCCACCTGGAAGGCTCTCGGACAGTCCACCGACGGCGTACTGACGACCCAGATCCTCAAGCAGTTCCTGAGCACCGTCGACTACGACAACCGGCGCATCACCCTGCGCGAACGCAGCCCCGAGGCACTTGCCCAGGTGCTGGAGACCTTCGGAGACACACCGCCCGTCGAGGCGCCCTTCTACATGACGAATACGCACCTGATGTTCGCGAAGGGCAGCCTGAACGGCCATGAAGGCTTCAACTTCTTCATGGATTCGGGGCTCGCGATGAGCATGCCCCTCATCGTCGTCGACGAGACAGTCGAGTTTCTGGGGCTCGAGACCAACCCCATCGAGGGCACCGACTACTTCTGGACATCCATCGAGTCGCATGGCCTGAACGGCCTCGGCAAGGGCGCCACTCAGGCAATGGGGAACGTCTTCGTCGAAGAGAACTCCTTCTGGCAGTTCGGCTTCATGATGGACGCCCTGATCTCCCACCAGTACCTGTGGCCCCTGGGATCCTGGACCATCGATTTCGACAACATGACCTACTACTTCCCGGACCGGGGATCGGAGTCATGAGGGTGGGTGGGCGGGGCACCCGGACGGCTTCCGCGCTCACCGGCACCTCGCTCGCCTTTGCGGCGTCGCTGGCATTCCCCGCGTTGTCCGCCTCCGCTCAGTCCCTGCGTCCCTTCCCGCCCCCCTTCGAGATCCGTGTCCCCGTGCCGCCCGGTCCGCTGGCCTCCAGCGGCAACCATTACCTCGTCTATGAACTCCTCATCACGAGCTTCCTGCCCGCCCCGGCTCAGGTGACCCGTGTCGAGATCCTCGAAGACTCGGCCGCGGGCCGTTCGCTCCTGGAGTACTCCGGCGACGAGCTGGGGGATAACATGCTGCCGCCGACTTCACAGGAAGAAGATCCCGTCGCACGGCGCACCATCGCCGCCCGGTCCCACGGGATCGTCTACGTCATGCTACCCGTCCCGGGCTCGGTCCCGCTTCCGCGCCAGCTCCTTCACCGCGTCTGGTTCCAACTTCCAGCGGGCGACAGCACGGTCAGCGACTACGTGGACCTCGAAGTGCCCGTCCAGCCCGCCTCCTCGGTGATCGAAATCGGGCCGCCCCTGAAGGGTGGACCCTGGGCCGTGTTCAATGGACCCTCGAACACGTCCGGCCACCGCCGCATGCCCCTGCAGCTGTTGGGACGTTCCGCCTTCGCCCAGCGCTACGCCATCGACTACATGCTCGTTAACGGCGACGGTCTCGCGGAGCCGGTCGAGGAGGGCGGGAACGAAAGCTACCCGAGCTACCGCCAGGAGGTGATCGCCGTGGCGGACGGAGTCATCTCCACCGTGTTCGACGGCGTCCCCGAGAATACACCCGGCGTGACCTCGCGTCCCGAGGTATTCAACCTTTCCACCGCGATCGGGAACCATGTGATCCTCGACCTTGGAAACGGACACTACGCCCTCTACGCGCACCTGCTGCCGGAGAGCCCGCGCGTGCAAGTCGGCCAGCGGGTACGCCGCGGCGATGTCCTCGGCCAGATCGGCAACTCCGGCAACTCGGGCGGGCCTCACCTCCACTTCCACATCGTCGACGACAACGTCCCGCTCGGCGCCGAAGGCCTGCCCTACGTCCACGACGCCTTCGAGCTCGTCGGGGCCTGCGAGGAGACGCTCGGGCGGTGCACCGTGGGAGAAGGCGAGCTTCGACGCCACGAAACACCGATGCGCGACCAGGTCGTCCGGTTTCCGGGATAGCACTCCGCCGGAGAGGCAAGCACATGGTTCAGACGTTCAGCAGACACTCGTTGCCACCAATTTGGACGAAATTGGTAGTTGTGACCCTCGGGACGACCTTCGTCACCGCCGCCCCGACGGTCTCCGGCCACCCCGGGACCCGCTCCCCGGCTTCGTCCCAGACCCCCGAGGTCACCATTCACCGCGACCCCTGGGGCGTCCCCCACATCTTGGCCGACACGGAAGAGGCCGGCTTCTACGGGCTGGGCTACGCGCAGGCAGACGACCAACTCGAATTCATCCTCACGATGTTCCTGGCCGGGCGGGGCGAACTCGCCGCAGCGTACGGCAGCGAGCCTTCTGCCTGGGTGGCCGACGCGCTCCCCTCCGACCTCCAGTCCCGCATGTGGCGCCACATCGAGGAGTCCCAGGCCGGATGGGACCGCCTCAGCCCGCAGCTGCAGCGGAACTACACGCACTATGTGGCGGGCATGGAGGCCTGGATGGCCGAGCACCCCGACCACACCCCGGATTGGGCACCGGACCTCGAGCCGTGGGACCCGGTGGTGCTGTCGCGCTTCGTCCTGTGGCCGGGATACCAGGCAGGGCAGGGAATGCAGGACTGTGCGCGCGGGGGCGTCCAACTCGCGGCGGCGGACCGGGCATCGATCGCGCGGGCCTCCCGCAACGCCTCCAACGAATGGATCCTGGCTCCGTGGCGCACCCGGGCCAACGCCCAGATCGTGCTCAGCGACCCGCACGGCGGGATCGACGGCGCGTTCACCTACGAGTCACGCATTCACGCCGGGGATCTGCACGCGGCAGGCTTTTCGCTCGGCCCCATGCTCATCCTCACGCACACCCGCGACGTGTCCTGGGGGATGACCACCGGGGCCCCCGATGTCGCCGACTGCTACGAGGTCGAAGTCGATCCCTCGGACTCCCTCCGCTACCGCTACGACGGCGAGTGGCGCCGCATGGAGACGCGCGAGGTCACGGTCGCGGTGCGCGGCGGCGAGCCCGTCACCCGCACCTTCGCCTACACGCGGCACAACGATGTCCTCTCGCCCGTCGTCGCGCGGCAGGACGGTCGCGCCTATGTGATCAGCACCGCGTACATGCACACCGCCGGCGACTTCGATCAGGAAGTCTACGAGATCAACCAGGCGACCAACATCGCCGAGGTGAAACAGGCCATGCGACGGCTGGGCATGTTCCCCCAGAACCTCATGTTCGGCGACCGCCAGGGGGACTCGTGGTACATCCGCGCGGGCCGCACCCCGTCCCGCCCCGACGGCTTCGACTGGAACCGCCCCGTGCCGGGGAACACCTCGGCGACGGCCTGGCTCGGCACCCATCCCCTGGAAGACCTCGTCCAGCTCGAGACCCCCGCCGCGGGCTACATGCAGAACAACAACATCTCGCCCGATGTCATGCTGGAGGACAGCCCCCTCACCCCCGACCGCTACCCGTCGTACATCTACAACGACACGCCCAACCGCCGGAACACGCGCGGCGTGCGCGCCGTCGATGTCCTCTCGGCTGCCTGGGACTTCACCTTCGACGACGCCGTCGAGCTCGCCCTCGACGAGATGTGGGTCGGCACCGCGGCCTGGCAGGACGCGCTCCGGCAGGCTCTCAACGTCGACCTCGACCGCGTCCAGGCCACCGCGCCCCACGTCCGCACCCTCGCGGGCCGGATCCTCTCCTTCGACGGCAACGCCCGCCAGGAGTCCCGGGCCGCGCACGCCTACATGGTCTGGCGCGAGCAGATCTTCACCCTCCCCGACCTGGACGACGCGGTCCGCGCGGCCCTCAGCGATCCGCTCTGGGAGAAGGACGGCGTTCCCGCGGCCCACCTGCCGCACCTCCTCGACGCCCTCGAATCGGCCGCCGCCTTCATGCTGGACACCTACGGCTCGATCGACCGCACCCTCGGCGACGTCTTCCGCATCGGCCGCGGCGGCCGCACCTGGCCGCTCGGCGGGATGTCGATCCTGGATCCCAACGACCGTATTGGCTGCGCGCTCGAACTCAGCTGCGTCTTCACCCTGCGCGCCATGACCTCGTTCAGCCCGCCCGACTCGCTGGGACTACGCCATGTCGAGATCGGCTCGCGGCTCCTGCGTCTCGTGCAGTTCACCGATCCCATTCGCTCGTTCACGCTCCACAACTACGGTCAGAGCGAGAACCCCGACTCGCCGCACTACATCGACCAGGCCCGCCTCTCCAGCGAGCGGCGTCTCAAGCCGACCTACTTCGACCCAGCGGAGCTAATGAATCATGTGGTCTCGACCAAAGTCCTCGAAGTCAGCGTGCCGTAAGGCGACCGCGGCCGCCTTCGCCGCCGCCCTCCTCACTCCCGCAATAGCCCTGCAGGCCCAGCGCGTCACCGATTGGGACGCCACCCTGGCGCGCGGCGAGCCCCGCGAGATCGACTTCACCACCGAGCAGGGCACCTGGATGTCCCTCGACATCTCGCCCGACGGCCGCTGGATCGTGTTCGACCTCCTGGGCCAGATCTACCGAATCCCCGCTGAGGGCGGCGACGCCGAGTCGCTCACCCAAAACAGCGGCATCGCGGTCAACTACCACCCGAGCCATTCGCCCGACGGCACCCGCATCGCCTTCGTCTCGGACCGCGGCGGGCAGGACAACCTCTGGGTCATGGACGCCGACGGCTCGAACCCGCGCGCCATCCACCTGGACGTCACCTACCGTGTGCAGGAACCCGAATGGACGCCGGATGGCCGCCAGATCGCCGTCACCCGCAAGCTCAAGGGGCCCGTTGCCTTCTACCGTACCACGGACGTCATCTCCGTCTTCCCCGCCGGCGGCGGCCCCCCGACCGACCTCGTCGTCCTTGGCGCTTCGGGCGCCACCGCCCCCGCACGCGCCGGCTTCTGGGAGGGCGCCGACCGCGCGCAGAACCCGTCCTTCACACCCGACGGCCGCACACTCTTCTTCCACTCCGCCATCTTCACCGGCGAGGAGCGTCGCATCCGCCGTCTCGACCTCGAGACCGGCACCATCGACGACATCACCGAGCGCACCGGCGGCTACCTCACCTGCTGCGGGCGCCCCGCCTATCCCCTGCGCCTGGGCGAAGTCGCCGCCGAAGTCTCGCCCGACGGCCGCTGGCTTACCTACGCCCGCAAGCTGCCGGGCGGTGTCACCTCCTACCGCGGCCACGAGTACATGGGCCGCACCGCGCTCTGGATCCGCGACCTCGAAACCGGCGACGAGCGCATCCTGATGGACCCGATCACGCCCGCTGCCACCGACCATCACCCGAGCTGGAACATCGGCGTGCTTCCCGGCTACAGCTGGGCCCCCGACGGCCGCTCGCTCGTGCTCACGCAGGGCGGCCGCATCCGCCGCGTGTGGGTGGAAACCGGCGATGTCGAAACCATCCCCTTCCGCGCCCGCGTGCAGCGCAGCATCTCCGAGATGGCGCGCGCCTCGCGCCGGATCGCTGACGACGACTTCGCGGTGCGTTTCGTGCGGTGGCCCGTGACGTCGCCCGACGGCAGCCGCCTGGTCTATGAGGCCGCCGGTTGGCTGTGGACTCAGGAGCTTCCCGACGGCAGTCCCCGCCGCCTGATCGACACTTCGGCCCCCATGGCCGACCCGCATCCGGCCGATCAGCCCGTCGAGACCGACCCGGCCTGGTCCCACGACGGACGCTGGGTCGCCTTCACCTCCTGGGACGACGTGCAGGGCGGCCACGTCTGGAAGGTCTCCGCACAGGGCGGCACCCCCGTCCGCCTCACCACCACCCCCGGCCGCTACACCCGCCTCGCCTGGCGCGGCGACGACAGCGCCCTGGTCGTGAACCGGTGGGACCCCGCGCTCGACTGGACGTCCGCCGGCCGCGGCTGGGAGCTCGTCGAGATACCTGCCCGTGGCGGCTCCCCACGCCAACTCACCTCCACCGGCCCCCTGCGCGAGATCTCGATCGCCGACGATGGCCGCCTCTACTTCGCCGGCTTCGACGGCGACGGCGACGGCGACGCCCCCGCGATCCTGTCGCTCGCGCCCGATGGCAGCGACCAGCGTGCCCATCTGCGGCTACCGCCCCAGACCCGCCGGGCCGTTCTGTCCCCCGACGGGCGCCACGTCGCCTTCAAGCACCTCCAGGCGATGCACGTCGCCCCCACCCCTCCCGGCCTGACCGCCTCCGGCCCGCTGACCATCGATCCCAACGGCCCCGGCGTCACACGGCTCGACGAGGGCGGCGCCTACCCGCACTGGCGGGACAACCGCACACTGGAATACGCCGCCGCCAACCGCCACGCCACTGTAACCCTGTACGGCGGCGATGTCTCCGCCGACGTACGCGACCTCACCCTGCGCATCCCCCGCCCCCGCCCCACAGGCACCCTCGCCCTCGAAGGCGCCCGCATCATCACGATGGCGGCGTCGGCGGCCGCGTCCGGCTCCGACGCCGTTTTTCGTTCCGGCGACGTACCCGCGCTTCCCGAGGTCATCGAGCGCGGCACGATCGTCATCAACGGCAGCCGCATCGCATGCGTGGGCGCCTGCGACACCTCCAGCGCGGATCGCGTGGTCGACGTCTCCGGCAAGACCATCATACCCGGCCTCCTCGACGTTCACGCCCACCACCTCACCTTCGCCGGGGGCGCCTTCGTACCGCCCCAGCGCCGCCACGAGTCGGCGCGCTACCTCGTCTACGGCGTCACCACCACGCACGACCCCTCCGCCGAGCCCGACCCCTCCTTCGTCGTCGCGGAAATGACCGAGGCCGGGCGTGTCATCGGCCCGCGCACCTACTCCACCGGGTTGACGCTGGTCTGCCCCCCGCACGGAGACGTACGCGCCATCGCCTCGTTTGACGATGCGCGCAACCACGTCAATCGCCTCGCCGACCAGGGAGCGCTCTCACTCAAGGACTACAAGCATTGCACGCGCGTCCAGCGCCAGATGCTCGCGCAGGCGTCCCGTGACCGGGGCATCACGCTTACCTCCGAGAACGGCGACTTCCTCTACCTCCTGGGCCTGGTCATGTCCGGTCACACAGGATGGGAGCACCCCATCCAGGTCGTTCCCACCTACAGCGACGTGACGACCTTCATGGGACAGGCCGGCGCGACCTACTCGCCGCAGATCACCCTGACCGACTACCCGAAAGGCGTGGCGCTCGAGTTCTGGCTGGGAGAGCGGGACCTGTGGCTGGATCCCCTGCAACTCACGTGGTCACCGTGGCAGGAGATCGCAGCCCGCCGCAGCTTCGTGAAGAAGCCCGCGCGCGAGTACATCTTTCCGCTGGTCGCCGAGGGGGCGGCCGACATCGCCCGAGCGGGTGGCCATGTCGTGGTCGGCGCGCACGGCGAAGTCGACGGCCTCGGCGCGCATTGGGAAATGTGGGCCCTCGCGGAAGCCATGGCCCCTCTGGAAGCCCTCCGGGCCGGCACCATCAGCGCCGCCCGCTTCATCGGCCTGGAGCAGGACGTCGGCTCCATCGAGGTCGGCAAGCTCGCCGACCTGGCGGTGCTCGACGGCAACCCGCTCCGCGACATCCGCGCATCCGCAAGCGTCAGCCTGGTGATGGTCGGCGGCAACCTCTTCGACGCGCGAACTCTGCGTCAGAGTTGGCCGATCAACCGCCCCTACGGACCCCGTCCCTGGACGAATGACGACATCACGCGGACCGATGTGCGGGCGGATGACTACTGGGACCGGCGACCCCCGCGCTGAGGGCGGCGGACTCCGCTAACGGGAACTCCTCCCGTCAGTCCCCCACCTCTTCCACCCCCACCTCCGCCCCCTCCCCGCTCCCCAGTCGCAGCGTGCCCGGCGGCTCCACCTCGCGCCGCACGTACCCCAGCCCGATCGCCTGCGCAAACCGGGGCGACTCCGCGACCGAAGTCACACGCCCGCGCACCTTCGTCCCGCCCGCCTCGAAGAGCTGCCCGCCCGGCCTGGCCGCCGCGTCCCCGAAGCGCAGCGCGCGCAGATGCCAGTTGACGCGCCCGCGATGCCGGATGCGCACGATCACTTCCTGCCCCGTGTAGCACCCCTTCCCGTGATCGATCGCGCGGTCCACGAGCCCCGCCTCGACCGGGATCGTGGTCTCGTCCATGTCGACGCCGAACGCCGGGAACGCCGCCTCGATCCGCAGCGTCTCCCAGGCGCCCCAACCGACCGGCACCCCACCGCCGTCCTCCAGCGCCCGCCACACGTCCGGCAGAATTTCCGCCGGAGCCCACACGTCCCACGACGGCACCTGCTCGACCGCGCGCCCCACCAGCACGCCGCCCTCACGCGGTCCCCCGTCCAGCAGCGCGTACCCCTCCGCCGGCGCTCGCCCGAACGCCGCCGTCACGGCGTCCTCCGCCCCGGGACCGACCACAGTGAGCAGGCCCACCTGGCCGCTAAGGTCGTCGACGCGGGCAAAACGGGGTGGCATGAAGCGGGTGAAGTGCCCCAACACGGCCTCGTGCCCATGCGTGGCGACATCCAGCCCCAGCCCCTCCCCCTCACCAGCCCCCAACCAGAGGGTCCTCAGGTCGGTGACCATACGGCCCTTGGGCGTGAGGATCGTCCCGTAGACCACCTCGCCCACCAGCGCGGCGGCCCGCCCGCTGCTGGCGGCCGCGCCTGCCCCGGCGGCCCCCCCCGCCGCGGGCGGATCCGGCACCCGGTTCGTCACGATGCCGTGCAGCATCTGCCGCGGCGCCCTGCCATGCACCCTGAGCAGCCTCCTGTCGGCGCGGTACACGACCCCGCAGCCCTCCGCCGCCGCGCGGTACTCGCCGCGAGGGTCACCGAAGTGGCGCGCGACGCGCTTGCCCCCGTCACCCGGCGCCGCGAACACGGCTCCCCTCTCGCCGAGCAGCCCCAGGATTTCTGCCACGCTAACGACCCCGTCTCGCGATCAGGACGACCCGGGCAAGGGTTTCCCGCCTGCTCGCAGCTCCTGCACCAGCGCCTCCACGCGTCCCACATCGTCGGCGTTCGGCGCGAAGGCGAGATAGGTCTCCAGCTGCGTGACCGCCTCGTCGGCGCGGCCCAGACGGGCGAGCAGGTAGCCCCGGTCCCGAATCTGCACGCGCGCGGTCGGGCGCACCACGAGGATGCGCTCCACCGCCGCCAGCGCGCGCGTGTCGTCGCCGGCCCGATGGTAGATGCCCTTCAGGTTGAGCAGAAGCCGCACAACCATGTCGCGCTTGGACGCGGTCTTGAAGTGGCGCCGTTCGAGCCGGGGGCGACCGCCTCGCTGCCGGTTCAGGATCTGACGCACTTCCTTCCGGGAACGGATCAAACCACCGTGGAAGGGGTCGATCAGGAAGGTCATCGCTTCCCCGCGGTAGCGGACCATGAAGTGGCCCGGGAAGTTCACCCCTTCCAGGGGCAGCCCGAGCCGCCACCCCACCTCGAGCAGCACCATGCCAAGGGTAAGCGGGATCCCCAGTCCCCGGTCCAGGACGTCGTTCAGGAAGGAGTTGCGCGGGTCGTGGTACTGGTCGCGGTTGCCGCGCAGCTTGCGCACCGCAAAGAGGTGGCTGCTCGCTTCGGCCAGCACGACCGCGGGAGCCCGCTCGATTCCTAGCCGGTCGCGCGCCTCTTCCGCCAGGACATCGAGCCGGACCAGGTAGCGGTCGACGGGGAGTTGGAGGTACTCCTCCCGGGCCACCAGAAGCGCCGCCCGCGCGAGGTTCAGATCCTCTTCGGGACGGTCCACCTCGCGGGCGAACTCGTGGCGCGACGACCAGGCAGGCGCGGTCATCGCGGCCTCCCGGGGCGCCTGCTGCCATCGTTCACGGGTTGGTCCTCATGCGCGGGTTCCAGTGACCCTCCAACGGGTGCTGCGTCAAGCCGAATCCTGCCCGCCGAACGGTTGCCTGTCAAGCGCGGTGCGGTACCTTTCCCCATGCCCAGCGAACCCCAAGACCAGCGACCCCGGATCAGGCTCAGCACCCTGTCCCACGGCGCCGGGTGAGCGTGTAAGCTCGGCCAGGCCGAGCTGGCGCAGGTTCTGCGTCACCTTCTCCCGGTGGACGACCCCCGAGTTCTCGTGGACGCAACCACGGGTGACGATGCAGCCGTGTACCGTCTCACCGATGGCCGCGCGCTGGTAGTGACCCTCGACTTCTTCACCCCGATCGTCGACGATCCCTACGACTTCGGCCAAATCGCCGCCGCGAACGCGTTGTCGGACGTCTACGCAATGGGCGGGCGGCCGCTCTTCGCCCTGAACCTGCTCTCCTTCCCGCGCGACCTCCTCGACGAGGGCCTGGCCGAAGAGATCATCCGGGGCGGGGCCGAAAAGGCCCGGGAAGCCGGAATTCCGGTGGTGGGCGGTCACTCCATCGACGACGCCGAGCCCAAGTACGGGATGGTAGCTGTCGGCGAGGTCGACCCCAATTCGATGCTGGCCAACGACGGGGCCCGGCCCGGGGACGATCTGGTGCTGACCAAGCCTCTCGGCACGGGGATCGTCGCCACCGCGATCAAGGCGGGGCAGTGCCCGCCCGACCTGCTCGCGGCAGCGGTCGAGTCGATGGCCCGGCTCAACCGGGGCGCCGCCGAAGCGGCCGTCGCTGCCGGGGCCCGCGCGGCCACCGACGTCACCGGGTACGGCCTGACGGGTCATCTCGGCAACCTGGCTCGGGCTTCCGGGGTCGCGGCGCGGATCGATGCGGCGAAGGTCCCGGTGCTGGAGGGTGTCGGCGCCCTCATCGAGGCGGGTCACGTGCCGGGGGGCACCCGGCGCAACCTGGCGGACGGGGCCGACAGCGTCTCCTACGAAGGCGACATCTCCGACACGACGAGACTGCTGCTGGCCGACGCCCAGACGTCGGGCGGCCTGCTCATCGCGTGCCCGAAGGACCGGACGGCAACGCTGGTGGGCGAGCTGCGAGCCAGCGGCGACATGGCCGCCGTGGTCGGCGAGATCACGGACGGTCCGCCCGGGGACATCGTCATCGGGTAAACACCCGCCCGGCGGTCTCGAGCCCGCCCCCTACGCCCGAATCGGTGCCCCCACCTCCTCGGGGCCGACCACCGGCCGGGCGGCAACCACCTTCTTCTTCGGGTTGAGCAAGGCCAGCTCCACCACCCTGTCCAGATCCGCCACCAGGTGCACGGTGAGCGAGTTGCGCACCGCTTCCGGCAGGTCCTCCAGATGGGCTTCGTTGTCGTGCGGCAGGATCACCTCCTGGATCCCGGCGCGCACCGCGCCCAGGACCTTTTCCTTCACCCCGCCGATCGGCAGCACGCGTCCAGTCAGCGTCAGCTCGCCGGTCATCGCCACGTCGGCACGCACTTTTCTCCCCGAGACGGCCGAGATCAGAGCGGTCGCCATCGTGATTCCCGCTGACGGCCCGTCCTTGGGGATCGCGCCCGCGGGAACGTGGATGTGGATTTCGCGACTCTCCAGCGCGCTCTCGGCGATGTTCAGCGTCGAGTAGTTGCTCTTCGCATAGGATAGAGCCGCCCGGGCCGATTCCTTCATGACGTCGCCCAGCTGTCCGGTGAGCACCAGCGCGCCTTCGCCGGGCATCACGCTGGCTTCCACGAACATGATGTCGCCCCCCATGGGCGTGTAGAACATCCCCGTGGCCACGCCGACGGTGTCCTCCGCGGCCCTGTGCTCGGGGTGCACGCGCGGCCGGCCCAACAGCTCCTGCCCGATCACCGGCGTGATCTCCATACCCTCGCTTTCGGCCGACGCGATCTTCCGCGCCACCTTGCGGGCGAGTTTGCCCAGCTCACGCTCCAGCTGCCGTACGCCTGCCTCGCGCGTGTACTTCTGGATCACGTTCAGGATCGCGTCGTCGCCGATGGTGAGTTCGTGCTCCCGCAGCCCCGACTCGCGCATCTGGCGAGGCAGCAGGTATCGGCGGGCGATCTCCAGCTTCTCCTTCTCGGTGTAGCCGCGGAACTCGACCGTCTCCATCCGGTCCAGCAGGGGTGCCGGGATCCGGTCCTCGTAGTTGGCCGTCGCGATGAACAGCACCTCGGAGAGGTCGAACGGAATGCCCAGGTAGTGGTCGATGAAGGTCGAGTTCTGGGCCGGGTCGAGCACCTCCAGGAGGGCGGCGCTCGGATCGCCCTGGAAGGAGACGCCGAGCTTGTCCACCTCGTCCAGCAGGAAGACCGGGTTCTTGCTCCCCGCTTCCTTCATGCCCTGGATGATCCGCCCGGGCAGCGCGCCCACATATGTGCGGCGGTGCCCCCGGATATCGGCTTCGTCGCGTGCGCCGCCGAGCGAGATGCGGACGTACTTGCGTCCCACCGACCTCGCGATCGAGCGCGCGATGCTGGTCTTGCCCACCCCCGGCGGGCCCGCGAAAAGGAGGATGGGGCCCTTGCCGCCGTTGGAAGCATACAGGTCGCCGGCAAGCGGGTCGTCATCAGCGGACGCGTCGTCTTCGGCAGGTGAGTCGCCTTCCGCTTCGGCGGCGGCAGACGGGACCTCCCCTTCCGCCGCGCTCTCGGTCTCCTCGTCGTCGCCGTCCTCGCCGAAGCGCTCCTGCTGGAGCTTGCGCACCGCCAGGAACTCCAGGACCCGGTCCTTCACGTCCTCCAGACCGTAGTGGTCCTCTTCAAGGATCTCGTCGGCCCGGTGCAGGTCGATCTTGTCATCCGTGCGATTGCTCCAGGGCAGCTCGGTAATCCACTCCAGGAAGGTGCGGATGACCTGGTATTCGGCCGCCTGGGGCGCCGTGCGGTCGAGACGGCGCAGTTCGCGATCGACTTCCGTGCGGGCCGTCTCGGACAGTTCGAGCTTCCCGATCCGATCACGCAACTCTTCAACGTCGTCCCGCTCCCCTTCTTCGCCCAGCTCCTTGCGGATCTGCTTCATCTGCTCCCGCAGGAGCATTTCGCGCTGCCGCTCCCCCAGTTCCTCCTGGACCTTGGCCTGGATGTCCTCCTGGGCGTCGATCCGGACCAGCTCGCGTTCGACGGCCACCAGCGCCGCCCGCATGCGGTCCTCGTCTCCGAGCGTCTCCAGCAGCGCCTGCTTCTCGGAGGTGGGCAGATCGAGGTAGAACGCGACGAGGTCCGCAAACGACCCGGGGTCGTCCACCCCCTGGATCAGCTGGTTGAGCGCCTCCGCCGAAACGCCGCGGCGGGTACCGAGCTCGGCGGCGCGTTCACGGAGCTCCGCGTCGAGCGCCTTGATGGCCGGGTCCTTCTGGTTCGGGATGCTGTCCCGTTCCAAGGGGACCAGCGTGGCGCGCAACATGGCCTCGCCGTCGTCGGTATAGGCCACCGCACGCGCGCGCGACTCGCCCTGCACGAGGAGCTGGATGCCTCCCCGAACCCGGTGCGTCTGGATGATCCGAACGACTGTCCCGACCGCGTAGAGGATCTGCGGATCCGGGTCGTCCTGATTCTCGTTCTGCGCGACCGCGAAGAGACGCCGGTCACCTTCCAGCGCCTCCTGGACGGCCTCGACCGTGCCGGCGCGGCCCGCGGAGATCGGCACGGCCACACCTGGATAGACCACTGTATCGCGGAGGGGGAGCACCGGTAGTGAAAAGCGTCGGCTCATGTCTGTTTCCTCATTTCGCCGATGACGTTTGTGGGCTGATGATGGCTTCGAAGGGGCGGTGCCCGCCGCCACCCTCATCGCCCTGGTGGGAAACTACAGCTTCATGCCAGAACCTTGCCAGAGCCCTACGATGCCGGGAGGCCGCGGGTTACCGCTGACGATACTGCCATTCTGGCAGCGTTTGATCATCAAACCGGCCATTTTGGCAGGAAACCGCGCGGGAACCGGCCATTTTGGCAGGAAGGTTGGCCCAAGGGGTTGTGAGTACCTACGTTCTCTTTCCACTCGTACCCCCCATCACCAGGACATAAGGACGCATGCGATGTCGGCCCGCCACTTCCTTCTATACCTCGCCGTCGCCACGGTTCCCGTGAACGCTCACGCACAGCAGGGCGACATGGGTCGTCGTTCCACCGTCTACGCGCCCCGGATGGTCGCGGCGACGAGCCAGCCACTCGCCACCTCCGCCGCCCTGGAGATCATGCGGCAAGGCGGAAACGCGATCGACGGCGCGGTCGCGGCAGCCGCGGTTCTGAACGTCGTGGAACCGCACATGACCGGTATGGGTGGGGACGCATTCTCGATCGTGTGGCTGGCGGAGTCCGGCGAGCTGATCGGCATCGACGCCAGCGGCAGGAGCGGCAGCGGGATGTCGGTGGAGGCGCTCCGTGAACGCGGCTACGACCGGGTGCCGGGGAGCGGGGCGGAAGCCGTCACGGTGCCGGGAGCGGTCTCCGGGTGGAACGCGCTGGTGACCCGTTACGGAGAGCTGGACCTGGCGCAGGTGCTCGCACCCGCGATCCGGATTGCAAGCGAAGGCTTTCCGGTGACCCCGGTGATCGCACGCCAGTGGGCGGGCGCGGCCGAAAAGCTGGCCCGTGACGAGGGTGCCCGCGCGACCTACCTGATCGACGGAGAACGCACTCCCCGTGCGGGCGAGTGGTTCTCGAACCCGGATCTGGCCCGCTCCTTCCAGCGGATCGCCGACGAGGGCCCGGGAGTGCTTTACGGCGGGTCCCTGGGGCGCGAGCTGGTGGACGGGCTGGCGGAGCTGGGCGGATTCCTCACGCTGGAAGACCTGGCCACGCACGAGCCGCGGTGGGTCGAACCGCTGAGCACGGACTTCCGGGGCTACACGGTCTGGGAGCTGCCACCGGCCGGGCAGGGGATCGCGGCGCTGGAGATGCTCGAGCTGCTGGAGCCGATGGACCTCGAGGGGATGGGGCACAACTCCGCCGACTACCTCCACCACCTGATCGAGGTGAAGAAGCTGGCCTTCGCCGACCTGCACCGGTACGTCTCGGACGCCGAGACGATGGAGATCGACCCGATGTCGCTGCTGAACCCCGGCTTCGTGGACGCGCGCCGCCGCCTGATCGACCCCCGCGTCGCCGCCGATCGAGTGAACCCCGGCCGCGCGGTCACGGACTCCGAGACGATCTACCTCACGGTCGCCGACGAGGATGGGAACATGGTTTCGTTCATCAACTCGGTGTACTCGGGGTTCGGGTCGGGGGTCGTCATCCCGGGGCTGGGCTTCGCCCTGCAGAACCGGGGCGCGGGATTCGTGATCGACGACGGGCACCCGAACCAGGTCGCCCCGCGCAAACGGCCCTTCCACACGATCATCCCGGGCTTCGTCACCCAGGACGGCGAGCCCCTCCTGGCCTTCGGGCTCATGGGCGGGTCGATGCAGCCGCAGGGGCACACGCAGCTGCTGCTCAACATGCTCGTCTTCGGGATGGACCCGCAGGGAGCGGTGGACGCGGCGCGCTTCCGGCACCTGTCGGGGCGGCGCGTTGCGATCGAGCGGGTGAGCGACGAGGTCGCGGCCGACCTGGAGGCGCGGGGGCATGAGCTGGCGGACTGGCAGCGCACCGACTTCGGGGGGGCGCAGGTGATTCTGAGGCTGCCGAGGGGGTGGGCGGCGGCATCCGAGCCCCGCAAGGACGGGCATGCGGCGGGGAACTGAGGGGGACGAGCGCCCCGGGCGCGAAGACCCGCCCGACTACGAGATCCCCGAGGAGCGATTGCCGCCGGGCTTCGTGGAGACACTGGAGACGGTGCCGGAGGTGGTTGCCGTGCCCGTTCCCGCGGCGACGGTGGTGCTGATGCGCGAAGGCGCCACCGGGCCCGAGGTGCTGCTGCTGCGCCGCAACCGCGCGACCGGGTTCGTGCCGGGCGCGTATGTGTTCCCGGGTGGCCGGGTGGACGCGGCCGACGGGGAGGACGCCCTGGCCGAGTGCTGGGACGGGCTGACGTGCGGGGATGCGGAAGGACGGCTGGGGTTGGGGCCGGACGCGGATCCTCCCGCGATCGCGTACTACGGGGCAGCCGTGCGGGAGGCCGTGGAGGAGACGGGGCTGCTGCCTGGGGTGGTCGTGGGCTCGGGGGGCGGTGCGGAGGGCGGTGCGGAGGGCGGCGAGCTCTCCGGGAAGGCCGTTCGCGATGCGCGGGAAGCCCTGCTGGGCGAAGGCGTCCCCTTCGCGCGCGTGTTGCGTCGCCTGGGCGCGCGCCTGGATGGCGCCGCCGTCGAGTACATCGCCCACTGGGTGACCCCGGTGGTCGAGCCGCGCCGCTACGACACCCGGTTCTTTGCCGCCAGGGTCCCGCGCGGCGCCGCGGTCGTGTACGACGAGCGCGAGATGACGGACGCGGTGTGGCTTACGCCCCGCGCGGCGCTGGCCCGTCACCGCGACGGTCGCCTCCCCATGATCTTCCCGACGATCCGCACCCTGGAGGATCTGTGTGACTTCGCGACGGTCGACGAGTTGCTGGCCTACTATCGCAGCCGGGTGATCACGCGGGTGCAGCCCCAGATCGTGCGGACGGCCACCGGGGTGGCGTTGCGGGTGGGTTGACTCCCCCTCAGCTCCCCGCCGCAGCCGCCCCCATCGCTTCCAGCACCGTCTGCACCACATCCCTGAACGCCCCGCCCTGGATCCAGCGGCACACGATCACGAGGTCGTTGGCCGGATCCACATAGATCAGGTTCGAACCGGCTCCCGTGTGCGTCCAGGTGTACTCGGGCGCGTTCGGGTAGCGCCTCTGCTCCGTGTTCAGCGAGAAGTTCATGAAGCCGTAGCCGGCGTTCACCTCGCCGGGGGTCGTGGCCATGTCGATCCAGGCCTCGGAGACGAGCTGCTCGCCGTTCCACTTCCCCTTGTGCATGGTGAGCAGCCCGAAGCGGGCCTGGTCGTACGCGCTGAGGATCATGCCGCCGCCCCAGTGGGCGCCGCCGCTGGGGGCCTGCACCGAGCGTCCGTCCAGCGTGATCCACGAGTTGTCGTAGCCATGCCAGCCCCACGTGGTGGACGCCCCGATGGGGTCCATGACGTTCTCGCGCAGGACTTCGGGGAGGGGCCGCCGCCACACGGCCGTGGCCGCCAGGGCCAGGAGGTTCACGCGCGTGTCGTTGTACTCGTAGACGGTGCCGGGCTCATTGCGGGCACGCGTTCCCCACGTCGTGCGATCCTGGTCGGGACGGTCCGCCCACTCGGGCTTGCCCCAGAGCGTCCCCTCCCAGTCGCTCGTCTGCCTGAGCATGTGGTCCCAGGTGATCTTGCGGTTGTGGTCGGACTCGAAGAGCAGCTTCGGGCGGCGCCCGTGCTCGTCGCCGGGCTCACCGTCGCCGGTATCGAGGACCATGGGGGGGATGTAGTCGCGCACCCGATCGTGGACGTCGCGGATCAGGCCGCGGTCGTACGCCAGGCCGACCGTGGTCGAGAGGAAGCTCTTCGAGACGCTGAAGGTGTTGTCGGCCTTCGCGGGCTCGCCCCACTCGGCGATGATGTAGCCCTTGTGGACGATCAGGCCGGTCTGGGGACCGCGCACCGTGAAGGGGCCGACGGCGTCGCCGAGTGGCTCGCGGCCGAAGGTGCCGAGGTGGTTGAATGCGAGGTCGCGGGGGGACCGGGACTCGCCCGCGATCGCGATCTCCATGGCGCGCTGGACGGCCGCCGGGTCGAAGCCGGCCTCTTCCGGGGTGCGGCGTTCCCAGTCGGGGTGACGACCGGGGAAGTACGACTGGGCGGAGAGGAGGGGGGTGGCGGTGAGGACGAGCGCCGCGCAGACGAGAAGAATGCGCGACGTGAACGTGAGAGGGGACGGGCAGCGTGACATGCGTGACTCTCCAGGCAGGGGGCCGTGCGGACGACAGCCAATGTATGCGACGCGGCAGCCCGGCGCCCCTGTCGTTCAGCGCACGGCCGCCGGGAGCCTCCGCACGACCACGTGTGCTACATCCAGGTCGTCAAGCTCGATGAATGCCACGAGCCCGTCCGGGCCGAAGGCGTCGGGCACTTCGGTCGCGTCCTCCGGGAAGGTGCCGACGTATCGCCCATCTGGACTCAGCACGTCGATCGGCCCGCCCCCGTCCAGCTCCTCGCGCTCGCGCCGCACCCAGATGCGGCCCTCCCAGGTTGTCGCGAGATCTGCGAGGACTGGTATCTCGGGGTAGAACGAAGGCTCGGGCCGCTCGTATGACATGGTCTGGCTGGTCCCGCCGGGCCCACGGATCTCGATGAACTTCTGTTGGCCGACCCCACGCTCCTCGCGCTGTTCCTCGAGCCGCTGCGTCATGACTTCCTCGATCTCCGGCGTTACGGGCCTCGGGTGAAGCGGCCTCGTGATGATCCGCGCAACCTCTCCCGCGTCCGGCGGCGTCAACTTGAGCGCATAGGCCGACGAATCGGAGTGGATTGTGCCCCCGTCGGGCAAAACGCCCACCAGGAGCGTGGGTTCGAATTGGGCGGGCCCCGCCGACTGGGCCACGAACGCCGCGATGTCTACCGTGCGGCCCCCCACCTGTACGTCCGGAAGGTCGGGTTCGTCTGTTTCCGGACGGGGTGGCTGCCACGCCTCGACCACCGTGTCGGCCTCGACTTCCTCGCCACCGAGCGCGAGCCGGATCACCGGGCGGGTTTCCTGAACTCGCCCGGCCCGTTGCCCGACTTGCCGAACTCGCGGATGAAGGTGCCGCCCGCGTCGAAGACGAGGACGCGCACCCCTTGTCCGCCGAATCCGCCGAGTCCGTCCAGGATGTAGAGGCGGCCCTGGGCGTCGAAGGCAACTTCGCGCACCGCACCGAACATCTCCCATGGCTCACCGTCGAGCACACCGATGCGAAAGACCTCCTCGAAGTCGGCGTTCAGGTGGCGATCGTCGCCAGTGAGCTGAACGACCTGCTGGGCCGTGAGAGACGGGCCGACGACTGGCGCCAGCGCCCAGACCAGCACAAGCGCGAGAATTGCGGGACGTTTCATGGCTCAGCGAATCGCCGCGGGCAGCCTGCGCACCACTACTCGGGCCACATCGAAGTCGTCCAGTTCGATGAATGCGGCCATTCCGTCCGGGCCGAAGGCGTCGGGCATCTCGGTCGCGTCTTCCGGGAACGTGCCCACATAGTCACCCTCGGCGGTCAGGACATCGATGGGTCCGTCGCTTTGTGGTTCGTCGCCCCGCCGCCGCACCCAGATCCGGCCTTCCCAGGTGGTGAAGAGAGCACGAAGGACGGGAAGTTCGGGATAGTAGGACCGTTCGGGCAGCTCGAAGGACATGGATGCCGGTTGTGCCGACTGTGTGGCGCCCCCGCTTGAGCTCCTCGTTCGGACCATGACGACCCCGGTGGACCCTTCTCCGCCCCCCTCTTCCCTCCTCCGCTCCTGCTCCTCCTCGTATTCCTCCTTGACCGCGTCCGTTACGGGTTCAGGCTGGAACGGCCGGCTGATGATGCGCGTGACCTGCCTGGAGTCCGGCGGCGTGACCTTCAGCGCGTAGGCCGAAGAGTCCGAATAGACGAGCCCGCCGTCCGGCAGAACGCCCGCCAGGAGGGTCGGCTCGAAGATGCCCGGCATGACCAGGCCTCCGAACATGCTGCTGAGATCCACCGACCGACCCCCGACCCTGATATTCGCCGCAAGGCCTTTGCCGGGCTCACCCCGGGGCGGAAGCCACCCGTCGGCCACGGTGTCGGTTTCGATGACCTCACCCACAAGCCCGATTTGCAGCACCGGACGGGATGTCGGCGGAGTCGAAGCCGCGTTGCTCCCAACGGAGCTGATGCTGATGCCAGGGTTCCCGGCAATGACAGCCCCGCCTCTCGGGTCGGCCATGATGCCGGTCGCGATCGAGGTTCCTCCGGGTGCATCGGATGTCCGCACCATGCGCACGAAGTTCCCCGATTCGTCGAAGATCTGGTACGCTCGGTGGCCGATGTCGCTCACGATCGTCGTGCCGTCGCGCATCACCGCGTACCCGGACGGATTGTTGAACTCCCCGGGCCCCTCGCCCGAAGAGCCGAACTCGCGCACGAATGCGCCGGACGGGTCGAATACGAGAACGCGCAGACCCTCGCCCCCGAAGACTCCGCTTCCCAGCCCGTCGAAGACGTACAGGTTGCCCTGGGCGTCGAAGCCCACCTCGCGCACGGTGCCGAACATCTCCCAGGACTGGCCCCTTAGTACGCCGACCCGGAAGACCTCCTCGAAGTCGGCATCGAGGCGCTGGTCCCTGCCGGTGACATCGACGACCTCCTGGGCCGCAAGGGGGAGCGCCGCGGCGAGCGCAGCAGCAAGAAGAGTCGCGGGGATCGGGCGGATTCTGGAGGGGATCGGGCGGATGCTACGGGGATTCACGGGAATCGCTCCTTGCTCTGTGGCAGTGGACTACAAGACTCCGGGGCAGTGGACTACTAGACTCCGGGGCAGCGGACTACAAGCCTGGCTCATGGGGTATTTTGATGCGCCGACGGGCTCAATTGGTTGTTCTTCACACGCGAGCCAGGTAGTTTCCGCACCTTCTTCGCCTTTGACCCTGGATCTGCATACAATCCCATGCTTCTTACCCCTGGTGCTCTGACCGCCACCGCCCCCGATACCTTTCAGGCCCGCTTCGAAACCAGCAAGGGCGATTTCGTCATCGAAGTCCACCGTGCCTGGTCGCCCAACGGCGCCGACCGCTTCTACAGCCTCGTTTCCAACGGCTACTACGACGATGTGCGCTTCTTCCGTGTGATCGCCGGATTCATGGCGCAGTTCGGGATCCACGGCGACTCGGCGGTGTCGGCGGCCTGGCAAGAGCAGAAGATCGCCGACGACGCGGTCGTGCAGAGCAACACGCGGGGCTTCGTCAGCTACGCCATGGCCGGCCCGAACACGCGGACGACCCAGATCTTCATCAACTTCGGGGACAACAGCAGGCTGGACGGCATGGGTTTCTCGCCCTTCGGGCACGTTGTCGAAGGGATGGAGGTCGTGGACCAACTGTACTCCGGGTATGGCGAGGGCGCTCCGAGCGGCCGCGGTCCGAACCAGGGGTTGATCCAGTTCCGCGGCAACGGCTACCTGAACAGGGACTTCCCCCGGCTCGACCACGTGGAGACGGCGACGATCGTCCCCGAGTGATGCGGGCGCGCGATCCGCGTTCACCTCACCACTTCCGGTAGCCGGCGCACCACCACCCTGGCTACGTCCAATTCGTCGAGTTCGATGAAGGCCGCCAGTCCATCCGGGCCGAAGGCGTCCGGCATGGCCGTCGCGCCCGCCGGAATGGTGCCGACGTAGCCCCCCTCGGCGGTCAGCACATCGATCGCTCCCCCGCTGTCGAGCTCCTCGCCCCGGCGCTGCACCCAGATGCGGCCCTCCCAGGTGGCCGAAAGCGCGCGGATGACCGGGAGTTCGGGATAGAAGTTGGGCTCGAACCGGGCCAACGTGCGGAAACCCGATCGCTGCAAACGGGCTTCGGTCTCCGCTTCGACCTGCTTCCTATAGCTCTCCTCGACTGCCCGCGTGACCGGCCGCGGGCGAAATGGCCGAAGGATGATGCGCCCCACCTCGCTTTGGTCCGGCGGCGTGATCTTGAGGTTGTAGGCGGAGGAATCGGTGTGTACAACGGTGCCGTCGGGCAGGACGCTGAACAGAAGTTCCGGCTCGAACAAGGCGGGCATGCTGATCGAACCCAGGCCGAATGCCCTGGCCAGGTCGCCCATCTCGTCGCGCGTCGAACGGGGAGGCAGCCAGCCATCGGCTACGGTATCGGCCTGCACGAGTTCGCCTGCGAGCGAGAGTCGCAGGACCGGGCGAGTTGTATTGGGGTCTCCTGCGCCACCCATGTTCATCCTCGAGCTCCTGGTCACAACCGCGCCGCCACGCGGGTCGCGCTGGATCTCCGAGGTCATCCCCAGGTCGTCGGGCTGGTGAACCATGCGCAGGAAGGCCCCTGATGAATCAAAGAGCTGGTAGGCATCATGCCCGGCGTCGTTCACGACCGTGGTGCCGTCGCGCATTACGGTGAAGCCGTTTGGGGTGTCGAATTCGCCCGGGCCCTCGCCTGAACGGCCGAACTCGCGGACGAAATCGCCCGCCGCGTCGAAGACCAGGACGCGCAGGCTTTCCGGGGCTACCATGCGGACGACCCCGTCGAAGATGTAGAGCCTGCCGCGCGCGTCGAATTCGACCTTGAAGATGGTAGCAAGAGTCTCCCAGGATTCGCCTTCCATTGCACCGATCCGGAAGACTTCCTGGATGGTGGGGTCGAGGATCCGGTCTTCACCGGTGATTTCGACGATTTCCTGGGCCTGGAGAAGCGGAGTGGATAGCAGTGGGGTCGAGAGGGCGACGAACCCGACGGTTGCGAGAGTTCGGAAGGTCATGGCTACGGGGCGCCTTTGTAGTTGGCTCGGCCCCACGGTCGCAGCTTGATTCAGATTTGGGTGGGAAGCGGGCATTGAATACGAAGTCTGTCGTAATCAACACCGAACCGCATCGGGCGTCAAGCCAATGACGAATCCGACGTTTGGCGAAAGCGCGTTCCCGAAGCCGTTGACCGAGCCGAGCGTGACTACCGCGTCTCGCCGAGCCCCGGCTATCCGTCCTTCAGCGCGTCCAGTCCGTCCAGTACCGCCAGGTGGACATAGTCTTCGTAGGCATCCCGCACGGGTAGATCAAGCGCCCTCGACAGCATTTCCCTGGCCCGTGCTACACCCGCCTCTTCATCAAGGTCAGGCAGCCTGACCCCATATTCGAACAGCACGACCTTATGCTCCGGTTCAAGTTCCATAGCACGCTCGAAGTGGGTGATGGCGTCCTCCCGGTTTCCCCCGTACATCCATCGGGCAACGCGTCCGGCAGCTGCGACATCGGCGTGCCAGCCAGCAAGGGCCAAGTGCGCCTCGGCGAAGTCGGGCTTGATGGCAAGCGCTGCCTCGAGCAGATCGCGGACCTTGCCCCCGAGGCCTTTGCGAAGCGCCGTCATCGTACCGGCCGTTTGAGCATATCGGCCAACAGCGTGAGCAAATTGGAAATGTGCCTCGGCATTGGTCGAATCGGCGCGCACGGCCTCCTCGCCCATCCGCATCGCGCGGTCGATGACCTCGTCGCGGTCTTCCTCCTCGGTTGCCACAAAGTGGACGTAGATCGCCAGTGATTTCGCTGCCAGGGCATAGCCTGCAGAGGTCCCAACCGCTTCGGCGATGTCGGCCGCTTCGACAAAACGGCCGTCTGTGAAAGCGGACTCTGCGTCATCAATCGACTGTCCACTCACGTCGGCAGCGAAGAGCACAAGGCCACCAACCGCAGAGAGGCGGGTAAATCGTGCAACTATCATCTCAGTCTCCCTGGCGCAGCGTTCGCACAATCCAGGCATCAGCCCTTACCCAACGCTTCTTTGCGATAGGTTGTCCAAATCTACCCCGGTGTCAAGCAACTCTCCAGCAGCGCACCGTGGCCGGGATGCTCAACGCCTCCACGGGAATTGGACGCCATCCAGCTCTGATACGGCTGGCTCAGCCACCGCGAACACATTGCGGGGACTTGGCCAGTCCCGTGGGCGGACGCAAGTTGTCGGGATGAGACAACATTATTCGCTTTTCCGCTTCGGCGGCGCCGCGCTCCTCCTTGCCGGAGTCGGGGCGTGTGCCGACCCCGGCGACCACCCCGGCCCCACCGGCACCCCCACCCTGCGCGGCGCCCTCTTCGACACGATCGTCGCGCGCACCGAGCGGCGGGAGGCCTTCTCGCCCGTCAAGAACGAGCGCCTCGGGTTCGAGCCGCTGGCCGCGATGAGGTCGCTGCGCGAGGACGTCGTCACGGCCGACACCGAGACGTCGCTCTTCTACGCGCTCGCCCGCCTGAGCCACGCCCGCCGCGACCGCCACCTCGACCTCTTCCTGGTGGGGGGTGGGCTGGCCCTCGCCGACAGCGCGGGACTGGACGTTTCGGGCGCTCCCGATACCGCACCGCCCCGGCAGGCACCGGTCCGCATTTTCCCCGACTACTCCGACGGCGCCGCCGAGACGGACTATTTCGTCGGCGATGTGGCCCGGGGTGAAGCCGACCCCTCGAACGGCCGGGCGGAGGGTCTTGCCGTGGGCGACCGGGTCGTCAGCGTCAACGGCATGCCCGTCGCGGCCTGGCACGACTCGGCCACCGCCTTCATGCGGCACTCCACCCGGCCCGCGCTGCGTTGGAAGCTGGCCGAAGCCATGACTCTCGCGACGGCCTCGTTCCCACCTCACCTGCGCGGCGACTCGCTCACCCTGGGCGTCGTGGCGCCCGGCGGCGGCGAGACCCTGTACCGGCTTCCCTTCGTCCCCCCCGACGACCTCGTCTGGAACGGCACCGGCGAGCCCGCCTACCCGGGACTGTCCCTGGCGCTCACGACCGCGACCTACGACCTCCTCACCCCGGACGACGGCCGCCGCTTCATGGTGCTTATCTGGCGCGGCTTCCGCGATTCCATGGTCGCGGACGTAGACAGCCTGATGGCCTTCGCGGCGGAGAGCGGCCTGCTCGACCATGCGCTCGTCATGGACGTCACCCGCAGCCGGGGCGGCTCGCTCGGCGCCTATGCCATGCAGCGGCTGCAACCCCGGCCCTTCAAGACGACCTTCGGCAACCTGCGCCTGAGCGATGTCACCCTCCCATTCGTCGAGGACAAGCGGCGCGACTTCGCGGCCCGCGACATCAACGACGGAGGCGTCCCGGAGACGATCGACGACGGGGCATGGCTGATGGAGTGGCTGGAGGATGATGTCCTGGCCGCGCTCGAACGCGGTGACGAGTACAGCAACAACGTCCCGTTCAAGCTTGCCCACGCCCCGCGCGACTCGGACGGAATCCTGATGCCCGCCGATGTGCACTTTCGGGGCCCAATCGGCATCATCTCGGGCCCCAGTGGGGGCTCCCACCTCGATCAATTCGTGTCGATCGTGGTCGACAACGGGCTGGGGCCGGTGGTCGGCATGCCGCCCGGCGGCTATTCGAACACCTGGGAGTGGGACGAGGTGCTCACATACCCCGGCACGGACCAGCCGGTGGTCGGGTTCATGTGGAACATCGGACATACGATCCGGCCGAACGGCGAGATCGCAGAGGGCAACCCGGTGGATGTCGACGCGTGGATGCCGCTGACCGCTGACAATGTGACTACCTACTACTCGGACATGCTGGCGCGGGTACTGGAGTTGATGGAGGGGTGGGCGCGTTGAGCCAACGACCGCCCGAAGCAGAGCCCGCCCGCAGCCGCCGGACTCCCGGCCCCGGCATGCGCATCCTGATCGGCATGCTCGTGGGTGTCGCGCTGGGCGCGGTGATGGGCGAACGCGTCGCCGTGCTCCAGCCGGTCGGTGACCTCTTCATCAACCTGCTCGTCCTGGCGGCGGTGCCGCTGGTCTTCTTCAACCTGCTTGCGGGCCTTACCGCCCTGGCCGACGTGCGCACCCTTGGGCGACTCGCCGGGAAGACGGTTGGCTACTACCTGACCACTGACTTGGTGGCGCTTTCGCTGGGACTGGGTGCGGCCGCCCTGCTCCGCCCGGGTGACGGAATACGGCTCACGGAGCAGGTCGCGGGGGAGGTGGGCACGGTGCCAGCCTTCGGGGACATCCTGCTCGGCATGATACCCACGAACGTCTTCCGCGCGTTCAGCGACGGGAACGTTGTGCAGCTGGTCGTCCTCGCGCTGCTGCTCGGGGTCGCCACCATGGCGCTCCGGGGCGGCGCACGGGAACGCCTCGCCACCGCGTACGAGGACCTGGCCGGGCTCTTCCGGCGCCTCGTCCACCTGATCCTTTGGACGGCGCCGGTCGGGATCGGCGCCCTGATCGCGGTGACCGTGGGGCGCTACGGCGCCGAGCTGCTAGGCCCGATGGCGCGGTTCCTCGCGGGTGTGTGGGCGGCGCAACTCGTCATCGTGGGTGGGTACATGCTGCTCCTCAGGTACTTCAGCGACTTCCGCCCGGGGCGCTTCCTGCGCGACACCGGTCCGTTGTGGGCCACGACAGCCGCGACCACGTCCAGCCTCGCGTCCCTCTCGGTCGGGATGGAGACGGCACGGCGGATCGGCCTTCCACGCACCGTCTACTCCTTCACGCTGCCGCTGGGCGCCCAACTCAACAAGGACGGGACGTCGGCGATGCTCGGCGCGGTCCTGATCTTCACCGCGCAGGCGGCGGGGATCACGTTCACCCCGGCCGACTTCGTCACGATCCTGCTGCTGGGGCTCTTGCTGTCGGAAGCCTCAGGCGGCATTCCCGGCGGCGGCTTCGTGATCGCGCTCATCTACGTGCAGGCATTCAACCTGCCGATTGAAGTTGCGGCGATCGTGGGAGGTATCTATCGGCTGGTGGACATCGGCAACACAACCGTGAACATCATGGGCGACATGGTTGGCACCTCGCTGGTCGCCCGCTCGGAGGCAGGACGATCATGAATCCCGGAAGGCGAGACGATCATGAATCCCGGAAGGCGAGCCCCATGAATCCCGGAATCCGCGCCCTCTTTCCCGGCGCCAGCGAGCAGGTCTACCTCGATCTCTCCGCGCGCGCACTGATCCCCGAGCCTGTGCGGACGGCAGTCGCCGACCATATGCGTACCCGGATGATGCGCGGCGGCGACAAGGACGCGATGCGCGCCACCGTGGAGCGCACAAGGTCGACGTTCGCGGCCCTGATCGGGGCCGGGCCCGAAGAAATCGCAATCACCAAGAATGTGTCCGAGGGGTTGAACCTCTTCGGCGCGAGCCTGCCATGGGAGGCCGGCGACAACGTTGTGCTCTGTCCCGCGCTGGAGCACCCCAACAACATCTACCTGTGGCACAACCTGGCCCGGCTGCATGGCATCGAGGTCAGGTCGGTGGCACCCGAAGAGGGACATGTTTCCGTCGCGGCGATGGGCGCCGCAATGGATGAACGCACCCGGCTCGTGACCGTCCCCAGCATCTCGTTCGCGCCCGGCTTCATCACCGACGTCGAGGGCATCGCGGCGGCAGCCCGCAAGGTCGGCGCCCTCACCCTCGTCGACGCTGCCCAATCCGTCGGGGCCATGCGCACCGACGTCCGAGACCTGGGCATCGACGCCCTCGCCGTCGCCACGCAGAAGTGCCTGCTCGCAGAGTACGGCTTCGGCTTCCTGTACATCCGGCGCGAGGTTGCGGACACGCTCGTGCCGATCCACCTCGCCCGCTTCGGCGTCGACCTTGACGGCGCACACGAAACCGCGTATTCGGAGGGCGAGCTGCACTACCAGCCCGGGGCGTTACGGTTCGATGTCGGCAACTACAACTACATGGGCGCGGCAGCGGGCGGCGCGGCGCTGGAGCTGCTCAATGGGTGGGGAATTGAGCGTGTAGAGGCGTTTGTCCGCCACTTAGCGGCCAATTTGGCGGACAAACTCCTCGATTTGGGCCTTCCGGTGGTCGGTGGCAGGCCCGGCCCACACCTTGCGCACATCGTCTCGGTCGGCCAAAGCGGCGGCGGGCGGCACTACACCGCCGACGATCCGGCCATGAATTCGCTGCACGAGCACCTCACCGCGGCGGGGATCGTTCACTCGATCCGCAGCGGCGCGCTACGGTTTTCGGTCGGGGTCTACAACGACGAGGGGGACATCGACCGGGTCGTGGACGCGGCGCGGGAGTGGCGAGGGGCGGAAGCGGCCTAGCCGGGGCCGTTTCGCACTTCAGCGCACCGCTACGGGCAACCTCCGCACCACCACCGTGGCCACATCGAATTCGTCGAGTTCGATGAACGCGGCCAGGCCATCGGGGCCGAAGGCGTCCGGGAGCGCGGTCGTGCCGGCCGGGAAGGTGCCGAGGTAGTCACCCTCCGCGGTCAGCACGTCGATCGCTCCGCCGCTATTGGGATCCTCCCCCCGGCGCTGCACCCAGATGCGCCCATCCCAGGTCCCGGACAGCGCGTGGATGACCGGAAGTTCCGGGAAGAAGGTGGGCTCGGGCGTCTCGAAGGTCGTGCTTTGATTACTTCCGTCAGGCCCACGAATCTGGAGGATTTTTGTTCTTCCGCCTCCTATGGCCGCTCGCATGGCCTGCCTCCGCTCCTTCTCCGCTTCCTCGATCGCCGGCGTGACCGGCTCCGGGTCGAAGGGTCGCGCAATGACGCGCTCGACCTGCGCGCTGCCGGCCTCCATGACCTTGAGCGCGTAGGCCGACGAATCCGAGTACACAACCCGGCCCCCGGGCAGGACACCGATCAGGATCTTCGGTTCAAAGACGGCCGACTGGCCCACGATGTCCCTCAGGGTGACGGGGCGGCCCTCCACCTCGACACCGGGTATTCTGGTGTCGGGGATTTCCGGAGGAGGCGGCAACCATCCCTCGGCCACGGTGTCGAGTCGCGCGATGTCGCCTTCGAGGCCCAGCCGGATGATCGGTCGGGACGCCGGCGGATCCGTCCCCGGACGGCCCATCGCACCTCCGAGCTGAGGCACGGCGTACACCCCGTTGCCGCCCGGGTCGGTGTGCATGTCAGACTGGGCCACGGCAAGGCCCGACATCTCCATCCGAACCATTCGCACGAAAGCACCTGACTCGTCGAACAGCTGGTAGGCCCGATGGCCCAGGTCGCCGACGATGGCGGTGCCGTCTCTCATGACCGCCAAGTTGAGAGGCATGTTGAACTCGCCCGGGCCCTGTCCCGAACGGCCGAACGTGTGCACGAACGATCCGTCGGCGTCGAACACCAGGACGCGAGGGTCCAGCCACGGTCCGGTGACTCCTCCCGAGCCGTCGAACAGGTAGAGGTTCCCGCGTGCGTCGAAGGCTGCCTTGCGCACGGTGCCGAGCATTTCCCAGGACTCGCCTTCCAGCACGCCTACCCGGAAGACTTCCTCGAGGTCGGCGTCGATCGGCCGGTCCTGGCCGGTGACTTCGACGATTTCCTGGGCCGGGAGAGGCGGGGTGAAGGTCAGGGCGACGAGGCCCGCGATGGCGAGGTGTCGGAGGGTCATGGCTGGGTTCCTTGTGTCAGTTCGCCTGACCCGAGTGTCGCAACGGTGACCCGGAGTCACGGAGAAGATGCCGGCATACAATACGAAGATACTCGTAATAAACATTGCCACCCGCGCAATGGCAAGTCCGTCCGACCTCTACCGGCTCCTGCGACCGACCGCCCTACCTACCTCACCGCGGCACCGGCTGGTCCAGCGAGTCCCACCCGTACGCCCTCGCCACCCGTGCCCCGATCTCCATCATCACTTCGCCGCCCCGGTCCGCGTTCGTCATCACGGCGACCCCGTAGCCCTTGACGCGGTGGGCCGTGAGGAGCGCCCGAAAGCCCCAGTTACCCCCCGTGTGGCTGAAGTACCAGCCCTCGCCCTCCTTGGCGATCACGAACCCCACCGCGAATTCACCGACGCCCACCGGGCTGAGCATCTCGAGGACCGACGCCCGGGTGAGCACCCGATCGGGATCACCCCGCGCCGCCTTCTGCACCTCGATCGCGAAGCCGGCCAGATCGGTTGGCGTGGTCCAGAGCCCCGCGGCGGCCAACTCGGGGTAGACGTGCCACTTCGGGCCCTTGGCCTGGCCGTCCCGGTCGTGGCTCCGCGTCGCGTTCAGGTCCCGATCGGGCGGAAGGGGCTGCTCGAAGGTGCTGTGCTCCATGCCGACCGGGTCGAGGACATACTCCTGCAGGATGTCGCCAAAGGGCCGGCCGAGAGCGTCGGACAGTGCCAGCTGCATGACCGTGACCCCTCCTCCCGAGTACTTCATGGCGGTCAGCGGAGCACGCTCCATGGAGACGTCGCCGACGTTCGAGGGCTCTTCGCCGTTCAGGATCTGCACCGTGGTGGGGAGCGGGTCGTCGGGATCGTAGCCGGGGAATCCGAAGCCGTCGCCGAGCCCGGACGTGTGGCTGGTCAGCATCCGCGGGGTAACCGGGCGGTCACGGGTGAATTCGCCCCCGTCCAGCTGCCAGCTCGTGAGGATCCCGTTGATGTCCTCGTCCATCGAGAAGCTGCCGTCCTGCACGGCTCTGAGCACCGCCATGGCCGCCACCGGCTTGCTGATCGAAGCCGCCTGAAAGAGCGTCTCGATGTCCACCGCCGCGCCCGTCTCCACATCGGCAACCCCGTACCCCTTCGCCCAGTGAATGTCGAAGTCCCGGATGACCGCAACGCTGACGCCGGGCACGCCCAACTCGTCCATCATGCTCTCGATGGTGTGCCCATCCAATCCGTCGGAGCCCGGGTCCTGAACGCCCTCGACCGCTTCCATGAAGTCGGCCGCCGTGCGGAGTGCCCCGCCGGGTCGGTCCGCACGCCAGCGGGCACGCTCGTCCCGAACCTCCAGAGTCGTCCCGTAGGCCGCCGACATCCTGGCCAGGCGCCCCAGGATCCCTTCCGCGGCCTCGCCCGCCGCGACCTCGGGATAGCCCCGGGTCTCGAAGAACAGGTCACCTGCCGTTCCCTCGTCGAGCGCGACCGGTGTGAATACGGCCTCGCGAACCCCGTCGGTGCCGATGGAAAGCGACACCACCGCGCTCTCCCACACCTCCGGTGGATAGTTCCCGATCTCCGTCCTGCTGTGGAAGATGAAGTTGCCCAGGCCATAGAGGATCAGACCGCCGCGGTACTCCTCGACGCCCGCGAGGCGCGGTTCGCCGTGGCTGACGTACAGGTCCGCGCCGGCGTCCACGGCCGCGTGCGCCCATCGCTCCTGCCAGCCGGGGCCCGCGTCGACCTGGTAGTGTTGGTAGGTGATGACGAAGTCGGCGTTCGCCGCGGCCTCTTCGATCGCGGCGATGTTGCGGTCCCAGGCCACGGCGTCGTCGGGCGCGAGCATGTTGACGCCCGCGCTGATGTCTGTCGCCGCCGCGCCTTCGGGTGAATTGACCGTCGCCAAAGCCACCAGTCCGACGCGCAGTCCGTTGATCTCCCGGTACGCGGGCGTCACCGCCTCGGCGAGGGTGCGTCCCGTTCCCGCATGGGTGAATCCGCGCTGCGCGGCCTCCTCCACGGTCGACACGATCCCCTCGTCCCCGTAGTCCCACGAGTGGTTGTTGGCCAGCGACAGGAGCGAGACCCCGATCTCGTCCAGGTAGTCGAGCACCTCGGGTCCCGCGCCATGGAAGTAGACATCGTCGCGGGTTGGTGTGCAGTCGCAATCCGGCCCGGCGACGGCGACTTCGAGGTTGGTGAAGACCGCGTCGGCGTCGGTCAGGATCGGCGCGACTGTCTCGAGGGGCGTATCGAGGTACTGCCGAGGATCGTGCTCGATCAGCGCCTGCCCGACGACGGCCAGGGTGACGGTGGGTTGGGTCGCCGACCGATCATCGCCCGCCGGCGGGACGCAGGAGATGAGCAGCCCGATCGCGAGGACGAGCGGAGTGATGGCTACGCGGCCACCTCGGGTCACGGCTGCGCGGCCAGCCCGACTCGCGGCCCCCCGGTCAACCCGGATCACGGCCCCGAGGCCAACCCGGATCACGGCCCCGGCGACGCCCCGGATCAATGCGAATGTGCGTTTCATGTGGTTGCTCCGTTGAACAGCATCTAGTGGGAACCTGCGATATCGTCCCGGTGGCCGCCACCGCTAAGCCGCACTTCTGACTGCGCCCTTTTGAGTGTGGCTCAAGGCGGGGTTGTCGGCAGTGTTCCGTCCTTCGGCCGCAGCCTTTGTCCCATTCCGACATGCCGGTGTCCCTGGTTTTGCCGCGGAAACGTCGGATGGGACATCTCTGCCCTCACCTTTCGGCGCCGGGCCCGCTCCGTCACCGTCCAGCGTCCGATCCCCTCCCGTTGCCTCAAGCGTCTCCTCGACCGCCTCCCGCGCAGCCGCCTCCAGCTCCCACGGGATCGCCGAGTCCACCAGCCGTGCCGCCCCGTTGTACAGCTCCCCGGGAGGTAGCGGTGGCGCGGGTGGCAGTGGTTGCAGTGACTGTCCCGGCCGCACCATCGGCGGCGCACTCGCGATCATCTTCCCCTTCTTCGCGAAGAACACGGCCTGACCCATGCGGTTCAGTGCCATCCGCGTCCGGCCTTCGTGAACCACACGGTGATGCCGCCGGCATAGCAGCACGGTGTTCGCCAGGCTGGTCTCGCCGCCGTCGGCCCAGTGGGTGACATGATGCGCCTCCGTGAACCGGCTCCCGCACCCGGGGTAGCGGCACCCCCGATCACGCTCCTCCAGCGCGCGGCGGATGTGCGGCGGGATGGTGCGGGTCTTCCGCCCCACCCCCATCACCTCCCCGTCGCGGTGCGTCATCGGCACCACCGCCGCGTCGCACGCCATCCGGCGCGAGCTCTCGGCGCTCACCCTCACCCCGTCGACCTCGGAGCGGCCCGGTTCCCCGTCCTTCTCCAGCGTGGCCATCTCGGTGTGGACCGCCACCTGGAACCGCTCGGCACGCGTCCCGGATTCTCCACCGAACCCCGCTGCCAGCGCTCGCTCGGCGACCAGTCCCGCCGCGTCAGCACGGCGCTGGCGGCTCCTTGGCCGCGCGTCGGGGTGCTCGTCGCGGTACAGCGCGTCGCTCGCGGCTTCGATCGCCCGCATCAGCACGGCCCCGACCTCGGGCTCGAGCCGCCCCCGCATCACATACATCCCGTCCCCGTCGATCACGACCGAGAAGGCGCGGCTCTGGTGCCGGGCCTCTTCCGCCGTGAGCTCGCCGTCCCGCGACAGATGTTTCCACCCGCGGACGATCTGCTCCAGCTTCGCGGCCGAGCCGGCGCGCGCGTATTCGAGCAAATCCTCTTCCGTCTCCGGGGTCGCGACCCGGGTCATGGTCCGAACCTTGGTGTAGGAGATCTTGCCCAGGCTCATCTCCCGGGACGTCAGCGGCAGGTCCTCAAGCGCATGAGCCACGCGCACGTTCTCGCGCGCCGTCCCGAGCGTCCGCCCCGTCGTCACGGCGAGCCATTCGGCACACGAGGTGACGCCTTCATCCGCCCACCCCTCGCGGCGGTCGAACTCGGCGATGAGGGTGAGCATCTCGCAGGTGGCGATGTTGATCCGGGCGGCGAGTTCGACGATGCGTTCGCCGAGCTGAAAGAGGTCGTCGTTCATGGGGTCCTCCTAAAGTCAGATACAGCAACGAGTTACCCCTAAAGATAACGGCGGTGTTTTCGGCCCTCTGGGACGGCTCAGGACGCGAAGATTCGGGGTGCGACGGCTTCGAAGGGTGACCCGGCCGCGTTCGCCCCACAGAGGGCCAGTGGCGGCCTCCCAGCAGCCTCCCAGCACAGCATCCCGGACCTCACCGAAGCCGCGATCTCAAACCTGTACATGGCTGGATGGGACTATCTTTCGGCGATTTGGGACACCGGTAAGGCGCACGCAGCACGCCATGCCGGAACCGGCCCTCGGCATGCCGGAGCTCGCCCTCGCCATCCCGGCATCTTCGACCGTGCCAGCCTCACAACATTTCCGCGGCAAATCCAGGGACACCGGCATGCTCCGTTGGGCCAGTGGCCGGGCACGGCAAGCACTGTCGGTTGGGCCAGCGTGGCGCGAACGCGTGCGGAAAATGGGGGTGCTGGCGGAGCCACGCTGGTGCCGGCAAACCCACGTTTCCCCCCGTGTTTCCGCGGCAAATCCAGGGACACCGGCATGCTCGATTGGGACAGCGGTCGAGAGCCAACACGCGGCCCGTCCACATCATCCACCGAACATCGGCCGTAAGAGGACATTTCTACTGCGCCAAGAGGGGACATTCCCACTGCGCCGGGACAAATCGGGACCCACGGACGATTTTGTCCGCCACTTGGCCCCTGATTTGGCGGACAAGCTCGTCGGCCTGGGCTCGGGTTGCCCGAAGGCCTCCTGCGCGACACAATTGCCCTGTACGCCAACAAAAAGTATCGGGTTCTCGAACGTGGAAGGAAGATGACTCCGCCGCCTCGCATGACTGCCTCCTTGGCCCCCATCGCGACCCTCACCCCCATCCGGACCCTCGCCCCCATCGCGACCCTCACCTCCATCGTGACCCTCGCCGCCATCGTGACCCTGGCCGCCGTCACCCCCGCGAGTGCCATGACATGCGACGACCTCACCGCCATATCCTGGACCGGCTTCGCCCTCGACGAGGTGTCGGAGATCGCGGCCACCGCGAACGACCCCGAGCATTGCAAGGCGCGCGGCACCATCGACGCCGAGATCCGCTTCGAGCTCCTGCTCCCGCGGGCCGCCGACTGGAACGGCCGGTTCCTCATGGGCGGGGGTGGGGGGTATGTGGGAAGCGTCCAGAATCAGGCCCTCCAGTTCGCGGGACCGGAGTCGCTGCTGAGTCGCGGATTCGCCACAGCCGGCACCGACACGGGTCACCGCGGCTTCGGGACCGACGCGAGTTGGGCGCTCAACCGGCCCGACCGCGAGGTCAACTTCGGCCACCGTGCGGTTCATGTGACGGCAGAGACCGCGAAGACGATCATCCGGCTCTACTACGGACGCGACATCGAGTATTCGTACTTCCTCGGCTGTTCGCGCGGCGGTGGCCAGGGCATGATGTCGTCGCAGCGCTATCCGGACGACTTCGACGGCATCGTGTCGGGCGCGCCCGCCCACGACTGGACTGCCCTGGGAGCCCTCTTCCTGCAGACCCAGCAGCAGCTGTATCCCGATCCGTCCGATCTCTCGACACCGGTGATCACCGACGAGGCTGCGCAGACGCTCGAGACGGCGATTCTCAAGGCGTGCGATGAGAAGGACGGCCTCAGGGACGGGATCATGGCGAACCCGCTCGAATGTGATATCGACATATCCGCGATCCCCGGACTCACCCCCGAGCAACGACGGGCCGCCGAGACGATATACGGGGGAGCGTACGTGGGCGGCCGGCAGGTCTATCCGGGGTTTCCGTTCGGGGGCGAGACCGCGACGGCGGGATGGAAACAGTGGATCACGGGAGGCGGGAATCCGCGCAGGAGTGCGGGACCGACACCCAATCTGCACTACGCCTTCGGCACGCAGATGCACAAGTACATCATCTTCGACAATCCGGAGTTCGACTATTCCACCTTCGATTTCAGCGACTACTCCGCCTGGCAGGAACAAACCCGCCGCGCCGCGAAGCTTCTCAACGCAACCGATACCGACCTGAGCGGATTCAAGACGGCGGGCGGCAAGCTGATCCTGTGGAACGGCTGGTCCGATCCGGCGATCCCCGCTACCGGCACGATCCGGTACTACGAGGGCGTGGCCGCTGGCGACGAGGGCGTGGACGACTACGTGAGGATGTTCATGATGCCCGGGGTTCTGCACTGCGGCGGCGGTCCGGGGCCCGACCTGGTCGACTGGATCGGCGCCATCCAGGAATGGGTCGAGGAAGACAAGGCGCCCGAACGGCTGGAAGCAACCAGGCTGGACCAGGGCGAGGTCGAGATGCAGCGGCCCGTCTGCGCCTGGCCGAAACAGGCGGTCTACGACGGCTCCGGAGACCCGACACGCGCGGGAAGCTTCGAATGCGCCGCTCCGCAATCCTGAAAGGGGATGAATCGATGAGCGAGATCACGCTCAGAGTGAACGGCGAGACTCACACGCTCGACGTCGATCCGACGACGCCGCTGCTGTACATCCTCCGCAACGACCTCGGACTGCGCGGGCCCCGGTTCGGCTGCGGCCTCGGCCAATGCGGGACCTGCACGGTCCTGATGAACGGCACCGCGATCCGGTCGTGCAACCGGCCGGTGTCGCGCACCGTCGGCGAGATCACAACGCTCGAGGGCCTGTCCGCCGACGGTAAGCTTCACCCCGTTCAGCAGGCCTGGATCGACGAGCAGGTGCCGCAGTGCGGGTTCTGCCAGAACGGGCAGATGCTCACCGCCAAGGCGCTGCTCGACGACAATCCGAGCCCGAGCGACGACGACATCCGGGAGGGAATGAACCGCGTCCTCTGTCGCTGCATGACCTACTACCGGATTCAGGTGGCGGTGAAGCGCGCCGCGGTGACGATGGCCGGCGGGGAGGCGGACCGATGAAGAACGAGCGCGAGTTTCCGACGGAGATCGTCCACGCAATGTCTCCCTGGGACGGCTCGACGTCCCGACGGGACTTCCTCAGGACCTCGGGGCTGTTCGTCCTCGGCTTCAGCGGTGCCGGGGCCGCTGGAATGGGCCGCTGGGGATCCCCGACCGGGCCGGGCGACGCGCCGATTCCCGGGCCGGGCGAGATTCCCCTCTACCCCGAGCCCGACTTCCTCCAGCTCGACTCGTGGCTGGTCGTCCACAAGGACGGCAGCGCGACCTTCTACGTCGGCAAGACCGACGGCGGACAGGGGACCGGGACCGCCACGCGGCAGATCATGTGTGACGAACTCGACATCGCCTACGATCAGGCCACGCTCGTCATGGGCCGAACCGACATGACCGTGGACCAGGGCGGATCCGGCGGCTCTGACGCGATCGAGCGCGACGCCATGGCCGCGCGCCGGGTTGCAGCCGAGGCGAGGCGCGTGCTGCTGGAGATTGCCGCGGAACGCTTCGAGCAGCCGGTGGAAGAACTCACCGTGAGCGAAGGCGTGATCTCCGTCCGAGCTGATCGCTCAAGGACAGTCACATACGGCGAGCTGATCGGCGGGAGACGGTTCGACGTCGCGCTGATGGGGGCGAACGTGAACGCGACCACGGGCGTCGCGAGCGTCAAGTCGGTTCAGGATCTCAAGCTCGTCGGCCAGTCGCTTCCCCGGTACGACATCCCCGCCAAGGTCGACGGATCGCTCGAGTGGGCCGTTGACGTCAAGCTTCCGGACATGGTCCATGCGCGTCATGTGCGGCCTCCGTTCGCGGGCGCGACGCTCGCCGGAATCGACGAGTCGTCGGTACGCGACCTGCCCGGCTTCATCCGGGTCGTCAGCAAGGGCAACTACGTCGCGGTCGTGTGCGAGCGTGAAGAGCAGGCCATCGAGGCAGCCGAACGCTTGGAGGCGCAGTGGGAGAAGCCCGAGGCGGCGCCCTTCCCATCGTCGGAAGACCTATTCGACTACATGCGGAGTGCGACCTCGGCGAACGGCGGGACCCCCGCGACGGGGTCGGGGGCGGGTCGCTCGTCCGCGCAGGTAGAAGGCGACCCCGACCCCGCGCTGGCAACCGCCCGGACGACCATCGAAGCCGCGTACGACATCCCGTTCCAGGGGCACACGGCGATCGGTCCCGCCCACGGCCTGGCCGATCCCTCGGACGGTCAGATGACGATCTACACGAACGACATGAAACCCTACAGCCACCGGACCGGAATCGCCCAGTTCCTGGGCATGCCGCCGGAGCAGGTGCGCGTCATCTGGATGGACGGTCCGCAGCTGTACGGTCGCACGGCGGCCGACGACGCGGGCTTCGAGGCCGCGTACCTGGCCAAAGAGCTCGGCCGGCCCGTTCGCGTCCAGTGGATGAGGCACGAGGAGACGGCCTGGGACACCAAGGGCCCAGCGTTCGCCGTCGACCTCCGCGGGGGGCTCGACGCCGAAGGCAACGTGGTCGCGCTGGACTACCGCGCCCGCGTCGCCAACTACGCGCACCTCGGGTACAACCAGGCCAGCACCGTGCTGATCGCCCAGCTCATGGGGATCCGGCCCGAGCGGCCGTCGCCCGGGGGCGCCCGGGGGCCCGACGACATGTACCACATCCCGAACCGGCGCCAGGACACCCGGCCGGTCCGCTTTCCGCTGGCCTTCGAGACGCCGCTTCGCACCGGCAACCTGCGGGACCCCAACGGCCCGCAGACCACTTTCGCCGGGGAGTCGTTCATCGACGAGATGGCCGCGGCTGCGAACGCCGACCCGGTCGAGTTCCGTTTGCGGCTGCTTCGTGGAAGCACGGACGACGACGAGGCTCACCGCCGCGCCCGCTCGATCGCGGTGGTCGAAGCGGCCGCCGAGGCGTACGGCTGGGACACGCGGCCCTCGCCCGGGACGGTGGGCGACGAGCGCATCCTCACGGGTCGTGGCATCGCGTACGCGTACCGGGCCCGAACCACCGTCGCCACGATCGCCGAAGTCGAGGTCGACCGCGAGACCGGGCAGGTATGGGTCCGGCGTATGGTGTGCGGACACGACTGCGGCCTTGTGATCAACCCGGACGGTCTCGAAAGCACCGTCCAGGGCAACCTGCTGCACGGAATCAGCCGCTCCCTGTACGAGGAGGTCCAGTTCGACGGCGAGAAGGTCACAAGCGTCGACTGGCGCACGCACCCGACGCTCACGCACGCCGACACGCCCGAGAGGATCGATGTCGTGCTCGTGAACGGCGACCCGAATCCCGGCCGACCGGACCTGCTTCCCTACGGCGCGGGCGAGCCCTCGCACCGCACGGTCCCAGCAGCCATCGCGAACGCGATCTTCGACGCGACGGGGGTTCGCATGCGTCGGCTGCCGCTGCGGCCGGAGCGGGTGTTGGAGGCCTTGGGGGCGGCCGGGGTGTAGGGGCGGTTGGACGTGGTGCTCCAAACCCAACCGCGCATCGTCAAACTGGACATCTCATATGACCAGTCATATAATACGTCCAACTCAAACGAAGGATGGGAATCATGACGGCTCAGCCGAAAGCGGGGGCGATCACGGCACCACCCCAGACGATCGGTGCGGCTCGATTCAAGGAGCAGTGCTTGGCGTTGCTGGATCGGCTCGGTCCTGACGGCCTCGTGATCACCAAGCGCGGAAAACCGGTAGCGCGGGTGCTTCCCTATGATCGGGACTCGGCAAGCCTGATCGGCAGCTTGCGGGACAAGGTCGAGATCAAGGGAGACATCATGTCCACGGGGATTCGCTGGGACGCGGAGTGCTGAACCTCGACACGCATATCCTGATCTACGCCCTCCGGGGAGAACTGCACGGGAACGAGCAGCAACTACTTGCCCGCAACCAGTGGTCGGTTTCCGCCATAGTTTTCTGGGAGATAGCCAAGCTCATCCAGCTCGGTCGGATCGAGGTGGATCTTGATGACCGCGAGGTGGTCCGAACCCTCAGCCGCATCCACTCGTGGCCGATTGACCTGTCCGTAGCACGTGCCTCGACCAGCCTGGACTTCCGGGGTGATCCGGCCGACGAGATCATCGCGGCGACCAGCATCGTCCACGAGATTCCGCTCGTGACGCGGGACACGGTGATCCGCAAATCAGCCCTCGTGCCCCTGGCCACATAGCGCAGTTGCCCCGGTTGACCCTACCATTGGTGACAACCTCACCCCCCTGACAGGAGAACGACCAATGCGGCGCGTTCTGGCAATCGTCCCCGCCCTCCTCCTCGCCCTGCCATCCCCCTCCACCGCACAGGATCGCCGCAACCCCGACGGCGAGTGGCGCTATCAGAGCGCCGACGCGTGGGGCACCCGGTTTTCGCCCGTCGACCAGATCAACGCCGACAACTTCGGCGACCTCGAGGTGGCCTGGGTGTGGCGCGCGGACAACTTCGGCCCCGAAGTCGACCAGCAGATGAAGTCGACCCCGACGTACGTGGACGGGATCCTGTACACGGTGGCGGGACAGCGGCGCACCGTGGCGGCGATCGACCCGGCGACCGGCGAGACGATATGGGCCTTCCGTGAGCCCCACACGACCCGCTGGGAACGGTCCATGCGACAGAACTACGGCAAGGGCGTGGCGTACGGGGAGCTCGACGGGCGCGGGGTGATCTACTACACGTCGCCCGCCTTCTTCCTGCACGCGCTGGACGCCAAGACCGGACGGCACATCGAGGGCTTCGGCCTGCCCGTCCCGATCGAGGGGTTCCCCGAGACCGGCGTGGTCGACATGCTGCCGCCGCTACTCGGCGGATGGGGCCCCTGGGAGGGAGCCGAAGAGGACTACGACCCGGAGTACGGGATCCCGCGCGAACTCGGGTACATCACGACGTCGTCGCCGCCGATCGTGATCAACGGCACGGTCGTGGTCGGCAACTCGGCCGAGCAGGGGTACTACCAGACCCGCATCGAGAACGTGCCGGGCGACATCCTGGGCTTCGACGCGCGCACGGGCGAGCACAGGTGGAAGTTCCACGTCATTCCGCGCCCCGGCGAGGTGGGTCACGAGACCTGGGAGAACGACGCGTGGGAGTATACGGGCGACGTGTCCTCGTGGGCCCCGATGTCCGCCGACTACGAGCGCGGGATCGTCTACATCCCGACCAACCCGCCCACCGTCGACTACTTCGGAGGCTTCCGTCCGGGACACAACCTGTTCGGGACCAGCGTGATCGCCCTCGACGCCTCGACCGGCGAGCGCGTCTGGCACTACCAGACCGTCCACAACGACCAGTGGAACTACGACCTGCCGAACGTGCCGATCGTGGTCGACCTGACCGTTGACGGCGAGGCGGTCCCGGCGGTCATCCAGACCACAAAGACCGGTCTCATCTTCGCCTTCAACCGCGAGACCGGCGAGCCGATCTGGCCCATCGAGGAGGTCTCGGTGCCGCAGACCGAAGTGCCCGGCAACTGGACCGCCGCGACCCAGCCCGTGCCCACGCGGCCCGAGCCGATGGAGGCGATTTCACTCTCCGACGACGACGTGATCGACTTCACCCCCGAGCTGCACGCCGAGGCGCTGGAGATCCTGAGCCGCTACCGGGTCGGCGGCCCGTTCGTGCCCCGGCTGTACGAGGGCTACGACGGTCCCGTCGCCGAGAACATCCGCTGCTACGGCGGACTCAACATCACACACCCCGCCACCCTCGATCCAACGACAGGCATCCTGTACGCGTCGCACCGGCGCAACTGCAGCGGCGGCCGGGTCGGTTCGGGCGCGGACGCCGATGACCCCGACGATCCCAAGACCACGGGCATCACCATATCCCAATGGGTCGCAGGGGCCGGCGGCGGGCTGCCGAGGGTCCAGGGTCTGCCGATCCCGAAACCCCCTTACAACCGCCTCTCCGCGTACGACATGAACACCGGCGAGCGGCTGTGGTGGATTCCGGTCGGCGAGGTGGACGACGCGATCCGCAACCACGCGGCCACGCAGGGTGTGGACCTGTCACGCGCGGGCGGTGGCGGGCTGTCGATTCAGATGGTCGCGGGCGATCTGCTGTACACGACCGAAGGCGCGAACGGGCCGCCGGTGCTGAACGCGTACGACAAGACGACGGGCGAGCGCGTGGGCTCGGTGGAGATGCCGGGGGCCGGGCAGTACGGGATGATGACGTACCGCCACGAGGGGCAGCAGCATGTGGTCGTGCAGGTGGGGCGGCCGGGAAGGCTGGTGGCGCTCAGGTTGCCGGGGTAGGGGTCGTTTTCCGCTAACCCTGACGTTACGTCAGGGTCTGCTGGGCCGCCCTCAGCGGGCCTTCCACTGGCGTATTGCCCGCTCCACGAGACCGTGGGTTCAGGGCGCGCCGGGCGTCAACTGGCGCCGAAACACCATGACCCGCCAGACCATCCCCTCGCGCAGGTGGCGGCGTGACATGCCGTGCCCTTCCAGCACCGCTTCGACCTCGGCCGGGTCGTGTACGAAGACGCGGAAGGGGTGCCGTCGAAGCCGTTGGATGAAGTTGACCAAGCCGACGCCCGCGCGGATGAACCGGGTGCCACGCGGTATGATCAGCCCAAGGGTCCTGCGGGCGAGCGGAGCGGCCGCGCCGAGCATCGCGGGCATGTCCGGGTAGCAGCAGACGACGCGGTCGAGGGTGACGATGTCGGCCGGTTCGAGCTCGGGGGCCCGCTCTACGAAGTCCCCGTCGATGTATCGCATACGGTCGGCGTAGCCCCGGGACTCGGCTTCGGCACGCGCGGCTGCCAGGTAGGCGGGCGAGGCGTCAGCGTTGGTGCCGCCTGCCGCGCCACGGCCCATTAGGTCGTGCTGGATGGCTCCGATGCCGCCGCCGACATCAATGAAGGTGTGACCCCCGACGCCGGCGGCGGCGACGGCTTCCAGAAGTTGCCGAGTGGCCTTCGCCGGACCCTTGCGGCGATAGTGCTTCAGCTGCCGCCGCGCCATCTTGTCGTCGAACATCTGCTCGACGCCCTGACAGTGGGAACAGCAGGTCATGAGCCTGGCCCCTGGCCGGCACGGGCGGCGGTTCGGCCTGCCAGCACGACGCCCACCGCCAACACCGTGCACGCACCGATCACGTTGTGCCAGAGGAACGAGACCTCGGGTGCCCAGCGGGCGACCGCCGCCACCACCCCCATGCCGGCAATCAGGCCGAGGAACGCCCCGATGCCGCGCGCTCGCGGCACCATCGCCAGCAGGAAGACCCCGAGGATCGAGCCGTAGAAGAACGACCCGAAGCGGTTCACGACTTCGATCAGCGACCCCAGGCTGACAGCGTAGAGGGCGACGAAGCAGGCGAAGACGCCCCAGAATGCGGTCGCCGCCTTCGACACGGCGAGGTAGTGGGCGTCGCTGGCCTCAGGGCGAATCCGGCGGCGGTAGAAGTCGATCACACTGGCGGTGGAGAGCGAGTTCAGTTCGGACGAGATGCTGGACATGGCGGCCGCGATCACCGCCGCGATGAAGATCCCGGTGAGACCGATGGGCAGCTCGCTGAGAACGAAGCGCGGGATGATGTAGTTGACGTCCCGTGACGACTCGCCCGTGACCTCTTCAGCCATTGCCAGGGCTTCCGCGCGGATCTGTTGGACCGAGGCCTCACCGGCGAGGAATTCGTCCATGGCACGAGCGGCTGCGTCCTGTACGGGATCGCTCGCAGCCGTCGTGGATGCCCCGGCAGCACCTTCGCCGGCCAACCCCGCCGCGCGGCGAGCGGCGTCCTCCCTCACCTCCAACGCCTCCCCATAACGGTCACGCAGAGCTTCGTACTCCACCCCCCGCTCGGCCACCACCGCGTTCTCGTGGGCCGGGTTGAACAGCAGCGGCGGCGCCTGGAACTGGTAGTAGACGAAGACCATCACGCCGACCAGGAGCACGAGCGCCTGGAGCGGGATCTTCCAGTACGCGCTCATCAGCAGCGAGCTGCGCGCGGCGTTGACGGATTTCGCGGCCAGGTAGCGCTGCACCTGGCTCTGGTCGGTCCCGAAATACGACAGCATGAGGAAGGTCCCGCCGATCAGCCCGGACCAGAAGGTGTAGGTCTCGTTAATATTAAAGGAGAAGTCGAAGACCTTGAGCCGGCCCGTCGCGCCCGCGATATGGAGTGCCTCGCCCGGGGAGACCGGCATCTGGACGATGAGGACGACGATCATCGCGAGCAGTGCGAAGACGATCAGGATCATCTGCTTCACGTCGGCCCAGGTGACCGCCTGAATGCCGCCGAGCATGGTGTATGCGACGGTTGGAATCCCGATCAGGGCGACGCACCAGATGAGCGGCCATCCGAAGAGGGCCGAGAAGACCACCGCCGGCGCCGCGATGATCACGCCGCACGACATCCCGCGCGAAAGCAGGAAGAGGAGCGCGGTGAGCGTCCGGGTCCGGGCGTCGAAGCGGCGTTCCAGGTATTCGTACGCCGTGTAGACCCCGGCGCCGCGCAGGAAGGGCACGAGCGTCACCCCCAGGATGACCATCGCCAGCGGCAGCCCGAAGTAGAACTGCACGAAGCGGAGGCCGTCGGTGGCGCCCTGTCCGGTCGTGCCGATCATGGTGACCGCGGACAGCTGGGTCGCCATCACCGAGAGGCCCACCGCCCACCACGGCAGGGAGCGGTTCGCCAGGAAGTAGCCTTCGATCCTGTCGGTGCCCTTGGCGCGGCGGATGCCGTCGACGACGACGTAGGCCAGGTAGGCGCCGACGATCAGCCAGTTGATGGGGTGCATGGGTGCGCGGTCAGGCGTGGTAGGTGGCTTGGAGGATCCAGAGCAGCAGCAGAGTCACGACCTGGACCAGGAGCACCCGCAACAGCGTCGTGCGGAAGCGGGTGTCCGGATCCCGGTCGTCGGTGGGAGCGGCGGACTCGCCGTCCCGAGGCCTCATCCGCGGTTCCTCCGGCGGGCAGCGTTGGCCTTGATCGCGTCCTGGAAGAACTCCGCCAGACCCTCCGCGCGCTTCTCGAAGTGCTGCATGAAGCGCGGATCGGCGGTGTACATGTCGGCCAGCGCCCGGTGCATCCCGTGGCTGCACGGGTAGAACCACCGGTCGATGTGGCACCGGTGCTCCTCAGCCAGGTCCATGGCCGCGCGCCCGGCCGCCTGGGCACCGTCGGCCAGCAGATCGGCCAGGCTGGCCATCACGGCTTCGCCTTCCTCCTTGATCCGGACCCAGTCGTTCTTGCCGTACCGGCGGGTGCGCCGCATCGACTCCTTGTAGGCGTCCGTGTCGCCCCAGCGCTGCTCGGCCTCTTCCTGGTACTGGGCGTGGTCGAACTCCTCCAACCCTTCGAACATCTCGGTCTTGTCCATTTCCTTCTCCTCCTCCATTGCCGTCAGGGCGCGGTCCACCCCGAGGATGATCTTCTCCGTTCTCTCTTGACGCTCCTTCAGCAGCTCCCGCTGTCCGACCAGCGCGCTCCGCCGGTCGTACGCCGTGGCGTCGAGCATCTGGCCGATCGCGTCCAGGCTGAACCGCAGTTCACGCAGGAGCCGGATTTGGCGCAGCCGCTCGAGGTCGCCGTAGTCGTACAGCCGGTACCCCTGCTCCGACCGCTCCGATGGGACCAACAGGCCGACACGGTCGTAGTGGTGCAGGGTGCGCACGGTGACGCCGGCCAGGGCCGCGACCTGGCCGACCGTGTGGAGGTCTTGAGTAATCATGGAGGGGAAGGTAGAGCCTGACGTTACGTCAGGGTCAAGGGGATGTGGTGGGGTGGCTACGTGAACGGATCAACTGGGCCGCCGGACCCCGCCGCGGGATCGACGGGTGCCGCAGCCTCTTCCGCCAAGCCTTCGCGCACGATGTGAGGCCCGGATGGATCCCCGATTATGGTGAAGGGGACCTGATGATAGCCACGCCGGATTCGATAGGTGGTGAAGTCCCTGCGGTCGAGGGTGAAGACCTTGTCGGTCCTGGAGTGCTCTGCCGCGCTTACGATCGATGCGTCGGCGAAGTCCATTGGGAGGTCGGCGTACTGGATCATGAGGTCGAAGCAGCGTCGCAAGCTTTGGTCATCCAGCGGGAGCACTCCAACGCCGCCATGCCGGACGAAATCCATAAGGCCGGAGGCGCGATGCCTCTCGGGGCGCAGCAAGTGAAACGCCTCGGTAAGAACCGGGGTGGTGGTGACAAGCTCTCCGTCCAGCGTACCCAGAACCCGACGACAGTGTCCGTGGTCCTGGTCCTTAGCATCGAACAAGGCTACAAGGGGCCCGGTGTCTACCAGGATCACCGGCGGTGCTTCTTCCGGATGATTTCAACCACCGCCTCTTTGGCCTGCCTGGCAGGAGCGACCGCGCGCTCCCCCTCTCTCGGCAGGCCCAGGCTCCTGTACACCTCGCCGGGGCGACGCCTGATGTCCGCGTCGAGTTCGGTGGCATAGGCGCGCAAGGACCGTCTGATCACTTCCGAGATGGAATGGCCGGTCCGGCGCTGCAGATCCGCCAGCGTCTCTTCGGCGGCGGCGTCCAGTCTAACTGTGCGTGTGCCCATCTGGCGGTCTCCGTGAGCGTCGGCTTCCCCCTCCGTACCCATCGTCTGCTCCCCTCCAGTACCCATCCTCCGTCCCCTCTCGTTTCGGTGTCATACAACGGTAATACACGCGACGTGTCGCGGCTACCCGCCACCACCACCTGGCAGATACTTCGCAGGAATCGGGTGGTCGGGCCCCTCACCCAGCCAGAAGATCGAGACGACCCACCAGGTGAACCCTGACGTAACGTTAGGGTCGACTCACTAGTGATTGACTGCATTGCAGTCACAGCATAATATGTGATGTCATTGCTTACACTCTCACGACTGCGGCGGGGATATGGCTCAACTCACGGTTCGTAAGCTCTCCCGTCAGATCATCGACGGTCTCAAGCAGCGTGCTGCAACCAACGGCAGGTCCGCCGAAGCGGAACACCGCGAGATCCTGCGGAAGACCCTGCTCCCGGCAGAGGGTGCTTTCGCCGACCGGGCGCGGGCGATGCGGCAGCGTCTCGCTTCATCCATTGACAGCACCGACACGATTCGCGCCGACCGTGACCGGGATGCGCTGCCATGACCGGGTATGTGGTCGATGCGAGCGTGGCCGTGAAGTGGCTGGTCGCCGAACAGCTCTCCGAAGAGTCGGCAACGCTGCTCGATTCGGATGTCACGCTTCTGGCACCGGATCTCCTCTTTGCCGAAGCGACAAGCGCGTTGGCCGCCAAGCACCGGCACGGTGAGTTGGACGCTGAGCAGTTCGCAAACGCGGTGGACCTGCTTCGCATCGCGCCGGTGGCCACACCGCTTTCAATGCGCCGGCTCGCCGCGTCCAGCGCACGCCTTGCACGAGATCTGCGGCACCCGGTCTACGACTGCTTCTACCTCGCGTTGGCCATTCACGAAAACTACCCCGTCGTCACGGCCGACACTCGCTTCTACGACAAGGTGCGTAGACATCCTTATCTCGCCGACCGGGTGGTTCATGTCGGGGAGATCTAGCAGCGCAGCGGCTGCTCCGCTTCTCTCGGTCCACCCCAATCTGTCCCCACCCCGCCGCGCATCCTAGTTGCGGCAGCAGCAATTGCCCCGTCTTCAGGGATGAGAGCTCCCCCATGTCGCGATTGGCCAACCATGATCGTCCCCGAGCTCATCGCCAGCCGCCGTGGCTTGCCGTATGGTGAACGCCGGGGCCCGTTCCCCGTACCCCAGCCTCGAGCACCCCCACGTCGGCCCTCTAGACTGATTCCCACTCCCGCCATATCATCTTTCATGAGGCGACGTTCCTCTCCCCGGGCGCAATCCCGGGATCCGCTGGTTACTGGTCAGCCGAAACGTACGTCGCCTCTCTTTTTGCACACCCTCTGATCCTACCTCGACGGATTCGCCGCATAGTGTCGATTTGTTTTTGAACAAGAGGCTTCGCATTCATGTGTCGAGCAGGGTGAACGGCGTCTCACCGCGCGACAACCCTCGCCGGCATCTCCCTCATCAGTCAGCCTGGTCTCGTGCGTGGTTCGCCCTCTGGGTATCGCTCGGTTTGGTTTTCCCGGTGCCAGTTCAGGCCCTGGCCCAAGAAGATGGCGTCTGCGACCGAACGGAAGAGATCCGCGACGCGATTGTCGCGGCGGTAACGGGGGTCACGGATTGTGCAGAGATCACCGAAACACAACTCGGGCAGATCACGACGCTGACCCTCTTCGGGCTCAACATCACGGCGCTCGCCGCGGACGATCTTGTCGGTCTCTCCGGACTGCTCACGCTGAACCTCGCATACAATAGACTGACCGCCCTCCCGGAGATGGTATTCGACCCCCTCACCAGCCTGGATACCCTCTGGCTGAACAACAACCAACTGCAAACGCTGCCCGCCGACGTCTTCGCCGGGTTGACGGGGCTGGACGATCTGAGGCTTGCCTCCAACCCGGGATTCCCATTCGGTCCCGTCGCCGAGGCGGGGCCGACCTTCTTCGTTTCGACGGACAGGGAAGTCACGCTCCAGGGGAGCGGCGGGAGCGATCCCTGGGGGCGAAGCGTGACCTATGCCTGGACTCAGTCCGATTCCAGCGGCGTCGTGGTTCCTCTCGACGGGCCCACGACGGCAACGCCGGGTCTGACGGCTCCGGCGGTCGAGCAGGAAACCGTCTTTCGATTCGGGTTGACCGTCACGGCCGTCAACCCGGGCGGAGTGGCGCCTCCGGGCACCACCACCGCCGGCGACTCGGCGACGGACTGGACACTGGTGCGGGTCCAGGCCGCAGTTCCGGTGTCCGTCTATTTCCACGAGGCGAAGTACGTCGCGACAGAGGGCGGCACGGCGGCCACAGTGGAGATTCGCCTGGACAAGATCCCGAGACGCTCGGTGTCGATCCCCCTGAAGGCCATCCCCGCGGGAGGTGCGGACGCCGCGGACTATTCGATTCCGCCGAGCGTGACCTTCGGCTACGTGGATCGAGTAAAGTACGTGACCGTGACCGCGACCGACGACGGCGTGGACGACGACGGCGAGAGCCTGACGCTCGGTTTCGGGGACCCGTTCCCGGTTGCCGTCGCGAGGGGAAGCCCCTCGTCCGTCACGGTCGAGCTCGCCGACAACGATGACCCGGTGGGTGTGGGGATCTCCGGCCTGTCGGTCACCTCGGATCCCGGAACCGATTCCGTCTATGTTAGCGGGGACGCGCTGGAGGTGACGGCCACATTCAGCGACATCGTCACGGTGTCCGGGAGACCGCAGCTGGCGCTCTCCGTCGGCACGTCGATCACCGCGTTGCTCGGGCGCGCAGAGAGAAACGCCGGCTACGTCCGCGGATCCGGCACGACGAAGTTGGTGTTCGCGTACGGTGTGGTCGCGGGAGACAACGACCCGGACGGCGTGAGCGTCGCGGCCGGCAGTCTCGACCTGAACGGCGGGAGCGTCCAGGACGGGGAGAGTGCGGATGCGGTTCTCGCTCACGACAGCCTCGCCGTGCAGCCGGGACACAGGGTGGACGCGCTGGCTCCAACCCTTGCCGAAGCGTTCGTGGACGGTTCCGAATTGACCCTTCGGTACAGCGAGCCCCTCGACGAAACCTCCGTGCCCCCTCCCACCGCCTTCAGCGTCAGCGTTGAAGGCGCGAGCCGCACGGTGAGCGATGTCGGCGTCAGCGGGAAATTCGTGAACGTGACCCTGGCGACCGCAGTGCAGCCCGGAGAGGAGGCGAGCGTCGGCTACTCCCTTCCCCCGACGGGCAGCATCCGCGACAAGGTCGGTCTCGCGGCGACTGCGTTCTCGAACCAGTCCGTCACGAACTACACCCTCCCCACGGTGTCCATCGCGGCGGTCGATCCGAACGTGTACGAGGGGGCGGACGTAGACTTCGAGCTGACCCGAAACGGTCCGAATGACAGGTCCTTGCGAGCGACCGTGCGCGTCCAAGACTCGGGAGACGTGCTCCTCGGAACGAGTGGGTACAAGAACGTCAAGTTCGCAGCAGGTGACTCCACGGCTTGGCTGACGCTGAAGACCCACGACGACCACGGCTACGAAGCCCATGCCACGGTAAGCGCAACGGCGATCGGCGGGGCCTACCATGTTTCCGAGACGGCTGGCACGGCGAGCGTGACGGTCTCCGACAACGATGTGCCGGAGACCGACGTGACGCTGTCCGGCCCGGACAGCGTGGCCGAAGAGGTCGATACCTTCGTGGTGCAGGTGAGCGCGAGGACGGTGTCGGACGAAGAACCCCACGGCAGCATTTCCGTTCGTCTGCGTTCTTCGGACGGTACCGCGAAAGCAGGATCGGATTTCACGTCCGTCAGAGAGACCGTCCGGTTTCTGCCGGCGGATTTCACGCGGATCGAGGAAGGGGGCGAAGGCCGCTACGTCGCCACGGCCTCACAGGCAGTGACGATCCTCGACGACTCGCTGCAGGAAGACGATGAAACCTTTGCGCTCGAGTTGACGCGCTCTTACGTAATAGGGGACAATGTGAACCTCCCTTTGGAGCCGCTCGTCGTGACTATCGTGGACACCGACACGCTGCCCGGGCCGGGAGCGGTGACCGGACTGTCGGTGACGGAGGGCGATGCTCAGTTGGCCCTGTCCTGGAGCGCGGTGAGCGGGGCCACGGGCTACAAGGTGCAGTGGAAGTCGGGTACGGAGACCTTCGCGGACGCCGCGGCGGACGCGCGCCAGCATGTGATCTCGAGCGGGACGACGACCGCCCGCACCATCACCGGTCTGGCCAACGGAACACCGTATACGGTGCGGGTGATCGCGACCAACTCGGTGGGCGACGGCCCCCCTTCGGACGAGAAGACCGGCACGCCGACGGCGCCGCCGCCCCGGCCGGGAGCGGTGACCGGACTGTCGGTGACGGAGGGCGATGCGCAGTTGGCCCTGTCCTGGAGCGCGGTGAGCGGGGCCACGGGCTACAAGGTGCAGTGGAAGTCGGGTACGGAGACCTTCGCGGACGCCGCGGCGGACGCGCGCCAGCATGTGATCTCGAGCGGGACGACGACCGCCCGCACCATCACCGGTCTGGCCAACGGAACGCCGTACACGGTGCGGGTGATCGCGACCAACTCGGTGGGCGACGGCCCCCCTTCGGACGAGAAGACCGGCACGCCGACGGCGCCGCCGCCCCGGCCGGGAGCGGTGACCGGACTGTCGGTGACGGAGGGCGATGCGCAGTTGGCCCTGTCCTGGAGCGCGGGCGGTCGTCGTCCCGCTCGAGATCACATGCTGGCGCGCGTCCGCCGCGGCGTCCGCGAAGGTCTCCGTACCCGACTTCCACTGCACCTTGTAGCCCGTGGCCCCGCTCACCGCGCTCCAGGACAGGGCCAACTGAGCATCGCCCTCCGTCACCGACAGTCCGGTCACCGCTCCCGGCCGGGGCGGCGGCGCCGTCGGCGTGCCGGTCTTCTCGTCCGAAGGGGGGCCGTCGCCCACCGAGTTGGTCGCGATCACCCGCACCGTGTACGGCGTTCCGTTGGCCAGACCGGTGATGGTGCGGGCGGTCGTCGTCCCGCTCGAGATCACATGCTGGCGCGCGTCCGCCGCGGCGTCCGCGAAGGTCTCCGTACCCGACTTCCACTGCACCTTGTAGCCCGTGGCCCCGCTCACCGCGCTCCAGGACAGGGCCAACTGAGCATCGCCCTCCGTCACCGACAGTCCGGTCACCGCTCCCGGCCGGGGCGGCGGCGCCGTCGGCGTGCCGGTCTTCTCGTCCGAAGGGGGGCCGTCGCCCACCGAGTTGGTCGCGATCACCCGCACCGTGTACGGCGTTCCGTTGGCCAGACCGGTGATGGTGCGGGCGGTCGTCGTCCCGCTCGAGATCACATGCTGGCGCGCGTCCGCCGCGGCGTCCGCGAAGGTCTCCGTACCCGACTTCCACTGCACCTTGTAGCCCGTGGCCCCGCTCACCGCGCTCCAGGACAGGGCCAACTGCGCATCGCCCTCCGTCACCGACAGTCCGGTCACCGCTCCCGGCCGGGGCGGCGGCGCCGTCGGCGTGCCGGTCTTCTCGTCCGAAGGGGGGCCGTCGCCCACCGAGTTGGTCGCGATCACCCGCACCGTGTACGGCGTTCCGTTGGCCAGACCGGTGATGGTGCGGGCGGTCGTCGTCCCGCTCGAGATCACATGCTGGCGCGCGTCCGCCGCGGCGTCCGCGAAGGTCTCCGTACCCGACTTCCACTGCACCTTGTAGCCCGTGGCCCCGCTCACCGCGCTCCAGGACAGGGCCAACTGCGCATCGCCCTCCGTCACCGACAGTCCGGTCACCGCTCCCGGCCGGGGCGGCGGCGCCGTCGGCGTGCCGGTCTTCTCGTCCGAAGGGGGGCCGTCGCCCACCGAGTTGGTCGCGATCACCCGCACCGTGTACGGCGTTCCGTTGGCCAGACCGGTGATGGTGCGGGCGGTCGTCGTCCCGCTCGAGATCACATGCTGGCGCGCGTCCGCCGCGGCGTCCGCGAAGGTCTCCGTACCCGACTTCCACTGCACCTTGTAGCCCGTGGCCCCGCTCACCGCGCTCCAGGACAGGGCCAACTGAGCATCGCCCTCCGTCACCGACAGTCCGGTCACCGCTCCCGGCCGGGGCGGCGGCGCCGTCGGCGTGCCGGTCTTCTCGTCCGAAGGGGGGCCGTCGCCCACCGAGTTGGTCGCGATCACCCGCACCGTGTACGGCGTTCCGTTGGCCAGACCGGTGATGGTGCGGGCGGTCGTCGTCCCGCTCGAGATCACATGCTGGCGCGCGTCCGCCGCGGCGTCCGCGAAGGTCTCCGTACCCGACTTCCACTGCACCTTGTAGCCCGTGGCCCCGCTCACCGCGCTCCAGGACAGGGCCAACTGCGCATCGCCCTCCGTCACCGACAGTCCGGTCACCGCTCCCGGCCGGGGCGGCGGCGCCGTCGGCGTGCCGGTCTTCTCGTCCGAAGGGGGGCCGTCGCCCACCGAGTTGGTCGCGATCACCCGCACCGTGTACGGCGTTCCGTTGGCCAGACCGGTGATGGTGCGGGCGGTCGTCGTCCCGCTCGAGATCACATGCTGGCGCGCGTCCGCCGCGGCGTCCGCGAAGGTCTCCGTACCCGACTTCCACTGCACCTTGTAGCCCGTGGCCCCGCTCACCGCGCTCCAGGACAGGGCCAACTGCGCATCGCCCTCCGTCACCGACAGTCCGGTCACCGCTCCCGGCCGGGGCGGCGGCGCCGTCGGCGTGCCGGTCTTCTCGTCCGAAGGGGGGCCGTCGCCCACCGAGTTGGTCGCGATCACCCGCACCGTGTACGGTGTTCCGTTGGCCAGACCGGTGATGGTGCGGGCGGTCGTCGTCCCGCTCGAGATCACATGCTGGCGCGCGTCCGCCGCGGCGTCCGCGAAGGTCTCCGTACCCGACTTCCACTGCACCTTGTAGCCCGTGGCCCCGCTCACCGCGCTCCAGGACAGGGCCAACTGAGCATCGCCCTCCGTCACCGACAGTCCGGTCACCGCTCCCGGCCGGGGCGGCGGCGCCGTCGGCGTGCCGGTCTTCTCGTCCGAAGGGGGGCCGTCGCCCACCGAGTTGGTCGCGATCACCCGCACCGTGTACGGCGTTCCGTTGGCCAGACCGGTGATGGTGCGGGCGGTCGTCGTCCCGCTCGAGATCACATGCTGGCGCGCGTCCGCCGCGGCGTCCGCGAAGGTCTCCGTACCCGACTTCCACTGCACCTTGTAGCCCGTGGCCCCGCTCACCGCGCTCCAGGACAGGGCCAACTGAGCATCGCCCTCCGTCACCGACAGTCCGGTCACCGCTCCCGGCCGGGGCGGCGGCGCCGTCGGCGTGCCGGTCTTCTCGTCCGAAGGGGGGCCGTCGCCCACCGAGTTGGTCGCGATCACCCGCACCGTGTACGGCGTTCCGTTGGCCAGACCGGTGATGGTGCGGGCGGTCGTCGTCCCGCTCGAGATCACATGCTGGCGCGCGTCCGCCGCGGCGTCCGCGAAGGTCTCCGTACCCGACTTCCACTGCACCTTGTAGCCCGTGGCCCCGCTCACCGCGCTCCAGGACAGGGCCAACTGAGCATCGCCCTCCGTCACCGACAGTCCGGTCACCGCTCCCGGCCGGGGCGGCGGCGCCGTCGGCGTGCCGGTCTTCTCGTCCGAAGGGGGGCCGTCGCCCACCGAGTTGGTCGCGATCACCCGCACCGTGTACGGCGTTCCGTTGGCCAGACCGGTGATGGTGCGGGCGGTCGTCGTCCCGCTCGAGATCACATGCTGGCGCGCGTCCGCCGCGGCGTCCGCGAAGGTCTCCGTACCCGACTTCCACTGCACCTTGTAGCCCGTGGCCCCGCTCACCGCGCTCCAGGACAGGGCCAACTGAGCATCGCCCTCCGTCACCGACAGTCCGGTCACCGCTCCCGGCCGGGGCGGCGGCGCCGTCGGCGTGCCGGTCTTCTCGTCCGAAGGGGGGCCGTCGCCCACCGAGTTGGTCGCGATCACCCGCACCGTGTACGGCGTTCCGTTGGCCAGACCGGTGATGGTGCGGGCGGTCGTCGTCCCGCTCGAGATCACATGCTGGCGCGCGTCCGCCGCGGCGTCCGCGAAGGTCTCCGTACCCGACTTCCACTGCACCTTGTAGCCCGTGGCCCCGCTCACCGCGCTCCAGGACAGGGCCAACTGAGCATCGCCCTCCGTCACCGACAGTCCGGTCACCGCTCCCGGCCGGGGCGGCGGCGCCGTCGGCGTGCCGGTCTTCTCGTCCGAAGGGGGGCCGTCGCCCACCGAGTTGGTCGCGATCACCCGCACCGTGTACGGCGTTCCGTTGGCCAGACCGGTGATGGTGCGGGCGGTCGTCGTCCCGCTCGAGATCACATGCTGGCGCGCGTCCGCCGCGGCGTCCGCGAAGGTCTCCGTACCCGACTTCCACTGCACCTTGTAGCCCGTGGCCCCGCTCACCGCGCTCCAGGACAGGGCCAACTGAGCATCGCCCTCCGTCACCGACAGTCCGGTCACCGCTCCCGGCCGGGGCGGCGGCGCCGTCGGCGTGCCGGTCTTCTCGTCCGAAGGGGGGCCGTCGCCCACCGAGTTGGTCGCGATCACCCGCACCGTGTACGGCGTTCCGTTGGCCAGACCGGTGATGGTGCGGGCGGTCGTCGTCCCGCTCGAGATCACATGCTGGCGCGCGTCCGCCGCGGCGTCCGCGAAGGTCTCCGTACCCGACTTCCACTGCACCTTGTAGCCCGTGGCCCCGCTCACCGCGCTCCAGGACAGGGCCAACTGAGCATCGCCCTCCGTCACCGACAGTCCGGTCACCGCTCCCGGCCGGGGCGGCGGCGCCGTCGGCGTGCCGGTCTTCTCGTCCGAAGGGGGGCCGTCGCCCACCGAGTTGGTCGCGATCACCCGCACCGTGTACGGCGTTCCGTTGGCCAGACCGGTGATGGTGCGGGCGGTCGTCGTCCCGCTCGAGATCACATGCTGGCGCGCGTCCGCCGCGGCGTCCGCGAAGGTCTCCGTACCCGACTTCCACTGCACCTTGTAGCCCGTGGCCCCGCTCACCGCGCTCCAGGACAGGGCCAACTGCGCATCGCCCTCCGTCACCGACAGTCCGGTCACCGCTCCCGGCCGGGGCGGCGGCGCCGTCGGCGTGCCGGTCTTCTCGTCCGAAGGGGGGCCGTCGCCCACCGAGTTGGTCGCGATCACCCGCACCGTGTACGGCGTTCCGTTGGCCAGACCGGTGATGGTGCGGGCGGTCGTCGTCCCGCTCGAGATCACATGCTGGCGCGCGTCCGCCGCGGCGTCCGCGAAGGTCTCCGTACCCGACTTCCACTGCACCTTGTAGCCCGTGGCCCCGCTCACCGCGCTCCAGGACAGGGCCAACTGAGCATCGCCCTCCGTCACCGACAGTCCGGTCACCGCTCCCGGCCGGGGCGGCGGCGCCGTCGGCGTGCCGGTCTTCTCGTCCGAAGGGGGGCCGTCGCCCACCGAGTTGGTCGCGATCACCCGCACCGTGTACGGCGTTCCGTTGGCCAGACCGGTGATGGTGCGGGCGGTCGTCGTCCCGCTCGAGATCACATGCTGGCGCGCGTCCGCCGCGGCGTCCGCGAAGGTCTCCGTACCCGACTTCCACTGCACCTTGTAGCCCGTGGCCCCGCTCACCGCGCTCCAGGACAGGGCCAACTGAGCATCGCCCTCCGTCACCGACAGTCCGGTCACCGCTCCCGGCCGGGGCGGCGGCGCCGTCGGCGTGCCGGTCTTCTCGTCCGAAGGGGGGCCGTCGCCCACCGAGTTGGTCGCGATCACCCGCACCGTGTACGGTGTTCCGTTGGCCAGACCGGTGATGGTGCGGGCGGTCGTCGTCCCGCTCGAGATCACATGCTGGCGCGCGTCCGCCGCGGCGTCCGCGAAGGTCTCCGTACCCGACTTCCACTGCACCTTGTAGCCCGTGGCCCCGCTCACCGCGCTCCAGGACAGGGCCAACTGAGCATCGCCCTCCGTCACCGACAGTCCGGTCACCGCTCCCGGCCGGGGCGGCGGCGCCGTCGGCGTGCCGGTCTTCTCGTCCGAAGGGGGGCCGTCGCCCACCGAGTTGGTCGCGATCACCCGCACCGTGTACGGCGTTCCGTTGGCCAGACCGGTGATGGTGCGGGCGGTCGTCGTCCCGCTCGAGATCACATGCTGGCGCGCGTCCGCCGCGGCGTCCGCGAAGGTCTCCGTACCCGACTTCCACTGCACCTTGTAGCCCGTGGCCCCGCTCACCGCGCTCCAGGACAGGGCCAACTGAGCATCGCCCTCCGTCACCGACAGTCCGGTCACCGCTCCCGGCCGGGGCGGCGGCGCCGTCGGCGTGCCGGTCTTCTCGTCCGAAGGGGGGCCGTCGCCCACCGAGTTGGTCGCGATCACCCGCACCGTGTACGGCGTTCCGTTGGCCAGACCGGTGATGGTGCGGGCGGTCGTCGTCCCGCTCGAGATCACATGCTGGCGCGCGTCCGCCGCGGCGTCCGCGAAGGTCTCCGTACCCGACTTCCACTGCACCTTGTAGCCCGTGGCCCCGCTCACCGCGCTCCAGGACAGGGCCAACTGAGCATCGCCCTCCGTCACCGACAGTCCGGTCACCGCTCCCGGCCGGGGCGGCGGCGCCGTCGGCGTGCCGGTCTTCTCGTCCGAAGGGGGGCCGTCGCCCACCGAGTTGGTCGCGATCACCCGCACCGTGTACGGCGTTCCGTTGGCCAGACCGGTGATGGTGCGGGCGGTCGTCGTCCCGCTCGAGATCACATGCTGGCGCGCGTCCGCCGCGGCGTCCGCGAAGGTCTCCGTACCCGACTTCCACTGCACCTTGTAGCCCGTGGCCCCGCTCACCGCGCTCCAGGACAGGGCCAACTGAGCATCGCCCTCCGTCACCGACAGTCCGGTCACCGCTCCCGGCCGGGGCGGCGGCGCCGTCGGCGTGCCGGTCTTCTCGTCCGAAGGGGGGCCGTCGCCCACCGAGTTGGTCGCGATCACCCGCACCGTGTACGGCGTTCCGTTGGCCAGACCGGTGATGGTGCGGGCGGTCGTCGTCCCGCTCGAGATCACATGCTGGCGCGCGTCCGCCGCGGCGTCCGCGAAGGTCTCCGTACCCGACTTCCACTGCACCTTGTAGCCCGTGGCCCCGCTCACCGCGCTCCAGGACAGGGCCAACTGAGCATCGCCCTCCGTCACCGACAGTCCGGTCACCGCTCCCGGCCGGGGCGGCGGCGCCGTCGGCGTGCCGGTCTTCTCGTCCGAAGGGGGGCCGTCGCCCACCGAGTTGGTCGCGATCACCCGCACCGTGTACGGCGTTCCGTTGGCCAGACCGGTGATGGTGCGGGCGGTCGTCGTCCCGCTCGAGATCACATGCTGGCGCGCGTCCGCCGCGGCGTCCGCGAAGGTCTCCGTACCCGACTTCCACTGCACCTTGTAGCCCGTGGCCCCGCTCACCGCGCTCCAGGACAGGGCCAACTGCGCATCGCCCTCCGTCACCGACAGTCCGGTCACCGCTCCCGGCCGGGGCGGCGGCGCCGTCGGCGTGCCGGTCTTCTCGTCCGAAGGGGGGCCGTCGCCCACCGAGTTGGTCGCGATCACCCGCACCGTGTACGGCGTTCCGTTGGCCAGACCGGTGATGGTGCGGGCGGTCGTCGTCCCGCTCGAGATCACATGCTGGCGCGCGTCCGCCGCGGCGTCCGCGAAGGTCTCCGTACCCGACTTCCACTGCACCTTGTAGCCCGTGGCCCCGCTCACCGCGCTCCAGGACAGGGCCAACTGAGCATCGCCCTCCGTCACCGACAGTCCGGTCACCGCTCCCGGCCGGGGCGGCGGCGCCGTCGGCGTGCCGGTCTTCTCGTCCGAAGGGGGGCCGTCGCCCACCGAGTTGGTCGCGATCACCCGCACCGTGTACGGCGTTCCGTTGGCCAGACCGGTGATGGTGCGGGCGGTCGTCGTCCCGCTCGAGATCACATGCTGGCGCGCGTCCGCCGCGGCGTCCGCGAAGGTCTCCGTACCCGACTTCCACTGCACCTTGTAGCCCGTGGCCCCGCTCACCGCGCTCCAGGACAGGGCCAACTGCGCATCGCCCTCCGTCACCGACAGTCCGGTCACCGCTCCCGGCCGGGGCGGCGGCGCCGTCGGCGTGCCGGTCTTCTCGTCCGAAGGGGGGCCGTCGCCCACCGAGTTGGTCGCGATCACCCGCACCGTGTACGGCGTTCCGTTGGCCAGACCGGTGATGGTGCGGGCCCACGGGCTACAAGGTGCAGTGGAAGTCGGGTACGGAGACCTTCGCGGACGCCGCGGCGGACGCGCGCCAGCATGTGATCTCGAGCGGGACGACGACCGCCCGCACCATCACCGGTCTGGCCAACGGAACGCCGTACACGGTGCGGGTGATCGCGACCAACTCGGTGGGCGACGGCCCCCCTTCGGACGAGAAGACCGGCACGCCGACGGCGCCGGTAGCCACGCCGGGCCTCCGGGTCACGACGCTGGCCATGTCGTTGCGAGAAGGCGATTCGAAGACCTACGGCGTGGCGCTGGGGAGCGCTCCCGCGGCTTCGGTGACGGTCACGGTAGGCGGCTGGCCGGGTACCGATGTCGAAGTTGAACCCTCGAGCCTGGTCTTCACGACATCCAACTGGGGTGCGTCGCAGACCGTGACTGTTACGGCCAAGCAGGATGACCACTACGAGTCAACCCATGAGGTAACGTTGACACACAATTCGGGCGCCGGCGTGGCGGGCCCATCGCTGAAGGTGACTGTGATCGACGACGACGGTCCACTTCCAAGTGTGTCGCTACGAGCGCTCTCGGACTCGGTGAAGGAGGGAGAGGTCATCGGGTTCGAGCTCACGCGGACGCCCCCGCTAGGCGGTGCCCTGAGGGGCGGGATCTTCGTGTTCGACCTGGAAACGGGATCGTACTCCGACGCAATGGTCGCGTTCTATTTCCAACCGGGGGACGCCACGGACCGTATTTCCTACCGGGTGAAGATCGACACCCTGGTGACGACTGACAGGACGGTCAAGGCCATGATCAACCCGACCTTCGACGGGTACGAACCGGGGTCTCCCCGGGAAGCCACGGTCAGCGTGATCGACCAGACCGTCAATCAGGCCAGTGGCGACACGGCGCCCGAGACCGGCGTCGCCTTCAGCGGCGCGCCGCTCGCGGCGACCGAGGGCGAGGACATCACCGTAGTCGTTCGATTGAGCGAGCCGGCGGAGGCCAACGTAACGATCCCACTGGTGGTCAGTGGCTTGGGCGGCGCGAACGATGAGGACTGGGATGTCCCCTCGGAGGTCGTGATCAAAGGAGGAGATTCTCTGGGAGCGGTGCTGATCTCGGCGGTGGACGATGCCGAGGAGGATCCCGGGGAATCCCTCGAACTCAGCTTCGGAACGTTGCCGCTGGGTTTCGCGGCGGCGGATCCGCGGAAGGTCGTGGTCGACATCGAAGACAACGACCAGTTCCGCATGGGTGCCGAGGAGACGCGGGGATGGCTAGCGCGGTTCGGACGCGCCGCATCGGGGGAGGCCGTCGAGGCGGTGCGCGAGCGCATGGGTGCCGGGCTGCGCCCGTCCGAGGAGTCGCGCGTCAGGGTGGGCGGCGACGATCTGAGCGCGTGGCGGGCCGCGATGTTCCCGGTCGGCGGGAGGGCGGGTGTCGCCCCGGCGCCCGCATCGGGCAGCGAGGTGACGTCCTCCCGGGCGGGCAGCCAGGCTCGCGTGTTCTTCGGCCGCCTTTTCTCAGGTACGTCCTTCACCCGCACGGGCGCCTTCGGCCAGGATGCGTCCAGGCGGTGGAGCGTGTGGGGCCGGGGTGGAGTGTCGAGTTTCGATGGCCGTGACGGCGCCCTGTCGCTGAGCGGCGACCTGACCACCGTCACCCTGGGCGCCGACTACGGCTCCGGGCGGGCTCTGGGTGGCGTGGTGCTCTCGCGCAGCACGGCCGACGGCAGCCTGGCCGGCGGGGATGGTCCCGGTGGTCAGGTGGAGACGACCCTGATGGCCGCGTACCCGTGGCTGCGCTATGCGCTGACCGACCGTGTCTCCGTGTGGGGCATGGGAGGATACGGCGCCGGCTCGATGCCCGGCTCGCCGGGTGACGCGGGGGCCGGTATGGATGTCGAGATGCGGATGGGTGCGCTGGGCGCGGCCGGCCAGCTCGTCTCAACGCGTGCCCTGGCCCTCGCTCTTTCCTCGGATGCCTTGTTCACCCGTACTTCGGCGGCGGGCGCGACGATGCCAGGCGATGCGGGAGCCGACGTGAGCCGTGTTCGCCTGATGCTCGAGGGCTCGTCGTCGATCGAGATGGCCGGGGGCACTCTCCGCCCAACCTTCGAAGTCGGATTCCGTCAGGACGGCGGCGATGCCGAGACCGGGGCGGGTCTGGAAGCCGGCGGCGGGTTCGGATACTCGCTGCCGTCACTGGGGCTCGCCGTTGAAGGCCGAGTGCGGGGGCTGATCGCCCACGAGAACGACGGCTACGACGAGTGGGGCGCGTCCGGTTTGGTGCGCATCGCACCGGATCCGTCGGGCCGCGGGCTCAACCTGAACCTGTCGCCCTCCTGGGGCAGCGCGGGCCCCGGGGGCGCGCGGGCGTTGTGGTCCAGGCGCAACATGGCCGGTATTGCGACGAGGCCGGGTGGCGCATCGGGGGTCGGCAGTGGAAGCGTAGTGCTGGATCTGGGCTATGGGCTGGCCGTGTCCCGGCAGACCATTGTGACGCCCTACGGCGGAACCATGGACGGCGCGCGGCGGTTGGGCCTGCGCGTCAGGACCGGGCCGTCGCTGCAGATCAAGTTGGAGAACGTGGAAGGGAACGGTCACGGCGGGCTGCTGCTCAACGCAGCATATCGATCAGGTTCATTCTTGAGGCTTGCGTTCGAAGCCCGTCGGAACACGGCGGGCGAGATGAGTCTCGGCCTGACTGGACAGGTTGGCGAAAGGTGAACAGCTACCAGATGCATCGAATACCGTAGACGTCGAACAGTGGCTCGATCGAGACGAGGGGGAGGTCGTGCGCGAGAGACTGGCCGATCAACATGCGGTCGAACGGGTCGCGGTGGAGACCGGGGAGCCTCCCCGCGTGTTCGGCGTGCGCAACTGTGATCGGGAGTTGCTGAAAGCCCTGGTCCTCGATGCAGGCCTGGGCATCCCCGGCCACCACGTCCGCTCCGGGCAACCTGCCAGGAGAGAAGAGCGCCCGCGGATCGAGTTGCCGGTATCGCCAGCCCGATCAGGCCGAAGCTGGCCGCGACTGCCGACGCGGGTGCCGCCGCTCGACCCGGCCCGGACGCGGTCGAGGGCGTAGGCGTTGCGGGTCGTGTCGAACGACGAACTCACCGACTGGCGCGGACTGAAGGCCAGTTGGCCATGGTGGTCGTGGCCAGCACAATCGCCCACCGGGTCACATGGCTCCAGAACGACGGAACATGCGGCCCCTGAGTACAGCAACGGTCGCGGCATTGGTAGCCGCCGCTAGCCTGAGTCGGCGGCCCGAGCCGGCCTTCGCCTATCGCGCCAGGCTCTCCCGTATCGCACGCACAGTGATCTCGGTGCGGTACGCAATGAGCTCCCGACCGATTTCCAGGGTTCTTTCCAGAGGCCCCAGCTCTACTGCGTTGATCGAGTAGAGTCCCGCCTCGATCCGTTGGCGCGCGCGGATGCGCTCCGGATCGGTGGTCGCCACGATTGACGAGTAGTGGACATCGTCGTGATAGAGGTCCCGTGTCGCGGAACAGGTATCCGGCTTCTGGAAGATTCGCAGCTCTTCCTCCAGATACTCGCAGCTCCAGATATCCTCCCGATAGTACTCCTCGATATAGTGGGCACGTGCCGTGCCGCCCCAGTGATCGTTGAGCTTGTCCGCGGTCTCGGACATCCCGCTCTGGTTGCCCCCGCTGTCGCCGATGAAAACGACATCGGTGAATCCCTGGCTCTTCAGGCTGCTGGCCACGTCCTCGAGCACCATGCGGAAGGTTTCCTGGCGGACGCTGAGGGTTCCGGGATAGAGGATGTTCTCCGGATCTCCCTCGGGGACGTACTTCATGACCGGCGCGCACAGCGCGTTGCCCAGCTCGCGCGCGATCGCGTCGCACATCGCCTCGAGCACGTAGTTGTGCTTCCCGCCGGCCACGTACGGGCCGTTCTGCTCGACCCCGCCGGTCGCTATGATGCCGATCGTCTTCCCGGATGCGATCTCGTCCCGCACCTCCATCCAGGTGAGTTCGTCGATCCAGATCGAGTTGATGCCCTCGATGGGCCGGAGAGCATTCCTCATCGCCTCCTGGCGGCGCTGCCGCTCGACGAGCTGCTCCGGCGTGAGGTTGCGGCGGTCCTGTGCATCGGACCCGCCAACGAACCGGCAGCGCCCCATCTGGCAGCGAATGCCGGTCAGCTCCTGGCTGAGCCGCTTGAGCCTCGCACGCGCCTCCGGGTCGTAAGCCTGGTCATTGCCGCGGGTGGGCCTGAGGCCGCTGAAGTACTGCCCACTCTCGAAGTCGTCCGAGTCGACCACCTGCATCGTGGCGTCGGCGCCCTCGGCGATGGTGGAGCGCGGTGTCGCGCCCGCCCGCCGCACCATCTCGGTCGGCATGTAGGTAGCCGGATGGAGAGAGCCGACCACAATGCCGGTTCCGTCCAGCTCCTCGGCCAGGTCGAGGGTGAACATGACCTGGGCGAGCTTGCTCTGGGCGTAGGCACGACGCCCGCTGAAGTTGTTCTCGATCATCACGTCGTCGAAATCGATCGGGGTCTGCGCACCGGACGACACGTTCACAATGCGCGACGGCGCGCTGGTGAGGAGACGCGGCATGAGCATGTGCGTGAGCAGAAAGGTGGAGAGGTAGTTCACCTGGAAGCGGTACTCGTGGCCGTCCTCGGTGACCAGTCGCTCGTCCGGGGCCGAGCCGAAGCCCGCGTTGTTGATGAGGATGTCCAGCCGGTCGTAGTCGGCCAGCAGCGTCTCGGCGAACTGGCGGACTGCGTTCATTGACGCGAAATCGGCGCGGTAGAAGCGGGCGCTCCCGGGTCCCTCCGCATTGATGGCATCCACCACCTCCGCGCCTCGCTCCTCGTTGCGCCCGTGGACGATGACGTGATCGCCCCGCGCTCCGAGGCGGAGGGCGAGCTCGCGGCCGAGGCCGGAGGTTGAGCCGGTGACGAGGGCGACGTGCTGGCCGGGTTCGGGCGTCGCCTGGGCCAGGACGTCGGTGGCGGAGGTGGGCCAGGCTGCGATGAGGACGGCGGCGGCCATCGCGGCGGCGAGGTTCTTGAGTGTGGTGGTCATGGTGCCAACTTCGCTTTTTTGGATGGGTGGGCGGGTTGGGAGAGAAGGTAGGGGCGCCCGCCGGCCGGGGCGATGCCGAAAGCCTGACGTTACGTGAGGGTTACCGCATCGGGCGCTTGGCGCCGAGGGTGGCCAGGCGGTCGCCGAAGCGGTGCGCGACCATGCCGAAGGCCGCGACTACAAGGCGGAGGGGAGGTGCGGACGCCGAAGCGGTCAGAAGGAGACGGTCGTGGTCATCGAAATCGTCCGGGCCGCGCCCAGCCAGGCCGCGTTCTCGGTAATCGCGGACAGATAGGAGTTGTCGAGCACGTTGTTCGCCACGATCGAGAAATCCATCGACCGGAACAGTGCGCTCAACGCTTCACCTCTGAAGCTGACGTAGGCGTCGACCGCCCAGTAGGCGTCGGTGTACCAGTCCGCCGTCAGACTGACTCGGCGCGATGCCGTGTACTTGGCAGACAGCCCGCCACCCAGAGGTCCGGCGCGGTCGAGGGACACCACCCACAGCCGAGGCGGTACGCCCGCAACGTCAGTACCCGGGACGATGCCCTGGCTGGCGTCAACAAGCGGATCGTCGGTTCCGACGTACTTCGAGTCGTTGAGCGTCAAAGCGGTATAGAGCGATGTCCGATCCGACATTGCTATGGTCGCGGCCAACTCGACACCACTCGTTTCGATCCCGCCCGCGTTGAAGTAGCCTCCCCCTCCGGGGATGAGGTAGTTGGGTCCCGCGGGCGTCTGAGGGCCGAGGTAGAAGATCCGGTTGTCAAAATCGATGGAGTACATGGTGGCGCTCAGCGCGAGCCGCTCGCCGGCGTACTGAACCCCGACATCGATGTTCGACGCGGTCTCGGGCTCCAGGAGGTCCAAACTCCTACCCGGTACCTCGAGCAACGTGCTGCCGATAGCCCTGAAGTTCTCGGCGTAGCCCACGAACAAGTCGAGACCCTCCACCGGCGTATCGTACGTGACGCCGCCGGAGAAGAGCACATCCGAATCGGAATCGACACCAAGGTCCGGATCAAAGCCGAACTGGTCCTCGCGCGACACGGAGACAAGGTACTGCTTGACGCCGCCAGTCAGTTCGAACCGGCCGAAGTACAGCGTCTCTTCCAGGTACCACTTGAAGACGTCCTGCGGGAATTCCCACTCGTACTGGTGCCAGTAGGGCTGCTCGTCCCACTTGAAGTTGAGCGCCGGGTCCAGCATCCGGTGCCAGTCGCGGCCGAGGTCGCGCCGCGAGTCCTCGTACCAGATGCCCGCCCGCAGCCCGCTGCCCCCTCCCCCGCCAAACAAGACGGACCACTCCCCGTCGATGGTGACGCCAAGGCGCTTCTTCCCGTAATGGCTGTGGCGGTACGACTGAACTGCGGACGCCCCCGGGTGGCATGCCGGGTCGACCGCCGGGCCGCCCGACCCGTAGTAGTTGAAGATGTAGGACGACGTGCAGCCCGGCACCGGTCCAACGGCGACGCCATTGCTGTCCACGAAGCGGACTACCCCGAGCTGCGTGCCGCCGCGCACCGGCCCGAGGCCCGCCAGCTCCGATTCCGGCCCATCCCCGTCGTCCACCAGGTCCACGATGTAGGGGGGCAACCAGTCGCCACGGCCCCGGTTGTCATGATGGTACGCGCCCGCGCTCAGGGAGATCAACTCGCTGAGGGACCAATCGGCCTTGAGATAGGCAAGCGTGTTCTTGCGCCGCGTCTGCCAGCCGGGGCGATAGAACTGGTTCAGGTAGGGCACGCCGGGCCAGTGGCCGATCAGCCGGTCCCAGCGCGGGTCGGCCCTGAAGTCCGCCTCGCTGTAGAGCCGTTGGTAGACATCCTCGTGGATGTCGTCGTGCGAGATGTAGCCGGTGAGATCGAGAGGTCCTTGCGAAAACACTAGCTTGGCGGCGAGGTGCTCCCGCTCGTTCCTTGCGGAGCCCTCCATCCAGTCGGTCGCCTCCTGCCGGATCGCGGCGACCCAGGCCCGCGTCGTGCCGCCGAACAACGATCCGGTCTCGACCCGCGCGGCGAAGCGCTGGCCCTCGTTCTCGCCGATCGTGACGGACGCCGTGTGGCTCCGCTCCGCCGCCGGGTCGGCCGTCAGGAAATTGAACGTGCCGCCCAGCGCCTCGACCGACCGGGAGGCGATGTCGGCGGTCCCCTGCGACACCTCGACGCCGCCGAGATTCATCGGGTCGACGAACCGGTTCGCCTTCGCTCCGCTCCAGTAATCCGACGTGCCATTGGGGAATCCGTCGATGGTGGTGCCGATCTGTACATCGTTGATGGTCGACTGGAACCCGCGCATGGCGACGTTGCTCGACCAGTCGTCAAAGGCGTACGCGTCCCCCTCCTGGACGGATACGCCGGGAAGGTTGTCGACCACCGACGTCACGGCGGTGATGTTCGACTGCTGTCTGATCATCGGCTCCGCGACGAAATTGCGCGCGAACACCGTGGGCTCCTCCGCCACCACGCTCAGCGGATCGAGCCGGAAAGCGGGCTCCAGAACGATTGGGACCGTTTCGATGGCGCCCGCCCGGACCGAGACCTGAAGCTCCCAGGCCGCATAGCCGAACAGAGCGGCGGTTACGACGTAGGCGCCGACGGGGAGACCGGCGAATTCGTAGGTGCCCTCGGCCTCCGTGACGACTTCCTCGCCCACGCCGGAACCGGTTGCGGTCACCAGGACATCGGGCAAGGCGTTGCCGCTTGCGTCAACGACCGTGCCCCTGATCGTTCCGGTTTGCTGGGCAGTCGCCGCCGCCGCGGTCAAAAACGACAGCAGCAAAGCGGGGATGGTGAGTCGGCCAACACGATTTGGATGCGACATTTTAGGTTCCCCTTACGTCAATTTCTGTTCATCCTATGGGTGGCACTTCGGGCTGGTCAATAGAACGGAAACTTCGGGCGACGCCCCCACCACCGTCTTTGGCATGGTGCTCGGACGGATCTTTTGAACAGCGCCGGTGCTATGTAGACTTTCGCACGCACCATGCGCGACCAGGGGGTTGGGTCGCCGGCGTGCGCCCCACCAAGGCCTGAGACCGTTGCAATCCATCAATCGACGCGACTTCGTTCGCCGCGTGGGCGGCCTGGCGGGGCTCGGCCTGATCTCCTGCTCAAGCCCGCTCGACCCCGAAGACACCCCCGGAACACTGCCCCCGGCCGACCGGCCGCTGAGGATTGTTGTGATCGGCGCCGGCATGTCCGGCCTGGTCGCGGCCTATGAACTCTCCCGGGCCGGGCACGAGGTGACCGTGCTGGAGGCCCGCGAACGCGTCGGAGGGCGCGTCCTGACCCTGCGCTCCCCGTTTGCCTCCGGACACTCCGTCGAGGCGGGCGCCGCACGCATTCCCCCGGAGCATGACCTGACCCTGGGATACGCACGCCACTTTGGACTGGAACTGGACCGATTCTACCCGGAAGCCGGGCTCTACCTCCGGTTCCAGGACGGCGCGCGGACAACGATTCCGCCGAATTCATTTCTCTCCGAATGGCCGGACTTCGTGAAGATCCGAGGCGGGAGCGACCGCTTGCCTGCCGCCTTTGCAGCCGCGCTGGGCGGACGCGTCGTCACGTCATCTCCCGCGACCGACATCGTTGCCGGGAGCACGGTCCGCACGACGTCTCGCGACGGCCGAAGCTACGAATCGGACAGGGTTCTGGTGACCGTTCCGGTGCCTCTGCTCTCCAGCATCCGCTTTTCGCCGGCTCTCTCCCCTGCAAAGACCGAGGCGATGAACGGGGGTTTCCGCTACCAGAGTGCCACGCGCGTATTCGTCCGCTTTCGTACGCGGTTCTGGGAGGGCGAAGACCTGAACGGTTGGGGGACGACCGACTGGCCCGAAGAACTCTGGCATCCCACCTGGGACACGCCGGGCCCCGAAGGCGTTCTGCTCACGTACGTGCGAGGCACCCTCGCAAACGAACTCGATGGAATGGATGGCGATGCCCGCGTCGCCCGCGTACTCGCCCACTGGGAGGAGTTCCTGCCGGGTGCCTCCGGTCACTTCGCGTCCGGCACGTCACACTCGTGGCAACGGGACCCCTGGAGCCGTGCCGCCTGGGCTGAGCCCACGCCGACCCAGGACAACCAACTCGCCGGCGCGCTCGCCCGGCCCGAAGGACCGCTGCATTTTGCCGGTGAGCATGTGTCGGGAGCCCGGGGATGGATGAACGGGGCCATCGAGTCGGGTCTGCGGGCCACGATGGAGATTCATTCGGGGTGATCGTTGAGCCATCAGAGCGCTAGCCACCACACCGCCCATTACGTACGATGCGTTCAGCTCTCGCCTACCGAAACCCGGAGGAAACACCATGAAGACCGCCCTGTTCGTCGGAGCCCTGCTCCTCACATCGACCGGTGTCACGGCTCAGCAGCGTCCGGAGCGCGACCCGAACAGCATGGGAGGCGGCAACTGCGCGGCCAACGTCTACAACTGCCGGGACACCCCGAACCCGCTTCCCGCCCCGAACACGGTCTGGATCGAGGAGATGACGTGGATGGACGTCCGCGATGCCCTGGCGGACGGCAAGCCCACGGCCATCGTCCCCACCGGCGGTGTCGAACCCAACGGCCCATGGCTCGCCACCGGCAAGCACAACTTCGTGCTCCGCGCCAACTGTGACGCCATCGCCCGTGAGCTGGGCGACGCCCTCTGCGCTCCGATCATCAAGCTGGTGCCCGAAGGCAACATCGACCCGCCCGGCGGCCACATGACCAGCCCCGGCACCCTCAGCCTGCGCCAGGAGACCTTCGAAGCGCTGCTGACCGATGTCGCCCACAGCCTGAAGATGCACGGCTTTCGCAACATCATCTTCATCGGCGACAGCGGCGGAAATCAGGGCGGACAGCGTGCCGTGGCCGAGAGGCTCAACGGGAAGTTCGCGGGCGCGGCCATCGTGGCGCACGTGCAGGAGTACTACGACTACAACTCGGTGACCCGCTACATGGCTTTTCGCGGGCTGGAAGACGGCGAGGGCGACGGCCTCCACGACGACCCGATCATCACCTTGAACATGCTCTACGACGATCCCTTCTCGGTACGCTACGAGGAGCGGGTCGCGGCGGGCAAGGCGACCATCAACGGTGTCTCGATCGAGGACCGGGTTCAGTCGCTGGAGCTGGCCCGCGAGATCGTGGCGTTCCGTGCCGAGCATACGGCTCAGGCGATCCGCACCGCGATCGCCAACCGCGGCACGCTGCCGGCGCCCGACCGATCCGGTCAATTCGCGGCCATGCGGCGAGCGGGCGGTGGTCAGCAGCAGCGTCCGGGCGGCGGTCAGCGCCCCGCCCCGGATCCCCGCTCGATGGGAGGCGGCAACTGCAGCGCCAACATGTACAACTGCGCGGACACACCGAACCCGTTGCCGAAGGTCAACACCGTCTGGATCGAGAAGATGACCTGGATGGACGTCCGCGACGCACTCGCCGACGGCAAGACGACCGCCATCATCTCGACCGGGGGCGTCGAGCCCAACGGCCCCTGGCTGGTCACCGGCAAGCACAACTACGTGCTGCGCGCCAACTGCCCCGCGATCGCACGCAAGCTCGGCAACGCGCTCTGCGCACCCGTGATCGAGACCGTCCCCGAAGGCAACATCGATCCGCCCAGCGGACACATGACCAGCCCGGGCACCATCAGCCTGCGCCAGGAAACCTTCGAGGCGGTGCTGACGGATGTCGCACACAGCCTGAAGATGCACGGCTTCGAGAACATCGTCCTGATCGGCGACAGCGGCGGGAACCAGAGCGGCATGGAGAACGTGGCGGGCGCCCTGACCGAGGCATGGGACGGCGAGGCCGCCGTCATCTTCATCCCGGAATACTACCGGACCCCGCCGGGCACCCCTAACGTGCTGCGCGACCTGGGCATCGTCACCGACGACATGCCCGGCGACGGGCTGCACGACAGCCCGGGCATCACGTTGAACATGATGCTCGACGATCCGGCTTCGGTGCGATGGGCCGAACGGGTGAAGACCGGCCAAGCGGTCATCAACGGGGTCTCCATCGCCGATCTGGGCAAGTCGCTGGAGATCGCGCGCCTGATTTCGGACGCGCGTACCGAGCGCACTGCGCGTCTGATCGAGGAAAGGATCGCGAACCGCTAGCGAGCCACCCCGGATTGGGCGCGCCGGACCCCTGCCACTTCAATTCGCGGCCCGTGCCGCAGGCGCGAACTTCCGCCGGTAGTACCCGGTCCAGATCACGATGGCCGGAATGCCGATGACCGTCGGCAGGAGCCATGGCACGACCGCGAGCGGCCCCGCAAGTTCGTAGGCCCACAGCCGCTGCGCCCCGAAAACGATGAACGCGGTGTGGAAGGCGATGCCGCCCCCGAGCATCGACCCCATGTGGCTGTAGAACCAGCCCATGTGCTGCCCACCGGGCCCGCGCATCAGCCGCAGCATGCCCCGCCCGGTGAAGAGGCCGATCGGGCTCAGTCCGAGCAGGATCGGCGAGATGTCGGACCACACCCCCAGCGCGAACGCGATGACGGTGACGCTGCCGGCGATGGACGCCCAGGCGAGCGCCTCGTGGACCGGGGTCCGCAGCATCTCCGGCGCCCTGCGCGTGGCCACGACCCGGATCGCCTGCCGCACCGTGGCGAGGGTAACCACCCCGAGATATCCCAGGAACAGGGCGATACCGTAGAGGTCGGGCCGATCCGTGAAGCCGATGCCTTGAATCTGGTAGGAGATGATCCGTCCGGCCGATGCGGTGACCGCCGACAGCGTCACGACGTAGGCGCTGTAGGTGAAGACCCGACCGGCCCGCACATGCGCCCGTCCCCCCTTGCGCGCAAACACGGGGACCCAGAACGCCGCAAGGCCGACGAACCCTGTGGTGACGTGCGCCCAGATGAGAACGTCGAACAGCATGGCCACGAGGGTCGTCATGACGGAAAGCCCTCCCGGTCGTTCGACTCGGCACCCGCCGCGGCCTCGCACCGGGGCATGGCCGCGAGCCGCCGGTCGATAGCCGCCAGTGTTTCGTCGCACCAGGCCACCTTCGACCCGATGGAATGAATGCCCATTCGGAGCGCCGCGAACTGGTGGAAGCCGGCGTCGCTGTAACGCTCGGGTGCGTCGCCGTAGGTGGCGATGACGTCCCGTTCGACCGCCCGCAGTTGGTCGAGCCAGAGCGACAGGTGGGCTCGCAGAGAAGTCATGAACGTACGGGTCTGGTGGAGATCACCGATCACGTCCATGAAGTAGAGCTGAGCCAGGTACGCAAACCGCTCGGTGCCGATGGCCGGCCCGCCGCGCAGCCAGCGCAGCAGCTCGGTCCGGCCCTCATCCGTCAGCGAGTAGATCCGGCGGTTCGGCCCCCTGGTAGACGGCTCGACCCGGCTGCGGAGCATCCGTCGCTGCTCGAGACGCTTGAGGGTTGGGTAGATCTGGCTCAGCTCGGCAGACCAGAAGTGCCGCACGCTCTCGCTGAACGCGTTCTTCAGGTCGTACCCGGTGGCCGGCTCGCGCAGCAGGCCGAGGAGGATGTGGTCGAGGCTCATGTCAGGTGTGGTCGAGGCCATGTTACTATGACAATGATGATATAGTTACTGTATAGACTACGTCATAGCGTGTCAAGCAACGCACACCGGGCCGCGTTGGAGGGAGCCGGCTGAGCGCGAGTATCCCGTGGGCCGAGTCAAGCCCCGCAGCTCGCGACACACCATTGCGGAAATGGGCCATGGAATGACTAGATTGGCACCATTCCAACACCGAGCCACCTTCGGAAACGAGACCAGCATGGCCAAGTACATGTTCCGAACCAGCTACACGCAATCCGGTCTGAATGGGCTGCTCGCCGAGGGCGGCACCGGCCGGGAAGCTGCCCTGCGTCAGACAATTGAGGGCGCGGGCGGCAGCCTGGAGGGGTTCTACTACGCCTTCGGCGATTGCGACCTCTATCTGATCGCCGACCTGCCCGACGAGGCGACGGCGACGGCGCTCTCCCTCAGAATCGCCGCTGCGGGTGCGCTGACGGTAACCGTGACCGTTCTGCTCACCCCGGAGACCGTGGACGAAGCAGTAGGGAAGTCTGTCCCGTACCGGTTGCCTGGCGCCTGAAGTACCGCGACCACCGCGCCAAGACGGGCGGATGACCCGGGCCGAGGCCAAGCCCGCCCTTCGTACCGGCGAGTTCGTTTCCCTCGTCGCCCTGTTGATGTCGCTCGTCGCGCTCTCGATCGACGCGATGTTGCCGGCGTTGCCCGAGATCGGCCGCGACCTCGGGGCGCTGCGCAGGAACGACACCCAGTTCGTCATCACGGCTGTGTTCCTGGGGCTTGGCCTCGGCCAGATCCTCTTCGGCCCGCTCTCCGACCGCATCGGACGCAGGCCTGCCATACACACCGGCCTCGCCGTGTTCATGGGCGGATGCCTTGTGAGCATCTTCGCGCCCACCTTCGAGGTGATGATCGCGGGCCGTGTCCTGCAAGGCATCGGGGTCGCGGGACCGCGCATCGTGACCATCGCCATGGTGCGCGATCAGTACGAAGGCCGCCGAATGGCCCGTCTCATGTCGTTCGCAATGTCGGTGTTCATCCTCGTTCCCACCATCGCTCCGGCGCTCGGCCAGGGGATCCTGTGGCTCGGAGGCTGGCGCGCGATATTCGCCGCCATCTTTACCATCGCCGCGATCGCGTTGACCTGGTTTGCGCTTCGCCAGCCGGAGACCCTGCCCGCCGCCCACCGCCGGCCCTTCTCCCCACGGGACATCGGCGGCGCCGTTCTGGAAGTTTTGAAAACCCGGGCCGCGCTCGGATACACCCTCGCCACCGGATGCGTGTTCGCGCCGTTCCTCGCCTACCTGAGCTCGGCCCAGCAGATCTTCCAGGATGCCTACCAGACCGGCGCGCTCTTCCCGCTCTGGTTCGGAGTGCTCTCTCTCTCCTTCGGGTGCGCCTCGCTCGTGAACGGCCGACTGGTGATGAAGCATGGGATGCGCCGCCTCTCGAGGGCGGCGACGGTGTGCATCACATTGGGTTCGGCCGCCGCGTGGGCGCTGGCCTTCGCCTTCGAAGGGCTTCCTCCATTCTGGCTCTTCATGGCCTACCTGCTCGCCGCCTTCTTCTGCATCGGCCTCCTCTTCGGGAACCTCAATGCGCTCGCGATGCAGCCTCTGGGCCACATCGCGGGGGTGGGAGCGGCAGTGGTCGCTTCGCTCACCACGTTCATCGGGGTGCCGCTCGGCGCGCTCGTGGGCCAGAGCTTCGACGGCACGATGTACGCGCAGATTGGTGCCTTTGCGGTGTTTGGAGCGGGGACGCTTGCGGCTACGGGGTGGGCAGAGGGGGGTGGCGGATCCTCAGCGATCGTCAGCCGGCCCTCGAGACCCCCGCGGCAGCGTCCCGGAGTCGGGCCCCGGTTCCCGCGCAGCCCGTGGCAGCGTGTCAACCTGGACATCGGCCGCAGCGGCGGCGCGCGGAAGTGAAGCCCGCGCCTCAAGCTTCTTGACCGCAGCCGCGACGGCCTGACCGGTCGGGCCTCCCGCGCCGGTGCTCCTCAGGACTTCGCGGAGCCGGGGCAGCGCTTCCACGGCGTGGATCTCGGCGAGCGCGTTCGCCGCGTGCGTGCCGGAGGGCCCCACGAGCGCCTCGCCGAGGGCCGCGATGATCTCTTCCCTGTATTCACCGCCCAACGCCTTGAGACGCCCAGAGTCGCCGCCGAGCGCCGCGAGCACGGTTTCGGCCAGCTCCCCTTCGCCCAGCTGCCTGAGCGCCTCGGCGACCCTGCCCTGAATGCGCCGACCATCGGCCTGCCGGGTGTCGCCGAGCAGAGGGATGAGGGGGCGGATCGCACCCTGGTGCCGGATCTCGGCGAGCGCAGCGATCGCCCGCGCCCTGAGCAAGGTGTCCTCGTCCCAAAGAACGGACGCGAGGGCCGGACCGGCTGCAGGGTCCCTGAGCCGTCCGAGTGCGGCGGCCGCGTCGCGGCGCGGTCCGTCGCCTTCCCAGAGGACGTGCTTGTCCTTGATCTCGCCCCCGGGCGCGCGCAGACGCCGGATGTGGATCCGGACATCGTCCTCATACGCCTTTCCCTCGTGACAGACCTGCTGCAGGACCTCGGTGAAGAGGTCGAACAGGGTCCGGAGCTGCTCGAAATCCTTGATGACCCCAGCCGACTGGAAGTGGAGCTCGTCCACGCCTGCGGGGAACTTGCCGAACCACCCGTCGTGCCCCTTCACGGACAGGTGAATCCTGGGCTGGGCATCGATGAGATGACGGATCTTCTCGTTGTCGAAGAGCCGCCGCACGCGCCTGGGCGCATTGCCCTTGATCACGAAGTCCTGATCGAAGCGACGATGGCCGACCTCGATATCCTGCGTGCCCAACGCCTTCCCCAGCCCGCTGAAGACGCTCGCCCGGTAGATTTCGAACCTGAAGCCTTCCGGATTGAAATAGGGAGCGCGGAGCCTCGTGTAGGTCTGGTGCGTGTTGCCGGCGCTCTGCGTGTACGTGTCGAGCGTGATGATCCAGTCGTCGGCACGGCCCTGGACGGCAGATTGGGTGAGGAAGCCTCCTTCGTGGAAGTGTCCACCCACCTCGCTGGAGAGCTGCCGCCAGATCTCCTTCTGGCTCGGCCCGAAGAGGGCTTTGAGAAAGCTCATCGCAGTCGTACCACCGGGTGCTTGACCCTCAGGTCGGTCTTCCGGTGCAGGTCGTGCACGGTAACGCACAGCCAGCGGTTTTCGTCCACAGAGTAGGTTACGCGCAGCCGGGGTGCCGCTCCCCTGCCGGGCGGGTTGAGCGGCAGCGCCGGGTCCGCCTCGTTGAGGCACAGGCAGAACGCCCGTTCACCCGTGGTCCCGGGCACGAAATAGCGGGAGCCGCTGGCTCGCTCGGTCCAGCCGACCGGACGCCCGGCGACGCGCCCGACCTCGCAGATGAAGAGGTTGATGTGTTGCTGGCCATCGAAGCCGGGGGCGTAGTAGCGCGTCACGAAGTTGTCGACCGTCGGGAAGGACGTGCCACCGGGGATGAGCAGCTCGTACTCGGCCTCGTCGTCGTCGTCGGGCAGGACGCGAAGCGCGTAGTCGTGGTAGATGAAGTCCTCCACGTGCGCGCCTCCCGCAAAGATGCACGCACCTCGCGCGACGGCCTCGAAGGGGAGCCACTCCCGCACCTTCTCCCGGCCGAGCACGTCGCCCACGACGTTGCGCACTTCCGGAAGGAGGGTGGACCCGCCCTCGAGGATCACATCGTCAACGTCGCCGGCGGGCACGCCATGCCGGGTCCGCAGCTCGGTGAGCAGCGCGCCCAGGAGCTCCCGCATCCGCGCGTACAGGCCGTTCTCGGCGAGAATGTCGCTGAGGACGTTGTAGTCCAGCTTCCCGAATGATTCGCTCCGGAAGGTGAAGTCGCCCTCGCTCCCCGCGCTCGCGAGCAGCTTCACGCGCTCGGCCTCCCACCGGAGCGCGACCTCCCATTCGGGCCAGTCGTGCAGGGCCGCCGGGACGAACCGCTCCAGAATCCAGCGGTCGACGTCGTCACCGCCGAGCTCCACGGCCTGCTTCGCCAGCACCTCCGCCTGGCCGGTCTCCACCGTCCGTGCGCCGTGGGTCCGCACGACGGCGGCTTCCATCGATCCGCCGCCAAAATCGAAGGCGACGAGGGTTGTGGGGCGTCCGACGTCCACGCCGTAGCCGAGCGCGGCCGCGACGGGCTCGTCGAGTGTGCGGAACACGATCCGGGTCGGCTTCCCCCGGAGGCGCGCCCACACGCGCTCCCACCAGCCACGGTGCTTCAGGCTTCGGATGATCCCCTGCAGCTCGGCCCGGTACGTCTCGTAGAAACCGCTCGGCGTGGCGATGGTGATGTCGGTGACTTCTTCGCCGAATCGCGCCTCGAGGGTGCTGATGACCTCCCGGAGGAAGAGCGAAGCGACATCCTGAGCGGTGAAGGACCTCCCGCCCACGCGCGCCATGGCCCGGCCGCTCTCCGTGCCGAGATGGCGCTTGAACCCGCGCGCGAAGCCAGTTGCCTGTCCGTCCCAGTTGTAGGTGACGGCCTCCTGCCCGATCAGGACCTGCTCACCGCCTGAGTCCATGACGCATACGCATGACGGCATGACCGGGGTCTGCGTAACGGGCTCGATCTTCGCGAGGTCCGGCAGGTTCACGATGTGCGGCCGGCCGGACCGGTCTTCGCAGATGGTCGTGTTGGACGTGCCGAGGTCGATGGCCCAGTGGGTTGGCATGGAGGGAAGGGGTGGCAGGTTACCGGCCGGGGGCATCCACAGGCAGATCGGTGGTGACGATGGCGAAAATACCCCCGGCATCCCGCGCCGGGACCGAGCGCGTAATCATCCAGATCTCACCACCGCCCGCATCAAAGTAAGGGGGCGTCCAGATACTCGTGTCCGCGGCCAATGGCATCGTGATCCACTCCTGCGCCTCGATGTTGTATTCGGGCTGGGCAAGATCGGATGATCCAGCGCTGGGGGTGGCGGGCTCGTCCCCGACCAACTTTGCCCACGTCTCGCCGTCGGCGCCCGTGGCCTCCAGGATCACGTCGTAGAGCGCTTCCACTTCGTGCGACCTGCCGCGAACCACGCCGTTCCGATCCACCACGACATAGGTGGTTGTCAGGTCGATATAGTGCGGGTCGAGCTCTTGCAGCCCCAGCGCCGCCTCCGCTTCCTCCAGCGACTTGTCCTCATTGCCCGGCTCCCTGAGCCACTGTCCGACGCGCAGAGTGTTCATCCTCTGGTCGATCTTGTAGCTCTCGACCGTCTGCCAGGCCTCGATGCGTTCGGGCCCGGTGTCGCCCCCCGCTTCGACGTCGGTGCGTGTACAGCTGGCGAGCAGCAGCGCGGCGAACAGTGCGGTTGTGGGTTTGGTCACGTTATTGGCTCCGGCCGAATTGGTCGCGTTTCGGACAACTCGCGGGGCGGAGAGTAGCGGGTGGGGGGGTTGGGGGGGAAGGGGAATCTTAGACCCGGTCATCCGCGACTTGGTAGACCAGGCGGTGTTCGATGTCGCTCCGGCGCGACCACCGGCCGGCGAGTTCGCGGCGCAGGGGTTCGGGCTTGCCGATTCCGCCGAAAGGGTCGCGGAGAATCGCTTCGACCAGCTTGAGTATGCGTAGCGCCCGCTTCCGGTCGGTCCGCGTCCTGGATTGGATTAGTAACGGATTCGATAAAAACGTACAGAAATTATGTACGATTATGGTGGTCAGGGCACGTCTCCGGGGAGGTGAGCGGCGTCGGCACGTCGATGGCACCGGCCGCCAAATCGGCCGCCGCAAGCAATTCGGCCATCCATCATTCGCGCCGGTCTTGCTTGCTTTTCGGCAACGGCCGTCCGAGCTTGCCGGGCGGAGGGCCAAACAGCAAGAGGAACAAGGAAAAACCATGCTGCACAGGGCGAGACACGGGTGGGTCGAGGTCGTCGCCGGCGTCATGTTCAGCGGAAAGTCCGAGGAGTTGATCCGGCGCGTGCGGCGTACCCTCATCGCCGGCCGGCGGGTTCAGCTCTTCAAGTCCCACCTCGACGACCGCTACGGCGGCCAGTTCAGTATCTCGTCCCACGACGGCCGCCAGATCGACGCGGAGCCCGTGTCCAACTCCGTGCAGGTCGCCGAAAAAGTTCGCCCGGGGACGCAGGTCGTCGCCATCGACGAGGCCCAGTTCCTGGACGATGGCATCTGCGAGGTTGCCGATGCGCTGGCGGACGCCGGGATGCGGGTCATCGTGGCCGGCACCGACATGGACTTCCGCGGCGAGCCCTTCGGTCCCATGGGGCTGCTCCTGGCGCGCGCGGAGCGGATCGACAAGTTGCACGCGATCTGCGTCGTGTGCGGCGATCCGGCGACGAGGAACCAGCGCCTCATCGACGGGAAGCCTGCACCCGCAGAGGGCCCGACGATCCAGGTGGGAGGCGCCGAGTCCTACGAGGCGCGCTGCCGCCGTTGCCACGACGTGCCGAAGCGAGGTCGGGCCCAGAGGGAGCTGTTGCTGAAGGCGACCAAGATGTCACAGGCTGCCCGGGGTCTCATCGTAGCGGTCCTGGCCATTGCCGGTTTCGGTTGCCAAGAGGATTCCCAAAGCACGCGGAATCCCGATGTTCCGGCCGATTCCGCGACCGTATTCCTGTCCGATTCCGCGTCCGTGGATATCGTCCGGATCTCCAATCTGCACGCCGTGGACCTTCCTCAAGTCGCGAAGAGGCTGATCTATTCCACAGCCGCGGATTTCGAGTTCGACCACGTCGTGGGAGCGGTTTTCCTTCCGGATTCATCGCTGGTAGTCGCTGACCGGGGGTCATCCCAACTCATCCTCCTCGATCGAGAGGGAAATGTTCGAGCGCGCACAGGTCGAGAGGGGGAGGGGCCGGGAGATGCCGCGTTAGTGGTTGGGCAGCCGGGGAACACTGGTTGCCTGTGGGCCCGCCACTCATCCCTACTCTGATCCCTCGTCCCCCTCGGTTAACCATCGGCCAAACCCCGGGTCCGCGAGTTCCCACTTTCCTCTCGCGGTGTCGACAATCCCGAGGCGTTCCAGCCTCCGAAGCGCCGCCTGTACACGCGCGGCGCTTGGCGCCTCGTCGCCGAGCGCCTCGCGAAAGACTCGGCTGAACGGCCTGGGAGCACCCATCGCCAAGGCGCGTGCTGTCTCGCGCTGAATCGGCGTGAGGGCCAACCATGTCTCCGGGTAGCCGAGGTCTGCGGCAATACGCTCCCGGACGTGATCGAGGGCCGAGCTGATCGTATGCTCCGCGTCGTACAACATTGTCTGGACCAGCAAGCGAAAGAAGTAGGGATTGCGATGAAGACGGTCGAAAGCATCAAGCATTCCGTCGGGATCCAGGTTTCGTTTCGACGTTTTTCGAAACACGGCCACAACGTGGTCTACGAACAGCTTGCCGAGCGCGGGGAGATCAATCGGTGTGGCAAAGTGGAAGAACGGAGCCTCCCGGTTCGAGAACATCGCCGCCAGGCCGGCACGGCTGGATCCGGTAAATACCGCCTTTAATCCCTCCCGTCGCTTGTCCAGACCGGTCCTCAGCGCGGCCACGAGCGGTGAGTTGCTACGGCTACGCGCCAGTTCCTGGACCTCGTCCAATAGCAGGATGGTCGGCCGGGTCTTCCTGGAGACCCGTCCCAACAGGTCGTCAAGGTGGAGGAGTAGATTGGTCGGCGGTTCGCCCTTGAGTCGGGTGAGATCGATCTCTGCTTCGGCCCCCGTTCCGGTACCGGGAACTGCTGCCGAGAGCTTCAGCTTGGGAGCCACTCTCCAGGCAGAAGTTCGAATCCTGTCCGCCAGTGTGCCCCGCTCCCGCGATTTCTCAAGAGCGTGTAGCAGCACCGCCAGCGGGCTGAGCGGCGCTTGCCAAAACGATGCGTAGATCACACGGTGTCCCTGTGCTTCGGCGTGCGGCGCCAGGTCCTGGACGAGGAACTCGGTCTTGCCTGCTCGCCGTGGAGCGAAGAGGCTCAGCGCCTGAACCGGGCCATGAGCAAGTGTATTGAGTACCTGGTCGGCGAGTTCGTCGCGGCGGAAATGCCAAGGGTCTCTGGTCATCGGTGTCGTTATCCGGATTTAGCCATGAATGGATAATTATCCATTGATGGATAATCGTGGCTAAACCCGTTTACCGCAACTGGGGTACGCTCGCTAGTCCCCTGGGACACGCAGAATCGGATACACCCCCCCAACACGCAGCCGGTCCGCAAGAAACCCCCAGTTCGCAAACCCGTCGTCGGACTGTGGCTCCACCAGGCTGAACAGGAGACGTCCCAACGGCTGGTCGGCCCGCACCAGCATATCTCCGGGGGCCGGGGTGACTCGGTCCGGCTCGTAGCGTCCGAAGAGGGTTTGCTCGTTGCGCCCCTGGAACGGCCGCTCGGCCGTCCGCAGCGAATCGATGTGGAACGCCTCCACATCCAGGGGCGTCGCCTCCGCCGGCTCGAGCGCGATGCCGTGTGCCGCGAGCCTTGTCAGGACCTCTTCCAGACCGGCGGGAATCAGGTAGGCCCGGGGGACGCGCTCTCGCAGCGTCGGCGCAAACGTCCCGTACTCGTACATGGGCTCGACGTACTGCGTATCAGCGCGCAAGAGCAGCGGGCGCCCGGTGAGTGGGTGCACCTCCTCGACCGTGGCTCCCATGAGGATGTCGACCGGTGCGCCCGAGCGCTCGGGCGTGGCGCGCAACGCAAGCGAATCACCCACCACTGGGGCAGCATCGGCATCCGCGACTATTCGGCGGACCTCGTCCGCATGCTCATGGACGTAGTCCAGGATCTCTTCGACGAAGTACAGCGTCGAGAGCACGCGCTCCTCGAAGGTCGCGTAGGCGTAGGCCTCGCTCAGGATCCCGATCCTGTTGCGTAGACCGAGGTAGTTGTTGTTGAACCGCGGGCGGTGGTCGAAGGTGTACCAACCGAGCTCGCCCCCACCGCGCGCGGACGCGTTCCCGTAGTAGTAGTACTCCCAGCCGTGCTTGGCCCGGATCTCCCCGGTCACGTGGGGAAGGAGTCCCTCCCGGAGAAAATCGTCGATCTCGGCCGGCGTGTTGGGGTGGAGCGGGGGCGAATATGTGATATGGTAGGCGTGCCGCGTCCCGTTCGTCGTATGCAGATCGATGGCTACCTGCGGATCGTATTCGCTCAACAATCGCGCCACTGACCGCGCTTCGGGCGAGTCGAGCTTCATGTGATCGCGGTTCAGGTCATAGCCCTGAGCGTTCGGCCGCTGACCCATCCCTCCGATCGGCCCGTGCTGACGGCCACGATTGGTGAGGGTCACCCGTTCATTGCCGTCCGCGTTGTAGATGGGTGCGATCAGCAGGACCATCGACTCCCGCCATTCGCGGTGGCGGCCGGCCAGGAGGTCGCGGAGCAACATCTGGAGCGCCTCCTTCCCGCACACCTCGCCGCCGTGGATGTTGCCCTGCAGGTAGACGACCGTCTTGCCGGAAGCTCTGACGGACGCCGGACTCGGATCTTCGACGTCGCCCACTACGGCCAGTGGAAGCGCCCGTCCCTCGTTCGTATAGCCGTATGTGGCATAGTGGACCGACGCCTCGCTGGCCGCCGCGCGCTCCAGGAAATCCACGACATCGGCGTAGGAACTGGTCTCGCGATACTGCGTGCGCTCCGCGCGCGTGAGAAACGTATCGTCCAGGGGCGAGGAACCATCGCACGCCGTGAGGATGGCCGTGGCGGCCGTAACCGCCGTGCATGCTGCCAGCCGCCCCCAAGTCGCAACTCCGGACTCCCATGTCGCCATGCGTTCACCGCGCCTTTCCAATGGTCGGGTTCCGTCAGACCACCAGCTAACCTATCGTCTGCGACACCCCTTCCACCAACCGATTACACGGCCACGCTCTGCACATCCAGCTCCCCGTGACCGACAGGTGGACTTGGGCAATATGCATCTCGGACGGCCCTGAGCTCTCCGGACCGGTCTTCGGAGATGGTTCGTGTTGGACGGGCAGCGCCCAGCCGCTGGCGACCTCATATAGACCTGCCGTCGGGGCCTTACCGCGCCCGTGCGCTCACCCCACCTCTAGCCAATCAATCGCCCCAGAATCGTCACGATCTCCTCGTGGCCGGCGGACCGCGCCCGGGCGAGCGGCGTCGCGGGCGGGAGATCGCGAGGAAGCGCGGGATCGGCTCCGTGCCCGAGCAGAAACCGGACCGTCGCCTCGTGCCCCTTCCGGGCGGCCCACGCCAGGGGTGTGCCTCGGTACTCGTCGTCCAGGGCGTCCAGATCGGCGCCATGCTCGATCATCAGCCGGGCGTTGTCCGTGTCCCCACGCCCCGCGTAGTGGTGAAGCGCGGTCTTGCCGAGCCAGTCGGGGCGGTTGGGGTCGAAGCCGGCTTCGATCAGACGTTCGAGGACGGCGGGTGACTTGACGCAGACGTTCGGATCTCCCCGGCGGAGAGAGCCTCCGTGGAGGCGGAGTGCTGCCCCCGGGACCGCCCGCAGCAGGAGGTCGGCCAGGGGGAGGTCGTTGCGGCAGAACACCTCTTCGGCGAAGTCGGCGGTCGTCGTTACGGCCGCGCGGGTGGCGATGGCCTCTCGCAGTTCGCCGATGGTCATCGACCAGATGGGTGTGGTGGCGCCGTGGTTGCGGAGGAGACGCTCGATTTCGGACGCCGAGTCGCCCGCCCAGGCGACCGCGATTCCCAGGCAGCTGTCCGACGAGTCGGGCGCGGCGTGCGGATCGGCCCCGTGCTCCAGCAGCACTTCCACCATGGCCGTGTCGCCGCGTGCGCAGGCCATCCAGAGCGCGTGGCCCTCGCTCGCGAGCTCTTCGGGCTGGCTGGGGTCGGCCCCGTGCCGGAGGAGCAGACGCACCATGTCCAGATGGCCGGCGCGCGCGGCGTAGGTGAGCGGGCTCCGCCGACCCGAATCCAGACTGCGGGCACGCTCGGGATCCTCTTCCAGCAGTGCCCGGGCCCGAGCCTCGTTCCCGGAGGCGCAGGCCGCGGAGAGGTCGAGGGTGGCCCCGGCCCCCAGCAACGCCTCCAGAACGGTGGCGGCGTCGGGATGTGAGATCCCCTTCAGCTCCCGCCAGACGCGGAACTCGTAGTCCCCGTTGAAGAGCAGATGCGCCGGGGTCTGCCCGTCGCTGCGGCGGCCGTCGGGATTCGCGCCCCGCTCGCACAACAGGGTCAGGAGACCGGGCTGGCGGGTCATGACGGCCCAGTGAACGGCGTTGTTGCCGTGCAGGTCGGCGGCGGCCGCGAGCTTCGGATGAGCGAGCAGCGTCGCCTCGACCTGCCCCGCGTCCCGGGTGACCATGGCGTCCCGCAGCTCCGCGAACCGGGAATCATATCCGAAGCGTCTCCCCGCCTCATGCTCGAGAATCCCGCGAACCTCCTGGAAGCCCATGGCGGCCGCTCGACGGACCAGCTTCTTCCATCCGGAGTCCATGAAACGCGTGCGGCCCGGCTCGGCGCCCGCATCCAGCAGAGCGCGCACGACCGCGGGACGGTTCGCGTAGACGGCGAAGTGAATCGGCTGCGTGTACCAGTACTGGGCGTGGACCAGAGCGGGATCGTGCTCGATCAGCGCGCTCACCCGTGCGAGGTCACCGTCCCGGCACGCGTCGAAGAGGGCCCAGGCCTCCTCGCCGTCCACGGGATCCACGTCGTACAGGTACCGCCCCGACATCTCCGCCGGGGGCGTCCTGGAGCGCCTCCCCACGGGAGGGTCCTTCATGATGCCTCACAGGTCAGGGTGGTCAACGCGGGATGCCCTCCGTGAGTTGTCGGCGATCAACGGCTGCTCCCTTGTCAATCGTAGCGGCCCCCTGCTAGCCGCCGGACCGTTCCAGCGGCCAGAGTTGCACGTATTCCACCCCGAGTTCGTCAGACGCCCACCCCAGGATGTAGTCCTCGCCGATCTCGCGGATCCGCAGACTTTTCGGCGTCTCCAAGAGTCCCAACATCCGCCCTTGCGCGTCGAACACCGTCCACAGTGGCGCAGGCCTTTCCTCGAATGGAAAGTCGTATTCCCGCACCCAGAGGTAACCCGCCTTGTCGCTCCTGACCGAACTGAAGGCGGGAAAGTGTTCGGCGACGGGCACGCCCTGGTATCGCTCACGCACCTGTTCGGGACTCAACCCGGGGGGAGAGTTCTCCGCCCTGTGAGCCCAGACTTCTGCTTCGGTCGGCGCGCGCGGCTCATGTCCGCGCCGGACGATCCGGACCAGGGTGCCGTCCCTGGTGAAGGCCTTCAACTCGTAGCGCTTCATGGGGCTGATGATGACAAGGTCGCCCCAGAGTGCGACGAACGTTCCGCTGCCGTAGGTCGCGACCAACCGCGCTCCCTTCGGCTCCCTGTCGGCATGCGTCCCGAGCGAGGTCAGCACCTCGCCTTCGCCATCTCTGATTTGCACGACGATCCTGCTGCCATCTGCATTGGACGAGGCGGTGAGGATCCCGCCGTCCCTTGTGGTGGACTCCGGACTCCAGCGGAACCCCGGAGTACCTCCGTCGTCCGCCAGGGTGAAGGTGCGGCCGAAGTTGCCCCTGTCGTCAAAGACGGACAGACCGGCCCGCGGTGCCCGCCATGTCAGTATCGAGTCGCCCGGCCACGGCTCGACCGTCAGGAGGCGTTCGGATACCACCGACAGCCACCAGCCGAAAGATGGTTCGGGCCCCGGGCGTGTCAAGCGCGGCCCATGTCCTGGTTGGCGCTCATAAAGCGCTCTGGACACCGCGGTCAATCGTGACGGTCCAGCCAGCGCCGCAGCCGCCCGACCTCTTCCCCCGCGGCCGGATCGAGCTCCGCCTGGTAGAGCCGGCTGCGGACGATGAAGAGGTTCATCTCGGTCGGCTCCTCGTCCCCATTGACGATCTCCTGCACCTTGCGCGGGAAGAAGGTGCCCCAGTTCGGCCGGCGGCCATCGACATCGGTCAGGCCGTACTCCCTCGAGAGCGTCCAGGTCGAGAACACGCCGCCGCTCTTCGGCACGGACCCTCGCGAAGAGCTGCTCCACTTCGGACTCGACCGTGTGGTCGGTGCGGACGGCGATGCCCCGGCCCCCCTCCGCGGTGACCAGCTCCGCCGTCTCCTCGATGGTCTCCGGACGCCCGGGCGTGGCGGGCCGCCCCCGCACGCTGCGCCCGGTGCAGTAGACGGTGGCGCCCGCCGCTCCCAGCATGCGAGCGATGCCCCGGCCGGCCCCGCGCGTCGCGCCGGCGACGACGGCCACCTGGTTGCGGAGCGGGTGTTTGGGCATGGTGCTTCCTGCGTGAAGCTGGCGCTCGGTGCCGCTCTCCTCATTCATGGCCATTCCTCATGTGGCTCCAGCGGGGTAGTTTCGCCAGCAGGGCTGCTTCTGCACCGCTATCGAGCATGGCGCTGATCTTAATGACAACTGTGATTGACATGATGTAAAGCAAACATTACATTTCATGGGCACACCCTGCCTGTTGGTCTTGCCCGCCCGATCCCCGACGCTGGACCGGGAGCGCGCCGCTTGCAATTCGGTAGCTCGGTCTGATAGGATGAAGGTCACATCTGCAGAGTCACCAGCACCAGCATTGAACGCGCACCGAAACTTGGCCGATTCGGCTATGGTAATGACCCACAGTTCTTTCCATTAATCCACCGATGAGGGCGGATGCGCCCTCGCTACCCCGGTTCGACCCCGAGAAGCGAGAGAGTGAGCTGATGGAGAGCAACACCAAGCCCAAGAACGAGCCGCAACGGACCATCCACCATACCGAGGGCGGTGGCCATTCGGTTGATGCTCGCGAAATCCTCCAGAGCAAGCGAGCTCAGAAACTGATTTCCGAAGTCGCGAGCAGACTGAAGGTCTCGCGCACCGACGGATCTCCTCGCTGACCGCCACCCTGACTCCGTAGTCCTTTTCGCCCCCCGCTGAGACCTGATGGGGTTCGGCCTCCTTTTCGTGCCCCTCGTGGGCGGCTATCTCTTCCTGACACGCTGTCATTGGACCCGGTTTTCGGTCCGTCGCCAAAGCGGGCACCACCTTCTCTTCGGGTCCGCGTCTGCCGGCCTGCTACTCCTGGCGGCGGCTTGGATGTTGGCTGTCCTGGCGGAAGAGCCGCTGGGCAGCAACGTGCTTGTGGTGGAGTACTGGCCGATTCTCGTGCCTTTCCCCTATGTGGGCACCATCGCCCTGGCTTTCGTTCTCGGTCCGACTGCCGCAGTCCTGGTCAATCTGATATACACCGAGTCCAAGGGAGCGATGCGTGCCGTCCGCCGGGCCGGCAATTCCATGGAACGTCTATTCGTCGAATCCATGGGGGTCGATTCCGTGGTTGAACTCACTCTGCATTCCGGCAAGGTGTATGTCGGATGGATCCTCAACGCGAGTGTGGCCGAACCCGAGAGGAAGTTCGTTGAGATGCTACCTCTGGCCAGCGGCTTCAGGACCAAGGAGACCCACGAACTGCAGTTTACAACGAACTATGCGCCGGTATTGGTAGCGAACGCGAGCGACGGCGAGGACGGGACGGACATCGACTTTCAGGTCGTCGTTCCGGTCTCCGAGGTGCGGAGCGCGCGACCGTTCGACTTCGGGACGTACTTCCAGTTTCAGGAATTCGGTCAGGTGGCCTGAACCGGGTGCGGGCGGCGCCCGCCAGCGCGGCCAAATCCCCTACAGGTCCCGGAGCCGTAGGCTACCGCCTCACGCGCACCACGTCGCGAACCCGGTCGCGCACCTCTTCGGCGCGACCCGCTTCCTCCAGCAGGCTCCAAAGCCGTTCGATCGTCCGGGAGTCGACATTGCCGGGCACGGTCGTCTGCCAGTGCTGATCCGCGCGGAATCGGTCCACGACGTCCACCGTCTCCTGGTCGTAGACGAGCACGCCGGGAGAATCGATGGATGGGGAGGGCGAGGCGGGGCGGTAGTAGCCGAGCGCGTGGAGCATCACCTTCAGCTGGAACACGTCGCGGCCCACGAACTGCTCGAGCCTGCGGAAGCCGAGCGTCTCGGACGCCACGGCGTAGATCCGGCGCAGTTCGTGGACCGGCTCCGGATGTTCGCAGACGTTGATGTCGGTCGTGACCCCGTCGGGGCTGCGGGACATTCCGGGCCGTGGATCCGCCACCAGCACCGCCGCGGACTGGGTCTCCCCGTGACGGCCGTCGCCGCCCAGAAGCTGGCCCGCCCGGAGCGCCTCAATCAGCCTGTCGGCGAGGTGGCGCCCCGATCCCTCACTTCTATCGAAGGCGACCGCCACGGAATCCACCACCGCCGTGCCGACCAGCGAATTGCCCTGAACGGCGTAGTGCAAGCCCGACCGCTCGGCAACCCAGTCGCCCTGCTCTTCGGCTCCGTACTGCCCCGATCCCGTCCACTGCGCCGACCGGCCGTCCACACCGATCACACCCACCTGCCTGCGCTCGCGACCCTCGTCGGCGGCCACCACCCTGTCCATGGCTTCCTGCGGCGCCACCCCCTGTTCCAGGAGATCGAGCAGGTCGTTGCCGTACTCCAGCCGGGTGCCCCCCTGGGTGGCCACGGCACCCACACCCGCACGGACCCAGGGAACCGCGTTGCCCACACAGGGGTTTCGCGTCGTGACCGCCACGCCCGACTCGCCCGTCGAGGGATCGATCGCCACGATCGAAAAGGTGTTGAACAACGGCTCGATGTCGTTGGGAACCGGCTCCAGCCGCACGACTGCGGTCAGCTCCTCCGCGTGCTCCAGGGCCAGGTAGATGAGTCCGTCCGGGCCCTCGCGGACGTCACGGATCCGGCCCAGCTCTCCTTCGAGGAGTGTCTCCAGGCTGACGGCGTCGCGCCCCTCGAGCGTCACGCGGGCGAGCTGCTGGCCGACCATTCCGCCGACGAATGCGCTGCCGCGCCACCAGGGGAAGCTGTCGCCCCGGTAGATCATCATGCCCGAGGTGCCGATAGAAGGGATCCAGACGAACCTGGGCGACTCCAGGCCCGAGCGTTGCGTCTCGTTGGTGAACACGGTGCCGTCGTAGTTGATGCCGTGGGAGACCACCGGCCAGCCGTAGTTGGCTCCGCCCACGATCAGGTTGAGTTCGTCCCCGCCCCGAGGGCCGTGCTCGTTCGACCAGACATCTCCAGTGAGCGGGTCGACCGTGAGCCCCTGGATGTTCCGGTGGCCGTAGCTCCAGACCTCGGGGAGCGCATCGCCCCGTCCGACAAACGGGTTGTCGGAGGGCACGCTCCCGTCGTCGTGGAGGCGCACGATGGTCCCCATGTGATTGCTCAGGTCCAGTGCCGGGTGATCGGCCAGAGCGTTCGGTGTCACCATCCGGTCGCCCACCGCGACATACAGATAGCCATCCGGACCAAACGCCATGCGACCGGCAAAGTGGTTGTTGTTGTCGCCCCAGGCGTCGGCCTCGAAGATCTCTTCCACGTCCGTCACCCGGTCCCCCTCCCACCGTCCCCGGACCACCGCAGTGGCCCCCTCCGACCCGTCGTGGTTGGCCTTGCCGTAGCTCAGGTACAGCCAGCCATTCCGCGCAAAACCGGGGTGCGGAAGAACGTCCATGAAGCCGCCCTGCCCCTGTTCGCGATAGACCTCGGGCAGGCCCGCAACCGGGTCGGGCTGAAGGGCACCGTCGCGCACCACCCGAACTCTTCCCGGGCGCTCCACGATCAGCATCTCCCCTCCCGAAAGCCACGCCATCGACCAGGGATGGTCCAGCCCGTCCGCGACAGTCGTCACCCGGAAATCGTGGCGGGCCGATGAGTACACCCGGGCGGTGGAATCGTTGGCGGCCTCCTCCTCCGACGCTGGTGTGGGCGAGCACGCGCAGGCCAAAACGGTGATCCCGACGCTCGTTCCGATCATTGCAAGTCGCATGGCAACCTCCTCAAGCGCTCCCGGGCGCGGCCCGGATCCTGTCATCGACCGTTGACCCACGCAGTCCAAGCCTCTTTCCAGCCAGCCATCTTCCCCATCGTACGTTAAGCAACCCTGGCCATATGGACGACTGTCCAAAGCCGTGGGGACAATCCGGCTCGGGCGCAGTCGGCCCAGCCGAGACCGGCCGCCGAGGTGCGCCTGTCGGCTGAACCGGTCCTCTCCATCGGGATGCTCGATGGGCCGGACGAGTACCTCTTCGCCGGGATCAACGCTGGCACCCTGCTCGCCGACGCAAGCGTGGTCGTGTCCGATCAGCAGCACTTCCGGGTCCAGCGGTTCAGCGCCGAGGGGGAGCACCTGTGGAGCCGCGGCCAACCGGGCGAGGGGCCGGGCGAGTTCAGGAATGTCTGGATCGCGGAGGGGTGCGCGAGCGAGGAATCGATCGTCGTGTACGACATCTGGACCACGCGGGTCTACGTGTTCGACAAGGAAGGCAATCTCGTGGACGAGTACCGCTTCCTGTACAACGGACTGCCGCTGCGCGATTTCGCGTGTGCGCCCAGCGGGCGCCTGGGCTTCATGGGGTCCAGTGTCGGGATAGGCGAGGAGGGCGTCGAGCCCGGGGAACTCTTCCGCGCACTCCTGTCGCTGGGCTCCGCGGAACTTGGAGACACGGCCACGACGACGCTGCGTGAGAGGATCCTGGACCCAACTCCGCCCCGCCCTGTCAACTGTGAGTGACATGACGTAAGGTAGAGTTTACATCCCGTCAGATCTCTGGGCGACCTGTTCGCCGCAGGAGTACCCACAATGCGAAAGCCATTGGCAGCGTTCGGCGCAGTCGTCGTCTCATTCAGCCGCTCGCCAACCCGAACCCATCTCATCCTCCTGCTCCTGGCACCAGCCGCCGCCTGCGCACCCGACCCCTCGCCCCCCGCCCACGCCCCACCCCTGATCCAAGACAGCGCCGGCATCCGGATCGTCACCTACGAGCGCACCCCAACCGCCGCCGCCCCCTTCCAGCTCGCCGCAGAGCCACGGTACCGCCACGGCGCCAGCCCGGGTGACTATGCCTTGCAGGAGGTTGGCGTCGGCCGCCTCTTACCGGACGGCAGCGCGGTCGTCTACGACCCATGGAACAGCGAACTGGTCGTTCTCGGCCAGGATGGCACGACGTACGAGGTGCTTGCCACGGAGGGAGAGGGACCCGGGGAAGTGGGCTCTGTCAGTGCCATATTCGCACTGGGGCAGGACAGTGTCCTGGTGGCTGACCTCAACCTCGGCCGGATGACTCTTTTCGTCGGCGCTTCGGTCGCGCGCACCGCGGGCCTCAGGCTCTCCGGCCGCCTCGGTGTGGAGGGAATCGGTTCATCCGGCGAGTTGCTGCTGGCCACTTACTGGGGTCCGTCCGTATTCGAAGAGGAATGGCTCCCCGGGCACATGATCCGGTTCGACATGGAGACCGGCGCCCTCGACACAATCGCGTCATACGATCTCAATCCGCGTATCCCGCCGGGGCTTCAGTGGGACCCGATCCGAGCGGCTGGCGAGGTCATGGTGGCCGCCGGGCAGTTCGTCTACACCAGGTCCGACAGGCCGGAGGTTACCTGGCGTCTGCCCGATGGCACGGTAACGCAGATCATCCGGTGGCAGGCCGAGCCGGCTTTGCTGACCGAGGAGTGGCTGGAGCCCATTGAAGCCGAGCACCTTATTTCGGTTCGCATGCACAGCCCCGGCGTTCCCGATGCCCGGATCGCGGAGATCACCCGAAGGAACATGGCCGCCTATCACGCCGGCATCGGCCGGCCGATGCCGCTCTTCGGTTCGCCGTTCGCCGACGCCGAAGGAAGGATATGGCTGCCGTCCTACAAGCCGGGCGGTGAGCGCCATAGTGTGGCCCCCTACAGCGTGATCGCGCCCGACGGGGAGTGGCTGGGCACGGTCGAGGCTCCGCCCGGGTTCCGTATGCTCGATGTAGCCGGAGGGCTCGTCCTCGGCGTGGCGCGAGACGAAATGGATGTGGAGAGCGTCGTGGTGTACGAGTTGGTGGGTGGGTAGTGGTTACCGCCAGAGACGGCGACGTCAGCGTTGAGGTCGATTCGACCTATGCCGAAGTCGTCGAGTTCGTCTTTTCGTGGACTGTAAGTGCGGGGTGGCTCCCGTGCTCCCGCAAGAGGGCCACGGAGCGAATACAGATGTACCGGCTGGAGGGAGAGTAAGATGCCAGGCCGAAGCCACTTCATTCTTGTACTGATGGCAGGGGTCGGGGCGTGCGGGGGCGACACCTCGAAGACCGGTGATGTCCCGGTCGAGATCCAGGACAGCGCGGGCGTGCGGATCGTCGCGTATGAGGGGACGCCAACCACCGCCGCCCCCTTCCGCTTCCCCGCAGAGCCACGCTACCGCCACGGCGCCACCCCCGGCGACTACACCTTCCGCGGAATCAACGTCGGCCGCCTCTTCCCGGACGGCAGCGCCGTCGTCTCGGACGAATGGAACAGCGAACTGGTCGTCTTGAGCACGGATGGCACGACGCACGAGGTGCTTGCCAGGCAGGGAGAGGGACCGGGCGAAGTCATGTACGTCTACGCCATGTTCGCGCTGGGGCAGGACAGCGTCCTGATGGCTGACCCTCGCCTGGGCCGCGTCACTCTCTTCGCCGGCGGTTCGGTCGCGCGCATCGCCAACCTGCATCGGTCAACCGGCCTCGGTGGGGCCGGAATCGGTTCATCCGGCGAGTTGCTGCTGGCCACCCGAGTACCTTCCGAGCGCCTGTCCGGTTTCGAACGGGAATGGCTCCCCGGGCACATGGCCCGGTTCGACATGGAGACCGGCGCCCTCGACACGGTCGCGTCGTACGACTACATGCCGCGTATCCCGCCGGGGCTGGAGTGGAACCCGATCGCGGCGGTTGGCGAGGTCATGGTCGCCACCGGGCAGTTCGCCTACACCAGGTCCGACAGGCCCGAGGTCACCTGGAGTCTGCCGGACGGCACCGTAACACAGATCGTGCGCTGGCAGGCCGAGCCCGCCCAACTGACCGAGGAACTGCTGGAGCCCGTCGAGGCCGACGAACGAATGAGGAACCGCGTTGCCTACCCCGGCCTTCCCGATTCCCGGATCGAGGAGATCACCCAGGAGGACATGGCCGCCTATTACGCCAGCATCGGCCGGCCGATGCCGCTCTTCGGTTCCCCGTTCGCCGACGCCGAAGGAAGCGTATGGCTGCCCTCCTACCAGCCGGGCGGCTCACAAGATGGGTTGCCCTACACCGTCATTTCCTCGGACGGGGAGTGGCTGGGCAAGGTTGAGGCTCCGCCCAGGTTCCGTATTCTCGATGTGACCGGAGGGCTCGTCCTCGGGGTGCTCAGGGACGAAATGGACGTGGAGAACGTCGTCGTGTACGGGTTGATGGGGGGGTAGGTTACCGCACACTCCAAGGGCGAGGGACGGCGCGCCGCACCTTTCTCCGTGTGGTAAACGCAGGCGACGCCAGGAGCGTCCAAGGGGTAGTCCCGTCTTCGTTTCACTCGACCCACGGTACCATCGTCATGCCAACAACAGCCCCCTGGATCGAACACACGATCCGTCACCTCACTCTGGCCGCCACCCTCCCGGTCCTTCTCACGGCCTGCGGCTCCGGCTCCGACGGGGTCGGCGAATGGTCCGGCACGATGGACACCCTTCCTTCCGGCGAGATCGTCGTCCGAAACACCGACGATCCGCTCTGGACATCGGAGAATGCATGGCGGGTGGTCGAGGATCTGAGGATCGGGGAAGCAATGAGCGAGGGTCCCGATCTGTTCGGGGCCATCTTGTCCTTCGACGTTGATGCGTGGGGCCGGATCTTCGTCCTCGACAATCAGGCGCAGGAGGTCCGCATCTTCGACTCGGGAGGCGCCTTCGTCCGAACGGTCGGGAGGAGGGGCGAGGGACCGGGGGAGTTCACCCAGGCCGGTTCGGTCAACCTCTCCCGGAACGGAGAGATCTGGGTGATGGGAATGGGCCAGGGGCGCGTCTCGATCTTCGACACAACCGGCACCTATCTGAGAGGGGAGCGGACCAACGCCGGCGGCATGATCTTAAGACCGTACCGTGGAGGATTCGATCCGATGGGTCGTTACAACGTCGTGATCCGGTCCGCGGGCATGAGAGGGATGGCCCGCTTCGACCAGTCCTTCACCCCGATCGATACAATCTCCCTTCCCGAGAATCCGGAGGAAGGCGAGTCCTTCACCATGGTCGGCGATGACGGCAGGTCGAGGATGAGCGCGGCCGTACCCTTCCAGGGATTCATGGCCTGGCGCTTCTCGCCCACAGGCACCGTGTGGACGCTCCTCACCGGTCGCTACGAACTCTCGGAGATGACGGCCGGCGGCGAGGTGCTGCGAACCGTTACGAAGGATCATGAACCGATCGCGGTGACGGACGAGGAACGGGAGGAGGCCATCGAGAACCTCGATTGGTTCACCAGCCAGGGGGGGCAGATCGATCGGTCGAAGTTTCCCAATACCAAGCCTGCCACGGCTTCCTTCCTTATCGACGACGAGCGGAACCTGTGGGTCGAACGACAGGTCGCGTTCGCTGACGAGGACGATGAGGGCCGCCTCTTCGACCTCTTCGATGCCGAGGGTCGCTATCTCGGTATGCTCCGCCTCCCCTTCTCGCTACGACGGTCGATTCCCGAGCCGATCGTGCGGAACGGCGTCCTTTACGGCGTCACGAGCGATGAGATCGGGGTGCTGTACGTTGTGCGAGCTCGGATCGTCAAGCCCTCTGGTCGTTGATGATGAGAAGAGTATCCGGGTCGGCGCACGATCTGACACCCAGATGAAGCGGAAGGCGACGGCGGCGCTCGCGGCGATGGGGCTGAAGGCCTCGGAAGCCATGCGGCTGCTGTTCCATCCATTGCCGTCGATCAGGCGTTCCCGCTCGAACTGAAGGGTGGAACATGACCCGGTCAACAGACAAGGCGCGCCTGCGCGCATTCGTGAACGTCTCGATCCTGGTGACGCTGGTTGCAGCGTTGGGCAGCACCGGTGCGCGCTCGGCGGAAGCGCAACAGGACACGGCTCTTCGCATTGTCGATTTGTCCGATCCGTTGTTCGACTCTTCGGATCGACAACGAATTGGGAGTGGATCACGCATTGGTTGGGCGGATGACGTTGCGGTAGGGGCGTGTGCGGGCGCCCACCGATGCTCGCGCGCCGGGTGGCCGATGCTTCGCCCCTATTGTACGTTGCGAAGATGGGGACCAACCGCTACGCGATCGTCACGACCCTGCTCACGCTGCTGGGCCTCGTGGGCCTGCTTTCCCTGCGTTTCGTCGGCTTTTACAACCACCAGGCGTTGGCGGTCGTGCTGTTACTCGGGTGCGGTTGGGCGGTCGTGAGCCGCATTTGGCTAGTGCGGAAGGGGCGTCTGTATCCACGGCCGTTTCGCGGATTCCGTGGGCGCGACAGTCGGCCTCAACTGCTTGAGGCGGTGGGGCGTGCGAGCTTCTGGGTGGCGGCCTCGGCCGCGTGCCTGGCGGTGTTTCCGCGGTCGGCGGAGTTGACGCCCCTGATCCTCACGCTGGCCGGGATCTGCGTAGTCCGAATAGCGGCCTCGTTCCTCACCTCGCAACGGACCAACACCGGTCCCACCCTCGTCATGGTGGCAGGAGCGTTGGTGCTGGCATTCGATCTCGGTCGCGCCTTCATCGGAGGCCCCGCCGCCATCGCGCAGATTGCCCCGCCGTTCGAGGGGGAGTGGCTCGTGCTGCAGGGAGGTCGTAGTCCGCTTCAGAACCACCATCTCGTCGCATACAACCAGCGGTTCGCCCTCGATCTCGTCCGGCTGGACAACGGGCACATCTTCACCGACACCGACGACACCGGCAACGCGGGTGTCCATAGCTGGGAACAGCCGCTCCTGTCGCCCGCGGACGGCAAGATAGTGGTCGCGCGCGACGAGATGGAGGATGCCGACGGCGCCAACTTGGTGACCGATGCCGCGGACGCCGCGGGAAACGTCATCGTCATCGAGCTCGACACCGGTCTGTTCGTCGTCCTGGCGCACCTCCGGCACGGGACGTTCCGGGTCAGCGAAGGCGACCGGGTTCGGAAGGGCGATCCGCTGGCCCTGGTCGGAAACTCGGGGAACACGACCATGCCGCACCTTCATCTCCAGGTGCAGACCCACGTCGACCTCTGGAATCCCGACAACCGCTCGGTACCTTTTGCATTCGAGCCCGCCGGCCGCGTCATGGCGCGCAATGATCGGGCTGGCGGCCGTCCATGAACGGTCGCTCACGTCATATCTGAACTTCCCTGTAGTCGCCGGGAGCGGTCTCGTTGATCAGGGTCCTTATCTCAGTTGCCCGCAGGCGGATCCTGGGCCACGCCGTGGACATGAGCACCATTACCGCCAACTCCCTGTTCGCCAGATCTTGCTGATACCGGAGGCTCTGATCTGTCGTGATGAGAAGTTCGTAGCCATCCTCTTCCGCCCTATCGAGCAGAGCGCTATTGCGGAGCTCCGACCATCCCCGTTCGAAGGCCGTATCCACACGGTGCTCGGGAAGGTGACGCCGAAGAGGTACCGGAGTTCCCTGATCGAACAGGATCCTCACGAAGCGACTGTTTCCGCCAAGTAGCGAAGCTCGTGGTCGAGAACGGACTCGACCTTCCATCGCTCGACGCCCTGAAACCACTCCAGAAATTGCTCAATCGACGCACCTGCCTTGAGATTCTCGAACAAGGCGGAGACAGGCACTCGTGTACCCTTGAATACCCACGCGCCGCTGACCCTGAGCGGATGGCGCTCGACCGCCGGGCAGGTTTCCCAGTTCGCCATCGTTGTCCCCTCGTTTTCCGACTTGGCGCGCTTCGCCTCGTCTGTCGCACTGTCACGCCTCGTAAGTTAACGTGTGGCCTCAATGATCGGCCCACAACCAAGGATTGCGACATCGGAGTCCGACGATATGACAGTCCGTGAGTCTCCAACGTCCCTTCAGGAGGCATTCCTCGTGAATCAGCAGGTATTGAGCACCCGACGCCTCCCTCCCCCCCTCCTGGCTCTGCTCGCCCTGTCCGCCTGTGGCCCGGACATCAATCTGGAGGCAGGCGAGACGCTCCACCCCACACCCGAAAACGCGCCCCCGGCGGACGCGGCACTCATCACCACCGACAACGAGCCCATGGGACTGTCGGCGGATGCGCTCGACCAGTGGCGCGCGACGGGGCAAGGGGCGCTCATCTCGGAGGACTTCCCACTCATCATGAGGATGACTCCCGAACACTTCGTCGCAGGCTGGAATGATCCGTATCCCCGGATCGAGGTCCACGAATTGGACGGTAGCTGAGCCAACCCTGACGTTACGTTACGTGAGGGTGTCGCAAGTAGTAGCCGTTCAACACCACGCGGGAGATGTCATGAGGCAAGCAACGGCGGCTGTCGCACGGTGGTCATTCACGCTGGCCCTGGCAGCGGGCGCCGTCCCGCTTGCGGCCCAGGAGGTCATCGAGTTGCCCCGGGAGGACCGCTATCTCGATGCGGACTTCGAGGAGGTGTACCGTGTGGGGGCGTTGGCGGGTGAAGATTGGGAGACCTTCGGCAATGTGTTCGGTGTAGTTTTCGACCGTTCCGGCAACTTGTACGTGGTCGACAGCGGGGCCGCACGGATCGTGATGGTGAACACGGAGGGAGGCTTCGTCCGGCAACTCGGGGGAGCCGGCGAGGGACCCGGAGAATTCAGTCAACACAACACCTCTTCGATCCAGATCGCGGTGTTGTCTGACGGGCGGACCGTGGCCTTCGACCAAAGATTCAGTGTGTTCGGCCCGGACGGCGAGTTCGAGCGTACGGTACGCATGGGGGGCAACGACGCGCTCATCTTCATGCCGCGTCTGGATGTGGATCGGCGGGGAGAGGGCGTCCTTGCGACCGGAGCCCTCCGAATGATCGACCTTGCAATGCTGCGCGGCCGGGCCGACGGCACCCCTGCCGAACCGGAGTTTCGCCATATCGTCCGCCTGGATCTGACCGGCGACGAAGCCACCCCGGACACGGTTGTGTACGCCTGGAATCCGCCCGGAGAGGCGACCGGCTTCATACCTCCGCTGGTTGCCGGCGCACTTCCGGACGGTGGCGTGGCCTACACCGATTCGTCCGCCTATGCGATCAAGGTGACCAGCGCCGATGGGACGCTCGATCGGATCATCACAAGGCCGTTTCGGCCCGAACCTGTAACGGACCGCATCCGCCAAGAGGAGAGGGAGCGCCGCCTGAAAGGACTGGAGGGCGACCCGCTGGGAGCGGGCAGGACGGGTGGGGAGAGGGGTGCCATGATGAGCGGGATGGCCGACGCGATGCGCCGGAACGCCGAGTCGATGGAGTTCCACCCCGTGATACCGGTCGTGCGCAGCCTGCGCACGAGTTGGGACGGGAATATCTGGGTCCAGCGCCGCGGCGAAGAGCCGGTCAGCGACGGCCCCATCGACGTGCTCGCCCCGGACGGGCGCTACCTGGGCACCTTCGCGGCGGATGCAACGGCGATGCCGAGCGCTTTCGGCCCGGACGGTCTGGTCGCGTTCGTGGAGAAGGACGAGCTGGATGTGCAGACGGTGGTGGTGAAGCGGGTGGTTGAGGCCCCTAGATGAAGCTCTGGATTCACGCCGCACCGTGTCAGCCCTGGCCCTGGCTGCCACACACCATCCGGCTCGCGCGCAGTCGACCCAGCCGAGACCGGCCGCCGAGGTGCGCCTTTCGGCCGAACCGGTTCTCTCCATCGGGAGGCTCGACGGGCCGGACGAGTACCTCTTCGCCGCGATCAACGCCGGTGCCCGGCTGGCAGACGGCAGCGTGGTCGTGTCCGATCGGCAGCAGTACCGGATCCAGCGATTCAGCGCAGATGGGGAGCACCTGTGGAGCCGCGGCCGCGAGGGCGAGGGCCCGGACGAGTTCAGATATGTCCGGATCGCGGAGGGGTGCGCGAGCGAGGAATCGATCGTCGTGTACGACACCTGGACCGACCGGGTCTACGTGTACGACGGGGAAGGGAATCTCGTGAACGAGTACCGCTTCCTGTACAACGAGTTGCCGCTGCGCGATTTCGGGTGTGCCCCCGGCGGACGCGTGGCCTTCATGGGATCCAGTGTCAGGAGCGGCGAGGAGGGCGTCGAGCCCGGCGATCTCTTCCGGCAACTCGTGTCGCTCGGCTCCGCGGAATTGGGCGACACGGCCACGACGACGCTGCGTGAGAGGATCCCGCACTCGGAACAAAGGCTTCTCGGTCCAGGCAACGCGATGCCTGGAAGCACCTGGCCACACGACGTGGTGTTTGCCGCGACCAACGAAGGAGTGTGGCTCGGAACCAGTGAGGACTACGAGGTCGAGTTGATCGACTGGACGGGAGCGACGATTCGGCGAATCCGCTGGGAGGGGCCGGATCTGGCCGTGACCCGGCAGGACGTCGACCGATACCGGGACGCCCTCGAGGAACGCTACCGCGACGACGACGATCCCAACTGGCGTGCGCGCTTCGAGAGCACCTGGGATTGGGAGAGCGAGATCGTGCCCGACGTGTTCCCCTCGTACCAAAGGCTTCTGGTGGGGGACGACGGCGTGCTGTGGGTGCAGGACTACATCCGTCCCGGGGAGCGGAGCGAGTGGTTCGCCTTCGACCCGGACGGCCGATGGGTCCGCTCCCTGGTGCTGCCCCGTCGCACCCGCCTGCTGGACATCGGCCCCGACTGGGCGCTCGTGCGAACGGTTGACGACCTGGATGTTCAGCGGGTCCAGGTGCGGGGATTGGTGGAGGGGGGGTAGGGGCCTGCGGCGACCGATACCAGCGCTGAATCCGGTTTGTCCGCCACTTTCGCCCTAAAGTGGCGGACAATCTCAAAGGCGGTCGACGGGCGCGGTTGCGATCGTCACGGTTGACGCTTCTCCTCCATGATCTGGATCAAGTTGCCGCACGAATCGTCGAAGACTGCGGTAATAACGCTCCCGAGGTCTGTTGGCGGCTGCACGAATCGCACACCTCTTGCCACGAGACGCTCGTGCTCGGCTCCGACATCGTCGACCGCGAAGGAGGCACTGGGGATCCCGTCCTCCACAAGCGCCTTCCTGAACGGACGGACTGCGGGGTGGCCATCAGGCTCCAGCAGCAGCTCCGTCCCCTCTGGAGCTTCCTCGGATACGACGGTGATCCAGGCGTGATCTCCCAGAGGGATGTTGTGCTTTACACGGAAACCAAGGGTTTCTGTGTAGAAACGAAGTGCCTTCTGTTGGTCGTCTACGAAGACACTGGTTAGGTGAATCCTCATTTCTAAATGCCCTCCTCTGTCTGGTTTGAAATGCTCTTATCTGTCGAGATCGGCCACCGCTCCCCGACAGCCTTCAGCGGGGCGCCCACGAACCAGTGGAGCTTCGACCTCCCCTCGCGCCTCGTGCGAATCAGCCCGGCGGCTTCCAGGACGTCCAGGTGTTGCGAGATCGCCTGCCGCGAGGAGTTGATGCCATGCTTCATGGTCAGACGTGAGCAGAGTTCGAAGAGCGATTGACCTGACCGATCGACGAGCTCATCCAGGATGGCTCGCCTGGTTCGGTCAGCGATCGCGCGGTAAATGTCCACATGTAGTCTAAAGCAAGTGTTCGCTTGCATGTCATGGCTTCATGATATGCAAGCATGGGCCTGCATGTCAAAGATGACCGTCGCACTTGCCGTGCTGTTCGTCAGGAGCGGGACGCCTGCGGACGGTGTACTCAGAGCACGCGGGCTGATCATCGAAGACGAGGCCGGGCGCGAGAGAATCCTAATCGGCGCCCCGGTCCCCGAGGCCGCCAACCGTGTTCGTACCGATGAAGCCCGAGTGCAGGAGGTCTGGGCATCCCGGTACACGGACGCCGACGGCTACATGGGCTACTACCAAGGCTATAGCCACGAAACCAACGGGCTGCTGATCCTCAGCGAGGACGGGTTTGATCGCCTCGTCCTCGGGGATCCGGTGCCCGATCCGAACATCGGCAGGCGCATCGCCCCGAGCACGGGCATGGTGATCAACGACCTCGAAGGATTCGAGCGGATGGGGTACGGCTTCAAGGTTGTGAACGGTCTCGGTCGAGTCGGTTTGGGTCTCGACACGGATCGTATCCAGGAGGGTCTGCTTTTGACCCTGGACGACGACGGGCTGCTCGGCGTCACAGTGGGTACCGGGGCGAACGGGATCTTCCTTGGCAGCGCGCCCGCCGGTCACGAGTGGACCGGCCTTGCGGAGGCGTTTCAGGGGCTACTGGTCAGGCGAGACGGCGAGATCGTCCACCAGGTGAATGCCGCAAGGGACAGGTGAAGCCACCAGCTTGAGCGTGCGTAGGGCCCGCTTGCGATCGGTCGAGTCCAGTAGATCAGGTCTTCAAGAAACGCAGGATCGAACACTGCCCCCGACCGAGACAATTTGTCCGCCATTTCGGGGGCAAAGTGGCGGACAATGGGACGTTTCAGCTGAAACCCGGGATCGGTTTCACCGAATCTCGATCGGAAGTCGCCAGACGGTGATGACCGGAACCTCGGCGAAGAAGCGCTTGTTCTCGATTGCCGCCGTCCGGGAGTCCGCGACAGCCTCGATAAACGCGTCGGCATCGGGTGACGGCGTCCCACTGCTTCTGACCGTAATCGCCTCCACCCGGCGTCGTTTCAGTCTCCGGGTTCTCGTCGGCTTCCCGGTCCTCGGCCGGGGCCACCGGCAGATCCTGGTAGGCAACCAGCTTCTCCAGGAACTCAAGCGGCGTCCCACTTGACTGAAGAGAACTGCGCGGAAACCGAATCGTTTGTATGGAGTTCAGGCGGTCGATCCATTTCTGTGCCAGATCCTGGGGTGTCAACTCCAGTTCGGCGTCCGGATTGTCGGTCGGCGGCTCTGCAACGTCCGTGATCTGGGTCCAGCGCTGCGGCGAAGAACCGGTCAGCGCCGGCCCCATCGACGTGCTCACCCCGGACGGGCGCTACCTGGGCACCTTCGCGGCGGATGCAACGGCGATGCCGAGCGCTTTCGGTCCGCACGCGCTTCGAGAGCGCCTGGGATTGGGAAAGCGAGATCGTGCCCGACGTGTTCCCCCCCGCACCCGCCTGCTGGACATCGGACCCGACTGGGCGCTCGTGAGAACAGTTGACGACCTGGACGTTCAGCGGGTCCAGGTGCGGGGTTTGGTGGAGGGGGGGGTAGGGTTACCCTGAACAGGGACCACCCCACCAGCGACACGAAGGAGGCAAAGCGACATGAAGAAAGCGCTTCCCCGGAATGCGCTGCGGTGCTGGAGACGGATCTCCATGGTTGGCCCGGCAGTCCTGGTGTCGGCGTGCAGCAACCCACCCTATGTGCCGCCCGAAGGCCTGCCGCTTCTCTTCGAAGCGGTTGAGGCGGAGCCCGCCCTGCATGAGCCGGCAATGGATGGCTGCGTACAGGTCCACAACGTGTGGAAGGCCCAGGTCCGGGCCGTGCATCTCACCGCCCGTGGGTCCATTGCGGATCGGGTGGAGATGCTCCGAGACAGCGTCTACACACCGTACTCCGAGTTCTGGGATGGGTATGCCGGCGATTTCGACAGATGGGCGCGCCGCGTGTTCGATCTCGCAGGCCATCCCAACAGGACTTTTCCGACTCGAATCGACCTTCCTCGTCTGATCGCCGATGCAACGGTCCGGGCGGAGGAGATGACCGGGTTTCGTGGATGCGCCTCATGGCATCTCGTGTATGGTCCCGGCTGGGCCGATATGGGAGGGCTTTCGGATGGTAGCATGCTGGTCGATTTCTTCGGCGGCCACTCAAAGGCCGAAGACATGCACTGGACGCTTCCCCACGAGGTCGCGCACGTGCTCCGCGGCCAGGAATCGGAACCCGAACCCTGGAATGTACTTACCGTCATAGTCACCGAAGGCATGGCAGACTACTTCAAGGACATCTATTGGGGCGACGAGCAGAACAGTGCTGAGGTGCTGGGGTATTCCGAGTCCGAATGGGACTGGGCCATCGCTCACGAAGCCGAGCTGTGGGGCATGGCAATCGAACAACTCGAAGACACCAGTCGTGACATCATCGATCGATACCAGTCGGCGAGCCAGCGTTTGCATCCGGACGGACCCAGCAACGTGGGCTACTTCCTCGGATACAGGATTTCGGAGGCATACATCGCCAGGCACGGTCCCGATGCCCTCGTTGATCTGTTCCGGCTAACGGCGCGGGAGATTCTTGAGGAGAGCGGGTACTCGCCGTAGGGGGCTAACACACCACATCCTGACTAGTACACCGGTTCAGAAGTTCGATGACGTATACTCATGCGGCATGGGCAAGTGAGGGCGTCGCGGATCCGGGCGTGCGGGCCATGAGGCGGGTGAGGTCTTGTCGGGTGAACTTCCATTGAAAGGGGGAGGCGATCTGCTGGTAATGGTCCTGAAAGCCGAGGATACGGTCGGCGACTTGGTTCTGGGAAGTGAAGTGAGCGGGCGTGAGGGCTTTGCGCTGCAGGATCGAGAAGTAGATCTCGATCTGGTTCATCCAGCTCGCGTGCGTGGGCAGGTGCACCAGGGTGAGATTGTCGAACTGTGCCTGGAGACGGTCGACGGCGCGCTGGCCGCGGTGAATGGTGCCGCCGTCGACGATCCAGAAGACGCGTCTGGCCGAATGATAGGGTTCTCGGGCCATAACCTTGGCGACGAGCGCGTCCGGCGGGTGCTGAACAGCTTCCTGCAGATGATCGGCTGTCAGAGCGCGATCTCGATATGGCGAATGGAAGCGAAGGGAAGAATCAACACTTCATTCTCATACGCAGTTGCAACCTTCGCAGGTTGCTGAAGCATCGAACCAGCGGCCAAGGATGAACCAATGCAATAGGAGATCCCGAAGCATGGCGCGACTGTCCGTATCTCGTCATCGAGTTCTGACCACGACGCGTTGTCAGAATCAGGCTGTTGTCGGGCTGGCCGCCTTGGCGGTCGGCCTGGCCACAGTGCCCCCCCAGTTCCTGTCCGCCCAGATGGGGCCATCGCTCATTCTGGAGGACAGTGTCGTCCTGCGCGAGACGGACGATCACTACCTTGGTCAGCCGGTCAGCCTCATCCCCGTGGGAGACGGTTCCTTTCTGATAGCCGACGGTTTTTCGAATAGCGTTCTGCACTTCGATTCCCGCGGTCGGTATCAGAGGACATTCGGGCAAAAGGGTGAGGGCCCCGGAGAGTTCGGGTTCGTCAGTGCCGCCGGCTTTGTGGCGGGCGACGTGGTCGGCATCGGCGACGATCGGGTGTTCGAACTAGAGTTGTTCGACCTTCGTAGCGCCGCTCACATCGGGGCGGTACAGATGAGTGCCCTGGTGGATGAGTATGTCGTGCGCGGCGATACCATCTGGTTCGGTGGGGTGAACAAGGAGAATTGGACCTCAGTCGGATCTGCTGAGTTGGACGACCTCGTCGCTGTCGCTTCCTCCGGCGGGGGGGATGGCACCATCCTCTCGCCGAATCGAATAGGCGTGCCCAGGATCTACATGGAGAACGAAGTGGTCATGGGCATGCTGGCCGGGGTCTCGCTCGACGTCCACGAGGGTGTCTCGGTCGTTGGCTTTGCGGCGTCACCCGCATTGGTGATTGCCAGCTCCTCCGGTGCCGTCCTGGATTCGCTTGCAGTCCCTGCTTCCAGACGCCGAGGGCTTCCTGAAGAAGAGCTCCTCGCCCTGGAACGTGGATCAGGGTACACGGACATTTACGGAAGGATGTCCATCCTGCTGAAAGTGTCACATGACTCACTCGGATACATCCACACCGTCCACCAAGAGAGCGACTACGATCCCGAGACCCGCCAAATGCGGGGGACGTTCTTCGTGTCGAGTGTGAGAGCGGACGGCACACAGCCCTGCCCCGACACCTTCGTCCCCACCGCCGATGCGGGGCTCGCGGAGCTCACGTTGCAGGGAAGTCGGCTCCATGTGCTGGACCAGCGACTTGCGGGCGGCGGAGTACGGACCGTCGTACGCACCTTCAGCATCGATCCCGAGAACTGCACCGGTGAGATCGTTGAAGGGTAGGGTAGACGCGCCAGCGGTGTGGCTCAGTAACCGACCTACCGTTACTCCAGTAGAGCGGTCATCACTCTCGGACAGGCGCCACCGGGTCAGGTGCTCATTGACGGGTTGTCCGAGATCCAGGTTGCGATCTGCCGCGAGCCGGAGCACTCCCCATGGTCGTCACCGGCTTTGAGAGGGACGCCACATTCAGTGGAGTGGAGGCCCCCATCAATCTCCCCGATGAAGGATCGACGAAGCCGTACCCTGTGGTCAAAGCGGGAACGCCATCGTGAAGGTACGCGACGACAAGGCCCGGAACCTCATGTTCAGCCAACAGCCCGGGGACGACTGAATCCAGCATGGTCCGGAAGCGGTCGGGCCCTTCCTGCGCTACCGCCAAGGTGGGGCCGAAAAGCAGCCAAAAAGGAGCGGCCCAGAGGGCACTGCACACCTGTCTGCGTCGGATCAGCGCACCCCCCCTCCGGCAGACGCCTCACCACCACGTAGGGCACGTCCAGGTCATCCGTCTCCACGAAGGCGGCGAGGCCGTCCGGGCCAAAGGCCGAAGGCATCGCGGTGGAGCCGGGCGCGAAGGTGCCCACGTAGCGTCCGTCCGACGAAATGAGGTCGATCGGGTTGCCCTCCGTCCCTTCGTCGCCTCGGTGGCGGACCCAGATGGTGCCTTCCCAGCCCTTCCAGGCGGCGCTCGATCTCGGCGGCCTTCATGCGGTCTGTCACGGGGCTGGGCTGGAACGGACGGGTCAGGATCCGGGTCACACGGCCGCCAGGCACGGCGATCTTGATTGCGTACGCAGAGGAGTCGGTGTACACCACCGCCTTGCTGGGGAGCACTGCCGCCGCGAGCCGGGGCCTGAATGCCTCCGGATCGCCGGGCGCCCGCCATCCCGCCACGACCGAGTCGATGCCGACCCGGTCGCCGCTCAGATCGTAGCTCAGGACATACCGGAACGAGGGTGCCGGCGCTTCGTCGTCGGGACTGGGCGCGGTCCTTCTCAGGTAGCCGACTTCGGTTGTGGCGAGAACCCGATCCATTCCCGGGAAGGCCTGAATGCCACCGATCATCGGCGTGTGCGTCTGCGGGCCTCCCAAGGGGATCGTGCGTTCGAATTCGCCGTCCGCAGCGAAGAGGGCGAATCCCATTCGCCCCACGTCGTAGACGGTCACCCGTCCGTCCCGCATGACGGCGAACTCCAGTGCGGCCGCAGACCGCCTGCTCGCGGTCGCCTGCGCGATGCTCCAAACCCGGTCCTCCTTACCGGCCCGCCGACCCGGCAGAGCATCATGCGGCCTGGTCTCCTCTCCCGTCGCCTCGCCAGGCCATGTTTTGCCGCCACACCTGCGGCCTTCCCGCTCTTGGACGAATCAGGTCGATCCCCATCGAGATAAACCGGGCAATGTCAAAATGATGTCAAAATGAACGTTTGTCCGCCATATCAGGAGTGAAATGGCGAACAAACAGGTTGGGGGCGCTATGAGTCCGGCAAGAGCTCGTACTTGGCAATTCGCCAAGGTGGAATGTCCGGATTGAGCAACACATGGAGTGAACACGCGCGCGGCGCGATTCGCGAGCGCAGATGAGATGTTTGCGGAACTTGAAGAAGCCTCCGGCAAGTAAGCGGGCCAAGCAGCCGCGCAGGGTTGACTACGCCCGACAATTCCTCAAGGACTGGGAGCGGCTCTCCGTGTTCGTACCGATGAGGCCCGAGTGCAGGAGGTCTGGGCACCCCGGTATCCGGACGCCCCCTACATGGACTACATCAGGACTATGGGCACGAAACCAATGACGCTGAAAGATTGTCCACGAGGTGAATGTCGCAAGGGACAGGTGGAGCCCGGCCGGCGATCAAACTCAACCGAAACTACGCAGCGCTGACGTTCCCGCGAAGCGCTTGCCAACTTCCCATACGGCGTCGTGCTTCTTCCCGTCGTCCGTCGCACGAGCAGTGTCGTGGGGGTCCGGTGCGCCCTTGTGGTCGTGCGTCATGGTGTCCGCCCGCCCCTTGCATGGGATTGGTAGGCTTCCTCAAGCTGGCTGACCGATTTCCCCGTCAACTCAAGCAGCGCCGTGATGAGTTGGTCGTTGGAGACGACCTGATCTGAGTTGATTCGGTAGATCAGGGCATACAGAACGCCTGGCTCACGTTTTTCCAAATAGTCAAACAGCATGCACGACTGCGAGTATGTTCGTTCGGGATCAGCAAGAAAGGCGTCGCGACTGAGACGGAGCAGCTGCGCGAGGGGCATGAGACGGGCTTGCTGATCATACCGCTGGAAGAGATCGGTGCAGTAGGGGACTGGCGTTGACATTCTGAGCGAGCCGCTGAACACACCGCCCTCAAAGTACATCGCAGTGCCTTCGATAAACCAATGGGAGTTGCGCCACGCCCGTGGCCATGTCGCGTAGAGGAAATCGTGGCCGACCTCATGCAACTGAGTGCCGAAGTCCGGGATCTGGTACGGAATGACGAACCACCGCGGGTAGTCAAAATAACAGGTCGTTACGTTCCTGGCTCCGGGGATGAAGATGGTGGGGCAGTGCGGCACGACCTTCTGAAAGACCGCCGGGTCTGATGTGTAGTAGGCATCAATGTGGGCGCCGCGGTTTCTGGCGTAGAGGGCATCGAAGAAATCCCAGACGCGCTTCAGATGCTCTGCGTGCTCCTTGCTGAAGGTCGGGCTGATGTCGGAGAAGACGCGAACGTTGGCCACTTGATGAACGTGTGGATAGTCGGCAGCCAGGGCGCGGAGCCATGCCGGATCCGTGTCGGGGAAGGGGGACGGAGGCTGCGGGGCCGGTGGCTCATGGGAGATCGCGAAATCCAGCACCGTGTCCGAGGCCAAGCCTAACCTGCGGCCGACTGACACGAACCCTGCCGCCGTTGCTCGAATGGTGAACTCCGCTGGCCGCAGGGCTTCCAGCATGTAGCGCCCGCTATCGTCGGTGGTCGCCTGACGCCCGGCATCGGGGCCATCGACGACCTCAACGATGGCGCCAACGACGCGACCGGTGGGTGTAGTGACCACAGGCACCGCAGGCCCGAGATCTCGTACTTCAGGGTGTCGCAGATGCCGCCGCACGGAACGGCCATCGAAGCGGCCCTCGCGACCCGATTCGCCGGCGCTGCTCATGCGCAGCCGGTAGCTCGCTACGTCGGCAAACCCGTTCGTCTGAGGATCGGCCCACCCGTGACTGACGGTGCCTGATAGCGTCCAGCGGGTGGGTGCCGTCACCACCAACTCCGCCCGGCCGGTCACTCCTCCCGCAGCGGCGGTGATGGCCGTCTCGCCCGCCGCGACCCCGGTGACGAGGCCGTCGTCATCCACCCGGGCCACCAGGGTGTCACTGGACGCCCAGGCGAACACCGCGCCCGCTATCGCGTGACCGTTCGCGTCGGCCGCTTCGGCGGAGAGACGCACGGTGTCGGCCTCCACCAGGGTGTCCGCAGGCGGTGAAACCGCGACCGTGCTCACCTCCTGGGCCACCGTCACCGTCGCGGTCCCGTTCGCGCCGCCCGCCGTCGCCGTGATCGTCGCCGCCCCGTTGCCTACCGCCGTAACGAGACCGGATGCGTCGACCGTCGCCACCGGCGCATCGTCGCTCGCCCAAGCGACGGCGGCCCCGGCCAGCACCTGTCCGTTCTGGTCGCGTACCTCGGCCGAGAGCTGCACGGTTGCCCCCAGCGCGCTCAGCCGGGCGGTCGCGGGCGTGACCGTCACGGTCGTCGGCCGCGGGGGGTCGGGGGGCGGGGCCGGAGGTTCCGTGGTCCCGTCGCCGCAGGCGTACGCCCACAGGGCGGCCGATAGCGTCGCGGCCGCAAAGATGAAGATTCGATTGCGGTTCATGCATCCATCTCCGGGCCGGAGAGGAGGTCTTGGTGCAATAACTCGCCCAGGTGCGGAGCCTCACCAATTAGATTGGAGGTGGTCCGGCCAGACAGCAATCCCCAATGGAGGGATAGACGGAACCGCCGGCGAACGAGTTCGTTTAGCGCGCACCATCGGTCAACCCGGTCCTGCATCTCCTCCACCTTGAGCAGGCTCTTCAGGTAGGCCGTCACGTTCGCGTTGGCGTTGATCGTCCGGGCGAAGGCATCGTCGATCTTCGTGAGCAGAGCTGTCTCGCGCGCATTGTCAGGCTGAAGGTTATCCGGACCTTGGAGAACGGAGTCGAACGATGCAAACCCGTCTGACCATACTGCCACCGCCACGAGCATGCTCGGCCTCGCTGCTTGCGGCTCCGATACCGGGCCCGCCGGCCCAAGGGTTGAAGTCGAGACGATCGGCGACACAACGATCCTCGGAGGGAATCGATTCGCAGCAGTCAATTGCCGCCGCTCGAGCGACCAGAGCTGCCACGAGCACATCGTCCGAGGCCCGACACTGAGACCGATCCTCTTTGGTGAGGGTGAGCCAGGAACTGGTCTTCTCGGCAAAGTCCCTAACAAGCTGGGCCCGAACTTTTTCTCCCTTGGTGCCTTTGTAGTCACGCGAGGGGAACCCCCATATCGACAGCGCTGCAGCAGGGTACGTTTCGACGAAGCGGCCGCCGCCGCTCCGATCAATGGCTTCGCCGGTTGCAGCTGCTGCTGCGAGCAGACGGGCAGCTCGCATCGCGGTCATCGCGATCCGATCCGACGAGACACCCAGAGGCCATCGACACAGTCTCTTCTTCACCGCTTGGTCCGTTCTCCGAAACCGAAGCTGGGAGACTTCAACAGAAGGCCAGACCATCGAGGTCGAGTAGTCATCGATGGCCCGGGTGAACGGCACGGGCCAGCCAAAGGGGGCATCGATTCCGATCTTGTCTGCGCGCCTAAACAGCCCCAAGCAGGTCTGAGTCCGTCGCTCCCATCGAGAGTGACTCGACACGTGCCGACGTGCTGCCCCAACGGATCAGGCAGGTGCCGGTGCGCTTCGGCTGAGATGCCAGATCCACACCTAGAGTGACCACTAGCCGAGACTCCGCTAGCGATCCAACTGTACCGCCGCAGTCGCACGCGACAACCTCGAAGCCGTGGCGTCGGAGAAACCCGTTGGACTCACGGCCTCCGGAGAATCGATCCGGATCGAGCGACTCGCCCGTCGCGATCTGATGAGCGAGCGAAATCGTGTACTTCGGGGGCAAGTGCTCGCCGTTCGTAGACAGGCAGTAGCCTCGGCCCCTTCTTCGCGGTGGTACGCCGTCGTGGACGATGCGCCGGATGGCTTCCGCAACGTGTGTCTCGGTGATGTACGCTGGGATCATAAGTCTCACCGCGCGCGCAGCCAGGGCCGGTTCACGGTGTAGCGGCTGACGGAACTGCTGCTGTCCCGCTCGACGCCAATGAGCCCGCGGCCCTCCAGTCTGGCCAACGCAGCCTGGACCGCCCGCTTGGACAGGCCCGTGCCCTCCGCGATCTGCCTCAGACTCAGCTCAGCCGCCTTGTCGGCCACCTGCCGATACAGATAGAGGTAGGTCAGATAGGCGCTGGGATGCCGATCGTGCCCGACCAGATCGGGCAGAAGAACGTCGATGACATAGGGGTCGATTTCCATCGCTCAAGTTCACTTCCATCCCCGTCCGGAACCAGGACGCCGCGCTCGACTTCTACACGAGCAAGCTGGGCTTCGCCGTGGCAACCGATCAGCCACTCGGTGAGCAGCGCTGGATCGAGCTGCGCATCCCCGGGGCCGACACCCGCGTCGTGCTCTACACCCTTCCAGGTCAGGAAGATCGCATCGGAACGCCGTCAAACGTGGACAGGGCCCTTCCATATCAGCTACTCGGAATGACAAGTACAGTTGTCATTGTGTCAAGCACGCTTTACATTACAGCCGCGAAAGGTCAAGGTCGCGCGCGCTGAGAGCACCGTCTTCGCCCATCCACCCATACCTGGGGCCCACGCCAATCGTTACGTTGGGAGCCGATCAGGACCACCATCGCAAACCGGAGACGTCCAATGGCCAGTGCTGAGCAGCTCAAGGCGTTGCTGAGGTCGCATCTGGAAGGCGACAACGACCGGTTTATCTCGGTCGCCATGCAGCTCGCCGCTCACGAAGCGAGGCTGGGCCACGGTAAACTGGCCACCGATCTGCGCGACATCATTGATCAGGCCAAGAGCCGCCGTGAAGCGGGATCTCCGGTGCCGATCAGCCGGCCGCGCGGAGAGTTGGCCAACCTCCTGGAGGCTTCCTACCCCAAGTCACGGCTGGGGGACATGATCCTTGGAGAGACCCTCGCGGATCGGATCAAACGTGTCATTCGTGAGCAGCGCCATGCCGGGCGAATCCTGGATCACGGTCTTTTTCCAAGGCGGAAGCTCATGCTTGTGGGCCCTCCGGGCACCGGAAAGACGCTTACCGCGTCGGTCCTGGCGGGCGAACTCGGTCTTCCTCTGCTTCAGGTCCGCCTCGACGGCCTCATCACGAGATTCATGGGCGAGACCGCGGCCAAGCTGAGGCAGATCTTCGACGCCACCGACCAGACCCGGGGCGTGTATTTCTTCGACGAGTTCGACGCCATCGGTTCGAAACGCGCGATTGCCAACGATGTGGGGGAGATCCGGCGGGTGCTGAACAGCTTCCTCCAGATGATTGAGCAGGACCGCTCCCACAGCATGGTGATGGCGGCGACCAATCATCCCGGCATACTCGACCGCGCACTCTTCCGCCGCTTTGACGACATCCTTCACTTCGAGCTGCCGGACGAGTCGCAGATCGCCAAGTTGCTGAAGATGCGACTTGCCGCGGCGACGCAGCGGTCGATCGCATGGAGTGACCTCGCGAGCCGAGCCGTCGGGCTAAGCTACGCGGAGGTAGCACGGGCCGCGGACGATGTGATCAAGGATGCGCTGGTTTCTCGCCGTTCCCGGGTCCGGGAGCAGGAGATCCGCGCGATGCTTGAGGAGCTGAAGGCGACCCGTGAGCGGTTCGGGAAGCAACGGGCGTAGTCAGAGCGCGATCTCGAGATGGCGAACGGAAGCGAAGGGAAGAATCAACACTTCATTCTCAAAGACGTAACGGAGACTGAGGCGTACAGCTATCCGGGTGGTGGTGGCGGCGATGGTTCTAACATTCCCGAACGCGATCGTACCGCACACGCCGCGGCCCTGCGAGGGCAACTGGACGCGGTTCGCGAAAACGCGGAGACCGCGGCAAATGCCCAGCGGGACGCCGGCATCGAAGAGGGTTTGGGACTTCAGGTCGAGTTCGAGAGTTTCCCCGATGTGGAGTTGGTGTTTGAGAGCCTGGCACGAGAGAAATCGGGAATCGAATTGCTGAATGTACGCCATGAGGACAAGATCACTCTGGCAACTGTCTTCGTGCCCGACGGCAAGCTCGATCACTTCGAGAACCTACTCGTAGCCTATCTCGAACGCCGTGAGGATAGCCTCGGTCGCCCTCGAGACAGCAGGCTGCTACTCGACGCTATCCGACAGATCCGGGCGGCCAGTATTCGGGCACTCTGGACCGATGACCGTGGAGCCTTCCCCACCACCGAAGATGAGCCGGTGTGGTGGGAAGTGTGGCTACCGGTCAGGACGGATCGGCAAGCGACGACCGCCGCGTTTCGCGAGAGATCCGATCTCCAGGGAATGCGTTTGGCCAAAGGAGAGCTGAGATTCCCGGAGCGTACCGTCCTCTTGGCACAGGCTTCTGTGGAACAGATGCGAGCATCCATGGTCACGCTGAACAACATCGCCGAGTTGCGGCGCCCGAAGGAAACAGCGGAGTTCTTCGATACTCTGCTTCCTTCGGAGCAACTGGAATGGCTTGAAGACCTGCTGGCCAGGACTCGATACCCGTCCAGCGCCGAAGATGTCCCTTATGTCTGTCTCCTTGATACTGGAGTCAACCGCGGTCATCGGTTGCTCGCCCCCGCGCTGGCTGTAGATGACCTGCATACGGTCGAGCCTGGTTGGGGAACCGACGACGCCGACGGCCACGGGACGGAAATGGCAGGACTCGCTCTTGGTGGGGACTTGGCAGAATTGTTGGACGCAAGCGGTCCGGTGGACCTCAGACACCGGCTGGAGTCCGTGAAACTGCTGCCCCGCGATGGGACAACCGGGACCGATCCCGAGCACCACGGATACCTGACCGTCGAAGGAGTCGCGCGGCCCGAGATTCCTGCTCCGGACCGGCCAAGGGTTTTCGGCATGACCATCACGGCTCGCGACAACCGGGACCGGGGACGTCCGTCAGCATGGTCATCAGCCATCGATGCCTTGGCGGCCGACTCGGACGGACATGGAGGCCATCCGCGGATGCTCGTGGTATCCGCAGGCAACGTCAACGACCCCACGGCGTGGGGCAACTATCCCGAGAGTAACGACTCGGACGGCGTACACGACCCAGCCCAGGCGTGGAACGTGCTTACGGTCGGCGCATGCACCGACCTGGTATCGATAACCGAGCCAGACACCCAAGGACTTGAGCCAATCGCCCCGAAGGGTGGCCTGAGCCCCTTTAGCACCACATCTCTGCCGTGGCAGGGACATTGGCCAATCAAGCCGGACGTGGTATTGGAAGGCGGGAACGTCGCAAGGGACTCCTTGGGCGCCGTAACGATCCCGAGTCTCAGTCTCTTGACGACGAGCTATCGTCCAGCGATGCGATCCTTCACCACAAGCCACGCCACCAGCGCGGCGACCGCTCTTGCGTCCCGACTCGCAGCGCAGGTGATGGAAGCATATCCGGGCCTCTGGCCAGAGACGGTTCGCGGGTTGATCGTCCATTCTGCGGAGTGGACCGATGCAATGAAAGCCGCGTACTTGCCCGAAGGTCAGAGTCCATCCAAACGCGATTGCCAGAAGCTGCTACGTCGTTGCGGCTTCGGCGTACCGGATCTGGAACGCGCGCGCTGGAGCGTCGCCAATTCTCTGACCATGGTTGTTCAAGAGACCCTGGTCCCATTCAAGCGCCGCAAGTCAGGAAATGTGGTGAGTCGCGAGATGCATATCCACAATCTGCCTTGGCCGCAGGAGGCCCTGGAAGCCCTGGGAGAGACGCCGGTCGAGATGCGCGTTACTCTCTCTTACTTCATTGAGCCGAACCCGTCTCGGCGGGGCGTCACGTCCCGATATCGATATGAGTCACATGGTCTCCGCTTCGACGTCAAGCGACCGCTCGAATCGATCGACGGCTTCCGCGGTCGAATCAGCGCAGCGGCGCGTGACGACAAATACGAAAGCGGTGGGGGCGGTGGCGATCCGTCATGGCTGATCGGTACCCAAGGCCGCCATCGCGGATCGATTCATGGTGACATTTGGCGTGGGAGCGCGGCCGATCTCGCCAGCCGGGGGTACATCGCCGTCTATCCTACCTCGGGATGGTGGAAGACACGGCAAACACTAAAGCACTACGATAGAGACGTGCGGTATGCCCTGGTCGTGAGTATCCGGGCGCCGGAGGTTGACGTCGACCTATACACCGAGGTGGCGAACCGGATTGATGTCGGGGTGCCGGTAGAGATCTGAACGGGGCGACCTGGTCGGTCGCGGAGTCGGTTGCCTGACCCCCAGCAGGCTGACCGGGTTCGCGCCGGTATGATAAGATGCATCGCAATTGAGATACAGGAGGCCCGAATGAAGACACATAGTTCGATGCTGCACGTCCAGATGGACACCGAGATGAAGCGGAAGGCGACAGCGGCGCTCGCGGCGATGGGGCTGACGGCCTCGGAGGTCGTGCGGCTGCTGTTCCACCGCATCACCATCGATCAGGCGTTCCCGCTCGAACTCAAGGTACCGAACGCGCAAACCCGGAGGGCCATGGCCGAGGTCGACGAAATGGTGAAGACGCGCGCGGCCCGATTCGCGAGCGCGGACGAGGTGTTTGCGGAAATTGAAGAAGCCAGCAGCCAGTAGACGGGCCAACCGTTCAAAGGACCGCCGGCGAGGGCATTCCCTGTCACGCCGAAGCCACCTCGCTTTTGTGCTGACGGTAGGGGTCGGGGCCTGCGGAGGCGACCTCTCCACCCCCACCCACGCCCCACCCCAAATCCAGGACAGCACGGGCATCCGACTCGTCACCTACGACCACACCCCAACCGCCGCCGCCCCCTTCCAGCTCGCCCCCGCACCCCTCTACCGCCACGGCACCAACCCGGGTGACTATTCCTTTCAGGAGGTCAGCGTCGGTCGCCTCATACCGGACGGCCGAGCGGTCGTCTACGACCCGTGGAACGCCGAACTGGTTGCATTCGGCCCCGACGGAACGACACACGAAGTCCTCGCCACGGAAGGAGAGGGACCAGGGGAAGTCAGCTACGTCGCCGCCATACTCCCGCTTGAGCAGGACAGCGTCCTGATCGCCGACCCCGGCCTCGCCCGCGCGACCCTCTTCGTCGGCGGGTCGGTCGCGCGCATCACGGCCCTCCCGCGCGGTGCCCGCCTCCGCGTTGAGGGAATCGGTTCCTCCGGCGAGTTGTTGCTGGCCACTGCCGGGGGCGCGTGGGGCTTCGAAGGGGATTGGCTCCCCGGGCACATGGCCCGGTTCGACATGGAGACCGGCGCCCTCGACACGGTCGCATCGTACGATTTCTGGCCGCGCACCCCACCGCGGCTGGAGCGGAACCCGATCGGTGCAGTCGGCGAGGTCATGGTCGCCACTGGGCACTTCGTTTACACCAGGTCCGACAAGGCGGAAGTCACCTGGCGTCTGCCCGACGGCACCGTCACGCAGATCGTCCGATGGCAGGCCGAGCCGGCTCTTCTGACCGAGGAATGGCTGGCACCCATCGAGGCCGGGCACCGGATGCAGGCTCGCATGCACAGGCCCGACCTTTCCGATGCCCGGATCGCGGAAAACACCCGGAGTGACATGGCGGCCTATCACGCCACTATCGGCTGGCCGCTGCCACTCTTCGGTTCCCCGTTCGCCGACGCCGAAGGAAGGGTATGGCTACCCTCCTACAAGCCGGGCAGCGCGCGCCACAGCATGGCGCCCTATACGGTGATCGCGCCCGACGGGCAGTGGCTGGGCGCGGTGGAGGCTCCGCCCGGGTTTCATATTCTCGATGTCGCCGCCGGGCTCGTCCTCGGTGTGGAGCGGGATGAGATGGATGTGGAGAGTGTGGTGGTGTATGAGTTGGTGGGGGGGTAGCTGCACTCCACCATGATCCAGTACTTGTAGTCGCCCAGGAAGAGGTACTTGCGTCTCTCGTGGAAGAACTGGCACTCGACACCCTCGCCCCGGTTGATGCGGTCGCAGAAGCCGCCACCAAGAACTGCGGCACCGTGCTTCGCAGCCACGTTTTTTCGCACAGCGTGCCCCTTGTACCGGTGGACGCGGCCTTCGCGCTGCTCGAGCTCGATTGCGTTAGACCGAAGTTCGGCCGCTGGGGGGTGGGTCAAGTCGTTGTAGGGCGGTGACATAGCTCGGATCGGCGGGTGTACGCTACTGGGTACGGGTCAAGGGCGGATGCCGAGGAGACGGAAGGCCTTGGCCTGGAGCGGTGTGGGGCGGGCAAGCATGTCGGCGGTCATGGCACCGGGGACGGCGGGCCGTACACGGTTGCGGGTCAGGGTGGCGAGATCGCCGAGCAGGCTCCGGAAGCTGTGGACGGGCAGGCCGTCGGGCGTGCGTTTCCTGCCCGCCTTGGCACGTGCGGCCTTCGAGCGCTGGGCGGGCGCGACGGGCGAGGAACGGCCGGCTTCGGCGGCGGCCGGGTCGTCGTCGTCGAAGAGCATCGGCGCCAGGGCGCGGCGCATGTGCCACTCGACGTAGTAGGCGAGCATGCAGAGGAAGACGTGGGCGCGGACGCGCCCCTCGAGGCGGTGGTGGACGGGCCGCACCTTGAGATCCACCCCCTTGAAGCTGCGGAAGGCGCGCTCGACCCGGCTGAGGCTCTTGTAGGCCCGGACCGCGTCTTCGGGCCCGAGCTCCTTGGCGGCCACGTTGGTGCGGATCACGTAGATGCCGTCCAGCGCCGCCTCCGCGGCGATGCGCGCCTCGTCGCGCTCGTACGAGAAGCCGTCCTCGCTCGCGGTGGTCGTGAAGTGCTTGCCGACCTTGTGGGCGCGCAGGGCCCGGTCGGCGCGCACGGCGATGTCCTTCGTGCCCCGCAGGGGGCGGTTCTCGCGCTTCGTGGCCCGGACGACCAGGTCGAGCTTGGCCTCCGTGGCCGCCAGCAGCGCCTCGCGCTTGCGGGCCCGCTCGGCGGCCAGCAGCGGGTTGCGGCAGACGATGAGCCGCTCGTCCGGATAGAGCTCTGGCGCGGAGATCTCGGCGAGGTCCTGGGTGTCGAAGATCGACAGCTGCAAGTCGCCGCCGGAAACCAGCTTGCGGATCTTCGGAGCCCGCAGCGCGGTGATCCAGCGCAGCCCCGCCGGCTCGACATCCTCCCGGACGCGGGCGTCGGTCAGCAGCCCCCTGTCTCCGACCAGCACGATGCGAGACAGCGAGAAGCGCGCGGCGAGCTTCTCGGCCTGGGAGGCCACGGCGCCGGGATCGGCCGTGTTGCCACGGAAGACCTCGGCGGCCACCGGACAGCCGTCCCGGTCGCAGAGCAGGGCGAAGACGATCTGCAGCTTGCCGCGCCTGCCGTCGCGGGAGTAGCCGCGCTTGGCCAGCGGGCACTTCGCGCCCTCGAAGTACACCGAGGTCAGGTCGCAGAGCACGAGCGAGCCGTCCTCGATGTGCTTCGCCGCCAGGGTCCGCTCGATGCGCTTCTGCCGCCGGAGCAGCCAGTCCATCGCCTCGTAGAGTTCCTCCGCCGTCGCGTCCGCCGTGCCGGTCTCCTCGCCCAGCGTGTCGGCCAGGGTCTCGGAGCTGAGGCCGCGGGCGGTGGCGAGCTTCGAGCGCGGGTCGAGGACGCGCGCCGCGATCATCGCCAGCGCCAGCGACCGCATCCGCGACGGACGGCGGTCCAGCAGTCTCTCGAGGCCCAGCGTGCGGGCCGTGCCCAGCACGGCGGCGGCGTGTCCGTGGGGGCGGGAGCGCAGGATCTCGAAAGCGTCGCCGAAGGACTTCAGGGCGACGCCGCCCTTGAGCAGGATGCGCAGCCCGTCCACGATTTCGTCGGGCAACTTCGACAGGTTGGCCAGGGTGCGCTTCCTGACCTTGCCGCCCTCGCGGAAGGACTCGCGCAGGAGCACGGCGGGCGGGGAGTTCCGATTGGGCACGCGTTCGATATACATGACTATGATCGTAACGACTATCATGTATCATGTCAACGGTATAGCCTTGTTATTACATGGGTACATATATCCCATACGAGAACTGGTGTCAAGTCCCGTGCCCACAACAGGTTACGGCCAGGAATCAGCCCGATTCGGGCCCGAACTTCGGGTTAGACGGCAGGTTCCAGTGCATGACGGCGTGGCAGTCGGCGTGGTAGTCCAGCCCCTCATGGCCGACGGACGTGAACGCGAGGACGAAGCGCCAGAAGGTGGAGTTGAAGGCCTGGCGCACCTGCCCCTCGCGCGCACCCGCCCTGCCGTCGTCACTCTCCTGGGCGCCGAACCGCATGGCGAAGTGGTGACGCGTGCGGCGGTGCTGATTTGGAAGCCCTGCACGCCCAGATCGACGCGGGGTTCCGACGGGTCTTGCCGGAACTGCGCGGACTCCGCGGGCGCGGGGTCGGGCTGGCCGCGGTGCCGGCGCCCACCACCACCAACAGCAGAATCCGCCCGGCACGGCCTCAACGTCCGGCACGACCCCAACGCCCAGCGCGGCCTCGACGCCCGACGCGACCTCGGCGGTGAGAAGGGATCAACATCAATCGGAAGGCGGACTATGTTGCGCTGGTTGAAGCGGGCAGGTGAATGGGTGTTGACGTTAGTCCGCCATATCAGGAGTGAAACGGCGGACAAACAGGCTTGAGGCGCTAGACGGCGTCGATGAAGGGAGGCTTGAGTGTGCCGCGCGGCCATGGCCGCCCCGCGAAGCTCCGTTGCTGCGAGCGAGCCCGGGTTCGCTAACCGTCCAGCTCGATCCTCAGATTGAGGCCCAGAACGTTCGCGGCCGCGGTGAGCGTGTCGAGGCGGATGTGGTCGTTATCGGGGTCGAGAATCCGGTCCAGTTGGCTCCGACTCGTGCGCATCGCTCGAGCCATGGCACTCTTGCTCATCTGCCTTCTCTCCATGGCCTGCTCCAACTGCCAAGCCAGAACGCGCTTGACCGCATTGGTAGTGGTCTCCTCGAGGGTTCCCTGCTCGGCCAAGTAGTCCTCGAAGGAGGAGCCGATGCGTCCCATTCTCTGCGTCATGACGTGATTTCCTTTGCTCTTTGGGCAACGCTCGACCGCACCTCCCAGAGTCCGCCGCCCAGATTCCACCCCGTGGTACCTCATAAGGTACATAGTACCATGAATCGTACAAAGTGCGTCAAGCGGAGGTCGATCCACTTGGTGACCGAGAACCGGGCCAACTTGCGGCAGTCCGATCACCATCCGGTCAACGGATGATGGGAGGGCTTGGGCAAAGCGTTCGGAGGATCGACCACGAGCCAGGTGGATTGACCGACCGTCGCAATCACGTTACTCTAATTTACAGAGTACTCTATCATCATTGCAACCGAGGCCTGGCATGATCCAAACGGACCCACAGCCCAATCCCGAAGACGACCTGGCCTTGATCCGCCGCCTCATGCAGGGCGCGCGGGAGGCCGAGGTCGACCATAGCGGGCACCTGATCCTGTGGGGGTTCCTCCAGGCCACCGCCGGAATGCTGGCATACCTTGTGCATCAAGGTGCTTTCCACGTTTCCATCAGTGTCATCTGGGCCGTGGCGGTCGGCATCGGCTTTGCCGGCTCCTGGCTGCTCGCACGCCGCTTGAAAAAGAGCGCCCCGGTCAACTCGCTCGTGAATCGGGTTCTGGCTGCCATCTGGGTCGGATGCGGGCTTTCGCTGACGCTCGTGGGGTTCCTCGGACCAGGCCCCGGGTCATTGCCGTCTCCGGTCACGCCGGGCGTCAAGAGTATCATCATCGGGTGCGCGTTCTTCGCATCGGCTCCGCTTTTCAACCGGACCGCCTACTGGGCGCTTGCGGCCGTGTGGTGGATCCTGGGCAGCGCGTTGCTGGTCCGTCCCTCTCTGGGATCGAACCTCGTGTTCGTTTGCGCGCCGATCCTGTTCATGCTCGTGCCCGGGCTGGTGCTTCGATCGCGTCGCCGTACAACCCCTCGGCTCCATGTAATCGCATGACGAACTTCGACTACCGCCAGTTCGACCCGCTCATCCATTCGAGGATCCGGCTTTCGGTACTGGCCATCCTCGTCAGCGTCGACGACGCCGAGTTCACGTATCTGCGGGAGCAGGTCAAGGCCACCGATGGCAACCTGGGCGCTCACCTGCGCAGACTCGAGGAGGCCGGATATCTGCATGTCACCAAGCGCTTCGTGGATCGGAAACCTCTGACCCGCTACCGGGTCACTGACACCGGGCGAAAGGCGTTTCGGAGGTACGTCGACAGCTTGGAGCAGTTGCTGCCCGCTGCGCCGTCCGACGCACCACGGAATACGGCAGCGTAGGGGCGTGCTTGCGCTTGACGACATTCGCCGGGATGCCCGGCGCTGCAATGTCCGGCGCGCGAATGGCGGGCGGTGGTCGGTCGTCTGCTCCGTGTCCGTCGCAGCGGTCACGTTGTGTCTCCCACCGATGTGTCTCGCGCCGATCGCCCTGGCTGCCCAAGAGTCGTCTGCCGTGTCCGGCACCGTGCGAGACCTTGCCGGGAAGCCGCTTGCCGGAGCCGACGCGTTTCTGCTCGAGACGCTGGAAGGGTCGCTCACGGACCATGTGGGCGGGTTCCGATTCGATACCCGCGAGACCGGCCCCGTGACGCTTGTCGTTCAGAAGGCCGGCTACCTCGAAGTCCGGCGTACCGTCGATCTCCCGCTCGACGGCGCGCTTACCATCGTGATGCAACTCGCCCCGGTCGTCTTGGAGCCGATCACGGTCGAAGCCGGCACCTTCCGTCTAGGCAACCTGCCGGATGTGACCCTCACCAACCTCGAAGTCGTGAGCACCCCGGGCGCTGCGGCCGACCTCTTCCGCGCGATCCAGACGTTCCCGGGACTTCAGAGCGTTGGGGAGGGGGCGGGGCTCTTCGTGCGCGGCGGCGACATCTCGGAGACGCGGGTGCTGCTCGACGGAGCGACGGTCATCTCCCCCTTCCGCCTCGACACCGACCGCACCATCTCGTTCGGCCGCTTCGACCCCTTTCAGCTGCGCGGCATCCACTTCTCGGCGGGTGGCTTCGCGGCCGAATACGGCGATGCCCTCTCCGCGATCGCCGATCTCCAGAGCGTGGACAAGCCAAGCGCGAGCCAACTCGGCATCACCGCGGCCATCGGTGGCCTCTCGGGCGGCCTCGATGTCGATGTCTCCGAGTCGGTGGGTTTTCGCGTGACCGCCACACGCTCCGACACCGACCTGCTCATGCGGCTCAATGGGAGGAGAGACGAGTTCGACGAGGTCCCCAAGTCCAACGATCTCAGCGGAGGTGGCGAGTGGGTGTACCGGGCCGGAGGGAGCCTCAAGGCCTTCGCGCTGGTACAGACCGATCACGTTGGCGTCCGGATCCAGGATCCCTCGTATTCCGGCATCTACCGCTCCGACGCGCGCGCGGATCTGTTCGCGGTTTCGGGTCTCGACGGCTTCGGCGCGGGAGACCTGACGTGGGTGGTGGCGACCAGCGGATCCCGCAAGGATGAGGATTTCGGCGCCTTCCGCCTTGAACGCGACGACCGGCTGACCCAGGCCCGTGCCAAGATCGAGGTCCCGGTACGGCGCGGCCTCTCACTGGCAGCGGGGGCCGAACTGGAGCAACGGGATGCGGACCTCGCCGGGTCGGTTCCGGTGGCGTCACACGACAACGCGCCGGACGCCGCCAAGACCGTCTTCTCCAGCCGCGAGTCGGGCGCACGGCTCGGTGCGTTCGGCGAAATCGAGATCCAACCCTCGAACGTGCTTCGACTGCTGCTCGGCATGCGCGCCGATCGGTCAACGTTCACTGGGCGCACGACCCTCGATCCCCGCCTGTCGGCTACGTGGCGACCAACCGGTCGACTCACATTGACCGCCGCGTGGGGTGTGTTCCACCAAGTTCCCGATCCCCTGTTCTTCGAGCCTGTTCTGGGAGATCCTTCCCTACCGGCCATGTCCGCGCAACACTGGATCGGAGGCGCCACCTGGAGTGCCGGTACCCGTCTGGTGCGCATCGAGGCGTACGCCAAGCACTACGCGTCGCTCGCCGCACGGACACGGGACGGCATCACGCGCGGAGGGGGAACCGGAACCGCCAGGGGATTGGATGTCTTCGTCAAGGAGGAACTGGGATTCCTGGGTCTCGACGGCCGGATCGCCTACAGCTTCATCCGCTCCGAGCGAACCGACCCCGACACCGGGGACCTGGCCCCGTCGTCCTTTGACGCGACTCACACTCTGAACCTGGTTCTCAACCGGAACTTCGGGGACTGGCTGCAGGCGGCCGTGGCCTACCGAGCCGCTACCGGAGTGCCTTTCACTCCCGTTGTAGGGGCGGCGTTCGATGAGACCCGCGGTTTGTGGCAACCCGTCCACGGAGCGCCCATGTCCGAGCGGCTGCCCAGCTACGCGAGGGTCGATCTGTCGGCAAGCGTGCTGCAGAGCTACTGGCGCGACAACATCACCGTCTTCTTCGTCTCCATGATGAATTCGCTCGACCGTTCGAACGTCCGGGAGTATCGCTACAGCGCCGACTACTCGGAACGCATTCCCCTCAAGACCCCGTTCCCTCGCAGCATCTACTTCGGGGTCACGACTACGCTGCCTTTCTGAACTCGAACAAGGAGAAAGTGTGTGCTTTCCTCCACTTTCCAGTTCGGCATGCCCCATGGCCTGGCCGCCCACGTCAGGCTGCTGGAGGGGATCTCGGCCTTCCACACGCCGAAGGCATTCGGAGGGGGTCATTAAGTAAAGTCAACATTACATTGCGAAGGTAGCGATTGGGTGGTGTGGGGCGTCGTGGAGGAGGTCGAACTGAGGGAGATCGATGGCCACCCCGCCTTGCGAATCGCCCTTGCCGAGACCTACGATGTCCACTCCAAGTCGCAGCATCTGAGGTCCATGAACCGAAGGGACGGAAACCTGGCCCATTTCTCTATGGTATTGACCCATGGGGTTTCCCATTTTGGTCTTGATCCTGAGAGGCCCCTTCCTTCCCTCGCAGGCCAACCGCCGGAAACACGGAGCCCCTGATGCAGAAGAACGCGAAGCAGAAGGCCGAGCCGACCCGAACCATTCACCACACGGTGAGCGGTGGCCACTCGGTCGATCGTGCGGAACTCCTGCGGAGTGAACGGGTTCGCAAGGTCATTTCCGAAGTCGCCGACAAGCTGAAGGTTCCCCGGGCGGTGGAATCGCAGGGCTCGACGCCGAAAACGACTTCGTAAGTTTCATAGCGGCCAGCAGAGAGCCTCATGGGGTTCGGTCTCTTGTTCGTTCCGCTCATGGGCGGGTACCTGTTTCTTACGTGGTGCAACTGGACCCGATTCCTGGTCCGTCGCCAGAGCGGCAGAGAGCAGCACCTTTTCCCTATGTGGGCACGATTGCGGTGGCCTTTTTGCTCGGCCCGGCCATCGCCCTCGTGACCAACGTCTTCTATCCCAAGTCGAAGGGGGCCATGCGCGCCGTCGACCGCGCCAGCGATTACATGGAACTCCTGTTCGTCGAGTCCATGCGTTCGGATTCACTCGTTGAACTCACCCTCCGGTCGGGCAAGGTGTATGTCGGTTGGATTCTGAACGCCAGCGTCGCTGAGCCCGAGAGGAAGTTCGTCGAGATGCTACCGTTGGCCAGCGGCTTCAGGGCCGAAGAGGACCACAAGCTTCAGTTCACGACAAACTACGCGGTAGTTCTGGACGTGGCCTCGGACATCACCGAGTCCGCGACCCAGAGCGACTTTCGTGTCGTCCTTCCGATCAGCGAGGTTCGCAGTGCGAGACCGTTCGATTTCGCGACCTACTTCCAATTCCAAGAGGCCGGGACGATAGGCTGAAGGACCATTTGAGGCTGACGTGGTGGCGCGGTGTTGACCGACGACGAGTATCTCTCTCCGATCACGTTGCATCGCACGAATGTGGGCGTCCCACGAGCTGACTCGATCGACCGGTGTGGTTTCAGGGGGCAATGGCGAGTTCCGACCGTCTACCGGCTTCGGTCATGTTCAGTCCAATTCCGAGGCCGTTCCGCCGGACGAATGCGCCGGACTTGCCGGGTAGTCCTCGCGCTTGCCGGTATCGCCCCACTGAATGACGAAATCTCGCCGGTCGCGGTACAGGCGCGCGCGGTTGAGGACCTCATCTTCAGCGTCGAGATCGATGTCGCTGCACTCCACCATGATCCAGTACTTGTAGTCGCCGAGGTAGAGGTACGGACGCTTCTCGTGGAAGAAGTGACACTCCACACCCTCGCCTCTGCTGATCCGTTCGCAGAATGCGGCCAGCAGCTCCTGCTGTCCGTCCCGGTTGACGACCACGTACTCGTGGGGCCACGTGTCCCGGTAGGTGATGGCTTCCCGCCAGGGTGCGTTGGCGATCAACTCCATGATGTGCGGCCGTTGCCGCGTCTTGTTCTCCACGTCCCCTCCTCATCGTCCCGACTGTCGCAGATTGCTCCCAATATCGTCAACTCTAAGTTGACAACTGTACCAGTTGCTGTGTATTGTGTCAACCATCGATCACGTGAGAGGGGAGAACGGCATGTTCGGACAGAGGCTGCGCCTCGCCCGCAAGCGAGCAGGCCTTTCCCTGCGGGCACTTGCCGAGCGGATGGACCCGAAGGTCACCGCGCAGGCCATCAGCAAGTACGAGGCGGGCAAGATGATGCCCTCTTCGGCTGTCCTGGTCGGCCTCGGCAAGGCGCTCGATGTCTCGCTGGACTTCCTCATGAGCGCCCAGGTCGAGGTCCTCGACGGCCTCGAATTCCGCAAGGACTCCAACACTTCCGGCCGCGACCGCGCTAGGGCCGAAGCCGTCCTAATCGACAACCTCGAGCGGTATCTGACCATCGAGGAAGTTCTCGGCATTCCGCCGGCGGGCGACTGTTTCGAGCACCGCCGCTGCGATTGTGTCGCCACGGTGGACGAGATCGACGACAGGGCCGATCAGCTCCGCAAGGCATGGGACCTCGGCATGGATCCGGTGCCCAGCCTGTGCGCTCTCCTGGAGGAAAAGGGCATAAAGGTGGTCGAAGCCGACCTCCCCGAGCGCATCAGCGGGCTGGCGTGCCGGGCCATGCGAGAGGGGAGGGTCGTCGCCGATGCGGTCGTGGTATCCAAGCGGACGAACGTCGAACGCAAGCGCTTCACACTGGCCCACGAACTCGCACACAAGATCATCCGGTCGACTGGAAACCCCGCCATCAAGCTGGAGGCGGCCATGAACCGCTTCGCGGGCGCCTTCCTCGTCCCGGGCCGAGATCTCCTGGAGAAGGTCGGGGCAAGGCGTCACCGCGTCACCTACTACGAGATCGCCCGCCTCAAGCACACTTACGGCGTCTCGGCGGCGGCCATGTTGGTCCGCCTCGGTCAAGTCGGCGTCCTGCGTCCTTCTGCGATCCGTCGGGCGTTCGCGACCTTCGCTCGGTCGTGGCTGACGACGGAACCGGAGCCAATCGGCGACGACCAGGGATTCGGGGCGTTTGAAAAGCCCCAGCGTTTCAGGCGACTGGTTTGGCGTGCTGTGGGGGAGGAGTTGATCTCGCCGGTTCGAGGGGCCGCGTTGCTGGGGGAGTCGCTGGATGTGGTGGAGTGGCAGGTGAGTGGGCCGGGGGCGGGGTGAGGTGGGTCCGGCTCGACCGGCCTCACCCTCCGCCCGGCGATCCGGTCCGCCGCCAAGATGTGAACGCGCCTGGTGCGTCACGAGTATCTTTGACCTGTCCCATCCCGACATGGCGTCATCCTTCGAGTCTCCCCACGTTTCCGGATTCTCAAGTAGGCCCGGAGGTTCTGAGTTGGCCCTGCGAGACTCTTGGACACTCTGGAGACGCGGCCATGGCAACTCGGCATCGAACAGGAGACGACGGGTGGCACCACCTGACGTGGAGGCGGTACGTGCGATGTCCGAGCGGCCCACGAAGACGCGGTGGAAACCCGTGGACCTCGTGTGTCGCCGCGGGGAGGAGGAGGTGACCGTCCGTACCAAGCTCGCTCGAGATCAGCAATCGACGGCGGTGTGCGTCGCGGAGGCCGTGTCCCATGCCCTGCTCCTGGCCAATGGATTTCGGATGGCAGAGCCATTCTGTGTGGTAGTCGGGGATGAGTTTGCTCGCGACCTGACCGCCCAGTACGCCTTCGAGGAGCCGGTCAGAGCGGGGCGCCACTGGGGTACACGGCTAATGCGACACGGAGTTCAGGAGATCGAATTCACCGCCGATCTGGTCGATGACCTGGCAGATCCGCCGGAACTCTTTCGGCTCTACCTGGCCGACGTCATCCTAGGAAACCCGGACCGGCGAACTCACGGTAATGTGCTCCTGGCTCGCAGCACTTCAGTTCCCGGTAGGTTTGACCTGATCCCGATCGACCAGAGCGACGCCTTCCTCCACCCGTCGACCATGATTGATGCTGAAGGGCTTCGTGCTCGTTTCAATGACTCGGGTGCCAAGCCGCTTGATGGCGTAGACCGCGTCCTTCTCGAAGGTAGTCCATCCCTCGTCGAGACCTGCTTTGCGGACGCGAAGGGGCTGGAGGATTGTTTGGGGGACTTCGTGGACGCCTGTCACGACGAATGGCTCGACAGGGGTAGCGTGGATCCGGCGCTCCTCGGAGAATTCCTGGAACATCGGGTAGAAACCCTGGAGACGTTGGCCCAGAAGGAACATTGGCTGGGATTGGCTTCCGTTGACACACGAGGGCAGCATGTACTCAAGATCCGGTAGGCAGATTCGACATGGGTACTCCGTCATCCGGGTCAGCCTGGACGACGACCGCGACCACACCGTCCCTGTCGGCGTCGTCGCATGGCAGACGGCCAACCCCTGGTACGGATGGCGGTGGCTGGAACACGACGAGAAGGTGCGCGGTGTCGACCGCGCCACCCGAAGGCTCATGCGGATCATCAGGGACCAGATCCAGCGCTGGGCCAACGCGCGGAAGGTCCCCTATGAGCCAGCGCCTGTGGAACCGACCAGTGACCGCTTCTGGAAGTCCGTCTCCGAGATCCTCTCCACCAGTGTTCGGCTCGACCCGCCCAAGGCGATGGACCCGATGGATGAGCCCGACGCTGAAATCGAAGCGCTTTTCGAAGCGGTGGTTCAACCCAGACAGACGCTCCAGCGGCGGTCGGAGCGAATCGACTCCGCGATCAAGCGGGCCCTCGGCGAGTGGGCCGAGCACATTCCCCCGAGGCAGAGCGTGTCAGCTTTCGGTGGCGCCACAGAGCAGATTCAGAGGGGCTTGGAGACGGACCGGGGCGTGCTGCTGGTCGAAGGTGTCAACCTGGCCGCACCAAGAGCTCGCAAGGAGGCGGATGCCCTCGTGTCGCGCTACATGAGAATCCGGGCAGCGTACCCGAAGAGAACGGTTCGGTTGATCGTGGGCTACGCGGCTTCTCCCGGTGGTCTGAATGGTGAGGCCCACATGTGCGACTGGATTCGCGAGAAGGTGACGGAGGAGGTGTTCGACGTGGTCTCCCAGAATGCGGAACTCCAGGAGGCCGCCGCGGACGCTTGGAGGGAGTTCAAGGGGAAGCCGCAAACGGCGCTTCGCGTAACCGGTGACCGAGAATCAATATCCGACGCTTGAGGTGGTTTGGGAGTATGAAGACCATTTCCTTTTCCACAACGCGGGTCAATCAGCTGCGCCGGGCTGCCGTAGAGGCAAGAACAAGGAGGAACGGACCATCCACCACACTGTGATCGACCGGACGAAACTCCTCTGGAGCGAGCGAGTCCCGAACATCAGTGCCGAAGTCGCGATGAGGCTGGAGGTCCGTACCAGGGAGGATCAGAAGCCTTGACGGCGAAAGCGAAATCTCCCGGAAAGATGGTCGTCATCGTCGGCGACATCACAAAGCTCGCAGTCGACGCGATCGTCAACGCGGCGAACCGGTCGCTGCTGGGTGGTGGCGGCGTGGACGGTGCCATCCACGCAGCAGCTGGCCCGGGCCTGCTCGACGAGTGCCGTGCCCTGGACGGATGCGACACCGGCGATGCGAAAATCACTCGTGGCTACCGGCTGCCGGCTACTCACGTCATCCACACCGTCGGCCCGGTTTGGTCAGGTGGTACCGCGGACGAAGACCGGCTTCTCGCACGGTGCTATCGAAGGTGCCTGGAGGTCGCGGCGGAGAACGAACTGCGCACGATTGCCTTCCCGGCGATCTCGACGGGCGTCTACCGCTTTCCGATTGACCGGGCTGCGCGAATCGCGGTTGGGACAGTTGCAAGCTTTTTGGCCGCGTCTCCCGGCATTGCGGAGGTTATTTTCTGTTGCTTCAGTGTGGAATCGGCTGAGGCACACCGGGTCGCGGTGAGCGGAGTCGGCTGAGAGCACGAGTGCGCAGTGTACCAAGTCATGTCTGATTTACACGATGTAAAGCAGAGTTGACAAATCGGATCGAGTCCTTTGGCCAGACGGGCACGACGGGCTACCATGGGTCCCGCACTCCAAACACGAGGAGTAGGCCGTGAGTGAATCAGATGGCACGCCCGATCGGTGATGGACGGATCGATGACCCAGCAACAGCAGACCTCGGCGGACGCTGTGAGGAAGTACCGCGCCGCCATGGCCGGATTCCTGAAATCGACGCTTCCATTCATGGGCCACATCGCCGGCCCGCAGACCGACCACCCGGGGCTTGACGCCGACATCAAGGCGGAAATCGAACACGACCCTTTCACTGTGTTCCGGTTGGACGCCGTTCTCCTGGTGCGCAAGGCCCGCCTTCATGTCATCGCAGTTCTGGCCGCGAACCACGACAGCAACCACCACTCGCTCGCCGTGCACATGCGACCGGCCCTCGAGTGCGCCGGGCAGGTTGTATCGATATCCCGCAACCTCTTCATCGCACCAGACTCCAACGCGGTTGGTCAGTATCTGAACGCCGACTACTACCAGACCATGCAACGCCACACCAAGGGGCAGCTGGGCCACGACTATCTCCTGGATTCAATCGCCAAGGTCGATCCCCTGGGATGTAGCCGCAGGTCCAAGGGTCTGAACGAAGTCGACAAGGTTCAGACCTTGGAAGACGGTCCCGCCTGGTACGACTACCTGAGTCGGTTCCACCATCCGAAGCTCGACACGCTACGCGGCCCGTCTTTCTTGGGGGGAGTGGGGTCCAACAACACACCTCAGGACCAACTGGCTTGCGCCGCACTCCTGGACTATCTGGCGCATCAGATGCTCGTCATGGTCGCCCACGCCGGGCTCTCCCCCAGTACAGACCCGGGCACGGACCCATTCCTTGCGGAGGTGTTCGCACGCCTTGCCGAAAAGCGGGCCGCAACCCGGTTGCACCGCGCCACGCTGGCGTCCATCTTCCCGACCACCGAACCGCCACAAAAGGCCTGAATACACCAATGCCCGCACCGTTCCGACCATCCCTGCGATCGCCCGCCGTCCTTAGCTCGGCGTGCGACGAGTGTATCGCCAATCTCGACGAACTCGTCGGCATCCACTTAGCCATTGACCCGCCCAATCGCATCATCCAGCCGACCGACCCCGACGGCGTGTACCGGCTGCGGAAGGCTCTTCTTCACATCAAGTCGATCACGTCCTGGACCATCGACACCGAGGTCATGCACGTGATCGCTCCCGAGATTCGTGCAGCGGCCGATGAGGTGGACCATGTCTGGAAAGAAGCGGTAGAAGACCTAGAACTGGATGACATCGCCGAAGAGCAAGCGTCGAAGGCCACACAGCAGCGAGCCAAGACGAACCGCGAGACCACCTCCTCGTACGTACATCCGTCCCCGCAACGCCTGCTGCTTCCGAAGGAGCACGGTGGCCTCGTCCCGGGAGACGACCAGCGCTACTACACCACCATGCTGGACCTGCTGTTCCACCTGGCATTCCGATACGCCCTCTCGCTCGCCTATCTGTCGCGACGCCTGGCCGTCGGCGAGGAACTGCCCGTAGTCTCGGTGATGGAACGGCTCGCAGCCGTGGTCGCGTCGGTTAAGCCGGGAAGGGAATCTCGCGTGGCCGATCCCGCCATGGCGCCGTCCGACGGATCTGCTCATCTTCCCGGAGACCGCGAAACGACACCTCCGAACGACCGCTTCGGAGGTGCTAGAATACGATGACGCGTGGTTGGTTCCATCCAGCACCGCGCCACCTCAAGAAACCAAACCCAAAAGGATAGGAAGTGCCGCAAGTAAGCCCGGAGATTCTCAGGTGGGCTCGTGAGACCGCAGGGCTGACCCCCGAAGAAGCGGTCGCCAAGTTGGCGATCAAGGACGCGAGGGGCACGGCCGCGGTCGACCGACTGAGAGCGCTGGAGGAAGGCGAGAACCCCCCGACCCGCGCCATGCTGTCGAAGATGGCCAAGCAGTATCATCGGCCGCTGCTGACGTTCTACCTGTCGGAACCACCTCGGCGGGGGAATTGGGGAAGGGATTTTCGTGCGCCGACTGCGGATCGCTCCCCGAGGGACGAAGCGCTGTTGAACGCGCTGGTTCGGAATGTGCAGGCCCGCCAGGGGCTCCTGCGGTCGGCGATGCTTGATGATGATGACGACTTGGCCCCGCTCTCGTTCCTCGGGTGCGCGACCATCGACACTCCCGTTGAGCGGCTGGTCGACGACATGTGGGAGACGCTCGGACTCCAGTTGCGCGACTTTCGATCCGCCAGGAATCCAGACGAGGCGTTCCGGCTCCTGCGGTCTCATGCAGAGCAGGCCGGCGTTTTTGTGTTGCTCATGGGTAACTTGGGGAGCTACCACACGGAGTTGGGTGTGGAGGTCTTCCGGGGCTTCGCGCTGGCGGACGAGTTTGCACCTTTCGTTGTCGCGAACCCGAAGGACTCGGCGGCCGGACGGTGCTTCACGCTGGTGCACGAACTCGCGCATCTGTGGCTCGGCGAGCCCGGGATCAGCGGGGGCGATCCGATGAATCCCGTGGAGGTGTTCTGCAATAACGTTGCGTCCAGCTTCCTGTTGCCGGACAAGGAGTTGGCCGGTCTCCGGGGGCCCGACCAATACGATGTCGACGGTTGGGCCAGGGCGATCAGCGAGTTTGCCAGGCCCCGCAATGTCAGTGCTTCCATGGTTGCCTACCGGCTTCACCGCCGTGCCCGCATCGACAGAGAGACATGGCTGGGGCTGCGAGGCCTGTTTCGCAGCCGGTGGCTGGAGGCGCGCAAGCGTCAACGGCGACAACTGGAAGGAAGCGATGGCGGCCCCACGTACGGGGTGCTCGTCAGGCACTACCTGGGCTCGGGGCTGGTTGAGCTGACCTTTCGGCTGGAAGCCTCGGGATCCCTTACCGTCACCAAGGCCGGGAGGGTCCTCGGGGTCAGTCCCCGTAACGCCCACGCGATCCTGGCGGCCGGGTGAGACGGTGATTCGCGGATAGGGTTGGAAGTGCTCTACCTGCTTGACGCCAACGTGCTGATTACCGCTCATCGGGACTACTATTCCGTGATGCGAGTTCCCGAGTTCTGGGACTGGCTGCATCACCATGCTGCGGCTGGCAAGGTGAAGATTCCTTCCGAGATCCTTGACGAGGTGAAGCGCGGGAGGGCCAGGAAGGGCAAGGATGACTTGCTTGATTGGCTTGGGGATCCCGACGTGAAGGAGGCAATTGTTCTCGACGAGGAACCTGATCCGGCTCTCGTACAGCGGGTCGTTGAGCAAGGATACGCGCCCAATCTGAATGAACACGAGCTTGGAAAGTTGGGCCGTGATCCGTTTCTGATCGCCTACGCGCTTGTGAACCCCACGGGTCGCTGCATTGTCACGACTGAAGTCTCCAGGCCCAAGAAGCGACGGGCGAACCGAAAGATCCCCGATGTCGCCCGGAGGTTCGGGATCGAGCCCCTCGACCCGTTCCAGTTTACGCGAAAACTGGACTTCAGAACGGGCTGGAGACAGTCTGGGCGGTGATCTCTCGAATGGACCCCCTACGACTCGCCCTCGCTCGCCAGCAACCTAAGAAGATCCGCTGGCCTCAATCCGGCAACCTTCTCCGCAAGCCGGCTCCCCACCTCCCCGATGACCCTGAGCCGATCAACAACCTCCCCGATCGACTCGTTCCGCTCCGCAGCCTCCCGGACGATGCTCGTCAACTGCTCGTAGGTCGCCTCGTCCTGAAGGGCCCAACGTAGGTTTTACGACGAATAACCTCGGGAGCACGCCCGCATTTGACTTTGCTCCATGAGCAGGGTCGCCTTCGTGTCGCCAGGATGTCCGTTAGACTGATCGAACAGATTCGTCACGACGCGATGGTTATTCCCGCCAATGGCCACGCACCCATTCCCACTGACGGTGCCTATAATCCCATCGCCAATGCGCTCTGACCCACTGGGTCTTGCCAAGAGGTCGTGGAGTTCGTGGGTTCTGCGGGCGGTCAGGTGGCTTGGGTGGGCGCGGTAGTCGGTAGGGTGATCGACGCATCTTCTGTCCTCATCTGGTGTCACAAAGTCTGTTGCCCAACAAGGCAAACTCCTGGTTCCGAGTCAAGCCGTCCAGCCATTCCGGACCCTTGAGCCCTCGATTTCTCTGGCCAGTCCTTTGGCAACCCTCCAGGGCCCAGAAGAAGGGCGCCACGCCGGCCAGCGCGCCTCCCGCTTGCCTCCTTCCCTCAACCGCCCGAGGTTGCGTCGAGTCCCGGAGCTCGCAGATCGCGGGCGAGGCGGATAGGACGCCGCTTGGTCTCGCGTGAACGTCCCTCCCTAACCAGCTGAAGGAACCCGTGGAGAGTCTCAGCCTTCAAGTCGATCCCGCGCGCGACCCGGTTGGACAGATCCTGACTCACGACGGACGCTCGATCGCCTTGGTCGACCTCGGCCGGGATGCCAGTGAAGCGTTGCGAGCATCGTGGTCCGAGGACAAACCGTTCCAGTCAGGTGGGGTCATCGACATCACGTGGCTGCTTCCGACGCTCGGTGCCGGGAGCACGGCTGCGTCGTCGCTGCTGGCCGGCAACGTTTTCCTGGCGACGGCCAATCCCGCGACGCTGATGACCATCGGCACAGGAGTCGGTACTGCCGTGATGGGCCCAACCGGAATCGTCGCGCAGGCGCCGTTCATTGCCGCCAGCAGTGCGCTGATGCCGATCGTGGCACCCGTGATGCTCTTCACGACCGTCTCGTCGGTGTTGATGTGCGCACGCCTCGATCGGGCGCAGCAGACCCTCGGCCAGCTTTCCGACGTGGTGGAGCGCGTCCGACGCCTCCTGGACGCCGAAGACTACGCCCGGTTCGAGACCGCCGCGGAACACATCGACGAAATCCGGTCCGAGTTCGAACACGCCCGCCGATTCGCCAGCGACGTGCCGGACAGGGTGGCGAGGATCGATCACGATGTGGCCGTGCTGCGTTCCAAGTACGGGCTCTTGATGACCGGGGCCGTTGACTCGGAGGACGGCGCGCGGGCGGCGGTTTCGGATCTCAACCGGTTCTTTCTGGCCAGTCTCTACGACATTCAGATCGACGGGCTCCAGCTGCACCTTGCGCTCCAGAACGATCCCGATGTCGTCGAGTTCCGCCTGTCCAGGCTCCGGGCAAAGCTCGAACGGTACGGCGAGGAATCCCGGCAGGTGCTCGATGACGACCGGATCGGAGCTTACCACAGGGAGTTGAAGGGGGGACTGGCCAAGTCACGGTTGGCGCGCCTGCCCCGTGGCTTGCGTCTTCCATTCGGCGGGGAACCGGCCGCACGGGTGCGAAGGGTCAGGGCCATTCGGAAGGACTTCGATGCGGGCCAGAGGCGCGTCGAGCAGTGGGTCGGTGCGCTTGAGGCTGCGACGGACGAATCGCGGCGGCAGTCGGTAGTGTTCTACCGGAAAACCGATGGTGAGCGCGCGTTGCGGGCGTATCGTACCGGGGATGTGAGGGTGGAGAGGGTGGCGACGTAAGTGTTGGCGATTCGCGAACACCGCTTGGCCGGCAAACAGATCATCGAAGAGCAGGCCCGTCGCCAAGTGCGGACGTTCCTCGATGAACTGAAGAACGGCACCCAGAACTATCGGACGGTCGCCAGCCTGGGTGGCCAGGTCGCGCAGGAGTACCGGGGTCGGGCCATTCTGGAGTTGCTACAGAATGCCCACGATGTCCTCGCTTTCGCCGACGAGGAGGATCCACGGCGAATCTCCTTCATGCTGAGATCGTCTCCCAAACCCGAACTGCTGGTCGCCAACAGCGGCCACCCTTTCCTCCACGAGGACTTCAAGGGGATCTGCCAGCTTGCGCAGAGTCCCAAGGATCCGAACGAGAGTGTCGGCAATAAGGGACTCGGCTTTCAGAGCGTCCTCGAGTTGTCCACCCGCCCGGAGGTGTGGTCGACGGCCCCAGCAGGGGACGACACCGCCTTCACGTTTGGTTTTGATCCCGACGTCCGCGAACCGATAGGACGAGTAGCCCAGCGGCTTGTGAACGGCCACCCGCCGACCGACCAGGAATTCGGCCCGGAGCACGTCGTGGACTGGTCTCCGGAGCAGATCGGCGAGTACCGACGACGGCTGTCCCAAGAAGACATCGACCCCGTGAAAGAGGTGAACAAGTACCTCTCACCGTATGTCGTTCCGCGCTTTCTCAACGAACCGCCACCTGAGGTAGCCGGACTGCTCGAAGACGGACACGTCACGGTCATTCGCCTTCCTCTGGATGGAGGGAAGACAGGCAGCGCGAACAACGCTGTCGAGTCGGTCCGAGAGCAACTCAAGGCGTTGCACGAAGCAGCAATGGTGTTCCTGGGTCACTTGTCGGTGCTTCGAATCAGCATTGACGACGATCACACGGAACTCAAGCGGGAAGCCGATCCCGAACTGCCGTTTCCCGCCGCAGCTACCCGGAGGGAGCGACTCCGAGTCAGCAGATCCAAGCCGGACGCGAGCGACGGGACCGAGCGGTCCTTCCACGTCTGGAGCCGGATAGTCGGAGGCGAGGATCAGCCAGAGGAGACGGAGCGGATTGCCGACGCCGTCCGTCACCTTCCGAATCGATGGCCAGAGGTTCGAAGGGTCGAGGTCGCCGTTGCGGTTGAGGAAACGGAGGAAGCACGGAAAGGCGTCTTCGTCATCTTCCTTCCAACCAAGATGAAGACTGGAGCCGGCGCGCACATCAACGCCCCGTTCTACGGCTCTCTGGACAGGCGGCAGATCAACTTTGGCGACAAGTACAACGACCTTCTGCTTGAGTTCGTGACGGACCTGATGCTCGATGCGACCGGCGAGCTCGTGGAAAGTGATTCTGAGCCGTGGCGGGGACGAGCGGCAATCGATCTCATCGCAAGAGCTACCGACTCGCACGCGTTTGACGAAGCCCAGCCGCTCGCGGATCGCCTCTGCCAACGGGCTCACGACCAGGGCCGTCCTCTCGACCAGTTGGCTCTGATCCATTGCGACGATGGCTGGCGGCTGCCCGCAGTCGCACGAACGATGCCGGCCGTCCCGGACGATGATCCGATAGGCGGCGCTGTGTGGCGCAGCCACGCCGGATTCACCTTGGTGTCCTGCGCGCTCGACGAGCGACGCAACGCTGTCGAGGCGCTACTTCGCTCTCTCGGCGGCTCGCCAATCCCGCGACACCGGGAATGGGCATTTGCCCTGGAGCAAATCGCCGGGAAGATCGCTGAACGTAAGGTCGACGTCACCTGGGACGACTTCCTGAGCAGCGTGCTCGCCGTGCTTCCCCAGGCGTTCAGATCCGAGCCAAGGGAGTCCGATCCCGACCCCCTTCGCGAGGCGAGATTCCTTCCCACCGATGACGACCGGTTGCTTTCCGCGTCCGACGATACCCAGATCTTTTTCCGGCCTCGCCGTGGCGCGGATGATGCAGCGGACTTCGTTGGTTCGATTCCGGAGTCGCTCAAGGAACGGATCGCCTTCCTCCACCCCGGCGTAAAGACTCACGAGGGACCGCAGCGACGGAACACGGAGGTCCAGAAATTCCTCGACGGGCGGTTCGTGCAGAGGTTCCGCCGCGAGGATCTCTTGCGGGATGTGGTGATACCGTCGTTGCCGGAGTTGCCGGCGACGCACGGGAGCCCCGAGGCGGCAGCGTGCGCAGAAACGCTGCGCTGGACACTGAAGATGATTGGCCAAGAGGAGCAGGAACGCCCGTTGCGGCTGCTCTCGCGCCTTCCGGTCGCCTGCGTGGGCGGCTGGTTTGCGATGCCGGAAACAGTGTTCGGGCCGGGGTGGGATGGTCGCTGCGGTGACCATCTGGAAATGCTTGCGAACGCCCTGTCCGACGAGGACGCCGACAAGCTGTTGCGGACGGCACTTCTTCCTCCTGGCGATACGCGTTGGGGCTTCGGAGCCGACGCCGGCCACCCTGAGAGCGAGACGCTCGACGTTGCAAATTGGGGCGATCTATTCGCTCGTGTCGGGGTGGCGAAGGGATTCCGGATCGAGCCGCTCGACCCCGTTCGTTTCTGGATGAGTGGTGCTCATGTGAAGCTTCCTGGCGAGGCTCCTGCCGACATAGCGCAGTCCTCGTGGGACGATTGGAGAGATGCGGTTAGACGGCAAGAGATCGGCCTTGGCTATACCAGCTCGTTCGAGTATGAGCTCAACGACGTCAGGCTACTTCCTGTACGTGATCTGCTCCATCGCAGGGATCTCGCGGGTCCTGCGCGACAGGCCCTCGCAGAGTTGATTCTCGCTGCGCTTGCGCACTGGAAGGGGGGATGGGGCGAAGTCACGATTAAGAAGAAGCAAGGCTGGTCTTGGTCGAGGCGCATCACATCCCCGCTTGAGCACTGGCTCTCGACGTTGCCTTGGCTCGATGACGGCCACGACGGCGGCCAACGACCGCTGCGGCAACGATGGCTTGTGCCCGCATCGCTCCTTCGGGGCCAGGCAGGCCGATTTCGCCACCTGTCGCCACTCCCTCCGCAGTTGGCTTATCGGCTGGCGGAAGATGAGACGCTGCGCTCGACGCTGGAAAACCTCGGGTTGCACGTCTACCCCACTGAGGACGCCCTGACCGGACCGGATCTCCTCAACGCCCTGGCCGATGTTGCAACCAAGGCCCCGGGAGAGATGCCAGCCGGTGGATTCGACGTATTCCTTGGCCAGCTTCGCCAAGCTTGGAGGTACTTTGATCCGAACCGCCAGCTCCCCGAGCACTTCCTCGTCCGGACAAGTCCCCGGACGCTCAAGGTCCGCTCCGGCACCGAACTCGGCGACGTGTACCTGCCGGACCACAGTGCCAACACCCGGTCGCTCCGCGAGCACCGGCAGCCTATCCTCGCCATGCGGCCGGTCGAAGCGAACGGCGACATCGGTGCCCGCCTACACGACGAACTCGGCGTTAGCCGCGCATCGAACCTGGAAGAGCGTTGTCTGATTGACGGTCTCCGGGATGTCGACCCGACAGAAGGAGCGCTCGGGCTCGACGCGACAGGACTTGGTTGGCTCCCTGTCGTCCTCCTCACACTTGCCGCGCACGGCGGCGCGAACCCGAGAGGACCTGCGACCGACGCATGGCAGGAAGCAGCCGCTCGACTCCGACGTGTCCGCGTCCGCCGTTGCCACTCCATCGCGGTAGAACTCGTGGATGAAGGGCGGACTGTCGCGAGCAGCAAGCCACAAGCCCATTGGTTGTCGCAAGATCGCATTCTCCTCCTGAACCGGGGTGTCGCCGAATCCCGTTTGCATGAGGAAATGGCCGCGGCCGTCCAAGCGATTCTCGACCGTCAGGACCTACTCAAGGACCTTCGGCTCGTGATGGGCTCGCTGGCCGGAGTGCTGCAACCCACCGGGGCCGAGATTGATGCAGCCTTGGAACGGGCCGAGATAGACGCCGAGACTGTGGCGGACATCCGGCTCCGCTGGGGAGGGACAACTATGCTTCTCGACCGCATTCGTCCGGTTGTGAAGCTCCTCGGTGTGTCCGACGCCGGTCTAGATGCAGCCACCATCGACACTTCCCGGTTGGAAGCTCGGTTGGCAACCTGGGTGGCCGGCAAGAGACCCGACTGGTCCACGGAGAAACTGTCGAAAGCTGCCCAAGATCTGATCGTGGCCGCTCGAGAGTGCTACGATGACCGCGAGATGGGATTTCGCGCCTGGCAAGTCCTCGGTGATGCCGCTGAACTTCGGAAGTGGAACGAGGCCCTCCGGGCGTTAGGTGGCGAATACAGTCCAGTCACGAACGACCGTGCCAAGTACCAAGCGACACGACACTTGGAGGAAGCGGCGCGTTGGCTCCGTGCCTTCGCGCGGCACGTCGCCAACGGGGCACACAACCACCCAACGCTCGCCCAGCGGGCAGAACTCTTCTCCAAGATCAACGCGGTACACGAGAGCATTCAATCGGACGCGAAATGGCCCCATCTTTGCGAAAAATGGTCGACCCGTTGGTGGAAAGTGCCGTTCCGCGCAGTGCTCGATGTCCTGAGCGAACGATATGCGCGCATCCCGGAGGCCAAGCCTCATATCGATGCCGTCCGAGGCGCGAAGAACATCGAAGGGTTGATCTCGGCGCTCAAGAGAAAGGAAGTGACCCTGGAGCCCGACCCGCTCGAAATGGCACGTCGCAATTGGCACCGTGTCAGTCGCGTCGTTCGCTCGGTCTGGCAAGTTTACGATGCCTGGCTCAGGAGAGAGGAACCTGGTTCCCCGATTCCGCGAGCGCCGGAACTCCCTTTGGATCCGTCGATGTACCTGCGCGAGTGGTCGGACGCCAACCTGTTGGACCGGGCGAAGCACGAGATCGGCAACGAGTACTTCGTCCAAGCCTGTGCAGATTGCGAGACGATAGAATCAATGCGCGCAGAGCTTGATCTACCTGAGCCGACACCTGACCCGACTGGGGATTCGCAAGACGGTGGGCAGGAAGGCGAGGGCGCGAAGGTCTTGATTGCGGGCATTACCCTACGAGGGCGGTCGCCCCGAGACATACAGCATCTCTTTGGTCAGTTGGAGGACCTTGCTGAACCCACCGGCCCGCAAGTGCATCGTGACGAGGTCACAGCGTTGACCGATTCACCGCCGACCAGGCCGCGCAATAGCGGGGGTCTCCGTCCGGCAGGCGAGGCCGGCGTCACCGGCGGCAAGACCGCACACATGTACGCTTCCCCTCACCTACCTGAATTGATTGGGATCGTTGGCGAAATGCAGGCCTTCCGCTTTCTGCGCGCCAGGTTCGGCATCAACGAACATGCCTGGGTGTCGGAGTTCAGAACGAAGGTTCTGCCCCTACGGGAGGGAGAGAAGGACGAGACAAGCGACAGCCACGGCTACGACTTCCGGTTCGCCTACTGTGGCAAGACGTGGTGCGTGGAGGTAAAGGCGACAACTGGGGACGGTACCAGCTTCGATCTCTCTTCCGGGGAGATGGCCGCTGCCAACCGAATTGCCGCCAGGGAAGACGAACGGTGGCGCATTCTCCGCGTCAGGAAGGCGTTGTCCGGGCAACCCGAGTGCGACTGGCTCCCCAACCCGTTCGTACCGGGTGCCGGTCAGCGCCTTCGACTCCGGCAGGGCAGCATGACCGTGGAATACACCCCATCAAAGCGTGTGGAAGAGCACCGCGGGTGAACCGGCATCGCGGTATGGAATTGCCAGCACCTCAGCCGCAGCGCGGCCCCACGTTTTGGGCCGTCCCCTTGTCCAGAGAACCAGCTCCCTCGAGGTGCCGTATTCGCGATGCGGCCCCCGAGGCCCCCAGAATGTCAACCAAGGTTTCCATCAAGTGAACTCCGGTTTACATCAGGTGGCCGTTGGCCGGCGGATTTCGGACGCACGCAACCATCCTTGTATATTGTCTGGCTCTGGTTGCGTAGGCGCTGTCGTCGGTCCTAGGGTACAACCGAGTCCGCGCGAATCGATCACATAGAGAGGAAGAAATGCGCAAGGCTTCATCCAGCGCCACGGACGCGTCCCAGACTGGGCTTACTTCTGGCCTGAAGCGTCTGATTACCAATCCCAAGCGATTCGGTGCGGTCAACCTCTGGAAAGCACTGAAACCGGACGAGCGGATGGCGGCCGCGACGTCCTATCTCGCCGATGAAGCGAGCGGGCGGGAGCGGTTGAACCGGATCGTCGCGAGAGCCCGCAATTTTCGGCCTGCAACGGTACGAAAATGGCCGGAAGAGAAGATCGTCAAGGCGATCAGGCATGTTCCGCTCAACGAACCCAGGGTCGCTGCGCCACTTCTAAGGTGCCACCACGTTCCCGGCCAACGGGCCATGGTCATCGCGTTTCTGGACGGGTTGGGTGTCTCCCACGATAAGGGCAAGGTTGATTCGTTGTCTGTCGTGGACGCAGATGAAGAGGTAGTGCGGTCTGCGACACGCGAGATCGTCGAGGAGTTTGGTTTGCGGGCGGCGGCTGTCTACTTGTTGACGCTACGGTTCTTTGGCGCTCCCGCGGGCGACTTGGGGCGGGCTTGGCTCCAGGAGCTTCTCGAAGCGCCCGGTGCTGAAGCGGCTGTCGAGGCGGACGAATCGGCAGCGACCGAAGAGGAGGCTGTCGACGGTCGTGCGGAGGACGACCATCGGGAACAGGATGATCCTACCCGCCAACCCTCGTTCACGACGCTCGACCGCTTGCTGATCCTGGCTGCGGTGGATACTGCCCAAGGCATTGAGGGGGCGCTCAGCGAGGATCAACTGGACGACGTGGTCGATGAACTGGTCACGCTGAACGGGCGGCGCCACCAGTCCTACTTTCATGCCGGCTTCCGGGACGTGCTCTTCGACAAGCCGGTCGGCGAGGAACTACCAGCGGCGAACCAGTCGCGACTACGCTGGTATTGGACCGGTGCAGTCCAGGGATGGGCAAGGCGCGAGAGGTGGGACTGCATCGTTCGCGAGCACGCGACCAATCCCGTAATCGGGGAACTCGGTAGCGGATCGACGATGGCTTCGTTGGCTGCCGTGCGACACATCGCTGAGGCGTTCCGGCGGGAAGGCCAAACGACCGAGATCGCGCAGCTCGTGAAGGTGCGCGCCCTGGTTGGACAACCGGGGCTCTTCAAGCTGCTGCTCGATGCCGCTACCGACCTCCTGGGGAAGGGTGACGCGGCCAAAGCGCTGCCTCTCTTCGAACTCCTCATGAAGACCCGCGAGGAACTCGAGAATCGGGGCGTGTCCCCGGCTGAGCGGATGCTCCTCGACGCTCACCGCCGCATGGCGCACTGCCTTCGGCACCTTCACCAGCATCGCCGCGCTCGAACGTTGTTGGGGGATCTGTTGAAGCAGGATCCCGATCCGAATATCCATGCCATGGTGCACGCCGACCTGGGGCTCCTGGCCGGCGGCTTCGACGCGTTGGAGGAAGTCGTGCTGCCTCTGCGCCGCGACGAATTCGCTGGCTTCGTGAAGAGGCTCGCGAAGGGTGCCGAGCATTTTCGGCAGTCGGTCAACATCGATACTGCGTATTCGGCGCACGGCAACTACTGCCTGGGCGTATTGGCGCTCGGACGCGCCGTGGACGACCACGAGTTCACGGATGCCGAGCGTCACTTGCAATCTACGCGCATCCGTTTCTCGGAAACTGCGGATTCCTACTCCAATAGCCTTGTCGAACACGCCAACCTCTACTTCGGTATCGCCAAGGCACAGCAACTCTCGCCGAACAAGCTCGCGCACGCGGCCGACGTGATGACCAGGTCGATGGCCTCCGGGGCGCGCATGCCGGACTACCTGACCGAGCAAACGATCGAAGCGCTCGCACTGCCAGAGGAAAAGGACGACTTGCACCGTGTCGTGAGCGCCATCATCGACGAGGAAGGCGATCGTGTCCTCGACGAGTTGGCAAAGTGCGAATCGGCCCTCGATCATTGCCCGACGCTGTGTCACGCACTCAAGGCGCGCGCGCAGAGCAAGGGAATAGCCAGCAGCGCGCAGGCGGGTGATCTGCGCTCGGCGCTCCGCGGGTTCCAGAAGCAGGGCAATCCAGGAGCCGCCGCAGAGGCACTGGATGAACTCGACAAGCTCGCTCAGGACGGCGTCGGCGTGCGGGAGTTCCTCGAGCTGTTGGAGCACCGGTCTCGGTACGAGCCTGCCTGGGATCGGGACGACGCGACGATAGCCCGGGCCCGGTGCCTTGAGGCTCGCGGCAGGTTCGTGGATGCGGTTCATGTCCTGCAGGACCTGTTTCACCGTCTGGCGACTCAGGAGCGCGAAGCTGGACTGGACGACGCCTCGGGGGTGCTGGACCGGATTCGCGGATACGGGATTGATCCGTCGTCCTACAGCAACTTGACCGACCGATACAACGCACTCGCTGCACAGGAGTCCGAGGCAGTTCCGTCACCGGAGGGCGAGCCAGCGCGGGGCGTGAGGGTTCTTGTCGTCGGCGGCGGGGAGCAACAAGCGCGAGCCGAGGACATGGTGCGCCAAAAGCTGCGGGATACCGATCCGCACATCCGCGTAACCTTCATCCAGACGGGATGGAGCGAGAACTGGCGCCGCAAGTTCGGCGAGATTGAAGGCGCGATGGCAAGCCACGACGCGCTCGTTGTCATGCGCTTCATGCGGACGCACCTCGGGCGCAGAATCCGCGCAAAGTGGACAGGCGGCCCGTGGCGTTCCTGTTGGGGCGGCGGACACGGCGCAATCGTGGGCGCCGTGACCAGAGCGGCGGCGGCAGTTCGCTAGGGCGGCAGCCAGAAAGGACAACTGGAGTGGCGATGAGATACGTGAGTAAGCATTGGACGGGCCCGTGGGCAGGCTTGCTTCGGGCCCATCGGCGTGGGACCGGCTGTCGTCTCACGGCAGCTGAAGTGCGCCGCGTGTTGCGGGACGCCCCCTCGATCCGGAAGTGTATGGAATGCGGCGAAACGAGGCCTTGGACCGGCCCCGCCGACACCCCGATCTGTCAGCGGTGCCCGTGAAGGTCGTCAAAACACATTCGTCCGCAGCCCGGCCGTGAGCATTGCGGCCCTCGGTACCGTAACCGGCGATCACGCCGGCCAGACGCATTTATAGCCTCCCGCGAGGTCCCGTGTTCCCGAAGTCGCCCCTGAGCTCCCCGGAATGTCAACTACGGTTTCCATGAAGTGAACTCTGATTTACATCAGGTGCCGTTTGGCCGGCCGACTTGGGGGCCCGTTGTCGGTTGCAATGAGTTCGGACTCACTCGTTGACTGGCTCGCGTAGCTTCCCACCGGCGGCCATCGACCGTCCTCACCAGTTGCGCATCCTCTTCTCTGACGTACCCACGTCAGCCAACGTCGACGACGACTGGGCGCGGCATCGCGTGGACCGATCGATGCGGCATTACGACACCGTGATGCCATGGGTCGGGTTGTTCCTCTTCGCCCACGGCCTCGCCACATTCTCCGGCCCGCACGTCAGCCGTGCCTTGCTGCTTCCGATGGAAGAGGTGTTCGAGGACTTCGTCACCGCCGCCGTCCGCCTACACCAGCAGCGTTTCGCCGTGCGCGCCCAGGAGCCGAATGCGGCACCTGGCGACGGACACTGCGGACAGACCCGCGTTCTGGATGAAACCGGATATCGTCCTGATGGAACGCGGCCAAGTCCGATTCATCCTGGACGCGAAGTGGAAGCGCCTCGACCCCAGCGCGCGGAATCATGGTGTCATTCAGGCGGACGCGTATCCGCTGTTGGCTTATGGGAGGACGTACGGCTGCCGACGCGTGATTCTCGTTTATCCAAGGACGACGGGGTTTCGCGAGATGGTCAGGTTCAGATTCGCCGGGGATCGCGATCTGGAGCTGGGTTGCTTCCCGTTCGACGTGTCCGATCCGGAGGGAAGCGTGCGGGGAATGATGATTGCGCTGACGCCGCAGGAAACGCCACTTTCTTCCGAGCGGGCCACCGCGCCCACGGAACTGGACAGCTGACAGAAAAGAGACCCTTCGGATGACTACTGACATCAAGCTCTTCGAACTGACTGCAGACTCCGCGACCGAGATTCCCGGAGAGGCTACGGCTGTTGAGAAGTCGCTCCATAGACTGATCGAGCGAAATATGGACGCGATACTGGGCATTCGCTTGCTCGGCACCGAGTACTCGACCGGCCAGAAGCACCGCGGCCGGATAGACACACTGGGCATCGATGAGAACAATACTCCGGTCATTGTCGAATACAAGCGTGCTACCAACCAGAATGTCATCAACCAAGGCCTCTTCTATATGGATTGGCTTCTCGATCACCGCGCCGAATTCGAACTGCTGGTCCTCAAGAAGCTGGGCGCTGCCACTGCCGACGAGATCGACTGGTCCGCGCCGCGGTTGCTCTGCATCGCAGGCGGCTACACTCGCTACGATGAGCACGCCGTGGAACAGATGAATCGCAACATTGAGTTGATCCGCTACCGGCGATTTGGGGATAGCCTGCTGATGCTAGAAATGGTCAATGCGATCTCAGCTGCGGCTGCGAGTCCCGACGGGGGTACCGAAGGCGGGTCCGGACCTACCAAGTTCCCTGGGAACTATAAGACGATCTCCCAAGTTCTGGCATCCCTTGACGGTCCTCTCCTCGACGTGTATCAGGCAGTGCGGGATCATGTGCTGGCCCTCGGGGATGATGTCCAAGAGAAGCGCCTCAAGTACTACGTCGCCTTCAAGAGGATAAGGAACTTTGCTTGCGTCGAAGTACATCCCAGCAAATCCGTAGTCACTACATACCTGAAGGTGAATCCGGAGGATGTCGACTTGATCCACGGATTCACGCGTGATGTTCGGACGGTGGGGCACTACGGGACAGGAGATCTCGAGGTGAAGATTCGCAATCGAGATGATCTGGAACGCGCGAAGCCCCTGTTCCAGAAGAGCTACGAGGCCAGCTGACCAACCCACCAGGAGACGCACCATGCCGGAGATACGATCGTTGAAGCCCGTGAGCTGGCAGGAGGCTTGGCCTAACGAGGCGATCGACTTTGCAGCCGGTGGGGAAGGGAGGATGGCGGGGCCGCTGGCGGTCGTTCCAGGCCGGTCACCTTGGTGTCCTCTGGGGGACGGGGGTTGACGACGGCGAGTGGACGGTGCCGATTGAAGCTCGTGGGCCTCGTTGCCGCCACGGGTGTCAGGTGGATACCGTGCTCGTCCATTTAGGAACACGTTGGCCCGAATCCGACTCTGATGAATGATTGAGAGGCGAATACAGAATGCCCATCACGATACAGTCCATCATGTCAGTGCTAACTCCAATATTGGCACTATACGGCGCTGCGCTGTCGACATACATCTGCATTAGGAACATCCGGTCTGAACGCGTTAAGGTCTCTGTAACGCATGGATGGTCTTTCGGAGTAACCGCCAAAGGCTTGGAGGAATCTCCGGAGAAGCTGCAGCTGTACGCGGTCAATGAATGTCGGCATGATGTGGTGGTTGGTAGCCTTACCCTCGAGATTCCCGGTCTCTGCCGTATTGCGCCACAGTTCTTGGAATACGAGAAGAGTTCAACTTGGTTTGATAGCCTGACCTCAGTGATCCGCCGGCCTGATGCTACGAAACAAGAGTCTGCTCACGACATCCTCAAACCCGGGCATCAACTTGAGGTGGCGTTCGACTACTCACGACTGGTTGAGATATTGCGTAGCCGTGGAATAGAGATGCCGTTACGGGTGCGCGCTGTCTTCGAAGACACGCTTGAGAACGTCTCCTATAGTTCTTGGTTTCACATCGGTAAGAACTGGGACTCACGAGGCTGAGTCGTTCTCGCGTGACGGTGTCGCGGCCTTACAACCGCCGGTCGCTATTCTCATCACTACCCAGCCCAGTTGTCGAAGACAACACGCGCACCGTGGTCGGCAAGAGGCAGCCGCGAGCGTTGATTCGTTGCGACAGACGCTACGACGCATGCTGGGGGGTTGAAGCGAAATGTCAACGTCACCATACATCTGGCAATGTTGGTATTACATCCGGATCGGCCCAAATCACAGCGCACACGTTCATCGCACCACGCGGTCAACGAGGACTAGCTCTAGGGAACTGTCGGGGCGATCTTGTATCATGTCGTTGCGCAAGTTTACCTTCTGCTCCACCGAGAGACGCAGCGATGAAGAACAAGGTCCTTACCTGCTGCTCGCCGCTGTCGCCGTTACGGCCTGCCCAGGAATCTGCCTGAAGACCCAGGACAACCCCGACCACACAGCCAGACCCGACCCCTGGTGACCCTCCGCGGCCGCATGCCGCGATGGCGGCCCGGCCTGGCCAGGGTCCGCGGTATCCCGGGCCGGATCGTCTGCGGGCTCACGGGGTATCGGGGGGGTCATGGTAGTCTGTTGCCCGTGGGCCGCTCATCTCATGAAACACCACGAAACACATAGCCGCGTTTGGCCGGGGCGTCGTCGACGCCGCCCCGTTGTGGACAGGAATTGCACATGATCGGCACCGTCCTTCTGATCGCCACCATGCAGCAGGCCACCCTGTCGGGCGTAGTCCGTGACAGCGTGGATCTGGAGCCGATCGCATACGCCCAGGTGACAGTGACGGGGATCGCCGGCGAGGCGGCGGCCGTGGCGGGAGTGTCGGATCGCTATGGGGCGTTCGTGGTGCCGGGGGCGCCGGGGGACGGGGCGGTTCGCGTCGAGGTGGCCGCGTTCGGATACGCGCTGTGGACGCGGACCTACGACGCGCTGCCCTCGGAGCCGATACGGGTGTTGCTCAGTGCAGCTCCGTTCGGCCTGGAGGGTCTCGAGGTAAGCGTCGCCGGTCGCGCAGGGGATCCGATTTCACTGTCCCGGGACGCCTTCGTCATCGATTCCGTGCTGCTCAGGACCCTGCCCACGATCCTGGAGACGGACGTGCTGCGGGCGACCGCGGTCTCCCCCTCCGCCTCCGCGCCCTCCGACTACACCTCGGTGCCTTTCATTCGCGGCGGCACCAGCGAAGGCACCCCGGTGCTGCTCGACGGCGTCCGGCTTTTCAACGCCTTCCACCTGGGAGGCTTCCTCTCCGCGATCAACGCCGAGGTGGTCGAGCGCGCGACGATCCTCGCGGGCTCGGGCGGCGACGGCATGGCCATAGGGTCGCTCTCGGGCGCGATCGATATCGCCACCCGTGACGGCGCACGCGACGAGATGCGGATGGCCGGCTCACTGGGCCTCGCTTCGTCCCGGCTGTCCGTGGAGGGACCGATCGGGAACAGCGTGTCCTATCTGCTGGACGGCCGGCGCACCTACATCGACGGCTTCACGCTGGCGCTCAAGAAGATGGGGGTCATCCCGGATCACCTTCCCTATTTCTTCCAGGATCTGCACGCCAAGGTGACGGCCGATCTGGGGGGCGTCCGCCGCCTCTCGGTCAGCGGCTACCGCAATTCCGAGTCCCTGCAGGTGTACGACTCCGAGGAGACCAACACGCTGGGGCTGTCGTGGGGCAACTCCGCGCTCTCGGTTCACTACCGTGACAGACTCGGGGACAATGGGATCGTCGACGCGACCCTGGGGCACAGCCGCTTCACGAGCGACCTGTTCGCGTTGGGGGGCGGTTCCGCCGTCTACGCAAACGGCGAGCGTGTGGGGTACACACCGCCCACCGACACCCTGCTGTTCGGCGACGGCATCATGAGCGAGACCCGCGCCGACCTGCGGGTCACCTGGCGCACGGGACGGGCCACGATCACGAGCGCTGTCCAGGCGACCCGGTTCCTCGGCCAGCACGACTACGACCACACCGACGAGTTCGACTCCGACGAAGGCTTCTTCTTCTCGCCACTCGCCGTCAAGGAGAGCAGCTGGCGGTTGGCTGCGTACTCCAGCGTGGAAGTCCCGTTGCAGCGAGGGTTCTCGACCCGGGCCGGACTGCGGGTCGACCACTTCCGGAGGCTGGCGACCACCCTGGCGCCGTTCGCGGAGCTGAGCTACGCGGCCTCGTGGTGGGACGCGCGCATCTCGGCGTCGCGCTCCCACCAGGCACTCGCGTCGGTACGCGACGAGGAGGCGCTGGGCGCAAGTTTCCTGGCGTACGACCTGCTGGTTCCCGTCAGCGAGGCGCCGGTGCCCCGCAACACCGAGTTCACCGTCGGGTGGGAGGGTTCCCGGGCGGGGGTCCGGGTCCGGGTGGACGCCTATGCGCGCACCCTGGACAACCTCAGACTGCCCGCGCTCGGAGACAGGCCGGCCACCGGCGCCGCGTTGGGGGATCCGTCGCTATGGGTGGTTTCCAGCGGTTCGGCAAAGGGGATCGAGACATCCTGGAGCTGGATCGCTGACGGGGGAGTTTCGGTGCTGGGGAGCTACCGCTGGGCCCGGGTGTCGAGGACCGTGGGTTCGCGGACCTTCAAGCCCCGCTTCCACCGGAACCACGAATTCGAACTGGGTACCTCCTACGCGCACGGCGCGTCTTCGTGGTCCGCGCGTGTATCATTGCGCTCGGGTCAGCCGACCACGCCGGTGCTGGCGATGGTGCCCATTGAGATCCATGGAAGAGGACGCACCGAGCTGGTACCGCTCGGGGGGGAGTACAACTCCGGAACCCTGCCGCACTACGCACGGATCGATGTGGGCTGGCGCCGGGAGAGCCGGGTGTCGTGGCTCGGCGGCGGGTCGATTGTCCCCTATGTGTCGGTGGCCAACCTCTTCAGCCTTCCGAACGTGGTCGGCGGGTACGTGGAACGTAGCCACTCCAGCGGAGAGGTCGAGAGGGTCTACGTGCCGCAGCTACCCATGATTCCGTTCTTCGGCGTGGAGTTCAGGTTTTGAGGGCGCGCGCGGCGTTCCGGTCTGCGGCGGCACTGGCCGCGGTGGTGGCATCCCCGGCGTGCGACGACTTCATCCGTCCGCCCGACCCCCTGGAAGTCGACCCGGACGTGGTCTCCGTAGCGATCATGCTGGTCGCGGGCGAACGTGAGGCCCGCCTGCTCGCGGCCCACCCCCATCGCAAACCGAACGAGACCCCTCCGACGCTCACCGCGACGCTCAAGGGACCGGGGTGGACGACCGCGTTCTCGGACACCCTGGAACTGCGAGCATGCACGCTGGCCGGTAACTGGCCGGGTCCGGCGAGGTGCCTGCGCGCCGTGCTCCCGCAGGAAATCAGGGCGGGCGAGGGATACGAGATCGAGGGAACGGCACCGCTGGGTTCGTTCCGTGGCGAGGTCGTGCTGCCCCTCGCGCCGGTCCTTCACGAGCCGGGAGACAGTCTGCACCTTCCCATGCCGACCGAGTACGAGAGCCATCTGATCCCGATGCGGTACCGGATCGGCTCCGACGTCGGCACGCTGCTGGCGGATGTGCTGGACGTCTTCCAGTTGGAAGAGGATGGCACGGAGACGGGAATCGACGCCGGTTTTCTGGGTTACTTCGCACGGCCGCTCGAGGGCGCCGAGGCGGATTCGGTCCGCATCCACTACCACGAAAAACCGCTGCGCTTTTCGCTGCGGCTTCTGGGAATCGGCTGGAACTACACCAACTTCCTGGAGAATGAGGGCATCTTCCCGCTGCCAAAACCGTGGCCGAGCTTCGGGATTGAAGGGGAAGGCGTGTACGGCTACTTCGACGGGGTCGTTCCGTCGCGGGTGTCGAGGGTGTGGGTGAGGTGAACGGACGAGGCCGACCAACGAATGAGGAACCGCGTTGCCTACCCTATAGTGCCCCCGATTTCCCTGGACAGTATAGCCAACGTCCCGGGGTCCAAGGGAGAGGAGGCACTGAATGTCTCGGAGATCGGAAGAGCAGGACCAGGCGAGGAGCCGCGGAAGGCCGGAAACCCTACCGAAGCGGTGGAGCGCGCAGCGGAAGGCCGAGGTGGTGTTGGGACTACTACGAGAAGAGGACGTCGGCGAGGTGAACCACCGGGAGGTTCGGGTCGCACCGCCGGAGCTGGAGCCGTGGCGGCGGGTGTTCCTGGACGGGGGCCGGCAGGGCCTTCTTCCGGCTGGAACGGTAGCGTTCTTCGACCGGCACGGATAGGACCGCTGACACGCCATGTACCAGACCTGCATGTTCTGCAACAAGCCCCTCGGCACCAACGAGGTGGTGGAGGAGTTCCCCGTCGGGCGGAGGCTCGCCTTCGACTCCGCCAAGGGCCGCCTCTGGGTCGTGTGCCGCAAGTGCCAGCGCTGGAACCTGGCGCCGATCGAGGAGCGCTGGGAGGCCGTCGAGACATGCGAGAGGCTCTTTCGTGGGACGCGGATACGCACTTCGTCCGAGAACATCGGGCTAGCGAGTCACCGCGAGGGGCTGGAGCTGGTGCGCATCGGGAAGCCGCTCCGGCCGGAGTTCGCGGCGTGGCGCTACGGGGGCCAGTTCAGGAAGCGGTATCGACGCGCTGCGCTCGCCCCATTCGTCGGGTTCGGGGTCGGCATAGCGATCAATTCGCTGCCGCTGGCTATCCCCACCGGACTGGCGGCAACAGTTCTCGCTGGGACCTTCGCCTGGAGTCGGGTGCGTCGGGTTGCCAAGGTCCGTGTCGGTGGCCATGCGTCCGAGGATCGCCCGGTGTCACCCGAGGATGTCGCCATCTTCAGGGTGAGCGCCCTTCGTTCGATCAGGCTGCTCCCCGCTGACCACGAATCGCGCTTCGGAATCGAAGTGCACAAGGGCAAACGTACGGCCCGGTTCCTGGGAGAGAACGCTCGCCGCGTCGCCAGTGCGCTTATTCCCAAACTAAACGAACGGGGCGGTTCGCGGCGATCGGTCCAGCACGCCGTGCAAGAGATCGAGTCGGCCGGTGACTCCACCCGCTTTCTCGCCGAGGTTGGTCAGCGAGAAACCCACCAAGAAGCTCGTAGCCCGGCGTATTTGCGCTACATGCCTCGACCCACCAGGCTCGCCCTCGAAATGGCGCTTCACGAAGAGCAGGAGCGGCGTGCCCTCGAAGGCGACCTCTGGATCCTGGAGCAGGCGTGGAAAGAAGCGGAAGAGATCGCCGCCATCGCGGACAATCTTCTTCTTCCGGCTGGAACGGAAGCGTTCTTCGACAGGCACGGAGAGGACCGCTGACACGCCATGTACCAGACCTGCAGGTTCGGTCATACTGATTCTCATCGTCCGCGCGCAACGTGATCGCCGCCGGCGACGCCACTCTGGGTCGCAGAGGTTCCCATTTCGAATCCGGGTGTCGCCGACTTCATACCGAGATTCAACTGGACGGGTGGCCGACCTCATGCAGGCTACCCGCTCCCGCGACAGGATAGCCGCTTGGAAAGTGCAACCCTCTACGATGCGATTCGTGTCCAACAAGTCGTGGCACGAGAGCTGTGGACACCAAAGAGCCCCACAATAGGAAACGGGACACATGCGAGTAGACTCTGTCAATATTCGTTGCCGCATTCACAGCCGATGGGGCGTCCTCAGTACCCAGCCTTTCGCAACCATCGCGGCCACCTTGCTGTTGCTTGGCGTTGCCACCCTCTCCAGCAGCCCGATGGCCGCTCAGGATCTAGCTCTCGCGGATGCGGTCGTCCTAAACCCCGCTGACGAGTCTGTGAAACGCGGCGTTCTCCTCATCGAGGCCGGCCGTGTAAGCGGAATCATGCCCCACGTTCCACCGGAGTTTGCCGGCCAGATTCTCGACCTTCAAGGCCGGTTTGTCATCCCGGCTCTGGCGGATCTGCACACGCACTCTTGGGGCAACGCTTCCCTCGGCGCAACACCGCAAGTGCTTGGACCGCAGGGAACCGCCAACGCAGCACTTTACAATGGGGTCGCCTTTGTCCTTGACCTCTTCAGCCCCGAACAGATGATCTTCGAATTTCGCAACAGGCGCCGGAACGAGGGTACACAGGGCGCGGTGCTCTTCGCGGCCGGACCATGCTTTACCTCGACGAACGGACATTGCTCCGAGTACGGAATTCCGACCCGAATCGTCAACACCCCCGAGGAAGCCCGGCACGAGGTCGCTGACCTGGCCGTGTCTGCACCGGATGTCGTCAAGGTCGTGTACGACCATAAGCCCTATGGCAGCTTCAGCATGCCGACGGTCGATCTGGCCACACTGAGCACCCTACTTGAAACGGCTCGCGAACACGGTCTCAGGACGGTCGTACACGTGGGCACTTGGCAGGACCTGCGGGAAGCAGCCGCTGCCGGAGCGGACGCGGTGACCCATACCCCTGGCCCGGCCGCGATTCCCCCCGACCTTGGCGACGCTTTGGTCCGAGCCGGGATCTTCCATATTCCCACACTAGCGATGCATGGCGATCTTGCACACATAGCGGACGACCCCGGTCTTCTCGGAGAACCGCTCCTAGTCCAAACCGTGTCTGACAGCCTGCTCGAAGCGTACCGGGACGCGGATAGCTGGCCTACATGGGCTACAGAACGGGTTGCATTGCAACGCACCCTGATGGAGCCGAATCAACAAGCAGTCCGGACGTTGGCCCAAGCCGGCGTCCCCATGCTCGCGGGGACCGACGGGGGCAACATTGGCGTTTTTCAGGGTTACTCGGTGCATCGAGAACTCGAGCTTCTGGTGGAGGCTGGGTTGTCCGAATGGTCGGCCCTTCGCAGTGCAACGACCAACGCTGCCCGCTTTCTGGATCGGCGCTGGGGCGTGGCGCCCGGCGACGAGGCGACGCTGTTGATTCTCGATGCCTCGCCGATAGAGTCAATCGGCAACACGAAGCGGGTGCATCTCGTGATCCAGAGCGGTGTCATGGTGGACAGGGAACTACTGAGAAACTGAACGCAGGAAACGGGCACTAGGGGGACCGGGAATCGCAGCGCAATGATTGCTGGCGGGGCGGGTGGCCAGATCGGGCGAAGGAGCCGCACTCTCGATGCCGCCGCCAGGGCCACGGAATGTCAACCGCGCTTTCCATTAAGTGAACTCCGGTTTACATAGCGTGGCCGATCGACAGCCCACTTGTGGCCAGCCATGCCGCTTGCCAACATTCAGCGGCCTCATCAATGTCGGAGGCCACCGGGCTCTACCGGCCACCCGCTGCGAATAGCGGGGACGAGCCACACGGATCCTCCCACTCAACCAGCTTGACGACGAGGCAAGACCATTGAACGACACGTGTGACAAGCTTACGAGCGCCAAGAACATGATGGGGATACCGGCATGAAGGAGCTATTCCAATGGGTACCGTGGTTCGGGGAACTGGCCAAGGCGGTGGGGGAGGGACGGCGAGAGGGCCTCGTTGAGGCGGCGAAGAATGTCGATTGGGCAGGGGGAAAGTGCGCCGTCCTCGCGCAAGGGGAGGAGAAGGCCGACCCGCTGACGTTCTTCTACCATCTCGGGGCGATCGCAAAGAGCAAAAGGAGAGAGACGGTCTACGCGAGCGTCGCGGAGGCGTTCGGGATCGAGAGCGACCTCGACTATAGCTTGGACAGCGGCTTCATCTTCCCGACTCCGGACCCGCGTTTCGTGATGTTCAAGAACAGCGAAGGTCCGCAGTTTTTTTGGGAGATGCTCGATCGGGCACGCGGCCAAGAAGGCACATCGTACGGCGCCGACATCGCCGACACCTTCACCAGGACGCTGCAGATCAAGGGAGTCGGGGTCCCGAAGCTCACGCAAGTCCTCTTTCTGATCAATCCGAGAGCTTTTCTGCCCTTTGACGCGGTGGCCGTACTGCCGCTGGGTATCGGTACGCTCAAGAAGAACCCGGCCAAGATGTCCTGGGATGAGTACGTCGACGAAATGGGCAGGGTCCGGGCCGCGTTCCCCGGCTGTCAGTGCTACGAGATCAACGTCATCGGTTACCTATGGACGAGCGGAAAGTTCCCGCGCAAAGGGAATCGCTGGTATCAGATCGGCACGGGTGAAGACGGGTGGCGCGATTTCCGGGACAACCACTGGGTGCACCCGGGTGGGCAGGGAGACCAGCACCTCGGCCAACTCCAACCCAAACCCGGCGATGTCGTCCTAGTCCACTCGGGGACACGGGAAGGGCGCGGGATCGGGATCGTGTACCGCAACGACTACAGCGACCGGTCAGATCGCAACGGCCGGATCCACGTACTGTGGGTGAACAAGATGCAGGCGCCCCTGGCCGCCAACATGCCGGGCACCCGTTTTTCGAGGGTGGGCCGCGCCGCCTACGAGGCCTTCGCCAAGTCCGACGCGTATTCGGAGACCTTGCGTATGTTGCAACCGCCGGACAACGACCACCCTCCCACCTCACACCACCCCCTTAACACCATCCTCTACGGCCCACCCGGCACCGGCAAGACCTGGCACACCGTCACCCGCGCGGTGGCGATCGTCGAAAATCGGGAAGTATCCCACGTGGCGCAGGAGGATCGCGCCACCGTCAAAGGCCGATTCGACCAGTACCGAGGTGCCGGACAGGTCGAGATGGTCACGTTCCACCAGAACACCACCTACGAGGACTTCGTCGAAGGGATCAGGCCCGTCCTGACAGAACCCGGTGATCGCGCAACAGCGGCTTCGTCCGAACGCCGTGATGCCGGAGAGGTCCGGTACGAGATGTCCCGCGGGGTATTCCGGCGCATCGCCGAGCGCGCCGCGGACGACCCCGACGAGCGCTACGTGCTCGTCATCGACGAGATCAACCGGGGCAACATCGCCCGCATCTTCGGTGAGTTGATCACCCTGATCGAGGACTCCAAGCGGATCGGCCAGCACGACGAGGCGCGCGTGACGCTCCCCGGTTCGAAGACCGACTTCGGTGTGCCGCCGAATCTGTACGTCCTCGGAACCATGAACACGGCGGACCGGTCCATCGCCCTGCTGGACACGGCGCTGCGGCGGCGGTTCGTGTTCGATGAGATGATGCCGGATCCGTCCCACTCCGGCATCGCCAAGGACCTCGACGGTATCGATTGCGGGAAGGTGCTCGACGCCATGAACCGGCGCATCGCCGTCCTGCTGGATCGGGAGCACCAGATCGGGCACACCTACTTCCTGCGCGTCGACACCCTCGCGGCGCTCGCGAGCACGTTCCGGAACCGAATTGTGCCGTTGCTGCAGGAGTACTTCTACGACGACTGGGAGAAGATCCGCGCGGTTCTGAACAACAACGGGTTCGTCCTGAAGTCGGATCCGCCGGAGGAGCTGGTCCGACTGGATCTGGTGGATGCAGACCGGAGCGTGTACGACCTGGCGCCCGCCGGCGACGACCGGTGGACCGACGCGACCGCGTACCGGAAGATCTATGGGAAGGCGAGCCCGGATGACGGCGATCTGGCGCAGGCCGACTGACCGTGCCCGCTAACGCGCTGGCGGGACATCCGCACCGCACCGCACCCGCACCCCGCACAATGGTCGTTCGCGAGTACCAGCCGCTGACCGGATTGCATGAGGACGACGAGCGTGACCTGATGCGATTCGCCCTCGCGCAACCGACCGGCGAAGGGGGCCAGCGGCCACCGGTCTTCGTGATGAGGAACGGCCGCCTCCACGCGCAGAACTACGTCGGTATCATCGAAACGCGCCGGGGAACCGCAATCGAAATCCTGCCGAAGATCGATCTTTCACGTGACGGTGACGAGGACACGCGGCGGGTCTTCATGACGATGCTCCGGGATTGGCGCGGTCTCGGGCAGGCGCAGCTCGATGGCGCCAGCATCCGCGCAATCCGCCGTTTCGACATTTTCGAGGCATTCGTCCATCTCTTCCTGACGAGCGTCGTCCTGCTGATCCGGCGTGGTCTCGCCCGGGCGTACCTGACGCGAGAGGCGAACCTCCCCCGACTCCGCGGGCGGATCCTGTTCCCCCGGCATGTCCGGGAGAATCTCGTCGACCGCTCGCGGTTCTACGTCGGCTACGACGAGTTCACCGCGGATCGGCCCGCGAACCGGCTGATCCACCTCGCGTTGCGCCGGCTCTCGGCTGTCGTGCGTCATCCCGCGAACCGACAGCGCGTTCACCAGTTGCGCATCGTGTTCTCCGACGTACCCGCTTCGACGAACCTCGACGACGACTGGGCGCGGCATCGCGTGGACCGATCGATGCGGCATTACGACACCGTGATGCCGTGGGTCGGGTTGTTCCTCTTCGGCCACGGCCTCGCCACGTTCTCCGGCCCGTACGTCAGCCGTGCCCTGCTGTTTCCGATGGAAGAGGTGTTCGAGGATTTCGTCACCGCCGCCGTCCGCCGACACCAGCAGCGTTTCGTCGTGCGCGCCCAGGGGCCGATGCGGCATCTGGCGACGGACGAGGCAGACAGGCCTGCCTTCTGGCTTAAGCCCGATATCGTCCTGATGGAGCGCGGACGGGTCCGATTCATCCTGGATGCGAAGTGGAAGCGCCTCGACCCAGGCGCGCGAAACCATGGCGTCAGTCAGGCGGACGCGTACCAGCTCTTTGCCTACGGAAGGACGTATGGTTGCCGGCGGGTGGTTCTTGTGTATCCGAGGACGGCGGAGTTTCGGGAGACGGTTCGTTTCAGATTCGCTGGGGATCTGGAGATGGCGTGCTTTCCGTTCGACGTGTCGGATGCGGCGGGGAGTGTGCGGGGGATGATGGGGGAGGTGGTGGGGTGATCGTCAGTTGACTCAAGACACCACAACGCGACAACATCATCTGGCGGTCAACCAGGGCCCGGACCCGGCATTCGGACGAAAGGCGATGCGCTCATGGCAACGTTGGATGACGTATACAGGAAGTACGGCGAAGTATCCGAAGCCGCCCAGCTCTTGGAAACTCAGCTGGGAAACCTGCTCTTGTCCCACAAGTGCATTGAAGCCGGTCTCCTGGAGGGTCCAGATCCAGCCAAGGCGACTGCAATCTACAGGCAGATCACCAAGCAGACTCTTGGCCGGTTGATCCAGTGCCTTGACACGATCACGGACACCAATGTGGATCTCGATGACCTGCTTCGTGGCGCGCTGGCGGCACGCAACCGACTGACCCACTCCTTCTTCTTGCAGCACAACTTCCGACGTAATTCCGACGATGGGCGGGACGTGATGCTTCGTGACTTGGAGGTGACCCACGACATTCTCCTAGCAGCGTACGATGCCGTCTTGCTCGTTTCCGGTGTCGAACTTGAGACGCTCGTCGCCGAGGACGGCGATGTCGCACTGCCTACCGGCCATGTGCCGATCCCAACATAGGCGGGCAGCATGGACTTCCTATACGGCAGACGTATCCGGTACGGGTACTCGGTAGTCCGCGTCCGTCTCGACGACCCGAGCGATCACAACGTTCCCGCTGGCGTCGTCGCGTGCCAAAAAGAACTCCCCGTGGGTACGGGTGGCAGTGGCTGGAGCGCCACGAGAAGATGCACGGTGTCGATCCCGCGACCAAGGACACTCATGCTGATCATTGAGGCGAATGTGCCATGAGTAGATGGAAGCATGGAGAGAGTCCGTTCGGAGAATCCATCGGAGCCAAATTCGATCTCGGAGACAAAGGGCATCTCTATGGACGCATTACCCTGAGCAATCAGAAGGGTAGCTACGCCAGCACGACGAAGATCTTCGACAGCATCACAACCATCTTCGACGACAGACGCTTCGATTTCCCGCTTCGTTCCAGTCTACATGGCGTTTCCGAAAAGGGGAGAGTATCACTGATCTCGTGCCACCGAGGGAGTGCTAGATTCGACAGTACGACGATGTCTTGTACTGTCAGATCCCACTACGCTGTGTTCGGTAACGACTATCTACGTCGTCACGATCCTGTGATACGTGAAGTGCAATTCGGATTTGAAGATCTCCATACCGTCTTCGATCACCATGGAAGAGGAGACGCATTCGGAGTCATAGTAGATCCAGACGATCGCATCGTCGAAGCCATCGACAAGTACAAGCCCGACTACGTCCCAAGCATTGGCGAGTACAAACATCCTTGGGTATCCTACTTTAGTGGCAAATACGACTTATTGCCAGCCACACGAACCGTGTTGGGATTGGTAAGCGCTCAACGCTACCTGTCTTCTTCGACGTCAAGCGGGATTAGCATCAGCGCCATTCCATATATCACGATCGACTTTGGCGATGAGCCTGTGACGTTCGATGACGCTGTCGACAAGATGAAGACGGTGCGCCGCTTCTTCGCTTGGATTATTGGATATGCACCCAAGTTTGCAAATGTGAGAATATTCACGGGCGACAAGCCACGCGAGGGTGAATACGATCCAGGATTCGATGTGTTTATGTCAATCAGCAGCGGGACTACTGGTAGAGAGAAACTCGGTGGGAGCATACTAGTGAGTGCATCGCAACCAAAATACTTCATGGGTGTTATGGAGAACTGGCTAAAGCGCAACAGCGAAAGACTTCAAGCTAACCTCACGTTTTTTTCTTTGATGCGCGGAATGTTCACCACCGTCATAGAAAACAAGATGTGTGCAGCAGCTAACGTCTTCGATCAACTTCCCGTATGCGATAAGCCGGGTCGTGCCCAGATGCTTGATGTCGCACTCCATCGCTACCAAAAGGTGATCCGTCCGCACCTGAAGTTACCACGCATGAAGGAGGTTATCAGGTCTGGGATCAACTGCCGTGTCTATTTCACACACGGCGGACTTGACCCCAACAGGAAGACATACGACGTTGACTACTCCAACTACAGATCGGTGGTTTTTCTCACCGAAGCGCTGCGATTTGTCTATGGAGCCTCTGAACTCATTGAATGCGGATGGGACATGACGGCATGGAAAGACCTCCCTCTCACGCATGAACATCTGTTCGGTGCTTTCATTAAGGCCTATGAGGGAGAATTGGCTGCGGCGATGGGTTAGCGAGGGGTTATAGTGCCCCCGATTTCCCTGGACAGTAGTTTAGCTTTAGCCAACGTCCCGGGGTCCAAGGGAGAGGAGGCACCGAATGTCTCGGAGATTGGAAGAGCAGGATTCGGCGAGCTAGTTCGACCGGCAGGCGCACCGGCGCGTAACTGCCTGCAGTAAGAGGACGGCTCATTCTTTTCGTCCCTTGTAGGTATCGAAGTGGTTGTTGATGCTCGCGAAGATGTGGTTCAGCATCCCACCGATTTCCTCGGTGCCCACCATCACGCTGGAGACTTCCAAGGGGCTGCGGGTACTCGCGTGTCCGTATCCCGAGGCCCGTGAGTCCGCCGGGCTCAGCCTGGAACAGGCGGTCGAGAAGGTCTCGATCAGGGGCGCGTCAAACTACGAGGAATCTGGATGTATCGTAACAATCTCACCGCACTGCCGGGTGGCTTGACACGGCGTTCGCAGGGACTCGAAATGTCAGCTCCTCGATGGTGGCCTACAGACTGTACCGCCGGGCTGCAATGGACAAGACTCTTTGGCTCGGCCTGCGTGAGCTCTTCCGGGGCCGCTGGCTTCAGAACCAGAGACGTCAACGCCGGCAGCGAGACACGAGCGATGGCGGTCCCTCGTACGGCGTCCTCGTCAGGCATAGCTTGGGTCCGGGCCTGGTTGAGTTGGCCTTTCGGCTCTTGGCCTCCGGGGCCCTTACTACCAGCAAAGCCAGTCGGGTGCTGGGGGCAAACCCGCGCAATGCCCACACGATCTCGGCCGCCGAGTGAGTCAACCATCGATGGCAGGGTCGGACCTGATCTGCTTGCTTGACGCCAATGTCTTGACCACCGCGCACCGGGACTACTATCCGGTGACCCGAGTTCCAGAGTTCTGGGATTGGCTGCTCCATCACGCGGGGGAGGGGAGGGTGAAGATGCCCTTGGAGATTCTTGACGAAGTAAAGCGCGGAAAATCTCGGAAGGGTCAGGATGATCTGCTCGATTGGCTCAAGGGCGATACCGTGAAGGACGCGCTGGTTCTCGACGAGGAACCCGACCTGGCTCTCGTACGGCGGGTAGTGGGGGACGGATACGCGCCGGATCTGAACGAGCCCGAGGTTGAGAAACTAGGGCGTGCTACGTTTCTGATCGCCTACGCGCTCAGAAACGTAGCACGTCGCTGCATCGTCACCACTGAAGTCTCGAAGCCCAGCAAGAAGCGGGCGAACCGGAAGGTTCCCGATGTTGCCCGGAGGTTCGGAATCACGACGTACGACGTATTCCAGTTTGCGCGGCGGCTGGATTTTCGGACGGCTCGGAGAAAGCCTGTGCCACGGTGACCTCGTGACACCGGCCGCCAAGCGGCATCAGAATGTCAACTGTACTATACTCGAAGTAAGGTAAACATTATATCGAGAGACAAGCCGGCGCCCTTTCGGACGTGTGTCCCTCAGGGCTCGAGAACTCCGAGCCTCGTGATGAACGGCCTGCACCCGATCCAGGCCGCTGCCACATGATCGAGTGCATCTGATTCGCGTATCGCAAAGCAGCGTGCGTAGGGAACACCGCGCCGATTTGCAGCTCGAGACTCAAGTTCTTGTTGGTGAGCACACGAAAAGCCGCGTCCATCCACTCCGGTTGAGCTTTCACGCCTTCGTCGGGGTCTCCACCGAGGGTTCTGAGATCCACGTCAAGGTAGGCGTCATGGAAGGCGGCGCGGCCCTTCACACCAAGTTGCGGGCGAAAGTGGCGCTGTCGAAAACGCATTCGTGGCTCCATTCCAGGGCAATTGCTCATGCCGGGCCGCATCTTCATCAGCACTTCCGCCATCAAGCTGCGGAAGTCGTGGGGAGACTGACTTGCCGGTCGGATCCTTCGTCCGCTCCCTGCCATGGTGATACCTCCTCGTTGAAACCCAACGCTTGAAAGTGTCCACCAAATCGGGGTAACTCCATCCTTTCCTCGTAGGCCGCGCCCCGATACTCGCCCACCGCGCGGCCCAGGCTGCCGAACGCCGCGTGGACGCCTTCCCTGTCACCCCGGAAGTCCTGGACCGAGCCATCGTCCAGCCCGAGCCGCCCGGCTTCGGCGTAGCTGTCCTGGTTGGCGCCCATGAACACGAAGGTCCAGCTGTCGTTCTTGCGGGCGGCGATCGCGTCGAAGAGCTTTTCCCGGCTCCAGTGACGGGACGCGTTTTCGAGTCCGTCGGTGAAGACGGCAACGATCTGGTCCTCCTCGTGGCCAAGGCTATCCAAGCGCACACCGGCCGTCTCGATGAGGCTCCCAAGAGCGTCCAGCAGCGGAGTCGCGCCGCGGGGCTCGTGCTCCGGCGTCAGGTCTGGGATTTTCTCGATGGGGACGGCGCTGGGCGTGGCCTACGGTCGGGGAGGCGTCACCCACTGGTCACATTCACGAGTGTCCGAGGATGCGCTCTCGCAGGATGTCTCGGATGTCGTCGACACCATCCCGAAAGCCCGCGATGAAGTGCTCCGCCGGGATGCTGTCGCAGGTATACTGGCCCTCAAACTGCTCGAGTGCTGTATCGAGCGTCTCCGGCGATGGTTGTCCGCTCAGCGCGCGGTAGGCTTTCACCTTGGCACCATCGTCGACATTCCGAAGAATCGTGTCCAAGGCAAAGTATCGACCCTGCTCTTCGCCCTTGAATCTCATACCCGGTGAACCCGCCATCAACTTGCTCCTCTCAGTGAGGTAGAAAGAGTGGACCCATTTGACGTACCCGAAGATAATCGATCAGTGGCTCTTTTTCAGCAGCAGCCGTCTCTCTGCGTGCTCCGTTCTGGTTCGCGCTGTTGGGTACACGTGCCCGGTCTGCGTGGGACGGGGAAGAGGGCGGCGGAACGTCGCCAGCCAAAGCAGCAAACGACCGGCGGGCTGAGACCTAAACGCCCGTGATTCCCGCTTCGCGTACGGGCTATTCTCGACGACCCGATCGCCGTACTTGGGCGGATACCACCCTCGTCTTCACCGAGTCTCGATGCCGGTTACATAGTATCGCGTCTCACCATTCGTATCCGCACGACTTACGTCGATGACAATCTCTGATTCCGAATAGTCTTCGCCCTTATATGACATGTCCAACGTACCCGCTTCGAACACAAAGCTCCATTGACGACCCGCCACCCGTGCCTGTTTGTCAAAATGAGCACTTCGCCGGATACGGAATCCCTCTATGTACTCGTCCGAACTCACGTCGATCTCCTGTCCCTCCGCAATGAGCGTGATAAACTCGTCGATATACAATTCCGCCGCCGATCGTCGGCCGTTCTGCCGAGCCGACTTAACGAGAAAATCCGCCACGCTTCTACACTCCTCGGTGTTACACTCGATCTGCTGTGGCATGTCACACGCGGAACCCCGGATCGCTTCTAAGTTACTCGTTGCCAGCCGCAAGTACCGGTTCGCGCTGAATTGCACTTCCCGGCCATTGACGAGGGTACCACGGTACGCGCCAGGAGCCCAATCCTTGATTGCACACGCGGTAAGTATTGCACGGTCGTTTCGCGTAAGGGGAAGTTCGCCGACGTAATCCGAAAACGCCAACAAGGCCGCCTCCAGCGGCCCTAATCCATCGCTGACGATTTGTGTGTCTGCTTCTCGGATCATCTCTCGCCATGAGTCCACAGCTTCAGAGAGGCCAGCTCGCAACAGTCCCAGTGGCAAATCGTAGTCATGAAAATGCCCATCCAAGATCTCAAACTCCAAGGTAAACAGGTCGGCGTTGTTTGTCGAACGGGCGCTGCCAATGATCAACTCTGCGCTAGTCAGGTCATCAGGTGCTATCGTCGCACTCATTCCCGTCACGGTCGATGTAGGCGGAACCAGCGTGAGGATTGCGTCAAACATCGTCGATGCAGCATCGGAAACAGCCGCCGCTCCGGTCCCTAGAAGTCCACTCGCTTTCGAGGCAGCGGCACTAAGGATGTCCTCCCGTTCTTCCCACTCCGAGCGCGTAACCGTTATGGTCACCGGAAGCGATTGGTCAAACACGAAACCATCCGTCATTCGATGTCTTGCTGCTGGGCCACCAGCTAGCGTACTCACATTGTAATTCCCTCCATCTTTCTCAATCGAGTAGAGGACTCGTTGTCGTGTCGGTCCGTCGCCGAAGTCGATTGCCAGCGTTGCGATAGCGAATTCTCGCTCGCGTCCTATCAAGATGTCCCTAAAGAATCGGCCGATCGCACTGTTGTCCCTAGTACTCCTCGGCAGATTTAGGTCTTTTAGTGTGAGTCTAACGTATTCCGAACGCGCATCGTAGCTGAAGGGCGTTGGCTCTTGTCCTTGCCGAAGGCTCAGGTATTCTTGAGCGCTGAGGGGGTTGAGCCCAGACAATAGAGTGGCGGCGACTGCGTACAGCACCTGCCGGCCGCGGCCGGGCGTTGGCGAATTGGTAACTGAGAGGACGGGTGGCGCATCGGTCATCGGGCTAGGTGTCTCCCCATAATCGTCTTGATGGTGGCTGGTTACTCGCATCGGAATCCCGGTCCCTCACCAACGGCACAACCGCCCTTCGCAAGCCCGGTCAGCAATCCCGGCCGCCAAAGCGGTCAGCGAATCCCGGTCTTGAAACGACAGGAACCCATTCGACCAGCGACTTTGGACCAAAGTGAAGGGCTTCCAATCATTGCGCGATCTCTTCTTTCGAGACCCATACAAGGATGTGGTTCGAATTGCGGTCTGTCAAGTTCCCTATTCCGACGATGCCGATCACCAGTTCCGACAAGCCGATCACCGATTCCGGAGCATGCCGATCACCCCGCAGGAGCGGAGGTCCATAGCGGCGCTGAGGGGTCGGGTCTTCGGGGTTGAAGTTTAGGGGTTGGAGTGGGTCTCCGTCGAGTGCCGGGGTCTTGTCAAGGTGTGTTGCGGGGACAGCCGAGGGCCGGTTTTCCGGAGGGGTAGAGGTAAGGCGAAGGGGTTCGGACGGCCTCTACGGCGGGATTTTCGGGGCTCTGGAGGCTGGTTTGGCTCGGAACCGGGTCATTTGGCCCGGATTCGGAGGGATCCGGGCCGGCTGCAACGGCTGCTGGGCTGTCATACGGGCCGCTCAGAGCCGTCTTTCCGTCTTCTCGCCCCCATCTCAGGGAAGAGACACGCTCCCGGAGGCATGCTTCAGCCCGGTTTTCCGGTGCGATCAGGCGTGGCCGGGAGTGTTGTGGACCGCCTTCGTCGAGTCGTAGAGCCTTCTCATCGAGGCGCCCTTGAGGGTGCCGCCGTGGGCATAGCGGTCGTCGAGGACTTCAAGGAGGTCGTGTCGCCCCTGGCCGGAGAGCGAACCGAGGCCCCAGTCGTCGAGGATGAGGAGCCACGTCCTGGCGAAGCGCTGGATGAGCTTCGGATACGACTCGTCCCCCCGGGCGAGGGTGAGGTCGTCGAGCAGACGGGAGACACGGTAGTAGCGGGTGGAGATGCCGAGGCGGCAGGCCTGGTGGCCGAGCGCGCAGGCCAGATAGGATTTTCCCGATGCCGTCGCGCCGGCGACGAGCACGGTCTGGCCGTCGCGGATCCACTGGCCGGAGGCGAGACGGAGCACGAGGGAGCGGTCGAGGCCACGGGGAGCCTTGAAGTTGAGGTCTTCGATGGTGGCGTCGAGGTGCAGTTTGGCGTGTCCCTTGAGAGCTGGCAGCGGCGCTGTTCCCGGTCGGTCTTCTCTCGTTCGAGAAGCAGGGAGAGGGCGGTCCTCGAGGAGCCGTTCGAAGAACGAGGCCGTGTGCGGTCCGGCCCTGTGGCCCCAGGCGATGAGCCGCGACGGTGTCCATTCCGCATGGGCACGATGGGAAGCCGGCATGTATGCGGCGTCGGCCGCGTATCCGCCTTTCCTGCGGATCCGGAGGTGCGCGGCGACCCTGCGGTGCTCGTGGAAGATCTCGACCGTCGTCGCGCTGAGGCGGAGATCGACCTCGCGGCGGGCAAGGGCGTCGCTCACCGTGCTGTTGGCGATGCCGAGCGACGTGGCGATCTCGCGGTGGCTGCGCCCGAGCTCGTACTTCAGGCGCAGCAGTTCTCGAATCTTCCGCATGGACAACCTGATATGGATTGACCTGTCAAATCGTTTGCATTCGTGCCTGGCTGTCTGACTTCCTTATCTCGGCTTCCTTTGCTGCTTCAGGGTTCGGGATGCGGGCGGCTTATTGCGACGGTGGATCACTCTGATATCCGTGGGTTGTTTACCACCTGACTTCACTTCGTCGCGGAGCTGCCTCTGTCTCTCTTCTCTTCGTGAGTCGCCCTCCCCGGAAGGGGCCGGCGTCACCAGGTTGTCTCGAGGGTTCTCCTCACCGACCGCCCACACCCCGATTTCCTGTAGCAGCCTCCTTGAATGATGATGGTGCTGGTGGGTTCCGTTCGTCTCTCGGATCAGGCGGTCACCCGGGTGCCGTGAGGCTTGCCCTGCACCTCGCGGGCAATGGCCCAGATGAAGCCCGTGAGCTCGCGCGCGATCGCTGTGACCACTTTGTTCTTTGCCTTCCCGCGTTGGCACAGCATCACATATCGGCCGCATAGCCGTCTCTGGGCCGTCCATGCGATCGCCTGGACCCGGTCCGGAGCTTTGGCTGCCTTGCGGCGCAGGTGAGCTGTCTTTCTGGCGGGGAAGCGATAAGCCCATGCCGCCTCGGTCAGCACTCGGCGAACGTGACCGTTGCCGGTCTTGGTGATGGCTCCCTGGCGCCGCCGGGAACCTGAGGAGCGTTCCCACGGGGCCAGACCGAGGAAGCCCACCAGCTGGCGGGGTGAATCGAAGCGCGTCAGATCGCCGAGTTCGGCCAGGACGGTCATCGCCGTGATCGTCGACACGCCCCGCAGACTCATCAGAGCCTCAGCCGTGGGGCGTTGCGACCAGGCACCGAGAGTCTCATGCATCTGAGCCTTGAGCCCGGCGGTCCGCTTCACCGCCGCGACCACTGCGTCCACGTACTCCTGAAAGACCGTCTGCTGGAGCGCCAGATCGAATCTCTGCTGCTCCAGCCAGCGAAAATGTGCCTGCGTCCACCGGCTCTTGCCGCCATAGTATAGACCCGGCCGTGACGCAGCAAGAAGGCTCCCAGACGCTGTCGCGCCTTGAGTTCGAGCGACTTCATGTCCTCCCGTGCACAGGTCAGGTCACGTACCGCTTCCTGGTCCGGTCCCGGCACCCACACCGGGGTCAGTTCTCCGGCCCGGTGCAGGCGCGCCAACATCAGCGCGTCTCGTCGATCCGTCTTGACCCGATCAGCGGGCTTGCGGGGGACAAGTCCCGGTGCTACGACTTGGCAGTCGTGGCCGGTTCCGGTGATCTCACGGTATACGCCGTAGCCGCAGGGACCCGCTTCAAAGGCGAAGCTCAGTGCCTCGCCGTCCGGGCCCTGCAGTCCATGGATGAGTTTCTGTACCGACCGGCGCCTGTTCAGGATGGTGCCGCGGTACTCGGGCTCTTCCCGGCCCGGCCATGCGACTGCGGCTGCGATCGTGTCCTTGTGAATGTCCAGCCCTACGTAGGCCCTGTACTCGGCCATCGACCTGTCCTCCTCGATGTGGCTCTGCGCCGGTTGAGGTCTGCCTGCCTCGAGCATATCCCACGATACCCGAGGCAGGGCAGGTCAATCCATGATGTCTTCTCTGTGACACCCTCTTCCTCCTCGTCTCAGGGTATCTCGGCGAGGATGGAAGAAGGCGTCGCTACAACAGGTTCTCCAGCGCTCCTACTCGCTCACTCCAGGGTGATCGGCATGCTCTGGAATCGGTGATCGGCATGAAATGGAAATCACTGATCGGAATCCGCAGCAGGTTCCGCCGGGCGCGCCACACCTGGGATGCCCATGCCCAACATCCGCGAATTCTCTTTCGACCGACCGAGAACAGCGCTACGGCCATGGTCTCAAGGGCCACGCCATTCTCCACCTCGACGCCACCAGCGAAGACCTCAGCGTCAAGGCGCCCCAAAGTGCCGACTGCAGAAGTTCTACACGTTGTCGTCGATATGCCCGGCCTGCACGAGGACATCGCGGTATTTGGCCTCTGTCATGGGGCATTTGACCAAGCGAAGAAAGTCAGCTCGTGAGAGTTTGCACTGGTTCGCCATGTCCGAGATCAGGCGGTCTCCGAGATCTCTAACTCTTCGCGATTGAGAGAACATGGTGAAGACGGCTGTCTCAGTGTTACCAACACAGTAGACATATACGCGGTCTTTCCCCCGACTCTTCTTCCACTTGAAGACCTTTTTTTTTTTTCAGATTCCGTTCTGTGAGTCGCCTACTGACAGTCGCCATTCAGACGGCCGCCCGCTCTCGAACAACTCTGGCGAGATAGCGCCGAAGCGCCCTGCCCCGTTTGTCCACTGGAGGGCTCATCTCGCCATCCGCTGGCAGAAGCGCATCCGCCGTGACGAAAATCCGCTCGACGAGCATTCTCACAGCCGCTGCGTCGGTTTCGCCGTAGCCCAACAGGCTCCATTGAGAATGTTCCAAGACCCTCCCCAGTATCTCATCGTTCTTCCAGTAGAATGGCTCGCCGTAAAGAACCATGGTGGAAGTGGACGCGCGAAAGGATTGCTCCCAGATGATTTTCGCGGGCATTCTGACGCGCTGAGACTGGACGTTAGGCTGCTCAAAAGCTTGGATGTAGGAACGCAAGATAGACGCCTCGGTCGTCTGAACTGGTTCCAATGTCATACCTTGTAGGCTGCGGTCATAAACCGTCTTTACGAAATGAGGAGACTTAGCGTCGTCAACTCGCGAGTAGAGACGAGTCATTCTGTCTTGAGCCCTGTTCAGACTCTTCCGAAGTGCGAGAGAGTGACTGAAATCATCGCTGGCGAGTGGCACGTCGGCCTGGCGGACTGTGACAACCGTAGCACTCATTCTTCTGTGCCCTCCCCGCTAGTGGCAGCGATGGCCTCGCGCAGAGCCTCTGCTGAGCGCGAAAACACACCGGCTATGCCATCGGCCACTTCTGGAGACACCATAATGGTCGAAACGATCTCTCTGATGACTGTATTGTCCTCCTCCATCTCCATCACGCCGCGCCCAACATCCACCTTCCATTCGCTGGGCACGCGGGGGTATTCTACATAAAAATGAATAACAGCCGCACCGCTGGCAGAGAGCCCGCCCCACGCGCCGTGAACAGCAAGGGGAGATGGGCGGTTCTCTTTCGTCAGGATTGTGACTATAGGCCCTTCCTGGCCCGTCGATTCGGGATCTGCCATTGGACGGTAGGCTCCTGTGGGTTGGTGAGGGGCAGGCTACGGAGAAACGACCACCATGATGAATCACTCCCCCCCTGTCCCGCGACAATCAAGGTGAGAACGAGGGGTCGCGACGCTACGAGTGGGAAGACGATGGCGGTTTGGGGGACGCGGAGCAAGGGGATGGGGGACGGTGGGGTGAGCGAGACGGTGGGCATGCGTCGGCCGACAGCGCGGACTTGAGGGGTCGGCCACCGCCGCAGCACGGCGAGCGTAGCGAACCGGGACGGGGCGGTGGAGGGCGGATTCTCCGAGGGGTAGAGGTAGGGTGAAGCCTGCCCGGCGGCCTCTGCGGGCGGCTTCTCGGGCCTTTTCGAGCCGGATTGCCCGGAACCGGCCCGTCCTGCCCCGGATTCGGCGGTTCGAAGGCTCCTCGATGCGCCCCTGGACGGCTCTGGGCGCCCCCAGAGCCGCATTCTCGGCCCTGTGCCGGTCTTTCGGGGCAGGCATCGAAGCGTTTTCGTGGCCGCGTCAGCCCGATTCCTGTCCTCCCTCGTGCTTCTCGTCAGCCGGCTCCCGCGCCGCTGCCTGCCTGGCTGCGATGGCGGCCCGGCGCCTGTAGCTCTCGACGTTGAGTTCGAAGATATGGGAGCGGTGGACGAGGCGGTCGACGGCGGCAAGGGTCATGGCGTCGCCGCCGAAGATGCTGCCCCAGGCGCTGAAGGGCTCGTTGGCGATCACCAGGAGCGAGCGGTTCTTCGTAGCGCGCCGATGAGTTCGAAGAGCACGCTGGTCTCCGCACTCTCCGAGGTCACGTAGGAGAAGTCGTCGAGGATGAGCAGATGATACTTGTGGAGCTTGCGGACCTCGGTCGAGCACGCCGAACCGGCCGCCCCATTTCCTCGGGGTTCAGAAGTTGACCTCCTGCACGCGTCCATGGCGAGAGGGGATCCTCAGGTGTTCGAACCATCCCTTGTCGGTGACCGCGACGTATGCGTTCACGGACGACTCCCTGGCGGCGAGGCCACGAAGATGGTTGGCGTGATGTGCTCCCGGAATCTACATGAATCGGGGCGGAATCGCCGCTTAGGTGGTCTGGAACTGTCAACTGAAGTGTACTTTAAGTAAAGTGAAGTTGACATTTCTTGCCGGTTTACCCTAGAGCTGTGGGCACTCACGTACTGAATCCAGCCTGAATGACGGCACATCGAGATGGACCATATGCCGCGGAATCAGTGGACGGCATAAATCGGACCCCGCAGGTGTACTGGGCCGTGCGGCGGTCTGTTACCTTAGCTCGCCGACCGACACGCCTCGTCTCTAATTCGGGGCAACCCTGGCCGGACGGCTGACCCGTAGACAACCAAGCACGCCGAAAGGAGATGCCACGAAATGACAGCCAGCTACGGTTCGGGAGAGATGACCATCGCACCGTCCACGGTGGGCAACGTCGCCGTGTCGAACGTTCGCCCGGTCCCGGCCCTGATCCCGCGAATTCGCTTCGATCTGTCCTGGACCCTGCATCACGCACTCTCCTTGGAAGAGGGCCATCCGGGGAAGGAGTTCGTCCTCACCGACTTCCCAGGCCAGCTGACGGTGGGCCCTGACAACCTGTTCGTTGGCAGCCTCGCGAGGGACGCATCGGGCCACCCCATTCGGTCGCTGTCCCATGTGGCAACGCAGAGAAGCTCCGTCGCTCTCGATCTGGGCGGACACCGGCTCGAACGCCTTGAAGAGCATCGGGCAGGTGGCGTGCTCACCATGCAGATGCAGCTGTGGCCCCGTGTCGAGATCGGGGGGACGACAATCCATGCCAAGGTCGCCGGAATCCAGCTCCAGATCCCGCGTGACGACTGGCTGGCCGTGGTCGGCACATTCACCGGCGAGCAGATCGACCTCTTGGAGATCCGCTACCACCTCACGCACGCGAGTCGTTTCCGGCCTAGCCTCGGGGTGCTCCAACGTGCACGCGGGGCCGTCGACCGGGGCGACTTCGACGCGGCCGTGATCCAGGCGAGAAAGGCTGTCAGCCTCATGGAGGAGTCCTTCCAGGGGCCGGACGAAGGCAGCCTCAAGGGGATTCTGCGCGATCGTCTCGACGACCGACATGCGAAACTGTATGCGAGCCTCATCACCCGCGCCAAAGACATGGGCAATATCACCGCACACCGTGCCTCAGCCCGCGAGTACACGCGTGGCGAAGCCCTGTTCGCGATCCGCTTGGCGACGATCCTGCTCGAGGTGATCGCCGGGTTGCTGTCAGACTGGGCTGCGACGCCAGTTCATCGGAATGGGAGCGAAATAGAATGATGATCTGTTGCGCCGACATCGGATCAGTCGCGAACGGAAGGTTCGGATGGGCGGGTCACTCCGGCGAGCCCGACCGCGAAGGACGGTTTGGAACAGACATCGGGGAGTTTGCGCAGTTCGTAGCAGATGGACTCGCCGTCGAGGAGAAGGTCTCGCTGGGCTTCGAGTGCCCGCTGTGGATTCCAGTCGCCAATGAGCCGTCTAGACTGACACGGGCGCGCCCGGGAGAAAACAATCGGGCGTGGTCCGCTGCCGCTGGGGCTACCTCTCTTACGACTGGCTTGGCCCAAGTCGCCTGGATCTTGGACCGGATTCGCCGACAGACTGAGGAAACCGAAGCCTTCCTGGACTGGAAAGGCTTCCAACGTTCGCAAACGGGTCTCTTCATTTGGGAAGCGTTCGTGACCGGCAGAGCCAAGGCCGGCTCGCACGAGGCGGACGCAATGGCTGCCGTCAACGCGTTTCGCAGTGCTCTGAGCGACCCAGAGCCGAAGGGTGACGTGGCAACGAAGTCCCGAACTCGTTCGTTGATTGGCGCTGCCCTCCTCTGGGCGGGCTGGTCCACGGATATCCGGTTGCTCCATGAGCCGTGTCTCGTGATCCAAGCGCGATAGCAATGCTCACCAGTCGGACGAGCGGCATTGAGGCCGCAACTTCACCGGCGATGGCTGGATCGGATCCCCCAAGTTCTATCCATTTTCTCGACAATGGCACGGAGCGTCCACCATCCGAGATCGTCTCTCGAACACCCCTCGATTGCCAGAACCCGAAACCAGACCTGACGCCAATCTCGGTCGTCCCCGACCCTGCAAAGATACGCCCCTCCAACTTTGATCTGCCGCCGGGCGTTGGCTTCTGAGCTATTGACCCAGTACGCCCGCAATCGACCATCCGACCCCCTGCCGTCGAACATACCCCACGGAGTGCCGGGCTGACCGTACTCCGGGTCGCCCTCCATGGGCTCGTCGCGCTCGATCTTCTCGAAATCGCGATAGAGCCGTCGACGTTCGGCCTCCGGCAGTCTGCGCATGACGGATTCCATATCGTTGGGTCGCATCCGTGAGTAGAGCCATCCCATGACCGAAACGACCGCGACGATGCCGATGATCCAACCCATTGCTTTACGTACCTCCGTCCTACCGAGGAAGCCAACAACTTCCCCCGTGCCGCTTCGAGTAGCGCTTCGTGCTCCGGGAAGTCCCTCCGTCCGAAATGACGTCCATTCACCTAAGTCGGGATGGTCGGCCCCGGCAGCTGCAGTTGTTCGGCAAATGTAGCGGTCCATCTGTAGCAAGGGGGTGAGCCGGACTTGGGGAGAGAGTGGTATTGACATTGTCACATTGTCATTCTACCATTCCTGACATGGAGATGAGTGAATGAGTGACGGACCCTGGAAGAGCCTGCCGATGCGACGGCACTGGAAACAGGTGGCGAAGCAAGCGGAAACCGGAGCCTTCTCGGCCGACGAGCTCTCCGGGGCAATGGAGGCCGCGCTCCGCAAGGAAGGAAATGAGCTTCCGTTTGAGGCGGTCCGCCGTGCTGTTGGCGCCGACGACCAAGGCGTTCTCTTCATCCCCGACATGAGCAGGCAGCTCGAAACGCTTCGGGCGGATCATCCCGGGTCGAAGCTTGTCGAGACGTTCCTAATCTGTTTGCTCGACGCGGAGGCCAGGGGCTTGTCGGGATCTGAGATGATCAAAGGGGCTGCTGCTAACGCATTTGACGAGTACACTCGCGATCAATCACGAGCCATCGAGGAACACTACTACAGGAGCATCCGCGCGCCTAAGGTCCCCGTGAACAGCCGACTGGCTTCGGCCCGTCGCCTGTGCGATTTCGATAGCTTGGCAGCCAGGATGGTCGAACCGTCTGGTTCCTCTCCTTCGCCTCCCAGCCCTGTGAAGCGTTCTGGGCTCGATGAGGGACCGCTGCTGTGACCCGCCGAGCGGCCCGCGTGGAGCTTCCCGAAGTGAAGGTTGCGGTTCGCGAGCCGGGACGCTCGGGGCAGAACGGCTGGATCGACTGTGTGCTCAACGGGAACATTCGCTTCTCCACGGCGGCTCTCGAATCCTACGCCTTCGCCAAATGGGAGCCGGTGATCTTCGACGCGATGCTTGTCGCTGCCAGCGTGGAATTCGCGGACGTGTCATGCCGGCGTCCGTCTTTGGGATGGCCGCGACGCCTGTCGATTCGTATCCCAGTAGATGACCCAGCACGCTGGGAGGCGCCAGCGGTGAGGGAAGGCTTGCTCAGCGCCCTCCAGTTCGTCACGGGCGACCAGTGGTCGATCAGCTTCTTCAAGCGCAAGGGCCGGCTCGAGGACTCCGCGGGAGACCGATTTCGCCTGTTCCCACCGTCTAAGGCCGTCCTGGCCTATAGCGACGGCCTCGATTCGCTGGCTGTCGCAGGACTCGCCAGAAGCCGTCTTGGCGACGATGTCGTACGCGTTCGTCTCGGCGGAAACGGGGCCAAATGCGTGAAAGCGAGGCCATTCGTTTCGATACCCTATCGCGTGAGAGCCAAGCGCCGCGAGGCAAGCGGAATGAGCCGTGGATTCAAGTTCGCGATGATCTCAGGGCTCGCGGCCTACCTGACGGGCGCGAAGCGAATCATCGTTCCGGAGAGTGGCCAAGGGGCACTCGGACCGGCGCTCGTGAGTGTTGGTCATGCCCACCGCGACTATCGAAACCATCCGCTGTTTGCGCATCGGATGGAATCCTTCTTGGAAGCCCTACTTGAACAGTCCATCCGCTACGAGTTTCCTCGCCTTTGGTACACCAAGGGGGAAACCCTAGCACGCTATATCGCCATTGACGGCGACGGCGCGTGGCAGTCTACCAAGTCCTGCTGGCGCGACAGTCGTTGGACTTCCGTCAGAGGATCGTGGCGGCATTGCGGAGTCTGTGCCGCGTGCATGTTGAGGCGCGTCAGCGTTCACGCCGCTGGTCTCTCCGAACCCCCAGAGACCTATGTGTGTACCGACATGCGTGCTACCACGCTGGAGTCCGCCCTAGACCCCCACTTCGAAAGGCGGACTCCCGCATTTCGGGATTACGCCATCGCGGGAATCAGGCACATGGATGACTTGGCGGACATGGCCGATGACGAAGCAAGACCGATTGTTGGACGGCATGCGGCCCTGCTAGGAAATGTGCTGCGGCGCGCCGAGGATGTGGAAGATCGGTTGGTTGCGATGCTAGAGCGCCACGCAGATGAATGGACGAGATTCCTACGTTCGTTAGGGGCAGATTCGTTCGTCAATAAATGGGTTCGGAGTGACCGATGGCCTTGAGCACTGCAAGGCTGACGGATCGTGAAATCGGTCAGCGTCTCCGGATTTCGCGGCAAGTCGCACGCCTCACTCAAGCCGACGCGGCCCAAGCGATCCAGGTAGCGCGCACCACTCTCGTGGCCATTGAACAGGGTAGACGGCGGATCAAGACTCAAGAATTGCAGGGACTCGCGTTCTGCTACGGGACGTCCGCAAACGCGATCCTGCGACAGGATGCGGTCCACCTTGATCTCGTGCCCCAGTTCCGAAGACTGGCGCGCAGCGGAGATCAAGCGACCGATAGTGCCGCCAGAATGCTCACCGACTTGGTAAGCGCCGAGGTAGAGCTGGAGAATGTCCTGGGCGTGGATCGCTCTCGCAACTATCCGCGCGAACGGCCCATTCTTCCGGGCAATGTCGCCACTCAGGCGGAGCAGGACGCACAGGACTTGCGGGTCTGGCTTGGTCTTGGAGCAGGTCCGGTCAAGGACATCGTTTCTCTGGTGGATCTAGACCTCGGAATCCGCGTCTACGTGCGACCTCTCGAAGGCCGGATCTCGGGACTGTTTGCCTACGAAGACGCGGTGGGCGCATGTATGCTCCTCAACGGCAACCACCCCAGCGGCCGGCGCGCCTACACCGCGGCACACGAATTGGGACACTTCATCTCAACCCGGCGGGAGCCGGGTGTCCTGTGGGACGACAGTAGCCCTCGTTCGCGAGAAGAGCGATACGCGAACTACTTCGCACGTTCCTTCTTGACTCCCGCGCGCGTCGTTAGGCAGCGTTTTGCGGAGCTGACCGCGGGTCATTCACACCTGACTCGTCGTCACGCGATTCTTCTTGCTCACAGTTTCGGGGTCTCGCGCGAAGCGATGGTGCGCCGACTCGAGGAGTTGCGGCTCGCGCGGGACGGCACTTGGGACTGGTTTCAAGACCAAGGGGGCATTACCAACAGGCAAGTGGAGCAAGCGTTAGGGGCATCGGCCGACCAAGAGCAGGAGCGAGCTTCGCATCAGGAAGCTGTGCCGCCACGCTTGGCGCTTCTGGCCCGCGAAGCGTGGAAGAGAACTTTCTTCAGCGAGGGACAGCTCGCTCGACTGCTCAGGCTTCATCGTCTCGAGGTGAGGCAGCTTCTTGATGGTGTCGAGAACGAAAAGCACGAGGCGGATGAACTCGTCGAGCTTCCCCGTTAGCCCCCGCGTCGCGGTCGTGGCCGATGCCAGCGTGATCATCAACCTCAACGCGACGGAGGAGGCGGCAGCGATCATCGGTGCCTTCCCGAATCCTTTCCTGGTGACCGACAACGTTCGGCGGGAGCTTACCCTAGGGAAGCCCCGAGGCCACTTGTGCGGAGAGAGACTCGAAGAGTTGATCGGCCAGGGAGTAGTTGCGCCAGCGGAACTCGGGCCCGCCGATCGGGACGTTTACCGCTCACTCGTCGAAGGCGCTTTAGAGGGGACGCTGGACGACGGCGAAGCGGCGACGATCGCCTATTCGGTGGGGAATGACAGCGTCGCGTTAATCGATGAACGGAAGGCAAAGAGAATATGTGCCGCCCGCTTTCCAGACGTGCTCGTCACGTCGACCGTGGAGATGTTACTTGACGGCGCGGTGGCAGAGCGACTTGGGAAGTCTCGCCAGAGCGAGGCGATCTTCTTGGCGTTGCGCGACGCGCGCATGCACGTACCTTACCACACACTCCCAGAAGTCATTGACCGGATTGGTGAGGATCGCGTAGTTGAATGCGCCAGTCTCCCTCGCTCGTCTCGGAGTACCCGCGATTCGGCGAGACAGTAGCTCAGCGATCACTACTGGGCTCGCCGCACGAACAAGCACTTTACCCTCAAGATGAAGCCCCTCCGGCGCGCGGACCTCGACGACTTCGTCGCTTGCTACCGGCCGGGCGAGCGCCATGAGAGGAACCAGACGTGGAGCCCGGAGAACGAGGGGGGTCGCTGGAGGGCGTTCGAGTACGAGGAGCTGCACAAGCGTGACAAGCTGAACCTGGCCCTCCTGTGGCTCAGGGACAGTGCTCTGCAGGACAGTGAGAATCTGCCGGAGCCGGAAGTGCTAGCGGCTGGGATTGTCGACGATTTGCGTGAAGCGCTTGGGGCGTTCGAGGAAATCTTGGAGGAGCTGTCCGTCTCGCGTCGGCCGTAGCACGTTTCCTCCGCTACGTCGTCGAGGGTACTCTCGTCAGACCGGTTCCAATGTCCGACACGCATCGTTCAAAAACACCGGAATCCTCTCCACAAAGCCCGACGCCCGCCGATACAGCTCCATAATCTCCTCTGTCGTCTCCTCTAGCCGATATACCCCAAAGTCGCCGTGCACCATCCGGTTCCGCTCACGTCCGATCTTGAGGAAGGCTTGTATCCCGGCTTCCAACTCCTCATCTTCCCGCACCATGTCAGCCATGTGTCTTTTGAAGTCTGTCCCAAACAACGAGAAGAACTTGTTCGCGTTCCTCTTGTCCCAATCAAAGTATGTATGGTACTGGCGTTCTATCACTTTACTCTTTACGAGCCCTGTTACACAATTTGACTTCCTCGACACAGTTGCGACGAAATCCAAGATTGCCTGGCCTATGTACACTTCAAAATGGCTCGCCGCACTCAGCACGAGAACCTTTTGCAGTGTCGCCTCGATTGAAACACGAAGCGACACCTGCCCGTTTTCCTCCAGGATTTGGACTAGTCTCTTGTGGTCCTCGAACAGCCTGTCAACGACGGAATTCATAGCCTATAGCGGGCGTACAAAATCACGGCCCAGTCGCAGTCTGCTTGCCACGTTGCTCTTGTCTGTCGTCGCTCTCTCCGATGCTTTCCGAAAATCCGCGTCGTTCGCAAGATCCACGACCTGCTCGTGATCCAGTGTATCTTCAGCATCCAAGAGTCGGTGTTGTTCATATGCAGTAGCACAGGTGGCCGTGAATACAGCCTCCAGGAGTGCCAAATTGACCCGCTTGTTCGTTGGATTGACAAATGCGTCGCCCGGCAGAGAGGCAGTCTTCGTCAGAAAACTCTCAAAGAGATCCTTCAGGTATCGGATCTCCCCTCTAGGCTTGCTCTGACATTGCTTGGAGAACTTGTTGAGGAACCGGGTCATTGATGGCGCATAGCGCTCACCTTCGACTAGCATTGCAAATGCCCGCACCATGATCTCGATGTCCTTCATATGTCGGTCGGCCTGTGGCTTCGCGAGTAGCCGGCGCCACCGAGGATTCAGATTCAGTTCGGTAAGGGTGTCGTAGAACGCCGAGTGGTACAGGCAGGCCCGGATTTCTTGGGGACGAAGGTTCATCCCCCCAGAGTTGAGGCGGCTAAAGATCTCGAACACGGAAGAGTGGTCGCTAGTCGGTCTATTTTGTCTTACGACAACGGTCCGCACCGGGCGCATATCGAAGGCAATGCGATAGTCGTCCAAGTCTTCGTAGGTCCGGCGATTGAATCTGTTTTCCCTTTCCGGGAGTTGCCCTGGGAGCCACAAACGGAAGTCATGGAACAGTCTGTCATCAGCGAAGACTGACTCCGGAATGTGACCGTGCGCTTCGAAGATCTGGCGGAGGGTAACCACTTGATCCTTCCGCGGGAATCGGCCCTTGATAAAATAGTAGATGGTCATCAGGCGTTGTTGGCCATCGATCACCAAAAAACTGTTGTTACCCTGTTCGTAAAAGAACAGTTGTGGCACTGGTAGACCTAGTATAAGTGATTCAATAAGACGTGATGCCATTGGCAGGCTCCAAACGTAGTGCCGTTGAAACCCTGGGATCCTTACGAAGCCTGCCGCAATGTAGTTAGAGAGGGTAATGACATTGAAGTCGTTTGGTGCAGCCGTGATATCGTATTCATCAATGAACCCGGTATCAACGCCAGAGTCAACATAGTCGTCGTACCATTCGGCACTCGACGCTGGGACATCTGACTTAGATGGCATTTCTGTGAACCGACCAATTCGGAGTCCTGGGTGGCTTTTTGCGAGCTTGAAAGTAATGGAGCAGATCTCCCTTCGTCAAGGACGCGGCGATGCCACCGGGATTTGCGGTGCACGGCGGGGGGGCTGTTGGTGGAAGGTTACGTCAACTGGACGCCCGCTTCCCGGGCCTCTGGCGCGACGGCCCGTAGTCTCTCCTGCCGCGGCTCCCAAGCTGGGCCCAAGGCCATTTTGCTCATGAATCTTCCGGAAAGAAACCCCATTACGAATCGAGTTGTCTACTTCGGCCTGATTCGTGGGATAGCGAGGTGGGGGTGCTCTGGAATTGCAGCCGTCCCAATTCCATCTCCCCGTCAGTCCTGGGCATGGAGCCAAGGCATTCCTGCCCAATGGGTCATGTCTGCGATGTGCTTACGCGGTTCTTTGGGTAACTGCGTCGGACACTGTCGCCGACATGGAGAGTGGCCTGGCGTATACATCTTGTGGGTGCTTCTAAAATCCCATCGCCAGGTGTTGACATCGTTCTTGCCGAACTCCCCAAGTTGCAGCCGTTGTAGGGCGCTGACCATCATCAATCCGCTAGCCGCCGATAGAAAAGGCAGTGCCGCATCCCCTTGTTCTGGCCTTGTGCGGGTCGCAGTGTCGACCTCACCGCAGGCCATTTGCGGCTCTCTGATGTCCGCCATACGGCAACGAACGCACCCGTCACGGCCCGCGATGTGTCGGTGCAGCTGGCTACCCCAGGACCGCGCGGTGGTGGCTTGAAACTGGATCGGGTCATTGCGCCACGACACTTGTGTTCTAACATCCCATTCGTTTGCCAGCACTAACACGGTATCAAAATGCTTTCCGTGGCTGGACATGTTGTGGTACCATTCATCTACTGCCGTTGCATTGGACAGGTGCCGCGACAAACAGGGTGCCTTCCTCTGGGGTCTTTCATTTTGCCAGCCCGCTTGATCAGGAAAGAAGAGCAGGCATCGGTTGGTGTTGTGTAGCTCAACGACATCGCCATCCACGATTGTCCATTGACTTTCGTTTCCCCACTGCGTCAGCCAGTACACGACGCCATTCCCCACAGCACCGGCACCGATCATCAATCCGAGACCGACATCAATCGCTGGCAAGTCGGCCGGTCCCGGATCGGCACATTCTCCGGTGGCGAGATTCCAAGCGGATAGGGTGGTGGCGTTCGATTCTATTCCCAGCGCTGACTTCGCCGCGGTCGCCGCCCCCAGAATCGCCGCGAGGCCAGCCCCCCGGAGATCCCCAGTGCCGTTACTACTCAGAGTGCACCTTCGCTTGGACAAATTACCATTTGATCGATCGAAGCCAAGATACCAGGTGAGCCCACTCGGTACATCGCGGCCGACACCGAGCGAGACGCCTGACCGCATCCCTGGTTGGCGCCTGACGTCGAAAGAACCATACGGATCTATTCTCTTCGACAGGGTTTGCATTTCGTCGCCAAGCGTGGCCATACCGCATGCACTTGGGGTTAGAAGTGCCGCACTAGGTGAGGTCAGCGAGAAATATACACGCCGATGAAAACGTGTGAGTTGGTTTGCCAACGTGACCAGAAGTAGCTGGCCCGGATGAGTCCAGCAGGCATCTTCTCCGGCGTGCACTGAAACGGAGAGGTCCCGCGGCGAATCGGCACCAAGGAAAGCGAGCGTTCGGGCGTCCCGCTCTTGATAGAATCGCGCAGGCCTCGCGTCCGGCGTCTCAGAACCCATGCAGCCACTCTTCCGCCAAGTGTATTTGGGCGTTAGCGGCTAACAGAGACATTGGCCCGGACTGAGGCAGTGTCACAAAGCACCCAGCGGTGATCTTGGAACTGGTGAACGGAGAAGTCACTGATCGACCGGAGCCGCCGCCCGTAGAACGGTGCCACCAATGACAACATGCCCTCGAACGGCATAGTGACGAGATCGTCGTCTCCGTCTGAATGGCGGGTATCGGATCCGGGATGACTGTGCACTTGCGCAAGGATCCCCATGCCAATTGCACGAGCGCGACGCGCCACCTCACCAAACGCCGCCGCCGAAACGAAGACACCGAACCTCTCGTGGTTCGCGGTGGGCACGATGACGGTTTCGAGGCGAGTCAGGTTGGGTTCCTCCCGTCCAGCCCAATAGCATATTCCCTCGTGCCCGCCTTCGTACCGACCAGCCTCGTAGAACGAGAGCAGCGCATCATCTGTTTCTCCAATGATGCGCCGGGACAGTCGATAGTTGCCGCGCAACTGACCCAGAGGAAGGGGACGAGTACGATGTACCACTACGCCATTCTTTCCGTGGTGTACCTGAAATCGCGCACGATTGCCTGTAGCATTTCGCCGATAGTGGTGGCTTGGACAAAGGTGGGACCGGCCGATATCCATTGCGCCGGGCCTCCCCAGTCGCCATGCGGGCCTCCGTGTTCGGAAAACGCCAATCGGTTGAATGGGGCGCAAATGATCGTCTTGTTTCCCTGAGACAGGAACATGGATGATCCGAAGGGTGTTGGCTGAGGGCGTGGGCCCAACGACGAGGCCTCGGTCTCGTCCCATGTCTTGTCACGCCACTCCCACACTGGTGGCAACGCTTTGTATTGCTCGAAGGAACCCTGCAGGAAGAAGCGTTCTGCAGAGGGTTCCTGAATGAGTACCACCCGCAACAACCGCTGCCCGGTGAACAGCGGGATTAGCGAGATGCCGTGTCGCCTAGCCCATGCGATGGCACCCGGAAGTTCGCACTCGATCCATGCGTCCACCACTGCGTCGGGAAGCACCGTTACACTCCGCCTCCGGTATCGGTCAGCTCAAGCACATCGAACGGCTGGACACCTGATGCGGCCAAGGTCTCCGTGCGGTCAAGCACTTTCCGATCCTTGTTCTGAAAAGTCGGGGTGCCTGCCGCATACTTGAACGCTCTCGCCGCTTGGTCAGCGGCCGTACCCACGAGAGTGGTCTTGGGCCACGTGAATTTCCTCGGATCGGGTTCTCGGGGCGAGAAGACCTCGACGATGAGGTCGTCCGTAGACACGTTAGGTTCCATGTTCATTACTTGCTCCTCTTACTTCAGGTTAGGTTGGGCAGCCCAGGTCACGGCGATGCAAGCAGACATCTCACATGTGAGATCGTGATACCGGATATAGGGGCTTTACGGGTAGAGGGGGACTAATTGTAGGGGTTAGGCAGGAGTAGGGCAAGTCCCAACACCGCGACTGTGGGGAGCAAGGACGTGCCCCAGCCTCGGGGCACGTAAGGTGGCCGCTCTCCGTTCCGCCGCTGTCCGAGGCGCGCTAAGCGACGCGCGGGACTTCAAACCCTAACGTAACGTCAGGGTTCCCCACCCAGCAGAACATTCTTACACCGTCACGTCCCGCCATCGCGTTGTTCACGTCCACCCCACGCACCCCCCCTCAAGACACCACCCCACCTCACCCGGCACGCTCTCCTCCATCCTCGACCACCTCAGCACGATACTCACCGCGTACTTCTCACCATCCCACACGGCCTCGCGCCCCAAGCCTAACGTTACGTCAGGCTCGCCCAGCCAATCGCCCACGGCCACGCGTTTCGGCTCCACCACGATCTCCTCCAACCCCAACCGCCTCAGCTCGGCATTGACCGCCTCCAGCTCCCCCGCCCACACCCCATCTAGCTCCTCAAGCATCCCCGTCAACCGCGCCACCATGATCTCGAACACCGCGTACATCCCACTCCCCGGCCGCCCATCCCCCCGCTCCGACATGGACAGCAAGTTGGCCAACCGATTGTTCACCTTGATCGGAAAATTCAGCGGGTCCTGGTTCGACCGATTCCGCACCTGGTAGATGTCCCCCTCCACCTCGGACGCGGCGACCCGCAACCGCTCCCCCGCCTCCCCCAACCCCTCATCCTCCGACGCCGCCAACCTTTCCTCCAGCTCAGCCTTCACGCGACGAATCTCAATCACCGCCCGGTTCGCCGCGTCTACCTTGTCCCGGATCTGCACCCCGAACTCGTACTGCGCGATCAGGTCCTCGGCCGTCACATCCGTGATCCACGGGTTCCGCTGCACCTCCACCTCGGTCGTCTCGGACCGCCCGTCCACCGTCAGGCGCACGGAATACACCCCCGGCGGCACCACCGGCGCCATCGTCCGCACCCCCCACAGGACCATCCCCGGGAACGTCGCGGCAGGGTCCGTCCGCAGATCCCACCTGAGCCGGTTCAGCCCCGCCTCCATCGGCAGCGCCGCACCCGCCCAGCGGTCGCGCTCCTGGCCGCCCTCCTCGTCGTCCTCCGCAGGCTCCTCGGGCAGGAACGTCCGCACAACCTCCCCGGCCGCGTCCACAATCTCCAGCATCCCGTCCTCCGCCTCATCCCCCACCCACCACGACAGCACCACCCCGTTCGCCGACCGGTACGCGACCGCCGGATCGAACAGCACCAGGTCCCGCTCCGTCATCCCCGGCTCGGCCTGGCGCAGCGGGGCGATGTTGTCGAGCACCCAGAACCCCCGCCCGTGGCTCGCCATCGCCAGCTCGTCGTGCTCCGGGATCACGTCGGTGATCGGCATGTCCGGCAGATCCGGGTTCAGCTCCTGCCACGAACCGCCGTCGTCGTACGAGATGTACACCCCGTGATTGGTCCCCGCGTACAGCAGCCCGGCCCGGTTCGGATCCTCGCGCACCGAGTTCACATACGCGTCGTCGCGGATCCCGTCCACGATCCGCGTCCACGTCTCGCCGAAGTCGTCCGTCCTCCAGATGTGCGGCCGGAAGTCGTCGAGCAGCGCCAGGCGCGCCGCCACGTACGCCTTGGCCGCATCGAACGCCGACGCGTCGACCTGGCTGACCCGCCCGAAGTCCGGCATGTCCGAGGGCGTCACGTTCGTCCAGTTCTCGCCGCCGTCGCGCGTCACATGCACAAGTCCGTCGTCCGAACCCGTCCAGATGACATCGATGTCAACCTTGCCGGGCCCGACCGAGAAGATCGTCGCATACACCTCCGGCCCGTTCATGTCACCGGTGATCGGCCCGCCGGAATGGCCCAGCGTCATGGGGTCGGCGCGCGTCAGGTCGGGGCTCAGCGCATCCCAGTTGGTGCCGCCGTCGGTGGTCCGCCACAGCCGGTTGGACGACGCATACAACACATTTGCATCGATGGGCGAAAAAATGATCGGAAAGGTCCATTGCCAGCGCTCGACCATGTCGATGGCCGGCTCGCCGGAGTAGAACCAGGGGTAGGGATTGACCTCGCGCGAGGTGCCCAGGCGACGGTTGAACTTGTCGATGTAGCGGCCGTTGTTCGTGCCCGAGAAGAAGACGTCGAGGTCCTTCGGATCGGGCGCGATGTAGCCCGGCTCGCCGCCGCCCGAACGGTAGAACACGTTCATTGAGCCTTCGGTGATCGCGGGCGCCCGGGCTCCCGAATCGTCCGCGGTGTCGGCCAGCGCCGACGCGAACCGCCCCGCGTTCCAGTCCGACGGCAGGCAGAGCGTGCTGTTGTCCTGCTGCGATCCGCAGATGTGCCAGGGGATGTGCGCCGTCGTGACGCCGTGGTAGAACTGCGCGGTGGAGAACTCCTGGTCGGTCCACGCGCTGCCGGTCGTGAAGCTGACCGCGCCGCCGCCGTCGTTGCCGACCACGCTGTGCGCCGGGTCGTCGGGGTCGATCCAGAAGTCGTGGAAGTCGCCGTGGGTCCCGTTGTTGATGACTTCGTACGTCGCGCCGCCGTCGGTCGAATGGAAGAACGACGTGTTCTGCACGTAGACGACATCTTCGTCGTGATGGTCCGCGAACACGTGCGTGTAGTAGAACGCCCGCTGCCGGATGCGCCGCTCGTCGTTGATCAGCTCCCAGGTCTCGCCCGCGTCGTCGCTGCGGAAGAGCCCGCCGTTGTCGTTCTCGAAGAGCGCGTAGACCCTGTTCGAATTCGCGCTCGATACGGCCAGCCCGATCCGCCCGACGACACCCTCTTGCGGCATCCCCGGATTGCGCGTGATCTCGGTCCACGTGTCCCCGCCGTCGACGCTTTTGAACATTCCGCTGCCCGGCCCGCCCGACGACATCGTGTACTCCTTGCGGAACGCCTCCCAAAGCGACACGTAGAGCACGTCCGGGTTGTTGCGATCCAGCGCAATGTCAATGGCACCGGTGCGCTCGTCGCGGAAGAGGACCCTCTCCCAGCTGTCGCCGCCGTCGGTGCTTCTGAAGAGGCCGCGTTCCTCGCTCGGCACCCCGTACTTGCCGAACGACGCGACGTAGACGATGTCGGGGTTGGTCGGGTGGATGCGGATCTTGGAGATGCCGTGGGAGTCGGCGAACCCGACATGCTCCCAGGTGGCGCCGGCGTCAAGGCTGCGATACACGCCGTCGCCGGGCAGAATGTTGCCGCGAATGCACGTCTCGCCGGTGCCGATGAACACGAGGTCCGGGTTCGACTCGCTGACCGCAACCGCACCCACCGACGCCGAGTTGATCTGGAAGTCCGTGACGGGGTGCCAGTCGTCGCCGCCGTTGGTCGTCTTCCACAGGCCGCCGCCGGTTGCGCCGAAGTAGGCTTCGTCGGGGCGGCCCTTGACGCCGGAGACCGCGATGGATCGGCCGCCGCGATCGGGGCCGAGGTTGCGCCAGGAGTAGCCGGCGAGGAGGGCGGGGTCGAGAACGACTTGCTGGGCGGCGAGATCACCCGCGGCCGGGGTGAAGAGGATCGTCGCGAGCGCGATCGAAGTGATCGGAGAGCGTTTCACAGTGGCGCATCCTGTGCGTGGGGATGGTGAATCGGCGTGGTCAAGCTATTGGGAGAGCGGAGGTAGGGACAAGCGGGGTGGGACGCTCGATGACCGGATGCTGATGCGGCGCCCTGCCATGTGCGTCGTGACTTCCCCATATTGTGTTCTGAGGTCAGCGGTACCCGAGTGTAGCGTGGAGGAGAGTCATGGTTCGCCCGACAGATGTTACAGCCTTGGAGGAATATCGGATCTGGATTCGGTATTCGGACGGGTCAGCCGGAGAGGTCGACTTGGCTCACCTCGCCGGGCATGGCGTCTTTGCGGCCTGGAATGATCCCCAGTGCTTCAAGGCCGTACGCTTGGGACCGGCCGGAGCCGTCGCCTGGGGTGAGGACATCGAGCTGTGTCCGGATGCCCTGTATATACAGGTCACCGGAAAATCTCTTGAGGAGGTGATCCCGGGGGTCACGTTGTGAGAGTTTCCAAGCGCTCGCCCGCGACTATCGGCTCGAGATCAGGCAGATCGAAGATGCCGTCTTCTACGAACGGGTCGCTTGAGAACGGTCTATTTTCCTTGGCGACTCACTAAGCAAAACTACAGGCCATTCGCTTTCATTAGCTGTTTGGCCTGGGTGCCGCTGGCGAAGTTTCCTTCCCAAACGCGGCACTAACAAAAGCAAAAACCTTGAACCTTTCTTACCACCGCGCCATCTTGGGATCCACACCACCGCATTCTCTCCCCTACGCCCTGCCCCCCCATGCGACGCGACTCCACCGGCACCTACGAATCGACCGCCACCGGCGGAGAGACCGTGCGTGCCTTCATACCCCGACCCCTCCCGCCGGCCCCGCGAATCCGTTCCCCCGAGAGCCTCGGAAGCCTCCTCGAAGAGGCCGCCACCGCCCTCGGCCGCCTCGACGCGGTCACCGAGCTACTGCCCGACCCCACCGTCTTCGTATACGGCTACATGCGGAAAGAGGCAGTCCTGTCCTCCCAGATCGAAGGCACCCAGTCGTCGCTGGCCGACCTCATGCTGCACGAAGCAGGAGGTCCGCCGGGCATTCACGCCGCCGACATCCTCGAAACGTCAAACGCCGTGGCAGCCCTGATTCACGGCGTCGCGCGCTTGCGGGGCGGCTTCCCGATCTCGAATCGCCTCCTGCGGGAGATGCACGCCAGGTTGTTTGCGAACGGCCGCGGGGCGGCCATGACTCCAGGTGAGTTCCGGCGGTCACAGAACTGGATCGGCGGATCGCGTCCCGGCAATGCGGCCTTCGTCCCGCCACCACCCAACCACGTACAGGAATGCATGGCCGACCTCGAGCGGTTCATTCACGCCACGGACGACGAACTTCCCGTACTGGTCAGGGCCGGGCTTGCGCACGTCCAGTTCGAAACCATCCATCCCTTCCTCGACGGCAACGGGCGGCTGGGACGACTGCTGATCACCCTCATGCTGTGCGACGCCGGACTGCTCGGGGAGCCGTTTCTGTACCTCAGCCTGTACTTCAAACGCAATCGGAGCACCTACTACCAGCTTCTGGGCGACATCCGGCGCACCGGAGATTGGGAAGCCTGGTTGAGGTTCTTCCTGGAGGGCGTGCGTGAGGTGGCGGAAGCGGGGGTCGCCACGGCCCGGTCCGTCAGCGAAACGATCCGGGACGACCGAGCGCGAATCGGCCGCCTGGGACGGCGCGCGGGTTCGGCACTGCGAGTGCACCAGTCCCTGGTCGAACGTCCTGCCGGGGGCATCCGCCACCTCGCGGGGCGCACGGGCCTGTCCGCGCCGACCGTGGCCGCGGTGCTCCGGGTACTCCAGGATCTCGACATCGTGCGCGAGGTCACGGGCCGTCAGCGAGGCAGGATCTTCACCTATGAGCGCTACCTTGCGGTTCTGCGGGATGGGACGGAAGATCCGCCAGGGTAGGGCGAGCAGGTATCCCGAAAAAGAGGATCCGCACATGGCACCTGGGCGGCCCCCAATCCGCATCTTCGCAAGCGCTCTCACCGCAGTCCTCGCGCTATGCGGCGATGCCCGACACCTGTCCCCCCAGCAGTCCGTGTCCGTTACCGACAGTGCCGGGGTCCGTGTCGTCGAGAGCAGCGGTCCGGCGTGGTCCGCGGGAGCGGGATGGCGCTTGGGCACCGAGCCCACACTCACGATCGGCGCCGTTACAGGTGATCCCAACTATCTGTTCCAAGGGATTTCGCACGTGCTTCGCCTGGAGGACGGGACCGTCGTCGTGGCCGAGCGCGTCGCGAGGCACCTCCGCTTTTTCGACCCTGCCGGCGTGTACATCCGCAGTCTCGGAGGCAGCGGAGAGGGTCCGGGCGAGTTCCAGCTGCTGAACGAAGTGTGGGTGCGGGGTGACACCATTCTGGTTTCCGACAACCTTCAGAGCCGGATTTCCGTTTTCGCACGCGATGGAGACGTGCTGGAGACCATTCGGGTGGAGGCGGCGCCGGGAATGGGGTCTCGTGGAGCCGACACACAATTCGCAGACGGTACGCTCCTGGTGCTGAACGCACCGACCGGTGGCAGTCGCCTCGGCACTGGGGACGTAATTCCCGGTAGTGTCTGGAGGCTCGACCGGTATTCTCGCAGCGGTCGGTTCATGAACGAGATCGTCGGCCTGCGGGCGTCCCCCAGGTGGGAACATGGCATTGAGGGGCTTTCTCCTGGCATGTATCTGCCCTTTTCTGTGGGGATCGCCCCGTACGCGGCCAGCGGGGACCACGTCTACGCCGGAGAGGGCACCGAGGCTACCGTCGAACGATGGAAGAGCGACGGCGTACTGTCCGACTTGATCCGGTGGCCGATTCCGGAACGCCGCGTTTCCGACGAAGACAAGAGCCGGTTTCGCCAGGCGTATTCCACCGCACCCCGGTATTACGATTCCGCCGCCTGGGCCCGCTACCTGCGGGAGACACCATTCCCCGAGCGAATGCCCCTGTACCGGCGCCTCCTGGTCGACGCGCAACGGAACCTCTGGGCCGAGCGCTTCAGGCCCTTCCGGGAATCGGAGTCCTCCTGGTACGTGTTCGATGAGCAGGGAGTGTGGCTTGGCGAGGTCGCCACTCCGCCTGGTCTCTCCATCTTCGAGATTGGCACGGACTACGTGCTCGGGGTACGCCGGGACGAACTCGACGTGCCGTTTGTCGTCGTGATTTCGCTGGACCGAAGCGCTCCTTCGGCCGGATCAAGTTACCGGGGCACCCGCCGAGCCCGATAGACCGCGGGCACCGGGTCACGAGACAGGATGAAGTAGGAGTCATCCCCTGGCACAATTCCGGCCACCACGCCTGGGACGGATAGTGACGTCGATGCTTCGTATTCACAGTCGTCGGCGCCAAAACGATCGATGAACACCTGCGTAGAGTCGGACGGTGCGCGGGAATAGACCTCAAGCCCCCCCCGTTGCCACCCGATGTCAACGAGGGATCGAAAAAAGTTGTCTGCCGGTACCCACTGACGATCGACGGGAGCACGAACCGTCAACTGTCCCGTGCACTGGAGCTCGTCGTCCCGGTAGGAGAGGAAGAAGTCTGCCATTGAGAAGGCTGCTACCCAACCTCCCATCCGAGTAGCGACAACCTCCACAAACCGGAGGCTCGGATCTGCATCCCGGAGCTGCTGAGTCGGGTACTCCGTCGACCCGCCAGCGCCCCCGGACAGGGAAACATTCCGGAAGAACACGTCGCTTGCGTCCGCCGGAAAGAGGAGAGCCTGGTCGTCGGTAGGCAGGAAGCGCCATGCCATCGCGCCAAGGTTTGTGATATCAAAGAGATCACCGCCGGGCGAGATTCTCATGATGCGCCCAGCGTCCGCGTCAAGCACCCAGAGCAAACCATTGGTTCCAGTCCTGATGTCCGTGGGATTGCGGAACTCTCCTGGACCGCCGCCGAAACGGCCGAACGACCAGAGCCATGTGCCATCGGGATCGAACACTTTCAGACGGCCGTCTCCGTAGTCGAATACGAGTAGATGGCCGTTCTGAAAAGCCATCACTCCCGGAATAAGGAGCGTCGTGTCGTCGGGTTCCCCACCGATCGGCGTATCGACAAGCCAATGCGTCTCTTCCATGTGCCGGACGGGGTGAGTAGCCATCCCGTTGGTGGGCGGGCGAGCCGACTCCTGGCAGCCGGCGCAAGCTGCGAGGGCAATTGCGGCCAAGGCCGGCATCGCCAGGGCCATGGCGCTCTTGCTCATCTGCTCGGAATAGTAAACGGCGTCACCTCGACCGACTCAACGTCCATCTCATGGTGCGCATGGATTCCGGGGTCACACTCGGGGATGAAGTGATCGGGGCAGGCGGGAACAGTATGGCACCCGCACGTGGGCCACAATGCCAACTGCTGCCCTCGACCGGACAAAAGTTGCGATTCCACGGCCACTGACGTTGCGATTCCACCGCCATGATAATTGCAATGCCATATCTGGAACCATTGCAATTCCATGATTGACGTTGCATCTTCGGAATCATGAATCCTCGGAACAGAGAGCCGGCAGCCTACCGGCCCCGAATAGCCGACCTGGAGTTGGCACGGCGACTCGCTTCCTCGGGTTCGGTTGTCATCGAGGGGCCGAGGGTCTGCGGGAAGACCACGACTGCGCGGCAGGCTGCGGCGAGCGAGGTGCTCATGGACGCCGACCCCCGCGTCAGCGAGACCATGGCCGTGGATCCGGCATTGTTGCTGGCGGGAGCCTCCCCGAGGTTGATCGACGAATGGCAGGCGGAACCGGCGATATGGAACCATGTCCGGCGGGCCGTGGACGACCGGCCGGGCCTGGGGCACTTCATCCTGACCGGCTCGGCGGTGCCCGCCGACGACGTGACGCGGCACACCGGCGCTGGCCGAATGAGCCGACTCCGCCTTCGTCCGATGTCACTCTTCGAACTGGGACACTCCCCCGGTCACGCATCACTCAAGCGGCTTATGGCCGGCGGTCTTCTGCGCAGCACTTCGAGCGAGCTGGCACTGGACGCGCTGGCTGAACTGCTTTGCGTGGGAGGTTGGCCGGGCCACCTGCGCCGGCGTTCGAGTGATGCAGCGATGCTCGCCAACGAGGACTACCTGGCCGAAATCTGCCGGGTCGACATCAGCCGTGCAGGGGGAGTCAACCGGGACCCAGAGAAAGTCGCGCGCTTCCTGCAATCACTCGCGCGCAACACGGCGACCGCGGCAACGGCGGCAACCATGGCACGCGACGCCCAAGGCTCCGACCCGGCGTTCACCGAGCAGACCGCGCGCTCCTACCTCGCCGTGCTGGAACAGCTCATGGTCGTCGAACAACAGCCCGCATGGGCACCCCACCTGCGCTCGCGCTCCCGGCTCCGGACCTCACGCAAACGGCACTTCGTCGATCCTTCGCTCGCGACCGCAGGACTTGGAGCGGGGCCGGAACACCTGCTCAGGGACGTTCCGTGGTTCGGCCTCCTGTTCGAGTCCATGGTCGTACGTGATTTGCGAGTCTACGCGCAGGCGATGCGCGGCAAGGTGTATCACTACCGCGACAACACCGGCCTGGAAGTCGATGCCATCGTCGACGCCGGGCCCGGGCGATGGGGCGCGTTCGAGATCAAGCTGGGAGTGGGCCGGGTTGAAGACGCTGCGAGGACGTTGCTCACCTTCGCCGAGCGGGTCGACACGGCCCGCTGCGGGGCCCCGGCAGCTCTGGCCGTGGTGACCTCCACCGGCTACGGATACCAGCGTCCGGACGGCGTGGCCGTGATTCCCGTGGGCGTGCTTGGGCCGTGATCCCGCCCGCCGGGGTCATCCACAGGCAGATCGGTCGTGACGGCGGCACTGCAGGCCAGGGTGGCTCGCACATGGCCCACAATCTACTATCGATCCCCCCACCGCCGCGCCAACGCCGCGTTCACCCACCCGATCACCACACTCGCCCCGATCCCGATCACCGCGGCGAGCGCGTTCGAAAAGACATCGAAGTTGTCGTACACGCGGTTCGGCAGCAGCGCCTGGATGCCCTCGTCGAGCCAGCCCAGCAGCGCGGTCACGACCAGCGCAAGCACCGCCGGCGCCGGCACGCGCCGCCCGTTCCCGGACCGCTCGCTGAGAGCGTTGTAGATCAACACGCCGACGATACCGTACTCGAACAGGTGGGTGCGCTCCTCGGGACTGACGCCCATCCTGATCACCAACATCCCGTAAACAGCCATCACCCCGAGCCCCACCCAGACCTCGCGCCGCCCGGGACGCCTCTTCAGCCCGCTCCCAACGATGGCCGCCACCGTGAGAAACATCAGGAAGAAGAACGCGGCACGCATCAGGTTGTTCTCACGCAGCACCTCGGCCAGCGTGCCCGCCAGCCCCAGGGTGGAGTAGATGGCCACCACGACGGCCAGCGCCCAGAACCAGAGGCGCCGCTCCCGATCGGAGGTGAAGAGAGAGGTGGAGGTGGCCATGGCGTTCCGTTGTCCGCGATATTGTCGTACCGCTATTACGTTTAAGTCACAATCATGAGTGAGAAGGAGTTGGTCTCATGCGCAAGCGCATCAAGGTAACCGGTCCCGCGCTGATCGCCGTTCTTGCGATGCCGGGGTGCCGAGATTCGACCACACCGCCGTTCTTCGAGCCGGGGCCGCTGGGTGCGGTCACTTTGGAGGCAGGCGAGGACATACGGATCCGTATGCTGCTCTCGGTCACGGTCGCGCCGTCGCTCGGGGCCGTGTCCCGGCACGGGGCCGAGTTGGCCGCCGAGGACATGGGCCCCGTCCTTGGGCGCCAGGTCGAGCTGGGCGATCCCGTCGACACGAGTTGTTCGCCGGAAGGCGGGCGGGCGGGTGCGCTTGGAATCGTCGGGGACCCGCAGGTGGCGGGTGTAGTCGGAACAAACTGCTCGGCCGCGGCCGTGGCGGCGTCGCCCGTCATCACCGACGCGGGACTGGTCATGATTTCGCCGAGCAACACCTCGCCGCGGCTCACCTCGGACCTGGCCGGCAACGCGAACGCCGACTATCGCGCCGGTTACTTTCGCGTGTCGTCCAACGACCTCCACCAGGCGCGCGCCCTTTCGGATTTCGTCTACAACCAGCTCGAGCTGCGGAGTGTGGCCACGCTTCACGACGGCGACCCTTACACGTCCGCCCTCGTGGAGGCGTTCGCCGACGCGTTCTCGGCCCTCGGGGGCGACGTACCGGCCCAGGCCGCAATCGAGAAGGGCGAAACCGACATGACGGACGTTCTCGAGGAGTTCGCGGCCGTCGGCCCGGATGCCATCTTCTTTCCGCTTTTCGTGACGGAGGGATCGGCCTTCGCCGCGCAGGCGCGGACCTTCGCCGGGCTTGAAGGGACAACGCTGATTTCCGCGGCTGCACTGCTGGTCTCCCAGTTCCTGGGGACGCCGCAGTCGGAGGGGATCTACTTCGCCGGACCGCAAGCGGACTTTCGCTCCAACGTCAATGAGCAGACGGGACAGAGCGGAGAGCAGGTTCTCGCCGCGTACGAGGCCGGATACGGCAGTTTCCCCCCGTCACCCTATTGGGCGCACTCCTATGATGCGACCACCATCCTGCTCTCGGCCATCGAGTCCGTTGCCGTGGAGGAGGGCGACTGGCTGTTCATAGACCGGGCGGCACTCCGCGAACAAGTGGGAGCAACGGCCTTCAACGGCCTGGTTGGGACGGTATCCTGCGACGAGTTCGGCGACTGCGGCACGGGACGGATGAACATCTACCACCACACGGATATCAGCATCACCGACGTTTCCAGGCTGCCGGTGGTGTACGTATACAGCCCCTGAGTTGGGCGCGACCGATAACCCTGCCGTTACGTCATGCGGTCGAACGTTCGCATCTGTTGCTACTATTGAAGTTACGGCCCGCGGGCCAGACTCCTGCCAATTGATTCTCGCCGACTGGGGTCACGTGCGAACGCTCCAGGACTGGAGCACCGTCTTGGCTCTTCCAGCCGCCCCAGTTCGTTCAGCACCTTCCCTTGGGAGTTACTCCTCCCACACGAATACTGGTGGCGTCTCGTCTCCTTGCTCAGGGAGCGAGACTTGGGATATGAACGAGGCAAATCGCTGGATGAGGGCCTCCCGCACTACGTCGGGCAGAGCGGCTATTCGTAAGACCAGTTCGGACTGCACTCCCTCGTACAGGTGATCCGCAGGAAGCGTCAAGACACGTGTGAAGTCCAGGGTAAGCGAAGGCACGTTACCACCCTCCGATATGCAGGCTTCCGGCAGATGATGATACCTCGGTTTCTGGTTGCTGGAGACGTCGCGCCAGACTCTACTGTTCATCCCATCGCGCACCTGCCGGATCTCGGTCCCTTCAAACGCCTCGCACAACAACACCTGTGGGGCCTTCAAGGCCACTTCCTCCGGTGTCCTGTTGAGCTCCTCTCGCTTCCGATGATCCTGGAAGAGGTCGCAGTATCTTGTCATTACAATGGTGAAGGGACGATGGATGGGCCTGAACTCTAGCTCCTTCCCATCCGGCTCAGATGGGGGTCGCAGCGCCCGGTACTCCCAGACGTTTCTCAGGACCTCCCCCTGCTTAAGAGGCTCTCTCAACTCGGGCGGGGGGTCGTAGCGGAGCAGCACGGGAAACGCGGTACGAGCGACCGCTCACTCTTCCAGCACGAGACCAGTGCGCCTAGAGGGCTCTACCAGCCCCGCGAGCCCACCCTCCGCCACCCGGCGATTGGACGGCGGTAACCTTAGATTCTGAGCGTGGAATTCGTAAACCTCTTGAAGGCCCTCAACTGCTTCCCTGAGGCCCAAAGAAGGCATGCCAGCGATCAGAATCCAACCGAGAATCTTGAGCATGGCCGGCCCGCCGTGGACATCGGACTCGAACGATAGGGACGTATCGCCACTCGTGACGCGGGCCTCCATCCTACCTCTCGCCAAGCCGTGCGTCCCCCCATCATCCTCCCTCAAGAAGCGTAGGTCGGAGGGCATCGCTGAGAGTTGAACGTAGGACCCAGCGGAAGAAATTTCCCGAGACTCGATGGAACGACTCCAACGCTGGAGTGACTTCATTGGCACTCACCTTACCTGAAATGAAACAGTCGATGTCGATGACATACCCATCTGAACCAGTTTCCGACCGCTTCCCTAGTCCGTGACGAATCGCCATAAGGGACCCATGCGGCTCATCAAGTCTAATGGCCAGCTGGGTGTGGGTCTCAGTGATCCGGCTGCGTACGCCCTCGTCATGTAGGAATCCAAGCAGGACATCCCGGAGGAGATTGGCCCAAGGAACCTGACCAAGATCAAGTTCCTCTCGATCAATGAAATCACAGAAACGAAGTCCAACCCGGGAGTAGAAGGCCGGCCCGTAAACGGTCTCAAACGCACTCTTCGTTGCGTTCATCTCATTGACGAATTGTTCCCATCGCTTGTAGGCGGAGTCCGTGAGGGCCAGAAAATCCTTGGTCAGGGCGATCGTTTGCTCTTCGTTCTCGCTCCTGAATTCGTGTTTCCCTTCGCCACCAAAATCCACGCCAAGCTTCGAGACCACATCGCGAAATTGTTCGGGAAGATCGGGCCCCGACGGTGTATGCTCGTACAAGGGGTATTTCTCACGAACCAAGTCTTGGAACTCCGAAGGCTCCTGTGACGCGATCTTCAGGATCGACGGGAAACGGAGTTGGCAAATGACCTGTTCGAGTGGATTCCTCTCGTAGACAACGCGATCGGAAGCCGGAAATGGCATCAAACGGCAATCCTGGGATTAGGCGGCATGCGCAGATGGACGGGGGTGTCAGCCGACAAGGCTTGCGTCCCTCCTACACTGAGCACGACCCCTGGGTCCTCACCAGTTCTTCTGATGTCGCGTCGTGGCACGCCGCAAGCAGGAACGCTAGCGGTGAAGAGAGTCGTGGATCGCAGCATAGGTCCCTTGTGGATGCTGGAAGACGGGCCGGCAGGGCGTGGGCCAGCGAAAGAGAATATAACACCTCCACCGAGTCATGCTCTTTCCCATGAGTCCCATGCCTACCCGGGTATTTCCGGAAACCCGACCAGTCGGGCGATTCGGTCCTTGTGGGAGATGCTACTTGCCGAGTCGCCGTCGGTGCCGGTGGCTGTTCGGTCAAAGCCGACACCTCGCTCCAAGAAACTGCACCGGAATCAAGCCGTCGAAGCCGTGACCGCTGATCGCCGATGTTCGATGCCGATCCGCACGTGCACATCAGCCAATGGGGTGCCTGAGTACGGAAGCGCCAATCCGATGCGCGCCAGCGCTTCCGTAGACCTTGCTCCCTGCGGAGTTGCCCTTCACAGATGACACGGGGATCAGAGATTCACGCCGGATTCCCGTCACCTGATGCCGTTTCTCCGCTGATTCAGCACGGTCGATTGAGATATGGTGTTACGGCAAGAAACGGCAGATCGTGCAGTCCCATTTGAACTTAGACAGTTTCCCGCCGTGAATCACATGGTCTGTACTCCACGTTACGTCAGGGTCATAATCCGCCAGTATTCCCAGATCACCGATTCCGCGGCCGGCAGGACGCCCCCAGCACCCCCACCAGCCCCAGGCTGATCCAAAACGCGGACGATGCCGTCCACATTCCCATGGTCGGCAGGAGCGTCCACGCCTCGCTCCCACCGGTCGGGAGATGCACCCCTCGGTTGAACGAATCTCCACCGATGTACCAGGCAACGAGCTCGGCGGTCCGCTGAATCCAGCCGATGTCCCGGACCTCTGCGACGCCTAGCACCAGCGCGCCCGCGACCCACAGCCCGACGGCCCAGAACAGCGGACGCGCCGTGGCGAGCACCAGGGTGCTGGCCAGCAGGTAGGCGGCGGTCGCCGACGTGAACGGGAGTGCCCACTCCCACCACGGGGTGGTCCAGCTCACCGATTCCGTGGCGCCGGGCGTGCCCGCGGTGGCTCCCACCGGGTCGAGGATGAGCAGGCGAACTTCGTCGACACCCAGGGCCCCGCCGCTCGCCAGCACCGTGAGCGTGACCCACACGAGGGCCGCACCCAGGATCGCCAGGAGCCAGACCCATCCGGCCGCGACCTTGAGGAGCGCGTGCCTCCGGTGATCGACAGGCAGAGACCACAGCGGGGTGTCGCCGAAGCGGCGCTCGCCCTTCCACACCACGAGCGGAAGGAGCAGAGCGGCGAGCACGGCGAAGAAACCCCACGGGGGCTCTCCGGGATCGAAGAAGAGCTCACCCACCTCACCTTCATCGACTATTGCTTGCAGGACCGGCATTCTGCTGAAGGCGACCACGGCCAGCGAGCCGAGCGCCAGCACCACGGCTGCCAGGGCGCCCTCGCGGCGGATGGCCAGCCCTACCACACGAAGCTGCTCGGTCCACACCGCCTTCATCGCGGGTACGCGGCCGACCGTGGAGTCCGTCATGATGCCTCCTTGCCTGAGAGTAGTGCCACCGCGGCTTCGTCCACCGATAAGGGGGCGACCTCACGAACCGCCGCACCGGCTTGTGACAGGCCGCGCGTGACGGCGTCACGGTCGCCCCAGACCGTCCATTCGATCTCGCGGTCCGCGCCGCTGCGCTTGACCACCCGGCCCCTCAACTCCTCGGGCCAGCTCCAGCCTTCGGGAACGTCCGCCCAGTAGCGCAGCAAGCCCCCTCGTAGCTCGTCGCGCGGCAGTTGCCCGAGAAGCCGTCCTTCCGATAGCACGCCCACGTGATCCACCAACGGTTCCACCTCGTAGACCCTATGCGTGGAGATAACAACGGTGGTCGGGGAATCGGCGAGGTGTTCGCTCACGATGCTCAGGGTCTCGTCGCGTACCACGTGATCCAGACCGTCCGTCGGCTCGTCCAGCAGGAGCAGCGGCGGCCGGTGCGCCAGCGCCAGAACGAGCTGCACGCGTCGGCTCTGGCCCTTCGACAGCGTGTGGCACTTCCGTCCGGGATCGATCTCGTACCTCGCCCTCAGTTGACGGGCGTACTCCGCGTCCCAGGACGGGTGGTAGACCGCCTGGTGCTCGAGCAACCGGCCCACCGTCATCCAGGCGTAGCCGAACCGGTAGTCCTCCGGCACGTAGCCGATGCCCGCGCGGACCTCGGCGCCCCGGCCGGCCGGGTCCCGCCCCAGGACGTTGACCGCTCCGGCCTGGTATCGCACGAGACCCATGAGGGTCCGAATCAGCGTGCTCTTCCCCGCACCGTTGGGACCCACCAGCACGTATACGGCCCCTTCCGGGACCTGCAGATCCAGGCCGTCCAGAGCCCGCACGGGGCCGAACCGCTTGGCCAGGCCTCGTGTCGTCACCGCGAATGGGCCACTGCCGAGGTCGATGGGAAGCGCCGCCGTGGCCATGTCCGTCATCGTCCGTCCCCCTTTGTTCCGTCTCCACGAGCACCTCCACCTTCCACCTCCCGCAACGCCGTCATCAGATCAGCCAGCGCGAGTCCGTTCCGCGAAGCGTCGGCCAGGGCCCGCCTCGCCACCTCCCTCGCAAGGCGCGGCCGCTCCTTCTCCTCCGGCCGCACCCCCGGCGCCACGAATGTGCCCTTCCCGTGCCGGACCTGTACCACGCCGTCGCGCTCGAGCTCGGCATAGGCCTGTGATACGGTCCGGGGATTCACGCGGAGACTCGAGGAGAGGTCGCGCACCGATGGGAGCGGGTCCTCGGGACGGAGGCTTCCCCGAACAAGACCGCTACGCACCGCGTCCATGATCTGGACGTACAGCGGTCGGCCATCGGCGTGGTTGAGCCGGATCTTCATGACGCCCCAGACTGTTGTGGTCATATACAACACATACAACAGTATGGGATGCTCCCGGGCGAGTCAAGGGGGCGGACCGCCGGGGGCGATCAGGGAGACGACCGTCGAGTTCCGCCTGGCAAGCATCCGACCCCGACTCCCATATTTGTACTCACGCCGGACGCGCTTCCGCGAGCCGGCTCGTGACCCGATGTGGAGGCACCATGGACGACAGCGTTCCCTCGCCGGCCATCTCACGCCTGGGGCATGTCCGTGCCCCGGTGCTCGCGCTCTCAGTGCTGACGGCGATGTCGCTGACCGCAATGCCGGCAGGCCTCGGAGCCCAGCACTACGTCTCGCTCCTCCCTCCCATGGAGTGGCGCTCGATCGGGCCTGACCGGGGCGGCCGCTCGATCGCGGTGGCGGGCCATGCCGAGCGACCGTTCGAGTACTACTTCGGCGCGACGGGAGGAGGACTGTTCAAGACGACCGACAGCGGGTCCTCATGGACTGCGGTGACCGACGGGCAGGTCGGCAGCGCCTCGGTCGGCGCGGTCGCGGTCGCGCCGTCCGACCCCGACATCGTCTACATCGGCATGGGCGAGGTGCAGCTGCGCGCCAACGTCCTCCAGGGCGACGGCGTCTACCGCTCGGACGATGCCGGGAAGAGCTGGCGGCACCTCGGCCTGGCCGACACCCACGCGATCGGACGGATCCGCGTCCATCCGACCAACCCTGAACGCGTGTACGTGGCGGCCCTCGGCCATCCGTTCGGGCCCAACCCCGAGCGCGGAGTCTTTCGGACCACCGACGGGGGTGACACCTGGGAGAAGGTACTCTTCCGCGACGAACGCACGGGAGCCGTCGACCTCGTCATGGACCCGGTTGATCCGGACGTCCTCTACGCGACGCTCCGGCCTGCGCAGCCACCTGGAGCGGGGAGACGGCACACCGATCGACGCTTACCAGGCGGTCTTCGACGAGCTGTCGGCGGAGCTCGACGAGCAGCTGCGGATCTTCGAGCGGATGCTCAGCGAGGACCTGCCCGGCTTGAATCGCCGGCTCGTGGAAGCGGGGCTGACGCTGATAGAGGTCAGGGGGGTGCGCTACTGATTGCCGACGGGTGAGCGACAAGCCCTGGGTTTCGTCAGGGCAGCAGCACCGTGCACCCCTGCGTCCGTCTCGACTCCAACGCCCGATGGGCCTCAGCCGCGTCCGCAAGCGGAAAGCGCTGGCCCACCGTGAGCCGGATGCGCCCGGCCTGGATGTGTCCGAGGAGTTCGCCGGCGGCTTCCTCCAGGTCTTCGCGGCGCTCGATGTACGGCTTGAGCGACGGGCGGGCCACGGTGATCCCCTTGGCGCTCAGGCGCAGGAGATTCAACGGGGGCACCGCGCCCGACGCGTTGCCGAAGGTGATCATCATGCCGAAGCGGGCAATGCACTCCATCGAGCCGTCGAAGGTGGCCTTTCCGACCCCGTCGAAGACCACGGGGACGCCCTCGCCCCCGGTGATCTCGAGCACCCGAGCGACGAAGTCCTCTTCCTTGTAGAGGATGACGTGGTCGCAGCCGTGCTCTCGCGCCAGCTCGCCCTTCGAGGCGCTGCCCGCGGTCCCGATGACGGTGGCACCGAGCGCCTTGCACCACTGGCTGAGGATGGTGCCCACCCCGCCCGCGGCCGCGTGCACGAGGACGGTCTCGCCCGCGCTCAACCGGTAGGTACGGCGGCAGAGGTACCAGGACGTCATCCCCTTCAGCATCGCAGCCGCCGCGGTCTCGAAGTCGACCCCGTCCGGGATGGGAACCAGCTGGCCCACCGGCATCACCCTCCGCTCGCAGTAGGCGCCCAGTCCGAACCCGTATGCGACTCGGTCGCCGGGCTGGAAGGACGGTCCTTCTGCAGCCGTCGGCCCTGCGTCGGCCAGCGGCTCCGCTCCGGCCGGCGGCCCCACCGCTTCCACCACACCCGCGGCTTCCATCCCGATCGCGGTCGGCAGCGACGGCACCGGGTAGAGCCCGCTCCGGTGGTAGGTGTCGATGAAGTTCAGCCCGACGGCCTCATGCCGGACGAGCACCTCGCCGGGTCCCGGGTCGGGCACGGCGACTTCTTCCCAACGGAGCATCTCGGGACCCCCGAGCGCGTGGATGCGAATGGCCATTGTTGTGTTCATGTCGGTCTCCCGGCGGGGTTCGTCCCTGTCAGTTCTCCAGCCAAACCCGCACAGGCCCGGAGATCGTCATCCCGAAGGGTGCCATACCCGGTATCGTCGTAGTCCCCTCCATCGCCCTCTCGGAGTACTGGTAGGTCGGCAGCCCGCGTTCGGTGTCCCAAAGCACGAAGCCGGTCGCCGTGCCCCCAATGCTCTGCGTCATCGAAATGCCTCCCTGGTCTATCTGGGACTCGCCGGTCACCTCGCTTGCCACGGCGATGTTCAGGAGCGTCCGGCCATCGACCAGGGTGTCTCCCACGAGTGTGAAGGTAAGGACCGCACCGGATGTCGATTCAATCGGCTCCGTGGTCGACCATGTCACCGTGTCGACCCAACTCCCGCCCGGCTCCACCACGTCGTCGGGGAGACGGGGGAACAGTTGGTGCGCGATGGAGGGGAATGAAAACAGCTGCTGGGCCTGACCGGACAGCTCGGGCAGTGAAGTCACCTCCACGTCACCCCGGCGTCCCATCACAAGGTCGAGGGTTCCGCTCACATCGTCCTGATCCGCGGACTGGGTTCCAGTCATCGGGTTGCTCTGGGAGGCCGCGAGGTCTTCCACGCTGCCCGTCACGCGAATACCGCCAGGGGCGCTCTCGAAGGTCAGGGCCAGGGTGACGGAGGATTCGTTGGTGATCGCCATCTTCCCCATGGGTGAATCGACACTGATCGTCGCACTGTCGGCAATGCGGTAGGTCGCGGCCGGCGGTGACGGGACTTGGTAGGCCAGCGGTCTGGCGGGCGAGGGGCCGCTGCTGTATCCGGCACAGGCTGCGACGGTTACGGTCGCGATGATGGCGAGCAAGTTTCTTCTGTTCATGATTCCTCTCGTGAGTGATCGGATCCAGCTGGTCAATGGGCCGAGCCGCACGATGCCGCCCGGGCCAACCCTAACGTTACGTCAGGGTCCCTACCCCGCTTCAAACCCCGTTTCCCGGTGAGATCCGTCGCAGAACGGCTTGGTTGACGACACCCCGCACCTGCACAGCGCCCCTTTCGTGCCCTGCGACATCCCGCCATCGGACCCCACCACCGTAAGCGGACCCCGCACCAGCAGCGGCCCGTTCGTCGCGCAGACGATGCGCACGGGCTCGGGGGCGCCCGCTTCGCCGTCCCCGCTCCCGTCGGCATCGCCACCCGGCCCGGGCACCAGCCGCCCGCCCAGGATCACCCCGGGATCGTCGAACCCGACCATGTTGTGCGAACCGTCGCAGAACGGCTTGTTGCTCGAATGGCCGCATCGGCACAGCGCGACATCGTCGGTGTCCGCCACGATCTCGCCGTCGACCTCGACCAGGATCCGCCCGGTCAGGCAAAGCGGGCCGCCCGGCGGCACCTCCGCCACGTTTGCGCCCGGGGTCTGGGGGCCATCCGCGCCCGTCTGCTCCGCCGTCGGTCCGTCGCTCATGTCCAGTCTCCTCACATTCGCCGGTATTGTGGCCCGCTCCCGCCCTCGCGCGGCGACCACCTCGGGCCCAGCACGTCGGTCGCTTTGCAGTCGACGCAGTTGGGCGCGTTGACCACGAGGCGGTCGACGTCGCGCTCGTACACGCCCGCAGGGCACAGGTGAACGTACATCTCCGCCACCTCCGCGGGTACGTCTTCGCCCACGGTCAGGTGCGACGGGATGTCGTCCCGGGTCTGGTTTCCGCTCTTGTAGACCGCGTCGACCTTGGACACGGCGAGCGGCCCGGCGGCCACCGGCGATCCGCCCGCGCCCGCCGCACCGCGGCCAACCCCCGCGCCCAACACCTTCGGCTCTTCCGCGTCCGTCCCCGTGCGGATCACGCCGCCGGGGATCCGCCCGCCGGTCACGGTCGCCAGCGACGCCTTCACACCTCCCGCGTAGAACCCGCTCTTGAAGGCAAGCCGCATGTTACGGTTGCGCTTCAGGTCGCGCGCGATATGCGAACGGTCCACCGCCTCGGTGTACCCAGCCAGCCCCGCCTCGGAGAGGTCGTCAGCCAGCAGCGCCTTGTAGATCGTGCGCGCGGCGAGTATGCCCGAGTGCATCGCGTAGTGGATCCCCTTCAGCGACGCCACGTCCACGTATCCGGCCGCGTCGCCCACGATGCAGATCCCGCTTCCGTGACGTCTCGCCGGCAGGGAGTAGTAGCCGCCCTCGGGGATCGTCTTTGCGCCCCATTCAACCATTTCGCCGCCCGCCAACATCCCGTAAAAAAGCGGGTGATGCTTCAACCGCTGCAACAGCGAGTGCACATCCAGCCGGGCGTTGCCATAGTCCAAACTGACAACCAGGCCGAGTGCCACGAGGTTGTCGTCCAGCGGATACGCGAACGACCCGCCGAAGCCGTCCCTGATCATCGGCCAGCCCATGGTGTGGATGATCCGGTCCAGCGGCCTCGAAACCTCCCACAGCTCCTTCACGCCGAGCGAGTAGATCTGCGGATTGGTCGACCCGATGCCCTGCCACTCCAGGTACGCCTGGGACAGCGGCCCGCGCGTCCCCTCGGACAGGACCGTGACCCGCGCGGTCACGTCCACGGGTGGCATATGGCCGGCGCCGGGCTGGCCGTCCCGGGTCAGGCCACGCGCCGCCGTCCGCACCCCGATCACCCCGTCGCCGTCCACGAGCAGACTGTCCGCCGGGAAGCCCGGCAGGATCATCACGCCCATTTCCTCGGCCTGTTCGCCCAGCCAGCGCACAACTTCGCAGATCGACGCGATATGGTTGCCGTGGTTGCGCATCGTGGGCGGCGCCGGAATGCGCAACGCCCTCCGCTCGCTCATGAAATACACGGCTTCGCGCTCGACGGGTCGCCGGAACGGGAAGTCGGCATCGCTCATGCCGGGAAATAGTTCCCGGAACGCACGCGGGTTGATCACCGCACCGGAAAGATTGTGGTCGCCCAGTCCCTCGGCCTTCTCCAAAACGCCGATTTCGACGTCACCCGGCCCGTCCCCGGCCTCGTTCCCCTCCCGCACCAGGCGCGCCAGCTCGATGGCTCCCGCCAGCCCCGCGGGCCCTCCGCCCACGAACACCACGTCGAGCGGCACGGCCTCGTCGTCCGGCGCCTCGCGCACGATGAAGCGGTCCCGGCCGAGGACGGGCTGGTGGCGGTCCGGGTGGATCGTGCCACCCGAGTGGATCGTGCCACCCGAATTGGTCGTGTCGGACACGGCTGCTCCTCTCTGCATTCCGGTGTGCATACCGGTGTGCGAATAGTGTAACTTACCGACATGAAATCACCCGTACCCGCCACCCTCGGCGAGCTCAAGGCGGCAGGCTACCGTTCGCGCTCCGTGAAGGACGAGCTTCGCGACAACCTCATCCGGAAACTCGAGGCCGGCGAAGAGCTGTTTCCCGGCATCCGGGGCTACGACGACTCCGTCATTCCGAACCTCTCGAACGCCATCCTCTCCCGTCACGACTTCATCCTGCTGGGACTCCGGGGACAGGCCAAGTCCCGGATCCTGCGCCAGCTGGTCAGCCTGCTCGACCCGGGCATCCCCGTGATCGCGGGGAGCGAGATCAACGACGATCCGCTGGCGCCGATCTCCAAGTACGGCCGCACCATGGTCGAGGAGCACGGCGACGACACGCCCGTCGAGTGGCGCGGGCGCGAACAGCGCTACCTGGAGAAGCTGGCCACCCCGGACGTCACGATCGCCGACATCATCGGGGACCTCGACCCGATCAAGGCCGCGCGCGGGGGTCACATCCTGTCCGACGAGCTGACCATCCACTACGGGATGCTGCCGCGCGCGAACCGCGGGATCTTCGCGATGAACGAGCTGCCGGACCTGTCGCCGCGCATCCAGGTAGGCCTCTTCAACATCCTCGAAGAGGGCGATGTGCAGATCAAGGGATATCCGATCCGGCTCCGCCTCGACCTGCTGATCGCATTCACGGCCAACCCGGAGGACTACACCGCCCGCGGCAAGATCATCACGCCGCTCAAGGACCGGATCGCGTCCGAGGTGCGGACCCACTACCCGCAGAGCTTCCCCGTGGCCATGGCGATCACCGCCCAGGAGGCGTGGGTTTCGCGCAACGGCCGCCCCCTGGAGATCCCGGCGTTCGTATCCGCGATCGTGGAGCGAGTCGCCATTCTGGCGCGCATGGATCAGCGGATCGACCAGCGCAGCGGGGTCAGCCAGCGCATGCCCATCGCGGTTCTGGAGACGGTCGTTTCCAGCGCGGAACGGCGGGCGATCCGCCGGGACGAGGAACAGGTCGTGCCCCGCATCGGGGACGTGTACGCGTCGCTCCCCGCAATCACCGGGAAGCTGGAGCTGGAGTACGAGGGCGAGCTGCAGGGGGCGCGGCGGATCGCCATGGAGCTCATTTCGATGGCTGCCGGCGGGACCTACGGCGACAAGGCGGAAGACGTCGATGTCAGCTCGATCGTCGACTACTTCGAGTCGGGCGGGGTCATGCAGGTGTCGGAGGACGCGGCGGCGGCGGCGTGCGTCGCGGGCTTCCAGCAGGTGCCGGGGCTGCTCGAGCTGGCGGAGACGCTGGACTTCGCGCCCGCAGGGAGTTCCGACGGACTGAAGGCCGCTGCGTGCGAGCTGATTCTGGAGGGGCTTGTGGCTGATCAGCAGCTCAGCCGGACGCGGGGTGGGGGGTACCGCGCGGCGAACGTTTGAGCAACTCGTGCGTGAGGCGGATTAGCTGCGCCCCGATCTTCTGCTGTGCGACGGGGAGGGCAAAGTCGTCGAGGCGCGCGATGTCGATCCAGATGGTGCCGGGGGGGAGGGGGTGGTGGATGTCGTTGGGGATGGCGGAAGGGTGCTGGGGCATGGCCGATATGCTCTGAGGCATGGCCGATATGCTCTCAGGCATGGCGGGAGTGTTCCGTGGCATGGCGGATGTGCTAGGGAGCATGGCGGGGGAGTCGGCGTAATCGGCCCCGCAGAGCACGATCACCGGGTGGTAGGTCGCGTGGAAATGGCTGAATGTGTGTTTGACGGGGGGCGGGTGGGCCACCGGGTCGCCGGATAGGCCCAAGGTGGCGAGGAGTTGCAGGGCGGCATTGGTGAGGGTGGCGGAGGTGGGGCTGGTGGCGACGGGGGCGCCCGCCGGGTGGCGATGGAGTTCGGTGGTCGGGAATTCCCACATGCCCGCGAGGAGGCCGGTGGCGGGTCGCCGGGTGAGGAGGGTGGCGGCCGTGGGCGAGGACGCCGCCGGGCGCACGATCACCGCCGTGACGTAGTCGACCCGCGGGAGTGGCCGCCGCTGCCGCACCAGGGGCCGATCGCCCACCGTGCCCGCCTTGTCGGCCATGCAATGAGGTCTCACCGGGCAATCTGCGCAGCGCGGCGTGCGGGGTGTGCACACGGTTGCTCCCAGTTCCATCATGGCTTCGTTGAAGTCGCCGGGGCGCTCCGGATCCAGGAGACGTGTGGCTTCGTCCCGTAACAGGGCCGCCGTCGGTTCACCCACATCCATGAGCCGCGACAGGACGCGCTTCACGTTCCCGTCCACCGCCGGTACAGGGAGGCCGAAAGCGATGCTCGCAACCGCGCCGGCGGTGTATTCCCCCACGCCGGGCAGCGTCCTGAGCTCCACCGGGTCCTCCGGGAGCCGTCCGTCGTACCGCTCGCGCACGATCATCGCCGTCCGGTGCAGGTTCTGCGCCCGCCGGTAGTAGCCCAGACCCTTCCACGCCAGCATGACGTCGTCCGCGGGTGCGTCCGCCAGCGCGTCCCAGTCGGGGAACCGCCGCAGCCAGCGGTCGTAGTAGGGGACGGCTGTTTCGGCCCGGGTCTGCTGGAGCATGAACTCCGACACCATCACCCGGTACGGGGTCCGTCCCCTCCGCCACGGAAGCGGCCGGCGCCGGCGGTCGAAGTGGTCCAGGAGCGTCCGGCGAAAGCCCTCGGGATCGCTTTTCATGGCGTCACCGGCCACGGGCGCCTCGGCGCCACGGCGCGGCGCAGGGTTTCGCCGCCGGCTGCTCCCCTTCTACTGTTCATCATGCGCTTCACCACCTACACCAAGTACAGGAAGGGGTGGCTCGACGCCCTCAACCTGGAGAGCCTCATCGAGAAGCTCTCCGAGTTCCTCCTGGACGGGGGCTTCGCCGGAGGGCCTCACTTCCATCCCTATTGGGGCTGGTCCGGGCTGGAGGATACATCCTCGGTCGAAGCTCTGAAACAGGCCGTCCTGCGGGCGCTGATGCAGAGCGGCCAGCTGACGCCCGAAATGATCGAGGAACTCAGGGGCGACGGTCCCGGCGATCCGGACGTCCAGAACGAGATCGCCGACCTCCTCGACGAGATCATCCAGAAGCTGGTGGACGAGGGGTACATCACCCTCAACGGGGACCCTTCGGGGATGGCGGGAGCCACCGGCGACGCGACCGGTCAGGGGCAGGTGGACGACGCTCGCGACGCCGCACGCCAGGTCCACTTCAACCTGACCCGGCAGGGGCTCGACTTCCTCGGGTACCGCGCCCTCCGGAACCTGCTCGCGTCGATGGGCAAGTCCAGCATCGGGTCCCACGAGACCCGGGAGTACGCGACCGGCGTGGAGTCGGATGCGGGAAGCAAGCCCTACGAATTCGGCGACACCCTGAACCTCGACATCCCCGAGACGCTCAAGAACGCGATCGCGCGCGAGGGGGTTCAGGTCCCCCTGGCGCTCGACTACAAGGACCTCATGGTCCATCAGACCGACTACCGGTCGTCGTGTGCCACGGTCCTCATGCTCGACATCTCCCATTCGATGATCCTCTACGGCGAGGACCGCTTCTCGCCGGCGAAGAAGGTCGCTCTGGCCCTTTCGCACCTCATCCGCACCCAGTTTCCGGGGGACTCTCTGCGCGTCGTGACCTTCGGCGACTGCGCGGAGGAGATTCCGCTGGCGCTGCTGGCCCAGGCCCAGGTCGGCCCCTTCCACACCAACACGGCCGAGGGATTCGAGCTGGCCCGCAGACTTCTGAAGGGGCAGAAGAAGGACATGCGCCAGATCATCATGATCACCGACGGCAAGCCGAGCGCAATCACCCTCAAGGGTGGCAGGATCTACAAGAATTCGGGCGGTCTGGACCGGACGATCCTGCGCGCAACCTACCGGGAGGCGTCAGCGTGCCGCCGGGCCGGGATCCCCATCAACACCTTCATGCTGGCCAACGATCCCTACCTGGTCCGCTTCGTGCGACAGGTGTCGAGGATCTCGCAGGGCAAGGCGTACTTCACGTCGACGATGACGCTCGGCCAGCACATAATGATGGACTTCCTGAAACGCAAGAAGCGGGCGGCCTGAAGGACTCAGGCGGCGTGCCCCCGCGGGCGCCGGACCGCCGAAACGGGCGTTTACCCGTGGTCGTCGGACCGCCGAAACGGGCGTTTACCCGCGGGCGTTGCCGCCTCCTACGTGACCCCCTCGAACGCCTCCGGGTTGATCGCGGCGGCACGGCTCGCACGCAGCTCCGGCATCACCTCCCGCTGAGCGTAGCGCTCCAGGAACAGCCCCTCGATCGTCAGCCCGAAGACCGCCAGACCCACGCCGAGGACCGCCCCGGTGAGGCCCGCTTCCCGCACGAAGAAGGCGGCAATGACGATGCTCGCCACGCGCAGCACCGCACCGAAGCCGACCACAACGGTGCGGCCGGAGCGGACGAAGAGCCCCTGATAGTACTGTCGCAGCCCGTATAGCAGAGGATACGCAGCCGCGATGGGGAGGGCTGCGCCGGCGAGCGCGACCAGACCGGGTTCGAGGGCGAAGACGGAACGGAGGATCGGCTCGCGGATGGCGGGCAGGGACAGCAGGAGGATCAGCGCCATCATCGAGAAGGCCACCGTGGCGCCCCACGCCCGCACGCGGCGGTGGGTTTCGGAGCACTCGACCAGCGCGATGCTGGCGTGCTGGAGCTGGCCCACCGGCGCCGCGATGAACCACGCCACCGCCTCCACGACCCCGAACGCGGCCAGCGCCGGATTCGGATCGGCGGTGCGCGCCAGGACCGCGTTGATAATCAGCGGGGTGGCCCACCAGAGCAGCACGTTGAGCATGAGAGGCGCCGAGAAGCGGGCCACATTCTCCTTGTCGGCCTCGCAGTCCGTCTGCTCCAGCTGGATGTCCGGGGTGGGCGACCACATCACCCAGAACATCTCGATGACCAGGCCGGCGGTGAAGGCGGCCGCGCCGAGCCACGCCCCGCCGCCCGTCGCCAGCAGGCTGAAGGCGACCACCGCGAGAATGCCCGTGCGGCCTCCGGTGGCGACGGCGATCGGCAGCGTCCGGTGGCCAGCGACCAGCCGCCCCTGGTGCGCGGCCCGCACGGCGGTCAGGAAGGGGACCGGCCACAGGAACTGCATGGCGCGGACGGCTTCGCTCAGCACTTCGGGGCCGACTCCCACCATGCGGGCGAAGACGACATCGCCCGCGCCGGTGTAGGCGATCAGTGCGCCGATCAGCGAGAACACCGCGCCCGACAGGTAGGCGAAGCGCTTGACCGGCGAGAAGGAACCGGCGGCCAGCAGGCGCGCGGCGGCCACTTGCTGCACCACGAGCAGGGGAGCGTAGAGGACGCCGCAGACCGCGAAGGCCACGCTGTATCCGGCCAGCGCCGTCACCGGGTCGGGGGAGCGGGCCAGCGCCGCGGCGAGGATGGGGTTGGTGGCGGTGAGGAGAAGACTGGTAGCGGCCAGCGGGGTGTAGAAGCGGGCGAAGCCGCGCGCCGTGATCATCTCACCCGGGCTGTTCACCCCTGGTCAGCCCGTTCTCGGCCTGGACATCGCTGCTCCGCCCCTTCGCTCAAGGCTTCCGCAGCACCGCAGAATGTGGATCTTACCATAGTCACCGGCCTTGCGGCCCTTGCAGACAACCCCATCGAGGCCCAGAGAGAAATGACCGGTCGAGGGATTCCATTCTACACCGTGGACGCGTTCACCGATACCCCGTTCAGCGGCAACCCGGCCGCCGTCTGTCTGGAGATCGACGATCTGACCGATTCGGCCATGGCGCGGATCGCGGCAGAGATGAACCTGTCCGAAACCGCGTTCGTCTACCCGGCCGGCGCGGGGGGTGTCCGCCGCCTGCGCTGGTTCACTCCCGTGGCGGAAGTGCCGCTCTGTGGTCACGCCACCCTGGCCAGCGCCCACGTGCTCCTGCGCGAGATGAAGGTCGCCGGCCCGGTGCGCTTCCAGTCGGCGTCGGGGCCGCTCGGCGTCGACGACGAGGACGGCCGTCTGCGGCTGGACTTCCCGGCGAATCCGCCTGTGGAGCGGCCGATGCCCGCGGGGCTCACCGAGGCTCTGCGCGTCGAGGCGGCCACCGCCATCTTCGCCACCTCGGGGAAGGTGGCGCTGGTGGTGCTTCCTTCGGAGGATGACGTCCTCGCCACACGGCCCGATTTCGGCGCCCTGGCCAGGGTTTCGCTGCCCGGCAACGTGATGGGGGTCGCGATCACGGCACGGGGCGCCGACCCCGGCGTGGACTTCGTGTCGAGGTTCTTCGCACCCGGGCTCGGCGTCGACGAGGACCCTGTCACCGGCGTCGCCCACACGACCCTGACGCCGTACTGGGCGCGGGTCCTCGGGAAGACCGAGATGTCGGCGCGGCAGCGGTCGGCACGGGGCGGCGCGCTCACCGTGCGCGCCCGGGGAGACCGCGTCGAACTCGTCGGCCATGCGGTCACGGTGGCCGAGGGAACCATTGTGCGGCCCGGGTGAGGCTGCCGGGGGCCCGGGCGGGAATCCCCGCGCTGCTAGACCCCCGAGACGTCGATTGACTCGTCGATCAGCATGATGGGGATGCCCTCGCGGACCGGGTAGAGGATCCGCCCGTCTTCGCGCAGGAGGCCCTCGGTCACCGGCTCCGTCACCGCTTCTTCGCCGCGGTTGAGCACGCTGCCCGCCTCGATCGCCGCATTCAGGCGGTCCAGCAACTCCGCGCCAGCCATGGCCACGGGTTCCCTGCTTTCCGGGCACACGAGGATGTCGAGCAGTTCCTGGTCGATGCTCACGCGGTATCCTTCTGACTTGGGTGTGATTGAACGGCGGCAGTAAGTTAGTCCAGAGGATCACGACGGCGACAGGGACCAACATGCACGCACCCCACATCAACGAAACAAGAGACCGGCTGCCCATCGGCCCGGTCTTCGCAGCCATCGTCGCGGTGCTGGTCACTGCGGCGTGCGGATCGGGCAACGGCGGCGCCGCCGCGGGTGACGCGGGGGCTGCCACGGGCGGCGCCGGGGCCGAGAGTGGGCAGGCCGCCGAGTCTGGCGCGCAGGTCGTGCCGCGACCCGCGCCCGGGACGGCGTGGGTGATCTTCGGGACCGACACGGTCGTGGCAGAAGTCGCGGGCATCCCCGAGCAGCGCGAAAAGGGGTTGATGGATCGTGACGCGGTGCCCGACGGAACGGGGATGCTCTTCGTCTTCCCGCGCATGGAAGAGCGCTCGTTCTGGATGCGGAACACCTACGTCCCGCTCGACATCGCCTTCTTCGACGACAGCAACCAGGTCGCGGGCATCAAGCAGATGGAGGCCCTCGACGAGACCCTGACCGATTCGGACATCGCCACCGCGCTCGTGCTCGAGGTACGGCAGGGTTGGTTCGCCGAGCGCGGGATCGCAGAGGGTGCGGCGGTAAAGGTGGTATTCGGACCCGGTCTGACGGTGCGCTGAGTCCCGGCGGTCAGCCCCTCAGCGCCTCGGTGAACGCCGCCACCAGCGCTTCGACGTCGTCTTTCGTGTTGTAGACGTTGGGAGACACCCGAATGCTGGTCCCCCTGAACGAAACCCCCACCCGGTGGCGTTCCAGGCACTCCTTCAGCCGCTCCAGCTCCGCGCCCGCAGGCAGTCCCAGGCCGAAGAGGTGCGGGGAGCGCCACGCGTCGTCCTCGATCCGCAGTCCCAGATCCCGTAGACGGGGGAATGCGTCTTCCATCAGGGCAGTGCAATAGTCGGATATCCGCTCCGGGCCCCACTCCAGCACCAGGTCGAGCGAAGCCGAGAGTGCCGGAATCAGGGCGAAGTTGCTGCGCTGCCCCACGTCGAAGCGGAGCGCGCCCGGCTGATAGTCGTCCACGTATTCCACCAAGCCCGCGAAGTTCTCCGAGTCCCGCCGGCCGATCCACGTCTCCTCCAGGGGGACGCCGTCGAGATAGCGGTCGCCGAAGTAGGCGAGCGACAGCGAATACGGACCGAGGAGCCACTTGTAGCCGGCGACGATCAGCGCGTCGGGGTCCAGCTCCCGCACATCGATCGGTGCGGCTCCGACCGTCTGCGTCCCATCGAGGATCAGTGCCGCCCCGACTTCGCGGGTCCGGTCACGAACGGCGCCGACATCGAAGCGCGTGCCGTCGGTCCAGTGGACGGTTCCCATGGCAACCGCCTCGGTCGCGCCGTCGATCGCGTCGAGGATCCGCTCCGTCCACCCTCGCCCCCGCGTACCGTCCTCGGGCGGTCCGACCACATGCAGGTCGCCGCCCTTGTCGTCCACCAGCCGCCGCCACGGGTAGACGTTCCCGGGGAACTGCTCGTGTACGATCACCACGTTGCGTCCGGGGGACATCGCCGTGTTGCGGGTGATGGTCGAGACCGCGTACGAGACCGACGGAACGGTCGCGATCCGGTTCGCCTCGGGGGCTCGGATCAGGCGGGCGAATCGCTCTCGGAGCTCGTCGGCCGGCCGAAAGAAGTCCTCCGGCTCGATTGCCTGGGGGAAGCGCTTCGCTCTCAACCCCTGGGTCCCGGCCTGCTCCGCCACCAGCGGCAAGGGGCCCATGTACGCGCAGTTGAGGTAGTGGAAGTCGTCCGGCAGCGAGAAGTGGCTCCGCTGGCAACCGAGTGGTGGCGTCATCGTGCCCCCGGATCTCCCCCCAGGTTCCCATCCACCCACGCCTGCGTGACCGCGTGCAACCGGATCGGCGCCTCCAGCAGGACCGCCATCTCGATCTGGTTCACCATGTCGTGCACCTGGGCCAGAGCGGCTCGTTCGTCGGTCAGGAGGTGAACGACGTTGCCGACCACGTCCTCCGGGACATCCGCCATGCCGATCACCCAGTTCAGGATCGCGGCCGTCGGCACCGCCGCGTCCGTGCCGGGGTACGTCCCGGCCGGGATCTCCCCGTTGATGTAGTACGGGTAGGTCTCGCGCAGGTACCGGATCCGGTCCTCGTCCATCGGAAGGAGCCGCGCACCCCCGGTGGTCGTCGCCTCGAGCACGGCCGCGGCGGGGTAGCCCACCGAGATGATCGCGGCGTCGATGGCGCCGTCCTTCAGCGCGGTGGCCGACTCGTTGAAGCTCAGGTATCGGGGCGTCACGTCGTCGTAGGTCAGTCCGTAGGCCTCGAGGATCTGGCGGGACATCTGCTCGGTGCCGCTCCCCGCCGCGCCGACGGACACCGTGCCGCCCACGAGGTCGGCCAGCGACTCGGCCGTCGAGCCACGCGACACCACGACGTGTGTCATGTTCGGGTAGAGGGGAGCGAGAATCCTCAGGTCGGCGACAGCTTCCTCATAGTCCTGACCGCCGTTGAAGGCCTCGAAGACGGTGTTCCCCGTGGCGAAGGCCAGATCCGTCTGCCGCTCCCGGAGCCGGTTGACGTTCTCCACCGATCCCCCGCTGACCTCGGCGGTGTACTGGCGCAGCGTGTCCATGACGGAAAGGCGCGCGGCGATGGCACCGCCCAGCGGATAGTAGATGCCGCCGGTGCCGGCTGTGCCCAGGCTCAGGAACTCCTGGGGCGCGGATCCGGAACAGGCGGCCAGACCGGTCATGACCAGCACCGCGCTGCCATGGAATTTCAGGAAACGCTTCATTGTTCAACGACTCTCTTCTGGAAGGCGAAACCCGCCGCCATGAACAGCACCAGCCCGATCCCGTCCCACAGGAAGCTCGGCGCGATCAGGGCCAGGGCCGCAGCCAGGAGAACAACCCTGCGCACCGGTCCGACGGGCCCTCGAACGTAACCAATTACGGCGCCCGAGAGAGCCACCACGCCGACCAGCGCGGTCAGTGCCGTCGATGCGATCTCGGTGACCGTCCCGTCGAGGATCAGTGCGGGTGCATAGACGAACATGAACGGCACGAGGAACCCCGCCGAGGCAAGTCCCATGGCGGTCCAAGCCGTTCGGAGCGGTGGCGAGCCCGCGATCCCGGCGGCGGCATACGCGGCCAGCGACACCGGCGGCGTCACGTTGGAGATGCACCCGAAGTAGAAGATGAACAGGTGGGCGCCCAGGAGCGGCACGCCGAGCTCCACCAGGGCCGGGGCGCCCAGGGCCGCGAGCACCACATAGGCCGCGGTCGTCGGGAGTCCCATTCCGAGGACGATCGAGCCGAACGCCGTCAGGATCAGCGCGATCAGGAGGTTGCCCTGCGAGATGACCACGATCAGCTCCGACATCCGGAGACCGATGCCGGTCAGCGACGCCACCCCGACCACGATCCCTGCCGCCGCACAGGCCGCGGCCACCTGGACCGCTCCCGAGGCCCCGGCGCGCAGGGAGCGGGCGAGGTCGGACAGGCCGGGACGGGTGTGCCGCACCGCGTACGCCGCCACCAGGGAGGTGACGACCCCCCAGAACGCGGCCCGCATGGGGGAGCGCCCCATCGCGAGCATCAGGACGATGATCAGCACCGGGAGAAGGAGGTGGATGCGCCCCAGGATGCCTTCGGACTGCGTGGTCGGCGAGCCTCTGAGCCCGATTTTGGACGCGCGGAAGTGGATGGCCCAGAGCAGGGCCGCGTAGTAGAGCACGGCGGGGATCACAGCCGCGAGAGCCACGGTGCCGTAGGGGATGTTGGTCCACGTCGCGAGGATGAACGCGCCCGCGCCCATGACGGGTGGCATGAGCTGCCCCCCCGTGCTCGCAGCCGCCTCGATGGCCCCGGCAAAGAAGGGGCGGAAGCCGGAACGCCGCATGAGAGGGATCGTGAAGGCTCCCGTGGTCACCACGTTGGCGACCGCGCTGCCGGACAGCGATCCCATGAAGGCGCTCGCCACCGCGGCCGTCTTCGCGGGACCTCCCCGGGTGCGTCCCGCCACCCGGTCGGCGAGGGCGATGAGGAGTGCGCCGCCACCCGCGACGTCGAGAAAGGCCCCGAAGAGCACAAAGAGGTAGACGAAGTCGGCCGACACACCGAGCGGAACGCCCCAGATCCCCTCGGTCGACAGGAACAGCTGTTCGATGAGGCGGCCGGGGCCATACCCCCGATGGGCCAGGATTCCCGGCAGCCACGGCCCGGCGAGCGCGTAGAAAAGGGCTCCCATCGCGACCACCACCAAGCCCCACCCCGTCGCCCGCTGTGCCAGGATCAGGACCCCGACGACGATCACCGCCCCCGCCACCAGATCCACGGTCGTCGGGCTCCCGGAACGTGCCACCAGCGCCTCGTTCTGCGACACCAGGTAGAGCGCGCACAGGACCAGCAGCGACCCGAAAACGGCATTGAATCCCCACCCCCACTTCGTGCGCGGGAGTGCACGGACGCCGACCCCCAGGAACGCGAGCGTCCCCATGAGGGCCAGGTGCACGGGGCGCTGGACGAGGGCGGTGAACGGCGAGAAACCCGCGCCGAAGAGGTGGAACAGGGCCGCCAGCGCGGCCACCACGAGGACCGCGCGGCCCAGTCGGCCGTTCGGGGACACCGCTCCCTTGCGCGCCCCCGGCTCTGGCAAGTCCGCCGGAGTAGCCGTCACCCGGTGAAGAATGCCTGGATAATGGCCACGACCACCAGCAGTCCGACGAGGATTGACGCGGTGGACCCCCAGCTCTTCCGCGAGATGACCGACAACCCGAGCCCGGCGACCACGGTCGCCCACACCGCGAAGAGGTCGAGGCGCGTCAGCATATTGAGCAGGAAGCCATCGGGAAGGAACGGGAAGAAAGTGCCCACGGACAGGATCTGGTCGATGTCCAGACTCCGCATCCGGAGCGGCATCATGAACAGGCTGCCGAAGGCGGTGATGACACCCACATGGGACATGACGCAGAGGTGTTGCTTGAAGGTCGCGTCGTCACCGCGGATGAACACGAAGGTCACGTAGGTGATCAGGCTCAGCACGAGCGGGAACAGAAAGGAGACTACCGCGATGCCGCCGATGGTCGACAAGCGAATGAAATTCGCGGGAAGATCGGGCATCTCCGCCGCTTGATCAGGCGGAATCCTGGCCAGGATGAGGGCCTCGAACGCCTCGGCCGGGAGGAACCACATCGACAGCGCCGCGACGATGGCGACGAAGGCCGCCATGGGATACCAGGCCGGGTTGAGCGCCAGCTGACCGAAGAGGTCTCCCGGTTGCACGAAGACCATCCACAGGCGCTTGAAAAAGGCCGGACGGGGTGGGAGTTCTTCCGCGACGTCCGCGGCCCGGGCGTGCCGGGTGTCGTATTCGCCGTTCATGTCATCTCTCCATCCAGCGACGGGAGGAACCGGTGACTGTCACGGAGGCCTCTCCCATGGGTGAATTCATGGTGCCACTGTAGTCTCGGTCGATTTCCATCGAATGCAGAGCGCCTCGCTCGGGATCCCAGAGCGCAAACCCGCTGTTCGCTCCCGTAATGGTCTGTTCCGAGCTCATGCCGGAAGGGCCCACGGTTCCCTTCGTCTCGGCCTCCCCTGAAATCGCGATGTGGAGTAGCGAGCGGCCGTCGACCACGGTGTCCCCAACCAGGGTGTAGGTGTGCACATTGGTGGTGGTGACCCTGGCATCCGGCGATTCATGGGACCAGGTGACCGTGTCGACCCAACGGTCCCCGGGCTGAACCGCCTTGCCGGGGAGGTGCGGGAACATCTCGTGCGGGAGAGAGACGACGGGTGCCGCCGACGCGGCAGGTTCCGGGAATTCAGGCCCCGAAACCACCTCGACACCGCCGCGAGAATCGAGAACGAAGACGTAAGCGCCGGCAACTGTCTCGTCCAACGTCTGTGAGCCCATTGGGCCCGACATGCTCGCGCTGAAGGCCTCCAATGCTCCGGTGAAACGCACGCCGCCCGGGTCGGGCTCAAAGGTCGCCGCCAGGGTCACGGCCATGGTCAGTTCAAGGCTCACGTCACCGACCGGCGTGCCAATCGTTGTCGTCAGGGTATCCGAGACATGGTAGGTGGCGTTTGCAGGCGACGGGACGCCGTAGGACAGCGCGGCACCGGATGCCTGCCCGTTGAGGGCTGTCCCGGTCGAGGCAAGCAGGAGAAAGACGGAGACCGACAGTCCGCGCCGGAGCCCGCCGGCGTGGGAGCGGCCCGGAGAAAGGCGCTCAACTCGCACCGGGCAACACGGTGGCTGGGGGTTCTCTCAACATGGAGCAACTCCGGGGCCGGCTATAGGGTGGTGGTGGGGTATGCAGGCCTCTCAGCCCTGCGTTTGCCGCTCCAAGCTATCCCGCCGATCCTAGCCGGGCAAACCGTATGACGTTATCGTTCTCGCCCTTGAATGCGATGGCAGAACGGACTTTTCGCGAGGCACAATGAGGTACAACAGAACTACGGACAGAATCCTCGAGAGCATCGACCGGGCGCGGAGCCGGGACATGGAGCGGGCGCTGTCGCTCAATGACCGGCAGGCTCGTGGCCGAGAGCTGGATACGACCATTCCGGACGGGGACTCCACCACTCCGGAGCGCTTGCGCCGACTGTTCACGCTCGTCGAATCCGGGTACCGAAAAGCCGCCCATAGCACCGAGATCAGCCCGCTGGCGGCGCGGTTTCGGGCCATCGGCGACATCTCGCACCACTTGGCCCGTGGCGACGTGAGCGTGTCGATCCACTATCTCGACTCGGATCGCCGGGACGACGTGGGTGTCGTTCCATTCGAGATCTCTCCGCACCACCTCGAAGACGCCAAGAAGGAGACCCGGACGAGCCGTCCCGACGTGAATGCGATCAAGGTTCTGAGGCTCCGTCTCCGCGACGGGGTGCTCGCGGCGTACAAGAAGATCGACCCGCGTCTGCGCGACGCCCTCAAGAACCGGGCCGACATCGGGCACGTGGAAGCCGAAGTCACCCTGGACCTCCGTCCGGGCGCCCCCATGCCGTAGCAGCCCGCAGCGGAAAGCCCCGCTGCAGCCAACCGGCGCCGCCATCCCGGCTGGCCGCCGGCTACCCCCCAATTGGTCCCGTCGCGCCATGTAGACGCCCCACGCGACCCGTCATCTTCCTGCCATCATGACGGCGAGCGACGAACTACTCGGCCAGCTCCTGGTGGACGGCGGAGCCCTGACATCGGACGCGCTGCGGAACGCGGAAGAGGAACACCGCCGCTCCGGGCGACGCCTCGGCGATATCCTGCTGAGAAAGGGACTCGTTGACGAGGTGCAGGTCGGGAAAGCCCTCGCCACTCAACTCAATCTGCCCTTCGTCACCCCTCCTCTGAAGCCGGAGGCGCGGGCCCTGGCGAAGATCAAGCCCGGGACCGCCCGGCGGAAGGGCGTCCTTCCCCTCACGATCGAGGGACGGCGATTGACGGTCGCCATGGCGAATCCCCTCGATACCGACACGGTCGACGACCTGCGCTTTCAAACCGGATTCCATGTCGAGGCGGTGGTCGCGCCCCATTCGGCGGTGGCGCAGGGAGTGCTCGACGCGTACGGCGGCGAGCTCCCCGAACTGCTCGACAGCCTCGGAAGCCGGGACGCAACCGAGAGGCCGGGGGAGCTCAGGGTGCTGGAGCAGGAAGCGAGCGCCCCGCCGATCGTCAAGATCGTGGACCACCTCCTGTCCACGGCGATTGATAGCCGCGCCAGCGACATCCACATCGAGACCCTCGGGGCCGGTTCCCGGGTGCGCTTCCGGGTGGATGGCCTGCTCGACACCGCGACCGAGTTGCCGCCCGGGACACACAGGGCCGCGATCTCCCGCATCAAGATCATGGCGGGCCTCGACATCTCGGTTCGTCGCCGCCCCCAGGACGGAGGGTTCAGCGCCAGGAGCCGTGATACCGAGCTCACCGTGCGTGTCTCCACCATTCCCACCCACGGGGGCGAAAAGGCCGTCCTCCGCCTCCTGGATCCCGGCGACGCTCCCCGCGACCTGTCGTCGCTCGGGCTGTCCTCCCACGACCTCGACCGCCTTCGCCAGCTCCTCAGGCGCCGCCAGGGAGTCCTCCTGGCCGCGGGGCCCACAGGTAGCGGCAAGACGACCACCCTCTCAGGGGCGGTCTCCGAACTCGCCGCGGAGAAGATCAACATCGTCACCCTGGAAGACCCCATCGAGTACCGCTTCCCGGGAGTCGCCCAGATGGAGATCGACCGGAAGGCGGGTCTCGGGTTCCCGTCGGGATTGCGCGCAATCCTGCGGCAGGACCCCGACGTAATCCTGGTGGGCGAGGTGCGGGACCGCGAGACCGCCGAAATCGCCATGTCCGCGGCCGTGACCGGTCATCTGGTCCTCACCACGATCCACACCGTCGACGCGCCCAGTGCCATCGTGCGCCTGCTGGAGATGGGCGTGCCCCCCTTCCTTGTCGCAGGGGGGTTGGCCGGCGTCGTGGCTCAGCGGCTGGTGCGCCGGATGTGCGCCCGTTGCCAGGGGAGAGGAGGCACGGAGTGCGCCGTGTGCACCGGTGGCTATCGCGGGCGCAGCGGGGTCTTCGAGGTCCTGGTGGTGGACGACGAGATCAGGACCGCGGTCACGGCCGGGGCTTCGATCACCTCGCTTCGCACGCTGGCACGGCGCAACGGAATGGGGTCGATGTCCCGGGACGCCAGGCGCCAGGTCGCGGAGTTCGCCACGACGGCGCACGAAGCCGGGCAGATCATTGCCCTGACCCAGGGAGCGGCCGTTCACTGCTCCGGTTGTGACGCCGCCCTTCCGCCCGCCGCGGCCGGTTGCCCGATGTGTGCCCGCCCGCGCGGCAACAAATGTCCCTGCGGCGAACCGCTCGATCCCCGCTGGCGCTACTGCCCGGCTTGTATGCGCGGCGTGTCAGGGGTGGGTTAGCAATCCGCGGCCACGGACTGTCAGGCGTCGAACACCATCTTGCGCGTGGTTAGCTCCTCAATGCGATCAACACGGGGCGTGACGCCGATCCCCGGTCCATCCGGAACAGGCATGATCCCGTCTACCATCTCAAACTCGGGATACACGATATCCTCCGCCCAGTAGCGGCGGGAGTTGGAGATGTCACCGGGCACAGCGAAGCCCGGCAGGGTCGCCAACGCGATGTTGTGCGCCCGTCCGACTCCAGACTCCAGCATGCCTCCACACCATACCGGCCAGCCCGCGTCAACGCAGGCATCGTGTATGGCGATCGACGAAGCCAGCCCTCCGACCCGGCCGGGTTTGATGTTTACAATCCGCCCCGACTCCAGGTGAATGGCGAGGCGCGCATCACCGAGCGAGCGAATCGATTCATCAAGGCACACGGGTGTCGTGATGCGTCTTTGCAGCTGGGCGTGGTCAAGCAGGTCCTCGTGCGAGAGAGGTTGTTCGATCATCATCAGGCCGAATTCGTCCATCTCCCTGAGGGGCCCGAGATCCCCGGGAAGGGAATACGCCGAGTTGGCGTCCGCCATGATGGGGATGTCGGGGAAGTGATCCCTGACCGTCCGCAACATGTCCACATCGCGTCCCGGCTTTATCTTTATCTTGATCTTCCGGTATCCCTCGCCGATATATTGCTCAACCTTGTCAAGAAGGGCACGGTCGGTGCCTTGAATGCCGATGGACACCCCTACAGGCACGGCGTCGGCGACCCCGCCCAGCAGATCTCTCAGAGAGACACCGCGACGCTTTGCTTCCAGGTCCCAACCCGCCATTTCAACCGCGGCTCTCGCCATGGGATGCCCACGGAGCCACGGAACCGGATTCAGCTGCCGAGCGTCTTCGACCTCGGTGCCCACCAGCGTCGGCAGAAGCCAACGAGTGAGCACATGCCATGCGGTGTCGGTTGTTTCGTAGGAGTAACCCGGTGTCTCGCCTGCAACGCATTCGGACCAGGCTTCAACGCCGGCGGCCTCCAGGGTCAGCAAGAGAATGCGGCGAGCCTGCATGCCCCCGCTGCTGATCTCAAAGAATTCCCTTAGCTCGAGTGGCACTTCGCGCAATACCGCTCTGTCGATTCTCATGCCTGTGGTGGCTCCTGGACACGGCAAACGACGGACGAGTGACCCGCGTCCCGGGTCCGCCCGTCCGCCGCTGTCCGCTTTGGTATTTCGGGGAAGTGGCTACTCGGCCGATTCGCTGGCGGACTCCGCCGCACTCGAACCGGCCGCCTTCAGCCGCTGCTCCGCCTCCTCTTTCAGGCGATCCCGGCGACGAACCGAATGAAGGCCGGTGAGCAGAGACGTGGACGACTTGGACTCGACCCCACCCTGGACGAGTGCATCCCGGATCTGCGGCACGCTGTAGCTTGTGCCGTAGATGCTCACGAACTTGCGATAGGCGTACGTCGGCCCCATGCCCTTGAAGGTGCCCCGCGGGACTTCCGGATGACCCGCACCGGCACTCTTTCTCCGCTTCCTGCGCTTGCGCACTACGCGCTTCTTCGGAGCCGGGGCCGGAGCCGGCGATGCCGCCTGGCCCACCCCCAGCAGGTTCTTGAGTCCCTCGATGGCGCCCCGAAGCGCTTCTCCGCGCTTGTCATGGTTCGCCAACTCCGCTTCCGCCTGTTTCAGAGCGGCGCGGTAGTCACGTCTTGATTCTGCATCCATTGATCACTGCCTCCGGGAAGGTGATCGCGTGAACTCGTGGCCACCGATCGAAACTCACTCGAACAGCGGCCCTGTCATCAAGCAATTGTAAAACCGGTTGGTGCAGCGCACAATGCCCGCTGCGCCAAACATTTTGGGCGAAGGTTCCGCACGCCGCGGCTACGATGGAGGACTACAATGTTTCAAGCAGCGCCGCCATGAGGCCAACGCGGCGCGGCACCTCGCTCAGGAGGATATTTTCCTTCAAAGTATGCGCCCCACCGCCATCCGGCCCCAATCCATCCAGCGTAGGACATCCAACAGAAGCGGTGATGTTTCCGTCACTTCCGCCACCAGTGGCCTTGTCGCCGATCTCAAACCCCAACCGCTCCGCCAGAGAGCGAGCATGCGCGAGCATCTTCGCCGACGCCTGCGATTTTTCGAGCGGTCCGCGATTGATGCCACCTTTCAGGCGCAATGTGCACCGGCCATCGAACGGCTCCGCTCCGCGTAACGCCGAATCGACCCTCTCGGCTTCGGCGGAGCTCCAGAACCGGACGTCGATTGTACATCGAGCAGAAGGCGCTACCACATTTTCCGCAATTCCTCCCTCGACGACACCAACACTGACGGTAGTACCGGCTTCCAGGTCTGCAAAGTCGTAGATGCGGCAGATCTGCCGTGAGATCTCGTGTATGGCGCTTGCCCCCGCTTCCGGCTCGATCCCCGCGTGAGAGGGCTGTCCCCCAACATCGAGCACGTACGCACTCACCCCTTTGCGCCGACTCTTGACAGCGCCTCCCGGTGCGGACGGCTCCACCACCAACGTCGCCCGCGCTGCCCGCGCCTCGGCCTCGATCCGGTCCCGGGAAGTCGTCGATCCAATCTCCTCGTCGCAGGTGATGAGAAGGGTGACGTCGGACGCCGGGCCGGATTTCTTCTCGGCCAACATGCGAAGAGCAAACAGCGAGACCGCCAGGCCGCTCTTCATGTCGTAGATCCCGGGGCCCCATACCCTTCCCCCCGTCACCTCAAAGGGCAACCGTTCCAGGGTCCCCACCGGGTGAACCGTGTCCATATGCCCCATGACAAGTATGCGACCCTTGTCCCGCCTGGTCCCCGGGAAGCGGCTGAGAAGGTGCACGCCCAGACCCGGTGCCGGGATTCGTTGCACCCGCCCGCCGGCGCTGACGATCGCCTCCTCGAGCAACCTGGCCATCGTCAGGTTGCCTGCCTCGTCACCCGTTGGCGACTCGGTCTCGACGAGGGTGCGCAGGAACGCCAGACACTCCTCGGCGCGCTGCTCGGCCTCGGCTATCGTCACGCTCGATTCAATCACCACTTCCGCCCTTCGTAGAGGCCGCCCCGCCGGTAGCTCTCGTCGACGAGCTCCACCAGGTGCAGCACGGGAACCTTTTGACCGGCGAGCGCGAGGCCCGCACCGATCTGCATCATGCACCCCGGATTGCCGGTCACCAGCGCCGCCGCTCCGGTTTCGATCACGCTCGCAACCTTGTCGCCACCGATCCAGCCACCCAGACCGGGTTGTGTCAGCCCGTAGATTCCGGCGCCCCCGCAACATTCCGCGGCGCCCTCGAGGGGGAGGACTTCAAGTCCCGGGATCGAATTCATGACCGCCGCGGGAGGGTCCGCCACGCCCTGGGCATGGAGGAGGTGACAGGGTGCGTCGTACGTCACCGAGAGCGGGAGGTCGCCCCCGGCCACCGGACCCCGCTCGGCGAGGAGCTGGGAGATGTCCCGCACCCGTCCCGCGATGTCACGCGCCCGCTCCGCCATGGCCTCGTCGTGCGCGAGCAACGAACCGTAGTCGGACATGGCCGCGCCGCACCCGGAGGCGTTCATGGCCAGGTAGTCCACGCCCGCGGCCTCGAAGGCCGTCACATTCCGGCGCGCCATTGCCCGCGCGGCCTCGATGTCGCCGCCGTGGGCGTGGAGTGCCCCACAGCACCCCTGCCCCGGCACGGGAACGACACGGTAGCCGTTGGCCTCCAGAACGCGCACGGTGGCGTCGTTCACACGGGAGAACAGCCCCGCCTGAACGCACCCGGTCAGCACGCCCACCGTCGGCCCGGCCTCGGTTGCCACGCGAGGGACGTCCCCGCCGGGCGCGGGCACCGCCCCGGACAGAACCCCCCGGGCCCGCGCCGATGCCGCCAGCATGGCCACGCCCAGCCGGGGCCCGCTCGGGGCACGGGGGCCGGACAGGATCCGGGTGAGCAGCGCGGGTATCCGGGTGGCGCGGAAAAGGCGGCCCGCCCACATGGCCGGGCGGGCGATCCATTCGGTGCCGAAGACGCGCAGCAACAGCCGCGACGGAAGGGGTGGCCGCTTGGCTTCGCCGCCCACGTAACGCGCCATCTCCAGGAGGTTGCCGTACGCAACCCCGGAAGGACACACCGGCTCGCACGCCCGGCACCCCAGGCAGCGCCCGATGTGTGTCTGGAAGGCGTCCGAGCCGGCGTCCAGTCTTCCCTCAACCACCGCTTGCATCAGGTACAGCCGGCCCCGGGGCGAGTCCGCCTCGTCACCCAGCCGCCGATAGGTGGGACAGGCGGGAAGGCAGAAGCCGCAGTGGACGCAGTTGAGGAGCCCTTCCTCCTGGTCCTTGACCGCCTGGGCGAGCGTTTCGGCCGCCGCGCTCACGGGCACCTGGCCGACAGAATCGAGTTCGGGTCGAAGAGCCTCTTGATCCGCGCGCCGAGCCCGCCGTCATCCACCCCTCCCCCCGCCCACCCCACCCGCGCGGCCACCTCTCCCGGAGCATCGCTCAGGGTCAGGGTCCCGCCCCCCTCTTCCATCGCCGCGCGGGTCCGCGACAGGACCTCTGTCACCGCGGCCACGCGGCCCGGAGCCGGCGATCCCTTCACCCGGACCACACCACGCAGCGCGTCGGCGGAAATCTCCCCGCCCATCACGGCAACGATCGCTCGGGCCCGTTCCAGAACGCGCCCGAGCTGGTCCGGCAACGCGGTGAGACGCACGACCACCGTCGCATCGGCCTCCCAGCCCATGCGATCGTCGTGGAAGGCATCGCTGTCGCCATCCCGCAGCACGGCACGCGGCTCGGCGCCGACGCACGCGGCAAGACGCGAGCACACCTCGTCCACCTCACCCGGCCCCCCCGGCACGCGCACCGAAAGGGTCATCGGGTCGGCCCCGGCACGGCCCCCGTCCACCTCCACCGCCCCAACCGGCAGCGGACTCGTGCACACCGAGCGCGCCATCGCCACGACCTCCGCCGCCCCACCACCGAACCGCAGCGTCACGTCGGACTCCGCACGCGGGAACAGACGCACCGACACGCTCGTGATCACGCCCAGGCTTCCACGGCTGCCCGTGAACAGGCGCACCAGATCGTACCCGGCGACGTTCTTCACCACCCGTCCCCCGATCCGCAGGATCCGGCCACCCCCCGTAACCACCTCCAACCCGAGCACGTTGTCCCGGGCGGCCCCGTAGCGGCCCTGCAGCGGCCCCGACACCCCACACGCCACCGCCCCGCCCACCGTCCCGATGCCCACACCCGGCGCATCCACCGCGAGCCACTGCCCGTTCGGTCGCAGGACGCGCGACAGCTCGGGCCAGCCGAGTCCGGCACCCGCGGACAGCGTCAGGTCGGCGGGCTCGTAGTGATGCACCTCGTCCATTCGCTCGGTCGACACGACGACGGCCTGACCGGCGCGGGCCCAACCCCCCGCCCCCGGCCAGCTCGCGCGTCCGGCCGGCAGGAGGCGGGTGCCCGTCTCGTTGGCGACACACACCACGGCCTGCGTCTCGTCGACGGTGGCGGGGAATACGACCGCCTGCGCCCGAAAGCCGCGCGCCCACCCGGCCGCATCGTCGCCGACGAGCACCTGCTCTTCCGGAAGCAGACCGAGGACCCGGTCCGGCGACGCCGTTGCGGTCCTCACAGCGGTGCCAAAGCGGCTGGGGCGTCCTCGGGGAGGACCTTGCCCGGATTCATCGTGCCCTCCGGATCGAACACGCGGCGCACGCCCCACATCGCGTCGAGTTCGGCGCGGCCGTAGATGAGCGACATGTGGTGCTTCTTGTCGAGCCCGACCCCGTGCTCGCCGGTGATCGTGCCGCCCGAATCGACGCAAAGCTGCATGATCTCCCTGGACGCGCGCTCGACCCGCGCCAGCTCGTCCGCATCCCGCCGGTCGAAGAGGATGTTGGGGTGCAGGTTTCCGTCGCCGGCGTGAAAGACGTTGGCCACGACGAGGTCGTACCGCTGCGCGATCCCGGAAATCCCCTTCAGGATCGACGGCAGGCTGGTTCGCGGCACCGTGGCGTCCTGCACCAGGAGGTCGGGGGCGATCCGTCCCATCGCCCCGAACGCCTTCTTTCGCCCCTTCCACAAAGCGAGGCGCTCGTCCTCGTCGCGCGCGCTGCGCACTTCGCGGGCGCCGGCCCGCTCACAGAATCCCCTGGCCCGCTCGGCTTCCCGGTCGAGCCCTGCTTCCACCCCGTCGAACTCGATCACCAGGGCGGCCTCGGCGTCGGTCGGGTATCCCGCGGCGAAGACGCTGTCCTCCACGGCCCGGATCGTGGGCCCGTCGATGATCTCCATCGCGGCCGGGAGCAACCCGGCGCTCACGATGTCGGACACGGCCCGGCCCGCGTCCTCGATGCGGTCGAAGATCCCGAGCAGGGTGCGCACGCCTTCGGGTATCGGCAGGAGCCCGACCTCGATCTCGGTGGCGATCCCGAAGCAGCCCTCCGAGCCGACAAAGAGGCCGACGAGGTCCAACCCGGTTGCTTCCCGGCCCTGTCCACCCAGCTTCACCACCGACCCGTCCGCCAGCACGACCGTCAGCCCGGTCACATAGCGCGAGGTGACGCCGTATTTGAGGCAGTGCGGCCCACCCGAGTTCTCGGCGACGTTGCCCCCGATCGTGCAGGCCGTCTGGGATGACGGATCGGGAGCGTAGTAGAGCCCGTGCCGCCGCGCGGCGCCCGACAGCTCGGCGTTGATCACCCCGGGTTGCAATACGGCGCGCCGGTTCGCCGCGTCGATCTCCAGGATACGGTTCATGCGCGCCGTCCCGATGACGACCGCGCCGCCGAGCGCCACCGCTCCCCCGGACAGCCCTGTACCCGCTCCCCTGGGCACGATGGGCAGCCCGTGCCGCGCGATCGCGGCCACCGCCCCCTGCACCTGAGTGGTGGTGCGCGGCAGCGCGACCGCGCCGGGACGGTGGCGGTACGCGGTGAGGGCGTCCGATTCGTAGACGAGGAGCCGGTCCTCATCCACGATGACGCCGTCACGTCCGCAGATCTCCACGAGAGACTTGGCGAGGGTGGCCGGTATCATCCGGGCAAGCTATCCGGCGTCGGACAGGTAGTCCAGAATCGCCTCCACCGCGGAGACGGCCATGTTGAAGATGTCCGGCGGAAGCGGCCCGTACACGCGCCGGGCGATGGTCCGGGCGTCGGCAGGCCCCTTCTCGGCGATGACCCGCCGTACATCCTCGATGCGCGCCAACCGGTGGCGCCGAAAGCGGGCGATGGCTTCGGCGGGATCGGGAAGGGGGTCTCCGTGGCCGGGAAGAAGAACGCGGGCGCCAAGTGTTTCCAGGCGGTCGAGAGAATCGAGGTAGTCACGGACGCCGCCCGGGTATTCGCCAACCCAGGTCGTGTCGCCCTCTCCCAGGATGAGGTCGCCGGTGAAGACCGAGCCCTCGCCGGGAAGGTGAAAGCAGAAGTGCCGCCGCGCGTGACCCGGTGTCCGGACCGCGACGAGGTCGCCACCGCCTGTGACGAATACCTGTCCGTCCTCCAGATCACTACCTCCGCCCGGGCCCCACACCTTCCCACCGGTGCGCCGCGCAACCTCGCTCGCGCCTGCCGCGTGGTCGCCGTGCGCATGGGTCAGAAGCACCATGACTTCCCGGGCGTCCTGAACCGCCTCCGCGAGAGCTGCGATGTGCTCGTCGATCGCGGGCCCCGGGTCGATGACGGCGGCGGTCGATCCCCCCACCACGTAGCTCCGGGTCCCCGTGAGTGTGAACGGCCCCGGGTTCGGAGCCAGGAACGAGCGCACGGCCGGCGGCTGTCCCCTCGATGCGGGGGGCGCCTTGTGGTCAGCGGTGCTCGTGAGCGATCTGCTCCGCCAGCTTGTCGGCGATCATCTGGACCGCCACTTCGTCCTGGTTGTTGAACGCGGCCGGCTGGTGGGAGTCGATGTCGAACTGGCCGTAGATCTCGGTTCCGGCCCGGATCAGGACCACCAATTCCGATTTCACGTCGTCGCCGCACGACAGGTAGCCTTCGAATTCGCTGACATCCGGCACGTTCTGGTTGGCACCGTGGGCGACGGCCGTGCCGCACACACCCTGTCCCACCGGAATCTTCGCGTGCTCGGTCGGCGAGCCGACGTAGTTGTGGAGCCAGAGCTCCAGCCCCTCGTCGTTGAGGAGATACACGCCGACCCAGTCAAAGCGGGGATCGACCCCGTAGAGCGACTTGACGGCGTGGCGAAGAAGGGCGTCGGACAGGTGCCCCTCTTCCCTCATGTCCTGGACTTCTCTGATTACCTGACGGGCGTCAACCATGCATTCAATATAGACAAGTCCCGGTCACGGCGCAGAAACCGCGGCATCGGGCCGGCTGCCGCCTCAACCCCGGCCGAAGTCGACCCCTTCGTCCAGCCGCGCGACGAACGCGGCCAGAAGACGCGCCACGTGGAAGAGGTCGGAGATGGCCACCATCTCGCTCGGCGAGTGCATGTAGCGGTTCGGCACCGACACGAGCCCGGTGGGAACCCCGCCGCGTGCCAGGTGAATGGCGTCCGCGTCGGTGCTGGTGCGCAGCGGCGCGGCCTGGATCGAGTACGGGATGTCGTGGGCGTCGGCCGTCTCGGCCAGCATTTCGAACACGGCCGGGTGAGCCGCCGAGCCACGGGTCAGCACCGGACCACCGCCCAGCTCATGCTCCCCCACCAGGCTCTTGTCGACCTCCGGCACGTCCGTGGCGTGGGTCACGTCCACCACGATCGCGACGTCCGGGGCGAGATCGAACGCACTCGTTCGGGCTCCTCCCCCCGAGTAGCCGATCTCCTCTTGAACGGTCGCCACGGCCACCGCCCCCGCCCGGCCCCCCTGCGCGGCAACGAGGCGCAGCGCCTCCAGCACGATGAACGCCCCGACGCGGTTGTCGATCGCGCGGCTCGCCACCCGGTCCCCGGCCAGGCGCACCATGCCGGAGTCCAGCACGGCCGGGTCGCCCACGCGCACCCCCAGATCCTTCAGCTGTTCCCTGGACCCGGCTCCCACGTCGATCCACAGCTTCTTCACCATCACGGCCTTTTCGCGATCCTTCGGTTCCATGAGGTGAATGGCCTTCCGCCCGATCACGCCGGGGACATCGCCCTTCGCACCCAGCACGCGCACGCGCTGGCCGACCAGGACCTGGGGGTCCCATCCCCCGATACCCCCGAAGTAGAGCAGGCCCGACTTGTCCGCATGGGTCACCTGCAACCCGATCTCGTCGATGTGACCCGCGAGCAGCGCCAGCGGCCGCGCTTCCCGCCGAACCGCCGCGTAGCTGTTGCCGACCACGTCGGACCAGGACTCGGCGAAGGATTCCGCTTCGCGACGCCAGACCCGCGCCGGTCGTGCCTCGAAGCCGGACGGGCCCGGCGCGTCGAGGAGCCGCTCCAGAAACGAGATGTCGTTGTTCACCGATCGTCTCCCCTCACCGGTCGTCTCCATCACGAGGTTGGCGAGTGTGCACTTCCGCCCGCCGGCTCGTGGCCTGGCCTCCGGGACCATAGACCTTGAACTCCACCGTCCCCTCGCGGACCCGGCGCTCCAGCCGGCGGCGCACGACACGCTGAAGCCACCGGCGCGAAGCCGGCAAGAGCAGGCTGAAGCCGGCCAGATCGGTGAGGACGCCGGGCGTGAGCAGGAAGGCCCCGCCCACCAGGATGGCCAGCCCGTCGAGAAGGGACCGACCGGGCAGCCGGCCGGCGGCCAGCTCGCGCTGCACCGCCACGAACGCCCGGATTCCCTGCTGCCGGGCGAGCGCCGCCCCCGCGACGCCGGTGGTCACGACCAGCGCAAAGGTGGGGAAGAGGCCGATCCATTGCCCGATCTGCAGGAGGATCGCCAACTCCACCAGGGGGACGGCGACAAAGATGAAGATCAACCTGCTCAGCAAGGCTCGCCTCCGTGTGGGTCCTGGCCGGAGAATACCCCCGGCGCGTCATGGAATGTATATTCTTCTCCATGCAACAGACCTATTTTCGCAAAGGCTTCGGGCTGAAGGCCGAGGTAAGGCCCCTCATCGATTCGGAATACCACTCGTCCATCGTCGAGCGGATCCGCTCACGCGCCTACACCGACCGGTTCGGCGACATCACAGTCAGGCTCGCGAAGGACTTCGGCTTCTGCTACGGGGTCGACCGGGCGGTGGACTACGCCTACGAGACGCGCCACAAGTTCCCGGACAAGCGCGTCTACCTGGTGGGCGAGATCATCCACAACCCGCATGTGAACCGCCGGTTGCGGGAAATGGGCATCGAGTCGCTCGTCCCGGAAGACGACAGCGAATTCCACTTCGACCACATCACCGACGACGACGTCGTGATCATCCCGGCCTTCGGGGTCACGATGTCCGACCTGGAGAAGCTCCAGGCCATCGGTTGCGTCCTGGTCGACACCACCTGCGGCTCCGTACTGCTCGTCTGGAAGCGGGTCAAGGGCTACGCACGCGACGGTTTCACCGCGGTCATTCACGGCAAGTACACGCATGAGGAGTCGCGTGCCACCGCCAGCCAGGTGCACCTCCACGACGGGGGCAAGTACATCGTCGTGCGCGACATGGCCGAGGCGGAAGTCGTGGGTGCCTACATGACCGGGGAGGCCGGCGCCCCGAGCCGTGAAGAGTTCATCCGCCACTTCGGCAACCGCAGCTCCGCCGGCTTCGACCCCGACCGGGACCTCCGGAAGGTCGGCGTGGCCAACCAGACCACGATGCTGGCAACCGAGTCGCTCGCCATCGGTGCGCGCCTGCGGGAGATGATGGCCGAGAGCTTAGGAGAGGAACACGCGGAGGCGCACTTCCGTTCGTTCGGAACGATCTGCTCCGCGACCCAGGAGCGACAGGACGCCGTGCTGGAAATGATGCAGAATCCCCCCGAGGTCATGCTCGTGGTGGGTGGCTACAACTCCTCGAACACGAACCACCTCGCCCATCTGTGCCGGGAGTACACGACGACCTACCACGTCAAGGACGCGTCCTGCATCGACATGGACACCGGCATGATCCACCACAAGCCGGAGCTGGACGCCAATGCCCCCGAGGTGACCTCAACGGACTGGCTCCCGGCCGGGCCGTTCGAGTTGGGAATCACCGCGGGCGCTTCCACCCCCAACAACAAGATCGGCGAAGCGGTCTACCGGGTGCTGAAGAGCCGGGGGGTCGAACTCGAGTTGTAGCAGCGCGTGGACTGCCGGCGATCACATCCCGGGTGGCGTGAACCTTCCGTCGATCGCGGTCCAGCCGCCATCGGCAAAGAGCACGGTCCCGGTCACGTAGCTTGCGGCGTCCGACGCGAGGAAGACCGTGGGACCCGCCATCTCGCGGGCGCTCCCCCAGCGACCGAAGATGTTGCGCCGCGCATAGGCCCCGTACCACTCCGGCTGGTCCTTGATGGGCGCGGTCAGCGGGGTGTCGATCACGCCCGGTGCGACCGCGTTCACCCGCACGCCGAACGGTCCCAGCTCGGCGGCCGCCGTGCGCACCATCTGCACGATCCCGGCCTTGGTGGCCGCGTACATGCTCTGCCCCGGTTCGACCACGACGGACCGGATCGAGCTGAACAGGATGATCGAACCCGAGCCTTGCTCCTTCATGATCCGCCCCGCCGACTGGATGACGTGGGCGCCCCCCTTCAGGTTGACGCCGAGGACCCGGTCCATCTCCTCGTCGGTGTAGTCCAGGAGGGGTTTGCGCACGTTCACGCCGGGCGTGCACACCACCACGTCGAGCGACCCTCGCGCGGCAGCGATGTCCTCAAACGCGGCCGTGACGGCCTCGCCGTCGAGGATGTCGAGCCGCGCCGCCGAGGCCTCGCCTTCCGCCCCGCGTATCGTGGCCGCGGTCCCGGCCGCGGCGTCGGCATTCACGTCCAGGCAGCACACGTGCGCTCCCGCCTCGCCGCACCCGATCGCGACCGCTTCGCCGATGCCCGAGCCGCCGCCCACCACCGCCGCGCTGCGCCCCTCCAGGCTGAACATCGAAGTCACGGGAGTCTCTCTTGCAGGGTCGGCATGACATTGGGCATGACATAAGGTACACTGGAGTTTACCATGCGGAACCACCCCAGCCATCCAACCCGCGCCGACCGCGTTCTCGCCGAGGTCGAGGCCGCCCGTGACGAGATCGTCAACTTCACGGCCGAGCTGATCCACGTCCCGACGGTGAACCCCCCGGGAGAATTCTACCGGGACTGCGCCGAACTGATCGGGCGGCGGTTGGCGAAGACCGGGCTGGCCGTGCAGTACGTGGAGGCGGTGGGCCGCCCCGAGCATACGGCTGCGCACCCGCGCGTGAACGTGGTGGGGCGCGGGGAGGGGGCGGCGGGCCACCCGCGCCTTCACCTCAACGGCCATTTCGATGTGGTGCCCCCGGGCGACGGCTGGTCGGTCGACCCGTTCGCGGGTGTGGTGCGCGGCGGGCGCATCTACGGGAGGGGCGCGTCCGACATGAAGTCCGGGATCGCGGCCGCGATCTTCGCGGTCGAGGCGGTCCGCCGCGCGGGCGTGGATCTCCACGGCGCGGTCGACATCAGCGGGACGGTGGATGAGGAGAGCGGTGGCTTCGCGGGTGTGGCGCATCTGTGCGAAGCCGGGATCATTTCAGCGCCCGAGACCGGCTACGCGATCATTCCGGAGCCGTTCGGGCCGGCGCGCATCTGCGTCGGGCACCGTGGCGTCTACTGGTTCGACGTGATCGCGCACGGGCGTTCCGCCCACGGGAGCATGCCCCACCTGGGCCACAGCGCCATCAACGACATGGGCACGCTCCTGGAGGCGTTCCGCACCCGGTTGGGTCCCGACCTCGCGGCCCGCCTGTCCGCCCTTCCCGTCGTCCCCGGGCTGTCCCGGAGACCGTCCCTCAACGTCAACGGCGTCGTGGGCGGCCAGGCCGACGAGACCACTCAATCCCCCTGCGTGGCCGACCGCTGCACCGCGACCTTCGACCGACGCTTCGTCCCGGAAGAGTCCTTCGAGGAGGTGCGGGACGAGATCGCCGACCTGGTCGCGGCCGTGGAGCGGAGAAGCCCCAAGCGGCGCTTCCGCATCGAGGAGCGCATGGTGGTCCACCCCGTGCAGACGCCGTCCGGATCACCGGTGACCCGGGCTCTTTCCGCCGCGGTGGCAAAGGTGTGCGGGAAACCCGCCGAGCTGGTCGCCAGCCCCGGCACCTACGACCAGAAGCACTTCGCGCGCATCGCCGGCGTCGAACATTGCGTCGCCTACGGACCGGGGCCGCTCGAAGAGGCGCACCAGCCCGACGAGTCGTGCGCGGTGGAGGACATCGTGGCGAGCACCCAGGTCCTCGCGCTGGCGGTGCTCAAGTTGGCGGGGCCGAACCAGGGACCCTAACGTTACGTCAGGGTTGACGGCGCACCCACTGCCTGGCCCTCACGAAATCGCGCCTGCGGGAGATGCGCCGCGGGTCCCTATACCTATACGTGCAGCGCCCGTCCCAGCGCTCCCAGCGCCCCCTCCGCCACCGCCTCCGACAGCGTCGGGTGCGGGTGCATCGCCCGGTCGATCTCTTCCACGGTCGACTCCAGGTGCCTCGCCATGACGAACTCCGCGATGAGCTCGGTGGCGTGCGGCCCGACGATGTGGGCGCCGACGACCTCCGAGTAGCGCTTGTCGCGGATCACCTTGATGAACCCGGTCGAGTCGCCCGCGGCGAGCGCCCGCCCGTTCCCGGCCCAGGGGAACTTGCCGATATCGATGTCGAGGCCCTTCTCGCGGGCCTGCTCCTCGGTCAGTCCCACGGACGCCACTTCCGGGTGGCAGTAGGTGCAGTTGGGCACGTTGCCGTAGTCGACCGTGTGGTGGCCGACGCCGGCGATGTGCTCGGCGGCCACAACGCCTTCGTGCATGCCCTTGTGGGCCAGCAGCTGCTCGCCGGCGCAGTCGCCCACGGCCCACACTCCGGGAATGTTGGTCCGCATGGCCTCGTCCACCGCAACGAAACCGCCGCGCCCGGTACGCTTCACGCCTGCCCGGTCCAGTCCCACGTCTTCCGTATTGGGTATCCGGCCAACCGCCGACAGCACGTAGTCGACCTCCAGCCGCTGGTCCTTCCCCTTCCTGTCCGTGAAGGAGATGACGACCCCGTCGGAGGTCACCTCGGTGCTCTTGACCCGGGCGCTCGTGAAGATGTCCATCTTTCGCCGCTTGAAGCTCTGGGCGACCGTGCGCGACGAATCCTTGTCCTCGAGCGGCAGGACCCGGTCCAGCGCCTCGATGACGGTCACCTTGGAGCCGTAGGCGTTGTAGATGTCGGCGAACTCCATCCCGACCGCCCCGGCGCCGACCACGACCAGCGAACCGGGAGCCTTGTCCTGGAAGAGCGCCCCGGTCGACGACCAGATCCGCTCCTCGTCGATCTTCAGGAAGGGAAGGCTGCGCGGGCGGGATCCGGTGGCGACGATGATGTCCCTGGCGGTGATGGTCCGCTTCGCGCCGCCATTGTCGACCTCGACCGCACCGTTCCCGAGGAGTCGCCCGTACCCCTGGACATGCTCCACCTTGTTCTTCTTGAGGAGGAAGCCGACCCCGTCGGAGAGGCGTTTCGCCACCGAGCGGCTGCGCTCCTGGGCGGGCCCCAGGTCGACCTTGAAGCCGTCGAACGTGATCCCGTGCCCGTCCGCCTTCTTGAGTTCGTTGACCAGAAGGGCGCTGGACAGAAGCGCCTTGGTCGGAATGCAGCCGATGTTGAGGCATACTCCGCCCAGCTTGTCCGCCTCGACGCACGCGGTCTTCAGGCCGAGCTGGCCCGCGCGTATCGCGGCAACGTAGCCACCGGGGCCGCCGCCGATGATCACGACGTCGAAGTCAGTGCTTCTTGCAGTCTTGTCCGCCAAGGGAACACCTCCGGGAGGGATCAAGGGGTGAATCGGCCACGGGAGCGGGCCCGCGAGCCGGGCCTGGTCCGCCGCGCAACGCGTGTGATGAGGGCGGGGCGGACCGGCGCCAAGCAAGGTAGAAGCAGGCCCAATCGGGGTAAAGGTGTTACGACCTGAGCGAGTCCCAGAAGCCACGCGGACTCACAATCGCCAGGGGCGCCCCGTCCGCAATCTCCAGGAGGTCCCCGTCACCCGTCACGAGGACACCAGCCTTCCCGGCTACCGCTTCCTCCAGAATCGGGACATCGTCCGGATCACGGACGTCAATCCCCAAAGGCACGGCCTCGTCAATCACGACTCCTTCCCTGCGGAGGAATCGCTCGGCCGCTCCAATCGTGCCAGGCGGCACGCCGAATTTGTCCCCGAGCACAGTACGCAGCTCACGGAGTACCGTCTCGCTGACCACAAGAGAGGGCTCCGCAATGACGATTCGGAGCACGTCCGCGCAGATCCCCCGGGTCGCGAGGGCACTGACAAGGACATTCGTGTCGAGGAAGACCCTCAAGAGATATCGCGGAAGATGTCCTCGTCCGTCAGGTAGCCTCGAGCTTCCGCGAACGGTGTAATCCGGCGGCGAAGGTCCGCCAGCTGATTCAGCGCCAGTTGGCGCTCCAGAGCGTCTCGGACAACCGCGCTTCTGCTTCGGCCACGCCGCTTGGCCGCACGATCCAGGCGCTGTGCCAGGCTCTGGTCCATCCTGATGGTTACGGTCACGGTCTTCATGTCATACAATGTACTACATGTCGTCCCCTCGGGAAGGCCGGGTCAGTCCCGGTACACCTCGCCGCCCTTCATGACCCACATCACGCGCTCCAGCAACGTGATGTCGTCGAGCGGATTGCCGGGGACCGCGATCACGTCGGCGTATTTCCCCGCTTCCAGCGACCCGACGTCGGCTTCCCAGCCCATGATCATGGCGGAGATGCTCGTTGCCGAGGTGATGGCGTCCATCTCGCCCTGGCCGTTTTCCACGCGGATCTGGAATTCGCGGGCGTTGTGGCCGTGTTCGAACACGCCGGCGTCGGTACTGAAGCCCACGGTCAGCCCGGCCTCCATGGCGCGGCGGAAAGCGGCGTTGCGGTAGCGCATCATTTCGGTCGAGCGCCGGATCTGTTCCTCGGGGATGCCCAGGGCCGCGCCGTCCCGGGGAACGATCACGCCGACGTACAGTGTAGGCACGAAATAGGTGTGGTCGCTCTCCTGCAGCATCGCGATCGCCTCGTCGTCCATCATGGAGCCGTGGTCGATGGTACGCACTCCGGCGCGGATCGCCGCCTTGATGCCCTCGGCGCCGTGCGCGTGAGCAGCTGTGAAGCGGCCCCAGCGGTCGGTCTCCTCGACGGCCACCGCGAGTTCGGCGTCAGAGTACTGCTGCGCGCCGGGCGACAGCCCCCGGGAGAGCACCGCACCGGTGGCCAGGATCTTGGTGAAGTCGGCACCGTGCTTGTGGTTGGTGCGCACGGCGGCCCTCACCGCATCCACACCGTCGGCAAGGTTGCGCACGGTCGGCACGTCCACGTAGATGGAAAACTGGCGCGCGTCGCCCGCGCCGCCCGTCGCCGAGACGTAGTTGCCGGCCACCTGCATGCGCGGGCCCGGGAGCACGCCCGCGTTGATGACGTCGCGCAGGTCGACATCGGTGTAGGGCCAGGTGGGGCCCATGTCGCGGACGGTGGTGAAGCCGGCGCGCAGGGTGGTCAGCGCGTTGGCCGCCCCGTAAAGAGCCGCCTGAGCGGGCGTGGTGGTGATGAGCACTTCTTCCCAGTGCGTGCCCACGCGGTCGGTGAGGTGCGTGTGCAGATCGATCAGCCCGGGCAGGATAGTGGCGTCGCCGAGGTCGATGACGTGGTCGGCCCGGGCGGAGGCGGCCTCCGCGCCCGCCGCCGTGATGCGGTCGCCGGACACGAGAACGGCGCCGGGCTCGACAAGGGAGCCCTTGCCGTCGATCATCCGTGCCGCGCGGACGAGGGTGGTGGGGGGCCGGGACGCGGAGGTGGCCTCCTGCGCAACGAGGGGGGCCGGGTGCAGAGCGGGCGTGAACGGGCCGAGGGCCGGCGTGGCCGAGCCTGGAGCCGAGCCCAACGCTGCGGCTGCGAAAAACGCCACCGGCACGATCGCCCATCCGGGCGTCTTCAAATCACTCATTATCCTCCTCTTGCGGGCTTTGCTGGCGGCCTGATTGCCGCCGGACCGTCAAAATGTACAAATCTTCTGTACGTTATGTACAAAACCATCTGTACACTATATCAGAATTGCCGCCGGCTCTTCCAGGAAGGACTTCAGCGTGGCGAGGAAGCGGGCGCCCTGAGCGCCGTCGATCACCCGGTGGTCACAGCTCATCGTGACCCGCATCCGTGGCTGGACTACGACCTGCCCCTCGTGCACCACGGGACGCTCCTCCACGGCGCCGACCGCGATGATCCCGGCCTCCGGCGGATTGATCACGGCGGTGAACTCCTCGATCCCGAACATGCCCAGATTGGAGATTGAAAAGGTGGACCCGGTGTACTCGTGCGGCTGGAGCTTCCTGTCCCGCGCCCGCCCGGCGAGCTCCCTCACTTCGGCGCTGATCCGGCCTAGCCCCTTGGCGTGTGCGTCTCTGACCACCGGCGTGATCAGGCCGTCGGGCACGGCAACGGCGACGGCCATGTGAACCCGGTTGAACCGGCGGATGGAGTCGCCCTGCCACCAGGCGTTGCACTCGGGGTGGTGCGTCAGGGCCACCGCCGCGGCCTTGATCACGAAGTCGTTTATCGACGCCTTGGCGCCCCGCTCCGCAAGCAGCTGATTCACCTGCTTGCGCGCCTGCAGAGCCCGGGTCATGTCCACGTCAACGGTAAGGAAGAAGTGAGGCACGGGTCCGAGCGACTCCGTCAGGCGGCGGGCCACGGTCTTCCTCATCTGCGACAGCGGGATGTCCACGAACTCGGTGTCAGGCGTGGGAACTGGCCACGCAGTCACGACCGGAGCCGGCGCCGAGGCAGCCGCCTGGGCCGCTTCCTCCACGTCCCGCTTGATTACGCGCCCGCCCGGACCCGATCCCTGTACGGCGGCGAGGTCCAGGCCGGCGTCCCGTGCCAGGCGCCTGGCGACGGGCGACGCCTTGATGCGGCCGGTGGGGGCCGGTACCGCCACCGGGGTGGGCTCGGGAGCCACAGAGGGTGACGGAGCTGTCACGGGAGTCGGGGCCGGCGCAGTCTCGGGCTCCGGGACCGCATCGGCTCCACCGGCGCCATCCGCCGCGGGCCCACTTGCAGCCCCCCCGCCCCCCGCAGTCGCCACCAGCGCGGCGATGTCCTCGTCCTCCGCGGCGATCACCGCGATCACGTCCCCGACCGGCGCGGCGACCCCCTCGCCCACGAAGACCTTCCTCAGCACGCCCGCCCCACGGGCCACCAACTCCATCGTGGCCTTGTCGGTCTCGATCTCGGCAAGGATGTCGCCCTGGGCGACCGCGTCACCTTCACCCTTGAGCCACTTGACGACCTGACCCTCCTCCATCGTGGGAGAGAGTGCTTCCATGTGGACCCTGGTTGCCATTTCTACACCGTCGCTTTCATCAGCGGACTCCCGCCGGCAGGTACAGCACCTTCCTGCACGCCTCAACGACCGCCTTGACACCCGGCTTCGCTATCTGCTCCAGGTTCTTCGCGTAGGGCATGGGGATATCGGCCTGGGTCACGCGGGCCACCGGTGCGTCGAGATCATCAAAGCCCTCGTCCTGGATCAGCGACACGATCTGGGCACCGACCCCGGCGAAGGGCCACCCTTCCTCCAGGTAGACCACCCGGTTCGTGCGGGCCACCGTCTCCAGGATCGCGTCCACGTCCAGGGGCCGGATCGAGCGCAGGTCGAGGACATCGGCCTCGATCCCCTCCCTGGCCAGCGCGGCGGCGGCTTGCAGCGCCACGTGCACCATCTTGCCGTGGGTGACGATGCTCACGTCGTCCCCGGAGCGCTTCAGGTCGGCCACGCCCAGGGGGATCACGTACTCCTCGTCGGGGACCTCGCCCCGGACGTTGTACAGCAGCTCGCCCTCCATCACCGCGACGGGATCGTCGTCCCGGATCGCCGCCGCAAGGAGCCCCTTGGCGTCGGCGGGGGTGGCGGGCGTCACCAGCTTCATCCCCGGCGCATGCACGTAGTAGGTCTCGCACGCCTGGGAGTGTTGCGCGGAGAGCTGCAGGGCCGCACCCGTGGGGCCGCGGAAGACGATCGGCACGGGAATCTGCCCGTTGGTCATGTACAGCATCTTGGCCGCGCCGTTGATGACCTGGTCGAGCGCGAGGATCGAGAAGTTGAAGGTCATGAATTCGCAGATGGGGCGCAGTCCGGTCATCGCCGCGCCCACGCACAGCCCCGTGAAGCCCAGCTCGCTGATCGGCGAATCGACGACCCGGCGGTCCCCGTACCGCTCCAGCATCCCGCGCGAGACCTTGTAGGCGCCGTCGTACTCGGCGACCTCCTCGCCCATCAGGAAGACCGAGTCATCCCGGTCCATCTCCTGGCACATGGCGGCGTTCAGGGCCTCTCGGTAGGTGATCTCAGCCATGGGCGCCACCTCCGGGGCCGCGGGGAACGGGTCCGCCGGTACCTGTCGACGGGCTCTGGCCCCGCCCGTCCAGGAACAGCCGCCCGTGCTCGTTGATCTCCGCGTAGACGTGGTCGTACAACGTCGAGGGGTCGGGCGGCGGCGAGGCGGCGGCGAAGTCGGTCGCATCCTTGCTGGTCGCGCGGGCTTCCGCGTCGATGGCTTCCAGCTCCTCCTGCGTGAGAAGGTCCGCGTCCATCATGCGGTCTCGCAGGATCGTGATCGGATCCTGCTCTTCCACATGCGTGTCGACCTCTTCCCTGGAGCGATAGGTGCCGGATACCGCGTCCGACATGGAGTGGCCTCGGAACCGGTAGGTCAGCGCATTCACGAACTGCGGGCCCGCGCCGCCACGCACCTGCTCGGCAAGCTCCTCGAAGAACCGGTAGGTCTCGAGCACATCCTGCCCGTTCACGGTGTGGGCCGGGACCCCGCAGGCACCCGGGCGGGCCTCCATGTCGGTGACCGACACCCGCGAAAACGCTGTCCCCATGCCGTAGCCGTTGTTCTCCACGACGTAGATCACCGGCAGCTGCCAGACCGCCGACATGTTGAGTGCTTCGAGGAACGCGCCCTGGTTTACGGCCGCGTCGCCCATGTAGCAGACGCAGACCTGGTCGCCGCCGCGGTACCTGATCGCCCAGGCCAACCCCGCGCCCAGCGGAATCTGTCCCCCGACGATGCCGTGCCCGCCGTAGAAGCCCACCGCGGTGTTGAAGAGGTGCATCGATCCGCCACGGCCCCCGGAGCAGCCGGCGGCGCGGCCGTACAGCTCCGCCATGACGGCCCGCGGCGAAATCCCCTTCGCGATGGCCTGCGTGTGTTCGCGGTAGGCGGTGATGACCAGGTCGTCCGGGCGCAGCGCCTTGATCGAGCCGGCTGCCAGTCCTTCCTGTCCGATGTGCAGGTGACAGAAGCCGCCGATCTTCCCGATTGCGTACGCCTCTTCCGCCTTCTCCTCGAAGCGGCGGTAGAGGAGCATGTCCCCCAGCAGTCCGTGAAGCTCTTCCCTGGAGAAGCCCTGAAGGCTGGAGACCCCTGTCGGCTCACCATCCGCCGCAGCTACGGCTGCCCCGCCGTTCAGCCCGGTGCCCGTATTCCGTGTCGCCTGTGCCATATGGTCAGCCTCCCGTCCCTGCAGCCCGTCTGGCGGGGCCGTCCACCGTGAGCTGCACGAGGGGTGGGGACGCCGCAGGCGCCGCTCTCGCCGGCTGCTTCACGTGGGTGCGGGGGACAGGTAAAGCATCCAGCCCGACGACCTCGGCCGGCGCCGGGACATCGGCTTCCATCACCTCCCGGATCGCACCCGGACCTCCCGCCTGCACTTCCCGCGCCTGTTCCTTCGCGTGGTAGCTGGAGCGGACCAGCGGCCCGGATTCCACATGGCGGAAGCCGTACTGCTCTTCGCCAATCCGCTTCCAGTCACCGAACTCGTCCGGAGTGACCCAGCGGGCGACAGGGATGTGCTGCCGTGACGGCCGCAGGTACTGTCCCAGGGTCAGAATGTCCACCGCGGCTTCGCGCAGGTCCGCCATCGCGCGACGGATCTCCTGCTCCTCCTCACCCATCCCCAGGATGATGCCCGTCTTGGTCAGCATCGAGGGGTCGATCCGCTTGGCGCTCCCCAGGTACGAGATCGAGCGCCAGTAGCGGCCTCCGGGACGCACTTCGGGGTGCAGTCTCTCGACCGTCTCGAGGTTGTGCCCCAGGATCGCCGGACGGGCTTCCATCACGGCGCGGAGCGCGTCCTCGTCGCCCTTGAAGTCGGGGATGAGCACCTCGACAGAGCAGCCGGGGAGACGCCTGCGCACTTCGCGGATCGTCGCCGCGTAGATGCTCGCGCCACCGTCCGCGAGTTCGTCCCGGTTGACCGAGGTGATCACCACGTGGTCGAGCGCCATGGCGACGATCGTGTCGGCCACCCTCCTGGGCTCGTCCAGGTCGAGTTCGGTGGGCATCCCGTGCGCCACCGCGCAGTACTTGCAGGCGCGGGTGCAGACATCGCCCAGGATCATGAAGGTGGCGGTGCCGGCTTCCCAGCATTCGCCGATGTTGGGACAGCCTGCCTCCTCGCACACGGTGTGCAGGGACTGGCTGCGCATCAGGCGCTTGAGCCGCAGATAGTTGGGCCCGCCCGGCGAGCGCACCTTGAGCCACGACGGCTTGCGCGAGGTGATCGGGATGGTGTCGATGCCGCAGTGGGCAGGGATTCGGGATGTGCCTTTCGGCTTGACCGTGCCGGTGTCCTTGCCCGCGGGCGCGTAGCCGCCCGGCGTACTTGTAGGTGACCGAGTCACGTCAGGATATCTCCGATGATCGCGTTCGCTCCCCGAGGAAACGGGGGCTGAATCATATGAAAGTCCGCAGCAGGTACGCTACTCCCAGCCCCAGATACGTCCCCACTGCGTATCCTAGCAGCCCCACCACCACGCCGGGCAGCACAAGGTGCTTCCACTCCCGCGAGATCGCCACCGCGAGCGCGCTCGTGGGCCCGCCAACCGACGCCTGGGAAGCGACAAGGACTGACCCGATGTCGAGGCGCAGCAGCTTGCCGATCCCCAGCACGAAGACGCCGTGCACACCAACCACGATCAGGGTGAAGAAAAAGACCTCGAAGCCCACCGCGGCGATCTCCGAGACCCGGGACAGGATGCCGATCAGCACGAAGAAGAAGTGGAGACCTACCGATCCCAGCTGCATTGCGCCGGGAGCGTCCCGGTAGAGAGGCGAATGACCCAGAGCCAGGGCGAGGGTCGTGAGCCAAAGGATCGAGGGGACTTGCGGGACGACCGTGCCCAACCACTCCGACACGAAGACGAGGATCAGGCCGGTTGCGAAGAGGCCGGCGATTCCCACTGCCGAGAGTCCTTCCCGAGCGAAATAGGGGTGGTGCCGGTGACGTTCGCCGGTGGCGGGTGCGCCCGGGGATGACTCGTCGTCCGTGGTGGAGGGCTCCTCCACCGGCCTGTAGAAGCGCGTGAGCCAGATGGGGAGGATGAGCGTGGCCCCGAGCCACAGGCCGGTCACCACCGCATCGGCCGCGTTCAGCCCGGCGAAGAGTGCGCCCGTGAGACCCACTTCCCGGCCCACCGAGACGAAGTTCACCGAGCCGCCCGAGTAGGTTCCCGTCAGCGCGCCTGCGATCCTCCAGGTGTCGTCGCCGAAGTGTGATTGGTAGAGCACGGTGGCCACGCAGGCACCGAGTACCGTGCCGGTCACGGCAACCACGAAGGCTCCGGTTATCCGGGGACCGGCTTTCGCCAGGTCGCGCAAGTCTACCGACAGGAGCAGCCACGCGATGGACACGGACGTCACCGGACCCAGGACCACATCGTAGACGACCGAATCGACAGGCACGAGGCCGGTGTTGGAAAGGATGGCCCCGAAGATGATCGCCATCATGGACGCGCCGACCTTGCCGAGCGCGGGGAAGCGGTAGTCCAGCCAGAAAGCGAGGGCCGTGGCGGCCGCAATTACCGTGGCGAGGGCCAGGGGTGACTGGATCATGGGTGCTCCCCGCTCACGGGGATGCCGAAAGGTACGTCTGCGCTTCCTCGCGCAGCACAGGCAGCAGGTTGGCGTGGCCGTTCTCACCCGTGCCGTACTCTTCCAGCCCCGTCCGGATCTCGTCGTCGTAGACGGCCAGCAGCGTCCGGTAATAGGTCGCCGCCTTCTCGCCGTCGCCGATCAGGAGCGCGCCTTCGGCCGCCGCGGCCAGGCAGAGAAGGTGGGTGGGCCGGATATCGAGGCCTGCGTCGGCGACGGCCAGTGCGGATGGGCCGTCGCTCGCGGCGGCGTGGAGGAGGGAGAGATGGAAGCGGTCGTCCAGTGACAGGGCGGCGATCAGGTCATATGCCGCGATTGCCATCGGCAGAAACATGTCCGCCTGGGTCTGGTCGTCGGACTCGACCGCGCGCATCACCCGCGCAAAGAGCCGGTTCGCCGCCTGCCTCGGGGTCATTGAGTCCAGATCCACCGCTCCGGTGGGTCCCAGCGCACCCCCTGACGCGGCGGGCGGCGGCGACAGCGTGATCTCTCGCCCGCCGTTTCGAGCCACAACTAATACGATCACAAGAACAAACGCAAGGGCGCCTGTTGCCGTCCATGGGAGCCAGCCAGGACCCCCTCGCAGCCCGCCGGCGGGCGCCTTACCGCTCCCCATCGCCTTGCCGAGCGCCATGCCGCAGCGGGTACAGAAGCGGTCCCCCACCTCCGACGGAGCGTCGCACTGCGGGCACGGCGGCCCCCGCAGGGCTCCCCCGCAGCGGGAGCAGAAGTTCGCGTCGGGCGACCCCTCCCGATGCTGGCAGCGCGGACAAGCGACGGGCGCCGTCGTCATCCGATGAGCCTCCCGCCGGAGATGGCGTTGAAGAACAGCGGCCACGTCACAATGCTCTGCCCGCGGTAGTTCGGCTGGAAGCCAAAGAGGACGACTTCGCCCTGGCCGATCCGCGCCCGCAGCAGCGCGGGCTGTCCCGCGAGCCTCTCCGGCCCGAGGATCCACCCCGCGACCACGGGGTTGTCCTCGTTGTAGGTGCCCACGACATCGACCCGGTCGTCGTTCACCGAGAACGCGCGGCTGCTGCGCCAGTACCACGCCGCGGTGGAGCCGTCGTATCCCGAAGACAGCGGATCATTCGCGAGATCCACCCGCAGGATTGATCCCGGCACGTAGAAGTCGGTGCTGGACAGGCCTTCCACCGGGTTGGCGATGTCCAGACCGAAGAGCCCGATGGCGAAGTCGGCGGCCTCTTCCATGACCACCAGGCGGCCGCCCGACTCAACGAACTCGCGGACGGCGGCGCGGCCCTCCTCGCCGATCCCCCCCGTGTACTGCTCCGGGAGCGAGCCCGGCGGGTTGCCCCGGCTGATCGAGCGGTCCGACTGGCTCTGGAAGATCAGGACGTCGTAGTCGTCCGCCAGTTCCCCGGCCCGGATCCTCGCATCGTGGAGCGAGTCGTACCGCATTTCATGCTTGTCGAGCATCCACCGCGTCCACCCGGCGATCATCGGCTCCTGATACCCCTTGTACATGCCGACGCGGGGCGCGTCCCCCCCGGCCAGGGACTCGGGCAGCTCGTATGTCACCCCCTGCACCCCGATCGGGTCGCTCAGCGCGACCTGCGGCTCCGACTCCAGGGCCGCGGCCTCGATCCCCATCAGGAGGGGCAGAGTGTGCGCGGTGACGTCGTACGGCCGCTTCGGCGGCCCGCCCGGAAACTCCCGCATGTCGGGGTATTCCTGCTCGACCAGGAGGGTCTGGGCAAAGCCCGCATACGGCTGCCGCATCAGGACGACGTGGGAGCCTGCCGGGTACTCGGCACCCCCGGCACTGAAGCTCGACTCGGCGCGGCGGACCTCCACGTCACCCATGGTCAGGATGCGCAGTACGCTCTCGACCCCGACCCGGTTCTCCTGCTCCGCCGGGATCACCCAGGCGGCGGGCCAGTCGTCCCAGCCCTGCACCGCCCGCGCGTTCACGCGGTAGAAGTTCTCCAGCCAGAAACGGCGGTTCTTCGCGGCGTTGGTCAGCAGCGCCATCGCGCCGGAGAACTGGTAGTCGACGATGTCGGGGAGGCCCCATTCGCCCCCCTCCCACGGCCAGGGGAAATTCCACGCGGACTGCGAGGCCTCGTACTCCCGGCCGCCGCGCACCGACTCGCGCGGCACGTCCACGGTGGTCGCCAGGCGGGCAGAAGCGGTCTCGCTCAGGATGCGGGCGCCGCCATGGTAGTGCATGTAGGCCCGCCCGGGGTGAAATCCGTCGTAAATCGCGTTGATTACGACCCCTCTCTTCCCCTGCGAGGTCAGTTCGGCGGCCATGTAGGCGCCCAGCTGGTTCACCGCGGCCGTCAGCCCCGGGTCGACGTTGGGCTCGATCGGGTCGATGTAGGGCGGGAAGAAGATGCGGGCTCCGCTGCCGCCCATCTGGTGGATGTCGTGCACGATCTGCGGGTGCCAGTCGTTCTGTGCCCGGACCGTGTGTTGGGTTTCGTTCTGGTAGAAAGTGTACCAGTCGCGGTTGTTGTCGTGCCCGGTGTAGTAGTGGTAGAGCCACGGCTGGGCGCGTCCCTCGAACTCCGTGCCGACGTATTCGTTGTAGAAGTCGTTCACCCACTGGGTGCCGTCGGGGTTGAGCGACGGGATCTGCAGGAGGATCACGTTGTCCAGGATCTCGCGCACCTTCTCGTCGTCGGACGAGGCGAGGTGGTGGGCCAGCCTGGCGGCCGTCTGCGCACCACCCACTTCGGTGGAATGGATGGCGTGGGTGATCATCACCACCGTGCGGCCTTCGCCGAGGAAGCGTTCCAGCTGCTCGGCGCCCTCGACCGTGCGCGGGTCGGCGAGCTGCCGCTGCATGCCGTGCAACTCCGCAAGCCGGGCATGGTTGCCGGGGCTGGTGATGGTGAGCATGACGAAGGGCCGTCCCCGCGTGGTGGGGCCCAGGGTGTCCACGGCGACCCGGTCGCTGGTTCGCGCCAGGGCTTCGTAGTACGAGGTCAGGTCGTCCCAGTTCGCGAGTTTCCCCTCGGCGCCGACGGGGAAGCCGAAGTGGTCGGCCGGGGTGGGCACCTGGCTCTCGGCCGCGGCCGGGAGGCCGGCGAGAACTGCCAGTGCGACGGTCAGTGTTGAGCAACGCATACCAGCTCCTTTTTCAAAACCTGTAGCCTTTTACAAACCTGTAGGCGAGTCTATGAAACGGCCCTCGATTCCAAAACGGTCCTCGATCAGGCGGGCCAATGCCTTCACTCCCCAAACCTCGGTGGCGTAGTGGCCGCCCAGAAGGACGGTCACCCCCGTTTCGGCGGCGTCGATTGCATGATGATGTTGCGCTTCACCGGTCACCAGCGCATCAATTCCGGCGGCCGCCGCCTCACTCAGCATGGAGGCCCCGGCTCCGGTCACGACACCGACGGCAGACACGGGATCGGGGCCGCCGGGAAGCACCCGGACCCCGCATTCAAGGACAGTGGCGAGCGCGTCGGCAAGTTGCCGCACGGGCACTTCGCCCCGGTCCCCTTCTCCGATCACACCCCTCCAGCCGATCGGCGTCCCCCGGTAGTCACCGAATGGTTCCAGCGACGTTAGTCCCAGTTCCCGAGCGAGGACTGCGGAATTGCCCAGTTCGGCGTGGGCGTCGAGGGGCAGGTGGACGCTGTAGAGGGATGTTCTGCTCTCGATCAGCGCCCTTACCCGCCGGTAGTGAGGGCCCGTCAACGGCTGGAGACCGCTCCAGAACAGGCCATGATGGACGATCAGCAGGTCGGCCCACTCTCTCGCGGCCTCGATCACGGCTACGCTCGCGTCTACTGCCACGGCGAGCCGTTCAACCCGCCCGCTGCCTTCCACTTGCAGGCCATTCAAGGCGTTCGGATAATCGGGAATCCTCGCAATGTCAAGATGCTCGTCAAGGAACCCGGTGATCTCCGTCAGGGAGACGGGAGGCATGGACGTGTAGCGCCTAACAGTCCGTGGATAAATCCGCACGAGCACCGAGAGCGGCGAGGCGCCGGGCTGGCAAGGCGCTTTGAAGGGGGAATAGCAGCGCTATTCGCCCGAAAAGCAACGCAGAGCGCAGCGATCCAGCGCGGATGCATCGCCGCTCGAATGCCGGGAGGATTTTGTCCACGGGCTGCTAACCGGTTCCCTTGGCCTTGGCGCCCCGGAAGACGCCGCCACCCGGCTGCTTGGACCCCGCGGTCGCCTTGGCGGGGGCACGCACGGCGGGGTCCATTCCGGCCACCGGCTGCTTCCGGCCGACGCTGACAGTGCCGTTTACGACTCCCCCCTCCTCCAGCTGCAGCCGGGTCGCACGAATCTCCCCGTCGATCAGACAGGTCGACTGAAGCTCGAGCCGCGATTCCACGTCCAGAGCGCCCTTGACCGACCCGGCGATGACCGCGTCCTGGGTGTGGATGTCGCCCACGACGCTTCCACTCTTCCCGACAACGACCGCTTTCTCGGCGCGCACCGAGCCCTCCACCTGCCCCTCGATGCGGACGGTGTCGGTCGTGTCGCAATCACCGACGACTCGCATGCCCGGGCCGATAATGGAAATGACCTTCTCGGGTGACGACGGGGGGGCTGCGTTTCTCTTTGCCATAACTGTACCGTGCTCCCTCTTGGGCTTGAAGTATGTCTGTAGTTTGCGGTGCCGCGCGTTGTCACTCATTGCGGCGGCGAGACCTTCGTCAGCGGATCGATGGGTCTGCCGTTTTCCAATATCTCAAAGTGCAGGTGAGGCGCGGTAGATCGGCCGGTGGAACCGGAGAGGGCGATCACTTCCCCCCTCCGCACCCTCCTTCCGCGCTCGGCGACCAGAAAGGAAGCATGCCCGTACCGGCTCCGCCATCCGTTTCCATGGTCGATGAGAACGAAGAGACCGTAAACCGGATCGTTCGCTGCATCAACCACCTCTCCCCCGCCGGACGCGAGTACGAAGGAATCACTTGCGACCGCGATGTCGATACCGGGATGATCCACGTCCGCACCTCCCGACTGCGTGATGACCCCTGCCGTCGTCAGAGGCCACGCGGTGGGTTCCGAGCCGGCTTCTTCCGCCAACGCGGTCCCTCCGGCGACGGCCATTCTTCCGGCGCCGCCCCGCCAGAAGGCCGAATCCCGAAGTCCGTCGACCCCGAGTAGCATGCGAACATTGTCGTACTGTGCCTCGATGCCTTCCAACTGCTGGACAAGGGAGTCCATCCTGCCGTGCCTTGCGAGCAGGGAGTCGTTCTGGCGCGCCAGGTCGTCCGCCCCCGCGGCCCGGCGGGCAATCGCCGCCCAGCTCCCGGCCATTGCGACGATCGCGGCGGCCATCAAACCCGCCATGACCACGAGCACGCGGATCCAACGGCGGGAGACCGAATAGCTTCGCGGCTCATCTCCCCCGTCGGGCACGATGATGATCGAGACCTGTCCCTCTTTGTCGGTCACTGCTCGGGCTCGCATTCCACTGTGGCGCATGGCGCCGACGACGCATTGATTGCTTCCGTTGCCGTAATGTGCCCTGAATTCTCGCGAGTTCGGGGCTCGTTAGCCAACAATTTCCCCCGCTTCCCTTCCGGTTACGGCCGCGAAGACGCGTTCGAGGTCGCGGGCTCCGTGGAACGGGATCCGGATGGCGCCGGCTCCGTCGCCCTTCCACCGGATGGCAACCCTCGCACCCAGATGCCCGGCGAGGGCTTCCTCGAGTGCTCCGACTGCAGGATCCCGCTCTACTGTTGCCGCGGCTTTCTCCTGGTCCCCGGATGTCCCGATCGCCTGGGCTTCCCGGGCCCGTTTTTCGGTCTCGCGCACCGACCAGGACCCGGCCACAGCTTCGCGCGCCAGGTCGGCCGCCCTGACGGGGTCGTCCACCGCCAGGATCGCCCTCGCGTGGCCCATCGACAACTTGCCGTCTTGGAGGAGCCGGCGCACCGAGGGCGGTAACGCGAGCAGGCGCAACATATTCGCCACAGTTGAGCGGCCCTTTCCCACCGCCTCGCCGATTTCTCGCTGGCTATACCCGAACGTATCCCGAAGATCGGCATAGCCCCTGGCCTCTTCGAGCGGACCGAGGTCCTCACGCTGGATGTTCTCGACAAGAGCCAGGACCAGGAGGGTACGATCGTCCACGTCCCGGATATGGGCCGCGACCTCCGTCCAGCCGAGTTGCTTGACCGCGCGGAGCCTGCGCTCTCCCGCGACGAGCTGAAAGGTGCGTCCCGAAGCGGAGCGGCGCACCAGAATGGGCTGAAGCAGGCCGTTCGTCCTGATTGAAGCGGCCAGGTCGTTCAGTTCGGTCTCGCGGAAGCCACGCCGGGGCTGGAACGGGTTTGCGGCGATGGCTCGCACCGGCAGCTTCGCCGGAGCACCCGCGTCGCCACCTGGAGCGCGCGGCTCCTGCATGTAGTCTCCGAGAAGTGCTCCGAGCCCTCGGCCAAGTCGGTCACCAGTGCTCATGATTCACTGCGCTCCTGTCGTCGCTTGCCGTTTTCCGTTCTTGCCCTGAGCTCTCTGGCCAGGGCGGCGTACCGCCGGGCTCCGGGCGATGATGGCTGATAGTCGGCGACCGGCTTCCCGAACCCGGGCGCCTCCGCAATGCTGACGTTGCGCGGTATGACCGTCTCGAAGACCTGACGCCCGAAGTACTTCTTGGCTTCCGTCGCCACCTGGCGAGAAAGGCTCAGGCGCTGGTCGTACATTGTGAGGAGGACGCCCTCGATCTCCAGATCGGGATTCAGGCCTCGCTGTACCAGTCGAATCGTGTTGAGTAGCTGGCTCAATCCCTCCAGGGCGTAGTATTCGCATTGGATGGGAATGAGTACCGAGTCGGCGGCAGCCAAGGTGTTGAGCGTCAGCAGCCCCAGGGACGGCGGACAGTCGATGAAGACATAGTCGTAGTCACCCGCGATTGGAGCCAGGGTGTCACGAAGGATGGTCTCTCGGTCCCGGACACCTACGAGTTCAACCTCGGCCCCGACCAGATCGCGGTTCGCGGGCAGCAGATCGAGGCCGAGCTGGTCCTCGGAGCGATGGATTGCCCTGAACGCCGGGAGCCCGCGAATCAGAACGTCGTAAACTGTCGGGATCCCGTCCCGGGCCACGACGCCGAGTCCACTCGATGCATTGCCCTGCGGGTCGATGTCCACGAGAAGGACCCGCGCGCCATCGCGGGCAAGGGACGCACCCAGGTTGACGGCCGTCGTCGTCTTGCCGACTCCGCCCTTTTGGTTTGCCAGCGCGATGATCCGGGTCAATGGCAACTCCCGTTGAGGGACGGCCGGGCCAGGGGCGTCCAAAATATGGCACATACGCGCTCGCGGGCGACAGCTCTGGCGCTCCTCGACACGGCGGCACGGGGTTTGGGCACAGAAATCTAACACCAGGGAGGTGTTTCACGTGGAACATTTGCACCCATGGCCGCCTGGAGCCCCGTTCGTGTGGGCCCCGCGTCACCTCCGAGCGGCGTGGCCTCCACGCGATGCGGGCAAGCCGTGCATGCGGCGGATCTCCATCACCAGATTCTGCAGATCCGCGGGCGACACGCCAGGGATCCTCCCTGCCTGGGCAAGGCTGGTCGGCCGGATCCGAGCCAGCTTCTGGCGGGATTCCAAAGAGAGTGTCGCAAAGGTCGAGAAGGGCGCATCTTCGGGGATGGTGAAATCGGCCTGCTCGCGGAGCCTTCTGGCCCGTTCCGCTTCCCGGCGTACGTACCCCTCGTATTTGGCGTCGATCTCCACCGTGGCCAGGACATCGGTGTCGAAGTCGGGGGCTTCGCCACCCGCCGCCATGAGCAGGGACCTGGCGCCCACGCGGGGGCGCCGCAGGAGCTCCCGGGCTCGTTTGGGGTGCGTGACCGGCTCACTGCCGACCGCACCGAGCACGGGATTGGCCGCTTCCGGTGACAACAAGTAGTCCCGAAACCAGACCATGGCACGTGTTTCCTCACGCAGCCGCTCCTCGAGCGCCCGCTCCTGCCCGGTCGTGAGCAAGCCGGCCGAGCGGGCCAGCGTGCCCAGCCGGCTGGGACCGTTGTCCTGACGGAGCAGCAAGCGGAACTCGGCCCGTGACGTGAACAGACGGTAAGGTTCGTCCACTCCCTTGGTGACGAGGTCGTCGATGAGGACCCCGATGTAGCCCTGATCTCGTTCGACGATGAAGCGATCACTTCCCTGAACCGCCAGCGCCGCGTTGGCCCCCGCGACAAGTCCCTGGCCAGCCGCCTCCTCGTATCCCGTCGTACCGTTTATCTGGCCGGCAAAGTAGAGTCCCGGCATCGACCGGACCTCCAGCGTGTGGTTCAACTGGTGCGGTGGGAAGTAGTCGTACTCGATGGCGTACCCCGGCTTCGTGATCCTTGCGTCTTCCAGTCCCGGAATGGACCGCAGGAATTCCAGTTGGACAGCGGGCGGCAGCGAGGTGGACAGGCCATTCACATAGAGCTCGGTGGTATCCAACCCCTCGGGCTCCAGGTACACCTGATGACGGGCGGCATCCGGGAACCGCACCACCTTGTCTTCGATCGAAGGGCAGTACCTCGGCCCTTGACCCGATATCTCACCGCCGTAGAGCGCGCTCCGGGCCAGATTCCTGGTGACGATGTCTCGTAAACCCTTGTCCGACCATGTGATCCAGCAAGGCAGCTGTCTCAGCAACGGCTCCCGCGTGTAGAACGAGAACCGGAAGGGCCCGTCGTGGCCGTCCTGCCGCTCACAGCGCGAATAGTCGACCGTTCGACCATCGATGCGCGGCGGCGTTCCCGTCTTGAAGCGCGCCACCTCCAGGCCGCGTGCTTCCAGCGCCTCGGCAAGGTCGATCGACGGCCCCTCCCCCGCACGGCCCGCCCCCTGCGCCGCGGCGCCCCCCACATGGATCCTGCCACGGAGAAAGGTCCCAGCCGTGACGACCACGGCCTCGCCCTCGAAGGTCACGCCCCCGCGCGTTTCGACGCCCCGGACGCGACCGTCGACGTGGAGCCCCGTCACCATCTCCTGGAAGAGATCGAGGTTATCCAGTCCGTCAAGGATGCGTCGAACGGCGATGGGATAGAGCGCTCGGTCGCACTGCGCCCTCGGCCCCCACACCGCGGGGCCCTTCGACTGGTTTAGCATACGAAAGTGTATACGGGATGCGTCCGTGGCCTGGGGCATCACCCCACCCAGAGCACCCACTTCACGCGCCACGGTCCCCTTGGCCACCCCTCCGATGGCGGGATTGCAACTCATCTGGGCTATCCGGGTGAGGTCCGGCGTGATGAGTACGGTCTTCGCACCCAGGCGCGCCGCCGCCGCGGCCGCCTCGGTCCCGGCGTGCCCTCCGCCCACCACGATCACATCGTAACGCAGCCTCACGGCTTCACTTCCCTATGCAGAAGTCCCTGAACACGCGGTCCAGCACATCGTCCGTCGAGATGACACCCAGGATGTCCTCGAGCGCACTCTCGGCAGCCTTAAGGTGGGCGGAAGCCACCTCGGGCGGAATACCCCCCGCCAGAGCCTCACCGAACCCGTCGACCTCGTCCCGGGCCACCCTGAGCAGATCCGCTTGCCTGCGGCTCGTGACCACCGGCACTTCGTCACGATTCTCCACCACGCCCTGAAAAGCGAGGTTGCGCAGCACTCCCCTCAGCGCATCAAGGCCGAAGCCCGACCTGACCGACACCGGCACCTCCGGCTGCGCGGGGATTTCGCCACGGGCAACCGGCAGCGTGGGGATCTCCCCACGGGCTGCATGATCATCCGCAGTCTCGCCCTCTGTCACCAGGTCCCACTTCGTCCGCACCACCACCACAGGCGACGCCAGCGAGGTCAGAAAATCCGCCTCAGCCCAGCCAGGCGGCCGCCCCGCTTCCCGACAGTAGAGCACCACGTCGGCACCGGCCAGGTAACGCTGCGCCACCTCGATCCCCAGGCGTTCCACCCGCCCCGCATCGCCACGCAGACCCGCCGTGTCGACCAGCCGGAAGGGAAAGCCGTTCATCTCGACGACGGCCTCGATCGCATCCCGGGTCGTACCCGGCTCATCGGTCACAATCGCGCGCTCCGAACCCAGTAACGCATTGAACAGACTGGACTTACCCGAATTGGGACGCCCGGCCAACACCGTCACCGCCCCCTCCCGCAACAGCTCACCCGACGGCGCGGTCGCGAGAAGTCGGCCGATGTCCCGGCCCACCTTCCGGGCCTGCGCGGCCACGCTCCCCAGGGGCGTGGGAGCGTCGTCTTCTTCCGGGAAGTCGATATGCTGCACCAGGAGCGCGGACAGCCCGATGACCTCGCCGCGCAACGTCGCGATACGCTCGCCCAGTCCCCTCTCGAGCTGGTGCAGCGCGACCGCGCGGCCCTGCGAGGACCTGGCAGCAACGAGATCCGCGACGGCCTCGGCCTGAGTGAGGTCGATCTTTCCGTTCAGGTAGGCGCGCTGGGTGAACTCGCCGGCCCTGGCCTGCCGTGCCCCCAGGGCTACGCACGCGGCCACCACGCTCCCCGGGATCGTATGGCCGCCGTGCGTCGAGATCTCCACCACATCCTCGCCGGTGTAGCTGCCCGGGGCCCGAAACACCGTCACCAGGGCATGGTCGACGGGCTCGCCGGAGCCGGGGCCGGGCCGGAACAGCGAGCGGAGCCGACTGGTACGGTCCGCCCATCCAGCCATTGCCCCGGCGTCCTCGTGCATGAGCAGCCCCGCGATCTGAACGGCTCGGCTTCCCGAGAGGCGGATCAACGCAACCGCACCGAATCCCGGAGGCGTGGCCTGCGCCACGATTGTATCGAGGAGCGAGCCGCGCCTGTCCATCGGCGAACGCGTCAGCCCGGACGCTTGGGGGGCGGCCCGTCCGCCTGCCGCTTCCTCCGCTCCCTGGCGATCAGGATCTGCTGCGGGATCGTCGCCAGGTTGACCGTTGCGTAGTAGAGATTCAGGCCCGACGCGAAACGCCAGAAGAATACGGTCATCATGGCCGGCATGAGGTACATCATCATCTTCATCTGCTGGTTGGGCGGCCCCGGCGCGCTCCTGAAGGTGACGTACTGCATCAGGAACATGCTCCCCCCCATCAAGAGGGGCAGGATATAGAGCGGGTCCGGCGCGGACAGATCCGGCAGCCACATGAACGACTCGCCCCTCAGCTCGATCGTGTTGCGGAAGACAAAGAACAGGGCGATCAGCATGGGCATGGGAATCATCATGGGCAGACACCCCGCAACCGGGTTGACTCCATGCTCCTTGTACAGCTTCATCGTCTCCTGCTGTACCCGCTGGGGATCGTTGGGGTACTTCTCCTTGATCTCCTGGGCCAGGGGCTGAACGGACATCGTCTTGACCTGTGACACCATCGCCTTGCGTTGCAAGGGCCACAGGACCACACGAAGCAGAACGCCGATGACGATCAGCACCCAGCCGTACGGCAGAAGAAAATTGTCGTGCAGCACCCTGACCACCCACAGGATGACACCGACCAGGGGCCGGATGATCGGGCGGAAGATTCTCCAGCCGTACGGGTTCACCTCTTCCAGGTTGTCCCCGATGGCCACCAGCCGGTCGCGCTCGATCGGACCGAGGTAGGCACGGTAGACGTACCTTCCGTCATCACCGACGGGATTCGCGACGCGAACCGCCGCCCGGTCTTCAAAGGGGGAGGGCTCGGCCCACACACCCGCGAGATAGCCTCCCCCTTCGCCCCCGTCCCCGGCCAGAATGACTTCCACGAAGTACTTGTTCTTCACCGCGGCCCAGCGAAGAGGGCCCTCCATGACCTCCGTCTCGTCAACTCTGGAGAGGGGACGCGAACGGACGCCCTCGTCCACATGATTCCCGGAGAAGGCCATCATTCGACGGTCTTCCACCTCTCTCAGCTCGTTGAGGGCCAGCCCGGGACCCATGTCCAGGAAGAGCGAGGCTCGTTCAACCGCGGGGAGCTCTCCCTCGACCGCCACGATGTACGAATCGGCCGAGAAGGTGTAGCGGATTTCGCTGAAGAACAGGCCAGCCGGAGCATCGTAGCGGAAGGTCAGCGTCCGCGGTCCGCCACCCTCGCCGAGCCGGATCCCGTCCGCGGGCGTGACCGTGTACGGAAACCGTGTGAGGTCCACCGAATCCGCACCCGCGCCGTACATCCAGGTTCCCGCAAGGATCCCCTCCGCTTCCGGAGGAACCAGCTCGACCGGGCCGTCCCGCTGGAACGACTCGTACAGGGGCAGCACCACCGAGCGAACGGCGGCCCCATAGTTGGAAAAGGTGATCTCGACGAGTGGGGTCGCCACCGTGACCAGCCGCTCCGGCACCTCTTCGTCCGGCACCTCTTCGTCCGCCGCGGAGAGTTCGACCCCTCGCTCCACGCTCCGCTCGTCTTCCGCGGGAGCGTCCGAGCCCACGTCGACCTCCACGGCCGGCGGATCCGGGACGATCGGGGGGAAGAGCATGTTGGTCACGACGAAGACGCCCAGCATCAGCGACATCGCGACGAAAAAACGCAACCCGGTCTTCATCGCTCGTCCGCCTCGATCCCGGGAACGGGGTCAAGGCCGTAGCCCCCCCAGGGATGACACCTTCCGATGCGCCTGACCCCGAGCCAGCCACCGCGCCAGGGCCCGTGAATCTCGATCGCCAGGCGGGTGTACTCGGAGCAGGTGGGGAGATAGCGGCACGGCGACTGTCTCAGCCCCGATACGAAAACCTGGTAGAGCCGAATCGACCCCACCATCAAGCGCCCGAGCATACACCCTCCACAACGCTCATCCATTCACCTTCCAGCTGTCGGTACGACGCCCGGTACGCGCTTCTTCTCGCCCTGACCAGGACGTCGATCCCCCGACCGGCTCCGCGAAGCCGAACCAGCACCTTCCTCCGGCCGATGTCGCGCAGTCTACGCTTCAGCAGATTCCTGGCCACGATTCCGTTCCCGAGCTTGGGCACCACCCAGCCGACCCTCGGCAGAGGACCCCCCGAAGCCGACACACGAAATGGAGGTGCCAGCACGTAGACATCCAACGAGGGCATCCGACTTCGCGTCCCCTGACTCAGCACGGCTCGGATGTCGCGGGTGCGACGAATCCGGGCCGCTCTTGGGAGCCGCTGGTCTTCCGGCTCCACCACGGGCCCGTTATCGCGGGTTCTTGGACCCGATGCGCACCACGAGTGCCCGTCGGCCTTGCCGGCGCCGGCGGTTGAGGGTCTCGCGGCCCGCCCTGGTCTTCATGCGCGCCCGGAAGCCATGCTTGTTCACACGCTTACGGTTGCGAGGCCTGTACGTCGGTTTCATCTCTTCGGTACCTGTCTCAGTGGCGGCCGCCTCGGGTCCCATAAAGGCGATGGGGGGAGCGACCGGGGTGATTGAGCGTCGAAAGCTATCCGAACCGGTCTTCCGAGGTCAACCGCAGGCGGTGATCGGATCGGGCGGGCGGGCTTCCGGTGACCGCCACACGACCTGCCCGCGACGCCCTCGACGGGTTTGACTTCGGGCCGTGCCGCCGGTAGCTTGGCGACCCTTCCACACCCACCGGCAACGTATGGAACTGGGCGCAACCGAACTCTGGGACACGATCCTCGGACAGGCCAGGTCAGGCCTTCCGGAACAGGCCTTCCGCACCTGGCTCTCCAGCGCCGAGGCGGTCTCCTGGGCGCACGGCGTCCTCCACCTCACGGCCACCAGCCGGTTCCACGCGGAGTGGCTGGAAGACAAATACGGGCAGTTGGTGCAGGAGATCGCCCGTCGGATCGTGGGGAGCCCGGTCGAGCTTCGCATCACGTCGGCAACTACCACGATCGAGCGTCCTACTCCCGAGATCTCCGTGGCACATGTGGCCGAGCCTGTTACTCCGTCCTACGCGCAGCCTCCTCCTCCTCCGCAGCAACCCGTGGCCGGCCTGAACGAACGCTACACCTTTGACCGTTTCATCGTCGGCTCGAACAACCGGTTGGCGCAGGCGGCGAGTCTCGCCGTCGCCGACCGGCCGGCACGGAGCTACAACCCGCTGTTCCTGTACGGCGCGACGGGGCTCGGCAAGACGCATCTCATGCAGGCGATCGCGAACCAGCTCCTCAAGAGGAGGACGAAGACGCGGATCTGCTACATCCCCGCCGAGCAGTTCGTCAACGAGATGGTCGCCGCGATCGGCAACCACAGCACCGACTCGTTCCGGGCCCGCTACCGCTCCCACGACCTTCTCCTGGTGGACGATGTCCAGTTCCTGCGCGGCAAGGACCACACCCAGGAGGAGTTCTTCCACACCTTCAATGCGCTCTACAACAGCGACCGGCAGATCGTTTTGACCAGTGACCGCCACCCCAAGGAGCTCCAGGGCCTTGAGGACCGCCTGGTCTCGCGCTTCGAGTGGGGCCTTGTGGCCGGGGTTGACGTGCCCGACTACGAGACCCGGATGGCTATCCTCCGGACGAAGGCCGACGAGGATCAGATCCCCCTGGACCCGGAGGTGCTCGACCTGATCGCGCGGCGCTGCAGGTCCTCGGTTCGGGAGCTGGAGGGTGCGCTCATCAAGCTGCTGGCCTTCTCGTCGCTGACCCGTCAGCAGCTCAGCCTCGACCTGGCACGAGCCGCGCTGGTGGGGATGGCGGAGTCGGACGAGCACGCGCGTCTGGACCCCGAAGCCATACGCGACCATGTGGCGGGGGTATGGGGAGTGACCGGGGACGCGCTCGCATCGAGGCGCCGAACCCGCAAGGTCACGGTGCCGCGGCAAGTGGCCATGTTCCTGATTCGCGACCTCCTCGACGTTCCCCTCCAGAGAATCGGGCGCGTCTTCGGGGGCCGAGACCATTCCACGGTGATTCACTCGATCAGGCAGGTGAACACGCGTTGCGGCGGCGACCCCGACTTCCGGGCGAAGGTCGACGAGGTGCGCAAACAGCTGCGTGCCAGTGCGTAGGCAGGAGTCCACAGTGAATCTGCGCCTGGAGCACCAAGCCCGGTGAAGCGCCCTGCTGGCACGGATTCCCTGTGGAAACCGTTGTGGAAAAGCCGTGGAATCGTCGCGGTTTTCCACATCGGCCCTTTTCCGCCTGGGGAGAACCGGTCCATTCCCCAAAGCTTTCCACCATCCTCGAACCTCTTGTTTTCCCTTGGAGCAAGCGGCTCTCGACCCATCCCACACCGATCGAATCCACTTTTCCACAGCCCCTATGATGACGATTTTCTTTATCTTTAGTTACTTATTCATAGGACAGACCCCGGCTCCTGTGGATTCCGCTGTATTCCGGTCTCTCAGGTTTCCCTCTCCGGCTCTTCCAACAGGCCATCCATGAAGCTCACGATCACACGTCAGAACCTGCACCGGGGACTCGCAGCAGTCTCCGCGAGCATCCCGAGCAAGACCACCCTTCCGGTGCTGTCCAATGTCCTGATCGAATCGGACGACAATGCCGTCTGGATGAGTGGCACCGATCTCGATGTCTCCATCCGGGTGAAGGTTCCGGCGGAGGTAGCCGAAGGCGGCGGTATCACGGCGCCGGGCAAGAAGCTTCAGGAGCTCACGCGCGAGCTTCCGGACCAGCCTGTCGACATGCGGGTCAGAGGACACCAGTTGGAGGTCGGGTGCGGGTACAGCCGGTTCAAGCTGAACGGTCTGCCCAGTGAGGAGTTCCCGAACTTCCCGGTGATCGACTTCGAAGAAGGCTGGCACGTTTCGGAGGACTCGCTGCGGCGCCTCATCCATAGCACGGCCTTCGCGGTCTCGACGGAGGAGAGCCGGCCGATCCTGAACGGGGTCCTTTGGGAGTTGAAGGAAGCCCGGATGAGCATGGTGGCGACAAATGGCCACCGGCTCGCCAAGATGGTGGTGGAGGCCGGCTCGCCCGACGGTGGAAGCACGGACCTGATCATTCCGCCAGCCGCCCTCGTGCAGGTTGAGCGGCTCTTTAACGGGCAGGGAGATCTGACGGTCGCCCGCAGCGGCAACCACCTGGCCTTCCGCTCCGAAGACAGGGAGGTGTACACTCGCCTGATCGAGGGGAGGTACCCGAACTACGAGCAGGTTATCCCGAAGGACAACGACAAGATCGCGCGTGTCGACAGAGAGGCCCTTGAGAGAGCCGTCCGCCGCATGGCGGTCCTGGCCAGCGATCAGACCCACCGGGTGAAGCTCTCCTTCGAAACCGACAAGGTGCACCTGGACGTGCGGACCCCGGATCTCGGCGAGGCCCACGACGAGCTGGAGCTGGACTACCAGGGCGAGGCCCTCGAGATCGGCTTCAACGCGAACTACCTCCTCGAGGTGTTGCGCAACATGCCCGCCGGCGAGGTCAAGGTCGCCTTCAAGACGGCGGAACGGGCAACTACCATCGAACCCGCCGACGACGAGTTGGACTACCTGTGTTTGGTTATGCCGCTGCGGCTGGTCGACTGAGTTCCCGCCGAGCCGGGAGCGTCAGCGTCCGGGCGGGCGGGAGTCCGCGCGGCTTGGCAGCGCGGGGGTGTTGCCACGGACTGCTACCGGAGATCGGTCGCGGTAAAGACGGGCCGGAAGTCGTAGCCGGCTTCGGCGAGGCGTGCAGCGCCACCTTCTTCACGGTCCACCAGGGCGAGCACGCCGAGTACGCCGGCCCCGTACCCGGCGATGACCTCGAGGGCCTTGAGAAGGCTGCCGCCGGTCGTGACCGAGTCCTCGATGACGACGACAGGGGCGCCCGGGAGAAGACCCCCTTCAATCTGGCGTCCGGTGCCGTGACCCTTGGGTTGCTTCCGGACGGTGAACGCGTCCAGTGTGAATCCCGCGCGGGTCGCGTGATTGGCGATGGCGTAGGCGATGGGGTCGGCTCCCAGAGTCATGCCGCCCACGAATTCCGGGTCCCACCCGGCTTCCAGGATGGCGCCGTGGCAGACTTCGCCGACGAGGGTCTGGCCCTCGCCGCTCATCGTGGTGAGGCGCGCGTCGATGTAGAAGTTGGAACGGCGACCGCTGGCAAGTGTGAAATCCCCTAACTTTACACTTCGTTCGCGGAGCAGCTGGCGGAGGTGCAGAATGGCAGACATAACAAGGGCAAGATACGATGGACGGCCCCGCAAGGGAAGTCCGGCAGGTTTCTTTGCGAAATACCTAAGTATCAGTCTGACCATGATTTACATCATGGCAACCGGATGTGATTCGGTCGGCCCCGGGAACGGATTCCTCCGCTATGGCCAGGCCGGGGAGATCCGCGTCACCGTCGAGACACCCCTCCAGGGAGATATCGGCTGGCTCCAGAGCGTATTGACCTGGAAGTCTGACGGGGCGTGGAAGATCTTCGAGGAAATCGGTTATCAGGGAATCGTCGGCGACGAACACATGGAGCGGAACCCGGGTCTGCCGCTTCAGTTTGCTGCTTCGTACGCGACGCTGATCACGCAGTTGAACGACCACGAGGGCGCAAAGCTCTTCGGGGTGACGAGCCTGGACCCGGATCTCGAACCGGAGTGCCGGGCGGGTGCGAGCCGGGTGACGGTTCTTGTCCGTGACTCGGGGCGCGGTGAGCAGACGGACTGGACACGTTGCGCGGATGGTGCCCTCGCCACTCTGACGACGGAGGGATCGGGTCCGGACACGGACGCCGCAAGGGTGATCCAGGCCGCGATCACGGTCCGGAACTGGACTGTGGGCGAGGACTTCCAGTCGCGATACGCGGGAAGCCTGCCCTTCGCTACGGTGGAGAAGGGGACCGAGACGAGCACGGATCTGCAGGGACCGCGTCTGTTCCTGTCCCCGGAGGGCGTGGACGCTGACCCGACCCCCGAGAATTGGGCGCAGTTCTGGGCGGCACATACAGGTGCGGACGGAAGGCCCCTGCCGGAAGTGGATTGGGCGACGGAGATGGTGTTGGTGGGTGCGGTGGGCATCAGAGAAGAGGTGGGTGACTCGGTGGAAGTCCGGCGCGTCCTGCAGATCGGCGACGCCGATCGCGTCACGGGTACCAAGATCGAAGTTGTCGAGCGAATCCCTGGCGACTTCTGCGCGCCCGCGCGGCGGATTGTGCGCCCCTACCATATCGTGGTCACCCGGAAGGCGCCGAACGTATTCTTTGCCGCGGTACAGTCCGAGAGGGTGCCTTGCGGCGCCTCCTAGCACGGGTTCTTGACTCTGCGTAGCCGAAAATGACTCTACGGAACCGGTTCACGGCCTTCTTCGTCACCTTCGCGGTTGGAATCAGCGCCCTCGGGGGCTGGTTGAGCTGGAATGCCATCCGGCAAGCGTTGGAGGACCAGCTCGACAGCAAGCTGCTCAGCGTGGGCGGTGTGGTACGCGACGTCGTGTTCAGGGTGGACGAAGGGCTTCTTCTGCTGGACGCCGGACAGGAGGACACGGAGGAGTGGCGTGAGTTCCAGGAGCGGTTGCAACAGCTGATCGGCACGGCGAACATGGACCTTGCCGACATATTTCGCTGGAAGCCCGGGGACGTGGAGGCCGTGGCCCTGGTCACCGCGCAGCCGCCCGACTCGATTGCGATTGGCCAGCCACTCAGTTGGGTGGTGCCCTACCTGGTGGCCGACGTGCCGCAAGCGTACCGCGATGGAGAGGCGACGACACGGCCCTTTACCGGACTTGACGGGCGTGACTACAAGTACGTATTCGTGCGGCTGCGGTCAGGGGAAGCGTTTCTGGGCATGCGATTCCCTGCAGACTATCTGGCACCGCTCCGCCGCCTCGCCTGGACGATCGCGGGCCTCTCCGTGGCTGCGGCCGCCTTGGCCGCCCTCGTCGGGTGGAGACTGGCGGGCGGCATCGTCTCTCGGCTGGAGATGTTGAGCCGCGGGGCCTTGAGGATCCAGCGGGGGTTCATGGACCGCCCCTTCAACCTGGAAGGTGAGGATGAGCTGGGGCGCCTGGCGCGGGCCATGGAGCGCATGAGAACGGGGATCCAGCGCCGGGACGAGCAGTTGCGCCTGATGCTGTCACGGGTGGCCCACGAGATCCGCAATCCGCTGGGGGGTCTCGAGCTCTTTGCGTCGGCCGCGCTTGCCACGGAAGACCGGCGGGAACGGCGACGAATCCTCGAGCGTGTCAGGACGGAAGTCATGGGCCTGAACGGTATCATCAACGAGTTCCTGGGGTTCGCGCGACCCGGCCGTACCGAGCGCCAGATCCACGATGTCCGGGGCCCCGTCAACGAGGCCGCCGCTCTGGCCGAAGCCGAACTGAACAGGAAGGGGGGGGCCCTGCATATGGATTTCCCCGACGCCCCTCTTGTCACGCTGGCGGACCCGCTGCAGGTCAAGCGCCTGGTGCTGAACCTGCTGCGCAACGCCGCTCACGCCGGGGACACGGTCTGGGTCGAGGGCCTGATGGTGAACGGGGAGGTCCGGATCACCGTCCGCGACGACGGGCCGGGGATCGAAAAGGAGCTGGAGGACCGCATCTTCGAGCCTTTTGTGGGTGACAAGGAACAGGGAGCGGGCCTGGGCCTGGCGATCGTCAAGGAGTTGGTGGATGCCAACTACGGTCGTGTGGAGCTTGCTTCGCAGGAGCCAGGAGCAGGAAATTCCGGTGCGGGGGCGGAGTTCCGGGTATATTTGAGTGGTCCCGAGGATCTTCCGGCGGACGGGGCCAGGCCGGAGGCGAAGGGGGAGGGCGTGGCGAGATGAGCAGTTTGCGACAGGTGTTGATCATCGACGACCACGATGCCATGCGTGAGGGACTCGAGTTGCTCATGCGCCGCCGTGGGCACCGAACCCTATCCGCCGGGGGTGGACAGGAGGGGCTGCGCCTGTTGGAAGAGGAGGGCGCCGACCTCGTGATCACCGACCTGAAGATGGCCAGGGTGGACGGGATCAAGGTGTTGGAGGGTGTCAAGAGCAACTCCCCGAACACCGATGTCCTGGTGATCACCGCGCACGGCACCGTCGAGAAGGCAGTCGAGGCGATGAAGTTGGGTGCCTGCGACTTCATCTCCAAGCCCTTCTCCTCGGAGGAGTTCGGGATCAAGGTCGACCGCATCCTCAGAGAGCGTGAGGAGCGGCTGCGCCTTCAGAGCGAGAACATGGCGCTGCGGGTCGAGAACACGTATCTGCGGAGCGAGACCGGGGACGGCAGTACGCCGTACGGCGAGATGGTCGGGGACTCCGCCGGGATCCGGCGGGTCAAGCGCTTTGTGGAACTGGTGGCGCGCTCGGACTCGACGGTGATGATCTACGGGGAGTCCGGTACCGGCAAGGAGCTGGTGGCGCGGGCGATCCACGCACGTTCCGGCCGGCACAAGGGACCGTTCGTGCGGGTAAACTGCGGTGCTCTTCCCGAAGGACTCCTCGATTCGGAGCTCTTCGGGCACGAGCGGGGAGCATTCACCGGCGCGGAAAAGAAACGTCGGGGCCGCTTTGAGCTGGCTGATGGCGGAACGCTGTTCCTGGACGAGATCTCGACGATCAATGCGGCGACACAGGTGCGGTTGTTGCGGGTGCTCCAGGAGCGCGAGTTGGAGCGCGTAGGCGGCGAAGAAACCATCCCGGTGGACGTGCGCATCGTTGCGGCGACCAACACGCCGGCCGATGAACTGCTTTCCGGGAGCACCTTCCGCGAAGACCTGTACTATCGACTTCACGTCGTGCCGATGACGGTGCCGCCCCTCAGAGAGCGCATGGACGACATCGGCGTCCTGGCCGAGCATTTCGTCGGGAAGCTGCAGTCCAGGACCCGTTCGGCCGTGAGTGCCATCGACCCCGGCGCGCTAAAGCGTCTGGAAGACTACGACTGGCCGGGCAACGTGCGCGAGCTCGAGAACGTGGTCGAAAGGGCGTTGGTGCTCGCCGAGGGAGACGTGCTGGTGGAAGGCGACCTGCCGTTCCTGGCCAGCGGCAGCGCCGCGGGCGTGTCGGTCGGGCCCGCGCTGGGTGACGGAGTCGACCTGGGTCGGGCCATGGAGCGCATGGAAGAGAGGTTGATTCGCCAGGCGCTGGAGCGGGCCGGTGGCGTGAAAGCGGAGGCGGCGCGGCTCCTTGGGATCAAAAAGAGCGCGCTGTACTACAAGATCGAAAAGTACGGGATCGGCACATGAGACGCGTCGCATTCCGCAGGGATTTCCGCCACGGGCTGCTGGCCCTGGTGTGGCTGTCCGCGATCATCGCCCCGACCGGCGTGGTGGCGCAGAGTCTGGTGGACGCAGTAGAGGAGAAGTATTTGGATTACGGTGAGGCAAAGAGTTTGTGGGAAGCGGCCTTCCAGGCGTGGCAAAGGGTCGAGAACCAGTGGGACGAGCTGTTGGACGAGCATGAGAGTGCCACGGAAGCGGAGGACGAAGATCGCATCGACCGGGCAAGGGCCCAAATACAGAATCTGCAGGGCCAGAGGAACGCGGCGATAAGCGCCCTCAACGCCCGCAAGGAGGAGTGGTACGTCGCGTACGATGCTCTTCTGGGGGTCCTGCACAACTACCTCGACATCCTGATTGAAGCCCTGCAGGGGTCTCCCGTGGGCTCGTCGGGTGAGGAGCAGAATCTATACACCGAGTACACACGCCGGCTGGACGAGGTGGACAACGAGGTAGCGGAAAGGCTCGGCCCGCGGCACTCGTTCGAACTCCCACCCATGCCCGACATCGCTATTCGAGAAGGCGACAGCCCCAATGACATCCTGCTGAAGGCAAGGTTCATCGACAGGAGGGTGGAGCAGCTCGAACGCCTGGTGGAGGACCTGGATCAGGAGATCACCTACCTTGTAAGGCGGCAACGGCGGAACCGGACCCGGGAAGATGTCCGGGCTGGGCTGAATGTGTTCGACGACAGGACAGTGCCGGTGGTAACGCCCCCTTCCAGCAACACGGACCGCACAGGAGTGACCGGAATCGGTGATACGACGGCGGTGAGCCTGGCTCGTCTCCCGCTCGAAGTGCGGATCGAGAACATGACGGCTACTCGAGAGGGCTTGATCGATCTGATAGAGCAATCGAAGGAGAAGGCAAGAAGGTTCCGGGAAATTGCCGGGGGTGTGTCATGAAGGCCCGCCGATCCCTTCCGCTGTTGCCGTTCGCAATGGCGCTCGCCGGCATCAGTCCTCTGGCGGCCCAGGTTCGCCTCAGTGATTTCGTCATTACGGGGGGCGCGGCGATGGAGGTGTACCTGGGGAATTTCTCCGCCATCACGGTCCCACAGAAGGATTCCACCGACAGCGCTTTGGCCGGTGTCGGCGAATGGACCGCCCGCGGAGGCTTCAGCTTCCTTCCCCCTGGGCGCCGGGCGCTCGTGCTCGACTTTGAGGGTGGGGTGCGGCAGTTTGCGACCGGAGGATTCCAGCTGCGCAACTATGCGCCGCGCGAACACAGTGGCCGGGTGACGATGACCTACGGACAGACGTTGGCTGGCGGCACCTTCACAACAGAAGCCTCGGCCCGCGCCCGCAGCATCGCCGACCGCCCCCCGATGCCGCTCTACCTGTCTCCCGGCTACGAGACGTACATGGCGAAAGTCGGGTACGGCAAGTCCCTGCGACCGGACTTTGACCTCAGCATGGCCGTCACCGGCGAAATGGCGGATTACGCCGCTCCGAGGGCGCTTCCCCAGCTTGACCTCCTGGACCGGTCTTCGGTGATCGTCAGAACGGAAGCGGTGAGGGACTTTCGAGATCCCGCAAGATCCGAGGATTTCTCGAAATTCGGCGTCTTCGCAGACTACCGCTACCACAGTTACCCGAAGCAGGGTCTGGGCGTGCTCAGGGTCGACCATGCCGTGGGCGGCGGAGTTTCCTATGAGAGGGAAACCGAGCGGTTGGGGCTGAGGCTCAGCCTCGACGGTACGCTGAGCCGGTCCAATGCCCCCCGCGTCGACTACAACGCCGCGGTGCTCAAGGCCGAATTGTCATGGACGCTGGGAAGCAGCACCCAGCTCGACATCGAAGGGAACCTGGCGAGAAAGCGGTATCTCAACCCGGTTGTGGACGCACTCGTGCCGGGAGAGGAAGGCGACAACGCCTCGCTCCTGTATGCGGAGATCACGCGCTTCCTGTCACCGGCAGTGGATGGATCCTTCCGCTTCGGGTGGCAGAAGGTGGAGACCAACATCAGCGGGGCCTACTACACGCGCTTTGGGGGCACATTCTTCCTGAAGGTGAGGCCCGGGTTCTAGCAGCCCGTGCGGAGCGAGCCGCCGGTCCTGAGGATGGTGCCAAGCGCGTCGGGAAGTCCCGATTCGGCGATCGCGGCGATCGTCCGGTCCAGGTCGTACGCAATGCGCGGGAAGGTGACGCCGATCCCGTCCGCGCCGATATCCACGAGGGCGCAGGACCCTCGCGGGTCACCGTCCTTGGGACGGCCGACCGACCCCGTGTTGACCAGTGTGCGGCCGTTGAAGCGGCGGATCCACGGCTTGTGCGTGTGGCCGAAGAAGACGGCGTCGCCTTCGCGGGCGCCGAGCCGCGCGGTCATCTTGCCGCAGAAGCGATCGGAGCGGTCCTCACGCCAGTACACGGTGTTGAGGGTGGCCGCCCCGTGCACCAGGATGAGTCCCGGACCGGCCGCGTGACCCCCGAAGGGCCGCAGGTCCAGACGGAAGGGAAGGCTGGCCAGGAAGCGCCGGTTGGCGGCGGAAGTGTGGGCGAGGGTCCAGGCGTAGCTATGTGCGGAAAGCGCCTTCTGGCGGGGATCGTCGTGCTGGCAGCCGCAACCTGGATGGTCCAGCGCGATGGTCGTGTCGTAGTTGCCCGCCACCCCGGCGATGCCCTCGCTCCGGATGAGCTCGATGACTTCGTTGGGCCAGGGGCCGTACCCGACGAGGTCGCCGAGGTGGAAGGTGGCGTCCACGTCCCGCTCGGAGATGTCCGCGAGGGCGGCTTCCAGCGCGGGGAGGTTTCCGTGGATGTCGGAGATGAAAGCGTAGCGCATTGGGCAGGGTGGGGCGGTGGTGGGCGGGTCAGGCGGCGGCGCGGGCGGCAGCCAGCGCCGACAGGACAAGGTCGATCCCGGCCTCCGTGTGATCCGCGTTGATCTGGAAGCGGATCGACTCGTCGCCGCGCGGCACGACGGGGAAGGTGAGACCCGTGGCGAGAACGCCGGCCTCGAAGAGGGCGGCGACGAGGCGGCGGGTCTCGCCGGTGTCGCGCACCATGATGGGTGTTATGGGATGGTCGCCCTGGATGATCTCGAAGCCGCGCGAGACGAGTCCCTCTTCGAACCGTCTGGTGAGGGCACGCAGGTGCCGGAGACGCTGTTCGCCCTCGGGGCCGTCAAGGATCTGCAGGGACTTGCGTGCTGCCGCGGCTTCGCCGGCCGTGATCGGGTTCGAATAGATGTAGAGCGGGGACGACTCACGCAGGAAGCGGACAACCGGTGCGCTGGAAACCACGTAGCCGCCGTTGACCCCGAACGCCTTCCCGAGAGTGCCGACCAGGATGTCGCAGGGCGGGCTGTTCGTATACTCCTCGGTTCCCCTGCCGGTCGGACCGAACGAGCCCACACCGTGGGAATCGTCCACCAGGACCACCACGTTCTCGGGGTAGTCCGCGTCGTGACGCCCGGCGATCTCCATGATCTCGTCCACCGGCGCGTGGTCTCCGCGCATCGAGAAGATGCCATCGGTCACGACAATCACCCGGCGGGCGCGGCCCTTCGCTTCTTCCAGCTGGCGGTCCAGCGCGCCGAGATCCAGGTGCGGGTAGATCGCCTTGCCGACGGGCCGCGACATGCGGATCGCGTTGATGATGCAGTTGTGGTTCAGTTCGTCGGAGATCACGAACGTGGTCTTGTCGGTGAGCGAGACGAGCGCGCTCACCACGGCGGCATAGGCCGACGAGAAGATCATCCCCTCTTCGCGGCGGTGAAACGCGGCGAGATCCCGTTCCAGCTCGACGTGCGGAGTGTGGGTGCCCGCGATGAAGCGCACGGCCCCCGGCCCGGCTCCCATGGCGCGCGCGGTGGCTTCCTCCGCTTCGATGACCTCCGGGTGCAGACTCAGGCCCAGGTACGAGTTCGCGTTCATGCGAATGAAGGGTTTGTCGCCCTGCCCCTCCAGGAGGAAGCGGGGACCATGGCCACCCCCGGCCGGGATCACCTCCCGGACCACCACCTCCGCGCCCTTCGCGGTTCCCTGCTCTTCCATCCTGGCGACGAGTCCGTTGACCACACCCGTCAGGCGGTCCATCGGCATTTTGCGGCCTACCTTCCGGCGGAACCCGATCCGTGTCGGGCAAGGCGATTTCCGAGCCCCCTGAACATGTCCGCCACCATGTCGGGGAGCTCGTATTCGGGGCGCCAGCCCCACTGCTCGCGGGCCTCGGAGTCGTCCAGGCGCGTTGGCCACGAATCGGCGATGGCCTGGCGCAGGGGGTCCGGCGCGTAATCGATCTCGAAGCCGGGCAGGTGAACCCTGATCGCGTCGGCGAGCTCGTCCGGCGTGAAGTGCATGGCCGAGACGTTGAAGGCGTTGCGGTGGATCAGCGTTTCGGAAGGCGCTTCCATTAGCTCGATGATCGCACGGATCGCGTCCGGCATGTACATCATGTCCATCCGCGTGTCCGGCTCGAGGAAGCAGGTGTAGCGCCCGGTGTCGAGGGCGGCGTGGAAGATGTCGACCGCGTAGTCCGTGGTACCCCCGCCGGGTGGCGCGGTGTAGGAGACGAGGCCGGGGAAACGCAGTCCCCGGGCGTCGACACCGAACCGCGCGTGGTAGTAGTCGCAGAGGAGTTCGCCGGCGACCTTGGTCACGCCGTACATGGTCGTCGGACGCTGCAGGGTGGATTGGGGCGCGGGGTCGCGGGGGGTATCCGGTCCGAAAGCCGCGATCGAACTCGGCGTGAAGACGCCGCAGCCACACTCCGCCGCCACCTGCAGCACGTTCACCAGCCCGCCCATGTTGATCCGGTAGGCGCGCGCGGGGTCGCGTTCGGCCGCCGCGGACAAGACCGCCGCCAGATGGAAGATGTGCGTGGCGCGGTAACGCCTCACCGCGTCCCGCAACGCGACCAGGTCGAGGCAGTCGAGCTGCTCCGCCGGACCGGTGTCCGCCCAGATGGCAAGGTCACGGATGTCCGTCGCCAGGGTCGCGCCGGGCCCGTAGCGGTCCACCAGGCGCGCGGCCAACTCGGTACCGATCTGGCCTGCGGCCCCCGTGATGAGGATGCGCTTCATGTTGGGAGACGTTGGCCAGCCCTCGTGCGGAATGCGTGAAAGCGGCCACGGAAAGGACCGTCCGTTCCATGGCCCGGGACATGACAAGATGCCCGGAAATGGTGCGGTCGCAAGGTTAGGGCCTGGCGGTCGAGCCGCCCGCGGCCGGGCTGCTAGCGCGATCCGGGCGGGCGAAACCGTCGCCCGGGTCCCCGTCTGAAGCGATCGCGGTCCTCCCGCCGGAAGTCCTGGAAGGCCGCGCGCTGCTCGGGCGTGAGGATCCGTTCGATCTCGGCCTGGAGCGAATCCATCTGGCCCTGCAGGCGAGGAAGGAACTCGGACATCACCCCCTGGGCGTCGACCCGCGACCTCTCCATTGCCTCGTCGATGGCAATCTGCTGTTCCGGGGTAAGGTCCAGCGCCTGGTTCATGTGCTCGGAAACCTCCATCCGTGCCAACTCCATGAGGCGTCGGGATTCCCCCAGACCCCCGGGGCGCCTGACCACGCCCGGCGGGCGGTCATCACGGTCGCGCGGCTGTTCCTGGACGTACACGGGCGGTGGCCTGTTTTCGACGAGGCGAAGCACGCCGAGGGTGGTGGCCACGCCGGCGAAGAAGACGGCGGCGAGCAGCGTGGCTGCGGTGGATCGTCCACTCATGGTGCGTACTCCTCAACGGCCTGAACCAGCTCCTCCACGGTCGGGGTGTAGCTCCCGTCGATCCAGGCCGCGACGGACCAGGGGATCATCACCTCGGCGAGCGAAGCCTCCGCCGGGCCGGCATCCTGGCGCGGGAGCAGAAGCAGGGTGGCCATGGCGGCGGCGGCGAGGCCCCCGGCGGCGGTCAGCACGGGCCGGCGCCAACCCGAGAGAGTGTGGGTCAGGGTATACTGCCGGCGCCGAGCTTCGAGGACCGGCCGGGCACGGGCCGAGATCCGCGCCACCAGGAACTCCCAGCGGTTCGGATCCTGCTCCGGAGTCAATTCCGGGGGTGGGGGCTCGGCGTGCGGCTCGGGGCTCCCGCCCGCGGGCCCGCCACGCTGGGCCCCGCCGCGGGGGTCGGTTGGCAGATTGGTCATTCTAGAGGCTCCCGAGTGCCAGGGGTTCCGAAAGTCGCTTCCGCATAGCCTTTCGGGCAACGTAAAGGTGAACGCGCGACGAACCGGCCGAAATCCCCAGTTCGTTCGCGATCTCGTTGTGCTTCCAGCCCTCGAGGTCGTAGAGGACGAGGACCTTGCGCTGCAAATCCGTGAGATGTCCCATGGCTTCCTTCAGCCGGCCCCGCAGCTCCGACCTGCCCGCGTCCGCGAGCGGATCGTGCCCCGACGCCGCGGAAGCCACTTTCTCGAGCGGCACCGTCGCCCGGACCCGGTTGTAGTCCCTGCGGTTGTGCGCGGTGTTGCGGACGATCGACATCAACCATGCCCCGAAGCGGTCGGGGTTGCGGCAGTCGTCGATCCGCTGCAACGCCCGGATGAACGCATCCTGGCACACGTCGTCCGCATCACTGACGATGTCCACGTTGGCCCTTGCCACCGCGTGAGCGGTTCTGAGGTGTCGGCGGACAAGCTGGTCGAACGCTCTGCTGTCTCCGCGCCGAACCCGGGCAACGAGCATCGCGTCGGTCTCCGCACTGTCCATTCAGGTCCGGTCGGTTGAAGTGATTCGAACGAAGCGCACCTGCCAAGGGGACAGCGGCGTTGGGGAAACTGTTAGCCGGGCTGTGCCCCCCCGGTATTGTTCCTGTCAGGCGGGCGCCTCGCCGCTCTCGGTGCGCGGGGAATTCGCCACCGGCGGTTTGGGCGTCCACCGCGTTCGGTCCCTCTCCTCGTACTTGTCCATGACCCGGGCGAAGGCGCTCTCCAGGTCGATTCCCTGTTGGTTGGCCAGAGAGATCAGAACGAAGAGGATATCCGCGATCTCCAGCTCGAGTTCGGCCGGAGCCTCGTCGGCCCGCTTGGGCTTGGAGCCGAAGCGGTGGTTGACTTCCCGTGACAGCTCGCCGACCTCCTCCATGAGGCGGGCCAGGATGGCCAGCGGAGGCCAGTAGCCTTCCTCGAATCTGCTGATCCAGTCGTCGACCCGGTCCTGCGCGTCGCGGAGCCTCACGGGAGTCCCCCGCCCGGGACGAGCACGAGTTTGCCGAAGACCCGGCCCGCTTCCAGCAGTTCGTGGGCCTGCCGTGCCTCGGTGAGAGGCAGCACCGCGTGCACCGGAGGCGTGACCGCCCCGCTGAAGACCATGTTCATGGCCGCGCGGAACTCGGCCGGTGTTCCCATTGTGGAGCCCATGATGGAGAGCTGGCGCCAGAACAGGAGACGGATGTCGACGTCCCCCCTGGTCCCCGTGGTCGCGCCGTAGGAAACCAGACGGCCGCCAACCGCCAGACCCCTGACCAGGCCGTTCCAGATCGTCTGGCCAACCGAATCCAGGCAGAGATCCACCCCACGCTTGCCGGTGGCCCTGTAGATCTCCTTCCCCCAGTCGGTCGTCGTGCGGTCGAAGACGTGATCGGCGCCGAGCTCCCGCACCTGCCGAACGTGCTCCTCGGAGGAGGTTACCGCGAAGACCTCGGCACCGGCCGCCTTGGCGTACTGGACAGCCATCGACGATACGCCACCACTCGCACCGGTGATCAGGACGCGTTCGCCCGCCCTCAGTCCCCCCCGGGACATCAGTCCCCGCCACGCGGTGACGCCGACCAGGGCGGCCGCGGCGGCCGTTGTGGAGGTCACGTGTTCGGGGATCTCCATGAGGTTGGCCGCCGGGGCGACGGCGAATTCGGCGAAGCCTCCCTGCGTGTGCTCTCCGATAATGGAGAGTGGTTCCGCGTGCACGTTCGGAATGGATGCGAGCCGGTACCAGTCGTAGGCCAGGGACGGGTCGATCACCACGCGCTTGCCAAGCCAGGACGGGTCCGCTCCGGGGCCGGTCCCGTCCACGGTGCCGGCGATGTCGGAGCCGCCGATGTGCGGCATGGGGATCTTGATCGGGAGGCCGCGCCGCATCCACAGGTCCAGATGGTTCATCGACGACGCCTCGACCCGGATTCGGACCTCGCCCGGGCCGGGACGGGGGGTTTCGATATCTTCGACCGTGACGACCTCGGGGCCGCCGTTTTCGTGAAAGACCGCTGCCAACACCGTGCGCGCCAACCTTGTTCGGGGAGTGCCGTCGCCATGAAGATAGCAGTTAGCTTTAGCGGCACCCACACGATCCCCGGAAGGAAGTTGGCTGGATGGCAGAGCCGGTGAGAGCTCCCGAACCCGGCGAGGGAGAAGATGATCGGACGCTGGGCGGGTACATGACGGTTCACACCCGTCCGCCGGCGTTCGAGGCGGTCGACGGGCAGCCGTACACGGTCTCGATCGAAACGGAGCGGACGGGCGACCTGAGGGCGCCTGTGGCCGGATACCTCGTCTTCCCGCGGTGGGCCCATACCGGGCTGGGCATCGTGGGGCACGTGGAGAGTCCGGTGCTCTGGACGGGGTCGAGCCGCGACGCGGTGGTGGAGGTGGCAGGGGCCCTGACGCTGAACGAGGTACAGCGTCTTCTGAACGAGGCCATCGTCCGCAAGACGGAGGGCGGGGCGGTGACGAGGTGACGGGCCGGGAGCTGGCGCAATCGGTCCGCGTGACCGAGATCTTCCACTCCATCCAGGGCGAATCCACCTGGGCCGGGTTGCCGTGCACCTTCGTGCGCCTCACGGGATGTCCGCTCCGGTGCGTCTGGTGCGACACCGAGTACGCGTTCCACGGCGGGACCCGCATGTCGATGGGAGCAGTTCTCGAGGCCGTCGAGGAAAAGGGGTGCGGCCTGGTCGAGATCACGGGCGGCGAGCCCCTCGTCCAGCCCGGCGCCGCGGTGCTGGCAGAGCGCCTCCTGGCAGCGGGCTGCACGGTGCTGGTGGAGACCTCGGGCGCGCTGGACGTGAGCGTCCTCGACGACCGCGTGCATCGGATCATGGACCTGAAATGCCCCGGCTCGGGGGAGGAACACCGGAATCTGTGGTCTAATCTGGATCACCTGACAGCCCGCGACGAAGTCAAATTCGTGGTGGCCGGCCAGGACGACTTCGAGTGGGCCGCGGGTGTGATCCGGCGCCTCGGCCTCGACCGGAGGGTTCGGGAAGGATCACTCGGGGCGCTGCTGGTGTCGCCCGTGTGGGGTATGAAGGGGATGGAGGGGCTGGCCGCGTCGATCCTGGCGAGCGGCCTGCCCATCCGGTTTCAGACCCAGCTTCACAAGCACATCTGGGGACCGGATCGCGCGGGAGTATAGCAGCTCGTGGCAGAAACTCCCGCCGCGATGCGCCTGTCTCGGCTGCCCGCTGCGTTGACCGGCCGTTTCGGACCGATGGAATCGGCGGTGGCGGACGCGCGCCACAGGAACGCGGCGGTCGCCCTGGTCCTGCGTCCGCCCCCCGGCGTGGCCGACCCGATGGTACATGCGTGCGAGGTGCTGGCGATCCACAGGGCGGAGTCGGCGCGGGATCCCTGGTCGGGGCAGATGGCTCTGCCGGGGGGAAGCGTGGACGACGCGGACGCCGGACTGGTGGCAGCGGCGGTTCGCGAAACACGAGAAGAGACGGGCTTGCGCCTCGATGCCGGCCGGGACGCGGTGGGCCGGATCGAGATGGTGCGGCCGCTGGGGGTGCGCCTTCCCGCGATCGCCATCTGGCCCTTCGTCTTCCGGGCCGAACCCGGGGCGGTGGCGCGTGTCAACAGCCGGGAAGTGGCCTCGGTGCACTGGTTCCCGATCGATGCGCTGAACGACGAGCGCAACCGTGGCAGCTACGCGTGGAAGGAGGGTGGGGAGGTGAGGTGGTTCCCGTGCGTGCGAGTCGAAGGCCGCGTGATCTGGGGGCTTACCTACAGGGTGCTGATGTGGTTTCTGGAGGCGTTGTAGACCGGGCGTGCCCTCGTCAGCGCCCGTCCAGCCAATCCACCAGAAACAGGTTCGTGTTGCCTTCGTGGGACTCGTTGCGGTTCGATCCAAAGACCAGCTTCATGCCATCCGGGTGAAAGACGGGGAAGCCGTCGAAGCCCTCCGACCAGGTGACGCGCTCCAGGCCGGTGCCGTCCACGCTGATCAGGTAGAGCTCGAAGTCCCGCCCCCGGGGATCGTCCATGTTCGACGAGAAGATGATCTGCTCCCCGGACGGGTGCCAATAGGGGGCGAAGTTCGCGGCGCCGTTGTCGGTCAGCTGGCGCGGGTTCGAGCCGTCCGCGTCGGCCACATGGATCTCGAGGGCCGAGGGACGGATGAGGCCCTCGGCGAGGAGGGAGAGGTAGTCCTGCCTGGCCTCCTGTGTCTCGGGGTAGTGGGCCCGCCACACGATCTTCGTGCCGTCGGGGCTGTAGAACGCGCCGCCGTCGTAGCCGAGCCGGTCGGTGAGGCGCGTGACGTCGGAGCCGTCCGGGCGCATGGAGTACAGATCGAGGTCGCCGTCGCGCACCGAGGTGAAGATGATGCGATCGCCCGTGGGCGAGAAGGTGGCTTCGGCATCGTAGCCGAACGAGGAGGTGAGCTGCACCAGATTCGAGCCGTCGGCGTCCGCCGCGAAGATGTCGAAGCTCGGGTAGACAGCCCATACGTACCCCATGGAGAAGTCGGGCGGGGTGGGACAGGCAAGATTGAAGTGGTGCGTGGACGAGTAGAGGATCCGGTCGCCGCCCGGGTAGAAATACGAGCACGTTGTGCGGCCGTCGCCGGTGCTGACCCGCTGCCTGGCGCCGGTGGACGGATCGATCGTGTAGATCTGGTCGCACCCTTCGCCGGCGGCCGGCGTCGACTGGAAGATCAGCGTGGAGCCGTCGAAGGCCCAGTAGGCCTCGGCGTTCTCGCCCTCGAAGGTGAGCTGCGTGATCTCGCCGAAACGGGCTTCGCCCTGCTTCGTCAGCGGCGAAGCGGCAGTGCCTGACTGGCCCTGGACCTCCGAGGGCGAAGCAATGGCCAGAACGGCCACGAGCAGAAGGGTGTTGGATCGAATCATTGGGTCTCTATGTGAATCATTGGGTCTCTATGTGCATAGGGCGGACCTGACCAACTCGGCGCCAGCCGCCAGTGGCGGCGGGACATGCTCGGGGAGTGTGGCCAAGGTGAAGAGATGGCCAACCAAGGTAACAACATTGGCCGGCAGTCCAATCGGGCAGGCGACACACCCGGCCAACGAGACAGGCGACGCGCCCGCCCCGGGGTGACGACCGGCCGGCCGCCTACCCGGACCGGACCACGCGAATGCCCCGCCGTCCGAGTTCCTCGACATAGAGTTCAGGCCGGATGACTTCGTCGGGCGTGCCCACGCCCCGGGCGGTCACCTGCCCGCGGGCCTGCATCAGAGCCGTGATGGACAGCGAGAACCCGGTGGTGCGGGCCATGGCGGTGATCCCGGTCGCCGGGTCGTGGTAGTCGATGACTTCGTAGCGGATCCGGGCCGGCTGGCCGCCCTTTTCTCCCGCCACCTCGACGCGAGCGACGACCATGTCCCCGCCTTGCTTGTTTGCCAGCAAGGGCGTGACCTGCTGGATGAAGAACTTGCGCGGGTTGATCCGGCTCCCGTTGTAGTCGACGTCCCGGTCGCTCAGGAGTCCGAGTTCCCGGATCGCGCGCATGATACGGGCGTGCCCCGGATACCGCAGCGTCTTGTACTCCACCACTCCGATGCGGCCTTCGTAGCGGTGCGGCAACGTGGAGGTTCCCCCGCCCGTGTGGAACGCCTCAAGGCGGCCGACCGGAGCCGGGAAGTCCAGCTCCTCCAGCCCTGACAGCGCCTCCACGGTGGTTCTCTGGCCGGCCCGGAGGATCTCGGCGGGGGTGACGTAGTAGTCGACCACACCTTCGAGCGAGTAGACGATCTGGTAGTTCAGGGGCGGCTTCGGGTCCTGCGGCAGGCCGCCGACCCACAGCCGGACCGAGTCCGTCCTGTCCATCTCGGCAATGCCGGCCTGTGCCAGAACGTTGACCATGCCGGGCGCCAACCCGATGTCGGGCGTCACGGACAGCCCCCTGTCCCGTGCCGTGCCGTCGAGATCCCGCTGGCTGTTCACGATTGCGGTGTTTCCGCCCAAGTCGGTGTAGTGGGCCCCTGCAGCCACCGCCAGCCGCGTCATTTCGAGGTTGAAGTAGTAGGGGAGCGCACAGAGGACACCGGTCGCTCCCCGCATCGCGGCCGCGACCTCCCGCTCCGAGGAAGCATCGACGCGGAGCATGGTCAGGCGCCCCCCCAGCCAGGGCCGGAGCGCAGGGTGGACCGAGTCGGTGCGAAGGTCGGCGACGACGACCTCGCGGACTTCGTCGTCCTGGAGAAGGTCGTAGGCGGCGGCAGATCCCTGGGTGCCCCCGCCCAGAACGAGGAACCTCATGGCGTACGATGAATCCCTGTTTGAGGGTGAGGCAGAGCCACGCGAGGGGAGGGGGGCCGTGCCACCGCGGGTCAGGCGGGACCCAGAAGGTCGAATTGAGGCCCGTGTGCGGGGGCCTCGCCGTGCAGCCGGGTGACTTCCACGATGCGGTCACCCGGCGCGAGGGCCACGACGGCGCGGGCTCGCGCACTGCGTCGCTGGACGAGTACCTCGCCCGCGTCGAGGCCGGTCAGCACCCCTCCGGCGGAGATGAGCACGACCTTGTCATCATCCATGGCCTCCAGTGCGGCCACCAGCCTGACCCTGTCCCCGGTCGTGGGCACGGCCAGGGTCCCCAGCCCGCCCCGCCGCTGCAGCGGAAACTCCGAGATGGGCGTGCGCTTCCCGGCTCCGGACTCGGTCACCATCAGGATCGACGCTTCCCTTACGGCGACGATCAGCGCGATCACCTCGTCCCCGCCCTTGAGCCCGATCCCCTTCACCCCCTGGGCCACACGGCCCACGACCGGGACATCCCGTGCCGGGAACCGGATCGCGCGGCCGTCGCGGGAGACGAGCAGGAACTCCGTGTCGCCGTGTGTGCTTTTCACGTCCAGCACGCCGTCGCCCGGCCGGATCCGCATCGCGATGATGCCCCCGGCCTTCGGGTTCGAGCACTCTCCCAGCCGGGTCCGCTTTATCAACCCCAAGCGGGTTGCGAAGGTCAGGTAGCGGTCCTCGCCCAGGTCGTCGATCGACAGGGTGGCCACGATCCGGTCGCGCCGGTCGACCCCGAGGAGCGCCCGGATCGACTTGCCCCGGGAAGCGCGCGAACCTTCGGGGATGTCCACGACCTTGAGAAAATGAACGTGGCCCCGGCTTGTGAAGGACAGGAGCCAACCCTGGGTCCGCGCGACGGCCACGGTCTCCAGATAGTCGCCCCGGAATTGCTCCATCGCGGCCAGGTCCATGCCTGCGGCCACGCGGCGGCGGTACAGATGCATCGGGATGCGCTTCACATGGCCCTGATGGGAGAAGGTCACCACAACGTCCTCGTCCGCGACCCCGGACTCCACGTAGGCGAAGTCGGCCTTGTCCTGGCGGGCCATGATCACGGTGCGGCGGGCGTCGGAATAGCGCTCGACGACTTCGTTCAGCTCCTGCATCATCACGTCGAGCTGGAGCCCCTCGTCCCCCAGGAGGGAGCGAAGTTCCCTGATCGCGGCGCCCAGGGACCGTTCCCTGGCCCGGAGCTGGTCCCCTTCCAGGGCGGTGAGCCTGGCGAGGCGCATGCGCAGAATGGCGTCGGCCTGGACATCGCTCAGCCCGAAGCGGTCGCGGAGCCGCTCCGAGGCCTGGGCCCGGTCGGCCGAACGCTTGATCTCGTCGATCACCTCGTCGATGTGGGCCAGCGCGAGGAGCAGTCCCTGGGTGATGTGCAGATCGGTCTCGGCCTTCTCCAGGTCGAAGCGCGAGCGCCGGCGGATCACTTCGAGCCGGTGGTCGCGGTAGCGCGCCAGCAACTCCTTCAGCGTGAACTCTTCGGGTTGCTTCCCCCCGTCCAGAGCAAGCATGATCGCGCCGAAGGTGCGCTGAAGCGCGGTCTTCTTGAAGAGCAGCGCCATGATCCGGTTGGTGTCCGTCCCCCGCTTCAGCTCGACCACCAGACGGATCCCCTCGCGGTCGGACTCGTCGCGCAGGTCCGCCACATCCGGGAGGCCGCCCTTTCGCGAAAGCCCCGCGATCTGGGCGATGATCCTCGACTTCGAAACAGCGTACGGAAGTTCGGTGACAACGAGCTGCTTGCTCCCCCCCCGCACGGCTTCGGTGACCACGCGCGCCCTCATCGTCATGCGGCCGCGGCCCGTCTCGTACATCTTGCGTATCCCCGACCGCCCCACGATGTAACCGCCCGTCGGGAAGTCGGGCCCCGGCAGATGCTCCATCAGGTCGGCGGTGTCACAGTCCGGGTTGGCGACCAGGGTGCGGAGCGCGGCGGCAACTTCGGCGAGGTTGTGCGGCGGCACGTTGGTGCTCATGCCCACCGCGATCCCCGAGCAGCCGTTGACGAGCAGGTTCGGGATCCGGCACGGCAGAACCGTCGGCTCCTTGAGGCGGTCGTCGAAGTTGTTCTCCCATTCGACCGTGTCCTTCTCGATCTCGGCGAGGATCTCGGTCGCAACAGCCGCAAGCCGCGCTTCCGTGTACCGGTAGGCGGCGGCCGAGTCCCCGTCGATGGAGCCGAAATTGCCCTGCCCGTCAACGAGCGGGTAGCGGAGCGAGAACTCCTGGACCATCCGCACCAGGGCGTCGTAGACGGCGGTGTCGCCGTGCGGGTGATACTTGCCCAGCACCTCGCCGACGACGGTGGCGCTCTTCTTGTAGCCGCGGTCGGGCTGGAGGCCCAACCCGTGCATGGCGACGAGGATCCGCCGGTGCACGGGCTTCAGGCCGTCCCTCACATCGGGTAGAGCCCGCCGCACGATCACGCTCATCGAGTAGTCGAGGAACGAGTGACGCATCTCCTCCTCGATGTGACGGTCGAGGACGCGATCGCGCATGCGGGCTACGGACATTCGGGCTCCTGGCCCCCCTTTTAGTGCAGCCCCGGCACGGGGCCTCGTTCAAGCACCTCCACGGCGTCGCCCACCGCGATCCTCCCCGGGCCGTGGTGCACCACATTGACCCCGAAGTAGACGTTGGACTCGATCCGGCGGTACAGCGCAAGCGACCTCAGCGGTTCGGAGTCGGGATCCCGGACACCGGTGAGCTGGTCGGTCGTGGTGACTTTGCAGCGGGTGCACAGCTTGACGCCGCTGAACCCCAGGCTGCCGATGGCGAAATGCTGCCACATGTCCTCGTCGTGGGGATAGTCCCCGGACACGGCGACGTTGGGGCGGAAGCGTTCCACCGGTATGTCGCGGCCCACGCGGCGGGCGAGTTCCTCGACCGACTCGTCGCTGACCAGCAGGGCCGGGAACCCGTCGGCGAAGCTGACGCTGTGCCCTTCGGCATACGTCGGATCCGTCGTGCGCTTGTCCTCGTCTCGCATGAAAACCAGCCGGAAGTCGCCGCCCAGCACCGTAGACAGCCAATCGTCGGCGGCGGGTCCGACGGCGCAAGCGTCCGCGTCAAGGCCGTGAATGCGGACCCGGACGGGGTCGCCGCCCGGGGTGAACGGAAGCGTCAGGTCGGTCATTCCCGCTGCCTCCAGCCTCAAGGTGTCGTCGGCGAGGCGGGGGTGTATGATGGCCAGGCGGGGCGTGTCGTGCTGGCTGACGAATCCTCCGTCCGGCTTCACCACCATCCAGCGGCGGTCGAAGCGGGGTCCCAACTCGTCGAATTCCAATGATTTCAGCTCGGTTCCGCGCGCGCCCTTGACGGGGTAGATCCAGAGGCGGGTGACACGCAGGACATCCGAACCGGTAGTGCGGGGTGTCATGGTCGCTCCCATCATGCCATGGCCCGGTCGAGGCGCCGGCCGACGATCGAGAGCGGCAGGGTCGCCTGGTGCCGCCCGTTGACCATGATGTGGAATGTGTGGACACCAGCCTCCTGGAAGACGATCCCGTCGAGGTTGATCACATGGGGGACGCGGATGCCCGTCTGCAGACTCGTGGGACCGGGCGCCACCTTCAGCTCCCCGCTCAGCGAGACAAGTTCCTTGCCGGTCGGACTCGACAGCTGGATGGTCAGCTTGTGCGTTCCCGCTTCTCCGGCGCTGCCCAGAAAGCGCAGCACCAGGGAAAGGCGGCCGTGCCGGGCCGGAAACCGGGCTACCGAAATCTGGTCGAAGACACCGAGCAGGTTCAGCTTTCCCGACCCGTCGATGGTGGCCGCGTCGGCGGTGAGTACGAGGTCTACGTCCACGTGATTCCTTCCGTGGGCGAGCCGGTCGGCGGCTCTCCAAGTAGTGATTTGCTGAGCACGAGCCCAAACAGCAGGTCGAGGGCCACATGCGCGAAGATCGAGGGCCAGAGGTTCCCCGTCCAGGCGACTCCCGCCGCCAGAACCACCCCCACGGTCGCGGTCCTGACGACCCCGTGACGACCCTGATAGGCATGAAGGAAGCCGAATACGACCGCTACGGGCAAGGCGGCGACGAGGTAGGAGCCCGTCCAGGGCAAAAGGAAGGCCGGCAGGAATCCCCGGAAAACGATCTCCTCGGATGTCCCGGCGGTCACGGAAAGCAGCGCGAACATCCCCTTCTCGCGGCCCGTGACGGGCATCAGCGCGCGCACCGTTGCAGTCTCGTGCCAGCCCAGCCGCGCGGCAAGCCCCTTGAAACCGTAGGCGACGACCACGCAGGCCGCGGTCACGAGGGCTGCGGGGATGAGTAGCCGACCGGCCGGCTGCTGCCAGTTGAGCCACAGGCCGGGTTGCGCGAGGCCGGGGGCGAGCCAGAGAGCCAGGATTCCCGCGACGGCCAGAACCAGGATCGACGTCGAATAGAAGCCGAGCCGGTGGGCGTCCATTTCGGCGGGTGGCGGGGGGGTCTGGCCGAGTGTCAGGGCGGGAATCAGAACCAGCCACACCGACGCAAAGAGGGACGTCAGAGGCCCGCCCAGCCCCGCGACGGTAGCCACCAGGGCGAGGAGGAGGCATGCGGCCGTGACCCCCACGCCGAACAGGCGGGTCCGTGTCCTGGCGCCGGCCTCGGCTTCGGCGCGTTCCGCCCCCGTCACGCGGAAAGCTCCCGGCCCAGCTCCAGGATCCGATCCAGGATGCGGTTCACATCGTCCTCGGTCGTCCGGGCGTTGAGGATGCAGAATCGCAGGGAAAACCGTCCTTTCAGGCGCGTGGAAGTGATCATCGCGAAGCCCGACCGCACGATCGTTCCCTGAATATGTTCGTTCAGATCATCGAGTCGATCATCGCGGACCGCACCCTGCCGCCCCCGGTAGCGGAAACACACCATGCCCAGGCTCTGCGGCGCCAACAGCTCCAGTTCTCCCTCTCGCCGGATCCTGGCCTCGACCTGCCCGGCCAACGCGATGCCGCGGGAGATTCCCTCGCGGTGGGCCGCGAGACCGTAGCGGTGCACCGCCAGCCAGACGCGCAGGGCACGGAACACTCGCGTGAGCTGCAGCCCGCGGTCGCAGAAGTTCACGTGCTCCGGGCCCCAATCCGCGTCCTGCAGGTACTCGGGCATGATCCTGAAGGCCGCCTCCAGCCGGGAGACGTCGCGGACCATGAGGCAGCCCGTCTCGTAGGGCTGAAAGAGCCACTTGTGCGGATCGAGGGTGACGCTGTCCGACAGCCCCAGCCCCTTCAGAAGTGGCCGGGTGGCCGGATCCAGGACCGCGAAGCCACCGTACGCCGCGTCGATGTGGTACCAGAGCCCTTCCTCGCGGGCTATCTCGGCGAGCTCCTGCAGGGGATCGATGGCGCCCGTGTTCGTGGTGCCCGCGTTCGCAGTCAGGCAGAAGGGCCGCAGACCCTTCGCCCGGTCGCGCCGGATGGCCCGGCACAGCCGGGAGGGGATCATGCGACACCCGTCGTCCGCGGCCACGACCCGGATCAGTTCCGGCTCGATACCCGCGATTCTGGCGGCACGGTCGACGGAGGCGTGGGCTTGCTCGGACGCGTAGAGGGTGCCCCGGCCCGGGTTCCCCGCCGCCTCCCGGGCGGTGACGATGGCCACGAGGTTGGCCGCGGAAGCGCCACTCGTGAACAGCCCGCCGCCCCCTTGCGGGTAGCCCAGCCAGTCACGAAACCAGTCCGTGACGGTGAGCTCGACCTGCGACGGACCGGCGGACTCGAGCCAGGTGCCCTGAAAGACGTTGTATCCGCTGATCAGAAAGCTGGCCAGCACGGATGCCCAGGAGGGGCTGGAGGGAATGAATGCCAGGAAGCGCGGATGGTCGATCCGGCCCGCCAGGGGCATCACATCCTGCAGAATCGTTTCCAGGAGTCCGTCCAGCTCGCGCCCTTCCTCCGGGGGGGGTCCGTGCAGCATTGGCTCGGTGACGTCGAGGGTTGCGCCCTGCCACGCCGGCCCGTCTTCAAGGCAGCTCCAGCGGTCCACGATGGCGTCCACCACCTGGTATCCGGAACGCCGCATTTCCTCCGGATCTTCCAGGAGTCGCCGGCCTATCGGACCCGATTCGGTCGCTTCGTCTTTCATCCGTTTCGACAGCCACGGGTTGCGAGTGGTTGCTCAACCCTACGGAGTCTGCCCAGATTACGACTCCGGTCAACCCTTTGGATCAACCCGACACGAGCAAGACTGTGACCACTTCGGCGCTGCCCAAAGCCGTGTATCGCGTCATTGACGCCTACGATCACCCCCATGGAGGCCGCATCCTGCGCGTGCGCCTCGGAAAAGGCGAGGCCCTGAAGTCCAGGGAACTGAAGGGCGGCACTCTGGTCGCGTCTTCACAGGACGGTCAGGAAGTACGCCTCAAGGTGGATGGCTTCGCGTTGTTCGGGGGCCGGCCCAGCGACAACCGGCTGGCGCGTACCGGACGTGTGGACATCCACATCAAGGGCGAGGCCGGGAACGCCGTGCGGACGGGGTGGGTGCTGGCCGGTCCCGCGTAGCAGCCCGTGGAGAAGCCCCGCGTCAGAAGCGAGACCTGGCAGCGCGTGGGCTGCTAGCCTCCCCGGAGTCCCGGCGGATCACGCTCGAAGGCGCTCTGGAACCACGCCAGGTAGGCGTCACGGCCTTCGGGGTTCTCGGCCAGCCATTCCCGGCGGGCTTCGACGAAGGCGTCGGGCCGGGCGATGAGAATGAACTCCTCCAGGAAGCCGTTCTCCTTCGCGTAGGTCAGTTCGTCGAGGATGCCGTAGGGCGCGGCGTCGAAGATGGCTCTCTGGTAGAGCCAGGCGTCGGCCACGCGGGAGAGAATCGCCTTCTCGATTTCAAAATCGGTGCCCCCGGCCGCCTCGGGCAGCCACTGGTCCAGCCTGTTCTGGGCTTTCATGAGATGAAAATGGGCGTAGAGGGTGTACGGACCGAATACTCCCGGCCTGCCTTGCGCGCTGATGCTGGCTGTGTCGCCCTGCTCGTTCACGTCCAGGCGCTCCCAGGGGTAGACCGGCCCTTCTTGCGCATTGGTGTAGATCATGAAGGAGGGGTCCAGCTCGATGCTGTCCATCTGCGGCCGGATCCAGGCGTCCACCTCCTCCATGCGCGCCTTGGTGGGGGCAAGCCGCTCACCCGACAGGATGACGAGTCGCCGCGGGTTGGGCAGCTCGAACTCGGCCGTCCCGCAGGCAAAGGTGATGAAGGCTGCGACCGCAAGCAGGGCGGCCGCGGGGGCTGATGCGGGGTGTCCCGCGGAACGGCGGTCTCGGAATGCGGACATCGGCAAGTTGGCCAGCTTCCTTCGGGGATCTGAAACGAGCGTGCGAACAACGTACTCAACCCCGGTCGGTGGGTCCATGTTCCGCGAGTGAACGAATCGACCCTGACGTTACGTGAGGGTACCCCTTGACGATCGACCCAAGAGCGACGGTATTAGGAGATGGTGACCGCAATTCGGGATATCTCGTTCCGACCCCCCACGTCCATGACGCCGACCGCGCTGGGAGAACAGCTGGCGCATCTCGTGTGGGAAAGCTTCGGTGACATGCTCACCGACGAGGACAGCCTGAGACTGCTGGAGCGGGTCGACGTGCTGAACGAGGACGGAACCCCCAACGCGCGGGCCTCGGAAGAGGCGCTGATCTTCCTTCTGTGGGCCCACACCAGGGGCATCCAGCAGGCCTCCCTGGAGCAGCAAGCCGGTGCAGGCCGCACCACCCTCGACATTCTCCACCGGGCCGTCTTCGAGGACATGGTTGCCAACGGCGTCAATCCGGGCGAGCTCCCCATCTTCGAAGAGCGGGTTCGGGCGCGCTACGCCCGGTACGGCAAGGCCGCCCGGGAATCGGACGTAGCCGTGGGTTCGGCGGTGATCGCCGCCATGACGGATCGGCCGTCCGCCAGCCCCGAAGACGCGCTGAGGATCGCCAGCCGGGCCATCGGGGTGATGGCGCCGCTGAGCGATTTCTACACCGCGCTGGAGCTGGTGGAGGAGTGACCCGGGCGGGGCCCGCCCGCCTCATCGTCGCCGCGGGCGGATTTCGCCGCATCCTTCCAGCGCAGGATCTCGAACGGGCTGCGGCAGTCCGCGCACCAGCAGGTCGTAAGTGAGGCGTGGCTCCCGAACAGAGACATCACCTCGGTTCGCGTGCCGCCGCAGAACGGGCACGGCGGTGGTGCGGGCAAAGTCGGCGCCGTGTCGCTGTCCATGCCGCCTACTCGACGAAAAGGGAGCGGTTGCGATCGCCGCGTGCGCGCTCCACGGCCTCTTCGGCGGGCGCACCCGGGCCGCGCCGCCTCTCCGGGTCCCATCCGTCGCGGTCGGGCTTGATGTCGTCCAGTGCGATGCCCACCATGCCCAGAGTGCCCCCCAGGCGGGCCTCGAGAAGCTCCCGCACCCGCTCGCCGGGCAGAACGCGTCCACCGGCCACCAGCTCGTCCTGGACATCGTCGCCGGGAAGTAGCCACGCGACCGAGGACGGCAGCATTGTGCGGGCCGCCGCGTTCAGTCGGGCCGCGCCCTCCCCCCCCGCCGCGGCGAGCCGGGCGAACCAGGCCGTGCCGAATTGGCGGTGGCACTCCTCCTCGGCGAGCATCTTGGGGACGCGTGACCGCGCCAATGGGAAGTTCCCGTCGGCAAAGCTCTCCAGCGCGACCGACAGGGCTCCGTCGACGACCACCACGGCCGCGATGAAGTCGGCCCAGTCGCCGAAGGGGCGGTCCAGGGTGGGGGCCGAGTAGTACCGGTCGGCCGGGCGCGTGTGCTCGACCTCGAAGGGATCGAAGCCGAGCCGCTTGAGCATGGCGTAGAGGAGGCGGGCGTGTCCCCATTCGTCCTGCGCCATCGAGGAAGCCGCGATTCCCGTCTCGATGGAGGGGCTTCCCAGGAGCCAGTCGCTGTATCGGATGCCGAGAAGCCGCTTCGTGTCGGCCAGGCTCAGGATGTGCCGGGAGAGGGGACCGGGTGAAGGCGCGTCGCCGGCCGCGTCCGGGGAGCCGCTGCGGGAAGCAGACGCGGGGTGCTTGCCGCCGGTCACTTCGCTTCCGCTCCCTCCGGCAGGTTGCGCGCCCAGGGGCCGTCTCTCCGGTTGACCGGGATCACGGCCCGGCGCGGCACCACGCACATCTCGAACCATTTCTCCTCGTCGTAGGTCTTCCAGGCGTACACGCGGGCCAGCTCGTCGCCCGGTGCGTCGATGTATCCGATGTGGCGGAGGGCTTCCCCCCGACTCTTGCGAGCGAAGACCTCGTACACGCCCTCGCCGAGTCCCCCCGTCATGCGCCGACCCCGAAGCTGCCCAGCTTCCTGCGCCCTTCCTCCGTGATCCGCGCAGTGGTCCAGGGCGGATCCCACACCTCGTTGATCTCGACGGAGTCCACCCACGGCTCCCGCGCGATCCGGTCGTTCACGTCCTGCTTGATGAAGTCCATGCACGGACACGCGGTGGCGGTGAAGGTCAGGTCGACGCGCGCGGTCCCCCGGTCGAAGGCAACGCCGTAGACCAGCCCGAGTTCCGTCAGCGAGATCGGCAACTCGGGGTCGAGGACCTCGCCCAGCGCGGCGCGGAGCGCGGCGCGCTTGTCCACCGGCGGCTCCGTCAACGGCGCGGACCACCGGTCGCGGCCCCCCGACGCGTGGATCCGCGGTGCGGGCTGCTCGGCGAGGAGCGTCTTCAGCGGGCGGCGGCCCCAGTGACGGGCGGCGCCTGGTCCCGGGACGGTGCGGCCGCTCAGTTCAACCACGAAGACACCGTTCCCCGGGATCTCCGCACCGACTCGACGTAGATCTCGTTCATCGGACCGCGCCCCTTCCAGCGCTCGAAGACGGCCTTCCAGGTGATCTCGCCTTCGTCGAAGAGCCAGTGCTTGGCAGCGGGGTCGTACTGGCAGGGGAAGGGGTAATCCAGCACGTACTCTTCCTTCGCAGCGTCGTAGTGCGCCGGCACGGACAGGCCCAGGCTCTCGCAGAGCGGGACGGTGGACGACATCCACACCTGGCGCAGTTCGTCGTTGGTCAGCCCCTTCAACCGGTAGTCCAGCTGCCCGCTGTGCCGCTTGAGGCCGTCCGGCAGGCCGAACCACTCGATGGTCATGGGGAACATCCAGTCGACGCACCGCTGGAGCAGCTCGGTCGCGGCCCCACCCGCCCGGGCCAGTCGGCGCATCCAGACCTCGCCGTGACGCAGGTGGAAGGTCTCCTCCATGTCCACCTTGATCAGCGCGCGCTTCAACGGCCCGTAGGAGGTGTTGCGGTGCACATCGCTCAGCAGCGTGATCCCGGCCCGGTCGAAAAAGCCGTTGGCGACGACCAGCTCGGCCCAGTTGTCCAGCGGCTGGTCGAAACCGTAGGGGTGCTTGAACTCGTGGGGCTCGCGCCCGTACACGAGATGCTCCTTGGACACGCCCAGGTCCTCCAGGAGCCGGTACGCGATGTTGGCGTGGGCAAGCTCGTCCTGGATGATCGCGTGCGCGCTGACCTGCGTGTTGGTGGAGGGAGCGTGGCGGGCGGCGAGCCAGTAGGCGGGGGCACTCATCAGCTCCGTGTCGGCCTGAACGGTCAGCTGGACGATGATCGCCTTGCGGTAGCCGGGCGTCATCTCCTCGGGAGACTCGAGGATGTAGCCGTCCCGGATCCTGGCCTTCAGTTCGTCTTCGGTGTACGGTGGCATCGGCGGCCCTCTCTCTCGACTTTCCCGCTAAATCCCCAGCGCGGACCGGATCAGGGGGCTGATCCGCTCCGGGGTCCAGGGCGGGTCGAAGGTGAGTTCGATCTCGGCGTCTTCGACCCCGTTGACGCTGGCGACCGCTTCCTTCGCTTCTTCCAGGATCTGTCCCGCGGCGGGACACATCGGAGTCGTCAGCGAGATCGTGGCCTTGGCGCTGGCTCCCTCGACCTCGATGTCGTACACCAGACCCAGTACCACGAGGTCCAGATTCAACTCCGGGTCCTTCACGGTCTTGAGGGCGTTGCGGACGGCTTTTTCGGTGACTTGCACTCGGCGGACCTCCGGCGTTGCTGGGGGCGAGGGCACCCGTGGGACTGGATCGCTTCCGACCCCTGGCGGACTGCCCGTCCGCCCAAGATGCCTTCCGTGGCGGCGGGTACGCAATGTAACGGGATCAGTTGGGCCAATGGCGCCGACCGCCGGGCCAATTGAGCCCGACACGAGGCGGTGGCCAGGAGTCCGCGGCAAACACCCAGGGAGCTTGCGTACGCGCCGCGAATCCGGGACACTATGGAGGGCGACGCCCATGCCGTCGCGCTCCTGTCGCTCCTGACCCGCCACGAACAGGTTCTCATGCGAGTTGCGATCAACACCGGCGGCGGCGATGCCCCCGGCCTGAACGCGGTCGTCCGGGCCGTTGTACTGTCGGCGGAGCGTCGGGGGTGGGAGGTCGTGGGCATCCGCCGTGGCTACGACGGGCTGTTTTTCCCCGGCGGGGTGGTGCCTCTCAATGGCGCGGCCGTGCGTGGTATCACTCACCTGGGCGGGACCATCCTCGGAACCACGAACCGGGGAAGTCCCTTTTCCTTCCCGGTGGAGCGGTCGGACGGCAGCGTCGTGATGGAGGACCGTTCGGACGAAGTGATCGATCGGATGGAGAGGCTGAAGATCGACTGCCTGATCGCCGTGGGCGGGGACGGGTCGCTCAGGATCGCCAGCAAACTCGCCGAGAAGGGCCTCAGGGTGATCGGGGTGCCCAAGACCATCGACAACGACCTGCAGTCGACGGCCGTCACCTTCGGCTTCCACACCGCGGTTCAAACCGCCACCGACGCGATCGACAAGCTCCACTCGACGGCCGAGGCTCACCAGCGGGTGATGGTCGTGGAGCTCATGGGCAGGGACGCCGGCTGGATCGCGCTCTACGCCGGCTTCGCGGCCACCGCGGACGTGATCCTGATCCCCGAAATCCCCTATGACCTCGGCAGGGTGGCCGAAAAGATCGATTCGCGGTGGGAGAAGGGTCCCGAGTTCGCGATTGTGGTCGTGGCGGAGGGTGCGCTCCCGAAGGGCGGGGAGGCGTCCTACCTGGAAGAGACGGGGCCGAGCGGACGGCGCCGGCTCGGGGGTGCCGCGTACCGTATCTCCCGGCGGCTGGAAGAAATCACCGGGCATGAAACGCGGAGCCTTGTGCTGGGGCACCTCCAGCGGGGCGGCCGGCCGATCGCCTTCGACCGGCTGCTCTCCATGCGTTTCGGATCCGCGGCTATCGAGTTCGCCGCGCAGGGGCGTTTCGGCTGCATGGTGGCGCTGGATCCGCCCAGGGTGCGGGCGGTGCCCATTGCCGAGGCCGTCGAGAACGTGAAGTCGGTGCCGCCCGACGACGAGGTGGTCCTGGCCGCGCGCGCGATGGGGATTTCTTTCGGGGATTGACGGGAGGAATCCGGACGGCCCCGTGACGGGGCTTCCCACGACGCTGGAACAATCAGTGTCGTCCACCATGGAATGCAGGATGATGAGTCGAGCGAGACTGCCCGGAATGAACGCCACCGGTGTCCCGGTCATGGCGGCGATCATCGTCCCGCTGGAGGGGGTCGAGGTCGAAGTGATCGAGCGCGAGGACCTCGACTGGAGAGCTTCGGGGACATCGTCCCGCGCTCGCGATGCGCTTCCTGTACGGTCCCGGCGCGGCGCTCCGGTATGGCCACCAGGGCGGCGACGGGGTGCTCATCATCGAGACCCGGGTTGGCCGGGGCCGATGATCCCGGCGGCGCGCGCACGTCGCCAATCCCCGGCGCGCATCGACACCAGGTTCGCGAACAGCCGGTAGGCGCCCGGCACCCCTGCCGGGAATTGCCGGAAGAAGGCGAGCCCGGTGTAGACGTACAGGCCGTCCCCAACCGGGGCCACCACGAGCCCGCCGCGCTTGGGGTCCTCGCCGGGGTCGGCCATCTCCATGACCGGCGTGTAGCGGTCGTCCCACTCGCCGAGGAAGTAGAGTCCCCGTTCCTGCACCCACCCCTCGAAGTCGGCGGGACCGATCGCGTTCGGTGCCGCGAACACGGGTGACCGGGGCGCGAGGATGGTCACGTCGGCCGTCTCGTCCGTCACCCTGTCGTGCGGCCTCGCGATCGTGACCGGGTAGGGCGCGAATCCCCCTGCCGGGAACTCGTACTTGTTGTACTGGACGATCACCGTGCCGCCGGCCTCCGCGAACGCGAGCACGGCGTCGTTGGCGGCGACCACATCGGGCCGGGTCTCGTAGGCGCGGACCCCCAGGACGAGCACGTCGTACTTCGAGAAGTCACCGCCGCGCACCTGTGCTTCGCCGAGTTCCTCGACCTGCATCCCGATCTGCCGCAGCGCTGCGGCCCCGTCGTCACCCGAACCCATGATGTAGCCGACGCGGAGGTCGGAGTCGGCGGCGACGGGAAATGCGCTGACATCTACCTGAGCGTCCCGGAGCATGACGGCTCGGCTGATGTGAGGGTAGTCGACGATGTCAGATTCCGTGACAGATTCCCCGCCGAATCTGTCACGGAATCTGTCACGGGGCGCCGTAGCGCCGCCTGCAGCCATGTCGTCGGCCTCGTTCGCGACCACGCGGAAGACATGCGAGCCCTCCGCGACCGCGCCCGCAGGCGCCACCGCAAAGGTGAACGACACGCTGGAACCGTCCGGTTCAAGCGAGAAGGGCGCCTCGTCGGGCTCGACCCCCCACCCCGCGGGCACGTCGAGACGCAGGGCCCCGGACCTCGCGCTCACAGAGTTGTTGGTGAGAACAACGGCCACGTCGCGGGTGTCGCGACTCGCCGTGGGCCATGCCATCCGCCCGGGTTCAACGCTGGCGGTCACCGCAGGAATGACCAGCACCCGCTCGCGGTACTCGCCCGACGCCTTGTCGACGCCCACATGAAAGCCTGCGCGCTCGACGGCCAAGCCGGGTTGGGATGCGCCTTCCGGGCTTGGCGAATCGCCCGCGGGCCCGGGCAATGCCATGGTCACCCGGGCCCGAATCGGCGAAGGATCGAAGGGAAGCGCCCACCGGGACCCGTCATCGGGCCACGCGTAGAGTCCACCCGGACGCTCCTCCTCGAGGAAGTACGGCGCGGAGAGACGCGCGTCGGGCGGCACCTCCACGCGCCAGCTCCAGCGCCCGATCGCTCCGGCGGCGATCCGTCCGCCGGCCGGCGTCTCCGGGACCGAGGGCCGGAAGAAGGGAGAACGCGATGGCCCCGCGGCCGACTCTTCCGTCGAAGACGCCTCCCAACCCTCGGGCAGGATCAGCGCCGATGCCACGCCGGCCAGGTCAAGGGATCCCCCGTTCCACACATTCACGTCCACCACAACCGGCTCGCCCGGGGTCAGCAGATCCCTCCCCACACGCACGTCGGTGACGACTCCGGCGGCGGCGAGGACGGCTTCGGACACCTGCCCCAGCCTGTGCTCCAGCAGCCCACGACCCGGCCCGTCCGGGGCCTGATCCACCAGCTTCCGAAGGATTGACGCGGCCTCGGCAAGCCCGGCGACCGCTCCGTCCGTCTGGACCACGGAAAGCCCCCCCGCAGCCTCCGCCAGCGCTTGCCGGTACCGGTCCAACCGCTCCCTGGTGTCACCCGGCCAGCCGTCCGGAAGCGGGTCGGGGAGCTGTCCCCCAAGCGTGGTGTCAACGCCGGCGAAAATGCCATCTTCTTCGGCTGAGGCAGTTCTGCCACCGACCCTGGACTCTTCCAGGCGCAACGAGCTGGTGCGCGGCCCCATGGACTGGCCCGACCCCATGTCCTGGGAGCGGTGCTGGCTGCGGCTGTCCATGGCCAGTTGGAAGTGCGACCGCCCCAGCACGGGATCGAAGACGCCCGTCGGCACACTCAGCGTCGCGTCGCGGGGCGAGAAGCGCACCGACTGGTACAGCTTTGCGGGAGACCAGGGCTGCACACCCCACCGCTCCAGTTCCGGGTAGCGGTCGGGATCCCCCGCCGCGGCGAACGCCTCCCGCGCCGCCACCCCCGCGACCTGGTGCTGGCCGTGTCCATCCCTGGGCGTCCCCGAAAAGACTGCCACGATCACGTGCGGCCTGAACTTCCGCACCACGAACACGACGTCGCGGAGCACCTCCTCGAGCGGCCACAACCCCAGCGCCTCGTCGATCCTCTTCGAGTAGCCGAAGTCGAACGCGCGGGTGAAGAACTGCTCCCCGCCGTCCAGCGCACGGGCGGCAAGCAGTTCGCCCGTGCGGATGACCCCGAGGCCTTCGTGCAGCCGGGGCCCGATCAGGTTCTGTCCGCCTTCGCCCCGGCTGAGGGAGAGGTACGCAGTCTCGGCGCCCATCCCGCGCGCAAGGGCCGCGAGCAGGCCGGTGTCCTCGTCATCGGGGTGGGCCGCGATCATCAGGACGCGCTTCACGCCGTCGAGCTGGCGCATGCGAAGCGCCGCGGCGACGACCCCGTTGTCCTGCTGGGCGGCCATGGGCCCGGTGGGCCATGCCGCCGTGAGCGCGAGCAGGCAGACGGTTGCGATCTTCAGGGTCTTCATGCTCCGCCGCGGGCCTCCCACCTTTGTAGATATCGCGTGCAGGTATCGCGCAAGCCGGGGTCCAACCCCACACTTCGGAATCGGAAGGTAACAAGGAGAGGACCGCTGGACATCGCGAACACCCTGCGCAGCTACGACGGCAAGCGCGTCGAGCCGTTTCGTGCGGTGGCGCGGGCCGTGCGGGACGACCCACCGAGCGCGATGCCGACGCTGCTCCGTCTCGCCGCGAGCGACGAGATGGAACTCCAGGTCGGGGCCACCTGGGTGCTGAAGCATCTGGCGGAAAACGGCGCCGCGCCGCGCGGGGGGCAGGTTCCCGGGTTCATCCGCCTGCTCGACCGCGTGGACGCGCCGGACGCGGTCCTGCACGTGCTGCAGACGCTGCCGTACCTGGAGATCCGCGCCGGGCAGGAAGCGGGTCTGCGCGAGTCGCTCCTCGGGCTGATCGGTTCAAGGCGGGCCTTCACGCGGGCCTGGGCCTACAACGGCCTGGGCGTGCTGGCCGCCCGGAACCCGGCTCTTCGAGTCGAAACCGAGGCCCTCTTCGACCGGGCCGAGAAGACCGAGTCGGCGGCGGTGAAGGCCCGCATCCGCCACGCACGGGCCGCGATGCACGGGTGACGGGGGAAGGACCGGCGCACTCCTTCAGCGAACCCGCAGGGTGACGCCGGTGCCCGCGAACAGATCTTCGGCCGGGTCGTTCACCCCGAAGCCCACACGGATGTCCCACTGGAAGTCGTCCGCCACGAGCCAACTGAGGCCGGTGTTGAGATAGTGCTCCGGCTGCGACGCTTCCGGGCCGGAGGGAAAGAATGCGAACCACTCGCCGAACACGCCCATGCGGGCACCCAGTCCCACACCGGCCGCGACGGATTGGGCCCACTCGGCGTAGCCCTCGTCCGCATCGCCGACCGCCCGGTTGACCTGGGTGCTGCCGGCCAGCGAGAGGTTTTCGGCGGCGTCCCAGCTGTATAGGAGGTTCACACCCGGCAGGACGCGATCGCTGGAGAAGCCGTCGCTGCCGGTGGGCACCGTCGCCTGCGGCAGAAGGGCGATGGCCGGAATCAGCCCCTTCTGCTCGCTCAGCGCCAGCTTGACTCCCAGGTAGAGATCCTCCATGCCGGTGTCGCTGGCCGCCCTTCCCCCGGATTCGGTGCGCTCTGCAACCGGGCTCACCGCCAGCCGCAGCTCCAGCCAGTCCGCCAGGACGCCAACCCGCAGCAGGGGCTCGCCGAACGAGTGACCCCGCACGGAGTTGCCGTCGCCGCGGTCCAAGGCGAAGGTGTACCCGAATTCGAGCTGGAAGACGCCCCGGCCGACGGTCGACGTCGCTTCGGTGAAGTCCGGGCGGTCAGCGACGAGAGCGGGGACTGCCTGTGCGTAGCCCGCCCTGGGCGTGGCCAGATATCCGGCGACCGCTACGGCCACAACCCCGGCCACGACGATCGGCCGGCCCTTCTTGTGCCTCGCGTCCTTCATCCTGTCTCCTCGCCTGTAGTGCCTCGGGGCCCCTACCGCGGCCACGGCAGCGCCAGCGCCCCGGGTGCCCGGGAACGCCCCAGCCAACCGGCGAGTGCCGCCAGACTGAGAACGTAGGGCAGCGCCAGAAACAACGGATAGGGCAGGTCCGCGTCCATCGCCTGGAGCGCGAACTGGAGCGCCTCGGCCCCGCCGAAGAAGAGCGCGGCCGCGAAGACCCCCCCGGGATTCCACCTCCCAAGTACAACTACGGCAATCGCGATGAACCCCTTCCCGGCAGACATGTTCTCGGCGAAGGTGCCGGTGTGCACGAGGCTGAGGTGGGCGCCGGCCAGCCCCGCCATGAGGCCCGCGAAGACCACCGCGAGCACCCGCGTCCGCACCACCGCCACACCCGCAGCGTGCGCCGCTTCCGGCGACTCGCCGACGGCCCTGAGCTCCAGCCCCCAGCGGGTCCGGAAGAGGAACCACCCCAGCAGCGGCACCAGCAGGTAGGCCGCGTACGCCGTCACCGCCTGGTCGAAGAGGGCGGGCCCGAGCACAGGGATGCGCGCGAGCAGCGGCAGTTCCCACGCCGGAACGGTCTCCAGATCGAGCGCGACCCCCGTGACGCCGAAGCGGCTCTGGAAGACCGCGCCCGTGAAGCCGAGGCTGCCGATCGTCACCGCCATCCCCGTGATGATCTGGTCGGTGTTCAGCCAGACCGCGAAGAACGCAAAGAGCAGCGCCGCCGTCCCCCCCGCGAGTGCCCCGGCGGCGAGGCCGACGTAGGGTCCCGCCGCCATCGACCCCAGCGCACCGCCGAGCGCGCCCCAGATCACCGAACCCTCGAGGCCGATGTTGATCACTCCCGCCCGCTCCGAGACGGTTTCCCCGAGAGCGGCCAGCGCGAGCGGGATTGCCAGTCCCACTGCAGCGACGAGGAAGGAGGAGAGGGCGGCGAAGTCAGTCACGGGAACCTCGGCCAGCCAGGACCTGCAGGACTCGGTCGACGGTGAGCACGGCCAGAATGACCAGAGCCTCCATGCCGCGCACCCACACCTCCGGCACGCCCGCGTCGCGCTGCATCGCCCCGCCCCCCGCGCTCAACGCGCCGAAAACGATGGCGGTCAGCACCACCGCCAGCGGGTTCAACCGCGCCAGGAGCGCCACCGCGATGGCGGTGTATCCCCACCCGGGAGAGAGTCCTTCGTACATGCGGTGGGTGAGGCCCGCGACCTGGATCCATCCCGCCAACCCGGCGACCCCGCCCGAGACCAGGAAGGTGAGCCAGATGACCGGCTGGGCGCTGAACCGGCCGCTGACCTCGGCGGCCCGCACCGAGGCTCCGACGGCGCGCACGCGGAAGCCGCCGGGCGTCCGCGCCAGGTAGAGCCAGAGCGCCACCGCGATCACCACGCCGATCAGGAAGCCGAGGTGCAAGCGCGTGCCGGGGATGAGCGCGGGCAGGTGCGCCGCGGCCGGGATCTCGTCGGTCTGGTTGAAGATGCCCCGCGACTCGCGCAGGGGACCCTGCACGAGGAACTGGGCGAGGAAGAGCGCAACGAAGTTCATGAGCAGGGTCGTGATCACCTCTCCCACACCCATTGAGGTCTTCATCGCCGCCGGGACCGATGCCCACAGCGCCCCGGCCGCGGCGGCGGCGAGGAGGGTGACCGGGAGGAGCACGAGGGCGTTCGCGCCGGGGAGGAGGATCGCGACGGCGACCCCCGCCAGCGCTCCCGCGTGGAGCTGCCCCTCGGCGCCGATGTTGAGGACCCGGGCCTTGAAGGCGAGCGCGACGGCAAGGCCCGTGAGCAGCAGGGGGGTGGCCCGGACCAGGGTGAAGGAGACGAAGCGGTCCCACGAGCCGAAGGCGCCCCGGGCGAGGGCGGCGAAGACCTCGCCGGGCGAGTAGCCGCCAAGGGCGAGGAGGCCGGCCGCGATCACCATGGTGGCCAGGAGGGCGGCGGTGGCGGAGGTGGCCGCCCGGAGGCCGGCGCGGGCGCCACCCTTTCGCCGGCGCGCGGCCTCGGTGGCCGGGCCGGTCACGACCCGTCCCCCGCGTCCCCTGTCCCCGCGCTCAGCATCAGTTCCCCGATGGCGGCGACTGTGCGGCTCTCCGGCGGCACGGGGATCAACCGCCCCCGCACGATGACCACGATCCGGTCCGCGAGCTCCAGGATCTCGTCCAGGTCGGCCGAGATCAGGACGATGCCGGGCGGACGGTCCGCCGTCCTGGCAGCCCGTGGACAAAATCCCCTCGGCATTCGAGCGGCGATGCATCCGCGCTGGATCGTTGCGCTCTGCGTTGCTTTTTGGACGAATAGCGCTGCTATTCCCCCTTCAAAGCGCCTTGCCAGCCCGGCGCCTCGCCGCTCTCGGTGCTCGTGCGGATTTATCCACGGACTGCTAGCCAATGCCGCGATCCGAGCGCGCACCGCGCGAGTCGCCTTCACGTCGAGTCCCCGCGTGGGCGACTCGGCCACGAGCAGGTCACGGGCACGGAGGAATTCCCGTCCCGTGACCACCTTTTGCTGGTTCCCCCCCGAAAGCGTGCCGGCCGTGTCGTCCGGCGACCCGGCCCGCACGTCCATCTCGCGCACGAGCCCGGCGGCCGTCTTCCCGATCCCTGCCCAGTCCAGCCACGGACCCTTGCGGTGCGACCCCGCCCCGTGCAGCGCGAACGCCACGTTCTCGGTGATTGTGAAATCATCCACAAGCCCTTCGGCACCCCGGTCCTGCGGGATCCACCCCACCTCGTCCGGGAGCGTCGCCGCGCCCTCGGCGGGCTTGATCACACCCGCCAGCACCCCCGCCAACTCACGCTGCCCGTTGCCGTCCACCCCGGCGACCCCGACGATCTCGCCCCGGCGCACGGTCAGGTCGATGGCGCGGAGCGAAGAAGCTCCGGCGCTGCCCACGGCGACGCCTTCGAGCACGGCGACGCTGCTGCCCTGGTCGCCCACGCCGCCCGGGCCGCCCGCCCCGCCCACGCCGCCCGCGCCAGCTTGTCGAACCCGGTCCCCCGACCTGCCACCCGCCGCCCCACCCCCCGGCAACGCGCCCCCCACCATGGCCTCCGCCAGCTCCCGGGCCGACAGCGCCTCGGCTTTCTCGGTCAGCACCCACCGCCCCCGCCTCAGCACGGTGACCCGGTCGGCCGCGGCCAGCACCTCGTCCAACTTGTGCGCGACCAGTACGATCCCCGTCCCGGCGCGGGCCACCTGCCCCAGCACGTCGAGCAGGCCGTCCACCTCCCCGGGTGTGAGCACGGCGGTGGGCTCGTCCAGCAACAGCACCCGCGTCTCGCTCATCAGCGCCTTCAGGATCTCGATCCGCTGGCGCTCTCCGACCCCCAGCCCCGCCACCGGCGCGTCCAGCTCTACGTCCAGCTTCAGCTCGGCGGCGCGGGCCTCCACCCGGGCCCGGTACCCCCGTGCGGCCGTGCCCCGCCCGGTCCACGCTTCCCCGTTGAAGAGCGCCACATTCTCGAACCCGGTGAAGCGCGGCACGAGCGAGAAGTGCTGGTGGACCATCGCCACGCCCATGGCGCGTGCATCCCGGGCGCTGCTCAGGGTGACCGCATGGCCGCCGATCTCGACACGGCCCGCATCCGGCGCAAGCAGCCCTCCCAGCACACGCGCCAGAGTTGTCTTCCCGGCGCCGTTCTCGCCCAGGAGGCCGTGGATCTCGCCGGGTAGCAAGTCGAAGCGGACGCGCTCGAGTGCGGTGACCGGCCCGAACCGCCTGGTGATGTCTTGCAGCTTTGCCGCTCGCGGTGCCTCCCGGGGTCCAGCCACGGATCCCTCCCGCCGGTCAGGGGGAGATCGAGTCAACTTCCACGAACTCGATGCGCGGCACCTGCAACGTCCCGCTGGCGATGTCCTCCCGTGCGCTGTCGATCCGCGCCAGCACGTCGGCGGGGATCACCCCTTCCTGCTCGGGGTTCGGCACGAAGTCCACCGCCCCGGCGGCCAGCCCCGCGTAACGGGCCACACCGGCGAGGGTCCCCGCGCGCCACTCCCGCGCGGTTTGCAGAAACATGGCCGGGATGTTGATCACCGCGCTTCCCACGATCACATCCGGCGCCACGTCGTTCTGGTCGCGGTTCATGCCGAAGGCCCAAGCCGTACGGCCGCCCTCTCGGGCCTCCCGGACCGACTGGAAGAAGCCGAAGCTGGCGGCGTCGACGTTGTGGATCATCACATCGGCTCCCTGGCGCAGCTGCGCCGCGGCCGCTTCCTTTGCGGCGGAGACATCGTCCCAGCTGCCGATGAACGTTTCCAGCATGACCGCGTCCGGCTTCATCGACTTCACACCCGCCTCGAATGCGATGAAGGTGCCCTTCGCCGACGGAATCTCGACGCCGCCCACCATGCCCACGGTCCCGGACTGCGTCAGGGCGCCCGCCGCCATCCCGGCAAGGTAAGTGGCTTCATTCAGGTGGAAGATCAACGGCACGACGTTGGCCGACGGGCGCGACCCCGACGAGATCACGAAAGTGACGTCGGGGTACTGCGCGGCGACCCGGCTGGCGGCGTCCTGGTACTCGAAACCGTGGCCGAAGATCAGGCCGTACCCCGCCTCGGCGTAGGAGATGAACGCCTCGTCGAACTCGGCGGGAGTCCGGGTCTGCTGGTGGGAGATGCGGAAGCCCAGGGAATCGCCGATGAGCTGCAGCCCTTCGTAAGCGCCCGCGTGCCAGCCTGCGTCGCTCACGGGGCCGGAGGTGAGGAGGGCGACGGAGGGGGCGGCGGCGTCAGGGCCCCCCTCGCCGGACTGCTCGCCGCCGCACGCTGTGAATGCGAGCAGGCAGGTCGCAAGCGTCCACTGGGAAGTCCGTCTCATGGACCCTCCTGGCTGTCGGCCGCGTCGTTTGGCCGAAGGGGTTCGCCGGGCGCGAGCGGTGGCCCGTTCGCGATGGACAATATACTGTAACGGAGGCGATACCGTATCCGTCCGCGCACCTTGATGCGTCCTTCCCGGCGCACGTCGTTTCTCATCACCCAGGTGACCCCAATGAGCCAACCCCGAGACAGCTGGAGTTCCAACACAGGCCTGGTCCTCGCCGCCACCGGCAGCGCCATCGGCCTCGGCAACCTGTGGAAGTTCCCGTTCATCACCTGGGAGAACAACGGAGGGGCCTTCGTTCTCGTCTACCTGATCTGCATCGCCGCCGTCGGCCTGCCGATCATGATGGCCGAGCTGCTGATCGGGCGCAGGAGCCAGAAGAGCGCGGTCGGTGCCCTGAAGGATGCCGCGGGCCCCGCGTGGGGGCTGATCGGCGGCTGGGGAGTCCTGGCCGGCTTCATTCTGCTCAGCTACTACACGGTCATCGCCGGGTGGTCTCTGTACTACTTCGCGCAGTCGCTGGGCTGGTCCCTCGGAGGCTACCCCGCCGGGATGTCGGCCGGGGACCTGTTCGATACCCAGGTGGGCAACGCGGGCCTGCAGCTGAAGCTTTCCCTCGGCTTCAGCATCGGCACGATCGCCGTGGTCTACTTCGGTGTGAGCAGGGGGATCGAACGCATCGCCCGCATCTTCCTGCCGATCCTCTTCGGCATCCTCCTGTTGCTGCTCATCAGCGCGCTGGGCATGAGCGGGTCGGGGGAGGCGCTGGGCTTCATCTTCCGCCCCAACTTCAGCGAGCTGCCCCGCGAAGGGATTCTCGAAGCCCTGGGCCACTCGTTCTTCACCCTGTCGCTCGGCATGGGGGCGATGATCACCTACGGCTCGTACATCTCGCGCAAGCAGTCAATCGTCAAGGCTGCGGGGGCGATCGTGGCGCTGGATACGCTGATCGCCCTGGTTGCGACCGTGATCATGTTCTCGGTGATCTTCTCGGTTGCGGGGATGAGCGAAGAGGTGGGCGGCTCAACGGTGGGCATGCTCTTCATCTCGCTGCCGCAACTCTTCTACACCGAGGTTCCGTTCGGGGTGCTGCTGGGACCGCTCTTCTACGTGCTTGTGGCGCTGGCGGCGCTGACGTCGACGATCTCGTTGCTGGAAGTGGTGACCAGCTACGTGATCGACGAACACGGAGTGAGTCGCAACAAGGCCACGGTCGGGGCCGGCGCGGCGATCTTCATCTTCACCATCTTCGCTGCGCTGTCGTTCACCGGGACGCCGTTCCTGTCCTCGCTGGAGATCTTTGAAGGCAAGATCGGCTGGTTCTCGAACGCCGACCACTTCGTGTCGAACTGGATGCTGCCGACCGGCGGCTTCTTCGTTACGGTCGCTGCAGGCTGGATGATGACCCGGAGCACAACGGCGAGCCAGCTGCTGGACGGCAACGAGCCCAGGTGGTTCCACTACGGCGCCTGGCGCTTCTTCATCCGCTGGGTGGCCCCGATCGCGGTGGCGGCCATCATCATCGCCGTGATCTCGGGGGTGGACTTCAGTTGACGAGCAGGCGGTGGTGAGCGTCCGTCCCCAATCACCGGCAGTTTGTCCGCCACTTCGGGGCCAAAGTGGCGGACAAACGATGTCGGGTGTGCCGGAAGTCGCAAAACGGCCACCGGAAGTCTCCTTCGGGGGCCGCGTCCTCTTCCTGGCGAACGATGCCGAGCTGATCCGACGGCAGCTCCACGATGGGCTGGACCTGCAGTTGACGCCCGAGCTGAAAGCAAGACTGCGCGACCAGATCAGCACCGACGAGATCACCCCGGCATACATTTGTTTCTTCTACGACGAGACGCTGGGGGATTTCCCGTACCTGGGGCTGCAGGTCGCCGGTGCGGACGGAGGGGACGAAGCGCCTATCGAACGCGGCACCGTGAAGGCGGGTGGCTTCATCTGCTCGGTGGCCGGGAAGCGCCGCGGCAAGGGGTCCAGCCGGGAACAGAGCCCGTATGCCGAGCTGATGGCGGGCATCAAGGTCGTCGTCAGCGAAAGCATCGAGCGGATCTACAACGAGAACTGCCAGAACCTGGGCATTCTCACGACCATCGACTTCGGCCTCATCGAGCGAATCCGCTCCGGCGAGCCGATCCCGCTGAGCGAGTTCACGGCGGGCACCGACGAGATCGCCCGGCAGATCATCGAATACGGCGGACTCTTCGAATTCAACGTGGCCAGGCTGCAGGGGAGGGTGACGCTGCCGGCGCCGCGGGTGGCGGCGCGCCCCATGACCCTCGGCGAGAAGATCTTCGCCAGCAAGTGGGTCGTGGACGCCGCAACCGACCAGGTCGGCACGGACTGGGCCGAGCCCGGCGAAGCGGGCTTCTTCCGCGCCGACATCCGCTTCTCGCACGAGTACGTGACCCCCATGGCGGCGATCTTCTTCGAGCAGAAGCTGGGGACGGACGCGAAGGTGCTCGATCCCGACTCGATCATCCTTTTCCGCGACCACCTGACCTTCCTGCACAAGGTGATGAGCCAGGAGCGGATCGAGCAGGGGCTCCTTGCGGTCGCCAACGAGCTGGAGGCCAAGCAGCGGGAGTTCTCCGAGAGACAGGGGATCCGGCTCTACGGGGAGCAGCAGGGCCATGTGATGGGCTCCGAGGCGATCTGCCACTCCAAGATCCTGGAGGAGTACGCCGAGCCCGGGATGCTCATCATCGGGACCGATTCGCACACCCCCCACGCGGGCGCGGTCGGGTCGCTGGCCTTCGGAGTGGGCACCACGGCCATCTTCAATTCGTGGATCACGAAGGACGTGCGGGCGCGGATCCCGCCGTCGTTCAAGGTGGAGGTCAGCGGTACGCTCCCGGCGAACGTGACCGCCAAGGACCTCATGCTCGAGATCCTGCGGCACCCGTATGTGCGCGACGGCGAGGCCATCGGCGAGATCATCGAGTACGCGGGGCCGGTCGTGGAACGGCTGTCGGTGGACGAACGCGCCACCATGACCAACATGGCGGCCGAGGTGGGCGCCTTCACCGGGGTGGTCGCGGCCGACGAGCGCACGGTCGAGTTCCTGGTGAGGGAGCGCGGCATGGACCTGGCGCGCGCGAGGTCGCTGGTGGCCGGCGTGCACAGCGACCCCGGTGCCGAGTACGTCAAGGTCATCGAGATCGACGCCTCGCGGTTGCGGCCGATGGTCGCGCTGCCGGGCGACCCGGGGAACGGGCTCTATATCGACGAGCTGGCCGACCCGGTCCCGATCGAGATCGCCTACGCCGGTTCGTGCACGGCGGGCAAGAAGGAAGACATGGACATGTACGCCCGGGTCTTCCGCGAAGCGCGCGACCGGTGGGGGCGTGGGGTCCATCCGGGAGTGCGGTGCTACATCCAGTGCGGCTCGACCGACGTGCGGGAGTATGCGCGGGAGCAGGGGTATCTGGATCTCTTCCGCGAGATCGGCGCCGAGTTCATCGAGCCGGGGTGCGGCGCCTGTATCGCCGCCGGGCCGGGGATCACCCGGTCGGCCGAGCAGGTGTCGGTGTCGTCCCAGAACAGGAACTTCCCGGGCCGCTCGGGGCCGGGCCAGCTGTACCTGGTGTCGCCCTACTCGGTGGCCGCGTCGGCGGTGGCGGGGAGGGTGGTGGCGTGGGAGCCGGGGGTGGGGGCGGAGCGGGCGGAGACGGGTTCGCCGAGAATTCCTGTCCTGGCCGTAGGGGGGCGAGGCGGTGTCGCCGTTCGCAGACATGTTGCTGATGTCGCCGTTCGCAGACATTGTTCAGAAGTCGCCGAACGGCTACAATTTGTGTCATGCGAGTCCGTACACCAGTCGATTTTGGCCTGATGATCCGCCAAGCGAGGGGATCGCGGGGAATGACCCAGCAGCAACTGGCACGCGCCGCTGCCGTCGGGCGCCAGTGGATCGTGGAGATCGAGGCCGGAAAGCCGCGGGCGGAGCTCGGCAGGGTGCTTCAGACCCTGGCTGCGCTGGACCTGTCGCTGACCATACACGGCGAAGGGATACCCGAGGCCCGCAAGTCCGACGTTCCGATTGAGGCCGTCGATCTCCGGGCCGTTCTGGATGCGCACAGACGCACGCCCTCGTGACCGACCGGCTGGTCGCGGTGGCAAACGGCCGCCTGGTCGGGGAGATCAGGCGTGACGCCAGAGGGCGGCTCAGCTTCGAATACGACGCTGCCTGGAGCCAGGACGATGCGGCATATCCGCTTTCCCTCTCGATGCCGCTGACTGTCCCCGACCACGATCATGACAAGATCGACCCGTGGCTTTGGGGACTCCTTCCGGACAACGAGAACGTGCTGGCACGTTGGGCGCGGAGGTTCCAAGTGTCGGCGCGCAGTGCTTTCTCACTGCTGAGGGCCACCGGGGAGGATTGCCCAGGGGCGGTTCAGCTCGTCCGGCCGGAGCGCGCCAGTCGCCTGCTGGCCTCCCGGCCCGGTGAGGTGCGGGAGTCCCGCCTGGTGTCGGAATCCCGTGAGGTCGTTTGGCTGACGACCGCCGAGGTCGAGGTGCGCCTCAGCACTCTGCGGCACGACAACAGCGCCTGGCGGCTGGAGGAGGATGTGGGGCAATTCAGCCTCGCGGGGGCACAGTCAAAGACTGCCCTGCTCCTTGAGGACGGCCGCTGGGGCATCCCTCGTGGCGTGACACCCACGACCCATATCCTGAAACTCCCGATTCCCGGCTTCCCCGGGCATTGTGAGAACGAACATCTCTGTCTGACTCTGGCCGGTGCGCTCGGAATACCGGCGGCCCGATCCCGCGTGAGTCGCTTCGAGCGGGAGACCACGCTCATCATCGAGAGATACGACCGGATCGCAATAGGGGGACGCCTGGCTCGCGTGCACCAGGAAGACCTCTGCCAGGTGCTGGGACTTCCTCCGACCAGAAAATACGAAAGCGAAGGCGGGCCGGGTTGCCGAGCCATTGCGGGTGCGATCCGGTCATACTGCAGCCGCCCCGGCGAGGACCTGCGCACCTTCGCCAGGTCCATGGCCTTCAACTGGATTGTCGGAGGAACAGACGCTCATGCAAAGAACTTCTCGCTCTTGATCGGTCCGGCAGGAGCCGCATCGCTTGCTCCGCTCTATGATGTTGCCAGTACTCTGCCCTATCCGGGTCGCTACGTACCGAGGCGCAAGCTGGCGATGAAGATCGGCGGAGAGTCGCGGCTCGGGTACGTCCAGGTGAGACACTGGGAGCGGTTCGCCGCCGCGGTGGGGCTACCTCCCGACGAGGTGCTCGAGATGTGTGAATCGCTGGCGGCCGAAATCCCGGATCGCTTTCGCGAAGTTGTCGCGAGCGCACGTTCGGAGGGGTTGGATCACCCGGTGATACCCAGACTGGAGGCCGCGATCTGCGACCACGCCGAAGCGTGTCTGAAAAGCTTGACTTCCGAGGGGTGAAATGGTCGCTGCTGGACTCGAACCAGCGACCCCTACGATGTGAGCGTAGTGCTCTACCGACTGAGCTAAGCGACCGTACTGCGTTTCTGAAAATACCCCCACGGGGAATCGAACCCCGGTCTCCTGGCTGAGAACCAGGTATCCTAGTCCACTAGACGATAGGGGCGTCCAGCCTCGCCGCTCGCGTTCCGGGCCGGCAGCGGAGCAAGGGCGGATAAGCTAAGGTAACTTTGAAGTTCGCTCAAGCCCCCAAGGGGGCGATTTCGATTCTGTACAAATCAGATTGTACATTATGTACATAATGACTCTGTGAACCCTGAGCCGGAGGTCCTTGTCCTCGGCGGCGGGCCGGCGGGATCGGCCGCCGCGCGGCTCCTGGCGCGGTGGGGCCACGAGGTCGCCCTCGTGGAGCGCTCGACGGGGGCCGGGACCGCCGCCGAGCCGGGCGGGGGTGTCGGCGGGGGCATGGACGGGGACCGTGCCGCACACTCCCTGGCCGAGTCGTTGCCCCCCAGCACGCGCAAGGTTCTGGCCGCGACGGGCCTGCTGGGCGTGGTCGAAGCGGGGGGCTTCCAGCCGAACGGCGGCAACACGGCGCTGTGGGGCGGAGACGGGCGCCGCGACGACTTCACGGGGGGCGCGACCGGGTTCCATATCCTCCGTGCCCGGTTTGATGCGCTGCTGCGCGAATCGGCGGTGGCTGGCGGGGCCGAGATCGTGAGGGGCGTGGCCAGATTGCCGAAGCAGACCGGAGACGGGGAGGGGTGGCGGGTGGAGGTGGGGTTGGGGGGCGGAAGCCGGGTCGAGATTCGCCCGGGCTGGATCCTGGACTGCACCGGGAGGGCGGGTGTCCTGGCCCGTCGCCACCGGGTCCTCGAAACCGCGGCGCCCACCCTCGCGGTCATCCGGCGGTATGTGCTCGAAGCCGGGTGGGCGAACGTCGACCCCAACCACGCCCTGGTCGAGAGCTTCGGGCGCGGTTGGGCGTGGTCCGTGCCCACCTCCCCGCACGAGCGGCATGTGGCGGTCATGCTCGACCCCGAGCTCCACTCGGTGATGGAAAACGCCCCCGACCTCACGGCTGCGTTCGAAGCCGAGATCGCCGCCACCTCGCTCATGCGATCCGTCACCACCCCGGCCGTGGCCGCCGGCGACGCCTGGGCGGTGACCGCTTCCATGTACACCTCGTCCACCTTCGCTCTGGACCGCGGCCTGCTCGTCGGGGACGCCGCCTCCTTCGTCGACCCGATGTCGTCGTACGGGGTGAAGAAGGCGCTGGCATCCGCGTGGCTGGCAGCGGTCACTGTGAACACCGCAGTGCGCACGCGTGAGTTGACCGCGACGGCGCTCGACTTCTACAGCGGCCGGGAGCGCGCCATGTATGAGGCGCTGCGGGGCGGTCTGTCCCGGCACGTCGCCGACACCGGGGCCGACGGTGACGCCTTCTGGCAGAAACGCGGCGAGTGGCTCGCCGACCATCCGCACTCGGCCGCCGAACCGAACGCCCCGGACGGACCGGACGCCGAGAGGCTTCGTGACGACCCGGAAATGAGGGCGGCCTTTCATTCCCTGCGACTAGGCTCCGGGCGCCTCCGTGTCGGGCGCCGCAACACGGTCGACAAGCCTCTCGTGATCGGCAACCGGATCCGGATGGCCCCGGCGTTTGTCACGTCTCGCTTTCCCGGCGGCGTGCGGTACTTCCGCGACGTCGACCTGCTCCGGGTGTCCCATCTTGCGCCCATCAGCGAGAATCCCGGCGCGCTCTACGAGTCCTACTCCGAATGGGCGGCGCGCGAAGACTTGCCTCCTGTGGACCTGGCGAACTTCATCGGGGTGGTGGCGCTCCTCGTCGCCGACGGAGTGTTGGTGCCCGGACCGTCCGGGTAACCAGATGTTTTGACGGGTGGCGTGGTGGCGTGCTAAATAGTCAGGGGTGCCGCCGAAGCGCGAAGGGCGGCCGTGCGGGTTCCGATGAAAGGGAAGACGCCACAGCAATGACACGCCTGTCCATTCACTCCACCGGAGCGCTGGCGTTCTCGCTCCTGCTCGCCACCGCGGCCTCCGCCCAGGAGGCGGCCGACACCACCACCGGCATCCCCGTCACAAACCAGACGCTCATCGACTCCTGCGACCGCTGCCACGCGGTCGACGAGGACGGGATGATGACGCGCATCTCGTACCTGCGGAAGACGCCCGAGGGCTGGCAGCAGTCGATCCGACGCATGGTCACGCTGAACGAGGCCGAACTCGAGCCGGAAGCTGCCCGGGACATCGTACGCTACCTGTCCGACAACCACGGCATCGCGCCCGAGGAGCTTCGCCCCGGCCGCTTCGAGGTGGAACGGCGGCTCATCGACTGGTCGTACGAGGCCGATTCGGATGTCGAAAACACATGTAGCCAGTGCCACTCCATGGGACGGGTGATCACGCAGCGCCGGACGAAAGCGGAGTGGAACCTCCTCATGGCCACGCACCGCGGCTACTATCCGCTTTCCGACACGCAGGGATTCAGGCGAAACGGGCCGCCGGACCCGGACGCCACGGACACGCGTCACCCGATGGACAAGGCGGTGGCGCACCTGTCCGGGGAGTTCCCTCTCACGACCGACGAATGGACCTCGTGGTCGGCGACGATGCGGCCCCCGCGTCTGGCGGGCACATGGGCGCTGAAGGGCCACGACCCCGGCCGCGGGGCGATCTACGGCACGATCGAGATCGCTGCCGGGGCCGACGGCGGCAACTTCGCCACCGAGTTGCAGTACACCTACGCTCGCGACGGAGAGCAGGTGGAGCGGAGCGGCCAATCGATCGTGTACACGGGCTACCAGTGGCGGGGCCGCTCGTTCGAGGGTGGAAGCGAAGAGACCGCGCTCCGCGAGGTCATGATGGTCGAGCGTGGCTGGAACGAGATCAACGGCCGCTGGTTCGCGGGCGCCTACGACGAGTTCGGGCCCGACGTGACGCTGCAACGCGCCGACGGTCCCGTCATGCTGGGTCTCCACCCGGTTTCGCTTCGGTCAGGCTCCAGCGGGACCGTTACGGTGCACGGGGCGAATCTGCCCACCGCGCTCGGTGCCGGGGATGTCGACTTCGGCCCCGGCGTGGAGGTCGTGCGGGTCATCGAGAGCGGGTCGAGCGTGCTGTCCGCCGAAGTCGCGGCAAGCGCTGACGCCGCGCCGGGCGGGCGGGACGTATTCGTGGCGGGGCGCGCCGTCCCGGGCCAGCTCACCGTATACGCGACCGTCGACCGGATCGCGGTCACCCCCGAAGCGGGGATGGCGCGGCTGGGCGGCGGCAACTTCCCCAAGGGCTATGCCCAGTTCGAAGCGACCGCCTTCAGCAACGGTCCCGACGGCAAGCCCGAGACGGGCGACGACCTCGACCTGGGCTTCGTCGACGTCACGTGGTCGGTGGAAGAATACTCTGCCATCTTCGACGACAACGACATCGAGTACGTGGGCTCGCTGGACGACGACGGCCTCTTCCATCCGGCCATTGACGGGCCGAACCCGGACCGCATCGGGCAGCGCAACAACGTTGGCGATGTCTGGATGGTGGCGACCTGGAGCGGTCCCGGCGGGGAGGAAATCCGGGGGCGAGCGCACCTGATCGTCACCGTACCCCTGTACATGCGGTGGGAGCCGTGGCGGGTGCAGGAGCTGTCGGGCCGCGTTTCCCAGGAGGACTGATCGATGAGTGCGGCCGGGCCTTCAGCAGGAGAGCATCATCAGACGCATCGAAGCTGGGCCGACATTAACGTCGCTGTTGGTCGCCGTGATCGCCGGTTGCGATTTGCCCGGATCCGATGCCTGTGAAATCTCGGACCCCAATGGTCAGGCTGTAACAAACACGGGCTTCGGGGCTTGGCCTGCAGAGCTCTCCTGGCGTGAGGTCTGGCGTGCCGGAGGCCTCAATGAAGCCGAAGTATTGCTCATGCCGGCTGGCGTCGCAGTAAGTCCTGACGGATCGGTCGCCATCGCAGACTGGAGGCTGGCCGAAGTTATCGTGATCGACTCCGATGGAGAGTGGCAGGGGGCGGTTATGACTCGAGGCGATGGCCCGGGCGAGGTCCAGGCACCCGTCGCGGTGACCTGGGTAGATGCCAACACCCTCCTCGTCCTGGACGTAGGTGCATTCCGGATAACTACACTGGACCTTGCTTCTCATTCGGCTAGCGTCACTGAGGTCGATCCGGCATTTCTGTCGCCGGTGGTCGCAGCTGGTCAGGTCAGGTTCGTGGCGCTACAACCGGACCGCACGGTGTGGCTGGAATTCCCCGGCCCGGTCGAGGATGGTTGGGAGGAGCGATCCTTCGTCCGCTGGTCTCCCGACAAACCCGTGAACGATACGGTCATGTGGTCCCGTGCCAGAGGGTTTGCGGGAGCGACACTGGCTGCATGGCCGCGGTCGTTGCTGGGTGTCGGTGCAGAGACCTGGGTCGTCTCCAATCCGGACGGGCGTTACGAATTGGAGGTTTTCGACCGGGATGGCACGAGCCTCGTTCGGTTCTGCCATACCGGGGAGGCGCTCCCGCTCTCGCCTGCCGAGCGCGGGGAGGATACTGATGAAGAAATGCCGGACGCGTGGCGGGACGCCCTCCGCGAACTCGATGAGCCGCGGAACCCGGCGATCATCTCCCGAATCGTCGTCGACCTGGACGGGCGGATTTGGGCTCAGCGAGACCGCTCGTTGCCTGGTGCATTCGACGGGCACGGGGCACCGGGAGCCATGTATGACGTATTCCTTCGGTCCGGTCGGTTTCTTGGCTCGATCCGCCTTCCGGACGATCAGCGATTGCTGGAAGCGAGAGGGCGCAGGGTATGGACGCTCCACACCGGCAGCTTCGACGAATTCTCAATCGTGGCACTCGAAATTGAGGGATTCTGATTCCCCTTCGAGATCCGCTCTGGCCTCAGCCCTTTTTTTGGACTACTGTGATGAGATGAGCACTTCCAGCACGACCCCGCACGCCGCCCCCAGCCCAGGCTCGAGCCCGGCTGTGGCCACCCCCACCGACGCCGTCTTCCTCGCGCAGAGGGAGTTCCACCCCTTCGAAGCGGGGGGTGAGACCTTCCTCTACCTGGTGCCGTCGGCCGCGGTCTTCTACCTCGACGAGGCGTCGCACGCCGTCCTGCAATCCCTCGACGGGGGTCCGGCCAGGGAAGAGGACATGATCGCCGCGCTCGCCCCCCGCTACGGGGAATCCGCGGTCCGGCTGAGCCTTGGCGAGCTGATGCGGGTCCAGGCCATCGGGCTGACGACCGCCCCGCCGGAGACGTTCCCGCGGGTGCTGCCCCAGGCGAACTTCCCGCTGACCACCATGGTCCTCAACGTCACCAACAAGTGCAACCTGGCGTGCACGTACTGCTACGAGTACGGCGAGGACAAGATCGTCGACACGACCTGCGATCCCGCGCCGGCCTACATGAGCGAAGAGACCGCTCGGAAGAGCGTCGACTTCATGTTCGAGCAGTCGGGCGAGCTGCCGGTGGCCCACCTGACCTTCTTCGGCGGCGAGACGCTGCTCAACTTCAAGGTGCTCAAGAAGACGGCGGCCTATGCTCGCGAGCGGGCGAAGGAGCTTGGCAAGGACGTCGACTTCTCCCTTACCACGAACGGCACGCTCCTGAAGGAAGAAGTGATCGAATGGCTGGCCGACAACCGGGTCGGCGTGACCGTCAGCATCGACGGCCCCAAGGAGACCCAGGACAGGTTCCGGGTCTTCAAGAACGGAATGGGGAGCTACGACTACGCGCTTCCGAAGATCAAGATGCTCCTGGAGCGCCACCGCACGCGTCCGATCGGGGCCCGGGTGACGCTGACGCGCCAGACCCTCGACGTGCCGCGGATCTTCCACCACCTCCGCAACGAACTGGGCTTCTGGGAGGTCGGCTTCGCCCCGGTCACGACGGCGGATGGCCGCGGGTATGCGATCGAGGACACGGGCTTCAGCCACATGCTGGACCAGTTCGAGGAGCTGGCGCAGGAGTTCCTGGAATTTGCCATCGAGGACCGTCACCACGGCTTCTCGAACGTGAAGGACACCCTGGAAGAGATCCACAAGGGCGTGAGCAAGGCGTTCCCCTGCGGCGCCGGGCTCGGGCTGATGGGGGTGGCGACCGACGGCGAAGTGGCGCTCTGCCACCGGTTCGCGGGCTCGGACGATCACAGCATCGGTTCGGTCCACAACGGGCTGGACCGTAAACGCCAGTTCGAGTTCCTCGGCCGCCACCACGTCGCGAACAAGACCGACTGCAACACCTGCTGGGCCCGGCCGCTGTGCGCGGGCGGCTGCTATCACGAAGCCCATGTGCGCTACGGCGATACGGGCAAGGCGAACCTGCACTATTGCGACTGGATTCGGAGCTGGACCGACACCTGCCTGAAGGTCTACGGCGAGATCGCGGTTCAGAACCCCGGATACCTGGAACAGTTCGACTAGGAGACGGACAAATGGATCACCTGAAAGCCATCAACCGGAAGGCACAGAGGATTCAGGAGCACATCGGAGCGCCCGGCGCGGCGATTCCCGTGCCCGAGGTCGGACCCGGAGGGGGACCAGCGGCTCTCGGCGTACCCCCCGGCGCGGACCCCGGCGACATGGACGTCGTCGGGCTGGAGAGCGGCCCCCACATCCCCCTCGGCTGCTCGCTCGTCTTCGCTCCCGGGTGGGAGGTGGATTCGACCGGGGGCACCGCGGGACTGTGCCAGCCGGTGGAACGCGACCTTTTCGACTGCCACCTGGCCTGCTTCTGGCCCGCGCACGTCCCGGACCAGCTCAATCACGCGCCCGACTGGACCGGCAAGTGCGCGGCGGCCCAGAAGGACTGGCGCAAGATCGACCTGATCTTCCCGTGAGCCGTCGCAAGGCGATGCTCGCTGCGATGATGTCGAGGCGGGCCTGTCACCGGCGGGTGCCGGGGGCGTTGCTGGCAGCCGGCCTTCTGGCGTTCACAGCCGCGGGTGCCCGCGCGCAGAGCGGCGGCAACGGCGTCATCTACATGGCGGCCTACGACCAGTCCATCAAGGTCATCGACGAGAACTCATTGGAGATCGTGGACTCGATTCCGACATCGATCGGTATCCCGATCGGCCTGACCCTGTCGGCGAACCACGAGCGCATCTACGTGCGCGACGCCGAGTTCGAAGAGGTCGAGATCATCGATGTGGCGAGCCGCAAGTCCATCGACAGCTTCACCCTGAGCCGCGGGAGCTCGAAGGTGCGGATCTGGGGGCTCGAGGTCGACCCCGCCGAGAAGTTCATCATCCTCAACACCATGCGGTACACGAAGCGCATCGACCGCTGGGAGGTCGACGAGCCGACGCTCCTGAAGTACGACCTGGAGGCGAAGGAGGTCACCGACACCATACCGTGGCCCGAGGGCGACGGAGGTCGCCGGGCCCGCCTGATGTTCTCGCCCGACGGGGACTTTCTGTACTTCTTCAGCCGTGGCAACATCATCGTGCTCGAGACCGAAAACTTCACCGAAACCGACCGCTGGGATCTCTCGCGGCCCCTCGAAGAAGGGCTCGGCCGCTTCAGCTTCGGGTTCCCCACGAGCCCTCACGACGACCCCGGCTTCCACACCGGCCTCTTCAACTTCACCGATCCCGTGCAGAACCGGCGCATCATGGGGATCGCGCGGGTCAACCTTGCCGACAGGGACTTCGACTTCTTCACCCTGGGACCTAGGGAGCCGGTCAGCTTCCGTCTGGCGCCCGGCGGCAGGAAGGCGTACGGCCTGGTGCAGCAGATCGGCAACTACGAGTTCTGGACATTCGACGTTGAGGGCCAGCGCGTTGAGAGCCGCCAGCGCTTCGCGGGACGTCCCCGCATGGGTCTGGAGATCAGCTCGAACGGTGAACTGCTCTACATCTACAACGCGGGCTCGACGATCGACGTCTACGACGCCGACAGCTACGAGTTCCTGCGGACCGTCGCCTTCGACGCGGACATGACCAGCTTCGTGATGATTCCGGAGGGGACGGGGCCGCGGGCGAACTGAGGCGCGGCGACAGAGGAGCGGCAATGCCGGCCGGAGGCTGACGCGGGGTTCACCACGGACTGCTAATGGCCATACTGGACGCGGAACTCCGCCGGGGACTCGCCTACGTCATCCCGTACAAGGGCCGGCTGGCGGTCATCCTGTGTCTCAACCTGGCAGGGACGGCGCTGGCCCTGTACATCCCCTTCCTGACCCGCGACCTGGTCGACGACGCGCTGCTGGGGAGGGACTTCGACGCCCTCGTCAGGATCGTCGTTCTGTTCACGGCGATCACCGTCGCCAGCTTCGTACTGAACGTCGTCAGCGGGCTGCGCTACACGAAGGTGTCGGCCGAGATCCTCTTCGACATGCGCCTGGTGGTGTACCGTCACCTGCAGCGGCTTTCGCCCCGTTTCTTCGCGCGGACCCCGTTGGGCGACATCATGTCGCGCCTCAACAACGACGTTGGCGAGATCCAGCGGGTGCTCTCGGACACGGTGCTGGCGTGGGTGGGAAACGTGGCGTTTCTGGTGGGCGCGGTCGGCATGCTGCTGTGGCTCGACTGGCAGTTGTTCCTGGCGGCCGCGGCGCTGCTCCCGCCGGCTATCTGGGCGCTGGTGCGTTACCGGCGCCGGCTGGAAGTGCGCGTGCGTGTGATGCGGGAGCGGAGTGCTGACATCGGGTCGTTCCTGATCGAGACGCTGCGGGGCGTGCGGCTTGTGGCGGCGTCGAACGCCGGCGAACGGGAGGCGAGGCGATTTAAGAGGCGTAATGACTCGTTTATTGACTCGCTCATGAAGATGACGCGGTTGCGGTACCTGGCGGGGGGGTTGCCGGGGCTGTTGCTGTCGGGGAGCACGGCCGTGGTGTTCCTGTACGGGGGGTCGCGGGTGATCGGCGGTGCGCTCACCCTGGGGACGTTCACCGCATTCATGGCCTACCAGATGCGCCTGATCGGCCCCGTGCAGGGGCTGATGGGACTGTACGCGGGGCTGGCGACCGCGCGGGTGTCGCTGCGGCGGGTGCACGAGCTGCTGGACGAGCCGGTCGAGGTGGTGGATGCGGCGGCGCCCGTGGCGCTGGGTCCTGTGCGTGGAGAGCTCGTCTTCGAGGACGTGTCGTGCGGGCACGGGCGGGGCGGTGCCGTGCTGGACGGCTTTGCGCTGACCGTGTCGCCGGGCGAGGTGGTGGCGCTGGTGGGGCGGTCGGGGAGCGGCAAGTCGACGGTGGCCGACCTGATTGTGCGGCATCTGGACCCGGATCGGGGGCGGGTGCTGCTTGACGGGAGGGATGTGCGAGACATCGCGCTGGCCGAGTTGCGTGCGCGCGTGGCGGTGGTGGAGCAGGACGCGTTCGTGTTCAACACCTCGATCCTGGAGAACGTGCGGTACGGGCGGCCGGGGGCGGGGGCGGGAGAGGTGATGCGGGCCGTGGAACGCGCCGGACTGGCGGAGTTCGTCGCGGCGCTCCCCGACGGGCTCGACACGGTGGTGGGCGAGGACGGCCGGGCGCTCTCGGCGGGGGAGCGGCAACGCGTGGCGATCGCGCGAGCGCTGTTGGCGGACCCGGCGGTGCTGGTGCTGGACGAGGCGACGAGCGCGCTGGACGCGGAGACGGAGGCGCATGTGGTGCGAGCCTACCGCGAGGTGATGAGGGGGAGGACGACGGTGCTGATTACGCACCGGGAGGAGATGCTCCGGGGGGTGGATCGGGTGGTGGAGGTGGGTTGATGGACGTGTGGCACATACTCCGCGGGGGTGCCCCAACGGCGCTCGTCATCGGCCTGGCGCCAATGCAGCTCGTCGCCCAGATGGACACCCTGGACCTATCGGGACAGGTCCCCGAGACCGTGATCCCGGCCGAGTTCGATGGAGGCTTCTTCGCGCGGATCGGGCAGATCGTCGTCGACGACAAGGGAATCTGGGTCGTTGACCGAGGCCACACGACGGTCTTCCGCTTCGGCCCTGAAGGTGACCTGATGACGGAATACGGACGTGAAGGGAGCGGACCCGGAGAATTCCTGCTCCCGGGGGACCTGAGGATCGATTCGGTGCTAACGGTGACCGACCCGCGACTGGGCCGGATCGTTCGCTTCAGCCTGGAAGGCGAACACCTCGAAACCACCCGGCAGCAAACCCGGCCCGTAACACCGGACGGGATGGAGGTTCCGCTGAGCGCCGTGAATTCCCTGCCCGATGGCTACCTGATCGGAGCCACCGTGGGGTGGTACAGATACGGCGGGGTTAGAGACGGGGAAGCGGCACTCGGCGACCCGTTCTCCCACATCCTGTTGTTTCACCCGGACGGCGCAAGAGTGGACACGCTCGCCAGCTACCACATGAATGCCGGAAGGTGGGATGCGCTCGGCCTACTGGGCGGTGGCGTGGATCCGGGGCTGGGCACGGCTGGCGCATGGTTGGTCCTGGGCGATTCCATGGCCGTGCTGGTCGACGGGATCACGGGAACACTGACTCGCATCCGCATCCGCAATGGATTCCCGGTCGCCGATACGATCGACCTGGGAATAAGAGCGCGTCCGGTCAGCGACCGGGATATGGCCAACATCGAAGCGCGTCTCCGCGAAGAGAAGCCGGGTCTTCCACGTCGGCTGGAGTTCGATTTGGCGGAAGGCTGGTCGGTTGCGACCGTGCTCCTCCCGGGCCAAAGCGGCGAATTCTGGCTACTCCAGGCGGATGAAAGCGATCGGCAGGAGTGGGTTGTCGTAAGGCCGGGCGCGACCCGGAAATGGCGCGTCATACTTCCTGAACAGTTCGTACTCCGGGCCATCCACGATGGCCGCTTGTACGGTGTCGCGAGGGACGAACTCGATGTTCCAAGGGTGGCGGCGTTCGCGGATCCCAGGATGCGGCGGTGAGGAGGTCGGCGCCCACTGCGCCTCTCTGGTTGCTGATTTGCGCAGGTTGCGCCGCCGCGCCCGATCAAATCACCGACCCCGAAGTTGCAGGCCCGGCAGTGATCCCCGTCGACAGCGTCCTGCTCGAAGAAACCGGTGACATATACCTCGGGAATCCGTTCAGTCTCGTACCGGACACCCTCGACGGATCCTTTCTGGTCTCCGACTTCTTCCAGGGCCAGCTCCTTCGCTACAACCGCGATGGGCGCCTGCGGCAGACCTACGGTCGGCGGGGATCGGGCCCCGGGGAGTTCACGGGCGTCGGACCAGCGTTCATCCTGCACGACACACTGGTTGTCGGGGTCGACGGCCGGCGGAAGCTCATGCAGCTCTATGCACGCGGAGACGGGAGTTTCCTGGGCAGCTACCCTTACCGGGGAGTGCTCGGAATCGGCGAGTTCTCGGTCGTGGATCAGTCTGTCGTCTTCCCTTCGCGGGAACTAACGGGCCTCACGTCCGTTGCGGTCTGGCGCTACCCGGACAGCGTGATCGACTATGTGGTTCCCTTGCCCGACGAGTATGTTCGGTCGGCCATCCGCCCGGACGGGTATGTCGGCCAATTTGCAGCGTTTCACGGAAGGGGCAGTGCGGTAGCGTGGCCCGACACAATCCTTTCAGCCATGAGCGGCCTCAACGAGGTGTTTCTGTCCACACGGGAGGGATCGGCACTCGACACGCTGCACCCGCCTGCAATCCGGCGGAGGGGTGTGCCCGAGGATATTCAGGAGCGCGTCGACGCGAATGACGTACCCGTGGGCGTTCACGACTTCAGTTCGAGTCTGACGGGCCTCTACCGTCTGTCCAGCGGCGCCACCGCGCTGTTTCATCACGACGCGATGCTCGAGGGAGAGCCCGGTCGCGGGACCATCACCGCCGACATCCACCTGACCGTGATCGCGCCCGACCGCAAGACCGCCTGCGTTGACGGTCCGGTGCCTCACTTCAAGGCGATGCGGGCGATCCACACGGTCGTCCGCGACACTGTCTTCCTGCTCGACCGCCGACTCGACGAAGCGGAGGAACGTATGGAGAGTTGGATCCGCATGTACCGGATCGACACGTCCGGGTGCACGTGGCTGGATATGGATTGATGTGGGATCCGAGCGGTGTTGCGGGGGGTGAGGTGCGACCCCAAGCACGGGGGCGCCGGATCCGCAAACGAGCTCCAGCAACAACAGGTGGACAGGGAGCCTGCCCCGATCGGCGTGGTGACCACAGGCGGGGAGTACATCGGAACCCTGCCGGCCGGAGAGGCCAGACTGCCCGCGGCGTTCGGGCCCGGCGGGCTGGCTGCGTACATCGAGGTCGACGACCTGGACGTTCCCTTCTGAGGCCACGTGCGAGTTCCGGATCGCCGTAGTCGCGCCGGACGAAGCTCTGGACGGGACCGACGCGGCGTGGCCCCGTCGGAGCGGGCAGTCGTGTCATCCGGGGAGTCAGCTCCGTCTGCGGGCAACCCTCATTGGAGAGACATCGACCTAAACAGCGATGAGGCGGCATTTGTTGTGGAGTCTCCAGAAGGGTACTCTTGGCCAGTTGTTGACCAGCATGACTGGGGGAGGCGAGGGAACTCCGCCGACGGGCAAGACCTTGGGGGCAATGACCAGTGCTAGGAACGAGGCTCGGAAACACCATGCGGACCCCAATGCCGGCCTACGTGCCAGTCGGACTCACCCTCTTCATGCTTGCACCCACGGGCTGCGAGTCGCCGTCAGGCCCACAGGGGTTGACAGTCACCGACAGTGCCGGGGTACGGATTGTCGAGCTTGGCCCCGATCTGGAGGGTGTCGCCGAGCGACGGGTATTGGCCGACGAGCCGGACTGGGTCATTCGGTCTCGCGAGGACGATCCGTCGTTTGTGGTGTCCAAGGTCGTGGACGTGGAGCTGCTGTCCCAGGGTCGTATCGCGATTGCGGATGACGTTGGGAACGAAGTCCTCGTTTTCGACTCGGCCGGACGTCACGTTGCGACCTGGGGCGGAGCAGGTGATGGGCCCGGTGAGTTCAGGTGGCTCGCGTGGCTGGCGGTCAAGCCGCCCGATTCCCTCGGAGTTGGAGACTTCCGCCTGTTCCGTGTCACCGTTCTCGATGCGAATGGCCGATTCGTCAGAAACGTCGAAACCGCGAGCGGGTTGGTCCGATCAGCTGGTACGGTACCACCTCGGCCCATTGGCCTTCTTTCGGATGGATCCGTGATCACAGCGTTCTTCGAGTCACTCGCGTCCTCGGTCGAGGGTACGGTTCGCCCGGGAGTCGAGGTCGGGGTGATCCCTCCGGCCCGGGACGGCGTAGACGTGGTCGGCACTTGGCCGGGCGACGAGCTTTCGCTGTTTTTGGAAGACGGGCGACTCCAGGTGGTGGCTCCTCCGTTCGGCAGACGTCTCCACATCGCACCTTCACCCGATGGGGTTTGGCTGGGTGATGACGATCTCTGGGAGATTCGTGACTATTCGGCGGGAGGTCACCTGCGAGCGGTTGTCAGATCTACCGCGAGTCCACGGGCCGTGTCCGATAGCCTGCTCGAAGAATGGATTACCGAGAAATACCGGTACGCGTCCCAAGGCCCGTACCTGGAAGGGCTCAAGAGAGATCAACGCAGGATCGCCAGTCATACGACGACACCCAGCTTCGGGAGTGTGCTCAGCACGGTGAGTGGCGGTGTTGCCATAGGCGAGTATCAGGCTGGCAGGGCTCCAACGAGAGCGTGGGTGGTCGAGGATTCGATCGGAGGCGTAACCGGGATCGATCTGCCGGGTGCCCTGGAAGTCAAGCGGTGGGGACCGGACTGGGTAATCGGGGTTGTGAGCGACGAGCTGGACAGGGACGAGGTCCGTCGCTATCGGATTCTGGGGTCGGCTGGGGAACCCGATGCTTAGGGCGGCGCTGACGGGGGGAGGATGGGTGAGAGTTGCGGCGGCGTACCTGGTCCTGGTTGCCGTGGCGTGTACGGCGTGCGGCGACGGTGGCGCGAGCGACCGTACGATCGAGCCGACGGCGAGGCCCTTCGCCGAAATGTTCCGGCTCGTGCGAGTGATCATCCCGGAGCAGAGTCCGGAGTCTCCGATCGTCCGGATTTCGGGGACGACCTGGAACGGCAACGAGTTCGCCATTGCGGACGTTTCGGAAGGCAACGCCAAGCTGTTCGATAGCGACGGCGTACGCATCGCCACGGTCGGTCGAAGTGGCGAGGGCCCCGGGGAGTTCGTTAGTGTACGCTATCCGCAGCTGGTGAACACACGCCTGTTCGTGGCCGACGGGGGGTCTGGGCGGGTCTCCGTTTGGACGACATCTGGCGACCTCGACCGGGAAATCGTCCATGGCATCGGCTACGTGTCGGGGTTTGCGGTGCTATCCGATGGCCGCCTGGTATTTGCCGGTGAAGGGTTTGGGGTGCCCGGCGCGGCACTGGGGGTTTTTGCGGACGACGGGACCGCGCTGGCGCAGGGCCTCTTCACGCTCGCTGTGCTCCCGATCGATGCCGACCCCGCACTCCCGTGGGGCAACATGCGGCAGACCCTCTTTGCCGCTGCCAGAGACACGGCCTGGGCGGTGTCCACCATCTCGGACAGCGTGTGGGCGGTTCCGTTGGACTCCGAGACGCTGGAGGTCGAGTCGTATCGACTTGTCATTCCCGGATACATCGCTCCCGGCGCCCCGGAAGAACCCCTGCGATCCCCGAGGGACCTCATGGCATGGGGCAACACCTTCCACGGTGCGGCACGGCCCGTCGCGAGTTCCGAACTACTCGCGATTCCGTTCGTTCGGGGAGTGCTGAACTATGGCGACCCGACGATTCTGGTGGTGCGGGATCGGGATGGGCACTGGCACGCGCTCAGCGAAGCGCCGCCGGTGATCGCGGCGTTTTCCGACCAGCTGCTTGCGATCCACAACCCGCTGGAGGATCCTGTCCAACTTGCCGTGTACGAACTGCGACGATGAGCGGGGGTGGCCGTGGCGGCGACACAGGGCCCGCGCGGGTGCATTTGCGCGAGGCGTCCCGAGAGCAGCTTGTGACGGGCCGCATCTGCGTGGAATCTGCCGGGGTCCGGGAGCTGCGCGGGGACAGCGTCTCGATCGCCGTGATCGACAGCGGGGTCAACGCTGAGCATCCGCATGTGGGCCGCGTGGCGGGCGGGGTGCGGATCGATCTCACGGGCGAGGTCTCGGGGGATTATGTCGACCGAATCGGGCACGGAACGGCGGTCTTCGCCGCCATCCAGGAGAAGGCGCCGGGGGCGGAGCTGTTCGCCGTGCGCGTCTTCGAGGACAGACTCAGGACGAGTGTGCGCGCCCTGGTGGCCGCGATCGACTGGGCGGCCGAACGGCGGGTGCGGCTCGTGAACCTGAGCCTGGGCACGGTCCGGGAAGAGCACGCGGAGATGCTCGATGCGGCGGTGGGGCGGCTGGCGGCGGTGGGGGGCGTGGTGGTGGCGGCGGTGGAAGCCGACGGGCGGAAATGGTGGCCGGGTTCGCTGCCGTCGGCCGTTGGGGTGGTGATGGATGAGGACTGCCCGCGCGGGTGCGTGGAGGTGCGGGGGGGAGCGGGCGGCGACGTGGTGGTGGCCGCAGCGCCGTACCCGAGGCCGATTCCGGGGGTTCCGGTGGAGCGCAACCTGAACGGGATCAGCTTCGCGGTCGCGAACGTGACGGGGATGCTGGGGCGGGTGGTGGAGGGGTGGGGCGGGGTGCTGACGGCGGAGGGATGTGTGGGGCTTCTCAGCCCCCACCCCTCTCCCAGTCCTCCCGCAGCCAGTCCACCAACAGCGCGATCTCGACGTCGCTGAGGATCTCATCGGGCCCGAAGGCCGGCATCCGATCGTTACGGTCCCCGTAGAATCGCGCGTGGGAAGCATCGCGGATGATCGCGGTCAGCCACTCCTTCGACCCGTAGCCGGTGAGCACCGGGCCTCGGGGCTCCTCCACGACACCCTGGAATTCGTGGCACTCCGTGCAGCGGATCGATGCGGAAGAGATCAGCGCGACGCCCTCGGCGATGTCTTCCCTGTCGGCCTCGTCCACCACGGCCTGATAGGACAGTGCCGCCTGCGCCGACAGGGCCTTGACCACCTTGGCGAGCTGCTCCCGGCGGTCGGCGTCGAAGCCGGCGACCCGACTCTGCACCATCCGCACCATTCGTCCGCGGGCGAACTCCGTGCCGCCGAAGTACTCGAGCGACGAGACGCGATCGGGATCCAGCAGCCCGGTCAGCCACTCGCGGCTCGCGAACCTCTTGAGGTCTGCGGCCGTCTGCGGCTCCGCCAGGGGTCTGCCCGTGCCGTCGTGGCCATCGTAGGTGTGACAGCTGGCGCACCTGTCGGCGAACAGGCGTGGTCCCTGCGTCAATGGGTCGGCCCCCAGCAGCGTCAGCGCCCCTCCCGGCGGAATGCCGTTCGGTCCGGCGGCGAGCTCGGCGACGCGGTCCGCCTCCGCCTCGGCACTGTTGTGCGCGAAGACGAACTCCTCGTCCGCGCCGTCCTGGGTGTACGCTTGCCACGTCAGCAGCGCGACGCCGCCCAGCACGGCCGCCGTCAGTCCCAGGTTGAAGCGGTGGCCGAGGCGCCACCTTCCGGCGAGCGGCATGAGCGCAATGAGCGCGACGACGATCCCCGGGATCACGATCGCGCCGATCACCTCGGTGCCCGCGGGGAAGTACTTCAGCCACTGGAAGAGGAACATGAAGTACCATTCGGGTCGCGCGGCCGGGAACGGTTCGCTGGGGTCGGCGGGAGCGCCCAGGGGTGCGCCTCCCGCGCGGATCACCAGATAGAGCACGGCCGCCATGACCGCGAGGCTCGCCACCGCGTCGCGCAGCGCCTGATCGGGCCAGAACATGCCGTCGCGCCGGGTGCGGGCGGGCTCGCCGGCCGCGCCATCGCTCCCGCCGTCCGTCGTGATGCCGTGCCGCCTGAAAAGGAAGACGTGGCCCGCGATCAGGGCCATCAGAGCCCCCGGCAACACGCCGGCATGCAACGCGAAGAAGCGCGTCAGGGTGAGGTGGCCGTACTCTGCGCCCCCGACCAGGGCCCTCTGTAGCGCCGGGCCCACGACGGGTGTGATCGACGCGATGCTGGTGGCCACCTTGGTGGCCCAGTACCCCTGCTGGTCCCAGGGCAGCAGGTAGCCCGTCAGCGACAGCCCCATCACGATGTGGAGCAGCGCGAGGCCGAACCAGAAGTTCACCTCGCGGGGTGCCTTGTAGGCGCCGGCCACCACCACCTGCATGAGGTGCAGGACCAGCAGCACCATCGTGGCGTGGGCCATGTAGTGATGTATTCCCCGGAGCATCCACCCGCCGGCCATGCCGTTTTCGATATAGTAGACGCTTTCCCATGCGCCGTTTGCATTGGGGCTGTACCCCGCCCACAGGACCAGTCCCGTGACGAACTGGACGGCGATGGCGAAGAGCAGGGTGCTCCCCCACACGTAGCGCCACTTCGCTCCTCCGGGGATGGGTTCCACCAGAGCCTTGTACAGAAGGCCCCGGTACCCGGTGCGGTCGTCGAGCCAACTGAGCAGCCCGCGGCCGAAACCCCGCTGCTCTCTCACGCGACCGGGAGCTTTTCCGCGCGGCCCGGGAGGAAGTTCCGGAACCGCACCCAGATCTCCTCCCCGTCCCGGATTTCGACGTCCAGCGCGTCCATGTCCCGGGGACTGGGACTCGCAGGGTCGTTGACGGCCCCGTCCAGGCCGAAGCTGCTCTTGTGGCAGGGACACACGAACCGCGATCGGTCCGGGGCGAGGTTCACGAAGCAGCCCGCATGGGGACAGACCACGTTCAGCGCCTCGACCGAGTCACCCGTGCGGCGGAGGTAGACGGCGCCGACGGGAACGTTCACATGGGTGTTCCACGCGTCGACCTTGTCCGCCAGGATTCGGAACTTTCGGGGCACGCCATCGGCCGGTAGCGCGGCCAGACTGGCCACCGGAAGGAGATCGGGGTCCTGCCCCGCGCGCCAGAGGGGGTCAAGCACGACGCGGACCCCCGACCAGACCGGGGCCAGGAAGGCGAACCCCGCGGCGGCGACGGCCGCGATTCCCGCCAGGAAGCCCCGGCGGGCTGGAGGGCTCGGGTCGGCGGTTCCTTCGCCTGCCGGCAGTCTCGGGTGACTCATCGGCTGGTTTTGGTGGAAGTGAGAGGGATGCGGACCGAAAGATAGAATATCAGTAGTGCCGCAACACCGCGACACTAGTCGGCGAACGTCCCGAAGTCGTGAGCCATCCCGGGCAACTCGAGTGACTCCGCAGTTGCGCGAGCCCGTTTGGCCAGCTCCGGTCGCGGGCTGTTGTTCCGGCGTGCCATTCTGACTGTCTCGAGGGCAAGGCGCATCCACGATATCGGGTGCCGATGGCTTGTCGCAGCCGCGCCGCGTTCGAGGAGAGCCAGAGCGGCGGCCGTGTGGCCCTGGCGGGACAGCAAGCGTGCGTGAAAGAGGATGAGACCGACCGGTTTCTGGTCCAGAGAGGCGTTGAGCGGATATTTCATGGCGACCCGAGAAGCCCGGTTGAATTTCGCGAACTCCAGGAGCAGGGTTCCCCCGAACGCGGCCAACCGTTCGTCGAGACTCGGGGGAGTCGGTAGTAGCAAAGCGCTCCTTTCGTGGAAGCGGTCGATGGGCCTGCCTTCGGGTGTGGTATCCGGGGCCTCAAGGTCGAGCACCTGGGCGAGCGCCAGCTCGGCCTTGGCAGAGTCCGGCCTGGCGAGTGCCAGCTTCATCCTTGCCAGGTGTTCGAGACACCGAATCTGCGGGCAGTCCATGGATCCTGTGACAGCACTCACCTTCTCGAGGAAGCTCCTGGCAATCTTGCGATGACCGACGTTCGTGTGCCATTCGGCCAAGTTGACGAGAATCCGAGCGTGGGAAGCGGCATCGCTGCTCATCGGGACTGCGGTGTCGATGTCCTCGACCGCCTTGCGACCCTGCTTCGTGGCCAGCCGCCCGCTGGCGACCAGGACGGAGATGTAATGGTGCAGAGCGAGCATCAACGCGCTTCGGAGGCCACCTTGCTTTGCGAGTTGAACGGCCTCCCCTGCTTGCCCCAGGGCAGCCAGCGGGTCTGTGATGGCGGTCACCCTCGCAATCGCCCCGAGGATGCGGCACCTTGCTACCTCGTCCGAGGCCTCTTCCAGTTGACCGATTCTGACCGCCAATTCTCCCAGACGGCTGTGTTCCCCGGATCTGACGATCAGCTGGCGGGTCGTGTCCAGGATGGCTGCCAGGCACCTCTCCTCTCCTCCATCGCGCGCCTCCTGCTCCATGTTGGCCAGTTGGTCCAGGGTCGTCTCGACGGGATCCATCGCCAGCAGATTCCGGGAGTCGGCCTCGATCAACCGCACGGTCAGCGATTCGGACAGGGACAGTGCGGATGCGTCCTCCAATGCCTCCCTGCTGAGCCGCAGCGCGGCATGGAGCTCACGCGATCTGTACTTCAGCCGGGCGAGTCGGGCGGCCACCGGGGCCCGAGGCGCTCCCTTGCTCACGTCGTATGCCAACTTCAGCACCTGCTGACGTTCAGCCGCGGTTTTCGAGTCAGCAGCAGCGACAGCCTCCATCGCATAGAGATAGGCGAGTCCGTCGTCACCAGCACGGAAGTAGTGGAGGGCCACCCGTTCCAGTGGGGGATCTTCGGAGCGGGAGCGAATCAGTTCGGCCATTGACGCGTGAAGCATGCTTCGCCGGGCTGGGCTCAGTGTCTGGTAAAGCGCGTGGCGCACGATGTCGGGTCGGGCGCGCACCTCCATGCCAGTCCACTCGACCAGGCGGAGAGCCTGTAGCTGCTCCATGGCGTCGATACACTGGTCGTTGTTGCGGCCCATGATCTGCATGAGCTGTTCCAGCGTAATTGCGTCCTCGAGCACAACGAGGATCGAGATCACCTTTTTCGCGCTCGGATCCAGTCGCTCGACACGTGTGTTGATCAGTTGTTGGAGTGACGGTGGCACGGGAATGGGGCCACCAAGTCTGGTGGCCGTCCCGGATTCAGTCAGGAGTGCATTTAGAAACATGGGGTTGCCGTTTGCCAACGCCGTGACCTCGTCCAGCTCCGCAGCGGACAGCGTCCGTGGAGATGTGGACTCGGCGAGGTGCCTCATCCAGGGGTCCTCGATCCGTCCGAGCTGGATCGTGGTGGCCGCAGGATCCCCTTCCAGCTTCTGGAGGAGCCGGGTGACCGGATGGCCCGTGCGTAACTCCTCCGGGCGATAGGCGAGCAAGAGCGTGAAGTTGCCGGCCGACCAGCGTCTGTTCAGGAAATGCAACACTGCGACGGTCGAGGTGTCGGCCCACTGAAAGTCGTCCAGGCACAGGACCACCTTCCGGGTGCTCGCAATCTTGGTGAAGAGCTGGAGGAACGCCTCGCAGGTGTGCCTTGGAAGCTCCTCCCGGTGTGGATCCCCGTGAGAACCGGGACTCGGGCGCTCCCGTACGTGCGACAGCAGGCTGTCGAGTTCGGGTTGCCAGGTCTGCTCGCTCTCGCGCCGAGCGGCTTCCGCCGAGTAGTGCTTCAATCCCTCGAGGAGGGGGCTCAGGGGGATGTCTTGCTCCAGTTCGGCCGGCGATGCCCGAATGATGCTGGAACCGCCAAAACGGGCACTATGGACTGCCGCTTCCACCAACCTCGTCTTCCCGAGTCCCGCTTCTCCGTTGATCGTTACCGTATTCCACAGGATGTTGTCGCTTGTCCGGTTGACTCGGCGGGTCAACCGGGCCAGCTCGTCGGCTCGTCCGAGTACCGAGACCGACAGGGCAGGGTCGTCGGGAGCCAGGGACTCCTCGTTCTGCCCCCCGGCCAGGGATCTCACCGTATCGAGCAGCTCTTGCGTCTCCCCCTGCGGCTTCCAATGTCCCGATGGATCCTTGCGAATGGCGAACGCTTCGTAGAGGGCTTGCGACTCTTTGACCAACCCGAACGCCGCGCCCCATCGCAGCTGCCGGCGGAGGGCGACTTCTTCGTTGGGATCGATGCGGTACAGGACATCGGTCGCCTCCAGGATAAGCCCGCGATCGCACGCAGACACGGCCTTGTCCAGGCCTGCCAGGGCCGCACGTCGGAAATGACCCCGCTTGGCGATTTCCTGGCACCCGAGCCAATCCGAGAATGTGCTCCTGCCCACCCCGGGGCATGCCGAAAGGAATCCCAGGACGACGAGGTCGCACGCTTCCCGGAACTTGCTCGCCGGAAGCATGTCCATCCACTCGTCCAGGTCGCACCACACGGCTTCCTGGTGGACCCGGATATACTCTCCATCCAGCGCGACCACCTTGCAACCACATCTTTGGTTTGTCTGGTAGACGAGTTGGCTGAGTCTGTGCCTGACGGCTTTGCCGTTATCGATGTCCCAGAGGTATCGCTGCACCTTGCGTCTCGGGATCCGCCTTCTCCTTTCAGTGAAAACGATGGCCAGCAGACCCGCCTGGTGAGGTGAGAGCCTGACGACTTCCCCGTCGCGCCTGAGCAGGGGGCCGCCGAAGAGTTCCAGTCTCAATTCCCCGGTATCGTGCTGCATTGTCGTTGCGGACACGGTCCTGTCCCTATCTCGAGATGGCTGCTGATTGCGGTGCGATGTCCGTACTCGTCGGAAGGCCGTCCGCCGCCGGGTCGACGATTGAGGGACGATCTCCGATGAGGTGTGCGGCGACACAGCCCCTGGCGGCTTCATGGGCCAGCCATGTCTCGAACACCCACTCCCACCCCAGCCTCTCTCGCGCCTCGAGAGGACGGATGCCGCAGAGGCGGTTCATCTGATTGCTGAGCGAGAAGCCATCGGGATACCCGAGCGAGCAGGCGACGTTGAAAACGCTTGTATCCGAGTTCTGGAGCCTGATCGTTGCGCGCAGGATTCGGGCGATATGGAGCCAATGGGACGGAACCGGAAGACCGCTGTTGAGAAGACGGCGCCCAAGCGCCCGCCTCGACATGTACAGGTTCTTCGCCAGCAGGGTGATGGTCTGAACCCTGGCACTCAGTTCGACGATTCGTCGAACGACGCTCCTCGTCACCGGGTCCAGCGAGATACCCCGCCACTCCAGATACTCCGATACGCTGGCTGACAGCGATGTCGGTGGTCGCCGGATGACGCTCGCGATTTCGCCCGGAGAGGGGGTCTCGTGATAGGGGAGGACGGCCTGGGGTCGCGACCGCTCGATGGCGCGAAGGATCCGGAGGACGGCCAGGCGGTCATCCCCGTCCGGGAGGACAATGGCGAGTGGGACCCCGGCCGGCCGGTTCGCAACCAGGTCCGAGCCGTCGCTCCACCCCGTATTCCCGAGGTGCCACAGCATCACCCAGCCGCCCTCGCGGGGCTGCACGGGATCGGCGAGGTTTACGGTGCTTAGATGTCGGTAGGGTGGGCCCAGGAGAAGGACCGCGTCCTGGCGCGTGTGACTGCTCGGCATTGATGTAGCTCCTTAGCTCTGACGGTACGTTGGCCCGACAGGCTAGTTGGCTATCATCATCAACCGATCACCACCGCCCCACACGCCACCAGTTGTCTCGGACACAGTAGCCAACGAAGGCAGGAAAAACACCAGTAGCGGCCTTGTCCGGGAGGTTTTCAGAGGGATTCACCCATTTCGCCAGGTTCCTGCTCCCCCAATTGCACCCCCGGTGGTGACGGCACGCGCCCCCATGACTGCGAGACACCGGCCCCGCAGTTGCGTGACACCGGCCCCGAAAAGGATCTTTCAGAGGGCTTCGTACAATCACCTGCCATGCCGACCCGACAACTCACCCTCTTGAAGAGCGGTTACCACATTGCCTGACATTGCCACCACCTCGGCCACCGCCGAACCGGACCCCACCCTCACCGCCGCGCTGCGCCGATTGGGCGGCCGGGCTACCCTGGGGGATTTCGTCTCCGCGACCGGCCTGCCCGAGCACGACGCCGAATCGGCGCTCAAGAGCCTCCTCGAGACCCACCGCGGCCACCTGGAGGTTTCGGACTCGGGCGATCTTCTGTATCAGTTCGACCCCAAACTGATCGCGCGGTACCAGGAGCCGTTCGGCGTCCGCTTCAGGAAGGCGGCGTGGTCCGCGTTCAAGACGGGTTTCAAGGTCTGGACGGCCGTGATGCTGGTCGTCTACTTCGTCGTCTTCGTGGTGTTGATCATCGCTGCGATGACCGCGAACCGTGACGGCCGCGGAGGGTTCGGAGGACGCCGTGGCGGCTTCGGCCTGGGCGACTTCTTCCTGCTCCATTGGCTCATGGGCGGCCGCGGCTGGAATCGGGGGAGTCTGTACTACGGTCACAGCTACGCGAAGCGACTTCCCAAGGACGCCCAGCCGCCCTTCTACAAGAAGGTCTTCGCCTTCATCTTCGGACCCGAGGATCCTCGACCCACCCAACTCCAGAAGGACAGGGGCGTGCTGCAGCTGATCAGGGCCCGCAACGGCGTCCTGACGTCGGCCGAGCTGGTCGAGCACGCCGGCTTGCCGCTGCCGGAAGCGGAGGAAGAGATGGGCAGGCTCACAGGTGCATACGGCGGAGATCCCCGCGTCTCCGATCGCGGCGAAGTGGTCTACGCGTTCCCCGACCTGATGAAGAGCGCCCATGGACGGGTCCGGTCACGTGAGCCCAAGCCCACCTGGCTTCGCCTGGAATACCCGAAGAAGCTGACGGGCAACAGCGCCGCGTCCAACCTCGGGGTCGGGGCCATGAACGGCTTCAACCTCGTGGCGGCGAGCGTGATGGGCCTGGGCCCCGCAGTGCAGGCGGCGAGCCAGGGTCTCGGTCCCGTCGATCCGCTCTGGTTCTTCGGGCTGGGGGTGGTCCCCGCAGTGTTCAGCAGCATGTTCTTCGGGATTCCCATCGTGCGGTCACTGGGCTTGAAGGGGGAAAACCGCGGCCGGATGCGCCGGAATGTTCGCCGGGTTCTGATCGGGATGGTGTACGGACGGAGCGTCGGCGCCGTGCGCTGGATCTCCGTGGGGGAAGCGGTCCGCCATGTGAACAAGCGGCTCGAGAGCTGGAAGGTGAGCCCGAAGGTCGTCCTAAGGGAGCTGGAGACCCTCGCTGCGGAGTTCGACGCCGCTGTCGAGGCCGACGACGAGGGGTTCCGGTACCGCTTCCCGGCGATCAGGGAGACGTTTGTCGAGGCGGAGTTGATGCGGCGCCGGTTGAAGCTTCGGGACCAGAAGCTGGGCCGGATCGTCTACGCGACATCCGACACGGGCGCCGAGGCCTTGAAGCGCGATCTGGAAGCGTTCGACCAGGAGCTGGCCCGGGCCGAAGTCGATGTGTCCCGGTACCTGCCCTCCCCCGGCGAAGTAGGCTACGAGGAGGACTTCGAAGTGATCATGGACGAGCGTCCTGCCCGGACTGCGGTGCGCCGCCGGTCGTCCCCGAGGAATCGGCCGCGATGGCAGTGAAGGCGTCGTTCCACCACTCCACGGGCTGAGCGCCCATCAGCGGGACCCCGTTGATCAGGAAGGACGGGGTTCCGCGCACACCCAGGCGGGCCCCGGAGAGGACCCCGCTGCGAACCCGGGGCTTCGGCCGCTGTTCCGCGACGCAGGTCCGGAACTCGTCCGTGTCCGCGCCGGCTTCGCGAGCCAGCTCCTCGAAAACCGGGTAGGGCTCACCGAGGCTCTTCCAATCCGGCTGGCGCTCGTATAGCAGCCTGCTCATCGGAGTGAAGACGTCCTGCTCGCCCGCGCATTCCGCGGCGTAGGCGGCCGCCAATCCGTTCGCGAACTGCCCGCTGGCGAACGACACGTACTTCCAACGCACCTTCCCGCTGTCGACGTAGTCCTTCATGAGGGTGGGGAAGATCTCGGTGTGGAACCGCCGGCAGTAGCCGCAACCGTAATCGCTGAACTCGATCACGCTGATGGGCGCGTCCTCGGAGCCGAAGTCGAAGCCGATTTCGTCCAGGGTGAACTCCTGGGCGGGTGCCTGAAGGCTCGGGCTCCCGGCGGAGAGCATCGAGGAAGGCATCGATTGCGAGGGGCTTGCCCCGGATGTCTGCGGTTCACCGGCCTCGCCGTCACCGCCGCACGCCGTCGGCACGATCAGCGCCACGACGGCGATAATGGCCGGGGCGACCGTTTGTCTCGTATGTGCACTCACGCCTGCTGACCTCCCGTTTTGTCCGGTACGCGGTCCGCCGGGCCCTCCGAGGGGGCACGCCCGGACACCCAATCCTTACCTCCCGGAGCCGCTTCCGCTACCCCCTCGGCGGAACTCCGCTCGCCGCGCAAGCGGTTCGGCAGCCCTTCACGTATGACCACGGTCTCGGTGATCTTGTCGTGAATGGCTTGCCGGTTCGGATCCCACCACACCTGCGCGAACCCCAGCAGACCGGTGGCCACGCCGGCCGCATAGCCACCGGCACGCTCCAGGGACATGTAGAGCCCAAGAGGCTGACCGTTCAGGCGCACCACGCGCAGGCCCAACATCTTCTTGCCCGGCGTCCGCCCCTGCCAAAGCGCCAGGAACAAGGTGAGGTAGACCGTGCCCCAGCCGAAAATCAGCCCGGCCTCGTCGGCGGCGTCGCGGATCCAGGTGAAGAGGGTGGACCGCGACTCGGCTTCGGCCAGCGCGTCGCGTGTGTCCTCGAGGGTGGCCTCGTTTTCCCTCAGGTCCGACCGCACATCGGCCAGGCTCTCGCGCAATGCGGCGACGGAATCGGTCAGCGCCTGTTCGAGCGGTGAGACCGGGGCGCTGTCGGCCAAAGGATCCCCTTCGACCGCTTCTCCGAACAGCGCGTCGCCCACCCGCCGGGCCAGATCGTCCCCGTCGAAGTCGGTGTTCTCGTCTACGAGCTCCTCGATGGTGCTGGTGACCGCGGCCCGGTCGAGCCCGGCGGTGATCAGGACCCGCCCCAACGCGACCGCCGCGTCCAACGCTTCCTCTTCGTCTTCGGCGCTGGCAAGGTCCCGTACGCCCGTCACCGCGCGCAGCGCTCCCGCGACGGCGCCGCCCAGGTCGCGCGGGTTGCCGGCGGCGCCCGAGGCCGTGTCGGTTGCCACGGAGGCATCGTCGTCGCCTGCCGTGATCGTCCGGAGCGCGGTCGGGATGAGCGACGTGATGCCCACGGCGACCACGAGCACCAACGCGCCGGCACAGCCCAGGGCGACCTTGCGCCCCCGCCCGGAGACGGGGCCGTCGGCGCGCCGGGTGGCCATGCGCAGGAGCATCAGGGCCGCGATTCCGCCCAGGACACGCCAACCCAGCAGCTGCAGGAAGCCGATGAGGACGAGGTCGATCATCAGCGCGACGAAACGGCGCCACGGTTCCGCGAGCGGGGTGCCGAGGAGGTCCGGGGTAACCGAGAAGGCGTCCGGCGTGACGATGGTGCGCGGGTCGGTGGTCATGTTGGTCAACGGCGGCGGAGCACGCCCGAAAGGAAGAGGCCGGCCGCGAGCCCTGCCAGCGCGGTGATCACGAGGAGGGTCTCCAGATTCCGAGCCGCGCCGGGGGCGGTGGGTGCCGGGGCGGTGGGTGCCGGGGCGGGGGGCGACGGGGCAGTGGGCGCCGGGGCGGCAGGGGCGGGAGCAGCGCCCTCTTTTTCCAAGCGCGCACGTACGAGGGCCTCCTCGTCCGCGAATCCGCAGGTGGCGCAGGAGACGAAGCCGCGCTCGCGGGCTGTTCGGTTGGTGTACACCAGCTCGCCGTCTCCCCGAGGACACGGCAGGCCCGCGGGAAGCGCGGCGACGATGTCGTAGAGAGCCCCCTTGGACAGATCGAACTCCTTCGCCAGCCGGTTGACGCTCGCCCCGGAGTTCCAGTACGCGTCGTTCGCCTGTGCGATGACCTCGTCGGGAAGTTGGTTCATGGCTCCCGTGGATTGCTTGGATGTCGTCATGGCCCGGATCCTGTTCCCGGTGAATGGAACTTCACCGCTACCGCTAAAGGTACACGGGGCGATACGATGTATGCACGGCACAATCCGACTCGTTCGGGTCGCCACACCGGCCACGAGGGGAATCGAAGGGTCACATGCGCACGAGATCCAGAATCATCGGCAGCCTCGAAGGGGTCTACAAGGAGGCATTCGAGAAGGCGGCGGCGAGCCGTGACCAGGGCCAAATGGACGCTCTGGACTTCGGCTTCCAGCGGGACCAGGTCCTCCTCGAGGTTCTGCTCGACGTTCGGGACGGCCTCGCGGGACTTCGCCCGGACGAGTCTCCCGACGAGCCCAGCCTGCTCGACAAGGCCAGGGCCATCCGCAAGTTCACCAAGCTGGGATCGCGTTGAAGATCTACACGAGGCGGGGGGACGACGGGGAGACCGGCTTTTTCGGGGGCGGCAGGACGCGGAAGGACGACGTGCGGGTAGAGGCGTACGGGACGGTCGACGAATTGAACGCGGTCATCGGGGCTGCTGCCGGGCACGTCACCGAGGAGCGGATCCGGCGCCGGCTGAACCGTCTGCAGTCCGACCTCTTTGCGATCGGGGCTCACCTGGCCACGCCTCCGCGCGAGGGTCGGCCGGCACCGGGGCTTCCGGAGCTGCCGGCTGACCGCGTCGCGGAGCTGGAGTCGTGGATCGACGAAGCCGTGGCGGCCACTTCGCCACTCAGGAATTTCATCCTGCCGGCGGGAAGCGCGGGAGCGAGCCACCTGCATGTGGCCCGGGCCGTCTGCCGGAGGGCGGAGCGGCGAGTCGTGACGCTGGCCGCCAGCGCGCATGTCGACATTGAGGTCATCCGGTACCTCAACCGGCTGTCGGACTACCTGTTCGTAGCCGCTCGTCTCGAGAACCTGGATGCGGGCGAGGAGGATGTGGAATGGCGACCCGGTCGATGAACCCCCAGCTTCCCACGGCCACAGGGGCCGAGTGGCGTGCCGCGACCAGGAGCCCCCGGTGTCCGTGAAACACGAGCGCGCCGAGACGAGGCCGCCGCACGGAGACGTGATTCGCGCCGATGTCCGGCGCCCGGCCGGGGCCGACCCGGAGTCGGCCGTGCTGGTCGCCCACGGTTTCAAGGGCTTCAAGGACTGGGGATTCTTCCCCCATCTCTGTGATCGTCTGGCCGAAGACGGCCACCTGGTCGTGTCCTTCAACTTCTCGCTCAACGGCACCGGGCCCGGTCTGATGGACTTTTCAGACCTGGAGGCGTTCGGAAGGAACACGCTGTCCCGGGAGCTCGAGGATTTCCGCTGGATGGTGGACCGGATGCTCGCGGGCGAGTGGACCTCGGGCCGCCGCCCGGCTTCTGTCGGGGTCCTGGGACACAGCCGCGGGGGTGGCACAGGCATCATCACCACCGCCGAGCACGACGGAGTGTCCGCCCTGGTGACCTGGGCCGCCGTGTCGACCTTCGACCGGTGGACGCAGCAGCAGGCCGAGGATTGGACATCACGCGGCGTGACGTACATCGCCAACGCTCGTACCGGTCAGGAGATGCCGCTCTACCGGACCCTTTGGGAGGACTTGAAGGCAAACGCCGGCCGCCTGGACGTGTCGGCTGCCGCGGCGAGGGTGCGCGTTCCCTGGTTGGTCGTGCACGGGTCGGAAGACGCCACCGTGCCCATTGCCGAGGCCGGACGGCTGAGCGAGGCTGGCCGGACCGCGGAGCTGAGGGTCATCGAGGGGTCCGGCCACACCTTTGAAGCCACGCACCCGATGCAGGAATCGCCCCCGGGTCTGGAAGCGGCGATAGCGGCCACGCTACGTCACTTCCGAGGCTTGCGGGGGAGGTGAGGACCGATCCCCGGGGAACGAGAGGGTTGCGGGTGGGAGGCCGTTCGACAATCATAGACCCCCGGACAGTCCGTGTAATCCGCGCTGCATTCGAGCGGCGGTTTCCGCCCCGCCCGCGAGAGCGGGTGCCGCAACGGACTGCTGAGCCAACGGCAACTTCTGAGGTGTCAAGGTGACATACATCATCACCGAGCCCTGCATCGGTACCAAGGACGCCAGTTGCGTCGAGGTCTGCCCCGTCGACTGCATCTATGAGGTTGGCGAGCAGTATCTCATCCACCCGGACGAGTGTATCGACTGCGGCGCCTGCGAGCCGGAATGCCCCGTGCAGGCGATCTTTCCGGACACGGACGTTCCCCCCGAATGGAACGACTACATCGAGAAGAACATCTCCCACTTCGAGTAGCTCGGATTTGCCACGAAAAAAAGGGGGCGACCGGATCCCGGTCACCCCCTTCGGTTCAGGGCTGGGCTACCCTTCCCGCGGTCGAGCCGACTGGCCCGTTCCGCTCAGGCTAGATCCCCAGCTCTCTCAGCTTTTCCAGCCTGATCTTTCCGGGGATCGTCTCCCCCGGCGGAACCTCGTCGACCTTGGCCTCTACAGGCTCAAGCCGATGGTTCCCCTGCCGGAGAAGAGCAATGCCAGCGGCCGCGAGTGCGGCCGCGCCCAACAGATTGACAGTGAACTTGCGGATCGCTCCCTCCTGTGTCGTGAGTGTGGTGGCAACCGAATGCTACATGGACGGTGACATCATATGAGCAAGATCCGTGCCATGTCGTTGCGTCGGTACATCGGGGGGTGGCGAAAGAGCCCGTTTCCCTTGTCTCCATTACGTTTGCGGCGGTTGGTTGTTTCCGGGCCACGGATGCCCGGAGACAGGAATGTGTACGTTTTTCCTGACTACATTGTGAAAATCCTACCACAGGCGAACGTGAGCACATCCCCGCTCGAATGCCGCAGGGCACTTTTCCACCGCCTGCCGGTCCAGTGAATCTCGACCCTGTCGCCGTGACCCGGAGGCTGGTTCGGTCACCCTCCGTGAACCCCCTGCTGGAGGAAGGCGGGGCGGGCGAGGGCGCCGTTGCGGAACTGGCGGCGAGCTGGCTGAACGATTTCGGCTACGACCCGGTCGTGACCGAAGTCAGCTCCGGCCGGTGGAATGTGGTGGGGCGCCGCGGCAACGGTTTCGGGCCCTCGCTACTCCTCAACGGACACCTGGACACGGTGGGCGTCGAGGGTATGGCCGAGCCCTTCTCCGGGGACATCCGCGACGGGCGGCTATTCGGCCGGGGTGCCGCCGACATGAAGTCCGGCGTGGCGTGCGCCCTGCATGTGGCTTCGGCGCTGGCGGACGAAGATCTTTCCGGCGAACTCATCGTCGCGCTCACGGCCGACGAGGAACACGCTTCCGTGGGAATGGAAGCCCTGGTCGCGTCGGGGATCAGGGCCGACGCCGCCGTCGTGTGTGAGCCCACGAGCCTCGCGGTGATGCCTGCCCACAAGGGCTTCCTGTGGATCGACGCGCACGTGATCGGGCGAGCGGCACACGGATCGCGACCGGATGCCGGCATCGATGCCATCGCCCACATGGGACACGTCGTGGTCGCCTTCGAAGCGGAGGCGGACCGGCTTTCCCGTGACGCGAACCACCCGCTGCTCGGCCCGGCATCCCTGCATGCGGGCACCATACAGGGAGGCAGTGCGCCGTCGATCTACCCGGAGAGCTGTCACCTGGTCGTCGAGCGGCGGACGTTGCCGGGAGAAACGGCGGCGAGCGTGATGAGCGAGGCCGAGGAGGTCATGGCCGAGGCGCGCCGAACGTGTCCCGGGCTGAACGCACGGCTGGAGCCAGGGCTCTTCCGCGCGGCTACCGAGGTGCCCCCCTCATCGGCGCTGGTCCGGGGGTTGCGAGCGGCATGCGTACGCGCCGGCCTCCCGGGGACGATTGCGGGGATGTCGGCGTGGGTGGACGCGTGCTTCCTCAACGAGAGCGGCACACCGGCCGTTTGCTTCGGACCGGGATCGATCGCGCAAGCCCACACGGCCGACGAGTGGGTGAGCGTGTCCGAGATCGAGACGTGCGCCCAGGTGCTCGCCGACTTTTCGAGACGCTTTATTGCGGGGTGAACCAAGGCCTCTCGGCCGTTGGAGCACCCGGGAGCGTCATCTCCCTCGACTGGTTATTTCAATCGCCCCGCCGGGGTAGTTGGTCCCGTAGCGCATCGTGGCGTCCGAGGCGCTGAGAAACCTCATCTCCGCAATGTCGGAAACCGGCATCGACCTCAGCGCGTTCTGCGGGTCTCCCAGCCGCGCACCGTCCTGGATGACCTGCGCACTGGTCTGACCCCGGCTCTGCAGCCAGCGAGGCCGCAGTCGCCGAATGACGTCGAGAGCGGAAAGGGTGGTGTACTCGGCCAGTTCCTGGGCGGTGATGAGGTTGGGGTCTCTCCGGGGACCGCTGGAACCCCCGCTGCTGCCGCAGGCCGCGAGGGCCGTCGCCAAGCCAAAGGCGACGACGAGGGTCAAGGCGGTTCGTGAACGATTCAAGCGCATGTCCTAACTCCTTATGTTTGGGCGACCAGTGACCCGGGCGGAGCGGCCATCCACTCTCGCCGCCCCGACGCTGCCATTCTAAACCTTCGGGACCAAATCCTTCAAGGGTTGGTCGGGCGGTTCATTCGGAGCCGGGTGGAAGCCTCCGCCCCTTACCGCAGTTCGGGAATGGGCCCCCTCACGACATACGGGACATCCAACTTGACCTCCGCATGAGAGCCGCGACCTCTTCGGCCGCGCGGCGGTCTCGTCCATGACGCCCAGTTTGAGATCCACCTCCGCGACAGTCACCCCGAGCGCGTCGGTTGCCCCTGTCCGGAGTTGCGGACGGTGGCTTGTCCCGTATTCTTCCAGCAACATGCCGTCCACTATCGATACTCTGAAATCCGACGCCCGACCATCCCTGAAACGCGCGATCGGCAGGGGCCAGTTCTTCACCCTCGCCTTCGGGACGATCATCGGAGTGGGCTGGATCATCTACCTGGGCTACTGGCTCGCGCCCGCCGGTCCGTTGGGGGCGGCGATCGGGTTTGGCGCGGGAACCCTTCTCATCGCGCTGATAGGACTCTGTTACGCTGAAATGGCGAGCATGTTCCCCGTCTCTGGTGGAGAACTCGCGTACGCTTTCGAGGCATTTGGCACCGGCGCCAGCTTCATCACGGCGTGGATTCTGGCGTTCGTGTACACCGCGGTGGCGGGTTGGGAGGGCATCGCCATCGGGGTTCTGGCCGAAAACCTCTTCCCGGACTTCGGCGGCCCGGTCCTCTACACCCTTTTCGACACCCCGGTGCGCCCGGGGAAGCTGGCGCTCGGCATCGGGGTCATGGCCTTCATTGTGTGGATGAACATACGGGGCGTGGCAAAGGCCGCGCGCTTGCAGGATGTTCTCACATACGGGTTCTTCGCCCTGTGCATCCTGTTCGTCGCGGCCGCTTTCCTTTTCGGCGACCCGGCGAACCTCGCGCCCACGCTGGTTCGGGACGAGAGCGGCTCGGTCATGCCGGGGATCGTCGCGGCGTTCGTCACCGCGCCCTTCTTCCTGGCCGGCTTCGATGTCGTTCCCCAGCTCATGGAAGAGCGCGCCCCGGGCACGAGCGGTCGCGCGGCGGCGTTGATGCTCGTTGTGGCCGTCCTCGGGGCGGGAGCCTTCTACATCCTGATCATCATTTCGGCCTCGATGGTCGTTCCGTGGCAGCGCCTCCTGGAATTCGACCAGCTGCCCGCGGCGTCGGCGTTCCGGGAGGCGTTCTCGTCGCCGATCTTCTCCCGTGCGGTGCTCGCGGCCGGGTTCATCGGCATCCTGACCACATGGAACGCGGTCGTCATCGCGGCGTCGCGGGTCTTCTTCGCCATGAGCCGGGCTCGGATGCTGCCAACGTTTCTCGGCACCATCCATACGCGTCACGGATCACCGTCGGGCGCTCTGATCTTTGTGGGGCTCCTGGGAGGGCTGGGTGTGATTCTGGGCGAAGGCGCGATCGCTCCGCTGGTGGGCACGGCGACGATCTGCTTCGGGATCGCGTTCGCGGTGGTTTGCCTGGGTGTCATCCGGCTGCGCCGTACGCGGCCTGGCATCGAACGCCCCTACAAGGTGCCGGGAGGCGTTCCGACGGCCGCGGCGGCCGCCCTCGCAGCGGGGCTTTTCGTCGTCCTGGCCCTGCTCGACCCCTACGAGCCCGGGGGTGGTGTCCCCACCGTGTGGCTCCTCCTCGTCATCTGCTTCGTCCTGGGCGGTGCATTCTGGTTCGCCTCGGCCCGGCACCGCAAGTCGGTCTCGCCGGAAGAGCGCCGCACACTGATCATGGGGCGGGAGGTCCCGCCGTCATGACCCCCAGGTACCTCACCCCGGACAACGTCCGCGACGCGATCGGCGAAACATTTCTTTCCGACTGGATTCTGGTCGACCAGAAGCGGATCAGCGCCTTCGGCCACATCACCGAGGACCCCGACCCCCACCACATGGACCCCGTCTACGCGGCGGAGCACAGTCCCTGGGGCGGGACCATTTCGTACGGCTTCCTGACCATGTCGCTGATGACGCCCATGATGTACCAGATCTACCGCTACCGCATGGACGGCGGCCTGGGGGACGGCTACCCCGCCAGCTACGGCTTCGAGAGGGTGCGCTTCGTGGCTCCGGTCCCGTCGGGATCGCGCATCCGCGGCCACTTCACGGTCAAGGAGGTCACCGAACGCAAGCCGGGACAGCTTCAGATCACCTTTGCCTGCCGTGTGGAGATCGAAGGCGAGGAGAGGCCGGCGCTGGTCGGCGAGTGGCTCTCGCTGTGGCTGACACCCGGAGAAGGGGCGTGACCGGGGAAGTCCCCACCATTGTCACCGTGCTCGCCGAGAAGGCGAAGGACCATCCCGGGAAGCTCTTCCTCCGCTTCCGCGAAGGGGAACACGTCTACGCGGCCTTCGAGCGGCGGACCCGCTCCCTGGCCTCCGGACTCCGGCGTCGCGGCGTTGCGGGCATCGTGCCCACGCTGCTCCCCAACTGCGCCGACGCCGTCTCGCTCTGGTTCGCCGCCAACCGAACCGGCGCGGTGTGGGCGCCCCTGAACACGGGATTCCGCGGCCGCGGGCTTGCCCACGCGATCAACTTGACTGGTTCGCGTGACCTCGTTGTGGACCACACGCTGCTCGAAGCCGTCCTCGAAGCCGGGGCCCGCCTGGAGCATGTGGAGCGGCTCTTCGTGCGTGGCCCGGACGAGGCCCTTCCCGGCACCCTGTCGAGCGGCGGCCGCTCCTTCACGGCCCACCGCCTGGAATCCCTCGCCCTCGACGACGACGGTGCGCCGCCCTCGGTCCCGTCCTCGACGGCCGACCCCTCACTCCTCATCTACACGTCGGGCACTACCGGTGTGTCGAAGGCGTGCGAACTGTCCCACCGGTACGTCCTGGCGCAGGCTGGCCTGTTGAGCCGCGCCACGGGGATGTCGGAAGACGACGTGCTCTTCTGTCCGTATCCCGTCTTCCACTGGGACGCCACCATCGGGACGATCGCGCCAGCCTTGCAGCTGGGCGCCACCGCAGTGATCACCGAGCGGTTCAGCGTGTCGCGTTTCTGGGAGGACGTGAAGCGCTACGGCGTCACCGTCTTCGACTTTATGGGAGCGACGCTGACCTTCCTCTACAAGCAGGATCCGCACCCCGGCGACGCCGACAACCCGGCCCGGCTGGGGTGGGGCGTGCCCATGCCCGCCTTTCAGTCCGACTTCGAGACGCGCTTCGGGGTGACGCTCATGGAGGGATACGGCTCCACCGAGGGCGGGGTGATGGTCTTCCAGGAGCCGGGAGCCGCCTCTCCGCCGGGTTCCTGCGGCCGTTGCGTGCCCGAGTACCGCCTGCGGATCGTGGACGACGCGGGAAGCTCACTGCCCGCCGGCGGGGTCGGCGAGATCGTGGTGAAGCCGGCCGCCCCCGAAAACCGCCACGTCATGATGACGCAGTACTACGGCATGCCCGACGTAAACCGCAAAGCTCTCCGCAACGGATGGTTCCACACGGGCGACCTCGGACGGCTTGACGAGGAGGGCAACCTCTACTTCGAGGGCCGCAAGAAGGACGCGATCCGGCGCCGTGGCGAGAACATCTCCGCGTTCGAAATCGAGCAGGTGGTCGAGGCCCACCCGGCAGTGCTGGAAGCTGCGGCGTACGGCGTGCCGAGCGAGTATACGGAAGAGGACGTGGCGGTGGCGGTGGCGCTAAGACCCGGGCACCACCTCGGCGCGGACGACCTGCGGCACTATTGCCGCGGCCGCATGGCCCGGTACATGGTTCCCGCCCATGTGCGCTTCTTCGCCGCGCTGCCGAAGACGCCTACGGAAAAGGTGGCGAAGGCCACGCTGAAAACGAGTCACCTCCGGATCCTGGAGGAAGAGCGATGAAGCCGACGAAATCAAACCCGCTTGCAACGTTTCTCGCCGCGGGAGTTGCGGCGTCCCTGGTGGGGCTGGTTGCCTGCGAGGGCCGAGAGCCCGACCCGATCGAGGTCGAGACCCGTCCCTTGTCGCTGGAGGGCACGAGCCCGGTCGAGTGGTCGGGCCACGAGCGCTCGTCGCACTTCGTAACCGCTTCGGACGGGGTGCGTCTCGCGGTCGATGTGGTTCTGCCGACGGGCTACACCGGCGACGGTGAGTCGGCGACGTCCTTCCCGGTGATCTTCCGCTACACGCCCTATCATCGGACATCCATCAACCCGGAGACGGGCGAGGTCGCGGTGGCCCCGTACGACTTCTTCCTGTCGCGGGGATACGCCTATGTGGCGGCCGACATGCGGGGCAGTGGGGCGTCTTTCGGGTGGAACGACGTGATGACCCCCATGATCGTCGGGGACGCCGGGGTCATCGTCGACTGGGTCGCGGCGCAGCCGTGGAGCGACGGCAACGTGGGCATGTTCGGCGGCTCGTACGAAGGCTGGTCGCAGTTTGCAACTGCGGCGGCGCAGCCGGAGGCCCTCAAGGCGATCGTCCCGGTCCACACGGGCTGGGACGGGATGCTGGTCCAGCCCGGCGGGATCTTCAGCTACGCCTTCACCGAGATGTGGACGGCGATGACCGACTTCATCAACCACAACAACGTGTTTCCGACCTTCCCCATCCCGCCGGTGACACCGGTGCTCGACGAGGACGGCGACGGCGAATTCCTGGACGAAATCCCCGTGGACGCCGACGGAGACAGCTGGTTCACCGACGACTACCCCTGGCCCGTCGACCCCGCGAACCCGCCCCGGTATCCCGACGGTGGCGAGCGTACGGAACATGCGTACTTCAACGCCACCATGGAGCACATCGCGCACCCGGATGGAGCGCCCGGCAACTACGACGCGGTGACCAGCATCAGGTCGCAGCGCTTCTTCGACACTCCGCGCGAGGCCGACGGTCTGACGTCGCCGGACATGACCTGGGGCATGGTGCCCGAAATCATCGAATCGGGGGTGGCGATCTACAACTTCGCCGGCTGGTGGGACGCGTTCACGCGGAGCTCCTTCGAGGTCTTTGCGACGCTCGAGGGGACGAACCCCTCCCGGATCGCGGCGTGGCCGATGTACCACCAGGGGATTTCGCCCGCAGCCTCGACGGGGATCGGGGCGGACCCGACCCGGGAGAACGTGTACACACCCACTTACCTGGGCGAGGCGCTGCGCTGGTACGACCGCTGGTTGAAGGGGATCCGCAACGGCATCGACCAGGAGCCGCCGGTCCACATCTTCGTCCACAACGAAGGCTGGCGGTCCGAGGGGGCGTGGCCGCTGGCGCGGGAGACGCGCACGCGGTTCCATCTGGCTGAAGGGAACGCGCTGCAGCCCGAACCCGGCGATTCCGGGAGCGACGACTACACCGCCGGCTTCACACACGACGGCGCTTTCGGGCCGCCGCTGGACGCCTCACAGATCTCGGTCGCGAACGCCATGAAGGGGAAGGCGCCCTTCAACGCGCCCTCCTTCGGCCATTCCCGGCAGCAGATGTTCGGCGTGCCTGGCGACCTGCCCTACCGCACCGAGAAGGACGAGCAGGTCCTCACCTATACCAGCGCGTCCCTGGGGGCGGACACGGAAGTGACGGGCCATCCCATTGTCAGCGTCGCAGTCTCTTCCACCGCCGACTACGGGGACCTCTACTTCTACCTGGAAGACGTCGATCCGGAGGGCAACGCGATCCTTGTGACGGAATACCAGCACCGCGCGGGCTTCGACCGCCTGGTCGACAACGACATGATCATCCCCGGGAACACCGGGATCGACGTGAAGCCGGATCTGCCCTGGCACGGGTTCCGGGAGGAGGACTATACGGACGGGGTTTTCGCCGACGGCGCTACGGTGCGGATCACCACCTCCCTGTACCCCACCTCCTGGCTCTTCAGGGCGGGGCACAGGATCCGGCTGTCCGTCGCCGCGGCCGACTGGCCTGTCTTCGACCTGCACCCGAAGCTGTCTCCGCAGAACCGGCCGGACGCGGCGGACAACATCGTTCCCACGATCACGATTCACCGAGGTGGTGAAGAGGGGTCCTACGTGGAGTTGCCGGTCATTCCGCGGTAGCACCTGGCTTCAGTCCGCGTAGTCCTGGCCTTCGTGGTCCAGCACCGCCTTCATGCCCTCCAGGTAGCCCGCCTCGCCGAAGCCTGCGGCGGCCATCGCCGCCACCGATTCCGCGACATGCGCCGGCACCCGTCGGATCGTGCCGCCGGCGGCTCTGACCATCCACTCGGTCATACAGGCACGTTCGAGGGCAAGGATGTGCAGGAATGCGACCTCGATCGTCGCCGCGCCCACGAGCGCCCCGTGGTTGGCCATGATCAGCGTGTTCCTGTCTCCCAGAGCGGCGGCCATGCGCTCGCCCTCGTCGTCTTCGGTCACGATCCCTTCGTAGCCGAAATAGGCGACGTTGCCGTGAAAGTTGCCTGCGAGTTGGCCGCCCCGGGTGTCCAGCCGCCACCCTTCGGTGGAAGCCAGGGCCGTCAGGCAGGGCGAATGGACGTGGAGCAGGCACTTCAGGTCCGGCCGTGCCCGGTAGATCGGGGCGTGAATGGCCCACGCGCTAATGTTGGGGATCCCGGTGCCTTCCACCACGCTCCCATCGGGGCCGGTCATGAGAAGACCCGAAGCCGTGACGCGCGAAAAATGGGTCTGTCCGGGCGACAGCAGCAGGTGTCCCGGACGGCCCGGCACGGTGGCGCTGAAGTGGTTCCAGGTGCCTTCGTGCAGGCTTTCCAGAACCGCGATGCGATGGACTGCGGCCAGGTCGACGCGCGTTTGGCGGGCGAGTGCGCCGCTTGACGGGTCCCCGGCCGGCTGGCCCGTGTCGCTCTGGAGAGTGGGATCCTTCATGGCCAGCAACTTGGAGACGCGGACGTGCACGCCGCAAGCATGTTTCCCCGGCTCGACCGAACGGCTAGGATTCGGTTACATCCACTTGGAGGCTAGATGCGAGGAAGGTTCGGGATACTGATGGTGGTCGCGCTCCTTGCGGCGCCTTTGTCGGGTACCCGGGCACAGACCTCCGTCGGGCTCATCACGGGGGTCGGCATCTCGACCTACTCCGGCAGCGGATCGAGCGATGTCGAATGGCGGACCGCCTTCATGGGTGGTGGGGTAGCCACATTCCCCGTTGGCGAGACGATCTCGATTCGCTCCGAGCTCTACTTTGCGACCAAGGGATCGCGGGTTCGCACCGAGATCGGCGCAGTGGGCGAGAACGTTCTGGAGCTTTCGTACCTGCAGGTTCCCGTCCTGTTGCAGCTGCGACCCCCGGTGGCTTCCGTCGTGCAACCGCACCTGTTCGGCGGGATTTCGTTGGCGTTGCCCGTGCGTTGCACGCGGGACGACGTGTCGTGCACGGACGTCGAGCACCTCGATGTGCATTCCTTTGATGTCGGCGTCCTGGTGGGAGGCGAGATCGAAGTGTTCGGGATTGGAATCGGGGCCCGCTACGAGGCCGGCCTGAGCTCGGTGCTCACGTCGGTGCCGGGCACCGAGGCTAACCACGGCGTCCTCTCGTTCACCGGCAGATACATAGTGAAGCGCCGGCAGCCCGACTAGCCCCGCCTGCCCGCCCCGTCGTCCTCGCGGAAGAACTCGAAGACGAAGTCCGTAGCCGGGTCGGCCGACAGAGCCTCTGGCGGGCCGCTCTGCGCCACGCTTCCACCTTCCAGCGCGTAGACCACGGGCGCTCCCAGTGCATAGACGTCCCGGGGGTCGTGCGTCACCACGATGGCGGGGACCTTGCGCTCGGCGAGGTGAGCCGCCAGGTAGGCGCGAAAGTCCCGTCGGGCGGCCGCGTCCATTGCCGCCAGCGGTTCGTCGAGCAGGAGCATGTCCGGATCCGGCAGAAGCGCTCTCGCCAATGCGACGCGCTGCTTTTCGCCACCGGAAAGGGTGGCGGGATGGCGTCCGGAGAGGTGACCGCACTCCATTTCGGCAAGGATTGCGGCGGCCGCCGCGCGGCGGTCCCGGCGGTGGTTGCGCACCCGTGCGGCGGTGCGGCCGAACGCCACGTTGTCGAGGACGGTCAGGTGGGGGAAGAGACCGTACCCCTGCGGGACATACCCGACGCGGCGCTCCTCGGGAGCCAGGCAGACCTGGTCCCGGGAGTCGTAGAGGACGCGCTCGCCGACACGGATCCGGCCGCCGAAAGGAAGGTAGGCGCCAGAAATCACCCGCAAGAGTGTTGTCTTGCCCGACCCGTTGGGGCCAATCAGCACGACGGGGTCGAGGTCGCCCTGCACCTCGGTGTCGAGGTTGAAGGAACCCGCACGCACGGACACACGAACGCTCCACGTCATGGCCGCTCAGGACTTTCGACGCGGGGTTTCTGCCAGCGCCGGGACGGCTCGCAGGGGGACGAGCAGCAGAGCGCTGGCTCCCGCGAGCACCAGGGCGAGCGCGACGGCGACGCGGGTGTCGGACTCCAGCGCCGTGTAGATCGCGAGCGGCATCGTCTGGGTCACGCCGACGAAGTTCCCGGCGAAGATCAGGGTCGCGCCGAACTCGCCCAGCGCCCGTGCCCACGAGAGCGCCGCCCCGGCCACCATCCCGGGCAGGGCCAGAGGGACCGCGACCCGGAAGAAGGCGCCCATGGGGGACTGGCCGAGGGTGCGGGCGACGATCAGGAGGTCCTCGTCCACGCCGCGAAAGGCGGTGGCCGCGGCCTGGATGTAGAACGGCGCCGCGACGACCACCTGGGCCATGACGACCGCGGTCGTTGTGAAGGGGACGTCGATCCCGAGTGAGGACAGGGCCGGGCCGAAGAGCCCCCTTTGTCCGAACGTCTGCAGGAGTGCGATCCCCATCACCGCAGGCGGGATCACGATCGGGAGGTCGACAAGCGCCTCGACGATCCGGGAGCGGCGTCCCGACGGGCCCGCCATCCACCAGGCCAGCGGGGTGCCCGCCAGAACGATGATCACCAGCGCGGCCACCGTCGACCGTGCGCTCAGCCACAGGGCGGGCCCGAAGAGAGGGTGCCGCGTCCCGGCCGCGATGTCGGCCGGCGATGACGCCCCGGCCAGCGCGATCAGGGGGACCGCGAGGATCGCCAGCATCGGCACGGCGACCAGGAACCCCCCCCGCCCCGAGAGCCCCCTCCCGAGCGGCTTCCTCACGGCGCGGGCGCGGAGCCGCGCAGGAAACCCCGGCGCGCCAGGATCTCCTGACCCTCCGCCGATGCCACGAAGTCGAGCCATCGCTCCGCGCCTCCGGGGTTCGCTCCCCCGGTGACCGTCCCGATCTCGTAGCGGGCACGAACGTTGGCGCCGGGCGGCAGCGGGATCATCCGGACTCGGCCCGGTGTGGCATCGGTCCTGTACACGATCGCTGCGTCGGCTACGCCCAACTCGACCTTGGCACGCACCAGCCGGACGTTGCTCTCCTCCGAAACGACGCTGCCCAGCACCGCAGTCTCGAAGCGGGCGCCGTAGTCCCCGGTTGCACGGTGGAGCGCCTCGCGGGCGTAGGCGCCCGCCGGGACGTGCTCTGTCCCGATCACGAGGCGCTCTGAACCGGGCAGGTCGGCGAACGATTCGATGCCGGCCGGGTTGTCGGGCGGGACGATCACCACCAGCTCGTTGCCCGCGAAGACCGTTCGGCCGCCCACCAGCCCGGCGCGTTCCAGCGACTCGGCGTGCCGGGGGTCGGCGGACGCGAAGATGTCCGCGTGCGCCCCCTGTTCAATCTGGAGCCGCAGGATCTGGCTCCCCGCGAATACGAGCACGACGTCCGTGCCCGGATAGGCGCTCTCGAACGACGTCTCCATGTCCTGAAATACTTCGGTCAGCGACGACGCTGCAAAGACGTTCAGCGGCTGTCGCCCGGCGCCGGCTTCACCGCACCCGCTCAGGCCCGCGGCGCCGAAAACCAGGATCAGGGCCGACGTCCCGGCAGCCCGCGGACAAGCTCTTCCCGGCATTCGCGCGGCGATGCATCCGCGCTGGACCCAGCGGTCCCTCATGCGGCTTCCACGGTCGTCACTTCGCCGCTCAGCGAGCCGTCGTAGCCGGGCAGGTACTCGACCTCGGCGCGGAAGCCCGGGTCGTCCAGGGTCTCGATGAGGCGCGAGACCGGGGCCCGGGACGCGGTGTCCTGCGCGACCACCAGGTCGAAGCGCTCTTCGGCGAGGGGCACGAAGCCGAGCCCTTCGGCGAGCGCGGCGCTCTCGATCGCTATGCCGACGTCGGCGGAGCCCCCGCGTACCAGCCGCGCGACCTCGCGGTGACTTGAGGCCGCCGGTCCCCCATCCGCGTCACAGGGTCCCTCTGCTCCCAGGAAACGGGCCGCCAGGTCGTTGGCGCCCGAACCCTCCTCGCGCCTGGCCACCCGCAGCTCGGGACGGAGCAGATCGGCACCCGTGTTGATCCCGAGCGGGTTGCCCGGGGGCACCACGAGCCCCTGCCGCCAACGTGTCAGGTTGGCCACCAGGACGCGCCTGCCCGGAAGGGCCCGTCTCGCGGCAGCGGCCAGGTCATCGTTGTCGCCCGACAGGTGGAGCCCGGCCACATGCACCAGTCCGGCTGCCAGCAGATCCATGGCCTGGCGGTTGCCCGCCTGCAGCCACGTCACGCGGGCGTCGCTGAACCGCCGGTCCACCCGGTGCGCGACGGCGCCGAGGAGGGGTGCGCACCCGGCCACCAGCACATTGCGCTCCAGGTGTGCGGAGTCGGCGAGCGGGCCGACAACGGCTGTGGAACCGTCACCCTCCGACATGACGATGCCGTCCGCGGCGGTCATTCCGTGCGCGGGCAGCCGGTGGGCGACCCATTGGTCGTCGACCCGGCCCAGCGCGACGCGCGGCCCTGTTTCACTGCCGTGCGCGGGCGCAAGACGGACGTGCAACCCCGGGTCGGGGGCCAGCCGGAAGATGTCTTCGACGCTGCACCCCAACGCATACGCCAGCCTCAACCCCAGGCTGGTCGAGGGGACGTTCCGTCCTGCTTCGATGGCGAGGATCGCCTGGCGTGATACGCCGACGCGCTCGGCCAGGGCATTCTGCGAAAGTCCGGCTGCCTTGCGCTGGCGCTTCAGGTGGTTCTCGATGTTGAGCTCTGACATGGGGCTCCTCCGCCTGGGGCATCTTCGCGGGACCGCCACCGTCCCGTTCGCGGGCGGAAAGCGTAGTGTACTAGAGAGACACAGTGTAATGTCTACATTACATAATGTAAAGTAGACTTGTCAGATCTGGCCCGTCTGCTGCCACCCCGTCGTGCGGGTTAAAGGGCCGAGCCCAGGTTGCGCGGGCTGCTACGCCAAGTGAGGCCGAATCGCCTTCGCGAGCGAGACCTCGATGTCCCGGATCGCCGCGGTGACGGCGCGGCCGATCAGGTCCATCCTTCGGATCAGTTCGATGCGGGGCGTTACATGCCTGATTTCGCGCTTCGACAGAAGCTCGGAAAAGATACCGCAGGCATCGGACAGGCAGATCATCACGACGTCGCGGGGAGTGGGGATCACGTCGCTGAACAGCACCTCCATGATGCGCAGCTTGACTTCCCGCTCGGCCTTGCCGTCGATCACCGGGTAGCGTCGGGAACGGAACACCCACAGGAACCTGTCTTCGCGACGCTCCAGAATCCTGCGCTCCACCAGGCGATCGATGGCGGCTTCACGGGTCTCGTCGGCGAGGTTGGCGGCGCGTTCGACCCAGAAGCGGGCGTCATGGGTCCCGCGGGCGGCGGTGATATCGGCCAGCACCGGGTCGAGTACGGGGTCCCCCAGGGGCGTCCCGTCGACGAGGATCAGCTTCTCGAGGTCCGTGTCGACGCGGTCCTCGAGTGCCAGGTCCATGAGCACCGCACCCGCGAGCGCGTACCTCATTGACCAGTCGGGTACCCGAACGAATTTCTCCTGCTCGTCGTCGAGAAGGAGGAGCATGATCTCTTCGGCGAATCTCAGCATGGTTTCGATCCCCTTGTTGCCTCAGAAGATATTGATTTCGACCTCGGCCTGCGCGTCCGCGAAGCGCTCGTGGCGAAACGCCGTCACGTCCAGCGTGTGCGAGCGTCCGTCGGTGACCAGCTCGGATACCGCGAGCCCCGTCGCCGGCGAATGCATGATACCGTGGCCGGAAAACCCGCACGCGTCCACCCACCCGGTGGCACCGGGGTTGAAGCCGATCACCGGGCTGTTGTCGGGGGTCACCCCGTAGTACCCCCACCAGCTCCCCTGGCGGTCCACGCCGAGGTCCTCCCACCAGGGATAGCGATCGACGCCGGTGAGGAGAACCTGCTCGAGCCAGCTCCAGTCGATGCCTTCGGTGAAGCCGTCGTCGGCGTGGGCGTCGAGGCCGAAGAGGATGCGCTCGCCCTCGCTCCGCAGGTAGACACCGGTCCCCAGGTCGATGGTGAGAGGGTAGACGCGCTCGTCGGCGACGGGAGCGCTCAGGAAGATCTGGATGCGCTTGGGCCTTACCGGGACGTCCAGCCCCGCGAGGCGGCCGACCAGGCCGGACCACGCGCCTGCCGCGTTGACGACGTGGCCGCAGGCGAACGACTCCGCGCCGGCTTCGACCCGCCACGCGCCGCCCTCGGGCCGGATGGCGGTCACGGGGTGGTTGAAACGGTATTCCACCCCGGCCGTGCGACCCAGGGACACCCACGCGTGGGTGGCCATGTGGGGGTCGATGACGCCGTCCCAGGGGCCGTACGTCGCCCCCGCGAGACCATCCGTGGCGACGGGGACGTACCGTCGCGCTTCGTCGGGGGCCAGCACCTCCACCGGGGCGCCGAGGCTGCGCTGCAGCGCGACCGAATCCAGGTGCCGGTCCCAGCGGTCGCGGGGCACCAGAAGGAGGTAACCGATGTCCTGGTAGCCGATCTCGAAGCCGTGCCGCTCGCGGAACTCGCGGTAGACGGGCAGGGAGTACATGGAGAGTTCGATGTTGGGCCGTGTGGTGAACTGGACGCGCACGCCGGCCGCGCTGCGACCGGTGGAGCCGAGCGCGGGGGCGCCCTCCCGTTCGAGGACGGTGACGCGCAGGCCCCGCCGGGCGAGGTGGCACGCGCACGAGGCCCCGACGATTCCGGCGCCGACGACGACGACGTCGGCGGTCTCGCTGGCCCCTTCTCCATTGGGGGAGCGACGCGGATGTCCAGCGTGGGCTGCCAGCACTCAGCCGCGCGAGGCCGGGGGAGATTGTGCCGGGTTCATGGCAAGGGGGCCCTCACCACGTACTGGACGCCCAGCTCGTCCACAACCCAGGTGTAGATGTTGCCGTGCCGGACGCAGAGCCGGCTGTAGGGGCTGGGGGTGAAGTCGAAGCGGACGGATCCCAAATAATTGCCATCTTGGGAGAACAGGTCAAAGAAAGGGTGGACATCGGTCGGGACGGACCTTTCCACCCAGAGCCGGTCTTCGTCGTCCACGAAGAGATCTTCGAGGATCGGTTTCAAGTCCGGCATCATCGCGGCGACCGCCTCGGCGGCGCGGCGTTCCTCCGGTTCCCGCTCGACGATTGCCTGGACGTAGGCGGACCGGTCTTCCGACGTCACAGGCATGCCCGGCAGCGACGCTTCGATCACCGTGAGCGTGTCTCCGCCCTCACCGGTGCGTGTCAGGCGGTATGAGCCGGTGTTCGCGTGCCAGAACCCTCCTGACGGGTTCACGACATGGATGTCGGATGCGTCAAAGGGGATTTGGTAGCCGCCCCGTGGAGAGACGTATACCCGGTAGGTGCTTTCACCCAGATAGATGGAGTCGACTTCCTCCGTGGACAGGTCGTAGGACTTGTAGTACTCGTGCATCTTGCCCTCAATTGGACCCGTCTCGATCTCCTCCTCGTCATCGTCGGAGTACTGGGTCTGATTCCAGTAGCGCCCGTGCCGGTCGAACGCACCGTCCCAGATGTACCCGTAGCCGAAGACCGGCTTGGTGAACCGGCGAACCTCTTCACCGGCAGGGTCCAACCCTATGATCCTGCCTTGGCCATAGGCATGCACCCACAGGAGGGTGTCGCCGGAGAGGAAGATCCCGTTGGCTTCGATGATCTCTCCCGGACCTTCCCCGCGGCGTGTGATCGTGCGCAGGTACTCGCCGCCGGGGCCGAAGACCCGGATTTCGACGGCCTGATAGTCCAGCACGTAGATGGTTCCGTCACTGGCCGCCTGGATGCCCCGGGTGTCGCCGAACAGGAAGTTGGGGTCGTCCCCTTCAAGGCTCCCGAACTGCAGATCCACCTTCGCCTCGATGACCGCGGGGTCGACGGAGTCGATGGCGGGGAGGCCGGGGTACCGCACGAGCACCGCGCCGTTCGGCAGGGTCTCTCGCGTCGGGTTCCCCACGGGAGATTCGGTAACGCAGGACAAGGCGGTGGCGGCGGTCACAACGAGGGCGAGATTTGAACGAAACATGCTACAACTCCGCGACCGTGTGGGCAGGAGCGCGGAAGGTACGCTCAACGCTTCCTGAACGCGATGCTGCCCTCGATCTCCGCATGCAGGACCGCGACCTTGCCGTCCGTGCCGATCTCGAAACGGAGGAACTCGTGCTCGCCGGGAATGTTGCCCCAGGTGCTGCGGAAGGTGTCGTAGTGCCAATGTTCGAGGGGGCCCTTGAAGCCGGCTCCGAAGGTGGCGCTGAGCACCCCGCCGTCCTCGGTCACCGTGATCTCGCCGTACATGTCGTTCGCGTAGGTGCCCGCGTATTCCGCGATCTCGAGGGTCGGGGACGTATCCTCGGCGCGGCTCTCTTCGGTTGCCCGGGCCTGGGCGGCCGCCGCCTCTTCGACCGGCGCCCACAGCTCCTTCACCTTCTCGCTCCAGGACGGTCCCTCCCAGCCCTCCAGCAGGTCGATGATGTGGCTGTTCAGCGCGACGGTGAAGCCGTTTGCCGCGTTCAGGTTGACCAGGATGACGATTCCATGGTCGCGTTCCGGGATCATCGTCACGAGGGCGGTCATCCCGTCGATGTTGCCCCCGTGGGACACCATCTTGAGGTCGCGGTGGTCGGTCAGGAACCAGCCCAGGCCGTAGGTAAGAAAGTCCGAATCGGGGAAGACGAGCGCCCAGAGGCCGTCTTTGCGGATGATCATCTGGCCGGTGTGCGTCTCCGCCAGGGCCTCTTCCGAGATGAGTCGTTCCCCCTCGTACTCGCCCCCGCCCAGCTGGAGCCGCACCCACTGGGCCATCTGCATGGCGCTGGAGTTGATCGACCCCGCCGGCCCGGCGTTGTCGATGTCGCGGTACGGGGCCGCCAGCAACTCGCCGTCGGGGGTCTTCACGTGGGGCGTCGCCACGTTGTCGAGCCGGCCGAGTGGCCCGATGAGCGTCGTGCTGCGGGTCATTCCCAGGGGCCGGAAGATGCGGGTCGCCACGAAGTCGTCCCAGCTCATGCCGGACACGGCCTCGATGACCTCGCCGGCGGCGATCCAGGTGGTGTTGTTGTACTGGAAGGTGGAGCGGAGCCGGAAGGTGACGGGCTGGTGCCGGACCTGGTGCAGGACCTCTTCCCGGCTGCGCCCGCTCGCGTACCAGAGACGGTCCCCGCGCAGGAGACCCGAGTTGTGGGACATGAGGTCGCGCACGCGCAGGTCGCGGGTGATGTACGGGTCGCTGAGCTGGAACGTCGGGAGATGATCGACGACCGGGTCGTCCCAGGAGACCTTCCCCTCGTCCACGAGCATGGCCATGGCGGCGGCGGTGAAGGCCTTGGAGGTGGACCCCACCGCGAAGATCGTGCGTTCGTCGACGGCATCCGTCCTCCCGATCTCCCTGACGCCGAAGCCTTTGGCATAGGTGACCTCGTCGCCCTGGATCACCGCGACCGCGACGCCCGGCACGTCCCAGTCACTCATGATCCTCCGCACGTCTTCGTCGAGCCCGGCGAGCCCCTGCTGGGCGGCACCGGCGACCGGGGCGAGGAGGGCGAGGATCGTGGCGGCGACCGAGGCTCGGCCGAAACGGTCGCGTTCGACTTTTCTCACCAGCTCCCGAGCTCGCCGGCGCGGGCGATCACGCCGCTCAGACGCTCCGCGGCGTTGCGCCAGTTGGTCTGCACGGACGACTGGGCCAGGTCCGCGTCGCCGGCCTCGATCGCCTCGATGATGACATGGTGCTCCGTGACCGAGACGGAGAGCTGGTCGAGCAAGGCGTCGATGTAGAGCCGCGTGTAGCGCTCGGCCTGCGGCTTGATCGCGTCGTGGAGAGCCACCAGCCTGGGCCCGGCGCCGCCCTCGACGTAGCAGCGGTGAAACCGGGTGTCGAGCTGGAAGATCCGCTCCCGCGAGGGCCTGGCGGCGGACGCCTCGGAGAGCAGTTCGGCATTGATTTCGTTCAGTTCGTCGACCACTGCCTGCCGGTCCTCGCGTCCGGCGGCTCTCCATGCGGCCAGGCCTTCCATCTCGCCGACGATGTAGAAGAGTTCGATGGCGTCGTCCTGGGTGAGAGGCGCGACAAAGGGGCGGCTCTGACGGCCTTTCGGGGGCGCCGCGATGTACCCCTCCTGCATGAGTCGCTGGAGAGCGCTCCGCACCGGAGTGCGGCTGAGGCCCAAGCGCTCGGCGACTTCCGTTTCGATCAGCCGTGAGCCCGGGGCCAGGCGCCCGCGTACGATCAGCTCCCGGAGGTGCTTGTACGCCTGGGTCCCTCGGTCGCTCGCGCTTTGTGTGGCTTCAGGCATGTTTCTCCATCCTCGCGGTCGTCGCATTTACCGCAGCCCGCGTTTCAATTACTGTGTGAATAATAATAACTCCGACAGTGTACTGCAGTTTTGTCGCAAGATCTGGATACCTTGCCGTATGCGAATTCGGACGATAGGATGATGGCGTTGATTCTCAACGATCCCTCCGTCACTCGGAGCGCCATGGCCACCACCCCTGGTTCAACAAGGGTTGCGACCCTGCCGGACCCCGCGGATGTCGAGATTCGTGCGGTCAGGACGCCTGAGGAGTATGTCGCCTGCGTCGACCTTCAGCGTCAGACGTGGGGCTACGGCTTCTCCGATGTCGTGCCCGTGAGCATGATGCAGATCGTGGTCAAGATGGGGGGGATCTGCACCGGTGCGTTCGGTCCCGACGGTGATCTCCTCGGCGTTGTCTTCGGGGTGACCGGGATCCGTGGGGGCGAATTGGCACACTGGTCCCACATGCTCGCCGTGCGGTCCAATGCGCGGAACATGGGGATCGGCAGGCGGCTCAAGCTGGCCCAGAAGGAGGAGTTGCGTGCCCACGAGGTGAACACCATGTACTGGACCTTCGACCCCCTCGTGGCCCGTAACGCGCACCTCAACCTCAATCACCTTGGCGCGACGGTCGCCGAGTATGTGCCCGACATGTACGGCACCTCGGACAGCGACCTCCATCAGCTCGGGACCGACAGGTTCATCGCCAAGTGGGATCTGATCGGCAGGCGTGGATCGCAGGGCAGGACCGATCAAACGGCGGTGTTGGGCGATTCCGGCGGCTCCCGTCCCGTGATCGGGGCCCCCGGAGGCAGCGACCGGGTGCCCGCGGAAGCCGATGTCGTAGAGGTGCTGATCCCCAGCGACATCGAGGCGATCGAGGCGCACTCGTTCGAGGAGGCGTTCAGTTGGCGGAATTCGACCCGCCGCGCCTTCACCCGTCTCCTCGACGGCCCGTACGACGTCACCGGCTTCATCTCCGGGCAAGATCACGCCCGGTACATAGTCTCCCGGACAGCCAACCGCTAGCAGCCGGTGGACCGCTGAGGGGCTTCCGGTTCCACCCATTTTTCAAGGAGATTCGCCTTCCATGAACCGCATGCCGACCATCGCGACCCCGCCGGGGCGCACCGCTACTCGATGGCTGGCGGCCGCGGCGCCCGTTCTGATCGCCGCCGCCCTGCTGGCATCCCCCTGGCCTGCCGGCGCCCAGCAGGCGCCCGATGTCCTCACCGCCGTCGATGTCTTCGACCTGGAATTCGTGAGTGACCCACAGGTATCGCCCGCCGGGTCGCGGGTCGTTTTCGTGCGGCAGTGGTCCGACGCGCAGACCGACCGCAACTATTCGAACCTGTGGATCATGAACGGGGACGGCGGAGGGCTGCGACCCCTGACCTCGGGCAAGCAGAACGACAGCTGGCCCCGGTGGTCCCCGGACGGGACCCGCCTGCTCTACCTGTCGGACGCGGGTGGCTCCGGGGAAGGCGCGACGCCCCAGATCCACATCCGCTGGATGGACACCGGGCAGACGCGGAGGGTCACCGACCTGATCGAGGAGCCGCGGGTGCCCGCGTGGTCTCCGGACGGCAACCACATCGCCTTTTCGTCCTTCGTACCCTCGGGGGGGATGGCGCTCATCTCCATGCCCGAGCCGCCGGAAGGCGCGGAGTGGGCCGAGCCCGCCCGGGTGATCCACGAGCTGGTGCACCGCTTCGACGGAACGGGCGATCTGGAGCACGGCTTCACCCACCTGTTCGTGATGCCGTCTCAAGGTGGGACGCCGCGGCAGATCACCAGCGGCGACTTCCATCACGGCGGGTACGTGGGGCGGTCGGGCAGGGGCCAACCGGTGTGGTCGGCCGATGGCGCCTCGGTGCTGATCACGGCGAACCGTCACCCCGACTGGGAGCTGGAAAACCGCAACACGGAGGTGTACGAGGTCACCCTGGACGGCGGGATCCGCGCACTGACGGACCGCAAGGGCCCCGACGGTGGCGTAGCAGTCTCTCCCGACGGCCGCCGGATCGCGTATACGGGCTTCGACGACCGCTACCAGGGCTACCAGGTCACCGGCCTGATGATGGCCAACCGCGACGGGTCGGACGCACGGGCCGTGGCCGGTCAGCTCGACCGGACCGTGGGAGGCCTGGCGTGGGCGCCGGATTCGGAGAGGCTCTACTTCTCGTACTCCGACCACGGCAACACAAGGATCGCATACGTGGAACCGGGCAGCGAAGAGGTGCATGTCGTGGCCGGGAACGTGGGCGGGACGGGTTCGGCGTACGGAGGCGGGAGCTTCTCGGTGGGCCCCGGCGGAATGTTCGCGTATACCGTTTCGACACCCGCCGTTCTGAGCGAGGTTGCGCTCGGGAGCGACGGGGGGGACGTGCGGGTGGTGACCGCGGTGAACGACGATGTCCTGGGCCACAAGACGCTCGGCGAAGTCGAGGAGATCCGCTGGCCCTCTTCCCACGACGGGCTCGAGATCCAGGGTTGGATCATCAAGCCGCCGGGCTTCGACGCCGGCCGGCGCTACCCCCTGGTGCTCGAGATTCACGGCGGACCCTTTGCGAACTATGGGGACCGGTTCGACATCGAGAAGCAGTCGATGGCCTCGGCCGGGTACGTCGTGCTGTACACCAATCCGCGCGGCAGCACGTCGTACGGCGAGGAGTTCGGCAACCTGATCCACCATACATACCCCGGGAACGACTTCTTCGACCTCGATTCCGGGGTGGACGCGGTGATCGACCTCGGGTACGTGGATCCGGACCAGCTCTACATCACCGGCGGAAGCGGCGGCGGAGTCCTGTCGTCGTGGTCGATCGGCAAGACCGACCGCTACAAGGCGGCGGCGGTGCTCTACCCCGTGATCAACTGGTACAGCTTCGCGGTCAGCTCGGACATCCCGATCACCGTTGCCAAGTACTGGTTCCGGGCCATGCCCTGGGAGGACCCCGAGCACTACATGTCGCGCTCCTCGATTTCGCTGGTCGGCAATGTGACCACGCCGACGATGGTGATGACCGGGGTGGAGGATTACCGTACCCCCATGTCGGAGTCGGACCAGTACTACCAGGCGCTCAAGCTGAAGGGCGTGGAGGCGGTGCTGGTGAAGGTGCCGGGGGAACCGCACGGGATCCGCGTGCGCCCGAGCCACTTCATGCAGAAGATCATGTACATCGTCGGGTGGTTCGATCGGTATCGGGAGCCCGTGGAGAATCCCCGCGTAAGCATCGAGAGTCGCGAGGCGCCCCCGAAGGCATTGAGACCACGACAATTGACTGAGGAGATGTCTCGACTATGGACGGGCGTGCAATAGAGGGGCAAAACGGCAGTTCCATCCCGCGTCGGGCGCTCCTCAAGGTGGCCGCCGGAGCCGCCGGCCTCACCCTGGCTGCGCCGTTCGTGAATCTGGGGCGTTTCGCGTTGCGCGCCCGAGGTCGGGTCGCAGCCGGCCAGGTCGCAGCCGGCAAGGTCGCAGCCGGCCAGGAGTACTCGGCCCGCTGCATCGATCTGGTCACCGGGTCCCTGGTGATCGACATGCTGTCCCCTCTGGCCATTTCCCGTTCCGTGCAGGAGAGGTGGGGTCCCGGGCTGTGGGGAATGACCGGGCAGGAGGAGCAGGACTTCCGCGACTCCGAGATCGACGTCTTTCACATCGGCGTGGGAATCGGCGGACGGGATTTCGACGACCAGTACCACAACACGCTGATGTTCGTGTCGCGGTACAACTCGATCATCGCCGAACGCCCGGACCTCTTCGTGCGCGTGGACTCGGTCGAGGACCTGGCGAGCGTCCACGGCTCCGGCCGAGCGGGGATCCTCATCGGGACGCAGACGTCGTCGCACTTCCGCGGGCCCGACGACGTGAACGCCTTCCACGTCCTCGGGCAGCGCGTGTCCCAGCTGACGTACAACTCGCGCAACCTGATCGGGAACGGCTCCACCGAGCGCATCGACGGGGGGATCTCGGACTTCGGCGTGGCGATCGTCGAGCGGATGAACGAGGTCGGGATGGCGGTCGACGTGTCGCATTCGGGTGACCGCACCACACTGGACGCCTGCGAGATCTCGTCGCGGCCCGTCCTCTTCACGCACTCGAACAGCCGGGTGCTGTCCGGTGGTCACCCCCGCACCAAGACCGACGAGGCCATCCGCGCAATGGCCGCCACCGGCGGCGTGATGGGCATCACGGGCGTGCGCATGTTCGTGAAGGACAGTGAGCCGACCACCATCGAGGACTACATCGACCACTTCGACCATGTACGCGACCTGATCGGCGTGGAGCATCTCGGGGTCGGGAGCGACATCGACCTCTGGGGCTACGACGACATGCCCGCCGACGAGTACGAGTCGCTCAAGAGCGGCTACAAGGAGTCGTATGCGTTCCGGGAAAAGATCGACATCGAGGGTGTGGACCACCCGAAGCGCATGTTCGACCTGACCGAGGCGCTGATCCGGCGAGGGTACACGGACGAGCACATCCGAGGGATTCTGGGCGAGAACTTCCAGCGGGCGCTGGGGGACATATGGACGGTGTGAGCGGGGCGATGGAATGGCGGGATGGGCGTCCTGCCCGTGCCCCCGCTCACTCCCGAGCAACAAGGATGTAAAGTGCGATTTACACAATGTAAAGCAGAGTTGACACATGGAGCGCGCAGGGGAATGCGGCCAGGCTTGAACTCCGCCGTCGCGGCGCTCGGTGGTCTCGTCGCGCTGGCAACCGCCGCGCTGGCGGCGTTGGCGCTGGCTGTCCCCGCCGCCGCGGCCATCGCCGCCCCCGCCGCTCCCCAGGACCATCCCGTGGCACTCGTCGGGGCTCGGATCCACACGGCCGCCGGGCCCGCCATCGACAACGGCACGATCGTCTTTCAGGACGGGGTGATCACCGCGCTGGGCGCGGACGTCGCCCCGCCCGGCGATGCCGAAGTGGTGGACCTGAGCGGTATGGTCATCATGCCCGGCATGCTGGACAACCACTCCCACATCGGCGCCGATTCCCGCGACCTCAACGAGTTCCCGACGCGGTTCGGACCACAGCATCGCATCCGAGATGTGCTCTCGCCGGACGACGCCTTCTGGAAGGACGCGGTCGAGGGCGGCGTGACCACGGTCGTGACCGGACCGGGGAGCGGCGAGGTCTCGAGCGGGCAGGCGATCGTCATCAAGACGTGGGGCGAGTCCATAGACGAGCGCATCGTGAAGGAGCGCGGCGGGCTCAAGATTGCGATGGGGCGGAAACGGCCCGACCAGTCCCCGACGACCAGCATGGCCGTCACCGCGCTGCTGCGCGCCAAGTTCATCGAGGCGCAGGAGTACGATGCGAAGTGGGCGGCGTGGGAGGAGGGTGGCCGCGAAGGCCCGGCGCCGGCGCGCGACCTGGGGATGGAAGCCCTGGTCCGGGTGCTGAACGGCGAGGACCGTATCCGCTCCCATGTGCACAGTGCGCACGACATCCTCTCGATCATCCGCCTGTCCCAAGAGTTCGATTTCGGGCTGACGATCCACCACTCGACCGAGGCCTACAAGGTCGCGGACGACATCGCCGCGGCGGGGATCGACGTGGTGGGGCTGCCGCTCTTCACCCGTGTCGCGCTGTCGGACGAGGTCATGGCGACGGGCACGGTGATGAACGAGAAGGGCGTCCGCTTTGCCTTCCACACGGACGACCCGGTGGTGGGCTCCAAGTGGCAACGTGGCAACGCCGGGCTGGGGATCCGCTACGGCATGACCGAGGAGCAGGCGCTCGAGGCGGTGACGATCAACCCGGCCGCGATCGCGGGCGTGGAGGACCAGGTGGGAAGCCTGGGGGTGGGCAAGGATGCGGACATTGTAGTGCTGAGCGGGACCTGGTACGAGGTGAGCAGTCTGGTGACGCGTGTGTATGTGGATGGGCGGGTGGCGTATGACCGGGAAGGAGAAGGGTCATGATCCGGGCCAGGATCGGGGCGGTGATGGTTGCCGTGATGGCAATGGCCGCGATCCACGGCGCCGGGTTCGGGATCCGGGCACAGACTGTCGCGCTCACCGGGGGGCTTGTTTTGCCCATCTCCTCAGAACCCGTCGAGGGGGGGACGGTGCTGATCGTCGATGGCAGGATCGCCGCTGTGGGCGCGGATGTTGCGATCCCGGCGGGGGCGGAGGTGATCGACGTCACGGGGAGCGTCGTGATGCCTGGGATCATCGATGCCATGAGCTATTTCGGGGTCGCGAGCGAGGACATGAACGAGGTGCCGGTGCCGCTCACGCCGGAGCTGCGGATCATCGAGGCGTTTTCTCCCTTTGGCGCTTTCGGGTCGGGGGCAGCCGACGAGATCCGGGTGCGCGAGCTGCTCCAGGGGGGCATCACGGCGATGTACGTCGGGCCGGGCGACGCAACCGTCCTGGGGGGACAGGGCGCGGTAGTCAAGACGGCCGGCGCGCGCTTCGACGATCTGATCGTGCGCGAGCCTGCTGCCATCGACATCACGCTGGGCGGGCGTCCGGCATCGACCTATCGGGACATGTCGCGGTCCCCTGCGACGCGGATGGCGGTCGTGTCCCAGCTGCGGGAGTTGCTGGTGAGGGCCGAGGAGTGGGTTGAGAGCGGAGGCGGGTCCGGGGGTGACGGCTCGGGCGACGGAGCCGAAGCGGGCGCTGCCGAAGCGGGCGCCGCCGGAGCGAACGCGGCACCCCGCAACCTCGGCATGGAGGCGCTGGGGAGGCTGCTCAGCGGCGAGGTTCCGGCGCGGGTGCAGGCCAACTCGGCGCGCGATATCCGGGTGGCGATCGAGCTGGCCGAGGAGTTCGGCTTCGAACTCGTCATTGACGGGGGCGCGGGCGCGCATCAGATGAGGGACGAGCTGGCCGACCGGGGGATTCCCGTGGTGCTGGGTCCGCTGTCCCATCCGTACATCTCCGGCGAGGAGATCCCCGATGCCGGCGATTACGGCGGGGTTGACGAGCGCAACGCGGTGTGGCTTAACGAGGCCGGGGTGCACATCTCGTTCGCGAGCTTCTCACGGAGCTTCGGGAGGTTCGGCGCGGGGGTGGCCGGGCAGTGGCTGCTGATCGATGCGTCGATCGCGCTTGGGCACGGGATGAGCCGGACCGATGTCCTGCGGGCGCTCACCCTGAGCCCGGCCGAGGTGCTCGGGGTGTCGGACCGGCTGGGCAGTCTGGAGGCGGGGAAGGACGCGGACGTGGTCGTCTTTGACGGCGACCCGCTGAGCATTCGCACCTGGGCGAGCCGCGTGTACGTGGGCGGACGTCTGGTTCATGAGAGACAGGATTGATATGAGAGCGAAGTTTCGTACGCTGACATGTTTCGTCGCGCTCGGCGTGGCGGCCTTGCCGGGCGCCTGCGGGGATGGCGGAGGTGCCGACGCCGGGGGCGGGATGGCCACTGCCGGCCCGATGGACGTTGTCATCGAGAACGGGCGCGTAGTGGACGGCACCGGGGCCGGCTGGTTCTACGGCGACGTTGGCATCCGCGGGGACCGGATCGCGGCGATTGCGCCTGCGGGTGGGCTGGCCGACACCGAGGCAGCGACGCGGATCGACGCCACGGGCAAGGTGGTATCGCCCGGCTTCATCGACATTCAGTCGCATGCGCGCGGGCCCCTGCTGGCCGGCGACGGACGGCTGCCGGGGAAGATCACGCAGGGGATCACGACCGAGATCATGGGCGAGGGGTGGACGAATGCGCCCGCGAATGTCAACACGGACGCGGGTGCCGGGCTGGTCGATCCCGAGGCGCAGGGCACCCGGCACGACTTCTCGGGACCGCGCGGCTTCGATGGCTGGCTGACCGCAATGGCGGACAACGGAGGTTCGCCGAACTTCGGATCGTTCGTAGGCGCGACGACGGTGCGGGTCTACGCGATGGGCGAGGCAGCCGGGGCCGCGACCGAAGCCCAGCTCGACACGATGCGTGCGGTGACGCGGTTGGCCATGGAGGATGGGGCGTTCGGGGTGGCCAGCGCGCTGATCTACCCGCCGGGCAACTTCGCGGGGACGGATGAACTGGTGGAGGTGGTCGCGGCGTCGGCGCCGTACGGAGGGGTGTACATCACGCACATGCGCTCCGAGGCGGACCGGTTCCTGGAAGCGATCGACGAGGCGATCGAGATCGGGGAGCGGGCGGGCGTGCCGGTCGAGATTTATCACCTGAAAGCGGCGGGCGTGCGTAACCATTACAAGGCTGCGCTCGCGATCGCGAAGATCGACTCGGCGCGGGCGGCAGGGATGGATGTACAAGCCAACATGTATCCGTACACGGCCGGCGGCACCGGAATCTCTGCGTTGTTTCCCCCGTGGGCTTCCGAAGACGGGCGGCTTCTGGACAACCTGTCCGATCCGGAGATGCGGGAACGCATTGGCGCCGACGTGCTGGCGGACGGCCCGGAATGGGAGAACTTCGGGACGCTTTCCACGCCGGAGGGCGTGCTGGTGACGTCGGTAGGCGAGGCGGGTCCGGACGGGGAACCCACCGGGGCCGAGGGCTACGTGGGGATGCGCCTGGCCGAGGTTGCCGCCGAGATGGGGGTGGACTGGGTCGAAGCGGCCATGGAGATCACCCTCATGACCGAGGGTCACGCGGCCATGGTGATCTTCATGATGGCCGAGGAGAACGTCGCCCTGCAGCTGCGGCAGCCGTGGATCAAGATCGGCACCGACGCCTCCGGCTTCGATCCCGCCGATGTCACCGGAATGGTGCACCCGCGGTCGTACGGCACATACCCGCGCATCCTCGGAAAGTATGTGCGGGACGAGGGCGTGGTTACCCTGGAGGACGCGGTGCGCAAGATGTCCTCTGCCGTCGCCACGCGGCTGTCGATCCACGACCGGGGCGTGCTCAAGCCGGGGATGTACGCGGACGTGGTGGTCTTCGATCCGGCGACGGTCGGGGACAGGGCCACCTTCGAGGATCCACATCAGCTCTCGGTCGGCGTGGAGGAGGTGTTCGTGAACGGCGTGCAGGTGTTGCGCGGCGGGGAGCACACCGGGGCGAAGCCTGGGCGGATCGTGCGGGGGCCGGGGTACAGGCCGGGCGGCTCCTCCTGATGCGCGTTGGGGTCGTTGGCGGCGGGGTCATCGGCCTTTCCACGGCCTACTACCTGAAGAAGAAGGGTGCGGACCCCGTCATCGTGGAGTCGGGCGAGGTCGGGGCTGGCTGCTCGCAAGGCAACGCGGGTTGGGTCTGCCCGTCAATCTCGAGCCCGCTCCCTGCACCCGGCCTCACATGGAAGTCGCTCAGCTGGATGCTGCTGCCCGACAGCCCGCTGTACATCAAGCCTGCGGCCTTGCTGATGCTGGCCCCTTGGCTGATGCGGTTCCGTTCCTACTGCAACCACGCCGATCAGAAACGCGGCATCGCTGCGCTGGCCGCGCTCAACGAGTTCACAATGGACCGCTACGACGAGCTGGCGGGGGACGGCGTGAAGTTCGAGAGCTCCGAGTCGGGGGTGCTGATGGCGTTCCACGACTCCGACAAGGCTGCGGCGGCTCAGAAGGAGGTCAAACTGGTGGCCGCGGCCGGGGCGGCGTCCTGTAGCGAATTGGACGAAGCCGAACTGTACGAACGGGAGCCCATGCTGCGCCCGGGATTCAGGTTCGGGCTGTTCGTGGGCGCGGAACGTCACGTGCGGCCCGAGTCGCTGACGGGCGGGCTGGGGGCGACGCTGCGCGAGGGCGGAGCCGAGATCCACGAGGGCGCCCTCGTGACAGGGTTCAGGAGCGAGGGCCGGCGCGTGACGGCGATCGCCACTTCGCAGGGCGACCTCGAGGTCGATGCGGTGGCGCTGGCCGCCGGTGCTCACACCGGTACCCTCACGCGCATGGCGGGGTGGCCGATCCCGCTGACCGCCGGGAAGGGCTACTCGGTCACGATCGAGCAGCCCAGGAACCAGTTGCGCCAACCGCTCTATCTGGGCGGCGCCAAGATCGGGCTGACCCCCTTCGAGGGCGCGCTTCGCTTTGCCGGGACGATGGAGTTGTCAGGGGTGAATCGCCGGATGGACCCAAGCCGGATCCGGTCGCTCCGCCGTGCGGTGGGCCGCGACGTGGACATCCCGGAGGCGAAGGAGGGAGGCCGGGAGTGGGTGGGAATGCGCCCCATGGTGCCGGACAGCCTCCCTGTGATGGGGAAGCTGCCGTCGCGTGAGAACGTGTACGTGAATACCGGCCACCAGATGCTGGGTGTGACGCTCGCGCCCAGCAGCGGGTGGGCGCTTGCCGGGCTGATGTTGGAGGGGAAGGCGGGGGTGGGGCTGGAGGCATTCTCGGCGGGGCGGTTTTGAACATTTGACGCAACGAGTTCCGATATTGGCGTAGCCACTCCCGAGATGTCCCGCAGCGAGGCGACGGTGTCGGCTGGCTGGATTTGAGCGGCGGTGCATTCCGGTTGGACCCCTGCGTTCTGCGTCGCTCTTCCTCCCTTGTTCACTTGACAACCATCCGGATGCCATCCAAAGTCCGTCGGTCTTTTCCCGTTCCCCGAACAAAACAGCCGCGTGCGCGCGCCATGGAGAGCACCCACCTACATGAAACAGAACCTTGCGGTCTCGTTACCCAGATCTGTCTCGACCTTCTCCATCCTTCTTCTTCTCACGGTGACCCTGACGAGTTGTCAGGACACCCCCGTCTCTCCCGCGCCATCGTCTCCCCGGAGTGAGCTCATAGCAGAGGTTCGCCTGCTGGCCCACGAGCGGGAGCTGGACCCGATTGGGCGGCGGCCGTCCGCACGACCGGAACTTGTCGTGTTGGGACGCTCCCTCGCGTTCGACAAGATCCTTAGTGGAAACCGGGACATTTCCTGCATGACATGTCACCTCCCGAGTTTCTCAACAGGTGACGGCAGGTCACTTCCGGTGGGACAGGGTGGAAGTGGTCTTGGGGCCGCACGAGCCCACCCGGACGGCCAGTTTACCCTCCGGCACTCGCCCCCGCTCTTCAACCTGCACCTGCAGCGCCACCTTTTCTGGGAGGGTCGCCTGGAAGTGCTCGCGGACGGATCGATCGGGAGCCCGGCGGGCGACCAGCTCACGCAGGACATGATCGACGTGTTCGAGTTCGGCCTGCTGTCGTCTCCGGCGTTGTTCCCCGTGCAGTCCCGTGAAGAGATGCGCGGACCGGGCAACGAACTTGCGGATGTCGACGATGACGACTTCACCGAGCTGTGGGCACGGTTGATGAAGAGGCTCGGGGCCATCCCGGAGTATCGGCGCCTGTTCGAGGACGCTTACCCCGGGACGCCGTTCGATGACATGACCTTCGCGCATGCGTCCAACGCCGTTGGCGGTTTCTTCGCTTCCGAATTCACCTTTGATGAAACACCCTGGGACCTTTTCCTCGCGGGCGATGACGGCCAGCTGACCGACGAGGCACTGGAAGGCGCGCGGGCATTCATGACCGTGGGCTGCACGAACTGCCACGAGACGGACAGCTTTGTCGGCGTCCCGGGGAACGAGTTCCACAATGACGCGCTGGCACAGTTCGGACCGGGACAGGGCGACGGGCCCACCGGGCGCGACGACTTCGGACGCGAGCGGGTGACGGGCGACCCGGCGGATCGGCGGCGATTCGTGACACGCCCCCTTCGGAACATCGAGTTGACCGCTCCCTACGGGCATGTCGGACAGTTCACGACGCTGAGGGGTTTCGTTCAGCACTATGACCACGTGGACAGCCGCCTCCTGGAATACGACATGTCCCAGATGGAGCCATTGCTGCAGCCCACGCTGCTGCACAACTACTCCGAGATCCTGGCGAACCGGGATACGCTGCTGTTGCCGATCCGTCTCGAAGAGGCGACTCTGGAAAACCTGCTCGTATTCCTGCACGCGCTGACGGACGACAGGGCGCGGGATCTGGTACATGTGATCCCGGACGGTGTCCCGAGCGGGCTGCCGATCGATAGAATGCACTGAGGGGAAGCGGGGAGAATCCCGGTCACTCCCTCACCCGAAGCGATCGGGGTATGGACCGCCGAGGGCACCAGATCGTACTTTGGGGTCAGATTGTCGCGGACTCCGGAGATAGCGATGAAACACCTGTTCCCGCCCGATGTTCACTCGGCTCTCAGCGTGGCGCCTCGCCGCTCTCGGTGCTCGTGCGGATTCATCCACGGACTGCCGGCTCTCGGATTCGTCGTCCGCGGCTTCCTCGCTCTGACCCTCTCGTTGCCGCTTGCGGTGGTCGCCCCCGCGGCGGCGCAGTCGGGCAAGGTGCGCATCGTCCAGACGAATTCGGCTGGCGATAACGTGCACATCATCGACCCGGTCACGAACCAGGTCGTGCAGGTGATCGAGGGGATCCCGAAGGCGCACGGGGTCGCGGCGGCCCCGGACGGGAGCACCCTCTACTTCAGCAACGAGATCCACCGCACGCTGGAGATCGTGCCGACGGACGTCATGAGGGTCGCGGACCGAATCCCGCTCTCCGGACGCCCCCACAACGTCGCGATCAGCAACGATGGCCGGAAGGTGTATGTCGCGATCATCCAGGGGTGCAGTTGCGTCGACGTCGTGGATCTCGAGAAGGCGCAAGTCGTGAAGTCGATCCCGACGCTGGGGACGGTGCACAACGTGTTCATGTCGCCCGACGGGCGGCACGTTGCGGCGGGGATGATCGGCGCGCGCACCTTGACCATCATCGACACTTCGATCGACGAGGCGATCTGGTCGCTCCATTTCAGCGGTCGCGCGACGGGCGGCTACGCAGACGGGGGCGTGCGGCCGATGGCGTTCGAGGCCCATCCGGACGGCTCGACGAAGCGTCTGTTCGTCCAGATCTCCAACTATCATGGCGTCTACGTGGTGGACTTCGCGGAGCGGAAGGTCGTCACGAAGCTGGACATGCCGAGCCTCCCGATCTCGCGCGTGACGAACGACGCGCTTCAGGGATCACCGGGCCACGGCCTCGCGGTTTCTCCGGACGGGCGCCAGCTGTGGTCGACGAGCAAGCCCAACGGGCACGTCTATGCGTGGTCGCTGCCGGATCTCGAATACCTGGGGGGCGTCGAGGTCGGCCACATCCCCGACTGGCTGACGATGACGCCGGACAGCCGCTACCTGTACGTGGCGAACGCCGGATCCAACGACGTATCGGTCGTCGATACGAAGGAGATGAAAGAGGTCGCCCGCATCCCCGTGGGCCAGACGCCGAAGCGGAACAAGACCGTGGTGTTCCGGTGATGCGCGTGCCCCCATGGGCAGCAGCTCGCGGGGTGCTGGACCGCACCCCCCTCGGGCGGCCCGGCCTGGCAGTCCGTGGAATAAAGCCCCGCTGCATTCGGCCGGCGATGCATCCGCGCCGGACCGCTACGCTCAGCGGGCCACAATGTAAAGAAAACTTTACCAAATGTCATGTTTGCTATACAATCTGGATCTCCAAAGCTCCGCCTCTGCGTTGCACCTCGGTCGAATAGCGCCGCTATTCTCCCTCGGCGCGCCTTGCCGGCACGGCGGATCGCTGGCGGCGCGAATCACGGCAAGAGATCACGTAAGTTCAATCAGGGCTGCACGATCTGCCAGTCTTGCCGTTGGAAGACCAGCGGATTCGGTGGTCTCAAAATGGCCGGAATGCAGTAGTAAACGGCGGGAATCCAGACGGGTGATTTCGACTGTCCTTCGAGGTCGGCGGGAGAGAGAGTCAAGAAGCTTTCCACGTGCGAGCTTTCAACCGCGCAGATCGTGCAGTCCATCATGAGAGAGGCTCCGAATGATGGCACGCACGAAACGAAGCCGCCGGAACTACGGTGCCGGCGAATGGGGGCCGGAACCGGGTGAGGGTGTTTTCCGCACTTTTGACGAGATGCGCTAACTGCCTATGCGACAATGAGTTATGCGGATGGTCAATCCTGAACGCCCCCAGATCCATCCCACACTGCTCACTCCGTCGACCAGCAGCCCCGAGGCCGCCAGCGCCCGCTCTTGGAAACGGGATTGCATGCGACTCTACCGGAGGTCCGTGGACCCCGGACCGTGGGCCTCGTGGACCATGAACCGGGTGTCGGCGCGGCGGAGGGCGGGGGCCGCCCCCGGAACCTTGCCCCGGCATCGGCTGGCCCAGTTTCAACGGCGGTGCCCGTAGGGCGCTCCCGCCGCAGCCGCGAGGCCCCCGCCTCGACGTACTCGCCGCAGTGGACATTGCTCATCACGGGCAGCTCGTACCGTCGGCTGATCTCGGTGAGCACGTCGGTGCGTGAGCCCCACGGATCGGCAAATTCGTCCAGGATTCCGGCGATCCGTTCCAGTGCGGTGGCGTAGTTGTCGGGCCGCTTGCTTCCCTCCGGGACGACCCCGATCCATAGCGCTTCGCCTTCCTCGTGGATGTGCGGGTTCATCCGGTCCTTCAGTGCCGGTTTAACCCGTTCCTTCCAGCTCCGACTGTCGGCGTCGCTCCAGTAGTCGCAGAGCACCCACAGCCGGGTGGACGCGAACTTCTCGAACAAGTCCAAGTTGACCCCCAGCCACACGCAGACCTGGTAGCGGCGACCGAGATTCGCGTATCGCAGATAGCCGTAAGAAGCAGGTTTAGCTCTCAGCCCCCGCGTGTCGAGCCACCCCGACGTCTTCCCGATCTCGGTGGCCCGGTTGACCAGTTCCTTTCCCGGGAGCGGAGCCTTCTCCCCCGACTCGGCGAACTGTACCAGCCCGCGGAGTTGTCGGAGCTCGGCAAGGCCGGACGTGGAATCCTTCAACCGTTCCTCCATGTTGTCCAGCAGCCTTGTCCAGTCCGTGATGAGGAGATGCTTCCCTGTCCCCTCAATGGCGACGCAACGGGACCCTTTATCAGAATACGACATGCTGCTAGCATCGAGCCTCGGCAGCAGTTCCTCCCAAAGCTCCTCCGCCCGTCCGGCCGGGGCCAGGAACATGAGCACCGACACCCCCTCCTGTGGTAGCCGCTCCAGATATCGAACCGGCTGATTTCGAGTTAGTGGCGCGTAGAACTTCGCTTCGATGAAGAGCCGTTCGCTTCCGTCGTCTCCCCTCTGCAACACGTCAGGTCTCGTGCCATCAGGAGCGACGGCCTCGGTCTCGAACGGCTGGGCGGACAACCTCATGTCCGGTACGGGCTCCACGAGTTCGGCCAAGCCCTCTATGGAGGCAGGATAGCGGTCGAGGATGTACGCCAGCGCCTCCACAGCGAGCTCTTCCATGCGCGGATGGAACCGCCAACTCAGCTGAGCCAGCAGCGTGCGTGGTTTCTCGAAGTCACTCATGGGTCAGTCCTATCCCTAGGCCGTTTCGGCCGGCGATTGTGTCGGCCTAGCTCAGCTAGCTCGAAGACAGGCAAGGCCGTGACTCCACGGCCGGCGTGACATTACGGGGATTCGGTTCGGAACTCCGATGCGGATCACGGGGGACAGACAGTGCCGCGAATGCCCGCTCGAAGGCGACACGCCAGCGGCGACCGGCGTTGCAAGCCTGGTCAGCGATAAGCGGGCGGTGGTCGAGGCGGCGGTGCGGCGAATCGGCCATCAAGCCGCACCGCCACGGGGGAAGGGGGGCAAAGCCCCCATCCGCGACCTCCACGGGAGCGCGACTCGCGGGGGGTTCGAAGGGGGGGCGGACGCCACCCCTCGCCAGCCCCTTGTACCCACAAGGGGTATGCTGGCTTAGCCACCTAAGAGTGGCTCAAGCCAGCCCTGCGGACGCCTCCGAAACGCTTCCCCGGGCACCGCCCGGAACGACGGACTTCCGCTCGTCGCGGGCACACCCCCCGGGACTCTTGGCCGCCTGCCTCGAAGACGGCGACGGTGACGGGCGGCCCGTCACGCTCTGGAGACGGCGCGCTCGCTACCGCGCACCGCTTTTTCCCCTACCCGTACCCCTCGGGGACTGGAAATCGTCGATCCTGGGCGATTCTACGGCCCGCAGCTTCCCCGAAATGCCCCTGTATCACCCCGAAACGGCCTCTGAGCCCGTCGGGGGTGTCGGGTCAGGTCCCGCCGCCCGCTCTCCGGCCCGCCAGATACTCGGCCCAATCCTTCATCAGCCGACGCCGCCGCTCGAACAGGTCCGTGCGTCGGTGCGCGGCCTCGACCGGGTTGCGGACCACGTGCGCCAGCGCCGCCTCCGCAACCTCGCGGGGATGGTCCGTTTCCTCTGCCGCCCAGTCGCGAAAGCTCGACCGAAAGCCGTGGGGAACCGCCGCGATCCCCAAGCCCCTCAGCAGTTGCGACATCGCCGTGCTCCCGAGCGGCCTTCCGCCCACGCTCGGAAACGCAAGCGGGCCGCGGCGGCCGAGCGAGCGCGCCTCGCCGAGGACCTCGATCGCGCGGCGGCCGAGTGGAACCCGGTGCTCCCGGTTCCCCTTCGTTCGCGGGGCCGGGATGGTCCACGCGCGCCCCTCCCGGTCGATCTCCCTCCACGCCTCGCCCCGGACCTCGCCGGAGCGCGTCGCCGTCAGCACGAGGAACTCGAACGCCAGTTTCACGACGGGCCGCGCGTCGGAGTCCCGCACGGTCCGGATCGCGCCCGCGACCTCCCGGTGCGGCAACGCCCGCATGTGCCGCGCGACCTTCCCCTGCGCCCCCAGCACCGGGCCGATCCGGTCGCACGGGTTGTCCGGCCTGTAGTCCATCGCCACGGCCCATTCCATGATGGCGCGGATGCGTTGGCGCAGCTTCCGGGCCGTGGGCGCCTTCTCATGCCAGATCGGAGCCGGAATCCCGATCACGTCGGCGCTCGTCACGTCCGAAACCGGCATCTCGCCGATGCGGGGAACAGCGAAGCGCTCCACGCTGCCGATCCACAGCTGCGCATGCTCCGGGGAGCGCCAGCCCGGCCGCAGCCTGATTCCAAACCCGCCGCGTCGGGGCGAGTGAGGGGACACGGGCCTCCCGTTCTCGCGGCCCTGAGCGAAGCGCCGACTACGCTCCACCGGTGTGAAATACATGGCACCCGGCCCGCCGGCCGTGTGCCCGAAGCGCATCTGCGGATACCGGCCGAACCGCGCCGGCCACGTGGGTGGCGCCCATGTTGCTTACGTGGCTTGGTTAACGGAGTTGCCCCCGCCCGGCGAACCGGGCGGGGGCAGGGTTGCTCTCGCGGTCCAGCGTTACTCGTCTCTAGTCTAGAGCCCCTAGAGCCGAGTCGCCATTCCAAGGCAAATCGTCACGGGGCAGCGTCCCGCCACACTCGGATCGCGTAGTAGATGGGAGTCTTACCATCCTGAGACACCACCTTGACCTGAATGTCAACGCTGGCACCCTTGTCGGGCCCCGTAATCATGCCGGTCGTCCGTGCCGCTCTACCTGCGGCGTCAGTGGCGTCGCTAGCCATCGGGATGTCCGTATAGACCCCAGTGTCACCGATTCGGTACCCAAGTGTCGCCCAGTCGGAACCGGTACCGAGTGAGAATGTCAGGCTGAACTTGCTTTGCGCGTCATGCGGCAGGCCGTCACCGCCATTCGTTCCGTCCCCCCACTCGTAGTCGATACCACCTGTCCCTGAACCAATGGGGTCCTCAGTCCCAAGAGCACCGGTGTTGTCTCTGTAGTTGCCCGCAACGGACGCGATGGCTGCGGCCGTTTGTACGGCAGTACGTGTGACCGTGGTGACGGCGACGGCCGAAGTGCTTCCTGCCGTGACCGCTAATTGCGGCGGATCGGCAGTGTCACGTGTGACGCCCTTGGTATAGCCGTTCGCCGCAGTCGCCGTCAGCGTTATGGCATTACCTCCGTCGGCGAGCGTAACCGTGAACTTCGTCTTAGGCGCATTACCAATGTCGCTAGCCTTCGGGGTTACGGTCGCAGTACCATTGGCAACGTTGAAGCGCTCTCCATCCGCAGACACCGGCGCGACCGTGATGGTCTTGACGATGTATTCCTGCGTGGGAATCACAATGGCGCCGGGAGCACCAGTGATCGTTATCTCACCCGCGGTGACCGCGATGTCGCCGAGCAGGACGCTCCTGCTCAGTCTGCTATTCACGATCTCGACAGTGGGAGCCTCGTCCGACGCGCCGGACCCGTCCTCCAACATGAAGAAGTCCGTCTTCACCGTCGCGTATTCGACGAGTTCGGTGGAGCTGCCATCGGCGAGAACATCCTTGGCAGCGTCGTAGATCCGGAAACCGCCCTTGGGATTCACCGTGACCTCATAGGCGCCTTCACGCAAATCGCCGATGCTCCACTGCCCGTCGTCGTCCGTCTCCACTTCATCCTCGAAGTTGTCGTCATATTCTGCACAAGCGGTTGCGGGATCACCAACAACCGTCAGGCAGCGGGCCAGCTCGATGTCGTGGTCGTCGACCTCGTCAAACGGCTCCGATACCTCACCCGCGAGTGTTCCGTCGGTGTAGAGCATCACGAAGTCGAGGAAGCCACCATCCGTCTGGTTGCTGATTATGCTCGTGATGGCCGTGGCGGAATAGTTCCACTCGGGAAGCATGTTCTTGACATCAGCGGGGTAGACCATCGCCGCCCCCTTGCCGTAGGCAACGAACGAATGGTCGTCATCGTCGACGCTGTGGTAGGCCACGCAACCCTCGCATTCCAGGACCTTCACGAAGTACTCGTCGCCCTCGGCGAGGTTGTCGAAGACGTACTCGCCATTCTCGTCCGTGGGGGCCGTCACCGCATTGTCGTCATCGTCCTCTACAGGATCGCCGGGCACATCGTCAGCCGTGCCCTTTTCCTTATCTTTGCCCGCGCCGACTTCGTAGAGCCCCAGCTCGACGCCCTCTCCCGCTTCGTCGCCGGAAATCGTGTAGTCGCTGTTCCCGATGCGGTTGTTGGCGACAACACCCTTGATCATGCCTCTGACGCTCGTGGCACTGACGGTCCATGCGTCCGTATCCGGTGCGTCGTCCGGATCGGCCGCGCTCTCGTCGTGATAGATCTCCAGTTCGTCCGACTTCGTCTCTTTGACATCGCCGCCGGTCAGCACCACCCGGTACACACCATCCTGGACTCCAGCGAATGTGTACGTCTGGTCGTCGCCGGTTGCGTTCCCCTTGAAGTCCTTGTCGGCACCTTCGCTGTGTACGGCGGTGACCGGGTCCAGGGTGAGGGTCGCCTTCACGTCCTTGCGCAGTTTCGTGAGCGTCGTATGGACCGTACCGGTCGTCCACTGGTAGGCAAACGTAGCGCAGTCGTCACTCTCGGGGCCCAGGAAATCCGGGCGCGACGTCGTCGTCAGCGGGCACAGCCGGACCACGGGCAGCGCGCCTCCTGCGCCGCCGAAGGAGCCGTCGGTCATGTCATCCAGATCACCGCCGAAGGCATCAACGTCCCTGGCGGTGGCCGCCGTGCGGCCCGAGCCGGCACGGAGCCTGACGGTGAAGTCCATGTCGGCGGGAAGGTGCTTGAAGGTAACCATGCCTCCGGCCTGGTTCTTGACGCTCCACTTCGGGACATCCATGGGGTTGTCGGCCTCGACGGTGCGCTTCCCCTTGGCGTCGAACGTCATGTACTCGTCATAACGCTCCAGACGGCCGCCGCCCTCCGAGTACATGAGCTCCACTTCAATGGCGTCCGTGTGCGGCCGGTGGTCACCTCCACGATAATCGCTCCGGTGGTCCGTGAAGCCCGGGTGGTCGTCGGTCTCGCGGTACACGCCGACGGTCAGGCTCTGCGTCGTGAACTCGATCCGGATGGGACCGAGGTCGATCGGATCGTCGTCCTCGCCGGGTGGAAGATCGAGCCCTGTGTGCTCACGGGTCAGCACGCCGCTGTCCTCCCACATCTCGCCCTTCGCGACCCCCTTCTGCACATCCGTTCTCGTGCCGTCTCCGTCGACCGCAACCGGAGTTACCCGGACGCGGAACGGCACCGGGCCCTCCGCGAGCATCTCCGGCATCAACGTGTAGGAGAAGCTCACCTTGCCCAGATTCATGTTGTCCATGGCGGTCGTCGTATCCGACAAGACGGGCTCGGGCTCTTCATCCTCGCCCCCGCCCGTCGTGATCGCCATGAAGCCGGCGTCCTTGCCCTCGCAGACGACCGCGTCCTTCTCTTCCGTCTCCGGATCGTCATCCATGGGCGCGCAGTACTGGACGGCCCAACCGCCCAGGCCCATGTTGCCGCCGCGGGCCATCTCGATGTTCTTCACCCAGAAGTCGAAGTTGACCGCAACGTTGACGAATCTGACGGTGTTGGGCGCCTGGGTGATGCGCTCGATGCCCCGGTACTGGATTTCCATGACCTCGTTGGCGGTGGGCTGAAGATCCTCGTCCGTACCATCTTCTTCGGCCAGCCTGACAAAGACCAGGTTGTCGGTGTCCGTGCCGCCGGGACCGCTGTCCGCCATTCTCGCGAAGTCGAACGTGGCCATGCCGTCTTCGCCGGTCGTTCCCTCCATGAGCGCGTTTGCGCGATCCTCGGCATCTTGGGCCGTGGCGTACAGCGCGATCTTGACATCCTCCACACGAGGACGCTCGGCGGGGATTTCGCTATTCTCCTCGTCGGCCATGGCCAGCACGGCGCCGACGTTGATCGTCTGCATCGTGATCCGGAACGGGAAGTTGACCGGCGCTTTCATGCCCGCCCCAAGGGTCACCACCGCTGCCTCGCCGACTGACTCAACGCCGGCGGCTGCGAGTGCCATCGCCGCTTCGTCGCTGACGGGAAGCGACACCTGGTACGTCCCAGCCACCAACCCTGGGGAAGCGAAGGTGCCGTCCGCTTGGATGGCCACCGACATGGTGTCGTTGAGATCCGGACCCCGGAACAGGACCCTCGCCTGGGCCAGCAGGCCGGCAAACATCACCGGGTCGAGTGCACCGGACGCCACGAGCGGGGCGAGTGCTGCGGGGAGCGTGGGCTCGCCCTCGGTGTGCATCTTGTCCTGCACGACCTCGTCGATGAACAGCATGCCCGAAATCCCCGCGGTCCGCGTGTGCGTGCCCTCGAAGTTCGTGATGGGCGAATCGGAGTCGCCCAGCACGATCGTGGCCGTGGTATTCTCGAAGTTATAGGCCACCTCGTCCCAGCCGGATATGGTGACCACGTACGTGCCCTCCGCCAAGCCGGCGAAGGCGTACTGCCCACCGTCTTTCGTCGTCTGCGTGGCTTCCGCCGCACCGGCCAGCGTGACCGTCACGCCGTCAAGGCCCTCACCCTCGGCGCTCACGCGCCCGCTGATGCCGGATGTGCGGAGCAACGTCCCGTCGAACGGAACCGTGGCCGGCTCGCCCGTCGCGATCGTGACGCTCTTCGAGGTCTGCTCGAACGCGTAGGCGTCGGTGTCGTAGTCGGAGATCGCGACCGAGTAGTCGCCCGCCTTGAGCTTCGCGAAGGCGTACTGCCCGCCCGCGTCCGTGGTCATGGTGCGCTGCTCCACGCCGGAAAGGCTGACGGTCACGCCCGGAAGACCATCGCCCTCGACGGTGACCCGCCCGCTGATGCCCGCCGTGCGCAGGTACGTGCCGTCGAAGCTGACGATCTTCGACTCGCCCACGCCCACCGTGGCGCCGGACGACGTGGCCCCGAAGGCCACCTCGTCGCCGTCGAATCCCGAAATCTCGACCGCGTACGTGCCGGCCCGGAGACCCGTGAACGCATACTGGCCGCTCATGTCCGTGGCCGTCTGCGCGTCGGCCATCCCGCTGAGCCGAACGGTTACGCCGCCCAGCCCCGCGCCTTCCACGGTGACCGTGCCCATGACGGACGCGGTGCGGATGTAGCTTCCCTGGAAGTTGTGGGTGACCGATCCGCCGTTCTCGGGAATCGTGACCGACGCGGATGTCGCGTCGAAGCTGGCGTCCGCCGGGAACCCGCTGATGGTAACCGTGTAGGCGCCGGCCACGACGCCGTCGAAGCGGTAGTTTCCGCCGCCGGCCGTTGTGGTGGAAGCGCCGTTGCTGAGGTTGACGGAGACTCCGTCGGCCCCCATGCCCTCGATCGACACCTGGCCCGTGATGGAACCGGTCGCCGGCGGAATAATCGGGTCCTCTCCGCACGCCGCGAGGATCGGCAGCGCCAGCAACGCCGCTGTTGCGAGGTACTTCTTGAATCGGTTCATGCCGTTCTCCTGTGGAAACGGTGTGAAGACCCCCGCGAAGTCGAGGGTGCTGACGCCTCGTACAAGCAAGATCGGTGCCGAAAACGCAGAAATAGCGGAACTCATTGGCCGAGAACGATATAGCCCACAAATCGCAACGGCCACTTCGGGGCCCGGGCATAGCAAGAACTGACCCCTGTATCAAAATTCGACCCGGCCCGGCCTCGCGACGCGCGGCCCGTTTGGCTACCGTTGGGCCATGCGACCGCCGGGATCTCGACCGGCTCCATCCGTCCGTCGAGACTCAGGGAGCCCACGCACACGACGGTGCGTTCGTCCCGGAACGCCCACACACAATTACGTACGGCACGCGCGTACGCAAGGAGTGAGGAATCAATGATCGCCGTCTACGCCGACTCTCGAGGCATTCGGCACCTGATCGAAAGCCTGCTCTCCGGCACTGCATACCGGACCGCAGGACGCCGGTCTGATTTCCGAACGATGATGGAGGAAGCTCTGGTCGGAATCGTAGGCACCCTGGAGTGTTCGGCGGGAGCCGTACGCGATCTCATGTACACGTTTCGGCTTGAAGCGGCTGGCGGACCGACCTGCATCGTCGTCACGCCGGTTTCGTTCGACAATCTGAGGACCCTTCGGGAGATCGAGTGCGACAGGCTTCACGTCGTGTGGGTGGAGGAGGTCGAGGAGCGACTGCCTCGGGTGCTGGAAGCGGTCGCGCAATCGGGTTTTGATCCGCTTCACCCTCTGGGTGCGAGGTTGTTGTCGACGCTCTCCCTGAGCACGCCAGTGGCACGCGCGGTCATACTCGCATGTGGGGTCTCCCACAATCGCCTGCTGTCGGTCCCGCACGATGACTCGGGTCCGCCTACGGGCTCCGTATCCGAGCTGGCGAAACGAGTCAACCTCGACCCCAAGGAACTCAGCTACCGTTGGACTGCCGAGATTCCGTTGCAGTGTACGCTGAAGCAGATGCTCAAGTGGGCGGTGCTCCTCTGGGCGATCCGCCAGCGCAACGGAGACACGTGGCGGCGCATCGCGGGCAAAGCGGGAGTGAGCCCTCCGACGCTGCGACGCTACAGCCGGGAACTCTTCCAGTGCAGTCTCGATTCCGCAGCCCGCAGTCCGACGTTGGTGAGACGCCGATTCGAGGAGTGGTTGTCCTGGGTCACGATCGAATAGGACCCGCATGGGCCGCCTTCGCCGCCGGTTCTGGCTATCGAACTCCTCGGGGACAGCCGACTAAGGCTCGCAGGGTTAGGAGGCCCCGGAACAAGCTCCGATACCCACGATCACCGCTCTGGTCGCCCCCATTTTTCGACCTCTCCGGGCTGGGGGCCCACCCGTCTAATCGCGGCGTATCAAGGCACCGGGGTCTAAATCCATTGTACGCTCCACTCGCTTGGCTAGCAAGGTATATAGGCCCCCCTTTTTCACCCGACCTGCTGGCAGGTCTTTGGTGCGGTTCGTCGGCGGGTCGCACCAGATCGTACTCGCCGCGCCGGACGGTTCGGTGGTGGCACGTTCGGAGATTGTCGCTCTCCACCACGCCCGGGTTGTCCTGGCGGGATTGACGTTTCATCGACCACGCAGGTCTCCACGTCCGTTCGCCCCCCTATCGTCGTTGACGCGGGAAGACCATCGCACCATGATGCCGTTCGTCCCGGGGTCATACAGGACACGACAACGGCACGCGCACGCAAGGAGGATTACGAATGATCGCCGTCTACGCCGACCATCGGGGCATTCAGCAACTGATCGAGAGCCAGATCTCCGACTCCGACATTGTGCACCGGACGACCAAAGACCGGCGCAAATTCAGCAGAATGATGGGCGAAGCGCAGACCGGCATCGTGGGCACCCTTGAGTGTTCCGCCGGGCTCGTTCGCTACCTGCGTTCCACGTTTCGACTTGGAGACGCCGCCGGACCGACGTGTATCGTCGTCACTCCGGTTTCGTTTGACAACCTCCGGAGCCTGCGGGACGTCGAGTGCGAGAGGCTTCACGTCGTGTGGGTGGAAGAAGTGGAGAAGCAACTGCACCAGGTGCTGAGCAGGGTCGCGCCTTCGCATCGGGATCCGTTTCGGTCCTTGGGCCCGATATCGTCGTGGGCCTCCTCGCTGAGCCCGGCAATGACCAGTGCGGTCAGGCTCATCCGTGCAATCTCGCACGACCATTCTCCCCCGCCGATCTCCGTGTCCGAGTTGGCGAAACAGGTCAACCTCGACCCCCGGAAACTCGGCTACAGCTGGAAAACCGAGATGCCGTTGCGGTGCACCCCCAGTCAGATGCTTCAATGGGGTGTTCTCCTGTGGGCGGTAGGCCAGAGGAGCGGAGACACGTGGGCGGGCATTGCGCACCGGGCCGGCCTGAGCCTGCGGACGCTGCAACGCTACAGCTTGAAACTCGCTCAGTGCCGCCTCGATTCCGTTGGCCACGATCCTACCCTGCTGAGACGCCAATATGAGGAGTGGTTCGCCAGCGTCATGATCGACTAGGTCGTGCGGGCCGCCTTGCCGCCCGTCCGTAGATCCGCGTGCCCCGTCGAACAGCAGGATTCAATCAACCTGCCTGCACGGTCGTCGGCGGGTCGCACCAGATCGCACTCACCACGTCAGACGGTTCGGCGGGAACAGGAGCGGCTCCACGCCGGGTTGTCCTCGCGGGATTGACGTTTCACCGACCACGCAGGTCTCCACGTCCGTTCGCCCCTCTTCCGAGGGGCCGGTTTCCGCCTTACGCGGCGGTACCGTTCGTCGTCAGCTTTCGTCCATTCCACGCGCTCTTGTAGTCGAGTTGCCGCATGTACTCCGCCGCCGCCCCGTCGTGTCCCGGCTGGGCGTCCACGGTGATCTGCCCGAACGTGCGAACGACCACGGCCGTCTCGTTGTGCACCGCATCCTTTTGGCGGTTCCGGATCTTGCGGCCGATCTTCGCTACGGCGGCCTCCGCACGCTCCAGCCTGGCCGTCCTCTCGTAGTCCACGATCCAGTGACCGCACGCCGCCTTCCGCTTGTCACGGGCGAGAAGGCCGGATCGCTCGTCGCTTCGCATCAGCCCGCCGCACGCCGTGCAGCGCCACGACCGCCTCCGCACGCGGCACCTCAGCTTGGCCTGCCGACGCTCGAGCTGTGGGCAGCGGCCCACGTCCGAATACACCGTCGTCCCGCTGGCGGCATCGGTCACCCCAACCACTCCGCCCGGCCCGAGCCTCACCCGGCACCTGTCCCTCAACGGCTCGATGTAGGCCGGCATCGGAGCCTCCATCGAGAGCGAATGGGTCCAGGTCCCACCGTGACGGCGGATGCGGCCCGACATGATCTTGCCGTCGGGGATCGGCCCCCGGTAGCGGGTCCACCCGTGACAGGCCAACGACAGCCTCAGATAGTTCCCGCTCACCTTCAGGGTCTGGTTGTGGACATAGATCGATGTCGGCCGGCCCCGTCGGAGCACCGGCCAACCGACCTCCCTCCCCTTCTTGCCGGACTCCAGCCGCGCGAACGCCGACCGCATGGCGAGCGCATGGTCTCTGCGGTGCTGATTGCGTGCCTGGGCGGGCCACCCGAGGTCGGGATGGTCCGCCGCGAATCCGTACACGGCATCCTGGAGCGCCTTGCGTGACAGACGCTTGCCCGTCTCCCGGTACGACGCCTGGTCGCGCTCGAGCAGCAGGTCGCGCAGCCTGCTGCCCGATTCCGCCCACCGCGCGAACCGCTCCGCCTGCGCCCGGGTCGGGTAGAGCTTCAGCCGACAACCGAAGCTCCGGACGCTCCTTGCCCCGTTCACCTTGCCCATCCGTCGATCAGGCGCTCCTTGCTCGGTCTTGCAGGGCGACGTACTGTCGCTCTAGGGTCTTTCCAGCCACCACAGGCCAGCGACGGATCGCATGGTAGGACCTGGGCGCTTCCACGACGGCAAGGTAGCGGACCGGGGCCCGTGCGTGAACCGACCGGCGCAAGCCAGACGGGGATGACTGACCGCCTTTGCCCAGGTGACGGCCCCCCGACCGACGCCGGGCGGTGGGATTGCATCTGCCCATCGCGGCCCGTTACCGTCGGGCATGGACCCCTTCCCTCATCACACGGGAGGCCCTGAATGAAGGTGGTTCTTGCCAAGGACCCGAAGTGGGTCGCCGCCATCGCGATTCTGGTCGCGGCCGCTATCCTTTGGTTCGACGTGGGCTCCGAGGCGAGCCGTCAGCGCATCGATGCAGTCGAGCGGAGAGTGCTGGCCGACCAGCTGCTCGCGGTTCGATCGCAGATCTGCCAGGCCGAAATCGCCGCAGGCAGTAATACCGAGGTCGAGTGTGCGATCATCCTTGCGCGCGTGCGGCGCCAGGCGAGTGTGTCAGCGTTGGGCGGCTTGAGGGACGAGCTGGAGAAGGCGAAGAGGACACTGGCGTTGGGGCACCCCAACCGATAGGACGGGAAGCGATGAAGAAGAGCTCGTGGCATTCAACCAGCACGAGTGCGCTCGTCCACCACGTCTGCCCGACGTGTCCATTCTTGAAGGCGATCCGGGTAGCGTACCTCTCAGAGGGTACGGGCGGAAGGCCGCTCTGCCGCGAGTGCGAGCGGCGGAGCGAAGAGGGGTCGTGTGGAGATGTACGAAAAGCAAGAACGCGAGGACAGGGGACCGGCTACACGAAAAATGCGTCGGCCTGCTACCACGGTCAGAAATGGGGGAACGTCTACGGGCCGGACGGAGGGGAGTTGGACCCTGGCCCATCGCTTCGGGTTCTCATCCACAGCCATGGCGGCTTCGGGTGGGGCGAGATCGGAGACGGTTCGGCCCAACTCGCGCTGGCCTTGCTCCTCGATGTCACCGGGGACCCCGAGGTCGCCGTCGCGTTTCATGAAGACTTCAAAGCCTCCGTGTTAGCGAAGCTTCCGTGGCCCAACCCTTGGCGACTCGACGCTTCCGCGATCCTTTCATGGCTGTCCGGCGCCCGTGCCGACCTTGAAGTGAACATCCTTGCGGGTGCCGATCCCGGCAACGACCCCGACGAGCACGGGGAGGCGGAGGGAAATGTCGAGAAGTGACTAACCCCTCCCGATGAAATGGCTTCACGGGGAGTACCCGGCGGGGTGCGCCCGGACTGAATGCCTCCTTCTCGCCCCTGGTGACTCGTGCCGTCGATGACGTGGGTGCCATCGTGTTGCCATACGGTCTCATGAGGTTGCTGCCCGACTCCGGCACGGCAACTACTTGACTCGTCCGTCAAGGACTTTCCTCTCGGCGGCCGTTCCGGCGCCCCTGCCGCTCCGTGGACGCGAAGGGGGCTCAGGGACACTCACCGTCATGGCGGTATCCATACAATGCGCCCTGTGGACTTCGGGCGGAGCGATAAGGAGGGGGGGGATCTCGGTGAGAATCCCAACTGCGTACACGGAGAGTTGCAGGAACGCGCGCGCGGCCGATCCGGTGGCTGTCGACAACTATCTGAGACACACGGGCATCGGCGACCCGGAGCTCGACCCGATCATGGAAGAGCTCTCCGACATGCCTCCGGCCGAACTGCACCGTTTCATCGGGGCCGGCATCGAGGGGCACGATCACATCTTGCGAGCCGGGCCGGAGTCCCTGCGCGAGTTTTTCAAGAACCTTGAAGAGCCTTCCTGGCTGGACTATGACGCCCTGCGTCCGGGGATCCGGGCCTTCCACAAGAATGTGGATCTCATGTTGGTTGCGTTCGTCACCGGAGTGCTCGTCGAGGGCTTCTCGACGCTGATCGCCAAGTCGTTCAACATCACAGGACGGGTGGCGTCCACGAAGAGGCGCCTGCAGCAGAACAACCGCCACATGATGGACATCTTCTTTCCCCACGGGCTGCGCAGAGACGGCGACGGGTGGAAGCTGTCCGCGCGCATCCGTTTCGTGCATACGCGGATCAGGACCCTGCTCGCCAGATCGGACGATTGGGACCATGAAGCCTGGGGCATGCCGGTAAGTGCGGCGCATCTCGGTTTCGCCATTTCCGTGTTCTCGAAACGACTGCTCGAGTACTCGATGCTTGTGGGCGCCCGGTTCACCAGGGAAGAGCAGAGGAGCGTCATGGATGTCTGGCGCTACGCCGGATACGTCATGGGCATCCCGGAGAGCATCCTGTATGCGTCAGCCGGGGACGCGGAGAGGATATACAGAGTCGGTTATCTGTGCGAGCCGCCGCCGGATGCCGATTCGGTTGCCGTGGCGAACATGCTGATCCAGGCGATTCCTTCCGTTGCGGATGTCACGGACCCGGTCGAGGAGAAGAGGCTCGTGAGATTGGCCTACCGCCTTTCGCGAGCGCTCATCGGTAAACGGCCTCGCCGAGGCATTCGATTTCCCACGGAAGCTTCCCTGGGAAATTGGAACACTGTTCCAGTACCGGACGAAGCAGCGCGTGCTACGACGTCTGGCCGGGAACCAGAGGATTCGGGCCCACAACTTCACTCAACTGCTTCAGATCTCGGTGTACGACGACGAGGGACTCAGCTACAGGATGCCCGACCACGTCCACACGGCGAAGTCGATCAATTGGTGAGCTTCGTAACCCACGGGCGCGCATTCGAGGATCCAGACTGGCCCACGGCCCCCGGTCGACCCGGTACTCGTTACTCGTTGACGTTCCACAGGCCGGGCCGGGCTGCTACGGACGCCGGCCCCGGTGGCGCTCGGGAATGAACCGATGCCATGGCATCGCCCGTTCCGCCGTGCATGGGTCACACAGTCCCGCGCTCGGCCCTTTCTCGGCTCCGCATTCGCAGGTCGTCCGCTTGCGCCAGTCGGCGGCGAAGTCCCGTAACACGTCTGCACGGATCCGGGTGTCCGCAGGATCGGCCACCCATTCCCCCAACGCCTTGGCCTGCGCACGTCGGCGGGCGCTGGCGCTCACGGTTCCACCGTCCGTCCGTCCGATTGAGGGCCGTCGCTACGGATGCCCCTCGGTGTCAGGACACCGCGAAACGCCATTCGTGGCGGGTCTTCCAATCGGTTCAAGGGCAGTCTTTGTTCCAGCAAACCTCTCGCAACTGTCCCATGGGTCGCCGAAGGATCGCGGTCAGGTCCGACTTGGCTGCCGAGACGTGCGCCATGTTCCGTGTGGCATTCGAGGAACTGCTCTTCTCGTGCCCGAAGACATCGATCCAGTCGAACAGTCCGGTAGCCGGGCGGTCGCCGATGCCATACTCTTCCACGACCAGCGCCACGTACCTCATGCCGTTGGGAACGATCTCAGGCGTGGGCACGTCCACAATCGTTTCACCGCCTGCGGTCACCTTGATGTTGCGGCCCTCGAACCCAATCGCCAGTTCGGTGAACGCTCCGGCATCGTCGTTGATGGCGTCCGACTGTCCGTATGCGTTGGGAACCAGGTGCCAATCCACGTACCTGCCGTCCAGGACCTTCAGGCTGTAGTTGACGCGGCCCGATATGTAGTCGGTGGGTCCGATGTCGAACCGGAACCACCAGAACCTGGACGCGTCGTCGGGTCGCCAGAGCAACGTCACTACATCTCCCGCGACCGCGTCCGGTCCCCTGGGCCTGAACCGACCTTCGCCGTTCCTCTCCAGATCGAAGAGAGAGACCTAGAGGAACTGGTTCATGCCTGAATCGAAAGCCGTCAAGAAGAGGCAAGTTGATGAACTGTCTCAGGGAACATGGTTGGACCTTCAAGCGTCAGGGAAAACGACGGGACATCTGGAAGAAGAAGGGCGATACCAGCCGTGTTCCTGTTCCGAGAAGTGCATTCATTGATAGCCGGATAGCGTTGATTGTCCTCAGACAAGCCGGGCTCTCCTCGCCAGAAATCGAGGAGTTTCTGCGAAGGGTTGATCTGGTCTAGCCCGCCACCCCCGACCGCCCGTTGTCGGCCACGGAGGTCCCGGGTACATGAGCCGCGTCAAGCCAGCCGTAATTTAGTTCCCACCACGGGACCCTGAAGGGCCACGGTAGAGGGGCTGGAGAAAAAGGGCTTGGCGGATATGCCGACCAAATCGTGGGTCTGGCGACTTGGCGGCCATGATCGGCCTTGCCATAACTTGGCTTTGGGTGCCATGGCCGCCTGGAGAGTCAAAAGGGATCCCGGAGGGGTTGTAGCTCACGCCGGTCCGGCCCTTGCTCGGCCAGTGCGTCAATGAGCCGATCGACCACGTCCTGGACGTCGTAGGGACGCCCGGGGGGTGGCTCGTAGTGCAGCACCTTGTTGGCGACGACGCAGGCTCGGGAGCAGTAGAGCACGCCCCTGCCGCTGACGACTCGCTTGCACGCCACCATCTTGCAGTTTCTCCTCACGGGCACCGACACGAGGTCAGGACTCCCCTGGGCTCGTGCTCACCGCTCGCGCGGATCCCGAGTCTGGTGTCCTCGATCGTCCGAACGTCCAGTGCCCTCTCACCGTCAGGCCGTGTTTCGCGGGGGCGAGCGCGCGCTGCACACGGGTCCCCTCCAGGCGCAGGTCCAGCACGCGCGTGATCTCGTAGCGCATTCCGCTCCCGAACGCCCGGGCCCCGCCGTCGACGACGTAGACGCGTGCGTACGGCGTGCCGGCGAACCGGGGCAGTCCGTACTCGGCCTCGGCGTGCAGGCGGCCGCTCGCCGGAGCGAAGCCGCCGTCAGGGAGTCCGCTCACGCCCTGGTCCCACAGCGCCTGAACCCCGCTCCCGGCTTCTCCCCATTCCGGAGCCAGCCTGACGGACAGCCCGCGGCCACCGCCATGCGAATCGAACTGTATCGTGCCGCTAGCGCCCCACTCCTCGTAGCCGGTGTGCCCGGTGGCGAGCATTCTCCCTCGCCCGTCTACCTTCAGTCTGCCCCCCGGGCTCACGTACTGGAACCCGCCGCCGAGCTCCATGCCAGCGCCGCTGCCGGCGTCGCCGTCGTCGTAGCGCGCGCCTCCTTCCAACACCGCGGCGACTTCGTGTCCGCCGTAGACCTCGTACCCCTGCTTCCACTCCAGAGAGACCCGCGCACGTCGCATGTCCAGAGTCACCGCGTCCACTTGCTCGCTGCCCTGGACCTCGGCGCGGGTGAGCCAGCCATCGCCCTTAAGGCGAAGCGTGGCTCTTCCGCCCGCCAGCAGAACACCCGCCGCCCCGAGCGCACCGGTCGTCATGGTGACGTTGCTCGACCGCAGCTCCTCGCGATCGTCCTTGATGTCGACGGTGCCCCAGCCATACCCGCCCGTGATCCATCCGGTCACGTCCACCGCGCCCAGGAACCCGGCGATGTACGGATTGAGACTGGTCATCCGGCTGGCGTAGGTCCCCTGCACCGGACTCTCGCCGGTCCGGTCCGTGAAGGCGAAGTGCCCGGTGGAGCGGGTGGCCGCCATGCCGGCAAGGATATGCGGCCGCACCCGTACGTCCGCGCCCGCGTGCAGATTCAGCATGTCACCGTCCCACTCGACCAGCCCACCCCTGGGTCGGGCCATGCTCCGATACTCGCCACGGCCCCAGGTGGCGAGTGCCCGGTCGCCGATACCCAGTTGAGCCCCCTCCCCGCCCAGCGGAAGGAGGAAGGAGCTGCCGTCCAGCAGTTGCCTGACATCGCGCCCGGTGCCAAACCCGGCGGCCAACCCGCCATTGCCGTGCCCGTCCCGTGCAGCTGACGAGAAACCGCCCAGCCGGACCTGCCTGTCGAACGGATCACTGTCCGCAAACGACTCGACCCGGCTCGCGATCGCGGCGACGGTGCTCGAAGTCATCGCCGCCGCAGCGTGGGAAAGCACCTCCTGGTTGACACGCCCGGCACGCTCCCGGGGATCGTCCGTCGTGGCCGACGCGATGTTCGATGGCTTGCCCGTGCCCGCGACGTTGACCCCCGACACACGGTAGTGGCGCGTGGCTCCCGGCTGCAGGCCGGCGTGGCTGTACGCCGTGACGGTGACGCCCGTGGAGCGGACCAGGTCGGTCCATGTGGTGCTGTCCACCCGGACTTCGATCCGGTATCCGCTGATGGGCGCGCCGCCGTCGTAGCTCGGTGCCGTCCAGGTCAGTTCGATCGTCGTCGGCTCGGTTGTGGTGGCCTGGAGGTTGGTGGGGGGATCCGGCACGGTCGCGTCCGTGGTGGCTTGGGCGACTCCCGACTCCGAGCCTCTGCCCACCGAGTTGATTGCCGCAACGCGGTAATAGCGGGTGGTGGCCGGCTCCAGCCCTGTATGGGCGTACGTGGTGGACGCCGAGCGCGTATTGGTGACCAGATCGGACCACGGGCCGTTGCCGGTCTCCGCAGCCTGGATCCGGTAGCCGGTGATGCTGGCACCGCCGTCAAAGCGGGGCGGCGTCCACGACAGGTCGATCCGCGAAGTGCTGTCGGCGACGGCGGCCAGATTGGTGGGTGGGTCGGGAACGGTCGCATCCGTGGTCGCTCGGGCGACGTTTGAACTCGAGCTCCGGCCAGCCTTGTTGATCGCATAGACCCGGTAGTGCCGGGTGGAGGCAGGGCTCAGGCCCGTGTGCGAGAAGTTGGTGGCGGTGGAGCCCGTGTTGCTCCGCAGGGCGCTCCAGGTGGTGCCGTTGGGCGAACTCTCGATCCGGTAGCCCGTGATGGCGGCGCCGCCGTCGTTGGACGGCCGGTTCCAGGCCAGGTCGATCCGCGACTGCCCGACCGCCCTTGCCGACAGCCCCGTGGGCGCGCTGGGCGCGGTCGCGTCGGTGGTGGCCCGGGCGACGTTCGATGCCGGGCCCGTTCCGGTCGAGTTGATCGCGAAGACCCGGTAGTGCCGGGTGGCGGCGGGTCCCAGGCCGGTGTGCGAGAACGTCGTGCCGGTCGAGTTGGTGTTCGGCCGCAGCACGATCCAGACGTTGCCGTCGGGAGAGGTCTCGATCCGGTAGCCGGTGATGCGCGCACCGCCGTCCAAGAGCGGAGCCCGCCAGGTCAGGTCGATCCGCGAGGTGCCGCGCGCCGTCGCGGTCAGGCCGGTCGGCGCACCGGGCACGGCCGCCCTCGTGGTGGCGAAGGCCACCCTCGAGTACGCACCCCTGCCCTGGGAGTTGATCGCCGCAACCCGGTAGTAGCGCCTGCTCCCCGGCGGCAGCCCGCGGTGCGTGTAAAGGGTGGACGTGGAGCGCGTATTGGTCGCGACCACGCTCCACGCCGACGCGCCCGTAAGCGAAACCTCGATCCGGTAGCCGGTGATCCGGGCTCCGCCGTTGTCCGATGGAGTCGCCCACGACAGCTGGATCGAGGACTCTCCTACAGCGGACGCGACAAGGCTGGACGGTGCGTGCGGCACATCGACTTCCGTCGTGGCGTTGGTCACGTTGGACGGACTTCCCGTGCCCGCCGAATTGATGGCCGAGACCCGGTAGTGGCGGCGTGTCCCGGGCTCCAGCCCCCTGTGCGTGTACGAGGTCCTCGTGGAGCGCGTGTTCTCAACCCGATCGGACCACGAATCGCCCGCGTTGCTCGACACCTCGATCCGGTAGCCGATGATGCTCCCGGATCCTGCGTCGGCAGGAGCGGTCCAGGACAGGTCGATCTCAGTGCGCCCGTCCGCCGTCGCCCGGAGGTTGCTCGGTGCCCCCGGCAGCCCGCCCTCGGTCGTGGCGTTGGCGATGTTGGAGCTCGGGCCCCGGCCATTCCGGTTGATCGCGAATACGCGGTAGTGACGGGTAACCCCTGGATCGAGGCCCGTATGCGTGTACTCGGTGTCGGTGTCGTCCGTGTCGCTCGCCAAGGTGGACCACGGTGCCCGGCCGTCGCTCGAATACTCGATCCGGTAGCCGGTGATCGCGTTGCCCCCGGTGCTTGACGGCCTCGTCCAGGAGAGGTCGATGGCGGTGGGGCCGTCGGCGGTAGCGGTCAGATTCCTCGGAGGGCCGGGACGGTCGTCGTTGGAGTCGGTGTTGTTCGTGACCCTTTCGTTGTCGAGGTCTGCAGCTTCGTTTCCAACGTCGTCCTGGATGGCATCGCCGCGAGGCTTGTCGTAGTCGAGGCGCACGGTTTCGCCGCGCGAAACCGAACTCGCCAGATCCAGGGTGACCTTGTCGTTGCGGATCGAGACGCCGTCGACGCTGACAGTCGAACCGGCGGCGGTCACAGTGAACGCGCCGGCACTCGGTTCGGAGTCGTCATCGAGATCCTCGTCGTAGTCGAGGACGAGCTCGTCGCCGTCCACGGCGGCGCTCGAAAAGCGCGGCACTCTGGTGTCGACGGCAAACTCCTTACTCGTGGCGTCGCTTTGGCCACTCGCGCCGGTCGCCGCATCCGCCCGTATCCTCACGACCAGGCCGCCATCAAAATCGTCCTCCGGCGTGACCTCGATGGAGTACCGCTGTGCCGACGTGCGCGTGAACTGCGACTTGGTGCCATGCGTGACGGCAATGTCGGCATTGGAAAACCCGCTCACGTCCTCGCTGAACTGAATCCGGACGGTGAAGCTCGCGTTCGTCGGGTGATCGGTCTCGCTCGTGATCGTCACGTCCGGAACCGGAACCAGCGGCCCGGGATCCGCCCTCAAACCGTCCCACTCCAACGTAGTCTGACCGGGCCGGCCGGCGGCACCCCAATACTGCGCCCCAACACTCGTCGCCGGGAGAAAGAGAAGAAGGCTGGCGACCGTGCAGGCAGTCAAGACTCGCATTTCGACGCTCCATTCGATTCGGCGGGCACCTCAACCGGCCGGTCGCGAAGGTCCGGCCCGTTCGCTCCCGCTCATCGGGGACCTCATGTCATCAAAGATAACCCCGGAAGCGATTCGTCAAAGGCTCGTAACCGAGGTCCTCCAAGGTTTCACTGGGTCGCACGCAGACTCGCCACGTCGTTTCCGAGGAGGTCGAAACCAGACCGGGAGGAACCGAGTTCCGCGCGGCTCGAACGCCCACGCCACGCTTCTCCGCTACGCCGCTCCGTCGCCTAACTCACTTGATCTTGTCGCCGTCCGACACCTTGGCTTGGGGTGGTACGGACGCGCCCTCGGCCACGACGACCCGCTGACCGATGGTGGCCATCTTGCCGATCGTTGCGGCAGCGCCGATGGTGCTCTCCCGCCCGATGGTCGCCCGGTGCTCGACGGTCGCCCCGGCACCGATCCTCGCGAAGATGGCAACCCGGGTCCGGTTGCCGATGAAGGCTTCGTCGTCCACGTGGACAGCCCGGAAGAGCATGGCCCTGAGTTCGAGGTGTGCTCGTGCTCCCACGTGGCAGCCCGGACCCACGGTGGCCTTGGATCCGACGACGGCCCCGATCCCTACGGTGACCTTGGCATTGATCGTGGCGTTGTCGTTCACCCGGACCGCCGCCCCGATCTCGGTGCTGTGTCCGACGGTCACCCTTCTGCCGATCTTCGCATACTCTCCCACAACCACGTCCCGCCACAGGACGGTGCGCTTGCCGACCCTGGCGTGCGGCCCGACGACGACCCCTGGGCCGATCATGGCGTCATGCGACACGTAGGCGGACGGGTCAATGGTCGCCGTGGGATGGACGGTGGCGGTGGACTCGATCATGAGGGAGCCCGGATCGGCGGCAAACGGGCCGTGTCGCTCAAGGCGACCGTCAAGACGGGGGCTCGAGCCTGCGCGGCCGCTGAAGCAGCCTGGTCCACGTAGCCGGTGCGCCGATCAAGAGAGCGGCGCGTGGAACTGCACTCCTCGTCGCCGAGCCATCATGGGCCCGCCCCGCCTCTCGCATGTCCGCGGCGTCGCGGTTCCGTGCATTTGTCAGCTGCAGCTGGGCGGTCCGGCAGTCGTTCACTCTCCCGTTACCCGTGAGGGCCGAGTATGCGGCGACCCCCGACAGGACCGTCAGGACGGCCACCGATACGCCGGCGTCCACGCCCGTGTCCCGCTCCCACTGTTCGGGCTTGACGGCCGCTGAGGCCGTGCCCATGACGGACGCGGTGCGGATGTAGGTTCCCTGGAAGTTGTGGGTGACCGATCCGCCGTTCTCGGGAATCGTGACCGACGCGGATGTCGCGTCGAAGCTGGCGTCCGCCGGGAACCCGCTGATGGTTACGGTGTAGGACCCGGCCTGGACGCCGTCAAAGCGGTAGTTTCCGCCGCCGGCCGTCGTGGTGGAAGCGCCGTTGCTGAGGTTGACGGAGACTCCGTCGGCCCCCATGCCCTCGATCGACACCTGGCCCGTGATGGAACCGGTCGCCGGCGGAATAATCGGGCCCTCTCCGCACGCCGCGAGGATCGGCAGCGCCAGCAACGCCGCTGTTGCGAGGTACTTCTTGAATCGGTTCATGCCGTTCGCCTTGTGGAAACGGTGTGAAGACCCCCGCGATTTCGAGGGTGCTGACCCCTCGTACAAGCAAGATCGGTGCCGAAAACGCAGAAATAGCGGAACTCATTGGCCGAGAACGATATAGCCCACAAATCGCAACGGCCACTTCGGGGCCCGGGCATAGCAAGAACTGACCCCTGTATCAAAATTCGACCCGGCCCGGCCTCGCGACGCGCGGCCCGTTTGGCTACCGTTGGGCCATGCGACCGCCGGGATCTCGACCGGCTCCATCCGTCCGTCGAGACTCAGGGAGCCCACGCACACGACGGTGCGTTCGTCCCGGAACGCCCACACACAATTACGTACGGCACGCGCGTACGCAAGGAGTGAGGAATCAATGATCGCCGTCTACGCCGACTCTCGAGGCATTCGGCACCTGATCGAAAGCCTGCTCTCCGGCACTGCATACCGGACCGCAGGACGCCGGTCTGATTTCCGAACGATGATGGAGGAAGCTCTGGTCGGAATCGTAGGCACCCTGGAGTGTTCGGCGGGAGCCGTACGCGATCTCATGTCCACGTTTCGGCTTGAAGCGGCTGGCGGACCGACCTGCATCGTCGTCACGCCGGTTTCGTTCGACAATCTGAGGACCCTTCGGGAGATCGAGTGCGGCAGGCTTCACGTCGTGTGGGTGGAGGAGGTCGAGGAGCGACTGCCTCGGGTGCTGGAAGCGGTCGCGCAATCGGGTTTTGATCCGCTTCACCCTCTGGGTGCGAGGTTGTTGTCGACGCTCTCCCTGAGCACGCCAGTGGCACGCGCGGTCATACTCGCATGTGGGGTCTCCCACAATCGCCTGCTGTCGGTCCCGCACGATGACTCGGGTCCGCCTACGGGCTCCGTATCCGAGCTGGCGAAACGAGTCAACCTCGACCCCAAGGAACTCAGCTACCGTTGGACTGCCGAGATTCCGTTGCAGTGTACGCTGAAGCAGATGCTCAAGTGGGCGGTGCTCCTCTGGGCGATCCGCCAGCGCAACGGAGACACGTGGCGGCGCATCGCGGGCAAAGCGGGAGTGAGCCCTCCGACGCTGCGACGCTACAGCCGGGAACTCTTCCAGTGCAGTCTCGATTCCGCAGCCCGCAGTCCGACGTTGGTGAGACGCCGATTCGAGGAGTGGTTGTCCTGGGTCACGATCGAATAGGACCCGCATGGGCCGCCTTCGCCGCCGGTTCTGGCTATCGAACTCCTCGGGGACAGCCGACTAAGGCTCGCAGGGTTAGGAGGCCCCGGAACAAGCTCCGATACCCACGATCACCGCTCTGGTCGCCCCCATTTTTCGACCTCTCCGGGCTGGAGGCCCATCCGTCTAATCGTGGCGTATCAAGGCACCGGGGTCTAACCCCATTGTACGCCCCACTCGCTTGGCTAGCAAAGCAAGGTATATAGGCCCCTTTTCAAGCGACCTGCTGTCAGGTCTTCGGGTGTATCGTTAGCGGGTCGCACCAGATCGCACTCTCCACGTCAGACGGTTCGGCGGGAACTGGAGCTCTCGCTTTCGTCCCACACCGGGTAGCCCATGCGCGATTGACGTTTCATCGATCCCACGGGCCGGTTTCCGCCTACGCGACGTTATAAAACGTCGCGGTCTGGCAAGGGGACTCTGCAACCCCCTTGAACCCTGAGCGTCCCGCGCTGTCAATGGCCATTGAAAATGTCACACTTCTGGCCATTGAAAATGTCGCACTTCGCGGGCTGACCTGCGGAGGGAGCGGAGCGACCGGAGCGGGGCAGCCCGCCGGGTTGGGGGACATGGTGTCGGTCGCTGGCGGCGTCGGATCCCGAGTTGCCGCGTCGAGGCGGGCGCCGTGCGACCGCCCGTGGACTTCCGCCGGAGCGCTGACCTGTCGGGGGTCGAGGGGCCCCTCGTTAGCCCCCGCCGGGGACCCGCGAAGCGTGGCCCCAAAGGGTAAGCTGCCTTAAGGACCGGCCCCGGTCGTGAGCCCGCGCCTCAGCGGCGCGGTTCGCCCTCCGAATCGCGCCGCTCGCCAGCGACGTATACGGCCCAGTCGTCCATGAGCCGCCTCCGCCGCTCGAACAGGTCGGAACGCATGTAGGCGGCCTCCACTTTGTTCCGGACCACGTGCGCCAATGCCGCCTCGACGACCTCCCGCGGATGATCGGTCTCTTCGGCGGCCCAGTCCCGGAACGACGACCGGAAGCCGTGCGGCACCGCCGCGACTCCGAGCTTCTCAAGCATCTGGCGAACCTGCTTCTCGGCAAGCTCCCGCCCGTGCCCTCTCGCGAAGACGATCGGACTCCCGCCGCCCAGCTTCCGCGCCTCGTCGAGGATCTCCAGCGCCCGCCCGCACAACGGCACCCGGTGCTCGCGCTTGGCCTTCATTCGCGTCGCCGGGACCGTCCACACCCCATCCGTCCGGTCCATCTCCGGCCACACGGCCCACCGCACCTCGCCCCACCTCGCCGCCGTCAGCACGAGGAACTCGAAGGCCAGCTTGACGACGGGCAGCGAGTCGGACACCCGCACCGTCCGGAGAGCCGATGCCACCTCGCGGTGCGGTAACGCCTTCATGTGCCGCACCACGTCGTTCTGAGGGCCCAACACCCGCCCGATGCGGTCGCACGGGTTGTCGGCCCGCAGTTCCATCGCCACGGCCCACTCCAACACGGCGCGCATGCGACGGCGCACCGTCCGGGCGGTGGGCGCCTTCACGTGCCAGATGGGGGCTAGGACCTCGTAGATGTCGGCGCCCGTGACCTCGGTGACCGGCATCTTGCCGATGCGGGCGAACGCGTAGCGCTCCAAGCTGCTCAGCCAAGCCCTCGGGTACTTCGGATTGCGCCAACCGGCCTTCTGCTGTTCCACGACCCTCTTGGCGGCTTCCGCGAAGCTGGGGACCCCTCGGGCGCGCCGCTTCTCGGCGAGCGGGTCCCCGCCCTCGCGGGCCAGCTTGCGGTTGGCCCGCGCCTTCTCCCGCGCCTCGGCCAGCGAGACCAAGGCGACACCGCCCAGGCCGAGTTCGCGCCGCCGCCCGCGGATGACGAGCCGTTGGATCCAGCTGCGGGCTCCGCTGGGCTGGACGTAGAGGTGCAGCCCGTTGCCGTCGGCGTGTCTACCGGGCGGGGCGGAGCGGATGAAGGCGGCCGACAGGGCCTGATGGGGATGGCGGCCCTTGGGCTTGGTCTTCCGTGGCTTGGCAGTCGTGTTCGTTCCAGTACTCATCCCCACATAATATACTGGACGTAGAGGTACAGCCCGTTGCCGTCGGCGTGTCTGCCGGGTGGGGCGGAGCGGACGAAGGCGGCCGACAGGGCCTGATGGGGATGGCGGCCCTGGGGCTTGGTCTTCCGTGGCTCGGCGGTCGTTCCTGTTCCAGTACTCATCCCCCCATAATATACCGGATGAGATTAAGACCGCAAGGGATCGTGCAAGAAAGTCGAATCGAGAGTGAAACCCTGTAAATCATTGCAAATACTGAATGTTATGCACTGACGTAGACATTAGTGAACACCTCTGGATTCCCCATGTCCGTAACGGGCACGATCATGGCCGCGCCGGGGGTCGTTCTGGCCCTCACCAGCGACGAAGACGGATTCACCGGATCCAGGGCGATCGGCATCGTCATGGCGACTGTAGGCGCCCCGGTTGCCGCGGTCGTCGCCGACCGGCTGTTCCGGAGCGTCAGGCGTTGAGACGCCCGGCGGGTTCGCCTAACTTTGCCCTTCGGTAGAGGCGGGATGCCGACCATGGCTTCATTCGGAGAAGAGGGGTAGGGCAATGTCTGTACAGGGCCGGCTCGCGGCGTTCGACCACATCGTCGCCGGGGCAAGAGCAATACTCGCCGTGATCCCCGAGGATCGCCTCGACTGGAGGCCTCACGCCAGGTCGTGGACGCTGGGCGAACTCGCCACCCACCTCGCCAACATTCCCAACTGGACGATGCCGACCCTGGCCGTGTCGGAATTCGACATCAGTCCGGCAGACGGCGGGCCCCCGCCCATCTCCGCCGCGGGCTCCACTGCCGAACTCCTGGAGGCTTTCGACAGCAGCTCCACCGCCGCCCGCGCCGCGATTGAAGGCGCGTCGGAAGAGGTTTTCGCCGGCCCCTGGACGATGCTCGTCGGCGGCGAGGCCCGATTCACCCTGCCGAAGCGCGTGGTCCTGCGGACCTTCATCATGGACCACATGATTCACCACCGCGCCCAGCTGGGTGTGTATCTGCGCCTTCTCGACGTTCCCGTGCCGCAGTCGTTCGGGCCGACGGCCGACTTCCCGGACATGTAGCGCCCGTGACAGGCGCCCATGTGAACCCGTCCGCCGCCAGGAAAGCTCTCGATCCGGCCCGTTTCGAGCTCCTGACCTTCGACTGCTACGGGACGCTGATCGACTGGGAGGCGGGAATCATCGCGGCCGTACGACAGGTCTCGGCCGCACACGGCTCATCCCCGAACGCGGCGGACATCCTCGCAGCGTTCGGCGAGGCGGAACACATGGTGCAGGAGGAGCGCTACCGTAGCTACCGGGACGTGCTCGCGCTGACGCTGGAACAAATGGGCCCGCGCCTCGGCTTCGGCCCGACATCGGCGGAGCGTGATGCCTTCGCGGCATCGGTCGGCGACTGGCCGGCCTTCACGGACACGGTGGAGGCTCTCCGCCGCCTCGGCGCGCGCTACCACCTCGGGATCGTCTCCAACGTCGACGACGACCTGTTCGCCCGATCGCAGAAGCTCCTGCAAACCGACTTCGGCTGGGTGGTCACCGCGCAGCAGGTGAGGAGCTACAAGCCCGCCACCGCGCACTTCGACGAGATGCTTTCGCGCTCCGGCGTCCCCCGCGCCCGGACCCTGCACGTCGCCCAGAGTCTTTTCCACGATATCGCCCCGGCTTCGTCCCTGGGCTACGCGACGCTCCACGTCAACCGCCCGACCCGCGGATCCGGTGGCGGCGCGACCCCCCCCTCCGGCGCCCTCCCTGACGGTGAAGTCACGGACATGGCGGGTGCGGCACGACTGCTCGGGGTGGCCCCATGAGTGCTGGCCACGCACCGGGCGGGCGCGCGAAAGCCTCCGCCTCCGGCCACCCTCCGGGTCCGAGCCCCGCCCACGATCGCCCCGGCGTCCCCGATAGCGGCGACGGCATCCACACCATCCGCGGCAGCGGCGTTCACCGCGGCTGGAACGGCATCCACTACAAGACCGGTCTCTCGGGGAAGAATGTCCCGGCCCGGGAACTGTCCATGAACGTGGCCCGCATCCCGCCCGGCGGCGTCGCCCTCGCCCACATCCATGTGGACTTCGAGGTCATGCTCTACATCCTTGAAGGCACGGTACGGCACGAGTTCGGACCCCATCTGTGCCACTCCATCGTCAATCACGCCGGCGACTTCATCTACATCGAGCCTGGCGTTCCGCACGAGGTCTTCAACGAGAGCGACACCGAAGACGTGGTGGCGGTCGTCGCCCGCTCGGACGCCTCGGAGTGGGAGAACATCGTCAACTACGACCGCGAGACAGGAAAGGTCATCCCGAAGAGGAAGGCCAGCCGTTCGGGCTCATGACCGGGGCAGGCGGGCTAGCCGCCTATTCCCCGCTCGAATGCCGGGAGGATTTCTTCCACGGATTGCTATGTATTCGCAAGCCGGTCCAGGAATTCCCGCTCTTCGTGAGTCAGCGCCTTGACCCCGGAGTCGTCGATCTTCCGCAGCAGGTTGTCCAGCTCTTCCTGGTTGATCTCGTGCAGCCGCTCACGCGGGATTGCCGTCCACCGTGCGACAGCGTCGAGGTCCTGGTTTCCGGGCGCTTTCGGGCGCGATACGGGCCGATGCGCGACGCGGAGCTGACGCCGGCGCTCCCAGGTCCTCAGAAAAATCCACCCCGACACCAGTCCACCGAGGTGGGCGAAGTGTGCGATCCCGTCCTGCGCACCGGTGAAGCCGGCGAACAGGCTCACGAGGACCATGAAGATGGCAAGCATCCGCGCCTGAATCGGCAGTACGCCCCAGATGTAGATGTCCTCGCGAGGCCAGTAGCGGGCGAACCCCAGCACCACGCCGAGGGTCGCTCCCGATGCACCGACAATGAACGCGAAAGGAGTCATGAGGGACAGGACAGCACCGCCAATGCCGCAGGTGAGGTAGAGCCAGATGAAGGTCCTGCTCCCCAGCCGCTCCTCCAGCCGCGGGCCGAAGAAGAACAGCATCAGCATGTTGAAGAAGACGTGGAAGAAGCTGGCGTGGAGGAACATGTACGTGACGATCGTCCACGGCCGGAACAGGATCGCGACGGGCAAGAGCCCGAACTGCCGCGTGACCTCCGGCATGGCCTGCGAGAGCAGGAAGACGGCCAGGTTCGCCAGCAGCAGCCGCTGAACCCAGGGCGTCATCAACAAAGGTCTCTCTCCGTCACGCAGATCTCCACCTCAAGCCTTGTGGCCCCGTCCTGCAGGACACTCCGATTCCTGCAATCTACGGGTTTCAGCCCTCCTCCGCGCCGCGGTTTCGCTGGGGAGCAGGTCTCCGTCCTGGTATGCCTTCAAGATCCTGGAATCAAATCGATAATCGGTAATCGTTCCCGGTTCGAGTTCGGCAAAGTCCGGATGGACAGGATTCACAATGTAGTTCACCTCGCCCACAACGACTGCACTGGGCACCCGGAGAACGGCCGATTTGAGCGAATCAAGCCACTGGTCCGCGATTTCCTGGGTGGCGGGGTGCAGGGTGGGAGTTGCCCAATCACCGGGCAGATCCCCTGTGTTGACGACCTCGATGGATTCCCTGGGGATCCTGATGCAAAGTTTCCGGTAGCTTCTCAGGACATCGGGGACCTTGAGGTGAACAAGCAATTCCAGGCTCGCCAGGGCCAGGCTTCCGCCCAGGTAGACGGCCTGACGACCCGGACTGTTCCAGCGCCCCCCGTACAACAGCGTCCCCTCACCGGATAGCATGTCCCGAACGGTCCGGGAATGTTCGGGTGAGGCCAGACGCCAAGCCTCGATCACCCTTGCCACGAGGCCCTAGCTGAACGTCCCATGGCGCAGGCGCCCGATGAGCTGCTCCACCTCTCTACCACCCACCTCCGTGGAAGCCCTTTCGAGCGGCGACTCGCCCTCGAGGAGTTCGTGCTGTTCCTTTAGCCACCGGCGGGCGGCATCTTCATCGCCCTGCATCATCTCGCCGGCCATGGCGACCAGGCGGGCGACACGCACCAGTCGATCCGACTCCTCCGACGTAAGTGTGCCAGCCTTCCGTCTGCGAGCCAGGGTCGTAGAGGACAGTCCGATGGCCTTGGCCAGGGCGAGACGTCCGATACCAACGCTGCCCGCTACCTCATCCAGTGCAGAGAACGGCAGGCCGCGCCGAACCACCAATTCGAGCCACAGGTGCAACGCGTTCCGGCCAACTCACCTCATCCAATCTGACCGCGCGCCCGCATCTCGCTCGGCAGCAGTACCGCGTGGATGAAGGAATGGACGGGTGTTGCGACACCGGCCGTTGCTCCCAGCCGCACGGCCGCGCCGCTCCAGGCATCCAGCTCCGAAGGCACACCCCCGGCGAGGTCGCGCTGCAGCGACGAGGTGCCTTCGGCGGGGAACGAGTCCACGACCTGCATCGCGCGAGTGACCGCGTCGTCCGACAGCGACACCCCGTGGGCAGCCGCCACAGCCGCGATCTCTTCCATTGCCCGCTGTAGAAGGCTCCGGCTCTCGGGCAGCGTGCGCACCGGCCCCAAGTGCATGCGGCACGCCGCACACACACCGCCGAGCGAGCACACGAAGAGGAACTTGAGCCACAGCGCCGCGTCGATGTCGGGCGGCACCTCGGCGTCGACGCCCGCGTCGCGCAGCGCAGCGACCAGGGCGTTGACCCGCGGCGACCCGCCGCCGTCCCATTCGGCGAGCGCCACGTGCGGATCCACACCGATGTGCCGGATCTCACCGGGAGCGGACACCTCGCTCATGATGCGGGTGAGCCCCTTGCCCATGTGCGCCCTTCCCACGGCGGGGAGGAGCGCTTCGTGCGCATCCACGCCGTTGAGGAGCGGCACAACCAGCGTCTCCGGGCCCAGGAGCGGCGCGATCCCGTCACACACGGCGTTGAGGTGCAGGGATTTGACCGCGACGATGACGGCGTCTACCTGGCCGATTTCGCCCGGGTCGTCGGTGGCGATGGCCGGCCGAACGTGGAAGTCGCCCTCGGGCGAATGCACGCTGAGCCCCGAAGCGCGAATGGCTTCAAGGTGCGCGCCGCGAGCGATCAGGGAGACATCGTGACCGGCACGGGCCAGGACCCCGCCGTAGTAGCCGCCCACACCCCCCGCACCGTAGATGGCGATCTTCATGGTGGCGAAGTTACCGTGATCCGTGGCAGGCTCAAAGTCCGGCCAAAGACAAAGGAAGGAATGATGATCCTCCGCGATGAATCGGCCCGCATTCCGGTCCGAACAGCTTGGGGCACGGCCCTGCCAAGCCTGCTGGCCGCCTTGGCGGCGGCACTCTCCACCGTTGTCGCCGCCGCGCCGCTCGCAGCGCAGACCCCCGAGCAGCGCTACACCGACTGGGTGCGTCGCGGGTTTCGTCCGCAGGAGTACGAGTACCGGCGGGGGCGCACGATCGACGGCCTGCAGGCCCTCGGCGGCGGCCTCCTGCTCATCCCGTCATCCGATGGCACCACGCACGGCGGCACTTTCCGGCAGCTCGACGACTTCTGGTACCTCACCGGCCTCGAGATCCCGCAGTCGATGCTCGTTCTCGACGCCGAGCGGCGTCGCTCGCTGCTGTTCATGCCGCCCAGGGATCCCCGCTTCGACAACCCGGGAAGGCCGAACGACTTCCCGGGCCGGCCCCTTCTTGACGACTACCAGCTACGCGGCATCGCAGGCATGGACGAATATCGCGACATCGCGGAACTGGACGACTATGTGCGCGAACGGCTGGCCGCAGGGGTGAACCTGCTCGTGAACGCAGGCGCCGCCGGACCGGTGCCGGAGCCGACTGTGCCGCTCATCGGGAGCCTCGACGCCAACGCCGCCCTGATCCACCGCTTGCGATCCGACTACCCCGAGGCGGACCTCCTGAACGCATTCGAGGTCGTGGCCCGCATGCGCATGATCAAGACACCCGCCGAGATCCAGCGCATGCGCGCGGCTGCGGACGCTACCATGGCCGGGATCCGTGCGGCCGCCGACCGGATCCGTCCCGGGGTCGACGAACGCACGCTCCAGGGCGAGTTCGAGCGAGCGTGCCGGACCTTTGGCTCGCAGTCGATCCCGTTCACGCCGATCGTCAAGTCGGGTCCGAACAGCTTGTGGCCGTGGCGCATCCTCGCGGCTCACTACAACCGCCGCAACCGCGGCCTCCGCGACGGCGAGCTGGTCATTCTCGATGTCGGGTGCGAAGTCAATGGCTACGTGAGCGACGTGGGGCGCACATTCCCGGTTAACGGGACGTTCAGCGATGTCCAACGGGAGAAGCTGGAGGTGAGCACCCGTGCAGCAGAGGCGATCATCGCGGCGGTGCGTCCCGGAGTCACCCTGCGCGAACTGACCGCCGTGGCCTACGACGCGATCCCGGACGACGAGGAACCGTACATGCAGACTCCGTCGTTTTTCGGTCACCACATCGGCCTCTCGGCCGGCGATCCCGCGCTCCTGGACGAGCCCCTTGCGCCCGGGATGGTGTTCACCGTCGAACCGTGGTACTACAACCACGAGATCGGGGTCTCGGTCTTCGTCGAGGAGGTGGTTCTGGTCACGGAAGACGGCGTCGAGGTGGTGACCGCCGCGCTGCCGCGGGACCCGGAGGCGCTGGAGGGGATGGTGCGGTAGGCTCGGGGCACACATACCCGCTCGAGTTGGCAAGAACGCCACCGGAGACATTCAACTGTGTAGGACACCGCTGTGGGAGGCACGAAGATGAGGAGAGCGCTGCTGCTCGGGCACCTCCTGTTGACCGTCGTGGCAGGCGCCGGACACGCCCAATTGGTGACAACGCTGCCGGGCGAAGACCGTCCGCTGGCTCCAACGCTCACTGAGGTCTATCGCCTCGGATCCGCCAACGCTGATGTCGACTGGCAGATATTCAGCGCCGTTCCGGCAGCCGTCTTCGACGGGGATGGGAACCTATACCTCCTCGACTCAGCCGGCCGCGTGGTGATCGTTGGCCCACCTTTCTTCGGAAGAAGTGCGAACCGAAACGTTCGTGGAAGCGTGGGCCCCGCCAGGAGGGACCGAGATCAAATTTGGCGTGAGTCTCGCCGAGGTGACCAGCGGCGTGCTGTGGGGCTTCGAGCCGCCCCTGGTCTTTGACGCGCTGCCCGACGGGGGAATCGCCTTCAGTGACTCTTCGGCCTATGCGATCGCGCCCTTTCCCCCTCTTTGGTCCGCTCGGTCACAGCTTGCGGCTGGATTGGCCTCGTTGTATTCCTCGAAAAGGATGAATTCGACGTTCCGGTTATCGTCGTGAAGAGGCTGCCGCCGAGTCTTCGCTGATCACGCGCCGCAGCTTCGGCGAACCCGGTAGCGGTGGACGTAAGCCACATCCAGCTCGTCGAGCGTCTGTCCCCACACTTCGCTCCGGCTGGCTTGAAACATCTGGAGCCGAGAGCTCCTGAGCCCGGGGAGCAACTCTTCAATCCGCACCATGCCGCCGTCGACGGAACCCGGCCGCAGGGTCTCCTCGAGTTCCCATTGAGTGTCGCACGGACGTTCCTGCGCAAGAGCATCGGTGCAGCAAACAAGGAACCCGCCGATCGCCGCAATGGTGAAAACCGACGCAACGCTTGTCGCTATCGACCGTCGAGTCCTCACCTCACCCTCACCGCCCGTCATCCCCCCAGCCCCCCCACCACCTCCCCCAGCACGGCTACCGCCTCATCCAGCTGCTCCCCGGTCACGTACGGCGCGGGCCCCATGCGCATCACCCGGCCCCGAAAGTCCGCATAGACGCCACGACCCCGCAACTTGCAGCAGATCTCTCCGGCATGGGGCGTGTCCAAGGCCAGGAACCCACCCCGGTGCGACAGCGGCACGGAACGATCCCGGCTCAGCACGGCCGGATCCGGATCCAGCGCGTCCACCCCCGCCGCCAGCTGCGGGAGCTGCGCGAGGCTCAGCTCCCGCAGCCGGTCCGCCCCCAGTCCCTGCTCCCTGAAGAACGCGAACACGGCCGCGGCCCGGTAATGACTGACCGGGTCGTAGGTCGAACCGGCAAAGCGAAGATGTCCCTCTCCGTAGCCAACACCGCCATCCCCCTCGGCCCCAGCGAGCGCTCCGAACTCCGCGAACCATCCCGTCACCACCGGCTTCAGCGTACAATCCGGTGGAAACCTCAGAAAGCAGTTCCCTTCCCCCAGCTGGCAGTACTTGTACCCGCCTCCCACGACAAACGCGTCCTCAAGCCCCATTTCCACCACCGAGAACGGCACGGCGTTCAGCGAATGGTACGCGTCCACCAGCAACTCGGCCCCCACCCGCGCACATGCCCTGGCCACCTGGTCCAGCCCGTCCACGATCCGCGCGTCGCGAAACAGCACCGACGACACCAGCACCGCGGCCGTCCGGTCGTCGACCGCGTCAGCGATCCCTTCGGCCACCGCCACATCCCCGCCAGCCGCCACCCTCACCACCTCGATCCCCTCGGCCTCGAGCCGGTCCAACTGCCGCCGAATCGTATGGAACTCCCCGTCCGTGGTGACGAGCCGCGGCCGCTCCCGCAACGGCAGAGCCGACAGGAACCGGACGACCAGCTCGTGAGTATTCTGGCCCAGCGCGATGTGCCCGTCCGGGTCGTCCAGTAGCAGCCGGAACCCGGCCCGCACCTCGTCGGCGATCTCGAAAGCCCGACCCCATTTGTCGTCCACATGTTCGGCGGCGTCGAGCCAGGCCTGCTTCTGGGCGGCAAATGCCACGTCCGGCCACGCCTGGTGGGAGTGCCCGGTGAGCAGTACCCGTTCCGCGACCCGGAAGCGGGAATAGTGTCGGGCCAGGGCGATCGCGGTAGTTTCCATCAGGGAACCTTGCATCCTTCGCTGAAGTATCGATTAGCAGCCACGAGTCCGCCGTGCGTCGGCACCTGCTACTCAACCGACACTCAATAGTCACCACATGTTCGAGGACACAACACCCCTCTCGCGGGCGTCCCCCTGGTGGAGCCGTTGCGCACCGCGCCGCACGCACCATCGCGCACCGCGCCGCACGCGACGGCGGATGCCAGCCGTGCAGACGGTGGCCCTTCTCGTGATGCTGGCCGGGCTGGCCTGGGCAACGGGCAGCGCTGCCCAGGAGCCGCGCGACCGGGCCCTGGTCACGGTCAGGGGGACCGTCGTCGATGCGGTCACGGGACAGCCCCTGGCCGGAGTTCTCGTCGTGGTCGCCGGGGCGAATGTGCGGCTCGAGTCCGACGCCGCCGGGCGGTTCACGATCACCCGGATCCCCGTCGGCGCCTACAAGCTGGAGCTTTCCCACCCGGGCTATCGCACCTCGGAAGACGACTTCACGGTCCTCGCCAGCGGAGAATTCGCCACGTCAATGGAGCCCATCGAATACTTGGCGGACGGGCTGATGACCGGCATCATCGGCGTGGTGAGAGACGGCGTTGACGGCAGCCCGGTGGTCGGCGCCACCGTCTGGACGCCTGCTGCACCTCAGGGGACGCAGACGGACGGGCGGGGCCGTTTCAGCTTCACCAGGCTGTATCCCGGCCAACACCACGTCCAGTTCTCCCACCTGGGGTACGTGCCCAGGGCCGACTCGATTGGCGTCGAGTACGGGCGGATGAGCAACGTCCGTGTCTCGCTCTCGGTCGACCCCGTGCGGCTGGATCCGATCGAGGTCAGCGTCGAACGGCGCGACATCGTCCTGCAGGACGCGGGATTCTACCACCGCGAGACCATGGGCTTCGGGAAGTTCCTCGATCGCGACGATATCGAGAAGCGACCTCCCGGGAAGATGAGCGATCTGTTCGCCGGACTTGCGGGCGTGACGATGGTTCGGGACCCCAGAAGCCCGGGCCAGAGACATGTCATGCTCAGCGCGGGCCGCGATAGAGGTTGTTTCCCCCGCGTGGTGCTTGACAACATGACGGTGGGATGGGGTGGGGGCCAGCCCGCTCAGCTCGACGTTCTTCTCAGCCGCAGCGCCCTTGCGGGCGTGGAACTATACACGAGATCGGCGGGGGTGCCGATTCAGTACAGCGGACTGGGAGGTTCGTGCGGCGTCATCGTGATCTGGACAAGGCGCTGAGCACGTCGCCGGACTAACGCCCCTCCCCCCTACAGCGCCGACCTCATCTCCCACAGATCCGGAAACGCCGGAGTCAGCGTGGTCGCCAGGTAGGCCACTCCCGAGCTGTCACCCGTCCCCGGTTTGTTGCCAATGGTGCGCTCCACCATCTTGACGTGCCTGTAGCGCCACTCCTGGAACCCCTCGTCCAGGTCCACCAGCCGCTCGCAAAGGTTGACCAGCCCCGGGTCCGAGCGGTACCCCTCGACCAGCACCCTCTGCACCTCGGGGTCGGGCGTCACGGGTTTCGTCACATCACGGGTCAGCGCCCGCTCCGGGACCCTGCACCCCCTGCCCACCAGAAACCGCAGGAAGGCATCCCAGAGCGCCGGCTCTTGCAGTCTCCGCTCCAGCCGCCGGTACTCGTCGGGATCCGGAAACGCCTTGAGGACCGACGCCCGCTTCATTCCCAGCGCGAACTCCAGCTCCCGGAACTGCGCCGACTGGAAGCCGCTGGCCGTTTCGAGGCGGTCCCGGAAGGACTCGAACTCGACGGGGGTCATCGTCTCCAGGATGTCCAGCTGGCCCACGAGCACCTTCATGATCGAGCGCACGCGCTTGAGGGTCGCGGCGACCCGGGCCTCATCCCCCCTCATGAAAAGTACTCGTGCGTGGTCGAGTTCGTGCAGGGCGGCCTTGAACCACAGCTCGTGGACCTGGTGGACGATGATGAAAAGCATCTCGTCGTGCTCTGCCGGGTCGGAGAGCGGCCGTTGCAGGGACAGCAGTTCCGGGAGCATTGCGAAGCGCTGGTAGTTCATCGTTTCTCTGTCTTCATTCATCTCTTGCATCCGGGCCATGTGCGCCGGCGGCCGATCCGAACCGCGGCGTGTACTTGTCGAGTGTCTCGTACTGGGATGGCCACGGCAAGGGATATCCCAGGGCATAGGCGGCGTGCCGGGTCCAGTATGGATCCCACAGGTGGGCGCGCGCCATGAGGCAGAGGTCGGCCCTCCCCGCCGCAACGATTCCATTCACGTCCTCGAATGACGAGATGTTCCCGACGGCCATCGTCGCGATCCCGACTTCGTGGCGGATCCGGTCGGCGAAGGGCGTCTGGAACTGCCGCCCGTACCTGGGACGCTGGTAGGGCACGGTTTGGCCGGACGACACGTCCACGATGTCGCACCCGTGTGCCTTTAGCGCCCGGGCGATCGCCACCGCGTCCTCGGGCTGGTTGCCGCCGGGCGACCAATCCACCGCCGACAGCCGCACCGAAAGCGGCTTCTCGTCCGGCCACAACGCCCGCACCGCCGTGACGACGCGCAGGGGGAAGCGCAGCCGGTTCTCCAGGCTGCCGCCGTACCGGTCCCGCCGCCGGTTGGTCAGGGGCGACAGGAAGCTGGCCAGCAGGTACCCGTGCGCCATGTGGATCTCGACGACGTCGAAGCCTGCCTCGACCGCCATCGCCGTGGCGCGCTCGAAGTCGCCCACGAGGGCGTTCATCCCCGCCTCGTCCAGCTCCGCCGGCACCGGGCTGTGCTCGAAAAACCCGATCGGCGAGGCCGACACGATGGGCCATCCACCCTCGTCCAGCGGCTCGTTGGGGCCCTCCCAATCCAGCCGCGTCGATCCCTTGCGCCCCGCGTGGCCGAGCTGGATGCCGATCTTCGCATGGCTGTGGCGGTGGACAAAGTCGACCGTCCGCCGCCACGCGGTGACATGCTCTTCCATGTACAACCCCGCGCAGCCGTGCGAAATGCGCCCATCCCGCCCGATCGCCGTCATCTCGGCCATGACGAGACCCGCCCCGCCGACCGCCCGCGAACCGAGGTTCACCAGGTGCCAGTCGTCGATCCTCCCGTCGGCGGCCGAGTACTGGCACATGGCCGACACGCCCACCCGGTTGGCCAGCGTCAGCTCCCGCAGGCGAAAAGGGGTGAACAAGGGGGGCGGAGGCGTGCCGAGGGGCCGCGACGCACCTGGCCCCAGGGGTGCGCCCTCGTCAGCCACCCGCGCAATCCCCAGCGACGCCTCATGCTCGGCAATCGCCACACCGGCCTGGACCTCGGCCTTCCCGGCCACCCACCGGTCCACCTCGTCCACGAACGCCGGGTCTCGCTCGCGCAGGTTCTCGTGCGAGATGCGGAGGCTGCGGGTCAGCAGGGAGAAGGCGAACTGCACCGGCTCGAGCCGGAAGTACCGCTCCGTGTCCTCGAACCACTGGAGGCTGGCCTGGGCCGCGCGCTGCAGGGATTCCACCGGACGGCGGCGCTCGGCTTCGTACGCCTCCAGGCGAGCAGCGAGGTCGCAGTGCTGCGCCGTGGCACGCCCCCGGTCCATCCCGTCCAGCCCTTCCATCGCCCGCGCAAGGGCAATCCCGTCCAGCATTGCCAGCCGGGTCCCCGACCCCACCGAGAAGTGAGCCGTGTGGGCCGCGTCGCCGATCAGCACGACGTTCCCCGCCGACCAGCGCGCGTTGGCGATCGTCGGAAACTGCCGCCACACCGACCGGTTGCGGATCAGGGGATGGCCCTCCAGCTCCTCGGCGAAGAGCCGCGACAGGAAGCACGCCGTCTCCTCTTCGCTGGCCGCGTCCATCCCGGCGCACCGCCACGTCCGCTCCGTGGCCTCGACGATGAAGGTGGAGTTTCCGGAGGCATCGTACTGGTAGGCGTGCACGCGCCAGAGGCCGTGGTCGGTCTCGCTGAAGTAGAAGGTGAAGGCGGGGAAGGGCCGCGTCGTGCCCAGCCAGACGAAGCGGTTGGGGCGCCGGTCGACCACGGGCTCGAAGGCATCGGCAAAGTGGCATCGCACCGCGCTGTTCGCGCCGTCGGCACCGATCACGAGGTCGGCGTCCAGGAAGGGCGCCAGGTCACGGATCTCCGTTTCGAAGTGGACCCGGACCCCCAGCTCGCGGCAGCGCCGGTGGAGCAACAGCAACAACTCCCTGCGCGACAACCCCGCGAACCCGTGGCCGGTCGACCTGCGCAGTTCGCCCTGGTAGTGGATGTGGATGTCGTCCCAGTGGTGGAACCGCTCCTCGATGGCGCTGAGGGTCTCCGGGTCGGCCTCGGCCACCTCCTGCAGCGTCGCGTCGGAGAAAACGACGCCAAACCCGAAGGTGTCATCGGCCCGGTTGCGCTCGAAGACTTCGACCGTGCGGCCCGGATCGGCCTTCTTGAGGAGCGCGGCGGCGAAGAGGCCACCCGGCCCGCCCCCGATGACGTTGACCTTCAAGGCGCGCGCCTCAACGCCCGCCCCCCCCGCACCAATCCGCCGCCGATGATCAGGTGCTGGATCTCGGTCGTCCCCTCGTAGATCCTCAGCGCGCGCACGCTCCGGTAGAGGCGGTCCACGGGATGACCCGCGAGTACGCCCCTGCCACCCAGCACCTGAACGGCCCGGTCCACGATCCGCTGCGCCGCCTCGGTCGAGAACGCCTTCGCCATCGCCGCTTCCATCGTGATCCGCGACGCCCCCCGGTCCTTCTCCCACCCGGCCCGGAACGCCAGCAAGCGCCCGGCGGTCAGCTCGATGGCGGAATGGGACAGCTTCTCCTGGATCAGCTGAAACGACGCCAACGGTTTGCCGAACTGTTCCCGGCCGCGCGCGTGCTGAACCGCTTCCCACAGCGCCCGACCCGCCATGCCGCACGCAGCCGCCGCCACCGTCGGCCGCAGCCTGTCCAGCGCCGCCATCCCCGTCTTGAAGCCCGTTCCCGGCTCGCCCAGCAGACCCCCGGCCGGAACGCGGCACTCCTTGAACCTCACCTCGCCCAGCGGATGCGGGGCGCTCATGACCAGCGACCCCGTGAACTCGAAGCCGTCCGCGTCGGCGGGCACGACAAAGCAGGAGATCCCCCACGTCCCCGCTCCGGGGTCGGTGGACGCGAAGACGACGTAGAAGTCCGCGATCCCCGCGTTGGAGATGAAGGTCTTGCCGCCGTTCAGCCGGTATCCGGCCCCGTCGGGCACCGCAACGGTCGTCATCGACGCCACGTCGGACCCCGCCTCCCACTCGGTCATGGCAAATGCACCCATTGCTTCGCCCGCCATGGCGCGATCCACCCAGCCCCCCGGATCCTCCCCCCGAATCAGCCCGGGGGTCGCACTCAGCCCCTGCAGCGCGAAGACCGCGTCCGCCAGCGGCGACCACCACGCCAGCACCTCGCGCGCAACCAGGCAGCCGCGCACATCCCCCTCCGCGATCGGGCGGAACAACCCCGCCGCCCCCATCCGCCCCACCAGTTCCCGCGCCCTCACCCGCGCCGCCGCATCGGTGTCGGGGTCGCGCCCGTCCCCGATCTCCTCCTGGCAGAACGCCACCACCTGCTCCCGGTACTCCCGGTGCGACGGCTCGATGAACGCCGCCACCGTGTCCAGCGAGAGCCCTTCCCGGTCAAACAAAGCGCGGCCTCCGCTTCTCCACGAAGGCTTCGTACGCCTCCCGGAAGTTCGGGTTCAACATGCACATCGCCTGCGCGCGCGCCTCGGCCCCCAACGCCGCCGCCAGCTCCATGTGCGCCTCCCGGTTGAGCGCCTCCTTGGTCACCTGCAGCGCGAACGAAGGCCCCCGTGCCAGCTCCTCCGCAAACGCCGTCGCCGCACCAACCACCTCCCCGTCCGGCACCACCCGGTTGTAGAGCCCGATCCGGTAGGCCTCTCCCGCATCGATGAACGCCCCCGACATGAGCAGCTCCGTCGCGCGCCCCAGCCCGACGATCCGCGGCAGCAGCCACGCCGCACCCATATCCGCGCCCGAGAGCCCGACCCGCGTGAACAGATACGCGATCCGCGCCGACTCCGCCGCGATCCGCACGTCGCACGCGGTCGCAATCACAGCCCCCGCGCCCGCCACCGTCCCGTTCAGCGCACCGACAACCGGCTGCCGGCACTGCCGGATCGCCAGAATCAGGTCGCACGTCATCCGCGTAAAGTCGAGCAGCCCCTCGAAATCGCGCTCGAACAGAGCACCGATGATGTCCTCCACATCCCCGCCGGTACAGAACCCGCGCCCCGCTCCGGTGATCACGATCGCGCGCACCTCGGGCTCGCTGTCCAGCGCCCGAAACGTGTTCCGCAACTCGTCGTAGACCTCGAAGGTCAGCGCGTTCAGCCGCTCCGGCCGGTTGAGCGTGATCCGTGCCACGCTGGTCTCCGCATCAACGTCGAGAAGGAACGAGCGGGGTGTCTTCAGGTAAGGGGATTTGAGGTCGGTCATGGCTTCTCCCGGAACACGGCGCCCCCCGGCCGAACCCCCGCTGATACCGCGCGGGGGTTCACCGCGGGCCGCCTGACTGCCCTGTGGCACGTTGCCGGCCCCGTTGAGCCTGCGGGATGACCGCCGTGGCCTCGACCTCCACCACCGCACGCGGATCGACCAGTTCGGTCACGGCCACCAGCGCCATGGCGGAGAAGTGCTTCCCGAAGACCGCCCTGTACGCAGCGCCCACCTCGGCCGGCGACCCGCGATAGGCTTCCATATCGGTCACATAGATGGTGAGACGGCCCACATCGGCGACCGTCCCCCCCGCCGCTTCCACCACCCGCATCACGTTGGCGAGCGCGGCCCGGAACTGCTCCGCCATCCCGGTCACGGCCACCTCCGCGTCGCGCTCGGCACCCTCGTCGCGATCAGCCCCCCCGTCACCCCCCACCCCGATCTGCCCGGCCACGAACAGCACCCGCCCCCCCTCCGCCGCGAGCATCCCGTTGTTCCAGCCGCGCGGACTACCCAGCGCCACCGGGTTGACGATCTCGAAGGTCATCGCGCGGACTCCCGCCCCCCACCCCGGATCACGAGCTCGCTTCCCTGCATCGACGCCGCCGCGTCCGGCAGGAAGGCGATTACGGCGTGCGCCACCTCGGCGGCCGTGATCAGGCGTCCGCCAGGCTGCATCTCCTCGAGGCCCGCGCGGATCGTGTCCGCGTCCCGGCCCGTCGTCGCCGCGATCCGCTCGATGTTCTCGTCCGTCATGGGCGTATCCACGTAGCTGGGGCAAACGGCGTTGACGGTCACGCCCGTCCCGCCCAGCTCGTCGGCCAGGCAGCGCGTCATGCCGATCAGGGCGTGCTTCGACGCCGCGTATGCGGTGATGTAGCGGGCGCCTACGAGGCTCGCAATCGACGCCACGTTCACGATCCGCCCCCACCCGCGCTCCATCATCCCGGGCAGGAACGCCTGGGTCACGAGAAGCGGCCCGGTGGCGTTCACGCGGTGGACCGACTCCCACTGCTCCAGGGTCACCCGCTGAAAGGGCGCCGACACCGCGATTCCCGCGTTGTTCACCAGGATGTCCACCTGTCCGAGGTGCTCCCGCGCCCCCGCTGCCAGCGCCGCGATCGATTCGGGGTCGGTCACGTCGCAGACGACCGCATGGGCCGCGGCGCCCCGTGCACGCAGCCCCCCGGCCACCGCCTCGATCTCGCCGGCGGTACGTGCCGTCACGACCACGGCCGCCCCCTGCGCCGCCAGCGCCCTCGCCACCGCCGCCCCGATCCCCCTCCCTCCGCCCGTCACGACGGCGCCCTTTCCGGCGAGTGTCATCGGGCTCCCTCCCGCGCCGCTTCGGCCGCCCCCTTCCGCGTCGCCTCCCCCACGGCTCCCACCCTCTCCACGACCGCGTCGACCACGATCCGCCCCAGAGTCCTCACCGTGGCCTCCCCCTCTTCCCGGGTCGCGGCGGCGGGGTCCCCGCAGTACGCCTCGCCCACTCCCGCGTCCTCGAAGGTGGACTTGCCCGCACGGATCGCCGCCGAGAGCGATGCCGGGTTCCCGGGCAGTCCCCGCCGGAGCGAATCGCGGACCAGTCCCGGCGCGGCGGCCATCACGACGGAGGTCTCGTACCGTCCCGCGTGACACGCGCCGCTCTTGAATTCGTCGGTGAGGCGCGAGGCCCACCGCCGCTCGGTGAGGTCGGGGTGGATGACGGGCATGGCGCCGTCGCGGGAGCCGGAATCACGGGTCCCGTGCGACGCATGCGCGAGGATGCCCTCCCGGATCGCGGCCAGGTGGGTCGGGTCGAGGTGCGCGTTGACCAACACCAGCGCCCGGGCGCCCTGACGTTCCAGCGACGCGGCCACATCGGCCAGCAGCGCCGCGAAGGTGGCCGGGCGCACGGAGATCGTCCCCGGGAAGCCGGCCGCGAAGGGGGCGGCGGTGTAGGCGAGAGGTGGGAGGAGGAAGGGGTGGAAGCCGCGCCGACGAAGCCCCGGCAGCGCAGCGGCGGCGGCGGCCCGGGCGATCACCACGTCCGTGACGAGGGGGAGGTGGGGGCCGTGGGCCTCCACCGCGCCGACGGGAAGCAGGGCGAGGACCGGAGAGCCGGGCCGGCGCGTGGAGCGCTCGTCCGGCGCCCGGCCGGGCTCAACTTCGAGACCGGCGTCCGCCAGTTCCGGCCACGTCGCGTGACCCCATTCCAACGGCTCTCTGTCGGGCTCGCTCATCGTCATCGTGGCTGCGTCCTGATCGTCCATTGACCGTCACTCCATCATCTATAATGATAATCCCGATGTCATTCGAGCCCCCGAACCCGTTCAACATTGCCGACTACTTCCTCGATGACCGCATCCGGGAAGGGGCGGGCGACCGGATTGCGCTCCGAACCGGCGAGGGGACCGTCACCTATGCGGCGCTCCAGGCGCGCGCCAACCGCTTCGCCAATGCCCTCGAAGCGATCGGCGTGCACCCGGAGCAGCGCGTCCTGATCGGCCTCCCGGATTTGCCCGACTTCCCGGCCGCGCTCTTCGGCGCGCTCAAGATGGGCGCGGTGGGGGTGATGATGAACTGCTACCTGAGCGAGGACCGCATCCGGGAGATGTACGACTACACGCGCGCCGTGGCTGTGGTCGTGCATGCGGAACACGCGGAGGTGTTCACGCAGGCCGGGCACGGCGCACACCGTGCTCCCCGCCTCCTCGTCCTCGGAACCGTCAAAGACGACAAGCTGATTGACAACTCTGCTTTACATTATGTCAACTTTACTTCACATTCTGACGATCCAGCCGTCTGGCTTTTCTCCGGCGGCACGACCGGACGCCCCAAAGGGGTGATCCAGAGCCACGCCTCGTTCGCCAACTCCACCGAGTGCTACGCGAAGGGCGTCCTCGGCTACAGGGCCGACGACATCACGCTTTCGGTCCCAAAGCTCTACTTCGGCTACGCCACCGGGTCCAACCTCTTCTTCCCCCTCGCTGCGGGAGCGTCGGCTGTCCTCTTTCCGGAGCGTTGCACGGCCGACGAGCTCTTCGCCCAGATCGCGCGGCACCGCCCCACGATCCTCGTCAACGTCCCCACGATGGTGAACCACATGGTCTCGCACCCCGGCGCCGGCGACCAGGATCTGAGCTCGCTGCGCCTCGCCACTTCGGCGGGCGAAGCCCTGCCCCCCAGTCTGCACCAACGCTGGAACGAGCTCTTCGGCGTCGAGCTCCTCGACGGCCTCGGCACCGCCGAAATGTGGCACATCTTCATCTCGAGCCGGCCCGGCGCCGTCCGCCCGGGAACGCTCGGCACCGCCGTCCCCGGCTTCGAGGTCTCCCTCCGCGACGAAGACGGCCGCGAGGTCGCCCCCGGCGACGTCGGCCGGATGCGGGTGCGGGGCGGCTCCCGCGCGAACGGCTACTGGCAGCACCCGGGCGAGACGCGCCGCGCGTTCGCCGGGGAGTGGTACATTTCGGGCGACATGATGACCCGCGATGCGGACGGGTATTTCACCTACCAGGGTCGGGCGGACGACCTGCTCAAGGTCTCGGGGAAGTGGTTCTCCCCCCGGGAGGCCGAGGAGTGTCTGCTGCGGCACCGGGACGTCAAGGAGGCGGCGGTGGTGGGGATCGCGACAGAAGACGGACTGATCATCCCGGAGGCGTTCGTAGTACTGGCGCCGGGCGCGGATCCCGACACGGCGGAGACGCACATCCGATCGTACGTCGGGGAGTGCCTCGAGTCCTACAAGCGTCCCCGCCGGGTTCACATCATGAGCGACCTGCCCCGGACTCACCTCGGCAAGGTGGACAGGGGCGCGCTCAAGCGGGGGCTCGGCAGCAACTCATGAGCAGCCGGCTCCACATCCCCGTCCTGGTCGGATCCGTGCGGCGCGGCCGCCAGTCGATCAAGGTGGCGCGCTTCGCGAGCAAGCGCCTGGAGCAGACGGGGGCCCTCGCGCCACTGCTGGATCTGCGCGACCTCGACCTGCCCATCATGGAGGAGCGCCTCCACATGCGTGACGATCCGCCGCCCGGGCTGGTGCGCTTCTCGGAGTCCGTGAAATCCGCCGACGCGCTGGTCGTGGTGAGCCCCGAGTACAACGGATCGATGCCGGGTGTGCTCAAGAACGCGCTCGACTACATCTACGGGGAGTGGAGCCGCAGGCCGGTCGGCATCGTGACCGTATCGGCGGGCGGCTTCGGAGGTGTTCAGGTGCATAACCACCTCCAGCTTCTCTTCCTGCGACTGAAGGCACTGCCGGTGGCGGGCATGGCGGTGTCCAACGTCGGGCGCAGCTTCAGCGACGACGGCGAGCCCCGGGAGCCGCACTACGAGAAGTCCTTCGCGAGCTTCGTCGAGACCCTCCAATGGTACGCCCGGGCGATCGGCGCGGCGGTCGCACGGGAGCGCGCGTGATCCATGTCGTCCTTCTTCCTGACGACGCCGATCTACTACGCTTCGGGCGAGCCCCACCTGGGCCACGCCTACACCACGATCCTCGCCGACGTCCTCGCGAGGTACCGGCGCCGTGCCGGTGAGGACGTGCTCTTCCTCACGGGGACCGACGAGCACGGACAGAAGATCCAGGAGGCCGCCGCCGCGCAGGGGGTGACGCCGCTGGAGCTGTGCAACCTCATGGCGGGCCGCTTCGAGCAGGTCTGGGAGGATCTCGGCATTTCGAACGACCGCTTCATCCGCACCACCGAAGCCGAGCACATCGCAGTCGTCACCGCCCTTCTGGAACGCCTCCATGACAACGGCTTCATCTACGAAGCGGAGTACGCGGGATGGTACTCCGTCGGGCAGGAGCGGTACTTCACCGAGAAGGAGATCGGTCCGGACCGGGTCGATCCGATTGCCGGAGGACCGGTCCAGCAGATCCGCGAGAAAAACTATTTCTTCCGGATGAGCCACTTCCAGGACCGTCTGATCCGGCACATCGAGGACAATCCCGCCTGGATCGTCCCGGCCACCCGTCGGAACGAGGTCCTCGGCTTCCTCAACCGGCCGTTGGCCGATCTGTCCATTTCCCGGCCCCGGTCGCGCATCCATTGGGGGATACCCCTTCCCTGGGATGCCGACCAGGTCACCTACGTCTGGGTAGACGCGCTCACGAACTACGTCACCGCGTCCGGAGCCATCGACCCAGTGGCGCCCAGGGCCGCCCGGGGCTTTGGCGATCTTCGCCCGTCCCGGTGGCCGGCCGACGTGCACCTCATGGGCAAGGACATCCTCACCACGCACGCCGTGTACTGGCCCACGCTGCTGATGGGGGCCGATCTTCCCCTGCCCCGCAAGATCCTCGCGCACGGATGGTGGGTGGTCGGCGACACCAAGATGTCCAAGTCGCTCGGCAACGTCGTCGACCCGCTCGATCTCCGCGAACAGTTCGGCACCGACGCCGTCCGCTGGTACCTCATGCGCGAGATGGCGACCGGACAGGACGCCTCCTACACCCCCGACCGCTTCCTCACGCGGTACGACGAGCTGGGCAACATCTTCGGCAACCTCGTTCACCGCGCCCTCTCCATGATCGCACGCTACCGAGGGGGCACTGTCCCGGACGCGCCCTCCCACGACCTCGCCGCCGAAACCGAGGACGCGCTGGCCGCCTACCGGCAGGGACTCGAAGGCTACCGCCTGCACGCGGGATTCGCGGCGGCCATGGACCTCGCGAGGACCGCCAATGGATTCGTGGAGGCGCGGGAGCCGTGGGCGCTGGCGCGCGATCCGGAGCGGGCGGATGAACTCGACCAGACCCTCGCCACACTGGTGAGGACGCTGGCGGTGCTTGCCAGCATGTTCGAACCCGTTGCGCCGGCGAAGGCCCGGGAGTTGGCCGCGCGACTTGGCCTGGCGGATGTCCCCCGCTTCGCGGAGCTGGACGGACTGGATGTCGCGGGGCTCTCGGTGACCGTCGGTTCGCCCCTCTTTCCACGTGTTGAAGCAGGGTGAACGGGCGATGGGAGACACGACCAAAAAAACATGTGTTCCTTGACCCGGGCGGATTCGACCAGTATCCTACCCGTCGAATGATACGAGAACGATGGACCGTCCTTTTTCTCCGGGGCGAGACGGACGCGGTGCGGCAGTACTCGCTGCCAGCATCGACTGTGCGACGCGGTTTGGTGGGACTGGGCGTCTTCGGTACCCTTATTGCCGCCGCCGTGGCCTTCCTGGTGTACGATACGGGTGCGCGCGCGCGCGTCATGCACCTGGCCCGGGAGAATCGCCTCCTTGAAGGGGAACTCGAGCGCTTCCGCGACCAGGTAGCCGACTTCGAGGTGCAGATCGGCGTCCTGGCCGAAACGGACCGGCGGACCCGGTTGCTTGCGGGACGGATGGGCATCGACGAGGAAGTCTTCGAGTTAGGCGTCGGTGGTCCCGGGCTCGATTCCCCCGGCGAGGGCGAACTCTGGGCGCTGGACCCCGAAGCGTCGGAGCTGGCCTACGCCAACCGCTACACCATCGATCTTCTGGAGCGTAAGGCGGACGTGCTGGAAGAGAGCCTCGGCGAGACCGAGGGTACGATGGAGGGCCAGCTTGAGCGGCTCGGAGCCATCCCTTCCATCCTTCCGGTCAACGGTCTCCTTTCCAGCGCTTTCAGCCCGAGTCGATACCACCCCATCCACAAGGTCGACCAGCCTCATGAGGGCATCGATCTTCACGCGATCTTCGGTACGCCGTTCGTCGCGACCGGTGGCGGCGTGGTTACCTTCGCCGGCCGGAAGGCCGGGTACGGTCTGATGGTCGACATCGACCACGGGTTCGGCTACACGACCCGGTACGCGCACGCGTCCGCGCTGCTGGTACACCGGGGGAAGAGGGTCGAGCGGGACGAGGTCATCGCCCAGGTCGGCTGCACCGGCGTCTGCACCGCGCCCCACGTTCACTACGAGATCCACCAGAACGACCGGCCCGTCGACCCCATGAACTACGTCCTCAGGCCGTAACATTCCGTAGCAGCCCGTGGCGCAAGCACCGCGTCGGCGGCGAGGGCAACGATGCGCCGGGTTGCTAGTGCCGGTATCTTGATGCAGCCTGTTTCCATTCTTACCTTGGGCGACAGCAACGTCCAGGCCATCACATTTTTCGGTCACCTTCAGGGAGTGAGTCACGATGCGTAGCAACACTGGTTTGGGCCTGTTGGCGCTCTTCGCCACCATGGCCATCACGGCGTGCCAACCGGGTCAGGCGACGATCGTCGTCGCGCTCGGCGAAGACGGCAACGGAAACCCCGTCGATGATGTCGAGGTTCGCCTGCTGCCGTACGATCGCGACCAGGTCTTCGACTCGCTGACGATGGCGGCGACGACCCCCGAACCGGAGATCCCCGCGGATCTGCTCGCGGCCCAGGCGGAGATCGCCGACGCACAGCAGGCGTGGCGCGACACGGAGACACAGTGGAACACGCTGCGTGATACGCTGCAGAAGCTGAACACGGCGCTGGAAGGGCTAAACCCCGGCGAGGGCCGCTACCGGGCCATCTTCAACGAATGGCAGGACCGGGAAGCGGAGTACAACCGGGCGGAACGGCGGGTCGGAAGCCTGTTCGACAGCTTCACGTCGCTTCAGGAGGCGGCAATCGGCCGGATGGACAGTATGAAGATCGTCCAGGCGGACTGGGCCGACCAGGCGTTCGAGGAAGTCGATTACGTCATCGCGGCCAAGGTCGAGCTTTCGGGGCTGGAGCCGCTGGCGGACACCACCGACGCGAACGGGATCGCCCAGTTCGAGGACGTCGCTCCGGGGGCGTACTGGGTCTACGCCCGCCACGAACTGCCCTACAACGAGCTCTACTGGAACGTGCCGATCGTCGTTACGCGGGAAGACCCGTTCGTGCTGCGTCTCAGCGAGGAAAACGCCGACAGTCGGCCGATTTTCTAGCAGTTCGTGGCCGCTGTAGTCCGTGGCCGGGCGCCGGGCCGCCCAGAGGCCTCGCCCGGCGCCGGCCACTCCCGCTGACCGGTGAACCCCTGCCTTGACATCGATGCGGACGGTGTGGGGCGGATCACGTTCAGCGACCCTGCAAGGCCGCACAACGTCCTCACGGCGGAGGTGCTGCGGGATCTGGATTCGGCCGTCGCACAGGCCGGGGAAGCCGCAAGGAAGGGGAGTCTCAAGGCCCTGATGGTGAGGTCCGGCAAGCCCGGATCCTTCATCGCGGGTGCCGACGTGAACGCCATCGCCGCCTTCGCCGAGAGCGGCGACCGGCAGGCCGGATCGGAAGCGGTGCGCCGGGGGCAGGCCCTCTTCGAACGCATCGCCGCGCTCCCCGTCCCCACCGTGGCCGCCATCCAGGGCATCTGCCTGGGGGGAGGCACCGAGGTCGCCCTCGCATGCGATTACCGGGTGAGCGACGACGACGACCGTACCCGGATCGGCCTCCCCGAGGTGCAGCTGGGGATCTTCCCCGCGTGGGGAGGCACGACGCGACTTCCCCGCCTGGTCGGCCTGCGCGCCGCTCTCGACCTCATGCTCACGGGGAAGGCGGCGCGGGTCTCGAAGGCGAAGCGCATCGGGCTGGTGGACCAGGTCTTCCCCAGGCAGCAGTTCGTGGAGCGGAGCCGTGCCTTCGTGCGGGCGCTCGCGGACAAGAGTGCACGGGGGCACACCTCACCCGACGGATCGCCGCAGGGCAAAGTGGGGCACACAGGGGGGACCGCGACGGCGCGGCCACGGCGGAAGCGCGGGCTCGTGGGCGGCATCCTCGACGGGACCGCCCCGGGGCGCGCGCTCGTCCTGCGGGCCGCACGGAAGCAGGTCCTCAAGCGCACCGGGGGCCACTACCCCGCCCCGTTGAAGCTCCTGGAAGTCGTCCGCAAGGGCGCGGGGCGGACGATCGCACAGGGCCTGGAGCTGGAAGCCGAGGGCGTGGGCGCGTTGCTGGAATCGCCGGTGTGCGGGAACCTGCTCTTCCTCTTTCAGCTCCGGGAGGGAGCCCGCAAGGGACCGTGGTCGGACGGAGGCCGCGCGGCGCCGGTGGAGCGGATGGCGGTCATCGGAGCCGGGCAGATGGGGGGCGGCATCGCCCAGCTGGCGGCGTACAACGACATCCCCGTGCGGATGAGGGACATTCGCCACGAGGCCGTGGCGGGCGGCCTCGCCCATGCGCGCTCGCTCTTCGACGGCGCCGTGAAGCGCAGGACGCTCCGCCGCCGGGCCGCGATGCGGAAAATGGGCCTGATCTCGGGCGGGCTGGACTACGCCGGCGTGGGGCGCGCGGACCTGGTCGTGGAGGCCGTGGTCGAACGGATGGACATCAAGCGGGCGGTGCTCGGGGAGATCGAGGCGGCGGTCGGGCCCGAGGCCGTGATCGCGACGAACACCTCTTCGCTGTCGGTCGACGAGATGGCCTCGGCGCTGGAGCGTCCCGGGCGGTTCGGGGGGATGCACTTCTTCAACCCGGTCCATCGCATGCCCCTGGTGGAGATCGTGACGGGGGAAGAGACCGATCCCGGCACGATCGAGACGATCGCCGCCCTGGTGATCCGCCTCGGCAAGGTCCCCGTCGTCACGCGGGACGGGCCGGGATTCCTGGTGAACCGCATCCTGGGAGCGGGCCTCAACGAAGCCGGACACCTGCTGGACGAGGGGTGCGAGGTCGTGGCGCTGGATCGAATCTGGACCGATTTCGGCATGCCGATGGGGCCCTGTCGCCTCATCGATGAGGTCGGGATCGACGTTGTCCGCCACGCAGGGGCAGTTTTGGCGGACAAACTCGGTGACCGGATGGAGCCCGCCGCGCCGCTGGTCGCCCTGGCCGAGTCGGGGCGGTTGGGACGGAAGGGAGGCCGCGGCTTCTACCGGTACGAGGGAGGGAAGCAGAAGGGGCTCGATCCAACCGTGTACGCGGACATGCGTCTGCCGTCGGCGCGCTCGGTCCCGAATACCGCCCGTGCACGGGACCGGACGATACTGGCCATGGTGAACGAGGCCGCGAGGGTGCTGGAGGACGAGATCGTGCCTTCGGCCGCCGATGTGGACCTGGGCATGGTCATGGGAACCGGTTTCCCGCCCTTCCGCGGCGGGTTGCTGAAGTACGCCGACGACCGCGGGCTGGACGAAGTCCTGCGCACCCTCACGGCGTTCGGGGGCAGCGCGGGCGGGCGGTACGAACCCAGCGGCCTCCTGGCCGGACTGGTGGAGGCCGGGGAGACCTTCCACGGCGCCTTCCCGACGGCCCGCACCACACCGCCGGCCCACCCCGCCAACGCCACCGGGTGAGCGGAAGGTGCGGCGACCCGGGAAGCGCGGCGGAGCTGTCGCGGGCATCGTCCTCGCGGCGGGCACCTCGACGCGCATGGGCTCGCCGAAGGCCCTTCTCGACGCGGGCGGCATGACGTTCGTGGCTCGCCTGGTGGACACCCTGGCCCGGGGCGGTTGCGAGCCCGTCGTCGTGGTCGCCGCGTCGGACACCGGCGAAATGGCCGCCGAGGTCACGCGGGGACCGGCGCGGCTCGCGGTCAACCCGGGCGGTGAAGGCGGCCAGATCGGCTCGCTGCGCGCCGCGCTCCGTCACCTCGAGAGGCTCGACGATCCCCCTGCGGCCGCCCTCTTCACCCCGGTCGACAACCCCGCCGTGGCTCCGGACACGGTGCGGTCCCTGATCGAGGCGTGGCGTCGTTCCCGTGCAGCCATTGTGGTGCCCAGCCACGAAGGCGAGCGCGGCCACCCCGTGTTGGCCGACCTCGCCATCGCGGCGGAATTCCACGCAGACGGCCTGGCCGAGGGTGCCCGTGAGGTGGTCCGGCGGGATCCCGGCAGGGTGATCGAGGTCCCGGTTCACGATCCCGGCACGGTGGACGATCTGGACACCCCCGCGCGTTACCGGGACCGTTTTCCGGCATGAAACCCTCTCCCGCGCGGATAGCCGCCCGAGTGCTGGAGGCGCTGGAGAAGGGGGAGCGCATCTACACGGCGGTCGTGACCGAGGCGACCGACACGTCGATGATCGGGCGGCGGTGGTGGCTTTCCGGCAGGCGCAACGGGGGCACACTCGGAAGCCCGTCCCTCGACAGGGAGGTCGCCGCGGCGGTAACGGCGCTCTTTCCCCCAAGGGAATCAAGGGGTGCGCTGAGCCGGGACTTCGAATACGGCGAAGGAGCGCGCGCCGCGACCGCCAGAGTCTACATGGAGCTGCACGGCCCGCCCGCGCGCATGGTGATCGTGGGTGCGGGGCACATCGCAATCCCCCTGTGCCGGCTGAGCGCAATGCTGGGGCTGCGCGTCGAAGTGCTGGACGACCGGCCCGAATTCGCGGCTCCCGAGCGGTTCCCCGAGGCAGCCGCAGTCCGCGTGATCGACTTCCGGGATCCCTTCGCCGACACCCGCCTGGACCCGCACGACCATGTGGTCCTGGTCACGCGGGGACACAGCTTCGACTACGAGTGTCTGGTGCGTCTGCTGCGCATGCCCGGGCCACCGGGCTACATTGGGATGATCGGCAGTCGCCGGCGCGTACGGGCCACGCACGAGCAGCTCGTTCGGGACGGCTTCACCACCGATGAGATGAAGCTTGTACGGGCGCCCGTCGGGCTGGATCTGGGGGGGCAGACCCCGGCGGAAATCGCTGTTTCGGTGGCTGCGGAGGTCATCATGTTCCACTCTCGCGGCTCCGGCGTTCCCCTGGTGGAGAAGGAGCGCGTCGTCGAGCGGTTTTTCGGCGGACGGGCGGGCGGCGGCGGACGGGCGGGCGGCGGCGGACCGGCGGGCGGACCGCCCGCGAAGAAGGAGCAGTCATGAACGAGAAGCAGTTGCTGGCACGGTTGGCTTCACTGGAGGAGCCCGCCGTTCTGGCCACGATCGTGTCGTCGAAGGGATCTACGCCGCGCAAGACCGGAGCGCGGATGCTCATCGGGAAGAGTGGCGTGATCGCTGGAACGGTTGGCGGCGGGTGCGGCGAGGGCGAGGTGATCGAAGCCGCCAGGAAGCTGTTCGACGGTGCACCCCCCGCGACCGTAAGGGTCGACCTCACTGACGACTTCACTTCGTGGAGTCCGGCCGTCTGCGGAGGAATCATGAACATCTTCATCGAGCGTGCCAATCCGGAGCGCTTCGGCGACCCATGAGCGGGCTCCGCGGCGGCGAAGACAAGGACGGCGGGAGCTCCGCGCTGCCCGCGGCGAACACCTGGATCACCATCCGCTACGGACGGATCGGCAAGCCCCTGGCCATCTACCGCCTGTACGTGTTGGAGAGCCGCCCGGAAGCCGTCGTCACATTCCAGCCCCGTACGCCTATTGACGGGCCCATCGTGGTCGACGGCCTCACGATCCTCGAGCCGCGCTCACCGGTCATCTGGTTCACCTACCCGAACAAGTCGTATGACATCGGCCTCTTTCACCGCACAAACGGTGCCTTTACCGGGCAATACGCCAACATCCTCACGCCCGTCGAATTCATCGACGAGCGGAGCTGGGCGACGATGGACCTCTGCCTCGATGTCTGGATGCCCCGATTTGGTGACGTGCAGCTGCTCGACGAAGCGGAACTCGACGAGGCGGAGGCCGGCGGCCTGATCAGGAAGGCGCTGGCCGACCGGGCTCGGGACGAAGCCGCCGCCTTGATGTTCGCTTCCCACGCGGGAAGTTGGCCGCCTCGTGAAACGCGGGAATGGTCGCTGGCCAGGGCGCTGACGGCGTGTCGTGGCGCAATGTAGCAGCGCGAGGTAAAGCGCCGCGGCGGCACCGCGACCTCGGACCCTCGCGCCTACCCGGTTTCCGTGTCGTCGTCCCCTGCGATCTGGGCCGAGCACAGACGTTCCGCGTCGATATAGCACTCGGCCGCCACCGCCGGGTCTTCCCTGAGGAAGTCGATCAGACGCTCGTACTCGCTCAGACCGCCGCCCGGCACCGAAATGATCTCGGAGTGATATCCCCCGCCCACGGCGTAGAGAACTCGCACACGGATCCGCTCGCCGCTCATCGGATAGTCCCTCCACGCATCCGCTTCACTTCCGGAATCGTCGCCGCGAACACGACGGTGATGAGGATGGCCGAAGCCACGCAGTAGCGGCACCAGGCGTTGATCACCGCTGCTTCCAGGTAGGTGAGGTACACACTGAACAGCACCCCGGTCAGAGCCCCTCCAAACAGGAGAAACGAGACCGCCCGGGACGCGGCCAGCCGTGCCTGCAACCCCGCGATCGAGAGCACGAGCAGCGCCAGGTATCCGGCCAGTCCGATGACAGAGACGGGCACGGGGCCCACCCACGCGTAGCTGGATGATTGCACGGTCGCACAACTCCCGCTTCCGCACGGGATGGGTGGCGTCCAACCCATGTTGTACGCCACCAGATAGAACGCCAGGAACACGCCGGCAAGGGAGAGCACGGCGACGAGCATCCTGTTTTTCGGGGGCCCTTCGCTGGAACCGGCGGGCGGCTCCGCCGGGGCACGGCCGGGTGGCTCTCCTGTGGCCCGGCCGGTCGGTTCGCCTCTGGCCCGCCTGGACGGCTCCCCCGACCCGGCGCCGGACGAGTGCAGCGGCTCGGTCAATTCCCCGGCCCGGCTTCCATGGCCTGCTGAACGTCGATGAACTGGAAGCCGCCCAGGCGCTGGGCACGCCCGGTGCCGTGGTGGACGAAGATCGCCGGGGTTCCGGGGACACGCATCATCTGGCCCAGGGTCGCGTTGGCCGTCACCACGTCCGCGTGCCGGTCGCTATTCAGGCAGTCCCTGAAGGCGCCCGTGTCCAGATCCAGGTCCGCTGCCAGGTCGTTGAAATGGCCGACCGGGCTGTCCGGGCGGGACCACTGCCGCTGGGTGCGGAACACCGAGTCGTGATAGTCGAAGTAGCGGCCCTGGTCACCCGCGCACCTGACGGCCCGCGCGGCCAGGAACGAGTGAGGGAGACCCGGCGTCGGGAAGTCGTGAAAGACGAACTTGGCCTGCCCGGTCTCGATGTAGGCCAGGTCTATCTGTGGCTTGATCTGGAAGGCGAAAGTCATACAGGCGGGGCACTGGTAGTTGCCGAACTCCATGATGGTGATCGGCGCGTCCGGATCGCCGTAGACCATGCCCTGCGCCAGATCCACCAGCTCCTGATTCCCGATATCGCCCAGGTCGACGGGCTCACTCGCCGCCGATCCGCCACCCCTCAGGGCGAATGCAACCACCGCCACCCCAATCACGGCCACGGCTCCGATGATGATGTAGAAGTTCTTCATGTGTTCCACGCTCCGTTGTCGTTGTTTCGGCAAGACAATAGCAAGATGGGCCGGGCGCGGCCCCAAGATCAAGGACGGGCGGTCAGCGCCTCGACGGTGGCCCGCGTATCCGCGAACCCCGCAAGTACCCGATCCGCGCCCGCGTCCCGCAAGTCCTCCGCCGAGAAGCGCCCCGTCGCAACGGCCACCGTGGCCGCGCCGACGGCCCTGCCGCACTCGATGTCTCGCGGCGTGTCCCCGATGATGACCGCGTGTTCGCCCCGAAAGGGCCGCCCCCAGTGTGCGGCCGCGCGCCGGAACGCGACTGTGGGCAGTTCGTTGCGGACCTCGTGGTCCGACCCGAAGGCGCCGACGGGGAAGCTCTCCCACAGCCCCGCCGAGCGGAGCTTCAGCCTGGCGCCTCCCTCCACGTTGCCGGTGACGAGGCCGAGGAAGACGTCGTCCCGCGCGGCCAGCGCGCCGACCAGCTCCCGGACTCCGGGCAGCACGGTCACCGGTTCGGCCCCGATCCTGGCGTCCAGCTCCGAAAGGTAGAGGTCCCAGAAGCGCGGCAGGCCGGCCTCGATCTCGCAGGAAGCGTGGCCGGCCGCGGTGAGGAGTTCCCGCATGATGAGCGGGTCGGTCTTCCCCGAGAAGTCATGGTTGGCGATCGGTCCCGCGGTCCCGAAGGTTCCCTCCAGGGCGAAGCCGAATGCCTCCTTGGCGGGACCGCCCCACGTGAGGGTTCCGTCGATGTCGAAGAGGAGGAGCATCAGCGGCGGGGCGTGGCGATTCCCGTCACGGGCTGCTTACGCCGCGCCGAGGATCTCGCCGAGCAGCGAGGTGTCCAGGTTGCCCCCCGACAGCACCGCGCAGACGTTGCCGCCCGCCGCCGGAACCCGCCCCGACATCAGCGCGGCGACGGTTGCCGCGCCCGAGTACTCCACGACGAGCTTGCGCCGGGTGATGAGGTGGGCGGCGGCGCGGCGGATGTCGCCGTCTTCGACGAGCACCACATCGTCCAGCAGCGCGGACGCGTGAGCGTAGGTGAGGTCGCCGGCGCGGGTGGGCGCCAGTCCGTCGGCGATCGTGTCGATGCGCTCGAGCGTCTCCGGGCCCCCCGCGTCGAGGGCCCGCCGCATGGTGGGCGCTCCCGCGGGTTCCACGCCGATAATGGAGGCTGCCGGCTTCAGGCGCCGGAGCGCCGCCGCGCAACCCGCCATCTGTCCTCCTCCACCGATCGGAACCACCAGTGTGTCCACTTCAGGCCAGTCCTCGAACACTTCCAGCGCCACGGTCCCCTGGCCGGCGATGATCCAGGGGTGATCGAAGGGCGGAACCATCACCAGCCCCTCGGCTTCCGCAATCTCCTCGGCACGGACGCGCCGGTGCTCGGACGTCGTTCCGGCGAACTCCAAACGCGCGCCCAGGCGACGCGCCCCGTCGCTCTTGACCCGGGGCGCCGTGGTCGGCATGACGACGACCGCGCGCACGCCCTTGAGCCCTGCAGCGAATGCGACGGCCTGGGCGTGGTTGCCGGACGAATACGTGATCACACCCCGTGCAAGCTCTTCCGGCGGCAGCTGCGCGAGGAAGTTGCAGGCTCCCCGTGCCTTGAAGGCGCCCGCCTTCTGGAGCGACTCGCACTTCAGCCGAACCTCGCCGCCCAGCGACTCCGACAGATCCGCGTCCGGGATCAGCGGCGTGCGCACCACGGTCCCGCGAATCCGTTCCGCAGCCGCCTCCACCGCGGCGAGCGGGACCAGGCCGGGGCTAGTCGTCGTCATCGTCATCGCCCACCACCCGAGCGACGTCGACCACCGAATCACCCTCGTCCAGATTCACCAGGCGCACGCCCTGAGTCACACGCCCGATGACCCTCATATCGGACACGCGCTGGCGGTTCACCACCCCGTGCCGGGTGATCACCATGAGCTGGTCATCGTCCGTGACGGCCCTGATCGTGACCACCGGCCCGCTCTTCCTGGAGACCTTCAGGTTGATCACGCCCATCCCGCCCCGACCCTGGATGCGGTAGTCGCCGATCTCGCTCCGCTTGCCCATCCCGCGCTCGCTCGCGGTGAGCAGCGTCTGGTCCGGATGTCGCACCACCACCATCCCCACGACTTCGTCACCTTCTGCAAGGCGGATCCCCATCACCCCCTCGGTGTTGCGCCCCATCGGCCGGGCATCGGACTCGTGGAAGCGGATCGCCTTGCCGAGCCGCGTCGCCAGCACGACCTCGTTGGTACCGTCGGTGATCCGCGCGTCGATGAGCTCGTCGCCCTCACGGAACTTGATGGCGTAGATCCCGACCGCGCGGACATTGCCGTAGGCGGAGAGAGGAGTCTTCTTCACGACTCCGTTCCTGGTGCAGAAGAGCAGGAACCGGTCCCCGCTGAACTCTCGCACCGGGAGGACCGACGCGACCTTCTCGCCGGGAGCCAACTCGAGGAAATTGACGATCGGCTTCCCCTTGGCATTGCGGCTGCCCTGAGGGATCCCCCACACCTTCACCCAGTGGCACCGGCCCTTGTCGGTGAACGCCATGAGATAGTCGTGGGTGGACGCGACGAAGAGGTGCTCCACCCAGTCCTTGGCCTTGGTCTTCATCCCCCTGAGGCCCCGTCCGCCCCTTCGCTGGGCCCGGTAGGTGTCGATGGGGATGCGCTTCACGTAGCCCTGCCGGGACATCGTGATCACGACTTCCTCGTCCGCGATCAGGTCCTCGACATCGAAGGAGGAGATGCTCCCCTGAATCGCGGAGCGGCGGTCGTCGCCGTAGCGGGTGGCAATCTCCCGCAACTCGTCCTTGATGATGCCCATTCGCACGTCGCGGTCGCCCAGAATGCGCTCCAACTCGGTGATCCGCGCCCGCACCTGGGACAGCTCGGCGTCCAGGTTGTCCATCTCGAGCCCGGTCAGGCGGGAAAGGCGCATCTCCAGAATGGCCCGAGCCTGGCGCTCGGACAGGCTGAAGGCGTCACGGAGCCCCACCGCCGCTTCCGCTGCGTCCCGCGAACCGCGGATGATCCTGACCACCTCGTCGATGTTGTCGACCGCGATCCTGAGGCCTTCCAGAATGTGCTCCCGCTCCTTCGCGGCGGCAAGGTCGAAGCGGCTCCGCCTGACCACCACGCTGTGGCGGTGGTCGATGAAGTGGCCCAGCATCTCGCGCAGCGTCATGACCCGGGGCACGCCGTCCACCAGGGCCAGGAAGATGACGCCGAAGGTGGACTGCATCTGAGTGTGTTTGTAGAGCCTGTTCAGCACGACCTGCGGCACCGCGTCGCGCTTCAGCTCGATCACGATGCGGAGCCCGTCCCGGTCCGACTCGTCGCGCAGGTCCCGGATGGATATGACCTTCTTCTCCCGCACCAGAGCCGCGATCTGCTCGATGAGGCGGGACTTGTTGACCATGAACGGGATCTCGCTGACGATGATCCTGGACGGCCCGTCGTCGTCCTCTTCGATCGTCGCCGCGGCCCGGATGACGATCCGGCCCCGTCCGGTTCGATAGGCGTCCTGTATGCCCTCGGTCCCGCAGATGTTGCCCGCGGTGGGGAAGTCCGGCCCCCTGATGAGCTCTTCCAGCCGCTCCTGGGGGAGGTAGGGGTCGTCGATCAGGGCCAGGAGGCCGGCGACGACCTCGCGCAGGTTGTGCGGAGGAATGTTGGTCGCCATCCCCACCGCGATGCCCGAAGACCCGTTGATGAGCAGATTCGGCGCCTTGGACGGCAGGACCGACGGCTCCTTCAGCCGCCCGTCGAAGTTCTCGTCGAAGCGGACGGTGTCCTTCTGGATGTCGGCCAGCAGCTCTATGGACAGGCGCTGCAGCCGAGCCTCGGTGTAGCGGTAGGCCGCCGCCGAGTCGCCGTCGATGGACCCGAAGTTCCCCTGGCCGTCCACGAGCGGATAGCGCAGCGAGAAGTCCTGGACCATGCGGACCAGGGCGTCGTAGACGGCGGAGTCACCGTGCGGATGGTACTTCCCCAGCACCTCGCCCACGACCGTCGCGCACTTCTTGTAGGCGCGTCCGGGGGAGAGGCCCAGCCCCGACATGGCGTAGAGGATGCGGCGGTGCACCGGCTTCAGCCCGTCCCGCACATCGGGCAGGGCGCGCTGCACGTTGACGCTCATCGAGTAGTCGATGAACGACTCGCGCATCTCCTGTTCGAGGATTCGTTCGAGGACCCGTTCGCCGGTGTTGGTCTGGTCGTTTTCGGCCATGATTTCCGGTCTGGGGGAGAAGCGGAAGGCCGGCAAATCTCAGGGGACACGGACGGGGTCGAGGCGGGCCTTCGACAGCCCTTGAAGATAGCCGTTTCGAGCGGTCGGCTCAAGGTCGGAACACCGGTTGGGACGGGCTCTTTTCGGGGTTCCGGAATGCCTTCGCGAAAGGCCTCCGGCGTCACGCCATCGAAACGAAGGTCAACCCGTATTCCAGGCCCATTTCCGCAGCCGCCGCCCACACCGCCGCCCTGCCCTTCCCACGCGCCACGGCGCCGACATGAAGCACATCCCCGAACTCCCGCGCGGCCCCCGCCTCACGCACCGGCGCGTCATGGATCACCTGCCCGATCTTGCGCGGGTCCACCTCGATGAACCCCTTGACCGCCACCTTCTGACGCTGGAACTCCAGCGCGAGACTCTTGCCGGTGGGACCCGCGCCCCACACCACCACGCCGATCCGCCCCTCGAGCAGGCTGCGCCGCGCGTGGTGCACCCGGCACGCCCTGAACGCGTCCAGCGAGTACGCGGGGTGGGTGCGGCTCAGGCGCCCTTCGCGGTTCCCCCAGTCGAGGAGGATCCGGGGCAGCGTCACGAAGCGGTGGCCGAGCCGCCACAGCCGCAGCAGGAGGTCGTAGTCCTCGGGCCAGCCACGGTCGCGGTACCCACCCGCCGAGGTGAGCTTGCGCGTCCTGAACATGAAGGTCGGGTGGGCGAGGGGGCACTCGACGAAGATGTTGGCCGCGACCGCGTCCCAGCTGGTCATGGAGTTGACCCAGGCAGCGTACTGGGCCGATCGCGCGGTGACGCCCGATTCGGGAACGTAGCGCACGCCGGTGCCGCACCCCGCGAGGTCCGCGCGGCGCTCCAGAAGGTCGAGCTGGGCCGAGAAGCGAGCCGGGTGGGAGACGTCGTCGGCGTCCATGCGGGCCACGTACGCGCCACGTGCCTCGGCCAGGCCGCGCTGCAACGCCGGGACGATCCCCTCGTGCGGGGTGTGCACCACACGGAAGCGATCGTCACGCCACTGCCACGCCCGTGCGATCCGGGGGGAGGCATCACGGGAGCCGTCGTCGACGATCACCACCTCGAAGTCGCGCACGGTCTGCGCGGCCAGGGACGTGAGCGCCGCGGCCAACGTGGCCTCGCCGTCGTGGACCGGGAGGACCACCGAGACCCGGGGCGAACGCCCTCGCCGTGAAGCGGTCATCCGACCCCCGCCGCCCGGCCCGATCCCCGTCCGTCCGAACCACTCCCCGCGCCGCGATGCACCAGGTCGCCCAGAAACCGCCCGGTTACGCTCTCCGGCACGGTCGCCACGTCCTCGGGCCGCCCCATCGCCACCACCTCGCCACCGCGCCCGCCCGCGCCGGGTCCCATGTCGACCACCCAGTCGGCCACCCTGACCACGTCCAGGTCGTGCTCCACAACCACGAGGGTGTGCCCGGCCTTCACCAGCTTGCCCAGAACGGTATTCAACTGCGCCACGTCCGCTCCCGAAAGCCCCGTGGTCGGTTCGTCGAGGATGTACACCTTGCGTGCCCCCTTCCTCCTGGCCGCGCCGCTCAGTTCGCGCGCGATCTTCAGCCGCTGTGCCTCGCCTCCCGACAGCGTCGTTGCCGGCTGGCCCAGACGAAGATACCCCAGCCCGACCTGCTGCAGGTGCCACAGCGCCTGCCCCAGCCTGGGCTCGCGGAGGAAGAAGCGCATGGCCCTGTCGACGGTGAGGTCCAGCACGTCCGTCACATTGAGGCCGCGAACCCTCACGTCGAGCACCTCGGGGCGGTACCGCTTCCCTCCGCACACGTCGCAAGGTACGTGGATGTCCGCCATGAAGACCATCTCGACGCGCACGAAGCCGGCCCCGCTGCACTCCTCGCAGCGCCCGCCCTTCACATTGAACGAGAAGCTGCGCGCATCGAGGCCGGCGGACCCCGCTCCGCGCTGCTGTGCGAAGATGCGGCGGATCTCGCTCCACGCCTGGATGTAGGTGACGGGGTTGGAGCGGGGAGTGCGCCCGATGGGGCTCTGGTCGATCAGCACCACGTCGTCAACGTGTTCCAGCCCCGTCAGCGAGCCGTACGCCCCGACCACCTCGCCCAGGTGCTCCTTGGCCGACGTGCGCCCGCCCCGCAGCTCGCGCTCGAGGGCACGGTAGAGGATGTCGTGCACCAGGGTCGACTTGCCCGACCCCGACACGCCGGTCACCACGGTCATCGCGCCGATGGGGAACTCGGCCTCGGCGCCACGCAGGTTGTGGAGGGTGGCTCCCGACAGACGGATGCGGGCACCGTCGACCGGCCGTCGCTTTTCGACGGTCCGTGACAGATTCCCGGACAGATAGTGCCCGGTATCTGTCACGGAATCTGTCAAAGCATCTGGAGAACCCTCGAAAACGACCTCTCCGCCCATGTCACCCGACCCCGGGCCCAATTCCACCACATGGTCGGCGGCCCGGATCGCGGCCGCGTTGTGCTCCACCACGACAACCGTGTTGCCCCCGTCCCGAAGGCGCTTCAGCAGCGCCATGAGGGCGTCCATATCGCGCGGGTGCAGCCCGATGGACGGCTCGTCGAGGACGTACAGCGTGTCCACCAGCCGCGATCCGAGGGAGTTGGCGAGCGAGATGCGCTGCGCCTCGCCCCCGGAGACCGTGCGCATCTGTCGCCCGAGCGTGAGGTAGCCGAGTCCCACGTCCACCAGAAACCCCACCCGTGCGGACAGCTCCCGGAGGATGGTGGTCGCGATGCGCGCTTCCATGGGGCGCAGCTCCAGGCCATCCAGCCAACGGGGGATCTCTTCGATCGGCATGGCGGAGACCGTGCCGATATCGTGCCCGCCGACCGTAATGTACCCGGCTTCCGTCCTCAGGCGCGATCCTCCGCAGGCACGGCACGGCCTGGGGCGCTGGTACTGTCGCAGGAAGATGCGGATGTACTGCTTGTACCGCTTCGGTTCCTTGGAGACGAGGAAGTCCATGACCCCGCGAAACGACCCTTTGCCGTACAGCACGGCTTCGTGGAAGGACCCGGGCAACTCACTCCAGGGCGCGTAGCTGGAGACCCCTTCCCGCACCGCGAAGTTCCGCAGCCTCCGGCGCTCCTGGTCGTAGCGGGGTTTGGCCCAGGGGTCCACGGCGCCGTCGTCCAGCGACCGGTCCCCGTCGGGAACCACCAGGGCCGGATCGTATTCCAGCGTCGCGCCGAAACCCGTGCACGTCGGGCAGCTTCCGTAGGGGTTGTTGAAGGAGAACAGACGGGGCACGGGTTCGAGGAACTGCCGTTCCGGGTGACGGGGACAGCGGAACCGTTCCGAGAAGCGAAGCCAGTCCTCGGGCCCGGCTCCCGCCATCACCACCACGGCTTCCCCTTCGCCCTCCCGGAAGCATGTCGCCAGCGAATCGGCCAGTCGATCGGTCCAGACCCGGTCCAGCTCCTTCGCCACTTTGAGCCTGTCCACCACGACCATGACTTCGCGGGCGGAGGCGAGATCCGCAAAGGGAGCGCCCGGGAGCGTGTCCTGTCCCGCGCCGGGCTCCAGGTCACCCTCGCCGGCGGCTTCCGCGGCTTGCCCCCCCTCCGGCACAAGCAGGTCCGACAGCTCCGTGATCACCCCGTCGGCCATGACCCGCGCGAAGCCCAGAGAGCGCAGGTTTTCGGCCACCAGCTCATGCGAGACCCGGCCGCTGCGCGCCAGCGGGAAGGTGACCAGCAGCTTCGTCCCGGGGGACAGCGCCGCAACGCGGTCCACGGCGGCGCTGACGGTGTCGGGCCGCACCTCGTCGCCGCACTCGGGGCAGTGCGTCCGCCCGACCCGCGCGAAGAGGAGGCGGAGGAAGTCGTACACCTCGGTCGCCGTGCCCACGGTGGAGCGGCTGCTCGTGGTGGGGGCGCGTTGCTCGATCGCCACCGCCGGCGAGAGCCCCTCGATCAGGTCGACGTCGGGCTTCTCCAGCCGGTCCAGGAACTGCTTGGCGTAGCTGGACAGGGCCTCCACGTAGCGGCGCTGGCCGGCCGCGAAGAGCGTGTCGAGGGCAAGCGAGGACTTGCCCGAACCCGACGGTCCGGTAATGACTGTCAGCATGTTGCGGGGGAGGTCCAGATCGATCCCCTTCAGGTTATGCTGACGGGCACCCCTGATTCGAATCGGCTCATCCATGACCCCGCGAGTCCTCCTGGTCGATCCTGACCGGCGTTCGTTTCGGCGGGCGACCCGTTGCCATCAGGCGCGGATTGCCCGAGCGTGGAACGGCTGCCCCTTCCACCCGCACTCGGGCGCCGCCCCGTCAAATCTACCCACACCACCAAACCGACAATGACCAATCCGCCGGACATCTATCCCCGCCCCGACTACGAAGCCCTTGGCCGCTACCTCCCCGACCGGTCGCCGGTCGCCGCGGATCTGGGCGACAACCACAACCTGTGGGGCGCCCACCCCGCCGCGCTCGCGGTCCTTGCCGGCGCCGGATCGGCCGAGGCGTCTCAGTACCCGGGCAGCTACGCGGACAAGCTTGCGGACGCCGTGGCGGCGAGGCTGGGTATTTCGCCTGACAACGTGACGACGGGGGCGGGGGGCACGGGGGTGCTCGACGCGCTCATGCGGGCCGTCGCTCCCACGCGCATGCGTTTCCTGGACCCGGGCTGGCCCGCGGCGGGCATGTTGGCGCGCATGAACGGGCACGAGCCGGTATCCGTCGAGTGGACGGAGGGGCTGGACGACCCGGTGCGCTTCGCGGGGAGTTCGCCGAGCATCGTCTTTGTCGCCAACCCCGGCAACCCCACCGGCCAGGCCATCCCCGACGACTGGATCCGGGCCGTGTACGAACACACGGAGGCCACCGGCAGCGTCCTGATCATCGACGAGGCGTACGGCGAGTACAACCGGGACGCGAGTGACCGGACGCCCTTCGATATGGCTCTGGAGGGAGAGCGCACCCTCTGCGTGAAGACGTTGTCGAAGGCGTACGGTCTCGCGGGACTGCGCGCCGGGTACGGCGTGGGGAATCCGTCGCTGGTGCTCGAGGTGGACAAGGCGCGCGGGCCCTTCGTCGTGTCCGGCGTGACGAGCGCCGCCGCGGCCGCGGCCGTATCCAGCGACTCGCCGTGGTTGGCCGACACCGTCACCGAGACGCGGACCAACCGCGACCGTTTGCGGGAGTGCCTGCTGCACAGGGGTTATCTGGTACCAGCGTCCGCCGCGAACTTCGTCTTCATACTCCGTCCGAACGACAAGCTGGAACCTACGGCCAAGCGTCTTGAGCTCTACGGCGTACGTGTCCGTCCGTTCGTGGGAACCACGGCCCGGGGATCGGGACTCAGGGCGACGATCGCCCCGTGGGACAAGATGCAGCGGCTGCTCGACGGGCTCGACCTGATCGCGGCCGGCGAAGTCTGACCACGGGGTCGTGAGCGGTTCTTCCCCCGGCTCTCTCGGGCCCGCCCCCGCGTGCGCGCTCCGGGAGTTCTTCCAGTGAGCAACGGCTACGAAGAAGAAGTCCTGGGGAAGGCGTACGACTCACGCCTGATGGCCCGGCTTCTACGCTACCTCCGGCCGTACAAGCTGCAGGTGGCGGGCGCCGTCGCCCTGCTGATGCTGGCGTCGCTGCTGGCCGTGATCGGTCCCTACCTGACGATGATCGCCCTCGACGAGGCCATTCCCAACGGCGACGGCCGCCAGCTCGCGCTTCTCGCCGCTCTCTTCATGGCGGCGACGGCCCTGATCTTCGTGTTCCAGTACGTGCAGGCCCTGGTCACCACATGGCTCGGGCAGCGGGTCATGTACGACCTGCGCACCCAGGTCTTCCGCAAGCTCCAGGAGCTGGACCTCAGGTTCTACGACCGGAACCCCGTGGGCCGGCTCATGACCCGCATCACCTCCGATGTCGAAACGCTGAACGAGCTCTTCAGCTCCGGACTGGTCACTGTGTTCGGCGACCTCTTCATGCTCTTCTTCATCGTGGCGGCCATGCTGCAGATGAACACCGAGCTGGCCCTGGTCACCTTCAGCGTGCTCCCCTTCGTGGCCTGGGTCGCCTTTGTCTTCCGGTCGAGGATCCGGGCCGCATACCGAGACATCCGGGTGCGCCTCGCGCGCATGAACGCCTTCCTGCAGGAGCGGTTCACCGGGATCCGGATCGTGCAGCTCTTCAACCGCGAAGAGGCCGATCTCGGGCGCTTCAAGGCGCTCAACGACGACTACCTCGCGGCGCACCTGCGTTCCATCACCTACTACGCGCTGTTCTTCCCCGTGATCCAGCTCCTCACCGCGGTGGCGCTGGCGCTGATCATCTGGTACGGGGGGGGCGCAATGATCCAGGGGGCGGTCACGATCGGTGTCCTGGTGGCGTTCCTGGACTACGCCCGCCGCTTCTTCCGCCCCATCCAGGACCTCTCCGAGAAGTACAACCTGCTGCAGGGAGCGATGGCTTCGTCGGAGCGGATCTTCCGGCTCCTGGACCGCGAGCCCGCGATCCAGGACGTGGCAGACCCGGCAGGGTTTCCCGCCGCCGCCCCGGGGGAGATCCGCTTCGAGAACGTGTGGTTCGCGTACGGCAGGCGCGAGCGCTCCGGCGAGGGCGACCGAGAGCGCGAGAGTGGTAACGCGCGCGAGGGCGCGGCCGGGCGCGCCGAGCCCGATTGGGTCATCCGGGACCTCTCCTTCACCGTCGCCCCCGGCGAGAAGCTTGCGATCGTCGGGCACACGGGGGCCGGGAAGACCACGATCATCAACCTGCTGATGCGGTTCTACGAGATCCAGCGCGGGCGGATCCTGGTGGACGGCATCCCGATCGAGCGGCTCCGCATGAAGGAGCTCCGGGACCGGATCGGCCTGGTGCTGCAGGACATCTTCCTGTTCAGCCAGTCGGTCGACTACAACGTGCGGCTGGGATCATCGTCCATCGACGAGGGCACCGTGACGACCGCCCTGGACGCGGTGGGTGCGACCCCCTTCGTCGAGCGGCTGCCCGAGGGACCGGCCCAGGAGCTGGGCGAGCGGGGAGCCAGTCTCTCGGTCGGAGAGCGGCAACTCCTGTCCTTCGCCCGGGCGCTGGCCTTCGATCCCGACATCCTGGTGCTGGACGAAGCCACCAGTTCGGTCGATTCCGAGATCGAGGCCCGGATCGAAGAGGCCACCGACCGCCTGATGCGGGGCCGGACCAGCCTGGTGATCGCGCACCGGCTTTCCACCGTTACGGGCGCGGACCGGATCCTGGTCATGCACCACGGCCGCCTCGTCGAGGAGGGAAGCCACGAGGAGCTTCTGGAGGGAGACGGCCTGTACCGGCGGCTGCACGAGCTGCAGTTCGCGGGGGTGGCGGCCTGACGGGGGAGACTCCTACGTCGGCTGGTCCAGCGGCCGCACCAGGACCTCGCTGACTGCCACGTGCGGCGGGGCGGTCACCGCGTACAACACCGCCCGGGCCACATCGTCCGCGTGCAGCGCCCGCTTGTCCGCCCAGCGCTGGGCCCATTCCTCGCGCGCTTCCGCGTCGGGCACGGTGTTGATGAGTTCCGTGTCCACGTACCCGGGCTGGATGTCTGTCGCACGGATCCCGTGCTCGGCTCCCAGCTCGAGGTGCAGGCCCCACGACAGGCAGCGCACCGCGAACTTGGTGGCGGCGTACACCGTGCCGCCTGGAAATGGTCGCCGACCCGCGACGGAGCCCACGTTGACGATGTGTCCGGTCCCTTGTTCCAGCATGACGGGGAGGACCGCGGCGATTCCGTGGAGGACGCCGTTCACGTTTACCTCCACCATCCGCGTCCAGTCCTCGACGCGCCCTTCCGCCAACGGTGACAGCGGCATGATGCCTGCGTTGTTCACCAGGATGTCGACGCGGCCGAAGGTGGTCCGGGCAGCGGCTACCATGGCGCGCACGTCTTCCAGACAGGTCACGTCGGTCTGCACCGCCAGCGCACGCCCGCCCGCGGCGCACACCTCGCGCACGTCCGCTTCCAGGCGCGCGATCCGCCGTGCGCCAAGCACGACGGCCGCGCCCTCGGCGGCAAGCGCTCGGGCCACCGCCCTGCCTATCCCGGACGATGCACCGGTGATGATTCCCACGCGTCCGTCGAGCGGATTGCTGTTTGTTTGAGTTCCCACTGGGCCGGTCTCCCCGGAGGAAGCCTCCAAGCTAAATGACGTCCCCCCCACGCGCCCCGTAGCCAAAGAGGCCATATTTCATCCAGCCACGGGACAAGAACGAAAAACCCACAAGAGGAACGGTACCATGAGTCTCTTTGCCATCGCAATCGTCCTGATCGCCATCGGGGCGGTCGTCCGCTCCATCCCCGCCGGAGAATCGAAGATCCCGAACAAGCTGGTCGGGTACGTCTTCATGGCGGTGGGGGTGAGCTTCGTGCTCCTGAACATCGTCGTCGTGATCAGCGTCGGCGAGGTCGGCGTCAAGCACTTCCTCGGGAAGGTCGACCCCACCCCTCTGGGACAGGGCGTCCACTTGGTCAACCCCCTGGCCTCCGTGGAACGGATGTCCGTGCGGGAACAGTCCTTCCCGGCTCAGGGCGCCGTCGAGCAGATCGAGGCGCAGACTTCGGAGCAGCTGAACGTGACGCTGGAGGTTTCCCTCCTCTTCGAGATCAACCGTGACAACGCGCCGGACCTCTACGACCGTATCGGCACCGAAGACCAGATCAAGCGGATCATTGTCCTGAGCGCCGTCCGCAACGGGGTCCGGGACGCGGTCGCGACCAAGTCGATCAATGAGATCTTCTCGCCGAACCGCCGTGAACTGGCGACCAGCATGATGGAAGAAATCCAGTTGAAGGCCGGGGACCGGATCGATGTGGTCGAAGTGTTCGTGCGCGACATTCAGGCTCCCGACAGGGTCCGCGATGCGATCGAGCAGAAGCTGGAGCGGGAGCAGCAGGTCGCCGCCGAGGAGTTCCAGACCCAGATCATCCAGGAGCAGGCGCGCCAGCAGGCCGAAGAAGCCAAGGGGATCGCCGAGGCCCAGCGGATCATCTCCACGGGCCTGTCGCAGGAATACCTGACGTTCTTCTACATCCAGCAGCTGTCGCAGTTGCCCGAGGGGTCGCTGGTGTACGTGCCGACCGAGGGAGGGATCCCGCTGATCAGGAATCTGGGCGGGGGCCGGTAGCACCGGGGGCAGTGCCATGACGACGCCAGGCGCAGATAGCAAGCAGGGGCGAATGGCATGAGCGGGAAGAGGGGTGCCGACCCGAAAGGGGGCGACACCGGCCGGCGCAGGCGGCCGCGGGCGAGACTGCTCGTGGCCGCGGCGGCGGCTGTAGTCATGGCCGCATCGCTCTGGCCGGGCACCGCGTGCTCGCCCGCGTATGTGATCAAGGCCGGGTGGGAGGAGGCCAAGATCCTCCGCGCCCGCCGGCCGATCCCGGAGGTCATCCTTGAGCCCGAGACCGACGAGGAGACTCGCGCCAAGCTCGCCCTGGCGACCGAGGCCCGGGACTTCGCCATGAACGGGCTGGGACTCGACGTGGGGGACAGCTACACCACCTACACCGAGCTCGAGCGGGACACCCTGGCGATGGTGCTGTCGGCCGCGTACCAGGACCAGCTCCTCTCCAGGACATGGTGGTTTCCGATCGTCGGCCGGGTTCCCTACCGGGGATTCTTCGACCTCGACGACGCGATCGACGAGCAGCGCAAGCTCGAAGAGGAGGGGTTCGATACCTACCTGCGGCCCACCTCCGCCTTCAGCACCCTGGGCTGGTTTTCGGACCCTCTCCTCTCGACAGTCCTCAGGTACGACGAGTTGGAGTTGGTGGCCACGATCATCCACGAACTCTCCCACAACCACCTCTTCGTGTCGGGGCAGGTGCGCTTCAACGAGAGCTTCGCGACCTGGGTCGGCCGGACCGGCGCGATCGAGTTCTTCTGCTCGCGGCCCGGCGAGGGCGAGACGGCCCAGCCCGACCCTGATCAGGTGGATTGGTGCCAGCGGGCCCGGGACCGTTGGCACGACGTGAAGGTCTTCTCGTCATTCATCGACACCCTGGTGGAGGAGCTCGAAGCGATCTACGGCGACTCGGTGACGACACGGGAGGACAAGATGGCTCGGCGCCAGATCATCTTTGACCGGCACCGGACACGGTTCCGCGAGGAGATTCGGCCACGCCTCCTGAACCTCACCTTCGCGAGCTTCGAATCGATCCCCCTGAACAACGCCACCCTGCTCAGCCGGATGCGATATTACCACCGCCTTCCCGACTTCGACGCGCTGCTCCACCGGAATGCAGGCTCCGTGAGCCAGGCCGTCCAGGAGCTGGAGGCGGGACTGGAAACGGCGTCCGATCCCTTCGAACTGCTACCGTCCGCCGTCGAAACCGGGTCCCATGGCGGCTCCAAATCGGCCACCGGACTGTAAAACGCACTCGGGCTTTCGTAGCTTTCGGGCTTGGCTCATGCCACACCCGCCACCCACCGCCCCTGAACGGTACCAACCGGCAAGATGGCCAAGCACGCTGACAGGACGTATGACCCGGTAGCCATCGAACGCGAATGGCAAGCCAGGTGGGACCGTGACGGAACCAATTCCTTCACGCTGGACGAGTTGCGCACCGCCGAGCGTCCCTTCTTCAACCTGATGATGTTCCCCTACCCCTCCGCCGAGGGGCTTCACGTGGGCAACATCTATGCATTTGCCGGCGCCGACGTTCACGGACGCTTCAAGCGCATGCAGGGGTACGATGTCTTCGAGCCGATCGGGTTCGACGCATTCGGGATTCACTCCGAAAACTTCGCGCTCAAGGCCGGTGTCCACCCCATGGACCTGATCCCCGGGAATGTGGCCAACTTCACCCGGCAGCTGCGGCGGATGGGGGGGATGTTCGACTGGGCCCACACGGTCGATACGACCAACGCCGGGTACTACAAGTGGACCCAGTGGCTCTTCCTGCAGCTCTTCAAGCACGGCTTGGCAGAGCAGAAGGAAGCACCGGTCAACTGGTGCCCGTCGGACATGACCGTGCTGGCCAACGAGCAGGTGATCGTGGGGGCGTGCGAACGCTGCGGCACTCCTGTCGAACAGCGCTTCATCCGGCAGTGGTTCATGAAGATCACCGAGTACGCCGGGCGCCTACTGGACAACCTCCCGCACATCGACTGGTCCGACACCACCCGGAAAGCCCAGCGTGCCTGGATAAGGCGTTCCCGGGGCGCCCGGATCCGTTTCCCCGTGGTCACCGGGGCGGGCGCGGGCGAGGACGGGGCGGACCGGATCGAGATCCCGGTCTTCACCACACGTCCGGACACGGTCTTCGGGGCCACATACATGGTGCTTGCCCCTGAACACCCGCTAGTGGACACGGTCACAAGCGACGCCTGCCGGGAAGAGGTGGATGCCTACTGCGCCCGCACCCGGGCGATGGACCTGGTGGCGCGGCAGAAAGTCGAAAAGAACAAGACGGGGGTGTTCACGGGGGGCTACTGTATCAACCCGGCGACCCGTGAATCGATGCCGGTGTGGATCGCCGACTACGTCCTCATGGGGTACGGGACCGGCGCCATCATGGCGGTGCCGGGTCACGACGAGCGGGACTTCGACTTCGCGACCGCATATGACCTCCCCATCGTGCGGGTGGTGGCGGACGAGGGAGAAGACGCCGACACGCCGCTGGCCATCGCCTACGAGTACCCGCAGGGGAGTCTGGTGAACTCCGGCCGCTACGACGGAATGCCCCCGTCCGAGGCGAAGCGCGCCATCGTGGACGACCTGGCGGCCGAAGGCTTGGCCGAAGCCCAGGTCAACTACCGGCTGCACGACTGGTGCATCTCGCGGCAGAGGTACTGGGGACCGCCCATTCCGATCATCCACTGCGACGACTGCGGGCCGGTGCCCGTTCCCGGGGATGACCTCCCCGTCGTCCTCCCCAGGGTGGACGACTTCCGGCCCGACGACACCGGCATCAGCCCCTTGGCACGGGTGCGCGACTGGTACGAAGTTCCCTGTCCGTCGTGCGGCCGCGACGCCACGCGCGAAACCGACGTCTCCGACACGTTCCTGGACAGCGCCTGGTACTTTCTGCGCTACCCGTCCACCGACTTCGACGACCGTCCCTTCGACGACGACATCACGCGCCGCTGGCTCCCCGTGGATACGTATATCGGGGGGAACGAGCACGCCGTCCTGCACCTCCTCTACGCCCGCTTCGTCACCATGGCGCTTTCCGATATCGGTGTGCTGGACTTCGAGGAGCCTTTCACGCAGTTCCGCGCCCACGGCCTCATCATCCGGGAGGGCGCCAAGATGTCCAAGAGCAAGGGCAACGTGATCGTGCCCGACCCGATCATCGAGCAGTACGGTGCAGATACCTTCCGCGTGTACCTCATGTTCCTGGGGCCCTTCATGGCGGGCGGCGACTACCAGGATCGGGGTATCTCGGGTCCGCACGGTTTCCTGCACCGTCTCTGGGAATCCGTCGTGCCGAAGGACGGCGAGCTCCCCGACCACGCCATCGACCCGGGTCTGGAGCGGAAGCTGCACCGGACCATCAAGCGGGTGACCGAACAGATCGCGGATCTGCGATACAACACGGCCATCGCCGCCATGATGGAGTACCTGAACGCGGCCCGGGCCGGTGGGAGAACACCCAGCCGGGCCGAGATCGAGCCGCTGGTTCGTCTCATCGCGCCCTTCGCTCCGCACATGGCCGAGGAGCTGTGGGAGCGGCTGGGGCACGAGGGAAGCATCTTCGACGGCGCCAACTGGCCGGCTTTCGATGCGGCCAAGGCAGTCGAAGAGGAGGTTCGGGTGGCGGTACAGGTTAACGGCAAGGTGCGGGGCACGGTGTCGGTGCCGACAGGCGCCGACCGGGAAGCAGTGACGGCGCTCGCCCGGACGGAGGACAACGTGGCCCGCCATCTTGAGGGGATGGAGGTCCGTCGCGTCGTCCATGTCCCGGACCGCCTGCTGAATTTCGTGGTAGCGAGGGAGGCCGTCAGAATCCAGTGACCAACACATGATCCAGATACCAACCAGAAGCGAGGCATGAGCATGCCCCTGGCCGCGGGCGCGTCCACCAAAATCGAACAGCTTGCCATCGACACCATCAAGGTCCTGTCCATGGACGCGGTCCAGAAGGCCAATTCCGGGCACCCGGGAACGCCCATGGCGCTGGCACCCGTCGGCTACGTCCTCTGGACACGGCACCTGCGGCACAATCCTCGCGACCCCGGCTGGGTCGACCGCGACCGCTTCGTGCTTTCGGCCGGTCACGCGTCCATGCTCATCTACAGTCTGTTGTACCTGTCCGGGTACGACGTGTCCCTCGACGATATCAAGCAGTTCCGCCAGTGGGGCAGCAAGACACCCGGGCACCCCGAATACGGTCACACCCCCGGGGTCGAGACGACCACGGGTCCCCTGGGACAGGGGATCGCCAACACCGTGGGCATGGCATTGGCGGAGCGCTGGCTCGCCAACCGCTACAACCGCCCGGGCCACGAGGTCGTCGATCACCGCACCTACGCGCTGTGCTCGGACGGCGACCTCATGGAGGGGATTTCGCATGAGGCCGCCGAGATCGCCGGCCACCAGGGACTCGGGAAGCTGACCTGGATCTTCGACGACAACCGGATCACCATCGAGGGAGCCACCGACCTGGCCACGGCCACCGATCAGGCCCGCCGCTTCCAGGGCTACGGCTGGCACACCCTGGCGGTCGAAGACGGCACCGACCTGGACGCCATCGACGCAGCGCTCGCCGCCGCCAGGGCCGAAACGGACCGACCCACGTTGATCGTGCTCAGTACGACGATCGCCGAGGGCAGCCCGAACATGGCCGGCACGGCCGCCACCCATGGAGCGCCGCTGGGAGCAGCCGAGATCAAGGCCACCAAGGGCAACATCGGCTACCCCTCGCTGGAGCCCTTCCATGTGGAGCCTGCGGCGCTCGAACACTGGCGCCACCGCGCGGCGGGGGGCGCGGCCGAGCAGGAATCCTGGACCCGGCGCTTCGAAGCCTACCGCGCGGACTTCCCCGAACTCGCCGCCGCCTTCGAGGTGGCAGCCGAGGGAGAGCTGCCATCCGGCTGGGACGATGCCCTGCCCGACCTCGTGGCCGCCCCGGCCACCGCGACGAGAAATCACTCGGGCAAGGCCCTGCAGGGAGCGGCCGGGGCCGTGCCCACGATGCTGGGCGGGTCAGCCGATCTGGGCGGCTCCAACAAGACGGACATCGCCGGCGGCGGCGATCTGCATGCGGACAACCCCGGTGGGCGCGTCGTACACTTCGGTGTCCGCGAGCACGCCATGGGCGCAGTGATGAACGGGATGTCGCTGCACGGCGGCGTTCACCCCTTCGGCGGCACCTTCCTGATCTTCTCCGACTACATGCGGCCGGCCATCCGTCTGGCGGCGCTGATGGGAGTTCCCGTCACCTACGTCTTCACCCACGACAGCATAGGCCTGGGAGAAGACGGACCCACGCATCAACCGGTCGAGCAGCTCGCCGCGTTGCGGGCCATACCCGGTCTTCTGGACCTGCGCCCGGCCGATGGGCCCGAGACCGCGGAAGCGTGGCGGGCCGCTCTCGCCTACAGGACGGGACCGTCCTTCCTGTCCCTGACGCGCCAGACGGTCCCCCTGATCGACAGGGAACCCGGAAAGCCATCGGCGGACGGCCTCCACAAGGGTGCCTACGTCCTCAGGGAACCGTCCACGGACAGCCTCGACGTCGTCATCCTCGCCTCCGGTTCCGAAGTCGGGCTGGCCCTGGCGGCGCGCGACGAGCTCGCCCGAGATGGCATCGGCGCGCGCGTCGTCAGCATGCCCAGCTGGCACCTCTTCGCGGCCCGGTCTTCGGCGTACCGGAAACAGGTGCTTCCCGACGACGTAGTGACGGTCTCGGTCGAGGCCGGGAGCACGATGGGATGGGAGCGCTGGGTGGGTCGGGGGGGTATCTCGATCGGAATCGACCGGTTTGGTGCGTCGGCACCCTTCCAGGAGATCTACCGTCAGTACGGTGTAACGGCCGGGGCCGTGCGGGATGCCGTCCGTGCCCGGCTCGCCCGATAGCGACCCCTGCACTGTCGCAACATTCTCCCCGATAACCCGCCCGATACGGGGCAAAGCGGAGAAGCCCGCCATGTTAGATTGCAATGGTGCCGGCTGCACCAACGCGGTGCGTCAGGCACCCCACTGTACACAGGGGACGGCCACACGGAAATGACCGAAGAGGATCTGTCCGGGGTGCAGCGCCCAGTGCGTTGGCGCACAACCGCCGTGCTGGCGCTGGCGTTGCTCTTTCCAGCCGTCCCGGCCTCGGCTCAGGACACGACATCGGTCGTCAAGGTCCGAGGGCTTCGCGTGGAAGTTCCAAGACCGTCCACAACCACGGGTGGAACGAGTGCGGTCGAGATTTCCCTCGACTCGGCGGGCGTGGTTGCCGCTGCGACCATGGAGGATGTCCTTCGTCGGACGCCGTTGATCCAGATCCGGGCGAACTCGCGGGGCGAGGCGCAACCCGACCTTCGAGGCGCCGGAGACAGACAGATCGCGATCCTGCTCGACGGCATCCCCGTGACCGTAGGCTGGGACCACCGAACCGATATGTCGGTCATCCCCCTCACGGCCTTTCGGAACGTCACGCTCCTCCGTGGCCTGTCCTCCATGCTCCACGGACCCAACGTTCTCGGCGGGGCCATCGAGTTCGATGTCGGCCGGGGTGACGCACTTCAGGCGGTTCCCCCCTTTGTGGGAGCCATCTCCCTCGATCAGGAGGGAGCCACCAACGTGAGCGCGGCTGTCGGAGCCACCATCGAACAGGACTTCGCCAACTGGACCGTGCGAACCGGGGCCGGATACCGTGACAGCCCGGGGTACACGCTTCCCGAGAACGCCCGGAGCAGTAGTTTGCTCCGCCAGGATCTGCTCGGCGACGCCAATGGCCGTCGCCTCAACTCGGACCACCGCCTCGTGGACGGCTTCCTGACGACCCGCTACCTCGGAATCGGCGGGGCGTGGTTCTCGAGCCTGGTCACCGCCTCCGACGCCGACCGCGGGGTGCCTCCCGAGGCCCATGTCGACGATCCCCGGCTCTGGCGGTACCCCGACCAGTCCCGGCTGTTCATCGCCATGTCGGGTGGCTCGGGTCAACGGCAGTCCAGCCTTGGCGAAGGGGATGTGGAAGCGAGCTTCGGTCTGCACCGCACGACCATGGGGATCGACGAGTACGCCACCGCCGACTACCGCACCATCGTCGACGGCGAGACCGGGGAGACACTGACCCTGACGGGACGCCTCCTCGGCGATCACCGCTTCGAGGCCGGTCCGGAGGTGCGGAGTGCTCTGACCTTCTCCGATGTCAGCCACACCGAGACCTTTCAGTCAGGCTCCTCTTTCGACTACGAGCAGCGGCTTTGGAGCCTCGGAAGCGAGATCGAGTTCGTCGGCGGCGGTCCGGAGGGCACCGTCGATACGCGATGGACGCTGGGGGCGTCGGTGGACGGCTCCAGCACGCCTCGCTCGGGTGACAAGGAGCCCCTGGCGGCGATGTGGGACTGGGGCATGCGGACGGGGGTCACGCGATCGGCGGCTGGCGGCAACATCCTCTATCACGCGGGATTCAGTCGGCGTACCCGCTTTCCTTCGCTACGCGAGCTGTACTCGGGTGCATTGGGGAGATTCCAGCCAAACCCGGGTCTGCGGCCCGAGAACCTCAAAGCGGGTGAAGCGGGAATCACCTTCAGCGCGGGGGACACACAGCTGCAGATGGTCGGGTTTCATCATCGCCTGAGCGACGGGATCGTGCGCACCTCCACCGTCACGACCGAGGGCGCCCGGTTTCAGCGCGTCAACCGTGACGAGATCCGGTCGACCGGGGTCGAGATCCTCACTGCGGGAACGCGTGGCGTCTTCACCTTCGGAGGCGGCCTGACCTTCCAGCGCGTACGCATTCAGGACCCTCAGGTGCCCGGCAACGACCAGCGGGCCGAGTACACCCCGGCCGTGTCCGGCACCATGAATCTGGGATTGATCGGCCCACAGGACGTCACCGTTACCAGCTTCGTCCGCTTCCGCGGCGTGCAGTACTGCCAGAACGTGGAGGTTGCGGGCCTGGACAGAATGGACGCGAGCGCGACGCTATCCCTGGAAGCGCGGCGGCGCTTCGTGGTAGGCGGAGGGACCTCCGGGCGCAGCATCGACGGGTCGGTGGGCTTCGACAACCTCACGGATGCGATGGTGCTGGACCAGTGCGGGTTGCCACAGCCCGGCCGGACATTTCGGATCCAGTTCAGCGTGCGGTAGCAGCGGGGGTTTCGCCGCGTCAGCACCGAGACCGGCGAAGCGCCCGGCTGGCAAGGAGCTACACCACCTCGAGCACCTCTAGCGGCAGCCACCCGACCTTCCCGTCCGCGAGGACGATCTCTGCCCACTGTCCCGCTCGCCGGTCGATCCGCACCTTGGTGCCCTCGTGGAGGGTGAAGACGGTAAGGCCGCCTTCTTCCGAAGGAGCGCTCAGGACGCGCGCTTCGACCGCCATCACGACCGCCTCTTCCGGCTGACCCAACCCCGTCTCGCGGGCTGCAAGGGTCGCGCCCAGTACGGCCGTACCCACTGCGGCGGCATACGCGATCCGGCGCAGCACCGTACGCCATCCCGCCGGCCGTCGGAGCACGATCAGGACCAGGGTCGCCCCGAGGACGAGGTGGCAAACGGCGACGGAGGCCCGAAGCAAGGTCCCCGGGATCAGACTCATCCACCAATCGAAGGCCGAAAGCACCCAGAAGCGGGGCAGGGGCTCGATCCGGTCCTGCAACATCCGGTTGACGAGCTCCAGGTTGGCCCGAATGTCGTCGTTGGCCGGGTCCAAGCGGGTGGCCCGCTCGTAGCTGACGATGGCTTCCGCGACTTCGCCAAGACGGAAGTGGGCGTTGCCGAGGTTGTAGTACAGCTCTGCCGACTCGAAGCCGCCGTCGAGCACGGCGCCGTAACTCGCTGCCGCCCCGCTGAAGTCGCCCTCCTGGTAGCGTTGGTTGCCCTCGTCGAAGAGGGTCTGCTGGGCCGCAAGACCGCCGGGACCAGAAATGAGGCAGAGCGCAATGAGCTGGCCCGCCGCGAAAGTCAGCGGCAGTCTCCGCACCTTCGCCACGAATCCGGAGACCGCGCCGACCCGCTTCACGTCGACAGCTCCTTCTCCAGGTCGCCCATCAGCGCGGCCGCGCGTTCGAGGACCCGTTCCGGAGCCTCGCGATCCGCAGCCGAGGGGGCGAACCGCTGAAGGTCGCAGTCATCGAGACAGGCAAAGAGGCGCTGCAAAGTCTCGTCGGAAGCACCTCTCCGTCGCGCAACACGCCCGGCTTCCTCCCGTACCAGGCCCGCCTCGGCCACATTCAACTTGTCCGCGAGGAACCCCTGCAGCGCGCCCGCCACTTCAGCGTGGAACAGCCTCGGATCGCCCACCGCCAAACCCCTCGCCCGCGCGAGCCGCTTCTTCGCCATCCGTCTGGCCCTGCGCACCCGAGCGTACGCCACATCACCCTCGATCCGGTCGCGGTAGCGGCGCATGACCGCCGAGCCCGCCACCGCCGCCACCGGCAGCAGCAGCACGAACCAGAACCCCGCCGTTGCGTACAGCGGCACCCCGATGCGACGGAAGTCGGGCGCGCCGATGTGGATGAAACGGATCTCGTCGCGGATCGGTTCGACGGCGGACGGGACGGCTCCCGGCCCTTCGGCGACCGACGCATCGCCCGTGACGGTGACCTCGAGAGGCTGGGATCGAGAGCTGTCGTAGGTACGGGACGCCGCGTCGAAAAACGAGACCTCGACCGGCGGGATGGTCAGCGTCCCGGGGGCGCGCGGGATCAGGACGTATTCGAAGCCGCGGTTGCCCTGTACGCTGCCGCCGCCTTCCGCGATGCGCTCGCTGGTTTCGGGAGGAAAGACCTCGAATTCGCCGGGGAAGTCGATGTCCGGCGCACCCAGGGTCCGCAGGTTTCCGGTACCTGCCATTTCCACCCGCAAGGTGACCGCGTCGTTCGCCGCCACCGATGCGCGGTCGACCGACGCCGTCACCTCGAGGCGCCCCACATGTCCCCGGAAGGAAGCGGGCCGGCCCGCGGTGGGAAGGGGCAGAACCTCGATGGTCGCCGGGCGCGAGGCCGCCGCCACCGGGACGCGACGGTCGAACAGGCTGGACCGGCCGAAGATGTCCCCGAAGGGGTCGAGGCCCCGCCGGTCGCGCACCCGTACCTGCGCCTCGATGCTCAGCGGATCGAGGGTCTTCGTGCCGGGTCCGGTGGGGAAGAGTGCGACCCGCCGCACGACCGCCGTGACGTATTCGCTGCCGTCCCGCACGACGCGCTCCACCTGGGGCGCTTCCGACTGTTCCAGTTCCTCGGTCCAGAAGCCGGTGGTCCGGGGAAGGGCGGTGATGGAGTATGACTCGACCGGTACCCGCGTGAAGATCCGGTACTCGACGACAACCGGCTCGTTCTCGAACACCCGGGTTCGGGAGACTTCCGTCTCGACGAAGAGGTCTTCCGGTGCGAGGGCGTCGGCTTCGCCCCCGGTGTCACCGCCCGGAGGCGGCGGGACGTCGGAAACGACAACCGTCACCGGGGCGGTCTCCAGGGTACGGCCGGCAGCGGCGACCTTCACGGCCCCGATTTCGAACGATCCCTCTGTCAGCGCCTGGAACCTGTACTGGTAGGTGACCGCGACACTGGTCCGACCGTTCACGATCTGCATCGAAGTCGAGGTCCCCGCGCTCAGATAGCGAGCGAAGCCCTCCATGTCCGGCAGGACCGGTTCCGCATCGAGCTGCTGGGTACCCGTCACCTCGACGTTGAGCACGAACTGGCGGCCGACACCAACCTGCGGTGCGCTCAGGAATGCACGTGCCTCGACCTCCTGGGTGCGGGCGCCGCCGGGGAGGGCGGTCAGCGCGAGGAGCGCGAGCACTGGCGATATGAGCGCCTGGCAGCGCGGGCGTCGCAGCCGCGATAACTGCGCCCCGAACCGGGATCCGAGCAACACGCCTACCGCACCTCGTTCCCGGCGGGAGCCACCGTGATCACGAAGGGCTGGCCGCGCGACGTGCCGTACGACTCCGACTCGGCGTCGAAGTACGACATCTCCACCGCGGGGATCTCATAGCTGCCCTCGGCCCTCGCGACAAGGCGGTAGGTATAGGTCCGCATCCCGTCCAGGCCCTCGCTGCTCGCGGGGATGGCTGTGCGGGTCTGCGGCCCGGAGACCTCGAAGCCGGTCGGGAAGTCGATCTCGGGATCCGGCAGCCCCTTCATGTGTCCTTCAACCGACACTTCGGCCTGAAGGGTGACCGTGTCTCCAACCTCCGCGCCGGTCCGGTCCACCCACGATGCCACCTCCAGCTTCCCCACATGACCCCGGAACGACGCTGGACGTCCCTCAGCGGGAAGGGGCAGCACCTCCAGCGTGACCGGGTCGGAGGCTACGATCACGGAAGTGTACCTCGGTGACTCGCTTCGACGCGCACGCCCGAACCCGCGCGGTTCTCGCAGTTGCGCTTCCAGCGTCGCCTGACCGATCACACCGCTCGCCCCCGTGCTGGGGAAGAGGGCGACCCGACGCAACGGGACGGTATTGTAGCGATGGCCATCAATGTACACCTGGGCCTCCCGTCCCCGCTGCCAGCGGCTCAGCTCCGCAACCCGGAACCCCTCGAAGTCAGGCCATTCGATCGTTCCGGTACGTGGCTCACTGCGCAGATCGCTTCCCCAGGACAAGAAGCTGAAGGACACGATGACAGGCTCGTTGACGTAGACGCGCTGCCTGGCAGGTATCGCCATGAGGACAAGGTCTTCGGGCGGATCGGCGTTGGCGAAGGGAAAGGGGTCGATGACGACACGGACGGGTTCGCTCACATACGTCCGCCCGTTTGCGGCCACGCGCACCCGGCCCACTTGGAATCGACCTTCTCTCACGGCTCGGAACCGGTACGAGCGCGTGGCCGCCGGACGCCCGGAGGACAACCGGGCACGTCCCGGGTTCGCCTGCCTGTTCTCCGGCAGCAGTTCCGCAAAGTCGCCGGTCTCCGGCAGGACCGGTTCCTCGTCGAGATCGTCGGTCCCGAGGACTTCGAGATCGAGGGCGAACTCGCCTCCGACCCAGATCCACTTCGATTCGATGGTCGCCCGCACCTGCACCGCGGACGGCTCGTCCGTGATCACGAGGTTGACGGGCTCGGTCTCGAAAACGGCGTCTGCCAGGGTCACTCGCACGGGGGGTACTTCGAATTCACCCGGCGCGGTCGCTCGCATCGTGTAGCTGTACCGGTCATCCGATCCGCGACTGGAGCCCGTGGGCACGGCAAAGGCGAACATGCCGGGCAAGACGGGCTCATGGATCATCCTCCCCCCGCCCAACACCTCGATGGTCAGCTCGAACTCGTCCGTCACGTTTACCTGGGAAGGGCTCACGCTAGCGCGTACCTCGACACCCGTGGAGCCGCTCACCACCAAAGTCACCGGATCGGTCTGCACCGTACGTCCGTCGACCGAGATCCGCAGGGGACCGATCTGATAGGACCCCGGAGAAGGCGCCTCGAAGCTGGAATACGTGACCAGAACCGACCCTGGCGGCAGGCCGTTCACCCCCGGGCCGTCTACCGAGATAAACGACCAGCGGCGGGAATCGTCGCCCCAAGCCAGGCCCGGTACGATCGAAACGCTCACACTCCCGATGTCCATAACGCCGGACAGCTCGACCGCAAGCCGGTAAGGCCGGCCTGCCTGGACCGTGGGAGGGTCCAGATATGCTCGCGCCGACAGCTCTTGAGCTCCGGCGTCCGCCGCATGACCGAGCGCGGCCACCAGTACCAGGGGCAAGATCCTCCACACGTGCAGAACCCGCCCCGGCAAGTCCCCCACCGCCAACCCTTCCCGTCTCGTCAATCCGCTTTTCATCTCCATCCTACCAGTCCTTCCTGGGCCGCCGGCCCCGGGCCTGCGCAGTCTTGCGGTTCACCTCGCCCGGGTCTTCGTTGATGGCCTGGAGCAGGCGCTCGGCTTGCTCGGGCGTCATCTGCGCGGGCACCTCCCCGCCCTGCTCGTCCTGCGGCTGCGGCGATCCGTCCTCGCCACCCGGATCGTTCTGCTGCTGCCCCGGTTCGCCACCATCCTGACCCTGCGGGGGGTCGGTCTGATCCTGACCCTCCTGGTCGCCCTGGGGCTGTTCCTCCTGCTCACCCTGGCCCTGCCCGTCCTGGTTCTGGTCGCTCTGGTCCTGATCCTGCCCGTCACCCCCCTCCCCGTCCCCCTGCTGTTGCTGTTGCTGGAGCTGCTGGAGCGCGAACTCCAGGTTGTGTTTCGCGTCGATGTCGGTCGGGTCGAGACGCAACGCCTGCTTGTAGGCATCCACGGCCGCCCCGGGTTGCTGCTGCCGCATCAACGCATTACCCAGGTTGTACCACGCCCCGGATTGCCACTCCGGATCGCCACTCTCCAGGGCTTCCAGGTACGCCTCCATGGCGCGCTGGAACTCCTGGCTCTGATAGAGCGCGTTCCCCTCGTTGAACCGCGCCAGCGGAAGTCCCGGCGCCTTGGCGAGCGCCTCCAGGTAGCGAGCATGAGCTTCCTGGTATCTCCCTTCGTCGTACAGCCGGTTCCCGGCGTCGACCTCGCGGCGCCCTTCCTGGCCGGACAACGGCTCTGCTCCGACGGGCGGCAGCAGAATGGCCGCGGCCACGATGGTGCTGGCAACCGGGACGCACTGCCAACGCGAGCGGACATGGGTCATGCGACTTCCTCCCATCGGACAACCGAGCGCTTCCTCCGCCCCGGTACAATGAACTCCACGGCCAGCAGGAGCAACGCCGCGCCCAGAAAGAGCTGGTACTGCTCCTCGAACTGTGTGACCTCTCTGGACTCTACTTCGCGGCCACCCCTTTCGATCCGCTCCACCAGCCGCCCGAGCCCCCCCGCACCCTGGCCGATCCGGTGGTATTCGCCGCCCGTTTGCAGGGCGATGTCCTGGAGCGCCGTCTCGTTCAGGCGAGTCGTGATCACGTTGCCGGCGTCGTCACGGCGGAAGCCACCCCGTGCCCCGCCACCACCCGCGTCGGGGAGCGGTACCCCCTCCACCGATCCCACACCCACGGTATGGATCGTGACCTCCGCTCCCGTCGCCGCCACCAGGGCTTCCGCCAGGCCCCCCTCATGGTCCTCGCCGTCCGTCACCACAACGATGATCCGGTTCTCCGGCGGTGTCTCCTCCAGAGCCTCGACGGACACCGTGATCGCCTTCGCCAGGTCCGTGCCCTGGGTCGACATGATCTCGGGGTCCATCGCGTTCAAAAACATCATCGCGGCACCATAGTCCGCCGTGAGGGGGCTCTGCACAAAAGCGTCGCCCGCGAAAGCGACCAGTCCGATCCGGTCACCGTCCAGGCGCTGGATAATGCGGCCGACCTCGATCTTCGCCCGCTCCAGCCGGTTGGGGCCCACATCTTCGGCGTACATCGAGCGGGAGACGTCGAGCGCCACGATCACGTCCTGCCCCTGGCGCCTCACGGTCTCCACCCGAGTGCCGAACTGGGGCCGCGCCAGCGCCAGCCCAATCAGGGAGACCGCCGCCAGCACGAGCACGGCCTTCCAGCGCAAAGCAGTGACGCTGACCGAGAGCCGGAGCCGACGCACCAGCTCGTGTTCTCCGAAGCGATCGAGGAGCGCCCGGTTTCTCCGGCTCGCGTACCAGTAGAGGACAAAGAGCAGCGGGACCGCGACGAGGGTCCAGAGTGCGGCAAGGGCACCGAAGCGGAACATCAGGGAAGCGTCCTCAACCAGGTGCGGCCGAGAGCCGCTTCCGCCAGCAGCAGGAGCAGGCCCGCCAGCAGGGGCATGTGGAAGCGCTCGCCGTAACGCGTGAAGTTCTCGACTTGCATCTCGGTGGTCTCCAGCTGGTCGATCTCCTCGTAGATAGCCTCGAGGCTCTCCCGGTCGGTTGCCCGGTAGTAGCGTCCCCCCGTCGTCTCGGCGGTGGCACGGAGCGAAGGCTCGTCCACATCGACCCGGGTGGTCACGTAGCGCCGGCCGCCGAAGCGGTCCGTGACCGGGACCCGTGCCACGCCTCGCGACCCGGCTCCAATGGTATAGACGCGCACACCCAGCGCCTGGGCTGCCTGGGCCGCGGTCACGGGGTCGATTTCGCCCCGGTTGTTGCGCCCGTCGGTCAGCAGTACCACCACCTTCGACGCGGCTTCACTCGCCTGCAGCCGCTTCACGGCCGTGGCCAGCCCCATCCCGACGGCGGTGCCGTCCTCGATCATCCCGACTTCGAGCTCGGCCAGCAGCGACGTGACCACGGAGTAGTCCAGTGTCAGCGGAGCCTGTGTGAACGCCTTCCCGGCGAAGATCACCAACCCGATCCGGTCGTTCTCCCGCCCGGCGGCGAAGTCCGCGGCCACTGCCTTGGCCGCCTCGATCCTGTTGGGGGCCAGATCCTCGGCCAGCATCGAACTCGAGACATCGAGCGCCAGCACGATGTCGATTCCCTCGGCGATCACGTTCTCGCCGGTAACGCCCGTCTGCGGACGCGCGAAGGCGACGATGAGACAGACCAGTGCCAGCCCCCGAAGCACCGCAGGGACGTGTTGCAGCCACCTCCCCTCACCACCGGCGGCTCGGCCCAGCCCGGCGACATCCGGATGCGTCAGGGTTCCCCGTCGCCGCCTGCCACGGGCCACGTACCACCACCCCAGCACGGGAACGAACCCGAGCAGAAGCAGGAAGAGCGGGTCCTCGAAGCGGAAGATCATGGCCCGGCTCCCTCCTGAGTCGTCCCGCTGGCGGCTTCCTCATCGGCACCGTCATCCCGGGGCGTCCCTGTCGTTCCCGCCGTCGGCTCACCCGCCAGCTCACCCGGTGCCTCACCCCCCGGCTCGCTCGGCGCACTGTCGCGCGCCCCACGCCCCGCGGCCCCGCTCGTCATCTCCACCAGTGCACGTGCCCGCGCCATGAGCGCCCGCGACTCGTCCACGCCCGGTCGCAGCTTGGCGAACTTCACCAGGTCACACCGCTCCAGGAAGGTCCGGAACCGCTCCGAGATCTCCCAACCGAGAGCGGCCCGGCGCAGCCCGTCCACGACCTCGCGCGTCGTGAGTTCCAGAGCGCGTACCTCGAGCTGCCCCTCCACGTAACCCCGGATGATCTCCGAGATACGCACGTGGTATTCCTTCACCTGCCCCCGTTCCAGGAGCGACGAAGCCTCGAGCGCGTCGAGGGCTTCCAGGGCCAGCACGTGGAACGGCCGGGGCGGGGGTGCGGGCTCCGCGGTTTCCGACGGGGGACGGTTTCGCGATCTCCGGTGCAGATAGACCGCGGCACCGCCAGCGACCACGGCCAGCATAATCCAGAGAAGGAGCCCCCACCAACTGCGTGCGATCGACAGCGGGCCCTTGATGTCGCGGATGTCGCCCGACTCGTCGAGCCCGACGCTCTCGACGCCGATCCGAAACGGGTCCGTGAGCAGGGTCTGCACCGAGCCGTCGGGCGCCGTCACCACAACCGCGATCGGCGGAATTTCGAACTCGCCCAACTCGAAGCTGGTGACGGTCACCGCGGCCGAGGACCGCATCCCTTCGCCCGCGGGCGAGACCACCGGCGCGGCGCGGTCGTAGCGAAGCACCTCGAATGGCGAGAGATCGAGGGAATCGGCCCACATGACCGCCCAACCCTCCGGGTGATCGACAGACAGGCGCAACGACACCGGGTCACCTACGTGGATCAGCGTCGTGTCCACTCCCATGGTGATCCGCGCTTCCTGCGCAACGAGGGCGCGGCTCCAGAGACCTTCACCAGCGAGCACGGCCTCGGCCAGGAAGGACAATCCCACAAATAATGCGACGCGAGTCGTTGCGCAATGACTCCAACTCATCATCGCACCCTGCGCGCCCGCTGCTCAAAGAAGCGCCGCAGCGCGCGGTCGTAGGGAACGCCCGTCGTCACGTCGATCGCGTCCACCCTGCTCCGCCGGAAGAGCTCATCCACCCGCTCGCGGGCGTCGGCCCGCTGTTCCCGAAAGCGCTCCCGGAACGCACGCCCCGACGTATTCACCACGGCCCTCTTCCCGGTCTCCGGATCCTCGAACTCGACGAAACCCATGGGCGGCATGTCTTCCTCGCGGATGTCTCCCACGCGCACGGCCACCAGGTCGTGCCGGCGGGCAGCCACCGAGAGGGCCCTGTCGTATCCGTCGGCCAGAAAGTCCGAGACGAGGAACACCACCGCACGCCGCCGAGTCACCCTCGCCAGGTACTCCAGCGCACCGGAAATATCGGTCTCCGTCCCCTCCGACGGATGGTACAGCAGCTCGCGGAGCACCCGGAGCGCATGACGCCGTCCCTTGCGCGGCGGCACGAAACACTCGATGCGATCGGAAAAGAGGATCAGCCCGACCTTGTCGTTGTTCTTGATTGCACTGAACGCAAGCACTCCGCACAACTCGGCCGCCAACTCCGACTTCATGCGGCCGCGTGTCCCGAAGTCCGCAGAGGCGCTCGCGTCCACCACCATCATCACGGTCAGCTCCCGCTCCTCTTCGAAGACCTTCACATGGGGCGAACCGGTCCGCGCGGTGACATTCCAGTCGATGCCGCGGATGTCGTCTCCGTAGCCGTACTCGCGCACCTCGGCAAAGCTCATCCCCCGCCCCTTGAAGACGGAGTGGTACTCGCCCGAGAACACGTCGTTCACGAGACCACGCGTCGTGATCTCGATCCGTCGTACCTGCTTCAGGATCTCGTGGGGAATCATCGCCGGGCCGCCGTCCCCTACGGGACCTCGACCGTATCCAGCACGCGCGTCACCACATCCTCAGTGGTCATCTCCTCCGCCTCGGCTTCATACGTCAGGATGACTCTGTGCCGCATCACGTCCATGGCCACCGAGCGCACATCTTCCGGCGTCACATAGCCGCGGTGCCGCAGGAACGCGTGAGCCCGGGAAGTCTTGGCCAGACAGATGGTTGCGCGCGGCGAGCCTCCGAAGGCGATCAGCGGCTCCAGCTCACGCAGACCGAAGCGCCCGGGCTCGCGCGTGGCGAACACCAGATCAACGATGTAGCGCTCGACCTGGCTGTCCATGTAGATGATCTCAGCCGCCTTCCGCGCCGCCAGTATCTCCTCGGGAGTCACGACAGGCTCGGCCTTCGGCTCCGGCCCGGTGCTCATGCGGCGCATGATCTCCAGCTCCTCGTCCCTGTCCGGATACCCCACCGACAGCTTGAGCATGAAGCGGTCCACCTGCGCCTCCGGGAGCGGGTAGGTCCCCTCCTGGTCAATGGGGTTCTGGGTCGCCAGGACGAGGAAAGGGGACGGAAGGTCGAAGGTCTCTTCGCCAATCGTGACCGTTTGCTCCTGCATGGCCTCCAGCAGCGCCGACTGGACCTTGGCCGGCGATCGGTTGATCTCGTCTGCCAGGATGACGTTCGCGAAGATCGGTCCCTTCCTGGTCTTGAACTCGGTCTCCCTGGGGTCGTAGATCAGCGTGCCGATCAGGTCGGCCGGCAGCAGGTCCGGCGTGAACTGGATGCGCTGAAACGATGTCCGGATCGTATCGGCCAGCGTCCGCACGGTGAGGGTCTTCGCGAGCCCCGGCACCCCCTCCATGAGGACGTGTCCGTCCGCGAGGAGGCCGATCAACAGCCGTTCGACCATCGTCTTCTGCCCCACGATCACGCGCCCGACCTCGTCGAGGAGCCGGTCCACGAAGCCGCTGGTCTCCCGGATCTTCGCCTGAATGACTTCGATGTCTCGGTTCATGCCACCTTGGTGTGTGGGGTTCTGGTTGGATTGGTAAAGGGATCCGGGAGCACCACGTCCCGGAGACAATATTAATGGATCACGGACCGTTCGGAACGGTTGCCGGGTGATGGGTGGCGCGGTATGGTCCACTTTCAGAGTCGCCAAAACCATGGAGGATCCCTTGGGCGTTCCGATTTTTTCCCCCGAGGAACGCCGATATCCGGGCAGAGCGTCAAAGCTCCTCGCTGCGTCGCTGGCAGCCCTCGCACTCGGGGCCTGCGGAAACGACAGCGCACAAGCCACAGGCGCCATCGTCCGCGACAGCGCCGGGGTGCGGATCGTCGAGTACGCGGGGACGCCGGACGCGGAGCCTCCCTTCGCCTTCCCGCCGGAGCCGGTGTACCGACATGGCGGCGGTCCCGGCGACTATTTGTTCGGCACCATCCGGATTGGCCGTCTGTTTCCGGACGGCAGCGCCGTCATCTCGGACGCGCAGAACACCGAGATCGTCACTCTCGGGCGCGACGGCAGTCAGCACACCGTAATAGCAAGATCTGGACAGGGGCCGGGCGACGTGGTCTTCGTCAGCGCCATGTTCGCGCTCGGTGAGGACAGCCTGCTCGTCGAGGACATCGTCAACGGCCGATTCACGCTCTTCGTCGATGGCACTGTCACGCACTCGGTGGACACCCAGGGTCCGGTCAGCAACGGTCTCACCGCACACGGGATCGACGCGACCGGGCAGATGCTGATGTCATCCTCATCGTACCGACGCGGCTTCCAGGAGGAATGGCTGAGCGGTTACATGGTCCGTTTCGACCTCGATTCCCAGGTAGCCGACACCATCGCTTCATTTGACTGGGTGCCGTTTCGCCCGCCAGAGGGAACACCCGAAAACCCGTTTTCGCACTTTGGCCTGGTCGCCGCGGTTGGCGGTGAGTTCGTGTACGCACGTACCGACATACCCGAACTCACCTGGCGCCGACCCGACGGGACCGTCAGGCAGACCGTTCGCTGGCAGCCCGAACAGGTCTACCCCAACGACGATCACTGGGACCTCTTCGAGGCCGAACAGCGAGAGATTCTGCCGAGGATCAATCCCCACGCACAGACCGACGAAGCGATCGAGGAGCTCGTAAGGAGTGTGCTGGAGGGCTATCAACTCGAGCCCGATGAGCCACTACCCCTCTTCAGTAGGCCATTCGGGGACGACGAAGGGCGACTCTGGCTTGGGCAGTACACCGTGCCCGTCAGACAGGGTACTGCACTGTCCTATGCGGTCTTCTCCCCAGACGGAGAGTGGCTGGGAAGGGTCGACGCGCCGGCAGGCCTCCGCATCCTCGACGTGGCCGGGGGCCGGGTGCTGGGCGTGCTCAAGGACGAGATGGGCGTCGAGAGCGTCGTGGTGTACGAGTTGGTCGGCCGGTAACCGGGATCAAGCTGCCCCCCCACCCCCCTACGCGGCCTCCCACGCCGCGAGCAACGCCGCCTCCAGGTCCATCTGGGCCTCCATCGGCGCGGGTCCGAATCCCGGATCCCCACCCCTCAGCCCCGCCCCCATCGCGTCCCGACGATCGCGCGGCAACGATTTCCACCATTGCAGCGTGTCGAGAGCCGTCTCGGCAAGCGGCCGCGATGTGAGCCCGGCGGCGAAGGCACGATCGGCCCGGAACCGGGTCGCGCCGGCAAACGGACCGTCCTGGTTCGACCACGGCGGCAGCGAGAACTCGGGAACGCCCTGCTCGGCCAGGAACGACCCCGGCACCCATGTGAAGCGCACCGGCGTCGCCGTGATCGCACGGATCCCGTACAGGAGTTCGGCCATGCGCAGCCCACCGAGCGGCGCGACCGCGTTGTAGGTGCCGCTCACCCGGTCCTCACATAGCCGGATCGACCACGCTGCCAGGTCGCGCGCGTCGATGTACTGGACAGGGTCGTCGGGCGCGCCGAAGGCCATCACTTCGCCGCCCAGGTCGATGCGCACGGGATAGTATGTGAAGCGGTCGGTGTTGTCGCCCGGCCCCACAATGAGACCCGGCCTCGTGATCACGCACCGCTCCGTACCGTACGCCTCCCTGACCGCGCCCTCGCACAGCACCTTCAGATGGCCGTACCACCTGCCCACGTCCTCCGATTCGGGCTCCGGGAGCACCACGGTCGGGTGGTCCTCGGTTGTGCCGTCCGCAGGCCATTCAGGTTCCCCCGGGGCCGACTTCATCCCGCCGTCAGCGCCGTACCAGCTGGCGTACACACCGGCGGTCGAGGTGAACAGGTAGTGATCCGACGCATCCTTCAGCAGCTGCGCCGAGTCGCGCACGTGGCGGGGAACGTAGCCCGAGTTGTCCAGCACCACGTCCCAGCTCCTGCCCTCCAGGGCTCCCAGCTGCCCGTCCCGGTCACCGACGAGCTTCTCGACCTCCGGGAACAGGTGTGTATTCGTGCGTCCGCGGTTGAACAGGGTGACCGAGTGCCCCCGCTCCAGCGCGTACCGGACCATATGGGGTCCGAGGAACCCTGTGCCGCCCAGAATCAGGATGCGCAGAGGCTGCGGGACCGCCAGGATGTTCGACATCGTTCTCTACTCCCATGTGCGGAGCGACTCGCGGTCGACGATGACCCCGGCCTGGATCACCGCGTTCACTCGTTTCGTGTTGCCGATGGACTCGACGGGGGAAGCGTCGAGCACCAGCAACGTGGCCTCGTCACCCGGCTCGACCCCCCATCGCCGGTTGAGGAAGCGCGCCGCATCCGTCGTGGCGCTGCGAAGCACCGCCCAGGCCGACAGCCCTGCCTCGCCGAGCAGCTCCAACTCCCGGTGAACCGAGTATCCCTGAAAAACGCCGAAGTTGCCCCCGTCCGTGCCCGTCAGCATCGGTACGCCGGCCGTGGCCAGCGCCCGCACCGACTCCAGGTTGGGCTCGATCAAGGTGCGCTGCCAGGCCAGCCAGCCCTCGACCTGAGGGTTCACGCCGCCCCGGTAGGCGTCGAGCAGCGCCCCCGGCACGGTTTCCACGAGGAGCTGATCGTCCAGGAGCCCGGGGTCGTCCACCATGCGCGCGAATTCGCTCTGCACCCCGAGGGTGGGGATGTGGTACGTCCCCGTCCGCAGCAGGATTTCGGCCAGATCCGCAGGCAAGGGGTCCGGGCCCGGCGTGTGCGTGACCGCGTCCGCTCCGGCCTCCGCGGCTTCGCGCACATCCTGCCAGGTCCCCACATGGACGACCGTCCGGAAACCGCGCTCCCGAGCCGTTTGCAGCACGGCGGTCAGCGTTGGCAGATCAACCGTGGGGAACGACCTCCCGCCGTAGCTCTGGTGGTCGTAGACGATCTTCACCACGTCGGGCCTCGATCCGGCCAGGTCCTCGACCTCTCGGCGGGCCTCCTCGGGCGTGTTCACGATGCGCGTGGGGATCCCGTACTCGGAGCAGTGCCCGTCTGTCGCCGTGAGACAGGGTCCGGCCGTGAGGAGAACCGCCCCCTGCCCACCTTCGTCGCGCCGCTGGTCCCGAAAGGCGAAGATCATCTCCTCCGGGCTGAAGAGGTCGAGCACGAATGCCACGCCGTTGTACAGGGCGGCGTTCGCGGTCCCCTGCGGACCGAGCAGCTGCGGCATCCCCGCGGGCGAGTTGTTGCCGAAGGAGTGCGTGTGCAGGTCCGCCAGCGCCGGGATGACGAACCCGCCGCCAACGTCGTGGATCTCCCCGGTGAAGGCGGGCGGGACTTCGTCGGCGATTCCGACAACGCGGCCCCCCTCGATGAGGAGGACACCCCGCTGGACGGATTCGTCCGCCGGGTTGAGGACAACCGCGTCGGTGAGCGCCAGATCCTGTGCGGTCGCGGGTGGGACTGGCAGCAACGCGCAGGCGAGAGCCACCATCGCGCGGACGACAATCCACCTCCGCGGGCGACCGGAGACCGCGCGACCATGACCGCACGCTGCCCGACTACTCGTCACCGGGGTGGTGGTTGGCATATGTCTCTCTCCCCGTCGTTGGTCACCGGAGTTGAAATACCGACCCACATGTAGAGCGTGGTGTCCCTCGGTTCGCTCCACTCGATGCTCACGTCCAGTTGGGCCTGAAACCCGGCCTGGTATTCGAACCTCGCGGGCTCTCCGGGACCTGTCGTGACGTTGAGCTCGTCACCGCTCATCGTGTCCTTCGCGTGGAGCGTCCACGACCCCGAATGCCCACTCCACACTTGCACGCATCCATTGACCGCCAGTCCGGCGACGGGGAATACCGGGCTGACGTACGAAGCGCGTCCTTCTTCGACCGGCAATCGAATCCAGCTTCCGCCGTTGCCAACGGCCCGGAGCAGGTCCGCGACCTGAGCTTCGGCCGGTGCGGGCACGGACAGAGCGGCCAAAATGAGGAGTGACGCCACATGTCCGCTGGACGGCAGGCGGCATTCCAAATGTGAAGCAATTGACTGTCGCAATGGAGTGGACCTTGCCCCGCGGCGGTCGAATGAACCGGATATTCGGGTAAAGCTAGCGCGAATCGCGTGGCCCGGGATAGCGACGGTGCCGGGGTTAGTTGCCTCTTCCTCGACGCCTGGCAGGCGGCAGGTCGAGCACCCCTCGGATGTCCGAGTACCGTATCCGCTCCCGGCGACCGTCCCTCACCACGAGGTCACCCTCCACGTCCCGGACCGAGACCCCGCCCGAGCCGACCCCGTCGATGCGCACCGTGCCACCCACGGCCTCCACCCTGATGCTGCCGGATCCATCACGGATCAGGACGTCACCGGTAACCCCACGGATCTCAAGGCTCCCCGATCCGTCCTCCACCTCGATGTCGCCGCTCACATCCTCGACCTTGAGGCTGCCCGACCCGTCCTCGATGACGACCGAGCCCACGTCTCGAAGCTGCATGCTCCCGGAACCGTCCCGCAGATCCACCTCGCCCACACCCTCGATCGTGAGACTCCCCGAACTGTCCTCGACGCGGATGTTCGTGCCCAAGGGCACCTCCACCACCAAATCGATGCGCGCGTAATTCCGCCCCCAACCCCCAATTCGGTTCGGGTAGTCGGTTTCGAGCCTGTCCCCGGCAAGGGAGACATCGAGCGCCTCGAACCGGTCCCGATCGGACGCGCACAGCGTGGCCGCGACACGGATCTCCCCGATCCCCTCACCGCCCGTGATCATCAGCGTTCCGGCTCCCGCGTCCACATACAAGCTTCCGCGGGCCTGCCCGGTGATCTCGAGCTCATCGCGAAACTCGCACCTGTTTTGCGCCGCCAACCCAACCGGTACCGCAGCCACCGCTCCGAAAACCGCAACCATCGCCGTCTGCTTCGCGCATCCCCTCATATCCGCTCTTCCTTTCGTGGGTCATCCCGGTAGATTCCGCTGTCAACACTGCCGGACGAAAGACACCCCCGAAAGGTTTTGGATGACGGAAAACCGGACAACGACCACCCTGGCCGGAACCCTCGATCAAATCAGGAACGCGGCCGCAGCCAAACGCGACCCTGCGATCACGGCCGTTCTGCAGCGCTGCACGGCTGACCTTGTCGCGTCCGGAATCACGGATCGGATCGTCAAGGAAGGTGACACGGCACCCCTGTTCGCGCGCCCGAATCTGGAGCACCAGACCGTCCGCCTGGCAAAAGTCCTTCGGCGCGGGCCCGCAGTGGTCAGCTTCTTCCGGGGACGCTGGTGACCCTACTGCCGCGCGGAGCAGGCTGCTCTTCAGTCCTTGTTGCCCGACATCCACGCCCGGGGCGCGACGGTGGTCACACTGTCGCCCCAACTTCACGACTTCGCGTCGGCCTGGGCCAGGGAAGACGGCATCGGGGTCGATGTGCTGACCGACCTTGGGAACGGCGTCGCCAGATCGTATGGTCTCACTTTCCGAATGCCCGGTGAACTGAGGACCGTCTACCGGGACCACTTCCGTATCGACCTGGGCCGTTTCAACGGCGATCCCACCTGGGAGCTGGCCATCCCGGCGACCTACGTCATCGGCCAGGACGGCCTCGTGGCGTACGCCGCCGCGGATGCGGACTACACGCGCAGGCCGGAGCCGTCGGAGCTGCTGCCGGTTCTGGACACTCTGGGGTAGGCAAACCTGCCCATGCAGGTAACCGATAGTGTAGCCCCGGCGTCAGTCGGGTCTTGGCGACTTGCCTCCGAGCGTTCCGAGCGACATGCTGAATCGCCACCAGCGGTCATGCTGGCGCACGACGTACACGCCCACTCCGGTTGGGTAGGGCGTGTCGATGCACGGAAGGTATCATGGCGACCCCGAGCGATACGACACGTCGCGACTTCCTGATTCACATGGCGGGCCTCGGAGCGGTGCTGGCCTCCCCGCGCGCGGCGCTCGGGACCACGCTCCCCACCCGCCCGATACCGGGAACCGGTGAGACGCTGCCCATCGTAGGCCTGGGCTCCTCGAAGCCCGTGCTCGAGATCCCGACCGAAGGGACGGAACCTCTGGCAGCCGTGATCCGAGTGCTCCTCGAGCACGGGGGCCGGGTCGTCGATACCTCGCCACGCACGGAGGAAATCGACGCGGAGTTCGGCCAGGTCCTGACGGCACCGGACTTCCGTGACCGCCTCTTCGTCGCCACGAAGATCAACACGGACGGGGTAGCGTCGGGCATCGCACAGATGCGGCAGAACCAGCGGCTCTTCGGACGCCGCACGCTGGACCTGCTCCAGGTCGAGAGCATGCGCGACCTGGATGTGCACTGGCCCAACGTGCTCCGGTGGAAGGACTCGGGCGAGGCGCGCTACATCGGTGTCACCGTCTCGAGCAGTCGGCAGCACGATCAGTTCGAGTCGTTCATGAGGGAGGAGCCCCTCGACTTCGTGCAGATGAACTACTCGGTTATGGAGCCGGGCGCGGAGAACCGGCTCCTGCCGCTCGCCCGGGATCTCGGGATGGCCGTCCTGATCAACCGTCCATTCATGAACGGCAGCTACTTCGGGCGCGTGAGCGGGCGGGCGCTGCCCGAATGGGTATCGGATTTCGACTGCGCGAGTTGGGCGCAGTTTTCACTCAAGTACATCCTCGCGCATCCCGCCGTAACGTGCGTGCTCACCGAGACGACCAGTCCCGAGCACATGGAGGACAACATCCAGGCCGCCTTCGGTCGCCTGCCGGACGAGGCGACGAAGCGGCGCATGCGGGAGCTGGTTCAGAACTTCTGAGATGGAGGGACTCATGATTTATCGCACGATCGCCGCGCTGGTGCTCCTGGGAGCAGCCGCGTGCGCCCCAACGCCCGACCAGGCCACCGAGATAGACAAGGCAAAGCTCCACGGCGTCTGGCAGATCATGACGATCGAAAACCTCGAAACCGGCGAGGTCGACTCGGTCGCGAACTATCGGACCATCTGGACCCATTACACCGAGTCGCACTGGACCTACGTCTGGATGGATGCCGGCCGGGAAGGGAGCACACCCGCCGTGTTCGCAGAGCTGTCCCCCGAGGAGCAGCACGCCGAGAACCGGGCCAAGATGCTGGATGACGACGGAGAGTGGCGCTTCTGGGGGAGCGGCGGGGAGTGGTGGCTCGACGGGGACGTGATGGGCTACACGAACGTTGTGTCCATCGAACCCTACCAGGTACAGATGGGCGGGGTGGAGAAGGTCGTCCATGTGAACGACACGGCCTACGCGTACCACACGGTGCCGAGCGACGGAGAGGCGGTTCTCGAATTCACGCACCGCCGTCTCGACACGATGGGTGAGCTGGCCGTGACCCGTCAGGGCGACATCGATCCGGCCGACCTGCGGGGGAACTGGCAGATCATGTCCACACTGAACACCGCGACCGGGGAGGTGGACGAGGTGGCCCAGCACCGGACGGCCTGGTTCCATGTGACCGACACCCACTGGACCTACGTGTGGATGAAGAAGGGCCGGGAGGTCGTCACGCCCGACGAGTTGGCGAGCCTGACTCTGGACGAGAAAGTGTCGGCCCGCCATGCGCAGATCTGGGATGATCGGAACCAGCCGGTGTTCTGGGCGAGCGGGGGTACGTACACGATCGAGGACTCGATGTTCGTCGTGGGGCCGAGGGTCCTGTCGATCGAGCCCTTCTGGATCGGGGTGGAGGGCGAAGAGCCGATCACGCGGCTGGACCGAACGGCGTACGTCTACCTCTCTCCTCCCCGCGCCGACGGCTCTGTCACGGAGACGACCCACCGAAGGATCGACTGAGGAGACGGACGGCTCCGCTACCAGCCGGGCCGGAAATCACGTCCCGCCCGACAGCCCCGCCTCCACCTCGTCCAGGGCCACGGGCCAACGCGGGTGGCGCGCGGCTCTGATCCTCGCCAGCGGCCCCGCCACGACGGTCACGAAGGTCGCCGGATCCAGGTACTCCTGCGCGATCGCCTTGACGTCCTCGGCCGTGACGGACCGTACGGCCACGGGCCATCCCATCAGGTGGTCCGTGCTTCCGCGACGCACCTGCTCCACGGCGAGGGTCTCGCTCGCATGGGTCGCGAGCTCCAGCGACCGCCGCCAGACCGCCCCCACCAGCCAGCCCTTGGCGCGCGTAACCTCGGCCTCGCTCACAGGCTCGCGCGGATCGTGCATGCGCTCCAACTCGTCCAGGCTGTAGCGGACGAGGGGCGCCACGGCCTCCGGGCGCCCGCCCGTGCGCACGAGGAGAAGGCCCGTTCCGGACGCCGTCACGGGGATCTCGAAGTCGTCACGGTTGGCCAGACCTCGCATCTCCCGCGCCGCGATGTTGAGGCGCTCGGCGAGGATGAAGCGGAGAACGGACAGTGCAGCCCGATCCGATTCGGGAACGCTGCCGACCACACGGCCTATGGCGATCCAGCCCTCCAGGCTCGGGACATCCACGGCGTGGAAGCGGCTCACGCTCTCGACCGCCTCGATCGTGGCGGGCTCCTTCGCCGGCTCGCCGCCGGGCGCCCAACCACGGGTCGACGACTCCAGAACCTCCTCCACCTCATCGCGTGAAACGGCGCCTCCAACCCCGAACACCACGCGGTCGGCTCCCAGGCTTCTCGAGGCCAGCGCCCTCACTGCGGCCAGCGAGACCGTCTCCCCCGGGTCCGGGGGCGCCAGGGGATGACCGTGTATCCGCCGCTCGAGCTCGACCTTGGGGCGGAAGCCGTCGCCGTCGATCCCGGCCATCGGCATGCTGTAGCCGGGACCTACCCGGTACTGGTTGACCGATGCGGCGTGCAGGTCGGGATCTCGCACGAGCTCCACGAGCAACTCCAGTCCCTCCCGCAAGTCCTCCGGAAGCACATTGAGGGAGATTTGCGTGGCGTCGAGGGTCTCCACGGCACTGAGCGACGTACCCAGCTCGGCGAGGCGAAGCGAAAGCGGACGGCTCGCCCCCGCGGCGCCTCGCGTCGTGAGGAGTTGGGTCAGGAGGGCCGACCCGCCGGCCTCGCCTTCCGCCTCGTGGAGCCTGCCCAGGGGCAGGGCGGCCGTGAGGCGCACCAGGGGGTCCGAGGCTGCTCCGGGCACGACATACGCCCGAACGCCGCTCGACGCCTCGAAGAGGGACTGATCCGGATCGAGCGGCGTGAACGCGGCGGGCCCGAGTGCGAGCTCATCCGGGTCCGGCCAGTCGTGCTCGAGGATCGGCCGCGAACGGCCGGGCAGGGTATCGTCCGCACCCCCTCCGCAGCCGGCCAGGGCGCCCAGGGCGAGAGCCGCCGAGGCCGCCAGCGCTGCCGAGCGCACCAGCCCCGCCCGGGCCGCCACGACTCGGCCGGCCGGTTTCCGCTGCGGGCGCACGCCGCGCCTCCCGGCCCTCATCGTCCGTCTCCCGGCAGGTCCGCCCACAAAAAGTCGAGCCAGCTTGGCCCGCTTCCCTCGGGGGGCTGGGCGCGGGCCACGGCGATCACCCGGTTGGAGGGCACGAAGTAGGTCGATGCGACACGCTGCACGTCCGCCGCCGTGGCCGCGTCCCTCGCCTCGATGAGGTCGGGCAGCACGCTCCAGTGGTTCATCGTGTGATGGTGCCCGACCAGAAAGGCGAGCTCCTGGGGATTGTCGAGGAACTCCGCCCACTCGACGCGGAGCCGCTTGTGCGCGCGCGCCCAAGCCGTAGCGTCGATCCGTCCCTCCCGGAGATCGTCCACCGCGGACAGCAAAGCTCGCTCGACGGCCGCGAGGTCACCGTCCGCCTCCGCCTGTGCCACCAGGTTGAACGCACCGGGCGACCCGAAGCGGTAGGTGTGGATGACCCGAAAGTCGGCGGACGCCGAGGCCGGTGTGCCACTCGCCGCCAACCTCTGGCCGGCGATACCGTGAGGCCCGCTCAAGAGGGCAGCGATGAGGTCGAGGACGGGCCGGTCGGGGTGCCCCATGCCCGGGATTCGGTACCGCACATGGACCTGCGGCGAGAGCGGCTCCGTCCAATCGAGCCGGATTGATCCGCCGGGCACGGGCTCGGCCTCGACGTCGAGGTCGGCCGGGGGTTCGGGCCCTCGGGGCAGCTCTCCGAAGTAGCGTTCCGCGAGGGGTACGACTTCGTCGAGCGTCACGTCGCCGACCAGCACCAGCGTCGCGTTGTTGGGCACGAAGTATTCGTCGTAGACCCGCTGCATCGCGGCCCGGGTGAAGGTCCCGAAGTCGCGGAGGTGCCCGCCGTCGGGCAGGTACACCGGGTGGACTTGGGCGGTGACGCCGTCGATCGCCTCGTTGAAACGGGTCTGTGGCCGGCTCAGTCCCCCGAGGATCTGCTCCAGCACGGTGAAGCGCTGCGCCTCCCAGCCCCTGAGGATCGCGTTGGTCATGCGGTCCGCTTCGAGCCGGAAGAAGAGCTCCAGGTGCTCCCTGGGGAGCGCCATGTTCATTTCCATGTAGTCCTGCTCGGTGCTGGCCGGCACCGGATCCGTATGGCGCGCGTACCCTCCGTGCTGGAGGTACCACTTGTAGGAGGTCCAGAAGTCCCTGTACTCGTTGTCCAGATCCTCGAGCTCGTAAAGCCTCTCCCTGAGGACTTCCATCCCGGGTGTGCCCGGCCAACCGATCTCGTCGAAGAAGACGTCCCGCTCACGGAGTTGATTGCGCTCGCGGTTCCTGAGCGCGATGAGCTCCTGCTCCGTGTCGTGGATCTCCCGAAGGATGGGCAGTTCGGCCGCCAGATCGCTGGTGCCGATGGTGGTGGTCCCCTGATGGATGACGTGCTCGAGGAAGTGCGTCATGCCGTGGAGCCCGACAGGCTCCTGCATGGAGCCGACCCGAATCCACAGGTTGGCAGCCACCCGGGGCATCCGGTGGTCTTCGACGACCAGGATCGTGAAGCCGTTGTCGAGCACGTGCTCCTGGACCTGGAGCGTTTCGGAAGGGGATTGGGAGGTGGGTGTGGGCGTTGGGGGGCGTACCGTGGGCGATGCCAGGGCAGCTACTGCGCTGACGAAGAGGACGATGAGCAGGGTTCTCATGGCCTTTAGAATGCAGCAAGGCTCGGCCTCGGGCCAGTGGCTCGAACCCCCAAGTGCTCGCGCACGCCCGCATTTCGAGTGCGGTGCCTTACTCCCCGTGGGATCCGCGGCCGGGCGTCAGTTGCCCTTTGCGACATTCACCTCGTAGACGGGCTCGCCATCTCGCGTAATCAGGAGCCCTTGAAACGGCTCCGCGAGACCCGGTATTCCGAGTCCCATGGGCGCGCTACCAAGGAAGATCATGTTCTCCCCTTCGCCCACCGTGACGCCGACTACGTCGCCCTGGTCGTCCAAGGCCAACACGAGGCCCTCTCGGCCACGATCCGAATCGAGGCCGTAAACGACGCGATAGTGGCCATTCACATCGAGCAAGCCGACCCCCGACCGTTCGAATCCCTCGGCATCATTGATCACCACGCCAGTACTCGGCCCGATACGCTTGCCGATGTTCGGATCGGGCACCGGGTCGCCGAGGACGAGGCGATCAAAACCGTCCTCGCTGAGGATCACCAGCCCATTGGTTGCGTGGTCATAGTCTTGGTAATAACCCATATACTCTTGTGGAAACCTCGGCCCCCAGATCTCCCGCACCCTGGCTTCGTCGGTGCGAACGCGGTTGCTGGCCTCGGGAATCGGCGCGCCGATGAGGATCCGTTCGCGACCGGCGTCGTCCTCGATGACCAGCCCACGCACTCGCAGCACCCTGTCCGACGCCGTCCCGCTCCTGACGAACAGCACGACCAGTGCAACGGTCATCAAGGCGGCGTAGACCTGGAGCCAACGGATCGTCTGTGCCAGTCGCTTTGTATTCGTACTCATGAAGATCCCTCCTTCGGCCCGGGGGCATGGTAGAACGGGACGGCTTCGCGCCCGCTCGCAACTGCCGCCATCCTACGGTTCCGGCAGCCCGGGGGTTCGACGACGGGGGTTGCGACGTCGGGCCGTTTTGGGGGCTCCTTAGCGGCCGCTGTTCAAAGGGCCATGAGCACCACCCTCTTCAGCCGCTCCGCCCGTGCGAAGATCCATGCGCGGATCGACCTGCTCTCACCAGCAACCGTCCCCCACTGGGGAACGTTTTACAAAGATTGCTCAACGGACGGGGTGGGATTGACCTCCGGGCGGCTCGCGCCGCTCCTCAGTCGTCTCCGGCGTTCGCGCCTGCCGGCGCGCCCGCCTCCGGCTCGACGCCGTCCGAATCCCCTCCCGTCAGTTCGCTAGCGCTCAACGGACGGGGTGGGATTCGAACCCACGCGGGCAGATGCCCACACGATTTCCAGTCGTGCGCCTTAAGCCACTCGGCCACCCGTCCTTCAAAAACCGGTACAATCGGGGCGCCCGGATTCGAACCGGGGACCTCTGCGACCCGAACGCAGCGCTCTACCGGACTGAGCCACGCCCCGTGACAATGAACCTCTCCCACCTTCGCCTGTCCGTCACAACAGGGCAACGGGAGACCCATGAGCGGAGGCGGAGGGACTCGAACCCCCATGTGCTTGCGCACGCCGCATTTCGAGTGCGGTGCCTTACCAATTAGGACTACGCCTCCCCATCTGATACGGATCGTGGGACGTGACGTGAAATGCGACGCTCACGGAGGGAGTGGGATGGACCTCCGGGGCGGCCTGGCGCCGCTCCTCGGTCGTCTCCGACGTTCACACCTGCGGTGCGCCCGTCTCCGGCTCGACGCCGTCCGTCTCCCATTCCCCCAGTTCGCTTTGGCGCTCACGGAGGGAGTGGGATTCGAACCCACGTGGTCACAGGGACCAACGCCTTAGCAGGGCGCCGCTTTTAGCCGCTCAGCCATCCCTCCAGGTAGCCCCGCCTGGGCTCGAACCAGGACTCTTCTGATCCAGAGTCAGACGTGTTGCCAGTTACACCACGGGGCTATTTGACCATTGTGCTCCTTGCAGAGCCACCGGTCGGACTCGAACCGACGACCCCGTCATTACGAGTGACGTGCTCTACCAGACTGAGCTACGGTGGCGATATCTGCTTCGGGCGGCAAGCGGGACTTGTCCACGGACTGCTGCGCCACCCGCCACAATCAATGGAGCCGAGGGGAGTCGAACCCCTGACCTCAGCGTTGCGAACGCTGCGCTCTCCCAACTGAGCTACGGCCCCGGCATCACCAAGTGGGCGCGACAGGACTCGAACCTGTGACCTCCACGATGTCAACGTGGCACTCTAACCAGCTGAGCTACGCGCCCTGCCATCAACGCGCCCGGGAGGACTCGAACCCCCAACCCCCTGATCCGTAGTCAGGTACTCTATCCAATTGAGCTACGGGCGCCCTGCTGGAATTCCGGAATGCCCACGACAGGACTCGAACCTGTACGTCCTTTCGAACACTGGTCCCTCAAACCAGCCTGTCTACCAATTCCAGCACGTGGGCGCTCACGGTTCCACTTCGAGTGCTCGGGGAGGGACTCGAACCCTCACGGGGTTAACCCCCACAGGATCCTGAATCCTGCGCGTCTGCCAATTCCGCCACCCGAGCTTTCCGGCGTACCGGTTCATCACAATGGAGCCGAGGGGAGTCGAACCCCTGACCTCCTGAATGCCATTCAGGCGCTCTCCCAACTGAGCTACGGCCCCAACAGTGCGAACGTGAGCAAGCGCAGTCCCCGGAAGCTTCCCGCCCGCAGGCGGGCTGCACCCGACGGACCGCCAGGAAAACTCGTTCCACGACCCATATTTTCAAACAAACGTCCAACGGGGCTGACGGGACTCGAACCCGCGGCCTCCGGTGTGACAGACCGGCACTCTAACCAAACTGAGCTACAGCCCCAATTTTTCTTGCCTGGCCAAGTCACCCCGGCCGATACCCTCACGGGGAATCGAACCCCGATCTCCACCTTGAAAGAGTGGTGTCCTAACCGTTAGACGATGAGGGCAAGACTCCGTACAGGCCCGGAGGGACTCGAACCCCCAACCGCCGGTTTTGGAGACCGGTGCTCTACCAGATTGAGCTACGGACCTGGATTCTCCAATGGCCAGGGACGGAATTGAACCGTCGACACCGCGATTTTCAGTCGCGTGCTCTACCAACTGAGCTACCTGGCCCATCGCCAACTGTCCCGACAAAAACCGACCGGGTCAATGCCGACCCCGGGCCCGCTGGGAGCCCGTGCCGGCGACCTGGCCGATTTGCGCAGCCCGCTACCCTGGACCGCTACGCCAGAAACGCCGCACGAGGCGGCGTTCCGGGCCTTGATGCAATCATAGCGGGGGCGGGATTCGAACCCGCGACCTTCGGGTTATGAGCCCGACGAGCTACCAGACTGCTCCACCCCGCAACAAGATCTGAAAGTTATGAATTCTTTCAGTAAGCGTCAATACAAAGTCCTGCGCTTGCCAGCCCGGCGCCTCCCGCTCTCGGTGCGACGCGGGATTTCACCACGGGCTGCTGGCTCCCAGGCGACGGCAGTACCGGTCGATCCACCGGTTCGAGAAGCCCAGCACCTTGGCGCGACGGGTGATGGTCTCCACTTCCCCGCGCGTCATCTTGGTCTCGCGGGCAAGCACCTCCGGATTGCCCCGGCTGAGGGCCAGAGTACGCACCGCAAACAGGAGCGGAAGCAGACAGAAGAGACGGACCCTGTGATGTCGCCGTGGAATCAGGCGGATGTAGGCGCGGGCCGCGGCCAGGTGGCGGTCCGCCTTCTCCACGAGTCGGCCCAGGACCACCATCGCAGCTTCGCGGTTCGCCGGCTCGAACAGCTCGTCGGCGGGGATGTCCGGTGTGGGAAGAAAGGCGGCCGGCACGTACACCCAGCCCCGGTCCCGGTCTTCGTGCAATCCGCGGATGACGTTCACCGTCTGCAATGCAAGTCCGAACTCGCGTCCGAGTTCCATCATCCGTTCCCTCTCGCCCCCCACACCCGAGAGCCGGAGCACGAACAGCTCGGTGAGGAGGTGGCCGACCCGCCCGGCGACTTCGTGCATGTAGTCGTCGAGGTCGGCCTCGGTGCGGAAGACCGGGCCGCGCTCCGTCCACCGCGCCATCCCGGCACTCGACTCCCGCACGCGCCGCACCAGGATCTCGCGCGACGCGGGTGCCAGCCGATCCAGTCCGCCGAGCACGGTGGCGGTGTGCCGGGCGACAAGCGCGTCCGGCGTGTCTTCCTCCGCTTCGCCCAGCCGGTCGATCAGAGCGTCCCGGTCTCCACTACCGCCGAGTACGCGCCTCCACTCCTCGAGCAACACAACCTTCTCGTCATCGCCGATTTCCTGGTTGTCTTCCAGATAGTCGGACACGCGGAGGAGAAGGTACGCGACCGTGATCTCCCCGCGCAGTGGTTTGGGGAGGATTTCGATGCCCACGGCAAAGGTGCGGCTGGACCGCACCAGCAGAGTATGGAGAGTGGCCAGGCCTACTTCACCAATTGAGCGACTTCGCCGTGTGGACGTGGTCGGGCATCCTGTAGCTCAGTCCGTCGTCGTCGTACACCGAGATCTGGAGCAGCTGAGTGAAGTTGTTCGCCCGAAGCCTCTGGGAGCCCGCCAGACGTCGCAGCACACGCTGTTTCGTCCGGTACTGGAACAGTGTTCCTACTTCCCAGGGAGGCTTCCTTGGGAAATCGAATGCCCTGGCGAGCCTTTCACCTATGAGCGCTCGCGAAAGGCGGTAGGCCAATCTCACAAGCTTCTCTTGCTCGGCTGGCTCCGTGACATCCGCAACGGAAGGTATCGCCTGGATCAGCATGTTCGCCACGGTTATCGAATCGGCGTCCGGCGGCGGCTCGCACAGATAGCTGATCTCGTATATCCGCTCCGCGTCCGCGGCTGACGCATACAGGATACTCTCCGGGATGCCCATGACGTATCCGGCGTAGCGCCACACATCGAGAACACTCTTCTGCTCTTCCCTGGTAAACTGCGAGCCCACAAGCATCGAGTACTCGAGCAGGCGTTTCGAGAACACGGAAATGGCGAAACCCAGGTGTGCCGCGCTCACCGGCGTGCCCCAGGCCTCGTGGTCCCAGTCGTCCGACTTGGCGAGCAAGGTCCTGATCCGGGTATGCACGAAACGAATGCGCGCGGACAGCTTCCACCCGTCGCCGTTTCTCTGCAGGCCGCCGGGAAAGAAAATGTCCATCATGTGGCGGTTGTTCTGCTGCAAGCGCCGTTTCGTTGACGCCACCCGTCCGGTGATGTTGAACGACTTGGCGATCAGCGTCGAGAAGCCCTCCACGAGCACGCCGGTGACGAACGCGACCAACATGAGATCCACATTCTTGTGGAAGGCACGGATCCCCGGACGGAGGGCGTCATAGTCCAGCCAGGAAGGCTCTTCAAGGTTCTTGAAGAACTCGCGCAGGGGCTCCGGCCCAGCTCGCAAAATGTGATCGTGCCCCTCGATGCCGGCCCCGATGAAACGGTGCAGTTCGGCCGGAGGCATGTCGGAGAGTTCTTCCATGATCGGGTCGAGTTCCGGGTCGCCGATTCCCGTATGCCTCAGGTAGTTGTCCACGGCCACCGGGTCGGTCCGCCGGGCATTCGTGTATTTTTCCGCGTACGCTGTCGGGATCTTCACTCGCTTCCACCTCCTGACAGTCCGCCTCTTGCTCGCTCCCCAAGACTTCCCCAGGGCAGGAGCGCGCCCGACATACCATTGTAAATGTAGTACCGGTCCAGCGACGGTGCCAGTTGCGCGCCCTTGCCCGGAGCCATAAACCTATTTCCCATGCAATGGGCGACCATGACTCGGACGAATGCCGCTCCAGGCACAGGTGGGCAATGAATCCCGGGCGCGACTTTGCAAACCGCGGCGGACCGATCGCCTTCATGGCGAGCAATCCCATCGCGGCAAACCTCCTCATGGTGTTCCTGCTGTTCGCCGGTCTGTTCGCCGCGGGCAACCTCGTTCAGGAAATGCTCCCCGACGCGTCGCTGGACCTCGTTCAGGTCGTCGTGCCCTACCCTGGCGCCGCCCCGGAGGAGGTCGAACAGGCCATCGTCCGCAAGATCGAGGAAGAGATCCGGTCGGTCGATGGCGTGCAAAGGATAGAAGCGTCCGCCGCGGAAGGACTCGGATCGGTCATCGCCGAGTTCAAGACGGGCACCAACATCAGTCGTGCCCTCAACGACGTCAAAGCGAGGGTGGACCGCATCCCGAGCTTCCCCGCCGCGGCAGAACGGCCCGAAGTACGCGAGATCACGAGCCGACAGAGCGTCATTCGCCTTCTCGTGCATGGCGACGTGCCGGAACGGGTGCTCAAGGAGATGGCGTACCGCATCGAGGACGGGATTTCGTCGCTCCCCGAGGTCTCCTATGTGGAGACCAGCGGCGTTCGGGAATACGAGATCTCGATCGAGGTGTCGTCGAACCGGCTACGCGCCCTCGGCCTCACTCTGGAAGACATCGCCAACGCCGTACGACGCGGGTCGATGGAACTGTCCGCAGGCAAGATATCCACTGGCGAGGAGGAGATCCGGGTCCGGACGATCGGCCAGAACTACGACCAGTACGACTTTGAAGAGATCATCGTCCTCTCCCGTCCCGACGGCACCTCGCTACGCCTCGGCGACATCGCCGACCTGCAAGACGGCTTTGCCGACACCGAGCTGATTACGCGCTTCAACGGCAACCGGGCGGTCCGCGTGGACGTGTCCCGGACCGCGGACGAGCAGGTCCTCGAGATCGCGGAAGCGGTGAGAGCCTATCTGGCTACAGAGGTCGTTCCCATGCTGCCGGAGGGCGTCGAGGTCGAGATATGGAGGGACGACACGACGCTGGTCGGAAGCCGGTTGTCACTGCTGATCGAGAACGGTCTGCTGGGGCTCGTTCTCGTTTTTCTGAGCTTGGCACTGTTCCTGGAAGTCCGGCTCGCCGTGTGGGTCGGGGCAGGCCTCGTGGTTTCGTTGATCGGAACCCTGTGGGTGATGCGGATCCTGGGCATCTCGATCAACATGTTCTCAATGCTGGCCCTGGTGCTCGCGTTGGGGATCGTCGTGGATGACGCCATTGTGGTCGGCGAGAACATCTTTGCGGAACGAAAGAAGGGCCGCGACGGTCTGACCACCGCGATCCGGGGCACGAAGCGGATCAGCGGTCCCGTCATCTTCTCCGTGCTGACCACCGTCACAGCTTTCTGCGCCCTGCTCGCGGTGCCGGGCCCCTCCGGCAAGTTGATGCGCAGCATTCCGATTGTCGTTATCGCGATCCTTGCCATTTCCCTGGTGGAATCGCTCCTGATATTGCCACGGCACCTTTCGCATCTTCCGCCGCCGGGTACGCGGGCCGCCACGGCGATCGGCCGATGGCTGTCCCGGGTCCAGCGAGCCGTGGACAGGGCGCTCAATCGTCTGGTGGAGGGTCCGCTGGACCGGGGGCTCCGATTCGCCACGGATCACCCCCCCATCATCCTCGCCGGGAGTGCAGGCATGATCGTGCTCGCGCTGACCCTGGTCTCGTCGGGGTTCGTCAGGGTGGAGTTTCTGCCCCAGGTCGAGGGCGACGTCATAGCTGCGAACTTCGAACTGCCCACCGGGACACCCGGCGACCGGACCGCGGAAGTGGGTGCGCGGTTGGAGGCGGCAGGACATCGCGCCGCGGCACGGTTGTCGGAGGAACGACTGGATCGCGCGGCACCAACCCGGTGGAACACCAGCGTCACCGTGGGCGAATCCGCGGAACTGTACAATCCTCTTCGCGGCGACCGGACGACACCGCCACGCGGCCATATCGGAGCTGTCCAGTTCGCGCTTCCCGACGTGGCAGGTGACCTGGTCGCCAGCGACTTCGAGCAGGCGTGGCGGGAAGAGGCGGGAACGGTACCCGGGGTGAGATCCCTGGTTTTTTCGTCGGGCGCGCTCGAACTGGCGCTTCCCGTTCACATGGAGCTTTTTCACCCCGACCCCGTCACTCTGAACCGTACAGCCGAGGAGTTCGTGGAGGCGTTGGGCAATGTCGATGGCGTGTTCGATATCCGGAGCAATCGGGACGACGGTTTCAGGGAACTCCAGCTGGAACTCAAGCCACCGGCCCGCACCCTGGGCCTGACCCTGGACGACCTGGCACGTCAGGTGCGGGCCGCCTTTTTCGGCAGCGAAGCCCTGCGGGTGTTGCGTGGCCGCGAGGACATGCGAGTGTATGTTCGACTGCCCGAGGAAGAGCGGAACTCGGTGGCTGACATCGACCGCTACGTCGTTCGGACGCCGGCAGGAACCGAAGTTCCCCTGGGGCAGGTCGCGGACGCGCACTTCACGCGATCTTCCACCGCCATTCATACGGTCGACGGACAGCGGGTCATTACGGTCACGGCCAATGTCGATTCCAGAGTCGCCAACGCCCAGCAGGTCAACGCCATTCTGGAGAGCGAGATCCTGGAGCCGATGGCAGCCGAACACCCCGGCTTCGGCTACGACTTCGGCGGCGAGCAGCGGCAACAGAGACAGATCGTCGGTGCCCTGTCCGGCTCGCTGATCGTCGTATTCATGATCATGTTCGCGTTGCTGGCCATCCCCTTCGGATCCTACTCCCAGCCCCTCATCGTCATGGCCGCCATTCCGTTGGGATTCGTCGGCGCGGTGCTGGGACACCTGCTGTTGGGGCTCAGTTTCGGCTTCATGTCGCTGCAAGGGCTCGTCGGATGCTTTGGAGTCGTCATAAACGACTCATTGGTGATGATCAATTTCATCAACGAAAAGAGAGACGCCGGCCTCGAACCCCGGGAGGCCATCATCGTCGGCACCAAGGCGCGCGTCCGCGCGATATTGCTGACATCCGTGACCACGTTTCTGGGTGTGGCCCCCCTTGTTTTCGAGCGAGACCCCGCGGCGCAGCACCTCGTCCCGGTGGCGGCAGCCCTGGCCTTTGGCGTTCTCGTCGCCACCCCGCTTCTCATGCTGGTCGTTCCCGCCCTGGTCATGTCACAAGCCAACTTCGGAACCCGGCTGCGGGCCCGCATTTCTCGCACGGTGCCCTGGTTGCCGTCGGGTCGAGCGGCCTGACTGGAGAGCCGGTACCTGACCACTGGCTTGCCAGCGTGTTATCTTAGGTATTCAGTACGGCATACAAGCGGGTAGGGACCATGGCAGAGAAGCTTTCCCCGGAGGAGGTCGAGAATTGGACGGCCGTCCATTCGAGGTGGAGATTCCGGGACGACGCGATCCGAAAGACGTACACTTTCCCCTCCTTCCGGAGCGCTGTCGTCTTCGTCAACCGGGTCGCGACCATCGCCGACGAGGTGGACCACCACCCCGACATCACCATCCGTTACGACAAGATCTTGCTCAAGCTCTGGTCGCACGACGCGGGCGGCGTGACGGAGAGGGATCTGAAGCTGGCCGAGCGGATCGATTTCGCGACGTCAGCGCGCTGAACGGGCTGCGGCCGAAGTCCTCTCCCCGCGGATCACCGCGACCAGAATCTCCAGACCCCGTTCCAGTTCCTCCGGGGTGAGCGTGGCTGGCGGGGTCAGCTCCACCACATCGCCCCCCTCGCCCGCCGGCAGCACGATCAGACCGCGTTCAAGGGCGCGCCCCGCAACCATGGCGCCAACCGCACCCGACTCCCCCGCCCTCGCTCGAAGCTCGACACCCAACATCAGCCCGCGGCCCCGCACCGCCACCACCCGGTCACAATCGTCCAGCTTCGCCACCAGGTAATCCAGGGCCCGCTCTCCCAGCCGCTTGGCCCGCGCCACCAGGTCCTCCGCCTTCACCGCCGCCAGAAAGCCCAGTCCCCCCGCGCAGCTCAACGGATGGCCCAGGAACGTGCTCGTGTGAATGGCCTCGCCGGTGGACGGTGGCCACGCGTCCATGACCGTTGCCGGACCAAAGCACGCCGAAAGGGGCATGCCACCCCCCAGTGCCTTGCCCAGGCAGACAAGATCGGGGACGACACCGTCGCCCGTGGACGCCAGGAGGTCACCGGTTCGCCCCATCCCCGTGAAGATCTCGTCGGCGATCAGGAGGGCCCCGCCCGCCCGCGTCCGCTCCGCCAACTCCGCCAGGAACCCGCGTGGTGGCACGCGCACACCGGCTCGGCCCTGGATGGGTTCCACGATCACCGACCCAATCGGAACCGGCGCATCCCCCACCAGAAGCTTGCTGACGGTGTCCAGCGCCTGCTTCGCCTCGCTCCGGGACGACGGGAAGGGCACGAAGCGGACGTGATCGGCCAGCCGTTCGGCGAATGGCCGTCGGAAGTGCTCCCGGTGGGTCGTGGCGAGCGCGCCCAGGGTCAGGCCGTGATAGCTCCCTTCGAAGGCAATGACCCCGGCCCGTCCGGTGGCGAGCTGCGCCGTCTTGAGGGCGGCCTCGACGGCGTCCGAGCCGCTCAGGCCGAGGATCCCCCGCGATTCGGGCCACGGCATCCAGCCCGCCAGGACCTCCAGGAGCTCGACCTTCACCGCTGGCGGATGAATGTCGCCCATCCCGTGGATCAGGAGCCCGGACTGCTCCCTGATCCGCTCCACCACCCGCGGATGGCGGTGTCCGGCAAAGGCCACCCCAAAGGCACCGGTGAAGTCCAGATATGCGTTGCCCGCGGCATCCCGAACGCTGGCTCCCCGAGCTTCCGTCCAGAACGGCGGGAGTCGCTCGAGAAAGGTGACGTTCCTGGATTCGACTCGCGACAGCCGCCAGGCCAGTTTCCCGTGCGACGCGTCAGTCGGCAAGGGTGATCCAGGCCATGAAGCCTGCGTACACGACGAGCAGGAGGAACCCTTCCAGGCGTCTGACCTTGCGCGCGCTGCCCGCCACCGGCCACACCAGCGCCGAAAGGATCAGGACCGCGGGAAGTTGAAGGGTCAGGATCGACGAGTCGACCTGATAGCCTCTCACCAGCGCCGATCCGCCCATGACCGCCGTGAGGTTGAAGATGTTCGATCCCACGATGTTGCCCACGGCGATATCGGCCTGCTTGCGCGCGGCGGCCACAAGCGATGTGACCAGCTCGGGCAACGATGTGCCGATCGCGACGATGGTCAGTCCGATCACGGTCATGCTCGCCCCGAGTTCCCCGGCGAGAAATGTGGCGCCTCGTACGATCGCCTGGCCGCCGACCCCGAGTCCCACAGCGCCCGCCACCACCAGCGCGAGGTTCCGTAGTAGACTCTTCGCCGGCTCCACGCCCTCCTCCCCCTCCGCCAGACTGCCGACTCCCTCGCGGATCTCCTGGATCTCCTCCTCGGCCGTGCCGAAGGTGAACGCCACGTAGACCACGAGAAGAGCCAGCAGAATCACGCCGTCCCCCAGGTCGACCTGGCCGTCGAGCACCAACGGGAAGATCAGGACCGTGATCAGCAGCATGATCGGGACATCCCGGCTGATGACACGGTCCGCCACCACCAGGGGACTGATCAGGGCCGTGGCGCCCATGATCAGGCCGATGTTGGCCAGGTTGGAGCCGAGCACATTGCCCATCAGCAGACCCCCCTCGCCTCTCAGGGTAGCGATGATGCAAACGACCAGCTCGGGCGCCGAGGTACCCAGGGAAACGAGGGTCAGACCGACCACGATGGGGCTGATGCCCAACGTGGCGGCAATCCGCGCCGAGCCGCGCACCAGCCATTCGGCTCCGAAGTAGAGGGCGCCGAAACCGCCGACGAGGAGCAGGATATTCGCGAACAACTCGCTCAACCGCGCCTCCTCCCGATCCAGCCCAGCACGCCGGCGAATGTCCCCGTATTCACGATTTGACTGTCTTCCAACCAACCCCTCCGAGCCTGGTCGACGCCGTAGCGCATGTTGTCCAACCGAGCCACCGAATGAGCGTCCGAACTCACAACGACACTAACCCCAAGCTCCCCGCACAGCCAAAGGCCGCGGTGGTCCAGATCCAGGCGCCGGGGATTCCCGTTGACCTCCACGGCCACATTCAGCTCCCGGGCGGCCCGGAGTACCGCTGGCAGATCCAAGGCGTAGGGGCCGCGCCTGCCCAGCTTCCGGCCGGTCGGATGGCCGAGGATGTGAACCAGAGGATTCTCCAACGCCCTGACGATCCTGTCGGTCATCCGCACCTCGGGCATTTCGAAGACGGAGTGAACGGACGCGACGACCAGGTCAAGTTCGGCGAGCGCTTCGTCGCCAAGGTCGAGGGAGCCGTCCGGAAGGATGTCCACTTCGCACCCCTTCAGGATCCGGATCTCCGGGAAGTCCTCCTGGACACGTGCGATTTCGGCGGCCTGGGCCTGGAGTGCTCCGGCGTCGAGACCGGCGACGACCGCGGTCGAGGGGGAATGGTCGGTGATCGCGAGGTACCGGTATCCGAGAGCGCTGGCGGCCTCGACCATGCGCCGGACCGTGGCGGCACCGTCGCTCCACGTCGTGTGCATGTGGAGGTCGCCCGTGATGTCGCCGTGAGTCACCAGGCGCGGAAGGCCCGCGCCGGCCCGTGCGATGGTGTCGGCATTCTCTCTCAGCTCGGGAGGGATCCAGGGGAGGCCGAGCGCCTCGTACATCGCGGTCTCGGTGGCCGCGCCGTCGGCACCCGTGATTCCGGTGGGCGTCAGTTGGAGCCCCGCGCTCCGTGCATGGGCCGCGAGCGCGTCCAGGTAGGCGGGCGGGCCGGTCAGGTGGTGGGCGACGGGATCAAGCAGCTCCGGCGGCGCCGCCACAAGCCGGATCGTGACACCGTCAACAGCCAGAGCGATGGGGTTGTCGTCGGGTTTGTCCGCCACAAATGCCCCGAAATGGCGGACAACGTGGTCCCGGAGCATCGCCGGGGCGGCACCGACGACCAGGTCGGCGGTCGTTACGATCTCCACGCGGCGCCGCAGCTCCCCCGCAAACTTCACCACGAATCCAGCGCTCCGGAGCGATGCCGCCAGCCGCTCGACAGCACGGTCGGCCGCCGACAGGAGGGACTTCCCCGCGAGATCGGCTCTGGCTGCGAGGCTTCGCCGGAGACGGCTTTCGACCCCGGGCCCGAAGCCGTCCATCCGGCGGATCGCGCGGTTGGCCAGCGCGGCTTCGAGCTTCTCCACGGAGTCGATCCCGGCGTCCCGGAGCATTCGGGCCCGCGTCGCGCCGACACCGTCCAGACGCATCAGGGCAACGAGCTCCGCGGGGATCCTGGCCCTGTATTCGTCCAGGCGCGGCGAGGAACCGTGGTGAACCAGGTCGCCCAGCAGGCCGGCAAGCCCCTTCCCGATCCCCGGAACGCGGGTCAGGTCGGTCCCCGCTTCGATCATCTCCGCCAGGGAATGGTGGAAGCGGCGGATCGCCGTGGCCGCCTTCCGGTAGTGTCCGACCCGGTGCGCGTCGCCGCCGTCCAGCACCATCCGATCGGCAAGCTCGGCCACGAGCCGGGCGATTTCGGCGTTGGTCACCGCGTGTCCGTGCTCGGGAGTTCGGGGTTGGTCGTCCGCATGTCCGTGCCCGGTGGTTCGGCGTCCGTGTCCACTCCCGGTTCGTCCAGGCGTTCCAGCAGCTGATCCTCGTCAAGCACCTCCACCCCCAGCTTTTGCGCCTTCGCCAGCTTGGACCCGGGGTTCTCGCCAGCGACCAGGAGATCGGTCCGGGTGCTCACGGTGGCCGTAACCCGGGCGCCGAACTCCTGAAGGACCTTCTTGAGCGCACTCCGGGAAAAGTTCTTCAGCGAGCCGGTCAGCACGACGGTCTTCCCCGCCCAGCCCTCCCCTTCAAGGACCGGGACCGCCTCGGGCGCGACGAAGTGGAAGCCCCTGGCCACCAGGTGGTCGAGGGCTGTGGACACCCTGGGGTCGTCCAGAAAGGCGCGGATGGCGACTGACATCTTCGGCCCCACGCCATGCACTTCCTCCAGCGCCTCCTGGGAGGCACCGCGGACTTCCTCGAACCCGCGGAAGTGGAGGGCCAGGTCCCGGGCCACAGTGACCCCGACTTCGGGGATGCCGAGGCCGGTCAGGAATCTGGCGAGCTCGACCCGCCTCGGTCCGAGAGCGCCGGCACTCCCGGCCGACGGGTCGGACCCCACGGGATCATCACCGGCGACTTCGTCTGCTCTCTCCCCCTGAATCGCGGCAATGAGGTTGCGGGCCGACAGTTCGGCAAATCCCTCCAGTGAGATCAGGTCCGCCTCCTCCAGGTCGAAGAGGTCGGCCAGTTCCTTCACCAGTCCCTGGTCCACCAGCAGAGATGCGGTCTCCTCGCCCAGTCCCTCGATGTCCAGCGCGCTCCGCGAACCGAAGTGGGTGATCCGCCCCTTCAACTGCGCCCTGCAGGCGAAGTGATTCGGGCAGACGGTGAAGGGCCCCTTCTGTACGGGCCCGGTGCCACACGACGGGCAGCGGTCGGGCATGGCAAAGGGCTCGCCCCGCTCCCGCCCCTCCTCGGCGACCCGCGCCACGACCTGGGGGATCACGTCGCCGGCGCGCTGTACGCGCACCAGGTCCCCTTCGCGCACATCCTTGCGCTCGAGCTCTTCGCGGTTGTGAAGCGACGCCCTCGACACGGTCACCCCACCGACCTCTACCGGCCGCAGCAGCGCGACCGGCGTGAGCACACCCGTGCGGCCGACCGATACGACGATCCTGTCGATCCGGGTGATCTCCTTGCGCGGTTCGAACTTGAATGCGATCGCCCATCTGGGGTGATGTGACGTGCTCCCGAGTCGGATCCTGGGCCCCAGCGCGTCGAGCTTCACCACCACTCCATCGATCTCGTAGTCCAGCGATTCACGGTCGACGTCGAAGGCGCGGTGGTACTCGGCGATCGCATCCACCGACTCCACAACCTCGATCCGTTCCGGGGTGCGGAGGCCCCACGCCCTCAACGCGGCGAGTCCCTCGGAGTCCGTCCCGAACTCGCCACCGTCTACCCTGAGCACGTCGTACGCCAGCACCGTCAGCGGGCGGCTGGCCGTGATCCGCGAATCGAGCTGGCGCAGTGCACCGGACGTCGCGTTGCGGGGGTTCTGGTACGGCTGCTCCCCGGCTTCGATGCGACGCTGGTTGAGGGTCTCGAAGTCGCTCAGGTACATGATCGCTTCGCCTCGCACAGAGAGGAACCGGGGAGCCGGGCGTTCGTCTTCGCGGAGCCGCAGCGGAACCGAGGGGATGGTGCGGGCGTTCTCGGTCACGCCTTCGCCCACCAACCCGTTCCCGCGCGTGACCGCCCGGTCCAGGATGCCGTTCACGTACACCAGCTCGAGGGAAGCGCCGTCCAGCTTGGGTTCCAGGACATAGCGGATGTCCTCGTCGCCGAGCGCCTTGCGCAGCCTCTCGTCGAAGCGACGTACCGCCGCCACTTCATGCGCCGAGTCCAGCGACAGCATGGGGACGGCGTGCTCGACGCTCGGCAGCGTCTCCCTGGGATCCGCTCCGACCCGCTGCGTCGGCGAGTCGGGGGCAAGGAGCGAGGGATGGGCCGCTTCCAGCGCCTGGAGGCGCCGAAAGAGGGCATCGTAGGCGGAGTCGCCGATCTCGGGCGCGGCCTCCACATGGTAGAGATGGTCGTGCCGGTTGATCTCCGCGCTGAGGCGCTCGATTTCGGCGGCGGCCTCCTTCAGGCCGAGCTTGGCCGGATCCGTACGTGGTTGCTCGCGGGGCGTCTTCACCCAGAAACGGTACATCCGGCCCCGGCACCGGGGGAAGGGCCACGCCCACCCGAGCCCGGCCCCTGCGGGTGCTCCCCAACCCCGCCCCGCATCGCCCGTCCCGCGCCGGCACCCCTGAGCGGGGATTTTCTGGCGCGGGCTGCTACCCTTACATTGCAGACCGTAATCACGCTCACCAACCAGGAGGTTCCGGATGGAGTTCCCACGCGGCCCGATCCGCCATTTCGCTCTCGCACTCGCCATGGCGGTCGCCATTCCCGCCGCGCTCTCGGCGCAGATGGAGACCACCACGCCCCGCGGGGCCGACGAGGGCGACGGCCCCCACGAGCGGCTGATCCTGCGCGGTGCCACGATCATCGACGGCACGGGAGCCCCGCCGATGGGCCCGGTGGACATCGTCATCGAGGGTGACAGGATCGCTCAGATCCAGTCCGTGGGCTTCCCCGGCGTGCCCATCAACGAGGACCGGCGCCCCGGCGACGCCACCCGGGAGATCGACATGACCGGCATGTACATCATGCCCGGCTTCGTCGACATGCACGCCCACACCGGCGGCGGCGGCAAGGCGCCCCAGCCCGAGTACACCTACAAGCTGTGGATGGGGCACGGGATCACGACCTCACGCGGCGTGGGTCACGGCCCGATGATGTGGGCGCTCGAAGAGAAGGCGGCATCCGCCCGCAACGAGATCGTCGCGCCGCGCATGTTCACCTACGCGCGGCCCGGCGAGGCGTGGGACGAAGGCTCGGTAGACTCGCCCGAGAAGGCGCGCGACTGGGTGCGTTGGGCCGCCGAGGTCGACGTTGAGGGCGCGAAGATCGACGGCCTCAAGCTCGGCTCGTTGGACCCCGACATCATGGCCGCGGTGATCGACGAGGCGCACAGGCACGGCCTCGGCACGGTCGCGCACCTCGGCCAGATGGGTGTGCCGCGCATGACCGCGCTGGACGCCGCCGAGGTGGGGCTCGACATGATGACGCACTACTACGGCCTCATGGAGTCCATGCTGACCGACTACAGCGTCCAGAACTGGCCACTCGACTACAACTACCAGGACGAGCAGCACCGTTTCGGCAACGTCGGCCGCCTCTGGTACCAGGCCGCCGAGCCCGGGTCGGAGCAGTGGAACGACCTCATCGACAGGTTCCTGGAGCTGGGCTTCGGCCTCGACCCGACAATGACGATCTACGAGGCCAGCCGTGACGTGATGCGTTCCCGCGAGGCGGACTTCCACGACGAATACACACTGCCCAGTCAGTGGGATTTCTACCGGCCGTCGCGCCGGGCTCACGGTTCCTACTGGTTCTACTGGACCAGCGAGGACGAGTACCACTGGAAGCAGTTCTTCCAGAAGTGGATGCACTTCCTCAACGACTACAAGAACGCGGGCGGGCGTGTCACCACCGGCTCCGATTCGGGCTTCATCTACAAGCTCTACGGCTTCGACTACATCCGCGAATTCGAACTTCTCCGGGAGGCCGGCTTCCACCCTGTCGAGGTGATCCGCTCCGCCACCCTCTACGGCGCCGAGGAACTCCACGATCCCAAGGGCACCGACATCGACTTCGGCATCCTCCGCGCCGGCCTCAAGGCCGACATGGTCGTGGTGGACGAGAACCCGCTCGAGAACCTCAAGGTCCTGTACGGCAACGGCGCCGTGAAGCTCAACGACGAGACCGGCGAGGTGGAGCGCGTCGGCGGCATCAAGTACACCATCAAGGACGGCATCGTGTACGACGCGCAGCAGCTTCTGGCCGATGTGCGCGAGATGGTCAGGAAGGCGAAGGAGGCCGCGGCGGTCTCCGACGGAGGGAACTAGTCGGGCTCCTGCCGGCCGCGCCCGCGCATGAAGACCCCGGGATCAAGCCCCTCCAGCCGGATCATCCTCTCCGACAATCTCCCCGTCCTCCGGGCGATGGATGCCGAGTCCGTCCAACTCATCCATATCGACCCGCCCTTCAACACGGGGAAGACACAGAGCCGGACCCGCATTCGTGTCGAGCGCGATCCGGAGGGTGACCGCACAGGCTTCCAGGGCGAGCGCTACCGGACAAAGATCGTCGGCAAGAGTGGTTACGACGACCATCACGAGGACTACCTGGGCTTCCTCAGGCCCCGCTTCGAAGAGGCCCGCCGGATCCTCGCCCCAAACGGCTCCTTCTTCCTCCACATCGACTACCGCGAAGCTCACTACTGCAAGATCCTCCTCGACGAGATCTTCGGCCGCGCGTCCTTCATCAACGAGATCATCTGGGCCTACGACTACGGCGCCCGCTCGAAGAGAAAGTGGCCCGCCAAGCACGACACCATCTTCTGGTACGCGAAGGATCCGCGCGCCTACACCTTCAACTTCGACGAGATGGACCGAATCCCCTACATGGCGCCTGGCCTTGTCGGCAAAGCCAAAGCCGCCCGCGGAAAGACCCCCACCGACGTCTGGTGGCACACCATCGTCAGTCCCACGGGCACCGAGAAGACCGGGTACCCGACACAGAAGCCCCTCGGGGTCCTGGAGCGTATCATCAAGGTGCACTCCAACCCCGGCGATACCGTGCTCGATTTCTTTGCCGGGAGCGGCACGACCGGGGAAGCAGCGGCCCGCCACGGCCGCCGATGCATACTCGTCGACTCGAATCCGGAAGCCGCACGCGTGATGGCAGAAAGGTTGGGTGAGTTCGGGGTGGAGTGCAAAGGATTCAACCCTCCGGTTCCAACTCCACCGCCGTCCCGTAGGACATCATTTCGGCAGCACCGCGGCTGACCTCGGCGGACTGGAAGCGTATCGTCAGGACCCCGTCGGCACCCAGCGCCCTCGCGTCGGCCACCATGCGGTCGATGGCCTGCTCCCGCACCTCCGCGAGGAGTTTCGTGTATTCGTACACTTCCCCTCCGGTGAGATTGCGCAAGCTGGCAATCAGATCACGGCCCACGTGTCGGACGCGGACGGAACTGCCTCTGACCAGGCCCAGGGTACGCACCACGCGGTACCCGGCCACGCATTCGGTTGTCGCAAGGATCATCGGTGAACATTCCGGTAGGGGTCCGTGCCGTATTCTCTGTAACGATCCAGGATCACCTGGGCGAGCAGGACCAGAATCCCGATCACGACGGCTCCGGTCGTAAGCTTGACCAGCATGGCGGTAGGCGATCTCACGAATACCCAGATTCCGTAGCCCAGCCAGCCGGTGAAGCCGGCCAATGTCAGCATCCATCCCATCGGCGTCGTGATCCGGGTCCTGATCCGATTCCACACCGAATCCCCGTCGTAGGAAACGAAGGAAAGATCCTGGAACTCCTCCTTCATCGATACGAAGATCGCGAACTCACGGCGGAGCTCGCTCGAGGCGGCAAGGCGCGCTTCGATCACCGCTCTCTCCTCCGGCGTTGCCTCGCCATCGAGAAAGCGCATGAGGTCCTCGTGGCTGATTTGCCGGGCTACTTTTCCGTTCATGGGTCAGTCCGCCTCCGGAGCGACCGCAGTCGACGATCGTCCGTGGTCGTGTTCACGGGTGCGCCACCCCCGCCCCCCGCAGCACATCCGCCAGCGCCCGCCGCGCGTGGAAGAGACGGCTCGCGACCGTGCCTTCCGGAATGTTCAATATCCTGGCGATCTCGCCATAGCGAAACCCTTCGATTTCCTTCAATACGAGGATCTCGCGGTGATCTTCATTCAGTTCGGCCAGCCCCTTCCAGAGGAGTTCCTTCGCGGCTTTGCGTTCCCTCACGCGTTCAGGCCCATGTTCGGGATCGGCGGGCCTCATTTCGAGCCACTCGTCCAAAGCCTCGAGCCTGAACCTCGCCTGCCGACTCCGCAGCGCGTCGCGGCACTGATTCCTGAGAATCTGAAAGAACCAGGGTCCGAACGGCCTCTCCAGCTTGAACCTTCCAAGTGCCTTCCAGGTCTTCACGAACGCGTCCTGCAATGCGTCACTGGCGTCGTCCCGATTGCCCATCATTCCAAGCGCGATCCGCATGCCCGGCCGCTCGTAGGCGCGAACGATGGGCTCAAAGAACCGCGCATCCCCCGCCTGACACTTTCGCAACAGTTCCCGCTCCAAGTCGGGGCGCAAGCTTCCTCCAGGTTGGGACCGATTCACGCAGTGACTACGCCGACGGCGAGAATATCATTCTAACGACGGATCGGCGACCGGCAGCGGCCGGGCTGAACCATGGCCGTTTGGGACAGCCAGGCAGACCGGTTGGGACACCTGCGTAGCCCTGGCAGGTGAAGGACTGGCGGCAAACGCCGTATCGGGTCATGTTTTTGCCCAAATCCAGACCCCTCACCATCAATCGGACAAGTCAAGGAATGGAACCTGCATGTAGCCGGCGCCGGCGCGCCATCGTCACCGCTACCGTCATTTCGTCCCTCTCAGCCATTGCGGCGGCTACGGCGACCGCTCAGGAAGTGGAATACCCCGCTGGATTCGACGAAGAGGCCACCTACTACCCCGACGCGCTGGGACCACTGACGCGGCCGGTCACGACCACGTCGTCGGAGGCGCAGAAGTTCTTTGACCAGGGCTTGCAGATGATGTACGCCTTCACGCCGCTGCGAGCAGCTCGCTCCTTCCGGCAGGCGCAGAGGGACGACCCCGACTGCGCGATGTGTTTCTGGGGTGAAGCCTGGGCGTGGGGTCCCTACCTCAACGGACCGATGGGCCCCGATGACGCGCCTCGCGGGTACGAGAACATCCGGAAGGCGAAGGCACTCGCCGCGGACCACGCCAACGAAGTGGAGAGGGCACTGATCGAGGCCATGGCCGTGCGGTACACGCCGGAGCACGACGCCGACACCCGCAAGGCGCTGGATTCGACGTACGCGCGGGCGATGGCCGACGTCTACGACCGGTTCCCCCACGACCTGGACGTCGGGACGCTGTACGGCGAATCGCTGATGCTGCTCGAGCCGCGGCGAGGCCGATGGGACATCGAAAAGCCGGCCGTGCAGAAGATTCACGGCATTTTCGAGTCCGTTCTGGCCATGGACATCACCCACCCCGGCGCATGCCACCTGTACGTCCACGCCACGGAGCCCACGGTCAAGCCCGGGAAGGCGGAAGGCTGTGCGGACCATCTGGGCGCCGCCATCCCGGGAGCGAGCCACATCCAGCACATGCCGTCCCACACCTACAACCGCATCGGGCGGTGGGGCGACGCCGTGCGGGGCAACCTCGCCGCATGGCACTCCGACCTGCGCGCGGAAGAGAACCTCGCGTGGGCAATCTACCCGTCGCACAACCTCCACATGCTCCTCTTCGCGGCTTCGATGGACGGCCAGGGGGCGATCGCCATCCAGGCCGCGAAGGACTACGGCAAGATCGTGCCCGGCGGAACCTTCTACCACAGCATGACCCTCCTCCGCTTCGGCCGTTTCGACGAGATCCTGGAGCTGGAGGATCCCCCTGACGGAGCCATCCAGCGCGGCTTCTGGGACTTCGCGCGCGGGTACGCCTACCTGCGCACGGACGAGCCGGGACGGGCTGCCGTCTACCTCGAGCGGGTTCGGGGAGCCGCGGACAAGGCCGACGACGGCGAGGTGTTCCGCGGTCACACGGCAGCCGATCTGCTGGGCGTGGTCGCCGGCATTCTCGAAGGGGAGATCCTGCGCCACGAAGGCGACACCGACGGAGCCATCCGCGTTCTGGAAGAGGCGATCGCGCTGGAGGACGGCCTGCGGTACGACGAGCCCGAGCCCCTCAACTTCTCGGCTCGCCACTGGCTGGGGAATGTGCTCCTGGAAGTCGAGCGCTACGAAGACGCAGAGTCCGTTTTCGAGGCTGCGCTCGAGGACCATCCGATGAACGGGTGGTCTCTCCTGGGACTCGAGACCGCACTCCTGGCTCAGAACCGTAAATCGGAAGCTTCCGCGATCACCGATCTGTTCAAGGAGGCCTGGGCCAGATCGGATACCTGGATCACGGCGCCGGTGTTCTAGTCGCATCTATGTAAGTCATTACTTGTCAGCAACTTAGCCAGTCCAGGGCAGGTAGTCACGTCTGTGGGATTCCACTTGACGTCCACACAGGGCTCCGGTAGCTTACTAGCCCTAATCAATAATCATTCTTGCTAGCTACCATAGCAGCGGAGCCTGTTGGATGAACGATTCCCCAATCCTCGCCGTGACCGGCCTTCTGGCCAGGGTCCCGGCCGTGGACCTTGATATTCTGAAGGGTGTGAACCTCGCGGTCAGGCCCGGCGAGATTCACGCGATCATGGGCCCGAACGGGTCCGGAAAGAGTACCCTGGCCAAGGTCATCGCCGGCCACCCCGCCTACGAACCCACCGGCGGATCGATCGACTTCCATGGAGAGGACCTGCTGGAGATGGAGCCGGACGAGCGCGCCCAGGCGGGCGTGTTCATGGCCTTCCAGTACCCGGTCGAAATCCCGGGCGTCTCGATCGCCAACTTCTTGCGGACCGCACTGCAGACCCGGCTGGAAAACGGTGACGAACTGGACCTGTTCGACTTCCAGGAGCTTCTCATGGAGCGCATGGATCTCCTGGACATGGACGCCGCCTTTGCGCAGCGACCCATCAACGACGGCTTCAGCGGGGGCGAAAAGAAGCGCAACGAGATCCTGCAGATGGCGGTTCTCAAGCCGTCGCTGGCCGTAATGGACGAGACCGACTCGGGGTTGGACATCGACGCGCTCAAGGTCGTCTCCCGCGGCGTCAACACGCTCAAGAGGGAGAACCCGGAGATGTCGGTGCTGCTGATCACCCACTACCAGCGGATCCTGAACCATATCGTCCCGGACGTGGTACACGTGATGGTGGGGGGCAGGATCGTCGAGTCGGGCGGCCCCGAGGTCGCGCTGGAGCTGGAGGCGCGGGGCTATGAGGAATACAGAAAAGTCCATGCGGCCTGACCGCATGCGCGACGTTGCCGGCCCGGGTTCCGGGTTCGGCGTGAGCAGCCCGACGGCTGCAGGGAGGGATTGAGATGCCTGACAACGAGCTCGTTCAAGGCCTGGGACTCGATGACTACAAGTTTGGCTTCGTCACCGACTCGGAGCCGGTATTCCGCTCGCGGCAGGGGCTCGACGCCGACATCGTCAAGCAGATTTCTGCGCGCAAGGACGAGCCGGAATGGATGCTCGCCCGACGCCTGAAGGCGCTGAGGATCTATGAGTCGAAGCCGATGCCACAGTGGGGCGGCGACCTGTCCGAGCTTCAGGAAACCCTGAAGCAGACCTACTTCTATGTAAGGCCGCAGGAGCAGATGGAACGCTCCTGGGACGATGTGCCCGACAACATCAAGGCGACGTTCGAGCGGCTGGGCATCCCGGAGGCGGAACGGAAGATCCTGGCAGGAGTCGGCGCGCAGTACGACTCCGAGATGGTGTACCACTCGCTGAAAGAGGAGTGGGAGTCCCAGGGGGTCATCTTCGATTCCATCGAGGACGGCCTGAAGAACCACCCGGAGCTGTTCCGGAAGCACTTCGGCACCGTCATTCCCGCCGCCGACAACAAGTTCGCGGCGCTGAATTCGGCGGTATGGTCCGGTGGGTCCTTCGTCTACATCCCGCCGGGGGTGGAGCTGAAGACGCCGCTGCAGGCGTATTTCCGCGTCAACCAGGAACGGCTGGGGCAGTTCGAGCGCACGCTCATCATCGCGGGCGAGGGGTCGAGAGCGCACTACATCGAGGGCTGCACGGCTCCGGTCTATTCGACCGATTCGTTCCACTCCGGGGTCATCGAAATCATCGTCAACCGGGACGCGCGCTTCCGGTACACGACCATCCAGAACTGGTCGAACAACATGTACAACCTGGTCACCCAGCGGGCGATTGTTCACCAGGGCGCCAACATGGAGTGGCTGGACGGCAACCTGGGCTCGAAGCTGACCATGAAGTACCCGTCCTGCTACCTCATGGGCGAGGGCGCGCACGGCGAGATCATGTCCATCGCGTACGCCGGGGATGGCCAGCACCAGGACACGGGCGGCAAGGTCATCCACGTGGCGCCCAACACGACATCGAGCATCGTGTCGAAGTCCATCTCCAAGGGCACGGGGCGCTCGTCGTACCGCGGCCTTTGCAAGGTCTACGACGGGGCGGCGAACGCCCGGTCCAACGTGGAGTGCGACGCGCTCCTGATCAACGAGACGTCCAGGACGGACACCTTCCCCTACATCGAGATCGACGAGAAGACCGCCACGGTGGGCCACGAGGCAACCGTGTCCAAGGTGGGTGACGAGCAGCTCTTCTACCTGATGAGCCGGGGGATGGACGAGGCCGAGGCAATGGCGCTGATCGTGCGTGGGTTCATCGAGCCCATCGCGAAGGAACTGCCGCTCGAATACGCGGTCGAACTCAATCGGCTCATCGAGTTGGAGATGGAAGGGAGCGTTGGGTGAGCCAAACCGCCGTGGCGCGCGAACGGACGCGCCGCGCCATCGACCGGAGGGCCGTGCTCGAGAGGGGCGCCGCTGATCCGGCGTGGCTCAGTGCCCGCCGTGAAGAGGCGTGGGACATCTACGAGGCCACTCCGATGCCATCCACGCGCTCGGAGGAGTGGCGCTACACGGACGTGGCGAGGAAGCTGCCGCTCGACGAACTGGTGCCAGCGGCCGCGGAAGGTCACGGTGTGGCGTCTGACGGTCCGGTCCCGGACGGGTTGCGTCGTGCGATGGAGCAGGACCGGGACAGCGCCGGTCGGATCGTTGACGTGGACGGATCGGTCATCGCGGTGGAACTCGACGAGTCGCTCGCCGCGCAGGGTGTGGTTCTCTCGTCGCTACGCGAAGCAGCCAGGAACGGGACCGGCGAGATCGAGGCGCTGCTGGCGACCGAGGCCGTGCCCGCCTCCGACGGCAAGTTCCCTGCGCTGAACGCGGCCCTGTGGAGCGATGGCGTCTTCCTCCGGGTCCCGCGCGGGGTCCGTCTCGAGCGCCCCATCCGGCTCAGCCGCTGGGTGTCGCGTCCCGGCGCGGCCACCTTCACCCGCGTCCTCATCGTGGCGGAGGAGCTGAGCCAGGTGTCGTTTGTGGACGAGATCCTGTCGCCGGACTTCGCGGTCACCACGCTGGTCAACACGGCCGTCGAGATCTTCGCCCGGGGAGGAGCCCGGGTGCAGTACGTCTCCCTGCAGCGCATGGGACGCGGGGCCTTCTACCTGGCCAACCAGCGCACGCTGGCAGAGCGCGACTCCACGCTGGACACGCTGAATGTCGCCCTCGGCGGCTCGGTCGGCAGAGTGGACCTGAACGCTCGCCTGGTGGGACTGGGCGCGAACAGCGACATGCTGGGGCTGTACTTCGGGGACGGCGACCAGCACTTCGATTTCAACACCAGCCAGGACCATGTGGCGCCCCACGCTCACAGCGACCTCCTGTACAAGGGCGCGCTGGACGGATCCGCGAGGGGGGTCTTCAGGGGCATCATCCGGGTCCACGAGGGCGCCCAGGGCACCGACGCGTATCAGACGAACCGGAATCTCATCCTCTCGGACCAGGCAATCGCAACGTCGCTCCCGAACCTCGAAATCGGGGCCGACGATATTCGATGTTCGCACGGGGCCACCGTGGGGCAGCTCGACAAGGAGGCGCTCTTCTACCTGATGAGCCGCGGGCTGGCGAGGGAAAAGGCCGAGCGTCTGGTGGTGCTGGGCTTCCTTGGCGAGGTTCTGTCCCGTCTCCCGATGGGTGGCGTGGTGGAAAAGGTCACGAAGGCCATCGAATCCAAACTCAGGTATGTTTAAGAGGAAGGCTGCCCGATCATCAGCGCCCACATGGGTGCGGGTCGCTTCGGCGAGCGACGTGCCGCCGGGTGCGCTCCGAGCCGCGTCGACGGACCGGGGAGCGGTGGTCCTGGCCAACGTGCACGGCGACATCTACGCCCTGGAGGACCGGTGCTCCCACCAGGACTACCCGCTCTCGGCCGGCGAACTGGAGGACGACGAGCTCGAATGTCCTTTCCACGGAGCCCGATTCGATGTCTGCACCGGTCGTGCAATCCAGCTGCCGGCCATCACGCCGGTGAGATCCTTCCAGGTCGAAGTGCGAGATGGTGAGGTATTCATCCGGCTTGACTGACCCGCCGGCGACTTCGGGAACCGTTAATCACGGAGCGGAGCTCGATGTCCGCGCCGTCCGCGAGGACTTCCCCATCCTCGACCAGTCGGTCGACGGGAAACCTCTCGTGTACCTGGACAGCGCCGCTTCCTCCCAGAAGCCGCGCCAGGTCATCGACGCGATCTCCACCTACTACATGAGGGATCACGCGAACGTCCATCGCGGCGTTCATGAACTCGCACGCCGGGCCACCGAAGCCTACGAGGGAAGCAGGGAGCGGGTCGCCCGTTGGGTCAACGCGGCCGACCCGCACGAGATCGTTTGGACTCGAGGGACCAGCGAGGCGTTGAACCTCGTGGCTTTCTCCATCGGGCAGGCCCGTGTCGGCCACGGCGACGAGATCGTCATTTCGGAGATGGAGCACCATTCCAACCTGGTCCCCTGGCAGCTGTTGGCGGCTCGCAGCGGCGCGCGGTTGCGCTACGTCGGGCTGACGGATCAGGGACAGCTCGACCTCGACCACCTGGCCTCGCTCCTGGGATCGCGAACCCGGGTCGTCTCCCTTTCCCACGTGTCGAACGCCCTCGGCACGATCAATCCGGTGCGGGAGATCGGCACGCTGGTACGGGAAACAACGGACGCGGCATACATCCTGGACGGCGCCCAGGGTGCGCCCCACCTCCCCGTCGACGTTCGGTCTCTCGGGTGCGACTTCTATGCCTTTTCCGGGCACAAGATGTGTGGCCCGACCGGGATGGGCGGACTGTGGGGCAGGAAGGCCCTCCTGGACGAGATGCCTCCGTACCAGGGCGGCGGCGAGATGATCGAGAACGTATACCGGGATCACAGTACCTGGGCCGAGGTGCCCCACAAGTTCGAAGCCGGTACCCCGAACATCGCGGGAGCGGTGGGCATGGCCGCGGCCGTCGACTATCTGGACCGCATCGGCCTGGTCGCCATCCACGAGCATGAGATGGCTCTGACCCGGCTGGCGATGACGCTGCTCTCCGGTGTCGAGGGACTGCGCATCTTCGGGCCCGCCAAGGCCGAGGAACGTGCCGGCGTGGTGCCTTTCGTGATCGACGGAACATCGGCCCAGGACGTGGCTACCATACTCGACGCTCAGGGAATCGCGGTGCGTGCCGGACATCACTGCGCCCAGCTCGTGGTCAATCGCTTTGGCGTATCGGCCACCACGCGGGCATCGTTTTACCTTTACAACACCATCGAAGAGATCGAGCGGCTCGCCGCCGGTGTGCGGACAGCGAGGGATATCCTGCTTTCGTGATCCATCCCCAGCTCACCGACCACGCGCGGATGGCGGTCGGACGCCGCGGACAAATTCAACTGGAAGAGAAAGGACTGCCCTTGTTTACACGACCGGAACCCAGCGATTGGAGCAGGCTTGCTCCCTTGTTCGTCATCCTTGCGGCCACCTGCGGCGGAGACCGGGCTGGAGAGTCCGACGCGCCCGAGCCGGATCCCTATATCTCGACGGAGAGTCCCCGCGAGTCGTTGACGGAAACCGACTTCGGTGAGTTCGACCCCGCAGATGTGGGACTGAACCTCACCTGGACCCGGAACACCGTGTCGAAGGACCCCAATCCAAACGCGGAGCCCGCTCGGCTCACGGCGGTCACCACGGAGCATTCACGCGGCTATGATCGCGTCGTCTTCTCCTTCGAGTCCCACATTCCCGGATATCGCCTGGGCGTGACCAGCGAGGGCGGCGGGGGGTGTGACGGAATGGAGGCCGCAACGGACGCCCCCGCCCACCTGACCGTTGAGCTTCAGGGTGCGCAGGCCAGTCAGGACGGGAGCCCGCTGATCCGCGACCGCAACCGGAGCACGGACTACCCGGCCCTGGTGAATGCAGTCCAGACCTGTGATGAGAACGAAACGGTCAGGTGGGTGCTGGGGGTAACGGACGCCCGGGCCAACTATCGCATCATGGAGACGCTCGACCAGCCTCGACTGGTAGTGGATCTGCGTCACCCCTGACGATTCGGGCGACGGATTCTGTCGTAGCCGTGCTTGTTTTCACCGGAACTTTGGCCCCATTGTAGGGGTCATGTGATTGTCTGATGGCTGTTTGCGCTGTGCGGCGCCGTCCGTTTGACCTGGAGGCTCCATGTCGAGACATCTGACCGCGGCTACGGGCATCGCGCTCATCTTCGCTCTCCTGGCGTCCTGCCGGGACGACGCCGGGGTAGCGCCACCCACGGAGCCGCCGCCGGACACGACCACGACCGTGCAAAAGCCGGACGAAGTCTCTGCCCCGTGCCGAGATGGTGCCGCCGGAGACTTCACCTGTGACAGAGTCGACCTTGTCTCGAAGCTGAGCATTTTGCAGATCGACGCGGACTTCGTGAGTGACATCTGGGGCTGGACCGATCCCATGACCGGGACGGAGTGGGCCCTGGTCGGCCACTCGAGCGGGACTTCCTTTGTCAACCTGAGGGACCCGTTGAATCCGGTCTACACAGGAGTCCTGCCCTTGACACCCGGGGCATCCCCCAGCACCTGGCGCGATATCAAGGTCTACAACAACCACGCCTTCGTTGTGGCCGACGGCGCAGGCCCCCACGGGATGCAGGTCTTCGACCTCACCCAGCTGCGAGGCGTCAGCAGCCCGCCCCAAACCTTCGAGCCGACCACGACCTACTCGGAGATCAACAGCGCCCACAACATCGTGATCAACGAAGAGACCGGCTTCGCCTACTCCGTCGGTGGCAGCGGCGGTGGGGAGACCTGTGGCGGCGGCTTGCACATGATCAATATCCAGGTACCGGTCAACCCGGTCTTCGCGGGATGCTTCGCGGACCCCGAGACCGGCTACGGACGCACCGGGTACACCCACGACGCCATGTGCATCGTCTACCGCGGCCCGGACTCCGAGCACCAGGGCAAGGAAGTCTGCTTCGGCTCCAACGAAACCGCCCTGAGCATTGCCGACGTGACGGACAAGGAAGATCCTGTAGCCATGTCCAGAACGGGCTACCCGAGCGCCGGTTATTCGCATCAGGGCTGGATTGACGCGGCCCACGAGTACTTCTACATGAACGACGAGCTGGACGAGTTCCAGGGACAGGCCAACACCCGCACCCTGGTCTGGGACGTGAAGGACCTCGACGACCCGATCGTCGTGAAGGAGTATCTTGCTACGACCCAGGCGTCGGATCACAACCTCTACGTGCTGGGCGACTTCATGTACCAGTCCAACTACAAGGTCGGGCTGCGGATTGTGGACATCTCCGACCGGGAAAACCCACAGGAAGTGGGATTTTTCGACACGGAGCCGGACGGCAGTGACCTGCCCGGCACCGTCGGTTCGTGGAGCAACTACCCCTTCTTCAAGAGTGGCGTAATTCCCGTGACGTCGATGGACGGCGGTGTTATGTTCGTCAAGAGATCGCGTTGACCCACATGACCCACAGTTTCCCGGCCAGGGGCTCAGTGCTGGTCCTTGCCCTGTTCGCATCATGCACACCCGCGGAGCGTCCGGCCGACCTCCTGCTGCTCAACGGTTCCGTACTCGACGGATCGGGGAGTGCGGCCGTCGAGGCGAATGTAGCTGTGACGGGGGGCCGGATCACCTTCGTCGGTGACGCCGCCGCTGCCGGGATCACCGCCTCGGACACGGTCGACGCGACCGGCCTGATCGTGGCACCGGGCTTTATCGACATGCACTCGCACGCCGAGCTCGACGCGGACCATGGTCGTGACGCACGCGCGTTTCTGTTCCAGGGGATCACAACCGTCGCGCTCGGTATGGACGGGGGTGGCAGCCCGGAAGTGGCCGATCAGCTTGCGGTGTGGACGGCGAACGGGGTCGGCGTGAACGCCTTCTACTTCGTCGGCCACAACACGGTGCGGCGTCGGATCCTGGGGATGGACGACCGTGCGCCCTCGGCGGAGGAACTCGACGCGATGCGGGACCTGGTCCGCCAGGGCATGGAGGGGGGAGCACACGGCTTGTCCTCGGGGCTCTTCTACCTGCCGGGCAACTACGCCGAGACGGACGAAGTGATTGAACTGAATCGCGTCGCGGCGGAATACCCCGGGGCGATCTACGACACGCACGACCGCGACCTTGGGGCCGCCTACCCGCCCTTTGGATACCTGGAATCGATCGCGGAGGGAATCCGCATCGGCGAGGAGGCCGGTACCAAGGTCATCTTCAGCCATTTCAACGCCCAGGGGGCGCACAACTACGGGCGTGCGCCGGAAGGGGCGGCGCTGATCGAGGCCGCACGTGCTCGGGGCGTCGAGGTCGCGGGGGCACACCACTCCTACACGGCAACCCAGTCGAACCTGCGCTCGTACACCATCCCGAGCTGGTTCGTGGCCGGCGGCGACACGGCCATGGTGCGGCGTTTCGACCACCCCGACACCGTGCAGATCATCGACCGGCAGACGCGCGAGATGCTCGCGATTCGGGGCGGGGCCGACCATCTGCTCTTCGCCGACCCGCGCCCCGATCTCAATGGCAGGACTTTGCAGGACGTCGCGGACGAATGGGGAATGGAAGCCCCCGCTGCCGCCCGCCGGATCCTGCGCGACGGCAACGCGGCGGTGATGAACCTGGGCCTCTATGACATCGAGAACGTGCGCCACCTCGCCCAGCTCGACTGGATGATGACGTGCACCGACGGGCGCGATCCCGGACCGTCGCGGCCGGTCACACACCCCCGCGCATTCGGGTCGTTCTCGAAGAAGATCCGCGACCTCGTGCTGGACGAACGCCTGATTTCCCTGCCGCACACGATCCGTTCCATGACCGGCCTGGCGACCGACTTCCTGGACTGGCCCGACCGGGGATATCTGCGCGAGGGTTACGCCGCCGACATCACGGTCCTGGATCTGAACGCAGTCGAGGACATGGCCACGTACGAGAGCCCGCATGAGTATTCGCGGGGCACAGTCCATGTGCTGGTGAACGGCGAGTTTGCGATCCGGGACGGGGAGGCCACGATGGCTCTGCCCGGGCGTGCGCTGGTGCGAGGAGGCGCGGCGTTCGATGGAGGCTAACGGCGCGAGCGACGAAGTTCTCGCGTCCCGCGACGGCACGCTTCTCACCCTGGCGCTCAACCGCCCCCACCGCCTCAACGCGGTGAGCATGCGACTGTACGAGCACCTCATCACCGAGTTGGAAGGCGCGGCTGCCGACCCGGGGGTGCGCTGCGTGATCCTCACGGGGACCGGGCGAGCCTTCTCGTCCGGCGCCGACCTCAAGGAGCACCGCGACGCTCCCCCGTCGCGCGAGGAGCGCCGCCGCTACATCGACGCGGGGCAGCGCGCGTGCCACCTCATCCAGACGCTCGGAACGCCGGTGGTCGCGGCCATGAACGGACACGCGATCGGTGCGGGGCTCGAGATCGCGCTGTCGGCCGACGTGGCGATCGTGGCCGAGGAAGCCAGGTTACGGCTTCCCGAGGTCGCGCTCGGCACCTTCGTGGGAGGAGGCGCCGTGTACACCGTGGCTGAGCGGGTCGGCGCGCTCAAGGCCCGCGAGATCATCTTCCTGGGGGACTTCTTTTCCGGCGCCGACGCAGCCGCGATGGGCTTGGTGAACCTCGCCGTGCCGGCCCCCGAAGTGCTGCCCGTGGCCACACGGTGGGCGGAGCGCCTGGCCCGTTTGGCCCCGATCCCGCTCGCGGCCGCGAAACGCCTCATCGGATCCGCGCCGGACATGTCCCGCGCAGAGGCGCTGGAGGAGGAGGCCGCCGTGCTCGACACGATCTTCGACACGGAGGATTGGATGGAGGGACTCGCCGCGTTCCACGCCAAGCGCCGGCCCAACTTCAAGGGGAAGTGAAGCTGGACCGCATCTTCGAGCCCCGCTCGATCGTGGTGGTGGGCGCCAGCGCCAACCCGGCGAAACGAGGCCACCAGATTCTCCGCGCCCTGGGCGAGTCCGGGTACGAGGGCCGTGTCTACGCGGTCAACCCCGCGGGCGGGCGCCTGCTCGGCCACGACGTGTTCCCCTCGGTGGGCGATCTGCCCGAGGCCGCCGACCTCGCTGTTCTCTGCACCCCGGCCACGACCGTGCCGGAACTGGTCCGCGCATGTGGTGAACGGGGTGTGGGCGGTGCGGTGGTCCTGGCCGTGGGCTTCGGCGAATCGGGTCCGGAAGGGCAGCGGCTGGAAGACCGGCTGGCCGAGGCCGGCCGTGCGGGCGGCGTCCGCATCATCGGACCGAACACATCGGGGCTGCTGAACCTGCGCCGTGGGGTCAACCTGATCGGGGCGCGGGGGGTACGTCCGGGCGGCGTCGCGCTGCTGGTACAGTCGGGGAACATCGCGCTCTCGCTCATGAACGAGGTCACCCACCGGTCGCGGCTCGGGATCTCGATCTGTTGCGGCCTGGGCAACGAGGTCGATGTCGGCTTCGGCGAGGTTCTCGACTACCTTGGTGAGCACGACGCCACCGACGTGGTCATCGCGCACATCGAGGGGTGCAAGGACGCGCGCGCACTCCTCCTCGCGGCCACCAGGGTCACGCGGCGGAAGCCCGTTGTCGTGCTCAAGTCGGGACGTACGGTCGCTGGCGCCCATGCGGCCGTCTCACACACGGGTGCGGTTGCCGGGCCCTACGACCGACTGCGAGCGGGGCTGGCGCAGGCGGGGGTGGTCGAAGCCGTGCGCACCGACGAATTGTTCCACGTGGCGGAGACCCTGGCGTCCCAGAGCTTCGGCAAGCCGGGCACCGGTATCGCGATCCTGTCGGACGGTGGGGGCCAGAACACCCTGGCCGTGGACACCCTGCAGGAGATGGGCGCTCCGCTGGCCACCCTGGGAGGTGACACGCAAGCAGCGCTGAGGGCGCTCCTCGGCCCCGCGGGCGCCGTGCGAAATCCGGTGGACGTTGCCGGCGCGGCCGACGCGGATCCGGGAGTGTTCTCCCGCGCACTCGATGTTCTCGCGACCGATCCCACGGTGGGCGTCGTGCTGGTCGTTGGCCTGTTCGGGGGATACGGCATCCGCTTTGCAGACCAGCTCACTGCAACCGAGACCGAGGCGGCACGGGCGATGGCGGCGAAGATGCGGGCACTCGGGAAGGGCCTGGTCGTGCAGTCCGTCTACGCATCGCACCGCAGTGTTCCGCTGGAGGCGTTGCGGGAGGAACGGGTACCGGTGATCGAGTCGCTGGAGGTCGCGTGCCGGGCGGTGGTGGAGCTGTCGCGGCGTGGTGGCTGCCTGGCCGGTCCGGACCGGCTGCGAATCGCAGGCAAATTTGAATACATAACCCCTCCGGATCATCAATCGATCATCAACGCGCGGGCCGAGGGGCGGCTCACGCTGACCGAGGCCGAGGCGCGGAGTCTGCTGACCGACGCCGGACTCAACTTCGACCCGGCCGAGGTGATCGAGTCGGCGGCCGCGGCCGCCCAAGCCGTCGAGCGCGCCGCATGCCCCGTCGCCATCAAGCTCCTGTCGCGACACATCACCCACAAATCGGATGCCGGCGGCGTTGTCCTCGACGTCGCGACACCCGACGACGCCCGCGCGGCATTCGCGGCGATCACCGCCGGCGCGCAGAGCTACGCCCGTGCCAAAGAGCTCCCGGAAGAGGCCTATGCCGCGACGGTGACGCCGATGCTGGCGCAGCCGGTCACCGAACTGCTCATCGGAGCGAATCGCGACCCCCAACTCGGACCCGTGCTGACCATCGGGGCCGGCGGCATCTGGGTCCAGTTCCTGCGCGATGTGACGCACCGTGTGCTCCCGGTCGACCCCGGCGAGCTGGAGGCGATGCTGGCCGAATTGAAGGTGAGTGCCCTGCTCGCCGGGGCGCGCGGCCGTCCAACCGTGCCGGTGCGCGGGATCGTCCAGGCCGCAGAAGCGGTGGTGCAATGCGTGATGCGGCGCCGCGAGATCGCCGAGGTCGAGATCAACCCGCTCTTCGTGTACGAGGACCGGGCCGTGCCCGTGGATGCGCGCGTGGTGCTTTCCGACTAGTTTTCCGCAAATCGCACTGCGAAACGGAAAACACAGAGTGTACGAAATGACCAGGAAGACCGGCATCCTCATGACCGTGCTGCTCGTCGCCGCCTGCGGGCTGTTCGGCCCGTCGGAATCGCACGAAGACGGCGAGGACGAGGAATCGGGGACGCAGCTGACCAAGTCTCAGACGTACGACGAGGTGCGAAACGGCTGCCGTCTGATTCTCCGTTACGACAGCACGACCAACGCCTTCTCGGGGACCGCCACCAACGTCACCAACGGCACGCTGAGCCGAGTACGGGTCGAGGTCCACCTCTCCAACGGCATCGAACTCGGCCCCACGACGCCGGTCAACCTCGCTCCCAACGAGAGCGTGGACATCTTCCTGCGGGCCTCGACGCAGTCATTCGAGACGTGGAGCGCCCACCCGGAGGTCGGCTGACCTCAGGGCTGCAGAACCACCTTCACCGCCTTGCTGCGGCGGTGGTCGTACGCTGCCCGGAGCGCGTCCCGATACTGCGCCAGCGGGAAGACATGCGTGACCAGGTCGCCCAGCGGGCCCAGGCCGGCCACCATCCTCTCCAGAGTGATGTCGAAGGTGTGCAGCCTCCGTCCATCCCATTCCTCGACTCCGTACCCTACACAGCCCTCGACCTGGAGCTCCCTGGCCCACAGGGACGTCAGGTCGAGCTTCCGGAGCTGCCCGGCGCACCCGAGCAGCACGATCCGGCCCCGGGCCGCCGCGAACCGCAGGGACTGCATCATGCTGGACTGGCTGCCCACGCAGTCGAAGACCGTGTCGAAACCCCCGCCGGCGTACACCTCGTCGCCGACCACGGGCATGTACGCCTGTGCGCCGGTATCGACCAGCGCCTGACGGGCCTCGTCGCCCGGAGTGACCGTCTCGTCTGCGCCCAGCGCCTGCGCCAGAAACACCTCGTGGGGGCGCTTTGCCTGCGCGACCAGATGGCCGGCATAGCCCAGGACGCGAAGGGCCCAGATCGTGGCAAGGGCGATCGTGCCGCTTCCGATCACCAGCATCGGCCCCGGGGACCGAAGCGCGCGACTCCGCAGGACGCCATGGACGCCGATGGAAAAGGGCTCCGCCAGCACGGCGACCCGGTCGGGGATCGCGTCGGGAACCGCAAAGACCTGTCGCCTGTGCGCGACGATCTGCTCGCCCCAACCGCCCGGAAGGGTTCGGTGATAGCCGATGGTCAGCCCCGGTGCCAACCCCATCGGCAAGGGTCCCTCCTCGCCCGACATCTCGCAGGTGGAATGGCCGCCGGCCGCGCATGAGGGACACCACGACCCCTCCTCCCAACCCCGGGCTTCGCAATGGAGCATCGGGTCCACCACGACCCGCTGGCCCGCGACAACATGGGTGACTCCCGGCCCGGTCTCCACAACCCGGCCGAGGATCTCGTGTCCGAGCACCGCGGGGAACGACCCGAACGGTTCCATGGCCGGGCTGGACTCATACGAGATGTTCCCCAGGTCGCTCCCGCAGATCCCGCACAGGAGGACTTCGATCCGGACCCATTCGTCCCCCGGAATCATCGGAGTGGCCCTTTCCACCATTCCCAATCCGGAAGGCCGACCGTACACGAAGGACCTGCTCATGCGGCCCAGGCTCTTCGTGAGGATGAATCCGGGGATCGTTACGTTGAACTCGACGGCTTTCACAGGCGCGTCCGTTGATGCGGTATCCGGTCGAAGGTGGTAAAGTGGCGTGAACGCCCTCGCCGGGGAAGGCGGGTGGCGGTTTCACGCCATCTGCCTGGCACCGGGCATGCGCGCGGACGCGAGCGTAAGCGGCCTCGCCAACTACAATTCTCGAGGTTCCAAATGCAGACCGCAGTCATTTCAGGTTGCCGCACCCCCTTCGCCAAGTCCGGCACCCACTTCGCCCGCCTCACCGCAATCGACCTCGGCCGGCACGCGGTTACCGAACTCCTGGCCCGCACACAGGTGTCCCCGGAGACGGTAGATCATCTTGTCTACGGTACGGTCGTTCACGATACGCAGGCCCCGAACATTGCCCGTGAAGTCGGGTTGGGGACGCTTCCGATGGACGTGCCGGCCGTGACCGTTTCGCGGGCGTGCGCTTCGGCAAACCAGGCGATCTCCGACGGCGTCAACCTGATCGAGAGCGGCTACGCTGACGTGGTGATCACCGGCGGTGCCGAGTGCCTGTCCCGTATCCCCATCCTCGCGTCGGACCGTCTGGCCAGAACGCTGGTGTCGGCCTCGCGCGCCAGGACGCTCGGCGCCCGCCTCCGCGCCTTTTCCAGGATTCGGCCGCGTGACCTCGTTCCGGTGGCGCCCGCCATCGCCGAGTACTCCACGGGCGAGACCATGGGCGAGGCGGCCGAGCGCATGGCCAAGGAAAACGGAATCAGCCGGGAGGATCAGGACCGATGGGCGTTGGGGTCGCACCTGAAGGCGCACGCCGGGACCGAAGACGGGCGGCTCACGGACGAGATCGCGCCGGTCTACGTGCCGCCCCGCTACCACGACGTCGCCGAACGTGACAACGGAATCCGGCCCGACACCTCCATGGAGGCGTTGTCCGGACTGCGTCCCGTCTTCGACCGCAGATTCGGGTCCGTCACCGCGGGCAACGCCTCGCCCCTCACGGACGGCGCATCGGCCGTGCTGCTCATGTCGCCTGCCCGAACGCGCGAACTCGGGATGGAACCACTCGGCTACGTCCGCAGCTACGCCTTCAGCGCGCTCGATCCGGGCGCCCAGCTGCTCCAGGGACCCGCCTACGCCGCGCCGGCCGCTCTGGACCGGGCCGGTATCACCATGGCCGACATCGACCTGCTGGAGATGCACGAGGCCTTCGCCGCCCAGGTGCTTTCCAACCTCCAGGCCTGGGACTCGGACACCTTCTGCCAGGAGGAACTCGGCCGCCCCGGTCGCGTCGGGCACCCCGACCCGGCGGCGATCAACGTGATGGGAGGCTCCATCGCCCTCGGCCACCCCTTCGGCGCGACCGGCGGACGCCTGACGGTCACGCTGCTGAACGAACTGAAACGGCGCGACGGCCAGTTCGGCCTGGTGACGGTGTGCGCCGCCGGCGGCATGGGGTTCGCCATGGTGCTGGAGCGGGCGTAGGGAACTACACGGTCGCCGTGAGCGGCGAGGCTCCTGCCGCGGGCTGCTTACGCCGCCCGCATCGCGACCTCCATGCGCCCCGCGAGCCTCTGCGGGAACTGCGATCCCACGTAGACTTCCTTGCCGCTCCGCAAGGTGATCCTTACCGCCTCGCTACCGCGGATGGTCCACGCCGTTCTCCTGCCTCTCCATCGGACCCCCCACCCGCCGAATTCGCGAATCGCACTGTACGTCACCGGACGGACGGACTCCATGTCGGCGTACAGGATCCGCTTGCGCACCAGGTGGACCGGCCCGAAGGAGACAAGGAGGTGGTCGGCGCGCACTTCCACGTCCAGTCGCATGAACATCGCGGTCATGAGGATCGGGAAGAGCATCACGCCACCGGCGAGGAGGCTCAAGCCCAGAGTCGACATGGGCGAGTCCCCGAACGGCACTCCCGTGACCGCATGCTGATACGCCCCGTACGCCATCGCGCCGGCACCCAGCAAGGAGGCCCCCCAGATCAGCACCCAGACCCACGCGGGCGCCCAGGTCAGTTCACGGTACATGCTACGCCCGTCTTTCATTCTCCGTCTCCCGCCTGTTGACTCATGTCCCGGCCAGCCCCTTCAGTGCCCGCATCACGTAGACGGGCACCATCGCCCGTCGCCACTCGGCATCCACAATGGCGTTCTCGAGCGGCCGGCACTGCGACCACGCCCGCTCGGCGAGCGCGTCGATCACTCCGTTGCGCAGCCGTTCGCCCGCGGCGATCTCCGTCCAGCCCGCCAGCACCCGCGGCCTCGCGCCCAGGGCCGACACGACTCCCGTCAACCCGGCCACGGTCCCGTCTTCCTCGAATTCGCCGGCCACGGCCACCGACAGCAAGGGAAAATCGATCGAATTCCGCTGTCGCAGCTTCCGGTAGGCGCTCCGATGACGGCCGTTCGTGATGGGGATCGTGATCCCGGTGAGGATCTCGTCCGGTGCCCTTAGCGTGTTGCGAATTCCGTCGGTCACGAAGAAGTCCCCGGCATCGATCTCCCGTGTCCCGCCGGGTCCGGTGAGGCTCAGGCTGGCACCGAGGGCGATCAGGTTGGGTGGGGTGTCCGCCGAGTGCGCGGCCACGCACTTCCTGCCGACTTTGGTTACGTGACAGACCGTGCCGTCCTTCTTGAGGCAGTAGCCAAGGGCGGCGCGCCAGAACTCCGTCTGGTTGTAATACGTGCAGCGGGTGTCCAGGCAGACGTTGCCACCGATGGTCCCCATGTTGCGGAGCTGCGGCCCGGCGACGAGACCGGCAGCCTCGGCCAGGCCGGTGAAGTGGCGCCGCACCGCCGGGTGGGACGAAACATCGGCCAGCGTTTCCAGCGCGCCGATTCGGAGGCGGTCTCCGGAAGGAGTGGTGCCGATGCCGCGCATGGAGGCGATGCCGTTCACCGACACCACGTGCCCCGGGGTGAAGAGCCGGTGCTTCATGTTGGGCATGAGGTCCGTGCCGCCGGCGATGGGCATCGCATCCTCGCCGAACTCGGCCAGCAGGGAGACGGCCTCTTCGATCGTGCGCGGGCGGTGATACCGGAAGGGGTGCAGTCGGAGCATTGGCGGACGGTGCCTCAGAGATCCGACGTGAGCAGCCCGACGGGCGCCAGCGGCCGCGCGACCATGATCCCGTCCTGGCCCCCGATCCGCCGGATCCGCTCGGCGAGCGATTCGTCGCTGAGCTGCACATGGGATCCCACCAGGGGAGCGTGCAGGAGCCTGAGGTCGCCGTCTCGCCACACCGCGATCCCGGTGTGCGCGATGTCCAGCCCGGCGACCGTGCTCGTCGCGGCAATGATGTCGCCGTCCTGGATCAGGTGCGCCGCAGCAGCGATCTCGTCCTCGGGGAGGTAGAAGCGCTCCACGACCGCGAGCCGGCCCTCGATCCGTGCGATCTCGGCCAGCATGGCGGGATCGGCGAGCTGGCGGTACGCGTCCGGGTGGGTGGACATGAAGTCGATGGCCGCGCCGTCGGGCGTACCGCCCAGCTCCCGGGACACAGCGTCCACCAACCCCGCGGCTTCATTGTCCGCGATCCATTCCGAGAAGTAGTGGAGGCGGCTGCCGTACCCGTCCAGCGTCCCGTCCCGGTACCTGATCCGGGTGAGTTCGTCCCGGAAGGCGGCCTGGAAGCCGGCGGGGCCGTCCGCGAAGCCGGCGGGGTCGTCCGCAATGCCGGGTGGGGCGGTCCACGCCAGCCGGGCAAGCGCCAGCACGTTCTCGACGAAGGTCACGCAGTCGAGGGCTTCCAGGTTGATGACAAGCCGTTCGGGGCCGGGAACTTCCAGGGTGTGCGGCTGATAGGGCGTGCCGACGAAGCGCTCACCGATGCGCGCGAGGAGGTCCCCGAAACGGGGGTTTGTGTCCGGGCGCTGCGCGCGTGCCCAGGCGAAGTGTTCGCGGGCGATCTCCCAGTCCCTGGCGGTGCCGGAGGCCGAGCGCGACGGCGAGTCTCCGGGGCGCGAGGGCGAGCCCTCGGGTGAGGTCTCGGCGGCGGCCGCCCCGGAGCCCGGCGACACCTCGGATCCGCTGTTTCCCTGCCGGCTCTCCCATACCAGCACGCCAAGGACCACTACCGCGATCACGACCTTGACGCCGCGCCAGACCCGCGACCGCCGGGGCTCCGGCCGCCGGCTCACTTCGCTCTCCCGACGCCGGCGGCGCGCGCCTCGCGAGCCCGCACGCGACGACCACCCCGCCTCGCCTGCAGCGCCCGCCACACCCGCGGCGGCGAAAACGGCAGCGAGTCCATCCGTAGGCCCACCGCGTCATGGATTGCGTTCGCGATGGCCGGAATCGACGGATGGAGCGGCCCTTCTCCGGCTTCCTTCGCCCCGTAGGGCCCCTCGGGGTCGATGGACTCGACGATCAGAGACTCGAGCGCGGGGGTGTCGAGACTCGTCGGGATCCTGTAGTCCAGCAGCGACGGCGCGTTGTGCAGCCCCGCGCGTCCCTGGTCCGCCGTCTTGAAGATCTGCTCCTCCATGAGCGCTTCGGCGAAGCCCATGTAGGCCGAACCTTCCATCTGGCCGGCCACCAGCACCGGGTTCAGCGCCCGCCCGCAGTCGTGCGCGATCCAGATCTTCTCGACCGTCACGAATCCGGTCTCGACGTCCACCTCGACCTCGGCCACGTGCGCGGTGAAGGAGTACGCCGGCGAGGCTCCGATCGTCGCGCCACGGTACGTCCCATGCACATCCCTGGGCGTGTTGTATGACCCAGTCGCACCCAGGGTCCCGAACATGGCCTCGGCCAGGTTGAAGGCCACGCGCAACGGCATGCTCGTCCCGGTATCGCCCGCCCGCACCGCCAGTCCCCCCGCCAGCAGCACCTCGCCCGGCTTCGCGCCCCACTCGGCCGCGACCGCTTCACGCACCTTCGCCTTCAGCTTCCGGGCCGCTTCGATGCACGCGTTGCCGAGCATGAACGTCACCCGCGACGAGTACGCGCCCAGGTCCACCGGGGTGAAATCGGTGTCCCCGGCGAGGACCCGCACATGTTCCAGCGGCACGCCCAGCTCCTCGGCGACGATGTACGTCACCATCGAATCGACCCCCTGCCCGATCTCGGACGCCCCCGAGAAGACCGCGACGCGCCCCGACCGGTCCACCTGCAACTGGATCCCGGACTGGGGCATGTCGTTGGGGTAGACGGGGTAGTTGGTGCCCGTGATGTAGGTCGAGCCCGCCACCCCCACCCCGCGGCCGAAGGGCAGCCGCCGGAATTTGCGCTTCCAGTCGCTGGCCCGCTCGACCTCGTCCAGACACTCCAGGAAGCCGTTCGAGGTCACCCGCAGGTCGTTCACGGTGCGGGTATTGGAGCCGATGAAATTGCGTCTGCGCAGTTCGATGGGGTCGATGGACAGCCTCTCGGCGATCCGGTCGAGCTGCACCTCGAAGGCGAAGCGCGGCTGGACGGACCCATGACCCCGCTTCGGCCCGCACGCTGGCTTGTTGGTGTAGGCGCGGGTGGAATTGAACCGGTACGCGGGCATCTGGTAGGGCGCCGTGAGCAGCTGCCCGGAGTAGTAGGTCGTCACCAGCCCGAACGAGGCATAGGCACCGCCGTCCATGACGATCTCGGAGTCTACCGCGGTGAGCATTCCGTGCCGGTCGGCGCCGGTCCGGTACCGCATGTGGAAGGGGTGGCGCCCGCGGTGGGAGTAGAAGACCTCTTCCCGCGTGTAGAGGATCTTGACCGGCCGGCCCGTCTTCATGGACAGCTTGGCGACGCAGAACTCCAGGTCGAAGGGCTCGGACTTGCCCCCGAACGCGCCGCCGACCGGGGGCTGTATGACCCGGACCTGGGCCGGGTCGACATCCAGCACCCGGGCCAGTTCGCGGTGCAGGTAGTGGGGAACCTGGGTCGCCGACCACACGGTGAGTTTGCCGTTGCCCTCGGCGAGCCCGATGGCGCAGTGGGGCTCGATGGGCGTGTGGGTCGTTCCCTCGAAGAAGTAATCGCCCTCCACCATGATGTGTGCGTCCTCCAGCCCGGCGTCCACATCGCCGAACGCGAGCTTCACCACCTTGGTGATGTTCCCGTTCCACCCCGGCTTGCGCGGCTCGTGGATGTACGGGCCCGAATCGGCGGCGATGGCCTCGTGGGGGTCCAGGTAGGCGGGCAGCTCCTCGTACGTGACGTCGATGAGGTCGAGCGCGGCGTTGGCCGTGTCCTCGTCCACCGCGGCGACCGCTGCCACGCCGTCGCCCACGTACCGCACACGATCCACACAAAGCGGGTACTCGTCGGGCGTCCACGGAATGATCCCGTACGTCGTGGGCATGTCACGGCCGGTCACGGTGGCGTGGACACCCTCCAGCGCCTCGGCCCGGGACGTGTCGATGGCCACGATGCGCGCGTGCGGGTGCGGGCTCCTGAGGATCTTGCCGTGGAGCATCCCGGGGAGCCGGATGTCGTCGGTGTAGCGGGCCCGGCCCGTGGCCTTGGCCAGCCCGTCGACCTTCCGCATCGGGCGGCCGATGGTGGAGAAGCCGCGTTCAGCGCCAGGAGAACCATTGCGCTGGGGATCGCCGCTCGAAGGCAACGCGGACTCCCGTCGAGGGCTCACGGGTCCAGCCTCCCGGCCGCCGCCTCGACCGCATCGTAGATCTTCTCGTAGCCGGTGCACCGGCACAGGTTGCCCGCCAGCGCGGCCCGGATCTCGTCACGGCTCGGCGACGTGTTCCTGTCGAGCAGCGCCACCGAGCTGCACAGGATGCCGGGGGTGCAGAAGCCGCACTGCGCGGCCCCGTTCAGGTCGAACTCGTCCTGGACCGGGTGCAGCTCGGTACCGTTCGCGAGCCCCTCGACGGTGCGCACGTCGCGCCCCTCGGCCTCCCACACCGGCGTGATGCACGACAGGATGGCCCGCCCGTCCACGATCACGGTGCAGGCCCCGCAGTCACCCTTGTCACACCCCTGCTTCGACCCGGTCAGACCGAGCCCGTAGCGCAGCGTCTCCAGCAGCGTGTAGTGGGCCGGCACCCCGCAGACGTGATCGTCTCCATTCACATGCAGGCGGACAACTTCCATCCGAATCCTCCTCTGGTTGAAATATCGTTCAGGGCAGGGCGTGTTGCCAGCCCCGTCCTACCCAACCAGACGACCTGAACATCCCGTTGGCACCCGAGCCCGTCCCGAACGTATCTTACGAGGGTTCGCTTTGTGAATCTCCACCCCATCCCGTGCCCGATATGATTCAGCCGAACGCCCGAACAGTTCCGCCCGCACGAATTGAACGTCTTAAAGTGCATAATTTCCGTGCCCTGCAGAATGTGGAGTTCAAGAACCTTCAACCGATGACGGTGCTGCTCGGGCCCAACGGGAGCGGCAAATCTACGGTGTTCGATGTGTTCGCATTCCTGGCAGAGTGCTTCGAATCCGGGCTTCGGCGTGCCTGGGATCGCCGCGGGCGGGCCAGGGAGCTCATGACACGCGGTGCAGACGGTCCGCTAACGATTGAGATCAAGTATCGCGAACAACCCAAGACTCCACTGATCACCTACCATCTTTCCGTCAATGAGGTCAAGGGACGACCGGTAGTCACGCACGAATGGCTACGCTGGAAGCGGAAGCCCTACGGAGCCCCATTTCGCTTTCTGGAGAACCGCAGAGGCCAGGGCCAGGCAGTTAGTGGCGAGGTACCTGACGACGAAGACCAGCGAGTGGATATCGCTCTCAGCTCATCTGATCTACTGGCCGTCAATGCGCTCGGACAGTTTCGGGAACACCCTCGCGTCGGTGCTCTTCGCAATTTCATCACGGGCTGGCACGTGTCCTATCTATCCGCCGACAGAGCGCGCGGCCAGCCCGAGGCCGGGCCTCAGGAGCGACTGACCAAGAGTGGAGAGAATCTCGCAAACGTCGTCCAATACCTCGAAGAACAACAGCCACAGCGTCTTAGACGGATATTTGCGGCACTGCGAAATCGGGTCCCAAGGGTTGAGAGCGTCCTTGCCCACACGATGCTGGACGGGAGGCTCCTGTTGCAGATCAAGGACGCCCCGTTCGATCGTCCCGTCCTCGCACGCTTCGCTTCGGACGGTACACTCAAGATGCTAGCCTATCTGGTCCTGCTGTACGATCTGGAGCCACCGCCTTTCATCGGAATCGAGGAGCCTGAGAATTTCCTGCACCCAAGGTTGCTGACCGGTTTGGCCGAGGAGTGCCGGGCGGCCTCAGAACGCACTCAGTTGCTGGTAACCACCCATTCTCCGTTCTTCATCGACTCGTTGCAGCCAAGCGAGGTCCGGATTCTTTGGCGTGACATCCAGGGTCACACCCAAACCCGGCGGGCCGTCGACCTTGCTGGTATCCCGGAATTCATTGCGGAGGGTGCCCAGCTAGGAGATTTGTGGATGGAGGGCCATTTCGGTGTTGGTGATCCGTTGACGGAGCATGGTGGTCCCACCTCCCGCCCCAGCTGAAGTGGAAACGACTGAGAAACACCTGGAATTCCTGGTCGAAGAGCCTTCCATGGAGGGGTTCCTTCGAGTTGCTCTCCCCCGCATGATTCCCGGCGGCTGTTCATTCAATATCCATGCCTTTCGGGGCAAGACTGATCTCCTCAGAAAGCTTCACCGGCGTTTGCGCGGATACCAACAGTGGATCCCGTCGACCTACCGGATCGTTGTGTTGGTGGACCGCGATGATCAGGATTGTCACGTTCTGAAGGCCGATCTGGAAGCTGCCGCGGGGATGTCGAGTCTTGTCACTCGCTCACAGGCTGCGGGCGGTCTGTGGCGTATCGCCAATCGGATCGTCATCGAAGAGCTTGAAGCCTGGTACTTCGGCGACTGGGAAGCGGTCCGTCGGGCCTATCCACGAGTGTCCGCAAACATTCCTCGTCGAGCCAGCTACCGGGATCCCGATGCGATCAAGGGAGGAACCTGGGAGGCGTTTGAGAGAGTCATGAAGAAGCACGGAAACTTCACAACCGGCCTAAGAAAAGTCGAAGCGGCCGAGGCGATCGCCGCTCACATCAACCCCGGCCGCAACCAATCGGGGAGCTTTCGCGTCTTTCGGAGTATGTTGGCGGAGGCGACCACGCAATGATAGAGACCCTTCGTCCGCGGGGTGCCACTCAATCATCGTGCCGACTGGAAACGGGACGCATTCCCCGATAGACTAATGGAACCCGTGTAGCACCCCGCACAAGCACCAACGAAGAGGACTTGGACGAATATGCCCTACCCCGAGATGATGGTCGCCCCCATGCGGCACGAACTGGCCCAGCTTGGCTTCCACGAACTTCGCGATGCGGACCAGGTCGGCCAGGCGATGGACGCCCTGGACGGGACCGTTCTCGTGGCGGTCAACTCCGTCTGCGGCTGCGCCGCCGGGATTTTCAGACCGGCAGTGATGATGGCCCTGCAGGGCCAGAAGCAGCCCGACCACAAGGTCACAGTCTTCGCGGGACAGGACCTCGACGCCACCGCCGCCGCCCGGCGGCATCTGGTGGGCTACCCGCCCTCGTCGCCGTCGATCGCGCTCCTGAAGGACGGCGACGTGGTCTTCATGCTCGAGCGCTTCCAGATCGAAGGGCGCTCCGCCCCCGCAATCGCCGGCGACCTGCAGGCCGCGTTCGACGAGCACTGCTGAGGGGCGTCAGTCGCCCTTTCTGGACGCCAGCCAGCCGTCGATCGAGTACTCGCCCGGCCCGTGCGCGAAGAAGAAGAGCCAGGTGAAGCAGTAGAATGCCGCCAGTTCGCCCCCGTTCATGATCGGCCAGAAGCCTTGCGGCACATGCACCATGAAGTAGGCCACGGCCATATGGCCTGATACCAGGAAGGCCACCGGCCGCGTGAACAGCCCGGCCATGATGAGCAGTCCGCCGAAGAACTCCAGGATCCCGGCAACCCCCATTCGGCTGGCCAGGCTTTCCACCGCGTCTCTGCCCAGGACGCCGAAGAGCTTCTGAGCCCCGTGCAGCGAGAAAAGGAAGCCGGCCACGATGCGCAGCGCGTTGTGAGTCAGTTCCCTGAGTTTGGCATTGTCCGTGTTGAACATGTTCTGGTCGCCTCCTGAAGGGGGTGGGGTCGCGTGATGCGACAAGGAACGCGGGTAGGGTACGGCGGCAGGACTCCGGACGCAAAGATGCGGCGGCCTCTTACCTCCGGTAGCGACGATTCCGGCGCCGTTCCTTCTTTTCCCGCCGGCGGCGACGCTTGGCATCGCGCCTGGTTTCGCCCGCGTGACGCACCTCGACCTCGACCGAACCGAAGACGGCAAAGCCCTCGATCCGGACTGTGGGGGCATCCAGGCCGCCGAGCGAAGGACTCTGCTCGCGCTGCTCGAAGCTGCCGAAGAGAGCCGAACCCACACATTGCACATATAGTTCAGGCGGGACGATGATCTCCACCGATCCCATCACCGCAACGGCCGTGAACACCGATTCGCCGGATCCCAGCAGGGCTTCCCTGAGGTCGATCACATTCGAACCCATGACGGCTACGGCGGTGTTCCGTTCGGCCGGAATCCAGCGCCCGACCCGCTTGGTCTCTCCGAACACCGCGATGGCCCGGTCGGTCGGCCTGACCCTGGTCGCCGGCACATCGGGGGTGTAGCGGGGAATCGTCGCCACAGGTCCTTCCCTGTCAGCCCCGGCCGCGCCCACCGCGGGACGAAGCCCCTTCAACGCGGACCCCAGCTCGGGCATGGTGCGGGCGTTATGCGCCAGCGTCAGTCGCCTCTCGAAGTCGTCCATGGACAGCAGGTCCTGCGCAAAACACTCGCTCAGGAGGTCGATCGTCTTGTCGCGGGCGTCCGACAACGAAATCGAAGGCGATCCCGGGTCGGGTGACCCCGGTGGCTTCCTGTCGGTCATAGGTCCCTCACCTCCACCACCGTCCCTGCGCACTTCTTGCAGAACCGGGCATCATCGTCGTGCCCGCCGCTGTGGCACCCCGAGCACACAAGGATCCGCGGACGCGGAGCGGCTTCCATCCGTCCGGCGGCGTGGGCCAACTCGACGCTGACGATACCCGTCGGCACGGCGATCATCCCGTAGCCCATGAGCATGATCAACGCGGCCAGGAACTGTCCGACCGCCGTGTCCGGCGTGATGTCCCCGAACCCCACAGTCGTCAGCGTGACCACGGCCCAGTAGACGGACACGGGGATGGACGTGAACCCCGCGTCGGCGCCTTCAATGAGATACATGAAGGAGCCCAGGATCACGACGAGGGTCAGCACCGTGATCAGGAAGACCGCGATCCGGTAGCGGCTCGCGGCCAGAGCGCGCGCCAGAGTCCGCGCTTCGCCCAGATACCGTACCAGCTTGAGCACTCTGAAAACGCGGAGCACCCGAAGCACCCGGATGATGACGAGGAACTGCGCGCCCGGCAGGAGAACGCTCAGGTACGTCGGGATGATGGAAAACAGGTCGACGATGCCGAAGAAGCTGAGCGCATACCTCCGCTTCGACTGGACAGCCGCCAGTCTGACCGCGTACTCGATGGTGAAGAGGATCGTGAAGACCCATTCCAGCGCGAGCAGCAGCTGGTGATGCCGCTCGACGATCGTCTCTACCGAGTCGAGCATGACCACGAGGACGCTGGCCAGGATGGCCAGGATCAGACAGACGTCGAACGCCGTGGCCACGCCGTTGTTGTCGGCCTCGAAGAGGACATCGTAGAGGGGTCCTCGCCACGGCGGGCCGTTCAGGGGTCGGTTTGAAGGCGTCATCCGGTCCTACTCGGCGGGCTCGAGAACGCCGCTGGGGCAGGAGACGCCGGTCCCGCCGATGCCGCAGTAACCGCCGGGGTTCTTCGCCAGGTACTGCTGGTGGTACTCCTCGGCGTAGTAGAACTCCGGAGCCTTCGCGATCTCGGTGGTGATGGCGCCGAAGCCCATCCGCGCAAGCTCGGCCTGGTAGCGGACCCGTGAATCTTCCGCCAGGCGCAACTGCCGGTCGCCGACGGTGTAGACGGCCGACCGGTATTGGGTGCCGACGTCGGCTCCCTGTCTCATTCCCTGGGTGGGATCGTGTCCCTCCCAGAAAGCCGCGAGCAGCGTCCCGTAGTGGACCCTGTCAGGATCGAAGACGACCAGGACAGCCTCCGTGTGTCCGGTTCCGCCCGTGCACACTTCATGGTACGTGGGGTTGGGGGTTGAGCCGCCCTGGTAGCCGACTGCGGTCGAATACACACCGGGGAGCTCCCAGAAAATGCGCTCGGCACCCCAGAAACAGCCCATTGCGACGTACGCCCGCTGGAAGCCCTCGGGGAAGGGCGGCTTGATCCGGTTGCCGCTCACGTAGTGGAGGCCGGGTACGCTCAGCGCCTCCGGTCGTCCAGGCAGCTCCTCGCGCGGGCCCGGTGTTCGGTGCTTCCAGGGTTTCGTAAACATATGACGGACATCCATAGCCAAAGGAAGGTAATATGGTGGGGTGCGGGTCACCACATTACTGAACCCGGCACCGGGGCGTCGCCATAGCCGGACGCCGCATGGCAAAACTCGGACAATGCAGATGAGAGGACTCCACAGTGAGCTGGACGCTGAACACGAACGCCGCTTCGGCGGTGCCCTACCCGAACCGGCTGAAGCCGATCATAGGTCTCGACGCCCACCAGGCAGCGTACGCCGAGATCACCTCCTGGCCCGGCTACCAGCCGACTCCCATGAGGGCCGCGCCGAATCTGGCGTCCGAGCTGGGGCTGGATTCGGTTTGGGTGAAGGATGAGAGCGGACGTTTCGGGCTCGGGAGCTTCAAGGCGCTGGGCGGGGCCTACGGGGTGCGGCAGGTGATGAAGGAGGGAGGCGGCGGCGCGGCCGGGTTGACCGTCACCTGTGCCTCCGACGGCAATCACGGCCGGTCGGTCGCGTGGGGCGCCGAAATGTTCGGTTGCGACGCGGTGATCTACCTTCCCGGGCATGTCACCGAGGTCCGCGCAGACGCGATCCGGGCCTTCGGCGCGCGCGTGGTCCGGGTAGACGGCGAATACGACGAAGCCGTCGCACAGGCGGCACGGGACGCGCGCGAGCACGCCTGGACGGTGATCTCGGACACGTCGTATCCCGGCTACATGGATATTCCCCGTTTGGTCATGGTGGGATACACGGTCATGATTCAGGAGGCCCTGAGTATGCTACAGGCATGGCAAACCACTATCGATGTATCATCGGCCATCCCACAGCTTGACACTGTGCCTTCCGCGGAACGCGTCCCCGGTGGTGCACAGCTTCCCAGCCATGTGTTCATTCAGGGCGGGGTCGGCGGCCTCGCAGCGGCGGTGATCGGCCACCTCTGGGAGCAACTCGGCGAAGATCGTCCCGTGGCGGTGATCGTCGAGCCGGAAGCGGCCGACGGCCTCCTGTGCAGCGCCCGCGCCGGGAGACCGGCTGCCAGCCGCGGGGATCTGGACACGATCATGGCGGGGCTGAGCTGCCGGGAGGTGTCGCCGCTGGCGTGGGACATCGTGGGCGCAGGCGCGCATGCGTTCATGACCGTGCCGGACGGCGGCATCGCGCCGCTCATGCGCGCAGCCGCACGGGGCGAGCTGGGGGAGCCGTTCAAGGGCGGGGAGTCGGGGGTGGCGGGGCTGCTGGGGCTGATCGAGGTCGCGCGGGATGAGGAGCGGCGCCGTGCGATCGGGCTGAACGAGCGTTCACGGGTGCTGGTCTTCAATACGGAAGGCGCGACCGACCCGGAGCTGTACGGGAGGATCGTGGGGACCGGGTAGCCGTGTTGGGGGGCGGCTCCCATTAGTTTTCGACAGCGTCGCCCCGGCCGATGGTCCTGACGGCCCTTGGTGACCCGAAGGACAGCCAGTCCGATTCTCGAAGCGATGAGGCCCGTCTCGGTGAGCAACCTCCGAATCAACCTTGACGACCTGCCACCAGGCGCCCGACGGTGAAAAGGCGGCCAGGAAGTACTGGGTGAGGATCGATCAGAAGACGGTGGACGCTCAAAGCCATGGACTTCTTACGCAGTTGCTGAACCAGTCCGCCACCGTACCCTGGGATTCTCGTGCCTCTTTGAACGCCACGGTTGACGACTTGAGCGAGACGATGGTCCGGGAGCATCTCCGGGCCTGCAGTGCGCTACTGGATGAACCGGATGCCCGTGCCATCTACCGGAAGATGGACATCGTGCGGCGCGTGAATGATCACGAAGTGCCTCGCAACGTCGCGCTCCTCTTCTTCTCACGCGACCCCGCGCGATGGTTTCCGGGAGCAAAGATCGAGGTCAGCATCCTTCGGACCGGGGCCGCCGGTGACGTTATTGAGGAGAAGGACTTCAAGGGCGGCCTCGCGGAGCAGGTCAGCGGCTGTCTCGAATACCTCCGCCGTGAGGTGATCGGCACGGAGATTAACAAGGTGTCGAATCAGTCGCGAGCGTCGCATCGTTCCAGCTACCCCGAAGACGCCCTGCGCGAGGTTCTGGTGAACGCGCTTTTCCACCGGGGTTACGCCAAGGACACGCCCCACACCACTCTGGTTCGCGTGATGTCGGACCGGATCGACATCCGAAGCACACCCGGACCGGTTCCCGGAATCGACCGGGATCAACTTCGTCGGGGAGGCACACCAAGATTGGTTCCCCCCCGCAACCCGAGGATCGGGGAGTTGTTCAAGGAAATCGGACTGGCCGAGAAGCGACTGACGGGCCTCGGCAAGATCTACCAGTCGATGGAGCGCAACGGTTCTCCGCCGCCGGAGTTCTATTTTGACGAGCAACGCTCGTTCTTCCAGGCGACGTTGTTTCCCCACCCATGGCAGAGCGCCGCGTCAGCGATTCGTGCGGCAGGCGAACTGCGCGCAGTGGGACGGGCCGGTGCGGCGGTAGATGCACTCGAGTCCGCGTGGCGCGCCAATCCTGCTTCACCTGTTCTTGCCGAAGAGCTGGTCCGCCAGTGCGTGGCGCTTGGCGACCTGGACCGGGCAGAGCCGGTGATTGGAGCCTCCCTTGATCTGAGTGTCGCATCGGAACGCCCCAAAGTTGTCGTACCGTGGCTCGAGGCCGTGGTCGCAGACGGGCAGATAGACCGCGCGCAGCGTTTCCTGGCTGAACACGCGGTCAGGCTGTCCGCCCCCGAGGCGATCGGGGCAGCGATCGTCGCCAGGCGGCTGAGGGACTCCGATATGGCCGCCAAACTCTTCGAAGTCGCGGGTCCCGCGATTCTGGACGATCCCCGGGCACTGCTCGAAAGTGCCCAGAACAAGCTGTGGCTCGCTGGGCAGGCGCATCGCGATGGCCGGACCCCCGAGAACCGCATGCTCCTGCTCGATGCGCGCATTCTTCTGGAGCGCCTGCTGCGAATGGAAGCACCGCAGCGCAGAAAGGCATGGGCCTGGCGGGAACTTGCGAGGGCGCGTCGGTGGCTCGGAGAGCCGGCTCCTGCGGTCGACGAGGCGTATGCAAAGGCGATCGAGCTGGCACCGGACGAGGTGAGGTTCCGGGAGGAGTGGATAGGGTAGACAGACCATAGCTCGGGGTACGGGGTAGCCGTGTTTGAGGCGCGGCTTCCCCCGGCAGCGCCGCCGGGCTTACTTTGGCGATGACCACCGACCCTGCAACCCAACGAGGCGGCCCCCATGAGTGACCCGTTCTACACCGCCCGCTCCACAGTCGCCAAGGTGGACGGAATCCACCGGCGCGCGACCCTGGAAGACGGAACCGAAATCGACTTCGGCGTCCACGGGCCGATCAAGGCGCACTACCGCCTGGACGCGGAACCGGATCGGCCCCTGCCGGTCGACTATCTGGTCGCGGCGGCCGCCGGCTGACTACTCGGGACCCTCAACGGCGCACTGGAGGTGCGCGGGATCCCGATGGCCAACGACGCGATCAGCGTCACGGCCGAAGGCGTCAACGAGGTCGTCGACCGGATGGTGGTGCTGACGAAGATCCACGCCCACTACACGATCCGGCTGCCCTCCGGTGCCCCGCGGGACAAGGTGGACCGTGCGCTGGCGACGCATGTGTCGAAGTGCCCGACGGCGTGCAGCCTGAAGGGGGCGGTCGACGTTACCTGGTCGGCGGATGTGACGGAGGGGTAGGGACCCGTCCTGAAGTCCTGCGTCCGGAACGGGCCGTCAGGGGCCTTGCTACTTCTCCAGACCGTACATCCGCACGTACTCCGGCGTGTAGACCTCGAATGGCGGCACTTCGGCGCCGTGTGGGGAGAGTCGACGCCTTGGGCCGTTCGCGCCAGCCGGCCTTGCGGGGTTCCATGTCCTCCGCCGTTAGCCCCCCCGTCATGTTCCGCCTGGCCATCCAGTCGACGTACGCCTCCACATGCTCGCTGGTGACCTCCCGGATCGGTTCATCTCGCCGGAGGATCGCCGTGGTAGAGCCGTCATCGAGGGAAATCGAACGAATCGAGAAGACTTCCGTGTCGACCACCGCCAGGCGGCCGGCGGCGACCGCGAATTCCGGTCCTTTGCCGAACGTGTAGGCCATGCTCAGCCTGCCTCCGCGGGAGATCACCTGTTCGGCTCCGGGGACATCCATCAGCTCGCTGACCGACCCGTCGTCCAGGGCAAAGGTCGCGATGCGGAGCATGGCCAGGAGGCGCCCCAATACGCCGACTGCGTCCCATGTCACGAACTCGGACCATGGGGATGCGGCGCGCATGGTGCGCGCCAGTTCGCCATCCGGGGAGAATACCTGGACCCGACGTAGCCCGTCGTCGTACGTAACCACGGAATCACCCGCAAGAGAGCCCACGAAGCTCATGAATTCATGTTCACCGGGACCTTCGCCGGTGCCCGCCGCCCGCCACACGAAGACGCCGTCCCGGTCGTCCCCCAGGACGGTGCCGGAAGACATCGGGGCTGAATCGCAGGCTGCAAGGCCGAGGACGAGACAGCTGAGGACTTGGGCTGGAGACAAGGTGTTGTTGCTGGTCGTCATGCGACAATCTCCCAATTGCCGATGGACCCGGTTGAGTCCGGGCGGCATGGCGACGCTGAGCCCCTGCCCTAGGAAACGGGCTCGAAGCGCACACGTGCTACACGCTGTACACCCAGCGAGTCACGGGTCATGCCGTAGAGGACGGACTCGGTGGCCCAGGTGGTGAATGTCTTGCTCACGCGGATCGGCCAGCGGTTATCGAGCAACAAGCGTCATGCCGGCGTAGACATCCGCTTCTCGTGTTTCTTCTCCGTCCGCAATCGATTTCTCGATCCACAGCCGGCCGCCGCGGTCGAAAAACATCCCATCCAGCGGAGGCTTGTGGTCGGGAATCTCGAACGGGTGGTTCACGATGTCGGCTCGCTCGATTTCACGGTCGATCCCGGCCTGTGCGCGGGTGCGTTCCTCAGGGCTGAGCGCCGGCCCCTGGAACGCAGGACCCTCGATCCGGGATACGGTCCCATCGGGATGGTGGTAGTTGATCGAATACTCGGACGTGATCGCCTCGGCCCATGCACCGCCGGGAGCGTGGGCGTGCACCCACGTCGGACCGAACGGCTGCTGGAGATAGACGATGCCCTGGAAGTTCCCAAACATGCGCGGCACCGTTGCTTGAGAGACGTGTTGGCGTTCCGGCTCCGCCAGAATCACGGTATCCACGACCCCGTCGGAACGTAGGTCAAACCTCGCCCAGACACTCCCATCGTCGCCGCCGAATATGGGTCCGATATCGACGAGTTGGCCGTCCAGGCCAAAGGTGAATGGACCCATGGCAACGACCGCCGGATTGGGACTTCTGAGTCCTCCCTGGTACTCTGCGCTCGCCGAATCAAGCCTGAATGCGCTGTAGCGGGTACTCTCGCGCACCCATAGCTCACCCTCCGGGTCGAACTCCAGGCAGCAGGGGTCCGTCAGTTCGCCCGGGCCCTCTCCGTGGCCGCCGAAGCGGAACGCGAAGCGACCGTCGGGATCAAACACACGGATCTCGCTGGTCTGGATGTCGGCAACCACAACCCGTCCCCGCGGATCCTCCACGATCGACCCAACGTATGTGAAGAGATACGGATCATCGCCGTCCACCTCGCCGATCTCGAGGTCGATCGAGCCTTCGAAGGTGGGGACGTCGGGTGGGAGGGTGGGATCCGGTGCATCGCTACAGGAGCTTCCCGTGTGTGCGAGAAACGCCGCGAACACCAACCGAATCGCAATCCGCCACATGTCGCACATCCTTTGCTTCCCGAGACTGTTACAGCCGTACGTACTCGACATCCTTTTCGTCGAGGAAAGTTCGGACGCGATCAGCTAAAGGGCAAACTGCCACCGCTCGGCGTCGGTGAGGGCGGTCGTCGCAGAAGTTCCATGAGGAACTCGGCAGCCCGCTCGGATCCTGTACGGCCAAGCCAGTAGACGGCTCGCTCACGTACCTCCGGATCGGTTTCCGTGCGGGCGAGCTCGATCATTGTGTCGATGATCGCCGGAGCAGCTTCCGAGTCGGATTCGGCCTTGCGGTAGAGCGCATAGAAGATCCGCTCTCTCATGGGGGATTCCTCCAACTCAGCATAAGACTCGGCAAGGTGCCGCAGGTCCACCCAGGACCCCCTGGACCAGGCCGCCAGTGCAGCCGTTCGGACATCGAGAGTGTATTCCTTGTTCGCCGCCTGTTGAAACAGCCAGTTCGCGACCTCTCGTTCTCCGGATTGCGCCCTGCTGCCCAGCACTTCGAGAAGGCTGATCATGATCTTCTCGGAGCCGATCATGTCAAAGTTTTCCATCACGTTTTCAGGTTTCCAGGAGAGGCGCACGCCAAACGCCGCGATCGCCTCCTCCCGGAGTTCCTCCGACTCCCTGTCTTCGGAAGCAAAGAGCGTCAGAGCTTCGGTTGCCTCCTCATGCGGGTTGTACCTGAGGGCGGTTATGGCTTCGCTTTTTACCGCGTCCTCTTCGGATTTCCGGAGAATGTTCGAAAGGACATCGACGGTTCTAGAAGTCTCGAACTCTGCCAGCCCCAGGATCGCCCACTTCCGCGTGTTGGTGTCCGGATGACTCGTGGCAACCCCGATCAACTCCCCTTCAGCCTCCTCCGTACCCTGCCGAGCCAGCCAGGTCACCGCCTGATGGCGCAAATGGGCCGTGCATGCGTCCTCGCGCTCGAGTACACTGCGCACGGATCGTATCTGGTCGCTTTCGAGTCGCAGCAACGCCGTGAGGGCTTCCTGTTGAACCGAAGCGTCCTGGCAGCCCTCTGGAACCTGGGGTGGGATGTAGCGAACCGCGGGCGCTAGCGCCGTGTCGGCTTGCGATGGTGCAGCCATGTCGGGTTGTGCCTCCACGATACCCTGCCAGACAGTCCGGGCAGCCCCTTGCCTTCGCGCCACTTCTGCCAGGAAACTCTGGAGGCCGACCTCGGCTTCCGCTGAATCCGGCCAGTCGCGTGCCAGGAGATTCGTCAGTGCGGCTTCGAGGTTGCTTTGATCGCGTTCAGCCTCCTCCAGGAACCTCCTGAGATTGGCCTCGGCTGTGGCTGAACCCGTCCGCGCCCTTCTCCGCGCGAGTTCGCGGGCCAGCGAGTCGGCTCTCAACCATGCTGTCTGCACGGCCATCGCCGAGTCCGCGCGCCACTGGATGTCCTTCACGACTCGTGACAACCTCGCTATTCGTGATCTGTCTACCGTTCTCCCCAGTCTCGCCGTGTCCGCCAGCAGCACTGCCTCGGCCTCGCGAAGTACATCCTCCGCTGCACGGGAGTCACCCTTCTCGGCCTGTTGACGTTGAATCCGAAGGCGGAGGTCACGCACGTCCTTGTAGATACGACCGGTCCTGTAAGTTCCGCCGTCCCAGACGTTTGATTGCGCCTCACGATACACCGCCGCCAGATCCAGGAGCGTCAGCGCTTCGGGCAAATCCCCTGCCCGATAGCGGCCAAAGGCCTCCCAGTAGTAGGAGTCGGGGACGAACCGCCCGGCATGGTACTTCGATCGAAGGGCCTGGAAGAGCTCGGAGGCCCGGTCGAACTGTTCCCGGTTCATCGCACGGCGAGCCTCCAGGAACATCTGTTCCTCATCGAGGCGGCTGGACGTCTCCTGAGCCGCGAGGCCCCGCTCTCCGGAACCCGGCAGGTAGGCGGCAATCACCATGGCGGCGTCCGACGCCACCAGGACGGCCAGGGCGAGGCTGATGGACGACAGATTGCGAGTTCGCTTCCTCATCTTATACCTCCGTATGCATTCAATTGCTGATGCTTCATATTCGATTCCATATCAGGTTTCACCCTCGGCGCTTGCCGCCCGCACCCGCATCAGGGTTCCCTTCCACTCCATGCTTTCCCGGGCCAGCTGCCACTCGAAGTCGGGCGCGCCGGGACCCAGCCGGGAGATCTGGAGCAGCACGAGTTCCAGGTCCTGGAGCAGTGCGCGTTCCAGGGGAGACTGGTTGACGGGCATATCGAGGTGCATGCGTGTGTCAACCAACAGTCCCCGCGCCCACGTGGCCAGGTCTTCCTCCGATGCGGGCGACCTCTGGTCGATCCGGAAGGCGGTGAGCAACGTCGCGGCCCGGTCCAGGTGGCGGGTGGTTGCATGGTCCCGCTGGACCCTGAACCGACTTGGCAGATACACCGGCCGCTCCGAAGGTATGTCTTCGGCAACCCTCTCGACAGATTCGCTGGTCGTGCCCGGGACGGCGGTCGCCCGGGGCTCGACAACCGGACTGGCCGATGGCACGACACTGGCCACGACTACCTGCGGCCCGGGTTCCGGGACTTCGCCCAGCGGGGCGGGTCGAGCCTCGGCTACGGGAGGCACCGTTGCCTCTGTCCCCGGCTCGGCAACTACGGTTGCGACTGACGGGGCGACCCCTGTTTCTCCCGGCTGGGCTGGCCCCGCATCCGGACCAAGCACAATACCCAAAACCAGTGAAGCCGCCGCCGCCAGCCCCACCACCCAACCCGCCACCCTGTGCCGCTCCAGCCACAGCCCCACCGCCGGCCGGCCGAACGGCACCCTCCCCCCGAACTCCCCACTGACGCCATCCGATTCCCTGATGGCCCAGGCTGTCTCGATCCGCTCCCACACGTCCTCTCGGGGTGCGGACGGAGGGTCATTGTAGCCGTGTGCGTCGAGCGGCTCGTCGTCCGCCCCGATCATGGCGCCAAGCGCCCCCATCGCTGTGGCCGGGGCCATCTCACCCACCGCCCCAGCGTCCGCCAAGCCGGCCTCAACCCCTCGCCACATCGCCTCGCCAGGCACCTCCGGCGGCTCGTTGTACCCCGCCCCCTCCCGCCGAACAAACTCAACAAACCGATCAAAATCGCTCATGATGCCCACTCCCCCGCATGCACCGCCAAGTCATCGCGCAATCTTCTTCGAGCGCGAAACAGCTGGGACTTCGAAGTCCCCGTCTTGATACCCAGGATCTCGCCGATCTCCTGGTGCGTGTACCCTTCCACATCGTGAAGCACGAAAACGGCCCGGCTGCGCTCGGGAAGCCGGTCGATCGCGCGGTAGAGGTCCGCCCGCAGGTCGGGTTCAACGGCCGACACCGTGGAGCGACCGCAAATCTGGTCGTCCAGGGCGGTCTCGCGGCCACGAGAGCGCTTCACCTTCCTGAGTCCATTCAGCGACACGGTCGTAGCAATCGCCACGATCCAGGTGCCGAACGCCGCATCACCGCGAAACGTGCCGATCTTCGTGAAAGCACGCACAAAGGTTTCCTGCGTGAAGTCCTGCGCCAGGTCGTACTCACCCGCAAACCGATAGCAAATCCGGAAGACCCGGTCGACGTGAGAATCGTACAGCGACCGCGCGACCGTTTGATCTCCGTCTTTGAACCGCTGTATGAGTTGCGCTTCCGTCACCAAGCCGAGTCCCTGGTCACGTGCCGGTTTTCCTGCCTTCCAACGGGTGACACCCGGACGGCGGTGATTGGTTGCACTGACCTTGTCGGGTCGCGGGCCATCGAACGCTCCCGGGACCAGAGGGGCAACCCCTGCTGCGGACACGGAATTGGACGCAGCCATTGCTACCGCCGGATTCCCGGCCGTGTGATGCGGGGGGTTCCCGCATTGAGCACCGCCGCGAACCGGCACTCGGAGATAGCAGTCTCTGGACCCATGGCACTGGCCTCCGCTGACCTGATTCGGATCACATGATGTTATCGGGTGGACAACACGTTTGCCTAATGGGTTGCACGCATCGCCAACCGGATGCCCCGGTGTCCTGCATCGGAATCAGGGCCTCCCGCCCCCCAGAGGTTCCTCCGGACCAGCCAGATACCCCGCCTCAATGAACGCCATGATGCCGAAGAGCCCACCCCAGGAATGGAAGGGATCGCTCGACAGCCGCTCGTCGTCCCCCGCGCCGGTGATCGAGGAGTAGTTCTCGCTGACGTACCCCTTGCGGCGCCACTCGGAAACGAACATGTCGAGTGAGCGCCGGGATAACTCCGTCGCGATTTCGTAGGCTTCCGCCTTCCGCAACCCCAGGTAGGTCAGGAAGTTGAGGGGCGGCCATATCGCGCCTTTCCAGTATCGCTGCCGGGGGAACGATGGATCGTCTCGCGTTGTGGACGGGAGGACGTAGTCACCCCAGAATTCGGCCGGGTTGAGGAGGTGGTCATGGATCATCCGCTCCGCGCGGTCGGCGTCGGGTACCCCCGCGAGCAGAGGATAGAACAGTGTGGGCGAGCGCCGCTCGGACGGTCGATTCAGGTCCGTGCGATAGTTCAGGTAGTAGCCGGGGTCCTCTACCCAAAGCCCGTCAAGCGCCTCCGAGAAGCGACGAGCCCGCTCCGTTAGTTCCTCGGCTTCGGCATCCCTTCCGAGCACCCCGGCCAGTTCCGCCAGCGCCAGGCAATCGGCGACGTAGAGACTTGTCAGCCCCACGTCCTGCAGTTCAAGCGTGTTTTTCTCCGGGTTGAACGGGACGTCCTCGTACATCGGGGAGTCATCCATCCCCGACTCGTAGCCGGCGGTGCGTTTCGTGCGCACGTCCGGTTCGTTGAACGGGTTTCGCGCCTCGTGTGATCCGTAGCTGAGCAGCCCGTCGTTCAGCCGCCTCCGCGGCCACCAGCGATTCCATTCCAGCAGCGGATCGAAGGCGGCTTCCAGGAACCAGCGCTCGGGGTATCGCCGGTACACCTCCCGCACCATGATCCCGCCCACCGGAGGCTGTGAACGGTCCCAGGACTTGCTGCCGTTGCCCCGGTTGTCGTTGGGGAGGAAACCCTCGGCCGTCGCGCCGCGCAGGTGCTCGATGACGTTGGCGAGCGCAAGCTCCCGATCGTCAAGGGACATCATGTAGGCCAGGAAGAAGTTGTCCCACCCGAAGAGGGCCACGCCGCCGTACTCGCGGTTCCACAGTCGGCCCACTGTAGACACGACGCGCTCGTGGCGCGGTTCGTAGACGGTGTTCCAGGCAATTCCGGACGAGACGGCGAGGTAGGCATCCGCGAGGTCGCCGTAGCGGTCGGCGCGGGCTTGCAGTGCCTGCTCGGCGGCGTGCAGCGCGGTGCGAATCTCGTCCACGCTGCGGGGTTGTCCGCTCGAGATTCCCACCGCGCCGTCCAGGCGCACCACGCGGTGCGGGAGTAGCGTCCCGGTGTAGGGATCACGCTCTGCGATTCCCGCCACATGAATGGATTGCGTGCCGGTGGGCAGCCGCGCCAACAGGCCGTCCTGGGCGGATTTGACCGCCCCGGGCCGGTTCCAGGCCAGCCCCGCGCTGACGACCAGCTCAAAGTGGGGAAGTTTGTCCGCCATTTCGGGGCCGAAGTGGCGGACAACTTGCGTAGGGGCCGTCTCCCGGGGCGTGACCTGGGCCTCGCCCGCGGCGACCGCGTCGCCCGGCGTGACCAGCACCACCAGATCATCCTCCGCGTGGCCCGCTTCGACCGTGGCCGAAAGCCCCTGCCACTCGATGTCGAGCCGCATGTACGAACCGTCCAACGCGTGGACGCCGGGACGGATCCGCTCCACGTCCTCGCCGCGCCGCCCGATGAGCGCGTCGTCCAGGTAGCCCTCTTCGAGCCATGCGTGCCGCTTGATCGCCAGGTCCACCACGAGGCCCTCGGGAAGGAGCACGTAGCGCAGCACGTCGCGGCTGTCCCACGTGTTCCAGCCACGTGCCAGCTCCGATTGGATCGCCCTGTACTCCGGCACGTCGCCCACATGCGAGTGATACTCGGCGAGGCGGTCGGGCCACGGGCCTCCGGCGGCGGCAGCTTCCTCGCCGCTGTCAGAATGACCGGACGAAGCAGGCCCCGAGCAGGCGGCCAGCCATGGACCGAGAAGTACGGCCGCGCGTCCGAGAAGCGGTGAGGGGCGCATTTCGAGTTCCTCCGCGGAGAGACACTGAGCGGGTACGGCGGGAATTGCGGCCGCCTCGGCAATCGTTCCCGGAAGGCTGCGCAGGCGGCGCGGATCACAAGATTGGCGCCCCAGTCCAGTCTCTGGCAACACTCACAAGCGAGGCCTATTCTTCAAGGCCTTCGCCCACACCACCTCCGGGATGGCGGGCGCGGGCCGCACGCTCCTCTACCGGATCCCGCCCATAGTGTCCTTTCAACCCCTCGATGTCGCCGCCTTCGTCGGCTTTCTGCTCCTCGTGGTGGGCGTCTCGCTGTACGCCTCCCGCGGCAAGCACGACGCGGCCGACTACTTTCTGGCCGGGCGCAACCTGCCGTGGTGGCTGATCGGTTTCTCGCTGATCGCGTCCAACATCTCCACGGAACACTTCGTCGGGATGGCGGGCCAGGGATTCGATCTGGGGCTGGCAATCGCGAGCTACGAATGGATGGCCGCCGTCACGCTCGTGCTGGTTGGGCTCTTCTTCCTGCCTCGGTTCCTGCAGGCCGGCATCTACACGATCCCGGAGTACCTGGAGTTCCGCTACGACGTGCGCACCCGCACCCTGATGGCGGGCTTCATCATGGCGGCGTACGTCTTCGTGGCGCTGGCGACGGTGCTCTACTCGGGGGCCCTCGCGCTCGAATCGATCTTCGGGATCGACACGCTCCTGGGCATCTGGCTGATCGGCATTCTGGCCGGCGGCTACACGATCTACGGCGGGCTGAAGGCGGTCGTATGGTCCGACCTGATCCAGGGGGTGGCGCTGCTACTCGGCGGTGTCGTGGTGACGGTACTCGGCTTTCGCGCGATGGGCGGGATCGATCCATTCCTCGAAGCGGCGGACGGCAAGCTGCACACGGTGTTGCCGTGGAACCATCCGGAAATGCCGTGGCTCGCGGTCTTCGTGGGCGGGTTGTGGATCCCGAACCTCTTCTACTGGGGACTGAACCAGTTCATCACGCAGAGGACGCTCGCCGCGCGCAGCCTGGCGGACGGACAGCGCGGGATCTTCCTGGCGGGGTTCATCAAGCTGGGCATCCCGTTCATCATCGTCTTCCCGGGTATCATGGCGGCGGAGCTCTTCGCCGACCAGGTGACGAACCCCGACCAGGCCTACCCGGTCATGATGCGCGAGTTGCTCCCCGCGGGGCTGACCGGCGCCATGTTCGCGGCACTCTTCGGGGCCGTGATGAGCTCGCTCGACTCGATGCTGAACTCGGCCGCGACGATCTTCAGCGTGGATCTGTACAAGCGGCATCTGCGCCCCGAAGCGTCGGCACGCTCGCTGATGACCGTGGGGCGCTGGACGACCGCCGCTCTGGTGCTGGTCGGCTGCCTGTGGGCGCCCGTAGTGGCCCGGGCGGGCAGCGTCTTCGAGTACATCCAGATGTTCTGGGGGTTCATCTCGCCGGGAATCGTGGCGGCCTTCCTCTTCGGGCTGTTCGTGCCGCGGACGCCGCCGAAGGCCGCGTTCGGCGGAATGATCCTCGGGATTCCCGTCTATGGACTGCTGCTCTGGCAGTTCCCCGAGATCGCGTTCCTGCACCACATGGCGATCACTTTTCTTGTGATCTCGGCGTTTATGGTGAGCCTGACGTTACGTCAGGGTTTGACTGAGCCCCGGGTGCTGCCGCGGTCGGCGGCCAAGGTGGATCTGACGCCGGCACCGGGGGCGAAGCTGTGGGCCGGTGGGGTGATCGCGGGGGCGGCGGTGCTGTATGTGATTTTCTGGTGACCTGCAACGGTGTGACATGGAGACGAAACCAATGACGACGCGAAGCGCGACCTTGGGGATTCTGCTGCTGTTGGCTGGCGCAATGACGGGTCCGACCCAGACGGCGAGGGCTCAGGGACTCGCCCTCCCCGATCCGGTTCTCGAGACCATCTGGATCGAGGCGATGGAGAACTCATCCTTCGAGCCCTGAAATCCGGGGGACGGAGCGGGCGCATGTAGCCTGAGCCCAGGAGCACGGGCGCCTAACCCACCGGCCTCACGATCTCGTACTGACTGGGCGGCTCCGCCCCCAGCAGGTGGCGCACGAAGTAGTCCCAGCGCTTGCGGATGAAGTAGGGCTCGTTCAGGCCGTGGGCTCGGTCAGGCGCCCAGATGAGGTCGAAGTCGCGGTTGGCCTTGATCAGCTCGTCGATCAGCTGGACGGTCATCGCGGGATGGACGTTGTCGTCCATGTCGCCGTGCATCAGCAGGAGCTTGCCTTCGAGGTTCCCGGCGTAGGTCTTGTTCGCCGAGGCTTCGAAGTTGTTTCCGCCGGTGGAATCGATCCGCATCACGCCCTGGTACTTCTCGGCCCAGTAGATCTGGTAGCTCCGGTTGTCGTGGTTCCCGGCCCCGGAGACCGCCACCTTGAAGAACTCGGGGTAGCGCAGGATGGCGTCGGTGGAAGCGAACCCGCCGCCGGAGTGCCCGTAGATGCCCACGCGGTCCAGATCGATGAACGCATAGCGGGCGGCGAGCTGCTTGATGACCGCGATGTGGTCCGGTATGCCGTTGTCGATGAAGTTGCCGTAGAAGTTGTCGTGGAACGCCTTGGAGCGGTGCGGCGTCCCCAGGTGATCGATCTGCACCACCACGAAGCCCATTTGAGCCAATGCGAAGTCCTCCCCGCCTCCCTTGAACTCCCAGCTGCCTACGCTGCCCACCTGGGGTCCCGGGTAGATGTGCGAGATGATCGGGTACCTGGCGTTTTCGTCGAGGTCGGGCGGCAGATAGAGCACGCCGTACAGATCGGTAATGCCGTCACGCGCCTTCGCGGAGAACACCTCGGCCGGGGTAAAGCCGATCTCATCGAGCCGGGAGATGTCCGCCCGCTCCAGCTCGCGCACGACACGGCCGTCAACGGCGCTGCGCAGCACCGTGACCGGCGCCTCGTCAACGCGCGAGTAGGTGTCCACGAAGTAGCCGCCGCTCGGCGAGAACACGATCTCGTGATTGGCGTCCTCGGGCGTGAGCAGCGTCAGGTCCGAGCCATCGAACCCGACCCGGTATATGTGCGCGTGGTAGGGGTTTCGCCCCGGCTCTCGGCCGCGCGCAACAAAATGGATGCGCTGGCGCGCCTCATCGACGTGGAGCACTTCGCCCACGACCCAGGGGCCGGCAGTGACCTGGTTCCTGAGGTTTCCGTTGCCGTCGAAACGATAGAGATGGCCCCAGCCGTCGCGTTCCGACCACCAGATCACGTCGTCGCCGCTCTCGGACACGTACCACGAGGGGGTGCCACCGCTCGACCCGCCGCCCCGGTGCCCCAGAGAGACGAAGGTTTGCGTGGAATCGCCCAGGATGACCCGTGACGTACCGGTCGCGGCGTCGATCTCGGCCAGGAACACCCGTTGCGAGCCGCGCGTGAAGTAGTTGACGTGCAGCCTGGTACCGTCGGCGCTCCAAGCCGAGTCCGGTGCGGAGCCCGCAAAGGAGAGCTGGTGAGGGGTGGGCGCCACCTCGACCCGGTGGTTGGCGACCGCTTGCAGGGCCGCACCGCCGCCGGAAGTCGGTCCGGCTTCCTCCAGCTCCACGATGTGAACGGTCGGCAGCGGGATCACGGAATCACCCGGGAGCGCGTACGGCTGGGAGAAGTGACGGGGACGCTGTGGGGTGTATGAGATGTAGTGCATGTGCTCCACATCGCGCTCGTCCTGCCGCGACACGGCGATATAGCGGGAATCCGGGGACCAGGCGAGCGTGGGTGTGCGCGGCCCCGGGCCCTGGCGCAACTGGTTCGGGCTCGGCTCGTTGTGGCCGTAGGCGTAGTATTTCTCGCCATCGGTCGTGAGTTGGATCGAGTCGCCTCCGCCTGAGGGACGCACGTACAGGTTGTGCTCGTGCGAGAACGCCTCCCAGGCCCCGTCGGGCGATTCCGCGTAGGGCAACTGCGATGGGAGCGTGTCGCCGACCGTACAGGCGTACCGCACGATGTCGCAGGTGAAGCGTCTGCTGTTGGTCGCGAACTCGATTTCGCCCTCGCTGTCGCCGAAGCCGAAGGTGCTGAAGGGAAGCTTGTCGGGCACGTAGCTGGTGTCGTTGGCCAGCGACATGGCCCCGGCGAGGCGGTAGTGGTCGAAGAGGGGCGCCCGGCTGCCCACGGCCGGATCGACAAGGACGAATTCATACCCCGACCCCGTGCTGTTCCGGTACCAGAAGCGGTCGGTGTCGCCGGTCTCCATCCAGTTGGGGATGACCTCGGCACCGGCGATGATGCGCTCGGTGTTCCACGTCAGGAAGCGTTCGGCGCGGGTGTAGTCGACGGTCTGCGCGAGAGCCGGGGACGGGCCGGTCACGGCCGCGAAGAGGGTCAGCGCGACGACCGCCGGGGTGAGGGAAGCATGGGCGGGGCGTACAGGGGTGGAGTACGGCATCAGGGCCTCCAGCAGCATTTTCAGGGATTCGCGGGTTTGGGACGGATCGCGGACTCCGCCGTTACGGTAATACTCGACCTCGATCCCCAAGTCCAGTCGCACTATCGCACGGAACAGGGGCAATAGGTGTTTCAGGGGAACTTCCAGGACGACGACGAGGGTAATACCTGTGTCCGTCACGGTGCATTGCGCCCGCCGACTACGTACTCGCCGCAGACAACCCCTGTCATGAGGATCCAACGGAACTGCGCCAAGCCGGATGGACCGGCGGTTCGAAGGTGCCGGTCGAGAACGCGGAGGAGAATCGCGACATCCACTGGCGGGGAGACGTTCTGGGCCACGAGATCATGAGCAGTTGGTACACCATGGGGATGCCGGGCGACGATCCGCCGCTCAGTGCGATTACGGTGCAGTCCGTCGCCGCGCTGGGATACCAGGTGGACGTGAGCATGGCAGACCCCTATGAGCTGCCGGAAGCGGACCCGGCGGCGGACGAAGATCGAGGGCTGCCTGGCGGTGGAGGTGTACCCCGCCACGGAGAATTCGTCGAGCTGATCTACGACGGGAGCCGCATCGTGGGTATTGTAGTTCGGTAAGTTCTGCCGTCACCTGCGACTCTCCCACGAGACGTCCCATGAGCCCCAATCGTCGTTGGGCATGGGTCGGCGCTGTTGCGTTGGCCTGCGACCTCGCCACCGCGTGTACCGACCAGCCCGCCCCCTACTGGGAAGACCCGGCGGTCTTCGCCGAGAACAAGGAGCCTCCCCGGGCCTCGTTCACGCCGTTTGCGACGCGTGCAGGGGCACTCGAGGGCCAGCTGGCGGATTCGCCGTTTCGGATCAGCCTGAATGGCGCTTGGCAGTTCCACTGGGTGCCCCAGCCGGCCGAGCGGCCGACGGACTTCTTCGAGGTGGACTTCGACGCTTCCGCGTGGGACGTAATCCCCGTGCCCAGCAACTGGGAGTTCGAGGGGTACGGCTATCCGGTCTACCGCGACGAGTTCTACTCCTTCCCGGCGAACCCGCCCTTCATTCCCCACGAGGACAACCCGGTGGGGTCGTATCGGCGGACGTTCGAGGTTCCGGCGGACTGGGACGGACGCGAGATCTTCCTGCATTTTGACGGGGTCTATTCGGCGTTTTTCGTGTGGGTGAACGGGGAGCGGATCGGGTACAGCGAGGGTAGTCGGACGGCGGCGGAGTTTCGGGTCACCGACGTGGTGCGGCCGGGGGCGAATGTGGTTGCGGTCGAGGTGTATCGCTGGAGCGACGGCAGTTACCTGGAGAGTCAGGACTTCTGGAGGGTCAGCGGGATCGATCGGGATGTGTACCTGGTCGCGATGCCGACGACGTACCTGCGCGACTTCTTCGCTGAAGCGACCCTCGACGATGGCTACGAGGACGGACTCCTGCGGCTGACGGTGAGCCTGGCGAATCGCGGGCTGGGTGCGGGCGGACCCCACGAGGTCCGCTACGAGTTGCTGGACTCTGACGGGCGTTCGGTGTGGCCGGAATCGCGTGTGTTGACGGTGGATGTGCCCGCGGGTGGCGAGGTGTCGGCCACGGCAAGCGTGGAGGTCGAGCGGGCGTTGCAATGGACGGCTGAGACGCCGGTGCTGTACCGGTTGGTGATGTCGGTGGCAGACTCCGAGGGGGAGGTGACCCAAGTCGTATCCGCCCGGGTCGGCTTCCGCCGGGTCGATATCATTGACGGCATCCTCACCGTGAACGGGCAGCCAATCGTGCTCCGGGGCGTGAACCGCCACGAGCACGACCCCGACCGGGCGCATGTGGTGGACGAAGAGACGATGATCGCCGACATCCGCCTGATGAAGCAGCTGAACATCAACGCCGTGCGTGCCGCCCACTACCCGAATGTGCCACGCTGGTACGAGTTGACCGACGAGTACGGCCTCTACGTGGTGGACGAGGCGAACATCGAGTCGCACGGGATGGGATTCGAGCCGGGGGTTACGCTGGCGGGACGCCCGGACTGGCTGGCCGCCCACATGGACCGCACCCGGAGGATGGTCGAGCGGGACAAGAACCACGCGTCGATCATCATCTGGTCGCTGGGGAACGAAGCGGGGGATGGGGAGAACTTCGATTCGACCGCGGCATGGATCCGCGCACGCGATCCCAACCGGCCGATCCTCTACGAGCCGTCGGAAGAGCGTGACAACATCGACATCGTGTCGCCGATGTACGTGCGGCCCTACTGGCTGGAGCGGTACGCGCGGTCGGGGTCGGAGAAGCCCTTCGTGCTGGTGGAATACGCGCACGCGATGGGCAACAGTGTGGGCAATCTTGCCGACTACTGGGAGGTGATCGACTCGCATCCGCAGCTGCAGGGCGGGTTCATCTGGGACTGGGTCGACCAGGCGCTACGCGCCACCGACGAGCGAGGGCGGCAGTACTGGGCGTATGGGGGTGACTTCGGCCCAGCGGGGATGCGCAACGACGGGAACTTCCTGGTGAACGGACTGGTGTCCGCCGACCGGCAGCTGCATCCGCACGCGTGGGAGGTGAAGAAGGTTTATCAGCCGGTGGGGGTGTCAGCGGTGGGTGGCGACCGCCCGTGGAGCATGCCGCCCCGGCAGATCGTGGTCGAGAACCGGCGGGCCTTCACCGACCTGTCGGACCTCGTGGGTGCGTGGGAGATCCTGGCCGATGGCGCCGTGGCCGGTTCCGGCAGGCTGCCGCGCATGAGTACGGCACCGGGCGGCACCGATACGCTGGCCCTGGACCTGCCCCCGATCGGCAGCGGCGGCGAGCCCGGCGTAGAATACCTGCTCAACGTGACTTTCCGCACTGAAGAAGCCGCGCCACTCGTTCCGGCAGGCCACGAGGTGGCCCGGGAGCAATTCACCTTGCCGGTTCGGGTTCCGGGTGCGCCGGAAGGGGATTTGTCCGCCACAACAGGGGCAATGTGGCGGACAACGTCGCCGGATCGCCCGCTACGTACCCGCACCACCGCTACGTCGGTCGAAATCGCCGGGGGCGACTTCACGCTCCGGTTCGACCGCGTCTCGGGTACGCTGGCTTCGCTGACCCTCGCCGGCCGCGAGCTCCTCCTCTCGGGCCCGGCGCCCAATTTCTGGCGCGCTCCCACCGACAACGATTACGGCAGCGACGTCCCGGTGCGATCCGGGGTATGGCGCCTCGCGGGTCGTCCGCCCGCCCGCCATCTCGATTCCATGACCATCGCCCCGTCACCGGACGGCGCGCCCGTCACGGTCAGCAGCCACTTTTCGCTGCGTTCGATCGGCGCACGTTACACGCTGGAGCACGAAGTCCACCCCGACGGCACGGCATCGATCTCCGCGCACCTCTCGCAAGTCGACGAGGACCTCCCCGAGATGCCCCGATTCGGCACGATCCTCACGCTGCCGGGAGACCTCAGCCAGGTCGAGTGGTACGGCCGCGGTCCCCACGAGAACTACTGGGACCGCCGCACGGGCGCCCCCGTCGGCCGCTACACGGCCCCGGTCTCCGAGCTGGCCCACCCCTATGTACGCCCCCAGGAGACCGGCACTCGCACCGACACGCGCTGGGTGGCGGTCACCGACGGCTCCGGCACCGGGCTCCTCGTCACGGGCCTGCCCACCGTGTCCTTCTCGGCGCTGCCCTACACGCTCGAGGATCTCGACGCGGGCGAGCAGAAGGCGCAGCGGCACTGGGCCGACCTGGTGCCGCGCGACGAGGTCACCCTGAGCGTCGACTACCGGCAGCAGGGCGTGGGCGGCGACGATTCGTGGGGCGCGGTCCCGCACCACGAGTACACCCTGTGGCCGCGCGAGATGGGCTTCCGCTTCCTGCTGCGACCGCTCAGGCCGGGTGAGGATCCGGCCCGGGTGGCGCGGACGGCGCTGCCGGACGAGGAGGCGGCCAAGGCGGTGGCCGCGCGGTCCCTGGCGCTGGACAACTTCGGGGAGCGAAACCGGGTGGACCACCTCGCGCGGGGGCGGCCGGTTGAGGTGCAACCCGCGTCGTCATCGCGCTACTCGGCGGCGGGCGATCCCGGGCTGGTGGACGGGATCAGGGGCTCGATCGACCGGCGCGGGGGACACTGGCAGGGCTACCTGGCCGACGAGATCACGGCCGTGATCGACCTGGGCGAGGGCGAAGCGATCGAAGCCGTGAAGGTGGGCTTCCTGCAGCACCCGGGATCGGGGGTGTACCACCCGCGCCGCGTCGAGGTGGCGGTGAGCGAGGACGGGGAGACCTTCAGCCCACCGAGCGTGCAGGAGGTTTGGGGCGTGGAGTCGGTGCGCGGGACTCGCCCCGATCCGCCGGAGGGAGGACGGATCTACGTCGAGATCACCGTGGCGTCCCGTACGGCGCGTGCCCTGCGCATACGGATCGAGGCCCTCGGTGACGTGCCTGAAGGCTGGCCCTCTGGCGGCCAGACGGCGTGGACATACGTGGACGAGATCATCGTCCGCTAGCGCTAGCCCGGATCCCGTGTCGGCGCCTTGCTGTCCTCAATACGACCGATGATTCATAATTATGATCATGATCCATAATGTTTATGAACGCGGTTATATTTCTGATGAGACCTTGATTGCCGACCCATGATATTGGAGCTGCGAGCGACATGACACCGGAGGGACTCCCGGAATTGATTCGTCGTGGGGAATCCCTTGACCTCGAATTCAAGGGCGAGTCCCGCGGACCGCTATCCGATACCAACCTTGTTGAATCCGTCGTCTGTCTGGCCAACAGGACCGGAACAGCGCCCGGCTGGCTCCTCGTAGGCGTCGAGGATGATGGACGCATTACCGGCGCCCGCCCGCGCCACGAAGCGGGTGAGACCGATGCCGCTCGGGTCCGGCTCATGATCGCAAACCGAACCCGCCCCTCACAGACCGTCCGCGCCGAAGTATTCTCGATGGAACAAGGCGACATTCTGGCGATCGAGGTCGGTGCCTCCCGCCAACCGGTCGGGACGGCAGGCGGCCGCTACGTTCGGCGCACGATGGGCGGCGATGGAAAGCCCGCTTGCGTACCCTTTCACTTCCATGAGATACACTCACGACAGGCCGACCTCGGATTCCTGGACTACTCCACCTTGCCGGTACCGGAACTCGGTTGGAACGACTTGGAACAACTCGAGTTCTCGCGCTTCCGCCGATCCATCAGAGAAAATCCGAGCCGGAGCGACCAAGCGCTCCTGGGGCTCAGCAACCTGGACCTCGCGAAGGCGCTCGGCGCCGTCGAGACGGATGGGGACCAGGTCACCGTCCGAGTCCTTGGACTGCTCCTATTCGGTCACACGAAGGCACTGTCCACAGCCATGCCCCTGCACGAGGTCGCCTTCCAGCGTCTCTCGCGGAATGACGTAGAGGTCAACGATTTCTTGCGGTGGCCCTTGTTGAGGATCATGCAGGAGATGGAGACACGCCTCCGCGCCTACAACCGGGAGAGGGAAATCCTGGTAGGGATGGCCCGCATCGGGGTCCCCGACTATCCCCCACGCGCCTATCGGGAAGGCGTCGCGAACGCTCTGATTCACCGTGACTACACGCGCCTGGGAGCCGTGCACGTGCAATGGCACGACGACCGGTTGCAAATATCGAGTCCCGGCGGCTTCCCGGAGGGCGTACACCTGGGCAATGTCCTGGTGACCGATCCGCGGCCGCGCAATCCGCTTCTGGCCGATGCCTTCAAGCGCGCCGGGATCGTCGAGCGAACGGCAAGAGGTATCGACACCATCTTCCACGAACAACTCCGCGGGGGGCGCCCCGCGCCATCTTATGAGCGCAGCACATCTGCCGGAGTCACGCTGGTCCTTCCAGGGGGTGAGGCCAATACGAGACTCGTCCGCCTGTTGGTGGAGGAGGAACGGGAGAGTGGTCCCCTCAGTCTTCAGGAACTCTTGATTCTGGATCATCTGTGGCTGGAGCGCCGCATGACGATGCCGGAAACGATGGCCGTGATCCAGCTCGGGCAGGGCACCGCCAGACGCCACCTGGTCGGCTTGATCGAGAGGGGGCTGGTCGAGGCCCGCGGTAGCGGAAGGGAGCGGTCGTACCTTCTCTCGTTGGCGACCCATAGGCGCCTTGGTGCGGAATCCGAATATGTTCGCAGGCGAGGTTTCAACCCGGCGAGCCAGGAACGGATGGTGATGGAGTACGTTCGGACCCATGGCCGAATCACCCGGCGCGAGACGAAGGCACTGTGCGAGATCAAGTCCGCCCAGGCTACCCGTCTGCTCCGCCGGTTGGTGGACAAGGGAGAGTTGAAGATGCTCGGCCAGAAGCGCGGCACTTCGTACACGTCCGCGAGGCCGAATCCGACGACCTAGTCGAAAGATATGACCGGCGATCCATAGATATGTTCATGATCCATAAGCATTATGAACAGCGTTCATTTCGGACACTGACCCGGCGCGGCGTCACCCCCGTCCGCGCCACCCCTCCCATCGTCCGCGACATCATGCCCGACAACGACGCTACCCCTTGTGCCCAGCCTGACACCCCGACACCTCTGAGCCTCTTTTCAGCACACTGGAAGGTACTCGTCCTGCTGGGCCTGGCCTCCTGCATAACCGAGCCCGACGTTCCGGAACCGGCGGCGCTCGAAGTCGTTTCGGGCAACGATCAGATTCAGGGACGAGGACGGAACCTCCACGAGCCGATCGTGGTCCGCGCCCTGGATGACATTGCCCAACCCATGGCCGGAGTGGAAATCGACTTCGGGCTGGACCCCGGAGGGGGCTTCGTCGAGCCCCGATCAGCCGTCACGGACTCGACGGGAGAAGTGTCGGTCACGTGGGTGCTCGGTGATGTGCCGGGGCGGCAATTTCTGACCGCGCAGGCCGGCCGTGGCGCCAGCGTCGGGATTGCCGCCACCGTCCGCCCCGGCGACTTCGACATCCAGGTGGTCGTCGACACGTTGTTTACGCCGGAACAGGAAGCCGCCATCCGCGCCGCCGCAGAACGCTGGGCCGCGGTGATCGTGGGTGACTTGCCCGACCAGCCGCTGGAGGAAGGCTATGTCCCGGCCCATCAATGCGAGGGCGTCGAGGAGAGTGAGATTCCTCCAGGAGGAGCAGTCGATGATGTGCTGCTGGCTGTAACGTTGGTCGATGATGACCGGATCCGTTGGGGCCAGGCAATCTGTCTGCGGAGATCGACAGAACCACGACATCCGATCATAGTCCAAATGACCGTTCACAGGGGCGCTTTGGACCGGATATTCGACCCCATGCTGGAAGGCTGGACGACGCACATCGCCGGGCATCTGATCGGCTTCGGATGGGCTTGGGGTGACATGCTCCAAAATCCGGTACGACTCAACGGTGCCGGTGCGGATACACACTTCCCGGACCCGCCGACGATAGCTGCTTTCGACGCCGCCGGAGGTGCCAACTGGATTGGGTCGAAGGTCCCCGTCGAGAATCAAGGCCCCAACTTTCGCAGGGACATTCACTGGAGGGAACCCGTCCTGGGCGACGAGCTCATGAGTCCCTATCTCCCGGAAAGCGGGCCTTTGAAGGACTTGAGCGACCTGCCACTAAGTGCGATCACGGTGCAGTCAATGGCTGCCCTGGGCTACGAAGTCGACGTCGCCATGGCAGATCGGTACACGGTGTCATCTCCAGGTGCACAAACCGCACGAGCGATCCCATACCGCCGCTTCGATCCCTGGAGCGACTTGGAGCAGGGTGCAGTCGAGATTCTCGACAAGTCGGGACGGCTGATCGGGGTAGTCTATCGTCGGTGACAGCCGGCATCCAGCCGCCGGTGGTTAAACGCGGTGTCGCGCCCAAGCCACGAGCTCCCGGGGCTATCGGTCGGTCATACCCGCTCCCCACTGGTTGCGGGCGCGCCGGGCCCCCGGCATGATTCAGTCTTCAGCACACCCGGACAGCTTTCCGCCCACGCAAGGCCCAGAACCATGAACTGCTTCCCAACGACTGCCACGCTAGCCGCACTCATCCTGCTCAGTTGCGCGCCGGCCGGCGACGACACGTCCCCGACAGCCGAATCGTCACCGGAGACCGTGGAATCACCCGCGGAGTCCACGCCCACCGCCGCAGCCGCTCACGTGCCCACGGACGCCGACCGCACCGCCATCCTCGCCACCGTGCAGGCCCTGTTCGACGCACTGGCCGAGGGTGACGGCCAGATCCTGCGCGACATCATGCACCCGGATGTCGTCATGCACTCCGTGGAACGGGCCGACGACGGCTCGCGTTCCAGTTCCACGTCTACGCGAGATCAGCTCATCGCGCGGCTGGAAGGGAGCGAGCAGGTCCTCACCGAGCGCATGTGGGACCCGGAGGTGCGCATCAGCGGCGACCTGGCCATGGTCTGGACGCCGTACGACTTCTATGTGGGTGACGAACTCAGCCACTGCGGCGCCGACGCTCTTCTGCTCACCCGGTCGGGCGAAGATTCATGGCTGATCATCGCCCTGTCGTGGACACGGCTGCAGCCTCCGGTGTGCGAACTGCATCCGGACGGGCCGCCTGCCTGATGTAGTGCCAGCCTGAGGTAGGAGTTTGTCCGCCATTTTGCCCCTGATGTGGCGGACAAACGATCATCCCGGGCCGCCCTGAGGTTGCGGTTGCAACGAATTCAGCCGGATCACGCGAACGACCTGTATGCCCACATCGTCGGTCTCGATATACGCCATGAGCCCGTTTGGCCCGAAGGCGCTGGGAATCCTGACACCGTCGGCGGGCAGCGTTCCGACATAGCCGCCATCCGGCGTCACGATGTCGGTGGGTCCCGGTCCGGTCCCGTCCTCCCCCGTCCTCTCGACCCAGATCCGATCCTCCCAGTCCACCGCGATGTTGGCGATGACCGGGACCTCGTCCGCGAAGGTCATTTTGTCCACGCTCTCCCGCTCCACCCGGAAAATGCCCACGTTGCTCGGCACTTCCCGGGCGCGGTAGCGCTCCCGCTGCGCGTCCTTCATTTCTTCGGTCACGGCGAGCGGCACGATCGGGCGCTCCACCGCGCCCACCACGCGACCGTCACGCGCGATCAACTTGACCCGGTAGCCGATCGAGTCCACCACCGCCAGGCGGCCGTCGGAAATTGCTTCGAAATGAAGGCTTGGTTCGAAGGCCCGGCCCGCCGAGAGCCGGGACGTTCCGTCGGAGGAGGACCTTGCCGCATTCCTCCTCCCGGCGTCTTCCTCCGGCAGCTCCCAGGCAGTGTAGAGGAGTTCCGGTTTACCGTGCTCGATGGGGAACACGTCGAGGGGTCGGCCAGGGGGATCCAGTTGCGCCAACCCACGCTGGTACCGTTCGAGGTCGACCCGCAAGACGATCGATACAAAGCTCCCGTCCGGCAAAGCCTTGGAGTTCAAGAAGGGAAAGCCGGTTAGGGGGTTCACCGGCATCCGCCGCAGGTGTTCCCCTCCGGGGGCGAAGATATCGATGGCGCTCACGCCACCGACGACATACCCGCCGTCTCGATAGACATGGAGCGACGAGGGCGTCGGAAATTCACCGGGTCCTTCGCCCGAGCCTCCCACCATGCGCACGAAGCTCCCGTCTGGAGCCACCACCACGATCCGATCCGCCCCCATGTCGAGAATGTGCGCGTTGCCCGCTCCGTCGAAGGCAACGTCCGCAAGCACACCGAAGCTCTCCCAGTCCTCCCCCATGTACGCCCCGACGGTGTAGACATCCTCGGTCACCGCGGTCATCATGACGTCCGGGCCTTCCAGAGTTCCCGGAGGACCGCCGGCACCGGGCCCGCCCGCGGAGTCGCCGCACGCGAGGGTGCCTCCCAGCGCCATCGTAATCAGTATTCGAATCCCGGGTCTCATCGCTGAAGAGTATCTTTCGCCGGGCGACTTCCCGCAAATCCCACCACCAAATGGAAACTGACATGACCCTGCGAACAGTCTGCACGGCCGGCGCTATGGCGACCTGTCTTGCCTGTGGAGCAGAGCCAGGCCCCGCGGAGGTGACGCTTGCGATCACCGGACAGGCGTTGATCAAACTGGACCCGCGCCTCGTCGCCGAGACGCCATTCGCCACGGTCCAACCGATCGTTGCATCCGCCGATGTCGCCTTCACCAACTTCGAGATGGCGGTGAATGGGGAGGACAACCCCTGTGGCGTTCCGGCCGACTACGTGACCATCACGGGCAGTCCCGATATCCCCCGTTCGCTCCGTCCAGGCAATACGGATGCGCCCCACGCCGTGTCTCCGGTCGTGATGCAGTACCTGGCGGGGATGGGGTTCGACCTGATGTCGCTTGCAAACAACCATGCCTGGGACCTGGGCGAATGCGGCATCCGCGAAACGATCGCGGCCGCCCGGGAGAACGGGCTGGCGATTGCCGGCACCGGGACCACGATGGAAGCCGCCCTCGCTCCGGCCTACCTCGAGGCTGGAGGGATCACCTTTGCACTGGTGGCGTCGACCACGAGCCGAGACGAACGCGAGCTGCTGCTGGACAACGTGAACGGGGTCTGGCTGGGCCACCAGGCAGATTGGGACCGAAACGTCGAAGCGGTCAGGGAGGCGGCCGCGAATGCGGACTTCGTCATCTACTATCAGCACGTGCAGTTGGACGGTGGCGATTTCGAAGGGGTAGGTCCGGGAGAGCAGAACGAGGATGGTCACTATCCCGTGCCCGATCTCGAGGCATGGCAGGAGGGATTCGCCCAGGCGATAATCGACGCCGGCGCGTCGCTTTACCTTGGCGGTGGCCACCGGGGGTTCGATGGAGTCGAGTGGTACCGGGGGCGCCCGATCGTCCGTCAATTCGGCGGGCTCGCCTATCACGCGATGCGCGACGTGGGAGGCTACCCTGGAGAATTCGCGTTTTGGGGCCTCATCGGTCTGCTGACCGTGGCGGGCGACCAGGTGACGGGGATGGAGTTCGTGCCCCTGGTCCTGAACGAAGGCGCCGAGTTGTTCGAGGCGAATGACCGTACCGAGTTCCTCCGTCGACGGGGGATGTCGGAGGTTGCCACCGACGTCATGGCGGACTCGATCCTGGGTCGATTCCAGGAGCTTTCGGAGGCGTATGGTACGCCGGTTGTCGTCAGGGACGGGCGGGCCTTTGTTCGTCCTCCGGCGACGTAGGGGAGCACCGGCGGTATGGCCTTTCCACCCGCTCCACTTCGTCCTGTGACAGGCGGTTGAACTCGCGGGTGCGCGCCCTTTTCGACAGGTTGCCGTTTTCTGTCGATTGAGGTTCAGGGACGTTCACTGGAATCCCAATAAGTGTTGTGAACACGGGGATTATGAGACATTCCACCTCCAGAGCGATTCCCTCCCACTTCTTGACATCCCGGTGATTATTGGGGCATCTCTTGGGGGCAACTCTCCGCAGCGCTTACAGGATGCCCCAACATGCCACTGACAGCCACCGCCATCCGCAAGGCCAAGCCTCGCGAGAAGCCCCGCAAGCTCTACGACAGCCGCGGCCTGTATCTCGAAATCGCCCCGCGCGGCACGAAGGCTTGGCGCTTCAAGTACCGCTTCGCGGGCAAGGAGAAACGGATCTCGATGGGGATCTATCCCGAGGTCTCGCTGAAGCTCGCCCGGCAGCGGAGGGACGAGGCCCGTAAGCTGCTGGCCCGGGACATCGACCCGAGCGCCTACCGGAAGGCACAGAAGCAGTCCCGACGGCAATGGGCCAGGAACAGCTTCGAGGCCGTGGCAAACGAATGGCTCGCCAAGCACTCGCCCAACTGGTCCACGGGATGGATTAGGCGGCTGGAGCACGAGCTTGGGCGGGAGGTCTTCCCCTACATCGGCACGAGTACGGTCGCCCAACTCACGGCGCCGGACATCTTGGCCGTGGTCCGCCGCGTCGAAGCACGGGGCCACCTGAGGAAGGCGCACACCGTCCTCCAGACCTGCGGCCGGGTGCTACGCTACGCGGTGGCGACGGGCCGGGCCGAACGGGATGTGTCGTCGGACCTGCGCGGGGCGCTGCCGCCCGTCCGAACGAAGCACTTCGCGGCGATCACCGACCCGAAGGAGGTCGGTCCGTTGCTCCGGCAGTTGGACACCTACTCCGGAACGCTTCCGGTACGCTGCGCGCTCCGTCTCGCGCCGCTGGTGTTCGTACGCCTCGGCGAGTTGGTGACAGCGGAGTGGGTCGGCATCGACCTTGAGGGGGCCGAGTGGCGCTACATCGTGACGAAGACCGGCAGGCCGCATGTGGTGCCCTTGGCGCGTCAGGCGGTCGCGATCCTCCGCGAGGTTCATCCCCTGACGGGGCACCACCGCTACGTCTTTCCGAACGCGCGCCATCCACACCGGGAACTGCCGATGGGCCGTGGCACGCTCTGGAGCGCGTTCCGGGCGTTGGACATCCCGAAGGAGCGGATGACGATGCACGGATTCCGGGCGATGGCGCGCACGATTCTGGACGAGGTGCTGGGGTTCCGGCCCGACTTCATCGAGCACCAGTTGGCCCATGCCGTCAGGGATCCCAACGGCCGGGCCTACAACCGGACGGCGTTCCTGCCTGAGCGGCGCGTGATGATGCAGGATTGGGCGGACTATCTGGACCGCCTCCGGGCCGGGGAGATCGAGCCCTTAGGGACGGTTTCAAGCCGGGAGTGTACCTTAGGGAGGGACACTTGACGGACAGCCAGTCTTTGGGGGCATCCTCGAACGAAGGAGACAGATGAGCGACGAGCAGGTTCAACACGAGAAGGGATTGCCAGAGGATTTCCAGATCCCCAACGCCAAGGTCGTTTATCGCCATCTCGCAGATATTCAGGGACAGGTGGCTGCGCTCACGGAAGCTGTCTTTTTCATTGCAGCACGAGACCCGAAGAAACCACCGAATAAAGCTGCGTCCTTATCGGATCTGCGAGAAACGCGAGACCTTTTCAGGCTCCTGCCAAAAAGGGTGGAGCCACGCATCCCGGCAGGTATCAAAGAGGCTCAAGCTGACAATCTGAGACGGGGGGTAGAGCGTACATCCAAGCTGCTTGTGGTCTACATAGAACAGCTAATGGAAGTCGTAGAAGAGGAGGAGGAGAAGGAGGAGGAGGGCGAGGGTGACGAAGGGGCATCCACTTCTCTGCTTTCTCGATGGCAGGGCACCATCGCCCGCCACGCAGCGATTGAAGCTCTGACGCAGATCCTCTCGGACTAGCCGACCACCCAGGTCGCCAAGCGACCGTCAGGCTCGCGAGCAGCAGGAAGCCTCCCGCTCGGCGGACACTCGGACCCAGCGTCGACCGACCTTAGGAAGCCATTTCGTCTGGGTCAACCACAGTTTTTCGGACGACATCCTTGATGAAGTCGGGCACTCTCTCGCCCATCTCCATCGCCAAAGCCGAGATGAGGTCGAAGTGTCGTACCTCATCCCCCGACCAGACCAAATCGGCCCGCCTAATCGGCCTGAGAGCACTGTCCATCGCAGTTCGCCTTGTCGGAGCGTAGGTCCGTCAGGATGGGGCATCGGGCCAAAATCTGGACCGGCAAGACGCAGATGTCCAGCCCGCAGCCCCTTCACATCCAAGCCGGGGAGGCTCCTTGCGTGTTCGGGGCTGGACCAAGATCGGAGGCGCCGCCGGGAAGTCCTCTGGCGTCGCCATTAGCGGCTCGGACCCTGATCGCGGTCCGGCCCCGGACGGCGCATCAGGTACGGAGGCCTTGCGGTCTCGCGGCGGCGGATGTCCCGAAATACTCGGCCAAGCGTGTCACTTGCCCGTCGAGCCACTCGATTCGCCTCTGCAAGGCGTCGTTCTCCTCGCTTTGCCGCTCTACGCGCCGCCGCAAGGCTTCGACCTGCTCTGACTGCCGCCGCTGTTCCTTCTCGTACTGCGCGGACAACCTCTCCAAGGCCGCCGTCAGCTGCTGTTCCAACCCGGTCATACAGCCTCCTCACTCTCTCGATAGCTTCACGGCAGGCCGATCGCGCACGGTCCAGGGCGGATTGTCCAGCGTGCCGGTCGGCAGCACCACGAACCGCTCTCCGTCGATCTCCCGCAGCGTCACGCCCCAGGTCGTCTCCTCGATCTCGGCCAGCGTCCAGCGAGCCTCCTCGACCTGCCGGTTCAGTGTCGCCAGGGCCTCGATCCGAACCTCGATGCTCCTCCACAACCAGTGCATCGTCGCCCAGCTCCCGCCGCTGAACCCGAGAAAAAGGCTCAGGCCGACCACCAGGGGCCGGAGCCAAGCCCTCAGCAGCACCGCGCGCATCCGCCCGGTCGCCTCCGCCGTATCGGCTTCGATGGAACGCAGCGCGCCGCTTACGGCGGCGCTCAAGCTCTCGCCAAGCCGCTTGAGCTCGCGCGTGGCCGTCTCCTCGATCTCCTTGCGGTCGGTCTCCAGCCGGCTCCTCAGCCGGGAGGTCAAGTCGTTCGGGCTCGAAGTCTCGCTCATACAGCGCTCCTCTCAGCCGCCACCGCTTTCCGCTGTCCAGATCGCGGGCGGTGATGTAGTCCTTGCCCTGGCGCGGCACGTCGAGGCCCACATCCTCAAGGGCGGAGACCACGTCTGCGCGGCTCCGCACCGCGCCGTGCTCGACGCGCTTCACCAGGTAGTCGCGGATCAGGGTGCGGGGGTCGGCTTCGTGTTCGAGCCCGGCCCGCAGTCTTGATGCCTCGATGTAGGCCAGATGGCCCGGCCGTTGCGCCCTGGCCCGCGCCGGGTCGTCCGGTCGGCTCCAGCCGTGCTCGTGGTTGAACGCGTCGCGCAACGGGTCTAAGGTCCGCTGCCAACCCGGCGGCGCGATGTTCAGGCTCCGGCCCGTCTCCAGGTCGCACTGCGCGGCCAGCACGTGTGCGTGCACGCCGCCCCCGCGCTCGCGGTGCAGGACCGCCGTCCACGCGTAGCGGTCCGGTTCCAGCCCCGCCCACGCCGTCTTCTCGAACTCGTCGAGGACGGCTTCGATCTGCTCGTCGGTCGGCCGGTCGTCGGGCGCCCACGCGATCACGGCGGACGTGTACCTGCGCTCGAACTCGAGCGAGTCGGCGACGGCAGCCACCATGTCCGGATTTCCGCGCAGGATCTCGACGCCCTCGCGCTCCTGCCCCTCGGCGTCCCGCTCGCCGACGAGATAATCAACGGCCGCCCCAGCCGAGCCCTTGCCGTGCGGGAGAAACTTAAGGTGCATCGCTGCCCTCCTCGCCGGTGTCGGCCACGGCGAGCAGCGACCGCTCGAAGGACACGAGGTTGGCGATCACCGTGACGGCTTCGGCGGCGGACTTGTGTGTGTTCGCCCACCGCGCGAGGGGGTTCGGGGCGCGGCCTCCCGCGCCCGCCCGCTGCTCTGCGAGCGGCGCGAACAGCCAGGGGGTCTAAGGGGGGCGGAGCCACCCCCTTGCCAGCCGCAGTGTTCAACACTGCGTAGGCTGGCTCCCCCGCCTTAGCGGGTGAAATCGTCCGGTGCCGCCCGGAACCCTTGGTCGTAGGAATCGCCATACCCATACACGGAGAGGCCCGATTCGGGCTGTGTCAACAGCATGAATCGAGACGATTTCCCAAGGGATCCAACACCGTCCCCGATGCGATCCGGCCTCCGCCAACGGCACCCCCATTGCATCCGGAGGAGCATCGATAGAGCCCCAAGACACCAGCCCAATCCACGGGTCATGAGCCAGCTGCCTCCGCAGATCCTTCCGGCCTCCAGGTCTCGACACTCGCCTGTAGTTGCGCGCTCCGGACGCCCGTCGCTGATGCCGCATGCCGATAGGTCGGGCCGTCGGCAGCGATTCGATCCAGCTTGCCGCGACAGATGAAGATTGGCGCTCCCGCGCGGGGATGGCTCTTAGACCACCGATATCTCTCCTCGGATCGCGCGGCGCACGCCGGATTGCACGTTTTCCAACCAGGACGCGTTATGGGGGATGACGCGGAAGAGTAGCGGGGGCACAGCCCTCGGGGCGTGACGTGGGATTGGTCTGACCGAACAGAATCTCCGTCCCTCCTTGCCTTAAGCGGTAGACGCCCAACCAGCCCTCCGCGTCACGATCCCCGGCGACGATCCTGGAGCGGGGGGGCTTGGCTTTCTCCGTTGGGAAGGCGGCGGGGCTGGAAATCGAATGCAAGAACCGACTGCAACACGGAACAAAGAGAGAGCCAGATGAAGAGCCTTCCGAAGATCGTCCTCGTTGCCCTAGTGCTGGGGCTGGCAATCCAAAGTGGACAGTTCGCGAGTCGATGGATAGGTCGAGAGAGCTTGATGCCGCCGCCAGGATGGATCGTAGGCGACACCCTGACTCAGTTGGTCGGTGAGGATGAGAAGGGTAGGGCCACCATCCTCGACCTTCGAACCGGACCCCAGGCGGCGATGGTCATCTATTCTTTCCATTCCGAGTGTGCCTTCTGCCACGACGTCGCGCCGACGTGGAGTTCACACTTCGGTGCCGCCGACACGGACGGCATCCGACGGGTGGCGCTCACACGGGATCCGCCGGAGCTGGCGGCGGCCTATGCGGAGCGGTTTCAATGGGATGTGAGCATCATCAGCGTTTCCGAGGCGACTCTGTCCGACAGGGTCTTGCCTTTGACGTCCAGAACCCCATGGCTCTTCGTATTCGATGGTTCGGGCACGTTGCGGCTCGAAGCGCACGGGAGCGAGTTGGATCGCATGGAAGGAGTCGTTGCCAGCCTGATCGCCGAGCCATCGGCCCAACCGCTGGCGGAGGGCTGATCCCATGTATCGCGCGGAAAGATCCTGTTTCTCAGCCAAGCCGAGGCTCTGGGTACTCTTGAGCGTGGTGTCGCAAGCCTGCGGCGGTACGTCAACCGCCGAAGTCCCGATGATCGAGATCGGCACAGAATCCCTTGAATGGATATCCCCACCCATGGACGACCGGCTGTGGGGGACCAGAGATGTGTTGGCGATTGATGGCTCGACCTGGGCCTTGACTTCTTCCGAGCCGTTCCTCCACGTATTCCGTGGCGGTGTCAGGGTTGGAACACTTGGAAGGTCCGGCGCTGGGCCGACCGAGATGCGGGCGCCAAGAGCCCTGCTGGTCGGATTGGGGGCCGGGGAGGTCACTGTCTGGGACCCCGGTTCGGAAAAATACCTGGCGTATCCCTCGTTTTCCAAGTCGGAATCCAGGCCGACTGTAAGAGCTGCCCCACGACTTGGAGGCCTCATACGCTCCGACATCGACCGGGTAACATTTGGCGATCCATACCACATGGCTTCCGGAATCGGGTACACGGTTGCCGCGAGCTACAGGGATGGTGTGATGGGGGGAGGGGATCTCTGGAGCGGCCAGCTACATCGATTCTCCGGCATCAATGACAACGGTGAACCGTGGATTGATCTGGCCCAACTGCCTGGTGCGGCGGAAGCGACGGCACGGGATGCCGTACTTGGCCCAGTCCCGCTGTGGGATGGGTGTCCCGATGGACGAATCGCACTGCTGGACCCGATTGCCAATATGGTCTACTTGATCAGTTCTGACTGGGAAGACCGGGACTCTATCCCGCTGGCTTGGGAAAGCCGGCCGCTACGCCGGAGCGAGCGCATCGGCTACCTGGTTGCCCAATTCCGAAACGAGATCGGCGACACGAATCGAAGCGATGAGGAGATCGCTTCCGAGGTGGCGGGTCTTGAGCGGGACGCCAAACACATGTTCTCGGCGGATGCTCCGCTGGGTGTCGACCTCAAGTGCCGGACGGGCCGGGTGTGGGTGCAGGAGTTTGATGGGGATGCTGACGCCCTCGGTTTCGGTCCGGTCTGGCGCACCGTCTCGGTCAATGGTCGGTACCCCTCAAGTATTCGTGTGACTTTCCCGGAGGGCTTCACGCTTCACCGAATCCTCGGCTCAAAGGTTCTCGGGGTCATGACCGATTCTCTCGGCCTTGAACGGATTGCGGCGATCTCGCTGCCCCCTGCACTGCAAACGGAAGTGAATGGTGTAACGCGATGAAGGTGGCGGCCCGGAGTCATGGATCGGGACGTGCGTGGTTCGCTCTCGCGTGTCATGGCAGTGCCCACTACGGGACCCAGGCGCGGAGAGTCGCCCGAAACGCGCCCAGGGCTTCAAGGAGAATCCTCCGCGAACAGGCTGACCGAAACTGCGACCCGGGCGGCAGCGACGCCCGCCAGTGAACTGCTCCAGCGCATGGCACTCCCGTCTCCTTCCCGGTTTCCCGGTACCTGGGCCTCAGCGGTCGATTGCACGGTTCCGTCGCGGAACCCGTTTCTCTGACTACGAGGGGCTCGCCGCCCCTTCAAGGAAGGTCCAAGCTGATCCACCGACGTTCCCAACAAAGGGGAGTTTGAGAAGATGAGAGTTGCTATTGGGGTGCTCATACTGCTGAACCTGGTGCTACGGGCAGGTGTTGTGGCAGCGGCTACGAATGACCATCGTCAGCCGAATGGATTCTACAACTGTTGCCGGGAGGCCGGTGCCGAGACCTACTGCTGCTGGCAGTGTTGTTGGTTCGTACACAACTGCTTCAGCAGTCACGACTGCCGCGACGCATAGCGAGGTGCTGTACCGGTGATGGTCGGTCTGGAAGCTGAACGGATGAAGAAAACCCGGGTCGGGCCCAACGTTTGGGTCCGAGCCATACTCACGGCCATCGTTCCGTGGTTCCTCCTGCTCGGGATCGGCCGGGTCATCCTGGGCCAGTTTTGGTTGCCACCCGACGAGGCGTTCTCGCTGCTCCGATCGCTGTGGCTGGTCGCCAAAGATACCGCCATGCTACTCCCGTTTCTTCTATTCCCAGCGGGACTGGCCGTGGGACGGGTACTGGGGCACACGCGCCGGGCGATCCGTGTAGCTGTCTTCGTTGGTATATCGGTAGGCACCCTGTCCTATGGCTTGGGCGCGTGGGTTGCGCCGGAAATTGAGGATCGGATTCTGTCCGCACAGGGAGCGGCATCGGCTGACGCACGGCGGTTCGGAAGTCGAACCCCGGTCGGCCTAGTCCGGAATCTCGGATTCGTGCAGGCCAATCCGCCACCCCGGTACAGCCTGCGAGCCGACGCTCCACAGGAGTTTCCTCCCAACGTGCTCCTCTGGAGCCTGCACCAGCCCCTGGCGCTCGCCGTATTCGGCCTTGTCAATGTGCTTCTGGGCATGCTGACGTCTGAGCTGACGGTTGATTTGCCCCGCCGGGTGAGACGCAATGTGCGTTTGGCCATCGGTGTCGGGGGGGGGGTGGCCTTCCTGGTCTGCGTAGCGTTGACCTCTCCTGCCGAGCCTTTTCTGCGGGACGGCACGATGCGGTCGGGCATCGTGGGCGCCTGGGCACCGCTCCTGATAGCCGTGATCGAGGCCCTGGTTCTTCGACTCCTCGTCGCGAATCGGCGGTACGGATGACGGGCTCGACATCCTCGCGCATCCCGGCAGCGCCGCCGGTCGAATTGCCGGCGCGGATGGAGCGCCAGTCGTCGCATGGGGACCACATGCCGCGAACCGAACACGGTACGATGCGCCGCGAGGCCATCGACGGTGAGGCCTTTCGCGAGGGGGACGACGAGAGTTTTCGCGCCGTCTTGGACCGGTTTGGCCCACTGATTCGCAAGGTAGTGTGGTCGTACGCGGATTCGGATGACGACCGGGAAGACCTGTATCAGGAGGTCTGTATCCGGATACTGGAGCAGCGAGGCAAGTACCGGGAGCAGGGCGCGATGGGAGGATGGATCGGCACCGTGGCCCGCAACATGGCCAGGAACTGGCGCGCGGCGCGATCCGCGCACGAGTCTGCCAAGGACAGGTATGCGATCGCAGTAGTCCCCATCGAAGCGGCAAGGCGCATCGCCGAGGATCCCTCCAGGCTCTTGAACTACCGCGAATACCTGTCCAACGTGAAGCAGGCCCTGGATTCTCTTCCGGCCGCGCAGGCGACGGCGTACCGACTGGTCCATATCGAGGGGCACAGTCCCAAGGAGGCAGGCCGGATCCTGAAGGTCGCGATGGCGACAGTGCGTTCCAACGTGCGCCACGCAAGGGAGAAACTTCGTGAACAACTGGCGGAGCTGAAGGATGAGTTGTCCTGACTTGAGAACGCTGGGCCGAGTCGGCACACCCGATGCCGATCCCGCCATCCTGGAACACATCACCAGTTGCCGCTCGTGTTGGCTCGATTGGCAGATCCAACAGGCTGCGCGCTATCTGCAGGATCCCGCGACCGCGGGAGCTGCGGACGCAAACGACCGGGTGATCGCCCGTATGCTCCTGAGGTCACGGCATTTGGAGTTGCCGGCTGGTTGGACTCACTCGGCGATATCTGGAACGCTGGTTGCGATTGCCACACTGGCTTGCCTGTTGGGACTTCCCGCAGCCTCGGTGGTGATTCCGGTCGGCCCAGCGGCGGCATACTCCGTCACCGCAGGTGTGTTGGGCATGTTCTATGTCAAGAAGCGAGACGAGCTCCGTCGCGGCGCCGATCCAGGCGTCGCCCTGGACGGATTGGACCACACTGAGGTCGGTTCCTCCACATAGAGCTGGCCTCCTTGTCCACAGACAGGGAACGGGTCAGACCCGTTTGGGCGAAAGCTGCCCTGCTGGATCCATCCGGTAACTCAATCTGCGATTCCGGTGATCCGCGTCGTAGCACCGGTGCATTCAGGCGCGTTCTGACCGGGTGGCTCACGGATCTCGTTCTGGAAGGGTGACTGGCTTTCGAACCTCGGGGGGAGCACCCGCCGGATGCCACCCGCCGTTGGCGATGGGACCGAGGTTTCGTTCGTGTCACTCTGGAGTGCCAACGCCCAAGAGAACGGGACACGAAACGGAGCCATCGTGTGGGCTCCGGCGATTCAGATGTCGACATGGCATTTGGTGGCGGGAGACACGCGGGGCGAAACGATGGCCGCCCAACCGTTGCAACGGCGACTCCTCTTGCCCGCTCGCGTTCGTGCGGCGCACACCGGAAAGCTGCCGGTACAGCGCGCCGGTGGCGAAACGACCGGCGGGAGCAGGCGCCCGTTCCTTGCCCGAGTCACGGGCGAGGTAACTCTGCCGACGGTGACTCCACATACCCGGGTGGCAATCGGAAACTCCAGCTCCTGATCCGTGGAGAGCAACACCCTACTGATCCTGACCGCCAATCACTTTCACGGCCAAGACTCAAGTGCCGCTCTGCGGGGCGCCCAAGGGAGATTGCACGTTTTCCACCCGCGAGTCGTTGTAGGGGCGAATCGAGGAAAGTGGGCCAACGGTGCCCGAAACTTCCCTCCATTCACGGCTCGGACCGAAATCGCGGCCCTTGCCGATCATCCTCACTCCGAAAAGGAGAAAGACCATGAAGACTCGCTCCCTCATCCTGATGTTGGCCTGCTTGCTTGGCGGAGTCGCCGTCAGCTCGCCGACGGAACTCGCTGCTCAGTGCACCATGAAGTGCAAGTGCTACGCTGACGGCTGCGGGTGTCAGCGGAAAGGAGGAAACGGTGCAAGCTGCGACGCGAGCGGAGACGGCTGTTACGTTGGTGCGTGTGAAGCCCTCGCGCAGGCGCTTCAATTCGGACCCGACGGAACGGTGGCCGGGCGGACAGCCGACGGCGCGGTCGAGGCCTACCGGCAGCCCCTGTCCGACCTTCCGGCGGCTTGGGTGACGTTGCCGACTGGGATCTCGCTGGCGCGAACCTGTAGTGGGGCTGTGGTAGGGCGGTTCGTCCCGTCCAGAGTCGCTGCGGAGTTGCGGGCAAGGAGCAGAAGGCTGTCTTCAACCGACCCAGCGCCGACGAGGCTTTCCTACTCCGCAGACCGCATAGCCTCATGAACTGGGTGCCCGCTGGGTTGAGTCAGTTGGGGTGGATTCGACGCCGTCTCGCGCTCGGCCCATCGCTTCTTTGGCCGTTCGCCATCGTGGCGGTTGGGGCGGCCGGAAAAGCGACTGCTCAGGACACGCGCCCGATTGTATTCGCCGATACGCAACGGCAGCTGGTACTCAATGAGAAGACAGCGATAGGCTCCATCGACGGCGAACACGACGCGTTCGGCCGAATCATGAGTCTGGCGATCGACAGCCGTGGGCGTGTGGTCGTAGCGGACGACTTGTCTCACGATCTAAAGGTCTTCGAACTCACCGGCGAATTCGTTACGACCGTCGGTAGGTCCGGCGAGGGCCCGGGGGAGTTCTATTCCCCCTGGCAAGTTCAGGTGGGGCCTGGAGACAGCCTCTATGTCTGGGATCCTGGGCGCGCGGCGATTTCGGTGTTCGGGCCCGACTATGAGTTCCATCGGAGGTTCCTGGTCCCACCGGGCTGGACTGTGAACTCCATGATCGTCCACCCCGGCCCAGAGATTGTCGTTTCCGTCTCGGGCACGGGCGAGTTGCTGCCCATCAAGATCTTGAGTGGCGACGGGAATGTGATGGCCGAAGCTGGTCCTGCGATGCCACAGCGGGATTTGGCGGGGTTCGAAGATTCGTTGCTTGGAGGCTCGTTGAGTCGCACGCGCGATGGCTATGTGTACAGCCAAAAGAGCCCCTATGCCGTATGGCAGCTGGACGACCAAATGGGCACGCTTTCGGTGTGCCATGGTCGACCGGAGTGGACCACCGACCCGGATGAGGTTGTCGTGCGCTCGGACCGGGGAGTCGGCCTCCGATGGAACCGATTCAGCCACTCTGTGTCAATCCTGCCGCTTCCCAGCGGGCACCTGTTGAACACCGTCCTTATGCCGGAGACCGACCAACGGCTTCTCCATGTGCTTGGGGAGGGTTGCCGGGTGGTGTCGGAGCTTCTGCTAGACATCCCCGTACTGCCCCTGGCGGTCGTCGACGATCTGCTGGTCGCGCTTCGGAGCCTCGACTATCCCGAAGTGGTGATATACAAGATGAGTTGGGGCGAGGCGAACGGATCGACCGATAAGCAGCGATAAGGGCGGGATGGTAGCGCCCCGGCGTCACAGTTGGCTCACCGTGACGCCGGGGCGAATTTCGGATCCCTCGGCATCGCCCTTCCTTCTTTACTTGGACGGCGCTGGCAAGCGCGTGGTGTGGTTTTCCGATGCGGCATCCTGGCGGCGCACGAGGAGGCGGGTGGTTCAGTCATTGGGGTCTGCCTCGACGATCCGGCCCCCAGTCAGCCAAGCCAGTCCCGGGCCATCGGAGTAGAAGACCAGCTGGGGGTCGGGAAAGTCGACCGTGTCAGCCTTCCCGTCACGGCTTGTGAACCGCGGCAGCGAGCGGTAGACGCGCGGGAGGTGGTCGAGGTCACACCAGAGTAGTCCCGCAGCAATCTCCAAGGCTGCGTCAGTCAATAATCGGTCGCTTGAGTCCTCCGGCAGGTTCTGCACCGGGTGATGACGAAGTGCCTCCCGAAAGACGTTTAGCCGCCCGCGTGTGATCCGTACTGCTTTTGTGGTTCTCTCTGCCATCAGTCTTCAGTTCTGTTGTGTTGCGGTTGCGTAGTGGTCGCAAAAAAGATAACGAACTTGCAACCACGTTGCAACCACTCTTCCACACGGGGGGGATGGAGCTCACCCCGCGTCACTTCGGCTCGCCGCGATCCGCTCCCGGATCCACTCGTCAACCTCCGCCTCGATCCAGCCGACCGCGCGTGCGCCCAGCGAGACCGGTCGGGGGAAGCGCCCTCGGTCCAGCCGCACATAGATCGTGCTCCGCGACAGGCCCGTGCGTGCCAGCACCTCAGGCAACCGGAGAAAGCGTACTTGCCGACGCGTTCCCTGTTCGATCACACTCTTCATCGTTCTGCCCTCCTTCTCTCAATGGCGAATCCGGAATCATCCGGGCGTTGGTCCCGTAGTGCTTGCAGTGAACAAGAGACCCCGGTTGGCCGCCGCGAGCCTCGGCGACAGGCTCCGCGCACCCGCCCAGCACCGAAGGGCAACGAGGCGTCGCTGACAGGATGTCGGCGGCGAGTGCACGTTTGGGGCAACTCCGGGGGCATCTCAGAGGCCTGCGAGCCAATGAGCCAACGGACACAACGACTTACGTGTGCTCTTGAGAGGTTGCCGTTTCTGCCGGAGGAACTGCACAGGAGGTTCGCAACCTGCAGAAAACCGTCACGGACCGTGAGAATACATCACAGACACCGCGTGGTGTGAAAAATCATCACCTATTGTGTCTTTGGTTGAGCACGAAGGGCAGCCGGGTACAACAGAGGACGAGGGCCGCTCGGGGTCATCCTGTCAATGGCCATTGAAAATGTCACACTTCTGGCCATTGAAAATGTCGCACTTCGCGGGCTGACCTGCGGAGGGAGCGGAGCGACCGGAGCGGGGCAGCCCGCCGAGAGCTTGGTGACCCTCATGAGACCGGCTCCCCGGAGGCGGGGTGTTCAGTATGTCTTCGGTTTACGCTCGGATGGATCGCCCTCGAGAGCTCGGCGTGGCGGCGCATCCGGTAGCTGTTGCCCCGGATGTTGACGATGTGGCAGCGGTGCAGCACCCTGTCCAGCAGCGCGGCGGCCATGACCTCGTCGCCGAGGATGCGGCCCCACTCCTCGAAGCCCTTGTTCGAGGTCAGCACCGTCGAGGCCCGTCCGTAGCGGCGGTTGACGAGCTGGAAGAAGAGGACCGCGCCGCTCTGGGTCACGGGCAGGTAGCCGATCTCGTCAACGATCAGGAGTGCCGGGTAGGTGAGAGTCTTGAGGCGGCGGTCGAGCCGGCCGGCGGCCTTGGCCTCCTCCAGGGAGTCGACCAGGTCGGTCAGGGACCCGAAGTAGATCTTGCGCCCGCTTTCGGCAGCCGTGATCGCGAGGCTGATCGCCAGATGCGTCTTGCCGACGCCGGGGGGACCGAGGAAGACTACGTTCTCCTTGCGCTCCAGGAAGCCGAGTTCGTGGAGCGCCTCGATCTGCTCGCGCTTGATCGAGGGCTGGAAGGCGAAGTCGAAGTCCGTCAGCGTCCTGACGTACGGCAGTCGGCTGGAGCGCATGGCCGCCTCGAGGCGCCGGCTGTTGCGAAGCGCGATCTGGGCGGCCAGCAGGCGCTCGATCGCCTCGCCGCCAGTCGTCCCGCCGCCGTCGACCCCGGCGAGCACTTCGTCCAGAGCTTCCAGCGCACCGGGCATCTTGAGGTCGGCGAGCTGGGCCGCGATGCGCTCCCTGCGCGATGGCGGCCTCACGGTGCTCCTCCTGCGATCCGGGCGTACTCGGCCAGCGGGCGGCGCTCGACTTCGACGAGCGGAGGGAACGCCGCCCCATCAGCCTGCTCTGGCGCTGGCTCCACGGGCCGGGGAGCCACCGACCGGTAAGGCCAAGGGGGCAAAGGCATTAGGTGAGGCCGCTCCGCCTCGAACCGGTCGGCCGGACGCTCCTTCAACGTCCCGTGGATCCGGACGTTGGCTTCGGTGTCGAGCCACAGCAGCACCTGCGCGTTGAGGTCATCGTCCGACCCGAAGACCCGGGCGTAGAAGAAGTTCTTCCGGATGTAGCTGACCAGCCGCTCGACCTTGCCCTTCGTCTGGGCCCGGTAGGGGCGGCACGCCCGGATGCGGAAGCCCCAGTGGACGCTGAAGCGCAGGAACTCCCGGTTCTCCACCAGCCGGCCGCCCTTCCCGCGGCCGTCCTCGATGATGACCGCCTTCATCTGGTCGAACAGGAGTTCCGAGGGCACGCCGCGGAAGTAGCGGAACGCCGACTCCAGCCCCCGCATCACCACCGCCATCGTCTGGCGCTCGTAGTACTGAACCCACACCAGCCGCGAGTAGCCCAGCACCACGATCAGCGCGTACCGCTTGCCCCACGGCAGCCGGAACTCCGCGAAGTCCACCTGGGCCTGGTGGCCCGGAGGGGTTTCGAACCGCTGCACCGGCTCCTCCGGGGGCCGGGGCCGGACCTCGCGCACGTAGCGCTTCACCTGGCCGTAGCCGCCCGGATAGCCCGCTGCCTGGACTTCGTTGAACAGGCGAACGGCGCTGAGCTCCGGATACTCGGCCAAACGGGCGTCGATGATCCCTCTGTACGGATCGAGCTTCGAGGGCCGCGAACGCCTCGGTCCGTACCTGACTGCCGCGTCGTCCAGCTCCCGGTCCAGTTGTCCCGCCGCGATCCAGCGGTACACGGTCCGCGGACTGATTCCGACCTGCCGCGCGATCGCGGCCTTACTCATCCCCTGCTCCAAATAGTGCCGCAGCAGCACCCTCGTCTCTCTCCCGATCATCGCGTCTCCTCCGTTCGGTGGAGACGCCATTGTATGGAACCCGCCGGGAACCCTCATGGACACCCGGACCCCGCGTCGCAGCCATCGCTCCGTCACCCTGTCCACATCTGACATTTTCGACGGCCACTTCTGTGCAATTTTGCATGGCCGGTAACATCATCCAGCGACAGCTCTCGATCTGGCCCGCCACACCACCGATCGGTAGATTCGCCTCACCCAGTTCACGCGCCAGGCCCGGAGGACCCATGGATCGTCCGTCCCCCCTCAACCGCCGCCATTTCCTGCACCTGTCCGGCACCGCCCTGGGCCTCACGGCAACGTCAGCCTGCGCATCCTCAACGCCGTCAACCACAAGCGCCCGCACCTCAGCCGCCGGCACAACAAGCGATCGCACCTACACCCCCTCGCGCTTCGACCCATGGATCGAACTCGACCGCGCGGCCTGGACCCACAACGTCCGTGAAGCAGCGCGGCTGGCAGACGGCCGTCCCATCCTCGCGGTCGTGAAGAACAATGGGTACGGCCTGGGCGACCGCGCCGTCGGGCCACTCCTCGCCGACATGTCCCAGGTCGGCGGCATCGCCACCGTGCGCGTCGAGGAGGCGCTGGCCCTGCGTGAGGAGGGGGTCACCAAGCCCATCGTGGTCATGGCCGAGGGGTCAGAGGACGAGATCGAGGAGCTGGCAAGGCACGACGTGCTCCCGTCCGTTTGGTTGAACGATGCGCCCAGGCGGCTACAGAACGTGTCCAGGCGACTGGGCCGTCCCGTACCCGTCCAGCTCTTCGTCGACACGGGGATGAATCGGGAGGGGATGCCCTACACGCGCGCCCGCCGTTGGATCGAAGAGCTCGTTCAGAGCGAGTACGTCGACGTGAACGGCACCTACACCATGTTTACCCACGACATGGACTTCGACCGGGAGCAGCTCGCACGCTTCGAGGAACTCCTTGGTTGGGCGCAGGGGAAGAATCTGCCCCTTGGTACCCTCCACGCTTCACCCACCTACGAGCTGTTCCACCTGCCCGAGGCGCACTACGACATGGTACGGCCCGGAAACGCGCTGTTCGGCAACTACCCCGGCGGGGACGGGGCCAGGGATATGGCCACCCTCAGGCCCGTATTCCGCCTGAACACGCGGGTGGTACGGGTTGAGCACCTCGAGCCGGGCGACAGCGCGGGCTTCAACCGCACCTTCATGCCCGAACGAGCCACCTGGGTGGCGCTGCTGCCGATCGGCCGCACCGACGGGTACCCGTCCGAGGCGAACGGGACCTGCGAGGTGCTGATCAACGGCCGTCTGTACCCCGTCGCTGGCGGAGTGAACTCGGCCCACACTATCCTCGATATCGGCGAGGAGAAGACCGTCGAAGTCGGCGATGTCGCCACCCTGATCGGGCCCGATCACCCGGCCGTGCTGCCCCACACCGTCGCCGAGCGCACAGGCCTCGGGTTCCTGCGCATCATCCAGGGCATGAACCCCCGGCTCCCGAGACGCCTAGTGTAGCGACAGGCCGCGAATTGGTGAGCGCGCGAACGCGGAATGTAGCCCGGGCCGGTGCCCTGTTGACGGTAAGCGTCGTGGCAACACTGTTGGTCGCGTCGGACCCCCTTCCCAGGCACACCGCTCGCCCCACACCCCAGCAATGTTGCCCCTACTACCCCTACGACGGATCTCTCACTTTCGTCCGAATCCACACCGCTTCGTACGGCGGCGGGTTCCGTGGTTGGAGGGGAGGCTGGGCGCACGACTACCCGGACGCCGACATCAACATTTCCGCGATCCTCCGGGAGCTGACGATGCTCGACATCCGCGAGCGCCCCATGGGTGGCAACGTCCTCGCCTTCAACGATCCACGTCTCATGCAGTTCCCGGTCGCCTACGTGTCGGAGCCCGACGAGTGGCGGGTCACCAAGAGCGAGGCGGAGGGCCTGCGCACGTACCTGATGAAGGGCGGCCTCGTCATCTTCGACGACTTTTTCGCCCACGAGATGGAGAACCTCGTTCGTCAGATGGGGTTCGTTTTTCCTGAATTGCGCTTTCTGCCCATCCAGGAAACACACCCGATCTGGGACTCGTTCTATCGCCTCGAGCCGCTCTCCATCTACCTGGAAGGTCCGCGCAAGTACGGCACGCCCGAGTTCTGGGGCCTCTACGAAAACAACGACAGGAATGGGCGGCTGCTGGCCATTGCCAATGCGGGTGCCGACGTCGGCGACTTGTGGGAGTGGGCCGCCGAGGGCTGGTATCCCGTCGACCCCACGAGCGAGGCGTTCCGAATCGGCGTAAACTACTACATCTACGCGGTCACCCACTAGGGTCAGGCGAATGGACCAGCCGGGCACCCACGGCGCGAACCCGATTGGATTGCTCGGCCTGGGCATCGCACAACGACCAAAGGAGGCATCGATGCACACTGGTACCCACCTTCATCCCGGATCCGTCCGCGGCCTCAGCGGTCGTGCATTCGGGCGTCTCGCGCGGAGCGCCCTCCTCGCTGCTCTATTCACATTGCCGGGCATTCCCCCGGCCTCTGCACAGGTACAGCAGCAGCTCGACCTCCGGGTCCCCATGCGCGACGGCGTCGAGTTGTCCGCCAACCTCTGGCTACCCGACGGCTCGGGGCCCCACCCGACGGTCCTTGTGCGAACGCCCTACATCAAGGCCAACGAGCGATACCCGCAACTCGGGAAACAGTACGCCGATCGCGGGTACGCCTTCATTGTCCAGGACGCCCGCGGACGGGGGGACTCGGACGGGAGTTTCGACTTCTTCTTCGCCGACGCGGAAGACGGATTCGACACGATCGAGTGGATCGCCCGCCAGCCATGGTCGAACGGAAGGGTCGGCATGGTTGGCGGCTCCTACCTGGCGACGGTGCAGTGGCTGGCGGCCCGGGCGGGCGCTCCGAACCTGGTCTGCATGATCCCCCAGGCGCCGGCCGCAGACTACTTCGACGAGCTTCCCTACATCGGCGGCGCATGGCTGATGAAGTGGTCGCTGGACTGGATCAACGGCACGTCCGGACGGACGGCTCAGGGGCCCGTCATGGGAGCCACCGATTGGGAAGCTGTGTACGCCCACCGTCCGCTTATCACCATGGACAACGCGATGGGCCGCGACATGCCCCTCTACAACGACTTCCTGAGCCACTCCACCAGGGATGCCTACTGGGACCGGATCCTCTTCAAGGACGAGGACTTCGCGGCGATCGACCTGCCCGTCCTCGTCTTCACCGGTTGGTTCGACGCCGATCAGCCGGGCACGATGCGCTACTGGAAGGGAATGCGTGACCACTCGCCAGGTGCAGGGAAGCAGCACATCATCATCGGCCCCTGGGACCACGGGCAGGCCATCAGCGGCGGCGACCTGAGCCTGGGCGAATTCCGTTTTACGCCGGAGTCCGTCGTCGACGTGCAAGCCGTCCACCTGGACTTTTTCGACTATTGCCTCGCCGGCAGGCGATCGACCCCGGAGCGGCCCCGAGCGCGCGTGTACGTCATGGGGTCGAACGAATGGCGAGAGTTCGACGAGTATCCGCCCGCCGAGGTGGAGCCGCAAAGCCTCTACCTGTCGAGCGGAGGCGCGGCAAACTCCATGGCCGGAGACGGACAACTCTCGTGGAATCCACCCGGCGAAGCACCGCCGGACCGGTATTCCTACGATCCGCAGAACCCCGTTCCATCGGACATCGGTGGGGCCGCACAGGGGATCGACCAGCGGCCGATCGAAAGACGCCACGACGTCCTGGTCTACACGAGCGAGGTGCTCGATTCTCCCGTCGAGATCATCGGTGCGGTCGAGGCAGTCATCCATGCCGCAACCGACGGCCTCGACACCGACTTCACCGCGAAGCTCGTGGATGTCCACCCCGACGGGCGCGCTCTCAAGCTCGGTTGGTGGGACGCCGCTGCGATTCGCGCCCGCTACCGGAACGGTTTCGAAGCGGAGGAGCTGCTCACCCCGGGACAGGAGGAAGAGTACCGCATCAAGCTTGGGCACATCGGGCACACGTTCCTGCCGGGTCATCGAATCCGGTTGGAGGTCTCCAGCAGCGCCTACCCCTTCTTCGCACCCAATCCGAACACCGGAAACCCGGTAGCCACGGACACGGAGTGGCGCGTTGCTCAGCAGACGGTCTTCCACGACGCCAGGCGACCGTCGCGTCTGGTCCTCCCAGTGATGCCCAGACGTGTGATTCCGTAGACGGGGCCAGGACGAATGGGCCAGCCGGGCACCCAGCGCTCGAACCCGATCGGACTGCTCGGCCTGGGCATCTACCTGCCCGAGCGCGTCATGACGAACGACGAGTGGGCGGAGCACATCGACACCTCGGACGAGTGGATCGTGGCCCGCACGGGCATCCACAGGCGGCGAATCGCGGCGGACGACGAGAGCACGGCCGATATGGCCCTGGCCGCGGCCCGGGCGGCCATGGCGGACGGCGGCTTCGAGGCCGCGGACATTGACGAGATCGTTCTCGCGACCGACACGCCCGAGGTCTTCCTTCCGGACACCTCGGCGTACGTGCAGGCCCGCCTCGGCGTCGGGCACATCCCGTCCTACGACCTGGCCGGCAGCGGCTGCGCGGGGTTCGTGTTGGCGCTGGACATCGCACGTTCACGGGCGCTCGCGGACGGCCGCCGGGTGCTCGTGATCGGGGTGGAACTCCTTACCCGGCTGATGAACTGGGAGGACCGCAACACCTGCGTGCTCTTTGGCGACGCGGCAGGTGCGGCGGTCGTCGGACGGGGACAGGGCGCGGTCGAGATCGTGGCCGCCACAGCGGGAACGGACGGCAGCAAGAGCGGCATCCTCGGGCTGGAGGCGGGAGGAACGCGCCTGCCCATCACCGTCGAGCGGGTGCGGCAAGGGCTCCACAAGGACATCGTGATGCAGGGACGGGAGGTTTTCCGCGAGGCCGTCAGCCGGATGAGCGCGGCGTCCCGGCAGGTGCTGGAGAAGGCCGGCGTCTCCATCGACGACGTGGCGCTCGTCGTACCACATCAGGCCAACCTGCGCATCCTCAATGCTGTCACCAAGCGGCTGGACATCCCCGATGAGCGGATGTTCATCAACGTCCAGGAGTACGGCAACACAGGCTCGGCGTCCATTCCCGTGGCCCTGTGGGAGGCCCGGGATCAGGGGCGAATCAAGCCCGGTGACCTGGTCCTGCTGACGGCTTTCGGTGCCGGATTCCATTGGGCGTCGGTGCTGCTGCGGTTCTAGCCCGAAGTTCGGCCGCTGGGGGGTGGGTCAAGTCGTTGTAGGGCGGTGACATAGCTCGGATCGGCGGGTGTACGCTACTGGGTACGGGTCAAGGGCGGATGCCGAGGAGACGGAAGGCCTTGGCCTGGAGCGGTGTGGGGCGGGCAAGCATGTCGGCGGTCATGGCACCGGGGACGGCGGGCCGTACACGGTTGCGGGTCAGGGTGGCGAGATCGCCGAGCAGGCTCCGGAAGCTGTGGACGGGCAGGCCGTCGGGCGTGCGTTTCCTGCCCGCCTTGGCACGTGCGGCCTTCGAGCGCTGGGCGGGCGCGACGGGCGAGGAACGGCCGGCTTCGGCGGCGGCCGGGTCGTCGTCGTCGAAGAGCATCGGCGCCAGGGCGCGGCGCATGTGCCACTCGACGTAGTAGGCGAGCATGCAGAGGAAGACGTGGGCGCGGACGCGCCCCTCGAGGCGGTGGTGGACGGGCCGCACCTTGAGATCCACCCCCTTGAAGCTGCGGAAGGCGCGCTCGACCCGGCTGAGGCTCTTGTAGGCCCGGACCGCGTCTTCGGGCCCGAGCTCCTTGGCGGCCACGTTGGTGCGGATCACGTAGATGCCGTCCAGCGCCGCCTCCGCGGCGATGCGCGCCTCGTCGCGCTCGTACGAGAAGCCGTCCTCGCTCGCGGTGGTCGTGAAGTGCTTGCCGACCTTGTGGGCGCGCAGGGCCCGGTCGGCGCGCACGGCGATGTCCTTCGTGCCCCGCAGGGGGCGGTTCTCGCGCTTCGTGGCCCGGACGACCAGGTCGAGCTTGGCCTCCGTGGCCGCCAGCAGCGCCTCGCGCTTGCGGGCCCGCTCGGCGGCCAGCAGCGGGTTGCGGCAGACGATGAGCCGCTCGTCCGGATAGAGCTCTGGCGCGGAGATCTCGGCGAGGTCCTGGGTGTCGAAGATCGACAGCTGCAAGTCGCCGCCGGAAACCAGCTTGCGGATCTTCGGAGCCCGCAGCGCGGTGATCCAGCGCAGCCCCGCCGGCTCGACATCCTCCCGGACGCGGGCGTCGGTCAGCAGCCCCCTGTCTCCGACCAGCACGATGCGAGACAGCGAGAAGCGCGCGGCGAGCTTCTCGGCCTGGGAGGCCACGGCGCCGGGATCGGCCGTGTTGCCACGGAAGACCTCGGCGGCCACCGGACAGCCGTCCCGGTCGCAGAGCAGGGCGAAGACGATCTGCAGCTTGCCGCGCCTGCCGTCGCGGGAGTAGCCGCGCTTGGCCAGCGGGCACTTCGCGCCCTCGAAGTACACCGAGGTCAGGTCGCAGAGCACGAGCGAGCCGTCCTCGATGTGCTTCGCCGCCAGGGTCCGCTCGATGCGCTTCTGCCGCCGGAGCAGCCAGTCCATCGCCTCGTAGAGTTCCTCCGCCGTCGCGTCCGCCGTGCCGGTCTCCTCGCCCAGCGTGTCGGCCAGGGTCTCGGAGCTGAGGCCGCGGGCGGTGGCGAGCTTCGAGCGCGGGTCGAGGACGCGCGCCGCGATCATCGCCAGCGCCAGCGACCGCATCCGCGACGGACGGCGGTCCAGCAGTCTCTCGAGGCCCAGCGTGCGGGCCGTGCCCAGCACGGCGGCGGCGTGTCCGTGGGGGCGGGAGCGCAGGATCTCGAAAGCGTCGCCGAAGGACTTCAGGGCGACGCCGCCCTTGAGCAGGATGCGCAGCCCGTCCACGATTTCGTCGGGCAACTTCGACAGGTTGGCCAGGGTGCGCTTCCTGACCTTGCCGCCCTCGCGGAAGGACTCGCGCAGGAGCACGGCGGGCGGGGAGTTCCGATTGGGCACGCGTTCGATATACATGACTATGATCGTAACGACTATCATGTATCATGTCAACGGTATAGCCTTGTTATTACATGGGTACATATATCCCATACGAGAACTGGTGTCAAGTCCCGTGCCCACAACAGGTTACGGCCAGGAATCAGCCCGATTCGGGCCCGAACTTCGGTCTAGCGTCTGGCGAAAACGTTTCAGCTGAAACGCACGAACCCTCGCGGTGACCAGTGAAATGCCGCTGCCCAGACTACCGATGGCCGCCGGGCTCAGTCTTGCTCGGCGATACCCGACAACTCGACCGGCGGCCGGTCGGGGAACCTCGCGATCAGCGAGAGGCTGCCGCCCATGGCCTCGACGGTCTTGCGTAGCGTCGAGAGCAGCAAATTGCTGCGCCGTTCGAGACGCGAGACGCCGTCTTGGGTGATGCCGAGTTCGCGCGCAAGGGTGACCTGGGTGAGCCGCCGGGCCTTGCGGAGCTCGCGCAGCGTCATCTCGCCGGCGATGAGCTCCGCCGCGCGGTCTTCGACCCTACGCCGCCGCTCGGGGTCGAGCCCCGCGATCACGTCGTCGACGTTCAGTGCCATCATCATTCTCCTTCGTTTACGAGCCGGGCGGCCAGGATCGCGTCCTGCACCCCTTCTTGCAAAGCGTGGAACTCGGTCTGTGGCAGCGCGTCGGGCTGGAGCGTTCAGCGATGGCCGCCCGGACGATCGCGCGCCCACCCGGGTCCGCCCGGTGCTTCGGTCCGCTCTCCCGGAGCCCACAGGCGCTCGAAGAAGCGATCGATCGTGCTGACCACCCGCCCCGCGTGCGCGACCGGTGCGGCGGCGGTCGGATCGTCGGTGGCACCCGCATCGGAGGCTACCGATGTCGCACGGGCGTGAGCGCGACGGAGGCCCCACTCGGCCGCCGCCCGCGCCTCCGTAGTCGCGTCCCCGTTCGCGGCAAACGCCAGCAGCTCGTCGACGACGACGCTCTGGACAACTCGCGCCAATGCCGCTTGCGCACTGTTCGCGGGCCTGTCCCATGCGTCGTCAACCAGGCGCGCGACAACTTCCTCCAGGCTCGGGAGAGACGGGTCACGAGCGTGGAAGGCGACGACGCGGGCGGTGCGGGCAGGCGCGAGGACGCCACCGACGATCTCGCTCACGAGCGTCGTGGCGGCTCCGATCTGATCGAAGGCCGGACCCGCTCGATTCGACCACGCGGGCCCCCCTGCGACCCACCCGAAGGATCGTGGCGCCAGGATCTCGAGCACCGACTCCGGGATCGCGAGCTGCTCCGGGGCCAGCGCGTCGCTCAGGAGTGTCATCGCCCGACGCACCCGATCCGCGGAGACGAGCTCGGTGACCGGCTCGACATCGCCGCGCACCCCGTACCGGTACTCCATCCCGCCGATCGTCTTGATCGCAGCCTCGTAGGTGGCGCGGTGGTGGAAATAGACCGGCGCAAAGCGCTCCCGGAGCTTGTGCATCGGCTCGCCCGGCTCGATCGCACGCTCGTCGAAGGAATCGATCATGAAGCGCCGGACCTCGCCCACGCGCTCGAGTTCGTCGAGCACGTCGCTTCCGTTGATCCACCAGGTCGCGTCGGGGTGCGAGTTGTCGGCACCGGCATCCGGATTCGTGATGAAGCGCCAGCCTCGCTCCTGGGCCTCGATGAGCAGACCACTCAGGAAGGCCTCCTCGCTCTGACCTGAAGGCGGCGAGGCGTAGGCGTACCGGATCGCGAGCGTGTCGTACGCACCGGGACCGGCACGGTATGCTCCGGACATGTCGAGCCGTCCATCCCGCAGCTCGATCACGGGGGCGGGATAGTCCATCACGGACGCGTGTCCGTCGCTGACCGCGATGAAATTGTGGGCGAGCCCCAGTGTGTGCCCGATTTCGTGCGCCGAGTGCTGACGGCGGCGCATCATCACGAACTCCTCGCCGTCAACGCCCGGTGGCGCGCCGGCGTACCAGTCGCCGTCCACCCCGGCCGCGCCCGCAAAGGTGTTGTAGTTGGCCAGGGACCGGTACGAGTCCATCCGAACGGCGGCCTTGATGATCTCTCCCGTGCGGGGGTCGACGAACGAAGGCCCGATCGAAGAGCCCGCCTCGGTGCGGTGTACCCACTGGATCACATGGTAGCGGGCGTCCATCGGGTCCATGTCCGCGGGCATGTCATCGATGCGGAAGCCATCGATGAACCCGGCCGCCTCGAAGACCTGGTTCCACCACACCCCACCAATCTTGAAGGCTGTGCGATATGGCTCGGGCACGGCCGGATCGAGGTAGTAGATGATCGGCTCGAGCGGCTCGCTCATTGCGGCCGAGGGATCGGCCTTCACCAGCCGGTGGCGACGCGCCAGCGCGGTCTGGTAGTCGTCGTCGAAGGGCTTCCCGAAGTCGAAGTACCCGATGGCGAAAACCCCGATCCTGGGGTCGAAGCGTCGGGATGCGTACCCATCATCGGGGAGCATCACCAGCGAGTGATGCTGCCGAAGCGTCATCGCGCGCCCGTCGGGTGCGTGGCGCTGGATCTCACTGCCCGGCCCCTCGCTCTCGAAGGTGAGCGACGCCTCCACCTCCGTGTTCTCCGGGAACGCCTTCGTCCGCGGGAGGAAGATGGCGCTGCGGCTCGCATCCAGCCGGTAGCTGCCCTGGTTCGCTCCCTGGAGCCGTGCCGCGATACCGACGACGTCACCGAGGAAAAACGGCGTCGCGTCGACCAGCGCTCGCCCGCTCTCCTCGGCCACCGCCGTGAAGCCTCCGACCGTAGATGTCAGGAACGACTCCTCGACGGATCGCACGAGCGCTTCGGTCGGATTGGTTTCGGCGCGGAAGCCCGGGTTGTCGAGAACGAGCATCACCTTCGGCCCGACCCGCTCGAAGTGCGCGAGATACGCACTCTGGATATTGCCTCGGTCGAGCCCCAGCGCGTTGGAGCCGACCCCGGTCGCGAGCGACGTCAGGTAGAGGAACTGCTCGTCCCAGCGTCCGACCTCGAGGAGGAGCCGGCCCCCGGCGTCATCCCAGTAGAGGGGGAAGTAGCCCGGCTGGCCGTCCATCCCACGGGTGTACTCGGCGATCGTCGGAAGATCAACGTCCGTCGCGGTCGCCTGGGTGGTAGCCGGCGTCGGCAGGGAGAGGAGGGCAAAGGTAAGGAAGAGTGTCGTCGCGGGCGCCGCGACGGGCCGAGCGGGCAGAGGCAGGGCGGGGCTGGCTGGGCGCATGGTGGGACGTCCTTTTCGGGGTTGCGAAGGTCACTGGCGCAGATGATACGCCTTCGCCTGCCTCTGCGCCTGTCGCGGTCCGCGGGGGCCAACCCGGCACCGCGCCGCTCTCGGTGCGACGCGGACTTTCACCACGCGCCCCTAACCGCCCTCCGTCTCCGCAAACTCCTCCTCGTCAATCACCACAAACGTCGCCGTCGTCGTGGCCACCACCTTCCCGTCGGACGCGCGCGTCGCGATACCCTCCAGTTCGACGAACTTGCGTCTGCGCGCGGTGGGTCGCCCCATCAGGTGGAGCGTCTCGCCCGGCGCGGCCGGTTCCCGGTAGCGGATCTCGCAGCGCGCCGTGTAGGCGCGGGCACCGCGCAGATACAGCCAGTTGGCCATGACATCGTCCAGGGCGCTGTAGATCATGCCGCCGTGGACCACCCCCGGGTAGCCGAGGTGGTTTTCGCCCGGGGTGAACTCGGAGACGCAGGCGCCGTTTTCAAGCCGGAAGGTGAGGTGCAGCCCGATCGGGTTGGCGGGGCCGCAGACGAAGCAGGTGTGGGCATCGCGGGGGGCCTCGGAATGTCGCGAAGTCAACTGACGGCCCGCCTTCCCGGCACCTGCGGGACCTCGATCGGGTCGAGCCCCGCAGCCTCCAGCCGCGCGTTGAGGTCGGCCACCTCGTCGGAATACACGCCGCGCAGACGCGTGAAGGCCTGTTCCAGGTCCGCCTCCAGGTCGCCCAGGCGCTCCAGGAGCTGGTCCGTTGGGCGCGCGTCCAGGTCCTCGCCCCGCTGTGAACTGGCAGCGGTCATCACGAACCGCAGGTGGCTGCGTATCCGGGACGGGTTCGCAAACCCGGCGCCGCGCGGCTGAACAAGGACCTCCTCGACGCCAGTCAGGGCCGAATTCGCCCGCTCGGCCGCCTCGCGGATGGCGTCGTTGGATCCCTCGGCATCGGCGGCGCCTTCCGCGTCCGAGCGGACCTGCCGGAGCCCGCCCAGCGCCTCCTCAAGCGCTTCCAGCCGGTCCCGCGCGCGGATCAGGTAGTCGAACTGGGCCTGGAGGTCGGCCACCGTGATCTCCTCTTCCAGGCGCGGGTCCATGCGGACCTCGAAGTCGAGGCTGACCCGGCCCTCCGGGGCTTCAATCAGCACCGCGTAGCGTCCAGGTACCGCGCGCGCCGCCATTCCCGCCGATCCAGATGGGTAGTCAAGGTTCCAGTTGAAGCGGTTGAGCCCTGAGACGGCGTCCACGTCCTCGAAGCTGCGCACCGGGTCGCCGTCGTACTCAAGGATGCGAACGGTAACGGCACCGCTTGCGTCGACCGGGCGACTGAAATAGATGGTGGCACCTTCCGGCGGATTCATGGCCTTCATGTAGCGCGGAATCATGGCGCCGTAGACGTGGTCGCGGACGTAGTGGCCCTCGCGTTCCTGAGCGGCGGTGCGGTAGGCGGTGCGCACGGGGTAGAGGACCGGGCCGCCGGTGGAAACGGCTCCCTGCTCCGGTGGCCGGCCGGCTCGATCCTCCTCACCGGCGACGACATGACGCAGCGGCGTAATGTCGTCCAGAATCCAGAAGCCGCGGCCCTGCGTCGCCACGACCAGATCACCCCGGTGGACCACCAGATCCGTGACGGGCGAAGGCGCCAGGTTGAGTTGCAGTGGCTGCCAGTTCCCGCCCGCGTCGAACGACACGAAGAGCCCGAACTCGGTGCCCGCGTAGAGGAGACCTTCGCGTTCGGGGTCCTCCCGCACCACCCGGGTGGGGTGGTCGGCCGGAATGCCGTTTTCGCCATCGGTGAGCAGGGTCCACGACGCACCGAAGTCGCGCGTCGCGTACACGTACGGACGAAAATCGTCCAGACGGTAGCGGTACACCGCCAGATAGGCCGTGCCGGGTTGGTTCGGCGACACCCCGATCCGGTTCACCGTGCTCGGCTGCGGCAGCTCCGGCGGGGTCACATCCGTCCAGCTGGCCCCGCCATCGCGGGTCAGATGCACCCGCCCGTCGTTCGAACCAGTCCAGAGGACCCCCGCGTCGTGGGGCGACTCGGCGATCTGCAGGAGCGACGAGTAGATCTCCACGCCCGTCACGTCGGCGGTGATGGGACCACCCGCCTGTCCGAAGCGGGTCGTGTCGTTGCCGGTCAGGTCGGGCGACATGACCGTCCAGCTTCCGCCCTGGTCGCGGCTGACCGCCACGTACTGCGAGCCGTGGTAGAGCACATCGGGGTCGTGGCGCGAGAAGAGGACGGGCGCGTTCCACTGGATCCGGTAGCGGAGCTCCCGTTCGGGCGCGCCGTCCTGGCGCTCGGGATAAGGACGGATCTGGCGGAACTGCTCGGTGCGGCGGTTGTAGCGCGCGAGGCGCCCGCCGAAGCATCCCGAGACCACAATGGCCGGGTCGCGCGGGTGGACGGTCACCGGGCCGGTCTCGCACCCGCCGTGCGACTCCCAGTGCTGCAGCGAGATGCCCGTGCCCGTAGCCGCGCTCGGCAGCGACAGGGTCGAGTTGTCCTGCTGGGACCCGTACACCCGGTAGGGGAACTGATCGTCCACCGTCACGGAGTACATCTCGGAGGTGGGCTGGTTGAGCTGGGTCGACCAGGTGCGGCCGCCGTCCAGGGTCACGATCGCGCCGCCGTCGTTCCCCTGAACCATGACGTCCGGGTCGTCGGGAGAGATCCAGAGATCGTGATGGTCCGAATGGGGCATGGCAATGGTCGTGAAGGTCACCCCGCCATCAGTGGAACGGTGGAAGCCCCCGCCAGCCACGTAGACCACATCCGGGTCGGTCGGGTCGGCGAAGATGTTGTAGAAATACCACGGACGGCCCAACAGCCGTCCCTGGTCGTTGACCAGCGTCCAGCTGTCGCCCCCGTCGTCGGAGCGGTAGATGCCCGGCCCGGGGTCCGCCTCGATGATCGCGTAGAGACGGGACGGATCGGACCCGGCCTGCGTGATGCCCAGCTTGCCGATCAGCCCGGCCGGGAGCCCGCCCCCCAGCTTCTCCCAGCTGTCGCCCCCGTCGCGGGAACGATAGATGCCACCCTCCCGCGCGCCCGAGATCATCGTCCAGGGCTTGCGCTCGCCGCGCCACATGGCCGCGAAGAGCTCGTTCGGGTCGTGCTCGTTCATCAGCAGTTCGATCGCGCCGGTCGAGTCCGAGACGAAGAGGGCGTTTTCCCAGGAGCTGCCGCCGTCCCGGGTGCGGTACACCCCCCGCTCGGGGTTGGGGCCGAAGGGGTGGCCGGTTGCCGCGAGGTACGCCACGTCGGGGTCGTCGGGGTGGACGCGGATGCGCCCGATCTGGCCCGCTTCGCGCAGGCCCAGGTAGCGCCACGTGGTGCCGTCGTCGTCGGACCGGTACACGCCCCGCCCGGTGGACACGTTGCCGCGGATGGCGTCGGAACCCGTACCGACGTAGAGGATGTCGGGGTTCGAAGAAGCCACCGTGACAGCACCGATCGAGCCCACCGGGATGCCCTGCCCGGAGATGTTCGTCCACGCCTGCCCCGCGCTTTCGGTCTTCCAGACGCCGCCGCCGGTCGCACCAAAGTAGAAGGTGTGCGGCTTGCCTCGCACACCGGTCACGGTGGTGACGCGGCCGCCGCGGAACGGTCCCAGCTCGCGGAATTGCAGGGCCTGAAGCTCCGCCGGGGGCACAATCCAGTGGGCCGGGTCCGAGGGGTCGAGGGGGGGACGGGCGGACTGGGCCGGTGCGACGCCGGTGGACTGGGGCGGTGGCCGCGTGGCCTGCGCGGCGGCCGGGCTGGCCGACTGGCCCAGGGCGAGCGCCAGGATGGCCAAGGTGAAGCGGCGCGCCGCGAATTGAGCCCGGAGGGTCGCCGCGTTCGGCAACCCTGACGTTACGTCATGGTTGGTCACGATGTGCTCCGGTTGGCTGATTGCTCATCCTTCCCACAACTCGTCGAGAATGTCGGTTTCCCCCGCGCTGTGGAAGGTGACCGTTGCCCAGTCCTCGTCCACGCCCGCTTCCGGGTAATGCCAGACGACCGGCGGGACGATGTCCCAGAAGCGCCCGATGTCGCGGCCGCCCGGCGCATCCGGGCCACGATCCCCTGCGCCCGGGCTGTATATCGCCCGGGGCCGAAGGTCACCCGGACCCCCGCCTTCGCCACCTTGGTGGATCCGGCCCCGCCCCCTGTACGAGACCAGGCGCTGGACGCTGTTGCGGTGCCGTTCCGGCGTCCCCATCCGCGCACCGCGCCGTAGCAGAAAGGCGCGGCACAGACGGACCCGTTGCGATTGGGATCCGGCGTCCCCCACCGCGACCTTCGCCGCCTCTACCGGCAGCCCGTCCGTGAACAACTCGATGGGGACCATGCGGGTGGCATATGGCGGCGCGGGCCGGCTGCGCAATTCGGCGGTCAACTCGGCGAAGGTCGCGTCGAGCACCGCGCGCACCTCAGGGTCCACGAAGACGCTGTCATGCAGCCCTCGCAGAAGAGCCAGCGATTCGTCGTCGGGTCTCACACGGCACCCTTCGGGGTCGGAACGCCCCGATGGCTGGCGCTACCGGAACCCCGGATCACTGCCATCACCTGCCCGCAAGATCCCGTGGCATCCCCGCCGCCGTAAAATTCGGCTCGACCTGCGGGCGGCACGGCTGATACTCCAGCGACCCGCACTCGGGCGGCGGCCCTGTCGCCACTATGCTCGCCACCACCGGCAGCTCGAGGCGGGACGGGTGCTCGGCCGAGTGGTACACCGTGTTGATGCCCGGCAGATTGATCGGCATGGGACCCCAGTCGGTCGCCGGCGTGAAGTTCGGTGCCAGGATCGCCAGCTCCAGTGCGTGTCCCGCCCGGAACACGTGGCCGACCTCCGGGAACGAGATCACGAGTTCGTACGCTTCTCCCGGCACCAGGGGCTCGGACCGGTCATGCGGATGATGGGTCCAGTACTCGGAAGACTTGGCTGGGTCGATCGCCCGATGCGACGCCCGCAGGAAGGCCCGCTGCAGGTAGAGAGTCTCTCCATCGGGCCCGATGTCGTGGAGCACCACCATGAAATCCGTGTCTTCCGCCTCCGCGCTGACGTGCAGGACCAGGCGTGCCGAGCCCAGAACCGGCAGATCCTCGGCAAACGGAGCCGTACGATAGACCAGCGACCCGAGCGGAGCCGGCGGAATCAGGAACATGTCGTTGTTCCCCACCAGCTCGGTCCCCATTGGATAGACATAGGTGAGCGGTCCGGTCTGTTCCTCAACCAGCGCCTCCACGCCGAGCGAACCGTCCGCTCCCAGACGGAAGGTGCGGCGCTCCGTTCCAGGCACGGGCCAATCCGAAAAGGTCTCCACCCAGTTGGGCCTCAACTCTCCGTCCACCAACCCCGTCTCGAAAAGCACCGTGACTTGCGGCTCCTCGTCGATCCCGTTCTCCTCACCCTTCAGCCAGCGGTCCATCCAGCGCAGCACCTGCTCGACCGCCAGGGAATTGCCACCCACACCGTGGCCGCCGTTCTGAAGGATCAGCTTCCGGGGACCCCGCAGCCGCTCGTACAGCCTGGGGCCGCCCATCGCGGTCTGCTGATCCTGGTAGCCCTGGATGATCATCATCGGAACCTCGACCTGATCCGCATAGCTCTCGGGCGACCGCTCGTTCCAGTACTGGTCGTGGAACTCGTGCTCCCTGGCCTCCTGGAACGCCGTGTTGACGGGCTGCGCCGCCTGAACGGCTTCGCAGTGCGTGTCACCGGCGGCAAGCCGTTCCGCCACCCCGAGCTCCTCGATCCACGGCTGCGCCATCTCTCCCCACCAGGCCGCAAAACCGACGTTGAACATGCCGCCGGGCCGCATTGCCTCACGGTAGATCGACGCGGTCAGGCCACCCGCGGCCAGGGCCTTCAGGTGCGAGGGCCGCTGCGCCGCCACAAAGAACTGCGTGTGGCCCGGGTAGGAGACCCCGTACATTCCCACATTGCCGTCACTCCACGGCCGAGTGCCCAGCCATTCGACCAACGCGGCCCCATCCGGCCCCTGTTGAGGGTGAAAGAGGCTGAAGGTGTCGCCCTCCGAGCATCCGCTGCCTCGAACATTCGCCCCGACGACCGCGTAGCCCCGCCGGACCGCCTCATGGAACCAGCTGCCGACCGCGATGCCGGCCCCACTGCTTTCATAGGCATCGTAGTCGAGAATGACCGGATATTGCCCTTCCTCCGCAGGGCGGTACGAGATGTATGCGAGACGCACCCCGTCCTGCATGGGAGCATACCCGATCTCCCGGAAGATGCCTTCCAGACCCTCGCCCTCAAGCACCCCGGCCGCGACGATTTCGCCCATGGCTTCGTCCGCAACCGCCCCATCGCCCGCCTCTTCTCCCGGCGCGCCTCCGCCCGGTCCGCAGGCCACCGCCCCGGCGATCACACCGGCCGCGGCAAGAGACGCCGACGGGACAGCCGACCGACTGCCGAGCCACGCCAGGGTACGCTTTCGCATAATCAACCTTCGCATAATCAACCTCCCCAAACCTGTTCATATACACGGAGCCAGTTGGCCCCCATTGCCTTCTCCACCTCTTCATCGGTCCATCCGCGCCGGCGCAACCCGTCGACAAGGTTCGGCAACTCGCCGATGCTCTCGAAGCCCCGCACGAAGCGCCACGGCTCGCTGACCATGTCCTCGGGGATGATCTCCCGGTTGATCCCGCCGCCGTACGGGATGGTCATCCCGTCAACGAAGTCGGTCCCCAGCCCCACGTGGTCCACGCCCACCCGCTGCTTGATGTAGTCGTACTGGTCCACGTGCTCCTCGATGCCCACATGGGGAACCGGCCCGGTATTGCCCCGCCCACGGACGTGGAAGTCGTTCACGGCGGTGATCCCGATGACCCCGCCCGTCCCCGCGATCGCGTCGATCACACGGTCACTGATGCAGCGAGCGTTGTCGGCAATGGCGGCCACATTCGTGTGACTGCAAACCACAGGCACGCCTTCGGCGATGGCGATCGCGTCCAGCGTAGTCCGCTCGCCGGTGTGCCCGCCGACATCCAGCACCATACGGAGCGAATGGATCTCCTCGACCAGGCGCTCGCCGGCACGGGTCAGCCGCCCCTCGGGCTCCAGGCACCCGGAGCCGAAGGGATTGGTGACGTTGTAGCAGAGGCCGACCTGCCGAAGACCGATCTCCTGGAAGGCGCGGAGCGCGGTCGCGGTGCTCCCCAGCGGCGAATTGAAGGACGACCCCAGCGCGTCGGCCGCCTGCCAGCAGAAGACGTTGGAGATCACGCCGCGGGCGCGAGCGGCCTTGATGTCCGCGACCGACCTGGCCAACACGACTTCGTCTGCGTGGTCGTCGAAGAAGTGAAGCAGCGCGGCGAAGCTCGACATGTCCGATGGGCCGCCCGCGACGCCGCAGTGCACGCCGCCCTCCTGCATGCCCCGCAGGTGGGACAGGCGCATCGCCCCGGCAAAGAGGCCCTCGACGACGATGGCCGTTTCCTGGGGGGAAGCGTTGTCCCGAAGTGGGGACACGAGATCTCGGGCGGTGCTGTCACCTCGGCTGGTGCCAGCCTCGTCCGGGTCCGTTGCTCGACCCGACGCCAAGGCCCCGGACGCGGCTCCCGCCGCCGCCAAACCCTTCACGAACTCACGCCGAATCATCGTGCCTCCTTCGCGCTTTGGGGCGGCGCCTCGCCACGGGCGGCGGGCGACGCCCCTTCTCTCCCGCGTTCCGCCGCCCGGCCCCATATCGCGTCGAACATGGGCTCGGTCAGCGTCCCCGTGAACGTATTCTGCTGACTGGGGTGGTACGACGCCAGCACGGCAACCGCCCCCAGATCGACTTCCACACCGTGACCGAAGGCGGGGCGCGGTCGGGGAATCGCGACGCCGCGCTCCGCGAGTGTTCTCAGCACGACCGCATAGGCGAACCCTCCCAGGGTCACGATGGTGTGCAGGCGATCCCACAGGATCTCCACCTCACGCCGCAGGAAGTCTGCACAGCGGTCGCGCTCCCCGGTCGTCGGCCGGTTGCCCGGCGGAGCGCAACGCACTCCAGCCGTGACGTACGCGCCCGTCAGCGCGAGCCCGTCGGCCCGATCCCGGCTCAGAGGCTGGTTGGCGAACCCGGCTTTGTGCATCGCGCGGAACAGCCAGTCCCCGGCCCGGTCCCCCGTGAACATGCGCCCCGTGCGGTTCGCTCCGTGCGCGGCCGGGGCCAGTCCCACGACGAGCACGGACGCCTTCGGGTCACCGAATCCAGGAACCGGCCTGCCCCAATAGTCGTCCTCACGAAACGCGGCGCGCTTCTCGCGCGAGACCTTCTCCCGCCACGCCACAAGGCGCGGGCACTGTCGGCACCGTACCAACTCGTCATGCAGAATGCGGAGGTCGTCCATGGCTACCGGTCAGGCGCCTGGCCGCTCTTCGTGCTGACGTGGGGCTTCACGGCGGGCGGCCTGGTCAGGGCCCTCAAGGTACGCTTTCAGTGCGTCCATGTCCGCGCCGACCGCTCTGGCGACGACGCCCTTCATGAGGGGCACAATCAGGCGCGACATGATTCTGTAGGGTCGTGCGTCCATCACCATGTCGAGCCGCGTGCCGCGTCCGTCGTCCGCCGGGCGCACCGTGAATACCGTGTCCCAGATCGTCCCCCCCGCGTCCGACACGAAGCGGACCCGCTCGTTTGCGACGTACTCGGTGACTTCGAGTTCCGTGGTCGCCTCCCTGCCCCGCATCAGGCGTGTTTCCCGGAACCGGGTTCCCACCCCCACCTTCCGGTCGGTCAGGAACTCCACGCGCACCAGCTGCGGCACCGCTTTGGTGTAGTTGGAGATGTCCGCCACGGTCGAGAAGACTTCCTCGGGGGCGGCGGCTATGGTCAGGCTCATGCTGGTTCGGGACATTGTCGCTTGGCTCTGGTTAGGTTGGTCAGGACGTTCATCATACTTCTCCCCCAAGCCACGGTCCAACGATGCCAGCGACATACTTCACGCCCGCCACCTTCACCTTCCTGCAGGAGCTGGCCGCCACCAACAACCGGGAGTGGTTCCACGCCCACAAGTCCCGGTACGAAGAGGACGTGAAGGACCCGGCGCTCCGCTTCATCGTCGACTTCGGACCGCATCTGCAGGAGATCAGCCCCCATTTCCGAGCCGATCCCCGCGCGAACGGCGGTTCGCTGTTCCGGATCTACCGCGATACACGCTTCTCGAAGGACAAGTCCCCCTACAAGACGCACACCGGCATTCACTTCCGGCACGAGGCCTACAGGGACGCGCATGCACCCGGGTTCTACCTTCACATCCAGCCCGGAAGCTGCTTCATGGGCTGTGGGGTGTGGCGCCCCGGCGGCGACGCCCTGCGAAAGATCCGGGAGGCGATCGACGAGGATCCGGCCGCCTGGAAGCAGGCCTCGCGGGACGGCCGGCTCAAGAAAAGCTTCGAACTCACCGGGGACTCGCTGATCCGGGCGCCGAAGGGTTACGACCCGAACCATCCCCTCATCGTGGACCTGAGGCGCAAGGACTTTATCGGGGTGGCAAATCTGAGCGCGGATGCGCTTATGTCGGACGACTTCCTCGAGAGCTTCGCGGGGTTGTGCCGGGACGCCGCACCGTTCCAGAGGTGGTTGTGCCGGGCGATCGGCGTGCCGTACTGAGGCGGTGGCGCGGATCGGCCAGCGCGCGCGACCGCTGCAGCGCTTACCCCCCAGCCGGATCGACCAGGGTAGCCGAGATGATGTTGTCCAGCTCCGGGAAATCCTCGTCGAGGTATTCGTTGCCTCTGGCCACGATGTTCTGATGGATGGGGCCGTTGCCCTGGGGCGCCAGGGCTCCATACCCCGAGTAGATCTGGTCGACCACATCCATGCCCTCGGTGACAACGCCGAAGGGGGCAAAGCCCATCTCGTCCAGACGTGAATTGTCCACGAAATTGATGAAGAGCTGGGTCGTGCGCGTGCCCGGCCCCCCCATCGCATAGGTGATGGTACCGCGGGTATTGGACGCGACAACCGGATCATCCGCAATTTGCGCGCGAGACCACTGGGCGTTGATCTGCGGCTCCCCGTGCATCCCGAACTGCGCCATGAACCCCTCCATCACACGGAAGAAGTGGACGCCGTCGTAGTACCCGTTCTTGACGAGGTTGTAGAAGCGATCCGCACCGATGGGTGCCCACGCTCGGGTAACTTCGACCACGAAGTCACCGGTGCTCGTTTCAAAGCGAGCCTGGAAGGTCTCGGGCGCGGTCTCGACCAGTTCGGCGGGGCGGTAGAGGGGGTTGTCGGCCGCGGGGTTGTCGGCCGCGACATCTGCAGCGGCTTCGTTCTCGCTCCCGGCGTCTCCCCCACAGCCGGCAAACGCGAGAAGGGCCGCCGGCAACAGGGCCGTGAGCGGGTAGACGGCGGTGGAACAGCTCTTCGTCTTCATGGCTGCGTGGCCTTCCTGAAGCTCGTGGATTGATCGGTTCGGCGAAGCCGGGAAGATAGACGGTCCTGGCTGCATGGGACAATGCGCCACGCGGGCAGCCGCAGTCCGCACGCGAGCAGTCGCCTCCTGCCTCACCGGCCGGATGGCACCTACCGCCACCCCACCGGGTAGCATAGCTTTCAACCCTGAATCAGCCTTCCCAAGACCCGACAATGAACCGGAATCTCCCGCCAGGTTCCGTGCCGCAACCCACGGTTCGTGTGCGCGGACACTCCATGCGTCCGACGCAGTCGCGCTTATCCACTGGCGCAGCCCTTCTCGCCCTCCTCGCGGCTGCCTGCGGCGACACGGCAGCCCCGACGCAGCCCACCGGCACCCCGAATCTGCGCCCGACCGCCGCCTTCACCACCGATGTCATGGAAGGCTCCGCCCCCCTGGAGGTGCGCTTCGACGGCAGTGCGTCCAGCGACCCCGACGGGACGATCGCCACCTATGCGTGGGCTTTCGGGGACGGCGCCACCGGGTCGGGCCGGACCACCACCCATACCTACCCGGACGCGGGCTCCTACACTCCGCAACTCACCGTTACCGACGACCGGGGCGCGTCTCATTCGCAGACGGGAAGTCCGATCACCGTCAACAGCCCGCCGGGCACCGGCGAGAATGTGATTTCGGGCGTGGTCTGGCACGACGCCGACGCCGACAGCGAGCGGGACGCGGACGAGGAAACGATCCCCGCCTTCGTCGTCTTCCTGGACGAGAACGGAGACGGGGTTCGTGACTCGACGGAGGTAGTGGCCGTAACCAACGACGACGGCGAGTACATCTTCGAAGGGCTCGATCACCGGCTCTCCTACACCGTCACCCAGGAGCTCACCCTGGGCTGGACGAACACCGCCCCGGGATTGCCAGGAACTGCATCAGCGCCGGTAGCGGCAGCGATCATCGGCGGCGAAGAGGCCGAGCCCGGCGAGTTCCCGTTCCAGGTGGCCCTGGTGACCCCGGGGCGGTTCCAGTTCTGCGGCGGCACCTTCATTTCGGCGAGCTGGGTCATGACGGCCGCCCACTGCGTCGATGGCGGCACCGATCCGGACAACATAAAGGTGTTGGCGGGCGCCCACGACAAGACGCAGGACGGCGAACTCCTCGATGTCGAACGCATCTTCATCCACCCCGCCTACGGGGTCGGCGAGGGCTTCCCGAACGACATCGCCCTCCTGGAGCTCGGAGGCGAGTACATGTACCCCCGCATCGAGTTGCTCACGCCCGACCGCATCGAGATGTCGGCCCCGGGTACCATGGCGACGATGATCGGGTGGGGGTTGACGTCGGAAGGCGGCCAATCGTCGGCCGTGCTCAAGAAGCTGGACGCGGAGATCATCTCCAACGCCGAGTGCCAGACCCACCTCAACGACAACATTCTGGACGTCACGATCTGTGCAGGGAAGCTGGGCTCGCCCGAAGCCACCTGTAACGGAGACTCGGGCGGGCCGCTCATGGTGCCCTACAGGCAGCGGTGGATCCAGGTCGGGATCCTCAGCTTCGGGACGAACATCTGCTACCAGCCCACGGCGTTCGCGCGGGTCTCGGCGCTGATCGACTACCCTCTCGGTGTCGTCCCGGTGGAGATGTCGGGTTCGGTCGTAGTGGACTGGAGTGACGGGAGCAAGACGGCGGAAGTGAGCTTCGGGAACTTCCGATAGGTCAACTCTCTCGCGCTCGGGCGATCAGCCCGCCTGACCAGGTAACCGGAGAGGACCAATCCACTTGCGCCAACCCGCGCCCCGGGAACATCATTGAACGAAGGGACCCCAGGAAGGATGGATGGAATGAAGAAAAGAACCAATAGTTCCCTGTCAAATGTGATGGTCCGGCACCGGGCTCGGCTCTTGGCCGTTCTCCTGGCAACGGTCGGGCTGCCCGGTTGCGATACCCTGATCCTCGACCGCGAGCCCGAGGGCGTGCACCTCGAAATCGACAGCTCGGATGTGAGCGACGTTGTGCTCGTCACGTCGCGTGTGTTTGTCGAGGTCGTGGACCCGGAATGCCCCACTGCCGGGTGCAACACAATCATTCAGCTCGTTGACGCCGACACCAACGTGGTCTCCTTGCCCTTCGCCCAGTCCTATTCGTTCAATTCCCGCCTCCAATTCTTCGCCGAGACCTACCCTGTAGAGTTGGTTCCGGCGACTCTTTCCATGAAGGTGTTTCTGGATGACAAGGAGTGGTACAACGACTCCCGGCTACTTGTCACCGACAACGCCGACGGCGAACGGGAGACCCTCAGGTTCGTCTACCGATATCGCAACCTCACGGCGACGGGCGGTTAGCGGAAGGGCCGGGAGGGTACGGAGATCCGGCGGTTCGTCGCTTCAGGAGTTGCGCCAACGCTTGCGGTTCTGCTGCTGGGTTGTAGCCCGCCACCGTTCACCGAGACGGAACCGGGGTTGCCGCTTCCCGGCCTGGACCAGGCCGAAATCGAAGCGTTCGGCGCCGGGAAGGCCCTCTTCAACAGACCCTTTGGCCCGGAGGACGGCCTGGGCCCACTCTTCAACCAGGACCGCTGCGGCTCCTGTCACGACCTGCCCACCAGCGGCGGCCACGGAGCCGAGCCAGTCACCAAGGTGAGCCGATTCGATCCCGTTGAAGGCTGCAGCACCCTGCCGGACCAGGGCGGCGACCTGCTCCAGTCGGTCGTCATCGACTCGGCGAGAGAGATCGGGTTGACGCCGGAGGGGATCCCCCCGGGCGCCACTGCAATCTCCGAAATCCGGGCTCCCGCTGTGTACGGCCTGGGGTTGGTCGCACAGATCCCGGAGGACGACATCATCGGTCGGGCCGACCCCGATGACGCAGACGGCGACGGCATTTCCGGCCGCCCGAACCTGGGCGCCGACGGGCAGGCTGGCCGCTTCGGGCGCAGAGCGCAACACACCACGCTCGGAGGCTTCATCGAGGAGGCCATCCGCCTCGAGATGGGGATTACGACACCGGCTCACCCGGAGGAATTGGCCCGCAATGGGGTTCCCCTGCCCGAAGGCGTCGATATTGTCCCCGATCCCGAAGTTGGCGCAAATGAGCTACAACTCCTTGTCGAATACATACGCCTTCTGGCTCCGCCACAGGCTATTCTACCCGACGACCCCAAAGTCCGAGCCGACATCGAAGAAGGTGAGAAGATCTTCGCTTTCATGGGATGCGCCGCGTGTCACACGCCCTCGTTCACCACCCAGGCAAGCGAATCGACAGCACTCGACCGGAAGCGATTCCGCCTCTACTCCGACCTGCTGCTCCACGACATGGGACCCGACCTGGCCGACATATGCAGTCCGGGCACGACCCCGTCGGAGTGGAAGACCGCACGCCTGGTCGGCCTCGGCCACCGCTCCGAGTTCCTCCATAACGGCCGGGCGCAACGTATCTCGAACGCGATTTTGCTCCACGGCGGGGAGGCGGCAGCCGCACGGGATGTCTTCCGGCAGCTCAACGAGAAGGCGCGAAGCCAGGTCCTGAGCTTCCTGAGGTCGCTGTAGCCCGGAAGGAACTGCGCCCGATGCAGAATGGGCGCGACCCCCCGTGAGGGAGCCGCGCCCATTCACCCAGTACTACGGGCAGATCATTGTATCCAGACCATCAGGCCCTGGGCAGGCACCTCTGGGTCAGATCGTCATTGATGTTCGGGTTGTAGGTCGGCTCCGTCGAGGTCATCGGCCACTTTGTGGGTCGACCGGCGCCCAAGCGGTCCGGATCGTTCATCTCTTCGAACACTTGGCGCATGAGACCATTCCGGTGAAGGTCGATCAAGCGCTGACCCTCCATGAAATGTTCGGCGAAGCGCTCCCACAGGACGATCTTGCCCATCGTTTCGGGGTCGCCCGGCACTGCATGCCCGGGCAGGCCCACCGCCGCCCGCAACTCGTTCAGGATCGCCGTGGCGCCGGCAAAGTCGCCGCTCCGCGCCGTTGCTTCGGCAATGATCAGCCGCATGCCATCCGAGTGCAGCATGGCGATGTCGTCCGTGTCGTCGACGTACTTCCACTGGCTGTGATGGGGCGTCTCGTTGTCGGTCGCGATTTCGCCGTCGAAGAACACGGGAATACGCATGTCGGGCATCCCGCTCAAGGGATCGTTCATGAATCCCGGCTCATCGCTCTTGTCGATCATCGGCCACCATTTGTACATGAGACCGGCGGCCTCGTTGTTGTTCTTGGTAGTGAGCTGAACGATCGAGTTGGTGCTCTGCACGTTGAATATGGCGTCGTACGAAAAGCCCGCCGGAATCGCCGAGGCGTCCGCCACCGCCCCGGCCCAGTCGCCCTGCAGCATACGGGACTGTGCCCTGCCCGCCTGAGCCGCCATCGCGTATTCCGGTCGACCCGCTGACTGGGACGTCGCCATGGCGTCGGTGAGCTTGCGTTCGGCCTGCGCCAGCATCTGCATGTCGGTCATCAGTTCACCGGTCGGCGCGCCCACCGACTCGCAGGCGGTCATGCCGAGGAGCATGTCCGCGAGCCCGCCCCCAAGCCTGACCTGTGCGGTCAGCGGGCTGCTCGCCGCCTCGGCATCGCCCATGACGCGCTTGAAGCGTTCCTCGGCGTCCACCGCGAACCACTGGGCCCTCAGCCACGAGTTCTGCTCCCCACCCGTGGCGTTGTTGTTGTAGTTGGTGCGGCCGTGGTCGGGATCGTCGTAGCCGCTCCAGGTACCCGTGTGCTGGTAGACATCGGCCAAAAGTGCCTGGTCGATCACCCAACGGTCGAAAACCTCATGGATTGCCCCCTCCACGCCGTTCGCAACGGCGGGAAGCGCATCGTCCAGGTCTGTGGCCGTGTAGCGCGCCGGGTCCGAGACCGTGAGGAGGTTATCACACGCACCAAGGGCCAGGACCGCGGCGGCAACCGCCATCGCACCCTTCATTCTTGACAGTTTCATGGTCGGCCTCCCCTAAAATCTGGTCTTGAAGGACAGCATGAACTTCCTCGGCTGTGGTACGCCCAGGAAGGGGGAGGTGCTGAAGTCATCTCCGCCTCGGTACTGCTGATTCGGGTCCGGGCAGTGGCAGTCATCCCACCAGTGGACATTGTATCCGGACAAGGTCAGGGATGAACGGCCCAGGCCGATGGCACTCATCATCGCCTCGGGCAACACATAGTGTACGGACACTTCCTGCAGACGGATGTGGTCCCGCTTGTCGATCGGGTAGAAGAGCCTGGCGCGGTCCAGGATAGAATCGCTGGCCGGCGTCGCGGAGCCGTCGGAGGCCAGGAGCACGAGGTATTCGTCGTAGGCCAACTGGCGGATACCGTACCCCCGGTCCGAGTTGCGCATGACCGCGCCCCACTCACCCCGGAACTGGACCGCGACCCGCAAGGACTGGCCGATCGCGAAGTCGTTGCTCAGAGACGCCAGCGTGCTCGGCTGCTCGTTCCCCAAATACGTATTGTAGGCCGATCGCGAATGCCTGCGCGTCACCGGATCCCACCCGGTGATCACGCGACTCAGCCGCTCGAAACGGGGAAGACCTACCCAGTTTCCACCGAGCCGCATGTAGTGGTCCCAGCGAAGCAAGCTGCCGTCATCTCCGTATACCGGCAGAGAATCCGGGAACGCCGCGTCGCCGAGGTCAAGGATCTCGTTGTGGATCCATTCGAAGTTGACGCCGGCGGACCAGCGGAAGGCGCTGCGGTCCATGATGGTGGTGTTCATCGCCACCTCGATGCCCTTGTTCAGGATCGAGCCCGCGTTCTGTTTCTTTTCGTCACTGAAGCCTTCACTCGGAGGCAGCGGGATGTCCAGGAGGGCGTTTCTCGTGGTGGCATGCCAGTACGTCGCGTCTATGCCGATCCGGTTGTTCCACAGCCCCAACTCCACACCACCCTCATATTCGATCTTCTGCTCGGGCTCGATCACGTCGTTCCCGGGGTTGTTGGGCTGGACACCGGCCAGATCGTTCAGAACCGTGTTGGGCGAGTAGGTCTGGAACTGGTCAAACGCTCCGGGCGCCTTCCCGGCCATTCCGATTGCGGCGCGCACCTTGGCGCTGCTGACAAGGCCGGGGAGCATGCTCTCGCTGAGGTTGTAGGCCACGTCGGCCTTCGGATACACCTGGAAGCCGTAGTTCTCGCCGAAAGCGCTGTTTCCGTCCATGCGCACGGCGGCGGTGATGAAGAGGTTGTCGAAGTCGAAGCGATTCTGCACGAATGCCCCGAGGTTGATATCCTCCGAGAACTGCTCTCCGCCGAAGGTCAGAGCCGCGCCGCTCACGGTCGTCACGCCCTCCCCGGCGAAGCCCCTTCCGGTCGCCATCGAACGGGACTCGATGTCCCAGTATCCCTGGCTGCCGAAGGCCAGGTTGCCGTTCAGTCCGGCCGCCCAGTCCGGCAGGGTGTAATCCAGGTTGCCGACGTACTCGGCCGTGAAACTGCGGGCGTTGCGGTATCCGATGTTCCGCTCGCCCTGTCTGCCGATGTAGGTGTAGTTGCGGCCGAAAGGCATGTACCGCGTCTTCTGGTCGTTCACCGCATCCAGGCCGAGGGTGGCCCTGTGGCTGAAGTTCGGGAGCGGGTTGTAGTTCAGCGCAATCGAACCCGTCCACCGGTCCGCGTCCGCATAGGTGTTGATGGCCTGGGCGTCGGCCACGTTCACGTCGAGGCCGCCGCCGTAGGGCTCTTCGGCCGTCGCGTTGTTGGGGTTGGTGAGCAGGGCGTTGGTGTAGATCCCGAGCCAGTTGTTCCCGGACTGGAGCGAATAGATCCGGTTCCTGACGTATCCGGAGGTCACGCCGACGGTGAGGTTCTCGCCGGCCGTCCAGTTCAGGTTGACGCGGAGGTTCGCCTTCTTCTGGTCGTTGGGCTTGAGCGAGCCCTCCTCGAAGGAGTAGCCACCCGAGACGAAGTAGGTGATCTCTTCGCCACCGCCGTCGACCGTCATGTTATACGAGTTGACGAGCCCGTTTTCGATCAGGCTCTGGTTGGGATCCAACGCAACGGTTCCGTCCGGTCCTCTGAAGTTGCTTCGGAGCGAGGTCGGGAAGTTCTCCCGGTGCCGGTTGAAGCCTGTGTTGACCGTAAGCGCGAAGTTCGCAGGGCTGTTGCTGCGGCCGCGCTTGGTGAAGATCTGGATCACTCCGCCGGACGCCTCCGAGCCGTAGAGGGTCGAGGCCGCCGGTCCCTTGAGGACCTCGACGCGATCGATCTCATCCGGGCTGAGGTCCGAGAGCCGGTCCTCGCCGGCACCCCCGCTGAAGGCGCAACAGGTCGTTGACGCGCCGGCCCTGTTGCCCCACTCCGACTGCCGGGCGTCCACCCGAACACCGTCAATGTAGATGACGGGCCGCTGGCCCAGGCTGAACGAGTCGGTGCCGCGGATCCTCAGCTCGCGCCCGGCACCCACGCCGCCCACCGTGCCGATGGACCGTACGCCCGGGATGCGGCCCTCAAGGGCCTGGCTGAAGCTCGAAAGCGGGGTCACCTCCGCGATGTCGGTCACGTTCAACGACGCCGCGGATGTCCCCAGCTTGCGCCGCTCGACGGCGCCAGCCGTCCCCGTGACGATCAGCTCGTCCATGGCGACCGCCGAGACTTGCAGGGCGAAGTCGACCGTGGTCGCTCCGCCCGCCGGGACACTGACTTCCTGGGTCTCCGTGCCGTACCCGACATAGACGGCCCGTACGGTGTAGGATCCGGCGGGTACGCCATTGACCAGGAAACGACCGTCGACGTTCGTCAGGCCGCCAAGCTGTGTGTCCACGATCGAGACCTGGACGCCGTTGATCGGCTGTCCGGTGGTTGCCGCAGTGACCTGCCCGGTGAGGGTTCCGTCCTGCGCGGCCACCTGGGCCGGCTGGACGAACGCCACCGCGGTCACTACGGCCAGGAGAGAGAGAGCTCTCACTCCTCTGATGGGGTTGTAGCGTTGGGTCATGTCGCCTCTCCTTTAGAGGTTGGTGACTATCGACGGACGACCGGCCGAGATGCCGGTCCCCGTCTCGTTACCGCTAGCGCTAGCCTATCCACGGTAATGTCCAGTATACAGATCATCCATAGTAATGTGGGTAGGTGCCAAGCGGCAAGCAAATCGTAAGGTGGGCACCCGCCAGGCCGCAAGCAAGTCGCCCCACCACCTCCGCAAACCGGCTCCACACCTCCGTCAGAATACGTCACATCTCCGTCAGAACACGTCGCCCAGACCCTGTTCCACACGCTCGGAAAGGGTCGTCACGGCACGGGCGAGGATCCTCGTTCGTTCGCTTCGTATCAGGTAGGGGTCGCTCTCCGCCGCGTCGTCGCGCAGGAGCTCCACGAACCCGAGGGTCGCGCCCTCGGCGTCCAGGTAGTCCACGCGCAGCAAGGGCCTCACGCTCCCGGGAGCGGGATCGGCGCCGTACCCCCCGATCGCCAGCTGGCCGACGCGCTGCATGAAATTCGCGAACGCCTCGTCGGGCTGGCCGCCGTCGATCGGGGTCCATGATCCCGACTCGTCGCGCGCCATCGCTCGCTCTCCGCCGGCCGACGTCACCCGCACCGTTGCGACGTCGCCGTCCGCGAAGAGGTGCAGCCAGCGTTCCCGGAGCGCGCCTTCACCGATCCGGAGCGGATTCACGATGTCATTGGCAACGACATATCCGGCCCCCGTCGCGGGCTCCAAAGCGTAACGATCCGGGCTCCCGAAGATCGAGTCACCCAGCGCCAGCTCCCTCTGCCCGTCGCGGAAGGTCACCGTTATGCGCTGGTCCAGCTCGTCGAGGCCGAACTGCGTGATCATCTCGGGGGACAGCACCCCCAGATCGCGGATGACCCTGAGGCTCGCCAGACGGCCGACCAGCGTGTGGCCGGGCGCCCCCACCGGGAACTCCAGGGTATCCGGGTCTTCCGCGCCCTCGATCTCGATGGCCCAGAGGAAGGATCCGTCATCGTCCGTCCGGCGCTGGACCTGGATGTCCATTACGGGAGACCGGTAGTGGACCGAGACGACATCTGTGGTGTCCCGTTCCCAGGCCAGCGCCAACCCCCTGTCCGCCTCCGGAACCGTGTCGCGGGTCCAGGTCAGGAGCGCGGCGACCACCGCCACGATGAAGAGAGCGCCGTGCATCTTCACGCCCTTCATGCCGCCTCCACCTTGCTCCGCCGGCCGTACAGGTTGGCGACGCCCAGGCCAAGGACCAGTGCCGGCGCCCCGAAGATGATCGCGTAGAACCACACGATGTTTTCGGAGCGAGTGTGGACGATGGGCACGTCTTCCTCGGACACGACCTCTCCCGAGAATGCTTCCTCCTGGCCCAACCAGCGGATCCCGTCGCCGATCAGGGACGCCTGCAGCTGCGAGCTGGTGAGGATTCGGTCCTCGAAGATCTGCGCGTCCGCGTACACGAGCGCGCGCATTGAAGCGGTCTCGGCGTCGCCAATTCCCTCGGCCGTGCCTGCGTCCTCCGTCGCGTCTTCCTCCTTGGCGGCGCTTGCGCCCTCCTCCCCGGCGACCCGTTCGATCGCTGCCGCCAGACCATGGCTCTCCCGCACTTCGGTGTCCTCGTCGAAGCGGAAGTTCCCGTTCAGGTCCAGATAGCTGGACGGATACGAGTTGATGGTCAGCGTGGTGCGCAGCCCTTCCACGTCTTCGGCGGCGCGGATCCTTCCGGGGCCGATCATCACGACGCCCTGGTTGACCCCGCGCCGACTCGCCGTGGTGACGGACGGGTGCGTCGAGAATCGATTGGTGACGATCCACTGCCGGTCGCTGATCGTATTGGTCACCTGCACATGGATCTCGTCGTCCACCGTCATGGACGGGTCGTGGTCGACGCCCAGGTGGTCGCGGAAGTCTTCCAGGCGGAAGTCGGAGCCGGGCTCGAGAGCGACGAGCAGCGATCCGCCTCGGTCCAGATACTCGCGGATGGCGTTCTTCTCGGCTTCGAGGAACGAGCGCTGCGGACCCAGAATCATGACCATCGCGGCGTCGTCCGGGACGCGGTCTCCCAGTCCTCGCCGGACGCCGATGTCACGCACCTCGTAGTTGAGGAATCTCAGCATCTCGCGGAGCGCGATCGGTGGCGGTCCCTGGTCGAGTTGCGACTGACCGGGCCGCCAGAGCTCCGTCAGGTCGGGTTCTTCCTCCGGCTCGTCGCTCGCCAGGGGATCGTTCAGCTCGCCGTGGCCGTTGGTGAGGTACGCCACACGCCGTTCCCGCGTGAGCATCAAAAGAGCCTGTTGCACATGGCTGTCCATGACCCGGAGGCGACCGCGAGCTTCGTTCAGGTTCAGCAGGAATCCGATCTGTTCCGTTCGGCCGTCCACGCGCAGGAAGAGTTCCCCGTCGTTGCGGGCGTTGTAGTCGGCAGCGGCTACGGGGTCGGCGTAGCGGTCGTACTCCTCGATCACGACGTTGCCCGCGGCCCGCTCCAGTTCGCGCAGGTAGTTGAGAACCTCGTCCCTGACCGCGTTGACCTCGGGGAAAAAGACCGCGGCGGTGAGCGTCCCGTCCATGCTGCGCACGATCTCGCGGACCGATTCGCCGGGGCGCGAGGTCTGGAAATAGCTGAAGTCGGCGGTGCGGTTGAGCGCCGATGCCACGTAGCCGATCAGGACGAGGGCGGAACCCGCGAGTGCGAGGCTGAGGGTGTTGGCGGCGGTCTCCCTCACCCGCAGGGCGTCGACCTTGAGCGCTCCCGCGCTGCCACCTTTCGCGACCGCCCACTGTGCCGCGAGGACAGGCAGCAGCGAGCACGCCAGCAGCATCGGCGAGGACACCAGGAAGAACCGCTGGAAGCGCAGCTGCCCCCGGATCCCCTCGAAGTCCAGCCCCAGCGCCTCGATTCCGCCATCCGTCCCCGGGAAGAAGCCGATCAGGGCGATCACGCAGCCGGCGGACCCGAATGCGAACACGGCCTCGATCGAGCGCCGTTCCCCGTCCGCCGTCCGCCACGCGGCGAAACGGGCCCCCGCCGCGGCGAGCACCGCGGCGCTGCCGGCAACGATCAGGGGAAGATGCAACACCGCCACCCCGTCAAAAACGCGCGCCCCCGCGAAGACGGCGACGAGCCCGGCGAGGAGCAGCCAGGTCGGCCAGAAACGGTTCATCGCGGCCTCCTCGCAGGTCCGGGGCAGGCCGCCGCGCGCGCCGCGCGGGCCCGGCAACAGCACGTCATTCCCATCGCTTCGCCTCCATGACCTTGGTCGCGGCGAAGAGGAAGAAATAGATCACCGCCAGGTAGTAGACCACGTCCCGGATGTGCAGAAGCCCCGACTGGAAGCCCGCCCAGTGGCGCCCGTGGATCGCAAGAGCGGCGAAGACCCGGGAAAGGGGCGGGCCGATGTTCTGGGAAAGTGGCCACAGCAGGAAGAGGGTCCCGGTGATCACCGCGGCGACGGCGACGGCGACCAGCTGGTGCCGGGTGAGCGCCGTGGCGAAGAGGCCGATGGCGAGGACCGCCCCGCCGAGGAAGGTGAGGCCCAGGTACCCGATGACGATATGGCCGACCGCGATCTTGCCGTTCACCAGGATCATCAGCGGCATGTACAGGGTCGCGACCGTGATCGTCGACAGGAACGCCAGCGCCGAGAGGAACTTGCCCGCCACGATCTCCCAGTCCCGCACCGGGGAGGTGTCGAGCAGGAGCTGCGTGCCCGTCTGCCGTTCTTCGGCGATGAGACGGATGGAGAGCGCCACCGCCGCGATCGCGGTCAGGCCGCTGGCGAAATAGAGGAAGCCCCCGAGCACTGCTCCCGAAAGGCGCTCCCCGGCGTCCGGGCCGAGCGCGGCCGCGTAGAAGAGGATCCCGTCGAGGAGGAGTACCACCGCCGCGACGATGTAGCCCATGGGGGAACGGGTGTAGGCGCGGAATTCGCGCCGAAAGATGATCCCGGTCGCGCCCATGTTCACGCCCGCCCCCCGCCCACCAGCCCCACGAAGACGCGCTCCAGCTCCCGCTCGGCGCGAGTCAGCGCGATCACGTCGTGGCCCGCCTCGACCAGGGCCCGGCAGACGGACGCGCGCAGATCCGCCTGTCCCTCCACCTGGAAGGTCGCGGCCTCCGCGTCCTCCACTTGCCCGGCACGATCCGCGAGCGTCACGTCGGTAACCCCGCCGACAGCGCGAATCACCGACTCGACGGCGCCGGCCTGGCTGCCGGCCGCGGGGTCGCCGCCGTCCCCCTTCCCGTCCAGCCGCACGGTCACGGCCATCCGGCGGGACTGGAGCAGCCCCTCGCCCAGCTCGGCCTCGGTCCCGGACGCCACGATCTCGCCGGCGTTCAGGATCAGCAGCCTGTCGCACGTCTGGGAGATTTCGGGGAGGATGTGGCTCGAGATCAGGATCGTGTGGGAGTCCTTGAGCGACTGGATCATCGCACGCATTTCCACGATCTGGACCGGGTCCAGATCGTGGGTCGGCTCGTCCAGGATCAGAAGGTCGGGGTCGTGGATGATCGCCTGCGCGACGCCGACCCGCTGCCGGTATCCCTGCGAGAGGTGACGGGTCGGCACATCGTGCACCTCGGTGATGCGCGTGCGTTCCTCGACTTCGGGAATCCGCCGCTCCACCTCATCGGATGAGAGCCCCTTGATCCGCCCCGCGAAGTTCAGGTAGTCCCCCACCGTCATGTCGCCGTACACGGGAGGCAGCTCGGGCAGATATCCCACCCGCTTCCTCACCTCGTGGGGGCTCTCGAGTACGTCGAGGCCGTCGATCGTCACCGTGCCGGACGATGGGCGCAGCCCGCAGGCGAGGATCTTGAGCAGCGTGGTCTTGCCAACGCCGTTGAGTCCCAGAAAGCCGACGGTGTCGCCGTTCCCGATCTCGAAGGAGACGGGTCCCAAGGCTCTCTTTTTGCCGTAGTATTTGGTGACTTCGGTCAGGTGGACCATTCGCATCCGTCAGTCGGGCCGGGAACACTTGCCGCGCCAAGGAAGCTAGAACGCGTACCGGCAGGGTCAAGGCTTGGGGGACTTCTTCATCGGCGCCAGCCAGCCGCGACGCGGTCTCGTCGGCACGCGCGCGGTCGGTCATCGGTCACTCCCGCGGCCCCACCCGCTCGAAGCTCAGGTTGCGGACACGGCCCGCTCCCAGCACGAAGCCCGTAGCCCGGCCACCGTCGAACTCGAACGCGAGTTCAGCGCCCTGCGCGGCGAACACCGAGTCGCTCAGTGCGGTGAGGGCTCTCATGTTTCCGCTCGGATGGTGCAGGACGAGGTCCCCGCCGTCGGCCACCAGCACCCACGTCGCGTCCAGCTCGGGCGAGTAGTATTCCCCGGCGAGCCCGCTCACCACGCTCTCCGGAACGTAGACCCCGGCCTCCGCCGCTTCGGCCGCCTCGCCCGGCCCTTCCGGCGGCGGCGGCGCGTCCTCCGGAAACACGCCCGCGAGGACGACCTCCTCGACCGCCGTGCTGAACTGCCCGGGATTGGCCGTCCCCGTGTTGCACAGCGTGATCACGGTGGTGCGCTGGTCGGGATACCGCGCGATCATCGTCCGGAACGCCATGAACCCGCCGCCGTGCGACACCCGCCGCAGTCCGCGGTAGGTCCCGGCACTCAGGCCACGCGCGTAGGCGATCGTGTCGCCGCTGATCAGCACGCCGCGTGTGTACATCCGCTCGGCGAAGTCGGGAACGCCCAGTACATCCCCGTAGAAGGCGCCGTCCCATTTGGCCAGGTCCGCCACGGACGAATACAGCCCTCCGTCACCCACCTTGTCGAAGTTGATGAGGTAGTTGGTGCGCCAGCTTCCATCCGGCCCTGCGTCGTAGCTGAAGACGCGGCCCGGCACGATGTGCGCCCGGTCGTCGTGGAAGTGGGTGTTCGTCATACCGAGGGGACCGAAGATCTTCTCGGCGGCGTATTCCCGCAGCGACCGCCCGGTGGACCGCTTCACGATCTCGGAGAGCAGCACGTACCCCGAGTTGCTGTACAGGTGTTCGGTGCCGGGCGTGAAGTTGAGCGCCTTCTGCCGCGCGATGAGGCCGAGCATCGCCTCGTCGGTGAGGATGTTCTCGTACGGAGTGCCGGCCAGGTTCATGAGCGCGAGGTAGTCACGCACGCCGCTCGTGTGGTGGACGAGGTGGCGGATCGTCACCGTGCCCTCGGCGTAGCCCGGGAACTCGGGGATGTGCTCGCGGATGTCGTCGTCGAGGGACAGGTGGCCCTCGTGCTCGGCGATCGTCACCGCCGCGGCGGCGAACTGCTTCGACACGGACGCCAGGTAGAAGACCGATTCCGTGCTCAGGGGGATGCGATGGTCCATCTGGCCGATTCCGTACCCGCGCCCGTACACGAGACGGCCGGCTTCGGCCACGCCCACTGCGCAGCCAGGGCCGCTGGTGCGGTCGAACTCGGCGAAGACGGCGTTGACGCGGTCGCGGGTCTCCGGGCCGAGTTGAAGCGCTGTGGCGGGCCACGGGGCCAGAAAAAGTAAACTATGGATTACATAACGTAAACTGCGCTTTACATAATGTAAGCTACGCATTGCATTTCTCATTACAGCGACCTCAGGAAGCGGATGATGGCGCGCCGGGCATCGTCCGGCAGAGCGAGGAAGGAGTCGCGGGCACCCGCCGCTTCCCCGCCGTGCGCCGAGACCGCCGCCGGCACATCCTCTGCTCTGCCGTCGTGCAGAAGGCGGTCGCGGTACCGAAGGCCCCAGAGGGGAGCCGTGCGGAGTTCGCCGGGGGCGGCGTCCGCTCCACACACGTCCGCGAGCTCGGCTCCCAAGTCGTGCAGGAGCAGGTCGGAGTAGGGCCGGAACGTCTGCTGTGACAGGGTCGCGGAAGCGGACGAGCCGGTCCGCAGCTCCTGACGATGGCAGGATGTGCAGCCGATCTGGCCGAAGAGCGCCGCGCCTTGCGCAATGGTGTCCCGGGCGGCCCCGGCCGGGGGCGGTGCAGGGGCCGGAGGCGCCAGAAAGCGGACGTATTCCGTCAGTTGGCGCAGGGTGGGAGCATCGATCTCGGGGTCGGGCATGGGGTCGGCGCCGGCGGGGACGGGGACGCCGTTGCGCGCCTCCTCGACCGGGTGGCCCGACGTCGTGAAGCCGAGCTCGAATCGCAACGCGGTGTCGACGAAATCTTCCAGCGTGGACGCGTCGCCCTTGCGGCCGAAGCGGGCCGTGCGTCCGTCGGGAAGCCGCGGCAACCTGCCCGAAATGCCGTCGCCGTCGAGGTCGTCCGGATCGGCCCGCTCGGCCAGCACCGTGTCGGGAACGGCCTCGATCAGGCCGAGACCGAGCAGCGAGGGGGCGGTCATGAGGGCGGTGGCGGTGGCCGCCGCGGGCACCTCTTCGGGGCCCATGCCGTGCGCGACCAGGAGGTCGGTGGCGCGGCGCTGGATGTTGTCGCCGCCCTCCGCGTGGAGAAGGTCGCAGCGGCCGTCGGCGAAGCGGGTCGCCTTGAGGACGCGTACCCGTTGTGTGCCGCTACCTCCCACGGCAGGCTGATCGTGACAGTCGCTGCACCGTTCCTGGTTGTAGAGCGGGCCGAGCCCCTCGTCCGCCGTGGCGAGGCGCTCGAAGAGGGCGCGGCCAAGGAGGAAGCGCCCGCGCTCTCCCGTGCTGAGGCCGGCCATGGCTTCGCCAGGGGCGCGGGGTGGTTCGGGTGGTGCGTCGCCGCATGCGGCCAGCGCGAGACAGCCGAGTGCCGGCAGGACCACCCAGCGGACGAGCAGCCCCTGGCGAGGCGCCGCTTCCGGCCCGCGCCGCGCCGGCGACCGCGCGCGGGTCACGCCCCCGGGTCTCCCCCGCCCCCCGCTTCCTGCAGCATCCCGCGCGCCTGAACGATCGCCGCGAGGACGCCGCGCCCCTGCACCCGCGCATCGACCCGTCCCAGCAGCCATGCCTCCAGAAGAGGTGGCAGCGACCGGGCTTCCTCCCGTCTCGAAACGACGAGCTCCATGTGACGGGCCAGCACGGACCGGGACGGTGCATCGGGACCGCCAAGTTCCAGTACCAGGGTCCAGAATTCGATCTCGTCGGTGTGCGCCAGCGCGAAGGATTCTTCGAGGGATGGATCCAGCGATCGGCCGCGCTCGACCCAGTCGGTGACGCGCATCTCGCGTGTCCCGAGGTCGCTGACAAATCCGATCCGGTCCCCCGGGACGGCCGCGGCCAACCCGGCCCGCGATTGCTCGGGGAGGAAGAAGAGGTAGCGGGCCGCCGTGCCCGCCGTGAGAGGGCCCCCGGCCGACGGTGATCCGCCTTCACTCCCCGAGCCGGCAACCCCGTCCCATGTGGCCAGCGGCTGCTCTGAATCGAGCCATTCAGCCGGGTTCTTCGCAATCGTCCCCACGACCACCGGAGCCCCCGTGGTCACGGCGAAGCCACGCGCGGACCGGTCGCGTTCACCCGCGGCCACGTCGGCTTCAGCCAGACGTCGCTCGAGGAGACGGCTCCCGAAAAGCGAACTCACCTCTTCAAAGCGGGGCCGGTAGAGGATGTGATACCCCTGGCTGCTCTGGACGACACCCGACACCTGACCCGGGGCCAGACCGAACACGGTACGGTCGAGGGTCGACGGCAACTCTCCCCGGCCGAAGAGGCCCAGCAATCCGCCCGCCTGCCTGGAATCGGCGTCCTCGCTCTCGGCGACGATCTGATCCCACGAGCCACCCTCGACGAGCGTACTCAGCAGGCGCTCCGCCGTGCGCTGTTGCAGCAGCCGCTCGCTCGAAGACGTCTCCGGCCCCACCCTGCGCAACACGTGCGCCATCAGACGAAGCGACCCCTCACGGAAGACGGTACCCACTTCCGCCCAGTCCAGCACCACGTTGTTGCCGAGCCGTTCCTGCCGGTCCGCGAACAGGATCGCTTCCCGTCGGGTGAGCCAGGTTGACGCTGCCACTGCCTCGGACCCGTGAAGTGAGTCTCCCGCGGCGGAACGGAGAGAGATCGCAGCTCCGCTCAGCCAGTGGGTTGCAAGCTGGTGCACGGCGGCCGAGTCCAGCGGATAGGGCTGCGCCAGCACGAGAAGCTCGGCCAGGCGGTCCTCGGTCAGGGTCCAATCGTCCGCGCGGGCGACGACTCCCCGCCGGGTGACATCACCGCATCCGGCGAGGCACAGCAGGGCGGCCCCCGCCAGCCATGCCCCCTGCCTGCGAGCGGCGAGGGATTTCACCACGGACTGCTACCTGCTAGCGAACGACGACGGTGATCGTGTCGGCCACGGGCGGATCGAGCGGGATGTGAACGCCGTCCGCCACCACGGCGATGACTCGGTGCTCACCCGGCGTCAGGTCCTCGATGGTGAATTCCGTCTGGGCCAGCCCCATGTGGTAGTGGACGCCGGGATCGTTGGGAATCGGCAGCGCCCAGTCCACGTCCCCGTCGACGATCAGGTGATGGTGCCCGGTTCCGGCGTCCATCGTGCCGGCCGGCATGATCTCCAGGCCCTCGGTCTCCATCACGAAGACGACCGGCCCGGCGTCGACGGTCGACCCGTCGGCGGGCTCGGTGATCATGACGCTCGCGACGGCGGTCATCTCCGGCATCTGCTCTTCCGCCTGCTCGCCCGTATCACCTCCACATCCCGGAACCACAACCATAATCCCCATTCCAACCATCAGCCGTTCATGTCGCCCGTACCTCGTTCGTGTGGTGCCGAGACTGGCCGCGCTGCGAGCGCGGACTGAGAGACTGCCAAATTGGCCATACGGACCGGGCGGCGCCACCCCCGAGCCAAGGGGATCGGGCTTGCTGCAACCTGCGAATCCGGATGAGAACGACCCACTTGACAACCACCGCCGTTGGCGTCGGTCACGTAGACCGGGATCCGGGCATCCGACCGGCACCAGAACTCTCATCCAGCCATGCCCCTCGCCCCGTCACAACCCCGACAATGGATGACCTCGCGGAAGGACTTCATCCGACTTGACACCACGGGAGGAGAATCGGGATGTTGGAAGCCATGAACGCGAAAGCCAGGACTGCGGGTATGCACTCCGAGATGCTCCTTAGCCGGTGAAATCTTTGGTCCGCTTCCTTCCCCTGGCGTTTTTCGGGGCAGCACCAGCCGCCGTTTCCGCGCAGATCGTTCCGAACGGTCGCATTGATCCCGACACGGTACCCCGTCCGTCGCTCGAAGCGAGGCGGACGACCTTGCCGATCACGCTGGACGGCACCCTCGATGACGACGCGTGGACACTCGCCGACTCCACCAGGGGCGTCTTCTACCAGTCCATTCCCGATCAGGGGATTCCTTCGGCCGAGCGCACGGTGGTTCGGGTTCTGTACGACGACGAACGGTTCTACATCGGCGCCACGATGTACGATAGCAACCCTGGTGCACTGGTGTCCGCCGGGCTGGAGCAGGACTTCGCCACCCAGGATTCCGACATCTTCGGCTTCGCTCTCGACACCTACCTCGACCGGCAGAACGCATTCCTCTTCGCGGTGAACCCGGCAGGTGCCCTCTTCGACGCGCAGGCCTTCAACGACCAGCAGTCGGTCAATCGCGCCTGGGAGGGCGAGGTCGAAGTCACGACGTCGATCACGGAGTTCGGTTGGGTCGCGGAAGTCGCCGTTCCCATGACGACCCTGCGCTTCCGCAAGACCGACGGGCAGCAGAGCTGGGGGCTCAACTTCTCGCGCCGCATCAGACGCATTTCCGAAGACTCCAACTGGGCGCCGTTGACGCGCCAGTTCCGCATCTACAAGATGTCGCGGGCGGGAACGCTGACCTCTCTCGAAGGGTTGCAGCAGGGGCGGAACCTGTGGGTGAAACCGTTCGTGAACGGCGTCCGCACCGACGGGCAGCGGGCGAACTCGCCGGGCGAGAAGCTGGAAGGCGGACTCGATCTCAAGTGGGGGATCACCCCCCAGCTGACACTGGATGTCACCGCCTTGACCGACTTTTCGCAGGTGGAGGTGGACGAACAGCAGATCAACCTGACCCGGTTCTCCCTCTTCTTCCCTGAAAAGCGCGATTTCTTCCTCGAAAACGACGGGATCTTCAGCTTTCAGGACAACCGCGTCCGCAACTTCCGCCTCGGTTCGGGTCCTCGGAATTTCAAGTTGTTTCACAGCCGGAGGATCGGGCTTTCGGCAGCCCGAACCCCGGTACCGATCGCCGGGGGCGCCCGCCTGACCGGAAGGGTGGGCGGCTACGCCATCGGCCTTCTCAACATGCAGACGCGCGACGACCCCGCGCACCCCGGCGAGAACTTCTCGGTCGTGCGGCTGAGGAAGAATGTCCTGGGGAGCAGCGACATCGGGTTCATGTTCGTCAACCGCGAAGGCACGGGGGCGAGCGTGGGTGATGCGTACAACAGGACGCTGGGTGCGGACGCCAACCTGCGCCTCGCCGGCGGGCGCATGCTGCTCAACTCCTATCTGGCGGTGAGCGACGAGCCCGAGGTGACCGGCGACCGCACGACCGCCGTGGTCGAAGTTGCGTGGCGGGGTCCCGTCTGGGACGCTTCGGCGCTGGTCAAGACGGTCGGCGACGACTTCAACCCCGGTGCGGGATTCGTGGCCCGGCGGGCAGTGCGCCAGGGATTCGTCACGGTGGGCGCCCATCCCCAGCCGGCGATCCCGAGCGTCCGCGAGCTGAATCCCTACGTGGACGTCAACTTCTTCTCGGACCTCGAGTGGGCGCTGGAGAGCCGGGAGATCACGCCGGGACTGGGCGTCGCCTTCCTGGACAGCGGCATCCTCACCGTGGAGTACTCGGCGTCGTACGAGCGGCTGGCCGAAGCCACGCCCATCGCGGGGGTCGCGGTCCCCGAGGGCGAGTACGACTTCGGCGCCTTCACGACCAGCTACCAGTCGAATCTGGGCCGGAAGCTGGGCGGCAAGATCTCCGTCACCCGGGGCGGCTTCTTCGATGGCGACCGTACTTCCGTGACCGGCAGCGTGACGCTGCGCCCAAGCGCACACCTCTTCGTGGAGGGCTCCGCCCGGCGCAACCGCCTGACGCTCGCGGGCCGGACCTTCGACGCGAACCTCGTCGGCGGGCGCGTCAGGTACGCCTACGACACACGCACCTTCCTGAGCGCGTTCGTCCAATACAATGAATCCACCGACGAGTTGCAGACCAACATCCGCTTCAATCTGATCCATGCGCCCCTGAGCGACGTCTTTCTGGTGTACTCGGAACGGCGCGACATGAACCCCCAGGCGGGCCAGGCGGCGCTCGTCGACCGGGGGATCACCCTGAAGGTGACGAAGCTGCTGGCGTTCTAGCAGCCCGGTGCCCCGCGGCTCTCGGTGCCCCGGCTGCTCTTGTTGTGACGCGGCGTTTCACCATGGGCTCCTAACGGTTCTCGGTCGCTTCCACACGATGATGGCCGAGATGCGCTCGCGCATGGGTGGCGGCGCAGCTGGCGGCGCGAGGCGGCGCAGTGGCGGGGGCAACCGTCAGGGCATGCAGCAGACCGGGCAGGAATTGCGGGCCCTGGTTGGGCAACTCGCCCCTGCCTTCAAGACGCTGCACACGGATATCAGCGCGGTTCTCGACGAAGAGCAGGTGAAGAGCATGACCCAGCTGTTGGAGCGGCAGCGGCCGGGGGGCTGACCGCCGAACCGTCGCCTCGGGGGCCCCTTGCCCCCTACCCGTCCGTCGCCATCTTCGGCTGTCCCCCATACTGCTCGAACCACTTCATCAGGTAGAGCTGGGTGCGCATGAAGTTCGACGGCTTCGAGCTCGTCCCGTGGGACTCGTCCTGGAAGCGGAGCATCTTCGTCGGCACGCCCAGCTGCTTGAGCGCCTGGTAGTACTCTTCCGTCTGCGCCATCGGTGTCCGCAGGTCCAGTTCGCCGGTGATCAGGATCGTCGGGGTGGTGACGTTCTCGACGTACATCAGCGGCGAGTGCTCCAGGTACTTGTCCGGGTTGTCCCAGGGGTAGCCGTGGTAGCGGTAGTAGCCCCAAACCGTGATGTCGGCCGTGCCCGCGAAGCTCATCCAGTTGATGACCGGGCAGCGCACCCCCGCCGCCGCGAAGCGCGTCGTGTGGCCGATGACCCAGCTTGAAAGGACGCCGCCGCCGCTGCAGCCGGTGACGTACATCTGGTCCTCGTTGACATAGCCGCGCTCGATCAGGGCGTCGACGCCCGCCATGAGGTCGTCGTAGTCGACCGAGGGGTAGCCGTTGTCGATGGCGTTGCCGAAGTCGGTGCCGTAGCCGGTGCTCCCGCGCGGGTTGGTGTAGAGGGTGACGTACCCGTTGGCAGCGAAGTTCTGGTAGGGGTAGCTGAAACCGACGTTGTACATGCCGTGCGGGCCGCCGTGAATGTGAAGGATGAGGGGATAGTCCTCGGTCGGGTCGAAACCGGGCGGCTTGACGATCCACCCCTGCACCTGGGTGCCCCCGGTGGACTCGTACCAGATCTCCTCCACGTCGCCGAGGCGCTTGCCGGCGAGGACGTCGGAGTTGACGTCGGTCAGCTGACGGATCTGGCCAGCGCCGCTCAGGTCGTAGGTGACGACGTCGCCGGGCTCGTGGGGTGAAGTCAGGGTGCCGACGGCGTGCCCGCCGGGCGTGGCGGAGGTGAGGGACAGCATGTGGTTGCCCTCGGTGACCTGGGTGACGGTGCCGCCGGTGGTCGCGTATTGCACGTTCATGGTGCCGCGGTCACCCGCCGTGAAAAACACGCCGCGCGAGTCGTCCGACCAGTGCATGTCGGAAATGTCCCGGTCGAGGTCGCCCGAGACGAGGCGCCCGTTGCTCCCGTCCGCGTCCATGATGTACAGCTCGGTGGTCTTGTACGTCTGGGAGGTCCACGGATACCCGGTATAGGCGATGTGGCGGCCATCGGGTGACACCACCGGACGTCCCCAGGGACCGCGTTCCGAAGTGAGCTGCCGGATGTCGCCGGAAGCGAGGTCGAGCGCGTAGACGTGCGACTCCCGGTACATGCCGTCGGCGTCCTCCATGAGACCGTCGAAGAGGAGCGTGCCGCTGTCGGGAGTCAGGTCGTAGCCGACGTTGCCGACACCAGGTGCGAAGGTGGCGCCCGCGTTCCACTGGCCGCTGGTGAGCTGGCGGGCGGTTCCGCCGTGGCTCGGAACCCGGAAGAGGTGGGTGAAGCCTTCCTCGAGGAAGCCGACCCGGTCGTAGCGGTAGTGGATCCGGTCGACGATGCGGGGCGGCGGCGTCCACTGCGCACCTTCAGGGGCGGCGGGCAGGTCAATGGGCCAGGGCTCGCTGTGAGGAACGAGGCGCTGGAAGTAGAGGTGCTCGCCGTCGGGCGACCACCGGATGTTGCTCGGCGCCTCGGTCTCGTGGGTGATCCGGCTGGTGGCGCCTTCGGCATCCATCCAGCGGACGAAGATCTGCGACCCGGAGGGGTCGCCCGGCGCAATGTAGGCGATCCTGGTCCCGTCGGGCGACCAGCGCGGGCTCGAGCCTTCGAGCAGGACGCGCTGGCGCCCCCCGTCCGCATCCATGATCCGCACCTGCGACTCGAAGCGGTCCGCCATCTGGTCCACCCAGGAACGGGTGAAGACGACCTGGCTTCCGTCCGGGGAGATTTGGGGATCCGCCACGCGCTCCATGTCCAGATAGTGACCGACGGTAAGCAGGTCGGCGGCGGGAGCTTCCTGGGCGGTGGCGGGGGACGGGGCGAGCGCTGCCAGCGCGAGGGCGGCGATGGTGAGCCCAACCAGCAGGCCAGCGCCCGCGAGGCGGCCGAGCGGCCCTTGGGCTGAAGGGGATGCGGGGGGTTGCATGATCATGGAATGCTCCTTGTTGCTTCCATCGGAGTGCGGCGCGACCCTAACGGATCGGGTCGCCATTGTGGCGTACCGTCTGTAACTGTCATACTACCGACCCCGTGCGTTCCTGGCGAGACATCCATCTCTTGAACATCCACCTCATCGACGGCACCTACGAGCTGTTTCGGCACCACTTCGGCGCGCCCTCCGTGACGGACACGTCCGGGCGCGAGGTGGGCGGCATGCGCGGAGTGCTGGCTTCCCTCCTTGGAATGCTGGAGCGCGGCGTGACGCATATGGCGGTGGCCACGGACCACGTCATCGAATCCTTCCGCAACGATCTCTGGCCCGGCTACAAGACCGGGGACGGAATCGACCGGGCGCTCATGGCCCAGTTCCACCCGCTCGAAGACGCGTTGAGGGCGATGGGCGTACGGGTCTGGCCCATGAAGGAGCTGGAAGCCGACGACGGCCTGGCCTCGGGCGCCGCGCGGGCTCGGCGGGACCGCCGGGTGGAGCGCGTGTATATCTGCACCCCCGACAAGGACCTGTCGCAGTGCGTGGTGGGCAATCGCGTGGTGCAGTGGGACCGGCGGAAGGGGGAGGTGCGGGACGAGCAAGGGGTCGTCGCGAAGTTCGGCGTTCCCCCCACGAGCATCCCGGACTACCTGGCCCTGGTCGGGGACAGCGCCGACGGCTTCCCGGGTGTCCCGGGGTGGGGAGCGAAGTCCACCGCGACGGTACTGGGCCGCTACCGTCACCTGGAAGAAATCCCCGGGCACGCCATCCGGTGGGACGTGCAGGTCCGGGGCGCCAAACGCCTGGCCGCAACATTGCACGCGAACCGCGCCGCCGCTTTCCTGTTCAGGGACCTCGCCACGCTCCGCGACAGTGCAGCGATGTTCGACAACGTCGACGAACTGGAGTGGCGGGGACCGGCCCACGAGTTCAGGAATCTTGCCGAGGATCTCGGCGCCCCAGGGCTTTGGACCCGGGCCGCTCGGCTGGCGGAATCGAGGCGCTGACCGCTCTCGATGCACAGGCGGATTTATCCACGGACTGCTATCGCCCCGGTCGTCTTCAGGATCCAGGCCGCGATCAGCTCCATCACGTCGACCGACCAGGTCTCGTCGATCGTCCCGTATTCGCTCGGGGAGCCCGTTTCCGAGTGCTGAAAGAGGTGGTTGAGGCCGGGCAGGGCGTGGATCTCGTAGCGATCGTTGCCGCCGCGCTGCAGCGCCGCCTCGATCTCGCGCAGATTCTCCTCGTAGGGGACCTGCAGGTCGTTCTCGCCGTTGATGGCCAAAACGGGGACGGTGACCTGCTCGATCACCTCCGCGGGTTCATAGGTCAGGAAGTAGCGGAACCACGGAGTGTTCAACTGCTGCACCTGCGAAACCACTGCCGCCTCCCGCGCTTCCGGGTCGCTGACCCCCGCTTGGCGAAGCTCTTCCTCGGTCGCTTCTTCCAGGGAGGTGCGCACGATCTCGGTGATCGCCGTGGCCGCCTTTTCCGGGTCCGCCTCCGACTTCAGCACCTCGAAGATGGTCCGCTGCTGGGCCTGGTTGTCGGCGATATCCTCATCCGAAGCGCCGCCCGCCCGCGCGATCAACGCTCCCTGCGCATACAGAATCTGTTCGCCGTTCACGCCCGGGCCCGCCATGAGCACGATGTAGCCGACATCGTCGGACTCGACGGCCACCATGGGGGCTACGAGCCCGCCCTCGGAGTGCCCGGCGAGGCCGATCGCACCGGTGTCCACGTCGTCCCGTGTAGTCAGGTAGGTGACACCGGCCAGCGCGTCCGACGCGAAGTCGCGTGAGGTGGCCGCCGCAAAGTCCCCGGTCGATCCGCCCACGCCGCGGTCGTCGAAGCGCAGCACCGCGATCCCGCTCCGGGTGAGGTGGTCGGACAGCACGAAGAACGGGCGGTGTCCCATGAGCGCCTCGTCCCGGTCCTGGGGGCCCGACCCCGAGATGAGGATCACTGCCGGGAAGGGGCCTCCGCTCGCCGGGCGGGTGAACGTCCCCGCAAGCGTGTGGCCGCCGTCCGGGTTCGGATACGTGACCTCTTCGGACATGTACGGGAGGGGCTCGACCGGGTCCTGCGGCCGTCGCACCGCCGCCTCCCCGTCTTCAACCCGCATAAGAACCAGGGGTATGTCGGCCCCCATCTGGGTGAACGATCCCTCTATCGTGTCCGCAGCCGCTGACAGCGTACCCTCGAACGAAGCCCCGGCCATCGGCATGGACATGGAAATGGCCGCGCCGCTGACACTGACCGACTCGACCGGCACCTCGGCGTTCCCCTGGTCCACCGAGAAGACCTGGGCACCGAGGCCATCGTCGACCGCGGTGATGTGGAAGCGCATCCTGAGCTGCACGGGCCCGACATCGAGCGAGCCCATCCAATGCCCGACAAAGTCGGCGGTCCGGTCACCCGTCTCCTGTCCCACCAACGCCACCGGCGCTCCCAGAGGCGTGAGCGTCAGGGTCGCACAGATCAGCATTGTCCTCATCTTCGTTTTCTCCAGCATGGATTAGATTTTGCGTGTCCGGGACGCAATACGCGGAAACCGGCGTGAACAATCACACCTTCACCAACCCCACCCTGCCCTTGCCGAACAAGGCTTCCAGGGCACGGAGGGTCTCCCGGTCCGGCGAAACCCTGATCGACCGTGACCGAAGCCGGGGTGCCGGGGCGCCGTTCGCCTCGCCCACGACCAGCTCGACAGGGGCGGCCCCGGAGTTGGCGGACAGCACCGCCCGCGCTTTGTCGAAAGCGTCGTCCCCGAGTTTGGCGTCCCATTCCAGCACGATCCTCACGGCCAGCCGCCCGCTGTCCGAAACCTGCTTCAGCGGCTCCGCCGAGTCCAGGAAGACCGGAGGGTCCTCTTCGTCACGATCACGGTCGCTCACCTTGCCACGCACCAGGACCACGGCATCGGTCTCGAGCGTCGCCTTGCAGGACTGCCACACGTCCTTGAACGCGAGGACCGTGGCGGTGCCATGGAAGCCCTCCACGGTGATCTTCGCCCACTCCGACCCGTCGCGGCGCGACACCTGGCGAGCTACCGCAGTGACCACGCACGCAATCTCCAGCGACTCGCCCATGCGCCGCTTGAGGACGTCGGCGCCCACCTCGTCGAAGGCACGCGCTACCTCGCGGTAACGGTCGAGCGGATGCCCCGAGATGAAGAACCCCAGCGCTTCCTTCTCGCGGGCGAGGCGTTCGCGGTCACCCCATTCGGGCACGGTCGGCATGGCCGGCACGGGGCGCTCGGCACCCCCGCCGCCGAACAGAAACCCCTGGCCCAGCTCGGCCTCCTGCAGCCGGGCCACGGCCTCGCCGTAAGCTTCGTCGAGCCCCGCCAGGAGCTGGGCTCGGTGGCCGAACGAATCCATCGCTCCGGACGCAATCAGAGCCTCGCACGCCCGTTTGTTGAGCGCCCGGGTGTCGATCTGCTCCAGGAAGTTGAAGAGACTCCGGAAGGGGCCGCCGTCCTCGAGCGCGGTCAGGATCGACTGGACCGCGGCGGCTCCGACGCCACGTACCGCGCCCAGACCGAAGCGGATCGTGCCCTGCCCGACAACGGTGAATTTCCAGCCGCTCTCGTTCACGTCGGGCGGCAGGACCACCAACCCGTCGTCGAGACCCGGATGGTAGCGGCCAAGATCGCGGCACTCGCCGATGTACTTCACCACGTCGTCGGTCTTGTCCAGGACAGACGAGAGCAGCGCGGCCATGAACTCGGCGGGGTAGTAGCGCTTCAGCCACGCTGTCTTGTACGAAAGCAGCGAGTAGGCGGCCGAGTGGGACTTGTTGAATCCGTAGCGGCCGAAGGTCTCGATCTGCCTGGCCAGGTTCGTGGCGGTGCTGCGCGGCAAGTCCCGCTCCGTCACCCGCTGCTGGAAGCGGTCCAGCTCCGAATGGATGAGCTCGGCGTCCTTTTTGCCCATTGCCTTGCGCAGCACGTCGGCTTCGGCGAGGGAGTACCCCGCCAGGTCGTTCGCGATCAGCATCACCTGTTCCTGATACACGATGATGCCGTAGGTGGGCTCGAGGATGTGCTCCAGGCCGGGCGCGGGGTAGGAAACGGGCTTTTTGCCGAGCTTGCGCTGGATGTACTTGTCGGTCATCCCCGAATCGAGGGGGCCGGGCCGGATGAGTGCATTGGTGGCGACCAGGTCGTCGAAGCGGTCGCAGCGCATGGCGCGCAACTTGTCCAGCGCCAGGTTGGACTCGAACTGGAAGACCCCCGAGGTACCGCCTCCCGCGAGCATGCGGTAGACCTCGGGGTCGTCGAGGGGGACATCGTCCATGGAGTCGGTTTCGTAGACGTTGCCCGTGTCCGGATGGCGAAGCTCGCCCAGGCGCCGCTTCACGGACTGGACGGCGTCGTGGATCACCGTCAGCGTTTTGAGGCCCAGGAAGTCCATCTTGAGCATCCCGGCGTCCTCGAGGCAGTTCATGTCGTACTGCGTGACGATGTCCGGCCCGTCCTCGCCCTTCCCCGCTCCGCCCCCGCCGTTCCTGCTCCGCTTGCTCTGCGTGCATATGGGCACGTAGTCGTGCAACGGCCCCGGGGCGATCACCACCCCCGCCGCGTGCACCGACGCGTGGCGCGACAACCCCTCCAGGGTCATGGAATAGTCGAACAGCTGCCGGTGCCGCTCGTCGGACTCGTACAGCGCCTTCACGTCCCGGATCCGTTCCACGGCCTGGGCAACCGTGTAGCTCTGGCCCGGCTGGTTCGGGATCATCTTCGCGATCCGGTCGGTCTCAGCCACCTCGAAGTTGAGAACCCGGCCCACGTCGCGGATGACCGCGCGGCTCTTCATGGTCCCGAAGGTGATGATCTGGCCGACGGCGTCGCGTCCGTACTTGCGGCGGACGTACTCGATGACTTCACCACGGCGCTCGTAGCAGAAGTCGATGTCGATGTCGGGCATCGAGATGCGCTCGGGGTTCAGAAAGCGCTCGAAGAGGAGGCCGTAGGCGATGGGGTCCAGGTCGGTGATGCGGAGCGCGTACGACACCAGCGAGCCCGCCGCCGAACCCCTTCCCGGACCGACCGGAATCCCGCTTTCGCGGGCCCAGCGGATGAAGTCCCAGGTGATGAGGAAGTAGCCGGCATAGCCGGTCTTGAGGATGACTTCGAGCTCGTAGTCGAGGCGCTCCCGCATGGTGTCCGGGAGAGGGTTGCCGTAGCGCTCCTTCGCCCCCGCTTCGGCGAGGTGGACCAGATAGTCGTTGTCGTCGGTGAAGTGCTCGGGAAGGGGGAAGCTCGGGAGGTGGTACTTCTTCTCGAGTGTGAGCGAGACTTCGTCCGCGATCTTCAGCGTGTTTTCGATGACATCGGGGCGATCCGGGAAGGCTTCCGCCATCTCGTCGGGGTTCTTGAAGTAGAGACCGGCGTCGTACTTCAGCCGCCCTTCGTCGTCGTGGTTCCTTGCCGTCCCGATACAGACGAGGATGTCGTGGGCGGGATGGTGGTCACGCTGGAGGAAGTGGGCGTCGTTGGTGGCGACGACGGGCAGATCCATATCGTCGGCCAGCGCGAGGATCTTCCGGTTGAGCTCGGCCTGCCCGGTCGTACCGTGAGCCTGCACCTCCAGGTAGTAGCGCTCGGGGAAGGCGTTCGCGTACCAGTCGGCAACTTCCCGGGCGATCTCGTCGTTGCCGGCGCTCAGATGGCGTGCGAGCTCCCCCGCCATGCACGCCGAGGTCGCGATCAGCCCGCCGGAGTGACGGGCAAGGGTCTCACGGTCCAGCCGCGGACGGTAGTAGAACCCCTCGGTGTACCCGATCGACGACAGCCTGATCAGGTTGCGGTAGCCCTCCTCGTCCCTGGCCATCAAGACCAGGTGGTAGGCCGCCTTGCCGCCCTGTCCCGACCGTGCGCGCTCCCGCCGATCGCCGGGTGCAACGTAGGCCTCCATCCCGATGATCGGCTTCAAACCGTCCCTGCGGGCCAGCTTCTGAAAGGTCCAGGCGCCATACAGACAGCCGTGGTCCGTGAGCGCCAGCGCCGGCATCTCGAACTCCTTCGCCTTCCGGATCAGGTCCGTGATGCGGTTCGCGCCGTCGAGCAGGGAGTACTCGGAGTGTGTGTGGAGGTGAACGAAGGACACGGATGCCGCCCCCTACCGCCGTGTCATCACCGTGTAGCCCGACCCCGCGTCCCACCTTAGCACCGCTGCGGAGTCCCCGTCGCCTTCGAAGGTGAGGAGCACGCGGCCGTTGCTGAAGGTCATCTCCCCGCGATAGTCCAGAGTGTCGGCACTCTGCCGGTCCTCCGGGATGTCCCGGTCGCCGGCCATCACCCTCGTAGCGGTGAGGGCGTCGCCGTCCGCGGCGATTCGGACGCCGGCACGGCCGGCCCGAGCGGGCCCGGAATACGTCCCCTCGAAATAGGCGAGGTCGCCGTCGAAGGCCATCGCCTCCGGGGTCGCGTCCCCGACCATCAGCTCCACGATCTGGTCCGCCAGCGCCGATGGGCCGGGCGGCCCCGCCGTGTTGGCCAGAACCACGACCGCCAGGTCCTCATCCACGAGGTAGAGAGACTGTGACTGGAAGCCGTCGATTCCACCGCCGTGCTGGAGTGCCCTGTGGCCGAGGAGGTCGCTCGTGGCCAGTCCGAGAGCATAACGGGTCTTCGTTCCGTCGTTGAGGTCCCCCGGCTCGGTCATCTGCGCATAGGACTCGCCGGTGAGGACTTCGCCGCCGTGGAGCGCGGCCAGCCAGGTGGCCAGGTCATCTGCGCTGGAGCAGAGCGAGCCCGCCGCAAAGGGAATGTTGTGGACGATGAAACCCTTGTTCATGAGGCCGTCCGGACCTGCGTCATAGCCGTTGACCTTCCCTTCCTGGACCTCGGTCTCGCTGCAGTAACGGGACCGTTCCATGGCCAGTTCGGCGAAGATCCTCTCCTCGACGTACTCCTCGTAGGTGATGCCGGACACCTGCTCCAGGATCATCCCCGCCAGGTAGTACGCGGAGTTGTTGTAGATCTCGTGCTCGCCGGTCGCGAAGTCGAAGGGGTGAGCTCCCACCAGCGCCAGGAGGCTGTCCCGGGGGACGCGCCGCACAAAGTAGGGCCGGGCGGCGGCCATTTCGGTATAGCCCCGGATCCCGGATGTGTGGTCGAGGAGCTCACGCACGGTGATCCGGTTGCCCTGAGTCGGGAAGTCCGGGAGGTGGGTGCTCATGTCGGTGTCCAGGTCGACGAGCCCCTGTTCCTGCAGCTGCAGCAGCCCGGCTGACGTGAACTGCTTGGTGATCGAGCCGATCTCGTAGATCGCGTCTTCGGGCGTGGGGACACCGAGCTGGAGGTTGGCCCAGCCGTACCCGCGTGTCGCGACGGTCTCGCCCTGGTGCACGACCGCGACGGAAGCGCCCGCAATGAGCCCCTCCCGGATCGGCGCCATCATGATTTCGTCGATCGCCGCGACGTGCCCGGCGTGGTCGGGGTTGCCGTAGCCGACCCCCTCAGCGCCGAATTCGCCGGCGGGGGGTGCGGCGGCGGGCGCGGTACAGGCCGCGACAAACAGGGCGAGGAGGGCGGTAAGCGGTCCGCCCGGCTTGGTGGTGCGCATCGTGGATGTCTCCTGACAGTGTGGGGCGGGACTACCGGGATCCCGAGCAGCGGAAAGAGTTCAAGATCTCCTCCAACTGGAGCATGTATTCGTACTTCTCCCGGCTCGGCGCGTAAAGCCAGGCGTCGACGAAGTATCGGCGATCCTGGTCCGGGCAGTCGATCGCCTTCACAATGAAGGGGCCTGCGGCCGGATACGCCCCGGGCGGGTTCTCCCACACGGCCTGGAGGGCGTACGTCTCATTGCCATCCATGGTCTCGGGACCTTCGAGCACGTTGTTCAGATTCACCACCTGGGGGTAGGCGTAGTAGTCTTCCACGATCCGGGCTCGCCACTCCAGCAAGTTCTCACCCTGGGGCTCCGGCGGCAACGGACTCTTCCACGTGACCGCGAATTGGCGGATCAGCTCTGACGGGTCCGGGTTGTCGTTGCGGAAGATGTGCACGGAGTCGCGCAACTCGTAGTCGTAGACATCCGGCAGCAGCAGCCTGAAGCCGAATTCCTCATATAGCGCACTGGCCTGAGCAGTGTCGACACCGGTGGCGAACATCTTGGCCACCACCCAGTCCCGATACTGCCGGTCGAACAGTTCGCCCAGCGCAGACGTGAATCCGCTCACCGCCTCGACACTCTCTCCCTCCTCCTCCAGCACAACCATGGTGACGAGTTGGTCGCGCACCCATACGTCGTGCGCCTGCACGACCTGTGGCGGCGTCACGGGCTCATCGACCTTGGCCAGCCCGTCCGTCATCCAGGGGTCCGATTCCTTCCCGATCAGCAGTTGCTGCTTGAAGAGGCGCAGGTGGAACCACACCTCCTCCCACGGAGTCTGATAGGTGACCTTGAACGTTTTCTCGTCGCGAACCGTGAAGACGGTTCTTTCCAGCGTCGGCAGCAGAGAGGCCTCCGCCTGGGTCCAGAGCTCCGGGTCGGCCGTAACGATAATGGCGTTGACATCCCCAATGGCGACGGGAATCTGGTTGCACGCCGCGGCAGAAAGAAGGGCCGCGCCGACAACACCGGCAAAGACGGGTAGCATTGGGCTGCGCATGTCGTCGATTCCCCTATATTGGATTTGAGGCAGGTACACGGACTACCGGGATGATACACTACATCGGGGGAGGAGGTTCGGTCCATGGTACGGAACCATGCCGGGGGTGCCAACGCACTCCGACTCTCCCTCGTGTTCCTGATGGGCGGTTGTGCGTCGGGCGGTGCCGCGGAGTCATCCTCCGGGCCCGCGGCGGCCACTGATTCGCCCGCAGCAGCCGCGTCGCCGGCAACGCCCGTAGCTGCCCAACAGCCGCCCGCGGCCGAACCGGCAGCCGAAGCCCCGGGGGGCGGTATCTTCACCGAAGCTCAGGCGGGCCGGGGCCGGACGACGTTCGACGAAGTCTGCTCCGAGTGTCACACGACCAGCGAGTTCCGGGGACGCACCTTTCAGTCGAACTGGGGCCGCCGAACCGTCTACTCCTTCTTTCGCACCGTGCGATCCACCATGCCGGACGACAATCCGGGCGGGCTGGAAGAACAGGTCTATCTCGACGTCGTCTCGTACATCCTGAGCATGAACGGACACGGGCCCGGAACGTCGGAGTTGTCGCCGGACTCTCCCATGCGTGAGGTTCGAATCGCTCCCCAGAGCCCGAGTCACTGAACGCGGGCCGGAAACGGTAGCGGACATGGCGAAAAGGGTGGCAGACATGGCGAAACGGGTGAAGAAGGCGGCGAGTGAAGGGATCGACGGGACGCATGAGCCTCAGGGGGAGGTTGGCCGCCGCGACTTCGTGAAGATCGCAGCAGTCGGGGCCGGCGCCGTACTCGCCGGGGCCCCGCCACTCAGCGCGCGCGGGGGGGACAGCAGGGCTACGCCGGTAACCGCGGCGCGAGGCGCACCGGCAATCCATACGCGCCAGACGCCGGACATTGCGGTCGTGGGTGCTGGTGCGTTCGGCGCGTGGACCGCGCTGCATCTCCAGCAATCGGGCGCCCAGGTCACCCTGATCGACCAGTACGGGCCAGCCAATTCCCGGGCGACGTCGGGCGGCGAGACACGCGGCGTTCGCACCGGCTACGGGGGCCGTGGTCACGGGCTGCTGTGGACCCGCTGGGCCCAGCGCGCGATCGGGAAGTGGAATCGGTGGGACGAACAGTGGCAGGACATGCTGCTGCCACGCGTGTTCTTCAACACGTCGGACCTCATCATGAGGGACGAGTGGACCGATTTCATGGAGGACACAAGGAAGAACTGGGACGAAGTCGGCGTACGCTACGAGGTCCTGGACGCGGACGAGGTGAAGCGGCGGTGGCCTGTCATCGATCTCACCGACATCACCGTCGCGCTCTGGGAGCAGGATGCGGGTGTCGTACGCGCCCGCAGGGCCATCGAGTCCGTGGCGACGGTGTTCCAGCACGTCGGCGGCGAGGTCGAGATCGCGCGTGCGGCCATGGGACCGGCCACGGGCCGCCAGCTCGACGCCCTGAGCCTGCAACCGGGCGACAACTTCTCCGCGGGCACCTACGTCTTCGCACTGGGACCCTGGTACCCGAAGGCGTTTCCCGAACTCATGGGGAGCCGGCTGCGGATTCCCATGGGGCACGTCGTCTACCTGCGCACCCCTCCCGGAGACAACAGCTACAGCTATCCGAACCTGCCCAGCTACAACTTCCCCGGCGTGACGGGCTGGCCCGCGCTCGCCCCCGACAACCGCGGCTTCCGGGTCCGGACGGGAGGGCGGCCGCCGGACGATCCCGACACCAGCCGGCGGTGGCTGGAGCCGGAGGAGCTGGAGCGCCCCAGGGCCTTCGTGCGGGAACGCTTCCCGGGGCTGGCCGACGCGCCCGTGAGCGAGACCCGGGCGTGCCACTACGAATCGTCGGTGACGCGCAACTTCTTCTTTGACCACCATCCCGACTTCGACAACGTCTGGTTGGCCGGGGGTGGATCGGCCGAAGGGTTCAAGTTCGGGCCCGTGATCGGCGAGTACCTGTCCGGGCGGATCCTCGGCACCGAGGATGATCCGGTGTTGATCGACACCTTCCGGCTCTCAGACGAGGAATTCGAGGCGCGGGACGACGGGGCGCCGTAGCAGCGGGGTTACCCGCCAAGCCGCGGCATCCATGCGCCCCGCGATGCAAGCGAAGTAGAGCGCCAGCACGGGGACCGCCGCCGGGTCGCTGGCGATCCACTTCACCGCGGAGAGCGGGGCGGGATCGCCGGTGGGCGGTGGCCCGCGATCGACCAGCGGCAGCAGCAGTGGCAGATCACCCATGCCCGCCGCGTTGGCCGCGCTGTCCACCCGTGCTCCCGCGTGGGCCAGCGCTTCGGCGGCCACCACGTTCCGGAACAGGAAGCCGTACGTCATCGGAAGGCCGTCGTCTCCGATGCCGTTCAGTTCGCCGCGGAATAGTGGAGCAGGGTCGCGCCGTGCGCCCGCGGCGAGGTCGCCCGGATGAGCGCCGGGTGCTCGTCCAGGATAGCGGCGAGCGCCATGAGATCTCCCCGTATCACCAGCTCCGCCGCGGTCTCGAAGACCGTGTCGGGAGTGGGGACCTCCGGGTGAGATCCACTCGACTGATCTGGCGCGGGAGTCATCTTGTGGTATTATTGGACCGGAACACGGGATCGGTGTTTGCCCGCTCGGGTAGCGTGGGGAGAACAGGGAGGGGAAATGCGAGGCGGCATCGCAGCAAGACGCAGACGAAGCAGGGCGACCACTTGGGCCGCGGGGGTCCTCCAGGACATCAGGGTTGGGTGGCGCAGGATGATCCGGGCGCCGGGCTTCAACGTCATTGGCCATAATCTCGATCGCGATCGGGGTCGGGGGCAACACCGCCTTCTTTACGCTGGTGGACGCGCTTCTGCTTCGCCCACTGCCGTACCCGGCTCCCGATGAGCTGGTCGACATACGGCTGACCGCGCCGGACGACGCCTTCGGGAACTTCTCCTACCCCACCTTCCGGGAACTGGAAGAGGCGACGACATCCGTGTTCGATGGCGTGGCGGGCGTGATGTTCAACATGGTCAACCTCAGCGACGACACAGGGAGGCGCGAAGACCTTCTCAACGAGCTCGTCGCCGGGCCCTACTTCCAGGTCCTCGGGGTAGATGCTCAGGTGGGCCGCGTGTTCGGCCCCGGTGAAGGCGTCGTCGGCGGCGCCGATCCCACCGTGGTGCTAAGCGACAGCTATTGGCGGCGGGCATTCGGCGCCAACCCCGGCGTCGTGGGCAGGACCGTGAGGCTCAACGGATTCGCCTATACGATCATTGGCGTCGCCCACGCGGATTTCACCGGCGCTTTCCCGGGGTTGCAGCCCGACATCTGGGCGCATGCGTCGATGTCGGACCAGATTTCCCTGCTCGGTCCGGGAAGCCTGGAACGGCGCGGACAGGAGTCATTCATGGTGAAGGCCCGGCTGGCCGACGGAGTGACCCTGGCCGATGCGGAAACGGTCGTCGGAGCCTTCACACGAAGCCTCATTGCCAGCCACGGCGACCGGTACCTTGGCCGCCGCATCCAGACGACGCCCACCCTCGGCTCCCCCGTTCACCCCGCCCTGGACGGAATCGTCGTGTCCGTCGCCGCGGTGGTCATGGCGGTGGTCGCACTCGTGCTCCTCATCGCCTGCATCAACCTGGCCGGTTTTCTTCTGGCGAGGGCCGAGGCGCGCAGTCGCGAGGTAGCCGTGCGTCTCGCCCTCGGAGCGCAGCGGGGCCGGTTGATCCGGAATCTGCTGACCGAGACGACCATGCTGGCCATGCTGGGCGGAACCGTGGGCGTACTCCTGTCGGTCTTCCTGGTGGACCTCATGCTCAGCATCCAGCTGCCTCTGCCCCTGCCCCTGAAGGTGGACGCACGGCTGAACGTCACCGTCGTGCTTTTCGGCCTCGGGGTGTCGCTGCTTGCTGGCCTGGCGCTCGGGCTCGTGCCCGCACTGCGATCCACGCAGCCCGATGTCTCGAGCACACTGAAGAACGAGCGCGCTCGCGGAATCGGTCGCACCGCAAAGCTGCGGAGTGCTCTGGTCGTCGGTCAGGTGGCTGGAGCGGCGGTGCTCCTGGTCGCTGCAGGGCTGTTCACGCGGAGCCTGATCACAACCCGGCGCATCGACCCCGGCTTCGGCTACCATCCCGCCGCAATCGTGTGGATCGAGCCCGGGACCGGGCGGACCCCCGGGGAGCGCCGCGAATTCTACGACCGCTATCTGGAGCGGGTGGCCGCGCTCCCTGGGGTCGTCGCGGTGGGGATCATCACCACCCTCCCCCTCGAGGTAACCTCGACGAGCACCATCAGCATCACCGTGCAGGGCGTGGATCCGCCTCCCGGGTTCGACTACCACGAAGTCGACTGGGCGGGCGTCGGCGGCGACTACTTCGACGCCGTGGGGATTCCGCTCGTCGCCGGGAGGTTCTTCGACGAACGGGACACCCGCGGTTCGGCCCCGGTGGCCGTCGTGAGCGAGACGATGGCTGCGCGATTCTGGACAGGCCCGGAAGCGGTCGGCCGAAGCTACACGATGTTCGACGGAACCGAGGTGAGGGTCGTCGGCGTGGCCGCAGACACCAGGGTCCGCACGCTGTCCGAAGCTCCCCGGCCCCTCGTCTACGGCCCGATGGAACAGGCGCCGTACACCCACGGCCGCGTCGTCGCCCGTACGGCGAGCGAGCCCTCCCCGCTACTGCCGGCGATGCTGGAGGTTGCCCGGGACCTCGATCCCGGCGTGATCACGATCAACGCGAAGACCATGGAGCAGCACCGTTCCTTCATGCTGATCCCGGCCCGCCTCTCGGCGATCACCCTCGGCCTGATCGGCGCGCTCGCGCTCCTTCTGGCCGCCATCGGACTGTACGGAATCGTCGCGCACAGCATTGTGGTTCGCAGGCGAGAGCTGGGAATCAGGATGTCCATCGGAGCCGAGCCGAGCCGCCTTGTCGTCCTGGTGCTGGGCATCGCCCTCAGGCTGGTGTTCTTCGGCCTGGCCATCGGCCTGGCGCTGGCGGTCGTGCTCACGCGCGTGATCCAGGGCTCTCTCCATGGCGTGAGCACCTTCGATCCCGTCACGTTTGCGGCTGTCACGGTGGTGCTGACGGTCGTGGCGGCCATCGCAGCCTACCTGCCCGCAAGGCGCGCGAGCCGCGTCGACCCCCTGGATGTGCTCAAGGAAGCCTGACGCGGTCGGAGCCAGTTCGGTAGATTACCGTGTGGCAGCCCCGGAACCCGGACCCTGAGGAATCGAATGCGCGACGACAGACCGAGCAGGAGCGAAAGCACTCGTTCACAGCAGAACCGCGGGCGACAGCTCCGCCTCATGTGGGCGCGCAGGCATGCCCCGTGGCTGCTGATCTTCGCCCTCGCTCCGGCCGCTGCAGTCCCGCTTTCAGCCCAGACGGCCGCACGGACCGCGGCCGGGAATGCCCCGGCAGCAGCAGCCGGCGACGCCATCGCAACGACGTGGGCGGATTTCCCCGAGCTGTTCGACGGCTTCGACGAATTCGTGGCGGGCGTCATGGAGGACTGGCAGATCCCCGGAGTCGCAGTGGGGGTCATCCACAACGGTGAGATCGTCCTGGCCAAGGGGTTCGGCTACCGGGACGTGGAGGCCGGGCTTCCAGTCACCGAGCATACGACCATGGCCATCGGCTCCAACAGCAAGTCCTTCACCGTCACGCTGATGGGCATGCTGGTCGACCAGGACAAGCTGGAGTGGGACAGGCCGGTTCGCGACTATTTGCCCGACTTCCGCCTCTACGACGACTTCGCGACCGCCGAAATGACGCCGCGCGACCTGGTCACGCACCAGTCCGGCCTTCCCCGCCACGACAACGTCTGGTATGGCCGAGCCGGGACCCGCGAAGAGATCTTCCGGAAGCTGCAGCACCTGAAGCCCAACGCCTCGTTCCGCAGCCGGTATCAGTACCAGAATCTCATGTTCATGACCGCCGGCTATCTGACGGAACGGATCACCGGCGAAGACTGGCAAGACCTGGTCGACAGCTGGATCTTCACGCCGCTGGGGATGGACCGCTCCAACACCTCGGTGCAGGAGAGCCCGGCCTCCGGGGACTATGCGCTTCCCTACAATCTTCGCAACGGCACCCTCGTACGCGTGCCCTTCCGCAACATCGATGTGGTTGGTCCGGCCGGATCGATCAACTCCAACGTCACCGATATGTTGGCCTACATCCAGGCGCACATCGAGGGCGGTGCCCACGACGGCGGCCGCCTTCTCTCGGAAGAGACATCGGCCCGAATGCAGCAGCCGCAGTTCTCGATGCCGGGCGAATCCGAGTTTCCCGAGCTCGGACAGGGGAGCTACGGACTCGGGTTGAGGGTGAGCAGCTACCGGGGCCACAAGATGGTCGCGCACGGGGGTGGTATCGACGGCTTCATTTCGTCGATGTCATGGCTTCCGCGCGAAAAGATGGGCGTCATGGTCCTCTCGAACCGGTCCGGCGACATGAACCCCGTGCCCACCATCGTGGCGTACAACCTCTACGACAGGCTGCTCGAGCTTGACGAAATCGACTGGAACGACCGCAACCTGCAGCTGCGCGCCGAGCAGAACGCGCGCGCCGCCGAAGCCGAGACGGAGCTGGAAGCGAAGCGTGTGATGGGCACCCGGCCCAGCCATGACCTTGCCGACTACGCCGGGCAGTACAACCACCCCGGGTATGGCAGCATGGAGGTCCGAATCGTGGGCGATGGCGACTTGGAGATCGTGTACGATGACTTCCAGCTCGGCCTCGAGCACTTCCACTACGACATTTTCAGGATCACATCTCCGCCGAACATCGTGCCGGTCACGGGACTCGTCACCTTCACCACGGATTCCGCGGGGAAGGTGGGCACGGTGGCAATTCCCTTCGAGCCCAACGGGGCCGACATCGTCTTCGCGCGGGCGGAATCGTGATGCATAACGCGGGGTGACGAGCGGCGCTCCGTAACGTAACCAGCGCAATGAGCTGGTCGTAGGATTGGACATGAAGGCATTTCGACTCATCCTGCTGGCATTTCTGGCCAGCGCGGCACCGGTTGCCGCACAAGTCAAGGCCACCCTTCGCGGTGTCGTGCGTTCCTCGGTGACGGGCGAACCGCTTGCGGGCGCTGTCGTGCGCATCGTCGGAACCCGCGTGGTGACCGAGACGCGCGAGGACGGTCGCTACGCGCTGCTGTCGGTTCCCGAGGGGATATCCGTCATTCGTGTGACACACCCGGAGCACGTCGGGCTGGTGGAACGGCTGACCGTGGACGAGCCGGCGCTGCTCCTGCGCGACTTCGAGATGCTGGCTCCCGCATTCGTGCTGAAAGAGATCGTCGCGCGGGCCATGCGGGGAGTGGAGATCCCGGACCGCACGATCCAGGGGGAGGAGCTGCAGGGCGGCCTGGGCGTACGCGAGGTCCTCGACGGTGTCACAGGCGTGACCCTGGTCCGAACCGGAGGCGCGGTCGGGATGGGGTACTTCCTGCGGGTTCGCGGCGCCAAGAGCTTCTCCTTCAACCGGCCACCGGTCGTTTTCATCGATGGCATACGGGTCGATGCCATGGGTTTTGACGGAGGGTTGGGCGCCCTGGAGCTGATCAACCCCGGTACGATCGCGCGCATCGAGGTGATCAAGGGCCCGGCGGCAGGCGCCGAGTACGGCCCGGACGCGGCCGACGGGGTGGTGCTGATTTTTACGCGGCGGGGGAAGCCCGGCTGGTAGGGAGGCGGGCACGCGCGCCCGTGTCAACGTAGTGCGGGGGGTAGGCACCGCTTGGCTGGTGCCTGCCCCCCCTGTTCCAACCGCCGCAGTCCGCAGCGCGGCCGGCAAGTCGCTACCGCATCGAAATCACCGGTTGATGTTCTCGTTCCCGTTGGTCTCCACCAGCGGCAGCTCCCAGCACGTTACCGGGCCGTATTCTGCCCCTGTCTGGTCGAGTCCGTTGGGGTGAATGGAGCCGGGTTCGCCGAGGAACGGGATCTGCTGGGCAGTACCCCGGTGCTGCAGCATGTCGTTGAAACGCCACGCCTGCTCGACGAACAGCTCGCGCGAGCGCTCCGCCAGAACCGCGCTCAAGACCTCCGACTGCGACGCCGTCGCCCCGGCGGCCCACGCGGGCAGTCCAGCCTTCGCGCGCAGGCCGTTGATTACGCCGACGGCCGTCGCCGGGTCACCCATCTGGGCCGACGCCTCGGCGATGATCAACTGGGCCGCTTCCCAGGATGTCAGGGGGGCGGGATCGGCCCGAGACGTGTACTTGTCGGTGAAGTAATGGATCGTCGAGAAGTCGAACGCCTGGTTCCCGATGGTCCGGACGGCGACCCTCGGGTCCGGCATTCCGTCGTTCTGGGTGAGTTCGCCCGCATCGTTCACCGTCAGGTCACGGAAGTGGTCCGCGATCGATCCGTGCTTGCTGATCCCGTCGTTGGTGTCGTTGAGCCAGCGATGCAGGTAGTTCTGCCGCCTCCCCAGATCGGAAGCCCGATCCGCTCCGAACTTGAAGCCCTCCGGTATCCGCTGGGCGTCCGCGATCGCTCCGGACCAGTCTCCCATGTCCAGCTTCGCCCGGGCCCGCCCGCCGTAGGACATCGTGACAAGGTCTGCGTCGCCCGCGCCGCCGATGGCTTCGGTGAAGTTCTGTGCCGCCACCCCAAGCACCTCGTCGGGCTGCATCTCCGCACCGCCGTCGAGCGCCATCGAGCAGAAGCCTTCACCCAGCGCCAAGAGGGACCAGCCGCCGTAGGCGCGCACCGAGCCCTGCATCGTGGCCTTGGCGGGCACATCGCCGGCGTCGAACTCGATCAGCTTGTCAAAGATGTCGTTGCCCTGGAACCTGGCGGTCTGGAGCGGCGTGTAGACCCCGTAGTTCCCGGCGCATGACGAGGTGGCCAGCACGCCACCCGACAGCGACTGGGTTTCCATCTTCCGCTGTCCCCATTCGCGCATGTTGAGATTCCCCGACGTGGGAATCCACTCGTCGGAGTGGTGGGACGAAGCCGCGGCGTAGTTGCTCCAGGCGCACTCGGCGTCACCGATGACCGAGTTCACAAGGACCGAGGCAAGAGCCGGGTCGTTCAGGTCGTTCGCGTCAACCTTCCCTGGAATGTCGACCTCGAGGATTTCGTTCAGGTCGCAGGCCGCCGTAAACAACAACCCGGGCACCAAGAGGCCCATGGCCATCCGCCGGGCGGCGTTTCTGATCTTTGTAGTCATGCCATCGCTCCCGATCTGGTCGTATACCCCGTTCAAGCCCCACATCAGAATGTCACCCTGAAGGTGGTGGTGAAGGTCCTGAGCTGGGGCCAGCCCTCCTGGTTGTAGGCCGTCAGACCCCTTGTTGTACCCGTCTGCTGGGCGACCTCGGGGTCCATCTGCTTGACGCCGAATCCATCCGGCTGGCCGACCCAGAGCGTCAGGAGGTTGTTCGCCGTGAGGTTGATGTTGATGCGCGAAGCGTTGAGCCGGCGCGCCCACTCGCTGGGCAGCGTGTAGCTGGCCGAGACGGCCCGCAGCTTCGCGAAATCGCCATCGATAATGCCGGGTTGCCACAAGCCGACGCCGCCGAGTGTCTCGTAGCCGAGCAGGATCGGATCGGTTCGTTCAAGAATCGCCTTCGAGTTGATGAAGAAGCGGTGCTGGGCGGCGATATCGCCGCTGATCAGGGTGCGACCGCCAACATAGTCGACAAGACCATAGAGCTGGAAGTTGGAGCCGATCGATATCGTCGCATAGACGCTCCCTTCCTTGCTCGGTATCGGTTGTCCCCAATACACGTTGGGCGCGTCGGCACAGGGTACCGGTGCTCCGCCGCCCTTGGAGAGACTCGAGGATTCGCCGCTCTCCAGGATCGTTCCCCCTTCGCACATCACGTTAGTGGCCTGGTCGCCGCTGAGTGTGGCGCTGACGATGCGTTTCACGTAGATCGCAGACAACGGCTGGCCCAGCACGTGGTACTGGCCGAATGTCGCTTGCTCGAGAACTGCCGGTTGCCCGCCCAGGTCGGTGACCTTGTTGTCGGCGGTCGAGAACGTGCCTCCGACATCGATGGCCAGATCGTCGCTGCGGAAGAGATTCGCGTTCAGGCCGATCTCGATTCCACTGTTCTTGACCTCGCCGATGTTCTGGAACTGCACGCCCGGGAAACCGTTCGAGGGCAGCGCCGGCACCGAGACGATGGCGTCGCTGGTGGTCTGGTCGTACCAGGTGAATTCCAGCCCGATCCGGTCGTCCAGAATGCTCGCGTCAAAGCCGACCTCAACCTCGGTTCCCACTTCAGGCTGCAGGTCCGCGTTCCCGATGTTCTCCGGTGTGACCGTGGACGAACCACCGGGTCCGACCGAGGGTTCGTACGTCCTCAGCGCGTCGAAGACATCCGGCTGGCGGCCAGCCTTCCCCCAGGCCGCCCGCAGTTTCAGCTGTTGCACGAAGCCGACGCTCTCGCTGAAGAACTCCTCGTCGCTGATCACGTAGGAGCCGGAGAACTTGGGGTACACAACGAAGTCGAAGTTCTGGCCGAAGGCCGAGTTGTCGTCACCTCGCACGGCCCCAGTGAGGAAAAACCTGTCTCCCCATCCCAGTTGCTCCTGGACGAAGACGCCGAACGTCTTGTTCTCCCGGTAGTCCTCGTCGGCGGTTCGATCCGATCCCGAGGGAATCGTTTCGAGGGATTTGACGGGAAAGTTCTCGCCCCGGCCGAAGAGTACTTCCAACTTGTTCTGGTAGTACTGGAGCCCGGCGCCGGTGCTGAAGGTCAGCGACTCAAAGGGCGACCAGTCGCTGCTGACCTGGTAGTCGGCCGATACAAACGAGGTTCTCTCGTTCGCGATCGTCTTGCGGCCGGTGTTGAAGAAATTGCCGAGGTTCCCGGTCGCCAGGTAAAGCTCCGAGTTGGTGCGGTTTCCGAAGTCGCCGCCGAAGACCAGGCGTTGGTTCATCCAGTCGGTCGGCTTCCAGGTGGTCTGCAAGCTGAAGGTCGTTCGGTCGACGTCGGTGATCCCTTCGATCTCGTCCTCGTAGGCTTCGGGAAGGTACGCGATGTAACCGCGCGACGGGCCGTCGAGCGCCTGTGGAGTGCCGCTGCCGGGCTCGCAACCGGGCGCCGGACAGGACCAGATCACCGCCGTCAGAAGAGGCTGCTGAGCCGACGCCGATTCCAGCTTGGAACGGTTGGCTCCCATGCTGAAGTCGAACTTGAGGGTCTCGTTGGGTGCGTAGGTCAGGTTGGCCCGGCCCCGGATTGCGTTCTGCCAGTTGTATCGTACCGGTCCTTCCTGGCGGTCGAACTCGCCGCTGATGTAGTAGGTGACCGATTCGGTCCCGCCACTCACGTCCGCCCCGTAGGACTGGTTGTGGCCGGTGCGAAACCAGTCCCGGCCGCCATCGAGGAGCCCAAAGGTGTCTTCCTTATCGTGCCTGAGGACGTTGACCTCGACGATTTCGCCGCTGGCGCTCTTGTAGTAGGTCGGGGGGACGAGTTCGACGGGGTTGGGCAGCCACGAGGCACCATGCCGGATGGTGGCATTCACTCGGGGAGCTCCCCGGGCTCCCCGTTTGGTAATGATCTGGATCACTCCGTTGGACGCTTCCGTGCCGTACAGCGTCGCCGCCGCGGGGCCCTTGATGATCTGGATGCTCTCGATCTCGTCCGGGTCGAAGTCGTTGATCCGGGACGGCGCACGACGACTGTCTGCGCCGACACCGGCAAGCAGCCCGATGTCTCCATCCTGGCCATTCACGCGGACCCCGTCCACCACGACGATGGGGGTCGCGGCCAGGGTCAGGGAGGCGGCTCCCCGGATCCTCATGATCCCGCCCTCGCCGATGGAGCCGCTGGTGTTCATGATGCGCACGCCGGGCACGGTCGCCGACAGCATCAACTGAACGTCCGCCACCGGAGCCTGTTCCTGCAGCACCGACACGTCGACGTTCCCGATGGCGTTCCCGATGGACCGCGCCTGCTGCTCGCCGACCGTTCCCGTCACGATGATCTCATCAAGCGAGATCGCCGTCGCCTGCAGCTCGATGGTGACGGACTGGTCGGCGCTTACGGTAGCCGTCGTTTCCCGGTAGCCGATCGTCAGCACCCGGACGGTGACCGTCGCCGATGGCACGTTCAGGATGAGGAAGCGGCCCCGGTTGTCGGTGAGGCTGCCCAGATCGGTGCCCTCGATCAGGACCTGGGCACCGGCGAGTGGGCGTTGGGTCGTCTCATCCACCACCGTTCCGGTGATGGTGTTCTGAGCCGACAGGGGCGCGAAGGCCAATGCGAGGGCCAGAACGCCCCCCGCACCCACGGGAACTGGTCTCCATGTGCGGGGGGTGAATAGGTTCGAACGTGAGATGGGTCTCATGGCAGCCTCCCGTGGCCGTGGTACTTTGATTGTCCCCTGGGCAGCGGAAAGGCAAACGGGAACCGCCGCGAACCCGAAGCGGCGGCGGCCCCCGTTCACATCCGATTCAACTGCTGATGTTTTCGTTCCCCTTGACTTCCACTTCGGGAAGCTGGAAGCACGTCAGGTTGCCGTACTCCGCACCCGTCTGGTCGAGCCCGTTGGGGTGGATCGATCCCGGATCGCCGAGGAACGGGATGTTGAAGCGCAGCATGTCGTGCAGGCGGTGCCCGCCCAGCACAAACAACTGCCGCCGCCGCTCCTCCTTGACCAGATCCATGATCCCGCCAGCGCTGACCTCCGCCGTGACCATGGGCAAACCGGCTGCTTCACGCAAGCCGTTGATCTTCCCGAGCGCGCCCGCTACGTCGCCCTGCATGGCCATCGCCTCGGCCTCGTACATGCGGGCCTCGTGCCAGTGGACCAGGGGCAGGGGGTCGCTCCGCGAGTTGTACTTGTCGTGGTAGTACAGGATCGTGGCGAAGTCGGCCGCCTGCGTTCCGTCGGTCTTGACGTTGACGCGAGTATCCTTGACGCCGTCACCGTCCGTGGGCATGCCGTCCGCGCCGATGGTCAGGTTCTGATAGTTGTCGGCCACCGAACCGTGAGCCCGGAAGCCGGTCGGCGCGTTGAGGCGCTCGAAGTAGTAGTTGTAGCGGCGTGATTCCGCCGCGTCGCGCGTGACCTCGACGACGAAGCCGTCGGGAATCTGCCCGGCGTCCGCCATACCCCCGCTGAAGTCACCCTTGGCGATGCGCACCCGTGCGCGCCCCAGCATGCCCTGCATGGTGAGGGTTTGGTCTCCCGCGGCCTGGGCCAAGGAGATCGCCGTGCTGAAGCGCTGCTCCGCCTCAGCCTGAACGTCGGCGGGAGTCAGCACCCCGCCACCGTCGATTGCCATGCGGCAGAATCCTTCCCCCATGGCGACGAGCGGGAAGGCGCCCCACGTGGCGGCCGTGGCTTGCAACGCCGCCAGGTTGGAGACTTCTTCGGCCGGGAACTCACCCAGCCGCCTTGCCACATCCTGCGCCTGAAAGCGCGCGGTGTGCAGGGGCGTGAACATGGGGTACCCCCAGCCACCGCAAGTACCCTGTGAATACCCCGAATCGCTCGCGTAGATCTTGCGCTGTCCCCAATTCCTCATGGTAAGGTTGCCGGAGGTCGGCACGTACTCGTCCGAGTGGTGCGAGGCGCCCGCCACGTACTGGTTCCAGCTGCACTCGACTTCCGCGATCACGCCGGTCGTCAGAACATCCGCCAAAGAGGCGTTGCTCAGCGCTTCTTCCAGGACCTTGCCCGGCACATGGACTTCCAGGATCTCATCCAGGCTGCATCCCGAGAACACGGCGAGCGAAGCCATGAACACGGCCGCACCCACAAGCCTGTTTCTTGCTGTCATTTCTTCTCTCCCTGTGATCTAGAATGTGAACCGAAGGGTGGTGGTGAACCGGGTGGTTTGCGGCCACCCCTCCTGGACGTAGCCGTTGAGCCCGAAGCTTCCAGCGCTCTGGCGGGACCGCTCGATGTCCATAATCGGGTGTCCGAATGACTCCGTGGACTTCTGCCAGATGGTCCAGAGGTTGTCGATGGACGCCGTGACCGCTACGCGGCTGGCCCACATCATTTCCGCCAACGACTCGGGCAGCGTGTAGGACGCCGACACCGTACGGAGCTTCATGAAGTCACCCTCCACGACGCCGGACTGCGCCAAGCCACCTGCGCCGAGGGCCTCGTACCCGAGGAGGATGGGATCCGTGCGCTCGAGTATTGCCTGCGAGTTGATGAAAAACCGGTGCGCCCCACTGACGTCGCCAAGGCTCATCGCGTGTCCGCCGACATAGTCGACCAGCGCATAAAGCGAGAGATTCCGGCCGACACGAACAGTGGTGTAAACACCTCCGTCAATGTTGGGAATCGGCTGGCCCCAATAGACCTCGGGCGCATTCGCGCACGCCACCGGAGCCCCACCACCCCAAGAGAAGTTGGAGTCCCCCACCGTCTCTCCGCCCTCGCACATCAGGTTGGTGGCCACGTTGCGTCCGCTGGAGCCGTCCAGGTCGGCGCTGACTATGCGCCTGTAGAACATGGATCCCAGCGGGAAGCCCTCGACATGGAACTGACGGTTCAAGCTGGACGAGCTCTGGACGATCGGTGGCTGGCCACCCAGATCGACGATCTCGTTCTCGAAGGCCGAGAAGGTGGCTCCGACATCCACGCTCAATGCATCGGAGTTGAACACGGCTCCGTTGATCGCGACCTCGATGCCCCGGTTCTTGACTTGCCCAATGTTCCGTAACTGGACGCCCGGGAAGCCCAGGGAGGGAATGACGGGAACCCGCACCAATGCGTCGTTCGTGGTCTGGGTGTAGACCGTGAACTCGATTCCCACGAGGTCGTCAACCAGACCGACATCGAATCCGAGCTCGAGCTCGGTGCCCACCTCGGGCTTCAGATCGGGGTTGCCGATGTTTTCCGGCGTAAGAACCGACGCCCCGTCGGGCCCCACCGTCGGCGAGTAGGTCTGAATCGCGTCGAACGCGTCCGGCTGTTTCCCCGCCTTCCCCCACGCGGCCCTGAGCTTAAGGGTATTGACGCCGCCAATGGCGTTCCGGAAAAACTCCTCGTCGCTGATCACGTACGACGCGGAGAGCTTCGGGTACACCACAAAGTCGAAGTTCTGGCCGAATGCGCTGTTGTCGTCGCCCCGGACCGCGCCGGTAAGGAACAGCCTGTCTTGCCAGGCAACTTGCTGCTGAACGAACACGCCGAAGGTCTTGTTCTCAAGGAAGTCCTCTGCTGCCTGCTTCTCGGAGCCGGAGGAAACGGTCTCCAGGGCCTCGACAGGGAAGGTCTCGCCGTGCGCGCGGGTGGACGACTCCCGCCTCTGATAGTACTGTGCGCCACCTGAACTCGTCAGTCTCAGATTATCGCCAAAATCGAAGATCCCGTTGGCTTGGTAGTCCAGCGAGACGTAGCTTGTGTTCAGGTTGATGACCGTCTTGCGGCCCCAGGGCGTGAACTGGCCGATGTTGCCCGTCGCACGATAGAGTTCGGAGTTCCGCACGCCGCTGAAGTCGCCGCCGACGATCGCCCTGTGCGTGAACCAGTCGTAGGGGTTGTGCTTGGCTTCGAGAGAGAACGTGGTCCGGTCCACGTGCTGGAAACCCTCGATCTCGTCCTCGTATGCCTCTGGCAGGTAGGCGATGTACCCGCGGTACGGACCATCGATGCGGCTGGGAGCGGCCATGTCCCCGGCCTCGCACCCGGGTGCGGGACAGGCCCAGATGATGGCCGTGGGCAGGGGCTGCTGAGCCGACGACGACTCCGCCTTACTCCGAATCGCCCCCAACCCGAACTTGAGTTCCAGCTTGTCGGAGGACGTGTAGGTCAGGTTGGCGCGCCCGCTCATCCGGTTCCGCCAGTTGTACTGGACGACACCCTCATCGCGATCCCAGTCGGCCGACACGTAGTACGTGATCTGCTGGCTGCCCCCGGTCACGTCCGCCCCGTACGACTGCGCGTGCCCTGTCTGGAACCACTCGTTCCCGTACACGTCCCGGTCGATTTGGAGGATGTTGAAGGAGGATACCTCACCCGGGGTGCACTTGAGGCGTTCGTCCACGTCCACGGTCTGGGACACGCCGTTGCACCTGTACCAGACATCGTTAAACATGTTGTAGACGTCCGGATAGAAGTTCGCGCCCTGCTTCATGGTAACGTTGATTCTCGGCGCCCCGGTCCGCCCCCGCTTCGTGATGATCTGGATCACGCCGTTGGACGCTTCGGTGCCGTACAGCGTCGCCGCCGCGGGGCCCTTGATGATCTGGATACTCTCGATCTCGTCGGGGTTGAAGTCCCCAAGACGGGATGGCTGGGAGTTGCCCCGGAAGCCGGTGCTTCCAAACACTCCACTCGACTCGTCGCCGTTGACGCGAACACCGTCAACGTAGATCAACGGCTGCGCCCCGAGCGACAGGCTGGCAATGCCACGGATACGGGTCGTACCGCCGGTGCCGACCTCACCGCCGCTAAACGACACCCTGACCCCGGGGACCGTAGCGCTGAGCATCCGCTGAACGTCCGCCGCCGGAGCCAACTGTTCCAGCTCCGCCACATCCACCTTCCCGATCGAGTTGCCGACCGCCCGTGCGGCCTGCTCCCCGACCACCCCGGTGACCACGATCTCATCCAGCGAGATGGCTGTCTGCTGCAACTCGATCGTTACCGCCTGCTCGCTGCTCACGGTGGCCGTGGCTTCGCGGTAGCCGATCAAGACCACCCGCACCGTGACCGTTGCCGACGGCGCGTTGAGGATGAGGAAACGGCCCCGGTTGTCCGTCAGGCTACCGAGTTCCGTGCCCTCGATCTGCACCTGCGCGCCCCCTAAAGGCCGCTGGGTGCCTCCATCCACCACCGTTCCGGTGATGGTGTTCTGAGCCGACAGGGGCGCGAAGGCCAATGCCAGAGCCAGAACGCCCCCCGCACCCACGGCGGCAAGTCCGCGCAGACGGGGGGTGAACCGATTCAAACGTGAAGTTGGTCTCATTGTGACACTCTCCTCGTGTTGTGTTGTGAGACTCTTCTTCGGCGGGTCGCCAAGAATATGCCGCCCCGCCCACGTACGCAACAGTGTATACATTTCCCGTTGCGGTTTCTGGAAAGGTTAACGTGTCGAGTGAAACTCGCAAGGGCTTCCAGCGGATCCACCGATAGCCCGCCGTCCCCGGAAAATGGCCCCGGCGGAAGGGTAGCAGTAAGATGAACGGCTGAGTACACACGCGTCCGCCCCTCTCGGAGACCACCAATGAACCGCCCCACCCCGTCCGCCCCCCAAACGGCGACCGCCCCGTCGCTCACCCGGTTGCACACGGCCACCATCCTGGCCCTCTCCACCACCCTGGCCCTGCTGGCGCCCCTCACCCCCCACGGCACCGCCCTCGCGCAGACCGAGGGCACCGTCACCGTCGAGGGCCCCGGCTCCGCCAACTACGACCTGGCGGCCCGCTTCGCCCCCTACAAGATCCGCGAGCTCGTGCACTCGCTGAGCGTGTCGCCCAACTGGATCGAGGAGACGGACCGCTTCTGGTACCAGTGGGAGAGCCCCGCAGGGACGCACTACTACCTCGTGGACCCGGGCCGGGGTTCGCGCACCGAGATCTTCGACAACGACCGCATCGCCGCCGAACTCACCCGCATCACGCGGGACCCGTGGGACGGCAAGCACCTTCCCATCACCGCGATCCGGTTCACGGGCGCCAACACCCTGCAGTTCGACGTCACGTCGTCCCAGGACGAGGAGGTGGAAGAGGAGGAGGAGGACGAGGAGGAAGACGTCGAGGAGGACCAGGAAGACGAGCAGGAGCGCCCCAGCGGGCCCAGCAAGAAGGTCCACCACTTCGAATACGACGTGACCACGCGCACCGTGCGCGAGCTCGAAGACTACGAATCGCCCGACAACCACCCCGGTTGGGCCAGCGTCTCCCCGGACACCGCGTGGGTCGTCTTCAGCCGCGAGTTCAACCTGTGGATGATGAGCTACGAGGAGTACGAGAAGATCGTCGAAGCGCGGCGCGGCAAGTCGGGAGACGAGGCCGAGGACGCCGAGGATGACGTCGAGGTGGAGGAGACCCAGCTCACAACCGACGGCGAGAAGGACTTCGCTTTCGGCTCCCAGGGCCGCGGGCAGAACGACGAGGAGACCGAGAAGGAGTTCGAGAAGCGCCAGCGGGCGGGGGTGACCTGGTCCCACGACTCCCGGTACTTTGCCCTGACGCGCCAGGACCGGCGCGAGGTGGCCGAGTTGTGGGTGGTCCACGCCGTGGGCAACACGCGGCCCAAGCTGGAGAGCTACAAGTACGACATGCCGGGCGAGGAAAACGTCACGCAGGCCAGCCTTTGGGTCTTCGACATGGAATCCCGGGAGATCACCCAGATCGACGACGACCCGTGGAAGGACCAGCGGATGGGCCTCTTCAATGCGCCAGGGGGCGCCACCTTCTTCCGCTTCGGTAGGGGCGGCGGCGGGAGCCGCACTGAGCCCAGCATCACGAAGTGGCTTTCGGACCAGAGCGACGAGCTCTACTTCTGGCGCCGCAGTCGCGACCAGCACCGCGTGGACGTGTTGAGGGCCGACCCGGAGACCGGCGACGTCACCGCCGTGATCGAAGAACGCCTGAACACGTACGTGGAGCACCAGCCGCCGCGCCGCCTCGAGACCGGCGACCTGATCTGGTGGTCGGAGCGCGACGGCTGGGCACACCTGTATCGTTACGCGCCCGACGGGTCCGTGCGTGCGCGCCTGACCGAAGGACCGTGGCATGTGGACGGTCTCGCGGGTATCAACGAGGAGGGGGGCTATGCCATCTTCCGCGCCAACGGCCGCGAGGACGGGGAAGACCCCTACTACAGACACCTCTACCGCGTCGGCCTGGACGGGACCGGCCTGACCCTCGTGAACCCGGGCAACTACGATCACCAGCCCGTCGCGTCCGAGTCCGCAAGCTACTTCGTGAACAACTACTCACGTGTGAACTCGGCCCCGGCATCCTCCCTCCACGACGCGTCCGGCCGCAAGATCATGGACCTGGAGGAAACCGACCTCTCCCAGCTCGAGGGAGCCGGATACCAGTTCCCCGAGACCTACATGGTGAAATCGGCCGACGGCGTGACCGACATCTACGGTGTCATGTACAAGCCGTACGACTTCGATCCCGCGAAGAAGTACCCGATCGTGGCCTACGTGTACCCGGGGCCGCAGACAGAATCGGTCGCCAAGGCGTTCTCGCTGAATCCCTACGAGCAGGGACTGGCCCAGTTCGGCTTCATCGTCGTGACCGTGGGGAACCGCGGCGGCCACCCCAGCCGTTCCAAGTGGTACCACAACTACGGCTACGGCAACCTCCGCGACTACGGCCTGGCCGACAAGAAGGCGGCGCTCGAGCAGCTCGCCGACCGCCACGCCTTCATCGACGTCGACAGGGTGGGGATCTACGGCCACTCCGGAGGCGGCTTCATGTCCACCGCCGCCATGCTGGTCTACCCCGACTTCTTCAAGGCCGCCGTCTCGTCATCCGGGAACCACAACAACGACGTCTACAACGCCAACTGGTCCGAGAAGCACGACGGCGTGAAGGAGGTGACCGACTCCACCGGCGCCGTGACCAGCTTCGAGTACGACATCGACAAGAACTCCGACCTGGCGGCCAACCTGAAGGGACACCTGCTCCTGACCACCGGGGACGTCGACAACAACGTCCACCACGCCGGCACCTTCCGCATGGCCGAAGCGCTGATCCGCGCCAACAAGCGCTTCGACTTCTTCATGTTCCCCGGCCAGCGCCACGGCTACGGGAACATGAGCGACTACTGGTACTGGCTCCGGGCGGAGTACTTCGTGAAGCACCTCCTGGGCGACAATCAGTGGAACGTGGACATCGTGCAGCTGCAGGTGGAGAGGCCGAAGGGGTAGGCGGGGATCGCGGGGCCCGCCGTCACCCGCACCCCAACTCCCCCCACCCCCGCTCGCACCCCAGGGCGCGGAGCGCATCAGGGTCGCGCTCGGTAACGGGGCCCTTGCTGCCCCGCAACACGATGGGCAACTCTTGCAGCGGCGGTGGACCACGCTGGAAGGCGCCGCCTCGCGCCAGCCGTTCATCACCCGCGGCCAGCCCCTCCAGATTCCGGCAACCCGGGCCGAAGCCCAATCGGCAGGCCCGCTCGAACTCGCCGACGGCACCGACGAAATCGCGGTCCATATCCGCCATGAGCACGCCGAATTCGTTGCACGCCCACCCGGACCCCCGGTCGCAAAAGTTCTGCTGCATGATCCCGGTGTAGTTGCACGCCCGCTCGCTCCCGGCTTCACAGGCGTCCCGCCAGAACGGGTAGTACTGTCCCGGATGGTTGTCGCCAACCCCGCCGGTAAAGCTCATGGTCGCAAAGCATGCGCCCCAAATCCCGACGGTCGCCACACGGCGGCGGCCGCCACCCGGCTGCTGGAGCACACCCACGAGGGCCGGCAGCCGACCGGCCAGGAAGGTCGCCGCACGGTCCAGGCGCGGAGCCAGCAGGTTCAGGATCGGCACCGGCAGCAGCTTGTCGTAGAAGTTGGGCGCGCCGATGGCGTCGAGAAGGAGCACGCTCAGGATGACACCGGTGCCGTACAGCAGGCCGAAGATCACGCGTCCCCCGTCCGAGCGGGGCGAGGTCGCCGGGTCCGTAAAGAGAAGGTGAAGTCCCAGGAAGACCGAGATGGGAAGAAAGGCGTCGTAGAAGAAGTAGATCCCGGTCGACGCGTAGTACACGAGGCCGAAGCCGAGGATGGTCAGCACCGCGGGCATGGTCATCATCGCCACGCCGAACAGGAGTTGCGCCGGTACCGCGGCCAGGAAGATCACCAGGAACATCTGAGGCGGAATGAACTGGCTCTGGGCGATCTCGATCCCCAGGGTGATGTCCGTTTGGCCGGTGGCGATCAGGATCACCGCCGCGACCGACAACGCCAGCGCCGAAGGGTTGAAGATGTGCCGGGAGTGCCCGTCCAGCTGCCAGCGGATGAACTCCTTGCCCGTGTACACAAGCACGATCATGGCGAACTGAAGGAAGAACCAGGGCTCGGTGAACCAGAGGAAGAGATTGACGCTGAAGACCACCGGCACCGGTCCCAGGCCGAGGGAGTACCGGCCCCTTCTGGTCAAGCTGAACAGGCTCTCGACCGCAACCGCGAGGAGCAGCTGCGCGATGATCAGAGGTGCCCAGGCCGGAACCAGGCTGACGAACGCACCCCACCACACCAGCAGCGCCCCCTGAGCCAGCGTTTGCATCCAGTGAGGCGTGCGGAGGACGAAGTCCAGGACCAGGCCCTCGCTCCGATGGCGCGCCGCCGAGTACAGCCACGCGGTCCACACGAGGATCCCCGCCACCGCAACGACGAAGGCCCAGAACATCCCCGGCGTGCGCTGGACCCCGGGGTGAAGCAGAAACGCCGCGAGCGCAGCGGCGACGGCGCATGGAAGAATGAGCGGCCGCGACGGACCGGAAGCCAACACCCTCACCACTGGATTGGCGGTCACCACGCCCCCGTGATCATGAGCCCTTCGGGCGGCCCGGATGCACTGTTACAATCTCGACCGCGCCCGAGCGGCCGGCATCACCGTAGCGGAAGAAGGCGTCCGCCGGCGACAGAACCCGAATGCTGCGGATTTCCTGAGGGTTCTGGTTGAGCAGCAGCGCCGCCACGTCGGAGGGAAGCGACGGCGGCTCCACGCTGGCCATTTCCGTCATCGCGGGCGGCGCGTACACGATCACCCCGTCCAGCGCGAGCAGTGCCGGGCGACATCCCGTCCCGAGGTCGATAAGCTCCTGAACGGACGGCCTGCGGCGTGAGGATTCGATGCAGAAGGTCACGCCGCTCAGTCCGCCCTTCTGGCGAATCCTGAGACGCGGGGGCGCCTTCGACCTCAGAACTTCCAGCAGCTTGTTGGTGCGCCCGGCGGCCTCCGCCACCACCGACGGGGAAATAAAGTCCGACCGGCGCCCGGTCCTCGCCGCTTCGAGCTCCGGTCCGGTGGCGGCTGTGACCTCGACGCCCGAAAGCGCGACCACGGCCGGCGTGAGGCGCACCTCCCATATCTCCCCGACAATGACACGGATTTCCTGTTCCAACGTCTCATACCCGGCACGGTGCACGGCCACGACCTGTGCGCCCCGGGGCACCGAGTCGAGAACGAAATAGCCGAACTCGTCGGAAAGGGTCCCCAGGCCCAGATCCGGCAGGTGCACGATCACACCGGAGACCGGCAACCCCGTTATCGCATCGAGCACCTCGCCCTCAACCCTGATCTGGGCGGAAGCGAGGGCGGGCCCACCCGGGAAATGCACGGGGGCGCTGCCGGCAATCGCCAGCAACGCCCCCGCCAGAACGCGGAACCGCCCCCCGGGTTGAAACTTCCGGGAGGCGGCTCCATACATCATCCAGCCCCGCCTACACGCTGATGCAGAGGCTGGAGACTTTCTCGTTCACCTGGCACTCGTCCAGGGAGATCGGCATACACGACGCCCTTCTCGCAACGGTCGCCTTGTACACCACGCCGCCCCCGTCCAGGTGCGGGTGATCCCAGCGGTGAAGATCCCAGAGTCGGCGGCCCTCCAACCAAAGGGTCAGGTGCCGCTCCCGGTCCAGAATGTCCCAACCGGACATCGAGGTCATGTTGGCCCCGCCACCGTCACCGCCGGTAATCCGTCCGACGGTGCCGTCGGATTCCAGCGGATCCAGGCCGTGATGCGCCCGCACCTCGTTGATCCTGGCCATCGCGGTCCCGAGGTCGTTGGCCATCAAGGCCGCTTCCGCCTCGATCAACCGCATTTCGGTACCCTTGACCAACGGAATGTCGTCGTCTCGCGTCGGGTACTTCAGCTGGCGGTAGTGAATCGTCTCTCCGTCGGCCCCGTTTCCGCTGGGGCAGCCACTGCCGGCGGCGGAACAATCCAGCCATGGCGTACGGGGATCTCCGGCACCCACCGTGCCCGCGAGCGTCATCCAGGCCGAAATCTCGTGACGTCCATGCGTCTCGTTCCAGATCTGACTCTCTTCGCGGCCGGAATTGGACGAGTACGAGGCGCTGAAGACGAAATCCGTGGGTACCTTTGAGGAATGGGCCACCGCGTTCGAAAAGTCGCCCATGCCCATGTAGACCTGGGCCAGGCCCCCTTCCGCCGCATTCACGATCTCGGAACGTCCGGCCGAACTCCCGTGCTGGATCGCCCGTTCGAGCAACGCGACCGAACGCTGAAACGCGGAGTTCCGGTCCATCGCTTCACCGGTGTCGACCTCTCCTCCCGGACCCCTGTTCTCCTCGTCATACGGCTGGCTGAAGACCACTTGGCAGAAATTCTCGCCGAACCAGCGGTTTGCAAGACCCCCGAAGAGGTGTGCCCTGGCGGTCTCGGCATTCCCGTCGTACTGGTAGCCTTCGATCTCCTGCATACGCTGGAGTCCCGCTTCGGCCACCCAGCGAGCCCGCTGCACGGAGGCCCAGAAGCCGTTGGCGTCCTCCGAGTCGAAAAGCCCCCTGCGGTAGCGGCCCGTGGAAAAGTAGCTTCCCGAGCCGACGATCTCGTCCGAAAGGATCGCGGTGGTAAAGGAAAGGTTGTCGTAGCCGACCGAGAAATCGGCCGACATTCCGGTCACCAGAGACGTAACGCCCTGCGCGGTGTTGAGGTCGTCGTCGAGGATGCGGCCGGGGTTCTTGACGTCGAAGATGCTTTCGTCACAGCCGGTCGATCCGATGGCGGCCAGGAGGCCATACACGAAAAGCCGGCGAGTGGTCATCGTTTTCATAGTATCCCCCTTAGAAGTCGACCTGAACCGACAGCAGGAAGCTGCGGATCGGGGGAAGGTTGTAGTACTCCTGCCTGAAGAGCACTTCGGCGGAACCGTCCTCGAAAGCCTCCGGATCAATGCCCTCGAAGTCGGTGAAGGTCAGGAGATTCCTGCCCTGCAGGCGCAAGGTGGCCGAGCGCAGCTGCCCCGGGAGCAGGGATTCCGGCACCCGGAAGCTCAGCGACGCCGAGCGGAGCTTGAAGAAGTCCGCCGGCTGGGTCCACATGCCGTAGCGTGTCACCGAGCGGTCGCAGAGGGCCCGCTCACCGGCGGTCAACTGGTCCGTCCGTCCGTCTGCGATGGCCGCGATGGTTTCACGGCACAGAGGCCATACCCGCCGCCGGGTGTTCTGGTAGGCGGTGCCCGAGGACAGCCAGTGCCCACCCATCCCCTCGCCCACCACGTCGAGGGTAAGCCGCTGGGAGAGCGTCATGGTGGTGCTGATGCCGTAGGTGTGCTTCGGCGTCGTCGAACCCAGACACTGCTCCTGGTATATGGGCGCCCCGATTTCGTTCGGGTTCTGAACGCGGTCTTCGCAGAAGGCCGGAACCGGGAAATACACCTGCTCCCCAACGGTACAACCGTGGCCGATGTAGCCGTTTCCGTCAAAGGAGGCGCCACCTGACAACTCCGGGGTGCAAACCACCGGAGCCCGCACGTAGTTCCGCCAGCCGACATTGATGCTCTCCAGCGCGCCCAGATCAAGGACCCTGGACTCACTCGTGGAAAGCCGCAGGCCCACGTCCCAGCTGAACTGGGTGGACGTCAGCATCGAGAGATTCACGAAGGCTTCGTGCCCGGCGTTGCTGACCTCGCCGACATTCTCAAGCTGGCTCCCGACGAAGCCGCCCGAGGGAAGCTGGGTCACCGGGATCAGGGCATCGAAGGTGTTCTGCTTGAAGTACTGGTACTCGAAGCCGATCCGGTCGTTCAGGGTCGTACCTTCAAAGCCCACCTCCCACTCCCGGGTCCGCTCGGGACCCAGGACCGGGTTGCCCAGGTTGTCAGGCGTGACACCCGGCCTTCCGTTGTCGCCCGCCACCGATGCCCACGTCCGGGCCGCGTCGAACAGACCCGGCGCCTTGCCGGAGTCGCCAAACGCTCCTCTGAGCTTCAGGGTACCGAAGCTGGTCGGGAAGAAGGCTTCGTCGGAGACGACATAGGAGAACGACCCCTTGGGATAGGTCTCCAGCCCGAAATCCTGGCCGAACGCGGAGTGTCCGTCCACGCGCACACCACCGGTCAGGAAGAGCCGATCGCCGATCCCGATGACTTCCTGGAGGAAGAAGCCCCCGCTGGTGACGGTGCTGTTGACTTCGAACGCCTCCGTGATCGCGCCGGACTGAAGGATCTTGGCGCCGGGGCCCGCGAAGTCTTCGCCGAAGCCGTTGGTTCCGGTCACGAAGTCGTTGTAGAGCTGGCCCCCGAGGGACAGCGCCGACGACATGCCGAAGTAGCTCTCGTTCCAGGTGCCCGCGTAGTCGAACGTCAGCTTCCTGAAGGTGCGCTCGTCGGTCTCCCGGTTCCCGCCCTGGACGTAGAAGTAGCCCCACGGGCGTTCCTCGAAGTACTCGTTGCGGACCCAGTCGATCCCGGCGTTCAGGCGGTGGTTCATCCCTTCCATCGGGTTCCAGAGAATGTTCATGCCGCTGGTGAAATGGTCGTTGATGTTGGTGATGTCCATCTCGAGAAGTTTGCCGTCCTCGTCGTTGGTGTAGTCGGCACCGCCCCGGAAGACGTTGAGGAGGAGCCCCTCGGCGTTGTTGCCATCCGGGACCCACGTGACGTTGCGGTGGGCGTAGAAGCTGTTGAAGCGGATGTCCAGATCCTCGGCGGGGGCGAACGAGAAGTTGCCCCGCATGTTCCAGGACTCCTGACCCTGCGTGGGGCGGGCCACGCCGTTGTCGTCGATGCCGGTGTCGAACACGCCTTCCTCGGCGCCCCAACGGGCCGACATGAAGTAGTTCATGCGCTCGGCGCCGCCTCGCACGGACAGATTGTAGCTCTGCTGGTAACCGTCCTTCAGCCACGAGCCGCTGGCGGGACAGCTGGGGTCCGCCGGGAACTGCGGGTCGCCGCCGGGGAAGTTGTCATCGCCGGTGAAGTTGCAGTTGTTCATCCCCAGCCCGGTGGGGTTCACGTCGACCGCCGGGCCGATGTGGCCCAGGGTGTTGATGCCCTGGTCCATGGTCAGCGACCACGCGGGCGCTCCCGCGACTCCACGCTTGGTGAAGATCTGGATCACGCCGCCGGCCGCTTCTGTCCCGTAGAGGGTTGTGGCGGCGGCCCCCTTGATGGTCTCGATCCGCTCGATGTCGGCGGGGTTGATGTCATCGAAGGGGTTGGTTTGCTGGTTGGCCTCGTCCGAATGGATCAACCCGCGCTCCCGGATCCGCACTCCGTCGACGTAGACGAGCGGAGAATTGCTGAAGGAAACGGAGTTGTTGCCGCGCAGCTTGATCGTCGACCCGGCGCCAACCTGGCCGCCGTTGGTCAGCACGGTGACACCGAGGGCGCGGCCCTGGAGGATGTCCGCCACATTCGAAATCGGCGCGGACCGGAAAGCCTCCTCGTTCAGCTGACTGACCGAGTTGCCGATCTCGCGCCTTCTGGCGGCGCCCGCGGTGCCCGTGACCACGACCCCCTCCAGGCTGATCGCCTCGGAGCGCAGGCCGAAGTCCTGGACCAGGGCGCCATCCGCGGTCACGGTGACCTCGGCGGTTGTGGCTGTATAGCCGATGTACTGCACCTGCATCGTGTGCGTGCCCGCGGGCACGTTCTGAAGCAGGTACCGGCCCACGTTGTTGGCCAGGATCCCGATGTTGAGTTCGGGAATCGCGACCTGAGCGCCCGCGATGGGCTGACCGGTGGTCGCGCTTCTGACCGAGCCGGTGATCGTGCCGGTCTGCGCCATCACCGGCGCCTGAACCGTCGCGACCAGCAAAGCTGCGATCAGAAGTGGTTGGTGGGCGGCCCGGCCGACCGCCCGACAGATGTGTGTTGGGGACATTTTGCCTCCGTTGCAGGGTGAACAACTACGGGACGCGACCCTCGCGGCCCACGACTACATATCAGCACGTTGCAAAATCTCGCAAGTCAGGTGTTCCCGCCCCGCAGCCCCTAGCGCCCTACGGGGATCACGAATCTGATGACCGGCCGGAGCGCGTCGACCGTGTCGTCGTCGGGATCCGGCCCGGAGTTCTCTTTGCCCTCGAAGCCCAGGTAGGCAAGCGTCGCCACGCTGCCCACGACGGCCGCCGACAGCAGGATGCTGCGACCGTGGCTGGGGTCCTTCCGCTCCAGCAACAGGATCGATTCCAAAGGCAGATTGACCTGGCTGTAGCCTGTCGGGCTGGTCAGCACGAAGGTGGCGGAGTCACCCCGTGCCTCGACGAACCGCCCGCTGATCAGCCCCCGGTTGCCGCTGGCAAAACCGACGTTCCTCGCGAGTTCTTCCGGGGCAAGCTGCAGCCGGACCCGCTGCTGGGGCGGAAGATCCTCCAGGCGGGCTTGCTGGTAGGTAGCGCAACCGGCGCCCGCAACCAGCAACACCAGCAGCACCGCCGGACGGAATAGGACTCGGAGTGCGGGGGTTCGTCGTCGAGGCATCGTTTGCCAATCCGTTGGTGGGCATGTCGGCAACGGGCGGGGCCCTTTCGGCGGCGGGCCGCGACCGGCTCGGATTCTAATGTGGTCCGCCTGGTTCGTCACCCTGCCCCACCCCTCACCTCCACCACCACTTCGGGGAAGACCGCGCCCGGATCGTCCAGCACCGGCGCCTCCGCGCCCTTCAGGTAGCGGTCGAAAAACGCCACGGTCAATGCATTGATGATCTCGTGGCCCCGCGCCGTCTCGATTGTCGCCGCGAACGCCGGCGTGAAGATCACCAGGTCCGAAAAGCTGCCGTGGTTCGTACCCGCGATCGTCACATCGTACCAGTCCCCCGTCGAAGCAGCCTTGAGCGCAGCGTCCGTCCTTCCCACATCCGCAAGGAGCTCCACGAATGCGCGGACGTTCGCCTCGGCGACTTCCGGGTCCTCGTCCGGAGGCGGATCGGGAAGCTCCGTGCTGTGCATCAGCATGATGGGCCTTGTGCTGCCCACGTCCGGTGCCGAACCGAAGAGCTGCCCGTCCTGGTCGATCGCCGCCTTCACGCGCTCGTCGACCACGCTCATCTCGATGGACGTCGCGCCGCCGAACGACCAGCCGTACATCCCGATCCGGTCCAGGGCGAGCCGCCCTGCGAGATGACCGGAGCGGTTCAGCGCGTCCAGTTGGTCGAGCACGAAGACCGCGTCGGCCACCCACTCGGGGAAGTAGTGCTCGTCCAGGAAGTCCCAACTGGCGCGCGCATCGGCCAGCAGATCGCCGGTGGGTTCCGGGAAGGTGAGCGTGTCGGGCACGACCGAAGTGCCATCGGGAAGGAAATGGGTCTTGTTGAACCCGTTGTGGCCGACCGAAACCACGATGTAGCCATGGCTGGCCAGCTCCTCGGTGGTGAACGTGCTGGTGAAGCGTGTCCAGCTGCCGCCGTGATGGTACACGAGGACGGGGAATGGGCCCGCGGCCGGGGCCGCGTCGAGTACCGCGTTGGTGCGGACGTGGGTGACGACGAGGAAGTCCTCGCCGCTACCGAATTCGGCCATGTCGGTGATGTACATCGCGCTGGGCTCGGCCGGGGCGTCGGCCGTACCGGGCTCACCGCCCGCGCCAGAGCCGTCAGCCGGGTACCAGACCCTCACCGCGACAGACCTGGCGTCGTCGGGGTCCCTGGTAAACGGCTCGGGACGACTTTCGTCCGTCCAGAAGTATTCGGTCATGCCGAGCGCGTGGGGACCCGTCGGGGCAGGAAAGGGACGCTCCGGGATCTCCGGCGCGGAAGCTTCCGCGGTATCCGGCGCGGGGGCGTCAGTGGCATCCGGCGCGGGGGCGTCGCCCGTGCAAGCGAGCGCGAGCACAGCGAGGCAGGCCGCGATGGCCGTAGCCGAGCCGCGCAAACACCGCGGCGTGAGGTTCGAGCCGCGGGCGTGCCCGGGGTTGCAACTCATGGATGGGCGAAGCGCCGTCCTGTTCATATTGCGGTCATCCCGGCAAAGGGGCGATTCTGACGAAGCGAAGATTCCTGACGCGGCCACCGCCGACGCGCATCTCGGTGACAACGCCCCGGTTGTCCCGCACGAAGCGGACTTCGCGGAAGAACCAGTGCTCCGTCGCGAACTCGTCCGCGCCACGGGGATCGAGGACGATGTCTCCGTGACGGATGTGCCGGGCGACGAGCCCTCCCTCCGACACGCCCACATGGTAGAGGGCGTCAAGCTCCGGGCTGTAGTAGGTGCCCGCGTATTCCGCAGGCGAAACGGGGTCGGGAGTCTCCGGTTGCGCGGCCTCGGGAGCCGCTGCGGGGGGATCGCCCTCCTCCCCCTCCTCCTCGGGGAATGAACCGGCGAGCACGACGTCGGCGACGCCCCGGGCCCGGCCGGCCGGATTGCCGTTGCCCACGTTGGTCAGCACGACCACGCCGGTGGCGACGGACGGGAACCAGGTCACCTGCGTGCGGAATCCCGCGTCCGAACCGCCGTGTCCGATGGTCGGCAGCCCCCGGTATTCGCCGACCGACAGCCCGTGCGCGTAGGGAATCGTGTCGCCGTCGTTGAGGACGCCGCGGGTGTTCATCGTTCCCATGACGGCCGGGCCACCCACGGTCTCGTGGCGGAAGTTGTCCAGCCAGCGGGCCAGGTCCTCGGCGGTCGTGAAGAGGCTGGTCGCGCCGGCGTTGGCATAGCTGAGGACAGACTTGTCGTAGCGCGGTGCGTCGTCGGGTGGATCGCCGGCGGGGGGTCGGTCCGCCGTGGGCCGGTCCGCGGCGGGCACCTCGGCCGGCATGGGCCTGTAGGAATACGCGCGGCCCGGGACGACGTGTTCGTGGTCGTCGTGGAAGTGCGTGCCGTCCATGCCCAGGGGCTGGAAGATGCGCGACGCGGTGAATTCGGCGAAGGACATCCCGCTGACGGCCTCGACGGTCTGCGCCAGGAGGGTGTAGCCCATGTTCGAGTAAAGGTATTCGGAGCCGGGCACGAAGTTGAGTTCGCGCTGGCGGGCCATGAGCGCGAGGATCTGCTCGGTCGTGATCACGTCGTCGAGGCGCCATCCGGACATGGCGAGGAGCTGCCACTGGTCGCGAATCCCGCTGATGTGGTAGATCATCTGCCGCACGGTGACGGGGTGCTCGAAGTCGGGGACGAAGTCGAGGTGCGCCTGGACAGGGTCGTCGAGAGAGAGAGCACCATCGGCGGCGAGCAGGGTGACGGCCATCGCCGTGAACTGCTTCGAGACGGACGCGACGTGGAAGATGGTGCGAGGCGTGACCGGGACGCCGTGCTCGATCTGGGCCTCGCCGTAGCCGCGCGAATAGATGATGTCGCCGTCCTGGATGACCGCCACCGTGGCGCCGGGCGACCCGGGACGGTCCAGGTCGGCGAAGACCGCGTCGATGCCGCGCGACAGGGACGGGGGCACGGGGCGGTCGGGGGGAGCGCACGTGGCAAGGGCGGCGATGGCTAGGACCGCGGCACGCCCCCTCACTTCCATGCCTCCACGATGTCCTGCGCGATCAGGCCCAGCGTCTCCTCCAGCTCGAAGAAGTCGCCTGTGCTCTGGTTGGTGAACACCGAGATGATCGTGGGACCGCCCTCGTGGAAGAGGATGCCCACGTCGTTCCCGGCATATGGGGGCCAGTCGCCTGTCTTGTGTGCCACCTGGACGCCCTGGAAGCGGACCATCCGGGGCAGGCGCGTGGTGTAGAACTGGGCGTTCAGGATCCCGACCATCTCCGAGCTGGCCGCCTCGTCCGTCAGCTCGCCCTCCAGGATCTGCTCCAGCAGGTGGGCCATTTCCTGCGCGGTCGTGCGCCCCAGCCAGACCGTCGAGTCGCCCTCGATCTCGAAGAATCGCGCGGCGGCGCCTTCGTCCGAGGGGAAGCCGCGCTCGAAAACGTCCCGTTCGGAAAGTGCCGCGTACGCCGGATCGGTGCGGATCCACGTCTCCAGGAAGAGCCGGTGTGTCGTGTGCTTGAGGCGGGTCTGCTCGTAGCCGTTCGCCGCCAGCAGTTCGTTGACGCGGTCCATTCCCACCAGGTCGATCACCATGTCGGTGGCGGTGTTGTCCGAAGTGATGATCATCTGGGTGACGAGACCCCGCAGCGTGGGGTTCAGCCCCGGCGCGAACGTCTGGATCAGGCCGCTTCCGCGCCGCATGTCGCGTGCATCCACGGTGTGCCGCGCGTCCATGTCGAGGCGCCCCTCGGCGTGGTCGAGATAGGCTTGCACCATGATGGGAATCTTGATCACGCTGAGCGTGTTCATGGGCAGATCGGGACGGATCGCGATCTCCCGGCCCGTGGGGAGGTGCTTGGCGTAGAGGGAGCTGGTCGCGTCCAGCGTGGCGAGGCGGGCTTCCACGCGGGCCGCGAGGTCGTCCGCGGATACGGCGGTCGCCGGGGTGGAATCGCCCTCCTCGACGGTGTCACCCGCGGGGGCGCACGACAGAAGAAGGCAGAGGAGCGGGGTGAGGAGCGTTGCGCGCATGAATGCCTCCGGCAGCGGGACTAGAGTGACTGTCATAGTCCGGTCCGCGGTCCCCGATGGCAAGCAGCGTACCCGCCCCCCCACGCCCGGCGGGCAATTATGTACATAGTATTTGTACAATATGTACACAAGATATGTACATTTTGCGGCGGGGGCACCCCGGGGGCACGTTATGTGGTGCCACCAGGCGTGCACCAAACGGCAAGGAGCCTTCATGAGAACGACAAGCGCAGTTTGCACCATCCTGGTGCTCGCTCTCCACGGCACGGCCCCCGCCCCGGCGCAGGAGGCACCATCGGCAGGGGCCCGCCTCGTGATCCTCGGCACGGGAACACCCAACGCGGACCCGGACCGCTCAGGCCCGGCGCTGGCGGTCGTGGCGGGAGGACGCGCGTACCTGGTGGACGCGGGACCCGGCATCGTTCGCCGTGCGGCCGCGGCCCGGCGCGAGCACGGCATCGACGCGCTCGCGGCGTCGGGGCTGAACCGCCTCTTCATCACGCACCTGCACTCCGACCACACCGTCGGACTCCCCGACGCGATCCTGTCACCGTGGGTACTGGAGCGACCCGATCCGATCCGCATCTTCGGCCCGCCCGGGACGGCCTCGATGGCCGACCACATCCAGGAGGCCTGGAAGGAGGATGTCCACATGCGGCTCTTCGGGCTCGAGCCGCACGACTACAACCTCGACGCCTACAAGTCCCTGGTCACCGAGACCACCGGCGGGCCGGTGTACGAGGACGAGAACGTGCGCGTCACCGCAATTCCCGTCCTGCACGGGTCATGGCCGCACCCTCTCGGCTACCGATTCGATGCCGGGGACCGCTCGATCGTCATTTCGGGAGACGCTCGTCCCAGCGAGACCCTGGTCCAGGCTTGCAACGGCTGCGATATCCTCGTCCACGAGGTCTACTCGGCGGAAGCGTTTGCGGGACGGCCTCCCGAGTGGCAGCGGTACCACGCAGCATCCCACACCTCGACGACGGAGTTGGCCGACATCGCCAGCCGCGCCCGGCCCGGCCTGCTGGTCCTGTACCACCAGCTCTACTGGGGCGCATCCGACGAGGATCTGCTGCGCGAGATCAGGGAGGCCGGGTATACGGGCCGCGTCGTCTCGGCGGCGGACCTGGAGGTGTATTAGCAGTCCGTGGAAGGCGGCGGGTCCTCACGCTTCAGCCGCAGGATCCGGCGCACCAAGCGGTCCCGCCACGCCGACAGCGCGGCAACCGCGTCTTCGCCGTACGCCGCCTCGGTTGCAGCGGCAATTGCGTCGATCACCTCGTCGCTGAAATCCGGCTCCGTGTCGAGATCACCCCACAGCGCGCTGAAGGCGTCGCCGTAGTCGCGGTAGTAGCGGCCCAGGCCCCCGTCGGAGTTGGAGTGACCCGTCCCGAAGGGTCCCATCAGGGCCCAGCGCAACCCGAGTCCGTCCCGCATGACCATCTCGACCGCTTCGGGCGAGGCAACCCCGGATCCGACCAGCGAGACCGCTTCACGCACCACCGCCGCCTGCATTCGGTTGAGGAGGAAGCCGGGCGCATATCGGTTCATCTCGACCGGCGACATGCCCACCCGGCGAAGGAGGCCGAGCGTCGCAGCCACGACGCCCGGGTCCGTCTTCTTCCCCGGCAGCACTTCCACCACCGGAATCACGTGGGGCGGGTTGACCGGATGCGCCACGATGCAGCGATGCGCCCCGGGCACGCCCTCCGCGATCACCGTCATGTCGTTGGCCGATGTGGAGCTCGCCAGGATCACCTCCGCGTCCGCCGCACGGTCGAGTTCACGGTAGATCGCCTGCTTGGCCACAATCGCCTCGGGGCCGCTCTCCTGCACGTAGCCGACCCCGGCGAGCGCGTCACCCAGGGTCTCGCAGAGAAGGATCCGGCTCGCCTCGGCGCGCGCCTGTTTCCCTGTGAGGAAGCCCAGCCTCACGTCCTCTTCCGCCGATTGCCTCGCCCACTCGCCCGCCTTCGCCAACTGCGCCGGGTCGGGATCGTACACGCGGGCAGGAAGTCCCGCCCGGGCGAACACCCGGATCCAGCTGCGGCCGATAACCCCGGCTCCCACGATGGCCACGGCTTCGGGCGCCGGGAGCCCTCCTCCGTATTCCATGCGGTCCACTCCTCGGATTGAAGGACGCGGCTCGAACGGCCCCTGGAAACGGTCCCATGGTGCGCCGCGCCGCTGGCTCGAATACTATGTTCCCGACACGACGCCAGCACCCCACGGCACCCGCTCAACGAATCAAGCTGCCCATGACCAAGCTTCACGACCGGTGGAATCACGCCGACGCGATGCAATACCTCGCGCGTGTCGGACGCATGCCCCCGACGATCATCTGCGTTGCCTGCAACGGCGGGATTCAGGGAAAGGAATCGAACCCGAACCTGCCGGAGACCCCCGAGGAGATCGCCGAGTCGGTGGCCGGCGCCTACGAGGCCGGGGCCTCAATGGTTCATGTGCACGCGCGGCAGGCGGAGTTTCCGACACGGCCCGCGGTCACCACCGAGCGCTGGCTGGAAGTCAACGCGAAGATCCGCGAAGCGTGCCCCGACATCATCATCAACGACACGACCGGTGGCGGGCCCGACATGACCAACGAGGAGAGGCTCCAGTGCGTCGACGCGCGCCCCGAGGTCGCGTCCCTCAACCTCACCCCCGACATGAGCCGCTTCGTGATCAGGGAGCGCCCCGCGTCACTGCCGGACCCGCGTCCGGAGACCGTCTACGACGAGTGCCTGCCGTTCTCCTACGGCCAGATCAGGCACTTCGCCGCCGAGATGAAGGCCCGCGGGATCAAGCCGGAACTCGAGATCTACCACCCGGGCGGCGGCTGGGTCATCCGCTTTCTCATCAACGAGGGGCTGATCGAGAAGCCGTACTGGATCCAGACCGTGATGGGATACCAGACCTCGAGCCTGCCGACGGTCGACAATGTGCTCCAGATCATCCGTGAATTCCCCGAGGACTCGGTGTGGCTGACCTCCGGGATCGGTCCCCACCAGGTACCGATGACGACGCTGGCCACCATGCTGGGCGGCCACGTCCGGGTCGGACTTGAGGACAACGTCTACTATCGCCGGGGCGAGAAGGCGAAGAGCAACCGGCAGCTCGTCGAACGCTCCGTGCGCATCATCCACGAGCTCAACCGGAAGGTCGCCACCCCGGCCCAGGCACGCGAGATGCTGAGCCTGTCTCCAACCCCGACTGCATATGACTGACCGACGCCCCTTTCCGTTCCCGGCACTCCTGGCACTCCCCCTGCTCTTCGCGGCTGCCTGCGGCCAGGCCGATTCCGGTTCGACCGGCGTTGCCGGCACAGCTACCGCGGACGGTGTCGAGGCCCCATTCCCGCGGCCCGATGGCTCCCATGAGGTCCGCCTGGACCCCACGCACATGATCGCCATGCGTGACGGCGTCCGCCTCGCCACCGACCTCTACTTCCCCGTCGGCACCGACGCCCCGCTCCCTGTAGTGCAGATCCGCACCCCCTACGGGAAGCTCCCCCACCGGGGCGAGGGCTCCGCGGCCCGCTACTTCGCGAGCCACGGGTTCGCCGTTGCCGTGCAGGACATGCGGGGGCGTTTCCAGTCCGAGGGCGAGTACTTCGTCTCGCGCGCCGACCGGGAAGACGGCTACGACATGGTTTCGTGGCTCGCCGAGCAGCCCTGGTCAAATGGCCGGATCGGGACGTACGGATGCTCGTACCTGGGCGAGAATCAGATGCAGCTGGCCGCGACACGGAACCCGCACCACGCGGCCGCCGTGCCGCAGGCGGCCGGGGGCAGCTATCGCTACTTTGGGGTGATCTTCGGCGGCGTGACCGAATTGGCGGCCAGTCTGGGGTGGTTCCGGGGCGCGGGCAGCAAGGTTTTCTACCGGATCCCGCCGGGCACCCCGCGCGAGGTCATGCTCCAGGTCGAAGAGATGATGAACCCCGCGCCCAACCCGGGCGAACTCGACTTCCAGGCGGCGTGGCGGACCCTGCCGTACATCGACATGCTGAAGGCTTCGGGGGCCCCGCCGACCGACTTCGAGGCATTCGTCTCGCACGAGCCGGGCGATCCCTGGTGGGACCGGATCGGGTATGTACAGCCGAACGACCGGTTCGACGTTCCCGCGCTTCACGTCAACTCGTGGTACGACCTCGGCGTAGGCGAGACGCTCAAGCTCTTCAACCTGCTGAGCGACAACGCCGAGTCCGAGCGCGCCCGCGACAACCAGTTCGCGATCATCTCGCCGACGGACCATTGCACGTCGGAGCGCGCCACCTCGAGGACGGTGGTCGGCGAGCGCGATCTGGGGGACGCGCGCCTCGACTACTGGACGATCTACCTGAACTGGTTCAACCACTGGCTCCGGGACGACGCGGCCGCCGACTTCGACATGCCCCGGCTCCAGTACTACCTCATGGGCGCGAACGAGTGGCGGACCGCCGGGTCGTGGCCCGTCGAGGGGACATCCTTCCGTCCGCTATACCTGCACAGCGGCGGCACCGCAAACACCCGGGCCGGGGACGGTCGCCTGTCGTGGGAAGCCCCCGCCGGGGAGCAACCCGCCGACACGTTCACCTACGACCCGGACGAACCGGTTCCCACGGTTGGAGGCCCGGTGTGCTGCACGGGGACGGCCGACGCGCCGGCTGGCGGATTCGACCAGTCCGCGGTGGAGGACCGCGCCGATGTCCTCGTGTACACGTCGGAGCCGCTGGACGAAGGCCTCGAGGTAACGGGACCCATCGAGCTGTTCCTGCACGTGTCGTCCGACGCGCGCGACACGGATTTCGTCGGCAAGCTGGTGGACGTTCACCCGGACGGGAGCGCGATCAACGTCCAGGAAGGGATTCTGCGCACGCGCTTTCGGGAGGGGTATGGTCGCAAGGTATGGATGGAGCCGGGCGAAGTGTACGAGCTGCGGATCGATCTGCAGGCCACGGCCAACTATTTTGGAGTGGGCCACCGGATCCGCCTCGAAATCACGTCCTCGAGTTTCCCGAGGTGGGAACGCAACCTCAACACCGGTGGTAGGAACTACGACGAGACCGAGTGGGTGCTCGCCCGGAACTCTGTGCACCACGCCCCCGGGCGCGCATCCCATCTGATTGTGCCCATCGTAACGAGGGAGACGGGAAATTGATTGGAAGGAAGCTGGCGTGTCTTGCGCTCATCGCTGTCACAGCCCTTGCCGCCCAGGCCTGCGCGTCGGTCGGCGAGGTCCCCGCCGGCACCAGAAACACCGGCGACCTCACCCCCGTGGATTTCGAGGGGATATCCGAGAGGGACGTGATGGGGGCCATATCACTCCTGAGACCCCAGTGGCTCAGGGCTCGCAACGGGTCGGCCACCGTGGTCGTCAACGGTCAGCGCACCAACCGGGATCGACTTGCCACGATCCCGATCGGGTCGGTGGCACGGGTCACCTTCATGTCCCCATCGGACGCCACCACGCGCTTCGGGACCGGTTTTTTCAACGGGGCCATTGTCGTAACCCTACGCTAGCGGGCGCCCGCCCGCGGCGCCCTCGTGGTCGCGACACGGCCCTGGCGTATTGCCCTGCGTCGGGCAGGTCGCTAGAATCCGCGCGCCGAATTGGCGACCTTATATGATGGCAAGGACAATGACGCGGTTCAAAACTGGGCAGTTCTCCCGCTCCTTCCGTGTATCCGCCACACTGCTGGCCCTGACGGCGGCGTGCCGCGGCTACGAACCGGGCGTGGTGCGCGGCGAGATGATCTTCGACGCCTGCAGTCCGTGCCACGGTACAGACGGCGCCGGCAACCAGTCGCTTGGGGCTCCGGCCATCGCCGGGGCTTCCGGCTGGTACCTCTCGGCACAGATCGCGAAGTTCCGGGCGGGGCAGCGGGGGTATCACTACACCGACACGGAAGGGCTGCGGATGCGCCCCATGTCGCGGTCGCTGATCGAAGACAAGGGCGATATCAGTTCGGTCGTGGACTACGTCGTCAGTCTGCCGATCCCCGACCCCCCGGCCACCGCCGAGGGAGACGCTGAAGCGGGCGAGGAGGAGTACGCGGCACTCTGCGTGAACTGCCACGGAGGGGACGGCAGGGGGGTCGACACCGGAGTGCAGGAGTTGAACGCTCCCTCTCTGCTGCACCTGAACGACTGGTACATCACGAGGTCGCTGCGGAAGTACCGCGACGGGGTGCGGGGGGTCGGCGACGCCGCCGGCACCACCATGCGCGCGCCGGTGAGCGACATGTCCGAGGAACGGATCGCAAATGTGACCGCCTACGTCATGACCATGCAGCGGCTGCCCCGGAAGGCGGCCTCTCCGCCCCCGCCACCGCTCGCGCCGCTCGAGGTCGACCCCGCGAGCCTGCCCGAGGGCGTGACCGTGGCCATGGCCGAGGAAGGGCAAGCCATCTTCAACGGAACCACCGGCATCTGCTTCACCTGCCACCTGCGGGAAGGCACGGGCGGACCCCTGGCTCCGAACCTGACCGACGACATCTGGCTCAACATCGACGGCGAGTACGAATCCATCGTGAACCTCGTCATCACCGGCGTCCCCCAGCCCGTGGAGCACCCGGGACAGATGCAGCCCCGGGCCGGAATGCCGCTCACCGACGACCAGGTGCGAGCCGTGGCCGCCTACGTATTCACTCTGAGTCGCTGAATCTCATGGTAGCGAAACCGCCCCCCGACAGACCGACCCACGCCGAACTGGCGGCCCGGATTCCGGACCCGCCGTCCGACGCGACCAACGAGGCGATCATCTTCGCCCGAAAGACCATCAAGTGGACCTTCTGGCTGGCCTTCCTGTTCATTGGCTCGGCGGTGGTCTACAACTTCATAATGCAATGAACGACATGAGCTTCCGACAAATGAGCTTCCGACAAAGGGACTTCCTCTAAATGGGCTTCCGCGAGCGCGTCGGCCACTTCTTCGACGACATCGGCCTGATCCGGATCGGATCCACCTACGCTGCGGACATCGACTTCCTGATCATCCTGGTGCTCGTGGTCGTGGGGGTCTGGTTCCTGGTGGCCGAGTACATCTTCGTCTACTTCATCCTCAAGTACAGGGCGAAGCCGGGACGGAAGGCCGACTACATCACCGGGAAGGAAAAGCACCTGAAACGCTGGATCACGATCCCGCACCTCATGGTCCTCGCATTCGACGTCCTCATCGTCGTCGTCTCCTTCCAGGTCTGGCACAAGATCAAGATGGACCTGCCGGAGAACCCGGACGCCGTGCTGCGGATCACCGGCCAGCAGTGGGCATGGACCTTCCAGCACCCGGGGGCCGACGGCGAACTGGACACCGCCGACGACATCTTCACCGTGGACGAGCTCCACGTCGAAAACGAAAAGACCTACCACTTCAAGCTCGAGGCCACGGATGTCCTGCACAGCTTCTCGGTCCCGGTCTGGCGCATCAAGCAGGACGCCATCCCGGGGAGGAGCATCACCGGTTGGTTCCAGCCGACGGTAGAGGGAGAGTTCGACGTCCAGTGCGCCGAGATCTGCGGCTTCGGCCACGGGGTCATGGTGGCCAGGGTGATGGTGGAGGACGCTGAACAGCATGCATCCTGGTTGGCGGCGAACACGCCCCCGGCCGGGTAGCGGATAGGGAGAACGGAGGACCGACATGGTCGAGCCCGCGGTCGATCTGACACACGGCCAACCCCACGAGGACCACGCGCACCACGGTCCCCGGGGGATTATGAAGTACCTCTGGTCCACGGACCACAAGGTCATCGCCATGCAGTACATGTTCACGGGCATGTTCATGGCGGTGATCGGCGGCTTCATGGCGTACGTCTTCCGGATGCAGCTGGCCTTCCCGGGGATGAACGTCCCCGGCTTCGGCATGGTCTCGCCCGGCGAGTACAACGCCCTGGTGACCAATCACGGCACAATCATGATCTTCTGGGTGGCCATGCCCGTGCTGCTGGCCGCCTTCGGGAACTTCCTGATCCCGCTCATGATCGGGGCGGACGACATGGTCTTCCCCAAGGTCAACCGGCTGTCGTACCAGATCTTCTTCCTCAGCACGGTCGTCATCCTCGCCTCGCTGGTCGTGGAAGGAGGCGGCTTCGCTGGAGCCTGGACCGCGTACCCGCCGCTTTCGGCGGACGAGACGTACAACCTGACACCGCTCGGGAGTACGTTGTGGCTAGTCGGGGTCGGACTGGAGTTCGTCGCTTTCCTCCTCGGAGGGATCAACTTCATCACCACCCTGATGAACTCGAGGGCGCCGGGGATGCGTGCCTTCGACGTCCCCATCGTCGTGTGGATGATCGTGGTCGCGAGCATCCTCTTCATGCTCTCGGTCGGGCCGCTGCTGGCCGGCGCGATCATGCTTCTCTTCGATCAGACGATCGGGACCGGCTTCTTCAACCCGGCGGCCGGCGGCGACCCGATTCTGTGGCAGCACCTTTTCTGGTTCTTCGGCCACCCCGAGGTGTACGTCGTGCTGCTCCCGGCGATGGGCGTGGTGATCGAGATTATCACCACCTTCGCCCGCAAGAAGGTCTTCGCCTACCGCACGGTGATCTTCACGGTCGTGGCCATCGGCGTGCTGAGCTTCTTCGTGTGGGCCCACCACCAGTTCATCGCGGGGATCGACCCGCGCATGGCGAACATCTTCACGATCACCACCCTGCTCATCTCGGTCCCGATGGCGGAGCTGTGCTTCGTCTACATTGCGACGCTGTATCGAGGCTCGATCACCCTTTCCACGCCGATGCTCTGGGCGCTGGCGTTCGTGGCCGAGTTCCTGATCGGGGGCGTAACCGGAATCTTCCTGGGAGCGGCGGGCGCGGATGTCTTTTTCCATGACACCTACTTCGTCCTCGCCCACTTCCACTACACCTTCTTCCCGATCGCGATTATCGGGACCTTTGCGGCCTTCACCTACTGGTTCCCCAAGATGTTCGGGAAGATGATGGACGAGCGCCTGGGCAAATGGCACTTCTGGCTCACCATCATCCCCTTCAACATGATCTTCATCCCGCTTTTCGTGCTCGGGATGGGGGGGCAGCACCGCAGAATCTACAACTACGAGCACTTCCCCGAGCTGGCGATCCCCTGGTTCCAGGACATGCGGCAACTCGCCACCTACTCGCTGCTGATCATGCTCGCCGCCCAGGTCATCTTCTTCTACAACTGCTTCAAGACCTGGCGCTCCGGCCCGAAGGCTTCGAAGAACCCCTGGAAGGCGAACTCGCTGGAGTGGACCGCCGAGTCACCCCCGCCGCACGGGAACTGGCGCCCGGACGAGATGCCCGTCGTCTACCGGGGCCCCTACGAGTACAGCGTGCCGGACCGCGAGGACGACTACTGGCCGCAGAATGAACCCGCCCTGAAGGGACGACCCGGCGAATGAGGCCGATTGCGACAACCCGCGCCGCCACCGGGATCGCTACCGGCAAGCTCGCCGTATGGTGGGTCCTCGCGTCGGAAGTGGTCATCTTCGGCGGGTTGCTGGCGTCGTACGTCATGCACCGCCTGGGCCACCCCGAGTGGGCGGACGCCGCGGTCCACACCGACGTGCGGATCGGCGCCTTCAACACGTTCGTGCTGCTGACGTCGAGCCTGACGGCGGTGTTGGCCCACCAGGCGGCGGAGCGGGGCGACGGGAAGAAGGCAGCGCGGTTCCTCTACGCGACCATCGGGGGCGCTATCACCTTCATCCTGGTCAAGGCCTACGAGTGGTTCACCGAGATCACCCACGGCTACACGATCACGTCCAACACCTTCTGGTCGTTCTACTACTCGGCCGCGGGGCTCCACGCCTTCCACGTGATCGCGGGTGCAGTGATCATGGCCATCGTGGCCCGGGACGCCGCGAAGAACCTCCAACTCCACCGGGTCGAATTGATCGGGATCTATTGGCACTTCGTCGATATCGTCTGGATTTTCCTGTTCCCTCTGCTCTACATCGCGAAATAGCCCATGGCCGGTCACTCCGAAGGTCGCTCGGGTTTCTTCGGAAACCACTACGTCAGGATCTACCTGCTGCTGCTGGGCCTGCTGGCGGTCAGTATCGTGGGGCCCGTGGTGGGCGGGACCATCGACCGACAGGTGGAGATTTTCGGCCTTCAGATCGGTCTCGGGATGGCCCTGACACTCGTCACCGCCTTCGGCATCGCCGTGTGGAAGGCGTCGCTGGTGATCAAGCACTTCATGCACCTGTCGATCGAGCGGCCGATCGCCAAGATCTTCCTGGCGGCGTCGGTGCTTCTGCTGGCGCTCTTCTGGGGCGGCGTGGCGCCGGACGTGCAGCTGCACGAAGGCCGCATGTGGGAGAATCTGGACGCCAAGGCGGCGGTGGCGCGGGGGATCTCCGAGCCAGAGGTGCACGTTGAGGACGACAGCCACGCGGCGGAAGGCGAGCACGCCGAGGAGGTCGCGCACGCGAGTCTCGTGCCGACCCGGAAGTCGACCGACAACCTCCTGCCGGGCGGCTACAACCTGGCGCACGCCGCCTTCTGGTCGGTGCTCGCGCTGGTTGCCGTGGGGACCAACGCCGTGGCGATCATCCTCTCGATCGGTGTGCTGATCCTGATCTACGAGACGCTGAGCCATATCCCGATCGTGCGGCGGCTGGCGGGGCCGCTGGTGGAGAGGGTGATGAGGCTGCCGGGCGTGGGGCGGATCCGTTCGCGCCTGGTCGGGCCGGCGGAGGGGTAGGGAGTGATGAGCGCGCGCACGACGATCATCCCGTTCCGGCCGAGGCCGCGCCGCGCCGAGAAGGTCGTTTCGAACGGCGTGCTGGGAATGATCCTCTTCGTCTTTGTCGAGATCATGCTATTCGCGGGGTTCATCTCGGCGTTCGTGATCGTGAAGGCGCGCGCCGTGGGCTCGGTGTGGCCGCCGCCGAACCAGCCGCGGCTTCCCTTCGAGCGTACGGCGATCAACACGACCATGCTGATCGCGAGCGGGATCGTGCTGCTGATCGCCCACCGCGCGTACCAGCGCGGCAACCGGTCCATCGGCTTGGCGCTCATGGCGGCGATCTTGTCGGGGGGCGCGTTCGTCACGCTGCAAGGGGTCGAATGGGTGGCGCTGCTGCAGGAAGGGCTGACGCTCACCTCCTCGACGTACGGCAGCCTCTTCTACACGATCATCGGCGCACACGCGGCGCACGCGGTCGTCGCGATCGGGTTGCTGACGTGGGCGTGGATGCGCCTGATGGCCGGGACGCTGTCCCGGGAAGCCATGTCCACGGTGTCGCTCTTCTGGTACTTTGTGGTCCTGGTGTGGCCATTTCTGTACTTCCAGGTGTATATGTAGATGATGAAGACTCGTGAGATGATCCGGGCGCGCGGGCGGCGCGGGGTGGCGGGCCGGTGGCGCGGTGCGACGGGTGTCGCGGCGGCGGCCGTGATCGCCCTGGTGGTGACGGCCGTCTTCCCGGATGTCGCTCACGCCTGTCCCGTGTGTTTCGACCGGGACGACGAGGCTCGGCTCGCCTTCCTTGCAACTACCGGGTTGCTGACCGTGCTGCCCTTGGGGCTGGTAGCGGGGACGGGGTGGTGGCTGAGGAAGAGGGTGCGTGAGGTAGAGGCGGAGGCCGAACGCGAGGAGGCGGTGGGGCGGTAGTTTGCTTGCACATTGCTGTCTGTGCATGTAGAATGATGTCATGGCCGTTCAAATCACCATCAGGGGCGTTCCCGACGAAGTCCGCGACGAACTCGCGGTGCGTGCGGCCCTGTCGCGTCTGTCGATGCAGGAATATCTGCGACGTGAACTGGAGCGGATTGCTTCGCGACCGTCTCTCGATCGGTGGCTCGAGGGGGTGCGGGAACGGAAGGAGACCGCAGGTACGCAGGTGCCGGCGTGTAGCATCCTGTCCGGGCGCGACGTTGACCGCAGGTGACCGTCGTTGTCGACGCGTCCGTCGTGGTCGCGACGTTGGTGGATTCGGGCCCCGAAGGACGGTGGGGAGAGTCGGTAGTGGGCGCAAACACACTGGCCGCGCCGGAACTGGTCCAGGTCGAGGCCGCAAACATACTGCGCCGTCTGGAGAGTCGCGGGCAGATCTCGAGGATCGAGGCCAACGGCGCCCACCGCGACCTGCTGCGACTTGACGTCGAGTTGTTACCCTTCGCTCCCTTCGCCGAACGTGTGTGGGAGCTCCGCCGGAACGTGACGTGCCATGACGCGTGGTACGTCGCAGTAGCGGAAGCCTTCGACTGCGCGCTGGCGACGCTGGACTTGAGGCTGAGTCGGGCCACGGGGCCGGCTTGCGCGTTCATGGTGCCGGAGCCGGAGGGAGGCTAGCGCCCCGAACCCATCTGCTTCAGATCATCCCAGATGGCTCCCAGGACGTGCCGGGATTTCCAGGCAAAGTATCCCGCAGCACTCCACACCAACGCTGCCGCGAGCACCACGCTCGCTCCGAGTCGCACTCTGTGATCGTCAATGTAGTCGCCGATAACCCGGTGGCCGGAACCGGGACCGGCTCTCAGGTAGAAGTCCCACCAGGTGAACACGATGAACCCGATCGACGTTGCGACCAGGATTCCCACGGCGACCTGCATGACCCTCTTCCCGCCCATCAGCATCTTCCCCTCTGGATTGAACCGGGTGCCCGTCGGGCTGCTGGAACACCCCCGCCAACGTGAGACAACTCGACCGCCCGAGGCGGTTGCTCCGGCCCCGCTACCGCTCCAGCGCGGCCTCCAGTCCCTCGATGAAGGTGGGGTCCCCTTCCGGGATCGGTCCGATCCAGCTGAACGCGACGGCTCCGTTCCGGTCGATGAGGACGGACGTGGGCAGCCCGCGGGCGTGGAAGACATCGCGCGAAACGGCGTCGGGATCCAGGGCGATGTCGTACTCGACGCCCATTTCTTCCACGAATTCGATCACGGCATCGTAGTCCGCCCGCCGGTCGACCGACACGCCCAGGGTGCGAAACCCACGGTCGCGGTATCTCTCGTACACGGACTGGAGGTAGGGCGTCTCGGTCTTGCAGGGGTGGCACCAGGTGGCCCACAGGTTGACGAGCAGGGTCTCGCCCAGGTAGTCGGCGAGCGACGTGGGCGATCCTGTGGCCAGAGAGGTCGCGGTGAAGGCGGGAGCGGGGTCGCCGCGCTGAAGGGTGGGCGACTCGGAGGGGATGCACGCTGTGAGCGTCAGGGTGGCGAGCAGCCCGTGGATGAATCCCCGCGAGCACCCAGGGCGGCGAGACGCCGGGCTGGCAAGGTGCCGGGCCTTCATGCTGTCGTCACCCTTGCGGGGGCGTAACGGGCTGGGTCGAGAACGGACCGACACCGTGGACCTGGACGACGGTCTCTTCCTCCACCCACATGTATGCGGGAACGTTCGCCGCAATCGCGATGTAGCTCCCCGGGCCGTAGGCGGTGCCGGCCTCCTTGTCCATTGTTTCGCCCATGCCGACGAAAAAGCGTCCGGAGAGGACTGTCATGTGCTCTGTGACCGGGTGGGTGTGGGGTCCCAATTCGAAGCCGGGCTGGACTTCGAGGCGGAAGGCGAAGACCTCCCCGTCCGCACTATAGTCGCCGTAGAGCGGGAGGAAACGCACGCCATCGTTCGGATCTCCCCAAGGGAGAGAATCGCCATCGTGAAACACGTTGCCGTCGGCGTCCTGGGCCTGGACCGGCGCCGCACCAACGAGGGCGATGAGAAGGAGCAGAGTCGAGGTGGTCACCGGAAAGTGGAAGCGTTGCGCCGCGTGACTATGGTTCATTGGGCGTTCCTTATGGATCGATGAGTCGGGACCCCTTGGGCTTCCCCGCCCGGAAGGCCTGCGGGCATCCCGTGAATATGGGCCATCGAGGCCATGCACGCATGATCGCCGGAGCCACCGCCATGGACCACACCCCACGGCCACTTGCCCGCCCCGGTGACTCTCAGCAATGCTTAGCAGCCACAAACCTCCAGTCGGGAGCAACAGCCGTGAAGAAGCCAGGCGCCAGCGCAACATGCACACTCCTCCTCATCACAGCGTCCCTCATCCCCCAACCCGGGACCGGTCAATGGCGCAATCGATACCCTCATGTCGACGGATACGGTCACCACGTCTACCTGGAGGGGTACGAACTCCCGATCCTGACGAACGGCCCCATGGATCCGGCGCCGTCTCCGGACGGGCGGCAGCTCGCGTTTTCGTCGAGGGGATGGATCTGGGTGATGGATCTGGAGTCGCGGACGGCACGGCGGCTGACGACCGGGCGCGACTTGGACGCGCGTCCGGCCTGGCACCCGTCCGGCAACCGGATCGCGTTCGTACGCGACAATGATCACGACACGAGGATCGTGGTCGTCAGCGTAAATTCGGGCGACGAACTCCGCACGATCGACTCTCCCGCGCTGGATCTGGATCCGGTGTACTCGGCGGATGGCCGCACGCTATTCTATTCGTCCGCAAAGGCGGGAACGCTGGACATCTGGTCCGTGGATCTGGCGACGGGTGAGGAAGAGGCGGTGACGAGCGAGCCAGGGATCGAGCTGAAGCCACAACCCCTGCCCGCCGGCGACGCGTTTCTGCTGCTCGCCAAGCAGGGAGGCGACCGCGTGGAATTGCGCTCTCTCCGTGGCGGCGCGCCGCGAGTGCTCATGTCCGGCAGCATCGTGTCCATGGCCCGTCCGTCCCTGAGTCCAGACGGAACGGGACTCGCGCTCAACTGGCCCACGCAGGAGGGATGGGATCTCCGCGTTCACAGCGTGGAACAGCCCGGTCCATCGGTGCTGTTGGTCAGCGGCGGTATCCCCCTGACACCCGCCTGGAGCGCGGACGGAGAGTGGGTCTACTTCTCCGAGGCGGACCAGCGGGAGGTCATGCACGTGAAGCGCGTCCGCAAGGCCGGCGGTCCGGTCGAGGATGTGGACGTGGCCACCTGGCAATGGGGAACCGGGACGGCCCGATTGCGGATTCGGACGAGCAGCCCCGCCCGCCTGAACGTCGTCGACGCAACCGGTCATCCCGCGGTCCCGGATGAGGGCGCCACCCACTTCGACGGCGCCAACGGCCGCGTCTTCTTCTACAGCCCGGGGCTCGTGGAGATCACGGTGCCGGCTGGCGAAGTTACCGTCTCCGCCGTGCACGGCCTGGCCACGCCCGAGACGGAGACCACTGTGACCGCGGCAGCCGGTGGGGTAACCGAAGTGACCCTCGAGCTGACCCCCGTCTGGAACGCGCGGTCCGCGGGCTGGACCTCCGGCGATCACCACTTCCACCTCAACTACGGAGGTCAGTACGACCTGGACCCGGAAGACATGGTTCCAATGATGGAAGGGGAGGATCTGGACATTGCCACGCCCCTACTGGCCAATCTGCACAACCGCTTCGAGGACCAGGATCTGTGGGGGTGGGAGAAGTCGGACGGGTCGCCGCTGATCCGCTTCGGCCAGGAGATTCGCTCGCATTTCCTTGGCCACATGGGCCTGATCGAGATCCCCGAGTTGCACTGGCCGTGGGTATGGGGCCCAGGCTACGAGGTCTATGGGACCGATGACCGGACCAATGCGGAGGTCCTGGAATACGCGCACGGTCATGGCGGTATCGGATACTACGTCCACCCCGTTTCGGTGCCCGATCCCTTCGCCTCCGAGCCCGGGGCGCGGGTGCCGGTCGAACTGGTCGCGGATGCGGTAATGGGCGACGTGGATGCGCTGGAGGTCATGTGTCTGTGGAGCAACTCCGAAGGGACGTCGGCGCTGTGGCACCGCTTCCTGAACCTGGGCCTGACCATCGCACCGTCCGCGGGTACCGACGTCATGCTGAACCTGTACCGCACAATGGCTGTGGGGACCACACGGGTGTACGCGCACACCGGGGATCAGGTGAACTGGCCCGCATACATCGAGGCGTTGCGCGACGGGAGGTCATTCGTCACCAACGGACCCCTTCTGGACTTCCGGGTCGGGGACGCCCGGCCAGGCGAGGTGGTCGTGGCGGGCACCAGCGGAACTGGTGCGAATAGCGCGGAGTCGCCTCGCAGTGTGCCCTGGACGCTCGATCTGGCCACGGCGACCTCCGTCGATACGGTGGAGATCATCGTCAACGGGCGCGTGGTTCAGTCCCGTTCAGGCATTGCGGAGCCCGGCCAGCGCTCCTACGCGGGCGACATCGACCTCCCCGACGCGGGTTGGATCGCTGTACGTGTACGCGGGGGCGAGACCCTGTGGCCATCGATGGACACGTCGCCGTTCGCGCACTCGGCGCCGGTGTGGATCGGCGAGCGGGGCAGCGCCGACCCGGTCGCGCGGCGCGAGGCAGCCGCCGAACTCCTCGAAATCCTGATCGCCTCCCGCGCCCGTCTTCGGACCGGGTACGGCGACGCAAGCATCCCGCGGCTGGAGGCGCGTTTCGACGAGGCGGTCGCACGGCTGGAGGCGCTGTCCGCACCCGGCCCGGAACGTCCCGCCGGATCGGAACGTCGGGAATGACCGAGCGCCGCTACGACGACGACGAAGTCGCCCTGATCCTGCACCGAGCGGTCGAGGCGACGACCACCAGTCCCGAACGCGCTCCCGGCATGGGGCTCACCCTCGCCGAACTCAAGGAGATCGGAGCCGAAGCCGGGATTTCGCGCACCGGGATCAAGATGGCGGCACGGACGCTCGAGGTCCGCGAAGACCCGCCCGCGACCGGTGCGGTGCTGGGCCTGCCCACGACGGTACAGCTGGAAAGAGTGGTTCCGGTACGGCTCGATGACGAGCACCTGCCGCAGCTTCTCGACCTGATCCGCAGCGAGTTCGCGCGTCAGGGGATCGTGGAAGAGGTCCTTGGCGGATTCGAATGGCGCGCCCGAAGCGGGACCGGCGGGCGCTACGTGTCCATCCGGAGCGAAGGTGAACAAACGCGCATCCGGGTGCTCGGCAACTACCGCGACGGATTGCTGGCGTGCACACTCGGGGTCGGGCCGATCATGACGTTCGGGATGGGCGCTCTCGCCGCGGCGCTGGGTGCCGCCACAGCGTTCATCATCGTGCCGGTGGCGCTTGCGGGCGGTGCCAGCTCGATCGTTCCCTGGAAGATCATCTTCGGCCGGGAAAAACGGTCGCTGCACCGGGTACTGGATGCGCTGGAGCGACGATTGTTGCAACTCGGAGAGACCGAGGCACCGTGATACGGTTCAGCTCGGGCGGCACAATAGCGGAAGAAGGCGCGCCCGGGAGCCGCGGCAGGAGCGCTGGCCGCCGTGGCAGGAGCCTTGGCCGCCGTGGCGCGCCGGTCGCCGCCCTGATGCTCATCGCCACGACAGGCTGCGGATCCGAATCTCCTGCGGCGCCGGAGCCGGAACCCGAGCCCGAGCCGGTACCCCTGCCCGAACCCATCCTGGTTCCCGCACTGGGCACGGACGCGACTCTTGATGTATCCACATGGAACCTTCTGCACTTCGGGTCTACCGGGTCGGGACCGACCGACGAGATACTCCAGTTGGCACGAGTGAGGGACGTGATCCGGGGGACCGATGCCGACCTCTGGGGTGTCCAGGAAGTGACCAGCGCCACGGCCTTCGCCTCGCTGATATCGCATCTCCCGGGCTACGCCGGGCTCCTCGCCACCGATTCCACCGTCACGGATGGGACCGAATTCTATACCCCGGGCGAGCTTAAGGTCGGTCTGGTTTTCAAGACGTCGGTTGTGAGCGTAACCGGTGCACGGATCATTCTCGGCGAGTTCGACCATGCGTTTGCAGGCCGGCCGCCCCTCGAAGTGCGGGTCCGGTTGAGCTATGGCGGCGCCCCCCTGGACGCCGTAATCATCGTCCTCCATGCAAAAGCGACCAGTGAGGTGGCATCCTGGGAAAGGCGGGTCGCCGCAGCCGCCGGGTTGAAGGCGTATGTCGACTCCGCGAGGGCAGACGACTTCGTTCTCATACCCGGCGACTGGAACGACGACGTGGACGAATCGATCACTTCGGGCCGCGACACTCCCTACCGCGACATCGTCGACGCCGCACCGGATTGGGTCTACCCCACGGCCGCGCTGAGCGCCGCGGGCCTGACCTCGATCCTGGGCTATGACGATGTGATCGACCACATCCTCGCATCCGACGAGGTAATGGTACGGTACGAAGAGGGCTCCGCAATGGTCCATCGGGTCGATGACTTCATCCCGGACTACGAGGACACGACGAGCGACCATCTGCCCGTGCTGGTGCGGTTCAGGCCGCCCGGCTGACCTGCTCCCCGGGCACAATCACCAGCAACAGTACCGCCGCGACCGCAGCCATCGCCGCGCCGAACACGAAGGGCGCCGCAGGGCCGAACCCTTCCCACGCGAAGAGGCCTTCCCACAACACCCCCGCCAGCAGCGAAGCCGGCAACGTGGCGAGTCCGATCGCTGCCGCGTAGCCTCCGTAAGCCGTCCCGCGTTGCTCCGGTGGCACCAGATCGGCCACCATCGCCTTTGCCGCACCCGCGACGAGCCCGTGATAGCAACCGTACACCAGGTACAAGACGGTGACGTGCATGATCGTATCCGCGAGCGCGAAGCCGAGGTAGACGAGCGCGTAAAGTCCCCACGCAGCGGCAACCACGCGCTTGCGGGGAATCCTGTCGGCGAGTGACCCGGCAGGGGTCGACACGAGCGTGTAGACGACGTTGAAAGCGAGCAGCAGCCACAGAATCCCGGCGACCGAAAGGCCCCTCTCCTGCGCCCTGAGCACAAGGAAGGCGTCCGCGGAGTTGCCAAACTCGAAGATCACTGAACAGGCGACGAATGCCCCGAAGCCCCGGCCGAGTCCACGCAGGCGAAGACGGGGGCGGCTCGCGACAGGGGCCGCACCGGGGTTGCCATCCTGTCCCTCACCGCCATTGCCGCGCCCGTCGGACCCGTCCACGTTGACGTCCCTCGCCCCCGCCGCCAGAACCGCTACGCCCAGGAAGGCGGGAACAAGGCTCCACAGGACCAGCTTGCGGAACGTCTCGGCTTCGAGGAGCGCGCCACCACCCTGGACCTGCTGCACCACCCAGATCGACACCGCGATCCCGATCACGGCCCCCGCCGTATCGGCGGCCCGGTGCAGCCCGAAGGCGAGACCCCGGCGCCCGGCAAGCGTCGAATCCGCCAACAGCGCGTCGCGGGGCGCCGTGCGGACCCCCTTCCCCACCCGGTCGCCCCACCGGATCGCGGCCACCGCGCCCCAAGTCGATGCCAGGTAGTAGAACGGCTTGGACACCGCCGAGATTGCGTACCCGACGACGGCTGGCCACTTACGGGTCCCGAGCCGGTCCGACAACCACCCCGAGTACAGCTTCAGGATGCTCGATGTCGCCTCGGCGAAGCCCTCGATCAGGCCGATCGTCCACACGCGCACGCCCAGCACGTTGGCCAGGAAGAGGGGCAGGACGTTGAGCAACATCTCGCTGGAGACGTCCGTCAGGAAGCTGGTGCCGCTCGTGGCCCAGACGTTGCGGTGGAGTTTGGACTTGGGGGAGGTGGTCGGTTGCGACTCGCTGGCGGGTTTTTTCATTCGCGGTTGAGGATGCCGGGGTGAGGGGCCGCCAGCTACAGACGGTGGCCCCGCGCCCACCGTACATACAGATTGGCACGGCGAGAAGCAAGTGGTTCAACCACGCCACCACGAGGACAAGATGGCACCCGACCCCACCCCCACCGCCCCCCTCCACCGCCGCCACTTCCTGCGCTGGCTCGCGGCCAGCCCCCTTCTCGCCACCCTGCCCGGCTGCGACCAACCCGGCTCCCTCCCCGGCACGGGCGGCGAGACCCCCCCGGCACCCGGCCAGGGCCCCGGCGCCGCTGGCCAGAACCGCCCCTCCCTCGACGACCTCGTCACGACCGCCGCCGACGCCCTGGACGTCTTCGACATGGAGAGGGTGGCCGAGACCACCGTCCCAACTGCCCATTTCGGCTACATCCAGACCGGCGTCGACGGCGAGGAGACCCAACGCAACAACCGCGCGGCCCTTGAGGCCATGTACATCCGCGCCCGCCGCCTGGTGGATGTCAGCCGCCTGGACACGCGCGTCACCCTTTTCGGGCGCGAGTGGCCGTCGCCGATCATCGTGGCGCCCTGCGGCAGCCAGCGCGGATTCCACGACGAGGGCGAGTTGGCCACGGCGCGGGCCGCGCAGGCTCAAAACCACCTGCAAGTCCTCTCGTCGGTGAGCTCAACGGGGGTGGAAGAGGTCAACGAGGCGCGAGGCGAGCCCGTCTGGTATCAGCTCTACGCCACCTCGAACTGGGCGGTCACGGAGGCGGTCGTCACCCGGGTTCGGGAAGCCGGATGCCCCGTCATCGTGCTCACCGTGGACCTGCCCGCCGGAAGCAACCGCCTCACGCTGGAGCGCTGGCGCCGGGTTGACGACCGCGATTGCCGCAGCTGCCACCGTCCCCGCGGCAAAGCGCCGACGGTCAAGCCGATGTACCAGGGGACCGAGTACAGCGGCTCCGACTTCCGCACGCCCGGCATGACCTGGGATATCATCGGGCGCCTGCGCGACATCACCGACCAGAAGATCGTGGTGAAGGGGCTCGTGACGCGCGAAGACGCCGCGCTCGCGGTGCAAAACGGCGTGGACGCGGTGTGGGTCTCGAACCATGGGGGCCGCGCGGAGGGCAGCGGGCGTGCGACCATTGACGCGCTGCCCGAGATCGTGACAGCCGTGGGCGGTCGTGTCCCCGTCATCGTGGACGGCGGCTTCCGGCGCGGCAGCGACATCTTCAAGGGGATCGCCCGGGGTGCCGATGCGGTCGCCGTGGGGCGGCCGTACCTGTGGGGACTGGGCGCCTTCGGCCAGCCCGGCGTCGAGCGTGTGCTGGAGATCCTGCGCAACGAGCTGGCCATCACGATGCGGCTTGCGGGCGCGCCGTCGCTGGCGAGCATCGGGGCGGCATCGGTGGGGAGCGGGTAGATGGGCCCGAAGTGTGGCGTGATCCTGACCCTCGCCTGTGCCGCGTGCGCGGGGGCCGGTGCGACGCCGATCGAGGATCTGACGCCTGACGCCGACGGTGTGTACACGACCCGGAGCGGGCTCAAGTACAAGGTGCTGCGCCAGGGCGTCGGCCCGAAGCCTACAGCAAGAGAACTCGTTCTTGTCCACTACAGCTGCAAGCTCACGGACGGAACGGTGATCGATTCGTCCTACGAGCGCGGCTCGCCGGATGTGCTCGGCGTCAGGGACGTGGTCCGCGGCTTCAGGGAAGCGCTTCAACTGATGTCGGTCGGCAGTCACTATCTCGTTACCGTTCCCGGTCGCCTCGGCTATGGCTGGGATGGCCTGGACGACCTTGTCGGTCCCAACGAGACCCTCATCTTCGAGATCGAGCTGCTCCGGATCGGGGAGCGGTGAACCCTGTCCGACGGGACACGTCCTCCGCTACGTTTCCCCGCTGATTGGCCGGTCACATCGGCACCGGCCGGATCGGCACACCTGAAGAGAGGCAAGACATGAGTGACATGAACCGGGCAGGCTACGGCATTCTGGCTCTGACGCTGGTGATCGGCACCGCGTGCGCCGGAGGAGACGAAGCCGCCGAGGAGGGCACGGTGGCGACGACGGAAAGCGGTCTCGAGTACGAAGTCCTCCGGGCTGGCGACGGAGCCACGCCCACCATCGACGACGAGGTCGTAGTCCACTACCGGGGCACCCTGACGGACGGGTCGCAGTTCGACTCGTCCTACGACCGTGGCGAGCCCGCGACCTTCCCCGTCAGCGGCGTAATCCCCGGCTTCGGCGAGGCACTGCAGCTCATGTCCGTGGGCAGCCACTTCCGCGTCACCATCCCCTCCGAGCTGGCATATGGGGAAGGCGGAGCGGGGGACGTGATCGGTCCCAACGAGACATTGATTTTCGAGATCGAGTTGCTGGAAATCGTTGGGAACTGACCGACGGCCCGGCGAGGAGGCTCGCCGTGCCTGGAGTTCCACGGGCTCCTAAAGCATCGCCGTCAGCCACAGCACCACGAACGCCCCGTAGAACACCGACATCGCGACCAGCGCCGCCCTCCGCCACAAGGGCGGACGGATCTCCTTCGGCAGGAACCGCGTGTTGATGTAGAGCAGGTGCAGTGACGAGACCACGAAGACGATGCCGGCCATGTTTGCCCCCAGTTGCAGCAGGACGATCGGCTGCGCAAGGCGCAAGGCGATGACTCCCCACACCGCCAGCACCCCCAGTACCGTGTAGTAGACGAACCGCACATCGCCGCCGCGCCAGCGCCGCACCGTGCGCGAGCCGGTCCACAGAATGTCGGTGATCGACCGGGTCATCCCGTCGATGATGTCCAGCTGAGTCTTGAAGAGCACCCACACGCCCATGAGCGCGATGGCCCCGCCGAATATGGCGCCTTCCCGGGTCGCCATTGCGTTGGCCAGGGCCGCCGCGACCGAAAGGCCGCGGATGTCGGTACCGCCCTCGATGAAGGTGACGTAGAGCACCGCCGGGAGGACCATCCCGAGCATCGCGCCGATGAAGTAGACGCCCCACTGGTCGGCACGCACGATGCGCCACCAGCCCTTCCATCGTTCCATGGCGTCGGGGGTCGGGTCGAAGATGTAGCCGGTCGGGGCGAGCTGTTTGTGCGTTCCTCCCACCGCGGCCGGAATGTAGCCGACCCGTTCGCCCATTCCATAGCCCTTGTCGCGGGCCCAGTTGGAGAGGGTCAGGTTGATCACGCCGCCTGCGCCCGAGTACGCCGCGAAGGCCCCGATCAGGAACCAGTCGACGCCCTGCGGGATGAAGCGGAAGGAGCCGACCTCGGTGTCGAAGCCGACGAGTCCCGCCCCCGCGGCCACCCAGGTGTCGGGTGAGACGAAGATCGCGGCAAGAATCAGGAAGCCGCCGATGATCACGGCCACCAGCACCCAGTTGAGCAGCTCCAGCGTGCGCTCGATGCGCTTGCCGAAGAGCAGGATACCCACGCACAGCGCGAAGGTGCCGACCCCGATCCAGTACACCAACTGCGCCTGTTCCGGGCCCGCGAGCTCGCGGAAGAACAGGAAGAACACCGCCCCCGCGGCCGCACCGGCCCACCCCGGCCACCCCACCTGCAGGAAGTAGAGCGCGGCGTAGAACCACGCCCAGAACTGCGACCACGGCCCTGTACGCATGAACCCGGTCACCACGGGTTCCCCTGTAGCCATTGTCCAGCGCATCAGTTCGGTGTTGAAGACGGTCTGCAGGAACGCGGCGACCAGAGTCACCCATAACAGCACCAGCCCGTACTGGACGAACGCAGCCGGTCCGAGCAGGAACTCCCCGCTCCCGATCGAGGCGCCCAGGATGATGACGCCCGGGCCCACGACACCCATCCAGGCCAGACCCTTTGGCCTCGGCGGCTCGGGGAGCTCGGCCTTTTCGAACGGACTCAGTCCGGAGCGCGCTTCGAGTGGCAGGTCCTCAAGGGCTCCGTCTTGTCCGCCACTCTTGGCCAAATGTGGCGGACAAGGCATCGCAATCTGCGTTTGTCCGCCACTTTGACCGGTTTGTGGCGGACAAACTTGGTCCCCTTCGCTCGCTCCGCTCACTGGCTCACCGGCCTTTTTCCGACCCATCGGTCATACCACTTGCGCATGTACAACTGCGTGCGCATGAAGTTCGACGGCTTGCTCCCGGTGCCGTGGTACTCCTCGTTGAAGCGGACGATGGCTGCCGGCACCCCCTCGATCTTGAGCGCCTGGTAGTACTCCTCGGTCTGCGACATCGGCGTGCGCAGGTCCAGCTCGCCGGTCAGCAGCAGCGTCGGCGTCGTGACATCGCCCACGTACATGAGCGACGAATGGCGCAGCCACTTGTCCGGGTTCTCCCAGGGCAGCTCGCGGAATCGCCGGTATCCCCACATGGCCACGTCCGCCGTGCCCGCAAAGGACATCCAGTTGATGACCGGGCAGCGCACGGCGGCGGCGGCGAAGCGGTCGTCGTGGCCGATCACCCAGCTGGAAAGCGCGCCCCCGCCCGAGCAGCCGCCCACGTACATCCTGTCCGTATCGATGTACCCCCGGCCCACGACCTCATCGACGCCGTAAAGCAGGTCGGCCAGATCGCGCTCTCCCGGATACCGGTCGTCGATTGCGTTGCCGAAGTCCGTGCCATAGCCGGTTGAGCCGCGCGGATTGGTGTAGAGGACCACGAAGTCGTTGGCGGCGAAGTTCTGGAACATCCAGTTGAAGCCCACGTTGTACATGCCGTGAGGTCCGCCGTGGATCTCCAGGATGAGCGGATAGCGCTCCGACGGGTCGAATCCCGGAGGCTTCACGATCCATCCCTGCACCTGGGCGCCCTCGGTGGAACCGTACCAGATCTCCTCCAGATCGCCCAGCGCGACGCCGGCCATGACATCGGCGTTGACGCTGGTCAGCTGGAACGGAGCCGCGCCCGCCTCCAGGTCGTACCGGACCACCTCGCCGGGCGTCTGGGGGGCCGACCGCACCCCGACCGCCGTGCCTCCCCCCGCCGAGGTGAGCGACAGCATCTGGACGCCCTCGGTCAGCTGCTCCAGAACGCCCGCGGGAGTCGCGGAGTAGACGTTCGACGAGCCCCTGTCCTGCACGGCGAAGTAGAAACGGGTTCCGTCATCGTCCCATATGATGCCGCCGATGTCCCTGTCCAGCTCCGGCGCGACCATCCTCATGCCGCTTCCGTCGATTCCCACGGTGTACAGTTCGCCCACGTGGTAGGTCTGGGGCGACCAGTCATAGCCGGTGAAGGCGATCGTGCGTCCGTCGGGCGACACCACCGGACTCGTCCAGAGCCCCTGCCTCGGTGTGATCTCGCGGGTCTCGCCGGTGGCCACGTCCACCGCGTTGATCGCCGACTCGAAGTAGCGAAGGTCCGAGTCCTCCTTCGTCAACCCGTCAAAGACGATGGTCCGTCCGTCCGGTGTCCAATCGTACCCGACACCTCCGTAGATCGCGATGAAGCGGGCACCGACATGCCATTTTCCGCTGGTGAGCTGGCGGGCCGTACCCCCGTTGGACGGGACGACGAAGAGGTGCATGTAGGCCGGGTCGGTGAAGCCCACGCGGTCGGCACGGAAGTGCATGTTCTCCACGATCCGGGGCGTTTCGGTCCAGCTGGCTCCCTCCGGCGCGCTCGGCAGGTCGATCGACCAGTCGCTCGGCAACTCGCCGGGCGTGTACATGGTGAACGAGATCATCGACCCGTCGGGCGACCACATGGCGTTCATGGGCGTTTCCGGAACCCTTGTGACCTGCGAGACGGCGCCCTCCTCGTCCATCCAGCGCACGAAAAGCTGTGTGCCGTCCGGTTCCCTGGTGGCGGAGAACAGGATGCGCGTTCCGTCGGGAGACCAGCGGGGCGAGGAGCCGTCGACGAGGGATCGCTTGCGCGTGCCGTCGGCGTTCATGAGCCACAGGTCCGAGTCCCAGCGATCCTCCACCTGGTTGACCCAGCTGCGGGTGTAAACGATCCGGGTGCCGTCCGGGGAAATCCGCGGGTCGGACACGCGCTCCCAGTCGAGGTAGCGGTCGACGGTGAGGCGGGGAGCGTCGGCGGCGTCCTGGGCGGTGAGGGCGGCGGGAGCGAGGGTGGCGAGCGAAGTGGCAGCGACAAGCCCCAACGTGGCGCCGAGCTTGAGCGACGGGTCGGGGTGGCGGCGGGCGATCATCATCGGCGAGTCCTCCTTCTGGTACACGCTTCAGGGGCGGCTACTGACCTTCAAGTGGGGCGGTAAAGGGCGGCGCGTCAAGGAAGCCGGCCCTTCGAACTGTCGATGCCCGCTGGAGCAGATTGTCACCTGACCGGTATCAGGTTACATTTGCAAATGATCGTCCGTATCCGTCACAAGGGCCTCAGGCTACTGTACGAAGATGGCGATCGGCGACGTGTTCCACCCAATCAAGTCGACAAGCTCAGACGCATTGTGGCACGACTCGATGTAGCGATGGGACCTGCGAGCATGGATTTGCCCGGGTTCCGACTCCATCCGCTGAAGGGTGACCGCACTGGCTACTGGTCCGTAAGGGTGTCCCACAACTGGCGGGTCGTGTTCCGCTTTGAGGGTGGGCATGCCACGGATGTCGACCTCGTTGACTATCACTAGAGAAGGATGGCGAACCATGCCAATGAAGAACCCACCTCATCCCGGATTGTCCGTGCGTCATGATTGCCTGGAGCCGCTCGGTCTGAGCGTAACGGAGGCCGCGCTGAGGCTTGGCGTCAGCCGTAAGCAGCTGTCCGGCATCGTGAATGGTCGCTCAGGGATTTCACCGGTGATGGCGATCCGCCTCGACAAGGCTTTCGGTGGTGGAGCTGGTACCTGGTACCGCCTTCAAGCGGCCTATGACCTGGCCCAGGCAATGCGACACGCCGACCTGATCGATGTCGAGCGAATTGCAGTGGGACCTTAACCATGCCAACCGCAACGTCGCAATCCTGGACCCTGATCGAGTCCGTCCTCACGGGCTCCGAGGCCATCATCGCCCTCGGCATCACCCTGGAAGAAATGGGTGAAGACACCGTGGTCCTCAAGATGCCCAAAAAGCCCGACCTCACGCGGGGCGACGGCACCATCTACCACGGCGGGCCCATCGCGTCCCTGATCGACATCGCGGGCGACATGGTCGTCGCGGTTCGCGCGGGCGGCGGCGTACCCACTATTTCGCTGCGGGTCGACTACCTGCGGCCATCCACCGGTCCGTACCTGCTGGCCACGGGCAAGCTGCGCCGATTCGGGCGCACCATCTCGGTGTCGGATGTCGAGGTCCACGACCACGAGGGCCGTCTCTGCGCGGTGGGTCGTGGGACCTATGCCTCGTTCGTGGGCTAGCGGCCAGTGCCGGGATCCATCCCCAGTACGCGCGCCGACGGCCCGTGAAGGCCGCACTCTACGACCGCCACGGAGGCGTCGACGAGCTCTACCTGGGCAGCGTTCCGGGCCCTGATCCCAACCCCGGCGAGGCCCTCGTCCGTATCCGCGCCTGCGCCCTCAACGGCTTCGACCCCATGATGCTCGGCGGGATGACCGGGTTGCGGGTCCCGCTTCCCATGATTCCATGCGGCGACGCGGCTGGCGAGATCGCCGATTTCGGTCCCGGGACGGATCGTGGAGAATGGCGCGTCGGGGACCGGGTCCTCCTCGACCCCGTTGTTCCGGGGCGGGGCATGATGGGCGAGAAGGCGCTGGGGGCGGCGACGGAATACGTCACGGTCCCGCTCGAAAACCTCATCCGGATACCGCCGGGCGTCTCGTTCGAACATGCGGCCGCCCTCCCGGTCGCCTATGGCACCGCCCTGCGCCTTGTTGAAGACCGTGCGAGGGTCCAGGCCGGCGAGACCGTGCTGATCCTGGGCGCGACCGGCGGTGTCGGCACCTGCTGCGTTCAGCTCTGCAAGCGCATCGGAGCCCGCGTGATTGCGACGGGAAGCGCGGAGTGGAAGCTGGAGAAGCTCTCGGCGTTGGGCGCGGACCACGTGTTGTCTTCGCGCGCCGGCGAATTGGTGCGCCCGGTGAGGAAGATCGCGGGGAGGCCCCGATACCATAGTCCGGACGGGGGTGGCGTGGACGTCGTCGTCAACTACATAGGCGGCGGCACCTGGGCGGACAGCCTGAAGACGTTGCGGTATCAGGGGCGCATGGTCACCTGCGGCGCGACAGCTGGCTACGATCCGCCCACCGACATCCGCTACATCTGGAGCTTCGAGCAGACGATCATGGGGGCGGACGGGTGGACGCGCGACGGCCTGGCGCGGTTGTTGACGATGGTGGCCAGGGGCGAGCTGGAGCCCGTCATCCATGCCGTCAGACCACTTGAGCAGATCCGGGAGGCGATGGCGGAGCTCATCGCGCGGGAGGTCTTCGGCAAGTCGGTGCTGACGCTGTGAGCGGGCGCGGCGCCCCACCGTCGCAGCAGGGAGCCCACCGGACTGCGGACGGTGCTGATTCTGTCCCCGTCAGCTATCCCATCGCCCGGAAGATCCCGGCAGATGTGCTGGACCGCGAAGCCCGGCGGCTGGCGACGATCGCGCGCGCGCCCCTGCACCGGCGCGTCGGAGGCTACGCACGGCTTGCGGGCCCCGGATTCATGGGCGCAGCGCTCACTCTCGGCGCGGGCACCCTCACCTCGTCCATGTTGTCGGGTGCCGCCTTCGGATACCGCACCCTCTGGCTGATCTGGCTGGCGGCCGGGCTCGGCCTGTTCATGATGGCCGCCATGGCCCGCTTCACCTGCAAGGGCGGGTTCCGCGTCATACAGGTCCAGAACCGGCGTCATTCCTGGCTGATCGGCTCCCTGATGACGGGGCTGGTGGGCACTGCCGCGGTCGCCGTGATCTTCAACTTCGGCCAGGTCGCGCTCGGCACCCACCTGATCGAGTCGCTGGCCCCATTCGCGGGCTTCACCTTCCCGGCCGAGTACAACTGGATCCTGTACGTGGCCGTCACGAGCTGGTTGATCCTGAGCTACGGGCGCCATGGCGGGATGGGCACGCGTCTGGTCGAAACGGTCATGAAGGCTGCGATCGCCCTCATGATCCTGGCGTTCGGCGCCGTCCTGCTGGTCGTCGGCGTAGACTGGGGCGCTGCGGCTCGCGGCTTCTTCATTCCCTGGCTGCCTGGCGGCGGCGAGGGGCTGGACCTCTTCATCGCATCTTCGGCGGCGGCCATCGGCGTGATGGACTGGGTCTTCTTCCACTACGCGGGGCTCGGACGGGGCTGGGGCAGGAACCACGAGTCCCTGGCGCGCTTCGACCTGATCGCGGGCCTCTTCCTCCCCTTCGTCCTCGTCAACTTCCTGGTCATCGGGGTGTTCGCAGCCACCCTCTTCCCCCAGGGGATTACCCCCGAATCGGCACCCGAACTCGCGGCGGCGCTGATGCCATTGCTCGGCCCGACCTGGTCGCAAATCCTTTTCTACGTGGGGTTCCTGGCGGTCCCGATCACGACCACGGTCGGCATGAGCCTGGCCGGCGCCATGGCCATTCACGAAGCGCTCGGGTGGGAACCGGACACGTCGTCGTGGCGCTGGAAGCTCACCGCGCTGCTCCCGCAGATCGCGTTCCTGGCCGCGTGGAACGCGCGTCCGGTGTGGCTGGTCATCGCGATCGCCGCGTTCCTGTCGCTCGCGAACAACGTGGTCGGCTGGTCCATGTACCTGCTGCTTAACGACCGGGAGGTGCTCGGGGCCGACCGCAGCAGGTCCTACCTGTGGAACCTGGGAATCCTCCTGCAGGTCACCCTGCTGAACGCGATCGCAATCACCTACGTCTTCAACCGGCTGGGGTGGTGGTGATGGTCGGCGGAGCGAAGAGAGCCGGAGCCACCGATGCCAGGCGCTCGATTCAACGCCTGCTGGAGCGTCCCATCGGACCATGGTCGGGGCGCGTGTGGGGGCTGATTCTGAATCTGGCGGCCAATGCAATAGCTCTTTGGGGCGTTGCGTCCGTCATGCGGACAGGGAGCGGCTGGACCTGGATTGTGATCGGAGGTGTGGGGACGGCCGTCTGTATCAGTGCGCTGTCCCTGCCCGCGCCGGAGAGCGAGGCGGAGGAGGAGGCGGGCGAATGAGTGTCGGGGCGGGCGGAGGCCCCGATCCCCGCGACTCCAACCTCGGATACTGGCTCGGCGACGCCTGCGCACGGTATCCCGACCGGGTTGGGCTGATCGATCTTTCTGCCAGCGTCCCCCGCAAAGTCACCTACGCCGAACTCGACGCGCGCATGGACCGCGTCGCCAACCTCCTCTCGGACGCAGACATCGGGATCGGCGACCGGCTCGCGCTGAGCGTCGGCAACCGCTTCGAGTTCATCGAGATCATGTTCGGCGCGATGCGCTGCGGCGCCGTCCCCGTCCCTCTGAACTTCAAGCTGGCCACGGAGTCACTCGCCCACGTCGTGGCGGACGCCGGCTGCCGAGCCGCGTTCGTGGAAACCGCGGTCACGGAGCGCTCGGCAGCGGTGGTCGAGAGAGTTGGGATCGAGAGGAGGTGGCAGGTCGGCGGCCTGGCCGCGGGTCAGAGGCGGGCAAGCACCGGCTGGCTCGACTACGAGGGTGCGCTTGCGACAGCCTCCGCGGACTTCGAGCCCCCACTGCTCGGCACGGACCACCCCGCGTTTCAGCCCTACACCTCGGGCTCGACCGGCAAGCCGAAAGGCGTCGTCCTCTCCCACGAGGGGCAGCTCTGGTGGGTGCGGTGCCTGAAGAAGTACTGGCCCGCGGACCCTGCCGACCGGGCCCTCGCGGCCGTTCCCCTCTACCACAAGAACGCAATGGCCGGAGCGGTCAAGCCGATGCTGCAGGCGGGCGGGTCGGTGGTCATCCTGCCCGGATTTGCCCCCGAGTCCTTCCTGCGCGCGCTTGGCGAGTACCGCTGCACCCACGTCGGCGCGGTTCCGGCCGTCTTCACCCTCCTCCTCGACCACATGGACCTCATCGGGGAACTCGATTTCTCCGCGCTGCGGCGCGTCACCCTGGGTTCCGCCCCGGTCCAGCCGGAGCTGATGGACGCGGTCGAGCGCGCGTTCGGCGTCGATGTCGGCGAGAGCTACGGTCTCACCGAAGGCGGCCCGGTCATGCTCGGCCCCCCGACCGACGGCCGCCCGGTCCCGAGAGGAAGCTGTGGAGCGGCCTGGCCCGAAGGCGAGATCAAGCTTGTGTGGGACGGCGTCGAGGATCCGCGCCACGGCGAGCTGTGGGTCCGCAATCCCGGCGTCACAACGGGGTATCACAATCTGCCCGAGGTCAACGCGGCCCGCATTCGGGACGGCTGGCTGGCGACGGGCGACCTCTTCCACCGCGACGACGAGGGGTTCTTCCACTTCCGGGGCCGCACCGACGACATGTTCAACTCGGGCGGCGAGAACATCTACCCGAAAGAGGTGGAGGACTTGCTGCTGTCGCACCCGGATGTGCTGGACGCGGCGGTGGTTCCGGTACCCCATGCGGTGAAGGGGGCGGTGCCGGCGGCGATGGTCGCGCTGGCGTCGGGGTCTGCGCTGACCGCGGACGCGCTGAAATCTTACACCCTGGAGCGGGGTCCGGCATACGCGCACCCGCGTCGTATCGTGCTCGTGGAGGAGATGCCGCTAACCGGGGTAGGGAAGGTGGATCGGGCGGGGGTTTTGGAGGTGTTGAGAGGGGCAATTTCGGGCTGATTCAAAATCTGATCTTGAACTAGCCTACTATTGTCGCTAAAATTACGTTGCTATGATCAATCGCGACTTGGCTTCGGAAGTCACCAGGGCGGCGACCCAGGTCCCCGCCATCACGCTCACCGGACCCCGGCAGAGCGGCAAGACAACTCTATGCCGAGCTCTGTTTCCCGAGCATCCGTACAGATCGCTCGAAGCTCCCGACGACCGGGCGTTCGCGACAGAAGATCCGCGGGCGTTCCTGGCTCAGTTCCCGGACGGAGCCGTCATCGACGAGGTGCAGCGCGTCCCGGGATTGCTCTCGTACCTGCAGGGCATCATCGACGCGGATCCGACACCCGGACGCTGGGTTCTCACCGGCTCGCAGAACCTCTCGCTGCTGGAGTCGGTCAGTCAATCGCTGGCGGGGCGAACCGAAGTGCTGCACCTGCTACCCCTGACGTGGGGCGAGATCACGCGCTTCGACCCACACCCCGCAAGCATCGAGGAAGCTCTGTTCAGCGGCGGCTATCCCCGCATCTTCGACCGGAACCTCGACCCTGCGCGCTGGCTCCGCTCCTATGTGGCCACCTACATCGAGCGCGATGTCCGCACCATCAGCAACGTCGGCGACCTGGTAACATTTCAGCGCTTCGTCGAGCTTTGCGCCGGGCGTACGGGTCAACTCCTGAACTACTCCGCGCTCGCTGGCGACTGCGGCGTCTCACAGCCCACGGCCAAAGCGTGGATGAGCATACTGGAAACGAGCTTCATCGCGTTTCGCCTGCCTGCGTTTCACGCCAACCTGCGCAAGCGACTCGTCAAGATGCCGAAGCTGTACTTCTACGACTCCGGGCTAGCCTGCTGGCTGCTGGGCATCCGCGAGGCGGCGCAGCTGCGCTCGCACCCCCTCCGCGGGCCCATCTTCGAAACCTGGGTGGTCTCGGAATGCCTCAAACATCGCGCCAACCGGGGGGATAGTCGCGGTCTTTCATTCTACCGGGATCGCGCCGGAGCCGAAGTCGACCTCATCATTGAGAAGCCAGCGGGCAGGACCCTGCTTGAAGCGAAGTCGGCAGCCACGCCCTCATCAAGCATGTTCAAGGGCATCGCGCGCGTACGGAGGCACTTCCCGGACTCCCCACCCACGGACGCAGCGGTTGTCTACGGCGGAAACGAGTACCAGTCGCGCGGAGCGGGACGGCTCATACCGTGGCAATTGGTGCGGGCGGCGTCACTGCCCGTCGCAAGTCCCAGAGTTCGTATATCGGCCAATGGACGGCCCGTCGCCGGGGCGGACGTTCTGGTGCTCTTTCCCAACAACTCCTGGAAACGCGCGCGCTCCAACCAACGCGGCAACACGGCCTTCGAGTTGCATACCATTCATCTGCCTATGACCGTATTCGTGGCGACCGATGGATTCGTGGCGCACCTGGAGCGCGACTGGATCCCCGCTGAGTGTGAATTACACATCGACTTGATACCGCTGCGGGGCGGTGGCGCGGTCATCTTTTCGAATTCGACCGGCTCCATTCCGGACTTGGCGGGACGCTTGAATCCCCAACGGGACAACCTGGACAGAACCTATCTGTACGCGGACAACATCGCGGTCAACGGAGGGCAGCCGCAGCCGGTTGCATTTGTGTTCGGAGAAGAGATGCATCTGATGGACGCTGATGGCGCGGAGCAATTGCTTCGCGTGGTCGAGATCTGCGGACGCTCCGCCCTGGTGGAGTATCGTCACCCCGCCAGCACCGCGATACACCGGCCCGGCCCATGAACCCCCGTCACCACCGTGCGCCCGATGTCGGCTGACTTGCTTGGCCCCGAATGCAGGCCCACGGCCGCCGGCAAGCCGTTCCGCAACTCCGACAACGCATCCTCCAACCGAGCGAAGACCCGCCCCTCCGGCACCCACACCACATGAACCGGCGGCAGCAACTGCACCGCCCGCGTCCCCGTCGACGGCAGGATCAGGCTCCCCGATTCCGCCACCGCTCCCCAGGCGACGGAGATCCCCGCACCGGCGTGTGCCGCGGCGACCTCGGGCAGCTCCGGCCTCAATTCCACAGGCACATCCGCCCCCACGGCCACTCCGACGACCTCCGGGTCCAGCCCCCCCAGAAACCCGGTCAGCCACGCACTCGCGGAACATCCCCGATCGGCTTCCACCACCTCGCCGCCGCTACTTGTGAATCGTTTCACAAACGCCGCCGCCGGGTCGTCCGCTCGCGGCGTCACGAGCGCACCCGGATGTGGGAGCCTCTCCCGGCTCGCGGTCACCTGCGCGACCCGGGCCAGAATTCGCTCCCGCGAACTAGTAGCCATGGCGCCGCCCGCCCTCATTCGATACCCTCCCGCCACAGCTCCCGGAACGTCCGCTTGCTCGGTTGCGGCAGCGCCCGGTCGCGCGCCCACTCGCCCAGCATCGGCAGGGCCCGCGCGGCGCCCATCCCGCCGAGCCGGGAACCGATCTTCCCCGCCAGCTGATACAGCCCCGGCCGCGTCGCCACGCTCGCCAGACCCGCCAGCGCCGCGCGTTCTTTCCAGGGGGTGAGGCCTTGTTCCTGTGCCTCCTGCCGCCATTCGAGCAGCAGCTCCGGGATCGGGATCCGCACCGGGCAGGCGTCGGTGCAGGCGCCGCAGAGCGAAGACGCGAACGGGAGCGGCATCGCCTCGTGGAGTCCCAGCAGTCCGGGGTCCAGCACCGACCCGATCGGCCCCGAGTAGACCCATCCGTAGGCGTGGCCGCCCGTCTGGCGGTACACGGGGCATGCGTTCAGGCACGCGCCGCAGCGGACGCAACGCAGCGCCTCCCAGGCGTGTTCGTGGGCCAGCACATCCGTACGGCCGTTGTCGACGAGGACGACGTGCACTTCCTCGGGCCCGTCGTCGTCCGGGTGCACGGCCGGCCCCTGAATGAGCGACACGAAGCAGCCGATCGGCTGGCCGGTCGCCGCGCGCGCCGTCAACTGGAGGAAGCCGGCCAGGTCGGTCATCTTTGGAAGCAGCTTCTCGATCCCCACGACGGCCACATGCACACGGGGCAGCGACGTCGTCAGGCGGATGTTCCCCTCGTTCTCGATCAGGGCCACCGTGCCGGTCTCCGCGACAAGGAAATTGCCGCCCGTGATCCCCATGTCGGAGTTGATGAAGGCGTCGCGCAACACCCGGCGCGCGGCCCGCGCGAGGGTGTCGGGATCCCCGTCCGGCGCCGAGCCCAGGCGGTCGGCGAAGAGGTCCTGCACCTGCTGCAAGGATTTGTGTATGGCGGGTCCCAGGATATGGCTGGGCGGTTCGTCCAGGAGCTGCAGGATGTATTCGCCCAGATCCGTTTCGAAGACTTCGATCCCGGCCTCCTCGAGCGCGGGGTTCAGGTCGATCTCCTCGGTGGCCATGCTCTTGCCCTTGACCACACTCTTGACGGTGTGGCGCTCCGCCAGCCCGATTACGATCTCCCGGGCCTCCGCCGCATCCGACGCCCAGTGCACCTCGGCGCCGTTGGACTGGAGCTGTGCCTCCGCTTCCGCGAGGTAGTGGTCCAGGTTCGTGAGCGCGTGGTTCTTCACCCCCTCGGCCCAGCGCCGCCAGGCTTCGGCGTCGACCTCCGCGTAGCCCTGCCGCCGCTTCTCGTCGAAAGCGATGGTCGCGCCGGTGACCGCATCCCTGACCCCGGGGTCCTCCCGGATGATCTCGCGGGAGCGCGACGGGTAGTCCTTGATCTCGACGCGCATGTCAGCGGGCTCCGGCGGGTGTGTGGGCGCCAGCCGGCGTGTGGGCAACAGCGACCCCGCGCCAGAGCGCCGTCGCGAGGTGCACGAATTCGATTCCGGTGCCTCGGGCCCGGTTCCGCCCGTCCAGCTGCAGCATGCAGCCGCCATCGCCCGACACAACCCAGTCGACCTCGGGGAGCGTGTCCAGCTTACGGTCGGCCATCGCGGCGGAGACATCGGTCATCTTCACCGAGAAGAGGCCGCCGAAGCCGCAACACTCCTCCTGGGCCTCCCACGGAACGACTTCGGCTCCGGCGCCCTCGAGCAGCACGGCGGGCTCCGTCTCCAGCCGCAGCTCCCTGAGCGCGTGGCACCCCTGGTGAACGGCGACGCGTCGGCCCGCGAGTCCGTCGCCGAGTTTCGTGACTCCCAGACGATGGATGATGAACTCGGCCAGCTCGAAGGTCTTGTCCGCGAGGGCGGAAGCTGCGGCAGCGCGGCCGCGGGTGAGGACTCGCCCCCCGACCGCCACCGTGTCTCCCGCAATCCGGGGGTAGAACTTCTTCACCATCGTGGCGCATGAGCCGCTGGGAAGCACCACGGCTTCCGAGTCCGCGAAAACGTCCATGGTGTGACGGGCCATGCGGATGGCGTCCTGGGACTTGCCCGCGTTGTACGCCGGCTGGCCGCAGCACGTCTGATCGGGCGGAAACGTCACCTCGCACCCCAGGTGGCGGAGCAGGCGCACCGTGTCGGCGGCGGCTTCCGCGAAATAGTGGTCGGCCAGGCAGGTGACGAAAAGGGCGACTTTCATCCGGGAAAGGTAGCCGCGCGGCTGATACCGCCGCGACTCGCGCCTTCACCACGGGGCGCTACCTCGCCAGGATGAATAACACAGCCCCGGCGACCACCAGCCCGATCCCCGCCGACTTCGCAATGCGCGGCCCGTAGGGCAGGACCGTTTCCGCGACCATCACCGCCACGAGAACCCCCATCCAGACCAGGTCGATCATGCCGACCACCAGGGCCAGCGCCATCAGCGCCCAGCAGCACCCGACGCAGTAGAGGCCGTGCCCGAACCCCATCCGGGCGCGCCCGGCGGCCCCGTCTCGCCAATGGGTCAGGAGGTAGCCGGCCGGAGAGCGGCAGTGCGAGAGGCATGCTTCCTTCAACTTCGTGAACTGAAAGCCGCCGGCCAGGAACAGGGCCGCGGCCGAAAGGACGGGGGCATCGAGTCTGAAGGGCACGGGAATGTCCAGCGATAGCAGAGACAGCTGCGCTGCTGCCGCCACCCCGCTGAATGCGGCCCACGCAGCGGCGTATCCGGCGATGAAGGGGCCGAGGGAAGCCCGCTCGCTCGTTTCCGCCGAAATCCTCCTCAGCGCCTGAAGCCACGGGAACACCACCGGCGCCATCATGACGCCTGTCATGGCGAGCCACATGAAGAAGATGGACGCGTAATTCAACTGCCCCCCGTCCACCGAAATCGCGACCAGAGTCCGTGGGTCCCGTCGTTGGCGATCACGATCTCCCCGTCGTCGAAACGGGTCGATCCTGTGGCAATTACTTGTGTGGTATTGTGAATCTTGTTATAAATGTTCTCGAATGTGACCGGTTCGGCCCGGTTTCGACCACGGATCGCGTTCACAGCACCCTCCAGGATCCCCGCGATCGTCACCGACTTCCTCTCTGGCGCATCTTCGATCCTCACCGGGGCCGCCCGGGTCGGCAACGCGTCCGACACGAACCGCGCGAGCACTTCCCACGGACCACCTCGCTTCCCCGCGATGATCTCCTCGATGGCTCGCCGCTGCCCCGCCCCCGCGCTGTCCGACACGATGATCACCTGCTTCCAGCCCCCGTCGACCATCACCTGAGGCGCCTCGTAGACGACGACCACGTCGATCCCGGCGAGGTCGACCTCGCCCGCCCGCCCCGCCTCGAAGCGGATGGCCCAGAAGCCGCGGCACACCTCGTGTGTGCATTTCTGGCTGAAGTGGATGTGGCCGGGGCAAACCGCCGTGCAGTTGCAATTCTCGAAGAGGAGCCCTTCGGCCCACCAGGTGGCCATTGCCGCCTCGCTCACTGTGTCTCCTGGCTCACTGTGTCTCCTGGCTCACGTCGCATGGCTCATGCGGCTTCCCCGTTCAATGGGTCAATGCGTAGATCACCACGTTGATCCCGACGGCATACGCGTTTGGCGAGAACAGGTAGAAGAACTCGGCGTCCTCCCCTTCTCGCTCCCACCCGTCCGCGATGTCGGTGTTGTGTGTCATGATCACCATGAGGCGCCCGGATTCGTCCGTGATCCCGTGCATGGTGGGCGTTGCACTCTCCGCTCCCCGCTCCGAGGTGCCCTGCCGGCCGCTTCGCCGCCAGTGCTGGATCGACGGCACCTGCGGGATGCTGTCGACGGAGTAGAGCGTGTGAAAGAGAACGTGATCCCGGGGCACCGGGACAATGGAATAGCCGGGCAGGACTCTGCTCATCTCGATCGTCCAGTTCTGCCAGGCGTAGTCGCCCCAGAAGTCGTCCGCCCAGAGAAAGCCGCCCTTGAGCAGGTAGTCGCGGATGCGCACCGCCTCGATCTCGGTGAACCCGATGGTGCCCACGTCGGACGCAAAGAGGAACGGGCACTCGTACAGGCTGGATTCGGTGGCCTTGACCACCGCGTGGAAGGGGTCGCCCTGCTCGGTTCGCGCGATGTCCGCCTTGGTCAGCTGGGAGAGCCGGAGAGGCAGGTTTCGGTCCCCGTCCGGATAGTCGGTGTTCCACCCCGTGCCCAGCCACTCGCTCCGGACGCGCCGGTACTCGAGACGGCAGAAGGTGAACCCACCCCTCTCGGCTGCCTCGGACGGTTTCGCAATGGGGGCCCTGCGCCGGCGGCCACCCCACTGGCCGGCAAGGGGCTCGGCGAGGACGAGGGCCAGCAGGAAAAGAAGCAGCCCGGCCCGGGGACCGAGGGAGATCAGGCGCCCGGCTCCGCCCCAAGCCGCGAGACTCGCCAGGTTTCGGAGCTTCGTGCGGAAAGATCTCAAGGGCTGGCCGGGCACGAGAAAAGTGCGGTCATCGTCGGGGCCACCAGGGTTGCGGCGGTCCCGGCAAACGCGGGTTACGTTTCAATCCTGACAAGGATAGTCGAGTCTGACAATGAGACGCCTCCCCCCGCTGCTGGTCATCGCCGCCCTGCCGGCCTCGGGCTGCACGTTCGAAGACGGCCTGGGCGTGGGCCCGGGAACGGAAGAGGAACTCGTATGCGACCTCGATCCCGCCTACCTGGCCGACGGGGGCGTGGGGCGGGACGGCATCCCCGCGCTCTCGGATCCGCTGCTGGTTCCGATCTCGCCCGTCGTACCCGCGAACGCCTATGTGAGGGACGAGGACCGGGTGATCGCCGTCCGCGTCGGTCCCGAGTGGATCGTAGTCCCCCACAACATCATGTGGCAGCACGAAATCGTGAACTTCAACGGCGGCCTGGATCGGTTGTCGGTGACCTACTGCCCCCTCACCGGCACCGCGCTCGCCTTCGACAGAACCGCGGCGGGGGGCGCCGAACTCGCTGTTTCCGGCTTCCTGTACCAGGCCAACCTGATCATGTACGACCGGAACGAGCCGGAGGAATCGTTCTGGCCCCAGATGCTGGGCGAGGCGCGGTGCGGTCCACGGTCGGGCGCGAGGCTGTCCCGGCTTCCGGCTGTGGAGATGACCATGGCGGGATGGAAGGAGTTGCACCCGGATTCGAGGATGGTGGGATTGAGCGGCGGCCTGAACGACTGGAGGCTCTACGTCCGCAATCCTTATGGTGAGGACTACGACGACCCTCACAACGCGGATTTTCTGGACTATCCGATCCCGCTGGACGACGACCGTCTTCCGCCGAAGGAGCGGGTATTGGGACTGCCCGCGGATGGTTCCGGAGCGGCTCCGGTGGCGTTCTCGTTCGCGGCGATGGCGCGATCGGGGGACCAGTCCGTCTTTGAAATCGACTACGGCGCGGCCGCTGCAATAGTCATATGGGACGGACCCCGGCGGGCGGCCATGGCCTACCGCAAGGAGGTCGGCGGCAGTCCCACGTCGTTCCACGCCACTCCCGAGGGCGTTGTGGACGAGCTCACTCGAACCACCTGGGCGGTGGACGGAACCCCTGTCGCGGGTCCCCTGGCAGGAACCGGGCGACGGTTACGGCCCGTGGCGGAAGCCTACGTCGCCTTCTGGGGTGCGTGGGCGGCTTTCCATTCGGGGACGGTGCTGGCGCTCACCCCGTAGGAGCCCGTGGAAGAAACCCCGCTGCATTCGATCGGCGATGCACCGGGCTGGATCGCTTCGCTCTGCGTTGGCCGACATCCCCACAAGCGGCTCTCGGCCGCCTTCGTGCGCTCAGCTCCGCCCGGCAGACACTGCGACGGAAACGGACTCTACCTCTACGTCCAGAAGACGGGAACCCGGAGCTGGATTCAGCGCCTCGTCATCCGAGGCCGCAAGCGGGAGCTCGGGCTCGGGAGCGTCGCCCTCGTCTCGCTGGCCGAGGCCCGCGAGCAGGCGCTCGCCAACCGAAAACTCGCCCGCGCGGGCGGCGATCCACTCGCCGAGAAGCGCCGGTCCGTCGGCATACCCACCTTCGCCGAGGCCGCCAAGCGCGTGGTCGAGCAGAAGCGGGCCGGATGGCGCAGCGCGGCCCACGCGAGGAACTGGTTTCGCACTCTGGAACTTCACGCCTTCCCGCGTATCGGAGCAGTGCCGGTCTCGGAGGTCACGAGCGCCGACGTGCTGGAGATCCTCAGCCCCATCTGGCATACAAAGGGGCCGACGGCGCGCTTCGTCCACATGGGCGTCCGCGCGGTTCTGGAGTGGGCCATCGCTATGGATTGGCGGACGGACAACCCTGCGACCGGCTCCTGCACCTGCTCGGTCCCCAGCACGATGTCGTCGTGCACCGGAAGGCCTTGCCTCACCGGGAGGTGGCGGCGGCCACAGCGCGGGTGCGGGCGGCGGAACCGGAGAAGGTGGACACGCTAGCGTTCGAGTTCCTGGTGTTGACGGCGGCGCGGGGGCGGCGAGGTCCGTGGGGCGGTGTGGAGCGAGATGGATCAAAGTGCGGGCGTGTGGACGATTCCAGCAAGCCGGATGAAGACGGACACGGGAGCATCGGGTGCCGCTGTGCGAGCGCGCGCTGGAGATTCTCGAGGCGGCCCGGAGGCTGGGGAACGGGGACAGTCCCATCGTGTTCGTCGGCGAGCGCGGGGGACCGGTGGACGGCAAGCGGCCGCGCCGACTGCTTACGAAGCATGGGATCGCGGCAGTGCCCCATGGCTTCCGGTCGTCGTTCCGGGACTGGGCCGCCGAGGAGACCGACCACCCCCGAGAAGTTGTAGAGGCGGCGCTGGCGCACGTGGTCCGGAACAAGGTCGAGGCCGCCTACCGGCGCACCGACCTATTCGAGCGGCGGCGGCGGCTCATGAACGACTGGTCGGTGTATCTGGCGGGCGGAAGAGCCAGGGCGGAGACCTGACCTTGCAGCTCCACCGCTTCGGCAGGCCTTCCGGCCTTCCGCGGCTCCTCGCCAGGTCCTGCTCTTCCGATCTCCGAGACATTCGGTGCCTCCTCTTCCTTGGATCCCGGGACGTTGGCTAAACTACTGTCCAGAGAAATCGGGGGCACTATAAACCAAAGGGAGCGGGATCATGGAGAACAAGAAGTTGCTGGTTTTGGTGACAGGTGCGACGGGGCAGCAGGGTGGTGCGGTCACACGCGCTCTGCTCGACAAGGGCCACGACGTGCGCGCCATGGTGCGGGACATGCAGAGCGAGAAGGCCGTCGCGCTGGCGCAGCTGGGCGTCGAGCTCGTCACGGGTGATATGGAAGACACAGCGAGCATCGCCTCGGCTGCACAAGGCGCGGATTCGATGTTCGCAGTGACATCCCCCTTCGTGGGGGGTACGGACCACGAAACGGTGCTCGGGAAGAACCTTGTGGACGGTGCCGTAGTGGCTGAGGTCGGTCACTTCGTGTACTCCTCCGTCGCCTCGGCTGACAAGGAGTCGGGCATCCCCCACTTCGAGAGCAAGTGGGAGGTCGAGAAGCGCCTGGCCGCATCGGGCCTGAACTGGACCGTCACGGCCCCGGTGTTCTTCTTCGAGAACATCTCTTCCCCGTGGCTCGCGGCGGACCTAGCCGACGGACGGTACCGGCAAGCCATGCCCACCGACCGAGATCTGCAAATGATCGGTCTGGGGGCGATCGGGGCGTTCAACGCCGCCGTGATCGACGGACGCGAGGGCTTCTACGGCCAGCGGATCGACATCGCCTCCGATGAGCTCACAGGTGCTCAGATAGCCACCGCGCTTTCAAAGGCGTTGGGGCGCACGGTCACGTTCGAGGTGCAGCCTATCGAGGAAGTGCGGGCCGGCTTCGGCGAGGACATGGCCCTCATGTACGAGTGGTTCACCGAGGTGGGGTACGATGTTGACCTCGATGACCTCCGGGCCCGGTTCCCAAGCGTCGGTTGGGAGAGCTTCGCCGACTGGTCCGTTGGAGCGTTCGCGCCCGTGGGGGCATCGTGAGCGGCCCTCGCGTCGTTCACCCGCGCGACGCGGCGACTGTGATCCGCGGTGCCGGTGACGAATACCGATACCTCGCCACTGGAGCGCAAACCGGCGGGACCTACTTCATGCTCGAGGCCGTTGTCCCGCCCGGTGCGGGACCCCCGCCCCACGTTCAGACGCGTGAGGAGGAAGGCTTCTACATGCTCGAGGGCACCCTGACCTTCTACCCAGAGGGGGAAGAGGTCGTGGCGGGACCCGGTACATTCCTTCACGTCCCGCGGGGTGTAGTACACGACTTCACGAACCGCACCGACGAGTCGGCGCGTGTGCTCATTTGGTTCGCCCCGGCCGGCATCGAAGAGATGTTCAGCAAGATGGCGCGGGACCCGGACCGGTACGTGGAGATCGGTGCCGAATACGGCGTGACCTTCCCGGAGAGCGAGGGATGACGAACGCTACTCGACCTACTCAAGCAGGCGTCGTCTCGACGGGATAATCCACACTCGAGGAACGGCCAGTCAGAGGAGATCAATGCCAAATTGGACATTTGAGCCAGGCCACACCGCAGCAGCTTTCCGAGCGCGGCACATGATGGTCACATGGGTGAGAGGCTCCTTCAAGAACGTCCATGGAACCTTGGACTTCGATCCGACAGACCCGAAGCTGTCGCGGGTGGAGGCCGTGATCGACGCGGCAGCGATCTGGACAGGCGATAGCGATCGTGACGTGCACCTGCGATCTCCAGACTTCCTCGACGTGGAGTCACACCCGAAGATCACGTTTAGCGGGGATCGCGTGGTGCTCATCGGGGATCATGACTATCTGGTCACCGGTGATCTCACGATCCGAGGCGTGACTCATGAAGTGCCGCTCAGAGTCCGGTACCTCGGGAAGTGGCCGACGCCGTGGTGGGAGGAGGTTGAGGGAGAGTGGGTGAACAAAGGGCCAAAGCTGCGAGCTGGCTTCCTGGCCGAAACCGAGATCAATCGACATGACTTCGGAGTGTCGTGGAGCGACGAGATTGACAAGGGAGGGATCGTGGTCGGTGACACCGTATACATTACGATCGATGCGGAAGCCGTAGCGGACGAGGACTGAGCTGCTGTAGGCGGACTTGGCCCGGAAGCGACTACTCCAGGCCGGAAGCACGCGGGGGACGGGTGCCCTGTCGGTTGTTCTCGATTGAACTCGGCAGATCAAGCACTGCGTACCCGCATCGCCCGAGCGCGACAGCGCATAGGCCAAGCATCGAACTCCTCATGATAGCGAACCGGCCCGCCCGGCCTCGACCCTCTCTTTCACAGAACCGATGTGTCTAGAGGGTTCGATGTTGGGTGTCGAGGGCCCGAGCGAGAGCGCGGCGATTTCTTGCAAGCAGGACCTCGACCCGACACGGTGGTGATTATGCATTACCACAGGTTCCGCGCGCAGGCTGCGCGAGTGGCTTAGTGTCGGAGAACCAGCCTACCCTGCAAATGCTGTGAAGTCTGCATCTGTGTGTGGCGTTTGGAGTTACTGGCTTGGCGGGTCGGATTCCCGCCGATTGGTTCCCGCCTATTCGGATCAGGTGCGACCGTTGCGGCGGCGGTTGTCCAGAGCCTTCCTGAGTTGTACCGCGTCGGGTTGCTGGTAGCAGCGCAGCACCGTCTGAGCCTTCTTCCAGCCGCCAAGCTCGCAAAACACCTTGAGCGGCAGGTCCATGAGGTCTGACGCGAACTTGCGCCGGAGCGAGTGCCAGCCCCGTCCCCGCCTCGGCTCCAGTCCCGCGAGGGTCTCCGCCTTCTTCCACCACTTGTGGGCGGAAACGCGGCTCATGCACCGCGTGGTATCCCTCGGCGACGGCAGCACCGGGCCACTCTTGGCTCCTTCGCTCATCCTTCGCGCCTCCTCCAAGGCGGCGACCGCCTCGGCGGTCAGGGGTGTGACGTGCTCGTAGCCGGTCTTCTCGTGCTCCGCGCGCCACCGGACCTCACGGCCCTCGATGTCGATGTCCGCCCAACGGAGTTCGCGGATGGCACCGATCCGGTGCCCGGTCTCGTGCGCGCGCACGAGCGCGACTGTGGAACCGCCAGCCGACCCGCCGGGAAACCCCGAGCAACGCCTGGTATTCGTCCTCGGTGAGGACGACCCGGTTGGGGTTCTTCTCCTTGGGCTTCCTGAGGCCCTTGAGCGGGTTGGAGTCGAGGAGCAGCCGCCCGTGTTCGTCCCTCGACCTTGCGGCCCAGTTGAGCACCGTCATCAGGAACGTCAGGTCCCATTCGATGGTGCGATTGCCGACGGGCTTGCCGGAGCGTCCGGCCCTGCCCGCGCGCCGTTCCCGGATGAACCGGTCCCAGTCCGCGTCGCTCACGCGGACCTTCTCACCCACACGGCGCGTCCAGCGCTCATGACGCGCCGTTGCCGTTGTGGGGTCAGAGGGGGCACAGCCCCCCGGCCAGCCCCTTCGGGGACGCACAGAGTGTGGCCACGGAGGGTATGCTGGCTCTACCGCTCTACCGCCTTAGCGTGCCAGAGCCAGCCCGGCGGACGGCTTCTGTCACGCCTCTCCCGGCACCGCCCGGACGGCGGCCTCTAAGCCGTCGTGGGCAAGCTCCCCGGCCTCGTGATCGCCAGCCTCGCGGGCGAGGAGGGGGCCGCCCCCTGCCGCCCAAGGCGACGATCTCGGAAAACGGGCTGGATTGACGGACCCGAGGCGCTCAGAGGGCCGTTTCCTGCCGTTTTCGGGGCATTTCGGGAAAGCTACGGGCCGTAAGTAACTCCCGATTTGTGATCTTGTTGCGAGCGCATCACTTACGGGATTCGGCGATCCGATTCCCGCTGTTCGATTCCCGCTGATCGGATTAGACGCCATCCTTCCGGGGACGACTGTCCAGAGCCGTCCGGAGTTGTACCTCATCGGTGTGCTGGTAACACCGCAGGACGGTCCGGGCTTCCCTCCAGCCGCCGAGGTCGCAAAGCACCTTGAGCGGCAGACCGATGAGGTCGGAAGCGAACTTCCGCCTGAGCGAGTGCCAGCCTCTCCCGCGCTTGGGCTCCAACCCCGCCCGCCGCTCGGCGGTCTGCCACCACGTGCTCACCCGCGAGGGGCTCACGCATGTCGACGGATCCCGCGGCGCGGGCAGTACCAGCGCGTCTTCGGCCCCGCGAGCGTACCTCCGCGCCTCATCCAAGGCAGCGATCGCCTCGTCGGTCACCGGCGTCCGGTGCTCGTATCCGGTCTTCTCGTGCTCGGCCCGCCAAAGGATGGTCCTGTCCTCGAATTGGATGTCGGACCACCTCAGGTTCCGGATAGCCCCGATTCGGTGCCCGGTCTCGTGGGCGAGCACGAGTGCGACATGGAAGCGCCAACCCACCTGTCTGGACACCTTCAGCAACGCCTCGTATTCCTCGTCGGAAAGCACGACCCGGGTGGGGTTCTTCACCTTCGGCCCTCCGAGTCCCTTCAGCGGGTTGAAGCCGATGAGCAGATTTCCGTGCTCATCTCTCGACTTGGCGGCCCAGTTGAAGATCGCGAGCAGGATCTTCAGGTCGAATGCGATGGTGCTGTCGGATACGGGCTTGCCACTCGGTCCGGCCCTACCTGCGCGCCGCTCCCGGATGAACCGGTCCCAGTCGCGCCGGGAAAGCGTTTCGGGTCTTCGGTCGCGCCCGAGAAAGTCGAGGAACATCCGCATCGTGGCCCTGTTCTGGTGCTGGGTCCGCCTCTGCTTCGCCGGGACCACCTCCTCACCGTAGATTTCAAAAAGCCTTTCCAGGGTGAGCGGCTCGGACTCGGCTTCGGCCTTGCCGTTGGGCTCATGAACAGCGAAGCCCGCGGCGGCCTCGTCGGCCTGCCGCTTTGCCCGCGACCAGTCGCGGTGCTTGAGGGACCGGGTGAGCCTGCGCCCGTTCTCTCGCCACTCTATCTGGTAGAGGCCGGTCTTCGGGTCGGGGAAGATCCTCACCCGGTTGCGGCCCCACTCGCCGGCGCTGTAGCTGCGCCGGTCCCGCTTCGTGCGTGCCATCATTCGATTCCTCCGATGATGGACCGCACGATCTGCGCGTCCGAAACCTCGCGGAGCGGCGTTGCCCGCGCCAGATCCAGCCCTGCCGGGAACCATCAGCGGCTCGGACCATGATCGCGGTCGCGGCCCGGCCCGCGCAGGCCCAGCACCGTCACCATCATCACAAGGTCGCGGCGAGCGTTCCGTAGCACTCGGCCAAGCGTGTAACTTGCTCGTCCAGCCACTCGATTCGCGTCCGCAAGGCTTCGTTCTCCCCGCTCTGCCGCTCGACGTGCTGCCTCAAGGCTTCGTTCTCCGCGCTTTGCCGCTCGACGCGCCCTCGCAAGGCTTCGACGTGCCCGGAGTGCCGCCGCTGTTCCGTCATGTGCCATCCCGTGCGGATCTGTTGTGACCATTGAACTTACGGGATTCGGCGGGCGAATTCCCGCTGTTCGGTTCCCGCCGATTGGGTTTCAGCCCCGCGGCCTGCGGCGGCTGCGGATCGCCTGCCTGAGCTGGGCCTCGTCCGGCTGCTGATAACAGCGCAGCACGGTCTGGGCCGCCTTCCAGCCCCCGAGCTCGCAGAGCACCTTGAGGGGCAGGTCCATGAGATCGGACGCGAACTTCCGCCTCAGCGAGTGCCAGCCCCTACCGCGCCTGGGCTCAAGCCCGGCGAGCCTCTCGGCCCGCTTCCACCAGAAACGGGCCTGCGTGAAGCCCACGCACTCCGAGGGATTCCTGGTCGCGGGCAGGACCGGCGCATCCGCGCCCTCAGGGCTGTGCCTTCGCCCCTCCGCAAGGGCTTCCATGGCTTCGGGCGTCACGGGCGTCGTGTGCCCGTAGCCCGTCTTCTCGTGCTCGGCCCTCCACCGGATGGTCTCGTCCTCGAAGTCGATATCGCCCCACTTGAGGTGCCGGATCGCCCCGATTCGGTGCCCGGTCTCGTGCGCCAGCACGAGCGCGATGTGGAATCGCCAGTCCAACTGCCGCGAGACCCGCAGCAGCGCCTGGTACTCCTCCTCGGTGAGAACAACCCGGTTGGGGTTCTTCTCGATGGGCTTGCGGAGACCCTTCAGCGGGTTCCTGTCGAGGAGCAGGCGGCCATCCTCGTCCCTCGACCGCGCCGCCCAGTTCAGCACCGCCATCAGGAACGTCAGGTCCCATTCGATCATCCGGTTGCCCACGGGCTTGCCGCTGGGGCCGACCGTGCCCGCGCGGCGCTCCCGGATGAAGCGGTCCCAGTCCCGCTGGGAAAGGGTTTCGGGCCTTCGGTCCCTGCCGAAGAAGTCGAGGAACATCGCCATCGCGGCCCTGTCCCGCTGCCAAGACTTCACCCCCTTCGTGGGCGTCACCTCCTCACCGTAGATGTCAAAAAGCTTCTCCAAGGTGAGCGGCTCGGGCTCGGCTTCCGCCGTGCCCCCGATCTCCGGGCCGACGAAGCCGGCCGCGAACTCGTCCGCTTGCCGTTTCGCCCTCGCCCAGTCGCGGTGTCCAAGCGACCGGGTGAGCCTGCGCCCGTTCTCGCGCCATTCCACCTGGAACAGGCCGGTTTTCGGGTCTGGGAACACCCGGACCCTGTTCCGGCCCCACTCGCCGGCGCCGTAGCTCCGGCGGCTTCGTTTCGTGCGTGCCATCGTTCGATTCCTCTCGATTCGATGGACTGCACGATCTGCGCGTTTGAAACCTCGCGCAGGGCTCGCCCGTCGTCCAGAGTTGGCGGCCCGGTCGGCTCTGGCGCGGGCGCGCCACGGGGGCGTTGGTTTCTCCGGTTTGTGGAGGAGCCATATGTGTTATCGTGTTACGATAACCTCTGGCCGGGGGCATCCCCCGGACCCCCGCTCGACATCCGCGCGACCCAGGGAGGCCGCCCGACATGGTCCGTCCCCGGAATGGCCAAGGCCGAGGGCGTGGACGGCGCGGCGCACCAGATCCGCCAGCGTCAGGCCCGCGCAGCGCGCCTTGGCGTGCCCCGCGGCGCTCCGGCCTCGCTGGCGCGGACCTTTGCCCGCACGGGCGTCCGGCGCTCATGACGGGCACCGTTGCGGTTGGGGGTCAGAGGGGGCACGGCCCCCCGCCAGCCTCTGCCGGGGACGCACGGAGTGTGGCCCCAAGGGGTATGCTGGCTCCCGGCCATTAGCGGGTCGGGAGCCAGCATGGCGGACGCCCTCCAAGGCGGCGGCCGAAGGGCTCGGGGGGGCGGCTCGCGAAGGCCAGGTCCGGGTCGTCGTCGTCGGTCACGTCGCCGGCTTGGAACGCCGGGTGGTCCACCGACTCACACACCTTGCCGGATCGATCTCCGACCACTCGGCCCACCGACCCTCGCCCCGCCTCGCTGCCGCCAGCACCCCGGGACGCCGTCTTCCCGATGCACTTATCACGTCGGAGCCCTCCGCTCGCTCTCGACCCCTTCTACCGGCCTCGCGACATCGTGATCTCGATGCCGCTGGTGGTCTGGCCCGCGCGGGCGCGCACCGGGTAGAGCAGCATCTCGTCACGCAGTTCCCCCTGCCGCTCGTAGAAGAACCATGGATTCGCCAGCCACTCCACGTCCGGGTGGGCGATGAGAACCCGTCGCCAGGCGGCAGACCCCGGATCATCGTCGTAGGACTGCCTTGAGGATCTCACGGAGTTGGGGTCAATGCGGTGGTCCACCTCGAAGTACCCCCAGCCATTCGCAGTCCTTTCGCCCCAGCGCGTCGGCTCGCCATCCCCGTGCACATATCCCGGATCGATCCAGAAGATGTTCTTTCCGTCCCTGCCCGGCGTGAGCCCCGCCACAGGTCCCTCTACCCGCCACAAGATGTCCGCCGTCGGAATGGAGGACCATTCGGCCAGCATCGTCGCCAATACTTCCTTGGCCTCTTCGGCAGTCATGCGGGCGTCATCCGGCCAGTTCTCGGACGACAGATGGAAGACCAGCGTGTCACCGGCTGGCCATGCGGACGGGTGCCACCCATCATTCTCAAGCAGATAAGGCGGAGGCGCGGTTGCCCCCCACGCCGTCCGAGTCGCCGGAGGGCCGTGGGAACCCCTCTGGTAGGCGCTTCGTCACCCACCGCTCGGCCGGGGCTCCCTTGCGCTTCATTCGCCGTCATGCGGAGCGTGTCGCCGGGAGCGGTCGTGTCCGTCGCGGGCGACACCGTCACGGCGCTGACAGATTGCATCACGCCCGCCACGGCGGTGCCTGACGGGGATCCGGCGTTCGCGGTAATCCCGGCCGAGCCGTTGCTCCAGGCCGTCACCAGACCGGTCGGATCGACGGTCCCCACCATGGTGTCGCTGCTCGTCCATTCAACCGACTGGCCCTCCCATCACGCGGCCGAGCTGATCGCGCACCTCGGCCGCCAGACGCACCGTATCACGCAACGCCTCCAGCGCCACCGTGTCCGGGGTCACGTTCACTGTTGTTGGCACGGCCTCCACCACCAGCAGGGCCGCTTGCCCCACCACTTCGGAGGCGCTGGCCGCGATCACCAGACCGGTGGAGTCCACCGTCGCCACGGCAGCTGCGCGGTCGCTACCAAGGCCGTCAGGTCGGCCGTGTTCGGGTTCACGGTAACCGTTGGTGGGGACGGGAGGGGACACCTGCGGCGGCGGCTCCGTGCCGCTTTCGCCGCAGGCGGTGAAGCACATCGCTGCCAGAAGAAAAGCAAGGCTTGGAAGGTACCCGGGCCACGGGTCCAGCGGATTGGACTCCTTCATCAGCGCCTCCACGCCGCGTCGTCGGGTATCCCGCGACTGAAGAGCATCTCTAGTAGCCCCGGCCCTGCGGAACGCCCCCGGGCGTCCGCGGCGACTTGGCTGGCGGACGGAAGTCAACGCGGAGCTCCTCGACCACCGTCCACATGGGGGACACGCCCGCCGCCAGGATGTTCGTGACGCGGACCGCGCCGGAAGGCAACGTGTCCCGCACCGTGGTCCAGTTGTTCCGAGAGGCGGTGTCGCCGCAGCCGATCAAGGCTACCCAAGCCACTCCAATCAGGGTCGTTCGCATTCGACCAGAACTCGTCCAACGCCTGCTCACCATCCCTACCTCCTGTTGAGGTACTCCAAGGGCGCGCCCGACGACGCGTTCGTGCCAGCCTCAGAACACCTCCGGGAGACCGCTCAACCACTCCGACCACGCGTCAGGGTCTGCCCCAAAATCCTCACCACTCACCATCGTCAATAGGGCCATCGCGGGTTCCCGCGTCTCCTCATGCGCGGCGCCAGCATGCGCAAGGAGGAGGTCGGACGCTCCCCGGATCAGCTGTCTCCCGAACCCTCGCTGGATCTCGGTGGCGACCAGAACTCTCAGAACCGTCGAGAACACAAATGGGTTGGTGCCATCGAGCAACGCCATCAGAGGTTCCCGAGCCGCATACCAACCGACCGGGAGGACCTTCTTGCCTTCCAGCAACCCGCGAAGAACGGCCTCAGCCGCCCCCTGAACGCGCGCTTCGGGATGGATCAGGGTCGAGATCAGGTCGTGCCAGGCGGCTTCGTGCGTGCTGAAGTTGACGAGGATGATCGCCGCCGTCGCGCGCGATGACCAGGATCCGTCGTGGGCGAGTACTTCGTGAGCCAGGAGACGATCCTGCTCTCCATCCATGGACTCGATCTGTTCCCAAATCGGATCAAGATCGGCCGGGTCCATACCCACAACCTCGACGTGTTCCCGCACGCTCTCCGGATCGTGTCGCGAGTGGAACGTTTCCGCAGCCATCGCCAGAGTCCCGAAGTTCTCCTCGGCTAGGGACTTCATAGCCCGCCAACGCTCCGGCAAGTGGATGGTCTCGCTGCCGGGGGTACGATACCGGACTCGATCATTGTCTTCTACGCCGACGATGACCGTATACGGTTCGGCGTCATCGGACATGAGGAATTCCAGCGAATAGGAATCGTAGTGGACGACGACGGCGGCATCGGCGAAGCCAAGCTGACTCTTCATCGTGGCGGCGCACGCGTGGAGAGGCTGGTCGGGAGCGATGCGCTGGATGGCCTCAAGCAGCTCCTGTGCTCTCCAACGCTCCAGCCCGATGAATTCGACTGGTCCTCGCGGCCCGCCGAGAACCTGACCGGTACCTTGTGACGCCGTTGCCGCGAGGAGAATCACCACGCCGAAGATTGAGCGGAGAATAGCCACCGGTTGCACTCCTTTCCTGAAGGTGTTGTTGGTATCATGCGTTCCGTGCGAACTTCGGTCGGACTAGCTCAATATCGTGGCTGGATCGACGGGCCCGTTATACTTGAGGAGCGTTTCGGCGGCCCGCAAGCGTTCGGGTGCTGGGGGGACACCCACTCAGCTGGAACCTCTGACGTGGGGACCGTCCTCGCCGCGACCACGCTCGGTACTGTGGTCGGGGACGTCGGCGGTTGGTATCTCCTGACCGAGGCGTGCTGGGACTCGCAGCGCAGTCTTGCTGCGATTGCGCGGGTTGACGGCTGGCTTTCGCTAAGGCAACAGCCAAGGGCCCACGTACCCCAGGTACAACACCGTACCGGCGCCCACCCCCGCCAGTATCGACACGACCGCCATCGTGCGCCTGCCGCGTGGCAAGTATCTTGCCAGCCACGCGCCTGAGATGGCTATGACAATGATGCCGAACGCGACGAGGACCTGTACCGGGATGCCGGTGAGTGCCGCGACGCGGAGTTCGTCGTAGCCGGCCGACGGATCGTGGCCCCGCAGGACGCGCACGCCGTGCATGAGCGCGACCACGATGCGAAGCGGACACAGGTAACCGACGGCGACCAACACGGGGTATGGGCGCCATCGGTCGCAACCGTAGCAACATGCCGCGACCATGGCGTACGTAACGAGCGGGCCGCCGGCCAGTGCAAGCGCGACGCCCCAGATCGGGGCGGAGACCGTGGCGGCCGCGTAGTCCTCGCGACCGACAGCCTCCCAGAACTCCTGCGAATCCCACGAGACGGATTCGTAGTGGAGCGCCAGGTTGGGGACATCGATGGCGAGATACACCAGGTAGTGCCCAAGTTCGTGGGGCAAGATAGTGAGCGCCCCGGCGGCGAATCCGGCCAGCGACCACTTGACGAGAATCGCCGTTCGCGAGTCGGGTGCGTCACCGGCGCCCCCGTTCAGCGCGCCAGCGGAGCCACGCCGACGCATCGGTGAACATAGGCGTCGAAGCGTTTTCCGCATCAGGCTCATTGTATCAGCCCCTTGGAGAGGACTGCCGTCAAAGACGGAGCGTGGTAGCACTGCTGGAACCCCTCCGTACTCGTCTTCATGATCCGGCTCTCCGGATCGGTGAAGTTGCTCTGCGCCTTCTCCTCGGGCTCGCCGTACTTCCGCTTGTAGGGCGGGCCGCCCTACGGGTTGCGCTTCTGCCCCGGCTTGCGGCCCCGCGCGTCGTCCGCCGCTCTCTGCTCGGCTTCCAGGCGCGCCTTCGCCTCCCGGATCGCCGCCAGCCGGTCCTCGCGCCGCTTGAGTTCCTCCGGCAGCTCGTCTCCGCGAGCTTCCTCGCCATAGCGCTCGTCCTCCGCTTCGTCCACCGCCCCGGCTCTCTCCACCAGCGCCCGGATCTTCGCCCTCAGCGCCCGGATCTCCTCCTGCAGACGAGGCTCCTCCGTCACCATCCGGCCGTAGCTCATCGCCTTGCGCTTGCTCGCGTTCGCCCGAACCTTCGTCCCGTCCACCGATACCCTGCCAAGCCCGGCCAACCCCAAGGCCCGCGCGAGCAACACCACCTCGGCGAACACCGCCCGGAAATCCCCGAGATGGCGCTTGCGGAACTCGCACAGCGTCGGGTGCTTCGGGAAGTTCCCGGCGGCCAGCATCCGAAACGCGACGTCCTCCTCCAGCTTCTTCGCCATCTTCCGCGACGAGAAGGTGCCCGTCGCATACGCATAGATCAGCACCTTGACCATCATCCGCGGATCGTACGGCGAGTTGCGCCGCCCATCCCCCCACGGTACGGCGCGTGGAACGCGCTCAGGTCCACCGCGTCCACCAGGTCGCTCACATGGTGCGCCAAATGACCTTCCGACACCCACTCCCGAAGATCCGGAGGCAGCATCAGAATCTGATCCGGATCGTACGGACGAAACGTCGTTCCCATTGACCCCCCTCGCACAACCGCAAACCTTTCAAATGCCTTCGCTACCCCGAAAGATAACCGCTGCGGTTTTCTGCGGCGCAGACTCCTAGCTCTCGAATCCGTGGGCTGGGGAGTGGAAAAGGTGTGGCAGTTCACATAGCCAGTCTACAGCGCCTAATCTAGCCCGATGGAATCGGGTCGCGCAAAGCCACCATGTGTGTTCATCACGTGCGATATTTCGCTGCGTGATCGGAGCGCGTTCGCAGAGGCAGGCGCGACGATATCGCCGCGATAAGCGAGCGGCGAATGCTCGTTGCGACGGGGGAAGCGGCGCGGACGGGGCGGCTTCGGGGCGGTCAGCGAGGAGGAGGGCGCGGCGCTCTCTGCCCCGCGTGGCCGGATTCCGCCCCGCGTACCCCTCGGAGACCGGTGATCGTCGATCCTGGGCGATCCTGCGGCCCGTAGCTTGCCCGAAAAGCCACCGGAACCCGCAGAAACGGCCTTCTGAGGCCGTGGGGAAGCGGCCGCAGGTCGGCAGCGGCCTATCGCTGCGTGACGCAGTGCTCCACACCTGGAGAACCTAGGCGCGGCGCTCCGGCGGGTCGCACCGCTTGCCCTGACAGGGCTTCCCGGAACGTGCGCGAGGCGGGCTTCCGGGACCTTCGGGGAAGAGGTGGTGCGGGCGCGGGATTCCCGCCATTCAAGCCCGGCTTTCCCGCTTTCGCGGCACGATCCAGCAGGGTCCAGTCCAACGGCAGGAAACGCAGATCGTGCAGTCCTGTATGACTTTAGACGATTCCCTGCCGGGATTCTGGCTACCTCCAATCCGCTGTTCCGTCTCGTACTGCGCGGACAACCTCTTCAAGGCCTCCGTCAACTGCCGTTCCAACTCGCTCATACAGTTCCCTCACTCTCTCGACAGCTTCAACGCCGGACGGTCGTCCACCCACCAAGGCGGACGGGCCAGCACCCCGTCCGGCACCACCACGAACCGCTCGCCCTCGATCTCGTGGAACACGAGCCCCCAGGTGTCCACCTCCAGCTGGGCCTGCGTCCGCCGGGCGTCCTCGATGTCCCGACCCAGTCCGGCGACCGTCTCGATCCGGGTTTGGATGCTCCTCGACAACCACCGCATCGTCGCCCAGCTTCCGCCGAAGAAACCGAGCCAGAGGCTCAGGCCGACGATCAGCGGCCGGAGCCACGCCTTGAGGAGCAACTCGCGCACCCGCCCGGTCGCCTCCTCCGTATCGCGCTCGATGGTACTGAGCGCGTTCCTCGCGACGCGCCGCGAGTTCTCGCCGAGCCGCCCGAGCTCGCTCGCGGTCAACTCCTCGATCTCCCTGCGTTCGCTCTCCAGCCGCCTCCGCAGCCTCTCGGTCAAATCGTTCGCGGTCGAAGTTCTCTCCATACAGTCCTCCTTTCAGCCGCCACCGGTCCCCGGTCTCGGGGTCCAGCGCGGTGAGGTAGTGCTTGCCTTGGCGGGGCACTTCGAGACCCGCCTCCCGCAGTGCGGAGACGACATCGGCACGATTCCGCACCATGCCGTGCTCGACGCGCTGGAGCAGGTAGTCCCGGATCAGGTCGCGGGGTGAGGCTTCGAGCCGGAGCCCGGCCCGCAGCCGGGTCGCCTCGATGTAGGCGCGGTGTTCGGGTTGCTCCACCCTGGCCCGAGCCGGGTCGTCCGGGCGAGCCCAGCCGTGTTCGTGATTGAATGCGTCGCGAAGGGGACCGAAGGTCTTCTCCCAGCCCGGCGGGGCGATGTTGAGGCTGCGGCCGGTCTCCAGGTCGCACCGCGCGGCGAGGACGTGGACGTGAGCGCCGCCGCCACGCTCGCGGTGCAGCACGGCCGCCCATGCATGGCGGTCGGGTTCGAGCCCGGCCCAGGCCGTGTCCTCGAAGGCGTCCAGGACCGCCTCGATCTCGGCGTCGGTCGGCTCGTCCTCCGGTGCCCACGCGATCACGCCGGACGTGTACCTGTGCTCGAACTCCAGCGAGTCGGCCACGTCGGCCACTTCGTTCGGATCGCCCCGAAGGACCTCGACGCCCTCGCGCGGCTTCCCGGCCGCGTCCCGCTCCCCGAGGAGGTAGTCGGCCGCGTCCCGCGCCGAGCCAGTCCCGCGGGCCAGGAACTTAACCAGCATCCGCGTCCGGGCTTTCAGGAGGGGACAGCGCCGACAGCGCGCGCTTGATGGCGATGAGGTGGGCGATCACCTCGACGGCCTCGACCGCCCCCTTGTGGGTGTTTGCCCACCGAGCGATCTGGTTGAGGTTGTTCCCGATTCGAGAGACTTGCCGCGTGCGCTCGCGCTCGACCTCGGCCGCCGGGACCGTCCAAGTCCGCGTGCGCGCCATCGCCCGGCGTATCAGCGCCGAGAGCGGCACGCCGGCGGCCTTCGCCTTGGCCCGCCAGTCGGCGGACTCGCCCGGCGTGAGGCGGACGGCGACGAGGACCGGGCGGCGCCTAGCCATCGGGCTGCGCCGTCACGGGGGGAAGGGGGGCGACGCCCCCGCCCGCGCAATCCACCGGAGCGCGGGGCTGTTCGGGTTCGAAGGGGCGGAGTCCCTCGCCAGCCCCTGGGTTATACCCAGGGTATGCTGGCTCCCCCGCATTAGCGGCGTCCGACAAGCCCGTCGGCGACGTGTCCGAGACCCGTCGTCGGCTGCCGCCAATACAGTGGCGGCGCACCACCGCAAGCGCTCCGGGGAACCCGTTCAGACGGGCCTCCCGAAGCGCGGCCAACGGTGGGATGGTGGCCAGCGATGCCGGGCCATCCATGTACCCCCGCAGCCGGAGCGGCGACTGATCCGGCCAGTGCCCCTGTCGATGGGCACGGGCACCGGTTCCGCCGTGGGGTGGATCAACCTGACTACGTGCGCCTCCTCCGGTGTTTCGCCTCGTTTGATCGCGTTGCCCTTCACCCTTCGGTGACCCGAAGGGCGGCACTCTACGGATTCCATCCGCAATGGGTTTCAGTCGATCCGTCGGGGACGAAGGTCTCCGAAGCTGATCCGCGCCCATCTCAGAGGTCGTTCGGGGGCGGGATCGTCCCCAGGGACCGGATCGGAGGCTTCATCACGAATGCCGTCGGGGACGGTGCGGCCGTGTCCCCGAGGAAAGTGCGGACCCCCGTGTTGAACTGGTGCTTCGGCGTCTCCATGCTTGGACGCTGAAGGGCCGCATGCAAGGCAGTCAACCCTTCGGAAACGTCCTAATGTCTCAGGACGTATCAGGACGTTTCGTAAGGTATCCGGACCATCGGATGCCGTCGCCAATGGGGCGGAAAAACACCCCCGTAACGTCTCGGCAGGCCGCCCGTGCTCGTTTAGCCCGTCGCCTCGTAGGCCAGCCGGAAAGCGATATCCGACAGCCACCGCCTGAAGTCCGGGTCGTCTGCGAAGCGCTTGAAGAGCCGGGTGTTGTCCTGCACCATGCCCAGCACCGCCCGCTCCGTCGCCTTGTCGGACTCGACGCGGGCGTTCTCCCTGTCGGAGTTCCGCCGTGCGTTCTCGAACCTGGCGTCCTTCGCCACCGTGGCCGGGATGTCCTCCGTGGCCGTCCGGATTATCCGGTCGGGGTCTCCCCATTCGATTCCGCCGAACAGGTCGTTGAACTCCTCGATGATCGCCGACAGCCGGTCGGTCTCGATCTCGCCCTTGCCTCCGCCCTCGCCGGTGCTGACCGGATCGATCTCCGCGTCTTCGTCGTCGAGGATGATCTTCCGCATCTGGTGCTTCTCGACGCGGTAGCTGTCCATGTCGATCCTCTCGAGGATGCCCTTTGACAGATCTGGCTCCTCGGGTGCCGGCAGCTTCGGGATCAGGAAGTTCAGGAAGATCGAGCGCTCCTCCCAGCCCAGGTTGTTGTACGGGAGGATCGAGGACAGGAACGCGTAGGCGCGCGAGAACGCCTTGGCCCTGCCCTTGAACCGGACCTGCCCGTCCTCGTCCAGGTCCTTGAGGTACGCCGCCACGCACCGGTCGAGGAAGGGGTCGAGCCGTCCGCGCTCCGAGCCGTCCAGGTACAGCTTCACGAACGCCCTTACCTGATCGGGAGTGTACACCTGCGCCCCGTCAAGGTCGGCCTGTAGGTCGTGGAGCCGGTCGGGGTCGGTCTCGTCGGACAGGATCGTGGTCCGGTAGTAATCCGAGAAGGCCTTCGTGATGGTCTCGGTGTCGTTCAGGAAGTCGAGCACGAACACGTCCCGCTTCTCCGGGTGCGACCGGTTGAGCCGCGACAGCGTCTGGACCGCCCTGATCCCCGACAGCGTCTTGTCCACGTACATCGTGTGCAGCAGCGGCTCGTCGTAGCCGGTCTGGAACTTGTCCGCGCAGACGAGGAACCGGTGCGGGTCCTGCCGGAACGTCTCGGCGATCTTCGACGAGGGGAGGCCGTTCAGGCTGGCCTCGCTCACCCTGTCTCCCCCGTAGTCGTGCTCGCCCGAGAACGCGACGAGGGCCTCGTGGGGGCTCCTGCGCTCCTTCAGGTAGTCGCGGATGGCGTGGAAGTACTGGATCGCGCGCTTGATCCCGTTCGTGACGACCATCGCCCGCGCCTTGCCGCCGATCCTGTGCTGCGCCACCACCTGCTCGTGGAAGTGGTCCACCATGATCTCGGCCTTGAGCCGGATCGCGTGTTCGTGGCCCTCGACGTAGCGCCGGAGCTTCTTCCCGGCCTTCCGGACATCGTACTCCGGGTCCTCCTCGACCGTCTTGGCAAGCCTGTAGTAGCTCTCGACGGGCGTGTAGTGTTCGAGCACGTCCAGGATGAACCCCTCCTGGATCGCCTGCTTCATGCTGTAGGTGTGGAACGGAAGTCGCTTGACCCTGCCGTCGCCCTGCGGGTCCGGCTCGCCGAAGAGCTCCAGCGTCTTGTTCTTGGGCGTCGCGGTGAAGGCGAAGTAGCTGGCGTTGTCGAGCATCTTCCGGGACTCGATCTCGCGGTTGATGCGGTCCTCGTAGGTCTCGTACCCGTCCTCGCCGCCCGCCTCGCCGAGGGCGGCCGCCATCGCTCCGGCGGCCTTGCCGCCCTGGCTCGAATGCGCTTCGTCTATGATGATCGCGAAGCTGCGGTGCCGGTGCGCGCTCCCGATCTCTTCGAGGATGAACGGGAACTTCTGGATCGTCGAGATGATGATCTTCTTGCCCTGCTCGATGAACCGCCGGAGATCGCCCGACCGCTCGGCGTGCCCCACGGTGGACTTCACCTGCGCGTATTGCTTGATCGTGTCCCGGATCTGGCGGTCCAGTATCCGGCGGTCGGTGACCACGATGATCGAATCGAAGACGGTGCTGCCGTCCTTCTTCAGGGGAATCATCTGGTGCGCCAGCCACGCGATCGAGAAACTCTTGCCGCTGCCAGCGGAGTGCTGGATCAGGTATCGCTTTCCGGCCCCCTCCCTCGACGCGTGAGCCAGAAGGCGGCGCACCACGTCGAGTTGCTGGTACCGGGGCCAGATCTGGATGCGCTTCTTCCTGCCCGTCCTGGCGTCCCTCGGGGTCAACATCTGGGCGTAGTTGTCCAGGATGTCCGTCAGGCTCCTGCGGGCGAGCACCTCGCGCCACAGGTACTCGGTCTTGAGACCGTCCGGGTTGGGCGGGTTGCCCGCCCCCTGGTTCCAGCCCCGGTTGAAGGGCAGGAACCACGAGGCTCCGCCCTTCAGGTGGGTGCAGAAGTGGACCTCGCTCTCGTCCACCGCGAAGTGGGCCACGCAGCGCCCGAGACGGAATAGGGGCTCCCTCGGGTTGCGGTCCCTCTCGTACTGCCGGATGGCATCGTGGACCGTCTGCTTCGTGAGGTTGTTCTTCAGTTCGAGGGTGAAGACGGGAAGGCCGTTGATGAACAGCGCGATGTCGAGCGCGCGCTGGGTGTCGTCCCGGCTGTAGCGTAGCTGGCGGGTGACCGTGAAGCGGTTCAGCTCGAACATCCGCCGGGCCGTCTCGTTCCCGGCCGACGGGGTGCCGTGAAAGAGCTCCAAGCGGTGGGGACCGTGCTTGACGCCGGCCCTGAGCACGTCGATGGTGCCGCGCTTGTTGATCTCGCCTTGAAGCCGGGCCAGGAACTTGCGGCGCGTCGGGCAGTCCTTGGCGAGGCGCAGGGCGGCGGCGGATTCGGGTTGCGTGGCCTCCAGGAACGCTCGGAGTTGGACCGGATCGACGCAGTGCTCGCGGTCGTAGTCGCGACCGTTGCCGGGAGACCATCCGACGCCGCCGTATCCGAGAGTGGGCTCACCGACCGTTCCGCTCTTAGGCGGATCGCAGGGGTCGCCGGTCAGCGCCTCGCAGATCAGGCGCTCAAGGCCCCGTTCGGATGTGTCCGCAGTCATGGTCAGCCGCGACGTGGGATCGGCACTTCGATGGCGTGGCCCGGACGCACCGCCTCGATCGCCGTGGCGATCTCTTCGGTGCGGAGGCGGACCTGGGACCAATCCGTGGACAGCAGTACGACGAGCCCGAACTCGCCACCGAGGCAGGTTCTGCTGGTGGGGCAGGCTCTGGTCGGTCGTCACCAGCACCGCGTATCCCTCTCGCTCCGCCAGATCGAGCAACTCGCCGTTGCCTTTCTCGGACCATCCCTTCTCCGCCAGCGTGTCCACGGAGTGTCCGGGCAGGTGTCTCCGCAAAGGCGCGGGCGTGCCCTGGTCGAACAGCAGCTTCAACGGGCCAACGCCGTTCTCAGTGTCTTCGCCTCATGTTCGAGCACCGCTCTGACCTGCCGTTCCTCGACCCCCGGAAACCACTCGACGAACTCTTCGACTGTGGCACCGCTGGCCAAGTTCTCGTATAGGGCGAACAGCGGAATCCGCGTACCTGAGAAGACCCAGGCTCCGCTCACTCTGCCCGGTGTCCGCTCGACGGCCGGGCACTCGTTCCAGTTCGTCATGGCATGGCCTCCTTCGCCATGTGGCCTTCGGTCGAATGTAGGTTCGATTCGGTGGGGATGGCGTCGGCCCGGTCGCGGTTGCCCGCGAGCGGGTCCGTCTCCGGTAGCCTGACCGCGGCCTCGCGCACGTCGAGCTTGCCCGTCACGATATCGGCGATCATGCGGGTGCGATACTCCTTGAGGAGGGTGATCTGGCGTTTGGCGGTTACCAGCGCGTCTCCCATCTCGCGGCTCCGCTCAACAAGGCCCTTGGACATCAGGACCTGTTCGTCGGCAGGAGGCACGGGTGCCCAGAGGTTCAATACTCGATCAACCGACAATCCGGGCTGGGCGGCTGCAATCGAATACTGGTTGAGGTCCATGACTTCCAATAGGGCACCAAACCATTCAAGAACGTGGGCGGGGGACAGGGTTGCCACGACCGCATGCTCGGAGGCCCAAAAGCGTCCTCGCGTCAAGTGGATGTTGCCGCAAAGGGCTCCTTGGCGACCGATAAGCACGAATTCGCCATCATGGGTGTAGTCCGACGTGTAACCGCGCAGTCCATTGCCACCGAAAACCCGATAATCCCCGGACGGATTGATGGACATCGCGGTGATGGCTTCACCGCTCTGCATGTGCGAGAGCGTCTTGAGCCGCCGCGCCTCCCAATGCTCCGGGACCTGTCCGAGCCACTCGATCCCGGAGTCCTTGTAGGCCGGATAGGGCTGGCCGGTTCGGACATCGATCCGGCCCGTGACGGTCTCGTGGATCAGCGCCCGCTTCCGCTCCTCCAATAGCTCGGTCAGCCGCTCCTTCGCCCGGATGTAGCGCCGGATGCGATGGTCGGCAGCGTCGAGGAAACGGACGATGGCGCCCTGTTCGGGGAGCGGGGGGAGGGGGAGGGGCGCTCTGAGGAAGGAATCGTCGGTCAACTGAAGCCGCGAAATCCAGATGCCCTTCGATCGAACTCGCAGTTCCCAGTTGAAGGCTTCGGATCGTACCAGCGAATGAATGAAGTCAGGAAGCACTCTAGCCTTCCGTCGGACTCGGTACACCCCGTATGCGGTGCTGACGATTCCGTGGTAACGAGAAACGCCCAAGCCCCGGCTCCATGCCCACAGACTATTGATGACGAGATCACCAGGCCAACAGAGCTTGTGCCCGACATATGATCGCGCCTTGAACATCGTGACACTTGTGGAGTCCCTCGGTACGATTCCTCGGTCTGAAGATACCGTCAGGAGCTCCTCGCTTCCGGTCTCCGAGCGTTCGTCAATGCACCGGAAGACTGTCTTGCCGCGCCGCAGCTCCCAATGCTTCGGCACCTCCCCGAGCCAGTCCAAGCCGGAGTTCCTGTAGGCCGGATAGGGCCGGAGGCCGTTGGCACTCATACCGACCGTCCCAGTATCTGGAGGAGCAACCCCTCCGTCTCCCGCTCGACCGCCAGAATGTCGTCCCCGATCTCATCGAGCGTCCGCATCGGCTCGGGCTTGTGGAAGTACCGGTTGAAGCTGATCTCGTAGCCGATCTTCACGCTCTTCGCGACGTACCACGCATCCCCGGCGTAGGGGAGCACCTCGCGTCGCAGGAACCCCTCGATACCGCCCTCTTCCGTGAGCGGAATCTGCTCGGTGTCCCTGAGCGCCGTATCAGGTTCGTACTCGACGACGCGCGACTTCGAGTCGTCGCGAGACTCGTACAGCCCCCGGATCGGGTCGGGCGCAGTGCCTCGCCGGTGGATACTCTTGACTATCCGCTCCGCCTTCTCGTCCCGCTCGGCCAGCACGGTCTGCAACAGCTTCTTTCGCTTGGCCGTGAGCTTCGCGCGACGACCGGACATGTCGGCCTTGAGCGCGTCCAGGACGACGTTGAAGTCGAAGTGAGGCCCCGGGCCGAGTGTCGTGGCCGCCCGCTCCACGGCGTTCGCGAGCGGCTCCTCCCCGGCATCACGGCACGCCTCGGTGAACCCGGTGCGGCGCTCGGGCGACAGGTCCACCTTCAGCCGGAGCGGCCGCTCGGCCGTCACCTTCCAATACCCGAACGCCTGGTTGTCGAAGATCCGGCTCTCCTCCGTCTCCTCGAAGTCGAGGAACGTCCGGCAGATCCTCTCGATGTCCTCCGGCCCGAGTTCGCAGTTCTTCTTCCCCAGGTTCTTCCTCAGCGGACGGCACCACTTGGTCGCGTCGATGAGCTGCACCTTGCCCCGCCGGCGCTCGGACTTCCGGTTCGTGAGCACCCAGACGTACGTGGCGATACCGGTGTTGTAGAACATGTTGAGCGGGAGCGCGACGATCGCCTCCAGCCAGTCGCTCTCGATGATCCACCGGCGGATGTTGCTCTCGCCTTGCCCCGCCGATCCGGTGAACAGCGAACTACCGTTGTGGACCTCGGCGATCCGGCTGCCGAGCGGGGTGTCCCGCTTCATCTTCGACAGCTTGTTGGCTAGGAACAGCATCTGGCCGTCGCTGGAGCGGGTGGCCAGCGAGTACTCGGGGTCGCCCGCGTGCTCGATCAGGAAGCGGTGATCCCGCATCTCCTTCTTGCCGCCCATCCGCTGGAGGTCCGTCTTCCAACTCTTCCCGTAGGGTGGGTTCGAGAGCATGAAGTCGAACTCGCGCGTCGCAAAAGCGTCGTTCGAGAGCGTCGAGTGCTCCGGGCCGCCCACGATGTTGTCGGCGGCTTCGCCCTCGCCCTTCAGCAGCAGGTCCGCCTTGCATATCGCGTAGGTCTCGGCGTTGATCTCCTGGCCGTACAGGTGCGTGGACACTTGCTTTCCCCGCTCCTCCGCGAGCCGGTGCAGCTCCTCCTCCGCCACGGTCAGCATGCCGCCGGTCCCGCAGGCGCCATCGTAGAGCAGGTAGGTTCCGGACTCGATCCGGTCGGCGATGGGCCGGAATACGAGCTTCGCCATGAGCTTCACGGCGTCGCGCGGCGTGAAGTGCTCGCCCGCCTCCTCGTTGTTCTCCTCGTTGAAGCGCCGGATCAGTTCCTCGAAGACCGTGCCCATGCCGTGGTTGTCGAGGCCGGGATGCCGGACCGTGCCGTCGGTGTCCATCACCGGATCGGGACCCAGGTTGATGTCCGGCGAGGTCAGCTTCTCGATCAGCGAGCCCAGCGCGTCGGCCCTGTCGAGGCGCGGGATCTGGTTGCGAAACTCGAAGTTGTCGAGGATGTCCTGCACGTTGGGCGAGAACCCGTCGAGGTAGTCCACGAAGTCGGCCCTGAGTTGCTGCCTTCCGGCTCGCGCCCGGAGGTCGCTGAGCGTGAACTCCGAGGTGTTGTGGAAGGCCTGCCCGGCCGCCTGCCGGAGCGCGGCGTCCTGGTTCGTGACCCCGGCGGCGTCCAGCGTCGCCTTCATGTCGAGGACGGCCCGCTTGGTGGGCTCCAGCACCGCGTCGAGCCGCCGCAGTACGGTCAACGGCAGGATCACGTCTCGGTACTTGCCGCGCACGTAGACATCGCGGAGCACGTCGTCCGCGATGCCCCATATGTAGCTGGCGATCCAGTTCAGGTTGGGCGCAGTCATTTCGTGGCGTCGTGGGTTGCTCTCGGGTAGGGTGCCGTCTGCATCGCGCGGGAACTCATCTACGATAACGTACCGGCCACGGAGCGGCTCTGGTAGCGCGTAAACGCGTATCCTCCGTGCGTTCCGCCGGGGATGATCGCCGACGGGGCGCGGTGCAGTGCTCGCTTTCGGCGAGCGGCGTACGGTATGTCTTCCTCTCGCCCGGTCCACCTGGCGACGGGGCAGGTCTGTGGGTGGGCGATGCAAGACGCGATCACGCTGGCCGAATCGCCCTGACTCCTGGATGCGGACGGGTGAAGGACAGAGGACGAGCTTGATCACGTCCGTCCTGAGGCGCAAATGGGTGACGCCTGACGGTCGGGCAGGCGGCTCCGCGAACCCGGCGGCCGCGGCCAAGGGGAACGCGATGCCCGCAAGTCGGGGCGATTTACCCGCTGTTTCGGACCAAACGGGAGCCGATGCGGTTCAAGGGCAGGAAAGCGCAGATCGTGCACCTCTGTAAGTGGTTAGACGATTTTCTGCCGTGATTCGGGCCTCTGGGGATCCGTGGGCCGATATCGACTTCGAGGGCAGGACCATCCGCTGGAGGGCGAAGCACGAGAAGACCGGCTACGACCACCGCACGCCGCTGACGGACGAAGCGGTCGCCGTCTCGGAGGCGGCGCGAAAGAGGAATCCCAGGGAGCGGCAACGCCTCGGTGCTGTCGTCTCCGCAGGATCCCTTCATGTGCGTGAGCCGCTGGATGCTCGACATGGCCCGGACTGCGGTTCGGGCGACCGAGCATCTCTGGGACTCTGGGAGTCTTTTCCAACGCGGAGATGAGCCTGAACGCGGGAAGGGCTGAAGGGCGAGGGACGAGCCCCAGGCACGAGGCAGGTGGCAGTTGAAGTGTTTGTCATTATCCGCTGAACAGCGGAGAGAGGCAACCGGTAGGCGAGCGGATACCGGAGACGCGGGAGGGTCACCGGTGAGCCAGCGGTGGGCGGAGAGGGGTTCATGCGGCGGAGTCTCTGGCCTGGCCGATGGCACGGAAGAGGGCATCGCGGGCGCGTTGCACGGCCTTGGCGGCGTCGAGGTCGGTGGTGGCGGACGCGAGTTGGTCGAGGGCTTCGAAGGTGACGCCGGGCCGGAGGAAGTCTTCCGCGCCGGCGAGGGATCTGAAGTGCTGGTAGGGGGTGGCGACATCGTCCTGCCGGTAGGTCTTGCGGACGCGGCCGCTAGCGCTGGTGACGTCGGTGGGGAAGAGACAGGGCCGGTGGAAGTTGAGGAGGGGGCAGAGGCTGTCGCGGAGGAAGGCGTCGAGCTGGGGGACGAGTTCGTGGGAGACGTGGATGTGGCCAAGCCACCTGCGGACGACGGAGCCGTTCTTGGACTCGACGAGGGCGTTGTCGTTCGAGCGGCGTGGCCGGGACTTGGTGAAGGTGGGGATGTGGAGCCGGTTGAGCAGGTCGGCGACCTCGCAGTTGATGTACTCGGAGCCGTTGTCGGCGTGGAAGGCCTTGACGGTGAAGGGGAAGGCGGAGATGAGGTCCTTCAGCACGGGGACCATGAAGTGCTGGGTGATGCGCGGGACGGCTCCAAGGTGTTGGAACTGCGTGACTTCGTCGACGACGTTGATGATGTAGGCGCCCTTGCGGCCACCCAGATCGCCGAGATGGACGGTGTCGACGCGCAGGAAGCCGGGCCGATCCGCCCGGCCGCGGCTTGCGGCGCACCCCGAAGCCCACGAGCGTGGACCGGGTCTCGCGGAGGGTCAGGCGGCCGGTCCGGTACGCGCGGCTTTTGCGGAGGTTGTAGATGTGGCCGTTGGAGATGCCGGCGAGCCGTTTGAAACGCCGGTCGCCGTAGACATGGTACATGCGCCACAGGACCACCTTGGTCGCGGGTCCGGAGAGCTGGCCGAAGGCCTCGTCGACCTCGGCCAGCAGGGCGGCGTCAAGGTCGGTGTAGCGGCGCGCGAAGGGCCTGGCGGGGGGCTTCTTGCGGTGGTCGCGGATCCCCCCGGTCCGGCGGTGCTGCTTGACGAGGCGGGTGATCTGGGCCCGCGAGTAGCCCGTCACCTTCTCGATGAAGCGCTTTACCAGGCCCTTCTCATCCCGCTTGAGGCCATGGAACTCGAAGCGGACCAGCGTCCGGCGGACGAAGTCGTAGGCGGAGTCCCGGCCGGCGAACCTGAAGTCCGTCGGCTCGCTACCGTCCAGGAAGGCCCGGATCTGGTCGAGAGTGCGTATCCGTTCGGTGCGAAGTGTCACGATCATCCTCCAATGATCTCTTCGCCCCGCGCTTCAGGCTCATCTCTCGCTGGAAACCGGCTCCCCGCCCAGGCTCATTTGTCGTTGGACAAGACTCTGGGTGGACCAACAACGCCCCCGCGGCTAGATTTGACAAATGCCGTCGCCCGTCACCCACCGCCCTTCGACTTCACGCCGCCCCGCTCGGCCCCGGCGTTCGAGTTCCGGGTCCAGCCACGCAGCGACTTTCGGTTACGGCATTGCGCTCTGCCGGCGTCCCACGGCCATGATTCCAGACGTCAACGCCGAGCAAGTGGTCCGGATCTGGGGTGATCCGCTTCTCTCCGTCATGGATCAAGTGCTGGCCGTGATCCGCCGGGCTGGGTATCGATCAACCCACCTGAAGGCCACCCGCAGCGCCCCGTTCCGAATCCACGCCGAGGCGGACGCGGCTCGGCTAGTTCTGCTCTTCGCCGCCCTGAAGCCGTTTCGCAAGGGTCGCCGGACCGAGAAGGTGGCCCGCACTATCTCTGCCCATGGAGCACGAAGAGGTGTGCTGGTTCAGCAAGGTAACGGCTGGGCCGGAGCAGGGGCGAATTCAGCCTGCGCTGAGGATCATGGGGCGAATGGGTGAGGGGGCGGTGATGGTTCGCCTTCGGTCACTGGCTGTAGCTCCGATTCCGGGGGGTATCTTCCATATTCCCACGAGGGCCCTTGGTATGCCCGTTCCCGGCGACCTATTGAGATGATACCTACAGATGTCTGACACCCTACCAAGCTCTCTCCCGGCCCTGAAGGTAGACCAATGGCTCTCTCATTGGGATGATATCCAATGGGACCCCGAAGAACACCGCTCAGAGCCGCCGCGCTCGTTCTATCAGTTCAGCATTTCCGCTCAAGCGCTCCGTCGCCTTAGTGGCGTCTATCGTCGGACCACCGATCGGGCGCGCGGCACGTCCGACCTCGGCATCCAGCGTCGCCACGAGCCGAAGCGATCTGCCGAAATCGCTAGGTTTGTAAAGTATGGGTATCCGTGGTCGGTCCTGAGTGCAACAAAGCGCCAACACCCTGATTTCGCAGACTTGCGCCAGCCCGGATGGCTTCCGACAGCAATACTCATCAACATTCTCACCGCTGAGGATGAACGCCTAAATCAGCGTGTGGCGGAAGGCGATCTGGTTACTGTCGGCCACGACCACGACATGCACCACATCGTCCTCCCGCGCGGCTTGGAGTCAGGCGACTGGGAATTCAAGACCATACCACCAATCGAAGTGATCGACGGGCAACACAGGCTTTGGGCATTCGATGATACCGCCCTCAATGGCAGTTTTGATCTACCGGTGGTTGCGTTCGTTGGTCTGGACCTGAGTTGGCAGGCGTATCTGTTCTACACGATCAATATAAAGCCGAAGAAGATAAACCCGAGCCTGGCTTTCGACCTCTACCCTCTGCTGCGTTCCGAAACTTGGCTGGAGAAACTCGAAGGCCCCAAGGTATACCGCGAAACGCGTGCGCAAGAGATTGTTGATATTCTCTGGTCTCATTCGGAGAGTCCATGGTATCAGCGCATCAACATGCTCGGCGAGCCCGGACACCGGGGCCTCAAGGTGACTCAGGCTGGCTGGGTGAGATCTCTGTTGGCGTCTTTTGTGAAGAGATGGGATGGACGGGCAGCTCCCGGCGGACTTTTCGGCGGTCGCATGGGCAGCCATCGGACGGCCCTGCCGTGGACACTGGAGCAGCAGGCGGCATTCTTGATCTTCCTCGGACTGCGGTTTCGCGTGGCTATCCAAGAGGCCACCCAGGGATGGATGTCCCCTCTCCGACAGCGATCGCGTGAACGTGAGGACCAGGGTGATCCAGCGTTCGTTGGGCGCCGTAATCTTCTGAATCAGGACCAGGGCCTGCGAGCATTCCTCCAAGTGTCCAATGATATTTGCTATGTGGCCGCAAAACACTGGCTACGAGAGGAGCTAGTCTCTGTTCCAGCGGATCCTGATGAATCAGATGGCGTGACCGTCGCTTTGCGACATTTCGAGAGAAATGAGTTGCTTCGCACATATATCGACCAACTGAGTCAGGCTCTCGCCGAATTCGACTGGCGATCCTCGGATGCGCCCGACTTGACTTCAGACGAGCGTCTGCGGCGATCCGCCTTTCGGGGCAGCGGTGGATATCGTGTACTGCGCGAGGAGTTGCTTCGCCACCTCTCCGATGACGAGACCACTGTTGGGATGGATGCGGAGGAGGTTCTCATAGCGCTTGGCGTGGCCGAATGACGTCAGTAAACATCGGCTCGGCGGATCGGGACTCAATACGGGTCGCGATGGGGCGATTGGCGCCGAACTTGGCCGCGGGAAGTTGGCTGCCATCCACCCACCCCTGCGCCGTTGGCGGCCTTAGACCCAATCAAGCAGTTGCTGATCAGTCACGGGCCGAGTACATCGCTCTCTCCGCAGTACAGCATGCGTTCGACGGGTGGGCCTACTGGGGACGGGCGGTTGCCGCAGAGATCAGCGGGGATTCCAACGTCGCGAGCCACCTGGGGTATTACGCGGAGCTTCGCGCCGCGAAGGCGATTCTGGCTTCTGAAGGTATTGGGTTGTCCGCCAGCTGGGTAGCTGTCGTGGACAGCGCTGGCCGATGCGTCGTGAAGAGAGAGCCAGGCACCTCTCATCGGGTGCTGTGGGAGGCCCTCAAGGAATGGAGCAGAGGCAATGCCCAGAGCATCATCTTTCGCCTTTTGGAGCCGTTTGGCCATCCAATTGCGGATTGGATCCAGCACTTTCCCGGGTCTTCCCGCCCGGTGGCTGAAGACTGGCTGCGTACGTGGGGTCTGGACTTGCAGGAGTTGGCGAGAGACGAGAGCGGCCGACGCAACTTGGCCAGCTACGAGCCGAGCGGATGTCCTCAAACCGAAAGGGAGAAGTCGGCGAAGGCACTCGACGATATCACGGGGCTGTGGCGATCATGCCAGCCGACGGGCACGGGGGTGAACCTTGCGTTGGACAGGCTCGTTCTCAGGGCTACGCTGGAATCCGTTTTTCAATCCGCCAATGCAGAGGGGAAGTCAGCCAGCGAAGCGAGTGACCAGTACTGCTCGAACGTGCGCCGTGCGGTAGAGTCTCTCTCGTTGGGACGGTCGATCCGGCAGGCAGTCCTCAGATTCCTCGATCCGCGGAGGATTCCCGAGGGCATGGACATATTTGAGATCGCTAAACGGACCAGTGACGCGCGTACCAAGACGCATGTGGCTGAAGTGCTTTCTCGGGCTTTACTGCTTCTCCGGCTGGCGACTGCGTGTGCGCACGACTTGCTAGCCGAGTTCGGAAGCGATCCAAGGGCGGTCGCCAAGCACTGGTGGGAAAGTCGGCAGGTTAGACGCGGCCTTTGGCCCTTGGGTCATAGTCTGCACTCGTTCTCCGACCTTTGGGACGAGGCGGACGAGGCTCTAGACATTCTGCGGCAGCAGCAGAATGGCCTGTCCACGTTCAGCCTGCGGAGCCCGGATTGCGCCGGTTCGGTAGCGACACTTGCGACGGCCGAGCGCATCTTCCTCTGGGGCAGCTTTGCAGCATGACGCTACGGAGCATGAAGTACATGGGCTCCAAGCGCATGATGCTTGCCAACGGCTTGGGTGACGTTTTGACCAAAGAGTCGAAGTTGGCGAATCGCTTCGTCGATCTCTTCTGTGGTACCGGGGTCGTATCGTGGTTCGTGGCGACGAGTCGCGAACTCCCTGTGCTTTCGTGTGACTTGCAGAGTTTTGCGACCACCATGGCGGCATCGGTCGTCAAGCGGACGGACAGTGAGGGACTGGATCAGGAGATCAAAGCGTGGATGTGTCGTGTCCGCGACAACAGGAAGGAGCGACCTAGATGGTCGGAGGCGGTGGATCTGGATCGCTCCGAGGTTCCGATTGCCGTGTGGTGGAAGGAGGCCCAAGAGCTTTGCGGTGACGCGGTGTCCGAGGAGTGCGGCCCGGTGTGGCGCAACTACGGTGGCCATTACTTTAGCCCTACTCAAGCGACATCCCTGGACGCAATGATCGACACTTTGCCAACCGAGCCGAGGGCGAGGGACGTTTGTCTGGCGGCGACCATAACGACCGCCAGCCAATGTGCGGCGGCACCGGGCCACACAGCCCAACCGTTCAAGGCCACGGCTACTGCTGGACCCTACCTGCGTGAGGCGTGGTCGAGGGATCCGCTGTTCCTCGTCGGCCAAGCGGCCAAGATTCTGGTTTCCATGTGCGCGCGTCGGCCCGGCAACACGAAGACCGGAGACGCCAACGAGATCGCGGGCGACGTCACGAAAGAGGATCTGGTATTCGTCGATCCTCCGTACTCGAATGTTCAGTACAGCCGATTCTACCATGTCCTCGAAACGATCGCCCGTGGCGACTGCGGCGTGGTGGCCGGTGTCGGAAGGTATCCACCCTCCACCGAGAGGCCGTCCTCGGACTACAGTCGGGTTAGGGATTCTGCCACGGCGATGGCGAATCTGCTGGAGATTCTCGCAGGGACGGGCGCCGCAGTGGTGGTCACGTTCCCGGAACACCAGTGCAGCAACGGACTCTCCGGATTGCGTATCGAGGAGATTGCCAGGCAGCACTTCCAAGTGGTAAAGAGCAAGGTTACGTCGCGGTTCAGCACACTCGGTGGCAACACCCGAAATCGGGACGCTCGCAGGGTCCGAAGCGAACTGATTCTCGTTATGAGGACGTGAGTGATGTGACGTGACACGCCTACGCGGGCCAGGGGACACAGCGTCCTCACGGCTCTGGGGGGGCCGCGGTGAGGACGGTCGTGAGGGGAAAGCGATTCCCGCGAATTGAGGCGATTTCCCCGCTGTTTCTGGACGACGGAAGCAGATGCGATCCAAGGGCAGAAGGCGCAGATCGTGCGGCCCTGTAAGTAGTTACACGATTCCCTGCCGTGATTCGTGCCGTCCGCAGTCCTACGGGCCGTAAGATCGCCCGCAGAGCGGAGGCCGCCCTTCTCGGTGCGAACTCGCCAATACCTCGACACGCCGCTGAGTCGCGGTCCCGAACCACCCCGTGCCGTCCCCCGACACTGATGGAATGCGCCTCGGCCACGTCGGGTCCAGCGTCTCGCCACGCACCCAGTTTGTCCAGTTGCGATCGACTGCGGTGAACGCGATCTCGGCCCGGGCGCCTTCGGGAAGGCCGTCCTGAAGCGCCCGGACGAGGTCGCGGTTCTTCTTTTCGACGAGGAACTCGAGCAACCCGAAATGGCGCGGAAAGACGATGGCGGATTCTTCGCGGCCCAATGACCGCGCGCTGAGATGGAGCGAGTCCGGCACCTCGAAGTCCTCGTCCGCGAAGGCGTCGCCAAGGCCCTCGATGCGCGCATCGGCAAGGTAGGCCCAAGCGTCCTCCGCAGGCGTCCACTCGAACCGGAAGTTGGTCCCGGGCTCCAGACGACACCGTCCGCCTTCCTGCTCGAGACCCTGGAACGAAAACGCGCCCGGGACGCGGCTCGCCGAATCGAGGCGCCTTCCGTCCGGGGTCGTGATCTCCAGCGCCAGCCGTTCGCCCGGCACGAACGGCGACGGCGACATCCGCGTCCGGTAACAGGAACCGGTGTGTTTGGGCCACACCAACTCGGGCACATGCACACAGCGCTCGTTGTCCTGTTCGGCGAGATGAACAACTCTGCTCGATTCCCCCGAGAGACGCACGCTGGCACCCGGCACCAGGCCCGGGCCGGCGGCCCCGACTGAACGATGAAGGAAGGCAAACGCATCCAGGACGGGGCCATCCGTCTCCGCACGAAGGATTGCCCATGTTTCAGCAAAGATCACGTCCTCGGGTCGTTCGACCAGAATCCCCGTGAGCTCGCATCCGGCGGTGACAACTGCACCGACTGCCGCCGCTGCCACGAACCGAGTGGCACTTCGACCCAATTCGCTCCGGCGCATCAAAACGACACCTCCACTCCGAACGTCGGCAGGATCGGAAACATGGAGACGCCCGTGCGCGTGGGCTCGGCTTCCCAATGATCGTACCAGTAGAACAGCACGTTCTTCCGATTGTAGACGTTGATCACGTTCAGGTAGGGTGTGACGGTCCCCCAGTCCTTCTCGACCGTCTTCCTCAGCGAGATGTCAAGCCGGTGCCGCACGGGGTAGCGCGCTTGGTTGCGCGGCCCGAACGCGGCCGTGATCTCGCCCCGATACACCAGCAGTCCATCCACTAGCCGCTGATGGTGGATGGCGAAATCGCCCAGCGGGCGGGTGTACGGCAGCCCGGTGCCGAAGTTGGCGTGAAGGCCTCCATTCAGCCCCCCCCACCCCAGCAACCGGCGCAGCACCAGATCGATGTCCAGCCGGCGGTCGAACACCGGAGGATACGTGATCTCTGGCGGCGGCAAGACGCCTGTCCGCGTATCGGGAAAGGTCCGCCGGGCCCGAAGGAAAGAAACCGATATCCAGCCGGTCAAGGTACCCGCGGAGCGCTCAACAAACAGGTCAAGTCCATACCCCCTGCCGGTTCCGTCCACCAGATCGTCCAGAGGGTCATCGGGAGTGTCGGCGAAGTTCAGCGTGACGACGCCGTCAAGCGTACGGTAGTACGCCTCGACCGAGCCGTACCACGAACCGTCTTCGCCCAGGAACGCCTCTGCAGCCGCCTGCACCTGGTGCGAGACCACCTGGGGCGCCCGGTCACCGGTCAGCACCCAGATATCCAAGCCCACGGGCGCTTCCTCGTCTCGGAGCGAGTGGATGAACTGGGTGTAGCGGCCCGCCGACAGCCGCAAGGCCGCGTCGCCGCCGCCAAGGAAGCGCTTCAAGGCGAAGCGCGGGGACAGAGTGGTGGACGGGCTGCCCGGGTTGGGCCGCCAGTAATCGAGCCGGAGACCCGCCTCCAGAAGCCATCGCGAGCTGCCTTCCCACTGGACTTGGCTGTACGACGCCAGACCGACACCGTTCCCGCCCGTCTCGTCCAGAAGAGTTCCGTCGGCGTTGGCTTCGTTGGCGTATGCCCGCCGGTTGACCCCCACGCCGGACTTCCAGCGCATTCCGGCGACCGGCCGGCGCTCGATATCGGCCTGGATCGAAGCGCGATGAACGCTTGTCCCGGCCTGGGCATCCAGGTCCTCAATGCCGAGGTCCGCGGCAAAACGGGAAAAAGACGCGCGAACGCCCATCCATCCGCCTCCGCGCATAGGGTTCACCCACGAGCCCCCCAACGCGTCGTTTCCCCACGAGGACCGGACACCGAGAGGTCTGTTCCCGACGCGGGTCAGATCCAGAACGTCGCGCCCGCTGTAGCCCGTGAAACGGATGCGGTTACCGCCCTTCGTCCACCCCTCGAAGACGCCGTGCGCATCGGCGAGGTGGTAGGGAAACTCCGTAAAGGGCTTGACCAACAGGTCGACATACGAACGGCGCCCCGATACGCGCCAGCGCGTGTTGGCCAGACCGAGCGGTCCCGACGCCCAATCGGGGAGGGATCCGTCCACCGCCACGCTCGAAGCCAGGAGGCTGATGGTGGCATCAACGCCCGTTGCCCCGTCACCCGCATCCGACTCCACGGTGAGCACCGACGACACCCGGTCGCCGTACTCGGCTGGGAACCCCCCGGCACGGAACTCCGCCCTCCGCACCATGTCGGCGTTGAAGACCGAGAAGATGCCCCCGAGGTGAAACGGGTTGTAGATCGGCACGTCGTCAAGCAGGATGAGGTTCTGGTCCGCCGATCCGCCGCGCACGTTGAAGGCCGCAGCAAAGTCCGAAACGGTTGTTACGCCGGGCAGGGTTCCGACCGCCCGAAGGGGGTCGCTCTCCGCGACCCCCGGAATCGACTTGAGCGCCGCACGCTCGATGTCGTGCACGGTTGTCCCGGCTGCCTCCTCGAATTGGACGCGCGCCCGGCTCCTCGCGCTGCTAGCCTCTACACCCGGGAGTTCGATGGCTTCGTACACGAGGACAATCTCCATCTCCAAGCTTCCGGAACCCCGAACCTCCGCGAGCTCCCGCTGCTCCGCGAACCCGATTCGGGACGCGGCAACGACATAGACGCCCGGCGAAAAATCCCGAAACGCAAAATAGCCCAGTGGGTCCGTCTCGTCGAAACGCACATCCGCAGAATCGACGACCGGAAAGACCCGCACGACGGCACCCTCCACTGCCATGCCGTCTTCCGACCACACCCTGCCCTCGATCATCGCTTCCTGCGCGGCCTCAGCGACTCCCCCGGGGATTCCGGCCATCGCGCAAGCCAAAACCCCAAACCGCATCCGTCTTACCGACATGTCCGTTGCTCCTGAATCAGTTGACGGTGTATGAAAGCCCACCCCGAATCGTCAAGACGCGATGGCCGACCTCATCGGCATCTGCCTCGTGCAGGTCTCGCAGCCCATACGTGTACAGGATGCCGACCTCGGCGCCCAGCCGTTCGGTCAAGCGCACCCCGAGGCCGCCGCCGACGGACGCGCCGAAGTCGAAATCCGAGAGCGTGATCGTAGGGTTGAGATCACAGGCAGATCGCGATGGCGGGGACGACCCGTATTGGATCGAAGCGTCGCACGATGTTTCCAGAGCCAGCGTCAAGCCCGCAAGGAGATGCCCAGAAACGCGTTTCAAAGGCCCAAGGCCAACCCTCGCGAAAGCACCGAACTCGACATAGTCGGTTTCCAAGGTGATCGCTATGGGGACGCCGTCCTCCATGAACCTCTGGCCGGTTCCCTTCTGAGCGTATCCCCCGCTCAACTGGATGCCGAAGCGCCTAGTATCGAAAAGCGCGACCGACGCTCCGAGCGACATCCTGGTCACCGACTCACCATCAGGAACAGAAATGCCCCCCCTCGAGGAGTAGGCCATATTGGCGATATTGGCTCCGCCCCAGGCGGAGATGATCGTCTGCCCGGATACGGGTGCCGCAATGAGGGACGTGGCGGCGAGGGCGAAGACTGGCAGGTGTTTCGCGAGCCTATTCATGTGGCGTCTCCTATCGATCTGTCGTCAAGCTGCGGTACCGGGAAGTCGTTGTCCGCCCATTCGCGGATCGACTGGAAGCCTGTCATGCGCAGTAGAACACGTTCGTCCTCGACCGAGACGTGACCTGACGGACGAGCAAGCCGCCTTGATAGCAGGACCACCTGGGGAGTCGCACCGGGCCCCCCGAGCTCGCCGTCGCCGTATAGGAAGTGCTGGATACCTGTGTTGGCCCAGCTGTTTCCAGCCATGATCTCGTCAAAAACGCCGAATTCCGCTAGGTGGTTCAGACCATCGGCGGCCACCCGGTCGCGCGCAACACCCAAAGCCACGAACGCCTTACCGTGCCTGTGCGCTCGCGACTGAAACTCGGTCTTCATTGCTTGCACAAGGCTCGGGAGCTCCGGCAGGTTAGACCAAGCACATGTGGACGACCCCACGTACACGAGCACAATCTGTTCGCTGGGTCCCGATGTCGCCGAAGGAACGTAGTCCCCCAAGCGGAGGAGGGGGACAGTCCATCGCACGTCTACGTCGGGGATCGGCAGCAAACCGAGCGAAGAAATCACAAATCCGAAGCCTCCCCCAAGCCCTAGCGGAACCAGCGCCAAGACGAGAAGCCGCTTCCGTCGACGAGCCACCGTACTCATCGGTCGTTGTGCCCGATCTGCCCAATCTTTCGAATCTCAAGACGGACTTCCGGTTCCTCGAACAGCGCGATGTAGCCATCCTCCTGGATCGAAAGCACATTCGGCAGAGCGTCCCCGATAGAGGCACCGATCCCAGTAGCGGCATCAATCAGATAGCTTCGTGGCAAGATTTCCTTCTTCTCGGGAAGAACGCGACCATATTGGGCTAGCACATGCTCGCCGGACTTGGTCGCTGCAACGAGATACAGACGGTCGTGATCGAAATGCGCATTCTCGGCGTATCCGATCACACCCGTCTTCGGGTGCCTCAGTTCTGCTACCTGAAGTTGAAGGTAGTCGTCCGCAATCACGGCCGTCCAGCGTAGCGACCCGTCCAACCCATATGACCGAAGAATGGGCCGAATCTCAAACCCGAACACGATATGCCCAGAGAGTTCGTTGCAGTCGATGAGTCCGCCGGACAACGCCCGACGAATGATCTGATGCGGGTGCCGGTATCCGAATCCCAAGCTCCTGATCGGCTCTGACAAGTCACTAACGAGCCTGTTTCCCTGGCGCTGGTAACCGGTTGCGAACAGTCGACCGTCGCCAAAGGCGCACAGGTCGTTGCCAGGCGTCGGCTTGAGATCAATGATCTCCTCAAGCTCCCATCCCTGCCGACCGCGGCCGAATATCTTGACCGGTCCGGTCCTACCTAACGGAACAGCCACTCGCCCGCCGGGAAGCAATTCCAAGGTGTGTGCCCTACGGAGTTCCATCGGACCGTCGCCCCGACCTCCGAAGCTCTCCACAAAGTTGCCCCGCGAGTCGAAAATCCGAACCTCCTGCGCATCTTCGTCCAGCAAAACAATGTTCCCCGCAGCATCGATGTCGGCCATCGGAATGTACCCGAACAATTCCGGGCCTAGTTGACCGGTACCGAGCTCCAATTCCGTCCGTGCGTCGAGAAGCGCGGCCCGCGTGGCCCGCCATCGGGCGAGCGCCTTCGTGCCAAGGCCGACGGGCAGGCCTTCGGAAGCGATCGCGGCTGCGTTAGTCGGCGGAGCGTTAGCGGCATTCGGGTGGACTTCGACACTCGATGGAGATCCGCGCCCGCAGGCCGCCGAGACCACACCAGCGACCAATCCCGCAACGAATCGGCAACCTGCGAACAGCCTTCCTAGTCGTCGCATTGGTAGTTCTCGCAGGGAGGATCGCCACCAGTAAGATTGCAACCCGTTCCGCTGTTGGGGGATACTTCACAGGACCAGGAATCGAACCACCACCTTTTCACATACTTAACGCAGGCGTCGTCTTCACAGGTCGATCCACCACCACCGCCGCCGCCCCCGCCCTCTTCCTCGCCGGGCGCTTGGGCCGTGACGGGCGTTGGGATGTCCCCAATCGCTCCTCCGGCGACCATCCCCAAGAGGAACAGGAGCATCATCGGCACCGCCACGACGATTTTCCGTCCGAGGTTGAAGCATTGCAACAATTTCATCGGTCTCTCTTCTCCGTCTAAAGGGCAAGCAGCCCGTTTCGCTTGGCCGAACCAGCGCGTCCGATCCGGCACTCGCAATATCGTCAACGCATGTCAGCCCTCCATAGAGGGAAACCCCTGCAATTCATGAGGGAAATCACCCCCAAAGCCGTGGGGGATTCTCCTTGGAGAGGAGAGGGACAGCCCTACGGTTCGCCCTCGGCCCGCAGGAGTCCGGCCTCCGCCTCGGGATCCGGTTCGCGGTTCGACGCGCCTTGGGCCTTCCGCCGGGCGAGCAGCGCGGCGGCGCGGCGCGGCAGGCAGGAGTGCCCGCGCACGCCCGCTTCGATGGCTCGAAGCAGGTCGGTGTCGGCGACGGACTTGTTCAGGAAGCCTGCGGCGCCGGCGTCGAGGGCGGGTATGAGGAACTCGTCCTCGTCGTGGATCGTGAGGACCAGGACCTTCGTTTCGAGTCCGAGTCCGGTGATACGCCGGGTCGCTTGGACGCCGTCCATCCCGGGCATCGCCAAGTCCATGGTGACCAGGTCCGGCTCCAGGGTCCGGGCCTTTTCCACCGCTTCCTCCCCCGACGACGCCTCGCCCACGACATCGATCCACGCGATCGATTCAAGCAATGCCTTCAGACCGGCGCGCACCCCCTGATCATCGGCCAATAGCACCCTCACCATGGTTTCGTGTTCCGGGCCAATCACGAAGAGCCTGCCCAACGCCAAGACGAAAGCACCATCGACATCGGAATCCTGCTTCTTCCGAGGGTTTTGGGTGGCCGCAAAGGAGATGCGGTCAAGTGACGCAACAACGTTCGGCAATTGCGAGATCGCCGCATAGAGTGCTAACACCCCATTCGTGTAGGGCGTTTCCCGGTCTCCGGTGAAGGATTTTCTTCCCCCTGGGGCGCGGGTGCGATCGCCCACATGAAGCCATTCAGCGGTTCGGCGGCAGGGATGTCCGCTCGGCATTGGCGGTCAGCAGCATCCCCGCCGCTTGGGCTGGGCCGTCCTCTTGGAAGAGACGGTGAGCCTTGCTCGTTGTAAACCGTTCCACCCGAAGCGGGGAGTCCGTCCCAGGCGAGCGTGTGGGAAGCCGGCCCGGCGCGGTCGGACTAACGCCGTGTTCTCAAGAACGGCCGCCGAGGGAGTGTGGCAGCGGCGGGGTTCCCGCCAATCGACTCGGTTTTTCCCGCTATCGTGACACGATGGAACCGGACTCGGTCTAACGGCAAGAACGGCAGATCGTGCAGTCCTGGTTCAACTTACGTGATTCCTTGCCGTGATCTGGCCCTTGGATACTCCGCCTACCCCAGGTATAACCCGGGGGCTGGCCAAGGGGTGGCTCTCGCCGCCCCCTTGGATCCCCCCGGAGATTCGCCTTCAGCGGAATGCGCTGGCCGGGAGCCTCGCTTCGGTGACTTTGCGGCGGGCGGTGGCTCCGAGCACGTGGGCGACGACCTCGACCGCCCGCTTGTGGGCACGCGCCTTGGCGTGCCACTCGGCACGCTCCGCCTCGCTGGAGCGGATCTTCACCCAAACGGCGCGTCCAGCGCTCATGATGCGCCGTTGCCGTTGGTGGGGTCAGAGGGGGCACAACCCCCCGCCAGCTCCCGCCGGGGACCCGCGAAGTGTGGCCACGGAGGGTATGCTGGCTCTCCCGCATTAACGTGCCAGAGCCAGCCCTGCGGACGGCCTCCGTGACGCCTCTCCGGGCACCGCCCGGACAGCGGCCTCCGGGCCGTCGTGGGGAAGCTTCCCGACCTCTTGGTCGCCCAGCCTCACAGACGCCGAGGGCGACGGGTGCCCCGTCACCCCTCGGCAACGGCGGAGTTCTCTGCCGCGCCGACGCCGTCCACCCGTTACCCCTCGGAGACCCGAGATCGTCGATCCTGGGCGATCCCGCGGCCCGTAGGTTACCCGAATAGCGCCCCGGATCGAGGCGGAAACGGCCTCTGAGCCCGTCCCGCCAAGCGGACGGCACGGAGGTCGGATTGGGACTACTACAATCATGTCAACCTCCCTGTCGGGGTCACGGAGGGCAGAAGCAAGCCGCGGGGGCCGGGGCAAGGCCCCAGCCCCCCAAGACCCTCCTTCCAGGCTGTCCTTCAGATCGGGAAGTTCAGCGGCATCAGCGACTCCGACATGTCAATCTTCACCTCGTGGCCGCACACCGACCCGCGGAAAAAGCCCGTTGCCGGGTCGTCGGGATCCGGAAACACGCTTGCCGTCGCCTCTACCAGGCCGTCGATCCGACAGCTGCCTGAGCGCAGGTTCAGTTTCCAGCCGAGGGTGCCGATGATCGAGCCTTGGATCCTGACGACCTCCCTGAACAACCCTGGCGTGACGGTCTCGAAGTGCAGGTGGGCGAGGAGGCTCGGATCGCCGTCCACCAGGAACGCGTAGCCATGGTTCCTCATCCGGCACGCGGTCGGCACGATCGTGAGGCCTATTTCCGTCCCCCCCTCGTCGCCTTCCGCCTGAAACTCATCGATGGTCTCGATCACTTCGACCTGTCCCCCCTGCGGACACTGGACCATGACGCTGCCGGGGTGGATGGGGTTGGCTTCGTCGTTGAGCGACAGCCGGGTGATTCCGCGGAACAGTGCCACGGCCTCGTCCTGCGTGAGCTCCTGGGCGGGCTCGTCCGGGGGCTGGTAGTCTGGTGCGACTGGGTCCTCTTCGCAGGCCGCCACCAGTGCGACCATGAGTGCGATTGCGGGCATCGAGCGCGTCGACATGGTGTGCCTCTCTCTTTCTGGGCCGATTCCAATGGTCAAGCGGCCCGGTTCAGTTGGCCGAACCGGCGCTTCCGATCCGGCACACACCAATATCGGCAACGCATGTCAGTCCTCCCTAGAGGGATAACCCTGCAATTCGTGAGGGAAATCACCGTCAAGCCGTGGGGGTGTTTTCCTGGCCTGCGGGAGAAGACGGCGCTTCCCCTGCTGCTCGGATCCGCCGACGCCAGTTTAGCGTTGCGGACTGGCAAGGGGGTGCTCCAGCCCCCTTTGACCCCCTGGACTTCCGTGCCGGCGTCGGCGCGGCGGACGGCGGGGACCGCCTCCGGAACCTCGTCCCCATTCGCGCCCGTGGCTGTCCGGCGGCGGTCGGCGAAGCGGCACAGTGGAACCCGGTGCTCCCGCTTCGCCTTCATGCGCGTCGCGGGCACCGTCCACACCCGGTGACTCAGGTCGATCTCCGACCACTCGGCCCAGCGCACCTCGCCCCACCTCGCCGCCGTCAGAACCAGGAACTCGAAAGCCAACCGAGCCACCGGCATTTCGTCCGCCGTCCGCGCCTTCCGGATCGCCGAACCCACCTCCCGATGCGGGAGCGCCTTCATGTGCTTCACGACCCGGTTCTGTGAACCGAGGACCGACCGGACCCGGTCGCAGGGGTTGTCGGGATCGGCGCCTCGAGCATCGCCGTGATCTGATCGGCGAATTCCCCGATCACCTCCCGCGTCGCGAGAAAGACATGGGTCTTGCCGGCGACGGTGATTCCCACCACCATCGAGGTGTCGCCGCATATCGTGCGCATCCCAACCCACATCTCCGAAGCCCTACACCCTTTGTTGTTCTCCTGATTGTCACTCATTGTGCTTGCCTCCGTCTCGTGGCCTCGGTCCCCGGTGGGGATTCGCACCCGCCGGGGGCTCCGACACCCCGTAGAACGGCCAAACGCCAGACGCGCATGGCGCCAGAGTAGCATAGAGGGTCGCGTCTACAGGCCGTCAGAGGGAAAACCCGGCAATCCCTGGGGGAATATCCCGCAGATTCTTGACGGGCTTTTCCCGTCACTGCGATGGCCTAACGGGCGGGAGGGACCGCCCTACTGCTCGTCTTCGGCCCCCAGGAGTCCGGCCTCCAGGGCGAAGCGCACGATCTCGCGCCGGGTGTGCAGACCCAGCTTGGTCTTGGCCCGGGCGAGATAGCCCTCCACGGTCTTGGGACTGAGAAACATCTCCTTGGCCGTCTCCCTGGCCGAAAAGCCGTTCGCGTACAACTCGATCGCGGCACGCTCGCGCGAGGAGAGCATGTCGGCACCCGGTTTGCGGCTCGAGGCGCCTTGTGCCTTCCGCCGTGCGAGCAGGGCCGCTGCACGGCGGGGTAGGTAGGAGTGGCCGCGCACGACCGCTTCCATGGCTCCCATGAGATCGGTGTCGGCAACGGATTTGTTCAGAAAGCCCGCGGCGCCGGCGTTGAGCGCGGGAACGAGGAACTCGTCCTCGTCATGGATCGTGAGAACCAGGACCTTGGTTTCGAGTCCGAGTCCGGTGATGTGGCGGGTCGCCTGGACGCCGCCCATGCCAGGCATCGCCAGGTCCATGATGACGATGTCGGGCTCCAGCGTCCGCGCCTTGTCCACAGCTTCCTCCCCCGACGATGCCTCGTCCACGACATCGATCCGCCCGGTTGATTCGAGCAGTGCCTTCAGACCGGCACGCACGACGTTGTGGTCGTCGACCAGGAGAACCCTCATCATGGGTCGGAAGCCCTTGCCGCAGGATCCGCACCGATCATGGGCACGGTCGCTCGAATCGTGGTTCCCTTGCCCGGCGAGGTCTGTACGGTGAGGCTGCCCCCGACGAGTTCCGCTCTCTCACGCATCCCGGCGAGGCCGATGTGGCCATCGTCCGGTGCCGCTCCGGGATCGGGCAACTCGAACCCGCATCCTTCGTCTCGGATCTCCGCGATGAGCACCCCGCCCGACGATCGGAGCGTCACGGCAGCCTCGCTCACCCTCGCGTGCATCGCTGCGTTGGTCACGGCCGCCTGCACGATCCGGTACAGGGCCAGGACGGTCACCGGATCCAATTCGTCGGCCACCCAGTCGAGGTTGATGCTGGCGTGGATCTTGACTCCGTGCACCTTCCGGGCATCCCGAAACAGGGTAGCGAGCGCGGAAACAAGCCCCTGCTCTGCAAGTCTCGGGGACCTCAGCCCCCGAATCATCCGCTTCACCCCCCGGATCGCTTCCAAGATCTCGTCGGCGATCGCCGCCCACGCCCGTTCTCTCTCCTCCCGGTCCGTCTCGTCCGCCAGAAGCTTCCCCCTGATCTTGAACGCCACGAGGAACTGGAGGAACTCGTCGTGCAGCTCGCGGGAAAGGTGCCTTCGCTCGTTCTCGACCGCCGTCAGCTTCATTCTGGACAGCCACCGCATCCGCTTCCAGCCCGAGATGTCGCGGATCGTGCAGATCACGTGTCCCGGCCCCGATGCCAGTTTGCCGGGGCTGAGACTGATCTCCACCGGGAAGGTCGTGCCGTCCTTGCGCACAGCCTGCAACTCGAGTCCCTGCCCCATCGGACGGGGACGCGGCGCCTCGCTATAGTGCCGCCGGTGCTGCTCGTGCTGGCTGCGGACGCCGACGGGAACGAGCCGTTCCACGCCCGAGCCCTCCATCTTCTCGCGGCTCCATCCGAACATCGAAAGAGCCCGCGGGTTGAGATCCCGGATCACGCCGTCGGTGTCCACGATGAGCATCGCGTCCGGCGACGCCTCGAACACGGTCCTGTAGTCCCTGTCGGTGAGCACGATAGAACGACTCCTTGGGCACCAAGTCCTGGTCCCCCGCCGCCTCGGCACGCAGGACTGGGAGTCAGCCAATCCGGCACTCCGTCAACAAGAACGAAATCAGGGTATCCGGGTTCCTGTGTATTTGACGCCATGATAGGGGTGTTGCGGCGTCTCCGCCACATCTGCCGTCTCAGCGGTCCGCCGTGCAGAATCACCAGAATCGCTCCTCCGCAGAGCAGGAGGAGCACCAGCAGAAACACCGCGACGGTGCCACTCATAGCGACCCCTTGGCCTCGCTGATCCGGTTGTCCGGCAACGCGCGGTTTCAGCGATGCGGCGGGAATGTGCTCGCCAGCAGCCTCGCCCGCCGGGAGGTACCAGCGGAATGAGACGTTCGGCGATGGCTCCGGCGCCAGAGAGCGGTGAGCGCCAACCCAAGGCCGAGTCCGACGACAACCGTTCCGATCCCACCCCGCCAGCCGGCGACCCTATGCCGCGGCTTCACGAACATCGTCCTGCTCATCGAACGGAAGCGCGTCCGGGCTCACGCCCACTGTCGCCAACATCTTCCCGCCGCGCGACCAGGCGGTCGCCCGGTGGTGCCGCTCCCGGACCCTGGTGTAGCGCCGGGCGGTGGCGTTGAGTTCTGCGAGGATCTCGCCCATGGTCGCCATGTCGGCCAACCGCACATACTCGTCCCCACCGCCATGCTGCGACGGCTGGACCCTGATTGCGACGATCATCTCATGCCTCCTGTTCCGCTCTCTGCGGCCCCGAGGACCGGGGCGTCCGATCCTCACACCGTCAGTATCGCCAACGCACGCCAGCCCTCGATAGAGGGAAAACCCTACAATTCACGAGGGAAATCACCCCCAAAAGCCGTGGGGGGATTCTCCTGGTGGGGGAGAGGGACAGCCCTACGACTCGCCCCCGGCCCGCAGGAGTCCGGCCTCCGGTTCGCGGTTCGACGCGCCTTGGGCCTTCCGCCGGGCGGCGGCGCGGCGCGGCAGGGAGGAGTGCCCGCGCACGACCGCTTCGATGGCTCCCAGCAGGTCGGTGTCGGCGACGGACTTGTTCAGGAAGCCCGCGGCGCCGGCGTCGAGGGCGGGAAGGAGGAACTCGTCCTCGTCGAGGATCGTGAGCACCAGGACCTTGGTTTCGAGTCCAAGTTCGGTGATGCGCCGCGTCGCCTGGACACCGTCCATCCCGGGCATCGCCACGTCCATGATGACGATGTCCGGCTCCAGGGTCCGGGCTTTTTCCACCGCTTTCTCCCCCGACGACGCCTCGCCCACGACATCGATCCACGCGATTGATTCAAGCAATGCCTTCAGGCTGGCGCGCACCCCCTCGTGGTCATCGGCCAGCAGCACCCTCACCTTGGATTCGTGTTCCGGGCCAATCACGAGTAGCCTGCCGGACGCCGGAAGAAGGCACCCTCGCCATTGGAATCCTCCCTTTTCTGAGGATTTTGAGGTGGCCGCAAAGGAGACGCGGTTCAAGTGACGCAACAACGTTCGGCAATTGCGAGAGCGCGGCATAGAGTGCGAACACCCCATTCGATTAGGGGATTTCCCGCGCCCGGTGGAGGGCTCTTGCCCAAGGGCGCAGGTGCGATCACCCGCATGAAGCCATCCTGCGGTTCGGCAGCGTGGACGTCCGCTCGGCATTAGCGGTCAGCAGCATCCCCGCCGCCCGGGGCGGGCGGTCCTCTTGGGGAGACGGTGAGGCTTGCTCGCTGTAAGCCGTTCCACCCGAAGCGGGGACTCTCGTGGCGTGCCGCAGGCGAAGCGCCGGCGGAAGGATCTCTGGCCCGCCTAGAGCCCACCAGCGGTGTAGGTCCCGGACGAGCGCGTGTGGAAGTCGGCCCCGGCGTGACCGGACTAACGCGGTGCTCTCAAGAACGGTCGCCGGGGGAATGTGATGGTGGCGGGATTCCCGCCAATCGATTCGGTCTTTCCCGCCATCGCGACACGATGGAACCGGATGCCATCGAACGGCAAGAGTGGCAGATCGTGCAGCCCTGATTGAACTTACGTGATCTCTTGCTGTGATTCGCGCCACAGGTGTTCCGCCTACCCTCTGGGGCCACCTTTGCGGGTCCCCGGCAGGGGCTGGCGGGGGGCCCGTGCCCCCTCTAACCCCCCCAACGGCAACGGCGCGTCATGAGCGCCGGACGCCGCGTGTGGGTGAAGATCCGCGCCAGCGAGGCGGAGCGTGCCGAATGGCACGCCAAGGCGCGCTCCGCAGGCTTGACGCTGTCGGATCTGGTGCGCCGGTCGCTCGGTCGGGTGCGCACCTGGACCGTGGCGCACGCCGAGGTGGAGCGCGAGCAGCGCACCCGCGAGCTGGCGCCTCGGCAACAACCTCAACCAGATCGCCCGCTGGGCCAATCCCCACAAGCGGGCGGTCGAGGTCGTCGCCTACCTGGTCGCCATCGACCAATGCCCTCAAGGACGACTAGCGCCTTGCGCTGTACCGACGTCGGTTTCGCGGACCTTGAGTCGATCAACTATCTGGTACTCCAGCCGCGGACCCGCCACGCGGCCTACGCCGCGCCGGGTCAATCGCCACTTGTGACAGATTGGCGCTTGAAAACCGAGTGCGGCATTGAAACAGGTGTTTCCCCTAGTATTGAAATGGACGCATTTCCACTGGACCATCGCCGATGCGGAGCAGCGGGTTTGGAGTCGCGCACAACCTCGCAACCTTCCCGCTGAGGACCTGGCACACGACCCGATCACTGCTTTGTACGAGAAAGATTTCATGGGCTTGACTCGCCTGAGAGTATTGGACCTACGTCACAATCAGCTGGAGGGTATCCCCTCTCGGGCACTCTCGGAACTCCCCAACCTTCGTGGTCTAGGGCTTTCCCACAACAGGTTGAGGTCACTTCCCTGGCGTGATTTCGAAGACATGCCGTTGCTGGAGACACTCAACCTCAACCAGAATCCACAACTCGGCATCTTTCGGTCAGGAATGGTCCTCCCTTCCCTGGAGTGGCTCGGGTTGCAGAACACCGGGCTCACAGTATTGGAGGAGGATGCGTTCTCCGGAATGCCAAGACTTCGCTGGCTTCTTCTGGGTTACAATCAAATGACATCTCTCCCGCCCAGGATCTTCTCCGACATGGCTGGACTTCGTTACATCGAGTTGCAGTTCCTCCAAGCAGTCGAGTTGCCGCCAACGATCTTCTCCAGCGTGGTCGGTCTTGAAGTGCTGCACCTCACTTTTTCCCGGCTCCGCAAGATGCCGACGCTGTCTGGACTCCAGGAGTTACGCGACGTTTACTTGTACGCAAACTATGATTTGAGCGAATTGCCGTCCGGAGTGTTTTCGGGGCTCCCCAACTTGGTCATTCTCAATATGCATGCGAACTTTAAAATCAGGCTGCCGGCCGATGTATTCCGGAACTTGCCCAGTCTAAGGCATTTGGTGCTGTCGGGGATGAGGATGGGTGAGATTCCACAGGGCCTTTTGTCGGGCCTTCACAGTCTTGAAGATCTGTTTCTGGATCGCAACGGCCTATCCGCTGTAACACGATCCGCATTCGCGGACCTCGCGCGGCTGCAACTGTTGGATGTTCGTTGGGCTGATCAGACTGAAGAGTCTAACGCTGGACAACAACCCGGGGGCACCCTTCACGCTTCCCCTCAAGACAGTACGCACCGACAGTGAAAACCTACTGGCTTCCGGTCCGGCCAAGGCAGAGATTCACTTGGCGGAGGGTGCTCCATTCAACATCCGCATCCCGGTGTCCGGCCAAGGTGGAGACATTTCGACAAACGTGGTCACGCTCAAGGCCGGAAGCACCCGGAGTTCTGAAATCACGGTGACACGTACTCCTGGCAGCCAAACCAGCACGCAGCTAGTCGCCGGACCCTTCCCGGTACCCCCGAAAGATGTCGCTGGGGTGCAACTAGGATCGGCCGACCCGCTTGTTCTCTTTGCAGCGGCGTCGAATCGCGCCCCTGTTCCCGAGCGCGAATTCCCGTGGTTACGCCTACGCGCAGACGACAAACCGACCACGATGACACTGTCTCCGTACTTCCGTGATCCCGACGGGGACGCACTGGAATACGGCGCGGTGTCCCTCGGTCGGGACATCGTGTCGGTAAGCGTGTCGGGTGATCAGTTAGAGTTGAGTCCATTAGCCGGAGGGACAGCGACTGTCACGGTAACGGCGACGGATCCTGGTGGTTTGAGTTCAGAATCGCCTCTCCGGATAGTGACAAGGGGACGATATCCTGGTGGTGGATCGTTCGACATAGATCTGGTGCTGATCAGCAGTGTAGCCGACACCGTCGCGACGGCATTCGATCACGCGGTCGAGTATTGGTCAGCGGTCCTGGCAAGCACGGAATTGAGCGATGTGCCCGTCGGAACAGATTTCGAACTCGGGTGTCGTGACATCAGTACGGACCATAGAGTCGATACGGTGGACGACCTCTTGATCGTCGCATCAGCCACGGACTTCGACGGTCCCGGTGGCGTTTTGGCGGGCGCGGCCGTATGTGCTGTGCGTGATGAGTCCCGGATTCCTTTCATGGGTGTGATGTTCTTCGACACCGCCGACCTCGATCGGTTGCAAGATAGCGGCGACATGGAGGAGGTGATCCTGCACGAGATCGGTCACGTCCTGGGGTTTGGCACGATTTGGTCTGACCTCGGAATGCTAGTCAATCCGTCGCTGCCATCCAATCAGGGGACAGACACCCATTTCTCGGGTGCTGGCGCAATCGAAGCGTTCGACGAAGCAGGAGGTAGGGACTACACTGAGGGCAACAAGGTGCCCGTCGAGAACCTCGCGGGCCCGGGGTCGGAGGACGCGCATTGGCGGGAATCAGTACTGGGGAACGAAATCATGTCCCCCCGCCAGACCGTTGGAGTCGGCGATCCGTTGAGTTCGATCACGATTATGTCCCTTGCCGATCTGTGGTACATCGTCGACGTCACATTGGCTGAGCCCTTCATGCTGATCGGTGCACTGGCAGCCGATCTCGCAGAGCCCGCCCCGAAGATCGAATACGGAGATGACGTCGTTAGAGGCCCAATCGTCGTGGTCGATCAGGACGGGGAAATCGTGACGGTGATTCCGGGATGAAGCGACGGCAAGCCATTGGTGTGCTGGGTGGGGTGGCAAGCGGCCCGCTAGTGATGCCGCTCAACGAACTCCGGCACATGGTCGCGCGGCGCGACCATGTGCATGCCTCGGCGGGGCGGTTGAGCGAAGGCCATGATGCCGGGCCGAGCCGTTTCGGTGGTCCGCATGACATGGCGTCGGACGGCGAAAACACGGAGAATCGGGCCCTTCGCCCGGCCGCCCTGCGTCACGACGACATCCGGCTTCAGGATGCGTAGTTCTCCCGGAAGGAACGATAGCAGTTCTCGAACAAGATCAAGACGGCTCGCTTCCTCCCAAGCTTATTCGGGCAGCATTTCGCGCTGTTGACGTGGGCAAAGTAAAACCGCGTGTCGGCGACCGTGATCTGCGGGTTGAACTGGCGGAGTAGCTCGAAAACCATTTCATGGGTGCGGTACCCATGCTTGTTCTTCGGAAGTGCCGCTACGTCGCAAATGAGGCTCAATCTGTGGACAGCTTCGGCGGTGCGTTGTCGCGAATCCGGGTCGCCGCTGCCGGAGTCGAGAGAAAGAAAGAGCAAGCGCGGATGTGTTCGCTCTTGATAGCGCGGACCCCCGAAATTCGCCTTGGCCTCCGCGAAGTGCGGGGAGTTGGCCGAGCACGCTGCCCGCCAGGGACAGCGAAAGTCGACGAGCGATATCCCGTGTTGATTCGTAGAACGCGGTGAGTCTTTCGAGCATGCTGCTCCACTCCCATGGTGCGGTACACCACCGTGTCCCCGAGGTCGGCCATGGCGCATGACCAAGGTTCGACTAGCTCCACCGGCAACCTATCGGGAGACCGAAGGCGGGGCCGATAACCTCTCTGCCACGATGACGATCAAACGATTGCGCACCCGGTTCCGACACCTCCGGGAAAACCTGTCCGCGAGTCCGCGAGTAACTGTTCGGCCAAGCCGTGGGGAGCGGTCAGTCGGCATCCTCACCGCTGCGGTCAAGACCCGTTGGGTCGGTGTCGGGCTTGAGTGACACGACACGGCGGCAGGACCACGCCATAATGGGCCCACCGAAGGGGATCGCCAGCCGCGAAATCCCATTACGCGGCAGGCGATCTGACCGTATCGTTCCAACGCCATGGGTCGCATCTCCGCTCTGTGCCTCCGTCCCCATGGGAGGTGGAAGGGGGACGCTTCGTCGGTTGCTCGGTCGCCATCGATGGCGAACCCGCAGGAGGTCGAGCCCACGGCCTGACCGAACGATTACGTTCGCGAAGGTCCGTCAGCGTCGCGTGGAATCCAGTTCGGAAAAATGGGTATGAAGAGGGGATGATAAGTGGCTTAACGTTTATATATCGTTGTATCATAACGATTTATAAGCCGATTAGTGACTTCTTGCCGTGATTTGCGCCACCCTGTACCTGCCAGCCCGGCGCCTCACCGCTCGCGGTGCGACGCGGGATTCATCCACGGACTGCTCTAGCGAACCCCGTTCCCGATCTCCTCCGCCGTCATCAGCGACAGCGCACAGAAGGTGAGCGTCCCGTTCGCGCATCCGCTCGACACGATCGTCGGGGCCCCCGTCACGAAGAGGTTCTCGTGGTCGTGGGCACGGCCCCAGCGGTCCACCACGCTCGTCGCCGGATCGTCGCCCATTCTGCACCCGCCGCCCGGATGCTCGAACAGCCGCGAGGTACGGGTGCTCCTCACGGCTCCCCCGGCCGCGCGCGCCAGGTCATCGAAGCGGCTACGGATCGTGTCGTGCGTGTGGCGCTCCAGGTCAATGGTCGCCTGGGCCGCGCGGAAGTCGATACGGGGCATCGGGTCACCCATGGCGTTCCTGGTGGCGCCGTCGAGGGTCAGGCGGCTGTCCCGGTCGGGGATCACGTCGTAGTAGGCGCGGATCCGCGCGGTGGCGGCGGCCTCGGTGCGCGCCCGCCAATCCGCCATGATCTCGTCACCCCAAAGGAGCCGACCGTCGTCGCCCTTCAGGCGCGGGGCACGACCCGCGTCCGACTCCCACAGCCGCAGGTCGTGGCGCAAGTAGCGGTCCAGCGGCCCCGGACTCGCGAAACGGTGCGAAAGCAGGCTGTTGTTGGCGAAGATGCCCGGGTAGAGACGCATCGGCAGGTCGATGAAGCCGCTTGCGTACCAATGTCCCGTCATGAATCGGCCCACGTTGCCGGTGCGGTTGGCCAGGCCGTCCGGGTACCCGCTGCTCGCCGAAAGCAGCAGCAGGTGAGAGCTCCAGGCGTGCCCGGCGGCGATCACGAAGGTGCCCGCGCGGAACTCGACCGGCTCGTCGGGGGCGTCGCGGTCCACGGCCTCCGCGACGGCGATCCGGTCGGTACCCGGCTCTACGGCCAGGCGGCGCACCAAGGTGCGGGTGACCAGCTCGATACGACCGTCCGCCAGCAGTTGGTCGAAGGCGAAGTCGGGCGTGTACTTGGCGCCCGTCGGGCAGACGGCACAGGTGTCGCAGCGCTGACAGACGTTGCGCCCCCGGTAGGGCTCGGTGTTGCGCGCCCAGGGCTGTGTCCAGAAGGCGACCCCCGCGCGGTCGGTCCACTCACGCATGCGGGCGAGGTTGTACGACAGCGGCAGCGGCGGCATGGGGTAGGGCTTCGAGCGCGGATCGTACTCGGGCGGGCCCTGTTCGCCGGCCGCGCCGATGCGCTCTTCGGCCTCCTGGTAGTAGGGCTCCAGGTCGTCGAAGGAAATCGGCCAGTCGTCACCGACCCCGTACAGCGACCGCACCCGGAAGTCCTCGGCCGAGTAGCGCGGAACCGCGCCGCCCCAGTGCATCCCTGAGCCGCCGACCACCATTGATCGATACATGGCGCCCGTGCCGGTCTGGCCGGGGATGTGGTCGTTCGGGTAGGGGTTCTCGCCGTAGGCCAGCATCCGCGCCCGGGTCAGGGACCGCTCCTCGAGGGACGCGGTCCGCCCGCCCGCTTCCACCACGGTAATCGACGCCGTCGTCCGCTCAGCGAGCCGTTCCGCCACCATCGCCGCGCTGATCCCCGCCCCGATGACGCAGACGTCGCTCTCGATCACGCGGCTCATGGGGCGTCTCCGGCCGCCAGCACTGCGGGTTTCGCACCCGCCCCCTCCAGCCCTCGGCACTGCCGCGTGCTGATGACCCGCTGATAGCAGAGATCGGTCGCGGCAGGAGACGCGAAGAAGTGCGCCATGAGCGCCACGGCGATGTCGTTCGCGTTCGCGGGTGACCCGAGGCCCGGCCCTGCCGGCCCGAGGGGGCGCGCAAGCAGTTCTCTCCGTACGGGCAGGTCAATGGCGTCGAAGGACATGCCGTGCCGGCTCACGCACTCCTTGTCGAGACCCTCAAGCTGCGCCGCCCACCCCGGCCTCGGATCGGGCCCTGAGTACCGGATTTCGGGGACCAGGTACGGATGGCTCAGCTCGGCGACGGGCTCCAGCCCCTCGGACCACTGCTCGAAGGCGGCCACCGCCCGCTCCCGCCCCTCGCCACCCAGTTCGGAGGGCAGCACGGCTTCGGCCACGGCCCGGAGCGTGCCGGCGGGAAGAGGGTAGGGTGCCGACCGTGCGGCCGATCCCCCATCTGCCCCACCGCTCGTATCGCGGGAGCCGTCGGGCGCACACCCGGCCACGGACGCCGCGGCCACGGTCGCCACGGATTGTTTCAGGAACGACCTGCGAGACTCCGCCATGGCGCTATCCGACTCCTCGGGTGTTGGCTGACCACATATGACAACTATGGATGACATTATGTAAAGTGTACTTTACATTGTCGCTCTGCAACATAGACTCGCACGCTGGCAACCCCCATCGCGCCGCGCTAGGATCATTCCTGTTGTTCGCGGCCCGAGCCCAAGACCCCAGGGGAGCAGACCCATGAGCCCATTGAACCGACGGCACTTCCTCGCCACCACCGCCGCCGCCGGACTCTCAACCCTTTCGGCGGCTCGAGGCCTGATGGCCCATGCCGGCGACGGGGGCGATTCGCCCGGCACCGGTAGCCGTCGGCTTCTACCGACCGGCTCCGACGACCCCCTCGGCGTCCGCGCCAGCTTCCCCGTCACCGAAGAGCTCGCCTACCTCAATACGGCGTCGAGCGGCCCGCTCTCCGTTCCGGTCCGCGACGCCCTGCGCGCCTACGCGGACGAGAAGATGCTTCAGCGCAACAGGGGCAGCGGGAGCGCCGCCCTGAACAGGGCACGCACGAGGTTCGCCGGCCTCTTCGGCGCCGACGAGGACGAACTCGCGTTCCTCTACGCCACGAGCGGCGCCGAGAACATCATCGCGAGCGCGATGGCGTGGCGTCCGGGCGACAACGTCGTGGTCGACGAGTTGCACTTCGTCACGACCTTCGTGCTCTACCGCGAGCTGGAGCGCCGCGAGGGCATCGAACTGCGGATCGTCCCGTCGCGGGACGGTGTGGTCACGGTCGACGACTTCGCCGCGCACACGGATGAGCGCACCCGCCTCATCAGCGTGGCCTGGGTCTCGAACCGGAACGGCTTCCGCTACGAGCTGCCGCCTCTGGCCGACCTCGCCCACGCCCACGGTGCGTACCTGTACGCGGACGCGATCCAGGCGTGGGGCACCTTCCCCACCGACCTTCACGAAGAGGGCGTCGATTTCGCGTGCGGCAACGGATACAAGTGGCTGCACGCCGACTTCGGCTGCGCCCCCTTCTACGTCCGCCGCGAGCACCTGGAGTGGATGACCCCCGACCGCTACGGACACAGCCAGGTCGCCGAGACGCTGCCCGGCCACCGCTTCCGCCTGAAGACGCGCGCGGAGAAGCTCCAGTACGCCAATCCCGCCTACGGCCCCGTCACCGCCATGGACGCCGCCCTCGGCTTCCTCGAAGACGTCAGCATGGACAGGATCGCCGCGCACACTCACGCGCTGGCCGGTGAGTTGCGCGCGGGTGCCGAGGCGCTGGGAATGCAGCTATTCACACCGCCGGACAATCCGTCCGCCATCGTCAGCTTCCACCATGGCCTCGATCGCGAGACGCTCGCCGGGGCACTCGCCGACGAGGGCGTGTCCATCACCTTCCAGGAAGACGGGAAGCTGCTCCGCGCCGCTGTGGGCATGTTCAACAACCGGGCGGACGTGGATCGGTTGCTCGGGGTGCTGGCCAAGCTGGTGTAGCGGTCTACGGCCCAAGCGCCCCAAGCGGGATCACACTCACCCCGTCTGGACGAACATACCCGAACCCGCGCTCAACGATGACGCCTAGAGCGGCGGGTTTGCCACACCGGCTCGCATCGACCCGATCCGCGAACTTCAGGAGTGAGCGCGCCGCATCGTCGATCCGGCTCAGACCGAGCTTTATCTCGAAGGCCGCCCACCTACCGGGGCCGGCGTCGACGATGGCATCCACCTCGAGGCCGGTGTCGTCGCGGTAGTGGTACAGTTTTGCGCCCATGGCCTGGGCGTAGACGCGCAGATCCCGGATCACCATCGACTCGAAGAGAAAGCCGAACCAGGGGAAATCGCGGAGCAGGTGTTCCGGTCCCGCGCCGAGCGCCGCCGCTGCGATGGATGGATCCACGAAGTGACGCTTTGGAGATACCTGCAGTCGGGATCGGGACCGCAGATGAGGTGCCCACGGCGGCTGATCTTCCACAACCATGAGGCGTTCGAGGCTGGTGAGGTACGAGCGGGCCGTGTGTCCGGTCATCGAGGTCTGGTCCGGACCGGCAACGTCGCGGGCGATGGTTGCGAGGGACGCGTAGGTCGCGACGTTTCGAGCCAGCGACTGGAGGAAACGATGGACTCTTCCGGGGTCTCGCCGCACTCCGTCGACGCGCTGGAGATCGGCACGGCATATGTCGTCCACGTAGCTTCGGTTCACACGTATGGCCTCCTCGGCCGAGGAGCCGAGATGCCCCGGCCAACCACCGACGCAAATCAGTTCAGCGAGTTCGTGTACGGACAGGTCGGTCGACGGATTGTAGACAGGTGCTCCCTCAAGCACACTTGCTCCCTCAAGCACACTCTTGAGCGTCACCTTGCCGGTGCTGTACCCCAGTTCGAAGAGCGACATGGGACGCAGGCGCATCCGGACGATTCGGCCAGCCCCGGTGTGGCGTGTGATGTCATCGGGCGGAACGGCAGATCCGGTAAGGATGAAATGGCCCTTTCCGTGACGCGCATCCACTGCGCGGCGGACATGGTTCCAGATCACCGGGGCGGTTTGCCACTCGTCGATCAGTCGAGGAGTTTCGCCTTCGAGCACCAGGGCGGGATTGACCGCGATCATGTTCTGGGCTGCTCGGTCCACGTCCAGAAAAACCTCGCTGGCGGCCATCTGATGCGCAGTCACCGTCTTTCCGCAGGCTCTCGGGCCTTCGATCAGAACCGCTCCAGCCGCTGCCAGGCACTGTTTCAGTTCCTGGTCGGCCACTCGGCGGGCGTAGTGGTCGTCGGGGCTGGATCCCATGTTGAACGCTCCCGGGTCACAAGGTTGTAACTTGCTGTGATGAAGGAGACTAACAGGATGGAGACACGTTTTCAATGCTTTAGGAGACAAACTTTCGACGACTACAGAGACAAGATTTCGCCGTTATCAGGAACAAACATTCGACGAACCGAGCGAACTGCGGAGAAGGTCCGGACGGCGGGACTCGGCCCCGGGTGGGCCGGCAGCTTGGCGAACATCAGTTTGCCGGGCCCGTCCAGCGGGCGCGGGAGGACTAGTGTTGTTGGACATCGGTGCCCATTCTAATGGCTGCCCGACCGAGATTCACGGAGAAACCCGCGCCAGACTCCCGCCATGCTCCTCGAGACCCCCTTCCATCCCCGCACGGCCCCCCTCTGCCATCATCGCCGCTGGCGCAACTGGTCCGGGTACGCCGCCGCGCTCAGCTACACGCCGAGCCTCGAGTACGAATACTACGCCGTTCGCAGCGGGTCGGCGCTCTTCGACGTCTCGCCGTTGCGCAAATACGAGATCACCGGTCCCGACGCGGCCCGGCTGGTGGACCGGGTAGTCACCCGCAACGCCTTCGACTGCCCGCACGGCAAGGTGCTGTACACCCCCTGGTGCGACGAGGCGGGCAAGGTGATCGACGACGGCACCGTCCAGCGGATAGGCGCCGACACCTTCCGCATCACCGCTGCAGACCCGTGCCTGCGCTGGTTTCAGGACTGCGGGTTGGGGATGGATGCGACCGTGCGCGACGTCTCTCTCGATCTCGCCGCGCTGGCCCTCCAGGGCCCCACCTCGCGCGACATCCTGGCGCGGCTGGTGACCGGTGCGGACATCGCTGCGCTTCCCTTTTTCGGACTGACGGCGGCCAGCGTTGGAGCGGTACCGGTCACGATCACTCGAACTGGCTACACGGGAGATCTGGGATACGAGATCTGGGTGGACCCCGAGCACGCGCTCGCCCTCTGGGATGCGCTCATGGAGACGGGCCGGGGGTACGGGCTCGCTCCGGCCGGGCTCGACGCCCTGGACGTGGTGCGCATCGAGGCCGGGCTTCTGCTCAAGGATGTGGACTACGTCTCGACCTGGACGGCACTCATCGAGTCGAGGAAGTCATCTCCCTACGAGGCGGGGCTCGGGTGGGCCGTGCAGCTTCGTCACGGCCGTGATTTCGTGGGCAGAAAGGCGCTCGAGCGCGAGGCCGCGAAGCCATCCGATTGGGCGCTGGCCGGGCTCGAGTTGGATTGGCCGCGCATCGAAGAGCGCTTCGCGGCCGTCGGGCTGCCCCCGCTGGTGGCGGGACGGGCGTCGCGTGACGCGGTGCCGATCTTCGCCGCCGGGGGACGCGCCGCCGGCAAGCAGGTCGGCTACGCCACCAGCTCCACCTTTTCGCCGATCCTGAAGAAGTACATCGCGCTGGCCACCATCCGGCGGGGCTCCGCGAAGCCCGGCACCCGGGTGGACATCGAGCTGACCGTGGAGTTCGTGCGCCACAAGGTGCCCGCCAGGGTGGTGAAGACGCCGTTTTTCAACCCGCCCCGGAAGCGGAGCTGAGTTCGTGAACACCGCGCCCACGCCCAGCGCCAGGTTCGACCGTCCGCGCAAGCTCAACCGGATCGCGGGGCGAAGCTGACCCCCATGACCCGCAAATACGACGTGATCGTGGTCGGCGGCGGGCACAACGGCCTGGTGCACGCGGCCTATCTGGCGCGCGCGGGCCTTGACGTGTGCGTGCTGGAGGCGCGGCCGTTGGTGGGAGGCGCCACCGTGACCGAGGAGATCTTCCCGGGCTTCAGGTACAGCGTCTTCTCCTACGTCGTCAGCCTGATGCGCCCGGAGATCATCCGCGAACTGGAGCTCCCCCGCCACGGGCTCACCATCCTGCCGCTGGAGAGCACGCTCACCCCGCTCCCGGACGGCGACCGCCTCTACCGTGACGCCGACCACCACCGCACCTGGCGAGAGATCGCCCGCTTCTCCGTCCGCGACGCGGAGGCGTACGACGACTACGGCCGGTCGCTCTTCTACATGGCCCGCGCGGTCAAGTACCTGCTCGGCATCGTGCCACCCGATCCCGCCCGGCTGGCCCCGGGCGACATCTCCGGCATGCTGCGCCTCGCCCGGCACTTTCTGGGCCTTGAGCCGGAACAGCTCTACCTGCTCGCGAAGCTGATGACCATGAGCGCGGCCGACTTCCTGGACGAGTGGTTCGAGACCGACGTGCTCAAGGCCACGCTGTCCGCGAGCGGGATCATCGGGACCTTCCTGGGGCCGCGCTCGCCGGGCACCGCCTACGTCCTGCTCCACCACTACATGGGCGAGATCGACGGGCACTTCCGGGCGTGGGGCTTCGCCAAGGGCGGAACCGGGGCCGTCGCCGAGGCGATCGCTTCGGCCGCGCGCGAGGCCGGGGCGGAGATCCGCACGGACGCGCCGGTCGCGCAGGTGCTGGTCAGGAACGGGCGCGTCACCGGGGTGGCGCTCGCCAACGGCGACGAACTGCACGCAAAGGTGGTGTCCTCCAGCCTCGACCCGCGCCGCACCTTCCTCGACCTGGTCGAAGAGAACGAACTCCCCGACGAGCTGATTCGCGGCGTGCGCGCATTCCGCTTCCGCGGCTCCTCCGGCAAGGTGAACCTGGCGCTCGATGCGGCCCCCGACTTCACCTGCATGCCCGGTTTCGGACCCCATCTGCGCGGAGCCGTCTCCATCAGCCCATCCATCGACTACCTCGAACGCGCCTACGACGACGCAAAGTACGGGGACTACTCGAAGGAGCCGTACATCGACATCGTCATCCCCTCCGCGATCGATCCCGCGATGGCGCCGCCCGGCAAGCACGTCATGTCGTGCTTCGTGCAGTACGCTCCCTACGAACTCCGCGAAGGGACCTGGGACGACCGTCGCGAGGCCTTCGGCGACACCGTGATCGACACGCTGGCCCAATACGTGCCCAATCTGAAGGACATCATCCTGCACCGTCAGGTCGTCACCCCGCTGGACATCGAGCGCACCACGGGCCTCTCGCAGGGCAACATCTTCCAGGGCGAACTGACTCCGTCGCAACTCTTCTTCCTCCGCCCGATGGCGGGCTACGCCGGGTACCGCACACCGGTTCGGGGTTACTACCAGTGCGGCTCGGGGACACACCCTGGAGGCGGGATCATGGGCGCACCGGGGAGGCTGGCGGCGGGAAGGGTGTTGGCCGACCTGGGGCGGGGACTCGGCGGGCGACGTGGGCTGCGCCCGAACTCCGCGCCCCAACCCCGGAGGAGGGGGAGGTGAAGAAGTACGACGCGGTCGTTGTGGGTGGCGGTCACAACGCATTGGTGACGGCCGCGCTGCTGGGGCGGAAGGGATGGAAGGTGCTCGTGCTGGAGCGCCGGGAGGTCGTGGGGGGCGTAGCCGCGACGGAAGAGATCTTCCCCGGCTGTCGCGTCAACGTGGCCGCGCAGGACGCTGGCCTCTTCCCGGCACAGCTCGCCTCCGACCTCGGCCTGGGCTCACACGGCCTCGAGTGGATCCACCCTCCCGCGCTGGCGACTTCGCTTACCGGGGGCGGAGAGGCCCTCACCCTGTGGCGCGATCCCGCGCGGACTCGCGAAGAGATCGCCCGCCGGAACGGGGCGGATGCGGCCCGTTTTCCCGACTGGGCCAACTATCTGCGCTCGATGGCGAAGGTCTTGCGGGTGGCTCTCGACCACCCGGCGCCGGCCCTGCACGACATGACCACCCACGAGCGGCTCCGCCTCCTGCGCCCCCTCGTTCAGGCGGGCAGGCTTGGGAAGCGCACCGTGGTGGAGCTGCTTCGCGTGCTTCCGCTGCCGGCCCGGGACCTTCTCGACGACTGGTTTGCCAGCGACGCGCTCAAAGGAATGCTGGCCAGCAGCGCGCTATTGGGAGGAAGTCACGGACCGAGCGCCATGGGCGGTGCCTTCCGCCTGCTGTACCACGCCACCGGCTTCGACGCTCACGGCTTCCGCTCCTCGGCCTTCGTGAAGGGCGGCATCGGCGTCCTTTCCGAAGCGCTGGCCTCGGCGGCGCGCGCGAACGGGGCCGAAGTTCGCACCGGGACGGAGGTGGAACGCATTCTCGTGGACGACGGAGTGGCCACCGGGGTGCAGCTGGCTGGCGGGGAAGAGATCCCGGCACACTGCGTCGTTTCAGGCGTCGATCCCCGGCGCACCTTCTTCGGGCTGGTGGGCGCCCCCCGGCTGGGCCCCGAATTCAACCGCAAGGTCGCGAACATCCGGTTGCACGGAACCACGGCGACGCTCCATCTGCTGCTCGATGACCTTCCGACGCTACCACACGCCGCGCAACGACTCTCCGGTCACACTCTGGTGGCTCCCGGCCTCGACTACCTGGAGCGCGCCAGCGACGACGCCAAGTACGGCCGCTGCTCCGCCCGTCCGCACCTCGACATGGTGATACCGACGCTGCACGACCCCGAACTCGCCCCCGAAAGCCGCCACCTGGCCTCCGTCCAGGTTCGGTACGCCCCTTACCAGCTGCGATCCGACGGCCCCCAACGCCCGGACCCGAAAGCGCTCACCGGATGGGAAGACCCCGCCCCACGCCACGTTCTTCTCAACAGCGTGCTCGGTGCCCTCGCAGAGTTCCTCCCCGGCCTGCGCGAGCGAATCGTGGACCATCGGCTGCTCACCCCGCTCGACCTCGAGACCGAACTCGGGCTCACGGGCGGCGACGAATACCACGGGCAGATGGGGCTCGACCAACTGCTCTTCATGCGTCCCATGGCAGGATGGGCGCGGTACCGGACACCGGTGGACCGCCTGTTCCTGTGCGGCTCCGGCAGCCATCCGGGTGGTGGCGTCACGGGAGGACCGGGCCGCCTTGCCGCCCGCGAGATCTTGCGCGAACGGGGGCTGGTGGCCCGTTTGGGCGAGCGGGTACAATCTCGGGTCGCCCGCCCGAAGCAGAATCCGTCCCACCTGTCCACCAGAGGAGAGACTTCATGACCGCCACCTTCGACATGGCCTTGATCCAGCGCGGGGCCCGGCTCCGCAGATCGCCATATTTCGAAGCCACGCTGCGCGCGGGGTGCCGGAGCTACACCGTGTACAACCACATGTTTCTCCCGACCCGCTACGACGACCTCCACGCGGAGTACGAGAAGCTGCTGACCGGCGTCACGGTTTGGGATGTGAGCGTGGAGCGGCAGGTGGAGATCTCCGGTCCGGACGCCTTCGAGTTCACGAACCTGCTCACCCCCAGAGACCTGTCCAGGTGCGCCGTCGGACAGGGCAAATACGTGCTCATCACCGCCGAGGACGGAGGAATCGTGAACGACCCGGTGCTGCTGCGTCTGGGCGAAAACCACTTCTGGCTGGCGCTGGCGGACAGCGATGTCCTGCTGTGGGCGAAGGGCGTCGCTCTCAACTCCGGCCTCGATGTGCAACTGTGCGAACCCGATGTCTCGCCGATGCAGGTGCAGGGCCCGAAGTCCAGGGAAGTCGTGCGCAGGCTCTTCGGGGACGAGGTGTCGGGGCTCCGCTACTACTGGTTCCTGGAGACGGACCTGGACGGCATTCCAGTGGTGGTGACGCGCACCGGCTGGAGCGGCGAGGTAGGCTACGAAATCTACCTGAGGGATGGAAGCCGGGGGGTGGAACTCTGGGACCGCGTCATGGACGCCGGACGTGACCTGGGCATCTCCCCCACGGGTCCGTCGGACATCCGCCGCATCGAGGCCGGCATTCTCAATTACGGCATCGACATGACGCTGGACACCAACCCGTACGAAGTCGGCCTGGGATGGCAGGTGAACCTGGGCCAGAAGGGCGATTTCATCGGTCGCGAGGCGCTGGCCCGCATCGCCAAAGATGGGCCCCGGCGACTCCTCGCCGGCGTTGAGATCTCGGGTGCGCCGCTCGACCTGAACATGGCCCGCTGGCCCGTTCATCTGGGTGGGGAGAAGATCGGCTTCGTCAGCTCTGCGGTATACTCGCCGCGTCTCAAGAAGAATATCGGGTACGCGATGGTGCCGGCCGCCGCCGGTAAGCCGGGAACACAGCTGGGGGTGACCACACCGGACGGCGAGCGCGACGCCACAGTCGTGCCGCGACCCTTTGTGGATCCCGACAAGGAGATTCCGAAGTCGTAGAGACAACCGGTGACAGATTCCAGGACAGATTCCGGGTAGAATCTGTCACGGAATCTGTCCGGCGTGGTCGCGTCGGGCTACCAATCCGTCGTCCAGCTGCTGCTGGAAGTGATCCACTATCGATTCGGCAGCGGGCCTGAAGTTCATCTCCAGATCCGACTTCGCGTATCGGTTGTCGAACCTGAGCGGGTAGCCGGCGTTGCGCCACACCAGGCGCCGCGGCACTCCCCGCAAGGGAGAGAACAGCGCCGCCACCACTCTGGGGATGGTGTGGCGCGGAAAGGGAAAGTCGCTCCCAAAGCGGCTTCGCAGGACCGACGCGATTTCCAGAAGGCTGAGCGTCTCGCTGACCAGGATATGGCGCCCGCTCGCCTCCGGAGTCAGCCCCGCTTTCAGGTGGCCCTCCGCGACGTCGCGCACGTCGACGATCCCGAAGTCGAACCTCGCCACACCGACCCGATAGTCGCCGTTACCGAGTTCCCGCATGAGGCGGACGCTTTCGGGCTTCGAGCGAGGGCTCAGTGCGGGCCCGAGAACGAGCCCCGGATTCACAACCACCAGATCCCACCGGCGCTGCTCTCCGGCGATCTGCCACGCCAGTCGCTCCGCGCCGGTCTTGGCATGGGAATAGGGCTGATGGCGTTCGCTGCTGGTCTCGTTCCAGTGGCTCTCGTCGAACCGGTCCGCCTTGATCCGCTGCATGTCCACCGCGTCCCCATAAACGGCCGACACGCTGGACGTGAGGACAACGCGCCGCACCGACGGGGTCCGGTTGGCCGTTTCCAGCACGTTGCGGGTGCCGCGAATTGCCGGCTCGATGAGCTCCCGTACCGGATCCTTGACTCCCCGCACGACAACGGGCGAGGCAGTGTGAAAGACCAGTCTGCACTCCTCCATGGCCGGATCGAACCCATCGCGGTCCAACAGATCCGCCCGAAACAGCGACAGCGTGCCGGGAGATTTCCGGGCGATGGTCAGGAGATGTCCCGTCTTCCCGGCGTCTGTGGGATCGCGGACTGTCGCGTGGACGTGAAAGCCATGCTCCAGGAGCCTCCTGACCAACCAGGACGCGATGTAGCCGTTCCCTCCCGTGACCAGGACCGGACCCCGGGCAACGCCCCGTTTCGCCTGCTGCGTGTCCGAGTCGTCCATCAGAAACGAATCCGAGCCCCCAGTTGCGCCCGGCGCGTGTCCCCCAGCCCGCTGCGGATGGTACCGTCGAAGTTGAAGAGGAGCGATCCGTGCGCGGCGTCCAGGGAGTTGTCCGCGTTGGTCAGGTTGAAGACCTCGAGGACCGGTTCGACCATTCTCTCGCCCGCCATGGGGAAGGACCGTGACAGCTTCACATCCCAGGTGAAGAACGCGTTCTCGCGGCGCAGCGTGTTCCGCTCCAGGATCGTCCCGTCCGCGCAGATCCGGTCCGACGGCTGGCTGGCACGCGCCCCCCGTTCCGCACAGCTCTCCGACACCGGAGACGCCGACAGATATCGCACGATGTTGCTGAACGCGACCCCGCCCGGGAGTGAGAACGCCAGGTAGCCGGTGGCCTTGTGCCGCCGGTCCCGGTCGGACCAGCCGAACTCGGGCGCCGGATTCGAAGCGTCGGCGTAGCGGAAGGTGAAGGGGTCGCGTTCGTTGTCGTCGTCGGACTTGTCGAACGAAAGGGTGTAGCTCAGGTCGAAGGTCAGCAGGCCGTCAAACGCGCCCCGGCCCCGCAGCCCGGCCGTCACCGCATGGTAGCGGGAACGTGCCGTGCTCTCGGCCACCGTCAGTGTTCCGATCCCGCCCCCCTCCGGATGGGTCCCGAGCCCGAAGGGCGACCCGAAGATCGCATCGTTGCGGTTGACGAAACGGAAGAGGTGGTCGCCGCGCGCATGTTGGTAGGAGACGCTGGCGGCCACCCCGCGCGGCAGTTCCCGCTCGACCTCCGTCGCAAACGACCACGTACGTGGCAGCTCCAGGTTTTTTGACGTGACGTGAATGTCGGGCAGGAACGGCGCGGTGGTGCTCCCGTCGATGAGCTCGCCGATGGCGGGCGGTCCCTGTCCCGGCAGACCGAAGCTGCTCCGGCCGAAGATCTGCTGGTAGGCGCCGTTCGTGGTCACGCTTTGGGCGAAGACCAGGATCGGTATGCGCGCGTGGTAGGCGCCCGCGTTGAGTCGGACCACCGTCCGGGCGTCGCCGGACACGTCCCACGCCAATCCGACGCGCGGCTGGAAGTTGTCCAGATCGTCCGGTATTGTCCCGTTCGAGGGAAAGCGCGGGTCGCTCAGGTACCGTCCGTAGAAGGTGGCTTCGGGCTGCACGACCACGTCCGGATGCCAGGTTCCCTCCCAGCGGAGCCCGAGGTTCAGGGTCAGCCGTTCATTCGGCTTCCAGGTATCCTGCAGAAAGAAGCCCAGCTCGCCGACCCGAAAATCACCCCTGCCGAGACGATCCGGCTGTATGCCCGGAACCGTCCCCGACTGGAGGTAGAGGAGCACCGGCCCCGTGATGTTCGTCCCGTCGGGACATCTGCCCGTCGCACTGTCCGACCCATCCGAACATGTGACGTACCGGTTCCCCCGCGTCACGAAGTTGATGAAGCCGTCCACCGAATCGAAGATGTAGCGTCCGTTGGCGAAGCCGATGAACTGCTGTTGGGCCCGCGTCCGGTTGAACTCCACGCCCGCCTTGAAGAGGTGGTTGCCACGGAGCCACGACCAGTTGTCGACCACCTGCAGACGGGTGTCGTACGACGGGTCGATGGGCAGGAAGAACGGCAGGCCGATCCGGAACCCGTCCACGAAGTCCATGCCGATGTCCGGGAAGGGCCGGCCGCCAAGGGTCGTGAACTGCGGAGTCGGTGGTGGAGTGGAACCCGGCAGGATGGGGCCGTCATACCAGCGTACACGGTCCTCCCGGGCCCACTGCAGGCGCAGCTCGTGGGACAGTGTACTGCTGAGCAGCGACCGAAGGCTCGCGTTGAAGGCGTGGGCCCGGTCCGTCTCGACCCCGTTCGAGGACAGTCCCCAGGAGTCCACGTCGAAGGTTCCGTTCAGCTGCTCCGACCAGTTGTAGTTGTACTTGAAGGAGACCTGATTGCGCCCATCGAGGTGGACGTCGGCCTTCGCCAGCAGGGCACGAGCGTCGTCGGTGCGCCCGATCGGTCCGAATTCGCCGTCGAAGAGTCCGGGCCACTCGGTCTTCAGGAATTGATCCAGCTTTTGCATGTTCGCCGGATTGACCACCAGCCGGTGGGTCTGCTTCGTCTCCGAGAATTGCTGCTGGTCGTACGCGACGAAGAAGAAGGCCCTGTCGCGGACGATCGGACCGCCGAGGGTGAAGCCGACCTGTCCACGGGAGAAGTCGGGCTTGGCCCCTTCGAGCACGGCCGAAGCCGCTGTCGAGACCCCGTCCCACTGGCCGAAGTAGTGTGCCGTTCCGGCAAGGTCGTTCGTCCCCGACTTTGTGATCACGTTCACAAATCCCCCGGCCGACCTTCCGAACTCGGCCGTCGCCCCCTGGTTCACCACCACCACCTCCTCAATGGCGTCCTGACTGAAGGTGAACGCAGGCCGCTGGCCGCCCCGCTGCTCGCCGAAGAACGGATTGTTGAAGTCGGCACCGTCGACGATGAAGTTGTTGAAGATCCCCCGCTGCCCGTTGATGTTCAGCTCGTCACCGTCGGGTCCTTGCGAGATCGCCACTCCGGGTGTCAGGAGCGCAAAGTCAAGGTAGTTGCGCCCGTTGTTGGGCAGCCCGTCCACGACCTCTTCCGAGAGCCGGGTGGAACTGGTCACATCCTCTGGATGCACGAGGTGCTCGCGTTCCCCCTCGACGGTGATCCCCTCGAGTTCGAGGGGGCCGAAGCTGAACGACAGATCGAGATTCTCGCCGACGCGGAGAACCAGCCCGGGGGCGGTCTCCTCGCCGAGTTGGCCCGCTCCCCGCACGACCACGTCGTAGGTGCCGACCGGGAGGAGCGGGCGGACGAAGGTGCCGGACGGGGTTGTCCGCACGCTGGTGCGCAGCCCCGTCTCCCGGTGCGTGATCACGACCTCCGCTTCGGGGAGAGGAGCGCCGAGGGCGTCCCGTACCACACCCCGGATGACCCCGGTCGAGGCCTGCGCCTGGGCGGTGGCAGGGCGGGGCGGGGGGATGAGAGCGAGCAGAGTGAAGGCCAGAACGGGGATCACCAGCCGGCCGAGCGCGGGGAGCGGGGCCGGGTGGGGCTCGGGCTGGCATGGGCGGGTGCGCATCACGGCATCACTGTACGTTGAGGTCTGACCGGGGCGTAAGCTTGCGCCGCGCGGCCCGGTCGATCAAGTCTCAGACATCGCCCTCCCCACACCACGGATAGCACCATGCCCCACTGGACGACCCGCCCACACCTCCTCCCCGCCCTCCTCCTCGCGGCAGCGTGCTCCGCGCCCAACGACATCGTCGTTCTGCACGGGCGCGTCATGGACCCCGAAACCGGACTGGACGCTCCCCGCAACGTCGGGATCCGCGGCAGCACGATCACGGCCGTGACCGACGACGACATCACCGGCCGGGACACGATCGACGCGACCGGCCTCGTGGTCGCACCCGGCTTCGTCGACCTGCACGCGCACGGGCAGGACACCGTGAGCGAGCGGCTGCAGGCCCTGGACGGCGTGACCACCGCGCTCGAGATGGAGATCGGGGTATACCCGGTGGCTCCCTGGTACGCATCTCGTGAGGGCCGCACGCTGCTCAACTTCGGCGCGACCGTCAGCCACCCGAACGCCCGGACCAAACTGCTGGCGGGCATCGATGTCGGACACCAGCCAACGTTGCCCCCCGGCGTGAACGAATCGATGGGCTCGGATATCATCTACGAGGAGCTGGATGACGCACGGACCGCCGAACTCGCCGCTCTAATGGAAGCTGGCCTGGAGGAAGGCGGCCTCGGGTACGGCTTCGGGATCACCTACACCCCGGGTGCGTCTCGCGCCGAGATCTTCGACCTCTTCGAGTCGGCCGAGGCTCACGGAGTGCCGGCCTACGTACACCTGCGTGCCGCGGACGAGGGCGGCAACCTCGGCCCCTTCCAGGAGGTCATCGCCAACGCCGCGGCCACAGGCGCATCGGTGCACATCGTCCACCTCAATTCCTCCGCCGATGAATCGGCCATGCAGGCCCTCGGGCTGGTTCGGGGGGCGCGGGAGCACGGTCTCGACATCACCACCGAGGCGTACCCGTACACCGCGTCGTCCACCTTCATCGAGTCGGCGCTCTTCGATCCCTGGGTGGGCCTCGACGACTCCGACTACCAGCGGCTTCAGTGGCCGGGCCAGGAGGAACGGCTCAACGCCCGCACCTTCGCCGAATACCGCGAGCAAGGGGGATGGGTGGTGATTCACGGCCGCAACGAGGAGACCAACGAGTGGATCGTGGCCCAGCCGGACGTGATCGCGGCCAGCGACGGCATTCCTTTCCTGCACCTGTCCGTCCACCCCAGGGGCGCGGGTACCTTTGCCCGGATTCTGGGACACTATTCCCGGGACCGCGGCGCGTTGACCCTGATGGATGCCCTGGCCAAGATGACCATTCTGCCCGCAAGGCGGGTCGAGGGAGCGGCCCCGGAGATGGCTCGGAAGGGCCGTGTGCAGGTGGGCGCCGACGCCGACCTGGCTCTCTTCGATCCCGAAACAGTGCTGGACCTCGCCGACTACGACGCTCCCGCAACGCCGTCCCGCGGGTTCATGTTCGTGCTCGTCGGCGGTACGCCGGTAGTCCGGGATGGAACCATAGTGGATGGGGTCTACCCGGGGCAGGCGATCATGCGGCCGTCCGACCAGGACTGACAGCCCCGCCACCCGGATCACGCACACATGAGCACCACGCACAGGAGCGACGACCGATGAAACACCTGTTCCCACCCCTCCCGCGGCCCATCGAGCCATTGCCGGCAACACGGGTCGCCCTGACTCTCCGTAGCATATTTTTCCACGGGCTGCTGGCCGCCGCGACGGCCGCCACCATCGCAGCCGCCCCCGCCACCGCGCAGGAACGGCTTTCCCTCGACCACTACATGGACATGGAAACCGTGTCCAACCCAAGGATCTCGCCCGACGGTTCACGGGTCGTCTACACCCTCGGATGGATCGACGAGGTCAACGACCGCCGCGAGTCGTCATTGTGGATGATGAACATCGACGGATCGAGGAAGCGGCACCTTCTGGACGGTGGCGGAGCGGCGTGGTCCCCGGACGGCACCCGGATCCTCTACACCGCCCCCGGTGATCCACAGGGCTCCCAGATCTTTGTCAGGTGGATGGATACCGAGGGCCTGGCCAGCCAGGTCACCCGGATGGAGAATGGACCTTCCAACGCCCGGTGGTCGCCCGACGGCAACTGGATCGCCTTTACCAGCAGGGTATCCGACAGGGCCGATTTCGCCGGTGTCGACCTGCCCTCGAGGCCCGAAGGAGCGACGTGGACCCCCGGGCCAAAGGTTGTCGAGCGAGCCGCGTACAAGCGGGACCGCACCGGATACGTGGACACGGGCTGGACACATGTCTTCGTCGTCCCCGCGGGCGGCGGAACACCCCGCCAGCTCACCGACGGGGACTGGAACCATTCGTCGATCCATTGGAGCCCCGACGGCAGCGAGATCTACTTCACTTCGTACCGGGAAGAGGACTGGGCCCGACCCGAGCACTGGCAGGAATCCGAGATCTACGCGGTGGCGGTGGCCACCGGGGACATCCGGCGGCTGACGCACCGGCGCGGCCCGGACAGCGGTCCGGTCCCCTCGCCCGACGGTTCGCTGATCGCCTATACGGGCATTGGCGCGCACCGCGACACCTACCGCAACGTGAAGATCCATGTCATGAACCGGGACGGATCGGACTCGCGGGTCATCTCGGGGGACTACGATCGCCAGGTAGGGCAGATGACGTGGGCACCGGATGGAGGCGGACTCTACTTTGACGTCAACCGGGACGGGTACAGGCAACTTCACTTCGCCTCGCTGGACCGCGGAGTCAGCGAACTCACGTCCGGCAAACACATGTTCTCGATGTCCTCCTTTTCCGAGGACGGCACCGCCGTCGGGGTAATCTCGGATGCCCACGAGGCGGGGGACATCTACCGCTTCAATCTCACCCATCCGGAGGCCGTGGTGCGCCTGACCGAAGCAAATACGGATGTGCTGGGCCATGTCGGATTGGGCGAGGTCGAGGAGGTGTGGTACGACTCCTCGGACGGCTTCCGCATCCAGGGCTGGATCGTGAAGCCGCCGGACTTCGACCCGGCAGAGAAGTATCCGCTCATGCTGGTGATCCACGGCGGCCCCCACGGCATGTACAACGGGAGCTTCAACTTCGCCTTCCAGGAACACGCATCGAACGGCTACGTGGTCCTGTACACCAATCCCCGTGGCTCGACCGGCTATGGCACGGAGTTCGCCAACGCGATCAACCACGACTACCCGGGCGCTGACTTCCCCGACCTCATGAGCGGGGTGGACGAGATGCTCGAGCGGGGGTACGTGGACGAAGACAACCTCTTCGTGTACGGCTGCTCCGGCGGGGGAATCCTGACCAGCTACATCGTGGGCAACACGGATCGGTTCACCGCCGCCTCCGCCAACTGTCCCATCGTGAACTGGATGTCGGCCATGGGTACATCGGACGCCATCGGCTACATGCGCACCTTCGAGAAGCCCTTCTGGGAGGACCCGGCCGAGTGGATCGACCGCTCTTCCATCTTCTACGTCGGCAACGTCACCACGCCGACGATGTTCCTCACCGGTGAGATGGATCTGCGTACGCCGATGCCGCAGACCGAGGAGTTCTATCAGGCCTTGCACTACATCGGCGTGCCGACCGTGATGGTCCGCTTCCAGGGCGAATGGCACGGCACATCGTCCCGGCCTTCCAACTTCCTGCGCACTCAGCTCTACCTGCGCAAGTGGTTCGAGAAGTGGGGCACGCACAAGGAAAAGATGACGACGCAGGAGGGGAGTTCTTGAGCCCCGCGCGGCTCGGAGGGCCCGCCGCTCGGGTCGCGGGGTGCCCCCTGCGGACCGACGCGCGCCACCCGTGACTGTCACCCGGATCGGCCGCGGCACCGCAATTGTCGACCTCTTTCACCAGGGCTGCCCCGAAGTGATCGGGGTGAACGTCCTCGATCTGGCCGACGGCGGAATCGCGCTGGTCGATCCCGGCCCCGAGGCCCGCCTGACCACCCTGCGCGAGGGGCTCACCGCGCTGGGACACTCATTCGCGTCCGTTCGCGCCATCCTGCTGACCCATATCCACCTGGACCACGCCACGGCCACAGGGGCGATCGTGCGGGAAGCACCCCCTGCCAAGGTGTACGTGCACCCGGTGGGCGCACCCCACATGGCCGACCCGGCGCGACTCCTCGCCTCTGCCGGGCGGATCTACGGGGACGCCATGGCGACGCTGTGGGGTGACTTCCTCCCCGTGCCGCAAGCGTCGATTACGGTGGTGGACGAGGGAGACGTGGTGGCACTGGGCGACCGCCGCTTCGCCGTGGCCGACGTTCCCGGGCACGCCAAGCACCATGTCGCCTACTACGAAGCCGCGACGGGGACCGCGTGGGCGGGCGATGTCGGAGGCATCCGGATCCGGGGCGGGCTCGTCCTCCCCGTGACCCCACCACCCGACATCGACGTGGAAGCGTGGGGCGCAAGCATGGACCGCGTGATGGCCTGGACGCCGGAGCGCATCGTCGCGACGCACTTCGGGGCGTACACCGATGTCGCGCGGCACTTCGGTGAGCTGCACGAGGAACTGGGCGCGTGGGCGGAGTGGGTGCGGGAATCGCTGGCAACGGGCGGCGAGGGCGGTGGTTCAGGGGCGGCCTCTCGCGCCGACGACCGGCAACGCGCCCGCGCCTTCTCCGATTGGGTGACGGACCGGGTTGGCGCCACCGCAACGGGAGATACCGCGTCCGCCTACGCCATCGCCTCGGGCTTCCAGGACTCCTGGTGGGGATTGGCACGGTATTGGCGGAAACGGCGCTTACGGTCTTGACGCAATGCGAATCCCCGGACTCCTTGCGGCGGCCGCCCTGGTGCTTGCGTGCGGCGGCGACGGGGACCCCACCGCGCCCCCGCCAACCCTGCTGCCCACCGTCATCGTCACCGTGTCGCCGGCCACGGCAGCGGTCGGCGTCGGCGATACCGTCCGCTTCACTGCCACAGTGACCAACGCGTCCGGACAATCGACCACGAATTCCACCGTCACCTGGTCCACCTCGCAAGCGAGCCGCGCCTGGGCACGCGACGACGGCCTGGTGACCGGTGCAAGCCCCGGCCAGGCAACGGTGACCGCCACCAGCCAGGGCGCCGAGGGATCGGCCACGCTGACCGTGACCGCGTCTCCGCTCACCTCGCTGCTTATCGACATCCGCCAGGAACACAACCTGATCGGACTCGCGGGCGCCATCGTCACGAGCGGCGGATTGCTCGACGCCGGCGCGGTCGGCACCCGGGCCCACGGGTCGCTCGTGCCCGTCACGATCTACGACAAGTGGCACCTGGGTTCGATCACCAAGTCGATGACGTCGACGCTCGCGGCAGCGCTGGTCGAGCAGGGCGCCCTCGATTGGACGGCCACGCTGGAAGGCGTCTTCCCCGACCTCCCGTCGATTCACCGCGAACTGCGCCCCGTCCCGATCGAGCCGATCCTGGCACACCGCGGCGGTTTCACCAACGATGTGAGCCAGTTCTCCACATGGCAGGAAATGAGCACGAGCACGGATCCGCTTCCCGCTCAGCGCCGCGCATTCGTCGCGGAGGTGCTCGCCACCGCTCCGGAAGTGCCGCCGCTCGTCACCTTTCAGTACTCCAATGTGGGCTACATGATCGCGGGCACGATGCTGGAGGCGATCACCGCACAGGCTTGGGAAACACTGGTCAGCACCCTCGTCTTCGCTCCCCTGGGAATGAACGACACGGGGTTCGGCGCCCCGGGGATCGGTGGCGCGATGGACCAGCCGCGGGGCCATTTCGGCCAGGGCACCGCCAGGATCGCTCTCGAACCGAACGACCCGCGGGCCGACAACCCTCTAGGGATCGGCCCCGCCGGCACCGTGCACGCCACGATGCGGGATCTGGCACGCTACGTCGCCATGCATCTGGCGGGCGAACAGGGCCACGAGGACCTGCTGCCGCCTGACGCGATCAAGCGACTGCACACGCCGGATCCCGGGTTCCGCTACGCGTCCGGTTGGCTCGTGGTCGAACGGGACTGGGCCGGCGGCCGGACGCTCACACACTCCGGCAGCAACCTGCGGTGGTACGCGGTGGTGTGGATGGCCCCCGAGAAGGACTTCGCGGTGATCGCCGCAACGAACCAGGGCGCGGACCCCGCCGCGGCGGCCACGGACGAAGCCGCCTGGCGGATGATCAATCTTTACCTTGCCCGGTAGCGACAGCCGCGCCTAACTTGCGCCTCCGGTCCCCGCGCAGGAGCTTGAGTCAAGAATGTCAATCGACGTGAAATGGCGGCAGGAAGAAGGTATTCTCGTCGCCATGCTCCTCGGTCGCATCGACAGCGGTCACGCCGTGGACTTCCTGGATCTGATCGACGAGAAGCTCACGATGAACGACACGCGTCTCGTCCTGGACTTCGAACACGTGAGCTTCATCAGCAGTGCCGGTCTGCGGGCGTGCCTGAACGTCGCCCGACGTTTCACCGATACGGACATGAAGTTCGGGATCTGCGGACTCTCACAGTTCAACAAGGACATCATGTCCGTGAGTGGGTTCGACAAGCTCATCACCGCGTATGAATCCCCGGCGGACCCCATATGCGCTTTCCAGGATTCCTGACCCAAACGTCAGGGCCATCTCCAGTCTGCTACCCCTCGATCGCCAGATTCACGACCTCCAGGAAGCGCCTGACCGGATTGTCGCCCCGGGGCGTCTGGGTGAAGACCAGCACAACCAGCTGTTGAGAGGGATCCACGAACGCGTTGGTCCCGTCGGACCCGCCGTGCGAAAAGACACCGTCCTCCGACACCGACCACCCGTACGCGTAGTAGCTCGCCGGCCCATCCGAGCCGGGGTTGGTCCGGATCTTCGGTGACGTCATGAGCGCCACGCTCTGCTCCGAAAGGAACCGACTCCCGTCGTAGACACCGCCGTTAAGGAACATCTGGCAGAAGATCACATAGTCGTCGGCGGTCGAGATCATCCCGCCCGAAGCCCGCACGAACGGCACCTGCGGAGGATCGCCGGGGGTCCATCCGGGCATCCAGCCGCCCTCACCGTCCCTCTCATAGTAAACGACAGACATTCTGTCAAGTTTGCCGTCCATCTTCTCGTTGACCTCGTGGTGATAGCTGTCGTGCATGCCCAGCGGCGTGTACAACGCCTGGTCGAGGTACTCGTCGAGCGGCTTTCCCGATGCCATTTCGGCAAGCGCGCCGAGTGTATTGTAGCCCGGGTTGTTGTAGCTGTAGCTGGTCCCTGGCGTCACCTCGGCACCGACATGGCCGAAGCGCGCGGCTTCCAGCTGCAGTGTTGGCGCGTCCGGGTGTTCCCCGGTCGGTTGCATATAGGGTTGCAGGAAGAGGGTCGGGATCCGGAGCCCGCTGGCATGCGACAGGAGGTGGCCGATGTTGATGAATCCGGCCCGGTAGTTGTCCCACGACGGAATGCGTTCCCGCACAAGGTCGCCGTACCCCAGCTTCCCGTCCTCCACGAGCATGCTGATGCCCGTGGCGACGACCGGCTTGGTGTTCGAAGCCATCCGGAACAGCGTGTTCGGTTCCATCGGGATGTCCCGCGCTCGGTCCCGCCAACCCAGCGCCTCGTGGAGCACGACCTTCCCGTCCCTGGCGACCAGCAGCACCGCACCGACCAGATCCCCGCGCGCGATCGCCTCTTCGTACAGCGCGACGCCACCTGCGAGCACCCCGGCGGACATGCCGGCTTCAGCCGGGGTCGCGCGGGTGACAACGGCGCCCTGGGCGGTAGCTGGCATCGAATGGGCCAGCACGGCGACAGCCGCCAGGGCAGCGATGGCAAAGACTCCGGGTGTGCCTTGGGCACCTCTTGGGCGGTTGGATGTTCTCATGGGACACTTCCTTTCGTTGCTTGTACCAGATACTTCAGCGCGAAGGACCCGATCCAGTGGGATCCCGCGTAGTCTGCGTCGAACATGGTCTCGAATCCGGCCCGGACGTGTTCCTCCGCGAGCGCTTGCAGGCGAGGCACCCTGGGGTCGGCCGCGGGCAGCGCCGCGACAATGCGCAACATCGCGTCCGCGCGCGTGAACGCCAGGCCAATCAGGTGTGAACGGGCGCCCAACGCCGCTCGCAGCGAGTCGTTGGTGATCACGGCTCCGCCTTCCGAGGGCGGCGCATCGTCGCTGGCACCGACCGGAACAGGGGTGCGCAGGGCTGCGAATTCGTCCGATTCCATAGGGGGAAGGAAGTCATCCAGCCATTGCACGTAGGCGTCCCGTTCCATCACCGTGGCCATCAGTGCCGCTTCTTCGAGACACGGCGACACGAAGTCCGAGCGTCCGGGCTCGTACGCGGTGGGACACCAACGGTCGCCGCCGAAGAAGCGGACAGCGGCGTCCCGCAGGGCCTCTTCCAGCTCCGGGCGCTCGGCCATTGCCGTGGCCTGAAGACTCATGGCGATGGCAAAGGCCGAATTCGGGTGCACGCCGGTCCGCACCGGCCCTTCCAGCTCCACGACGTAACTGACCAGGCGCTCGGTTACCAAGTCGGTGACCGGTCCCAGCCGCTCGGCCCACGCCGACGCGTCCTCGTCGTCCCACGACGCCAATTCCGCATGCAGCAGAAGCAGCCACGCCCACCCGTAGGGCCGCTCGAAGGAGGCATTCTCGGTGAGGTACTCGAGCTCGCCCTCCATGGCGGCTTCGGACAGGTGGTCCCGCAGCTTCTCCCGAATCAGGGGCGTGACCGCGAGCTCGGGCACCTCCTTCATCAGCCGGACCATCGCCCACGTCGAGTTCACCGCCGAGTGCCAGTCCCAGCAACCGTAGAACGCACGGTCCCGGTCGAACCCGCGCCGCCGCGTGTAGGCGATGTCGTCCAGGTAGCCGGGACGGTCGGGGCGCAGCGCGTGCGGACGGTCGACGCAGGAAAGCGGCATGGCGGCGAGGGCGAGCGCGGTCTCCGGGTCGAGGGCGGGGGCCTGCCCGGGGTCGGTCGTCCCGGGGGCGCCTGAACGGGCCGCAGCGGGGACCGTTTCCGCAGTGCCCGCGGGGTCTTCCGGAGAGTTGGCCGGCGCGTCCGCCGTGCAAGCGGTGACTGCGAGGGACACGGCAGCCGCGACGAGAAGCCTCCAGGACGGCATTCGAGCTACCCGATCTCCGGCCTCCGGGAGTGCCAGTCGCTCCCCTGCTGGAACGCATGCGCCACGCTCAGGATCTTGTCGTCCGCGAACAGATCCCCGATCAGGGTCGTGGTCAGCGGCATCTCGGTCGGGCTTTCCGCGTCGGGGTTGCGTACGCCATAGTCGTACGGGACGACCGCGGCCGGGTGCCCGGTCTGGTTGGTCAGCCCCACCTGCCCCGACCCACTGATGAACATGTCGAAGCCGTTCATGGCCTTGGCCATCTCTTTCATGAGGATGAGGCGGCGGCGCTGCGACTGCATGAAGTCGAGGGCGAGCGCGTCCCTTCCCCCCCGGAACCGGCTGAGCCGGCGACGCTCTTCTTCGCTGACGTCGTCAGGGATCGGCTCCGGTTCGCCGTCACGAGCAACGTGGAAATCGAAGGCCGCCGACGACTCGACGCCCAGAGCGTTGGAGCGCCCGTCCGGGATTTCGGACATGGGTTGCGGATCGGCGCCGAGGGCGCGCAGCTGTTCCAGGAAGGACTCGGGCGCGTCTTCGGTGTAGCCGATCCGCATGGCGGCCAGGTCGGGGCGGGATCGAACCGGAACGGGGTGGTGAGCGACCCCGGATCCTTCTCGTCGGAACCGTGGATCGCGTTGAAGACGAGGGCGCAGTCGAGCGCACTGCGGCACATGGGTCCGGTCTTGTCCATGCTCCACGACAGGACCATCCCGCCGTAGCGGCTGACCCGCCCGAAGGTGGGTCTCAGCGCGGTCAGACCGCACCGCCGGGAGGGCGACACAATGGATCCCTGGGTCTCGGTGCCGATGGCGAAGGCCACGCACCCCGCGGCCGTCGCCGATCCCGGACCCGCCGACGACCCGCTCGACCCCTCCTCGAGGTTCCACGGGTTCAGGGTCCGGCCCCGGTACCAACGATCGCCCCGCGCGAACTCGCCGGTCGCCAACTTGGCTGCCAGGACCGCGCCGGCATCACGGAGGCGCACTACGACTTCGGAGTCCTCACGCGTGAAGCGGCCGCGGAAGTCGGCGGCACCCCACGTCGTGCGGGTCCCCGACACGGCGAAGAGATCCTTTACGCCGTAGGGGATGCCGTGAAGGGGTCCCCTCCAGTCCCCGGCGCTGATCTCGGCGTCGGCCTGGCGCGCTTCTTCCCGCGCCCGTCCTTCCAGGATGGTCACCGCGCAGAGCAGCACGGGATCGAGCCGCTTCAGGCGGTCGAGGTAGACCTCGGTGAGCTCCGCCGACGTGATCTCGCGGGCCCGAAGCAACGCGGCGAGACGGTGAACCGGAAGGAAGGCCAGGTCCTGCTCGCTGGTGGGAACCGGACCACTCCACGCCTCGATGTCGATCGCGCTGCGTTCGAAGGGGTTGCCGCCCGTCTCGTGCCACAGCTTCTCCATCAGCGCGCCGGTCCCTCCGGGGTACGCCTGGAAGTGCATCGCCGGGGCTTCGCCATTACCGAGCGGGACGGGCGCAGGCACCTCCTGGGGCGGCACCTGGATGATTGCCGGGCCTGCCTCCAGCGGTCCCGACCCTGGCCGCGCCACCCCCGCGACGACATCGCCCGCGTCCAACGACTCCGGCCGCAGGGTCCCCGCTGCCGCGGCGGCCGCGGCGGTGGCCAGGAAGCGGCGCCTCTCGATCGGATTGCCGGCGGGACGTTGCGTCTTCATTGATCTGGTCATGTCTGTTCTTCCCGTTCGTCTATTGCGTGGCCCCGGCATCCCCGTCGGGCATCCGCCGCAACTTGTATATCCCCACAGTCAGCAGCGGCACCACCACAATCGCCATGAAGATGATGCTCATGGCATTGTAGCCCTTGCCGATCAGTTCCACGAGGCCGACCCGCGACAACAGGTAGCCCGCCAGCAGGAGCCCGACGCCGGTCAGCGGACGCAGGCGTTTCGGCATTTCGCGGCCGCCTGCGCGGTAGACGCTGTCCACCCGCTCGTTGAATGCGTGGATGAGCCCGGCGCCGGTCTCGATGAGCGTGCCGAACAGCACAACCTGGAAGGTGATCTGGAACGCTCTCGACCCCAGCACTTCGAGCAGATAGTTCGCCGGCACGGGACGATCCAGCACGCCGGGGTACTGCCCCGCGAGGGCAAAGTAGAAGAGAAGCCCCGGGATGATCGCGAGCGGCCCCGCCAGCCCCCCCGCCCACAGCGCCTCGGAGCGGCGCCGGATGTGGCGCGTCGCGAAGAGCATGGCCGGCACCAGCGAGATCTGCAGCGCCCCGTACCGCGCCCCGGACGAGAACCAGCCGGGCCGTATCTCGCCCGCGCCCAGCGCCGCGCCGATCTGGTCGCCGAAACGCGCGATGCTCCACGCGAACAGCACCAGATAGGCGCCGTACAGCAGGAACGACCACCCCGCGAAGAAGCGCTCGATCGTCGCCGTCCCCCGGAACACCAGCACGCCGATTGCCAGCAGCAATCCAACCGCCCCCACCCAGCCCGGAAGCCCGAACGTCTCGGAGAGAAAGGTTCCGCCAGCCGATCCGATCACGGCGACGATCAGCAGGACGGCCGTGAGGTATCCGATTTCGTACAGGAACCATCCGCGACCGAGCAGGTGCTTGAAGTAGGAGCGGTAGTCATAGCTGCCGAACACGCGTGCGAACTCGAAGCCGACCATGCAGGTGACACTCACCAGGATCGTCGACGGGATCATCCCGAGCAGCCCGCCGAGTGGGCCGTACTCGAGGAAGAACTCGACCAGCTCACGACCGGTGCCGTAGCCGCCCGCGATGATGATCGACTGAAAGACCAGGCCGGGAAGCAGGTAACGGCGGAACCAGGACGGCATGTTCAACCCCCTGACACGGCTTGCATGAACAGCACTACGTCTCCCTCGGACATGGGCTTGTCCCATCCATCCATCCACCGCGTGTTCGTCCCGTTGTGGAAGCACAGAACATGCTGGCGCAGATCGCCCGACTCGTCGAAGAGGTGGGGCCTCAGCCGCGGCTCCCGTTCGAGCAGGTCGGTGAAGACGTCCCGCAGCGTTTCGCCGGACGCGCTCAACTCGCGCACGCCCCCCGTCGCGGGTTCCAGGAGGGACGGGAGGCTGATCGTCACGGACGCCATCATTCCACCCACGCCGACACGTGCAGAATCCGCGGCAGAACGACCGGCAGATTCGTCCAGCTCTCGCCCAGGTCGTTGCTCACATGCAGCGTTCCCGACGTGGTGCCCATGTACACGCCGCCGGGTTCGAGGTGGTCCGCCGACATCGCGCCCCGGAGAACGGTTCCAAACGCGTGGACCACCGGGAGACCCTTCGACGCCGAGTGCCAGCTGTCGCCGCCATCGGTGCTGCGCATGACCCGCAGAGCCCCTCCCACCGGAACGCGGTACTGGTCGCTCTCCTGGGGCACGGCGAAGAGGAAACGGCTGGAGCGGTCGAGCACGATGGGGAAACCGAAGGAAGAGTCGAGGCCGTCTTCATTGCGCTGCCAGCTGTCCGCACCGTCCCGGCTCCGATACATGCCCGAGTGGTCCTGCCGGTATATGACGCCCGGGTCGTCGGGATCCTGTGCAAGACCGTGTACGCAATACCCGATCTCCTTGAACTCCTCGTCTTCATGGGTCCAGTACACGCCCCGGTTCTTCGGCACCCATGTGGCGCCGCCGTCGTCCGTACGGAAGACGCCCACCGCGGATATCCCGCACCACATCCGCTCGGGGTTGTCGCGGCTGAACAGCAGCGCGTGACAGCAGAGGCCGCCCGCGCCGGGCATCCACGCCGCCCGCGTCGCGTGTTCGTTCAACGCGGTCACCGGATCCCACGAGGCGCCGCCGTCGTTACTCGCGAACAGCCCCGCGTCCTGCACACCGGCGTACAGCGTGCCACGGTTCTCGGCGAGGGCCCATATCTGCCGAAAGCGGCTCGGCCCGCCTTGGGGGTATTCGGGCCCGCCGGGGAGCTGCTCCCACGACCCGCCGGAGGCGCCCGACTCGTCCCCGTTGCGGAGTTCACCCCCCACCGTGCCGGCCAATCGCTCATTATGTACATAATTATTGTACATATGTATGGCCGGACCGTACACATCGCTCCCCACTGCCGCCAAAAATCGCCCGTCGGACAGACGGAGCCCCGCCGTCACCTTCCATCCCTTAAGGAACGGCCCCATGACCTCCCAGTCCCGCCGGTTCGCACTGGTGACCCAGAAGCCACCCTTCGCCGTCCCCACCAGGACCCTCACACCCATCCGCGCTCTCCTTGGTTGTCAGAATTTCCGTTCATTGCCTGCTCGCAGGGCAAGCGCACCGCAACCCGTGGTGAAACCGCGCGGCGCACCGGCTATACTTGGACGGCACCTCACACACCCGTCAAGTTGGCCCGATGAACGATCCCCGCCCCGTCATCCTCTTCGACGGCGTCTGCAACCTCTGCAACGCCTCGGTGCGGTGGGTCCTCCAGCACGACTCCCGCAAGCAGTTCGACTTCGCTTCCCTGCAATCCGACACCGCGAGGCGACTCCTCACCGCTGCCGGCGTGTCCGCACCCGGCTCCCCCCCCGACGCAATTGTCCTGATCGACCACGGCGGGCTCCACACCGGCTCAACCGCAGCCACCCGGATCGCGCGCCACCTGCGGTTCCCCTACTCCCTGCTCGGCCTGGGGGGCGCCCTCCCTGCCTGGCTGCGGGACCCCGTCTACCGCTTCGTCGCCCGCAACCGCTACCGCTGGTTCGGAAAGCGGGACACCTGCGCGCTCCCGGCGCCGGAGCACACTCACCGCTTCCTCGATGCGCACAAGGATCGGCCGCCGGAGCCGCAACCCGCGACCCCGGCGGCCGATCGTCCCGTCCGGGAGGAGCAGCCTGCCCGTCAGCCCTGACTACAGTAGGCGTTACCCGTCACGTTCGGGTTCGCGCTGCACTCCGCCAGGCTCGGCGGGAAGCAGTCGTGACGTCCTTGCATGAACGCGACCGCCCAGGGGCTCAGTCCTTCACGCGCGAAGCGTTGGTTGTCCTTCAACCGGCGGCCCTCCAGCCACAACTCGAAGTTCCGCTCGCGGTCCAGAGCCAACCATGCTTCCTCGTCCGTTGACGCGGAGACCGGCGGCACTCCCACACGGTCGCGCACATAGTTGATCTTGGCGATCGCACCCTCGCGGTCGCCCATGCGCAGCATGGCCTCCGCCTCGATCAGGCGCATTTCATGTCCCTTGGCCAGCGCGTAGTCCGCGTCGCGGGAGGTGTGCTTGAGCTGGCGATAGAAGGGCTTCACTCCGCCGCCCGAGGTCTGGTTCATGTCCCTCCAGGGCACCCGCGGGTCGGTGTCCGGCCCGATGCTGTCGTTGTACATGCCCCACACCGTGATCTGCTTCGAGGTCTCGTGTGTGAACTGATACAAGGAGTTCCACTCCCGCCCGCTGTTACCGGACCGGTGCGCAGTCCACAGGAAGTCGTCCGGAATCTGAGCCGCCTGCGACTGGGCCGCCGAATAGTTGCCCAGCATCAGGTTGGACTGCGCCATCCCCGCGGTCGATGCCATCGCGATGGAGTCGTGTCCGGAGCTCTGGGCGCGGCCACGGGCCATCTCGAACCGTTCGAGGGCACGCGCATAGTGCATGTTCACCTCGTGCACCTCGCCCGGCTCGGTGGTTCCGTCACCGTCCTTGTCCTCGCCGCCGAAGACGGCGATGCAGGCGTTGTCGCCGAGAATCCGGTTCGCCCAGCCCGCCCACATGTAGGCGGCGGTCAGGTACTGGTTGGTGGCCGCGTCGGGCTGGGTCTCGCCGAGCCGTGCGATCCCCGCCGCGGCTCCCCAACGCGCCAGTTGCATGGGGTGCCAGCTGTATTCGGCGTTGATCACGGTGAGCCGGCCCTCGCCCGCGTCCTGCAACCACGGTTGCGTGGCGTCCGCGTCCAGGTCGGTCGAAGCGGGGCCGCCCAGCCAGGACATGTCGTCGACCGCCACCTCCACGTCCGCGACCACGCCTACGAGCACCGTCTTGCCGGCAGCCTCCTCATTCAGCGCGTCGTCGATGATCGGACCGGGGTTGACGACTTCGAACAGGTCGCACCCGGAGAGGAGCGCCGCAATGGCCATCGCCCCGAGAATCGTCCGGCATGCATTGATGTATCTGCTCATCGTATCTCTCCTTTCTGCCCGCCGGGGCTAGAAGTTGGCCCGCAGGCTGACGGAGAACATGACGGGCGCCGGTAGCTGGTAGTACTCGTACCGGGCCGGGAACGTCCCGACTCCCCCGTAGTAGCCGACACTCAGCTCGGGGTCGATGCCCGCACCCTGTGACCACTTGAACACGTTCTGCATCGTCGCCGTCAGCGTGGTGCCCCTGGCGCCCGGAATCAGGTTGTCGGGAATCAGGAGCGACGCCGAGATCGTGCGGATCTTGAAGAAGTCCGACGGCCGCATCCAGAAGTCGAAGTTGGGGGTGGGCAACTGGCAACGGGCACGCCAGACGGCCGGTGCGGCCGCCCACGCCGCCGCGTCGTCCGCGTTCTGCAGCCCCCAATCGTTGCATTCCGGCCACAGACCCCGCCGAACCTGCTGCCACGGCATGATGTTGAACTGGTGCTGACCCCCGTGGAACTCGCCCAGTGCGTAGATCGTGAGCCGCTGGAAGAGGTTGAGCGAGGTGGTTGCGCTCAGGATGCGAGTCGGGTAGATGGGACCGTAGTAGTGGTTTTCTTCGATGACCGGATCCGCGATCGCGTCCGGGTTCGACACGTAGTCGCCCCACAACGAGACGATCGGGTATCCGACGCGCACCCACTGTCCGAGGATCGACCCCCATCCGAGGAAGAACTCGGGTGCCTCACCCAGGTTGAGGACCTCGCTGTTGATGGTGGAGACGCGCCCGGTCACCTCCCAGCGCAGGTTGTCCAGCGCGACCGGCACGCCCCTCAACTCGACTTCGATCCCGGTATTCTTGAACTCCCCGACATTCTTCAACTGCGAACTGAGGAAGCCTTCCGACGGCGCCGCGGTGACGGGCATCAGCGCATCGCTGGTCACGCTGTTGTACCAGCTGACATCGACTCCGACGCGGTCCTGGAGAAGGCTGCCTTCGAAACCCAGCTCCAGCTCGGTCGAGCGCTCGGGACCCAGATCCGGGTTCCCCAGGTTCGATGGCGTGACCCCGGCCTGGCCCTCATAGCCGGCCACGGGCGTCCATGTCCGCACGGCGTCGAACGCCCCGGGTGCTTTGCCGGACTGGCCCCAGGCGGCGCGTAACTTCATCACCGGCCACCAGTCGCTGGGCCAGAAGTCCGTGTCCGAAACCACGTACGAGGTGCTGACCTTGGGATAGACCTGGAGACCCAGGTCTTCCCCGAACGCGCTGTTGCCGTCAACGCGGACTCCGCCGGTCAGGAACAGGTTGTCACCGATTCCCAGCACCTCCTGCGCGAAGAAGCCCGCGTTGACAACCTTGAGCAGATCCTCGCTGGAGGTGGTTGTCGCGCCCGACGTGAGCGTTTTCTCTCCGGGGCCGCCGAAGTCCTCGGACACGCCGTACACCGTGTGGTCCCAGTCGCTGAAGATCTGTCCACCCGCGGAGAACGAGGAAGAGAGGTTGTCCGTGAGATCCCGCTCCCAGGTCGTTCCCAGGTCGAAGGTGATTGTACGGTGCTCCCATTCGTTCAGATTCCGGCGCCCACGGGGCCTCAGAACGTGGTCGAACGGGAAGTTTTGCTGGTTGAAGGCCGTCGTGTAGTCCAGACCCACGGTGAGCCGGGTCGTGAGGCCGAGCCCATCGGCCGTGTGGGTCGTGGTGAGCCCGCCCACAAAGTGCTCGACGCGGCCGCTGTTGGTGATGTCGAACAGAATCTCGTCCGGGTCGCCCTGGTAGTTGTCCCGGTCGACCGCCGCGTTGGTGTAGTCCTGGCTGCCGCGCAACACATTCAGCATGAACCCGGTGCCGTTGTCCCCCATCTCCATGTAGTTGGTATTCCGATGAGTGTAGGACGTGTTCAGGTTGATGTTGACCGTCGGCACGGGCTGCATTCCGAAGTTGCCGCGTACGCTGTACGAGCGGTCGTCGTTGTTGTCGATGACCCCGTCTTCGTAGTTCATGCCGGCAGACACGAAGTAGCGGACCGTATTGGTTCCGCCCGAGACCGAGAGCTTGGCTTCGCCGAGCTCGCCCCTGGAGTACCACTTCTTCGTGAACCCCCAGTCATCGGTCTTGCCCAGAACCGGACCCATCGTGTTCCCGGTCATGAAACGGGTGCCCCCGGTCATCTCTGCGGTCCAGGTAGCCCGCTGCCCGGCGCGTCCCTGCTTGGTGAAGATCTGGATCACGCCCCCCGCCGCCTCGGTACCGTAGAGCGTCGTGGCCGCAGAGCCGCGAACCACCTCGACCCGCTCAATGTCCGAAGGATCGATCAGATCGAGTGGGTTGGGCGAGGTCTGGGCCCCCGCGGGACCCGGATTGATGCTCGACCGGTTGTTGTAGATGCCCGAGTTGTTGTTCATGCGGATGCCGTCGATGTAGATCAGCGGCTGCACGTCCTGACTGATGCTGTTGATGCCCCGCAGCACGATCTTCGAGCCACCGCCGACCTGGCCCTCGTTGCGCCACTGCTGGAGACCGGTGGTCTGCCCGTTCAGGATTTCGGTCAGCGTCTGGGAGGGCGTGTTCTCGAGCGCGGCCGCGCGCACGCTGCCCACGCTGTTTCCGAGTTCGCGCCGGGACGAGGCGCCCGGCGTACCGGTCACCACCAGCTCGTCGAGCTCCAGGGCGGTCTCGCTCATCCGAAACTCCACGAAGGCGACCTCGGTGGCGGACACCTGCACCATCTGTCTCTCGGTGCGAAACCCGATTCGCTCGGCAACCACCTCGTGGGTGCCCACGGGAACGTTCAGGACCACGAAGCGGCCGTCCTGCGTCGCGGCCACCCCGAGACCCGTGTCGCCAATGGTGATCTGGGCGACTCCGATCGGCGAGTTGTTCGACGCGTTGAGCACCCGTCCGGTGACCCTGCCGGTCTGCGCCGCGAGCGACGCCGGCAGGGCAACGGCAAGTGCCGCGAAAAGCATGAGGTGGCCGGGTGTCCGTGCCCTCCGGAGCACCCTGCCGATTGCGACTCCCGCGTTCATGGTCGACCTCCTTGAAAAATGCTTGTGTGGGGCGGAAATGATGGCGCATGATATAGTGGTGACCGCTCTGTACGCAAACCTGGTTGCGGCTCTGGCAGCCCGTGGATGAATCCGCGCAATCACCGAGAGCGGCGAGGCAACGGACCGGCGGGCGGCCAGGGATGGATTTGGGAGCCTCGGCTCCCGGCGCTAACGGCCGGTCGGAATCGTGATGATCGTGAAGGACGGGCGGGCCGCCGTCCGGTTGTCGGGGTCGCCCTCGACGCCCTCGGAAAAGCCGATATGCCCCGCCAGCAGGATGCTCAGCGTTCCACCCACCAGAATCCCACCCGTGAGAAGCCCCGTCCGCACGGGCGAGAAGTGCTGCATGTCCATCCCCGTGATGTCGGCGCGGAGAACGCGTAGCGTGTCGGCGACCTTGGGGTTGCGCTGCAACTCGGGAACCACGCCCGGGATCGGTACGCGGAGAAGCACCGCGTCCGGCTCCAGGGCGACGACGTCGCCTTCGAGTGCCGTGCGCGCGATCCCGGTGGCCGTCGCCTGCCGCACCTGGCCGGTTGCGGTGAGCTGGGCCCGGATCCGCTCGCCCACGGCGGGTTCGCGGGCGACCGGACGGTAGGCGGTGCACGCCTGGGCGGCGAGGAGGCCGATGGCCACGAGAAGCCGAGCGGGCGGGGACGGGCGACGGAATATGCTCTTGCTCATGGGCGGAATAGTCACACGCCACCCGGATCGGGCACAAGGTTCCCATCCCAAAGGCGGCGCACGAAGGTGCTGGCCGGAAGGATGTCGATCCCGTCACGCGTCCGGCGCGGCCGCGGCTCCAGGCAGACGATCATGCGCCGCTTCACGGGGTGCTCCGTCGCCAGGCTGCGCAGCCCTTTAAGGTGTTGCCGGGTGACTGCCTCGGTCGCCTTCGCCTCGATGGCCAGCGCCATGTCGCCGATGATGAAGTCGACTTCGATTCCGCTCGGGAGGCGCCAGTACGTGAGCTCTTCGTCGAAGTCGCGATAGCTGAGGAAGGCGGAGAGTTCGTGACAGACCCAGTTCTCGAAGGCCTTGTCGTAGAGTTCGGAGCGGGGCAAGACGGACCCGCGCCGGGCAAGCCGGTTTACGATCCCGACGTCCGCAAAGTAGAACTTCGGCGCCCCGATGACCCGTCGTTTTCGGCGCTTGCGGTACGCGGGCAGCCAGCGGGCAAGCAGGGTGTCTTCCAGGATCCCGAAGTATGCCTTGGCGGTGGGATTGGAAACACCGCATTCGCGGGCGACATTCGAGAAGTTGACCATCTCGCAGTCGCTCAGCGCCGCCGCGTCCAGAAAGCTCGAAAAGGCCGGCAGGTTTCGCACCAGGCCCTCGGCGGCGACTTCTTCCCGCAGGTAGTCGGCAATGTACGAGTCGAGCAGTTGACGGGGCCGGCTCGCCTGGTAGATCCGGGGCAGGTAGCCCTGGTTGAGCATCCGGTCGAGGTCGAATTCGCTGCCGAGCTCTCCGGCGGTGAGGCCCCGCAACTCGTAGCGCACGGCCCGGCCGCCGAGCAGGTTGGCGCCGCCGCGACGCACCTTTCGCGCGCTCGATCCGCAGAGGGCGAAGTGGAGTCCCCGGTTTTCCATGAGCCAGTGCACTTCGTCGAGGAGAGCCGGGACCTTCTGGACTTCGTCGATGACGATCTGGCGCCCAGGATCCGGTGCTTCCGCCTCGATTTCCTGGCGCAGCAGTTCAGGCCGGGTAGCGTAGCGGCGGAACTCGTCGCTCTTGAGCAGGTCGATCCAGCGCCCATCCGGATAGCGGCGGCGCAGGAGCGTGCTCTTGCCCGCCTGGCGGGGGCCCCAGAGGAAGAAGGTCTCCTCGCCGGAGGGCGGCAATATCAGTGATCGATTGAACATGAATATCAAGTTATCATGATGATCTGAAGTATGGTATACCGATTTCCCCCTCATCAGGCGGCCGCTGGCCAACTTGGGCCGCACCTCCGACCCGTCCCAATCCGACATGCCGGCGTCCCGGGTTTTGCCGCGGAAACGTCGGGGCAAACATGCCGGCCCGTTGCCGCCACCCGGTCTCGGGAATCAAATTGAGCAGTTGCGATCGACCCGACTGATGCCAAGGAGCCCGAAATGACCCGACGTACACCCATCGCCCTACTTCTCCTTGCCGTCGCGGCGTTGCTCCCCGCGACCGCCCGCGCCCAGCACACCCCCGACTTCCGGGCGGAGTTCAAGGGCCAGTTCGAAGCCTCGGCGCAAAAACTGGTCGCGCTGGCCGAAGCGATGCCGGCCGAGACCTACTCCTGGCAGCCCATGGAGGGCGTCGCCACCGTCGCGAAGGCCTACATGCACATCGCCAGGTACAACTACATGTACCCGCACCTGAACCTGGGCATCGCGCCGCCGGACGGGATGGACTACCAGTCGCTGGAAGAGGCGGTCACCGAGAAGGACCAGGTGGTGAAGATCCTCGCCGCGTCCATGGATCATGTGCGCGGGGTGGTGGACGGCATGTCCGACGCCGATCTGGCCGCTCCGGTCGCACTCTACGGGCGTGAGGTGGCCAGCTGGGCGGTGCTCCTACAGCTCATCACGCATATGAACGAGCACCTCGGCCAGGAAATCGCGTACGCGCGGATGAACGGGGTGGTACCGCCCTGGTCGAGGTAGCGTGAAAGATCGAGTGAGGCGCGCCTCGCACCGCGTGATCCTCGCGACCGGCGCCGCAGTCGCCTGTACCCTCGGCGCCTGGCCCCCCTCCGCTTTCGCGGCGCTCCTCCTGGCCGCGTCGCCAACCCCCGCCCGCGCCGCGCCCCAGGACACCACCCGGGCCGCGGGCATGAACATGATGATGATGTCGATGGACTCGGTGAGGGGGTCCGGGGACATGATCGTGCCGATGATCCGCAACCCCATGCTGCCCGGCCTCCGCGGCGTCAGCCCCTCGGTGGACCCGTTCCTCCCGGGCGAGGGCGTCGACACGGCTGCGATCGGCTGGGCGACCCCGCGTGAGGTGCTGCACGTCGCCGACGGCGACACCATCGCGCTCGACGCCCGCATCGTGAAGCGCAAGATCGGCGGCCGCGTCTTCGTCATGTACGGCTTCAACGGCCAATACCCCGGACCTCTGCTGCGCGTCGCCCAGCATTCGCGCATCGTGGTCCGCTTCACGAACTCGATCGACCTCCCGTCCACGATCCACTGGCACGGCATCCGCCTCGAGAACCGCTTCGACGGCGTGCCGGGGGTCACTCAGGACGCGGTTCTCCCCGGCGAGACATTCGTGTACGAGATCGTCTTCCCCGACGCGGGTCTCTATTGGTACCACCCGCACGTGCGCGAGGACATCCAGCAGGACGGCGGCCTCTACGGCAACATGATGGTCGACCCTGAGCGCGAGGACTACTTCGGACCGGCCAGTCGGGAGGAGTTCATCATGGTGGACGACCTCCTGGTGGACGGCGACGAACTCCTGCCGTACGGGAGGGACGCCGCCAACTTCACGATTATGGGGCGTTTCGGGAACGTCATGCTGGTCAACGGGGAAGAGCGCTACGGTTTGACCGTAGACCGGGGCGAGGTGGTCCGGTTCTTCGTCACCAACGTGTCCAACTCGCGCACCTTCAACCTCAGCTTTTACGGCCACGCCATGAAGCTCGTGGCGACCGACCTGTCCCGTTTCCAGCGCGAAATGATGGTGGAGTCTCTGGTCATCGCGCCCGCGGAGCGGTACGTCGTGGAAGTGCGTTTCCCGGAGGCTGGCACCTTCTCCCTCCTCAACCAGGTCCAGGTCGTGGACCACATGCGCGGCGAGTTTTACGCGGCGGTCGACACCTTGGGTTCAGTCGCTGTTACCAACGTTGGGACAGATAATGCCATGAATCTGTCACAGAGTCATCAAGTCCTGCGCGAAGATCCTGAATTGGAAATCGAATTGGACAGATTCCGGCCATTATTTGACCAGAAATCTGACAAAGAACTGCTTTTGACCGTGGACATCGAAGGACTCCCCATCCTGGTCCAGCAGTTCATCTCGATCGACACGATCTACCGGCCGCCGGTGGAATGGACCGACGGCATGCCCAACATGAACTGGCTTTCGACCTCGAACGAGGTCCGCTGGATCCTGCGGGACACGGCCACGGGCGCCGAGAACGGCGAGATCGACTGGCAATTCCGCCTCGGAGACGTCGTCAAGATCCGTCTGACGAACGACGCCCAGGCCTTCCACCCCATGCATCACCCGATCCACCTGCACGGGCAGCGGTTCCTCATCCTCTCGCGCGACGGCGTCGAGAACCTCAATCTTGCCTGGAAGGACACGGTTCTCGTCCCGGTGGGGTCCACGGTGGATCTGCTGATGGAGGCGTCGAATCCGGGGGAGTGGATGATCCATTGCCATATTGCGGAGCACCTGGATGCGGGGATGATGGGGTCGTTTGTGGTGGTGCCGTGATGAGTTCCGGTCGTTCTGAATCAAGGTCCGAGAGAAGCTTCAAGGTATGCCACGTGATCCAGGAGGGTCATCCATGAGAACCACCGTCACTCGCGCAGCCCTGTGCGGCGCCACGTTTCTTTCACTCTCGTCGACGGGGATCGCAACTGCGCTCCTCGCCCAGGAAGCGGAGCCGGAGGACTCGACCAACGCCCTCCCGCTGAAGCCGGGGCGCACTATCTCCTTCACGACAGACGAGGGCACCTGGATCAACCTCGACGTGTCACCGGATGGGCAGGAGATCGTCTTCGATCTCGTGGGAGACCTCTATCTACTGCCGATGGAAGGTGGAGAGGCACGGCGAATCACGAGCGGAATGGCATGGGACGACATGGCGCGCTTCTCGCCCGACGGCAAACAGATCGCCTTCATTTCCGATCGGAGCGGGAGCGATAACCTCTGGCTGATCGGGCGAGACGGCACGGGCCTTCGCGCGATCACCAAAGAGGTGGACTTCACCCTGAGTTCGCCCGCGTTCACGCCCGACGGCGAATACATCGTCGCCCGGCGCTTCGGTTCCTATCCGACCCCCGAGAACTACCTGACCAACGTGCCGCTCTGGATGTATCACGTGGACATCGGCAAGGGTTTCGAGATCTATCCCAAGGATGGAGACAGGACCACGAACACCGGCCCGGCCTTCTCTCCGGATGGCACCCTGATGTACTTCAGCAGCCACGCCGGAGGATACGCTGGCGAGCAGGTGACCCAGTACCAGGTCATGGAGATGAACCGGTCCACTGGTGAGACTCGCAGGATCACCTCCGGATATGGGGGCGGCCTGCGGCCGATCGCGTCACCGGATGGAAGGTACCTGGTCTACGCCACCCGCAGGGACGCGGTCACGGCGCTTCGGATCCGCGACCTCCACACCATGGAGGAGGAGTGGCTGGTGGCGTCCATGCAACGGGACGATCAGGAGGGCTACGCCCCGAACGACATCCTGCCCGGCTATGCCTTCACGCCCGACTCGCGGGCCGTCGTCTTCACGGGCGATGGCAAGATCAAGCGGGTGGACGTGGCCACCAGGGAGGTCTCGATAGTCCCATTCACAGCCCGGGTTGAGCAGGGGGCGGTGCCGCGGCTCATGGTCGAGCAACGTATCGACGACGGCCCGCTGCCGGTTCGGCAGCTCCAGTGGGCGAACCAGTCGCCCGACGGCAGATGGCTCACCTTCACCGCTGTGGGCAAAACGTGGGTTACCGAGCTGGGAGGTGGCGCTCCGCGCCGCCTTACGGACAGCCCACTCCGCGAGTACGCGCCCGCCTTCTCGCCCGATGGGCGATGGATCGCCTTTGTCGCACGCTCCGACGCCGAGGGTGCCAAGCTCGTGCGGGTGCCAGCGGGCGGTGGATCAGCCGTCGAACTGACACCCCCGGGCGGAGAGTACCTCGGGTTCAGCTGGTCGCCCGGGAGCGACAGGATCGTCTACGTGGGTCGGCGTCACGCCTCCCCGACCTGCCGGGGATGCGGCCAGAACGAGGTGGCCTGGATCTCGGCCGAGGGAGGAGAAGAGCATCAGATTCTGGACAGCGTCCCCTCGGGAATGACCGTACCGCAGGTGGTCGCGACGGTCCGGGACGGCGAGCGGGTCTACTTCACCGAGATGGGCCCGCGTGGTCCCGCAGTATCCTTCGCCGCAGCCCCGCCCCAGCATCTCGTCTCGGTCAAGTTCGACGGGACCGACAAGCGCACCCACGCGAAGCTCTCGAACTCAGCTGGCCAGCTCAGCCTCAGCGATGCCCGCCCCTCCCCTGACGGCAAATGGCTCCTCCTCATCGACCGGGAGAACGCCTACGTCTCGCAGTTGCCGGAGGTCGGGGACGGTGTGGCCATCAATCTGGCCGCCGCATCGGTACCGCTGACGCAGCTCACGAACGAAGGCGCCAACACCATCGGCTGGGCGGACGGCGGCCGCACCGTCACCTGGGGCTTCGTGAATCACTTCTACCGTGCGTCGCTCGAAAGCGTGCTCGCGGCGGACTCGGTCAGCGGCTTCGAGTCCGAGCACTTCGAGATCGCCTTGAGCGTGCCTCGAGCCGTCCCGCAGGGGAAGCTCTACCTGCAGGGCGCGCGCATCATCACGATGCGGGGTGACGAGGTGATCAGGGAGGGGGACATCCTGATCGAGAACAACCGAATCGCCGCGGTGGGCCCCTCCTCGAGCATGGACCCGCCGTCGGACGCCCAGGTGATGGATGTACAGGGCAAAACCATCGTCCCGGGCTTCATCGACATTCACGCCCACCCGTCGACGGGCGCCGCCATCGTGCCCGACGAAGGTTGGAACATCGCCAGCCACCTCGCCTACGGGGTCACGACGACGCGCAACCCGAGCGGCGGCCGGGGCTCCTTCTGGTGGCAAGAGATGATCGAGGCCGGCGAGGTCGTGGGCCCACGCGTTTATGCCACCGCAAATCCATTCACCACGAACAACGTCAACATCACGAGCTACGAGGACGCGCTTCGGGCGGTGCGCCGATACAAGGACCAGGGTGCCCACTCGATCAAGCAGTATCTCCAGCCTCGCCGAATCCAGCGTCAGTGGGTCAGGATGGCGGGTGAGGAGGTCAACATCACCGTCACCAACGAAGGTGCTGCAGATCTCAAGGCCGACTTCACAATGGCGCTGGACGGCTTCAGCGGTATCGAGCACAGCCTGGGCATCGTCCCTCTGTACAAGGACGCGATCGAGGTCTTCGCGCAGTCGGGCATCACCTATACGCCGACGCTGATCGTGGGGTATGGCGGCCCCGCAGGCGAAGGGTACTGGCGTGCGCGGTGGAATATGCACGACGACGAAAAGCTCCGGCGCTTCACACCACACCAGTCGCTGGACAACGAGTGGCGCCGCAAGACGGTCATCGTGGAGGAGGACTACATCATCCCGTTGATCGCGCGGGGAGTCCGGGACATCGTGCGCGCCGGGGGGCACGCCGGGCTCGGCTCGCATGGCAACGAGGCCGGAATGGGAGCGCAGTGGGAGACCTGGATGCTGGCGTCGGGCGGAATGACTCCGATGGAGACGCTCCGCGTCATCACCCTCCACGGCGCGGAGGGCATTGGCTTCGCGCAGGATCTGGGGTCGCTGGAGCCGGGCAAGCTCGCCGACCTCCTCGTGCTGGACGCCAACCCTCTGGACGACATCCAGAATACCAACACGATCCACTACGTCGTAAAGAACGGCGTGATGTACGACGGCGATACCCTCGACGAGCTTTGGCCCGAGCAGAGGACTTTTCCGAAGTTCCCGTGGACCGTCGACGACGAACAGTACGAGGCGTTGCGCAGACGATAGTGCAAGCGCTTCGCCGCTACCTCCGCACCAGTCGGGTCCCCGGGTACTGCGCGTACCACCCGAACCAGAAGGCGCGATGCGCCGGTAGCCGTTCCAGGCGCACAGCTGCCGGGCCCACGAGCCCGCCCTCGTCGAGGGTCCACCGCACGCCGTTGTCATCCCAGACCGCGTCAACGCCATCCCAACGGGTGAAGCGGCGGCCCGCACTCTCGTAGACGCGGCTGGCCCCGCTCCGATCGGTCAGGATCACGAACTCCTTCTCACCGAGGGCGTCGTGATAGACGCGGTTCCTCGACAGGAAGACCACCCAGATCGCGAGCTGCTCACCGGGGGCCTCCGGAAAGCGGAGGGCCAGCACCTCGTCCTTGTTCCGCAGGCGACCATCCAGCTCCGGGACGCTGAACATCAGCTCGTGGGTGGCGAAGTAGTCCCGGTAGGCCACTCCTTCTCCGTAGTCACGCTCGTGTCCCGTGTCGAGGGACAACACGAGGGTCTCGGGATGTCGCCTGCGCCATTCGCCCCAGGTCGTGGTCACGACATAGTGCGGCTCGAGCTGGATGCCCTGGCCGACGAGGGGGCCGACGGCCGGCTCGCCCGCGAACGTCGACCAGAGCGACATCGTGCCCTGGTCGTACATGAGCTTGTTGGAGCGGTAGAGGAAACCACTGGTGCCCAGCTCGTGATGAACGCTGCGGAAGGCCGACCGATAGAGGATCATGGTCCCGCACAGGGTGCAGTACACCCCGGTGTAGTGCTCACCCGCTATGGAGTCCTTGAACATCTCGTGCCAGGCGAGGATCCGCTTGGCATAGGCCCGCGTGTCGCCGTCGAGCGCGATGCCGAAGACGATGTTGTCGTCGTCGAGATAGTCGGCCTCTGCGGCGGGAATCATCTTCGGATGGTCGAGGGGTGGAATGCCGTCCCGAACGACACCGCCCCACCGGATCTCGTCGAGCCGGATGTTCGCAGCCGGACTTTCGTCGAAGTAGTCCTCGAAGCCGGGGTCGATCGGCGCATATAGTTCCGCCTTGAACGCGGCGTACTCCGGATGCGTGCCGGGGTTGGTACGCCAGATCCACTGCCACCACCCGTCGAGATCGCGCCCCAGCCTCTGTCCCGTCCCGCGCTCGAGTACCGAGAAGATGCGCCGCCGATCCTTTTCGTCCGGAGTGTACCGAATCAGCTCGACGAGGATCGACGCGTGCGCGTCGTCCCAGTATTCCACGATCAACTGTTCCGCGGCGGCCACCTTCAAGCTGTCCCCCGAGATGAGGGCCCAGAAAGCCTCGAGGGGAGTCGGGACGACCTGGCGTGAGGCGGGCGCGTCCACCCCGTGGACAAATCCGCGCGAGCCGGGGGGACTTTGCTCACGGGCTGCCAGGAACGTCGCACCGGTCAGCAGCAGGATGAATGCGCGCATGGTCCCTCCGGCGGCCTGTGGAATGAAACCCCGCTGCATTCGACCGGCGATTTCATCCGCGCCGGACGGAGTTTGCCGTAGGCTCGCATCAGAGTCCAAGTTACTTCCTGCAGGTCGGCCCCGCCCCTTCCCGCCTTGGAGGCATGATGTCGAGGAAGCCGAGCACACGGTGGGGATCTCCCATCTATTGTCTGCTCATCGCGCAGTTGTGCGTGAGCACCCACGTCGCCGCGCAAGAGGATGAGAAGGCCGAAGAGACCACGGAGAAGTGGTCCATCGAGGAGATCCACGGTCCCCCCCTCCCCTTCGAGATCACCCTCGAGGAAGGGACCTGGATGTCGGTAGATGTCTCTCCGGATGGGCAGACTCTGGTCTTCGATCTTCTCGGGGATCTCTATTCCCTCCCCATCACCGGGGGTGAGGCCACCGCCATATCGAGCGGCCCGGCCTACGACCAGCAACCCCGCTTCTCTCCGGACGGATCCCGCATCGTCTACATCTCCGACAGGACGGGCTCCAACCAGGTGTGGATCGCCGACGTGGACGGAAGCAACGCCGAGGCTCGCACGAGCGCCGCCGACGCTCAATTCCGCTCGCCGGATTGGACTCCGGACGGGAAGTATGTGCTGGCCCTCCGACACGACGATCTGGTGCAGGGTTTCACCTACGACCTCTACATGTACCACGTCGACGGGGGCTCGGGGGTGAAGGTCGTCGACAAGGCCGAATCGCCAGCGGGCCCCGCTGCGTCGCCGGATGGTCGCTGGATCTACTTCAACAGCGCGGACCGCCAGAACTCGACGGTCGAGCGCTTCGACAGGGAGACCGGGGAGAGCTACGCGCTCGCGGCCGGATACGGCGGTGCCGTGCGCCCCGCGGTGAGCCCCGATGGGCGCTGGCTGACGTACGGTCGTCGCTTCGACGCCGAACAGAGGTTGGTTCTGAGGGATCTGCGAACCGGAGCCGAGAGGGTGCTCGATCTGCTGCTGGACCGGGACCAGCAGGAGGGATTCGGGGACGGGGACGTCCTTCCAGGCTACTCCTTCACCCCGGACGGTGGCGGTATCGTCTACTCGGCGCGGGGCAGGATCCGGCGCTACGATCTCGGGACCGACACGTCCTCCGTGATCCCCTTCCGCGCACGCTTCGAGCAGACCCTGACCGGGAAGGTGCACTTCGACCGCCGGATCGAAGATGGTCCCGTCCGGCTCAAACTCCTGCGCTGGACGCACCAGAGCCCGGACGGCGGCACGCTCTACTTCAATGCCGCCGGAAAGAACTATCGATACGACGTCGCGAGTGGTCGTGGAACCCCGATCGCCGACGGTCCCAACATGGAGTACTCCCCGGCGGTCTCGCCCGACGGACGCTGGCTCGCGTACTCGACATGGTCGGATTCCGAGGGCGGCCGGATCTACAAGGTGCCGGTGGACGGGGGCTCGCCGATGCAGCTGACCGAGACCGCGGGCCACTACGAGCATCTGGCCTGGTCGCCGGATGGGACCAGGCTGACCTTCCTCCGCTACACCGGGGGCGCCTTCCGGGGCGAGTCCACTCTGGAGGAGCCGCTGCAGGTCGAGATTCACTGGCTCGATGCCACTCGCCAGAGCGAGACCCACTTCGTCACGCCCCTTCGCCCCCGCGGAACCCGACGCCAGACGGTTCGGCCGGTCTTCAATCCCGAGGGCGACCGCATCTACTACGGGGAGACGATCGAACGGCAGGGGTTTGTCCCGGAAGACAACCACCTCACCTCGATCCGGCTGGACGGCACCGATCGCCGCAGGCACCTGGAGTTCAGGCTGGCCGACGATGTCATTCCGTCGCCGGATGGCAGATGGGTCGCCTTCACCGAGCAGTTCGAGGTCTATCTCACCCCGTTGCCGCAAGCCGGCGGGGATCCCGTGCCGGTGCGTCTAAAGGACGGCCAGATCCCTGTCTACAAGCTGAGCGACGAGGGTGGCTATTTCGTCAATTGGGCGGATGGGGGGCAGAGCATCACCTGGGGATGGGGGCCGAGCTTCTATCGGATCTCCGTGGAGGATGCGACGAACGGTGACGAAGATGCCGAACCCGAGGAGATCGCGATCGAGGTCACGGCGCCCCGGGCGCTGGCCACCGGACAGGTGCTCCTGCGCGGCGCCCGGATCATCACCATGGCGGACGCCGGGGTCATCGAGCGGGGCGACATCCTGGTAAACGGCCACCGGATTGAAGCCGTCGGCCGATCCGGGGACGTCCAGGCGCCCTCCGGCGCGCGAGTCATCGATGTCTCCGGGAAGACCGTCATGCCGGGGCTTGTCGACGTCCACGCCCATCATCTCACGGGCTTCGATACCGAGATCCTGCCGGAACAGGACTGGCAGTACGTCGCCCAGCTCGCGTACGGGGTGACGACCATTCAAAATCCTTCGGCCCGGGCCCAGGCGGTCTTCACCCAGGCGGAGATGATCGAGACCGGGGAGTACCTGGGCCCTCGCGTCCATAGCTCCGGTGACATCATCTGGCTCATCGAGGCCGCAATGGCGCGCCCCGTGACCGACCTGGACGACGCGCGGATGCAGGTGCGGCGCCTGAAGGCTCTCGGGGCCACCTCGATCAAGCAGTACCTCCAGCCCCGCCGCGAACAGCGCCAGTGGGTCGTTCAAGCTGCCCGGGAGGAGGGGCTCATGGTCCTGCCGGAGGGAGGCGGGAGGACCTTCCACGACATGACGCTGGTGATGGACGGCCATACCACCATCGAGCACGCCATCCCCACGGCTCCGTTGTACCAGGACATGAGGTCCCTCATCACCCACGCGGGCACCTATTACGTGCCGACCCTCATGGTCGGATACGGCGGGCCCACGGCCGAGGCCTACTTCTATCAGATGAACGACGTCTACGAGGACGAGAAGCTCCTCACCTTCACGCCGTACGCGGACGTCGCATCCCGGGCGCGTCGCCGCCAGATGGCGCCCATGGCTGACTATCACTTCATATCCATCGCGAAGACCGCCGCCGAGATCCTGGAGGAGGGCGGGAATGTGGCCCTCGGGGCCCATGGGAACCGACAGGGCCTGGGCGCTCACTGGGAGCTGTGGGGGCTGGCCATGGGCGGGCTCTCCAACATGGATGCTTTGCGCACGGCCACGACCATCCCGGCCGAGTCCATGGGATTCGATCGCGACATCGGGACGCTGGAGCCGGGGAAGCTGGCCGACCTGCTGGTGCTGGACGGGAATCCTCTCGACGACATCCGCAATACCAACACCATTCGCTATGTGATGAAGAACGGCTTCCTCCGGGAAGGTGACTCCATGGACCAGATCTGGCCCGAGCCGAAGCAGTTCCCGGGGTTTCACTGGGAGCGGTATCAGGGGCGGCGGAGCGGACGATGACACGATGTCTGGCGGAATGATACGGAACAAGACGCTTTATCGATCTGGGGAGCGACGTGAGATCCACCCGTCGGGAGTGACCGCGCCGGCCCGTTCGATCAGTTCTTGATCCCAGGACACGAGCTGGCCCTCCACTCCCTGCGCGACGGCGGCGTAGAGAGCGTCTCCCGCGCGAAGGAAACTCCGAGTCCCGAGCTGGATGGCTTGTCGGAGCACCGCCCGATTCACGGAGTACGTCGCCATCAGGGGCGATTCCAGCATCTGATCGGTAAGCCTGCGACCGTGCTCGGTGCTGCGCAGCCGACGGGCCAGCGCGCAGGCGATCTCCAGTTTCGCGAACTCGGGCAGGGCGATCGAGAGCTCTCGGGCCGCGACCTCGGACAGAAAGGCCCGGCTGGGTTCCGACATGGTATCGGTTGGGTCCGCCGCCGACACCCACACACTGGCGTCGATGACAAGCGCCGTCACTTGCGCTCCAGGCGGTTCCGGTCCGCCTCCAACTCCTCCCTCGCCGAACGGCCCGCCGGAGCGTGCTTGATCGCGTCGTCAGCCGCGTCCAGCCAGGAGCGGAGCCACGCTGTCGGGGTCTCCCGGGGTTTCCCGCTCTCCCCCTCGCTCAACCATCGCCGATAGAGCTGCGTCGTGACTTCACGGACGGTGACCCCCCGCAGGGCTGCCTCTGCCTTGACCTGCCGGTACAGATCATCTGGAATGTCGATAGTCGCTTTCATGTGAGCATGGTAACCGTATTGCTGTATACCTGTCAATCCGCATGGCGTCCTCCGTCCACTCCCGTCCTGTCGCGCGACCGCGCCGAGAACCTTAGTCTTCTCCGGATGGACACGGTCATCGTCGCCGTGTCCCCGCAAGAGCCGGGCAAACACCCCGAAGGAGCCACAAGAAATGACCACTCGCCGCTTGCTCAGCAGAACCGCCCTCCTCGCCAGCCTCGCCGCCGTGCTCGCGGCTCCCGCGTTCCTTGTCCCACCCGCAGTCGCGCAGGAGGGGCCCACGAAGGACAACACATCCAACCTGCAGCGCCTGAAGCACGTCCCGCTCGAGGTGGGCCCCCAGTTCAGCCGCTCGGACGTCGAGATCGAGCAGGAACTCAGCCGCCCGTTCATCTACGCCAGCCGGATCATGAACCCGACCTTCGGCTTCGACATCATCTCGATCGAGGACCCGAACAACGCCGAGGTGATCTACGAGTGGCGGATCGAAGACGCCGAGCTGCACGTCGGACTTGGGGGGATGGACCCCAAGTACTTCAAGCACGACGGGCGCTACTACCTGGTGCAATCCATGCAGTTCGCGGCCGGCGGGCCGGATGTCGACCTCGGCGCGGTGGTTTTCGACGTGACCTCGCTGCCGGATGTCTCCGGGGTTCGCGAAGTCGGCCGGATGAGGGCGCCGGACACGCCGGGCGGGTTCCACAACATCTTCATGTACAAGCACTCGTCGGGCGCACCGCTGCTCTTCGCCACGACCAGCGGCGAGCACGCCAACGTCTACGACATGTCGCTGTTCGTTCAAGGGGACAGCGCGCAGGGGCTGGTGGGACGGATGCCATGGCCTTCGACCGCGACGCCTTCACCCTACGGGATGCTCCAGGGCTACCACGACTTCTACGTGGCCTTCGACCACTCCACCGGCAAGGACATGGCCTACGGGGCCGGGCTGGACGGCTACTATGTGTATGACGTCACCGACCCCTCCGCGCCCGCTCTGGAAACGTCGATCGTCGGAGTGCTGGGCGTGCAACTGGCCCACACGATGAGCGCCACCCCCGATCACAAGTACGCGGTCGGCCAGACCGAATACCTGTATTCGCCGGTGCGGCTGTACGATCTGCAGGCGGGGTTGGCCGGCGAGGTAGAGACCATCAACGAGGAGATGGCGGTGTGGACGCCCAACTGGAAGGGGTTCACGCACAACCACGAGATGCGCTGGCCGTATGTCTTCGTCTCGTCTTTCGAGGACGGACTCTACGTCTTCAACATGAGGGACCCGACGAATCCCTCGACGGTGGGCTACTTCGACACGTACCACGGCCCCGAACGCCGCGGCCTCGACCCGCGCACCATGGGCGAGGGCAACACCGGCTTCAACGGCGCCTGGGGCATCGACATCCGCAACGCCGACGGCCTCATCGTCGTGAGCGACTTCACCACCGGTGTCCATCTGATGAAGCTCGACGGCTTCGACGGCTGGAACGGCGCCGACTGGGGCATGCCCAACGTGTCCAGCGTCCAGGACTGGGACAATGCGCCCCGGCGGGTGATTCCCTGAGGGGGCGGAGGCGGCACTCGCGTCGCGTCGCGGGACGAGGGTCCACGCAAATGCCCGGCGCGCCGCGAGCCGGGGTTGTTGCCGCGCCAATAGTGGCCTGTCTCGTTGTGGCGGCCTGTCTCGTTGTGGCGGCCTGTCTCGCGATGGCGGCCTTCCCGGCGCCCGCCCGGGCTCAACCCGTCGTGCCTCCTTGCGAGCCCGTGCTCGACCGGGCGACACCCGAAGTCTCGGAATTGGCGCGCTTCAACCTCGGCCCCGCCCCGGGGCGCGAAGGCTGCGGCCTGGCCGAACTGGTCGGCGGGTGGTCGCCCTTCGGCCTCGCCGTCATGCGCTCCGGCCACCTTGAGCAGGAGCTGCGCCTCGTCCTCGATCTGCCCCCTGCCGAGGGCGAGGCGCGCTACGTCGCCTGGGTGGCCACGCCGGCCCTGGACCGGATCGAGGCCCTCGGCGCGGTTACCTCCGGGGAGCCCTTCACCGCACCGGTTCACTGGAACAAGATCGTGATCGTCGTTAGTCGGGAGGACGGCCTCCCGGCGACCGACGCGCCGCGCTGGAGCGGCCCTGTCGTTCTGCTGGGACGCTCGCGCAGCGCGCTGCTGCAGAACCTGATGGGGCACTCGATCTTTCGCAGGGCGGAGATGTAACCGCGAACAGACACGATTCGGAACAACGACGTTGGAGTGCTTCCAGGAGGAGATCCCATGAAGGCCTTCCCGCACCTCGTATTGGCAGCGGTGCTCACCACCGCGTCCTCGCCCCTGCTTGCGCAAGAAGCCGCCGAAGCACCCGATAGCGCGAAGGCCGAAGCCAAACCGGATCCCGGACCGCTGCGCACCATCGAGTTCGAGGTGGACGAGGGCACCTGGATGTTCCTCGACGTCTCTCCCGATGGGAGCACGATCCTCTTTGACCTCCTTGGCGATCTCTATACGGTGCCGATCGCTGGGGGAGATGCCCGCGTTCTGCTCGGCGGCCGCGACTGGGATCAGATGCCCCGCTACTCGCCGGACGGCGACAGGATCGCCTTCATCAGCGATCGCGACGGCATGATGAATCTTTGGACCGTCGACGCCGACGGCTCCGACCCGAAGCAGTACAGCAAAGCCCGCACCGATCCTCACCTCTCGCCCTTCTGGACGCCGGACGGGCAGATCATCGTACGGAAGGAGGGCGAGCTCTGGACGTACCATCCGGAGGGCGGGAGCGGCTTCAAGATCGAGATCGAGGGGTCGATTCAGGGGCCCGCCATCTCGCCCGACGGGCGCTACCTCTTCCATAGCACCTCCGCACCGGGGGCGGGCGGGCCACCGTCCTCCAGCCTCCAGCGCTTCGATCGCATGACGGCCGAGACGATCCCGCTCGGGTCGGGTGCGCGTCCGCAGATCTCTCCCGACGGGCGCTTGATGGCATACGCCCGCCGGCAGGATCACCTGGTAGCGCTGCGAGTCCGGGATCTGGTGACCGGGGCGGACCGCCAGCTGGTCTCCTCGATCACGCCGATCTCGAGGCGCGGCAGCCAGGACGTGCTTCCGGGCTACGCCTTCACTCCGGACGGCTCGAGCGTGGTCATCACGATCGATGGCAAGATCAAGCGGGTGGACGTGCAGAGTGGCGCCGTACAGGACATTCCCTTCCGAGCCGGGGTATCGCAGGAGGTTGCCGAGCAGATCCTGACGCCAATGCGTCAACCGGACAGCGACCTCGAGGCCAAGGTCCTGCGCTACCCTTCGATCTCGCCGGACGGCGCGAGGATGGTCTTCAGCGCGCTGGGGAAGCTCTACACAACGGATCTTCCGGATGGCACACCGCGGCGTCTCACGGACGCCGACGAGCGGGAATACATGCCCGCCTTCTCGCCCGATGGCCGCTCCATCGCGTACGTCACCTGGACCGACACCGCGTACGGGCATGTGAAGGTGATCCCCGCGTCCGGCGGCACCACGCGCACTCTTTCGGTCCATCCCGGCCGCTACTCGAGCCCCACCTGGTCGAATGACGGGATGAAGATCGCCTTCGCGCGCGGGGGGCAGGGTGGCGTCGAACTGCTGGGAGACGAGCCGCACGACCAGGACTACTTCGAGTTCTTCTGGGTCTCCTCGGCGGGCGGCGACCCGCAGCTGATCACCACGATGATCCCGAGTCGCCTGCGGGGCTTCCCGATGCGCTACTACCCGGTCATCGCCTTCAACCCCGACGGCACGCGACTCTTCTTCAGCCAGTGGGAGCGCGGGACCACCCCGGAGCAGGCCTCGCAGACGACCCTCCAATCGGTTCGGCTGGACGGCTTCGACAAGAAGGGACATCTGAAGTTCAACGCTTTCGACGAGGTGCTGCCCTCGCCCGACGGAAGACGCGTCGCCTATGTGCGCCGGGCGCAGGTCTGGGTCTCGGATCTGCCGCAGTATCCGACCCAGGTCGTAAATCTGAACTTCGAGAGCCCCTCGATCCCGCTGAAGCAACTCACCAAACAGGGCGGCAACTACGTCGGCTGGCTCGGGAACAACACGGTCACCTGGCTCTTCACCAACCGGCTCTACCGGCAGGATGTCGATGCGGACTCGGCCGAGCAGGTGGCGGAGGTCCGGTTGACGGTCCCGCGCGCACGCCCCGAGGGCAGGATCGCTTTCACCAATGCTCGCATCATCACGATGCGGGGTGACGAGGTGATCGAGGACGGGACGATCGTCGTGGACCGGAATCGCATCGTCGCCGTCGGGCAAGACGTCCCGGTGCCTTCGGATGCCGTGGTCGTCGATGCTTCCGGAAAGACGATCATGCCGGGACTTATCGACTCGCACGCCCACCTGCATTACTCCTCCTTCGAGCTCTTTCCGCAGCAGAAGTGGGAGTACATCGCGAATCTGGCCTACGGTGTGACCTCGACCTTCGATCCCTCGGCGCACAACATCGACGTCTTCTCGCAGTCCGAGATGGTGGAGGCCGGCGAGATGCTGGGGCCCCGCATCTACTCGACGGGGGATGTGATCTACGGGACGGAGAGCAACTTCCCCGTGGTGTACGAGAACATCAAGGGAATCGATGCGGCGCGGGACGTGGTCAAGCGCTACAAGGCCTACAACCCGGCGATGCTCAAGGAGTACATGCAGCTCCGCCGCGACGAGCGGCAGTGGGTGAAGCAGGCGGCGCGCGAGGAGGGGGTCCGGCTGACCTCCGAGGGCGGAGGGGATCTGGTGCGCGACCTGACGTTGGCGCTCGACGGGTATACCGCGGTCGAGCACACGCTCCCGCTGACGCCCCTGCACGACGACGTGATCGAGCTCGTCGCGCGCACCGGGCTCCACTACACCCCTACGCTCATCGTGGCGTACCTCGGATCCAACGTCATCCAGTACTTCGAGGAGTTCGAGAACATCCACGAGGATCCAAAGATCCGGCGCTTCACCCCGGAGGGGAACGTCGACGCCTCCCGCTACTGGAGGCACGTGCCCGAGGAGGAGTTGGACTTCATCGAGGGAGCCGCCGATGGGCGGAAGGTCGTTGAGCGCGGCGGGTACGTAACGGTGGGTGCGCACGGGAACCGCCAGGGTCTCGGGATGCAGTGGGAGCTCTGGTCCTTCGTGCTGGGGGGATTCACGCCGCTCGAGGCCATTCGTGCCGCGACCTGGCATGGCGCGGTCAAGATCGGCTACGAACGGGATCTCGGATCGCTGGGGCCCGGCAAGCTCGCCGACTTCCTCGTGCTGAACGACAATCCCCTGGAGGAGATCAGGAACACCGGGAAGATCTGGTACGTCGTCAAGAACGGCTTCGTGCGGGACGGCGAGTCGTTGACGCAGGTCTGGCCCGAAATGAAGGCGCTCCATCGCTTCCATTGGCAGACCGAAGAGGAGATGCGGCGCTGGTCGGCGCCGGAGCCGGTGGCGCTGAGGCGATGATCCGCACAAAGAGCTAAGGACACGTGGAGCGCCCACGGCTGACTCGCCGACTCTGCGCGGTTGTCCTGGCATCGGCGGTCGCCGCGTGGATGGCGGCCTGCTCCGACGACCTCACGAGGGTCGGATCGTCCGTTTGGGCCGATGTTTGCACCCGAACCCCCCAGGTCCGCGACGAGATAGTTCGGCATGCCGGGGTGCCCTGCCAAGCGGTCAATTCACGACACCTGTCGACGATAGAAGTCATCGATCTGGGAGAGGCCGGAATCTCCGCATTGAAGGCGGCAGATTTCCAGGGTCTACACGGATTGAAACGTCTGTATCTGTCCGGGAATAGCCTCACGGCGCTTCCCGAGGGTGTTTTCGGCGGTCTGGAAGAACTGGAAAGGCTGGCGCTCACCAAGAACAATCTCACCGCTCTTCCGGAGCACGCCTTTGCCGGACTGTCAAGTCTCGAGTGGCTGACCCTGGGCAGCAACAACATCTCCGCGCTGCCCGAAGCCGTCTTCGCCGGTTTGTCCGGTCTACAGCTCCTGGATCTGACGAGCAACGGCATCACCGAATTTCCCGAAAACCTGTTCGGGGGATTGCTCCGCTTGAAATGGGTAGGTCTTACCGGAAACCGCTTGAAGTCTCTCCGTCCGGGCACGTTCGCCTCGCTCGGCAGCCTGGAAGAACTGTTGCTGGGTTACAATGATCTGGACACGTTGCCGGAACACCTGTTTGTCGATCTTGTCGGTTTGAAGCGGTTGGATTTGCGTTACAACAACCTCGCTGCCCTGCCGGAAGGGTTGTTCCTGGGGCCTCAAGGATTGCAATCGCTCGATCTGGGTCACAACAGATTGGAAGTGCTTCCCGAAAGGGTTTTTCACCGGCTCACCGCCCTGCAATCGCTGAAGCTCAACGACAATCGTCTCATCGGGCTTCCTGAGAAGGTCTTCCGAGACCCGATGGCTCTGCGGGAGCTGAAGCTGGAGGGCAACGGCCTTGGCGAGCTCCCCGCCGGCTTGCTTGGCAACCTTGCCGGCCTCGAAAGCCTATCTGTGGCCGACAACTATCTCGGCGAGCTCCCGGCCGGGTTCTTTTCCGGACTCGAGAGCCTCAAGCGGCTGGCACTGCATGGCAATCCCGGGTCGCCATTTGCGCTCACCCTGCAGCTGGAACGCGCCGACAGTGACGATCTTCTGGCCTCGGGTCCCGCCAGCGTCGTGCTGAGCGTGGTCGAGGGCGCCCCGTTCGGCATGTTGGTCAATATCTCGGCGCAGGGCGGTGACATCTCGGCCACGCAAGCCGCACTGGAAGCGGGAACCACCAGCAGCAGCGATTTCGAAGTCAATTCGAGTACCGGGACCGCCACCCATGTCAGTGCGGGGCCGCCACCCCGGTTGCCCGGAGAGTTCACCGGACTGGAGATCGCGGTGAGTGATCCAATCGTTCTCTTCGCCGAGGCGTCCAACCATTCCCCTGTTGCCGCCGAGGCGATCCCACCGTACAGGCTGCGGACGGGTGGACGGGCGGCCGAGGTCGAGCTTTCTCTCGCCTATTTTGACGATCCGGATGAGAACCCGCTCACCTTTTCGGCGACTTCCAGCAATACCGCGGTGGCGACAGCGTCAGTTGCGGATGGCCAAGTGACATTCGCGGGAGTGGCTGAGGGATCGGCGCAGATCACGGTAAGAGCGACCGATCCGGGGGGGCTGTTTGCCGAACAATCGGTTGAGATAGACGTGATCCCCGCCGGCGATCCAGAAGGCTTTGATGTCGACTTGGTCGTAGTGGGTGACTTTCCCCAGGCCGCGATGGTCAGCTTGCGGGAGGCGGTTGAGCGGTGGAGGGAGATTGTGGCGCAAACCGATTTCCGCGAAATGCCCGTTCTGGCAGATGACGACCTCAACTGTTTCGGCACCAGGCCCGGCTTCCGCGTGGTGGACATCGAGGATCTGCTGATCGTGGCAACTGTCACGGAGATCAGCCCCGCTGCCCTGGCGCAGGCGGGACCTTGTCGGTTGCGGGACGGGTCGTTCCACCCCTACCTGGGCGTTGTGCAGTTCAACGAAGCACGTATGGAGAGTCTGGTGGCAGACGGGCGGCTGTTCAATCTGGCACTTCACGAGATCGGCCACATCCTGGGCATCGGGACGATCTGGGATGACCTGGATCTCCTCCGCAACCCTTCGCGCAACGGAAACGCGGGCGCGGACACGCACTTCGCGGGCGCCCTGGCGATCACGGCCTTCGACGCGGCCGGCGGGACGGCCTATGCGGGCGGTGCGAAGGTACCCGTCCAGAACAATGGGCGCGGGGCTGCCGACGACTCGCATTGGAGGACTTCGGTGATGAGACCCGAACTCATGGTAGCCGGCACACAAGGAGATGCGCAGCCGCTGAGCGCGATCACGATCCAGGCACTGGCTGACTTTGGATACGCGGTGAATGTCAGCCTGGCGGATCCCTATACGATGCCTGTCGCTGCAGCGGCTGGGGCCGAGTCGGCGGGAGACTGGATCGACCTCGGGAACGATGTCTTTCGCGGCCCGATTCGCATCGTCGACGAGGAGGGAAGGGTTGTGCGGGTGTTGCGGAACTGAGGGGCAGCTCTCCTACCCCGCCGCTCGAAACGCCGCCAGCAACGCCGCTTCCCTGTCGAGCGGGATTCCTGCTAGCTTTGGGGCCACTATGGCCAAAGGCGGGACAGACCACAACGGGAGGGGTGGGGGACGGTGACTTCGGGAGGTTCCGTGACAGGCGCTTCAAAGCCTCCCCCCGAGACGTGGCGGGAGGTCTTCATACACGCCGTCCGAGGCACGGGCGGCGATCCCACCAGCGGCCCGCTCAGGCGCGCGGTCATCCTGCTGGCGATCCCGATGGTGCTGGAAATGGCCATGGAGTCGCTCTTCGCCGTCGTCGACATCTTCTTCGTTTCCAGGCTGGGGGACGAGGCGATGGCGGGCGTCGCGCTCACCGAGTCGGCCATCACGATCATCTACACGGTGGCGGTGGGGTTGAGCATCGGAGTCACGGCCATGGTGGCGCGGCGCACCGGCGAGGGCGACCGGGAAGGGGCCTCCCGCGCGGCCGCCCAAACGGTACTGCTGGGGGTCTTCCTCGCGCTCGTCTTGGGAGTGGCCGGCGTGGTGTACGCTGCCGACATCCTGCGCATCATGGGCGCGGACGAAAGCATCGTCGCCATGGGCGTGCCCTACACGCGCGTCATGCTCGGGGGGAACGTCGTGATCCTCCTGCTCTTCCTCCAGAACGCCGCTTTCCGGGGCGCGGGCGATGCGGCGATCGCGATGCGGGTGCTGTGGATCGCAAACGGCCTCAACATCGTGCTCGACCCTCTTCTGATCTTCGGGTTCGGACCCATCCCCGCGCTCGGTCTGCAAGGCGCCGCCATCGCGACCACCATCGGACGCGGCACCGCCGTGCTGGTCCAGATCTACACGCTGGCCGGTCTCCGCGGGAAGCTGCGGGTACGGCGGCCGCATCTGCGCGTCCAGCCCGCGATCATGGCGCGTCTGGTGCGTCTCTCCGCGACGGGCACCCTCCAGACCTTCATCGGGACGGCAAGCTGGATCGGACTCATCCGCGTCACGTCGTCGTTCGGAGCGGAGGCCCTGGCCGGGTACGTGATTGCGGTTCGGGTGATCCTCTTCGCCATCCTCCCCGCGTGGGGGCTCTCCAACGCGGCGGCCACGATGGTCGGCCAGGGTCTGGGCGCGGGCGACCCTGAACGTGCCGAGCGAGCGGTCTGGATCTCCTGCAAGCTGAACTTCGTTTTTCTTGGCGCTGTCAGCCTGCTCTTCATCGCCTTCGCCCCGGCGATCGTCAGCATCTTCGGCGGCACGGGCGAAGCCAGGGAGGTGGGGGTCATGGGCCTCCGCATTGTCTCGATCGGCTTCGTCTTCTACGCTTACGGCATGGTGCTCACGGCGGCGTTCAACGGCGCGGGCGCGGTGTGGACGCCGACCATCCTCAACTTTTTCTGCTTCTGGCTCTGGGAGATTCCCCTCGCATGGACCCTTGCGTTTCCGGTCGGACTCGGCCCCAACGGCGTATTCATCGCGATGACGGTGGCGTTTTCGACGCTGGCGGTGGTGAGCGCGGTGTTGTTCAAACGGGGGAAGTGGAAGCTGGCCACTGTGTGAGGCTGGCAGCCGCGCTCTGCATCCTGGGTTTCGCGGGCTGCGCCTCGCCACCCCCCGGCCTCGAAGTCTTCCAGTCCCCCGCGCCGGTTTGCTACGACCGCTCGGCCCAGCAGCAGACCGCGGTGGTCGACAGTCACTTGCACGTTCGTCCCTTCGGCGGCGCTCCGGTCCCATTCGACGAGGTCATGGGGTATCTGCGCGAGACCGGCGTCCGTTTCGTGAACATCTACGGGATCGGGCAGATGCTTCCGGTGGATTCGCCGTGCACCTACTACCTGGACTGCGTGGGGACCATCGTCACCCCCACGCTGAAGAACGACTTCGCCAACGCGGCGAGCGTCGTGACGAACCCTCCTCCCGATGTGCACACCACGCTGGCCATGACCTTCCCCGACCTCTCCCGGCCGGAGTCCGTCGTGGCCGGCATTGAGCTGTTGGAGAGGGAGTACCCGGGCATGTTCCGGTGGATGGGCGAGGTCAACCTCGTGAAGCAGGCGTTGTTCGGGAACGGTCACGAACCCGTGCCGATGTCTGCGATCGCGGAGTGGGCGCCCTTCATGGCGGTGCTGCGAGAGCGGGACATTCCGATCGCCATTCACTCGGATCTGGGCAGCGACGAAGAGCCGACCCGGTATCTGCCGCTGATGCAGGAGGTCCTCGACCGCTACCCCGACAACAGGATCGTCTGGATGCACATGGGGCTGTCGCTCGAGTTGAAGACCCTGCCCGCCGCCGACCACATCGAACTCCTCGCGTCGATGCTGGACCGCCATCCGAACCTGATGCTCGACATCACCTGGCGGATCATCGACGACAACTACTTCTCGAAGGCGGAGAACCAGCCGCTGTACGTCGCGTTTCTGAACGAGTACTCGGAGCGGATTCTGCCGGGGACGGATTTTCTGGCGTCGTCGAACAAGGACTTCGATATCTACAAGGGGGAGCTGGAGGTCACCAGCCGGATCCTCCGCTATCTGGACGACGAGTCATTCCGCAACATCGCGCTGGGGGAGAACTACTTTCGGCTGCTGGGGCTGGAGTATGAGGCGCCGACGGTATGTGCGGCGGGCTGAAATGTAAACCGTGCATTACATAATGTAAGGTCGAGTTGACACTCGGGGCCTCCGTCGCCCATGGGGGCACCGATGTCTCCTCTATGACACCGGCCTCTCGCCCGGCCAGTCGCCACGCTGCACCACCACCTTCCCGTCGCTGACGACCATCAGCACGTCCTGGACGACGCCGATGTCGTCGAGCGGATTGCGCTCCAGGACGATCAGGTCGGCTTCGAGCCCGGGTAGGATCGCGCCGACCTGCCCCGTCAGCCCGAAGAGCTCGGCGGCCGTGGTCGTCGCGGCCCGGAGCGCCTCGAGTGGGGTCATGCCGATGCCGACCAGCTCGAGGAGTTCGTGCGCCAGGGTGGTGGTGCTCTCGGTTCCGTAGCCGGTGTCGGTCGCCGCGACGACCATTACGCCCATTTCGTGGGCCCGTGTAGCCATTTCCCGGACTCGGGGGAGCATATGCCGACCGCGGATGTTGAGCACCGCGTTGTCGTAGTCGCCGCCGGGGATTGTGAGGTCGCGGACGATCGCGATCGTCGGCACCAGAAAGGTCCCCTTTTCGACCATCAGGGCGAGAGTCTCGGGGCTGATGTATGTGCCGTGCTCGATGCTCCGAACTCCCGCCGCGACCGCCGCCCTCGCGCCATCGTCCCCGTGCGCGTGCGCCGCGACCGGAATCCCCGCGGTGCCGGCTTCGGTCACGATCGCGCGCAGCTCGGCCTCGGAGTAGAACTGCTTGCGTGGATCCGTGTCCGGCAGTCCAGCGCGCTCGGTGGCGTTCGTCTTCACGAAGTCCACGCCGCGTGACACGAGCGCCCGCGTCATGGTCCGGACCGCCTCTTCGCCGCGGACTTCCTCGCCGTACATGTGCCCCAGCTCGGGGTGATCCTGGAAGAAGGCTTCGGCCGCGGGGGGACGGACGTGGTAACCCGCTGCGAGGTACTGCGGCGCCTCGAGGTGGCCAGCGGCCTGGAGTTCCCGCAGCCCGACATCGGCATAGTGGGACGTGCCCATGCTCCGCATCGTCGTCACGCCCATGTACAGCGCGCGCTGCGCGTCGGCCGCCGACCCGACGTGAACGTGGGCGTCCATCAGACCGGGGGCGAGGAAGCGCCCCATGAGGTCGACGGTGGTCGCGCCGGGCGGGGCGTCGACCCCTTCGCCTTCGACGATCCGCGTGATCCTTCCGTCCTCGACAACGACGGTCGCGGGCTCGGAGACCGAACCGTCGGTCACGTCGACAACGCGGGCGTTGATGAGGACAAGGTCCTGGGCGGCGGCCGGTGTCGAGGGGGCAGCCACAAGGGCCACGGCCGCGGCCACCGGAAGGAAAGCGCCGCCGCTCAGCAGCAGGGAGGCACGGCCACGCATGCGCAGGGGTGTCTGGAAACGGCAGTTCGGGGTTGTCATCAGTTCGTTCCTTTCAGCATCCGGTCGAAAAACTCTTCCGCACGGCTGTACATGTCGATCCTGGCCGCCGGGCGCAACCCGTGCGTCTCGCCCGGATAGCTGCGACTCTCGAAGACCTTCCCGTGGCGCTCAAGCTCCGCAACCGCAATCTCGAACTGGCGGTACGGCGCGCGCACGTCGAGTTCGCCGTGCATGATGAGCAGCGGCGTGTCGATATTCTCGATCCGCGCGAGCGTGTTGCTGACGGCGTAGATCCCGGGCTGTTCCTCGGGCGAGCCGGAGTGGCCCGTCTTGATGAAGATGCGACCCAGGCGGTCCGCGTTCGTGTACGCGTCGCCGAAGTCGTAGATGCCCGCCATCGGCACGGCCGCGTCGAAGACGCCGGGCACCCGTGCGATCGCCGCCATGCTCGTGATGCCGCCGTAGCTGTAGCCGTAGATCCCCACCTTGCCGTCCACGTAGTCTTGCGTGCGCAGGAAGACCCCGGCGGCCGCCGCGTCCCGGGCCTGTCCGTTGGCCCAATCGTTGACGCCCAGATCCTGGAACTCGCGCCCGAAGCCGGAGCCGCCACGATAGTTCACCGCCAGCACCACGTACCCCTTCGAGGCCAGGTACTGCTCGAAGAGGCCCTCGCCGTGCAGGTAGGAGTTGGTGCCGCCGCCGTGAACATTCACCAACGCCGGGTGGCGCTGCCCGGGTGTGTGGTCGGGCGGCATGTACAGGAAGCCCTGGATGTACAGGCCGTCGTAGCTCTTGAACGAGATCTCGACGGGGTCGACTACGGTGGTCCACTCGGCCGCGAAGTGCGTCAGGCGGCGGAGGGGACCGCCCGCCGCGGGGATCAGGTCGACATCCGAACCGCGTGTGGGCGTCGCGCGGGTGAAGGCGAAGAGCTCCGCGCCGGCCGAAGCCGAAATCGAGCCGAGCGATCCGCCCATGTTGGTGACCCGGGTCGCCACGCCGCCCTCCACGGGGACCGACCAGAGATCGAAGTCGCCGCGCTCGTGGTAGGGGAAATGGATGCGCTCCCCGTCGTCGGACCAGAAGATGCGCATGCGGTGCAGCCAATCGGTGGCATGGATTTGCATCTCCACCGTGCGCTCGGTGCCCGCCGCCGGGTCGAGGACGAAGATGTCGGCGAGGTCTTCGTACCAGTAGCCGTCCTTGTGGGTGCCCAGCAGGGCGATCTTCGTGCCGTCGGGCGACCAGGCGGGCTCTGTCGAGACCATCAGGCCGCGCGAGACCTGCCGGGTATCCATGGTCTCGATGTCCACGACCCACACGTCGTCGTGCCAGTAGTCGGCGGTGTTCGACACGTAGGCGATCCGGCGGCTGTCGGGCGCCCACGCCGGCGACCAGCGGAAGTCGTCGGGGGCGAAGGCGTCGAAGGTGACCTGCCGGGCCTCGCCGGACCCGTCCGCGGCGACCACCCAGATGTCCTGGTGGCCGGAGCGGCCGGAATAGAAGGCGATCCGCCGACCGTCGGGTGAGACCCGCGGCGCGCGCTCGTCGTGTTCGTCGGCGGTAAGCTGGACGGCCTCGGTGCTGCCGATGGCAACGGTCCAGAGGTCGCGTCCCCGGCGGAAGACGATGCGGTCGCTGTCCGGGAACCATGAGGGAGAGCCGCCTTCGACCCGAAACTCGGGGGTGTCGCCGGGTGTTGTGCCACCGGCGCCGGGGGCCGTGTCGTCCGCGGAACCCGCGCCGGCCACCACGCCGTCCGTCGGCACCAGGTAGATCCCCGATCCCTCCGGCCCCGTCGCCGACACCGCAACGTGCCGTCCGTCCGGGCTGATCACGCTGCTCCCGGCCCGGCCGCGGGGCCCGTAGATGTTCTCCAGGGTGAGGTCGAGGAGCTGGCCATCCCGGGTGGGCCGATCAGGTCGGTCCGGCGCGCAGCCGAACAGGACGAGGAAGGCCGGAAGGATGCTCGTTCGTCTCGTCATTGGTCACTCTTCGCTCGGTTGGGCGGGATCGCCCCGCTACGCGCCTTCCCATGGATTGACGACGGCAATCGCGATCCCTTCGAAGTCACGGACGTTCCTTGTCACCACCGTCCCACCTCGCGAGACCGCAATCGCGGCGATCTGGCAGTCGGCCTGCGAGATCGGCCTGCCAGCCCGTCGTCGCGCGGCGGCGATTCCGGCATAGGCCTGTGCGGCCGATCTGTCGAAGGGTAACACGCGGTCTCGGAACATTCCGTGAAAAGCGCGATCGGCCGCAGCGGCAAGGCCCTGGCGGCGTTTGCCTGGGGGCGATAAGGCTATGCCGGTCAGGACCTCGGCCTGGGTCACCGCCGTAACGAACAAATCACGCTCCAGCCTGTCGTCGAGCCAGTGTAGAACCGCTGAATTCGGACGGTCCAGCATGAGTTCCGAGACGACGTTCGTGTCGAGAACGAACACTCCAGCGGCTCAGCGGAAGCGCGGAGGTTCGCGCATCGGCTCCCGTGGCGGAATCTCCAATTCGACCCCGCCCAGAGGCTTGAACAGTTCGTGAATCGCTGTCCCAAGCCCTTTTTCCGAGTCCTCCCGCTCCACCGCCTCGCGCAGGATGGTGCGCGCCTCTTCCTCCATTGAGCGACCGTTGCTTGCCGCACGCACGCGAAGCTTCGACTTCACCTCGTCGTCAAGGTTGCGAATCGTGATGCTGGCCATGGCTGATGTCTCCTCCCGTCCTCACCAGGGGGCGCGTCTGAGAGTATGCTATGATTGCAATGCAATCACGTCAAGGATTCGTCATCCGTCCTCTTGATTGCCCATCATCCGCAGCAGTCTGGTCGTCGTATTCCAGTTGCGGATCGTCATGCTCTGGTACACGGGCATCGAGGCGATGCGGCTGAGATGGCTTCGGGATGCCTTGTCGATGAGTCGCGAGAAGTAGAGAACACCTCCGCCTGCCCAGGCTTCGTCCACGCCGGGTTTGGTCCGGACTTGCTTCATGGCGTCGGCCGGCGTCAGGGGAGGCATCAGGAAGAGGGTGTCGTAGCGGTAGGCATCCGGTCGCGCGCCGAAACCCTCCGGCGCCCCTTCAACCACTGCCTGCATCTGCTTGCGGGATCGCACCGCGACTCTCCCTTTGTAGCCAAACGCTGCCGCCAACATCCCCTCGATTCGGACCGTCAACGTGCCGAGCCCGGAGGAAGGCGAACGGAAGATCACGTTCCCGCTCTGGATGTATGTCACGACATCGCGGAAGCCTTCGGCCTCGAAGCAGTTCCGGAGCTCGGCCATCCGGATCACGTTCCTGCCGCCGACATTGATCCCGCGCAGAAGAGCCAGGCAGGTCTCGCCGGGAATCCTGTTTTGGGCGGTCATGTCGTACCCATGGCTTCGGGTCCGCTCACCCCACCACCTTCCCCGGATTCATGATCCCCTGCGGATCCAGCGCCCTCTTCACCGCACGCATCACCCCTACACCCGCGGCACCGAACTCCTCCTCGAGGAACCCGATCTTCCCCATCCCGATCCCGTGTTCTCCCGTGCAGGTCCCCTCCATGGCGAGCGCCCGCCGCACGATGCGCTCGTTGATCGCCTCCGCTTCGGCCAGCTCCGCCGGGGAATCGGGGTCGATGATGAACACCGCATGGAAGTTGCCGTCGCCGACGTGCCCCACGATGCCCCACGGGATCGTCGCCCGCCTCATGTCCTCCCGGGTCTCCTCAATGCACCGCGCCAGCGCGGAAACCGGAACGCAGACGTCGCTCGTCAGCCCATGGCACCCCGGACGCAGCGCCAGGATCGCCGGATACGCGTCGTGGCGCGCCTTCCACAGCCGTGCGCGCTCGTCCTGCCGGCGGGCGTACTCGAAGGCCGTGCCGCCCAAATCGCGACTGATCTCCTCGATCACGGCGCCGTGAGCCCGGACATCGTCCTCCGACCCGTGGAACTCGAAGAACACCGTCGGGGCCTCGGCGTAGTCGAACCCCGAGTAGAGGTTGACCGCCTTGATGGCCGTCGCGTCGAGCAGCTCCGCGCGGGCGACGGGAATGCCCAGCTGCACCGCTTCCACCACCGACTGCACGGCTTCGGCCAGCCCCGGAAAGGCACACACTGCGGCGGCCATCGCCTCGGGGACCGGGTGGAGGCGCACATTGAGCTCGGTGATCACCCCCAGAGTGCCTTCCGAGCCAACGAGGAGATGGGTGAGATCGTACCCGGCGGACGACTTCCTCGCGCGGCCACCGGTCCGCACAACGTCGCCGCTCGCCAGCACGGCGGTCAGCGAGACCACGTTGTCGCGCATGGTGCCGTACCGCACGGTGGTGGTCCCCGACGCGCCCGTGGCCGCCATCCCGCCGAGCGTCGCGTCGGCACCCGGATCGATCGGGAAGAAGAGGCCCGTACCCTTCAGCACTCCGTCCAGTTGCAGCCGTGTCACTCCGGCCTCGACCGTCGCGTCCAGGTCGTCGGGACGGACGGCCAGTACCCGGTTCATGCCGCTCATGTCGACCGAGATCCCGCCGCGGACCGCCTGGACGTGCCCCTCGATCGAGGTGCCGGCGCCGAAGGGGATCACGGGGACACCGTGGCGCGCGCAGACCCGCACCACGAAGGCGACATCTTCGGTCGACTGCGCGAAGACCACGCCGTCGGGGGGGATCACGGGGTGGTGGGAGTCGTCCTTCCCGTGGTGCGCACGTACGGCGGCGGCCGTGGAGTAGCGGTCGCCGAAGCGGCCGCGGAGCTCCTCGTGAAGGGTGGCGGCGACGGTGGCCGTGGTGGTCATTTCCGGTTCGGCAAAGACCGGGTGAAGATCGGGTCCCGAAGCGGTCCGCCGAAGAGCGGGGAAGCGATCCCGTCGAGGGGCTGGACCAGCACCGTGTCGAGAACCGGACCGCCGGGCCCCGAAAACATCCTTTCCTTGCAGTTCGCCACCCTGCGGAATCCCGTATAGGACGAGAAACCGAGCGCACCGCCGAGGACCGCGCCGACTCTCACGGCGTTCCCATCGGAGCTGGTGATGGCTGTGATGACGAAGGCAGCGGCCCCGGCGGCGTCGAGGGCGGGAAAGACCCTCTCGACGGTGCACGATCCCATGGGGACCTGCTCCTCGGCCGGGATGAAGTCCGGTGGCCCCTTCACCATTGCCAGCGAGCAACCGGACAAGAGAACCAGGGAACAGGTCAGCAGCGATCTGGCCAGCATGGTCTTACTCCTTATCTAGGGGGACGGTCCAACATAGGGCGGATCGGAACGGAATGTCACACGGGACAGCAACGCCGCCCCGGACTCGGACAGCGGTACCGCCCCGGGCTCGGACAACGACGCCGCCCCGGGCTCGGACAGCGGTGTCGCCCCGGGAATGGATTTGCTATTACGGCTTTTATTCGGTATACTGTCCGGCCCATGGCCCATCTATCGACGGCGAAACGGAGAACGGCGGACGCACTGCGCCGCGTGATCCACGGAATCGAGGAGGCCGGATCGCCCGGCCGGCCGCGTCTGCCGCTGGGTGTACCCGAGATCGACCGGGCGCTCCCCGGCGGCGGGCTGCGCCTGGGCTCCATCCACGAAGTGGCGGGGGACGAAGCCGCCACCGGTTTCTGCGCGGCTCTGCTCGCGCGGACCGGGAGCGGTGGGGTGCGTGGTGAGGCCCACGGTGAGGCCTGCGCCGGAGTCCGCGGTGGAGCGCGAAAAGGTTCGCTGCTGTGGCTGGCAAAGGGGGACGACCTGTACGCGCCCGGGCTGGTCCGTTTCGGGATCGGGGCGGGGCAGCTGCTGGTCGTTTCGGGGCTGCACCGCCAAGAGGACATGTTGTGGGCCATGGAGGAAGCGCTCCGCTGCCGGGCCGTGACGGGGGTGGTGGCCGAGACGGGAAGGATCGGCCTGGCGGCGGGGCGGCGGCTGATGCTCGCCGCCGAGGGGACCGGGGTGCTGGGACTGGTGCTGTCGCGCGGAGTGCCGCACGGTGGCGCGAGGCGGCGGCGGGGCGGGGCGGGGGTGCGGCGGGGTGGGGCGGGGGTTCCGGTGGCGGTCAGCCGCTGGCGGGTCACGGGGGCGCGGGAAGGGAGGTGGCGCGTCGAGGTGCTGCACTGCCGCGGCGGAAGGCCTGCCGAGTGGACCGTGGGGTTGCCGGGCCTGATGGTCGAACCACCTCCGGCCCGCTTGGAGCTGATGGCCCGGGTTTGTCCGCCAAAATGGGACTGAAATGGCGGACAAACGATCGAGGCGGCTACAAATGCGCCTCCACGGCGTCAGGCCGCTTCGAACCTCTCAACCTTGATCTCGTCGGCGCGGTCGAGGGCGCGCTGGAGATCGTAGGCCATTTGCATGCCGAGCCAAGTCTCTGGAGTCGATCCGAACGCCTTGGACAGACGAATCGCCATCTCGACGGAAACACCGGTATGCCCGTTGACCAACTCCGACAATGCCTGACGGGTAACGCCGAGCCCCTGCGAGGCCCTGGTTACGGAAAGGCCGAGCGGCTCAAGACACTGGCGTCTCACGATTCCGCCTGGGTGTGGTGGATTCTTCATTGCCATGGGTTTCGCCCTCCCATTAATGGTAGTCGGTGTAATCGACATCAGCCACGTGACCATCTTCGAACCGAAAGGTCACTCGCCAATTGCCTGAAACCCAGACGGCATAGTGGCCTTTCAGGTTGCCCTTCAGTCCATGGAGCCGCAGACCCGGAAGGTCCACGTCTTGCGGGCCTCGGCTTCTGTCAAGTATTGCGAGGATATCCCTCAGCTTCTGAACATGCCCCGCAGCCACTCGCCGCCCCGTTCGACCGTTATACAGCGCCCTCAGGCCTCGATGCTTGAACGATATGATCACGGTGGAGAGTAATGTGTCACCTGTCAATTGACAAACCTTCCTCCTCCAGGTTGGTTCGGCACTCCCCTGGCGCGCACCGGCCCGCGTGCGCGCCAGGGAGTGACGGCCTTCAGCTGTCAGCGCAGGATTTCGGCCCTGTACCCCGACAAGTCCCTGAGCGAGTGGTCCTCTCCAGTGACCTGCAGGAGCCGCACCCGGTAGCGGGCGTGGTGGTCGTTCCGGTCGGGAACCTGGAACTGCACGATGGGACCCGTCGAGAGCTCTCCGGCAACGACAATCTGCCGCGGCGAAGTGGTCTCCGACTGGAAGAGCTCGAAGCCGGGTGAGCGCACCGACTCGATACCCGGACCCTCAACAACCAGCAACGCGCCCAGGTCGCGGGCCGAAGGCGGCACCGTTAACTGGACCGTCAGGAAACCGGGATCCGGCTCGGCCGCCGATGGCTGCACGACGTCGTCGGCGCAGGCCCAGGTCAGAGTCGTGGCGAGCAGGAGCGCGAGACCGTACCCGGCCGGATCCGAGCGGAGGAGGAGTGGGCGACCTGCCCGGTGGCGAGAACGCCGTTTATTGCCGACCCGGTGGGCTCGGGCACGAGCACGGCTGTTTCCGGCGTTCTCGCGTGTCCCGGTCCCGAAACCTCTCCGCCTCCCATGGTTTGTCCGCCTGCCCTGCCCGGCTGCGCCCGCAATGGGCATGGCCGCGCCTGGAAGCGCATCGCGGGATGTTTCCCCGCGGCTCGCTGCACCCTGCCGGCTACGCTCGATCCACGAGAGCAGGTCGCCGAGGTCGTAGAGTCCGTTCCCGTTGCCCAGCCGATCGCGGGCGTCAAGCCGGGCTTCGCTCAGCTTTTGTTCGCCGAACAGCGCCGCCGCAGCGGCCTCCGGGGTCATCCCTTCGAGCAGGAGCAGAGCCGCGGTCTCGTCATCCACATCGCCGCTCACATCGTCGTCCCTCACGGTGACCACGACGTTCACGGTCTTCCCGTCATAGCCGCCGCCCGACGCGTCAAGCCGCAGCGTCACCGTCTCGTCCGCAGCGTTTGCGTCGTCGCCGGCCGTCACCCTCACCACCCGTCCCACCGTCCAGAATGGACCCTTGAAGGTCAGGCCTACCACGCTGGTCGTCTCGAGTGCCGTACCTTCGGTGCCACTCAGCGTCACCGTGACCGTGCCCGTCGGCTTGCTGGTGAGCACGACCATGAATCCGGCCCCCTCCGCATCTCCTTCATCCACCGACAACTCTGCCGGGGCCACCATCATGCGGCCATCCGGCAGTTCGACCCACACGCTGTTGGCCCCCAACTGGTTCCCGTCGCCCGTCGCCACGGATGTTGCGGCCCCCGGGGAGACTTCGATCCACAGTCGTCCCGATTGCTCGGGCATCATCCTGGCCGTGTACTCCAGACCCGCGCGAACCTCGGTGTAGTCCCACATGAACACTCCGATATTCGTGGAGTCCACGGTCGTCTCCGAGTGCGTCGCCCATTCAATGTCTTCCCGCGTGAAGCCCTCGACGCGCTCGCTGAAGGTGATGCGCGCGGTGAACGGACCCGTTGCGACCCCGGCGGTATACGCATCTCGAGGCGGCCGGACCCCTTCGAAGGTGATCTCCACCCCGGGCCCCGGGACGCGATCCACGATGCGGATGGTCCCGCTGCCGATCGCGTCGCCGTCGTGGGTCACCGAGAGCCTGATCTCCTCGTCCCCCTCCTCGCGATCGTCGTCGCGCGCCGTGAACGTCACTTCGGCGGAGCTGGAACCCGCCGGCAGTGTCACTTGATGGCCCGCGGCCCCTTGATCGGCGTCGGCCGGCGACACGCGGTAGTCGTGCTCCGCGATTGCGTCGCCACCAAGCTTGAAGGTCACCGCCTGATCGGTCGCGAAGGTCTTGCCGTTGGTGATCGAGACGGTCGCAGTCGAGGATGTCTCGCCTTCTTCCCTGATTTCCTCCTCGCTTACCGACAGCTCCAGTTCGGGGATGTCCTCGCCATCGGTGATTTCCACCGGGGTCGCGCAGTCGTTCCGGCACGGGGAACCGAGGAGGTCCGAGAGCTGCACCTCGTTCGGAGTGCTCGGGGTACGCTCCAGGATCAGGTTGAATGTCTCGGTGCCTTCACGGACATCGTCGTCGAGCAGTGTCAACGGCAACTGATACTGCGTCCGCCACAGGCCGTTCTCAAAGCTGAAATCCTCCTCCGGCAGCGTGATCGCCGCGCTCATCGCCTCGTAGTCACCGGGCGATCGTGCCGTCCCGCTCCTGGAACTCACCGAGAAGCTGATCGTCGCCGCGCGCGGCATGCCGGCCGCCGCCTGCGCAACCAGAATCACGAACGGATCTTCCGTGTCTTCCGCGAAACGGTAGGCGTCATGGCTGAAGGAGACCTTCATCGCCGGCCCTTCTTGAGAAACGACGTAGACGGTCGCTGTCGCGTCTCCCGTGTCGTAGCCGCTGACCGGGTCCACCGTCGCGGTCAGCGTGCCGCTCTCGGTGACCGACGACGAGAACACGCTTTGGTGAAGCCCCAGCTCGTGGATCGCGCTGCCTGCCTCGAAGTTCAGCTGGGAAGACGTGTTGCGAAGCCAGTTCTGCTCCTGCGTCAGCCGCACCGTCACCGTCAGGTTCTCATCCGCCGGCTCCTCGAGCCTGACCGTGAACTCCAGCCCCTCAATGCCTGCGATGATCGTGTCGCGCTCGGCGGAGATGGTGATCGACGGCAGTTCCATCTGCTGATTCATGATCCGGACGGACCGCTTGTCCCCGACCTTGTCGCCGTCGAGCATCGGGGACACCTCGATCTCCTCGTCGGGATCGTCAACCTCGTCGCTCATCGCCTTGAAGGTGACCTCGACCGAGGTCGATTCCACCGGCAGGAGCGCCTGGTAACCCGGGGCCTGCTGGTCGGCATCGCCCGGCGACACCACGTAGTCGTCCCCCTTCGTCGCCGTCCCGGCGAGCGCCAGCGTGACCACCTGATCAGTGGCGAAGGACTTGTGGTCGGTGATCGACAGGGTCGCGGTGGACGACGTCTCCCCTTCTTCCATGATCTCCGCTGGACTGACCGACAGCTCCATGACGGGGATGTCCTCCTCGTCGGAGATGTGGATCAGGTACGGGCACAGGACCCCGCAGGGAGTGCCGTCGGGGGTCACGAGTTGCGCTACGTCGACTGCGCCGGATGCGGGCTGCAGGAACAACTCGAACGTCTCGGTGCCCTCGCGGACATCGTCATCAAAGAGCGACAGGATCAGGTCGGTACGGCCTACCCACCGGCCGTTCTCGAGTTCGTACTTCTCCGCTACCATCTGCAGTCCGCCGCTCACCGGCTCGTAGTCCTCGCCCGATGTCGCGGTGAGTCCTTCGCGGGACGATTCCTCTCCCCTGGTTGCTTTCAGGACGGTGACCGTCACCCCGCGGGGCATGCCGGGCGCCATGCGTGCCACGAATTCGGCGCGTGCCCGCCCCACGTCTTCCGCGAACGTGTAGGACTCGCGGGAGAGGGAGTACGTCACCACCGGCGCTTCCTGCGAGATGACGAAAACGGTCGCTTTCGCGTTCGCCGTCTCGTAGCCGCTGATGTCGTCCACCGTGGCCGTGAGCTCACCGCTGCGGGTGACGTTCGAGTTGAAGTCGTCGCGGGCAATAGTCAGAGCCGCGATGGTGTCCCCGGCGCGAATGGTGACCTCGTGGGACCTGTCGGCAAGCCACTGCCGGTCCTGCTCCAGCTTGACCGTCACCACCAGGCGGTTCCCCGCCTCGTCGCGCTTCACCGTCAGGCGCAGGTCCTCCAGGCTCCCGAAGATCGTGTCGCGGTCGGCGGCGATGGTGATCTGCGGCGCGGCCTCACGCGTGTCGCCCGGGCCGGTGTACGGCCTGGCGTCTCTGTCGTCTGCCGGCATCGTCCAGCTGTCTTGTGAACCGCTGCCTCCGATGATTGCGGGTGCCGTCTGGGCCTGAGCGGGGATGGCAGTCAGAGCTGCCAGTGTGAGGAGAAGCTGTTTGCGACCCCTTTGTCTGTTGCTTGCCATTTCACTTCCACCTCCTCCTTTACCAGATCAAATTCTTCGCCACCATTTGACCCGAAAACCACGGGTTTATGCGGGCTTTTGTGTGTTCGATACTGCTCCGATCACGACGGGTTCCCACTGTTCCCGTTTGTTCCCGAATGTTCCCGATGGTTCCTTTTCCGCTAACCCTGACGTTACGTTAAGGTGGTGCTTCGGGAAATATTCGGTTATCGTTCACGGGCCATGTCCCATGAGCCAAACACCGTATCCACGCTATCGGGGACGCCGGCCCGACCGGGCCCGCGCATCCCCCGCCGCATCCTTGCGGTGTGGTTCCCGTGGTGGGCGACCGAGAGGCTGGCGCGGCATTGTCCCGAGGCGCGCAGCCAGCCTTTCGTCACCGCTGGCGAGAGCCGGAACCGTCAGGTCATCACCGCGGCCAACCCCCGCGCCACCCGTGCGGGCCTCGTTCCCGGCATGCCCCTGGCCGACGGGCGTGCCATCGTGCCCGGGGTGGTCGTCCACCCCGCCGACCCAGCCGGCGACGCCCGCGCCCTTGAACGGCTGGCGCGGTGGGCGGACCGCTTCACCCCGCGTGTCATGCCCGACGGGGTCGACACGCTTTTCCTCGACATCGGCGGCTGTGCACGCCTCTTTGCCGGCGAGGACACGCTGGCGGCGTCACTGCGGGCCGCGCTGGAAGGCTTCGGCCTGACCGTCCGGCTGGCGCTGGCCGACACTCCCGGCGCGGCGTGGGCGCTGGCTCACTACAGCGCCGAAGACCCCGCCGTAGTGCCCTCCGGCGCCGGACGGTCCGAGCTGAAGGAAGCGCTGGCCGAGTTGCCCGTGACGGCCCTGCGCCTGAGCGCCGATGTGGCGGACGCGCTTGCTTCCTTCGGGTTGGACAGAATCTGCACACTATCTGTCATGGAATCTGTCAAAGTGGCCGAACGCTTCGGTCCGGAGCCGGTCCGGCACCTGGAACAGGCCTTGGGGCTGCGCAAAGAGCCGATCGCGCCCCTGCGGCCCCGGTTGCTGCGCGAGGTCCGCCGTGCCTTTGCCGAGCCGATTTCGGCGACCGAGGACATTCACGCGGCGGTGGACGGTCTCCTGGACGACCTGTGTCTGGATCTGAGCCGGGCGGGCGAAGGTACGCGCCGGCTGCGCCTCATCTGCCGCCGGGCCGACGGCGGACAGGGGACCGTCACGATCGGCACCAGCCGTCCCCTGCGCCGCAAGAAGCCGCTCATGGGACTCTTCGCCGAAAAGCTGGACCAGGTCGAGCCCGGCTTCGGGATCGATGAAATCGTGCTGGCCAGCGATGTGGTCGAGACCATCGAAGAGGTGCAGACCGATTGGGACCCCGGTGCCGGGCAGAACGGCCATCCCGGTGACGACGAGGAGCTGGCCGGCCTGCTCGACCGACTGGGGAACCGCTTCGGCTTCGGCCGGATCGGGCGTCCGCTGCCGCATGAGAGCTGGCTGCCCGAGCGGGGGGTGGGGGGCAGTGAACATCTGGCGGCACCCGAGCCACCGTCCGTCGCTGCCTGGCCGCAGGACCGGGACCGGCCGCTACGTCTGCTGTCTCCGCCGGAGCCGGTCGAAGTCAAGGGTTCCGGCGTCCCGGTCGGCTCAGACGCCGCGCCCTCTCATTTCCGCCACCGCGGACAGCTGCACCGGGTACGAGCGGCCGAAGGCCCCGAGCGGCTGGAGTGCGAATGGTGGCTCGAGGATGCTCCGGCTCGCGACTACTACCTGGTCGAAGACGAGACAGGTCGACGCTACTGGCTGTTCAGGGAGGGGCCGCGGAATCCCGGGGCGGCGGCGCACTGGTTTCTGCATGGGGTTTTCGCGTGAGTGTGGCTCCCCGGCGGTCTACTGAACCCCCCTACGCCGAACTCCAGGTCACCAGCAACTTCTCCTTCCTGCGTGGCGCTTCACACCCCGAGGAGATGGTCGAACGCGCCAGCGAACTGGGGTACCGGGCACTCGCCCTCACCGACCGCAATACGCTGGCCGGAGTCGTGCGCGCGCATCAGGTCGCCCGGCGCGCGGGTCTTCATTTCATCCCCGGCGCCCGGCTCGACCTCAGCGACGGCCCGAGCCTCCTCTGCCTCCCCACCACCCGGCGCGGTTACGGCGCCCTCTCCCGCCTGATCACCACGGGACGCCGGCGCGCGCCCAAGGGCGAATGCATGCTCTCACGGGAAGATGTCGCCACGACGGCCACCCAGGACGGCCACATCTTCATCTCCGTCCCGTCCGAGTCGCACGGCCCCGATTTCGCCGCCCACCTCGCGTGGTACCGCGACCACCTCGCCGCCCCACTCTACCTGGCCGCCACCCATTACCACCGCGGCAACGACGACCGCCGCCTGGCCCGCCTCGCTTCCCTGTCCGAGTCGCACGGCGTGCCCCTCGTCGCCACCGGAGACATCCACCAGCACGACCCCGCGCGGCGTCGGCTCCACGATGTCCTGACATGCATCCGCGAACACTGCACCATCGACAACGCGGGCTGGCGCCTGCACGCCAACGCCGAACGACACCTCAAGCCCCCGGCCGAAATCGCCCGCCTCTTCCGCGACCACCCTTCGGCGCTGGCCAACACCGTGGAGATCGCCGAACGCTGCCGTTTCTCGCTCGGCGAGCTCCGCTACGAGTACCCGGACGAGGTCGCCGGCGACGGCCGCACGCCTCAGGAGACGCTGGAGACGCTGACCTGGGCGGGCGCGGCCGAGCGCTACCCGGGAGGCATTCCGCCCAAGGTGCGCGCAACCATCGAACACGAGCTGGCGCTGATCGGCCAGCTGGACTACGCGCCCTACTTCCTGACCGTCGAGGACATCGTTCGTACCGCGCGCGACATGGAAATCCTCTGTCAGGGGCGTGGCTCGGCCGCCAACTCCGCCGTGTGCTACTGCCTGGGCATCACGTCGGTCGACCCCGACCGGATCGACCTGCTCTTCGAGCGCTTCATCTCCGCCGAGCGCGACGAGGTGCCCGACATCGACGTCGACTTCGAGCACGAGCGCCGCGAAGAGGTCATCCAGTACATCTATGCCAAGTACGGCCGCGACCGGGCCGGGCTGACCGCGACGGTCATCAGCTACCGCGTGAAGAGCGCGCTGCGCGACGTCGGCAAGGCCATGGGGCTGAGCGAGGACGTGATCGGGCGGCTGCTGTCGGTGGTCTCGTGGTGGTCGAAGCCGGTGGGCCAGGATCGGGCCCGCGAAGAGGGGTTCGACCCGGAGGACCGGCGCCTCGCGCTCACCCTCGAACTGGCCCGCGAGATGTACGGGTTCCCGCGCCACCTGTCCCAGCACACCGGCGGCTTCGTGATCTCGCGGGGACCGCTGTGCGAAATCGTCCCCATCGAGAACGCCGCCATGGAAGACCGCACGGTGATCGAGTGGAACAAGGACGACCTCGAGGTGCTGAGACTGATCAAGGTGGACGTGCTGGGCCTCGGAATGCTCTCGTGCATCCGCCGCGCCTTCGGCCTGATCGAGAAGCATCACGGCGTCGGGTACACGCTGGAGAGCGTGCCCCGGGAAGACCCGGCCGTGTACGAAATGATCCAGCGCGCCGACACCGTCGGTGTCTTCCAGATCGAGAGCCGGGCCCAGATGGCCATGCTGCCGAGACTGAAGCCGGCGACCTTCTACGACCTGGTGATCGAGGTGGCGATCGTGCGCCCGGGGCCGATCCAGGGCGACATGGTCCACCCCTACCTGCGCCGGCGGCAGGGACGCGAGCCGGTGGAATATCCCTCGGAAGAGCTGCGACAGGTGCTCGAAAAGACCCTGGGCGTGCCACTGTTTCAGGAACAGGTGATGCGGATTGCCATCGTCGCGGCGGGGTTCACCCCTGCCGAGGCCGACCAGCTGCGCCGCGCCATGGCCAGCTTCCGCAACCCGGGCACGATCCACAGTTTTCGTGACAAGTTCGTCGAGGGGATGACCAGCCGCGGCTACGAACGCGACTTCGCCGAACGCTGCTTCCGCCAGATCGAGGGCTTCGGCGAATACGGCTTCCCCGAGAGCCACGCGGCCAGCTTCGCCCACCTCGCCTACGTCTCGTCGTGGCTGAAATGCCACTACCCGGCGGTCTTCGCCTGCGCGCTCCTGAACAGCCAGCCGATGGGGTTCTACGCGCCGGCCCAGATCGTGAGGGATGCGCGCGATCATGGCGTCGAGGTGCGGCCTACGGATGTGAATCACTCGGACTGGGACTGCTCGCTGGAGGCGGGTGGGGGCCTCGCCCTGCGACTGGGTCTCCGCCGCATCCGGGGCCTGAAGGAGGAGGACGCCGACCGCGTGACCATCGCCCGTGGGGACGGCTATCGCTCGCCGCATGAGCTGCGGCAGCGGGCCGGCATTCCGCCGTCCGTCCTGTCGCGCCTGGCCCGGGCCGACGCCTTCACATCGATGGGGCTGGATCGCCGCCAGGCCGCCTGGGCGGTCAGGGCGATGAGCGAGGCCGGGCCGCTTCCGCTCTTCGACTCAGTCGACGGCCGTCAGGCCATCCGTCCCGAACCCGCGCTGCCCGTGATGACCACCGGCGAACATGTGGCCGCCGACTACCGGACCACGGGGCTGTCGCTCAAGCAGCATCCCGTCGCGCTTCTGCGGGGACGCCTGGACGAGCGGGGGATCCTGCCCGCGCAGGCGCTGGAGGGGCTGTCGGATGGTGACCGGGCCGTCGTCGCCGGGATCGTGCTCACCCGTCAGCGCCCCGGGAAGGGGATCGTGATGTTCGTGACCCTGGAGGACGAGACCGGAACGGTCAACCTGGTCGTCTTCCCGTCCGTGTACGAGCTCCAGCGTCGCGAAACGCTGACCGCGCGCCTGATGGCCTGCCGCGGCAAGGTGCAGAAGGTGGATGGCGTGATCCACGTGATCGCGGAGCGGGTGGATTCGTTCAATGACTGGCTGGACGAGCTGGGGCGGGCGGGTGGGGAGGGCGGAGGCCGCGCAGGAGCGGGGGCCGCGGGGGCGGGGGCCTTCGTGGGGCGGGGGCGGTTTTTTCATTGATACCGCAGACAACCGGAAGAAGCGGCTTCAGCCCCGTTCGTCCGAATTGATCGGCCTGGAAGGCACACAGAGCCTCGGTCTCGACGCTCAGGCCGCGTAGCCGCTCGGTACCCCCCAGAAAGATCCAGCTAGGGAATGTTTTCGTTGTTCTCCCTCTCGATGTCGGGCAGCGGGAAGCACGTCGTGTTTCCGTACCGCCGGTCGTTGAAGCGATCCGCTCCGGAGGGGAACGGGATGTTCAGCCTCAGCATGTCGTTCATGCGATGGCCCTCCAGAAACAACTCCCTCCTGCGCTCCTCGTAGACGTGATCCATGATCTCGTCCGCGTCGTCGCTCGCGAAGGGAGGCAGTCCGGCACGTGCGTGCAGCTCGTTGATGTTGTCGACTGCCGTCTGACCGCCCGCCGCCTCGGCGATGATCAGGAGCGCCTCTGCGTACCGCCCGATGGGAATGTCCGCATCGTAGTCGGGGTACTTGGTCTGGAGCACCTCGGGGGTCAGCCCGTTTCGCCCGAGGTTGTCGGTGTGAATCAGCTCCACGCGGGGATCCGGGACCCCCTGCCACTCCAGGTTCCAGAACGGCACGTCGACCTCGATGTTCCGGTCGATCCAGTTGCTGCCGTACAGGTGGTTCCGCCGGGTGTTGTCCGACGACGAGCGGGTGGCGTAGTAGGCGAACCCGTCGGGCACCTGCTGCGCGTCGGAGACGGCACCGGCCAAGTCGCCCAGATCCAGCCTCGCACGGGCACGGCCCAGGTAGGCCAGGGTCAACAGCTCACCCGATGCGCTCGAGATCGCCGTCGAGAACCGGCTATCCGCCAACTCCAGGGTCTGAGGCGGAAAGACCTCCGGGCCCTCGTCGAAGGCCGCCGAGCAGAATCCCTCGCCGAACAGCGTGTAGGCGTAGCCGGCCACTACGGCTGACCGCGCGACCAGATCCTGGGATCCCGCCTCCTGGGCACGCCCGAGGTTCGAGTCCGCGAACCACCGAGACTGCGAGAGCGGCGTGTAGAGACCCGAGAGCTGGCCTCCGGGACAGCCATTGCTGGAGTAACCACCCGTGGCGGGGGTGATTTCGCGCTGATCGTAAATGTAGTAGCTGCCGTCGGAGCCACCGCTATTGAACTCGTCTATGAGCTGCGCCGACAGCAGCACGTACTGCTGATAGGCGCACTCGAACACGCCCTCCGCGCTGGTGACCAGCAGCGGAAGATCTTCCGGCTGTTCGAGTTCGGACGCCGTGATGTCGCCCGGCAGCTCCACGGCCAGGTCGCACGCCCCCAGCATCAGGCTCAGGCCCAGGGTTGCGAGCCCGGCCAGGGTCCAGCGGAACGGACTCCCGCGACGGCCTCGTTCACTTTGCTTCACTCTATTCATGACTCGTTCCCTCAGTTCGTTGATGGATGAACAGTTCGTTGATGGATGAAATGGGCACTGCATGGCTCCCTCTCATTCGTCAGAAGGTCACACGGACCGATCCCTCGATCCGCGTGAGCTGAGGGAAGATGTTCTGGCGGCTGTGATAGTAGAAGTCAGAGCTGCGCCGGCTTTCGGGATCGGTGTCGGCCATCTCCTCGTGCACGTAGAGGAATCCGGGGTTCCGGGCCAGGACGCCGAGGCTCGCACGCGACGCCCCGAACATGGACGCCCACTCGCTGGGCAGCGTGTAGTGCGCCGAGACCTCCCGGATCCGGATGTAGTCGTTCCGGTTGATCCAGTAGCCGTAGCCGTTGGACGTCTGGATCGCTGCCGCCAGGAGGACGTTGTCCGAGAGCATGGCGGCCTCCGGGCTGTTTCGGAACACCTCGTCGCGCGCCCACTGCTGCACGCTCATGACGCGCATCTCGAAGAAGCCTTCCGCGAGAGCCGCAAGCCTCAGGTTCTGGCCGATCTGCAGCGTCGTGCCCAGCGATGCGTTCCAGTCCGGACCACCAGGGCCCAGGTAGACCTCGCCGGCCTGGCTGCAGGGCAGCGGGCCGCTGCCGTTCTCCGTAGCACAGAGGATGTTGACGGCCCGCTGGGTGACCGGATCCCAGTCCGCCGAGACCACGTTGTGCGCCCACGTGCCACCGACGGGATAGCCTTCGGCGTGGGCGTTGCCCCGGCCGCGGCTGATGAAATCGATGTCCCCCATGTCGATGATCTCGTTCGTGGTGTGGCTCAGGTTCAGGGTCACGTCCCAGCTCAACCCGGACCGCACGAGGGGCACGATGGTCGTGGAGAAGTCGAAGCCCTGATTGTCCACCTGGCCGATGTTGACCCACTGCTGACCCGAGAAGCCCGTCGACGGCGCCACGTCCTTCTCCAGGAGCGCGTCAGTCGTCTTTTGCTGGTAGCCGGTGAACTCCAGCGACCAACGGCCGTTGAAGAGCTCGGCGTCGAAGCCCACCTCGACTTCCGAACTGCGCTCGGGCTTCAGGTTCGGGTTGCCCGGGTTCGACGGACTGACGCCGGGCTGGTCGTTCCGCGCGATCGCCGGAGCGTACGTCCGGATCGCGTCGAAGGAGCCGGGCTGACGGCCCGCCTGGCCCCACGCCGCGCGAACCTGGAGCTGGTTCACCCAGCTCATGTCGAAGAAATCGGCGTCGCTCAGCACCCACGAGCCGCTCAGCTTCGGGTAGATGACCGGGTCGATCTCCACGCCGAAGGCGCTGTTGTCGTCGCCGCGGATGGCGCCGGTGATGAAGATCTGATCCCGCCACTCGACCCGCTCCTGGATGTACACGCCCCAGCTCTTGTTCTCGCTGAAGATCTCACCCGCGAACCGCTCCGAAGCCGTGCTCACCGTCGTCAGCGCAGGTGCCGGGAAGTTCTGACCCTCGGCGCTTGTGGTGTGTGTCTCACGAGTGTAGTACTGGATGCCTGCCGATGTTGCCGATCGGATGTCCGATGTCACGTCCAGGGTCGCCGTCGCAGCGTAGTCCAGGGTCGTCTGGAGCTCGGTGCCGTCATCCACATCGCGCCAGCCCTGTGCCAGGCGTCGACCCCACATGTGATTCCCCGGGTCCTCCTGACGCGGGAAAAGCCGGCCGTTCTGCACGTAGACCACGTCGATGCCGCTGGTCAGGCGATGCGAGAACCAGTCCACCGGGTCGTGATTCACGTTGATATTCCACGTCGTGTGGTGGATGTCGTCACGGTGGCGCACCTTCCAGGTCTCCTCCGGCACCGACTGCAGGAAGCCGCGGCGCCGCGTGTTCAGCGTCAGCGGGCTGGCGAAGATTACCTGGCCGAAGTAGCCCAGCGTGCCGGTGAACCCCTCGGGCGCACGGCCGATGTTGGCCTTCGTGTAGCTGAGACCCGCGTTGATCCGCAGATCCTCTCTGGCCTGCGCGTTCACGTTCACGCGGCCAGAGATCTGCTCGATCCAGTTGTTCGGTACGATCCCCTCGTCGTCCTGGTACGAGAGCGACGCGTAGTAGCCGAAGTCGCCCGTCCCGCCCGTCACGTCCAGGTTGTACGTCTGGGTCATGCCATTAAAGATCACGCTCCGGCCTGCGGCTTCCTCGGCCAGAAGCGGGTGGTGCAGGACCACCTGGCCGGTGGCCGGGTCTCGCGCGCCGTTCGTTGGAATCCACTCCGCCGCATCGTTCCAGAACTGCGAGCCGAGACGCACCTGGGCGTTGAACTGCGCCTGGCCGATCCGGCCCTTCTTGGTGATGATCTGGACCACGCCGTTGCTTGCCTCACTGCCGTACAGCGTCGACGCCGCCGGACCCTTCACCACCTCCACGCTCTCGATGTCCGCCGGGTTCAGGTCGTTCAGGCGCGCGCCGTCGTTCGTCACGCGCACCCCGTCAATGTAGAAGAGCGGGGTCGAATTCATCTCGACGCTGGAGATGCCGCGCAGCGCCATCGTCGTACCGCTGCCGATATTGCCCGACCGCTGCAGGATGGACGCGCCGGCGAGGCGACCCTGCAAGAGCTGATTCACCGTGGTGATGGGGCCCATCTCGACGAGCTCCGCCGCTTCGACCCTGCCGATGGAGTGGCCGATCTGGCGGCGCTCCGTGACGCCGGCCGTTCCCGTCACCACGATCTCGTTCAGCGCGAATGCCTGCTGACGGATGACGAAATCCAGCAGCACGGTCTGGTTCGCCACGACCTGGACTTCCTGGCTGACGGTGGCGTAGCCGATGTACTCCACCGTCACCGTGTGGGTGCCCGCCGGAACGTCCTCCAGCGAGTAGCGGCCGCCGGCTCTCGCCAGACCGCCCAGTTGCAAGTTGGGGATAGCCACCTGCGCCCCCTGGAGGGGGGTACCGCTGCCGGCCTCACGGACCACGCCCGAGATGCTGCCTTGCTGGGCCTGAAGCTCGCCCATTCCCGGCAGCAGCATCATGCATGCCGCCAGGACGGGAGCGAACAGCGCCGGGGTCAGCCATCCCCGACGCGCACGTCGGAGGGCCGGTGCCGACCGTTCGTTCTGACTTTGGATCCACATCTTGCGACTCCCTGATACGAGACTGTCGTGCGTGCGCGGTCGCGCACGCGGGTTGCCATCTATGGAGTGCGCGCGAAAAGGTCGCACGCGCTTGTATGCCACATCGTATTCGATATGGGGTACGAATCACGATTCCGCAAGGTTTGAACTGCTGGCGCCCTGAGGCCGTCTTGCAGCACGGGCCACGCCACAAAGGATCACCTTGCCCGAGGTCACTGGGACTCAACCCCGATCCCCTCCCCCCTCACCAGCAGCTGCATGTGGTCCTGGGCCACGTAGAGACCGCCCTCTCCTTCGTGCCAGGTGACGCTACCGTCGCCATTGGCATCTACACCGTTCCTCAGCTGGAAGCCCAGGATGTCGAGCTCGTCGGACAACCGGTCCGCCTCCGCCGCCGACTCCGTGGCCCGGATGCGCTCGACAATCTCCAGCATCCTCCGGGCGCGCGCGATGGTGTTCCGTACGCAGCTCACGACGTGTCTCGCGTGGGTCCGCACGTTGTCCGTTGCGTCGCCAGCGTCAGCCGCCATCTCAAGGTGCTCGATGGTCTTCCGAGAAGCCTCGAATAGCCCGAACCCCAAACCCGGGCCGCTTTCCACACGCGTGGGGTCCAGGGCGTGGAGGACGTTGCCCGCGTGGGTCTTCATGGCCCATAGATCACCAGGTCGCTCCTGGCCCCCTACGGCGAAAGACGCGTACTCGGCCGCGGTGCCCGCCTCGCCCACTGCCTGCCTGAGGAACCCCAACTCCTCCACCGCTCCGGCCTCGGGATTCACCACCTGCAGAATGTGGGTGTGAGCCTGTTCCCGGGCTCCGGCAGAGGCGGCCGAGAGGCCCAGGGTGGCTACCACCGCCGACACCATCGTCACCGTCCTGGTCACCTGTCCATCTCCGGCTTGGCTTCTCAATTGGCGGGGACCTTTCGGTATTTCCTCAGATACCAGATCTCGGAGGGATCATCCCAGAACTGGCCCGTGGCCGGCGCCGGCGTCGCCGCGTAGACGTCTCCCTGCCCGTCGACCGCGATCCAGTGGATGGCCTTGGTATCCTCGATGGTCCCCAGCAGCTCACCGTCGCCGGCTTGCGCAATCCAGATCCTGGCGTTCACCAGGTCGGCCACGTAGAGCTGGTCGTTGTCGTCGATGGAGAGGCCGTACGGGGAGCCCAGATGGTCCCACACCTCGAGGAGGTTCCCGTCCAGGTCGAAGATCTGGATGCGGGCGTTCTCGCGGTCGCCCACAAGCACTCTGTTACGGGAGTCGACGACGATGGTGTGGGGCAGGTCGAACTGTCCCGGATCGGTGCCGGGCTCACCCCACGCCTTGCTGAACTCTCCATCGCTGTCGTACTTCACCACCCGGTTGTTCCCGTAGCCGTCGGAGATGAAGAACTCCCCGTCTGGCCCGAAGGCAACGTCCGTGGGACGATCGAAGCTGTGGGGCGTCGCACCGGCCACCCCGTATTCGCCCAGGGTCATGAGGAGCTCGCCGCCGTCGTGGCTCCACTTTTTCACCTGGTGCCCCTGCCCGTCGACGGTCCAGATGGCCCCGTCGGGTCCCACGCGGATTCCGTGGGCCCACTGTGCGAAGTCCTGGTCCCATTCTTCCTGAAGCTTGCCCTCGGCATCGAGCTTCCACACGTCGTTGGCGTCCCGGCGGAAGGCGTAGACGTTGCCGTCGTCATCGATATCCACCGCCGATACGGTTCCCACTTCCTCGGGGGTGCCGGCCCAGTCTTCGACCAGCTCGTAGCTCACGGCCGACTCGGTCGCGCGGTCTCCATCCTGTGCGGCCTGGCACGCGAGCAGCACCGCGACGACAGGGCTTCCTGCCCTCAGCCAGATTGACGCCTTCCTCATAGGGACCTCCAAAAACCTGGTAGGATTGCGCGGCGACCTTTCCACATCGGGAAGGCGGTCCGCCAGCCCCTGGTCAGTGATCTTCTGCAAGATGCTCGTGGAGTTCCTTGTGATCCTCGTGCTGCTTGTCATGGCGGATCCCCCTGGCGTGCGCCCGGGCGCTCTGTCGCGCGCGCTTCCGGGTGTGATCGGAGCTGACCACAGGAAGCGAGATCATCTTCTCCAGGTCGTAGCTGCTACAGGCGGGACATCGGGGCGGGCCGGATGAGTGCAGGACCAGGGCCTCGAACTCCTCGCTACACTCCTCGCATCGGTATTCGAAGATGGGCATCGCTCAACCGCAGCCTATCCTCCGCCGAGGATCGTCGTCAACGGCCTCCTGTGCCACGCCTTCTTCAGCACCGGCCACCACCAGAAAGTCGACGGTATCCTGGTACCCCATTGCCTTGGCGTGGTCGAGGGACGTCTGTCCCTGGGCGGCCGTCATGTTGAGGTTGACACCGGCCTCCACCAGCACGCGGACCTTCTCCAGCAGGTCCTTCTTGTGGCCCTCGGAGCAGATGTGCTGGTAGACCCAGGCCCTGCCGGCGTTGCTCATGCCGAGGGCCGCCATGAGGGTCGTAGTCACCTCCACCTGGCGCGCCGAGAAGATTCCAGAGCTCAGGGCGCCGTCGCCTCCGGTGAAATACTCGCTTCGGTGGACGAAACCGGCGTCGGCCCCGTGCTCCAGCAGACTGCGCAGGATGCCTGCCGTCCCGAACCGGGCAGCGAGCCATACCGGCTGGGCGCCGATCCAGCCGTTGTGAAAGTAGAAGGCCTGATTGGACCCCCGCTGGATGGGCGTAAAGGTCGCCACCGGGACGGTGATGTCGGCCCCGTGCTCCAGGAGCAGGTCCACCGAGCGCTGGTCCTGGCGCAGGATCGCCGCGTGCAACGCCGTGAACTTGTCGGACCCGAGGTTCGGGTCCGCGCCCTCCTCCAGCAGGAACTCCACGAGCTCCCCGAACACTCCGGGGCGGAAGCCCTCCCGGCCACCCATCGTATAGGGACCGCCCGACGAATACGTCGGTTCGGCCACGAGGGTCCGGAAGTTGGAGTAGGCCGCCATGGCCACCGCGCTGACGCCGAAGGCCGACCTGTCGTTCACATCGGCGCCCGCCGCTAACAGATGCCGTGCCGACTCCAGGTCACCGACCCGCGCCGCGAACATCAGCGCCGTGTTGCCCCCATGCTCGAACCACCCCTGGTTCTGGATGTGGGAGTGGGGCTCGTGCGCCTTCAGCTCCACCGTCACCGCCGTACGGGCGTCCACGTCAGCTTCGTGGTCGATAAGCACCTTCACCACGTCCGACGATTGGTCCAGCACGGCCCACATTAGCGCGGTCTGACCCCGCGGGCCGGTCGCATTCGGGTCCGCTCCGTGCTCCAGAAGAAGCTCCGCAACCCCTGCGTTGCCCGATCGCGCGGTCGCCATGAGGGGCGTTTCGCCGTAGCGCAACGCCACGTTCGGTTCCGCACCCGCCTCCAGCAACAGCTCCACCACTGCCTCGCTGCCGTTCTCGCCCGCCGCCCACAGCGGCGTGGCCCCCAGGTCGTTTGCCCGGTTCACGTCGGCGCCCGCCCGAATCAGGAGGTCCACGCTCTCCGGCAGGTCCCGGTGGCTCGCCCACAGGAGCGCCGTGGAGCCGTCGGCCGCCGTAGCGTTCACGTCCGCACCCTGCTCCACCAGCGTGCGCAGCACCGCCTCCTCCGCATTCTTGGCGGCGTCCACCACCGGAGGCGGATCGGCCGCCGCCGCGAGGAATGCCACGAGCACTCCGGGCAGCATTGCCCGCCACGTCGCCATGATCTTCATGATTCCTCGTCTTTGCGGTCGATCTTCAGGTGCTCCCCCTCGGGCTCAGAGTTCGCCGAGGGTATCGATGGGAAGCCGGCCCGTGCTACCGCCGATCTTGTCCATGGGCATGTCCATCTTGTCCATGAGCGTCGCCAGCAGGTTCGCGTGCGTCGGTCCGTCCTCATACTGGATGTGCTGCCCGCCGTTCAACTTCCCGTTGCCGCCACCCACGATGACCAGCGGAATGTTTTCGCCTCCGTGACGCTGGCTGTTGGAGATCCCCGACCCGTACAGCCCGGTGATCGAATCCAGCAGCGAGCCGTCCCCGTCCGGCGTCCGGCTCAGCTTCCTCAGGTGACGCGTGAAGAGCTCCACATGGTACCGGTTGATCTTCGACACGTACTTGACCAGGTCGGGACGGTTGCCGTGGTGCGACAGCGGATGCCACGCCTCCGGCACACCGATCTGCGGGTACGGCCGCGCGTTCACTTCGCGCCCGATCATCATCGTCGACACCCGCGTGATGTCCGCCTGGTAGGCCAGGATCTGCATGTCCAGCAGCAGCTCCAGGTGACCCTCCAGCGTCTCCGGAATGCCCTGCGGCTGCTCCATGTTCGGCAGATCCACGTCCAGCTGCTGTTCCGCTATCTGGATCCGCCGCTCCACGTCTCGCACCGCCTCCGTGTACTGCTCCACGTTGCGCTGGTCCTGCGGACCCAACTCGCGCCGCAGCGCCCGCAGCTTGTCGTTCACCGAGTCCAGCAGGCTCTTCTGCTGGTTCAAACGCCGCTCCCTCGGCTCCCGGTCCGTTGTCCCGGTGTCCCCGAACAGCCGCTCGAAGACCGTCCGCGGATGGTTCTCCATCGGGAGCGGCTGCGTGGAGCTCCGCCACGAGATCGTATGCGTGTAGGCACAGTTCAGGATGGCGCAGGTGCCGGCGTTCGGTGGGCCGTCCAGGGATAGTTCCAGCGAGCCCAACTGCGTCTCCCTCCCCCATGCGCGCGCCAGCATCTGGTCGATCGACTCTTCCGCGATGATGTCGGTGTTGTCCACCGCCTCGGCGTCGCCGAGCGACCTCCCCACCATACCGGTGAGGAAGCTGGTGGGACCACCGGCGTGGTTGAAGTTCCACGACGCACGCAGACCCGTCGGGATGATGATCCGGTCCCTGAACTGCTCGAGGGGACCCAGGATGTCCGAAAGCTGGAAGTCACGCCCCTCGCCCGTCGGCGTCCAGTGCGGCATGGCCTGTCCGTTCGGCGTGTAGTAGGCCAGGAACCTGTGAGGAGATTTGCGCCTCGGACCGACGCCCGCCGTGAGACGGGCCGGCGTCATGGCCTCAAGGAACGGCAACAGCAGCGCCGCTCCGGCGCCACGAAGGACGGTCCTCCGCGAGATGTGCTTACCGGTGATGAAGTCCATTGCTGTCCTCTCCAGATTCCATGTGTGGCAATGCTGATTGCTCCGCCGTCGGAGTCGTCGCCGCGCTCATCCGCTTGAGGAACTGCGGGCTCTCCACGATCCCCAGGATGATGGACGACCAGGTGTAGTTCTCCGCCTCGGCGTCGCGCATGATCTTCCGGATGGCTGGCTGATCATAGTACTCGAGATCGCGCCCGAGTGCGTACTGCATGAGCTTCGTCGTCACGGTTCGGACGAACTGTTCCTTGTTCTCCAGGATCAGGTTCCGGAGACCGGCCAATCCCTGGATCTCCTGCTCCGTCTCCGGCCAGAGGCCGGTGTTGTCCACGGGATTGCCGAGTTCGTCGATGAGCCGGAGGCCTCCTGCGGCGTCATAGGCCTCAAGGGAGAAACCCAGCGGATCGATCGTCCTGTGGCAGCTGGCGCAGGTCGGCTCCGTGCGATGCTTTGCGAGCCGCTCCCTGATCGTGGGCTGCCGCACCGCCCCCTGGTCCTCGGGGATCTCGAGGCTCGTGTCGAGGTCGGGTGGGGGTGGCGGCACGTGGCGGCCCAGGATTGTCTCGAGAATCCATTTGCCCCGGAGCACCGGCGTGGTTCGCTCCGGATAGGACGTCACCGTCAGGATACTGGCGTGGCCCAGGAGGCCGCCCCGCTTCTCGAGATCGGGGAGCTGGACCCGGCGGAAGTGGCTCCCGGCCACGTCGGGGATGTTGTAGTGCTCGGCCAGCCGCTCGCTGACAAAGGTGTAGTCGGCGTTGAGGAGCTCGACCACGCTCCGGTCTTCGCGGATGTTGTACTCGAAGAAGAGCCTGGTCTCCTCTTCCATGGCCTCGCGGAGGTTGTGGTCGTACTCCAGGTAGATATCGTCCTGGAGAAGCCGATCATCCAGCTCGCGAAGTTTCAGCCACTGACTGGCGAAATCCTCCACGAGCGTCTCACGAGCCCGGGGATCGTTCAGCATTCGCCAGGCCTGTTCCCTCAGGACCTCCGGATCGGTGAGTCGACCTTCCTCGGCCTGCTGGAGGAGGGTATCGTCGGGAACGCTGCTCCACAGGAAGAAGGAGAGCCGGGACGCGATCTCCAGGTCGTTCAGCGAATAGGGATCGCCCTGGGCGAGCGCCTGCGCCTCTTGCCCGGCCGCCGACTGGAGGGCCGGATTTTCGTCGGGGTTGTCGATGTCCGGCGTCTCGTCCGTCGCGCGCATTCCCGGCTCGCGGTAGACGCGGAGGATAAAGTCCGGATCGATGAGGATCCGCTCCAGTCCGAGCTGGATTCCGTGGTCGAAGCTCCCGCCCTCCTCCCGACCCATGTCGAAAAAGCGGAGTAGGACCTCCATGTCCTCCTGAGTGACCGGCCGGCGGTAGGCCCGCCACGCCATTCGCGTGAGGATCTCCGTGGCGCAGGCCTCCTCCTCGGAAGCGGACTCGGGCTTGCAGATGAAGATCCCCTCCCGGCTCCGCGTGTTGTCGGCAACGTCCGTGTTGCCGAACGGGCCGTCGATCTCCATCCCGATCACGCCCGACATGCCGAAGTACTCGTTGTTGAAGTAGTCGATCTGGCTCCTCGTCTGGACCGGGGCCTGCGGGAGGAGATACTCCTCTCCGTAGGCCAGGTCCCTGGTGAACGAGAGGCCAACGACCCGGCTTCCCGCCCCGACTCGCACGGTGGTCATCAGAGGCGCTTCGGCACCGAACTTGGCGTAGTTCTCCCACTCGGGAGATCCGGGCCAGCCCGGACCGCCGCCGGCTCCAGCGTAGCTGTTGGCCACCGGCCGATGTTGCCGTCCTTCACCGCCGAAGACGAGCCTGTCCACCAATTCTCCGTCGATGCGGACGTCGAGCTCCTGCTTCCATCCGAGCCCGCGAGCGTAGCCCGCGTAGTTCTTCTGAAGACGCACCCGGATCCGGTACTCGCCGTCCACCGGGAAGGTATGGTGGATGGCCATGCCGCCACGGGAGCCCAGCGGCAGATCGTCACCCATCCGCACGTTCTGGCGCTTGGCGTCGTCGGCGGCGTAGCGGAATGAGCCTGCCCCCGCCGGCGGCAGCCCGACCGCCAGTCGGGTGACCGTCCGGGCGACGGACATGTACCGCTCCATGTGGAGCGGCGAGATGCTCAGGGCGTCGGCCACGTTGTCGAACCCGCCGCCCATGGTCTCGTCGCCGGGCACCTGGTCGATGACATCGACGTCCAACGCCAGCAGGTCGTTCACGGCGTTGTTGTACTCGGTACGGTTCAGCCGGTGCACCGCGTTGATGCGGCCCACGTTGGGATTCTCCGCCCAGGCGGCGTCCAGCTCCGACTCCAGCCAGCTCGCAACCGCGTCGTAGGTCTCTTCCGCGGGACGACGAATGCCGCCCGGCGGCATGGCACCCGCACGCAGCTTGGTGACCACCTTCTCCCAGATCTCGGGGTGCGCGGTCGGGTTCGTGGCATCGTACTGGTCCAGCTCCAGGAACGCCGTGCGACGGACATCATTGTGGCACCGTACGCAGTACCGGTCGACCATGGCCTGCGCGTCGGCTCCCGTCGCCATGGGCGCGGTGTGGGCCTCCCGGGCCTGGGGCATCCGGGAGCCCGCGTCGACCGCCGGCTCCAAGGCGTCGGTCGTCGACGTGGACGTCAACTTGAAGCACGAGAGGAGAACCAGCCCCGTCAGAGCGAGCCCTACCGTCTGCCCCCCGAGGAGGAGTCCCCGGCCCGCTCCCGGGCCGGATTGGGAGGTTGACGACGCGCCTTCCGGCTTCGGCCTTTTCAGCGCCATTCGTCCCCCATTCAACGTCGTTAACCTAAACTGGATGCCAATTTGTATACTACCGGTACCATCGGCGCGAGTCAATCGGATCGTAACCCCATTCCGGGTACGAGGGGACACCAGTACGTCAGGAGGTTGACAACCCTTGTCCGGGAAGCCTCGTTTCCGGGAGCCTCCCAGCCGGTGGACCGCGGGACGTCCTCGGCCCCGCATGCGCGGGAACTACACTCAGGAGAGCGTCACGGAGCCATGACCAAAGAACCGGTGCAGGCAGGCGTGCAATCCGGCTCGCAGGGGGACTCCGGCTGTCTGCTGGACGCGGCCCGTTGCCCCCGATGCACCGCGGCCATCGACCTGGGCGGGCCGAACCCCGAATGCCGGGAGTGCGGGCAGGCCTACCCACGGCTGGGGACCATTCCCGTCCTCCTTCCCGAGCCCCTCGCCTACCTCGCGTCGTGCAGGCGCCAGGTGGCCCGGCTCGCGGAACAGGTGGAACGAACCGTCCAGGACGTCCGGGAGCAGCTTCAGTCGGCAGACCTGCTGCCCCTCACCCGGAAGCGCTGTCGCACCATGGTCGAGGGGATCGTCGGTCAGCTGGCCGATGTCCGCGCCATCCTCGAGCCACGGCTCCCGGGGGTGGCCCGGCCCGAGGTCCACGCGCAGTCCGATCAGGTGCCGGCCACCCTGGACTACCTACCCTACCTCTACCGGGACTGGGGCTGGCCTTCGGATGCGGAAGGCGAGAACGAGCGGGCTCTCGCCATGGTGGAGGAGCTACTGGAGGACCGGCACCTGGGGCGGACGCTGGTCATGGGTGCCGGGGCATGCCGCCTCGCCTACGACCTCCATCACCGCCACCCGGACGCGGAGTTCATGGTGATGGACCTGGATCCGGTCCTCTTCTCGGCGGCCCACGCCGTGACCCATGGGGAGTCCCTCACCATCCGCGAGGCCAACCTGGAGATGGGCGACCTTGACCAGGCCTCGAGGGAGTGGGTGCTGGCGGCGCCGGAGGGCCCCGTGGACGACGCCCGCTTCCACTTCCTCGTGGCGGATGCCGTGGACCCGCCCCTGGATCCCGGGATCTTCGACACGGTGCTCACGCCGTGGTTCATCGATCAGGGACCCGAGGACGTGCGCGACCTGATCAGCACACTCCATCTGATGCTGAAGCCGGGTGGGCGCTGGGTGAATCTGGGACCCCTCAAGTACGACCTCGACGTTCCCATCTCGCGCCGCTTCGCCAGGGAAGAGCTGTTCGATCTGGCCGAGCGAGCCGGGTTCCGTGTGGGGCCCTGGGGGAGCGCGGCCGGACCCTACCTGGTCTCCAGGCTCAACGGTCGAGGGAAGGTGGAGTGGGTGTTGGCCTTCTCCGCTACCAAGCTCGAGGCACCGGAGGAGGGCTCGAGCTCCGACGACGGCCCGCCGCCGTGGCTCGTCTTCCGACATCTCCCCATCCCCACCTTCGGGGGCCAGGAACTCTTCTGGTCCGAAGCCTCCGCGATCCGGATGGTGGTCTCGTCCATCGACGGCCGCCGGACGCTGGACGACATCGCCCTCCTGGTGGCCGAGCGGGCAGGCCAGCCCGACATCTCCATGAGCCAGGTCCGGACCGCGGTGCGGCAGTGCCTCCAGGAGGTCCACCCGGCGTCCAGACCGAAGAGCTGACCCGCAACTCTCTATTCCCGGGCCGTCCTCACGAAGCCGCCGGCGTTGATGTGGGCGAACATGCGCATTGAGCCGTCCCGCTGCGGGGCGAAGACGTAGCGGTTGGAGTCCCTGAAGCCGGCCTCCACGGGGAGCTGGCCGTCGAGGGTGAAGGCGTGGGGTCCCGAAGGCCGGTAGGGCCCGAGGCCGTCGATGATGAGGCCGCCGTCGCCGCTGTCCTCCACCAGGCGGCCTCCTCCTCCGGGCGTGTCGGCCTGGGTGGTGGGGATGCCGTGGTAGAGGCCGGTGTACTGGCTCACGTCGACCTCCAGGCTCTCGTCGACGGGCAGCCGCCCCAGGAAATGCTCCAGGATGATGGCCCGGACGCCGCTATGCGACGCCTGTTCCAGAACCGGCCCGGCGATGGGCTCCAGCGAGGAGTCCGTCCCGGCCACGTCGTCGGGATCGGGGTCGCTGCCGCCGGCCATGGTCACGAAGACCCCTACCTTCTCGTCGAGCATGATGATCTCCAGGGAACGGTAGCGGATGCTCCCGTAGTGCTCGATGACCGGCTCGCCGTTGTAGTCGTAGCGGAAGAATTGGATACCGAAGCCGCTGGCGTCGGGATGGTTGCCCCGGTCCCAGCGGTGCATGATCTCGTAGGTCTCGGGCTCCATCAGGGCCGGCGTACCACCTCCTCCCTCCAGGGCGTGGGCCCGGATGAAGCGGGCCATGTCGCCAGCCGTGGAGTTCACGTCCCCGGCATACGAGATGAATGGAGTGAGGGAGGGATAGCGGAGCGCTACCGGTGGCTCTCCGGACACGAAGGAGTACTGGGTCACCACGTCGGGGCTGGGCGCCTCAAGGGAGTTGACGAGGGTGGTATGGGTCATGCCCAGCGGCTCGTACACGTTCTCCTGCAGGTACTCCTCCAGCGTCAGTCCGGTGATGTCCTCCACCATGAAGCCCATGACGGCGCTGCACGCGTTGCAGTATTGGGAGAGGGTGCCCGGCACACGGACCACCGGCGGCAGGTTGGCCTCCAGGGCCGCCGCCGAGAGGGGCGGCTGAGGACGCTCTTCACCCACGGAAGTGAAGATGGAGCGGGACCCCCGGGAAGCCATGCCCCCCTGGTGGGTGACCATATCCCGGATGGTGATCTCGTCGTCCCCGAAGGGGTTCTCCACCTGGATCCGGGTCAAGTAGTCGTTGACGGGGTCGTCGAGGGACACGATCTCACCGCGCTCCAGGAGCTGGGCGATGGCCGTCCCGAAGAAGGTCTTGGTGAGCGACCCGATGCGGAACTGCGACACGTCGGGATCCACAGGCCGCATGGTGACGTAGTCGTGGCGGCCGTAGCCCTTCTTGAAGACCACCTCGTCCCCGTGGGTCACCGAGATGGCCAGCGCCGAGATCCGGTGCTCCTCCAGGAGTCGGCCGAAGGTCTCGTCGGCCCAGCGCTCCAGGTTCGCCGGCTCCAGCGTCTCCGCCGCGATGCTGCCGGCGGTCGCCGTCCGCTGCTGCACTTGCTGGCCCGGGTCACAGGCGGTGAGCGCCCCCGCCAGCCAGGCGAGGGCCAGAACCACCGACAGGCGACCCGCGAGGCGTCGCGACACCGTGCGCAGATGATCGGGTTCGACAAATCTCTTCGTATTCATTTCGCTCCCCCTGATTCGCGCCGCTCCGCAGGTCGGCCTGCCGAGTCAACTCATGGAAACATCCCCATCCAAGCTAAGGTGATCCTCAAGCAAAAGCTGGGAGAACGTGAATGAATCACCGTAGACCCCCCTCACTTCTCATCCAGGCGAAAGGCACACAGAGCCACGACCTCGACCCCCAGGGCATGTAGCCGCTCGGCACCCCCCAGCTCGGGCAGATCCACGACGAAGCCGGCGCCAACGACCTTCCCGCCCATCTCCCGGATCAACTCGATCGCGGCTGCCGCGCTTCCTCCGGTGGCTAGCAGGTCGTCGATCACCAGAACCCGACTCCCGGCACCGATCGATCCGACCTGCATTTCCAACCGCCCGCTCCCGTACTCCAGGTCGTAGTCGACTCCCCTCACTCTACCCGGGAGTTTGCCGGCCTTCCTCACGGGAACGAACCCCAGGCCGAGCTCCTGAGCCACAGGCGTGCCGAAGATGAAGCCGCGCGCCTCGATCCCGACCACGACATCGGGCACCGCCTCGCGAAAGCGGCTGGCCAGCTCTACCGTCGCCACCCGGAAACCCTCAGCGTCTTCCGTCAAGCCCATCACATCGCGGAACCGGACCCCGGGAATGGGGAAGTCGGGGACCGCGCGAATCAGGGACTTGATTCGGGCTGCCACACCGTCGCCGGGCTCGACCGCGCGGCGAAGGCGTCGGTTGCGGGCAAAACCACCCCCCTCCATGTTCGCCTCCATGCATGCAACTCCGTCAAACGGCGATTCACCGGCTTCCGACTCAGTCTGCTGATGACCGACCCCGATGGCAACGTCGTCGAGGGCACGGGAGTCCCCAATGTCAGCGCCTGACTGAGGGGGAAAGTCACCTGCTTCTCTTCCTCGCGGCCGTCACTCTCGCGGCGTGGGTCGCCATCGCGCTCATCTCCACCTACAGCGCGATCAAGATCCCCCGGCTCGACGTAGTCGCCCCACCTCGCGCGAATGACCCACGGCTTCCCCATCTGTCGATCGTGGTCGCCGCGAAGAACGAGGAACGGTCCGTCGAAGGGGCGTTGCAGTCACTGCTCGCTTTCCGCTACGACGACTACGAAGTGATCTTCGTGAACGACCGGTCCGACGACCGCACCGGAGAGATCGCCGAACGCTTGGCCGCCGAGGACGAACGGCTCAAGGTGCTTCATGTGAAGGAGCTTCCCTCCGGCTGGTTCGGGAAGAATCACGCGGCCCAGCGCGGAGCGGACGCGGCCACGGGGGAAGTCCTGCTGTTCACCGACGGCGACGTTACCTTCGCGCCGAATGCCGCAGCGCAGGGCGTGCGACACCTCCTCCGCGAACGACTCGATCATTTGAGCGCATCGCCCCGCCTAGCCATCAACGGCACGCTCCTCCGGTCCTGCATCATCGCGTTCCATCTCTTCCTCAGCGCCAGGCAACGCCTCTGGAAGGTGCGTGATCCCCGGAGTACGGCCTTCTTCGGAGTCGGTTCCTGCACGTTCATGCGTGCCGACTCCTACCGCGCCCTCGGTGGTCACGAACGGGTCGCGCTCCGGCCCGACGAGGACCTCCGGATCGGGCAGCTGGTCAAGCTGTCGGGGATGCGATCGGCCTTCCTCGAGGGTGAGGAGATGGTCGAGTGTCCCTGGTACCACTCCCTGAAGGATCTCGTGCGCGGGGTCGAAAAGAACCTCTTCGCCGCGCTGGACTACAGCCTTTGGAAGATGGTGCCGTCAAGCGTGACGCTGATCTGGCTCGCGATCGCACCACTCGTGCTCGCGCCGCTGCTGCTGGCCACCTCTGCAACCCTCGCCGCGATGCTCTTCGCGGCCTGCCCGCTCATCTACTGGCTGGTGGCCATGACCGTCTCGCGGGATCGAACCTACCCCTGGTGGAGCGCTATTCCGTTTCCGCTGGCCACTGTGATCTTCGCGTACATGCTGTGGCGGTCGGCGATCCTGACCATGGTGCGAGGGGTGGTCTGGGGCGGGCCACCGGTCCCCCTGGCGGAGTTGCGGAAGGCTCGCGTGCGGGGCAGGGTTGTCCCCTGACAGGTGCGTCAGCGATAGGCCTGGCCGACCACACATTCGGGGGTTTCACCACGCACCCACGCGGCCAGCATCTGCCACTCAGGATCTTCCGTCGACGCCCAGCGCCGGGGACCGCCGTGGAAGTAGTCGCCCCCTGCCGCGGGCGCGAGAGGATGCGTCAGGAGCCGGCTCATCATCGGTTCGCCGGGCTCCACGTAGCGGCGTGCGACCGCGAAGTTGCGGTCCGATTCCTCCTCGTTCCAGAAATCGCGGCCCTCGGGGATGGGCCGGGCGAAGCCGCGCGTGCCGGACTCGTGACAGTGGACGCACTCCACGTCGCCCGGGCGCTTGTCGAGGAAGACCCGCTGCACGCAGTCATGGAAGAAATCCAGGTCCAGGCTCGGTCGGAAGGGAGGCTCGACAGGATCGGCCGCAACGACCCAGTCGGCCATCGCACGCCATTCGGGGTCCGCCTTCGATTCGAAGAACTTCCCGCCCACATGGAACGCCGCGCCGCCGGCCGACACCGCGAGTGCCTTCCTCAGGAGCCGGCTGCGGTCCGGATCCCCGGGCGTGACGAGGCGCGAGACGACACGGAAGTTCCTGCGGGAATCCTCTTCCGACCAGAACACCTCTCCCTCGGCGGTCTCGCGGAGCCGCTGGAAACGCAGGGGCGTGCCCTGCTCGGCGTGGCAAGTGACGCAGGCAGCGCGCCCGGGACCCCACCCGCCCCGATCGACCAGGAAGATCGGCTCAATCGTCTCGCGGTAGCGCTCGAAGCTCAGCGGCACCTGGCCCGCGACCCTGCTGGCGCCGGGAACCGCCGCCATCAGCGCGACGGCAAGCGCAAGCAGTCCGTGGATAAACCCCGCGTCAGCACCGAGGGCGGCGAGGCGCCGTGCCGGCATGTAGTTGTAGCTTCGCATCTTCTTGCGGTGATTGCATTTGCGTGTTCGGCAGCCCGGGTTCCCGCTGTTTGACTCCCGCTACTTGCGATTTCCGTTGCGAGCCCGGCGGCGGTCTTCCAGAGCCTTCCGAAGTTGTCCCTCGTCGGCCCTCTGATAGCACCGGAGCACCGTCTTGGCCGTCTTCCAGCCGCCAAGCTGGCAAAGCACCTTTAGCGGCTGGTCCATGAGGTCTGAAGCGAACTTCCGCCGCAGCGAGTGCCAGCCCCTGCCGGGCTTCGGCTCCAGCCCCGCAAGAATCTGGGCCTTCTGCCACCAAGCGTGCAACCGGGCGGCACCCACAGCCGCCCTCGGATTCTTGGGCGCGGGCAGCACCGGAGCCTCGGGGTTCATCGCCCGAACCTCCTTCAACGCGTCGAGAGCCTCGTCGGTAACAGGCGTGGTGTGTTCGTAGCCGGACTTGTCGTGCTCGGCACGCCAAAGGATCGTCCCACCCACGAAGTCGATGTCGGTCCACCGAAGCTGGCGGATGGCTCCGATGCGGTGGCCGGTCTCGTGCGCGAGCACGAGCGCGACATGGAACCGCCAGTCCACTTTGCGCGACACCTTCAGGAGCGCCCGGTACTCGTCCTCGGCGAGCACCACTCGGGTCGGGTTCTTCTCCGTGGGCGTCCTGAGCCCTCTCAGCGGATTCGATTCGAGCAACAACCGGCCCCGCTCGTCTCTGGACTTCGCTGCCCAATTCAGGACGGCGATCAGGAACTTCAGGTCGTATTCGACCGTCCGGTCGGATACGGGCCTTCCGCTCGGTCCGATCCTGCCCGCTCGCCGCTCCCGGATGAAGCGGTCCCAATCCCTTTGGGACAGGGTGGCCGGGTCGCGGTTCCGTCCGAAGAGCCGGAGGAACATCTGCATGGCGGCCCGGTCGTGGCCCCGCGAATGTGCGCCCTTGGTGGGCGTCACCTCCTCACCGTAGATTTCAAAGAACGTCTCCAGCGTGAGCGGCTCGGGCTCGGTTTCCGCCTTGCCGTTCAGGTCCGGGCTTGCGAACCCGGCGGCGAACTCGTCCGCCTGCCGCTTGGCGCGAGTCCACTGGCGGTGCCCAAGCGACCGGGTCAGCCTGCGCCCGTTCTCCCGCCACTCGATCTGGTACAAGCCGGTTTTCCGGTCGGAAAACACCCTGACCCGGTTCCGGCCCCATTCTCCGGCGCCGTAGGAGCGCCGCCTTCGTTTCGTGCGTGCCATCGTTCGATTCCTCTCGTGATGGACCGCACGATCTGCGCAACGGAAAGCTCGCGGAGAGAAGCCGTCTCCGCCAGATGCCAGGCTCGGGGCGGTGCAATCCTGCCGGAAACCACGTCGGTCGCGAGGGTCCAGCCGCCGTGCCGGAGCCGCCGTGCCGGAGCTGTTGGGAGCAAATAATATGTCCGGTTTCGTAGCACGTAATCTGTCCGGTTCAGAACAGTCACCGAGGAGGCTGGATGAACCGGGCGGAGATGCTGCGAGAGATGCGGATGGCGAGGTTCGAAGAGATCTATGATCGATGGCGGCGAAAACGGGTCACGCAAGTGTGGGCGGCGAGCGTGCTGGGAGTGACGGACCGGACGTTCCGGCGCTGGGTGGCGCGCTACGAGGCGGGCGGTCTGGCGGCCCTGAAGGACAAGCGGGTGGCGGGGCCGTCTCCTCGGCGGGCGTCGCCGGAGGAGGTGGCGGCGCTGGAGGCGCTGTACCGGGACGGCTGTGCGGGGTGGAACGTGCTTCACTTCTACCACGAGGTCTACGCGGGCGAGCACGGCGGGGCGCGGTCGTACACCTGGGTGAAGAGCCGCCTTCAGGAGGCGGGCCTGGTGAGGAAGGGGCGCAGGAAGGGTGCGCACCGGCTCAGGCGGGAGCGCAAGCCGGCGGAGGGGATGATGCTCCACCAGGACGCCTCGACGCACGAATGGGCTCCCGGCCAGGGGTGGGATCTGGTCGTGACGATGGACGACGCGACGAGCGGGGTGTACTCGGGGTTCTTCGTCGAGGAGGAGGGAACGTGGTCGAGCCTTCGGGGCGTCGCGGAGACGGTGAAGGTGCAGGGGCTCTTCGACAGCCTGTACACGGACCGGGGCTCGCACTACTGGCACACGCCGCAGGCGGGCGGGAAGGTGGACAAGGACAAGCCGACCCAGTTCGGCCGGGCGATGGGCGAGCTCGGGATCGAGATGATCGCTGCGTACTCGCCGCAGGCGCGGGGCCGGAGCGAGCGGCTGTTCGGGACGCTTCAGGGGCGCCTGCCGCAGGAGCTGGCGCGGGCGGGGATCACCGACATGGACGAGGCCAACGAGTTCCTGAAGGACTTCTGGCCGCGGTTCAACGCGGCATTTGCGGTGGAGGCGAGGGAGGCGAAGCGCGCGTTCTCCCGGTTGCTGCCGCGGATGAAGGCCAAGCTGCCCGACATCCTCTGCCTGAAGGAGACACGGACGGTTGGCAACGACAACTGCGTGACCTACAAGGGCAAGACCCTGCAGATCCCGCCTCAGCCGCACCGGTACACCTACGTGCGAGCCAAGGTCAAGGTCCACGAATACGAGGACGGCGGCATGGCCGTCTTCCACGGCATCCGGAGGCTCGGGCGCTACGATGCGAACGGCAGGTTGCTGGACACCGTCAGCGGGTCGGAGGTGGCAGCGTGAGGCGGGACCGCCGCCCCCTCGGCTCGCTCCGCTCGCCTCGGAGGGCGGCGGTACGGAAAAGCGGACACTTCATGTGCTACAGAAACCGGACATTTCATTTGCTACCGACAAGCCGCCGTGCCGGAGCTTGTCGATGTTCGAGCGGAAGGCCATGATTCGGAGGCGGTCTTCGACGCTCCCGATGCCGATCCGCGACTGTACATGGCGGTTTGGGGTGGCCGGACAACGAAATCGCGCCTGCGATGGACACGCCTCCGATTCCATATGTCGCTGGCGCGCTTGCGGTTGTGCCACGGCCAGCGGAGCGCCGATGCCGATCCGCGTTCCTTGGCCGTGGCTGGGAGGGACCCCCCATCTCGGCATGCCTCGATCGGCATCGGGGAGGATGGCGATGTACACCCCACCCTCCCCTCCGCCGCGGGATCCCTCCCGGCCAGCAGTCCCGCGCGGGAAGGACACGGCGAGCCGTGACGGGCTCGTCAAGAATACTTCCTCGGCGATGCCCGAACAGCCCGACGGCCAGCCGGTCGGCCACCGGGTGCTCCGCCGCCTCGAAGCGGCCCTGGCAACGCCCTTCCGGGACGGATTGCTTGTCTGGGAGCGACCCGAGGGTTCGGGGCCGGGGGTGCGCATACGCGCCCGGCCCCGAACCCGCAGCAGGCCCTCGGACTGGCAGGTCGCTCCCAGCCCCGTCCGAGTGAGCCCTGCGGCCCCGGCCGCCCGAGACAGCGAGGCGCAAGACCGTTGCGCACAGCAGCTTCCGGCGCCCCGCCGGTGCGCGCGTCTTGGGCGCCGGGGTGCGCATCGGCACCCCTTGTCGATTTCGCGGGCGCATACGGCCATGACCCACGGCGCCGGAGGTGCGCAAATCATTGGTGGAGGACTCCCGCGAGGCGAACCGTCCGCCATGTGTCGGCGCGTGGCATCAGCCCTGGCTGGTCGGCGAGCCCGGAGCGCGCGCGCTCGATGACGACCAGGTGGGGCGGACGACCTCGACCGCCTCGGCAGCCGCCTCGTGGCCGCCGCCGACCAGATCCGACAGCGTCAAGCCCACCGAGCGCGCCTTGGCGTGCCACTCGGCACGCTCTGCGTCGCTCACGCGGACCTTCACCAACACGGCGCGTCCAGCGCTCACGGCGCGCCGTTGCCGTGGGGGGTCAGAGGGGGCAGAGCCCCCCGCCAGCCCTGCGGGGATGCACGGAGTGTGGCCACGGGGGACTCCCCACCATTTGTCAACGCTGTTGAAGGCGGGGCTGTAACCCCGCGTCGGGGGGCCGGACGGGCTGGGCAGTGTGTCGCCGGGCGTGCTGGCGGACGTCGGCCGAGCATCGCGCTGGGGAGCGCGAGGAGGTGCTCGGAGCCACGGTCGGCGCCGACCGTGGCCAGGGGTTCGAAGGGGAGCACAGCATCCCCGCGTCGGCCGCTGCCGGGGTTCGAAGGGGCGGAGTCCCTCGCCAGCCCCTGGGTTATACCCGGGGTATGCTGGCTCCCGGCCAGTAACGGGTCGGGAGCCAGCTGCCCGAAGACCGTCGCGGCTGCGCCAGGCCGCAGCGCGCACGCGGATGTGGACCGCCTGGTTGGCCCGCGCTGGGAGAGGAGATCAGGCCGCATGATCCTCCGCCGGGCATGGAGGCCGGTAGCAGGTCTGGGTTCTGAGCATGGCGCAGGCGACCGCGAGCAGGCGGCCGGCGACCGAACGGAGGGCGCGGGCATGGCCGTGGCCGCGCCCGCGAAGGGCGGCGTACTTGGCCTTGCTGACGGGATCGCGCTGGACCGCGACCCGCGCCCAGTGGTAGACTGCATCGCGAAGGCGGGCGTGGGCGGCCATGCGGCGCACGACGAGCTTGTACTTGCCGGATCGCCGTGTGACGGGCGCGACGCCCGTGAGACACCGCAACGCCTTGTAGTCCCGGCGCGCCAGCGCTTGGGGGGCCTCGGCGAGCAGCGTGGCGAGGACGGCCTGACCGACTCCGGGCATGGAGGAGAGGACCGTCACGTCGCGCTGCCCGCCGGGTTGGCCGGAGCCGGAGTCCTCGCTGCCAGCCAGGACGTCGATCAGGCGGGCGATCTCCCGCTTGGCGTCGGCGAGTTGGCGCTGTACGAGGCGTAGGCGTTCGGAAGCGCTCCGGACGTGGGCCACCGCGGCCTCGGTGGTACCGGGTGCGACGGCGATGGCCGGGGCGCGGAGGATCTCGACGAGTTGGTCGGCCGTGATCCGCCGGATCCTGTGGCGCTTGAGCAGGCTCTCGAGGGTCCGGCGCTGAACCCGCCGGGCCTTCGCGGGCGTCGGAGCCTTGGCCCAGAGGTCGAGGAACCAGGGCTCGACCACGCTTCCGACCGCTTCGAGGATCTGCGGGTAGTAGCGCCACAGCTGCTCCCGCACGCGGTTCGACAGGCGAACGCGGTCCCGGGTGAGCTCCTCGGCGATCCGCGACCATGCCCTGAGTTCGATGACGGTCGGGTCGACCGGGTCGATCCTCCGGAAGTGGTGAAGATCGGTCCTCAGCGCGTCGGCGAGGACGCGGGCGTCGAGGCTGTCGTCCTTGGCGCCGGCCGGCGAGAAGCGGTCGCGGAACCGGTCGAGCTGCTTCGGGTTGATCGCGTAGACCGCGAACCCCCGGTCCATGAGGCTCTCGACGACCGGCCCGTGCGGGACTTCGATCGCCACCGGAATGTCCGGGGCGGACCCTCCGGACCTGGCGGCGATCCACTCGGCCATCTCCGCCAGCCCCGCGCCTCCGTGGCGGAAGATGCGTTCCGCCCGCTTCGAGCCGTCGCCGCCGACTACGCAGACGTGATGCGCTTCCGACGCCCAGTCCACGCCGGCGAACCAGGTCTCAGGTCTTACCATGCTTCCTCCCGTGTGAAGGTGTCACTTGACAGCGAAGGCTCTGCCGCGATGCTAGCCAATCCCTGTACTGGCGCTCGATGGCGCAAACTCCCCACTGGGCATCCATCGCGGCTTCCAGGCCGGGGTACAACTCCCCCGTAGGTGCTCGGTGGCACAGGTATGCTGTGGTTACTCCCGGCCGGGTAGCCTGTCGCTGCTGTTAGGATCTTTCGATCTAACGCGAAGCATGCGCCAAGGGTACAGGGTATGCTGGCTTAGCCGCTTAGCCGCATCAAGAGGCCGCACATACGACAGTACTTGGCCAAACTGCCACCAACTCGGTTCTGAATCCAGCTTGCCCACATGGGGGCGTCCACATACACCTAAGAGTGGCTCAAGCCAGCTCGGTAGCCGCCGCCGAAACGGCTCGCCGGGCACCGCCCGGAACAGCGTCCCCCCAACCCTCGCGGGCAAGCTCCTCGGCCCTTTGGCCGACGGCCTCACGGACGGCGAGGCAGAAAGCGACCAACGTCACCCTTGGCGACGGCGGCGCTCCCTCCCGCGAGCCCTCGTTCCGCCCTGCCCGCGCGCGGGTAACCCCTTCGGGGACCGGCGATCGTCGACGGAGTGGACGCCCCCTCCCGGCGGCATCGCGATGTGCCATGATGGTACTGAAGGGATTGCGACCTTGAGAGGTCTGACCATCACAGGGAGGAGACATCCACATGGAAGAGGTTAGCATCATCGGGATCGATCTGGCAATGGGGAGCTTTCAGGTGCACGGGGCGAGAGCGGACGGGTCGGTGGCCTACCGCCGGAAGCTGAGCCGCCGGGAGGCTGCTGAGGTATCTCGCCTCGCAGCCGCCCTGCACGGTGGCGATGGAGGCGTGTGCCAGCGCCCACTACTGGGGCCGGAGATCATGGCGCTCGGCCACGAGGTGAGGCTGGTCCCACCGATCTACGTGAAGCCCGTCGTCAAGAGGCACAAGAACGACGCGGCGGACGCAGAGGCGATCACGGAAGCGGCCCAGCGTCCGACCATGCACTTCGTGGAGGTCAAGACCGAGGCGCAGCAGGCGCAGGGGATGCTCTTTCGCACCCGTGACCTTCTGGTGCGCCAGCGCACGAAGACGATCAACGCGCTTCGGGGCCACTTGGCCGAGTACGGCGTTGTGGCTCCGCAGGGCAGGCCCGGATCGGGCAGTTGGCCCGGGTGCTCGCAGACGGGGACTGTGGCCTGCCGGAGGCGGTCGCCGAACTGGGCGGGCTGCTGCTCGGGCGGATCGACGAGCTCGATGAGAAGATCGACGGACTCGACCGCGAACTCCGGACGAGCGCCCGGGAGTGCGAAGAGACGGCGCGGCTGATGACGATCCCCGGAGTGGGACCGGTCACCGCGATGGCGTTGCAGGCCTTCGCACCGCCGATGGAGAGCTTCCGGCGCGGTCGCGACTTCTCGGCTTGGCTCGGCCTCGTGCCGCGGCAGCACACCACCGGAGGCAAGCCGAGGCTGGGCGGGATCTCGAAAATGGGCCAGCGCGATCTCAGGCGGCTCCTGATCACGGGAGTCATGGCGGTCGTTCAGCAGGCGAGCCGGCGCAGCGAGATCACGGATCCGTGGCTGGCCGGGATGTTGGCACGCAAGCCGAAGATGCTGGTGGCGGTCGCGCTCGCCAACAGGACGGCGCGGAGGGTCTGGGCACTGACGACGACGAAGGAGACCTACCGGGTTCGCACTGCCGCCTGACCGGGCGGCGAAAGGAGAGAAGCGAAAAGCGAAGAAGCTGTCGGGAGGTGTTGGTTAGCAGGACGCAGGAACGGGTAAGGGCAAACGGTCGACAAGACGGGATCGGAGAAACCAGACCAGGATCGAGGGCCTTTGAGCCCGCATCGTCGAATTGGATCCGATCTCACGAACACCATACGGGCCCGCAGCCAAACAGTGCTGCATCAAGAGGCCGGACATATGACAGTACTTGGCCAACTGCCACCAACTCGGTTCTGAATCCGCGCTTGCCCACTTCGGGGCGTCCACATACGATCCTGGGCGATCCTGCGGCCCGCAGCTTCCCCGAAAGCCCCTGTATCACCCCGAAACGGCCTCTGAGCCCGTCGGGCGTGTCGGGTCAGGTCCCGCCGCCCGCTCTCCGGCCCGCCAGATACTCTGCCCAATCCTCCATCAGCCGACGCCGCCGCTCGAACAGGTCCGTGCGCCGGTACGCGGCCTCGACGGGGTTGCGGACCACATGCGCCAGCGCCGCCTCCACCACCTCGCGGGGATGGTCCGTTTCCTCTGCCGCCCAGTCGCGAGAGCTCGACCGAAAGCCGTGGGGAACCGCCGCGATCCCCAAGCCCCTCAGCAGTTGCGACATCGCCGTGCTCCCGAGCGGCCTTCCGCCCACGCTCGGAAACGCAAGCGGGCTGCTGCGGCGGAGCGAGCGCGCCTCGCCGAGGACCTCGATCGCGCGGCGGCCGAGTGGAACCCGGTGCTCCCGGTGCCCCTTCGTTCGCGGGGCCGGGATGGTCCACACACGCCCCTCCCGGTCGATCTCCCTCCACGCCGCGCCCCGGACCTCGCCCGAGCGCGTCGCCGTCAGCACGAGGAACTCGAAGGCCAGTTTCACGACGGGCCGCGCGTCGGAGTCCCGCACGGTCCGGATCGCGCCCGCGACCTCCCGGTGCGGCAACGCCCGCATGTGCTGCACGACCTTCCCCTGCGCCCCCAGCACCGGGCCGATCCGGTCGCACGGGTTGTCCGGCCTGTAGTCCATCGCCACGGCCCATTCCATGATGGCGCGGATGCGTTGGCGCAGCTTCCGGGCCGTGGGCGCCTTCTCATGCCAGATCGGAGCCAGAATCCCGATGCGGACGGGTCGATGGTCGCCGTGGGATGGACGGTGGCGGTGGACTCGATCATGAGGGAGCCCGGATCGGCGGCAAACGGGCCGTGTCGCTCAAGGCGACCGTCAAGACGGGGGCTTCGAGCCTGCGCGGCCGCTGAAGCAGCCTGGTCCACGTAGCCGGTGCGCCGATCAAGAGAGCGGCGCGTGGAACTGCACTCCTCGTCGCCGAGCCATCATGGGCCCGCCCCGCCTCTCGCATGTCCCCGGCGTCGCGGTTCCGTGCATTTGTCAGCTGCAGCTGGGCGGTCCGGCAGTCGTTCACTCTCCCGTTACCCGTGAGGGCCGAGTATGCGGCGACCCCCGACAGGACCGTCAGGACGGCCACCGATACGCCGGCGTCCACGCCCGTGTCCCGCTCCCACTGTTCGGGCTTGACGGCCGCTGAGGCCGTGCCCATGGCGGACAGGATGCCGAGCGTACCATCGACATGCACCCACACCGGCCCGTCCGTACACGCGGCGCTGCTGGCCGCTCGTTCGGGATGGCCGCTCGGTTGAGGCGCGTCCACCAGCACAATGGACGCACAGCCCGTGAGGGTCGCGGCAGCCAGCACCAGGGCCGCACGGAGTGATCCCTCAACCCGTCTTCCGCGTCGCAACTCCAGAGTGTCCCCTGCCCGCACAACGCGGCTTGGCCCCTTCTCGCTCATTCTTGCCTTCCCGCTTCGGATGAAGCGCACACCCCCGGTTGGCGTCCGCCTTGCGATCCATGGTAGCACCCGGCCCGCGCTCCGTCCATTGCTTTGCCAGCCCCGTTTGTCGCGGTGCGGGCGAGGGTGCAGCGCGGGTCGGGCGCGTGCCGTCCATCCCAGGCGGCAATGGCGCGGCGATGGACGACCCCGTGCCCGCAACCTTACATTGCGAGCGCGGCCTACGGCATGTGGATCCAACGTGGCCGACGGAAGGGAGGGAGGCAGGCATGACGGAGAACGCGATCCGCATCGTGTGCGGCTTGGGTGGCTTCGGGCTCGGGCTGTTGGTCATCGTGGCCGTTGCCGGCTCGGCCGACCCGACATCGAGGGAGAGACAGGAGGCCAACCGCTACTTCACCAGCGGATGGACGGGGGGCTACGGCGAGTGTGCGGCCGCCGTCCGTGTGACCAGGGCTTGAAGGCGCCGGACCGCCTGCGACTGCCTTTCCCGGACGCCAGGGGGGGTCCGAGGTGATCCGCCCGCCACGACACGGGGTGGCACGCAGGGGGAAGGCACCGGGCGGGACCCCGTTTTAGGGCGCTCACGCAGGGGGGACCCGTTGACCTGGGGCGAATCCCGTCGAAAAACGGTGATCGTGGGCTTCTCAGCGCGACGCCGGGAATCTGCCCGGTGGTTGCCGTGCTATTCCGTTTAGTTGGCAGCACCAAATCGCACTTCTCCGCGTCAGGGGAAGGTTTCATCCTGGCGGAAATCGACGTTTCGTCGACCAAACGGGTCTCGGGGTCCGTTTCGCCCCTCATATAGGAGCCGGTTTCCGCCCGCGCGGTGGGTACCCGCGCGGTTCCCGTTCAACCCGGGGGAAGCGCGAAAGGGTTGCCCCCGCCCGGCGAACCGGGCGGGGGCGAGGAGGTTGTGGCTATTCGTCCTGGAGGATCAAAGGCCAGAACTAGCTGGTGGGTGTTTTTCCTCGGTTCACCACAATCGCATAGTATCTCGGAGATCCATCCTGGGCAGTCACCTTGACTTCTATCCGCTGGCTCGCACCCTTGGCCGGAAGCGGAACGTCGTCTGCCGTTCTAGTGGCCCTGGTCGCATCGGTGGCCGGAATGCCGATTACCTTGAAGCTGCCGCTATCTCCGATCCTGTATCCGACCTTGGCCCACGCCGATTCGTCATTCAAGACTAGCTCCAGATCGTATGTGGTGCCCCTCGCATTATGAGGGATACTGTCTGCTGCTGCATGCGTGAAATCAACACCGCTGACACCGGTGTTGGTCAATTTCGCCTCTCCATCAGCACCGCTCGCGGCTGTGTACTTGGCGTTGACCGTTGCGATCGTATTATCGGTCTGCGCAGCAGTCCTCGTAATATCCATGGCAATCGTTACAGAAGCTGACGCCTCGTCGTACCCGTTGTCGGCAATCACGGTAACCGAGATGTCGTTTTCCTCCCCGGCGGACATGCTGACGGCGAACTTCGTACCCTTGCCGCCCTTCGCCGGCGACACTTCGTTTACCTCACGATCGCTGTCGGTATCAGTGTTGTCGTCGGCATTCGTGCTTGTGACCTTGAACTGCGCGCCCTCCGGGCCCACCGGGACGACGGTCACGGTTTCCGTCACGTAGCGAATGGCCGGAATGTTCGTAATCGCCTCGCTCGATTGCAGGCCGACGGCGGGATCGCCCGCGGTAACCGGGTAGTCGATCCCATCGGCGGTAATGGTAGCGGATGTCAGCGTGGTAGTACCGCTGAGGCGATCGTTGACGATATTGACCGTGAGCGCTTCGTCGTCTGAACCCGGGCCTTCGTCGAGCCTGACGATCTGCACTTCGCCCCCGTCTGACGCGGTGCCTTTGGCTTGGCCCGTGCCCGTCCGAACCGAAAAACGACCCTTCGGATCCACAGTCACGCGGTAATAGCCCTCGCGCAACTCATCTTTGCCCCATCGCCCGTTCTTGTCGGTTTCCTCATCAAGAGCGTCAAACGAGTCGTCGATGATCTCGCAATCTTCCAGCACTTCATTAACAACCGGGTCGGCGTCGGGATCGGCATCCACCGCCGGGCGGTACGTGAGACACCGCTCGATCTCGATGTCATGGCCTTCGACGTCTTCAAACGGCTCCCAGACCTCACCACTGATCGTTCCGCCCATGTGCAGGAGCGCGAAGTTGACGAAATTGCCGCCACCCATCCGGTTCTCGATTACGGAGCCTACTGCCTCGGCTTCGTGGTCCCACCTGGGCGGATCGTTCTCGTCGTCCTCCTCATAGACCCGGGCCGTCCCGAGCCCATAATCCACGAACTCGTCATCGTCGTTGATCAAATGGTAGGCTACGCACCCGTCGCAGTCATCTACCTGGACGAAGTAGTCGTCGCCCTCGGAGAGGTCTTCGAACGCATACGCGCCGTCCTCGTCGGTATCCATCGTTATCGGATCCCCGTCGTCGTCCTCTACAGCATCGCCGGGCACATCGTCAGCCGTGCCCTTTTCCTTATCTTTGCCCGCGCCGACTTCGTAGAGCCCCAGCGTGACGCCCACGCCCGCTTCGCGCTGTGACAGGGTGGTTCCGGTACGGTTGTTGCCGACAACACCCTTGATCATGCCTCTGAGGCTCGTGGCGGTGAGGTCCTGGTCTTCAAACACCGCTCCCTCGTAGTCGTCATCGGTCGAGGTCTCGTCGTGATAGACGACCAATTCGTCCGACTCATCTTCGTCCACATCGTCACCGCTCAATACGAGCCTGTAGACACCATCCTGGACATCGGAGAACTTGAACGACCGAGGGTCTCCGGCAGCGTTGCCCTTCACGTCTTCATCGTTGCCTTCACTGTGCACGTCGGTAACCGGATCCAGCGTAACCGTCGCTTCGACGTCCTTTCGCAAACCCGTGACGTCGCCGCTCACCGTGCCGGATGTCCACTGGTAGGCGAAGGTGGCGCAGTCGTCGCTCTTCTCGCCCAGGAAGTCCGGGCGCGACGTGGTCGTCAGCGGGCAGAGCCGAACTTCGGGGCCCGCGCCGCCATCCGCACCGAAGGAGCCAACGGTCATTTCGTCCAGATCATCGCCGAAGGCATCAACGTCCCTGTCGGTGGCCGCCGTGCGGTCCGAGCCGGCGCGGAGCCTGACGGTGAAGTCCATGTCAGCGGGCAGGTTCTTGAAGGTGACCGTGCCCCCGGCTTCTTTCGTGGCATCCCATTTTGGAACCGACGCGGGGTTGTCAGCCTCGACCGTTCGCTTCCCGTCCTTATCGAACGTCATGTAGTCGTACTGCTTGAGGCGGCCGCCGCCTTCGGAGACCATCAGTTCGACCTTGATACCGCTCATTGTCGGCCTGTGGTCCCCGCCGGGATAGTCGCTCCGATGGTCCGTGAACCCCGGCTGGTCGTCGGTCTCGCGGAATACGCCGACCGTGAGGCTCTGCGTCTCGAATGTGACGTAGATGGGGCCCTTGTCGAGCTCGTCGGTGTTCTCGGCGGGGTCGTTGTCCTCCGGGAGGATGAAGCCGTTGTGGGAGTGCATGAGGGCGTCGGTCTGCACCCACATCTCCCCCATGTCCTTGGCCTGATCCTCTGCGGCGCGGAGGTAGACCATGGCGGGGAGGTTGTCGGCGTAGGCCATGAAGGAGAGCGTCCCCTTGCCCAGGTCCGTCTCGACGTCCTCGCCGTCGTTGGTCATTGCGGGCTCGGCGTCGTCACCTTCGCCCATCATGATGGGCTTGAAGCCGGCGTCCTCGCCCGTGCAGACAACGGCGTCCTTTTCTTCCGTCTCCGGATCGTCATCCATGGGCATGCAATACTCGGTGGCCCATCCGCCAAGGCCCATGTCGCCGCCACGGGCCCCCGCGACGCTCTTGATCCAGAACTGCAGGTTCACCGCAACGTTGACGAATCTGACGGTGTTGGGCGCCTGGGTGAGGCGCTCGATGCCGGGGTACTGGATTTCCATGATCTCGTTGGCGGTGGCCTGAAGATCTTCGTCCGTACCATCTTCTTCGGCCAGCCTGACGAAGACCAGGTTGTCGGTTTCCGTGCCGCCGGGACCGCTGTCTTCCATTCTCGCGAAGTCGAACGTGGCCATGCCGTCTTCGCCGGTCGTTCCTTCCATGAGCGCGTCTGCGCGATCCTCGGCATCTTGGGCCGTGGCGTACAGCCCGATCTTGACATCCTTCACACGAGGACGATCGGCGGGAATTTCGGCATTCTCCTCGTCGGCCATGGCCATCACGGCGCCGACGTTGATCGTCTGCATCGTGATCCGGAACGGGAAGTTGACCGGCTCTTTCATGCCCGCCCCAAGGGTCACCACCGCTGCATCGCCGACTGACTCAACGCCAGCGGTTGCGAGTGCCGCCGCCACCGCATCGTCGTTGACGAGAAGCGACACCTGGTACGTCCCAGCCACCAACCCTGCGGAAGTGAAGGTGCTGGTGAGCGGGTCGATGGCCACCGTATCGGCGGTGTTGAGATCCGGACCCCGCACCTCCACCCCCGCCTGGGCCAGCAGGCCGGCAAACATCACCGGGTCGAGTGCACCGGACGCCACGAGCGGGGCGAGTGCTGCGCTGAGCGTGGGCTCACCTGTGGTGAGCATCTCGTCTTGCGGGGCCTCGTCGATGAACAGCACGCCCGAGATCCCCGCGGTCCGCGTCTGCGTGCCATCGAAGTTCTCGATATGAGACACGGCGTCGCCCAGCACGATCGTGGCCGAGGTCTTCTCGTCGAAGTTGTAGGCCACCTCGTCCCAGCCGGATATGGTGACCACGTACGTGCCCTCCGCCAAGCCGGCGAAGGCGTACTGCCCACCGTTCATCGTGGTGCGCGTGTCTTCGGCCGCACCGGCCAGCGTGACCGTTACGCCGTCAAGGCCCATGCCATCGTAGCTCACCCGGCCACTGATGCCGGACGTGCGAAGCAGCGTGCCCTCGAACGGAATGTTGGCGGTCTCGCCGAGCGCGACCGTCACGTTCTCCGAGGTGGTCGCGAACTCGACTTCGTCGGGGTCAAACCCGGAAATCGCGACCGAGTAGTCGCCCGCCTTGAGCTTCGAGAAGCCGTAGAGCCCACCGGCGTCGGTGACGTCGGTCTGGTCTTCGCCCTCGCCGGTCATGGTGACGGTCACGTTCGGAAGGCCTGTGCCGTCGACGCTGACCTGGCCCATGATGCCCGCGGTGCGCAGGTACGTGCCGTCAAAGGTGAGGATCTTCGACTCGCCCACGCCGATCGTGGCGCCCTTCGCGACGCTGCCAAAGCCCACCTCGTCCATGTCGAATCCGGAGATCTCAACGGAGTAGCTGCCTGCCCGAAGGCCTGTGAACGCATACTGGCCGCTGTTGTCGGTGGCCGTCTGCGCGTCGGCCATCCCGCTGAGCCGAACGGTTACGCCGCCCAGCCCCGCGCCTTCCACGGTGACCGTGCCCGCCACGGCATTCCTCCACATGCTGCCCCGGGACAGGTTGGTGGTACCCACCCGCCCCACGAGGAAGCCCACTCCGACCTGTGGCGCGGCGTACAGCGCGAAGCGGGAGCCGGTGTTCGCGAGGAAGCCGCAGTCCGGTTCGTAGAAGTGCCGCGAGAGGGTGTCGAAGTCCAGGCAGGGGTTGGACAAGGCGTAGCCGGCCAGCAGTCCGACGGCGTTCGCGGCCGCGGCGGTCGCCAGAGCCTCGAGCCATGGATACGGCTCCGACTCCAGCGCCCAGTTGTAGGGTCCACCCGGGGGCTCACGGCTCTCACGTTGCATGGCGGCGCCGGAGAACGTCTCGATCACGATCACGCCGGAATTGGAATTGGCTCCGTACCGGACGCCTGCTTCCGATGGCGGAATCGCTTCAACGCTGCGGATATCGGTCAGCGGCATGGTGTTGAGGGTCGCCAATCCGTTGGCCTGGCGAACATTGTCCACGATGACGATGGGCGTGAGGCACCCGGACCCGGCCAGACTCGCGGGACCGCGGAACTCCAGGCACACGAGTTGGCCCGGCTGGCTGCGCCCGCCCCGCACGCGCACACCTGTCAGCAACAGCGCGAGAGCGTTGACCAGATGATTGCCCGTTCGCGCGACGGGGGCCAACTGCTCGGCTGTGACCCGGCGTCGCGCGACGCCGAGGGCACGGCCCTGCCGGGAATCTTCGGCAGAGACCTCCACGACGACCGGGTCGAGCGCAATGGCCGTCGGGGACAGGGTCACGCGCAGGGCGATCCGGTCCTCCCGGGTCAGTGTGAGCCGCTCCAGAAACGTCCCGTACGCGATGTGGGTCACGGTGAGCTCGTAGTCCCCCGCCCCCGCCCGCTCCACCTGGAACAATCCCGCGCCGTCGGTGACCGTCTCCGCACGGATCGAGTCCCCCGTCCCCGCCCCGAGAGACCTCAGCGCGACGGCAGCGCTCTCGATCCCGGCTCCGGTGTCCAGGTCCACCACACGGCCCGATATCCGGGGCGCGCCGGCCTGGCCCGCGAGCTCGGCTGCGGCCCCTGTTACGGCAACCGCCATCGCGCAGACCACCGCCGCGCGCAGCATCGCCCCGCGCGCCACGACCACCGCGCAGACCACCCTCCCACGCGCCATCGCCGCGCGCCGCGCCGCGCCACGCGCCGTCGTCACCGCGCAGACCATCGCCCCGCGCGGCAAGGCGGCTCCGCGCCCGGCCTGCTCCCCTACCAGACGATCCGCCAGATCCTCCCCCCTCCTCCCGCGGCCCAGGCCATGCGGCCCCCGGGCGCGAACTCCACCGCCCAGGCGCTTACGTCCGGCAGCGCATTCCAGGTCCTGCCCATGTTGGCCGTGTACGCCGCGCCGGGCGGGGCGACGGCTACCACGCTCCGGTTCGCGCCGATGCCCCCCGCCGCGCTCCCGTACACGGCCCCGTTGATCGGAGCGGGAGCGGCAACCGTCCAGGTGCGGCCCCCGTCTCCGGTTGCGGCGGCGTTCTTCGCGACCACTTCTTCGGGAGCGCCGAGGTCGCCGCCCAGCGCCATGACGGGCCTCCCCTCGTGCACGGCCAGGGTGAAGATCCCCGCCGCGTCGCCCCTCGCCATGGGAACTTCGCTCGCCGTCCAGCTCCGTCCGTAGTCTCCCGTCGAGAGTATGCGCGCCGACCCGCCGGCCCCCGTCCCGATCCATCCCCGTCCGTCGGGTCCGGTCCGGGCACATGTGCCGCTGGCCGCGAAGCCACCTTCGCCTTCGTTGGCGGGAGGGAGCGCGTCGGCGGGGACACGGTGCCACGCATGGCCGCCGTCGTCCGTCACGAGGATGTACGGGGCCCCGTCGAAGGAGTCCCCGTACGCGAATCCGTGGCGGTCGTCCCAGAAATCGAGGCAATCCAGGAAGCCCCGCGGCTCGTCCATCAGGAAGCCGAGCGTCCACGAACCGCCGCCGTCACCTGTGTGGTAGATGCGCGAGGCCGGTCCCGTACCGGAGGTCAGCGCAATGGCTGATTGGGTCGAGAAGCCGTGGATGTCCCGGAACTGCAGTGAGTCGCCCCCGGGCGCGGAAGTCCGTTGCCATTCGGCTCCCCCGTCAACCGTGCGCAGGATCGCGCCTCCGTGTCCGCTCACCCACGCGGCGTCTTCGGAGACGGGGCTGATCGCCTGCAGCACCTCGGTCGTGCCGCTGACCTGCTCGGTGATCTGCGGGGGGCTGGCAGCCGGCCCCGCTCCCCCCTCCGCCTCCGCGCCTCTCTGCCGGTAGACCTCGCGCGCCTGCTCGAACTGCGCGAACACGTGCTCCCGTTCCCGCTCGGACCGCCACCCCGGCCACTCGTCCGCCATCGCCTGCAGCTTGTCGATCCACCGGATGGCGTAGTCGGAGGCTGCCGCGCTCCGGATCGGCCGGCCCCCCACCGTGATCCAGACCGGGTTGGTGAACGCCTGCGGGTAGGACGTGTCGAGCGGCCAGCTGTCCCCGGGCGCGCCCTCGACCCGGAGATGCACCCACCCGCTCCCGCTCACGGCCAGCCGGTCGTCGATCATGAGTTCCTTGCGGTCGCCGGTGAACTCCCAGGTCCGGACGACCTCGCCATTCTGGACCAGCTCCGCCCGCACCATCGGCACGACGCCCCAGATCCGGCCACGCAGCTGCACGTCAGCGGGTCCGTCAAGGCTCACGTCGTCGCCCGGCCCCATACCGTCGACTGTGAAGTCGATCAGCGGCCCGGAACTCACATAGGCGTGCCCGTCGCGGAGACCCTGGAACCACCCGTCCATGGTGAGTTCACCGTCCGGCGTCCGCACATAGGTCCGCATCGACCCCAGCAGAGGCGTGGCGTGAAGGCTCGATATCGAGTCCTCGCCGCCGACAACCGTCGCCCGGATGCCGTTGCTCCAGACCGCGTACAGCGGAGGCCATCCGTCCTGCGGGCTCGACCACTCGACCGCGTCGGCCGCTGCGAGGGCGGCGTCGACGATGAACCCCTTGGCGCCTCCGAGGTTTCCCTCGAGGGGGTCTCCCCTGTAGCCCGAGTGCACATACCCGGTCGTGGCCCCCTGGACCTTGGCTTTCAGCATCATGTCGGTGTTGCTGGGGTAGAGGCTCTCGATTGCGGTGCCTTCGTACCCCATTGCATACGGAGCGATCAGGTGATCCCTGTGGCCGAACATGAACACATGGCCGTAGAAGGGGGGACGGTACTCCTGCCCGACGACCAGCACGTGGTCCGGCTCGGAGAGCGGGTGCGGCCCTCCGCCGGGGAGCCAGAACTGGTGGTCGATGATCCGGTTGTCCTTGTTGGCGATCTGCTCGTTGAGGATGTCCTGGCCTTCGGCGGCGGACATCATCATCAGGTTGGGCAGGGTGTTGTGGAGGTTGCCGGCGTAGTTCATGTGGACGTGGGTGGAGCCCGAGAACCAGCCGTCGTCGGACACGTCGGAGACCTCGCCGACGGCCATGGAAATACTGTTGACCTCGCCCGCCTCGATCGTGGCCTCGAGTGTAAACGGGGGGGTCTCGAAGCCGCGCACGACGGTCACCTCGGCGGTGCCGACCGGCAGATCGACGCTGAACGACCCTGGATGATGGAAGATCCGGTCGCCGGTGCGGGTGACGCGCGCATACGCATCGGCGGGTGCGTAGAACTTGCCGTCGGCGGCAGTCAGGTGTATGCGGCTGGCCACGGGATTGCCCTCGTCGTCCAGCGTTGTCAAGGACAGGGTCCCCATGGGCCGGGCCCAGCGCCGCTCGCTGATTTCGACCTTGCGCAGTGCACCGCCGTTTGCCTGGAGCAGGTTCAGCTGGGGCAGCCCGCCCTCGTTGCTGACGAAGGCGATCCACTCGGCGTCGGGCGACCAGCGCGGGTGAAAGGCGTCGTGATCGAAGAAGGTCATCTTGTACGGCTCGCCGCCGGTGGTGGGCTGCACGTACACGTTCTGGAACTGGTCCGCGGCGCCCGCTGTCGAGGAGTAGACGAAGCGCTTGCCGTCGTACGAAACGTGTGGCTGGGTGCGGTACAGCGTCTGCTCCGCAAGGACGACGGTGCGCTCGTCGATGCCCCCGGCCCGAGCCGGAATCCGGTAGACGTTGCCGCTCCCGAGAGCGACGTCCCGGTTTGACACGATCAGGAGTTCGTCGCCGCCAGGGAGCCATGCGGGCGAGATGTGCATGTCCCAGGGGCCGAAATAGAGACGGTCGCGCCCGAAGGAATTGTCCGACGTGACCGCGACCTCGGGGCCGGCCCAGCTGCCGTTCGCAAAGGGGCGGATATAGACGTTGAAGTACCCGCTTGGTGCGGTGGATACGAACGCGATCCGGTCGCCTGACGGCGAAAACCTGGGATCGGTGTGGATGTGTTCGCCTTCGGTGAGGCGCATGCGTTCGCCCGTTGCCGTGTTCATGACTTCGAGGTCGATGGTGCCGCCACCGTCGTCCGCGGTGTACACCAGCCATGCGCCGTCAGGGGAGTAGTCGGGGGACGAGTAGTAGTCGGGGCCGTACACGATCTCGGTCGCGACGCCTGTCACGACGTCCACTTCCCAGAGCGAGCCGCTCATGGCCACCGCGACGTGCCCGCTGCCGGGGTGCCAGGAGGGGTACCAGGGCGACGAGGAGGGAGCCGGGGGGAAGTAGAAGTTGTGCATGTAGTTCCCGCCGTGCGCGGAGGCCGGGTAGGGGCCGGGCCGCTGCGCGGACAGGTCGCCGGGCGGGGGGAAGAGAGCCGCGCCGGAAATGGCGGTGATTGTGAGGAGCGAGCCGAGTCGGGTCATCCTGGCGTCCGGTTGGGGGGGTGGGGGTGGTGCCCTGCTGGACTTGGCAGCCCGCGGCTGCCGGCCTTCATCGTACCGCCGGAAATGGGGAGGGGGCCAGCCCTGTACCGGCGGCGTTTGACCCGAGCGCGCTCCGGGTCCATGGTCAGGGCTGACGATCCCACGCTCGCCCTCGACACGGTCCGGCCGCATGATCCGCAAGCTATCCGCCACGCTGGCGGCCCTCGCCGCCCTCTCGTTGGCCTCCCCGACTGCTCCGCTCCGTGCCCAGACGTTCGACGTCGAGGAGACGACGATCGCCGAGGTCCACGCCGCCTTCCTGTCCGGCGACCTGACTTGCGTCAGCCTCGTGCAGGCGTACCTCGCGCGCATTGATGCGTACGACCAGCGCGGCCCGCACCTGAACACGATCGCCACGATCAACCCGCGCGCCCTGCAGGAAGCCGCCGCGCTCGACGAGGCGCTCGCATCCGACGGGCTCACCGGGCCACTGCACTGCATCCCGGTTCTGCTCAAGGATCAGGTCGAGACGAGCGACATGCCCACCACGTACGGGTCGGCGCTCTTCGAGGACTTCGTGCCGGCGCGCGACGCGACCATCGTCACCCGGATGAAGGATGCGGGCGGGCTCATCCTGGCCAAGACGAACATGGGCGAGTACGCCTCGCGCTACGTGGGGTCCGGCTTTGGCGTGATCCGCAACGCCTACGACCCGCGGCGCAACCCGAGCGGTTCTTCGGGCGGTACCAGCGTGGGCGTCGCGGCGAACCTGGGCATGATCGGCATCGGCGAGGACACCGGCGGCTCGATCCGGGGCCCGGCGGCGGTGGCGTCGCTGGTCGGTCTGCGGCCCACCCTGCAGCTCGTCAGCCGCTTCGGGATGATGCCCGCGAATCCAACCACCGACACCATGGGCCCGATGACCCGCACGGTCATGGACGCGGCCATTCTGCTCGGTGTCATCGCCGGGTATGACCCGAACGACCCTGTTACCGCCCACGCATTCGGGCATGTTCCGGATTCCTATGCGGACGGACTTGCACCGGACGGCTTGGCCGGCGCGCGCATCGGCGTGATCCGCGACGCGATGGACGGTCGCGTGGACCCTTCATCCGAAGGTTTCCTGCAGGTGCGCGCCCGGATCGAAGCGGCCCTGGGCGACCTGCATGCACTCGGCGCCGACGTGATCGACAGCGTGGCCATCGCGGGGATCGAAAACATCAACCCGGTCTTCTCGAGCAACTCCTTCGAGACCGAGGAGGCCACCGACGCCTACCTGGCCGAGCATGCGAACGCCCCATACAGCACGCTTGCTTCGATCCTGTTGAGCGGCCGGGTCACGCCGTGGCGGGCGAGCGGGATGTCAGGATTGCTTGGCAAGACGGTGCGTGACCCGGGCTATCTGGAATACCTGCTCGCGCGCGCCGAGTTGCGGGAAAACGTCGCCAAGGCAATGGCGGATTACGACCTCGACGCGCTCGTATACGCCACCTTTGACCACCCGGTGACCCTGATCGCGCTGGACGCCGAGACGAACCCGGCCCCTGCGGACGACTACGGACTTGGCGACAACCGGCTGCTCAGCCCGGTGACGGGGTACCCGGCGCTGACGGTGCCGGCGGGGTTTACGCCGGATGGGTTGCCGGTGGGGATTGAGTTTCTTGGGCGTCCGTTTACGGAGGGGATGCTGCTGCGGTTCGGGTACGCGTTCGAGCAGGCGACGGGGTATCGGCGGGCGCCGGGGACGGCGCCGGCGTTGGGTGGGGGGCGGTGACGGTGGGTGACGGTGGTCAGTGTGGGCGCGGTGGCCGGTGACTGAGCTCTGACTGCAGGGCGAGCACCTTGCACCAAAGTGTACATTTTCAGCCATCTATGGCGGATTATGTATACATTTTGCTCCACAACGGACTTTTTCGTCTCTTTGTCCGCCACTTCAGGCCGATAGTGGCGGACAAATTGAAGCGGAATCGGACCCGTCGCTTCTCATGGAAGGACGGCTCGGTCAGGTCACGGCCCGTCTAGCAGGCGCGCCATCTGCTAAAGCACGACGTGATCCCGTTCGATCTCCCGCTGGAATCTCACCGGCAAGCGTGCCCAGTCACGCGCATCCACCAGAAACGGAATGTTGGAATCCCGGAGCGCACGACTGAAGTCGGCCAACCGCCTGGCAGGAATCGGTATGAGTCCCGGCGCGCGAAGTGCCAGGTCGAGGTCGCTCCCCCCATGGCTCCGGCCGTTCACGCGGCTACCGTAGGCCCACGAGCAGCTCTACACTACGGCGGCTGTGATCTCATCTCCCAGATCGGCTGCCGAGACGGGAGAGTACGGAAGCCAATCGGAGATGACGGGGCTAAAGACTTTCGTGACGTCTCTTGCGGGGCACATCGCAGCTGAAGCGGCCAGGGACTGAGCGTGAAGCTACCTCACTACAAGCAAGCTGCTGGCGGAATCGAGCTCACCAAGTCCGCACCTCAAACGTGCCCAGCAGCTAGCAGCTTCATCTAGAAGATCGAGTCAATTCCCGCGACGAATCCGAGTTCTTGCCGCCCGGTCCTCAGACTGACCGGCGCATATCAGAGGGGATCACCGTCGAAGCGAACCACGGACGACCTCTTCCCCTCGGCTCATGCGAGGCAACGAGACACCAACGTGACAGATGGCCCTTCCATCAGCCCCCCACCTCCAACCGCCCCCGCCCAAACAGCCCCCCCGTTTCGTCCAGGAACCGGCGCCGCGCCATCTGCAGGTATTCTGTGTCCACCTCCACGCCCACGCTGTGCCGCCCGGTCCGCGCCGCCGCCACCGAGGTCGTCCCCGTCCCCAGGAACGGATCGAGAACCGTGTCCCCCACGAACGAGAACATTCGGACCAGGCGGGTCGCCAGCTCCAGCGGATAGGGCGCGGGATGGTCGCGAGTGGAAGCGCCCGGGATCGTCCAGATCTGCCGGAACCACTCGCGGTGTTCGGCCGCCGAGATCACGCTCAGTGCCCGGGCCGCCGGCGAAGGGCTGCGATAGCCGCCCGGCTTCCTCTGCATCAGGATGAACTCGATGTCGTTCTTGATGACGGCGTTGGGCTCGTAGGGCTTGCCCAGGAAGCCGCCCGCCGAGCCCATCTCGAAGTTGGCGTTGGCGATCTTGTGCCAGATGATCGGCGCGAGGTTGTCGAACCCGAGTTTCCGGCATGACTCCTGGATGCTCGCGTGCAGCGGAACCACGACGTGGCGGCCGTGCTGGCGCCGGGACAGGCAGACATCACCGACGATGATGACCAGCCGTCCGCCGGGTACCAGCACCCGGTGGCATTCGCTCCACACGCGGCCGAGTTCGGCGACGAATTGCTCGTAGTCCTCGACGGCTCCCAGCTGATGTTCGCCCTCGTTGTACTCCTTCAGCGTCCAATAGGGCGGAGAGGTGACGACCAGATGTATGGACCGTTCGGCCAGACCGGCCAAGTCACGCGCATCGCCCCGGAAGATCCGGTGATCGGACGAGACTTCCTGGACCGCTGCCGCCACCCTCGCTGACTCCGCGGAGTCCCGGGCCATTCCGGGGAGCGCGGTCTTCAGCGACTCGTCGGACAGTACCAACTCCGGCAGGTGCCGTTCGACGACGGTCTCCAGCCTGGAGCCGGCCGAATCCAATTTCGGCTGTATCATCGCGGGCGCTCCAGAACGGGATTTCGGTCCCGCACAGCCGCGACCAGCCGGTCGAAGAACGGCGCGGCGTCCGAGGTGCCTGAAACGAGACGCGGGCCATCGGAGAAATCGACTTCGAGAAACAGGGACGCCTCAATCATCCCGATGCTCCACGATGGCGGCCGACGGCCCGACAGGCGAGTGATGCGGTTCTTGAGGAGTCCCGCCCAGGTGCTCTCGTGGAGAGGGCTGTAGGAGTCCTCGGCGACGTTGAACAGCATGATGTAGCCGGTCACGATCTCTGGCGAGTACATCTGGACATTGGTGACCTCGCCCATCAGATCGTCAACGCGATTCGGCACGGTCCCGGCGAGATTCTTCAGGAGCGACTTCAGGGAAATTGCCAGACGAGGCTTGTCGTCCATGCTCCAGGCTACATCCCAGGACTTCTCCCGTCCTCCTCCGGGCAGCTTGGCCTCCATGACGGCGCCGTCGAGCCCGCGCTTGGCCAATTCCGCGATGCAGTATCGGGCCAAGTCGTCCAACCTCTTGGGGGAAGTCGCTTTTCCCTCTGTGACCGCGATCCGGTACAGGGAGTCGACTGCGTCTTGGATCGTCATGGCGGATGGGTCGCGGGGGGCGTTCCTTGAAGATAGGCGGTATCTGCGGGCGCCGAAATGCTCTGGTGGGCCTGATTCAGATTCCGCCTTCCATGCTTGCTGTGCGCGTCACCCGAGCGCAACATTCCTGGACCACCGCGGCCAGAGGAGGTTCCAGTGAAGTCTGGAAGTGTCATGTCCCTCCCCCTCCCCCTCCTCACCCTGGCAGCCCTCGCCTGCCAGCAAAACGGGGAGACTGCGCGTGGGTTGGAGAGCGTGGTCCGCGACAGCGCCGGCATTCAGATCGTCGCAAACCCCCGCCCGCCGGATGACTCCCGCCTTCCGTGGCGAATCGGCCCGGACCCGACCGTCTCGGTCGGCGTCCTCGAGGGCGACGAACCCCACATGCTGCACTACGTCTTTGACGCCACCATGCTGTCCGATGGCCGCATCGTCGTTGCGAATGGTGGTTCGCAAGAGCTCCGGATGTTCGATCCGTCGGGAACTCACGTCGCGACCTGGGGTGGCCGGGGTGAAGGCCCTGGGGAGTTCACCGACCTCGGGTGGGTCGCACCGTGGCCGGGCGACTCGATCGTCGCCTGGCACGCGCCTCGCACGGGGATTTCCGTTTTCGACGGCGAGGGGAACTACGGTCGCACGTTCAGAGTGGCGGACAACGACGCCACCGGGCGGATCCTGTTCTGGCCCGAACACGCCACCAGGGGTGGCTCGATCATGGCGGTTCACGTCTCCGAAGATGGCGATTCCGTCGTCGTGCAGTTGAGGGATGGCGAAGGCAGGGTGCAAAGTTCGTTCGGGACGTACCCCAACAGGGAGCCGTACATCTACGGTGAGGGCGACCGGTCGATACTCTTCTGGACGACATATGGGCGCAAATCGGTGCGAGCCGCGTGGGGCGATCAGGTCGTTATCGCCAACAACAGTCGCTACGAGATCAAGGCCTTCCGGGCGGACGGTTCGTTGGCCCGGATCGTCAGGCGCGACCACAGAGCGCTTTCGCCGACTGCGGAGGATGTGCAAGCCGAAATCGAGGCACAGTTGCTCGAATCCTACCGCGACGATCCAGAGAGCGAAAAGGCGGCAGCGCGTCGCCTCTACCAGTCCCTTCCGGTCGCCGAGCATTTCCCGGCCTTCGAATCGACGTGATCGTACCAGGGGGCCAGATCAGCGTAGCGAATGGGCCAGTCGGTCCCATATCCCTCGCGGGCGCTGGCCTCGAAGTCCAGGTCGCTGAGCCGGTAGCACTGCCGCGCCCACATGATCGAACGGCCGCCCACCTGCCGACCGCGGATCCACAGGAAGGGCTTGTCGGGATCGGTCGTGTACGGGTTTTCGATGTCGTTGACGAAGAACTTCCGTCCCACCTCGTCGCAGGCGTAGCACTCGCGCTGGACCGGCTGCTCCGCCGCGAGCGCCTTGCGGTCGTTCCAGCCGCGGTACGGCATCGCGCAGGTGGGCGTGTGCTCCGCGTAGTCGCGCTCGGGGACGACCCTCGAAGGTGCGGAACGAAGTGCGGTAGCCGAGGGCGGCCAGGCCGACTTCCGACGTGAAGTACGCGGTCAGGGTGAAGCGCTTGACGTCGTGGAAGAAGTGCCTGAACGAGGTCACTTCCGGTGCTTCGCGCAGGCCGGCGACCTCGGCGTCGAGATCGCCCACGAGTTGTGCCTTCTGCTCCGCGGTACACTCCGCGAAATTGGCGCCGAACAGTTCCCGCGCCATCGGGTCCACCGTGTCCAGCCCGGCGAGGAACCGGTCGCGGTCCTCGTCGTCGAGCCACCCGTCCACGAGCGCGGACACGAACTCGGTCACACCGGCCTGGGAAGCTCCCGGCGTGTCCGTCTCGGGGATGATCACGTCGGCGAGGGCTTCCATGACCCGGGCCCGAGCGGGGGTGAGGGTGGTCGCGGGGGACGAGTCCGCGCGCGATCCCGAGCCCGGCCCGTCGAGGGGCCTCGCCGACGCGCGCACCCGCTCACCCCACTCCAGCAGTTCCGCGAACGCGCCGGAAGGGGTGAGCAACTGGCTCGCGGCGGCACCGCTGAGCACCCCAATGGCCGTTCGTCGCTTCATTCGTTACCGTACCCGCCGCCCACGCGCCTGCCCGTGATCAGAATGTTCCCCACTTCCAGGATTCTCCCCCGAAAGATGCCCCACCTTACGCGCCGCCAGGTTCTGAAGGCAACCGGGGCCGCTTCGCTGGGGCTGCTGGCGTCCGGCAGTGGGCGAGTCAATAGCCAGATGGGCGCTGGCCCGGACGCCAACGAGGGCGAGGGCGGTGGCGGGCGAGTCAATAGCCAGACGGGCACAGGGCCCGGGGTCACCGCGAACGCCCGCGAGGGGGCGCCCACGCAAGCCGGCATCACCCAGTCCGTCGCCCGCTGGTGCTTCGCGGACATCCCGCTACGCGAATTCTGTGCCGGTGTCGCCGAAATCGGCCTCCCCGCCATCGACCTCCTGAAGGTGGACGAATGGGCCGTCGCGCACGATCACGGGCTGGCCGTCTCGTGTGGCGATGTCGCCGCGGGCTCCATCGAGGACGGCCTGAACGAGCCCAGCAACCACGCGACGATCATTGGGGCGTTCGAACAGCACATCCCCCGGGCCGCGCGCGAGGGGGTCCCCAACGTCATCTGCTTTTTCGGCAACCGCCGCGGCATGGAGAACGGGCCCGCGATCGAGAACTCGATCCGGTGCCTCGAGGAATGCGCGCCGATCGCCGAGGCGGAAGGCGCGACCATCCTGGTCGAGGCGCTGAACTCCAAGCCGGGCGGCCATTTCGACTACATCGGCGATCGAATGTCGTACGCTCTGGAAGTGATCCGCGCCGTCGACTCGCCCCGTGTGCGCATCCTCTACGACATCTACCACATGCAGATCATGGAAGGCGACATCATCCGCACGTTGACCGAGTCCCGCGACTGGATCGGCCACTATCACACGGGTGGCGTGCCCGGCCGCGCGGAGATCGACGAGACGCAGGAGCTCTACTACCCGGCGATCGTGCGGGCCATCCGCGACACGGGCTTCAACGGATACATGGCGCACGAGTTCATTCCCCGCAGCGGCGACCCGCTTCGCTCCCTGGCGCAGGCAGTTGAGTTATGCGCGGTGGGATGACCAGTACATTCCAGGGCATCACGGTCATCATCCAGGGCATGGCGATGACCACACAGGGCATGACCAGCATCCCACAAGGAACCCCATGCTAGAGATCAAGAACCTCGTCAAAGTGTACCCCGGACCCGTCGCGGCGCTGCAGGGCGTATCGATCGACGTGTCCAAGGGGATGTTCGGCCTTCTCGGACCCAACGGCGCGGGCAAGACCACGCTCATGCGCATCGTCGCTGGCCTGCTCGAACCGACGTCCGGCAACGTCCTCTTCAACGGTGAAGACATCGTCGACGACCCCCGCCTCATCCGCAAGCAGCTGGGCTACTTGCCTCAGGACTTCGGCTTCTATCCCCACCTGAGCGGCGAGGCGATGCTTCGTTTCCTCCTGGTCCTCAAGGGGGTCCAGGCTCCCCAGGGGCTGAAGCGCCTCGCGGCGGAACTGCTTGATCGCGTGAACCTGTCCTACGCCTCCAAGCGCAAGGTCAAGGGCTATTCCGGGGGCATGAGGCAGCGGCTCGGGATCGCGCAGGCGCTGGCGGGAGACCCGCGGCTGCTGGTCGTCGACGAACCCACGGCCGGCCTCGACCCCGAGGAGCGCCTCCGCTTCTACCGGCTTCTGGCCGAGCTTGCGGAGGACCGCACGGTGCTCCTTTCCACCCACATCGTTGAGGACATATCGGTCCTCTGCCCGCGGGTGGCGATCATGTACGACGGCCGTTTCGTGGCCGACACGACGCCGACCGAGGCCCGCAACCGGCTGGCCGGAACAGTCTACCAGGGCGCGGTCGAACAGCGGGACCTCGGCGAGATCGAGCGCCTCTACCGGATCACGCAGGCGATCCTGATCGAGGGCCGCAACCAGGTGCGGATCCACATCCCCCGGGGAGCTGACACGGAAGGCGGTGTGCCCGATGGCTTCGAGCCGGTGCCACCGACCCTGGAGGACGCGTACCTGCTTCTCGCGCAGGCGAACGGGGAGGTGTCGTAGTGAACACCCTGACCCGCTGGTGGTCAGTCACCCGCGGGGAGCTGCGTTCGGGCCTTCGCCGACCCGCCTATTGGGTCCTCTTCGCGCTTCTGGCCCTGATTGCGTGGGGTTTTTCGGAAGGTGCGGTGACGATTTCCTCGGGCGATTCCACGGTCGGGGGCGAGCGCTCGTACGTCACGTCCGTGTTCGCTCAGAGCATGATCCAGTCGATCCTCATCATGGGGATCGGCGCTTGGTTCCTGACGATCGCGGCGGGGCTGGTGGTGATCCGTGACCTGGAGCTCCGGGTGGTGGAGGTCTTCCATTCGACCCGCCTGACGCCGCGCGAGTACGTGTGGGGCAAGTTCGCGGGTGCGTTGGGCGTCTTCTTCGTCATATGGCTCCTGTACCTCCTGATCGGGGCGGGGTTAAACCACATCGTGGCAGCGGGTGCGGATACGGAGCACATCGGCCCGTTCTCCCTCCACAACTACCTGTATCCGACGCTCCTCTTCGGACTCCCCCAGATCCTCCTCTTCGCGGGGGTGTCCTTCATGTTGGGGACCACGACGCGGCAGCCGATCATCGTGTTTGCCTTCCCCATCGTCATACTGCTCTTCACCTTGGGGTTCCTGACCACCTGGTCGCCCAGCTGGCTGTCGCCGGAGGTCAACCGGGCGCTCATGCTTGTCGACCCCTCGGGCTTCCGCTGGCTGAACGAGACTTTCCTCACGATCGACCGTGGGGTCGAGTTCTACAACACGGCGCAGCTCCGGCCTGATGCGGGATTTCTGCTTAGCCGGGTGGCCTTCGGAATACTGGGGCTGGTCGCGGTAGCGGGTGCCACCAGGAGCTACGTGGGCCGGTTGCGCCGGGGCGGCAGTGATTCGCGGGTGGCCCGTTTGTTCCGCAAGCGCGCCAAGGGAGCGTCTCCGGCCGTCCCTTCCGGCGCTGCCACTCTTCGCGGCCTCGGCATGGCCACCCAGCCTCTGGGTTTCTGGAAAGCGGCCGCCGCCATCGGCCGGGAGGAGGTCCGCGAGCTCGTCCGGCGCCCGGGGATGTACCTTTTCGTGCCCCTGATCCTCTGGCAGTCCATCGCAAACTCGGTCTTCGCGATTGGCGCATTCAATTCCCGGGTTCTGTTGACGCCCGGCGAGATGGCCGTACGTCAGCTCAACACGCTCGCGTTGCTGATCTGTTTCCTGCTGCTTTTCTACACCGTCGAATCGTTGCACAAGGAGCGAGGCCGCCAACTGGCCGAGATCTTCAATTCAACCCCGATCCCCACCGGATCCATTCTGCTGGGCAAGACCGTCGGCAACAGCGTTGTGGCGGGACTGATCCTGGGCGTGGGCGTGGTTGCCAGCGCGGGAGTCATAGTATACCGGCAACTCTTCTCCGGCAGTCCCGTGGGCTTCGACCTGGTCCCGTTCATCGCGACCTGGGGAGGCGTGCTCGTGCCCACCTTCATCTTCTGGACTGCGCTGGTGACGGCCCTGTTCGCCTTTTTCCGGAACCGCTACGCCGTGTACGTCATCGGGATGGTTCTGATCTTCTACACTATCTACCGGTTGGAAATCAACGACCCCTTCGGCTGGACGCTCAACTGGATCGCGTGGGGCACTGTCCAGTGGAGCGACATGGGCGCGTTTTCGCTTCAGGGGCGGGAGTTGCTCCTGAACCGGCTCCTCGTTCTGAGCATGGTTCCACCCCTTGTCGCATTGGCAGTGAAGTGGTTTGGGCGAACGAACCAGGATGCCACACGGCTTGTGCACCGCATAAGGCCGAAGCCGCTGCTGATCGGCGCCCTGCGCCTGCTTCCGTTCACGGTGCCGGCAATCGTGCTGGCGTCGGTGCTGCACTTCGGCGGAAAGGAGGGCCGTCAGGGGCCGGCGGCCGAGGAGGCGGGCAAGGACTACTGGCGCGAGAACACGGCCACCTGGACCGACTTCGACATGCCGTCGGTGTCCAACGTCGACATCGACATCGACCTGGAGCCAGGCGAGCGGTCGGCCGCCGTGAAGGGTGAATACACCTTCTACAACCACCGGGATTACCCGTATCCGCAAATCCCGATCACGGCCGGGCAGTGGGACCCGATCGAATGGACGCTGAATGGAGAAGAGCACGAACCCGACGACCGCTCCAATCTCTTCGTGTTCACCCCGGAAACTCCGCTGGCCGCGGGCGATTCGCTCAAGATCGGCTTCAGCTACGAGTTCGAGTTCCCCCGTGGAATGAGCAAGCGCGCGGGTGGTGAGGGGCAGTTCATTCTGGAATCGGGGGTTGTGCTGACCGCCTTTAGTCCGACCTTTGCGCCGATTCCGGGATACATCTCCGGGATCGGTGTGGACAGCGACAACTCATACGAGCCACGGGACTACCCCGACGACTTCTACGTGGGCGAAACCGAGCCCCTCTTCGGCTGGGGTGGGGAGCCCTTCACGGTGCGCACGCGCATCACGACGCCCGAGGAGTACACGGCCAACGGGGTGGGGCAGAAGGTGAGCGACGAAGTGGTCGACGGACGGCGCACGGTGGTCTGGGAGACCGATCATCCGGTGGACCTGTTCAACGTCGTCGCGGGCAGGTACGCCGTGAAGGAGGGCAACGGCACGGCGATCTACTACCACCCCGAGCACGACTACAACATCGAGGAGATGTCGGCTGCCCTGGATGCGGCCCGCAGATACTACTCCGAATGGTTCTATCCCTTCCCGTGGGATCTGCTGAAGATCTCGGAGTTCCCGGCGTTCGCGGGGTATGCACAAGGTTTTCCGACGAACATCACCTTCAGCGAAGGGATCGGGTTTCTTGCCAAGAGCGACCCGCGCTCCCACGTGGCGTTCCTGGTGGTTGCGCACGAAGCCGCGCATCAATGGTGGGGCAATCTGCTGACGCCGGGCCGGGGTCCGGGCGGCAACATCCTCTCGGAAGGGATGTCGCACTACGCGACGACACTGCTCCACGAGCAGGTGTACGGTGATCGCTACCGGATGGAGTTCAGCAAACGGATCGAGGAGCAGTACGGCGACCAGCGCTTCGTGGACTCCGAACGCGCAATGGTCAAAACGGACGGAACCCGGTCCGGAGACGGGACCATCACCTACGACAAGGGCGGCTGGGTCATGTGGATGCTCCAGCAGGAAACGGGACGGGAGAACACTCTCGCCGGGCTCCAGGCCTTCATCGCGAAGTTCAACCCGGATCCGGACTTCCCCGTGCTCCAGGACATGCTGGCCGTGATGCGGGACTTTGCGCCCGACACGGTGGCCTTTGATGCCTTCACCGCGCAGTGGTTCTACGACGTGGTGGTGCCCGAGTACCGGTTCTCCGACGTGACGAAGACGCAGGAGGGGGGTGAGTGGGTGGTGCGCGGCACGGTCGAGAACGTGGGGACGGCCCGCATGAGGGTCCAGGTGGGCGCGACCGCGGGCGACCGATGGTCGGATGAGGACGATGATGGAAGCCGCACCGTGGTGGCCGAGGACTACCGGGACGCACGTGCAGAGGTGGAACTGGGCGCGGGGGAGTCCGCCGAATTCGTGATCAGGGCCGCTTTCGACCCCGAGCGCGTGCTGATCGACCCGGATGTGCTGGTGCTGCAGCTGAACCGGGAGGCGGCGGTCTTCGAGTTCTAGGAGGCCGTGGTGACGGGCTGATCGTCCTCAAGCAGCCTCTTCCCCCTGCCGGTGGCCTGCCGTCGCCGAAATGGGAATGTGACCGGCAACAGCCCCGTAGATGCCCCCGAACAACGCCTGGCCAATCACGCCTCCGGTAATCTCCTCGGCCAGGGCTCCGATGACGCCCATGCTGAACGAGGCCGCAGCCAGGCCCGCAAGGCTTGCCACCGCCCACCGGCCGGCCCCGGGGACGTGCCCCCGCAGAACCAGCCATTGTGTAGTCCCGAACCCGGCCAGGCCGACAACCACGGCCACGACCACGCTTGCGGTCTGGCCGGCGACGCCTGAAAGCGCTGCCAACAGGCCGAGACCCACGGCACCGGCCACCGCGGCCCCTCCGGCGATTGCCAGCAACAGCCGCCCCGCCCAGGGGACAAGTCGCCGCACGACCAACCATTGTCCCACCGCAATCCCGAGCATCACGCCGCCCAGCGCCAGACCTCCGACCACGACTTCGGCCACCAACGGTCCCATGGCGTCCCCTGCGACGCCGCCCACGGCCATGCTCACGCGCCGGGCCACAGTCGAGACCACTGCGCAGCCGATGGCGCTTGCCAACACCCACCGGAGCCACAAGCCCCGCTTCATTGAACTCGAATCCGCCATGATTCCTTCCCTCAGACCGGGACTTCGCCTCTGATCGTAACCCGGTACGCCGTTCGGGTGGCGGGCCAGTAGTCCCAGATTGCGTGGTGTTGCGTGCATCGGTTGTCCCACATCCCGACCGAGTTCTTCCGCCACCGGAGGCGGCATTGAAAGTCCGGCCGCGCGACGTGTTCGAAGAGGAAGTTCAGGATCCCCCGGCTCTCGCTCGGGGGCAGGCCGACAATGTACTGGGTGAACATCTGGTTCACGAAAAGCGCTTTTCGTCCGGTCACCGGGTGCGTGCGGATCACCGGATGTTCCGCCGACGGGTAGGAACGTCCGCCATCGTCACGGCCGATGAGCCGGTTCACTTCCCGGTAGTAGGGACCACCGTCGTGCATGGCCCGCAGGCCCTCCAGCAATCCCCGCATCCGGTCCGAGAGTGCGTCGTACGCGGCGTACATGCTGGCGAACAGGGTGTCGCCGCCGGCACCGGGTGTCGCGTGCATCCGCAAGATCGAGCCCATCGGCGGCTCGGGGTCGCAGGAGACGTCGGAGTGCCACTGCTCGCCTGTGGCCCGTACGGAGTTCTCATCGGCGTGGATCAGCATGACTTCCGGGTGGCCATCGAGGCCGGGATCGTTCGGGTGCACGACCAACTCGCCGAATCTCGCCCCAAGCGCCTTCTGGCTCTCGATCGAGATGTCCTGATCCCGGAAGACGATGACGCAATGGGTCATGAGGGCGTCGCGGATGACCTCGAAATCCGAATCGCGGAGATCGTCCAGATCGACGCCCTGGATCTCGGCGCCGATGACCGGGGTCACGGGACTCACGGAAGGTTTTGGTCGGCTCATGTTGGGGGTATGACTCTTTAGAAGGATGCCCTGTGAATTGCCGGGCTGACGGGGCAGGTGTTACGGTCACCCGCAGATTGAGAAAACTACACGGGATCGGGGCTTGTTGTCAGCGTTGGCATGGTCGCGATACGTCAGCCGACCGTAGTCGGGGGTGAACCATGTTGGAATGCAAGCGGTTGAAGGGTGGCATCGCGCTGTTGGTCGCGCTGGGTGCCTTGGGCTGCGTGGACCAGGCGGATCAGGCGGATCGCGCCGTGCCGTTCGCCGACCGCACGCGCGAGGCCGCGAATGGCGGCGACGCGGCGCATCTGGCCTGGCTCGAGGCCAACTACGACAAGAGCGAGCACATGGTGGCCATGAGGGACGGAGCGGAACTCTACACCATCGTCTACACGCCGCGTGACGTCGCCGAGCCCGCCCCGGTCATGCTCTACCGGACGCCGTATTCGATCGCTCCCTACGAGGCCGGACAGTACCGCAATCCCCTCGGTCCCTCCGCCGAATTCGACCGCGCCGGGTACGTGTTCGTCTTCCAGGATGTGCGCGGCAAGTTCCGGTCGCAGGGCGACTTCGAGGTCATCCGCCCGCTCGCGCCCAAGCCGAAGGGGCCCGACACGGTCGACGAGAGCACCGACAACTACGACACCATCGAATGGGCGCTCGCCAACTTGGGCGGGCACAATGGCAAGGTGGGACAGTGGGGGATCTCCTACTCAGGGTGGCAGACCGTCATGGGGATGGTGGACGCCCACCCGGCGCTGGCCGCTTCGTCTCCCCAGGCGTCCCCCTCGGACATGTTCATCGGGGATGATTGGCACCATAACGGCGCCTTCCGGATCATGTACGCGTTCTCCTGGCTGGCGGGGAACGCGCGCCGCCGGGACGCCCCGACCGAGGAGCGCACGGGCGCCTTCGACTATGGAACCGACTCCGGGTACGACTTCTTCCTGGAGGCGGGAGCGGCGTCGAACATCGACGACCTGTACTTCCAGGGAGATGTCCCGGCGTGGAACGACTTCATGGAGCACGACACCTACGACGACTACTGGCAACGGCAGAACGCGCTCCCGCATATGCGCGACATCCACCACCCGATCCTCAACGTCGCGGGCTGGTTCGACACCGAAGACTTCTACGGTCCCATGTCGATCTACCGAACCATCGAGGCCGAGAACCCGGGCACGGAGAACGTCCTCGCGGCGGGTCCGTGGCTGCACGGTGGGTGGTCCCGCATGCTGGGCGACAACCTGGGGTGCATCGAGTTCGGCGACGAGACGTCCGTGACCTTCCAGCGAGAGGTGCAGTTTCCCTTCTTCGAGCATCATCTGCGGGGGGCGGAAGGCTGGACCGCGCCCGAGGCGGTCGTTTTCGAGACCGGGTCCAACATCTGGCGGACCCATGAGAGCTGGCCACCCGCGGGGGTCGAGGCGGTTTCGCTGTATCTGGACGACGGCGGGACGCTTTCTTTCGAGGCTCCGTCCGGGGCCGGGGATTCGGACAGCTACACCAGCGATCCCAACAATCCCGTGCCATTCTCCGCCGAAGAGCGGACCACGCTCGGGCACCTGTGGAAGGTGGAAGACCAGCGCTTCGCTTCGGCGCGGCAGGACGTGCTGGCCTTCCAGTCGGCACCTCTGGAGGAAGACCTCACCATCGCGGGGCCGATCCTCGCCGACATCTTTGTCTCGACGACGGGGACGGACTCGGACTGGGTCGTGAAGGTGATCGACATCTATCCCGACGACGCTCCCGACTCGCCCTTCTGCGATGTCCCGATGGGCGGCTTTCAGATGCACCTTGCCGGCGAGGTCATGCGGGGCCGCTTCCGCGACAGCTTCGAGCATCCCGAGGCGATGGTGCCGGGCGAGGTCACTCCGATTCATATCGATCTGCGGGACCGGTATCACACCTTCAAGGCGGGGCACCGGATCATGGTGCACGTGCAGAGTTCGTGGTTCCCCGCGTACGACCGCAACACGCAGCAATTCGTGGATAACTACCGGGCGACGCCGGACCAGTACGTCACGGCGGACCAGACGGTGTACCGGGGTGGGGAGTATCCGTCGCGGGTGACGTTGGGGGTGATGAGAGACTGAAGGTCAACTATGGTTGACATGATGTCAGGTGTAGTTGACACGATGCCGCCGCGGCGGGCCGGCGGGCGAGCGGGCCAGCGGGCAAGATCCGATCCCATTTTTCTCCTAAGAAGTTAGGAAAATGGAAATCAGGGACGCTCGACGTGACGAGGTGAACCTTGGATCGCGAGAGGAATCACACGCACCACACGAAGACGATAGGCAGCCTGTTCGCGATGGTTGCTGTCGTGGCCGCCGCCTGCCAGGGCGAGACATCGGACCCGGGGGCCACGGGTAGCGCGGCGGCCGCGGACCAGTTCTCCCCGTGGCCTGGTGACGAGTCGTTGCGGATCGCCGCGGAACCAAGCCTGGTGGTGGGATTGGACGAGTCTCTCCCGCTGGCCAGGGTCTCCGGAGCGGTCTTCTTCGGCGACGGCATCGCTATCGCGGATCCCCGGTCGCACGAAGTCCTGATCCTGGATGCTGCGGGCCGGTTGCTTTCTCGGCACGGCAGGAAAGGAGATGGTCCCGGCGAGTACAAGTTTCTGGCCGGGATCGCTCGCCACGCGGACGGACTGATCACCTGGGACGCAAACCACTTCCGATTAACCCAGCTCGACGCCTCCGGGGGGTACGTCGGCGAGACGACGGTCAACCCGAACGCGATGTCGGTGTCAAGCACACGCATCGTCATGATGGTTGGAGCCTTCGGAAACAGCGTGCTGCTCGAAACCTCGGAGATGGGATTCCCGGGGCCCAAAGCCGCCCGGCCGATGGAGATCCGGCTGCCGGTGGAATATGAGATCGTTCGTCTTTCTGACGGGGAGGTCGTCTTCGAGGGCACCCGTCCCGGTGAAGAGCAGTGGGCGGCGAGGGAGGTTTACGCCGACGGCGGGCGAACGCACGGCGGGCTACCCGTGATCTTCGGACGGACTGCCGTCTCTGCCGTCACCGACCGCTACGCCTACCTGGCAACGACCGACTCGATCACGATCACGCGCTACGACGAGGCAGGGACCGCCGTTGAAGTCTCATTCGAGCAGCCCCGAAAGAGCGCGGAGGCAGCTTGGGTGCGGTTCCTCAGTGATAGCACACGGGCGCATCTCGAGAGTAGAGGTCCGGGCAAGCTGTTCCTCGGCGGAAGGAACTTCCTCTTGACCATGGCGGAGTTCGAACTCCGCCTGCTTGAGGACCTGCCGGCGCGCCCCACCCTTCCCGGTTTTTCCGATATGAAGGGCGGCGCCGACGGCCTTCTGTGGATCCGGGAGTACCCTGACCCGCTTCAGGACCAGGTGGTCTGGGTCGGTTTCAGCGAGGCGTGGGAACGGAAGAAGCGGATTGCGATGCCCGCGAGCCTGCGCATTCTGGATATTCTGGATATTTCGGAGGACCGGGTACTCGTCCAGGCAACGGCCACCTATGATGAACCTCTGATCGAGGTCTACCCGATCGAGCGCTGATCTCGCAGGTGACCGAAGTGGCGCCTGGAAGCTACGCCTTGCTGATACGTACCGTTTATCGTTACGTGGACGGCCAGGCATGGGACGCCGAAATCGTCGACTACCACCAGGGGGAGAGCCAGCAATGATCATCAAGCGCGGCGAGGTGAATCGCAACGAGGTCGATTTCTCGGACGTGACCTCCGGGAGTCGGCTACCCCCGGTGCATCCCGGCGAGATCCTGCGGGACGAATTCCTGAGACCGATGGAGCTTAGTGTCTACCGGCTTGCCCGAGCACTCAAGATCTCACGGCCGCGGTTGAACGATGTCGTACGGGGCCGGCGCCGTGTCACCACGGATACCGCGCTTCGCCTCGGGCGCTACTTCGGCACGACGCCGGAGTTCTGGATCAATCTTCAGACGCGCTACGATCTCGATCTCGCGGAGCGGACCGTGCGGACCAGGATCGAGCGCGAAGTAGAGCCGCGCGCCGCTACCACTCCATCTCCGGCAGCACGTCCTCCTGCAGCCGGAACATCTCGTTGATCAGGTTGACTGCCCCCCGGTAGGACTCGGTGGTCGGATCCAGGAGCAGCGCCTGAAGCAGCGTGTGCCGTGACCCGTCCCGGAAGGCGTCCACAAGCAGGCGGTTGATGCTGGTCTGGGTGCGAAGCAGCGCGAGAACCGCCTCGGGAAGCGGCTCCATCGTGAACGGGTGCAGGCCGGATTGGTCTGCGGTGGCCGGAACCTCCACGAACGCGTTGTCGGGCAGGCCCGGGACGTACCCGGCGTTGGGGACGTTGACCGCGTCGAGGTATCGTTCGGCGCCGCACAGGACGCCTTCGAGGAGGGGGACGGCGAGCTCGCCGGACGGGGCCAATGGGGCGGAGGTGAGCGGGTCGTAGGAGTCGGCGGGAGCATCCATGGCGGCGGACGACGGTGGTCCCGGCGGCTTCGATGCGGCCCCCGCCCGCTCTTCGCGGCTGCCGCGTGCCCGGTGCCGCGGCTTCTCCGGAAAGAGCGGCGTATCGGTCGGGTTGTCGCCGAGGTTGTAGATCCAGGTGGGGACTTGGCCGGTCTCCCAGGGGTGACCCTCGGCCGGGTCGTAGAAGAACTGGAGCGCGCTGCTGCCCAGGAAGTCACCCGCCCAGCGGATGTATTCGCCGATGTGGTTGGCACCGGGGCTGGGGAAGCGGCCGAAAACGCGGAAGAGGATGCGACTGAGAGCCATTTCGTCCCAATCGTGCATCAAGTCGCCCGCGCGCTCGCGTTCGCGGAGCCTGGGGTAGAGGTCTGCGCCCGTTTCGCGGTCGATCACGGAGGTGAACCAGGTGAAGTGGTTCAGCCCGCTGGCCTTGGCGTCAAGGCGCTCGGGCGGAAGTTCGAGGATTCGGGCCACCTGTTCCACGCCGTGGAAGACTCCGTGGCAGAGGCCGACGACCCTGATGTCCGCGAGGCGGGCCGCGGCCTCCGACAGTTTTGTCAACGGATTGGTGTAGTTGACGAGCCAGGCGTCCGGGCAGTGAGCTTCCATGCTGCGCGCCACTTCGACGGTCGGACCCATATTGCGGAGCGCGTGAAAAAGGCCGCCGGGCCCGCCGTTCTCGCCGTAGATCTGGCGGAAGCCGAAGGTGCGGGGGACGTGGAAGTCCTGCGCCCAGTAGAAGTAGCGGTTGAGCTCGATGGCGAGGATGACGGTGTCGGCACCGGGCAGGGCGTCGGCAAGCCAAGTCGTGCTCGTGATGGTGGCCGACCGGTGCAGGCGGTACGCGACCGATTCGGCGTAGGCCTGCGTGCGTGGCAGGCCGGAAGGGTCGGTGTCGACCAGGGCGATCTCGATGCCGCCGTGGCACAGCGTGTCGCTGAGCAGGATGTCCCGGATGGAAGCGGGGCCGAATTCGCGGCTGCCGGCGCCGACCAGGACGATCTTCATGGGACCGCGGCGCCCTGGGTGTCCTGGTCGGCGAGGCGACCGGTCAAGACTCCGGCAGCCATGGACACGCCCAGGAGAATCACGCCGACTCCGGCCCTTCCGGTGAGCATGCACCCGACGCCGAGCAAACTGCCGTACACGAACAGCGCGCCCAGAGCGAAGCCGGTCCACATACGGCTCGCAGGTGGATCCGCCGAGACGATCCCGGTGCGCTGGGCGACCGGTGCCCACCATCCACCGGGTCGTACACGCCGATGGAACTGGTCAAGCACATCGTCTTCTTCGGGTTTTGTCACGTTGATCACGACCAGCCAGAGCAGGGTGCATACGATAAGGATCACGACGGCCCGCACCAGGTCCATCTCGGGAGCGTAGAAACGCTCGGCCATGGAGAGCAGGCTTGCGGGCAGGGGAATGGTGGCCTGGGCCAGGTTCAGCAGCACCCGGCCGTTCGCGAGCACCACCGAACCCGCCATCGCGGCGATCTCGGCCCAGGCGTTTACCCGCCACCAATACCAGCGCAGCAGCCAGATGACCGCAACCCCTGCCGTGAGCTCGATGATGTAGATCCATCCGCGCTGAATGGATTCCATCTGCCAGGCGACGAACGCAGCCATCACCGCCAGCCCCACCACCGCCACCCGGGACGCGGCGACGTAGTGGCGCTCCGATTCCCCCTTCCTGACGAAGCGCCGGTACACATCGTTCACCATGTATGACGCACCCCAGCACAGGTGCGTGTCCATCGTGCTCATGAACGCGGCGAGGAAGGTCGCGACCATGAGGCCGCTTAGGCCGGCGGGCATCAGGTCGCGGATCATCATGGGGTACGCGAGTTCGGGGTCGGCGGCGAGTGCCGGGTCGAGGCCCGCACCGGCGGGGAAGACCAGCAGCGACCCCAGCCCGACGACGATCCAGGGCCATGTCAGCAGGACAGTTCCCGCGAAGGCGAACCACAGCGACGCCAGCACGGATTGGCGCTCGTCACGGGTGGCGAAGAGACGCTGCGCGACGTACCCGTCGCCCTGCCCGCTCCTCATCCACAGCACCATGATCAGGCACAGGAACGACAGCAACTCGAGCGACGAAGCGTTCGCCGCGCTCGGCACAAGATCGAGCGCCCCGGCCGGCGCGCCCGGAGCCTCCCGGATCGCGGCCGCCATCCCCGGCGGGCCGCCGAAGCGGTTCAGCACGATCCCCGCGAGGGTGATCGAACCCAGCATTCCGGCCACGAATTGCAGCATGTCGGTGACCACGACGCCCCACAGCCCGGACGCGACCGTGTAGACGAGGGCGAGCCCGACACACACCGAGAGAGTCAGCGCGGCGTCCCATCCGAGCAGCACGTTGCTGAATTTGACCATTGCCAGCATCACCCACCCCATGACGACCGCGTTTTTCACCAGCCCCTGGTAGACGGCCGAGAAGCCGCGCAGGATCCGCGCCGGGGCGCCGCCGTAGCGTAGCTCGATGATCTCGGCGTCGGTGAGGACGCCCGCGCGGCGCCACAGCCGTGCATAGAAGAAGGTCAGCATGAGGATGCCGGCCGCCTCGTACCACCACAGCCAGTTGCCGTATACGCCCTGGCGCCGGACCAGCGCGGCCGTAGCCAACGGAGCGTCCGTGGCGAACCAGGTGGCCGCGATCGAGGTGCCCGCGAGCCACCAGGGCAGGGACCGGCCGGCCACGAAGTAGTCCTCGACGCTGCGGCCCGCGCGTCGGGCCAGCGCCAGGCCGATGGCGAGGGTGATCGTGCCGTAAATGGCGACGACAACCCAGTCGATGGTGGTGAGGTTCATCTTGGGCGTTGGCAGGCGGGCACAGGTCCTTGGACGGAGGGCGCGGAGATCCGAAATCTGGCTCGATGCGCCAGTAGCGCAACGTGCGTCCATGACGCCCCGAAAGCCATGGCGGGGATCGAGTGCCTCAGGCTACCATCAATCCCATGCGAGATCGAATCAAGCCGTTGCGCCCCTCATGACGAAACCATCCCGCGTGGAGGGACCGGCGGCCCAGACCGGACGTTCCACCGTGGCGAATCGCCAAGTACGAGCTCTGGCCGGACTGGTGACCGATTGTGTGTGCCGGCACCGATCTACCCCGAGGTCTCGCTGAAGCTCGCCCGGCGGCGGGTCGCTGCGTTTCACGACTTCGCCGATATGGACTATCACTAAGGGAAGGTGACATGAACGCGAAGAACGGCATGAGGCCGGTGCATCCGGGCGAAATCCTGCGCGAGGAACTCGACGAGCTCGGGCTGTCGGCCAACGCGCTGTCGAAGGCGCTTGGCGTGCCGGTCAACCGGGTGACGATGATTCTCAACGGCCAGCGGGGCGTGAGCGCGGACACGGCCCTCAGGCTGGCCCGGTACTTCGGGACGACGCCGCAGCTTTGGTTGAACCTTCAGAAGACCTGGGAGCTTCGCCGGGCGGAGATCGAGGCGGGTGGCGAGATCTCCGAGCAGGTGACGCCCCGGCATGCGGTGGTGTAGGCGGAGGCCTGGTAAGAACCCGATGGCCGTGGCACCGGTGGCCGTTCATCGAGACGGCAGCATCGTTCCGTGGCAATCCAGCATTGACGAGAGCCGACCGGGCGCACCCCCGCACGACGGCGCCAAGGGTCAAGGGGTGGCAGGGCGGGCCCAGAGCACGTTCGACAGAATCCGGTAAGCGCCCGGCACGCCGTAGGGGAGCTGCCGGTGCAAGGCCAGGGCCACGTAGCTGTAGTGCCCCTCGCCGACCGCCGCCGTCAACCAGACGCCCCGTTGTGGAGCCTGGCCGGTGTCGTGCGTCTCAACCAGGGGCGTGTACGCCGGGTCCCACTCCGCGAAGAACTTGGAGCCGCGCTGCTCCAGCCAGCCGCCGAAATCGGCCTCCGAGATGCGGTTCGGGGTCGTGAGCAGGGGATGGGAAGGAGCCAGCAACTGCACGGGGGCGTCCTGTTCGGAGACCTCCTGGGCGCCGCGGGGCAGAGAGGCGGGGTAGGGGGCCATCTCGGACGGGACGAATTCCTGGGTCTGATAGAGGACGACCAGGTTGCCGCCGCCGCGCGCGTAGTCGAGCAGCCGCTGGTTGTTCTCGACGAGGTCCCGCCGCACCGCGTAGGCCCGCGTGCCCACGACGATGGCGTCGTACGCGTCCAGTGCGGCGCTGGCCAGGTCGGCCTCGTTCAGGAGCCGCACCGACGCGCCGAGAGCCTCGATCGCGGCGGGCACCTCGTCCCCTACGCCCATTGCGTAGCCCACTGTGAGGCCATCGAGGGGTGTCACCGCGACCGACCGGATGGTGGTCCGCGCGGGGATCCGCAGCCGCGCGAGAGGCAGGTCGCGGTGGTCGATGACCTGGTAGCCGGTGCGGTACTCGGGTGACTGCGCAACCAGCCGTGCGACGGCCCCAACCGTGGCTTCGCCGCTCCATCCCTCTGGTGGATGAATGGTGATGAGAGCCTCCACCGCTTCGCCCCGGCTCCGAAAGTCATGCCGAAGGGAAGCAGGTGTTGCCGTCCAGCCTGCGGGAAGCTCAAGCTCGGCCTCGGCGGATACATCCGGCGCATTGGCCTCCAGCCGAACGAGAACCACGACATCCCGGGCTGTCGGCACGCCCTGGCCTCCGCGCTCCGCACCCGGGTCGCCACGCTCTGCAGGCTCGACCGCGGCGGCGTCTCCCGCCGCCACAACCCGCACGGCCGGTGTCACCGCAACGGAAACCGCGGGGAGCACGTCGACGCGCCTGGTAACGGACCCGTACGGCAACCGAGACACCGATCCCGTCACAGGGACGGTTGTGGCGACCAGGATACTGTTAACCCGCATGACGACTTCGGCACGGAGTTCCGGTCTCCGCCACGGCAGGTGCAGGTCCACCGAGTCTGCGATCTGGTAGTGGTTCTCGGCCAGTCCGACCCGGGCGAAGTAGGGCCCGGCAAAGTCCGCTTCGGTTGGAATGCGGACACCGAACACCATGTTGAATGGACTCGGGTCCGCATGGTCCTGATCGAAAGCGACCTGCGTCGTGTTCCCGCCACCGATCACGCTGACATGGAACATCCGCCACGGAACCACGCTCTCCACCTCCACGGCCACCTCGACCTCCTCACCCGGCACGACCACCGCGCCACCGGCGTCGTTGGCCAGCTCGGCTCGCACCTCCACCCCGGCCGCGGCAAGGATCGCGTCCTGGAATTGCCGCTCCTTCACGGCCAGGTGGAACCCCATATCCGGCGGCATGTCCGCCCTCTCCAGCACGGAACGCAGCGACGCAAGCCCGCGCGCCAGTCCGGCGACCGAAGCCTCCGGAGCGGTAAAATCGAAGTCGCGCACCGCCTCGTCGATCACGGCCTGCACCTCCACGAGCCCCCGCTCGATTTCCAGGCCAACCTGTTCGCCCACCAGCCCAGACAGCCTCGTCAGCCTCGTATCGAGCCCAAAAAGGAATTTGTCCGCCATTTCAGCACCATTTTGGCGGACAAAGTCGGGATTATCGCCGCTTCCGGCCCGATCACCGGCCTCTGCGAGCAACTCATACCGGTATACCTGCCCGCCGCCGCGGCGCATTCGCCCCGACGTCTGCGACCGCTGCAGGCTGAGCCCGAGGCTGGCGAATCGCTGATAGCTCGTGCCCAGCGAGGCGTTGTACTCGTTCGCGTCCACGGTGAAATGATGGGGCTCCCCTTCCCGCACGCCCCCGCGATAGACGCGCAGGACCCGCCACGGCCGCAGCCCTTCGAGCGTGATCTGCTCCGGGAAGCGCTCCGGATCGGCCGCCGCGGCGACCGCCTCGGGGGTAAGCAGCCCCGCAGCGTGATGATGCCCGTGCCCGTCCCGCGCCGTCCCGTGGAACCGCGACACCACCACGAGCGGCCGGTTGAGCCGGATCACCCGGACCATGTCCTCCAGCACGGCATCGCGGTCCCAACTCCGGAACGCCTCGGCGACAGACTTGGAGTAGCCGTAGTCGGCGGCGGTCGTGAAATAGAGGTCGTCGAGGCCGTAGTAGCGTCCCGCGAGAACGAGCTCGCGGGTGCGGATCAGGCCAAGCGCGTCGAAGAGTTCGGGTCCGATCGCGTTGGCGCCCGCCTCGCCGCGGTTCAGGCTGAGCAGCGCCGTGCGGGCGCCCCACCCACGGCTTGCGAGGGTGAGCATGCCGGAGTGCTCGTCGTCGGGGTGCGCGGTGACGTGAAGCACGCTGGCCGTGGTGGTGAGCTTGCGGATCCGGTGCCAGGCGCCGGCAGCACCCCGGTCCGCCTGTAGTTCCTCGCCGGGGATGGGCGTCGGGAAGGCCAGAACGCGGTCGAGGGGTGGCGGCGTCTGGGCCGTGGTGGGCGCGGCCATGGTGGCAAGAGCAATGGCCGCCAAGTGCGGGCGCGCGAGACGCCGGGCCGGGCCGATCTTCGAGAAGATGGTGTCCTGGGTCATTGGGGGTTCCTGTTTGCGCGTTGGCAGGCGGAACCGGAATCTGGCTCGATACGCCGTGAGCGCAAACGCGCGCCAAGTACGGGCTCTTGCCGGACCGGTGACCGAGTTTGTGTGGCGGCACCGTTGCTACCCAGACAGCCGCAACGCCCCTACCGAGCCAGCATCGGCCCCAACGGCCGCCCGCCCATCAGGTGCAGGTGCAGGTGGCAGACCTCCTGCCCGCCGTGGTCACCACAATTGATCATGACACGGTAACCGCCTTGCGCGATCCCCTCCTTCTCCGCGATCTCCGCGGCGACGCGCAACATTCGGCCCAGCACCGCTTCGTCGTCGGCCGAGACATCGGCCAGTGCAGGAATCACGTCGTTGGGGACGATCAAGACATGGGTGGGCGTGAGGGGACGGATGTCGCGAAAAGCGGTGACCAAGTCGTCACTGTAGACGATGTCCGCGGGAATCTCCCCCCGGGCGATCTTCGAGAAAATGGTGTCTTGGGCCATGTTGATGGTGGGTTTGGGGGGTGAGGTGTGGATCCGGGGCGTTCAGCCTCCGGCGGGTGGACTGCAATCGTAGCATGCCCGGTGCGGGGAGCAAGGGGGGTTGGCGCCGGGGGTCCTGTTGTCCGCCACTTCGACGATGAGTTGGCGGACAAATCAGGGGCTATCCGTGGCGCTCAGTCCATGTCAGCCAGGCCGGGCGGCTTCGATCCGCAGCACCTGGACCGTTTCCGTATCGAAGGAGTCTCTCGATACGCCCAGAAGCCGATCCCTGGCGATGTCCTGAAGCTCAAACCGCTCCGGCAAGGTGAGGTAGCCCAGCCAGACCCCGGCCGAGTCGAACACCGTCCAGGTCTCCGTGAAGACCGGGGCGTCCCGGAGGCGCGAGTCGAAGAGGCCGAAGGACTCCTCGGGAAAGACGCGCGCCCAGATCCCTCCCGGGTCATCCAACAGAAGTCGGTCGAAAAGCGGCTTGTGTGTCGGGACCTCCGGATATTCGTCGAGAGCCGGGAACAGCAACCGGGTTTCCGGCTCGTTGGGCGGTGCCCAGGCAAGAAACTCCAAACGAAACTCGGAATAGCGCCGCCGATCCCTCGCGTCGACTGGCCGGGGCTGCATGGACCACCGAACAATCAACTGGAGTGCACCGGTGGAATCGTACCGTCTGAGCTCGGGGACTCGCCCATTCCCCAGCACCAGCCGGTCCTTACTTGACGCGTGCGTGCGCGAAGCGGTGCCCCAGGGGATGACCCACGGACGCGCAGCCCCGTCAAGACTTCGAGTCCACGCCTCGAGCAGCTCAGCCGTCGTCACTGTGTCGATGGCTTCGGAGAACGAGTCGACCCACGCAAAGACATCCTCGGTAAGGCCGAGACGGTCCAACGGGGGCTGCCGGGTGCGCTGTTGCAGTAGGCCTCGTCGGCAGTTCGTCGAGACTCCCTGCAGCGACGCCGACCGTTCGCCCAGTCGAAACTGTGCCCTGCGCGCGAATGCCCCATCCCCGTCGAAGAGGTGGAGCGTTTGGCGGGAATCGACCACGGCGATGGAGTCTTCGCCGCACACGTGAACTGCGACGATGGACTGGAGTTCTCCCGGCCCTTGCCCTCGCCCTCCAAAACGGGTGACAAGCGTGCCGGCGGTGTCGAATACCATCACTTCGCGGGAGCCTGCGTCTGCAACGACGATTCGACCATCCCAAAGGAATCGGGCACCCCGCACGCGCTGAAACGCAACCTCGTCCCGACCACCCACGATCGCCCTTGACCCCATGGTAGCCTCCGGAATCGGCGCGATCTGCCAGCCTTGATCTGTTACCCAGGCAGGTGCGGCGCTCTCCACGATCCGGATTGACGCACTATCCCGCTCAGCAACCGACCGGGATTCGGGAGGCGTCTCGTCTCCGGAAACGCATCCCGCAAGTGCGGCCACCGCGGCCAATCTTATGTTCACGCCTGGTTCACCGTTAGAATTGTCGCAGTCCCGATCAACTATCGCTTTAGGAGTTGTGCCATGACGTACCCGCATCCGTGCTCTACGCTCCACGTCCCGGCACACGGCCGACTCCGTGATGCTCTGAAGGCCGCGTTGATTCTGGGCATCTCGGTCGGCTGCGCGCCAGAGCAGGCGGTCGAGTCCCTCGTTCGTCTGAGTCCCGTAGCCTCGATCCCGGCGCCGCTTAGTACGAACGACGAGATTACCCTGGCGGACGAGGACACCGCCTGCGTGATCAACTCCTACGAGGTCAGGGTGCGTTGTAGCGACCGAGCCGGATCGGTAGTCGGAGTCTTCGGGAGAGAAGGCGAGGGCCCCGGCGAGTTCCTGGCCATGGGCGCACTCGAGCGCGGGCCGGACGGCACAATCGGAGTGTTTGATCTGAGGGCCAGTCGCATGACCGTTTTTCGACCCGATGGCGCTCGGCTGTCCGAGACGCCGGTGCCCCTGCTCTTCTTGCCTGCAGCCCCGTTCGGGAGCGTGATCAATGGCTACTACCTCGCTTTGCCTAGCGACACCGTAGTGGGCCTCGCCGTGCTGGCCGATGTGGATGTCGCCTCGGGAGAGGTCCTATGGGCACGTGACGGACTCGACAACCTGGTCGAGAGCGAATGCGGAAGGGTGGTTCCCGGACGGCCCATCCCCGGCGGCGGCTACGTTTTCCGCGCGTGCCAGAGCGAACTCGTGTTTATCGGCGACCGCGATGACGTCCACGGGACCGCGATCACGCCACCGACCTACGTGGCAGAGCTCCCGAATGAGCGTGACGTGGAGGCGTACCGTGAAGGAATTTCGAGCATCGGCCGCGGGTCCGGCATGTCGTTGCCGAAATCGGCGTCGGAACCGTACGTGGAGGGTTTCCGGGAAACACCGAAGACGTGGTTACTGGCCGGTGACCCGCTCGTCTACGACGACCGGGAACGGCTCTGGGCTGCGACCACCAGGGACCGTGACCGATTCTCGTACCTGGATGTCTATGAAGGGACCGAATACATGGGAACCGTCCGCATCCGAGACCGGCTGGTTGGCTACGACATCCTTGGCGGGACGCTGGTGGCCCTGGTCGACCGTCAGCCAGGCGTCGACGGAATCGCGCGGCGAGCCATCGACTGGTACCGAATCGACGAAATGACGTTCGGAGGATCGTAGTGCCCGCACGCCAACCCGTGGACAAGCCCCTGCGGGTATCTGCCTCAACTCCGGAGAGAGTGAATCATGTCTCACACCACCAAGCTGAAGAACGCCGCGCTGTTCACCATCATGGTGGCCGCCACCGCTGGCTGTGATTCCGCTCCGGAAGAGAAACCGACGATATTCCTGGATCCCGTCGCTTCGGCACCAGTTCCGTTCAGTAGCCGAAGCGACGGCACATTGGTTGACGAGAACACGGTGTGCGTCACGAACTCTTATGAAGTGCGGGTCGAATGCGTTGGAAGGGATGGGGCGGTGGTTGGGGTATTCGGCCGCAGGGGGGAGGGGCCGGGCGAATTTCCCATTGCGCCGGGGCTGGTGCGCGGTCCAGGCGCCACGATCGGGGCGATTTCGAGGAATCGGCTCACTGTGTTCGCGCTCAGCGGAGCGATGGTGTCGGAAGTCCCGCTACCCCTTGCGTTCCTGCAGCTTGCGGCGCCCTTCGACACGACGATCCTGGGGCAGCATTTCGGTGGGGGGTCGGGATCGGTAAGGGTTCGGGACAGGCTCCTGGCGTACGACCTGTACGATTCGACACTCGTGACCGTCGTGGAACGCGAACCCGACGCCGATGGAATCGGGTGGCGCGCGGCGGACTGGTACGACATCGCAGGACTGACGCTAGGCATGCGGTAGTGAAGCTCTGCGCCGGCATCGCGATGGGGAAGCGTGCGAGGGCTGCCACGCACGGCCCCTGCGCGGGGCGCTACCGCCTGGGATAGCGCCTCCGCATCGCATCCTGCCTCTGGCGGTGGCTCGGGTAGCGTGCCTGGTGGCCGCGGCCGGAGGGGTTGTCGTCGCTGCGGCGCCGATGCTGCGCCTCTGCAAAAGCGGTCAGATGCACGACCGTTTCGTCGACCGCGAGCGCACCTGCGACCAGCCCTTCGCCGACGATTCCCACGTCCCGGCCGAGGCCGACAGCGGGATGGTCGTCGAGGGTGCCGGCGAGGATGCGGTCGAGGAACTCCTGCGCTTCCGGCGCGCCCGCGCCCTCGCTCGTGGACCGGCGCCCCAGCACGTCGATCGCATAGCTGCGCACCAGCTTGGGCAGAAAGGCCGCGAAGGTCTCGGACTGGTCGAAGAGGTCCAGGCCGTAACGGCGATTGTGGACGACGAAGATGGCGCCGATCTGGCCGGGCAGGGGGGTCACGGCTTCCACGTAGTCGTCTAGCGTCTCCTGATGGCGCTCGAACATGGCGCTCATCGCGCCGGTTGGGGAAGCGGCTTCCAGCGACTCGGACTCTTCCGCCAGGGAGTCCCACACGCGGCCCTGGTCGGAGCGCCGACTGCCTCTGTGGCGGATCGACTCCCGCACGTCGGCAAGCTTCTCCGCCCGGCCCCGTGCGTTCTGCACCCGATCGGTCACCCCGAAGTCGCGGCTGCGGTACGACCAGCGCCCCGCTTCCACGCACGACACGGGGATGATCGTGGTCTTCTCCGCCGGAAGCAGCATGGTGAGGTTGGCGACCCGGTTCTGCTTGGCGCCGACGAGTTCCTCGCCGTCCACGATCAGCACGGGCACGTCCGCCCGGTTCTTGACGGTGAGTTCGGGCACGCTGCCACCCTCGGACACTTCGCGAATGGCGACGAGGCCCTTCCGCAGCCCCTCTTCAAGGAGGAGGTAGCCGAGGTCGCTGTCCAGGCCGGAAGTGAGGGGGAAGATGCTCAATCCCCCGTGGGTTGTCGGTTCTGCGAGCCTGAGACTGGAGATGGCGGTCTTGACGTGGTCCACTTTGAGGCTCCTTTTGTATTGTCAGTAGTGACCAGCTATTCAACAGTAAACGGAAATCACCAGTAAGTCAACAGTAAGTATCCAGTGGACGACAGTTGGGATTGGGGGATTCGATGCCGAGCTACACGGCCAGGGAACTGGAGCGCGACACGGGGTTCGACCGCAGGACGATCGCGTACTACGTCCAGGAGGGACTTCTGCCGAAGGTGGGGCGGCGTGGTCCGCGGACCCGCTATCCGAAACTGGTGCGGGATCGACTGCTGTTCATTCGGCGGGTGAGGGAAGCGGAAGAGGAGGGGGAGGTGCCCGCCGTGTCCCTCAGGGACATGAGGAAGGTGTTCGAGCGGGTGCCGCCGGCGCTGATCGCGGGGGTGGCGGACGGGCGGATCGCGGTGAGCCCGGATCTGGTGGCGGAGCCATCGACGGCGTTTCGGGCTCCGGGGATGCGCCGGAGGGCGCTGGAGGAGCGGTGGGGTGAGGGGGAGAGGGCGATAACGCCGATGGCAACGCCGAAGCGGCGCCCCTCTGCGGCGGCCTTGGAACGGGAGGCCGGCCCATTCGTGCAGCGAGAGTCCGACCCGCCACCGGTGTTTTCGCAACTTCCAGAAGCTGCTGCCGACCACAGCGCAGCCTACAGGGGGGCATCCGACCTCGCCGAGTCCCTGCTGGACCTGCAGGAGGTTGCCCGCCGTCGCAACCTGGACTCGCCGCGGTCGAGCAACACGTGGACACGAATTGAGATTTCGCCTGAGATCGTGCTCTCGGTCCGGGGGATCACGGAGGAGGATGAGGGACTGGTGGAGAGGGTGCGGCGCGCGATGATGCGGTGGATCGGGAGGTGATACTTTGGGGCTACCGACCCTTGAAGTCCGGCGCCCGCTTCTCCACGAAAGCCCTCGGCCCTTCCTCGTGGTCCTCTGAAGCGAGCATGCGCTCGTAGGTCGGGAACCGCCGCGCCTGAAGGGCCCGGAACGCGTCCCGGACAGACATATCCTCGATCCCCCGCGTAACCTCCTTGATGGCCCGGAGCGACAGCGGCGCGCTCAGCGCCAGTCCGTCGGCGACTTCACGGGCCTTCGCGAGCACTTGATCGCCAGGCACGACCCAATTCACCAGCCCCCACCGCTGTGCTTCGGCGGCCGACATCCGCCGGCCCGTCATCAACATCTCCATCGCGACGTTGACGGGAATCTTCCGCGGGAGACGCTGCACGGCACCCGCGTCGGCCATGTTCCCGAGACGGGCTTCCGGGTACCAGAACTCGGCGTCCTCGCTCGCCACCACGAGGTCGGCTGCCAGCATCAGCTCGCAGCCGCCGCCCACCGCCAGCCCGTTCACCGCTGCGATGACCGGCTTGTCCAGGTCCCAGAGCTCGGTGATCCCGCCGAAGCCGCCGGGGCCGTAGTCCATGCGTTCGTGTTCGCCTTCGCTCGCCGCCTTGAGGTCCCATCCGGCCGAGAAGATGCGGTCGCCCGCGCCGGTCAGGATCGCCACCCGGAGGCCATCGTCGTCGCGGAAGTCGCAGAACACCTCGCCCATGCGGATGCTCGTGGCAGCGTCGATCGCGTTCGCCTTGGGCCGGTCGAGGGTAACTTCGAGCACGCGGCCGCAGCGCTCGAGCTTGAGAGGGTTGGACATGATGGGTATTCCTGTCTGGTGCTTGAACGCTTGATGCCCGAGGCGACACCGGGCTCAACAGGGAGGGGACCATAGTCACCGCCATCTCGGGAATCAATCGCCTGGTGAGGCTGGTCGGTGCCGATGGCACGAGCACGCCCCAGGTGTTTCGCGCACGCGCCGACCGTAGCGGTGAGCGGCCCTTCCTGATCTGGGAGGACCGGACGTGGAGCTATGCAGAGGCGTGGACGGTGATCCGGCGCTGGGCCGGGTTCCTGCGGGAGCTGGGCGCCGAACCGGGCGGAGGGCGGGTCGCGGGCTACATGCACAACCGGCCCGAGGCGGTTTGGGCGTGGCTCGGGACCCACGCAGCGGGATGCACGTACGTGTCGCTGAACCGGGGTCACCGGGGGGCACTGCTCGCCGACCATTTGCGTCGGTCACGGGCCTGTGTCTTGGTGACGGAGGCCTCCGCGCTGGAGTCGATCCCGGATCCGGCGGATGCTGGAATCCGGACGGTCGTGGTCGTGGACGGCGGGCCGGACGGCCGCTGGATCGGGGGCGAGGAAGCCGAACGCGCCACGCCCTGGACGGGACCCGACCCGGCGCCCGGCGATCCGGCGACGATCATGTTCACGTCGGGGACCACCGGCCGTTCCAAAGCCGTCGTAATCCCCCACAACCAGCTCTGCCGGGGAGCGGCCCACCTGGCGGAAGCCGTCGAGATGGGTCCCTCGGATGTCGTTCACGGATGGATGCCGCTCTTCCACATTGCGGGCCAGCTGCACATGACGATGACCGCAGCGGTCGCGGGAGCTTCGGTGGGCCTCGTGCCCCGGTTCTCGGCGTCGCGGTTTTGGAGCGAGGTGCGGCGGTGCTCGGCGACCGTGATATCGGGCCTCCCCGCAATCGCGCGGATACTCTGGGAGCAACCCGTCACGGCTGAGGAGCGTGCGGCCACCGAGCATCTTCGCCTCGGAATCTTCGGCCCGATGACGCCCGAACTTCATCGCCCGGTCGAGAAACGGCTCGGCATCAGGATCATCGACACCTACGGGATGACCGAGGCCGAACCGCTCACCGTGCCGGTTCCGGGGCATCGGCAGCCGGCCGGGTCCTGCGGGGTGGTCGCGCCCGACTTCGAAATCCGCATCGCGGACGATGGCGGCGCGCCTGTGCCGCCGGGAACCCGTGGCGAGATCCTCGCCCGCCCGAATAGCGACGACGTGATCTTCCTGGGCTACGAGGGGGACGCCGAAGCGACCCGGGAAACGTGGTCGGACGGCTGGTTCAGGACAGGGGATATCGGCTACCGGGATGACGACGGCTGGGTTTTCTACGTCGACCGCAAGGCCCACTTCATCCGGCGGCGGGGCGAAAACGTGAGCGCCTGGGAATTGCAACGCCTGATTGAGGAACACCCGGATGTCGCGGAGGCGTTCGTGTTGGGCGTGCCTTCCCGGATGGGCGAGGAGGAAGTGAAGGCGGTAGTCGTGCCGAGCGGCGGGGCGCAGCTGGACCCCGGCCGATTGCACGCCTGGTGTGTGGACCGGATGGCGGCGTTCATGGTCCCCCGGTTCATCGAGGTGCGTGACACGATGCCTCACATCTCGGTGGGGAAGGTCGACAAGGAGGCGCTCAAGGGGACCGGGGTGGGGGTTTGGGAGGCGCCGGGGGGTGCTTCGGGTCCGTAGGAGGAGTTGGTGTCGCCGTGAGCGCTCGGACGATGCTCTCCTCCAATGATCTGCTCCGCTCCGGTGCCGGAGGATCGATGGAGGCACTCCAAGGGTTTGCCGGACCAGCCTCCGGTAGTTGTGGCGGTCCGACAATCCCAGAGCGATGGCCACGGCCGCGCCGGACCGAGTTCGTGAAGCATGGCCGCAAGGGGGAACGCGATCGCGCCACCGGTCACCTCGTCGTCCCGTGCGAAGTGGCGGATTGCCACCCAAATGCGGGGGCTGAGTTCCCGGACGATTTCCGTTAGCAGCGCCGGATCACGGGTGTACAGGCGCTCCAGATCGATGGGACTAGTAATCGCTCTGCACTTTCCCGGTAAGTGCGCGAGGAGATTCCCCCCTCACTTGCTGTACGCGATGCCTAGCGATTCCCCTCTACCTCATCATCGCCAGCCTCGACCGGCGGCCTCGCCCGACTCATCCTCAACGTCACGCCCCCCAGAAAAGCCGACCCACTCCGTGTCACCTTGTGGTCGCCGTCATATAGGTAGTCCAGAATCGCCTGATCCCACGAAAGCCCAGCCTTCGCCACCAGTTCCATCCATGGCCCGTAGGCCGTCTCGTCCGGCGCCTCGGTCGTGCCGCTCCAGATCGTCACCCGCGGATTGAACCCCCGGCCGCCTCCTCCACCCCTCCCACCCTTGAGCGGCATCTCGATCAGCACGCTGTCCGTCAGCGGCAGCCGGAACACCTCCGGATCGAACGCCGCCCCGTACCGCCGGTAGCGGTCGTAGTTGCGCTGGTTCATCTCGAAGACGTCCGCGTTGGAGTTGATCCCGGCCGTGATGTAGTCCCGGATCTTGAACGCGGCGTCCTTGTGGCGCGGGAAGTCGGGATCGTCGATGTACCCGAACCCCGGCATGAACCACCCCTTGTTGAAGCCCCAGTTGCGCTCGGTGACGCGCCCACGCCGCACCAGCCCGGTGTATTCCGAGAAGAGCTGGACCACCTGGTGACTGGGATAGCCGTGCGGGTTCAGGAAGATGTCGGGCAGCCAGCGTTCCCATAGCCGGTTGCGCACCTTCGACTCTGGATAGATGGGGAAGTCCTGCCCCCCTCCCGAGGTGGCGTCCATCCCCAGCGACCCCAGGTAGCCCGCGTGGAGGATGTAGTCCGGGGTCATCCGGTACAGGTCGTAGGCCAGCTGGGCGCCGTCGGGATTGGTGAAGGGGTGGATGACGACGTTCACCTTGTCCAGCTTGGCGCGCTGGGTTGAATCGGTGAGCAGCAGCTCGGCGTGGCGCAGCACATGGCTGGTGGACGAGACCTCGTTCGCGTGCTGCCGGGCCGAGTAGATGACCGTGGGCTTGAAGGTGGTCGCCTTGGCACGCGACCAGTGGGTGGCGGTGACGGGGGACATCAGATCCATCGCCCACGTCGTCTTGCCCAGGTAGCTCTCGCCGACCTTGTACATACTCGCGCGCGTGAAGGCCTGGCTCATCCTGGCCACCATCTCATGGCCCTCGGACGGCGGAATGGGCGTGTCCCACTGGACGATGCGGTCGCCGTTGTAGGTCCAGCCCTCGGGGACGAGGTCCGACCACACGGCCAGCGGTGCCGGGGTTCCGTTGCCGGGAAGCACCGCCGTCACCCGTGCGGAATCGTTCTGCTCGTGGGTCCACTCGGCCCACACCCCGATCTCGCCCACCTCGTCGTAGGCCAGCGCTCCGGGGTACAGGCCGGCATCCCGCAGCGTTGCCAGGTTGGCAAGCGTGGCCTCGACCTGCGCTGCCGAGATCATGCGTGCGTCCACCTGTTCGGGTGTCGCCATGTGGAGCAGGGCGTCGCGTTCGTCGGCCTCGGAGTCCACCCGGACACGGAAGTCGAGCCGAGGTAGCGCAGGGGATGGGGGGATTTGCGCGGATTCGGGCGCGATCACCGCGCGTCGCAGGCTGGGGCGCTCCATCGTGACTTTGGGAATGTCGAGACGCCGCTCACCGGAGGCGCCGCCGCGGGTCGTGTAGCGCACAACGACCGCCGGTCGGTCCGTCGCGAAGCCCGTGAGGCTGACCCGGCCGCGTCCCGCCGCGCCGTCCCCCTTCGGCCGCATGACGGGGATGATCCGCCCCGGGTAGGTCAGGTCCTGTCCGCGCGCGTTGCGGCCGATCAGGTGGAAGAACTCGATGGTGCCGAAGTAGACCTCCTCGTGCAGGGCGTCCATTGTCGAGATGATCTCGTTGTCAATGCCCAGCCGGTAGTCGGGCTCGCTCAGCTCGAGTTCCACGGTGAGGGTGCCGAAGAAGGGCGCGTCCGCACCGCCGCCGCGGGGGTTCCCGTCGTGCCGGTCCATCACGTAGTCGTAGACCGCGGGCAGGGTGCGCGACTGGTAGCGGTCCCAGACCCACTCGGGGTCGGTGACGATGCGCTCGTGCGCAAGAGTGTCCCCATCTGCTATGGCGGTGACCCAGCCGGTGGTCACGCGGACCTGCTCATAGTCCTGGAAGCGGTCGAAGTAGGGGCGGAGGACCCAGACGGGGTCGAATGTCTCTTCGAGGAGGGTGCTTCCGTCGGGTGCGGTGGCCCGGACCCGGTAAATCGGCCCGTTGTCCGCCATTTCGAAGCGAATTTGGCGGACAACGAGGCCCAGATCCTCTGCGAGTACCTCGTCGATCGGGAAAATCTCATGCAACCACCTGAGGGGCGTGTGAATGGCCTGTTGGGGCCACTCGCCGGGCGGGTCGTTCCTGAGGAACTCGATCACGATCTCCCCGATGTCCTGTCCGGCGAGCCGGGGCGCCACCGACTCGCGCAGCCAGAAGAAGCCCTGCTTGAAGGCGGACAGGATCTCGACCGTGGCAGCGTCGGGATCTGCACCGGCGTCGATCAGGCGCTGGCGGGCTTCGTCGGCAATGGCCTGGCGGACTTCCGGAGGCTCCGAGAGCCGGGCTTCGACGCGCACCGGTTCGCCCGATCTGATGCTGGGTAGGATGCTCCTCTCGAGCGCCGCCCAGAAGCGGTCCACCTCGGACGGGACGTCGAAGGTCTCGTCGAAGATCGTCGCCGCGTTCTGCACGTTTCTGTCGTCGATAGTGACGGAAATGTCGGAAGCGGCTGGATTCGTGCCCGTGTCGGCGCCCGCGCCAAGACCGCTGGCGCGCTGGCGCACGATCTCGGCGAGGCCGTCCGCCGGCTTTTCCAGCGAGACCAGAATCTCCGCCGCGGCGATGTCCTGGTCCGCGAGTTCGGCGACGATCCGGTCGAGCTTGTAGAGGCCGATTGCCGCTTGCCCCGCGGGGGTGTTGCCCGAAAGGGTCCCCCAGAGCTCGTACTCGATGTCGTCGAAGGTGGGTGTGTCGTCGCCCCGGGCGCTGACGTTGGGGAAGACTTCCGCAAGGCGCCTGGTCGCGAGGGTGGCGCCGGCGTGATCCGCCCCGGTGACGACCAGGGCGGGCTTGCTGCCGAAGGCGTCGGGCACGATTTCGATGAGCCCCTGGCCGGGAGCGAGGTCGTCGGTCGAGATCTTGCCGGTGTCGGCAAGCTCGGCGATCAGCGGGTGGTCGCTGCCGACCAGGATTGCCGTAGGCTCGCGCGCGGCGGACTCGATTTCGTCAGGGCGGCGGACCAGGGGGATGGTGAGTCCGGTGGCCTCGAGGCCCATGCGGGCGGCCAGGTCCGGGACACCCTCGGCGCCGTGACCGGGCACGATGACCACGTCGATCCCGTTGGGGATGTCGCTCCCGGAGAGGAAGCCGTCGGTCGTGTAGACGTTGGAGAGGTCGAGGTTGCCCTTCGCGCCGCCCCCGCGGCCGGAGACGGGACCGGGGCCGGGGGGCGTGGCCAGTGTGGGGACGACGACCCCGCGCCCGCCGGCGCCGACGGTGAGCGAGGCAAGGTGCGGGAAGCGCAGGTCGGCCGAATCGGGTCCGGTGGCGGCGTCGCCGATGCGGTCCCAAGCGAGGATCTGGAGGCGGTCGAGGGCTTCGGTTGCGCGCGCGGCGACATCGTCGGGGCCGAGGCCGGGGTCGAACGAGAGATCGGCGATGAGGTGGACGCCGGACCCGCCGTCGTCCAGGGTGGCCCGGGGGAAGGTGACGCTGGCCGAGGGAGCCGTCGTGTCGCCGGCGCTGATCCAGGTGGAGAGTGCGTCGGCCACGTCGCCGAGTGAGGGGCCGGAAAGGGTTCTGACGTGCGGAAGAGCGCCGGCGACGTGCCGGGCCGCGAGGAGGAGGGCGTCGTCGTCGTCGCCCAGGACGGCCAGCCAGCGCTCGCCGGCCGGGGTGGCAAGAGTGGCGATGGTGGGTGAGTTGGTCTGCGTGGCGGTGCCCGGACCGATGTCGGTGCCGATGACTCCCCGTGCGCCGGCGCCCGCGCCGAAGTCGGCGACCGAGAGCCCTGTCGCCTCGACCGCGCGGTGGCCGATCAGGATGCCGACCTGGCCGGGCGAGGGACCGCGCCGCACGGGGAGGTCGAGCGCCATGGTCTCGAAGCCGAGCCGCGCGGTGATCTCGGCGGCGGCAGCCCGTTCCGCGTCGGTGGGGTCGGGCGCGAGAACCAGGGCCGCGCCGAGGCGGTCGGGCACGCCGTCGCCGTTCTCGTCAAGGAGGAGATGACCGAGGTCGAACAGGGTGGCCAGGTGGAAGGGGGGTGGGGTGGTGGGGGCGGGGGCGGGGTCGTCCTGGGCCGAGGCGGGAGTGGGCGCGGCGAGGGTGGCCAGGGTGGGAGCCCCGAGCGCGGCCAACCCGCCGAGCAGGGTGGCGGTGGCCAGCCGGGTGGAGATCGCGGGGGAGGGGCGGTGGGGGCGGGGGGTCTTCATGGGTCGCCTGTCAGGCTGGGGTCGTGGTGGACGGTCGGTCGGGTGTACAACATGGGAGTGACTGGCGTTTGAGGCGATGGCAGCGGCCAGGATGAGTGGGAGCCCGGAAGCGGATTCGGGGTCACCGACCCGACCTTCCTGGCTGTTTCTCGGCCGGTGACACCCTCGAAGAGGCGATTGAGTCCGCCAGTGAGGCGATTGCCTGCCACATTGAGGGGCTGCTAATGAACGGGGAAGCGCGTGAACATCACGATGCCAGCCCGGGTGTTGGCGATCGTGGACCAGGCGGCGGTCCGAGAGGGGGAATCCCGCTCGGGGTTTCTTACACGTGCGGCGCTTGACCATGTCCAGCGTCGTGCGGCCGCGGACTTGACCGGATTGTTGACCGACAAGGCGGCCGTACCAGCGCGTTACGTGGCCGATCCCGGGCGACGCAGCCGTCGCAGTCGGTCGGCCGATTAGTGCGCTCCCCGCTAAGAAGGGTGCCAACCCGACCCGTTGTCCGCCATTTCGAGGCGATTGTGGCGGACAACGGGCCCGTTTTGGCAGTCGTTACCTCACGCGGCGCCTGGAGGCGGACGCAGAGGCCGAACCGCTGCCACCCCGTCCCAGGTTGAGCCGGATCCCGGCTTGCAGGCGTGTCTCCCCTTCAAACCGGAGTACTCGCACTCCAAACGCCTCGTACCAGAGGCTCGCGCCGTAGAGATCGATGGTGTGCGCACACTTGGCTTGCCCATAGTGACCGGATAGGACAACCGGACCGAGTGCGGCGCCGAGGCCGACAACCTGAAGCCGGTCTCTCTGATGGACTGGATCGTCCACCTCATGGCTGATGTGGCCCAGGTCCACGGATGCGGTGATGCGGTTGACCTGGAGCCACCCGCCAAACGAATACGCAGCGTCGTTGGCGCCGGTCAGGGCGCTGATTCCGCCAACGGCCTGTGCCGCTGCCGGGGTGTTTGTGAGAGCGAGTGCGGCGACAGCCACGGTGATGAAGCGTTTCTTCATGATGGTCCTCCTGTGGAGTTCAGGGTCCGCCCGATTCCTCCCTGCGTACCGGTCTGCGCCACGCCGCCGTGGTGCATCCCCACGCGTCTCGGACAAGGCATGGGACCGGATACACCGCATGCCGATGAAAGTTCGGCTACCGCCTGACTTCTTCTCCCGGTCTGTAGACTCTGATCGTCTTCCGGCGGATGTCCTCGTCCGTCCACGCCACCTCCTTCATCTTCCCGGCGGCGAACATGGCGGCCTGGTCGGCATAGTGCGAAGCCCCGGATCGAGCGGTCTGTCCGTAGGCGAGCACCGTGCGGGCCCTCGGGACATCGCCGAACTCGACCACGAAGACCCAGGAATCGCCCCGGTTTGCGGCGAGCCGACCGTCGTTCGTCGGTTCGAACGACAATGCCCGGAAGCACCCCAGGGTGGGCGGGCAACCTGACACGGGCTTGTCCACATTGCCCCTTATCACGCGGTGGACCTCACCCCAAGGAGCGTCCGGCGCGACACCCTCGTTCCGCAACGACAAGATCGCGTCGCGCAGCGCCTCGACCGCCGCGTCGGGGTCGCTCACGCCGTACGGAGTGGCATGCGCACGCGGGGGGTCCCAGGGCTGGCGCCAGCGGAGCGAGTCGGCCGTCCCGTCGAAGTATTGACCTGCCCAGCGTTCGAAGAGGACACCGCCCCGGCTGTCGGCCGCCGCAGTCAGATCCCAGGCGGAGAGCACCTCCGTGGCTTCCCGCACATCCCGGTCGTCTACAGCCATTGCGGCGCCCAGAAGATCGCCCACCACCCGCTCAGCCATCAGCATGCGCGGATTGTGCTTCAACTCAATCACGTCTTCCACGCTCAGGCGCTGGCCGCCGCTCGCCAGCTCGAGCGACAGTTGGCTCCTTAGCCGCAGCCTGGGTTCCGGCAGGTTGGCCGGCATGGTATCCCGGTCCATCGGCACATTGAGATTGGTGTAGTCAGGGGTGTCATTCGCCTGCTGCACGTAGCCGCCGGGAGGGTTGAGGTACAGCGGCAGGCTCTCCCACGGCACGAGTTCGGACCAGATGTCGGCGGAAGTGGCCGCAAACGCCGCTGTGTCACCGGTGACGGGGTGCGGCAACAGGGGCATACGCACGTTGTAGTAGTGCGCAATGTTCCCGTCTCGGTCGGCATACGTGAAGTTGGATGTCGGGTGCGCGCGCATCTTCATCACGTCAAGCCACTCGTCGAGGTCTCGTGCCATCATCATGCGCAGGAACTGCTCGCCGCGACGGAATTCGCCGTCCCTGGCGTCCTTGAGCAGATACACATGCTCTTCGGTGCGGTGAATGACAGGTCCGTACGGGGTGTGCCAGGCGGTCCTCGTTTCGGTGGCCGTACCCCCGGCTGCGGTCCGGTAGTCGACGATGGCGTCTCTCCGTTCAAGGGGCAGGGGCCGTCCGTCGAGGAGCGCGTGGTCGTCGAGCGTCGGGTGCGCCCTGAGCTTGTAGACTTGCGAGAGCGTCGGGTAGTTGTTGGTCGTGGCCCAGCCGAGGCGGGCGTTGAAGCCGCCGATGATCCCGAAGGCCGTGCCGATTCGGAAGTCGCCGTAGAAGTCGATCACGCCGGGGACGCGGACGTGCGCTTCGTAGTAGGTCAGGCCCGATGGGCGGGCGAGGAGGTCGTGGTCTCCGTCCCAGCGAAGGTGCGGGTTCCGGAGCAGGATGGTGTTGCCGGACTCGGTGCGGGTGCCGTGAAAGGCCCAGGCGTTGGAGCCGTCGAGAGCGAAGGATGATGACAACCCTTCCGGGGTGGCTGCGTCGCGTCCCGATCCACTATTGCCCGGCCCCGCCCCGTTGCTATCGCGTTCTGCCTCACCTCTGCGAAGCCGCGCTACGAAACGCGCCGCGTCGGCACGGCTCCAGGTCTGCACGTCACGGGCGAGCGCGTCGATTCCGGTGAAGTCGGGCGTAATCCAGGGCTGGAATTCGTCGGCGTGCAGCCGGATGTAGTGGTTCACCCCTTCTGCGAAGCCCCGGTACACGTCCTGGGTGCGTGGTTCGAGGCGGTGGAAAGTCTCTACCGCTCGTGCATGCACGGCGCGTCCCGCAAAATCCGCGTCAAGCTCGTCGGCGCCGAGGTGACGGGCGAGGGTGCCACGGCTCGTGACCATCGCCACAGCGATCGACGCCCCGTAGTCCTCCGACTGCACGTAGCCGAGCCCGAATCCCATCGCTTCCAGGTCGTCGGCGAGGATGTGGGGGACGCCGTACTCGGTGCGGTGGATCTCGACGCGCTGTGCCAGGGCAATGGCTGAATCGGCGGACTGCGGGGCGGCCTGGGGCGGCTTGGCGAAGGAACCGGCGGACGGTCCGCTGGTCATCATCGGAGGGCTGGACGCGGCCGTAGCTGCCAAAGCCAGAGCTATGGCGGCAATCATCGGGCGATCACCTCCGCCCGTTCGATCACGGCGCCCTCCTGGACGGCGTCAACGATCTCCATCCCTTCGACGACTTCGCCGTAGATGGTGTAGTTGAAGTCCAACCGTACGTTGTCGGTCAGATTGATGAAGATCTGGGCGTCACCGGTGTCGCGGCCTCGCGTGGACAAGCCAACCGTGCCGCGCCAGTGGGGCTGGTCGCTGATCTCGTCGCGGCTGAACGGTCCGTCGCCGGCATACTCGTTGGCGTGGGGACTGCCGCCCTGGATCACGAAGTTGGGCTCGACCCGGTGGAAGGTGAGGCCGTCGAAGTAGCCTTCGCTTGCCAGCCGGGCGAAGCGGTCGGCGTTGGTGGCGGCAAGATCGGGGCGGAGCGCGATCACGATGTCGCCGAGGCCACCCATATGGAGGCGGACGGCGGAGCGCCCCAGCTCGGCGAGCCTGGCCGCGTCGGGGGTCCCGGCACGGGGAAGCCGCATCGGCGCGGCCTCGTGCACGGTCCCGGTCAGCTCGGTCAGCAGCGCGGCGGCCCTGTCGGCCACGACCGGGTCGAAGTCGGTGAGGTACGGCGTGAGGTCGTCGCTGGAAAACCCGCCAACGGCGCCGATCCCGTCGAGAAGCGCGACGCGAGCGTCCCGTTCGGTTTCCCGCCGCGCGGCAGTGAAGCGGGCCAGGGCGGCGAGCAAAGCGGAAACATATGTTTCACGGGCTCCGGCACCGGCACCGGGACCGGCGCCGTGTGCCACCAAGAGCCGGGTCGCGGTCATCACCAACTGGGGATCGTCGCTCTCCAGCGCGGCAACGTATACGTCGCGCGCCCCGCCCCCCACCACCGCCCCCAGCCCCCGCAGCGCGGCCTCGCGCACATTCGCGTCGGAGTCGTCGCTCAACCCGGTCAGCGCATCGACGTCCCCGGTCAGGGCCGCGGCCCGTGCCGCCCAGGTGCGCACGAACGGGTTGGTGTGCCGCGCGGCCTCGGCCACCCCGTCCTCCGCCTCGCCCGGCGCGATCCCTGCCAGGGAGTGAAGAGCGCGTGCCGGCCCGCGCCAGTCGGCGTCCGGGTCATCCAGTTCGGCGGCCTTGGCCGCGAGCGCCTGGCGCTGCGACTCCGAATCCGGGCACGGCCTCGCCGCCAACCCGATCGCGGTGGCCGCGACATGCGGGTCGTCATCGCTCATCGCTCGCAGGATCGCGGCGCAACCCTCGTTCGGACGCTCCCATCGGCCGTACGCGCGGAGCGCCTCTACCCGGACGCGCGGGTCGGGATCCTCCAGCCCGGCGGGGACTACCTCGCCGGACGCGGTCCCGTGCCGGGCCGTCCCGATCACGACCTCGCGGCGCACGCCCCAGTCCGGGTCCTCGAGCAGGCGCACCGCGTCCGTTGGCGCCCACTGACCCGTGTGAACCAGCGCCGCGGTTGCCAGCCGGCGGATGCGCGTGGCGGCCAGTGCTCGTCCCGCGCCCGCGTCGGCCTCTGGGCTTCCCGTCGCCGACACCGCCGACAGAGACACGGTGGCGGCCGCCAACTCGGCTGAGAGGACGTCATCACCCTGGCTGCCCCGCGCGAACGCCTCGATCCCTCGCGCCAGACCAAGCCGGGCGAGGAGCTCCGGATCGTCATCTCCTGCGGCGAGGCGAGCTGCTACGGACGCCAACGCCTCGTCGGCCCCCGCCCGATCCCCCTCGCTGCCGAAAGCCAGGCGGCCCAGGTTCGTCGCCAGGCTCCCCAACACTGCCGGATCCGGTTCGCTGCCGATCCGCATGATCAGTGCCGCCGGCACGGCCCCGGGGTCATCCCCATAGACCGCCTGGGCCATGGCCGTCGCGACCGCCGCCCGGACACCGGGATCCGGGTCATCGAGCATCTCGCCCAACCGTTCGAGCCGGCCCGGGGCCTCCATCCGCCCCAGTGCCCGTACAGCCATTGCGCGGACCGTGGGATCCTCGCTACCGAGGTGGGCACTCACCCGGTCCAGCCCGACCTCGCCCCGCGCGTCCTCGTCGGCCACGATTTCGGCGTACGCGGCGTATTGCTCCGAGGGCCCGGGCTCGCTGCCGCAGCCCGCGACCACGACGGTGAACGCGGCGACCAGACCGGTCGCAAGGACGTGCCCAACCCGACATGTGAACGCCCGCCGGCCTGTGCGCGATGTGAACGCCTGCCACGCTGACCGCCACCCACTCACCCGTGCGGATCCCATCCAAATCGCTCCCATGAAGCTTCTCCCTCAACGTTGAATTCGACGCCCTCGTGCTCCAGTATCGCCCTCTGGCGCTGGGCGACACCCGACAGCCGCGAGGTCGAAATGGCGCCCCTGCGGTTCACGACCCGCCACCAGGGCACGTCGGTGTCGATGGGGAGGTGGCTGAGCGCGTACCCGACGCCCCGCGCGGCCCGGGGCGTCCCCACCAGGGCCGCCACCGCACCGTAGTTGATGATTCGCCCCTTGGGAATCCGGCGCACGCAGGCGTATACTCGTTCGGAAAACGCAGTCATGTCCCGACAACCTATTTCCGCCCACCGCGTTCCGCTACGACGAGCACCCGGTGGCCTCAATGGAACCGTGGCACGGCCTCCGCCGGTATATTGCAGGGCATGACCTGCGCAAGCGCTCAAGGGGGAGAGGTTCAATGATCAGATTCGCAGCCGGGGTACTTACGGCTTCCTTTTTCGCTGCGGGGTGCGGTGCGGGCGGCACGTCGAGAGCGACTGTCGACTCCTCGCCGCCTCCGCCGCCTCCCGTGGTCGAGGTCGAAGCGCCCGTCGCGGACTCTGAGCCGGAGCCCGCGGCACCGGACAGCGCTGCCACCGAAACGCCCCCGCGGGCGGCAATGGCTCCGGGTTATCCGGCCGCGGTGCAGATCGGCACCCGGGTCGCCGATGTGCGGACGGAGCCGGAGGAGATCATCGTCGAGGTGGGGGACTCGCTGTCCACCGGGGAGGATGTGCGGATGATCGCCTTTGACGCCGACGACAATCCGGTGCGGGGCGTGCGGATCCTGGGCAGTATCGATTCCCGCTTCGCCGTGCTGGAGGAAGGCCACATCAAGGGGGTCGCCGAGGGAAGCGCTGAATTCCGCATGGCGATTCGCGTCCCGCCCGCCGGTGGTACGGGGCCGCCCGAAGTCCGGACCTTCACGGCTCCTCTCCGGGTGGTCGGTCCTCCTGTCGTCGCGGTCGAAATCGTGGATCCGGAGGCCCGTTTCTTCATGGGCGGGATGGTCCAGCTCCAGGCCCGCGCTCTCTCGGAAGACGGCAGTGAGCGCCGCACCGTCGAGATGGCGTGGACGAGCGACCGGCGGCGCCTGGCGACGGTCGACGCACGCGGCTTTGTGCGGGCGATCCGGCCGGGGGCTGTCACCATCACGGCGGCCGTGGGGGACATCCGGAGCAGCTATTCATTTGAGGTCGAGGAGAACCCGGTGGCCGCGGTCGAGGTCACGGGGCCGTCGCGAGGGCGGACGGGGGATGTCCTGCGCTTTTCGGTGGTCGCGCGCGACGCCGAAGGAAACGAGGTCGCAGGGGCGCCGGTCGACTTCTCGGTGGCGTTCTTCGAGACGAGGGCCGACATGGGGGTGTCGATCTACCCGGATGGCGGGTTCGTCGCGGAGCGCCCCGGGCTCTACCGGGTCACGGGCACGGCGGCCGCACGGACCGGTCAGGCGCTGGTCGAGGTGGTGGAACGGGGCGTGGAGCACGAAGTCATCGTCACCGGGCGCGGCCTGGTCGCGGACCGTCCCACGTCGGACCTGTGGGCGTTCACGGGCATCGACGGCCGCGACTACGTCTACACGGGCACGCACCTCGGCGGCCAGCGCATGCTCGCCTGGGACGTGACCAACCTGGCCAACCCCGTCCTCACCGACTTCGTGGAGGTCGACGCCCGGGTGGTCAACGACGTCAAGGTGAACAGCAGGGCCACCGTCGGGGTCATCACCCGCGAGGGCGCGTCCGATCGCAAGAACGGGATCGTCCTCCTGGACCTCACCGACCCGGCCCACCCGGTGGTGGCCGACACCTACACCAATGATCTGACGGGGGGCGTGCACAACGTCTTCTTCTCGGGCGACATCCTCTACGCCATCCACAACGGCACGCTGGACGTGCATGTGCTGAACGTGGCCGACCCGACCGACGTGGAAGAGGTCGGTCGCTGGGGCATCGACAAACCGGGCAAGTACCTTCACGACATCTGGGTGGTGGACGGCCTCGCCTATGTGTCGTACTGGAACGATGGCGTCTACATCCTCGACGCGGGTGACGGTCGCTGGGGCGGCACGCCCACGGAGCCGGTGGAGGTCAGCAGCTTCGCGTACAAGGAAGGCAACACCCACTTCGCGTTCCCCTACACCAACGCCGACGGGCACAGATACCTCTTCGTCGGGGACGAGATCTTCGGCTGCGAGGACTGCATTTCGCGCAACGGGTATCCGGGGGACGGCTCGCGCGGCTTCGTGCACGTGCTCGACCTGGAAGACCCCGAGAATCTGCGCGAAGTGGCCCGCTACGAGGTGCCCGAGGCGGGCGCGCACAACCTGTGGGTCGAAGACGACAAGATGTACGTGGCGTACTACCAGGCCGGGCTCAGGGTCGTGGACGTGTCAGGGGAGCTCAGGGGCGACCTCTACAAGCAGGGCCGCGAGATGGCCTGGTTCCCGACCGGGACGCCGGACGGCAACGTGGTGAACTCGCCGATGGCCTGGGGGCCGCAGCCGTTCAAGGGCCACGTCTTCGTGTCCGACCTCAATTCCGGGCTCTGGGTGGTGCGGATCGAACCGAAGAAGAAGGTGACTCCGGTATCATGAGGAGGCTGCAGCGCGCGCTGTGCGCGGCGTCTGTCGTCGCCCTGGCGGGGACGGCGCAGCTTGCGAGCGCCCAGTCCCCCACCTACCGCGTCTACGTCGCGAACGAGTCGTCGGATCTGGTCAGTCGGGTCGCATTCACCCCCGGCGAAGGTGCGGTGGTCGAGAAGGAGATCGCGGTCGGCATCATGCCGGGGGACAACGACGGTGCCCACGGCCTCAGCGTCTCGCCGGACGGGCGCTACTGGTACCTGACCATCGCCCACGGAACGCCGTACGGCTACCTGTGGAAGTTCCACGCGGGCCCGGATACGCTGGTGGCCCGCACCCGTCTGGGACTCTTTCCCGCCACCATGGGAATCACCCCCGACGGGCAGTTCCTCCTTGCGGCGAACTTCAACCTGCACGGGGACATGGTGCCGTCGAACATCTCCGTGGTCTACACGCCCGAGATGCTCGAAATCACGAAGGTCCGGACCTGCCTGATGCCGCACGGCAGCCGGGTGCGCCCGGACGGGACGAAGCAGTACTCCGCGTGCATGCACTCCGATCAGCTGGTCGAGATCGACATCGGCACCTTCGAGGTCAGCGCCCGTTTCGGCGTGATGCCGGGGCATGAGGGCGCCGTGAACGACGGTGGGGAGGAGCACGCCGGGATGGCCGGCCCGGTGTGCAGCCCGACCTGGGTCGAGCCGGGGACGGGGCCGCGCGCCAACCGGGTCGTCTATGTGGCCTGCAACAAGAACCAGGAAGTGATCGAGGTCGACACCGAACGCTGGGAAGTGTCGCGCCGATTCCCCACCGGAATGGCGCCGTACAACCTGGAGGTCACGGGTAGCGGAGAGCGCCTGGTCGCGACGCTCAAGGGCGAGCAGGCGGTCGCGGTCTTCGACCTGGAAAGCGGCACCGAGCTCGGACGCGTGCGTACCTCCCGGCCGGTCTCGCACGGCGTTGTGGCGAGCCCCGACGGCCGCTACGCGTTCGTGTCGAACGAGTCGGTGGGGTCGGTCGTCGGCACCCTGGACATCATCGATCTGGAGACGCTGACGCTGGTGGACACCGTCGAACTCGGACACCAGTCGGGGGGCATCGACTTCTGGTCGGTCACGCCCGCCCACGGGGGGGCACGCTGAGGGATCCGCACAAGCGGCTTGCCCGGGCAAAGCGGCGGATGTTGCGCCGCGATATCGAAGGGCGTGGAATCTCGGACCCGCGGGTGCTGGACGCGATGGCCGCCGTCCCCCGAGAGGAGTTCGTCCCGTCCGGCTTCGTGCGGCACGCGTATCGCGACGGCCCTCTTCCCATCGGCGACGGCCAGACCATCTCCCAGCCCTACGTGGTCGCCTGGATGGCGGAAGCGGCGGAGCTAACGGCCCACGACCGGGTCCTGGAGGTCGGCACGGGTTCGGGCTATGCGGCGGCGGTGCTCAGCCGGATCGCGGACGTGGTCTACACGATGGAGAGGCACGCGTCGCTCGCCGACCTGGCCCGTGAACGGTTGGGAGCACTCGGATTCGGGAACGTGCATGTCGGTCACGGGGACGGCACCCGGGGGTGGTCCGACCACGCCCCCTACGACGCGATCGTGGTCGCTGCCGGCGGCCGTTCGGTACCCGAGGCCCTGCGTGAGCAGTTGGCGTTGGGCGGGCGCCTGCTCATACCCGTGGGGCGCGCTCGCGCGGGACAATCACTGGTCCGCGAGCGTCGTCGGGAGTCGGGCGCATTCACCCGCGAGGAACTCGGGACCGTGCGCTTCGTCCCGCTGATTTCGGATGTGCCCGCGCGCAGCCGCTAGGGGAATTCGAGTTGGCGCGGGACGGGGTTCCAAAATACTCTTCCCCGATGAACGAACAAAATCTTCTTCTGGAAGAAATGACGTGGCCCGAGGTGGAAGGGTTGCTCGCGGCGGGGTTCACGTCCGTGGTGATCGCCGCCGGGGCGGTCGAGCAGCACGGCCCGCATCTCCCGCTGCTCGTGGACGCCGCCCGGGGTGACCGGCTGGCCGTGGAGGTCGCGCGCAGGCTCGGCGACACGCTGGTGGCGCCCACGATCCGGGTAGGCTGCTCCGAGCACCACATGGGCTTCCCGGGCACGATCTCGCTGCGCGGCTCGACCCTGAAAGCGATCTGCCTCGACTATACGGCGAGCCTCGCGCGGCACGGCTTCCGCACGATCTGCTTCATCCCGTCTCACGGGGGGAACTTCGCGCCGCTGGCAGGGATGCTCGACGAACTGCGGGCCTCCGCCGCGCCCGGCTGCGACGTTCGCGCGTACACCGATCTCCACGGGTTCATGGCGCTGTGGAAGGGGGCGGTGGCGGAGGTCGCGCCGGGACTGGTGGACCGGGTGGGTGGTCACGCGGACGTCGCCGAGAGCTCGGAGATGCTGTGCATTCGTCCCGGACTGGTGCGCGGGGAGTTGGCCGCGCCCGGCCACGTCGCCGATTTCGACGAGGCGCTCGCCGAGCGCATCTTCCGGGACGGTTTCCGCGCGGTCACCCCCAATGGCGTACTGGGAGACGCGCGCGGGATGAGCCGCGAGATCGGGGAGCGGTGCATCGCGCGCGCGGCGGAGGGCATCGCGGCGGCGTTGCGGGACGCGCCGTGAAGGCCGTCGAGCCCGTCTCCCTGCGTGCAATCGTGGCCGCGCGCTCGCGCATCGTGGGCGCGGCCATCCGGACACCCCTGATTCCCCTGGACGTACCCGGTGCGGCCACCGAGCTGTGGCTCAAGCTGGAATGCCTGCAGCCGATCGGGTCGTTCAAGATCCGGGGAGCGGCCAACGCCATGGCGCTGGCCGACCCGGCGCTCATCACACGCGGTGTCTACACCGGGAGCGCGGGCAACATGGCCCAGGGCGTCGCCTTTGCCGCGCGGCAGCTGGGCGTTGCCTGCCGGGTGGTGGTTCCGGACACCGCACCCCGGGCCAAGCTCGACGCCATCGCCCGGCTGGGAGCGACCGCGGTGCCGCTTCCCTTCGACGACTGGTGGGGCGTGCTGCGCGATCACGGTCACCCCGCCGAGGACGGCTACTTCGTGCATCCGGTGTGCGACCCGGCGGTGATCGCGGGCAACGGCACGGTCGGCCTCGAGATTGTCGAGCAACTTCCCGACGTGGCTGCGGTGGTGGTGCCGTACGGTGGCGGCGGGCTCGCGTGCGGGATCGCGGCGGCGCTCGAAGCGCTGCGACCGGGTGTGCCCGTCTTCGCGGCCGAGGTCGAGACCGCGTCGCCGTTTCACGCTTCGCTGCGGGCGGGCCACCCTTCGGAGGTCACGTACACGCGCTCCTTCGTCGACGGGATCGGTGCCACCAGCGTACTGGAAGAGATGTGGCCGCTGGCGAGTTCAACTCTTGCCGGGTCGTGCGTCGTCTCGATCGAAGAGGCGTGCACGGCGGTGCGGGTGCTCTTCGAGCGGGCGCACGTGGTGGCCGAGGGGGCAGGGGGCACCTCGGTCGCGGCGGCGATGCAGGGGCTGCCCGGCGTCGGCGAGGGGCCGGTGGTCGCGGTGGTATCCGGGGGCAACATCGACGCGCATGTCCTGAGTGCCATCCTGGACGGGCGAGTGCCCTAGCCTCGCTCAAATGGCGCTGCCATTCTCGCTCTTCGCTCCTTGCCAGCCGGGCGCTTCGCCGGTCTCGGTGCTGCTGGCGGCCCCGATTCGCCCCGGAGGGTGGCCCGCCGTATGTTGCCCCCGAATTGAGTTCCATGCGCCCGGTAGGCAGCCGCTCCTCCAGCGACCCAGAGGTGGGAATGACGACGACGACATCCGCCAGACATCCGAGAGGGCTCTACACCCTCTTCTTCACGGAGATGTGGGAGCGCTTCTCCTACTACGGAATGCGTGCGCTCCTGATCCTCTACATGACCGCGACCACGATGGGGGAAAACCCCGGGATGGGGATGGATGTCGAGACGGCTGCCGCGATCTACGGACTCTACACGGGCCTGGTCTACCTCCTGGGCCTGCCGGGCGGCTGGGTGGCGGACCAGCTCTGGGGGCAGCGGAAGGCTGTCTTCGTGGGCGGCTGCATCATTGCCGCGGGGCACTTCAGCATGGCGGTGCCCACGGACTTCAATTTCTTCCTTGGCCTGATCCTGATCGTCATGGGTACCGGCCTGCTCAAGCCGAACGTCAGCTCGGTGGTCGCCGACCTGTACCCGGAAGGGGGCGCGAGACGCGACGCCGGGTTCTCGATCTTCTACATGGGCATCAACGTCGGGGCGTTTGCCGGACCGCTGATCTGTGGGGCCCTGGGACAGAACTGGAACTGGCACTGGGGCTTCTCGGCCGCCGGATTCGGGATGGTACTGGGCCTGATCCAATTCCGCCTTGGCTACGGTCCGCTGGGCGACGCCGGGGTCCTGCGCAGCCAGCGGACGGAGGAGGCCCGTGCGAGTCTCTCACGGCGTTTCTTCGGCGGGTGCGCGGCTCTGGGGCTGGCTTTGGTCGCCTTCGGGGTGCTCGTGTCCCGAGGGACGCTCCCGGTAAGCCTCACCCAGATCGCCGGAGGACTGGCCATCGTCATCCTGGCCATCGTGTTGGTCTTCTTCGTCTACCTGATGTTCTTCGGCGGGCACGACGCCGGCGAGCGAAAGAAGATCGGCGCGATCTTCTGGTTTGCGCTGCTTGCCGTCGTCTTCTGGTCCGGCTTCGAGCAGGCGGGGTCGTCGCTCAACCTCTTCGCGGCGGACTTCACCGACCGGACCATCGGTTCGTGGAGCTATCCCGCCTCCTGGCTTCAGTCGGTCAACGCCCTGTTCATCGTGATCATGGCGCCCATCTTCGGGTGGCTGTGGGTGTGGCTCGCGAACCGGAATGCGAACCCCTCGACCCCGGTCAAGTTCGCTCTCGGCCTGCTGGGTCTTGCGGCGGGCTTCTTCGTGATCGCGTGGGGAGCGGCCAACGCGACGCCCGACTCGCCTGTCTCGGCGTCCTGGCTGGTCGTCATGTACTTCCTGCACACGGTCGGCGAGCTGGCTCTGTCGCCGGTGGGTCTCTCGGTGGTGACGAAGCTTGCCCCGCGCAACCGGATCAGTCAGATGATGGGGCTGTGGTTCGTCGCGACCTCGCTGGGGAACGTCATGGCGGGCCTCGTCGCCGGTCGCCTGGAGTCACTGGAGCCTTCGCCGCTCTTCTTCGCGGTGACCACGATCATCGGTTCCGTGGGCTTCGTCGCGCTCCTGGCCAGCCCCCTGATCAAGCGCCTGATGGGGGATGTGAAGTAGGAGGCAGCGCGCCTGCCTACCAGTCCAGCCGCAGCTCACGGAAGTCGGCCCACTTGACCGTGTGGGACTGGTCGCCGGAGGTGACCACGATTCCGCGGTTACCCGTGTCGACGTCATTCGAGCCGCTGAGGGTGAGGGATCTGCCGTCGCGCAGCACGACCGCCGAGCCGTGTTCGTACTTGACGATGCGGGCGATATTCGAGAACTCGACATCCAGCTCGGCACTCCTCACGTTGCCGTTGAGCATCTCCCAGCTCTGGTATTCGTCGAGGTCCCACTTGATCTCGCCCGAAAACTCGTCGCCGGATGTGGTGATCACGGTGCCGCGAAGCTGCGCCCCGCCGTCGAAGTCGTTCCAGGATACCTCGGAATCGGTGCCGTGGAAGCGCACGAACGCGAGGTCGTCCCACTGGACCTTGGCCTGTCCGAGACCCGGGTCGGAAACCGTGATCCCGCGGTTTTGCCGGTTGACGTCGTTGGTGCCCGACAGGGTCAGGCTTTCGCCCGAGTGCAGGAGCACGCGCGCGGAGCGACGATCCTCCCGGTGGATCCTGTCGATCGCGCCGAAGGGAATCTCGTAGCGGAATCCGCCGGCATCGCCGTCGAGCATGTCGGTGGAATAGATCTCGTCCACGTCCCAGGTGATGTAGCCCGTGAACCTGAACCCCGAGGTGGTCTTTAGCGTACCGTGAAGGCGTCCTCCGGGGGGAGTTGACATCGGCGGCGCGGGCATGAGCGAAACCTCTGCGATGTCGCCCCACTGGAGCGATGTTTGCCCATCGGACAGGCTTGTGATCTCGAGATTCCGCATTGCGCGCCCCAGGTCTGTGGAGCGCCCCTCCATGTCCACCTGGTGGCCGGATCGCAGCGTAAAGAGGGCCTGGTTGCTGCCGAGACGCTGGATGTGCCGGACGTGCCCGAAGCGGATGCCCGACAGCCCCGTGAAGCCGCGATCCAGCTTGGTGAGGTCGAGCATGTCGCTCCAACTGCCCTCATTGCGGTCCCAGCGCAGGAATCCCTCGTGCGTCCGCCCGTCGCGGGCAGTCACGGTGCCGTAGACGCGGTTCGATCCCGAGAGGGGCTCGACCAGCCTGTAGCTCAGGTGCGCCGGGGGGGCCGGCGCCCGGACGTGCGGCGGTGCGACGGTGTAGTTGGCCTCGGCCAGCCCAATGGTCGCGAGCACCGCGGCGAAGGCCGATCCGGCGATCAGCATGAGGTTCCGGGCGTCTTCTGCTGGGCTGGGGCTACGCATCGTCTTGGTCCTCGCGTCGTGTCACATGGTCGGGCCGGTTCCATCCCCTTACCTGCGCGCGCGCCGGAAAGTTCCAGCCCGCACGGGTGGAGCCGCAAATGTACTCCAGGTACCCATCGCCTGCGACTTGTCCACACCGCAGAATCCGATACCTTGAAACAATACGCCCACGTTTGCGGCGCGTTCGCACCCCTGGAACAGGACGGTGACTCTCGTCCATGTCGTTCTGGACCAAGATTTTCGGCGGACCCGGCGGGGCCGACCGAGTCGACTACTACGAGGAAGGCCTGGCGCTCGCCCAGGAGGGCAAGTTTCACGAGGCCCTGACCTCGTTGCGCCTTGCCCTGAAGGAAGAGCCGGGGGATCCCATCGTTCTCCAGCAGATCGCGATTGCCTACACGCGCATCGGCATGGAGGAAGAGGCGGTGAAGACCTACCGCCACGTGCTCAACCGGAATCCGAAGTCGCCGGGCGCTCACTACGGCCTGGCGTTCCTGCTCCTGCGTCACGGCGCCCACGCCGACGCCATCCAGCACCTGGAGGCCTTCCTGGCCCGCACCCCGTCGGATGTGGACGCGCGTGATCACATCGTGCATGCGCGAAGAACCCTCCGGGAGCTCCAGGGCGAGGACAGCCAGGAGCCCGGGGAAGACGACGCTTGAGGAGTTGTGGTGCCCGTGATGAAGGTTGACAAGGAGATTCGACTCAGCTGGACGGGCTCGGGGCTGGTGTTCGACGGCGGGGCGGTGAATGGCCCTCAGATCGTGGTCGACGGAGACTTTGCCACCGGTCCTTCGCCGATGGACCTGGTGCTCATGGCGACGGCTGCGTGCATGGCCATCGACGTGAAGGTGATCCTCGACAAGGGCCGCGTGCCCTTCGACAGCCTGGACGTGACGGCCCAGGGTGAGCGGCGCGAGAGCCCGCCCCGCCACTACAAGGCGGTGCGCCTCGTGTTCAACGTGACGGGGGTGCCACCGGGGAGCCGCTCCAAGGTGGACCGCGCGGTCGAGCTGTCCCGCGAAAAATACTGCTCCGTCCTCTTTTCACTCAGAGAGGACCTCGCGCTGGAGATCGTCACCGAAGGAGGTTAGGGAGATGTCCGACACCGTCAATTTCTTTGCCAACCCGGCCGACATCCCGAAGGGGACCCTGGTCGATCTCTTTCTTGGCACGACGGACAGCCTTGCGACAAGCGTGGCCTACGGCGGGGCGCGATCCTTCACCTACGCCCAGGTCCGGGACGAGGTGCGGCGCGGCGCGACGGCGTTGGCCTTGGCGGGAATCGGGCGCGGAGACCGCGTGGCGATCCTGTCCGAGAACCGTGTGGAGTGGGCGCTGGCGGACTGGTCCTGCATCTGCGCGGGGGTGGTGGATGTGCCGATCTACAGCACCCTCCCCACGGCCCAGGTCTCGTACATCCTCGAAGACTGCGGTGCGTCGCTGGTCTTCGTGTCGGACGCGGAACAGCTCGAAAAGGCGCGGGAAGCCGCCGCGAGCCTGGATCGCCCCGTGGATATCGTCGTCTTCGACGGGTCGTCGAGCGGGGACGGGGCGGTGGCGTGGGACGACTTCCTCGCGCGGGGCGACGACGCCTCCATGGACGACTTCCTCGCCGAAGCCCGGCGGGCCCGGCCCGCAGATCTGGTCACGATGATCTACACCTCGGGCACGACCGGCACACCCAAGGGAGTGATGCTGACCCACAACAACCTCGCGTCCAATATCTGGGCTTCCAAGCAGATGCTGGGCGTGGAAGACGGCGACGTGAGCCTCTCCTTTCTGCCCCTGTCGCACGTCCTGCAGCGCATGGTGGACTACCTGTTCTTCGCGGGCGGGTGCACCATCACCCACGGTTCGATCGAGACGGTTGCGGCCGACATGAAGCGCTTGCGGCCGACGGTGCTGGTCTCGGTGCCGCGCCTGTACGAAAAGGTCTACCAGAGCGTCCTCGACGCGGGCGGGGTGAAGGGGAAGCTGGTGGCCTGGGCCGTGGGGGTGGGACGGCGGGCGGCGCTTCTCAAGGAAGACGGGGCGCAGCTCCCCTTCCTGCTGAAGATCCAGTACGCGGTCGCGGACAAGCTGGTGTTCACGAAGCTCCGGCAGGCCATAGGCGGCCGGCTGCGGTATTTCGTCAGTGGCGGGGCGGCGCTGGCGCCCGAAATCAACCGCTTCTTCCTGGGGGCCGGGATCACGATCCTGGAAGGGTACGGGCTGAGCGAGACGTCTCCCGTCACCAACGTGAACACGCTCGAGCACTTCAGGATCGGAACGGTGGGGCGTCCGGTTCCCGGGACCGAGATCCGGATCGCCGACGACGGTGAGATCCTGATCCGTGGCCCCCAGGTCATGAAGGGGTACTACGGGCTCGAAGAGATGACCCGCGAAGTGATCGCCGATGACGGCTGGTTCAGCACGGGCGACATCGGTGAGCTGAGCAGCGACGGCTACCTTCGGATCACGGACCGCAAGAAGGACCTCATCAAGACTTCGGGTGGGAAGTACGTGGCGCCGCAGGCCATCGAGAACCTCCTCAAGAAAAACCCCTACATCGACCAGGCCGTGGTTGTGGGCGACGGGCGCAAGTTCTGTTCGGTGCTGGTGGTGCCGGCGTTCGAGCGGCTCGGGAGCTGGGCGGCGGCGGAGGGCGTGGGCGGTGCCGACAGCGCTGCCCTCCTGGCGGATTCGCGGTGCCAGGATCTGCTGAAGGAAGAGATCTTCGGCGAGCTGCGCGACCTGGCCCGCTTCGAGACACCGAAGAAGATCGGCCTTCTCTCCGAGCCCTTTACGGTCGAGAACGGGGCCATGACGCCGACCCAGAAGGTAAAGCGACCGGTGGTGACCAGACTGTACGCGGACATGATCGAGTCCTTCTACCGCGCGGAGTCGGTGGAGCAGACGATATTCCTTTCCTCTTGACAGAGTGTGGCCGTGCCATCAGGTGCTGAAACCGACGTCGTCACGGTCCTGATGACGGCGCCCGGGGCCGAGGTTGCCGAGACCGTGGTGTGCGGGCTGCTGGACGAGAGGCTCGTGGCCTGCGGGAATGTGATTCCCGGCGCGGTGAGCCTCTATCGCTGGGAAGGCCGGGTTCATCGGGACGAGGAAGTGGTCGTGATTCTCAAGACCCTGCGGCGGCTGGTCCCCCGCGTTCTGGAACGGGCCGGAGAGTTGCATCCGTACGACGTGCCCGAGCTCCTCGTCCAGGACGTGACCGATGGTTCACGTGCGTACCTCGAATGGGTTGGGAAGGAGTGTGGCTGAGTCACCATGATCGACCGCTTCAAGTCGTTTTTCTTCCGGGAGATGGCACTGCCCGCCGATAGCGATGGGCGGGAACCCGGCGCCGAGGAACTGCGTGTTGCGGCCTGCGCCCTGCTCCTCGAGGTTGCGCACGCCGACGACCATTTCGGCGCGAGCGAGCGGAGGCACATGCGTGGCCTGGTGCGCCGCCACTTCGGGCTCAAGCACGACGCAGCCGACGAGCTCATCTCCATCGCGGAGGATGAACGCCGCCGCCGTGTGGACCTGTGGGGTTTTACGAACCTGATCAAGACGCAATACTCAATTGGGCAGAAGCTGGTACTCGCCGAAGCGATGTGGGGGCTGGTGCTTGCCGACGGAGACCTCGCTGCCCAGGAGGATTACATCATGAGAAAGATCTCACGCCTCGTGGGCCTCAAGACGGGGTACCTGGCGGAAGCCCGCAAGCGGCTTGAATCGGGGGTGGCACAGCCATGATTTTCGTCAAGATTCTGATCGGGATCGCGGCCCTGGCCCTCGGAATCTTCCTGGGGCTGCCCGGGAAGGATGGCCCACGCGTGGCCCGGGGCAGGCGCTGGCAGGTTCAAGACGCCGCAAGGAGGGGTGACCGGTCCGGCGAGCACGACGAACGGGAGTTGGAGCAGCTGGAACGCGACCTCGGCAGCCCCGGCGGATTCAGTAGACGGGCGAAGCGTCACTTCACCCCCCTCGATCTGCTCAAGAGCAAGCGGAGGGCTTCGGACAGTCGGCGGACAAGGCGGTACTTCCGCACCGCGGCGCCCACCTCCAGGCGGGGCGGCCGACGGTAGCGCGGCTACCCCAGCAGGTAGTTGGCTGCAACCAGGATGCCGCCGACGAATGCTCCCAGCGCGTATCCGAAGTAGATGATCATTCGCAGTTCGCGCTCGGTCACACGCCGGACCATTTCTTCCATCTGCTCCACCGGGAACTCCATCACCTTCGTCTCGACGCGGCGGGCCACGTCCAGCTTCCCGACCACGGTCGGAATCTGTCCCTGAAGCCACTGCCAGAGAGGCTCGCTTGCGGCGCGTTGGATCTGCTCTGCCGCAGCGCCGGGGAGGAGCCGCGCGGGACGCCCGATCGGACGCGCCAGGGCGGCGGTGGCCAGGCGCCGGGATCCTTCACGGTAGATCGTCCCGGCGAGCTCGCTTCGCGCCGCCCGGACCAGCCACTCCGCCATGCGCTCGGGGGGAATCCCCTTGAGGAGCTGACCCCAGGTGCGGTCGGACGCGCGCGCCAGCCCCGCCTCCAGCTTGCCTGTCACGAAGGCGTGCGTGGTGGGGTCACGGGCGAGATCCACCACCCACGACACGATCGTGTCGAGAGACTCGAGCACATCGGGGTCGTCGGGGTTGCCGAGCACCTGATTCACCGGGCGGTTCAGGAGGTCGGCGATGGCGTCGCTGATGCCGGTGGCCATCGCCTCCCTGACGGGGCGCTCCCTGAGCATCTCGCTGATTCTGTCAGCGCCTTCGACCTGAACGGTGTCCAGGACCTTCTTCACGGTGTCTTCGTTGACGACCAGCCGCGCCACCATGCGCTGATGGAACTTCAGATCCTGCAGGAAGCGGCGTAGGACGTCCTGGGTGGCCCGCTCGAATCGCTTCCGAGCCGCCGGTTGGTCCAGAACCGACCGCAGGCGCCGTATCGCCAGCGGAACATACCCCTCCACGGCACGCTCCAGGGTGACCACCAATCCGGGGGGGAGGATGTCCTGAATCGTGACGTCCGGGGTGAGCAGTCGCTCGGCTCCTCGCCGCACGTATTCCTCAACGGTTGCCCGAAAGCCGTCGCTGGCGGCGACGCTTTGCATCCACTCCTCGACCGTCGCCTTCGCCGAGGCCTCGCGGGCGGGCGTGAGAATGTCCCCGACCTGCTCCTTGGCCAGGTACTGTGCGAGTTCGCCGGCCCGCGCTTCGACGGAGGCCTCGAAGCCGGGCGACTGCAGGTGCTCTTCGACCAGTACCAGGCCGTGACTGAGCATTTCCTCCAGGACGTGGTCGATGTCCTCCATCACCTCCGGCCCCAGCACCTCCCGCAGCGAGCCCCGCTCGATCTCGAGGACATCGTGCAGAAAGCTGGCGAGCCTCCGGTCGAAGGCGTCCCGGAACTCGGGCCGGGCGAAGACCCGGGTGATGTCCTCGGCTGTGAGCAACCGCGTGCCGACGGTGCGCCCGATGGCGGTCGCGAGCCTGGCCTGGTGCTTGGGGATGACGCCCTGCAGCAGCCTGAGGGGCCGGCCGCCGAGGGTGGGGGGGCGGTAGGGGTGGAAGAGCATCCAGATCGCGACGGTGTTCGTCAGGCCGCCGGCGAGTGCGCCCCCGACGATGGTGACGATCGCCCTGAGCAGAGCCTCGTTCACTGCGACCTCCTGGCAAGGGTCGCCGGGCCGCCAGCCGGATGCATGGAGTGGCGGCTCACCGCTGGGCGTGCCGCAGGAAGCCCTTGACGGCGACGCGCGAGTCGTCGACGAGGACATGACCGTCCACTTCGTAGACCGCGAGGACCGGCAGGACCGGACCCGACCCGTCCAGGGTCTGATGATGTGCGCTCACCGACTGGAACTCTCCCGAGAGCCTCCCATCGGCCGACTCGAAGCGCCAGAGCACCGGAACGTCCCGGCGTGCCCGATCAAAGCTTCGAGTCTCGGCCCAGGTGACGTCGACAGAGGGCCAGGAAAGATCCTCTGCGCTCCGGTGCGTCCAGGCCCGGTACGTGCGTGCTCCATCCGGAGCGGCGAGGAGGAGGTGAAGGTCGTCGCCGACCAGCACGGCCCACTCGGTCGCCTCGCCGGAATCGGCCGGATACGCCGTAAACGCGTCGACGATCCATCCTTCGCTCTCCACGCCCGAGAGGCTCGCGGTCGCGTTCAGGAGCCGGTAGGTCCCGACACGGGGGTCGCTCCACTCGGTGGCCACCTCGCCGAAGCGGATCGACAGGTCGCGGATCCCTTCCTGGTAGTAGAGTTCCCGCGGCGCGTCATCCTGCCCCACCACCATGCGAGCCGCTCCTCTCGGAAAAACGCGCCATGGTGCACGGCTGGATTGCGTGACCCACGCGTCCTCCATGAACAGCGACCATTGCGCGCCGCGTCCGAGCCAGGCTCTGACGACCCTGTGGATGCCGTCGGCTTCGTCGCGGTTCTCGAAGTCCCAGGGCACGAACATCGCGGTGTCACTCGCTGGGTCGAGAAATACCACCGTACGCAGGTAGGTCGCCCCGGTCGCCGAATCCCTTGCGAGCTCTCGCGCGCCGAGAGGTGCCGGCACGGACTGCCCGGACACCGCGGGCGACGCGCTCTCCGGCACGTCCTCGGAGCACCCGCCGAGGAGCAGGGCAGCAACCGTGGCGGGGGGTACCATGCGTCTGGCCGCGCTCCGCCACCCGGGTTGCTCCACCGTCTCCATGGGATCCGGGGATTCAAGCGGGGGGAAGAGCCGGGGGTCGAGGATCTGGCCAGGTTCGACATCCAGGGCTCGGTCGAGAGCCTCGAAGAAGCGCCTGACCCTTCGCTGGTGAGCTCCGAAGCCCCAGCCGCGGTGGAGTCCCCTCGCCCACATGTCGACGCGTGTCTGCGCGTTCGCGTCCAGCGTGACATAGACCGACACGCTCGCCTCCAGGGGGAGCACCGGACCCTTCACATCGGCCATGACGATGCCGATCTCGTCATCGGCGCGTGCGATTCGCCAGCCGCGGAGCCGCCCTCCGGCGAGTGCGATCGCGGCATCCCACACCGCTGCGAAGGGGATTGCGTAGGTTCGTCCGGTCAGGTGCGGGTCGTCCGAGTCGACGCTCGTCCGCACCTCTTGAAGGGCGAGTCCCTTCCAGATTGTCACGGTTTCCCGATACTCAAGTGTTACTCCCTGGCCGCGGGACCCACATGGTGTTCCGAAAGCTGTCCACGGGCAGCGGGAGAGGTCAACACCACCTCCAGTTGACCGGGTCCCGGATCGGAGAGAACGTTACCGAATGCGAAGGGCCGCGACCAGCTCAACAAGGAACGGAGCCACGATGGACCACAGTCGGCTGATTCACGACTGGAATGTGGAGGAGTTCGAGACTCTTGCGTGGGGACGACACGTGGAACTGGACGACGAGACGCTCAGGGACGGGCTCCAATCTCCTTCCGTGGTCGATCCACCCATCGGGACCAAGATCCAGCTCGTTCACATGATGCACGAGTTGGGGATTCACTCGGCCGACCTGGGCCTTCCCGCCGCCGGCCCCCGGGCGGTGGCCGACGTCACGCGCCTCTGCGAGGAGATCCGCGATGCCGGCCTCTCCGTCAAGCCCAACTGTGCAGCCCGTACCGTGCTTGCGGATGTGGAACCCGCGGCAAGGATTTCGCAGCAAACGGGGGTCGCCCTCGAGGTATGTGCGTTTCTCGGCAGTTCGCCGATCCGGTTCTACGCGGAGGGGTGGAAGCTCGACCGGATGCTTCAGACGGCCGAGGAGTCGGTGTCCTTCTGCGTCAGGGAGGGCCTGCCGGTCATGTTCGTGACCGAAGACACGACCCGGGCGACCGGAGAGACGCTCAAGGTGCTCTACGGGCACGCGATCGAATGGGGAGCCCGGCGGATCTGCCTCTCCGATACGGTCGGCCACGCGACGCCATCGGGGGTCAGGGCCCTGATCCGCTTCGTGAGACGACAGATCATCGACCCTTCCGGGGAAAACGTGAAACTCGATTGGCATGGCCACCGGGACCGGGGCCTGGGCCTTGCCAACGCGCTTGCCGCCATCGAGGCCGGTGCCGACCGCATCCACGGCACGGCGATGGGCATCGGCGAGCGGGTCGGCAACGTGGAGATGGATCTCCTGCTTGTGAACCTTGCGCTCGCCGGAGTGCACGACGCCGACCTGAGCCGTCTTTTCGACTACTGCGAACTGGTTGCGCGCGAGTGCGGGGTTCCGTTGCCATCCAACTATCCCGTTCTGGGGGACGACGCCTTCCGTACGGCAACCGGAGTGCACGCGGCCGCGATCGTCAAGGCGAAGACCAAGGGCGCCAACTGGCTCGCCGACCGGGTCTACTCCGGGGTGCCCGCCTCCATGGTGGGACGCACGCAGGAGATCGAGATCGGCCCGATGTCCGGGATTTCCAACGTGAAGTACTGGCTCGCGCATCGGGGTTTCGACCCGGAGGACGACGAGCTGTGTGGCCGGATCTTCGAGCGGGCCAAGCTGGCCGACCACACGCTCACGGAAGACGAGGTGCTGGAGATCGTGCGGGCTGCTGGGTGAGTGTGACCGAATCGACGGGCGGGGCTGCTGATGTGCGGCCGCGTGTGCTGGTGATCGAAGACGACCCCGGCATCGCGGCTCTGGTCGCCTACCAGCTCACGAAGTCGGGATACCACGCCGAGACTGCGGCGAACGGTCTGGAAGGGCTCGACTCGCTACACCGGGAACTCCCCGACCTGGTGGTGCTCGACCGGATGCTGCCCCTTCTGTCGGGTGACGAGATCCTGCGGTCCATGCGCAGTGACAGATCGACACGGGGGGTGCCGATCCTGGTGCTGACCGCTAAGCGGGAGGAGGAGGATCGGATCGAGGGTCTGGAACTGGGAGCGGACGACTACCTCACGAAGCCGTTCAGCCCCCGCGAGCTGGTGCTTCGGGTCGATGCCATCCTGAGGCGGGCACGGGCGGTTGGCATCGCGCCGCCGAAGGGGGGACGCATTCTCCGGGGGGGACGGCTACGGGTGAATCTCGGCTCGATGCGCGTGACCCTCAACGACGAGGAAGTCCGGGTCACGCCCACCGAGTTTCGACTGCTCAGGACGCTGCTTGAGCACGGTGACCGGACCCGGAGCAGGCAGGAGCTTCTCCGCGAAGCGTGGAACGCGGAGCCCGACGCTGCGAAGAGGATTCACGCTCGCACGATCGATATGCACATCCGCCGACTGCGTACCAAGCTGGGTCCCGCCGGGGCGTGGATCGAAACGGTGCGGGGGTTCGGATACCGGTTCCGAGCCCCCGAATGAGAATCCCGCTTCGCCCGGCCGTCGCGGCGTTTTGGGCCGGGGCTGTCATCCTCATCGCGGCGGCGGCGTGGGGTGTGACCCGGGTGCTGGTGGCCGGGGTGCTGTACGACGAAGGGCAGGAGCACCTTGCGGTGGCGACAGCGCTCGGGGCCGAGGGCCTGCGCGCCTCGCGGGAGCTTCCGCTCGACAGCGTGGCGGGGACTCTCGCCGTTGCCACCGGATACCGCGTGAGCGTGTTCGATGCGGACCTGACCCTGATCGCCGATTCCGATCTGGGGCCCGGGCATCAGGACATGCTACCGGACCGGGGCCGCCGCACCGAAGTGGTGGGGGCGTTGCGGCGCGTAAACGCCTCGACCCGCCGCACCAGCGCCCTGGACGACCGGGACTACCTTTTCAGCGCGACCAGGGTGTACTGGGAGGGCGCGCCGGTCGTCATCCGTTTCGGGGCGCCGTCCGCATCGATCGGCGAGGCGGCTTCGCGGGTTGGCCGGCAGGTCGCGTTGGCTGTTCTTGCCGTGGGGTTCGTCGCGCTCCTGTTTGCGGACCGCGCCGTGGGCCAGGTTGCGCGGTCGGTGGCAGATGTAAGGCGCCTCCTGGCGCGGCTTGGTGCCGGGCAGCCCCCGGGTCCGCGCGTCAAGCTGCCCCGCGTCACCGAACTCGCCCGGCTGGGGTCCGCGGCCAACCGGGTAAGGGGGGAGCTGGAGGAGCAGGTCGCCAGCGTTTCGCGGGAACGGGACGAATTGGCGCAGCTGATGGACGAGGTGGGGGAGGGGCTCATGGCGCTCACCAACGACGCCAGGATCCTGCGCATCAATCCTGCCGCGCGGGGGCTTCTGGGCCTGTCCGAGGTGCTGCCGTTCGCGCCCATCGGCTCGGTCGTACGCGATCCGGAGCTGCGCGTTCTCCTTGAGGCCTCCGTGGTCCGCCCGGAGGCACGTCTCGAGGTGACCGTGGGCGACCGTGAACTCGAGGTTCGCACCAAGCGGGGCACCGAGGGGGGATCGGTGGTCCTCCTCGTCGACATCACCGAGATTCGGCGCTTGGAGGCGGTCCGCTCGGACTTCGTCGCCAACGCTTCCCACGAGCTCAAGACTCCGTTGACCGTGATTCGGGCTGCCGCCGAAACGATCCTCGACGAGGGCCTTCCCGCCGAGCTCCGGCAACGATGGCTCCGGTCGATCGAGGGCAATACGGTACGGCTGCAACGATTGGTGGACGATCTGCTGGACCTTTCCCGCTACGAATCCGGGGCGTGGAGCCCTGAGCGGGAGCCGTTCTCGGCCGAGCTGACTGCGTGGTCCGCGTGGCAGGAGATGGAGGCCGACGCCGCCAGCCGGGGCGTGGACTTCGAGGTGCTGGGGGTCGGCGAGGGGTTGGGGGACGAGGCGGCCGTGTATCAGATCTTCCGAAACCTCTTCGAGAATGCGCTGCGCTACGTGCCCGAGGGGACCGGGCGGATCACGGTTGAAGTTGAGGCGGCGGGCGACCATTTGGTCATCGCCGTCAAGGACAACGGGGCCGGCATTCCCGCCGCCGCGCTGCCGAGGATCTTCGAGCGATTCTACCGGGTGGACGCGGCCAGGTCGCGGGAGGAGGGGGGCACGGGACTCGGGCTGGCCATCGTGCGGCACCTGGTGTCCAGCATGGGTGGCAATGTCGCGGCCGAGAGCACATGGGGGTCGGGCACGACCATCACCTTTACCGTTCCGCTTCATGGGGCCGCGAATGCGGGGGTCGTTGCCACGTGACCGTTCTCTCGTACTCGGGTATGGGCCGGTTCTTCCTTGCAGCGTGGGTGGGCCTCGTGCTTTGCCTTGCCGGATGCCGTGGCGAAGCCGGCGGCCCCGGCACGCTGGTGGTGGTCGATGGCTCCAGCAGCCTCTATGCGCTGTCGGAAGCCGTTGCCGAGCTATTCCGCAGCGCGTTTCCGCAATACCGGGTAGTCGTGCGTGTCTCGGGTTCCGGGGGCGGCCTTCGGCGGTTCTGCGAGGGCGAGGTCGACATCGCCGCCGCATCTCGCACGATGACGTCCGCCGAAGCGGCCCGGTGCCGGGCGACCGGACGCGACTACCTGGCCATCCCCGTCGCGAGAGACGGCATCGCCATCGTGACGCACCCGGGCAACGCCGCGGTGAGTTGCCTGAGCGTCGCCGAGTTGAGGCAACTCTGGCGCCCCGGGAGCGAGGTCTCGACATGGCGCGACCTCAGGCCGGCTCTTCCTGCCGAGAAGATCCGCCTCTTCGGGCCGGGCAAGGATTCGGGCACCCACGACTACTTCACCACCGTGGTGATGGGGCGTCCAGGGGCCAGCCGCGCCGATCACTACCAGACGGAGGACGATCACCTCATCGCGCGGGGCGTCGCCGGGAATCGATGGGCATTGGGTTACTTCGGGTCTGCGGGCTACGCTGCGAGCCGGGATCGCCTGCGAGTGCTCGCGATCGACACCGGGTTCGGCTGCGTTCGCCCCACGCCGACGGCTCTCGGTGATGGAAGCTACAGTCCGCTGACTCGCGATCTGTACATCTACGTTGGACGGATGTCCATCCTGCATGACCATGTGTACAACTTCGCTGTACACTATGTCGCGACCAGCGAGGGGCTGGCTGAAGAGATTGGCTATGCACCCCTTCCTGCTGCCGAATATGCGCGGAGCCGGGTGCTGCTGGCCGGGGCGAGGCAGGCAGCGTCTACCCCTCGCGCGGATGCTGACCATGGCGACGCTCCCAGCGACGGTGCCCGATGACCGTGGCCGAACTCTCCGGTTCCGGGACGGCCTCGCGCGCCCTGGCCGAACGCGTCGCCGGCCGGGCTTTCCTGGTCTGCGCGGTTGTGGCGACCGCCACCGCGATCGCGGTGGTAGGGGTTCTGGGCTTCGAGACCGTCCTCTTCTTCACGGAGGTGTCTCCCGCGCGTTTCTTCAGCGAAGTGGCCTGGACCCCCTTCTCCGAGGATCCCCGCTTCGGGGTGCTGCCCCTCCTCGCCGCCACCGCCCAGATCACGGTCGGTGCCGCGGTCTTTGCGGTACTCCCGGGCGTCATGACCGCGGTCTACCTGCAGCACTATGCGGACGCCCGGTCCGCGAGGGTCGTGAGCGCGGCGACGTCTCTCCTCGCCGGGGTTCCGACCGTGGTCTACGGCTACGTCGCGCTCAACTTCGTGACTCCCGCGTTGAGCAACCTGTGGCCGGAGATCGAGGCCTTCAACGGCTTGTCCGCGTGTCTGGTGGTCGGGTTGATGATCCTGCCCACCGTCGTCATGTTGTCCCGCGACGCATTGGGGTCGGTTCCCGCGTCGCTGATGGAAGCCGGTCTGGCCTTGGGCGCCACCAGGGATCGGGTGGTGGTGCGGATCCTGATTCCGGCCGCTTCAAGGGGCATCATCGGGTCGGTGGTCCTGGCCATGGCCCGGGCCGCGGGCGAGACGATGATCGTCACCCTCGCCGCGGGGAACCAGGCGCGGCTGACGTGGAACCCGCTTGAAGGACTCCGCACCCTCACGGCCTTCATCGGGCAGTCGAGCCTTGGCGACGCTCCTTCCGGGACGCTCAACTACCGTGCCTTCTTCGCCGTCGGCGCGGTCCTGTTCGTCGTCACCTACGTGATGTACGCGGTTGGCAGGCGTCTCTTGTCGCGGCCAGGCCGGGGCGGAGAATGGTGATGGGCACGCTCCGTCGCCACGGCCCGATCGGAACGGTGTGCGGGTTGGCCGCTGCCGTGGTTCTCGCCGCTTTTCTGCTGTTGATCGCCGTCCTGCTGGCCGAGGCGCGGCCCGTTCTGGATCCTGGCTTTCTGGTGGACGGGCCATCGCGCTTCGCCGACCGGGCCGGGGTGGGTCCGGCGCTCGCGGGCACCCTTTGGATCTCGTTCCTGACAGCGGCCATGGCCTTCCCGACAGGTCTCGGAACGGCCGTCTACCTCGAAGAGTACGCACCCGGGAGCAGGATGACCGGCGCCATCGAATCCGCGATCGCCAACCTGGCCGGGGTGCCCTCCGTGGTGTACGGGGTCGTGGGATTGGCGCTCTTCGCCCGGGGACTCGGGCTCGGTGCGAGCATCCTCGCTGGCGGCTGCACACTGGCGGCACTCGCGCTCCCGACCGTGATCGTGGCCTCCAGATCAGCGATCCGGGCCGTGCCGAAGGGGCTGCGCATCGCCGCCTACGGCCTGGGCGCGACCAAGTGGCAGGTCATCCGTCACCAGATTCTGCCGGCGGCGGCCCCCGGGGTGCTGACCGGCTGTTGCCTCGCCCTCACGCGGGCGATGGGGGAGGCGGCTCCGCTGCTTGTGATCGGCGCGGCGGCCTTCATCACGTTCGCTCCGGGCGGTCCGGGCGATCCGCTCACTTCGCTTCCGACGCAGGTATTCGCCTGGGCCGCCCGGTCGCAGGAGGACTTCGCCGCGCTGGCGGCCGGGGCGTGCGTGGCACTACTTCTGGTACTGCTCGCGATGAACCTCGTCGCGCTGGCCGTCCGTCACCGACTGCGAGGAGTCAAGCGGTGAACATCTCTGCATCCGGGACGGGTCCGGACGCCGCGGCCCTGTCCGCGGACGGGCTGTCGGTGCGCTTTGGCAGCAAAACCGCCCTGCGCGAAGTTTCGCTGTCCATCCCACGAGGGCGCGTCGCTTCCATCATCGGTCCCTCCGGGTGCGGCAAGACCACGCTGCTGCGCTGCTTCAACCGGATGAACGAGTTGATCCCGGGCGCGGTCACCACGGGGACGGTGTGCTTCAACGGCGTCGATCTGCACGGCGACGGGATCGATCCGGTGGAGGTGCGTCGGCGGATCGGCATGGTGTTCCAGCAGGCGACGCTGTTCCCCAGGTCGGTGTTCGACAATGTGGCCTTTGGGCCCCGGGCGAGCGGCTATGCCGGGGATTTGCACGTGCTCGTGGAGGAGGTGCTGACGGCGGCCGGACTCTGGTCCGAAGTCGCCGAGGACCTCGACGCGCCCGCAATGGAGCTCTCGGCCGGGCAGCGCCAGCGGCTCTGCATTGCGCGTACACTGGCCCTCAAGCCGGATATCCTGCTGATGGATGAACCCACGTCGGCGCTCGATCCGGCGGCGACGGCGCGCATCGAGGCCACGATCCACGCGCTCAAGTCGAACCATACCATCGTGATCGCCACGCACAAGCGCCGGCAGGCTGCCCGCCTCTCGGATCTGACCGCCTATCTGGACCAGGGCGAGCTGCTGGAGTACGGTCCTACGGAGACCCTCTTCACCAACCCTCGCAGGCGACGCACGGAGTACTATCTGACGGGCCGGATCTCATGACCGAATCACCCTTTCCCAGAGGACCCTTCGAGGCGCAGCTCGACCGTTTGCAACAGAGGCTCCTGGAAATGGCGGGCCGCGCGGAGGAGCTGGTGCGGATGGCCATGGAGGGACTCTCGGGGCGGGACGCGAGCATGACCGAGGTGGTTCGAGGGGCGGACGACCGCATCGACGAACTCGAGGTCGAGATGGACGAGCGTGTCCTCGAGTTGCTGGCGCTGCAACATCCCATGGCGGGCGATTTGCGGCTGGTTTTCGTCGCCCTCAAGGCGTCCAACGACATCGAGCGGATCGGGGATCACGCGGTCAATATTGCAAAGGCAAGCCAGCGCATCGCACAGCATCCCCCGCTGCCCGCCATCATGGAGATATGGGAGATTGGCGGTCAGGTGCGGAGAATGCTCGGCAAGGCTCTCGATGCCATGGTCAACCGGGACGTGGAAATGGCCAGGATGGTCATCGACGAAGACCGGCGCGTGGACGATCTCAGAACGTCCGCTTTCCGGATCATCGTCTCCTACATGCTGGAGCAACCTCGCTACATTACTCCCGGGCTCGACACCATCCTGGTGGTGCAGAACCTGGAGCGGATCGGAGACCTCGCCACCAACATCGCCGAAGACGTGGTGTTTCTGGTAGAAGGCAGGTCCATAAAGCACACTGCGAGTCCGTGGTAGAGCACTGCTTGAGCACCGAGAGCCGCGAGGCGCCCGGCCGTCAAGGCGCGACGAGGGAGAATCCATGAGTGACTCATCAGGCCGCTCCCCCGGAGTGGCCGGCGGCCAGGGGGGCGTCGGGGGCGCGGTCGAGGAACTTCTGAGCGAGGTGTCGACCGAGCCGGGGGCCGCTCTCGTCCCCGAGTATCCATCGCTGCGGGGGCGTGTCGCGATCGTGACCGGCGGTTCCAGCGGAATCGGGCGCGCGACCGCGATCGGCCTTGCCCAGAACGGCGTCCGCGTCGCCTTCAACTACTTCGACTCCGGAGCTGAAAGCCGCCGGGCGGCTGCCGATGTGGAACGGCTTCTGAGCGAGAGCGGGGTGGAGGTGTTCGTGCGGGCGTGCGATGTGCGGGATTCATCCGGGGTGAACGCGTTCGTCGCGGAGGCACATGACCGGCTGGGGGGACTGCACATCCTCGTGAACAACGCCGGGGTCGGCAGTGACCGGGCCCTGTGGCGCATGACCGACGAAGAGTGGAGCTACGTAATCGACACCAACCTGTCGGGTGCGTTCCACTTCACGCGTGCAGTCGCGCCGTACCTGCGGGCGCAGGAGTACGGCAAGATCGTGAACGTCTCTTCGGTGCACGGGCTGTCCAGCGAGTTCGGCCTCGCCAACTACTGCTCGTCGAAAGCCGGGATCATTGGATTGACGCGCAGCGCGGCGGTGGAGCTGGGCTTCTCGAATGTGAACGTGAATGCGGTGGCCCCGGGGTACATCCGGACCACGCGGCTTACGGACCGCGTGCCGGCGGAACTCCTCGACCGTGCCCGCGAGCGGAGCGCGCTGGGCCGCCTGGGCGACCCGCAGGATGTCGTTTCGGTGATCCTCTTCTTGTGCTCGGAGGTTGCCCGCCATATTACGGGGGCCGTGATTCCAATAGACGGGGGATACCTGATATGACGAAGACCGCAGATCCGGACCTGAACAGGGTCCATAAGAGTGACCGCGACTGGCGCGAAGGGCTGACACCCGAACAGTTCCGGGTGGCTCGCAAGGGGGGCACGGAGCGGGCCTTCTCCGGGGAGTACTGGGCCACCAGGGAGAATGGAAGCTATCTGTGCGTCTGCTGCGGGCAGGCTCTGTTCGAGTCGTCCGCGAAGTTCGATTCGGGGACCGGATGGCCGAGCTTCACCCGGCCGGCGGCGGGGGAGAACGTGGGTGAGAAGGAAGACCGGAAGTTCTTCATGCGTCGCACCGAGGTCGTCTGCAACCGCTGCGACGCCCACCTGGGCCATGTCTTCCCCGACGGCCCGGCTCCGACCGGATTGCGCTACTGCGTGAACTCGGCTGCGCTCAAATTCGAGCCGCGGGAGGATATGTCCTCGGATGAGTAAGACCGTCACGGTGATCCCCGGCGACGGGATCGGCCCGGAGGTGACGGGAGCGGTACTTCGCGTGCTCAAGGCGGTAGACGCCAGGCTGGAGTACGATCACCAGGTTGCGGGGGTCTCGGCGGTGTCTTCCCGGGGGAGCGTTTTCCCGCAGGAAACGGTCGATTCCATCAACGCCAACCGGATTGCGCTCAAGGGTCCGCTCACCACGCCGTCCGGCTCGGGCTTCCGCTCGGTCAACGTTGCCATCCGCAAGGAGTTCGTCCTCTACGCCAACGTTCGTCCCGTCCGCACGATCCTCCCCGGGGGACGCTACGAGGACATCGATCTGGTCCTGATCCGCGAGAACACGGAAGGGCTGTACGTGGGCGTCGAGCACTTCATCGGCATGGAGAACGACCCCAAGGCCGCGGCCGAGTCGGTCATGATCACGACCCGTTTCGGCTCGGAGCGGATCGCCCGCTTCGCATTCGACTACGCCGTGGCGAACGGGCGGAGGAAGGTCACCCTGGCGCACAAGGCCAACATCCTGAAGCACACCCAGGGACTGTTCCTCGACGTTGGGCGGCGCATCGCGGAGGGGTACGCGGACCGGGTGGAGTTCGAGGACAGGATCATCGACGCGACCGCCATGTACCTGGTGCTGGACCCGTACCGGTTCGACGTGCTGGTCATGGAGAACATGTTCGGGGACATCCTGAGCGACCTCATGGCGGGGCTCGTGGGCGGACTGGGTTTTGCGCCCGCGGCCAACATCGGCGAAGACCACGCAGTCTTCGAGGCCGTGCACGGATCGGCCCCCGACATCGCGGGACAGGGGGTTGCCAACCCGACCGGGCTTCTGCTGTCGAGCTGCCTGCTGCTTGAGCACGTCGGCCAGCCGGAGGAGGCGGCACGCATGCGAACGGCGCTCCATGCCGTGATCCGGAACGGGGTGGCCCGCACACGCGACATGGGCGGCTCGGCCGGCACGGCGGAGTTCACCGACGCGGTCATCAGGACGCTGACGTGACGGTAGCGCCTGGGCGGTCCAGTGGTGCGATCGAGGCGCTGGCGTGAGCCTCTCTTGCGGCAGGTGCGGGCGCGCGTGCCGGGCGCGTGAGCTCGACCGCCACCTGTGGTGCGAGGAGTGCATTGCCGGGGCCCGAGCGCAGGCCGGGCGCGTGGGGTGGCAGGTCGGCTCCGTCCTGGCGGCCGTCCTCGCAGGGTGGATCTACTTCGTCCAGCGGCCGTCCGCCATGCTGATCGGGGGCTGGATCGGGGCCGTGCTGGCGACGTTCTGGCTGGGTTCGCGTGCGGGGAAGGAACTGTGGTACGGCGTCCTTCGCTTTCGCCACCGACCCCGTTGAGCGGATCGACCCCCGCTCGTGATTCCCGCGACCGGGCAGGTTCGGGAATGTGCGTCACGGGCTTCTGATCCCGCCCGTTTCACTCTCTGGAGACGACATCAATGGCAGCAAGGTTCGAAGGCATCGACTTCTACGACGTGGACTCCCTCCTCTCCGAAGAGGAGCGGATGGTCCGCGACACGATTCGGGAATGGGTGGAAGACCGGGTTGTGCCGATCATCGGCGATGCGTACGTGGAACGCCGCTTCCCCACAGAGCTGATCCCCGAGATCGGCGAGCTGGGGATGCTGGGCGCCAACCTGCCTGCCGAATACGGGTGTGCCGAACTCAACAACGTGTCGTACGGCCTGATCATGCAGGAGCTGGAACGGGGCGATTCGGGGATCCGTTCCTTCGTGTCGGTGCAGGGGGCGCTGGTCATGTACCCCATCTATACCTTCGGCAGCGAGGAACAGCGCCGGACCTGGCTTCCCGGGCTCGCCGGGGGGGAGAAGATCGGCTGTTTCGGCCTCACCGAGCCCGACTACGGGTCGAACCCGGCGGGGATGATCACGCGGGCGCGGGAGACCGCGGACGGCTGGGTGCTCAACGGCACCAAGATGTGGATCACGAACGGCTCGATGGCCGATGTGGCGGTGATCTGGGCCCAGACCGGGGAGCTGGGGGACACACGGGGCATTCGCGGCTTCGTCGTCCCCACGGACACTCCCGGCTTCAGCGCCCGCGACCAGAAGGGGAAGCTGTCGTTGCTCGCGTCGGACACGAGCGAGCTGGTGCTCGAGGACGTGCACCTCCCGGCCGACGCCCTCATGCCGGGGTCGACCGGTCTCAAGAGCCCGCTGATGTGTCTGACCCAGGCGCGCTACGGGATCTCGTTCGGAGCCGTGGGGGCCGCCATGGCGTGCTTTCACGAAGCCGTCGACTACGCGGGACAACGGGTGATGTTCGACGGGACCATCGCCGGGAAGCAGATCCAGCAGGTGCGCATTGCCGACATGCTGACATGGATCACCCAGGGGCAGTTGCTTTGCCTGCGTCTGGGGCGGCTGAAGGACCAGGGCACGATGACTCCGCAGCAGGTCAGCCTGGCCAAGCGGGCCAACGTGGACATGGCGTGCAACATTGCGCGCGAGGCGCGCCGGCTGCTTGGTGCCAACGGGATCCTCGCCGAGTACTCGGCCATGCGCCACATGGCGAATCTGGAGTCGGTGTACACCTACGAGGGGACCCACGACGTCCACTCGCTGATCCTCGGGCAGACGGTTACGGGGGTTTCGGCGTTTTGAGGGGGGTGTCGGCACCTGGCGGGCTCCGAGGGGCAAGGGGACAGACCCTGACGTAACGTTAGGGTGCCCCCGCCAGCACTTTCTGCTTCCTCCCCAGCCACAACGCCACCAACAGCCAAACCCCCGCCACCGGCACCATCGACCACGCCATCGCGGCCGTGCTCAACCCGAGAGCACCCAACCCCGCGAAGGACCACGCCCCCGCCTGGTCGCCGGCGCGATAGACGAAGGTGTCGTTGAAGTTCTTCGCCTTGTACTTGTCGCGGCGCGGCAGGACGGTGTACAGCACTTCGCGCGTCGGCACCGCGATTGCAAAATTCCCGGCGCGCCGCAGCACCTGGAACATGACGAAGACCGCGAAGACGGGGGCCGCCCCCAGGGCGAGGAAGCCGACCATGCTGATCAGAGGCAGGAGGGCCAGCGTGACGCCCACCCCAAGCCACTTCATGAGCCTTCCGGTCAGGAACAACTGGGTGACCAGGGTCAGCGTGTTCACGGCCAGGTCGATGCGCGCGAACACCGAGGTCTGTTGCGGGGTGTCGGAGAAGGTCCGGGAGACGATCTCGGCCTGGATGTTGTACAGGAACGTCGACCCGATCGTGAAGAGGAGCATGAACGCGCAGATGCCGAGCAGGTAGGGTGAGGCAAGTACGCGCCTGATTCCGTCCAGGGCGGAGCCGCCGATCACCTCGGCGGATGACGGCACGTCGGACGAAGGGACGTCGGACGAAGGCTTGCTTCCCACGCGGCGGTCCAGCCGCTTGAGGCACAGCACGGCGCATTCCAGCAGGATGATCGAAAACCACAGCAGCGTGGGCAGGCTGAGGACACCGACGAGGAACGCGGTGATCGAAGACCCGACGATGCCTCCCACAGTCCCGCCGACCCCGATCAGCCCGAACAGTCGCCGGCTCTGACGCTCGCGGTAGATGTCCGTCATGAACGACCAGAAGACGGACACCACGAAAAGGTTGAAGACGCTTATCCAGACGAAGAACGTCCGTCCCACCCAGACGGCCGCGGTGCCCCCCCCCAGCCCGGTCAGGAGCAAATAGTAAACCAAAAGGTTTAGCATGAAGAACCGGTAGGTGATCGTCACGAAGCGCCTGCGGGGCCACCGGGAGACGATGGACGCGAAGATGGGGTGGGCGACGAGCATGCCCGCCAGCGTGGCCGTGAAGAGCCATGGAATGTTCTCCACTCCGCCGGCCACGCCCATCCCGTCACGGATTGGGCGAAGCACGTAGTAGGCTGACAGGATGAAGAAGAAGTAGGCCCCGGAAAGGAGAACGATGCCCGCTTCGTCCGGATGGGTGCCGGTCAGTCGGGTCGCGACCTTCTGCGCCAGGGGTGGCGAGGGCGTGCTCACCAAGGGGATCCGGGGCGATGGATCGGGCGCCGGAATCGGGCCGCGCGTGGCGAAGTGGTCATGGCGATTGTGGTGCGTTCCGGGAACTCGGTCATGAAAGCGGGTCGCAGCTTGCCTCGGATGGAGGATGGACTTCTTTTCGGATACGTCAATGGCCGGGACCGGGCGTCATTCACGAGAGCCGCCCGGCGAGGGCCACATATCGGGGGGTGCACAGTGACGGGCGTACTGCTGCGGCTGATCGGTTTCGCGGGACGGATCCAGTGAACAAGCTCGTCAACATGAAGCGCGGCGAGTTCTCTCTGGCCGCGATGTCGGCGCTCTTCTTCTTCGTCATTCTCTGCGGCTACTTCTTCCTTCGCCCTGTGCGCGAAGCCATGGGGGTCGCGCGCGGAATGGACGAGCTGCGCTGGCTCTTCGCGATCAATTGCTTTGCGTCGCTTGGCGCGGTCCTTGTCTTCGGGGGCGTCGTGGCGCGCACGAACCGGCGCCGCTTCATCCCGGTGGCGTACCTCTTCGTGATCGTGTGCCTGATCGGGTTCGCAGCCCTCATCATCCAGGACGTGAGGTCGGGGGGCGGGCTTATCGGCACCGATGCCCAGACCGCCCTGTCCCGGGGCGTGGGCTACTCCTTCTACATCTGGCTGACCGTCATCAACCTGTTCACCACAAGCGTGTTCTGGGCGTTCATGGTGGACATCTTCGACGTCGACCAGGGCAAGAGGATGTTCGCCTTCGTCGGCATCGGGGGCACGCTGGGCGCCATATGCGGAAGCTGGGCGACCAACTTCATCAGCGGCCGGACCGAGACCCCCTATCTGCCCGCGGGCCTCATGCTGATCGGGGCCGCTTTCTTTGCGGTGGCCATTGCGGTCATGCTGATGCTGGACCGTATGGCGGTGCGTTCGGACGCGTCGCGGCTACGTGCGGTGGGGGTCCCGGCCGCCGGCGAACAGGACGGTGCCGGGCAGGGTGGGGACGCCGCCGCCGCGATCGGGGGCACCTTCTGGGACGGCGCTCGGTCGGTGGTGACCTCCCCGTATCTGCTCGGGGTCGGCCTGTGGGTGGTGTTCATGGCCGTGTCCAACACCCTGATCTACTTCACCCAGGCGAACATCATCCTGGGCGACTCGGACACCTTCAGCCAGCTGCTGGGCAACTTCGCGCAGTTCGACAACATTGCGCAGGTCGCAACGCTGATCACCCAGATCTTCATCACCACGCATGTGATCCGGAAGCTGGGCGTGGGATGGACCCTGGCGATCCTGCCGCTTGTGACGATGGCCGGTTTCGCAGTGCTCGCGGCGTGGCCGGTGTACGGGGTCATGATGATCTTCCAGGCCGTGCACCGGGCGACCCGTTACGCCATTTCGCGGCCTTCCCGCGAGACGCTCTTCAGCGTCGTGACGCCGTCCGAGAAGTACAAGGCCAAGCCGGTGGTCGATGTTTTCCTGTACCGGGGCGGCGATCTGGCCGGAGCCGGGATCGACGGCCTCTTCGCGTTGCTGGGGCTGACGCTGGTGTGGGTGGCTGTTACGACCGGGCCGCTGGCGGCCATGTGGATTATGCTGTCGATCGGGCTGGGGAGGGCGCAGGCGCGGAAGGTTACGGGCTGACGGGCCCGGGACCGGACTCCCCCAGGTGCCTCCGGTAGAATTCCACCATGCGCCGGGCCGCGTCGACCGCGCTCTCACGCTTCCACGACGAGATCACGTGCCCCTGGTCCTGGTACGACGCCAGCTGAGCCGGTTTGCCCAGCCGCCTCAGCGCCGTGAACAGCTTTCCAGCGTCGTGATAGGCCATGTCCGCGGTCCCGTGCACGATGAGCACCGGCGTGGAGATCTTGTCGGCGTTGTAGTACGGCGAGTTGTCGAGGTAGCGGCGCACATTGGCCCACGGGTGGGTGCCCATCCGCGCCTGCCCTCCCTCGCTCCATGCCAGAAAGAACCCGCCCCCGTCGATGTCGATGTGCCCGTAGTTGCCGAAGAGGTCGTAGATCCCGGAAATGGGAACGGCGGCCCGGAAGATGTTGGTGCGGGTGATGATCGAGCCGGTGCCGTAGCCGCCGTAGGATTGTCCGGTGATCGCGAGACGGTTGATGTCCACGTAGCCGAGTTCGGCGGCGCGGTACACCTGCGGCAGAAGGACATCGACCATCTCGCGGATGGGATTGCCCGCCTCTTCGTTCGGGCCGAGGGTGAGGTCGCACAGGACGACTGCGAAACCGCGGCTCGTGAACACCAGGTTCGGGACCGTGAACACGCTGCCGCCGCCGAAGTCCGACGCCCTGCGGGTCACGTCGCCCCCGGGGTACATGGTGACGATCGCCGGGAGCCGGTCGCCCCGTTTGGCCCCGGCGGGGAGAAGCACGGCGGTCTTGACCCGGCGGAGAGTGCCGTCGTGGAGCGGGACGGTCGTCTCGAAGGTCTCGGCGGTGCCGACCGACACGGTGTCGAGGCGTGGATCGATGTGCGAGATGCGCTCCATGGCCGCGAAGTCCGCGTCAAAGCGGTAGATGTTGGCTGGTGTCAGCATGTCCTCGTACTGACCGATCATGAAGTTGTGATTTCCGCCCGACGTGAGGTTGAGGAGCTTCGCGCGCGCCTTCCACAGCACGCGGCTCTCCCCGGTGGCGGGGTCATATCGAACGACCGCCTTCTCCCCGGTCGAGCGCTCGGTGAGGAGCAGGGAGACCGACGATCCGTCCGGCTGCCATAGGGTTCGTTCGTCGGCCTTGATGACCTGGTCGTAGGTCCATCGCTCGTCGTCGATGGCGAGGGTCGTCGGCGGGCCGCCGTCCAGGGGCACGATCGCGATCCCCCGGGGGCGCGGGTCGCCGTATCCCTGGTCGTCGAACACGTCCACGCCCATGACCGCGGACCGACCATCGCGGGTGAACGCGAAGACGTTCGGTGAGACGTCGCCCAGTTCCGGTGCGAGGGGAACCGGCGTGGAGGGCGACCCCGAGCGCAGATCGAAGAGGTGCATCCGCTTCCGGTCGAGGTAGACCAGCTGGTCGTCCGACGGGTGCCAGACATAGCTGCCGCCGAAGTAGTCGTACCGCGTCAGCGGAGTGCCTCTGATGACAACGACCGGGTCGCCGCCGGATGCCGGCACCACCGCGACATCCATGACGCTCGACTGCGTGGTGTCGCTCTCGGGTCTGAACGTCGAGAGGTATCCGAGCCACCTTCCCGACGCGGAACGCCGGATGGTGCCGGCGGGGATCTCGGCGTCCTGGGGAACCAGCACGCCCGTCTGCCCCGTACGGACGTCGATCGCCTTGACCGCAACGAGGTGCTCTCTTGCGTAGTGATCCGTCATCGGCGAGGGCGGCGGGCCCTCTTCCGGAGCTGCCACAGCCTCGTTTCCGCTCCGCAATACCACCACGCCGGCCGCGTTTTGCACCCGAACGTCGGCGGGCCGCGCCCCGCTCGCAAACTCCCCCTCCGGTGCGAACCCGACGTACAGCGTCGAGCCGTCTGCGCTCCAGCGGGGCTCGTCGCCGTGCCAGAGCTTCGGTTTGACCGGCTCGTCGGATAGCTTGCGCGACTCGCCCGTGGCGATGTCGTGCACCCAGAGTTGCGGAACCCCGCCGGCGTCCGAGAAAAAGGCGATCGACCGCCCGTCCGGAGACCAGGCCGGCCGCCAGCATGCGCCTCCGGGGCAGATGTCAACAGTGTGCCGCGTGGACAACTCCGTGTAATGGATACGGGTCCCGACAGCCGAGCTTGGTGTCCCGTTCGGCTGGTATCTCTCGTCGAGGTTCAGCTCTGTATCCGCTGGCGGTGTGCGGACATCGTAGGCGACGAAGCGGCCGTCCGCCGAGACCGAGAACTCGGTATCCCAGACGAAGGAGGCCATCCCGAAAGCGAGGTCATAGGGAAGGGCACCGGGCGGATCGTCGGGTTGGGGCAGCTGCGTGGTGGCGAGGGCCAGGGGGAGGAGGAGCGGGAGGTGGGTCGTCATGGTCGGTTCCTATCCTGGAGGAGATCTATCTATCGCTCCCCAGCAACCTGATCGCCACCTCGCGTGCCTCGTCCTTGCTCTTCACCACCTGTTCGTCGGGAAGGTCCCGCAGAACATCGAGCGTTTGCAGGGTCTTCGCGGCCGCGCCGGAGAGTCCCATCAGCAGTGCCAGAACCATCAAGGCACGAAGTGCACCCGACACCTGCGTCGTTCCACCGGCGTGAATGTTGGTCACGGTGCCCATGGTAGCCCCGGCCCCGGGCAGACCGCCGAACATTCCCGCGATCACGTTTCCGATGCCCTGGCCCACCAGTTCCCTGTTCGGGTTGTGGCGCGTGCCGGTCAGCGAATCCGCGACCAGCGACGTGAGCAGGCTGTCAACGGACCCGAGCAGGGGCCAGAATGATCGCGGGCTCCACGGCGCTCAGGAGGAATCCGAACGTCGGCAGCTCCAGCTGGATCCCCGGCAGGCCGGACGGCACCGGCCCGATCACCGGGACATCGGTAAGCCAAAGCACTCCGAGCAGGGTGCCGGCAACCAGCGCGACGAGGAGGCCGGGCACCACGGTCAGCGCTTCGGGGAGCGTGGACGCATGGGTCGTGATGATGACCGCCATGGCGATCGTCATCGGACCCGTGGGGCCGGAGATCTGGGACCGTGTTCCACCGAAAACGGACGCGAAGAAGCCCACCGCGATCACGCTGTACAGACCCGCGGCCGCGCCCATCCCCGATGCCACGCCGAAGGCGAGCGCCACCGGGAGCGCCACGACGGCGGATGTGAGGCCGCCGAAGAGGTCTCCCCGGAAGGTATTGGGTGTGTAGTCCCTCCCGTTTAGCTTCACAGGCCGTGCGCTTCCCGCAAGCGCTGGACGGTCTCCTCGAAGGAGTGAAGGGGCACGATCTTGACCGTATTGAACGACGCGAGGCCGGTGTCGATGCTGAACGCTTCGATCCGATAGGGATCCTGGGCTTCAACGATCCACAGGAATGTGTGCTCCAGAGCCGAGTGATACCGCGCCTCGATCCGCTGAATGCCGTACTGTTCGGCGAGCTGCGCCGGGCGGGTTTCGGCGATGGACACGAACACCCGGGCGTTGTCGGGAACGTAGATCGGACAGACTTCCGGTGTGTGACTGCCGTAGATTCCGTACAGTGCCATGGTTGCGGGTCCAATGGGAGGGATTCCCCGAAAAGGATGCTCCACGAAGGGCCTCCGGCATTTGACGATGGGGCGGGGCCCCTGTCAAGCTTGCACCGTCTCAGGAAGGGGCCAACCGGTTGCGTGGCAGCCGACGGGAGTAGCCGTGTACACGACCTGCGCCTTCTTCGACCGCCACGGAGAAGGCAATTGATACGCCGCTTCCCGGCGAACCGGAGCGGCCGGATGGGGTATGTGGGGACTATGCCCAGGCCCACCCGACTCGTCCTTGAAACGGCGCTCTACTCAGCATTGCTCCTGGCGTTTCCCCTGCACGGGACGGTCAACGCGCAAACTCCCGACACCCTCCCCCCCGACCCCGCCCCGGACGCCTACCTCGACGAGACGGCCCGCCGCCTCATGCAGGGGGTGAGGGCTGCCCGCGACACCGCCCGGCTTGCGGTCGACTCCTACACGGCCCTGACCCGGGAACGAATCCGAACCGACTTGCCGACCCTCCGGCGGGATCGGCTCTGGATGCACGGGGAGCGCGTGGCCCGCGTCAGATGGTCGCGCGAAGAGCCGAATGTCGTACACCTTCTCGCGTCCCGGCTCCGGTATCCGGGTCCAGGCCAGGACGACGTCCCCGACTTCTTCCCCGGCCTGGAAACAGAGTTCTTTGCGGCCGATCCGCTATGGGATCCCTTTGGCAACCCTTCGTTCGACAGGGGCCTGACTGCCGTCACCGTCGCCGTGCACAGCCCGCTGGAAACGGGTTCGGAGCGGTACTACCAGTTCCGCTCGGGGGATACGGTCACGGTGCGGCTGGAAGGCGGCCGAACGGTCGAGGCCGTTGCGGTCACCGTGATTCCGCGGTACCGTAGCATCCGCCTCGTCGCCGCGAAGCTGTGGATTGACAGGGAATCGCTGGGCCTCGTCCGGATCGCGTCCCGCCCTGCCAAGAGGGTGGATCGGGAGGTGTCCGGGCGGCTGAGGCAGGGAGGGGAGTGGCGGCCGCGTGTCTGGATAGAGGCCGGCGAAAGCGCGTCCGCCGCCGACTCGTCAGACAATTCGCCCGGGCTCTTCGACCGGCTCGTCAACCTCGGCGTCGACAGGATGGTCAAGCGAGTCGAGACAGATGTTTCCGCCTTGATTGTCGACTACGGGCTATCAGAAGCACTGCAATGGCTGCCCCGGAGGATCAGGGTGGCGGGGTATGCGGCCTGGGAAAACGTGAGCGCGAGCGGGTATGTGCCCCCGGGGGTTCCAATCACCTATGACTGGAAGCTGGAGGTCGAGAGTGTCCAGGAACGGGGGGCCGAGGACGCCTCCGACGCTCCGGCATCCGCAGCGGAAGCCCTGGCGCGCTGGCGACAGGCCGGAGACAGCGTCAGTGGCGACGTGGCATCAGGGGATCCGGGCGAGACGGTGACCATCACTCCCGCCAACCCCCGGGCCCTGACCGCCAGCGACCTGCTGGCGCCGTCCGTCTGGCAGGACACCCCGTCCATCGGGAAGGACGCCGTGGCGGGGACAGCCGGGGCTTCCGTCGCGGCAACCGGAGATGTGCTGGCCGCCATCGGAACCGGACAGGGGGGCGACGCTACCCAGGCGGCGAACCCGTGGTTCTTCTTTCCTCCATTCATGACGCTCGGGTTCATGCGCTACAATCCGGTGGAGGGCGTTTCGACGGGCACCCAGTTGAGACGGGACTTCGGCTGGTGGCGATCGGCGCTGAGCGTGAGAATAGCGACTCGGAGCCTGGCCACGCCCGATATCGACTTCACGCTGCAGCGCGACCATCCCGGCCGCAGGCTCCAGATCTCCCTGTACCGGGCATTGCGGGGGGGTGCCCTGGGGATCGGTGGGATCGACGGGTGGCCGGGCTACCTTGTCACCGCGGGGGATTCCGCAGACTTCCACTGGTCGCGGGGGGCCACAATCCGGCTTATTCCCGGGAACGGTCAGCGGAACCGGCTCTCGCTGAGTCTCTTCGCCGAGCGGGACGCGGAAATCGGGACCGACGCCGAAAGGGACCGGTTCGGCGCCTCCGTGGAATGGAGACCGTGGTGGGGCGGACTCGAGGACGGGTCGCTCGGTGGGGGCGGCACCGTGGGCGTCCGGGGATCGCTCGGTGACAACCCTCACATAAAGACCATGGTCGAGGGTGCGCTGGTGATCCCACTGGTCGCGCGCATGTCGCTGGGGTTGCAGGGGGGTGTGGCCGAGGTTTGGGGTGACCCGGCCCCGCAGGATCTCTGGCAGGTCGGCACGACCGGAAGTTGGCTCCGGGGGCACAGGGATCCGGTGGAGGCGTCGCGGACCTGGATGGGCCGGGTGGACCTGCAGCGGACGGTCCGCTTCTTGCGGCTCTCCGTCTTTGGCGACTGGGCGTCGGTCGAAGACCTGGACTTCTGCGCGGTCGGAGCGGGGCTCGTCTTCCTTGACGGACTCCTCCGCCTTGACCTCGCAAGAGGAGTGCGATGCGGGAGGCCGGGTCCGTCCGAAGCCGGGTGGAGGTTCCACCCGCGGGGATTCACCTTCTTCTAGCAGTCCGTGGATAAATCCGCGCGAGCACCGAGAGCGGCGAGGCGCCGGGCTGGCAAGGCGCCTTGAAGGGCGAATAGCACCGCTATTCGTCTGAAAGGCAACGAAGAGCGTAGCCTTGTAGACGCGGATTGTATGGTAAACATGACATTTCGTAAAGTTGTCTTTACAGTGTGGTCAGGTGAGCGAAGCGGACCAGCGCGGATGCATCGCCGCTCGAATGCCGGGGGGATTTTGTCCACGGGCTGCCAGAGGCACATGGCCGAATTCCCCGCTCCAGTCGATCGGCGCCGCATCCCGGCTGGCTCGCGGCCTTCTGTGTGGCTACACGGTCGCTTGGCCCTTCTTTTCGCCGCCACCCTTCACGGCACGGCTTCCGCACAGACCCCCGACACCCTTCCCGGCGACACACTCGCCATCGCCTCCTCCCGGGACGCGTACCTTGACGACACCGCCCGCCATCTCGTGCTCGGCGTGAAGGCCGCCCGCGACACCGCCCGGCTGGGAATCGACGCCTACACGGCCCTGATTCGCGAACGGGTGGGCATGGACGCGCCTTCCCTCCGGCGCGATCGGCCCTGGGTGAACGGCGAGCGAGTGACGCGGGTCCGGTGGTCGCGCAACGAGCCCGATGTCGCGCACGTCCTGGGGAGCCGCTTGCGCGATCCCGGACAGGGCCCCGGCGACCCCCCGGGCTTCTTCTCGGGACTGGAAACCGAGCGCTTCGCCGCCGACCCCCGCGCCGACCCCTTCGTTTTCGGCCCCGGCGCGCCCGACACGAGCTCGGATGGGGCCCCCCGCGTGACCCTGAGTCCCCTGGCGCCGGACTCGGAACGCCACTACCAGTTCCGCTCGGGCGACACCATCTCGGTACAGCTGGGCGGGGGCCGCACGATCAGCGCGGTCGTCGTAACCGTGATCCCGCGGGTCCGCAGCATCCGGCTCCTTTCGGCGATGATGTGGATTGAGCCCGAGTCGATGGCCCTGGTCCGCGTCGCCTACCGGCTCGCCAAGCCGGTAAACAGGGAGATTTCCTGGCGGTTGAGGCGGGGCGGGCGGTGGGCACCCGGTGTCAGTGTGGATTTGGGGCCGGCGGATGCAGGCGGCGCCCAAAGTGCTTCGGATTCCGCGCAGGCTCCCGATTCCGCGCAGGCTCCCGATTCCGCGCAGGCTCCCGACTCCGCGCGGGCCCCCGACTCCACCCGCGCCGAGGGTCCGCCCCGCCGCAACACCCTTTTCGACCGCTTCGTCAACGGTGTGCTCAACAACCTGACGCCGTCCATGGAGATCGACATCACGACCGTCGTGGCCGACTACGCACTCTGGGAACTGCGGCACTGGCTGCCGCGGCGCGTGCTCCTCGAGGGCCACTTGGGAGTTGACGAGCACGCCGGCCCGAGCGGCCGGCTCGCGCCCGCGGTCCCCATGACCATCGACTGGACCATCGAGATCGAGGACATCCTTGAACGGGGCGCGCAGGCCGCGCCGGGCACGCCGGCGACGGCGGCGGAGGCGCTGGACCTGTGGCGCCAGCAGGAGGACAGCGTCACCGGCAACGTGGAATCGGAGGATCCCGGCGAGACCGTGACGATCACCCCCGCCGACCGGACCGCGCTGGCCCGGAGTGAACTGCTGCCACCGAACGTCTGGGAGGAGCGCCCGGTCGGCCTCGACGCCGAGGCGGTCGCCGAAATCGCGTCCACCCTGGCCGGGATCGGCACCGGGGAAGGTGGTGACCCGGCCCAGGCGGCGAATCCCTGGGTCTTCCATCCCCCCGGCCAGACGCTCTGGCTGCTGCGCTACAATCCGGTCGAGTGGGTGTCGGCGGGCACCCGTCTGCGGCGCGACTTCGGCTGGGGCAGGGGCGTGGCCACGGTCCGGATTCCGACCCGCCGGGTCCAGGGGCCTGACGTCGAACTGACGCTGGTCAGGGATCAGCCGAACCGGCGGCTCCAACTCTCCTTCTACCGCGCGCTGCGGGGAGGAGGTATCGGAGACGGAGGGTTCGGGCAGTCTCCGGGAGCCTTCGTCACCTCGGGGGACTCCACCGACTTCTACTGGTCGAGGGGCGTGTCGCTGAGGGTGCTCCCGAGCAGGGGCGAGCGGTATTGGATGTCGCTCCGCTTCTTCGCCGAGAGCGACGCCGATGTGGTGAGCGACAGCGAAGCCGAGGGCGGCGGCGTACGCCACCGGGGAGGCGTGGCGACCAGCTGGAGGCCATGGTGGGGCGGCATGACGCCCCAATCGCTCGGCGGGGGCGGATGGGCGGGGATCCGGACCACGCTGGGCGACAACCCCCATGTCCGGGCGGGGGTGACCGGAGCTTTGACGATCCCGCTCGGCGGGGACTACAGCGCCGGACTGGAGGTTGGTGGCGCCCGGGTCTGGGGCGATCCCGCCCCGCTGGATCTGTGGAGCCTGGGTGGGACCGGCCGCTGGCTCCGCGGGCACTCGGACAACCTCAGGTCTTCCGCCATCTGGCGGGGCCGGGTCGACCTGCAGCGGCAGGTGAGCTTTCTGCGGCTTTCGGTCTTCGCCGACTGGGCGTCAGCCGGAGGCGACAACTTCCAGGCGGTCGGCGCCGGCGTGGTCTTCATGAACGGAATGAGCCGGCTGGACCTGGCTCGGGGGCTGCCGCTGGGGAGGGAGGGTCGCCCTCGTGTGGTCCTGAGGGTGCACATGCTGGGGGACGTGCTGTTCTAATTCCCGAAGAGGACGCTGACCCCCTGCTCGAAGATGATGTCGCGCGGAATCCCCGCGGAATCCAGGCGATCGAGGTCGGCCTGCAACTCGGGCGGCACGATCCCCTTCTCCTCGATCAGCTGCGCGACCCCCTCGTAGTCGCCGTCCCCCTGCAGCGTGAGGATCAACTCGCTCAACCCCTCGACCGCTTCCCGCATCGCCTCGAAATCCACGCGGTATCTCCCGGTGGCTTCATCCCGGCTGAAGGCTCCCTGCTCCCGGAAATAGTTGAAGCGCACCATGTTCGCCCGGCCGTGGGCGCTCGCGGCTCCGAAGCGGACCGAGCGGAAGATCCCCGCCAGGAAGGTCACGTAGTGGTGGTTCACCGAGTAGTCGGTGAGTTCGCCGCGTTCGAAGAGCTGGGTCACCATGTGTAGGCCCACCACGTCCGCCTTCCCCTCTTCCATGGGGGAGGCGTGCTCGCGCAGTGCTTCCCTCACCGTCCCCATGTCGGTCACCGTGTTCTTGACGCCGAGTCCGTGCGCCACCTCGTGGAACATCGTGTTGCCGAAGAAGGCATCGAAGACGACGTACTCCTGCTGCTCCTCGGCGATCAGCTCCCCCGCGATAGGCACCATGATCCTGTCGAACTTGGCTTGCATCGCATTCTTGAGCTGGAGCCGCCTCGTTCCCTTGGCGAGCTGCACCTCCTCGTCGTTCGGGAGGTTGATAGCGATCGTCTTGGCCCCCGCGTTGGCGTCGCCCGAGTAGTAGACGGCGTCGTAGGCGTTCAGGTCCGAGTCCGTTCCCGGCATCTCCGCCTTGTAGCGGTCGGGAACGGGAAGACTCTCCTGGAGGCTCGGAAGGAGCGCCGCGAAGCGTGCCAGCCTCTCGCTCCACTCCATGTCCTTGATCAGGACGTATCCCTCGTGGGCGGCCTTGGCGCCGAACAGCTGGTCCTCGTACGTCTCGATCGGTCCGATCACGACGTCGATCGGGTTCTCCTTCATGTCGAGCCAGGCCATGTCGCTCGGCTGGTAGTCGTCGGACTCGAGCGCATCGGCACGCAGCTGGAGATACGTCGCCAGCCCGGGGTCGCTCGCCAGCTCGGCGGCCTCCCGCAGCTTCGCCGCCGCGGCCGCGTGTGCGTCGGCGAAGACCTCGTGATAGGGCTGGGCCACCAGCCAGCCGTCCTCGTCCCGGCGCACGAGGGTGTAGAGGGAGCGTAGTGCTTCGTTCGCGGCGGCGGCGGCATCGAATTCCTCGGCCGTCATGTCGGCGGGGTAGAAGTTGGCGCCCGCCGGCTTGTTGCCGACGCCCTCGATGAATGGACCGTCGCCCCGGAGCCGGTCCCAGGGCCCGTAGTTGATCTCGATGTACCGCCGGGTCGCCTCGTCTCCCTGGGCCAGTGCGAGCGCCTCTTCCTTATCGCCATAGGCCTCGTTCCAGAAGATGTCGTCCATGGGCTGGGCCGCCGCGATCAGGAGACGCACGACCTGGCGATCGTTCTCGGACAGGTGGGAAAGATCCGCCTCCAGGCGGAAGACCGCGTACTGGTTCACGAGATTCTTCATCGTGGTCTCGTTGTCCCTGCTTTCGTCATCCCCGGGGGCGTCGCATGCGGTGAGGGCGAGGGAGAAGAGGAGGGTGGCCGAAGCCCATGAATTGATGGCGCGGGATCCAGCACTCATTTGATGCTCCTGCGGACGGAGGATTGGCGGCGCGGGCCTTCAACGCGGGCCGCCGGCCGAAGAAGGAGAATAGAAGGCGCGCGGTGACTCTGCCACGTTGGGCGTAGAATCGGTGTCTTCCGGGGGGGCCGGCCTGCGTTGTCCGCCACTTTGCCCCCAATGTGGCCGACAAAACCCCTGAAACCGCGGATTTCGGAGCTAAACGCCCTACTCCAGCACACGGTCGCCGATCAGGTGGGTCGCCTTTTCCCATTCGTCGAGCGGCGCGGCCCAGTCTCGGTCCCTGATCCGGCGAAGGTAGGTCATCTGGGCCAGATGATAGAGATAGTGCTGTGCGATATGGATCACGTCCACCCCCATCCGCGCCCCGGCCTTCCCGTCGAGCGACGTCCGCTCGGCCATGAGGTCCGCGTCGCTCTTGCACCCGTCGACCTCGGCGATGATCTGTCCCTGGATCGTGTGCATCCGCGCGGCGATCTCGTCGGCCGGGCCCGGGGCGTCGTGGGTGATCACGGGCTCGATCCCGAGCCGCTTCAGAAACCAGATGTCCACCCGGTACATGTGTCTGCAGATCTTCCCGATGCCGCGCATCCCGGGCGCGGGATTCCAGTCGAGATCATCCTGCGCGATTCCGTCCAGCACCATGAACAGCGGCCGCCGCGCGGCCTCGAAGATCTCGATGGTCTGGTCGATTTTGGTCCTGCCGGGATCGCTCATCGGGGTCCCTTTCTGGGCACCTTTTGCTCGGCCATCGCCGCGTTGTACACGAACGACGCCATGATGACGGCGTTCTTGATGAGGTCGTCGATGGGGAGGGTGTCGTAGAAGTCGAGGTTGGTGTGCCCGCCCGTGCCGCCGACCCGTGCCTGCAGGAACTGAAACGCGGGAAGACCGGCCCGGTCAAAGGGCATGTGGTCGGTGCTGCCGACGCTCCGCGGCGAAATCGTGGTCATGCCCAGGTCTCGCAGGGGCTCCATCCAGGTGGCGAAGAGGTCGCGGACGTACTCGTTCTGCTGCAGCCAGATCCCCCGGTATTGGCCGGGGCCGTAGTCCTGGTTGAAGTAGACCGAGAAGTCGTCGTAGGCGGGTTTGACGCCGCCGGGGTCGCCAGGACTGCCGAAGTGCTTCTGCACGTACGCCGTCGATCCGAAGATGCCCTGTTCCTCGCCGGACCAGAGCGCCATCCGGATGGTCCGCCGCGGCGCGACTCCCACCGCCTTGAGGATGCGTACGGCCTCCAGCATCACCGCGACGCCCGACGTGTTGTCGCTGGCGTTCGGGCTCGCGTGCCAGGTGTCGAAGTGCGCGCCCAGCATGACGACTTCGTGTGCCAGGTCGCTCCCCGGGATCTCGCCCAGGACGTTGCTGGCTTCGCTGGCCGCCCCTCCGTGCACGTTGCGCACTTCCACCTCGACCGTGACGGGGATGTCCCGCCGCAGGATCCGGTACATGCGGTTGTAGTGCTCGGGGGTGACCGCGACGATCGGGACCGACGCGAGGGTGACGTCCCGGTCCCAGCGGTCGACCTTCGCACCGGGCCGGGCAAATCCGCGCACCGCTCCGAGCCAGCCGCTGTTCGACTCGAGCACCAGCGCAACGCCTTCCTCCACGTAGAACGCCAGCCGCTCCGCCGCGGTGAGCACGTCGGGGTTCGCGGGCGGGTCGGGGTAGAGCCGGGAAAAGTAGGGGTCGGGACCGGGGGGCGGGGGGATCACGTCCTCCTCCAACTCCCGCATCTCCTCATCGGTGCGCCGCGGGGTGCCCGTGGCGAAGCGGGTCAGGTCGAAGACGGGCGGCGGCGTGGACATCACCGCGAGGCCCCGCAAACGACCCCGCAGCCCCTCCAGGTCGCCCCGGGTGCGGACATCGGCGATCGCGACGTCCAGCCGCTGCTTGCCGTTGGTGCCCGGCGTGTGCGCGATCGGGTATGCGACGAGCGGCTGGTAGTCCGGCGCGGTCATGTGGACGGATACGTACTCGTTGTCCCAGCTCGCGCCGTAGTCCATGAACGGCTCACGCTCGGTGTTCACCAGCCCGATCCGCTTCATCTCCCCAACGGCCCATTGCTGCGCCCGGTCCATTGCAGCCGAATTGGTGAGCCGCGCGCCGATCACGTCGGTCATGTACGACAGGGTCCGCGGCAACTGGGAACGGTGCAGCCCTTCTTCGCGGATGCGTGCCAGCATCTCCGTGTCCGAGGGCGGGGCGGCGCGGGCGGTGGCGCCCCCGTGGCCGTTGTCGCCCGCGGGCCCATTGTCGCTCTCGTGCCCGTTGTCGCTCTCGTGCCCCAGCCCGAACACGAACATCGTCCCGCCCGCCGAGTTCACGATGCGCTGCTGCCCGTCGATCTCGAAGGACATCGGGGCGCTTCGCACCGCCGCTCCCGCCTGGAAGTTCCAGAGCGGCTCCCCGGTCTCGGCGTTCAGCGCGAAGATGTTCCCTTCGTCGCTCCCTCCGAACACAAGGTTGCCGGCCGTCGCCATGACACCGGCCCACGGGGGCGACTGCAACGGGAACTCCCATTTCAGCTCCCCGGTGAGGACGTCGAGCGCCTTCACCGCGCCGCTCGCCTCCTCGCCTTGCAGCGCCTGCTCGCCGCCGCCCATGAACGGCTGGCCGGGCTCGTACTCGACCTCGGCCTTGTAGTAGATCGCCCCCATGATCCGCGTCGGCTGATAGAAGAGCCCGGCCATCGGACTGTAGCTCGGGCTGAACCAGTTGGCCGACCCCTGCAGACTGGGCCAGACGAGATTGCCCTCTTCGGTCGGGTCGGTTCCGGGGATGACGATGGGCCGGCCGTTTTCGTCGAGTCCCTCGGCCCAGGTCTGCCTGGAGTAGGGCGTGCCGTGCAGGAACTCGCCCGTCTCGCGGTCGAGCACGTAGTAGAAGGCGTTGCGGTTGGCGGTTACGACCAGCTTGCGCGGCTCGCCCTCCCACTCCGCGTCCACCAGCACCTGGATCTGGTTGGCGTCCCAGTCGTGGGTGTCGTGCGGGGTGAACTGGAAGTACCAGACGATCTCCCCGGTGTCGGGATCGAGGGCGAGCAGGCAGTCCGTGTAGAGGTTGTCGCCGGGGCGCACGTCGCCGTTCCAGTCGGGAGCCGGGTTGCCGATCGGCCAGTACAGCAGGTCGAGTTCGGGGTCGTAGGAGCCGGTCAGCCACGTCGAGCCCCCGCCGGTCTCCCAGCTGTTGCCGCCCCAGGTCTCGCTTCCGGGCTCACCCGGCGCGGGAATCGTGTAGGTGCGCCAGAGGAGATCCCCCGTCTCGGGGTCGTAGGCGTCGATGAAGCCGCGCACGCCCGCCTCGGCGCCGGACACGCCCACGATCACCTTCCCGTCGAGCGCGAGCGGCGCAAGGGTCAACGAGAACCCGATCGCGTTGTCGGCGACCACCACGTCCCATCGCACGGCGCCCGACCTCGCGTCGAGCGCCACGAGGTGCGCGTCGAGCGTCCCCACGTAGAGCGTCGAATCCAGGATGGCCACGCCCCGATTCACCCTCGGGAAGCCGATGTTGAGCACGTTGGATCCCATCTCGGGCGACCATGTCCACAGCCGCTTTCCGGTGCGCGCATCGAGCGCGCTGACTGTGCTCGGCGGTTCGGTCACGTACATGACGCCGTCGGCCACGACCGGGCTCGTCTCGATGAGCCCGTCGTCCATCTGGTACGCCCAAACGACACGCAGGTCTGCCACGTTTCCGGCGTTGATCTGGTCCAGCTTCGAAAACCGGTGACCCGCATAGTTGCCCGAATAGGTGAGCCAGCTCTCGGGCTCGGAGTCGGCTGCGACGAGCCGTTCGTAGGGTACCTGGGCGGCGGCCGGATGCACCAGTGCCGCCCCGAGCACGATGGCGGTGGCAGAGGATGCGCGGAGCGCGTGACACCCGCCGGACCGGAGCCGACGGTCGATTGAGCCCGTCCTGCCAGATCTCTTCATGATCCCCTCCCCAGGGTCGTCATGTACGCGACGAGGTCTTCGATATCGTCTTCGGCGAGTTCGCCCGCGATCGGCATGAAGGAGTGCCCAACCCGCTTCTCCATTTCGGTGACGTCGCTCTTGCGAATCGAGACGAACACGCCCGAGACCGTCATGAGCTGGATGGTGAAGGCGTCCTCGTTCATCCGCATGCCGTTGTAGATGTCGCCGCCGCCGGTCACGATTCGCACTGGGAGATACTCGAAGAACCCGCTGCGAACGCCGGAGCGGGACACCGGCAACTGCGCGGCCGGGGCGTTGAGCGCCTCGCGCAGGTAGTCGGCGCCCCGGCGGAGCCCGATTCGGGTGAGTTCCGGCCCAACAGCCGTCCCCCTCCCGGCGACGATGTGGCACGAGGAACAGTCGCCCTGCCCCCGGAAAGTCTCCCGCCCCCGGTCGGCGTCCCCGGTGACCGGCGTTCCCGTCCCGGCAACCTGGGTGCCGAGCCAGCGCACGTAGCGCGCGACGAGCGACACCTCCGGGTCCGCCAGGACGGTCGAGCGCGCCCCCGGCATTCCCGTACCGGCGATGCCCTGGCGGATGACCCGCTCAAGGTCCTGCTGACTCGGGGCCCGGGCCAGAACCGCTCGCGCCAGCTCCGGGCCCTCCCCGCCGAGTCCCAGGACGCCATGGCAGCGCCCGCAGTGGGCTCGGTAGAGTTGCTCGGCGCGGGGGCTGTTTGCGTCCTGCAGGTCGGCGGCGATGCGGGCGGAGTCCTGCGCCGCGGCGGGGGCCGCCGGCAGTAGCGGAAGCAGCAGCAGAAAAGGCAACAGTCGCGCGGTATTCGCGATGCGCATCGGTCACTCATTCCATGGAAGGGGTGGGAGGGGCAGGGTGCCCGCTTACCATACGGCTGCCGCCATTTGACTGACAAGGCGGATCGGGCGCGGTGTCGAGGGGACTCTTAGCTGCCCAGCGGCCTCCCGTCGAGCCCCCAGGCCGGGTCGATCTCGATGCCGAGGTGCGCGAGCGCCGTCGCGGCCACATCCACGATGAAGGCGGGACCAGGCGCTGCCCAGGTCGCCGTCGCCGGCCCGCTGGCCAGGATGAAGATCGTCATCTCTTCGGGGGAATCTCCGCCGTGGCCACCGTCGGCGCGCCGGCCGTGGTCCGTGCTGATGAGCACCAGCCAGTCTTCGTCCGCGTAGCCGGGCCGGGCGCGGACCGCGTCGATCAGCATGCCGACGTGCGAGTCGGCGAGCGCGATCGCGTCCCGGTACTCGGTGCCGATCGAGCCGTGCTGGTGGCTGGTCTCGTCGGGGTTGCCGAGGTAGACGAACATGGCGTCCGGGTCCGCCTGGCCAAGGTGGAGCACGGCTCGCGCTGTGACTTCGCCGTCCGCTTCCGCCCAGCCGAGGTCGTAGCCGTTCAGCACGGCCCGCGTGTCGATCGAGGCCGGGACAACGGGGCCGCCTTCGGGGAGTTCCGCCAGCGGGAGCCAATCCAGCGCGGCGAAGGTGGCCAGTTCGGGGCGCTCCCGTTCCGCGCGGGTCAGGAAGCCGGGCCAGCGGTCGTAGTCGCGGCCCGCAAAGCTGTTGTTGGTGACGCCATGCTTCGCGGGCCATACGCCGGTGAGCATCGAGGACCACGACGGGCCGCTCACCGACGGCGTGGTTGTGCGTGCGTCTGCCGTGTACCAGCCGTTCGCTGCCAGCGCGTCGATGTTCGGAGTCGGGACCTCGGCGAGCACGTCCGGGCGCACGCCGTCAATGCCGATGAGGAGGACTTTGGGCGCTGGCTGGGGGTCTGCACCCGCCGGACCGGACGCACGGGCGACCGCCACGACCCCGGGCTGCGCGGCCGCGGCGTCCGGAACCGCCGCCCACGCGAGCACCGAGATGCCAAGGCACAACAACCGCCGCATGCCAGGAGCCCGGCTGGTCGCCACCCACCGCAAGGCGCCCTTCATTGCGGCGCCACCATGTCCGCCAGCTTTTCCGTGCATATCTTCCACCCTGTTTCGTGTCCGTCGCGGTCGCTGGACGCGGGGAAGCCCTCGTGCGTAAGCCGTATCTCGGTTCCTCTCTCGACCGGGTGGAATTCGACCGTCACGACCGTCTCCACCTGCATCGGGTGCGGCTGCTTCCACTCCCAGGTGTAGACCAGCCGACGCGGCGGATCGATTTCGCGATAGGTCCCGAAGGCGGTGAAGGGGCCGCCCTCGACCTCCATGCGGATCAAATAGCGCCCGCCCACGCGCAGGTCGATGTCCACTTCCACGCGGGCGGTTGGGTCGGGGCAGGTCCAGCGCTCCATCTGCTCACTGGTGGTCCAGGCCTCGAAAACCCGTTCGGGACTCGCGGGGATGGTGCGGATCAGGCGCAGTGCTTTCGTCATCGGTGCCATCGGCGTCACTCCGCGTCCTTGAGGTAGCGGGCCAGCGCGTCCAGCTGCGCGGACCAGTAGCGCTGGTGGGTCTCGATCCAGTCCTTTGCCTCGCCGATCGCGTCCGGCTCAAAACGGCACCAGCGAGAGCGCCCCTCCTTCCTGCGGCTGATCAGCCCCGCATGTTCCAGGACCCTTACATGCCTGGAAACGGCCATCAACGACATGTCGAAGGGCTCGGCCAGATCGCTTATCGACGCGACTTCGCCCTTGGCCAGGCGGCCGAGGATCGCGCGGCGGGCTGGATGGGACAGTGCGGAGAAGGTGCGGTCGAGGGTGTCGTCCTCAAGAGGGAGCATGGCGGCCTCCGGTCAGGATACTAAACAAGATGGTTTAGTATAATCCGAGAACGGTGTCGGTTCAAGGTTGTTCGACCGGGCCTAGCGTCGGTACTTATCCAGAGATTCTTCCAAGTCGTACACTGCAATGAACTCATGTCGGCCGTCCCGCCTTGACGGCGCCAGCAGCCCTTCTTTGGCCAGCTCAACGAGGTCGGCCCGGGCAGTGTTGAGCGAAATCCCATGACTGGCCCCATGGGACTTGACGGTGTATCGGAACCCCGGATGGCGAAGGGCGTGGCGCAGTAGCCGGATCTGTCGGCTGTTGAAGTGCGATGAGCCTCGCAACCGGTGTTCGATTGCTCGAGTGTCCGACAGTTTCTTCTGGACATACCGAGATAGCGCATCGATGCTCCGATTGATCACCCGGATGTGGTAGTCGACGAAGTAGGTGAGATCCCCGTCATCGGTCTCTGTGTGCAGGTAGGCCCTGGAATACTGGGCGGGGGCAGTTCGGAGGATGCCGGAAACCGAGAGGTACCGGGCCAGGCCATAGCCCTGGCGAACCATCGACCAGTAGAAGATGGAGCGAGCGACACGCCCGTTTCCGTTCACAAACGGGTGGTCGTATCCGATCATGAAGTGAAGAATGATGGCCCGTACCACAGGATGGAGCCAATCCTCGGGGGTTTGCCCATTGGCGAATGCCAGCACCCGGTCCAGACGGGTGGGCAGTTCGGCGGCCGGGGGCGGGACATGTGCCGTCTCGTCTGAATTGACCAGCGTCACAACGATATTGTCCGAAGCGGTTCTGAACTTGCCTTCCCTGTCGGGGTCGCGAAGCGTGCCCTCCACGAGAATCCGGTGGAGTTCGAATACGTCGGCCCTGGTCAGATCTCTCTGGGCCATTTCCCCGATGCGCTCCATGGCGTGATAGTTGTTGAGGATCATGCGTTCGCCATCAGTCTTCGGCTTGCGGCCGGTGCGGATCATTTCCTTGGCTATGTTCCGTGTGGTTGAGGCGCCTTCCAACTGACTGGAGCGGATTGCCTCTTCAACGATGGAATTGGCGAGGAGGTGTTTTGGTCCGTGACCATGCACCAAATCGTGGACATCGGATCGGGAACCCGACATCCCCAGACTCTGGTCGATCTGGTGAAGCCCCTGCCTGATCGGCGCGGCATGGACCAGAGACAAGCGATGCCCATGCTTGCTGACAAAGGGCATTTCCTCCCTGGCGGAGAGGCGGGGCATCCTTATTCCCAGCCACCATTCCTCGTGCGAAACTCCGTCCGGCGGCTCCCTGTGGCGCAGGTCGTCCCAGTGGATGTATTTTCCGGCGACCAGCATCCCTATGTTGCGGACGATCGCATTGAGCCGCTCGGGAGTTGTGTTCTCAAGTATCGAGAGAATGTCTGGCGGTGTGGCCGGAATCCGCATACGTCACCCTTCTTTCGGCAACTGTCAATTTGACACTAATTGATAGTTGAAAGATTGGGCACAGTCAACAGGACTTCCTATGTCGTTTATTGGGGATCACTTACAGGAATAGCTATGGGTCGTTGTGGATTGCGCGCAACCCCTTGATGGCACGCGCCCCTCGGGGTCTTTGTCAGCCCCCATTCACTTGGATGCGGAAGCGAACCACCCGTTCGATACCCAGTTCGTCCCGGGTCACCCCCCACACGTGGTCACCGTCGGAGACCGGGTTCGTGTAGACCGAAAACTCATCCGGTGGTACGACGGCGCCCAGATAGGTCCCGTCGGGCTCGAAAACGTCGTATCGCGTGGGTTCTTCCCAGATCACGGGTTCCGAAGAGGGATTCTCCGGGTCGTGATCCTCGTTCTCGACGGGGTATCCCTCGGTTGTCAGCCTCACCCAGATGCGGCCGTCCCGGCCAGCCAGCAGTTCCTGAAAGAATGGCTTGTGTTCCGGGATCGGCGGGCCATTCCAGGTCCAGTCCGGATCCCTTTGCCGCATCCTGCGCACCATGCGTTCGCGTTGGTAGGCGCGCTCCTCGTCGTGTACCGGAACCGGATCGGCCGTGCGCTCAATTCGGAGCACGCCATCGTCCCGCGGAAGGTCGATTCGGTACTCGGAGGACAAACCCGTAAGGAATTGGCCGCTGGGGTGTACCGTCCACAGGAACACGGGGCTGAAGGGTACGACCAGGGTCGTCGTCCCACCTCGCTCGGCCGTCAGGATTGGGGCCTCATATGCGCTCGACGGTTCAGGGAGCGTGTCGACGTGCGTTCCGTCAGGACCAAACACGATGATGTGCATGGCGAAGAGGGATACGTCCTGAGACAGGTCGAGGGTGTGCAGAAGCGTACGGCCGTTCGCGTCTGTGTACAGTGGTGACACCGAGTACAGGCCGCCCGCATTGTATCCCCACTGGTCCGTCTCTCCAGCCCCGGGACCGAATACCTCGACGCGCATGTTGCCGGGAGCTTTCACCACCAGCCGTCCGTCCGGCAGAAGCGCGATGGCCTCGGCGCGGGTGAACTCGCCGGGTCCCTCGCCTGGTCTGCCCAGCGTCTTCACGTACGCTCCGGCCGAGTCGAAAACGCGGACGTGCTGGGCCTGTCGGTCAAAGACGTAGACACTGCGGTCATCGTCTACGGCAATCGACCGGACACTGCCGAAGAGATACTCCTCGGGCCCATCGAGCTCGCCGATCGAGACTTCCGGCACCAGGGTGGCCTCTCCGTCCCAGACGCTTCCCGACAGCGTGCGGACCACGGTCGTGTCGCCGATGGTCTCGACGACGGTTTCAGGTCCGGCGCGTGAGGGGCCCGTTTCGGTTCCACAGGCCACGAGGACGCATGTGATCGCGGCGGCGCCCAGCCGGAGAAGATTGTGTCTCATGGCGCGAGCCTCCCTGTAAGCCTGCCCCGTGTGCCAGCCCACCGACTCAAACGGTGTGGCCTGATTTAGCCGTCAGGAACCGCGGCTTCAGCCGCGCGTGCCTCCCTGGTCCTCAGCAGTCGTATGCACGGCGCATGCGGCCAGGATAGTGTTGGCGTCCGCGCTTGCGGTCTTGGTAGGGCTGCCGGCGTCGCCTCGACTTCTCAGCGCCGCAGTAACAAGCAGCGACGAGCCACCCGTCGCGGGATCCGCCAGGACCGTCGCCGTGAGGACATCGCGCTCGTCGATCCCCGAGACGAAGAACCTCTCTATCCTGGGTCGATGCTTCTCGCCCCGGACAAAGCCGATCTCGCCGTCTCCCGCTGCGATCGTGTAGCCGAGGGTTACGAGTTGCTGCGTGGCGCAGCCCAGAGCCACGTCGGCTCCTGCGGGAGCAAGGGCCTGCGTCAACATCGGCGCACCTGTGATGCAACCGCTGAGCGCCACGGTCGTCAGGGCAATGGCAAGGACAGGGGCTCTCGCGTGCATACTCGTTCTCCTGCGTGTCCAGGGGCGATCCGCCCCCTGGGTAATGGCTGCCAGCGACCCGCTGGGGCAATACCCTTATACACCTACCCCCTCTCGCCTGGTTCCACAAGCTGGGCGCCGGGTGCCTCAGCCGGGTGGCCCCCGCCTAGCAGTCCGTGGATAAACCCCGCGTCAGCACCGAGGGCGGCGAGGCGCCGTGCCGGCAAGGCGCGCCGAGGGAGAACAGCAACGCTATTCGACCGAGGTGCAACGCAGAGCGGAGCTTCAGAGAGCCAAATTGTATAGCAAACATGACATTTGGTAAAGTCTCCTTTACATTGTGGCCTGTTGAGCGTAGCGGTCCGGCGCGGATGCATCGTCGGCCGAATGCAGCGGGGCTTTATTCCACGGGCTGCCAGCCAAAGTGCCGGTTTCACCCTCACGACGGTTCCCCCGCCCGCGCCAGAAAGTCCGCGAAGTCGTACAGGACACCGGTCGCGCCAAAGTCCGGCTCCCGCTTGAAGGGCTGCCGGAGGTAGTGGACCTGGTGCCCGCCTTTCTCCAGGAATTCGACGATCGCCAGGATGTAGTCATCCGGTTTGTTGAGCGAAAACAGGATTTCGTTGCGGGTAACCGTGATGGTCGGCGCCCCCTCGACCCGGCCTTTCACTTCGATGAACCGGAGTTTGCCAGTCTCGGGAACCCGGCTCTCGACGTCGTATCCCAGCCTCTCGAACTCTCGATCGATCGGCTCGAAACCCATCCCACGCTCCACATCCATGACAATGTTGCGTGCCTTCGCGGCGATCGCCTGGGTGTCGGTGATCACCGCCTCTTTCTTCTCCTTGAGACCCGCGATTCTATCGAGAAGCCCTTTGGGCACGACCAGCATTCCGCCCAGCACCACCGGCGGCCCCGCCGAGATGCGCCGCTGCAGATTCAGCTCCTCAAGCCGCTCCGCGAGGCGGGCCTGAAGCTGGTCAGCCCTCGTGGCCGCCTCCCCCGAGTTCGACCGGGCATTGGTCCGGCCGGCCTTCTCCTCAAGCTTCAGCGTCTCGGCGCGGTGGTCCCAATACGAGATCTCCTTCGTGAGTCGGTCCTTTACGGCCGCCTCGGTCTTGTTGATGGCGGACATCCGCACTTCGCGGATCTCTGCCAGATGCCCGGCTACCACGTTCTCGGCCGCATATGCTTCCGCCTTGCTCTCGAGTTCCCGGTCGATCCAAGCGCATTCCGGGCGACTCAGGATCTCACTTGGACGCGGTTCGTCCGCCCGGAGCGGCCGCAAGTCGAGGTAGGGAGCGTACCGAACGTGCCCCCGCCCACCCTCTGGACTGAAATCGAGGTAGATCATCCTCTTCGAGATGACCCAGCGCCTCGCCGACGACGGTGTTCAGGTGGGCCCGAATCTCCGGCTGCACCCCGAACCGAATCGCCTGGACGAGCAGGTCTTTCAACGATCGACCCTCGAACTGAACCTGCCCCAGCACGTCGAAGACCTGGCCGCCCAGCGCTTGCCGCTCGGTTTCCAGCTTGTCCAGCAGTGTCTGATAGACCTTGCCCTCACGGGTGTCCTCGGCGAGGAGATTCCAGAGGTGGCACACTTCGGTCTGGCCGATGCGGTGGATGCGTCCGAAGCGCTGCTCCAGCCGGTTGGGATTCCACGGCAGGTCGTAGTTCACCATCAGGTGCGCACGCTGCAGGTTGATCCCTTCGCCAGCAGCGTCGGTGGCCAGAAGCACCTTGACCTCTGGATCGTGTCGGAACGCCTCCTGCGCCTTGAGCCGATCGCGCCGGTTCAGCCCACCGTGAATCACGACCAACGCCTCCGGCTGTCCGATCAGCGTGGTGATGCGGTCGTGCAGGTAGTTGAGAGTGTCCTTGTGCTCGGTGAAGACGACGAGTTTCTGGCCCGGGGAGGGCTGCGGAGGCGGAATGCCGCCGGCTCCGTATCCGGCCTCAGGTTCCTTGATCCGGGAAGCTAGTCCGGCGGGAGTGAAGATCTTGTTCAGGAGCCCTGCCAGCTCCCGCCATTTGGTGTCGTCGCTTCGTTTCAGTACGTCACGCGCCAGCTGTTCAAGCCTCCGCAGGATGTCGATTTCCGCCCGTAGCTCCCCGCTCGACTGGGCGGCCGTCGCCTGGTCCAACAACTCGGCTTCAGCCGCCGCGGCTTCGTCCTCGGGCGCGTCTTCCAGGTCTTCCAGGTCTTCCAGGTCTTCCAGGTCTTCCAGGTCCAGCTCGGGACCGTGAAGAACGAACTGCGGGTGAGCACCACCGCTCCGGAGGAACTCCTCCAACTCCTGAAGCCGGGTCTGGATGCGCTCGCGACGCCGGCGCAGGGACCGGTAGATCGCTTCGGGCGACGAGGCGAGACGGCGTTGGAGGATCGTCAACGCGAACCCGATGGTCGTCCGCTTCTTGCCCCCCAACGTGTCGGCGCGATTGAACTCCTGCTTCACATATTGCGTCACCGCGTCGTACAGCGAGGCCTCGGCCTCGGAGAGTCGGTAGGGGACGGTGTAGGCCCGTCGAACGGGGAAGAGCGGAGTGCCGTCGAACTTCAGCAGCTTTTCCTTGACCATGCGACGCATCAGGTCCGAGGTGTCGGCACGGTGCACGCCGGAACAGAAACGACCCTCGAACCGATCGCCGTCGAGCAGCGCCATGAAGAGCTGGAAGTCGTCCTCCTTGCCGTTGTGAGGCGTCGCCGTCATGAGGAGGAAGTGCCGGGTGAGGCGGCCAAGGAGCTGCCCCAGCCGGTAGCGCTTCGTGTACTTGACCTTCCGGCCGAAATAGGCGGCCGACATCTTGTGGGCTTCGTCGCAGACCACGAGGTCCCAGCGGCAGTCGGGGGCCTGGAGCAGTTCCTGGACATCCTCGTTGCGGGAGAGCATGTCGAGGCGCGCGATCACCAGGTCGTTCTTCTCGAACCAGTTGTCCGGGCGTGCCGCCTGAAGCGCGTCGCTGGTGTAGACGGTGAAGGGAAGCTGGAACCGGTGCTCCAGCTCGTCCTGCCACTGTTCGGCGAGGCTGCCGGGGCAGACGACCAGACAGCGCTCGAGGTCGCCCCGGGCGATCAGCTCCTTCATGAGCAGCCCCGCCATGATCGTCTTTCCGCTGCCGGGGTCGTCCGCGAGGAGGTAGCGGAGCGGCTGGCGGGGCAGCATCGACTCGTAGTGGAGTTGCTGTGGATGTGGCGATTGACGGGGTTCCCGGCACCAACGAAGATAGGGGGCGGCAGAGACTTCCGGGATACGGTGTCTCGTTTGCCATATCACCATACATATCATATGGTCATCTGTATGAAGACGACGCTGAACATAGACGACACGGTCATGCGGCGCCTGCGCGAGGAGGCAGCGCGCCGTCAGGCCACGATGTCATCCCTCGTGGAGGCAGGGTTGAGGCACGTGCTCGCCGACTCGGACGCGGAAGGTGACGAGTCGAAACCCCTGCCGCCTCTCCCATCGTGGAAGAGCGGCGGACAGCGCGTCGATGTCTCGAATCGCGAAGAGCTGTATGGGGTGATGGAGGGCGAGTGAGGTGCTGGTCTTCGACACGAACGTGCTGCTCTATGCGGCGGACGAAGACTCTGAGCATCATGAACCCTGTCGGCGACGGATTGAGGATGCGAGACGCAGTCCGTCGCCCGCGTTCCTCACCTGGAACATCTGCTATGAGTTCCTTCGTGCCAGCTCGCACCGTTGGGTATTTCGTTTGCCGTGGACGCCGGGGGAAGCTCGTGGCTTTGTCGCGGCTCTGGTGGGAGCGCCGGGAATCACCCTGCTTCTCCCGACGCGTCGTCATGCGGCCATACTGGAACAGACGGTTGGGGAGCTACCGGATGTTCGCGGCAACCAGATGTACGACCTCCACACGGCGGTCCTCATGCGCGAGCACGGGGTTAGTCGGATCTGTACGCGGGATACCGGGTTTCACCGGTTTCCGTTTCTCAGCGTGGTGGATCCGCTGAGGTAGGGGTGGGAAGGCGCCGGTATCGCAGCCTGGTGGGCAAGACTCCTGGTGTTTGATAGCCGGAGGGAATTGCGGGAAGCGATTCGGCTGGGCGAGTCGACGTTCCTCGAGCTCAGGGAGATCCGCTTTGCGGGCGGAATGGTGCGCGGTTCGGATCGCCGAGACCTGGCTGACGAGTTGGCGGCGTTCGCCAACGCGCGGGGCGGCGTGTGCGTACTGGGCGTGAGCGACCGTTCACGAGAGATCGTGGGAATCCCCGAAGATCGCGTCCAGCATGTCGTCACACTCGTTCGCCAGGTTTGTCGGGAATCGATCGAGCCGCCGCTGGCTCCCGTCATCGACACACTCCGCCTGACATCGGACGTCGGCGAGGAGCTGGCGGTTGTCAAGGTGGAGATCTGTCGCAGCCTGTTCATGCACCGGAGTCCAGGCGGGCACCTGCGCCGGTTTGTGGATCGCAAGCAGGCGATGCCGCGAGACTATCTGGCGCGGCTGTTTCAGCGAAGCCGGACGGGCACGACCTGGTATGACCAACAGGTCGTCCACGAATCCCGCCCCAGTGCGTTGTGCCCCGAGTTGTGGGAGAGGTTCCGGACCTCCCGAACAGGTGATGACCGCGATGACCTGCTGTCCAAGCTGCGGATGGCTCGCCGAGACCAACACGGCGTGCTGAGACCGACCGTGGCTGGCGCCCTGATGGCGTCAAAGGATCCGCGGGAATGGCTTCCCAACGCCTTCATTCAGGCGGTCGCATACCGGGGCAGCAGAGTGCGTCCGCACGGCTGGGGAACGCCTTACCAGATGGACGCGTTGGACATAGCCGGCCCGTTGGACCAACAGGTAGCGCAGGCTTGCCGGTTCGTTGCGAGAAACATGAAGGTGCTCGGCTTCAAGGGGCTGGGGCGCATCGACCGCCCGCAGTTCGATATTACGGCCGTCTTCGAAGCTGTGGTCAACGCCGTAGCCCACCGTGACTACTCCATCCATGGATCCAAGATACGGTTGCGCCTGTTCGATGACCGCTTGGAGGTCTCGTCGCCGGGTTCCCCCATGAAATCGATGACCACTGAGAATCTCGCGCACCTACAATCGTCCAGGAACAACGTGATCACGAGCCTACTGGCCAAATGCCCCGTTTCGCACGACATACCGTGGCTCGAGACGGACCGCAAGACGTTGATGGACACTCGAGGCGAGGGCGTGCGCATCATCCTGGAGAACAGCCAGCGGTTGGCGGGACGAGAACCTGAGTACCGGCTGATTGATGATGCTGAATTGCTGCTGACGATTCACGCGGCGCGTGCGAAATCGGACGACCAGTAGCATTGCGACGCCCGCCGGTGCGCCTGTTGTTGTCCCCGTAACCAGCTGCCCCGGGGACCAGTGACGGCCGCGTGACCATATGTCCGTGGTGATCGTATGGACATATGGATACTGGTACCGTTCATGGCCTTCGAGACGCGCGCGGGAAAACGGGTGTGGGGCGGTGTGTGTCGAGCGACTTGCCGCGCCCCCCTCCACCACGCCCAACCCCTAGACCCCCCATGGCTATCACAAACCGCGACCGCGTCGGCAAGGCAATGGACCTTCTCCAGGCGGGCCTGGCCCCTTTCGTCGAACGCGAAATTGCGACCGCCCATCCTCCGAAGACCACCGCCGCCCGGGAAACCCTACGGTATCTGGACAACCGCGAGTTGGCCATGCGGCCCATCCCGGATTGGGATGCCCACGCACTCCTGCTGCTGCTGTGGAAGTCCTGGAACGCCGTTTTCAGAACCACTCTGGGCCACGCCGAGCGCAACTTCGTGTCGGAACTCCGCACCGCCAGAAACCGCTGGGCGCATCAGCAGGCCTTCTCCACCGATGACGCCTACCGCGCACTCGATTCGACCCACCGGTTGCTGACCGCGATTTCGGCACCGGAGGCGGGCGAGGCCGAGAAGATGAAGATGGAGCTGCTCCGGCTGCGCTTCAACGAACAGGCGCGCCAAGTTCGCCGACGTGGTGCACAGACTGCCCTGAAGATCGGTGCCGTCTCATCTCTTCCGGCATGGCGGGATGTGGTGGTCCCGCACCGGGATGTTGCGAGCGGCAGATACAATCAGGCGGAGTTCGCGGCTGATCTCTGGCAGGTCTACAAGGGGGAGGGCTCGGACGAGTATCGTGACCCCGCCGAGTTCTTCCGTCGCACCTACCTCACGGAGAGCCTGCGCGCGATGCTGGTGGGAGCAGTCAGGCGGGTCACGTCCGGAAGGGGCGATCCGGTCATCCAGCTGCAGACCAATTTCGGTGGGGGCAAGACCCATTCCATGCTCGCGCTCTATCACCTGTTCTCGGGCACCCCTCCGACCGGCCTCGCGGGAGTCGACGAACTGATGGCGGAGGCGAAGGTCGACGGGCTACCGAAGGTCCGGCGAGTGGTCCTGGTCGGCAACAAGATTTCACCGGGGAGCACGGACCGAAAGCCGGACGGCACCGTCGTTCACACCCTTTGGGGCGAACTTGCCTGGCAGCTGGGAGGTCGCGATGCGTACCGCAGGATCGCGGCTGCCGACGAGACACGGACGAGCCCGGGAGACGCCATCCGCGGCCTGTTCAACGACTACGGGCCCTGCGTCATCCTCATCGACGAGTGGGTTGCCTACGCTCGCCAGCTGCACGATCGAAGCGATCTGCCCGCCGGGAGCTTCGAGACGCAGTTCACCTTCGCCCAGGTGCTGACGGAGTCTGCCAAGGCCGCCTCCAACTGCCTTCTCGTTATCAGCCTTCCCGCTTCGGACGCGGCCGAGTCGCCGCACAGCCAAGCGGACGATGCGGAGGTTGGCGGTGTTCGCGGCCGCGAAGCGCTGAACCGGCTGGGAAACGTCGTCGGCCGACTGGAGTCCGCCTGGCGTCCCGCGACCGCGGAAGAGGGGTTCGCGATCGTGAGAAGGCGGCTCTTCGCGCCCATGGACCAGGAGGCGTACAAGCAGCGCGACGTGGTCGCCAGGTCATTCGTGGATTTCTACCAGCGGCAACAACAGGAATACCCCCTCGAGTGCCGCGACGCGGAGTACGAGCGCCGGCTGAAGGAGGCCTATCCGATCCATCCCGAGGTCTTCGACAGGCTCTACGAGGACTGGTCCACGCTTCTGCGGTTTCAGCGCACGCGGGGCGTGCTGCGGCTCATGGCGGCAGTCATCCACAGCCTCTGGCAGAAGGGCGACAAGAGCCCGCTGATCATCCCGTCCCTCGTGCCGATCGACGACCCGAGGGTTCAGTCCGAGCTCACCAGCTACCTGCCCGACCGCTGGGTGCCGATCATCGAGGCGGATGTGGATGGACTGAACTCGCTTCCTCTCCGCATGGACGGCCAGTTCAGCAACCTGGGCAAGGTCAACGCGTGTCGCCGCGTCGCCAGAACCGTCTTTCTCGGTTCTGCACCGTTGAAGGATGCAGCGCGCAAGGGCATGGACGACCGCCGGGTGAAGCTGGGATGCGCGCTGCCCGGGGAGACGGCGGCGATCTTCGGCGATGCTCTCCGCCGCCTGGCCGGCGAGGCGACGTACCTGTACCAGGACGGATCCCGTGTCTGGTACGACACCCAGCCCACGGTGACCAAGCTGGCACGGGACCGCGCGGGTCAGTTAGAGCGGGATCCCGACAAGGTCGCAGCGGAGATCAGGCGGCGGGTGCAAGCGGACGCCGCGAAACGGGGCGATTTCCACGGCGTCCACTGCTTTCCGCGGGAGGCGGCGGATGTCCCGGACGATCCCGGCGTTCGACTGGCGATCCTAGGTGTCGACCACGCCTACTTGCGGGGTGGAGACAGCCCGGCCGAAGCCGCGGCCCGCGCACTGCTGGATTCCAGAGGTACCGGTCCCAGGTTATGTCGTAACGCCGTCGTCTTCCTCGCGCCCGACAGGACCCGGCTCCAGGACCTTGAGGGAGCGGTTCGGATGTACCTCGCGTGGCAATCGATCGTTGCGGAAAAGGAGACCCTGAACCTCACGCCGTTCCAGGTCAAGCAGGCCCAGACGCGTCTCAAGGAAGAAGAGGGGCGGGTGAAGGGCCAGATACCCGAGGTTTTCCAGTGGCTTCTGGTGCCGGTGCAGGCCAAGCCAGCGGACAAAGTGACATGGGAGGCGCTACGCCTGACGGGAGCGGGTGAGTTGGCCGAGCGGGCAAGTGCTAGACTCAAGCGTGAGGAGTTGCTGGTGACCCGCTACGCGAGTACCCGGCTCCGCATGGACCTCGATCGTATTCCTTTATGGCAAGACAATGTGGAAGTACGGCAACTCGCGGAGCACTACTCCCGATATACCTACCTCCAGCGGGTCGAGGATCCCACGGTCATCGTGGAGGCGGTGCGGGAAGGGGTGGGCCTGCTGACTTGGGAGGCGGAGACGTTCGCATACGCCGAGGGCTATGACGAGGAGAAGGAACGGTATCTGGGGCTCCAGTGGGGCGCGATGCCGCCGCCGATAACGGCCGATGATCCGGGGCTGGTGGTTCGGCCGGAGGTGGCGAGGGAGCAGATGGATGCGGAGGTGGGGCCAGAGCCGGGAACGGGGACTGGGACAGGAACCGGCACCGAGACGGGAACAGATACGGGAACAGGAACCGGAACAGAGACCGGGACGGGGACGGGACCGGAGCCGCTACCCGAGACCGGCCCGAAGCGGTTCCACGGGAGTGTTGAGATTGATCCCGTCCGGGCTGGAAAGGCTGTCGGCCTGATCGCGCAAGAGGTAGTGTCGCACCTGGAGGGGCTCGTTGGGTCGAACGTGAACTTGACCTTGGAGATCGCGGCGGAGATCCCGGATGGTGCGCCGGAGCATGTGGTGCGGACGGTCACGGAGAATGCGCGGACGCTTGGGTTCAAGAACCAAGGGTTCGAGGACGAGTAGTCGGTCGAGCCGTCCGCACCTGACCGTACTGGTTCGCGGTTGCAGGTCGCGAAGCACGCTAGCTTGACCAGATCGGCCCTGGCCGTGTTGGCCGTGACTGCCGTGTCCTTCCACGAGGTCCCGTACCAGGGATCGCGGACCCTCGCCCTCGACACCCTGCATCATTGCTTCGTTGTATAGCAGATGCTAGGATGAGTATCGCGGATGCCATCAATCGAGGAAGACGATATGGGAAGGGTACAGATGAACGTCAGGGTGGACGAAGCCCTGAAGAGGGCGGTCGTCGAGTGCTGCAGATCCCGGGGATTGGTCGTGAGTCATTTTGTCCGGGAGGCCCTGCTGGATCGACTCGAGGAGCTCGAGGACATTGACGATCTCAAGCGAATCCGTCACGAGTCCACTCGGCCGCTGGCTGATGTGATCCGGGAGCTCCACCTCGATGGGACACCATGAGGTCGAGGTCTCCCGCACGGCGGAGAAGCAGTTGCGCAAGCTGCCCCGGGACGTTCAGGAGCGCGTCGTGCGCAGGATGCTGCTCCTGGCGGAAGACCCGTTTCCGCAGGGGGCGAGAAAGCTGACGGGGTACGATGATGTCTATCGCGTCCGTGTTGGGCGATACCGGATCCTCTACAGCGTCTCGCCACGCCGGATGGTGATCATCATTCTCAAGGTCGGGCAACGTAAGGACGTCTACCGGCGGGGTCGTTGACTGACCGGGGATCCGCCAAGACGCCCATCCCGCTCTCCGTCTCTTCCCCCCGCGCCCCCCACCTCACCCCCGCAACAACTCCAGCAGCTCCTCCGTGCTCAGCCGGGCCGGTGCGTCCGCCCCCTCCAGCAGCATGTCCGCCAGTTCGCGCTTGTGTCGGTGAAGCTCGACGATCTGTTCCTCGATGGTGCCTCGGGCCACCAGCCGGTAGATGGTGACCGGCCGGGTCTGGCCGATCCGGTGGGCCCGATCCGATGCCTGGTCCTCGGCGGCCGGATTCCACCAGGGATCCATGTGGATCACGTAGTCGGCGGCGGTCAGGTTGAGACCTGTGCCCCCGGCCCTGAGCGAGATCAGGAAGGCGTCGCCCTCGCCCGCCTGGAAAGCGGCTACCCGCTCGGCCCGCTTCTTCGCGGGCGTCGAGCCGTCAAGGTACTGATAAGGCACGCCTGACTCGATCAGATGGCTCTCGATGAGTTTCAGGTGGCGCACGAACTGCGAGAAGACCAGGACCTTGTGCCTGCTTTCGCGCAGTTCGTCGAGCATTGCCGCGAAGGCCTTCAGCTTGGAGCTTGGCGGGCCCTCCGGTCGCACCAGCCGCGGATTGCACGATGCGAGCCGCAGCCTGGTAAGGTGAGCCAGCACCTGCAACCTGTTTTCTCCGGTATCGGATCCTTCCCGCGCGAGAGCGTCCAGATCGTCAACGGCGCGCCGCCGGACCGCTTCGTAGAACGCCGCTTCTTCCGGCGACACCTCGACCTTGAGCATGACTTCGGTCCGGGGAGGCAGGTCGTCGAGGACCTCGGCCTTGACCCTGCGGAGCACGAAGGGCGAGATCAGCCGGCGGAGCCGCGTACGGGCGACCGGGTCGCCGTCACGCTCTATCGGAAAGGCCAGATTCTCGCGAAACCTCTTCATTGAACCCAGCATGCCGGGGTTGATGAAGGCGAAGAGCGAGTACAGGTCCATCAGGTTGTTCTGAATCGGGGTGCCCGTCGTCACCATGCGGAACCCGGCCTTCAGCTTGCGGGCGGCGCGAGCACGCTTGGTGGCAGGGTTCTTGATGGCCTGTGCTTCGTCGAGGACGACGGTGCTCCACTCGATTTCGGCGAGCGTGTCGATGTCGATGTGCATCAGACCGTAGGTCGTGACCACGACGTCCAACGGTCCCAGATCTTCCATCTGCCGGGCCCGTGCGGCGGCAGGACCGGTGTAGGCACGGGTCCTCAGGGTGGGGGCGAAGCGGCGGGCCTCGTCGAGCCAGTTCGCGACGACGGAGGTGGGGGCCACGACGAGCGCCGGACCTCCCCGCGCGCGAGCGAGGAGCAACGCGAGGGCCTGCACCGTCTTGCCGAGGCCCATGTCGTCGGCCAGGCACGCGCCCGCGCCCCAGCGGCTGAGGCGGCCGAGCCAGCGGAACCCGTCCTCCTGGTATGGACGGAGTTCGGCCTGCAGGGTGCCCGGCATCTGCGGTTCGAACCCCCGGGCCTCGCGGATTGCCTTCCGATGGGCCCGCCAGCCGGTGTCGGCGGTGAGCTGCACGTCGTCGAAGAAGTCGGGCAGAGCCGCGGCCGCCGTGCGGTGCAGCCGGAGCTGCTTCTTCCCGGAGGGCGCCGAGAGGCTGCGCAGGTCCGCGAGCTGCCGTTGGAGTGCGGTCGTCAGCGAAACGAAGGCGCCGTCTTCCAGCGGCACGAAACGGGATGCCGGATTCCGGTCCATCAGCTCGAAGAGTCGCAGAAGGCCAAGGGAGCGGTCGCCGTCGATATCGAGCTCGCCGGAGGCGCGGAACCAGTCGGCCGCCGACTTGACGGACACACGCAGCGAAGCGGCGTCAGCCCGGGCCACGATCCTGAACGGCTGCCCCTGGGGCCAAAGGCAGCGGGCCCCGGCGGCCTCAAGCTGGTCCACCAGCTCAAGGCAGTCATGCGGCTCGAGGTAGGCTAGCGAACCGTCCGGATCGATGCCGCCCAGCATCGGGCATGCCTGCAGGAGTTCCTGGAATCCCCCGGCTTCGGTTGCGAGATCGCGGCTTGCCTGAATGCTCTCGCCGTCGAGTGTGGCGAAGACCGTGGTGCCGCCGATCCCGGGCGGGAAATAGGTGCCCGAGTCCGGCACGGGTTCGACCACGACCGAAGCAGTCAGCCCGGGACCATGTGGCTCCAGGCGCACCCACGGCCGCGGGTCCGAATCCACGAGGGTCGCCGTACGGGCGGCGTCTTCGAGGGCACCCTGAATGCGTATCTCGCCAGCCAGCGCCGAGACCGCGTCCACGAGCCGGTCCCTGGCGTCGATGGGCAGCTCCAGACTCCCGGCCGGGACGAATTCGCAGAGCTTCCTGTGGCTCTTCGTGAACCGGGTCACCTCGCAGCGCACGTCGCTCGCCATGACGATGCGGTAGTGCCGGAGGTATGAGTCGTCAACGTGGGGCTCCACCTTCGCCCGCATGACACCGGCGTGCTCCGAAAGCACCAGTTCCGGGTCCCGGCGGACGATCTCGACTGGATCTCCGGCCTCATTGAAGACGTAGGGATGCCCTGCCAGCGCGTAGATCCCTCCGGGCGGAAGATCGTAGGGCGGCTGGGGGCTCCATCGGTCGGTGTTGTGCACGATCTGCGCCGCTGCCGCACGGTCCTGGGCGACGAGAAAGTCCATCGTGCCGGCTTGCGCCTGGAGCCTCTTCAGCGCCACCGCACGACCCTTGCTCCACTTGCCGCTCTTCAACACCCGCTGTTCCTTCGGCGCGACGGAGATCTCTCCGAATCTGTCGGTGCTCAGCACCCAGGCCAGCCGCAGCTCCGGAGCCGCGGCCGCCCTGGTGGACCTGGATGTCTTCTTCCGCGTCTCGTAGGCGAACTGCTCGATTTCCTGCAGGGCGTATTCCCACTCCGCCACAGGGGAGATGAGGGAAGCCAGCGTGGTCGTCCCCAGGTCCCGCTGCAACACAGCCGCGGCTTCGGCCGGAGTGGCCCGCGCTCCGTCAAGGTTGACCCAATTCACCTCCCGGCCCGTCGCCTTCGCGATCCGCGCGACCACCTCCAGACACTCTGCGGCGATCCAGCGGTAGCCGTTTGCGGACGCAAGGGTGGTGAATCCGCTCAGGCCACGGAAGCGGTCGTCACCGTGTGGGGAATCGCTGTGGAATTGCGAATAGTCATCTTCCCAGCAGGCGGTCCATCCCTCGGTCAGCCTGGTTAGCGACGGGATCCTGCAGTCCTGCATCCAGGAGATCCGGCCGCCCGCGCGCATATGAATGGCAAGTGAAACGAGGTGCAGCAGTTTCGGGTCGGCGTCGGCCTTCTCTGCCACCCGCATGAGGTGCTCCAGCCTTGCCTTGTGGTCCGGGCCGTGGTCGCGAACCAACGCGAGCAGAGCCATGGTGAACGCGCGACTGACTGGAAAGACGTTGCGCTTGCGAGTGCCTGCCTTTTCCGACGCGATTGTGTCGTCGATGTACCGCACCGCCCGGGCGTCGTCACCTTGCATCGTGGCGGCCAGCGCGCGAGTGGCCGCGAGTCCGGTTCTGGCCGCTTTTGTTTGCGGCAGCTCACCTGGAAGTCCGTCGAAGACCGCAAGGGCATCGTCCCGGCGCCCCTGCAACAGCCGAATGAACGCGACATCGGAAGCTCCAGCGGGTGCGTCGGCCATGCGGTCGTGCCAGGCAGCGAGGAGGGGCTCCGGATCGGCGGCGGTCTGGGTGAGGTAGTCGACGCTCCCGTCGATCGCGTCGCTCAGGTATCGTGCCGGGAGTTTGGCCAGCAGCCCGCCGGCTCCTGGAGTCGCAAGCCACCACCATTCCTCCGGATCGATTTCCTCGAACTCCAGCTCGAGGCGCTGGAAGCGGCCCGCCACGACGTGGCAACGAATGTCCATGGTGGCGAACAGGTGCGCTTCCGCGGGCCAACGGTCCTGGCGCTCGGTCCGAAACGCACGCTCGATTGTTGACAGCCTATGCTGGCGAAAGGCTTCGAGCGTGAGCCACGCCGCCCATAACGGGTCGGCCACCAGCTTGCCGCGGTCGGTTGTCTTGTGGACGATCCCGGCGTTGATGACCTCGTCGCATGAGACCTTGTACCGGTATTGGGGTACGGGCCGGCCGTTGAGCTTGAACCCGGTTTGCTTCAGGAACTGGCTGATCTGCAGCGGCGTGCGACGGCACGGATAGATGGTGCCGTAGGCCATCGCAACGATGCGGGCCGCCGGCTTGAGGGCGCGAAACGGGGCGGAGAAGTCGGTCTTCGATGCGGGTCGGCTGCTCACCCCACCCGCCGCCCGGGCGTCCACGGCGCTCCCGCCGCTTCCATGTCGGCTTCGAGCCCCGCAAGCGCCTCGTCCACGAGTGTCCTCAGCGCGGCTGACACCCTCACGAACCCGCCCCGCGCGATCGCGAGGCTGGCTCGCTGCGTTTCGGTGGGCTCCTGGCGCGTACCCCAATGCCCCCCCGCGACCTGACCGATGCGTCCCATGATCGACGGCGAGCTCGGCTCGTTCAGCCGGCCCGGCGCCGGGTCACCCTGCAGCCGTGCCGCAATTCCGGCGAGCCTGGCCTCGATGCCCTCCAGGCGCTGGTAGAGCTCGTCACCGGCTGCGGGGGTCTCGTCCAGGGCCGCGCGCATGTGGCGGAGACGGTCGCGCGCCCACCCGATCTCGGCGGCGGCGCCGCGCGCACGTCGCTGCAGGTCGGCCGTCTCTTGCTGGAATGCCGTCGCAGCCACGAAGTCGGTGCCCGGGTCGATGTTGGGCACGGGTTTCACGGTGAAGTCCCGCGGCTCGCCCAGCTGTTCCACACCCGTCTCCGTGATCAGCGCCATCTCGACCGTGTAGCGTCCCGGCGGGGCCAGCGGCCCCTGTGGCTCGCCTGCCCAAGGGGGCGTGAAGCCTTGCGGTGAGAGGTCGACCGGGTCGGGGGCGGGGCGGCGCAGGTCCCACGTGACGCGGTGGAGGCCCTTCGTCGCGGGGCCCATGACGCGCCGAACAGGGTCGCCCGCCGCGTCGCGTACGAGCATCGCCACGCGCGGACCGCTCTCCAGCGCCTCCGCGCGCAGACGATCGTAGCCGGGAAACGCGATGTCCTCGCCGCGATCGCGCGCCGCCGTTTCGGTGCGGCGCCGTTCTGCGCGGGAGGTCTCCGGGGGATCCGCGAAGTAGTAGGTGAACGTCGCGCCGAAATCCGGGTTGGGCGCGGTGTAGTCGGTCGTGCCGAGTGTCGGTTTTCCGGGGGCCTGCAATGGCGCGTTGGGAACGTACCACCACGCATCCCGCACGGGGAACAGAACGGCTCCCGCCGCAAGCGCACCGTCGGCCATATCTCTCAGGGGAGCATAGTCGTCCAGGATGTAGAAGCCACGGCCAAAGGTTGCTCCCACCAGATCATCGTCGCGGCGCTGGATCTCCAGGTCACGGAACGAGATCGTGGGTGCGCCCGCGCCCAGCAGGATCCAGTTGGCGCCGCCGTTCGGGGTGAAATGGATGCCGTTTTCGGCGCCGGCGAAGAGCAGGTCGGGGTCGACGTGGTCCTGCTCGACCGACCAGACGATGACCCCGTCGGGAAGGTCGCCCGCGATGGAACGCCAGGTGCGGCCGTGATCGGTGCTCGCGAAGAGGTAGGGGCTGTAGTCGCCTTCCTTGTGGTTGTCGGCGGCCACGAATACGGTCGCGGCGTCGTGCTGCGAGGCCTTGACGTCGTTCATGAAGGCGCGGTCGGGGAGGCTCGGGGGGCGACCGGCCTGGCGCCAGTTCACGCCGCCGTCCTCGGTCGCCTGGATCAGTCCGTCGTCGGTGCCGGCGTAGAGGACGCCGTCGGCGAGGGGCGACTCGGAGATGGTCGTGATAGTCGAGTACCAGGACATCGCCGTGTTGCCGTACAAAGCGTCGACGCTGCGGACCCGTCCAGCCATTGGCAGTTCATAGCGGTTGTCATTGCGGGTGAGGTCGCCGCTGACCGCCTGCCATGAGTTGCCTCGGTCGTCACTCCGCCACACGCGCTGCGACGCGTAGTAGATCCGGCCCTCCGTGTGGGGGCTCGCGATCACCGGCGCATCCCAGTTCCAGCGCTCGGGCGGCTCGCCGGGGGCCGGCAGCGGACGGATGTTGATCAGCTCGTGATTGCTGAGGTTGACCCGCTGCAGATTCCCTTGCTGCGACTGGATATACGCAATGTCCGGATCGGACGGGTCGAAGGTGGTGGCGTACCCGTCGGCACCCAGCGGTGCGTACCAGTCCCTGTTGCGCACGCCCTCGATGTTCATGGTACGCGACGGCCCGTGGAGCGTCCCCAGGTCCTGAGCGCCACCCAGGATGTTGTAGAAGGGTTCGGCGTTGTCCAGCGCGAGCTTGTAGAACTGCGAGACCGGCAGGTTGGGGAAGTGGCGCCAGGTCGTGCCCTGGTCAAAGGTCTCGTAGAGGCCCGCGTCGGTCCCGGCCAGGAGGTGCCTGCCGTTGGCGGGGTCGATCCAGAGGGCGTGGTTGTCGCTGTGCTTCTCGCGGCCGGTGCCGAGCTCAGTGAAGGTGGCGCCGCCGTCGCGGGTGACGTGGACGAAGACGTCCATCTGGTAGACCAGGTCGGGGTCGTGAGGGGATGCCTCGATCTCCTGGTAGTAGTGCGGTCCGGTGCCGCCCGAGGTGTAGGAATTGCGGCGCTCCCAGCTCTCGCCGCGGTCGACCGAGCGGTAGAAGCCTCGGTCGTCGGGTCCGGCCTCGATGGTGGCGTAGACGACGTTGCGGTCGGCGCCCGACACGTCGATGCCGATCTTGCCCATGTCGCCATCGGGGAGCCCGGCGGTGACTTGGCGCCAGGTGCGTCCGCCGTCGGTGGACTTGTGGATGCCCGAGCCGGGGCCGCCCGCCAGCAGCGCCCAGACGCTGCGCCGGCGCTCGTAGGTTGCCGCGTACATGATGTCGGGGTCGACCGGGTCGAAGTCGATGTCGGTCACGCCGGTGTTTCCGTCGACGGTGAGGACGGCCTGCCAGTTGGCGCCGCCGTCGTCGGTCCGGTATAGACCGCGCTCACCGCCCGCCGACCACAGCGGACCTTCGGCGGCCACGAAAACGACGTTTCCATCTCGTGGGTCCACCAGGATCTTGCCGATGTGCTCCGAGGTTGCGAGGCCGGCGCGGTGCCAGGTGCGACCACCGTCGCGGCTCCTGTAGACGCCGTCGCCCCAGGCCACGTGGCGCCCGCTCACATTCTCGCCCGTGCCCACCCACACAATGTCCGGATCGGACGGGTCGATCGCGACGGTGCCGATCGAGTAGGACGGCTGATTGTCGAAGACCGGCGTCCAGGTGATGCCCGAGTTCGTGGTCTTCCAGACCCCACCGGAGCCGACCGCGATGTACCAGGTGGTGGGGTCGCCGGGGTGGACCGTGATGTCGGCGATGCGGCCGCCCATCAGTGCCGGACCGATTTCGCGCAGGGCGAGGCCCCGGGTGGCTTCGCGGATGGCGGCGATGTCGGGCTGCTGGGACTTGGTTGGGGAGGGAAGGGCGACGACGGCAACGGCGAGGGCAACCGGCCACAGGGTAGACCGCGCGGGCGGCGCAGCGGGCGTGAGCGGGGATCTGGTGATGAATTCGCGCATTCTGTGGCCTCGCGTCGGGTGGGTGGATGGCTCGGGCAGGGCAGCCCGGTCATTGGTGTGAATGAATGCGCGTCGAGCGGTCGCCGCAAGACTTGGTCATCGCCGGACCCAACGGAGCCGGAAAGACGACCTTCGCTCGGGAATATCTGCCACAGGAAGCCGACTGTCCGACCTTCGTAAACGCGGATCTGATCGCGGAGGGCCTGTCTCCGTTCCAGCCGGATGTCGCGGCCGTCCGATCTGGGCGAGTGATGCTCTCCGAGATCCGCCGCCACGCGAGGGCTGGCCGAAGCTTCGCTTTCGAGACGACGCTGTCGGGTCGCATCTATGCCGGGCGGATCAGGCGCTGGCGGACAGAAGGGTATCGTGTCACGCTCGTTTTCCTGTCCCTCTCAACGACCGAAGACGCGATGAGGCGCGTGAGAGCGCGGGTTCGGCAAGGCGGTCACAATGTCCCGGAAGAGGTCATCCGTCGACGATTCGCCTCCGGATGGAGTAACTTCAAGAATATCTACCGCTATGAGGTCGACGAGTGGTACTGGTACGACAACACCGGCTCAGCTCCCGTCCTGATCGAACGAGGAGGCAAGGGATAGCCATGTCCCAGGATACGCCGGAACAGGACAAAGCCCAGACCGACCCCGCCGGCATCACCGCAGCCCTTTTCCGTGCCGCCAGGCGGGCCCACGAGATCGCCCGTGCGACGGGCACCAAGGTTGTTGTCCGTGTAGATGGCAAGACGGTCGAGATGGACCCCGACCCGGAAATGTTCGACAACCTGGATCCGGTCGAGGAGCGTTAGGAAAGCGAAGGGCTGTTCGCTTCCCCTATGGCGCCGTTGTCCGCCAAAACCGACCCAAAGTGGCCGACAAATCCCCATCCTGACTCCGGCGCGCGCCCCGAAGAGTCGAAGACCGGCATGTCAGGGGATGACGCCCATGTCAGGGGATGACGCCCACGTCACCGCGCAACCGTCACCCGCACGTAGGCGTTCGTCCAGCAGCACTGGTCACCGCCCGTGCTGTCGTTCGCGTCCCAGTTGTCGATGCGCGCGCGCAGCACGTACTCGCCCGGCTCACCGAACACGGCGCTCGTCGCGGCCTCCCCGCTGCCGCCCTCAACCGTGATCCGCGCGGGATCGAAGGAGACCGCGGCGGCGGGCCCCTGATGCTTGAACCACGACACCGTCACGTCGACCACCGCGTTGACCATGTCCTCGGGTGCGCGCACCGAGACCTCCTCCGTCCATAACGCCAGCGCCAGCGGTTCCCCCACTTTTGCGGTGCGCGGCTCCGACCACACGCCCTGGACGTGCTGTCCCTTTCGCCCGTCGGGGCCGAAGCGCACGACAGGCGGCACCGATCCCATGGCCCGCGGCCCGTAGTCCAGCTGCAGCGCCGGGTTCCCCACGCGCCCCGGGGTCGCGTTCGCGAATCCGTTCGCCGTGATCGTCCACACTACGCGCTGCTCCCCGTCCGCGTAGAAGTCGGGCACCGTGACCGAGAACACGCCCCGGTCCCGGCGCGGACGCACCGGAAAGTGGGTGGGTTGCATCCCGTCGAACTCGGCCGGCTCGATGAAGTTGTCGGAGCCGAGCGGGATGTCGAGGATCTGCTCGCCGTTCAGGTTGAAGAAACCGAACGAGAGCGTGAAGGTGCCGTCGTCGTTCCGATACCAGCCCTCGAAGAAGGGGGCCACCTCATCTCCGCCGGGCCGGATGGGCGCGAGCGGCAGGCGCCGTTGCTGCGCGTTCAGGGACACGCCCGCGGCCGCCTGCACCGCGAGCAGGATCTGCGCCGCGAGCAGGATCTGCACCGCAAGGAGAATCCCCGCGACCCGTGCGGTGCGCATCAGTTGCCGTCGCTGCCGTCGCCGTCGGTCGCGTGCTTGCGCTCCCGCTCCTCAACCAGCCGCTGGTAGCCTTCGTCGGTCAGGTGGGTGACGGCGATCCACGCATGCGACATCTCGTCCATCGTCCGCGAGCCGCGCGCATACCAGATCTCGGGGTCCGGCGTGAGCTCGTTCTCGGCGGTGTTGTCGTACCACCCGGTGAGAACGACGACCGTCCCCGCAGGGAGGAGCGGCGCGACATCGTCCTCGTAGATGTAGCTATGGTGCCAGCGGGCGTCGAAGTCCGTGACCATGTTCAGGAGTTCGACCTCCCCGTCGGGATACACCACCTGTATGGACATCGCGTGCAGGTGCACGTGGCCGTGCGGCTGGAAGCTGTCGAGGCGCACCGGGTGGTCCCAGCGGTGGAAGCCCTGGGTCATCGCGGTCCCGCCGGGCCGAAGTGCGATGTCGCCCTGGAGCGTGTAGAGGCGCAGGTCCTGGTTGAACTCCGGCTCGTAGCCCTCCTCGTGGAACCAGATCCCCAGCTCCACCTGGTCGCCGGGCACGTCGTATCCCATGGGATAGTAGTGGGCGTCCCACTCGATCATGTCGTTCGCCTTCAGGAGCCGGCCCGCGTCCCGCGGCACGATCTCGCCGATCTTGCCCATGGCATACTCGGACAGGCTCTGGATGCGCTGGTACTCGCCGTCTTCGTTGAGCCGCAGGAGGCGCGGGATCGCGTGATGGACGACCTGGCGGCCGGCCGGGAAGGAAGGACGCGTCTCGAACGCCATCACCAACCGGTCCCCGTCGAGCCCCGTCGGCACGCGCGGCCGCCACCAGGTGTCGCCGCCCTCGGCGGGCACGTCGAACGGCTTCGACTTGATCACGTGATCGGGCGGGCCGAGCACATCCTCGAGCTGCCACTTCTGCTCGTTCGGCCAGTCGACCGGTGGTGGCAGGTCGGCCGGATCCCCCTCCGGCGCCCCGGCGTCCACCCACGCCACCAAGGTCTCGATCTCCTCGTCGCTCAGCCGCCAGTCGCCCTTGATGTCCTGAATTCCGATCCCGGTGTCGAGGTGGTAGGGAGGCATGAGGCGCTTCGAAACGAGATCCCGTGCGCGCGACGCATAACGGCGGACCTCGCGGTACGTGAGGAGCGACATCGGGCCCACGGACCCCGGCCGATGACAGATCTGGCAACTGGCCTGGAGGATGGGCGCGACATCCTTGCTGAACGTCACCTCGGCCTCATGGGCTCCACCGTTGGCCGCGGACTGTTGCGCCGTGGCGGGAGAGGTGGTCATCAACGCCGGGATGGCCAGCGCCAGGGCGGCCAGCGCCGCGATGGACGGTGCCGAGGCGGCCGGGGGATTCGACGGACGGTCCGAGCGGACACGCAACGTGCGCATGGGCAGATCCTCCTTTGAGCGCGATCACACGGAGCCGACCCGTTTCCCGCGCGCCGGGCGCGCCGCGGCCCCGATCCCTCCTACAATGCGGGTGCACCGGACCCCCGGCAAGCTGGCCGGTGTCCCGGCAAAGCCCGACCCACTCTCCTCGGCTGTCGTCCGACATGGCCGAAGCCCGACGGAAGCGTTACGGTGAGCGAGCCGAGGAGCCCGGAGACTCGGCATTTGGCGAAGGAGACGACGAATGGACTCCCGACGAGCGACTGACCCGACACCATCGACCCGCACCCGGCGCGACTTCCTCCGAACCGCGGGGGCCGCGGGCGCCGGACTCGCCCTGGGCGCCGAACGCGCCGCCGCCTCCATTGGGGCTCCCCCGGCTGCTGCAGTCCCGCGCGAGCCTGCCCGCACGCCGAACGTCCCCGACCGCGGCCCCGCGCCGAAGCGGTTCCTCATTCTGGGCGGGACCGGCTTCATCGGGCCGCACACGGTCCGGTACGCCGTCGAGCGCGGCCACGAGGTCACGATCTTCACGCGGGGCCGCGCCGACGCGGACCTCCCCGACGTCGAGCGCCTCGTCGGCGATCGGAACGGCGACCTGGCCGCGCTCGAGGGCCGGAACTGGGATGTCGTCTTCGACAACAACTGCCAGAACTACCGCTGGGCACAGCTCAGCACCGAGCTGCTCGAGGATGCGGCGGAGCAGTACATCTTCGTTTCGTCAATCTCCGCCTACGCCATCGAGGGCATGAACTTCGACAAGAAGGACAACGTACTGTGGGAGCCCGCCGTCCCCGAGAACTACGCGCGCTTCGAGCCGCCCGGCGGGTGGAAGGACGGGGACGACGCGCACTACGGGCTCATGAAGCGACTGAGCGAGGACATTGCGCACGCGGCGTTCCCGGGCCGCACCACCATAATTCGCCCCGGGCTGATCGTCGGGCCCGACGACCCCACCGACCGGTTCACCTACTGGCCGGTGCGGATCGAGGAGGGGGGAGAGGTGCTGGCCCCCGGCAACCCGGACCACTCGAACCAGATCATCGACCAGCGCGACCTCACCGAATGGACGGTGCGCGTCGCCGAAGAAGGGGTGATGGGCGACTTCAACGCCACGGGTCCGGAGAGCCGGCTCTCGATGGCGGAGATGCTGTACGGGATCCGCGCGGTGACGACCAGGCCCGTGAAGTTCACCTGGGTGCCGGAGGACTTCCTCGAAGCGCACGACGCCAGACCTTGGCGTGACCTGCCTTCGTGGGTGCCGGGCAACGAGCTCATGTACGTCGATGTGAGCCGGGCGGTCGCCGCCGGCATGACCTTCCGCCCCCTGGCTGTCACGGTGCGCGACACTCTCGACTGGGACCGGACGCGCCCCGCGTCGGAACGGGAGCAGCGCGGCGCCGGGATGAGCCGGGAGAAGGAGCGGGCACTCCTGGAAGCTTGGCACGCGTCCTGACAGTGGTGCACCCCACGGTGTCGCCTTCGAGACCCACTGGACGGACGGGTTCCGGACGGGCCGCCCGTTCCGGCACCCCGATCATCGTCGTGCCCTTCGGCTTCGTGGAGAACGAGCGCACGCCAGCCTTCCCGGAGGGGTTCGACGCCGGGCCCGCGCCCTTCAGCGTCGGCTTCACGGGTGCCTCGTGCAGCGAGCCCCGCCTGATCGAGTTGGCCTACGCGTTCGAGCAGGCGACGTTGCGGCGGGTACCGCCACCTGGTTTCTGAGGAGCAGGCAGCGTGACGATGAATCATCCGATACCGAATTGTCGCCGGGGCGGGCGTCGCTCGCCGTGGCTCCTGGTGCTTTTGTTGCCCGTGCTGTTGGCGGCAACGTCCCCGCACCCGGCGTTGGCACAGGAGGTGCAAGACACCCCGGCCGGCCCCCTCGACATGCTGCGCACCGAAGGCCTGGAAAACTCGCAGCTCATGGAGACCCTGAGCTGGCTCACCGACGTGAGCGGCGGCCGGCTCACCAACTCCCCCTCGATGTACGCGGCGATCGACTGGATCGAGGGTCGCCTCGCGGAGTGGGGGATCGATCGGGTCTGGAGAGAGTCCTGGGGACCTTTCGGCCAGGGGTGGACCAACGAACGGGCCTGGGCCAGGATCGCCGAGCCGAACCCGTCAATGATCGTCATGAACGTGGAACCGTGGACAGGCGGGACCGACGGCATCGTCAAGGGGCCTGCGGTGCTGGTTTCCGGCATTACGTCCGTGGATGACCTCGAGCAGTATCGAGGGCAACTGCAGAACGCGTTTGTCCTTCTCGCGGAGCCCCCGGACATCGAGCCGCCGATATTCGAGCCACTTGCCACCCGGCATTCCGCGGAGGATCTTGTGCAATACTCCATGCCGCGTCGCCCGGGTCCCCCGCCTGCCCTGGATCCCGAGCGCATGGCGGAGATCATGGCGGGATTCGCAGCCAGGGACCGGCTTCGCGAGATCGGGCTCGAGTTCTTTGCCGAGGAGGGTGCGGCCGCAATGGTGGTTCCGGGCCAGGGAACCGGCGGGACCATCTTCCTGGACGTCACCTACTACGGCGTCTACGGCCCCCGGAGGGTGGCGCCGCTACCCGTGCTCACCTTCACGAGCGAGCACTACGGCCGGATCACGAGAATGCTCGACAAGGGGATTCCGGTTGTCCTGGAGGCCGAAGTCGTGAATTCTCTGAACGGGTCTCCCGAAGATCCGTCGTTCAACCTTCTCGCGGAGTTGCCAGGGTCCGACAAGGCGGACGAAGTCGTGATGCTGGGCGCGCACCTGGACGGCTTTCCGTACGCCACGAGCACCACGGACAATGCCGCGAACGTCGCCGTCATGATGGAAGCCATGAGGATCCTCAAGGCGACAGACGTGCCGCTCCGCCGCACGGTCCGGATGGGGCTCTGGACCGGTGAGGAACAGGGTCTCTACGGATCCATGGCATACGTGCACGAGCATTTCGTGGACAGCCTGACCAACGTGAAGACGCCGGAGTTCGATCGTTTCGCGGGGTACTACAACCTCGACAACGGTGGCGGTGCGATCCGCGCGGCAATGGTGGGCCAGGACCTGCAACGTGACATGCAGGTCGACTCGACCTTCCGTGCGTGGACCCACCAACTCGATCCCGATCTTGGGCTGGAGATAGTATCAGCGCGGACCGGTGGCGGGACCGACCATGTCAGCTTCTTGAGGCGCGGCCTGCCGGGGTTCCAGTTCATGCAGGACTGGATCGAGTATTCGACGCGCACGCACCACACCAACATGGATACATATGAACGCGTGGTCCCCGAGGACGTGCAGAGGAACGCGGTGATCGTCGCGTCCTTCGTGATGCTCACCGCCAACCAGGACGGGCTGTTCCCCCGGATGAGTATGCCGGGTCGGTAGCGGAGATGTCGGCGTCCAGTCACGATACCGCCTCGGCCGAAGCAGCTCCGGGCGACCTCACCTGCCCGAATTGCGGACGGGATCGAACAGAGAGGTTTTGTCCACAGTGTGGTCAGAGCGACCGGGACTACGTCCGTTCCCTCGGCTCCGTCACGACTGAGTTCTTCCGCGAGACCTTCGAGCTCGACTCGAGGCTGACCCAATCACTGAAGCTGCTTCTATTCCGGCCCGGACGCCTGACCACCGAGTTCTCGCGCAATCGCCGGGCCGGCTCCGTGTCGCCGGTCAGGCTCTACATCTTCGCCAGCTTCGTGTTCTTTCTCGTCATGTCTGCAACGGGTGCGCTCGACACGCCGCAGATCAGGGTAGGACTCAGCGACGCGGACAGGGCACTGGTGGAGGGTGTGCTGCCGAGCGACGAGCGCGTCGAGGCCTTCAAGGCGGCGTTGCCGGAGGATTACAGGAGCAAGGTGGACGCTATCCTCGATCGGCCGGAGGAAGATCCCATGAGGGTAGTCGTTCTCGGGGTCGCCGCGACCGAGGATCCCGGCGAGATGGGCCCGATCGACAAATTCTTCGTGCTCGGGATGATCGACCTGTTTCACGATCCCTCGATCATTGGGCAGCGGCTCATCGGCAACATGCCGATCGCGATGTTCTTCCTGCTTCCGATGTTCGCGCTGGCGCTCGCGGTCTTCCAATTCCGCAAGAAGCGCTTCTATGTCGAGCACCTGGTCTTCGCCCTGCATGTCCACACCTTCACGTTTGTGGCGTATACGGTGGCACTGCTGCTCCCGGGCTCGGGGCCCGGCGTGTGGTTCCGCCTGGGATGCGTCCTGCTTCCGGGTCCGTACCTCCTGATTGCCCTGCAGCGGTACTACGGAGACGGCTGGCTATTGACGGTAGCCAAGTCGATTGGAGTGGGTCTGCTTTATTCGCTGGTACTCTTTCCTGTTTTCCTGATCTCGATTTTCATGACCGGGTAGCGGCCAACGGGCTGATTCCGGCAAAGCCGCTGGCGTGATCATCGCACGCTCCCCATTTTCAACGCCGTCATCATCGGTCCGGGAGGGGAAGGGTTCGTGTCATCATCATCCGATCATCAATCGATCAGCGGCGGAAAGTCTCCGGATGCCACCTGCCCCAACTGCGGGGATGATCGGCTCGGGGCCTACTGTGCCCGCTGCGGGCAGAACGACCGTGACTACATGCGCTCGGTATGGCTGGTCGTGGGCGATTTCATGCGCGACACCTTCGAGATCGATTCGAGGATCTTCCGCACCCTGAAGCTGTTCTTCTTCAAGCCCGGGCAACTGGCGATCGAGTTTTCGCGGAATCGCCGGGCGCGCTACATGTCGCCGGTCAGGCTGTTCCTCTTCATCAGCTTTGTTCACTTCGGGCTGTTGGCCCTGGTGACGCCGGGGGGACTGGCGTCAGGTGTCGGGGAGTCGCCCGGTTCCAACCCTGCAACTTCGTTTCCAATGAGCGCGGCAGGTGCGGATTCGCTGTTCGGTCGGGAGCCTACCGACGAGCAGATCGAAGCTGCAAAGAGGCGATTGGAGCCTGAGCAACAGGCCCGACTGGATGACATTCTTGGCCGCGGGCGCGACGATCCCGGCCGGATGATCGTGGCCGGCCTCATTGCGTCCGAGACCGGCGAGACCAGTGAAGCCCGGTCACTCGTCTATCGCCTGATGATCGGGTTGTATCACAGTCCGGAAGACCTGTTCGATCGGACATCGAGCCGGGCGTCGATCATCCTGGTCCTCTCCTTCCCGTTGTATGCCCTGATGCTTTGGCTCGTCTACCTGGACAAGCGGCGTTTCTTCGTCGAACACCTTGTGCTGGTTGTTCAGATGCAGTCCTTTTCGCTCGTCCTGTTGTCGATTCCGCTTGTTGCCGCTGGCAGCACATTCGCGATTGGGTCATGGTTACTCGTCGGTCCGGGCATAGTCGCGTACTACCTGGTGACTCTGCGACGCTACTTCGAGGAAAGTTGGGGAAGAACCGTGGTACGGTGGCTCGCCTTCGGGGCACTGTCATCGGTCGTTTCCCTGTGCGTGGGCGTCGCAGTGTTCCTGTTGACGTTATGAAGAGCCGCCGTGCCATGCCGGGCATGCTGCTGGCGATGCTGGCCTGCGCTGCGTGTTCCGGCCCGGCGGTCGCTCCGGGCAGCGGCCTCGAAGTTGCGGAAGCGTCGATCCCCGAACTTCAGACCGCGCTGGAGGACGGACGGGTGACCTCCGTACAGCTTGTCGACCTCTACCTTGCGCGTATCGCGGCTTACGACGACGCGGGCCCTCTGCTGAACACGATCATTCGACTCAATCCGCTGGCTCGGGAACAGGCGGAGGCGCTGGACGCCGAGCGAGCCGACGGGATGGTCCGCGGGCCTCTGCACGGTATCCCCGTCCTCATGAAGGACAACTACGACGTCGCGGGAATGCCTACGACGGGGTCCAGCCTCGCACTCGCGGGCCTTATGCCGCCCGACGATGCGTTCCAGGTCGCCCGCCTGCTGGGCGCGGGCGCGGTCATCCTGGGCAAGACCAATCTGCACGAGCTCGCGGCCGGGATCACGACGATCAGCTCGCTCGGCGGGCAGACCCGCAACCCCTACGACCCTTCGCGCAACCCGGGTGGGAGTTCGGGTGGCACCGGTGCAGCCGTCGCGGCGAGCTTCTCCGCCGTGGGGTGGGGGTCCGACACCTGTGGCTCCATTCGGATCCCCGCGGCGGTTCACAACCTGTTCGGGCTCAGGCCGACCAAGGGACTGTCGAGCATCGACGGGATCCTGCCATTGTCGCATTCACAGGATACGGGGGGCCCGCTGGCGCGCACGGTGGCCGATCTGGCCATTGCGCTGGACGCGACGGTGGGGATGGACGTGGCGGACGACGCGACGGCCATTCTTGCGGGGCGGGAGCCACCGGACTTCCAGGCCGCGCTGGACCCGTCGGCTCTGGACGGTGCCCGGATCGGCGTGATCGAGGAGTGGGTGACGGAAGGAGGAAGCGCGGCAAGCGTGACACGCGTGATTCGGGATGCCCTCGAGGAGATGGAAGCACTGGGTGCGACGGTGATTGACGTGACGATCCCCGATATGGACGATCTCCTCGCCAACACCGGGCTGATCGACTACGACTTCAAGCTCGACCTGATCGAGTACCTGGCCGCCGCACCGGACGCCCCGGTCGCCTCGCTGGGCGACATCCTCGATGCGGGCCTGCATCACGAGGCGCTGGACCGCACCTTCCGGCGCCGCAACGCGCGCGACGAGCGTGAATCGCCCGAGCTGCACGAGGTCATGGAGAGCCGCCGCATCCTTACGGCGGCGGTCATCGACCTCATGGACCGGGAAGATCTCGATGCGCTCGCGTACCCGACGATGCGGCAGGAGACCGCGCTCATCGGCGCGGCCCCGACCGGCGCGACCTGCTTCCTGAGCGCTCACACCGGGTTGCCCGCGCTCACCATGCCGGCCGGATTCACCGAGTCGGGTCTTCCCGTCGGCTTGGAGTTGCTCGGCCGCCCCCTCGATGACCACCGCCTCGTCGGCTTCGCCTTCGCGTCCGAATCGGCCTCATCACAGCGGCGGCCCCCGCTCCGCACCCCACCCCTCGTGCGTGGGCGCGCGCCGGAACCCGTCACCATCACGATCGACCCGCCCTCCGGCGACGGCCTTCGCGCGTCCCTGGAGCTCGACCTCCCCGCGGCGACGCTTTTCTACGAAATCGCACTTCCCGGCACGGCCCCCGCCGACGTCTACGGCGTGGTGCTGCGGCGGCTCGCCGACGACTCGACCGAGGACCCGGCCTCCGACTCCGCCCACGCGGCCGATCCGCAAAACGGCATGGTCGTCCTCCGTCTCGGCGGCCCCGAGGAGGCTGTCGTGGAGGGATCCGTCACCCTTTCCACCCGGCTTCTGCACGATCTGCTTGACGGAAAACTCGAACTCCTGCTCTACACGAGCGGCGGCTTCGACCACCGGGCTCTCACTGCACCCAACTAGCCGGTCGTTTGCCCATATCCCCTCGCGTGACCAAGATCAGCAGGGGCGTGCGCCAGCCGGCATGAGACGGTCGGTGACGGACGCGCTGACATCCATTTCAACCGGAGAATCCTCGTGATGACCATTATCCCCTCTGGTCCGACGTTCCAACGCCTCGCCACGGTCGCGTCTGTCCTGTCGCTGACCCTGCTCGCAACGACCCCTCTCACCGCGCAGACCCCCGCCCGCGTCGCCGCCGGCCTCGAATGGCGCTCCATCGGACCCGCCATCGCGGGCGGCCGCATCAGCGATGTGGAGATCGTGCCCGGCACCCAGTCGCACATCTACCTGGGCGCCGCGTCAGGCGGCGTGTGGAAGAGCGTCAACCACGGCACCACCTGGACTCCTGTCTTCGACGAGCAGCCCAATCTGTCCGTTGGAGATATTGCGCTGGCACCGTCAGATCCGCTGGAAGTTTGGGTCGGTACCGGTGAAGCCAACAACCGCAACAGCTCGCCGTGGGGACAAGGGGTCTACCACTCCTCTGACGGGGGCAAGACCTGGCGGCTGACCGGACTCGAGGACACCAGGCACGTCGGCCGGATTGTCATCCACCCGTCCGATCCGGACCGGGTATGGGTGGCTGCGCTGGGCCACCTCTTCGGCCCCAACGAGGAGAGAGGCGTCTACCGCACCACCGACCGGGGCTCCAGCTGGGAAAAGGTCCTCCACATCGACGAGAACACGGGTTTCGTCGATCTCGCCATGGACCCGGCCGATCCGGCCATCCTCTATGCGGCGGCGTACCAGCGCCAGCGGCGGGCGTATGGGTTCATCGGCGGCGGTCCGGGCAGCGGCCTCTACAAGAGCACCGACGGCGGCGACAGCTGGCGCGAGCTGACCGACGGCCTGCCCGAGGGCGACAAGGGGCGGATCGGACTGGCGGTCTCCACCCGCAATCCGGCGCTGGTCATGGCCGTGGTCGAAGCCGAAGACGGCGGGATCTTCAAGTCGACCGACCGCGGCGAAACCTGGGAGCGCGTCAACGAACTCAACCAGCGCCCCATGTACTACAGCCAGCTGCGTATCGACCCCAACGACGATCAGACCGTGTACCTGGTCGCCGGGGCCATCCACCGCTCGACCGACGGCGGCGACACCTTCACGGCGTTGCCGATGGAGATCGAGTACAACACCGGCGTCCACGTCGACCACCACGACCTCTCGATCGATCCCGAGAACTCGCAACACATGATACTGGGCAACGACGGTGGCCTGTATTCCACATGGGATCAGGGCGACAACTGGACCTTCATCTCCAACATCCCCATCGAGCAGTTCTACGATGTGGATCTTGACATGGCCGATCCGTACAACGTGTACGGGGGCTTGCAGGACAACAACTCGTACCGGGGGCCGAGCCGGACACGACGCTATCACGGTATTCTCAATCGGGACTGGCAGGTCTTCGACTACGGCGATGGCATGTACGCCGAGACGGACTGGTCCGATACCGGCACGGTCTACCTCACGTCGCAGAACGCCGGCATCGTGCGAGTGGACGTTGCGACCGGTGACCGCAAGGCCCTCAAACCCTTCCCCCGCGACACCGCCGACGAGTACCGCTTCGACTGGAAGTCGCCGATCCTGGTCTCGCCGCACAACTCCGACCGGGTCTACCTCGGCGGCAACCGCCTCTTCATCTCGGACGACCGGGGTGATAGTTGGCGCGTCACCGACGACCTCACAAGGGCACTCGACCAGGACAGCCTCCCGATCATGGGGATGTTGCCGGACTCCACCACCCTTTCCAGGCACGACGGCACATCGGGCTATGGCGAGATCACGGCGATCTCCGAATCTTCGGTCACGGCGGGCGTCCTGTGGGCCGGCGCGGACGACGGCACTGTGCAGGTCAGCCGCGACGACGGCCATAGCTGGACGAGTGTCACCGCGAACATCACCGCGGCTGACGGAGGACCGCCCTTCCCGTACTACGTCAGCTGGGTCGAGGCGTCGCACCACGAACCCGAGCGGGCTTACGTCAGCCTCGACGGCCACTGGGACGACGACAATGCGCCGTACATCTTCGTGACCGAGGACATGGGTGCGTCCTGGCGATCCATCACCGGCGGGCTCAACAGCGCGACCATCAACGTGGTTCGCGAGCACCACGAGAACCCCGCCCTTCTGATCGCGGGCGCGGAAAACGGCGCTTTCGCATCGATCGACCGTGGCTCCACATGGGGCAATCTCGGTTCGGGCATGCCTGCCGTGCCCGTCGACGACATCGAGATCCACCCGCGCGACAACGATGTGGTCGCCGGCACCCACGGCCGCGGCATCTATGTCCTCGACGACATCACCCTGATCTCACCGTACATGCGTTTCGAGGGCGACGAGGTCACGTTCGTGATGACAAGCAGCGATGAGCTGCTCTTCACCCCGCCCCGGCCCGCGACCCTCTTCCTCTACCGGAACGACTTTCCGTCGCATGGGCAGGGGATCTATCGGGCCGCCAACCCTCCCTACGGTGCCAACCTCGACTACTGGCTTCCCGACGCGGTCGAAGACGGAGCGCGCATCGAGATCCGGGACGCGGCGGGCACCCTCGTCCGCACCCTCTCGGGCCCCGGGGCCGCAGGCCTCAACCGGGTGACGTGGGACCTGCGCCACGACCCGATCCCGCACGACACCACCCGTTTCGACGTGCCCAATCTCGACTCCGGTCCGGACGGGCCGTTTGTCCTGCCCGGCGTTTTCGGGGTCGTCCTCGAAGTCGGTGACGAGCGCCGCACCCAGGATGTGACCGTGCGTCCCGACGAACGGCTCGCAGTCTCTGATGAAGAACGCCAGGCGCGCTACGCCTTTACCATGGAGCTGCGTGATCTGCAGCTGTTCGCCTACGAGCAGGGGGTGGCCGCGTATGACATGGAGCGTGCCGCGGACGACGGGTTGGAAGCGCTTGCGGAGGCCGAAGGGGTGGATCCGGAGGATCTGGAGCGAGCCGAAGCACTCGCCGCCGAGATCGAAGAGGTGGCCGACGAGTGGCGCCGCCTGAACGCCGACATTCGCAACTGGTGGACGGGACTTCTGGGCAAGTTCGACGGCGGGCCGTCAACCACGGGCTCACTCACGGGGCCGTCGGACGACCAGCGCCGCCGAATGGCGAGGATCTGGGAAGAAGCCAGGGCCGCAGAGGAGGAGCTGGACGAGGTCAGAGCCGATGTGGTGCCGGAGTTGAACGACTTGCTTGAGGGGGCGGGGATCTCGCCCAGCGTGACCCAATCGTGATATAACAGCACGCAACTTGTTGCTCGATCCACCCGGCCTCAGTCCGGTCGGGTCAAGCTCCACATCTGAATGGTCTCGACATCGAGTGCGTCCGTCACGCGGCCCAGCAGGTAGTCCGCTCCGATCTCGAAGATACTGAGGTCCTCGGGCGTCTCCACGAAGCCCAGGGCCTGCCCGCCGGGGTCGAAGACCGTCCATACCTTGCCGTCCTCGTCCGCTCCGGGAAGCCTGAATTCCTCGACCCAGAGATTCCCGAGGAACGACCCTCCCGTCGGCGAGCCGGGTTGCGTCGGCGACGCGGTACAGCTGGTACGCCGCTGTGGCTTCCATGGTGCCGATGGAGACTGCCGGCTCATCGCCCACTGCCCAACCGAGTCTTGAACCGGATTCGGGGCGCCGGCTCTCCACAATCGTGATCCCGGCGCTGTCGCGGGTCCCGTACTGGAGTTCTTGTGGCCAGGCTGACACGTCAATCTCGTCGTCACCACACACGGCGGGCGCCGGCATGGCCAGAGTCCCCGCGATCACGGCGGCGAGCCGGGGCACGTGTGATCCGATCATTCTGCCAACTCCTCTGGAGCTATTTCCCCCGCGCGATGCATTCGATTTCAACCTTGGCTCCCAATGCCAGGCCGCTCCCCGCCATTGCCGATCGGGCAGGTGGTTGCATGCCCTCGAAGTACGTGACGTAGACTTCGTTCATGGCCGCGTAGTCGGCGATGTCGGCGAGGAAGACCGTGCACTTCACCAGATCCTCGAACCCGAGCCCTGTTGCGTCGAGGACACGCCGGATGTTGTCCATGGTTGCACGCGTCTCGGGGCCGACCCCGCCTTCGACGACGCGCAGCTCGCCGCTTGGGGGCGTTCCGATCGCGCCGGAGAGGAAAACGAGGTCGCCGACGCGCACGGCGGGGGTGAAGACCGGGAGCCGGGCGACGCCCTCGGGGACGATGTGCTCGATGGGGGTGGGTTCGGGCGCAGGACCACCCGCTTCCCGCGCGGCCTCCCCGGGCAGGGCCGGTGCGCAGGCGACGATCCCGCCCAGTGCGATCAGGGCGAACCTCATGCAGGCGCCCCGTGGCCCAATCGCCGCCGATTCAGCCCCGGGGCGAAGCCATAGCGGAAACGGCCGCTCTCTATCGAGCATACCGCACCTCCCCTCCCACAATCGTCACATCCACGCGCGCACCGGCCAGCTCCTCGTCGGAAACGGTCAGGATGTCGCGGTCGAGCACCACCACATCACCCAGCTTGCCGACCTCGAGCGAGCCCTTGTACTCCTCTTCGAAAGCCGCGATCGCGTTGTTGATCGTGTAGCTGCGGAGCGCCTCGATCCGGGTCATGTTCTGCTCCGGGTAGAAGATCGATCCGTCCACGGTGAGCCGGGTTACCGAGGAGTGGAAGTTGGCCAGCGGGGCGATGTCCTCGACGGGAACATCCGTTCCGTTGTTGATGAGCACGCCCGCGTTCATGAACGACCGCCACAGGTACGTCCGCTCCTCGGCGCGCTGGTTGCCCAGCCGAAGCGGGATCCACGGTGCGTCGGAGGTGGCGTGTACACCCTGCATCGAGGCGAGGACGCCCAGCTCGGCAAAGCGCGCGATGTCGTCGGGGTGCACGTGCTGCGCGTGCTCGATCCGCCAACGCAGGTCGGGCCCGGTTCCTGCCGAGTCGAAGACCGACTCGTAGATGTCCAGGACTTCGCGATTGGCCCGGTCGCCGATCGCGTGCGTGTTCACCTGGAAGCCGTGCTTGATCGCGACGTGGGCGGTCCCGGTGATGTCTTCGACGGTTTCGAGAACGAGGCCGGTTGATGTGGGCATGTCCTCGTACGGCTCCAGCAGCCACGCGCCGTGCGACCCCAGCGCGCCGTCGATCTGGCGCTTGATGGACCGCACGGTGAGGTAGTCGTCCCCTTCCGACGGCATGTAGTAGTCGGCCAGACGGGCGTCCATCTCCTCGTTCGACGCGCGGCGCACCATGATGTACAGCCGCACCGGCAGAGCGCCCTCCGCTTCCAGGCGCTTGAGCCCGTCAATGGTCGAAAAGGACGTCCCGGCGTCCTGGAACGATGTCACACCCTTCGACAGCGCTTCTTCCGCCGCCAGCGCAACTTCATGCCGGAACTGCGCCTCGATCTCTTCCGCGGAGCGGCCCGACTCGGACTGCGCGAAGGCGGCGGAGACGGGGCGCTGGGCTGTCTCGCGGAGCAGTCCGGTGAGCTCGCCGTTTTCGTCGCGGACCAGCTCTCCGCCCGGAGGCGGTTCGGAGTCGCGGTCGTAGCCAGCCTGGGCCAGCGCGGTCGCGTTGGCAAAGGCGGCGTGCCCCGAGGCGTGCCCCAGCAGCACGGGATTGTCCGGGCTCACCGCGGAGAGCGACGCGTGCGTCGGGTTGCCCTCGACGGCGGGGTCCGGGGGGGTGTCCCACTTCTCCTGGTGCCAGCCGCGTCCGCGGATCCATTGACCGGGTTCGGCCTCGGCAACGGCGTCCGCCACCATGGCCACGATCGCATCCCAGTTGGCGGCCCCGTTCAGGTCCAGAATCGTCTTCGAGTTGCCCAGGCTCATGTAGTGGCCGTGCCCCTCGATGAAGCCGGGCGCGGCGAGGCGGCCATCGAGCTCGATCACCTCGGTCCCGGTGCCGATCAGCGCATCGACGTCCTCGTTGCTGCCCACCGCGACGATCCACCCGTCATCGATGGCGAGCGCCTCCGCCATGGAGCCGTCCGCGTCGACGGTCGCGACGATCCCGCCGCGCAGGACCAGGTCGACACCGGGCGCGTCCGCGCAGGCGGCGAGGAGGATGGCGCCGGCGACGAGCGACGCGGCCAGGCGGGGCGAAAAGCTGTGGATTCTCATGATTCTCTTTCCGGTCGTGGGACCAGTTCAGTCATTCGATCTTCGTTGGGGAGCCTGGGGTCAGCTGCGTGCGTCCAAGGTCTGGACGTGTCCCGCGGACCCGTAATCCAGAATAGCATCGTCGGCGGTCAGCAACTGCGCCCCGTGATGGCGGGCCGTCGCCACGATAAGACGATCCGCCGTGTCGGCGGGCCCGTCACCCGGCAGGCGGGCGGCGTCGACTGCAATCGCGGTCTCGACCGGCAATAGCGTGACGCCCGGCAGCGCGAGTACGGCATCGATCCAGTCCCCGGCATCGCGTTCCAGGCGCAGCCGGCCCCGCTCGACCAGCACCGCGATCTCCCACGGCGTGATCGCGGACACGCCGATGGTGCCTTTGCGAGCCCTCGATTCGATGATCTCGTGTGCGGCCGGACCCAGGCTCGGGTCGTCGTTGGCCGCCCAGATCAGGGCATGTGTGTCGAGGACGATCATCGCGCGGACTCCGTTCCCGAAACATCGGCCGCTGGCGCCACCGGGTCGTCGTAGCGGGATACCGAACCCCGCATCGCGCCGACGATCAGATCGCCGGCGTCATCGTCACCGGGCACCGGGGACAACACTGCCACCGGCCGCCCGTGCTTCGTGATCGTGATCGGCTCACGGTCCCGGCCAACCTGGGCGATCAGCTGAGGGCACGCGTTGCGGAACGCGGCAACGCCGATGGAAGTGGCCATTATGTACACTCCTTTATGTGCATTATGTACATATTCGAATGTACAGAACGGTGCCGGGGTAGGGAAGGGCGCCTCACTCACTCCACCAGGTCAGCAGCCTCAGGACCTCCTCCTGTGTTGCCATCTTCTCGCCGCTCGCCAGGAACGGTCGGACGTCTGCGGCGACCACGTCCCACGGCAGCGCGGCCACCCGATCCGCGACCACACCGCGCCAGGTACCGGAAGTCAGCGGCGTAACCGGCGGATCGCTCTGCAGCAGCGCCGAGTTCAGCAGGTCCAGGTTTGGCGGCGGCCAGGTCGGATCACTCAGATACCACGCCAGATCGTAGATGTCCCTGCCCTTCGTCCAAGGGCGGGCCAGCACCGCGTGCAGCTTTCCAGCAAGGAGCGAAGCGGGATCGTGATGATGGATTCTGAGAGAGACGTGTCTCCGGACAAGGCGCGTCTCCGTCACGGCGCCCGCCGGAGGGTTGGTGTCCATGTCGATCTTGACGCCGAGGACCTCGCCCTGGTGTGGAGACAGCCCCGTGTCGTGTAGCAGCCCCTGGAAACGCACCCACGCCGCGTGAACGTTGCCACGGTCACGGAGCGATCCCGCGACTTCGTAGCCTTCGCGACGGAACTGCCGGACTGCAGCAGTCATCCACCCTCTCGGGGCGTACGATTCACGCGGACCTTCGAGCGCGAAGTCGAGATCCTCGGAGTACCTGGGCAACCCGTAGAGGAACCGCAGGGCGGTGCCCCCCTGAAACGCGAGTGCCGACATGGCTCCGACGCGCTGCAAACCCTCCAGGATCCGGGCTTGAAGGTACTCCCGCAGGACGTTGCGCCCGACCAGCGGGTCCAGGCCGCGGACCAGTGCTCGCAGATGGTCCTTCATAGCGCTTCGTAGGCCAGCGCCGGATTGTTGGCCAATCGACGTACATACAGGGCGGCGCGGATGAGCTTCGGGCGCTCCGTGAGGGCGGCAATCTCTTCAATCCTGTCGGGCGAAAATGCCTCGATGTTCAGCCGCAGTCCGTCGATCCAGGCGGGATCGTCACCCCCCGGCTGCAGGTGCACCAGGTCCAGGAACGCCTTTTCCGGGGAAGCGACGAACGCCTTCTGATCGCCGCCCAGGTCCACCAGCCGATATCCGCTTCGCAGGCCCGGCTTCAGGTAGCGGAAGGAGTATCGCCCGAGGGGCGTCTCCCTGATGTGAGGACGCCCAGGACCACAGCTGGTGACCTCGGGCACGAACTCCGGAATGGCGTTTGCGAACGCCAGCGCCGAAAGGCCGCTCACATACGAACCGGGCACCAGACGGTTCGCGACCAGAAACGGATGGGGGATCACCTTCCGGAAGGGGGGCGCAAGCGCGAACAGGCCTCGTCGGAGTCGCAGGAGCTTCCCCGATCCGCACCAGCGGCTCAGCTGGGCGGGAAGGCCCGGCTCGCGGGAGCGCCCGGCGACCAGGAAACCTGTCTCGAAGACGGGCTCGTCCTCAACGATGTTGAGCAGTTCAGAGAATTTCATTCATGAAATGTGTATATGAATACAATTTTCTGCAATGATTTGTGGCCACGCGCGGCGCGAACCCAGCTGGCCACCCAAGTCGCCTATCGAAGCGCTACCCGGCCGAACCCCCTGAAGCCCGCCACAGATCCAGCACCTCCCGCTCCCGCTCCGCGCTCACCCCTGCCCGGAGTTCCGCCTGCCGCTCGGGCGGCCGCGAGAAGTGATACTCGAGCGTGGCCGCGGTCGTGTCCGCCAGGGACCGGAAGGTGAGGCCCTTCTCCACCTCGGGCGTGAGGTCGAAACGTGCGAAGCCCTCCCTGCCGTCACGGGCCGGACGCCACACGGGCAGCTCGCGGTACGGGCGCAGCCCCGCGTTGATCACGAAGTCCGTGTCCACCCAGGTGAAGGTCGTCTCGGCGGTGGTCACGGCGCGGATCCCGTAGAGAAGTTCCGACATGGGGCGTGGCGTGCGCGGCCCGACGACGTTGTAGGTGCCGGATTCCCCCGCTTCGGCCATCTCGACCAGCCATTCGCCGAAGTCGCGCACGTCGATGATCTGCACGGGGTCGGTTCCGTCCCCGGGTGCGAGGACCTCGCCGCCACGGTTGATGCGCACGGGCCAGTACGTGAAACGGTCGGTGGTGTCGCCCGGGCCGATGATCAGGCCGGGCCGGAAGACCAGGGCCCGGTCTTCGCCGAACGCGTCCCGCGCGTTCTGCTCGGCCAGGGCTTTGTTCAGCCCGTAGGGGCGCTGCTCGGTGCCCGGCTCGAGGCCCGCCCGCTCATACGTCCACACGGGCGCCGCAATAGTCATGGGGACCCGGCTGGTGTCCGCATACACGGACCGCGTGGAGACGAAGATGTACCGCTCGCACGAGTCCTTGAGCAGGCCCGCGCTGAGTTCCACCCAGGCCGGATTGGTCGCCGAGTTGTCGATCACGACGTCCCAGCTACGACCTTCCAGGGCGCTGAGGTCGTCGATGCGGTCGCCGACGAGCTTTTCCAGATCGGGGAAGAGGTGCGTGTTGGTGCGACCGCGGTTGAAGAGGGTGACCTCGTGGCCGCGTGACAGCGCGTACTCGATCTGGTGCGGGCCGATGAAGCTGGTGCCGCCCAGGACGAGGATCTTGAGGGGGTTGCCGGACGGTGGCTGCGCGGAGCCGGCGGATGCGGGGGCGTCGTCCGCGGCACAGCCCGCGATGGCGGCCGGGGCGATCCCGGCGGCGAGGACACCGCCAGCGGTGACCGTGGTCTTGAGGAAGTCGCGCCGATTCGTGTCCATGTCGGGCTCCTTTTCGTGGAGGATGATCTCGTTGCCTAAAGATGATCTCGTCGGATTCTGCGGCGTCAGAGGTCTCGTTTGCGCATGCTCAGGAAGGCCGTGATCAGGAAGGCGGCGCTGAAGGCGAGCGCCACACCGGCCAGTAGTTCGAAGTCGTGGAACTCGAGGAGCGCGCGGCCCTGCTCGGCGCGCCGCGCGTTTTCCTCCGCGAGCATTTTCGGATAGTGCATCATTGGGTTGGAGAGCGAACTGTGAACCTCGGCCGGCAGGAAATCGGTTGCGGGGCCTGGAGTCTCGCTCAGCTCCGTCATCAGTCGTGACAGGATCTGCTCCAACAGCAGGTAGACGAACATGATCCCCATCGCTGCCCCGGAGGACCGCAGAAGAGCCGCAAGCATGAACGCCCCGCTTCCCCACAGCAGCAGCCCCAGGACGTAGGCGATCATGTAGTTGAAGTCGGAAGGCCCCACGATGGGCGAACCACCCTCACTCGGGCTGAAAAGTGTACCGACGTACCCGATTACGATGGGAATGACAAGAAAGAGCGCCACAAGGGCCGCGAGGACGGTGATCTTCCCCGTGTAGAAGCGTTTCTTGCTCAGCCCGTCGATGACGTTCTGCCGTGCGGTCCGCCACGAGAACTCCGGGGCGAAGAGCAGGATCATTGTCACGCCGAGGAAGAAGGGGCCGATGTTCGCGGGAGGCTGGAGGATTTCCGGCCAGCTGTCCGGAAGTGCGAAGGTGGCGTTCGGTCTCCGAATCGCTGTGCGGACCGAGGTTATCACGAAGATCACGTTGAACCCGGCGAAGATCCCCGTCGTCACCCAGAAGGCGAGCCGTTTGGTCGTCTTGAGCGCCTCGATCCGGAACAGCATCCCGAGGATTCCCAGGCGGGAAACCCGGGCACCTGCGGGCGGGGACGAATCCCGGCGGGCGGCCCCGCTCACGACGCGATCTCCGTCATGGAGTCGAAGTCACCCTCGGTCAGATCCATGAACGCGTCTTCCAGGCTCTGGCGGTACGGGGCAAGGTGGGACACATGAATCCCCTGGCCGGCCAGGTAGCGGTTCAGGCTGGCGAGGTCGTCGGAGTCGAGGGCGACGACCACCCCGCCGTCCAGCCGGCGCACTGAAGTCGCCTCCGGGTAGGCCTCCAGCGCCGCTGCCAACGCATCCGTATCCCCGGCGCGCAGGAGGGCCGCCGTACCCGCGCTCACGACCTCCTCGACCGAGCCCGTGACGACGATCCTTCCCTTCCGGACGATCGACACGTGGGTGCAGGTGCGTTCGACCTCCCACAGCAGGTGGCTCGACAGGAAGATCGTCTTGCCCCGGTCGGCGAGGATTCCGATGATCTCGCGGATCTCCCTCATGCCCTGCGGGTCGAGACCGTTGGCGGGTTCGTCGAGGATGACCAGCTCGGGGTCGTTCAGCATGGTGGCTGCGAGGGCGAGCCGCTGCTTCATCCCCAGGGAATAGGTCTTGAAACGGTGCTTCGCGCGGTCGGCCAGGCCCACCAGATCCAGGCACTCTTCGATCCTCGGCCGGCCTACGCTTTTCACCGTTGCGGCAATGCGCAGGTTGTCGCGGCCGCTGAGGTAAGGGTAGAAGTTGGGCGTCTCAAGGGTGGCGCCGACCCGGGCACGTGCGGCGACGAGATCCCGGGGCTCGGATGCGCCGAAGAGCCGGAAGGTCCCGCCCGTCGGGTTGATGATGCCCACGAGCATCCCGATGGTGGTGGTCTTGCCGCTCCCGTTGGGGCCCAGGAAGCCGAAGACCTGGCCCTGCTCGACGGCGATGGAGACCTGGTCCACCGCAAGCACCGAGTTGGCGCGACGGGTGCCGTAGCGCTTGGTGAGCTCGAACGTTTCGATGACGGCCATCGGATCACCATACACTCCGGCCCGTTGGCTAACAACCGTGCGGGCCAAGGGGTCCATCAAAGGGAGGTTGCCGTGCCGGGGGTGCCGCTTTCGTGCCCCGGACCCCATTATGGGTGATCATGGGGGAAGACCTGATGGGAGAGAACCTGAGACGATGAATCCGAAGCAAGCGAGGACGGAGGCGGACACCTTCTGGAGCGAACTGCGCCGGCGCGGCGTAGTTCGGGCCGGCGGCGTGTACGTGGCAGCCGCCTTCGTGGTGCTGCAGCTGGGCGAGATCGTGTTGCCCGCATTCAACGCGCCGGACTGGGTACTCCAGTCGTTGGTGATCGTCGTGTTCCTGGGACTGCCGGTGGCCCTGGCGTTTTCGTGGGTCTACGACCTCACAACGGAAGGTCTCACGCGAACGGGCGCGTTGGTGCGACAGGGAAAGGGGACGGTGGTCCCGCAGCTCGCGCTTGTGGGCGTCACTGCGGTTTCCGGAGCGCTCGGTGTTCTCTGGTTCGGCATGAGCGCGTTGACGGCTCCGGATGGCGGCACCGGTGTCGAGGCCCCGGCGCCCGGCGTCGCATCCTTCGCGAACCTCGACCCGAATGCTCCGATCACCGCTGTCGCCGTGCTCCCGCTCGCCGACTTCGCCGAGGACAACGACTTCTTCGCACGCCAGCTCCACGAGGAGATCATCACGCAGCTGAGCCTGCTGACCAGTCTTCGGGTGGTGTCGCGGACATCGGTGGAACGCTATGCCACCACGGACAAGCTCCTCCCCGAGATCGCGGCGGAGCTGCGCGTGCAGGCGGTCGTGACGGGGTCGGTCGCGATGACCGCCGAGAACGACAGCGTGCGGATCTCTTTGCAGCTGCTGCACGCGCCGTCGGACACGCACCTGCTGTCCCGCACCTTCCAGCGCGAGATGAAGGACATCCTGCGCCTGCAAACCGAGGTTGCGGTGGAGATCGCCAGGACCGTGCAGGGCGAGTTGGGGGCGGACGTGATCGAGGATGTCGAGCAGATCGCCGAAGTCGATCCGGAAGCGCACCGGGCGTTTCTCATGGGGCAGGAGGAGTTGGAAGGGGGAACCCCCGGGGGGCTGGAGGCGGCTCTGGAGCACTCCGACCAGGCGGTGAGGATCGATTCCACCTTCGCGCCGGCGTGGGCGCAGTGGGCGGGAGCGCGCCTGGTCATGGCCCACGAGGGCGGTGCTCTGTCGCCGGACGACCTGGCCAGGGTCGAGGAGGCGCTGCGCCGGGCGACCGAATTCGGAGGCGCCGAGGACGAAGTCAACGCCGGCAGGGTGCTGTTGGAGGACTACCTGGCCGCTGGCGCCGGAGGCCCTGGAGAGGAACTCGAAAGGGCGACCGACTCGATCGGGCGCCGCTACGTGTGGGAGTCGACCCGGATCGGACGTCGCTCCCGGCCGCCCTCCCGCAGTCTTGCCGCCGCCCGGTTTCTGGAGGCGGGCCAGTTCGACAGTGCCGCCGCGGCGTTCGCTCGGATCCTGGAGGCGGAACCGCGCGCCGGCCCGGCCTGGTCCGGTCTCGAGACCTCCCACTTGTTGCAGGGTGACTATGCGGGCGCGGTCGATGTCCGGGCGGACTGGATCCTCGCCGCCCGGGGCGACTCGCCCGAGACGAGGGCAGCGGTGCAGGACATGCGCGAGGCCTTTGACGAAGACGACCCGGAGAGCTATTGGCAGTGGCGTCGCGAGTACGATTCCGCGCGCCTTGACCGTGGCGAGCGTGTCTCCGACGTAGAGGTGGCGCTGACGGCCGTCGGGCTGGGGGACGTCGACGGCGCTCTGGCGCACCTGGAGTCGGCCGTGCAACAGAGGGATCCGGCCCTGCTCGCGATCAGGAACAACCCCCTGTGGGACCCGCTCCGGAGCGATCCGAGGTTCCAGGAGATCGCCAGCAGCATGAGAGACCTGTGGCGCCGTGCGGGCGACGCTCCGGGGGGCCGCCGGGGTGGGCCGCCCGGTGAGCGGGAGGGGCCTCGGGGGCCGGGTTGAGCGTCCCGCGAAGACAGGCGGTGACGCGGACGCTCGTGAAGACGGGGATCCGGCCGGGTCTGGCGAGGGCATCCGCTGTGGTCATCGGCGCGCTTGTGGCCGGGTGCCAGGCGGAGTCCACCCCGGCCGTCACCGTGCGGGACAGCCTCGGGGTGCGAATCGTCGAGTCGGTCTCACCCCGGTGGAACGAGAACTCACCCTGGTGGATCGAAGAGGCGCCCCTGGTCGACCTTTCGGAGAGCGGCACGGGAGAAGAGCATTTCTTCTACCGCGTGAGGGATGTATTGCGCGCAGCCGATGGTCGCCTGATCGTCGGCGACGGAGCTTCAAGTGAAGTGCGCATGTACGATTCGAGCGGACGATTCGTTCGCGCGTTTGGCGGGGAGGGCGATGGCCCGGGCGAATTCCGCAATGTGTCGACACTGACGTTGCTGCGAAACGACCGCCTGGTAGTCCAGGACTACATCAGCGGCGGACGAGGCGTGGAGTTCGACCTGGACTCCGGGTTGGTCTCCTCGTTTCGGAGACCGAGGATGATCGATCCGATTCGCCAGCCGGTGCCTTCCGAGTTCCTGTGGGGAATCGATGAGATGTCGGCATTGCTGAAGGCGAGGAACTCCCAGGGGCTCAAGCGGCCGCAGGCTACGATCGTGCGGTTGTCCGACGACCGTGCTTCGAGTCACACGGTCGCGGTCGTGCCCGGCCACGAGGTTTTCACCCTCCCGGACGCCGATGCGATACCGCTCATGGGTCGAAATCTCCACGCTGTCCCGACCGGCGATGGCAAGCTCGTGATCGGGACCGCCGATGCGCTGGAGTATTCCACGGTGGACGCCACGACCGGCGACCTTCGCATGATCGCGCGAATTCCGACGGTTTCACTGGCCGTTTCCCAGCAGGAGCTCGATCGCGAGCGACGCGTACGTTTCGGTCCCGAACCCGCGCCCGCATATCCGTGAGATCTTTGAGCTGCTACCCGAGCCCGCCGAGAAACCGGCGTACCAACAGGTGCTCGTGGACGTGGAGGGCAACGTTTGGGCGGGTGAGTACCTGGGCCTTGCCCGGCGGCACGATCCTCAGAAGTGGTACGTGTGGGACTCGTCGGGGGTCTGGCTCGGGATCGTCGAGACGCCGGCGCGCTTCGAGCTCATGCGGGTGGGCGCCGACGAGGTATTCGGGGTTCGGCGGGACTTCAACGAAGTGGAGAGTCCCCAGGTGTTGCGGTTGGACAAGGGGAGATCGCAGTAGGGTTTGTGGTGGACGGTGCCCGCCTGAAGCACTGACTCACCTTGTCGTAGCGACCGACATGACGAACGCGCGCTACTTCGATGTCGTCAACGGTCTCGACGCGGACTTCCATGCTGGCTCCTTCTTCCGAACCATAACCGTGCCAGGATGCGGTTGGCGAGGGCTCCCGTGGATGGGATGGTCTTTGCGTTAGTTATCAGTATGTGATAACCTGTTCTGATGACGATACCTGCCCGGGATCCGGGGCTGGACACGCTACTCGACCTTCACGGCGAGACGCTGTTCGTGGACGATACGGGCCACTGGGTGAAGTTCGTCGTGGTACGGACCGAGGTGACACCGGAACGGCCACACGGCCTCAGCTATTCGCTGACGCTGCACGCGCCGGATGGCGCCAGGCTGGTCGGATTCGACAATGCGCACCCGGTGAGGGAGCGGCGAGGCCCGGGCGGGGGGCAACGGGCGGAGCGCGACCATCGGCACCGGCTACGCACGATCCGGCCGTACGAGTACGAGGACGCGGCCACGCTGGTCGCGGATTTCTGGGAGGAAGTGGACCAGGTGCTTCGAGAAAGAGGATCGATTCCATGAAGACACTGAAGATTGGCATCGCCGGCTACGACCAGATGAAGGCGCGCACCGTGGCCATTGCCCGTGGCGAACACACGCGTGCGAAGGATGAGCCCAAGGTCTGGTTCACCTCGATCGAGAGCTTCGCGAGGTTGCTGTCCGAGCATAACCGACATCTCTTGGAACTGATTGCCCGTGAGCGACCGCGTTCGCTTACGGAGCTCGCGGTGCTGGCCGGGCGGAGCAAGTCGAACCTTTCACGAACTCTGAAGACGATGTCGCAGTACGGACTCGTGGAATTGCGGCCGGGCGCGCGCGGGACGCTGGTGCCGCGGGTGCCCTACGACCAGGTGAGGCTCGATGTCTCGTTGACGGGGACGAGGAGTGGATCCCTCCAGCCGTAGAGCCGTCGTTCTCGTTCATTGGCCTTCCTCATGCTGATCGGCGCGTCTCGCGTCGCCAACTCGATCCGCATGATTAGTGTTACTACAGAAATTGGGCTGTCAAGGACGGAGCACGTGGGCTTGCTAATCGCTAAGGATGGTTTGCGATTAGCAAGGATATTCGCTCGTCAGGCCCCCCTCCACCCGTGCCCCCCCGCTTGGCTTTGCGGCGAACATCATGTCCCGAGTCGACGGACTGCTCAGGCACGGTGTGTAGAAGCGCGCCGCGAGTGCTTCCATGACCGGCGCGACGGTGGATATGTCGCACAGGGCCACCGCGCAGCCCCCAAACCCCGCACCGGTCAGCCTTGCACCCGCGGCTCCGGCCTCGAGCGCGATCGCGACGATTTCGTCCAGCTCCGGGGTGCTCACCTCGTAGTCGTCGCGGAGGCTGTTGTGTGACTGGACCATGAGCTTGCCGAATCGGCCCGGATCACCATCGTGCATGGCGGCCTCGGCGAGCGCGACCCGGCGGCCCTCCGTCACGACATGACGGAAGCGACGGAATAGCACGGGAGTGAGTGTGCGGCGGGCGTGCTGCAGCAGCCCGCTCGGCTCATCGTAGGCTACGAGGTCACGGTAGGTGGGCGACGGTCGGGCGACCACTGCCAACGCCTCCCGGCACTGCCTCGCCCGCTCGTTGTACGCCTCGCGCGCGCCTGCGGACTTCTCGGCACGCACCAGCGACGACGCCACCACCCACCGCCACCCCTTGGGCACGGCCACCGGGGTCACGCGAAGCGGGTCGAAGTCGATGCGGAGCGCGTGCCCCTCCTCACCGTGAAGGCACGCGGCCTGGTCCATCCCGCCGCCTTGCAACCCGACGAAGCGTTCCGCGCGCGCCATCAGCGCGGCGAGTTCGAGACGGGAGAGGACCGGCCGGGTTCGCGCTGTCGGATGCCCATCCAGCCCCGAAACGCCGCCCACCTCCACCCCGTTCGCCTTCAGGAGTGCAAGAGCGGCGGCGACCACCAGCGCCGATGAAGACGACAACCCGGAAGCGATCGGCACATTGCCTGTCACGGTCCCGGTTACGCCGCGAGGCAGGGCGATGCCATGGTCCAGCAGGCCGTGCGCGGCGGCCCTGACATAGTTCGACCAGTCCCCCTGCGCGGCCGCCTCGATCGGGCGGTCGAGGCGGAACTCGAAGGGCACGAAGCGGGTGGACGCGTTGTCCAATCGAACCGTTGACTCGCCCGCGACGCGGAATTCGATGCGAATGTCGCGGTCGATGGCGATGGGAAGGACAGGCAGGCCGTTGTAGTCGGTGTGCTCCCCGATCAGGTTGACCCGGCCGGGGGCGATCGCCCGCCAGCTTCGGTCCGCGGTCCGGCTGGGCATCACGGGCCGCCTCGCCTGGCCCGCAGGGACATCCGCGCGCCCCGCTGGCCCCTCATCCGCGCGCCCCGCCGGCCCTTCACCCGCTCCGTTCAATCCGAGAATCCCAGCCTTGGCAACAGCCGGAAGAGCCAGATTCCCGCACCCGCGGAAATCCCCAGCGCGACCGTGCCCGCCACCGGTTGCCCGTAAAGCAGGTACCCCGTCCCGAACAGCGCCGCGTAGACCAGCACGCACCCGAGGAACCAGGCGAGGAACGCCGCGGTTATGGTTCCGTCGCTCGTGTCCCATCCGCCGGTGTCCACCACCCGCCGCCACCCCTTGCCCATCGGCCGGATCCTGTCGTAGAAGCGCTGCAACGTTGCGGCGGGCGCGGGCGGTGTCACGAAGGTGACCCCGAGCCACCCCACCGTTGTCACTGCCACACCGATGACCAGCTGTTCCCAGGGCGGAAGGGGCGCGAACCCGAGAGCCCGGTGCACCCACGCGAAGTAGATCGCGACGAGGAACGAGATCGTCATCCCGGCCAGCTCGCTCCACACATTTACCCGGTACCAGAACCACCGCAATAGGAAGATCAGCCCCGTACCGGCCCCGATCTGCAGGAGGATCTGGAATCCCTGTCCGGCGGTATCGAGCTGCAGCGCGATGTAGGCGCCGAGCACCATCAGCACGATGGTTGAGATTCTGCCTGCGGTGACGAGCGTCCGGTCGCTCGCACCGGGGTTCAGGAAACGCCGGTAGAAGTCGTTCACCACGTACGACGAACCCCAGTTCAACTGGGTGCTGATCGTCGACATGTACGCGGCCGCGAGCGACGCCACCACCAGCCCGAGCAGGCCCGCCGGCAGGAACACGAGCATGGCGGGATAGGCCAGGTCATTCCCGATCAGAGACGGGTCGAGGTCGGGGAAGCGGGTCTGAATATCCGCCAACTCCGGGTAGACGACCATGGAGCAAAGGGCCACGATGATCCACGGCCAGGGACGGAGTCCGTAGTGTGCGATGTTGAACCACAGCGTGGCCTTCATCGACTCCTTCTCGTTCTTCGCGGCAAGCATGCGCTGTGCGACGTACCCGCCGCCGCCCGGCTCGGCCCCCGGATACCACGCGCTCCACCACTGCACCGAGATGGGGATGATGAAGATTCCCAGGGCTACGCTCCAGTTCGAGAAGTCGGGCAGGAACCGCATCGCGGAGCGCAAGTCGGGGTTCGAGACCAGCCCCGCCAGCCCGCCGACCTCGGGTTGCTGCAGCGCGAAGTACGCCGCCGCGACCGATCCGACCATTGCCACGACAAACAGCACCATATCGGTCACGACCACGCCCCAAAGCCCGGATGTGGCCGAATAGAGCATGGTCACGGACCCCGCGATCAGGACGGTGGTCAGGGGGTCCAGGCCGAGAAGGACGCCACCGATCTTGGTCGCGGCGAGCGTAACCGTCGCGATGATCATGACGTTGTAGAAGACGCCCAGGTACAGCGCCCGAAAGCCCCGCAGGAAGGCGGCCGCGCGTCCCGAATAGCGCAACTCGTAGAACTCGATGTCGGTCAAAGCCCCCGATCGCCGCCACAGCTTCGCGTAGAAGAAGACCGTGCACATTCCGGTGATCAGGAAGGCCCACCATGACCAGTTCTGCGCGACCCCCCCGGTGCGCACGAAGTCCGCGATCAGGTTCGGCGTGTCCGTGGAAAAGGTCGTTGCGACCATGGACGTGCCCAACAGCCACCAGGGAAGCTTCCGTCCCGAGAGGAAGAACTCGTCGGCGCCCGAACCCGCCCGCCGGGCGAAGTACAGGCCGATTGAGAGGACCGTGAGGCCGTAGAGGGCGATCACGATCCAGTCGGGCGTGGTGAGTTGCATCGGCGTCAGGAGTCGCGGGGAAGAGTGGGCGGAGCGTCCCAGAGGCTCCGCGGATACACCTCCGAGTCTACCAGCCCACGGAGTGATCCGGCCACTCCCGCATGATCGCCCTTGCGGCCGCGGCGCGAGCCCCGACTCCGCTGCCCACACCGCAATGCTGCAGGGATTTCCGGTTCAGTCCACTATTATCATTGCTAATTCAAAATCATGTATTAGATTAGCAAGCATGATTCCACGTGACGCCCTCCCTGCAGTCACCACCGCACTGGATCGCCAGGCCGCGGTCGGTCTGATCGGCCCCAGGCAAGTCGGCAAGACCACATTGGCGCTGGAGATCGCGGAGCGTCGCGACGCCCTGTACCTGGACCTGGAATCGAGCACGGACCGAGCGAAGCTGGCCGATCCGAACCTGTTTCTCGGCCGATTCGAGAACCGCCTCGTCGTGCTTGACGAAATACACAGGGCACCGCAACTGTTCGGCGACCTGCGTGGCCTGATCGACCGTGGACGGCGCCGGGGCCGGCGGACCGGAAGGTTTCTCATTCTGGGATCCGCTTCGATCGATCTTCTCAGGCAGTCGGCCGAAACCCTGGCCGGGAGGATCGAATTCGTCCGTCTCAACCCCGTCAGCGTGGCGGAGATCGAGCACGAGGCCACATCCCTTGTCTCGTTGTGGGTGCGCGGGGGGTTCCCGGACAGCTTGCTGGCCGCGACAGACGCGGACAGCATCGTGTTTCGCCGCAACTTCATCCGAACCTATCTGCACCGCGACGTCGCCGACCTGGCTGGTGTCCGACTTCCCGCGGAGACCCTCGAGCGACTGTGGCGGATGCTTGCGCACAGCCAGGGGGGCCTCCTGAATGCGTCGAAGCTGGCGGGGAGCCTGGGCATCAGCTCGCCCACGGTGTCCCGTTACGTGGATCTCCTGGTCGATCTCCTGTTGGTGCGCCGCCTGCAGCCGGTTCGGGCAAATGTTCGCAAACGCCTGATCAAGACACCCAAGGCGTATGTGCGTGACAGCGGATTGATCCACACACTCCTCGGCATTCGCGACTACAATGCTCTGGCGGGACACCCCGTCGCAGGCGGGAGCTGGGAGGGATTCGTGATCGAAAACCTGCTCAGCGTTGCGCCGCGGGGCACGCGTGCCGGCTTCTACCGGACTCGGGCGGGTGCCGAGGTTAATCTGGTTCTTCATCTGCCGGGCCGACGAGCCCCATGGGCGATCGAAATCAAGCTCGGATTGTCGCCGAGGCCCAGCCGGGGACTTCACAACGCGCGCGTGGATCTGGAGCCGAGCCGCACCTTCATCGTCGGATCTGGAAAGGATCGATATCCGGTCGCGCCGGGCATCGAAGTGATTGGAGCGCGGGAACTGACGGCGACCCTGCTCAGGGCAGACGGGTAGCGTCCCAGAGGCTCCGCGGATACACCTTCGAGTCTACCAGCCCCCGCAGGGATTCGGCCACTCCCGCGTGATCGCCCGGGAAGGTGACGCCCAGCCAGCGCTCCCGGGTGGGGACCACGGTGCAGTGCACCCGACCGGCGGCGATGAGGTCGTTGATTGCCTCGGAGAGGTAGAATTCACGGTCGAGGCCGGGGCCCCCGGCGACGAACTCGGAAAAGAGATGTCGCAGGGGCCGCAGAATGCCGGTGACAGATTCGCGGACAGATTCGGCATGGAATCTGTCACCGGAACTGTCACGAAGCGGCTCTTGCCCCGGAAAACCCCAGAGATTCATGGAAACAGGAGCGTTCACGGGCACGTCAACGGGCCTTCCGGCCACATCGCGACCCCTGACCCGGTCTCCGGCGCGGCGTAGCTCCAGGCCCTCGGTCAACCGCTGAAGAGCGCCCGCCTCGCCGATTTCGCAGATGCCCCGGGAGACTCCGCCGCTGTCGGAGAGGGTGACTTCGAGGGGGTAGCCGACGATCAAGGCGGGGGCGGCGGCAGTCCTGGCGGTCGGGCTGCCGAGCGCGTCTTGGGGCTCGTCGTCCTCGGTCGTGCGGGATATCGCGCCCCTCATCGCCTCGGCCAGCGCTGCGTATGCGCCGCGGCCGTAGAAGTCGTCGGCATTGCAGACCGCGAAGGGGCCGTCCACGTGCTCGCCGGCGGTCAGCACGGCGTGACCCGTGCCCCATGGGCGGGTCCGGCCCGGCCGCGGGGCGTCGACCAGCCCCGGATGTGCCAGCGTCTGGTACACGAAGCGAACGGCGAGCCCGGCCGCGACGGCGGGGCGGAGGTGTTCTTCAAAGTCGCGCCGGATCGCCTCCTGGATGACGAGCACGAAACGCGAAAAGCCCGCCAGCGCACCGTCGTAAAGGGCGTAGTCGAGCAGAGCCGCGCCGCCCGGGCCGATGGGCGTGAGCTGCTTGAGGCGGCCGAAGCGCATGGACCGGCCGGCCGCGAGGATGACGAGGGTGAGGGGTGGGGTGGTCATGCGCAGCCGCCCTGACGTCAACTCCGCACCCGCGTCAATGACCAGAGCTGTACGTATTCCACGCCCAGGTCGTCATACGCGATGCCGAGGATGTAGTCCTCGCCGATCTCGGAGACGCCGAGCCCGGGTGGGGTCTCGATCATCCCCTGCACCCGTCCTTCCGGGTCGAACACCGTCCAGGGGACGTCTCCCTCTCCGGGCATCCGGTATTCCAGCACCCACAGATAGCCGGACAGGTCCGGCAGAATCCGTGAGAAGGCAGGATAGGAGTCCGCCACGGGCATGTCCCTAACCTCGTTCAGGGCACGGACTCGGTCCTCGTCCGGCATGCCGTCGTAGAAGCGGGCGTAGAATTCCTCGAGGTCCGCGCTGGAGGGGCTGCCCAGGTCACCGGCGCGGCGCACGATCCTGGCCAGCGACCCATCCGCTCCGAACGCCTTGATCTCGTAGCTGTCGGACACGCCTGCCACCGCGAGTTCTCCCCACACGGACCCCATGCTGCGCCGCGCGAAGGGGTGAGGCCTCCCGCCCTCGAGGCGGCCGTCTGCGCCGAACACGGCGTACCACTCGGCTCCGGGATGCGTCCCGACAGAAGCAAGGAGAGCGCCGTCCGCGCCCAGGATTCCCCATTCCTCCTCCCAGCGCGCTATTCCGGTGCTTCCGGTCGCCGTCGGTTTGAGACCGCCACTCTCCTTCGCGAAGATCTTTCCGTCCGGAAGCAGGCCGAGAAACGAGTGCAGACCATCGCCAAGCGGTACGTTGCGGCCGTGGTTCCCGCCGGCGTCGAAGATCGACAGCCGGACTCCCCACGGATCCGATGCCGCGATCGAATCGCCGCGCCACGAAGCCACCGCTACCGGGCTGCCTCCGCTGAACTCGCCGGGGCCCTCGCCCAGCCCGCCCCAGGTCGCCAGATGGGAGCCGGACGCGTCGAATACCCGAATCTCGTTGGTGCCCGAATTGGCGATCACGAGTCTGCCGTCAGACAGCCTTGTGGCATCCGAGACGCGGTAGAGCTGGTCGGGCCCTTCGCTGTCGACCGACCCGATCGACAGGGACGGCTCGGACCCTACTGCCCAGTCCATTCTCGACTCCGGCGCGGGCCGCTCGTTTTCGACAATGGTGACGCCGGCGCTGTCTCTTACCACCGACCCCGGTGCGCCCGAGGCGCCGTCGTCCTCGCCTCCGCAACCGACCAGGAGGAATGTCAGGAGAGAGGCGGTGATTGCGAAGTTCGTCTTCATTGGATGCCTGCCATCGCCAAGTGGGCGGGCCGAAGGCGACCCGACTGTCTATTCATGCTGTTCGGGCGTCCCGCCCGCCAGCCCCACCAACTCCAGCAGCTTGAGCGCATTCGTCGAGGTGGCGATGCCGTCGCGGAGGCGGTAGTCGAAGGTGAGGCCTTCGTCGCCGTCGCCGACGCACTCGGTGAAGTGAACCGGCACGGCCCGGGCGAGGAGGTCCTCCGCGTCGGCAAGGGTCAGGTCGTGGGTGGTCACGGCTCCGATCGCGCCGGATTCGAGCAGCTTGCGCAACACGGTGCGGGCCGCGATCCGACGCTCGGCGCTGTTGGTTCCCAGGAGGATTTCGTCGAGGAGGTAGAGGGTGCGCCCGGGTGGGCGCTGGTCGCGGTTGTGCGCGGGCGGCGCAATAGTGGATTCGGCCGCATCCACCACATGCTTCAGCCGGCGGAGCCCCGCCATGAAGAACGAAACGCCGTCCTCGAGGGAGTCCTCGACGCGCATGCTGGTAACGACGCGCAGCGCCGGCAGCGTGAGCGACTCGGCGCACACCGGGCCGCCCGCCTGAGCCAGCGCGGCGTTCAGCCCGACCGCCTTCAGCAGCGTGGATTTTCCGGACATGTTCGAGCCGGTGACGAGCAGGAACGAACGTGCCGGACCGATCTCGACGTCATTGCGCACGCACACGTCGGGGGCGAGCAAGGGGTGGCCCAGGGCCCGGGCGTGGACGGTGTCGGCGGCCGTGTCAATGGTCGGAAAGGTCCAGTCGGGGTGATCGGCCGCCAGCGCCGCCAGCGCCGCGAGGGCTTCCGCCTCGCCGGCCGCGTCGAGCCAGTCCCGCACCCGGGCGCCGGACCGGGTCTTCCAGCGTTCGAGCGCGGCCAGCACGTGCACGTCCCACAGCAGCACCACGGCCAAAGGAAGGTGGAAGAGCGGCGATTCCCTGACCTGGGCCATGTCGAGGAGGCGGCGCAGCACGGAAATCTCCCGCGGCGCCGAGTGCGAGTCCGCGCCAAGGCGGTGGCGGATGCTGGCCGCATATTCGGAATCGAGGAGCGCGCTCGCCAGGTGGCCGAAAAGGGGAGCGTACCGCCGCACGCTTGCTTCCCGGTCGTCGGCTTCTCCGAACGTCCGACCGATTCCCTTCCGTCCTTGTGCGACGATGATACTAGATATTAGAAGTGGCCATACAAGGACTGGGACGGGAACCAAGCCAAGTGAATAGAGGACGATGGCGGTCACGTTCAGGGCTGGCAGAACGAACGCGGCCGCACGAAGCCACGGGCGTTCGGACAGCCACCCGCCGCTCTCGGCCCAGGCGAGGAAAGCTTCCTCGTCTCGGGCCGCGTCCGCGTTTAGGGGGGATGCCGCCGTCGCGCGGCCCGGAGCTCCGTGCCCGTCATCCATCAACCGGGCTTCGGCCGCCAGGCGATCGCGGAAATCGTGTGCGCCGGCCATCTCCCGCACCGCATCGTGCCGCCGGGCGATCGTGTGCCCGTCTGCGGGTGAAAGCAGCCATGACTGCAGCGTCTTCCACCCGGGCGCGGTCCCGCAGACACCCGCGAGGCGAAGGAGGGAGGCGCGGCCGTAGATGTCGAGGTCGTCCGCGTAGTCGTGTGCCTCGGATGCCGCGACATCGGGCACGAGTGGCAGGCCGGACCAGTTGCGCTCAATGCGCGCGATGCCCTCCCGGTTGAAGTCGGCCATGAACTCGGCGCGCCGCAGACGCCGCCGCGCAACCCGGTGCCGTGCGACCAGGATCGCGAAGGCGAGGAATCCGCCCGCGGTCAGCAGCCACGCCGCGGTGCCCCGGCCCGAGGAGAAGAGGGGCCACGCACCGACGATGATGGCCGTGAAGGTGGCCAGCCGGAGGCGGCCGCACAGTCGAACGGAGCCGGATTTGTCCGCCACTTTGGCGTCGAAATGGCGGACACGGTCGGCGTAGAGAGAAAGGATTGCGGCGATTTGCGGCGGGGCGCGCCGGGGTTCAGGTTCCATGCCATGAACATAAGCGATCGGCTCCTGGCCACCGCGTCCGCTGTTGTTGTCGCCGCCCTTGCCGTCATCGCCGCCGGCTGCGCCCAATCCGACGGAAACATTGGCGCGCGCGCGGGGACGGCCGGCGACCTGCCCGACCGTGTCGACGAGGTCTTCGCCGACTACTCCGGCGACCACGGTCCCGGCTGCTCGGTCGGCGTGATCCAGGACGGGCGGCTCATCGGTTCCGGGGGCTACGGAATGGCCAACCTGGACCACGGCATCCCCAACGGCCCGACGACGGTTTTCCGCACCGGCTCCGTCTCCAAACAGTTCACGGCTGGCGCCATCGCGCTGCTTGCCCTTCGCGGCGACGTGGACCTCGACGCGCCCGTCCGCCGCTACATCCCCGAATTCCCCGACTACGCCGATCCGCCAACGGTCCGCCATCTGGTCCATCACACGTCGGGGGTGCGCGACTACATCGTGCTCATGTTCCTGGCCGGGAACCGGGACGAAGACTACTACACCAACGAGGAAGTCCTTGCGGTCATCAACCGCCAGCGGGAACTCAACTTCGCCCCGGGGGCCGAGTTCCTGTACAGCAACGCCGGGTATTTCCTGCTCGGCGAGATCGTCGCCCGTGTCTCGGGCACTTCCCTCCGAGACTTCGCACAGGAACATCTCTTCGCCCCTCTGGGGATGACCCATACGCACTTCCACGACGATCACAACGAAGTCGTTGCCAACCGGGCGATCGGCTATGCACCGTCGGACGACGGCTTCGAAATCAACGTGACCACGCTGGACATGGTCGGCGACGGCGGCGTCTTCACCTCGGTGGAGGACTGGGTCGCGTGGGACTGGAATCTGGAGACCGGGACGGTGGGCGGGCCGCAGTGGGTCGCGCTCATGCACCAGCGGGGCGTACTCAATTCGGGCGACACGATCCCGTACGCCTTCGGCATCTCGCACGGCGAACACCGCGGCCTGGCCACGGTGGGTCACGGGGGCTCGTGGGTCGGCTACCGCGCGGGAATGTCGCGCTACCCGGAAGCCGGCTACTCGTTCGTGGCTCTGTGCAACCGGTCCCGGATCGGTCCGATGGCCCTCATCGCGGCGACGGCCGAGGTGTACCTGGAGGACCGGATGGAGCCGGCCGAGGAGGCGACCGGGGACGCAACGCCCTCGCCCGAGCCCGAAGATGGATCGGAGAGCGAGGCGGAAGCGCGAATCCCGGAACGCAACCGCTACACCGGGTCATACTACAGTCCCGAACTGGACGTCACCTATCACATCGTGGAAGCCGATGATGCGGGCCTGTCGCTGCGGGCGGGAAAATGGCTGCCCGTCACCCTGCTGCAAGCGGAAGACGGTGTGCTGGGGGACGGACGGGGCATGACCTTCCGCTTCTCGGGCTCGGGGGCGGGCGCGGAATCGGGGGCGGGCACGGAATCGGGGGTCGGCCCGGGACCGGCGGGCGGCGCGTTCCAGTCGATGATGGTGGACGCGGGGCGCGTCAGGAATCTCCGGTTCACCAGGGTGGGGGCAGGGGATCCGGCGAACCGCTGACACCCGGAATCTCGACCGCCGGGGGGGCGTTACTTGACGCTAGTCGCTATTATACGCAGGTTATCTATGGGTAACAAGCATTATTGACAACTTTCCAAGACTCGTACTGGATGTTAGACCATAATACCCATACATTAACCTGTAGTATACGAACAAGAGTCAAGTAATGTCTGTCGCACAACACAGGACGTTCTTTCGGCGGCACCCTGTCTTCGCCGGGCAGGAACTTGCCGCTCACCTGGCCTCCCGTGGCGAGGTGGGAGCCAGAACACAGGAAGCCCTCCTGGCCTACTACAGTCGCACCGGGCGCCTGGTTCGGGTTCGGCGCGGCGTATATGGCGTTATCCCTCCGGGCTCCGATCCCGGTTCCTATCCGGTTGACCCCTACCTGATCGCGGCCAGACTCACGCGGGATTCGGTCCTTTCCCACCACACGGCGCTGGAATACCACGGACGGGCCTATTCGGTCTGGCAACACTTCATCTACTCCGCGTCACGGCCGATCAGGCCATTGACATTCCGCTCTCAGGTCTTCAGAGGGGCGCAGTCCCCCGCAGCGCTTCGGCGCGCGGATGCAGAGCACTTCGCGGTCCTTGAATCGGAGCGTGAGGGGGTTCCGGTTCGAGTGACCAGCCTTGAGAGGACGCTTGTGGATGTCCTCGACCGCCCCGACCTCGCGGGAGGATGGGAGGAAGTCTGGCGCTCTCTGGAGTCGGTCGAGTTCTTCGACATCGACCAGGTCGTGCGGTACTCCCTCCTGTTGGAGAACGCGACCACCTGTGCCAAGGTAGGGTTCTTCTTCGACCAGCACCGTGAAGCACTGATGGTCGGCGAGCGTGATCTCCAGGCGCTCCGTGACGCGCGGCCCCGGCAACCTCACTACATGGACCGCACCAGACGGACGCGCGGACGCCTGGTGGAGGACTGGAATCTGGTCGTTCCCGACGAGGTGCTCGAGCGGTCCTGGGGGGATGTCCCCTGAGGGTCTCGATCGAGAAGCTCAAGGCCGAAGCGGAGGCGACCGGGTTCCGTGTAGACGTGCTGGAGAAGGTAGTCCGGCTGATGGGTGTACTTGGCGGCGTCCGGGATCATCCCTTCCTCAAGGGAAAGCTGGCCCTGAAGGGGGGGACTGCTCTGAACCTCTTCATCTTCAACCTGCCCAGGCTGTCCGTCGACATCGATCTGAACTATGTGGGAGCCGGCGGCCGGGACGCGATGGTGGAAGAGCGCCCCATGATCGAGCAGGCGCTCCAGGCGGTGTTCGCCCGAGAGGATCTGATCGTCAGGCGGATGCCCGGGGAGCATGCCGGAGGGAAGTGGTGGCTGCGCTACGCACCCGCTTCAGGCAGGAGCGGCAACCTTGAAGTGGATCTCAGCTTCATGTACCGCGTACCGTTGTGGCCGATTGCGGCCATGGACTCGCAACGCCTGGGAAGCTGGCGGGTTCAAGGCATCCCGGTGGTTGACATCCACGAACTCGCGGCGGGCAAACTGTGCGCCCTTCTGTCCCGCCACAGGGCCAGGGACCTGTTCGACAGTCGTCTGCTCCTGTCCATGGACGGTCTCGACCCGGCGCGACTCAGGATCGCGTTCGTCGTATATGGGGCGATGAACCGCAAGGACTGGCGCACGGTTTCCGGTGCGGATCCGGACTTCACCGCCGACGAAGTGGCCAGACAGCTCATGCCCACGCTCCGCCTTGGTACGACGGGGGTTGCCACGGTAGCGGCGGACTACGGCAGGGCGCTCGTTGAGGATTGCTGGTGCCGGCTGTCAGCGGTGCTGCCCCTGAACGCCGACGAGCGTGCGTTCCTGGACCTGCTGCTCGACCGCGGCGAAGTCGACCCGTCGCTGCTCACCTGTGACCGGGCGCTCCAGGACCGCATCCGGGCCCAGCCGCTCCTCAGGTGGAAGGCAATGAACGTCCGGAGCCACAAGGGTCTGGACTGATCCCACCCTTGCCGTCCATTCGCGCGCTCCCGACATTGCCGTCCGGCCATCTGCCCTCCCGTTCCCGCCTTCAGGATGCCCATCGCAGTGCCACACCGCGCCACCATCACCGACGATCTCTTCGCACCAGAGGTCATTGCCGACCCATACGGATACTTCGGGCAGCTCCGGGAGGTTGAGCCCGTCCACTGGAACGGGCGTTTCGGCTTGTGGCTGGTGACGGGCTATGAGGAGCTGGTGTGGATCCTGCGCCACAACGAGCTCTTCTCTTCGGCGGTGATCAAGGGCGGGACCGCGCCGCCGTACCCCCCGGTCAACCCCGAGGACCTGCCGCTCTTCGACGAGATCCGCGACTTCCGCGCGGACCAGTTGGTGGAGCAGGACCGCCCCGAGCACCTCGCGATGAGGAGCGTCGTGCACGGGTACTTCACCCCGAAGGCGATGGAGAGGTGGCGCCCCTTCGTGCGCGCCGCGGTGGCCGAACTTCTCGACGGCGTCCGTCCGAACGGTACGATGGACGTCATGACCGAGTTGGCCGCGCCCCTCCCCGTGCGGATCATCGCCGAGATGATGGGCGTGCCATACCAGGACCGGGACCATCTCAGGGCGATGGCCGACGGGATCCTCTACATCAACCGGGGCGAGCTCTACCGCCTCCGTCCACTGATCGAGGCGGTCAGGGGGATTGTCGACTACGCCGCGCCCCTGGTCGAGGAGCGCATCGGCCGGGCGGGGTCCGACTTCATCTCGGTGCTGGCGGAAGGCGAGACCCGCGGTGTATTTACCAGGAACCAGGTGTTGGTGAACACGGGACTCCTCCTCTTCGCCGGCCACGAAACGACGATGAATCTCATCTGCAACGGGTTGCTGGCTTTCATCCGGCACCCGGACCAGTGGGAGCGGCTTCGGGCCGACCCCGCGGGGATGGCGCGGCTGGCCACCGAGGAGTGCCTGCGCTACGACCCGCCGGTCAAGTCCACCCAGCGGATCGCCGCGGAAGATGTCGAGATCGCGGGCAAGGCAATATGCAAAGGGGACCGCCTGAGGTGGATCATGGCGGCCGCGAACCGCGATCCCGCCGTCTTCACGGACCCGGATACTTTCGACATCGGGCGGCAGCCGAACCCGCACATCTCCTTTGGGTCGGGGATCCACTACTGCCTCGGTGCCACGTTGGCCCGGATCGAGGGACAGGAGGTGCTGCGCGGACTGGCCGAACGGTTCTCGCGCTTCGAGCTCGCCACGGACCGGATCGAATACCAGCCCAGCCTTCAGTTCCGGTCAGTCAAGTCATTGCCGGTCACGTGGGCGGAATGAGGGACCGGCCCGTTCCCCCATTGCGGCGCCCGGCCCCGGGGGGCACCCCGCCGGCAGGGGTTCCACAGCCCGCGCCCATGCCGGTGCCCGGTCAGTTGCACATCGAAGTCGATCATGAACGCTGCGTGGGCAACGGCATGTGCCTGACCTTCGCCCCGGGCGTCTTTGCGCACAACTCGCGCCGCCAGTCCGAGGTTGTGGACGCACAAGGCGACACCGTTGAGGACGTGATCGTCGCGGCCGAGAACTGCCCGACGGCGGCAATCGAGGTGCGAGACGCCGTGACGGGCAAAGTCTACGACATCTGACATGGGGAACTCGTCGGAGGGTGGGGGAACCCGCAAGTTCTCGGTGCTCGACTTCGCACGCCGCAAGAAGGCAGGCGAGCCGATCGTGATGGTCACCGCCTACGATGCGCTCTTCGCCTCCCTGGTTGAAGCCGCTGGGGTCGACACCATCCTCGTCGGTGACTCGGTCGTGTCGGTGTTGGGGGGCGAGAGCACCACCCTTTCGGCCACCGTCGACCAGATGATCTACCACGGTCGCATCGTTCGCCGGGGGGCGAAGCGAGCACTGGTCGTGGTCGATATGCCCTTCCTCAGCTACCAGGTATCGCCGGTCCAGGCGGTCCGCAACGGCGGCCGCATCCTCAAGGAGACGGGAGCGGGGGCGGTGAAGCTGGAAGGGGGCGCCGACATGGCTCCCGCCGTCGAGGCACTGGTCAAGGCGGGTGTCCCGGTCATGGGTCACCTCGGGTTCACACCCCAGTCGGTGCACCAGCTGGGCGGCCACCGGGTGCAGGGCCGGGGAGAAGGGGCTCTGCAGAAGCTTGTTCGAGACGCCAGAGCGCTGCAGGACGCCGGCGTGTTCGCCATTGTCCTGGAGTTGATGCCGGCGCTGATCGCCCAGCGGGTGACGGTGAATCTGTCGGTTCCCACGATCGGCATCGGAGCCGGCCCGCGCTGCGACGGACAGGTTCTCGTTCTTCATGACATGCTCGGGCTGAACGAGGGGTTCAATCCAGGCTTCCTGAAGCGCTACGCCGAACTGGGGGCCGAGGTCAGGGGGGCGGTGTCGCGCTACGCGAAAGAGGTGCGCGCACGGGAGTTCCCGGGGCCGGAGCACGTCCACAAGATGTGACGGTCCGGTCCTTCTACTTCGCCCCGGCGATCCGCTCCTCGGCGAGCCAGTCGGCGGCGGCGGTCGTGCTGATTCCCAGTTCGTCAGCCAGCTTGATCACGTGCAGAGTCTGGTCGTAGATCTGCGTCACCTTGGAGTAGATGGTGAAGTCCTCGGTGGGCCGCTCGAAGACTTCCTCCTGGCAGCGGATCAGGCCGCCGGAATTGACCAGGTAGTCGGGCCCATAGGTGATGCCGCGCCGGGTCAGCAGGTCGGCGTGGCGTGGCTCGGCCAGAGCGTTGTTGGCGCCACCCGCGACTGCCGCGCAGCGAAGGCGTGGCACGGTGTTGTCGTTGATTGTGCCGCCGATGGAGTTGGGCGAGTACACGTCGCACTCCACGTCGTAGATGTCGTCCGGTGGTACGACCGTGGCTCCCAGCTCCTGTGCCGCCTTCACGGCCAGCGGCTCGTAGACATCGGAGACCGTGAGTCGCGCACCGGCTTCGTGGCAGAACTTCGCCACCGAGAAACCCACGTTGCCCAGTCCCTGGATGGTGATATGCCGCCCGGCGAGGGTGTCGCTTCCGTTCGTAGCCTTGAGCACGGCACGGATGCCGCAGCTGACCCCGTATGCCGTGGTGCGCGAGGGATCGCCCGCACCCCCTGCCGACTCGTTCACACACGCTACGTGCCTGGTGCCCGCGCGGATGACGGCCATGTCGTGGGAGTTGGTGCCGATGTCCTGTCCCGCTATGTAACCGCCCCCCAGGGACTCGATGAAACGGCCCATGGCCCGCAGCAGCGCCGGGTTCTTCCCGGTTCTGGAGTCCCCGAGGATCACCGACTTGCCCCCGCCCAGATCGACGCCGCTTATCGCCGCCTTGTAGGTCATCGCCCGCGCCAGCCGCAGGACGTCGTCCAACGCTTCTGCCTCGGTGGGGTAGGGCAGCATGCGGACGCCGCCCAGCGCCGGCCCCAGCGTGGTGTCGTGAATCGCGATGATGGCTCGGAGCCCCGAGTCGTTGTCGTTGCAGAAGACCACTTTGTCGTAGTCGTGCTTGCCCAGCAGCGGAAACACTCTCATCGGGGTGCGGTTGCTCCTTCGTAGGGGGATGCGGAGGAATAAAGATAAGCCCGCCGGGGGCTTCCTGCCGCCGAGCAGTCGGGGGCGCTTGCGATGGCCGTGATGCGGATCTACGGTACCCGCTGCCTGATCAGTCATCCACTCCCGGCCGGCCGGAGGTGCCGCCCGGACAAGCCCCGCGGAGGTCTTTCATGCGTACGCGTCCCCTGGCAGCCCGTGGGCTGCTCCCAGTGCTGCCCGCGGCGTTCGCCGTGGCAGTCGGCGCCCTGCCCCTCGCAGCCGGGCAGGCGGACCAGCAAGCGTCCGATGATCCGGTTGCTGCTCTCGTCGAGCGCCTCACCCTGGACGACTACAAGGCGACGCTGAAGGGCTTGACACAGTTCGGGGACCGGCGCCAGGGCACGCAGCGGAACCGCGATGCGGTCGGCTGGATCGAGGCCGAGCTGCGGGACTTCGGTTGCACCAACACCGAGCGCATCTTCTACATGTTTCCGCCGCCGGACGCGCAGCCCCGGCGTGCTCCGGCGCGTGGCGCGACGCCGCGGCGGCCGCCGCCACGGGCGCAGGACGACGACCTCACCACGTCCACCGGAGGCCGCGTCGGACGTCGCGGACCCAGCTCCGGCGGCAGCATGATCTTCGGCTACCGCGGGCGCACGGGCGTCAACCGTGACCTCATGGCGCAGCCCGACGAACGCATCCGGGAGCTGAATATCGAAGAGCCCGTCGATGGCGAGCGTTCGGAGGTCTACTGCACCAAGGTTGGCACAACCCGCCCCGACGAGATGTACATCCTGGGCGGCCACATGGACGGACACGGAGTGAACGAGGCGGTCAACGACGACGGCTCCGGCACGGCGCTGGTCATGGAACTCGCGCGCGTCTTCAGTTCCCCGGACGTGCAGACGGAACGCTCCATTCGCTTCGTCCTGTGGAACAACGAGGAGACGGGGCTGAACGGCGCGCGGGCGTACGTGGAACAGCGGCAGGCGCTTCAAGGCGTGGAGGACCCCCCTGGTTCCGGGCGGTATCCCGAGCCCCGGTGGCTGGGGATGGTGCAGCACGACATGATGCTGTGGGATCACGGGGCACCCGGCCCCGACGGCCTGGTGAGCCGGGACCAGCGTCCCGAGGCCGATGTGAACATCGAATTCCAGTCGAATTCGGACATGGCGGCCGAGTCGATGGAAATGGCGTTCCTCTTCAAGGCCGCCAACGAGCGCTACGCTACCGACTACCCCGCCGCGGTGGGTCCCCATATGACCAACACCGATTCAACGCCGTTCATGAACATCGTGCCGGCGATCAGCCTGCGGGAAAACGAGAGAGGCGCGCAGGTGGGTGCAGGCTGGGACCCGAACTGGCACCAAACGACGGACGTGTGGACCACCTATACGGACGATGACTTCCGGCTCGGCCTCAACGCCGCGCAGACCACGCTGGCCGCCATCGCGCAGCTGGTTGGCGCAAAGGTGGTGCCGTAGTGGTAGTCACTGGTTGGGCGAACGGCCGCTGAGACGGGCGATTTCGGCTTCCGCCGCGATGTAGCCGAAGCCGGCCCAGCCGGTGCCTTCCAGAATGCGGCGGAACATTTCCTCGGCCTGCTCCGCGCGCCCGTTGTAGCGGTGCCACGTTGCGACGCCGTAGGCGATCGCCACACCGGCGGGGTCCTCGCTCTCCGGGTTCCACAGCTCGTCGGCCTCGATCTCTCCCTTGTACATCAAAAGGAGGCGGTGGTAGCTCGAGTTCTCGATCACGTCCAGCTCTGCGGTAACCGGCTCCAGGACGGCTGCGGCTTCCTCGTCGCGGCCCAGGCGACGCAGCGCCATGTACCACCAGTGGGAGATCGCGACGAGCTGGTCGGGGTTCGTGGTCACGGCGAAGTAGTCGCGGTACGACCGCAGGGCGGTCTCGAAGTCGCCCTTCAGGTAGTGGACGAGGGCGAGGTGGTAGTGGATGTTCGACTGGAGGGTGCTTGTCGGGATGCCGCGCTCGTTCGGCTGGCCGTCCGGTTCCACCTCGTCCGGCTCCCCCTGGGCGAGTGCGGCGGCGTGGGCCAGATCCTCGATTGCCCGGTCGAATTCGCGGACGCTGATCCAGCGGTGCCCGCGGTGGCGGTACATCCGCGCGTCGCCGGGGTGCTTCCGGATTCCCTCCGAGAAGACTTCGATCGCGTCCCGGTACCGGCCTGTGTAGCCGATGCGGCGACCGAGCCAGATGATCGCGTCCGCGTCGTCGGGGTCGGACTCGTAGTCGGCCCGGGCGGCGTCCACGTCCTCGGCCTGTCGGGCCGCGACCTCGGCTGGAGCCGGTGCGGGGTAGAGCGGCTCGCCCAGCAGGGAGACGGCCTCCGCGCCTTCGGGCAGCGCCGCGACGGCGGCGCCGGGAGCCTCGGCCGGGGGAGCGTCGCTCGAACCGCTCTCCGCCGGGCTGCACGCCGTGAACAGGGGAGCGAGGAACGCTGCGGTGGTGTTGACGAGGGTGCGGCGCATGTGGGCGTGGTGGCTGGTGAGGGGTGGGGGTGTGTTGGAGAAAGGTTGGCGTCCCGGGCTTGCCGGGTCAACTGTTTTGCGCAGTGCGGACGGGCCGCGTAGACTGTGGACCGGCCGCTCACCATCAGCGTGCTCGTCGAGGACGATCAGCCGCAGACAGCTCACGCGGCCGCGCCGACGATGGCGGGCTGTTCGCGGACGTGGAGGTGACCGTAGTGGTAGGCCGGCGGCGAGTCAGGGCTGGACAGCTGAGACCCTCGGCAGGATGCCTCCTGGTCGACCGAAGTGGGTCACCAAGTCCTGTTCCCTCAGGGAGAGCCCTGGGGACGGCACGGCGAAGCAACCGCGGCTCCGAGAATAGTACAGGCAGCCGACCTCATCGTGGGGTCTTTTGCGGATGAACTCCTCGGCGTCGGAGAATGCCGCCCGCCAAGCCGTCTTCGCTTCGGCGAGATCGAAGGGCACGGCGAGCGCGAGTCGGGCGATTTCCTCGGGCCGGTAGCGGCCTCGGCGCTTCAACTGCTCGAGAAGCGAAGCCGGAGTGAACCCCGGATCCTTCCCGACGGCCGCCCAGATCATTGCTCCCAAGGGCAAGACATGCTCATGCGCGTGGAGGATGTCCACGAAGTCGCGCGCCTCGTCGCGACCCGCGAGCGTCAGTTCATCCGTCCAGCCTGAGAAGTCCGGCCGCTGCACGCCGCGGCGCCGCGCTTACAATCGGTACCGCTCCTGCAGCACCGCGACCGACGCCAGCATGAGGAGCAGCGAGTCGACCGACGGGCGGTCCTCGGCACGCAGGTTCGGCAGGCGGTCCAGGACGCGCAGCACTTCGGCGCGCTCAACGAACGGCACCGACCGCATGGGGGCGCCCCGCAAGGTGTCCTGCAGGAAGTCGTGTAGCGGACCGGTCGCATCGCTGACTGCGGAAGGGGCCATGAAAGCGCGCTTTGTCCTCTCGTACACCGCGTTCGAGATGTACGGGCGCATCGCCTTGCGGAGCAGCAGCTTCTCCCGGGGCGGGGCGGTGAGGGTGGCGACCGGGAGGCTGTTGACGTATTCGAAGAGGTGGTGATCGAGGAACGGGAGGCGCACCTCGACGCCGTGCGCCATGTCGAGGCGGTCGGCGGCCATGTGGTAGTTGACGAAGATCGAGTGCATCCAGAGGTAGAGGAGCTGGCGGGACGGTTCCCGCCCTGACAGGCGGGCGGTCGCGTTGCAGCGGCGGTAGTACGTCCTGTACAGGTCGTAGCCTTTGAAGCCGTGCAGAAAGTCGCTTGTGCACACGGAGTGGATGTGGCCGAGTCCGCGGGTGAGGCGGGTGAAGAGGGAGGGGGCGACGGGGAGGAGCAGGGCGATGCGGGCCAGCCAGGGTGAGGCGGCGGCCAGGCCGGGATAGCTTCGCGCCGGGGAGCGGGCCAGTCGTCCCAGCAGGCGCAGCAGACCCCTGACTCCGATTCCCTGGCCCGCGCTTGCCGCCGCGCGCAGGAACTCGTAGCCGAAAAACGCCTCGTCGGCGCCCTCGCCGGCGAGGACCGACTTGTAGCCCGCATCGCGAACGCCCCGGCTGAGCAGAAAACGTGCCGCGCCGTGGGTGTTGTACTGGATCGTCTCCGCGTGATAGACGGTGTCCGCGAAGTGATCTGCCAGCGCGGAGTCGGGCAGGGTCAGCACCGTGTGGTCCGCGCCCGTCGCCGCGGCCATCTCGCGAGCGCCCTCGCTCTCGTCGTAGTCACGGCGCTCGAATCCCACCGTGAAGGCGGCGACGGGGCTGTCCGTGCACGAAGCCGCGACGCCGAGAACCGCCGACGAATCCAGTCCCCCGCTCAGCAGACAGCCCACGGGCACACCGGCGACCATGCGCAGGGCGACCGACTCTTCCGTCAGCTCCCTGGCCCGGTCGACACAGTCTTCAAGCTGATGGGTGGGGGGATCGGCACCCATCCCGGTCCGCAGTTGGAACCTGCGGCGGCGCCCCGGGGACGCGGGCAGGTCCCAGTAGCGTTCCAGACGCACGGCGCCGTCCCCGGCGAGGAGGACATGCCCGGGTGGAAGCTGGGAAATCCCCGCGAAGAGCGATCGCCGTTCATCGGGACATGCGTGGAGCGCGTGGTACACGGACTGGGTATCCCACGACTTCGGCAGGCCCGCCGCGAACAGGGCCTTGGCTTCGGACGCCAGGTACAGCGAACCCTCGTGCTCGCTGTAGAAGAGCGGCTTGAGCCCGAAACGGTCGCGCGCCGCGAAGAGGCGGCCTGTCTCCTCATCCCAGATGACGAACGCGAACTGCCCGCGGAGATGCTTCAGGCATCCGGCGCCCAGGTCTTCGTAAAGGTGTAGCGCGATTTCGCTGTCGGAACGGGTGCGAAAGCGGTGGCCCTTGTCTTCGAGGGATGCGCGTATGCGCGGGAAGTCGTAGAACTCGCCGTTGACGATGATGTGCAGCCGCCCGTCTTCGCTGGCGATCGGCTGGGTGCCTTGCGGGTCGTTGATCGCGAGGAGGGTGTGGCCCAGCCCGGCACGCCCCGACGGCGAGATCCAGGTCCGTTCTCCGTCCGGGCCACGGTGGCGGAGAGAAGCGGTGGCGCGGTACAGTGCGTGCCCGTCGACAGGCTCGTCACGGGACAGGATCGCGGCGATGCCACACATGTTTGCCTCTCAGCGCGGGTAGTGCATGACGGCCTCGCCGCCCTGGCAGGAGAAGCGCATCAGGAGCTGTCGTTCGCCCCTCGTGAGGTCGAGGTTGTCGGGGGTGATGCGTTGTACGACCGCGACGGCTTCGATCGTGCCCGTGTCAGGGTTGGCGCGAGCATAGCGGCGGGCGTGCGTGAGCAGGAGCGACCGACGGATCTCTTCCAGCGACCCTGGCTCCATCTTCAGCCATATGTTGCCGACAAAGTAGGACTGGAGCAGAAGGTGGCGCATGGTGTCCGGAAACAGGGAGGTCGGTTCGACGGGCTCCGACTCGCCCGTAGCCTCGCGGCATTCGCCGTCCTGCGATACCGCCGGGGTCCCCCCGGAAGATGCGATTCGGCGAACCTCGTAGCGCACATGGTAGTTCCGCGCGTCGACCCAATCGAAGAGGCGGTAGCTCTGGAAGATTCCGGCCAGCCACAACAGAGCCTGCACCGGGTTTTCCCACCCCTTGCCCGAATACGGCGTTCCCGGCTTTGGCAGGTTCACCCCGGCCCGCACCGCTTGCCAGACGCTCATGACCGCCAGGAGGGCTACCAGGGTCAGCGCGATGATTTCGATCGGGAAGAGGCCGGGGTCTGCAAATGCTTCGGGAGGAGGTACTCCGAGCCCGGCTTGCATGATTTCAGGTGAAAGGGCGACGGGCAATGCCGTGAGCATCAGAGCGTTGGAATACGGGATCTTCAGCGTGGCGACGATCCCCAGATGGAACGCCGCCGCGCCCGCCACGAGCAGCCACTTCAACGCCGAGTGTGGCGGAAGCACGAATATGAGCGCGAAGAGCGGTTCCAGGATCAGTGCGGCACGAGTGACAAGGCTTAGGAGGGTCCGGTGGCGCATCGTCCAGAAGCGGGGTTGGCGCGCGATCGGCATCTTGAGCGCAGCATGCATGGCGGAGCCGTTTCGCCACATGGGGCTGGTGAACTTGTACAGGCCCGCAACGAGATAGACGAGCGCCATGTTGGCCATGAATGCGCGAGGGGCGGTTCCCGGAACGGTCGCGGCGAGCCATTCTCCGGCGGGCGCCGAGGTGTCGAGAAGGTCCGCCAACGTCAAGGTGCGGCCAAGGGGGAGCAGGGCGAGCCAAAGGCAGTGGATATGCACCACGGCGTCGTCGAGGTAGGCGACGAGGACATTCCAGCGATAGGTGGACACCGCCACGAGGAAGAGAAAGGCTGCGGACGCCCGCGCGTGGAATCCCGCGACCACGAACAGCGAGGCGATGCATGCGCACAAGAACACGACTCGGAACAATGTTCCGGACATTCCCGGCTGAAAGAGGCTGATACGGGTGGGTGGAAGGAGCCGGGCCGACAGTCCATGGTCGATCAGGCCGTTCGGGTGGCTGAAATCGGCCGTTTGTCGCAGAGTTTGCAGGAAGTAGACGAACAGGACGCTTCCGCCGAGGACGCGCATGATCTCCAGCGGCAGTGCATGGATGGGTGCCGCGAGTGGAAAATCCAGCATCAATTCAGGGCTCGGGGCCCGCGCCGGGAATTCCACCCCTTGCGAGCCGCGGTACATCCTGGATGATGTACATGGAGCTGTCGTCTCCGAGTTCTAGGTCGACCCGTCAGCCTGACGCGGGATGGGCGGAGGAAACCTAACGGAAGTGATACCCCCCTTCACGGGCGGCCAGCCCGCCGCCCACCACCAAGGAGGTGCTTATGTTACGCGCGCCGCTCGCCCCGGTCGTCGGGGCCTTTCTGCTCGTTCCGGCCCTCGCGGCCTCGCTGCTCGCTCCAGCTGGTGCCGCCGGCCAACTCTCCGATGTGCAGATGGAATGGGGCGTCAAGATCCCGGTACGGGACGGCGTCAACCTTCACGGAACCATCTACCGTCCGGCTGACCAGGGAGCGCCGCTTCCGGTCATCCTCGGGTTCACGCCCTACATCAGCGACGTCTACCACGCGAAGGCCCGGTACTACGCGCAGCGGGGATACGTCTTCGCAGCGGTAGACGTCCGCGGGCGCGGCAACTCCGAAGGCGAATTCGAGCCCTTCAAGGACGCGGACAGGGACGGCCACGACGTCGTCGAGTGGCTGGCGGCGCAGCCATGGTCGAACGGGAAGGTAGGCATGTACGGCGCGTCCTACGGGGGATGGGACCAGTGGGCGACCGCGAAGGAACTGCCTCCCAGCCTGTCGTCGATCGTTCCCGCCGCCGCGGCCTACCTGGGGACCGACTTCCCCTTCGTGCACAACGTCTTCGTTCCCTACAACATGACCTGGCTCACCTTCACCAGCGGAAACGCCGCCCAGAGCACCATTTTCGGCGACGCGGAGATGTGGGCGGCGGCCTTTATGGAGCGGTACGTCAACCACCGCCCCTTCGCGGAGCTGGACCGGATCGTCGGCAACCGCACCACGCATTTTCAGACCTGGCTGGAACACCCCACGCCCGACGAGTACTGGAAAGCCACGGTGCCTACTCCCGCGCAGCTCGCGGCCATGGATATCCCCATCCTCACCATTACCGGGCACTACGATGGCGACCAGCGGGGGGCGCTTCAGCACTACCGCATGCATATGCGGCACGGCAACGAGGCGGCCAAGGCCAGGCACTACCTCGTGATCGGCCCCTGGAACCACGGGGGTGTCGGCACCTCGGTGAGCTCGGTGGGCGGTCTGGAGTTCGGCCCGGAGGCCCTGCTTCCCCAGGATTCGCTGCGCAAGGCATGGTACGACTGGACGCTGAAAGACGGTCCGCGGCCCTGGTTCCTCGAGAAGAGGGTCGCCGTCTACATCGCCGGCCGGGACGCCTGGGAGTATGCCGACGCGCTCGACGAAGTCGCGAACGACGAACTCCTCTACTATTTCGACTCCGCCGACGGGCGGCCCAATGACGTTTTCCATTCGGGCACGCTTTCGTCGGTGCCCTCGGAGAACGCTCCGGCGGATTCCTACGTCTACGATCCCCTCGACACCCGTCCGGGGCTGCTTGAGGACCACGAATCCGGCAACAACCTGGCCCACTTCTTCTGGGGCGAGCTGCCCCTCAGCGAGCACCACGCGCTCAATCTGTTCGGGAACGGCCTGGTCTATCACACCGCGCCCTTCGAGACCGAGACCGAGCTCGCGGGGTACGTCGAACTGGACGCGTGGATGAGCCTGGACGTCCCCGACACCGACTTCATGGTCACGGTCTACGAGATTCGCCCGGACGGATCGAGCGTCTTCCTGACCGGCGACATCATGCGGGCCCGTTACCGCGATTCCCGCGAGACGGAAGAGCTGGTGGTTCCCGGCGAAGTCAACCTCTACCGTTTCGACGGCTTCCAGTTCTTCGCGCGCGAAATCGGGACGGGCAGCCGGCTGCGGCTGATCCTCAATTCGCCCAACTCGGTGTGGCTTCAGAAGAACTACAACAGCGGCGGGCGCGTGACCCACGAATCGGGTGACGACGCGCGGACGGCCACGGTCACCTTCCATCACGGCGGAGAGTACCAGAGCCGGCTCAGGGTGCCGGTGAGGCGGCGGCCGGTATCGTAATGCTTATCCAGCCACCCCGGAAGTCATGACCCCTCAACCCGCCCGAATATGTGGAAGTCCAGCCTCGCGTCCTGGCCGGGGGTGACTTGCAGCTGAATCGTGACAGGCTCGCTCAGCCCACCCGGCGGAAGCAGGTCGCGGGACCCCAGCCGCCCCTCGAAGGACCACTCGCGGGTCTCGTCATCCGCGGCCCGGAGCCGCAAAGGCCCGCGAATCACCTGCTCGGAGACGTTCCTGAGCTGGACGTCGACTGTCACCGTGCCGGCGGCCGCATCAAGAGCGGCCGGGCCGGTCAATAGCAGGATGTGCGCCGTGATGTCCGATTCCTCGCCCGTCGCCGCGCTCGTGGCGTACGCGCCGACCTCGACGGTCGTGGTGAAAAGTTCGTCCATGCCGTTGCGGCGGTTGATCCAGAGAGGGTGGAAGACGCCGTCCGCGTCGGCGGCGAGTCCCAGGTAGTGGCCCGGCTGGTCGCCGCGCGCATTGTCGAAGGTGACTTCGAGGCGTCCGTGCCCGAGATCCCCGAAATAGCGGGCACGGGCGTGCCGACTCTGTTGCGCCATCTGGAGGCTCATGCGCTCGATCAGGGACATTTTGGCGAATTCCTCGTCGGGCACGTCCTTGACGTTCGGGTCGGCGGCCAGGTTGTGAACGCGCACCGCTGGCGTGTGGGTGGCCGGGGGGCAGGACGGTGCGCTGGTCACGGCCATGTTGGCGCCGAAGCTCTCGCCGCCGTCGTCCGAGGAGGCGAAGTAGAGTTCCCAGCAGCGATGGGTATCGTCGCCGCGCCGGTCGTACCAGGCGACACCCACCACGCCGTCGCGGTTGACCTCGACGCCCGGTATCATGCGGTCGTCCAGGGGGTCGCCGGGCGCGGGCGGAGCGTTGTCGTTGACCTTGAACGCGTCCGACCAGCGCCGCCCGCCGTCGGTGGACCGCCGGAACCAGATGTCGGACGTGCCACCGCTCACCTGGTCCCACACGGTGTAGATGTTGTCGCGGTGGGGGCCCTCGGTGCGGTCCCAGATCACGATGGGCAGAGTGAAGGCGCTGGCCATCTCCGTTTGCGCGTACGGCCAGGAGTGGGTTCCGATCCGGAACGCGACCTCCGGTTCCGTGAAGGTCTCGCCGCCGTCCTCCGACCGCATGGTGAAGAAGGGCATCCTGCTGTTCTCCTCGTCGGACAGCGGGAAGAAGTACTGGTAGAAGGTGACCAGCAGCGTGCCGTCGGAGAGGACGACGGGCTCGGTCGCCACCAGCTTGCCGCCCCCGATCGTGGCGAGGAGCTTCGGCTCGCTCACGACCTTCCCCCCGTCGTCGAGCGTGTGCAGGAAGAGCTGGAAGTCGTCCCGGATGAACGAGTCGCGTACGTCGTTCCAGACGACGTAGAGGCGACCGCGGTTAGGGCCGTCGGTCCAGTCCGCGGCGACGCGGGCATGATCGGGCGGGACGGGGCTCCGCAGCCGCGCCGGCCCTACCCAGGTCGCGCCCTCGTCGTCGGTCGACCACACCATGATCGTGCCCGCGGTCCGCGCGGGCTGGTCGGGAAGCACGCCTCTGAGCGTGTTCGCGCCCATAAAGCAGTACAGGATCCACATCTTCCCGTCCGGGCCGGGCACCACCATGGGATCGAAGGACCCGGTCTCGTCGCCGGGAAGGGTGATCGGCTCCCACGTGACTCCTCCGTCCCGGCTCAGAAAGGCGGCGTTGCGGCGCTCGGACAGGCCCGTGGTGGACGGCGTGCGGAAGGTCTGTCCCCCGGACTGCGTCACCGCGATCAGGAAATCGGAGTTCTCCGGGCTGGCCGCGATCCAGGGCTCGTTGTATTGGCCCGGACCGACGCGGAGATTGGGGCCGACGACGACTTCGGGCGATTGGGCCGCGAGGGGAGCGGCTGCGGCGAGGACAACCGCGAGTGCCGCGAGGGCGGCGAGCAGCCTGGCCAGGGGAGGGTTCGTGCTTTCAACGATGCCGGTTGGCAGGTGGTGTGAGCCGGTCTTCATGGTCATGATCCTTGCTGGTCCTGGTCGGTAGTCCCTGATCACCATGGTTGACCGATCCGGCCGAGGCAAGGCGATGACCGGGGGTGGTGCCGAATTGGACTCCAACAGTAGAATCCTCTCTCCGAGCCAATGGATGTGGGCTATGTTACCGGATTGCGCCTTGTACCCGGGCCGAAAACAGGAAGCCAATGAACCAGGACTACGACGCGATCATCATCGGGGCGGGCGTTATTGGGGTCTCCGTGGGCTTCGAGCTGGCAAAGCGGGGCTGGCGCACCCTCAACGTGGACAAGCAGCCCACGGCCGGATCCGGTTCGACCTGCAACACCTGCGCGATCATCCGACTGCACTACTCCACGCCGGACGGGTGCGCCATGGCCCGGGAGAGCTACTTCCACTGGCTGGACTGGGGGCGCCACCTGGGCGTGGCCGACGAGATGGGACTTGCCCAATACGTCAACACGGGGTGCCTTGTCATCAAGAACGAGCGCAACAAGGACCTCGCGAACGTGATGGGAGCACTGGACGAGCTTCATGTCGCCTACGAGGACCTGGGCCCCCGCGACATCGGGACACGCTTCCCCTGGATCGACACAAGGTCGTACGGTCCCCCGGTCACCACCGAGAACGAGCGCTTCGGCGAGCCGACGGGTGAAGACATACGCGGCGCCGTTTACATCCCGGAGTCGGGTTACATCGACGACCCCACGCTGGCGTGCCACAACGTGCAACGCTCGTGTGAAGCGCACGGCGGGGAGTTCATGTTCAGGGCCGAAGTCGCGCAGATTCTCAGGGGCGATGGCCGGGTCAAGGGGGTCAAGCTGTCCGACGGAACGGCCATCAGCGCCCCCGTGGTCGTCAACGTGGGCGGGCCGCACTCGGCGATCATCAACGGCATGGCGGGCGTGCTCGAAGGCATGAACGTCAAGACGCGCGCCCTCAAGCAGGAGGTGTGCTACGTGCCGGCGCCGGCCGGGCTCGAGTACAACCAGATCGCGCCGCTGATCTCGGACGGCGACATCGGCTGCTACTCCCGCCCGACCACGGGGAACCACATCCTCATCGGCTCCGAGGATCCGCCTTGCGACGTGCTGGAGTGGGTCGACGATCCGGACGACTACAACACCAACTTCACGCACCAGTGGGAGACCCAGGTGATGCGCGAGGCCCAGCGGCTGAAGGGTCTGGGCATTCCCGGGCAGACGGGCGGCCTGGTCGACCTCTACGACGTGGCCGACGACTGGATCCCCATCTACGACAAGTCGGACCTGCCCGGCTTCTACATGGCCGTGGGGACTTCCGGGAACCAGTTCAAGAACGCTCCCGTGGCGGGAAGGCTGATGGCCGAGCTCATCGAGAAGGTGGAGGCGGGACACGATCACGACCGCGATCCGGTTACGATTCCGCTGCCCTACACGCGCCGCACCTGCGACCTCGGCTTCTTCAGCCGTCTCCGGACCCTCAACCCCGACTCGTCGTATTCGGTGATCGGATGAGGCGTCCGTCGCGGACGGCATCTGGAGTGACCGGTCATGGTGACCAGTCATAACGGAGCGAGGCGTCCATTGAGCTACCTGAAGCTGCGTCGGCTCTGGAGTCCGTCGCCCCTCAAGCGCCACTACGACGTGGTGATTATCGGCGGGGGCATTCACGGGCTCGCGACCGCCTACTACCTGGCGCGCAATCACGGCATACGCGACGTGGCCGTGCTGGAATCGCAGTACATCGGCTTCGGAGGTTCCGGACGCAACACCGCGATCGTGCGGGCGAACCAGCGCACGGCAGAGAACGTGCGGCTCTACGCCGAGGGGTTGAAGCTGTGGCGCGTCCTGACCGACGAGCTGGACTACAACCTCATGTTCTTCAACTGCGGCACCCTGAACCTGGCGCACAACGAGGCCGCGGTGAGCGCGTTCCGCATGTTGGCCAACACACACAACTTCATGGGTGTGAATTCGGAAATGCTGGATCCGCAGCAGTGCGCGGAGCTGATCCCGGGGCTCGACATCTCCGACCGGCTCGCCTTTCCGATCCACGCCGGGCTGTACCACCCACCGGGAGGGGTCGTGCGGCACGACGCGGTGGTCTGGGGGCTGGCCAAAGGGGCATCGGAGCACGGGGTGCACATCCACCAGGGCTGCGAAGTCCAGGGCATCGACACGGAGGGAGGCCGCGTCACCGGCGTCCGCACCACCCTCGGACCCATCGGATGCAAGCGGCTGGGGATCATGGCGGGGGGCTACGGCACGGCCGTGGCTGCCATGCTGGGGATCGAGCTGCCGATCCACCCCCTCACCATACAGGCGATGGTCACGCATCCCCTCAAGCCCTTTCTTCACCTCGCCTTCAGCTCGGGCGCCTACCACGTCTACGCCAACCAGACCCTCAAGGGCGAGATCGCGACCGGCGCGCACATGGACCCGCAGGTCAACTACACCAACGACGCCACCGCGTACTACCTGAAGCACCAGGCCGAGGCGTTGACCGAACTCATCCCCGCGCTCCGCGGCGTCCGCTTCATGCGCATCTGGGCGGGCCTTGCCGACATGACCCCCGACATGGCGCCGATCATGGAAGGCAACCTGGGCTACGACGGGCTCTTCCTCGACGCGGGTTGGGGCTACTTCGGCTTCAAATCCGGTCCGGTGGCGGGGAAGTACATGGCGGAGTACATGGCCACGGACGAGACGCCGGAGATCCTGCGGCCCTTCGCTCTGAACCGGTTCCTGGAGAACCGCTACTCCGGGGAGACCGCGGCGGTGATGAAGTACGGGCATTGGGACTGATGACGGGCGCACGTCACCGCTCAAGGTCACCGGCCGCCAGGCGATGACCTTCCGTCTCACCTGCCCGGTCTGCGGCAAGCGCGACGTGTACGAGTTCACGTTCGGGGGACAGGAGAGGGGCCCACCGCCCGATCAGGAGGGCCTCAGCGCCGAGGACCACTTCCGCTGGACGCAGTTCCGGCTCATTCCGTACGAGCCGAAAGAGGAGTGGTGGTACCACGGACAGGGCTGCGGCGTGTGGTTCAAGACGACGTGGGATCCGGCGACGAACCGCGAGGTGGAGGAATGACGGCCGACCGCCTGGCGTCGGGGCCAACCTGCCGGGTCGACGTCTCCCGGCCCCTCTCGTTCGACTTTCTCGGACGTCGCGTGACCGGCTTCGTGGGTGACACCGTGGCCTCCGCTCTCTACGCCAACGGCGTCCGGGTCTTCAGCCGCAGCCTCAAGTACCACCGACCGCGCGGTCTGTACAGCCTGGAGGGTGAGTCGTCCAACACCTACATGGCCATCGACGGCGTGCCGAACGAGTGCGCCGAAACCACGGAACTGCGGGCGGGCATGTCCGTCCGTGCCCAGAACGTCCGCGGCGATCCGAAGACGGACCGGTTCGGGTTCATCGGCGCCTTCGAACGGCTCATGCCGGCCGGATTCTACTACCGGCTTTTCCACCGCCCCTACCGTCTCTGGCCCCTCTTTCAGAACGGACTCCGGCGCATGGCCGGCACGGGCGTGCTCGATCCGCAGCGCGAGTATCGGTCGGACGTGCGTGCCGAGCGCTATCTGAACGTGGACGTGGCGGTCGTGGGGGGCGGGACGGCGGGAATGGAGGCGGCGCTGGCGGTGGCGGAGCGCGGGCTCCGGGTGTGCGTCTTCGAGCGGCGGCCGTGCATGGGCGGACACGACGCGTGGCGGGTAAGGGAGTTCGAGGGAAAGCCGCTGTGGCAGCGGGCCAGGGAGCTGGCGGATCGTGTCCGCGCTACGGAAAACGTGCGCGTCTTCACCCGGTCACCGGTTACCGGCGTGTGGGGAGAGAATCTGGTGACCGGATTTACGGTCGGGGGCGACGACGACCCGTTCCGGGAATGCCATTGGGAATGCCGCGCCAAAGCGGTGGTGGTCGCCGCGGGGTGCATGGACCGGCCTCTCGTCTTCAATCACAACGACCGGCCCGGTGTGATGCAGGCGGGCGCGGCGTGGCGGCTGGCGCGCACCTACGGAGTACGCCCCGGGAAGGCGGCCGTCTTCTCCGTCGGCGATGATCTCGGCCTGGAAGCCGCGGTCGACCTGGCGCGTCTTGGGGTGGAGGTCCGGGCCGTCGCGGATTCCCGGCGTCGTGGGCACGATCCCGCGCTGTTGGAGGAGTTGTTCGAAATGGGGATTCCATTCCGTACCCGGTGGGCGGCCGCGCGGACCAGGGGTGGAAAGCACGTCAAGGGGTGCGATCTGTGGGGCATGAGCGGTATCGGACCGCGCCGGTATGGGTGCGATCTGGTGGTTGCCAATGCGGGCGCGCAGCCGCGAATCGGGGTGCTGGCGACGGTCAAGGCAAAGCTCCGGTACTGCGGGCACACGCACAGCTACCAGCCGGTGGAGCTGCCCGACGACGTGTTCGTGGCGGGGAGCATGACAGGGCTGCGCGACCCGGGGTCGATCACCGAGTCCGGGCGGCTCGCGGGGCTGCGGGCGGCGGAGTTTTGCCGGCGGCCGGGGACGGCCGGGGACGCGCGGGGGATCGGGCGAGCGGAGCTGACCGGGCAGGCCGGGTCCTCCCGCCGGGGCGGCAGCGGCCTCCCGGCGCTCTCCGGCGCGATCGAGAAGGCTGCACGCACGCTCGCTTCCCGGCCCGGGCCTGTCGCGGGGACCGGTATTTTCCGGGGGCCCGCGATCGGCCGCGGCGCGAAGGCGTTCGTCGATCTGGACGAGGACGGCACATACAAGAACGTGGTCGAGTCGGCCGCCCAGGGCTTTGACGCCCCGGAACTGGCCAAACGGTTCGGCGGGTTCGGGCTCGGCCCGGGCCAGTACCGGGTCGCGGGACAGAATCTGGCGATGATCATGGCCGCGCTGGGGGACGATTCCGGCAAGGCCACGGTACCCGCGCCGACCACGGTGCGGCCCCCTCTCGTCCCGCCGAGCATGGCGACGCTGGCCGGGCCGCCCCACGACGTGCACAAGCGGACGCCGCTGCACGGTGAACAGGCCGGGCGGGGCGCGACCTTTCGCCGGGCGGGACCGTGGATGCGCGCCCGCTATTTCTCCGAAGACCTGAGCTGCCGCGACGAGATCCTCAACGTCCGCCGCAACGTGGGACTCCTCGACAGCTCTCCGCTGGGGAAGTTCCGGATCTACGGTCCCGACGCCCTGAATGCGCTGCAGCGGGTGTACATCTCCGACATGCGCAAGGCGCGCCCCGGCCGGTGCATGTACTCGGCGATGTGCAATGATATGGGACATCTAATGGATGATGGCATCATTGTCAAGGAAGGCGAGAACGAGTACTACTTCACGACGAGCTCGGCCCGGGCCGGGACGACGGTGGAATGGTTCCGCTATCACACCCGCTACGACGGGTGGGACTACCACCTCGTCAACATCACCGATGTGCTGGGCTCGCTGAACCTGGCCGGGCCCAACGCGCGAAGGGTACTGGAGCGGGTGACCCGCGACGATGTTTCGAACGAGGGCTTCCCGTACATGGGCGCCCGCCGGATCACCGTGGGGGACGGGGTCGAGGCGCGGTGTCTCCGTGTGGGCTTCGTCGGTGAGCTGTCGTTCGAGCTGCATGTCCCATCCAGCTATTGCCAATACGTGTGGGATATACTAGTTGAGGCCGGAGCCGACTTCGGGATCCAGCCGTTCGGTCTGGAGGCCCAGAATTGCCTGCGCGCCGAGAAGGGGCACATCATCATCGGGGCCGAATCGGAGCAGCGCGTCACCCTGACGGACATCGGGATGGGGTTCCTGTGGGACCGGGAGGACACGGCCTCGCGCAAGGTGGGCGCCCCCGCGCTGCGTGCCTGTGCGGAACAGCCGGGCCGCATGAAGCTGGTGGGGCTTCGGGTGGATGAAGGGTCGGGGTCTCACCAGGGCGACGCGGAGGCCGCGCCGGGCGCGCTGCCGGGCGGCGGCCCGAACGACGGCGCCGTGATCGTCGCCGACGGCGAGGTCGTCGGTTATGTGTGCACGACGCGCCGCAGCGAGACGTTGGGGTGGCAGTACGGGATGGCTCTGGTGCGTGAGGAGCATGCCGTGCGGGGTGGTAGGCTGAACATCTACGAGAATATGGGATCGGGACGCAAGTCCACCTGTACGGCTACGGTCGTCGCCCCGCACTTCTACGACCCCAAGGGTGAGAGGCTGCGCTCATGATGGTCGAGACAGCCGCGCCGCGCACAGGACCGCGCACATGAGCCCGTCCAGCAGACGCCCCGCGCGGGACCGCGACCTCGCCAACCGGCCCGCCTTCCGTCGCTCCCCCGCCGTCTTCGACGCGACACCTGCCGCGACCGAGCTGCGCGACGGCTGGCCCGTGGTGCTGCGTTACGAAGGCGAGGACGCGCACCCGGGTCCCCGCCTCGTCGACCTGTCTCACCGGCGTCGCTGGGACTTTCAGGACCGCAAGGTGGCGACCCTCCGGCCTATGGGGTTGCCCGTCCCGGCGCGGTTCGGGGACGTCGGCGTGCACTACCCCCTCGTCATCAACCGCATGAACCGCACCCAGGTCGCGATCTGGCACCTGGGCGACGACCCAGCCCCTGCCACGCCCCCCGAGACCGCCTTCACCGAGACCACCGACGGCCTCTGCATGCTGGCCTTCGTGGGGGAGGGCGTCCCGGAAGTACTGGAACATCTCACCCCGCTCGACCTCTTCGCCCCGGGCCGTCCCAGGCCCTTTCTCACCCAGGGACCGGTCCTCCACGTTCCCTGCCAGATCGTCACGTTCTCCACCGACCTGGTTGTCATGACCCTGGCCAGAGGCTATGGCGAGACATTCGCGCACACCGCCCTGCATTCGGGCGCCCTGGCTGGCCTGCGGCCCGGCGGAGAGGAGGCGTTCCGGCGGGCGTTCACAGCGGCAACTGCGGCTTCCGCACGCGGGTGACTCGGCCATTCGGGCGCTCCCGACGGAAGGGTGCGGGTTCCGCCAAAATGAAATACCCGTCAAATAAATAAGTCGTTGCTAGTCAATGACTTACAGGATTCATGGTCATTTTGGCGGGTTTCCAGTCAAATAAACTGGCGAGGAATCCGCCGATCTACGGCACCATCCCCGCTCCCCGCCCCGTCAGCCCCAGCAGGTGCTCCTGGAAGTACCTCCGGAGCGCGCCGTCGGCGTACGCGGCGCTCTGGCCCGTGAACCAGTGAGGCTGCTCGGGCACAACGATCAGGTCGTACGGCTTGCCCGCCCGGATCAGCGCCTCGACCATCTTCATCGTTGCCGAGAAGGTGGCGTTGACGTCGCTGGTCCCGTGGATCAGCAGGAGCTTCGCCTTCAGGTTGTCGGCCAGACGCAGACTCGATCCGTACTCGTACCCCTCGGGGTTCTCCGACGGCAGGTCCATGTAGGGTTCGATCGCCATGGACGCCTGGTCGTGGATGTCGTAGACGCCGTTGGTCGCCACGCCGACATCGTAGAAGTCCGGTTCGAGGAGCAGCGCCCGCACGGTCATGTAACCGCCCCACGAGCCCCCGTGGATGCCGACCCGGTCCAGATCCATCCAGGGCCGGGTGGCCGCGGCGTTCTCCATCGCGGCCCGGTGGTCCGGGATTTCGTTGCGGCCGAAGTTGCGGTACGCCACGTCCTGGTACGCCTTGCCGCGCTCCGTGGTGCCGCGTCCGTCCACCATGAACACCACGAACCCGAGCTGGGCCAGCGCGGCCTGGCTGATGCCGCGCCCGTCGGTGAAGGTCTTGGGCACCCAGGTGATGAAGGGTCCGTTGTAGATGTAGTCGATGACGGGGTACTTCGCGCCCGGATCGAAGTCGTGCGGCTTGTAGATGAGCCCGTACAGATCGGTCTCTCCATCGGCGGCCTTGACGACGAACTCCTCCGGCGGGCTCCAACCCAGCTCGTCGAGCGCGCTCACGTCGGCTTCGGTCACGACCGCGACCCACTCGCCCGTCGTCGTGCGCACCTCGGTGCGGGGCGGCCGACTCGTGCTCGAATGCGTGTCCACCAGAAACGCGCCGTTCGGCGAGATCGCGGTGCTGTGCTGGCCGTCGCCTTCGGTGAGCCGGACCACGTCACCGCCGCCCAGGGGAACGCGGTACAGGTGCGTGTCGTACGGCCGTGACTCCCGGTGCCCGTTGAAGTAGACGTGACCGGCGGCCTCGTCCACGTGAACGATTCCGACGACCGGCCACTCGCCCTCGGTGAGTCTCCGGATCAGGCGGCCGTCCAGGCCGTACAGGTAGATGTGATCCCACCCGTCGCGCTCGCTGATCCACAGGAAGCGCTCGCCGTCCGCGAGGGGACGCGCCAGGGCGCGCCACGAAGGGGTCGTCCCGATCCCTTTGATAAAGGTGGGCTGGGTTTCCTCCAGGACGACCCGGGTCTCACCGGTCGCGGGGTCGGCGGCGACCAGGTGGAGGGTCTGGTAGCTTCTCAACATCCGCAGGAAGAGGAATTCGGAGCCGTCGGGAAGCCATCCGACCGGGCTCAGCAGCTGGTCTTCGTCACCGACGTCAACCGTGACGGATTTCCGCCCGTGGACGTCGACGATGTGAATCTCCTGCCGCGGCAAGGGGTTGCCGGCCTTCGAGAAGGGGGCGTATTCGACCTCTTCGGTCTGTTTGAGCCAGTGAAGGATCGGGACCCGGGCCATCTCTCGCGTATCCACCTTCATGACCGCGGCGCGGGCCCCGTCCGGCGCCCACGACGCGCCTTGCACGCTCCACGCGTAGTCTTCCGCTCCGTCCTCGATCACCGGCTGCTCGCGGCCGTCGAAGGAGGCGCGGATCCAGAGGTCGTCGTCCTTTTCGGTCAGCAGCCAGCGGCCGTCGGGCGAAGCCACCTCCATGACGGCGGGCGCGCCGCTGGTAAAGCCCCCGCGCACGACGCGCGGCACGGCACGGGCGGCGGCTTCCGCTTCGCCCGGCGCGGTGGGGGTCACCACGTAGTTCTCGAGGTCCATCCTGAAGGAACGGTCGTCGAAGGTGAACCGCACCGAGTCCATCCCGTCGCCGACGAAGGTGAAGCGGTCGAAGGGGAGCCCCTGGTAGGGCGGGCGATACCCGAGCGCTCCTGCCAGGCCTTCTCGCACCCGCTCGGTGTCGAACAGCGGTTCGGTGATCGCCCGCTCGGGGTCGAAGGTGCGGATGACCGTGTGGTCGGGTTGCCCTTCGGCGAACCAGAAGCTCTGGCGGTCCGGCATCCAGTTCACGCTGCAGGGAGCGCCGCCGAGCAGTCCCGCGTCGGAGCAGACGGTTCCCCCCTTCACCAGGGAAGGAATCGCCATGTACCGGGCGTACATCGAGTCGCGTTCGGGGTCGAGGGACTCCTGTGCCCTGGTGGTGGCTGGGGCCAGGGTGGCCCAGAGAGCGAGAGTCGTGACGGTCAGGCGCATGGGCAGCTCCCTGGCGGTGGAGGGGTGGTCGGGTCTGGCTAACGATCCCGCGCCTGGCCAGTATACGGGCGGTACGACCCATCATCCAGCGTTCGACCCGAGGTCAACATGACGACGACACTTCGCCCCCGCCCCCTCGCGGCAGCCACCCTGGCCCTGCTCGCCGCGGCCGCCCTGCCGTTTGCCGCCCCCGCTCACGCCCAGCAAGTCACCGAGCGCGACTACGCCCGCGCCGAGCAGTTCCTGCCCTGGAACGCGGCCAAGCTCATCTCGGGGGATCAGGTCGCGCCCGAGTTCTTCGACGGCGACCGCTTCTGGTTCCGCGGCCGAACCCCGTCGGGGCACGAGTTCGTCGTGGTCGACCCGGCCGCCGCCTCGCGCCGCCCCGCCTTCGATCACGCCCGTCTCGCGGCCGCCCTCTCCCTCGCGGCCGACACGGCCTACGAGGGACGCGACCTCCCCTTCACTGAATTCGAGTTCGTGGACGGGGGCGGTGCCGTCCAGTTCCACGTTGCCGACTCGGTGCGCTGGCGCTGCGACATCCAGTCCTACTCCTGCTCCGGCCCCAGCGACGAGCCCGCTCCCTCGGACGCGGAACGCCCGTCCCCCGACGGCCGCTGGATCGCCTTCGCCCGGGACGAGAACCTCTGGGTCCGCGACGCGGCCACGGGCGAGGAGGTCCAGCTCAGCAGCGACGGGGAGGAATACTTCGGCTACGGCGCCATCCCCGAAGGCTGCTGCCAGGAGATCACCAGCCGCCGGGCGGGCACCGAGCGGTCACCGGTCCTGCAGTGGTCTCCTGATTCGCGCCGGATCGCGACCCATCGCTACGACGAGCGCGAGGTCGAGCGCTTCCATCTCCTCGAGGCCGCCGACGGCCGGCCCATCCTCCACTCCTGGGCGTACGCTCTGCCGGGTGACTCGGTCATCCCCACATCCGAACTGTGGCTCTTCGACGTCGAGGGCCGGGCGGGTGTACGCGCTGACATCGACCCCCAGCCCGGCAACTTCGCTGGTGGCGACACCACCTACGCCGATGTGCAGTGGACCGCGGACGGCGGGTCCGTCTTCTACACGCATCGGAGCCGTGACTTCAAGAGCTACAAGCTGTTCAAGGTGGAAGCCGCGACCGGCGCCGCAACCGAACTCCTCGAAGAGACCGGGCCGACCTACGTCGAACTGAATCAGTTCACCCGCCTCGCCCCCGCCTGGCGGGTATTGGGCGACGGATCCGAGTTCCTGTGGTGGTCCGAGCGGGACGGTTTCGGGCACCTCTACCTCTACGACGGCGACGGCTCCCTCAAGAACCGTGTCACCTCGGGTCCGTGGCTGGTCACCGAACTCATCAGCGTCGACGAGGCCAGCCGCACGGTCTACTTCACCGCGGTCGGCCGCGAAGAAGGCCGACACCCCTATTTCGTTCACCTCTACCGCGTCGGCATGGACGGCTCCGGGCTGCAACTGCTCGGCGCGGAGGACGCCGTCCACCAGATCACGCCGTCCCCCTCGGGGCGCTACTTCGTCGACCAGTATTCGACCCCGGAAGAGGCGCCGGTGGCCGTTGTGAGAGGTCGGGACGGGCGTGTCGTCCAGACCATCGAAACCAGTGACATCTCCGGGCTCGAAGAAGCCGGCTGGATCCCGCCCGTCCCCTTCGAGGCAAGGGGCCGGGACGGTATGACCAGCGTGTACGGCCTGCTCTGGTTCCCTTCGAACTTCGATCCGGCGAAGAGCTACCCCGTGGTCGACTACATCTATCCGGGCCCCCAGGTGGGCGCCGTCACCCAGTACAATTTCTCGGCGGCCGGGCGTGGCAATGGCCGTGCGCTCGCCGAACTCGGCTTCATCGTCTTCGCGGTGGACGCCTTCGGGACGCCGCTCCGCTCCAAGGCATTTCACGACGGCTACTATGGCAACATGGGAGACAACGGCCTGCCCGATCACATCTCGGCGCTCAAGGAACTGGCCGGGCGGTATCCCCAGATCGACCTTGCGCGAGTCGGCATCTTCGGGCATTCCGGGGGCGGTTTTTCGTCAACCGACGCAATCCTTCGCCACCCCGATTTCTTCAAGGTTGCGGTGTCGGGCGCGGGCAACCACGACAACCGCGGCTATCACTTTCCCTGGGCGGAAAAGTACCAGGGGCTGCTGGTGGAAAACGCCGACGGGACCGACAACTACGACAGCCAGGCCAACCAGAATCTGGCCGCAAACCTGAAGGGCAAACTGCTGCTCCACTACGGGACGCTCGATGACAACGTCCATCCCAACATGACAATACGGGTCATCAACGAACTCATCGCGCACAACAAGGACTTCGACATGTTTGTGCTTCCGAACCGGAACCACGGGTACGCCAACGAGCCCTATGCGGTGCGCAGAACCTGGGACTACTTCGTCGAGCACCTGCTGGGGATTGAGCCGCCGAGCGAGTACACGATTACGGGCCCGGGAGGCTGAGGGGGCGCGGGGGACCAGCGCCCCGCGTCACCCGCCCGGGTCGGGTTCCGCCTGACGACCGCCGCCGCGGGTCGGCCTCAGCCTAGCCGCCCGCCCCCCGGAAGCGCTCACCCAGTCCGTCCCGGTCCACCGCCGCCCCCCGCAGATACACCGCCCCGATGGAACGCGTATTCGTGATATCGTCGAGCGGGTTCGCGTCCAGAACAAGGAAGTCGGCGCTCTTGCCGGCCCCGATCGTGCCCAGATCATCGGCACCCGTGAACTCGGCGGAGGTGCTTGTCGCCGCGATGATCACGTCCGCCGGCGTCATCCCGGTCCGAACCATGTCGGCCAGCTCCTGATGCACCGCCCATGGTGAACTCCCGTCGGTCCCGAAGGCCACCTTGAACCCCTCCTGACTGAGGCGCACCAGATTCCGTGCCTGGATCCCGAATGATTCCTGTGCCGCGGGGCGATCGGTTGAACCGGCGTTCATCTCCGCGATGCGTTCGGCGGGCACTGTTCCCGACAGCCAGTCGAATTCCTCGACCACCCCCGGACCGGGGAGGTTGGGCACGAGTACGACATCCGGGCGCTCCCGCCAGAGATCGACCAATTCGTCGTCGACGTCCATGTCGCGAATGCCGTGCGCGAAGGCATCGATGCCCGCCCTGAGCAGACCCTTTGCGTCCTCCAGGCGGAACACATGGGCAGTCACGCGCAGGCCGTTGGCGTGCGCCTCGTCGATGACCGCGCCGTAGAGCTCCGGGGAAAGCCTCTCGTACTGTCCGCCCCGGTCGTCCACCCAGATCTTCACGATGTCGACCTGTTGCGCGGCCAGCTCTCTTACCGCTTCCCGCGCCTCCTCATCGGTCGTGACCCAGTGCGGAACCTCGCTTCGGCCCGGCTCCGGAGTGGTAATGCCCCGGCCAGCGGTCTGCGACCGTGCGCCGTCCGGCACGATCTCGTTCCGCATTTCGAAGGGCGCGTCTCCTTCGTCATGCCCCAGGCTCACCACCAGCGACGCCCCGTAGTAGGCCATGTGCTGGAGCTGCCCGGTCCGCGCATCCCGCTCGGGGTCCAGATGCAGGTGGGCGTTCACAATCGCCGGCATCACGGTCTTGCCGGTCAGGTCCATGCGGGCGGCTCCCTCGGGAATCTCCACGGCGCCTGCCGCCCCCACCTGCGTGAAGAGGCCATCGTCCACGACGAAAACGGCGTCTTCGATCACGCTCCCATCCCCCACGATGACTCGTGCGCCTTCGTAGGTGACGGCGGTGGACTCTGGTGCGTCGGATCCCGGGGCACAGGCCCACACCAGGACGCTCAACGGGAGAAGCGTGAAAAAGGTCGCGACCGCGCGTGTGTTGTTGCTGGCTCCGAACATGACAAGCCTCACATGTGAGTTGGTACGCATGAGCACCGGGCTAAAGCGCATCGCCGCGGGCAAGGCCTACAATAGCGCCTGGCGCGCCCCGTCGCATCTCATCACATACCTGCGGGCAAGCCGTCGCTGACCTGGATCTCCGAGTTGCCTTCCAGGCGCGTGAAGCCGCCGCCCCAGTCCCGCAGAATTGCGCGCACCCGGCCGGTCCTGGACGATGTCCTGCTCATACTATCACCCGTGAGCTCCGCCGAAAGGTCCACCCCCCGTACAACATGCTCTTGTAGAACCGGCGGGGCTCAGTGAAGCCGGCGGCCCGGGCCAGGTCGATGATCCGCGACGCGGGTGCGAAGTGAATCCCGTCGCGGATGCGCCCCTCGAAGTCGCGCTCTTCCTCGGGTGTCATGCCGCGGATGGTCCAGTAGCGCCGCCACGCCGGCATGTAGCGCTCGTGCTCCTCCGAACCGGGGTCGCCGTGCAGGTCGAAGAGGACGAACACGCCCCCCGGCCTCAGCCGCCGTGCGATGTCGTCGAGGAGCGCTGCCTTGCCCCCGTCGTCGGGGACGAAGTGCAGCACGTTGATGAGCGTGACGGCGTCGAAGAGGGGGGAGGTCGGCACGTCGGCGGCGTACCCCAGCTGTAGGGTCACGCCGCTGGCGACCTCCGCTTCGGCCACGCGCCGCTTGGCCAGCTCCAGCATCTGCTCCGAGGGGTCCACGCCGTGGATCCGAAGGTCGGGACGAACCCGCTTGAGGGTGACCATCTCGATGCCCGTCCCCGCACCCACCACAAGCACGCGTCCCGCCGGAGGAAGCTCCGGATCGACGACGGCCGCGACCATCGGGAAGAGGGTCCGGTATCCGGGAATGACTTGCCGCGCCAGCGCCTCGTAACTCTCCCCGTAGTCGCCGTCGAAGTTGAACGCTCCCTCGTCCAAGTGCCTCGCCTCGCCTTATAGTGTCACCAAGATGCCACCCGCCAGGATACATGGAATGACCCGCGACTCGCTACCCGACCCCCCGTCTTCCCCGCGGCACTCCCCCCTGTCCCCGCCCTCAGGCTCCGCTCGCCCGCGGCCCCGGCGGGACTTCCTGAAGGCCACCGCGGTCTTCGCGGCGGCGCTGCCGGGAGCCTTGCGCGCGCTTGCGCCCGCCCGGCAGGCCCCGCGTGTGGATGGCGACCGCCTCAACGCCATCCTCGGCGCCTTCCGGCGCTTCGGCGGCACCGACGGCGGCGGCACGACCCGACTCGCCTACAGCGACGAGGATCTGGGAGGCCGTGCCTACGCTCGCCGGGTGATGGAACAGAGCGGCCTGGAGACATCGGTCGACCTGGCGGGCAACCTCGTGGGAAGGCGCCCCGGCACCGACCCGGCTGCGCTTCCGATCATCATCGGGTCCCATATGGACACGGTTCCCGAGGGCGGCAGCTACGACGGCCAGGTGGGCTCCGCGGGGGCGCTGGAGGTCGCGCTGACGCTGTACCACCACCGCGTCGAACTCAGCCATCCCCTCGAGGTGATCATCTTCCAGAACGAAGAGGGCGGGAAAACCGGGAGCCGGGCGCTGGTCGGGCGTGTCGACCCTGCCGATTTCGACATCGTCACGGCTTCGGGCTTCACCATCCGGGACGGCATCGTCCGACTCGGCGGCGACCCCCCGCGGCTCGACGACGCGCGGCGCGAACCCGGCACCATGGCAGGCTTCTTCGAACTGCACATCGAACAGGGCGGCCTCCTCGAAGCGGACGGGATCCAGATCGGAGTCGTCGAGGGAATCGTGGGCATCCGTCGCTGGAACATCACGGTGCGTGGCATGCAGAACCACGCCGGGACGACCCCCATGGCCCAGCGCCGGGACGCGCTCGTCGCCGCCGCCGACCTGATCCGCTCCGTCAACGATGTCGCCGCCACCATGGAAGGGCGACAGGTCGCCACGGTCGGCAAGATCGAGGCCGTGCCTGGCGCGCCGAACGTCGTCCCGGGCGAGGTTCGCGCCACCCTGGAGATCCGCGACCTCGAAATGGCGAAAATCGGGCGCGTCTTCACCGAGATCGAAGCCCGTGCCGGCGCGATCGAACAGGTCCGCGACGTGACCATCGAGTTCGACCACTTCTACGAGACCCTCGCTGCTCCCACCGACCCGCGCTTCCGGGATATCGTGGAGGCGTCGGCGACCGCGCTCGGCTATTCCAGCGTGCGGATGCCCTCCGGCGCCGGACACGACGCCCAGAGCATGGCCGAACTCGGACCCGTCGGGATGATCTTCGTCCCGAGCCGGGACGGGATCAGCCATTCGCCCCGGGAATACACGGCGCCGGAGGACATCACCCGCGGGGCGAATGTGCTGCTCAGCTCGGTCCTGGCGCTGGACGGGTCAGACTAAACGTACGTCACCCACCCCCACGGATCCGGGCCGATCCCCTTCGCCAACTCCAGGAACCGCGTCTGGATCCGCTCGGTGACCGGCCCGCGCCGGCCTTCGCCCACCTGCAGCTGGTCGACCGAACGGATCGGCGTCACCTCCGACGCCGTCCCGGTGAAGAACAGTTCGTCGGCGCCGTACAGCATCTCCCTGGGCACAAGCTGTTCGCGCACCGTCAACCCCAGCTCTTCGGAAATCTTCATGACGGAGTGACGCGTGATCCCCGACAGGGAAGTCCCGTCCAGGATCGGCGTGATGACCTCGCCGTCCATGACCAGGAAGAGGTTCTGGCCGCTCCCCTCGCTGACGAGGCCGCCAGGCCCCAGCCCGATCGCTTCGGCGTATCCGTGTGCCGCGGCCTCCATGACCATCAGCGTCGATCCGAGGTAGTTCCCGGCCGCCTTGGCCCCGCTGGGGAAGGTGTTCGGCGCCGGCCGGTTCCAGGACGACACGCACACATCCACACCCTTGGACAACCCTTCTTCTCCCAGGTAGGCGCCCCAGGCCCACAACGGGATGTACGTCTCGATGGGACTCTGTTCGGGGCGCATGCTCGCTGCCCCGTAGCCCCGCAGCACCATCGGGCGGACGTAGCAGGAGTTCAGCTCGTTCTTGCGGATGGTCGCGCAGACCGCCTCGGCGAGTTCGTCGACCGAGTGCTCCGGTTGCATCCGGTAGGTGCGGCTGGACGCCATCAGGCGGCGCAGATGAGCGTGGAGCCTGAAGACCGCCGGGCCATTCGGGGTCTCGTAGCAGCGGACGCCTTCAAAGACCGACGCCGCGAACTGAACCGCCAGGCTCAGGATGTGGACGTTCGCGTCGTCCCAACGGACAAACTCGCCGTCCTTCCAGATCCACGGACTGCCTTCCAGCTTGCCGGCATTGTGGGCGATATTGTGAGCCATCGCGCTACTTCTCCCCCGCGGCGTCGTCACCGCGCAGGTACGAGTCCGTGCCGTCGAGCCAGTCCTGCCGTGGCGGTGTGAAGACGTCCACGTCGATCGTGTCCTCCAGAGCCTCGGCCTCGTGGGGGACGTTGCTGGGCAGGTGGAGAACCTCGCCGGAACGAACGATCAGGCCCTCGGGCCCGCCGTCGCCGATGCGAAACTTGAGCGCCCCGTCCAGGACGTAGGTGATCTGCTCGTTGTCGTGCGAGTGCATGGGCACGACCGCGCCCTTCTTCAGATACACGTGGGCGAGCATGGCGCGCTCCCCGGTGATCAGGCTGCGGGAGATCAGCGGATTCAACTGCTCGGTCGGCTGCTCCGCTACGCGGTAGTGGGTGACCTTGGCGTCGGACATTCGAGGGGGCTCCTTTGGGGCTCCGTGGGGAGTAGTGCGACTGCGCGGCCCGGGAGAAGTGGCCACGAAGCCCCCAATCTGCACCCGTCCGGCCCAATTTGGAAGACGGGCCGCGCCGAACCCCGGGGCCCGAACAGTGTATGACCCCGAGCGTCCATCCCCCCGCCCCGATACCCTTCCCGCATGCGCTTCCGCCTGCTTGTCGCCCTCCTGATCGGCCTCGCCCCGCTTCGCGCGGCGATGCACCGGACGGGTCGCGACTGGGCGTTGCCGTGAACCTGCCCGAGACCGGCGAGCCGGTTGTCTCACGGACGATCTTCGTCCCGACGGACGCCCGAGCCGTCGTCGAGACGGTGAATATGTCAACTTTACATGACAATATGTAAACTTTACATGACATTATGTAAACTGTCATTTACAATTTAGGTGAATCTGCCGTCCGCCATGCGCCCTTGAGCCATAATCGGGCTTGCTGGCCCCATTCTGGAACGGTTAGTATGGCGCGCACCGACATGGCCCGTATCCCTCCCCGGGACAGGCTTCGACGAACCCCGGAATGCCGCACCAGAACAGTTCATGAACCGAATCCGAGGAAAGACCGCGGTTGTCACCGGCGCCACGGCCGGCATCGGCGAAGCGACCGCCCGGAGTCTGGGCGATTCGGGTGTGCACACCGTCCTGATCGGGCGGCGGAGTGACAGGCTGGAATCCATAGCGGCGGAAATCGCCGGGAGCAGCGGCACCGATGTCCGTACCTACACCCTCGACGTGCGGGACCGCGCCGGTGTTGCCGGCTTCACGAGTTGGCTGGAGCGCGAAGGAGTGACGGTCGACGTCCTGCTCAACAACGCCGGCCTGGCGCGGGGACTGGACACCGTGCAGGACGGCAGGCACGAGGACTGGGACGACATGATCGACACGAACATCAAGGGCCTGCTCAACATGACGCGCGCCCTCCTGCCGGGCATGATCGCGCGGGACTCGGGCCACGTGGTCAACATCGGGAGCATCGCGGGACACATGGTCTACCCGAGGGGCAACGTCTACTGCGCCACGAAGTACGCCGTGCGGGCCCTGACCGAGGCGGCCAGCCTCGACTTGGTAGGCACCCGGGTGCGGATGTCTTCCGTCGATCCCGGGCTCGTCGAGACCGAGTTCGCACAGGTCCGGTTCCGTGGTGACCACGACCGCGCCAGGACCATTTACGAGGGGGTCGACTCGCTGCTACCCGAAGACATCGCCGACGCCGTCCTCTTCGTGCTCAACACACGCCCCCGAGTCAACGTGCTGAATATGCTGGTGATGCCGACGGTGCAGAGATCACCGTACGTCATGGACCGCGAGCCGGCCGGCGGCAACGGGGAATAGGGCGGGCTCGCCGATGCCGTCGATAGCTCCAGCAGCCCGTGGATTGCCGGCGCGGACGCTGCTCCTGGCGGCGCTGCCGGTGGGTGGGCTGGCCTTGACGGCACCGACCCCTCCCTGGGGATTCGTGGGCCATGAAATGGCTGCACGGGCCGCGGCTGCGGCGCTGCCGGCCGAGATGCCCTCCTTCTTCCGCGACGCGGGCGCGCAGCTGGTGCACCTGAACCCCGAGCCGGATCGCTGGCGGGTGTGGGAACAGCGGGAGATGGACCAGGCCTTCGCGTACGACCACTACATCGACCTCGAGAATGTGCCCGCGGGTGTCCTTGACGCGCCCGACCGTTTCGCATTCCTGAGAATGCTGTACGAGGCGGGGATCGAGCGGCCTGAACGCGACGCGGGCTTTCTGCCGTTCCGGATCGTCGAACTGTACCAGCGGATCGTCAGCGGGTGGCGGCGTTGGCGGGTCGAAGAAGATCCCCTCCGGCGGTCGTGGATCGAGCAGCGCATCGTCAACGACGCGGGCATCCTTGGGCACTACGTGACCGACGCCTCGCAGCCGCACCACACCACGATCCACTTCAACGGCTGGGACTTGGGTACGCCGAACCCGGAAGGATACACGCGGGACGACGAGTTCCATGCCCGCTTCGAACGCTACTTCGTGGATGCGCACGTGACGGACGACGATGTGGGTCGCTACACGCGCACGGGGCGGCCGCCGTCGGTGGCGGGGTCGGTCCGGGAAGCGGTCATCGGCCATATCATGGACGCGCACGAAGAGGTCGAGACGCTGTACCGGCTGGACCGGGACGCGGGCTTCGACCCGGAGGCGCCGGCCGATCCCGGGGCGCGGGACTTCGCCGCCGCGCGGATCGCGTCGGGGGCGGACATGCTGGCGGTGTTGTGGTGGTCGGCCTGGCTGGAGAGCGCGCAGGACGACGGTCGTGACGGGGCGGGTCGATGAACGTCGCCGGGATCGTCCTGGCAGCCGGGTCCTCGACCCGCATGGGACGCAACAAGCTGCTGCTGGAACTTGACGGTGAGACCGTCGTGCAGCGCGCGGCACGGACCGCGATCGACGCCGGGCTCGATCCGGTGATCGTGGTGACCGGGCATGCGCATGAGGAGGTGGCGGCGCAATTGCACGTTTTCGCGGTGACAACTGTTGTCAATGCAGAGCACGATTCCGGACAGCACACGTCGGTCGCGGCGGGGGTCGCGGCCCTCGGCGACGATTGTGCCGCCGGGGACGGTTGCGCCGCCGCCGGCGACTGCGACGCCGCGATCGTGATGCTGGCGGATATGCCCTTCGTGACCGCCACGATGTTGCGGCACGTGGCTACGCGCTACCACGAGACGGGCGCCCCCCTGGTGGTTTCGCGTTACGGCGGCGACGTCACCGCCCCCCCGATGCTCTACGACCGGTCGCTCTTCGGCGAGCTGATGCGCATGGACGCGCGTTGCGGCCGCCAGGTCGCGCGGCGCCACCGCCGGGAAGCGGTCGAAGTCGATTGGCCGGCCGAAGCCTTGCGCGACCTGGACCGGCCGGCCGACCTCGAGGCGATCCGGGAAGACTTGGCGGGAGGCGCCGGGTTGGAGCTTGGCGGCCCCCTTGCGCCGAGCATGGCCGGCGAGTCTGCCCGCAGCGAGTCGGCCCGTGGATAGGCACCTGCTCCGCGTCGCGGCCCGGCTCCTCGATGAGCAGCGCCCGTACGTTGTTGCCACTGTGGTCCGCCGCGAGCGCCCAAGCTCGGCGACGCCGGGCAACACCGCCTTGATCACCGCCGACGGAACCCTACACGGCTGGATCGGCGGAAGCTGCACCCAGCCCGAAGTGGTCAGCCACGCCATTGCGGCGCTCCAGGATCGCAAGCCGCGCCTCCTGGCATTCGGCGGCTCGCCGGAACCGCGCGGCGATCTCGTCCAGGTTCCGATGTCCTGCGGCAGCGAAGGGAAGGTCGAAGTGCACATCAATCCAGTCTTTCCGGCGCCGCGCCTGGTGGTCGCCGGATCCTCACCGATCGCGCGGGCGGTGGTCCGCCTGGGCAAGGCAATGGGCTACCGGGTCGTCGTGGTGGCGCCTGAGGGCGAAATCGGACCGACCGAGGCCGACGAATGCATCGAGCAGCTCGACGGGGTCGTGGCCGGATACGCCGACCGCCCGCGGGGCGCAAGACTGTTGGCCGTGGTCGCCACGATGGGGCAGGGCGACGAGGTAGCCGTCGAGCAGCTCCTGGACGCCCGCGCGGACTACCTGGGCGTCGTGGTGTCGCCGAAGCGCATGACGCAGGTGCGCGACTACCTCACCGCGCGGGGGGTGTGCGGCAGCCGGATCGCGCAGGTGCGCGGTCCGGCCGGGCTCGACATCGGGGCCGTGAAGCCGGAGGAAGTGGCGGTCAGCATCCTGGCCGAGATCGTGGCGTTGGCTGCCGCCGAGTCGCGCGCCGAGGAGGAAGCCCGGGAAGAGATCGCGACAATTCCCGCAGGCGCACCTGCATCCACAACCGACCCGGTCTGCGGCATGACCGTCCCCGCGGACGGATCGCGGCCCTCATCCACCTACCAACAGAAGACCTACCACTTCTGCTGCCCGGGCTGTCGCGCTCGGTTCGAGGCGGATCCGGCGGCGTATGTGTAGCGCGGGAGCGGGGCGCTAGTCCGTGAGGCCCGAAATCGCCAAACTCCAGGCCGCGATGCGCGAGTTCGACTACATCGCCGAACCGTCCATCGTGACCGCCGTCCACCTGGCCCGCGCGATGGAGAAACCGCTCCTGGTCGAGGGGGACGCGGGCGTCGGCAAGACGGAAATCGCGAAGGTCATGGCCGGGCTGATGGGGACCGAGCTGATCCGGCTGCAATGCTACGAGGGGCTCGACGTCAACACGGCGCTGTACGAGTGGAACTACCAGAAGCAGCTCCTGCGGCTCAGGATTGCGGCGGAAGAGAGGGCGGCCGGAACCGCTGGCGACGTCAGCTCCGCGGGCGAGTCAATGGCCCAATCGGTCGCCGATGGAGAGGGCGGCGCGGGGGGCCCCGACGACCTCGAGGACCTCATCTTCGGTCGCGCCTACCTCCTCGAACGGCCCCTCCTGCGGGCCATCACGAAGGCGGACAAGGCGCCCGTCCTCCTGATCGACGAGATTGACCGCGCCGACGAAGGCTTCGAGGCCTTCCTGCTGGAGCTTCTCTCCGACTTCCAGGTGACCATCCCGGAGCTGGGGACCATCCGCGCCGCGCACCGGCCTCTGGTGTTCCTCACCTCCAATCGGACCCGCGAAATCGGGGACGCGCTACGGCGCCGCTGTCTATACCTCTTCATCGAGCATCCCGCGTTCGAGAAGGAGGTCGAGATCGTGCGCGCGAGAGTCCCGGGGATCGCCGACCGGCTCGCCGTGGAGATCACCCGCTTCGTGCAGGAGCTGCGCGGCCGCCAGCTCATGAAGCCGCCGGGCGTTGCCGAGACCCTGGACTGGGCACGCGCGCTGATCACGCTGCACCGGGACAGTCTGGACGCCGAGACCGCCAGCGAGACGCTTGGCTGCCTGGTCAAGGACAGGCATGACATGCGCCAGCTCGACGAGGGGGAAGTCGGTGCGTTGGTGGGGGCTGCGCAACCTTGATCCCCACCCCCGCCCTCGCTAACCTGTTGCGGCACTTCGGCCGATTCCCGCTGCCCTACACGGTGGTGTCCTCACCACAAGACCGGTAAAGATGGGTCACGGAACGACTCACCAGCACGACGTGATCATCATTGGGGGCGGCGGAGCCGGACTTCGCGCGGCCATCGCAATCGCCCAGGAGAACCCTTCCTTCTCCGTTGCGTGCGTGTCGAAGGTCTACCCGATGCGCAGTCACACGGTGACCGCCGAGGGTGGCGCCGCGGCGTCGATCAAGCCCAACGACAGCCTCGAAGACCACATCTACGACACGGTCAGCGGGGCCGACTGGCTCGCCGACCAGGACGCGGTGGAGTACTTCGTCAACGAAGCGCCCGGGGAGATGATCCAGCTGGAGCACTGGGGCTGTCCGTGGAGCCGGGAACCCGACGGATCGGTCGCCGTCCGTCCCTTCGGGGGGATGAAGATCGAACGCACCTGGTTCGCGGCGGACAAGACCGGCTTCCACATGCTCCACTCGCTCTTCCAGACGACGCTGAAGTACGGCAACATCGTCCGCTACGACGAGCATTTCGCCACCAAACTGCTGATCGACGACGACGGACATTGCCGGGGGTGCGCGGCGATCGAGCTGCGGACCGGCTTGACGAAGGCGATCCTGGGCAAGTCGGTCATCATTTGCACCGGCGGGGCCGGGAAGGCCTTCCCCTTCACGACCAACGGGTCGATCAAGACGGGCGACGGGATGGCAATGGCCTATCGGGCCGGGGTCGCGCTGAAGGACATGGAGTTCATCCAGTATCATCCGACGGGGTTGCCGGGCACGGGCATCCTGATCACCGAAGCCTCCCGCGGCGAAGGCGGCATCCTCGTCAACAAGGACGGCCACCGCTATCTGCAGGACTACGAACTGGGCGAAGCCCTCGACGTGAGCGACCCCAGGCACCCGCAGAAGCGCGCGATGGAGCTGGGTCCGCGGGACAAGCTCAGCCAGTGCTTCATCAAGGAGAGGCAGGCGGGGCGCACCGTCGAGACCAAGGACGGGCACGTCGTGCACCTCGACCTCCGCCACCTCGGCGAGGCCAAGATCGACAAGCAGATCCCGTTCGTGCGAGAGTTGGCGCGCAGCTACGCGGGGATCGATCCGGTGCATCAGCCGATCCCGGTACGGCCGGTCGTGCACTACGTGATGGGGGGCATCGACGTCGACAGCAACTCGGCGACCAACGTGCCGGGGCTTTACGCCGCGGGCGAGTGCGCGTGCGTGTCGATCAATGGGGCGAACCGGCTCGGGTCGAACTCGCTGACCGAGCTGCTCGTTTTCGGAGCGCAGGCGGGAAGGCACGCCGCGCGCTTCGCGATGGACCACCCCGACTACGACGTCTCCGCCCTGGAGGCCCAGGCCGCGGACGAGGGCGCCCGCGTCCGGCGCACCTACTTCGACCCGTCCAGGAAGGGCGAGCGCATCGTGACGCTGCGCACCGAGTTGCACGACGCCATGGAAGACGGCGCCGGGATCTACCGGGACGCGGGCTCGCTGGAGGCCACCTGCGCAACCGTTGCCGACCTGCGCGAACGGTACAGGAGCGTGACCCTCGACGACCACACGAACAGCTTCAACACCGAACTGACGGCCGCGCTCGAGCTGGGGTCCCTGCTGGATGTTGCCGAGGCGATCGCCCATTCGGGGCTTCAGCGCACCGAGTCGCGCGGTTCCCACCAGCGGACCGACCACCCCGAGCGCAACGACGACGACTTCCTCGCCCACTCGATGGCGTTCCGGCAGAACGGCGGCGCGCCGCCCCGGATCGACTACAAGCCCGTGACGATCACCAAGTGGCCTCCGGGCGCCCGCACCTACGGCGCGGGGTCGGGACTCAAGAAGCCGACGGGCGAGAGCCCCTGACCTGGATCGCAATTAACCCGGAAAGCACTGAACCCGGAAAGACCATGCCCGCTCAAGAGACCATGACGCTGGAGATCTTCCGGTACCACCCCGAGACCGACTCCGAGCCGCGTTTCCAGTCGTACGAGGTCCCGTACGACGAGGACTGGGTGGTGCTCGACGCGATCAACTGGATCAAGGACCACGTCGACGGGTCGGTGACCCACCGCTGGAGTTGTCGCATGGGGGTGTGCGGCAGCTGTGGGATGATGGTGAACGGGGAACCGAAGCTGACGTGCGCGGCGTTCCTGAAGGACTACTACCCGTTCCCGATCAAGGTCGAGCCGCTGGTGAACTTTGCCGTGGAGCGCGACCTCGTGGTCTCGCTGGACGGATTCATGGAGAAGCTGCAGGCGGTGAAGCCGTACATCATCCGCGACGACGTGAACGACACGTCCGGCGGAGAGTACATGCAGACCCCCGCCCAGCTTGCCCGGTACAAGCAGTACTCGATGTGCATCAACTGCATGCTGTGCTACTCGGCGTGCCCGGTTGCGGGGCACGAGGACGAGTTTCTCGGCCCGGCGGCGCTGGCGCTCGGTCACCGCTACAACAAGGACTCGCGCGACGAGGGGCAGTCCGAGCGGCTGGACGTCATGCTCATGGGCGAGGCGATCTGGGGCTGCACCTTCGTGGGCGAATGCACGGTGGTGTGCCCGAAGCACGTCGACCCGGCTGGCGCGATCCAGCAGGCCAAGGCTAGCGCCGCGCAGGAGTACTTCAAGCGGTTCGTGGCTCCGAAGGGTGCGGGGGCTTCAAAGGGGGCGGGGGTATGACTGGAGAAATCGCATGAGCGGACAGTACCACCGATCGCACAGGTGGGCCTGGTTCCTGGAGCGGCCCGGCTACATGCGCTTCATGGTCCGGGAGCTGACCGGCTTCTTCGTCGGGGGGTACCTGGTCGTCTTCCTGATTACGCTGGCCAGGCTCGGAGGTGGTGAGGCGGCCTTCGCCGAGTGGGTGACGGCGCTCGGCAGCCCGGGATGGATGGTGGCGCACATCGTCGCACTGGTCGCCGCCGTGTGGCACGCCGTGACGTGGTTCGCCGCCGTGCCGCAGGCGATGCCGATCTTCCTGGGCGAGGATCGGCTGCCGGCACCCATCGCCGCGATCGTGATGGGGTACGGGCCGTGGCTTACCGTCACTGCCGTGATCGTCTGGTGGGTGCTGCGATGAGCGCGGGCGGCGGGACCCGTGGGAGGGGCGGCCGCCCGGCGCGTTCTTCCAGCGAAGCGTTCTGGTGGGCGGTGTTCTCGGCCGGCGGGGTGATGGCGGCCCTGTTCGTGCCGGCGTTCGTGATCGTGACGGGATTCCTGCTGCCCAGCGGTGACGCGGCGGTGGCTGCGGAGCGGTCCGCCCGGTTTGCGGCCGCGGTGGGGTGGTGGCCGGTGAAGCTGGCGCTTCTCGGCGTGGTCTCGCTGTCGCTCTTCCACTGCGGGCACCGGATTCGTCACACGCTCATGGATCTCGGGATGCGCGGGTCTTCGGGGCTGTTGAAGCTGCCCTGCTATGGTGGTGCGTTGGCGGCGAGCGTGTGGCTGGGGTGGGTGCTCTGGGGGATTTAGGAGCTCGTCACTCCCCGCATCGGGGTTCAACGCGGAGCCCCTTCAGCCCCTCCAGATCCTTCGGCTTCAGTGCGAATATCACCACGTTCCCCTCGTGGAGCCCCTCGAAGTCGTGCCGGAGGAGCTCGAGTAGCTCGTCCCGGTCTTCCGGCGGAATGTCCGCGTCGTCCATCATGCGCCGAATCCGACGCTTCTTGAAGGCTTTCCACTTCAGGACGCAACGGCGGATCGCCGACTTGTTGAAATCGCGGTACACCAGTCCCACCCTGGACACTTCGATGACCTCCGACCGCAAGTGGCGGTACCGCCTGGCCGAAGTGATGTAGGCGTTGACGTACGCCTCGCGCAGGAGCGACACGTCGTTGAGTTCGTACACCCCCAGCAGTCCGTTGACATAGGCATTGTGGTCGATGGCGAGAAACGACATCGGGGCCAGCTCGGCCTTCAGCAGGGGGATGATGCACGCGATCCGCGATGTGCGCTTGTTCACGTCCGCGAAGGGTTGCAGGTACGGGATGTGCACGAGCAGGAAGAACGACTGCTCGTAGGGGTCCTCGATCCGGGCGGCCTTGGCCAGGAGAGCGTCGAGCTCGTCCCGCAGCGTGAAGCGGTCCCCAAGGGGGACATAGGCGGACCTGCCGATCTCGACCGGCATGCGGCGCACGCTTCCCACCAGGGAGGTGTCGGGGATGAGCCGCCTCGCGAGGAGGGCGTGGAGGTTGCGCACGTCCGGCCAGCCGATCTCGATCTCGGTGATGTTCTCGACGACGTACCGGATCGCGTCCTTGTGATTGAGGATCATGGTCGCGTCGCGCCGCGGCTTCCCGGCTGCCCTCCTGGCGGACCGCACCAGTCGATCGGTGTCGAAGATGTCGTAGCTGTTGCCCTCCAGCCAGGAAGACGCCCAGGACATGTCGATCTCGAGCTCTTCGAGGACGCGACGGGCGTAGGTGACCGCCGGATTGCCGTAGAGCCGTGGGATGATGGGGGTTCCCGCCTTCTCCAGCTCGGCCCGGTCCGCGCCGGTCAGGTAAAAGGTCTCGTTCGGCCGGTAGCGCTGCGCGAATTCCATCCGGTAGCGTGCGGCGGGGCGGCTCTCGACTGGGACGCGAAGATGCGCGTGCACGGCCTCGCTGCCCGCGACGCGGTACCGGGTCGCGCGGCCTTCGCCCACCATCTGGAGCTTCCCGGCATCGACCAGTCTGCGAAGGGCCCTCCAGACGGTGGACGCGCTCGCATCGGGGGCCACGTGGCGGCGAATCTGCGAGCGCCCGCACTCTGGATGATTGGATATGTACGACAGAACGGCATGATCTGAGACCAACATGATATGTAATCCGGCCAGAAATGAAACGAATAGGGTAATTATGGCCGATCACGCCGCTGTCCGTCAAGTTATCGTGTCACTTTGGTGAAACGACGTTGCCCGGCCTGCAACCCCTTGCGGGGGGTTTCAGCGTGGGCCACCCCGGATCACGTCTGCCCGACGCTAGGCCTCGGGTTCAGGCGCCGCCCACAGATCCAGATGGCGCGAGAAGACCTCGTCAAGGTTGATCAGGCCCACCCGCTCGGTTCCAAGCCGGACGGGGATCTCCCCCGTGAAGCGCTCGTGCCCGGGATGGTCCCCGAAGCGCCAGACGTCCACCACATCCCGGACAGGATCCACGATCCAGTACTCGTGCACGCCACGTCGCGCGTACAGATCAAGCTTGATCCCGCGGTCGCGGTGCGCGGTGGACGGGGACAGGATCTCGACCACCAGGTCGGGCGCGCCCTTTACCGCCTTCTCCGTGATGACCCCTCGCCTCTGGTTCGACACGAAGAGAAGATCGGGCTGCACCCGGTCGCCGGTGCCCGGGAATTCGACGAGGAGAGGGGCGTAGAACACCTCGCCGTGACCGGGGTGCTCGAGCACCCGCCTCAGGGCCGACTGGAGCCGATACGAGACGCGCTGGTGCCGTACCACAGGCGCCGGCGTCATGTACAGCCGCCCCCCAATGAACTCGTAGCGGTTACCGTCGTCCGGCATCCGCAGGACGTCCTCCCAAGTGGCTGGTGCTCTCGTCTGCATGGTGGACACATCATACCTCCCCGCCCTCGCGTGTGCGAACCGTTCCGAGGGGGGAGGGTACAGCGGTGCCATCATCGGTCTGTCATCGGTGACCCGGGCGCGCCGGACCCAGGCCCGACGCGCCCGGACCACCTCACCGCTCTCGGTGCGACGCGGGATTTATGCACGGACTGCTAACCGGCCACCTTCGTCAGCGTCACCCGCAGGACATTGCCGAGTTCCGGGTACGCGAAGCAGGGCTCCAGGATCTTCACCAGGCCGCCCTCGTCGGGCCCGATGTTGGGTCCCGGCTGCCTGGGCGCCTGGTAGACGCCGAATCCGGGCTTCTCGTTCTTCTCCGTACCCGCGTCCCACAGCAGGAGCCGGTCCGTAATGTCGCCTTCGAGCGCGACGCCGCCCGGGAAGAGGTCGATGCCCTCCTCGGAGGGGGCGTAGAAGAGGTCGTTGGACTGGACGAACCTCGTTGCGAACGACAGCACGTCGCCGGGCGTCGCGATCACGTTGAATTCGTAGGCTTGGCCCGGGCCGACGGGGGCACCCCCTTCGGCACCCACCGGAACCGCGAACACGCCCGCGTCGCGATACCCGCCCGCGGCTTCGACCTCGGCTGCCAGCGTCGCCGGATTGCCGTCCTCCGCCATGGCTTCCAGGCCCGCACTCGCAGCCTCGTCGGCGTTGAACAGCAGGGCGCCCGCCGGGTGGGTTGCGTAGACACCGGGCGCGATCAGGCTGGTCAGCCCGGACCGCTCCTTCAGGGCCGTCGAGTAGGCGTCGACGACGCCGTCTTCCGCGAGCGCTTCCAGCCCCTCACCCCGGTCCGCTTCGCCCTCGGTGAAGAGGGGGTTCGCGCCGGAATGGACGACGAACACACCTGGCGCGAGTGGCGTCGGGTGACCAGCGCCGTCTGCGGTCCTGAGCGTCGTGGCGGTGCCGACGTTCTCGATCGTGAGACGCATCAGCGTTGGCGACGGGCCATCGTGATGCAGCGTCACGCGGATGACGTCCGACACCTCGGGAAGATTGCCGAAGTCGTCGGTGGCCAGGCGGACGTTGGCGTCGGAGTCGGCCGCCCCGGACTTGTTGCCGCCGCGAATGGGCTGGTCCGCACCCGTGCCCGGCTCCTGGTTCACCTCCGTGCCCGCGTCCCAGAGCATGATCTGGTCCGTGATGTCACCGGTGATCGGGCCATCATCGCCCCAAACGGCGATCCCCTCTCCGTCCGGGGCATAGAAGAGGTCGTTGGACTGGACGAACTGCGTGGCGAACGACAACCTCAAGCCCGGTCCCGCGTGGAACTGGAACTCGTAGGCGTTTCCCGGGAGCAGGGGACCGGGAGCGTCACCGCCGACGGGTACGGCGAAGCGTCCGCTCGACATGAAGTCGTACGCCTTCGAGACGTTCTCGATCCGGACGAGGTAGTCGACCTGTCCCGGCAGGCGGGTCAGCGCACCGGCGAAGCTGACGTTGCTGGATTCGCCCGCCGCGACGGAGACGGACTGGCTTGCAGGATCGAACACGTACTTTTCGGCATCGAAGCCGGAGATCTCTACCGTGTAATCGCCGGCGCGCAGGCCGGAGAAGTCGTAGTTTCCGTCGGCGTCGGTCTCGGCCGACATGGATTCCACGCCGGAAAGAGCGACGGAGACCTCGCCGATACCGGTCCCGTCAACGGTCACGGAACCCACGATGGTCGCCGTCCGGATGTACGTGCCCGTGAAATCCACCACGACCGACTGTCCCTGACCCGTGATGTTTGCCGAGCCCGACGTTTCGGCGAACTCCGTGTCCGAGGAGAAGCCGCTGATCGTGACCGTGTACGACCCCTCGTCCACGTTGGCGAAGGAGTACGCGCCGCCCCCGGCGGTGGTGGCGGACGCTCCGTTGTCGAGCGACACCATAACGCCGTCGAGGCCCGCGCCTTCCACGGTGACCGTTCCCGAGATCGAACCGACGACCGGTGGCCCGAGCGCTTCGTTGCATGCGGAAGAGAATGCGGCGAGCGCCAGGGTTGCGAAGGCCAGGCTGCGGGCGAGGCGATCCCTCGCCGTTCGGGCCCTCGAGGAACGCGAGGCCCTCGCTGCGGGCCGACTTGGTGCTATAGAATGGGTATTCATGATATGCCTTCCTTTCGGATGAAGTTGCGCACCATGTCACCCCACCTCCGCGACCGTGTTCCCGGGTTCCAAGAGCTTCCAACCGAGGCACCGGGCGGCGCGGTCTCAGGTCGCGGAAGCGCCCGGCAGCCCCAGGACGACCTGGTTGCCCACCTCGCCACCTTCTGCGGAGAGCTGCGGAGCGTCGGCGTTTCGGTCACCCTCGGCGACGAGATCGACGCCGCCACGTCCCTGGCCCACGTCGACATCGGCGACCGGAACGAGGTCCGGCTGGGACTGCGGACCAGCCTGAAGGTCGAGTACCGGGCGTGGGGGGTCTTCGACCACATCTTCCACCGCTTCTGGCGCTCGGGCGGACCGTCTCCAGAGCGCGACGATGGCCCCCGCCGGCGGCGTCAGCGTGCGCCCCGCAGCTGGCCCGGGCAGGACAACCCGCTGACATCGCTGGCGCGCAGGCTGGCAGAGGAGCATGGCGCCGGGCCCGCGGAGGAGGTTCCGGATCCCGACAGCGGAAGGCCCGGCTACAGCCCGCGGGCGCTGCTACGAACCAAATCCTTCGAGGCCTGCACGGAGGAGGAGCTCGTCGAGATGGAGCGCCTGCTGGCCCGGGTGGTGCGGAGGCTCGCGACGCGGCGAAGCCGGAAACTCGTGCCCTCGCAGCGCGGGCCCGTCGTCGACCTGCGCCGCAGCTTCCGGCGCTCCCTCGTCCGCGGCGGCGAGTTGATCGACCTGGCGCGACGCGAACGGGCGGTGGAACTGCCCCACCTGGTCGTCCTGTGCGACACCAGCGGCTCGATGGACCCGTACTCGCGCTTCCTGCTGACCTTTGTCCTGTCGCTGGGAAGGGTCGCGCGCCGGACCGAGACCTTCGCCTTCAACACATCGCTCACCCGGCTCACTCCGTGGATCACGGCAGGCAATGTGGCGGGCACGCTGCGGCGGTTCGCCCGCAACGTCGAGGACTGGTCCGGCGGCACCCGAATCGGCAAGTGTCTCGCGGATTTTGCCGATAATCACTTGCGCCAGACCGTGTCGGCTGATACATCGGTCCTGATCTTCAGCGACGGGCTCGACCGGGGGGATACCGACGCCCTCGATACGGCTTTGCTGGCGATCCGGCGGCGCGCGCGTCGTGTGATCTGGCTCAACCCGCTCATGGGGGACCCGAGGTATCGGCCCGAGGCCAGGGGCATGAAGACCGCGCTGCCCCACATTGACAATCTGGTCCCTGCTCACAACCTGGAGTCTTTGGAGGCCCTGCTACCGATGCTGGAGCGCTCGTGAGAATCAAGGAAAAGTTCACCGTGGACGCCCCGGCCGATTCGGTCTGGGAGTTCCTGATCGACCCGGAACGCGTCGCGGCCGCCCTCCCCGGTGCCCAAATCACCGAAAAGCTGGACGACAACACCTACAAGGGCGGCATGGCGGTCAATGTGGGGCCACTCGCGGCGGCGTACACCGGAACCGTCGCCTTCGACCTCGACGAGGAGCAGCGGGCCGCTTCGGTCCGCGCGAGGGGGCAGGGCAAGGCCGGGATGGGCAACGCCGACATGACGATGACCAGCCGGGTGGTGGAGCTCGGTCCCGCGAAGACCGAAGTGACGGTCGAGGCCAACCTGAGCGTCACCGGGATCCTGGCCCAGCTCGGCCGCGGAATGATGCAACACGTCAGCAAACGGATGTTCAAGCAGTTCACCGAGGTCCTGGCCAAGGAGCTCGCCCCGTAAAGGAGGACGAATGATTCCCCCGCAATTCGACTACCACGCCCCCGGCAGCCTCGACGAGGCCCTTGCGCTGCTCGGCCGGCTCGACGACGCCAAGGTCATGTCGGGCGGCCAGAGCCTGTTGCCGATGCTCAAGCTCCGCCTGGCGTCGCCTGCCAACATCGTCGACATCAGCCGCATCCCCGGCCTGGATACGATCAACGAGGAGGGCGGCTTCCTGCGGATCGGCGCGCTGGTGACCGAGACGGCCCTTGAGGCGAACGCGACGGTAGCGGCCCGCTTTCCGATCCTGCTTGATACGGCCAGGGTGATCGCGGACCCGCTCGTCAGGAACCGCGCCACCATCTGCGGCAACCTCGCCCACGGCGATCCGGCCAACGATCACCCGGCCACGATGCTGGCTTTGCGGGCCCACATGGTGGCGAGCGGCCCGGCCGGCCGGCGCACCATCGAGGTCGACGACTTCTTCCATGGCCTCTTCATGACGTCGCTCGATCCCGGCGAGATTCTGACCGAGATCCACGTTCCGTCGCCCGGCGAGCATAGCGGGGGCGCCTACCTGAAGCTGGAACGGAAGGTGGGCGACTACGCGGTTGCGGGCGTGGCCGTGCAGCTGACGCTTGACGACGGCGGCAAGGTGACGCAGGCCGGTGTGGGACTCACCAACCTCGGCTTTGCGCCGATCCGGGCGTCCGCGGCGGAGGAGGTGCTCACCGGCGCGGCCCTGGTCGAAAAGGGCGGGCTCCGGGGCGCCGTCCGCAAGGTCCGCGATGCGATCACACGCGCGCCGGACGCCGACGAGGTCATCGCGGCTGCCGCCCAGGCCGCCGCCGACGCCACCGACCCCGTCGCCGACCGCCGCGGTTCGGTCGAATACAAGAGGAACATGGCCCGCGTGCTGACCGGCAGGGCCATCCGCAAGGCGCTTTCGCGCGTAGGAGGGTAGGGACATGGCCAGACACCAAGTCACCGTCACCGTGAACGGCGAGGCGCACTCGCGCGAGGTCGACTCCCGACTGCTCCTCGTCCATCTGATCCGCGACGAACTCGCGCTCACCGGCACCCATATCGGCTGCGACACCACGCACTGCGGCGCGTGCACCGTGCTGGTCGACGGCGTGCCCACCAAGTCGTGCACCGTCCTGGCCGTCCAGGCCGACGGCACCGACATCGGCACGGTGGAAGGTCTCGCCGGCGCCGACGGCATGACCGCGCTGCAGGAGGGCTTCCAGCAGGAGCACGGCCTCCAGTGCGGCTTCTGCACCCCCGGCATGCTGATGACCGGGACCGCACTGCTCGCAAGCAATCCGAACCCCAGCGAGGCCGAGATCCGGGGCGCGATCTCCGGGAATCTCTGCCGCTGCACCGGGTACGTGAACATCGTCAAGGCGGTCGAGTACGCCGCCGCCAAAACCGCCGCCGCCGGCGCGGGGGAGGACAACTGATGGCAAACGGAACCGCCAAACCGAGAACTTCCGCCAAGATCTGCGGCATGGGCCACTCCATGAAGCGCAAGGAGGACCCGCGCTTCCTGCAGGGCAAAGGCAACTACATCGACGACTTCACCCTTCCGGGGATGCTGTGGCTCGACATCGTTCGCAGCCCGGTCGCATACGGGAAGATCGTCAACATCGACTCGTCCAAGGCGCTCGAGGTCGACGGCGTGCTCGCCGTGCTGACGGGCAAGGACCTGGAGGCGTACGGACTGCACTGGATGCCGACGCTCATGTCGGACACCCAGATGGTGCTGCCGACCGATACGGTCATGTACCAGGCCCAGGAGGTCGCGGGCGTGATCGCGACGTCGCGGTATGCGGCGGCGGACGGGGTTGCGGCCGTCGAGGTCGAATACGAGACCATGACGCCGGTGATGGACCCGTTCAAGGCGCTCGAGGACGATGCGCCCGTGCTGCGGGTCGACAAGGAGGGCCAGACCGACAACCGCATCTGGCACTGGGAGGCGGGCGACAAGGCGGCGACGGACAAGATCTTCGACGAGGCCGACGTGGTCGTGCGCGAGAAGATGCACGTGCCGCGCATTCATGTGGCGTCGATCGAGACGTGCGGGTGCCTGGCCGACTTCAACCCGGTCGAGGGACACCTCACCGTGTACATGACGACGCAGGCCCCTCACGCGATCCGCACCGTGCTGGCGCTGGTGGCAGGGCATGTCGGGCTGTCGGAGGAGAAGATCCGCGTGATTTCGCCCGACATCGGGGGCGGGTTCGGCGGGAAGGTGCCGGTGTACCCGGGGTATGTGATCGCGATCGCGGCTTCGGTGGTGCTCGGCAAGCCGGTCAAGTGGATCGAGGACCGGATGGAGAACCTGCAGGCGGATTCGTTTGCGCGTGACTACCACATGGACGCGGAGCTGGCGGCGGACGCGGGCGGGAAGATCAAGGCGCTGCGGATCAAGACGCTGGCGGACCACGGGTACGCCGATGCGCAGGCGGCGCCGTCGAAGTGGCCGGCGGGGCTGTTCTCGATCTGCACCGGTTCGTACGACATGGAGAACGCGTACGCCGAGGTCGACGCCGTGTACACGAACAAGCCGCCGGGGGGCGTGGCGTACCGGTGTTCGTTCCGGGTGACCGAGGCCGTGCACTGCCTGGAACGGATCGTGGACACGCTCGCGCACAAGGTGGGCAAGGACCCCGCGACGCTCCGCGAAGAGAACTTCATCCCGAAGGAGGCGTTCCCGTACCACTCGCCGCTGGGCTGGGAGTACGACAGCGGGGACTACCAGGCCGCGATGGACAAGGCCAAGGAGATGATCGGCTACGACGACCTGCGCAAGGAGCAGGCCGAGAAGCGCGAGCGGGGGGAGCTGATGGGGATCGGTGTGTGCAGCTTCACCGAGGTGCTGGGGGCCGGGCCGTCGAAGGATTTCGACATCCTGGGCATCAAGATGTTCGATTCGGCCGAGGTGCGCGTGCACCCGACGGGCAAGGCAATAGCCAGATTCGGCACGAAGTCGCAGGGGCAGGGTCACGAGACCACGTATGCGCAGATTATCGCCGAGGAGCTGGGGCTGCCGGCGGCGCATGTGCAGGTGGAGGAGGGGGACACGGATACGGCGCCGTACGGGCTGGGGACGTATGCCAGCCGGTCGACGCCGACGGCGGGGGCGGCGGGGGCGATGGCGGCGAGGATGATCAGGGACAAGGCGGCCAAGATCGCCGCGCACCTGCTGGAGGTCAGCGAAGAGGACCTGGACTGGGAGCCCGGGACATTCTCGGTGAAGGGCGCGCCGGACAAGTCGGTGTCGATCCAGGACTGCGCGTTCGCGGCGTACACGAACCTCCCGGAGGGGATGGAGCCCGGGATGGAGGCGACGAACTACTACGATCCGCCTAATTTGACGTTCCCGTTTGGGACGTACATCTGCGTGGTGGATATTGATCGGGGGACGGGTGAGGTGAGCGTGCGCCGGTTCGTGGCGGTGGACGACTGCGGCAACATCATCAATCCCATGATCGTGCAGGGGCAGATCCATGGCGGGCTGACCCAGGGGCTGGGGCCCGCGCTGTATGAGGAGATGACCTACGACGAGGACGGGAATAATCAGGCGGGGTCGTTCATGGACTACCTGGTGCCGACGGCGGTGGAGACGCCGGCGTGGGAGACGGGGCATACGATCACCCCGTCGCCGCATCATCCGCTGGGGGCGAAGGGGGTGGGGGAGTCGGCTACGGTGGGGGCGCCGCCGGCCATCGCGAATGCGGTGGTGGATGCGCTGGCGCACCTGGGCGTGACGCACATGGAGATTCCGATGCGGCCGGATCGGGTTTGGGAGGTGCTGCGGGAGAAGGGGGTGGCTGGGTGAGGAAAAATCAGGCTAGGTGGCAGTTTGTCCGCCATTTTGGGGTCGAAGTGGCTGACAAAGAGAGGCGCAGGCTGCGATGGGCTACATCTAAGCTGATCCGGGGTACGACTGGTACTACCTTTAGTAGCTCTCTTCATCGCGGTAGCTCACCCCTCGGTTCTCTGAGGAGTTCCACCTAAGCCTTGCCCGTCGTGGTGTCCCGATTGGTCGGCGATCGCGATTTCGCACCTATTCGTTTGCCCGATCGTTTCCATGCCTGAACTCGTGCCAGACGGCCCCAACATTCCACCCCCTCTCATGAACGAACTCGACGACGGGAATGTCGTGTTCTTCTGCGGCGCAGGCGTTTCCAGTGGGACGGAATCCAATCTCCCGAGATTTAGAGGCCTGGTACGCCATGTGTATGAGGAATGCGGTGCTACGCCCAACAACGTGGAAAAAGACGCCTGCAGGGCCAAAGAGCTCGACCGTGTACTCGATCTCCTTGAGCAGCGGCTAGTTCCAGGTCGCGTACGGACTTCGGTAATCAACCGACTCTCCGTAGCCCCGTCCGGTTGTCTGTCTCTCCACAAGGCCCTGATCGATCTCTCGCGCACGATGAGCGGTATTCGTCTAGTCACTACCAATTTCGACAATAGGTTTCGCGAGGCCGGTCTGAAACAGGGGGCCGTTGATTCCGCTCCCAAGCTGCCGGTGCCCAAGCCACACAGCTGGTCGACATTGGTCCACCTCCACGGGAGAATCCTGAGCGACCCAGGCGGTTCTAACAGCGGCGGTTCGGACTTGGTCCTGACGTCGGGGGATTTCGGCCGGGCATACCTCACTGAACGGTGGGCGGCACGCTTCGTTACCGAACTCTTTCGCCACTTCACGGTGGTCTTCGTCGGCTACAGTCTTTCCGATCCTGTAATGCGCTATCTGATGGATGCTCTCGCCGCGGAGCGACGCGAAGGTGTGCGGCTTGGACGAGCCTACGCCTTTGCAGATGCAACTGCCGATACTGATACCATAGTGGTCGAGGATTCATGGCGTGCGAAGCGGGTCGAGCCGATAGTCTACGATGACCGAGACGGCCATCGACTGTTGCGTGAAACGCTGATCGCATGGGCACAGATTCGGACGGATCCACACGTACGGTCGCAGATCGTCCTAAACGGGATCAAGAAGCATCCAGGTCCGATCGGTGATCGGGACGTGGAGAGAGTGATCTGGGCTTTGCAAGACCCAGCGACCACCCAGACCTTGGCTGGCGCCCCGCCCTTCACGGATGAGCAGGACTATGGGAAAACCCCGGCGTGGCTTTCCGAGTTCGACAAGGCCGGTCTACTTGGTCGGGTTGATCGTGGCGCCGTTCATGGCGACAAACGACAGGTACAGTTGGTCGATGACGGTCGACTGTCGCAGGGTCCCTTGGAAGTTGACAACGTTACAGCCCACTTGGCGACCTGGCTTGCTCGACACCTCCATGTTCCACAAGTGTTCGCCTGGGTGGTGCAACGCGGCGGCAAAGTACATCCGCACCTGCGTTTGAAGATTCGCCGTCGCCTCGCAGCACAAAGCCAGCTCGTGCCACGGAAGCTCAGACTTCTGTGGACAGTACTCTTACAAACCGAACGCACCGGCCCTCGGCGGCTCCTGTTCCATGCGGATCAGCATGCCGTGAGTGAGATCGACTCCGAAAAGCACCGACTTGAAGAAGAAGTCGTTAGAAGTCTAGCCCCACGCCTCGTCGTTCACTCTGGTCCTCCCAGTTCCCTTCGCTTCCGAAGTTTGTTCAATAGCGAAAGTGCAGAGCTCTCGCCCCTTGATGTCTGTGGGCATCTGAGGCTGAGTTTGGGCGACAATGAGGTTCGTCATGCAATCAAGGGATTGTTGGCCGACCCCGACGTACTCTCTCGCCATGCCGAGCGTCTGACAGGCTATCTCGAAGATGCCTTCGTGCTGCTTCCCGACGCCGACAATGTGCCGACCGACGAAAGAGGCGATCCAAGGTCGTTGGACCGATCTTGGATTGCGGCCGATTGCGATCCCGACTTTGATAGATGGACTTATCTGATTGACCTTGCCCGCGATAGTTACTTGGCGTTGGCCAAGAGTGACCCTGATCGAGCTTCCATTCTCCTCCGACGCTGGGCATCCTCGCAAAGTTCGCTCTTCCAGCGCTTGGTCCTTCACGCTGTCACTGAAGACCAATCAGCAGACCTCGGCATGGCGGAGCAGTTGCTGCTGGGAGACTCCGGGCCCGGTATCTGGCGCCGCGACCTTCTGAACGAGGTCCTGCGGTTTCTGAACAAGGTCGGTTTGCGCCTACCAAGCGATCTCTGTTCCAGCATAGTCGACGCTATCCACGCGGGCCCGATCCGCAATCCGGGAACCGAGGGTGATCACCCTGACCTGATCCGGAACAAAAAAACCCAGCTTCTGTCCGAACTGCGCCTCTCCGGGGTAGAGCTTGATGCGGATTCCGATTTGCTGCTGGACGGTGTCGATCTACCGAGCGACGGCGACTTCGATCAACGATGCGGAGTCCACGCGTCGAGAAGAGCGGAGGTCGTTGATGCTGGGGCCTCAGTGTCGCTAGAACTGCTGGAAAAGGGCACCGACGAGCTTGCCGAGGCACTTGAGGATGACCCAACGGTTACGGCTCAAATCTATGACCTCGTCCTAAGAGCCCCCAGCAAGGTAGGGCGGGCATTACGCCGTAGTGCCGAACATGATGCGTGGCCCTTGGAACCTTGGACGAGGCTGCTGTGGCACCTGTCCTCGCTCCGTCGGGAGAAGGAGCCAATGGTCAGGTTGGAAAACGATGTGGCGCAGCTTCTACTCGATGCTCCCGAACAGCTTTTCAGGGACATCGGGACGGCAGCAAGCTGGTTCGTAAGGGGCATGGCCGAGGACTGGGACAAGGATCGTGAGCCGCAGTTCGGTCGACTATGGAAAAGAGCCTGGCTCAATGCCTGCCAAGGCGAAGGACTCAATGACGCCAATCCCGTAGACAAAGCCTTGAATCAGGTTGCCGGGATCCTTGCCGAAGCCGCTCTACACCGACTGTGGAAGTACGAGCCGAAAGTGGATGGCCTTTTGCCAACCCCGGTACGACCATACTTCGACACGGTCGTCGCAGACCCCTGCGGACACCTTGGGCGCGTGATGTTGTCTTCCCGTTTGAATGCCCTATTCACCATAGACCCGAATTGGACCGGGAAGCACCTAGTCCCGCTCATGGATCCGAAGTGCTCAGATGAAGCAGAGGATCTCTGGGCTGGATTTGCCTGGTCACCAACGGTTGGCCCAAACCTGCTGGAGGCCTTCAAGGAGCATTACCTGTCGGTGCTCCAGTTCGAGGACCTGCGTGACAGGACCACTCGGGCACTGGTCAGGCTCCTCATAGCCATATCCATTGATCTTCCTAAGGCCCTGACTGAGGATGAGATTCGGCCGATCGTGCAGGCGCTGCCCGAGGAATCACTCTTGGTTGTGCTGCGTTCCCTCAAGAGTCGGCTCACGGGAGAGCCACAGGAGCGCAGACAGGCTTGGCAGGATAAAGTACTGAAGTGGCTAGACAATTATTGGCCAAAGGAAGAGATAAGCAATACCGGTGCAACTTCGGAGGAGATGATCCACCTCATGATTCAGTGCGGCTCAGGTTTCCAGGATGCCGTGTCGTGGTGTTTACCATTCTTGAAGCCCATCAAAGGTCACAGCCTATATCCTCTGTGTGAGAGCGGCCATGTCCAAGACCACCCGGACGCTGTGCTTGACTTGCTTGGGTCGGCAATACAACAAGATATCCTCGAGGTGTATCAACGCAGTATCCTCGGCGAAATACTTGACGACCTCTATGTGAGCAACGCCGAAATGGCGAGCGACTTACGGTTTCAAAGTCTCCGAGGCGTCGCAACATCCTAGCCTGCGATTTAGCTAAGCTAGCTAATGTCAACCTAACCTAATCTAACCCATAACTACGAACCCGATATGAAGGCGCGCTCGACATCCTCTAGCAATAGCGGGTCTAATCGAAGCGCGTCACGAGCCCACGCTCGATAGGCCCAAACTGCCTGGGGGTCTCTTGGGTACAGATCTTTGAGCAGATACGTACAGTGTTGTGCTACGGCGCCAACGATGCTCCTGCCTAGGTCTGAGACTGCTAGCGTACGAACAAGAGCAGCGAAGATAGGTGCCGAACTATTCACGCTACCGCTCACGAGTTGGCGAAGACATCGCCGTGTCACGTCGCCAATTTGGTAGGAGTCGGACCGAATAGCGTAAAGGAGTAGGTCCGCCGAGACCGGTACGAACTGGTGCCTAAGTTCGATTAGTCTGTCCACGCCGCGGCAAAACTCGTCGGATGATATCACTCCTCGCTCCATCGCCAAGCAGAGCAGCGTGTAGGTCGTGAAACTACCGGCACGTCGCTCAGCCCGCGCGAGTTGACGAAGTACCCAGTCGTCCGCATAGAGGGGTACGTCAGGCCCACTGAGCATGTATGAATCATATGTTGGTGCTCCTAGCAGACCCCGGAACTCGTCGCTCGCATCCTTCAACGCTTCGCTAGGACGCGGCGTCTCTAACGCAAATGACTCAATCCAGGCCAGAAGCTCCTCCAAGGCATTCAGAATCTTCTTTACCTCTTCAGGTGATCCTTGCAAAACGACTACATTGTCGTCCTCTAACGCCATCGAAGCTGTGTCTCCTCGTTCCAGAGCGTGCGCTATCTTGGTCTGCTCTGACCTGAGTTCTATTGCAGCCGAGGTTGAAATGACCGGTTGCACGATAATGGCCGGGAGCACATGTAGCATTCCCAATTCCTGCAGCGTGACCAACGCTGATGTATGCAGAACAGCACGTTGGGCGGCAGTTACGGTCTTCATGGCATCACGGAGTGCGTCCGCTGCACCACTCTCAACAAGTATTCCACAATCAAGCTGCAATGCGCGATAGTATGCCTCACGGCAGGTACGCCTCGGCAGGTGACCAAGAACGGATAGCGGAACACGTCCCTCACTGTACAAATGCTCGACTTTGCTTTGAGCCTCTCGGCTACGGTGGAGCATCGCTGTAATGGTCGACATGAACTTCACTGACGGAGGGTCACCGACCCTGATCGACTGAATCGGATTCCTTTCGACCGTCACCCGAGTCGACGCGCGCTGTAAAGCTTCACGGAATGCTTGTGCCCAAACCGTCAACGTTTCCACGACCGTAAACTGCATTGGGTCGACACTACCCGGCTGCAGTGACACCGGTTCACCGACGGTAAGGCCCAAGAGCAATTCTGCCTTCGGCGAGGTAGACGACAGCTCGTTATGGCTGCCAAGCACGATGTCCTCGTCAAATACCCAGTACGATGCTTCAGAGCCGTCATCACCGCGGAGCTTCACCCAAGTGTTCACATCGACCGTCGAAACATCCGACTTAGTGGAAACGTCGTCGGGAGACGTCGCAAAGATGTGCACATACACTGCGTCCACTTCAGCAGTCGCTGGAAGTTCGCGAAGAGCAGCAAACGCGGTCTGGATAGCGGCATCGTAGCGGCGAGTCTGGAAGAACAACTTGGCCATTTCAAGTCTAAGTGTCCGGGTCGCGTCTCCGCGGGCACACGCATTCTCCGCGAAGGCTACTGCCTCATCATTTCGCCCCATGCGAAACAGCGTCTGCGCTAGGCGAGCTTCAATTGCAGCCATGCCTTCTGTGCCGAGCGAAAGTAGCTGCGTCAGGTGGGCGACAGCGCCATCAAGATCATCCCGCCGCAAAGCGACGACAGATGCGACATCGAGTGCCCACTCAGGGAGGGGCTGGCTCGTAGACGCCATTCCATTGATGAACTCAGATACTCTATCCCAGCTTCCCAATGCGATGAGAGAGTGCACGTACATCCGCCTAATGGCATCCGGTGCGTCATCGACACCCACTTCTTCGAGAATGTTCACTGCGTCCGTGTAGGCATCCAACGAATGGGCGGCTGACGCGTACTCGTAGGCAACTGGAATGCGGCGCTTTGCGGGAGCTCGCGATAATGCTTGGGAGTAATGGCGAAGCGCCAGTTGAGGGCGCTCCTTCCTTCGGTCGATCCTGGCAAGAATCAGAGCTGTCATGTATTCCGGAACATTCTCTCCAAGACGTGCCAACGCTTCTTGTGCTAGCGTAGCCATCTGCGTGACGCTTGCAAGATCTGCAAGATCAAGCAACACATGCCGGTCGTCATCGCCGTCGGTCAGAAGATCGATCGCCGACCGCACCGACTTCTCAAGTTCGGACTCACGTCCGCCGATGTCAGCGAGCAGACGGGCTCGCAACGCTAGAGTACGAGGATCGCTTTCGCATGATTCGCACTCCTCAAGAACAAAGAGGGCCCTGGTAATGTCCCTAGACGCAGCCAACGCTCGGGCCCACGCAAAAGCTGCCTCGTTTCTCTTGGGATCAGCGCGGTACGCCCGTTGTCCGTCGCGTTCCGCACCATCAACGTCACCGACGATCAAACGGAGCCCCGAACGGGCACAATAGGCCCGCGACAACAATGATGACCGTTCGACTTCACCGATCAGGCCAATAGCCGCATCCACAAGGTCGCCAACCAGTGTGTTGTCCTCCGGAAGAGGATTGGCGTCGATCGGCAGTGTGCCGAGATACAGCAACGACTCTGCGACCGACACACATGACTGAGCGCTATTGCCGGCAAGCTGCGATGCGTCACGAGCGATTGTCAATGCTTGGGCAAGGTCGCCGTGGTGAGCATGCTGCTCAGAAAGGGCTAGCAAGACATCTATATCCTTGCCAAGCTCTGCAGGTAGCTTGGTGCGGGCGAGTGGCTCCGAGGAACTGAGGATGGTCACAACCCACGCTTGGGCCTGTGTGGGGCTTCGCTCCAGTATACCGTTAGCCATTCGTTTGGCTGTTTCGATCTCCCCTCGCGCAAGCAACACCCGTGCCAACAAGGCTTCCGCTAAGTCGTCTGGAGGTTGGTCCTGTAGTGCCTTGCGAGCCCAGCGCTCGGCGTCGTCCAACGCTTCGGATGCGATGGAACAGATCGTCAAATTGGTATGGAGCCGATACAGTATGCGGGAACTGTCGACCGACTGTTCAAGGGCATCATCGAGGATGGTGAGAAAACGTCGTTGAGCACGCGAGGTCTCCCCAAGCTTGAGAAGTTCCTTCGCTTGGTCAATCCGGCGATCCCAAACAGGCTCGTCAGCAGATGGCTCTGGAGAATCTTGGGGCTTGCCCAGCAGCAATGGCGGCCCAGCTGTACCAATCTGTCTAATAGCCGTCGTGTCATCTAGCGTAAGGACTGGCGCGGGGGGTGCCCTCCGACTCGCATCGCGTTGCAATAAACCGAGCACGTTATCACGGCCGTATTCTCGGCGAAGGCAATGGGCATAGTATACTAGGGTGTCACGTGCCTCTGCGGTTGTGATGCTCGGACGAGACAAGAACTCGCAAAGCTTCTCCTCTAGCAAAGCCATGTGACCTTCGTCAGCGTAACCATCGAATAGGTAACCAAAGGCCCGCGTTGTGGAAGGATCAATGAAAAGCCTGTCAAGAGCTCCTCGCAAGTGGCGCTTGTGCTGAGGGAACTTGGCAACAGTGCTCCTGATCGCTTTGTATTCGGGCGTAGGATTCAGAAACTTAGAGAATTGGTCATCAAAGAAATGGTCGAAACCTCGAACAAGTAGACTGCTCAGGAAGCCTCGCGCGTCGTTCATTGGGATACTGTGGGATGTGATAGCCTCGCGCTATCCCACTCCTCATCCGCCAAATACGTGCGGTTTAGCTCATCCAGACGCTGCCGCCACTGCGGTATCAGCCGGTCAAGTATCCCTCGAAACCGCTCGGTGTGCCCACGTTCTAGCAGGTGGACCATCTCGTGGACCAAGACATACTCGAGGCATGATACCGGCTTTTTCGCCAACTCCGAATTCAGCCAGATCCGACCGGCTTCCGGATTGCAGGTGCCCCATCGTGTCCTCATTCGCCGAATACGCCAATCGGCCACCGTGACTCCGATCCTCGGTGCCCATTTGGCGAGCAACTCGGGTATGCGGTCGCGCAACCGGGCCCGGTACCACCGGTACAGTAGGGCCTCGCGGGCGTCGCGGTCGGTGGCGGGACGCACCCGCATCTCCATCCAGGCATTGTCGCGGAGGCGAATGCCCATCGGAGCATTCGACACGACAACATCCAACCGATACCGCCGTCCCTCGAAGTAGTGGCTCTCACCGGTCACGAACTCCCGCCGCGACTGGCGGTCCTGTCCCTCGAACTCCGCGCGCTTCCGCCGAATCCAGGCTAGCCGAGAGATCACGGCTAGACGCACTGCGTCGTCGTCGAGGCGTAACGGTGCGGCGACTCGGACCCGTCCCTCCGGGGGATAGACGCCCAAGTGCAGGTGCTTGATATCCTTGCGGACGATCTCGACCTCGATGCCGCGGATATCGATGCGGGCGCGGTCAGTACTCACGTTGCTCCTTCACGATTGCGAAGATAGGGAGCGTGTGGGCCTTGTACGGACCGAGTGCGGCCTGGATCGCAGCGCCGATCTGCTTCTCCTTGATGGGGTGGCCGCGCCAGTCGGCCATCTTGGCCTTGCGGACCGCCCGATCTACAGCCAGCGCGACGACTTCACGCGGATCGGCCGCACCCTCCGGTTCCTCCGCATCGGTCCCCTCGGCCACCTTCTTGCCCAGCAACTCCTCCGGCAGGTTGTCATAGATCGCCCGGAGCGCCCGGGTCTTGATCCTCGCGGGATACGAACCGTCACCCTCCCCCCGCTTCACCTTCTCAGCCAGCTCGATCACCTTCTTCAAGTAAGCCTCGTATTCGATCGCCTCCTCCCGACGCTGCTGTATCAGCGCATCGAGCACCGCCGACATCTTCTCGTAGTACTTCGGATTCACCGCCATCTCGTCAACGATCAGGCGGCGGACATTGTTCTCGATCGTCTCGGCGACGGCGCGGCTGCTGCTCCGGATCCCTTCGGGAAGGCTGCCGATGGCGCCCTCGCCATCCTTGATGAGTAAGTCCACAAGCGTCAGCTCGTCGAACTTGGAAATGACCTCGCTGTCCTCGGCGCGGATGTAATTGTCCAGGAGGTGCCGCATGGCCGGCTCGAACACCTTGAGATCGACGTAGTCACCGCTGGCCAGCTTGACCTCCTGGCGGACCTTCTCGTAGTGGCCGACCTCGTCCCGGATGGCCTGCCGTTCGGCCTCGGTGTAACCCGCCTCGATCATCTCGTTGGCCAGATTGGCGTAGGCGCGCAGGAACGCCGCGACTGAGCGATACAGGGTCAGGCGCTTCCGTTCGTTGGCGGCAAGACCCTTTCCGTCGTGGCAGAAATAGCTCAGGTACGCTTCCGTATCGCGAGGCGGATCGACGGGTTCGCACAGCGCCTTGACCGCCTCGCGGGTCTCCTCCAGCCGTTCCACTCCCCGCTCGAGGCGGTCCTGCAACAGGCCTTCCACGTCTTCGCGGTCGTAGCCCTCGAACGCTTCGCCCGTGTATTCCTGGATCGCGCCCTCCAGCGAGCGGAAGAGGTCTTTGTAGTCGATGATGTAGCCGTACTCCTTGTCCTCCCCGTCCAGCCGGTTGACCCGGCAGATCGCCTGGAAGAGACCGTGATCCTGCATCTTCTTGTCGATGTAGAGGTAGGTGGCCGGCGGGGCGTCGAAGCCGGTGAGCAGCTTGTCCACCACGATCAGGAGCTTCATCTGCCCGGGCTCCTTCACGAACCGCCGCTTGACCTCCTGCTCGAACCGGTCGGCTTTGTGCATGGCCTTGTCCTCGGTCTCACCGAAGTGGTCGGCGAGCATCTTCCGGTAGACATCGTACTTGAGGAGCTTCTCGGTGAGTCCCTCCCCCGTCTCTTCCCCCTTGATGTCCCCTGCCGCCGGGCTGTAGGAGGTGACGATGGCGCACCTGTCCTTCAGCTCGGTCTCCCTGAACGCCTCGAAGAAGCGGCAGGCCGCATAGACGCTGTCCGATACGAGCATCGCGTTGCCGCGGCCGCTCTTGAGGCGGTCCCGCGTCTCCATGTCCATCAGGATGTCGGCCACGATCTCCCGAATCCGGGGCAGCGAACTCGTGACCTTCTTCATCGTGCCCCACCTCTGCCTTAGCTGCGCGCGGGCCAGATCGCTGTACCCCTCGGTCTTCGAGTCGAACCACTGGTCGATCTTCGCCTCCGAAGTGATATCCTGATCTATGTCGCGCGCCTCGTAGCGCAGGTCCAGGACCACTTCGTCGTCGACCGCCTCGTCATACTTGTAGGTGTGAATGTATGGTCCGAAGGTCTCAATGCTGCGCCGCTTGTCGGACTTCAAGAGCGGTGTGCCGGTAAAGCCGATCAGGGTGGCGCCGGGGAGGATCGCCTTCATTGCCCTGTGCAGCTTGCCGGACTGGGTGCGGTGGCACTCGTCTACGAAGACGAAGATCTCGCCCGCGGCCTGGGAACCACGTGACATGTGGCTCTGGAGGTCGCTCACGTAGCGGTCGATGTTGCCTTCCTCGGAGCTGCCGAACTTTTGGACAAGCGAACAGATCAGCGACTTGGCGGGGTCGCGAAGTACTTCCGCGAGGTCGCCCCCGTTCTTGGTGCGATAGATGTCCTCGTCCACACCTTGGAATACCATCTCGATCTGCTCGTCGAGCTCGGTGCGGTCGGTGACGATGAGCACGCGGCCGTCAACTCCCTTGAGTTCACGGATCCACTTCGCCAACCACACCATCGTGAGGCTCTTCCCGCTACCCTGGGTGTGCCAGATGATCCCGCCTTCGCGACGGCGGACGTACTTCCGGGCCGCCCTCACGCCGAAGTACTGGTTGTGACGGCAGATCTTCTTGGTGCCGGCGTCGAAGACCACGAAGTCGTGGATCAGTTCGAGCAGGCGCTCGGGGGCGCAGAGGTGGCCGAGTTCGATAAGGAGGGGAGAGGTGGCGTCGTCGTCGGTGAGCGCGCCGGCTTCCTTCCACCGGAGCCAGTACTTCTCGCGGGTCTCGATCACGCCGTAGCGCAGCCCTTCGGTGTCGTTGCCCGCCATGACAAGCTGCACGGTGCTGAAGAACGGCCGGATGAAGTCCCTTTTCTGGTTGACCAGATTCTGTCGGATTCCCTCCGCCACCGAGACAGTCGAGCGCTTGAGTTCGAGGACGCCGACGGCGATCCCGTTGACGTAGAGCACGATGTCGGGCCGCTTGGTGTTCTTCCCCGCGACCGTGACCTCTTCGGCGATCGCGAAGTCGTTGGCGGCCGGATTCGCCCAGTCGATCAGGTGCACTGTGACCGTGTGTTCGCCGAGGCCGGGCCGAACCTTGACGCCGTAGCGAAGGAGGCCGTAGACGTCGCGGTTGGCATCGTAGAGGGTCTTGCTCCCGCCAAGGGCGGCGGCTTTGTCGAGCTTGTCGAGCGCCTTGGTGATGAGGGCGGGGGAGTGGCCCTGGCGCTTGAGGAACCGGGTGAGGATCTCGGGTTCGATGTTCCGGTTGTTGTCGCGTTCGTGCCAGTTGCCGAGGAAGGCGTAGCCGAGTTGGTCCCGAAAATGGCGGATGACGCGGCGTTGGGTCTCTCTCTCAAGCTCGCCAACGGCCGTCATCGGGGGTTCCTGCGGTTGCGGTCGGGGCTGGGATCCGGCTCGGTGGCGGAGTTGTCCAGCACCTTCCAATGGCCACCCTTGTCGGGACCGACCCGCGCGATCTTCCCTGCCGCACGCAGCTTGTCCAGCCGATACCGGACGATGGACTTGGTGGTGCCGAAAGTGGCGGCGAGTTCGCGGCGGCTCGCGGACGGGTTCTGGCGGAGGAGAGCGAGGATGCGGTCGGCAAGGGGTAGGGGTTCAGGTGGTTGGTCGTTGCTTCTGGCGGTCTTCTGGTGGATTTCTGGCGGTTTTCTGGTCGTTCGCTGGCTGTGTTCTGGCTGTGTCTGGCCTGGCCACCGGCGGTCGCCAGCGCAGGGAGCGGTCTCTTCGGTTCCCTCCGCGTCGGGGCCATCTACAACCATCCAGTGTCCTCCCCTGTCCGGCCCGACGCGACGTAACCTCTTGGAAGCCTTGAGCTTGTCCAGCTGATACCGGACGCTTCCCTCGGTGGTGTTTTCAAGCGCTGCAACGATGTCGCGGCGGCTGGCCTCCGGGTTCTCTCGCAGGAAAGCGACGATGCGCTCGGCGATTTTCTGGCGATTTTCTGGCTGATCCGAGTTTTCTGGTTGTTTTCTGGTTGAATCATCTGGTCGTACCCGAACATCCGCGGGCATGTCGGCGGCGGGGTAGGGAAGCTCCCTCGTGACCCTGACCGGAGTCGGATGGGGAGGCACGACGATGCGCAGGTAATCGTGTCCGCAATCGCTCCTCAGGTCCACGCTGACGGCGATCCCGAAGAGCGACTGAACCCTGTTGGGGATCTCCTCGAGCAGGCGGAGGACATCGGCGACTCCGACGACTTCGCCACGGTCGTTCCTCCCGATCTCCAGGACGCCGCCCTGGCCATTGGCGAATCCGCAGATACAGTCCAGGTGCTCGTCGCGCCAGGACGACTTCCGCTCGACGCTGTGCGGTTCAGGCGTCATGGGCGTGGTCGTCTTCCGTATCGTCATTCGGGATGGGCAGCCGGATGGAACCGGTGAGGAGCTGCTGCATCATACCCTGCTTGATCGCGCGGGTCTTGTCGAGGCGGTGTTCCAGGGCGGCGATCTCGGCGTCCATATCGGAGAGGACGGTGGCGATGGCTTGCTGTTCGGGGAGGGGAGGGAGGAGGAGTCGAATGTTGGAAAGCGCCACACCACTGAGAGAAGGCAGCGCGGTGGTACTCGCGAAAGCACTGAAGCGGATACTCGATAGCAAATGGTATACGAACAGAATGTCCGCCTTGTCTTCGGCTACTGTGAATGCCGCCATGTTGTTATCGAGGCAACTTGGCTTGGCTAGAATCCTCTTGCGCTCAAGGAACACTGCCGCTCCGACCTTTGCGAATGCAATTGACTTGGGTGGAAACGCCATCGCACCCAAGAGTTGTCGGGTGTGTTCCGTGATGTAATTGCTGCTTTCCGTGAGGAGTATTCTATTCTCATCGCGATTCATGTCCGAAACCTTAAAGAACGGATAATCACCCTGCGTGTTGCCCTGATACCGCACGGGGAAGCCACTGCCGCCTCCGAATCGTCCGATATCTCCAGCTCGCACGGCCTCCCACTCCCCCCCGAACCCCGGCAGCCGCGTCCTACCCGTCAGCAGCCGCTGCATCGTGGCCTGCTTGATGGCCCGCTTCTTGGCGACCAGCGCTTCCAGCGATTCGATCAGCTCGTCCACCTCGGAGAGGGCGGCGGCGATGGCGCGCTGTTCAGGCCTTGGGGGTACGGCGATGTGTACACCTGACAGGGAACGACCGTTGGTCAGAGCACGGGTTGTGTATGTCGCATTCGATACGATCTGAGATCTGACAGATCTGACCGCAAAACAGTATTGCTTGTAAGTATCGTTGAGGTGGCCGTCTCGAGGGCGGGCGCGAAGAACGAAACCGCTGAATACGGTGTCGCAAGGATCATCAAGCATTACGGATGCGACACCAATCTCCTCAACTGTTTCCGATGTACGAGTAAAGAACACATCCCCCATCCGGACTTGGTAGTTCCTAATCTCGTCTGGAGTCAGGGTTACACGGCCAGCCAGGTTATCCGCAGTAAGACCCGAGCGTTCGAAGACATCCATGTAGTTGACGATGGGTATGCCAGTACCAAAGAAGCGTTTGGCCTTGTTCAGTCCATTCTTGAATGCAAAGAGGTCGCCTATCGTGCAAGTGTTCCATTCCTCTGGTATCACCCCCATCTCGGTGCGTTTGTACCCTGCAGGTACGTTCGGCGCGTGCCCCGCACCGTCCGGACCGTAGACACCCCTGCCGGCCCTCCCCTCACTCATGGCTTCCCCCGTCGCGCCCCCCAACCTCCCGGCGAACGATCGCCAGCTGCTCGGCAAGCTCCTGTTTCGACGGCAGGTAGAGCTGGTATTTCGACGCGTAGATGTTGGCGTCTTCAGGGAGCGTCAGCTCGACCACGGCCTCGTTCTTACGGTTGCAGAGCAGGATCCCGACGGTCGGCAGTTCGTCTTCGGTCTTCACGTAGCGGTCGAAATAGTTCACATACATCTGCATCTGTCCGAGATCCTGATGGGTCAGCTTCCCGGGCTTGAGGTCGATCAGCACGTAGCACCGCAGGAGGCGGTTGTAGAACACCAGGTCGACGAAAAAGTGACTGTCATCGAAGCTGAAGCGCTTCTGGCGCCCCTCGAAGAGGAAGCCCTTTCCGAGCTCCAACAGAAACTGCTGAAGCCGGTCGATGATCGCGGTTTCCAGGTCGCTCTCGGAGTAGGCGGGCCTCTCCTCCAGGCCGAGGAACTCCAGCACGACCGGATCCTTGATCAGGTCCGACGCCTTCTCGACGACCTGCCCCTCACGGGCCAAGCGGCGGACCTCGTGCTTGTCGCGACTGAGCGCGAGCCGCTCGTACAGGGAGCTGTCGAGCTGACGTTTGAGTTCGCGGACGCTCCAGCCGTTGTCCGCGGCCTCGATCTCGTAGAAGCGGCGGGCGTCGGGGTTGGTTACGGACAGCAGGGTGACGTAGTGGGACCAGCCGAGGGGAAACTGCTCGGCAAGGTCCGTCAGGCTGGGGGATGCGATGTCCAGTCGCGGTGCGAAAGATTCAACAGACACTGTCTGCCGAATCTCTGACGGCTCCCGGGATTCAACAGACACCGTCTGTCGGATCTCGGCGAAGACCCGATAGAACTCCCTGCACTTCCGCAGATTGCTGGGCGAACAGCCCTTGACCCCATTCGTCCGGAGCCTTTCCGAAAGACGGTCGATCAATTCCTTGCCATACAGCTCCTGGCGGGCTGACCCACCTCCCTCATACTCCACGATGTACCATCCGAACAGCCAGTTCCGCACGACCAGCGAGCGGTCGATGGCACGGCCGGCCGACCGCCGGGTCTCCTCGTGGGTCCGCCCGCACAGCTCAACGAGACGCTCGAAATCGAACTGCCGACTCATACCGGCAGTCCCATCCGCATCAGGTGGCCCTCGACCTTCGCGCCATAGTCCTCAACTTGACGCGCAAGCTCCGGCAGCGGCTTTGAATACCGCCCTTCCAGCACCCTGACCCGATCCACCAGCCCACCCGTCAGGCGCTCCACCACCTGGCCGATCGCGCCCTCCACGCTTGCCATCCACTTGTCGCCGACCACGAGCTCGGTGATCTCCGCCGCAGTCAGCGTCGCGTACCGCGCGAGCACCTTCGAATCCAGCCGAGTCTGCGCCGCCTTCGCCGCCCTCTTCGCTGCGGCACGGGCCTTCATCAGATCCAGACACACTTCCAGCACATCCCGCTCCTCCTGTCCCTCGGGATCGTCAACCACCGTCTTCAGCCGCGCCCTCACAGCGGTCTGCGTCACCTTCCCGGCGTCACTCGTCGCGCCTTCCAGCAGTCCGTCTTCACCGGAGTACTCCTCGATGAACTCTTCCAGCTCGCGAGCGATGCTCTCCTCTTCGGTCCGCAAACGGTCAACCCCGGCCTGTTCCGTCGCAAAATACCGCGCGACGACAAGCCCGGGAGGCACCAGATCCATCCTGTACTTCTTCCGGTTCACGGTCAGATCCGGTGGCTCCGCGGTCCCCTTGCCCTTGACTGGCACCAGCACTCGCGGCCGCGCCGCCTCCGCCCACCCCTCCGTCACCACCAGGTACACATCGTCCTGCATAACCTCGTCCCAGTAGTCCATCAGGCACTGGTAGACATCGTAGCGGTCGAGCAGCGGGAGGCCGGCAAAGCGGTGCAGCAGGTCCTCCGCCAGAGCCCGAATCAGCGCCTTGGGCGCATGCCCCACAGCAAGCTTGTGGAGGCGTGGCGCATGCTCCCGCCGCCAGCCGTCAAATACCCGGAGGACCCGGTCCCCATAGGCCCTGAACTCCCCGTGTTCGAGCACCATCCCCCGCACCTCATCCGCGTCAACGCGCGCGTCGCTGTACCCGTCCCGGCCATTCGGCGAGAAGAGCAGCGCCCGCAAGCCCGGAAACACCTCCCAGTAGGCGCCAAGGGCGTTGATGTCGCGGTTCGGGATGCCACCATGCAGGTGCGCCCTCAGGTCGTGCAGGTCCTCGGGCTCACTCGAGTCGATGTATCGCGGAATATTGAGGTTGTAGTCGTTGGCCTCACTGGCGATCTCGGCCAGCGGCACCATGCGCGCGTATCCAGGCGTCTCCCTCTGCTCGTTGAAGACATCCACGATGCGGTGAATGTCGCGTTCCCGCAGCCGGTTCTTGGCACCGTCCTTCTGGAAGCCTTTGCTGGCGTCGATCATGAAGATACCGCGGCGGCCCACCGCGTTCTCCTTGTCGATCACCACGATGCACGCCGGAATTCCGGTGCCGTAGAAGAGGTTGGCGGGGAGCCCGATGACGCCCTTGATGAGGCCGCGCTTGACGAGATTGCGGCGGATGTCAGCCTCGCGGTTGCCACGGAAGAGCACGCCGTGGGGCATGATGATCGCGCCCTTGCCGGTGCTGTTGAGCGACGCGAGCAGGTGCAGGAGAAAAGCGAGGTCGCCGTTCTTGGCCGGCGGCTCACCGTATTCGAAGCGGCGGAATTCGTCGTTGGCCGGGTCGAGCCCGTTGGTCCAGGCCTTGTCGGAGAACGGCGGATTGGCGACTGCGAAGTCGAACCGTTTGAGACCCCCCGATCCCTCCGTGAACTGAGGGGCGGCAAGGGTGTTGTCGGGCTTGATCTCGGCGGCCACCCGTTCGTGCAAGATCATGTTCATGCGCGCCATCATCCACGTCGCGACATCCTTCTCCTGGCCGTAGATGGTCAGCCCGTTGGGCGCGTGGTCAGCGGCCTTGATGAGAAGAGACCCGGAGCCGCAGGTCGGGTCGTACACAGTGTGATCCCGTCTGGTGTCCGGGCCGATGCCGATCACCCGGGCCATGATGCGGGAGACTTCCGCCGGGGTGTAGAACTGCCCCTTGCTCTTGCCCGACTGGGTCGCAAAGTGCCCCATGAGGTACTCGTACGCGTCGCCCAGGAGGTCGTCCCCGTGGGCCCGGTTGGCACGGAAATCGAGCCCCTCGAAGATCCCGACCAGCTTCGAGAGGCGGTCCTGCATCTCCTTGCCCTTGCCGAGCTTGCTCTCGTCGTTGAAATCAGCCTGGTCGATCACGCCCTTGAGGAGGTAGTCGTTGGCGTCGGCGAGCTTGCCGATGACCTTGTTGATCCCATCGCCGATCTCCTTGGTGCCCTTCAGCGCGACCATGTCGGCGAAGCTTCCCCCCGGTGGCACTTTGATGTCGGCGAAGTCGTCGCTCCCGGCGTACTTGTCCGAGACATACTTCATGAAGAGCAGCGTGAGGACATAGTCCTTGTACTGGGACGCGTCCATGCCGCCGCGCAGCTGGTCGCAGCTCTGCCAGAGCGAGGAGTAGAGGTGGGATTTTCGGAGGGGCATGGGGTGGGGGGTCCGGTGGGCTCCAGTGGCGAGTGGCGTTGCCTGCGGGGGCAATCACCATTACGGGCCGCCGGACCGAGCGTCAACCCGCTCGGTCGGAACCCGACGGAAGCGCCTTGGCCCCGCTCAGGCTGCGAGCCCTACCGAGGGCATCGGGTCAATTGCCCACCTAGTCGAAGGAATGTCAACTCACGTTTACATGATGTCATGTATAGTTGACTTCCCGGGGTCTTGGCCGCTTGGGAAGCCTCGACCCCGCTACTGAGGCACCGGCAGCGCCATTACCCGAGCTGCCAGGATGCGGTGGAGCGCCTCGACCCGTTCGAGCAGCCAGCGGTACTGGTCGGTACGCAGGTCCCGATCTCCAAAGTCTGTCAGGAGGCGCCAGTAGATCTTGCGCTGCTGGGCGCCAGTGGGATTGTACCATTCCATCTCGTCGCTGAACTCGTGCTCCTCTTCCACGTCGTGCCGGTCGGCGTGGAGCAGATCGAAGTAGTGATCGGTGTCCTGGCCGGTGATGACGAGTTCTGCCCTCAGTTCGTGACCGCCGCTCTCTGACCGCGTGGAGACCACTCCGTACAGGTAGAATCCGGCCCGGCCGACTCCGCTGAGTCCCAACCAGTTCTGCGGCTTGGGCGAGTTGATCCTGGTCACGATCTTGCCCTTGCGGGCCACAAACTCCGCGAATCCCTTCCAGAAGTCGAGTTGCATTTGGAGCGTGGCCGTCAGGGCCGTCGGTTCGATTCGCTCCTTGGTCCAGTCGTTCGGCTTTGCCACGACGTTGAACTTTGGAGCCGGTGGCGACTCTCCGATCTGCCACAGTTCGATTTCCAGACCGAAGAACCGGGTTCCAGCCTCGGACACTTCGTTCAGCCAATCCAGCGCAGCCCGGTGCTGGTCCGTGAAGCCCTTCGCGATCCAGACAACCACTCGCGCGCCCAGATGGGCGGCATAGGTCAGCAGCTTGCCGAGGTGATCGTGATCCGTGGACTCCAGCTGGTTTTCGACGACGACCTGGGTGCGGTCGTTGGAGTCGCGACAGAGGATGTCGGCCGAATACGGGGCCCACGGCTTCCTCGCGCGCTACGAATTCCAGCGGCATTCCCAGCGCGTCACCGAGGATCGCCAGGTTCTTCTGGTCAGCGAGCCAAGGGGTGAAGTCGCTCTCCTCGTTTGGCCAGACCTCGCGCAGGTCTACAGGCTCGAGACGGCCGAGATCGGTTGTCGCCATGTGCGTTGATTCCTCCCAGGTAGGGCTTCGCAGCCGGGAGTGAAGTCAAGTTGCGGATCCGCTTCCCGTAACCCGACCGACCCAAGATGCGGCGGCGCGGACGGAGCGCCAGTGGACTGTCACATCGCAAGAGCGCGCGACGGACTGGCAAGGCCCGGATGACGAGAGCGACAGGGGTCTCCAAGGGCACGGATACACGCGACCGGTTTTGGCAGCGAGAAGCGCAAGCAAGTGCGTCCTGATGGATGAAGCCGTCCACTTGTCCAGACAATCGGGATCGGTACAAAAGCACTATCAGGAAGCCGCATGGGTAGCGATCCAGCTAGAGATCCCAAATGATGGTCCCGTCCTTCCTAGTCGTGACCACCATTCGCCACTGACGTGTCCCTCTGTTGTTGAAGTACGACCCGCTAGCGTGCTGGGCGTAGGTGCTGGCCATCTCCTGCGTACTGTACGTGACTGGTCCATCCGACATGACGATCAACGAGGGATTGCAGTGGTCAAACACTTCGGGACAGTAGCCGTTCTCACGCCCATGATGCGAAGCTACGAACACGTCGACGTCCTCCAGCAGGCCGCGAACCTGTGGGCGCTCGAGCAACTTGGCCCATCCGTCCTTCTCTAGATCGCCACCAAGAGCAAATGAGACGTCACCAACATCCAGAAACGTGAGCAAGCTCAAGTTGTTCGTGTCCGAGAATAGCGGGTAGTCGTTCCAGAAGACCGACACACGAATCCCGTCTGGATCAAATCGATGTGGGGCGACTTCTCCAGTGTAATAGTCGACCATAGCGAGCAGTTCGTTCATTGCCGCGCTTAGGGGAGGGGTCTTGAGGGACCGGATCTGCCTGCTCGTCAGGCTCGAGTTCCGCGTCAGGATTTCGATGTCGAGGTAGCGACGGACGTTGATCAGATCGCTGATATGATCCTCGTCGTAGTTGGTGACAAAGAAACGACGGATGCGTGATATGCCTTGGTTGGGAAGGTAGGTTGATGGTCGGATGGCAGACCCGTGCCCGCAGTCAAAGAGCAAAACTCCCCCGTCGCGTCCGACGGCGTAGGCGCAGAAACCGTGCTCGACATCGAGAATCGCGAACTTCACTTGAACAGTTTCTCCGTCATGGGTCCAGTTGATGGGAAGTTATGAGGATGAACGGTCACCCTGTGTGACGTCTAGGACAGTTGCGAGATCGCCGTCCGTGGCTGCTTCCTCCTCCAGCAGTTGAAAGAAGGTCTCACAGTAATACCGAGCTCGCGTTCGAACGTACGAGGGGAGTACGAAGAAAGCGATCAGGAAAAGTGGCGCGGGGACAATCGACGCGACGCTTGGCCACCACAGATCCGAGGAACCCCAAATGTACGCAGCCCATGCACCTGCGCAGCTAGTCAGAGAGAGGCCGAGCCAGACGGGTCGCATTCCAGTGAGGTTCCTAGCGCTACCGTAGCGGATGCTCTCTTGGTCGTGGCGACCACGCACTGAGCCGCTCCGAAACCGGTTTCTCAGGCGGATGACAGCATCATTGACAGTGGCGCGAATAATTGCCGTGTCCCCACGAACCGCCTCTACTTGAAGGTCTAAGCCGGTGACCTGCTTGACCTGATCGTACCACAGGGCCCGTTGCTGGGGGGAGACATCAGGATTGTCCGGCATCAATAGTGCGTTGGTCGGTGCGTCGAACGGCCAGTCTGGCCAGAGCTGCTTCTGTAGGCGATTACCCATGGCTGAAGCGAAGTTCGCAAGGACAAAACCACCTAACGCAAACACACCCGTCGTTCCCCCGAGCAATACTGCCCATTCCTCAAGAGTCCCACCGAGCGCAAATGTCAATGGAATCAGCGGGAGGAATGACGCGAGAGCCGGTGTAAGGCGAGCGACTCGATCGTATTCGGTACTGAGCGCCATAACGCTTAGCCACGTATTCCCCTTGCCCATACCTATCTCCTGATGGCCTCCGCGGAGTTTACCTGTAAGATCGGGGCCGCGGTCCGCGAGCCTCGGCTCTCGTGAGCATCACGTATAGAAGGTCCCGATGTAGTAACAGCCATGTCGATTCCCGACGCCCTTTTCCTTAGTGAGGAAGTCGACGGAATAAGTCGATTTCGACACGAAGACATGTGTCTTGCCGCTCAGGCATTCGAAAACGATGTCTCCGGCCGAGTTTTGGGTGATCGTGTCCCAATCGTCGTAGTAGGTGAGATCGGAGGAGGGCGCCTCGCCGACCACGATGATGGTGGGGTCGATCTTGTCCAGCCAGGCCTTGGGAACCCGTCCGCTCTTGCGGCCGTGATGGGGTGCGTACAGGATGTCCGAGGCTTCGGGGGTGACGGCGTCCTTGATCTTCTCCATGAAATCGGTCTCAAGGTCGCCCATCCACATCGCACTAGCTCCGTCTGAGAGGCTGTAGCGGATAATTGGCGAGATGTTGTTGGGGCTACCGCCGTCTTTCGCCTGCTCTAGAGCATCTTTGAAATGCTCGTTGGTCAGGATTGGCCAGTGGATGTCAATGCCCGCCGGATCGCGCGTCTCGTCGCCCTGGTTCATCCATCGGCGCTCGCATCCTTGCTTCAGATAGAACGCCTTCCTGGTATGGTCGCGGAGGCTCTTGTAACGCTTGAAGTCCTCAGTCTCTTCGCTCTTGGTGGCCTTGTTCTTGACGACGTAGAAATTCAAGATGTCAAAGCGATCATCGTATCCCACCAGGCCCGATATGTGATCCTGATCGGGGTGGGTGGAAATGAACCGGCGGATCTCCTTCCCCGCGCTCTGCTCCGCGATCTCGTCGAGGATCTCGTCCTTGCGATCGCCCGGCAAGGAGCAATCGATGACTGAAAAGTTGTCCGAGTTGTGCCGGATGTAAAACATGTCGCCGTTGCCAACGGCGAGTGATTTCACGATGCTCACGAACGCTCCGACTCGATCGGTGGCCCAATGGGCGGTCCGGGCGGAGGGTATTCTGGTGGTCGCGGGGGTCCCGGGGGTGGTGCAGGTGGTCGCGGGGGCCTCGGCGGATAGTCTGCGAATGACATACCGAATCACTCCTTGCTCTGGGGGTTGAAGAAACGGGGCCAATAGTTTAGCGAATCGTGGACGAGTGTCAACCCCCCCCCACAACATCTTGGGGTATCGGTCCTCTCTAACCCCTACGGATGGTGTCAATGGCCATTGAAAATGTCACACTTCTGGCCATTGAAAATGTCGCACTTCGCGGGCTGACCTGCGGAGGGAGCGGAGCGACCGGAGCGGGGCAGCCCGCCGAGAGCTTGGTGACCCTCATGAGACCGGCTCCCCGGAGGCGGGGTGTTCAGTATGTCTTCGGTTTACGCTCGGATGGATCGCCCTCGAGAGCTCGGCGTGGCGGCGCATCCGGTAGCTGTTGCCCCGGATGTTGACGATGTGGCAGCGGTGCAGCACCCTGTCCAGCAGCGCGGCGGCCATGACCTCGTCGCCGAGGATGCGGCCCCACTCCTCGAAGCCCTTGTTCGAGGTCAGCACCGTCGAGGCCCGTCCGTAGCGGCGGTTGACGAGCTGGAAGAAGAGGACCGCGCCGCTCTGGGTCACGGGCAGGTAGCCGATCTCGTCAACGATCAGGAGTGCCGGGTAGGTGAGAGTCTTGAGGCGGCGGTCGAGCCGGCCGGCGGCCTTGGCCTCCTCCAGGGAGTCGACCAGGTCGGTCAGGGACCCGAAGTAGATCTTGCGCCCGCTTTCGGCAGCCGTGATCGCGAGGCTGATCGCCAGATGCGTCTTGCCGACGCCGGGGGGACCGAGGAAGACTACGTTCTCCTTGCGCTCCAGGAAGCCGAGTTCGTGGAGCGCGTCGATCTGCTCGCGCTTGATCGAGGGCTGGAAGGCGAAGTCGAAGTCCGTCAGCGTCCTGACGTACGGCAGTCGGCTGGAGCGCATGGCCGCCTCGAGGCGCCGGCTGTTGCGAAGCGCGATCTGGGCGGCCAGCAGGCGCTCGATCGCCTCGCCGCCAGTCGTCCCGCCGCCGTCGACCCCGGCGAGCACTTCGTCCAGAGCTTCCAGCGCACCGGGCATCTTGAGGTCGGCGAGCTGGGCCGCGATGCGCTCCCTGCGCGATGGCGGCCTCACGGTGCTCCTCCTGCGATCCGGGCGTACTCGGCCAGCGGGCGGCGCTCGACTTCGACGAGCGGAGGGAACGCCGCCCCATCAGCCTGCTCTGGCGCTGGCTCCACGGGCCGGGGAGCCACCGACCGGTAAGGCCAAGGGGGCAAAGGCATTAGGTGAGGCCGCTCCGCCTCGAACCGGTCGGCCGGACGCTCCTTCAACGTCCCGTGGATCCGGACGTTGGCTTCGGTGTCGAGCCACAGCAGCACCTGCGCGTTGAGGTCATCGTCCGACCCGAAGACCCGGGCGTAGAAGAAGTTCTTCCGGATGTAGCTGACCAGCCGCTCGACCTTGCCCTTCGTCTGGGCCCGGTAGGGGCGGCACGCCCGGATGCGGAAGCCCCAGTGGACGCTGAAGCGCAGGAACTCCCGGTTCTCCACCAGCCGGCCGCCCTTCCCGCGGCCGTCCTCGATGATGACCGCCTTCATCTGGTCGAACAGGAGTTCCGAGGGCACGCCGCGGAAGTAGCGGAACGCCGACTCCAGCCCCCGCATCACCACCGCCATCGTCTGGCGCTCGTAGTACTGAACCCACACCAGCCGCGAGTAGCCCAGCACCACGATCAGCGCGTACCGCTTGCCCCACGGCAGCCGGAACTCCGCGAAGTCCACCTGGGCCTGGTGGCCCGGAGGGGTTTCGAACCGCTGCACCGGCTCCTCCGGGGGCCGGGGCCGGACCTCGCGCACGTAGCGCTTCACCTGGCCGTAGCCGCCCGGATAGCCCGCTGCCTGGACTTCGTTGAACAGGCGAACGGCGCTGAGCTCCGGATACTCGGCCAAACGGGCGTCGATGATCCCTCTGTACGGATCGAGCTTCGAGGGCCGCGAACGCCTCGGTCCGTACCTGACTGCCGCGTCGTCCAGCTCCCGGTCCAGTTGTCCCGCCGCGATCCAGCGGTACACGGTCCGCGGACTGATTCCGACCTGCCGCGCGATCGCGGCCTTACTCATCCCCTGCTCCAAATAGTGCCGCAGCAGCACCCTCGTCTCTCTCCCGATCATCGCGTCTCCTCCGTTCGGTGGAGACGCCATTGTATGGAACCCGCCGGGAACCCTCATGGACACCCGGACCCCGCGTCGCAGCCATCGCTCCGTCACCCTGTCCACATCTGACATTTTCGACGGCCACTTCTGTGCAATTTTGCATGGCCGGTAACAGATGGTTGCGTTAGGCACCTATGTGCTTGGAATCCACCGGTCCTCGAGCGGACGGGTACCGAAGCTACAGAAGGTGTTGGCGGCCTCCAAAATTCGTCCGAGATGCCCAGGACGCCACGGGATAGGCTGCCGAATTCCCTTCCGCGGCATCCGAACACATTTCTGAAGCGGCTCTTCAGGGCGTCGGCGTGGTGGGTGGGGGCGGGCATGAGGGGGGGCGCTGGGGTTCCGCGTGGGCGGAAGGTGGTCGAGTGCCGCAATCCTCCGCCATGACGGAGGCCCGCTTCGTGCCCGCGACATCCTGACGATCCTTCAGGAAACCGGAACATCGTTCATATCCGAGAACCCGGTCTACTCGGTTGTCGGAGCCCTGAAGGTCGCGCGTGAGAACGGCTGGGTCGTCATCGCCAACCCGCCTCCGAAAACCTCGACCTACGCGATCCTCCGCTCAAGCTTCCGCTGCAGATCCTCACTCGACGCCAGCGACGAAACCATGTCCCCTCCCACATCCGAGAGCCTCGCCAGGTCCATCCGGGGGATTTCGGCTTGATCGCTGAAGACCAGAATCGAGTCGAAGTCGAGGTGGACGCGGTGAAAGTGAGACAGGATGATCGTGGTCAGGCGGGCCTTGTCCCGGTTCGGAACGCCATAGAGGAACACCTGGCCACCGTTCTTTCCCTCCAATCGATAGTCGATCGGATAGGCGTCCGCGTTGGGAAGGTCCGGAAGCAGGTGGTCGCGCTGGAACCGTTCCTCCCCGGCCGTCTGGAGGAGGAGGTCCGCAAGGTCGTCCCGTCAGGGAACTCGAAGTCAGCCGCGAGCATGAGTTCGCCATCGGGACGTCGCTCCACGCGAACGGCCGCGCAGAGCTGGTCGCATAGTCGCTGTTGGAGATCGTCAGGATTGATGGCCATTGAACAGACTCGGATGATCGGGATTGGCTCGTATTCCGGACAGTCTAAAGTCTTCGATCAGACACGCAAGCGCGCCTTCGAGAGTCTCGTAGCGCGTCGTTTCCTCGACCGCGTGTTCCGGCTTCCTATTGGGGGTCGGCCGGGCGTTGAAGCGGTGATCGGGACGCGCATAGTGTTCGGGTTCCATCCGAAGGAATCCGGCCAATGATCAGCCCGCGTGGAGTGGAAGTGTCATCTGCGCTTTCCATAGTGTCAAGCGTAGTTGACAGTGCGCCGTGGAAAGGCGCGCTTTCCTGGTGGGTGCGAATCCCACGCAGCAATTGCTCCGGCTGGTAGCGGCCAGGGCGGTTCATGGAGGTAACGAAATGGACTGAAGCACTCTGGTAGAAGGGCTGCCATGGGCGGCTCAGCGACCATGCAGGCCGGAACGCGAGTGAACGCCGAGCAGGCCTCGAAACGGTTGATGCGGAAGCCGACCCTCCTGTCATCAGGGGAAGGCCGCCGACCGGCTGGGAAGAGAGCGACGAGAGCACCGGCCGGTTTCCGCCGGGGTAATGGCGTCGGCATGCATGGAAGATGGAAGGCGTAGCAACACGGGAAGCCCTGTTGGTGCCGTGCACGCGGCGACCGGGACCCCGCGAGGGGCAGGCCGGGCCGACAGGGTGGCGGATGGGCCCGTAGTACCGGAGACGCGGGGTAACGCCCGCCGAGGGAAGGGGCCCTGAGTCGGGAACGGTACGGAAAGGAGGCAGGGACATGACCACTGGCGGGAGTCTAACCGGCTCGCGAAGGAAGGTCACTGATGATGTTCGTCGTTTCCTGACGACCTCCTGCTTGCAAAGCCCCTGATCGACCCCGGCCTCACGGGTCCTTTGCGACATTGTTTTCGTACACGATCTCGCCGTCTCGCCTAAGCAGTAGCCCTTGAAACGGATCCGGAAGGCTTGACAGGCCGTGTCCGGCGGACGCCTTGCCCAGAAAGATCCGGTCGCCCGTATCGCCCACAGAAACGCCCACCTCACCCGTCAGGTCGTCCAGGAACAACACGAGACCCTCGGTGCTGCGATCCGAATCGAGGCCGAGCGTCACGCGATAAGTGCCGTCTATGTCGAGCAGGCCATAGCCCATCCGCTCGAATCCCTCGGCGTCATTGATCACCATGCCCGTGCTCGGCCCGATGCGCTTGCCGATGTTCGGGTCGGGCTTCGGGTCGCCGAGGGCAATCCGGTCGAAGCCGTCCTCGCTCAGGATGAGGATGCCGTTGGTTGAGTGGTTGTAGTCCTGATACCAACCCATGTACTCTTCCCAAAAGCGGGGTCCCCAGACCTCCCGCACCCTGGCTTCGTCGGTACGGAAGCGGTTGGCTGCCTCGGGAATCGGTGCGCCGACAAGGATCCTTTCGCGTCCAGCGTCGTCCTCGATGACCGGCCCGCGCGCGCGCAACACGCCGTCCGTCTCCGTCCCGCTCCTGAAGAACAGGACGACCAACGCAATGGTTATGAGGGCGGCGTACGCCTGGAGCCAACGCCTCTCCACCTTCCGCCGCAGATCCTCACGCGACGCGAGCGACGAGACCATGTCCCCTCCCACATCCGATAGCCTGGCCAAGTCCGTCCGCGGAATCTCGGCCTGATCACTGAAGACCAGGATCGAATCGAAGTCGAGGTGGTTTCGGTGAAAGTGAGACAGGATGATCGTGGTCAGGCGGGCCTTGTCCCGATTCGGAACGCCATAGAGGAAGACCTGGCCGCCGCTCTTCCCCTCCATTCGATAGTCGATCGGGTATGCCTCGGCGTTCGGAAGGTCCGGAAGCAGGTGATCACGCTGAATCCGTTCCTCGTCGGCCGTCTGGAAGAGCAGGTCCGCGAGGTCGTCGTAGAACGTCGAGGTCGCCCGCGATCGCGAGTGGAGCGTGAGGTCGTAGATCCGGGTCAGAGCTGTGCTCGATGAGCTGCCCGCGGCTTCCTGCCAGGAACGCGTCGATATCATGGTCGTAGCTGATCCGCATCAACGTGTCGCCCCTGTCGGAGAGGCGGACGCCGCCCGGTGCTTCCGACAGGTAGATCGGATAGCGATCCCCGTCGGGGAACTCGAAATCAGCCTGGAGCATGAGCTCGCCATCGGGACGTTGCTCCACGCGGACGGACGCGCAGAGCTGGTCACACAGTCGCCTCTGGAGGTCGTCAGGATTGATTTGATAGTGCTTCAACCCGCGGCCCCGGCCCGGAGGCTGTCCAGGAAACGCTTGGCGTGCCGTGCTGCTCTCTCAACCTTGGACGGATCGACCTCAGCGAGGATGTCGAAGCTCGTGGGTCCCTTGTCGTACGGCCCCTTGCTCGTCTTCCGCGTTGCCCGCGCCAAACCGTCCAGGACATCAGCCTTGGCGATTCGCTCGACGCTCCGGTCCGAAGGGAGAGACTTCTCGTGGAACTTCCGGCCGTAGAACGCTTTCAGGGCCCGTCTGTCCGCCAGGAACCACGATTCCATTACCTGGGCCATGAGGTGGCACTGGTTCTCGAGGGCGCGGCCGGGGCGAGGCCACCCGTCCCTTTTGCGGAGGTGCTCCCATGCGCTTGCATCCGTAACGGGGCGTTCGGCATCAACGAGAAGCATCGGAGTGCTGTTTCCGGCATCAAGCGCCGTTGTGAAGCTATCGTACGCTCGCTGGCGGCCGCCGCAGGCCACGATGCGTGGCATCCGACCCTTCAGGCCCGCCTTTTCGACGAACTTCCTGAAGCCTCTCCGGCACTGAACCCTGAGCTTCTTCGAATCGCCGCCGCCCTCCACATAGAGCCTGACCGTCACCACCGCGTACCGCCGATTTCTCCCCGTAGCCACAATTCCCCGAGGCGGTACTTGTCGAGCCACGGGTCCAGCGTCTCGGAGGTCAGCCGCTCGAGCTGAGTCGAACCGTCGACATTTTCGCAGACGACGACCGCCTCCGGCGTGTCGGTGAGCGCGTCGACAAGAATGTCCGAGTGGGTTGTGACGATCAGTTGCGTGCGTGCGCTCGCCTCGAGCATGAGCGCCGCCAGCTGCGGATGGATGTCCGGATGCAACCCGAGCTCCGGTTCCTCGATCACGATGAGCGGGGGCGGATGGGGATCGACCAGGATCGCCAGGAGGCAGAGGTACCGAAGCGTTCCGTCGGACAGGCGGCGGGCGGGGATCGAGATGTCACCTTCCGTGACACGGAGGGTCAGCAACCCGCCGTCCGGGGTTACTTCGAAGTCGTCGAAACCCGGAGCCAGCTCGCGCACCAGCGCGACCATGCGTCGCTTGACGACGGGACTCCGCTTCAGGGCCAGGAGGCGTGCGGGCAGGTTGTCGAGTTGCTCTGACAGATGGTCGGTGCGAACATCAGCGGCGCAAGCCGCCCTCACAGCCGCGTCGGGACCGAATTGCCAGCTCCGGTAGATGCGGATTCGTGCCAGCACTTCGGCCAAGCGCCCCAGCTCGGGGTATTCCTCGGGGTCCCTGCGTTGCGACAGAATGGACTGCGCCGGGTCGATGAACTCCCGGCGGAGCTCTCTCTTCTTGGTTCGATGCCGAACGTTCAGCATTGGACGGCCATTCTCGTACCCGAAGTAGAAAAACGGCTTTGTGTAGCCAGGTGTTACCTCGGCATTCTCCACCCGCTCGTCGAGCACTACGAAAGCGTCTCCTTCCACCCCGAATACGAGCCGGTACCGTACCGCTGGATTGCCCTTGGCTTGAGCGACCATACCCCCGGAGAAAACCAACTCGAGGCGGGCGGACCGAGGGACATCGCCGCGGTCGGCTGCCGTCTCGGCCCGCCCGCTGCCGGGGCCCCTCTTCCAAAGCCAGTCCCTTACCGTGCCTCCCTGCCGGATCGGCTTGGGAAGGTCCCTGGGGACCGCTCGCAGGACCGACATGGCTTCAACGAAGTTGGACTTGCCGGACGCGTTCGGCCCGATCAGGACATTCAGGCGTTCCAGTGGAAACTCTGCGACATCAGGCCCGAAGGAGAGAAAACCCCTCAAGGCAATGGCCTTCACAAGAGGTTTCCGTGGATCGGCCATCGGGTCGCCCCTCCGTGTCCAATGGGAATCGAAGTGAGAAAAGGGATCGGGCTGCTGGGAGCAGGCGAACGATGGCGAGTTCCCGTAAGCGAAGCAAGCGAGGCCGTGCAGCCCCTTGCGAGTCCCGGCCTATCCCCCTCCACCTGGAGCCGGTCGTGGCGGCTCTGAAGGCTTACGAACAAAAACCGAACAAGTTACCTTTCAGGACCCAAAATCACCCCTCGACCCCACATCGCCACCCATGCCCGACGGCAGCACGACCCCATTGACGGACGCGGCCCTCACCCCCGACCCGGGAGCGCGGACGATCACGTCCGGCGGCGCCATCAATGGGAGAATCCATGCCGGACACGACATACCTTCCCAGCTCGCGATCCCCCACGAACCGCCCGGAATCGCTGATCGCCTCCTCGCCGAGGGAGCCGTGATCCGAAGGGCCGCCAGGGCCACTCTCGATGCCGAGCGCCAGATCGCCCTGGGCCAGTATTTCACGCCGATGTGGGTGGCGCGGCTGATGGCTGCGATGTGCGAAACGAACGGGCAATCCGTGAGAGTGTTGGACCCGGGAGCGGGTGCCGGCACGCTCTTCACGGCGTTTGCGGCCCGCATCCTGGCCCGGGGGGCCGGTCTCCGTTCGTTCTCGATCACCGCGTTCGAACTCGATCCCGCGCTCCAGCCGTTCCTGGAGCGGAGCGCGCGGGCCGTTCGCCGGGCGAGCGAGGCATGCCGAGTGCCCTGCGACATCGAGCTGAGGCAGGAGGATTTCGTCGAATGGGGTACGCGGTCCGAGCTCGGCGACCTGTTTTCGGAGCCCCGAAGACTCGACGCGGCCATACTGAACCCGCCCTACAAGAAGCTGAGCGCGGGGTCCGACCTGCGAAGACGGCTCGACCAACTGGGGATCGCGGCCCCGAATCTCTATTCGGCATTCCTCGGACTCGCGGTCGGCGCGATCCGGCCGGGCGGTGTCGTCGTCGCGATCGTTCCGCGGAGCTTTTGCAACGGCACCTATTTCAAACGGTTTCGCCGTTACCTGCTGGAATCCGCCACGATAGACCGCGTCCACCTCTTCGCGAACCGGGATCGCGCCTTCGGACAGGACTCGGTACTCCAGGAGAACGTGGTTCTGTCGTTGCGGAAGCGACCCGCCAGGGTGTCCCATGTGTCGCTGTCGTTCAGCGCGGGCAGCGAAACCGATTCCATTTGGAGTCGGCGGGCCGATCCGTGTGAAATCGTCCGGACAGTGGACCCGGATCTCTTCATACACCTTCCCCCCGATGCCTGGAATACGCGCCTGTCTCGGGCCATGGAGATCCTGCCCTGTGCCTTGGACGACCTGGGCCTGTCCGTGTCGACCGGTCCGGTTGTGAGTTTCCGTCTGCGAAAGTGGTTCGCTCAGCCGAGCGACTGGCGGCCGGTCGTTCCGTTTCTGCATCCCACGAATTTTCGTGATCTGACGGTCCGCTGGCCGATCGCTGGCAGGAAGCCGCAGGCCTTGGCCGCCGTGGATGAGACCGAGCGCGCGCTCGTCCCTTCCGGATGGTATGTGGTGACACGACGGTTCTCATCCAAGGAGGAGGCGCGCCGCGTCGTCGCGTCCGTCATCAACCCCGCGTTCGCCGGGGCCGATCGGTACGCGATCGAAAACCACCTGAACTATTTCCATGGTGCTGGCGGGCCGTTGGACCGAGACCGGGCTCTCGGCCTCGCGACGTACCTGAACTCCCAGTGTGTCGACAGATACTTCAGGCAGTTTTCCGGACACACCCAGGTCAACGCCACCGACCTTCGGAGACTCAGGTACCCGAGCGAGGCGAGCCTCTCGCAGCTGGGATCCTCCATTGACACGCCCCTCAGCGGCGAATCGGCTGACACGGCCCTTCGCAGATATTGTCCGGAGCTGAAAGACATGCTTGAGCTCAATCATGCGCAGGACCGGATCGACGAGGCCCTCTCGGTGCTTCGCGAACTTGGACTGCCCAAAGAACAACAGAACGAGCGATCCGCCCTGACACTTCTGGCAGTCCTGGACCTGCCGCCGACCGATCCTTGGGAAGCGGCGACCGCCCCGCTTATCGGTGTGACTCCGATCATGGAATGGGTCGAAACCAACTACGGACGCACATACGCCCCGAACACCAGAGAGACGTTCCGCCGTTTCACGCTCCACCAGTTCGTCGACGCGGGCCTGGTGGTCCCCAATCCCGACCAGCCCGATCGTCCGGTCAACAGTCCCAGGTATTGCTACCAGATCGAGCCTGAAGCACATGCGCTTCTCAAGACGTTCGGAACCAGCCAATGGGATACCATGCTTGCCCGGTATCTCGAGCGGCGGCCGGAGCTGAGGGTCAAGTACGCCCAGTTCAGGGAGATGAGGAAGATCCCGCTCGCGGTGGTGGACAGATGCCGGCAGGGCATGGAGGAGTTGGTCCAGATGGGCGAGGCGACGCCTTGGTCGAGTGTTCCACGGGCAATGAGGTCATCGAGCGGGTGCGGATGGGTTGAGGGTGGATTCGATGAGCTTGCACCAACCACAATCTCCGTTGGCAGTCGCCCATTGCAGGACAAGCTGCTGGAGATTGCTGGCCTTCCAGCTCCAGAGTAGTTCGTGATGAGATCCCGGAAAGGCGACGGTCCGCTCGACCTGGCCCTCGCCCTCGCTCGCGTGTCACTGGATGGCATCGCGGCTCGCGCTACAGATCCAGTGGCGGCAGCGGCGAAGAAGGCAAGAGCGATCCTAGACGCCGGAATAGCGGAGGAGGAAGCCCGAACCGGTTGGAGGGCCCGCGAAGAGGAAGAGGCCCGAGCCGATCGGGAGGCCCGCGAAGAGGAGGAAGCCCAAGCCGATTGCGAGGCTCGTCAAGAAGCGGCGGATGAGGAGACCATCTTGGATCAGCAGGCCCGCGAGGCGGGGTGGAAGACGGATGAAGAGAAAGCACAGGAAGCTCACTGGAAGAGGATCGCTGAATTCGGCGGGTGGGATCACGGCAAAGGGGCGCCGTAAAGGGTGCCGATTGATGGGTTTTAGCTCGCCACCTCCGACCGCTCGTTGTCGGCGGTCAGGCCTTGGGACATGAGCCGCTTACCGACCACTTCCGCCACGACGTGCTGTATCTCGGCCATGATGCCTGACACCTCCGCCGGAGTGTAGAGCTGTCCCTTCCCCACCAATCGTCGCCGCGTCGCAAGTTCCCGTGAATCCCTGCGTGGCCGCGGATGGCTGCGAGAGCGTGGCACAGAGCGATGCGGGCGATGTTCGAGGGAGCCACACGAGTGACTACGACGAGCTGAACGGTCCCAGACGTGCTGCGACAACGTCTCGGTCTCCGGTCCTGCGACCCCAGCGTGCGTCTCCGGTCGCGTTGGCGTAACTTCAGCCCGCCAAGGGAGATTCTTTCGCGTTGGTCTCGACGTTCACTTTCGCTTCGACACCCTATGTCCATCGTCTACGCTGCTCGGAACCCGGCGATGCCGGGTCTCATTAAGATTGGGAGGACTGACCAGGAAGCGGACGCACGCCTGTCGCAGCTGTACACGACCGGCGTGCCGGTGCCGTTCAGGTGCAGGCGGCGGATGACCGCGACAGCAAGCTGACGGCGATCGATCGGGCCGCTCCTGAACGCGCTGATCGGCGACGTCCCAACTTCAACTTCAAAGAGATGGGGATCCAGCCCGGAACCAAACTGCGGTTTAGGGACGACGAGACATTGACCGTCGAAGTGGTCGACGAGAGGCGCGTACGGATGGACGACGAGATCCTGTCCATGACGGAAGCGACGAGACGCGCACGTGGGATCGACTACGCGGTCCCACCGATGCCCCACTGGAGGACCCCGGACGGGCAACTGCTCGGCGACATCTACAACGCGACCTACTCGCCTGCAGGTACGGGCCAATAGCACTGCGTCCTCTCCGATCACCCGTCTCTGGCCGGAAAACAGTGATCGGGACTCGCCGGAATAGGGAACAAGAGAAAGATGACCGAAGAACTGCGACTCTGGTCGGTTGGTGCGTCGGGGGACGTTGAGCCACTGCAACCGCTCCAGCAAATGCCCACCGAGTTGGAGCTTGAGGAGCTTTTGGTGCGGAATCCCGAAATGCTGGAACCCGGCCTCAAGCTGGTGGGGCGACAGACGCCCACCCAGGCGGGCTGGCTTGATCTGCTCGCAGTTGACAAGGATGGCCGCCTGGTGGTCTACGAACTCAAGCGCGGTTTGCTCATTCAAGACGCCGTAACCCAAGTCCTGGCCTACGCGTCGGACCTGGACGCCATGAGCACCACCCAGTTGGCGGCGCACATCGCTGACCGTTCGGGAAACTATGGAATCGAAGAAATCGCCGACTTCGACCAATGGTACGGGGACAACTTCGGCGGGGACGACCTGTCGCGTCTTCTGCCGCCGCGCATGGTGTTGGTCGGATTGGGCGTGGATCCCGCTGCCGAACGGATAGCGAGGTTCATTTCCGGCGGTCCGGTGGACATCTCTGTGATTACGTTCCATGGATTCGCACGTGATGGCGAGCGACTCCTGGCGCGACAACTGGAGGTGGAACCGGGAAGTAAGCCAAAGCGCCAGCGCCGCGCCGCGTCGACTGCCGAGAGGCGTTCAGCCCTACGGGAATACCTGGCCATCAAGAAGTACGAGACCCTCTTCGATCAGGTCCATGCCGACATTAGGGGTCGCCTACCGAAGCAAGGTTGTTGGGAGCAACCGGGTAGCACGGGCATCGGTTTTCAGCTCACAGAGCCTGACGACTCAACCGCGGTGAAAACCTACTTCGGTGTCTACGCCGGGTATGTCGGGCCCGGCACGTACAGCGTTAGCATCCTGCCACAGGCAATCCATTGGGGTGGGGACGCCTTCGTAGGACTTCGTGAGGCTGTCGCTCTTCGTGACTGGGCACACGGAGGATACGTCCTTTCCTTCAAGTCCAGCGACGAGTGGGATGACCTTCGACCCGCAGTGCTTGAGTTTGTCAACGCCGTGATGGAGAATCGCTCGACCTCGGGAGAGGCTGGAACCTGAATCGGGGGCCCAGCTGGCGCCGATGCGCCAGAGTTGGCTCAACGCTCAGGCGTAATCAGTCGCGCGATCGCCAGAAGCTGCGCCACCAAGGCGTCCAGTACTTCTCCGCGCTCCTTCCCGACCGGCAACTCGATCGGGATGCTGAGCTTCTTGCCGGTCCCAATGAGCTCAAGCCGGTTTCTGTCCCGTAGCTGTTCCAGCGTGCGGCGCAAATCCGCCGGGGGGTTCGAGAATATGAGCCAAAACGGGGTGTCTCGATCTCGAGCCCAACGGCCGTACGAAACTCCGAAGTACGAACTGAACTTGCCAAACACCGCTTCTGCGCGCGAGAACCTTAGCCAGATGCCGTAACTCGTCGCGGTCGCCACCATGTTCCTACGCTTGGTGCTGAACCATTCGGTCCTCCTGACGCGACCAACCGCATCGTCAACAATGCCCGTCAAGTCGATCACTCGCCGCGGAAGCTGCGGACCGAGTTCCTCCTGCCGGAGCGGCAGGAAAGCCTCCTTGTCCTGCTGCTCAGCGAGTCCCCGTAACTGGCGGATGTCGATCTCCGTGTGAGAGTCGGCGGCGGCAGCGACCTTCGCGGCCATGCGACCGAGCAGGCTCCTCCAACTGGTGAGCATCAGGTACGGCCCAGCACCGATCCTGGCGGACTGAAGCCCCTCCGCGTCAGAATCCAGGGCAACGTCTGCAACCGATCCGGACAAACGACACAACTCCGGCCAAAGCGAGTCCAGTCGTTGGGCGGGGGCGACGAACAGAAGGGCGGACGGTTGTCGACCCGACTCCAGTCGTTTGAGATAGCCAACCGGCTGGTTCGCGGTGAGTCCGGCCCAGAATTTGGCCTCAATCAACACGCGATCCTCACCATCCTTATCTGATCCGGCAAGATCGGGCTTGGCGCCATCCTCGCCAGCGTCCTGGGTGCGTACGTGGGCGACTTGTCCGACCCGCGCGCCGCCGGCCTGCAACAATTCGGAGAGAGCGCTCCGTGCCGCCTCGGATCCAGACAGGATATGTCCGAGCGCCTCCACGGCGAGGTTCTCCGTCTGCGCACCGAACAGTGGCGCGAGTTGCGCCAGAAGCGTTCTGCGGTTGGCAGTCATCTATCCACTCTCTGGTTCCAGGTGCGAGGACGTGGAAGGTGAACTCTTGCGGGGGGTCCTGCAACTGACAACGCAGTGGGACCAGCCGAGAGCGAACTCGTCTCGAAGTCGAGCGACAATACTTGGCAGCGAAGCCAAGCTCGATTGAGGGGATTGGTCCGATGGCGTCGGGTGAATTCAGCTGGTTTCCTCGTCGAACGCCGGAAGCAACAATTGGTCCGACAGCGTGGGACCAATCCGCCTGTGTTTCCGGTAGAACTGCCGAAAGACCTCCGATCAGCACGGCGACCTCTCCGCCAGCGTAGCTCGCGACCAGCACCTCGGCGCTGCCGTCACCCGTCAGATCCGCTGCCACGCTCTTCGTCGGGCCGCTCACGGCCGAAAGCCGCCTTCTTCGTCGGCCACAACGTGCCATCCCCGAGACCCCGGATCAGCGGGAAGGACTCGGGCGACCGGCCATCGACCCGGAAAGAACACGCAGCCTACCCAACCGCAACCTCGACGTGGGTCACGTAGACTTCGCTTCGCAGGCGCTTCTCGATTTCCTCAGTGGAGGCCGTCTCGAAGAAAAGGCCCAAGGCTTCTTCAAGGTTCGACCGCGCTTCCGCCACGGAATCTCCTTGGCCGGCGACATCCACCTCCGGGCACAGAGCCACATACCCGTTCCCGTCGCGTTCCACAATCGCGGTCAGCTGTCTTCTCATCGTGTCCTCTCCAATTCCGGTCTGAGGACTCGGAAGTTGGCTGCCTCAGGATAGCCCGGGCAACCGGTCCAGGGCTCGGACTCGCGGGCCTGGGACATGCTCGAGTTCGTCACGCCCTCGCAGATCAGTTACACAACAATACTGTTGACAACGAAATCGTTGTGTATTCTCTTTTTTTCATCCACAAACCACACCAACGGGAATACAGCCATGAGACCAACAGCCGGCCGCTGGGTGAGCGGAGACGATTTCTTCGATCGCGAGCCCGAACTGCGGGTTCTGGAATCCCACGTCCGGGACCACAACCACCTGCTGCTGACCGGACAGCGCCGGATGGGCAAGACCAGCATCGCCAGAGAGCTCGGACGGCGCTTGGAAGCGAAGGGCTGGATCTTCCTATTCGCGGATGTCGAGGGTTCGACCTGCGCCGAGGACGCGATCGCGGCCATCGCGAAAGAGACCTACCCCATCCGTTCGATCGCCTCCCGGCTTTTTGGGGGACTGAAGGAATTGGTCACCGAGAACATCGAAGAAATCGGTGCCCACGGCTTCCGCGCGAAAATCCGGGCCGGACTTCACGCCGGCAACTGGCGGCAACTAGGCGAGAAGCTGCTCCAGCACTGCGCCGACCAGGATGCCCCGGTGCTCCTCGTGATTGACGAGCTTCCCATCTTCCTCAAGCGCATGCTCCACGATGACGGCGACGCGAGGCGCGTGGACGAGTTCCTAAGTTGGCTGCGCGGTGCGATTCAGTCATTGGGGGACCAAGGGCCCGTCTTCATCGTGTCGGGTAGCATCGGGCTCCAGCCGCTGGTCCATCGCCTTGGGATCCCCGACCGCATCAACCACTTCTACCCCATTCGCCTGCAACCCTGGGACCGGACGACGAGTGTTGAATGCTTCAAGCGTCTCGCCGCGGGTGAGGGATTGCAGGTCAAAGAAGGCGTTGCGGATGCCGTCTACGACACCTTGGGGCTCGGCATTCCGCACCATGTGCAGTCGTTCTTCGCGCGGATTCGAGACTTTGCCACCCTGAGAGGGACAGGTTCGGTAACCGTCGAGGATGTTCGGCACGTCTACCGGACCGGGTTGCTCGGGCCCTTCGGGCAGAACGACCTGGTCCACTACGAGACACGCCTCAAGGATGGTCTGGACGACCAGACCTTTTCCGTTGCGATGGAGATTCTCGCGGAGGCTGCGATCCAAAACGTGTTCACACCCCGCGCCCGCCATTGCCTTGAGCGGCAGTACGAAGCGCTAGTGAATGACATCCGGGGACGGGTGGCTGACGCGATCGAGGTTCTAGTGCACGATGGCTACATCGAGGACGGCGAGAACGGACACCGATTCCCGTCCAATTTGCTTCAGGACTGGTTCGCGGCACGCTTCCGGGATCACCATCTACCGCTTGAGAGCCGTGCTCCGACCCCGCCAACGAGCGCTGAAGGCCAATGAGCAACCAACTCACTCCCACCATCCGCACGTTCAACCCCGGCCTGCTCCAATCGGATAAGGAAATCAGGGAGCAGTTCGTGGTCCGCAGTCACGAGTTGGCCTTGGTGCTCAACGAACTGCGGGGCAACATCGCTTCCCCCTCGTGCCAGCACATTCTCGTGGTTGGGCCTCGCGGACGAGGCAAGACCATGCTCCTTGCGCGAGTCGCGGCGGAGCTCCGCAGCCACGAGGACTTTGCCAGATCGCTGCTCCCGGTCCGCTTCATGGAGGAAAGCCACCAGATCTTCAGTCTCACCGACTTCTGGCTGGAGACCATGTTCCATCTGGCCAACGAAGTCGATGAGCACGACGCCGCGCTGGCGAGGCAACTACGCGACACGCGGGCCGCGCTCTCGCCGCGCTGGCGCGAGCAGATCACCGAGGCACAGGCTCGCGCCGCCGTCCTCGACGCCGCGGATCGATTGGGTAAGCGACTCGTTCTAATCGTCGAGAACCTGCAATCGCTCTACCGGGATGCCCACGACGAATTCGGCTGGCAGCTCCGCGAGGTGCTTCAGACGGAACCGCAGATCATCCTGCTGGGCTCCGCTACCAGCCACTTCCGCGAATTGGACGATGTGAGCGAGCCGTTCTTCGAGATGTTCCGCATCGTCGGGTTGGAGCCGCTGGACACGGAGGAGTGTGGTCGCCTGTGGGAAGTCGTGAGCGGGAAGCGGGCGAGCCGGCCCGAAGTCAGGCCGCTACAGATTCTGACGGGCGGCAATCCTCGCTTGCTGGTGATGGCGGCCGAGTTCGCCCGTCATCGCTCCCTCCGCCGGCTGATGTCCGAACTGGCAACCGTGATTGACGAGCACACCGAGTATTTTCGAGGTCACCTGGAGGCGCTGGCGAAGACGGAACGGCGTGTGTACGTGGCCGTGATCGACCTGTGGCAGCCCTCGTCGGCGAGCGAGATCGCGGCACGGGCGCGTGTCGACATTCGAGTGGTGTCGACCATGTTGGGGCGGCTGGTCGAACGCGGTGCCGTCAACCGGCAGGGCCGAGGTCGGAAGCGGCTGTATTCGGCCGCCGAGCCGTTGTACAGCATGTACTACAAGCTGCGGCGCGAGCGGGACGAGGCGGCGGTCGTCGAGAACCTGATCCGGTTCATGGTCGCGTGCTATGGGGTTGGGGATCTGTGGAAGTTTTCGGTGTGGCTGACCGGTGTGGCGGCGGAGTCCGAGGCCTTTCGACGTGGAATCCGGCGGGCGCTCTTGAGCAGACCGCCCGTCGGCGACTGTCTTGTCGATAGGAAGTGGGATGCCATCCAACGGGCTTCGGAACATGCGAGGACCCGCGCGGAGGCCCAGGCAATCGAGGACCTGGAGGAAGCCGTCAGAGCGGCGGCTGAGGCGGAGGAGTTCGAGAGAGTCATCGAACTCGTGGACGAAGACCTGTCGTCCCGATCGCAGGAGACCCAGGAGCCCCCGACGGATTCGTACACCACGTGGACAAGGTACCTGAAGGCTTACGCCCATGAACAGTTGGGAAATGCACGCGTCGTTCTGGCACTCTCCGACCAGGCGCTGGGTTTTGCTGACAGCCGCGACGAGATGGTCCAGTTGTGGACGGCCCTGACGCTGGCCATGAGGGGAGGAGCACAGCACAGCCTTGGCGACTATGTTGCCGCCATTGGGACATGTGACGACTTCATGCGTCGGTTCGGGTCCTGGCATCATGGGCGATTTGAAGCGGTGATCGCGGAAACGCTTGTTACGCGCGGGTGCTCCAAGGCGCTCCTTGGCGACGATCCCGGCGCCATTCGCGACTACGACGATGTGGTGGACCGATTCGACGGTACCCGTCACCCCGAGACCCGCGCGGCGATTGTCGCGGCGCTGATGAACAAGGCCCTCGCATGCCGACGCCTCGGCGACCGCGAGGAGGAGATCCGCAGCTACGATACCGTCATTGAGCGCTTCGAATCCTCTGACGTCGTGGACCTCCCGCAGGACGCGGCGATTGCCCTGAGCTGGAAGTGCATGGCGCAGGCCGACATTGGTCTCGCCGACGAGGCCCTTGCGAGTTGCAAGAGGTTGGAAAGGGCAGCTCGCTCGTGGGCGAGTGATGAGGAAGACCCCTCGGTAGGATCTAGAGTTGACTGGTTGACATGGCGTGCCGAGGGGGCTAGGTCACTCGCCCTGGCCGTCCAGGAGAACCGTCGAGCTTCGCTGGACGCGTTTCAGGCCGCCTTTGCCGTGTTCTTTGCCGACGACGAGGTGACGATGCGGGAGATGTTGGACCTGGTGGCCAGCTTGGTCGCGAGAGGTGCCGCGCCCCGAGACCTGTTGGCCGTCCTCTCCAGCTACACCGCCAAGGCCGCGAGTCTGCGCCCGCTGATCGTCGCCCTGCACGAGCGCGCGGGTGACCGGGTGCGTGCTCCGAGGGAAATCGAGGAGGTGGCCGCCGACATTGGTGATCGGTTTCACAAGGCCGCGGAACGGATGCGCGTCGTCACGTCTACCTGAGAAGCTCTCAGCCGCCGTGCGGGTGGTGCCAGCCTTGGTATGCGGAAGCTGTTGGGCGGTTCTGGCGTTCTCAGGAGAAGAGGTGCAGGGGGGTCGTGTTCAATTCAACTCAGCTCTCCTCGCCTCCTCGTTGCTCAACTGCTCCCGAATCTCCGCAAGGTCGCGCCGCATGTCTTCCGCGACCTCCCGGATTTCGATTGCGACTCTAGGCTTCTCCCCCATTTCCCAATCGAGCGCGGTCGTGAGCGGGAGCAGGTGGTCGGCCGACGGTGACTCTCGGATTAGCGAGGCCATTCGGTCGATGCCGAGTGCGAAGCTGGCCGCCATCAGGGATCGGATCGATCTCGGCGGTATTGCCGCAAGTCGGGAAAGAGTTAGCAGAATCGCCCGTACATCGTCGGCGACTGCTGTCACATCCCCTTCCTTGATGTAGGTAAGACTCCGAATCTCGTGGGTCGCCAGACGCAATGTGAGGACAGCCTCGGCGTCGTAGTCAGCCAAGTTCCCGGCCGAAGCGCGCCGTTCATGCCGGTCCAGTCGATTCAACAGTTCCTCGCAAGCAGCGAGATGCTCGCGAGTACGACCCCGTACGCTAAGGATGGCACTCTTTATGGTCATTGCCGTCCAAGCCGGTTGCAACACGCGGGAAGACTCTTGGTTACCGAAGCGATTCCAGATCTCCTCGCACACAGCAAGCGCCTCGTCCCATCGCCGCAGAGCGAAGAGGGTCACCGCTTTGTTGACCTGCCCGTTCACGACGGGAACCAAGACGCCTACCGACTCACTGGATCCGAATCGATGCTGCAGTCCGTCATACGCTGTCAACGCTTCCTCCGCGCGGTCCATCTCGCCCAGCATGTTCGCGCGATTGAACAAGGCGGTTGACACCGGCTCAGCCACCGGATCCGAGCCGTCGGTGGCGAACTTGGCGATCAGCATGTCGCAAACGGCAATCGCATCCTTTGTTCGTCCCAGACGTGCCAGAAGAAAGGACTTGTTCAACAGAGCCGTGGCCACGACGTGGCGGAGCTCCAGCGAGTCTGTAGCCCCGAACATTTCGGCCGCCTCATCGAAAGCGAGCATCGCATCCTCGCCCCTCTCCAGACGCATCAGGATGATACCGCTATTCACAAGTGCCTTGACGACCGAGTCGTGAACAGTTGGCACCCGATGGCTCCGGAACTTCTGCAACAGTTCCCCTAGGACTCTGAGCGCTCCTCGGAGATCACCATTCTCGAACTTGTCGCCACCCCGTTCCAACAGAGCCGACGCGTCCTCCTTGATCGTCCTCACCTCGTCGGGCACATGATCCGGGTGTTTCCTGTAGAAGTGCCAAGCCAGTTCCGGCAGGCGGCTGAATCGCTCCAACGCCGCCTGATAGATCAGGCGCGTACGGTGATCGACGGCACCCAACTCCGCCACCATCTCGTCCACCATCCCTCGCAGTTCCGCGCTCGAATAATACGCGTCCATGAACCGTACGAGCGCCCCCACCAGGCTGTCCGTGCCCCGACTCCGGCGAAGCAGATAGTAGATGTTGTAGAGACGTTCGCTGACGTAGTACTGCCTCCTACGGTCCGTTCCGCCCGCGTCCGATACCACGCCTCGCCCCATAAGACGCCTTAGCTGCGCACTGCATTTGCTGGTCTCCATCCGCGCCCGCTCGGCCACTTCCCGGGCGGTCGCCGGCCGCCACAACTCAGCCAGGGCGAGGTAGACCCGCCGCTCCTGGGGGGCCAGGGACTCCAGATGGCTTTTGAAGTACGCTGTGTGTTCGTCGACAAGATCGAGGAGGTCGGACAGGAGGGTGCGAAATGACCGTGCAGCCCCGAACCGAGCTACGATCGCGAGCAACCGGGGACTTCCCCCGGTGAGGATCTGAAGGCGGCGAACTACACCGTCATCCAGCACTCTCCCCGACTCCCGCTCGCAGAGCACGGCACTCTCCTCCCGATCCAGCGGCCGCAGAGTGAGCACTCGAAACAGGTCGTAAAGGGCCTGGTCGGGCCTGTCGATCTCCCCGAATCTGCTCGTCGCGCTCCCGATCATTGTGATCTGCGGCTCGGTCTGGAGCGTCTTTCTCAGGCACCATCCGGCGTCGGGATCCATCATGTCGGGCAACAGCGTGTCGAGGTTCTCGACGTGGAGTACCAGGCGCTTTCCCTCCCGGTCCGCAAAGTCGAGCAAGGCACCGAGGCAGCGTTCGCGGAGCGCGCGGTCGTCTCGCTCCTTGCGCGCTTCCTCGACTGTGCGCCGGAGATCGGGTTCCTCGGGACGGGACGGCTCCTGCTGGGCGAGGCGGGAGAGACATTCCAGCCAGAACTCGCCGCAGGTACCGACCGAATAGCTTTCCTCCGCGAAGACGATCGGATGCAGCCGGGACGAGAGCTTGGGATCGGACCGGACCTCCAGGGCGACCCGCAGCAACAGGGTCGTCTTGCCGCTGCCCCGGGGCCCGACCACAATCGCATGCTGGTTTGACTGGCCAGTGTTCTCCCGAAGCGTCTCGAGGAGCGACTCGAACTCGCCGACTCTCACGCAGAACATCGCTCTGAGTTCATCGTCCGTCAGGAATCCCGGGTTGTAGCTCTTGGTCGCGATGGCCACGGTGCGCTCTCCTTCCTAGGTCTGCCGCTGGTTGAAGGGCACGAACCCCCTGCTATTCCGCGCTCGCCACCAGTCCTCCACCAGTCCCGACACGAAGCGGTAGCCCTCGTCGTGGCGGGCCAGGTAGCCGTCGTGCTCCAGGACATGGAGCACATCTCTGATTTGCCCACTGGCCTCCTCGGACAAGACCGACCGATAGGCCTCGTACTGCCGAATCGAGTCGTCGGTGAGCTGCCCGCCGCTGACGGCTGCTTCCGTCAGCAATTCCAGCGCGACCCCATAGAAGTCGCCTCCCTCCGCGAGGCGCCGCAGCAACTCGCGCACCAAGCTGGTCTTTCCCATCCGCCGCTGGGCGGTCACGAGCGAATGAGCGCCGTCCTCTACCCGCTCGATGAGCGCCTCGATCTCGACCTCCCGGTCGAAGAAGCGGTTTCCCTCGACCCAGTTTCCTCCTGCTTTTCGTAACCCCATCCCACTCCTCCCATCAGATTTGTTGGCAACAACATTGTTGGCAACAGAAATGTTGGGAAAATCTCCAGCTCGGTCAAGGCCTTGCTGTCGGCGGGCTCAGCGTGCCGTCAGCCCCCCTAACTCAACTCGCTAAGAGGACGCTGACGTAGTCCGCCCCTGTCGTGGCCGCCACAAAGTCCAAGGGTCGACCGCCATCGAAATCCCCGATGGCCAGCTCGCGGGCGGAGTGGACTACGTCGACGATCGTCACCGTATTGGCGGACTTCATCGACGAAATAGTAGAGGACGTGCCGCATGACGAACCGGGCGCGAATACGCTCTGCCTCGAATACGCCAACGAGATATCGGCTCACAACTCCAGGCCCAGCTCCTTAGCCACGCTGCGGATCGCTTCTCTCGCGGGAATCCCTGGCTCTCCAGTCCTGTGGGCCCTGATCGCCTCGCGCCATATGTGTCCACGCTCAGCCGAATGGACCAGGAAGTCGTAGCGCTCGGGACTCAAGACGACCATGGCAGCTTGACCATTCTGGGTGATCGTCTCCACCCGCCCCTCTCGAATCCGGTCGAGGTGTTCGCTCGTGCGTTGCCGAAAATGGCTCAGCGAATAGGTGTCTTGAGTGCGGTGCATGTCGGCCTCCATATGTTATTCGTACTGAATTCAGTATGGTTTGGTTTGCTTGGCCTGTCTAGTCCTCTCGTGGACCGAACCTCGGCGCCGCTGTTGGATGCGGGCCGGCTCGCGGGGGAGACCGTGCAGGAGTGGAGTGCGGTCGAGCCACCTTCAGCCAGGGTGTCCGGGCTCACCGTCTCGGACGTGTACGCCTTCTAGCGACCGGCACGCATCCCGTCCAGGAGCGTCGAGGTGGTCTGCCGGATCAGCCCATCGACATCCACGGCAGTAAGGATCTGTCCCTCGATCAGCAGCGACGCCAGACCGTGCACGGCACCCCATGCCACGTAGGCCTGCAGGCGGGGTTCGTGTCCCTTGATCGTTCCGCTCCGCTGGTATGACTGGACGATGCGCACGAGTTCGTCGAACAACGCGTCCGCGGCCTCGCGGAGCTCGGGTCGGTCCTCGCGAGTGATCGCTTCCTTTCCGTACATCAGGCGATAATGCCCCGGGTTTTCGAGCGCGAACCGCACGTACTCCTCACCGACCTGCCGGAGTCGCTCGATCCCTGCCCCCGGGGCCCCCGCGCCCACTGCCTCCAGGCGGTCTCGAAGGCGGTCGAAACCGGCGGCGGCGACCGCGACCAGGAGTGCGGACTTGTCTGCGAAGTGGCGATAGGCTGCGGACCGCGATACGCCCAGGCGCCGCCCGATCGCGCGCATCGTCACGCTCGAGGTCCCTCCCTCGTCGATCATCGCAGCGGCTTCGGCGAGTAGTGCCGTCCGCAGATCTCCGTGGTGATACGCGCTGCCGTCGAGGGTCATGCCCAAAGGTGATCGGTTCAAGGGTGATCAGCAATGTTGACAGTGTCAACGTCACCCAGTTAGGTTGACAGCGTCAACAAATTCGGATCGACCACTCAAGGGAGGAAATGCCAGATGGCCGTCAACGACGAGATTTCCGGATTCCTGAAGGCGGGCCTGGAGCGAAGCCTGCCCAGAGAGCAACTCAAGGAGGTGCTTCTCGAGGCCGGCTGGCCGCAAGACCGGGTTCGGCGCGCCCTGGGCGGTTTCGCCGACGTCGCGTTTCCGATCCCCGTCCCCCGCCCGGCACCCTACCTGTCCGCTCGCGAGGCTTTCCTCTACCTCGTTCTCTTCGGCACGCTGTATGGCAGCGCGATCAGCCTCGGGGGCCTCCTCTTCGCGTTCATCCATCAGGCGTTTCCCGATCCTTCCCTGGACCCCGCGGCCGCCCTGGAGCTGGCGCGAGAGGAGATCCGGTGGTCGATCTCCTTCCTGGTCGCGACGTTTCCCGTCTTCGCCTTCGTCTTCTGGACGAACGATCGGGCTGTCCGGAAAGACCCGGGTCGACGGCTCTCGCGAGTTCGGCAATCGCTGACGTACCTGTCACTTTTCGTGGGTGCGGCCACCCTCATCGGCGTGGTCACGAGCATCGTCTACAACCTCCTCGGCGGCGAATTGACTGTCCGGTTCGCCCTGAAGGCCCTCACTGTCGCCACGATCACCGGCTCGTTGTTCGGATACTTCCTCCGCGACGTGCGCAAGGAGGAGGTGGCAGAGTGAAGCTCTCACAGCGATCCATCGTGTTGGGAGCCGCAGGCACGGCGGTTGTCGCGGCGGTGGTGTTTGGGCTGGTACTCCTGGGACCTCCCGCGCAGGAGCGCGAGCGCCGGATCGATGATCGGCGAGTGACCGACCTGCACGGAATCGCGGCGGCTACCAATCTCTACTGGACTCGACATGGGCGGCTGCCGGCATCTCTGGACGATCTGGTGGCCGAGCCCGGCTTGAGGATCAGCACCCGCGATCCCACCAGCTCGGAGATATACGGGTACCGGGCGCTCGACGATGGACGCTACGAGGTGTGTGCCACCTTCGCTGCGGATTCCGGTGCACCAACCAGAAGCTCTTCGATCATTCAGAGGAGCTGTCAGGGCTGCCATGGCCCGGGCTCGCCCGCTGCGACCCGGGTCGACGATCCAGTGGCTGCGCACCTCGGACTTCGGGACCTGTGGACGCACGGCGCTGGACGGCAGTGCTTCGAGATGCGGGCGCGGTGAGGCGGCGGCGGGTGACGCTGCTCCTTTCCCGGTGAGTGGGATCCGCCGAGTGGGACATGGAGACCGTCTCGAACCAGATGCTTACCTTATTGCTATAAGTAAGGCGATACGGTACACTGTAAGGCGAAGGGAGATACAGTCATGCTCGAATCCGCGGTAACGAAAAAGGGACAGACCACGCTCCCCAAGCCCGTCCGGGACACGCTGGGCGTGCAGGCCGGTGACCGCGTGCGCTATATCGTTCTTGACGGCGAGGTGCGCATTCTGCCCGTGCGCCCCATCCATCGGCTGTTCGGCGTACTTAAGCACGACGGGCCACCCGTCACCGTGGAGGAAATGAAGCGAGCCGTCGCCGACGGGGCGTCCGAGGAGTGATCGCCCTCGACACCAACGTCCTTGCTCGCTATCTGGTGCGGGACGACGAGCAGCAGGCGGAGTCCGCTCGCGCCTTGTTGGAATCGCTCACCACCGAACGTCCAGGCTATGCCTGCCGCGAGGTTGTCGTCGAGCTCGTCTGGGTCCTGGAACGGGCCTATGGGGTTTCCCGCGAACGCATCGCGACGATCCTGCAGGAACTCGTGGCGACGCAGAGTCTCGTTGTCGAGGCGGCGGACGATGTGGCCCGAGCCGCATTTCGCTACCAGGCGGGTGGCCCGGGATTCTCGGATCTGATGGTTCTTGCCGCGGCGGAGCGGGCTGGAGCGCGTCCGCTCTATACCTTTGACCGGAAAGCGGCGCGACTGGAGGGTGTCGAATTGCTGCGATGAGTTGGTTCCGGGTAGTACCGAGTCACTTGCCTCAGCGAAACCAGGCGCCCTCAGTTCAGAACCCCAGCGACGAAGTCTCCCGCCGCACGTCGCCTGCCGCGATCATCAAGCCCGTCTCCGGATCGCGCCAGGTCACCGTGGGCGCGCACGCGCGCCAGTTCCACAGGCCCCAGGATTGCACGTCGTGCCCCATCGCCCGCAGCGCTTCCGCCGTCTCGGCCGGGATGCGGTCCTCGAGGCGGAGCACCGCGGGACTGCGGTTCACCTCGCTGCCCGAGGCCGGGAAGTTGTAGCTGCCGAAGCGGGGCTGGTCCAGGGCCTGCTCGGGCGACATCCCCCACACCACCACGTTCAGGAAGACCTGCAGGAGCGACTGCAGCTGCTGGTCGCCGCCGGGGGTGGAGAGTCCCATGAACGGCTGCCCATCCTTCATCACCAGAAGAGGCGAGTTGGTGTTGCGCGGGCGCTTGCCGGGTGCCATCACGTTGGCCAGCTCCGGGTCCAGGTTGAACTGGCCCATGCGGTTGCCCAGCCCGAACCCCCATCCCGGGATCATGGGGGTGGAGGTGTGGCCATCGCTCTCGGTGAGGGAGAACAGGTTGCCCTCCCCGTCCATGACGTTGAGGGACGAGGTGTCGATGGAACGGGCCGACCCGTCCCCTTCCCCGCTCGCCATCACGAAGCTCGTCGGCGCGCCGTCCGCCACCGCCGCCATCGCCGCCGGATCTCCCCACGGCGGCATGTCCTGAAACGCGCTCTTCTCGTCGATGAGCCCGATGCGCTCGCGCGCGTACTCCTTCCCGTAGAGCCCCTCCGGCGCAGGCGCGAAGTCCGGATCGCCGACGTACTTGTGGGCATCCGACATCGCCAGGTTGATGACCTGGGACACGAGATGAATGTACTCCGGCGTGTTGTAGCCGAGCCCGCGCAGGTCCTGGTTCTCGAGCATGTTGAGCATCAGGACGATGCGCGGCCCCTGGCTCCATCCATCGCCCGTGTACACATCGTAGCCCTGGAAGCTCGTGCCCAAAGGTTCCTCCCAACGACTCTCGTACCCCGCCAGGTCTTCGTAGCGAACGATCCCGCCTTGCTCGCGGAAAAAGCGGTCCACGTCGCGCGCGGGATCTCCCTTGTAAAAGGCGTCCCGCGCAGCGCGGATCCCTTCGGAGCGGCTTCCGCCCGCGGCAAGCGCCTGCTCCTCGGCCTCCATCATGTAGCGGATCAGCCGCCCCAGGTCGGCGTTCACCATCAGATCGCCCAGACGCTGCTCGCCGACCCCGTTCTGGAACCAGAAGTCGCGGTTGTAGGGGAAGGCGAGGATCCCCTCCATCTGGTCCTCGATCATCCACTTCTGCATCTTGTAGAGGTGATAGCCCTCCTCGGCGATGCGCAGGGTCGGCTGCGCGGCTTCGCTGAAGCTGAGGGTGCCGAAGCGGTCGAGCGCGGCGAGCCAGACATCGACGTCCGCGGGAATCAGCGCGTTGTTGACGGGCGACTTGCCGTGTTCGAGGAAGTAGTCAAGGGTAGCGAGCGCGGGCGAGGTCCCGGCCCCGACCCGGGTGATCACGCGATCCTCCGCGGCGCTGTAGAGGATGAGGGGCGCGACCCCGGTCCAGCCCGCGTAGTCCATCTTGAGCGCCTTGAGCGCCATCCCCGCGGTCACCCCCGCGTCGAAGGCGTTGCCCCCGGCCTTGAGCACGTCGTAGCCGGCCTGCGTGGCCAGGTAGTGCCCGGAAGAGATGACCCCGTGGGTGCCCATGACCCGCGGCCGCATGGCCTCGACGTTGTCGGCGCCGTGGACGTGGCCGTAGCTGTTGAACGGGGCGATGGTGGCGAAGACGCCTCCCTCTGTGGCGGACGATACCTCTCCGTCGGCGCCCGTCTCTGACCCGCGACACGCGATGATTGCCAGGGCCGCGACGGCGACCATCCATGTCAGTTGCCCGTGGGAGCGACGAGGCAGCCAGCGCCCGACCTGCGACACGTACGTCGCGTATTCCTCGCCGAACTCCCGGGCGAGGCGCGGTTCTTCATAGAGCCGGATGAAGAGGGAGAAAGCGACGAACAGCACGATTGCGTACCCTACGAGAACGGCGGCTCCGAAGAGGGTGGCCCACCCAATGACCACGGTCAGCGACGCGACGTACATCGGGTTGCGCGTGTAGCGGTAGAACCCCCGTTTCACAAGTCGTTTCGGGGCGTCTATTGGCGCCGGGGTTCCGCTCCCGAACACCGCGAAGTCCCACGCGGAGCGCAGATAGAGGACGAGGCCGAACGCGAAGAGGCCACAGGCCAATCCCGGTGTCGCCCCGCCGGCAACGGCTCGGTCACCCACGATGAGAACCGGCAGGAGACCCGCAAACGTGCCGGGCACCACGACCGTGAACAACACGACCTTCAGGAAGAGTTTCATGCGTCAGCCATCCTGCGACGTACGGTGAGCGACACGCCTAAGGTACTCCCTGCGTTCGGATCGAACCATTCCATGTTGCACGCGGCCGGTGGCGAGCGGCGCTTCGCCGGCGGCCGGATCATTCACGCCGGCGGTCGAGCTGGGCGTGCGTGACCACCTATCACCGGGACGAAACCGTGCGATCCCATGTGGACCAACGGCGCAAGCCCTCGCGCCAGCGCATCCCCAAACCAGCGATGTACCTCGCATTGTTGACTTGGCGCATCGCGAAGTCGAACAGTCGCTGGAGCGCTTCCAGCCGGTTGCGGCACGGCAGACCGCAGACGGTCACTTCCGGATCACCTGCCACAAAGCCGCCAAAGAGGATCGAAGTGGCCACCGCGATCTCGAAATGGCTGGTGCCATCCGTGCGCTGCGAGCGCGTGGTCTTCCCGCCCGCCCGCGAGCTCTTGCGTTTGGCCCCTTGCGTTCACGGGGCTCCCCATTATAGTTGGTCGGCCGTGTCACGAGCATCCGGGAACCCATCCTTGGGGATGTCAGACCAAATGACGCATCAACGTCGAACCAACATCTGGTTGCGCGTGGTGGCCGCCCTATCCATTGCTGGAGTCTTCACATGCCAGGACGCGGGTACCGAGCCGGTCAACCTTGTGCCGGAGGCGCGCGATGCGGGAGAGCTCACGGCGGAACAGGGCTTGGGAGTGACCGCGCCCAACCGCTCGCCGGGACCCGTGAGCACGATTTCGGACACGACCGTGGTGAAGGGCGAGGAGATCGCGGTCGATGTCTCGCCCTACTTTGACGACCCGGACGGCGACACCCTCGCGTATACCGCGACTTCGTCGAGTCCGGCGACGGCGACGACAACGGTGTCGGGCGAGAAGGTCACCGTCACCGGCAAGGATGTGGGAACGGCCACCATCACCGTCATCGCCTCGGATCCAGGCGGCCTCGCGGCCAGGCAGCGCTTTGACGTTACGGTAGGTGAAGCCAACCGCTCGCCGCGACCCGTGAGCAGGATTCCGGACACGACCGTGGTGAAGGGCAAGAAGGTCGGGGTGGACGTCTCGCCCTACTTTGACGACCCTGACGGCGACACCCTCGCGTATACGGCGACCTCATCGAGAAAGGCGACCGCGACGGTAGCGGTGTCGGAAGAGAAGGTCTCCGTCACCGGCAAGAACGTGGGAAAGGCCACCATCACCGTGATCGCCTCGGATCCCGGCGGCCTCACGGCCAGGCGGCGCTTCAACGTCACGGTACGTGCAGCCAACCGCTCGCCGCGACCCGTAAGCAGTATTCCGGACACGACCGTGGTGAAGGGCAAGAAGATCGGGGTGGACGTCTCGCCCTACTTTGACGACCCGGACGGCGACACCCTCGTGTACAGGGCGACTTCATCGAGAAAGGCGACCGCGACGGTAGCGGTGTCGGAAGAGAAGGTTACCGTCACCGGCAAGAACGTGGGAAAGGCCACCATCACCGTGATCGCCTCGGATCCCGGCGGCCTCACGGGCAGGCGGCGCTTCAACGTCACGGTACGTGCACCCAACCGCTCGCCGCGACCCGTGAGCACGATTCCGGACACGACCGCGGTGAAGGGCGAGGAGATCGCGGTCGATGTCTCACCCTACTTCACCGACCCCGACGGGGACGATCTAATCTTTGCAGCGGAGTCTTCCGACGATCACGTGGCGACGGCCGGTGTCGACGGCAAGTACCTCGCGGTCACGGCAGTCGATACGGGTGCCGCGACGGTCACGGCAACGGCCACTGACGCCGCCGGCTTGAACGCTACGCAGAGCTTCACAGTAACGGTTAGTCTTCCCAATCGTGCACCCCAACCCGGCGACAGGATACACGACGTGTATGTCGTAGTGGGCGACCAGGCCACCACCAATGTCTCGAACCACTTCACCGATCCGGACGGGGACGACCTCGAGTTCGCCGCTTCCTCCTCGGACGCGGCCGTGGCAACGGCCAGTGTCTCCGGCGACGATGTTGTGGTCGCCACCAGCGCGACCGGTGTCGCAACAATTGTCGTGACGGCCACGGACGCGGCCGGTTTGTCCGCCACCAAGTCCATTCCCGTCCTGGTTTTGGCGGCAACAAGCAACTTCAACATCTCTCTTCGTTTCGAGAACTCAGTGCCACGCAAATATCGTTCCCGGATCGAGGCGGCAGCGTCGTTGTGGATGTCGATCCTGGCTACGATGGAGCTTCCGGATGTAACCCTGAACCAAACCATATACTGTACAGTGGGACACGGGGCCCACTTCGGGACGGTGGACGATGTCGCCATCATTGTGTACGTCTCCCGACTCAACGGAGGGATAGCCCGGGCGTCTGGCTGCCGGAGGCGCTCCGACACGTTCACGCCAATCGTTGGATTCATCCATTTCAGCGATGACTATCTGGACCGGCTGGTTGAGTCCGGAAAGTTGACGGAAATCGCGGTGCACGAGATCGCTCATGTGCTGGGTTTCGGGATCACCTGGGATCAACGGAAGCTGGCGACTGGAGAGGCCAACCCCCACTTTACCGGTTCTCAGGCGATCGCTGCATTCAACGCAGCCGGTGGTGCCTCCTACACGCGCCCGAAGGTGCCCACCACAAGCACGTTCGATCATTGGCCAAAATCGGTCTTCGGACCAGAGATGATGAGCTCGACCACGAGTTTGACCGTCCGCGATCCGCTGAGCGCGGTCACACTGGAAGCCTTGGCTGACATGGGCTACGTCGTTGACCTGTCCTTTGCTGAAGACTTCAACATTGCGAACACGGGTTTGATGGCCGCCGATGCCGGGCCGGAGAATGTCATCTACCGGGGAGATGATGTCCATCACGGACCCGTGGTGCTTGTCGACCGCAACGGGAAGACGGTGAGGGTCATCCCCCGGTCGTTCTAGCGGGTCGTTTCCAGCTGCTGCTCCTTGATCGCGTTCTCCATGTTGCCCCTCGGACAGTAGACGCGCTCCTACACGGTCCGGGCCGAGAAGGTGCCGGCCAGCGAACAGCTCCTGTTGACATTTCCAAATTGCTCGCTACCTTCCGAACGTTTTTTGGTTCAATCGTTCTGGCACTCCAGGATACGACGTGTCGCATTGACTCACGGATCGAGGATCCGGGGAGGATTAGTTGGCAATGTACGTGACCAAGGAAGGATTGGCATTCGGAGGAGCGGGGGCAACAGTAGCGCTCATTCTCATCGTGCTCTGGGCTCCATCGGCTCAGGCACAGTCCACGGTGTCCATTTGCGACCGGACTGCGGTCGTTCGCGACGAGATTCTCCATCTGACCGGGGCCAGCGACTGCTCAACGGTCACGGGTGACGAGTTGGCAGCGATTACCATCTTGGAACTCGATAACGCCGGCATCGACTCATTGAAGTCCGGCGATTTCGCGGGACTCACGGAGCTCACCGAACTGGAGCTCTACGGGAACCGTCTAGGTACGCTTCCGTCGGATGTGTTTGCCGGGTTGTCCTCGCTGACTTCACTTCAACTCTCCTATAACAACCTCGAATCGCTGGCAGCAAATGTATTCTCCGTCGTGCCGTCGCTGGTGAACCTCAACGTGGGCCACAACGCACTCACCTCGCTGCCAGCCAGTGTATTCTCCGGTCTGTCGAACCTCAAGTATCTCTTCCTGGGCGGAAACGACATCGCGGCGCTACCGGCCGGGGTACTCTCGGACCTGCGATCTCTGGACATCCTGTTTCTCGACGGCAACAACTTCACCACGCTGCCGCCGGGGGTGTTTTCCGACCTCGCCTCGCTTCGCTGGCTGACTGTGGAGGCGGGCGCGCTCACCACGCTACCGGAGGATGCGTTCTCAGGCCTCTCTTCGTTGACAACGGCCGACCTTGCGAACAACGACCTGACAACACTCCCGTCCAATGTCTTTGCGGGTGCCCCGGGCCTGAGGGATCTTCTGCTCAGCGGCAACAATCTGGGTGGGCTTCCTGACAGCGTATTCCTTGGTTTGTCGTCGCTACGGACGCTCTGGCTACAAGGCAACAACCTGGACCCGATGCCTGTGGAAGTATCGTTGCGAACCATCGGTGGCGGTATGGTCAAGGCGACGGTGTCGTCGGGTGCACCATTCCCCATCGAAGTCCCGTTGACCGTCACGAACGGCACTGTCGACGGGGACAGCGTGATCGTCATCCCCGTAGGGTCTGTCGAAAGTGCGGCCATCACCGTCAACCCCGATCCTGGCGCCGATGGAGCCGTGACGGCAGATGTCGGAACTCTACCGGAACTTCCGGTGACGAGCGACTACTACAGCTATTGGGGGGAGACGCATCCCGCTCACCATGGCTACGAGCTGGAGCGGTCCGCGGACCTGCCGCTTACGGTTCACGAAGTAAGAACCCCGTCGGTGGTATCCCTGGTGCTCTCGCCGGCTTCCATCGCGGAAGATGGAGGGGTGAGCACAATCACAGCCACGGTGTCGCCCGCGGCGCAAACGGCATTTACGGTGACGGTGAGTGCTGCAGCGGTGTCCCCGGGGGTGGCGGAAGACTTTACCCTGAGCGGTAGCACCCTCAGTTTCGCGGCGGGGGCAACGACGAGTACCGGGACGGTGACTATCACGGCGGTCAACAACAACGTGGATGCTGCCGACAAGGCCGTCACCGTGTCGGGGACGATTGAGACGGAAGACGCGGGTGTGGCCACCCCCGAGAACCGAACCCTGGCGATCGAAGACGACGACATCGCGTCGACGGGCGTGACCCTCGCGGTGCATCCGGACGAAGTGGACGAGGGAGCCGGGGACACGCGTGTTACGGTCACCGGGACTTTGAATGCGGCGGCGAGAACCGAGGCTACCGAGATCGCCGTGTCGGTGGGGAGCACGAGCGGTACCGGTGGAGCGACTTCCGGTACCGACTTTGACGAGGTAGGTGCCCTCACGCTCACGATCCCCGCGAACAGCCTCGAGGGCGCCGCCTCCTTCACTCTGTCGCCCACTGACGATACGGAAGTCGAGGACGATGAGATTGCGACCGTGACCGGGACCGCCGCAGAACTGTCGGTTACCGGGACGGACCTCACCATCACGGACAACGACACGCTGCCCCCGCTGACGGCCAGATTCCTCTCGGTACCAGACAGACACGACGGAACGAATCCGGTCACCTTCGAATTGAGTTTCAGCGAGAAGGTGAAGCTCGGGTACAAGCAGGTAAGAGACTCGGTTCTGGAAGTGAGCGGGGGGACGGTGACGAGGGCTGAGCGGGCGGTGAAGGGCAGCAACAAGCGCTGGAGAATCAAGGTCGATTCCCTGTCGAACCAGGACGTGACGATTCTCTTGCCCTCAGGCCGCGCCTGCGGCACATCCGGGGCAGTATGCACCTGGGACGGCCGGCCGCTGTCGCACTCGCTGTCGGCGACGGTAGCGGGGCCGGTGAGCACTCCGGCGGTGAGCGTGTCCGACGCGAGCGCGGCCGAGGGCGACGCGGTCGCCTTCACGGTGTCGCTGTCGGCGGCGAGCAGCCGGCAGGTGACGGTCGACTACGCCACGTCGGGCGGCACGGCGACGAGCGGGACCGACTTCACGGCCGAGTCCGGGACGCTGACGTTCGCGGCGAACGAGACCTCGAAGACCGTGAGCGTTGCGACCACGGACGACTCGGTGGACGAGGACGACGAGACGTTCACGCTGACGTTGTCGAGTCCGGCGAACGCGACGCTCGGCGACGCGACGGCCACCGGCACGATCAACGACAACGACGACGACAATGCGGCGCCGCTGACGGCGAGCTTCAGCGACATGCCCGCCTCGCACACCGGTGAGGAGTTCACGTTCGGGCTCACGTTCAGCGAAAACGTCGAGCTCAGCTACGTGACGCTTCGCGACACCGCGTTCGTGGTGACCGGTGGCGCGGTGAAGACGGCGCAGCGCCAACAGCAGGGCAGCAACCAGGCATGGAACATCACGGTCGAGCCGGCTTCGGCGAACGACACGGTGACCATCACGCTGCCGGAGACGACCGACTGCAACGCGAGCGACGCGATCTGTACCCACGATGGCCGGCCGCTGTCGCACTCGCTGTCGGCGACGGTCGTCGACGCGGCCTCGGCGAGCGCGGGGGACGCGGCCAAGGGAGTCGTAGCAGACGACGCGCTAGACGCCCCGCTGGCCGTGGCGGACGGCGTGACCCCGGAGGAGGCCACCCAGGCGCTGTTCGGCGAGCGGAGGCTGAGCGAGGCCCAACTGACCGCCCTCGACCGTTTGGGCAACCGGAACGGCGGCTACGACCTCGGGGACGTGCTCTCCTGGATCGAGCGCTGCCGGCGGGGCGAGGCGCGCTGCGGAAGATCCTCCACGGATCCCGGTCCCGCTTCCGCCGCCGCCCTGCTTGGCGTCGCCGCAGCCGGACGGCGGCGGACCTCGAAGCAGCCGAAACGGGGCGACTCCGGGCGCCGCGCGCGCTCACCGGTCCGGGGCATGCGCCGCCGTGCGCGCAAGGCCGGCTACGCCCTCGCCATGCTGCTCGCCGCCACCATGGCCTGGTCTTGCACCGACGGTTCGGTGGGGCCGGCCGCCCCGGCCGCCGCCGTGCGGGATCCGGGCTTCCTCACCGTCGAGTTGACCACTGCACCGGGGGCTCGCGACATCGGCGTACTGCTCATGTTGGAGGGCCCCACGTTGGACTCCCTGCGCGCCCCCGGCCTCGATTTTGTCGAATCCGGTGCGGCCTCGCCGAAGCAGGTCGTTGTCTCGGGCCCCCTCGTCACTGGGCCGATTCTGGAATTCTGGGTTCCCGACCGGCGCCTGCGAACGCAACAATACCGGGTACGGGTGCTGGAGATCGCCGGGGAGACCTACGCGTTGAGCAATCCGTCCAAGTATCGTGTCGAGATAGGACGAGCACCCGGGTAGGCCGCCAGACTCCATTGACTGTCCCGCCGAACGGCCACCACTTTGGCCCATCAGCAACCAATCGCATCCTTCAGACCGGGGAACCCACTTCATGCCCTCCGTAACCGCGCCCACACGGCGCCGCTCTACGCCTGCATGCGCAATGCGGATCCCCACCGCGACAGCCCTCCTGGCCTTCGCCGCCGCCTGCAGTCAGGGCGACCCCGCCGACCATGCAATCTTCACCCCCGACGTAACCCGCACTGCAGCCTTGCCGCCGAGCGAGAACGACGAAGTCGCGCTTCTCGCGGACGAGCGCAGGGCCTGCGTCATCGACTCCTATGAGGTGCAGGTCCGCTGCGTGGACGTGGAAGGCACCATCGTGGGAGTCTTCGGGCGCAAGGGGGAAGGGCCCGGGGAGTTTGGCGCGCCCGCCTCCCTCGCTCGCGGCGAGGAGGGAACGGTTGGGGTGATGGACCTTGAGCTGGGCCGCTTCACGGTCTTTGAGCCATCGGGGGCATATGTGGCGGATGTAGTGTCGCCGAGCGCGTTGTTTTCGCCCCTGTCTCCGTTCGGCGACATTCTCTCGGGTGCGTCGATGGACATCATGGCGCTGATGGGCGGCGAGAGTTCCGGTTCGGTGATGAACCGGTTCGACGTGAACATCGCCTCCGGGGAGGTCGTGCGGGAGGAGGGGTCGCCGCCCGGGCCGTGGGATGTCGAATGCGGGGAAGTCTTCCATGGCATCCCGGACCGGGCGGAGGGATGGGTCTTCGTGGCCTGCGAGGGTCATCTGATCTTCGTCGGCGACACCGGCGACGCCACGGTGCTCCGCGCGCCGACGTACGTCCCCGAAGTCCCGGACGAGCGGGAAGTGGCACAGCGCGAGGAGGAGCTCATGGCCTTCAACAGGAGCCTGGGCGTCCCCGCGTCCATGAACCTCGAGGAGCCGATGGAGCGGTATCGCACCACCCCGAAGCGGTATGATCTGTCCATGGACGGGCAGCTGTTCGACGCCGCCAATCGCTACTGGATCGCCACGCAGCGCGACCTGCTCGAATGGTCCTACCTCGACGTGTACGAGAATGCCGAATACGTCGGGTCGGTGAAGGTCAGGGATCGGCTCAGGGGCTTCGACCTCGTCGGGTCAACGCTGGTCGTCCTGGTCGACCGGCAGGTCGGGGCGGACGATGCCGACGGGGTTCCGGACCGGGCGCTCGACTGGTACGACCTCGGGGATCTGCCGTTCGGCCGCTGACATCCGCGCGCTCGAATCGCGCCGCGCCTAAGAGACCCGCACCTCGCGCTCGCCAGGGGCGCCCCATGAGCGCCCGCCCTTCGGCGCGCCCGCGCTCCAGCCCCTGCTGGACACCGTCGCGGTGTACCTGCTCCCTCATCTCCTTGACTCTCTTGGCGAGGGGAGCCGCGCTCCCCTTCGAACCCCCAGCTTTCTGCAAAGGGCAGCGAGCCGCCACCTTTAAGGACTGGCCTGTTGCGTTCACCCTCGAGTTGCTGGTTCCCACGCTGGGTCACGTGTATGCCGGCGATTTCGACCGCGGCATCGCCCCGGCGATTGTCATGGGGCTTGGTGTCGGAATCATGGGCATATCCGTCTCGATGAGTGACCCGACGAGAGAATTCGGAGGGATCGAAGGCCTTCTCGCCGGCTTTGGCGTGGTCGTCGGCGGAAAGACCTGGGGCTTGGTGTCCGCGGTGCGCACCACGCTCGACCACAACCGCGGGCTCGTCGAGCGTGTCACGCCGGCGCTGGGCGTGACACCCGATGGGCGCGCCTCCTTTGGCGTGTCCGTTCGGTTCTGACTCGACGCTTCCAGCCTTCTTAGCGCTGGAGGCACGCGGATGTTACTTCTTGGGGCTTTCCAGCAACGGCGATCCTATCCAGCATAATGTTGTCCACGATGACGCTCCCTTTTTCCGGATGAGCGCGCGCACCATGTCGCGGACTGGTCGCCGGAGGCTGGGCTGGTTCCTCAGTCGCACCTTGGCTACCAGCGTGATCTTATACGGTTCTGGCCCGCAATCTGGACAGTGCACAGTCCTCCTGTGGTCGTCGCCCGATGTCCCGAGATCTTGATTGAACCGGGTACGCGCTCCGAGGGAAATCGAGGAGGTGGCCGCCGACATCGGTCAGCGGTTTGACGCTGCGGCGAAGCGGATGCGGGCTGTGATAGCCCAGGAGGCCTGATGTTCAGGCCGTTCCCGTGTCCAGGGGAACCAGTACCGGGTCCTCTGTGAGCAACGTAAACGTCGCATCTCCGTGTTCTTGTATGCTATCGTTCGTCTCTCTTCGTCCTGGTTGGTGTGGATCAGGTCGGGGCCAGGCGAAGTTCCCCGAGCGGCACATAATAGCGCGCGTAGCGCCGACCGTCGGACCAGCGCTCGCCCGTCGGATCGTCGACCAGCACCGTGGCACGTTTCGTGACCCGGTTGACCCGCCCCTCCAGCCACCCTCCCTGGTAACGGAACGTCACACGGGCGCCGACGGTGATGCCCAGCTTTGCGGCGCGTTCGGAGCGGGTGATGAGCTGGTGCGTGTGGGCACGGTGCAGAAACAGTCGCGCGGCGATGCCCTGAAACCGCTTGCGGCCGCAGTGGCTCGCATCCCAGCACAGCCACTCCGCAAGGTGCACAAGCTCGTGCTCGAACAGTCGCTGCAGCGCCTCCAGCCGGTGGCGGCACGGCACGCCGCAGACGGACACTTCCGGATCGTCCGCCACAAAGCCGTCAAAGAGGATCGAAGTGGCCACTGCGATCTCGAAACGGCTGGTGCCATCCGGGGACCGCAAGCGCGTGGTCTTACCGCCCGCGCGTGACATCCGGCTGGAGAGGCGGAAGGTCACGCCATCCGGCCCGAGCAGCTCCCCGCAGAGCCCGTTCAGGAACCGCGCGTCGTAGGCGGCGAACAGAAACGAGAGGTCGTCGGCATGGATCCGTCTGAAGTTGGGTTCGCGGACGTAGGGCGACTTGAGGAGGAGATGCCGCCCGATATCGTGCGTCCAACTGCGGATCCGAGCCGCTCCCGGGTCCCTCGTCAGCAGAACCTGAGCGAGTGACTGCAGCTCACTCACCTAAACAGCCGCTCATCCCACCACACCGACCGCTCCGCGCGCGGCACCAGGCGCGAAAACTCCGGATGACTCGCATTGATGATGACATTGCGTTCCGGGCGAGCTACGACCGAGGGCACGAACAGGATGGCGCTACGCCGCTCCGCGTACCACAGATGGCCGAACCGCCGTGCTGACGGACTGTCTGGAAGATGCCAGTCCGGCAGTGCATCGACCTGGACAACTTCGTAGCTCGTGCCGACGGGTATCCCAATCTCGACAAAGTGCTGATTGCCGGGCGGAGGGCCGTTCCATCGGGCCAACATCTCCAGCATCGCCGTCGAATACTGTTCCGAGGCGTAGATCACCCGGTCACCGACATCGTGCCAGCGTCCTGAGACCTGCCGGGAACCGTCGGCGCTGTAGACGGGCCATCGACCTTGCGAGTCCCCGATCCGATACGCCGTACGTGTCTCCGGGAGACGTGCAGGAACCGTCAAACGGCGACGCCGGCTTCCGCCCGCCGTACCAGATTGAGCACGGCGTCCGCCCCGGCCGAGGAAGAGGTCGCCATATCGAGGGGCGAATCGCCGTCAAGCAGGGGATGGGGGCGGTCGAGGAAATCGTCGATCCGCGCCACATCGCCGTGAAATGCTCTGCCAACGGCGTCAAGTACACGAACCAGCCCGTATACTCTCTCGCTGTGGTTTCTCGAAAGAGCCCTGCCGCTCTTACGGTGACGATGCAGTGTAGCCTCCGACGCGACTCTTCCCTCCAGGCGGCTCCGGCCGACAAGTTCGGCGAGGGCCGCTACAGCTTTCATAGGGAGTCCCTCGGCCACTCGCCGCGCGAAAGCGACCTCGTCGAGATGCTCGGCGTCGTCCATGTCCAGGAAGCGGGCAAGTCTGCGTGACTCGGTCGCAGGCAGGCTGGCGGGTTCGGCGTAGGCCTTCAAGGCGTTCATGGGAGGACTTCCCTTTCCGAGTTGACAGTCATACGACTAGTACAATAGCTGTCAGATGAGGGTTCAGCAATGTGTATTGCCGATAGCCCATACCGCGCTAACCGTCGGCAACGCCCAGCGCCCTCGCCAACCGCACCACCCTCCCCTCGGGCGTTCCCCGCCTCTCCCGGTCCGGGGCGCGGTTGAGCAGCGAGTCCATGCGGCGCAGGTCCTCCGCGTATTCGTCGAGGCGTCGTTCATGGCTGGCGCGGTTCTTTGTGCAGACCAGGGTATACGGGCTGCCCTGCCGTTTTGTCACGTGATGCAGGTCGAGGCGGTGGCGGTCGATGACCTGGTGTAGATGCCTGCGCAGATCCTTGCGCACCTTGAAGTGCTCCAGCCGCTTGACGGGGTCCTCGCAAAACGCGCGCAGCTTGTTGCAGAGTTCGCACTCGCAGGGGATGTCCGCCGCGATGGTCCAGTTGGTCGGCTCGACGGGTACCGTGGAGCTGCGCTCCAGAAGAAAGTCGGCGGCCTGGCGCCACAACACCCCGTAGGCCGCCGTTTCGGCGAGTGCTCCTTGCCTGTGCATCAGCTCAAGCGCCGCCGGAAGCATCCGGTCCGGGGTCACGATGTCGGGGTGATCGCCGATGGCTTCGGCGGCCGACGCGGCTTCGACGTCGAGGCCAAGGCGGTTTGCAAGCGCCAGGAGGCCGCAGACGGCGGCGTGGTCGATCCACTTGTCCTGTGCGGCCCGGCCGGACCCTTCCGGGAGCCACAGCCGGTTGCCCGGGGGCCAGTCGTCCTCTTCGCCGGGGCGCATCTCCGACTCGGTCCGGAACGCGGCGCGCAGTCCGGACAGGGCGGTCGCCGCCGCCCCGCGCAGCACCTCGCCCCAGGCCGTGTCGAGGGCCGGGTCCACGACATCTCTCGCACTCGGGCCTACGGCGCACTCCACGGCCGCCAGCACCAGCACCTCGACGACGTCCCTGAAGCGCCGCGGCAGGTGCTCTTCAACGAACCAGGGCAGAAACTCCCCGGCCTCTTCGGGCCCGATCACGGGCAGGATGGCCGCCAGGGCCTCGTTCTCCGCGCCATCGTAGTTGGCCATGACCACGCGGTGCAGGAAATCGGCGGCGGGCTCCGCCTCCCCCGTGCCGTGCAGCAACCGCAGCATCGCCGCCCGGTCCTGCTCTTGCCAGTCGTCCTCGCCGACCGGCCAAAGCTCGGTCAGCCTGTCGAGTAGTCTGCCGACCCGCGCGCCCACGTCGTCTCCCGTCCGCGCGCCGTCGCCTGCGGCTGCACCCTCGCCCGCGCTTCCCATCCCCACGCACTGCGTCTCCACCCACGACACCGCCCGGTCGATGCTTCCGCTGGCCACGATGTCGACCGTCTTCTCCCTGGGCCAGATCACGAGCGCCGCCAGGCGGTAGATGAACTCGAGCGTGGGCCCCGTGTTGCCCGTCGATCCCTCCAGCCTTCGGCCATCCGGCTCGGCGTCGTCGAGGGCTCCCTGGGGCAGGAGTTCCAGTGCGTTCAACGGGATCTGTCCGAAGGGCGGGTGGCTCCCGTCGCGCGCCGCCCAGCCGTCCAGGGCCTCCCACCGCTCGTCGACCTCGTCCATCTCGGCCTCGGATCCGACGTCTTCGTAGTCGTCCCACTCCCAGTCCCAGCCCCAGCGGCGGGTTGGAGGCTCATACAGCGGCGAGCCGCGCTCCTCGATCCGAAGCACGCTGGCGTGCATCTCGCAGTCCGCCCTGTCCGCGGCGTCGCCGAGCATCTGCGCCACCGCCGCGTCGGTATTCTTCAACGTGTCGAAGGACAGCCCGCCCTCGCTGTATTCGTGGTCGAGCAGCCACACGAGCTTGTCCGTGACCCCTTCGTCCCGCCAGCGGGCGAGGCACTCCGCAGCCGGCGTCGCCAGGTCCGAGTAGTCGGGGGCCCCGGGCGCGTCACCGGACGAACCCAGGAACAGGTTGAAGACGAGCGTGACGCGGTGGCCCTCCGCGAGTGGCCGAACCTCGTGCAGGCAATCCGCGTAGAACGCCGCGAAGGACAGCTCGGACGGTTCGCCCGCGTTGAGGTCGAAGACTTCTTCCCTCCCCCCATGGCGAACGACCAGCTCTCCTCCGGCCCCCGGCGTGGGCAGCGACAGCGAGAGGGTCGCGACCATGCCCGGCACCTTCTCGGTGTCCCGGTGCTCGGCGAAGAACCCTCCCGGACGGTAGACGAGGAGTTTGTAGAGCTCGGCGCCGAGCCGTTCGGAGGGGAGGCCAAGACCGGCGGCCACGAGATCCATCACCTTCGCGAAGGAGTCCGGCCATGCGCGCCCGGCCAGACGGACTCGTGTGGCGTCGATCTGCCAACAGTCGCGAACCGACGTGTCCACGAGGGTCTCGGTCCCCTTGCCGTAGGGCGCGCGCTCCGCCGCTGCGATCAGAGCCCCGATCTGCGCGTCCGGGATCGGAAACGAGAGCTCTCCGGCTCCGTCCACGACGACGCGTGGCATGGGTGTGTAGAGCCGTCCGCCGACGCAATAGTCGCCGGGACGGTCGACGGACCGCAGGAGATGTTCGAGCCGCTCGTGCTCGTGGCCGTATTCGATGCCGTGGATGCCCATTTGCGTTTGCGGGTGAGGGTGGGGGTCGCAGAGGGGCATCCTATGTTCGGTTCGCCGTGGCTCATCGTCAACGGCGACATTCGGGGGCGCCACGGAGATCCGCAGCCTCGTGCCCGAATGGGCTGGTGGGCCAAGGGGCCTGCACGCGCTACTCCGTTTCCCTCTATCTCTTGTCGGTCAGCCGGCCCGCCAGATATTTGTGGATCACGCTCGACAGCAGCGTCTGGTACGGAATGCCCTCCTCGCGGGCCCGCGCGTGTGCTCGGCTGAAATCGCGTTCCGTCACCCGCAGGTTGACTCGCCGCGTCTTGGCGAAAGTATTGCGGGCGGCCTGAGGTGCTATCTCCATCTCGCGGTTAGCGCCGGGAGCGGACTTCAACTCGCCCCGCTCGAACTTCTCCAGGATTTCCCGCTCTTCGGTGTTCAGTTGATCGCTCACGATGACCTCCTCCTCTGATAGTCCCGCGTTGCCTTCCGACTGGGGATGATCGTCTTCAGGAACCGCGTACCGTCCATCCAATGTGTGCGTTTTGTCAACACCGGTCTCCCCTCCCACTGTCCACTTGATCGATGGCACCAGAAATACCATTATTACTACCATGACAACTACCATCGACAAGGCTGGCCGCCTGGTTGTGCCCAAGGCGGTTCGTGAGGCGAGCGGGTTGCGTCCCGGAACCCACGTCCGATTCCTGGTCCGCGACGGCCGAATCGAGATCGAGCCGGTACCGCTGGACGTATCGCTTGAACGGCATGGCTCCACCGTGGTCGCGGTGCCGCGAGAGGGTCGACCCGTGTTGACGGCCGCGGAGGTCGAGGAGACGACCACCAGCCTCCGCTCCGGCGCCTGATCGGCAAGCGAGCGTCAAGCCGCCGGGTGACTCGATACCTCTGCGATACCAGCGCCCTCGTCGCGACGGTCTGTTCCTGGCACGAACACCATGCGCGAACCCTTGAGGAGCTCGAGCGACGCGAGCGCGCTGGTGAAGAGCTTGTGCTTGCCGCTCATTCGTTGGCGGAGACGTACGCCGTCCTCACCCGGCTCCCCGGGCCCAATCGCCTGCGATCCGGGGACGCCATCGCGCTACTGGAGGCGAACTGGCGGGAGACGCCGGTCGTACATCTGACGGCAGCCGAGACCTGGCATGCGTTGCGCAGGGCACAGCGGCGGGGAGTGATCGGCGGGCAAACGTACGACATGCTCATCGCGGCATGCGCGCTGAAGGCCGGCGCCGCGACGATCATCACGTGGAACGTGCGCCACTTCGCCGCAGCGACACCCGAGATCGGCATCGAGGTGCCGCCCTGACTGCTCGAGCAGGGTTCGCCCTCGCGATCGCCCCTCAGAACAGCGTATCAAGCGCATCTCGCGGTGCAATCGCCGGAATCGGCGACCGCCGGAAGTCCGCCAGGTTCCTTGTGATGATGTGCTGGGCGCCACACGCGCGCGCCGCGGCCACCTGCATGGCGTCCTCGAAGTCGGCCATCGGGAGTTTCGCCGCGTACTGGATGGCGTCGGTGCCCGTCGTCGCCACCGCCACAAACCGGGTCAGCTGCTCGACGAAATCGCGTGCACCGGGGCCGCTGCGCCGGGGAGCCACGAGGTAGTAGAGGTTCGACAGCGTATGCCATGCGACGAATGCCCTCTTCGGCCCCCTCTGCAGCCGGTCCAGCAGCTCCGTCGCTGCATCCGAATGCGGACGACGGTCGAGCGCGACATCGATCAGGATGTCCGTATCGAGGAGCATCAGAGGTACTTCCCGGCCAGCGCTTCGTACCTCGGATCGTCACGACTCGCGGCTCGAAACTGTCCCCTCCACTGCTCGGTGAAGGAGGGCGCCTCGTCTCTCACCATCTCCTTCAGCGCCCCTTCGATGAGCGACGAGAGAGAGACACCCTGGCTGCGGGCGTATCGCTTGGCGACAGGGACCACCTCGGGGTCCACCGTGATGGTGAGCTTCGTCTTCATTTCTCGGTCCTTTGACACACGTACACGTATTCTCCTATTAGTATACGTGTTATCTTGAGACGGTCAACCGGGGGGACTCCATCCAGGGGGCTCGAGCTTGACGCATGAGCGGACGACTCATAGAGTGCATCATTAGGCATCATTATATGAGTCATACAGGAACCAGGGTGTGAAACAGCTTACCATTCGTGGACTGGGGGACGAGTTGGCCCGGGCGATTCGGCGGCTCGCCAACCGTGACGGCACGTCGCTCAACCGAGCCGCCGTCAAGCTGCTGCGCCGAGGGGCGGGGCTGACCGACGGACAGGGACCGGACACGGTCGGCTCGTCGCTGGACCATCTCATCGGGACGTGGAGCAGCGCCGAAGCGGCCGAGATCGAGCGGGCATTGCGGCACTTCGAGACCATCGACGAGGCCATGTGGGAATGAGGGTGCTGCTCGACTCGAACGCGTATTCGCAACTTATGCGCGGGCGCGAGCAGGTGACCCGGATCGTGCGCGGCGCCGAGGAGGTTCTTCTGTCGGCGGTTTGTGCTGGGGGAGCTCATGTACGGGTTCCGCCACGGCTCGCGCTACGAGCGCAACGCCCGGGGGATGCGCACGGACTGGGGATGATCGGCTTCAGGAACCGCGTGCCGTCGGGCCAGCCGATTCACTCCAGCCGTCTGTCGGCAGGAAATCAACTACTCGGAGTACGCTCCAGCGTCTCCAGCCACCGATAACCGTAGGCCGGAACATGGGGTGCGCCGGTCATACCGTCTGGAAACATGCCGAACCTCTCGACGCGCAGGCGGTAGCCATCGTCGTGCCGGGGCTGAAAGCCCACGATCTCGCCTCGGAAGGGGGTGCCGTTGACGACCTTGCAGTAACCGGGATGACCATCGTCGCACTGTACCCTGTGGCGATCGACGCTGATCTCCTCTTCCGTGCCCGCTGCCCTGGTTCTTGAGACGACTTCACTTAACACGTACCGGCCATCGTCATACTGGTCGGCCTCGAGGATGTAGTGACCGCCGGCCTCGTATTCGAAGCTGGTGATCATGTCCTCGTACGGCGTGCCGTCCGCCACCAGGCAGAAGTCGTCACTCCGGACGCATGTCACCCGCGTCGGACCCACCGACAAGGTTGCGGGGGTGGACGGTGCGGGGATCTTCTCCAGTTGCTCCAGCAGACGGTAGGCGTACAGGCCGGCATCCTGCGGCGGTTCCGGCCCACCCCAGGGATGGAACTTGCCGATCCGGAGGCGATAGTCGTAGCCGGCCTCGTATTCGAATCCTCCGATTCGACCGTAGAAGAACTCGCCGTCGACCACCATGCAAGACTGCAGGCCCACGCCGTAGCACTTGGCCAGGGTGGGGCCGACGGTCACCTCCCGTATCTCATGGTACCCGGGCCCGAAAATGTCACAGCCGACAAGGACCAGGGTCAGCAGGAACAAGCGAGCCGAGCTTCGGGTGCGCATGGGAGTCTTCCTTCGATGCAGCTGCCGCCACCACCCTGCGTCCCGCGTTGGATCGCAACAGGCTTTGACGGTCCTACTCCGAAATACCATTCAGCCGCTGAAAGGGTTCCCCTCATCTAGTCACCTTCCGCGACCTCGGCAACCCGGTGCGCCTACGGGAGTCCCGAACGGACGAGGACGCTGCCGGGGTAGCCCCCCCGCACAGGCGCGCTACTATACTGACCCGATCTCAATCCCCTCGCCGTGAGGATGACCCCATGATCCGCACCATTCGCCCTCCGTTCCCCATGGCCGCCCTGGCAGCCCGCGAACAAAATCCCCCCGGCATTCGAGCGGCGATGCATCCGCGCTGGACCGCTTCACTCTGCGTTGCCTTTCGGACGAATAGCGGCGCTATTCGCCCTTCAAGGCGCCTTGCCAGCCCGGCAGAGCACCTGAGGCGTAAATCGCGGCAAGAGATCACGTAAGTCGAACTGGGACTGCACGATCTGCCATTCTTGCCGTACAGTTCGCATCTGGTCGCGTCGTACCGAAAAGCCGGGAGAGTCGTGTCGATTGGCGGGAATTCGCCCGCGCACGATAGCTGGGTTTCGGATACCCGTTGGCGCATGCTCATTCAGCCCAAATCTTCACTCCTCCGCTCGTAGCAGCCCGCTTTCGAGGGCGAAGCGCACGATGTCGCGCCGGTTGTCGAGGCTCAGTTTGGACTTTGCCCGGGCGATGTAGCCCTCGACCGTCTTGGGACTGACGAGCATCTCGCGGGCCGCCTCCCTTGCCGAGAATCCTCTGGCGTACAACTCGATCGCGGTGCGCTCGCGCTCCGACAGCGCCTCGATTCCGAGGCTGCCGCCGGCTGTGTTCATTGGCTTGCGGCGGGCGATTAGGGCGGCGGCGCGGCGGGGCAGGTACGAGTGGCCGCGCGCGACCGCCTCCAGCGCGCCCAGGAGGTCGGTGTCGGCTGCCGACTTGTTCAAAAAGCCCGCCGCTCCGGCCTCCATTGCGGGGACGAGGAACTCGTCCTCGTCGTGTATCGTAAGCACCAGCACCTTCGTGCCAAGGTCGAGCGCGGCGATGCGTCGGGTCGCCTGGACCCCGTCCATTCCGGGCATCGCCAGGTCCATGACCACGATGTCCGGCTCAAGGGATCGGGTCTTCCTCACCCCCTCCTCGCCAGACGAGGCCTCGCCCACGACCTCCACCCGTCCGCTCGCTTCGAGCAGCGCCCGGAGCCCGGCGCGGACGACCGCGTGGTCATCCACCAGGAGCACTCTGGTCAACACTCGTTCCCTTCTTCGCCGTCCAAGTCCGGGTTGTTCGCTGGCACGGAGGCTCGAATGATTGTTCCCTTGCCGGGAGCGCTTCGCACGGCGACGGTTCCGCCCACGAGCGCGGCGCGCTCGCGCATTCCGGTCAGGCCGATGTGGCCGTCGCCGTCCAGCGCCTTCGTTTCCGTCCACGCGAAACCGCGTCCCTCGTCGCGTATGGTGGCGCTCACTCGCCGGTTTGCGGCTCCGAGCGTTACCACAGCTCTACTAGCGCCCGAGTGCCGCGCCGCGTTGTTCACGGCCTCCTGCACGATCCGGTAGAGTGTCAGCGCGGCAACCGCGTCCAGTTCGCCGTCCACCGGTTCCAGTCTGGCGTCGATCTTGAACCCGTACACGTCCTCGACATCGCGGAACATCGAGTGCAGCGCGGAAGCGAGGCCCTGATGGTCCAAGGCCGGGGGAAGGAGGCCGCGGATCATCCGCTTCACTCCGCCGATCGCGTCGCCGATCTCCCCGGCGATCCGCTCGCGGGCCCGCTCCCGCTCCCCGTCGTCCCGTTCGTCGGCGAGTAGCTTCACCCGGATCTTCAGCGCGACCAGCGTCTGAAGGAACTCGTCGTGCAGTTCGTGCGACAGGTGCTTCCGCTCGTTTTCGGCCGCTGCGATCATCATGCTCGACAGCTTACGCATCCGCCGCCAAGCGGAAACGTCGCGGACTGCGCAGATCACGTGTCCCGGTCCTGCGCCCAGATCCGAGGGGGCTAGACTGATCTCGACCGGGATCGTCGTGCCGTCCTTGCGGAGGGCTTCCAGTTCCAGTCCCCGGCCCATCGGGCGCGGGCGCGGAGCCTCCGCGTAGCGCCGTCGGTGACCCCGGTGCAGATTGCGGCTGGCGGCCGGGACCAGGCTTTCCACCGCAGAGCCCTCGATTTCCTCGCGGCTCCATCCGAACAGCGCGACGGCTTGCCGGTTGAGGTCCCGGATCATCCCCTCCGAGTCCACGACCAGCATCGCGTCCGGCGATGCCTCGAACACCGCAGTGTAGTCGCTTTGCTTGAGCAGATCCGGCTCCGTTCGGTCAGTCGGGTCGACGGGACTCCCGTGGGCACGGGCGTCTCCCGGTGTCGGCCTTTGCTTACCCACAAGATGCGCGCCGTCCGAAGCTGTCAAGTCAAGGGATCCCGCCACGTCAAGCCAAGGTCGTGAATTCGTCAGCGTCCGGGTCCGGGATCGTCCGTCGAAGTCCCGAGGGCCACGCGCCCTTCCGGAGCGGTGGCACTCCCGACGGGACGCCGCCAGTCCCTCATGGGGGGCTGAAGAGACTGTGGCAGCGGAATGCTCGCGACCCGCTGCAAGTCCATGTCGTCCGTCACTATGCCCAGGAGGCGCGAGTCCGACACCCTGAAGAGTTGGAACGCGGTAGGCAGGATCACTTCCAAGTAAGGGGACGTGGTGCCCGCGAGGGCGACCGTGCGCCACATCTGGGAAAAGCCGAGCGGATGGGCCGTGCCATCATATTCCTGCATCCACACCCGGCCCTCGGAGCACTTGATGTCAACGGCGAGCGGAGCCGACGCCGGGAACTGGTCCCTGCCTCCTTGCTCGGCACGGGCCAGCATCGCTTCCATCTCGCTGGCCTCAACACGTTGCCCCTGCAACTCGGCGTTCATCTGGCCCTTGAGGTAATTGATCCGGTCGGCGCGGCTGAGCGGTGGGACATCCCAAGGCACGAAAAGCGAATCGCGTTCTTCCCAACTGGACTCGACGAGGTAGAGAAACCGAGCCATCGGATCGAGCACCACGACGCTGCCGTCCGGACACGCGTCCCAAAGGGGAACAGGTACGAGGACTCTCCTCGTCCTCACATCCTCATGGGATGCGCCACGCAAGTCCCCGAAGTCCACCAAGCGCTCGACATTGCCGTCAGCACCGGTGCGGACGAGCGTGGCCGCCCAAAGGTCGCCGCCCCACATGACGGCACTTGGAAACTCTGCCTTTACCACGGCGCCTTTCGCCGTGGCCGCCACGCGTAGCGGGTCCCCGAAGGTCACAACGTCGATGTTCCCCCGTACCGTGCCGAGCGCACCCGCTTCCCGCGCCGCGACAGGCAGTCCTTCGTGGGAGAACGTACGATAGAGTCTGGACGCGGCGTCCCAAATCGTGATCTGGCCGGCGTCGCCGACCGGTAGCAGCGCTCTTGCCGACCGAAACTCGCCCGGTCCGTCGCCCTGGCTTCCGAAGGCGGCCACCTCGGCACCGGACCGCAGGCCATGGACGAAGGGATCGACGGGGGACAACACCCAGATGACGCCATCCTTCTCAAGTACATCGGCGATCCCCCAGAACGTTCCTTCGGGAGACTGCCACGTCACTTGGTCGAACTCGATGTTGATCGACATGGGGTCAGGGCTGCGCCCTTCGCCGCAGCCCGCAACCAGCAGCGCCAGTGCGAAACTCAGCAATGCTCTCGAGATTCTAGAAACTCTGCGAGCCATCATGATCCTCCTGTCTCGCTTGTGATCGTGCTTCGCGGCTGGTCGGGTGAATGGGCAAGGCTTGCCGCTATCTCATCAACTCGGTCCAGTGCGCTTCCATGGCCTTGGAACCGAAGAGTCCCGTGACGATCGAAGACATGGAGCCAAGGTGTTCGGGAAACGAAGAACGATCGCCGGTCCGTGGCGGCCAAGTCCGGCATGCTAAGAATGCGGACATCCCATCCGAAGCGTTCCGCATAGCTCGCCGCTAGATCAGGACGATCCCGGGTGATGGCAATGCGTCGAATGCCCTCGCCGCTCTGCTTCCCGAAATGGGAAGCCCAATCGGGAGCGACATCGTCGCAATGCGCACACTCCGAACTGAAGGCATAGACGACTGTCGCGACTCCGGCTTGCATCGGAATCGATAGGACATCCTCGGTTCCGTCGACCGCTAGGCCGTCCAGCCGAACCAGCGTGTCACCCGGGAGGAACTGCGTGCGTGCGGACGAGTTGCCGTCGGAGCCGCCCCGGCCAACCAGTAGAGCCACTTGGGCGACCGCGCAGAGAATGAGCAGGAATGTAATGAGCTTGGGTTTCATGTTGGATACCTTGATGGGCTGATGGTTGCCGACACCCTGCTGGGTGGAGGGGCCTGCGGGCGGCTGGCAGCCGCCCGCAGGCCCCGAAAGTGCGGCTTCGTTAGTGATCGCCGCAGTCGCCCGAACTGTTGCAGTCGTTCGTGATCCAGCAACAGTTGTCGCAGCAGAAATCCTCCTCCTCGACCGACTCCTGGCAGCAGTCGCCCCAACGCCAGGCGAGCGCCGTAGCCTGGACCTCGTCGGGCGTGGCCAAGAGAAGCGGCAGCAGGAGCAGGTTGGCCGTGAGCGCCGTCACGATCCAGATTCGCGTGTTCCTCATGGTCCTTCCTCCTTTGGGTTAGTGGGTCTTCCAGCCTGCACCTCCAGTATCGGCAATGAGTGGAGGCGGTCCTAGAGGGAAATCCCGGAAGTCTTGACGGGAGAAACCCGCTGCGTCAGTGACGGGAGATTCCCCCCAAGCTGCGGCCTCTGAACCTTCCCAGTCGGCCCCTCGGAGGCTTCGTTACCGGTGCAGGGGGCGCCTTGACTCGCGTCCCGCCACGACGTTTCTTCTTCCCCATAAGGGACGGACAGCTACCGGTGGTAGTCCCGGGCCTGCCCCCAGACGGAAACGGCCGCGCCCTAGCTGCGTTCGCGCCTCAGCGGCCACTCAGCGGCCACGACTTGACCAAGTCCGGCGGTCATGCATGTAATTCAGACCTTCGACCTGACCAAACGTTACGGGACCAGCACCGCGAAATCGGTGCTGGCCGTGGACCGGATTTCCTTTGCCGTCGAGGCGGGCCAGGTGTTCGGTTTCCTCGGTCCCAACGGAAGCGGCAAGACGACCACCATCGGGATGCTCGTGGGCACCATCGAACCGACGGGCGGCCGCTTCACCCTGTTGGGAGCTTCCGGCCCCAAGGGCCTCATGGCCGTCCGTTCCCGCGTCGGCGCCACGCTGGAGACGCCCAACTTCTACCCGCACATGAGCGGTCGCGACAACCTGCGCGTTGCTGCGGCGGTCAAGGGAGTGCGCCGCCCCCGCATCGAGGAGTGCCTGGAACTGGTCGGCCTGTCCGGCCGCGCGAAGCACCGCTTCAAGACCTATTCGCTCGGGATGAAGCAGCGGCTGGCGCTCGCGGCCACCATGCTGAACGACCCCGAACTCATCATCCTCGACGAGCCCGCCAACGGGCTCGATCCCCAGGGAATCCGCGAGATCCGCGAGATCATCCGCATTCTGGCCGACCGCGGCAAGACGATCTTCCTATCGAGCCATCTGCTCGCGGAAGTCGAGCGCACCTGCTCCCATGTCGCGATCATCCGCCAGGGGAGGATCGTCGCATGGGGTGCCGTGGCCGAGGTGGTGGGCGAAGGAAGCGCGGTGTTGCTACGCGCGGAGGACGCCGAAGCCCTCGCGGGCGCAATGCAAACGTATCCGGAAGCGACTTCGGTGCGTCGGATCGACGAAGGCATCGTTGCTACGCTGAAAGCTGACGACTTGGCCAGCGTGACACGCTACCTGGCGGGACAGGGGATCTACCTGTCCCATCTGGCACCGTACCGGCCGAGCTTGGAGGAGGTCTTCATCGACGTTACCCAAGGTGCCGTGGATTCGATGACGGAGATCGCATCTTGAAGATCCTCGGCGTGCTTCTGCGGATCGAGTGGCTCAAGACGGTCAAGCGGCGAGCCTTCTGGGTGGCCGTGGGCGCATTTGCCGTCTTCACCTTGATTCCCGCAGTCGAAGGCGTCCGCGGCGCCCGCCGGAATCCGAACCTGTCGTATGCCCTCCCGGAGAGCTGGCCTGACATCTTGGGCGCCGCGACCGGGCTGGGACCGTTTTTCGCCGGCGTGCTGATGATCCTGCTCGTAGCGCCCGAGTTCACTTGGCGCACGGCGCGCCAGAACGTGATCGACGGCCTCAGCAAGGAGAGGTTCTACGCGGGCAAGGTCATGTTGCTCGCCGGACTCGTCCTGCTCTTCATCGCAACGGCGGTGCTCATCGGCGTTGGCGGAACGCTGCTCAGCCCGAGCGAAGGCGGCCTCGGCATCCTGCGGCCGACGGATCTCAGCTATATGGGCGGTCTCGCCTTGAGCCTGCTGCTCGTCGGGAGTGCTGGGCTGATGCTCTCGGTGCTCATCCGTTCCTCGGGACCCGCGCTGGGCATCCTCTTCCTCTACCTCATCGTCGAGGAGGCGGTCGGTGGGCTGATCTCGCAAGCGGGCGGGGCTCTGCAGCGCTCGGCCGAATACTTTCCGTTCAACATTCTCGATCAACTCGGCGACGATCTCGCCCACTACCCGGAGGTATTGGCCGATGTCAACGCGGAACGTACGGAACGTGGACTCGAATCTTGGGAGTTCCTCGATGTCGGGGTGCTCGCCGTCGCGGCGCTGGCCTACAGCGCCATCTTCCTCGGGCTCGCGTTTCTGAGCATGCGCAAGCGCGACCTGTAGTAGGCATCCCGGACGGTGGGCAGTCGCCATCGGCCTGCTTTCCTGAGCCAGCCGACGCCTTGGGCCTTGATCGATGCGTGGAGGATGTCGACCGACCGTTCCTCCACGGCTTGACCGAACGTCTTTGGACGCCCCCGTTGATGCAAGTGTTGAGTGGCCCGGTTTGGAACATGTGGTCAGGTGCTTTCGTCCATCCGGCCTGTTCGTGCGGCATGTGATGCGCCGCCGGCCGCGCTTCGAGAGGCCCGTTGACGGGTTCGCCGGAGTGCTCCGGCGCGCCGCATTGGCGGCGGCCAACGACGGCACCCGCCGTGCTTGTCGGACGCCCATTTGGGCGGAGAGCCAGCATACCCCGCACACTCACACAGATTTGCATCTTCCTGTGTTCTTTGAGTTTACGGGATTCTGTGGCTCGCTTCCCTCCGAATGACTCCCTCCGATTGCGACCTCAGGTGCGAACCCTCGGGCGGCTTTCCAAGGCCGTCCGAAGCTGTCCAGCGTCGGCCTGTTGATAGCAGCGCAGCACCGTCTGGGGGCTCTTCCATCCACCAAGCTCACACAGCACCTTGAGCGGAAGCTCCATCAGGTCAGTCGCGAACTTCCGCCGCAGCGAGTGCCAACCCCGGCCCGGCTTCGGCTCCAGTCCCGCGAGGGTCTGGGCCTTCTTCCACCAGTTGTGCGCGCACACGCGGCCGATGCCGTTCATGGCATCCCTCGGCGAGGGTAGCACCGGGGCATTCCCGATCCCTCGGCTCAACCTTCGCGCGTCCTCCAAGGCTTCGAGCGCCTCGGCGGTCAAGGGCGTGGTGTGTGCGTAACCCGTCTTCTCGTGTTCCGCGCGCCACCGGATGGTCTTGCCCTCGAAGTCGATATCCGGCCAGCGAAGCATGCGGATGGCACCGATCCGGTGCCCCGTCTCGTGCGCGAGCACGAGGGCGACATGGAACCGCCAACCGACCTGCCGCGACACCTTCAGCATCGCCTGGTACTCGTCCTCGGTCAGGACAACCCGGTTCGGGTTCTTCTCCCTCGGCTTCCTGAGGCCCTTCAGCGGGTTGGAGTCGAGGAGGAGATTCCCCTCCTCGTCCCGGGACCTCGCGGCCCAGTTGAGCACCGTCATCAGGAACGTCAGGTCCCAAGCGATGGTCCGGTTGCCGACGGGCTGGCCCGAGCGTCCGGCCCTGCCCGCTCTCCGCGCCTGGATGAACCGGTCCCAATCGCGCTGCGACAGCGTTTCGGGTCTTCGGTCCCTGCCGAAGAAGTCGAGGAACATTTTCGCCGCGACCCTGTCGCGCCGCCGGGTCCTCTCGCCCTTCGTGGGCGTCACCTCTTCACCGTAGATTTCAAAAAGCCGTCCCAGCGTGAGCGGCTCGGGCTCGGCTTCGGCTTTGCCGTTGGGCTCGTACATCGCGAAGCCCGCGGCGGCTTCATCCGCCTGCCGTTTCGCGCGAGCCCAATCGCGGTGCTTCAGCGACCGACTCAGCCTGCGCCCGTTCTCCCGCCACTCGATCTGTAGCAGGCCGGTCTTCGGATCCGGAAACACCCTCACCCGGTTCCGGCCCCATTCACCGGCGCTGTAGCTGCGCCGGCCTCGTTTCGTGCGTGCCATCATTCGATTCCTCCGATTGATGGACTGCACGATCCGCCTATCGGAAAACTCGTGGGGAAGCGGCTTGTCCGCCAGTCGCGGATCGGCTCGCGCCTCACCGGCCATGCCCGTCGCGCGCTTCATATCCGTCCCTTCTCGCGGAGCCGCCAATAGCCCGTCTCCCTCGGCAGGTAGTGGGGCTTCAGGTAGACGCGGCGGGCCGGAAGCGACTTCACGCCGTCGTAGGGGAGGCAGATCGCCTGGTAGTTGGCGAGCAGAGAGAACTCGCGCGGCGTGAACACCGGCTCACTCTGCTGGCGGAACGACTTGCTCGCGCCGATGGTGCCCCGTCCCCCTCCGGCGCGGCCGGAGAGGGGCGAGAACTCGGGCCTGCCCGTGGTCTCGGTGAACGTGTAGGAGGCCCGCGTCTTCATGACGGAGCCGCACATCTCGGACGCGATCCGGGCCGACGCCTCGTCGGACAGGGACAGGAAGATCCGGGTGCGGAGCGTCTGGACGAGCGTGCGCCACGCCTCGCCCGAGGGGAGCACGGAGCGGAGCGAGGAGATCGACTGGGTGGCGACGATGGGGATGCAGCGGCACTGGCGCGTGAGCGCGAACGCCTTCTCGTCGCCCGACGGGTCGTCCTGGCCCACGGTCGCAAACGCTTGATATTCATCGCAGATGAACACGGCGGGCCGCATGTAGCGTCCGGGGCGGCGGGCGGCCTCGGCGGGCCGACGCAGCAGCGCCTGCATCCAGGCATTCTTGAGCAGCACGCCGATGGCGCGGGCAAGCGCCGGGTTCGCTCCGGCGGGCATGTTCAGGGCGAGGACCTTGCCTTCGTCGATCAGCTGCGCGAGCGGCGGCAGCCTCCGGCGAAGTCCCGGCACGGGATGGCTTTTGTTTGCAGCATCGCGGTGCTCGGCGGTCGCGGACTCGGTGGGTGGCGGCGGACAGAAGACGCCAGCGACCTCCGGCAGGTCGAAGAGCGAGAGGAAGACGCTGATGCCCTCGACGATCGAGGTGCGGAGCTTGGCGTCCAGCGCCATCCAGTCATGGGAGTACCACCGCTCAATGGCCTCGACCTGTTCGGCGACCTCCCGGCCCGCGTCTCCGCCGGCCGCTTCGGTCTCGTAGGCGACGCCAAGTTCGTCGAGCCGGGATCCCAGTTCCGGGTCGAGACGGCACCCCACGTTGCCGGTGCCGGGCACGCGCTCCCATGCCCACTCCTCCAGCGCCTGCGGGTGGGCGATCATGTCCTCTTGGGAGATGACGGCGCGCTTCGGACGGAGCCGGTCCGCCAGCTCCCGCGCCTCGGCGATCCTCCGTCCAAGGAGTTCCGCGTCCACGGTGCAGCGGTAGATGTCCCGGAGCGTGACCCAGCCGCCCGGCAGGATGCGGTGGACCTCGATGATCCACCGTACGAGGTTCGTGTACGCCTGTTGCCAAAACGGTTCCCCGCTCTTGCCGAAGAGCTGGTTGATGAGCGACGCGACGCCGTAGGCCGCCGAGTAGGAGTCGAGCAGCGGGTCGTCGAGCGGATTCCACTGCCACGGGCCCCCGAGCCCGATTTCGAGGTAGTCGTCGCCGCGCCCGGCATCGTCGAGGATGCTCCGAACCTGATGGCAGAAGTCTCCTTTGACTTCGAGCACGAGCGCGCCCGCGCGCTTGCGGGGATCGTCCGCGCGCCAGGAGAGAAGCTGCTTGGCGAACGGGTACATGCAGGCCGTGGTCTTGCCGGTGCCGACGGCCCCGACCACGAGCACGCCGGTGTAGAGCCCCTTCTCGGGAACGACGAGCCACGAGGGCCGCTCGCTCTCTCGCGGCACGGTCGGATGGTGCGTCTCGCCGATCACCAGCGAAGGAGCTTCGTCGTTCGGCGACGTGGGCCACTTGGGCAACTTGCCCCTGCGCCGGAACCTGAAGAGGGGTTGCAACCAGACCCGCCAGACCGAGAGGACGAGCGCGCCCGCGAGGATGACCGCGACGCCGGGCGCGGCGTAGTACCAGAGGCGGATGGCGGCGTGGATGCCCGGATCGTTGTAAGCGATCAGGTCGAGATAGGGGTTGTCGCCGATGGCGGGGAACGGCAGTTCGAGCGCGTGCGCGCCCGCCGTTCCGATGGCGGCACCGATGACGGCGACCGTCGAGTTCCTCATCGGCGAAGCCCCCTTCCCGGAGGGATCGTTGGTACGGGAGCGACCCGCCGGGGAGGGCGGCATGGGCCTGCACATGCCGAACCTGCCCTATGCCGCACCGGGCATACCGAAGGGGCGGGTCGCTCCCGTCCACGGCCCGGAGACCCGGATCGGCACCGGCGATCCGCGGGCCGTGGCCCAACCCCAAGCCGTCCGGCGACTTGCGGAACCCGCGTTCCGCACAACACGGCGGCATTTCCCTGCACAGGCACCCCGATGTCGATTTCACACCTCCGGATCGGCAACGGGCTCCGCTCCACGACACTCAAATCCGGACTCCGGAAAGGCGGCTCGACCGCCATACCGAATGGCCGTCGATCGTGCCTTCGGGGCGCATGGATCGGAGCAGGTCCCGCATCTCGACGAGGCGGCGAAGGCACCCGTTGAGACCGCCCAGTTCCTCGACCGTCGCGTCGTCCATGCCCCGGATGGCGTTCTCGACCCGTGCGGCCTCGCGCCGGGCCGCGGCGGCGGTCCCGGGCGGATGCACGGGACGTGGTGCCGTGTCCGCATTCCAGTTCCCGAGGATCGTCCGCACCCGGTCAAGCGGTTTCCGAGCGCACGCGACCCCGACGACCTCGACCGACAAGCCGTCCTCCCTCAGCGCCTCCCAGAGCCTCCGGTGCCGGTCCCGCCACGAATGGAGCGCCGTCGAGGTGTCGTAGCCGGGGTCGGCGTGGACGAACACGGCGCGTCGGGAGTTCAGGGCCACGGGCATCCCGCGCGGGAAGTAGCGCCGCACACCGCCGGCCGCGCCCCGGTAGACCCGGACGGGCATGAGGGAGCGGTGGATGCCTAGCGCCTCGAACGCGTCCACCTTCTCCGACTCGGTCGGGAGCCAGGGAAGCCCCGGATGCTCGATCACATAGTCGAACGAGAGCAGGCGGCGCACGACCACCTCGGTCGAGGTGATCCTGCGGTGGCGGATGGCCTCGGCACCGAGCGCCCGGTAGACCCCGCGCGCGCAGACCCGGCAGACCTTCAGGCCCCCGACCGTCTCCTGGGTCGCCAGCCTTCGCTCCGTCAGGGCCTGGACGAGTCGGAGCACCTTGAAGCGGCTGGCCCCGAGCCAGTCCGAGAGCTGCGCGCGGGTGAACACGCCGCCGTGCAGGCTCGACAGCGCGATCCACTCGGCCCGGCGGCCCGTCAAGCCGAAGGGTTCCAGCGCCCGGTCGCGTCCCTTCAGATGTGCGATCACCGTCGGTTCCCCCCTACCGAGTCTTCTCCGCTCGGGAAACCGCCGCGACCGGGAACGCACCGACACCGGGAGACGCTCCTTGGCGAGACCTCGAACGGCTTCGTCACGCTCTCCATGCGGGTGAACCCAAACACCGTGTCGGCAAGGCGCGCAAGGGAGTGGGAAATAGGCCATTTCCCACGTCTCGGTGGGGCAACGGGTTGCCGGATCCGGGTTCGGCCACCCGTCGCCAGTGGAGGCGCGACGGGGGTTCTTCATCCCGCTTGGGGAGCGCCATCGTCTGCACGTCGAACCTGTGTTCCCGCTGCTCCATGCACGAATGGTGAAGGACCGCGCGCAGAGCGGTCAACCCTTAGGAAATTTCCGAAACGCTCATGACGTCTCATGATGTCTCATGACGTATCCGGCTTGCCGGATCGCTCCGCCAGCGGCTTGTCCGAGCACCCCCGCGGAACTCCCATGCACCCCGTTGGGGGGGTGCCATCCGGCTTGCGCGGGTCGGCCAAATTGGCCAAGACTTAGTGATTACCACCCGCCGGAGGGATTGCATGCGGACGCTGAGCGCCAAGGACGCGAAATACGGTTTCGGGCGACTGATCGACCTCGCCCGGGCCGCGCCTGTAACGGTCGCCAAGTACGGGCGTCCGGTCGTTGTGGTGCTCTCGGTCGAGGAGTACGAGCGGCTGAAGGCGCACGACATGAGAACGACACATGCCGGAACAGCGGCGCGGAAGCGCACCGGGGCGGGGGGGCCCTGAGCCGGATGGACAAGCGGAGCCTGACGGAACGGGACATCCGTACGAAGTTCACCACGCCCCCCTGCGTGATGCCGGATGGCGCGGTTAGCGGATGATCCGCGTCCCGGTGCCCCCCGAGATGCTTCGCTGGGCCTGCGAACGTGCGGGCCACGACGTGGCAGATGTCGCTGAGCGCGTCCCGCAGCTGTGGGCCTGGGTCCGCCGCGAGCGGCAACCGACGCTGAAGCAACTGGAAAGGCTGGCCAAAGTCACCCATACGCCGCTCGGCTACCTGTTCCTCCCGGAGCCCCCCGAGGAACGGCTACCGGTGCCTGACTACCGGACCGTGTCGGGCAGCGCTACGGCCAGGCCGAGTCCCGACCTGTTGGACACGTTGTACACGATGCAGCGCCGTCAGGCATGGCTCCGGGAGTCCCTCGTCGAGCACGAGGCAGAACCACTGGCCTTCGTGGGAAGCGCCCGTCTTGCCGACGACCCGGATGCGGCGGGGCGCGAGATGCGGCGAGCGCTCAACTTGGACGAAGGATGGGCGGCCGGAGTCCGAACATGGCAGGACGCCGTGGGCGAGTTGCGTCGCGCGATCGAGCACCTCGGCGTAATGGCGGTGATCAACGGCGTGGTGGGGAACAACACCCATCGCCGACTGAGGGTGGAGGAGTTCCGCGGCTTCGCGCTCACGGATCCCTACGCGCCGCTGATCTTCGTGAACGGCGCCGACGCGAAGTCGGCACAGATGTTCACCCTCGCCCACGAACTGGCGCACATCTGGCTTGGCACGGAGGGAGTTTCCGGCTTCGATACGCTGCTCCCCGGGGGTACCGAGGTGGAGGACTGGTGCAACCGGGCGGCGGCTGAACTGCTCGCGCCCGCCCGGGAGGTCAGAGCGCGTTGGATGGAAGTCAGGCGGTTGCCGAGTCCCTTCGATTCGCTGGCTCGGGCGTTCAAGGTGAGCCCGGTAGTCGCCGCTCGCCGCGCTCTGGACGTGACTCTCATTGACCGCAGCACCTTCTTCGACTTCTACGAGCGCTATGTGAAGCGGGAGCGCAAGAGGGGCACGAAGACTACTGGAGGCGATTTCTTCAACAACCAGAACACACGCGTCGGCGAACTGTTCGCGACCCAAGTTCTGCACGCGGCCATGGAGGGCCGTATCGGGTTCAAGCAAGCCTATGACCTGACCGGGCTGCGTGGAGGAACCTTCCAGAAGTACGCTAGGCGGCTGGGGATGGACCTCCGATGAGGGTAGATCGGGCCTACCTCGTGGATTCGGATGTGTTCATCACGGCGAAGAACCTGTACTACCCGTTCGACATCTGCCCCGGCTTCTGGAAGAGTCTGCTTCATCACCACCGGGCAGGCCGGGTCTACAGCATAGACCGGGTCCGCAGCGAACTCCTCGCGGGTCGCAAGACGGAGGATCTGGTGCAGTGGGTGAGGCGCGAAGTCCCGGACGGTTTCTTTCTCCCGGTGGACACCGCCGACGTGGCGGACGCCTATACGGACATCATGATGTGGGTCCAGCGCCATGCGAGGTATTTCGACCACGCGAAGGCGAAGTTCGCGACGGGTGCGGACGGCTGGCTGGTCGCTTACGCGCGGGTCCACGGCGCGACCGTCGTGACCAACGAGCAGAGCGCGCCGGAATCCAAGAAGGAGGTCAAGCTGCCTGATCTATGCGCTCAATTCGGCGTCCCGCGCGACAACACGTTCGCGATGCTTCGGTCGCTGAACGTCCAATTCGATTGGACCGGAGACCGGCGGCAGTCATCCATGAGCCGACTCCGACCATCAGAGGAATGAGATGAGAACCCGCAGAGACGAACAGTCTCGGACACGCACGAGGAGGACATGATGTCCTACGACCCGATCCGACGATGCGACGATGCGATCGTGGAGTTCTATCTGGCTTCTAACAGGTTCAATGGGATGCCAGCATCGGACCTTATGAATCTGTTGGACGGTGACTCCGATGACCTCGATCGCGTCCTCACGCAGATGGTTCAAGAGAATCGGGTTAGCCTGACGTTTGGCAAGAGACATCCAAATCGTCACATAAAGGCGTTCGAGCCGGAGTCCACGGAAGCGCAGCTCAGCAAACTCTCCACGCATGGGGCCCAAAGCGCCTGTGTCTATCCCACTCCCAATCGTCTCCTTAAAGTCGTCGATCAAGACTCCTACGCAGGGCAACCATTCACGCTAAGCCTCGCTTTGGGTACACCGCAGATGACCCTGCTGTCGTTCGACCTGCCGGTCTTGGAGCGATACCGCAACGATCCTCGCTTCCACTACACAACGAGCGATGTGAGCGGACAGATCGCCACGCAGTCGGCAGACGAGAGGAAGATGTCAGAGTCGAATCAAATCTTCCTGCAGACGTTCGGGTTTTCCTTTGACCAGGACCTCAACCGAGCGGTGGCAGTGTTCGTGTGGTATTTGGCGAATCTCACCCCTGAGCACCAAACGATCTGGAAAGCTCATCAGCTTGGGGACGAATACAAGTGTCATCCAGATTACTGGCGTGTGTCGATAGGTGGTGAGTTTCCAGAAGGAATCTCAGTCTTTCAGGCGTTCCTCCGAGAGTTGGTCGAGATCAACTCAATCTGCCGGACGATTGGGTATCCGACGCTATTCAGAACGGAGTTCGAAGATGATGACCGTCCTCGCCGGTTCGGCTTTCTCTTGCGACCGACGCGACAGGAGTATCACGATTTCGTGCTGCTACTGGATAAGATGATGGCGGACAACCTGAACCGCGATTTTTTTCGAAGGGACTTCGAACTCACGACAGAGACGGATCTGGGGGATGGCCGGATCCAGGTGAGGAACAAGGGAACCATCAAGCTACTCGAGGAGTGGCTGGTGACGGTGTGTCCGATGGACGACCCCAGTCCCCTGCGGGAGATCGGATTGGCCTTTAGGCGGATCCGAAAGGTGCGACAAAGGCCAGCGCACGCGATTGACTCGGACGAGTTCGATCAGAGCTATCTGACCAAGCAGCGGGAACTCATGGGGGATAGCTTGGAAGCACTTGGGTTGATCCGATACATCTTGTCGCAGCATCCACTCGCATGTGATTATGAGCCGAAGTACCGAAGGGAGGATTGGAAGGTCTGGATGTACTGAGACTGAAAGCTTCGGCTTACGCGCTCCGCCGTGTCAAGCACCCCGTGTACCGCCCACCCGACGGTCCAAGACGTTCAGGGGCTTCGTCGCGAAGGCGGATCGCCTCCGTGCAATCGGACAACGGCTTTCGGCGGACTCTGGACCACATTCGCGGCAACGCGGAGTCCAGACGCCACAACGGGCTTCGGGCCGCGATCCCTTCACGGCGTGGATCGGCGTGGATACGGGCGATGGCCGGGACGGCCTGCTACATCGCAACCGTCAACATTGACGAGGCGCACCGGGGTTCGCGAAGCGAGGGAGCCGAACACGAGCCCTTCGGCGGCATCGTCCCTGCCGACACCTTCCACATGAGCACGTTGCGGGCCGGGTTCCTCAAACCGTTCCTGCCGAACAACGGGGAGTGTCGCGAGCGTCAAGACCTCCCGGTACAGGTTGGTTCTCGACCGTTCAACCTTCGGGGGAACCAGCGCACCCAGGGTGAGTATTCCCGCCAAGAGGGTCGGATAGCTTTCGGACAGGGTTCGCGGGCGCTCCACGCCGTTGACTACCGGGAGCGCGTCGCCAACGAATCCAAGGGCCGACGATGACGCGGATCATTGATCCCCCGCGGGACCAGTTTGGCCAACTTCCCACGCCGCTTACACCCGGTGAGCGGCAAGTGATCGATCTATTCGACAAAAAGCTCACCGCCCAATGGGAAATCTACGTCCAGCCGCACCTGAACGGTCTCCGTCCCGACATCGTACTCCTGCATCCCAGGGTCGGCGTTGGCGTCTTGAGGTCAAGGACTGGAATCTCGGGGCGTACAGGGCCAGAGAGGACGGGCTCGGTCGCTACGTCCTTGTCGGCCGCGACAGGAACGGCAGAGAGTTCCAGGAGCGACGCAACCCGATCAACAAGATACTCCTCTACAAGCGCGAACTATTCGAACTCTATTGCCCTCGTCTAGATGGTCAAGCGGGTCTTGCGGTCATTTCTGCCGGACTTGTCTTCTCGTGTTCGCTTCGTGGAGAAGTCGAACGTGTTTTCCGACCGTTCATCCAAGCACGCGACGGGATGCGAAAATACCCGGTCTACTACCCGATTTCGGGTGCTGATGACCTTGCAGCCGGCGACATTGGCGCAATCTTCCCAGAGAGCAAACGCACATCCTCAGGCGTGATGAATGCCGAACTGGCGAATGATCTGCGAGGTTGGCTAAGAGAGCCGTTCTTCAGCCAAGAGCAACGACGGCCTCCCAAACTCAACCCACAACAGTACGACATTATGCGCACGCGAACGCCTACGGGATACCGTCGAATCAAAGGACCGGCTGGTTCTGGCAAGAGCGTTGCGCTCGCTGCCCGAGCGGCCCGGCTTGCAGCCGAAGGCAAGCACACACTCGTAGTCAGCTACAACATCACGCTTCTCAACTATCTGCGCGACCTAACTGTTCGCTATGCCGTACCGCGTTCGGTGATTCGCAGGCAGGTCGATTTCCTCAGTTTTCACCGCTGGTGCAAGCGGATCTGTTTGGATACCGGAAACAAGGAACTCTACGACGAGTTATGGGCTTCATCGTCGGTCGGAGACGATCTGGACCCAGACCCAGTCCTCCGCGATGACCTGGCATCGCTAGTGATGCAACTCTATCGGGATGACGCCGGGGGAAGCATACCGGAGTATGACGCGATCCTTGTCGACGAAGGCCAGGACTTCCGTCTTTCTTGGTGGCAAGCGCTTCGATGCGCCCTGAAGCCAGGCGGTGAGATGGTTCTGGCTGTCGATAAGACACAGGATGTCTACGGAACCGCTGCTGCGTGGACGGACAGGGTGATGGAGGGTGCCGGCTTTACGGGTAGATGGCGCGAGCTGAAGGCCAGCTATCGCCTGCCGCCAAAGGTCGTGGCCGTCGTCCGCACGTTCGCCGAGCAGTTCTTGACTGGTAACGAGATCGATATCCCCGAGGTCGAGCCGGGTGAGCAAGTGGAGCTGTTCCCGGTCGAGCTTCGTTGGCTCCATGTACTACGACCATCGGATGGGCTCGACGCCTGCGATTCAGAGCTGCGCCGCATGATGACGCGACTCCGGGCGGACACGGCCATTCCTGACATCATCTTTCTGTCAGACAGCGTGGCGTTCGGTCGTGAGTTCATAGAGCGACAAAAGCGCAGGAACGTTCACGTGCGCCATACGTTCGCTGAGGATCAGCGGGAATCGCGCAGGCAGAAGAGGGCATTCTTTCAGGGGGACGCAGGGATCAAGGCAACGACACCTCACAGCTTCAAGGGATGGGAAGCGCGCCACCTCATCGTGTTCGTCGGATCGGTCAAGGGGCCGAGAGATCGGGCGCTGCTCTATACCGCACTCACGAGGTTGCGCCGACACGAGCAGGGGAGCTGCCTGACCGTGGTGTCCTGCTGTGACGAACTGCGGGCGTATGGCAAGTCGTGGCCAGACTATCAGGAGCTCTGCTAGGACCTGCCCGTGAGCCTCCCCGCCCTCACCACGGTTGACCGGTTCCTGCAGCCGCTCTTGGGGACCACGCTCCTCCTGGGACTCGTGCTCCTCTGGCAGGGAACCTACGACCGGTCGTGCGTGGCGCTGGCGTCTCCGGGGCTCGTATACGTCGCGATAATCTACGGGCTCTTGGAGTACCGGCTGGAGCGCAAGCGCTTCGCTGTAGACTACTATCTGGATCGCCGGTCTTCTTGGCGGAGGCGGTTGCGGGGGACTTGGCTGCCCGTGGTGATCAGCATGGTTGCGGCGCTGCCCCTGGCCGTCTTTCTGGTCGTCTTCGCGGCCCTCTCGCGGCCCACCGACTGGCTGTTTCTGGCGGCGGCGGCAGTGGTGGCGCCCTTCCTGTTCGACCGCATTTCGAGGTGGCCGGGACGTCACTTCAGGCGCGACGCCGGCGTGGGCGACCGGGGCATTGCTGTCGCCGACATCCTCAGTGTGCGGCTTGCGGGCTGGGTCCTGCTAGCGGTGATTGCCGTCGCCTACGTCTACTTCAACTACATGGTGATCGGCGGTCCGCCGTACATCTACCCCGATTCCCTCCAGCTGACGGTGGAGGCCTTCACGTCGGGCGTCCAATCGGCGTGTCCGGTGGTGGACGACGGGCTGCGAGCGGCGGCCGCGCTCGAAGGCTCCTCGTGGTACGTGGTGACCCGCGCGGCGACCGCGTCGTGGACGCCCGACGGGATCCGGGTGGTCGTGTGGATCGGATTTTTCCTGAACGTCGCGCTCGCGATCGCCGGGTTCGTTCGCGGGATTGAAGGCTGCATGCTGGCGGCGTGGCGAATCGGCGCCCGGAATCGTGAAGCGCCGCCGAAGACCAAAAGGCGGGTGATAGATGTCGAACAAGCAAGCGAGTGACGGTGAGGTGGGCCGGGGGATGTCCCGCGCGGGACGGAGGGCATGGACCGGGCGGGCGGTGCTTGCGCTGGTTCCGCTGGCGGTACTGGTGGCGACGGCGCATCAGATGTTGCTGCTGCGAGTGGAGGAGCGCTGGCGGGAGTTCGCCGTGGAGTTTCGCGGGACCCCGCTGCCGGAAACACGCCAATCCATCAACGCGGGGGTCGAAGCGGCGTTCGCGCCGGTATACTCCGCGATCCCGTCGCTCCTGGACTGGCACTACTCGTTCATCGGACAGTATGCCGAACTGGGTCTGGCGCTGATCGGAAGACTGGAGGAGGAGATCGAGGCTCGGCTGTTCGGGGAACTGGAGGAGGACATCGGCCTCGCCGTTGCCAATGTCGGCCGTGTAATGCAGCAGGAAGTGCTGACCGAAATCGAGCGCTGGCTCGGCCGCGAGGCGCCCACACTCCCATCCGGATCAAGAAGGGGGTCTGGTCGCGCCTTGGAGATGCTCCTGGAAGACGCCAGGCGTCACTTCACCGTGTCAGTTGGTCCCACGGCTGTGGGTGCCGCGATGGCTGGCGCAAGGACCTCGGTCGGTGTGAAGACTCTGACAGGAGGGTTGGCCGAGAAGCTCGCAGGGGGTGCGGCACTCCGGGCGGCAGGTCCCCTCATGGGCCGTGCGGCGGGGCTCATCGTGGCCGCCGCTGCGGGAGTCGGTATCGACATCGCGCTCCGGAAGCTGGACGAGTTGCTCAACCGGGACGAGCTCGAACAGGCGCTGACCGCGCTAGTGGACGAGGAGAAGGAGAGAGTGAAGGCCGCGCTGGAGAGTGCGGTCGGCGAGTTGAAGGTGACGGCGCTGGGCGACTTTATTCCGTCGCGGTTGCGGTAGAGAGCGATCGCCGCGCGAGGGGTCAGAGAACGGTTGGTCCAGTTTAGCTTGGTCCGCCGGTGGGCTTCCGCTCGGCAAGTCAGATTTCCCGCCAAACAACTCAGCTTTTCCGGCTATAGTGATCCGATGGGGTCGGGTCTCGTTCACTGGCAAGAATGGCAGATCGCGCAGTCCCGTATGAACTTACGTGGTTTCTTGCCGTGATTTGCGTCTCAGGTGGTCCGCATACCCCCCGTGGCCACACTCTGTGCGTCCCCGGAGGGGCTGGCGGGGGGCTGTGCCCCCTCTGACCCCACAACGGCAACGGCGGGCCGTGAGCGCCCGGACGCGCCGTGTGGGTGAGAAGGTCCGCGTGAGCGACGCGGAGCGTGCCGAGTGGCATGCCAAGGCGCGCTCGGTGGGCTTGACGCTGGCGGATCTGGTCGGCGGCGGCCACAAGGCGGCTGCCGAGGCGGTCGAGGTCGTCGCCCACCTGGTCGTCATCGAGAGCGCGCGCTCCGGGCTCGCCGACCAGCCGGAGTTGATGCAACGCGCCGACACATGGCGGACGGTTCGCCTCGCGGGGAGTCCTCTACCAATGATTTGCGCACCTCCGGCGCCGTGGGTCATGGCCGTATACGCCCGCGAAATCGACAAGGGGTGCCGATGCGCACCCCGGCGCCCAAGACGTGCGCACCGGCTCGCTACGCTCGCCTCTGCGGGCACCCAACAGTCCGGGCCTCCCCGCGACCCGGTACTGCAAATCAAGCGGTGATCCCCAAGAATGGAAGAGACAAGCGACCCCCCAATCCGAGGGCTTGGTACGGGTTCGGGGGCAGGTGGGTTTGGGCACCACTGCCCCCGCCCCTTGGGGTCGCTCCCAGACCAGCGATCCCTGCACGGGAAGGGCGGTTCGAGCGCCGTTCGGAGTCGGTCGAGCACTTCGTCGCCCCAATTCCGGAAGCACGCCGCACTGAGCCCTCCGAGGCCAGTCTACTCCTTCCTGTGAGGGATGGTCCACGTGGCATCGACAGGATACTCGCCACCACATCCGTCAGTGACCTTTCGCACCTTCCCCTTGTTGCTGAGTTTAGCCAGCACGACACCGACCGACCTTTGGGGCTCAAACGTGCGGGCACCGAACTCGTACCCTCCCTTCTCCATCTCGTCAGCTATCTCCCACTTGTTCATAGCTCTCGGGTAGTTGATCTCCAACACATCCACGACAGCCCGCTCCTGGGTCCATCTCCAATACCGTCTGCGTCGGAGCTGCTCAACAAGGGCCTCCAACTTCGTGATCTCGTTAGTTCTCAAGGGATCCACCCTTCTGCGATGGGTCATCTATCCACACGGAGGAACCGCGTGACGCGCTGCCGTTCCCAAGGTATAACCGGTGCGGACTCAGAGAAACTGCCGTGTGCTGACGCCGCACCCGATCAGCGGTTTGCCGTTTCGACGCTGGTGCCAATGGAGGTCGCTACGATCTTCTGGCACACCAGCTTCCCCTCAGCTCTCGGCTTCGAGCCTCGCAAGCTGTCACTGAGAAAGGCAAGAGAAAGCGGAATCCCTCCCTTGCTTTTGGTTCAGCGCCAATTCGAAGCAGCGGAGCACTTGTCACCGACCGCTTACCCGTCGGCTCCACCGTGTGAGGCTTCCAGTCCGAGGTGGCAAGTCCGGTAAGCACCCGTAGCGTACCCAACGCCTTCCCGCAGGGATTGATGGACCGGGAGCGACCCGGTGCGGAGGGTGTCCGGGATGTGCACATCCCAACCCTCCGCGATGCACGCACTGGGCATCGAAACACCCGGGTCGCTCCCGTCCACGGCCCTGAGGCCCGGATCGGCATCGCCGCTCCGATGGCCGTGGCACAACCCCAAGCCGTTCAGCAACTTGCGGTATCGGTGGCGTGCACGTCCGAAACGCGTTTTCGTGCACATCGACCTCCGTGTCACATGTGCGCCTCTGGATCGGCATCGGGCGCGTCGAAAACCGCCTTGAAGTCACCGCTTCGCGCTCGTTGATCCGGATCGTCCGGTAGGCGGCTCGTTTCGCCTCGACTTCGGGGACCGCCCCAAGCGTTCCAACCGCCGCCGTCTGGCGGAGATGGCTTCCCCTCGCGAAATTGCTGATGCGCAGATCGTGCAGTCCATCATCAAAAAGGGGATCGAAGGATGGGCACGCACGAAACGAAGTCGGCGCTCTTACGGCGCCGGCGAATGGGGCCGGAACCGGGTGAGGGTGTTCTGCGATGCCAAGACCGGCCTTTGCCAGATGGAGTGGCGCGAGAACGGCCGTAGGCTGAGCCGGTCGCTGAAACACTGCGACCGGGCGTGCGCGAAGCAGCACTTGGCCACGTAGCCGTGCCCGGTCCTCTCGCCTTCATCCGTCTTGCGAAAACCGCATGTACGTCCGCATGCTGGTCGCTCCACCTCCAGACCGCTCCCGGGACATTCGCTCCCCGCGCCTGCGGTCGGAACCAGGAACTCGAATGCAAACGTGCCTACCTTCTTGATGGCCGACGCCACCTCCAGATGGGAGAAGCCCCCTCGTGCATGGCGATTTGGCCTTGCCAGCACAGCGCTGGTGCGGTGGTGCGCTGGCCGCACCTTCGGCCCGTTCTTGTGCCAGATGGGTGCGGGGACCTCCAGCGCGACTACGGTCGGGACCTACGGGTTGCGAAGCGCCGCCTGCGCCGCTTTGCTTCTGGCTGCGTCTTGCGGTGGGGACGACATGCAGGTTGCGCCGGTCCCTTCCGCGCCGACGGCCATAGCGATCTCTCCCGCGACCGCGACGTTGGTTTCGTTGGGTGAGACTGTCCGCCTGATCGCAACCGTGCGTGACCAGCACGGCCAGAGCATGACGGGGATCACCGTGATCTGGGCAAGCACCGACGCCTCAGTGGCCAGGGTCGCCGGCGATGGGACGGTAACGGCTGCCGCGAACGGGACCGCCACCGTGACCGCCACCGTCGGAGGGATATCCGCTGGCGCTGACATCACGGTAGAGCAACGACCGGCGAGCTTGAATGCCGTCTCGGGCGATCATCAGGAAGGGATCAAGGGGCACCCGCTGGAAGAACCCTTGGTGGTCCGTGTTCAGGACGAGGGGGGCAGTGGTGTCGCGGGCGTGTCGGTAACGTTCTCTCCCGGCGCCGAAAGCGGCACAGTGAGTCCCGACACTTCGACGACAGGCGCCGATGGCCACGCTTCAACGGAATGGACCCTCGGGAATGGACGCACCCAATCGGTGGCCGTGTCCACTGCTGGAGAGCTTGCGAGCGGATTCTCGGCAGGGCTCGTCTCGGGGCCATACCGATGCGAAGCGCCGACGCAGCCGACCAACGCTCTGGAACTCCCTCTGCGCGCCATTCACGCGTCGGGGTACTGGGAGACCAACGAACAGGTCGTGGAAGAATGGATGAAGACTGGAACGGGACCCCTGGTGCCGTCGGACTACATTGACTGGCTGAAGAGTCTGCACGCGAACTGGGTGGGCATTTCCGTCCCGCTCTTCATCGACGACAGCGTGGACAGCTCGGTCGAGCGCACAGACCCGGCATTGGGTGCTTTCTCCGACATGGCGCTTCGCCAGTTCATTCGCGACATGAAGGCGGAAGACATCGACGTATACGTGACCCTGGCGCTGACCGATGAAGAGGCTTCAAGAGCGGAGCGCCCGGTGCAGCGATGGCAGCTCGGCGACTCCGGAGATCCCGGCGGCGGGGTGCGGCCGGAGCATTGGCCGTGGCGCCCGGATCATCCCGACCACGAGCGGTTCGTCTCCGAGTTCTGGGAGAGTTACGCGCGGCAGGCCGTGCATTTCGCCACAATCGCCCAGGAAGAAGGGGCACGGATGTACTCGTTGGGCACAGAAACCGACCGGCTCTTTCGGACCCGTGCCGGGGGGTATAACACGGTTACGCATTTCGGCGAGGAACTCGCATCGATGGTCGACCAGGTGCGTGCGGCCTACGATGGCCTGCTGACGTACGACATGCACTACGACGTACTCAAGGTTCCGGACTTCTACGGGCCGGGATCCTTTTGCCTGTGGGAAGACCTGAATCTCGATGTCATGGGAATCAGCGCATGGTTCGATCTCGCAGATGCCCCGCCGCCGTCGGTGATGAGTGTCGCAAGCCTGCAGATGGCCTACGACCGGATCTTCCGGGAGTACCTGATTCCGCTAGCGAATGACAACCCTGAGCGCCCGATCCTCTTTCTCGAATACGGCGCGATGGACGTGGTTGCAGCACCCCATAGTCCGGCCAATACGTCGGAGCAGGGGAAGTCCTTCGTGTTCATGGACGCGAATGGGAACGGAGTGGATGATGGGAGGGAGACCCAGGCCAACATCTACCAGGCCGTGCTCAACACGATGGAAACCTATCCCCGGGTGGTCAACGGGCTGTTCTTGTGGGACAATTGGATGGCGAGTGACGAGCTTTGGACGGAGTGGTGGGCAACCCGTCGGAATTTCGACATCCGCGGCAAGCCGGCCGACGAGGTCGTCCGCGCGGCCTACGCGTCGTATCGGCGATGACGGTTTGTCAAGGCCATCTTCCGAGCCGCTGCTTCACACAGTTCAGGGAGTGGCGACCGAGATCTTTTCTGGAGGACGGGCGGGCAGCATTTTGGGGCCGCGCGTCAGTGCATCCCGGACCGCATGTCCCGGCGGCCATTATTCGTCTTGGCCGCAAACTCAGCCGCCATCCTTTGGATAGGCGGTTCGGCAACGCGCCTTCGTCGATGAGGCGGCTCCGCTTCCTGTTGTCAACTCCTGCGGTCGCGTGCGCGGAAGGCGACGCGTTCGTCGCGACGGTGGACGCCTCCGGGCTGCGGAGAGGCCTCGATAAGGTTCCCCCATGAACACGACCATGGCCATTCGCATGCACGACCGGGGCGGTCCTGAGGTGCTCCGTTGGGAAGAGATCGACCTCTCCGACCTTGGACCGGGTGAAGTGCTGGTCCGGCATGAGGCCATCGGGGTGAACTACGCCGACACCTACCATCGCAGCGGGCTGTACCCTTTGCCGTCGCTGCCGGCGGTCACACTGCCGGCGATTGTCGGGGTGGAGGCGGCGGGCGTGGTCGAGGCGGTGGGACCAAGGACGGCCCGGGACGCGGCACCGGACTGCACCGCCGCCTTCCAGCCCGGCGACCGAGTCGCCTATGGCGACGTGCGGGGTGCCTACTGCGTGCGCAGAGTGGTTCCCGCGAACCGCTTGGTCCGCCTCCCCGACGGCATCGACTTCGAGCACGCCGCTGCGGCGATGCTGAAGGGAATGACCTCGTGGTATCTCTGTCGGCGCACCTACCGTCTGAGGGCGGGCGAGACCGTGCTCGTGCACGCAGCCGGGGGGGCGGTGGGGACGATCCTCTCCCAGTGGTGCAAGGCGCTGGACGCGACCGTCATCGCCACCTTGGGCAGCGCGGAGAAGGGCCGCGTGGCGCGGGAGCACGGATGTGACCACGTCGCCTTCTACGAGGAGGAGGACTTCGTGAAACGTATGCTCGAGATCACCGGCGGCAAAGGCGTACCGGTAGTCTTCGACGGCGTCGGCGCGGCCACCTTCGAGGGGTCGCTGAAGTGCCTTTCCCGCTTCGGCATGATGATCGCTTACGGCAACGCCTCTGGAGTGGTGCTGCCGCTCGACATCCTGCGCCTGACCGCCAAGTGTCTGACGTTGGGCCGCCCTTCCGTCATGGCACATGTGGAGCGCCGGGCCGATCTGGAAGAGGCCGCCGGAGAACTCTTCGGGCATATCGAGGCTCGCCGCATCCAGATCACCATCGGTCAGCCCTTTCCCCTTGCGCAAGCGGCCGAGGCCCACCGAGCGCTGGAGTCGAGGCAGACGCGGGGATGTACCGTACTTTTGCCATAAGGGACGCGGATCGGAGATCTCGCTGTCAACCTGACGATCAACGTCCGAGCCCCATTTGCCGGCACACCGGCAGGTCCCGATCAGGGCGTCTGGACGATGGACCCGGCACCGGCGCCCGGAAGAATGGGAGCCGACCTCCCAGCGGTGGAAGTGCTCACGCGGTCAATCTGCTTGGAAACGGCCCGGCGGTGTTAAGCCAGCCTACGCCGTTTTGAACACGGCGGACTGGCAAGGGGCGGCTCGGCCCCCCTTAGTTAGACCCCATGGTCTTCCGCGCCACTGGCGGCGCGGCGGAGGGCGGGGGCCGCCTCCGGAACCTCGTCCCCATTCCGTCCCGATGGCTGTCCGCCTCCGACTTGGCCGGGCAAAGCGGTCTACCCCGACCAAGCGGGGTCTTTCTCCGCCGGGTCGAGCGAATCGGGCTGGTGCGCGGCGCGCCGATACGCACTCGGGGCCAGCCGCGGCCCGCGAACTCCGAGCGTCAGCGAGGGCGTTGTTGGGGATCGAAGGGGAAAGCCCCTCGTCAGCCCCTTTGTACCCACAAGGGGTAGGCTGGCTCCCGGCCAATACCGGGTCGGGAGCCAGCCCTGGCGGACGGCCCTCGAAGCGGTCGCCGACGACACCCTGCGGACGGTCCGCGGAGGCGAGGTCCGGGGCGGCGAGACTGGCCGCACCGGCAGGCTGGAGGGACGGGTCCGCCGAAACCCGGCTGAGGCTGACCGGGCTCGGCAGCTCCGCCAACCCGTTGAAGCCTGATCGCCACCGGCGACGTAGTGCCTATTGTGGATTGTGCGGCCGGTTGGCCGGCCCACCGTGGAGACACTTCGGTTTGCCCGCCGCTGTTCGAGCCGCGAGCCGCTGATTCGTCCTGGAAGCGGATTCGGCAGCCGACTGGGTTGCGAGCTGAGGCACGGCGGCAGCGCCCGGAGGGCCGCAATTCGCCGGAGTCGGGTTGGACGGTGCCCGAGCGCTCCGACTTGGGCCGCACTGGAGCGTGAAAACGACGCGGGGGGTCGTTTCACGGTTTTGCGGTTCGGCGATTCACACGGCGGCGGGCGCGTTATCCGCCGCGCCCGCGACGTCCTGCGGCCACGCGGCCACGCTCGCCCGTTGCCGAACGGGGCGCACCGACCGTGGCGGGAGCGACCCCCCTCTCCGAGGGCTTGGTGCGGCATAGCACCGAGTGTGTTTTCACACCCTCGCCCCTGCCGACCAGGGGTCGCTCCCGAGCCAGCGATCCGTGCCGGAAGGCGTTTCAGCGCCCCTTCGAGGCGCCAAGTGCCTCGGACACTCGCGGATCGACCTCGGACGCCTCGATCGGGTCCGGGCCGACGCCTTCCTAGCGGCTGAACAAGACGAAGGGGCAGACTGAGTTGCGGCTGGTCAAGAAGCCTTCCTCCCGCGCGCTCCACGCGCCGACCACCGTCTGGAGGCGCGTGCACGGTGCATTCCCGCCCATCCGCAGGGATCGAAGCACGCCGAGTAGGGTTGACGTTGCGGATCGATCCAGCAGCCCCTCTCTTTACAAGCCCGGCTCGGCGGCGGTACGTCCGCGTCAGGACAACGGCAGAAGGGTGGGTCCAAAGGTCCCGCTGGCGGCCTCAAATGACAGCTGACGGTCAAGGAGGGCAGCTACCCCTGCTGCACCGAATAGACTTGGAGGCAAGAACGCACATGAAGAATCTGGGTCGATTGTCGCTGTCCCTTCCGCTCCTCGCCTTTGCTGGCTGCGCCTCCTCGGACCTTGTGAAACAGATTGAGTGGAATGCCGTCTCCATAGTGGTCGGCTTGGGTACCGCGGGTATCGGTTGGTATATCGCATCCAAGGTCAGGAAACTCGATGAAGCGCAGAGGGAGCGGGAGAGGGAGCGAACTGCCCGGGAGCTAAGGCTTGAGAGGAGACGAGCCACCCGGGAGCGAAAGCGTGAGAAGAAACGAGCTGCGCGGGAGCGAGAGCTTGAGAACGAGCGAGCCGCCCGGGAGCGAAAGCGTGAGAAGAAACGAGCTGCGCGGGAGCGAGAGCTTGAGAACGAGCGAGCCGCCCGGGAGGAGAAGCGCGGCGTCCTTCGGGCGTTCGATCGTTACCGCAGGGAACTCATGGGGTTTACGGATGAGGTTCTCGGCATCATGGGTGGCATCGAAGGGTTACTCGCGGTCGATCCGTCTGCCATCGAGCATCCCGGTGTTCGTGCTACGGCACTACGGGACTACTCAAATGAACGAGACAGGCTGGCTACCAGAGTGTCATCCCTCATTGAACGGGGACGCTTCTTTTTTCCGAACGTCGCCACCCGCGAAGCTGGAGATGACGGGGGTGACACACGGCGCGGCCTGCTCGATCCAGTGCTGAATCGAATAGTCGCCGCGCACTACGTCCTGAAGGCCATGGAGTGCGGTGATCCTGCATCCAACCGCATGGAATGGAATGTACAGCAATTGTTGAGCGGCGCCGAGCCGGCGAGCGAACACATCCAGAATGCATACAGGCACCTCTCGGCACCTGAGTGGTCGCGACTATGCCGGGGGGGAAACGGATTCAGTCTCGCGGATGTCATCATTTCAGCCAGGCGCTCCTTCGTAGACGGGCTGTTCGACATCATTCAACCGAAACAGTGGCTGGATGACGTGGACACGGCGTATGGAATCCAACTTAGCTCGCGCGAACCTGAAGCGCCCAATCTGCGGCGTAATCCGAAGGTGGGAGCGGATATCGACGACAGCTGAGCTGCTTGGAGCAGGTTGCTGGTCGGGGTCGAGATCCACCGGCAGAGGCGAGGAATTGGCTTGGCGGGACGTCGGCCCGCCCAATCTGCGAGGGACCAACCCTTCACCCCCGGTGGAGGGTCGCGTTCGGGGCGGGTCCTCGCGGTGGAGGGCGAAGGCCAACGCAACTGCCGGGACCGGGAACGGCTTGTCCGGCCGCTCAAAGGGCGCCCTCTGGAGATGACCTGCAAGTCGTGACTCCAGACCGGAGAATCGAGAAGCAACCTACCCCCTCCGACGCCCTCAGGTCAGTCAGTCTGGCGGAGAAGGCTTCTCTCCGCGAAGTTTCGATGTGCAGATCGTGCAGTCCATCACGAGAGGAATCAAATGATGGCACGCACGAAACGAAGTCAGCGCTCCTACGGCGCTGGCGAATGGGGCCGGAATCGGGTGAGGGTGTTCCCCGATCCGAAAACCGGCCTGTTCCAGGTCGAGTGGCGAGAGAACGGCAGAAGGCTGACCCGGTCGCTGAAACACCGCGATTGGAGGCGCGCGAAGCGGCAGGCAGACGAGTTCGCTGCCGGGTTCGCCGGGCCGGACCTGAACGGCAAGGCGGAAGCCGAGCCGGAGCCGCTCACACTGGAGAAGCTCTTTGACATCTACGGTGAGGAGGTGACGCCCACCAAGGGCTGGCATTCGCGGGGGCACGACCGGGCCGCGATGCGGATGTTCCTCCGGTTCTTCGGACGGAACCGCGACCCGGCCACCCTGTCCCAGCGGGACTGGGACCGCTTCATCCGGGAGCGGCGCGCGGGCAGGACCGGACCGAGCGGCAAGCCCGTGTCGGACCGAACGGTCGAATACGACCTGAAGTTCCTGATTGCCGTCCTGAACTGGGCGGCGAAGTCGCGAGACGAGCGGGGCCGGTTGTTGCTCGACTCGAATCCGCTGAGGGGGCTCAGGACGCCCACGGAGAAGAACCCGAACCGGGTGGTGCTCGCCGAGGAGGAGTACCGGGCGCTTCTGAACGTGTCGCGCAAGGTGGACTGGCGGTTCCACGTCGCGCTCGTGCTCGCGCACGAGACGGGGCACCGCATCGGCGCAATCCGCCAGCTTCGTTGGTCTGACATCCATTTCGAGGGCGGAACCATCGTTTGGCGCGCCGAGCACGACAAGTCGGGCTACGAGCACATCACGCCCGTGACCGCCGAGGCCCTCGACGCATTGAAGGAGGTGCGGAGGTGGGACCCCTTGGCTGGGGAAGGTCCGGTGCTGCCCGCGCCCAGCAATCCGCTGGCGGTTGCGGGTGCCGCCCGGTTGCACGCTTGGTGGAGCAAGGCCCAGATTCTTGCGGGACTGGAGCCGAAGCCCGGCAGGGGCTGGCACTCGCTGCGGCGGAAGTTCGCCAGCGACCTGATGGACCAGCCGCTGAAGGTTCTCTGCCAACTCGGCGGCTGGAAGACGGCCAAGACGGTGCTCCGGTGCTATCAGAGGGCCGACGAGGGACAGCTTCGGAAGGCTCTGGAAGACCGCCGCCGGGCTCGGGGCTGAAATCGAGAACGGCGGGAGTCAATCGGCGGGAATCCGGGCTGACAAAGATGCAACTACAGGCACCGCAAGAAGATGCGAATCTACAAACACATGCCAGCCCGGCGCCTCGTCGCTCTCGGTGCTCGCGCGGATTTGTCCACGGACTGCTGGCCCTCCTCCCCCTCGCCTGCACCCCGCCCGCCGACGAGCCGGATTCCCAGACCACCCAGGTCGCCGACGGCATCTACCAGTTCAACGCCGGCTCGCACAATGCATTCTTCGTTGACACCGATGGTGGCGTGGTGGCCTTCGACCCCATCTCGATAGAGGCGGCGGCGGGGCTGGCGACCGCCATCCGCGGAGCGGTCCCGGACAAGCCGCTCGCAGCCATCGTCTACAGCCACAGCGACGCCGACCACGCCACCGGGGCTCCCGTGCTTCAGCGGGAGTTCGGCGGCGAGGTGCCGATCATCGCCCAGGAGAACGCGTTTCCCATCATCACGGAACGAGGCGACCCCGACCTGCCGCCGCCGGATTCGACCTTCGCGGACGAGCTGACGCTGCGCTTCGGCGGGCGCGCGATCGAGCTTCACTACCTGGGACCGAGCCACAGCGACAACATGCTGGTGGCGTTTGTTCCGGATCAGCGGGTGCTTTTCGCGGTCGATTTCGTCAGCAACGATCGAGTCGGATACCAGGACCTCCCGGGGTGGCACTTCGACGACCTTTACGTAGCGCTGGACCGGCTGATGGAGATCCCCTTCGAGACCGTGGTCTTCGGCCACGGCGCGGTCGGAGATCGTGGGACCATCGAGCGCCAACTCGCCTACTACGCGGATCTGCGAGACGCCGTGAAGGAGGCGCTGGACCAGGGCCTGTCGGAAGCGGAGGCCATGGAGCGGGTGAGCCTGGACGATTACGCCCACTGGGGGCAGTACGAGGCCTGGTTCCCACTCAACGTGGGTGCCGTGTACCGGTGGCTGGCGGGCGGGTAATCGCGAGGCCCGGTGGCTTCGGTCCGCCCGGGGCCGGTCGATGCCGTCGCGCATCGGGGCCACCTTGACGCTCGGGCGTGCAACTCGTAAAGTGCATCACTATGCATCATATCATGAATCATACAGGAGGCAGGGTGTGAAGCAGCTTACCGTTCGTGGTCTGGGGGACGAGTTGGCCCGGGCGATTCAGCGGCTTGCCAACCGTGACGGGACGTCGCTCAACCGAGCCGCCGTCAAGTTGCTGCGCCGAGGGGCGGGACTGGCGGACGGACAGGGAGCGCATACGGTCGGCTCGTCGCTGGACCACCTCATCGGCACATGGAGCGACGCGGAAGCGGACGAGATCGAGCAGGCATTGCGACATTTCGAGACCATCGACGAGGCCATGTGGGAATGAGGGTGCTGCTCGACTCGAACGCGTATTCGCAGCTCATGCGCGGGCGCGAGCAGGTGAGCCGGATCGTGCGTGGCGCCGAGGAAGTCCTCCTCTCGGCCGTTGTCCTCGGGGAGCTGATGTACGGGTTCCGGCACGGCTCGCGCTACGAGCGCAACGCCCGCGCGATGCGCACTTTTCTCGACAACCCGTACATCTCGCTCGTGCCGGTCGGAGAGACCACTGCCGACCGGTACTCGAGGATCGCGGCGTCGCTCCGCGCGAAGCGCCGTCCCATCCCCACAAACGATGTCTGGATCGCCGCCCACGCCATGGAGACGGGGGCCGATCTGGTGTCGGCCGACCGCCACTTCGAACATGTGGACGGGATCGCGTGGGTTCGCCTGAGGGCCGAGCGCGGGCTGCCACGGCCACCGCTTTGAATCGGTCCGACGTCCGAGGAAGCGGCATGGCGGGCATGTTCAGGGCCGCGTTCGCGGTGATGAGCCTGTTGTCGGCCTCAGCTGATCGCTCACGACGACCTCCTCCTCTGATAGTCGCGCGTCGCCTTGCGACTGGGATAATCGTCTTCAGGAACCGTGCCGTCCGCGCCGGCAAGCTGGACGCGCTCGCGTATCCCACGATGCGGCAGGAGACCGCGCTCATCGGGCTGGCCGTGAGCCAGCAATTCCCCTAAAGTAGGCGCCGCCACCGAACATGGACTCGAGAACAGAAAGACGCACGATGGCCATTGACTACGACATCATCGTCAAGGGTAACAACCTGGGCCTGCGCGAAGGCTTTCTCGGGCTGGCCAATGCGACGCTGATTTCCGCGCCGAGCGGCCCGATTCTATTCGATACGGGCCACTACTGCAATCGACTGCAGTTGCTGGCCGGTTTGAAGCGCCACGGGATGACCCCGGCCGACATCGGGACCGTATTCCTGTCACATCTGCACTTCGACCATTCCAACAACATCGACCTGTTTCCGGACGCTCGAGTCCATGTCAGCCGGCGCGAATGGGATTACGCACGCAAACCCCACGAGCAGGACATGTTTGTGCCCTGGCTGATCCACGAGCAGCTCCAGAAGCACGATGTCAAGTTCGTAGAAGGCGAAGGACAGTTGACGCGCGGCGTGCGCTATTTTCCGGCGCCCGGCCACACCCCTGGCTCGTACGCGCTCGAACTGGACAGCGACGCCAAGGGTCGGGTGGTCATCGCCGGCGATGCGATCAAGTATGTAAAGGAAGTCATCCTGGGCCGAAGCGATCTGGTATTCGACACCGCCGAGAACAGCGCGCGCACCATCGGCCGGATCCTCGACAGCGCTGACCGCATCGTCCCCGGGCACTATCCGGAACTGATCAAAAGCGATGACGGATTCATATCGGACGATGACGCAGAATTCACGCTGGTGGTTCGATGACACCGGACGATGGCGTCATCTTGTCGGAGGCGACCGTTCGCGCCCTGATCGACGATATCTTCGGAGCACTCGGCTTTGCCGCGGGCGAGCGAGCGTTGCTGGCCGAGGCCCTGATAGACGGGAGCCGCGCAGGCCATCCCGCCCACGGTGTGAAGCGCATTCCGGTCTACGTGGACGACTTCCGCGACGGTATGATCGAGCCCGCGGCCGTGCCTGTGGTCACGCACGAGATGGCGGCGGCCGTGGTCATCGATGCGCACTGTTGCCTCGGCCAGGTTTCGACCGTTTTCGCCATCGAGGAAGCAGCGGCCAAGGCCCGCCAGGCGGGCATCGGCTGCGCCACGGTGCATAACGGCAACGACATGGCATGCCTCGGGTACTACGTTGTGGGCCCGGCGCGTGAAGGGCGGATCACGCTTCTCATGAGCAACGGCGCCGGCGGTGCCGCCAGCGCGCCGCCCTTCGGTTCCGCCGCCCCTTTTCTCAGCACCAACCCGATTACCTGCGGCATCCCGCGCGCACCTGGGAAACCACCGTTGGTGATCGACCTTTCGACCAGCGTAGTGTCGCAGGGCAAGGTGAGAACGGCCGCGAATCGGGGTGAAGCCGTGCCGGAAGGCTGGCTGGTTGACCGCGATGGTCGCCCGGTTACCGATCCGGCCAGGTTCTTCTCGACACCCCGCGAGGCCGCACTCCTGCCTCTGGGCGGCGTATCGAGCGGATACAAGGGGTTTCTGCTGAGCTTGATGGTCGAGGCGTTTGCCGGGGCGTTGGCCGGCGTCGCCATGAGTTCGGGTGCCGAGCCCCGGCGAGCGCGGCGCGGTCTCTTCGTCTTGGTGGTCGATCCGGATGGCTTTCGGGGAGGCTCGGACTTCGCCACCGAGATGGAGGCTCTCGTCACCGCCCTCGAGGCGCTGCCCGGGGTCGGCGGAAGTGGCGGAGTTCGCATGCCTGGCGTACGGCGTGGCGACCCGCCTGCTGAGGGGATTCCGGTAGACGGGCTCACCTGGGCCCGCATCGCCACTGTCCTTGAGGAGCTCTCGCTTACCGGAGACTATCCGAAGATGGACACGGTCGCATGAGCGGCGGGGGTGGAGGACTACGACTTCCGGAGCGCCTTCCCCCTCTCGATCCTTACCGTCACGATGTCGGTGTCGTGGTATTGCTGGTGGCTCACCGACGAAGAAAGGTGTCGCAGCAGGCGGAGCGACACCTCATGCTCCATCGCCATTTCGGCTTCCGCTTCCTCCAGAACGGCGATGCGGTCTTCGATGTTCGTCTCGCCGACCGCGGCAACGAACTCCAAGTCGATGGCATCCCGGTGGACGCGGACGACTACGCGGAGGCGCCGCGTTTCATCGCGAGTTTCGTCCTGCCGGACCAGGGTCAGAAGAGTTTCTTCGGCAGCCAGGCACAGACGGTTGTTGGTCCCCGGGCCCCAGCCCTTGCTCGCGCACAGGCGGTCCAGGAATCCTCTGATCTCGGACAGCGCCGTCACTTCGAGGTCCGTCTCCAAGTGCAAGGAGCGGGAGGCCCCCATGACCATCGTCAGGAGGATCGCAGTGAGGCCTCCGGTCGTAATGCCATTTCCCAGCAGTCCGTTCCACCTCCCCAGAGAGTCGGCAAGGATCCAGCCGTTCTGAAACCCCATGCCGATCCAGAAGGACACCCCCGCCACGGCCGCCTTGCGGTAGTCGACGCCGCTTTGCGTGACGATGATCCTCACTCCTGCCGAAAAGAGTATTCCCATGAACACGATGGTGTAGGCTGCGATCACCGGGTTGGGAATCGCCTGAAGGAGGGCTGACATCTTTGGCAGGAACGCAAAGACAAGAAAGATGATACCGCCGTACACCCCGACGCGGCGGGCGGTTACACCAGTGATCTCGGCGATGCCGACGCTCAGAACATGCACCTTGTTGGGCACGGTGCCGGCCAGGCCCGATAGCAGGGTGCTCAACCCGGTGGCGACGACCGCGCCCTGCACCGCGCGATAGTCCGTCGCCCGCGGCTGCCGCCACGAAACCCTCTGGATGGCGACGGCGTCGCCGCATGTCGCCATCCCGTCGACCAGGGCGACGAAAACGAATGCCGGGAGCAGTGACCAGAAGGTAACGCCAAAGTCGAAATCCCAACCCGGCCACCCGGCTTCCGGCAGACCGAACCAGGAAGCCCCGATGACCCTTTCCACCTCGTACAGGCCGAAGCCCGTGGAGGCGATGCAGCCCGCGAAGATCGCGATGACGGGTGCCCAGAGCCGCCAGGAATGCGGGGCCCTCAGCAGGAGAGTCAGCACTGTCACCAAGGTTGCGGCGGCGATCACGGGAGCGGCTGTCCCGTCCGTGCCTTCGGGAACGTCCGTCAGCAAGTCGAAGATGATCGGCATCACCGTGACCGTAACCAACATGACCGTGGTGCCGACCACGGTCGGCGTAAGGACCCGCCGGAGCAGCGCCAGCCGTGCGCCGAGCGCGAACTGAAAGAGCGACGAGATGAGAACGAGGACCGCGAACATGCCTGGCCCGCCCACGGCGATGGCGGTTACCGAGATCGCGATGAAGGACTGCGAGGCGGCCATGGTGAGAACGTACCCGGACCCGACCCGTCCCACGGGGACGGACTGCACCACCGTCACCAATCCGCAGATAATCAGGGCCGCGAAGGTGGCCCAGGAGAGATAGGCGTCGCTGCCGCCCGCCGTCCGGATGACGATGGCGGAGATGACCACCACGTTGATGACCGCCAGGAGCGTCGACTGCATTCCCACTCCCAGGGCCAGGGCGCGGGGGGCGGATTCGTCGACTTGATAGCGCATGCGCACTCCGGCTGCGGAACCGTGCCGTTTTGAGCGCCGGCGCCAAGGTGGCTGCCCGGGTCCGGGTCCGGCGCGGACGAACCGCGAGAATGCGCATCTTCCGTCGGGGCGCGCAAGTTTTCGGCGACGATCTCGCCCACGCGCGGCTATGGGTACGCGCGCTACGGGAGGCGGCACCCGGTTAGCTGATGGCTAGCTGGATCTCTTCTCCGTCAGCCGGCCCGACAGATACTTGTGGATGACGCTCGACAGCAGCGTCTGGTAGGGGATGCCCTCCTCACGAGCCTGCGAGGCCTGACCGCCTTCTCACGCAACTGGGACATTCCAAAGGCCATCTTGTACATCATAATTCTACATTTGAAATGACATAGGTCCATAAATCCAATGTGATCATATATTTATCAGGAATCATGGTCCTTCGGAACATCCGATCCTCTATGGACATCCTATCGGACATCCTGTAGGATCATAACCTGGAATGCCTCAAGGAGGAACGACGATGACGAATGAACGGGAATACCGGCGCACCCACCCCTGGATCAGCTTCCGTCATCATCTGGAACGCGCCGACCCCCTCCATTGGTCGTTGCTCGGCGAAGCGGCCGCCAGGTGCGATCAGGTCGCTCAGGCGATCCTTCCGCCCGCCGACGCCCATGAGATGCACCAGCTCTACCTGGTCAAGGGTGCTCGGGCCACTACGGCGATCGAGGGGAACACGCTGAGCGAGGAACAGATCAGGGCCCAGCTGGAGGGGCGCTTGGAACTCCCGCGATCCCAGGAATACCTGAGGCGCGAGGTCGACAACGTCTTGAAGGCCGTCAATGACATCTTCGCGGATATCATGAGAAGACAGCCGCCGGGACTCACGCCGGAGTGGATCGCCCGAGCGAACCGGCGCTTGCTTGCCGGTCTCGAGGAGCACCTCGAAGAGGGTGTGGTTCCAGGAGAGGTGCCGACTCGTCCCGTCGGCGTCGGGCGCTACCGGGGTGCCCCGAGGGGTGACTGCGCCTTCCTGCTCCAGCGCCTCTGCAGGTGGCTTGAAGGTGACGATTGGCCGGTCCGCCCGGACCAGCGCGAAGACCGCACCGCGTCAGCGATTCTGCGCGCCGTCTTCGTGCATCTGTATATCGCGTGGATCCACCCCTTTGGGGACGGCAACGGGAGGACCGCCCGCCTGGCCGAGTTCATGATCCTTGCCAGGGAGGGTGTGCCGTCACCTTGCGCCCATCTTCTCAGCAATCACTACAATCTCACCCGGTCCGAATACTACCGGCAGCTCGATCGCTCCAGCCGGGCGAACTCCGGTCGCGGGGACCCGCTGGGTTTCCTGCTCTACTCTCTGCAGGGTCTGGTTGACGGGTTGCGGGAGCAAAGCCGATTCATCGCGGGGATCCAGCTGAAACTGGCCTGGGAGCACTTCGTTTACGGTGAATTCCGACGGATACCGTCGTCATCGGCCATGCGTCGGCGCCGCGAGGTGACCCTGGCGCTCGGCCGCGTGGGGACGCCCGTCGGCAAACCGGCGATACCGGATCTGAGCCCCGACCTGGCCAGGCTCTACGCAGACAAGACCGGCAAGACGCTCGCCCGAGACATGAATTGGCTGGTGAAGCGGGACTTCATGGAGAGAGGAGAGGATGGCTACCGGGCGAAGGTGGAGTTGATGCGCGCCTTCCGGCCTGCGCGGGCGTAGGAGGCATCCGCAGCCGCCTCCCCTCCGCCTCCGCCTCATCCGAATCCAGAAACGCGTTACAACCCTCCAACTCCCGCTCCGCCACCTCGAGCGAACTCCAATCCACCGCAATCGTCCACCGCTGCCCATAGTCCATGACGCGAACCAGCGGCTCCGGCCGCCCGGTTCGAGACAACGCACGCAACGCCGCCAGGTAGTTGCCGCGAAGAACGGTCGGGATGATGATCCGCTCGTCCCCGCCAGCCACGAGCTCCGCGTTCATCATCACGCGCGCGATCCGTCCGTTGCCGTCCGAGAAGGGGTGCACCTCGCTGACGAGGAACATCATGTAGACGGCCCGCTCGAAAGGCGACTCCAGGCTCCGGTAGAGGGCGAATCCCTCTTCAAGGGTGCCCCGAACCAGATCGGGAGCCACGAACACGGTCAGTCCGGCCCGGTTCTCTTCCACCTTGAATTCGCCTGGCTGCGTCTCGGGGCGTCCCGCCATGATCGTCCGGTGGCGCTCTCGCAACAGGCCGGTGAGCTCCCCGAACTTTCCGGGCGTCCGGCCCATCTCCCGCGCATCCGAGACGACACGCCACGTTCCAGCCACATCGTGGGCGTCCGCTTGCCGGTGCCGGGGAATTTCGCCTTCGAAAACGATTCGGATGGCCTCATCCACCAGGAACTCGGTCCCTTCGAGGAAGTTCGAGAAGTACGCCTCGAAAAACGCCAGCGTCGACCGACCCTTTGCATTCCGCAGAGGCGCGGGCCGGACGCTGGGAGGACGGTTGCGGAGCGCTTGATGCAGCATGTGGAACAACTCCAGCCGATCGGGATCGTAGGGACGTCCCCGGCCGCGGGCGATCGCCACCGGTGAATCGAGTCGGCTCCGGCGGGTGCCGAGAGTACCGATCAAGGCGTCGAGTTGGGCGGCCTGTTTCTCCAGGCCGAGCTCGACGGCGATCGCCCGGGCGTCGTCCCGCAGTCGATTGACGGCGCTTTCACCGGCCGTGCGAAGCAGTCGATCGAGGCGCTCCTCGACCTCGGCGCGCCGGAGAGTGCGTGGCACGCGACCGCTCCGGGCGCGGGAAGGACGCATGTTCTCGAGATAGGCCCTGGCTCGCGAACTGAGATGCAGTCCGCTGACAAACGGCATGTCCGACGCGATCGGCCCAGATCCCCGCCGGGGACGCAGCACGACACCGGGCACCTCGATAGTGCGCCCTCTGTCGCTGACGAGGCAGAGAGACCCGTCGGAGGCGGGAGCTGCTTCAAAGGCGGTGCGATCCGCGACCAGTGCCCCGGGGAAGTACCCTGAGACGACCCCCCACAGGTTCCTCTTGACGATGTCTTCGGGAGCGTCGTCGAGGTTGCTTGTGTAGAGGCGGGAAGCGAGCTTCCGAAGTCTCCCGGCACTGACCGCCCGCGACACGGCGCGGCTGATCGCCGTATGCGACACGAAGGCTTCGGGTAGTTCGTTCAGTACGCGGTGCATGGGAATTCTCGGTCAATAGCGTGTTCGACGGGGGCAGGATCGAGAATTATTGTAACATAAGATTGGTTCACGAGGAAAAAAGCGGCGTTTGCCCCAGCCGACGAACCTACCGCCCCGCCCGAGCCCACGTTGCCGGGCCAGTAGTCGCTGTGCAGAAACACGGGGTCGGTGTGCGCAAGCGCCGGCCGAAGCTGGCGAATGGTGCCGTATATCTGCTCCGACAGTGGATGCCCGGCCAGTTTCCGCGGCCACTCGCCGGACAGGAAGTACAGGCCATGCTCGTTGCCGGCGTAGAGGCCGCGTCGCTGGCGGGCGGTCGGCCTGATTGCGTGGATCCGCACCAGCAGGTGAGCCAGCTCGCGGGCCCAGGTCTGCACGTCGACGGGATTGGCTTGCTGCCTGCCCGCCATGAAACCGGACACCACCAGCGGCGTTCCGAGCAGCTCCCCGGCGGCGTCAGGGCGCATTGCGACGGCTCAACACGCGATGCGTTGTGGCTGGCGGCTCGGCACCGCCGCCCAGCGCACGTACCGGGCCACCTCGCTCATTCCGTCGATGCCGATCCGGGCACCCAGAGTCTGGTTGTAGTTCGTCGTGCCGTTGATGTCGTACGTGTAGCGGTTCCCCCGCGCGTCCTCCACGAATTCGATCCCGGCGATCTCGATCCCTTCCTCGTTGCAGAGCCGGATGTACTTCTGCACCAAAGGGTCGTCCGCCGTGATCGGCGACCGGCTGAAGAGGACGGTCGCACCGATCTGGTGGCGCTCCCGGTCCGCCGGCATCGGATTGCACACATCCGAGGGACAGAGCTCGAACCCGTCGGCCGTGGAGCTCCGCATGGCGAACACGAAGCGGCCACCGACAATCTCCACTCTTGTGATGAACGGCTCGGGTGCGCGGATGTACTGCTGGAGGATCATCCTGGCGCCGGGCCCGGCGTCGAAGCCCTCGCGGTCCAGATGCTTCTCGAGCTCCTTCGGGTCGTGGAAGAGCTGGATACCCAGACCCTTGCCCCCCTGGTCATGCTTCGTGATGAACGGGCCGTCAAAGGTTGCCGCGGCTTCGAGCAGATGCTCCCTCCCGACGGCCAGCACGGTGCGAGGTGTCCTGATCCCGTGTCGCCGCAGGACGAGGTCTTGCCGAAGCTTGCTCATCTCCAGCTCGAAAGCGCGGAGCCCGTTGATCACCCGGCGGCTGCGGGACTCCAGCCAGTACAGGAGCTGGCGAGCCAGCTCCACCGTGTGGACATGGCCCCGGGTGTGTGACGACGGGCTGATGCGATTGATCCAGATGCCCTCGGGAGGGGGCGTCGCCGGGTCGATGCTCCCCTCGTTCACATGCACGAGGCGGACCCGGAAGCCCTCCGTCTCGAGGGCCTCCCGAAGGGGCGGGATCCAGGCGGGATTCTCGTAAAGGACATTTATCTTCGGTAGAACAGGGCTGATCATGGTCTTCTCTCAGGTTCAAGGAAGGTCTCACGGGACGGATCAGGGCACGAAAAAACCGCCCGGATCGGAGGACCCGGGCGGCTCGGAAGCGGCTTGAGCTCAGGGCTCAGCGCATCAACACACCCGGATCCAGGCGAAGCGCCTACACGTACACCTACAGGTGCAGGTCGCTCCGTGGGCGAGGGATCGGATGTGAGTCTCGTAAATCATGACGAGAAACATGTCAGAATCCGCTTCGCGGGGCAACGGGCGGCGTGTTTGTCCGCCAAGCGCCGAGACCCGGAGGCCGGACGAAACGAATGTGGGCCCCGCGCGGATCGGACATGATGAGCCATACTATCTACTGTCCCACAACAACCAGACGAGCTGACATGTCTCCTCGCAGACCCTACCGACCAGAAAGGCTGGCCACCGTCCATCCGGCAGTCGCGGATGCCCGGGCCGTGATGTTCGACTTCGACTTCACGCTCGCCGACTCTTCCAGGGGAGTCGTCATTTGCTTCAACCACGCCCTGTCGCGGCTGGGGCTTCCCGAGTCACCCGGGGACGCTATCGCCAGAACCATCGGGCTGGATCTGACGATCGCGCTCGCCATCCTCGCCGGCGAGGAGCAGAGGCCGCGAGGAGACGAGTTTATCGAGCATTTCATGAAGAAGGCGGACGAAGTCATGGTCAACGGGACGTTCTTCCTGCCGGGCGCGAGTCAGGCACTGAAGACGTTGCACGCCGCGGGCTATCCCTTGGGGATCGTGTCGACCAAGGGCAGACGCCGCATTGAGGCCGCGCTGGACCGGGACGGGTTGCGAGGCACTGTCGAGGTGATCGTCGGAGGTGACGACATCAGCCGCTACAAGCCCGACCCCGAGGGACTGAACAAGGCAGCCGGCCTGTTGGGAATCCCGACTGGACAGTGCGTGTATGTCGGCGACTCCGAGGTGGACGCAAGAGCAGCGGAGGCGGCCGGAATGCCATTCATTCCGGTCCTCTCCGGTCCAACGCCTTCCGGGACATTTGACAAGTATCCTTTCAAAGCGGTCCTCTCGGGTGTCCAGGAGATCGTTACTCCTGTGCAGCAGACCTGAACAGGCGGGCCGATCCGAGCCACAGCGCGACGAAAAACCCGTTTGAGAGCACGATCTCGGGCACGGAGCTGACCTCGACCTGGTGCTTGCCGGCGATCAGCGCGATCACGACGACCAGCGCCTGAGCGACCGCCGTTGCCACCATCGCGCGGGCCATCCCCTGCGGCTGGAAGCGGGCGATCAGGGCGCCCATGATTCCGACGGCTATCACACCGCCGTAGATCATGTCGAAGGGGTCGCCTTCAACCTCGATAAGGCCAACGGCGCCGATCACCCAAAACAGGATGAATCCCGTCGCGAGCGCACCGCCGATTGCGAGTCGATATGCTTTAGTAGTCGTAATCCTCATCCCTTCCCTCTGGTTTGGGCCCGTCCCGGTACTCGACGATCAAGGTAATTGACGCGTCGGGTGGTGCTTAAGGTTGCTGGCCGCGCGTGGCGCCATCTCCACCTCAGCGGGCGGCGGGACGATCGACGACTCAGCCCGGGTTGTCGTCGACAGTCGCTTGTCAGAGAGTTCGGAATTCGGTAGCATTAAGGTGCTACCCGGGAGAAAATACATGGTGCGAAGTGTGAAACTGCGGCGAATGGGTGGGTCTGTCGGGGCCACGTTGCCGAAGGATATGGCCGAACGCCTCCACCTTGAGGCCGGCGACGAAGTGCTTGCGGTCGAGACGGCGAACGGGATCCTGCTGAGCCCCTACGATTCGGATGTAGAGGAAGGGTTGGCTATCGCGGTCGAGGCTCAGAAGCGGTACCAGGGAGCTCTTAGAGTACTTGCGAAGTGACGCAGCCGGAGCCACGGTGGGTTCTCCGGCTTGTCATTGAGGCTGTCCATCTCGACCAGGTTCGCGAACACGGCGGCCTGCTCGGCATCCGGGACGAGAATGCCCTCGCGACAAGTTGCATGGGATTTGTAACTGGTTGCATCCAATGAACTTAGAGATTTCGAGGGCCGGATTCCCGCCGAATGATTCCCGCTGGTCGGCATTTCAGCCGCGAACCCTCCTGCGGCCTTCCAGTGCCGTCCTGAGTTGTCCAGCATCCGGCCTCTGGTAGCACCTGAGCACCGTCGTAGCATCCTTCCAGCCGCCAAGCTCGCAGAGCACCTTGAGCGGCGTGTCCATCAGGTCGCTGGCAAACTTGCGTCTGAGCGAGTGCCAGCCTCTGCCACGCTTCGGCTCCAGCCCCGCGAGCGTCTGCGCCTTCTTCCACCACCGAAACGCGCGAACGCGGCTCATGCACCGCGCGGCATCCCCCGGCGAGGGCAGCACCGGGGCGTTCCCGGTCCCGGCGCTCATCCTGCGCGCCTCCTCCAAGGCGGCGACCGCCTCGTCGGTCAGCGGCGTGACGTGCTCGTAGCCGGTCTTCTCGTGTTCCGCCCGCCACCGGACTTCACGGCCCTCGAAGTCGATGTCGGTCCAACGGAGCTTGCGAATGGCTCCGATGCGGTGCCCGGTCTCGTGCGCTAGCACGAGCGCGACGCGGAACCGCCAGTCCACCCGGCTCGACGCCTTCAAGAGCGCCCGGTACTCCTCCTCGGAGAGCACCACCCGGGTCGGGTTCTTCTCCGTGGGCTTTCTGAGGCCCTTGAGCGGGTTCCCGTCGAGGAGCAGGCGGCCCCGCTCGTCCTTCGACCTCGCGGCCCAATTCAAAACCGCAATCAGGAACTTGAGGTCGTGCTCGACGGTGCGATCTGACACGGGCCTTCCGCTGGGTCCGATTCGGCCCGCGCGCCGTTCGCGGATGAAGCGATCCCAGTCGCGTTGCGACAAGGTCGCCGGGTTTCGGTTGCGTCCGAAGAGCCGGAGGAACATGTGCATGGCGGCCCGGTCATGCGCGCGCGACTGTCCGCCCTTGATGGGCGTCACCTCTTCGCCGTAGATGTCAAAAAGCGTCTCCAGCGTGAGCGGCTCGGGCTCGGCTTCCGCCTTGCCCCCGATCTCGGGTCCGACGAACCCGGCGGCGAATTCGTCCGCTTGCCGCTTCGCCCTCACCCAGTCCCGGTGCCCGAGCGACCGGGTGAGCCTGCGCCCATTCTCGCGCCACTCGATCTGGTACAAGCCGGTTTTCGGATCGGGAAACACCCGGACCCGGTTCCGGCCCCATTCACCGGCGCCGTAGGAGCGCCGGCTTCGTTTCGTGCGTGCCATCATTCGATTCCTCTCGTGATGGACTGCACGATCTGCGCGCCCGAAACCTCGCGTCGGAAGCTCGTTCGCGCCAGATTCCCGTTTGCCCCGGAGGCGCTGGCAACCCTTCCGCCCTTCGCCGTGTCATACGGTCAATCCAACGATTCCACGCCACAGGGTGTTCTCGATGACCGAATACTCCGCCGACAACCGTAGCCGCTCGCCGACTTTGCGGCGACCAGCAGGTCCGCATCCGACACGATGCCTGCGGTGGGCAGTCACCGCGTCCGCTCTTCTCGCCGCCGTCGTGGTGCCGGTCAATGCGCGCGCGCAGGTCGTCGTGGAGAACACTCTCGCGTCGGCTTGGACGATCACCCTCCAAGAGGACCTGCGGATCTGGGGGCCGCCCGATGGGTACCTGGGCGACGTCATCGCTGTGGCGGCCGATTCCCGGGACAACATCTACATCCTGGACGGCACGACGCAGGAGATCCAGGTCTTCGACGCCGAGGGCGGCTTTTTGCGGACGATCGGTGGTCAGGGCGATGGTCCAGGCGAATTCCGGGATGCGCTGGGACCCGCCATCGCACAGGGAGACACACTCTGGGTTGCGGACCAGCGGGCGCAGCGCTATTCGGTTTTCGCACCAGACGGTACGTTCATCGGGTCGAGGCTCCGCCGAGGGGCCATAGGCGGGGGCAGGATCACCGAACGTTGCACGATTGCGCGGGACGGCAGTTATATGGAGTGGTGGACGCGGTTTCCGCAGGAGGAGAGGAGCGGCGACATGTCCGCCATCGACCTCCTCCATTTCCATCCGATCCGGGTATCACCTGATGGGACGAAGCAGGACACTCTGCCGTACCTGGAGTTCACCCAGCAGATGGCCGACATGCCCTCGCTGGGCATGAGGCGCCCGGTCCGTTTCGGTCCGAGTCTGGAGAGTGCCCTGGGTTGCAACGACGATGTCTGGTTCGCGCCCGGTGGGGAGTACCGGGTGTACAGGCGTTCCCTGGCCGGTGACACAACCGTGGTGTTCACGCTGGAGGGCGTCAGGCCGGCGGCTGTCGACGAAGCCGACCGCGACGAGGTGCGCGCCCCGTTCGAACGCCGCCCCAACCCCGCGTTGATGGGAGACTACCTACGAGCCTTGCCAGAGAACAAACCGGTCATCGCCGGCCTTTTCGTGGATGGCGCTGGCCACGTCTTCGTGGTCCCGGAAACCTCACGGGTCGACGCGGGCACAGCCATCGACGTATTCCGCGAAAACGGCGTCTTCCTGGGGCGATTGGCGGTTCCGGAGGCGGTCAGGATCGACGCCGACAAGGCCTATGCGACCGGGGACTACCTCCTCTTCGCGGGCGAGGATGAAGCCGGCACTCCTTACGTGACTAGGCTGATGGTTCGGCGATACTAGCGGCAGATCCCGCTACGCGTCGAGGACACCGCCCTCCGGACAGCACCAGACGGCACGCTACTCGTTCGCCGAACGCCAACCGCTGACTCTCCCGCTGAAGGCACGATCCATGGCCCCCGGGGCGGCGGCCGCCGCCCCGGGGGTGAGCGGCCGGTCGCCGCTCGCTGGCCCGCAGTTTGCGGGTCTCCGTGGAGCCAGATGTGTTTTCGCTTCACGAAAACCTCTGGCCGGGGGGTATCCCCCGGACCCCCGCAACGACATTCCGCGCGCCACAAGGAGGCCGCCGGACATGGTCCGTCCCCGGAAGCCCGAGGCCGAACGCCGTAGCCGCACGATCGGCGTGCGCGTCACGGCCGCGGAAGCCGCGGAGATCGCCGAGCGGGCCGGAGCGGCCCGCATGACGAGGGGCGGCTACATGCGCCGCAGGGCGCTGGGGCGGCCGGTCCGCGAGGCGGCCGTTCACCGTCTCGGTGCTAGGGAGCGGGTCGAACTCCACCGGATCGGCGTGAACCTGAACCAGATCGCCCGCGCCCTGAACTCCGGAGCTTCGGCGCCGGTCGGGACGCTGGAGGCGGGCGAGCGCGTGGGCGAGCTTGCGGCCGATCTCCTGAGCGGCGAGGCGCCGGACCGATGATCCCGAAGATCAACGGACTGGGGCGCTCGTTCGCCGGGGTCGCGGCGTACTGTCTGCACGACGCCCCGACGCCGGACGACCGGAGTCCGGAGACATCGGAGCGGGTCGGGTGGACCGACACCCGGAACCTTGCGACGGTCCGGCCGGAGCGGGCCGCGCCGCTGATGGCCGCGACCGCGAAGGCGGCTCCCGACCTGAAGCGGCTGGCGGGAGGGGCGCGAGGAGGTCGGAAGCTGGCGAAGCCGGTCCTGCACTACTCGCTCAGCTGGGCGCGGGACGAGACGCCCGACAGGCGGGCTATGAGCCGGGCGGTGGACGGGAGCCTGGAGGCGCTGGGGCTGGAGGGCCACGAGGCGCTGATCGTCGCGCACGACGACACCCGCCACCCCCATGTCCGAGGTCGCCGGCCGACGAGGAGTGGGTCGACATGGAGGCCTGGAGGCGTGCCGAGGCGCGGGCTTGGGAGAAGGTCGAGGACGGGCGCTGGCTGGGGTTCTGGCGGCTCGAAACCCGGGCGCGGAAGGAATGAGCCGAGCTGCACAAGCGGCAGGAGGACACGCGCCGGAGGCTCGACCGGGAGAGCCGCACCCTGCTCGGCCGGCTCCGGATCTGGCGGATCGAGCCCTCGCTGCGGGAGCTGGCCGGGGCGGTCCGGGGCCGGGAGGATCTGGTCGAGGGCTGGCGCGAGGACCTCGACCGGCACCACAACGGCGAACGGGCCGCGCTGGGCAAGGAACACGCCGACAGCGCCCGGCAGATCGAGCGGCGGGTGAGGGAGGCGTACAGAAAGGGGCTGCGTGACGCGGAGCGGGTGGCGCGGGAGATGAAGGAGCGCGAACGGAGCATACCCCGCATTCCCCCCCAGCCCCCTGGCCCCGAGCGTGGCGGGGGAGGGTTCGGGCGATGACCCTGATGTTGGCATCACGATGCGACACCGCCCTACAATGAGCCAAGGAGCGGAGCTCGCCAATAGAATCCCTTCTTCAGGACGCCCCTTCGATCAGCTTTCGAATTCGTTCGATAGCGTCGGCCGACAGTCGGACAAAGTTGCCGTGGTCGGTGAGCATCTCAGGCCCGCGTGCTCGCAGGTCCGCGCGGTTGGAGATGGCGTGAAAGGCCAGCCAACTCCGAATTTCGGCGGCGACGGGATCGCTCCCGCCGCGACAGGCTTCGCGGGTTGCGCGGTGTGCAAACGTCTGCTCTACCGGTTGGCGCTTGCTAAGTCGGTTCGCCCAGTCCTCGTAGAGGTCATCGGGAAAGTCGGGATCTTGCTCCCGCGCTTTGGCAAGCGTCCAGCCGTACAACCCGGCCAGGATCGTGCGCGTGGCCTTGATCTCGTGAGGCTCGATTCCCGACTTCAGGACCAAGTTCAACTTGGTCTCTAGTTCGTTCGGGACCGTGGGCAACTGGAGGAGTGAGTCAAGCAACCACTTGCTGTGCGGCGGGAATTGTCGATTCACGACGAAGATACTCTTGGCGACGAGGTCTAGACCCTCAAAGAGCAGAAGTCTGGCGGATCGGCGGCTGCCCCGGTTCACTGTGCGCTCTGAGTGCACGAGACCTTTCCAGTACACCTGATTCAAGGACGCAACAAGGGCGTCTCGCCAATTGAACTGGTCTACTTTCCGATGGATCAGTTCACTCGCTGCACCAGTCGGATCGAAGAGAATCCGACTGTTCGAGAAGGCCTCGAGCTGAGGGATATCCCAGCAGGCTTCCGATGTCGCTCGAAGGCGGAGTTGGGTGAGATTGACTTCGAGTCGATGGTCACCCAACCATACATAGAAACTGAATGGGAGAGCCAGGGTGTCCGGCTCGCTGTCATCGATCAAAATCGCCACATCGAGATCGGCGGCGTCGAATGTGCGACCCGACGCTAGGCTCCCGAGCAGCAAAACGGAAACGACGGATGGATGTCGTGTGAGGTTATTCTCGAGCGCCTCGATGCAGCGATGGGCCGCGTCGACGAGATCGACGGTGTGCGAGTCACGTAGCAACGGACACCCTCAGGCGCTTGATCAGCCGCTGCGAACCAGGTGTGATCGCCGTCCGTCCGTGCAGAAAACGCTTGTTGTCTAGTACGAGGCAATCTCCGACACCCAACGAGATCTGATAGGAACAAAGGGCAGCCCAGGACTCGAAGGACGCCATGAGTTCGCACTCTTCTGGAGAGTACTCGTGCGCAAGCGTACGGCAGCACTTGTCGATCTCATAGCGGTTGTAGGCCACCTGGTAGTGACCACAACGCTCCGGGCGGAGAATGGATGTGTGGCCAAAGGGGGCTCGGACAAATGCTTTGGTGAGCCCAGAGGTCTGCTCCGGCGACAGCGACTCCGCGACCCGACGAACGTCCGAGAGGAGGGTCAGCCCTCCTTGGGCGCTCGCTTCGCAGCAGAGCATTGCGACCAGATCCGCGGGTTCCGCCCGAAAGAACTGATCCGTGTGCAGGGGGAAGGCCTCGTCCGAGGTGGAGAGTACAACGTTGCCGAACTGGTCCTTCAGCGGAACTTCGAGAGCCCGGACGAGGTGAATTCCGCCGGGCTCGATGTTCTCTCTACCGACATCGCCCGCGGGGTTCGCCAGCACGGTTCCGAGGGATCCTCCCAACGCCCGTAACGAATCGCTGTCGGTGGACATCTCGCGAATGAGGAGTGCTCCGTAGTCCTGAAGCAACTGCCCGCGCTCCTTGTGCCCAAGGCGGGCGAGATCTGCGAACGCGATCTCTCTCACAGCAGTTCGTCCAGCGCCAAACGAAGTTGCGTCGCCCCATGATGGGTCTTCATGATCATTGCAAGGCTGGGGCTGCTGTTGCCCTCAACAATCACCGGCCCGGCTTCGGCGACAGCGACATCCCAACCCACAACCGGCAGATCCGAGAATGCGGAGGCAGCGTGCTCCACAACCGAGAGGACCTCGTCGAAGCGCGGGACTGCGAAGTCCGCAAAGGCCGTATTCAAGATCGGCGACCTCTCGAAGCGCTCCAGGTGTTCGTTTGTGCCGTATGGAGCCAGTCGCCCACTAGACATATTGACCGCCACGTAAATGCCACCTGCGTGGCCGTTGTCCGCGATTTGTCCCGGCGCTGCGATCTTGAGCAGGCCACACGGAACTCTCACTTTCCTTCGTCCAGATACGGTCATGATACGCAGGCAAAGAAGGGAGTCAGAGAGCAGCGAGAGATCCGGGTGGTTCTGCACCTCCTCCTGAAGAAGGATATCTTCCGAGTCACTGCTCGTGAGCCGTGCGTAGTCGATGGGGCCGCTGGGCGAGTTGAACCGCCCATCATGCCCGCGAACGCAGCGCAGAATGCCGTCCCCACCCGACGAGCCCGCGGAAGGCTTCAAGATGAGGCTCTCAAAGGATCCCCGCAGCTTGCTCTGTACGGCTGCATCTGAAGCGAGAATCGTGGAGTCGGCCGCGCGAACGGTCCCGGCTTTTGTGTATAGCAGCAGCTGGGGCTTCGGCAGCCCGGCCGCTGTGCAGATTTGGTCGAAGAGCAGTTTGTCGTCGAGGAGCTCGTGGTTGCGTCCTCTCCCATAACAGATTCCGTAGTAGAAACTGCCTTCGTCGAGGTAGTCGGGAAATGTGCTTCGATCGGCAGTGGAGCGGTACAGGCCGTAGTGGAGGTAGACAATGAAGCGTCCCTTCAACGCCAGCAGATCTCTGAGGATCGAGTGCAACGGCTTCCGCTCGTGAGCGGGGGTTCTCCGAAAAGCCGGCCAGTAGTGGGACCGAGTGCGCTCAAACCGATACCACAACCAATAGGGAGCGATGTATTTCGGAAGCAGGTGCCTACGGCACCAATCTGCGAATCTGGAGGCTCTCTTGTTGAAGTTCACGGATTCCCTGCCCTTTCCAGCGAAGCCTCAATCGCTTCCTCTCCCCGCAGAATAAACGGGTCGTCTACGCGGATGCTGTAGCTGGGATGCCGGGATCCCCGCGTTCCGTGTCGCCATCGCGACTCGAACCAGAGAACCTGCGTGTCCGGAATTGCCACTGATGTAGGCGATCTCAGGTACAACCGTCGACGGCCGTTGGATTCAACCAGAGGAAGTGTTGCTTGCGATCGGGCAAATCGTGGTCGCTGTCTGTGTGCAGATACCGTGGAGAAGTAGGTCCTCGGAGGTGCCGGACGCTGTATCACTTCGCAGAGTCGCTGCGCAAGAAATGTATTGTCTCCTGCGTTGGGGTGGGATCGATCTACAAGCCAGCCGCGCTGGCCGAAGAACTCTGCATTAAGCTCCTTGTTGGACACCACGGGAATTCCGCGAACTCCGCGCAAATGGGGGATCCGAGCGTGATGAAGGCGGACCCGCTTCCGAACCCACCGATTCGTGAAGGAGCGTCCGGTCGGCTGGAACGATTGAGCAAAGCGCGCGTACCAGCTCAAGACAAGCTTCAGCCCGCAATCGGGCACCTCCCTATTGAGAACCTGATTGTTCTTCGAGCCGAGCAGAATATCGAGGCGTTTGGGATAGCTGTCGGACTCCGAGGTCAGCCCATAAGTGTGCGAGCAGCCGGTGCATACCGTGAGCTCTCGTCCGTCGAGAGTCTCGTCCCCTCGCGTACCAGGGCCTCGTACCGGAGCACGACGGAATGGCAGGTCAACACTCATCGATCCGCCACTGGACCCCATCGGGAGTGTCGTACACCTTTACGTTCATGGCGCGCAGCTCTTCTCTCACTCGATCCGCCTCCGCGTAGCGTTTCTGCTTCCGGTGTTCCTCCCGCTCTTGGACAAGTGCCCCAATTCGATCGGTATCGCCGGCTTGTTGTGCTTCGTCGTCGAAGAGAAAGCCGAAAACAGCATCTAGGTCGCGAAGTAGTTGGTTCACTCGTCGACCTGGACGGGTGCCTGTGCGATTGACCTCTCGAATGAATCCGTAGAGGGTCGTCAGCGCCGCAGGTACGTTGAAGTCTGCATCTAATTTCATCGTGATCTCGTCGTGCGTCGATTCCACAAGTGCGGCGAAGCCGGGGTCGTCCTTGTCTGGATCGAGATTGTGAACGAATTCGTCGACTTTCTTGAGATCGCGTGAACCGTTCTCCAGTCGCTCCGGGGAGTAGGCGACCGGTGCCCTGTAGTGAGACGACAGGAAGAAGTGGCGGAGGATGCGCGCCGAGTGCTGCTTGCGCAGATCCTCAATGGTCAAGAAATTGCCAGCACTCTTCGCCATCTTCTCTTCCCGAATCGTCAGGAAGCCGGTGTGGAGCCAGAAGCGCACGTAGGGGCTGCGGCCCGAGTACGACTCCATCAGCGCGATTTCGCACTCGTGATGCGGAAAGATGAGATCGATTGCGCCGCCGTGCAGATCGTATTGAAGGCCTAGCTCGGCTTCCGAGATTGCTGTGTCTTCAATGTGCCAGCCAGGGCGGCCGTCTCCGAACGGCGCGTTCCAAATCGGCTCGCCTGGCTTGGGAAACTTCCAGAGGCAGAAGTCGTTCCACGCGCGCTTGTCTGCGCCGGAGTCGATTCGGGACTGGGCGTCGTTCGCCCTTACCTTTGTCCTCTTGGCCAGATTTCCGTAGTCCGCAAACGTCGCTGTCTCGAAGTACACACCGTCGTTGGTCACGTACGCGTGGCCCTTTTCCATCAGCTTGTCGATCTGTCGGATAATGGTGGGCACATAGTCCGTGGCCCGGGCGTAGCGAGAGACGCTGTCGTTGCCAAGGAAGGTCATCTCCTCGCGGAAGATCCCCTCGTACCGGTCCGCGAGTTCCCGCCAATCGCATTCTAGCTCGCCCGCTCGCTGGAGGATCTTGTCGTCAATGTCCGTAATGTTCTGCACATAGTCGACAGAAAAACCGCAATAGGCGAGGTACTTTGCGATGCAGTCGAACTGCGTGTAGGTTTTGCCGTGTCCGATATGAGGCTTGTCGTAGACCGTCGGACCGCAGACAAACATCTTGACCTGACCGTCCTGAATGGGGCGAAAGTCCTCCTCTTCCCGCGACAGCGTGTTGTAGACAGAGATCATGGAGTCTCGCTCACGAACGTCCAAAGCCGACATGGGCTTGGCAATAGAAGCGAGCGACGACAACGAGTCGCTCGCCCCGGAGAAGCGGCTGAACGCCGTGGGGCGCGTCGACCCTGAGGGCGACGCCGTTGCCTGCGACGGATCGGACCATCTCGCCCGTCTCCGGAAAGTAAAGCTCACCTCCTTGATCGGGGGCAAGCGAGTTGAGGAACCAGACGGCTGTGTAGTCGCCCCCGACCAGGGGCTGGTTGGATCTCTCTGCTCTCGCGATTTTGCCCTCGGTGACCATGTCGTGGTGGATCACCATGCCCCTTCCGGCAGTGTACCGATAGATCAGCGGAGGCGCGGCAAAGTCGGGAGCAATCGCGTGGCCAACGGCGGGCTCGAGGAACTGTCTCGCAAAGCGCTGAAGTGGGCCCCACTCGTCGGCAGGAAGCTGGGCGTAGAAACACTCCCTGACCCTTGGATCAACCCCGCCCTGATAGCTGCGGGGCCGGAACTCGAGGGCATCGGCGCGCTTGGCGGTTCTCGTGGTTTCTTCAATCGAGAAGAACCCCGACGCGAGATAGGGCGGCGGCGGGGCTGGGCTTCTACGGATGAGGCGTTCGATGCGTCGGGAGACATAGCCCTTCCCCCAGAGGGGCTCCGAGAGGTCGTAGGACTGCCGCACCTTCGCGCTCCGGTCTGCGACGAGACTTGCGATGGCGCGCGTGATTCGGTCCGCGAGATTTATCCCCAGACCGGCTTCGGCGGCGGCAAAGGACGGCGAACAGTTCACGTCGCAGACCAGCGCGTGGTCTCCGTCGAACACAAAGTCGACGCCGGCGAAGTCAAGCTCTAAGCAGCTCATGACCTGACGCGCGAGGGTTGCTAGGGATGGGGCACAGGGGATCGGCACAACCTGCGCACCCGTCGCTGTGTTGGCCTTGAACGATCGCTGTGCTCGCTTCTCGTAGCAGGCAAGGATTTCGTCTCCAAAGACAAGCAGCCGAACAGCTCGGCCCGCACTGGCCGCGATGTACTCCTGCACCATGGCGACCGGCAGTTGCAGAGACGTCTTTGAATCAGAGCCTTCCGCGATACGGCTGCGCTCAACGAGTTGAATGCCCTCGCCTTGTGTTCCGTGCAAGGGCTTGACAAGCACCGAGGCATCGGAGAGGACTGACATCGCGGCTGAGGTCTCACCACTGGCTCCGGGGAGAACAGTCGTGGGAATCGGAATGCCTGCGCTACCGAGCTTCGTCATGGTCCGGAATTTGTCCGCGGTGTCTCGAATCGCTGTGGGAGAGTTCAGGCAAACGACGCCGAGCGATTCCAGATGCTCGACGATCAGTAGCGTACGCCCACAGCTCTCCGTTCCCATTCGAGGTACCACCACGTCGGGTGGAGAGAGCGGTTCGCCGCCACAGAAGAGCTCAACGCGATTCGCTGAGGCCGCGATTTCGACACTGCCGGGATTCACCACTCGAAGCCGGAGAGCGTGCGGCCCGCCTGACGCCACTAGCCGCTCGATCTCCGGCCGTTCTTTTTCCAACGGGCGGCAATCTCCGCTGTAAAGCAGCCATCCGGCGCGCGCCGGTATCTCCTTCATTTGAGCCCTCGATAAGGTGGGTTACTTACCAGCGCCCCCACGATCCACCCGACAGCACACCTCGCCACAGCTTGACGGTAGAGCGTCCGATCACGCATGTCAATGGGCATCGAAGATGTTGCGGCCCGGATTATGTGGCGGACAGTCCGTATCGTCCCGCCGGACCTGAGAACGCGCCGTATCCCGGCAACATAATCTCCTTCACTCAGAGCGCATCCAAGAAGGCGATCAGTCCCGTGTTTGCCCTCCACGGGCGATCCGATCCGGGCTGGGCGGCATCGCAAAGCGCCATGGCCTTGGCTTTCATCTCCAGGTCGATCTCGGCGTAGATGTTGGTGGTGTCGAGGCTGGCATGACCGAGCCAGGCGCGGATGGTGTTCAGATCGATGCCGGCCTGGAGCAGGTGACAGGCGCTCGTGTGACGGATCGTGTGAGGCGTGATCCTCCTTTCGGCGAGCGACGGCACGCCGGCCGCAGAGCGCTCGACGAGCCGATAGATCCCGAACCGCGTATAGGACCTTCGCTGCCGGTGAGGAAGACGGCATCTTCGGCTGCCTGCCCCTGCACGAGCGCGGCGAGCGCGGCCTCGGTTCGGGGCCACAGCGGACACTGTCGGTGTTTTCCGCCCTTGCCGTGGATGTTTACGAGCGCGTGCCCGCCGTCGCGTCGTCCGATTTGCAGATCGCTCACCACGAGCTGCGTCGCTTCGGAGACACGTGCCCCGGTGTTGTAGAGGAAGAGGAGCACGGCGTGTTCAACCCGGCCTCTCGGCGTTCGGCGGTCCGGGACCTCGAGTAGTTCCTTCATCTCGGACTTGGTGAACCAGCCGATCGGCTTCGGCGCTGCCTTCTTCGACGCAATCGCACGGATACAGCCGCTCCACTCGATACGTCCGGGATCGCGGCTGGCGATGAAGCGCGCGACAGCGCGGATCGCCGACAGCCGCTGGTTGCGGGTCTGCGCGGAGCAGCCGCGGTCATCCTCAAGATGGTCGAGGAACTGGCGCACACGTCGTGCCGTGAGGTCCTGCACCGCAAGCCGGTCAACCGGCTTGCGGGTCCTCGCGCGGAGGAACGGGAGAAGGAGGGCGAAGGTGTCGCGGTAACTCTTCTGCGTGTTGCGGGCGAGGTTGCGCTCGGTGACGATGTATTCGGCCAGGAAGCGACGGAGCCAGGGGCCGAGGGTGCTTGGATTACTCATGGTCTCCTCCGTTGACATATGTGTCGAAATCGGGCAGGTCCACATCGCCGAGGGTCAGGCGCTGGGCCTCGGCGAATCGCAGCCCCGCGCCGTAGAGAAGCAGCAGTAGCGCCCGGAGAGCGTCGGCGTCGAGCTGGATCGAGCGTTGCCGACTGACATCGATGGCGTCGAACAGGCGTTGCAACTCGTTACGGGAGTATACGTAAGGTGGTGACGACCGCGGTCGGGCCGGCTCATCATCGCGCGCCGGAAGCGGCGAGCGGATCACGTAGCCGCGGCTGATCGCATAGCGGTAGAAGCCGGCCAGGGCACCGTACTTGCTGGCCCGATACCGGGTGAGCGGACCTTTACCGGCAAGGAAGTCGAGAACGTCGGCTTGGGCGACGGCATCGCACTTGGCGCTCCCCCCGATATGCTTCAGGAACCGGTGCAACAGGTATGCGCCGGCGTCGAACTTGGCGCCATGGGCCTGACGCCAGTCGATATAGTTGTTGACCGCATCCCGGAGAATCATGCCAGGCCCTCCAGATCTATGTCGGCGACCTCGCGAAGGGTGCTTAGCTGTACCTTGGCGTACACTGCGGTAGACGAGGTGCTGCGATGGCCCAGGTAATCGCCGACCTCCTTGAGGGAAAGGCCGTGGTCGAGCAGGTGCTGCGCGGCAGCATGACGAAGCGCATGTGCACCGCGACGCTTGCCGCTGATACCGAGCCGATCGAGGCGTGTCCTGACGACGTTCGAAACTGCCTGCCGGGTCACCGGACGGATCGGAGCTATCAGTGTGAGGAACAGCGCCCTCTCCGGGCGCGGAGGACGAACCTCGGTGAGGTAACGCACGATCGCCTGCCCGACGCCGCGGGAAAGCGGATAGTGATGGGTGCATCCCGGCTTGGGACGGCGTACCCGCAGCGTCTCTTCTTCCCAGTCCAGATCATCGAGCCGGAGGCCGGCGACCTCGCTGGCACGCAACCCGTACGCGATCAGCACCATCAGGATGGCACGGTCGCGAAGGTCGGCCTGCCGGTCGCCCTCGGAAGTTGCAAGCAGGCGTAGCACCTCGTCCCGGTTGAGCCCCTTCGGGAGCGTCTCACCCGGATGGAACCGCACAGGCATGATCCCGTCAGCCAGCCCCGGTGTACACCAGCCCTGACGTTCGGCGAACCGAAAAAAGGTACGCAGACGGTGTCCGTAAATGCGGATCGTGCTCCGACTGCAGCCGCGGGCGTGCCAGCGCACGACAGCCCGGTCGATGTCGGCGACTACGACCGCATCCAACGCAATGCCCCACTCGCCGAGCCAATCGAAGAAGTGGTCGATCGTATTGCAGCAATTGCGGATCGTCGACTCGGACCATCCGCGCTCTTTGCGCATCCACTCCTTGAAGACCGCGACCTCGGAGACCTGAGCGTGCCGTTGCCGTACCCTACAGGGCTCATCGAGCAAACCCGCAAAGCGTAGCCATCGCACCGCGCGGCTGACGAAGCTCCGATGCGCCCTCGGTTGCGCCGGGGGACTCGATCGACGGTTGGCCGCCGCCTCGATCCGGGGCACGCTGACGCGCTCCCCTTCGCTCAAGTCCAGCAGACGAATCAGGGTGACCTGAGCGGCTGCGATCGTGCGTAATGTGAGCGGCCGCGTGCCCTGCTGCGCGCAATGCCTCAGGTAGCTCAGCCGTTCCTCCAGCAGCGGTTCGCAGCGATAGCGGGCTATCGTGTCGCGGTCGATGAACAGGGCTTCGAACATGATTGTGCCTCCTTGTGGGGTGAAGACATGATCATGGCCGAACGACTGCCAGTCAGATAATTATGTTGCCGGGGATACGGCCCGTTCTCAGGTCCGGCGGGACGATACGGACTGTCCGCCACATAATCCGGGCCGCAACATCGTCGGTGTTATGTTGCGTGCCACATAACACCGAAAATGCTGTCAAAATGGACATCTCGGACCAGCCCCTGCGGAGGGAGTATCTATGTCAAGTGGATGCCCGATTTTCTTGGAACGACGTGCCTCGCAGCGCGTGCTCTATCAAGCAGTCGAGCGAAAACAGGCCGCGCATTCACTTCCTCGAAAGTGGTGGTCCGTCGTCGGTTCCGGCCCTCGCGATTGGCAAAGCCAGCCCGTACGCCCTATGATTCGACTTCGGCTTTTCCTCCCAACTACCAAGCGCAGTGAATGATGGCGATCCGACCCCTCCCGCTTCCGTATGTGTTGATCGTAGGAGCGGTGGGTTGCGGTGATGACCCCGGATCGGTTGTGGCCACACCGGACTTGCCGCTGACCGCGACAACGGAGGACGTCTTCACTCTTGGCGATGCCCGGCCGGAAGAAGAATGGCGGGCCTTCACGGAAATCCCGACGGGCAACTACGCCTTCAGGTCTCTCGGCGGGGCGACGGACCTGGAGAACTGCGCATCGTCGCCAGCGTCGCGGTACTCCGCGACAAACGCTTGGCGGTGAACGATATCGGGCACCGTGCCCTGCTCCTCTTCGACGCGAACGGAAACTTCCTGGAGCAGGTCAGCATTGGCGAACCGCGCCGGGCATCACGCCCGGCTGGCGGGGCGACCGGTACGTTTGTGACCAGTACATCCCAGTCCGTCCCGACTCTCCTGGGCAGTCTTCCCGATGGCCGATTACTGCTGAGACGCCACCAGATCCGCACGCTCGACATCCATACCTTGGGGACGGGAACCGAGGAATTCTATCGCGCATACGAACCCCCGACCGGGAGCACTGAGCAGGGTGGGGGTGTCTCGATCCGCTTGGGCGATCTGGAGGTGCCGCTCCCCGCCGGGATTCTGCCGCGGGAGTTGACGTTCGGGCCACCCCTGTTGGGTGCTGCGCTCGCCGACGGGCGGGTTGCCGTCGTCGATTCCGTGGGCTACCGAGTCAAGATCTTGCAACCCAACGGATCCCTTGATGCCACCCTGGAGAGATCGATCGAACCGCTACCGGTGACCCCGGAAATGCAGGAGGCTGCCCGAGGGCGCCAACGGGCGGGCGGGGAGACGCAGGTTATCGCCATGGGTCCCGGCGTGTCGAGTTCGGCGGGCGAGGACATAGCGTCATCCCTCATGGAGGCGATGGCCCCCGAGATGGAATTCGCCTCCGAGGTACCAGTGATCAAGGAAATGGCCGTTGACGCCGAGAACCGGGTCTGGGTCACGCGCTCGGGTATGGATGGCGTGTCCGGAGGTCCGACCGACGTACACACCGCGTCGGGCAACTACTTGGGGACCCTACGTGCCGCTGAGTTCCGGATCCCGGACGCCTTCGGCCCCGATGGCCTGATGGCGTACATCGAGGTGGACGAACTGGGCGTACCCTTCGTGAGGGTGCTTCGGCTCGTGAATCTGGTTCCCTCCTCGTAGGACCCCGGAACTCTCGAACTGGCCGAGCGTGTCGAGAGAAACGCCGGGCCAGCGTGCAGCCGGAAGGGGAAGAAGCGTCGGCATCGCGCTGGGGAGCGCGACGAGGTGCTCGGAGCCAAGGTCGGCGCCGACCTTGGCCAGGAGTTCGAAGGGGAGCACGGCATCCCCTCGTCGGCCGCTGCCGGGGTTCGAAGGGGCGGAGTCCCTCGCCAGCCCCGCGGTTATACCGGGGACTCCCCACCATTTGTCAACGCTGTTGAAGACGGGGCTGTAACCCCGCTTCGGGGGGCCAGACAGGCTAGGCAGTGTGTCGCTGGGCGTGCTGGCGGATGTTGGCCGAGCGTCGCACTGAGGAGCGCGACGAGGTGCTCGGAGCCAAGGTCGGCGCCGACCTTGGCCAGGGGTTCGAAGGGGAGCACAGCATCCCCTCGCCAGCCCCTGCCGGGGACGTGCGGAGCGTGGCCACGGAGGACTCCCCACCATTTGTCAACGCTGTTGAAGACGGGGCTGTCACCCCGCTTCGGGGGGCCAGACAGACTAGGCAGTGTGTCGCTGGGCGTGCTGGCGGATGTTGGCCGAGCGTCGCACTGCGGAGCGCGACGAGGTGCTCGGAGCCAAGGTCGGCGCCGACCTTGGCCAGGGGTTCGAAGGGGAGCACAGCATCCCCTCGCCAGCCCCTGCCGGGGACGTGCGGAGCGTGGCCACGGGGGACTCCCCACCATTAGTCAACGGTTCCTGAAGCGGGGCTGTAACCCCGCGTCCAGGGGGGAGATCAGGCCGCATGATCCTCCGCCGGGCATGGAGGCCGGTAGCAGGTCTTGGTTCTGAGCATGGCGCAGGCGACTGCGAGCAGGCGGTCCGCGACGGAACGCAGGGCGCGCGCATGGCCGTGGCCGCGCCCGCGAAGGGCGGCGTACTTGGCCTTGCTGACGGGATCGCGCTGGACCGCGACCCGCGCCCAGTGGTAGACTGCATCGCGAAGGCGGGCGTGGGCGGCCATGCGGCGCACGACGAGCTTGTACTTGCCGGATCGCCGTGTGACGGGCGCGACGCCCGTGAGACACCGCAACGCCTTGTAGTCCCGGCGCGCCAGCGCTTGGGGGGCCTCGGCGAGCAGCGTGGCGAGGACGGCCTGACCGACTCCGGGCATGGAGGAGAGGACCGTCACGTCGCGCTGCCCGCCGGGTTGGCCGGAGCCGGAGTCCTCGCTGCCGGCCAGGACGTCGATCAGGCGGGCGATCTCCCGCTTGGCGTCGGCGAGTTGGCGCTGTACGAGGCGGAGGCGTTCGGAAGCGCTCCGGATGTGGGCCACCGCGGCCTCGGTGGTACCGGGTGCGACGGCGATGGCCGGGGCGCGGAGGATCTCGACGAGTTGGTCGGCCGTGATCCGCCGGATCCTGTGGCGCTTGAGCAGGCTCTCGAGGGTCCGGCGCTGAACCCGCCGGGCCTTCGCGGGCGTCGGAGCCTTGGCCCAGAGGTCGAGGAACCAGGGCTCGACCACGCTTCCGACCGCTTCGAGGATCTGCGGGTAGTAGCGCCACAGCTGCTCCCGCACGCGGTTCGACAGGCGAACGCGGTCCCGGGTGAGCTCCTCGGCGATCCGCGACCATGCCCTGAGTTCGATGACGGTCGGGTCGACGGGGTCGATCCTCCGGAAGTGGTGAAGATCGGTCCTCAGCGCGTCGGCGAGGACGCGGGCGTCGAGGCTGTCGTCCTTGGCGCCGGCCGGCGAGAAGCGGTCGCGGAACCGGTCGAGCTGCTTCGGGTTGATCGCGTAGACCGCGAACCCCCGGTCCATGAGGCTCTCGACGACCGGCCCGTGCGGGACTTCGATCGCCACCGGAATGTCCGGGGCGGACCCTCCGGACTTGGCGGCGATCCACTCGGCCATCTCCACCAGCCCCGCGCCTCCGTGGCGGAAGATGCGTTCCGCCCGCTTCGAGCCGTCGCCGCCGACTACGCAGACGTGATGCGCTTCCGACGCCCAGTCCACGCCGGCGAACCAGGTCTCAGGTCTTACCATGCTTCCTCCCGTGTGAAGGTGTCACTTGACAGCGAAGGCTCTGCCGCGATGCCCGCCAATCCCTGTACTGGCGCTCGATGGCGCAAACTCCCCACTGGGCATCCATCGCGGCTTCCAGGCCGGGGTACAACTCCCCCGTAGGTGCTCGGTGGCACAGGTATGCTGTGGTTACTCCCGGCCTGGTAGCCTGTCGCTGCTGTTAGGATCTTTCGATCTAACGCGAAGCATGCGCCAAGGGTACAGGGTATGCTGGCTTGTCTCTCTTCATCATGCAGATTGCCGCTTGATTTGCATGACCGGGTCGCGGGGAAGGCCCGGGCTGTTGAGCGCCCGCAGAGGCGAGCGTAGCGAGCGTAGCGAGCCGGAGCGGGCGCTCAACAGGGACGGTGGTCGGATCGATATGCTGGCAGGCCGTAAGGGGCCGTAGGGAGTGTGGTCGCCACCGTCCTTCCCAATGTCCTGAATGGATACACGAGCATCGAGGCTCGCACGACAAGCACAGGAGAAGGGAAGAACACATGAGCAGCATCCTCCGCACCGTCGGGATCGACATCTCCAAGGACTGGCTCGACGCCTTCGCCGCCCCCGAGGGGAGAGCGTCCCGGTTCCCGAACGACAGGGCCGGCTTCCGGAAGCTGATCGCCTGGATCGGCTCCGGGATCGACCGGATCGCTTACGAACCCACCGGAGCCTTCCACCGCGACTTCGAGGACACCCTCCTGAAGGCCGGGCTCCCCCTGTACGCGATCAACCCCTTCCAAGTCCGGTCCTTCGCCCGCTCCATCGGGCGGCGCGCCAAGACCGACGCGGTGGACGCCCGGATGCTGGCCACCATGGCGGCCGCTGTCGAGGACCTGCGCCCGACCCAGGCGCGGTCGGAGCGGCAGCGCGACCTTGCCGAGCTCCACCAGATCCGCGACGCGCTGGTCAGGGATCGCACCGCAACCACCAACCGGGGCAAGAACTTGCGCACTCCCGTGGGCAAGCGGGTCACCAAGCAGAGGCTGCGGCAGATCGACCGCCAGCTGAAGCTCATCGATACCGAGATCCGGCAGCGGATCGGGGAGGAGAAGGAAATGGAGCGCCGGGCCGAGATCCTGACCTCGATCCCGGGCATCTCGGACATCACCGCCGCGGGACTGATCGTCCACTTGCCGGAGCTCGGCACCCTCACCGGCCCCCGCGCCGCCAGCCTCGCCGGACTCGCCCCGGTCACCCGGGAGTCCGGACACTGGAAGGGACGGAGCTTCATCCAGGGCGGCAGGCACCGGGTCCGCAGAATGCTCTTCATGCCCGCGGTGGTCGCGGTCCAGCACAATCCCGACCTCAAGCGCAAGTACGAGGCGCTCGTGGCCCGGGGCAAGCCGCCGAAGGTCGCCCTGACGGCCGTGATGCGGAAGCTCCTCGTCCTCGCCAACGCCCTGGTGCAGCAGGACCGCACTTGGACGGCACATCCGCCGCGCGAGTACTCCTGCCCGGCCTTCCCGACGCCCAGCCCGGCGGGGAGCGTTCACGGATGATCGAGCCGGACAAGAACGGGCACCGAAGCGGAAGCGTCGCAAGGGGCGTTGCGAGGCAGGTTGCTTCGGGAAAAACGGGCGTCCGCTTGACATGGATACTCCCACCACAAAGTGGCGCACCGGGCCCCGCCGACGGATGCCATCCGAAGCTGGCAACGGAGCGCCCGCGCTTGAGAAGCGGCTGGAGGGTCTTCGGCGTGCCCGTGAGCCAACTCCGACGCACGAACAGGTCCGAGCCCTGTTGGCCCACCCTCCGCGCTCCGGGCATCGACCCGGTCCCGCGGGATCTGGTTCGAAACCCGCACGGGCAAGTGTGGTGTTCCTAAGGTCCTCTGTTGAACCGGAGGAGGGTGATCCGGGGTTCGATCGCCGCTGAGTTGAGCACCTTTTGCGAAAAAGCAGGTGCGACCAGGATCCCACGCACCTTGTCTGCGGGTACACCGCTCGACTCCATGTTCCCCATGTAGGACGTTAGCTGGGTGTAATCCCCCCGCCGTGCCTCGACGATCTTCAGCTCGATTGCGATGTGCTCGCCCGACCTGCCCTTGGCGAGGAGATCAACCCGATCGCTGGTGTTGTCGCTCAGGCGCTGCTGCTTGCCGACGAGGTAGATGGGCCGGTCGAAGCCGAAGTCCATAGCCTCCCAGTTAGCCCACAGAAAGTCCTCCAGGTCCTTCTCTTTCCATCCGTCTGGAACCGTGAGAAACCCCCTCGATGGGGTCTGAAGCCGTTCCAAGGTCCATTTCGCTCCACGCTGCGCGCTCGGCCGCGGCTTGCCTGAGAACAGATCGAATAGACTGGGGCCGTCCTCGGAGTCCTCCTCGTCTTCTTCGAGGTCATTCAGATCGTACTCGTCTTCAGGTTCCGGCAGGTCGGGGTCGTCATCCTCCAGAACTACCTGCGTCTCCTTGTAGTATTCGCTCACGCCGTACCGCAACCGCCACTGATCGTAGAGGACATCTTCCATGGCATCGTCGAAGAGCAGTCTCACCAGCTTCGAATCATCCGCTCGTGGCGCGATGCTCCGACCGGCGGCGTCGGCCCTTATCAAGGCCAACACGCGTTTTCCGCCCTTCGAGATGACCAACTGTGCCACGGCATTAGCAGCGCCCTCTTCGCCACGATCGAGGGTCAGTGCGTCCCACCATCCGACCGGATGGTCGCCGGTGACCAGTACGCCGAATGCGCCTTGGATGTGCGCGCGAGTCGCTGCCGGTGAACTCGGGAGTGCTTCAAGCAACTCGATGAAGTCGCGAACGTTGATGTTGTCAAAGAACATGGCAGTGCGAGCTAACAGCGTTAGTCGAGTCCCCAAGCCTCACCGAGGCCGGAGGCGAACCAAGTAACGTAGCGTAGAGCCTTCTCAGATCAATTGGGGTGGCTCTGAGCGCCGATCAATCTTCGACCGACTTACCTCTCGCCCAGCGAGCTATACGGCCCAGACCTTCATCATCGCGCGGCGGATGGGTGGGAACGCCGTCCGGTTGCAGGCCCGGCCGTCGGGGTCGCTCACGGCATGGAGGCCAACCGGTGCTCGACGAAATTCGGGCCGAAGCCAATCACGTTGTCCGGAATCGTGGGCAACAGTCCTGCACGGCTGTGGCCTTCCTCGAGAGGGAGAGGCAGGCGCACGCTCTGACAAGTCGTGGCATGACAGAGCTGCGGATACCGGGCAGAGGGTTGACCCGCTATCCTTACGGCGAGGAGACGCCATAAACCGGGCGGCAGGCCAGATGGAATGATTCCCATAAGGGACCCAAGGGACACTTTCCGTTGTCTACCTCTAGTGTCCCGGTCACCCGGCGCCCTCATCCGGCTTCGTGATGGCCCATTCGCCGGAATGGGGTCGGAACTTGCGCGCCGCTACTTCCCGCCCTGTGCGGGCATGCGATAGCCGACCCGGCGCTCGTTGAGGATGTAGGCCGCCCGGGCAGGGTCGTCGCCCAGCTTGCGGCGTAACCTCGTCACGACCGCGTGCACGAGCTTCGGGTCGACGGAGCCCTTGTATCGTCCCCAGGCCTGGCGGAGCAGCGCGCGGTAGTTCACCACTCGTCCCGCGTTGGCCGACAGCACGCGCAGCAACTCGTATTCGGTGGCCGTCAGTGCCACCGGTCGGCCGGCCAGGGTCACCACCGGCGAGGTGTCGACCAGGGCCTCCAGGTTGGCCCGCGCCCGCCGCTCGTCCCGGTAGGCGCGGGCGTTGGCAATGGCCGTCGCCGCCTGCGACGCGAGCAGCACGAGCACCTGTTCGTCCTCGCTCGTGAACTCCCGCGCGCCTTCCTTCTCGCTCACAAACAGGCTGCCCACGTGCACGCCCCGATGATGGATCGGCGTGCCCTCCAAGGTCTTGCCCATTAGCATGTCCGCGCTGAGGCCGAGCGACCGGACGTAGGCGGACAGGTCGCCGATTCTCAACGCGCCCCGACGCTCACGGAGGTGCTCGAAGAGTTGCAGCCCGTCAGCCCACTCCCCCATTTGCCGATGCTCTTCCCGCGTGAATCCGGAGCTGAGGAACTGCCGTGGTCGACCCGCCTCGTCAACGGTTGTGATCACGCCGTAGCGGGCGTCGGTCAGCGCGCGCGCGCTGTCGACGACCTCCTGCAAGACGGCGTCGATGTCCAGGCTCGCGCTGATCCGCAGGACGGCCCCACACAGCCGGGAGACGCGCTCCCGCGACGCCTCGATCTGCCGCCGCAGCGCGTCAGGATGCTTCGTCACCGGCCACTCCTCATCGACTTGGCGCCCCGCTCGCACGGACACCGCCGGAATATCGCCCAATTATCATCGTAGTACCGTTTTCCGTCGCCCACAAATCACATACGATTAGCTATAATAAGAATTTGGGGCGGTCTTGGCCAGCGGCAAGAGAGAGGACCGACCTCACGGTCTCATTGACCGTGGGTCCGCGGACAGAGGCTTTGTTCTGGAGGAGGCTGAATGATGGGGAGGAATCCGCGATACAACGCTGGGGGCCTTGACGAGCTATTGCCGCAGGACGGCGGAGGTGCTATGCCGATTTCACACGGGGAGGAGTTCCCTATGGGACTGGCGAGATGGAGGCCCGCGCCGAAGAGAGAGGCTCGCAAGGTCTCGGCTGGCCGAGTTCAGGAGCATCGGGACCGACGCAACAAGCAGACGCGAGCGGCCATTGTTTGGATCCGGCGCGGCCGCCTCTTCGTTGCCGCCACCGTTGGGCTGGTTGCGGCCTACGCTTGCGGCGACGGGACAACGGAACCCCCGCCCTCCGATCCTCCCCGCGCGACGACGGTCGCGGTAACGCCCGCGACGGCCGAACTGACGGCGCTGGGCGCGACGGTGCGGTTCTCGGCGCAGGTGCTCGACCAGAACGGGCGGGCGATGGCCGGGGCGGATGTCACCTGGTCGAGCGGGGACGCCACGGTCGCGACCGTGGACGCTTCGGGTCTGGCGACCGGAACCGGGAACGGCGCGGCGACGATCACGGCGACGGCGGGCTCGGCGGCGGGCAACGCCACGGTGACGGTAGCCCAAGAGGTGAGCACCGTCGCGCTCATGCCAGCGGCCGACACGCTGATGGTGGGGGACACCCTGCGCCTGACGGCGGAGGCCACCGACGCCACCGGGCACCCGGTGGCGGGGGCGGAGTTCGGCTGGTCGTCGAGCGACACGCTGGTCGCCGTGGTGGACGATGCGGGCCTCGTGACCGGCGTCGGCGCAGGGAAGGCGGAGGTGACGGCCACAGCGGCGGGGGTCACGGGCCGCGCCGAACTCACGGTCGCGGCTCCGGTGCCCATGGCCGTCGCGGTCACTCCCGACACGGTTGCGCTGACGGCATTGGGACAGTCCGAGCAACTCACCGCCGAAGTGCGCGATCAGGCCGGCCGTGTGATGGCCGGCGTCCCGGTGACGTGGGCGAGCGCGGACACGACCATCGCGGCGGTCGACTCACTGGGACTGGTGACGGCGACGGGCGGGGGGACGGCGACGATCACGGCGACCTCGGGCTCGGCGGCGGGAACCGCCACGGTGACGGTGGCCCAAGAGGTGAGCACCGTCGCGCTCATGCCAGCGGCCGACACGCTGATGGTGGGGGACACCCTGCGCCTGACGGCGGAGGCCAGCGACGCGAACGGGCACTTGGTGCCGGGAGCGTCTTTTGAATGGACATCCAGCGACACCACCGTGGCGACCGTGGACGGCACGGGTCTGGCGACCGGAATCGCGGAGGGCGCGGCGACGATCGCGGCGGCCTCGGAAGGCGTGGCGGGCGAGGCTCGACTGAGGGTCGAGCGACCCGCGTCGGTCGTGACGCTGTCCGCGAGCGCGACATCGGTTGCCGAGGGCGGCACGCTCGAACTGACCCTTCACGTTGATCCGGCGTCCCCCGATGAGATCGCCATCGCCTGGGAGTTGGGAACGGACGGCGACCCCGCGACGGCCGATGCGGACGCGGTGGACTTCGCGAACGGAACCGAGGGCACGGTTGCGATCCGTCCCGGACACACGACGGGTTCCTTCAACGTGATCGTCGGCGACGATGCGGACATCGAGCCGGCGCGGGAGGTGTTCACGGTCTTATTGGACGCACCGACATCCGATGACGGCTACGTCCTCGGCTCCGTAAGATCAGCTCTGGTGACCATCAATGAGGGTGTTTGTGACCGCACTCCGCAGATCCGCGACGAGATTCTGGCGCAGGCTAACTTGGCAGAGTGCACCGAGGTTACGGATGAGGCCTTATCGCGGGTTTCCACGTTGGATCTTTGCTTCCCGGAGAGGCCAGGATCGTGCTACGCCGGGGATGCGGTCCGGTTCGAAGCCATCACCGCACTACTCGATGGTGACTTCCAAGGCTTATCCAACCTTCGAACGCTGGACCTGAGAAGTCATCGATTGAGTGAATTGCCTCCGGAAGTGTTCCGCGGTCTGTCGAGTCTGCAATCACTGACCCTGAGCTTCAACCGCCTGACTAGGTTGCCAGACACAGTTTTCGCGAGCCTACCGGGCCTCGCTCACCTTGAGCTGCACTCAAACCGCCTGACAGAACTGCCCGCCACGCTGCTATCAGGCCTGTCGGAACTCGAAATTCTCTCTTTGAACCATAACGAACTCACCGAACTGCCACCGGGTTTGTTCGCGTCTCTTACTCGCTCCGTCGAGAGTCTTAATCTTGAAGGTAACCCGGGTTCTCCTTTTCCGCTGGCGGTCAAGGTCGAGAGAGTGGATCAGGAAGATGCCATTGCACTGGGTCCGGCGATGCTCCAGGTCCAGCTTGCGGAGGGAGCACCTATTGAATTCGTGGTATCCGTATCGGCGGTGGGCGGCACGCTGTCGGCTGAAAGGGTCTCGTTTGCGGCTGGTGCCACCGCGAGTTCGACGATCACGCTGACACCCGATACCGCTTCCCGAACCGGAGTCTCGGCGACCGTTGGCAATGTGCCCGATTTGCAAGCCGTTTGTGAGTATTGCTCAGGTCTTGTGTTCGTCCCTGGGGATCCGCTGGTCGTCGCCGATCCGGATTCGGTCGAACTGAGGATTCCGGCCGCCTACGTGACACAAGGGGTGCAGGACGTGGACAACAATGTTCCGCTGATCTCTGGGCGCGAGGCGATGCTTCGCGTGTTCGTGACTGCCCAAGCTCCCACCAGCTTCAGGGTCGGTGGCAGGGCCACGTTCCTCATCGGTGCCCGGGAGATCCATAGTGTCGAACTGGAGGCGACGGACGAGAGGATTCCGACCAGCGTTGATGAGAGTCGCATGGGACTATCCCTGAACGCAAGGATTCCGGGATCCGTGCTGCGGCCTGGTCTGAGTCTGGTCGTGGAACTGAACCCTGGCGACGCTGTGCCGACGGCATCGACCAGTCACCAACGTTTCCCGCTCACTGGTCAGCTGGATCTGAACGTCGTAGATATCTCGCCCTTTCACCTGACGATCGTTCCAATTCTCTACCGCTCCGCCGCGAACCGGCAGACGAACGCGGTTGTATCGGAGTTTGCGCGCGACCTCGCGACAGATGACTCCAGAGGCACTCTCCCGTACACGCAAGCCATCCTCCCCATCGGTGACCTGAAGGTGCGGCTTCGAGAGCCGTACTACACGTCGGCCGACGCCGACACGGCAACCGAAGGAATATACACACTACTCAGTGAGATCTCGATGCTCAGGCATCTGGACGACCCATCCGACAACGAATACTACCACGGCATCTTCGCGCCACCCACGCGTCGAGACCCCGATTTGAATTGGGGCGGCGGTGTGGCCCGCCGACCGGGTTACGCCGCGGTGTCCAACTACGTTCCTTCAAGCCTTTCCTTCTGGGTTCTGTTCACTCACGAACTTGGACATAATCTCAGCCTGGGACATGCTCCTTGTGGGCCGTTTGGCGGCGACCCTGATTTTCCACACCGGGATGGATCCATCGGAGTATGGGGGCACACCTTCCTGGATGCTGCCGATCCGAAGCTCGGTCGATTGTTTCATCCTGCGCTTTCCCAAGACATCATGGGGTACTGCAATGTGCGCTGGTCCACATGGATCAGCGACTATCACTTCACTTTGGCTTTGGCCCACCGTCTGCAGGTCGAATCATCCGCGGCTGCGGTTCAGCATGCCGAACCGCGAAGAACGTTGGTGCTGTGGGGAAGTGTCCAGGACGGACAGGTGGCGCTCGAGCCCGCCTTCGAACATGTCGGGCGTGTAAGGCTCCCGGAGGTGCCCGGTCCCTACCACCTGGACGGGCTCGATGACCAGGGAAAGCAACTTTTCTCGTTGAGGTTCATGCCGGATGAACTCGATCACGGGGGTAGCACCTTTCTTTTCGCGATTCCGTATCAAACCGAATGGACCCGGGCGTTGGACCGCATCGTCCTTTCAGGACCCGGGGGATCTGCAACGGTGAATCGGGATGTCGGCGGGCAGGCAGCCCTGCTTGTCGACCGCTTCACTGGGCGACTGCGCCGCATCGCGCGCGAGTGGTCCGGTGTGCTCCCTGGTGGGATGGCGACGGATGCCGACTCCCAGGTGCGAGTCATTCGCGGGCTGCCGAGGAGATAGCTGCGGGGCGGTGCTCGAAGAGAGGCCTCCGCAGAACCCACAACCGAGGCGACAGGGTCCGAGAGCGAGATGATCTCAGTACTCTGAATCAAGAGTTGGCGGCCAAGGGCGTTTGTCCGAGGCTTGTTCAAGAGCGATTGGTGGTGTGGACCGATGTCCGAAACCAGGCGGATCATGGCAAGTTGTCCGGGTACTCGAAGGCGGATGTCGCGGACATGCACGCAGGGGTGTCCTCGTTTCTTGCACAGCACTGACTTGAGACGGGCTGAACCTGGACCTGCCTGTGGCTCAGGGACAGCGTTCTGAAGGACAGTGAGAACCTCCCCGAGCCCGAAGTGCTCGCGGTCGAGATCGTGGAAGACCTGCACCGCGTGGGAAGCGTTCCAAGCCATTGCGGAGGAGCTTGAGCCGCCGGGAGACGGTATGGGATGAGGCCAAGCCAAGTCCCACGGGACCTCGACGGAACGGGGCGGGAACATGGGATTCCGTTATCCGGCGCGGAAAGGGTGGTTGCAGGGGTGATCGAGAGGGTCGCCGCAACGGCGCGGCCCACCACCGGGCCATTGGCCCGGCCCGAGCCTCCCGACCGGCGAGACGAGACCCCCGGTCGTCGCCGGCCAGCCAAGGGCGCGACGGGCACGAGGTTCCGGGGGCGGCACAGGCCCTCCGCCGCGCCTACAGCGGCCCGGAAACCGTGGGGGTCCAAGGGGGGCGCAGCGTCCCCTCGCCAGAATATTCAAGGCGTAGGCTGACTTAGGTTAGGAGTTAGGACCGGTAACGGGTCCTGAGCCAGCGTTGGCCCGGTCCTACGGATCGGGCCTCGACGGCTCGCGATTCAGCGGCTGGGACCGGGCTCCGGGCCGCAACGAGGACAAGCAGCTCCTCGGCCTACTGTTCGCCAGCCTGACGGACGGCGAGGGCAACCCGGCGCGCGTGAGCGCAGTACGGGCGACTGGGCCGGGAGTAACCAATTTCGCCCTGTGCCGCCGAGCACCTGGGTAGGACTCGTACCCCGGCCCGGAGCCGCGATGGATGCCCAGTGGGGAGTTTGCGCCTTCGAGCGCCAGTACAGGGATTGGCGGGCATCGCGGCGCCCAAGGATCTTCGTGCGGAGTGAGACCGCAACAGAGGAGGGAGTATGGTAAGACAGCACGCCTGCTTCGCCGGGGTCGATTGGGCGTCGGAGACTCATCACGTCTGCGTGGTGAGCGAGGGCGGAGCCAAGAGGGAAGAGCGGACGTTCCGCCACGGCGGGGCGGGGCTGGCCGAGATGGCCGAATGGATCGCGGCTAGAGGGGGCGGCGCAGCCGGGGACATCCCGGTGGCGATCGAGGTTCCTCACGGCCCGGTGGTGGAGAGTCTGATGGACCGGGGCTTTCCGGTCTATTCGATCAACCCGAAGCAGCTTGATCGCTTCCGCGACCGCTTCTCGCCCGCCGGTGCCAAGGACGACAGCCGCGACGCCCGCGTCCTCGCCGACGCGCTCCGGACAGACGGCCACTGCTTCCGCAGGATCGATCCCGTTGATCCGGCCGTCGTCGAGTTGAGGGCGTGGTCGCGCATCGCGGAGGAACTGACGCGCGAACGCACTCGCCTGTCGAACCGGGTACGCGAGCAGCTCTGGCGCTACTACCCGCAGATTCTCGAAGCTGCCGACAACATCGCCCAGCCCTGGTTCCTGGAGCTTTGGGCGCGGGTTCCCACGCCTGCCAAGGCGCGGCGGGTCCACCGCAAGACCCTCGAGAGACTGCTCAAGCGCCACAGGATCCGGCGGATCACGGCCGACCAACTCTTTCGAGATCCTCCGCGCTCCGGCCATCGCCGTCGCACCCGGTACCACCGAGGCCGCGGTGGCCCACATCCAGAGCGCTTCCGAACGCCTCCGCCTCGTACAGCGCCAGCTCGCCGACGCCAAGCGGGAGATCGCCCGCCTGATCGACGTCTTGGCCGGCAGCGAGGACTCCGGCTCCGGCCAACCCGGCGGGCAGCGCGACGTGACGGTCCTCTCCTCCATGCCCGGAGTCGGCCAGACCGTCCTCGCCACGCTGCTCGCCGAAGCCCCGCAAGCGCTGGCTCGCCGGGACTACAAGGCGTTGCGGTGTCTGTGTGGAGTCGCGCCCGTCACAAGACGGTCGGGCAAGTACAAGCTCGTCGTGCGCCGCCTTGCCGCCCATCCCCGCCTCCGAGACGCAGTCTACCACTGGACGCGGACCGCAGTCCAGCACGACGCCGTCAGCAAGGCCAAATACGCCGCCCTTCGCGCCCCCGGCCACGGCCATGCCCGGGCCCTCCGCTCGGTTGCGGACCGCCTGTTTGCGGTCGCCTGCGCGATGCTCACCACCCAGACCTGTTACCAGCCCGGACATCCGACAGAGAATCATGCAGCCTGATCTCTTCTCTCGACGCGGGGTTACGGCCCCGCTGTCAGAGTCCTTGAAAAATGGTGGGGAGTCCTGCCCGTACCCCTCGGAGACCGGCGATCGTCGATCCTGGGCGATGCTACGGCCCGGTAGATGCCCCGAAATGTGCGTGGACGGCCCGGAATCGGCCTCAGAGCCCCCTCGTCAAGCAGTTGTAGTGGGCGCTCCAGAGGTCGTACCGGTCAAAGCCACCACCTCGTCGCGGTCGCGGTCCGCACGGATCGCGACGAGGACGACGGCGTTATGATGGTCTTCCACGATTCTGCCGCGCATGACGGTGGTGGAGTAAGCGCCACAACCCCCCTGCACCCCTCACTTGAGGAGCCCGTCCGATACTCACATCCACCCAGCAGATGCAACTCGATTACTGGACGGGATTCGAGGAGTTCGTGTCTCGCAACCGTGGAATCGTGACCGCCCCGCCATATCATCAGAGCTTCCTGACCGTGGCGCGGATTCCGAAGATCAGAACATGCAGGCTCGCGATTGAGGTCGCCATGAACACGAGGGTTGGCTACATCCGGGCAGCACTGGAGCTCAAGGGCGAGGTCGAGGACACTGCGCGTTGCTTCGACCGACTCCGCCGCGACCGAGACGCCATCGAAAACGAAGTGGGTGACACGCTGGTTTGGCACGATCCTGGTCCGTTGGTGCGCAGGAGGAGTATCGAGCACCGTCTAGCCGCTGACGTGTGGACCCGGGACGAGCGACCCGAACAGTACCGCTGGCTACAGGACAGCGTTGAAGCCTTCCAGCGTGCCTTCGAGCCGCGCATCAGAGTGCTGCGTACTCATTAGGTCTTGCTCCACAAGCCGCAGATGCCCTTCCCGAGCCCATCCCGTCAGGTAACGAGGTGCGCTCCGTGCGCCTGCGCGCTCGCCGCGATGCGCTAGCGACCGGCCGCCCGGTCCGCGTGGAGCCGGAGGTCCCGCCATTCAGGCCCGGTTTTCCCGCTTTCGCGGCACGGTCCAGCAGGGTCCAGTACAACGGCAGGAAACGCAGATCGTGCAGTCCCGTAAGACTTTAGGTGATTTCCTGCCGGGATTCAGACCGCAAGCCATCCGCCCTCGAGTCGGCGCTAGCCCGAGGGAAGCAGAGATGGACCCATGAGCCTGAGTCGGATCTGTCGCGTCTTGCCGCCGACTACGTTTTCGGAATCTGCACCAGCCACCCGTTCCGTGACGGAAACAAGCGGATCTCGTTCCTGGCCGCGGTCATCTTTCTCGGCCTCAACGGATTCGACCTCGTCGCGCCGGGAGACGAAGTCGTTGAGAAGATGCGGGCCCTGGCGTCCGGCAAGCTGGAAGAGGAAGCGATCGCCAACTGGATGCGGTCGCGAATTGAGCCTCGGTCAGGCATCTGACGGGGGCTGTCCAGACAAGGAGTAGACGAAATGGCGAACGGTTCTGGCGGCACTGGACACACACACACGCGCACGCGCAGGCAATTCATCTCCAGCACCGGAAGGAGTGTCGCCGGGCTGAGCGTTCTGCCGTGGCTGGCGGGCTGCCGCTCGGAGTCGCGCGCTTCGGAGGACGATGCGGGCGCGCGTACCGAGGCACCCGGGACGGACCCCCCAGCCAGCGGCACCGGCCTGATCTACGACGCCCGCTACCTCGACCATGTCCTTGTTCGCCCGGACGGGGGCCGCCCGCCGGAGATACCCGAGCGCCTGGTCAGAATCAGCGCGGAACTGGAGGCACGCGGACTGATCGAAGCCACGGTGCCGATGTCCCCCACCGTCGATCCTCTGCTCCGCATCCGTGCTCACCACACCGGCGAGCATGTCGACGCTGTCCGCGAACTCGGCGTGACTGCAAGCGTCGCCGAACTCGCCGTGTCCGGAGCCCTGACCGGCGTGGACGCGGTGGCCGGCGGCACCGTGCGAAACGTGTTCTGCGCCGTTCGTCCTCCGGGGCACCATGCCAACAACACCGGTGCCGAAGAGGGCTTCTGCTACTACAGCAACGCGGCGGTCGCGGCGAAGTACGCCCAGGAGATCCACGGGTACGAACGGGTCCTGATCATCGACTGGGACTACCACCACGGCAACGCGACCCAGAACGCCTTCTACGGCGACCCCTCGGTGCTGTTCTTTTCGGCGCACGACTGGAACGCCTATCCCGGTACCGGTGACCCGGCCCTCACCGGCGAAGGGGATGGGGCGGACCTCAACATCAACGTGCACCTGGACTGCGGAGCGAGCGACGCGGACATGCTGCGCTATTGGGACGACGCCCTCTCACCGGCGGTGGCCACGTTCGACCCGGACTTCGTCCTCGTTTCCGCCGGCTTCGACAGCCGCCGCGACGACCTGCTGGGCTGCTTCGAGCTCACCGACGACGCGTTTCGCCGCATGACCCGCATGGCGATGGACTACGCCGACAGCTGCTGCGAAGGGCGCCTGGTGTCGTTGCTCGAGGGGGGATACAACCTGGACGGGACGGCGCTCGCCGCTGCCGCGCATGTGGAGACGCTGCTGGGGGGTTGACAGACCCGGCTCCTCGTTGAGATATCTATTGTAGATCCCGAAACGAGGAGATTTCCATGGGTGCCAGTTCACATGTCGCCAAGTGGGGCAGCAGCTTGGCTGTCCGCATTCCCAAGCCCATCGCGGAGCAGTGGGGCGTCCGTGAGGGCTCCAGGGTTGAGATGACACCCCGCGGCGACCAACTCGTGGTGCGTAGGAAAGCCTATGATCTGGCCGAGATGGTAGGCCGGATGACGGCGCGCAATCTACATGCCGAGGTGGACACCGGCCCCGCCCAGGGGAACGAGGAGTGGTAGAACAGTCCCATGTGCCGGATACCGGGGACATTCTCTGGCTCGCATTCACCCCGCAGGCTGGGCACGAACAGGCCGGTCACCGTCCGGCTTTGGTTCTGAGTCCGCGGGTCTACAACCAGAAGAGCGGGCTTGCTCTTGTTTGCCCGATCACGTCGAAGCAGAAGGGGTACCCTTTCGAGGTGGTGCTCCCAGCGCGGAGCGCCGTCACGGGCGTGGTCCTTGCCGACCAGGTGAAGAGCCTGGACTGGCGCGCAAGGGGAGCCCGCTTCGCGGACCACGCCCCACCGAAGGTAGTCGGCGAAGTCCTCGACAAGCTCGGTGTCCTGCTCGGCCAGCGCTGAGCCTGGCCGAAGGGTGGCTGGCATGAGGGTTGGATTGCCGGCTCACTCCTCCCGGCGCTAGCGTCCACGCGTGGCGCCGTTCCCACACGAACCGAAACGAGGACCCCATGATCCGTACCATCCGCACCCTGTTCCCCATGGCCGCCCTGGTGCTCCTGCCCCTGGCCTGCGCCCCGCCAACCGACGAGGCGGACTCCCAGGCCTCCCGGGTCGCCGACGGCGTCTACCAGTTCAACGCCGGTACGCACAATGCGTTCTTCGTCGACACGGACGGCGGGGTGGTGGCCTTCGACCCCATCTCGATGGAGGCGGCGGCGGGGCTGGCGACCGCCATTCGCGAAGTGGCACCGGACAAACCGCTCGCAGCCATCGTCTACAGCCACAGCGACGCCGACCACGCCACGGGAGCGCCGGTGCTTCAGCAGGAGTTTGGCGGCGGCGTGCCAGTCATCGCCCAGGAGAACGCTTTTCCCATCATCACGGAACGCGGCGACCCCGACCTGCCGCCGCCGGATGTGACCTTCGCAAACGAGCTGACGCTCCGCTTCGGCGGGCGCGCGATCGAACTTCGTTATCTGGGACCGAGCCACAGCGACAACATGCTGGTGGCATTCGTTCCGGATGAGCGTGTTCTCTTCGCGGTCGATTTCGTCAGCAACGACCGGGTCGGATACCAGAACCTCCCGGGGTGGCATTTCGACGATCTTTACGTCGCGCTGGACCGGCTGATGGAGATCCCCTTCGAGATCGTGGTCTTCGGCCACGGCGCCGTCGGCGATCGGGGGACCATCGAGCGCCAACTCGCCTACTACGCGGATCTGCGCGACGCCGTGCAGGAAGCGCTGGACCAGGGGCTGTCCGAAGAGGAGGCCATGGAGCAGGTGAGCCTGGACGACTATGCCCACTGGGGGCAGTATGAGGCCTGGTTCCCACTCAACGTCGGCGCCGTGTACCGCTGGCTGGCGAACGGGTAGCCGCAGCTGACAAGATGAACGGAGCATCCACATGAAGAGACGTGACTTTGTAAAGACCGCCGCCGCGGGTGCTGCAGCAGGTGCCGTGCCGGCATTGGCCGTGCCGACTGCCGCAGGCGTCCGGGAGGCTGCCGCCGCCAGCCACCCCGCCGCACCTGCCGTCCACACCCGCCGCGCCGGCCCACTCCTGGTCGCCGACGTGTCGTCGATCCGGTACCGGAACGGAGGCCCGGAGAGCGCGATCGAGCGCGCCTTCCGGGGCATCACCGAGGGGGAGGACATCCTCGACGCGTGCGTCGCCGGGGTGAACATCCCCGAGCTCGACCCGGAAGAGCGCGGCATTGGATACGGCGGCCTCCCCAACGCGGACGGTGTGGTCCAGCTCGACTCGTGCCTGATGCACGGGCCGCGCAAGTGGGCGGGCGGGGTGGCGGGCCTGGAAGGCGTGAAGACCCCGTCGCTGGTAGCGAAGGCGGTCGCGGAGCTTACCGATCACCACCTCGTCGTGGGCAAGGGAGCGCAGGAGTTCGCACGCGCGCTCGGCTTCGAGATCCACGACGACCTCAACACGGAAGCGTCGCGCGAGTTGTGGCTGGAATGGCGCCGCCGGGTCGATCCCGGCCACTGGCTCGATCCGGAGGAGCGGCTTCGCGGCACGGGGCGTCCTGGCGAGGGCACTGATCGCGATGCGCGTGGTCGCCGCCCGGGGCCGCTCCCGCACCCCGACCCGGCCCAGTCCGCCCGGATGCGCAGCTTCCACGACGCCGCGCTCGTCGCGGGCCTCTCGATGGTCGACGACGGCCTCATCGATCCCGACTCCTTCTGGGGCACGACCAGTCTCGAAGCCCTCTCACCCGACGGGGACATCTGCGGCGTGACCACCACCAGCGGCTTGTCCTGGAAGATCCCGGGCAGGGCGGGGGACTCCCCGATCCTGGGCGCGGGCCAGTACGTGGACAACGACGTGGGCGCGGCGGGATCGACGGGCCGCGGCGAGGCGAACCTCTACAGCCTGTGCTGCTTCCTCATCGTCGAATTGATGCGTCAGGGGATGTCGCCCAAGGATGCCGGGATGGCGGCGCTTGAACGCGTGCGCGCCAACACCGTCGAGTCGCGCCTGCTCAACGCGCGGGGACTGCCAAACTTCGACTTGCGCTTCTTTGTCCTCAACAAATCGGGCGACTACGCGGGCGTCGCAATGTATGGATCGGCCGAGTCGGCTTTTGCGGTCTGCGACGAGAACGGTGCCTGGGAAGAGCCGCTGGAAGGGCTGTTGGAAGGGTCGCCGCGGGAGTGAGGGCGCGGCGGGACCGACTCGACCTGCTGCTATCTGGCCGCTCAGACCGGCATGGTCGCTACGTCGCAGTGGGGGATGCGAGCGTCCCTCGTGACCAGAATCAGATCTTCCGACCTGCGCCTGCGCCACCAGCACACGGACTCCAGCGGCGCTAACTAGCGCCGGCGCACGCGGATCGGGAGGCTCGGGCGCTCGGGTGTCACGACGGGTGAAGCTTCGAGCTGCGCCATGACAACTTCGATCGCCTTCTCCAGTTGCGGATCGACCCCCGCGATCACCTCGGCCGGCCACTGTTCCACCTCGATATCGGGCGGCACGCCGACGTTCTCCACGATGAAGCCGTCCTCGGTCCAGATGGCGAGGTTCGGCGCGGTGATGGATCCGCCGTCCATCAGGATTGGGAAGCCCAGGGTGCCGACCAGGCCGCCCCATGTGCGGCGGCCGATGAGCGTACCCATCTCCAGTTTCCGGAACATCCAGGGCAGCATGTCGCCGCCGGAGCCCGCTGTCTCGTCGATTAGCATCACCTTCGGCCCCGGGATGGCCCCCTGTGGCGTGATGAGATCCGCGCCGTAGCGCATGGCCCAGTGTGACAAGTAGGGCCGGCGGAGAGTGTTGATGTAGTAGTCCGCGACCTGGCCGCCCCCATTGTGGCGTTCGTCGATGATCACGGCTTCCTTGTTCGTCTGCGGGAAGAAGTAGCGTTTGAAGTACTCGTGACCCGCTCCGGCCGTGTTGGGGACGTACACGTACGCGACCCGGCCCCCGGTGGCCTCGTCAACGCGAGCCAGGTTGCCCTCGACCCAGTCCCGGTTCCGCAATGCCCCCTCGTTCGCCACGGGAACCACGTCGACCGTACGCGATCCGGCGCCATCCGGCGAAGGGCCGACGGTGATGGAGACGATCCTGTCCGCCGTGTTCTCGAACCGGCTGTAGAGGTTTTCGGGCGCACTCAGCTCGACCCCGTCAACCGCCAGCAGATACTCGCCCGCCTCGACTTCGACTCCCGGCTCGGTCAGCGGCGAGCGCAGTCCGGGGTTCCAATTGAGGCCGCCGTACACCTTCTCCAACCGATACCGCCCCTGGTCGATGACGAAGTCCGCACCCAGGAGACCGCCCGGCACATCCTCCACCTCGTGAAGGGAATCGCCACCCCCTACGCGATGATGGCCCACCGCGAGTTCCGAATGGAGCCACATCAGGAGCGTGTTGAGGTCGGCCCGGGTGGCAAGATGGGGCAGAAACACGGCGTACTTTTCCTTGAGGGCCGGCCAATCCGCGCCGTGCATGTTCGGATCGTAGAAGTAGTCGCGGTTGATCCGCCACGCCTCGTCGTAGATCTGCCGCCACTCCGCTCGCGGATCGATCTGCACCTCCACATCCCCGACCGCGAGCCGGTCCGCGCTCGATCCGATGTCTGTCCCGCCGGCATTCCCGATGAACCATCCGCCCTGGGTTGCATAGAGCACGGTCTTGCGGTCGGCCGACAGTTCGTAGAAGCGGGTGCCGCCGACGAGGGTCTTCTCCTCCCGGTCGGAGAGGGAAAAGCGGCGCAGGCTGGGAGCGGAACCGGGGCTTGCGAACCCGCTTGCCGTTTCGCTCCTGATGTAGAAGAGCTGTCCCGGGTCGCCGGGCTGGAGGCTAGAGTACCCGGCTTCCGGCAACGGGAGGGCGAGGATCCGTTGATCCAGTCCGTCGAAGTCGATGTTCACAACGACCTCGCCGGGATCGCCTCCCGCCTCGGCCCCCTCGTCGTCCCCACCGCCTGCCTCTTCGTCGCTCTCCCTGGCGAGCGGGGATGGGGTGCCCTTCTCGAGGACGACGAGATAGATCGCGTTCGTCATCTGGAAATCGTTGTTGGACTGCGCGAACCAGTGCACGACGGGACCCGCATCCGTGGACGACGTCAGGTACAGGTATTTTCCGCCGGCGTCAAAGACGGCCTCGGTCACTTCGCTCAACCCGTCCGTGAGCGCTCGCGTCTCGCCGGTCTCGAGCAGGTGGGCGTACGCGGCACGGATGTTCGTCTCGTTGTTGCGGGTGTAGACCAGCCACCGTGAGTCGGGCGACCACGCGTGCGAGGGCGGAGGCAGCGGGCCATACATGACATCGGCGTCCACGCGGTGGGTCTGTCCGGCGGCGAGGTCGATCCAGTAGACCGCCCGCGAGTTGTCTATGTAGCTGATTTTCGTTCCATCGGGCGACCACATCGGATCGGCATAGAACCCGGCCCCGTCCAGCGCGTAGCTCCGCGCCTCTCCCGCACCCGTCTGCGGGGCCACGTACAACCGATACTCTCCGGAGTCGTCCGAGAACCAGGCGATCGACTCGCCGTCCGGCGACCAGGCGGGACTCCGTTCGTGGGCCGAAGTCGACTGCGTCAGATTGCGGTCGTCCCCTTTGTCGCGCGGCAGCGTCACAATCTCGCCCCGGAACTCGAACACGGCCCGGGCGCCCGAGGGCGAGAGGCTCGCGTCCCGGACGAAGTTCTCGCCGCTCGCGTAGCGGGAGCGCACTTCCACCAGATCGGTCGCGATCTCCACCGGCACCGACCCGGTCGAGCCCGACACCGGATCCAGCAAATGAAGGCGCCCGGCCTGCTCGTACGCGATCCGGCCCGCGCCAGCCGAAGCGCTCAACACCGGGAAGTCTTCATGAGACGTAAGCCGTGCGACCCTCTCCATCTCCAAGTCGTAGGAATAGATGTTGAACTCCCCGTCGCGATCCGAACGGAAGTAGACGAGGTCGCCGATCCACATGGGGTCCGTGTCGTTCGAACGCCCCTCCGGCTGTGGCACCTGGACGACCGAATGATCGGCCACGTCGTAGATCCAGATCCGAGTGGCTGTCCCGCCCCGATAGTTCTTCCACTGGGTGAAGGCTTCGTAGAGCGGCGTGTAGGCAATCTTCGACCCGTCGGGCGAATAGGTCGCCTTGAAAGCGTGGGGAATGGGCAACTGATCGGGGCGCCCTCCGCTCGTCGAGATCGTGAACAGCTGCTGGTGACGTCCGGTGTAGGCGTTGCGTCCCGACGCGAAGAGCACTGCCGACCCGTCGGTCGTAAAGCCTTGCACGATGTCGGCGCTCGGATGCCAGGTGAGGCGCGTGGGCACGCCGCCATCCGACTGGACGAGGAAGACGTCCGTATTCCCGTCGTATTCCCCGCTGAAGGCGATCCACTCCCCGTCCGGCGAGAACCGGGGGTTGAACTCGACCCCGATGTGCGAGGTGAGCCTTCGCGGCGAACTCCCGTCGATCCCGGCGACCCACAGGTCCCCGGCGTAGGCGAACGCGATCCGGTCGGTGCTTACCGCCGGCTGGGCGAGCATCAGCGTGGCATCGCCGGTGTCCTGGGCCAGGGTCGGCCGGGCCGACGAGGCGAGGAGCACGACGGTGGTGGTGACAAGCAGAGAGCGTGCGTTCATAGGGTCCTTCGCAATCTCGGTGGGATAAGGTGGGGGAGCCGCCTTCTGATAGTACGCGGGTTGCCCGGACGCCGCTGTGCTTACCGCCGGCGGTCCCAATGGTCGATCGGGCGGACATCCCGTCGATACATTTCCGGCAGGATCCAGTAGTGGTCGCCGTAACTGCGCGGAGTCGGCCACACCTCGTCCAGCGAGTTGGCGTCGAAGAGTCGGCCGTGCTTCATGACGTACTGGATGTTGGCCGTCTCGCGAATGTCTTGCAGCGGGTCGCCGTTCAGCACCACGAGGTCTGCGATCTTGCCCTGAGTGATCGTGCCAAGGTCATCCTCGACGCCGAGATAGATAGCGCCGTGGAGGCTTGCGATCTCGAGCGCGCCCATGTTGCCGACAGCCTCGGCATTCGTCCACACGTCCCAGTGTGCCCCGATTCCAGGCTGCTGCCCGTGTGTCCCGACGGATCCGTAGCCACCCGCCGCAACGACATCGGCGAGCCCCTGCGCCATGATGTCCTTCCCGTAATCGGTCACCGGACGCCAGGTGAACCTCCGGGTGTGGGGAATGAGTTCGCGCCAGGGAATCCAGTCCTGCAGCTTGCTGTCGAGCCAGACCGGGCTCTCCTGCCACCAGTATTCCTCGCCCCAGGGCCCCAGGAGGCTGACGAGCGGAGTGTAGTCGTAGACGATCCCGGCCCGCCCCAGAAAGGTGGTGAGGTCGCCGTACACGGGAGCATTGGGGATCGAGTGCGTGAAGCTGGTATGTCCGTCCATGGCCAGCGACATGATCCAATCGAGGTCGCCTCCTTCGCCCGTGACCCGGACCCCGATTTCGCGGGCGGCGTCCATGACCCATTGGCGCCGGGTCCGCGTTGGCTGCCGATACTGCTTGACGAGGAGCGAGCCCCAGGACGCCCGGCGCCTCACCTCGTGCATGGCGACCAGACGGCTCGTGATTTCGGTACTCGCCGCGTTCCGGCTGGCAAAGATTGCCTCACCGCTGCTGAATGAGCGAGGTCCGACGACCTCGCCGGCTTCGATCAGCTCCCCCGTCGGGAACGCGGACACCATGGTCGCGAACGGATCATGAGTCGTCGTGACGCCGTAGGCCAGATAGACGGCCACCTCGAAGTCGCGCGGGGGGTTCATCCCGAGGTGATACTTGTGCTGGTGAGAGTGCATATCGAACCAGCCGGGGATTATTGTCTTGCCTGAAACATCCACGACCCGGTCGACTCCCTGTGTCGTACACTCGCCGACGCAACTGATCCTTCCAGCCCTGACCACGACCGTTCCGCTCGGGAGGACCTGCCGATTGTCGAGGGTGATGATCCGTGCCCCGGTGAGCGCGATCGATCCTGGCGGAACCGCCCTCGGCACACTCAGCGCAACCGACAGGGAGTCGGTCCGCCCCGTCGCGGCGTCGTAGGCGTAGAATCGGTTGCCGCTCGTGATGTCGAGCATCGAGGCGGAGCGCCACCTCGGCTGGATTCCACCCTCCCTGGTGAGCTGTCTGCTGGCGAAGGTCCCACCCATCGGAGCAAGCGTCGGTACGGCATCGCCTGTACCGCTCTCAGGCAGTTGGGCCAGGTAGACGTTCCCACCGTGGGTGAATGCCACCCGCTGGCCATCCGGCGCGACGGCAACATCCAGCGCATCGCGAATGATCGCGTGGATCCTGGAGTCGCTGCCGTCCAGCCGTGTCGACCTGACCTCGACCAGGGTCGGGAAGACCTGTTCCTCCCTGACGGTCATGTAGTAGACGCGATCGTCGCTGGTCACCGACGGTCGAAGCTCGGCCACCGACGGTCCGATGAGGCCGGTACCCGCGGCAATCTCTGCGATGGCGGTCTCGGGACCGCCTCCGGCCGACAGCCTGACCAACTCGTAGTAGCCGTTGCGGGAGAGGCTGCTCCCTCGGGCGGTGGACCCCGCCCCGCGGACCACCACGATCTCCTGCGCATCGTGTGTCCACGCCGGGCTGAGGTACTCCCCCGGTGCCGGCGTGAGCTGTTCGGGCGTCCCGCCCGTGGATGGAACGCGCCAGAGCGCCCCTCGATTGTCGTTGTCGACGCTTGTAAACGCGATCCAGCGGCCATCCGGGGACCATGCCGGCTGGAACTCGAACGGCAGGAATCCGGTTGTCAGGCGTCGCGGCTCGCCACCGGGAAGATTCTGCACGTAGATGCGCCCCACCGCCTGGAACGCGAGGGTTCGGCCATCCGGAGAGACCGTTGCCCAGCGGATGAAGCGAACGTCCAGGGGACCGTCGCCCAGCCTGGTCCTGGCCCAGGCCTGCTCCGAAATGGTGCGGAGCACCCGGGCGCTGAACGGGATGGTCGAGACCTCGCCCGTCACAACGTCGACTCGGCGGATCTTCCCTCCTTGATGGATCACGATGCTCTGCCCGTCCGTCATCCAGCGGTAGCGTGGGTATGACCCCATGAAAGACTCGGACTGGTCCATCTCAACGGGATCCATGAGCAGTCGTTCACTCCCGGACTCCAGGTCGCGGATCCACAGGGCGGAACGGGGTCCGAACTGGTGGCCTTTGTACTCGATGGTGCCGCCCGGCACCTTTCGTATGAACGCCACGTAGCGTCCATCGGGACTCGGCTCGGCGCCGAACCCCCCGCCGCTGGTCAGGCGCGCCTGCGACATCGCCTCGCCAAAGGTGATCGCACGGTCAGTGCCTGTCCCGAGATCATACCGGTGGATCTGCACCCCTCCCTTGAGCACGTCCGTTTCCTGGGGCCGGCGAAGGTCATAGTAGACAAACCGGCCATCGGCGGACGTCGAGGGACGAGAGGCGCGCATCCCGGCCTCGGAGAGGATTGCCAGCCCGGCACCGCCATCCAGGCTGTACATCGCGAGTCCACTTTGACCCTGCGGATCTCCCAGGCGGGCGCCGGTTTGAAAGACTATGATGAAGCGCCCATCTGCGGTCCACGCCGGCGTACTCATGCGGACGCGCGGATCAGGCGCCACGGGTCGTGGATTCGTCCCGTCGGCGTCCATGATCCAGAGATTGTCCTGCCCGTTCCGGTCGGAGATGAAGGCGATCGTTGATCCGTCCGGCGAGTACTGCGGATGGTAGTTGAGGGCGATCCCGCTGCCCTGGGTAAGGCACTCGGCGTCGCCTCCGGTGATGGGTACCCGATAGATGTGGCTCAGAAGGTCGAAGACGACCCACCTTCCGTCGGGTGATACGTCTACGGAAGTCCCCGTTCCCTCGTCGGTTGTGAAGTCGATGGTGCGCGCGATGCCCCGAGGCTGTGTGACGTCCCAGTCCGGTTGGGTCGAGGTCGCCAGGCTGGATTGCGCGGCCAGGAAGCTCCCGGTTGCAATGAACAGGACCGGGGGAAGAAGCGCGATACTTTTCGCGAAGCCTTTCATGAAACGGACCCTCTGGCAGAAATGTTGACGGGCGTCAGGACGGGGCGGGAATGCCTTCTCGCCGGAGGACTCGCCCGGCACGGACGCCCGTTGTGCCGCCGTCGCTCCATACGACCTTTCCGTTGACCCAGACGTGGGCAATTCCGATCGACTCGAGATGCGGCTGGTCCGTCGTGGAGCGGTCGATCACTGTGGCCGGATCGAAAAGCACCAGGTCGGCATAGTTGCCGGGTGCGATCGTGCCACGGCGCTGCAACCCCGCGTGCTGCGCCGGCAGACTGGTCATCTTGCGGACGGCATCTTCGAGCGTGAGCGTGCCCTTCTCCCGCACGTATCTGCCCAACACGCGTGGGAAGGCCCCGAAACCGCGCGGGTGGGCCCCGTTCAGCAGCCCGTCCGAGCAGATGTTCGCATGCTCCCACGCGATGAGCCTATCGATATCGCCTTCGTCCATTGCGGTGGCGACCACGCTCTCGACGGCGGCGGAAACCACGCCGTCCTCCGGGCCCTCGGGGAGCCTCTCGCTCGCCAGTTCCCGCGATTCCCGGATCAGGCCCATCAGCGTCGAGGCCGGGTCTTCATCTCGAAGGACGGCGATCTCGGCAACTGTCTTGCCCGCGTACGACGGGTTGGGTCGGAAGGCACCGATCAGCAGACCATCCGGTTTCACGATCTCCCGCAGGATCCTCTCCGCCTCCGTGCGGTTGTCGAAGTCGCGGTTGGGGAAGAGCACGGTGAGCGTCGACTGCCAGTAGGCATAGGGGTAGATGTCTGCGGAGACATCGATGCCGCTCGCCCGGGCCCGGTCGAGCACGCTCAGCAGACTGTCCGCCTGACCCCACAGCGGGACCATCGCCAGCTTCAAGTGGCTGATCTGGACAGGGAGTCCGGCCTCGCGCCCGATGGTGATGACCTCGTCGATCGCCTCCCAGAACCAGCGGTCCTCACTGCGGATGTGGGTGATGTACCGGCCTCCGAGTTCAGCCGCCACTCTGGCGAGGTTCAGTAGCTCCGACGGATCGGAGAAGATGCCGGGATCGTATTCGAGACCGCTCGATAGCCCCACCGCTCCGGCATCGAGTTCGCGCCGGAGGAGGACGATCATCGAGTCAACCTCCGTATCGGTGGCCGGACGCCTGAAGTCGTTCCCCATCACAGCCGCCCGGATCGTGCCGTGGCCGGCGTAGTAGGCCACGTTGACAGCCGGCGCGGACTGCTCGAGCGAGGCCATGGCGGCGGCCAGCGGCATCGGATGGGCGCCGTCCTGGCCTGAAATGATGGTCGCAATCCCCTGACTGACCACCGGAAGCGCTTCGGGCGCCTCCGCGAGACCCACGTCATGGTGACTGTGTGTATCGATGAATCCGGGGGCGAGCACCAGGCCCCCGCCGTCCACCACGACATCGCCGGACAGCGGCTCGACCGCCGGGCCCACCGCGACGATCGAGTCCCCGACGAATCGGATCGCGCCGCTCACCGCGGGCGCGCCGGTACCGTCGATGATTCGGACTTTGGTGATCGTGGTGGCTTCGGGAAGTCGCTCAGGCGAAGAGCAGGAGAGAAGGAGGACGCCGGGCGGCAATAGCAGCAGGGCCAGGCGGCCGATACGAGTCGGTGTCATGTGCGTCTCGGTCACAGGGCGCCCGCCAGGCGCCCTCGGCTCCCCAGATCCACCACCCGGATATCCCGCCAGCGCACCTTTATCCCGCCACCGTCGTGGATCTGTAAGGCGATCGAGCCCGTGCCGGTGCCGACGATCTCGTCCACCAGATCCACCATCCGCGTCCCGTTCAGCCATGTCGTGACGCGGTCGCCCACGGCCCGCACGCGCATCGTGTTCCAGTCGCCCATTCGAAGTGCGGCGTCGAGCGCGGGATCGGGCTGGACGAGCCATCCCCGGCCGTACGATTCGTAGATGCCGCCGGTGAACAGGCCCGGGGGCGCGACTTCGGCCTGCCAGCCGCTCACGACGGTGCCCTCGACGCTGGAGCGGAAGAACACGCCGCTGTTGCCGTCGGCCTCCTGCATGAAGTCGACGGTGAGGTCGAAGTCGTGGTAGGTGGCGTCGGTGGCGAGATAGCCGTAGGCGGCGTCGGGGCCGCTCGCGCAGACGAGCTGGCCATCCTCGACATACCACAGCTCGGTGCCGTGTACCTGCCAGCCGTCGAGGTCCTCGCCGTTGAAGAGCGAGACCGGCTCGAGCGGCAGAATCCTGATGTTGCGGTAGAAGACGGTGCGGCCGTGATCCTGCAGGCCGATCGGGCTCGCTGCCGCGCGGCCGTAGCGCGGATACGGCGCGAACTTGCTGGCCGCGACGAGCGCCTCCCATTCGGGTGAGCCGAGTTGGTATTCCACCGTCTTGGTGCCGTTGAGCCAGTGCTCGACGTGATTGTTGGCGATGCGGATCCGCCCGGAGTTCCACTCGCCGGGGCCGTGCAGGGTCGTCTCGCCCGCCGCGTGCAGGTCGTAGTTGTCGCCGGTGAGGTGCGTGTTCATGTCCATCGTGCCCATCTCGATGTACGCGGGGTCGTCGAGGACCTGGTATTCGGGCGCGTTGTGCCAGATCTCGGCGCCTTCTTCCTCGATCACGCGGTAGAGGACGCCGCTGTTCGCGACTTCGGAGAGCATGAAGTCGAACTTGAGGTCGAAGTCCGTGAAGGACTCGGTTGTGACGATGTCGCCGCCGATCGCGACGTCGGGGTCGGTGGCGGTCGCGCCGACGATCAGCATGCCGTCGATGACCGCCCAGCCGGTGTCGGGGAACTCCTCGCGGTTGTAGCCGCGCCAGCCGGCGGTGGTCTCGCCGTCGAAGAGGAGGCGCCAGCCTGCGGTGTGCTCGGCCTCGGTGAGGGTGTTGGGGAGTGTGGTGGGCTCGGCGGCCTCGACGGCGTCCGCACCGGGGGCTGGCTGGCTGTCGGAGCCGGCGGAGCAGGCGGCGGCGAGGAGTGCGGCGATCGCCCAGAGAATCGCGTGCATCGCGTTGAGTTTGCGCATCAGACCAGCCTCATTTCGTCAGGGTCCCAGCGCACGATCCGGTCCTCGAAGTAGCTGAGGTTGCAGGCCAGCGCCGGGGCAGCCGCCCGCAGGCCGAAGACCGCGTCCTCCCGCACCGGAGGCCCGCCCCGAATCGCCTGGAAGAAGTTGTAGAAGTGGTCGACATGGGCGCCGCGGTAGCCACGCTCGACCTCGTAGCGAACCTCGGCCGGGGGCAGCATGCGGACACGCGCGGGGAGGCCGCCCTCGCCCGCGGCCGCCTCGGCCATCTTCTCCTGCGAGAAGGCGTCCATCGGGTCCACGGCGACGTTCTTGCGAAGCACCACATCGGTCCACGTCACGTCCATCGCCCCCTCGCTCCCCACCAGGCGGAGGAAGGTGCTGCCCGAAGTCCCGTCCACGAAGTTGACGCGGAGCGACAGGTTGAAGCCCGGGTGCGTGTCGGACTCGGGGTAGTCGAACATGCCCAGCAGCACGTCGGGCACCTCGCGGCCGTCCTCCCAGTAGCGAAGCCCGCCCGTGGCCTGGACACGGCTCGGACCCCGTGAACTTGCCACGAAGTGGAGGCTCGAGAAGAGGTGGACGAAGAGATCGCCCGCGACCCCGGTCCCGTAGTCGCGGTAGTTGCGCCAGCGGAAGATGCGGAGCGGGTCGTAGGGGCGGTCGGGTGCCGATCCCAGGAAGCGCTTCCAGTCGACCGTCTCTTCGGAAGCCTCCGCTGGAATGGGGTATTGCCACGCCCCGATCGGATCGTTGCGAGCCCAGAAGCCCTCGGCGTAGTTGAGCTCGCCGATCGCGCCGGATTCGTACAGCTCCCTGGCCTTCTCGTTGCCGAGGGAGCTCATGCCCTGGCTGCCGACCTGGAAGACGCTCCCCGATTCCTCCTGTGCCCGGACCAGATCGTGCCCTTCGCCGATCGTATGGACCATCGGTTTCTCGCAGTACGCGGCCTTGCCGGCCCTGAGAGCCGCAATCGAGATCGGCTGGTGCCAGTGGTCGGGCGTTCCCACGATCACCGCGTCGACGTCGTCGCGCGCAAGCACTTCGTTGTAGTCGCGTGTGGTGGAGAGTCCCGCGCCGTAACGCTCGCGGGCGGCGTCGAGACGGCCATCGAAGACATCACACGCGGCCACCAGCTCCACCCCGGGGATGCGGAGCGCGGTGGATACGTCCGCCATCCCCATGCCGCCCGCACCGATCACCGCCAGGCCGATGCGGTCCGAAGGGGCGATGCGTGTGGCCGGTGGTCGTTGGCGGGACAATGTTCGACGGATGGGTTGCGCCGCAATCGTGGATTCCTGGCCGGTGGATCCATGCCCGGTGGACCGGCTCGGGGCGGATGTCTCCGGGGCAGCTTCCTTGCCAGAAAGCAGTGTTGGGAACCCGGCAGCGAGTGCCGAGCCGGCGGCGACGGACTTGACGAAATTCCGCCGGCTACTGGCGGCGGGCGATTTGGAATCGGACTTTCCTGTTTCGCTCATGATGCACATGCGTTGGAGGTCGGTGGAGGGGCGCGTGTCACGCACCGGCTGGCCCGACAACGTAAGTGTGGGCCGATCAGGTCAGCAAAAGGAGGAGAGAATGCGGACAACAGCAACCTTGCGGAAGTCCCGACGCCGGATCATTGACGCCGCGGCTCGCTGGGCGAGGACCGCGTTCGTCCCACTGCTTCTGTTCGGCACCGTCGGCTGCGGGGCCAACCCATCACCGGCGGACGACCTGGTACGGGTCGTCGTCGAAACGGACATGGGCGCCTTTGAGCTGGAGGTCGACATCGACCGCGCGCCGGTCACTGCGGCCAACTTCCTGCGCTATGTCGACGGCGGACACTACGACGGCGGCGTATTCCACAGGACGGTGCACGAGGACAACCAGCCGAACGATTCCATCCGGATCGCGGTCATCCAGGGGGGCCGGAATCGGGACGCAGCAGTGGAGGGCTTTCCCCCGATCGAACTGGAGCGCACCAGTGACACCGGGATAACGCACGTGGACGGTGCGGTCTCGATGGCCAGGGGCGGGCCCGATACGGCCACGCACAGCTTCTTCATCTGCGTCGGAGACCAGCCGTCGCTCGACTTCGGGGGAATGCGGAACCCGGACGGGCAGGGGTTCGCCGCCTTCGGCAGCGTGGTGGAGGGGATGGACGTGGTGCGCGCGATCCACCGGGCTCCGTACGAAGCCCAGGCTTTGACGCCCCCGGTGGGGATCGTGAGGGTGTACCGGAAGGGGTGAGGGGTGGCTCGCGAGGGGGGTCGAGGCTCAGGGTTTTTCAGCCGGGCGGGCCAGGGCCCCTGCGCGGCGGTTCCCCGAGTTCGAAGTCGCGCCGATAGTACAACGTGCCGCGCTTGACCGTGAGCTCCACCGTGCGGAAGCTCCCGGGCCCTGCTAGCGGGTCCTCGCGCAGGAACGCGATGTTGGCGAACTTGCCGGGCTGGATGGTCCCGATCTCGTATTCGAGGCCCAGCGCCACAGCGCCGTGGAACGTTGCCGCGCGGATGACGTCCATCATCGGCATGCCCACGTCGTCGTGCAGCAGTCGGATCTCGTCGTGCAGCGCCGGGAAGACGGAATCCGGCGGCGTCATTCCGTCCGTCCCGGCAGCGATCATGACCCCGGCCTCGTAGGCCCGCCGGGTGAGCGCCACCGCCTCGGACGTGCCGCATCTCGGTCGCACCCCTCGCCTGCGCAGGTCGATGGGTGGGCCGTCAGGGGGGCTGGGGCGCACCTGTGCACTGTCCGGCTGACGGGCTTCGCGTGCCCCGGCACTGTCCGCCGCCTGCTGCGCCGTCCGGGTGCTGTCCGCCGCGGCCCGCCGCCGCTCCATCTCGACGAAGATCCGCAGCGTCGCGTCGAGCACCGTCCCGTTCCGGCGCATCACGGCAAACACGGAATCCACCGCCGGGACGCCCAGGTCGACTTCGACGAATCCGGAGCGCCGCCCTTCCTGACCCTCCAGGAAAACGTCATCGGGGATCGCGGCGCTGCCGACGTCACAAACGTGCGACATGGAGCGCACCCCCGCCCTCGCCACCTCGAGCGCACGTGCCGGCCCGACGTGGACGTGGGCCCACACCGGGATGCCCTGCCTCCGGGCCTCGGCCGCGATTTCGGCCAGCAGCTCGCCATCGATCGCGGCGTACGTCTTGATCCCGGTCGCCCAGGTGCCCCGTGCCAGCGTGACGGCCTCTGCCAGGTCGGTGTCCTCGGTGACCGTCTGCATCCACGAGACCGCCCCGGGCGTCTCTCCGGCCGCCGACGAGACCGTGCGGGGATCCGTGAAGAATTCAGGTCCCGCCATCAGCGCCGAGAATCTCAGGTCCGGGGCGGCGATCTCCTTCACCAGAGAAGCGCGCTGCAGATCCATAAGGGACCGGACGTCGCCTGCCATGTCGCGCGCCGTCGTGATTCCCGCATACAGGTACCGGTTGAGGATGAACCCCGCCTGCTCGCGGTTGGCCATGGTGGCCACGTGCGTGTGCGACTCGACGAGGCCGGGGATCGCGAACCAGCCGGTCGCATCCACGACCTCGGCGTCGGCCAGCAACTCGTCCGACATTTCGGCAACCGGCACGATCGCCTCGATCCGCTCCCCGTCGACCACGATGGCCATCGCCGCGCGCGCCGACGCCCCCGTACCGTCGATCACCGTCGCGTCCTGGAAGACGGTCCGTCCCGGTGCTGCCTGCTCCCCGGATTGCCCGGCCTGCCGCCCCTGAAGGGCTGTGGCCCACGCCAGCGCGACCAGAATCGCGATTCCTCCGTCCCGTGTCCTCATCCGTCCGTCCTCCGTTCCCTCCGTTCGTCAGCGTTCAGGTCGTCAGCGGGTGCGGAATGTCGCCCGAAGAACTCATCGGCCCGTTTCGGCAGCAGAAGGTTGTCCGCAATCGCCGCGATTTCCTCCGCCTCCTGCCAGGCGCGCTCAGGTTCCAGCGCTCGCAGCGGCGGCACACCACCCAAAGCCGACCCCTGGCCGCGTCGAAGGCGAGTCGGCGCCCGACCGGAAACTCCTCTACCACTTCGTTGCTGCCGAGGGGCTTCTTGCAGAACATGCAGGTCTTGTACACGATCGCGACCCTCGGGGTGCGGCAGGAGGCAGCCGATGGGAGTACGGCAGTACACTAGCCCCCTTGCGATGATTCGACCAACCACCGTCCTTCAGGGCTGACATCGCGTCGCACTACGCCAAGGAATCTCCCCGATGCCACCCCCCCGCCACCCCCGGCCCCACCGCCCCCTCCTCGCCCTGCCCGCGCTCCTCGCGGCCACCGCCGCATGCGACGCGGCCCAGACCCCGCCCCCGGGCACGGCTTCCGAGCCACCCCCCGTCGAGGCCGGTCTTCCGGCGGCGGCGGGCGAATACGACCTTGCCCTCGACGTGCGGCACTACGACATCGAACTCGCGCTCGGCGCTCCCGAGATCGAGGGGCGCGTCACGATCACCGTGCGCCCCAGCGGTGCCGCCCGCCTCCCCCTCGATTTCACCGGCCTGGGCATCCGCGCGGTACGGATCGGTGACGAGCCCGCCACCTTCGACTACGCGGCCGGCAAGCTCACCATCGCGCTCCCGGAAGGCCCCGGCGCCGACGACCTCCACGTCACCATCGAGTACCACGGCACCCCGGACGACGGCCTCATCATCCGCGACAACGTGCATGGCGATCCGGCGGCCTTCGTCGACAACTGGCCGAATCGCACCCGCTTCTGGCTTCCTTCCGTCGACCACCCGGGCGACAAGGCCACCGCTTCCTTCACCGTACACGCACCCTCCGAGTGGCAGGTGATCGCCAACGGGGCCCCCGTCGGCGACCCGGGACCCACCGCGCTCGACGCACTCGGCGGCAGCGAGGGCAAGACGACGTGGCGTTGGGCCACCTCGGTCGATCATCCCACCTACACCCTGGTCGTCGGCGCCACCGACTTCGCGATCGAGTCGCTGGGACGCGCGGCCTGCGGCAACGCACCGGCGAGCCCCGACCCCGACGGCTGCGTGGACGTGTCCTTCTGGGCCTATCCCCAGGACGCCGGTTTCGCCCGTGAAGTTTTCGCGCGTGCGCCAGAGATGATCGACTTCTTCACCGAGACCGTGGGTCCGTACCCGTTCGAGAAGCTCGCGAACGTCCAGTCCGCGACCCAGTTCGGCGGCATGGAGAACTCGTCGGCCATCTTCTACTCGGAGGGGGCGATCGCTTCCGGCCGGCTCGGCGAGGGCACGGTGTCCCACGAAATCGCCCACCAGTGGTTCGGCGACTCGGCGACCGAGTCCGACTGGACCCACCTGTGGCTGTCCGAGGGGTTCGCGACCTACTTCGGCGCCCTCTTCTTCGAGGCCGCGGACGGGGTGGACGACTTCCGCGGGCGGATGGAACAGAGCCGCCGGGGCTATGTCGCGTCGAATGTGACAGCTCGCCCCATCGTCGATCCCGCCGGTCCCGGAACCCTCTTCGAACTCCTCAACAGCAACAACTATGCAAAGGGTGGTTGGGTCCTGCACATGCTCAGGGGGATCCTGGGAGACGACACGTTCTCCCGTGGAATCCGCGCCTACTACGCCGAGTACGCCTACGGCAATGCACTCACCGCGGACCTGCGACGCGTCTTCGAAGAGGTCTCCGGCCAGTCGCTGGAGTGGTTCTTCGACCAGTGGGTCCACCAGCCCGGCTACCCGGTGCTGGAATCCTCCTGGCAGATGTCCGAGGACGGGAGCGAGGTGGTCCTCACCGTCCGACAGACGCAATCCGCCGAATGGCCAAGCTTTCGCCTGCCGATGGACGTCGAAATCCGGGGGCCGGACGGTCCGTCCCGCGAGTCGATCGACCTGACATCGCGGGAGCAGTCCTTCCGGATCCCCGTTTCCGGCCGTCCCGAAGCAGTCACTCTGGACCCGGACGGCTGGGTGCTGAAGGGGGGCTGATCCGCGGCGGGCGCCCGGAGTGCCGCTCACCGCGGGCCGCTACCGCACCTCCGCCGGAAGCCTCCTCACCACGATGGTCGGCACGTCGAATTCGTCGCGTTCCACGAAGGCGACGAGGCCATCGGGGCCGAACGCGGCGGGCATCTCGGTCGCCGGCAGCGTGCCCGTGTACTCCCCGTCCGCGTCGAATACGTCGATCGGGCCGGAGTCGTCCCAAGACTCGTCGCCGCGGCGCTGGATCCACAGGGAGCCTTCCCAGGTCGCCTTCAGCCCACGCACGACGGGGACCTCCTCGAAGAAGTCGCGGTCCACAAGTGCCTTTCGCATCGCTTCGAGCATGCCGGGTGCCATGGCGGACGCAAGCGCCGCGTTGGCCCCCTGCATCTGTTCGTCGTAGGCCCTTTGCTTCTCATCAAGCATTGCCGAGCGGATGCCCCGGGTGACCATCTCGGGCTGAAGCGGGCGGCGCAGCATGCTCTTGGCCGTCCCATCCGCGCCAACCAGCTTGATCGAGTACGCCGAGGAATCGGAATAGGCGATCGTGCCGTCGGGGAGCACGTCCCAGATCAGCTTCGGCTCGAAGTACTTTTCGTCACCCGCGAACATCCCGGCCAGATTCGACATGTCCTGGGCGTCCTCAATGGTCAGCGGGGCCGCAGGATCCTCGGCCGGCGACCACGCCTGCAGGATCGGCGTCGCGGAGATCACCTCTCCGCTGAGGTCGATGCGCTCCAGTCCGCGCTCGTCGACCCCGGGCTTGTCGTCGGCGCCACCGGTCACCTGGGCGATCAGCCCTGAGAACTGCGACACCATCCCCGGCATACCCTGCGCGATCAGCGCGACACCGCGCGGATCGGGACGGAGGGCGCTGCGCATGGAGGAGAACCCGGCCATAATGCCCTGTCCTGCGCTCATCTTCACGAATCGCTCCAGTTCGCCGTCCGGATCGAAGACCTGGTAGGCGTTGTGTCCCATATCGGCAACAGCGAAGCGTCCATCGCGCCAAACCACCTGGGTGGTCGGTGAGTTGAACTCTCCAGGCCCCTCACCCTGACTCCCCACGGTCCTTGCCAGCTCGCCGTTCCGGTCGATGATTGCGACCTGGAACAGCTGGGCGTCGAGGACGAACAGGTTGCCGGATCCGTCGAACGCCAGGCCCGTGGGAAGGCTGAACTGTGCCCAGTCCGGCGCGGTGACGCCGCCCACGCGGTAGACTTCCGGGAACTCCGGGGACAGCGGCCGGTCCTGCGCGACGGTATTTGGCGCGGCCGCGGTAGATGCCGCGAGCAGCGCGGTCGCGAGAGACAGCGTCTGGATGGTTGAATCTTTCACGTTGCATCCTCCCCTGGATGAATGGCCCGACCCGCGCCTGCCTGTCGGTATTGAATCAGATACGTGCAACCTGGTGTGCCGCCTTCAGCAAGTTGTCATCGACGTATGGCAGCCGCGGAACAACCCCCCCCCGCTTTCGCCCCGGGGAACAAATGGCGTATTATTCGGATTATCCCGTTGAGCCGGATGGCCACCAGGCAACGAGTCGCCCGGGGTGCATCTGACCCAACCTGTGAGGAGCACCACGTTGTCGTCCGCAGCACATCTCGCTTTCGAGCGGGACATTGTCGAAATAGAAGACCAGATCTCCCGGCTCCGGGAGATTGCGGCGAAGCGCGGCCTGGACGTTGCGGATGAGCTGCGGGTACTGACCGCCAAGCTCGACGTCCTTCGCGACGAAACCTACCGCAACCTGACGCCGATGGAGCAGGTCCAGGTGGCCCGCCACCCCCGCCGCCCGTACACGCTGGACTACATCGAAGGCATCTTCACCGACTGGTTCGAGCTCAAGGGGGACCGGTGCTTCCGCGATGACGAGGCCATCGTCGGCGGATGGGCCCGGCTCGGCGACATGTCCGTCATGGTGATCGGGCACCAGAAAGGCCGCGACATGAAGGAGAACCTGCGGCGCAACTTCGGAATGCCGCATCCGGAGGGGTATCGCAAGGCGCTTCGGCTCATGAAGATGGCTGCCAAGTTCGGGAGGCCGGTGGTCACGCTGATCGACACGCCGGGCGCCTACCCCGGTTTCGGGGCTGAAGAGCGGGGCCAGGCGGAAGCGATCGCAACCAACCTCCGGGAGATGGCCCGCCTTCGCGTGCCGACCGTGTCGGTCGTGATCGGGGAAGGGGGGTCCGGGGGCGCGCTGGCCCTGGGCGTCACCGACCGGATCCTCCTTCTCGAGCACTCGATCTACTCGGTGATTTCTCCGGAAGGGTGCGCCGCCATCCTTTGGCGCTCCGCCGACGAGAAGGAAAAGGCGGCCAAATCGCTTCGACTCACCTCGACCGACCTCCTGGCCCTGGGCGTCGCCGACGAGGTCGTCCCCGAACCCCCCGGAGGTGCCCACGCGGACCCGGACTCGACCATGGCGGCTCTGGCGGAAGCCCTGACCCGCAGCCTGCGCGAGCTTGTGGCCAAGGAGCCGGACCGCCTCGTGAGGGAACGATGGGCGAAGTACGAGGCGCTCGGTACCTGGACCGAGCGCGACGGCGATTAGCATGTCCGGCTTCGCGGAGGTCAGCTTCAAGGGGACGCGCCAGGCGTACTACACATTCGATGCACTCGACCTCGCGCCGGGTGACCGTGTCATCGTGCAGGCCGACCGGGGAGAAGACCTCGGACGGGTCACCGCCCTGGGCAGCATCGCCGAGCGCAAGTGTTCGTCGTCGGGTGGGTGCTCGACCCCCGCGCCCACGCTGCGGGTGATCCGCCGCGCCGTCGAGGACGAGATCCGGCGCGCCGAGCACAAGCAGGACGACGAGGTGCGGGTGCGCGGGGAGACCCGGAAGCATGTGGCGCGTCATGGCCTGAAGATGAAGGTCACCGAGACCGAATGGCAGTTCGATCGCAAGAAGCTGATCATCTACTTCACCGCCGACAAGCGGGTGGACTTCCGCGCGCTCGTGCGCGACCTGGCGCAGGCGTTTCGCACCCGCATCGAGCTCAAGCAGATCGGGGTCCGGGACGAGGCCGCGCTGCTGGGGGGCGTGGGGCGGTGCGGGCGCGAGCTGTGCTGCTCCACCTGGCTTCCCGCGCTCAAGCCCGTCAGCCTTCAGCTCGCCAAGGACCAGAGCCTGTCGCTCAATCCGGCGCAGATTTCGGGGTGTTGCGGGCGTCTCATGTGCTGCCTGATGTACGAGCACGACAGCTACGTGGAGGCGCGCCGGAGGTTCCCGCGCGAGGGGAGGATGATCAGGACCGCGCTCGGGCGGGAGAAGGTCGTCAGCGTTAACATCTTCAAGGACACGATTACCTTGCGGGGCGTCGAGGGCGACCAGCGGGTGGTCGGTGTCGAAGATCTGAAGCGGGAGATCGCAGCTAGTCCGAGGAGGTGAATTCGTGCCCGCAGCCATACGTCCCCCCGAGCCCCCGCGTCCTCCCCGGCATCCTCCTCCGCCCCGGCCTCCGCTGCCCCCGTCGGGCCCGCCGCGGCCTGTTCCGGTGACCGGGCTCGTCCGGGGCTGTGCCGCCTTCGCTGTGCTCCTGGCGGTGGCCGCCTGCGCCGACCCCGGTCCCGCGTCGAATGCCGGGGATTCGGAGGAACTCGCGGCGATCGCCGAGGATGTGTGGCAGCGCCAGCTGGGCGTCGATCTGCGCGCCCGGGCCCGGGAAGGCCTGCGCCTGGAGCGGCTCCCCATCCCCACGCTCGCTCGCGCGGAGGCGGACGCCGAATTCAGTCGGAGCGTCCTCCAGCGGCTCGACGCCATCGACAGCGACGCGCTCGGGGTGCAGGACCGGCTTACCTGGGAAGTCCTTCAACGACGGGCGTCCGTCAACATCGAGGGGCTCGATCACTACTGGGTCATCACCAATGTGCTCACCCCCTATTCATCCCCGATCGGGGGCTTCCGGGCGCTTTTCGCGATGGTGCCGGTGGCCGATGTGCAAGGCCGCGAGGACTACCTGACGCTGCTGTCGCAGGTGCCGGAGGCGGTGGGCTTCGTCGAAGCGCACGCGCGGGGCCAGATGGAGCGGGGCGTCGTCGTCCCCGAACCCAACATGGACGCTGTGGTCGGGATTGTTCGTGCGAGTACCGCCCCGTTTGACGACGGCCCCTTCGCGGTGGCGTTGGTGCGCCTCGGGGCGGAGAGCGAAGATCCCAACGCGGAGGGAGACGCGGGGATGTTCCTGGCCGAGGCCGCCCGGATCGTCGAGGGAGAGATCAACCCCGCGCTGCAGCGCCTCGGCGACTTCCTGGACGGCGAATACCGGCAAGCCGCGCCCGCCGAGGTGGGGCTGTCCCGGCAACCCGGGGGCGAAGCCGCGTACCGCTACCTGGTCCGGGTGCATACGACCATGGACATCACGCCCGAGGAGATCCATCAGATCGGGTTGCAGAACGTCGCGGAGCTGGAAGAACAGATGCTGGCGGTGCAGGCCCGCATCGGCTTCGAAGGCTCGATCGACGACTTCAGGCGCCACATCCCCACCAACCCGGAATATTTCCCGGAGTCGGTCGAAGAGGTCAAGATGCGGCTGGAGTTCCCGTCGTGGGAGTTTTTCGCGCGGGCGGACGAGCTGTTCCTTACCAAGCCCGAGGCTCCCTTCGGCGCCCGCCGACTCGACCCGGCGCTCGAAGGTTCCCAGACCTTCGGCTACTACAACCCGCCGACTCCGGCCGACCCGGTCGGCTACTACAACTTCAACGGGTCCGACCTGGATCAGCGCAGTTGGCTGACGTACAAGGGAATCTCCTTCCACGAGCTCTTCCCGGGGCACCATTTCCACATCACCCGCCAGTACGCCAACTCCGATCTGCCGGCCATTCGCCGCAACGGGTTGCACACCGCTTACACGGAAGGGTGGGGGATGTACTCGATCTTCCTGGGCATCGATTCGGGCTTTCTGGCAGACGATCCCCTGGGTGAGTACGGCGCATACATGATGGAGATCTTCGTCGCCACGCGGCTCGTTGTGGACACGGGGATGAACCTGCTGGGATGGACGCTGGAAGAAGGTCGCCAGTACATGCGCGACCACATCTTCGACTCCGAGACCCAGATCGCGACCGAGTCGCTGCGTTACTCGACCGACATGTGGGGCCAGGCGCTCGGGTACCAGATGGGGAAACGGGCCATTCTGGAGCTGCGGCGCAGGGCGGAAGAGGCCCTCGGGGACGACTTCGATCTCCGCCGCTTTCACGAGGCCGTGCTCGGCCCCGGTTCGCTGCCGATCGAGGTGCTGCAGAGCCACATCGACCGCTTCATCCAAGAGGAGCGCGGAGCGTAGCCATGTCTTGCGTCGCGATCGCACTTGCCGTGCCGTTGCTCGTCCCCCCGGCCCCCCTCGCCGCCCAGTCCGGTGGCGACATCGCACAGGCCTACCGGCAGGCCCACGAGGCCGAGATCGTCCGGGACTTCGCCGAGCTGCTGACGTACCCGAACCGTGCCCGCGACAGCGAAGACATCACCCGGGCCGCGCTCTACATCCGTGACCGCCTGCGCGAAGCGGGGGCCGAATCGGAGCTGCTCACCCTCGACGGCGTGGCACCCCTCGTGTACGGCGAGCTGTCGACGCCCGGCGCGACCCGGACGCTCGGCGTCTACGTCCACTACGACGGGCAGCCCGTGGATCCGGGCAACTGGACCCATCCTCCCTTCGAGCCCACCCTCTACTCCGCCTCGATGGAGGCCGACGGCGAGCCCATCCCGTTCCCGGCGTCCGGTGAGGCCGTGGACCCGGACTGGCGCATCTACGCGCGCTCCGCCGGCGACGACAAGGCGCCCATCGCGGCGGTTCTCACCGTGCTGAACGCGTTTCGCGAGGGGGGCGTGACCCCCACCTCGAACCTGGTGTTCTTCTTCGACGGCGAAGAGGAGGCGGGCTCGCGCAATCTGGGCCGCTACATGGAGATGCGGGCCGAGGCGCTGGACGAGATCGACATCTGGCTCTTCTTCGACGGCCCCGCGCATCAGAGCGGAAGGCCGCAGCTGACCTTCGGCGTGCGCGGCTCGATGGGCATGGAGGTCACGGTGTACGGGGCCACGCGCAACCTGCACTCGGGCCACTACGGGAACTGGACGCCCGACACCGGCAACATCCTGGCGCACCTCCTGGCCTCGATGAAGGACGAGGACGGGCGCGTGCTGGTCGAGGGATGGTACGACACCGCCGACCCCATCGGCGACGAGGAGCGCGCGGCCCTGGAATCGATCCCGGACGTCGACTCGTCGCTGCGCCGGGAACTCGGGCTGGCGTGGACCGAGGGCCAGCCGGAGACGATCGCGGAGAGACTGCTGCTCCCGGCGCTCAACATCCGTGGCATCACCAGCGGCAACACCGGCTCGCTGGCCCGCAACGTCATCCCGAACACGGCGGTGGCGGCGCTGGGCATCCGCCTCGTGAAGGGGAACGAAACCGGCCACCTGCGCCAGCTCATCGTGGATCACATCGAGAAGCAGGGTTTCCATGTCGTGTGGGAGGACCCCGACATGGAGACCCGGCTCCGCTATCCGCGCATCGCCAAGGTGACGGGCGGGGGCGGGTCCCCGGCGGCCCGCACAGGCATGGCCGACACGTATGTGCAGCAGGTGATCGGGGCGGCTTCGCGGGCCGCCGACCGCGCATTCGGACCCGGTTCCCTGGTGCTCGCCCCCGGGATGGGCGGCACGCTGCCGCTCCACCTCTTCACCGATGTCGCGGGCAAGCCCGCCATCGTGGTCCCGGTCGCCAATCACGACAACAACCAGCACGCCCCCGACGAGAACCTCCGCGTCGGCAACCTCTGGTACGCGATTGACCTGTACGCCGCCCTGCTGACGATGCCCGGCAGGGTGTCGTGAGCGAACTGGGCGTGCCCGCAGCCGCGGGCGACACCGCAGCCGGAGCCACCCCCGCCACCGGCAACCATGCACACGTCGAGTTCGAGGGGGTAAGCAAGAGCTATGACGGGCGAACATTGGTGGTCGAAGATCTCGACCTCAGCGTCCGCAAAGGCGAGTTCGTCACCCTTCTGGGTCCTTCGGGGTCGGGCAAGACCACGATCCTGATGATGTTGGCGGGCTTTCAGACCCCCACATCCGGAATCATCCGCATCGATGGCCGCTCGGTTCAGGATCTGCCACCGCGCAGGCGCGGGATCGGGATGGTCTTTCAGAACTATGCCCTCTTCCCCCACATGACCGTCGGCCAGAACCTCGCGTTCCCCCTGGAGGTGCGGGGCATGGGGCCGGAGCAGCGGGAAGAGCGCGTGGAGCGGGCCCTGGCGCTTGTTCGGCTGGAGGGTCTGGCCCATCGCCGGCCGGGGCAGCTGTCCGGCGGGCAACAGCAGAGGGTGGCGATTGCGCGCGCCCTGGTCTTCGAACCGAGCCTGGTGCTGATGGACGAGCCCCTGGGCGCGCTGGACCGGAGCTTGCGCGAGGAGATGCAGTACGAGATCCGCCGCATCCACCGGCAGCTGGGGGTTACGGTGGTGTACGTCACGCACGATCAGCAGGAGGCGATGGTCATGTCAGACCGCATCGCCGTGCTGAAAGAGGGCTTCATCGAGCAGTTGGCGCCCCCCGAGACGCTGTACGAAGAACCTGACCGCGCATTCGTCGCACGGTTCATCGGAGAGAACAACCGCCTCCACGGGCGGGTCATCACGGTGGAAGAGGGGCTGTGCGATGTGGAGACGGGTCGGGAACGGATCCGGGCCCTCCAGATCGCGGACTGCGAGCCGGGCGACAAGGTCACGCTGTCGATTCGCCCGGAACGCGTCGCGGTGAACCCCAAACCCGGGCTGTACGGCAACCAGATCGGCGGCACCGTCAGGGATCTCGCCTTTCTGGGCGATCACCTGCGCGTACGCATGGACGCCTGCGAGCGGCACGACTTCATCGCCAAGATCCCCAACATCGTGGGGCACGGCGGCATACTGGTCGGAGACACGGTGCGCATCGGCTGGACGGTGACCGACTGTCGTGTCCTGGACTATGAGAGGAAAGACGATTGAAAGGAACAATCATGAACCGGACCCTTGCCCTTCTGGCCATCGCGGCGACCGCCCCCTGCCAGAAGGCGGCTGCCCAGTCGGTCACAACAGTCTCCTGGGGCGGTTCCTACGCACGGGCCGTGAACGAGGGCATCAACATCCCCTTTACGGCCGCAACCGGGATCCGCGTGAATGTGGAAGACTACAACGGCGGCCTGGCCCAGATCCGTGCCCAGGTGGATGTGGGCAACGTTCATTGGGACGTGGTGGACCTGGAGATCGCCGACGCGGTTCGAGGATGCGACGAGGGGCTGCTGGAGCCCATCGACCTCGGCTCGTTCCCTCCGGGGCCCGACGGGACACCGGCGGTCGAGGACTTCGTTCTCGAATCCCAATCCGAATGCGGAGTCGGACACCTGTACTGGTCCACCGTATTCGCCTACAACGCGGACAACATCTCTGGCGAAAAGCCCGCCACCATCGAGGATTTCTTCGATCTGGCGAAGTTCCCGGGTCGGCGGGGCATGCGCCGGGTCCCTCAGGTCAACCTGGAGTTCGCGTTGATCGCCGATGGCGTCCCGCTGGACGAGGTCTACGCCTCTCTGGACACGCCCGAGGGGCTGAGCCGGGCCTTCCGCAAGCTGGACACGATCAAGGACCAGGTGATCTGGTGGGAAGCGGGTGCGCAGCCCCCGCAGATGCTGGCCGACGGCGAAGTCACCATGAGCACAGCATATAATGGACGTATCTTCAATGCGCAAGTGTTGGAAGACCAGCCGTTTGTGATCGTCTGGGACGGACAACTCCTGGATGTCGGCCAGGTCGGTATCGTTGCCGGCACCCCCAGGCTGGAAGAGGCGCTGCGGTACGTCGCCTTCGCCACGAGCGCGGAATCGCAGGCCGCCGTCGGACGCCGGATCTCGTACTCCCCGACCCGGAAGTCCGGAGCGCCGCTGGTGACGACTCACGTCGAAACCGGGCTGGACATGGCGTCGCACCTGCCCGCGAGTCCGGCCAACGTGGAGCGCGCCCTGCGCTACGACTGGTCGTGGTGGGTGGACAATCAGGACGAGTTGAACGAGAGATTCAGCGCCTGGCTGGTGCGCTGAGGACGATGGGCCTGGGGAGTCGGCTCCGGAGAGAAGTTGTGGGCCAGGGAAACCTCGGCCCTGGAGAAGGCTCCCACGCTGCAAACCTCAGTAGAGGGGCCGCGGCCGACTCGCTGAGACGGGAGCGGCTGCGAGCGATGGGCCTGGTCCTGCCGTTGCTGCTGTTCGTCGGCGTGACCTTCATCGCCCCGTTGGGTACGATGCTCATGCGGAGCGTTCACGATCCGGTGGTGGCCGATGCGCTGCCCGAGACGCTCGCATTGCTGGATGGGTGGGATGGCGAGGCCCTTCTTCCCGAAGCCGTTTACGAGGCCACCGCGCGCGAATTGCTCCGTGCCCGCGAGGAAAGGACCCTCGGCCAGGTGGCGGGTCGTGTCAACCGTGTGCAGAGCGGGCTGCGCGGCGTCGTCACCCGCAGCGCCCGGGAGCTGGGTGGCGTGACCGGGGGGCCGTGGCGGGAAGTGATGGTTGCAATTGACTCGGCATGGGCGGACCCGGGCACCTGGCACGCGATCCGCGCCACCGGCCAGCGCTTCACTGCGCGTCACTACCTCAACGCCGTCGACATGCAGCAACTGCCCGACGGCTCGGTCGCGCGGCAACCCGAGGAACGGCGCATCTACCTGCCGTTGCTCTGGCGCACGCTGATCGTGAGCGCGGGGATCACCTTCCTCTGCCTCCTCCTGGGCTACCCGATCGCCCATCTGATCGCCCACGCACCGCCGCGCCGCGCGAACGTCCTCCTGGCGCTTGTTCTGGTGCCCTTCTGGACTTCGCTGCTGGTACGCACCACCGCGTGGATCGTGCTGCTGCAGACACAGGGCGTGATCAACGACCTTCTCGTCACGATCGGGCTGGTTGGCGACGACGGTCGCCTGGCCATGATCTACAACATGACCGGCACGATCATCGCCATGACCCATGTGCTGCTGCCCTTCATGGTCCTGCCGCTGTACTCGGTCATGCGCGCGATCCCGGGTCGGTACATGGACGCCGCGGCCTCTCTCGGGGCCACGCCCGCGCAGGCGTTCCGGCGCGTCTACTGGCCGCAGACCTTGCCCGGAGTGGGCGCGGGCTCACTCCTCGTCTTCATTCTCTCGATCGGCTACTACATCACGCCCGCGCTTGTGGGCGGCAGCAGCGGCCAGCTCATCTCCAACATGGTCGCCTACCACATGCAGACGTCGCTCAACTGGGGTCTGGCGGCGGCGCTGGGCGGGATCCTGTTGGCGGGCGTCCTGGCGCTCTACGTGCTCTACGACCGGCTCGTGGGCATCGAGCGTCTGAGCCTGAGTTGAGGTGAGCGCGATGAGCCCCTCCGCGCCAGCTGCCGGTCAGGCCCCGCGGCCGGGCCCAACACCCGTTGCGGGCCGATCGGCACTTCGTCCCGGGAGCCGTGGCTTCCGCCGGGTGCCGCCGGCCCGCGTCGCCTACCTCGCCTTCTGCACCCTGGTGTTCGTGTTCCTGGTAGCGCCGATTCTGGTGATCGTGCCGCTCAGCTTCAACGCCGAACCGTACTTCACCTTCACCGAGGGGATGCTCCGCTTCGATCCGGACGCCTACTCGCTGAGGTGGTACCGGGAGATCGTCGAGAACGAAGCGTGGACCCGGAGCCTCATCAACAGCCTCGTCATCGGCGCGTCCGCGACGGTTCTCGCCACCGTGCTCGGGACCCTCGCCGCGCTCGGGTTGTCGAGCCCCGCCATGCCCGCCCGCCGCCTCTTCATGGGTCTCCTCATCTCGCCCATGGTGACCCCGGTGATCATCTCTGCGGCCGGGATGTTCTTCTTCTACTCCAGTATCGGGCTCGGCCAGACCCATCTCGGCCTGATCCTGGCTCATACGGCCCTTGGCATCCCCTTCGTGGTCATCACCGTGACGGCCACCCTGTCCGGCTTCGACCGCAACCTGACCCGGGCCGCCGCGTCGCTGGGAGCCGGGCCCGTGCGCACCTTCCGCAGCGTGCAACTCCCCCTGATTGCGCCGGGAGTCGTTTCGGGGGCGCTCTTCGCCTTCGCGACATCGTTCGACGAAGTCGTGGTGGTGCTGTTCATGGCCGGGATCGAGCAGCGCACCATTCCGCGCCAGATGTGGGCGGGGATACGGGAGCAGATCAGTCCCGCGATCCTGGCGGTGGCCACCTTTCTGATCGGGTTCGCGGTGGTGCTGCTGGCCACGGTGGCGTGGCTGAGGCGGCGGGGGGGATCGCCGCGTCAGCGCTCATAGAGGACACCACCGCACCCGCCACTTCGATCCAGTCGAAGAACGCGGTCCGATCGGCCACGTCCCCATGGGGCACGGCGTGCAAGCCGACTGCGGTCAGCTCAAACAATCCGGGTGGTGCGCCGGTCAGATTCTCCGTGTAGAGTTCCGTGTCTCCGGCAGCGACCCTCAAGACCGCATTCTGCATGGAGAAGGTGACTTCCGTAAAGGCATCGGTGCTGTCGTGAACGGCGTCCGACTCGCCGGCAAAGATGTAACCCCATTGCCGCGAATTCCCGTCGAAAAACAGCAGTCGGAAGTTGGTGTCCTGCCCGCCGAGTTCAACGCCGGACCCGATTTCCACGCCGATGGCCGGGACAGTGGGGAACCCGGTGGTGAGAGTCAAACGGGCCGACACGTCTTCGTGGGCACGGCCGAGCACGACCCGCGCTTCCCAATCGACCAGCTTCGATCCCAGCGCACGATCCACCTGGCCGGGAACTCCGGCCGAGTCGTTCGTCAATCGCAGTATCCCTTCGGTCAACTCCGCCCTGGCGTGTGTCACGCCCCAGCCCGACAGCATCTCGGCGTCGAAGTCATCACGAAGACCCGGCTCGCCCGCGCTCACGGCGACATCGATTCCCTGTTCGGCGGACAGCCCGCCCGGATCGGTAGCCGTAACGGTTACACCCGCCGATCCCTCCGCAACGGCGGTGATCGTGACACCGCTGCCGGAAACGTCCACCTGGACCACACCGGTGTTGTTCGATGTCGCCTCGTAGTCGAGGGCGTCGCCGTCGGGATCGTCGAAGTACGCGGAAACGTCCACTGTCACCGACGTCCCGGCGTTCAGGTTCTGGGCGGGAATGCTCCCCACCGCGGTCGGCATCCGGTTCTCGCTCTGGACGGTCACGCCGGTGCTCTGGGCGGCGATGAGACCGCCGGGATCGGTCGCGATGACGGTCACGGTAGCCTTCCCGTCGCCCACGGCCTCGATCATGAGAGAGGATCCGCTGACGGTCGCGGTGGCGACGGAGGGATCGGTCGAGGTCGCCCTGTAGGTCAGGGGATCTCCATCCGCATCGTCGAAGTATTCGGACAGATTCAAATCGGGCACCGCCTGCCCGACGGCAAGGGTATGGCTCGGAATCGTGCCCACCGCTACCGGGGTACGGTTGGGGGGAGCCTCGATGATGCTCTCGCTGCAAGCGGCCGCCCAGCCCACAACGATCAGCGCAAGCCCGACGAGGCCTTGGCGCGGCATTGGCATCCTCACGGCCTTCATCGCTCGATCACCCGCACCACGCGCCCGTTCCGGTCGACCACGACGATGGGGCCCTCGAGGACATCGTCTCCGAGGTCCAGCAGTTCGGCGATCGCCTCGTCCGCGGCAACGAGGCCGGGAAGCGTGTAGGGCTCGGCCAGGCTCACGTCGACCGTGTATCCGAGGTCCGCCAGCGACTGGATCGTGATCGCGCTCAGGGCATCGGGAGTGCCGACGGAAGCGTAGGGCGTCATCAATTCCGTCTCGAACACCGACTGTCGCCAGTGAGAGTCGCCCGAACCGGGGCCGGCACGGTTCTCGACGGGCACCTTGGCTCCCTCGGTGTAGTTCGTGCCCCCGGCCTCGTCGAATGCGGCGATGGCCAACGGTCCCGAGAAGTGCGTGTCCGCCCCCGGGGTCTGGAGGGATGGATCGCGCAGCAGATCGAATTCTCTCCAGATTGTTCCGATTCCCAGCACGTGACCGATCTCGTGGAGAATGACTTCGTCCAGGTCGCTGGATCCCTCCAACGTCTCCAGGTCGTCCTTGTCGAAGCGGTTTATCCCGAGAAAAGGCAACATCGACCCTTCGCGGACACTGCACGGCCTCGCGCTCGCCAGGATGCCGCCAGGTCCGTCCACCTCCTCGACCACCGCCACGATCAGGAGGTCGTCGATCGTCCCGCCGATATCCTGATCCGCAAAGATGCCGGAGCAGCCCAGCCGGCCCAGCCCCTCGACAGGCACATCGGGCAGCTCCATGTCGGCCAGGATCGACATCCACCAATCCGCCGCGTCCTGGAAGGCCGCGCGCGTTGCCTCGCTCGCCTCGCCGCTCACGATCACGTCCATGTCGAACGATCCCACAATGGGAGCCCGAACACTGACCGGAAACGACAGGCGAGCACTCAAGCCCTCCGGGTCGGCCGCCGTCACCGTGATCGTTGTGGCACCGCCGGTCCCGGGGCTCACCGTCAAGCGATCCTCCGAAACGGTGACGGAAGCGACAGCGGGCGCTTCGTTGGTCACGTCGTACTGCAACTCGTCGTCGTCCGGATCCCGGAAGTACGAAGACAGCTCGACGACCTCGTCCTCGGCTCCGCCGCGCAACCGGTACCACGGTATCTCGCGCAGGGGAATCGGAGCGCGGTTCGAAACCAGCCCGAAGAGAATGAGCGGATCGGTGGTGACAACGGTGATCCCCGAGAAGCGTGGCGGCGTCCTGGGCGCCGGGCCCGCCGTGACCTGGGTCCCCGACTGGCTTCCCTCGCTGCGGGTCACCGTGATTTCCTGGCTGCGCTCCTCTCCCGGCCCCAGCACTGCCGCGTTGCCGGCAAGCCCGCCACCGTGCACGGACAGCGGGATGCGCATGGCGAAGGGCGCGCCGTCCGCCAGCCGTATGGTCACCCTGCCGGGACTCGGCGCCAGCAGGTCTTCGTTGTCCGCACGCTCGACTTCCATGGTCAGCGTGAAGGGGGCGCCGGGATTGTTTTCCAGGGACAACGCCCTGAGGCTGGCGAGGCCGATGAACATCCCCTCTGGAAGTTCTGTCAGCTCGTTGTCTCTGAGGTACAATCCCTCCAGGCTGGAGAGGCTCGCGAAAAGTCCCGTGGGCAGTTCGGAGAGTTGGTTTTCAAACAGGTACAGGATCCTCAGGCTCGGAACCGTGACGAACGCCTCGGCGGGCACTTCCGTGAGCTCGTTGATGGCCAACGACAGGAAATCCAACTCCGAGAGGCCCTGGAAGATGTCTTGCGGGAGTTCCTCTAATCCGTTGTCCGTCAGCCAGAGTCTCTGGAGGCTCGCAAGGCCGGCGAACGCGTCGGCGGGCAGCTCGTTCAGCCGGTTCCTGTCAAGCGCCAGCCACTCGAGATTGGGGAGACCGGAAAACTCTCCCGGGGACAAAGCCGACAACAGGTTTTGTCCCAGGAACAGCCTCGTCAAGTCGGCCAGATTCGAGAAGGCGCCGTCGGGGAGCTCGGAGAGTTGATTCTGGAAGAGTCGCAAGTCCTGCACGCTGACCAGGTCCGAAAACGCATCGGAGGGGAAGCGCGACAGGCCATTCTGCGACAGTCGCAGCTCCAGCAAGTTGGATAGGCCGGCGAAGATCCCCGTCGGCAACTCCGCCAACCGGTTGTTGTCCAGGTACAGCCTGAGCAGACCGGGATTGTCCAGGAACCACCCCGTCGGCAGTTCGGTCAGTTGGTTGGCGCTGAGGACCAGGTTCTGCAGGCTGGAGGGTCCCTTGGCGGGCAGCCGCGTCAGTAGGTTTCCGTCCAGTAACGCGGTTTGGAGACTCGCAAGCCCGGAGAACATCCCGTCCGGTAGTGCGGTGAGTTGGTTCGAACCGAGGTTCAGGGTGTTCAGGTTGGAGAGGTCCGCGATTCCGTCCGGTAGTGCGGTGAGCCCGTTGCGGTCCAGAAAGAGGAACTGCAGGCTGGAGAGGCCCGAGAACGCATCTTCCGGCAAGGCGGTCAGGCGGTTGTTGCTCAAGACCAGGTATTGCAGGCTCTTCAGCGCCGAGAACACGCCCGCCGGCAATTCCGCCAGTTCGGAGCCCGTGATCAACAGGAACCCCAGGTTGGACAGACCCGCGAAGTCGCCGTCCTTCAGCGTCTCGAGCGCGGTGCCGGCCGGCCAGGTCGCCGGGGTCGGTCCCGCGTCGTTTTCCGCGATGCCCGGTCTCTCCTCGCACTCGTTGGCCTCTCCGGGCCGGCGGAGGCGGCCGAGGCCATCCATGGAGAACCATTCATCGGCGTCGCACGCGACAATCGTGGGCTCGTCCAAGCTCGGCAGCAGCGATGTGATCGAGCCCGGACCGCCTATGTTGAGGGAAAAGACCCTCAGCAGGTGCCCGTCCTCGACCGCGGCGCAGTTTTCAACGCCCGACTGTGCCACGATCTCGTCCCCGATCGCGGGCGTACGGTCGCACACGCCCTCCTGAATCGTTACAACCGCCGTCGTCTCGGTGCCGAGATCGTAGCCGGCATCCGCCGCGGGCTCGTCGAGCGTAAGGCTGAAGAACTCCTGCGTCGGTTCGATGTCCTCGTCGTCGTTGAAGGCGATTCTGATCGCGGCTTCCCTGGCGCCCATTTCGATCTCGACCGCCCCGCGCAAGCCATCCGCAAAATCGGCCGAGTCCGCGTCCGCCGTGGCCGCATCGCCGTCCATCCCGAGGGTGTAGGTGACGGTGATTGGGGTCGGGGGCGCCGCGGACAGCACGAGTTCGATCACCGCCATGCCGCTTTCCGGCGCCGCGGGACTGTCGGCCGCCAACTCGATCATCGGCGGAGTGGGCACGGTCACGATGAACGACTGCTGGGCGGCCAGACCCTCGGGATCGATGGCGGTCACGATCACCGTGACCGTCCCGTCCGTCAACGCCGCGAGCGAGAGGACGCTGCCCGACGCCGAGACCGACACCACGGTGGCGTTCGAGGTCGCGGCCTCGTACCGGAGGGTTCCTCCCTCGGGGTCGCTGAAGTACCCGGCCGCATCCAGTGTGGTTCTGTGCCCGCGGGGAAGGATCTGATCCGGGATGGCGCCCACTGTGGCGGGGGCCCGGTTCGGCTCGACGGGGTCACCGCAGGCGGCGGCCCATGCGAGAAGCGACAGCGCGAGCCATGCGGTGAATCGTGGCTGGCGCGGGTTGGCGGACGAACTCATCCGCAACTCACCTCCCTTGGCCATGTTCGCCCTGTGTCACGGACCTCGTTGCCCGAAACGTCGGAGCGCCGAACGGTAACCGAACAGGTGATCAGCGTTCTGTCAACGTTCCATCATCGTTCGATCATCGGCGCGCTGCTGCCCCGCTTCAGTTGTTCGGCGCGCCCGCCTCGATCCAGGCCCGGATCAGCGCGATCTCCTCTTCGGGGACCTTGTCTCCCTCTTCGGGCATATCGCCCGCGACGATCATGTCCATCAGGAAGCTGCCGTCGGGGTCTCCGGCCTCGACCACGGTGCCGAATTCGGAGCCGGCCATCACCTTCTCGTACTCGAGGAGATTCAGGCTGACCTCGGTGCGGACCTCGCCGTTCTCGTCGGCCGCGCCGTGGCACTTGGCGCAGCGCTGCTGGAAGATGGGAAGGATGTCCTCGGCGAAGCTGACGGTGTCGGGTGGGGACAACATCGCGCCCGGGGCGGTGTTCGCTTCAAGGCCGGGCCCGGTGACGTCCTGGGCGCCGAGAGCTGCCAGGCTGGTGACAAGGGCACCCGTGACCAGGGTTGCGGACGCAAAACGGGTAGTGCGATGGGATGATTCGGTTTTCATTGGAGTTCCGGGGTGGTCAGCCCAACCCTTCGGCCTCCTTCATGAGCCGCAAATGCGTCGCCGCCTGCGCCAGGCCGCCTTCGCCTTCGCCCCAGGACACGCGCCCGTTGCCGTCGGCGTCGGTGCCGGACACGATGGCCTGCGTCATCATAGCGATCTCCTCGGCAAGCGCCTTTGCCGCGGCCATGTCGGTCGCGCTGGCTACGGCCGCCGCCTTCTCGGCGATGGCCTCGGCCCACGTCGCCACGTTCTGACAACTGGTCCCGACATGGTTCGAGTGGGCCTTGACGGCGTCCGACGCGTCGTCCGATCCACCGGCCATCCCGATGTGGGCTGCGCAGCCGCTTGCGGCGTTGACGAGCCCGTATCCCTTGCCGGGGCCTCTCTCGGACGTCGACGGGTCGATCGCGTGCAACACGTGCGTGATGTGCCTCTGGATCCCGGCCAGATCGTCGGATCCGGCGGCGAGTCCGGCGTGCTGGGCCGCAACCTCGGCTTCGGCCTGGGCGGCCGCGAGGAGCCCCACGTTGTCCGGCGTGCCGTTGAACATGTCGCCGACATGGCCGATGTGGCGGTGGGCGGCGCTCTGGGCTGAAGCGTTGTCCGGCACCGCGCCCGCCAGGATGGCGGTGGCAAGCGCAGCCGTGATCAGAAGTTTCGGGTTCGCCATGGTCATTCTCCTTCGCAGTGGTGACAGTCGGTGAGCAGTCCTACAGATTACCCGGCCGCGCAAAGGTACGCATCTTTGGGGGGTGGAGCCAGAGGTCAGTCCCTCCACCTGTCTCCGGGCAGGATACGCCGCATGAAGCCGTCGAAGCGGGGAACCGTGAACGCCGTATCGCCGTAACTTGGGCTCCACACCATACCCTTCGAGATCAGCTTGGCCCGTACCGGCCCGAGAGACGTGACTGTCCGGTCGAGTTCCAGGGCAACATCACCCGAGCGATGCGGCCCCGCACCCAATTCGGCCATTGCCCGCAAATACCTCCGCTCGGACGGGGTAAGCCGATCGAAACGCACCATGAAAAAGCTCTCGTCGAGCGCGGCGAGGGCCGACGCCGACGCTCCCAGCACATCCAGTTCCGTGACCGGCGAGCGCTCCGCAACGTCCCAAACTCGGGGGGCGGCATGCCGGCTCCGGGCGAATACGGATTCTGGATCGGATCAATTTCAAACTCGGTTTATAGGGAGATTAGGTGGTTTATCGTCACGAGATAATATCGCTAAACTCGCTATAATCACCAACTCTCAATCGGCATATCCTGCCGGGAAGCTACCCGCGGCGACCGCTTCACCGCTGGCCGCACATTCCGCCCTGTCGCGATCCGGGCCGGATCGCTAGACTGGCCACTCACCGATGGCTGACCCGTCCCTTCCTGCACCCGGACCACGCCATGTTCCCGTCCCAATCGCGCATCATGCCGCCCGCGCTCATCCTCGCCCTGGCCATTGCAACCGGATGTTCCGCCCCCGAACAGTCCGCCGATGAGGCATCCGGGGCCGCGTCCGCGGGATCCGATGCCGCGGCCATGGCCCCGGCCCCCCTCGTGCAACTTCTCGCGGACGGCCAGGTCCTCTTCGGCATCTTCCCGGGTCCTTCGACCCGCGAACAGGGTGCCCTCATGGGCCAGAACCGCGACCTCGACTTCGTTTTCTACTCCTTGGAGTCAGGTCCTTTTGACATCATGTCAACCAAAGTTTACATGGAGGGCATCGCGGAGGGCTCCGGGACGGAGGCGGCGCATCCGCTCGTGTTGAGGGTGCCACCCATCCGGAACGGCGCGGAGCAGGCGGCGGCCAATGTCGCCGAAGCGCTGGACGCCGGGGTGGCGGCGATCGTCTTCCCACATGTGGAGTCGGCCGAGGACGTCGCCGTCGCGGTCTCGGTGATGGGCGCCGAGCTGTGGCCCGGCAACCCGGACGGCACTCTGCTCAGCATTCTGATCGTCGAGGACCGCAGCGGGGTGGAGCGGGTGGACGAGATCGTCTCCACGCCGGGGGTGAGTATCGTCTTCGCGGGGCCCGGTGACCTCCGCAGGGCCTACGAGGGCGACATGGAGGCGGTCGAGGGGGCGATCCAGGCGGTGCTGGCTGCTTGCCAGCGCCACGATGTCCCGTGCGGGATCACCGCCGGTGCGGACGATATCGCGGACCGGATCGCCCAGGGGTTCCGGGTGTTCATCGTGAGCGATGCGGTCGCCGTGCCGGTTGGCCGTGCGGCGGCGGGGCGGTAGGGATGGGGACCGGGTCGGCGTAGCGGGAAGGCACCACGTTCCGGGCGGGCCGCTTCGGCTGCCCCTCGGTGTCAGGGTGCGCGGATCTGATTGCTGGCCAACTCGAAGAACCGTTCGGCCGCCCCGACCGCAGTGCTTGCCTGTTCCCGGCTGAATGCCGTGAAGGGAACCGGGCCGGGTGGGTCGCCCGGATACCGGGTCGTCCTGTAGTACCGGTCGAGCAAACGCGATTCGCCCACAAGGTCCGAAAGGCCCGGAGCGCGGTCGGCGTAGCGATCGACCAGAAGGGCGACGGAATTCTCCAACGCCGCGCGGTCCCCACCAAGGCGGCCGATCCCCTTGACGGCCTTCTCCGCGCTCTGCTGAGCCCAGAAGCACGCCTGGGAAAAGAACTCCTCGCGAAGTCCCAACCGCGCCAACTCCAGGTCGTTAGCGGCCTGCTTAAGCCACCGGTCCGCCTCCGACCGGCTATTTGGCATGAATCGCCCCTGCGGCCATGTGTTCCATCCTCGCTCCGAGCAGTGATGCCTTACTCGAACATGTCAGTTTCTCCAAACTACCGCACGCTGGGCGTCAGTTCCACGAAGGCCTATGGAGACCCTGATCGGCGACGGACTCTGGCCCGGGCAACGCACCCATTGGCTGTCTGCACCCCGGCAGGGGCCGGGGGTGCCCAAAGGACACCGGGCGACGATCCTGAACATGTTCTCTTCGAGCATGTGGTGGGAAAGGGTCGGATGGACATTGCGCTGCGGACCGGGGGGCGCATGGTCGCCTTCATCGAAGCCAAGGCACCGGGGAAGAGCTTGGGGGATCATGTGACCCAGATGCTCAACTATGCCTTCCTCGCGGGTGTGGATATCTGTGTGCTAACTACGGGACTCGAATGGTGGCTTTTCTTGCCGCTTGAGAAAGTACCACCAATGGATCGCCGGTTTGCGGTGCTGAAGATCGCGAAGGGATCGGCGCGGGAGTTCGCGGGGCAGATGTTAAGGTTTCTGGGACGCGAAGCACTGGCGGGCCGGGACGCGGAGAGAAGAGCTAAGGAAGCACTGACTGCGCTGCGTCACGAGGAGCGGCTGAAGAAGGAAGTGCCCCGGGTCTGGCGGGAAATGACGGCGGTTGCGGATCCCGAGAAGCCGTCGCCTGTGGGACCGCCGCCCGAGCCCGAAACGGGGCCAACAAAACAGCGCAGAGCGCCGGCCCCGATCAGGTCTTATCGGCTGTGGGGCAGCAAGACGGCAGTGAAGACCTGGAAGGATATGCTGGTTGGTGTCTTCGTTGCGTTGCATACGCGACACGAAGTCGAGTTCCTGACAACCGCACGGTCCCTCTGGGGGAAGCACAGACCCTGGGTTTCAAACGATCTTGGCGAGTTACACGAACCGCGCATCATAGGGCAGACAGGACTGTACGCGGAGACGCACCTGAGCGCGAAAGCCATCCAGCGCCGCTGCCACCGCCTCCTCCACGCTTTCGGCTACCCCGACGGCGACCTCGAAGTCCTACAGGACTGAAGGCTACCGCCTCACTGCGCCGACCCCACCCCGCGGCTTGCGCCCACCGCCCGCATCGCGTCCCTTTGCGGCGTGCGAATCGGGGTCGCCCACACGGGCCTCGCCCCCGGCCACCAGCCTCCCACGAACCCGGAAACACGCATGCGACACCATTTCTCGACTCCCGCAGGCGCAACTGTGACGGCAAAACGGACCGTCCGCGCGCTCATCGTAGCAGGGCTGGCCATCATCGCCCTCCCTCCCCAGTCCATCGCGGCCCAGGCGGACAACCCACCCACCGCCCAAATCCCTTCCCCGGAAGAGTTTTTCGGCCACCAGATGGGCGCGGACCGGAAGCTGGCGCACTGGGACAAGCTCGTCGAGTACTATGAACTCATCGGCGAGCAGAGCGACCGCGTCCAGGTGGTGCACATGGGCCCGTCCACACTGGGCGCGCCCTTCCTGTCCCTCTACATCTCTGCCCCGGAAAACCTGGCCCGGCTCGACGACTACAAGCGCATGAACGCGGTCCTCCAGGACCCGCGCGGACACACCCAGGCCGAGATCGACGCCGCGATCTCCGACGGCAAGGTCGTGTTCGTGCAGTCGTACGCGCTTCACTCCACCGAGGTCGCGGCGAGCCAGTCGGCCGCGGAGATCGTCCATCTCTTCGCCACGCGCGACGACGACGAGATCAACCAGATCCTCGACAACACTGTCTCGATCCTCATTCCGGCCTTCAACCCCGACGGCGTGGACATCGTCAACGAATGGTACGACCGCTGGGTCGGCACCGAGTACGAGGGCGCGAGCCCGCCCGAGCTGTACCATCACTACATAGGCCACGACAACAACCGCGACGCGTTCATGCAGAACACGGTGGAATCGTTCTACGGGGCCGAGATCATGTTCCGGGAGTGGATCCCGCAGGCGTACATCGATCACCACCAGATGGGCCCGTACACGGCCCGCATCTACCTGCCGCCGTACGCCGAACCGATCCGCCCCGAAGGCGATCCCCTGGTGTGGCGCGAGATGTCGTGGTACGGCGCGCACATCGCGTACAAGATGGAGGAGGCGGGGCTCGAAGGCGCGGTCAACGCCGCGATCTACTCCGGTTGGGGACACTTCGGCTTCCACTGGATCACCCCCTTCCACAACATCGCGGGGATGCTCACCGAATCGGCCAGCGCCCGGCTCGCCACGCCGCTCTACGTGCACCCGGACCAGTTGGGCGGCTCGCGCCAGCTCCCCGAGTACGAAGCCCAGACGACCTTTCCGAATCCGTGGCCGGGCGGTTGGTGGCGCGTGCGCGACATCGTGGAGCGGCAGATCGTGGCGACCTTCTCGCCGCTCGAGATCGCGGCCAAGAATCGCGAGACCGTGCTGCGCAACGCGTACAACAAGTCCAGCCGGCAGATCCAGCGCGGCATGGAGGGCGACGTCAAGGCGTTCGTCATCCCGGCCGAGCAGCACGACCCGCTGACCATGGCCAAGATGGTCAACAAGCTGCTGCTGCAGGGGATCACGGTGGAGCGGTCGGCGGACGGCTTCATCCACGAGCGCCGCGTGTACGGCGCAGGCAGCTACGTGGTGTCGATGGCGCAGCCGAAGCGCGGCGTCATCCGTTGGCTGCTGGGGCAGACCTACTATCCGGATAACAGCTACACGCGGACCGCCGAGGGCAACCCGATCCGCCCCTACGACATGTCCGCCGACGTGATCGCGGAGTTCATGGGGGTGCGGGTGGACCCGGCGGCGACGGCGGTCGAGGCGCCGCTGACGGTGGTGTCCGGCCAGATCGAGCCTGCGGGAATGGTGGCCTCATCCGCGCCGCACGGCCACGTGATCGACGGCACGCTCAACGACGCTTTCAAAGCGGTCAACTTGCTCTTCGAGGCGGGCGCCCAGGTGGGGCGCGCGACCGAAGACGGAGCAGGGGCCCGCCGGGGGGACTTCATCGTTGGCCACGGGACGGAAGCCGAGGTGCTGGGTGAGGTCGCGGGCGCGACAGGGGTCGACTTTGTCGCCCTCGCCGGCGAAGCGTCCGGGGTCAGCCATCCCGTCACCCGCCAGCGCATCGGCATGTACCAGCGCTTCTACGGCGGCAACATGGACGAGGGCTGGACGCGCTGGCTGCTGGAAGACTTCGGCTTCGCCTACACGAGCCTCTTCGACGACGAGATCCTGGCGGGCGATCTGCACGAGAAGTGGGACGTGATCATCCTGCCCGCCGACTCCAAACAGATGATGATGGGGCCGACCGGCGGCGGTGGCGGAGGTCGCGGGGCCGATCCCGCGGGTACGCCGCCCGACTACCGCAGCGGCTTCGGCGAGGAGGGCGCGCAGGCCCTCGAGGCGTTTGTGGAGAACGGGGGTACGCTGGTCACCTTCGCCCAGGCCGGCGACCTGGTGCTGGACGAGTTCAACGTGCCTGTGCGGAACGCCGTCGCGGATATTTGGGGCAACGACTTCTGGTCCCCCGGTTCGACCCTGAAGGTCTCGGTGGACACTTCGAGCCCGTTCGGCTACGGCATGCCGGAGGACGCGCTCGCGGCCTATCTCGCGGGTGGTCAGGTCTACGAGACGGTGCCGGGGGCGCGCAGCTCCGATGTGCGCCGCGTTGTGACCTACATCGACCGCGACATCCTGCAAAGCGGGTGGCTGCTCGGCGAAGAAGCGATCGCCGACAAGGCCGCGATGGTCTCGGTCGCGCACGGAGAAGGCACGATCGTCATGATCGGCTTCCGGGCCCAGCACCGCGCCCAGACGCACGGCACCTACAAGCTGGTGTTCAACGCGCTGGTGGGGCGGGGCGGATAACCCCCCTTAGCCCCTTCAGTCCCTCCGCCGAATTCGCCGCGATGACCGAACCGGCCGCCGTGTCCACAGGCCCGCCCTCAATCCGCTCGACCACACCCCCCGCCTCGGTCACGAGCAGGATCCCGGCGCCAAAGTCCCACGGCGCAAGGCGCGACTCCCAGAATCCGTCCAGGATGCCATTGGCGACATAGGCCAGGTCGATCGCCGCGGCCCCCGTCCGGCGAACCCCGGCAGTGCGGCGCAAAGCCCGGTCGAGTTCGCGCAGGTACTTGGGCAGGAGGGTGTGCGCCTTGAAGGGGAAGCCCGTGCCGAGGAGGAAGCGGTCCATCCTCGCCGTGCGGCTCACCCGAATCCGCTCGCCGTTCTCGAAGGCGCCCCGCCCCCGCGCGGCGGTCCACACCTTGCCGAGCGCCTGGGCCTCCACCGCCGCTGCGAGGGGTCCCTGGCCGTGCCACACCGCCACCGAAGCCGCGTGGTAGGGGTGGCCGTGCAGGAAGTTGGTCGTGCCGTCAAGCGGGTCCACGAGCCAGATGTACCCGGTCCCGGGTGCGCCGTCGCGGCCGCCGCCGTCCTCCTCGGCCAGGATGGCGTGGTGCGGATGCCGCGTGGCAATCACCGCCATCGCGGCTTCCTGGGCCGCCATGTCGACATCGGACACGAAGTCGCTGGAGGTGGTCTTCTCGTTCACCCACCGTCCACCGCCCCGGCGGGAAGCCTCCCGGTGGATTCGCGCGGCCACGCGGGCGGCTTCCATCGCCGTGTCCAGCAGTTGATCGACTCGCTCGGGCATCGGTGAAACCGCGGGATCATGGTGGAAGTAAGGGCCGCGATGGCCCGGCAGGGTCGAACTCGCAGCCACCCTCCGCTAACTTAGCAGGCGGCCGGGAATTCCCCGCGCTGCCGCACCTTACCCATTACTCGAAAAACACGCCCCCTCGTCATGCCCCAGCGCAAGCGCGTCTATTCCGGCATCCAGCCCACCGCTGTGATGACCATCGGGAACTACTTCGGGGCCGTGCAGAACTGGGTACGTCTGCAGGACGAATGTGACTGCGTCTACTGCGTCGTCGACCTCCACGCCATGATCGCCTCCCACGACGCCGAAGAGCTGCGGCGTGCATCGAGGGAGATGTTCGTCAGTCTGCTGGCGGCGGGGATCGACCCGGATCGGACAACCGTGTACATCCAGTCGACCGTCCCGGAGCAGACCGAACTGTGCTGGATGTTGGCGACCCTCACCTCCCTGGGGGACCTCAGCCGCATGACGCAGTTCAAGGAGAAGTCGGCTCTGCTCAAGGGCGGACACGACGACGACGACGGCACCTTCATCTCGGCCGGTCTTCTCTTCTACCCCGTCCTGCAGGCGGCAGACATCCTCGCGTACCGGACCGACTGCGTTCCCGTCGGGCAGGATCAGTCCCAGCACCTGGAGCTGAGCCGGGGCATCGCCCGACGTTTCAACACCCGCTTCGGGTACCTCTTTCCCGAGCCGGAGACGCTTCACACGACGATTACCAAGGTACTTTCCACAGCCGATCCTGCGCGCAAGATGAGCAAGAGTCTCGGTCCCAGGCACTACATCGGGCTGTTCGAAGAAGAGGATTCGATACGGAAGAAGATCCGCTCGGCGGTAACGGACTCGGGGCGCCCCGCGCAGGGGGCCGGTTCCGACGCGGAAGATGCGGACAGCCGGCGGGCCAGCCCCGGGATCGAGAACCTGCTGACCATGCTGGCGGCGTGCGGCCATGAGGACGACGCGCGGCAGATGCGCGAAGACTATTTCTCGGGTACGTTGCGGTACGTGGATCTGAAAGGCCTGACCGCGGACGCGCTGGTGGCGCTCACCGGCGAGATGCGCGACCGCAGGGCCGACATCCTCCGTCGTGAAACGGATCTGGACAGCCGGATTATGGCAATGGCCGAAAGGGCCCGGTCCATGGCGGGCGAGACCCTGGCGCTCGCCAGGGACAAGATGGGCATGTTCTCGCCTCCCACCTGAAAACCTGCAACCAGTGTCCGGCGCGCGGCCGCGGCGGACCGCTCACCTTGAACCAAGGAAAAGTCCCATCGATATCAGCGGAGTCATGATCCCGACGACCACCCCCTTCGACCCCGTCACGGGCGAGGTCGACCTGGTGGCCCTCCGGGAGAACGTGAAGAAGTGGGCGCCGACGGGGATTCGCGGTCTGGTGATCGGTGGCTCGACCGGCGAAGCCGTTTTCCTCGACGAGCGCGAACGCGTTTCGTCGTGGGGCGTCGTCAGGGAGAGCGTCCCGGATAGCATGCTGTTGGTGGCGGGAACAGGAGCCGAGTCGCTGCGGACGACGCTGCGCCTCACCCGGATGGCCGCCGCCCAGGAGTTCGACGCCGTGCTGGTGCAGCCGCCCGCGTTCTACAAGGGTGCGATGACCCCCTCCGTTGTCCGCGACCACTACCTGGCCGTTGCCGATGGCGCGGATGTCCCCGTGATCCTGTACCAGGTCCCGACGCGCTTCAGCACGCTGGACTTTCCCGCCGGACTCATCGCCGAGCTGTCGGTGCACGAGAACATCATCGGGATCAAGGACTCGCGCGGAAAGCTGGAGACGATAGGCGAGCTTGTGACTCAAACCGTTGACGGCTTCCAGGTGCTCGTCGGGAGCGGCAGCCTCCTCTACGCCTCGCTGGAGCTCGGCGCGGTGGGCGGAATTCTGGGCGTTGCCAACCTTGCGCCCCGGGACTCCGCGCGCATCCACGAGTTCTTCGTGGCGGGGGACAGAGCCGCCGCGGGTGCCTTGCAGGAGCGCGTCGGGCCGCTGCACAATGCGGTTGTGGGGGGAATGGGCGTGGCCGGGGTCAAGTGTGCCCTCGATCTGCTCGGGTACCACGGCGGGGCCCCGCGCCCGCCGCTGAAGGCGCTGCCGGAAGGGCGCCGCGGGGAGGTGGCGGAACACCTCGTAGCGGCAGGTCTGACCCCACGCCGCGCGGTGGCCCACGCGTGACGGATCCCTCCATGGAAGCGACCGCACTCAGCGGTGCATGCACCGTCGTCGTCGGGTGCCAGTGGGGCGACGAGGGGAAGGGCAAGGTCGTCGACGTGCTCGCCGGCCGTGCGGATGTGATCGCCCGCTACCAGGGCGGTGCCAACGCCGGGCACACGGTGCATGTGGGGGACCAGCTGGTGGTGCTGCACCAGGTTCCGTCCGGTGTGCTGCACCCCGACAAACGGTGCCTGCTCGGCAACGGGGTCGTGCTTGATGTGAGCCAGTTCTTCGCCGAGATCGACGGGTTGGCCGAGCGCGGCGTCGATCCCGGGGGCCGGATCGGCGTCAGCACCCGCGCTCACGTCGTCTTCCCGTACCACAAGGCGCTCGATCTCGCCGCTGAAGAAGTGGCGCACCGCAAGATCGGCACCACGGGGCGGGGGATCGGCCCCGCGTACGAGGCCAAGACGGGGCGGCGGGGCGTGCGCATCGCCGACCTCCTGGACCGCGTGCGGGGCGTGGACAGGGTGGAGCGCGCCATCGATTGGGCCCGGGTGCGGCTCCGCGAGCTGGGAGCGGACCCCGACCTGGCCGGGACGGTGGAGCACGCGCTTGCACTGACCGGCCGGCTGCCGCCTGTGGCCACCGATGTGGGTGATGAGATCGCGCGGGCGCTCGCGTCGGGCAAGCGCGTGCTGCTCGAGGGCGCGCAGGGCACGGCGCTGGACGTGGATCACGGCACCTACCCGTTCGTGACGTCGTCGAACACGACCGCGGGCGCGGCGGCGGTGGGGGCGGGGATCGGTCCCACCGCGATCGATTCGGTGGTCGGCGTGGTGAAGGCCTATACGACCCGGGTCGGCAACGGCCCCCTTCCGACGGCTTTCGACACCGCGATGGACGAGCGGGTCCGGGAGATCGGCGCCGAGTTCGGCGCGACAACCGGTCGCCCGCGCCGGTGTGGCTGGTTCGACGCCGTACTGGCCGCGTACGCCGCGCGGGTCAACGGCCTCACCGGGATCGCCGTCACCAAACTGGACGTGCTGGACACGCTCCCCGAGTTGAAGATCGCCACCGGCTACCGCATCAACGGCGAGGTGCGCACGCTGTTCCCGGCCGGCGTGTGGGAGCTGGAAAACGCCGAGCCCGTCTACGAGACCATGCCCGGGTGGGAGACCCCGACCACCGAAGCGCGCTCGCTGAGCAACCTCCCCGCAAACGCCCGCGCGTACCTGAGCCGGCTCGAAGAGCTTGTCGGAACGCCGATCGCCATGGTGTCGGTCGGGACGCGACGCAGCCAGGTGATCCGGGAGTCGTGAGGGCCCGTCATTGAATCCCACCCTCTCAATGACTATCCTTGAAAGCTGTACCGCAATCACTGCGGACTGTGATGTTTGAAGACCTGAGCAGGAAGCTGGACGGGGTTCTGCGGCGATTTCGCCAACGCGGACTTCTGACGGAACCGATGATTCGGAAGGGGCTGCGCGAGGTGCGCCGCGCCCTCCTGGAGGCCGACGTCAACTTCAAGGTCACCCGAACGTTCCTGAAGCGCGTTCAGGAAAAGGCGATGGGCGAGCGGGTGCTGAAATCCGTGTCGCCCGGCGAGCAGATCGTGAAGATCGTCCACGACGAGCTGGCGTTGTTGATCGGTACCGGCGATGAGGTGGCGCTGCAGTGGTCGTCGGCACCCCCGACGGTCATCATGCTGGTGGGGCTGCAAGGCTCGGGGAAGACCTCGACGGCGGCCAAGCTGGCAAAGCGGCTCAAGCGCCAGGGCCAGTCCGGACTTCTCGCCGCCTGCGACCTCTACCGTCCCGCGGCGGTGGAACAGTTGCGGGTGCTTGGAGGGCAGGTCGGGATCCCGGTCCACTACGAAGACGGGGCCACGGATCCGGTCGAGGTTGCCAGGGAGGGCCACCGCCGAGCCCGGCAGATGAAGGCCGGGGTTTTCATCGTGGACACGGCGGGGCGGCTCCAGATCGACGAGCCGCTCATGGACGAGCTGGCGCGCCTCAAGGAGGTGCTCAAGCCGCGCGAAATCCTTCTGGTCGCCGACGCCATGACCGGACAGGAGGCGGTGCGGATCGCCCAGGGCTTCGACCGCGTTCTCGACCTGACCGGCTTCGTCCTGGCAAAGATGGATGGCGACGCGCGAGGCGGCGCGGCCCTCTCGATCCGCGGGGTGACGGGGAAGCCGCTCAAGTTCATCGGCACGGGCGAGGGCGTCGACGCGCTAGAGGCTGTGGACCCGCAACGGATCGCCGGCCGCATCCTCCAGAAGGGGGATGTCGTCGGGCTGGTGGAACGGGCCCAGGCCGTGGTGGACTCCGGGGAGGCCGAAGCGCTCCACAACAAGGTCCTCGGGAAAGGCCGCTTCACCCTCGAGGATTTCCTCGTCGCCATGCGGCAGGTGCAGCGAATGGGTCCCCTGGATCAACTGATGAAGATGATCCCGGGGATGTCCCGCGGGCTCCCCGTGGGGGAAGTTGATCCACGGAAGATGAAGCATATCGAGGCGATCATCCTTTCGATGACGCCCGATGAACGGCGCCGGCCCGAGATCCTGAACGGGTCGCGCAGGAAGCGGATCGCCCGCGGTAGCGGCCGGCCCGTCTCCGAGGTGAACCGGCTTATGAAGCGGTTCGCCGAAATGGAAAAAATGATGAAGCAGATGAAGGGGCTGATGCCCCACATGTGATCGTGAAGTCGGGCGCAGGCCCGACGGGGGCGAAAGCCTCGGAAGTAACACTCAATCCGGCAAGGAAAAATGTCCGTAAAGATTCGCCTCCGGCGGATGGGAAAGAAGAAGCAGCCCCACTACCGCATCGTGGTCGCTGACAGCCGTGCCCCTCGGGACGGGCGGTTTGTCGAAAACCTGGGTTACTACAACCCGGTCCCGAACCCGGCTCGCCTGGCTGTTGACCTGACGCGCGTGGACTACTGGCTTGGCGAGGGCGCCATCGCTTCCCCGACGGTGGGGAATCTGGTGTCGAAGGCCAGGTCTGGTGGTGACGATACCGTCGCGCTCGACGAAGCGGTCGGTGCCGCCGCACGGGGCTCCGAAGCCGCGCCGGTTGCCGAGGACGGCGGTGCCGAAGCTGCAGCGGTCGCCGAGGACGGCGGTGCCGAAGCTGCAGCGGTCGCCGAGGACGGCGGTGCCGAAGCTGCGGCGGTCGCCGAGGACGACGGTGTCGAAGCTGCGGCGGTCGCCGAGGACGACGGTGCCGACGCCCCGACCGAGTAGCAGGGTGTGACCGAGGGCGGGCATCCCCCTTTCCTGGTCGTCGGCCACATCAACAAAGCGCACGGCAGGAAGGGCGAACTCTTCGTCTGGTCGTTGACCGACTACCCCGGGAGTCATTTTGCTCCCGGGGTAGTTCATTTTCCGGGTGATGAGGAGGGCAAGAAGCCGTCGAGCAGCTTCGCCCGGCTCACCGTTGAAACCGTGCGGCCCTACCGGAAGGGCTTTCTGACCAAGTTCGTCGGTGTCGACGACCGCGACGCGGCCGAGCGGCTTCGGGGCAGGTACCTCCTGCGCCCCTTCGAGGCGATCGACGAGCTGGACGAGGGCGAGATCTTCTATCACGAGCTCCTTGGCTCCACCGTCGTGCACAGGGACGGAGCCGAGCTCGGGGTGGTGCGGGAAGTCTATCCGCTCCGGCCTGCCGACCTTCTCGCCATCGCCGGGCCGGAGGGCGACCTCATGCTCCCGTTCATCCCGGAAATGGTCGTCGAGTTCGACCGGGAGCGTCGCCGGGTCGTGGTCGACCCGCCGGAGGGACTGCTGCCATGATGCGGATCAACATCGTGACAATCTTCCCGGGGTTCTTCGCCGCGCCTCTGGAAGCCAGCATCCCGGGGCGGGCAGCGCGGTCAGGCCTGGTGTCGTACCGTGTGACCGATCTTCGTGACTACACCCACGACACGCATCGGACGGTCGACGATCTGCCGTACGGCGGGGGTGCGGGGATGGTCATGAAGCCCGAGCCCTTCTTCGAAGCCATCGACGACCTCGGCCCGCAGGGACCGGTTGTGCTCATGTCGGCCCGGGGGCGCCGGTTCCGTCACGACGATGCAGTGCGCCTCTCGCTGGAGCCCGAAGTCACCTTCCTCTGCGGACACTACAAGGACGTGGACCAGCGGGTGGCCGACCATCTGGCGACAGAGGAGTTGTCCATCGGCGATTTCGTCGTGTCGGGTGGAGAGGTGGCGGCGCTGGCAGTCACGGACGCCGTCGTGCGGCTCCTGCCGGGGGCCCTGGGGGACCACGAGTCCGCGTCCTCGGATTCCTTCTACGACGGTGACGTGATCTCCGCTCCGTCGTACACGAGGCCTGCCGAGTATCGGGGAATCTCCGTTCCGGGGGTGCTTCGCAGCGGAGATCACCGCCGCATTCAGGCGTGGCGCCAGGAGGAGTCGGAGCGGCTTACCCTGGATCGGCGAGAGGGCTCGTAGGCAGCGCCGGATCCGGGACCGGTAGCGATTGCCTTCTGTTCACGCTGAAACGTATCCGCCATGAGGTTGCGTTCCCGATTTCGCGAGTCACAACCTCGCTGCGCTCCCGCGCGTCGGGGCCGTGCCTGAAGACAAACCAGGCATTGGTGCAGCCGAGAGCAGTGCCTTTTGAACTCTCCCCCAACTCCGTGGTCCAGACCCGTTTCCCCGGTACGGCCACAGTGGCCTGGCTGCACCTGATCACGACGGCGGGGTCAGGATCGTGGAAGTCTTCGTGGATGGCATGCCCGGGGGGCCGGGGAGCCGCGTCGTGTCTGCTTGCGGTCAAAGCCAGGGTCGCCCCGGCACCTGCAACCGCGCTCGCCAGGATTAGTCCTATTGCCATCAGATCGGTGTCAGCTCGCTTCATCTTCCTGCCTCCGCGGTCAAGGTGCCCTTTCCGTGACCATGGGACGCCAGGCGCACTGCGAAGGGTTGCCACGACGAGCCCCATTTGCCTGGACGCCACCCTCGACGCGGTTTGGGACCCACACCGGTTGAATCGCGGGTTCCCCCCAGGGCTTCCACTCGGCCTCGATGCTGCCTATCTTTTCAGGCTGCCAAGCACACAGTCGCAGAACGGTAACGGTTACGATTGAGGGGCCCGGCCATGGCGGACATCCTCCACCAGCTCGATATGGAACACGCGCGGAACGATCTTCCCGACTTCGCGCCCGGTGACACCATCAAGGTCCTGTACCGGGTCCGCGAAGGACAGAAGGAGCGGATCCAGGTCTTCGAAGGCGTCTGCCTCGGACGGCGGGGCTCCGGGATGGGTGAGACATTCACCGTCCGCAAGCTCTCCGGTGGGATCGGAGTGGAGCGTGTATTCCCGGTGAACGCACCAACGGTCGGAGGCGTCGAGGTCGTCCGGCGGGGGCGGGTGCGCCGGGCCAAGCTCTACTACCTCCGGGGCTTGCGCGGAAAAGCCGCACGGATCAAGGAAAAGCGGATTCCCAGACCGAATTAGCGGCTTCCCGAGGTATCGGGTGTCGCTTGAATACGAGCGCCCGTTCTGGGATCGGGGTCTTGCACATGTGGCGGGGGTGGACGAGGTCGGGCGCGGACCCATTGCCGGACCCGTCGTCGCGGCGGTCGTAATCCTCGCCGAGGGTGTGTCCATTGACGGTGCCGCGGACTCCAAGGTGCTGACGCCGCAGGCCCGGGCCGAGATCGCGGAAGAGATCCACGCACGGGCCGAGGCGGTCGCCTTGGGGGCGGCGTCGGTCACCGAGATCGACCGGATCAACATCCTGCGCGCGACCACCCGGGCCATGAGGCGTGCCCTGAAGCGTCTTCCCGTGAAGCCGGACCACATCGTGGTGGACGGGCTCCCGGTCCGAGGTCTGGGGTGGGAACACGACGCCGTGATCGGAGGCGACGGCCTCGTCCACTCGATCGCCTGCGCGTCGATCGTGGCCAAGGTCTGCCGCGACCGGCTCATGACGCGACTTGCACCGCGGTACCCGGGCTACGGATGGGAGCGGAACATGGGCTACGCCACCAGGCGCCATAAGGAAGCCGTGAGGGACGCGGGGCTGACGCCTCACCACCGCACCACCTTCGGGCTGTTGCAGTTGGAGTTGTCGCTGGAGCCGATGTCCCGCTAGCGGTCGGGCTTGGTTAGTTTTTCGGCGAGCCGGTAGCTCAGTTGGTAGAGCAACGGACTTTTAATCCGTAGGTCCTGGGTTCGATCCCCAGCCGGCTCACTGGGGGGCACGCTCAACGCCAGCTCTGATCCGCCGGCTCGTCCGGGTCCGATAGCAGGAAACGGACCAGTTCCGCGTGGTAGCGGTCGGGGATCTCGAAGTGCGGCACATGTCCGATCCCCGGGAACAGGACCAGTTCGGCGTTGCGCAGCTCTTCGGCTACGTGCCGCGCCCTCGCGGGATAGTCTCGTGACAGGCGGTCGTCCGCGCCGCCGATCACCAGGGCCTTGGCCTCGATGTTCCGCCATTCGTGCACGACCGGGTCCTCGAACAGGATCCGCTGCTGGGCCGAACGCACCCGTGCCATGCGCGGCCAGTCGCCCCCCAGCGTGAGCCCGTACTGGACCATCACCCAGGGCATGTACTTGTCCCGCCACCCGTTCGGGTAGTACCGCCGGTGACCCGCGAGCACGGACGCGTAGGTGGTGCGCTGCAGCACCGATTGGTACGCGTCTTCGGGGTCCGACCATGGCCGTCCGGGTCTGGTGTCGGTCAGGCCGATCTGGTTGGACATGACCACATGGGTGATGACGTCCGGGTACGTCGACGCGAAGCGGGTCGCAACCATGCCGCCCATGGAATGCCCGACGATGGCGACGCGTTCGATGCCCAGTTCGTCGAGCAGCCCCTTCGTGTTGCGGGCCGGAATGTGCAGGTTGTAGTGGATGATCGGCTTGGAGGAGCGGCCGTACCCGAGACGGTCCACCGCGATGACCCGGAAACCCGCGCCGCGCAGCTCCGAGATGGTGGGGGCGAACGCCGCCGCGAAGAAGTTCATGCCATGGAACAGGACTACGGTCGCGCCGTTCGGTTCGCCCTCGGGAGCGACGTCCATGTACGCCATGCGATGATCCTGGCCCATGAGTCGCACGTTCATGTAGCTGACCGGATGGGGGTACGGGACGTTCGAATAGTCGATTGCCGTGGGCTCCCAGCCCGGCGGCGGTGTGGAGGGGGGCTCCTCCTGGGCGTTGGCCGGAGCGGGGAGGCCGACGCAGAGAAGGAGCAGGGCCGGGATGGCTCGGAGGCTGGCAGGAATCCGGAAGTTGGCGGGATTCCGGAGGCCTGCGGACATCTGGACGCTGGCGGGATTCCGGACTTCGGGACACACGGACATTGGAGAACGACCTTTCTGCCGGACGCGGGAGACTGCGAGGCAACGCGGGCCTGGATCTGCCAAGGCTAACGCCCGGTTCACCTGGAAAGCCAGACGTTCGGCAAGGGTCGCTCCTCTGGCGTTCCCGCCCCACCCCGTCCTAACGTAACCATGTCGCCCCCCCCTCCGCCCCACCTCAGGAGAACACCATGCCCGTCGCGACATCCACCCGCCCCGAGGCGGCCCGTCCCGCCCCCGCCCATCCGCGCCCCCGTCCGGCGCTCCTCACTGGTGCGCTGTCCTTCCTGCTTCTTCTCGCGGCCCCCGCGTGCGCGCAGAACACCCGCACATTCGGCGACGATCCCGGTCTGGACCGGCTCGCGGCCGAGGTCGCACGGCTGGCCGAGCACGCCGAAGGCACGGTCGGCGTCGCGGCGTACCACCTCGAAACGGGACGCGGGTTCACCCTTCACGGCGACGAGCCCTTCCCGATGGCGAGCACCTACAAGGTCCCGATCGCGGTGCAGATCCTGACCATGGTGGACAAGGGCGAGATATCGCTCCGGGACATGGTCGAAGTGGAGCAGGGAGATATCTACCGGACCTCCGGCGCCATCAGCGACCTGCTGGACGACCCGGGCGTGCAGATCTCGATGCACAACCTGCTCGAGCTGATGCTCCTGATCAGCGACAATATCGCGACCGACGTGCTCATGCGTGAGGCCGGGAGCTCGGGTGCCGTGACCGCGCGCATGGCCGAGGTGGGGGTCGACGGGATCCGCGTGGACCGCCCGACCTGGGCCCTGATCGCCAACTGGCTGGGGCACCCGGATGTGCGCGAGGACGACCAGATCGCCCCGGACGACTACCGCGAGATCCTGGAAGGGGAACGGACGGACGAAGCCATGGCGGCCAACGACGCCGTCTTCAACAGCGACCCGCGGGACACTGCCACACCGGCAGCCATGTCGGCGCTGCTTCAGAAGATCTGGAACCGGGAGATCCTGTCGGAGGAGAGCTCCGCGCTGCTGATCGACATCATGTACCGCTGTCAGACCGGTGCGGCGCGGCTGAAGGGAGTGCTGCCCCCGGGGACCGCGGTTGCGCACAAGACGGGGACGATCGGCCAGACGACCAACGACGTGGGCATCATCGATCTCCCAGGCGGCGCGGGTCATGTGGTGACGGTCGTCTATGTCAAGGAATCGCAGGTCGAGGTCGCGGACCGGGAGCCCGTGATCGCTCAGATCGCCCGTGCGGTCCACGACTACTTCGTGTTCAACCGTGGCTAGCGATTTTCTTCGCGGCGGCGGGCGCCGCAATGGCTGTACGGGCCCGCGGAGGCGATTTCTCGGGGCCCTCGTCCTCCTGTGCGTTCTCTCCCCGGCGGCAGCGGCCCAGCCCGCGCCGCTCCAGGGGCTGGACGACTACATCACGGCGGCGATGGAGGCGTGGGGCGTCCCGGGCCTGGCCCTTGCCGTGGTCAGCGACGGCGAGGTCCTCCACGCGCGCGGCTACGGAGTGCGTGATGTCACGACCGGGGCACCCGTCGACGAGCACACCCTCTTCGCCGTGGGCTCGACCTCGAAGGCGTTCACCGCCGCCGCGCTGGGACTCCTGGTCGACGAAGGCCGGCTGAGCTGGGACGACCGGGTGATCGACCACCTCCACTGGTTCGAGATGTACGATCCGTACGCGACCCGGGAGCTCACCGTCCGGGACCTTCTCACCCATCGGAGCGGTCTCGCGCGTGGTGACGCGGTCTGGTCCAAATGGCCGCACGACCGCCACGAGATCATCCGGCGCATCCGCTACCTGGAGCCGACCCGGAGCTTTCGCGGCGCCTGGCAGTACCAGAACCTGATGTTCCTCACCGCGGGGGAAGTCGTCGCGGCGGTCTCGGGGCAGACGTGGGACGATTTCGTCGACCAGCGCATCTTTACGCCTTTGGGAATGGATCGAAGCGTCACGTCCATACGCGAATTGGGACGGTTCGAGAACGTCGCGACGCCTCATGTCCACATCGATGGCGCGGCCACGCCGGTGGTCCACAAGAACATCGACAACGTGGGTCCGGCCGGCTCGATCTACTCGAGCGTGTCGCAGATGGCCCGCTGGCTGGGACTCCACATGGCACACGGAATTCACGATGGCGTGCGGCTGGTGAGCGACAGCGTCATCGCCGAGATGCACAGACCGCAGATGCTGATCCAGGCCGACGCGCCCGAAAACAGCCTTCACGCCCGTGACGCCCCGATGAACTTCAACGCCTACGGGCTGGCGTGGTGGGTGCTCGACTACCGCCGAGCCAAGGTCGTCGACCACGGAGGGGGTATCGACGGGATGAGGGCGCACATCGCCTTCATGCCCGAAGAGGGCGTCGGGATGGTCGCCCTGTCCAACGCGCGTCCCAACAACCTCATCGTGGCGCTGATGTACCGGGTGTTCGATCACTTTGTCCGCCAAAACAGGGCCGAAATGGCGGACTGGAGTGCCCTGATGCTTGCCGAACAGCAGGAAAGCGCCGCCAGGCAGGCCGGAGCACGCCAGCGACGTGATGCCGGCCGTGCCCGCGGCACCGAGCCCTCGCGGCCGCTGGCGGAGTACGCCGGACGCTACGGGCACGAGTACTACGGGGCAGTGGACATCACGCACGACCAGGATGCGCTCCGGGTGAGCCTGGGAGGCAAGACCACGGGCCGAATGGAGCACTGGCACTACGACGTTTTCAGAGTGACACCCGACAATCCTGCTGACGGTGAGATGTTCGTCGTGTTCACCATTGGCGCGGCGGGAGTCGTGGACGTGCTCGAAATCGATGGGTTGGGAACGTTTGCGCGGCAGTAACGGGGGGGTGATTCGGTTTGCGGTCGCGGCTATCGCGGCCGTTCCGGCTATTGTGCCGCCCGCGGTCGCACTGCAAACGATCGCAGCGGCGACTTCGGCGACTCCGACACCGGCGACTTCGGCGACTCCGGCCCCCGCGCAGGAACCGCTGGCCGGGCTCGACGCATACATCCGCGAATCGATGCCGGATTGGGACGTTCCGGGGCTCGCGGTCGCGGTCGTCTACAACGACGAGGTTGTCTTCGCCCGGGGCTTCGGGGCAAAGGAGCTGGGGAGGGACGATCCCGTCGACGCGCACACGCTCTTCCAGATCGGTTCCGTCACCAAGTCGTTCGCGGCGGGGGCCATCGGGGCTCTGGTGGACGACGGGCTGGTCAGCTGGGATGACCCCGTTGTGAAGCACCTGCCATGGTTCCGGGTCAGGGATCCCTGGGTCACCCGTGAAATGACGATTCGCGATCTGCTGTCCCACCGCTCGGGAATGCCGGGCGACGCCTACCCCGTCCTGGCCGTCATGGACGCGCGGCAAGCGGCGGAACGCCTCCGGTTGCCAGACAATCAGACACCGCTGCGACAGGACTTCCAGTACAGCAATCAGGCGTACGGCGTCGCCGGCCTGGTCGTGGAGGCGGTGACCGGGACGAGCTGGGGAGACTGGGTCCGGGAGCGCCTCCTGCTGCCGCTCGAGATGCACGAGAGCGTGACCAGCCCCTACGACGTCTGGGACGATCCCCATGTGGCATCGACCTTCCTGGGTGTCGCGCCGGCGGGCCGCGTGGGCATCGACGATGCGCCCGGCCGGAACGTCGCCATGCCGCACGGTGTGGGCCGTGACGGAGAGCGGCGGGTACTTCCGTGGCAGTCGTACGACAACATGCAGGCCGCGGGGAGCGTGGTGTCCAACGTAGTCGACCTCGCGAACTGGATGCGGATGCACGTCCGGCAGGGTCTCTTCAACGGCGAGTTCGTGCTCGAAGATTCGACCGTTTCGGAAATGCAGGCGCCCCAGGTTGCGACCGAGCACACCTTCGCCTTTGCCGACGACCATACGGGTTCGTACGGGATGGGCTGGACCCGGGCCACCTTCCACGACCACCTCTACCTCTTCCACGGCGGCGGCATCTTCGGGTTCCCCGCGTACGTGGCCATGCTGCCCGGGATCGGCGCGGGCGTGGTGGTTCTGGCCAACGGCAGCATGTGGACGCCCTACTACCCGCACCAGGAGATCGCGGCGTGGGTCTTCGCACGACTGCTCGGCGTCGAGCCGCGCGACTGGCACGGTGAGATCATGGACCGCACCGGGATCATCCATTCCCAGGTGGATGCGGCGCTCGCGGCACAGGACGCGGCGCGCATCCCCGGCACGCGTCCCTCGCTGTCACTGGAAGACTACGCGGGCACGTACGAGGACGCGTACGGCTCCGGGCCCGTCACCGTGGTGCTGTCGGACGGCGGCCTGCGCCTTCATTTCGACGGAGCGGGAGCGTTTTCGGGGGAGATGGAGCACTGGCACCACGACGTCTTCCGCCTGTACTTCGACGGGGGGGACGGGCAGGCCTACGGGAGCTCGTTCGTGACCTTCACAATCGGCGCGGACGGGGGCATCGCCCGGATGGACCTCGGGTTCATGGGGCAGTTTCGAAGGACGGGATGATTCAGAAGGCCACGCGGTCGCCCCGTTGGCCGGCCCTTGCCGTGCTTGCGCCGGCCCTCGCCCTTCTGGCGCTGGCCCTCGCCCTTCTTGCGGCCGCCTGCTCGGGGGACGGGGGGAGCACTGCCACGACCCCTCCGGATCCCCCTCTCGTGGAGCCGCCCTCGCGGCCCGTACCGTGCACGTTCGCGAACTCGACCTGCGAGGAACGGGTAGAGATCGCCAGCGGGCTCTTCCTCCCGGTCTACAGCACGCATCTGCTTTCCGAAGGACATGCGAGTGTGACCCGGGGACTCATCGTCATACACGGCAACAACCGTGACGCCGATGCCTACTTCGAGAGCGGGGTACTGGCCGTAGCTGACGGGGGGGTGGCCGGAACGGTCGCCATGGTCGCTCCCGACTTCCAGACCGATGTCGACGGTCCGGAGTCGGATGAACCCTTCTGGTCGAGCCCGGGATGGAAGCGGGGGAACCTGTCCCGGCCCGAGGGCCCGACGCCCCGGGTGAGTTCCTACGCGGCGATCGACCGGATCGTCGAGAAGTTCCTCGACGCGGCGCTCTTCCCGGCTATCCGGGAGATCGTGGTGACCGGTCATTCTGCCGGCGGTCAGGTGGTGCACCGCTACGCGGCGTCGAGTACGGCGCAGGAGGAGGGGCGCGACGGCGTCACGTTCCGCTACGTGGTGGCCAATCCGTCCACCTACCTGTACCTGGGTCCCGAGCGCCAGAACCAGGCCGGACGCTTTACGGTACCGGGCGGAGGCTGCGACGACTACGACGAGTGGCACTACGGTCTGCTGGACCGGAACAGCTACGCCGAACGGCTTGCCGGGGACACCATCCGGGCCCTGTTGTCGCGCCGGGATGTGCGCATTCTGGTGGGCGAGGCCGACACTCTGAGCGCGTCCCTCGACGTGAGTTGCGGCGCCAACCTCCAGGGCCCGAACCGCTACCTCCGCGGACGCGCCATCGTGCGCTTCATGGATTCCCTGTACGTCGGTCACGCCCACGCCGAAATGATCGTGCCGGGCGTGGGGCATTCCAACCGGTCGATGTGGCTGTCCGACGTCGGACTGCAGGCGCTTTTCGGGAATTAGGCCGCCGGCAGGGCGCTCGGATCTTTCGGAGGGATTTCGGTGTAGACGGTTGACGAATCCTTGCAAGGTTTATCTTTGAGGGCATGAGGTCCCCGTGAGCGGTAGTCAACGGGCCGGACCTTTCGCGGCCGGCCGGCCGATCTGCCCTCCTGAACCAACGGAGCATCGAATGCGAGCATTATTTTCGTCGGTCCTGGCAGGTCTGCTTCTCCTTTCGGCGACGGGGGTGCAGGCGCAAACGCCCGGGTTCGCGGTGGGGGCGGAAGATGGTGGGGTGGTGGGGGTGGTGGGGGCCGACAACGGTCGCACGGTGCCGACGGTGACGATAGCCACCAACAAGACGCATCCGACAAACGTGACGTTTAGGCCGAAGTTCGGCCGCTGGGGGGTGGGTCAAGTCGTTGTAGGGCGGTGACATAGCTCGGATCGGCGGGTGTACGCTACTGGGTACGGGTCAAGGGCGGATGCCGAGGAGACGGAAGGCCTTGGCCTGGAGCGGTGTGGGGCGGGCAAGCATGTCGGCGGTCATGGCACCGGGGACGGCGGGCCGTACACGGTTGCGGGTCAGGGTGGCGAGATCGCCGAGCAGGCTCCGGAAGCTGTGGACGGGCAGGCCGTCGGGCGTGCGTTTCCTGCCCGCCTTGGCACGTGCGGCCTTCGAGCGCTGGGCGGGCGCGACGGGCGAGGAACGGCCGGCTTCGGCGGCGGCCGGGTCGTCGTCGTCGAAGAGCATCGGCGCCAGGGCGCGGCGCATGTGCCACTCGACGTAGTAGGCGAGCATGCAGAGGAAGACGTGGGCGCGGACGCGCCCCTCGAGGCGGTGGTGGACGGGCCGCACCTTGAGATCCACCCCCTTGAAGCTGCGGAAGGCGCGCTCGACCCGGCTGAGGCTCTTGTAGGCCCGGACCGCGTCTTCGGGCCCGAGCTCCTTGGCGGCCACGTTGGTGCGGATCACGTAGATGCCGTCCAGCGCCGCCTCCGCGGCGATGCGCGCCTCGTCGCGCTCGTACGAGAAGCCGTCCTCGCTCGCGGTGGTCGTGAAGTGCTTGCCGACCTTGTGGGCGCGCAGGGCCCGGTCGGCGCGCACGGCGATGTCCTTCGTGCCCCGCAGGGGGCGGTTCTCGCGCTTCGTGGCCCGGACGACCAGGTCGAGCTTGGCCTCCGTGGCCGCCAGCAGCGCCTCGCGCTTGCGGGCCCGCTCGGCGGCCAGCAGCGGGTTGCGGCAGACGATGAGCCGCTCGTCCGGATAGAGCTCTGGCGCGGAGATCTCGGCGAGGTCCTGGGTGTCGAAGATCGACAGCTGCAAGTCGCCGCCGGAAACCAGCTTGCGGATCTTCGGAGCCCGCAGCGCGGTGATCCAGCGCAGCCCCGCCGGCTCGACATCCTCCCGGACGCGGGCGTCGGTCAGCAGCCCCCTGTCTCCGACCAGCACGATGCGAGACAGCGAGAAGCGCGCGGCGAGCTTCTCGGCCTGGGAGGCCACGGCGCCGGGATCGGCCGTGTTGCCACGGAAGACCTCGGCGGCCACCGGACAGCCGTCCCGGTCGCAGAGCAGGGCGAAGACGATCTGCAGCTTGCCGCGCCTGCCGTCGCGGGAGTAGCCGCGCTTGGCCAGCGGGCACTTCGCGCCCTCGAAGTACACCGAGGTCAGGTCGCAGAGCACGAGCGAGCCGTCCTCGATGTGCTTCGCCGCCAGGGTCCGCTCGATGCGCTTCTGCCGCCGGAGCAGCCAGTCCATCGCCTCGTAGAGTTCCTCCGCCGTCGCGTCCGCCGTGCCGGTCTCCTCGCCCAGCGTGTCGGCCAGGGTCTCGGAGCTGAGGCCGCGGGCGGTGGCGAGCTTCGAGCGCGGGTCGAGGACGCGCGCCGCGATCATCGCCAGCGCCAGCGACCGCATCCGCGACGGACGGCGGTCCAGCAGTCTCTCGAGGCCCAGCGTGCGGGCCGTGCCCAGCACGGCGGCGGCGTGTCCGTGGGGGCGGGAGCGCAGGATCTCGAAAGCGTCGCCGAAGGACTTCAGGGCGACGCCGCCCTTGAGCAGGATGCGCAGCCCGTCCACGATTTCGTCGGGCAACTTCGACAGGTTGGCCAGGGTGCGCTTCCTGACCTTGCCGCCCTCGCGGAAGGACTCGCGCAGGAGCACGGCGGGCGGGGAGTTCCGATTGGGCACGCGTTCGATATACATGACTATGATCGTAACGACTATCATGTATCATGTCAACGGTATAGCCTTGTTATTACATGGGTACATATATCCCATACGAGAACTGGTGTCAAGTCCCGTGCCCACAACAGGTTACGGCCAGGAATCAGCCCGATTCGGGCCCGAACTTCGGTCTAGGGTCACGTTCCAGTTTTCGGTGGATGTGGAAGACTTCGTACGGGGCGACATCGAGATTAGTAGCGGCGGCTATAGCGCGTCGGGGCTGATTGCCGTGGACAAGCAGAACTACACGCTGGATATCGGGTTTGACCCTGACGTCGAAAGGGACGTGACTGTCACGGTAAGGGCCGGCGCGGCGACGAACGATGGTGACGGCAATGCCCGGACCAGTCGGGACTTCGCCGTGGACTCCAAGGCGCCGGTACTGGAAGACGCCACGGTGGACGAGAACAAACTCGTATTGATCTACCACGAGAACATCGAAGACAAGTCTGACCTGAGTCCCAGCAACTTTGACGTCGTGGTTGAAAACGTCACGGTCACAGTTTCGGACGTTTTCGTCGATAAGAAAGAGGTGATCCTGACCCTCGATGATGACGTGTCGCGGGGCGACGACGTGACGATCGACTATACCCCCCGAGGGACCGACGCCATCCAGGACAAAGCAGGTAACGAAGCGGAGCCCCTCGCCAACGAACCAGTCGAAAACAGCACCACGACTTCCGACGACCTCCCGAGCGCGCCCAGAAAGCTGGAAGCGACCGCCGATGGCCGAACGAGGATCGACCTGGAGTGGGACGAGCCGTCCGACGACGGAGGCAGTCGCATCACCGGCTACCGGATCGAGGTCTCGGACACGGGCGACGACGGAGATTGGTCCATTCTGGAACGCGACACGGACGACACCGAAACCACGTACACCCACACCAGGCTCAAGCCGGGGACCCGGCAGTACTACCGCGTCGCCGCGATCAACCGCGAGGGCGAGGGCCCGTGGTCGAGAACCGCCAGCGCCACGACCGAAGGCGGGGTCCCGAGCGAGCCCAGAAACCTCACCGCGGTCGAGAGCGGAAGTGCGCGGATCAACCTGTCGTGGAGCGCTCCGACCGATGACGGAGGCACTCGCATTACCGGCTACAAGATCGAGGTGTCCTCGAACGGAGGACGGACCTGGACCGTGCGGGTGAGTAACACGCGCTCGTCGAGCACGACATACGCGCACACGGGACTTCCATCCGGGACAACGCGGCACTACCGGGTGTCGGCAATCAACTCCGAGGGAACGGGCGAGCCGTCCAACGTCGCGAGCGCGACCACGGACATCGGCGCTCCGCGCGCGCCGACGAGCCTGAGCGCGGTCGCCTCCGGAGAGTCCCAGATCCGGCTGTCCTGGGCTCCCCCGTCCGACGACGGGGGTGCTCGGATCGTCGGTTACCGGATCGACGTATCGACCACGGGCGGGTCGTCGTGGACAGTTCTGAATGGGAACACGGGGTCGATCTCGACTGCCTACACGCACCTCAACCTGTCGCCCGGGAGCAGGCGCTCCTACAGGGTCGCAGCGATCAATTCGCGGGGAAGGGGCGCGTACTCCAACACGGCGAGCGCCACCACCCGGGCCGCGGTTCCCGATGCGCCGACCAACCTGACCGCGACCGCAAGCGGCCAGACGCAGGTCATCCTGAGGTGGCGCGGCCCGCTGGTGGACGGCGGTGCCCGGATTACCGGCTACCGCATCGAGTGGTCCGCCACCGGGGGAACTCCGTGGAACGTGCTCGCGTCTCGTGCCACCTCCACCACATACACGCACCGTGGCCTGTCCCCCGCTTCGACCAGGCATTACCGCGTGTCCGCGACCAACTCGGTGGGGACCGGCGACCCATCGAACGTCGCCACCGCCACCACGGACGCCACTGTGCCGAGTGCTCCCGTCCGGCTCTCTGCCAGGGCGAACGGGCAGAATCAGATCGACCTGACCTGGACCACGCCCACCAGAGACGGCGGGGCTCCAATCACGGGGTACCGGATCGAGTCCTCGCCCAATGGTTCCACCTGGACCCCTCTGCGAAGCAACACGGGTTCGAACGCTACCTCCTTCTCGAACACCGGACTGGCGCCGGCCACGAAGCGGTACTACCGCGTATACGCGATCAACACGGCGGGGAGGAGCCCGGCGTCGAATGTCGCCAACGCCACGACCGACGCGACCATTCCGGCCGCACCCACCAACCTTTCGGCCGTCGCCAGCGGTACATCGCAGATCGATCTGTCCTGGCGAGCTCCATCCTTCGACGGCGGGTCCCGGATCACCGGCTACCGGATCGAAGTTGCGGAGGGCGGCAACGGCCCATGGTCGGCGCTGGTGGCCAACACGCTGTCAGCTTCGACCAGTTACTCCCACACGGGACTGGCTCCGGCCAGCACCCGCTACTACCGGGTGTTTGCGATCAACGCGGTGGGGTCGGGCACGGAGTCAGGGGTGGCCAACGCCACCACCGATGCCACGGTTCCGGACGCACCCACGAACCTCATTGCCACGGCCACCGAGCCCACGCGGATCGACCTGGTCTGGACGGCACCGGCATATGACGGCGGGACACCCATAACCGGCTACCGGATCGAGGTCTCGCAAAACGGTGCCGTCTGGGCCGACCTGATACGGTCGACGGCAGTCACGACTACGGCATATGGCCACACGGGCCTCGCGCCGGGGAGCACGCGTCACTACCGCGTCTCCGCGATCAACTTCGCGGGAACGGGCGTGCCCTCGAACATCGCGTCCGCGTCCACGGACGACCCCAGGGATCGCGCAGGGCGCGTCAATGCGGAGGTGCTTTCCCACGCGGCCGCGGCGATGACGTCCAGCACGGTTTCGGCGATCGCGGGCCGGGTCGAGTCGTTCGCTGCCAGTGATCCGTTCGGCCGTCGCGTCCAGCTGGGCGGCTTCCGGTCACTCGGCGGCGCCGCAGCGGCCATGGGTCCCGGAGGGTACGGGCGAGGTGCGATGGGCGCTGGAGCGGGGGCCGACTTCGACTTCCGGCGCCTGCTGGACGGGGCCTCCTTCGTGCTTCCCATTGGCGACGCGCTACCGCAACTGGGATCGAGTCCGTCGTTGGCGACGTGGGGCAGCGGCGAGTATCACAGCATGTCGCGGGACAGGGGCGGCCTCGTCGCCTGGGAGGGCGACATGCTAAGCATGCACGCGGGCGCCGACATCCGGGTGCGTCCCCATCTCCTCGCCGGGGTGGCAGCGACCCGTTCCACCGGGAACTTCGACTTCACCGACCGGACCGGCGAGGCCGAGGTCGCCGGCACGTACGCCAGTCAGATGACCAGCCTCAACCCGTACGTCGCGGGATTCCTGGGCCGGGTCGACATCACCGGATGGGCCACCGGCGGGTACGGTTGGGGCAACGTCGAGATCGAGGATGATCGCAAGGAGCTTCGGTCGAGTGCTGTTCGCATGCTCAACGGGGCGGTCGGAGGCGGAGGTGATCTGCTCGCGAGCGGCAGCGCGTCGTTGCGGCTGAAGGCCGAGGGCTGGCTCTCGCGGGTCGAGGTGGAGGGAAGCGAGGAAATCGACTCGCTGACGCTGGATATGCGTCGGGCGCGGGTCGCGCTGCAGTGGAAGCAGGGATACCAGTTCGAGGCGGGACATGAATTGTCGGTTCTGCTCGAAGGCGGATTGCGCTACGACAACGGTGACATGGCCAACGGCGGCGGTATGGAGCTTGGAGGCGGCCTCCGCTACGTGAGCCCGAGGGGTGGATTCACGATCGAAGGACGCGGCAGGATGCTCGCGACCGGGCATCTGGGCTACGAGGAGTGGGGCGTCAGCGGCCTGGTCCAGATCGACTCGCACGGACGTGGCGAGGGTCTGTCCGTCAGACTCGTGCCGGCGTGGGGAGATGCATCAAGCGGGGTTCAGGCGCTCTGGGACCGGGGCGTGAGCGCGATGCAGCCCGGTGGTTTCACCCCGGCAAAGGGCCAGCTCAACGCCGAGGTGGACTACGGGCTGCCGAGGTTTGCCGGCACGCCGTACGGCCGCTTCCGTATCGCCGACGGCGGGGATCGTGCTTTCGGGAGCGGGCTGCGCTACGAGATCACCCGGGTGCTGGATCTGCGCGTGGAGGGTACGCGCCGGCAGAGTGCCCTCAGCCCCGCGCGGCACGGCCTCACGATGAGAGGGCAGTGGAAGTTCTGATCTGATCGAGGAGCCCGTGGCAAATCCGCGCCTGCATCGGGCTCCTGCGGGCGGCGGTCCTGGCCTGGTTGCCGGCGGCCGCCGCCCGCAGGATGGTTTCGTCAGTTTCCGGGACGCCAGCGTCCGACCGGAAGCGTGTCCGTCTTCATCACGTCGGGGTTGACCCAGTAGTACGACCCGAACGACCGCGTGGAAGGCCATACTTCGTCCAGCGTGGCAGCGTCGTACAGAACTCCGTCCTTCATGACCAGGTCGATGTCGAGCGTGTTTTCGATATCGTCCAGCGGGTTTGAATCAAGGATGACGAGGTCGGCATACTTGCCGGCGACAATGCTCCCCAGTTGGTCGTCCAGGCCGAGGTAGCGAGCCCCGTTCAGGCTCGCGACCTCGAGGGCGCCCAGCGGTCCGAGTGCCTCCGCATACGACCACACCTCCCAGTGCGACGCGGGTCCGTGCTGCTGGCCGTGCGACCCGATCACCCCGTAGCCGCCCGCCGCGATGATGTCGGCCATGCCTTCGGCGACGATCGCGAAGCCGTAGTCGGACTCCGGCCGCAGGCTGCGCCTTCGCGCGTGCGGGATCAGGTGTCGCCACGGCAGCCACCGCCGGAGCTTCTCGTCGAGCCAGGTGTCGTCACGCTGAAAGAAATACTCCTCGGTCCACGGCGCGGACCCCCCGACGACGACCGTCGGCGAGTAGTAGAAGCCGGCCTGGCCAAGAAACCGTGACACGTCGGAGTAGACGGGGAATTGCACAAGGGCGTGTTCGAAGCCGGCGTGGCCGTCCATCACCAGCCCGATGTTGTGCGAAAGGTCGAAGTTGCCGCCCTCGGACGTCGCTACCATGCCGCGCTTGCGTGCGGCGTCCACCAGCCACTGCGCGCGGCGCCGGTTCGGTTGCAGATACTGCTTGATGCTCTCGGCTCCCCAGCTCTGGAGGCGGGCCACCTGGTTGTCCGCCTCCTCGGGCGAGTCCACATCCGCCTTGAACGGTGCGTCTCCGGCGGTCAGCGTCTCGCCCGTCGCGTAGATGCGTGGGCCCACCATCCTCCCGGCTTGCACAAGGTCCTTCGTGCTCCAGGTGTTGACTGAAGTTGCGGCCGGGTCCCGGGTCGTGGTCACGCCGTACGCCAGATAGACGCTATGCTCGAAGCCCCGTTCCGGGATCAGTCCGACGGACTGGCGGTTGTGGTGCCCGTGCATGTCGATCCAACCCGGAATGACGGTTTTTCCGGTGCCGTCAATGGTTCGGTCGGCCCCCGAGATGTCGCATTCGCCAACGCACGCGATCCGTCCGTCGACCGTGACGACATCGCCCCGCTCGATCACGCCGGCCTCGTCCAGGGTGATGATGCGGGCGCCCGTGAAGGCGAGGGATCCCTCAGGGACGTTTCTGGGGACGGTCAGGCGAAGGTCCGTGGACGCACTCTCGCCGCTGGCCATGTTGTAGGTGGCGTAGCGGGTGCCGCCGCCGAACTCCAGCGTTGCCCGGTCACGCCAGCGCGGGAAGAGTCCCCCTTTCGTGGTGATCCGCTCGACGGGGAGGGCCCCGCCCGTACGTGTAATCACGGGTACCGCGCCCTCGGCACGGGCGGGTGGAATGGGGGCCACGAAGACGTCTCCGACGGTCACGAAGGCCACATGCGAGGCGTCGGGCGACACGACCGACTCCCATGTCGTGGGCAGGTACGCGTGCAGGCGGCGATCCGTGCCGTCACGGGCCACCGAGACAACCGTGTCGCTGCTCGCGAAATGGATCCGTTGGTCGTGACCGTAGCTGGCTACGGGCGGACTGGCACCGGGGACGCGCGCGACCGTGACACCGTCGCCTTCTCCCGGGCCCCCTCCGTCTGCGGGGAAGCGCACGAGGTCGTGCCATGGATTGTCGGCCGGCGTCCGGCCCCGCGCGGTCGCCCCCGATCCCCGGGCCGCCAGAATCTCTCGGCCGTCCGCCCTCCACACCGGGTTCATGTATTCGCCTGCCCGATCGGAGACGCGCTGGGGCCGACCCCCTTCGGAGGAGACGTGCCAGATGTGCCCGCCCTCTCCCCAGTCGAAGGTGGTGAACGCGATGGACCCTCCGTCCGGCGACCACGAAGGGGCGTACTCGAAGGCGGAAAAGTCGTCCGGCGTGAGCCGTTGGGGCTCTCCACCGGAAGAGTCGCGCAGCCAGAGCTTGCCGATCGCCTCGAATACGATCGTCTGCCCGTCCGGGGATGCGGTCGGCCACCGGAGGAATCGCGCGTCGAAGGAGTCGTCGGGAATGCTGCGCGTCCCGTGGGCCATTTCGGAGATGGTGCGCTCGACCCGGGCGCTGAAGGGGATGGTCCCCACCTCGCCGCTGACCGGATCGAGCACGCGGATGCCGCCACCCTGCGACAGGTAGATGCGGGTTCCCGCGGCGTCCCATGTGAAGCGGGGCAGGACCGGTCCAGCCCTTGTGATTTCCTGCGTCATGTCCCATTCGACCGGGTCCATGATGAGCCGTTCGGTTCCCGTCTCCAGATCGCGCAGCCAGAGTCCGGTCCGGGGCCCGAAGACGTGGCCACGGTACTCCAGCACACCGTCGGGTATCCGGCGTCCGAAGGCCAGAAAGCGTCCATCGGGGGACACTTCGGGGGCGAACGCACCGCCGCTGGTCATGCGTCCCTGCTGTTGCGACTGGCCGGAGGTGATCGGCGTGACCTGTCCGGTCGCCAGTTCGAGCCGACGGATCTGAAAGTCACCCTTTGACGAATCCTGTCCTCCGTACGGCAGGATCGAGCCCACGAACTGGTGGAAGTAGAGGTAGCGCCCGTCCGGGGAGACGGAAGACCAACCGGGCATTTGGGTGGTGTAGGCGACCAGTTCGATGCCGCTGCCACCGTCGCGGTGGTACATGAACAGCCCGTAGGAGAAGAGCCCGCCCGCGGTCATGTCGGTCTGCCGTACCACGAGGTAGTCACCGCCGGGGAGCCACACGGGTTCCATCGCCCGGACGTTGATGTCCGTGAAGACAGGTCTGGGGTTCGAACCGTCGGCCCCCATGATCCACAGGTTGTTCTGCCCGTTCCGGTCGGAGATGAACGCGATCTCCGAACCGTCCGGCGAGAAGACGGGATGAATGTTCAGAGCGAGACCGGAGTCCTGTGTGATGCTGGTCGCCTCGCCGCCGCCGACCGGCATTCGGTAGATGTGACCGAGGAGGTCGAAGACGATCGACGCCCCGTCGGGGGAAATGTCGACGGACATCCAGGTGCCTTCGGTCGCGGTGAAGGCGATCTCGCGGGTCTCGCCACGGGGCTGGGTGATGTCCCAATCGGCCGGGGTGTTCTGGGCGGCGACGGGGGCAGGGAGGGCGGAGATGGCGAGGGTCAGGGTCAGGGCGGTCGCGAGCCGGCAGGGCGGCGCAATGGGCGACTGGGACACGTGATGCCTCCTTGTGTGGACGAGGGCCGGAGAATGTCGCATGTGGAGGGGAGCGTGGCGAGGGCGAGGCCGTCCGGTGTCCCAAAGTGTTCTGTTACATTTGTTTCTTCAGAATCGAACACATTTCTCATTCAATATTTGTTCTGTTCAATTCGGATTGCCATGATCGAACACATTGACCAGCGACCGCCACGACGTGGCCGCCCACCTCGTCGCGAGGTCTATCGTCGGCTGCGATCCGATGTCTCCGAACTCTGGGAGCGCTTCGGTGGCTTGCCAAATCCACAGGAAGCTGCCGGAATCTGGCGCGGAATCTGGTACGAGGAGGCCCATCATTCTACGGCGATCGAGGGCAATACGCTGGTGCTGAAGCAGGTTGAGCGGCTTCTGGCCGAGGGGCGAGCCGTCGGCGACGGGGAGCTTCAGGAATATCTGGAGGTCCGGGGCTACGCTACGGCGGCCGAGTGGGTGTACCGGCAGGCGGTTCACCGGACCGGGCTCTGTCATCCGGGGGCAATCCTGAGTTTGGCCGAGGCCCGGCAGGTTCACCACACGGCAATGTCGCCGGTTTGGGAGGTGGCTCCTCATCCCGACGCTACGGATCGGGAGGCACCCGGCAACTTTCGCGAACATGACATCCGGCCGTTTCCCGGGGGAATGACTCCCGTCTCGTGGCCGCTCGTGCCTGCCCAAATGGATACCTGGATCGGGGAGGTGAACGCGCTTGATGCCGAATCGCTGACCTTCCCCGAGGCCCTTGCCGAACTCCACTGTCGGTTCGAACAGGCACACCCGTTCCTCGATGGCAATGGGCGAACCGGCCGCCTGCTCCTGAACCTGATCCTGGTTCGGCTCGGTTACCCACCCGCCATCATCTACAAGCGGGACCGCTCCAAATACCTCGGTGCCCTCCGAAAGGCTGACCGAGGCGAATCCGGTCCGCTGGGGGAGATGCTGGCCCGCGCGATCCTCGACAACCTGTACAGGTTCGTGATTCCGGCGGTTGCCGGTCCGACCCGCCTGGTCCCGCTCAGCGCCTTGGCGACCCGGGATCTGGAGGCCTCGGCGCTCCGCGCAGCCGCCGGACGCGGCAGGCTGCGCGCGATCCGCAACTCGAGCGGCCGCTGGCGCAGCTCCAGAGCCTGGGTGGAGGAATACAAGGCCACCCGCTACCGCAGGGACCGGGACTAGGGGAGGCCTTGGTGAGCCCCTGTCGGGTTTGAGTCCGGCACCCCAACTTACCAGTCACCTCGCACGCTACCGCAACAGTCAGGATGGAGTCACGAAGATGACCGGACACGAGAAAGCCTTGACACGCATTCCTTTCGCCCCCGCCCTCGCGTTCATTGCGCTCTGGGCCATTGCGCTGCCCGCGTGGATCCTTCAGGCACAGGACGCCGCCTCGACCGCCACCCAGGATCCGCCCAGCGCGGCCGCCGCGGTTCTTTCCGCGGAGGGGTGGGTAGAACCGCCCGCTGACATCGCGGACGCGGTGCTGGCGCCGCGCTACCTGAACGCGACGCTCAACCAGGCAAGTCCCGACGGACGCTGGTTCCTGCACATGGTTGGCGACGGGCCGGTCACGATGGACCGCTTCTCTCGCCCCTTCGACGAGCTGGGCGGCCAGTTCCTGGAGCCCCAGGCGAACCGCCACCGCAACCTGTCGATCCGTAGCTCCGCGGGGTTGCAGGTGATCTCGGCCACCGACGGCTCGGTCACCGACGTCGAGGTTCCCGGCGGCGCGCGCGTGTCGGCGGCCCAGTGGTCCCCCGATGGCTCCAGCCTCGCCTTCTACGCCCACAGCGACGACGAAACGCACATCTACGTGACCGATCCGGAGAGCGGCGACTCGCGCCGGATCACGCGCGACCCGGTGCTGGCCACCATGGTCACCACCTTCGAGTGGACCTCGAACGGCGAAGAGATCGCGACCGTACTGGTCCCCGAAGACCGCGCCCGGCGGCCCATGGAGCCGAACGTCCCCACCGGCCCGCGGATCAAGCAGACCGAGGACGGCAAGAACGTCCTGCGGACCTACGCGAGCCTGATGGCGACGCCGTACGACGAAGCGCTTCTGGAGTGGCATGTCACCGGCCAGCTGGCCACGATCGCCGTCGACAACCGGCGCGTCACACGAGTCGGCGACCCGGCCATGCTCCGGAGCTTCGATTTTTCGCCCGATGGCCAGCATGCGCGGGTGACGACGATGCACAGGCCGTTCAGCTACGTCGTTCCGGTGACCAGCTTCGGGCGCGTCGAAGAGATCTGGGACCGCGAGGGCAACGTGCTTGCCGAGATCTCCGACACCGAGCTGAACACCGGCATCCGCGGGGCCCCGTCGGCACCGGGCGTCGCGGGCGACGAAGAGGAGGCGGACCGGCGTCAGATCATGTGGCGCGAAGACGGGGCCGGCCTGACCTTCCTGCGGATGGAGCCCGCCCCCGAGGAGGAAGAGGGCGACGAGGCCGCGGCAGAGGAAGAGGACGAGGAGGCCGACACTCGCCGGAAGGATCGTGTCATACTCTGGGCCGCACCCTTTGGGGAGGACGACGCGACCGTACTCTACGAGAGCGACCGGCGCATGGCGAACCACCGTTACTCGGCGGACTACGGCTGGCTTTTGGTCACGCAGAGACCCGGCGGCGGCGGGGGCGGTGGGGGGGGCTTCGGCGGCGGCGGCTCCGGCGGCACGGTCACCGAGTACGCGGTACGGCTGGTCGACCCCGAGACACGCTACACGATCAGCGAGTGGGATTCCGACGAGTTCTACGCCAACCCCGGCTCGCTTCTGATGGACAACGGCCAGGCGGGCGGCGGCGGCGGCGGGGCCTTCCGCTTCCGCGGCGGTGGCGGGTCAGCCGGCGCGCACATCGTGGAGGTCGTCGGGGAGGACGGCAGCGAATCCGTCTTCCTCATGGGCACCCGTTACGACGAGGACCCTCTGGCCGCGTCTCCGATCAGCTTCATGGACCGGGTCGCCCTTCGCACCGGCGACACGGAACGAGTCTACGAGAGCTCGAACGACGGCGAGTACGAACGCATCACCACGGTGCTGGACGCCGGCGCCGCGAGCTTTGTGGTGCATCGCGAGTCTCCGACCGAAGTCGGACAGTCGTTCCTCGTCAATGGCGATGCGCGTACGCAACTGACCCAAAACGTCGACTACACGCCCGATCTGACCAACGCACCACGGGACCGCTTCACAGTCGAGCGCCCCGATGGTTTCCGCTTCCTCGTCAACGTCACCATGCCGCCCGACTTCGAGGAAGGTGAAGAGCGACCTGCGATGTTCTGGTTCTATCCGCGCGAGTACGAGGACCAGGAGTCGTACGACGAACGCGGACGCACCTTCAACAAGAACGCGTTCCCGAACTTCGGCACCCGCTCGATCGAATACCTGATCCGCCTGGGCTACGTCGTGGTCGAGCCCGACGCACCGATCGTGGGTGAAGCGGGCCGGATGAACAACAACTACCAGCACGACCTGCGCAACAACCTCGCGGCGGTGATCGACGAGCTGGACGCAAGAGGGATCATCGACCGTCGCAGACTCGGGCTCGGCGGGCACTCGTACGGCGCGTTCGGCACCGTCAACGCGATGGTGCACACGCCCTTCTTCAAGGCCGGGATCGCGGGCGACGGCAACTACAACCGGACCTTCACCCCGCTCGGCTTCCAATCCGAACGCAGGCACTTCTGGGATGCTCGCGAAGTCTACCTCGGGATGTCACCGTTCGTGTACGCGAATAACCTGACCGGCGCCCTGCTGGTATACCACGGCATGCACGACCAGAACGTCGGCACCGCTCCCGACCACTCGCCGCGGCTGTTCCACGCCCTGAACGGACTGGGCAAGGAAGCCGCGATGTACCTCTACCCCTTCGAGGACCACGGTCCCGCGACGAGGGAGACGCTGCTCGACCTGTGGGCGCGGTGGGCCGCCTGGCTCGAGGTGCACCTTGCAGAGGAGACGAGGCCGGTCACCTGAGGACCGAGCCGCCAAACAGGAGCGACATGAGCAAGGAGACGTTTTCCGAGAACATTGTTCAGCAGCTGACGCCGCCGCGCCGCGCCGCCCTGGCGGAGTTTCTCTCTCGCCCCGGCCGGCCGGAAAGCGCCATGACCATCGGCGAGGTACAGGGATTCTTCTTCTCGGTCGCCGCGTCGCCCGATGTGGTACAGCCGTCGGAGTGGTTTCCGATCGTCTTCGGGGGTGCACTGCCCCAGTTCGAAGACCGCAAGCAGGCCGAGGGGATCATGGGCGCGCTGCTGTCACTGTTCAGCGTCATCGTAGACGATGTGCGCGAGGGCGAGGGAAGATTGCCCGACGAGGTGAAGGTCCGCGACGATGTGATGGAGAACATGGACCCCGATTCGCCACTTTCCGAGTGGTCACGCGGATTCATCGAGGGACATCTCTGGCTGCAGGAAATCTGGCAGCCGTTCGAGAGCAGCCTGGCCGACGAATTCATGGAGGTGTTGTGGATACTGGGGTTTTTTGCCGCTGGTTCAATGGGGAAAGAGTTGATGGAGGAGGCGGCGGATCCGGAGACACCACTGGAGGTCGTCGTCAAGGAGGCCTGTGACGAGTTCGCCAGGGCCGCTTCGGTCTATGCGATGATCGGCGTACATCTGAACGGCGTTCAACGGGAACGCAAGCGGTCACGCCCCGCGGCCAAGGACTTCCTCCGTCCCGGCCGGAACGACCCCTGCTCGTGCGGAGCCTCAAGAAATACAAGAAGTGCTGCGGACGGATCGCGCAGGCATAGGAGCAGTCTGATGAAGGTGGGCGGTGTCCCGTACCGGGCGATCTTCACCGTGGGCGATGGAGTCACCGCGGGCGATGGAATGGATGTACGGGTCATCGACCAGACTGTCCTTCCGCACCGGTTCGAGACCCTGCGCCTGGAGTCCGTCGACGATGCCGCACGCGCCATCCGGGATATGGTCGTGCGCGGTGCGCCCCTGATTGGCGCGACCGCGGCGTATGGCGTGGCGCTGGCGATGCGCGCCGATCCGTCCGATGCATCGCTCGAGGAGGCGCTGGCCGGCCTGGCGGGAACCCGCCCGACCGCGGTCAATCTGATCTGGGCGCTCGTCGGCGCATCGGCGGGTTCGGGTTGGAAATCTTCCGGGAGATCGCCAGCCGGGCCGGGGCGACGGTGGGTGGTGCGGGGCGCAGCCTCAACGTCATGACGCACTGCAACGCGGGTTGGCTCGCGACCGTCGACTGGGGAACCGCGACCGCTCCCGTCTACCGCGCCCACGACGAAGGGCTGGGGATCCATGTATGGGTCGGCGAGACGCGCCCGCGGTTCCAGGGCGCCGGGCTCACGGCCTGGGAGCTGGGCCAGCACGGGGTGCCGCACACGCTGGTGTCGGACAGCGCGGCCGGGCACCTGCTGAGCCGCGGCAAGGTCGACGTGGTGATCGTGGGGACGGACCGCACGACCGCCGCGGGCGATGTCGCGAACAAGGTCGGCACCTACCCGCTCGCGCTCGCCGCCCGCGACAACGGCGTGCCCTTCTATGTGGCGGTGCCCTCGCCGAGCATCGACTGGTCGATCGAGGACGGGACCAGCATCCCGATCGAGGAGCGTGACCCGGAGGAGGTGACGCGGGTGTGGGGTGTGGACGATGACGGGGTGGAGCGGAGGGTGCGGGTCACGCCGGAAGGGACCCGAGCCGCGAACTACGCCTTCGATGTGACGCCGAGGCGGCTGGTGACGGGGCTGGTGACGGAACGGGGGGTGTGCGCGGCCGAGCAGGGGTCGTTGGGGCGGATGTTTGGGGGGGCAGGAGAAGACCGAACGGCAAACCGTCCCATAGTGTCCACCATTGCCTTGACCGACAGACATATGCCGTAGACCTCCAAGGTTACGCCTCGCGAGCCCAGATCGTATTAACAAATCCTCGGGCGTCCTTCAGCCCAGGATCAGTGGCCAAGTCACATTCTCGCATTACGGCTTGAGCGAAGCACCAATTGCTTTTGGCAGATTCGCGATCGCCGGATAGCTTGATCGCTCTCCGGTCCCGCCTCCAGTGCCGCGAATCATCCGAAGCTCGTCAAAGTAGGACTCGATCGCCTTGATCAGCTTCTTCGTCTTTGTGGTCATTTGCGGTTAGCGGAGAGGTGGCTGGGTCAGGGCAAGCAACCGTGCGGCCGGGATTCGGCCCCCGAAAGCTAGCTGTTGATGAGGTATCAGAGTGCGATGTCCCGAAGCTGCTTAGCAATGTAGGCATTCATGGACATTCTCTGGCCACTCGCTTTGGTGGCCAACATGCGGTGGAGGTCGGCGTCGACCCGAACCAGGATCCGACCTGAATAGGGCTTGCTGGGTGCTCTGCCCGTATCTTCGCAGAACTCAAGGTAGTCGTCCACCGCGTGTCGCATTGACTCCTTCAGCTCCTCCACGGATCTGCCCTCGAAGTTGATTCCGTCTCTTGTGTCGACGACGTGACCGGTGAAGAATTCGTATTCGTCGTCGTACTCGAAGACGCCTGTGTAGCCCTTGTACTCAATCATCCTTCGACTCCTGCTCTTTCAAGGAAACGGCGCATGCGCCTGACCAGTCCCTTTCCGCATTCCGGACGGGGGTGAGGACGATGAACGGTTTCGACTTCCTGGTTCAACTTGATGACGACCGACGAGCCACGACGCTCGTGGATCTCAGCGCCCAGTCCGCGGAACATGGACTCGACATCCTTCCACTTCACCGCACCACCCGCAGCCGTACCACGCGCCGTAGATGTGATCGCCCTGGCCAGCATTGGCCGGACCCGATCCGGCGTCGTCAGCGTGTAGCCGCCTGGCCCACTCCCACCCGACCCTCACGTAACGTCAGGGTTGCCCTCCTCGCCGCCCCCCCCCAGCCCTACCCCGCCACGATCTTCCAGATCTTCCCGCGTAGCGAGTCACTCACGTAGACCGACCCGTCCGGCCCTGTCGCGACCCCCGTCGGCCGGTTGTCGGCCTGGTTTGACGAGGTGATCTGGCCGCCCGCGAAGCCGTCCGCAAAGATCGACCAGTCGCCCGTAGGCGCGTTGCCATCGAAGGGGATCCACACGACGTTGTAGCCGGCCTGGAAGGGCGACCGGTTCCACGACCCGTGGAATGCGACGAACGCACCGTTCCGGTAGGGCTCGGGGAAGGACTCGCCCGAGGAAAACGCCATGGCGTTGGGAGCCCAGTGAGCGGGCAGGCCGATCACGGGCATGTCCATGTCGGCGCACAAGCCCACCTCGACGCCGTCGCCGCCGTACTCGGGCGCGAGGACTTTCCGGTTGCCGGCCGGGTCGTGAAAGCAGTAGGGCCAACCGTAGTCGGCTCCCTCGCGGATGAGGCCGAACTCCTCGGAGGGCTTTTCGGATCCGTCGGGGTCGCTGAAGTACGCGGGCCAAAGCTGCCGCAGCTGATCCCGGCCGTGGATCACGGCGTACAGCTCCGCCGATCCGGGATTCACCGCAATCGCCCCCGCATTGCGCACGCCGGCCGCGAAGCGCTCGCCGTCTGCCTGCGTCTGGTCGATGCGGTCGGTTGGGAAACGCCAGATGCCCGCCCGGGTCTCCCGCTCGCGGCACGGATCCTTGCCCGCCAATCCGGGCGTCCGCGGGACGGCCTGGCAGGCGTTGGACGGAGAGCCGATGCCGACGAAAATGGTGCCGTCGGGGTGAAGGGCGATGCTCTTGGACGCGTGGTTGCGGTCGCTCGGCAGGCCGTCGACGATGGTCTCGGGCGCCCCGACAGGTGTCAGGGAACCGGGGGCGATGGAATAGCGCAACACGCTGTTGTCCGTCGCGAAGTAGAGGACGCCCTCGGCAAGTGCGATGCCCGAGCCGCCGTTGTCGCCCCAGGACTCCGTCTGGTCGGCGCGACCGTCGCCGTCGAAGTCCCGCAGCGCCACCACCCCGCCGCGCTGGTTGCCCCGGTTGCGCACCGCCACGAACACGTCGCCGTTGGAGGCCACCGCCAGCTGCCGCGCGGCGCCCACCCCCGGATGGTACACGCGCGCGCAGAAGCCCTCGGGCACCGTGATCGTCGCGTCGCACAGGGGGTCGGCGGGGACCTCGGTCGGGACTTCGGGTTGGCTGGGCTCCGCTTCTCCGCACGCGGCGGCCGCCGCCAACAGGAGTCCGGCGACCAGGCTTCCGGATGATGTGCTCAAGTTCATGGTACCTCCGTCTACTCGCTCAAGACCGGGACACAACCATCATACGCGAAGAGCCGGTTGCGATTTCGACTCCCTGCGTCCCGGGTGCAGCCCGTGGCCGGTCGTGCCTACCGCACCACGCACGGCTCCGCGTCCGCAACGGAAGCCGGGTGAATGATGCGCAGGGCCAGGCCGCCCTGGCCATCGTCCTGCCATTGCACCTGGAAGCACAGGAGGACAGGGAATGGGGGACGGATGCCGGACAAGACCAAACCTCGCGAATGCCTTCGGGTGCGGGGCTCGCCAAGCCGTGTCCGGCTTGTAGATTCATTCCGCGGAAGCGAACCTGAACCGGACGTGCCCATCAACGAGCCACAAGTGCCCACGAACATGCCAAATCCATACATGCCAAATCTATACAAAACAGTGCGGGATTCCACGGTTCTCATGCTGCTTGTCATGGCGGCGACGGCCGACCGGCTGCCCGCCCAGACCACTTCCGGCAACCCCTACCGGGCGACCCTCGGCTGGGAGAAGCTCCCCGAGGGCCGCACCCTCGGCATAGTGAGCGGGGTGATCCCGGACCCGGATGGGCAGCACCTGTGGATCCTGGATCGCTGCGGCGCCAACCAGTGTGCCGGGACCGACCTGGACCCGATCCTGAAGTTCGACCTCGACGGGAACCTGGTGGACAGCTTCGGAGCCGGGATGTTCGCATTCCCGCACGGCTTCGCTCTCGACCACGAGGGCTTCCTGTGGGTCACAGAGGGCGGTGCACACGGCGACGCGCGCGCCGCGCTGGGCGAGTCAATGGGCATGGGCCACCAGGTCTTCAAGCTCACCCGCCAGGGCGAGATCGTGATGCGCATCGGCGAGGCGGGCGTGCACGGTGACGACGAGACGCACTTCAACGGGCCGTCGGGCGTCGCAATAGCTCCAGGCGGCGACATCTGGGTAGCGGACGGGCACCGGAGCGGCAACAATCGCATCGTCAGGATGTCCTCCGACGGGACGTTCATCCGCGCCGTGGGTGGTGGCGTCGGGTCGGAGAGCCGCGAGCCCGCCCGCTTCAGCGACCCCCACGACATCAAGCTCGATTCCCGGGGGCGGGTCTACGTCGCCGACCGGGGCAACAGCCGCATCCAGGTCTTCGACCCGGACGGCGACCTCATGTACATCTGGACGCACTACGGCAAGCCCAGCGGCCTCTTCATCGACGACAACGACATCCTCTATGCGGGCGACGGCCTCTCGGGCGACCTGCGCACCGGCCCCCCCGACCCCTGGCGCAGCAACTTCGGATGGGAGAAGGGGATCCGCATCGGCGACCTGAAGACCGAGCAGGCGTGGGTCACGCACTTCATCCCCCAGCACGACGTGAATATCGGCCCGGGAATCGAGTTCCTCGGCGTCGACTTCGACGGCAACATCTACGCCGGCGAGATCAACCGCATGCGTCTGGTGAGGTACGTACCGGTACGGCCGCTGTCGATCGGGGGACCGCGGTAGAGGAGACCGCGGCGAGACTCTCCTTCAGCGCGCCACCTTCCTTCAGCGCGCCACCGAAAACGGCGTCGTGGCGACCTGGTCGTCCCACCACACCGTAAACACGCCGCCTTCCTGAGTCATGTTCATGAAGGCGATGACGAGCTGGTCGGACGACATCCCGATCGTGTCGACATCCATCGTCGTGCGAAGGACGTCACGGTCCGGGGTGTACTCGTACGAGCCCCAGAGCGCGTCCGCGTTTTCCTCCCGGTAGGCGTTCTTCACCCCCCAGGTGGCGAAGATCAGCGTCCATTCGGTCTCGGTGAGCTCGGCGAAGATGCTGTACTCGCCGGCGGGCAGCCGCTGACCTCCGAACATGAGGTCCACTTCGGTCATGAAGCGCGTCGACTGGTCAGCCCCGATCCGCCAGACGGGAGCACCGCGCAGAAACGCCTGGCCGTATTCGTTGCCCGACCCGAAGAGGTCGCGACCGCGAAGGATGGGCCGGCCGTAGGACACCGTGATCCACGATCCCTCGTAGCGGCCGTTTTCGTTGTAGGCGCCACCGACCTGGGTGGCGGCTTCGCCCCGGGGGCTGGCGGGCCGCTGCTGGGCCTGGAGCGCGTTGGCGAGCGCGAGCATGAGGGCGATGCCGGCGATTGGGCGAGCGACGTTCATTGATGTCTCCTGCGAAGGTGTCTGGGCGAAGCTGAATCCTACGTTGCTGCTCGCATCCTGGGAAGAACATTGCGCTCGATACGCACCGATTCTATCTTGGTAGTCAGAATTTCAGAGGAATCAGAAAATAGAATTTTCCAAGATCACAGCACGTGGGCAGACGACGATCCCGAAGAAGATTCGGGACGCGGCAAATCTGCGCGAGGGCGACCTGATCGCTTTCGATCTGCAGGGCGATCACCTCGTCGTGCGCAGGGTGGAGCTCGGCTCCGACGGCTACCTCCAGGGGCTTTCGGGGGCCATGACCGAGTGGATCTCTCCCGAGGACGAGGACGCATGGCGTGACCTTTGAGCCGTTCGATGTGGTCGTTGTTCCATTCCCCTTCTCCGACCGACGAGCCACCAAACGCCGTCCTGCCCTTCTCGTCTCGTCGGCCGAATTCAACCGGGCTCACAAACAGTCGATCCTGGCCATGATCACTTCATCGCGTGGTGATTGGCCGAGCGATGTGGTCATTCAAAGCTGGCGGGATGCTGGCCTCAACGTTCCCTGCAAGATCCGTCTCAAGCTGTTCACCCTTGACGACGGTTTGATCGTCCGGAAGATCGGCACCTTGTCGCGTAAGGACCGCGATGGGGTCGTGAATGCCCTGTCCCGATACCTGGCCGTTGACTGACGGGCAGGATCGGCCCTGGGCCAGGCTGCGCGCTCCCTGGATCCTGCGACAGATCCTCGGCCGGGCCTTCCTCCCTCACCATGTCCTTGCCTGGATCCGGCGCCGCCGGCTCCACCGCCGCGTCCCGACCGTGCATGCGAACGCCCAGTTGCGGCTGTACAACCGCATGCTGCCCGGCGACTTCCTTCACTACGGGTACTTCGACGATCCCGGCCAACGCCCCGAGACGGTGAGCTTCGAGGACCTCTACCGGGCTCAGCTCCGCTACGCCGAAAAGCTGATGGAGCTCATCGACCGTCCCGAGGCGCCGGTGCTGGACGCGGGCTCCGGCATGGGCGGGATGCTCGGTCTCCTGCGTTCTTCGGGACACGACGTGACCGGCCTCACGCCGGATCGTCACCAGGCTGATTACATCGGCCGGAACTATCCCGGCGTGCCCCTCCTCCGCTGCCGCTTCGAGGACACATTCGTGGACAGATTCAGGGCACATTTTGGCACGGTCATCCATGCAGAGTCGATTCAGTACATGGAACCGGATGGCGTCTTCGCGGTCGTGGGACAGATTCTGGTCCCAAGTGGCACGTGGATCGTGGCCGACTACTTCCGCGACGGTGACACCGCGACTTCCGCACGGGACCGAAATCGCTCCGGCTGGCGGCTGAGCTCCTTCCGCCGCCGGCTGCGCGAACACGGCTTCGAGATCGTCCACGAGACCGACATCACCGCCAACGTCCTGCCCACCCTCGGCTTCGCCCACCTGCTGGCCAGCCGCATCGGCCTGCCCGCCATCGATTTCGCGCACGACAAGCTCCGCGCAAAGAGCCCGGCGCTGCATTACGTTCTTGAAAACGTGGCCGACCGGGCCCGCCAGGCCGCAGCGAGGAGTGCGTCGGTGCTGGACCCCGCCGGCTTTGCGACCCACAAACGCTACGTCCTGATGAGCATGCGCAGGAGTTGAGGAGGAGGAGAGCGATGATCCGGAGCACCGCAGATTGTGGCAGGGGCCTGCCCGGCACCCGGTCGGCCGCGCTGGCAGTCACCGCCCTCCTTGCGGCCGCGGTCGGAGTCCCGGCTCCGCTGCTCGCCCAGGACGTGACCGTCACGGAATACGAGCCGCGCAACACGCTCGTCGTCCCGGAAAACCCGGTCACCCGTGCGCGTTTCCCATTCGTCGACATCCATGGCCACCAGCGCGGCACGGGCATGTCGGCCGCTGCAGTGGCCCGTCTCGTGGCCGAGATGGACGAGCTCAACATGGCGGTGATGGTCAACCTGTCCGGGGGCAGGGGAGCGGGGCTCGCGCAGGGGATCGAGAACATGGCCGGACGGCACCCGGGCCGCTTCGTCTTCTTTGCGAACGCCGACTTCCGGGGTGTCGGCGCGCCGGGCTGGGGTGAACGCGCCGCCGCACAGCTCGAAGAGGATGTGCGGAACGGGGCGTCGGGCCTGAAGATTTTCAAGGGCCTGGGCATGACCAACCGGGACACGGACGGCAACCGGATCGCGGTCGACGACCCCAGGATGGCGCCGCTGTGGGACAAGGCCGGTGAATTGGGGATCCCCGTGCTCATCCACTCGGCGGACCCGGCTGAATTCTGGCAGCCCCACGATCAGTTCAACGAACGGTGGCTCGAACTGAAGCTGCGGCCCCGGCGCATTCGGCCCCCCGGGCAGTTTCCGCCCTTCGAACAGATCATCGGCGAGCAGCACAACCTGTTTCGTGCCCACCCGAACACGACCTTCATCGCGGCGCACCTCGGGTGGCTCGGGCACGACCTGGCGCGGCTGGGGCGGCTCCTGGACGAGATCCCGAACATGCACGTGGGGCTGGGTGCCGTCGTGTACGAACTTGGACGGCAGCCCCGCTTTGCCCGCAAGTGGCTAGTCGAGTACGGGGACCGGGTGCTCATGGGGAAGGACTCCTACAACCAGGAGGAGTTTCACACCTACTTCCGGGTTTTTGAAACCGAGGACGACTACTTCGACTACTACCGCCGCTACCACGCGTTCTGGCAGATGTACGGCCTGGGCCTCCCCGACGAGGTGCTGCGCAAGATCTACTACGAGAACGCGGTGCGGCTCGTCCCCGCGATCGACGGGAGCCTCTTCCCCTGATTCGGCACCTGAACACCCGATCTGGAGCCTCGCCGGTGTCCACCTGCTCTGCGGCAATCCCACTGCGGCTACTTGCGTCGGTCGCGGCTTTCGTCGCGACTGCCGTGCCGGTGCTGCCCGAAGATGGCGTGGCCCAGGAGACCGAGGAGATCCGCGCCCGAATGGAGTACGACCGCTTGCGCCTCTATTCGGGCTTCGGCGTGAATCTCTCGGATCTTCTGCAGAACGCGCGCCAACGAGTTCAGGCGATGCGAGGAGGCGGACCCCTCCCGATGTCCCTCATGGACACTCGTTGGCGTGCATCGGGGCCGGATCGGATCGATGAAAGGGGACTTGCTCGGGCTGGACGCGTTTCGGCGATCGCGATCCACCCCCGTGATCCCGGCATCCTCTACGTGGGCGCTGCTCAGGGCGGAGTCTGGAGGTCGGACAACGCGGGAGTGTCCTGGACACCCTTGACGGATGGAGAGTGCTCGCTGGCGATGGGATCGGTCGCCATCGACCCGGTCAACCCCGACATCGTCTATGCCGGGACGGGAGAACAGCACTTCTCGGGGGACAGCTACTACGGCTGCGGGGTTCTGCGGTCCGTCAACGGTGGTGCGACCTGGACGCAGCTGGGAGCCGACGTGTTCGTGCGAAAGAGCTACAGGAGCGGCGGGGCCCGGATCTCACGGGTGCTGATTGATCCGGCCACCGCGGGGTCCCCGACTTCAACCACCGTGCTGGCTGCTACGACCTTCGGGCTCTTCCGCTCGGCGGCCAGCGGTCGCTCTTGGACTCAGGTCCTCGACGGGATCGCGACCGACCTGGTGAGGCATCCCGAGGATCCTTCCATCCTGTACGCGGCGGTTCGCGCGGACGGGGTTTATCGGTCTTCAGATGGCGGCGTTTCGTGGACCAGAGCCTCCGCGGGCCTGCCCGACACCGACATCACACGCATCAACCTGGCGATCGCGCCCTCCGCCCCGGATGTCCTTTATGCCGGAATCGTGAACTATGGGGAAGGCCGCGAGCAGGGGAGCGGCCTGTTGATGTTCCGTACGAACGATGGCGCGGAGACCTGGCAGCATGTCGCGGCCGCAGGTGCCCAATGCTACTACCAGTGCTGGTATGACATGACCCTCGCGGTGCACCCCCAGGACTCGGAAAACGTTTATTTCGGCAGCATCAGGATGTTCCGGTCGGAGGATGGAGGTCATTCGTTCAGCGAACTCGGAGACTCGTATGTGGACACGTACGTCGACCAGCACCTCCTCGTCTTCGACACCCTGAGTGGGCCCGACGTTCTGTACCTGACCAACGATGGCGGCGTCCACCGCTCAATGGACGCGGGCGTCACCTGGGCTTCGCTCGCCACCAACCTGGCGGTCGCGCAGTTCTATAGCGGGATCAGCGCGCATCCGTCCGATCCGGCCGTGACACTCGGTGGTACACAGGATCATGGTACCCTGCTGTCGTCCGCGGGCACCTCGGTCTGGGCAAAGGTGCTCCGAGGCGACGGGGGGTTCACCGCCTTCGACGCCGAGGATCCCGATGTGTGGTATGCCGAGATGCAGTGGAGAGCGGGCAAGGGGAATAGCGGGCCGCGCAAGAACGGCAGGCTGGCGGTCGCCGGCATAGACCGGGGCGAACGCGCGCTGTTCATCCCCCCTCTGATAATGGACCCGGTCGACTCCAGGCGACTCTACTTCGGTGCCGAACGCCTGTATCGAACCGACGATGCGGCCGAGAGCTGGAAGCCGGTCTTCGAGGGATCCGAGGATGGTGTGATCAGCGCCATCGCCCTCACACCGGCGGATCCGAACACCGTCTACATGGCCATTACCCTGGGGCGAGTGGCGGTCACTCGTGACGGGGGCCTGACATGGTCGCATGCCGAGGCCGCCGCCGGTCTGCCGGAACGTTACATAACCGACATGGCCGCGCATCCGACCGACCCGGATCAGGCATACGCCGTTGCCGGCGGCTTTCTGACCGGTCATGTCTTCCAGACCACCGATGGCGGCCGGAGTTGGCGGGACCGCTCCGGTGACCTGCCGGACCTTCCCGTCAACGCGGTGCTCTACGATCCCGTGGACCCGAACGGGGTCTATGTCGGCACCGATCTGGGCGTGTTTCACTCGGCCGGCGGCGGTGGCTCGTGGGAACCCCTGGACGACAACCTGCCCAAGGCGGCCGTCTTCGATCTGGCCGCGCAGCCGGGCACCGGCCGCCTGGTCGCGGCCACCCATGGTCGCGGGATGTTCGAAGTGCCGATCGCAGTGCCACTCACCGCCCGGGTGCGGCCAGTAGCGTTGGCCGACACGATGATCGCCTCGCCGGACTCGATGCTCGCCGGAGAGGTGATCGTGGCTCCGCATGGGCGTGACGACTACGCCGCCGCGTGGGAGGCGACCGCCGACGTGCCGTGGCTGACGCTGGAAGGGGCCACGGGCCAGGGCCGCGACCGCTTCACTTACCGCTATTCGGGCACCGGCCTGAGTGAAGGTGACAACGAGGCGACCGTGACGGTGACCGTTGCGGGCGCGGCCGACCCGGTCACCATTCCGGTCACGCTGCACGCCGTCCTGCCGAGCCACCTGGCCCTGGCCGTGAGCGGCATGCGGGTGGCCGTCCTGGTTGGCAGCACCGAACCGTTCGCCGACTCCGTCGGGGTCGTCTTCTCCGGTCCGCGCCAGGGGACAGAGTGGACCGCGAGCCACACGGGGGGCGACTGGATCGAGTTGACTCGAACGTCGGGGGCGGGAGACGGCGCGGTCACCTGGAAGGTGGACCCGACGGGTCTCGCGGTGGGGCTCTATGTCGATACGGTGACGGTGGTCGGGTACCGCGCCACGGGCAGTCCGGCGGTTTTCGTGGACACGCTCGCCGTGCAGCCGCCGCTTCGGGTCGCGGACGCGCGTGACGTCACAGGCTATGGAGTCTCGCGCTGGCAGTCTCCTTCCGGGGACTCGCTTTCCGCCGGGCTCATCGGCTTCGGTGCGGAAGACGCCGTCTGGACTGCCCAGAGCGCGGGCTCGGAGTGGCTGGTGCTCGATCGAGCGACGGGAGGCTACGGGGAACAGGTGGTCTGGACGCGGTTGGCGGAGTCGCTGGACCCCGGGGTCTACGAGGATACCATCACGATCCGGGTTCAGGGGCGCCCGGCCCTGTCCGGGGTGATCGTGGACCGCTTCGAGGTGGTCGAGGAGATCGGGGTGGAGGAGGCGGTGCATCACCTGCTGGGACTGGAACTGCTGGCGCCCGTTCAGATCGGCTTCCTGGATTGGTTCGGCAACGGAGACGGCGACTTCAACGCCGGAGACGTGCTGCGGTGGTTCGACCACTGCGCGGCGGGCGGCGAGGGCTCGGGGTGTGCCCCGGCCTCCGGCACACTCGCAGAGCCCGGGCAGCCGCTTCCGGGGAGGCAGCCATGAAGCGGTTGGCGCTCCCCTTGCTGGTCGCCGTGGTCGTCGTGGCGATCTACTCCTGCGGCGACGGAGACGTCGGTGTCGCGCCCACGCCCGCCAACCGGGCGCCGGTGACGGTGGGCAGCATTCCCGAACGGGAGGTGCCCATCACGGACACGGTGACGGTGGACGTTTCGGCGTACTTCGCCGACCCGGACGGCGACCGTTTGGTCTACTGGGCCACGACATCGAACCCGTCCGTCGTCACGGCCTCGGTAGCGGCCAGCATCGTGTCCGTGGTCGCGGTGGCCAAGGGCTCGGCGTCGGTAGCGGTCGCCGCTTCAGACCCCGGTGGCCTCACCGTGACGCAAACCCTCGCGGTTACGGTAATCGGCAAGCCCGGCTTCCTGAACGTCGTTCTCGACTACCCCGAGCCGGACATCGGGGCGATCGTCCTTCTCCTGGAAGGCCCGGACGTCGATTCCCTGCGAGCGGAGCCGGATCTCACTGCCTTCCAGCTGTCGATTCCCACCGGTGCGCACATCTTCCTCGCGGGCCCGATCCCTGAAGCGGGCACCGTCCTCCGCTTCTGGGCCGAGGATATCGGGGAAACCGGGGACTACCGGGCCACGTTGGAGCAAGCCGCCGCGAGGTCGTACGAGCAGCGCTCGGTCGAGTCCGCAAAGGCCTCGGTATCGCGATAGCCCCGCTACCGGTCCGGCCATCACGACAACACATGCGCCCGCCCGCCTGTCCCTGAATTGCGCGGGGACCCAGCCCCGCGCACCTTGACCTTTCGCTGGCCGAAGGTGGCCGGCAATCACCATCAGGGAGGACCCCGCAGATGTTGACACGACGTGACTGGCTCCGCTCCACCGCCGCCGCTGGCGCGGCGCTTTCGCTCCATCCCCACCTGCTCCGTGCCCTGTCCGCACAGGAGATGATGACCCGGGCCGTTCCGTCGACAGGCGAGCAGCTGCCGATTGTAGGGCTCGGGAGTTCCGCGACCTTCCAGCGGGTGGCCCGCAACGAGGATGTGAGCGCGCTCCAGGAGGTGCTCGGGGCCTTCGTGAACAACGGGGGGAGCGTCTTCGACACGGCGCCCAGCTATGGCGCCTCCGAAGAGGTCGCGGGGAGCATCGCGACCGAAATGGGGATCTCGGACCGGATCTTCTGGGCGACCAAGGTCAATGTGGCCGGGCGCGGCGGAGGTTCGGCGGACCCGGATGCGGCCCGTGCCCAGATCGAGCGTTCGTTCGACTACTTCGGGGTGTCGGCCATCGACCTCATCCAGGTGCACAACCTGGGAGACCCCCCGACCCAGGTGGGGATCATCGAGGAGCTCAAGGCGGAGGGGCGGATCCGCTACATCGGCATCACCAGCACCAGCAAGCGGCAGTACGAGGCGCTGGCCCAGTCGATGCGCGACTACCCGCTCGATTTCATCGGCATCGACTACGCCGTCGACAACCGCAGCGCGGCGGAGGAGATTCTGCCGCTTGCGATGGACCGTGGGATCGGCGTACTCGTGTACGTGCCCTTCGGCCGCACGCGCCTCTGGGCCCGGGTGGGGGATCGGGAGGTGCCGGATTGGGCCGCCGATTTCGGCGCCAGTTCGTGGGCGCAGTTCTTCATCAAGTTCGCGGCCGCGCACCCGGCCGTGACGTGTGTCACGCCGGCCACCAGCGACGCCGAGCACATGGTGGACAACCTCGGCGCCGGGATTGGACGCCTGCCGAACGAGGATGAGCAGCAACGCATGGTCGAGCTGGTGGATGCGCTGCCGCCGGCACCTCGCCGCAGAGGTTAGGAGCCCTGACTCCCCGCATTGCAGCGGCGCCCGAGCGCCGAGGCTGAACCAGCAACAGATCCGGAGCCTGACATGATCGATCGCCGTCGCTTTATCGGAACCTCAATTGCAGGCGGCGCCGCCGCAGCCGCGCTCGGCACATCCGCGTGCGCGCCCGATTCTCCGCAGCGCGGGGCGGATGCGGGGGCCGGTGGGCCCGGCGGCACTCAGCCGGGGGCCTTCGAACTTGACGAGGTGACCGTCGCCGACCTGCAAGCCGCGATGGAGTCGGGCGAACGCACGGCGCGCTCGATCACCCAGCTCTACCTGGATAGGATCGCGGCGCTCGACCGTCAGGGCCCGGAGCTCAGGTCCGTGATCGAGACCAATCCGGAAGCGCTGGAGATCGCCGACCAACTGGACGAGGAGCGGCGCGCGAACGGGTCCCGCGGCCCGCTGCACGGCATCCCCGTCGCGCTGAAGGACAACCTGGATACGCATGACCAGATGACCACAACGGCCGGGTCCCTCGCGCTGGAGGGGTCGATCCCCGCGCAGGACTCGTTCGTCGCACAGCGGCTGCGCGAGGCCGGCGCGATCATCCTGGCCAAGCTGAACATGAGCGAGTGGGCGTACTTCCGGGGAGAGCGCGCGAGCAGCGGCTGGAGCGCCCGGGGCGGGCAGTGCCGCATGCCCTATGCACTCGATCGCAATCCGTGCGGATCCAGTTCCGGGTCCGGGGTGGCGGCGTCCGCCAACCTGTCGGCGCTGACCATCGGCACCGAGACGGGCGGGTCGATCATGTGCCCCTCGTCCACCAACGGCATCGTGGGCATCAAGCCGACGGTGGGCCTGTGGAGCCGCTCCGGGATCATCCCCATCTCCCATTCCCAGGACACGGCCGGGCCGATGTGCCGCACGGTGAGCGACGCGGCCGCCCTGCTGGGACCTGTCACCGGCGTCGATCCCCGCGATCCGGCGACGGCCGCCAGCGCGGGCAACTCCCACGCAGACTATACGCAGTTCCTGGACCCGCGCGGGCTCGAAGGGGCCCGGATCGGGGTCGCCAGGAGCTTCTCGGGGTATGCCCCGGAAGTGTGGGCGCTGTTCGACGAGGCCGTCGACGCCATGCGCGAGGCCGGTGCGGTCATTGTGGATCCGGCCAACCTTCCCGATGCGGCGTGGAACGACGAGCTCCCGCTCCTGGTGCTGGAGTACGAATTCAAGGCGAACCTGAACGCCTACCTCGCCAGCCTGGGACCGGACGCGCCCGTCAAGACCCTGGCCGAGATCATCGAGTTCAACGAGCGCAACGCAGAGTTGGAGATGCCCTACTTCGGGCAGCAGCGGCTCATCGCGTCCGAGGCTCGGGGACCGCTGACCGATCAGGTGTACCTGGACGCGGTCCGCTCCATCCAGCGTGGCAACCGCGAGGACGGCATCGACGCCCTCATGAACCAGCACAACCTCGACGCGATCGTGGCCCCGACGCGCGGCCTGGCCTGGAAGACCGATCACATCCTGGGCGATTCGCTCGGGGGCGGGTCGAGCGCGGGTCCGGCCGCCATCGCAGGATACCCCGACATCACGGTGCCGATGGGGTTCGCGTCGGGGCTGCCGACCGGCGTGTCCTTCTTCGGCCGCGCCTGGAGCGAGCCGACGCTGCTGCGGATCGCGTATGCATACGAGCAGACGACGAATCACCGGGCCGGGCCCACCTTCGCGGAGACGCTGGGGTAGGGCTATCGGCGTGTGGCGCGGCCCGCCGCAACCGCGCCCCCCCGGCCGTGGCCCCCCCCGGCCGCTAGCTGTCCTGGAACCCCGTCACCCGCCCGATCGTGCCATCCGGGTCGGCGCGCAGGTGGTTGAATCCCTCCACGGGGCCTCCCGGCCCGGTGGTGCGCCACCCCACCAACGCTTCCCCGCGGCAGATCCGGACGTCACCCGTGTGTTCCAGCGAGTACCCCGGCATGTACATGTGACAGTTGCCGATGTGCATGCTCAGCAGCTCGAGTCCGGAGAGGGCCGTCCACTCGTCGCGAAACGCAACATCGTCACGACAACATTGTCGCAGCAGCGTGACCCGGGCCTCGGCGTCCGTCTCGTTCCACGCCGCCACCCAGTCCGGCAGAGTGCGCTCCAGACCCGCGGCGAGGTCGATCCGGTTCGCCTTCAGGTCGAGCTTGCTCAGCTGGAAGCGCCAGCCGCCTTCCTGCTCCCGAGCCGCCTGCGCGGACGAGAGCCCCGTGTGACGAAGGTCCACGCGGCATCCGGCGCCATCGGACCGCACATGGAACTCCACGAGCGAGGACCCGGCCGGGTATTCCTCGGCCTGGGGCCCCGACTCGATCCCCCAGGTGACACCGAGGCGGCGCGCTTCGGGGTCCAGAGCCACGATCTCGCCGCCGAGCACGATCTGGTAGTGGGGGAAGGCGGCCCGAAACGCGCTCCCGACCCGCGCCTCGAAGGTGACCTCCCCCTCCATCCACGCCGAGAAGCCCTGGGGGTCGGTGAGGATGCTCCAGACCGTCTCGGGGCTGGCCGCGATCTCGACCGAGAGCTCGACTACTGTTCCGTCGTCTTCCACGTCTGTCTCCTGTCTGCCTGTTGTTGTTGTCTCTGTACTGTGTGTGGTCTCTGTACCGTGTGCTCTTCCGCTTCCTCGCTCTCCGCCATGTGCTTGAGGACCTGGAGACGGCCCGTCCAGAACGATTCGAGGACATCGCCGAGCGGCCCCATATCGTGCCGCGCCGCCTGGTAGAACCGGTGCCGCCCGTCGGGCCTCACCATGACCAGGCCCGACGCCCGCAGCTTGGACAGGTGCTGGGACACGGCGCCGACACTGACGGGGAGGCGGGCCGCGATCTCACCGACGCTCCGCTCGCGGTCCCAGACAATCCGGAGGATCTGCAGCCGGCGGGGCTCGGTGGCCGTGTGGATCAATTGAGCGCTGTCCATCATAATTTTAGTATACGCTAAAATGAAATCACCCGAAACCCGTTGCCCGGGGGTGTCGTCCGCCATACCGTCATGCGGTTTGACGACTTGGGACTCGCAACAGGAGAAGGCGTCACAATGGAGCATGTGCGGAACGTCGGTGGGGCGGTGCTGGGCTACGTGGTCATGGCCCTGGTGGTCATGGTCCTGTTCACGGGCCTCTGGTTGGTCCTCGGCGCCGAGGGCTCCTTCGAAGCGGGGACCTGGGAGGTTTCGTGGGTGTGGTCGCTTGGATCGATCGTCGTGGGACTGTTCGCGGGAGTCCTGGGCGGTTTCGTATGCTCGAAGGTGGCGGTGGACGATCGTGGCTTCTGGATGCTCGTCGTTCTCGTGGTCATTCTGGGGGTGTATTCCGCATTGAACCCGTTGGATGGACTCCCTGGCCCCCGGCCTGATCATGTAGGCATGGTCGACGCGATGACCGGGGCACAGCAGCCTGCCTGGCTCACATGGCTCAACCCGGTGCTCGCTGTGGCGGGCGCCTGGTTTGGTTCCCGGCTCGCGAAAAGGGCAAGTAGCATCACCATCCAAACGCCTCCACGATCTTCGCGGCGCCGCGATCGCGAGTGAATAGACCCACCGGCAAGTCCTTCGACCGCTCAATCGTCGACGGGCCGATTGGCCGCGCCGTCTGGAAGCTGGCGTGGCCCACCATGCTGCAAAACGTCATCGGCGGCCTCCAGGGCATCGTCGATCACGTCATGGTGGGGAACTTCGTCGGCTATGCCGGCAACGCGGCGATCGGCGTTTCCTGGCAGATCTTTCTTGTGGTGCACGTTTTCATCGGGTCGCTCTTCACCGGGATGGGCGTCCTGGTGGCTCGCTTCGCCGGGAAGAACGAACCCGAAATAGTAAACAAAGTTGTTTACCAAGCGTTCCTGACGGCCGTGGTCCTGTCACTCGGGCTCCTCGCCCCACTCGGCTATTTCCTTGCCCCGACGCTACTGGACCTCGTCAACGCCACCCCGGCGGTGCAGGCGGAGGCGCTGCCCTACATCCGCACCCTCTTCATCTTCAGCTTCGGCATGATGGTGTTCTTCATGCTGGGTGGAGCGCTGCGATCGGCCGGGGATGCCCGGACACCCCTCAGGCTCGGCATCTGGATGACCGTGCTCAATCTGGTGCTGAACGTGATCCTCATCCGGGGCCTCGGCCCGATACCCGCCTTCGGCACCCTCGGGGCCGCCATGGGAACCGTCATCGCGGCCGGAATCATGGCGCTGGCCAGCGCCTACTGCCTCTTCAGCGGCCGCTGGGTGATCCGTCTCCACCGGGGCATCGACTGGCGCCCGGACCCGGCGATCATCCGGCAACTGTTCCGGTTCGGACTGCCAACGGGGATTCAGGGCGTGGCGATGAACATCGGCGGGGTCATCCTGCTGCGCTTCATCGGGTCCCTGCCGGCCAGTGCCGAGGCTCAGGCGGCGTATTCGGTCGGGTACACGCAGCTGTTCTCGCTCGTCACCTGGACGTCCGTGGGGCTCATGGGCGCGACCGCGGCTGTGGCCGGCCAGAACCTGGGTGCGGGCAAGCCGGAGAGGTCCGTCGAGGGCGCGCGGGTGGCTTCGAGGATCGGGATCGGTGTCGCCCTTGGCATCGGGCTCGTGTTCGTCTTGATTCCCGAGTTGCTCCTGGAGGCGTTCGGAATGGACGATCCCGTGGTGGCCGCGCTGGGTGCCGAACTCCTCGGCTTCCTCGCCCTCTCCGGTCTGTTCGTCACCGTCGCATTGGCGTATACGGGGGCCCTGCAAGGCACCGGGGACACCCGCGGCCCGCTCTACATTTCCCTGATATCCCAGCTGGCGCTGCCTTTGGTGCTGTGCTGGGTGCTGCAGGTGACCATCGGCCTGGAGGCCCGCCACATCTGGATCGCGATCCTGCTGGGCCACGTAACGCGGTGCTTCATGAGCACGGGCCGTTTCCGGAGGGGTCACTGGCGGCGGATCGAGGTGGAAATCGGGTAGGACGAGGTGGGACCCACTTCCGCAGCCAATCCACATTGCGCGACATGAGGTCCCGGCGGAGCCGCGGGGAACGCACGCCGTGTGGCTGACCCGGATAGATCACCAGCTCGGTGGGCGCCTTGCCGATCGCGCGCACGGCCTCGAAGAACTGGATGCTCTGTTCCGCCGGGACGCGCTCGTCGTTCTCACCGACCTGGATGAGCAGCGGGGTGGTCACCCGGTCGACGTAGCGGTACGCCGAGCGCTCCTCGTACAGCTCCCAGTCTTCCCAGGGCTTCGGCCCGAGGTAGGTGTGGTAGAATTCGGGAAGGTCGGTCTGCGAGTACATCGAGATCAGGTCGTTGGCCCCCGCGCCCGCGCTCGCCGCCTTGAAGCGGTCGGTGCGCGTGATGCCCCAGTACGTATGGTGGCCGCCGAAGCTCCAGCCGCTGACCGCGAGGCGGGCGGGGTCCGCGATGCCGCGCTCGATCATCGCGTCCACGCCCGAGTCCACATCGACCCAGTCGCGACCCGAGATGTCGCCCCGGTTCAGTCCGCGGAAGCGTTCGCCGTAGCCGGTCGATCCGCGGTAGTTGGGCTGCAGGACGGCGAATCCCATGCCCGCGTAGACCTGCACCGGGTAGGCGCCCCGGGTGGCGTGGAACCGGTCCGAGGAGACGCCGGAAGGGCCGCCGTGGATGACGAGCACCAGGGGAACCGGCTCGCCTTCCTCGTAGCCCACGGGCAGGGTGAGGACTCCCTCGATCTCCTCCCCGTCCGCGCGTGAGCGCCAGCGTTGGACCCTCTGCGCGCCCAGCGCCAAGTCCGCCGTGCCGGGATTCAGGTCGGTCAGACGGCGTGGGTCGAAGGCGTCCGCATCGGTGACGAAGACGTCGGGTGGGTGCGTCCCGTCCTCGGCCGTGAATGCGAGGCGGGTGCCGTCGTGCGAGGCGGACAACGTCGAATGGAACCGGTCGCCGCCGGACACCTCCTCCGGCGGCCCGGCCGGCTCCCCGTCGGCCAGGGGTATGCGATAGAGGGCTGCACCCGTGCGATGCGACGCGCTCACCAGCAGCAGCGATCCGTCGAGATGGACCAGGGTAGCGTTCTCGTCGAGGCCGGCCGACAGGGGACCCGGAGCGGACGCGCCGGACTCTCCCCCGGCCGGCGACACAGTCCAGAGTTGCCGGTTGAAGGTGCCGAGGACGTGGCCCGACCCGGAGACGACCAGCCCTGTTTCGCGGTCCCACGCCGCCGGGCCGTCCGGACCTTCCATGGTGGTGACCTGGCGAGCGTCCTCTTCGGGTCCCTCCTGCACATACGTGGCGCTGGCATAACGGGTCCGGAGCACCGGCGAAGGGCGCGCCCCGAACGCCACGGACCGGGAATCCGGTGACCAGACCAGGCTCTCGACGTGGAGCCCGTCAGGCGACCACCGGGTCGCCTCTCCCGCGGAACCGTCTGCGTTCATCTCGGCCACGTAGAGGTGCGTCCACTGGTCGGCGTAGGCTGAATCCTGCACGATCGGGCGGCCGCGGCGCTTCTCGAGCTCCTCGTCGGCTTCGCTTTTCGGCGGTGTGGCCAGGAACCCGAGTTGCGATCCATCGGGCGACAGGACGAAGGCGTCGACGGGAGAAGCCTGCGAGGTAACCTGCCACGCCTCGCCGCCGTCGGGCCGGATCCCGTACACCTGCCGCTCTCCGCCGCGGGAAGACCCGAAGGCGAGCCACTGCCCGCCGGGATGCCAGGCGGGCGAGTCGTCGAGGCCGTCGCTTACCGTGAGGCGGCGCGCGTCCTCCGGCCCGCCGTCGGAGGGCACGATCCAGACGCTGGTCTGCGTGCGATCCGCATCCATGTCCGCCTCGGATACGACGAACGCGACCCAGGAGCCGTCGGGGCTGATCTCGACCCCGGAAGGTGTGCGGAGCGCGAGTACGTCGTCGACTGTCATGGCACGGGGGGATGGATCGCCGGGATCCTGGGCCGAGAGTGGTGCGGAGAGGCCGCCGCTGAGAACGGCGGCGAAAGAGGCGAGGAGAAGAGTGGCGGGGGCCGCCCGGGATGCGTCGCGACGTGTCATTTGTCCCTCCAGTGACGCGGGGGATAAGGCCGGGGTGAGGACGTGTCACGCAGGGCGGCGCTCGCCGCCCCGTGGGCCCCGGATTGCGCCATGGTATGAGGCTACGGAGGAGCGTCCCGTCACGCCAGCGAAGGAAGCCGCCTGCTGGTGAAGGAAGGCGCCCTCTTTGACGCCCACCGCTCACGTGATGGCGCTGTCGCCGGCCGCGCCCCAGCTTGTAGCTTCGAGCTTGAACGCCCTGGTGGAACATCGAGGCGCGGAGTCCGCGGGGCAACGTACCATGACCGAGAACAGGCCAGCCATGTTCAGCGTATCCAGCTTTCCGATCCCGGGTCCGGCCCTGCGGGACCGGCCTCTCCACTCCCTTGCGTCGGCCAGCGCGTTTTCTCGGCTTGCCGTTGCCATTCCGGCGCTGGCCGTGGCAATGCTTCCTCTCGCACCCGGCTTGTCAGCCCAAGCCGCGCCGGACGCGCAGTCTGGCGCAACCCGGCCCGTCGAACTCGAGGACTACTACCGCCTGAAGGGTGTCGGCAGCCCGGCCCTCTCTCCCGACGGATCGCGGGTCGCCTACGTGATCACCTCGGTGCTGGAGGAAGAGAACCGCCGACACAGCGAGGTCTGGCTCGCAAACGCGGACGGCTCCGGGGACCCCATACGGGTTTCGGATCCCGAAGTCGGCGCGTCGTCTCCGCAGTGGAGTCCCGACGGCAGTCTGCTGGGCTTCGTTGCGGAAGGCCGTGTGTTCGTCCGCGCGGACGATCCCAGCGGTGAGCCTTTCCGGATCGACGGATTGGAGGGTTCACCGGTCTTCAGCCCGGACGGCGCGTGGATTGCCTTCACCGCACCTGTGGCTCCGGCCCCGGCCCCGGAGCCCGAGTACAGGTCGGACTTCGAGCGCCGCCTGGCCGAGCGCTTCGACGGACGCGACTTCGACTGGATGAACTATCGCTTCGATCGGCGCGGGTACCTGTCCGATCCGCGTGACCCGCAGGCCACGCCCCCTCGTGAGATCCATTTGATCCCGGTCGCGGGAGGCGAACCCCGGTTGCTCACGGAACTGGGGGTGGATGTCGGCGGGTTGGCGTGGAGTCCCGACAGCCGGCGGTTGGCCTTCACTGCGGATGCGAGCCAGCGCGATGAACACAGCTACGAGCGCTCGGACCTGTGGACGGTGGATCTGGACGGATCGGTCGACCGCCTCACCGACGACGAATACAACTACTCTTCGCCGGCGTGGTCTCCCGACGGCAGCCGCATCGTGGTTCGGGGCAACGAGGGCCTCGACGTGATCATCCGGGAAGGGCGGGACAGGGGATCATCCACGGAACTGTTCATGTTCGACGCGGCCGACGGACGGCGGATGAGCAACCTCACCGCCGAGTGGGATCTGATCCCCGGAGGGGCGACCTGGTCGCCCGACGGGGGGCTTGTCTACTTCTCCGCAAGCATCGGGGGCAACACACACCTCTTCCGGGTTCCGGCCGGGGGCGGCGCGGTCGAGCAGGTTTCCGCCGGTGACCGCCGGCTGGGCGGCTTTTCCTTCTCGGCCGACCTGTCCCGGGTCGCCTTCACCGCGACCGACCCGGTTCACCCCCGTGACATCCGGGTCGTGCCGATGGACGGTGGCGACGAGACCCGGATCACCGACGTGAACGGCCCGCTGTTGGCCGGTCTGGACCTGGCGACGCCCGACCGTCTGCTTTTCCGAAGCCCGGACGGCACTGAAGTCGAAGGCTGGATCCTGCCCGGCCGGGGCTACGGCGAAGGCGGCGGTGGCGCTGCCGCGAGGGGTGCGGGCGCCAGCGGCTTCCCCATGATCCTTCTCATGCACGGAGGCCCGCACGGCGCCTACGGCAACGACTTCTCCTTCGACCGCCAGCTCCTGGCCGCGCAGGGCTACATGGTGCTGTACACCAACCCGCGTGCCTCGACCGGCTACGGCGAAGCGTTCCGCTGGGGAACCTGGGGCGGGTGGGGGTTCAACGACTACGACGACGTGATGGCCGGCGTGGACCACGCAATAGCCAACTACGACATCGATACGGCCCGGATGGGCGTCACCGGATACTCGTACGGCGGCTACCTGACCAACTGGGTCATCACCCAGACCGACCGCTTCGCCGCGGCTGTCGCGGGGGCGGGAATCTCGAACTGGGTGAGCGACTATGGCGTCGCGGACATCCCCCGTACCAAGGAGAGCGAGTTCTACGGGCCTCCATGGGAGGAGCGCGGACTCGAAAACCTGCTACGCTCGTCTCCGCTGATCTACGCGAAGGGGGTGACGACGCCCACGATGTTCGTCCACGGCGAGTCGGACTACCGGGTGCCGATCGAAGAGGCGGAGCAGATGTACGTGGCGCTCCGCAAGCAGCAGGTCCCCGCCAGGTTCGTGAGGTATCCGGAGTCGTATCACGGCGGCTGGACCCCGTGGCGGACCATGCACCGCACGTGGGTGCAGCTGGAATGGTGGTCCGAGTGGCTGAGCAAGCGTCCCGCATCCGAGTAGAGAAGTCGGCGTATGAGACATCTCGCGACACTGGCCCTGCTGGTTCTACCGGCATGCTCCGAGGCGCCCGTCGACCTGTCGCCCGAAACCTGGGCAGCCGACTACGATCGTTTCATGGCCGCGCAGCTCGTGGACCGGACGGAGGCCGGGGTCGCGACCGGCAGGAATGGCGCGGTCACCGTGGCGTACAACGGCCTGGCCGCGCGCGCCGGGCTCGAGGCGCTCAAGCAGGGCGGGGGCGCGATCGACGCCGCGCTTACGGCCGCGCTGACCCAGGTCACGCTCACCGCGGGCGCCCCGATCAGCTACTTCGGCATCATGTCGCTGGTGTATTACGACGCCGGGACGGGCGAGGTACACACCATGAACGCCGAGTGGAACACCATTCTCGGGGAGGACGAGCCGCTCTCGATCCCGGGCGGAATCGACATGTCGAGGCCCGGCGGCATGTACGGCACGGAGGTGGGCGGCCGCACCGCGCTGGTGGGCGGCTTCATGAAGGGCGTGGGCGCGGCCCACGAGCGGTTCGGACGGCTGCCGTGGGGCGAGATCTTCAAGCCCGCCATCCATGTCGCCGAGCACGGCTTCCCGGTGTCGGAGAAGATGGCCGGCTACTGGACCGTCCGGGCGCCCGATCTGGCTCGGCTACCCGAAACCCGGGCCACCTTCCTCAAGGAGGACGGATCTCCCTATGGCGAGAACGACGTCTTCGCCCAGCCCGCCCTGGCGGCGACGCTCAGGGCCGTGGCCGAGCAGGGGACCGACTACATGTATCGCGGGCCGTGGGCCGAGAGGGCGGCGGCGGCGGTGCAGGCCGACGGCGGCCGGATGACTGTCGAGGATCTGGCCGCCTACGAGGTGCTGTGGGACGAACCACTGACCGCGGATCTGGGCGGCGGCTACACCGTCTACACCAACCCTCCCCCCAACGCCGGCGGTGTGGCCCTGATCGAGGCGCAGCGGCTCGCCGAGGCCTCGGGGCTGCTCGGTGATGCGCACTGGACCGAGTCGCCGGAAGCGTTGCGAAAGGCCCTTGACATCACGCGCAATTACATGCTGGATTTTATGCCTGCGGAAACCATGACCGCCCTGCTCGGCGCCGATTTCACGACCGAAAGACGGCTTACGCCCGCGCACGCCGAAGCGTTGTGGGCGTTCATGGAAGAGGGGATGCCCTTCGGGGCGTGGGCCCCGGCCTCCCCCGGGCACTCCGACGATGTGGTCGCCATCGATGCGGACGGGAACATCGCGGCGATCACGCACAGCATCAACGCGGTGCTCTGGGGCAAGACGGCCATCGTGGTGGACGGCATCACGATCGGTGACCCGGCGTCGTTCCAGCAGCAGCAGATCGCGCGGATCGAGCCCGGCGGTCGCCTTCCCGCGCCCACCGAGACGGGCATCCTGTTCCGCGAGGGGGAACCGGTGCTCGGCTTCGCCTCCATGGGATCGGGCCTCCATCACCGCACCTTCCAGGGTCTCCTGAACGTCATGCAACACGGCATGACCGTGGACGACGCGATCAACACCGCCGACTTCTTCATGCCCAACACCGACCCGGTGACCGCTCAGCTCACCTTCCGTGTGCCGGCGGGCGGGTTCTCGCGGGAGGTCCTCGACGGCACCGGCTACGCCTACGAGGAACTGGACCCGGCGGAGGCGCGCCTCGCAGGCGAGGGATTGTGGGTTGCGGTCAGTCGGGATCCGAACACGGGGGAGCTGCGCGCGGCCTCGCACAATCGGAACAACAGCGCGGCGGTGGCCTGGTAGCTACGGCGATCCGCCCACCCTGACCGCGCCGCGCAGCACGTACATCGAACGGGCATGACCGGCCGCCGCGGTCCAGTCGAAAGGCCAGCTTCCGGCGCTTCCGGCGTCCAACTTCACGCGGCGTATCCCGTATAGCGTCAGGGCCACTCCCGGCCTGAGCGGGGCTGGGCCCGCGACTTCATACAGCCACGCGGCCCCGGATCCCCGCGAGGTGACCTGATAAACGCCAGCCTCGATCGTGACGGCGACCCCCTCGTCCAGCCCCAGGCCCACAACGGGGCCCTCTCCGCGATCCGCCAGGAAACGCGCGAGGAAAACGAGGAGACGGCCTTCGCGCCGACGGTCCGTGAAGTGGCTGTCCACGAGGACCCCATTCAATTCGGGCTGTGCGAAAACCGGTCTGGAGACACTGACCTCGCGGCGCATCGGATCGGCGAGCGCTTCAACCGAGGTGACCGTCCCGTGTTGCGCGTCGAACGCGCCTTCTCCCAGCGAGACCGCACCCGCGCTGATCCCTCCCATCGCGGCGCCCCGTTCGGCGACTTCGGCCAGGGCGTTCTGCAGTGCAGGGGGCCAGCGGCCCAGATAGTTCCACTGGTTGCCTCCCGCAAGCCAGACCGCCTCGGCTCTGCCAAGCCGGCAGAGGACGGCGGGGTCGTCACCCGACCCAGGGTCGTTGGTGCGGATCGTGACCAGGGTCGCCGGGGTGGAACTGGCCGTCAACCCGGCCGTGAAGTACTCGGTATAACTGGTCAGGGAGCCGCTGGCGCGAAGGATCACGACGTCGCCGGAGACTGCAGCCTCGACGAACAACCTTGTGGCCGCGTCCTCCCCCCGGCCGCCGCCCATCAGGACGAGACGCCGCAACGGGAGCCGCTTGGTGTCGGCGCCGGTGCCGGGATGCCCGCCCATTTCGATGCCCGCCCCCGGAGCGGGGCAGCGATCGACAGGCTCGTGGTCGCGAGGGGGCTCGGTGAGGGGAGCGCTGCAGGCCGTCAGGGAAAAGAGGACGGCGCCGATCCGGGACACGGGTACCCTCAGACGAGCCGACCGTCCCTGCGCAGCTTCCTCACCACCGCCCATCCCAGGGCCTGTGTCACGCTGACCGCGACCGTCGCCCGAATGACGTTCCCGTAAACCGGGACCCAGCGCAGCACCAGGTTCGCGCTGCCCTTGCCGACCATCGTTCCCAGGGTGGCGTAGAGGGTCGACCTCACGGCGGCGTCGGTCCAGTGGACCTCGAACTCATCGGCGAGAGCGGTGATCATGACCACCTGGACGGGCGCGATGGCAACGGAATCCGAACCCGGGACGACCATCGCAGCCGCCGCGGTCGCAGCAGCAGCCGAAGCCGTGTGGATGATCGCCGCACAGCGCTTGTCCTGGTCCGGGATGTACCGTCTGAATTCTTCCTTGAGTTTCATTTCGCCCGTTCCCTTCGCTGTAGTACCTGCGAACGATTCCCTGCTCTGAGCATCCACCACCACAAGCTTATGCAATGTACGTAGTGCGCACAGTTGATGTTCCGATGCCTACGCCATCGTTGCCTCAATATGCGTGGACCTGAAAGTCCTCCACTCCCATTTCGTCGCGCTGCACCAGGGCGAAGAGATCGACGCCGATGGCCAGGACTTCGGAGCCTGAAGGGAGATCGATCCGGCCCCTGAGTTGCCCGTCGGGTCCGATCACGAACCATGCCCTTTCCTCGGCGCCCGGGTGGGCAAGCAGGCCGATCCACACCATCTCACCAGGACCCAGAACGGCCGTCTGGAAGGCCGGAAACGTCTCGTTGTAGGGAACCTCCTCCACGATCTTCATGAATTCCGGTGGCAGCCCCGCCGACCGGGCGAGCTGCTCCGACCTCCATTCAGTGACGTCACCATCGCTGACCTCGCCGCCGCCACCACTGCCGTGGATCCGCCGCGTCCTGCGCCCATCCGCGCGGTAGACCGAAAGGTCGAGCGATCCGGTTTCCCCGACGATGGCTCGATCTTCGAGGCCAAACGCCACCACGCCGAGGCCGAATCCGACTTCGAACCGAGTCATGCCGCCTCCTGGAATCTCGGAGTAGCTCCACTCGGTGGCCGGCAGCAGAGTCAACGTGTCGGGTTTGGCATCGGGCCGGGGGAACACCATCAGCGGCGTCGTGTCCCTCCTGACTTCGCCCGGGTAGAAGACGCGTGACTCCCCGACGATGGCGAGCGTGTTTCCGTCGGGTCCGCGCGCAAGTGGCCTCAGGTCCACGATGCTGCTCTCCGAACCGAATGACCCCGATGTGACGAAGTCCCCCACCTTGGTGAACTCGCTCATCCGGCCCATTCGGGCATCGTACACCAGAAAGCCGTCGGCGGTCTTGACCATGGCGGTGATCTCGCCGAACTCGCCGGGACCCTCCCCGGGGCGCCCTGCACGCGTGGCCAGCGACCCGTCTTCCGCAAGGAGCAGCACCTCGCTTGCCCCGGAGTTGGCAAGTGCCACGCCTCCACCATCGAGGAAAAGGGCGGCCGTGGCCCGGAAGAGTTCGATGCCGTTCTGACGCGTGGAATACACGAGGGTCGGGGTCAGCCGCGGCGCGGACAGGTCCTCGACCCGGCCCAGGGCCACCGTCGTCACGCCTCCCGAGTCGGTGACCTTGACCCCGGAGCTGGCCGTGTCGGTGCGGGTGCCGGCGTCCTGGTTGCACGAGGTGGTGGCCAACGCGAGACCGCCAAGAGAGAGCACGATCAGCCGTGAGAGAACGGTGACGGATTGGCGGTCCTGTTCCAGCTTGGTTCGGATGTTCACGGGTGTGATTTCCCTCCGGCTGACTTCCAGTGATGTGTCCCGCCGGGGAACCTGCGCGGGCATCACTTGGACACCAACAGCCGTGCCGGGGTTGCTCAGCCAACGCGACCCTCAGCTCACGATCCGCCCCCGCCTCGGCAACACCACCGCCGGCAGGCCCAGCAGCTCGACCGCCTCGTTGAAGCGCCGCAGTTCGTTTTCCAGCAGGTCGACGTAGCGGGTCCTCACCGTATCCCATTCTTCGAGCAGATCGTCGAGCCGTTCCATCGTCCCCTGCTGGGGAGCCCCCTCGGCGCCGCCCGAAATGTAGCCGTCCGTACCGGTCACGCGCCCGTACAGCTCGATCCACTGGTTGTCGAGGCGGGGCGCAAAGCGGATCGGGTCCTGGCCGGAACGATTCTTCGTCTGCATGAGGTCCTCGGTGACGCCCGTCGACTTGTCGTTGAGGGTGTCGGCGAGGGCCTGCAGGTTGTCCGCCTGCTCGGCCGAGCGCGCCCGCTCCATGACCTCCTCGACCTGCGCGCGGATGGCGGCGAGGTCGTCGATGGCGCGGGTGATCGAGTTGATCGAGTCGCGCGCCAGCATCGCCACCCGGAACTGTTCCTGGTAGCTGGCGACGGTGACGTTGGGGATGCGCGGGTCAGGGAGGAGCTCGAAGGCCCGTTCGGCCATGGTGTCGCCCACAGTCAGCCGTACCGTATAGGTGCCGGGAGGTGCCGTGACTCCGCCCGTGTATCCCCACTGGACGGCGCCCTCCGGGAGCTCCGGCCCCTCGTATTGGAGAGCCCACGCGATCCGGTTCAATCCGGCCGTCTTCGGGATTCGCTCCGCGTCCGCCTCTTCGGCCGCCGCGGAGTCCGACATGAAGGTCCGGACCACATCCCCGAGCGGATCCACGACCTCGACGCGGATGTCCTCGTCGGGTTCCTCGGCGAGGTAGTAGTGGATCTGCGCACCGGCAGGCGGCGGGTCGGGGTTGAGTTCGGACATCCCGGCCACACCGAGGTTGGTCAGGCGGCGCACATCTCGGGGCGGGAAAAGGTGGGTCCCCGCGGCGACCGCGCTCTCGACCTCACGCAGCGGGGTGATGTCGTCCATGATCCAGAACGAGCGCCCCTGGGTGGACAGAATCAGGTCGTCGTGCGCCACGCGCATCCCCGTGACGGGGGTGACGGGCAGGTTGCGCTGGAAGCTCTGCCATGAATCACCGGCGTCGAACGAGACGAAGACCCCGAACTCCGTTCCCGCGAAGAGCAGCCCCTCGCGCACGGGATCTTCCCGCACGGTCCGCACGGGGTGGCCGTCGGCGATCCCCGCCGTGACCTGCGTCCAGGACGCGCCGAAGTCGTCGGTGCGGAAGATGTACGGCTGAAAATCGTCCAGCCGGTAACGCTGCACCGCCACATAGGCGCGGCCCGCCCGGTGCGAGGACAGCTCGATCTCGTCCACCGTCCCCAGCTCCGGCATCCCGGGGGGCGTGACGTCGGTCCAGTTGGTACCCCCGTCGCGCGTCACCTGGATCTTCCCGTCGTCGCTCCCCGCCCAGATCTCGTCCGCGTCGAACGGAGATTCCGCGATCGAGAAGACGACGTTGTAGATCTCGACCCCGGTTACATCGGCGTTGATCGGCCCGCCCGACTGCTCCTGGTGGTCGGGGTTGTTCGTCGTGAGATCCGGGCTGATCGTCTCCCACGTCGCGCCTTCGTCGCGGGAGCGGTTGACATGCTGCGACCCGTGGTAAAGGACTTGCGGGTCATGGGCGCTGACCAGCATCGGCGAGACCCACTGGAAGCGGTGCCGCAGGTCCCTCGTCGCCATCCCGAGTTGCAGCTGCGGGTAGAGCATGATGTTGCGCCGCTGGCCGGACTCGAGGTCGTAGCGGTCCATGACGCCGCCGTAGCAACCCGCATAGACGACATGGGGCCGGTCGGGGTCGAGTGCCACCGGGCCTGTTTCGCAGCCGCCGACGTTCCGCCAGTGCTCCTTGGGGTAGAGGGTGTTGACGTCCGACCAGGCCGGGACCGAGATCGTGGTGTTGTCCTGCTGCGCCCCATAGAGGCGGTAGGGAAAGCCGTTGTCGACGATCACGTCGTAGAGTTCGGCGGTGGGCTGGTTGTAGTAGGTCGACCAGGTCTCGCCCCCGTTCACGGTTACCTGCGCGCCGCCGTCGTCCGCCACCACCATGCGGTCGGGGTCGGCGGGATGGATCCACAGGTCGTGCACGTCACCATGGGGGACCGGGATGACCTCGAACGTCGTCCCGCCGTCGACCGACCGGTACAGGCTGGTGTTGAGCGCGTACACGGTGTTGGGGTCGGCGGGATCGGCCTGCACATGGGTGTAGTACCAGGCTCGCTGGCGCAGATTGTTGTCGGAGTTGGTGCGGGTCCAGGTCGCGCCCGCGTCGTCGGAGCGGTAGACCCCCCCGTCCGGCTCGGCTTCGATGATCGCCCATACCCGGTCCGGGTCGGCCGGTGAGACGCTCACGCCCACCTTCCCCACGATCCCCTCGGGGAGACCGCCGCCCAGCTTGCTCCAGCTGTCGCCACCGTCCGTCGACTTGTAGACGCCGCCCTCTTCGGCACCCGAGATCAGCGCCCACGGCTTGCGCTCGCCGCGCCACATCCCCGCATACAGGATGCGTGGGTTGGTCATGTCCATGGTTAGATCGGACGCGCCCGTGGAGTCGTTCAGCGCCAGCACGTGCTCCCACGTCTCGCCGCCGTCGCGGGAGCGGAAGATCCCCCGCTCCGGGTTCTTCCCGAAGGGGTGGCCCAGCGCTGCCGCATAGACGAGGTCGTGGTCGCGCGGGTGCACCTCGATGCGCCCGATCTGACCCGCTTCCGGCAGCCCGATAAAGGTCCAGGTGCGGCCCGCGTCCATCGACTTCCACGCGCCTCGCCCGGTGGAGGTGTTGCCCCGGATGTCCACCGATCCCTGCCCGACGTAGATCACGTTCGGGTCCGAATCGGCGACCTTGACCGCGCCGACCGAACCGCCGAAGTACCCGTCGGTCATGTTGCGCCAGGAGACCCCGTTGTCGGTGGACTCCCAGACGCCCCCGCCTGTGGTGCCCATCAGCCAGCGGTCCGGGTCGTTCGGGAAGCCGGTTGCCGCGGACGAGCGCCCGCCCCGGAACGGGCCAGCCATGCGGTAGCTCAGGTCCTTGAACGCGAGGGTGTCGACCGTTTGGGCGGCGACGGGGGAAGGGGCGAAGAGGGCCGGGGCGAGGGGTGCGGCGGTGACGCAGAGGGCCACAACGAGGGTGGCCATCGCGGGTTTGGCCGGCACGGGGCAGGTGGCCGCCTGGGGGCGGCGCGGTGTCAGGTGCATGCGGGTCAGTCCTGGAAGGGGTTTCGGGAGATCCGACTATGAATCTGTCAGCGGCGCGGTCATTCAGCTATTGTGACGCCCCCGGCCCACGACGACCCTGCCGGCCCAACGACCCCGCCGCAGTCCGGCGGCGCTGAACACCGACGAGGCATAAGAATGAAGAGACGTAGCTGCGTGCTGTCCGCCCTTGCCCTCCTCCCGTTCCTGGTGCTTGCGGCACCCGTCGCGGCACCTCTCGCCGCGCAGGCCAACGATGAAGCCGCCGACCCCGACAGGCTCCAGTACCTGGACATCTTCGAGATGGAGGTCGCTGACGATCCGCGCATCTCGCCGGACGGAGAACAGGTCGTGTACGTCCGGCGCGGCTTCGACATCATGACGGACAAGGCGCGCACAGCGCTGTGGGTGGTCGGCACGGACGGCTCCAACCACCGCGCAATCACCGACGGCAGCGGCGCGGTGAGTTCGCCGCGCTGGTCTCCCGACGGGAACCGCCTCCTCTATGTGGCTTCGGACGACGGCGCCAACCAGCTCTTCGTGCGCTGGATGGATACCGGCCAGACCGCCGAGCTCACCAACGTGACCGAGTCCCCGGGGAACATCGCGTGGTCACCCGACGGCGAGTGGATCGCGCTCACGATGTTCGTGCCGGAACCGGCCCCCGCGTTCGCGAAGATGCCGCCCAGGCCGGAAGGCGCGGAATGGACGGCGCCGCCCCGTGTGATCTCCAAGCTGAGGTATCGTGCCGACGGCCGCGGCTACCTCCCGGACGGGCACACGCACATCTTCGTCCTCCCCGCCGATGGCGGCACGCCCCGCCAGCTCACCAGCGGGCCGTACGACCACAGCGGCGGCCTCTCCTGGTCCCCGGATTCGCGGTCGATCGTCTTCAGCGCCAACCGCGGCGCCCCCGATTTCGACGTGCGCGACAGCAACGTCTTCGAAGTCTCGGTCGAGTCGGGAGAGCTAAGTCAACTCACCGATCGCTTCGGCCCGGACGGCGGTCCGGTCGTCTCGCCCGACGGATCGCGGATCGCCTACACCGGCTTCGACGACCGCCACCAGGGCTACCAGGTCACGCACCTGTACGTCATGGACCGCGATGGAAGCGGCAGCCGCCGGGTGGGCGCGCTCGACCGTGACATGGGGGGCCTCAACTGGGCTGCCGACGGGCAGTCGCTCTTCATCCAGTACGACGACCAGGGCACGACCAGGGTCGCCCGGATCACGCTCAACGGTGACGTCACGGATCTTGCCGCGGACGTCGGCGGGGTCGCGCTGGGGCGGCCGTACGGCGGCGGCTCCTACACGGTGGCCCGCGACGGACGCTTCGCCTTCACGGTCAACTCACCGACACGCCCCGCCGACATCGCCGTGGGGCAGGCCGGGACCGAACCGGGCCGCGTCACCGCGCTGAACGAGGATCTGCTCGCCCACAAGAAGCTCGCCGAAGTCGAAGAGATCTGGTGGGAGTCCTCGCACGACGGCCGCCCGGTGCACGGGTGGATCGCAAAGCCCCCGGACTTCGACCCGTCGCGGAAGTACCCGCTCGTCCTGGAGATCCACGGCGGCCCCTTCGCCAACTACGGCCCGCGCTTCGCCGCCGAGGTGCAGCTCTATGCCGCCGCCGGGTACGTCGTCTTCTATACCAACCCGCGCGGCAGCACGAGCTACGGCGAAGAGTTCGGCAACCTCATCCACCATGCCTATCCCGGATACGACTACGACGACCTCATGTCGGGCGTCGACGCGGTGATCGAGCGCGGGTACATCGACGAGGGCAACCTGATGGTCACCGGAGGCAGCGGCGGCGGGGTGCTCACGGCGTGGATCGTCGGAAAGACCGGTCGCTTCCGCGCGGCCGTGTCACAGAAGCCGGTCATCGACTGGATCAGCTTCTCGCTGACCTCCGACGGGTACGCGTCGTACTACCAGTACTGGTTCCCCGGCCCGGTGTGGGAAGACGGAATGCTGGAGCACTACTGGGCCCGGTCCCCCCTCTCGCTGGTCGGCAACGTCACGACGCCCACCATGCTGATCACCGGGGAACAGGACCTGCGCACGCCGATGAGCGAGACCGAGCAGTTCTACCAGGCGCTCCAGATCCGCAAGGTGCCGACGCAGATGGTGCGGGTGAACGACTCGTACCACGGGATCGCGAGCAGCAGTCCGTCCAACCTGATCGCCAAGGTCGCCAACATCCTGGAGTGGTTCGAACGCTACCGTGACACCGGCTTGCCGAGGGCGTCCCAGCCGTAGGAGTGCGGACCCATCCCGAGCGCTTCCGCCTGACGCCGAATGTCGTCGCGATCCCGCACCATCAACTCCGGATACCTGGCCAGGGCGCCGGCAGGGTAGGCGGAGTCGATCCCCTTCACGTAACGGTCCAGGAAGCCCAGCACGAGGTCGTTCTGGATCGCGGTGAATTTGGCCGTGATCCCCGCCTCGCCCAGCAAGGGGCCTGTGCCGGGTGCGCCCAGGATCTCGGGGAAGTCGCTGATGCCGACGTGCTGGATGCCCGGAATCATGATCCGGTGGATGTCGTCGCGGAGGCCCGCCGTGGCCAGTCGCTCGTAGGCGAGATCCCCGGGGGTGGGGGCGTCCGGTCCGTACGATCCCCGGTAGACGTTTACCTCCGACGGCAGCGCGGCCATGGCCACCGTGGGGTCGGAGTTGAGCATCAGGAACGGGGTGCGCAGGTCGGCGTCGATCAGCTCGGCCGTCCAGTAGCCGCCGTCGAGGTTGATCGCGGCCTTCGCGCGGCGGTCGCCCTGTGCCAGCATGGCCGCGATGTAGCCGCCGTAGGACATGCCCATGTAGCCCCGGCTGCCGTGGTCGATCGCGGCCGCAACCCCTGCCGCGCTCGCCGGCACGTCCATCGCCTCGAGGCGGTCCAGGACGAATTGGACATCCGACTGCCAGACCTGGGCGAGCTGTCCCAGCGACGTGGTGCGCAGCGTCCGCAGGTAGATCGGGAAAGCCTCCAGCGCTTCGGCGAGGCTGGGCGGGTAGTGCACGGTCATGCTCTCGGTGGCTCCCGCATAGCGCATCATGTCGTCCAGGATCTTCGGCGACATCGTGATCGCATCGCCGTTCGGGTAGACCAGGCCGCCGGACTCGTACGGGTGACCGACCGAGAGGACCACGTAGCCGTTGGCGGCCAGATGCTCGGAGAGCGCGCTCTGCTGGGCCGGGTACGAAGTGTAGCCGTGGTTGAAGCCGATGACCGGGAAGCGACCAGGGGCCGACGCCGCGTCCTGATGGCTGTTCGAGGGCAGAGCGGCGCAGCCGCGAAGCGCGTCGGCGGGTTGGAGGAGTGCCGGGAGGAGTTTGCTCGGCAGGATTGCTGCCTCGGCGGTTGTCAAATACGGACGCGGATCGGTCGCACCAGCTTCCGCCGCCGGGTACCAGGCACGGACGTAGATCCGGCGGTGGTCGGTGGGCGAGGGAGCGTAATGAGCGGCGTGGAGCGAGTCGGTGACTTCGAACTCGGCGGTGCCGACAGGGTGCGGCCCCTCCACGGCGGGCCAGCTGACGCAGTTCGCGCCGTAGTCGTAGTCCTCTTGCACGGCCACCGGTGCCGGATCCGTACAGACGGCGGTCGCCGTGAGGACTCCCGCGAGCAGCACCAGGCGCAACCGCCGGGTAACCCGTTCTGTCGGGGGGCGTGTCGTATTCGGTCTCATCGTCGCTTCCATCCACCCAATCATGGGTACGGCTCCGGACCGGCGCCAGTATCCGGACCTGTGCGGCACTCGCTACGCGCCCGCTCGGCAAGCTGGCTCGAGGGGGCGGGCACTTGCCCGTCACCCGGCGCCTTCGCACTCTCCGGCGTCGAGCACGGTATCACATTGGCCCCGAGGCATCCTGAACATGAGAACCAACAGAACCGGTCCCGCACTCCTCACCGCCCTTCTGACCGCACTGTCTACCCAACCCGTCGCCGCCCAGTCCGTCGAGGAAGGCAAACAGGCCGCCCTCGACCACGCCACCGCACTGGACGACCTCGTCGCCCGGATGTCGGCAGAGCTCTGGGACTTCTCGGAGATCGCGCTGGAGGAGCACCAGTCCTCCGCCTACCTCGCCGGTCTCCTGGAGGACGAGGGGTTCTCGGTCGAGCGGGGCGTCGCGGGGATGCCCACCGCATTCGTCGCGACGTGGGGGTCGGGCCGGCCGATCCTGGGCGTTCTCGCCGAATACGACGCGCTGCCCAACATCGGCAACGCTCCCGAGCCCCGCCGCACCGGCCGCGGCGACGGCCACATTCACGGCCAGGGGTGCGGCCACAACCTCTTCGGCGCGGCCTCGGTCGCGGGAGCCATTGCAGTCAAGCGCATGATGGCCGAGCACGGCACCACGGGAACGGTCCGCCTCTACGGCACCCCGGCGGAAGAGACCGTGGTCGGGAAGGTCTACATGGCTCGGGACGGCCTCTTCGATGACCTCGACGCCTCGATCGTGTGGCACCCGGGGCAGAAGACCGCGGTCACCAACAACCGCGCCCGCGCCCTCAACAACTTCGAGGTCACCTTCCGGGGGCAGGCTGCTCACGGCGCCGCCGACCCCTGGAACGGGCGCAGCGCTCTGGATGCGGTGGAGCTCATGAACCACGGGGTCAACATGATGCGCGAGCACATCGAGCCCAGCGCGCGCATCCACTACGTGATCCCGAACGCCGGCGAGGCGCCCAATGTAGTACCAGAGCACGCGAAGGTGTGGTACTACGTCCGCGACACGACGCGCACCGCGGTCGAGAAGAACTACGAGTGGATCCTCGACATCGCCGCCGGCGCGGCGCGGATGACCCGCACGGAGCACGAGCCCTTCCTGATCACCGGCGTCCACACGTACACGCTGGTCAGGCCCCTTCAGGAAGCCATGCAGGCCAACCTGGAACGGGTGGGGCCACCCGGGTTCAGCGAGGCCGACCAGCAGTTCGCCCGGGAGTTGCAAGGTTTCCTCGAGGTCGAGGCATCGGGTCTGCGCGATACGATCGACCACCTGCCGGACGCGCCCACGGCTGCCGATGGCGGGTCGTCGGACGTTGCAGAGGTCAGCTACCTGACCCCGACCGTCGAATTCAGTGTGACGACCGCCGCCGAGCACATTCCGTGGCACTCGTGGGCGACGAGTGCGTCCCACGGGACCGCGGGTGCCGTCAAGGGAGCGCAGGTTGCGGCCAGGGCACTGGCCTTGATGGGCGCCGAACTCATCCTCGACGCCGACCTGCTGCGGCGGGCGACGGAGGCTCATGCCGCCGAGATCGGGGGCGAACCGTACCGGTCACCGATTCCGGCAGGTCAGGCGGTGCCGCTTCCGGACAAGGGGTCGCGCTGATTCGGTCGTGCTGAGGGGACGTTCGGACACGCCCCCGGGTCATGAAGGACACATCCGGGTCGCGTGCCGCGCCGCCGGGATCACGGTGAGTGCCGGTTCTCCCAGTGTCCCTCCACGGGGACGGTGGGTGACATCGCCGGTGATTCGGTGTGTGGCACCTGCTCCACCGATTCGGCGACGTTCCCGGCCGGGGCGGATCCCGATTCAACGCACGGGTCCGTGAATCGCATGATTCCGCTGGCGCTGAGGATAAGGCCCAGAGATACTGCCAACCCCAGGGCCGTGACCTTCCAGTTAAACCGCTGTGTCAGGTTTACGCCGGTCATTGCGTCCTCCTCCCTTTGTCACCGCGAGGTTGCCTATGCCTCACAGAACCCGCGTTGTCCCGCCTTGTTCCAGGGTTCCAGGCGGATGGAGGCCCGGGTTTCTTCCACGGACTGCTAAAGGACGCGATTCTCCTGTCGGAGTTCGGCACCTTTGACAGGTGACGGAGCGGAAGGGGATTCCATCTGCTTTCGGATCGTGGGGGGCGAGACGGGCTCCGCGCACTCGATGGATACCGGCTCCTGCTGGGTGGCCGTGGCCTTGATGAACCCGTTTGCGGTGAGGATCAGTCCCAGCGACAGGATCAACCCCATTGCGCTGAGTCTCTTGCTTGTCCGTCGTCTCCAGTAAGGCCTCGTCATCTCTCTCCTCCTCCAGGATCTCGTACCGGGATGTCCCCCGGTGACGCCAAATTGAATACGCAATAAGCGTGCCAAATATTCTGTCCGAGGAACTTCCCTACACCTCTTCGGACACCTACAAGGCCGGGAATCGTTGCCCGTGTCCGTTATCTTGGTGCCGGGGCCCGTGGATTCCGCCGCGGCCCGCCGGGAAGCGAAGTTGCCTGGAGAGAGCCATGCCCCGCACCGTACTGATCGGGATCGCCGCCCTGACCGCCGCGCTGGTGGTGCCCGCGTCCGCGGGCTGCCAGGTGGCGGCCGGAGGGGTTGAAAAGCTGACCACCGTCGACGGAATTACCGGCGTCGCCCGTCCATGAACGGGATCCTCCTCGGGCTGCTCCTCTACGTCGGGCTCATCACGGCGGTCGGTCTCGCGATCGGTCGCCGGGTTTCGGGTACGCGCGACTTCTTCGTCGCCGGTCGCGCCCTCGGCCCCGGTCTCCTCTTCGCGACGCTGCTCGCCGCCAACATCGGGGCGGGCTCCACCGTGGGGGCCACGGGGTTGGGGTACGAGAACGGGATCGCATCGTGGTGGTGGGTGGGGTCGGCGGGGATCGGTACGCTCGTCCTCGCGCTGTGGCTGGGGCCGCGCATGTGGCGGGTGGCGAGGGACCACTCGCTGCGAACCGTTGGCGACTATCTGGAACACCGCTACGGGCCTTCGGTGCGGGCGTCGATGGCCGCGCTCCTCTGGCTCGGGACCCTGGCGATCCTGGCGGGTCAGCTGATCGCCATGGCGTGGATCCTGGAGGTGGTCGCGGGGGCTCCCCGTTGGCTGGGAGCGGTGGTGGGGGGTGTGGTGATGACCGTGTACTTCGTGGCCGGTGGTCTGCTGAGTTCGGCATGGGTCAACCTGGTGCAGCTGGTGGTGCTGGTGTGCGGCTTTCTGATCGCCGTTCCGCTGGCGGTGGAAGGGGCGGGAGGCGTCTCGGCGGTGCTGGCGAACGCGCGGGCTACACCCGGTCACATGGACTTCATGAGCAACGGCGGGTCGGGGTGGATGTACCTGATCCTCCTCGCCCCGGCCTTCATCGTGTCGCCGGGGATCCTGCAGAAGACCTTCGGGGCGCGCGACGTGCGTACGGTGCGGGTCGGGCTGTTGGCGTGCGGGATCGCGCTGATGTTCTTCGCCGCGGTGCCACCGATTCTCGGCTTGGTGGCGCACACGGTGGCGCCCGGGCTGGCGGACCCCGAGACCGCGCTGCCCGTGATCCTCACGCAGGGCGTCCCGCCGTGGGTGGGGCTGCTGGGGTTGGCCGCGGTGCTCTCGGCGGAGATCAGTTCGGCCGACGCCATCCTCTTCATGCTGGCGACATCGCTCTCGAAGGACCTCTACAAGCGCTTCGTGAACCCCGGCGCGACGGACGGCCAGGTGCTGCGGGTTGCCCGCGGGGCGGCGGTTCTGGGCGGCGTGTCCGGAGTCCTGCTCGCGGTCATGATCCCCAGTGTCGTCGATGCGCTGGTGATCTTCTATTCGCTCATGGGCGTGAGCCTGTTCGTGCCGGTCGTGGCGGGACTCCATTCGCGGCGCCCCGGTTCACTTGAAGCGCTCGCGGCGGCCGCGGCCGGGGTCCTGGTGCTCCTCGTGGCACGGCAGTGGTGGGACGGCTCGGGGTGGATGGTGCCGCCGGCCTGGGGGTTGCTGTCGGCGGCGGCAGCGTACGCGGTGGCGTTCGGGGCCCGGCGGGTCGTGGGCAAAGTGTAAACGACACATTACATGATGTAAAGTAAAGATGACAAATTCCGAAATCCGCACCTGCGAGATGCACACCGGCGGCGAGCCTGTGCGCATCGTGACGTCGGGGTATCCGGACATCCCCGGGGCCACCATCCTCGACAAGCGGCGTCACGCGCGCGAGCACCTCGACCACCTTCGCCGCTTCCTCATGCACGAGCCGCGCGGCCATGCGGACATGTACGGCGTCATTCCGGTCGAGCCCGACCACCCGGACGCCGATCTGGCCGTGCTCTTCTGTCACAACGAGGGCTACTCGACGATGTGCGGACACGCGACCATCGCAATGGCGCGTTGGGCGGTGGACGAGGGCCTGGTGGCGGCGCGGGCTCCGCGGACGAAGGTGCGGATACAATGTCCGTGCGGCCTCGTCACGGCGCACGTCCAGGTGCGGGACGGGCGCGCGGGGATGGTCCACTTCGAGAGCGTGGGCGCCTTTGCCCCTCTCCTCGACGCCAAGGTGGAGGTGGAGGGGTTCGGTACGGTCGAGGTCGACATCGGCTACGGGGGTGCCTTCTACGCCTTTGCACCCGCCTCGCGCTTCGGACTGGACGTGCGGACCTCCCCGGCGCGGACCCTGGTGGATGCGGCGTGGGCGGTGACGTGCGCGGCCAAGGCGCAGCTGGAGCTCGACCACCCCGGGCACCCCGATCTGGCGTTCCTGTACGGGACCATCCTGACCGACGGCACGTCGGGCGACGACCGTCCCAGCGCGAACGTCTGCGTGTTCGCGGACCGGCAGGTGGACCGCAGCCCGACGGGGAGCGGCGTCACGGCCCGGATGGCCATCCAGAAGGCGCGAGGGATCGCGGGGGTGGGGGACGAGCGGCGCTTTTCGAGCGTGACCGGGTCGGTCTTCTCGGGGTGCATCGTCGAGGAGACGCGCGTGGGGGACCATGAGGCGGTCACCGTGCTGGTGGGGGGCGAAGCGCACTACACGGGTACGGCGCGTTTCCGGGCCGAGGTGGGAGACCCGCTGGCGGGAGGGTTCCGTGTGCGGTGATGCGGGGGGCGAGGTGGCGGCGTGCGCGGGGGGGGAGCGGCGGCGTGCGCGGGGATTGTGCCGCGGGCGGGGAGGGCACCTATTGTCCCGCTATGAACACGCAAGACGGAAGCATGGACAGGAAGCACTTCCTGCGCGCGGCGGGGCTGGGTCTCGGGGCCGGGTTGCTGGCGGGATGTGCGCGAGAGGGCACGCCGGGTGAGGTGGGGGTGCGGGGCCTGAACCCGCCATTGGAGAGGATCGGGCTCCAGCTCTACACCGTGCGCGCCCTCATACAGGAGGACGTGCCCGGGACGCTGGACGCGGTGGCCGCGATCGGGTACGACGAGGTCGAATTCGCGGGGTACTTCGGTCACGCTCCCGGAGTCGTCAGGGGCTGGCTGGACGCGGCCGGGCTGGTTGCCCCTGCCGTGCACGTGGGGATGCAGGATCTGACGGGCGCCGGACTCGAAGCCGCCATCGAGGCGGCGATAGTCCTCGGACACCGCTGGCTCGTGCTGCCGTCGCTGCCCCAGGAGATGCGGACGGCCGACGGCTACCGCGAGGTGGCGGAAATGCTCAACGCGGCCGGGGAGATCTCGGCCGGCGCCAGCATTCGGGTCGGCTACCACAACCATGCCTTCGAGTTCGAGCCGGTGGCGGGGGCCGCTCCCGGCAGCGAGGTCACCGGGTACTCGGTTCTGGTCGAACACCTCGACCCGGGGCTGGTCGATCTGGAGATCGATTTCCACTGGTCGGCCGTGGGCGGGGCCGACGCGGCCGCGCTCTTCGCGGAGCATCCGGGCCGCTTCGTCCTCTGTCACGTCAAGGACCTCACCAGCGACGGCCGCATGGCGGACGTCGGCGCGGGAGAGATCGACTGGGCGGCGCTCTTCTCCCTGTCCTCACAGGCTGGGCTTCGCCACTACTTCGTGGAACACGACCAGCCCGGAGACCCCCTCGCTTCGGTCGAGGCGAGCTACCGTTACCTGAGTTGAACGAATCGATGAACGACGGATCCGGCGGTACTTCCGGGGTAGATGCGCGGCGGCTTTTCCTGGGCAGTTGCGTCGCGCTGATCGCCACCTCGGTGGCCTTTGCGACCGTGGGTGCGGTCATGTTCGCGCTCAAGGGAGAGTTCGTCCTCAACAACGCCCAGGTTGGGTGGATCGGCGGGGCCGCACTTTGGGGCTTCGCGGTGTCCCAGCTGATCTTCTCCCCCTTCTGCGACACGTTGGGGATGCGGTTCCTGGTGCGGATGGCCTTCGTGGGCCACCTGGTCGGCGCTCTCATCATGATCTTCGCCGGCGGCTTTGCGACCCTTTTCGCCGGTGCCCTGGTCATCTCCATGGGCAACGGGCTGATCGAGGCGGCGTGCAACCCACTGGTCGCCGCGCTCTACCCCGACAACAAGACGGTCAAGCTGAACCAGTTCCACGTGTGGTTCCCGGGAGGAATCGTCCTCGGAGGGCTGGCGGCGTTCGCGCTGGACAGCACGGGGATCACATCGTGGCAGCTCAAGATCGCCCTCATCCTCATCCCGACCGCCGTCTACGGCTACCTGCTGCTCGGCCAGCGCTTCCCGGCGACTGAGGGCGTGCGCTCCGGTGTTTCCATGGGCGAGATGTTCAAGGCGACCCTGACCACGCCGCTGATACTCCTGATGCTGCTGTGCAGTGCGATGACGGCGTCGATCGAACTCGGGCCGAACCGCTGGGTGCCGGCGGTTCTCGAGGCCGGAGGGATGGCCGGGATCCTGGTGCTCGTGTACGTCAACGGGATCATGGCGGTGATGCGGTATTGGGCGGGTCCCGTCGTGCACCGGCTGTCGCCCACGGGCATTCTTCTGCTCTCGGCCGTACTCTCCGGGGCCGGTTTGCTCTGGCTCAGTTCGGGAGGCTCCGTAGTGTCTGTTGTTGCTTCTGCTACCGTGTTTGCGGTGGGCGTGTGCTACTTCTGGCCGACGATGCTGGGGTTCGTTTCGGAGCGGATCCCCCGTAGCGGAGCCCTCGGACTGGGGCTGATGGGAACGGTGGGGATGGCCGTCGTCGGGCTCGTTACTGCGCCATGGATGGGCGGAATCGCGGATCGGGCGGCCCACGAGGTCCTCGTCGAGGACGCTGCGTTCATCGTCCTGATCGAAGCCGGCGGCGCCCTTCAGTCCCAGTCCCTTCGCACCCCTGGCCCCGAAGGCGACGACCTGAGGGCCGCACTGGAGATCGTCAACGGGGTGCTGCTGACAGTCAACGAGACCGAGGCACTGCCTCCGGTGGAGACCGCCAACGCGTTGCGCGCCTTCATGGAGTCGGGGTCCACATCGCCCGCGGTGGACCGCGCGCGAGCGATCATGGGCCCTGCGGAGAACCACGGAGGGCTGGTTTCGTTCCGTTACCTGGTCCCGCTGAGCGGGGTGCTGATCATCGTGTTCGGGTGGCTCTATCTCCGGGATCGGCGCTCTGGCGGGTACCGTGCCGAAGAGCTGGCGTGACATGAGCACCTGCAGGGCGGCGTGAATCCCTACCTCGGCCGCCGGCTCAGGTACGGGATGGTCGGTGGCGGTCCCGGCGCGTTCATCGGGGCCGTGCACCGGATGGCGGCTGCGCTCGACGGGGAGTTCGAGCTGGTCGCGGGAGCCTTCGCGTCGCTCCCGGAGCGCTCGCGGGAACAGGGCAGGGTGCTGGGGCTCGACGCGCGGCGCGTCTACCGCTCCTTCGAGGAGATGGCCGAGGCGGAAGCCGCGCTGGGGGACGACCGCCGCATCGACGCGGTGTCCATCGTCACCCCGAACCACCTCCACCACGCGGTTGCGATGGCGTTCCTCGGCGCGGGGATCCACGTCATCTGCGACAAGCCGGTGACCACCACCCTCGCGGACGCGGAAGACCTGTGCCGCACGGTCCCCGCGACGGGCCTGACCTTCGCGCTGACGCACAACTACACGGGCTATCCAATGGTCAAGGAGGCCCGCCACCTGGTCCGTACGGGACGGTTGGGCACCCTGCGCAAGGTCGTCGCGGTGTACCCGCAGGGGTGGCTGGGCACGCGGCTGGAGGACACGGAGCACAAGCAGGCGCGGTGGCGGCAGGATCCGCAGCGGGCGGGCGCCTCGTCGGCGGTGGCGGATATCGGGACGCATGTGCACAACCTGGTCGGATACGTGACCGGGCTCGAGATCGACGCGGTCTTCGCGGATCTGTCCAGCCTGGTGCCGGGACGGGTCATGGAAGACGATGCGAGCATGCTGGTGCGCTTCGCGGGGGGTGCGCGCGGCGTGATCTGTGCCAGCCAGGTGTCCACGGGCGAGGAGAACGGACTGTCGCTGCGGGTCTACGGGGAGGACGCGGGGCTGGTGTGGCGGCAGGAACAGCCGAACGCACTCGAGCTGCTGTACCCGGACGCGCCGCGTCGGACGCTCACGCGGGGGAGTGAGTACCTGTCGGCGGCGGCGCGCCATGCGACCCGTCTTCCGCCGGGACATCCGGAGGGGTTTGTCGAGGCGTTCGCCAATATCTACAGGTGCGCGGGCAGGGTGATCGGTGCGGGGATGGCGGGAGTGGAGGCGGACCCGCTGGACCATGACTTCCCGAACGAGGTGGACGGCGCCCGCGGCATGCACTTCATCGACGGTGTGCTCGCATCGGCTGCCGCGGAACGGTGGGTGGGGATGGCGGGGTACCGGGCCACGGTGAGTGGGGCGTCCCCATGAGCCGCCCGGTGACACTTTTCACCGGCCAGTGGGCCGATCTGCCCCTTGACGTCCTGGCCGAAAAAGCGTCCGCATGGGGGTACGATGGCCTGGAGCTCGCCTGCTGGGGGGACCATTTCGACGTCCAGGCGGCGCTGTCGGACCCGTCATACTGCCAGGGTCGCCGTGATTTGCTGGCCCGTCACGGACTCGGCGTGTGGGCGATCAGCAACCACCTGGTGGGTCAGGCCGTGTGCGACCGGATCGACGATCGCCACCGCGCCATCCTTCCCGCCCGCGTGTGGGGAGACGGCGACCCGGACGGCGTGCGCCGCCGTGCGGCTCGCGAGATGGCGGACACGGCCCGGGCGGCGGCGCGGCTGGGGGTCGATGTGGTGAACGGCTTCACCGGGAGCCCGGTCTGGCACCTCCTGTATTCGTTTCCGCCGGTTGCGCCAACCGCGATCGACGCCGGCTTTCGCGAATTCGCGGACGCGTGGGGTCCGGTGCTGGGCATCTTCGCGCACGAGGGTGTCCGCTTTGCCCTGGAAGTCCATCCCACCGAGATCGCCTTCGACATCGTCACTGCGGAGCGGGCGGTGCAATGTCTGGACGGGCACCCGGCATTCGGCTTCAACTACGATCCCAGTCACCTTGCGTACCAGGGGGTTGACTATGTCGACTTCATTCGGAGGTTCGGAGACCGGATCGCCCATGTTCACATGAAGGATGTGTGGTGGTCCGGCCGGCCGGCGTCCGCGGGGGTCTTCGGCGGTCACACCGAATTCGGCGACGCCCGGCGTTACTGGGACTTCCGTTCGCTCGGGCGGGGTCGGGTCGACTTCGAAGAGATCATCCGCGCGCTGAACCGCGCAGGGTACGACGGCCCCCTCTCGGTCGAGTGGGAGGACGCGGGAATGGACCGGGAACACGGGGCGGGAGAGGCGTGTGGCTTCGTGCGGAGGCTCGAGTTCCCGCCGTCGGAAACGGCCTTCGACGCCGCGTTCAGCGAAGGCGATTGAACAGGACAACACAGGGGGACCGAATGCGTTCCAATCCAACCGATGTCTGCTACGGGCCGCTCGTGGTCGTGATGATGCTCGCGCCGTTGGCGGCCGTGGCGCAGGAAACGCCGCCCAACCGTCTGACCGCCGAGGAAGAGGCGGCAGGGTGGAGGCTGCTGTTCGACGGCACGCTCGACGGGTGGCGCGGATACCATCGCGAGGACGTGCCCGCCGGCTGGTCGGTACGGGACGGAATGCTCGCCTTCACGCCGGGTATCGGCGACGGGACTCTCATCACGGTGGAGCAGTTCGCGGACTTCGATCTGGCGCTGGAATGGAGGCTCGAGGAGGGGGGCAACAGCGGGGTCCTCTATCGGGCGACAGAGGCCGAGCGTGCCCCCTACTGGACGGGTCCGGAGATGCAGATCCTGGACAATGCCGGCCACCCGGACGGTCGTGCTCCCGAGACTTCGGCTGGATCCAACTATGCGCTGCACGGTCCGTCCGAGGACGTGACCCGGCCCGTCGGGGAGTGGAACCAGGTTCGCATCATGGTCCGGGGGGCCCGTGTGGAGCATTGGATGAACGGCGTGAAGATTGTGGAGTACGACCTCTGGACCGACGAGTGGCGGGCGATGGTGGCCGAAACCAAGTTCGCCGAATGGCCGGGCTACGGGATGGCTCCGGCGGGTCACATCGGGCTCCAGGACCATGGGGACCCGGTCTGGTACCGCAACATCAGGATTATGCTATTCTGACAGCCGAGCGACGTACGGGGTCCGCGGGACGCATTTTGGACGGCCCGTCTGCCGAGCTACTAGCTTTCCCGACAACCGGCGCGTACGATTGCCGGATGGCTTGGGCCGGGTGCCATCGGATGATCGCCAGGAAGCGTCGTCCCGGTACCTCTTGGCAGGAGGTGCACAATGAGATTCTCGGACCTTCCAGCACTTCGCGTGGTCGGCGTGTTCGTCGCCGCCGGCTGCGCCGACCTGGCGCTCGAGCCCGACCAGATTCCCGCTTCGATGGTGATTACCCCTGCCGACACTCTCATCACCGAGGGTGATGCGGCCAAGCTCACGGTGACCGTCCTGGACGAGGATGGGAACCGGATTCCCGGGCCCCCCTCGTGGGCGCCGCCCGAGTGGACCCCCAACGATCCATCCAAGATCGACATTGCGCCGGACGGGTCTCTGATCGGCCTTGGGGGAGCCGACCTGAAGGTGACAGCCAAACTGGCCGGGCTGGAAGCCTGGACGGGATTGCGTATCAATCCGGAAAACCTGGTCTTTTCGGCGGGTGCGATCTACCTCACCCAGGGGATGCAGAACGTCGACGGCAGTGTACCCATCATCGCGGGGCGCAACGCCCTGCTGCGCGTGTTCCCCACCGGTGACGAAGTCAGTTTCTATGAGCCGCGAGCGCGCGCCGTCTTCTACCAGGACGGAGAGGTTGTCCACAGTGTGACGATGACGCTGCTTGGGGATGTGCTTCCCGAGCAGGTCCAGGAGAACCGTCTGGACCGGTCCTACAACGTGGAGATTCCAGGAGAAGTTCTTCGGCCCGGCGTTGCCATGGCCGTCGATCTGGATGTGGACGGAGTGGTACCGGCTGCCCCCGGCAGCCAGACCCGTATCCCGGAGACAGGGGCTGTCGAACTGCATATCGTCGAGGTTCCGGTGTTGGAACAGATCATCGTCCCGATCCTGGTGTCCGCGGCACCCGACGAACGGGTTTTCAACTGGACCCGTGGAATGACGGCGGATAGCAAACACCTGCGCTACGCTCGGTCCGTTCTTCCCATTGGGGAGATGGACGTCACGGTGCACGAAACCTACTACACGGCGACTGTTCCGATTGAGTTCAGCGAGTGGAGCAGGCTCCTCCGGGAGATCAGGTCCTTGCGGCTTATGGAGAACGGCAGGGGGTACTACTACGGAGTGTTCGAACGTCCTCCCGGTACAAGGATCGCCGGAATCGGGTACATCGGTTACCCCGCAAGCGTCGGCCGGACGGATGAGGGCACCTACGCTCACGAATTGGGTCACAACATCGGCCTTCGCCATGCCCCGTGCGGCTCGGCGGGCGGCCCTGATCCGGACTACCCTTACGACAACGGGGACATCGGCGTGTGGGGGTACGACCTGCACCGGAGCCGGCTGCTGAACCCCGAGCAATATAGTGACCTGATGGGGTACTGCCGTCCCCGCTGGATAAGCGACTTCAGCTTCCTCAGGGCGATGGACTATCGGCTGAACCAAGAAGATGATGTTCTGGGATCGGACGTGTCAGACCCGGCCCCCCACGAGAGGACGCTGATGGTGTGGGGAAGCGCGGGCAACGGCGAGCTGCTGCTGGAGCCTGCGTTCATGATCGACGCCCCGCCAACCCTACCGAACGAAGACGGTCCGTACCGGCTCGACGGCTTCGGGCCCGGCGGGGAGCTTCACTTTTCGTTCGACTTCACACCGACTCCGGTAGAGTTCGGCGGGGGACATTTCCACTTCGCCGTGCCTCATGATCCGGATACGGACGGTGCGCTGGAGCGTGTCGTCCTTTCGGGACCCGAGGGAGAATTCACGCTGGGCCGCTCCAGCACTCCCCCCATGGCGATCATCCGGAGTCGCACCAGCGGACAGGTGCGCGCGATCCTGCGCGATTGGAGCGGTGGCCTCTCCCGGCTGGAAGGCAACGTCGAGATCATGGTGAGCGATGGCCTGCCCGGAGGCGGACGATGAGCCGCGCTCTGGCGTTGGGCACGATGACGGGAGCGGTCCTCCTGCACGGCTCGGTCGTGGCCCAGACACAGGCCGAGTTCCGGGGCGGGCTCACCGTCGGAAGCTACTCGGCGTCGGCAGCAGCTCTCGACGTGGCCCCGTCGGTGTCCTTCGACCTGGTGATCCGACGACAGGTGCTCCCGTCGTTCGCGGTCTTCGGCGGGTTCTTCCGAACGGCCTTCGGCTGCGAAGAGGGGTTCTGCACGGACCGCGGCCTGACCGTGGTGGGGAACCACGGGGCCCTTGGGGCGGAATGGGGCCGGGGCGGACCCTGGCTGCGGGCCGGCGTGCTCTTCGGCGCGACGTCCGTGGGTTCCGAGGGTGAGCGCTCCGACCTGGGGCCTGGGGTCCACGGCGCCGGTGGGTTGAGCATCGGGACCGGCCGGATGCGCTTTCTCCCGGGCGTGTCGTATCGTTGGTGGTCAGCCCGCACACAGTCGGCGTCCGATCACGCCATTGCGCTCGCGCTGGACCTGGGTGTTGCCCTTCAGCTCGGAGGGGAAAGCTGAGCGCAACCCGCCGGGCAGGTGTTCTGCCCCTGTTCCTCGCGCTGATCTCGGGGAGCTGTGCCGACCTGGCCATGGAGCCCGACCGCACCCTGTCCGCGCTTGTCATCTCTCCTGCTGACACGGTGCTGATCGTCGGGGACAAGGTGCGATTCGAGGTCATGGCGCTGGACCAGAATGCGGACACTCTCGGGTCCTGGCCCTCGTGGGCGACGCCAGCCTGGGCGACTACAGACGGGCAGGTCGCGTACATGTCGTCGGACGGGGACCTGGACGCGCTACGTCACGCCGACACGGAAGTCATGGTTTCCTTCGCGGGCCTGACTGCCCGAACCCGGCTCAGGATCAACCCGGCCAGCCTGGTGCTGAACGCGCCCTCCTTCTACCTGACTCAGGGAGTTCAGAACCTTGGTGGGGGCGTGCCCCTCATCGCCGGACGCCAGGCCCTGCTGCGCGTGTTCGTGACCGGCGACCAGGCCAGCTTCTACCAGCCCCGCGTGTCCGCGCTGTTCTACCACGGGGACAGGCTGGTGCACGGCGCCCTCATGAGCATCGAGTCCGATGTGCTGCCGGCGACGGTGGAAGAGGGCCGCCTGGAGTTGTCCTACAACGCGATGATCCCGGGCTCGGTTGTCCAGCCGGGCGCGACGATGACCATCGAGTTGGACAGGGACAAGACCGTCCCCCTCGGCCCCGGCAGCCAGCTGAGGTACCCGGCTGCAGGCCGCATGACCCTCGATGTCCGGGTGCTGTCGCCCATGGACCTGACGGTTGTGCCGGTCGTACTTGCGTCGGTCCAGAGCAACGATGTCTATGAGTGGACCGCGGATCTGACCGCCGAGAGCGAGCACCTTCGACTTACCCGCTCGGTACTTCCCATCGGCGACATGAGGGTGCGCGTCCACGAGGGCTTCGTGACATCGTCCGACCTGAGCACGGGGGCCGGTTGGGGCGAGCTCCTGGGAGACCTCACCTTCCTGCGGATCGCAGAGGGTGAACTGGGCTACTACTACGGTGCGGTCGTGCTCTCGGATGACGCCAACTGGGAGGGCGTGGGCTACTTCGGCTACCCGGTGGGCGTCGGTGCCGCGGATCACAACACGCTCGCCCACGAACTGGGTCACAACCTGGATCTCCGTCATGCTCCTTGCGGCGGTGCCGGCGGTCCGGATTCCCGCTACCCGTATGCTGGGGGTACGATAGGAGTGTTCGGATACGACTTCCACCGCAAGCGTGTGGTGGATTCGTTCCTGTACAAGGATGTGATGGGGTACTGCAAGCCGGCGTGGGTGAGCGACTACAGCTTCGCCAGGGCTCTGTCCTTCCGCGTGGAGGCGGAGGCGGACGTCCTGATGAATGGGCCCGCCACGGATCGCATTGCGACGGGGCCCTCCCGGACCATGTTGCTGCGGGGAAGAGTCGGCGCCGGAGAACCGGTGCTGGAGCCCGCATTCATGGTCGACCTGCCGGTGATCCGGCCTGAGTCGGATGGCCTCTACCGCCTTGAGGGTCTGGGTCCCGCGGGCGAGCGCCGCTTCTCACTGAACTTCGCTCCGCGCCCGGTGGAATTCGGCGGCGGCCACTTCCTCTTCACGGTCCCCTTCGACCCGGATGTGGACGGCGCTCTGGAGAAGGTGGTTCTGTCAGGGCCCGACGGCTCCTACACCCTGGAACGGTCCGGTGCTCGCCGCATGGCCATCGTTACGGACGGCTCTACCGGACGCGTGCGGGCGATTCTGCGGAACTGGAAGGGAAACCGGGCAGCCGCGGCCCGGCTCGTCCGCGGCAACCCGGAAGTCACGATCAGCGACGGTTTGCCGGTGAGCCAGGGCTTGCCTCATTAGCCAGCCTGGCCAGGCTGGCACTGCCGAAGTCGGGACGGCCGGATTCGAACCGGCGACCCCCTGAACCCCATTCAGGTGCGCTACCGGACTGCGCCACGTCCCGTGGGTGATGAAGCTAACAGTCCGTGGATAAATCCGCACGAGCACCGAGAGCCGCGCGTCGCCGCTCGAATGCCGGGGGGATTTTGTCCACGGGCTGCTAAGGGTTCTCGACGCGGCCGTCTACCATGCGAACCACCCGCCGTGCGCGCTCCACCACGCGGTGATCGTGGGTGGAGAAGAGGAAGGTTACGCCGCGATCCCGGTTCAGCTTCTCCATCAGCGAGATCAGGTTCTCGGCCGTCTCGGAATCCACGTTGGCCGTGGGTTCGTCGGCGAGAACGATGGCGGGATCGGAGGCGATGGCCCTGGCGATCGCGACCCGTTGCTGCTGGCCTCCCGAGAGCTCGGTGGGCCTGCGGTCCTCCATCCCTTCCAGCCCGACCGAGTGAAGAAGCTCCGTCACGCGCTCCTTCCTTTCGGCGGCGGGTACACCCTGGACCCACATCACCATTTCGGCGTTCTCGTACGCGGTGAGGACAGGGATCAGGTTGTAGGACTGGAACACGAACCCGATGCGGTCGCGGCGCAGACGGCTCAGCTCCCTGCGGCCAAGGTCGCTCAGATCCCGGCCCTCGACGATGACGCTGCCGGAGGTCGGAGCGTCGAGGGCGCCAATGAGGTTGAGCGCCGTGGTCTTGCCGGAGCCGGAGGGGCCCACCAGAGCGGTGAACTCTCCTTTGTTCACGGTCAGGTCCAGGTTGCGCAGAGCGTGGACATCCACGCTCCCTTGATGGTACACCTTCGTTACATCGCGAAGCTCGACGACCGCTGAGTTGTTGAGTTGGTTGTCCATCATCCGACCCTGATGGTTTCCGCCGGCCTCACCCGGCCTGCTCTCCAGGCGGGATAGATCCCCGCGAGGATCACCGCGAAGAAGGCCAGTACGAGGATGCGGAGGGTGTTTTCGGGGTAGATCCCGAACTTGAGGTTGGACGCCATGGCGATCCCGGAGATCTCGGTCGAGGTGTCCCCCATATACGCGCTCATGTCAATGCCCACCTGGTTGAGGTAGAGGTAGGGGCCGATGGTCAGCGCGCCCGCCAGGACCAGGCCGATCAGTGCGAGCCACACGCTTTCGTAGACGACGAGCCGGAAGAGCTTTGCGGGACTGAACCCCACGGCCATCATGATGCCGAACTCCCGCAGCCGCTCCATGACGCTGACGAAGACCGTGTTGAAGATCCCCGCCGCGACCATCAGGGCGATGACGATGATCATGATCACGCCGCCGCCCACCTTCATTGCGATGAACGCGGCCAGTTCGGGACGAGCCTCATTCCAGGGCACCGCCGCGACCACATCGCCGAGGTCGCGTCCCAGCCGGGCCGCGAGCGCCTCCGATTCGCGGTGGTCGTCCACGAACACGGCGACCTGGTTGGCTTCGTCCGGGGCGTACCCGAGGACGTCCCGCACGGCATTGATGGGCAGCAGGACCATGCTCGCGTCCATGCTGGGTGCTCCCGTGCGCAAAAGCCCCGTCACCCGCCCGAGCCCGGACACGATGGCCCCGTTCCTGTCGGTCGCCGTGTAGATGACCTTGTCGCCGGTTTCGGCGCCGAGGTTGCGGGCGAGCTGCGCGCCGATGACGATGCCCGTGCGATCGTCGGCGGAGAACATTGCGCCCTCGGCGACCGCTTCCAGGAACGAGAGCGACTGCTCGTCCTCGGCGTCGGGGTCGAAGGCAATGAAGGCGCCGCCGTAGCTCTCGCGGGCCGTGCTCAGCATGAGCTGGCCCGAGATGCGGTCCACGACCCGGGTGACGAGCGGGTCTCGGGCCACGGCTTCCCTCAGCGCCACGGTGCCGGATACGGTGCGCGAAAGGCTGGGCGTGTCGAGGTATTCAGGGTGCTGGACGGTGACATGCCCACCGCCCATGCGCGCGCCGAGGTCGATCATGTCCTGCCAGTTCCGGTCCTGGGCGGCCATCGACATGACGGCCAGGAAGACGCCGAACGCGATCGACGCCAGGGTGAGGAGGGTGCGGCGCCGGTTTCTGCCGAGGTTTCGCCACGCCATGACCCACAGGCTGGTTCGCTTCATGATTGCCTCACTGGTGCCTCATTGCTTCCACGGGCCGGATCCGCGCCGCCTTGAGCGCCGGATACAGCAGGGACGCGAAGACGATGAGGATCATGGCGCTGAGGGGCCCGACGATCACGGTCGGGCTCACGACCCCCTTCATTACCGGGTCGAGGCCGATCCCGGAAATCGAGATCGTACCCCCGAGCGCGGCAAGGTTGATCCCCACCCGGCTGAAATAAAGGAGCAGGGGCGTCGCAATGGCCAGACCGGCCACAACTGCCAGCCCGGCCTGAAAGAGTCCCTCCAACATGATCAGGCGCACGACCTTCGCGGGGGAGAGGCCGATCGCCTTGAGAAGGCCGAGTTCCTTGATGCGCTCGAAAACGGCCATGAGGGTGGCGTTGACGAGGAGGATGGCGATGGCCAGGTACACGATCATGAAGAGGATGTACATCGTCCCTTCCACCGAGTCGAGCATGGTGGCCAGGGTGGGGAAGAGCTCGCGCCAGGTCATCACCTCGAGACCTGGTGCGGCGGTCCGTATCCGATCGGCCGACACGTCGAGGGGTTGGTCAGCGCCGGTCCGCACGAGCACCTGATGCGCGCCACCCGGGACCGCAAAGAGATCCAGGAACGCCTGCCGCACCATGAAGACCCCGCCGCGATCGGTCGCTTCGCTGAAAGGGGCCAGGATTCCGCGGACCCGGTACAGATCGTTGGCGATGCTGCCGTCCGCAGCCTGGCTGAGGAGGACGACCTCATCACCCGGGCCAACATCGAGCGTCCTGGCCAGCCTGCCCCCGATCACGAGGCCGGCCGGATCCGCGGGGTCGAGCCAGGTCCCCTCTGCGACCCGGTCGTGGACCATGCTCACGCGAGCGTCCTGACGGGTCTCCACGCCCCTGATCGAGACTCCCGCCGACGATTCGCCTGCCGCTGCGAGTCCACCCGCGAGAAGCCGGGCCGAGGCGTCGAAGCCCATCGCACCGAGCGAGTCCACAAGCTCGAAAGGGGCGCCGATCCGGTCGAAGATCGAGGGGCTGTTGCGGTATTCAGGCGGATAGACCTGAACATCGCCCACCTCGACCTCGACAATGGTGGTCTCCAGATCCCGGAGGAAGCCCTGGGTCATGGACGTCCACACGATCAGGGTGGTCAGGGCCAGCGTCATCGCGGCCACCGTCATCAAGGTGCGCCGTCCGTACCGCCACAGGTTGCGCCACGCCATGACCGCGAGCTTCATGAGACTTCTCCGGCCCCGGCAAGAGCTGCCCTCATCGTGCCGATGCGGCCCGGCCCCACCCGGCAGCATCCCCCCACCGCCACCGCCCCAGCCGCGATCCACTCCCGGCATGCCTGCCCCCAATCCGCCACCTCCTCGGCCCGGCCCCACGTTTTGGTTACGGCATCCCACTCGCCGCCGCCGTTGGGGTAGGCGATCACGGGCTTGCGCGTCCCGGCGGCGAGGGCGCGCACCAGACCCGGCACGTACGCGGCCGATGTGCAGTTCACCCCGACGGCGAAGACCCCCGCGCTCTCCTCCGCCCACGCGGCCACCTCCCCGATCGGGGTGCCGTCGCTGACATGCCCCGCGTCCCGGCAGGTGAATGTGAACCACGCCGGCGTCCGCGCGGCCTCCTCGACCAGCGCGGCGAGCACCCGCGCCTCCCCGAACGACGGGATGGTCTCACAGGCCAGGATGTCGGCGGCGCTGTCAGCGAGCAGGCGCAGGCGGGCGCGGTGGAAGTCGGACAGGAATGCGGGACCGGCGCGGTAGTCTCCCCGGTACTCCGCGCCGTCGGCGAGGAACGCGCCGTAGGGCCCGATGCTGGCCGCGACGAGGGGGCGGCAGCGTCCCGCGCGATTCGTCTCCACAGCCCAGAACCGGTCCCGTGCGCGGGCTGCCAGCTCGACTGCGCCGAGAAGGATCGCCGCGGCGCGGGATTCGGTGACGCCGCGTGCCGCCAGACCCTGAAAGGTGGCCTGGTAGGTCGCGGTGGTCACGCAGTCGGCGCCCGCCGCGAGGTAGGTGGTGTGAACCGCCTCGACCGCCGCAGGGTCCTCCAGCAGGACCTTCGCCGACCAGAGCGGGTCGTTGAGGTCGTAGCCGGACCTCTCCAGCTCGCTCGCGAGACCGCCGTCGAGCATCACAAAGCCCTGGCTATGCAGGAAAGCGTCGAAGAAAGAAGGCATAGACCAGGATGACCGCGGCCGCACACCCCAGGAACAGGGTGGGGTTGCCTGCACCTACTCCAAAGCCGCCCAGAAGGACGAGCGCGACCGCAACCGGGATGATGAAGCGCACGAGAGGAGCCCAGACCGCGCCTACCTTGACGCGCCCCGCGCCCTGGTTGGTCTCGTCCCGGAAGCTCCTCCACCCCCATTTCGACACCACCCACAGTGAGATAAGCAGACCACCAGCCCCGAGCAGGTAGTCGCTGGACAACCTATCCGCGAAGTCGAAGAAGTTCAACCCCAGGATGCGCATATGGGACCACGGACCCTGGGAAAGGATGACCGGCAGCCCGATCAGGAAGGCGCCCCCCGCACAGAAGGCCACCGCCCGCCTGCGGGTCAATCCCAGCGAGTCCACGACGGTGGCCACAAGGCACTCGAAGACGACCACCTGGGAAGTGAAGCCGGCGACCAGCATCAGAAAGAAGAACGCGGCCCCGAATATCATGCCGCCCGGCATCTGCTGGAAGAGCGACGTCATGGTGACGAAGAGGAGGCCCGCACCCTGGTCGGGGTCCATGCCAAAGGCGAAGAGGGCGGGGAAGAGCAGCAGTCCGGCGACGACCGCTACGCCGGTGTCCATGGCGGTAATGAGGGCCACGTTACCCGGCACGTCGGTCTCCCGCCGGTTCAGATAGCTGCCCATACAGAATGCCCCCGCCATCCCGATGCCGATGGAGAAGAACGCCTGCCCGAGGGCAGCGAGGACGGAAGATCCGCTCAGCGCGGAGAAGTCGGGGGTCAGGTACCAGACCAACCCGGCCCCGGCGCCAGGGAGCGTCAAAGCGCGAATGGTGAGAGCCACCAGCAGCACGACCAACAGTGGCATCAGGAACTTGGCGTATCGCTCGATCCCCTTCGTTACGCCGCGGCTGACCACGTATGCGATCAGCAGGAGTACGAAAAGGGAGTAACCGATGTTGGGACCGGGAGTGGCGACGTACGCGTCGAACACCGCTCGGGTCTCGTCCGGCGTCTGGCCAAGCCCGCCGCCGCCGCCCGCCAACATGACGAAGTAGGCCGCCACCCATCCGATCACCATGACGTAGTAGGCGGTGATGAGGATCGCCGCGGCGATGCCGAACCACCCGATCAACGTCCATGGACTCCGCCTGGAACCTGTCAGCTGCACCATCCCGGCAATGGGTGTGAGCTGCGTCTTGCGGCCCAGGCTCACCTCGGCCGTCATGAGCGGGATGCCGATCATGATCGCGAAGGCGACGTACACAAGGAGAAACGCGCCGCCGCCGTTCTCTCCCGCGAGGTAGGGGAAGCGCCAGATGTTTCCCAGCCCGATGGAGAACCCGGCGGTGGCCAGGATGAATCCGATCCTGCTGCTCCACTGTTCGCGCATGGGCGTCCCTTTGGGGATGGGGCAGCCCGTGGCAGAGCTGCTGGTGGACTCAAGCCGCTGCATCATGGCCCGTCGCTCGGAAGCAGGCAACTCGACATGCCGGATCTTCGCCGGTGGTGGTGACCCCGTGCGTGTGGTATGTTCGCCTCCGGGTTGACAGGAGCGATGGCCGCGGGCGGGCGCGGGGATTCGACGGGCGCGGGGTCATTCGACGTCGGAGGAAATCATGGGCAGGAACCATCCCACCAACCGCCCCCGGTCACGGTGGCCGAATGCCACGGGACGGCGAGCGTTTCTCAAGTCGGCGGCCCTGGGAACGGCGGCTGCCGGGTTGGGGACCCGCGAATTGTCGGCCGGATTGGGGCCTGGCGAGTCGTCGCGCGCGCCGGAATCAGCGACCCGCTCGCGGCTGTCCTCCGACGACGAACGCCGAGCGCTGATCGCAGAAGCCCACTTCGGGCCGAAGACCCCGGCCACGTCCGAGGGGGGAATGGCGATCTGCTCCCATCCGCTGGCCACACGGGAGGCCGTGAAGGTTCTGCGCGACGGGGGGAATGCATGTGATGCGGCACTGGCCGCCTCGGTCACCCAGACCGTGGTCGAGCCCCACATGACGGGGATCACCGGTGTGCTCAGCATGCTCCACTTCGACGCAGCCACGGGCGAGACCACCTACGTCAACGGCGGTGCGAACGCCCCCCTCGAGTCGCTGGCCGGCTTTTCGGCGGCGGACATCGCCACCGGCAGGGGACCGGGGGTGCCGGGCTTCTGGGCCGGGTTCGAGGCCGCGCTCGCCCGACACGGTTCGCTGCCCAGGCGGCGGATCATGGAGGGCGCCATCACCTTTGCCAGGGACGGCTTCGAGACCCACCCGTTCCTGTGGGGCGAGATCTTCGTGATGTGCCACAAGATCGGCATGACCGAAACGGGACGGCGCATCTTCATGCCCGAAGGCCATATCCCCCGGCCCGGGGACCTCCTTGTGCAAGCCGAGGCGGCGGACACCCTCGAACGGCTGGCCGAAGAGGGGAACGACTACTATTACCACGGCGGCTTCGCACGGGACTACAGTGAAGTCGTTCAGGCCCATGGCGGCGTGATCACGCCCGAGGACTTCGCCAGCTACGAGGCACGGTGGCAGGAGCCGGCCTGGAGCACCTACCGGGGCTACCCGATCGCAGGCTCTCCGCCCCCCGACCACGGCGGCTCGCTGGTGATCGAGATGCTCAACATGATCGAGTTCCTGGACCTTCAGTCGCTCGGTCCCCCGAACGAGTCTGCCGAGACACTCTACCAGATGTCCAGGATCCACAACCTGGTCTTCGAGGAGGGCGGGAAGCAGAACGACCCCGAGAGCCACCCAATGCCCCTGGATGTCATCCTTTCCAAGGACTATGCGGAGATGCGGTTCAAGCTCCTGCAGATGGGGAAGGCCAACTCCGCAACCGACACTCCTCCTCCTCCTCCGGGCAGCAACCACGTGACCGTCGTGGACGAGGCCGGCAACGTGGCGACAATACTCCACTCCTGCATGTCATACCCGTGGAGCAACGGCCTTTTCGTGCGCGGCGTGACCATTTGTGCATCCGGCGCGCATTTCCTGCGCGTGATGCCCAAACCGGGGCACCGGGCCACCGCCTACGTCGCGCCCAACATGGTGTTCAACCAGCGCGGAACGCCCATGATGGCGTCGGGCTCGCCGTCGGTTGGGCTGCTCGCCAACGTGATTCAGAATACTACCAATATCGTCGATTTTGGTATTCCGATCGTGGAGTCCATCCTGAGGCCGCGTTTCGGGGGCAGGTCGCTGGATGTGCCGGGCGCCACAATGGTCGAAGCGGACATCGGCGAGGAGATCATCAACGCGGTGCGGGAGCGCGGTCACGCCATCGACGTGGTCAATCCGTGGAATTGGCACCACGGCGCCTTCGAGGGCATCCACATCGATCCGGACACGGGAACGCGGAGCGCGTGCGGTGATCCGCGCCGGTGCTCGAAGGCGGAGGGGGCGTAGGGGCCGGCCTGGCTGGCTAGAAGAGCGGCTCGCTGTCAAGCAGAGAGTCGGGCTCCGGCTCCGCGTCCCTCACCAGGGTCAGGATGGCCGCCTGCGGCACGACGAGATAGACCTTGCCCTCAAAGCTGATCTCCACGGCGGCCTTGCGGAAGAAGATCGCGAAATCGCCGACCCTGGCCTGCACGGGCAGGTAGCGAGCCTCCCCGGACGCGATCTTCCAGGGCTCTTCGTCCAGCTCGGTGGGCGCGCCGATGGGCGTCCCCGGGCCCGTGGCCACCACCCGGCCCCCCTGAACGGACTGTTTGTCCACCGCCGACGCGGGCAGATACAGACCCACCTTCGTGCGCTCCTCGCCCTCCTCCGGTTCGATGAGAACCCGGTCCCCGACGACGATGAGCCGCTTTCCGCTCTGTCCTTCCACCGCTGCTCCTTCGGGCGCCCCGGCAACCGGCCGGCGTACCCTGGCCGGTCCGTGCCCGCCCCGTTTTTCTCAGGTTCTGGGTCGTTCGTCCTTGACGATCTCGCCGCTCTTCATCACGAAGTCAACCTCTTCCAACTCCGTGATGTCGTCGAGGGGGTTGCCGTCCACCGCGATGATGTCCGCGTGCATTCCCGCCTGGAGGGTTCCCGTGGTCGCCTCGATGCCCAGCACCTGGGCCGCGGAGTAGGTCGCCGACCGGATGGCGTCCATGGGAGACATGCCGAGGCGCACCAGGTGCGCGAACTCCCGTGCCGCCCACTCGTGCGGGAAGATCGTGTCCGAGCCGAAGGCGATCCTGACCCCGGCCTCGATCGCGCGCCGGATGTTGTCGTCACGGGTTGCAAGCAGCCGGCGGCCCTTCTCCACGCTCTCCTCCGGATAGCCCAGCCGGGGCCCCTCCTCGACCACGTAGTTGAGCACGTAGAGGGTGGGCACCAGCCACGTTCCCCGCGCCTTCATCATCTCGATCGCCTCGTCGTCGATCAGGATCCCGTGCTCAACGCTGTTGACCCCCGCCGCGACGGCCTGCTTGATCCCGTCCGTCCCGATCGCGTGCACGGTGATCCTGCGCCCGAGTCGGTGCGTCTCGTCCACGGCGGCCTGCATCTCCGCGTCCACGAAGGCGGTGTGGTTGGGGTCGTCCCCGGCGGACATGACGCCGCCCGTCGCCATGACCTTGATCCAGTCGGCGCCGAACTTCACCTGTTCCCGGATCGTGGCCCGGATGTCGTCCACGCCGTTGACCGTGCGAGTGGGCGTCTGAATGGCGGCATCGGGTGCGAGCGTGTTGAGGTCGCCGTGCCCGCCCGTCGGTCCGAGCGCATGCGGCGCCACGAAGAGGCGCGGTCCCGGGTGCTCTCCGGCCGCGATCGAGCGCTTGACCGAGACGAGGGCATAGTAGGAGTCGAAATCTCCCGGATCGCGCAGGGTGGTGAAGCCCGCGCCGAGCATCCGCTGGGCGGCGTCGAGGCCGTCCAGCGCACGGTCCGCGCTGGAGCGCTCCAGTTCGCTGACCGGACCGTTGGGGTTTATGAGGATGTGCGCGTGCAGGTCGATCATGCCGGGAAGGCAGGTCCCGCCCCGGATGTCCAGGGCACGGTCTACGCCCTCGGGCACGCCGGTGCCGTCGAGAATCTCGGTGATGGTCTCGCCCGTGACGATGACCGTCACATTCTCGCGGGGCTCGTCGGACACGCCGTCGATGAGGCGCCCGCAGCGCAGGGCGGTCGTCTGGCCGGCGGCGGCGCCCACCGTCGGCAGAAAAGCTGCGGCGAGCAGCAACGGGAGCCAGGTGCGTCGTTCTCTTCTGTTCATCGGTCCTCCTTGCCGGCTGTGACTGCGGACTCCAGAGACCGGGCGACGTAGCGGATCTCCGCGTCGGTCAGCTCCGGGTAAATGGGCAGTGCGATGGCGCAATCCGCCGCCGCCTCGCTATGAGGCAGCTCCCCGGTCCGGTAGCCAAGGCTGGAGAAGCACTCCTGCCTGTGCAAGGGAAGCGGATAGTAGATCGCGGTTCCGACGCCGGCCGCCGCGAGGCGCTCCCTGATCACGTCGCGGTCAGCCACGCGGACAACGTACTGGTTGAAGACGTGCCTGTCGGTGACGATGCGGGGCAGGCACAGCCGGGAAGGTTGCTCGCTCTCGAGCTCGCCGAGGAGGCTGCCGTAGAGGGACGCGTTCGTCTGCCGGGCTTCGGTCCAGCCGTCGAGGTGAGGCAGCTTGGCGAGGACCACGGCGGCCTGCAGGGCGTCGAGCCGGAAGTTGCCGCCGACGACGCGGTGGTTGTACCTGACAGCCTCCCCGTGTACGCGAAGGGCGCGCAGCCTCTCGGCCCTTGCCCTGTCGTTGGTGACCACCATGCCGCCGTCGCCGTACGCGCCCAGGTTCTTGGTGGGGAAGAACGAGAAGCACCCGTAGTGACCGATGGATCCCGCGCGGCGACCCCGATGCTCCGCGCCGATCGCCTGGGCCGCGTCCTCGATCACGACGATATCGTGATGCGCGGCGATCTCCATGATGGGTTCCATCGTGGCCATCTGGCCGAAGATGTGCACCGGAATGATCGCGCGGGTCCGCTCCGTCACCCTGGCCGCAATGAGATCGGGGTCGATGTTGAGGGTGACCGGATCGACGTCCACGAAGACGGGCGTGGCGCCGGTGCGCGCGATGACGCCCGCCGTCGCGAAGAAGGAGTAGGGGGTGGTGATGACCTGGTCCCCCGGGCCGATGTCCTCGGCCATCAGGGTGACGAGGAGCGCGTCGGTGCCGGACGAGACGCCGACCCCGCAGCGACTTCCCGTGTATGCGGCGACGGCCTCCTCGCAGGCTTCCACCGCCGAACCGAGGATGAAGCGCTGGGAAGTGACGACCGAGGCCATCGCCGCATCGATCTCGTCCCTGATCGATGCGTACTGCGCCGTGAGGTCCAGGAGGGGTACTTTCATGAGTCCCACAAAGTACACCGTCGAGCAGATCGCGCCATTGCCGCGCCGTGGAAATCGCGCCGTCCCCGACCACGTCCTGGCCCGTCACGCCATTGCCCCGCCCATGACGCCATTGCCCCGCCCATGACGCCATTGCACCGCCCATGATACCATTGCACCGCCCATGACGCCATTGCACCGCCCATGACGCCATTGCACCGCACCGCGATCGGGAGCTGTGCCGCGCTCATCGCCCTGGTGCTCGCCGGGTCGCTGCTCCTGCGCGGCGGGGGCGACGGCCCGTTCCACCGCATCGACACCGCCGTGACCCCAACGGTGGCCATGGCAGGGCTCCCGGCGCCGGACTCCCCCGCGGGCGCCTCCGAGCTCGCCGATCTCGACCAGCTTGCCCGCACGACCCTCGTGTTCGTCCTCATGGCCGCCGTGACGGCGCTGGTGAGCCTGCTCGGCGTGATCGGCTCGGAGAGCCTCGCCCTGCAGGCGCGGCGCGTGGTCGAGGTCATGCTGGGTGCGCCCCCGCGCTGGCTGGTGGGTGGTGCGGCGCGGCTCTGGGGCCACCGGCTGCTGCGTGCAGCGGCCCTGGGAGGGCTTTTCACGGTGGGTGCCGCCGCGCTCATGGCCGAACTCGCCCCGCCCGGGGTCACCTTCGGCCGCCCGTCGCTGTGGGCCGGCGCGGCGGGGTTGGTGGTCGTCGCCGCGGCCGTCGCCCTGTCGGCGGTCCTGCCCGTCCGGGGCCTCTACCGTGCCAGCAGGCCCCTGTTGCGGGAATCCGAGAGCCGGCACATCACGGATCCCCGGCCGCGCCAGTTCAACCGGGTGCTTCTGGTCACGCTCCAGCTTGCCGCGGCGGTCGCGATCCTGGCCGGCTCGGGGCTCTTCCTGTTGTCGCGCGGCGGGACCGGGAACCGTGCCGCGAACGTCACCATGGCGGACACGACGTCGGGCCACGCCGTCGTCGGCCTCCTGTCGCCGACAGGGCAGGCCACCGCCGACCCCGCCGCACGCGCGGCCCTCTTCGAGTCCGCCCGGTCGGCGGTCAGGGACGCCCCCGAACTGGTCGCCGAGTCACTCGCCACGCCCGGCGCGTGGATAGGCCGTGGTCCGGAGGCGATCGCCGCGAACGAATGCGGCCGTTGCTCGACGGGAGGGATGCCGCATCCGATCCACGCGACCCGGGTCAAGCACCACGCCGTGATGCCCGGCTTCTTCGCAGGGCGGGGACTGCGCTTCGTGGAAGGGCGTGGCCTGCGCGCGGACGGTCCCCGTGACGGCGAGGCGCCGGAGGTCGTCATCAACCAGGCGTATGCGTACGCTCACTTCCAGGATCCGCCAGTCATCGGCAAGAGGGTTGCCCTGGGCGGGCTCGACGGCGAGTGGCACGTCGTGGTGGGCATCGTCAGCGACGTCGCCGGCCGGGGTCTGGGCGCCTCCGGCCCCCCGTACTCCGTCTACTACTCCGCCTTGGAGCATCCGCCCGCCGCGATCGAGTTGGTCGCTTCGGTCACCACCGGCACCGGGGATGAGGAAGATTCCCTCCGGGTTGTCCAGGAGTCGCTGGCCGGGGTTCCCGGCGGCGGACTGGTGGTGACCGCGTTCAAACCGGCTGCCGATGAACTCGATCGCGTGTACGGGACCGCGGCATGGCTGGGTAGCGGATCCCGCCTGGCCGGAATCGTGGCGGCTCTCGTGGCCGTTCTCGGCATGGTCGGTGCCATGAGGGTCCACATCCGCTCCCGTCGCCGCGAGATGGGGATCCGGGGTGCGTTGGGCGCGGAACCCAGGGCACTCAAGCGGATGATAGTCGGCGAAGCGTTCAGGATCGTAGGCGTGGGACTGGGGCTCTGGGGCGCGACGCTGGTGGTGGGCGTCATGGGCCCGCCCGGCGTCGATGTCTTCAACGCGCTGCTCTTCCTGGCGGTCGCGGTGCTGTTCCTGGGCTCGGCGGTCGGTGCGGCGTGGCCCGGTGCGCGCCTGGCGGCGACGGCTGAGCTGCGCTCGGTCATCGACGGCTGACGCCCGCTCTCCCATCGACGGCCGACGTCAAGCAGCCAGAACGAGTCGGTGGCGTCAGGAGGCGTAGGGTGGGACTGGGGCTCTGGGGCGCGACGCTGGTGGTGGGCGTCATGGGCCCGCCCGGCGTCGATGTCTTCAACGCGCTGCTCTTCCTGGCGGTCGCGGTGCTGTTCCTGGGCTCGGCGGTCGGTGCGGCGTGGCCCGGTGCGCGCCTGGCGGCGACGGCTGAGCTGCGCTCGGTCATCGACGGCTGACGCCCGCTCTCCCATCGACGGCCGACGTCAAGCAGCCCGTCAGGAGAGGGTGCCCTGTGTCTTGTCCGCCAAAATCGGGTCAAAGTGGCGGACAAACGGGCGCACGGAGCGACTCGCGCAGAGCGTCAGAAGAGAACGCCCTGTACCCCTCCCGCTTCAAGGTCGAGGAGGCGCTGCTTGCGACGAATCCCGCCGCCGTATCCGCCGAGGTCCCCGTTGGCGCGGATCACCCGGTGACACGGCACCACGATGGCGATGCGGTTGTCGCCGTTCGCGCCTCCCGCCGCGCGTGACCCCCCTGGCGACCCGGCCCTGCGGGCAAGTTCATCGTAGCTGATGGTCCGCCCGTAGGGGACTTCCAGCAAGCAGCGCCAGACTCGTTCCTGAAAGTCGGTGCCGGCCAGCACGAGGGGGATGTCGAAGTCCCTCCTTCCACCGGCGAAGTAGCCGGCCAGCTGCTCTTCCAGGGTTCGCAGATAACGATGGTCGCCCGGCGTGGGCTTGCTTCCCAGCCGTGCCTCCACGCGCTTCAACTGGGTCGGCAGCATCGGCCGGTCGGCGAATTCCAGCAGGCAGACGCCCTGATCGGTGGCTCCCGCCACCATGGTGCCGAGAGGGGTTTCGAGGTGGGTCGTGCTGACGGAGTGGGGCTGAACGCTCATCACCCCGCTTTCGCTTCGTCGCACAGCCGGTAGAGGGCCCACGTCGCCACCGAGCGCAGCGGCCGCCAGGGCTCGGCGCGCTTCAGCACCACGGCGGGCCCGGGCCGTTCCTCCGACCTGTCCAGAATGCGCAACCCTTCCTGCACCCCCAGGTCGCCTGCGGGCATCACGTCGAGGCGGCCGAGCCGAAACATCAGGAACATCTGCGCGGTCCATTCCCCGATCCCCCATACCGAGGACAGCATCTTGACGACCTCGGTGTCGGTCATGCGGGACACGCTGCGGAGCCGCACCGAACCCGCCGCGCACTTCCCGGCCAGGTCCTTCACCGCACGAGTCTTCGCGGCCGAGAACCCTGCGCTGCGGAAGTCCGCGTCCGAAAGCTCCAGGCACTCCTCGACCGTGGGGAACCCGGGCCCCGGCGTGAGGGCACATACCCGGCCGTAGATGGTCGTCGCGGCCGCCGCCGCCAGTTGCTGGTAGGAGATCGACCGCGCAATCGCCTGGAAGTGGGATCCCCGAGCACCGATTCCGGACGGAAAGCCCGGGAACGGGGGGAGGCAATCCATCGCGGCACCCAGCACGGGGTCGCGGGAGGCCAGGTCGCGCAGCTGGTCGGCGGTCGGCTTCATGTGGCGGCCTCAGCCCTCGATCAGGGTCGGAATCCCGACCATGGTTTCCACGTCGGCTCCGTAGTCCACCCCCGGGACGTCGAAGCCGAAGAGCCGGAGGAAGGCCGACCTGTATCCGTCGAAGTCGGAGGAGGTGCGCAGGGTCTCGGTCGAGATTGATTCCCATGCGCGCATCACCGCGGCCTGGGTTTCGGCTTTCATCTCCAGGTCGTCCAGGCGGATGAAGCGGTTCTCATCGGCCCGGATGCCGCCGGCGCCGTAGACCTTCGTTCCGTACAGCCGCTGGGCCTGGTCCATGGGTCCCTCGTGGTCGCCCTTCTCCTTCATGATCTTGAAGAGGATGGACACGTACAGCGGCACCACCGGGATCGCCGCGCTGGCCTGGGTCACCACCGCCTTCATGATCGCGATGTGGGCCCCGCCGCCCGACCCGGACAACTCTGCGTCGAGCTCGACGGCGGTGCGGTGCAGGTCGGCCTTTGCCTGCCCGATGGCGCCGTCCCGGTAGATGGGCCAGGTCAGCTGAGGTCCGATATAGCTGTACGCGAAGGTGCGGCATTCGGGGGCCAGCACACCGCCGTCGCGGAGCGCGTCCATCCACATGCGCCAGTCTTCGCCCCCCATGACGGCGACGGTCGCGTCGACCTCGTCCTGCGTCGCCGGGTCGAGTTGCACGTTGGTCACCTCGGCCCGGTCGGTGTTCAGGGTCCTGGAGCGATACGCCTCGCCGATCGGTTTCAGCACCGAGGTGAAGCGCTGGCCGGTGTCGGGGTGGACGCGCCTGGGAGCGGCCAGCGAGTTGACGACGCAATCGACGGGGGGAAAATCCTTCAGCGCCGCGATGACGCGCTCTTTCGCCTCGTGGGAGAAGGCATCGCCGTTATGGCACGCGGACTGGAGCCCTGCCTTTGCCGCGGCATCCTCGAAGGCGGCGGTGTTGTACCACCCCGCGGTGCCGGGTTTCCGGGCCTTGGGCGGCCGGTCGAAGAAGACGCCGAAGGTCGCCGCTCTGCCGCCGAAGCCGAGAGCGATCCGCGACCCCAGCCCGTAGCTCGTCGAGGAACCCAGGACGAGGACCGAGCGTGGGGGGTTGGCGATGGGGTTGGCCTCCGCGTGGGCGATCTGGGCCTCCACGTTGCGGCTGCACCCGGTGGGGTGCGTGGTGACGCAGACGAATCCCCGGACTCTGGGACGAATGATCATGATGTGCGATTCCGTGTGAGTCTCTCCGACCTCCCCAGGCCGGTCGCGATGGCCGTGACGATGATGACAAGCAGCGCCCACGAATAGGGGTTTGCAAGACCAGCGTCAAGGGCTGTCACCCGGGGAACACCGAAGGGCTCGCCGGAGGCGGTGGCCGACGACGCGAGTATGGTCGGGATGAAGAACGGTAGGAGGAAGGGATAGGTGCAGACGGTCATGTCGAGGAGGTTGGCGCGGCGGAAGCGTCCGATCCCCGCACGGCGACCCGTCTTTCGCACCAGGTCGCCCACCGCCAGGATCGCCATGACGGAATGCGTGGTCACGATCACGGCCACACTCGTCACGGTGAAGATGCGCACCTCGGCGCGGCGAGCGGAGATTTCGCCACCTTCTGCCCGGTCTCCCGCGAGCCGGTCCACGATGCCCGCTTCCTGCGCGGCCCCCACGATGCCCATCAGCAGGATGGTGAAGACGACGATTCCGACCGCGCCCTCCATCCCGTCGAGGATCAGGCCCTGGGCGCGGAATGCGTCGGGCGAAATATAGAGTAAGTCAGATACAGATACAAGATTCATCGCCAGCGCGACCACCACCGCCGCGCCCACACCCGCGAAGAGGCTCTCCACCAGCCCTTTCCCCCGCCACAGCATCAGGAACGTGGCCAGCGGAGCCAGCAGCATCGGGAACGCGGCCGGGTCTCCTGCCAGGCGCTCGCCCTGGACCCCCACCCCGCTCCCACCCTCCGCCGGGTCGAACGGCGCGTCCGCACCCCCGATGACGAGGAGGATCAGCGCGGCGGCGAGCGCGGCTGGCAGCGCGTAGCGGAGGCGGCTGCGCACCACGCCCCCCATCGGCGCTCGCTGGGTGCTGGCCGACGCAATGGTCGTATCGGACACGGGCGAGACGTTGTCGCCGAAGGTCGCGCCGGCGAGGATCGCGCCGATCAGCGCGGTCGGGTTGGCCTGGAGGACGCCCGCGGCGGGGTAGAGGAGCGGGGCGCAGATCAGGATCGTACCGAGACTCGTGCCGGTCACGGTCGAGAACATGACCGCGATGAGGAAGGCCAGGAGCACGAAGCCGCCGCCGCTCACGCCCAATTCGCCCCCGGCCCACACGAGCGCGTGTACCAGCCCCGCTTCCCTGAGCAGCACCGAGAACACGCCCGCGAGGAGCCACGCCGCGACCATCAGCATGACGATCGGGCGCGACATCCCGCGAATCACGGCCGCGCTGTACGCCGAGGTGCGTTTGGCCAGGATCAGCCCCGCGCCCAGTGCCACGATCAGGACGGGCCAGAGGCCGCGCTCGTCGGGCGCTCCCGAAAAGCCGAGCCACGCCGCCCCGCCCGCGAAGACCAGGATGGGCATTGCGGCGCCCGCGAGGCCGAAGTGGAAGTGCAGGGTCGGGGGCGGGGCCGCATCCGGTCCGGAGGACGGGAGCGGGCCGTGTTCGAGGCTCACGTTGGCGGCCAGGCGGTGGGGGTCGGGGGTGCGCGGTGGGGGGCGGGATGCTGTATGATCGGGAGTCGGGGCCGTGCGGTCCAGACCAGGAAGCCTAACGCATGGGTGAACACATGGACGATTCACACGGCAACGACACGGACGCCTTCGAACTCTACGATCTGCGCGTCGAGGTGGTCGCCGGCGAGCGCGAGATGGTGTGCAATCACCGCGCCGGGGACTATTTCGAGCTAAGCGGCGAGGATCTGTCCCTTCCCCCCGGGCAGAGCTTTCCGATCTATCCCCTGGCCGCCCTTCTGCCGCTCCTCCCGGCCAAGCAACGCACGACCCATCCTCACGACTGGATGACGACGGACGCGGAGGTGGCGTGCCCGGACCCCCATTGCGGCGCCCGCTTCCGCATCATCCGCACCGGCACGTCGACGTTTCACCACGGCGAGGTCACGCGGGTTCCCCTCAAGCCCGGTCGGGCCCCGTCGGCGTGAACCTCCCGTGGCACCCCCCCGCATCCGGTGTGATCCGGGGCTGCTGGCAGCTCTCCCGCGGGCACGGCCCGGGTTGGGACCGCGCAACCGCCTTCGCGGCCCTCGACGCGGCCGCCTCGACGCCCGGCCCCCTGATCCTCGACTGCGCGGACATCTACACGGGGGTCGAGCAGCTCATCGGCGACTGGATGGCCGCGCGGCGCGCGACCACGCAGGACGTCGTCGTGCACACGAAGTTCGTGCCGGATCTTGCCGCCCTGCCCGGCATCGACCGGAGCTACACCCGCCGCATCGTCGTCCGGTCGCGCGCACGGCTCGGGGTCGATGCGCTGGAACTCGTGCAGTTCCACTGGTGGGATCTTTCACTGTCCGGCTGGGTGAGCACGGCCGAGTGGCTTGCGGAACTTCGCGAGGAGGGCGTCATCCGCAACATCGGTGTCACCAACTTCGACCGGCATGCCCTTGCCACGCTGCTGGACGCGGGCATCCCGATCGTGTCGAACCAGGTCCAGTTCTCCCTGCTGGACCGGCGCCCGCGCAAGGGCCTCGCCGACCTTTGCCGGGAGCGGGGGGTGACGCTCCTGTGCTACGGCACCCTGGCGGGAGGTCTGCTGTCCGAGGGGGCCGGCGATTCCCGCTCTCTGACCAAGTACCGCCTGATCGTCGATGAAGTCGGCGGCTCCGAGGTGCTTGAACGGGGCCGTGCCGTGCTCTCCGATATCGCGGGCCGACAGGGCGCGTCAATGGCCGAAGCGGCCGTCGCCTACGTGCTCGCACAGCCGGCCGTGGGTGCCGCCGTCGTCGGTCTGAGCCGCCGGGCGCTGGCGGTCGACGGCCGGCGGGTGCGGCTCGGGGGGTCGGACATCGAGCGGCTCGAGGCGGCGGTGCCGAAGACCGTCCCGGGCGCCGTGTACGAGGTCGAGCGCGACCGCGGGAGCCCGCACGCCCGCATCATGCGCTACGACCTGAACAGCGGGGACCTCCCCGGGAGCGCTGGCCGCGATGCCTGAGCTCCCCGAAGTCACCCTGTACCTGCACGCTCTCGGCCCGCGCGTGCTCGGGGAGCGGATCGAACGGCTGCGTATCCGGTCGCCTTCCCTGCTCAAGACCTTCGATCCGGCCCCGTCCGCGGTCCACGGGAAGGCCGTCGAGACCCTGTCACGCCTCGGCAAGCGTATCGTCATGGGGCTGGAAGACGACCTCTTCGTCGTCATACACCTCATGATCGCAGGGCGCTTTCAGTGGAGGAACCCCGGCCCGGTGATCCCCCGGAAGCGGGGCCACGCGGCCTTCGATTTCCCCCGCGGCAGCCTGCTCCTCACCGAGGCCAGCAGCCACAAGCGGGCGTCGCTGCACATCGTCCGGGGAGAACCTGCCCTGCACGAGCACGACCCCGGGGGGATCGAGCCGCTGGATGCGACCCCGGAGGCATTCGCGGCTGCCCTGCGGCGCGAGAATCGCACCCTGAAGCGCGCGCTGACCGATCCCCGCATCCTGTCCGGCATCGGGAACGCCCATTCGGACGAGATCCTCCTGCGGGCCCGGCTCTCGCCTGTGCGGCTTACCTCTCAGCTCGGCGACGACGAGGTGGAACGCCTCCGCACGGCGACCTGCTCATCGCTCCGTGAGTGGTCCGCGCGGCTGATCAAGGAGGCCGGCGACGATTTTCCCGCGAAGGTCACCGCCTTTCACCCGGCCATGGCAGCGCACGGCAAGTACGGTGAGCCGTGCGATCAGTGCGGCACCCCGATCCAGCGGATCGTGTACGCCACCCGCGAGACGAACTACTGCCCCCAGTGCCAGACGGGGGGACGCCTCCTGGCCGACCGGGCCCTTTCGCGGTTACTTCGCAGGGATTGGCCGAGAAAGCTGGAGGATCTGGAGACGCTCAAGCGGCGGCCGCGGTCGGACTGAAGCGCGCCCCGTCGGGAACGGTCGCACCCGTCGGGAGGTCGCGCCCGTCGGGGAAGGTCAGGCTCCCAGCTTGTGAATCACCACCGGCGGGCGTGGCGGCCGGCAGATCTTGCCGCCACCGCTGCCCACCGTAATCCCGAGACGCCTCCACCAGCTGTCTTCCTCGTCGCCGTCATCTTCGGCGTGGTCGTGGCCCGCATGCGGATCGAGAGCCTCGATCGGCTGATCGGCGCCGGCCACCGAACGCTGGTTGACGAATTGGGGCCTCATGGCGAGGGCAATGCGGGCTTTCCGGCCCAGCTCGACGAGTTCCGTCGCAACCGAACTCGCCGCGGGCGCGCCAGCTCCGGAGGCGGCTTCGGCCGTTGCAGCGGGGGCCGCCTGCGACAACTCTCCCGCGGCCGGTGTCGGCTGTTGCTCGGGAGTCGGCGTGGCCACGACGGCGCGGGCGTTGTCGATGATCGGCTCCACCTCGACCGGCTCGGGGACCTCCTTGATCTCGACCAACTCGAGGAAGGCGGTCTCGAAGGGGGTCTCCACTTCGGGTTGGCCGAACTTGCCGACCTCGCCCGACGTGTCGGGCACATGGAAGGTGATCGCACCAAGCACCACGGCGTGAATGGCCAACGAGACAACGAGGCCCACCCCCACCATTTGCCGGTGCTGTCGATCTCTGGCAGTGCGCACGCTCACAAAATCCTCCTCGGCCGGCCTGGAACCATACAGAACAGTATACAACGATGCTGTTCCGGTGTTCCCCAATGTCAGAAGTCGAAGTCGGCCACCACCGGTGCATGGTCCGATGGGATGTCCGTCTTCCTGCCCTTCCGCTGGTTGCGGTCCACCCAGGCACCCGTTGACGTCTCGGCTACCGGCAGCGTGGCGAATATGTGGTCGATCCGCAAGCCGTCGTTCCGCGGGAAGGCGAGTCGCCGATAGTCCCACCAGCTGTAGAGGCCGCCCTGCGGGTGGTGTTTGCGGACCACGTCGACCAGACCCCACTCGCGGATCCGCTCGAGCGCCTCCCGCGCATCCGCGTGACAGAGGACGCTCGCCGCCCACTGCTCCGGGTTCGCCGCGTCCTGGTCGTCGGGTGCGACGTTGAAGTCCCCGGTGAGCACCACGGGGTCGCCCGGGTCGTGGCGGGTCTCCAGCAGCTCCAGCAGCCGGCCCATCCACGCCAGCTTGTAGCCGTAGGACTCCGACCCGACCGATCGCCCGTTGGGGAAGTACGCGGAGTAGACGGTGACCCCTTTGACGGCGCCGCCGATCAGCCGCGCCTGCGGGTCGTCGTCCCCGGTTCCACGGCGCACATCGGTGATCGCATGCGGGCTGATGAGGGCCACACCGTTGTAGGCACGCTGTCCGAAGACCGCGGAGGTGAACCCCTCGCCTCGGACAGCCTCGACCGGGTAGGCGTCGTCGGTGGTCTTGAGTTCCTGCAGGCACAGCGCGTCGGGGCGATGGTCACGGAGCCACTGGACCAGTCGCGCCTTCCGTGCCTTGACCGAATTCACGTTCCAGGTTGCGATTCGCATGGTGGGTAACGATAGGCCTGGGGGGAACCGCGTGGTAGGCCTGGTTGACGCGGCGGCGTCGCTGCGGCCAAGATCGAAACCCGAAGCTCCCGACAACTCAACCCCACCGCGAACCGCCATGCGACACAAAGCTACCCCCCTCCTCCTCGCCGTCGCGCTCGCCACCCTCCCCGCCGCCGCCGCCGCCCAAACCTACGACGTCCTCATCACGGGCGGCACGGTGGTCGACGGCACCGGAGCGGAGCGCTTCGCCGCCGATGTCGCGATCGTCGACGGCCGCATCGCCCTGGTGTCCCGCGAGCCCGTCGACCCGTCCCGGGCCGCCACCGTGATCGACGCGCGGGGACAGGTCGTCACGCCCGGCTTCATCGACAACCACTCGCACGTCCAGCAGTCCATCGAAGACTACCCCCTCGCCGAGAACTTCCTCCGCCAGGGGATCACCTCGCTGGTCGTGTCGCTGCACTCGGGAGACCAGCCCTGGCCGCTGGAGGAGTTCGCCTCCGGCCTGGAGATGGCGCCCAATGTGGGCTTCTTCGCGGGACACACCTGGACGCGCAAGCAGGTCCTCGGCATGGAGAACCGCGCTCCGACGCCCGAGGAGCTCGAAGAGATGAAGGCGCTCGTCGACCAGTCCATGCGCGAAGGGGCGCTCGGTCTCTCGACGGGGCTGCTGTACGTGCCGGCCAACTTTGCCGAGACCGAGGAGGTGATCGAGCTCGCCAAGGTCGCGTCCGCCCACGGGGGCATCTACGTGAGCCACATGCGCAACGAGGGCAGCGGGCTCCTGGAGTCGGTCGCCGAGGTCATCCGCATCGCCGACGAGGCGGGCCTCCCGGCCCAGATCAACCACCACAAGGCCTCGGGTGCCGGGCAGTGGGGGTGGAGCGAGAAGAGTCTGGCGCTGATCGATTCGGCCAATGCCGCCGGGCTGATCGTCACCCACGACCTCTATCCGTACGCCGCGTCGAGCACCAGTTCGGTGATCCTCTTTCCGCAATGGGCGCTTGCGGGCGGCCCCGAGGACTTCGCGGCGCGGGTCGCGGATCCGAGCACCCGCGCGCGCATGGAAGCGGACATGCGTACCATCTTCATGACCGACCGGGTCGGCGCCGACATCTCACGCATCCAGTTCCGGGTGCTGGGCTCCGACGAGTCCTGGAACGGGAAGACGCTGGCCGACTACGCCGCCGACCGGGGGCTGCCGAACGACCTGGAGACGGGGATCGCGCTGGCCATCGAGCTGCAGCTCCAAGGCGGGTTCAGCGCCATCTACCATGCCATGGACGAGGGGGACGTGATCCGGATCATGCAGCATCCGCTGGCGATGATCGAGACCGACGGGGACGCGGTCGGGTACGGGGTGGGATACCCGCACCCACGCAGCTATGGCGCGTTCCCGCGCGTGCTTGCACGCTACGTGCGCGAATTGGGCGTCATCACCCTCGAGGAAGCCGTGAAGAAGATGACCTCGATGCCCGCGCGGTGGATCGGCCGCGACGACATGGGCGTGATCGCCGAGGGGATGCGTGCCGACATCGCGGTGTTCGACCCCGACGTGATCGCCGACCGGGCCACCTTCTCGGACCCGCACCAGTACAGCGTGGGGATCACCGACCTGCTGGTGAACGGGGTGCCGGTCATCCGCGACGGGGGGCTGACGGGCGAGAAGCCGGGGCGGTGGCTCCGGGGTCCGGTGCGGCGGCCGGTGAGCTGAGCATGCACAACGAGGGGCAAGGCACCACAGTGGACGATGTGCCGGCCGGCCTGGGCAAGCGACTTCCCCTCCAGGAGGGACTCCTCCTGCTCGGCCTGCGGAGTGACAAGGGGACTCTGGCGGCGGGCTGGTCGTCGTACATCATCGGCGGGGCCCTGCTTGGGGAACTCCTGCTCCGTGGGCGGATCGAGATCGAGAAGACCCGGTGGAAGGCGCGGGTCAAGGTCCACGATGCCAAGACGCCCACGCGCGACCGGATGCTGAACGAGTGCCTGACGCAGCTTCGGGACTCGAAGCCCCGTTCCCCGGGCGCGTGGATCGGGCGTTTCACGCGGATCAAGGATCTCAAGCACCGGGTGGCCGGGCGCCTGTGCCGCCGCGGCATACTGCGCGCGACTCGGAAGCCGGTTCTCCTGATCTTCAGGGTGCGCGCCTACCCGGAAATGGACGCTCGCTGGAGGGAGGACATCGTCGGGCGGTTGCGGGACGTGATCCTGGCAGGCGACGAGGACACTGCGGGCGGCAAAGCGCCGGGTACGCGCACCATGATGCTCCTGTCGCTGGCGGAGGGCGGAGGGCTGTTGCGCCACGTCCTCGGCCGGAAGGAAAGGAAGAGCGCCAGGCGCCGCCTCAAGGAGATGGTGAAGGACGAGCCGGTGGGCAGGGCGGTGAAGCAGCTGATCCAGCAGGCGGCAGCGGCGGCGGCCAGTGCGAGTGGGTGAATCGCGGGTCGGCCCCCTTCTTCCTCACCGATCCGCCGTCGGCCGCGGCCCCCTCAGGTACTTTTCGAACCAGGTGACGATCCGCTCCGACACGTCCATGAGAAACTTGGGCTCGGTCGGCCCGTGGGGTGTGCGCGGATAGACGATCATCTCCGTGTCGACCCCGAGTCGCCTGAGTGAATTGAAGAATTCCTGACCCTGGGTGAAGGGCACTCTCAGGTCCTGGGCGCCGTGGATCACCTGGGTCGGGGTCGTGACGTTCCTGATCTGGTAGATCGCGGAGTGTTTCTCGTAGGTCTCGTAGTCGTTGAAGTACTCGTCCCCCAGGTGGCCGACAAGGTAGTCGCCGATGTCCGTGGTCGTCACCATGCTGACCAGGTTGGGCAGGCCGGCCCCCATCGAAGCCGCGCGGAAGCGGTCGGTCTGGGTCACCGCGAAGGACGTCATGTAGCCGCCGTAGCTCCACCCCATGAGGAGGAGGCTGTCGGGGTGCGCCACCCCCATGCCGATGACCTCGTCCACGCCGGCCATCAGGTCCGAGAGGTCGCCGAAGCCCCAGTCCATGAAGTTGGCGTAGCGGAACTCCTTGCCGTACCCGGTGCTTCCCCTGGGGTTGGGGCGCAGAACCGCGAAGCCTTCCTGGGCGAAGTATTGGATCATGTAGATGCTCGGCGACCCCGTGAAGGACTGGGTGAAGACACCCGAGGGTCCGCCGTGCACGTTGAGGACGAGGGGAACGCGGGTCCCGCCCTCGTGGCCGACGGGGTAGGTCAGGAGTCCTTCCACGGGCGTGCCGTCAGGCGCTTCCCACGACAGCAGTTCGGTGCGGCCCATCGGGGGACGCGGGGCGTCGCTGGTCACCGCACTCACGCGCATGGGCTCGAAGGCCCCCATGCCGGTGACGTGGACTTCAGCCGGCTCGTCCGTGGTCTGCCAGGTCAGCGCCAGGGTCCCGGCTGTCGCCGCCATCGCGGCCGCGCCGACGACGCCCGCGCCTTCGGTCACTTGTCGGATCGCTCCACCCCCCATCGGAACGGCGATCACATGCCGGGTCGTGCCCAGAAACTCGTTCAGGAAGACCTCGTCGGAATCGGCGGACCACCCGAGAATGGACACGCTGCGGTTCGGAGTCTCCGGGAGCATCCGTGATTCCCCGGTCTCGGGATCCACGACGTAGAGGTCGGCCAGACCGACCGGCTCGGGCTGGTTCCCGGTCGATGCGTAGGCGATCAGCGAACCGTCGGGCGACCAGCGGGGCGAGGACTCGATCCCGCGTCCGGTCACCAGCTGGGCCACGTCGCCGCCGGATGCGGAGACGACCGCGATGTCGCCGGAAAGCCGTCCGGTGTTGATCCGGGGGTCCGCCTGGTGCGCGAAGACCAGCTGCGACCCGTCCGGCGACCAGTCGAAGCCGGTCACGTGGAAGTCGCCCTCGGTGACACGGGTGGCCTCGGCGGTCTCGGTCGCCGCCGGATCGAAGGGGGCCGTATAGACGTGGCCGAACTTGAAGTTCTGGTCGACCAGGATCACGTCGCGCTTCTCCTTGCCGGCCTTCTCTTCCTCGTCGGTCTCGGGATCTCTCATGACGAAGGCGAAGGCATCGCCCGCGGGTGACCAGCGGAACTGGCCCACGCCGGCCTTCGCGTCGGTGACCTGCCGGGCCTCGCCGCCAGCCATCGGGATGACCCAGATCTGGTTCTTGTCCGAACGGGCGGTGGAGAAGGCCAGCCACTGGCCGTCGGGGGAGAACGCGGGGCTGCCGGCCGAATGCTCGCCTCGCGTGAACCGGACGTTCCGGCTCCCGTCCGCGGCCGCGACCCAGATGTGGCTCAGATACTCGGACTTCTCGCCCTCCATGAGGGGCTCGCGGACCACGTACGCGACGTGGGCGCCATCGGTCGAAATCGCCAGGCCGGAGACCTGGTGGTAGCGCATGCTGAGCGCCGGGGTCCAGCGGTCGTCGGCGGGGGCTTCGGCCGCGCCGGCCTCTTGGGCGTGCCCGGGCGCGGGCGCCCATGTCAGGGCGGTGGCCGAGGCGAAAGCGAGCGCGAGGTTCACGCGTGACGTCGTCATGATGGGGTCCTCCGTGTGTGTAGAGATGGCCGCAGTGTGGCATAATGGGTGTTGGGGCGAGTCCCAACAAGTGTCCCGACAAGGCCGGAGCAGGTTGCCCATGAACGAGAGCCGTACCAGTGCGAGTTCGCTGCTCAGGACGGTGCGACTGGGTGATTCCCCGTCCGGCCGGCGGGACACCTTCCCCTTTTCCATACCCGCGCTGAGGGAACTCGGCGAGGTCCCCTTCCCGGGACCCGTGACGATCCTCGCCGGGGAGAACGGATCCGGAAAGTCCACGCTGCTGGAAGCGCTGGCGATCGTTGCGAATCTCCCCACTGTGGGCGGCGCGGAGGCAAGATCGGACGATTCGCTGGCGGGCCCGCGGGCGCTGGCGCGGGCGATCACCCCCGTTTGGGGACGACGTACTCACCGCGGCTTCTTCCTGCGCGCGGAGGACTTCTTCGGCTTCATCCGGCGGCTCGGAGAGCTGAAGACCGAGATGGAGGCGCGGCTGGAAGAGGTGGAACGCGAATACCGGGGGCGTTCCGAGCTGGCCACGAGACTCGCCCGGGGTCCGGCGGCGGGGTCCTTGACGGCGATGCGGTCGCGCTACGGTGACGACCTCGATGCCAACTCGCATGGCGAGAGCTTCCTGAAGCTGTTCCGGTCGCGTTTTGTTCCGGAAGGCCTCTATCTGCTCGACGAGCCGGAAGCCGCGCTCTCTCCGCAGAGCCAACTCGGCTTCGTCTCCATGATGAGCGACATGGTCAACGAGGGCGGCCAGTTTATCGTCGCCACCCACTCACCGGTGCTGATGGCGGTGCCGGGCGCGACGATCTACTCGTTCGACTCATCTCCGCTCCAGGCCGTCGCGTACGAGGCGCTCGAGGGCGTCGAACTGCTCAAGGGCTTTCTGCAGGCCCCCGAGCGCTACATGCGGCACATCTGGCGGCCCCGGGGTTGAGCTGACGCACAGAGTGATGAACCCCCGCGTCAGCAACGAGACCGGCGAAGTGCCCAGGCTGGCGGGCTACCCCTCGGCGGTCTCCTCCTGCGCGGACCTGGCAGCTTTGGCCGCGCGCCGCCGGTCCCGGGCCGCGTCCCAGGCGGCGTCCATGTCCTTCACCGCGCGGTCGAGAACTCCTTTCATGTCGCCGAAGAGCTGCTCGTCGTCGATCCAGCTGACCGCGCCCTGAAAGGTGGTGCGCGCCAGCCGGGAGAACTTGCGGGAGAGCTCCGACATGTCCCTGCCGAAGATGCGGTCGCTGAACTTCGATACGCGCTCGAAGATGTGCTCCACATGTTCGCGGTTCTCTTCCAGGTAGCTCCGGCCTTCGTCGGTGATCGAATAGATCTTCCTGCCGGCCTGGTCCCGGGCGGTCACATGCCCCTGGTCTTCCAGCAGCTGCAGGGTCGGATAGACCGATCCGGGGCTCGCCTTGTAGCACCCCGCCGACTCGTCCTCCAGGGCCTGCATGACCTCATAGCCGTGCATGGACTTCTCCTCGATGAGCGCGAGGATGGCGAACTTCAGGTCGCCCCGCTCGAACCATTTCCAGCGGCTCCGGCGGTAGCGCCGGCCGCGCTTCTGGCGGGTGCGGGAGGAGCCGAAAGGCCAGGGAAGAGCGTCGAAGTCCAGGTAGTCGTCAAACCTCATTGTGGTCTCCATTTTTGTTGAATGGTCCCGGTGCTCGAGGCACCTCGTCGTAGTATATCGTAGTAATGCGATATATCTTCAGTATGTCTGCGACATATCGGGAAGTAAAGCGACATATCCCGACAATTTATTGACGGACCCTCGCGGGTGGGGGTTTCACGCCCCATGTTCCAATACGACACCTCTGCAAGCTCCAGAAGGACTTTGGCAATGGTACGGAAGCCTCTCTTCCCCGGTTCGCTCTCGCTGGGCACCATCGTCGCGCTCGCCCTCCTGCTCGCCCCGGGCCTCCGCGCCCAGACCGCGACGCGGATCGAGGCCGACCCGCCCAGCCTGGTCCTCCAGCGCGGGGAGAGCGCCACCCTGTCCGTCCGGGTGCTCGACGGCGATGGACAACCCGTTGACGAAGCGGTGCGAATGGTCGGGGCGCGTAGCGCGCTCGCCCTTGACAACGGCATGGTAATGGGGCTGAAAGTGGGCGAATGGGAGGTCATTGTCACAACCGTGCAACCGGGTCCGAGCGGTGAGCCGCTTCGGCTCGTGGTGCCGGTCGTGGTGGAATGGCCACCCGTCGTGCGCGTCGAGGTGACGAGCCCGGGGCCGGTCTTCGAGGGCAGCATGGTGACCCACCAGGCCATGGCCCTGCACGCCGACGGCACCCACCGACCCGGTGCGGAGTTCTCGTGGCGCACAAGTGATCCTGACCGTGCCGAGGTGGACGCGTTCGGGCATGTGCGTGGGGCGGCGGCCGGCCCGGTTCGGGTCGAGGCCGCATTCGAGGGAGTGACGGGCGCGATCGACCACATGGTGCGCGAGTTCACCGGGGCCGTGCTGGAGATCGTCGGCGGAGAGGAGGCCGGGGTGGTGCGCACCGGGGACGTGCAGGCCTTCGCGGCCGTGGTGCGGGACGCCGACGGTGAAGAGATCGAGGACGCGCCCGTGGAGTGGAGCCACTCCTACGTGCCCGCCCGGGGAGTCATCGCGCCCCCCGCGCCGGGCCAGATGGAGGGCGGGCGCATCGTGGCCGACGTCCCGGGCGAGTTCACCGTGGTGGCCCGGTCGGGGGGCTTGAGGGCGACCCGCACCTTCGAAGCCGTGCAGCGTGAGGTGGTGCGCTCGATGGAGGTGGTGGGGCGGGGCAGCCAGGAGCGGGTCTACAGCACCGACCTCTGGGTCTTCGAGGGCGTTGACGGGCGCGACTACGCTCTGGTGGGCGCCAAGCAGTCCGATGGTCACGCGTTCGTCTTCGATGTGACGGACCCGGAAAACGTCGTCAAGACCGATTCCATCCAGGTCGATGCACGCTCGGTGAACGACGTCAAGGTCTCGCCCGACGGACGCTACGCCTCGTTGACCCGTGAGGGGGCGTCCAACCGCCGCAACGGTGTGGTGATTCTGGACCTGGCCGATCCCGCGCACCCGGTCATCGCGTCCGAGTACACGGACGGGCTGACAGGTGGGGTCCACAATGCGTTCCCGACCAACGACCACATCTTCGCGCTGTCCAACGGCGACAAGTACGTGATCCTCGACGTGAGCGACCTCTACAACCCGCGCTACGTCTCCGAATACGACCACCCGAACAGCCGTGTCCACGACGTGTGGGTGCACGACGGGATCGCCTATTCTGCCGAATGGGGAACGGGGCTTGTGGTGGTCGATGTGGGCAACGGGCGCTGGGGCGGCACGATCGAGGAGCCGGTCTTCGTCTCGAACTACCCGGTGCCGACCGGCGCCACGCATGCGGTCTTCCCGTACGTGTCCGAGTCGACCGGCAAGTTCTACGTCTTCATCGGCGACGAGATCCTGACGCGCGAGGGGATGGCGTGGGAGGGGGTGGGGCCGGACTTCCGCCAGAAGTACGATCCGGTGACGGGGCGGGGGGGGTACCCGCGGGCCAGTTGGGGATATATCCAGGTCATCGACTTCGACGACCCCGCGAACCCGAAGATGGTGGCGCGGTACGAGGTCTCCGAGTTCGGGACTCACAACATCTGGGTGGGGGACGACATCCTCTACCAGGCGTACTACGAGGGGGGGATGAGGCTGGTGGACGTGTCCGGCGAGCTGATGGGAAACCTCTACACGCAGGGACGCGAAATCTCGGTGTACAAAGCGTTCGATCCCACGGGCTTCGTGCCCAATTCACCTGGGGCCTGGAGTGTGATGCCCCACCGCGACCTGGTCTGGTTCGCGGACATCAATTCCGGACTCTGGGCGATGAGGTTCAGGGAGTCGCCGTAGTCTGCCCGGTCGGGCTCTGGCACACCAGGGAACATATGGATTGTCGGAGCGTTTGGGTCGGGCTAGTTTGACTGCCCGCGTGATCCTGCGCGGGCGGAGATGCCAGGATCAGGACAGGAACCCCAAGAATGGGTCGAACCACCTCTTCGTTGGTGCCGGGTCGCAGCGTCACCGGGACGCTCGCGTCCCTGTTCGTGCTGTCGGCGCTGGCGCCCGCGCCGGTGTACGCGGGCGTCGTGAGCGCGCCGGGGAACGAGGCTGCCGACTCCTTGGAGGTCGCTGCGGAAGCTGCGGAGCAGCAGTGTACCGTGAAGTTCGAACACCAATATGTTGGCATTTCCGAGGGCATCTTCGCGGTTCTGTTCGTGGTGATGAAGGAGGGTGGGGTGGTGAAGGCGTGTCAAGGGGTCGATTTTAGTGGGAACGTCTATGTCTCTCTCAGGGATGAAACGGAACAAGGAGACGAATGGGCCACGCCTGATGCTGACTACCGCCTCTCCAAGGAAAAGCGGGTGAATTTCCAGGGGAATACGGATGGGACCGAAGCGTTCGGTATCCAAATCCTAGACGACGGGATTACCGAAGGAGAAGAGAAAGTTCAGATCTCCATCAACTGCGATAATCTGCCGAGCCTCGTGACGTGCTCTTCAAGCAAAACCACGCAGTTCATCACGATCAGGGACTCCGGCCCACCGACAGGCACCGTTCCGGGCACTCCCGGCAACCTCAGCGCGACGCCGGGGGACGGCCAGGTGGGCTTGAGGTGGGACGCCCCTTCCGACAATGGCGGTTCCGCAGTCACAGAGTATCAGTACAGATGCCAGGGCTCAGGTACGTGCAGCTCGTGGACGACCACATCCACCAGGACTGCATCCGTCACCGGCCTCACCAACGGAACCACCTACACGTTCGAGGTGCAGGCGAAGAACGCGATCGGCTACGGACCCGCCGTGACCATCACCGCGGCACCCGTGTCGTCCGGCACACCGGCGCTGTCCATTTCGCCCGTGTCGGTGGATGAGGACGACGAGGTGGCGGAGCTGACGGTCACCCTGAGCCCGGCCAGCACGCAGACGGTGACGGTCGATTACTTGACATCGTCCGTATCGGTGAACGCGGGCGAAGACTACACGCATCAGAGCGGCCAGCTAACCTTCGGTGAAGGCGACATGGAGCAGCGGATCACCATCACCATCCGCGACGACGATGAAGAGGAAGACAGCGAGACCTTCACCGTCACCCTTAGCAACCCGGGGGGCAACGCGGTTCTCGGGGTCCCCACGGCCAGGATCACCATCACCGACAACGACGGAGGCGGCGGCGGAGGCGGAGGGGACGGCGGTGGCGGCGGAGGAGGCGGTGGCGGCGGAGGTGGCGGTGGCGGCGGTGGAGGAGGCGGCGGCGGAGGCGGTGGTGGCGGCGGTGGAGGAGGCGGCGGAGGCGGTGGTGGTGGTGGCGTTAGCGGAAACACGCCGCAGGTCACGGTCAACCCCACGGTGCTGATCATGGAAGAGGGTACCGAGGCGAGTTACAGCGTCGTGCTGGCGACCCTGCCGACCGGAGACGTGACGGTCCGGATGACCACGGACCTGTCGGGCGCCGACCTGTCGGTGAGTCCCGCGCAGGTTGTGTTCACCCAGCAGGACTGGAATGAGGCTCGGACGATCAGCGTGGTCAGTTCTGTCGATGAAGACATGGAGGATGAGCCGGAAATCGTCTTGACGCACAGCGCGAGTGGCGGTGGGTACGATGCGGTAGAGGTGCCGGGCGTCACGGTACGGGTGCTGGACGGAAAGCTGCCCGTTCTGCGGGTGGCGGAGGCGAGCGCGGAGGAATCGGAAGGCAGCCTGGTCTTCAACGTGTCGTTGAGTTTTGCGAGCCAGGAAGAAGTGACGGTGGACTATGTCACGTCCGATGGGTCGGCGCGCGCCGGCCGGGACTACACCCTGACGACGGGGACGCTCACCTTCCCCGCAGGGAGCACACAGGGCACAATCGTCGTGCCCCTGATCGACGACGACCTGGACGAGGAGGCCGAAACCTTCCAGGTGGAGCTTTTCGACCCTGCCAACGCGGTGTTGGGCAGTGCCGTCGGGGGGCGGCTGACGCAGATCGGGACGATCCTGGACGACGACTACCCTCAGGTCGGAGTTTCCTTTGGCACGACGACTCATCGTATGCTCGAGGGGGGGAGGGTCACGATTCAATTGAGGCTGAGTCGTGATCCCGAGCGCCTGGTCGAAGTCGGCATCCGGGCCGCTGGTGGCCGGGGTGTTCAATCGACGGACTTCACTGTGCCCACCACCGTTGTATTCGAGGCCGGTGAGACGAGCCAGCGGATGGAGTTCGTGTCGACGGCCGACCGGTTCGACGAGAACGACGAAGTAGTCGTGCTGAGCTTTACGTCGCTGCCCGCAGGCTTCATCCCGGGGAATCGGCCGGAGGTGACGATCACGATCACCGACGACGACGAGCGGGGGATCACGATCTCGGAAGAGGCGATGGCGCTCGTCGAGGGCCAGAGCGCCCAATACCGGATCGGATTGACTTCGCAGCCGACCGGGACGCTGGCGCTTGACATTCTGGCGAGTCCACCCGGCTCGGATGTGACGGTCACCCCGTCCTCCCTGGTGTTTGCACAGGAGGACTGGTGGGTCGGACGGACGGTTCGGGTGGCTGCGGGCCAGGACGACGACGCGTTGCAGGATCCCGTGGTGACGCTCGGTCACAGGGCGACCGGCGGTGACTACACCGGATTCCGCGCAGGTACGGTACGGGTCACGGTGACGGAAGACGATGCGCCGACCCTGTCCATCGCGGATGCCCGGGAGACCGAAGGCGCCGGCGAAATCACCTTCGAGGTCACGTTGGACGTGCAGACCGACCGGGAGGTCAGGGCGAGCTACACTACCCTCGGCGGGACGGCGACCGAGGGCGTGGACTACATCCGGGCACGAGGCACGCTGGTGATTCCGCCGCGGCAGACGAAGGGAATGATCACGGTGCCGTTGCTGGACGACAAAACTGACGAGATGGAGGAGACATTCTCGCTCAGGCTGAGTCGCTTCGTCGGGGTGGACAAGAGTGTCACCTCCCTGACGGCGACGGGGACAATCATGGACGACGATCTTCCCTCGGTGACGCTTTCCTCTGTCGGCACGTCCGTGGTCGAGGGCGGCGACGCGCAGTTCCGGCTCAGGCGGGTGGGTAACCTGTCCGCTTCGCTGCGCGTTCCGGTGACGGTCGAAGAGACCGGCGACTTCCTGCGCGGCGCGGGGCCGCCGACGGTCACATTCCTGCCGGGCGCGGATCAGGTCATCCTCACCCTGCGCACCGAGGATGACAACCTCGACGAAAACGACGGGACGATCCAGGTTACGGTCGCGGAGAGCCCCAACTACGAGATCTCGGGGCCGGCGCAGGCGAGATTGACGGTCACCGACAACGATGCGACCCCGGCGCTGATCATCACCGGCGCAAAGGTGCCGGAGACAGCTGGAACGATCAACTTCCCCGTCTCACTGCGGGGTGCGAGCGCGTACGAGATCACGGTTGGCTGGTCGACGTCCGACCAGTCCGCGCGGGCGGGCGAAGACTACGAGGCCGCGAGCGGCACGGTGACGTTTGCCTCCGGCGAGACGACCGGCACGATCGAAGTGACCGTGCTGGATGACATCCTCCCCGAGGAAGACGAGACGTTCACGGTTGCCCTGTCCAACCCGGCCAACGCTGTACTCGAGGTCGGTGGGGCCACGGGTACGATCACCGACGACGACGAGGCCGTCACATTGGCGTGGTTGTCCCGGTTTGGGCGCACGGTCGCAAGCCAGGTGGTCGAGGGAGTCGCCGAGCGTCTGGCGGGGAGCCACGGAACGCGGTCGCTGGCGAACACGGCGGGCCAGGCGGCGGCTCAGGCCCAGAACGGAGGCCCGGTCAACCTTCGTAACCTGTTCGGCAACAGCTCCTTCCAGTTCTCGACTGGCGGGGGTGGCCAGGAGGCGTCTCCGGGCGGAGGAGGATCCTTCACCGCTTGGGGCCGGGGAATGAGGACGGATTTCGGCGGTGGCGACGAGGTGTTCGCGGTTGACGGCAGCGTCCTTACCGGCCTCGGGGGGATCGACTACGAGCAGGGCAGGGTCCTGGTCGGGATCGCGGTGTCGTACAGTCTCGGAGATGGCAGCTTCGGCAGGGCGTCGGAGGAATCCGGGCCCGGCGGGATGGTGGAGTCAACGCTCGGCAGCGTGAATCCGTACCTGCGCGTCAAGCTGGCAGACCGGTTGAGCGTCTGGGGCCTGGGTGGTCATGGCCGCGGCGACATGTCATTCCCCGATTCCTCGGCGATGTCCAGCATAGCGGGGAGCATAATCCAGATGAACATGGGAGCCTTCGGAGCTCGCGGAGAAGTGCTGCGTCCCCGGGGGTCCGGCCTGGGCATCGCCCTCAAGTCGGACGCGTTCCTGGTACAGATGAGCTCGGATATCGGCGCCGACGCTCCATTGCTGATGGCGGATGCCCAACGGGTGCGCTTCCTGCTCGAGGTCTCGAGCAAGGGAGAGATCGGGGAGAGCAGCGTCTTCGGGTCAACGCTGGAGGTCGGGGGGCGCTACGATGGCGGAGACGCCGAGACCGGGCCGGCAGTTGAGGTTGGTGGCGGATTGCAATTCGCGAACAAGGCCGCCGGCCTGAGGGTCGAGGCCACGGCGAGAACTCTGGTCTCCCACCAGGACCCCGACTTTACGGAATGGGGGCTGGGCGGCACGATCGTGTTCCAGCCCGGAGGGCCGCAGCGCGGCTTGTCGGTGAAGATGGGGACCTCGTGGGGAGTGGCCAAGAGTGGGGTCAAAGACATGTGGTCGCCGTACGCGACGCGGAACCTTGCCGCGCGAGCCCGACGGGCTGCGGTGGGAGGCGGTTCCGGCGGTCGCCTCAACGCGCAGGTACACTACGGCATCGCCGCCTTCGGGGACCGTGTGGGGATGGCTCCCTATGCCCAGATGCTGCTGGATGGGGTTAGCGGCACGCGGACGTCGCGTCTGGGATGGCGTTTCAACGTGCTGGAGTCGCTCAGGCTCAGCCTTGAGACCGATGTCGGACAGGCGCAACCCGGCCAAGCCGGGCGTGGCCTCACGCTTCGGGGGTCGATGAAACGGTAGCCGGCACGGGGGGCCGGCCAAAGTCGAGTCACGCCACCACCGCGATTCTGGTCGGTACAACTGTGCGGGTGCATTCGCTACATTGGGATTGCGCACGACAACCCACTCCCCGCGACTCCGTTTGACCGGATCGAGACCGCCCTGACGCAGCTCTGCTGTTCACTCGTGACGTCGGGCAAGGGTGCTCCCGCAACGCTTGGGTGCCTTGCCTTCCTGCTTGTGGGATACGTGTCGCCGCTTCAAGCATTGGATCCGGCCAGCCTTGCCGACTCCTCCCGTGTTCCCGGTGAGCGAGATATTGTCGCTGCGGCTCCTGTGCCAAGCCCGCAAAGCTGCACCGTAGAGTTCGAACACGACGCCGTTGGGATAGGTGAGGGGATAGCGTTAGCAGTCCTGTTTGTGCTCTTGAAGCCAGCCGGTTGCGGCATTGGCTTGAAGGTACCGCTCAAACACATGCCGCTCGGAGATACGGACCATCCCGGGGACTACTCGTTGAGTGGGGATACAATCACCATCAGCGATACGGACGGCACACAGAGTATCGGCATCAGGATCGTCGACGACGACATCCCGGAGGATGACGAACAGTTTCTCGTCTTCTTCGGCGATATGCCGGCGGGCATAACTGCAGCCAAGCCGGACACGATGAGGGTCACCATCAACGACAACGATTCCCCGCAACCCGGCCAGGTTCAGAACCTCAGGGCGAGGCCTGGGGACACAGAGGTGACCCTTGAATGGGATCCGCCGATCCATGGCAACCCTCCGGACTCGTATGAGTACAACTACTGGGAAGGGGATGGCGGCCCTGTCCACGAATCGACGACCGTGGCGGGCGGTGGGTCGGCCCGGAGCGTCACCATCACGGGCTTGAACAACGGGAACGAACATACGTTTGGGGTACGAGCAAGGAACGAACACGGACCCGGGATTCCCGACCATGTGAAGGCGACGCCGCAGGTGGCGGTGAGCATCGCCGATGAGACGGTGGGGGAGGGCGACGGGACGGTGACGCTGACGGTTTCGTTGAGGACGAGTCAGACCACGGACGTGACGGTCGCCTATGCCACCGCGGGCGGGACGGCGACGGCGGGCGAGGACTACGTGGCGGTGTCGAACGGAAGCCTGATGATCGCGGGGGGCGCCACGTCGGGGGAGATCACGATCTCGATCACGGAGGACGATGCCGACGACGACGACGAGACGTTCACCGTCACGCTGAGCGACCCGGTCAACGCCACGATCGGCAATGGCACCGCGACGGTGACGATCACAGACAACGACGAGCCGGCCCCCGATGCCCCCGAAAACCTCACGGCGATGGCGGGCGACCGCGAGGTGACGCTGATGTGGGAGCCGCCGGGTTCTGGCAGCGCCCCCACCGGGTATGGATACCGGTACAAGGAGGGGTTGGGCGAACTCGGGGGCTCGCAGGAGGTGCCGGGTGGCAGCTCTGCGCGGAACGTCATGGTGACGGGCCTGGCCAACGGGACCGAACACACGTTCGAGGTGTGGGCGATCAATTCGACGGGGGCGGGATCTGCCGCGAGCGCTACGGCGACACCGCTCCCGGCTGCGAGCATCGCCGATGCGACAGTGGGCGAAGGAGACGGGACCGCGACCCTGACCGTCACGCTGAGCGCGAGCAGCACCCAGAACGTCACGGTGAGCTACAACACCGCGGACGGAACGGCGACGGCAGGTGCGGACTACACGGCGGTGTCGAACGGGATGGCGACCGTCACGGCGGGGAACACTTCGGCGGATATCTCGATCCCGATCACCGACGACACCGCGGACGACGACGACGAGACATTCACCGTCACGCTCGCCAACGCCGACAATGCAACGATCGGCACCGCAACTGCCACGGTCACGATCACCGACAACGACGCGCTGGCGGGGTCACCTCAGAGCCTGTCGGCGACGCCCGGCGACCGCGAGGTGGCGCTTTCGTGGGAGCCGCCGGGTTCTGGCGACGCTCCTGTCGAGTACAGCTACCGGTACAAGGTGGGGCCGGGCGCGTTCGGCAACCCAACGGTAGTGGCCGGCGGCGGTTCGGCCAGCGGCGCAACGGTCACGGGGCTCGCCAACGGGACCGAGCACACCTTCGAGGTATGGGCGCGGAGCGCGTCCGGGCCAGGACTGGCGGCGAGCGCCACGGCGACGCCGATCCCGACGGTGAGCATCGCCGACGCGACGGTCGGCGAGGCGGACGGGACCGCGACCCTGGCCGTGACGCTGAGCGCGAGCAGCACCCAGAACGTCACGGTGAGCTACAACACCGCGGACGGAACGGCGACGGCAGGTGCGGACTACACGGCGGTGTCGAACGGGATGGCGACCGTCACGGCGGGGAACACTTCGGCGGATATCTCGATCCCGATCACCGACGACACCGCGGACGACGACGACGAGACATTCACCGTCACGCTCGCCAACGCCGACAATGCAACGATCGGCACCGCAACTGCCACGGTCACGATCACCGACAACGACGCGCTGGCGGGGTCACCTCAGAGCCTGTCGGCGACGCCCGGCGACCGCGAGGTGGCGCTTTCGTGGGAGCCGCCGGGTTCTGGCGACGCTCCTGTCGAGTACAGCTACCGGTACAAGGTGGGGCCGGGCGCGTTCGGCAACCCAACGGTAGTGGCCGGCGGCGGTTCGGCCAGCGGCGCAACGGTCACGGGGCTCGCCAACGGGACCGAGCACACCTTCGAGGTATGGGCGCGGAGCGCGTCCGGGCCAGGACTGGCGGCGAGCGCCACGGCGACGCCGATCCCGACGGTGAGCATCGCCGACGCGACGGTCGGCGAGGCGGACGGGACCGCGACCCTGGCCGTGACGCTGAGCGCGAGCAGCACCCAGAACGTCACGGTGAGCTACAACACCGCGGACGGAACGGCGACGGCAGGTGCGGACTACACGGCGGTGTCGAACGGGATGGCGACCGTCACGGCGGGGAACACTTCGGCGGATATCTCGATCCCGATCACCGACGACACCGCGGACGACGACGACGAGACATTCACCGTCACGCTCGCCAGCGCGAGCAACGCGACCCTGGGTACCAGCACGGCGACGGTGACCATCACGGACAACGACGATCCGGTTCCCGGCACCCCCGAGAACCTCGCGGCAACGCCCGGTGACAAAGAGGTGATGCTCGAATGGGATCCACCCACTACCGGGGGCGACCCTGAATCGTACGAGTACCGGTATCAGGCGGGGTCGGACCCGTTCACCGAATGGACGACCGTGCCGGACGGGGCCTCGGCCAGGGATGTCATGGTCATGGGGCTGGCCAACAACATGGGGCACATGTTCGAGGTGGGGGCGCGCAACCCGACGGGCGTGGGCGCCGCCGCCACGATCACCGCCATGCCGGTACCGGCCAACACGTCGGCGCTTTCGATCGCCAATACGACTGTGGACGAAGACATCGGCACGGTGGAGCTGACCGTGAAGCTGAGACCGGTCAGCACACAACAGGTGACGGTCGACTACGCCACTGAAGACGGGACCGCCACCGGGGCGGGTGAGACCGAGGACTACACCGTGATCACTGGGACCCTCACTTTCGCGGTGGGGGACACATCCATGGTCCTCAGCGTCCCGATCAACGACGACACCGCCGACGAGGACGACGAGACCTTCACCGTCAAGCTCAGCAACGCCACCGGGGATGCCGCGATCGGTGTGGCAACGGCGACGGTTACCATCCGCGACAACGACGACAGTCCCCCGGGCGCACCACAGGGTCTGACGGCGGGTCCGGAGGACGGCAGGGTGGTGTTGACGTGGTCGCCGCCGGCGACCGATGGCGGCGCGCCGATCACCGGATACCAGTACCGATACGTGGCCGGCTCCGATCCGTTTGCGGACCAATGGACGAACCTGTCGGGCGGCGCCGGCGCAAGGGAGGTGGCCGTCAGCGGGCTGACCAACGGGACCAGGTACCGCTTCCAGGTGCGAGCGGAGAACAAAGCCGGGTTCGGGGAGCCCGCAACCGTATCCTCGAGGCCCGAAGCCGATCCCTTCGTCGTCGTCCGCCCCCGGAGGCTCGTGCTGGAAGAGGGGACCGGTGAGGAGTACACGGTCGTGCTGGGCACTCAGCCGCGCGGCACCGTGACCATCCGGATGACGACGGATCTGATCGGGACGCACCTCTCCGCCGTCCCGCTGGAGCTCGAATTCACGCCATCGAACTGGGAGGTTCCCCAGAGCATCCTGGTCGAGAGTCCGCTGGACGACGACGCGGAAGACGAGCCCGAGATTGAGTTGAAGCACGACGCAAGCGGCGGGGGCTACGCCGGAGTCGATGTGGACAGCGTGCTGGTGGAGGTCCGGGACAACGGACTTCCCTTCATACGGGGACAGGACGCGTCCGCGGACGAGGAAGACCCGGAAGGGGTGGTCTTCGACGTCTTCCTCAGCTTCGCGGTCGACTTCGAGGTAACGGTGGACTACACGACGGTCGACGGAACGGCGGTCGCGGGCCGTGACTACACATCGACCACGGGCACACTGACCTTCCCGCCGGGGACCACCGAGGGCATGGTCACGGTGCCCCTCCTGAACGACACCGAGGACGAGAACGCCGAGTCGTTCACCCTGGAGCTCTACAATCCGGTTGACGCGATCATCGACAAGCCCGGCGAGCGCCTCGAGTTCACTGGAACGATCCTGGACGGCGATGTGCCCGAGGTCACGATTTCCTTCGCCCGATCCGCGTACACGGTGGCCGAGGGCGGCCGCGTCCAGTTGGAGCTGAACCTCAGTCAGGCACCGGGTCGCACGGCCGAAGTCGGGATTGCCGTCACGAAGGGGCTCGGGGTCCTGGATTCGGACTTCACGGTGCCCAGGACCGTGGTCTTCAGGCCGGGGGACAGGAGGAGGGTCGTGGAATTCCGGACATCGCAGGATCGCATCGACGAGGACGACGAGGTGGTTGTGCTGGAAATGGCCCCGGACCTTCCCGACGGCTTCCTGCCCGGCGCGCGAATCCGGACCCAGGTGACGATCACCGACGATGACCAGCGGGGGATCGAGGTGTCGGAAAGGGCGCTGGAGATCGTCGAGGGCTCCGCCGCGGCCTACGTGGTCGCGTTGGCCTCGGAGCCGACATCGGCCGTGACGGTCAGCGTGACGACCAACCTTGCGGGCACCGATCTGACGGTGACTCCGTCGACACTCCTGTTCACGCCGGCGAACTGGGTAACGCCACAGACGATTGTGGTCTCGGCGGCCCGGGACAGCGACGCGATGCAGGATCCGGTCGTGGTGCTGCGGCACCGGGCGGCGGGCGGCGACTACGAGGGCTTGGCCGTGGGCGATGTGAGCGTACAGGTGCTCGAGGATGACCGGGCGACCATGACCGTATCGGACGTCGAAGCCACCGAGGGAGACGGGAGGCTGGTCTTCAAGGTCACCCTCGACCACTCGAGTGCCCTGGAAGTCAGCGCGAAGTACGTCGCTGTGAGCGGGACGGCGATCGAGGGGATGGATTTTGTCCCCGCGCAGGGTACGGTCGTGTTCCCACCGGGCAGGACGACGACTCAGGTCGTGGTGGGGCTGATCGATGACCGTATCGACGAGGAGACCGAGTCCCTCACGCTCAGCTTGAGCGACTTCGTGAACGCGAGCCAGGCGATTGTTCCCTTGACCGCGACGGGAACGATCCTGGATGACGACCTCCCGTCGGTGTCGATCGAGGCCCTGGCCGAGTCGGTCCCCGAGGGCACCGCCGCACGCTTCCGGCTCACCCGTGTCAGCCGATTGGGCACAAGCCTCACGGTCCCGGTCACGGTGTCGGAGACCGGTGACTTCCTGGCTGGCGCCGCCCCCACCTCCGTGACCTTCTCGGCCAACTCCGTCGAGGCGACGCTCGCGCTGCTGACGGTGGACGACGTGCTCGACGAGATGGACGGGACGATCGAGGTGACGATGGGCGAGGACGACGAGTACGTGATCACCGGACCGCGGACCGTGCGAATGCTCGTGTCCGACAACGATGCGATGCCCGCCGTGCGGATCGGCGGCGGACGGGTGGAGGAGGACGCGGGCGAGATCACGCTCCCCGTTTCGCTGCGCGGCGCGAGCGCGTACCCGGTTGCGGTGACCTGGATGACCGCCAACATGACCGCGCAAGCAGGCACGGACTATCAGGCCTCGAGCGGCAGGTTTACCTTCGGGCCCGGAGAAACCGAGGGGACCGTGCGCATTGCCGTGCTGAACGATCTGGTGCCCGAAGAGGACGAGACCTTCTCGGTTACTCTATCGAGCCCCACGAACGCCGTGCTGGACCAGGAATCCTCCGCCACGGTGACGATCGTCGATGACGACGCCAACCTTGCAAAGGCGTGGTTGGCACGCTTTGGCCGCACCGTCGCGAGCCAGGCGGTCGAGGGGATTACCGAGCGTCTGGACGGCAGCATCGGGGGGGCGTCGCTCACCGACGTGACCGGCGAGGCGGCGAACTTCATGCGTAGCGGACGCAGCGGGCGCGCGTTGAGCTTCGGCGACCTCGTGGACGGCACAGCCGTGCAGGTCTCGAGCGGCCTGGGGGGCTTCTTCGAGGACGGTACGCTGACCACCTGGCTTCGCGGCGTGAATACCAGCTTCAGCGGGGCCGAGGACGACCAGTCGGTGGACGGCAGCGTGCTGACGGCGCTGGCAGGTGCGGACTACGAGCGGGGCAGCATTCTGGCCGGCCTGGCGGTGTCCCATAGCCTGGGCGACGGGACTCTCGGCGCCGGGTCGGTGGGTCGGCTGGCTGGCCCGGTCGAGTCGACCCTTACGAGCCTGTACCCTTACGCGAGGGTCAATGTCACCGACCGGATCTCCGCGTGGGGTCTCGGCGGTTATGGCGCCGGAAACATGTCGTTCCCCGGCGCGGCGGCGCTGGGCTCCACGGACACCGGAATCAGCATGCTCATGGCAGCGGTCGGTGGACGCGGCAGCGTTGTGAGTCTGTATTGGCTGGGTCAGGGCTTCGATATCGCTGTCAAGACGGACGCGTTCCTGGTGCGGATGAGCACCGACGCCGGCTACGGCTTCACATCGACCGCGGCGGTCGCGAACCGAATGCGCCTGCTGGTCGAGGCGGCGGCCGACACCGTACTCGCGTCGGGCGGATCCCTCTCTTCCAAGCTCGAACTTGGCGTCCGCCTGGACGGCGGAGACGCCGAGACGGGAATGGGCGTGGAGGTAGGCGGCGGATTCGCGTACGCCGACTCCGCGCGCGGATTCAGGGTCGAAGCCACGATCCGGCGAATGATGATCCATCAGGACGACGATTTCGGCGAATGGGGTGTGGGTGGCTCGGTCATCTACCAGCCACTCGGCCCGAACGAGGGACTGTCGCTGAGGATGGGATCGTCGTGGGGTGTGGTCCAGAGCGGTGTGCAGGAGATGTGGTCACCCCACGCGACCGGGGACTGGACCGGGCGGGGGGGCCGCGTCACCGGACCGGATACGGACAGGAGTCGTGTCACCGCCCGAATGCACTACGCGTTCGCTCCCTTCGGAGACGGCGTGTCAATGGCTCCTTACGTCGACTTCATGCTCGCCGGGGACACGGGTGGGCGAAGATCCCGTGTGGGGTGGCGCTTCGACGTCCTGGAAGCCCTGAAGCTGAGCGTGGAATCCGGGGTGCCGGGATCCCCGAGCCACGGTGGTCCCGAGGGGCACGGCGTCACGATACGGGGGTCACTGCGCCGGTAGAGGGCCGGGGGGCGGTGCGCGAACCATGACTCGACAGGATCCGCAAACCTCCCTCAGCCCCGCCGAGGCCGCCGCACTCGCCGCCGTCGACGAATCGTGGCTGCTCGATGTCCTGACCGGACTGGTGGCGATCCCGAGCTGGCAGGGCCGGGAGCGTGCCGCGCAGGAGTACATGGCGGCCGTGATGGACGGCCTGGGGATGGACCTCGACGTGTGGGAGATCGACGAGGCCGAGTTGAGCCGCGACCCCGACTACGCCACCGAAATCGCCAGGGAGGACCCGCTCGGTGTTGTGGGGCGCGTTGATTGGGCGGAGGGAAAGCGCTCGGGCCGTGACGGACCGGGCCGAGCCGATCCGGACGTGAAAGGGGCCGCCGGGCGAGGACCCACCATCGTGCTCAACGGCCACGTCGATGTCGTGCCGCCGGGCGACGAGGCGCGTTGGACAACGCCGCCGTTCGAGATGGACGTCAGGGAGGGGCGCGCCTTCGGCCGCGGGGTGCTTGACATGAAAGGGCCGCTTGTCGCAGGGCTGGCAGGGGTGAAAGCGGTGGTCGACTCGGGGGCTGCGCTGCACGGCTCGCTGCTCTTCCAGAGCGTCGTCGGTGAGGAGGACGGCGGGTTGGGGACCCTGGCTTCCGTGCTGCGCGGTCACACGGGCGACGGGGCCGTCGTCCTGGAGCCGACCCGTCTCGAGGTTGCCACCGCGCAGGCCGGAGCGCTGAACTTCCGCCTGACCGTTCCGGGGAGCGCCGCGCATGGGGCGCTGCGGTACGAAGGCGTCAGCGCGATCGAGAAGTTCATGCTTGTGTACGAACATCTAATGGACTTCGAGCGTGAACGCAATAGCGATGTGAGCGACCCCCGCTTCCACTCCAATCCGGCGCCCTATCCGATCTGCGTGGGGACCCTGCGGGGAGGCGAGTGGGCGTCGTCGGTTCCTGAGATTGTCCAGGCCGGAGGGCGGTTCGGGGTGGGAGTGCGGGAAGATGTCGTCGTCGCTCGCCGTGCGTTCGAGGCCCGTGTGGCCGCGTGCTGCGAGGGCGATGATTTCCTCCGCGAACATCCCGTGGAGGTGGAGTGGTGGGGAGGGCAGTTCGCCCCCTGCGAGACTCCCGGCGACGCCGCGATCGTTCGGGCTGCCGCGAGCGCGGCCCGCGACCTCGGACTGGGGCGCGACGAGCTGGCAGGCGTTCCGTACGGCTCCGACCTGCGCCACTTCGTGAACGCGGGCCGCACACCCGGTGTCCTCTTCGGTCCCGGGGATGTCGCGGGTGCCCACCGCGAGGACGAGTCGATCGGGGTGAGCGAGCTGGTGGACGGGGCCCGCGCCACTGCGCTCACGGTGATGCGCTTCCTGGGATAGCGCGCGAGGATCTGGCCACGGGCTGCTGGCGGCCTGCGGGCAGGCTTTGCGCGGGCGGGCGGCTGGCTTCGCGCCTGCGGGCAGGCTTCGCGCGGGGAGGACCCGCGCCCTACGTTGTCACATCCACACCCCGATCCGGAGGCACCGAAATGGTCCGCCCAGCGTCCCCCCACGGCAGGAACTCGCGCTCCAATACCACCGCGATCCTGCCTGGCCTCGTCATCGCCGTCCTCTTCTCACTTCCCCCAGTCATTCGTGCACAGGAAACCGCCCCCGCCATCCAGTCCATCACCCAATCCGACCTCCGGGCCGATCTGTTCTTCCTCGCGGGCGACGAGATGCGCGGCCGACTGGCCGGCTCGCCCGAAAACCGGGCGGCCAGTGCCTTCATCAAGTCTCGTTTCGAGCGTTTGGGACTGACCCCGGCCGGGCCGGGCGGATCCTACTACCAGTATTTCAACGTCGCCCAGGCCGAGGTCGGCGAGAACAACCGCCTGATGGTGACCTTCGACCAGGGGATCACGCTGGAGAGGGCGCGGGGCCAGGACTTCTATCCGGTGCGCGAGAGCGGAACCGGGACGGCCGCCGGCGAGATCGTCTTCGCCGGCTACGGCATGTCGGCACCCGAGTTGGGCCACGACGACTACGGTGACGACGTTGCCGGTAAAATCGTCCTCATCGTCATGCACGAGCCGGGGGAGGCCGATGCCGAAAGCCCCTTCGACGGCCTGGTGACGTCCGAGGCGTCCGCCAACTACCGGAAGCTGGCGGCGGCACAGGATGCCGGTGCGTTGGGCGTGATGATGGTGACGGATGTCCACAATCACCCGGAGCCGGCCAACTTCAGCGCGGCGGCGGCAGGGTACTGGCCCGAGACCGTGCGTCGCGGGGGACGCTACACGCTGCAAAGCCGGCTCGACCGGATCCGCATCCCCGCCGTGCGCGTCTCGACGACGCTGGCCGAGAGCCTGGTGGAGGGTAGCGGGCGCACGCTCGAGGAGCTTTCCGGAATGGCGGAGTCGCCCGGAGGCATCACGCCCGTGCCCCTTCCAGGAGTCCGGGCGGAGATCGCTGCGGATGTCCGGCGGGAGACGTATGCGGCCCGCAACGTGGTCGGCCTGATCGAAGGATCGGATCCCGCGCTCAAGGACGAGTGGGTCATCATCTGCGCGCACTTCGACCACGACGGCGCCGAGGGCCCAATCATCTACAATGGAGCCGACGACGACGGCTCGGGCACCGTGGCCCTGCTCGAGATCGCGGAGGCCTACACGGAAGCGGTCCGCATGGGCGAAGGTCCCCGTCGATCGGTGTTGATCGCGGCGTGGAACTTCGAGGAGAAGGGGCTGCTCGGCGCGTGGGCGTACGTCGAAGATCCCCTGCACCCTCTCGACCGGACCGTCGCGGTCCTGAACATGGACATGATCGGGAGGAACGAGGAGGTGGTCGTTGGCGGGGGCGGGCGCTTCCGGGGACTCGACGTTCAGTCCGGGGAGTCCAACGCAAACGCGATCAATATTCTGGGGACGACCCGGAGTTCCGACCTTACGTCCGAGGTCGAGACGGCCAACGGCGGGATCGGGCTGGACATGCGCTTCCGCTACGACAACCATCCGCTGCAGCTGCTGCGCCGGAGCGATCATTGGCCGTTCATGCAGGCGGGCGTACCCGCGTTGTTCTACCACACCGGGCTCCATCCCGACTACCACCGCCAGGACGACGTGCCCGAGCGCATCAACTACGAGAAGCTGGAGAAGGTGGTGCGGCTCGTGTACCAGACGAGCTGGAGTCTGGCGGTCCGACCCCTGCCGGGGAGGGTGAGTCTGCGGTAGTCGGCGGCCGCGGACCCTGACGTTACGTTAGGGTTGCCACGCGCGCTGGGTGGGGGTTGCTGACCCTGACGTTACGTTAGGCCGAAGTTCGGGCCCGAATCGGGCTGATTCCTGGCCGTAACCTGTTGTGGGCACGGGACTTGACACCAGTTCTCGTATGGGATATATGTACCCATGTAATAACAAGGCTATACCGTTGACATGATACATGATAGTCGTTACGATCATAGTCATGTATATCGAACGCGTGCCCAATCGGAACTCCCCGCCCGCCGTGCTCCTGCGCGAGTCCTTCCGCGAGGGCGGCAAGGTCAGGAAGCGCACCCTGGCCAACCTGTCGAAGTTGCCCGACGAAATCGTGGACGGGCTGCGCATCCTGCTCAAGGGCGGCGTCGCCCTGAAGTCCTTCGGCGACGCTTTCGAGATCCTGCGCTCCCGCCCCCACGGACACGCCGCCGCCGTGCTGGGCACGGCCCGCACGCTGGGCCTCGAGAGACTGCTGGACCGCCGTCCGTCGCGGATGCGGTCGCTGGCGCTGGCGATGATCGCGGCGCGCGTCCTCGACCCGCGCTCGAAGCTCGCCACCGCCCGCGGCCTCAGCTCCGAGACCCTGGCCGACACGCTGGGCGAGGAGACCGGCACGGCGGACGCGACGGCGGAGGAACTCTACGAGGCGATGGACTGGCTGCTCCGGCGGCAGAAGCGCATCGAGCGGACCCTGGCGGCGAAGCACATCGAGGACGGCTCGCTCGTGCTCTGCGACCTGACCTCGGTGTACTTCGAGGGCGCGAAGTGCCCGCTGGCCAAGCGCGGCTACTCCCGCGACGGCAGGCGCGGCAAGCTGCAGATCGTCTTCGCCCTGCTCTGCGACCGGGACGGCTGTCCGGTGGCCGCCGAGGTCTTCCGTGGCAACACGGCCGATCCCGGCGCCGTGGCCTCCCAGGCCGAGAAGCTCGCCGCGCGCTTCTCGCTGTCTCGCATCGTGCTGGTCGGAGACAGGGGGCTGCTGACCGACGCCCGCGTCCGGGAGGATGTCGAGCCGGCGGGGCTGCGCTGGATCACCGCGCTGCGGGCTCCGAAGATCCGCAAGCTGGTTTCCGGCGGCGACTTGCAGCTGTCGATCTTCGACACCCAGGACCTCGCCGAGATCTCCGCGCCAGAGCTCTATCCGGACGAGCGGCTCATCGTCTGCCGCAACCCGCTGCTGGCCGCCGAGCGGGCCCGCAAGCGCGAGGCGCTGCTGGCGGCCACGGAGGCCAAGCTCGACCTGGTCGTCCGGGCCACGAAGCGCGAGAACCGCCCCCTGCGGGGCACGAAGGACATCGCCGTGCGCGCCGACCGGGCCCTGCGCGCCCACAAGGTCGGCAAGCACTTCACGACCACCGCGAGCGAGGACGGCTTCTCGTACGAGCGCGACGAGGCGCGCATCGCCGCGGAGGCGGCGCTGGACGGCATCTACGTGATCCGCACCAACGTGGCCGCCAAGGAGCTCGGGCCCGAAGACGCGGTCCGGGCCTACAAGAGCCTCAGCCGGGTCGAGCGCGCCTTCCGCAGCTTCAAGGGGGTGGATCTCAAGGTGCGGCCCGTCCACCACCGCCTCGAGGGGCGCGTCCGCGCCCACGTCTTCCTCTGCATGCTCGCCTACTACGTCGAGTGGCACATGCGCCGCGCGCTGGCGCCGATGCTCTTCGACGACGACGACCCGGCCGCCGCCGAAGCCGGCCGTTCCTCACCCGTCGCGCCCGCCCAGCGCTCGAAGGCCGCACGTGCCAAGGCGGGCAGGAAACGCACGCCCGACGGCCTGCCCGTCCACAGCTTCCGGAGCCTGCTCGGCGATCTCGCCACCCTGACCCGCAACCGTGTACGGCCCGCCGTCCCCGGTGCCATGACCGCCGACATGCTCGCCCGCCCCACACCGCTCCAGGCCAAGGCCTTCCGTCTCCTCGGCATCCGCCCTTGACCCGTACCCAGTAGCGTACACCCGCCGATCCGAGCTATGTCACTGCCCTACAACGTCTTGACCCACCCCCCAACGGCCGAACTTCGGGTTAGGGTTGACCTCCCACGCTGGCAGCGGGGATTTCCGTCACGGGCTGCCTGACCTGGTCGCCGAGAAGGTGCCGCCCTGCTCGCCCATCGCCCATGTGCCGTCGAAAACATCGTCGGCAACGAGGAACTCGATGAGCAACGGGCCGTTGGGCCCCGAGGCCTCGATCGTGACAGTCTGGTCCAATACCGTGACCGAACTGATGGGAATGGGCGGGAACATGTCGCTGTGGATCAGTCCGGTGTAGCCGTCTTCTGCCGCCTCGATGGTAATGGACCCGGGGACGGCCTGCCCGTCCACGTCGGCGATGTACTGGTAGCTCCCTACCGGATCGAATGGCGGCGGACCGGAAGGACCGGTTGCGCAAGCGGCCAGGGTGGTCGCGGCGAGGGTGCTGGTCAGGAGCAGTCTGGTCATGCGGGGTTCCCGGGTGAAGAGTGAAGAGTGACGGGCTGACGCGCTCAGTAGTGGTAGCGTGCCGCCAGAAAATACACCCGGTCGTTGGTGACTGTGTAGACCAGACGGTGCTCGCTGTCGATTCGGCGTGACCAGCGGCCCGCGAGATCGCGCCGGAGTGGTTCGGGCTTCCCCAGACCATCGAACGGATCCCGGAGCGTGGCTTCAACGAGCTTGAGCACGCGTAGAGCCCGCTTGCGGTCGGTTCGCGTCCAGTACTCCAGGTCCTGGAGGAATGCGGGATCCAATACGGCGAACCGGCGCCGCGTCTCCGTCATTCCTCGGAGAGGCCGAGCCGTTCACGGAGTTCGTTGATGTCAACAGGCTCTCCCTCCCCGGCGTCCGCGCGGGCCATGGACTCCCTGAGTCTCTCGGCATTCTTCGGCGAGCGTAGCAGGTAGTCCGTCTCCATCCACGAGCTGAGGTCCTCGGCCGCGATCAAGGCGACCGGTTCCTTCCCCCGGCGTCGAATCAGAACTGGCTCGTGGGTGTCGATGACCTGATCCATCAGCGTGGCGAGGTGCTTGCGGGCTCCCGTGTAGGTGGTCTCGCGTATCATCGTCGGTTCCTTGGGGGTCAACACGGTGTGACGGGTGTCTGCGGTGGTCGGTAACGTACAGGTATTGTGTACTACTAAAATCACGGCGTCAAGGATCCGACCGCAAAACGCGGCCTCGCGATCCGCCATGGTGGGAAGCCTGGCGAGTGACCCCACCCCTCACCGCCGCCTCCACGTCGGCACCCTCACGGGATCCACCCCGTTCCGCAGCGCGAAGTCGTCGATCAGCGCCCGGGCAATGCTGTGCGAAGGCGGAACCGGGGGCAGTTCGTCGGCGGCGAACCAGCCCACGTCTTCCAGCTCTTCGTCACGGTTCTGGAGCGTGCCGCCGTCGTGCACGGCCGTGAACCCCACCATCAGCGAATCCGGGAACGGCCACGGCTGGCTTCCGAAGTAGCGGATGTCCTTGACCCGGATGCCGGACTCTTCCTCGATCTCCCGGCGCACGGCACCTTCCAGGCTCTCGCCCGGATCGACGAAACCCGCGAGGACCGAGTAGGAGCCGCTGGGGTGGCGCCGGGAGCGGCCCAGCAGGATCCGTCGCCCCCACGTCACCTGGACGATCACGGCGGGGGACACCTTCGGGAAGGCGAGGTGCCGGCACGACGGGCAGACCATGGCCTGGTGGCGCGGTGAAGGCTCGGTTGCGGTTCCGCAGACCCCGCAGAAACGGGAGGTGCGGCGCCAGAGGGCGAAGTGCGCCGCAGTCAGCGCTAGCGAGAGATCGGGTTCGGAGAGCAGGACCAGGACGGCGCGCAACCCGATGGTCACCACGCCTGCGGGGGGCTTCCACCCGGGTTCGGCCAGCGCGGCAACGACCCGTGACCCCGGCTCGCGTCCCTCCACCGGGAACCAATCCGCCCCGGCGGCGCCCCAACTCTTCGCCTCGTCGAACGATGGCAGATGCGCGGCGCCGTCCGCCAGGACCAGGTGGTCACCAGAGAAGAGGCATGCTGTCATGATGTCTGGAAGGTATCGCGCAGACCCGGGTGTGTGCGATGTCGGTTGTTCGCCGGGCGCGCGTCTGTCTATTGTGAAGGCATGAAACCTGCCAACGATAGCCACCATCCCAAGTGGGCGAAGGTGGTCGACCAGACCCTCTGCATCGGTTGCCACGCCTGCACCACCGCCTGCAAGTCCGAGAACGAAGTCCCCCTCTCGGTCACGCGCACCTACGTGAAGTACGTCGACACCGGGATCTTCCCGCAGGCGCGGCGTTCCTTCCAGGTGACGCGCTGCAACCAGTGCGAAGCGCCTCCCTGCGTCGCCGCCTGTCCCACCTCCGCGATGTTCAAGCGGGCGGACGGGATCGTCGACTTCGACAAGAGCGCCTGCATCGGCTGCAAGGCATGCATCGCGGCCTGCCCGTACGACGCGATCTTCATCAACCCGTCCGACGGGGCGGCCGAGAAGTGCAACTTCTGCGCGCACCGGCTCGATATCGGGCTGGAACCCGCGTGTGTGGTGGTGTGCCCGACGGAAGCGCTCCTGGTGGGCGACATGAACGACCCGTCGTCGAAGGTCGCCGAGATCATCAACCGGGACCCGGTGATGGTGCGTCGCCCCGAGAAGGAGACGAAGCCGAAGCTGTACTACAAGGGTGCAGACCAGGTGACCCTCGACCCGCTGGCCGCGCAGCGTCCGGAGGGCGGACTCTTCATGTGGAGCGAGCAGGGTGACGTGGACCACGGGGTGCCGTCCGGGCACCCGGGGCCGTGGAATTCGTCGGCCGCGGCGGTGCTCAGCTACGACATCCCGCACCGCGCTCCGTGGGACTTCCGCGTGTCGCTGTACACCTGGACCAAGTCGATCTCGGCGGGGGCGTACCTGGTGCCACTCCTCCTCCTCATGACCGGCGTGCTCACCGCCGCCAGCCCGCTCTGGACGTTGGCCGCGCCGATTCTGGGCGGTGTCTTCCTGGCCCTGACCGGCGCCATCCTGATCTGGGATCTGGAACACCCCGAGCGCTTCCACCTCATCTTCCGCCGCCCCCAGTGGCGAAGTTGGCTGGTACGGGGCGGCTTCATCATCGGCGGCTTCGGAGCCGTGCTGGCGGCGCACTTCGCGGCTACCCTGACCGGCGCCCTCCCACCGCCCTGGCTCGGCTGGCTCGGCGGCGGCCTCGCGGTCCTCACGGCCGTCTACACCGCCTTTCTGTTCGGGCAGGCCAAGGCGCGCGACATGTGGCAGAACCCGCTGCTGCCGGCGCACTTCCTCGTCCAGGCCTTCGTCGCGGGGGGCGGCGCGATCTCGCTAGCCGCCCTCGCGCTGGGGGCGCCGGCAGCCGTCACCGACGCCGCGCTGCTGACCTTCGCCGTTGCCAGCGCGGCCCACGCCCTCATGATCGCCGGTGAGGTCTTCATGCCGCCGCCTACAGCCCACGCCCGCCTCGCCGAACGGGAGATGACCCACGGCCGCTTCCGCACCTGGTTCCGGCTGGGGCTGCTCGGCGCGATTGCGGGCGTGGCCGCCCCGTGGCTCGGCTGGATCGCGGTCCCGGTGGGCCTCGCCGCGCTGCTCGCCTACGAGCACGCCTACGTCCAGGCCGGCCAGTCGGTGCCCATCGCATGACGATCGACGACCTCAACCGGCGCGTCTCCGCCGCCCGGGCCGACACGGAAGCCCGCGGCGAGACCTTCTACCCCGGCGCGAGCCGGGTCCATCTCGCCGCGTTCCCGCCCAGGGAGCGCTGGAGCGACTGGGTCGAGCTGGACTCGAAGGCTTGGCCCGAGCGCGTCGAGCGCCGCTACATGCTGGTGCCGACGACGTGCTTCAACTGCGAGTCGGCGTGCGGGCTACTTGCGTATGTGGACCGTGATACACTGGAAGTGCGCAAATTCGAAGGAAATCCCGAACATCCGGGGTCGCGGGGACGCAACTGCGCGAAGGGACCCGCCACCGTCACCCAGCTCACGGACCCGGACCGCATCCTCACGCCGCTGAAGCGGGCGGGCGAGCGCGGGGAAGGGAAGTGGGAGCCGGTCGAATGGGACGAGGCGCTGGACGACATCGCCGGGCGCATCCGCGCGGCCATGGACGAGGACCGGCACCGCGAGATCATGTACCACGTCGGCCGCCCCGGCGAGGACGGGTTCACCGAACGGACCCTGGCCGCGTGGGGCGTGGATGGTCACAACTCCCACACAAACATCTGTTCATCGGGCGCGCGTGCCGGATATCACCTCTGGATGGGGATGGATCGGCCCAGTCCGGACCATGAGAATGCCCAGGTCATCCTTCTGATCAGCAGCCACCTGGAGGCCGGCCACTACTTCAACCCGCACGCCCAGCGGGTCATGGAAGGCAAGAAACGCGGCGCCAGGCTGATCGTCTTCGACACGCGTCTCTCCAACACGGCCACCCACGCCGACCACTGGCTGTCCACCTACCCCGGCTCCGAGGCCGCCGTGCTGCTGGCCGTCGCCAACCACCTGATCCGGACCGGCCGCTACAACGAACGCTTCGTGGAGCGGTGGTGGAACTGGCGCGAGTACCTGGAAGAAAACCACCCCGGCGAGCCCGTCACCTTTGAGACTTTCCAATATAAGTTACGTGTATTATATGTGGACTATACCTTCGACTTCGCGGCCGCCGAGAGCGGCGTCGCGGCCAGTACCATCGAAGCGGTGGCGGAGACCGTCGCCGGCGCGGGCACCCGGCTGTCGACCCACAACTGGCGGAGCGCCGCGGCCGGCAACCTGGGCGGCTGGCAGGTCGCACGGGCGATCTTCCTTCTGAACGCGCTGCTCGGGGCTGTCGCGGTTCCCGGCGGGACGTTTCCCAACTCGTGGAACAAGTTCGTGCCGCGGCCGATCCGGATGCCGGCGAAGCACCCGAAGCGCTGGAACGACCTGACGTGGCCCTCTGATTTCCCGCTGAGTCTCATGGAGATGTCGTTCCTGCTGCCGCACCTGACGGCGGAGCGAAACGGGCACCTGGACGTCTATTTCACCCGCGTCTACAACCCTGTCTGGACCAACCCCGACGGCTTCTCCTGGATCGAGATGCTCACGGACCCGGAACGGATCGGACTGCACGTGGCGCTGACCCCGACGTGGAACGAGACCGCCTTCTTCGCGGACTACGTGCTGCCGATGGGGCACTCGTCGGAGCGGCACGACCTCACCTCGTACGAGCAGTACGACGGTCGCTGGATCGGCTTCCGCCAGCCGGTGCTGAGGGCCGCACGGGAGCGGCTTGGCGAGGAGGTGCGGTCCACCCGCGACGTGAACCCGGGCGAGGTGTGGGAGGAGAACGAGTTCTGGATCGAGCTGACGTGGCGGATCGACCCGGACGGCTCGCGCGGGATCCGGGAGTTCTTCGAGTCGCGGGCGCGGCCGGGCGAGAAGATGACCGTGGACGAGTACTACGGGTGGATCTTCGAGAACTCGGTGCCGGGCTTGCCCGAGAAGGCCGCTCGGGAGGGGCTGACGCCGCTCCGGTACATGCGCCGCTACGGGGCGTTCGAGATCGACGCGGCGGTGGGGGCGGTCTACGAGGAGCGCGTGCCGGAGAGCGAACTCGACGACGTGCGCGTGGACGAAGCCGGGCGGGCGTTCACACGGGCGCCGTCGCCGCCGTCGCCGAATGTGGTGCCGCTGCCGCCGCTCGACGGGGACGAGGAAGGGCGGCGCCGGGTGGGCGTCGAGGTGGACGGCGTGATCCGGCAGGGCTTTCCGACGCCGTCGGGGCGGCTCGAGTTCTGGTCGAGGACGCTGGCCGAGTGGGGATGGCCGGAGTTGGCCGTGCCGGGGTACTCGCGCAGCCATGTGCACAGGTCGGAGCTGGACCAGGACCAGATGTGTCTGATCTCGACCTTCCGGCTGCCGGTGCAGATCCACACGCGCAGCGCGAACGCGAAGTGGCTGAACGAGATCGCGCACACCAACCCGCTGTGGCTCCATCCCGGGGATGCGGCGCGGGTGGGTGTGAGGACGGGGGATCTGGTCAGGGTCGAGACCCGGATCGGACACTTCGTGGTCAAGGCGTGGGTGACGGAAGGCATCCATCCCGGGGTGGTGGCGTGTTCGCACCACATGGGGCGGTGGAAGACCGGTGACGGACCCCGCCAGACGATGGCGACGGTCGACCTGCGCCACGAGGGAAGCGATTGGGAGATCGAGCGCAAACGCGGCACGGGGCCGTTCGATTCGGAGGACGCCGACACCGCGCGGATCTGGTGGACCGACGTGGGCGTGCACCAGAACATGACCTTCCCCGTCCAGCCCGACCCCATCTCGGGCGCGCACTGCTGGCACCAGGCGGTGCGCGTGAAGAAGGCGGAGGACGGCGACCGCTACGGCGACATCGTGGTCGACACGGCCAGGTCCCGGCGGGAGTTCCGGCGGTGGCTGAAGCTGGCGAGGCCGGCAGAGCGTCATTCGCCGGACGGGACCCGCCGGCCGTTCTGGCTGCTGCGGCCGGTTCGGCCCGAGCGGGCGGCGTTCCGGCTGCCGGAAGAGAGCCGCTCCGGCAACGGCACCTGAATGGAACTCTTCCGCGCCCTCGGGTCGCTGATCGAGGCGCCGGTCGCCGAGCATCGGCGCGTCGCCGAGGCACTCGGTCTGCCCGCGGTGCCGGATGCGGCGGCTCACGGGGCCGTCGTGGGGTTCCAGCGGTATCCGTTCGCGTCGGTGTACCTGGGTCCCGAGGGGATGATGGGCGGCGAGGCCCGCGACCGCGTCGCGGGGTTCGTACGGGCCCTGGGGATCACCGGAGACGAGCGCGCCGATGCCCGCGAACCGGACCACCTCGCGTCGCTGCTGGGCTTGCTGGCCGCGCTCGACCAATGGGAGCGGGACGAGCGCGACGGCGCCCGCCGCACTCTGCTCGGGCAGGCCAGGGTCGCGCTGGTGTGGGAGCATCTCGCGTCGTGGACGGGCCCGTACCTGGCGTCCTTCGACGGATGCGGCGACCCGTTCTATGAGGCATGGGCCGCGCTGCTGGGAGCTGCGCTCGACGAGGCGACGGGTGAGATGGAGTTCCCGGACTACCTGCCCGCCGCGTTGCGCTCCGCTCCTGTGCTTGCGGACCCGCGCCGGGAAGGGGGACCCGCGTTCATTTCCGCGCTGCTGGCGCCGGCGCGCTCCGGCGTGATCATCGTGCGCGACGACCTGGTCCGGCTCGGGAACGAGGTGGGGCTGGCCTGTCGCGCCGGGGAACGTCGCTATGTCCTGAACTCGTTCTTCGCGCAGGACCCCGCCGGGACGCTGCGGTGGCTGGCCAGCCTCGCGAGGAGGTGGGGCGCGCGGGAGGGACCGGGGGGGCCGGGGTCGGTGGCGGGGTGGTGGGGGGGGCGGGCGCGCGGGACGGCCGCGCTGCTCACCGAGCTGGCGGATGAGGCGGTCGCCGCGTGAGCGCTCCCGTCGCCCGTCGGAGCCGCGCAGGCGACGCCGTCGTAGGCGCGGGGGCGTGGAGTGAGCGGCGGCGTTCATCGCGGGACCTCATGGCCGGGTTGAGCGTCGCGCTCCTCATCATCCCCCAGAGCATGGCGTACGCGGAGCTGGCCGGACTGCCCAGCGTCCACGGCCTGTACGCATCGGCGCTGCCTCTCGTCGCGGCGGGTCTGTTCGCCTCGTGCCCGTACCTGCAAACCGGACCCGTCGCCCTCACCGCGCTGCTGACGCACGGTGCCCTCATTACCATTGCCACGCCCGGAAGCCGCGAATATGTGGGCGCGGCGGCGCTCCTCGCGCTGATCGTCGGCCTGACACGGCTGACCATTGCGATCGTGCGGGCGGGCAAGGTCACCTACCTCATGTCCCAGCCCGTGGTGAGGGGGTTCACCTCCGGGGCGGCCATCCTGATCCTGCTGTCCCAGTTCCCGTCCACCCTGGGCTTCTCGGCGGCGGGCGAGAGCGGGCTCGTCGGCAACACCATCCGCGTCATCAGCGGCCCCGGTTCGTGGAACCTGACTGCACTGACGCTGACCGTCCTGACCGTTGCCATCACCCTCCTGGCGCGCCGCATCCACCCCCTCTTCCCCGGTGCCCTGGTCGCCGTGCTGGGGGGAGTTCTGTTCTCCGCGCTGTCGGACTATCCGGGCCCGATCGTGGGGGACATCCCGGGTTCGCTGCCCCCCCTGAGCCTCGCCCTGCCCTGGGCTCTGCTGCCCGCGCTGGTCGTCCCCGGCGTCGTCATCGCACTGGTGGGCTTCGCCGAGACCACGGCCATCGCCCGCGGCTTCGCCACCATGGACAGAGCGCGCTGGAGTCCGGACCGCGAGTTCCTCGCCCAGGGGGCCGCCAACCTCGTTTCTGGCGTGTTCGGCGGCATGCCGGCCGACGGATCGCTGTCTCGAAGCAGCTTGAACCACCTGTCGGGGGCGGGGACCCGGTGGTCCGGGGCCATCACCGGGCTTGCGGTGCTCGTCTTCCTTCCCTTCGCCGGGGTGCTCTCGGCGTTGCCGAAGGCCGTGCTGGCAGGGATCGTGATCGCTGCGGTGGGGGGGCTGGTCAAGCCCCGTCTCCTGCTCAACGTGTGGACGCTGTCCAGGATCCAGGCGCTGGTGGTGTGGTTCACCCTGGCGCTGTGCCTCCTGCTGGCTCCGCGAATCGAGCAGGCCCTGCTGCTGGGGATCCTGCTGTCCCTCGCCATCCATGTGTGGAGGGAACGGCGTGCCGGCTTCGACAGCTGGATGGAGGGAGACGTCCTTCACCTGGAAGTCCAGGGCATCCTCTGGTTTGCATCCGCGCCCCGGCTGGAGGAGGCGCTCATGAGCCGGCTCACGGAGGCGAGCGACGTATCCGAAGTGGTCATCCACCTCGAGGGCCTGGGCCGCATCGACCTGACGGGCGCTCTTGTGCTCAAGAGGGCGGTGGAAGAAACCCGTGCGATGGGGATCCCCTCGTCGCTGCAGGGCGTGCCTCCTCAGGCCCGCGCGGTGATCGACAACATCTTCGGCATGCCGCCAGCGACGTATTTGTAGGGGATTATGTACCTGTCTTGACGGAGGCGGGAGATCCTGTTAACTTCAATGTACGCAAAGGCAACGCGGGCAAGGGGTTACAGGATGGCACACCAGGCACCGGGCAAGGCTCACCGGAAGGGCATCGACGTGATGGCGATGGCGGACATGTTCGCCACGGAGGAGCGGGCCCAGGAGTGGTTCGAGGCGTGGATGTGGCCGGACGGGAACCTGAGCTGCCTGCGGTGCGGAAGCGCGGACGGGGCGTACCGGGTGAAGTCGGGCAAGCCGATGCCGTACCGCTGCCGGGACTGCCGGAGGTATTCCAGCCTGAAGACCGGCACGGCCATGGAGGACTCGAAGCTGCCGCTCCAGAAGTGGGCCTGGGCGATCTATCTCGAAATGACCAGCCTCAAGGGCGTGAGCAGCATGAAGCTGCACCGCGACATCGGGGTCACGCAGAAGACGGCGTGGTTCATGCTCCACCGGATCCGCGAGGCGTTCGCCGACGCCGCATCGGCTTTCGAGGGCCCGGTCGAGGTGGACGAGAGCTACTTCGGCGGCAAGCGGGCGAACATGAGCAACGCCCGCCGGAAGGAGCTGGAGGGGACGGGCCGCGGGCCGGTTGGCAAGACGGCCGTGGTGGGGATGAAGGACCGGGAGACCAAGCAGGTGGTCGCCAAGGTGATCGAGCGGACGGACGGCGAGACGCTGCGGGGCTTCGTGGAGGACCACGCGGCGCCGGATGCGACGCTGTACACGGACGACGCGACGGCCTACAAGGGATCGGGCCGGGAGCACGAGACGGTGAAGCACAGCGCCGCGGAATACGTCCGGTATCTGGAGAACGAGCGAATCCACACGAACGGGGTGGAGAGCTTCTGGTCGATGCTCAAGCGGGCACACCACGGGGTGTACCACCGGCTGTCGCCGAAGCACCTCCAGAGGTACGTGAACATCTTCGCGGGCCGTCAGAACGTGCGGGACCTGGACACGCTCGCGCAGATGCAGGCGGTGGTGATGGGGATGATCGGTCGCCGGCTGATGTACCGGGATCTGGTGGGGGACACGGACTAGGGCTACGGGCCAGACTTGCTGCGGTACTCCGGTCACTGGCCGACCGGCTGGCCGAAGACCCCGAAAAGATCGCTAGGAGTTGGAAGCTCGACGATCTCGAAGCTCGGATCGAAGCCTACGGCGATCGCGTCGAAGAACACGGATCTCAGATTCAAGAGATACGACGTAACGATCGCGCTCTAAGAGGCGCTCTTCTAGTCCTGTCAGGTTCTCCAGAAGCGTGATGAAGCCTTTCCGTTCACGGTCGGTACGAGGCAGGTACCTTCCTGCCAGATCATGGAACCTTCTTCCGTTGTCCAGCACATCGGGGCTGTCTTGGAGCCTCCCGATGATCGCCGGCAATCGGGCTTCGGCAAGTTCAAGCCTGTTGACGACAGGAGCATCCGGTAGCGGGGCCTCCCCTAGCGACATCTTGAAAAAAGCGACGAGGAAGCCTACGGCCATCAGTTCACCATGGGTGAACTCGGGCTGGCTGTCCATTGTGGCCTCCTTGAGGGGTGTCGGGCTCAGGCGGGCGTCTCCGGTGTCGGCCGGGACGCCCGCTGTTTCTAATGGGCTAGCGTTCCACGACGAGCCTGCACTGCGCAGTTTCGCCTCCCTTGACGTAGCAGGTTTCAGGCGTTGCGCCAGCGGCCTCGACGCGGTAGTGGCCCTTGCGGACGTTCGGATCGCTCCATACGCCTTGAGCGTTCGTCTCGCCGCCCCGCTTGACTTGGTTGGCGTCCCACCGCGCCACGGCGGCGCCGGCGACCGGCTGGCTATCCTGGTCGGCCACGGTCACCTCCATCGCACCCCATCGGGGCGGATCGAGAATGTCGCAGTTGGCGGTGAACAGGGCCAGGGCCAGGACGGTGAGGGTGACGGCGAATGGTTTTTTCATGGCGGGCTCCTTGCCATCTGTTCCCGCGTCCCCCCGCGACGGTCGCCGAGAGACGCGAGGACGTTGAATGTCTCGCGTGTTCGGCGTTCACTCGCCCGCTGTGGGAGCCCTCAGTCGCCGCGACTGCTTGGCCTGGCCTGCGACCCGGACGTGGAGCCGGGCCGTTGCCACAGTCGCGCAGGTGCTGCGAGAAAGTCCTGCCTATTCACCCCGGTCGTTGGGAGCTACCCGTGGCCGTTGAATGGGCTGTTGTATTCGACAGGTAACCCGACATGGGGCACCTGCGCTGAAAAACTGTGGCAAGTTGACGGTAAAGCTCCATGGACGCTCCCGCAAGGACGGTCTATCTTTCCCGCTCACGATCGGGGAAAGTGCGTGTTATGATTCGGGGAAGGGAATCAACGGCGCCGCCGCCAGCAGGCAAGGAGACCGACATGATCAACAGGGTCATTGAGAAGATCGCCGATGCGGTCTACAAGAAGCTGGACGAGAACGCCCTGGGCGACATCCGGGACCGCCTCGACGGGATGGACGACCGCCTCGACTCCATGGCGGAGGATCTCACCAAGGTGATGGAACGCACCGAGGAGATTCCCGTCATCAACCAGAACATCGCAGCCCTGCGGGAACACGCGGGGATCTGAAAGGAGAACGACCCGTGAGAAACAAAACGATTCCAGATCCAGCCCCGATGTCGAACGCTACAATCAGGGGGTGGCTTGCCTCTCTTACGCACCTGTTGGCCGCGAACGCCGTCAGGACCGTCAACATTACCGAGCCCTCGGCACTGTCCAACCTTGTGGAGGGTACGAAAGTTAGCTTCAGCAATGCAATCAAGGACCGCGACCAACATGCCGAAGGATCACCCGAGTGGGAGGTTCACAACGGTGCGGTCTTGGGGCATCAGCAGTTTCTGAAGTCTCTCATTTTCGTCCACGAGGGCGTGATGGAAAGCTATAGCGTCGCAAACGCCGAATTGATGACGGCCCGCAAGAAGCATGAGGACCTGAAGGCTACCGATCAATGAAGCGCGTTCTGGCAACGGTGGTTCTCGGCGCGAGCCTTCTCAACCGGCTAGCGATCGCCGAGCAACTGCGGGTGGCCATCCAAGCCGAACACCCCGGGGGCGAGTGCGTCATTGAGACACGCGATGAAGCAGGATCTCTCGTCCCGCCCAAGGGCGAGGATTGGGAGTTCGTGATCGTTGAGGTGGGCTTTACCTCAACTCTTAGGATTTCTGCCGGCCGGCTGGTTCTTCCCTCACTACCAAAGGATCCAGACGACGAATGAGCCAGAAGCCCCTCCCGAAGCGGCTCCGCGAGTGGTCGGAAACGCCGTCGGTGAATCCGCGCTACAAGGGCGCGACGCCGGCCGACGTGGCCCGCGCGCTGCTGGACAAGAAGCCGGTGGCCGACGAGAAAAAGCGAGGACCCATTGTCAAATCAGGTACATAATCCCCTATTTGTAGGGGGGGACGCTACTCTCCGTACATCTCCGTGATGAGACGACGGAGCCGGACCGCGCTCTCCACGGGCAGCCGGTCGATCCGGTTTTTCAACCGCCGCTTGCTGATGGTGCGAATCTGGTCGACCGCTATCTCAGCGTGCTTGCCAGCGCATTGGATCTGCTGCCGGGTCCTCCACTGCGGATGCAATGTGGTCGTCACAGGGCAGACGACGACGGTGTCCAGAAACTGATTCATCTCGTTCTGACTGACGACGACCACCGGCCTGACCTTCCTGATCTCCGCGCCAACGGTGGGGTTGAGGTCCGCGAAACAGATGGAGTAGCGTTTGGGAAAGTCCGGCATTAATCCAGGCCATCGGCCAGCGTCACGTCGAAATCGCTCCAATCCTCATCGTCAGCCGCCATGGCGCGATAGGTGTCTTCCCAGGATCGTTTTCTCTCCGTATTCCCGTGCAGAATGATGACGTTGTCCGCCTCTTCAAGGACGACCGAACTGCTCCAGCCATACTTCCGCAACAGAGTCTTTGGAAGTCGGATTCCCCTGGAGTTGCCGATGGCGATCAGCTTCACGTGTCGGGTGACTGGTGTCTTGCTCATCTCTTGCAGGCCTTTCTCGGGATCAATAGATGTAATTACGGTAATTACGAAGACGCCGCTGTCAACCGATGAACCCGAACGCTACTGTTGCCCGTCGCGCAACTGCCCAACAATCCATCCCTCACGGAGCCACCAAGATGTCGAAGCTGCTGGCTATCGCCCTCGCCGCCGGAATCCTCTGGTCCACGACAACGCATGACTCACCCGGCGATCCGGCCCAACACCCCGCCGCCACGCACATCTCCGCCGCCGACATCCTGGCCACGATCGGAAACGCGCCCGCAGGACGGGTCAGCGACCAGCAGATCCGGCACATCGATGCGGGCGGGCACAACGTCGGCGTGGGCGTGGTGCAGCGGCCTCCCAGCACATCGCTCGGCGCGATTCAGCATCACAACCAGACCGAGGTCTACTACGTGGTCTCGGGGCGGGGGACCCTGGTGACGGGTGGCGAGCTCACCGACGGGCGCGAACTCGATCCCGAAGGCGGCACGGTGCGCAGACTTACCGGGCCGAGCGCGGTAGGCGGCATCGACGACGGCGAAAGCCGCGATGTCGGCCCCGGAGACATGGTCATCATCCCGGCGGACTCGCCACATGGGTTCAGCGAGATCACCGAGACGATCACCTACATCGTGGTGCGCGTGGATCCCGAGCAGCTGGTGGAGCTGAAGTAGGCGGCGCTGCCGTCGGTGTCGGTGCCCACGATGTTGGGCGCGACATTGCCCGGGACCAGGTTCCTGACGACGAAGATCTCGTCGTCGATCATCTCGGCGGCGTCCGGGTGCTTCTCCTTGACCCCATCGTAGTACGCCGCGACCCGGTCCACCTGCTCGGGTGCCAGGCGCCCCTGCTGCAGGCGGTTGCTGAAGCGCCAGAAGTGGATGCGGGCCTCGCGCTCGAAGTTGCCCAGCGTCTCGGGGATGCCCAGAACGGCGTCCAGCCGCGCCAGCATTTCGTCCAAACGTGCTTCTTTGAAGAAGTCCCCGCCGGTGTCGAATTCGTCCACGTCCTCGTCGACCGCGGTCATTAGGGCCTCGAACTTCTCTTCGTCGAGCGGCTCTCCGTCGGTCTCGTATTCGTTTCCCCTGGTTCAGCGGCCGGGGTCCCTTCCTGGAGCTGCTACAGCGCTTTCCTGAGAAAGTCCAGGAACTCCTCGCGATCCCGGGTCAGGCCGAGGAAGGTCGCGACCGTCTCGCCCTCCCCGTCGGTGAAGAGGCGGGCGAGAACGAATCGCCCGAGCTGCTCCTTCACGTCGGGCTCGGTGAACATGTTCGACTCCATCCAGCGACAGTTCGTGCACGTGTAGCCGGTGAAGTCGATGAAGACCCGGCCGTCACCTTCACGGGCCGCGGCACCACCCACGAGATGAGGACCACCTGACGGGTGAAGACGCCCCAGCCCATGATCAGGTCCGCGTTGGAGACGAACTTCAGCGCCGCGCCGAGTTCGACCAGGCCGAGCACGACCTTGACCGAGTGCAGCCATCCTCCCGAGCGCGGAAGCTGCGCCAGGGCGCGGGGGGCCAGTGCGAGAAGGACGAAGGGGACGGCGAAGGTCGCCGAAAAGGCCAGGAGGCCCACGACGGGCTGCTGCCACTGCCCCTGGGAAGCCAGCACGAGCAGCGTGCCGACGAAGGGCGCCGTACAGGTGAAGGTGGTGACCGCGAAGGTACCGCCCACAAGCACCGCGCCCAGCGCGCCGCTGGAGGCCCGGTCGCGTGTGACGCGGTCGAGGCGGGCGCGATTGTCCAGGCGGGCGAGATCGTCCAGGCGGGCGCGATTGTGATGGGCACCGAGATCTTCTCGGTCTGTGCGGGGAGGCAGATCCGGTTGGTGCACGCCTGGTAGCGGGCGCGGATCAGGATTTCGGTTGCCCCCGCGTCAGCCCCGCTCGCCACCTCGATCGGCAACGTGTAGGCCACCTGCCCTTCGTGCACTTCGACCTACATCGAGAAGTTCTGGTCGAACTTCACCTTGGGCTTCGTGCCGGTCACCGGCGCGGCCAGCGAAAAGGGCTGGTCCGCGGCGAGCGAGACCCTGCTCGGCACCGGCCCGCCCTCGCCCTGCGTGATCGAGTAGATTTACCACCCCGGATCGATCACTGCCTTCACGGCGACGGTGAGCGTTCCCCCCGGCGCCACGTCTGCAGCGGCAGCCTCTGCCGTCCAGTGGACCGGATCCTGCGCTTCGGCGCCCGTTGCCGCGATCAGTGCGAGCCCAATGGCCAGCAGGGGTACCGCGGCCCTGCTGGCGTTGCGTGCAAGCGGCGAGGTCATCTGTTCTGCTCCTTCCGGCGTCGGGGTTCGCCTACTTCTTGGCTCCGGCGCGCCTCGCCCGTCCAGGGTGCGACGCGGGGGTTCAAGAAGGCCCCGCCGGCTCCAGAATAGCCTCGACGCGGACCACCACATCGGCCAGGTGAGCCCCGGTCACGCGGTCGCCCAGAGCCCGGTTCGTCCTCTGCTGCACATCGTCCCTGACCATGCGAAGCTGTTCGCGGACAAGGGGTCGGATGTCGGAGATGCTCACGTCCGGCCCAGCCCCCAGGAAGGGGTTCCCCGCCGGTTCTTCCGTCATCAGGTACTCCATGCGCTTCAGGTAGGCACGCTGCAGGGCGCGGCGGTAGGTGCCTATCTCGGACACCCGGCTCAGATCCTCCCAGACCGCGGCGCGCACGTCGTCCAGGAATTCGACCATGGGATAGGCGTCGTCCGGCTGGGAGACCTCCAGCTCCGCGAGGGTGGCCATCCGGCGCGGGTCAAGGAGTCGGTTCAGGACGGAGATCTGCCGTCTCGATATGTTCGCGACGCTGCCGCCGGTGGGGCCGACCAGCTCCAGGATCTCGGGCTCGTTGAGCCAGGCGGGCGCCGTGAAGACCTCGCGCGTGAGCCAATCCATAGCCCGTTTCTGCTCGGTTCGCGGAATCCCGTCGAAGACCGCTCCTTCCTGGTCCGCGGTCTTGAGGTCGACGTGGACGCCTGCCACCAGGGTCACCACGTGCCCAGCGTAGCGGGACCATTGGCCGATCGCTTCCCCGTAGATCTCCGCCAGATCCGTGTAGTCCTCGCCGGGTTTTGTCGTCCACTCGACCAGATTCGGGACGATGCGCCTCAGGTTCGCCATGCCGAATTCGCTTGCGCGCACGGGGTCGTCGCCCATGTCCTCGGTTTGTGCACGCGGATCGCTCACCCCCAGTCCGCCTTGCGGCAGATACTTGTACATGCGGTCGTCCGCGCGCTCGACGATCCAGCGGTTGAGGGTCGGGATCTCGTCGGCTGGGGTTGCGGCATCGGGCATCACCCTGTACCCCCAGTTCACCGCGTGGTGGTCGTAGACGCCGATCCGTCGGAGGAAGTCCTCGGGCCGCAGGCCGTCTTCCGGCTGCGCGATATAGTTCTGGCGCGCATAGTCCATGATCGTCGGAGCGACACCCATGCGGCTGGCGAAGGTCTGCGACCGCAGCGAGTCCACCGGATAGGACGAGCTGGCCACCATGTTGTGCGGAAGTCCGATCGCGTGCCCGATCTCGTGCGTGATGACCTGCTCCATCGCCTCTTCCATGAGCTGGTCGGTCAGCGGCAGTCGCCGGGCGTCCGGGTTCGCGGCCCCGGTCTGCACCATCATCCAGTTCCGGTAGGAGCGCATGTGATTGTGGTACCAGACGATGTCGGATTCGATGATCTCTCCGGTGCGCGGATCCGAGGTGCTCGGCCCCTGCGCGTTTCGGGTCTCACTGGCCGACCAGCGCGCGACCGAGTAGCGCACGTCCTCCGGGTCCCAGCTGGGATCCTCTTCCCTGGTCGGAGCTACCAGCGCGACGATGGCGTTGCTGAATCCAGCGGTTTCGAACGCGGCCTGCCAGTTCTCGATTCCGCGTCTTACGGCGCCGACATAGCGCTCCGGGGTCGCGGGATCGACGTAGTAGGTGATCGGCTTGACCGGATCGACGACCTCGCCGCGTGCATATGCTTCCGGGTCGGACGGCTCGAGCCGCCAGCGCCGAACGAAGGTCTCGGTGGCGGCTTTCTGCTCGTCGAGGCCGTAGTTGATGCGGTTGATGGAGAAGAACCCGACGCGCGGATCGGCGTAGCGGGGACGCATCGGCTCCGCCGGCAGGAGCACCAGTGACTGGTTCATCTCCAGGGAGACCGTGTTGGCGCGCTCGTCCGACGGCGGCGCCCCCGCGTCGTAGGTGAGCGTGTGCCGCACATTGACGTTCAGGGGGTAGCTCCGCACGCGGCCGATGAAGCTCCGGTCCCCGTCCAGCCGGCGGACCTGGTACGTTCTGCGCTGCGCGGAACTCAGTCCCGAAATGGCGGGCGTGTCACCTTCGAAGAAGTCGGTGACGTCGATCACGGAGCTGGTCGAGTCGGTGCCGCGCGCCTCCATATCCCACGTCGCGAGGATGGGGGCGAAGTAGTTGGCTTCGACCGATGCCGCGATGGCCAGGGTGTCGTCCGCGACGGCTTCCCCGGAGTACTTGCGGAGCAGAACACGGTCCCCGCGCCGCTCGAAACGCACCATCTGGCGATTTGTGGCCACGCCGGCGGGCGCGAAGCCGCCCAGGCCGTCCATCTTGCCGGAGATGCGGCTGACAAGGAGCATGTCCCGGTCGAGGAGCGAGTCGGGGATTTCGAAGAGGTAGTCGTCGTCCTTGTGATGCACGGTGAAGAGGCCGTCGTCGGACTCGGCGCCTTCGATCACGTCGGCGTAGGTGGCTTCGTCGGCGTCGCCCGCCCTGTCGGGGCCCGGAGGAGTGGGGCTCGGGGTCGCCGCTCCGCCGCCGCATGCGACGAGAGAGATTGCGAGCAGGGAGATGAGCCTTGTGGGGGTGCGTGGGGTCATGTCGCTCTCGGTTCTCGGGATGGGGGATTGTCGGCATTCTAGGTTGTGGAGGTGGCCGGCGGCCACCCGGGATGTGCCGCGGCCGCTACCCCGGTTGGGCTGCCGGGGTCACTCTTTCCCGTAGACGTGAGCGCGAAAGTCCTCCCGCAGGGTTCCCAAGGCACTGGTGACGCCTCTCAGTTCGCCGCGAACCCCTGCGAGTCCCTCGCGCACCCCGATCAGGCTCTCGTTTCCCTTCGCGATTGCGGCGCCCAAATCGTCCCGCACGGTGGTGATCCTGGCATCGAGCCCGTCCCGAAAGGTGTCGATCTTGGCGTCGAGCCCGGTGATCCTGGCCTCCAGTCCGTCGCGCAGTGTGTCGCTCTTGGCATCGAGTCCGGTGATCTTGGCGTCGAGCCCGTCCCGGAACGTATCGATCTTGGCGTCAAGTCCGGTGATCTTGGCGTCGAGCCCGTCCCGGAACGTATCGATCTTGGCGTCAAGTCCGGTGATTCTGGCGTCCAGTCCGTCTTGCACGGTGTCGATCTTGGTCTCCAGTCCGTCGCGCACGTCGTGGATCTTGGTCTCCAGTCCGTCTCTTACTGCGACGATCGTACTCCCGATCTTCTCGTGAGCTTCCCGGCTTTCCTGGCGCATCTTCTCGAGCATCCGCCACCCCAACGATGCCACCGCCGTTGCCGTGGCAACCAACGTGCCCATCATGCCGACTGTTTGCCACCAATCCAAGGCGCACCCCCTCCTGTTCCATCGTTGAATCCCTCCCCGGCCAAGCTACCCACGATCCGGCGAGGACCGCAATCGCGATGCCTTGCGGGGCATGGTCGCAATATGGAGACTTCGATGGGCGCCTACATGGCTGGATGGGACTTTTGGCGCTTGGCCTTGCGAGTGGGTTGATTCGGGTGCCGACTCCCGGGCTGGGAGCATCGTATTCGCTCCTCGAGGCGCTTGCGCACCCCCGATCCAGCTTTCACGATGAAAGCGACAGGAGGACCATATGGACGCATCAGGAAGGGGACCGGTCGACCGGCGCGGGTTCATCAGGGACTCGGCGGTCGGGGCGGCCGCGTTTGCCGCCCAGGGAGAGATCATGGCCGAAGCGACGGAGTCTGCCCGGCCCCCCGACGGGGAGTCGCACGACCACGCGCACGATCACGGTCACGGACATGGTCACGCGCACGACCACGACCATGGCCATGACCACGACCACGATCACGACCATCAGGTGGTGCCGCCGGACATCGCCCTGCGAGTGAGAGCGCTCGAGTCCGTGCTCATCGAGAAGGAGATGGTCGATCCGGCGGCTCTCGACGACATTGTCGACGCGTACGAGAACCGCATCGGGCCGCAGAACGGGGCGTTGGTGGTGGCGCGCGCGTGGATCGACCCAGCGTTCCGGGAGCGACTTCTGGCCGACGGGTCTGCGGCCATCGCGGAGTTCGACTACCTGGGCGGCCAGGGCGAGCACATGAAGGTCGTCGAGAACACCCCGGAGGTGCACAACCTCCTTGTGTGTACGCTATGTTCGTGCTATCCGTGGCCGACGCTGGGGTTGCCGCCCGTCTGGTACAAGTCTTCGGCGTACCGGGCCCGCGCCGTGATCGAGCCGCGCGAGGTGCTGCGGGACTTCGGGCTCGAAGTCCCGGCGGAGGTGGAAGTCCGCGTCTGGGACAGCACCGCGGAGGTTCGCTACCTGGTGCTCCCGGAGCGGCCCGCCGGCACGGAGAACATGACGGAAGAGGAGCTGGCCGAATTGGTCACGCGTGATTCGATGGTCGGCGTGGCCACCGTGGCAGCGCCGTCGGGAGGCGGCCGATGAACAGCATCCACGACATGGGCGGCATGGATGGCTTCGGACCGGTGGAACGCGAAGAGAACGAGCCCGTGTTCCACCACCGCTGGGAAGGCCGCGTGTACGCGCTGACGAGGGCGGTCGGGCGGTGGGGACGTGGTCGGAACTGGACCGGCTTTCGGTGGACACTCGAGGGCATCCCGCCTGCGGAGTATCTGCGCATGTCGTACTACGAGCGCTGGTTCCACATGATGACCAGCCGGCTGCTCGGAAGCGGGCTCGTCAGTGAGACCGAACTCGAAACCGGGTACGCCGACCCCGACGCGGCCAGACCGGAGATCCTGCCGGGGTCGACCACGGAATCGTTGGGCTTCGGGTTGCTCGATCTCGACGTGCCCCCCCGCTTTCGCCCGAACGACGGGGTACGCGCCCGCAATCTGCACCCACGTGGGCACACCCGGCAGCCGCGGTACGTGCGCGGGCGCCAGGGAACTGTAGTCGAGGACCACGGGGTCTACGCTCTTCAGGACAGCGACGCGGAGGGCCAACAGCCCGGCAACCGCCCGCAGCACGTCTATTCGGTTCGCTTCGAGGCCCGGGAACTGTGGGGCGAGCGAGGCCCCGCCGGCGATTCGGTGTACGTCGACCTGTGGGAAGACTACCTGGAGCCGGCACCATGACGACCTCACCGCGACTCGTCCCCGAGCATCTCGCGGCGTTGCCTCCGTTGCCCCGCGATGAAGACGGCCCGGTTTTCGAGGCGCCGTGGCAGGCCCAGGCCTTCGCGCTCGCGGTGAAACTGTCCGAGCTGGGACACTTCACCTGGAAGACGTGGGCGCGGACGCTCGCGGACGAACTGGCAGCGGCCGACGCACGGGGCGAACCGGACGACGGCTCGCACTACTACCATCACTGGGTGGCGGCACTGGAGCGGCTGGTGGTTGAACGCGGGCTGAGCGAGGTGTCGGCTTTGGAGGAGCGCAAGGAGGCCTGGGCGGACGCGTACCGGCACACGCCGCACGGGCAGCCGGTGGAGTTGGGCCGGGCGGACTAATCAGGCGCCGCGGCGCAGGAGCGCTACCACGACCAGCAACCATCCGGCGACGAGCATGAGGCCTCCCACCGGTGTGATCGCGCCCAGCCAACGGGTGCCGGTGAGGACGAGCAGGTAGAGGCTACCGGCAACGCACCGCGGTCTCGAAGATCTCGATGTCGCTCGGCGAGAGGCTTGCGCGCAGGGCGTGGGCTCCGAAGGCACCCAGAGCCACTCCCAGCAGAGCCAACGCCGCTCCGCTGATGGCCATCGCACGCGCCACCGCCGTCATATGCGACCTCCCTCAGTACGCAATCGCATATGCCTCGCGCCTTGGATCAGAAGCTGCGGTGAGCGTCCCGGCGGGGTCGCGCAGAATCATGTGCGCTCCGCCGAAGGTGGAGGTCCACCCGTGCACCACCTCGACTTCGTGACCCAACGCCTTGAGGGCCTCCAGCACTGAAGGGTCAACCCGGTCCTCGAAGGCCACCCCGAGCCCGCCATAGCTCCTGAAGCGGGGCGCTTCAATGGCTGCCTGGGGCGTCATGCCGAAGTGGGCCATGTTGTTGACGATCTGCAGCAGACTCTGCGGCTGGCTGTCCCCGCCCGGGGTTCCCAGGGTGAAGGCGAAGCTGCCGTCGCCGTGGAGCGCCATCATCGGTGTGAGGGTGTGGTAGGGCCGCTTGCCGGGCGCGATGATGTTGGGGTGGCCCGCTTCCAGGTTGAAGAGTGCGCCCCGGTTGTGCAGGACGATTCCCGTTTCGGGCTCCAGCAGACCGGAGCCGAAGCCGGCAAACAGGCTCTGGATCCAGCTCACGGCGTTGCCCCACCGGTCGACGGCGGTGACGTAGACGGTGTCCCCGGAGTCGTCCACAGCTGACGGATCTGCCCGGGTTGCCCTCGAAGCGTCGGAGCGGGCACTCGACGCAGAGCGGGCCCTTTGCGCGGAGCCGATTCCCTCTGCCCGGACCGCCATCGCTGTAGGTGCCACGCCGGGTTCGCGCCCCTCGGCCGCCTCGCCGGGGTCGACCATCCCTGCACGCCCCACCAGGTACGCGGGATCTAGCAGGTTTTCGAGAGGAATGTCGGTGAACTCCGGGTCGGCCGCCCACTGGTCCCGATCCGCGAAGGCCAGCTGCTTCATCTCGATGAGGGTGTGCAGGTAGTCGGTGCTGTTGTGGCCCATCCCTGCCAGGTTGAAGGCCTTGGACATCTCGAACAGCTGCAGTTGGGCGATCCCCTGGGTGTTGGGCGGGAGGACGAGCATCGTGTAATCCTTGTACTCACCGCTGAGCGGCTCCACCCACGTCGTGGTGTGCGCCGCAAGGTCCGGCGCGCGCACGTAACCGCCCTCGGCCTCGATGAACGCAGCCAGCCAGTCGGCAACGGGGCCTTGGTAGAAGCCGTCCTTGCCGTCCCGGGCGATGCCCTCCAGGGTGGCCGCGAGCGCCGGGTTGCGCAGGAGACTGCCGACGGGCGGAGGCTCGCCGTCGGGCAGGAACAGTGCCTGACCATGGTCGTTCAGCGCGCCCGACTGGGCCCTGATGTCGCTCGCCAGCCGCGTGGAGACGGGGAAGCCGCCGCGCGCGTACCCGATCGCCGCGGTGAGCAGCTCCTCGTGCCGCATTGTGCCGAAGCGTTCCAGCGCGTCCACCCAGCCCGCCACCGCCCCCGGCACCGACACTGACAGCGGCCCGTTGCCGGGCACCGCGTCGAGTCCCCGTTCGGCGAACAGGGCAGGGGTGGCGAGTGCCCCGGCGCGGCCGCTGCCGTTCATCGCGTAGACCCTGCCGCTCTCGGCCTCGTAGTAGAGCGCGAAGGCGTCTCCCCCGACTCCATTCATGTGGGGACGGACCACGGCCAGCACCCCGGCCATGGCGATCGCCGCGTCCATGGCGTTGCCGCCCCGGCGAAGCACGTCGTAGCCGGCCGCGGCGGCCAGGGGATGACCCGCCGACACGGCACCGGTTACACCGCGGACATCGGGGCGGTTTGTCACGGGGAAGACCACCTCCCCCGATCGCTCTCCGCCGCTGGACTGAGCCGGGGCCTCGGCCTCGCACGCCGCCAGCGACAAGAGGATTCCGGCACAGAGGAACACGGCTGGTACCATGCCGGGTATGGAAGGGAGCGTACGTCGAAGAGTATCCTGCATCGAGTCATGGTCCTGGATCGGGGTGGAAAGGCCTCGGGGTGCCAAGGCCTCGTTCGGGTTGGAGGATGCCATGTCGGGGCATTGCGCGCCAGCTTCGATGACGGACGGCGGCACCGCCCAACGTACCAGCACCTACAGGCCGAAAACGGCACTGCCCAGTTGATTTGTCCGCCACTTCCGGCCTAAAATGGCGGACAAACGTCAGAAAAAGGAGAGCATTGGACCATGATGAAGACCCGAGTACGAGCCTGCCTGCCGGCGCGCGGTGCGCTGTTGCCTGGCGCCGGGGTTGTGGCCGCCTGTCTCATGCTGTCCTGCGGCGAGGAAGGAACAACGACCGCCGACGGAGCTCCCAGGGCCTTTGCTCTGTCGGAAGACCCCGTATGGATCGTGGGAACGGTGGATGGTCCCGATGCCGAGATGTTCTTCCGGATCTCCGGCGGGAAGCGGATGGACGACGGAAGTGTCGTCGTGGGGGTCGAGGGTACGTGGGAGATTCGGAAGTTCGGAGCGGACGGGACGCACCTCTGGACCGCCGGAAGGAGGGGGACGGGTCCGGGAGAATTCGCCCGCTTGACGCTGCTGCGGACTTGTTCGAGTGACAGAATCCACGTCTACGACCAGGAGCTGGTTCGTGTGACGGAGTTCAGCCAGCAGGGCGAGCGGTTGTCGACGTGGCAGGTTGCGCACCAGGGCCCGCCGCCCTACGAACGGGTTGCCTGCACGCCGGACGGGAGGATCGTCTACTTCACCGCCGGCGAATTCACAGCGGAGCCCGGGATCGTGCGCTGGCAGGTGCCTGTGGTCTGGACCGGGAAGGGCGCGCGGGCAAACCTGCTTCGAGAGAACGTGCCTGGCCCGGAGAAGATCCTGAATGGCGGTTACTGGGATCGTCCCTGGTCGAAGGAACTGGTTCTCGGAGGCACTCGCGAGGGCGTATGGATCGGCACCAGCGACGACTATGTGCTGGAGCTCGTCGCGTGGGACGGGAGTGTGATCAGGACGCTTGAGTGGTCCGGGGAAGATCTGGTGGCCACCCAGGACGACATCGACCAGCTCCGGGACGAGCTGGTGCACGAGAAAGACGAAGCAGAGAGGAACAGGTACCTCCGCGAAGCGTGGCCTGACTATGAGGAGGTGCTTCCCTCCGCCCTTCCCGCCTATTCGCGACTCCTGGTGCTGGATGACGGGAGCCTGTGGGTCGGCCGGTGGGAGGGCATAGGCTGGGGGGTACGACGTTTGCCGGGGCATCCTGGACAGCGTTGGGACGTATTCGACCCGTCCGGGAAGCGGGTCCGCGAAGTGACGGTGCCTGCGAACATGTCCCTCCTCGATGCCGGCGAGGACTGGGTGCTGGTGGTGGTGCGGGACGAACTCAATGTCCAGAGGCTGGCGGTGTATGAGCTTCGGGAGACCGGCTAGTTCATGGTCCTCCGGCGTCGCCGCGCCCTCCGAACCGCCGCCGCGCCCAGCGCAGCGACCCGCTCGCCGCAACCGACATCACGGCTGCCAGCACGTTGAAGAGGATGTCGACCCGGTCGAACACCCGGCTCGGCACGAACCACTGAATGCACTCGTCAAGGGTGCCGACCAACGAGGTGGTCAGGATGGCGAGCAACGCCGGCGCCGGAACGTGGCGCCCGTGGTCGGCTCGCTCCCGAAGCGCCTCGTGGATGATGAGCGCCACCACCCCGTACTCGATGAGGTGACTACGCTCCGTCGGAACCGCCATCCGGACGAATACCATCAGATAGGCGGCGGCCACACCCAGAGCGACTCCGATCTCGGGGCCGGTGGGCTTCGTCTTGAGCCCCTGCGTCACGATGGCGACCAGGATTACGACGAAGCAGAGGACGAAGAGGCTTTCGCCCAGGCCGGTGCCCGCCAGCGCGTCGGCGAGACGGCGCGCCAGCCCCAGCGTCGAGTAGATCGCCACCACCACGACCGCGGCCCAGGTCCAGAGGCGGCGCTCACGGCTGGAAGAGAACAGGTCCATGGCGTAATCTAGGGGGATGACGACCCGACGCGACCTCGGCCTGTGGATGTGCACCTCCCTCGTCGTGGGGAGCATGATCGGGTCGGGCGTCTTCCTGCTCCCGGCGTCGCTGGCCCCCTTCGGAGGCATCAGCATCCTCGGGTGGCTGGTGAGCGCGGGCGGGGCCATGTGCCTGGCGCTGGTGCTGGCGCGACTGGGTGCGATCCTCCCCAGGGTCGGCGGACCTTATGCGTACGCGCGGGAGGGTTTCGGCGACTTCGTGGGATTCTGGGTCGCCTGGTCGTACTGGATCTCGATACTCGCGGGGAACGCGGCGCTGGCGGTCGCGACGGTAAGCTACGCGACGGTCGTCTGGCCCCTGCTGGGCGCCTCACCGGTCGCGGCCCTGGTCATGGCGCTTGTCGCGCTGTGGAGTCTGACACTCGTCAACGCCCACGGGGTGCGAACCGGGGGACAGGTGCAGCTCGTCACCACGGTCCTCAAGCTGCTGCCGCTGGCCGCGATCGGGATCGTCGGGTTCTTCTACTTCGAGGTCGACCATTTCCGGCCGTTCAACCCGACGGGCGGCAGTTCGCTCAGCGCTGTCACGGCAACGGTCACGCTCACGCTGTGGGCATTCCTGGGCATCGAAGCCGCCACCATTCCCGCCGACGACGTGCGCGATGCGGCGCGCACCATTCCCCGGGCCACGATCCTGGGAACCACGATCGCGGCGGTGATCTACATCATCTGCACGTTGGCCGTCATGGGGATCATCGCTCCGGCGGACCTCTCGACGTCAACGGCCCCGTTCGCCGATGCCGCGGGCTCGATCTGGGGTGGTGCGGGGCGCTGGATCATTGGGGTGGGCGCCACGGTCGCCTGTTTCGGCGCGCTCAACGGATGGGTGCTGCTCAGCGGCCAGATGCCCAGGGCCGCGGCGCTGGATGGCCTGCTGCCGGCGGCCTTCGCGCGGTTGACCGGCCGGGGCACGCCGACGATCGGGCTCGTCATTTCCAGCGTCATCGCCTCGGTGCTCATCGCGATGAACTACACCAGGGGTCTCGTGCACGCGTTCACCTTCCTGATCCTGCTCGCCACGCTCGCGACCCTGCTGCCCTATGTGTTCTCGAGCATGACGGGGTTGATGATGGCGCTGCGCGAGCGGTTCGGCGCGGATGCGTCCGGCGGCTCGCCTCCCCTCGGTCGCATGGTGGTGAGCGTCCTCGCGTTCGGGTTCTCCCTGCTGGCCATCGCGGGAGCCGGGTACGAGACGGTGTTCTGGGGCTTTCTGCTGCTCGTGGCCGGGATTCCGGTGTACGTGGCGATGCAGTGGCGGGCGGCGTGAACTTCGGCGTGGGCAGCATGGTGGCGCCGCTGCGGAGGGTCGCAATGCGACGTCCGGGCCGCGCGATCTTCGAGGCCGATCCCGCGCTCTGGCACTACGCAGGGCCGCTCGACGCTCGGAAGCTGGTCCGCCAGTACGACGCTTTCGTGCGCCATGTAGCGAATTCGGGGACCGAGATCGACTGGATTCCCGACGCGGAAGACGGCCTGGCCGACTCCGTTTTCGTCTTCGATCCCTCCTTCATGACCCCGTGGGGCGCGATCGTCCTTCGGCTGGGCAAGGTGCTTCGACGCCCGGAGGTGGCGTTGCACGAAGCGCTGTATGAGCGGCTGGGTGTGCCGGTGATCGGTGCCGTCGAGCCGCCGGGCATTGCCGAAGGCGGCGATCTGCTCTGGCTCGACGAGGGCACGCTCGTGGTGGGGCGGGGGTTCCGCACGAACCAGGCCGGAATCGACCAGATCAGGACCTTCCTCGAGCCGCACGGCGCCCAGGTGCATGCATTCGATCTTCCGATGTGGCATGGAAGCGCGGCCTGCCTGCATCTGCTGTCGCTGGTCAGCCCGCTGGACCGGGATCTGGCGCTGGTCTATCCGCCGCTGCTGCCCGTGGCGCTGTTTCAGTTCATGCGGGAGCGAGGCATCGAGTGCCTGGAAGCCAGCGACAAGGAGTTCAAGTCGTCGCGTGGGCTGAGCCTCAACGTGCTTGCGCTGGCGCCCCGAAAGTGTGTGGCCGTGGCCGGCTTTTCGCATACGCTGCGACTCCTGAAGGATGCCGGGTGCGAGGTGACCTGCTTTATGGCGGACGCGCTGTGCATCCCGTGCGAGGGGGGCCCGACGTGCATGACGCTGCCGGTCTGGCGTGGATAGGGAAAGTTGGTCGTATTCGGATAAGCGATGTCGACCAAAATCGTTTACTGTCGAGATAAACCCTGATAACTTCATTATAAATGGATCGCCGAACGAACCCTTACGCCCCCGGAGCGGGAACGCCACCGCCCGAGCTGGTCGGGCGCGACGAACTGATCGAGGACGCTGAAATAGCCCTTGACCGACTCCGGAACGGTCTTGCCGCGAAGAGTCTGCTGATGGTGGGTCTGCGCGGAGTAGGGAAAACCGTCCTGCTGAATCGCATTCTCGTTGACGCGATTGATCGCGGATTCGAAAGCGTGCTGATCGAGGCCCCGGAGGATCGTTCCCTTCCAGGAGCGCTCGCGGGGCCACTGAACTCGGCGCTGATTCGCATGAGCCGGAGCGCAGCCGCGCGGGAATTGGCGAAGCGGGCGCGCAGGGCACTCGCGGGGTTTGTTGGGGCGATGAAACTCGGCTTTGACGACATCACGATCTCCATCGACATTGACAAGGAAGAAGGCGTTGCCGACAGCGGGGACCTCGACACCGACCTCACTTCACTTCTCCAGGTGACTGGCGAGGCTGCGCGGGCGCGTGGAACCGCGTTGGTGCTGTTCGTCGATGAAATGCAGTACGTTGAAGAGCGTCAACTCGCTGCCCTCATCGCCGCTTTGCACCGGATCGCGCAACGGCAACTGCCCGTCGCGCTGATCGGATCGGGGTTGCCCCAGCTGGTGGGCCACGCGGGGTCCGCCAAGTCGTACGCCGAGCGGATGTTCTCATTCCCTGAAGTCGGCCCATTAACCGTTGAGGCGGCCGGCAGGGCCGTGGAGGCGCCGGCAAACCGGCTCGGGGTTTCCTTTTCGCCCGAGGCCCTCGGCGAGATCCTGCGGATTACGGAATGTTACCCGTACTTCCTGCAGGAGTGGGGCAGTGCCTGCTGGCGGGTCGCCCACGGTCCGACCATCACGCGCACGGATCTGGAGGCCGCTACGCCGGTTGCGGTTCGAGAACTGGACATGACCTTCTTCCGGGTTCGCTTCGAACGCACGACGCCATTCGAGCGCCAATATCTCCGTGCGATGGCCGAACTGGGGCCGGGGCCTCATCGGTCGGGGGCCATTGCACAAGTTCTCGGCAGGCCGGTCCAGGGGGTCGCACCCACGCGAGCAAGGCTGGTGAAGAAAGGGATGATCTACGGCCCGGCCCATGGCGATACCGCGTTTACGGTACCGCTGTTCGATCAGTATTTGAAGCGGGTGATGGGATGACTCGAGGGAACTATCCGCACCCCGTCGCTATCGCGAGCGCACGGCAGACGCTGGCCATCCTGGCTTCGCTAAGGGATCCCACGTAGTGGCGGAGGAGCCGCTGCTCGACCGTCTGAACCCGGTCGAGGTTGATCACTGAATCGAATTTCAGTCCCTCGGCACCGCCACTTCGCTCGGCAGACCCCGGGACATCCGAAGTCACCGGGGCCACCATCGCCGTGCGGAGTAGAGGAAGCACCGCCTGGCGGGTCAGGACGACCACCGGGCGCTTCTTGTCAGGCGGCTTGAAGGTGCACAGCCAAATCTCTCCCCGCCGGGGGACGCCGCCGTTCATTCCTCCGGCCACACCCCCTGCGCGGCCCAATCCACGAGTTCGCGGTCGAGTTCGGACGTGTCGGAATAGCCCTCCCGGTACCGCCGGTCGACCTCTTCGGCTTCCTTGCGCCTGAGAAAATCAGCAGCGGCCTCCCGCAGCACGTAGGACCGGCCGCGCTCGCGGACCAGCGGGTGCCGGTCGAGCCTGGCCAGCAGAGCCGAGTCGAATGTGACCTGGACCGCCTTCATGGCTAGGCTCCTTCATCGGAGGTAAACAGCGCCGGACCTCGACCACCCCGATCCGCTGGACGTCCAGGGCGTCCACGACCTTGGTCCCCCCACTGGGACCACCAGGTCCTCGCACTACGGTCCATCCCCCGGCCCGGCATCGATCCCCGCTTCGGGCGCGATGCGACGGAGTTGCGCGACAGCCAAGGTGTCGCGGCGAGCATCGTTCTCACGCGGAGGTTCAAGTTGGAGGGCGAGGTGCGCCGACCCGCTAATCTGGCGCAAGGCGGTCCAGTCTGAGAACCACCACCGATTCGACGCCATACTCATCGGTTTCGATGAACGCCGCGAGTCCATCCGGGCCGAACGCCACCGGCATCGGCAGGGTGCCAGTCCGAAAGCTGCCGAAGTACGCGCCGTCGGCGGAGAGGACATCGAGTGGGCCGTCTGTGAAGGGGTCATCGCCGGTACGCCGCACCCATATCCGGCCCAGCCAGTCCGTTTGCAGATCGCGTATGACGGACGCCTCCGGGAAGAACGGCCAGTCTTCGACCTCGGCCCGCATCCCATCGAGGAGCTGCCCCACCAGCGTCTTTGCGCGGTCGGGTATATCGGCTGGGATGTCCAGTTCCTGCTGGTCGTGCTCGGCGCGCATGCGCACTCGCTCAGCATCCCTCATCCGATCAGTAACCGGTTGTGGCGGAAATGGCCGCATCAGGACCCGCACAACGGCGCCGTCGGTGTCCGTGGTCTTGAGGCGGTAGTCCGACGAATCCGAGAATACCACGCCGCCATCGTGGAGCGCGCCCACAAACAGCTTCGGGGCAAACGCCGGTACTCTGCCGCCGCCCCATATGGTCGCCCGTCCCATGGGCGGCCGCATCTCGGGGGGTGCCTGCCACGCGAACGCCAGCGTATCCTTCACAACCTCGGCGCCGCTCAGGATAAGGCGCGTTACCGACCGTCGGTTTTGGGCTGGGGAATCACCACCGCCTGCCAGCGAAGCAAACGACATCGCAGTGACGACCCCATTGGGCACCGCTGCGTCACCCGCAGGATCCAGCTCCGGTACACTGGCCATGAGCGTACCCCCAGGCATCCGAACCGAGCGCACGTACTCCCCGTCCGCATCGAATGCGAGGAACGCACTGTGCCTTCGGTCGAAGATCATGGTCCGGCCATCGGCCATCACCACCATCCGGGCGGCCTGGCGAAACTCGCCCGGGCCGTCTCCCTCCCGACCGTAGGTGTGGAGGTGGCTGCCGTCCGGGGCAACGACCACGACGCGTGAAGCCTTTGGGTCGAGCACGTAGAGCTTGCCCGCCGCATCAAACCCGGTGGCCGCGATCTCTCCGAACTGCTCCCAGTCTTCGCCGGCTATCGACCCTACCCGGTAGACCTCCTCGAAGTCAGCGTCGAGCCATTCGTCTTCCGCAGGCAGGTGGACGACCTCCTGGGCAGCAAGGACTGTGCCTCCAAACAGGCAGGCCAACGCGAGCAGGGCGGTTGTTTTCCTCGGCATCTGCGCTCCTCGACGTCCTGCGCTGGCTTGCGGGTGGCCACGCGGCAAGCGCGAGCCGAGAGGCAGGGTTCTCCCATTTAGATTACGAGATACTTCGTACTTGGCCAGCTGATAACGGTACGGAAGGGACGAGGGCTTGTCAACGATGTTTCTTCGTAGCTGGGCGCCCCGTTTCATGCTCTCGACAGCGCGGGCGACGAGGTACAGGATCGTTCCTCCGAAGCCCAGCCAGCCCAGCATGGGCCAGACCGTCGATGCTGCTCCGCCACCGGCGAATGCTGCGAGAAATCCCATGGCGGTTCCAATTGCACCGCCCGCCAGGATCCGCGGCGTAGAGGGCGAGGTCGACCTCTTGGCCGGGACCCCCGGGGATTCGGTCGACTCCGGCTGCGGGTCTGGCTCTTCCCCGGTCATGATTTCCCGGATCGCGCGATTGGTCGCCCCCGCGTCGATTCCCGCCTCGGCCGCAATGCGTCGCAGCTCCTCGACGGTCATGGTGTCGCCCTTGGCGTCGATTTCGGCTGCGCGCTGCAGGATCAGCGAGACCTGCGACGCGGAGATTTGCACCGGTTTGTCAGTCATGTCGTCGTCCTTCCCCTGAGCACGGCCGGCCCGGCGCCCCCTTTGCGGGGTGATACCTGCAACAAGTTGCGGCATCTCACGCCTCAGGTCCACCATAGCCAGTATGGACCTCCGCCACTCCAAGGTGATCGGCGTGGTCCGATGACTGAAGGCAAGCTCCACGACGCGCTGGTGGGGACCATCTTCGTGATGGCCGTCCTGACCTTTTTGACCCTCCTCCGCTTCACCGCGCCTTACGGCCGCCACTATCGGGGCATCTACGCCGTGGCCAACCTGGTCCCGAGAGCACGCAGCAACCATCGGTGGCCCTCGCCGCCGGGCGGAACACCTCGCCCACTCCGCCCCGTAGGGGTAAGGTCACCGACACCCTGCGCCCATCACGGAGAGTACACACATGGAATGGGAGTCTATCGCCCCAATGATCGTCGCCATCGTCTTGATCTTCACGGTCGGCGGAGTGATCCTGCTGCGTCCCATCGCGAAGCGTCTCGGAGCGCTTCTCGATGTGATGGTCCTCGAGAAGACCAGGACTACCTCTGTGGACAACCGCCGCCTTGGCGAAACGATGGAAACGATGAACGACAGGCTGTCCCTCATCGAGGAGCGGCAGGACTTCACGGAGCGGCTGATCGGCCGGAGCGGGTCGGGCGAGAGCGGAAGCGGCTGACGCCGCGAGCTCCCCAGGGGCTCGTCCGGCTTCTCTGCAACCGCCGAGCCCAGGCAAGATGGGCTACCCCACCACCTCGAGCAGCCCCGGGAATCGCATCACCGCCGCCCGCCGCCCACTCGCGGGGGCGATCTCCTCCACGACGCCGTGCTCCTGCAGCCGCGACAGGAGCCTTCGCGCGGTACGGGGCGGGATGCTCTTTCCGGCGATGAAGTCGCTCACGGGGAACACCGGGCGCGCAAAGATGCGGTCGAGCGCCGTGGCGACGTTGCCGGCTCGCGCGAGACCCGCCACGAGGGACTCCGTCTCCGCGCGCAGCTCCAGGATCGCCTCCACGGTGGCGACCCCGTTTTCCGCCTGGGCCCGCACTGCGTCGAGAAAGTACAGGCACCACCCCGTCCAGTCGTCGCTCCGGGAGACGCCCAGCAACCCGTCGTAGTAGAAGCCGCGGCGGACCGCGATCCGGGTGCTGAGACCGAAGACGGGCATACGGATGAGGGCGTGCTCCCACATGAGCAGGGGGATGACCATGCGGCCCAGACGGCCGTTGCCGTCGAGGAAGGGGTGTACGGCCTCGAACTTGGCGTGCTGCACGGCGATCTGCACCAGACGGTCCGGGGCGCCGGCGTGGATGTACCGCTCCCATGCGCTCATCCCGTCGGGGACCTGGGCCGCGTGCGCGGGGACGAAGGTCGCGGTGTCAGGGGTCGAACCCGGGCCGCCGATCCAGACCTGCGCGCGGCGGAACTCGCCGGGTGACTTGCCGTGGCCGTGCTCGCCCGAGAGGAGGAGGGCGTGGGCCTCACACACGATGCGCAGCGACAGCGGTGACTTGCCGAGCAGCTCCCGCGCCCGGCGTTCGGCGGCCAGGTAGTTGAGCACCTCGCGGGCGTCGGCGCGGACGTACGGGTTCGCCGGCTCCAGACCGGCATCGAGCTCCAGCACCGTGCCGACGTCGGCGAAGATGTTCTCGATTCGCGACGAGAACACCGCCTCCTGGACGCGCAGCGTGGCCAGCAGCAGGAGGGGGCGGGGTACGGAGCCGAGCAGGCAGTCGTACCTTGCCACAGCGGCGGCGGTCGGGCCGATCAGGGGGACCAGCCGGTGCCATTCGAGGCGCTTGTCCGGGGGGAAGTGTTCGGGCTGGTAGTGGACGGGGGGCATGGGCTGGTCTCGGGTGGGTGAGAGGGTCTCGGCAGAGGTGTTTGTGGCCGTTTCCGCACACTTAGTGTGATTTGTTCGCCATTCAATGGCAATAGTGGCGGACAAAATGGTGTTCGGTCGGGTGACAGTGTTCGGCCGGGCAACTACGTTCCATGCAGCGCGGTGTTCGTCCGAGAATGCCCTCGCCACCCGGACTATGGCTGGATATTGCACCGTCGCTGGGCTAGCATTCCGGTATCCCCTCGGCCGTGGGTCGCGACAGCGGGCCAGCCATAACCAATCAGGAGATAACGAGCGATGTCGGACGTCACGGTGATTTCCGCTCCCGCGCCTTGCACTTTCGAGGAGATGTGCCGGCGCTCGGTTGATGTTGCGGTAGACGACCTTCGCCACGCCCGCTACGCCGAGGAAGGCGGGTTCTTCCCACAGGCCTGTTTTTCCGCCCAGCAAGCGGCCGAGAAAGCCATTAAGGCAGTCCACTACGCACGGGGAGCACGAGCGGTTCTGGGCCACAGCGTCCGCAATCTGATCGAGCGCCTGGACCCGGGCGTTCCGGAACTGGACGATCTGTTGGATGACGCTCGTGAACTTGACCTCAACTACATCCCCACGCGCTATCCCAACGGTCTGGACGCCTGGACCCCCGCCGCCGGGTTCGGAGCGCCACAGGCGGCCAGGACTATCGCTGGCGCATCTGCGATCGTGACCTCGGTACGACGGTATCTCTCAGCCGTTTGAACCTGTCGCTCAGGTCGCCCCTCCAACCCCGGCAACAACACGTCCCGCACCCACCCGTACTCCGGCTCCAACTCCAAGGCTCGGTCATAGGCCTCACGCGCTTCCTCCACCTTGCCCATCTCCGCGTATGCCTGCCCCAGCCACGCATGCGCTTCGGCCAGCCCCCAAGCCGGGAGCGGCGGTTCCGGCGCGTCTTCGGCGAACAGCTCGATCGCCGCCAGGAAGTGCCGCGTGGCCGCCTCGATACTTCCACCGAACATCTTCGGTGTGTGGAATGCTGAAATCCCCTCGAGCAGCCTTACCCTCGGATTCCGTGCGTCCAGCGCCTTGGCCCGGCCCAATTGGATGCCCGACTTCATCCCCAGCGTCATCGCCGAGACGCCGTTGACGATCTGCATTCCCAGCACGGACGACAGAAGAGCGTGAGATTCCGCCATCGGCTGGACTTCGATGGATTTCTCCAGGAACGACTCCGAGTCCGCCAGCAGCGCGAGCGCCCCGGCCATATCCGTCTCCATTGTCGGCCCCGCGAGGCGGTAGAGGGCGTAGCCCGCGTAGTGATTAAGAAGCGCATCGTCCGGGAAGGCGGTCACCGCCCGGCGGGCGAGAGTCACCATCTGGTTCAAGCCGGCTTTCTCCCCCATCATGGCGGCTTCCGCGATCCCGGTGCGCAGACGCTCGGCCAGTTCGCCCCGGTCCAGATCCTGTGCCGCGACGGCCGGGGCCTGCGCCAGCAGCATGACTGGCGCCAGGGCCAGGATTCGCAGTGTCGGTACCCGGAGTCGTTGCCGGCTGGTGTGCTGGCAGTGAGAACCGGTGAGGGTTGTGCGGGGACTGTAGAGGCTGGTGCGAGAAACCATGGAACTCATCCTCTTTTTTGCGAGTGTTAGGCTCAGAACGGCAGCGTCGTGGTGACTCCGAAGTAGATGGTGCGGGGAAACGGGCTCTTCAGGGGGATTCGCTCGGAGTAGTCGCTGCTGTAGCGGTACTGCGAGACGTTCGTCCGGTCGAGCACATTCATCGCGGAAACGAAGAAGACGGTGAGGTTGTCGGGCCTGAAGCTCCACAGCACCGTCGCGGACAGGTCCAGTCGCGAGTACTCGGGAACTCTCTCCGACATGGGAGCCCCGAACACCGGCTTCCAGACCGCTCGTGCCGGATCGAATGCCGCGCTCTCGACCGGGGTGAACGGGGTACCGGTGGCGGCTCGGTAGGCCACCCCGGTCTGCAGCCACTGGCTGAACTCCCGGGTCACCACGACGTTGAAGGTGTGGGTCGCGTCGAAAGGTGACGGGACCAGCCGCCCGCTGTCGGGGTCGGTGCGGTTCGAGTCGACGAAGCTGTAGGCCATCCTGCCGCTGAGGCCCAGAAGCCCCAGCTCTTCCTTGAGGAAGATGTCGAACCCGCGCGCGTCCCCGATCCCGCGACCGCGCGTGAGGCCGTCGCGGTTCTCGGCAGCCAGCGAGCGGTAGCGCTTGTGATAGGCTTCTGCCCGGATGAAGCGGGCGCCGTTGTCGTAGGTGATGCCCCCGATGACGTGCCGAGCCGACATGGACGGGAGCGTCGGGTCGCCCAGCGTCGGTTCGAAGAGCAGGGGATCCGGCACCTGGTGAAACACTCCCCATGCGGCGGTGAAGGTAAGGTATTCGGCCGCGCGCCAGGTTGCCGATATCCTGGGATCCCCGGTCACACGGCCGGTGAAGGAAGAGCGATCGGCGCGCGCGCCCAGCAGTAGCCGCAGGGCATTCGAGGGCTGCAGCTCGATCTCGCCGAAGCCGGCAAGGCGCGTTCCGCTCTCGCAGCTGGAGAAGATGGTCTTCGGCGCGTCCGACGCGTTGTCGTGGGAGGCCACGGCGACCGCGCCGGCGAGGTCCGCGCCACGGTGCTCGACCTCGGCTCCTCCTGCCAGGCTGAACCCGCGGCTTACGGGTACTTCCACCTTGGCACGTGCCTGCATTAGCCGGTCCGCGCGCTCGAGGCGGAACGCCCCGAAGTCCTCGCTCTTGCTCGACCCGCTGGTCGCCAGCCCCCAGGACAGACCCAGCGAGCCGAACCCGTCGAGACCCGACACGATGACAAGGTCGGCGCCCCCATCGGATCTGTAGACGCCGGAATACCCGGGGTCGGCGATCCGGACCCCGATCTCATCGGTCTGCCGCATCGCGAATGTCTTCAGGCTCCCACCGTCCCGGTAGGCCCACTGGAAGCCGCCGCTGAGGTCGTCCGACCGGGGCACTACGTCGAACTCGGGTCGCCGCCCGTTGAGCCGCATGAGGAGATCGGTGTTCGTGTAGGTCCCGGTCAAGAACCCGCCGAAAGTCTCGGACAGCGCGAGGTCGACGCGGCTGGAGGCCCCGCCGATCGAGGCCGTGAGGCCGATTTGTCTCGCCTCCGGTCGGTCTACGGTCTCGAGATCCGCCACAGCCGAGAGCGCGTCCCCGTATTCGGCGCCGAATCCGCCTGCCGAAAAGTTGATGCCCCGGAGCAGGAAGGGATCGAAGCGGCCGAACGAGACCGAACGGTCGCCATCGAGGCGGAAGGGAGAGAGGACGGTTGCTCCGTCCAGCAGCACCCGGGTCTCGGAGACGTCGCCGCCCCGCACGAAGAGCCCCGCCCCCTCGCCCACATTCTGTAGCCCCGGAAAGGTCTGAATCGCGCGAAAGGGATCCGCCGCCGCCCCCGGAGTGCCCACGACTTCGAGCTCGTCGAGCGCCACGTCGGGTAGGCGGCCCAGACGAAAGGTGCCGGCTTCGACCAGGATCGGTTCCAGTGGGACGGGGGCCAACTGCATGACCAGGGAGAGGGGGCTGGTGAGGGGAAGGTGGACGGCACGCCGCACTTCGATGTATCCGCGCAGCTGAACCACCAGGGTGACCGTTCCCGTGGCGCCGGTGGCGAAGCTGAACGAGCCCGCGTCGTCGGTGGGCGTGCCTTCCAGCGTTTCCAGCAGGAAGACGTCTGCTCCAGCGAGCGGGTGTCCCTCGGCATCTCTGATGAGGCCGTTGACGGTCGAAGTCTCCTGCGCCGGGAGCAGCCTCGGTGCGATCGACAGGAGGACGGCCATTGGCAAGAGGAAAACGGTGGCCACACGCAGAGGGGCCGCATGCCTCCACGAGCGCGACATTGTCACCACCGATTTCATCCCGTGGCACTCTTTGGCTCGTCGCCCGGCGGCGAACGCAGGAGCTGTTCCAGGTTGTCGACGTAGCTCCGGAACGCCCGTCGTCCGGCGGGGGTGATCCGGTATCTGCTTACCGGCTTTCGGCTGACGAAGCTCTTGGTCACCCTCAGATAGCCTGCCTCCTCCAGGCGGCGGAGATGCGCACCGAGATTGCCGTCGGTCGCCTTGACCTGCTTGCGCAGGTAGGTGAACTCGGCGTCGTCGACGCTGACCAGAATCGCCAGGATCGAAAGCCGGATGCGCGAGTGGACCAGCGGGTCGATCCGGCGGTAGTCGTAGGTCGTCATGCGAGTACGTGGAGCCGGATGGGCCTTCCGCGGCGTGCCCGTAGCACCAGCCCGGGCACCACCATGAAGAGGATCTGGCCGCCGGCCATCGCCAGGCCCGCATCGGGGAAGGGCCAAACGAGCAGCGTCCCCCCCAGGATCCACCATGCGGCAGCCAGCAACCAGTAGAGCGTTCGGCTGGGAAGGAATGCCGACGCAAAGAACGCCGACCCGATGATGACGGCCTTTACACCCGGTGTGACCTGGGGCGGCAACGAGCCGGTTCCCGCGCCGAGAAATCCGATCAGCGTCAGCGCAAGCCCCAATCCGATCCAGATCGCGGCCAGAATTCGGTTCACGAGCGAGTTGACCGGAGCCGACTTGTGCGTGCGGTGCGCGAGCAGCCAGGACCCGGCAAAGCCGATCGCGACGACCACTGCCCAGATCCCGGTGATGGAGACGAGAAAAACACCGTGACGGGCCAGGTGCGCCAGGACTTCCGCGGTCGCTTGCAGGCAGCCCCAAAGGATCAGATGCGAGCTGTGATCCGACACGTTCTCCCGGGCGCCTTCCATGAGGCGGCGGATGAAGGCCAGGTCGTCTTCCGGACGGTGCGTAGAGGTGGATTCGCTCATATCTACCCCTTGGTTATTGTGGGACAGAGTACTCTAGAAACCAGAGTATCCGGCGCAAACCAGCACGTCAAGTTGGCTGTATCGGTGGGTGTGGCGTCAGCGGGGCGATTCCGGGGACTCGATCACCGTCCGGGCAACCCGAAAGCCGCGCGAGCCCCCGGCGCTGGGATGATCCCCACGGTTGTCCAGCGTCAAGTTTCCGCCACTTCGTGTTGCGGCGCGCACGGTCCAGGTGAAGAAGGGCCAGGCTCCGCCTCGCGAGGTGGCTCTCCGGCACTGTTCATCGGGCCAGCCCGGAGGCGGCTTCAGCCGGGGGGCCCCGTCGGTCGGATGGCCCGCGTAGCTGTTGTGCCAACAGTCGGCGACCAACTCGGACACATTCGAGAGCATGTCGTGCAGGCCCCAGGGATTGGCGGAAAACGACCCCACCGGTGCCGTCGAGACGTCGTCCCAGCGGCTGCCGCACCCGTCGCACACGGCCAACCCCGTGCCGAGTTCATCTCCCCACCAGCGGGCGGTTGTCGTGCCGGCCCGAGCGGCGTATTCCCATTCGGCGCTGCTCGGAAGCCGGTACGCTTCCCCGGTGACATCCCGGAGCCAGGCGATGTATTCCTCGGCGTCCAGACGGGACACGTGTATGACCGGGCGGTTGCCCCGTCCCCAGCCCCGGTCTGTCGGCTTGTAGGTGCAGCCGCCGGAGTCGACACAGTGATCCCATTCGTTGAAGGTGACTTCGTACTTCCCTAGGGCGAGGCGGTAGTCGATTTCGACCTCCAAATGCGGTCTCTCTGCGTCCCGGCTGAACTGCACGCGGTCCGGATTCCGGTTCATCCCGAGCCGCTCTTCCTCTCCGTCCGGCCTTCCCATCAGGTAGCGGCCGAGGGGAAGCTCGATCATCAAGGGGCACGCCGGGCAGTCGCGGAACTCCCGGAGGCCGGCAGGGTTGGGGGTCGGGTCCTCCGGTGTGGTGGGCATGTCCTCTTGCGCGGCATCCTCGGCAACCTGCGCGGCCCCAGCTGCCGCTCGCTCGGCATTCCCCCGTGAGGCCCCGGGCCGAATCGGAGTCTCCTCCTCGGTCGAGGTACTCTTCGCCTCCCGTGCCACTCCGTCGTCGCCAGGCTGCCCCTCCTCACGGACGTCATACAGCGACAACAGCAACTGTCCAGTGGCCATCGAGACGCGCATCCCCACGAACCGCGACTCGGACACGAATGCGACCGGCAGCACCGGCAACCCGATTGTACCCAGGTACCGACCCCCGGCGTCCAGGATGTCGATCACCTCGGGTGCAAGACCGGTATTCCTGCGAGCCACCCAGACCCGTCCTCGGGGGTCAACCGCGATGCCCACGACGGGGGCGAGCCAATCCTCGTGGCCCACCTCATTGACGAGCTCCCCGGCAGAGACTCCGCACTGCCGGAGGAGCGTCTGATAGGGCCTGGGACCGAACTCAACGCCTTGTACGGCCATCGCGCGCGAGACCGCCAACGGCGCGACCGAACGCCGGAAACTCGCTGCGAGGTCGCCACTCGTATGGACATCGATACGGTAGTCCAGACCGTTCAGGTAGTAGAAGGTGTCGCCCTGGCTGGTCCACACGACATCGGGGGCGAAGACCCTGGGCGCGGGCATGGTCACACAGGGCAGCTCCATCGTCACCATCTCGCGGGCGACTTCGTGCACGGTTCGGACATCGCCCGCACTCCGGATCTGCAGGCGCTGGTCCATCCGCATCCCGGTGGTGGTCTCCGTGACGGCGGCGAACCATTCGGGCCCGACGGCGAATCCGGGTCCCCAGTAGCTTGCCGGGATCGGCTCCTCGCGCAGGAACTCGCCGTCGCTCGACCACCGGCTGAGCACCCCCCGCCGCCCATCAAGTACGACCACGGTCCCGCCGGGCCCAAGAGTCAAAGCGCTGGGAAGGCGGAACTCTCCCGGCCCGTCGCCCTCCTGGCCGAGCTGCCCGGCATACGCGCCCGAAGCGTCAAAGACGGCTACGCGGTTCCCTCCTCGGTCCGCCACGTAGACCCGGCCCGTTCCAGCGTTGGCCGCGATGCCCCAGGGAAGTGGTAAGAGCGCCTCGTCCGGGGTCATGAGCTCCGCCAACTGGACGACCTGTCCCGCGAAGGGACGATCTGCGGCGCGGTTTTCGACGATGGCCACGCCGACGGAATCGCGCGTGAGGGCAGCTTTCGAATCGCTGCCGGGATCTCCAGTGCAGGAGGTGCCCGCCAGCAGCAGGGGGGCGAAGACCAGCGCTCCTGCGCCACGGGCGCTGACCACCCGGGCCAGCTGGATCAGCACGAGGATCAGTAGGAGGGCCAAAGGGACTCCAGGGGAGCCTTCATGCCGCATGTGTCCGCCCCACACCTGCCCATCCATCTCGAGCCGGTGCAGGATCGGGTGGAGGGTGCCGTGCTGGGCCATCTGGAGTGGAGATATTGTCACAATTCTTCATATCAGTCTTCGGTTGCTTTGTTCCCTTTCGGGCATGTGGAACTCTGGCCGTCTTGCGGTAGTAGATTTGCAAATTCGGTATAACATGCCGATATTGCAATCCATTCCAGCGTCATTCACACTATCACCGCGATCCAGCGCCATGACGACCGCCACAATCCCGCGCACTCTGCGCGCTTCCCTTGAGGAGCACCTCCGCCTTTTCCCGGCCGTTGCGCTGCTGGGTCCCCGACAGGTCGGCAAGACGACGCTGGCTCGGACCGTCGCTGACGCGGGCCTCGGTGCCCCTGCGGACGGCCCAAGACCCGGACTCTACCTCGATCTGGAAAACCCCGGCCACCTGGCCCGGCTGTCCGACGCGCGCGGCTACCTCGGCTCGGTGCGCGACCGGCTGGTGGTGCTCGACGAGATCCATCGCGTGCCCGATTTGTTCCGGGTGCTTCGGGGGATCATCGACGACCGTATCCGCGATGGTGAGCCGGCGGGGCACTTTCTCGTGCTGGGATCGGCCTCGATGGACTTGATGCGACAGTCGGGCGAGAGCCTGGCTGGCAGGATCGGGTATCTGGAACTCGCTCCGTTCGATGTTCGCGAGGTCGCGGGCGATGAGACCCCGCTCTGGATCCGTGGTGGTTTCCCCAGGAGTTTCCTCGCCCGGAGCGAGAGGGCGAGCACCCTGTGGCGCGAGAACTTCATCCGCACCTACCTCGAGCGCGACATCCCCATGCTGGGGCCGCGCATTCCCGCCGAGACGCTCCGCCGCTTCTGGACGATGCTTGCTCATTCACAGGGCGGGCTTTGGAATGCGTCGTTGCTCGCACGGAGCCTCGGTGTGGACGGCAAGACCGTGATGCGCTACCTGGACCTGCTGACCGACCTTCTTCTCATCCGACGCCTGCCGCCGTTTCATGCGAATGTGCGCAAGCGGCTGGTCAAGTCGCCCAAGGTGTACGTCCGTGACAGCGGCATCGTCCACACGCTGCTCGGGCTCGACGACACGGACTCGGTGCTCGGTCATCCCGTCGTGGGGACGAGCTGGGAAGGCTTCGTGATCGAGACGCTGCTCAGGGCGGCTCCGCGACGGACGCGGGCCAGCTTCTACCGCACGGCCACGGGTGTCGAGATCGACCTCGTCCTGGAGTTGCCGGGAGACCGCGTCTGGGCGATCGGGATCAAGCGAGGATCGGCGGGCACTTCCGGCAGGCGGCTCCGGATCGCACTCGAGGACGTCAAGCCGGACCGGGCGTTTCTGGTGTACGGGGGTACGGAACGCTATCCGTTACCGGGCGGGGTGGAGGCGATCGGGCTGTGCTCGATGGCCGCGGAATTGGCGGCGTGAACCGGATCTTGACATGAGGTACATCGAATGAAGCTGGCGTTCGGCCTGACCGCTCTGATCCTGGCGATGGTCGCCTGTGGTCAACCGGACGAACCACCTGCGGGGGGAGACGGGACGCCGACACCGGCCGCCGAGGTGCGGGACAGCGCCGGCCTGCGGATCGTGGAGAATCCCCGCCCGCCTGAAGGTTCGAGGCTCGGATGGAGGGTCGGCTCCGAACCGGCGGTGTCCATCGGGGCACTGGAAGGAGCGGACCCGTATCTGCTGGACGGAGTCCGGGACCTGTTGACGCTGCCCGATGGCCGGATCGTCGTCGCAAACCGAGGAACACACGAACTGCGAGTCTTCGACGCGGCAGGGAGCCACCTGGCGACGTGGGGGGGTGAAGGGGAAGGACCCGGCGAGTTCAACAGCCTCGTACAGGTCGAGAGATGGCCCGGAGATTCGGTGGTCGCGTGGTATTCGCTAGACCGCCGCCTTTCCGTGTTCGACGGCGAGGGAAATTTCGGTCGCACGTTGAAGCTGGAATCCGATCGCCCCATAAGTGCTGACGCGGTCTTTCCGAGCGGTGCAATCCTCGCGTCGCATTCCGTGCCCGGCGGGTCGGCCGCTGATGGGTCGAGCCGCGAGCAGAGGCGCTACCAGGTAAGTGTCGCCGACGGGGAGCGGCCAGCTTCCGTGGGCTCGTTTTTCGGGTCCGAGCGCTATTCGCCGTCCCTCGGCGGAACGATGTTCTTAATGACGGTCCCGTTTGCGCACCGGATCGTCAGCTTCGCGTGGGGCGAACTGGCGGTCGTCGCTTCCAACGATAGCTACGAAGTCAGGGCGTATGGTGCCGACGGATCTCTCATGCGCATCGTACGGCTTGACCACGACGTGATCCCCGTGACATCGGCGCACAGAGACGCCTACGTTGAGCGCCAGGCCGCCGCTGCAGACCCGGGGGGAGTGACCGCGGAGACGCCCGGACAGTTGCGGGACTTTTACAGGGACGTGCCGCTCCCCGACACCCACCCCGCTTTCGTCACAGCGATGGCCGATGCCCTGGATCACCTTTGGGTCCAGGAAGACAACCTCCCGGGGGAAGGCGGGACGAATTCACTCTGGACGGTCTTTGATCCGGAAGGACGCGTCCTGGGCTTCATGGAAACGCCCGCTGGACTGCGCATCCACGAAGTTGGCGAGGACTACATCCTTGGCCGCGCCACGGACGACCTGGGGGTGGAATACGTGCAGGTGTGGTCGCTGAGTCGGTCGGGCGGATAGGGCGGTGAACGCTGGCCGCCCTTCGGCCGGCATCCCCGATGCGTGGCGTTTACCGCCAGTTGTCGCTTGTGCGTGGGTAAAACGCCAGCTAATTTACCCATATGTATCCAAGATTGCTCGCTCCGGTGCTCCAAGCCACCGATCGTCGCAGTGCGCTCGTCCTCGGGCCTCGGCAGGTGGGGAAGTCGACGCTGCTGACCTCTATCGGTCCCGATCTCTCCCTGAATCTGGCCAGCCCGCGCGCCTTCCGGGATTTTGTCACTCAGCCCGAGCGCCTTGAGCGGGAACTCGACGCTGCACCTCCGGAGACGAGGACGGTGTTCATCGATGAGGTCCAGCGAGTACCCACGCTGCTCGATGTGGTGCAGCTGTTCATCGACCAGCAGCCCGGACGCTTTCGGTTCCTGTTGTCCGGGTCCAGCGCACGCAAGCTCAGGCGCGGCCAGGCCAACCTCCTCCCGGGTCGGGTCCACGTCCACTACATGCACCCGTTGACCACGCGTGAATTGGGAGACGACTTCGACCTGAACCGTGTGCTGGCGCACGGTACGCTCCCCGGGATCTATTCGGAGCGCGACCCTGCGCTGCGTGCTGCCGACCTCCGAAGCTACGCCGACACCTACCTTCGGGAGGAAATCCAGGCCGAGGCTCTCGTCCGCAACCTGGGCGGTTTCTCCCGGCTCCTCGACCTGGTGGCCGCCGCCTCGGGTCATATTCTCAACCTGCAGTCGCTGTGCAAGCGGGCGGGGCTGGGCTACGAGACGGCGCGGCGGTACGTCGAGGTTCTCGAGGACACGCTCGTCATGTTTCGGGTTCCGGCGTGGAGCGGCTCGGATCGAACCCGCCTCGTCAGACGTGGCAAGCTCTTCCTCTTCGACATCGGTGTCCGCAACGCGCTCCTGCGACGGCCGCTGGACGCTCCTCTGCCCGACGAACGCGGCATCCTCATGGAGCACTTCGTCGCTTGCGAGATTCACCGGCGGATTGGCGCGCTGTGGCCGGAGGCGGCCCTCTTCCACTATCGGACCCGCTCGGGCGCCGAGGTGGATTTCGTGCTGGAGGTGGGGCGCGAACTGTGGGGGATCGAGGTCAAGGCGGGTTTCCGGGTGACCCGGAGCATGCTGCGGGGACTGGCGTCGTTTGCGTCGCACAGCAAGCGCGTCAAGCGTCGGATCGTCGTGTTCGGGGGTGATCGCCGTCAATTGATTGATGGCGTTGAAATCCTGCCCTTGGCCGACTTCCTGGCGGAGCTGCCCGTCTGAGGAAGGGCGACCAGCCACTTTGTCCGCCACTATCGGCAGAATTTGGCGGACAACGTGCGCTTTTCCCTACGGAATCATCCCCGCCATCCCCGCCTCGGCGACGACTAGCAGCAACGCCCGCTGGATCGCGAGGTGCCCGTCCACATTGATCCAGTACTCGCCGGGCGAGTGACCGCCGAAGCCCATGCCTCCGCGACCGATCGTCACGGCCGGGATGCCCATCGCGATCGGTATGTTCGAATCGGTGGACGAGCGGCCGAGTTGGCCCCGGACCCCGAAGACCGCCGTCGTCGCCAGCGCGCGCTGGACCAACGGCGCGTTGCGGTCGCCCTCACCGGAGGGACGGTCGCCGATCTTGAGCTTGTCGACTGTCAGCGCGGGTCCTTCGCGCCGGAGCGCATTTTCCTCTTCGAGCGCCCGGTCCATCGCGGCGAGAAACACCTGTTCGATGTGCCCCAGGCTCTCGGGGCTGATCGAGCGCAGGTCGACCTCCATCCAGCTTTCGAACGGGATGGAGTTGACCGACGTACCTCCGCCGATGCGCCCGACGTTGTAGCTCGTGCGGGGGCCACTCCGGGTTAGCGTGTCGGCTGTGTCCTGGAAGTGGCGGACGGCGCGGCTCATGGCGTGGGCGGGGTTGGCGAGCCCGAAAGCGCCCCACGAATGCCCGCCGGGGCCCTTGAAGGTCACGCGGTAGCGCACGGAACCCAGGCCATCGGTGACCAGTCTCATCAGCCCGCCGCCGTCGACATCGATCCAGGCATCCGGGGCGCTGGCCGGGTCGCGGAACATGTGTTTCATGCCGCGCAGGTCGCCCACGCCTTCCTCGCCGACCACCCCGACGAAGTGGACATCGCTGTTCGTCTCGATCCCGGTTTCCACCATGGCGCGCAGGACGGCCAGCACAACCACGAGTCCACGCGTGTCGTCGCCGACGCCGGGTGCGAAGATGGTGTCGCCACGCTGGCGCACCGTCACATCGGTGCCTTCGGGGAAGACCGTGTCGAGGTGGCCGCCGAAGCCGATCGTGCGGTCACCGCGCCGGCCACGGCGCAGCCCGATCACGTTGCCCTCGGCGTCGGTCCACACGGAGTCGGCCCCGTATTCGGTGAGCAGCTCGGCGAATCGGCGCCCGCGGGCTTCCTCCATGAAGGGCGGGGCGGGGATTTCGGTGAGCTCGACAAGGTGTTCCAGCGCCCAGTCGTCCATGTCCTCGATCGCGCTGAAAGCATTGACGATTGCGGGATGGGCGGCCAGGTCGCGGGCCTCCCGGTTGTACTCGGCTGAAACGTTCTGGGCGGTGACGGGCATCGGAATCACCGTTGCGATGAGGGGAGCGAGGGCAAGGAGGGGTCGGGGCACGGATGGCAGCTCCGGTTGGGGTCGTCGTGGGGATGCGTGAAGTTATCGGCCCGGCGGAGTCCGCGCCTTCGGCTGTTCCGTCATCGGTTCGTCGCGACTGACGACGCGGGCGGCAGGTCCGGCAATGAGGGGATCGGCTCCGGTGACGACCGACTCGTCCTTGTCGGGATAGGGCAGCCTGGACAGGAAGTGCTGCATGGCGGCTAAGCGCGCGCGTCGTTTGTGGTCCGACTTGATGACGGTCCAGGGCGCATCGGCGGTGTCGGTGTAGAAGAACATCGCCTCCTTCGCATGGGTGTATTCGGGCCACTTGTCCAGTGAAGCGAGGTCGATGGGCGAGACCTTCCACTGTTTCAGGGGATCCGTCTTGCGCAGGTCGAAGCGGTGCGCCTGTTCCTCTTGAGAGACGGAGAACCAGAACTTGAAGAGGCGGATCCCGCTATTGACAAGCATCCGTTCGACCTCGGGACACTGGCGCAGAAATTCCAGGTACTCCTGGCCGGTGCAGAAGCCCATGACCCGCTCGACGCCGGCACGGTTGTACCAGGAACGGTCGAAGAGGACCATCTCGCCGGCTGTCGGCAGAAGATTGACGTACCGTTGGAAGTACCACTGGCCTCGCTCCACATCGCTGGGCTTGTCAAGGGCCACAACGCGCGCCCCGCGAGGGTTGAGGTGCTCCATGAATCGCTTGATGGTGCCGCCCTTGCCGGCGGCGTCGCGACCTTCAAAGAGGATGACGATCTTCATCCCGCTGTTTCGAACCCAGCTCTGCACCTTGAGCAGCTCGACCTGCAGCCCGGCCTTCTGCTGCTCGTACTCGCGCCGCTTCAACTTGTCCTGGTAGGGGTAGACGCCTTCCCGGAAGACGCGCTCGATGGTCTCCGGATGCTGATCGTTGGTGCGGCTCGCAGTCTCGCCGGTCATGGTCGCCTCCACCGATGACACGTGGTTGAGATGGCAACCTAATGTGGCAGTGTGGCCGAGGGAACAAGCACGAGGTCGGTCTACTCCAGGAAGCGCGGCTTGATGAAGTGCAGCAACTCGCCGCCGTCCTCCGCCTCCTCCCAGCGCTCTTCGGCCAACTCGATCACGGCGACCGCGCCGGTGGGAAACGAGCGGGTAAGCTGCTGGATCTGCTCGGGGTCACCCTCGCGGGCGAGGAAGGCAGCGAGTGCATGCGTGGACGGATTGTGGCCGAGTACCATGAGCGTCGTGGCCGAGGGAGACACCGAAGCGATCGCGGCCAGCACCATTCGCGGCGAGGCCCCGTAGAGCTCGGGAAGAAACTCGACCGTGGCGTGGCTCTCGAAGACGTGCTCCATGCGGGCCCACGTCTCGCGGGTACGCGCGGAGGTGCTGGAGATGACGGCGTCGGGGACGAAGCCGAGGTCGTTGAGGGCGCCGGCTACCAGAGGTGCGCTGCGCCGGCCCCGAGCGTTGAGGGGACGGTCGTGATCCTTCAGGCTGACATCGCCCCAGCTTGACTTTGCGTGCCTCGCCAGCAGCAACCGGCGCATGTCTTCCCCCGTTCAGGGTGATCTGGTCGCGTCGTTGGTGACGATCGCATATGCAATGCGACACGGGAGGGGTCCGAAACGTTGCGCGGGGAGCGACCGCCCGCGGTGGCCTGCCAGGTGCGATTGCACGCGGTGCGGCACAATAGCACGTTGGGACGGACGAGTTGGTCACGGTACGGCAGGTACCACCTGGAGCGGAGGACACGTATGAACATGGACAAGAAAGATGCATCAACGCGGGCTGCCCGGCGGTGTGCCGGGCGTGTGTTCGTCTTGCTCGCGGCAGTGGCCGCGTGTACGGTGCCCGACCGCGTCCAGGAATCCGGTGGATGGCAATCCGCTGTCGATCAGTTCGGCGCGGAGATCGCCGCCGATGTGGAGCACGATGGCGTGGGCGGCATCACTGCGGCGCTTGCCCGCGACGGTGAGGTGTTGTGGTCGGGCGCATACGGGTGGGCCGATCCCGAGGGCGAGGTGACCGCGGCGCGTGAAACCATCTACCGGACCGGCTCGATCTCGAAATCGTTCACGGCCGTGCTGATGGCGATCCTCGCCGAAGACGGCACGGTGACGCTGGACACACCCCTCGAAGATCTCGTCCCCGAAGTTCGGGACCTGCTGGACCGCCCCGACGGGGCCAACCCGACGCTGCGACAGGTAGCGAGTCACACGGCCGGTTTCGGTCGGGAGCCCGGCTTGCCGGATGCGGCGGCGGGTCCCATCGAGACATGGACATCCCGCATCCTGGAATCCATTCCCACGACCCGTTACCAGACCCCGCCCGGGACGGAGTACTCGTATTCGAACATCGGCTTCGGCATCCTCGGGTTTGGCCTGGAGCGTGTCGCCGGCGAGCCGTTCATGGACCAGGTCGAGGCCCGTATCTTCGAGCCGCTCGGAATGACCAGCAGTACCTTCATCGTCGACGAGTCGCTGTTGCCGGCACTTTCCGTTGGGCATGCCAATGGCGGCAACGGCCAGGTGGACACCGAACAGCCCGCGATGGAGCATTCGGGGCGCGGGTACAAGGTGCCCAACGGCGGAGTGTATTCCACGGTGGATGATCTGGCCGTCTTCGCCGCCGGGGTGATGGGGAGGGGCCGTCCGGCCCTTTTCGGCGACGAGATGCGCGCCGAGGTCCTGTCGGTGCAGACGCCCGAGGATCCCGGGTCCGATTATGGCCTGGGGTTCTCCGTCAGCGCGGCGGACGGACGGATGTTCGCGGGTCACGGCGGGTCCGTCGCAGGGTATACGGCGTACCTGCTCTTCGAGCCCGCGACGGGGTACACCGTGGTGCTGCTTCGGAATTACAACCAGGGGCGGACCAACCTCGGAGCCGCTGCCAGGGAGCTTTTGGCCGGTTTGTCCGCCAAATAGACCCGATTGTGGCGGACAAACTGAACGATCGGGCCCATCGGTACCCTCTCGGGGCCCGTTTAACCATTGACGCACTCGCGGACGACCCGTACCCCGTCTTCCACGAGTTGCGGGCGGCCGAGCCGGTGACGTGGGCGCCGGAGCTGGGCATGTGGCTGCTCACGCGAAGGGACGACATTGTGCGGGTCCTCGCCGACTGGGAGCGCTTCACCACCGACTCTCCCGCGTCGAACATCAGGGACATCTTCGGGTCCCACATGCTCACGACCGATGGTGAGGCGCAGATCCGGTACAAGCGGCGCTTCATCGGACCGTTCAGGAGGGGGAAGCTGGAGCGCAACCTGCTCGGGACGGTGGAGTCCGTGCTCGACGAGGTGATGCAGGAGCTGAAGCAGCACACGCGGGACCCGGAGGTGAGCCGGTCCGCCGATTTGCGTGCACGGGTGGCGCGTCCTCTGTCGTGGCGGAGCATCTGCCGGGTCCTGGGGTTGCCGGAGGAGGATGGGCCGCGGCTGGTTGGGTGGTACGACCGCTTCGCCGCCGCGCTCGAGAACTTCGCGGGTGACCCCGACGTGCGTGCCGCCGGGAAGGAGGCCGCGCGCGAATTCGGTGACTATGTGACGCCCTTTCTGCACGGGGAGGAGGCCGTACCCGAGGGGTCGATGATCGCGGTGCTGCGCGACAGTGGTGCGGATGCGTCCCGGCCGGGTGGCCGTGCAGGGGGCTCGGGTCGCGGTGGGGGCGTCTCGGGTCGCGGCGGCGGCCCAGGGTCGGGCCCAGCGGGTCACCTTTCGGAGGCCGAGATGATCGCGAACCTGCTGATCGTGCTCTTCGGCGGGATCGAGACGACCGAGTCGATGATCGGCAACGCGTTGTGGGCCGTGCTGTCCCATCCAGCCATTGCGCGGACCGTCGTGGCGGATCCCGCGAAGATCGACACCGTGATCGAGGAGTCGATGCGGTGGGATCCCGCGGTTCAGTCCTGCACCCGCTTCACCACCGAGCCGGTCGAGATCCGGGGCGTGCAAATCCCGGCGAACGAGACCGTCCAGTGCATGCTGGGAGCGGCCAACCGGGACCCCGACCACTTCCCCGACCCGGACCGCTTCGATCCGGACCGCGCGAACGCGGGCGATCACCTCGCCTTCGGGGCCGGCCGCCACTTCTGTCTCGGTGCGTCGCTCGCCCGCATCGAGGCGGAGCAGGCGCTGGTCAGGGTGCTGGGTGGCTTGCCGGGGCTGCGGCTGGATCCGTCACGGCCGACGCGACCGCACGGTCACGAATTCAGGACGCCGCCGGCGGTCTGGGTGCTGTGGGACCAACTGGACCTCCTGTTCCCGGAGGGGTATCGCTTCGGCTGTGGCGACCTCCCGGGAATCGCAAGGGCGGACCCGTCGTGAGTTAGCATCTTGCCAGCCCGGCGCCTCACCGCTCTCGGTGCGACACGGGATTTATCCTCGGGCTCCTACCGGGACGAAGGCGTCGCCCCTCCGGCTCTGGCTTCACCGAGCCCCGGAACCTCCCCGTCCGCCTCGGCCCACGTCTCCGCCAGCGCCGCGTAGGCCTCCCGCGCCGCCGTTTCGTCGCCCAGCGCAATAGCTGAACGGGCCAGCCCCAGCAGCGCCTGGGTCCGTTTTGGAGTGCGCGCGAGCTGGTCCTCCCACGCGCGGCGTGCCTCGCCGTGACGGTCGAGCGCGGCCAGCTCGGCCGCGAGGAGTTCGTGCGGCGGCATGAGCGTGGCAGGGGGGCCGAACTCGTACGGGAGGGCTTCCTCCCGTTGGGCCGCATCCTCCAGCAGGGAGATCCCGGTGGCGGGGTCGCCGGCCGCGAGGGCGATCAGGCCGTCCAGTTCCAGCAGCAGAATCCCGTGCCGCGGGTTGGACACCTCGCCGGGATCCCCGTGACGGGCGCGTATGCTCCGCGCTCCGTCCAGGTCTCCCGTGCGGATCGCGCTGAGCGCGCCAACGAAGTCGTACGGGAGCGCCAGGCCGGGGAACGCGTCCAGATCGGCCGAGATCGCTCCGGCGAGTGACCAGTCCGCAGCGTCGATCACCGCCCGCGCCCTCATGTTGACGAAGTACCCCGCCTCGTCCCGGGTGGGGGTGTCGCCGACCCGCTCCCGGCACGCGGCCATCCCGGCGGCGGCGTCCTCCAGACGGCCCAGCTGCAGGTGTCCGTAGTGGAGCCAGGACGTGTAGTGCCCGCACCGGTTCGCGCGGCGTCCCTTGCGCTCCAGTCCCGCGTTCTGGACGTCCCGGGCACGGATGTTCGCGGTCACCACATCGTCCCAAAGACCCATTGCCACGAAGATGTGGGAGGTCATGTGCTGGGCGTGGCCCGCATCGGGCGCGATCTCCGAGTACGCTCTCGCGGCGGTAAGCCCGAGCGGCGCGTGAACGGGGTCGTCGAACGCGTGGATGACGTAGTGGGCGGCGCCGGGGTGCATCGGGTTGTCCCGCAGCACCGGCTGGGCGATCGCAGCTGCCTTCACATAGGTCGCGAAGTCCCGTCCTCCGTGCGCGGTACCCAGCAGCGACAGGGCGTAGAGGGTCGCGGCGTCGTGGTCGTCCGGATACTTCTCGTGCAGGCGCCGCATGGCGTCCCGGTACTGGAAGTCGCGGGCCTCCTTGGGGCCGTCGCCGTAAAGGATCTCCACCGTCTCGAGCCAGTCGCGTTCGCGCGGGGTGGGAGCCCGTGCCAGACGCTCCCGGGCCGTGGGCGCATACAGCCTCAGCACGGCGAGCGCCGCCTCGCGGTCCTGCTGCATCCAGATCGGGTGATTGTAGGTCTGGGCTTCGCCCCAATACGCCATTGCGAAGCCCGGATCGATCTCGCGCGCCTTCCTGAACGCCGCCTCGGCGTCCTCATACTCGAAGTTGTGCAGGAAGAGGAGGCCCGCCTCGAAGTGAGGCTGGGCTTCCGGGGCCCCGGAGGTGGGGAAGTCGACGGAGCCCAGCTCCTGCGCGCCGCCGTTGGCCGGGGCGAGGAGGAGCGCCATCGCCGGGAGAAGAAGAATCGCGGCGTTCCAGCGGCGCGTGTTCACGTTCAGGCGGCCCGTGTCCGCTTTCAACCGGTTCCTGTTCATCTGGCTGCTCCCGTCCTTGGTTGGCCCAATGCGCGCGCGGGTTTAGTATATCGGGTTCGCAGATAGGATGGAGGGTTGAGATACTAAGGAGAAAATGCATGTCCGACAAACCCCTGCACATGTCCGACAAACCGCTGGGCCGCTTGTGCTGGTACGAACTGATGACCACGGATCCTGACGCAGCCCGTGACTTCTACGGCCGGATCACCGGTTGGGGCACGAGCACATGGGACGGCGGCGACACGCCCTACGTCATGTGGATGAACGGCGAGATGCCGGTTGGCGGCGTTATGGATCTGCCCTCGCAGGATGTTCCGCCGTGTTGGCTTGCCTATGTGTCCACGCCGGATCTCGACGGGACGCTGGACAAGGTCAGAAGCCTCGGCGGGGTCGTGCTGGCCGAACTCCAGGTCGACGAGGTCGGTCGTTTTGCGGTGCTCGGCGACCCGCAGGGCGGGGTGATCGCGGTCCTCGAGCCCGAGGGAGACGCGCCGGGCCACGACGGCCCGCCCGCGGTCGGCGAGTTTTCGTGGTGCGACCTGGCGACATCCGACATGGAAGCGGCCTGGTCGTTCTACTCCGAGGTGTTCGGGTGGGAAAAGGCGGACCGCATGGACATGGGCGATATGGGGATCTACCAGATGTTCAGCCGGGGGGCGCATCCCCTGGGTGGCATGCTGAACGGACCCGAAGGGATGCCGGTCGGGTGGCTGTATTACATACGTGTACCGGATGCGAGGGCAGCGGCAGAGACGATCAAGGAGCTGGGCGGACAGATCACGAACGGTCCCATGGTCGTCCCGGGCGGCGACGTCATCGCTCACGGCATGGACCCGCAGGGGGTGCCGTTCGCGGTTCACTCGGTGACCGAGGGATGAGCGCCGGGCCGCGGTGACGCCCGCTGAGCGCGCCCGCTGATTGCGCCTGCGGCTGCGCCGCGACAACAAACCAGGAGACGATATGACACGGCGTGCGGTAGTGCTCGTGGCCGGGCTCCTCCTTGCCGCCTGTGCGGGCGACGGGGGGACAGCCGACCTGATCATCGTGGGAGGGACGATCGTGGACGGTTCGGGGGACGCGCCCCGGGCCGGGACGGTGGTGATCGCGGGGAACATGATCACGTCGGTGGGGGAGGGGGCGAGCACGGAGGCCGCCGACACGATCGACGCCACGGGGCTCGTGGTGGCACCCGGCTTCATCGATGTCCACAGTCACACACCCCCCGCCATCGCGGATCCTGACCGTCGCCTGAACGAGGGCGTCATCCGCCAGGGTGTGACGACGGTGATCGGCGGGCCTGACGGCGGCTTTGCCCCGTCAGATGTTCGGGGACTCGCGGAGGTGTACGCGGGGCAGGGGATCGGCACCAACGTGGCCTTCTACGTCGGCCACAACGCGATCCGCCGGGAGGTCATGGGGGACGACCAGCAACGCGCCCCCACCGGCGAGGAACTGATGGCCATGCGGGCGCTGGTGCGCGAGGGGATGGAGCTGGGAGCGCTCGGCCTCTCCACCGGGCTCATGTACGAGCCGGGGATGTTCTCCGAGACCGCGGAGGTTATCGCGCTCGCCGAAGAGGCTGCGGCGGCGGGCGGCGTTTATGATTCCCACGTGAGGAATCCGGTGCACGACTTCGTCGGGTCGGACCGTGAGGTCGTCGACGTCGCAGAAGGGGCCGGACTCCCCGGCAAGATCGGCCACCTGAAGGCGGTGGGCCTGCACAACGAGGGCGTGATCGCCGACATCATCGACCTGGTCGAGGGTGCCCGCGAACGCGGAATCGAGATCGTGTCGGACCAATACCCCTACGACGGAGCCGCGACCGCCAGCCTGACCGGCATCATCGTGGCGCCCGATGTCGAAGGGCTGGATGTCTTCCGTCAGATGGGGCGGCAGGAGCGGACGGCAGTGGGAATGGCGCAGTTGAAGGCGGCGCTGGGGGATCCGGAATCGAGAGCGCTGCTCAAGGAGGCCAGCGAGAACGGGATCAACGGAGGTTTCGCATGGCTGAAGGCGACCGGGTACACGAGCATGCGCATCACCAGTTCGTCGGACTATCCCGAGTTGGTCGGGGTCTACCTCTCCGAGATCGCCGAGATGCGGGGCCAGAACCCCTTCGACGCGGTGGCCGATCTGATCATCGGCGCGTCGCAGCCCGTCAATCTCACCCTGGGTGCGATCAAGGAGCACGACGTTCGGCGCCTCCTCGTCCAACCCTGGAACATGACCGCGAGCGACGGCGGTTACGCGGACGGATCCGATTCGCCCGCCGGCCACCCACGGAGCGCGGGCACCTTCCCGCGGCTGCTGGGTCATTATGTGCGGGACGAGGGCGTCCTCCCGCTGGAAGAAGCCGTCCGCAAGATCACCTCGCTGCCCGCGGGTTTTCACGGCATCAGCGACCGGGGCCGCCTGGCCCGGGGAATGCGTGCGGACGTGGCGATCTTCGACCCGGCGACGGTCATCGACCGGTCGGACTGGGACCATCCGCAGCGCTTTTCGGAGGGCGTGATCCACGTGCTGGTGAACGGTGTCCCTGTGCTTCGCAACGGTGAGATGACGGGTGAGGCGCCCGGCGAGGTCGTGAAGCGGTAAGGGGACGCGCTCGTGGCGACAGCGTCCACACGGCAAGTGACCTTCCGCCCCCTCGTCCCGGAGGATTGGCCCAGGGGCTGCTACGCCACCTCGATCTCGTCGTCCAGGAAGACGTCCTGGATAAGGTTGAGCAGCTTGACCCCTTCCGACATCGGCCGCTGGAACGCCTTGCGCCCGGAAATCAGCCCCATCCCGCCCGCCCGCTTGTTGATCACGGCGGTGCGCGCGGCCTGGGCGAAGTCGTTGTCGCCGCTGGAGCCGCCGGAGTTGATCAGCCCGGCTCGGCCCATGTAGCAGTTGGCCACCTGGTAGCGCGTCATCTCGATGGGGTGCGCGCCCGGGACCAGCTCCGAGTAGACCTTGTCGTGCGTGCGCCCGAACCCGACCGCGCGATAGCCGCCGTCCAGCTCGGCCTGCTTCTGCTTGATGATGTCGGCCTGGATCGTGACGCCGAGGTGGTTGGCCTGGCCCGTCAGGTCGGCTGCAGCGTGGTAGTTCTTCCCGCCCGTGTTGAAGGCGCTCTGACGCAGGTAGCACCACAGGACGGTGACCATGCCCAGCTCGTGGGCCATCTGGAACGCCTCGGAGGCCTCCTGCAACTGGCGCATCCCCTGGTCGGAACCGAAGTAGACCGTCGCGCCGACCGCTGTGGCCCCGAGCTCCCACGCCTGCTGGACGCTGGCGAACATGACCTGGTCATAGCGGTTGGGGTAGGTCAACAGCTCGTTGTGATTGAGCTTGACGAGGAAGGGGATCCGGTGCGCGTACTTCCGCGAGATGGAGCCGAGGACGCCCAACGTCGATGCCACGGCGTTGCACCCGCCTTCAACGGCGAGTTCGACGATGTTCCCCGGATCGAAGTAGGCCGGGTTCGGCGCGAACGACGCCCCCGCCGAGTGCTCGATGCCCTGGTCGACGGGAAGAATCGACACGTAGCCGGTCCCGGACAGCCGCCCGTGCCCGAGGATCTGCTGCATGCTGCGGAGGACCTGGGGGTTGCGGTCGGTGCCCGCGACGACCCGGTTGACAAAATCGGGTCCGGGAAGGTGGAGTTGCTCTTTGGGGAAGCCCTTGGCCCGGTAGGTCAGGAGGTCTTCGGCTTCGGCTCCCAGAAGGTCTTGTATTCTGCTCACTTGGTGGTGCTCGCGTTCGGGTTCGCGTGTGACTGTCTCGCTCAGCCGCTTCGGGTGCGACACTACACAAAGAGGGGATGGGGCGCAATCGGGAGGGGGTCACTGCCGCTGATCTCTGGCGGTCACCGTTCCTTTCCTTGTTTGTGCCGACCCGGTGCGGAACCTACTATGTCGGGCACATGGATACGGGACGGAACTCCCGATAGATACTCGCAGGGTCGTTACTCCAACCGCTGCACTAGCGGTGCGTCCGGCCCGCAACACAAGGAGGCAACGTATGGCCAGATCCATTGTGCGTCCCCTCAAGCTGGGCCTCGCGGCCTGGGCCGCGTTGTGTCTGGGCGCGATACCCGCGCTCGGCCAGACGACGGGGAGCGTCACGGGGCTCGTGACGAGTTCGGTTGGCGGGCGACCGCTCTCCGGGGTGCAGATTTCGGTCCCGGGCAGCGGTCTCGGCACCATTACGGGCAACAATGGCCGCTATCTGATCCCCAACGCGCCGGCCGGTGAACTGACCGTCCGGGCCGACATCATCGGGTTCGGGTCGGAAGAGGTCACCGTCACCGTGACGGTCGGGCAGGGCGTCTTGGCCGACTTCGTGCTCACCGAGCGCGCGATCAGCCTCGACGAAATCGTGGTGACCGGTTCCGGTGTCGAGACCGCCCGGCGCAAGCTGGGCAACTCCATCTCGACGGTGAACGCGGCGGATATAACTGCGGCGGCACCGATCACGAGTGTCGACCAGCTCATTCAGGGGCGGTCGGCGGGTGTCGCGATGAATCTTGCATCCGGAACCGTGGGCCTGGGTGGAATAATCCGCATCCGCGGCATGACTTCCGTGTCGCTAAGCGGTGATCCGGTGGTATACATCGACGGGATCAGAGTCGACGCCTCGCACGATCAGGGGGGTGTCTGGTTTGGCGGTATGGACATCTCGCGGCTGCAGGACATCTCGACCTCGGAGATCGAGAGAATCGAGATCGTGAAAGGCTCGGCTGCCTCCACGATGTATGGCACACAGGGAGCCAATGGGGTCATCCAGATCTTCACGAAGCGGGGGCGGACGGGCGCACCGCAGTGGAACTTCGAAGTCGAACAGGGATTCGAGCGGACACCAACCGACACCTTTCCAGGCAGAATGAACCACCTCTTCCGGGGACCCGACGGCTTCCAGGCACGCGACCCCACGGAGCTGGTTGAGAATGGCTACCACCACCGCTACGCCGGTTCCGTGAGCGGAGGCGGGCAGTCGGTTCGTTACTTCATCTCGGGGAGCTACAAGGGCCAGGAGGCCTCGCTCAAGGGCGATGCAAACTGGAACAAGGTCATATCCGGCCGATTGAACCTCACTACGGTTATCAGCCCGACCGTGACGGTGACGGCAACATCCAGTCTCATCCACAACCGATTGCGGGTTCCCGACGACAACAACGCGTTGCACGGACTCTATTCCCAGTTTGCGAGCGGTTTGCCCTATACGGCTACAGTGGACCGGCCATACGGAGAGCGATTCGGGAGTGTGGCGGCCAACAGCACGTTGGAAAACTTTCAACGGGTCCTGCGGGCGACATCCGGTTTCGAAGTCGTCCACCGGCCCAGCGACCGATTCAGCCACACGTTCCGAACCGGGGTCGACTGGTTCGCGGACGAGTTCACCAAATTCTTCCCCTTCGGCTACGAGGGCTCGGGCAACAAGCTGGGCAACAAGCGAAACCACACTCGCACCTTTCGCGACGTGACCACGGAGTACCGCGCGACGCTTTCCAACGACTTGACCGACTGGTTCTCATCGGAGGTCACGGGCGGCTTCCAGGGCAACTTCGAGAATACCGTCCGGGTGGACGCGCGGGGCACGGATTTCCCGGCGCCAGGGGTCAAATCGGTTGACGCGACCTCGGTAACCTCCGGGTCCGAGCGCCGTGTTGAAGAGATCAACGCCGGCGTGTTCGCGCAGGGGACATTCGGATTCTGGGACAAGATTTTCCTTACCGCCGGCATGCGGCTGGATGGAAACTCCGCCTTCGGGAACGAGTTCAATACGCAGCTCTACCCGAAGGCGTCGGTAGCCTACAACGTCTCCGAAGAGGGGTTCTGGCCCAGCGGCCTGATCCCGACGATGAAACTCCGGGTGGCGTACGGAGAATCCGGCCTCGCCCCTGCCCAGTTTGCCGCGGACCGCACCTGGGTGCCCGTGTCAGCGCAGGGAGGCCTGCCCGCGGTTACGCCCGGCAATATCGGAAACCCGGACCTGGGACCGGAGCGTTCCGAGGAAATTGAAGTGGGGTTCGACGCGGGCATCCTGGAGGACCGGATAGGCGTCGAGGTAACCGCGTACTTCCAGACGACCAGGGACGCTCTCCTCTTCAAGCCCTTCCCATCGTCACAGGGCTTCCTCGCCGATCAGCTGACCAACATCGGCGCGATCAAAAACCGCGGGGTGGAGATCGGCGTAAACGCGCTGCTCTACAGCTCGCAGGACTTCGAGTGGTCGGCGAACGGGCAGTTCGCGACCCAGCACAACGAAGTTACGGATATGGGCGGGGTCGCCGACCTCAGCGGCTTCGGCTACAGGATCACGGAGGGGTATCCCGTTCACGGCGCCTGGGGCTTCGACCTCGAAGGCTGGGACCCGAACACACGTAGGCACAGCCGCACCAGCGAACAGAACTTTCAGGGCCGCAAGGACCCGAGCTGGTTCGGCTCGTACTCGAACCAGTTCCGATGGAAGTCCATCACCCTGTCCGCGATGGCGGAGTTCCGGGGCGGAATGGTGAAGAACAACTTCTCACGGTACTGGTCCAACCGCGTGCGCACGGGAGACGAGTATCTGTCCCTGGTCGAGCAGCCGAACGGGACTCCGACCCCGGCATCCGACTCGCTCTACAACTACACGACGACCCTGGGCTACACCGGCTTCTGGGAACCGGCCGATTTCTTCACGATTCGTGAGATCAGCGCCGGCTACGACCTTCCCGACGAGTGGTTGGCCAACTTCGGCCTGACCCGGTCGAGCATCAGGTTTTCCGCGAGGAACCTATGGATGTGGAGCGTGTTCTCGGGAATACACCCCGAGACCAATTGGGACGGAGCGTCCAACCTGCGAAACGCACAGGACTTCGACACCCTGCCACCGCCCAGGATCTTCCTGATGACCTTCCGGACATCGATGTGACGGGAGGATGACATGACAAACGATCAGAAAGGAAAAAACACAATGGCGCGCGGTTACACGGTATTTCGTGGCGTGACCTTCCGTTTGCCACCGCTCGGCGCGATCGGGCTCACGGCCCTGATTCTATCGCTGCCGGCGTGCGACGGGCTGTTCGAGGTGCAGAATGAGCAGGATATCCTCGAGCTGGATCTCGACCAGGAAGCGGCGCTGACTCCTTTGGTGAACGGAGTCGCCGGAGACTGGATCGACATGTACGACAACGCGATCAACATCATGGGACTCGTTTCCTTTGAGCTGATCCACACCGGCTCCTTCCCGAGCTGGCGATCGGTGGAGACGGGCCTCATGGACCGCACCTCGAACGGAAACGGCGTCTACAACCAGATGGCGCGGTCGATCTGGGTCGCGGACGACGCGGCTCGCCGGATCGCCGAGGGTTTCGCAGAGGCCAGATCCGAGCCGGCCCAGGTGCGACTGTATGGGGGACTCGGCAAGGTCATGCTCGCCGACAACTTCTGCGAAGGCACCATCAACGGAGGGCCGGCAATGCCGCCCGCAGAGTTCTACCGGCTGGCCGAGCAGGACTTTAGCGATGCGATGTCGAGCGCGACGGGGGCGGGAGCCCCTGACTGGGCGATGCGGGCCCAGTTGGGACGGGCACGCGCTCGGTCCATGCTGGGCGATCATGCGGGTGCCCTGGCGGACGCGAAGGCGATCCCGGCCGGCTTCCGCTTTGATGCCATCTATTCCCAGAACAGCGGACGCGAACAGAACTCGGTCGCCAGCCTGACGCGCACCCTTACCAGGCGTGAAGCGGGCGTCCATTCCACGTTCTATGACGATCCTCGCTTCATCGCGGATCCGAGAACGTCCTTCATCGACCGGGGACCCAACGAAACCGGGCCGGATCCGACCCGAAAGTACGTGGAGCAGGAGAAGTACAAGCTCCGGGACTCACCCATTCCCATTTCGACGTGGCAGGAAGCCCGCTTGATCGAAGCGGAGGCCGAGTTGAATATTGGGAGCCCTGAACGCGCGGTCGCGCTCATCAACGAGGTGCGCGCCTTCGTCGCTCTCGATCCCTACGGGGGAGAGATGAGCCAATCGGCTGTGATGGATCAACTGATGTACGAGCGTTCGGCCGAATTGTGGCTGCAGGCCCATCGCCTCAACGACCTCAGGAGAATCAACGATCCCTCGCTTGCCGGCCGTGACATATGCTTCGAGATCGGCATCGACGAGTGGGAATCGAATCCGAACCTTGGCGGTAGCTGACCGCCTTGCCTGGGGGGGTCCGTGGTGAAATCCCGCGTCGGGGGTTTCTGCCACGGGCTGCCTGGGGCCGCGGCCGGGGATTGTCCCGGCCGCGGCCTTTTGCCAGGCGACTCCTGGCGAGCCCGCACGGGGGCTTTTGTCCACGGGCTGCCTAGGACACCGGGCGTGTCCGAGCGCGTACGCTGATCGCCTGCACCCCGTTCTCGGCGAGGAAGTCGTTGAAGACCTGCACGGCTCCGAGCAACTCCGACAGCGTGGCCTCGTGGGTGGCCCATTCGCCCCGCAGGTCGGTCCAACGCTCACTCGCGCCTGCCGTCACTGGCGGCTCCGTGCCGTCCACCGAGCCGATCAGAGCCAGGATCTGCGCGTCCAGCTTGTTCTTGAAGTTGATGACGTCCTGAAAGGTCTGCTGCTGGCGCTGGATGAGTTCCTCTTCCCACTCTCCGATCGCGCCGGTCAGGGCTTCGCCGGATGCCTGGATCGAGTCGGCCAGCGGGTGGTCCTCCGTTCGCTCGATGATCGCATCGACCTGCTCCGATACCCCCGCCAGCTCGTCAACTGCCTCGTAGAGGTCGCGGACGACCTGCTGCGCTTCGGCGACGAAGCGCTCCTGGGTCTCGTATTGGCTCTGGGTCGCGTCCCAGCGAGGGTCGGGCGCTACCGATAGCGTTACCGTCCGGCTCTCTTCGCCGTGCGTAAGGCGGACCTGGTAGTCGCCCGGCACGACGACGCGACCCTGGAGGCTGCCGAAGTTCTGGTACCCGTCAACACCGGGAATCGCGTCGTGGCGGTAGTCCCAGGCCAGCCGATTCAGTCCGGCCTCGGGAGCGGAAAGCGTCGAGTACTCTTCGTCCCCGGCCGCTTCCGGATCGGTCGTGTAGGTGCGGATCGAGCTCCCGTCCGCGCCCAGAATCTCCACCGTGACGAGACTGTCCGGCGCCTCCGCGAAGGCGTAGAAGATCTGCGCCCCGCTCGGCGGATTGGCTCCGGCTGCGGCATCGTCCCCGCCGCCGCCCCCGAATCCGCCCCCGAACGACGCCATGACCGCCTGTCGCGGTGCGAACAGGTGCATGTCGGCGCCCATTGCGGCCTCGTTCAGCTGCTGCAGCGGGGACAGGTCGTCCAGGATCCAGAAGCCGCGCCCCTGGGTCGAAGCAACCAGGTCGTTGGCGCGGATCGTGAGGTCGGTGACGGGCACGACCGGCAGGTCCAGCTGCCACTTCTCCCAGCTCTCGCCGTCGTCGCGCGAAAGGAACAGCCCCATCTCGGTGCCGGCGTAGAGGAGGCCCTGGTTGACCGGGTCTTCGCGCACGACCCGCACCCAGTGCTCGGCGTCGATGCCGTCGGCGATGGGCTCCCAGTTCGCTCCGTAGTCGCGGGTGCGGAAGATCATCGGCGTGAAGTCGTTGAACTTGTAGGAGGTGGCGACGACGTAGGCGGTGGCCGGATCGTGGGGGGAGACCTCGATCGAGTTGATCATTGCGCGACCGGCGTCGGGCGGGGTGACCTCGTTCCAGTTGGCGCCGCCGTCCCGGGTGACGTGAACCAGGCCGTCGTCGGAGCCGACCCAGAGGACCCCGGCGTCGTGGGGAGACTCGGTCAGGGCCATGATCGTGTTGTAGTTTTCGCCACCGGCACCCTCGTTGGTGATCGGGGTGCCTCCCGCGCCCTGCTTGTCCTCTTCGTCGCGCGTGAGATCGGGTGAGATGACCTCCCAGCTCTGGCCTCGGTCGCGGGTTGCAAACAGCACGTTTCCCGCGTGATAGATCGTGCCCGCGTCGTGGTGTGAGGCGATGATGGGGGCGTTCCAGTTGAAACGGTAGCGCTGCTCGCCGGGATAGGTGCCCAGGCCGAGGAAAGGGTAGGCCATGATGGGCTTGGACATGCCCGTGCTGCGGTTCCACCGGTCGATCAGACCCTGGTAGCAGCCTCCGTAGACATCCTCGGGGTCGTTCTCGTCGAAGGCGAGGTAGGCGCTCTCGCACCCCGCCACCGAGTAGAAGTCGCCCCAGCCGATGCCCCCGAGCGCCGCGGACGGCATACCGATCGCGGAGTTGTCCTGCTGGCCGCCGTAGACGTGGTAGGGGAACTGGTTGTCGGTGATCACGCGGTAGAACTGTGCGGTTGGCTGATTCCGCTGTGTGGACCAGCTCTCGCCGCCGTTGAAGGTGACGTTCGCGCCGCCGTCGTTGGCGTTGATCATGTTCTTGCCGTCGGCGGGGTTGATCCACAGGTCGTGTTGGTCCCCGTGGGGCACCGCCACCTGGGTGAAGGTGCGGCCGCCGTCAATGGACTTCAGGAACGGGGCGTTCATGACGTAGACCGTCTCCTCGTCCTCGGGATCGGCGTAGATCTCCATGTAGTACCAGGAACGGGTCTGTGTGATGCGATCGGCGGTCGTCTGCTGCCAGCTGGCGCCCGCGTCGTCGGAGCGGAAGACGCCGCCCTCGCCCGGTTCGGCCTCGACGACCGCGAAGAGCCGGTCGGGATTCGCGCGCGAGACGTCGATGCCCATCTTGCCGACGAGCTCGGGGAGGCCCTCGTTGATCTCCTCCCAGGAGTCACCGCCGTCCACCGACTTCCAGAGACCGCTGCCCTCGCCACCGGACTCGACTACCCAGGGTCGCCGGAGGTGGTCCCAGAACGCGGCATATAGAATGCGTGGGTTGGTCATGTCCATGGCCAGATCGGCCGCGCCCGCACGGGTACCGGCGTAGAGGATTTTCTCCCAGTTCTGCCCGCCGTCGGTCGTGCGGTACACGCCCCGATCCTCCGTCTCGCCATAGGGTGCGCCCTGCGCGGCGACGTACACGACGTCGGGGTCGCGTGGGTGGACGCGAATGCGCGAGATCGCGCGGGTATGATCGAGTCCCATATGCGTCCAGCTCCGCCCGGCGTCGGTCGAGCGGTAGACCCCGTCCCCGTGCGACGTGGTAACGCCCCGCACGGCGTGTTCGCCCATGCCGGCCCACACGACGTTCGGGTCCGACTCGGCCACCGCGACCGCGCCCACCGAACCCGTGGCGAAATGGCCGTCGCTGACGTTGGTCCAGGTGATGCCGGCATCTGTGGTCTTCCACACGCCGCCTCCCGTCGCGCCGAAATAGTACGTCTGGTCGTCCCCGACCACCCCGGTCGCGGCGACGGAGCGACCGCCCCGCGTCGGGCCGATGTTGCGCCACGCCATTGCCTGGGTGTTCCGCGTGAGGGCGGTGGAGTCGGGGGCCTGGGCCGAGGCCGAAGCCGGGGGCGTGAGCGCGAGGGCGGCCGCCAGGGCGAGCGAGGCGTGTCGAACGGGCTGCATGCAGGGTTCCTCCGGTGGTTGAATCTGGTAGGCGACCCGAACCTTAGCCGTGAGGTTGGGGGTGGAGCAATTGGGCGCCTGTCGGATCCGGGGGCCCGGGGTGCGAAACCCCCGCCGGGGCGGCATATTCGGTTGTCGCAACGTTGCATGCGGTTGACTGTGCGGACCGGCCGCCCGGAGAGGAAGCACGATGACCAGAAACAAGACGCTATTCGGATGCCTGCTGCTCGGCTGGGCTCTCCTCGCCGCGGGCGCGCTCACCAGTACGGCCCCACTCCAGGCCCAGACCGACGACCCGGTCGTGCGGCTGGTTGCGGACCCACCCGAGTTGGCCATGCGGGTCGGCGACGAAGCTCAGGTCACGGTGACCGGGATCACGCGCTCCGGCGCCCGCGTGGACGCACCGGCGGTGCGGCTGGTCGGTCCCCGCCTGGCGATGAGGGTGCGGGAGGGAGCCGTCACCGCCCTCGCGGCTGGCGAGTACGCGCTCATCGCGACCCTCATTCCGGCGGAAGGTGCGCCCGGAGGCGATCCCGTCACGCTCCGCGTGCCGGTCACCATCGACTGGCCCGCCGTGGCGCGGGTCGTCGTCACACCCACCTCGGACACGCGTCTCCTGGTCGGCACCACGGTGCGCCTGATCGCCCGGGCCGAACACGGCGACGGCAGCGCGCGCCCCGCCCCGGCTGTGGAGTGGCGGAGCGGCTCGCCCGATGTCGCCACCGTCGACCGCTTCGGACGCGTCACGGCAATCGCCCCCGGCACGGCTACCATCGCCGCCATGGTCGACGGGGTCGAAGGTACGGCCACCCTGTCCGCGGACCCCTTCACGGGCCAGTCACTGGATATCGTCGGCGGCGTCACCCGCGCCCGCACCGGCGACGTCGTGGACTTCGGCGCCGAGGTGCGAGACGGTGACGGCCAGCTCCTCACCCGCGTGCCCGTCGAGTGGTCCCATTCCTACGAAGAGCCTGAGGGGATCATGGCGCCGCCCGCGCCGGCACAGATGCACGGCGGCCGTTTCGTCGCGGACGTGCCGGGGGTCTACACGGTCATCGCCGACGCGGGCCCCCTTTCGGCGCGCACCTCGTTCCGCGTCGTCGCCCGGGACGTCATCCAGAAGCTGGAGATCCAGGGCCAGGGCAGGGAACAGCGGGTCCGGACGACCGACTTCTGGGTCTTCGAGGGCCGCGACGGCCGCGATTACGCGCTCACCGGGGCCAAGCGGTCCGATGGCTACGGCTTCGTCTGGGACGTGACCGACCCCGGGGGCATCGTCAAGACGGACTCGATTCAGGTCGACGCGCGTTCCGTCAACGACATGAAGGTGTCGCCCGACGCGCGCTACGCGACCATGACTCGCGAGGGGGCCTCCAACCGGCGCAACGGCGTCGTGATCCTCGATCTGGCGGACCCCGCCCACCCGAAGATCGCTGCCGAAGTCACCGACTACGGTCTCACCGGTGGCGTGCACAACGCCTTCCCCACCAACGAACACATCTTCGCGCTGGCGGGCGGCGACAAGTACGTGATCCTGGACGTGAGCGATATCTACAACCCCCGGTACGTGGGCGAATACAACCACCCCGACAGCCGCCTCCACGATGTCTGGGTGATGGACGGGCTCGCCTATTCGGCCGAATGGGAGACCGGGCTGGTGGTCGCCGATGTCGGAGACGGTCGCTGGGGCGGTTCGCCGGAGAATCCGGTATTCGTGAGTAGCTACCCGCTCCCAACGGGTGGCACCCACGCCGTCTTCCCGTACGTGTCGGAGTCGACGGGCAAGCACTACGTCTTCGTGGGCGACGAGATCATGAGCCGGCGTGGCCTCGCATGGGAGGGGCCGGGGCAGGGGCGCGGGTCGTACCAGCTCCCGTACGATCCCGCGACCGGGATGAACGGCATCCCCCTCGCCACACAGGGGTACATCCAGATCATCGACTTCTCCGACCCGGAAAACCCCGAGATGGTGTCGCGCTACGAGGTCCCCGAATACGGAACGCACAACATCTGGGTCGAAAACGATGTGCTGTACCAGGCCTACTACGAGGGGGGCGTGCGCATGGTGGACGTGTCAGGCGATCTGATGGGAAACCTGTACACGCAGGGGCGCGAGATCGCGGTCTTCAAGGCCTACGATCCGATCGGGTATGTGCCAAACTCGCCGATGGCGTGGAGCGTCATGCCGTTCAAGGGGTGGATCTTCTTTTCCGATACCAATTCGGGGTTGTGGTCGGCGAGACTGGTGCCGCGGAGCAGGCCGGTCAGCTGAACGCTGCCATGATGCCCGTGCGCCCCATCAACGTCGGATTGCTGGGTGCCACCGGCATGGTGGGCCAGCAGTTTGTACGCCAACTCGAGGGACACCCCTGGTTCCGGCTTGTCTGGCTCGGCGCAAGCGAGCGGAGCGCGGGCCGCGCCTACGCCGCCGCCGCACACTGGGTGCAGGACCGTCCCATGCCCGAGGACACCGCCCGGCTCGTCGTTCGCGCCGCCATACCATCCCCGGAATGCCCCGAACTGATGTTCTCCGCAATGGACGCATCGGTCGCCGGAGGGATCGAGCGGGCGTTCGCCCGCGCGGGCCACCTCGTGCTCTCCAACTCCCGCAATCATCGCCTCGACGGGGATGTCCCCCTCGTCATCCCCGAAGTCAACCCGGGGCACCTGGCGTTGATTTCGCGCCAGAGGCGTCAGCGCGGGTGGCCCGGTGCGATCGTCACCAACCCCAACTGCTCGACCATCACCCTCGCCCTGGCGCTGGCGCCGCTCCGCACCCTCGGGATCCGCCGCGTCCTCGTGTCCACGCTGCAGGCGGTGAGCGGCGCGGGGTACCCGGGCCTCCCGGCGGTCGACGTGCTGGGCAACGCCATCCCGTTCATCGGGGGCGAGGAGGACAAGCTCGGCGCCGAAACGGCGAAGATCTTCGGTGAGCTGCGTGGCGGCGCGGAGGTCGGCGGCGAAATGGAGGGGGGGCGAGAGCGTGACCCGGATCGCCGCATCGAACCTCACCAAGCCGTAGTGAGCGCCCATTGCAACCGCGTTGCCACCATCGACGGGCACCTGCTGTGCGCTTCGGTCGAGCTGGAAGCGCAGCCCTCGCCGGCGGAGGTGAGGAGCCTGATGGACGGCTTCCGCGGAAAGCCCCAGGAACTCCGGCTGCCGACCGCGCCCGAGCGGCCCGTTCGGGTCGCGGACGGAGCCGACCGTCCACAGCCCCGGCGCGACGCAATGGCGGGAGGGGGCATGACCGTGACGGTGGGGCGGATCCGCGAGTGTCCGGTCCTCGGGATCAAGTTTGCGGCCCTGGGGCACAATACGATACGGGGCGCGGCGGGCGCGTCGGTGCTGAACGCCGAGCTGATGATCGCGGAAGGGCTGCCGGCGTGAGGTCGTCCCCCGCCGCGGCCGACCTGCCGCCCCTTCGCATCGCGCTCATCGGCCACGGCCGCATGGGCCGCCTGATCGGCGAAATGGCGCCCGACTTCAACGCGGTGACGGTGCTGCGGCTGGACGGTTCGAACAACGCGGGCGGCACCGGACTGACCCGGGAGACCCTCGACGAGACCGATGTGGCCATTGACTTCTCCACGCCGGCCGCCCTGCCGGGCAACCTCGAACGGCTTTGCGGCTTCGGCGTCGACGCGGTGATCGGGACGACCGGGTGGGAGCATCGGCGCGACGAACTCCTCGCCCGCGCGGCCGAGAGCGGAATCGGGCTCGTCTTCGGCGCGAACTTCTCGGTGGGCGTCAACGCCTTCTACCGCATCGTGGCGGACGCGGCCCGCACAATGGCACGATGCGACGGTTACGACCTCGCCGCCTTCGAGTCGCACCACCGCAACAAGCGCGATGCCCCCTCGGGAACCGCGCTGCGGCTGATCGAAGCGGTCCGCGCGGCGGGGTGGAGCACCCGAATCGACGTGACGAGCCAGCGCACCGGTCACGTTCCCGGCACACACGAGCTCCAGTGGGACTCCGCGGCCGACACCGTGCGGCTGCGTCACACGGCCCGTTCGCGGACCGGGTTTGCCCGGGGCGCGCTGGCGGCCGCACGATGGATACATGGACGCCGCGGGGTGTACGACTTCGCCGAGTGCTGGGAACGCATCGTGGCGAAAGGCGGCGGGCCCAAGCGGAGATAAAGGATGGAGAGCGTGTTGGAGAAGAACCAGGACGGACGGCCCGGGCGGGACAATAGCCGGATCGGCGGATGCGGAACGGCGCTGGTGACCCCCTTCGGCGCGGACGGATCGGTCGACGAGGACCGTCTGTGGTCGCTGGTACGGCGCCAAGTGGACGCCGGGATCCACTTTCTGGTGCCGTGCGGGACCACGGGCGAGGGTGTGACCCTGAGCCGCGAAGAGAAGGTGCGGGTGACGGAACTCGTGGTGGAGGCGGCTGCGGGCGCCGTCCCGGTGGTTGCCGGCTGCGGGGGCAACGATACCGCCGAGGTCGTGGCCCTGGCGGAGGCCCTCGCCCGCACCGGCGCCGCGGGGCTCCTGACGGTGACGCCCTACTATAACAAGCCGACGCCGACTGGCCTCTTCCTCCACTATGCGGCGGTCGCGAAGGCCAGCGACCTGCCCGTGATCGTCTACAACGTGCCGGGGCGGACGGGTGTGAACGTGACCCCCGCCTGTCTGGCGCGGCTGGCCGAGATTCCGGGAGTGGCGGGCGTCAAGGAGGCGTCCGGCGATATCGCGCAGATCGCGCGGATCTTCCAGGTGGTTCCCGAAGACTTCGTGGTCCTGGCGGGCGACGATACGTTGGCGCTCCCCACGATTGCGCTCGGCGGCGACGGCGTGATCTCCGTCGCGGCCAACCAGATACCGGGGCCCATGGCCGAGCTGTGCGACAGCTGCCTGGCGGGTGACTTCGTCGGGGCGCGCAGGCTGCTGCGCCGCTGGTTGCTCCTCATGGACGCCAACTTCTACGAGACCAACCCGGGTCCTGTCAAGTATGCCATGGCGGCGATGGGTTTGTTGGAGGCTCGCTACCGTCTTCCGCTGACGACGATCGCGGAGACCAACGAGCGGCGGATCCTGACGCTGCTGCGCGAGTTGGGGCTGGTCCCCTCCCCGGAGGCCGAATGAGCGAGGACCGGGCCATGATCGCCGAACGCATCGACGAGGCCTTCGCGAGGTCGGTCCCCCGGGAGGCCGACCACCGGCTCTTCGCCCGGTTCCGCGGACTGCTGAACGCCGGCGAGGTGCGCGCCGCCGAACCCGACCCCGCCGCCCCGCACGGCTGGCGTGTCAACGCCTGGGTGAAGCGGGGCATCCTGCTGGGATTCCGGCTCGGGAGCCTCGCCCGGTACGATGTCGGCGACGGCCTCTTCCACTTCACCGACAAGACGACCTTCCCGCCCAAGACCTCGTCCCCCGGGGGTGGGACGCGCGTCGTGCCGGGGGGTTCGGCGGTGCGGGAGGGCGCGTTCCTGGGGCGCAACGTCACCTGCATGCCGCCCATGTACGTCAACGTTGGTGCGTGGGTCGGCGACGGCACGATGATCGACTCGCACGCGCTCGTGGGCAGCTGCGCGCAGATCGGCCACCGCTGTCACGTGAGCGCGGGGGCGCAGATCGGGGGCGTCCTGGAACCGGTCGGGGCGGTGCCGGTCATCGTCGAGGACGACGCGCTCATCGGCGGCAACTGCGGCGTGTACGAGGGCGCGATCGTGAAGCGCGGGGCGGTGCTGGGCGCGGGCGTGATCCTGACGCGCTCTACCCCGGTGTTCGACATCGTGTGCGGCAACGTGCTCAGAGCGGCGGGCGACGGTCCGCTGGTTGTTCCCGAAGGCGCAGTGGTTGTTCCCGGGTCGCGTCCGATCAGCTCCGGGATCGGAAAGGAATGGAACCTTTCGCTGCAGGCGCCGGTGATCGTCAAGTACCGCGACGACCGCACCGACGAACGCATTCGGCTGGAGGCGCTGCTCCGCTGACGGCCCCCGGGGCACCGACATGCCATCAGGACCGCTGGCATGTCGGCACCACTTGCGGCCCGGCCTTGTTCTCCGTAATCCCGCAGGGTAGTATGGCGGGCATTCTGCTTCAACCGAGACGGCCAGCCTGTTCACCCCAGACGAGAGTCAGCCCCATCCATTCCCTGAACGTCGCAACATATGCACAAGCCTCGGATGCTGCGGCCGGCAGCAACTGGAACCTGATCTGGATCGCGGTTGCCATCGGTGTGCTTGTCCTGATCCTCTACACTGTCGTCGGGCTGTTTTTCGGCTGGAGGAAGTGGTGGTCGAGCCGACGGAACATCGACATGTCCCTTGACGCCGGCGTCAGGCACCTGCTCGACGAATTCCTCCGCGAATTCGCCGCTCGCCTCAAGTGGAGCGAGGAATCCACAGACCGTCTCTGTTCGGCCGGCGAGGAGGTCCTCATGAGCCTTGCCGGGCGCGGCGAGGACGAGGCGCCATCCGATACGCGGCGTCTGCGGGTGGCCGTGCGCCAGAAAAAGGGGGTCGCGGTCATGGAGTTTCTCGCCAGGCCCCAGGGGACGAACCTCGAGGAACAGATCGCGCTGGTGAAGAAACAGGACATTCCCTCCAGCGGGCGCGACCTGTCGCTTCGCCTGCTTGAGCACTACTCCGCGTCGGTGCGGCATCGCCAGTACCACGCGATCGACCTCGTGACGGTCAGGGTGGACGGGTCGCGCTAAGAGCCCGCGGCAGAGATCCCCGCCGCATTCGCCCGGCGATTCATCCCGCCTGGACGAGGGCTTGCCAACACTTGCCGAAGAAACGCCGCGGCGCGGGGTATGGATTCGATCATGGAAAAGAAATCGTGCGTGCCCCCCTCGTAGATGAACGCCTCGAAATCGGGTGGTCCGCGCCCGATTCCCTCCATGGCGTGAATCATCGCTTCGGCCTGGCTGACCGCTACCGTCTCGTCGTCGGTGCCGTGGTGGAGTTGAACCGCCGGCAGGTCGGCCGCGAAGAGGACCGACGAGCGGCGAACGAGGTCGAGGCGGGCCTCGGCCACCGAGATCTCTCCCGTGATGAAGGGCCGGATGAGGGTGGAATCGAAGTGGGCGACACCCGTCAGGTCGCGGGGATCGCCGTTCACCGCCTCGCGAACGAGCCCGCGCACCCAGTCGTCGAAGAAGTCGGTCGGACCGAAGAAGGCGACGATGCGTTCGATGCGTTCGTCACGTGCGCCGGCCAGTAGCGCGACCCCGGCTCCGCGGCTGCCTCCGACAATGCTGAGCCCCGAGGGCTTCGCTTCGGGCGTCGACTCCAAGGCGACGTTCACGAGCGCGAGCGCGTCGTCGACATCGTAGTCCCAGGGGCTGGGCGGACCCTCGGAGACCCATACGCGGTCGCCGTATTCGAGCGGTTCGCCGCGGAAGGACGGGATCACGTAGGCGAACCGCGTGCTTGCCTCTCCCAGGGCATAGCCGACGATCTGGAGGTCGTCCACGGACACGCCGCTGTCGCCCCCGTGCAGGTAGGCCAGCACCGGCAGGCTCCCTTCGGTGGCCCCGATGGGTATCACGATCGCCCCGAAGTGGCGCGCGCCCGCCACGACGTGAGACACGATCCGAAGGGTGGCCGGGGCGCCGGCCAGCGAATACTCCTCGGTGAGTTCGACCGAGACCTGAGCCGCGGAGAAGTCGCGGCCGGACCAGTCCGCGCGGACTGCATCCACCTCGGCCTCCGAAGGCGGCGCGAAGAGGACATCCAGTTCGGCTTCCAGGTCCAGCGCTTCGGCGGTGGTCGTGGTCGAGACCGTGGCTGCGGTAGCCGTGAGGGTCTGGGTGCCAGCGGATTCGCCCAGGATCCAGCGGGTGGCCGCTTCGCCGTTCGGGTCGGTGGCCGCGAGGACCGGGGTCACCCAGCCGTGCCCGGCGGCGGGCGTGAACGCGACCGTCGCATCGGGAAGGGGCCGACCCGCGACGTCCAGGACACGAACGTAGACAAGTTCGGACAAGGCGCGACCCGGCAGGCTGCGCTGCCCCGCACCGGCCATGACCTCGACGGCCGCAGGCCCGGTCGAGGGCGCCGCCGGACCCACAGCGTCGCCGCATCCGGCCAGGGCCAGCGATGCGAGGGACACCAGCACCGGCCCGTGGCGCAATCGCCACTCTCGATCGACGGTTCCGCTGTTCAATGCACTACCTCCAGGGGGTGACGAGACAAGTGTCATGTGAACGCGGGCACGAATCAAGGGTGCACGAGAGCAACCGGCTCGTGCGGACCAGCTGGGTCGAGTCGATTGCGGTCGTGTAGGACAGCTGATCGGGCCGGACACGCGTCGCCATCCACAACCTTGTATCAGCGCCGGACTTGCGATACTATCACAATAGTATTACTATGATAGTATGAATAAGCCGAGACGTAAGACACTGAGCCGGCTGGGCGAGACCGAGATGGAAGTGCTCCACCACGTCTGGGCGGCGGGAGAGGCGTCGGTGGCCGACGTGCACGCGAGCATCCTGAAGAGCCGCCGGGTCGCGTACACGACCGTGATGACGGTCATGAAGAAGCTTGTGCGGAAGGGCTTCCTGCACTGCGACAGCAGCGGTTCCCGCTACCTGTACACCCCCGCGCGTCCGCCCGCCCAGGTCAGGCAGGAACTCGTTCAGGACCTTCTCGACCAGGTCTTCGATGGGTCGGCCGCGGCCCTGGTTCAGACCCTGGTCCGGGGCGAGACGCTGTCGGCGGACGAAAGCGCCGAGATCCAGACGCTGTTGGCTCGGATGGCCGGTGAGGAGGAGCGCGATGTTTGAATTCCTGGCACGGATTGGCACCGCAAGCGCCACGGCCTTCTGGGTTCCGGTGCTCGTCTGGACGGGGCTTGCGGGGGCGGTCGCGCTTTCGCTCACGCTCGCTCGCGGGTTGCACCCCATGATGGGGTACCGGCTACGCCAGGCGCTTCTGCTGGCGCTACCGGCGTCCGTCCTGGCCGCGCCCTGGATTCCTGCGCCTTGGCTGCCCTCACGGGGTCTTCTGCGGCCGGATCTGCCCACAACGCTTGAACCCGCGATAGCGCTGCCGGCTATTGGCGGAGCTCCCCTGGGTCCTGACCCAGCGACCGCAGTCGACATCGCCTTGGCGCTCCTGGGCGCGGCGACGGTCGGGGTCCTCATTCTGGCGGTCGTTCGTCTCGCGATGCTGGCTGCTGACCTCCACCGGCTTGGCAGGCTCCGTGTCACTGCGCCCAGGGTTGGCGATCCGGCGCCGAACCGGTTGCTGCGCACAATCGCCGGGCAGTTCGGCGTGCGGCGAGCGGTGGAGCTGCTGGAGGGACCGCCGGACAGCGTGCCCATGACGTTCGGTGCCCGGAAGCCCGTGGTCATCGTCCCCCGCTCGCTTCTTGACTCCCCCGAGTCCCTGAAGATCGTGCTCGCCCACGAGCTCATCCATATTCGGCGGGCCGACTACGTGTGGGCTCTGCTCGATTGCCTCACCGCGGCGGTGTTCGCCTTCCACCCCCTGATTCGGCTGCTGCGCAGAGGAATCGAGCGCTGCCGCGAGACCTCCTGCGACGCCGAGGTCGTGGCCGCGGGCATCGTGCGGCCCAGAGAATACGCCAAGCTGCTGGTCCGCACCCAGACCCCGGCGCAATTCCCGATGCCCGCGGTGGCGGCAAGCATGTCGGCGCGGACCGTCACACTGAAAGAAAGGTTGGAGACCATGAAGAACTTCGCAGACATTCGATTCACTTCGCTGCAACGCCGGGGTGCTGTTCTCGGTGCCGGTTTCCTGTTCCTCGTCATTGCGTCGCTAGGCGCCTGCGTAGGCGGCAACGGGCGGGACGTGCCCGAACAGGACGGGATTGCGATGCCCGCCGTCGTCGAGGGCGTTGATGAGCTGACGCGACTCGACGTGCAGATGCAGTACCTCCGGGAGCGGATGGCCGAGATCCGGAAAGCATGGGAGCAGGCTGAGGAGACCCGGAGTGCACTGGATAGGAACTCGCAGGAGGCACGGGATCTGTGGAGCGAAATCTCATACGCCCAAGAGAGGTTCACACTCCTCAGAACCATGCACACGGAGCGCCTCAGAAGGTCGGAGACCCTGAAGCTCGAATTCGAGACCCGGAAGAGGATGCAGGATGGTCCATGAGTGCGGCCCGCCACCGCGCGCACATTGATAGGCCGCGGGTGTCCCTCGCCCCGGGGCTCCACACCGTGCTCGTCATCGGCGCAACCCTGATCAGCGGCGGCTTTGTCGCGTCATGCGGCGACGAGAAGCCAGGCACGGTACCCCAGACCGACGGGCCGCAGTACGGCGTGCGGGACAGTGCCGGAATCAGGATCGCCGAGAACCCTCGCACGGCACCTGGTTCAAGGCTCGGATGGAGGGTGGGCACCGAACCGCTGGTCTCGATCGGCACCCCGGAAGCGGCGCCGGACTTTCAGTTCCACAAGGTTGAGGACGCGACCCGGCTCGCCGACGGCAGGATCGTGGTAGCGAATGGGGGCTCCATGGAGCTGTTGGTGTTCGACGCGACGGGGCAATACCTGGCTTCGTGGGGCGGTCAGGGCGAAGGGCCCGGCGAATTTGCCGGCCTGAACCGGGTTCGGCCGTGGGCAACGGACTCACTGATCGCGGCCGACCCCGAGCAGGGCAGGATCTCCGTCTTCGACCTGGAGGGCAATCACGGCTGGACCGTCGCACTGCGCAGCCGGAGTGGGGATAACACGATGGTGGCGAGTGGGGTTGAGGCACTCAAGGGAATGATGGGGTTGGCGATGAACCCCGATGTCGTCATTGGCCTCCTGCCGGACGGGACGCTATTCACGAGGGATATGGAGTTCTTGCGGACGAAGGGATTCTGGCACCAGGATCACGACTACGCATTGAGGACCGTCGACGGTGACACACGCGCATCACTGGGAAGGCATCCCGGGCCGCAGACCTACTCCGAGAGCTACTCGGAAGGCAGAATGACCTACGTTACGCCGCTGCGGCATCCCTTCGGCCAGACGACCCACACCGCGGTCTGGGGAGATCTCGCGGTCATGGGCCGCACCGAGAGCTACGAAATCAAGGCCTACCGGAGCGACGGATCCCTTGCGCGGATCGTGCGCCGCGACTACGAGCCTCGAACCCCGACCCAGGCCGAGCAGGACGCCAACTTTCGCCGCCGGGTAGCAAGGCTTCCGGAGGAGCGACGTGCGGGCGTGGCCGAGGTGGCCGCCAACGTGCCGCTGGTCGACGCCTTCCCGGCTTTCGCCGGAACCGTTGGTGACGCCCTCGGGCATCTCTGGGTGGCCGAATTCGAGCGCCCCGGGGAGGAGTACGACGGCACACTCTGGACCGTCTTCGATCGGGAGGGGCGTGGGCAGGGCCTGGTCGAAACGCCCGAAGACCTCACGATCTTCGAGATCGGCGAGGACTACATCCTGGCGAAGATGACCGATGACCTGGGCGTCGAGTACGTGCGGTTGTGGGGGTTGATGCGGTCGGGGTGAGGGTGGGGGTGTCCCTGCTCCCTTCCGCCTCCGTGTTTTCGGCTTATATTCGGAATCACTGGATTGGAAGTAAGCGCAGAGACGGGCACGGAGGCCACCGAGATGGGCCAACGGACATCGATTGAGTGGACCGAGTGAACAGCCCCGAGAACCGCCGGGACCCCTTCGCCGTGAGGATCTGGCCGGAGCGGCTGGCGCAGCCTGCGAGCTGGAAAAAGCCGCGGCTGATCTTCGTGAACTCGATGTCCGATCTATTCCATCGAGACGTACCGCCCGACTTCCTGCTGGAGCGCGGGGGACATTCACTGGGTGATCGTGGGTGGCGAGAGCGGGGCGGGGCGGCGATCGATGGAGGGCCGCTGGGTGCAGGCGCTTCGTGACGAGTGTCGCGACGCATCCTCGCAGTAGGCTACCGAGTCCGCTCCCCACGTGGCGTACAGTTCCGCCGCTGGGCCACGACGGTACTGGAGTTGAGGAGGATCGCTGCGAGGTCGGTGAAGAAGGGAAGAGGAGATGGATAAGGGGTGGCGACGCCAAGCAATTGGCGAAGTGATACGCACCATCTCGACCAGAGGAGTCGGACCGAGTGGTCAGTCGAGTGCGGCCAACAGTTCTTCGATGGGCTCATCACCAGGCCAAGTGCCCCATAGAACCATTGGATCGACTCGGCGCATTGCCCGCACCGAAGACTTGGAAACTGATCCGCGCCGATCCGGTTCGGCCAGTACACTAGCGAGCTCTCCACCGCGCATCTCAGCCTCAGGCATAGTCTCGAAGATCCTGTCGCCCTCGGCGCGCTCGCTTATCCGGCGCGCCTCGATTAGGCGCGGCTGACCGTTGGATTTGAAGTGAACGATGCCTTGCACCGTGGCCAGCTTTCCCCAGAGCGGGCGCAGCAACTCGATATCGAGATGGGTGCGGTCGAGCTGGCCGGGTAGCGCACCTCCGCCCATCAAGAGTCGAAACCGGCCCAAGCCGTGCCCGATCTCGTCGAGTCGACCACTCACTACGAAAGCACGCGGGGCAGGGATGAGGTGGAGGCGTTCCTTGATCTTTGGGCAGGCCGATGCTTCGAGGACGAAACCCGTCCCCGATCGATTCTCGGCGATCAGTTCGTAGCGCACTCCCGGAGTCTTCACAGCGCCGCCGAACCCGAGAATCGCCTGCAGGACGTTGCCGTCGAAGTAGTCCCCGGACGCCGCGGAACTCTGAACCTCTGCTGTCGCTCGCGCGCCCAGATCAAGCGAAGTGTCCTCGGTGCTCGGCTGTTGAAGCCAGAGATCCTGTTGGGCGAGGTCCAGGTCCGGTACGTCGCCAAGCCGGGGAGCTTCTATGCCGAGAGCAGTGGATCCGGGCTCCAATCCAGTGACGGTAAAGTCGAGAGCTGCTTTGAGCCAGCGCGGCTTGGCCCCTCGTACACCGCTCCGGCCCGTGGCCGCCAACCGGGTGGCGCTTTCGGCAGTTTTCACCAGGGCCGTTAGGGCACGGATCAGACTGTCGACCTTGATATGCCCCTCAGCCTCGCCGAGGCCGGAGAGCCGGAATTGGTAGGCTTGCTTGGTCAGTGGACGATCTCCTGTTTCCTTGCGCGCAGCCCGGAGGCAGGTCCCTGGCCTCCGCCAGGAAAGCGGCTTGGCACAATACGACGGTGAGCGACTACGGTCCAGTTGCCCGGCACTGCGTCAGCGATCTAGCGGACCGATCTCCATTAGGGCAGTTGGGCAAGAAATGTAAACTTGCCTTTACATGATGACAACTAGAGTTGACAGGCTGCGAAAACGGTCACCGAGCCCGAACCCCCCTCAAACCCCAGGCGCCATCAACCCATGCGCCTTCGGCAGAAACTCCGACATCATCCGCGCGAAGTGTCGGTAGTAGTCATCCCAGGACATGCCTTCAAAGTCCCTGGGGTTCGCCTCTATGTTCGCCTGTAAGCGCCTCGCGCAAAGTGCTTCGGCCACCACCTCCGCCAGCAGCACCCGGAAATGGAGCTCATCCTGCCCCGGATACTGCTCTGATTTCGGTCCCAGGTACCGCTTGAGCGAAGGATGGCGGGCACCGATCTCCAGCACGTTCCTGTTCCACCGGTAGCGCAGCGCCCCATGGTCCACGTCCTCCAGCTTGATGACGATCCCCGCGCCGGCAGCAGACGCGGCCCGTAGCTCAGTTTCCGCTTCGTGCTTCCCGAGGCGGGCTGTGACCTTGGTCGGCGCGGCGTCATCGTCCAGCACCGCCACGGTGAGCTTGCAAACCGCAATCCCGAAGGTGGCGCTCAGGACCAGCCTTCTGGGCCCCGAGATCCGAAAGTCGTCAGACGACAGCTCCAGGTCGAACTCCCGGCCGGCTGAGCGCGCGAGCGCCATCGGGGCGACCAGCCGAATGCTCCTGCGAGAGCCGCCGCGGATCCGATAGCTCTTCCGTTCGAACTGGAGTTCGTCGACGTCCGCGTACCGTTCGGCCTCCGAAGCCAGCACAGCAATCGTCGACTCGGCTCGGATCGGCCCGACGCGAGCTTCCAGGCCGGTTGCCGCGGTCGCCTCCAGGGCCTTGACCGACCAGGTCGCCCGCAACGCGCCCTCCTGTGTTTCGACCGCTTCCAGGGGCACCGTGGGGCGCTCGGCCCGGATGTCATCCGTCAGGCACTCCACCTCCACCGACTCGCCTTCGCCAATCTCGGGGAAGGCCTTGGACCGTACCGTAAGCCAGCACTTGAAGGATTGTTCCCGAACGACCTGCGCATACTGCGGGCTCAGCGAATAGCCCTGGATCTGAAACTGGCTTCCCCTCTCCTTCCCCTTGGGGTCGCGGGACGTGTCCTCGTCCGAGAAGTCATCCATGAACTGGTTCGCTGCCTTTTCGAGGGCGTCGAGGCGCTTCCGCGTCTTCTGGCTCTCTACGGTGCGCGCCCTCTCGCGTTGCTCCCGGGTCCGTTCCTCTTCGACCAGCGGCCGGAGCAGGGTGAGCGCCCGTTCGTAGAGCGTTGCCACGAAGGGATGATCCGGGATCAGGCCCGACTTGCGCGACGGATCGAGAATTGGAACCGGATTTTCCGGCGGATGCGACTCCCCCCGGGCCTGACGTTCGTCGTACTCGTTCCAGAGGTCGTCGATTGCTTCACAGGTGAGCCGGCCGTAGAACCACTGGGCGTGGGAGTCCCATTCCAGACTCCGTTCGAAGAGCGTCGCCTCGTGAATCGCGTGCCTGGACTTGACCAGGATGCCGCCGAGCCGAAACCTGTTCCTCTCCGACTGGAACTTCCTTCTGGCTCGAAAGATGACCAGCTTGGCGGTCGCGCCGGGATACCCCTGTACCGGGAAGGACTTGGAGACGCGCCTTTTGCCAGCAGGCCGGTGGAGGCTGACCACGCGGTCCTTCCCTTTCTTCAGGCCCCGTGCCACCAGCGTGGTCTGCTTCTGCCAGACGATCTCACGAAGCCGCACCAGCCTGGCCACATTCGGCACGAGGGTGTCGATCTTCGGGATCCGGTGGCTCGGCTCGATTTCGATGGTCACCACCGTGCCGGTACCGTCGCCGATCCCCAGGCGCTTGCGGACCCCCGGTGTCACTTGGCGCGAATCGTCAGCCTCGTATTCCAGATTCGGGAAGATCCTGCAGGTGTGCATGCGTCCGTCGCCGGCGATCGACTCGAAGGTGACCTTGCCGAGCGCCGCGATGTCCTTCGCGCCTCGGGAATTCGTGCCCCGGACCGCGTGCCCCTCCTCCAAGCCGCTGACCCGCCCGCCGATCCGCCCGAGCTTCCGGTTCATCTGATCGGTGGTCATTCCGTCGGCGAAGTCGCGCACACGCAGGATTGAGGGTTGGCCCCTGCCTTGCCTGCCGAGTTCGATCTCCACCCTGCCTGCGGTCCGCAGGATCTGATAGCGGTCGTCGGCGTTGGTGACCAGCTCGACGATTGCATCGTAGACATCGCGTATGGCCAGCTTGGCGTCCTGCACGACGCGGCGGGACGCGACTTCCAGCGGTCTTCGCTTGACGGCGGCCATCGGGTGCGGGCGGCTCCTGGTTACACGTACGACGGGGGAAGGCGGAGGGACAGGCAATGTGGGTTCGGCGCCCGCCGGGTTCAAGCGTTCCGTGAACCGGTTTTGACACCGGCCGACATCTGCCGCCAATTCGTAACGACCTTCTGCGACGCCCCTTTCGGGCATTGGATGGCGCGGGCAACGGATGGCGCGAGGCGCTACGTGAACAGGATTGGATTCGACGACACGACAGGCGGACTGCCCCTCTTCAAGCGCGCGCTGAGGATCCAGGCACTCTGCGAAAAGATCGAAGAATTGGAGAAGCATATGGACGCACAAGGATTCCAGACACCGGCGGACGTGATGGGGGGCATCGTGAAGCCCCTCTTCACGCAACTCGGCTGGGAGTTCGCCGATCCGCGCATGGTGGTTCCCGAGTTTCGAAACCGGGTCGGGGAAGGTTGATGTCGGCTTTTGCCATCCTCCCGGCAATCCGCGCGTTCTCGTGAGGATCGAAGCCACACCGGACAATGACCGGCTGCACGACGACCACCCCTTCAACGACTGTGCCCACGAGGCCATCCAGCTGGCGATTTCGAAGGACGGGCGGGAGTGGGCGTTCCACTTTCCGGCGGGCCCGGGCAGCGTCCGGAACCGGGAGTTCGCCCGGTTCGACATCGTGCAAGACCCCGAGCAGCAAGTCGCCGATGAACTTGAGAAATACCTCGCGTTCCACGAGGTCAAGTCGGGTGAAGCGTTCCGGCAGGCCAGGCGCGCGAGGATCGTGTTGATACGGAGCCGGGCTCGCACGGGCTGAGGCCGCACGGGCTGAGGCGACCCCATCGCGGTTGCCATCCCCGTAGCACGTCCATAGACTGGTCAGTCTGGTCATCGTTGTCACCCGCCTCCCTCTCGATCAACGCCCCAAGGCCATGTACGGAACCGAACCCATCCCGGAACACGGGCGCATCGATGAGCTTCTCCGGTCCGTCGACCGTCCCGGTGACTATTGCGTCGGCGCCCGCATCTTCACCCCCATGCCGCGCGTCACCGTGGAGGGCGCCGGGGAGCTGTCGTTCCCGGTGCCGGAGGCGCAGATCGAGGCGCTGATCGCGGCCGCGGAGCGCTCGCCGTACGGGAAGGGAGCCGAGACCGTTCAGGACACGTCGGTCCGCGACAGCTGGCAGATCGACGCCGCGGATGTCCGTCTGGACGGGCGCGCGTGGCCGGACTCGCTCGCGAAGATCATGGACATGGTCGCCGCTGGTCTTGGCCTCCCCGCAGAAAGGCTTGGGGCCGAGCTCTACAAGCTCCTCGTCTACCGGCCCGGAGGCTTCTTCGCCGAACACCGGGACACCGAGAAGGTCCCGGGCATGGTCGCGACGCTGTCGCTGTCGCTGCCGACGCCCGGCGCCGGGGGGGAGCTGGTCGTGCGCCACGCGGCCCGGGAAGCCACGTTCGACATGGCGGCGCGGGAACCGTCCGAGCTGTTGTTAGCCGCGTTCTACGCGGACTGCCCGCACGAGGTGCTGCCGGTCAGGGATGGCCACCGGGTTTCGCTCCTGTTCAACCTGTTCCTTGGGTCCGCAGACGACGGACTGGCCCCACCGGAATACCGGAAGCTGACCACGCAGGTCGCCGAAAGCCTGGCTCGATGGCGGGACGGGGGCAGGGTCGACAAGCTCGCATGGGTGCTCGACCACGAGTACAGCGAGGACGGACTGTCCTTCGACACGCTGAAGAACAAGGACGCTGCCGTGGCGAAGGTACTCGGGAAGGCCGCGTGCCGGGCGGGCTGCGAGCTGCACGCCGCCGTTCTCAGGTTCGAACAGGAGGGCTATCCCGACGAGAGCCCGCCGTACGATTGGAAAGGCGACATACAGGACGCTCCGCAGGCCGAAATAGGGGAGCTCCGGAGCCGAATAAGGACCCTGGACGGCTGGGCGGCCTGCGACGGCGGGCGCCCGCGCTTCGGGCCGATCGACCTGAAAGCCTCGGAACTGCTGTCGCGGCGCGCGCTCACCGACGCCGAGCCGGACGAGCGCAGGGTGTATCCGACGGGCAACGAGGGCGTGACGATGGCGCTGGTCTACCGCCACGGGGTGCTGGTCGTCTGGCCCGGCGACAAGACCTTGGACATCGTGGCGGGCAACAGCGTCGGCCACGCCGTGTCGTGGGTTGCCACCCAGCGGGGCCGTCCGGCGGATGGGGCAGACGAAGGGGTGCGACGGCTCCTGGCGAGACTGATCCGGATCTGGCCGGCCCGGAACTGGTCAACCCGGTCGCAGGACCGGTACGAGATGCTGCGGCTGCTGTACGCCGTCGGCGACGGGGACCTTGGCGCCGACTTTCTCCAGCGCGTGGTCACGACTCACTACGACGGCAGCGAGAACGTGGTCCTGGCCGAAGTCCTGGCCCTCATCGGGGCGGGTGAGGTTGGGGCGTTCCTGCCGAAGCTGATCGAGAGACACCTCGCGCGGCGCCCGAAGGAGATCGTCGCCCTGCTCGTCCTTGCGGGCGGGAGCCCCAAGGCGACGACGGGTCGGGCCCGGCGCGACGCGATGCGCGAAGCGGCGGAAACCGCCCTGTCCGGCCTGGAGCCCGCTCTTCGGTCGGAGTCCGAGGCTCGTGCTCGCAGGGAGCGCGAACGGTCGGCGGAGCCGTCGCGCGCCTTGCACAGGTATCCCGACTCCCCGAAGGAGTGGATCGATCCCGGGGCCATCTGCGATCTATTCGTGCTCGCGCATCGGCTGGAGCTCGCGGACGCGGCTGCGGCGGCCGCACAGGCCATTGGGGATCACCCGACGATCGTGACCCCGGACCGGATGCTACCGGCGGCGGTGGAGGGGATTTGTGGGCGGGGCGGCATCGCGGAAACGGCCGCCTACAGTGTCCTGTGGCGCCGATCCGCCGACTTTCTGCTGGCGCGGAGCGCCGCGGCGCCCGTCCCACCCAGCGACTGGACCATCGAGGTGGAGATTCCGTGCGAATGCCACCTCTGCGCCAGGCTGCGCGCGTTCTGCGGGGATCCCGCTCAGCGGGTGGAGCGCTTCGAATCCCGCCAGGACATCCACTGGCACTTCCGCCAGAAGATCCGCCGGGATCACCGCGACCTCGACTACGAAAGCCGGTGGCTCGGGGGCACCAACACGCTGGTCTGCACGAAGAGCCGGGCCAGCCACCTTTGGCGGCTTGAAGAGTACGCCGAAGATCTGCGCCGCATGGAGTCGCTGCTGGCGTGTGCGCCGGACGCCGAGGGGCGCGGCAGCGCGGACGGGAGGGTGGTCCGGCTCGAGCGCGCGCTGGCGGTTCCGCGAAGAGCCAGAGCCTGAGTGCCAGGCCCTTCGCTGTCGCCTGAACGACTCTTCGCTCCCGAGGCGATGGATGTGGCGAGCGTGGTTGCGACCGTACGCGACGGAATGGCAACTTTGAGGCGCCTTGATGGGTACGATCCGAAGCGCCCGGAGTTGCGCTCGGATCCCGGAAACAACGGAGAAGTTGTGAGACCCACTTCACTCTTGACCTCACTTCGCGTCGCCGCCTCCCTGTCTTCAGCGGTGCTCCTCGCAGCTTGCGACGGTACCTCAGTCGGCAACGACCCAGGCGCCCCAATCGACTTGAGCGCGTCGGCCATCGAAGTACTGGGTACCTCCGACTCCCTCTCCGTGGTGCGTGACCTGGAAGTCCTGAGTGACGGCTCTGTCTGGGTTCTGAATTCGCGCGAGCCGTACTTCGTCGGATTCGGCCCGGACGGCGAGTCCCTCGGTGCTCACGGACGGTCGGGAAGGGGGCCCGACGAATTCCCGATGCCCTCTGCCTTCGTCCCCGGAGGATGGGACGGAGAAGCATGGGTTCTCGACCTTTTGCGCCACGCTCTGGTCCGGATCTCGCGACCGGGGGAAGACTGGGCGGAAGTCCCCTTGCGGTCGGCGTCCCTCCCTCCCGGCAGTGTGCGGACAGGCATGAGCATGCTCAGCAGCGCGGTACGAACCGCCATACTCGGCGAGGAGGTCATCTTGCCCCGCAGCAGCGGGTCGATGGAGGGGGGTGTGCTGCAATTCCGTCTCTTGCTCCTGAGACCCGATCTGGTCGCGGTTGATCCGGAATCGGGTGAGGTGCGAACCGTCGCGGCGCTCGGTGAGGTGCTGGACGATCCATCGGGAGCCTTCATTCCGAGCGAGGGTGGGTTTCCGCTGTGGTATCGGCTGTGGGCATCCTGTGGCGAGAATCTCGTCCGCGTCCATGATCGCGTGAGAAATCAGCTGCGCGGCTTCGACGGATCGGGAACCGAGGTGGATCCCATCGACCTGCCGCCCGTACCCTTCACGGAGATCAGTCCCCGACAATTCGGGGAAGCGGTGTTCGGATTGAGGCAGGCCGAGCTGACAGGAGACACCAGAATCAGGCTCAGCGCGGAAGACAGTGTTCGGGCCATGGATCAGATGGTCCAGATGGTTCAAGGGGAGCCGCACGAGCTCGCGAGCTATCTGCCACGGTACGTTGACTTCCGCTGCAGCGACGACGGGACGATGTGGATGCACCCCTTCGGGCTCGAATCGGGTGGACTGAGAGGTGGTCGGCTATGGCTGCGAATCGCGCCGGACGGAGCCGTTCAGGAAGTTCGACTGCCTGACCGCTTCGATGCGTTTCGGTTCTCGGGTAACCGGATCTGGGGTGTATTCAGAGACGAATTCGACGTTCCGTCCGTGGCGTCGATTGCGCTCCCGGCTCGTTGACGTGACTTGCCGTGCGATGCTCGAAGAGGCTGACGAGTAGCATCCAGAGGAGCTCTGAGCGTGTGGGAACGGGTTCAGTCCCCGGTGAAGTTCTGATCGATGTGTCGGAACTCAAACCACACACCATCCAAGTGCTCGAAATCTCTGTCAGTTGACAAAAGAACCGAGCCGCTGGCGTGAGCGGTCGCCGCTATCCAGAGGTCGTTCTTTGCCATCTTTGCGGCTGACTTGGGAGGAGGGGTCCCCTGGGGAGCTTCCACCGGGGTCCCGCAGCTCCACGAGTCTATCAATGCGTATGCTCTCAGGGTATTGGGCTCCTTGATCGGAAGGGCGGGCAGTTCCGCGAGCACTCTTTCGAGGGTGGTCCTCTTCTTCGGGCCCCATCCATTTCTCTCCGCTATGGCGAAGATCTCGCCGATGCACACAACGGAGGTGAAGGAGACTACATCAGGATCACCGAGTCCAAACTGATCGTACGCCCTGCGTGCCCACGGAGCCTTTCGGGTCAGCCCGAGCAAGATGTTCGTATCCAGCAGGAAGCGTCGCATCAAGCCGCGTGGTCAATCCAACTGGGCCAGGAGGTCTTCGATCGGCTCATCGCCGGGCCACGCGCCCCAAAGTATCATGGGGTCGATATGACGCATCGTGTTGGCTGAAGCCTTGGAGATGGAGACCTCCTGCCCCACCAAGTCGCCCTCGGGCATACTCTCGAAGATTCCATCGCCTCCGGCGCGTGCGCTGATTCGGCGAGCCTCCATCAAGCGTGGTTGACCGTTGGACTTGAAATGCACGATCCCCTGCACTGTAGCTAGCTTGCCCCAGAGAGGCCGAAGCAATTCGACATCGAGGTGGCGGTCCAATTGGCCCGGTAGCGACTGGCCGTGACCCATAAGGAGTCGGAAACGGCCAAAGCCGTGTCTGATCTCGTCGAGTCGACCGCTGACGACGAAAGCGCGTGCTACGGGGATGAGATGGAGGCGTTCCCTAATTTGCGCGCAGGTCGACGCCCTGAGGACGAAGCCAGTCCGCGACGGGTTCTGCGGGATCAGCTTGTATTGAATCTCCGGTGTTTCGGCAGCTCTTTCGAAGCCGATGATCGCCTGCAAGACGTTTCTGTCGAAATGGTCTCCTGATGCTCTGGAACTCTGGGCTTCCACTGTCGCGCGGGCCCCGAGATCGAGCGCGGTATCCTCAATGTCCGGTCTCTGAAGCCAGAAGTCCTCTTGAGAGAGGTCTGCTTCCGGGATGTCTCCAAGCCGGGGAGCCTCGATACCAACGGTTGTGGAGCCGGACCCCAGTCCAGTGACGGTAAAGTCGAGCACCGCGCTGAGCCAGCGTGGCTTTGCCCCTCGCCCTCCGCTCCGTCCAGTGGCTGCCAACCGAGTGGCCTTCTCGGCAGTCTTCGTGAGCGCGTCCAAGGCACGGATCAGAGTAGCCATCTTGATCTGACCAGGTGTCTCGCTCAGGCCTTGGAGCTGCAATTGGTACGCTTGCTTCGTCAGTGGACGCTCTCCGGTATCCAGTGCGATCATAAGGGTCCGAGACGCCGACCGCATGCCGACGTGCGTGGCAGGATAGGATATAGGACGGTGAGACGTGGTAGTCCAGCCGGCCCAGACTTCGGGGGAAGTCAACCGGTTCGTACTCTCGTGGTTACCGAGCGATGAATGTAAACTATACCTGACACAATGACAACTATAGTTGTCACAAATGCCAATCCATCCCTGATGCCCAATCGTCGCTGAGGGCGATTCCCCTGGTTCCCCTCATCTCGTTGACAAATCCATTGACGAGCCTCTGAATGCCATTTAGGGCATCCGTCCTCAATGCCGGAAACCGGATTGCACTCCGTCGGTACGAATGGCCTGCGGCCGGCCCCCCAACCTATTTTGCGACCTGGAAACACCTCTCCCTTGCCAGGAGTCGTAGATGGATACGGCGAGCTCACAGCGTATCGAACGCCGCTCCTTCCTTGGTGCAGTTGCCGGCATCGCGCTTTCGAGCAGGAGCGCTACGGATGCAACGCTTGTTTCGGTAGTGCGCCGAGCCCAGCCCGACCTCTTCGTCATCAACATGCTTGGCGGCATCCGGAACCCGAACCGCCCCCCCTCGGGAGGTCCTTCCGGAGCTCTGCGGACGGGCGACCGGCCCGGCCCGGACGAGCGCGCAATCTCCGACGCGCTCGCCTCGGGGACGGCCGCCGTCAACACTACAATCGGCTACGTCGCCGGCCCTCAGGGTCCCTTCGAGAGTTCGGTTGCCGACGTGTCTCGCTGGAACAGGATCATCCGCGAGCACCCCGATTCGCTCGTGAAAGTGTGGGCCGCGAGCGACATCGAGCGTGCCGCGCGCGAAGGGAAGGTCGGCATCATCCAGGGCTTTCAGAACGCGGCCATGATGGGAGACGACGCTCAGCGGGTCCGTGTCTTCGCGGGCCTGGGGGTGAAGATCATCCAGCTCACCTACAACGTCGCCAACCAGCTTGGACACGGATCGATGGTGCCCGAGAACGGCGGACTCACGGACTTCGGGCGGGAGGTCGTCGCGGAACTCAACGCTACGAACACGCTGGTGGACCTGAGCCATAGCGGTGAGCAGACCTGCCTGGACGGCATCGGCGCGTCAACCGCGCCCGTTGCGATCACGCACACCGGGTGCAGAGCGGTGACGGATCTTCCGCGCAACAAGACGGACCGGGAGCTGCGCCTGGTGGCCGAGACCGGCGGGATTGTCGGGATCTACTTCATGCCGTTCCTGGCGGCCGACGGCATGGCCGTAGCGGAGGATGTGGTTCAGCATGTCGAGCACGCCGTGCAGGTGTGCGGCGAGGAACATGTCGGACTGGGAACCGACGGCGGGACGACGGCCGTGGACGACATGGAAGCGGCCTACGAAGCGGCTCGAAGGGACGTTGAAGCGCGCCGCGCGGCGGGCATTGGTGCCGCCGGCGAACGAGCTGGTGTCGTGCCGTTCATCCCGGACCTGCAGGGCCCGGATCAGTTCCGTAGGCTTGCCGAGATGCTGGTGGCGCGCGGGAACAGCACCGAGCGGGTGGAAAGAATCCTGGGACTCAACGCGCTGCGAGTCATGCGGGAGGTGTGGGGAGCGTAGCAGCCCGTGGACAAAATCCCCTCGGCATTCGAGCGGCGATGCATCCGCGCTGGATCGCTGCGCTCTGCGTTGCTTTTCGGGCGAATAGCGCTGCTATTCCCCCTTCAAAGCGCCTTGCCAGCCCGGCGCCTCGCCGCTCTCGGTGCTCGTGCGGATTTATCCACGGACTGATAGGTCCGCCAAGCGGTGATCAGACGCAGGCTCAATCGCGATTGGCCGCTATGATGATAGCGATCAGCCGCTATGTCGATAGCGATTGGCCGCTCTTTCATTAGCGATTGGACGCTGATATCATTCGCAATCAGCCGCCATCGAGCGGGCCCGGGCCAGAGCCCGCGCGAAGTCCCCAACGCCGAGATACCTATCGCGATGTTTCCGCGCTACTCAGCTCGCCTTGTGGAAGAGGCTTTGGCCGACACGCCCGTCGTCTTCATCATGGGCGCCCGACAGGTCGGGAAGACGACCCTCGTCAAGGATCTGATCGACGAGAGCTGGGAGTACATCACCTTCGATGACATGGCCCAGGCGGAGGTGGCCCGGTCGGACCCGGTGGGCTTCATCCGAAATCTGCCGCCGAAGAGGATTGCTCTGGACGAGGTGCAGCGCGTCCCGGATACCCTCGTCGCGATCAAGCAGGCGGTTGATGAGAACCGAACTCCCGGCCGCTTTCTGCTGACCGGTTCTGCGAACGCCCTGCTGCTCCCCCGGGTCTCCGATGCGTTGGTGGGAAGGATGGAGGCTGTCCGTCTGGCAACGTTGTCCGAATGTGAAATCGTCGGGAAGGAGCCCACCTTTCTCGACACGCTCCTCAGCGGCGAAGCGCCCTTGGCCGAGGATGTGCGCGTCAGGGATCATCTGGCGCGGCAAATTGTTACGGGCTGCTATCCCGAACCACTCCTGCGGGGGAGCGAGAAGCGTGTGCGCGCCTGGTACCAGCAGTACCTGAACACCCTGATTCAGCGTGATCTCCACGGCCTTCCCCGCATCGAACATGTCGACGCGATGTCGAAGCTGCTCCGCCTGACCGCGGTCCTCTCGGGCCAGCTCGTAAACCTTACAGAACTTGGCGGCAAGCTTGGACTCAACCGGATGACCGCCGGCAAATACCTCACCCTGCTGGAACAGCTCTTCCTTGTCGAGCGGATCCCCGCATGGCACGCCAGCGAGTTCAGGCGAATGGTCAAGACTCCGAAGATGCACGTGGTCGACACCGGAATGTTGTGCGCGCTGCGAGGAATCGGCCGCCGGAAGCTGCTTCGCAACCCCACGGAATTCGGGTCGCTCCTGGAGTCATTCGTCTACAACGAGTTGCGGAAACAAGCGTTGTGGTTGGAAGAACCTCTGACCTTCCATCACTACCGCGACAAGGACAAGGTTGAAGTGGACATCGTGATGGAGAGTGCATCCGGTGACTGCTATGGGGTCGAAGTCAAGGCGGCGGCTTCCCTGCGCTCCCAGGACTTCACCGGTCTCAAGCGATTCCGGCACCGCGCGGGCGAGCGTTTCCGAACGGGCGTGCTGCTATACGATGGCGATCACACCACGTCCTTCGGAGACGGACTCTTTGCCGTGCCGATCGGCGCGCTGTGGAAGTGATCCGGCGTCAAGCCGCCGGCCTCCCTCCCTTCCGCGACACGATCACCCGGCCCGGCAACGCCATCACAATCTCACCGTCCTCCACCACGAACTCGCCGCCCACCAGCACGTGGTCGATCCCTGTGGAGTGCTGATGCGGCTCCACAAAGGTCGCTTGGTCGGAGATCGTCTCCAGGTCGAAGACCACCAGGTCCGCCCAGTAGCCCTCACGGATCTCGCCCCGGTCGGCGAGGCCCATGATCCGGGCCGGAAGCGATGTCTGCGCCCGCACCGCCGACTCGACCGAGAGCGCACCAACGGTCAGAGCGTAGTGACGAATCTTGCGCGGGAAGGTGCCGTAGAAGCGCGGGTGCACGGGACCGTCGCCCGGCCACGCAATCCCGCCGTCCGAGGCGGTCGCGACCCAGGGCTGCGCCGCGTAGTTCTCCAGGTCGATCTCGGACATGGAGAATCCCCGGAAGCGGCCGCCTCCCCGCCGTGTCCGGTCACCCTCCAGCTGCAGAGCGATCGCGGTTTCCACCGGGTCCTCGCCGCGCTCGGCCGCCACGTCCTTCAGGTTCATGCCCACATAGTCCTCGTTCGGATGCTCGAACACCACGACCCGGTCGGCCCCGCCCCGGCGCCCGATCTCGTGCGTGATGTCCATTCGGATCCGGGCCGCTGCCTCGGGGTCCCGCAGCCTGATCTCGAGCATGTCGGCGGGCGGGCGGGCATCCGCGGGCCGGGCCGCTTCCTCGTCCTGGAGCGCCCATCGCGGTACCAGAACCGTGTTGCCGTCTGTCCCGCTGGTCGGGTAAGGATACTGGTCCGCCCACACGCGCACGCCTTCGTCCCGGGCACTCTGAATGAGCTGGATCGCCGAACCGCTCGATCCCCAGTACGCCACGCCCTTCGCCTTGATGTGCGATGCGACCACGCGCACCCCCGTGCGTCGGCCGACCTCGATCGTCTCGAGCACGGCATCCTGCAGCGTGGGCGGTCGCCCCTCGTGCTGGCTGGGCAGGTACCACATCGGGTCCGCGCCCTCCGCCCGCTCGTGCGAGATGTAGACACCGTCGTACGGCGCGAGTTCGGCGGCCAGCGCGACCAGCTCATCGGTGGTGCTCCAGCGGCCCGGGGCATACTCCAGTCCCGCCGACATCCCCACCGCCCCCTCTTCCAGCGCCTGGCGGACCAGCGCCGCCATTTGCTCGGCCTCCTCGGGCGTGGACGGCCGCTGGACGTCGTCCCCCATGACCATCCGCCGCACCGTCCCGTGACCGACCATGAGCATCACATTCGGGCCCACGCCCTGTCGCTCGAGGGTGGCCCGCTGCTCCGCGACCGGCCACGGTGAACGCCCGTCCTGATTGACGACGACCGTGGTCACGCCCTGGGAAACCACGTTTGGCGCCGCCTTGCGGTGGGTCGAGTCGTTGCGGATGGTCCTGCCGCCGCGGCCGCTACCGTCGTCCGCGTGCGAATGGATGTCGATGAATCCCGGGGACACATAGCGCCCGGTCGCATCGATCACCCGGTCGGCGCTGGCCCCAGCCAGGTTACCCAGCGCGACGATCCGCCCCTCGCGCACCCCGATGTCGGCGCGGAACCAGGGGTTGCCGGTCCCGTCAAGGACCCTTCCCCCGCGAATGAGCATGTCGAAATGCTCGGGTTGCTGGGCGGCGAGCGGTGGGGCCACCCCGTCGTTGAAAGAGGCTCCGAGGATGAAGAGCGCGACGGTGGCCAGGCGGGCGAGCGTTGTCGGGGTTGGTTTGCACATGCGGCGCGGGCGGGTTGGGATGGGAGAGGGCAAGGCTGGCAGAGGGCAGGCAATGCAACCGTCATTGTACTCCGGGTTGTCGATAGGGCCAAGGGAAGCGCGCGACGCCGGACAGCCCGAGCACCCGGGAAGGCCCTGCGGTTGGCGGCCAGTTCCTCTGGGTGTTATCATAAAGTGACGAGGTGATAACATGATTCGAACTCAAGTCTCTCTGGGACAGGACCTCTACGATCGGGCCAAGGCTCTGGCCAGGCAGCAGGGCATATCCTTTGCGGAATTGTGCCGGCGGAGCCTGGGCGAGGCGGTCTCACGGGTGCCAAGTGAAAGGCCCTGGATGTCCTATGTGGGCATCCTGCACGGTCGGCGCGACGACAGCTGCACGGTGGACGAGGTCGTCTACGGCCGGGAGTCCCCTTGAGCGACCCGAGGGTCTACCTGGATACCGGCATCTTCATTGCGGCGTTGAGCAAGCGCGATCAGTATCATCCACAGGCACGGACATTGTTCGGTGGCGAACGACCACGCTGGTACACGTCGCTGCTGGTCTGGTCGGAGGCGTATTCGTGGTTTCTCCACCGGCACGGCGAGGAAGCCGCCCGCTCGTTCAGGCTTTTCGCGGACAGCCTTGCGGGACTGACCCTCCTGGAAGTCGACGCCGAACACCACAAGGAGGCCTGTCGGATGTTGAACCGGATGCGCGGCGCGCGCCTGACCTATGTGGACGCTTCGAGCCTTGCCTTCATGGGGCTTCACCGAATCGACACGGTGTGGTCCACCGATCACCACCTGAGCTTGACCGGTGCTCAGGTATTGCCACGGTCCTGAACACGTGGGCGCTTCCCTCCGGCCTGTGCGGTTGGCGTTTGTAGCAATTACCGCCGCGGCCTGTGGCGAAGAGACATCGTTGCAACCGGGCACTGCTGTCGTGATCGACAGCGCCGGCGTCCAGATCGTCACCAACGAGCTGCTGGGCACGAATGCCCGGTGCGCCCTCAGCGATGAGCCCATCCTGTCCATCGGTACAGTCGACGGTGACGAGCCGCACCTTTTCTACCAGGTCCGACAAGCGGCTCGGCTTTCGGATGGATCGATCGCGGTTGTGGACGGTTCCAGCCGGGAAGTCCGGATCTTCACCGCCACGGGCGAGCATCTGCGCTCGATGGGGGGTGCTGGTGACGGCCCCGGGGAGTTCCGGGGTCCATGGCTCCTCTGGGTGCTTCCGGGGGACACGCTGTGGGTGGGTGACTACATGCCCTGGCGCTTCAATGTCTTCTCCCCGGCCGGTGAGTTCAGTCGTGCGGTGCAGCCGGACCCCTATCAGCTGCACGCCTTCGTTCGCGGGGGAGTGCTGGCGAATGGCACTTCGGTGAATGTGACACAGGCCATGACCCCACCGGGAGGCAACTCCTCGGCTCCGGTGACCTTCCTCGTCGAGGTCCACGGCCCGGACGGCACTCTCATCGACACCATCGCAGCGCTTCCGGGCCAGCGCTTCGAGCCTGTGAGCGACTACCCCGGGTTCTTCCTCCCAACACTCTTCGGGGCATCGCCGCTGGTGGCGGCCCGCGGAACCAACATTGCAATGACCACCGCCCGGGTTCCCGAAGTGCGGATCCTGGACGAGGTGTTTCGGCTGCGCCGGATCGTTCGCTGGGCGGAGCCGGCCAGGGAGGTGACGGACGTCCATCTCCAGGCGTTCCGCGACGACTATGTGGCGGAGCGCGGAGGTCGCGGGAGCCCCGGTTGGAACAATGGTGACGAAGCTGCCATCAACAACGCTCGGACGGTCGCCGACCTGTTTCCCACCGCCGCCGACCTGATGATCGGCCGTGACGGTCGTCTGTGGGTGAAGCGCTTCACCCGGCCCCGAGAAGAATCGGCGTGGATGGCCTTCAACCCGGAAGGCATCTTCTCCTGTCATTTGGCACCGGGACGTGATCTCACACCCTACGAATTTGGTGCCGACTATCTGCTCGCGCTGGACGTGGATGACCTGGGCACGGAGCGCGTGGTGATGGTGATGCACCGGCTGGATTCCCCCGGCCGCGGCGGAGGCGAGTGAGCCGCCCCCTGGCATCCCGGAAGACCGGAGCTTCCTCGCGCGGGCGCCCCGCCCCTGCTATCCCAGTAAATCCGGCAACACCACACCCGCGGGCCCCCGCAACGCCACCGCGGCCAGACCCGTAAGCCCCGTCTCCTCGGTGTTCACCTCGATGATGCTCCCACCCCCGCGCAGCGTGGCCAAGGGGATGGCCGCAGCCGGGTAGACCACCGCGCTGGTGCCGATCACCATGCACAGATCGGCCCGCTCAGCCATTGACCGGGCGCGGTCCAGGACAACGGGATCGAGCATTTCGCCGAAGAGCACCACGTCGGGGCGGCGAAGCCCGCCGCAGGTCGCGCAGCGGGGCAGGGAATCGCCCGGTGGCTCGGCCTCCGCGCGGGCACCGCAATCGTTGCAGCGGTCGCGCGCGATCGCGCCGTGTATCTCCACCGGCAGCGCCGGGTCCGGCGACCCGTCACCCGCCACTTCCCGCGCGGCTCGCGTGTGCAGCCCGTCGACGTTTTGCGTGACAAGCCCCGCCGCGCCACGGCGCAGGAAAAAGCGGGCCAGCGCACGATGTCCGTCGTTCGGCACGCACGTCGCGAGAAAGCTCCTGCGCCACGCGTACCACTCCCACACCGTCACGGGATCCCGTTCGAAGGCGTCGATCGTCGCCAGGTCCTCCGGGCGGTAGTTGCGCCAGAGCCCTCCGTCGCCGCGAAAGGTCGGCACCCCGGACTCCGCGGAGATGCCCGCGCCCGTCATCGCGACGACGCGCGCGGAATCGTGCACGAGTTGCCGGGCCTCGCGCATGAGCCCCCGCACATTGCGCCGGCGTCCCGGGGCCACGCGCTGCCTGCTACTCGCTCACCCTCCGACTAGGCGGCAGCACGGCCCGCCCGATCGTATTGGTGTCCGTGCCGAACCAGATCGCGTTGGTCTCCGGGTCGAAGTACATGTGCCGGATGGTACCGCCGCCGCTCTCAACCTCCACGGTGCTGATGAACCTGTCAGTCCTGGTATCGAAGCCCACGAAGACGTTGGGCCGGACTCCGGTCTCGACGTACCAGACGCGGTCGTCGTCGTCGATGGCGACGCCGTAGGGCCGGGATTCTCCGCCACTCGGGCTGGCCCACTCCGTGACTTCTCCGGTGGACGGGTCGAGGCGGCCGAGATAGCCGCGGGAGTAGTCCACATACCAGACGATGTCCTCGGAATCGATGACCAGCCGCCTCGGGCGGGCACCTTCGTCCGGGAGATCGAAGTAGGTCGGCCCGAAGGTCTCCGGGTCGACCATGACAATCTGATTGGTGCCGAAGAGGGTTGCCCACGGCCGATCCTGCGAGTCCATCTTGAGGCCGTAGGGCCGAGTCGATCCGCCCCGCGCCTCGGGGTTGTCCGGCATTTCGACCAGCCGAACCTCGCCGGTCTCCTGCCAGAACTTGCCGACGAAGTTGCCGCCCTGGACGGTGAACCAGAGGTCACCCGCCGCGTCGAAGGCGAAGGTGTGCGGGTCGCGCGCCCGCTCGTCGGGCATGGGGAAGATCTCGATTTCGCCGGTCTCGGGGTCGAGACGGCCGAGGTTGCCGACGCGGTTGCCGGTGTACCAGACCATGCCGTCGTCGCCCACCACCAAGGTGTGCGGGCCGGCGCCGTCGGGAAGATCGTACTTCTTCATCTCGCCGGTCGCGGGGTCGAGGACCGCGGCGTAGTGGGAACGCTGGCCGACGAACCAGACCCGTCCGTCGGGCGCCACATAGGGATCGCGGGGCCGGCTCTGCTCCCACGGCACCTGCCACTCCTCCAGGACCGGATCGGATTCCTGGGAGACACCGGTCATTGGGGTCATCAGCGTCGCCAGGGATACCACGACCATCGCACTGCACAGGGATTTCATTTCTCGGTCCTCTTGATGGATTCGAAGATCGCTTGTGTCCGTCCGGCTTCAGTTCCCGGACCGCACGTACTTGGTCAGCCCGCCCTCCGCGTCCGCACGGGAAATCGGGCCCTCCGCCGCATATACGTTGCCTTCCCCGTCCACGGCCACGCCCTCGCCGGCGACACCCTGCGGCCCGCGCTCCGAGGCGTGCGGCGGAATGAACGCCGTCACCCGGTCCTCTGACGCATGGCCGACGCGGATGCCGGTCATCCACCCCTCGTGGTTGTTCGGATTGGACTCCGAATCGATCGCGTAGAGGTTGTCGTCCCCGTCGATGAACAGCCCGCTGATGCGGCTGAACTGATAGTACGAGTCCAGGTGGTTGCCCTCCTGGTCGAAGATCTGGATGCGGTGGTTGCCGCGGTCGGCCACGAAGAGGCGGCCCTGCGAATCGAAGGCCATTCCGTGCGGTGTCCGGAACTCACCCGTGGCGTCGCCGATCTGGCCCCACTCCATGATGTACTCGCCCTCCGGGGAGAACTTGATGATGCGCCCGGTCGAGCCCTCCGGGGGTTCGGCGTTCTGGCCGCTGTGCCCGTCCGAGACGAAGATGTCCCCGTTCGGGGCGGTGATCACGTCGCACGGCTCGTTGAGCAGGCCGGGCTCGCTCCCCGTCATGCCTGCCTGTCCCAGGGTCAGAAGCACCTCGCCTTCCGGGGTGAACTTGATCACCTGGTGGCCCTTGGTGCCGTCCTGGGTGCCCTGCGAGTCGGTCACCCACACGTTGCCGTCCGCGTCCACATGAATGCCGTGAGGTAGAACGAAGAGCCCCGCGCCGAAGCTGGTGAGGATTTCCCCGGTCTCGCGGTGAAACTTGAAGACCGGATCGACCAGGTTCTCGGCGCATCCGCCCGCGAGCCCCACGCCTCCGCAGCGGTCGTAAGCCCAGATGTGGCCATCGTTGGGGTCGATGTCGACGCCTGCCGTGGAGCCCCACTCGCGGTCGTCGGGCAGACCGGCCCAGGCCTTGATGACTTCAGGAGCCGGGTTGGGGAGGTCGCCGGCCATCGCAGGGTCCGCTATTGCGGTCGGGTCGGTGGGGGCTGCGTCAGGCTCCTCACCGCCTTCGTAGGTGCAGGCCGTGGCCAGGAGCAGGCCCGTGGAAACTGCCAAAACGATGCGCTTCTTCATGTCGTCCTCCGTGTTGCGAGCAGCCGCGGCGGAATCTCCGCTGCACTCAAGCGGCGATGCAGCCTTCAACTGCCATGCTGGCCCGCGCGGGACCGCAAGTCAAGCAATCGCCGGGTGCATTCGGTTCCGACTAGCCTGGTCAACCCCTACGGCAACCCGTACCGCTCCAGGTACGCCAGGTCGAACTCGTCGAAGGCCACCATGTAGACGGACCCGGGACCGAAGCCGGCCACGCGTCGGTCCCCCTCCAGCGTCACCGCCCTGACCAACCGCCCCTGGCGGTCGAAGAGGTCGTAGCCGGTTCCGGTATCCGCCGGTAGGTGCCGCCGTACCCATGCGCGCCCCAAGGGGTCGACACGAACCGTGGTGGGATGTAAAGCAGACTTTACACTTGGCCAACTATAGTTGTCATAATCCGGATCCTCCGACCCGCCGGAGCTGCCGCGAAAGAAGGTCGTGGTCGTCGACCCGTCGAAACTGCTCGAAATGCCCATGCCGACTCCGGCGTGGCGCCGCCTGTCGCGGAAGTACTCGGCTTTCTCGGCAGTGGCAATGGGTACGGGCTCGTAGGGGATCGTGTCTCCGTGCGTGACCGAACCGTCCGGGGCGTGCCAGTCCACTCCGTAGCCCAGGGAACGCGCCACGACAACCGAGCCGTCGGCGGCGACCCCCCAGGCATCCTGGGGCGATAGCGGAATCGGCGAGACCATCACCCCGTCCTCGATCTCTTCGACCACGACATCGATGCGCTTGAAGCTGCCGGCGGTATCCACCGACCCCTCGGCCAGACCGATACGGAGAATGGCGCCGCGCCCATCGGGGTCGGGCGGGAAGCCACCCATCGCGGCGGCGTAGACGTTCCCGCCGAGGTCGATCCCGGCGGGAATCACCATCACGACCCCACCGTCCCCCTGGAAAATCGCGATGGGGTGCGCCGTCCCGAACTCCAGCTCCGGCCCGACCCTGACCAGCTGCCCCTTGCCCAGGTCCACCATCAGGGTCGAGTCGCCCGGCAACGGCCAGACGGCGTCGGGCTGCTGGTATTCTTCGGGCCCCTCGCCCAGCTTGCCCACCACGGTTCGAACCCCCGCGTCCATGTCCACCCGGTAGAGCGCCTTGCCCAACGGATCGGCAACCAGAACGTCCCCGTCGGTGAGCTCCAGTACCGTGTGCACGTACCCGAAATCCTCGGGGAAGACGGCTTCGGGGGGGCCGAGAGAAACGGGTCGCCGGGGTCGGCCGAGTCGCCGGTGCCGGCGTCGGCACAGGCCTGCACATGGAGAAGCAGCAGAGGGACGAACACGGGCCAGCGACCCAGGCAACGCCTGTTCGGATGGAGCCTCCCTCTCATGCGGCGTCTCCCTTGACGAGAAGCTTTCCAAACCCCGCCGAACCCGGACCCTTCCTGTTAGACTATGACACTATCGAGTCCCCCATCGGTTGTCCCGTACGGGTACGCGCCCAATCCCAATGGCCAGAGCAGGCGACAACTCCCCGGCCCCCTCCGCCCCTCCGGACCCCATCCGCCACCCCGAACGGCTGGATCCGGCCATCTTCTCCTTCCCCGTCGAGAAGATGCGCAGCGGCTACTACTCCGATAAGTACTTCGTGCGCGCGCGCGACCTGCTCCTCGAGTCGGGGCGTGGTCCCACGGTCACCATGCAGGTCTTTCAACGGCAGGACGCGGTCGTCGCGGGAACCGACGAGGCCATCGCCATCCTGAAGCTCTGCCTCACGGAGGGCTATGACTTCGGCGACATCGAGGTTCTTTCCCTGCGCGACGGGGACCGTGCCCGCCCGTGGGAGGCGGTCATGTTCATCACCGGGCCGTACCCGGCCTTCGCGCACCTGGAGACGCTGTACGCCGGGGTGCTGGCCCGCCGCACCCGCATCGCCACCAACACCCGCGCTGTGGTCGAAGCCGCGTGGCCCAAGCCCGTCATGTTCTTCCCCGCGCGCCACGACCACTGGATGGTGCAGACCGGGGACGGCTGGGCGGCGCATGTGGCCGGGGCGATCGGGGTGTCCACCGACGCGCAGGCCTCCTGGTGGGGCTCGTCGGGGATCGGCACGGTCCCCCATGCCCTCATCGCGGCGTACAGCGGCGACACGGTGGCCGCGACGGTGTCGCTGGCGGATGCGATGTCGGACGACGTGCGCATCGTGTCGCTGGTGGACTTCGACAACGACAGCGTGGCGACATCGCTGGCAGTCGCGCGGGCGCTGGGCGAACGCCTGTGGGGAGTCCGCCTCGACACCTCGGGGACGATGGTGGACCGATCCGTGGCGGGGGAGATGGGAGACTTCGACCCCCGGGGCGTCAACTGGCGCCTGGTCCACAAGGTGCGGGACGCGCTCGACCGCGCGGGCTTTCCGCATGTGCGGATCGTCGTGTCCGGCGGCTTCACGGCATCGAAGATCCGTGCCTTCGAAGAGGAGGGCGTGCCGGCGGATTCGTACGGGGTGGGCTCGGTGCTCATGCGCGGCTCCTTCGACTACACGGCGGACGTGGTGCTGGTCGAGGGCGAACCGATGGCCAAGGCGGGTCGCTGGTACCGGCCGAACGACAAACTGGAGTTGGTCAAATGAGTGAAGGATTTTCAATGAACGGGACCGGCCCCGCGGACGGGCGAATCGCACGCCGCCCCGCCAGGATCGGCTGGATCGTCGACGCGCAGGTGGACTTCATGGACCCGGCGGGACGGCTCTACGTCCGCGACCTCTTCGACGACACCGACCCGGGCTCGGTTCAGGTTGTTCCCGCGCTGGTCAAGGCCACCGCATGGATGCGGGCGCACTGCGACGTGATCGTCTACACGAGCGACTGGCACGGCCTCGGGGACGCCGAGATCGATCCGGTCGCCCCGGATCCGGCCGTGGGGACCTACCCCCCGCACTGCATGGGGCGGTCGCCGTTCCCGGAGGAGCGCGCGGGCGCGGAGGTGATCGCCGAGATCCGCCCGTCCGACCCGCTGGTGCTGGCCCACGATGCGACCGAGGACGAGGCCGACGTCGCGGCGCACCGTGCCGTGAGGGAGCGGCGGCCCGTGTTCGTGCGAAAGACGCGGTTCAACGTCTTCGAGGGGAATCCGGGGTGTGAAGCGTTCGTGCGGTCGCTGGGCGAAGCGCTGGGGCGTCCGCTGGAGTTCGTGGTGATCGGGGTGGCCCGCGATGTGTGCATGACCCAGGCCGTCGACGGGCTGGTGGAGCGCGGCCACAGGGTCACCGCCGTGCGGGACGCGACCTGGGGGCTGGGGCTTGAACCCGAAGAGGTGACGCTCGCGCGCTGGGCGGAGGGGGGAAGGGTGGTGGTGGTAGCCGAGTTGGGGGGGTGACCCGGAAGCGCTACCGGTACCGCACCCCCTCCTTGAACACCAGGTCGACCTCGCGCAGGGCCCAGATGTCTTCCAGCGGGTTGCCGTCCACGACGATCACGTCGGCCAGCTTCCCGGCTTCCACGGTGCCCAGCTCGTCCTCCATCCCGAGCAGCTCTGCGCCCCGTAGCGTCGCGGAGACGATCGCTTCCATCGGCGTCATTCCGAGCTCGGTGAAGATCTCGAGTTCACGCACATGGTTTCCGCTCTCGTGGAAGTTGAGGCGGGTGCCCTTGTCGGTCCCCATCGCGATGGGTGCCCCGGCCGCGATCAGCTTCTGCAGGCTGCGCCGCCCCAGTTCGTAGCCGGCGCGCTGACGCTGCAACTCTTCCGGGCCCTCGGCGACCTGCTCCGCCACATAGTCACGGGCCTCCTGCACCATGTCGGCGGGAGCGTGCCGGATGTACCACGGGTCCTCCAGACGGCTCGGGTCTTCGAGGTAGGTCACATAGACCTCGCGCACAACCATGAGCGATACCGAGTAGACGTTCTGATCGACGAAACGTTGCACCAGCTCGTCCGAGAATTCACCCTGCGGCCCCACCTCCTCCTGGCCCACGAGGGTGGGGTGTTCCATGGCGTCCACTCCTGCATCGAGCACCGCCACGATGCTCTCGATCGACGAGGTGTGGGTCGTGACCCGCAGGCCTCGGGCGTGCGCCTCCTCCACGATCTCGGTGAGGGCTTCGGTGGACAGCTCTGGAGGGATGTTTTCGGGCCCGCTGTACGACGAGACCTTGATGAAGTCGGCCCCGCGCTCGGCGTAGTCGGCGACGATCTCCCTGCCGTGAGGCCCGTCGCGTACCGGAAGCACCATCGAAGCCTTCGCGTGCGCGATTCCCTCGGCGGTTGCGCCCGCGAGAAGTGAATCGTTCGGGTCTTCGAACATTCGGAAGACGCCCGGATAGTTGAGGATCGTGCCCGAAGTGAAGAGTCGCGACCCGGCGATGAGCCCGCTCTCGATGTCTTCACGCAGTCGAATCATCTCCTCCAGCGGGTCCATGGTGTCCCGCGAGGTGGTGATCCCCTGCATGAGGCTCGCATTCAGGTTGCGCGCTCCGATCTCGTAATAGCTCCTGTAGCGCCCCGCGAAATAGCCCGGGTGGTTGGACTGGCCGTCGAAGATGATGTGGCTGTTGCCCTCGATCATCCCGGGCATGACCGTTTTGCCCGCAACGTCGATGACCGTTGCCCCGGCCGGTACCGTCACGTCGTCCGCGGCGCCCGCGGCGATGATCCTGCCGCCTCCCATCACCACGACGGCGTCTTCGACCGCGGCGGCCCCGGTTCCGTCGATCAGTCGCCCGCCCACGAGGGCCGTGACGTCGTCGCCGGGCCCCGGGGGGACGCAGGCGGCGATCAGCGCAGCAATCAGCGGGGTGGCGAGCGCCGGCAGTCCGCGGCGGAAAGCCCCACCGCGTGTGGGTCGCCGCGCCGTGTACACGGTTCGTCTCGTCATGGTGTCGCTCCTTCGTCGAGTTGCGTTACCCTGCTTGTGCCGGGGCCAGATGCCTGGCGAACCAGCGCACGATCCAATCCAGGCGCTCGAGGCGGTGCAAAGGCTGGCCGGATCCGGGCAGCCCGTGTCCCTCGTCGGGGAACCGGACGAACAGCGAAGGCACCCCCTCGCGAACCAGGGCCCGGTACATCTCCTCGCCCTGGCCGATCGGCACGCGATAGTCGAGTTCGCTGTGCAGGACCAGGGTCGGGGTGGTGATCCGGTCAGCGTATGCAACCGGGGACGATTCCCAGAGCTGCATCGCCGCTTCCCATGGGGTCCCTCCGAGCTCGAGCTCCACCCATGAGGGGATGTCCGCGGTCCCGAAGAAGCTGATCCAGTTGGAGATGCTCCGCTGGGTGACCGCGGCCGCGAAGCGGTCGGTGTGGCCGATCACCCAGTTCGTCATCAGTCCCCCGTAGCTGCCCCCGGTGACTCCCAGCCGGGCCGGGTCGATCCATTCGTGTTCGTCGAGGGCCGCGTCCACGCCCGCCTGGATGTCGTCGAAGGCCTTTCCTACAAGATCCCCGGTAACGGCGTGCTCGAACTGCTGGCCGTATCCGGTGCTGCCGCGCGGGTTGGTAAACGCGACGCCCCAGCCCTGCGAGGCAAGGATCTGGAACTCCAGGCTGAACCCGGTCCCGTACATGCCGTACGGGCCGCCATGGATTTCCAGCACCAGGGGATAGCGGGTGCCGGGGCGCATGCCCGCCGGCTCCATGATCCAGCCCTGCACGTCCCAGCCGTCGGCCCCCTGGTACCAGAACGCCTCCGTGTCCGAGAGTTCCCGCGACGCGCGCCAGGCGTCGTTGAAGCCCGAGAGCGCACGGCCTTCGGAGCCGTCGAGGTGGTCTCCGTCCGCCGCGTCGAATGTGCCGCTGGGCGTGACGTGCACCTCCGCCGGGGCGGTGGGCGTGGTCCACAGGTACGCCAGAGTGGCGTCGGAGCCGACGGCGAACCCGGTGGCCTGTCCCTTGCCCGCCACGACGGGAGAATGCGTCCCGTTCAGGTCCAGCTTGTGGATCTCGATGTTCCCCTCGATCTGGAAGGAGACCGCGAGGTTGCCCCCGGGCGTCCAGGCGAAGTCGGCCGGCGTGTGATCGATTTCACGGGTAAGATTGCGGGGCTCCCCGCCCTCGTCGCCCACCAGCCAGATCTGGTACTGGGAGCCGTAGTCGTGTGGATCGGAGTTCCCGCGGAAGGCGAGCCAGGCGCCGTCCGCCGACCAGCGCGGCGCCGCATCGGTGCCCGGACCGCCGGAGAACCGTTCGGCATCGCCGCCTGACGCGGACACGGTCCAGATGTCCGTGTTCCGGTTGAAGTCCGGCTCCGATGTCCGGTTGGAGACGAAGGCGATCCGCCCGCCGTCCGGGGACCAGGCCGGCTCCGAGTCCTCGAAGGGCCCGTCGGTGACCTGCGCGGGGTCCCCCCCGTCGACCGAGACCACGAAGATGTGGGGGTAGGACGACCCGAGGTAGCTGGTACCGGCGCGGTAGCGAAGGCGGTCTGCCACGATGAGGTCGCCGGACTCCGACTCGACGGCCTCCCCAAGCAGTTGCTCGGCGGCGGCCGGACGAGTCACCTCGGAGACCACGGCGAGGCGGCGCGAGTCCGGTGCCCACGCCAGGGCCGAAATGCCGGACCCCAGGTTGGTGACCGGCCGGGACTCTCCGCCGCCGGCCGGGAGCAGCCAGAGTTGCGGCGTTCCATCCATGGACGACCGGAAGGCGAGCCACTTCCCGTCCGGCGACCACTTCGGTGACTGGTCGCTGTCGCCCGGGGTGAGCTGGCCGAGTTCTCCCGTGCCCAGGTCGGCCTCCCAGACGGCCCGCCGGTATGCGTTGGCTTCGCGGTCCAGCCGGGTGGTGACAAAGGCGAGCCGCCCGCCGTCCGGGTGGAAATCCGGTTCGCCGACTTCGACGATCCGGAAGAGGTCCTCGGGCGAAACCCGTGTGGGTGCCCGCGCCGGGTCCGCATCCTGCGCGGACGGACCGCAACCGGCCGGGGCAGCCGCCAGCCAGAGGCCGACTAGCACTGGCAGTAGCCGGTGCCGGCCGTCCGCACGGGCACCAGGCCCGGTAAGCCGCCCGCCCGGCGGGCCGCAACGAGCGACGATGCGTACGCGCGATCTCACGGCGCTGCTCAGCCCTCGGAAGCCGCCGCGGGGGCAGTCCGCAGGTACCGGTCGAGGTACTCCGCGATCCGGCGATAGTAGTCGGATCGTGCACGCGGCCCGCGAATCCCGTGGGCCTCGTCCGGGTAGAAGATCCATTCGAATGTGGTCCTTCCGTGCGCGAGAAGTTCGTTGACGAGCGCCGCCGCGTCGAGGTGCATCGTGTCCTGGATGCCGCTCAGGATGAGCATGGGGCGGATGAGGTTTTCGGCATACGTGATCGGAGATCCGCGCCGGGTACCTTCGGGGTTTTCCCAGGGGAAGCCGAAGTGCTCCTCGTTGTACCCCGGCGCCAGGTAGAAAAATCGCTCCCAGTCGGTGACCGGGGCGCTGGAGACTCCGGCCGCGAAGGTCTCCGGCGACCGCAGGAGCGCGCTGGCGACCATGAACCCGCCGTAGCTGTGCCCCCAGATGCCGATTCGGTCCATGTCGACGTAGTCCAGATCCCTCAGGTACTCGACGCCACCCAACACGTCCGCGACGTCGACCTCTCCGAGGCGGTCGAATACGTCCATGCGGAACTTGCGGCCGTAGCCGGCGCTGCCCCGGAAGTCCACGTCCAGGACCACGTAGCCCTCCTGCGCGAGGTAGCGGTTGAACGCCGTCTGGTCGAGGCGCAGCCAGCCCCGGAAGACGCTCTGCGCGTAGCCCGCCCCGTGCACGAAAACGACGGCCGGATGCTTGCGGGCGGCGTCGAAACCGTGCGGCAGGAATAGCCTTCCCGTTACCGCGCTTCCATCATCGGGGCTCGGGAAACGGACGACTTCGGCCTCCCGCAGGGGATATCCGTCGAGCCACTCGGGCACGGCGAGCGAGGTGAGCCGCCGGGGCTCGCCCGAGTCGATTTCCTGCACGTACAACTCGGGAAGCGCGGTGTGGTCGCTGTGGAGGTAGGCGACGCGGGAGCCGTCCGGCGAGGGCGTGGCAGACAGGTTCACACCCGGCAGCGGCGTCACGCGCCGTCGCTCCCCGCCCTCGGCGGAAACCTCGTACAGGTGTCGCTCGGGGGTACCCGCCTCGTTCGAAGGGAAGAGGATGCCGCCGCCGCCGCGCGACCAGGAAGGGGTGACCTCGAAGCGGTCGTAGACCTGGTTGCTGGTGACCGTGAAATCTCCCGACGTGAGTTGCGCGGGCTCCGGGGCGGTTCCTTCCGCGTCGATCACGTAGAGGTGGTTCCAGTCGGTGCGCTCCGAGGTGAACAGGAGGCGGCCTGAATCGGGGGACCACCGTATCCAGATGGCGAGTGGCGAGATCCACGCGTCCACGTCCTCGTGCCAGATGGTGCGCACCTCTCCGGTCTCGGGGGACGCAATCCGGATTTCCCGCGCCGTGTGGTCCAGCGACAGCCAGTTGATGGCCACCGAGTTTCCGTCCGGGGACCAGTGCGCCTTGCTCCCTCCCCGCAGCGAATACCGCTCCCCTTCGGGCGGTCCCAGCCAGGTGGTCTCACCGCCCTCGGCCGGGATGACACCCAGCTTCACCCGCCCGTAGCCGATCAGCGTGAACCTCACGCCGATGATCAGCCCCGAGAAGTCGGTGTGCCGGAAGCGGCGCTGCTCATCCGTGGCCTGCGCCGCATAGAGGATCTTCGTGCCGTCGGGGGACCAGCGCGGCTGGAGGTTGTGCCACCCCTCTCCGTGGGAACTCGTCAGCTGGCTTACACCGCCATTCTCGAGGTCGAGAACCCAGAGTTCGCTCTCGCGGATGTAGGCGAGTTTGCTCCCGTCCGGGGACAACACCGGGTCCGGGCCATTGAAGTACTGCTGAGGGGTGTAGCCGGGCGAGGTCGCGCCGAAATCCACCAGCGTGCGGGTCGTGCCCGTGCGTGCGTCGGCGGCATGGATGTCGCCCCCGGCCAGGTACAGCAGCGTGCGGCCGTCCGGGGTCCAGGGCTCCGGGAGCAGGGTGCGCGTCACGGCCTCTCCGGGCCGGTCCGGGGTTCCCGGTCCGGACAGCGACAAACGGCGCACATTTCCGTCGAGATCCGCGACGAAAATCGCGCTGGAGTTGGTCTCCGCCTCACCTACCGTGAACGCGATGCTGCGCCCGTCGGGTGCCCATTCCGGCGCCGACAGCTGGCGGAACGTCCACAGGTTGTCGGTTGTGAGTCGCGGCGCTTCCTGGGCGAACGCGGGAGCCGCAAGGAACGCCAAGCCGCCGGCGCAGCCCGAGAAGAGCATCCCGCCGGCGGCCAACGCTGCGAAGACCGTGCCGGCGGCGGCCCTTGCACCGCCGCCGGCCGGCCCTGCATCACTCCGGCGGCTCATCCGCTGATGTTCGGATTGCCGAGACGCTCCAGTTCGGGCAGCGGCCAGCAGGTCGTGGTTCCGTACTCGCGGCCCAGGTGGTCGATCCCGGTGAAGAACGGAAGGTCGTACACGAGCATGTCGCTGAGACGGTGGCCGCCTTCCAGGAAGAGTTCACGGCGGCGCTGCTCGATCACCATGTTCATGATGTTGTCGGACTTGGGGCCCTCGACCATGTCGGTGGCCGGGTCGAAGGGCTGCAGGCCCGCACGTGCGTGAAGCCGGTTGATGATGTCCACGGCGGCGTTGCCCCCCTGGGCTTCGGCCATGATCAGCTGGGCCTCGACCCACGTCGCCAAGGGGATGTTGTCCGACAGCGTCTTGTACTTCGTATTCTGCCACCAGTCCACGTCGTAGGCCGCGATCACGCCTTTGAAGAAGAGTTCGACCCTGGGGTCGGGGTCTCCCTTCCAGGTGATGTCGCGGAAGGGCGGGGCGACCGTGTAGTCGGATCGCCTCACGTTGCTGTCGACGAAACGGTTCCACCGTCGCCGGGGCGTGTCGTCACGGTTGACATCGTACTGGAACTCCTCGGGTACCGTGGCCGCAGCCGTGGCGGCTCCCGTGAGATTCCCCATTCCCCGGCGCGCCCGCGCCAGTCCCACGCTGGCCATGTTGCGGACTTCGTCGTTCCCGCCCGCCATGCTGATCGCCCGCTCGAAGCGCTCCGTGGCGACTGCCAGCACCTCGGCCGGTTGCATGAGGGCCCCGCCGTCAAGAGCCATCTCGCAGAAGTTCTCGCCCAGCATGAGCAGGCCGTAGCCCTCGTAGGCGGACGCGGTGGCCAGCAGGTCGTTCTTGTCGCCGGGAACATCGGCATCGGCGAACTCGCTGATCCTTTCGAAGGCGTCTTTGGCCTGAAAACGCGCCGTATGGATCACGACGTATTGGCCGAACCCGCCCTCGTCACAGCCGGCCCGCACGTAGTTGTCGTTCTGGGCGTTGATCTGACGCCCACCCCATTCCCGGTAGACCTGTCCTCCGGAGGTGTGCCACCACTCGTCCGACATGGCCGAACTGCCCGCCGAGTAGTTGGTGTACGCGCACTCGAAGTCGGCGATGGCGCTCTCCACCAACAGCGCCGAGATCCCCGGGTCGTCGAGGGTCTTGGCCTCGACCACGCCCGGCAGATCGACATCCAGGAGACCGGAACATCCGCTCGCCAGCGCTGCCAGGGCGACTATTAGGACTTTCTGATTATTCATCTGGGTGCCTCCCTCTAGAAGACCGCGCGGATGGTGAAGTCGATCCGTTGGAGCTGGGGCCAAAGGTCCTGCGTATACGCGCTCTTGTCACCGATGTCGCCGTTGGCGTTGTAGTTGGAGTGGACCTCGGGGTCGATCACCCGCGTGCCGTACAGTTCCTCGGTGGCCTGCCACAGGACGAACATGTTGTGCGCCGACAGCTGGGCGGTGGCTCTGGCCGCACCGAAGAACGAGGCGAACCTGGCTGGAATGTCCCACCTCAAGGAGATGTCCCGGAGCTTGGCGAAGCCCGAGTCGACGGCGCCCGCCTGACAGACGAAACCCATCTGGTCATAGGCCGCCAGGATCGGGTCCTGCTCACCCGGTGGCAGGTTGATCTCGCGCGTGTTGCGGAAGAAGACGTTGGCCCACGCGATGTCGCCGTTGCACTTGACGTAGCCGCCCTGGCCGTCCGCTGTGGCACTCACGCTGAAGTCCTTGTACCGAAGGGTCGCGGTCGCCGCGACATCCCAGATGGGAGTGGGCGAGCCCCAGTAGGCGGTCCCCGCGTCCGCACAAGGTATCGGCGGGCCGCCGCCGGAGACCGGATCACCGCCCTCGCACATCACGTTGACCAGGTTCCCTCCCGCGTCCCACGCGGCGCTCACGACCTTTTTCATGAACAGGGAAGCCACCGGGTACCCCTGGACGTGCCGCTGGCCCGGCCAGGGGAACCCGACCAGGGGCGGTGTGATCCCCCCGAGGTCCGCGACCTCGTTGTCGGTGTTCGCGTAGCTGCCGCCCAGGTCCAGTCCCCAGTCCTCTGAACGGAGGATCTGGGTCCCGACCGCTATCTCGAATCCCCTGTTGGTCACCTCTCCCACATTGACGAACTGCGTCCCGGGGAAGCCCAACGAGGGGAGGGCCGCCGCCGGCACGATCGCGTCCGTTCGGCGCTGGTCGTAGTAGGTGAAGTCGATCGTCACCTTCTGGTCGAGGAGGCTTGCGTCGAAGCCCAATTCCATCTCCTGCCCGACCTCGGGCTTCAGATCCGGGTTGCCGATGTTGGAGGGGGTCAGGGTGGGGGTTCCACCACGACCCGTTGCGGGTGTGTAGAGGCGAGTTGCCGCAAAGACATCCGGCTGTTGTCCCGCCTTGCCCCAGGCGGCTCTGAGCTTGAGCGTATTGACCAGGGGCAGAGACCAGAAGGGCTCTTCGCTCACGACCCAGGCCATGCTCACTTTCGGGTAGATGACGAAGTCGAAGTTCTCGCCAAAGGCGCTGTTGTCGTCTCCCCTCACCGCCCCCGTCAGGAACAGCCGGTTCTTCCATCCGATCTGTTCCTGCACATAGACGCCGACCGTCTTGTTCTCGATGAAGTCCTCGTCGGCGAGACGCTGGGCCGCGGCGCTGACCGTCGAGACCCCGGGTACGGGGAACTCGATGCCGCTGGCCAGCGTGATCTGGTGCTTGCGCTGGTAGTACTGAACTCCCGAGGAACTCTCGAGGCTGATGTTGTCACCAAAGTTCAACGGGACCGTGACGTTGTAGTTGAACGTGGTCAGCGCCGTCCGATCCTGCACGACATCCTTCTGACCGATGCTCCTCCTGAAGGGCCCCGGCTGCTGGGCCGTTCGCGGCCACAGGCTGAAGCTGCGCTGGTTCCCGAAATCCCCGCCGATGTCCAGTCGGTGGGTGAGCCACTCGACGGGGGAATGGCGAAGGTAGAAGCCGCCGGTGAAGCGGTCGACCTCCTCTTCGCCGCTGACGAATTGCTGGTAGTCCTGGTGTGAATTGCGGAAGAACCCTCGCGAAGGGCCGTCCAGCTTGAGGGGACTGCCCCACATCAGCTGGAAGGTCATGGCTTGTTCGCCGCCCGAGGAATGGGTCTTCTGCCGGATGAAGCCCATGTTCACGCCTGCCTCGAAGCGCTCGGTCGTGTACGATAGATTGGACCGGCCCGCAAGCTTGTTCTGCCACTGGTAGTCCACCATTCCCTCGTCCCGAAGAGCGTCGGCGGAGAAGTAGTACCTCAGGTTCTCGATTCCACCCGAAACGCTGGCAAACACTGACGTGGGAAGCCCGGTTCTGAAGACGGGCGTTCCACGGGCTGCCTCAAGGTCGACCAGGTTTGCCGAAAGGAGCTGCCCGGTGTTGGGGTCGGTGCCCCAGACCACCGGGAATTTCGTGGCGGCGTTGTGCAGAAAGGCGGCGCCCTGCCGGAGTGACACCTCGAACTTGGGCGCTCCCTGCTGTCCCCTCTTGGTGAAGATCTGGATGACCCCATTGGAGGCTTCCGTTCCATAGAGGGTCGCCGCGGCGGGGCCTTTGATAACCTCGATGCGGTCGATATCGTTGAGCGCGAGGTCATTGAGCCGCGAGGGGCCGCCCCGTCTGTTATGGAAAGCCGCGGATTCGGCGTTGTCACGGTTGTCCACCCGGACGCCGTCGACGAAGATCACCGGCTCGTTGGAGAGAACGAGACTTCCGGTTCCACGAATCTTGATCGGACCGCCGCCGCCGATCTGGCCCCCGACCGAGCGAAGCCGAAGGCCGGGAACTTCGGCGGTCAACATGGATTGGATCTTGGGCGGCGCACGCCGTTCGATGACCTCGGCCATCTCCACCGCGCTCACGGCGTTGCCCACGGCTCTGACTTGGCTCCCGCCCGCGGTTCCCGTGACGACGATCTCGTCCATCGAAATTGCTTGCCGCTGCAGTTCGACCCGGATGTTCCGGTCACCCACGTTGACGGTCTGTTGCCAGGGGGCGTAGCCGATCATGATCACCCGGACCTCGACCGTGGCGCCGGGGACACCCTCGATCAGGAAGCCGCCGTTCGTACGCGCCAAGACCCCCAGACTCGTGCCGGTGACGACGATCTGAGCGCCCACCAGAGGCCGTTGCGTTTCGGCGTCGACCACCGTGCCCCCGATCCCCTGCTGTGCGATTCCCGGAGCGGGGACGGTCAGCAAGAGGGTCACGAGTACGGCCGCGAAGGGCGATGCCCGGGTCTTCCGAGCGAACGTCCTCCGGGCGGAGGGAAGGAGGGAAGGAGAGTTGGTCGCGGATGGTGTGTTCATCACGCACCTCCATTCGGGGAATGCAAATCCCGCGTCGCCGCCGGAGGTCGACTGCGTCGTGGCTACGAATTTAAATACCGAATCGTATACCGAGTAGTATTGGAATAATTGCACACGCATGGTGAAATCGCAAGCGGCACCGTCCCGGCAAGACTGTTGTTCATGCCGGGACTCGAGACGGGCGGAGCCCTGTCTTCAGCCCGGGGTGAAACGCAGCGGGGCTACTGCCAGGGGCTGCTCAGCCGCCGCGCCGAGTGATGACCATGATCACTCCGCCGGAATGCCCGGTCCCGAACCGGGTCGTCGCGTCCGCCGGGCTGATGTAGCGGATCTCGAAAATGTCGCCCGCCGCCACATTCCTCAGATCGCGTATCCCGCCGGCCAAGGGTACGTTGTCCACATAGATCCTGGCATAGCTGGCGCCGGGATTGGTGAGCGAGGGCGCCGCCCTGGGACGAAGCCACACGGGACGGAGCAGCTGTACCACCTGGTATGCGTCGTAGGCGCTCGTCTCTCGCGCTTCCTCCGCCGTGATGACGTTCGATCCGCGAGAACGGGTCGCTGTGGCCTCCTCCCCTGTGGCCTCCCCTGTGGCGCAGCCCGCCAAAGTCCAAGCCCACACACCGAGCCAGAACAGCCCGGTTCCGAGCCGCGACCCCCACGCCCTCTTCACCCCTTGGACCCTCGCGCGCGCCGGTTGCGCAGCCGCGTACCCTCGAACTCGCGCGCGTGCGCCCATGCGACCATCGACTGGAAGGTGCCGGTTTCGCGGCGCGGGGGCGGGATCCGCTGGGTGTAGCTGCCGCACGGCTCCATCTCCCATGCGCATCGCCGGTCGGTCAGCTGGATGTCCAGCACCTGGCGCAGCTCGGCCCGCAGCGCGGCGTCCTCCACCGGTACCAGCGCCTCCACGCGAGCGCTGAGATTGCGGCCCATACAGTCCGCCGAACCGATGTAGTACTCTTCGTCACCCCCGTTGCGGAAGTAGTAGATCCGGGAGTGCTGCAGGAACCGGCCCACGATGCTGACGACGCGGATGTTCTCCGAGAGCCCCGGTATGCCCGGGCGGAGGCGGCAGCTGTCCCGCACGATCAGGTCGACGGTGACGCCCTTGCGGGACGCGGCATACAGCGCCCGTGTCACTTCGGGATCCTCGAGTGCGTTCATCTGGAACTGAAGCCTCCCCGGCGACTCCTCCGAGTGGAGGGCGATCTCGCGATCGATGCGCTCCAGGATGGCGGGGCGGAGATGCTTCGGGGCCACGAGGAGCTTCCAGTACTTGCGCTTCGGGCGGTATCCGGTCGTCAAGTAGTTGAAGAGCTCGGTGAGATCGGCACCGATGCCGGAGTCACAGGTCAGGAGGCCGTGGTCGCAGTACTGGCGGGCGGTCCCCCCATGGTAGTTGCCCGTACCCATGTGAGCGTACCTGCACAGCCCGTCGCGATCCTGCCGTACCACCAGAATGAGCTTGCAGTGGGTCTTCAGCCCCAGCACCCCGTAGGTAACGTGAATCCCGTGGGCGGACAGGGCGTTTGCCCACTGGATGTTGGCTGCCTCGTCGAAGCGTGCCTGCAGCTCGATCACCACGGCGACCTGTTTGCCCTGGCGAGCCGCGTGCACCAGATGGTCGATGATGCTGCTCCGTGGCGCCATCCGGTAGAAGGTCATCTTGATGGCGCGCACCTTCGGGTCCCGGGACGCTTCGTGGAGGAAGCGAAGCACCGACGTGTCGAATGCCTGGTACGGGTGGTGCAGCAGGATCGGGCCTTTTTCACGGATGACCTGGAAAATCGGGCTGTTGGTAAGCAGGTCGGGGTGCTCGGCGGGATAGTGGGCGGGATCCTTCAGCCCCGGTCGGGGCAGTTCGTGGAGGGCCATCAGGTCCCGCAGTCCAAGCAGCCCGCTACCTTCGAAAATGTCGCTGTCCTTCAGGCCGAGCTCCTTGGTGAGCATCGTCTGCCGGGCAGGATCGAAGCCCTCTTCGACCTGCAAGCGCACGATCGGAGCCAGGTGGCGCTTCCGCAGACCCGCCTCGATGAGCTCGAGCAGGTCGTCGGCCATGTCCTCTTCAACGTCGTAGATGGCGTTCCGGGTGACCCTGCAGATCTCGCAGGCCCGGATCTCCATCCCCGGGAACAGAAGATCGAGGTTGTTGGCCATCACGCTTTCGAGTGGGACCCACTCGCTGGACTCCGCCACCCGCACGAACCGGGGGATGCCTGCCCCAACCGGTACCTTCACGCGCGCCACCGAGCTGTTCTCATCGCCCCGGTAGCCCAGCGTCACCAGCAGGTTGAGCGACAGATTCGAAATGAAGGGGAAGGGGTGGGCCGGATCGGACGCCTGAGGGGTCACCAGCGGGTAGATGTTGCGCACGTAGTGCATGCGCAGCCACTTCCGGTGCTTCCGGTCCAGGTCCTTCCAATCCGCGATTGTGACCCCCTCGGCGGCCAACGAGTCGAGGATCTTCCGTCCCGCCTGCCTTTGCCGCGCTTCCAGCTGGCGCACCACCTCGTAGCACTGCTCGATCTGTTCACCAGGGGTGCGCCCGTCGATGGTCCGCTCGGTGATCCCCGCTTCGACCTGCTGCTTCAGGCCGCCGATCCTCTTCATGAAGAACTCGTCGAGGTTCGATCCGACGATCGCCAGGAATTTCAAGCGTTCCAGCAACGGGGTCCGCGGGTCTTCCGTCTCGTGGAGCACACGGAAGTTGAAGTTGAGCCAGCTCAGCTCGCGGTTGAAATAGTACTCGGGCCTGCTCAGGTCGTGACGGTCCGCCGGCGTCGGGATGGGTGTGGGGTCGGCGGGTGTACGAAAGGGAGCCTCATCCGACCGGCCGGAGCCGTCTCGCACAGTGGCTTCAGGCGGTGCGGCATCGGTCGGTTCCACAACCGAATCTGCAGTTGCGTCGCGGTGGAACTGGGTTCTGGACATAGGGCAAACATATGTTATCGCGACTGGCGGAACCAGCAATGCGGCACACTCTGTCGGTTGACGACCGGGGCGGCGGCGGCCAACTTCCATTTGTGGGCCGAGCCGGTTATTCGCCTCCCAGGAAGGTTCGAAGGGGTCAAGGATGAGAAAATTTTCACCGTTTTTCGTCGCTCTTGCCGCGGCCTGCTCCGCCGCGCCGGTTTCCTACTATGGGGTGGCACCTCCGGGTCGCGAAGACGCCTACCAGTGCGCTGTCGCCCAGCTCAACATCATGGGCTACACCATCGAGGACGGCAACAGCGATGTCGGGTTCGTGAGGGGACGGAAGCAGACATCGGGGCTGGGCCTGCAGCTCTTTACGGGCAACACCTATCACGACGTGTTGAACGCCACCGCGTTCGACAACCCTGCCTCGGGAGAGACCAACCTCCGAGTGGTGGCTACGCGGATTGCGGACCAGGACGTGGCCATGGGAGTGGCGGGGAGCGAAGACGCGGCGGAGCGGGGTGAGGACGTGCTGCCGCCTTCGGACAGCGGCAAGACCGACGCGCAGGCGTTGCTCATGAACTGCGGTGTCACCAACGTGACGGGTCCGCCCCCGGACCAGGATGAATATGCGCTGTCAGGGGTGACCACTCCGCGGGATATTCGACTGCTCGGTGGACGCGCGTCCGGCGAGCGCTGACCCGAATTCGGCCTTGCCGCGACCCGCGACGGCCGTGGACGGGCCACCCGTGTACCAGATCAGGGGCGACATCCCGGCCGTCTCGCCGGTCGCATTCCTGGGGTTGAGCGAGGGTGGACCGAGGGGGTTCTGGGCATCCGGTGACCGATGGGTGGCTCATGCCGGAGTGCTCCGGGAGGTCGCCGTCCGGGAAGACACCGCCTGCCACGAGGTGACTCCGGGCGAGGCGGACCCACCCGGCGAGGGCGTTGACCGCGCCCGCTTCCGGTCGGTGCAGCGCGAGGCGTCGCGGGTCTTCGAAGGCATTGAGTCCGGTGGGGCGCGTGCTCGCATCTTCGGCGGGTTCTCGTTCGCGTCCCGGCCGAGCGAGGACCGGATCTGGTCTCCGTTTCCGCCCGCTCTGTTTCACCTGCCCGAGGCCGAAGTGGAGCACGATCCTTCGGCCGGTAGGTGCTCTCTTGTAGTCCATGCCCGGAGTCGGCAGGCCGCCGAGCGGTCGTGGGGGCGATGGGCGTCTGCCCTGGCGCGAAGCCTTTCCACGGTCCCCGTTGGCCCCGCGCGAGCAGGTGGAGCCGACGGATCGGCGGCGGAGAGGGTCGCGGGAGTCGATCGGGCCGCGTGGAGCCGCATGATCTGGCGGACCCTCCAGCGGATCAGAGCCGGCGACGCCGAGAAGGTCGTGCTGGCGCGCGCTCTCGACGTGACGCCTCCCCGGCAGGTGGCGCCTCTCGACGTGGCACTCGCCCTCTGGGAGGAGAGCCACGGGAGCCATGTCTTCCTCTTCGAACCCGTTGGGGGAAGGGCGGTGGTCGGCGCCGCGCCCGAGACGATCGCCGCGATGATCAACGGGGTCGTACGCGCGACGGCGGTTGCCGGCAGCGTTGGGGTCGGAGCCGATTCGGTGGAGACCGCGCAGTTGGCGCGGGAGCTCTTCGAAAGTGATAAGGACAGAGCCGAACACGATTTTGTCGTTCAGGACATGGTGGCGCGGTTGTCGGCGCTGGGGTGTGCGGTGCAACGGGACATCGAGCCTCACGTCCTCGCCCTCGCCCGCATCCAGCACCTTGAGACCAAGATCGCCGCGGAGGTTCCGGACGGGGTGACCCTTCTCGAGATCCTCGCCTCCCTGCATCCGACCCCGGCCGTGTGCGGAATCCCCCGGAACGTCGCGCTCTCGATCCTCACCGAGGGCGAAGAGTTCGACCGGGGATGGTACGCCGGGCCGGTGGGGTGGCTTGCGTCGGACGGGAAGGGGATTTTCGTGCCCGCGCTTCGCTCGGCGGTGTGCGACGGGTCACGCTGGAGGCTCTTTGCGGGTGCCGGAATCGTGCCGGGGTCGGATCCGGCTCTCGAGTGGATCGAGACCGAACTCAAGTTCGATCCGGTTCTGCGGGCGGTCGCGCGGGCAGAGGTGGCCGGGAGTGCCGCGGCCGGCCTGGGGTGACGGCGGGGTGACCGACGGCGAACTCAATTTTGCGTGGGCGCGGGCGATCTTTCGCACCCTCGCCGAGTACGGCCTGGAAGAAGTGGAGATCGCGCCCGGCTCCCGGTCCGCGTCCCTCGTGCTGGCGGCCCGTTCCCTGTCCGACATCGACAGCCGTATGCACCTGGACGAGCGTTCCGCCGGGTTCTTCGCGGTGGGATACGGGCGCTGCCATCTGGGCCCCGCCGCGGTCCTGACCACCTCCGGGACCGCGGTTGCCAACCTCCTCCCCGCGGTTGTCGAGGCGGATCTGTCCGACGTCCCCCTCATCGTGATCACCGCGGACAGGCCACCCCGCCTGCGCGGGTCGGACGCCAACCAGACCATCACGCAGCCGGGCATCTTCGGCGATCGCGTACGCTTCGAGGCGGATCTGCCCCTGCCTTCGCGGGAAGCGCTGGAAGAGGCGGGCACACGGTCGATGGTCGATCTGGTCCGCCGTGCGGCGCGCCACGCGCTGGGTCCGCCCGGCGGGCCCGTGCATCTCAACGTGCCCTTCGACAAGCCCCTGCAGCCCGATTCTCCGCTGGGACTCGGACTGCGCGGCCCGGGAAGCGACCGGCTCACGGGTCTGGCCGCGGTTGAAGCTGCGGTGGACAGCGGCGAAGTCTCCGCGGCGGACCCGCTGGGACGGCAAGCCGGGGCGCCGGTGCGCGGGGAGGACAAGGACACCCTGCTCGCGCATTGGCTCGGTGCGGCGCGCCGGCCCCTGCTCGTCGCGGGCCCCTCCAGCGACCCGGGCCACGATGGCCCCGCCGTGGTCCGTTTCGCGCTTGGCAGATCCATCCCCACCCTGGCCGACCCCCTTTCCGGGGCGCGCTTCGCACATGGCGTCAAAGACGTCCCGGCCACCCCGGTTCTCGGCGCCTACGACCATTTCCTGCGCATCCCGGAGGTGGTACGGCGCCTCGTACCGGACCTCATCATCCGGGTGGGACGCACGCCCACGTCGGGGGTCCTGGAAGCGGCGCTGGCGGAATGGACCGAGGCCACGCAGATCGTCATCGACAACGGCGCGCATCGAAAGGACCACCAGGGCCTCGCGGACCACTATCTGCGCGCCTCCGCCGGGACGGTGCTGGACCGGCTGGCCCACCCCGGGGGTCACCGCGACGGCGACGCCCCCGCCCCCCACCTCCCTTGGACGCGCACCTGGACGGACATCGAAGCGGGGGCGTGGGAGACCATCGAACGGCAACCCCCCGACGCCGACAACGAGGGTGACTACGCGGCCGCCGTAGTCCGTGCCCTCCCGCCCGGCGCGACCCTGTTCGTGTCGTCCTCGATGCCGGTCCGGGACGTTGATGCGTACGGCCGCCCCGCCGCGCGTGACCTCCAGGTGCTCGGCAACCGGGGTGCAAGCGGGATCGACGGGATCGTCTCGTCGGTGCTCGGATGCGCGGGCGGCGGCGCGGGTCCCGTGGCAGGATTGATCGGCGACATCGCCTTCTACCACGACATGAACGGCCTCCTGGCCGCGCGCGACAAGCAGCTCAACGTCGTCTTCGTCTTGGTGGACAACGACGGTGGGGGCATCTTCCACATGCTTCCCATCCGTCACTTCGAGCCGGTCTTCACGCCCTGCTTCGCAACACCGCACGGGCTCGATTTCCGGCACGCGGCCCGGATGTACGGACTGCCGTTCACGGACGCGGCCACGCCCGCCGAACTCGAGGAGGCGGTCGCCGCTGCCGTGGGGCGTCCGGGAACGGAAGTGATCCGGGTTCGGACCGACCGTGAGCGGAACCGGCTGAGCCACGAACAAACCCGCGTGCGGGTCGCCCGCCGCGTCAACGAAATCCTGAAACGAACAAGGCCATGACACCATCGACCTGGCAGACCGTGAAGTCCTTCGAGGACATCACCTACAAGAAGCGCGACGGCGTGGCCCGGATCGCGATCAACCGCCCGGAGGTGCGCAACGCGTTCCGGCCCGAAACCCTCTTCGAACTTCTCGACGCCTTCGCTGACGCCAACGAGGACTCGTCGATCGGCGTCGTTCTTCTGACCGGCGAGGGTCCCGCGAAGGACGGCAAGTACGCATTCTGTGCGGGGGGTGACCAGCGCGTTCGCGGCGACGCGGGGTACGTCGGGCGCGACGGGGTCCCGCGGCTCAACGTCCTGGTGCTGCAGCGGCTGATCCGCACGATGCCCAAGCCGGTGATCGCCCTGGTGGCCGGCTACGCGATCGGCGGAGGCCACGTCCTGCATGTGGTATGCGACCTCACCATCGCGGCCGACAACGCCGTCTTCGGCCAGACCGGCCCCAAGGTGGGCAGCTTCGACGGCGGCTTCGGGTCGTCGTTCCTGGCGCGCATGGTCGGGCAGAAGAAGGCGCGCGAGATCTGGTACCTGTGCCGCCAGTACAACGCCGAAGAGGCCGAGGCGATGGGGCTCGTCAACAAGGTCGTTCCGGTCGACCAGCTGGAGGACGAAGGTTTCGCCTGGGCCCAGCAGATCCTCGATCACAGCCCGCTGGCCATCCGGCTGCTCAAGTCCGCCTTCAACGCCGATGTGGACGGGCAGGCCGGCCTGCAGGAGCTCGCCGGGAACGCCACCCTGCTGTTTTACATGACCGAAGAGGGCCAGGAGGGGCGCGACGCCTACCTGGAGAAGCGCAAGCCCGACTTCCGGAAGTATCCGTGGCTGCCGTGGTGAGCCGCACAGCCTGCGGTCGTCCCGCGGGCGAAACAATGGCTGGATCGGCGGACGTCCGGCCATGACCGTGACCCGCACGCACGCCTGGATCCTCGCCACCCGGCCCCGCACCCTCACCGCGGCGTCGGCGCCGGTCGTCGCCGGGACGGGCTTCGCGGCCGCCGACGGCCTCTTCGCGATGGGACCCGCGATCGCCGCGCTTGTCGGAGCACTCCTCATCCAGATCGGGACCAACCTGGCGAACGACTACTACGACTTCGTCAAGGGGGGGGACACCGCGGAGCGGGTGGGGCCGATCCGGGTCACGCAGGCCGGGCTTCTCTCGCCGAGGTCGGTGTGGTGGGGCATGGTGCTGACGCTGGGGGCGGCCTTCCTGATCGGCGTGTATCTGGTCGCGGTGGGGGGATGGCCCGTCCTGGTCATCGGGCTGCTGTCGCTGCTCTTCGCGGTCGCGTACACCGGGGGACCGTACCCGCTGTCGTACCACGGGCTCGGTGATGTCGCGGTCTTCCTGTTCTTCGGCCTTGCGGCTACAGCGACGACATATTATGTGCAGGCGCTTTCATGGTCGCCCGGGGCGCTGCTCGCGGGTGTGGGGATGGGCGCCTTCAGCACGGCGATCCTGGTCGTGAACAACCTGCGCGATCGCGAGACCGACGGTGCGGCGGGCAAGCGCACCCTCGCCGTGCGGTTCGGCGACCGCTTCACGGTTGGGCAGTACGTCGTGTGTCTTGCGGTGGCGGTGGCCGTGCCGCTGGTGGGGATCACCGTCCTGGCGTGGACGCCCTGGACGCTTCTGTCGCTGGCCGGGCTGGCGCCGTGCCGTCCGGCCTTCCAGCGCGTGCGCGACTACGAGAACCGGCGCGCGCTCAACCCCGCACTGGGCATGACCGCCCGGGGCGTGGCCTTCTACGGGACCGGCCTGGCGGTGGGCGCACTGGTCGGGACGCTGTGACGACCTCGCCCGCCGACGACCTCGCGCGACGGGCGGCGACCGCACCCCACGCCACCGCCCTCTCCTGGGACGGCGGCCGCATGACCTATCGCGAGCTGGATCTCACGGCCCGGGCCGCCGCCGACCGCCTCCACGCCGCCACCTGCCCCGAGGCGACTGCCGATCCCCTCGCTGCTGCCGACCCCTTCGCCGCGACCGCCTCCCGCGCTGGCGCACACTTCCCGCCCGGGTCGCTCGTCACCCTTCGCCTGTCGCCCGGTCCGGACGCCGTGGCGATGCTGCTTGGGGTGTGGAAGGCCGGCCATGTCGCGGTGCCGCTACACGAGAGGCTCACCGCCGCCGAGGTCACTCGCGCACTCCAAATTGTCAACTCTACATTACATATTGACAACTCCGGTTTACATTTCGGTCCGCTTTCCGCCGTCCCGGCGGGCGTGATCGCCTTCCTCCTCACCTCGGGCTCCTCGGGGGCGCCCAAAGCTCTCGGCTTCACTCGGGCGGCCTTCGCGGCGTCGGCTTCCGCGGTCACGCGCCGCCTGGGCCTCACCGCCGACGACCGCTGGGGCCTCTGCCTGTCGCTCGGGCATGTCGGTGGGCTGTCGCTTGTCGTGCGGGCGGTGATGAACGGATCCGCCGTGAGGCTCTGGCCCTCCTTCGACGCACGCGCAGTGGTCCGGAGCATCCTGGACGGCGAGGTGACCCATCTGGCCATTGTGCCGGTCATGCTGAGGAAGATTCTGGAGTGCCTTCGCGGTGAGCGCGTGCCCGCGAGCCTCCGCTGCGTGCTGGTCGGAGGTGCCGCCGCTCCCCGCGCCCTGCTGGACGAGGCGTGGCGGGCCGGGCTGCCCATCGCGACGACGTGGGGCATGACCGAGACCGCCTCCCAGGTCGCAACCGCACCGCCCGAACTGGCGCGTCGCCTACCGGGAACCGTGGGACGTCCGCTCCACGGCGTAGAAGTCCGGACCGAACCCGGCGGCAACCTGTCGGTACGCGGGCCGACGCTCGCGTCGGCGGTGATCCGGGGTCCCGGGACGCCTCCGGAAGCTCTTGAGACCGACGCCGGGGGTTGGTTCGCAACGCGAGACCTTGGCCGCATCGACGAGAATGGTCTCGTCTGGATAGAAGGGCGGGAGGACGCGATCATTGTGAGCGGGGGGCTGAACGTGAGCCCGCGAGAGGTAGAGCGGGTGATCGAGGGGCTCCCCGGCGTGGTGGAAGCGGTGGTCTTTGGCGTACCGGACGAGGAATGGGGCGAAGTCGTGGTCGCGGTTGTCGAGCGAGACCGGCGTGGTACCGGTGCCGCTGAGGGCCCCTCGGGCGACCTCACCGCCGCCGACGTGGACCGGCACTGCCGGGAGAGCCTGGTACGGGGCCGCTGCCCTTCGCATATCGTTGTAGTGGACGAGTTGCCGCGGACCTGGACCGGGAAGGTGATGCGCGCCGGCGTGGTGGTGCGGTTCGGCACTGACACGGAGTCGCTGAAGACATGATCGACGAATTCCGCCGCCGCGGCCTCTTCGCGGACGCGACCGAGCATGCCCACGAAGCGCTGAACGCGGGTCAGGTCACCGGCTACATCGGCTTCGACCCGACCGCGTCTTCGCTCCATGTGGGATCGCTCGTGCCCATCATGGGGCTCGTGCACCTGCAGCGTACCGGACACTGCCCGATCGCGCTGGTCGGCGGCGGGACAGGTCTGATCGGCGATCCATCCGGCAAGGCGGAGGAACGAGCACTGCTCGACCGCGCGCGCGCCGAGGAGAACGCCGAGGGGATCCGCAGGCAGCTTGCATCCTTCCTGGACTTCGAGTCCAGCACCAACCCCGCTCGCATGGCCAACAACCTGGAGTGGCTGGACGGCCTCGGCTTCGTCGACTTCCTGCGGGACATCGGCAAGCACTTCTCCGTGAACGCCATGCTGCGCAAGGAATCGGTCCGCCGCCGCCTGGCGGACGACGACTCCGGAATTTCCTTCACCGAATTCAGCTATCAACTCCTGCAGTCGTACGACTTCTGGGAGCTCCACCGCCGGTACGGCTGCACCCTGCAGATGGGCGGATCGGACCAGTGGGGGAACATCACCGCGGGGATCGACCTGGTGCGGCGGCTTGGCGGGCCCCGCTGTCACGGGATCGTCTTCCCACTCCTCACGGCGTCGGGTGGAGTGAAGTTCGGCAAGACCGAGGCGGGGACCGTGTGGCTCGACCCGGAGCGTACATCTCCCTACCGCTTCTACCAGTTCTGGCTGAACACCGAGGACGCGGATGTGGTGCGCTACCTCAAGTTGTTCACGCTGGTCGACGGGCGTGATGTGCAGGAACTGGTGCATGCCGTCGCCGAACGTCCGCACCGGCGCGAGGCCCAGCGACGTCTGGCGGCGGAGGTGACGGGGGTGGTCCACGGGGCGGAGGGGCTGGAGCGGGCCGAGCGCGCGTCCAGGGTGTTGTTCGGGGGGAGCATGGAAGGGCTCGGGGCGGGGGACATCGAGGAGATCTTCGCCGATGTGCCCTCGACCGTGCTGGCCAGGTCGCGGCTGGAGCGGGGGGTGGAGCTCGCCGTGTTGATGGCCGACTCCGGGATGACCCCGTCCCGGAGCGAGGCGCGGCGGCTGATCCGGGGGGGAGGGGTGTATCTCAACGGCGTCCGAGTGGTGGACCGGTGGGTGGTGGTGGGGAGGGGGGACCCGATCGAGGACCGGTTCGTGGTCGTGCGGGTGGGGAAGAAGCGGTACTTCGTGGTGGAGATCCGGTAGCGCGGACCAGTCCTGATCAGCGCCTGTGCGAGCCGCAATGCCCGGGCGCGTATACCCGTACCAGTGGCACGGACGGGATCCGAGGCCCATCATGTTAGGGGGCGGCGGTGGCGGGAATTGACGCACCCTTGACTGAAAATGGGGGAATCCATGGCTCGGGCATCCAGGCACCTCACCGTCATCCTCGCCAGCTTGTTGGCAACCCCATTGGCTGCGGCAGGGCAGGGGATCATCGAGGGCACGGTCACCGACGGATCCGGACAGCCGATCGAGGGCGTCGAGGTCTCCCTCGCGGGAGGGATGGGCACACTCACCGGTGCCGCCGGGACGTACCGCCTGGCTGATCTCCCGGCTGGCCCCCACAGCGTGGGCTTCACCCGTCTCGGCTACGGAGCGTCGTCCCACGAGGTGAACGTGGCGGACAACGAGACCACCCGGCTCGACGTCGTCCTGCTCCCGGCCCCCATCAGCGTTGAACGGCTCGTGGTCGTCGGGTCGCGCGCTCACTCGCGCACGGCCGCCGAATCGATGGTGCCGATCGACGTCGTCCCGGTCACGGACCTGGCGCGGCAGGGAGATACCGACCTGAGCACCCTTTTGCGCAACGTGGTGCCATCGTACAACGTGACCTCGGAGCCGATCAGCGACGCGGCCACCATCTCCCGGCCTGCGAGCATACGCAACCTGGCGCCGGACCACACGCTGGTCCTCGTCAACGGCAAGAGACGGCACCGGTCCGCGGTGATCGTCCTCTTTGGCGGCAACGGTGTCGCCGACGGTGCGCAGGCTCCCGACATCGCCACCTTGCCGGCCATCGCAGTGAGCCAGGTGGAGGTCCTGCGGGACGGTGCCTCGGCCCAGTACGGGTCGGACGCCATCGCAGGCGTGATCAACTTTGTGCCGAAGAGCAACCGGTCCGGAGGCACGCTCGAGGTGCGCGGGAGCCGCTTCGGCGAGGGCGACGGAGACAGGTACACCGTGGCGGGGAACATCGGACTGCCCCTGGGAGAAACCGGCTTCCTCAGCGTCAGCGGGGAATTCGGTCAGGCCGAGACCACCAGCCGCAGCGTTCAACGGGACGACGCCGCCGCCCTGGCGGCCCTGGGCGTTCCCGTGCGTGATCCCGCCCAGATCTGGGGGCTCCCCGAGGTCGACAACAACGTCAAGCTCTTCGCGAACATGGGGTACACGTTCGACGGCGGGGTCGAAGCCTATGCACACGGCAACTATCACACCAAGAGCGTCACCGGCGGCTTCTACTTCAGAAATCCCAACACGCGCGACGCGGTGTTCAGCATCGACGGGGGCCAGACCCTGCTGATTGCCGATCTGCTGGACGCCCACGACGGCGTACTGGATGGTTCCGCCAACTGCCCGGTGGTCCGCATCGTCAACAATGTCCCGGACCAGGCCGCGCTGCAGCAGGTCCAGGGCGACCCGAACTGCTTCACCTTCCAGGAGTTGTTCCCGGGCGGCTTCACGCCCCGGTTCGGCGGGGACGTCTTCGACCTGTCGGGGGTGGCCGGGGTGCGAGGCTCCGCGGGCGGTGTGGAATGGGACCTGAGCACGGGTTGGGGGACCCACAGGGTCGACTTCTTCATGATGAACACGATCAACGCGTCGCTGGGGCCCGACACGCCCACGGACTTCCGACCCGGGATCAACCAGCAACGCGAACTGAACCTCAACCTGGACCTCGAATACGAAGTCGGAGAGCGCACCCACCTTGCCGGTGGTCTGGAGCGCAGGGTTGAGAGCTACGAAATCGTGCCAGGCGGACTGAAATCGTGGGAGATCGGGCCGCTTCTGGTTCAGGGCTTCAGCGCCGCCTCCAACGGGTTCCCGGGCTTCAGCCCGTTCTCGGAAGGGAGATGGGACCGGCGCAACTACGCGGTGTACGGGGACTTTCACCACGACGGGCCGGACGACAGGTGGGTGGTGGGAGCCGCGGTGCGCCTGGAGGACTTCGCGGACTTCGGGACCACCGTGAAGGGTAAGGTTTCGGGACGCCTACAGGTGACGGAGGGCTTCGCGCTGAGGGGTAGCGTCAGCACCGGCTTCCGCGCGCCCACACCGGGTCAGCAGAACTTCCAGCACATCGGGACGACCTACGACTACGACATCCAGGAACTGGTCAACGTCGGCACGATCCCGCCCACATCGGCTGTCGCGAAGACCAAGGGGGGCAAGCTGCTGCAACCCGAGTCGTCGCAGAATTTTGCTGTCGGCACCGCGTTGAGCACCGGACCTCTGATCGTTACGGCCGACTATTTCAATGTGGCGGTCTCGGGCAGGATCGCGCTCAGCAACGACTACATTCTGACCCCCGCCGAGGTTGAACAGCTCCTCGCGGAGGGGGTCGAAGCGGCGCGCAACCTGCGGCAGTTCCGCTACTACAACAATGACTTCTCCACCCGGACCCAGGGTGTGGACGTGGTCGCTTCCTACTCGCCGCCGTCCCGGGAAGGCAACACCACCTTCAGCCTGCTATTCAACCACACGAGTACGGCCGTGACGGACCACGGTGCCCAGGATCCCAACGGAATCAGGGTGCGGCAGCTCGAAGAGGCTCTCCCCACGACCCGGGCCGGCTTTTCAGCCACCCATCTGGTGGGCAACCTGCGCCTTCTGGGGAAGGCCAGCTACTTCTCCTCCTGGTGGGACTATGCGGACGAGTTCACGTATGCCGGCAAGGTGCTGCTCGACGCCGAAGTCGCGTACACGCTGCCCCGGTCGGTGACCCTCACGGCAGGGGCCGAGAACTTCCTCAACACCTATCCGGACGACAATCCCAGGGCCCGCTCGGGGGTGGGCAACCTCTACAGCCAGCATTCGCCGTTCGGCTTCCAGGGCGCGCTCTTCTACGCAAAGGCGAGCTACACGTTCGAGTGGTGAAGTGGTGGGGTTCCGCCGAGCAGTGCCAAGACCGCCATCTGGCGAAATCCACGTGTTGGAATGAACTTGGTTGGTCAATACAGCACCCGAAATCAGGCCACCCAATGAAACCTCGTCTTGCGCTCGCCGCTGGTATCCTGATCCTTCTCCCCGGCAGCGCTCTTGTCGCCCAAAACGCTCAGCCGGCTTCAGCCAACGGTGGCTCGGGCGGCGTCATGCCGGCAACCGCCACCGCGACCGAGGTCACGGAAGGCCCCAGCATCGACGGACGCCTCGACGAGGCGGTCTGGCAGCAGGCCCCCGTCATGACGGGCTTCACCCAGCGCGAACCCTTCGACGGCCAGCCCGCCAGCGAGCGAACCGAGGTGCGCGTAATCTTTGACGACGCGGCGCTGTACCTCGGCGTGTGGGCCTTCGACAGCCAGGCTGACGCCATCACCTACGGCGAGCGCATCCGCGACTATCAGGTGAACCAGAGCGACGCCATCGTCTTCGTCCTGGACACCTACAACGACGACCAGAACGGCTTCGTCTTCGGAACCACCCCGACCGGCATCGAATACGACGGACAGGTCGCGAACGAGGGACGTGGCGGCGGTCGTTTCCAGGGAGGCGGATTCAACTCCCGGCGCCGCTTCCAGTCCGGTTCGGGCGGCGGCTTCAACAAGAACTGGGACGGCAGCTGGACGGTCGCCACCACCACCGACGGCGAGGGCTGGTACGCCGAGTTCCGCATCCCCTTCAACACCCTGCGCTACGGGAACGACACCGAGACCTGGGGCTTCAACGTGGCCCGGCGGATCCGGCGGCTGAACGAGGAGTCGTTCTGGACTCCGGTGCCGCGCGAGTTCAACCTCTACCGCCTCAACTATGCGGGCGATCTGGAGGGACTGCGGCCGCCGTTCCAGCGCCTGGCCACGGTCACGCCGTACGTCCTCGGGTCGACGGATCGGGACTACAGCGCGGCCTCCAGCTTTTCGCAGGACGGCAACCTCGGGGGCGAGGTGAAGTTCCAGGTCACGCAGGGGCTAACGCTGGACGTGACCTATAACACCGACTTCGCCCAGGTCGAGGTCGACGACCAGCAGCTCAACCTCACCCGCTTCTCCCTCAACTTCCCCGAGAAACGGCCCTTCTTCCTCGAGAACGCGGGCTTCTTCAGCGTGGGCGGAGGGGGTGCCGACCTCTTCTTCAGCCGCCGGATAGGTATCGCGGGCGGCCAGCCCGTGCCGATCCGGGGCGGGGCGCGTTTGTCGGGGCGGGCGGCGGGGCTGAATGTCGGACTCCTGCACATTCAGACCGACGACGCGGATGGACTGCACGACGCCCAGGGGTACTCGGTAGCCCGAATCGCGAAGGAACTGCCCAACCGCTCCCGCATCGGGGGCCTGTTTGTGAACAAGGGCGGGCCCGACGGCGACTTCAACCGGACCCTTGCCGCCGACGCCGCTCTGGGAGTGGGCGAAGCGCTCACCTTCAGCAGCTTCGTGTCGAGGACGGACGGCCCGGAAACCACCGGGGACGAGCACGCATGGGACGTGTCCGGAAACTGGAGCAGCCGCAGCTGGTCGGTTACGGCCCAGACCCGGGAGATCGGCGAGGGTTTCAACCCCGAGGTGGGGTTTCTGCCGCGCAGGGGGTACCGCTACTACCAGTACCACATGATGCACACGGTCCGTCCGACCTGGCTGCGCGAGATCCGGCCCCACGTGTCGTACTTCACCTATCGCAGCCGCAAGACCGGTATCGAGCAGGGCTTTGAAGAGTCGGCGCGCCTGCACATCGACTCGCACTGGGAATGGCCGTCCGGCACACAGATCCATACCGGCACCAACTTCAACATCGAGGGCATCTACGAGCCGTTCCGGATCCTCGGCACCGACGTTGTGATTCCCGCAGGGACGTTCAAGGGCTGGGAAACCCAGTTCGTGTTCAACAGCAACGCCGCCGCCAGGCTCTCGGTCAACTCGCGCATCAACATCGGGAGCTTCCTGACCGGCTCGCGCCGGGGCGGAAACGGTTCCGTCACCTTCCGGCCCAACGCGTCGTTCAGCACCTCGGCGCGTGTCACGTACTTCGACGTGAACCTTCCCCAGGGCCAATTCGAGACGGTGCTGCTGGGGATGAACTTCGGCTACTTCTTCACCCCGCGAGTCTACTTGCAGTCGCTGGTGCAATACAGTAACCAGCTGGACAGCTGGTCGGCCAATCTCCGTTTCGGGTGGCTCAACACGGCGGGCACCGGCTTGTTCATCGTGTACAACGATGTGCAGGGCTTCGACTTCCCGGATGGACTGAATCCTGATGGCGGGCGGTTCATGGAGAGCGGGACGCTGGCGCGGTCGTTCATCGTGAAGTTCACGAAGCAGTTTGGCGTGCTGGGGGGGTAGGGGCGCTACCGGGCCAAGGGCTCGTCCGTCAGGCTGAGCGGCCGGTGACCGCCTGCCGCGCCCGTCAGGCCGCGGGGCCACACAGCGGCAGAGTGTCTGCCGCGCCGTCGGTATCCGCTTCCCGCGACTCCATCGACAGCTTCCAGCGAACCGCGGTCCCGAACATGCCCGTGCCGTCTCCAAAGACGGAGGGGATACGGGGTTCACCAGCGAGGTCGATCCGGCCGTTCCGGTCCCAGATGGCCCAGTTCCGGTCGACTGCACCGATGGCAACTTCGGCGGTGGCGCCTTCGGGGAGTCCCACGCGCAGCACACGGTGCAGCTCCCACCGCTGGAGATCCACCAGCTCGAAGACAAAATCGCGGGGGAAGACAAGTTCGGTGGCGTCGGTGCTCGGCACGGTCACCGGGAGGTACAAGGGTTCGTCGCTTGTCCACAACTCGCCGAGACCCACGACTCTTGATTCCGCTACGTAGGCCCAACTCCCCTCGGAGCGAGCCCAGTCGAAACGATAGCTGGTGTCGGGATTCAACCGGCAACGTCCGTCCTTCAGCGCCAGGCCCGACGGGATGAAGATCCCCGGTAGTCGGCTGTCGCCGCGTAGCAAGCCGCCGTCCGCCAGTGTGATCAGCAGCGTCAGTTGCTCCCCCGGCAAGAAGAAGGCCGCGGGGGCCTTGGCGACGTAGCAGGAACCCGCGGGGGGGCGGTCTCCGATCGAAAGCCGGGTTACGCAGGTCGACAGTGGATCGGGCACCTCGCGCAACTGCAGGGATCGTCCTGACTCGCCGACAATCCTGACTGTTGCACCGGGCTCTTCGTAGGAAGTCCTGCGATGGTTCCGGGTGACCAGCGCAAGGGCGCTCATTTGGGCCTGGGAGGGGTTGAGCGGATCGACGCTAAGCACCATGGTCACTCCAGCCACAACCAGATCCGGTGCGCGTTCGATCTCCACTTCGGCGAGTTCGCAGCCCCCCGTCAGGAGCAGAGCCGACAATTTCGGCCAAACGGCCCTGAGGAGTGCGCATCGCCTTGGGAGAGCATTTCGCGACGATCTGTTCGGACGCATCAGAACGACACCTCCACTCCGATGGTGGGCAGGATGGGGATCATGGAGACACCGCCGCGAGTCGGTATCTCGGGTCTGTAGTTGAACGAGTAGAAGAGGACATTCTTGCGGTTGTACACGTTGATCACGCTCACGTACGGAGTAACCCGGCCCCAGTCCTTCTCCCAGGTCCTGCGGAAGGTGACGTCCAGCCGGTGTCGAACCGGGTAGCGAGCCCCGTTTCTGGGACCGAGAACGAGTCCCGTTGCGTAGGTTGGATCAACCAGCTGGTCGAACATCTGGGGATGATAGATGTCGAAGAGAGCAAGGGGCCGGGTGTACGGCAGGCCCGTCCCGAAATTCCACCGCAGGCCGCCCTCGATGTTGCCGGGCAACTGGCGGCGGGCCACGAGGTCGACGTCGAGCCGACGATCGAACACCGGTGGATACGTGATCACAGGGGCGGGGTCCAGCCCCGTTCCGGTATCGAGAAAGGTCCGATCGGCTTTGAGCAGAGACAGCGAAAGCCACCCCGTGGTCTCGCCCACGTCTTTGCGAATCATCAGGTCGGCCCCAAAGGACCGGCCCTCACCGGTCAACAGGTCGTCTCTCGGATCGCTCGGATCTTCGGCCCAGTCCTGAGCCGCCAGACCCTCGTAGCTACGGTAGTATCCCTCCAGAGCGACAAACCATGCGTCGCTCCCGCCAACGTAGGCTTCGAGCCCTCCCTGGAGCTGGTTTGAGACGACTGCGGGCGCCCGGGTTCCGGAGAGCATCCACCAGTCTGGACTGATGGGCAGCTTTTCGTCGCGCACCGAGAAAATGAACTGGGAGTATCTTCCAGCCGCTGCTCGAACGGCCCACTTGCCATCGCCCAGGAAGCGCTTCAGCGCGAGTCGGGGCGAGAGCACCGTCGTGGCGGGAACGTTGCCGGATCGCCAGTGATCCAGTCGCAAACCGCCTTCCATGAGCCACTGCGAGTTCGGATTCCAGTGGATCTGCGAATACACGGCCAACCCGGTTCCATCCTCCTGTCCCCTCGGAAACGGTGCGGGCAGGCCGCCCTCGATGATGTTGTCGTTTTTCGCCCGATTGACGACCCAGCCGGACTTCCACCTCATGCGCCCAGTGGGCCTTCGCTCAAGGTCGGCACCAAGCGATGACTGGCTGACTCGGGTCGCAAACCGGGTGTCCCCGAACTCATCATAGGCGAACTCACCGGCAAAACGGGAAACGGACCCGTGCACGTCCAGGGCCCCGCCGCCACGCAGCGGTCGGGTCCAGGAGGCACCGACAGCGTCGTTTCCCCAGACCCACTCGAGATGCGGGAAATCGGCCTCTTCGCTGGTCGTTCCGTCGAGCAACGCCAAGCTCCGGACGTTGAGCACGTCTCGTCCTGAATAGCCGGTGATCCGTACCCTGTCACCCTTCTTCGTCCACCCCTCGAATCCGGCCTGGAGATCCATCAGTCGGTAGGGGAAGGGAATATCCGTGAAGGGCCAGGTGACCACATCCAGGTAGCTGCGCCGCCCGGAAACTCTCCACCGCGCGCTTGCAAGTCCGAGCCGGTCCTTTCCGCCCTGCGACATACCGCCTTTGACGGCCACCCGGCTGGCAATGAGGCTTACTCCCGCGTCTACCCCGAGCGTTCCGTCCCCCAGATCGGATTCGATGAGCAGTACCGAGGATGTGCGTCCCCCATACTCCGATGGGAATCCGCCCGACTGCAGCTCGGCCCGCCCGACCATATCGGCGTTGAAGACGGAGAACAGCCCCAGCGCGTGGAAGGGATTGAAGATCGGGACGCCGTCCAGGAGGATCAGGTTTTGGTCCGCTGATCCGCCACGGACGTTGAAAGCGGCGTTGAAGTCGGATACCCGGATCACACCGGGTAGCACTTCGACGCTCTTGATGGGGTCCGGCTCCGCCACTCCCGGAATCGCTTTGAGTTCCCTGCGGCTCAACTCCTGCACCGTCACTCCCGCCGATTCCTCGAACCGCGCTCGCTGCCGGCTTCGGCGGGCCTCCGCCGACACGCCTGACAGCTCGACGGCTTGCTCGGCCAGGGTTACGTCGACCTGAATCTCGGCCCCCGAGGCTACCGCGACCGGCCGTTGGTGCAGGCCATAGCCGATGCGGGCGACACTGAGGACATAGGCGCCCGGAGCAAGGTCGTGGAGCGCGAAATAGCCCAGTCGGTCGGTCCCGGTTACCCGCCGCGTCGTGCTGTCCGCTACCAGCAGCAGACCAACGGTGGCATCCTCCAGCGGCACCGCGACCTCTGATCGCACGCGGCCCCGCAGGGTGCCGTCGAGCAACCGCGTCTTCTGCCCAGCCCTGGGCGCGATGATGATCTGGGATCCCAGTTCCACGTAACCCAGCCCGGTGTCGGCCAGCAGTCGGTCCAACGCCTTTGCCATGTTCAGGTCCGCGCAATCGCAATCGACCCGCTGCCCGGGCGGGAGGAGACTTGGACTGAAGGCGATCTGGATCTGGGAGCGCTCGGCGAGCCGGACCAGAGCGTCGGACAGCGGCGTCCGCTCGATGGAGAGCCGGGAAATGGTTGCCAGGAGCGTACCGGGCTCGGGCTCCACGCCGGTCTCGCCCCTGAGCGCGGCCAACACCTGCTCGTCCTGGGCTGCGATGCCGCCGCCGGCACCCAGCCCCAGAAGCGCCGCGACCGCGGAGACGGTCGCCAAGCGCCGCCTCCCAGCCCGAAACGGCCGCCCGACCCTCCGCTCGCGCCGCGTAAACTGCTCCAACGCCCGCGCCCCCTTCACGAACCCTCTCCGCTGTCGGCACCCTGCATTTTCACAACCCCTCCACCGATACTGCACCGGGCGTCCACGACGCCACAGACGACCGTCATGACCTCCTCGAGCGACTTCGAGTCGAACCACATGGTGAGGGTGCGATTCAGAAGCGCGGCGTCGCCGACCACCACTTCGGTGCTGTAGCGCCGCTCGACCTCTTCCATCGCCGCCCCCAGGGGCGTGTCGTGGAAGATCAGGAAATCGCCCAGCCAGGCAGCCACGGTCTCCATCGGCGGTGCGGCCTCGACGGGTTCCGGCTGTCCGCGCAACAGACTCGTCGCCTGCCCCGCGCCGACCTGCACCTCGTGGTCCGGTCCGGCCAGAGCGACCCTCCCCTCGACCACTGTAACGGCAAGCTTGTCGGGGCCGGCTGCAAGGTGGAAGCGCGTTCCCAGCACCCGAGCCGTCCCCGCGGCCGTCACGATGCGAAAGGGCCGTGTCTCGTTGGTCGCCACCGCGAAGAAAGCTTCACCGTGCAGGGCGACTTCCCGTGCCGAACTGCCTGCGGCGACACTCAGCCGGCTGTCCGGACCCAGGCGGATCACGCTGCCATCGCCCAGCCGCGCCATCGCGGTCTCACCGGCCCCGGTGATGAATTCCTGGGGCGCCGCCGCTACGTCGCTGGTGCCGCGGGACGGGGCGAAGGAGTTCCACAGTCCCACAAACGTGACCCCGGCCACGGCTGCGGCCAGCAATCCGCCGACCAGTCGAAGCCTTGGGCGCGCAGGCCTGAGCCGTGTCGCAGCACGTACGCCGTCACGTACCGCCGAGCCGGCCCCGCGAGCCTCCGCCCTCCAGATCACATCCTCGCCCAGGGGTGGGTCGCCCGGCACCAGGCGGCGATCCGCCATCCGACCGACTTCGGCCAATCGGCGGAGGTCGGCCAGTTCCCGCTCATTGTCCGTCGCGGCAGCGAGCCACACGTCGACCGACGCGTTTTCGTCTTCCGTCGTCTGCTTCCGCAGATACCGGAGCAGCAATTCATCCATCTAGTCCTCCTTGACTGCCTGCCGCACGGTTCGCAGCGCGGCGCTCATCTGGTTTGCGACCGTCGGCACCGAGATGCCCATGACCGCTGCCGTCTCGGCGTGGCTCAGGCCCCTCTGGAAGACGAGCTCGAATACCTCGCGGCGGCGCTCGGGGAGCGAAGCGACCGCGGCCTCGAAGGCGTCGGTCAACATCTTCGCGTCCAGCACCTCAGCCGGTGTGGCGGGCCGCGGGGCAGTCAACGGCTCCTGCCGCTCCAACCATCGCCGCCGCACGCGCTGCTTCCGCTTCTCGTCGATCACCAGGTGCCGGACGATCCTGTACAGGTAGGCGCGGGCGGATCCACTTGGGCGCCAGGCGCGCCGCCGCTGCCAGATCTGGATGAAGGCCTCCTGCACGATGTCGCGCGCCAGCTCCACGTCGCCCAGCTGACGGGCCGCGTAGCGGACGAGTTCGGGCCAGCAGAGATCCATCAGCCGACCCAGGGCGGTCGAAGAGCCCCCCTTGATGGCGGCCATCAGTGACTGGAGCCGGTCGGCTTCGGTCGAGGACGGGGTGTCGTCGCTGGCAGGCATGAGGTGGAGGCTTCGCATTCGGCGGGTCTGGGGATCAGGGTTCGATCATTGTGGTGCTTGCATGAGAAGCGGATCAGTCAAGCTGTACTACTATGGGACCGGCGCGGGCGACGATAAGGTCCCTGTTCGTCCCGGCTCGACGAGCCTACCATGTCAGGAATCCCTGAATCGAGTTTGAGATCACTCCCGAGCCGGAGACGACCGCATGAAGACCGACTACTGCCGACCCCGGACCCGCACGCTCGTGCACCGGCGACGGAGCGCCCGCACGCCCATGGGCCTCGGATGCCGCCTCGCCCCCATGCGCCTCGGGACGCGCGGTGCCCCCTCGCTACTGTTCGGTGCCCTTTTCGCGACCCTCTCCGCCGCCTGTACCCAAGGTGACTCCCCACCCACCGCCGACGCCCCCTTCGATGTCCTTCTCATTGACGCGCGCGTGGTCGACGGAGCCGGCAACCCGTGGTTCCGCGCCGATGTGGGCTTGCGTGGGGACCGGATCGCCGCTGTGGGTCGTCTCGCGGGGCGCGAGGCCCATCGAACCATTGACGTGGCCGGTCGCGTCGTGTCCCCCGGATTCGTCGACATGATGGGGCAGGCCAGTCTGGTGCTGATCACCGACCCCGCGAGCGCAGAGAGCAAGCTGCGCCAGGGGATCACCACGTACCTGTCCGGTGAGGGGGGCTCGCCCGCGCCGCAAAGCGACGAGACGCTGAGCAGCCCGCCGGTCATCGACGGCGACACGCTGCGCTGGCACCGGTATTCCGAGTATTTCGCGATCCTCGAGAGCTACGGCATCCCGATCAACGTGGTTCACGATGTCGGTCTGACCCAGGTGCGGCGGGTGGTGTTGGGGGAAGAGGATGTGGCCCCGACCGCGGAGCAGCTCGAACAGATGAAGGCGCTCGTGCGCGAAGGGATGGAGGACGGCGCCGTCGGCGTGTCCACGTCCCTGATCTATCCCCCCGCGATCTATGCGTCCACGGATGAACTCGTCGCCCTGTCGGCGGTGGCCGGCGAGTACGGCGGCGTCTACTTCACGCACATGCGGAACGAAAGCCACGCGGTCCTCGACGCCATCCGCGAGGCGATCACGATCGGCGAGGGCGCCAACGTCCCCGTCCACATCTACCACCTCAAGGCGGCCGGCCAGCGCAACTGGCCCCTCATGGATCGGGCCCTCGCGCTGATCGACTCGGTGCGCGCCTCGGGGCTCGACGTCACGGCGGACATCTACCCCTACGTCCGCAACGGGATCGGCCTGGGTTCGTTCCTGCACCCGCGGCACTACGCGCGTGGCACGGATGCGTTCCTGGCCACCCTCGGCGACCCCGCGCTGCGGGCCGAGCTGCGCAGTGAAGTCGAGACCGATTCCGGCTGGGAGAACTGGTTCCAGCACGTCGGGATGGACTGGAACAACGTGCTGATCGTCTCGGCCTCCGACGCGGTCGACCCGCGCGTCGTCAATCGGTCGGTGGCCGAAGCGGCCGAGATGCTCGGCACCGATCCCTGGAACGCCGTCTTCGACCTCGTGCAGGCGGGGGGCGTCAGCGTCAACCCGCTCAGCATGAACGAGGAGCAGAAGTGGGCCGCACTCAGGGCACCCTTCGTGATGATCGACACCGACGCCTCGCCCGTGAACCCGGCCTCGGTGTCAAGCACCCATCCGCGCGCCTTCGGAGCGTTCCCGCGCGTGATCGCCAAGTACGTGCGCGAGGACGGCGTGATCACCCTGGAAGAGGCCGTGCGCAGGATGACCTCGCTGGCCGCGCACCGCCTCGGGATGTACGACCGCGGCATCGTCGCGCCCGGGATGGCAGCCGATCTGGTGGTGTTCGACCCTGAGCGATTGCGCGACCTGGCCGACTTCGGCGCGGACGCGACGCTGTACTCGGAAGGGGTGGACTACCTGTTCGTGAACGGGGGGCTGGTGATTGATGAGGGGGAGATGACGGGGGCAAAGCCGGGACGGTTGCTGAGACGTTAGGATTCGCGCATCCACGCGGGGATGTCGCGCCGGCCCGGGAGGTTCAACTCATGGCCGTAGCGGGGCGAGCCCGAGCTCGGGTTGTCGGCGACTGTTGGGCCGCCGCGCGCAGGACGACGGACCTCGGCGTCATCCCTTCGATTGTCGGCGAACTCCGGCGCGCAGCGTCTCGAAGTAGTTCGCATCGGCCGTGACCGATTTGTCCGCCACTTCAGGCCTGTTGTGGCGGACAACGTGGACATGTGGATGCAGGCACCGGCGATTCAGGCCTTGGGAGAGATCTGCATCCATGAACCTCGACCGACTCGACACCGAGGCCATCAGTCACCTTGAGTACCACGTGATCGGGAATAACGGCCATGAGGGCCTGACCCGGAGTCAAGGAAATCCGGCCAGCAAGTTGCCCTTGGGTATCTACGACGTCCCAAACCTGGTCCCGCCCGTCCGGAGTCCGGCGCACCCACAGGAGATCGTCCGGCCCGCCCAGGAGCTCGAACACCGGCGGGTGGTATCTGGGAAAGTCAACGGTTTGGCGTGCTTTCTCTCTCAAGGGCTCGAATACCCGCTGTCCAAACACTTCCTGCGGGATGGCGTCCTGAAACCAGAATTCCCTGTCCTCCGCCGTGACCTCGAAACGATCGTCAAGGGCCAGGGTAACCACCGACTTCAGGCCGCCGTCGAGACCCAGAATCCTGACTTCCGATTCCGGTCCCTGCCAAAACGCCACGCCTCCGGAAACGGGCGTCCAGTCAGGACGTGGCGAGTACGGAGGCGAAAGAGTAAGACCCGGTGCTCCCGGTGCCGTGAGACGCAAGGTAGCCGTCCTCCGGGGGTAGACGATCACCGTGTTCTGGCGAACCGGATCCTCGTTGGCGCTGGCCCCGAGCGACCGGGCGATGATGGTCCTCTCGTTGCCCATCGGCACGGCCAACCCGAACAGAACCGTGTCCCCCCCAGCCCGATCGAGCCGGATCGGGAGTGTAGACATTCCGAGGTTCCGAAGGCTGACGGTACGCACCAAATCGCCCCTGAACTCGAAGATGGACAACCGTCCCTGATTGCCATCGAGCACATAAACATGGGGGCCTACCAACGCGACTCCAGTGGATGACTGGAATTCGCCGGGCCCCTCGCCGCTCCGGCCCCAGCTTTGCCGGTGTGTACCGTCGGCAAGCTCGAAGAGATGGATCACCGGATAGGACCCGGTAAGCACGACCAGCAGAGAATCGTCGGCACTGACCGCCCTGACTTCACTCCAAACGAGGTCATTCCCGTCAAGGCGGTAAAGGGGGTCGCGATCAAAGCAAGTCTGCTGCGCAACAGTGGCTGCAGGTGTCACGAGCACTGCCGTGAGCAGAACGATGTGGTATCGAAATAGGACCACTTCTTCGTACCTCGCCCGTTCGGTTTCGGGCCGGTCCCCGCTTTGGGACCGGTCATCCCCGTTACTATGGTACAGTGGTATCCGCCCCTCCGCAGGACTACCTTCGACTACAACTACTTCGGGAACAAGTGGGTCGCAGCCCATTCTGGCGAAAGAACGTCGGATAGGAAAAAGATATGGAAGTGACGAGGCTGGGGCTGGTGCTCGCGCTCGCGCTGTCGGTCGCTTCCTGCGGCATCATCCTGGACGCCCCTCCTCCTGGTGCGTCTCTCCAGGTCGAAGCGGCCGCGCAGGCAGAGTCGATGGTGGTGGGGAACCCCCCTCGACGGATGCCGGTCGTCAACGGCCCGGATGACCCGAAGGGGCTGGCCGGTCTCTGATATACCTGGAGCTCGACAATATGCCCAGGACAGGCCCGAACCCGCTCAAGTGCGGGTGGTGGTGGTGTCACGAAGTCTGGCGCTTCGAGATCCAGCAGGACGCTCTCAACTACGAGGGCGAGGCCCTGTGGCTGATGATCTGGCGTGTGGTGCCCGGCGAGTGCGCGGATATCTGCTGAGGAGCCACCATGTCAGAGAAGTGGCCTATCCTGATCGTGCTGGCTTTCGCTGCCGGCATCTTCCAGCCTTTCGTGAACCGCGTCGCGCTCAACGTCGGCCCGCACATCTCGTATCAGGATGTGCACATGACGGTTGGCATCTCAGGCATGACGCCTCGGGGGGTGATGCTCGGTGTGGGCTACGCACGCAAGGGGCCGTACACGCGCTTCCACAAGTCGGAGGATAGCTTCGATGTCCACGCGCTCTGGCACGTCAGGTCGGCCACCATCGACCGGGTGGCGCTGCATGTCATGGCCGGCGGCAAGGTCGGGCTCCCGGTCTCCTGCCGCAGCAAGTCTCCCGATTTTCCCTGCACGGTCCCCAACCGGATCATGGGCGGGCTGGTCGGCGGGACGGAGGCCGCGATGCCTGTGTCGGATCGTACGCACCTCACGCTGGGGCTTCGCTACGAGTACGGCCTGACAGGGCACCGGCATCGCACCCTTTCCCTGCTCGGTGGCTTCGTCTACCGGGTCAGGTGAGCGGGTGCCCGGGAGGGTTGCGGCGCACGTTGGGGCACTCGCTCCCCCGGGGGCCGGTGCCGATCCGCGCGTGCACTCCTGACATCGGGGTGCTTCACCCCCCCACCGGATCCACCCTGACCGTCACAATGTCCGTGTCGTGGTACTTCTGGTGCCGGACCGACGAGGCGATGTGCCGGAGCAGCCGCAGAGAGAAGTCGTGCTCGATCGGCACCTCCGCGGCGCGCCCGCCGACCAGCGCCATGCGGTCCTCGATGTTGCCCTCCCCCGCGGCCGCGAGGAACTCGAGGTCGGCCCCGCCCGACTCGGCCCGGGCGGTCACCCGCAGGCGCCGCTCACCGAACGCGTCGTCCTCCGCCACCTGGTCCAGCAGGACGAGCAAGGTCTCTTCGGCGGCGAGACCCATGCGCCCGACCATCTCGTCACCCATTCCGGCGCGGGACGCGAACGTCTCCAGGAACTCCTGGATCTTCGGCTGCGCCTCGACGTTCAGCGTGGTCTCGATGCGCCTGCGCCGGGGCCCGGCCAACTCCATGAACGCCGACAGCAGGATCGCGGTCAGCCCGCCCGAGGTCATCCCGTTTTCCAGCAGCGGCCCTGCCCAGCCGAAGTACGCGGACGGAATCTGGCCGCTCTGGAAGCCGGCGCCGATCCAGAACGAGACGCCGATGATCGTGGCCTTGCGGTAGTCGATTCCGTCCTGCGCGACCATCTCCACGCCCAGCACGAAAAGGATGGCGATCAGCACGATGATGTAGGCGCCGACCACCGGGTCGGGGATGGCGAGGAGGACCGCCGTGGCCTTGGGGAAGAAGGCCAGCGCGATGAAGGTCAGGCCGATGCAGACGCCCACGCGGCGTGCGGCGATCCCCGTGATGTCGACGATCGACACGCTGTTCGAATAGGTGGTGTTCGGGACCGTCGCGAAGAGGCCGGAGAGGAGGTTGCCCACACCGTCGGCGGCCACGGCGCCCTGGACCGCCCGAAAGTCGGTGGCCCGCCGCTTCCGCCACGCCACGCGCTGGATGGCCATACCGTCCCCGATCGTCTCGATGGCGCCGACAAGGGTCACGAACACGAAGGCCGGCAGCATTGCCCAGAACTGGGGGCTGAGGGAGAGGTCGAAGCCCGGCCATCCTCCCGCGGGCACGCCGAACCAAAGCGCGTCGGCCACGATGTCCATGTTGTAGATCCCGAACGCGGCCGCGACCAGGCAGCCGCCCACCGCCCCGATCACCGACCCCCACAGGCGCAGGGCCCCGGTGGCCCGCAGCACGACGAAGATGGTGATCGCCATCGTCGTCAGGGCCGTCATTGGAGCCGCCGCCGCCGGGGCGCCTTCCGGCGACTGGAAAAGCAGGTCGAAGCCGATGGGCATGACCGTGACCGCGATCAGCATGATTACGGTGCCGGCCACGGTGGGGGTGATCACGCGCCGCAGGAGCGACAGACGCGACGAGATCAGGAACTGGAACAGGGAAGAGGCCACGATCAGCGTGGCCAGCAGCGCCGGCCCGCCCCGGTCCAGCGCCGCCACCGACACGGCGATGAAGACCCCCGATGTTCCCATGAGCAGGACGTACCCGGCCCCGATCCTGCCGATCGGCCTCGCCTGCACCAGGGTCGTGATGCCGCAAATCAGCAGCGCCGCGAACGCCGCCCAGGTCAGGTAGGCCTCGCTGCCGCCGCCGGCGCGCACCACGATCGCAACCGTGATGACGATGCCGGCGATGTTGAGCAGGATGTACTGGAACGCCAGCCCGAACGAGACCGGGTAGCTCGGCGTCTCGTCGGCCTGGTAGCGGAGGCCCCGGCGCGTGTCGGGAGAGGTCATGGGCGGGGTTGGGGTAGGGGGTGGGACGGGTTGCCGGTGAAGTATGTCGGATAATCGGGGCCATCTGGCGGGGATGGCAAGCCAGGGCTGGGCGTTGGCCACATGGTCGTCGGCGGGACTCGCCTTCTTCGTGTACGCCGCGACCAACCTGGGGCCCAGGGCGCTGAGCTAGCCATGAATGCCTAAACGCCCCTCCAGCCCAACCGCCATTCCGTCCGGCACCGCCGCCTCCGTGGCGTAGTCTCGCCAGCCACTCAACACCTGAGCAACCTCGGCCACGATCTCCCTTCCGTCATCCGGCACGTCATACATCTCCCCCACCTGCAGCAGGTCATCCCGGGTGATCTCGCGGAACTTCCCGTTGACTGAAATCTGGTGCTGCCGCGTCCACGCCTCGTTCTCGGCATAGGTGACATCGTACGCGGGTGCCAGGCGCCAGCAACCCTCCCGACTCATCAGGAAGCCGAAGTTCTTGACGTGGTCGTCGAAGTTGACGGTCGCCACACTGAAGACCATGCGCCGATACGCCTCGTTCACCGATTGCTGCCCGAGACCGATGGCTCGGATCGTGTCGAAATAACCCTCGTAGCTGAATACGAACTGGTCGTTGAAGTCGATGTGCTGAACCCCTCCGAGGCTATGGAAATGGAGTCTCCCGGCAGATCCGGTTGCGTCCGGGGATACACGGTCGAAACGCCGGGTCATGAAATGCGCGAACTCCCCGTCTCGGAGAAGGTGCGTCTCGGGCATCTCGATCCCGGCATCTCTGGCCATGCAGGAATACGCGTACTCGATCCGCCCCCACGGCCCCGGATCCCGGAGGGCGCGCATACCCTGTCCCGCTGCGTCCGCCGACACTCCGTCGAACTTGATGAGCCAGGGCTCCTCGCCGGACTCGGGCTGGGCGAATCCCGAGCGCACCCGGTTCGCCCCGCGATCCCAGAGAATCAGTGCTTTCGGCCGGGCTCCCCCCGCGCTTCCCCCGATTTGCATGATCTCGGGCACCGCGACGGACACATCGCCTTCGATCACGCGACGTGCCTGGTCGACCAGATCACGAACTTCGAGTGCCTCTTCGGTGCTCTCCGCCGCATCGAGCGGTGGACGGAACACCAGAGCGCCCATCGCACGGTCACCGATATAGAGGAGGCGCTGCAGAGGCGTTTCCGAACTGGTCCGGCAGCGCATCGGCGAAGACACCGGGCAAGCCAAGAAACGCGGGCTTGCGGGCGAGTTCCGGAATGGATAACGGGCCACGCCGATCGAGAGGAAGATGAATCGGTGAGATGTCGAGGCCGCAACCTCGAAACTCCGGGTCGTATTCGAATGAGATCCGCCCGTCGGATGACTCGCCGAGGATGCCGACATCCCGGCCCCAGAGTGCCACCCGCACCGTCGCGTAGTCAGTCATTCTGCCTGGACGCCCGTTGGCGCGTCTTGCCCCTCAGCCTCGCGATATCGTAGGGGGAGACCTCCGGAAACGGAACAAACGCCTCGAACGCCTGCAGGCGTCCCAGCCCGCGCATGATCCTGACCAGCTTCTCGGTGCCGATGTTGTGACCCGCTTCAAGGCGGTCGATGGTCCGCGGGCTCACGCCCGAGCGGGCGGCGAGGTCCGCAACGCGGAGATTCCGCCTCAGGCGGAGCACTTTCAGCCGCGCCCCGATTTCCCGAAGTACGTCCTGTGTACGGCTTGTTGCGACGATGGCGCCCATGGCCGGATCAACCTCCTTCCGACCCTCAAGATAGGTCCATGACTCGATTGTGTCTAGACGCCAGATTTGACGAGTAACCGCGATATTTTGCGTGTTACCCGCCTATAATGGCGCATTGCGACGCCACAATCGTTGTCCCCGCCCGAGCCGCATTGCGACGCCAATATCGTCGCGCATATCCTGACGGGTGCCGGGAGGGGTCATGGATCGACCCGCACGGTCACGATGTCGGTGTCCTCATATTTGTGGTGTTGGACCGAAGTGGCGAGATGCCGGAGCAGCCGCAGCGAGAACTCGTGCTCTTCGGGTGCCTCGGCTGCGTGTGCGCCGATCACGGCCATGTGGTCCTCGATATTGCCTTCACCGCCAGCGGCCAGAAATTCCAGTTCGGCCCCGCCGGAATCGGTCCGGGCGGTAAGCCGCAGCCGGCGTTTCGGCCGCGCTTCGCCGTCGTCCGTCTGCCCGATCAGAAGCAGCAGCGTCTCCTCGGCCGCATGCACCAGCCGCCCGGCCGTCTCGCTCCCCAACGCTTTGCGGCCGGCGAAGTCCTCCAGGAACCGCTGAATATTCGGCAGCGATTCCACCTGGAGAAGGGTCTCCATGCGGACACGCCGGGGCCCGGTCAGCTCCATGAAAGCGGTCAGCAGCAGGGCCGTCAGGCCCCCCGACGTCATCCCGTTGGCGAGGAGCTGCTGCAGGAAGGGCGTCAGCCCCTCGGTTGAGATCTGGCCGCTCTGAAAGCCGACTCCGACCCAGAAGGAAAACCCGACGATCGTGGCCTTGCGGTAGTCCATGCCGTCCTGGACGACGATCCTCGTCCCGAGAACGAACAGCACGGCGATGATCACCATCGCGTAGGCGCCGATCACCGGGTCGGGGATGATGAGAAGCAGCTGCGTCAGCTTAGGCAGGAAGGCCAGCACGCAGAAGATCAGCCCGATGCACACGCCCACCCGACGCGCCGCGATGCCTGTGATCTCGACGATCGAGACGCTGCTCGAATAGGTGGTGTTCGGCACCGTGGCAAGGAGCCCGGACAGAAGATTGCCCAGACCGTCGGTGGCCACGGCCCCCTGGACCGCCCGATAGTCCGTGGCCCTGCGTTCCCGCCACGAAACGCGCTGGATCGCCACAGCGTCCCCGATCGTCTCGATCGCGCCCACCAGGGTCACGAACGTGTAGGCCGGCAGGATCGCCCAGAAGGCGGTACCGAAGTCGAAGGACAGGCCCGGCCACCCGGCCGTGGGTACGCCGATCCACCTGGCCGCCGCGAGGGAGCCGCCGTCCATGAGCCCGAAGAACGACGCCGAGACGCATCCGGCAACGATCCCGATCAAGGGCCCCCAGAGACGGACCGGCCCGGTGAACCGGAGCATCACCACCAAGGTGATGCCGAGCGTCGAGAGCACGGTGACGGGTGCGGCAAGGGGCGCGCTGCCGGCGGGCACATTGTCCAGAAAATCGAAGAGAAAGGGCATCACGTTGACCGCGATCAACATGATCACCGTTCCCGCTACCGTCGGTGTGAGGATCCGCCTCAGAAGCGAGAGCCTCCCCGCGAGGAGGAACTGGAAGAGCGACGAGATGATGACCAGCGTCGCCAGCAGCCCGGGGCCCCCTTGCTGAAGGGCGGCCACCGACACCGCGATGAAGGCCCCCGAGGTGCCCATCGCGAGCAGGTATCCCGATCCCAAACGCCCCAGCCGCGACGCCTGAATGACGGTGGCGATGCCGCTCACCAGCAGCGCCGCGAAGGCCCCCCAGGCCAGGTAGGCTTCGCTGCTTCCGGCGCTGCGGATCACGATCGCGACGGTCAGTACAATGCCCCCGAGGGCGAGGATGGAGTACTGGAGCGCGAGCCCCAGCGCAATTGGGTAGGGCGGCTTCTCGTCGGGTTGGTAGCGGATGGTGGAGGTGGATTTGCTTGCCTGCGATGACATTCAGGTCTCTCCCGGGATGGCTCCCGTTGCCTCGGTCAGCATGCGCAAGATGTCGTCAATGCGGGTCACTTTGCAGATACTGCGAGGCTGAGGGGGCTTCCGCAATGGCTGGGCCGAGGGGGCGGATCGGCTACCCTTTGTGCATTTCGCTGCGCAGGAATTCGGCCACTTCGGTCTGTCCGCGCCACTGCGCCCAGTCCAGCGGCGTGTGGTCATCCCGCCCGCCCCCCCTGTGGCCCGGTTCGCCGCAGCCTCCTATTCTGATACCACCATCGAAGACCTCGCTCAAGCCCCCGGAGTCATCATGCCACGCGTCGCCGCCCCCCTCCTTGTTTCCCTCGCCGTCCTGTTCGCCGCGGCCGCACCGCTCGCCGCCCAGTCCGGCGCCTTCGGCAACTCCATCGTCATCGGCGACAGCGAAATCCTGATCGCCGAGCCGACCACCAGCTTCCGGCCCGGCGCGGTGTACGTCTACCGTAAGTCCGGCGGTTCCTGGCGCGAGTCCGGCGTCCTGCGGGCCCCCACCCCCGAGCGCGCGGACGGTTTCGGCACTCTGCTCGCCAGGGCCGGCAACACGCTTTTCATCGGCCAGCGGGGAGGCCCGATTCACGTCTTCGAGCGGGAAGGCGGCGGCGATTGGCGGGCCGGGGGAATGATCGAAGAGGACGAGGTCAAGGGACTGGACCCGTCCTGCAGATGGGACGGATACTGCGGTACCGACTTCGGCCTGAGCCTCGTCGCACAGGGGGACTGGCTGCTCGTCGGTTCGCCGGGACCCGCCGACGACCCTCGGCGCCGACCGGGGGCAGAGGAAGAGGCTCGACCCCAGGGAGCCGTCTACACCTACCAGCGCGGCGCCTATGGCCAGTGGGTCCAGCGCGGGCGGCTTCAGCCTGCGGATGGCATGGAAGGCGATGGTTTCGGCACAGCGATGGTTTTCACGCCCCACGGCGTCCTGATCGGCGCTCCCCGGTGGAATGGCGACGGGTCGGACCGTGAAGCGACCGGCCGCGTGTATCATTTCCGCATGGTGGATGGGGGATGGGAGGAGGCCGGAGCCCTCGAATCGGCTCCCGAGGCCAGCGCCAACTTCGGGTCTGCCCTCGCGGCCACGGGCGATAGGGTCCTGATCGGCGCGCCGGGAGCGGACGACAGCCGAGGCGCGGTCTACACGCATTCCTGGAACCCCGACCTAACCCGGTGGGTCCCCGGCGACGGACGGCTTGCCTTCGCCGACGGCGACAGCGGCGACCGCTTCGGCTCGGCTGTGGCGTTCTCCGGAGACGACGTGTGGGTCGGCGCGCCCACCACCCGCGGCTACGAACTCGGCTCGGCCTTCGTGTACGAGGCCGGCGGCGACGGTTCGCTGCCAGCCGAGCCGCGCAGAATCCAGCTTCCCGAGGCGGAGTCGGTCGAGAGCGATCGATTCGGCAGCCTGGTCGTCGCGGACGCCGGCGTGGTAGCGGTCGGGGCGTCCGGGATGCACCACGAGGCGGGCTCGGTCCACCTCTTCGAGCGCGGGGACGATGGCGGCTGGGCCGACGCGGTCATGCTCGTGAGCGCGCCGGACGGGATCGCGGCGCTGGTCGGCGAGGAGCGCCGCTGCAATGAGGGCCGCGTCGGCCCCTTCGACTGCGACGAAGTCGAGCTGCTGGCGTACATCCCGCCCTCGCTGCTGCGGGCCGAGGGGCGCACGCGCGGGGTGCGCGCCAACGACAACTGGGGCTGGACCGACCCGGTGACCGGGCGCGAGTATGCGCTGGTGGGACGCAACGACGGCACGTCATTCATCGACCTCTCCAATCCGACGAACCCGATGCTGGTCGGCGACCTGCCCAAGCCGTGGGGCACCCCGCCGTCGCAGCTCTGGCGAGATATCAAGACGTACAAGGACCATGCGTTCATCGTCGCGGACGGTGCCGGGGAGCACGGCATGCAGGTCTTCGACCTCGCTCGCCTGCGTGACGTATCGCCGGACGAGATGCCCGCGCTCTTCGAGCCCGACGTGCACTACCGCCGCATCGGCAGCTCGCACAACATCGCGATCAACGAGGAGACCGGGTTCGCGTATACGATAGGGGGCGGCGGCGTCGCGGACTCGTGCGGCGGCGGGCTCCATATGATCGACATCAACGACCCCGGGAACCCCGAATTCGCGGGGTGTGCCCCGACGGGCGGTACCCACGACTCGCAGTGCGTGATCTACAATGGTCCCGACGAGGCGTACCAGGGGCGGGAGCTCTGCCTGAACTCGAACGGCCGCGTCTTCCAGATCTCGGACGTCACCGACAAGGACAACCCGGTGTCGGTGGCGAGCGCCTCGTCGCCGAATCCGGCGTACATCCACCAGGGCTGGCTCACCCCCGATCACCGCTACTTCTACCAGGACGACGAGTCGGACGTCATCGCGGGCAACGTCGAGACCACCCGCACCCTGATCTGGGACCTCAGCGAGGTCGAGGACCCCGTGCTGGTCAACGAATTCATGGGCTCAATGCCGGCGAGCGCCCACAACCTGTACATCAAGGGAGACCTGGCCTACCAGGCCAACTACCTCTACGGGCTGCACATTCTCGACATCTCCGATCCCGAGAATCCGCGCGAGGTCGGGTTCTTCGACACGGCACCGTTCAAGGAGGGGCCGGGGTTCGGTGGCGCGTGGAGCAACTATCCGTACTTCGAGAGCGGCACCGTGATCGTGACCAGCATGCAGGAGGGGTTGTTCGTGCTGAAGAAGAGGGTGCGTCCGGTGAGTTGAAGGGGTGGTCGGTGCCGGTTTGACAAAGCTCACGGAGATACGGCATTCACCGTCCCCATGTTCGATCAGTACATGTTGCGTGCGATGCCCGACTGGCAGGCCGCCGATGAGTGATAGCTACCCCGAGGTCTTCAGCGGATCTCGGCCGGAAGTCGCCAGACGGTGATGACCGGAACGTCGAGATCGTCCGTCTCGACGAAGGCGACGAGGCCGTCCGGACCGAAGGCGTCCGGCATTCCCGGCTGCCCGGGGTCGAGGGCTCCCGGCCGGTCGTATTTGTCCGCCATTTTGGCCCCATTGTGGCGGACAAGCAGCGGTTTCCGGGCCCTGAGCGCCGGTCCTTTGCTCCCTCACCCCTCCTCCTCCGCCTTCGGCTTCCCCTCGCCCTCCCCCTTGACATACCGGTCAAACCACCCGATCCAGCGCGCCCACATGTCCAGGTTGTTCTCGATGGCCCGCGGCGTGTGCGACTCGAACGGATACACGAACAGCGCCGCCGTCTTGCCGAGCCCGGTGAGCGCCTGGATCATCCGCTCCGACTGGATGGGGTAGGTGCCGGAGTTGTTGTCGTCGGCCCCGTGGTACATGAGCAGCGGGGTGTTGATCTGGTCCGCCTTGAAGAACGGGGACATCTCCATGTAGATATGGGGCGCTTCCCAGATGTCGCGCGGTTCGGCCTGGAAGCCCATGGGCGTGAGCGACCGGTTGTAGGCGCCGTCGCCCGCGATGCCCGCCTTGAAGAACGGCGTGTGCGCCAGGAAGTTGGCGGTCGCGAAGGCTCCGTAGCTGTGTCCCCCGTGGCCGATCCGATCCATGTCGATCACACCGAGGCCGTCGACCGCGCGGATCGCCGCGTACATCCCGTCCACCATGTTCGAGATGTAGTAGTCGTTGTAGTTCTCGCCCACGATGGGGATGTCCGGATAGACCAGCGCGTACCCCTGGGTCAGCCAGATGTCGGACCAGCGGAGCCAGGTGAGGCGCGTGTGCGCGTTGCGGTTGCGCGCGCCGATGGTCGCGTTGGTGAAGTCGTCCTCGCTCCGGTACTCCCTCGGATAGGTCCAGAAGATGGCGGGCACCCGCGTGCCTTCCACGTAGTCGACGGGCAGCGACACCCGGCCCTGAATCTCGAGGCCGTCGCGGCGGGTGAACTCGAAGTCGATGCGGCGCGCCGCGGTCAGGGTGGGGAACGGGTCCGCGTTTTGGGTCAGATTCTCCATGTCGCCGCCCCCCGTCCAGAGGAAGCTGTCCGGGAAGTCGTTCATGCCCTCGCGGCTGACGATCATCCGGTCCAGGTCGGCGTCGAGCGGCACGAGCGGCTGATCGAAGCTGTCGCGGGCGCCCTCGAAGACGCGCTCGGTGTCCCCTTCGGCCATGGACAAACGGTCGACGAAGGGCTGGGGTCGGAAGTCCGCATTCAAACCTGCGCCGCGCAGGTAGGTGCTCGAGCCGTCAGACGACATCCAGGCGTGCTCGACTCCGTTGCCGGTGCGGGAGGTGAGGAGGTCGCCGGGGTGCCCGACCGCTTCGCCGGGGTCGTGGAATGGGACCAGCGTGCGGCCCTCGGCGGGGGTGCTGGCGGCAGGATCGAGGGCGTAGTGGATCAAGCCGGCGTCGCCAGCACGGTTGACGGAGGCGAAGGCGTGACGGCCGTCGACCGAATAGGTGACGGACGCTATGGGGTGTTCGCTACGCCCGACTTCGACCGCGTCGTCGTCTCCGAAGGGGGGGGTGCGGAGCATGATGCGGTCCGCGCGGGGGGTGTCCGGTTCGTTGGCGCCGACATCGTCCGGGTCGCCTGCGGGCGCGTCGTCGCCTGGGGACCCGTCGTCACCCGCGGGCACACGGTGGAGATAGGAGATTCCGCTGCCATCCGGATGCCATTGCCAATCGCGGGGACCGTCCCCCGACCCGCCGCCCCGGCCTTCGCGCAGCTCCCGCTCCTCCAGCGTGGCAAGCACGTTGCCGCTCGCCACGTCCAGCACCTCGGTCACGCGCGGGAACCCGGTGTAGCTGGCGATGAAGGAGAAGGGGTGATCCAGCCGCGTGGTCATCAGATGACGCCCGTCGGGGCTGAGAGCGACCGATTCGAACATGCCCGGTTCCCCGATGGCGCGGACGGGACGGCCGGGAGCCAGCTCCACGATCTGGCTGCGCGTGTAGTGCTCGAGGAGATCCGCATCGTGTGCGTCGTCGAGCAGGAAGGGCATCGTGCGCGTCGGTGTGGCCGCCGCGCGTGTGTGACGGATGGACGGGCCGGACGGAAGCGCGGGCGCCGCAGGCTCGGCGCCGCGGTTCGCGGGGGCGGCCAGCGTGATGAGCGAGCCCGACGGGGCCCATTGAAGCATGCGCGAGGGCTCCGAACCCTGGCCCCGCGCCGAGGTCCCGAGCGTCGCGATCACGCGCGCATCACCGGCTGGCTGCACACTCCCGTCCGCGGTCGACGCGATCCACACCTGCGTGCCTTCCTCAAGGTGTGCCAGAAAAGCGAGCCGGGTGCCATCGGGGGACCACATGAGATCGCTGATGAAGATGCCGTCCGGCAGCTCCACATCGGTGAAGGCACGCTCGCTGAGCGAGTAGAAGCGGAGGCCGTACAGGCCGTAGGTGTCCAGGTGCCAGAGGCGATCGGTGCGCGCCCGGATCTCGAGCATCGCGAGGCGCAGCGTCTCCTCGCCGACCTGCTCCAGCGTCGAAAGCTCGGTCGAGAGCGGGATCACGAAGTGGTCCCCGTCCGGGCTCATGTGGTCGAGCGTCGCGTAGTTCGGGTCGCTGGCGAAGAGGTCCTGGACGGTCTGGCCGGGAAGGATGTAGCCCTGCTGGATGTCGAGCTCCAGCGTGGGGTCGGTGGGGGCTTGGGTGGCGGTGTTCTGCGCGGCCAGCGGTGCCGCGAGGATGGGCAGGGTGGCCAGCAACAGCGCGGTGATGGCGGGGCGGAGGCCGCGGAAGGTCGGCATGCAGGGCTCCTGGGGAGAGGGGGGAGGGGTTGGGGGGGGAAGCTGGAGCGGGGGGAGGGGGATGGCAAGCGGTTGGGCCGGCGGCAAGAAACGGCTACCGGAGCCGCATCCGCCCTTCCACCCAACCCACCATCTCACTCGGCACCCTGGCCTCGCCGGCATACTCCCGCCAACGCCCCAGCGTCTCCACCACCTCCCCGACGATCTCTCTCCCGTCCTCCGGCACGTCGTACATCTCGCCCACCTGAATCAAATCACCCCTTGTGATCTCCCGAAACTTCCCGTTCACCGACATCTGGTGCTGGCCTTCCCCCAGTCTCCGCCGTGTCATCGCCCGCACGATCGAAGCGTCGTGTGATGAAGTGCGCGAACTCCCCGTCACGGAGAAGATGCGTCTCGGGCATCTCGATCCCTGCATCTCTCGCCATTCGCGAGTACGACCAACGCCCGGACTTCGAGTGCCTCGGCGGTGCTCTCCCCCAGGTCGAGCGGTGGACGAAATTCAAGAGCGCCCATCGCGCCCGACGTCGCGCCCCCAGAGCCGCACCCGCACCATCACGTCACCAGTCACGCTTCCCCCTCGACGCTCGTTGTCGCACCTTCCCCCTCAACCGTGCGACATCGTACGGGGACACCTCCGGCACCGGGATGAATGCCTCGAAAGCCTGCAACCGACCCAGCCCACGCATGATCCGCACCAGGTTCTCGGTGCCGACGCTGTGGCCAGCCTCGAGCCGGTCGATGGTACGCGGACTCACCCCCGAGTCGGCGGCGAGGTCCTTTACCCGTAGATTCTGCTGGAGACGCAGCATCTTCAGCCGCGCTCCCACTTCGCGCAGCACGTCCGGAGTGCGGCTCGTGGCGACGATGACACCCATTGATTCGATCACCTCCTCGTGTGGCCATCTCAAGATAGGTATTCCCAGATGACTTATCTATGACGCCAGATATAGCGTGTAGCGTGTTACAGTAGCCATGTCCCACAGCCGCGACCTCATCATCATCGGCGCCGGCTTTGCCGGCCTCGCCTGCGCCCGTCGTGCTGCTGAGCGCGGCCTCTCGGTCCTCGTTCTGGATCGGAAATCCAAGCCCGGCGAGCGCATCCACACCACGGGCATCCTGGTGAAGGAAGCCTGGGAGGAGTGGGCGGCCCCGGACGCACTGGTCCGCAGGATCAACCGGGTGAGGGTCTACACGCCAAGCCACCAGTTCGTGGAACTGGAGCGCGACAGCTACCACTTCATGGCGACGGACACTGCGCGGCTCATGGACCATCTGGTCGACGAGACCCGGCGCGCGGGTGCAGAGGTCCGGTTCGGGGAGCGATTCCCGGGCGTCACCCCGGGACGGACCCCGCTGACGCTCGACGGCACCGGCATCACGGGCCGGTTCCTGGTCGGAGCCGACGGAGCACGCTCGCACGTGGCCGAGAGCTTCGGACTCGACCGCAACGTCCGGCTTCTCAAGGGTGTGGAGTGGGAATTCGAGCCGCTGGACAGTGTCGGTGACTGTCTGCACTGCTTCATCGACCCGGAGTGCGCGCCCGGCTACATCGGTTGGGTGGTGCCCGGTGTCGGCGTGACCCAGGTGGGGTTGGCCGTCCACCGCAACCGCCGGGCCGACATGGAGAGGTTCATCGACCGAATCGACCTCCGTTTCGGGTTGTCCGGAAAGCGCGTGCTGGAAAAGCGTGGAGGGGTCATCCCGATCGGCGGGCTGCTGCGGGAGTTCTACCGAGACCGGGTACTCCTGATAGGCGACGCGGCCGGGATGGTCTCGCCGCTCACCGCGGGCGGCATCCACAACGCCTACCGGTTCGGCAGGCTCGCCGGCGACGCCATCGCGGATCACCTCGAGGCGGACGGCCCGCACCCCGGCGAGGTCGTTCGCAAAGCGTACCCGAGGCGCGTCTGGAAACACGCCGCCCGCTGGAGCTACGACCGCCTTCCGGTGGCCTGGGCGCTGGAGGCAGGTTTCCTGACCCGTAGTCTCTTCCGGGGCGTCGCCCGGAAGGTGTTCTTCGACGGGATTCGGTAGGGGCCCGGATGCATCGCCGATCGAATGCAGCGGGGTTTCTTCCACGGGCTGCTACGGGCTGTCTACGAGTAGTTGATTATCCTCAGGGACAGGGTCTTGCTCAGTACCGTTGAACGCCACCCGAGCGCGGGCCTTCTGGGGATCGAACATCATCACAGCCGACCATGCACAAACCTACTGCCGTGGAGAGTGACCGATGAGTGAAAAAGCCAAGGCACACGGACCCTACAGGCTTGAAGGCCGACTACGGGGTCGCGACGCCGAAGCAGGTCGCCTAGTGCCGTGCTCCGGCACCGCTCCGGACAGCCGGTCCGTCATACCGGGCAGAATGCAGATCGCTGGTCCGCCTTCAAGCGTCATTCAATCCCCAGAGAGGAGGCTTCATTGAACCCGGTGACCAGGACGGTCGAAAACCGGGAGCGGCTGGCTTCCCGGATCGGCGTACCCATGAATGCCATCGAGGCATTTTGCGACCGTTGGCAGCTGGAGGAACTTGCCCTGTTCGGTTCCGTGCTGCGCGACGACTTCGGGCCTGACAGCGACATTGACGTACTGGTCCGTTTCAAGACGGAACGGACGCCGGGTCTGTTCGGGATCGCGGGAATGGAGCGGGACCTGGCCGAATTGCTCGCCCGCAAGGTCGATTTGGTGAACCGCGCCGCCATCGAGGAGAGCCGCAACTACATTCGCCGGAAGGCGATTCTGGAATCCGCTCGGGTGGTCTATGCTGCGTGACGACTCGGCATCGAGAAAACCAGGGAGAAGCACAATGTGGGTGAACTTCTGTCCATCAGGCTCGCAGACTACTTCGCATTAGTGAACGCTCAAGGTCCACGCCGTCAAGGACAAATGCCCAGAGGGCCCGTGGAGGAGTCAGCGTGCGACCGTGATCCTCGCCCCTCCCGGGTCGCGCTGTTCGTAGGTCCGCGCCGCCGCCTGCGTGACTTGGCCACCGTATTGCCGAATGCGGCCGCGGTCGTCGGTCCAGAAGCGGAGGAGCGTGCCGGACTGCGGGATTGCACCGCCGACGAACACTCGCACGCCGCCGTCCGCAGGGACGTGGAAGAGCGTCAGGTCGGGGGCCGCCTGAAGCGAATCGAACATCGGACCCGCGACGAAGAGGACGACAGCGCCCAGATCGGGTGCGTTCTGCTGGATGTCGACCTGCAGGTAGCCGAACCGGTTGTCCACATTCACGCCGATTTGCTGCTGTGCAGACAGTCCCGCCGGGTCACTCGCCGTGACCGTCACGATCGCATCACCCGTCCCCAGTCCCACGATCGTGACGATGCTCCCGGCGACCTCGGCCGAGGCAACCGTTCCAGGTGACACCGTGGCGGTGTAGCTGAGCCGGTCTCCGTCCGGGTCGGTAAAGTACGCCGACACGTCCACCGTGATCGTTTCGTCGACCAGGATTCTCGCCGCGGGAATCGTGCCGGTTGCCTGTGGTGGCCGGTTCGCCGGGGGCTGGGGCGCGACGGGTTCGTCTCCGCCGCATGAGTACACGGTTGCAGTGGCCGTCATGGCCAACAGGAGCAGGAGCGCGACCCTCTTCATGGCTGTCTGCTCCTTTCGGGGCGCTCTCCTGGCCGCACCGCCGCCGGGGGTACCCAGTCCGAAGCCGGCGGCGCGGAACCCGGCGGCTTTTCGCAGCCCGAGCCCTCGCCGTCCGGCCCGCAGTGATCCAGCCACCTCAGCACGTCGCCGGCGTTGAGGACTTCGTCACGGTTGCCGAACCAGTCCAGGAAGGACTCCTGCGCGGGTGTCAGCAGCTCCAGCCCGAGGAGATGATGCGCCGCCGCCTCGACGCTCATCGGCGCGACAACCTCGAAACGGTCGACGATCAGCCCTACAAGGTCCGGGTGACCTTCCACACGGATCACTATCGTGTCTTCGTAGACCCCGGGATCGAGAGACTCCGAGGAACGGGTCCAGACCACGGGATCTCCCCGGCCGCCCGCGCCGCGCTCGACCGACAGCCACTCCGACCCTTCGCTGGAGGCGGTCCAGGTTGCCGAATCGGCGCCGAAGCCGGAAAGTCCCGCGACCAGGGAGTCGGTCGAGACGAACGACCAGCCGGACACCCCGTAGCTGGAGACCGGGCGCAGCTCGGGCACGCTCAACGGCGGCTCCACCGACAGGGTGTAGACGAAGGCCGCGGGACTCCCGGTCGCGAGGTTTGCCGAGACGACCACGGAGTCGGTGTACGTCCCCACGTCCGTGCTGTCGGGGTCCACAGTCCAGGTCACGAGTCCGTCCCCGACGCCGGAATCGCGCTTCAGCTGGATCCACCGGCTGTTCCCTGGTTGAGTGGCCTGCCATTCCACGCTGGCCGCCTGGGGGCCCGCGAAGGTGACCGAGACCGAATCCTCGAACGGCTCGGTATCATAGACGAGTACGGACTTTCGGGTTTCCATGCGGTCCAGGGTCATGTGGCCCCTCGGCGCGGCGACGTGTACCGAGACGGGGATCGTGAAGGCTCCCGCCACCCCTGCCACCGTAACCTCCATCGCGGCATGGTGGTCGCCCGGGGCCAGTTCGGCCGCTACGACGGCGTAGCTGAACCGTCCCCGTCCCTGCCCGGTCCCCCCGTTGAGCGTGAGCCACGGAGCGGTGCCGGCGACAGCCGCGTTCCACCCGGCCATGTGGTCGTTCCGTCCGCGCGGGGCCACGATCACGCGGCCGCTCCGGCGTTGGTCCACTTCCACCAGGATCGTGTCGGCGACCGCTTCGGGCCGCACCCGCGCGGTGAGAGGGACCTCGATCGGGATTTCGAACATGCCCCGCCCGTGCGTGGCGGCCACGAGTCTTCCCGTTCCCGGGCGGGCCGCGAGGTCGAACACCGCAACGGTAGGGAAGCCGTCGGCGAGCATGTCCCAGGTGTCACCCCCCCGGGGGGAATGGAAGACGCCCAGGTCGGTGCCGATGTAGACGCCCTCGGGATCTTCGGGGTTGTAAAGCACCGCGTTGACGGGATGGTCGGGCAGGTTGCCGGTACGGTCCCGCCAGGTGCGGCCGCCGTCGGTGGTCTGGAAGACGTGTCCGGTCCCGAAGCCGCCGGCCACGGCGTACGCCTGGTCGGAGTCGTCGGGATGCACCGCCACGTCGCCGATGTACCGGGGTGCCCTCAGCCCCAACTCCGATTCTTCCCAGGTCAGGCCCCCGTCGTGGGTGAACGCGATCCGGTAGATGTTCCAGTGGCGCAGGATGGAGGCGTATACCGTGTTTTCGTCGGAAGGAGCCGGGGCGATGGCCCTGACGGTCGCTCTCCGGGGACTGTTGTAGATGCGCACCCAGTTGTTGGCCGAGTTCTCCGTTCGGTAGAGACTCTGGGTACCGAAGTAGAGCCTTCTCGAATCGACCGGATCCATCACGAGAGGGGGAATGAACGCCGCCCTTTCGTCCAGGTCGATGCCCGACGTTGCCCGCTGCCCGTTCCGTCTCGGGCCGTTGGGCCACTGCGCCTCGCCGTACCACACGTCGGGATCCTCGGCGTCGATGGCCGTGAATCCCCCGTCTCCGCCAAGGACCTTGGTCCATGTGGTGGTCCCCGCAGAAGCGCGCAGGGTGCCCTGGTCCTGCGTCCCCCCCAGTGTCTCGACGGGGTGGACCGGATGAGGAGTGATTCCCGGATAGAACTGCGCAATCGCCAGATTGGTGGCCAGCGATGTCCAGCTGATGCCCGCGTCCACGGAGCGGTACACGCCCCCGTCGTTCGCCAGGTAGAGGGCGTCGGGGCCGCTCAGGGTGTCGAATACCAGATGGTGCTGATCCACGTACACGTTGCTCGGATGGGCCCGCTCGAACGTCTGGCCGCCGTCTTCGGAGATGAACAACCCTACGCCGGCCCCCAGATTGAGGCGGTCGGGGTTCAACGGATGCACCGCAAGGGTCAGGGCATACCAGCAGATCCCATTGCAGCTGGCGCCCTTCGCATCGACTTCTCGCCAGGTCGCGGCACCGTCGTCGGTGCGGTAGACCAGTGGTCCGCCATCACGCCCGGCGTCCTCGCCGCGGTCGCGTATGGCGGCGTACAGGACATTAGGAGCCGAGGGAGCGATGGCCAGGTTGATGCGACCGATGTCCGTGTCACGCATGCCGCCGGAGGCACGGGCCCAGCTGCGGCCGCCATCGGTCGACTTGTACACTCCGTCCCTTCGATTGGCCGCATAGAGGATCGACGGATCAACCGGGTTCATGACGAGGTCGTTGACGACCCCCGCCAGAACCGCACGCCAGGTGCGGCCGCTGTCCGTCGATCGGAAGAGTCCGAAGTCCGACGCCGCGAAGACCGTGGTCGACATCGACGATCCGGCCGTCACGGGGTCGACGATGACCCGGGAGATCTTTGCTCCTCCCCTCCTGTCATGGAGGAAGACGCTTGCCAGCTGCCGGTCCCATTCCCACGTCGAACCCCCGTCCAGGGACCGCAGTACCCCGCAGCCGTAGTAGCTGTCTCCCGAGAAGTGCTGCTCGCCGGTACCGGCGTAGATGATGTTCGGATTGACCGGGTCGATGGCGATCGAGCCCATGGCAAGCGAGCATTCGTGGTCGGACATGGGGGCCCAGGAGGCTCCCTGGTTTTCGGTCTTCCAGACGCCGCCCTGCGCCCCACCGACGTAGACAACGGCAGGATTGCGCGGATGGATCGCGATCGTCGACACGCGACCCGCCACCGGGCCACGCCGCGGGTCGTCGATTTGGGTCGGTCCCAGCGGCCGCCACCGGGCGCCGGGAACTCCCTGGAGCGCGATGCGGCGCAGGGCCATCACCCGCTCGCGTGCGATCCGCATCCGGGCCGAGATGTCGACGCCGCGCCCGGAATAGGTACGGAGGCGCTCGTACTCCAGGCGCGCGAGAATGCGCTCGCCTTCGTCGGTCTCCTGGGCGGCGGCGGTGGCCGGAAGGCCCAGGAGGGCGAGACCGAGGAGGAAGCGGGTCCAGGACATGCACGTGGCTTTGGATGGCGGGAAAAAAAGGGGGCTCGGCCCAACTATGATTCGGACCAGGACCCGTGGCATGACACTATCTTTCTCTCGCCCTCCAAGCTACCCCGGACCCGGTTTGCACTCCACTCCCGCTGCCGCTATCGTGGTCCGCTGTAGCGAGGGGGCCACCGGAAGTTCGGTCTGAAGCCGACGCGGCCCCGCCACTGTAGGAGGCCCGGATCCCGTGCGGATCCGGCACGACTCGCTCGATCGCCACTGGGGCCGCTCCCAAGACCCCCGGGAAGGCGAGCGAAGTCGCCTCGAGCCAGGAGACGCGGCACCCTCGTCCTTACGCACCATCCTTCGAGGGAGGGAAGCCGGTGTACATCGAGGCCCCCAGGCGGACCGCCTGCGACGACGTGCTCTCGGCCGGTTCCGGCCCGGAGCGGCACCCGGACACGGCAGGACATTGACGCACTCCCGCCGCCGGATCGCCCTCCTCTCCCTGGCCGTTCTGGTCGCGGTCGCCCTCAGCGTCTCCTTCGGCGCCTCCGGCCTGGGGCCCGGCGACCTCCTGCGGGCGCTCTCGGCCGACGCCGATCCCACCGCGCGGACCATTCTGCTGCAGTTGCGGCTGCCGCGCGCCGCCCTGGCCGCCCTTATCGGGGGAGCGCTCGGCCTCAGCGGCTGCACCTTTCAGGCGCTCCTGCGCAATCCGCTCGCGGAGCCCTATGTGCTCGGCATCTCGGGGGGCGCCGCGGTCGGCGCGGTGGCTGTCATGGTCACCGGGCTCGGTGTCTGGCTTCCCTGGACACTTCCGTTCGGCGCGTTTCTGGGTGCGCTGGCCGCGATGACGCTGGTCCTGGAGATCGCGCGGCGCGCCTCGCCGGGAGGCATGGACACGCGAGTCCTGATCCTCGCCGGGGTGATTGCCGGCGCCTTCTTCAATGCGGTGATCCTCCTTCTACTCTCGATCGCCGATGTCGAGTCCTTCCGCTCGGCGATCTTCTGGATGATGGGGAACCTCTCGGGTGCCGACTGGGGGTCGAACGGACTTCTGGCACTGTTGCTTGTGCCCGCCTCGGTGGTGTTGCTCTCCCTCTCCCGCGCCTTCAACCTCCTGTCGCGCGGGGAAGAGGTCGCGTACTACCTGGGCGCGTCCGTGCAGCGTGTTAAGCTCACCGCGTATGTGGCCGCGTCGCTGATGGTGGCCGCGGCCGTGGCGGCGGCCGGCGTGATCGGCTTTGTCGGGCTGATTGTGCCGCACGCCGTGCGGCTTGCATGGGGGAACGACCACCGCTTGCTCCTCCCCGCGTCGTTCCTGGCCGGGACCGCGTTCCTCCTGCTGGCGGACACGGCGGCCCGGATCGTGGTGGCCCCGGCCGAGCTCCCGACCGGGGTGGTCACCGCCGTCGTCGGGGTGCCGTGCTTCGTGGTCCTCCTGATGCGCGGGGGGCGGCGATGAGGGGGGGCGGGGGGACGCCGGACGACTGGCGTCCCGTGCTGCGGGGACGCGGCCTCACCTTTGTGCATCCGCGCGCGGAGGAGCCTGCCGTGCGGGAGGTCTCGCTGTCGGTTGCGCCGGGACAACTCCTCGCGGTGGCGGGGCCGAACGGGGCGGGCAAATCGACGCTGCTCAGACTCCTCTCCGGGGCGCTCTCCCCGCACGCGGGTGAGGTGCGCCTCGACGAGCGCGCGCTGGGTGACCTCTCCGACCGGGAGCGGGCCCGCGCGATCGCCGTGGTGCCGCAGTCCGAATCGTCGCCGTTTCCGGTGACGGTGCGGGAGATGGTGGGGATGGGGCGGTACACGCACCTGGGTCCGTGGGAACGCGCCGGAAGCCGGGACCAGGCCGTTGTCGAGCGGGCGCTGGAGCGTTGCATGGTCACCCCCTTCGCCGAACGCCAGCTCGGGGAACTCTCGGGCGGGGAGCGCCAGCGCGTTCGAATCGCCCGCGCGCTCGCCCAGGAGGCCCCGATCCTCCTCCTCGATGAACCCACCGCCGGCCTCGACCTGCGATTCCAGATGGAGCTCTTCCATCTGCTGCGAGAACTCCGGGCCGACGGACTCGCCCTGCTTCTGGTCACCCACGACCTCAACCTTGCCGCCCGGTTCGCCGACCGTTTGCTGCTCCTCGACCGGGGCCGTGCAGAGGCCATGGGTACCCCCGCCGAAATCCTGTCGCGCGAGACCCTGGAGGCGGTGTACGAATGGCCGCTCAGGCTGGTGCCCCATCCCGGGCCCGGGAGCGACACCGGGGCGCCCCAGACGATTCCGCTACGGAGGGACGACGGGTGAGTTGTGCTAGAACATATGGAAGGGCCGGCCCCTGCCGGCTTACGGTGGGTTAGCGCCTGCGGTGAGCGGAGGTGCCAAAGCCACATGCGACGGTTGAGTCGCAACCGGAACAGGAGACCGGCCCTATGAAGAAGAAGACCAAGGTGTACGTCGGGATGGATGTCCACAAGGACTGCACGATCTGCCCTTCTTGCCATTGGTCGATATCTGACTGCATCGTGTCAAGACAGCGGGAAAACCGCAACAATTGGCGAGAACGCGGGTCCTGTCAGGACGCCTTGGAGATGTCGCCGAGTTCCTGGGCCGGTTGATAGCCGGGACAGCGTCGGACGCGCTATCTTCTCTGCTTGGACGGTGGTCATTCTGGTTCTCCTCCGTGGTTGTTGGGTGGACCGAATCTCTTCTCAACTGACCTCGGCAAGGCCGGTCCGGCCCCCGTTTCCTTCGAGGGACACCTGTCAGTTGATCGCTTCCCCACTGCCCCACACACGGCCAGTCGCGTTGACGTCGGCCAATCACGAAGCCATTGCTGGACAGCGCGGTTTCTACCTGCAACGTGTACGATCAGCGATCCTGCGGGCTGGGGATAGGCGCACACGTCGAACGATGTCCCTCATGAACCGCCCCTCGCAAGCCTATGTCCGGGAATAGGCTCCGATGTCCTGGACGAGCACCCTCATCATGTCTAGATCAGTCAGATTCGTCGCCGGATTACCAAGATCCCTCCTTATCGCAAGCATCAGGCCTCCCAGTTTCTCCGTCATCTTGCCAACCTGTTCCTCAAGACTGAGCGAATGCCCCGAGTCATCAGAATACGCTTCGAAGAGACCATGCGCGGCACGAGCTACCTCATCAGGCGCCATGAGATTGAGGCGGAGAATCGCCATCCGGAACTCATGGACCGCCCCCTTCCTTTTCATTCCCTTCACTCCCTGCAACAAAGGCTCGAGAATGGATACATAGGTATTGAACCTCTCCGCTTGGAACGCCTCTCTCGCCCGCTGGACAGACTCCATCGCATGACGAGCGAACCATGCTGCGCCCATGACTCCTGCGCCTACGAAACCGCTTATCCAGTCCCAATCCATCGTTGTTCTCTCCGTGGTCTTACTCCCCCATTCCTCGCGACACGGCCAGTTCACAAGGTATCCCCTACGAGTCTCCCCCGCGACCGCTTCGGCTCCCCTCACGTTCTGCCTCGTAGGCTGGCTTACGCACCTTAAGTGCGCCAGACAGCCCCCGGCGCGGGGAACCTTGGGTCGTCGGAGTCTTGATGCCCGTACACGGAGAAGCTCTGTTCGGGCGGTGTCAACCGCGTGACTCGATGGTCCCGGATGCAGATCGGCCTCCGCCAGCGGCACCTCCATCGTCCCTTGGAGTGCCTTGATCGTGACCGGCCGCGTGGGTTCCGCGTAGAGGCCTTCGCGCCTGGGCGACCGAGGAGACCGACCATTACTTTCGAAGGTGGTCGAAGCGGTCTTCGCTCATGTCGTTATGAAGGTTAAACTCATGACCTGACACGGCTGGACCGAACTGCCTAGTCCGACCATTCTCTCAACCGTCCACCGAAACGGGGCAAGCTCACATGGCAGAAAAGTCGTTCGTCTTCGATCCCAGGATGCTCATCACCGGTCCATTTCACTCGTGCGCACAGTGCGGACAGCCAGAACTGGGCACGGCGTCCATCAGAGACAACGTTCACGCCCGTCGATGCCGCAACTGCTCCCACAACGAAGAGGAGCGGCTGCCAGCGCTCGCAAAGAAGCTGATCTATCTGGACCAAATGGTCCTCAGCGGCATCGCGAAAGAGCTCGATCCGATTTGGCGAAAGAAGAGACGGCGGAGGGACGATTTCTGGCTGGAAGCTTTCGACCGGATCGATCGGCTGGTGAAGCTCCAACTGATCGTCTGCCCCAATTCGCCGATCCATGAGATCGAGTCGGCATTCGCTCACCAGTACGAATCGGTGCTGCGACGCCTGTACAAGCATCTGGCGAGCGGCGTTGGCCTCCGTTTCCCCCACCAAGTGCTCCTGTCGCAGTTGGCGGAGGCTTTCGAGGCATGGTTTACGGATCGAGAACCGGATTGGAACCGCATCGTTCGCAAGGATGTTATCCGCGGCGATCTGGACCGTTGGAGCGACCGTCTACTCCTGGATGTCAACATGGGCCACTTGGCCGGGGAAATCGAAAGTCGTCGGGAGTCTCGGGACCGTGCGCACGAGGCACTTCAGCAGCTCTGGGAGCGGTGGGCATCGCAAGGCCAAGTGTCATTTGAAGATCGCTTTCAGAGGGAGCGCCGAGGAGTCGCGGCAGCAGCGTTCCAATCCTTCATGACCCATGTTCAGCGCTGGCACGAGGCGACTACTGGCATAGGAGCAAGCGCCGATCCCATGCGCCTCATGCATCCGGCGTGGCCGGTCCGCCTTGTTAGTTGGCTACTGAACTGTTTGAAGGAGAGGGGGGTTCCGGAGGAGGATCAGCTCCAACGGGCTGCGGATTTCTTGTACTCGGAACAGGCCCTGAGTGCGCCTGAGAATCACTTGGGAGCCCTACTCTTTGCTGGCTTAGGTCGCCGCGCCGCTTCCGGTCAGAAGCGCGTTCCCAGCCGCGGTACGCCCAATGACATCAAGTTCATTTCCGCCTACTTGCCGTATTGCGACGCCATGTTCATCGACAACGAGTTCGCGCAGCTTCTGAGCGAACGGCCGTTGGCTTCCGAAGTTGAGGACTACCCCACAAGGATCTTCTCTACTCGCTCGCGGGATGACTTTCTGGCTTATTTGGCCACGTTGGAGGATGATCCGACTCATGTTCAACGTGTGGTCCGTACGTACGGGGAGACCTGGACCGAGCCATACCGATCTATGCTCGAACACGAGCGCAGCAGAGGAACAACCTGACCCTGAGGCGGTCTCTTGGGTCGCGAGATGCCCGAACCCTGCTGGCGAACGGGGAATAAGCAGGTAGCAAGAATGCCCGGGTGCCTGGCATCGAACAGTCGAGTGCCAGACCCGCGACGAGGCGGCCCGACAAGTACCGACAGGGGCGTTTGACAAGCCGCTGGCGGCAGTGTCCAACAGCCTGCGTACCGTACTGGACGTCTTCGAACGGCACAGGCATTTGGGAGATTTCCTACGGGTTGACTTCCTTGCAAAAGGCTCCTCACCGTTGCCAGGCATGGAGACGTTGAAGCAGCAGTTCAACTCGGCGGCGAGCGGAGCCATCGCCCACCTGCGGGGACGTGAACAGGCAATCACGGGATTGGCCCACGCCGAAGCTGATCGCGAGCGTACCCGCGAGCTGGCGCGCATCGGCAACAACCTCAATCAGATCGCCCGCTGGGCCAACGCCTACGCTTCGGCATCCAAGTATCCTGCGGGGAAGGCAAATGTCGGTGCCTGGGAACGGCGCGTCCCGGACTTGGCGGCGTACGCCTTGGCCGCGTGCTTGGAAGCGCGCTCGTCGGAGATCGCGATCCGCGCAGCCACCAGTAGACGATCCAGATGCAGCCGCGCGACAACAAGCGCTCGGGCACGGGGCTCGGGCTGTCCGTGCTGGCGGCGCGGGTGGGCGGGCTGCTGGAACGCCGGACGCGCGGCGTGCTGATGAACCTTCCGGACGACCTCTGGACGAAGGTGAACATCGAGTTCCAACGTGACGCCGAGGACGGGGTTCAAGGTGCTGGAGTAAACGTTCGTGGAAGCCACGGTTGGTGTTGGCCGGACGGCCGACGAATGCCGTTGCGGCTGGTAGGGGTGGACAACTACAGCACCCACAAGCTGCCAAGGTCAAGCGTTGGCTCGCCGCTCGGCCACGCTACCATATCCATGTCACTCCCACCTACTCCTCCTTTGGCTCAACCAGGTCGAGATCTGTTCAATATCATCACCCAGAAAGCCATAACAGGGCGACACCGTCACGGTCTTCGATCATAGCCTCGCAATCCCCCGTCGAGCGACCAGATACGGACCCGTCGACTCGGGTTCCGTGAGCAGGCCTCTTCCCAGGCTTTGATCATCGACAGATCACTCATGCCCACCTCTCTCATGGCGCAGTCCGGGAAATCTCCAAGCCACTTGGCGAGTTGTTGAGCCTCCGGCAACGGCACCAACACCCAGGGCGCCTCTCCGTTCAGCGCGGCGTGAACCTGATCGCAGAATGTGCCCGCGTAGCGGCGGCGCAGCCCACCATCCGCAAGCTTCGCAATGTGATTCCCCACCTCGAACACGGCCGCCATCGGAAGAAGTAGGCTGGCGCCGGCCTCCATCACCTGCTCGAACTGTTCGAAGACTTCCTCACGGCGCTGGTTGCGTCCAGGAACATCGAGCACGTTAAGTAGCACTGTCGTGTCAACGACGATGACTTCGGCCATCTTCGGTCAACCGACCTGCTGCCGAAGGCCCGTGAGCCAGTCACGGGCGCGCTGCTTCCGTTCCCCCGGTCCCGGACGAGTCTTGACGAATCGTTCGATGATCCCTCGAGTCATCAATTGGCCGACAGCTCCCTGTCCGACAAGCCCGGGATAGTTTGGAATGTCCGCCAGGCGAACCAGGCGGCTGTCTCCAGCCTCGGGATCGCGGTAGCAGAACACGACGTTGGGCACCGCATCGTCCGGCAGGGCATCCAGAAGAGCGGGATTGTGGCTGCTGATCAGCACACGGAGATGGCGTTCCGTCGCGACGCGTGACAGCCGGCGGAGGAGCTCTGCCGCCCGGCTGGGGTGAACGCCGTTGTCGATCTCCTCGATCACCACCAAGCTCCCCTCAGGCGCGGACAACACCGCGGCCGCGACTGCGAGGACCCGGAGCGTCCCGTCCGACAGTAGGGTTGCGTCGTATTCGGTGTCTCTCCCGCCGAACGTCTCGGTCAGCTTGACCATGACTTCGCCGCGCGGTGTCTCAATGTAGTCGATCTTCCCTATGTCCTGCTCCGGTAACGACTTGATGAACTGGAGCAATTCAGGTCCCGATCCGTCTTTTTCACAGAGGTTGTACAAGACCCCGGACAGGTTGTCGCCGTTTCCGGTCAGCATCCGTTCGGTCTTGAAGCTGTATTTTCGCATGGCGGTCGGCTGCGGATCCAAGAAAACGATGTTGGACAACCAGTGCTGGTAACGCCTTGCCATCGTCGGTATCTCCCTTAGTGCCTTTTTGTGCCCACTCTCAAAGCGAGCAGAACTCTGGAGCTGCACCAACACCGCCATTTGATCGGTGCAGGTCAACTGCGGCTTTTTGCCGCCCCGAGCGAAGTTGTTGTAGGCGACACGAACATCTCCTCCGGTCTCTTGTGAAGTGGCGATTTCGAAGAGCGGAACACGCTCATTGGAGCCGGTCAGTCTCTCGTCGACGATGTGTAGCTCACCGTCCTCTCGCTGCCGCAGGAGGCTGATCAAATAGTTGTCCCACGGCCGATGAGTCGTCCGGCACGACAGGGAGAACACAGGCGTACTCCTGAAGCCGAGGTCCCTGACAGTCCCCCGAATCGCCCGTTCCTCTTCCTGAACAGCGTAGCGAATTGCTCCCAGCTTGTTTCCTTGGGCGATCCACGAGAGTAGCCGCAGAGCCTCGATCGCGTTGCTTTTGCCCGACGCGTTCGCACCGATGAGGACCGTCAACGGTGCCAACTTCAGCGTTGCCTCGCGGTAGCTCTTGAAGTCCTTGATCGTGAAGCTGGACAGCATGGCTCGGTTTCTCCTCAAGCGCCTCGGCGCGAAATAGCCCAGAATGTGGCGGGAGAATCTAACCTGCGGGACTCTCGGTTGCCATTCAATGGACCGACCCCCGCAGTGGCCTTCGGACAGCTCCACCCCGCGCATCCCTGACTTCGAGCGCCGACACCGGCTCATGAACGACGGGGCCGAAGCCTCCGGCCCGGATCGAGCGCGCGATCCTCAAGGGCGCGGTCGAGATCCTCGATGAGTACGGCGGCCCGCAAGCCGCGATGAAGCGCAGCGTCGCGCTGACGGAGCGGCTGCGCCAGCGGCCCGGACCCGGATCGATCCACCGCTCCGCACCCCGGCCGTTGCCATCGCGCCCGGAACCACCGAGGCCGCGATTGCCCACTTATCCGCGTGCGTGCTACGGCCTGCCGCGGTGGCGACGGTCTCCGGGGGGTTCGAAGGGGGGCGCAGCTCCCCTCGTCAAGCTCCTGAACCAGGACATAGTCCTTTCCAACCTCGTCCTCACCGGGCTCCGCGGTGTTGGCAAGACGGTTCTTCTCGACACCTTCATCCAGTTCATATGCCATGAGGCCTTCGACGTTTTCGTGTCGCAGATCACCACCGGATCGAACAACCCAAGCGTCCCGATTGAGGAGATCACGGCAAAGCTGGACAGCGATTTCTTTGCGGGCCGGTGGTCGAGGGTGACCGACCGGCAGCGCGATCTCCTCTATGTAGTGTCGAGGCTGGACGACCCTGAATCCGAGTTCAGCGTTCAGGAGATTGTGGAGCTTTCCAGGGAACTGCCGGTGAAGGGATTCAGCCCCAGTCACGCGAGCCAGATCCTTGCGGCGCTCATCAACTCGGGGATCGTCTTCAGGAACCGGCACGGGAAGTACTCCTTCGCAGTTCCTCTTCTTGGGGACTTCATCCGGCGGCAGTACCCCACCGAACAGCCCGAACTTATCGATGTGCTCTTGTGACAGATAGACTGCCAGTTTCTGCCAGTAATCTGTCACAGATTCGCAGACAAGTGGCCTGCGAGAGAACTCCACAGGGGTCACCGCAAGTGTAGTGACAGATTATGGCTACAATCTGTCACACGTAGTCGAGACGACCGCGTGCCGCGCTGGGCACCCCTCTGGAGCCCCCTACCGCCCGGCCACCACCTTTTCGATCGCCGCCACCGTCGCCTCGGTGCGGAACTCGATCAGCTTTTTGCCGTGCTCGATCGTCTTCTCCGCCGGCACGATGCTGATCCCGTTGATGGTCGCCTTGCCGGCTCGGATGCGCTGCTCCAGGCGCACATGGCGGGGGTCGTCGTTCATGATGATCGACGTGATGTAGTAGTCGTCGTGGAGGCCGTCGAGGCGGGGATCCTCATTGATCCCGAGCACGTCCCGCTGATAGATCAGCACGTCGCCGTAGTTGTAGAACTCGGGGATGTGCGCGATGACGACGTCACGATCCCGCCAGGCCTGGTCTAGCTCCTCGGCCACGGCGGCCATCCCGCGCTGGTTCCCGCCGCTGTCACCCAGCAGGAAGATGCGGGTGAACCCCTGCGCCGCGAGGCTGACCGCCATGTCGCGCAGCACCGCGTGGTACGTCTCCTGCGAGTAGCGGATCCCACCGGGGGTGGTGGCGCGCTCCGGGTTGCCGGGCTCGATGGTGACGATGGGGGCGACGAGGGTGCTCCCCAGCCGCCGCGCGATCGCCTCGCCCATGACGCGCAGCACGTGGTTGTGCTTCCCGGTCGTGAGGTACGGGCCGTTCTCCTCGATCCCGCCGGTCAGGATCAGCGCGGTGGTGGTGCCGTCGTGCAGCGCGTCCCGGACCTCGAGCATGGTGAGTTCCTCGATCCAGACGTTGTCGAGCGCGTCGATGGGGCGGGGGAACTCCATCATGTCGTGCATCTCTCCGCCCTGGGCGGTGGCCCCTCCGGGGGTGATGGCCAGGGCGGCGGTGGTGCTGAGTGCCAGTGCGAACGGTAGCAGCGATGGTCTTTTCACGAGGGCCTCCGGGGCGGTGATGATCCTGAACAAAAAGCCGCATTCACCATGGATACCGCGGGTCGGGAGTTTGCGACACCGACATTCTCCGCGCGACCCAGGCTCGTAGTCCGCGCATCCCGTGAAGTCTCTTGACCAACTCTGGATACGGTCCGATTCCGGATCGGCTCTTCTTGACCTTCACGCCAATATGCAGGTTGCGCGAGGGCATTTCGTTCTCCGGCAAACCCGTCTTGGACATCAGCGACGACACCCGGTCCAAGAGCATCGAACTCGGCACCCTGTCGCTGCTTCCTTGGCGTACAACACACTCAAACCCGTCATCAATCCTCCTTCGAAACGCTTCTCTTTCACGAGTTGGCACCCGTGCCGAACTGTCCGAATGACCACCTCCGAAGGTGTGGTCGCTCACCTCCTCACCCCTCGCCGGGGTCCGGCATGCGGTAGCCGACGCCGTGCTCGTTGAAGATGTAGGCGGGCTTGTCTGCGTCCTCTCCGACCTTACGGCGGAGTCTCTTGACGGCGGTCCGCACGCGGCCGGCGTTGTCGGCCTGGAGGGTGCCCCACACCTGGCGGAGCAGTACGGCGGTGGGCACGACGTGTCCGGCGTTGAGGGACAGGACGCGGAGCAGATCGAACTCGGTGGCCGTGAGCGGGATCACGCGGTCGGCTAACGTCACCCGGCGGGGTCCATAGTCGATGGTCAGCTCGCCCACGGTGAACGTGCCGGGCTCGGACCGGTCCCTGAGCGCGGCCCGGACGCGGGCCACGAGTTCGGTCGGAGAGAACGGCTTGACGATGTAGTCGGCCGCGCCGCTCTCGAGCGCCTTGGCGATCGTCTCGTCGCGCCCGTAGCCGGAGATGAAGATGACGGGGAGGGTGTCGAGCTCGGGAACCCGCCTCATGAGCTCGATGCCGTCGGTTCCGGGGAGCATGAGGTCGAGCAGCACGAGGCTGGGCCTCTCGGAGCGGATAACGCGCGACAGCCCTTCCGGATCGCCCGTGACGACCGGAGCGTAGCCCGCGTCGGAGAGGACGGCCCTCACGTAGCGCAGCGTCTCGGGATCGTCGTCGACCACGAGGATCGGCGTCTTCCTCCGGCCTCGCCCGGGGGCGTGCGGCGGGCCGCCCGGCGCCGGTGCCTCCGGGTCGGCGTTTCGGGCGACCGGGATCGTGAACGTGAAGCGGGCTCCGCGGCCCGTACCCCCGCTCTCGGCCCGGATGCGGCCGCCGTGCGCTTCGACGAGCCCCTTCGAGATCGCGAGGCCGAGTCCGCTGCCTCCGGGTCCGGCCCGCTTCCGGAAGAGGTGCGGGACCCGGTCGGGCGCGATCCCGCTGCCCTCGTCCGAGACGGACAGCGCGATGAAGGAACCCTCGCGCGTCGCCTCGACGCGGATCGGCGACGAGAGCGGCGACTGCCGGGCCGCGTTCGAGAGCAGGTTGCCGAGCACCTGCGCGATGCGCTCGGGGTCGGCCATCGCCCGCGGGAGGTCGGGCGGGAGGTCGATGAAGACCGGGTGGCGGCCTCCGCCGGTCAGGAAGGTGGTGCGGGCCTGGTCGACGAGCACAGCGACGTTCGAGGGCTCGGGCGCGACGGTGAGCGTGCCCGCCTCGATGCTCCCCGCGTCGAGGAGGTTCGCGATGAGGCGCCTCATGTGGTCGGCCTGCCCGTCGATGATGCGGAAGAACTGGAGCATCTCGGCCCGGGTCGGGGACGGCGATGCGTGGAGCACTGTCGCCGTCGACCCCTTGATCGAGGTGAGCGGCGCGCGGAGCTCGTGGCTCACCATCCCGAGGAACTCCGCCCGCTGCCGCTCGATCTCCTCGAGCGGCCCGAGGTCCTGGAGCGTGACGACGACCGACACGAGGTCTCCGTCGTCCGAGCGGATGGGCGTGGCGTTGACGAGCGTGCGCACGCTCCGCCCGTCGGGCACCGACAGCTCGATCTCCTCGGCGCGCATCGCCGTCGCGCCCTCGAGCTGGCGGGCAAGGGGAAGCTCTTCGAGCGAGAACTCCCGCCCGTCGGCGTACCGAAACGTCATCACATCGAGGAGCTGTTCCGCAGGCGAGCCCGGAGTCCGGATTTCTTCGCTGATGCGCCGGGCCTCCCGGTTGAACCAGACCGGGCGCTCGGTGGCGGCGTCCAGGACCAGGACCCCGACCGGCGAGGTCTCGACGAGCGCCTCGAGGTCGGCCCGTGCCCGCTCCACTGCGGAGTGCGTCCTGGCGTTCGCTATCGCCGTCGCCGCCTGCGACCCGAACAGCACCAGGATGTCCTCGTCCTGCTCGGTGAATGCCTCCCCGTCCTCCTTGTCCCCGAGGAAAAAGCCGCCGAGATGCTCGCCCCGGTGGTGTATTGGGGTCCCCAGCAGCGTCTTTGAGCCCCATGGCGACGCCGAGAGGCCGAGTGAACCGAGGTAGCCGGGGACATCCGCCACCCGCAGCGGAGCCGGGAGGTCCCGGAGGCGCTCAAAGAGCCGCGGCCCGTCGGGCCACTCCACAATCGTCCGGCGCTCCTCCGGGGCAAAGCCGGAGGTGACGAAGTCCCGGACCCGCCCCCGCTCGTCGATCGTCGTGATCACGCCATGGCGGGCGCCGGTGAGCGCGCGGGCGCTCTCGACGGCCTCCTCGAGCACGGTGGCCACGTCGAGGCTCTGATTGATGCGGAGGATCGCCGCGCTCAGCCGCGAGGCGCGGTCGTCGGCGGAACCGCTCGATGGCCCGCTCAGATCCGGATCGTTCATGACTCCACTCCCGCCGAAGGGTGAGGCACCGGGCCGGGCTCTGCCCGACCGCCGGGAAGTGGAGGATAACAGCGTTCGGAACGCATGTCACGATGATGACATGCTGTTTCAGCTGATATGTCACATACCAGTCACTAATAATCGCGTAGGTTACCAGATAGCTCCTGATACTTGTAGCTATCGGGAGCTACCCGCCACAAAATGTATGACAAGCGGGCCCGCGTCAAGCGGTGCGGTGATCTTCGGCGCTCAGTTGCGGTTCTGAAGCCGTGCGAGCTGCGCGGCGCCGTTGCGCCGAGCGAGGAGCCGCTCGCCGTAGCGCTGCACCATCGAGGCGCTCTTCCAGCGCCCGGCCTGCATGATGGCGGGGATCCCGATCCCCGACGCGATCATGTCCTGGGCCGCGCCGACCCGGGGGCTGTGCCCGGAGATCTGCCGCACCATCTTCGCCGACAGGCCCGCGCGCGCGGCCATCGCCCGGTAGATGCGCGGCACCTGGCTCTCGTCGAGCGCATCGCCCACGGCGCCGTCCTTCCTGACCGAACGGAACAGACGCCCCGAGGCGATGCCGCTCGAGGCGAGCCACGCCCGCACCAGCTTCACGGTGTCCCGGTGCAGGTAGAGCGTCGCCCCGGCGCCTTCCGGATCGTTCTTCCCGCGGCGCAGGAAGAGCGAAGCCGACCCTCTCCTATCCGTCTTCATGTCAACGACTTGCAGTGCGACGAGCTCGGAGCGCCGGAGCATCGCGTCGTAGGCGACGGCGAGCAGGGCACGGTTGCGCAGGTCGATCAGCCGGTCGCCCGCGGCCTCGATCAGACGCCGCCGGAGCTTCCAGGTCAGGCCCCGTACCTGCCTCTGCCGGCATCCGTTCCGCCGGCGCGCCCGCTGCAGCGCCCGCTGCACCTCGGGGTGCTCGAGCGGGCTTGGCTCCCCGGCCGCCCTGTGCGCCGTGACGATGCTGAAGACGTAGCGGCGCACGGTGGCCGGGGCCCGGGCGTCCGCCATCGCGTCGACGTACGCCGCCACCGTGCCCGCCAGCGCGGGCAGCGGAGAGAGTTCCCGCTCGGCGCACCAGGACGCGAACACGCCGAGATCCGCCCTGAGCGCCCGGACGGTATGGCCGCTGAGGGCGCCCCGGGCGTCCTCGAGGCAGGCGGCGAGGCGTTCGCCGGTTTGTGACAGGGTTGTGACAGGATCGGGAGCGTGTGACACGCCTCCCAGGGCTGAAATCCGCATAACTCGCTTCCTCTCAAAGACATAGATCCACTCAAGGTTACTCCCGATAGCTACAACTATCAGGAGCTTGGAGTGGAAGGCCCTTGCCAAAGGTAGGAAACCCGATGCGACCGAGACACCTGCTGCCGCTGTTCGCGCTGCCGCTGTTCGCGCTGTCCTGCGCGGACCTGACGTCCACCGCACCCGCATATGTGCACGAATCCAATGAGCTGGAGGGATCGGCGGGTCCGGCGGCCATGACCAACAAGACCGACACGTCTGAGTCGGCGCTAGTGGGGCGCTTCCGGTCGATTCCCGATACGCACAACGGCGTGCTGGAATTCCCGCTTGAGTTCTACTTCAACGAGGAACCTGTAGGCCTGAGCTACACGACGGTACGGGATCACCTTTTTGACGTGACAAACGGGCGGGTCGTGAGGGCAAGACGGGTGACGCCAGGGAGCAACCTCGAATGGGAGCTCACCGTCGCGCCTGACAGTCTCGACGTGATCGAATTGACAAACCGGACTACAGCATCCTGCGAGGATGACTACGCCGTCTGCACTGTGGACGGTAAGCGGCTGATGGGAACTGCAACAGCTCAGGTTCAGCCACTCGTGCCGACGACGTCCCTCCCGCTAACCGCGACGTTTGCAGACCTGCCGGACAGCCATGATGGCGCGACCCCCTTTACGTTCCAGCTGCGTTTCAGCGAAGAACCGGTCCGCCTGAGCCATGTTTGGGTGCAACTCTTGCTCCTGAGAGTTACAAACGGACGCATCACGGCTGCCCGGCGCGTCACGAAGGGAAGCAATCTGGCCTTCTTTGTCACAGTCCAGCCATCCGCAGCCAGCGACATCTCGCTCACCGTTGTTGGGACTACAGACTGCGACGCGCAGTACGCGGTCTGCACAGTGGACGGGCGCATGTTGGTAGGGGGAACGAGCGCCACGGTGGACGTGGCGGAGCCGCCACCGAACCTGGGAGTGGGGCCGCCCTCGGTGAGCGACGCCAGCCCGGCCACGGGCGGATCGTTCACGCTCTCGGCGACCGTGAGCAACGCGGGCGACGGGGCATCGGTGGCGACGACGCTGCGCTACCGCCGGTCGGAGGATACGACGATCACGTCCTCAGACACCCAGGTCGGCACGGACACCGTGGGGGCGCTCGCATCCGGGGAGGCGAGTGACCAGTCGGTTGACCTGACGGCGCCATTGACGGCGGGCGCGTACTACTACGGGGCGTGCGTCGACGCGGCGACGACCGACAACTGCTCGGCATCGGTGAAGGTGGATGTGGTGGAGCCGCCGCCGTCAGTCCCGCTAACCGCGACGTTTGCAGACCTGCCGGACACCCATGATGGCGCGACCGCCTTCACGTTCCAGCTGCGTTTCAGCGAGGAACCGGCAGACCTGAGCTATGTTACGGTGCGTGATGCGCTCCTGAACGTGACAAACGGCAGTATCACGGATGCCGGCCGCGCGACGAAGGGAAGCAATCTGGCCTTCATCGTCACAGTCCAGCCGTCCGCAGGCAGCGACATCTCGCTCACCGTCAATGGGACTGCGGATTGCGACGCGCAGCACGCGGTCTGCACTGTGGACGGGCGCATGCTGGCAGGGGGAACGAGCGCCACGGTGGACATGGTGGAGCAGCCACCGAACCTGGGAGTGGGGCCGCCCTCGGTGAGCGACGCCAGCCCGGCCACGGGCGGATCGTTCACGCTCTCGGCGACCGTGAGCAACACGGGCGACGGGGCATCGGTGGCGACGACGCTGCGCTACCGCCGGTCGGAGGATGCGATGATCACGTCCTCAGACACCCAGGTCGGCACGGACGCCGTGGGGGCGCTCGCATCCGGGGGGGCGAGTGACCAGTCGGTTGACCTGACGGCGCCATCGACGGCGGGCGCGTACTACTACGGGGCGTGCGTCGACGAGGTGGCCGGCGAGTCGGACACGACCGACAACTGCTCGGCATCGGTGAAGGTCGATATCCGGGACCCGTCAGCCGAGCACTTCGACATCGACTTGTTGTTTACCAGCAATGTCAACAGCACTACGCGCGCCGCAATTGAAGCGGTACGAGACATCCTTGAGGCAATCGTTTGGTCGACGGAATTGACCGATATCCAAATGCCCGCTACAGTGGAATGCGGCCGTGTCTCGGTGGACGATGTCGGTGTGGTAGACGATATCGCGGTTCTCTTTGATGTCCGCTACATTTCCGGTATAGGTTCGCAACGGGATTGCTACCGAACGACTGAGCATGACTTCCCGGTTTTCTCGCTGATCACACTGCACCAGGGCGAGATCGGGACACTTACTGATGAAGAATTCGAGCACTTGGTGCTCCACGAGTTGCTGCACGCTTTGGGATTCAGCAGTACAACCTTCAATAACCTTGATCTCGTTGCTACACGGAACGGTTACCCCTATTTCACTGGTGACTCAGCAGTCGCGGCGTGGGTGGCGGCGGGTGGCACGGAATACTACCCTGACAAGGTTCCCCTTCTCCCGAACGACTATCACTGGCAGGTCATCTTTTTCGACGACGAAATCATGGGACCACTTGAGGGGGGGATACTCAGCGCGATCACCCTTCAAGCACTCGCTGACATGGGATATACGGTAGATTTGGGCTTTGCCGAAGCGTTCACGGTCCCCAAGAATGCGTACAACCAGGCTCGAGACAACCAGGCTCAAGACGGGTTCCGGCGTATCCTGGACATGAGCAACGATGTCCTCAGCCAACCCGTGACGGTACTCGACCGATACGGAACGCCGGTACGGGTGATCCAGCCTCCGCCGGGTACCATTCGCCGTTTGAGACCCCGTCAAGAGGTGTGGCATGATAGCCCGCAAACGTAGTTGACCCCAGGTGCGATGAGCCGGTATGGACGACGGACACGATCGGTCGCTCTCAGCGAAGTCAAATAGTGATCTAGTCTAGATCTAGAAGGGCGCCATCACGCCGCCACAAAGCGCTCCACCGCGATCTCCCGGGCGCGGCTGCGGGCGTGCCAGAGATCATAAGCCATCTGCATACCCAGCCAGGTCTCGGGCGTCGAGCCGAAGGCCTGCCGCGTGACGCCCAAACCCCGGGCGGCCCTGGTCACGGTCAAGCCCAGCGGTTCGAGGCACTGCCGCTTCACGATACCGCCCGGATGCGGTGGGTTGTGCATGGCCATGATCAGCTACGCCACCGCATGCCGGGGCGTCACTTGCTGGGCGATCTCACGCCCCGCTTCGACCTCCGCGCGGCGCAGCTCCCATGTCTTCTGCAGGTTCAACCAGAGCTCCGGCGTCGTCCCGAAGTACCGGGCCAGCCGCAACGCCGTATCGGCACTCACGCCCCGCTGGCCGTTCAGGATCATCGTCACGCGGTTGACCGGCACGCCGAGCGCCTTCGACAGCGCGTTGGCCGACAGCCCGAGTTCGTCGAGCTCCTGGCGCAGGATTTCGCCCGGATGCACCGGCCTCATGCCGTTCTTCGTGTTCATTGCACGCTCCCCTGATGATAGTCCACGACTGTAAGGGATGTTACGGCCTCCGTAAAGGCATCTCGCCGCGTGACCGCAACCCTCGGCCCGACGGCGCGCGCCGCATGGCCCTTGCCCTCGTCCGAATGCGGCCTAACATCAGCGCGACCACCCAACCCCACCCGAACGGTCTCCTGCCATGACGATCCCTTCCTTTCGCAGCCTCCGCACCGCGCTAACTGCCGCCGCCCTCCCCCCCCTCCTCCTCGCGGCTCCCATCTCGGCCCAGACCCCCGAGCTCGTCTTCCTCTCGAACATCACCGCCACCTCACGCGGCGGTGCCCCTCTCACCACCGTCGAGGACCAGACCGCTGCCGCGCTGGACGCTCTCGGAGAGCAGCTCGGCGCGCGCGGGCTCGGCTACGAGGACGTTGTCGCCATGAACGTCTTCCTCAGGGACACCCGCCACTTCGCGGCGATGAACGGGATCTACCGCGGATACTTCGCGAACGATCCCCCCACGCGCGCCACCGTCCGGGCCGACCTCCCCGACCGGGACGCGCTCATTCAGATTTCGGCGGTCGCGACGCCGGACGAGACCGAGGTCGTCACGCCTCCGGGTTTGCAGTCACCCGCGCTCCCCTATTCGTGGGGCATCCGCACCGGCGACGTGCTCTTCATCGCGGGAGCCACGAGCCGCGATCCCGCGACCTACCAGCCCGTCGCGGGGGATGTGCAGACCCAGACCCGGCGCGTCTTCGGCAACATCGGCATGGTCCTCCAAGAGGCCGGGATGGGCTACGGCGACCTGGTCAGCTGCAAGGTCTTCCTGGACGACGTCCGCCTCTGGGGGGACATGAATGTGGCGTACGGCGAGTTCGTCACCGCCGGCGACCCTCCCGCGCGGGCGGCGGTGCGCGGCGGGCTCATGAACCCGGCCTTCCTGGTCGAGATCCAGTGCGTGGCGGAGCGTTCGGACGACCGGCGGGTGGTGCTGCGCGAGGGACAGCGGCGCGGTCGCTCACCCCTCTCGCCGGCGATTGCGACGGGTGAGCGGGTGTGGCTGTCCGGCATGCTCGCGCGAGGGGAGGACGCTCGCGAGGAGGCCCGCAACACGCTCGCGAACCTCGGCGCGACGCTGGAAGCCGCGGGGCTGGGTTTCGGCGACGTGGAAGACGTGTGGGTCTACCTCACCGATGTCCGCGACGCGGAGGCCGTGCTGGAAGTGCTGGCGGAAGTGATGCCGGACGGAGCGCCGGTGCCCACGGTGGCCGGGCTCCCGCTGGTGGGTCGCCTCGGGGTCGAGATTCAGATGACGGCGGTTAGACGATGAGCGCCTCCCCTCCGGCCAGGCGCGCGACCGTGCATCCAACCGGCTTTGCGGCCGTACTGGCCACGCTCGTCTTTGCCGTCGCCTCGTGCGACCGCCCCGCCCCCGGCCCCATCCCCGTCGTCGAGGCGACGATTGCCGGCATCCAGCAGGCCATCTTCTCGGGCGCGACTACGTGCCGCCACATCGTGCAGGCGTACATCGACCGCATCGAGGTCTACGAGGACCGCATCAACGCGATCACCGTGGTGAACCCGGTCGCGCTCGACCGCGCCGACGAACTCGACGCCGCGCGGGCCGCGGGGGAGGAACCCGGCCAATTGTTCTGCGTGCCGATGCTCGTCAAGGACAACTTCGACACGCACGACCTTATCACCACGGCCGGCTCGATCGCACTGGCCGAGAGCATGCCGCCCGACGACGCCTTCATGGTGCGCCGCATCCGCGAGGAAGGTGCCATCGTGGTCGCCAAGACGAACATGGCTGAATGGGCGTTCAGCGCGCGCCAATCGGTCAGCTCGTCGTTCGACACGACCCGCAACGCCTACGCCCTGGACCGCGTGCCGGCCGGGTCGAGCGGCGGGACGGCTTCGGGTGTGGCGGCCAGCTTCGGCCTGATCGGGCTGGGCAGCGACACGGGCAACTCGATCCGGGGACCGTCGTCGCGGTTGGCGCTGGTCGGCATCCGCTCGACGATCGGGCTCACCAGCCGCGACGGCGTCGTCCCCCTTTCGTTCGACCGTGACATCGCCGGGCCGATGGGCCGCACGGTCGAGGATGTGGCGCGCGTCTTCAATGTCGTCTCCGGCTACGACCCGGCCGACCCCTACACCGAGGCCGGGCGGGGGCGCAAAGAGGACGACTACACCGACTTTCTCGACGTTGACGGCCTCCAGGGAGCGCGCATCGGCGTGCTGCGCGCTCTGGTCGACACCGAGGATGCCGATTCGGCCGTGGTGGCGGTGTTCGAAGAGGCGCTCGGAGAGCTCGCCGGGTTGGGCGCCGAAATCGTCGACCCGTTCGACTTCGACGTGAGCGCCCAGCTGGAGCGGGAGAACATGTTCTGCGGCCGGTTCCGCTACGACATGCACGTGTACCTGACGTCGCTCGGGGATGCGGCGCCGTTCACCGACGTGCTCGCCGTGCTGGAGACGGGGCAGTACTCGAGCTACGTGGAGAACTCGCTGCGCCGCTCGGAGGATTCACCGCTCGATGTGCCGCCGCCCGAGTGGGATCCGCCGTGTCCCGATTACCTCGAAAACGAGCAGCGCCAGGGCTATTTGAGTGACTTGGTGAGCGCCATGGATGAAGCCGGGGTCGACGCCGTCGTCTACCCGACTTGGCTCAGCCCACCCGCGCACATCGACCGCGCCCGCGAGGAGTACAGCGGCGACAACTCCCAGCGCGTCGCGCCCGCCACCGGGATGCCCGCGATCACCGTGCCGATGGGGTTCACCGAGGGCACCCACCCCGCCGGACTGCAGATCCTGGCCCGTCCCTACGCCGAGGGACTGCTCTTCCGGTATGCCTATGCCTACGAGCAGGGGACGCACCACCGCCGCCCGCCGCCGGGGTTCCTGGAGCTGGAGAGCCGGTAGTTTCGAGCCCGGGCGGCACATCGTGCTACCGCCGGGTTCCCTGCGTCGCTCCACCCCCAGAAGAACGCATCCTTCCACGTCTGCAGCTCGTGGCCTCCCACGGAGACGCGCGACCCCAACGGGCGAAGACCGTCCGCCATCCGCGACCACTGTCGCGGTCACCGTCGCATGGGCTTCGTAGCTGTGGTCGTTTGGCGGAGGTCATTTGAACAACTCCGCGTGAGTGCCGGCGCGCACGAAGTTGATCGAACCGCCCGGGCTCGGCGAATCATCGACCTGATAAATCAGTAAGAAGTCTCCGCCAACATGGCATTCGCGGTGATTCGCCCATGCGCCTCTCAGCGCGTGGTCCCTCCGCTCGGGACCGAGCGGGGCTTCGTTGGCGATGAGTTGGAGCATGACTGCCTTGAGCCGATTCATGTCGTATCGACCCGAACGCGAAAGGCGCTCCCAATCCTTGAGAAAGCCCCGCGTGAAGTCCACGCGCCGAGGCGGGCGCGTCCTCTTACTGGCCGCGGGCTTTTTCAAGCTCCGCAAACATCTCGTCCGCGCTGGCGAATCGCGCCGTCCCACGCCTCATCATCTCCTCCGACTCGACCATCGCCCTTCGGGTCCGGGCATTCGGTACCTTGAGTTCGAGCGGGAAGGCCTGATCGACCGCGATTCGGTGGAAGAACAGCCGCACGGCCTCCGAGGCCGTCAGCCCCATCGCAGCGAGCGCCGCCGTCGCCTTCCGTTTCATCTCCGTGTCCATTCGGACGTGGAGCATCGAACTGTGCGTCTTCACCTGAACACCTCCTGTGTCGCAATTGCGATATAAGCTGTCATTCTGGCGCGCCCCGGTCAACCCGAAGCAGTCAGGCAACCGTGTGCCCCGCCTACCCCGGTGGCCACCGCGGCAGCGCCCGCCCGGTCGTCCACGGCACGCCCGCCGCCTCCAGACTCGCTTCCAGGGCCGGCAGATCGGTCTCGACCAGCCGCGCCAGATCGGGGTACATTGCCCCGAACGCTTCCCGCGCGACCCGGTACTGTTCCCGATGCGTCCCGGTCGGTCCGTGCATGCCGTTCCAGTGCCCGCGCACGATCTGGTTGACCCGCCCCGTGATGCCCGGCAAGTCGGGCTCGGCGCGCGAAGACCGGGTGCGTGACCCTTCGAGAGTCTCCCGCAGGTCGAGAAGGCGCAGTTCCAGGGCCCGGGCCTCGGTCATGAGCTCGCCGGGCGCCGCAGGCCAGCGCTGCAGCGCCTGCTTGATGGCCGAGATCCTCGCCGCGGCTGCCGCCGCCACGCGTTGGCTGCCCGTGACCGCACGGAGCAGTTCGCCCGTCTCCCGCTGGAACGCGAGCACGCCCGCCCGGTCCTGGGCCGCAATCGCGGGCTCGTTGATGGGCGCGATCCGGAAGGACACCGGCCCGGCCAGGTCGGTCACCTCGCCGTCGACCCTCTGCGCGAGCGACACCGTGTAGCCGCCCGGCAGCGCCATCGGCCCGTTGCCGCCGCCGCCCCCGAAGCCACCGCCTCCGAAACCACCACCACCGCCCCCCGTCACCGGGTTGTACCCGGGATAGCGATAGTTCCAGACGGCGCGGTGAACGCCCCGTGACGTCGAACCCCCGACCACATTCACGACCGCGTCGTCTTCGTCGCGGACAGTGAGGAACACCCGCGGCGCCTCCTCCCGGTCCTCCGCCTCCAGCTCATCCCACGTCGGATACGGCGTGTCCTCGCCCGCTCGCTGCGCGCTGCGCTCCGCGGTCTGGCGCTCGGCCTCGCGGGTCCTGAGGCTCTCCCCGACCCAATAGGTAATGGTCACGCCCAGATCCGGGTTGTCCGCCGTGTAGAAGTCGCTGCCGCTGCCGCCGCCGGGATTCCAGGGCACGTACATGTCGCCATCGGCCACCTCGAAGATGTGCCCGTCCGACGCGAGGATGCCCTCCGATCCCCTCGCCAGCTCGCGCAGCGGCGTGTAGTCGTCGACCACGTAGAAGCTGCGCCCGAAGGTGGCCGCCGCCAGGTCGCCCTCGCGCTGCTGGATCTCCAGCTCGCGCACGGCGATCGTCGGCAGTCCGTTGGAAAACTCCATCCACGACTCGCCGCCGTTCACCGACACGAACGCCCCGAACTCGGCCCCGAGGAAGAGCAGCCCCGGCTCGACATGGTCCTGCACGATCGAGAAGGACGGACTGTTCTCCGGCAGCCCCTCGGTGATGGCGGTCCAGCTTTGCCCCCGGTCCTCCGACCGGAGCACGTACGGCCGGAAATCGCCCCGCTTGAAGTTGTTCACCACTGCGAACACCCCGTCGGGGTTATGCACCGAGGCCTCGACGTCGTGCACGAAGCTGGTGTCGGGCACGCCCGGCAGGCTCTCGATAGCCCGCCAGGTCGCGCCCCCGTCCTCCGTCACCTGCACCAGCCCGTCATCCGTCCCCACGTAGATCAGCCCTTCGGCGAGCGGCGATTCGGAGACGGCCACGATGTGCCCGAACGAGGATGTCGACCGGTTTTTGCTCACGGCGTCCACGCTCCACACCCGGCCCATCACCTCGAGCTGGTTGCGGTCGATGTTGCGCGACAGATCGCCGGAAATCGCGCGCCAGTTCGACCCCTGGTCATCGCTCTGGAAGAGGATCTGCGCCCCGAAGTACAGCCGGTTGTTGTCGTGGGGCGACATGTGCAGCCCGGCGTCCCAGTACCAGCGCAGCGGCGGCCCGTCGGGATCGGGCTGGGGCTTGATGTCCAGCCGCTCCTTGCTGCCCCGGTCGAAGCGCGACAGCACCCCGTACTGGAGCTGCGAATAGATGATGTCCGGGTTCTCGGGATCGACCACCGGGTCGAAGCCGTCGCCGCCCAGGGTCACGTACCAGTCCGAATTGCGTATGCCGCCGCCCAGCGTCTGCGACGGACCGCCCAGCGTGTTGTTGTCCTGCGTCCCGCCGTAGACGTAGTAGAAGGGCTCGTCGTTGGAGGTGGCGACCTTGTAGAACTGGGTCAGCGGCAGGTTCGAGAAGAAGTGCCAGTTGCCCCCGCCATCGCGGGTCTCGTAGAGCCCGCCGTCGTTGCCGATGATCAGGTGCTCGGGATCGTCGGGGTCGAACGTGAGGGCGTGGAAGTCGACATGAACCCCCTGCGTGGGCAGTCGACCCCAGGTGTTGCCGCCGTCGTCGGACATCTGCACGAAGGTGTCCAGGGCGTAGATGCGGTCGAAGCGGTGCGGATCGGCGTACAGCTCGTGGTAGTACATTGGCGCGCTCGACTGGTATCGCGAGGTGCGACTCCAGTTCTCGCCCATGTTCTCGGAGCGGAAGGTGCCGCCGGCCTCGCCCGACGCCTCGACGATGGCGTACAGCACATCCGGGTTGATCGGCGAGATCGCCATCCCGATCCGCCCCTTGTCCCCGCCGGGCAGCCCGCTGTTGATCTCGCGCCAGGTGTTCCCGCCGTCGGTGGACTTGTGAATGCCGGAACCCGGCCCTCCGTCGATCATCGTCCACTGATGCCGCCGGCGCTGCCACGACGACGCGTACATCACGTCCGGATTGCGCGGGTCGAAGTAGACCTCGTTGGCGCCGGTGTGCTCGTCGATCTCGAGGACGAGTTCCCAGGTCTCGCCGCCGTCCTGCGTGCGGTAGAGCCCGCGCTCTCCGCCGGAGGCCCAGAGCGGCCCCTGCGCCGCCACAAACACCGTGCGCGAATCGTCGGGATGTACGGCGATCATGCCGATGTGCAGCGATGTCTCCAGCCCCATGTTGCGGAAGGAGCGCCCGCCGTCCACCGACTTGTAGACGCCATCGCCGTATCCCGTCGAGCGCTGGCCGTTGTTCTCGCCGGTGCCGACCCAGAGGGTGAGATGGTCGTTGGGGTCCAGCGCGATCGCGCCGATGGAGTAGGAGCCGTAGTTGTCGAAGATGGGGTCCCAGGTGGTCCCCGCGTTGGCCGTCTTCCAGACGTTCCCGGAGGAAGCCGCGACGTACCAGGTGCTGCGGTCGGTGGGGTCGACGGCGATGTCCGCGATCCGCCCGGAAGCCAACGCCGGGCCGATGCTCCGCCAGCGGAACGACGAGAGCGTTCCCGAGGTGAGTTCGGCGGGGGCGTCGTCGTCCGGATCCCCGCCGCGCTGGGCGTGGAGGGGGGGCGGCGACGCGAGGGGCGCGAGCAGCGCCGCGGAGAGCAGCGCGAAGATCGGCAGGGAGCGTGGCGAGGTGCCGCGCAGGCATGTACGGGGGCGATGGTCGTGCATCATGGTTCCTCATGCGTGGTGATGGTAGCCGAGAGAGGGAGTTTACGGCATCGGGGGGACTGTGACCACCTGATGGACTGGAGCCAATCTTGACGCGTTGAGGGGTCGCCTTACCGTGTTCCTTTGGTGGCTGGCCGGCAACAAGAGATTGTCGCGCACCGCGCGCGCTACCATCGCCGACCCCGGCAACAGTGTACTTGTCAGCGCAGCGTCCGCGTGGGAGATCACCACCAAACACCGCTTGGGGAAGCTGCCGGGCGCGGATGTGGTCGCCGGCGATGTGATGGCCTGCATCGAGCACCACGGCTACCAGCCGCTGGCGATCACCGTCGCACACGCTGAGCGCGCGGGACGGCTTCCGGGCCCGTATCGGGATCCGTTTGACCGCATGTTGATCGCCCAGTCACTCGCGCACAACTTCCCGCTGGTGTCGATCGAGTCGCTCTTCGACCACTATGGGGTACGCCGTATCTGGTAGCGACCGCGATTCCAGACGACCTGGGGTGTATCGGCGCTCCGGCCGGGGCCAGCACTGGATCGGCGGCGACGTTTGACATCGGCTTCTGTCGCGGTGACCCGACGATCACTACCGTGTGTACTCGCCTCCCATCCCGCACGATCGAAGGATTCGGCGTTGCTTGGTACCAACCTCACCCGGCAGTTCATCATGGGCGCTCGGCGAGGCGGGCGAATCTGTGCCATCGACGTGCTGCGGGGTTTGGCCGCTCTTGCTCTCGTTGCCACGCTCTCCTGTGGTGACGGCGCCACCGAGCCGACTCCGCCCGACCCGCCCCGGCCGACGACGGTTACGGTGACGCCCGCTACCGTCGAGTTGAACGCGCTAGGCGCGACCGAGCAGTTGAGGGGGGAGGTGCGCGACCAGAACGGCCAGGTGATGGCGGGGGCCGCCGTGACTTGGGGGAGCAGCGACCTTTCGGTCGCGACGGTCGATGCCCAGGGGCTGGTGACGGCAGCGGGCAACGGTACGGCCACGATCACAGCGACGGCCGGGTCGGCATCCGGGAGCGCGCTCGCGAAGGTAATGCAGTCGGCGGGCTCCGTGATCGTGTCACCACCCGCAGACACGATCGCGCCGGGCGACACGGTTCGGCTTGTGGCCGAGGCGTTCGACCAGCACAGCCACCCGGCCGCGGGGGTGGTGTTCTCCTGGTCGTCGAGCGATGGTGCGGTGGCGACGGTGGATGGGTCGGGTCTGGTACTGGGGGTCGGCGAAGGCATGGCGACGATCACTGCCACGTCCGGGAGCGCGCAGGGGACGTCCGCGATCACGGTGGCGAACCCGGACCGGGCGCCGCTGGTGGCGCTCTACAACGCCACCGACGGGCGGAACTGGACGCACCGGGACAACTGGTTGACCGACGTGCCGCTCGGTGACTGGCATGGGGTCGAGATCAACGGCGAGGGGCGGGTTATTTCACTCGAGCTGCCGGAAAACGGACTGGTGGGCCACTTGCCACCGGAACTCGGCGACCTCGCGGAGCTGGAAGGCCTGGAGCTGGACGACAACGTTCTGACGGGTGCGATCCCACCCGAATTGGGAAGCCTCCCCAATCTTCAGTGGCTGAGTGTTGTGGAGAACAAACTGGAGGGCCGGATCCCGGCGGAACTCGGCGACCTCGCGGAGCTTGAGGGCCTGGAGCTCGCCCGCAACCAACTGCTGACGGGTCCGATCCCGCCGGCACTCGGCCGCCTCTCCAAGCTGGAGAAGCTTTGGATCGGGGACACCGGCCTGACGGGTCCAATCCCGCCGGAATTGGGTAAGCTCTCCAATCTGCGACAGCTGTATCTCAAGGGCGCTTACCTCACGGGTCCGATCCCACCGGAACTCGGCCAATTGACCAGCCTGGGGCGGTTGTACCTATCGTCCAACCATCTGACAGGCGGGATTCCGCCCGAACTCGGAAACCTTTCCAACCTGGAGGACCTGCGGCTCGAGCAAAACCAGCTCACGGGTGCGTTGCCCATGTCCGTGCTGCGGATCACCGGTCTTGAATTCCTACAGATTCAGGAGAACGCCGGGCTCTGTGTTCCGGGAACGACCGACTTCGTCGAGTGGGCGGAAGCGATCGACGACCGGGATGGACCGTTCTGCAACGAGCCGGACCGCACGGCCCTGGACTCGCTGTACGGGGCTGCGGGAGGCACGAATTGGACGAACGCGGGGGGCTGGCGGGGCGAGGGCGCCGTCGGCGACCGGCACGGCGTGAGCGCCGACTCGCTCGGCCGGGTGCTGGAGCTCGACCTGGCGGGCAACGGACTGGCGGGCGTGGTTTCCCCCGAACTGGGGGACCTTGGGCACATGACGGTGCTGAAGCTGGGCGGCAACGATCTGTCAGGGCGGCTGCCGCAGTCGCTGGCGCGGCTTAAGCTGCGCGAATTCCGGTACGCGGACACCGAGTTGTGCGTACCGCCCGCTGCCGCGTTCCGGGCATGGCTTGACGGAATCGCGGTGCATGAAGGCACGGGTGATGAGTGCGCGCCCATCTCGGACCGGGCCGCCCTGGTCGCGCTGTACGAAGCGACGGACGGGCCGAACTGGACGAACCAGGACAACTGGCTCTCGGACGCTCCGCTTGCCGACTGGCACGGGGTCGAGATTGATGGGGAGGGGCGGGTGACGAGGCTGGAACTGCCTGACAACGGGCTGGCGGGCCGGTTGCCGCCTGAGATCGGCGGGCTTGCCAAGCTCGATGCCCTGGAGTTGCCGGGCAACCGGCTGACCGGCCCGATCCCGCCGGAGCTGGGCGGTCTCGCGAGTCTGGTCACGCTGGAATTGTGGGGCAATGCGATCAGCGGTGCCCTGCCCTCTGAGCTCGGCGGGCTCAGCAGCCTTAGGAGGCTGAACGTGAGCGGCAATCGCCTGACGGGCCCGATCCCGCCCGAAATTGGCAACCTCTCCGAACTGGGCCGCATGTTTCTTAACGACAACGAACTGACGGGTCCGATCCCGCCGGAGCTTGGCAGGCTTTCTGAGCTTGAGACCCTGTATCTTAGCTACAACCCGCTGACCGGCCCGATCCCGCCGGAGCTCGGCAACCTGTCCAACCTGAGGTACCTGCGGTTGGGCAGGGACTCTTTTTGGCCCAGGATCGACGCCCAGAAGGGACGACGGCCACGCGGTAGTCCCGTCACCTATCCGGCTTTAACCGGCTCGATCCCGCCGGAACTCGGCCGCCTGACGAACCTTGACGAGCTGGATCTTGGCTGGCACGACCTGACCGGTCCGATCCCGCCGGAGCTGGGCAACCTCTCCGAGCTGCGCACGCTCCGACTCGAGTCCAACAGGCTGTCGGGTTCGATCCCGCCGGAGATTGGCCACCTGTCCAGCCTCACATGGCTGCTGCTGGGGGGAAACAAGCTGACGGGTCCCGTCCCTTCGACGATCGGCGACCTGAGCAGCCTGGAGCAACTGGTGCTCTCTCGCAACGAGTTGACGGATGCGCTCCCTCCGGAACTCGGTCGTCTCGGCAGTCTGAGGAGGTTGAATGCCGAATACAACGAGTTGGCGGGCCAGATTCCTCGGCAACTGGGGCACCTCGCCAACCTCGAAGAGCTGCTTCTCGGCTTCAACCATCTGGCTGGCTCCGTGCCTGTGGAGTTCGGGCGGTTGGCGAGCTTGCGCACGTTGATCCTGACGGACAACGCCGCCATGTCCGGTGCCCTTCCGGACGGCCTGACCGCACTCGGTGGACTTGAGTCTCTTGCGGCCGGAGGCACCCGCCTCTGCGCGCCCTCGGACGCCGGGTTCAGCGCATGGCTGGCGGCCATGAGCAGTGTCCAGGTGAAGGCGTGCGGCAGCGGTGCGGCGGCGGCGGCGTATCTGGTGCAGGCCGTGCAGTCGCGGGAGTTCCCGGTGCCGCTGGTAGCGGATGACGACGCGCTGGTACGGGTGTTCCCGACGGCTGCCGCTGAGACGGACGTGGGCATTCCGCCGGTACGTGTCCGCTTCTACGTCGATGGCCGCGAGACGTACGTCGAGCACATTCCGGGCAAGCGGGGGCCCCTCCCCACCGAGGTTTACGAAGGGTCGCTCGAGACATCGGCCAACGCGGTGATCCCGGGGACGCAGATCCAGCCCGGACTCGAGATGGTGGTCGAGATTGACCCGGAGGGCACCCTGGATCCGTCTCTGGGCGTGGCGAAACGCATTCCGGAGACGGGCCGGCTGCCGGTGGACGTGCGGGCCATGCCCCAGTTTCGCCTCACGATTGTGCCATTCCTGTGGAGCGAGAAACCCGATTCGGCCGTGTTGCGGATCACCCGCGAGATGGCAGCCGATCCGCTGCACCACAAGGTGCTCTGGAAGATGAACACCCTGTTGCCGATCGCCGACGACTACGACCTGGTCCTGCATGAACCGGTGGTGACCGCGATCAACATCCAGCGCCTGTTGACCCTGGAGACCGAGGCGATCAGGGTGATGGAAGGATCCGACCGTTATCACATGGGAACGATGACGGGAGAGGTCGTGGCTACCAACTTTAACAATTTCGGACGACGGACAATCTCTACGCTGGTTGAGGAGGGAAACGTAGGCCACATCACGCACGAGTTCGGGCACACGATGACGCTGGGTCACGCCCCGGGTTGCTGGCCCGGAACCCAGGATGGACACGCGGATCCGGCGTACCCGTACTCGACGGGGATCACCGGAGCCTGGGCGTACGACTTTCGGGACGGCGGCGCCCTGGTGCGGCCGACGAGAGCAGACGTGATGGCCATCTGCGGAGGTTGGTCAGCCGGCTGGATCAGCGACTACCATTTCACGAAAGCGCTTCGCCACCGACTGCGTGATGAGGTTGCGGACGCAGCGACGATGGCCGCCCCGGTTCCCTCACTGCTGGTGTGGGGCGGGGTTGACGAGGCGGGCGTTCCGTTCCTGGAGCCGGCGTTCGTGGTGGACGCCACGCCGACGCTGCCGGACTCGGCCGGGGAGCACCGGATCACCGGGAGAGCCTCGGGCGGCGGCGAACTGTTCTCGTTCGGTTTCCACATGCCGGACGACCCTCATGGCGAAAATACGGGTGCGGGGTTCGTCTTCGCGGTGCCCGTGCGTCCCGGATGGGCCAACGCGCTGGCGAGCATCACGCTGTCCGGGCCGGGCGGATCCTTCACGCTGGACGGGGAGACGGACCGTCCGATGACCATCCTGCGCGACCGATTCACCGGGCAGGTGCGCGGCTTTCTGCGCGACTTGTCAGCGGGCGCAGACCGGAGGCGCGCAGGGATGGCTGAACTGTTGGCCGAGCCGGGCTTGGACGTGCTGCTCTCCCGCGGGATTCCGGACGCGCAAGCTTGGCGGCGCCGGTAACGGGGTGTAAAACAGACAGGCTCTAAAGGAGGGTTCACTAAACTGATTCGTGAAATGTCTCAAAAGGGCGACATGTCGAATCCCTGTTCGTCAAAGTAGATGAGGCGATTCGGAATAGCCCTCAAAATCGCAGCTCGGTCGGCGTCGGTCAGCCGCTCCGGCCGATACCGCACGGCAAGGTACGTGAGAAAGCTCTCTGCGATATCCTCGCGGTCTGGATGGTCACGGGCGTAGTCGGATATGAAGACGCCGTCCGCCCGCTGTGCTGCGCGCCAGCCGGAGGAGTCACGATGCTCCGAATCGAGCGCGACATGCGCACCTTCATGGACAAACACTTCCGCCACGAGACCTCGGCGAATGTAATCCTTCCCCTGGTCCGTGTGAATCAGGCCGCCTCCCCAGGGTTCGTGGCCGGCGTGGATGGTCATCCCCCGGTTCGGCATCGCGGACAGCAGAACTGCCGGCAGGCGCCCCAGGGCAGGAGCGTACGTCTGGACCTCCGCCTGTGCGGCCTCCTTGCTGCCGAATTCGGGATTGACGCGGAATTCCACCTCGTGTTCACCGTACCGTACATCGAACAGGTAGGCATCGATCGTAATCCACATGTCGGGCCGTCGATCGTACACATAGCGCGGGCCGCGACCCGCGTACGTGATGCTCCCGAGCGTCGTGGGATCGGAAGGCTCGATGACCCGCGGCGAAATGGACACAGTCCCCCCGTACGGAGGCGTTCCCGTGTGTTTGAGATCGAAGTCCAGCGTGCGGTCTTCGTCCACCGTAGTCTCGACGGTCTCGGTTACATAGCTGGGCTCGGCGGTGACCGTAACCGTGACTGTCCCCCGGACGTTCAGGAAGCGGTAGCGCCCGTCGGGACCGGTGGCTTCCTGTCTGCCGTTGTCGAGCCGCACGACCGCGCCGGCAAGCACTGGCCCGTTTCTCCGGCTGTCGCTTACCGTCCCGGACAGAGTGAACGTGGGTGTAACCGTCACTATTGCGGACCCTGAAGGAGTGCCCGCGCTCGCGGTGATCGTCGCCGTCCCTTCGGCGACGCCCGTCACGAGACCCGAGGCATCCACGGTCGCCACCCCTGCGTCGCTGGACTCCCACGAGAACTCCGCTCCCGCAACCGCGTGACCGTTCTCGTCGGTGGCCTCCGCCGACAAACGCAGAGTGTCGCCTGCCACCACCGTGTCGGCAACGGGAGACACCGTGACCGTGCTCACCTCCTGGGCCACCGTCACCGTCGCGCTCCCCGACACGCCTCCCGCAGTCGCCGTGATCGTGGCCGTCCCGTTGCCCGCAGCCATCACCAGCCCGGATCCGCCGACCGTCGCCACCGAAGCGTTGCTGCTTGCCCAAGTCACACCGGCCCCCGCCATCACTTGCCCGTTCTGGTCGCGGACTTCCGCCGTGAGCTGCACGGTGCCGCCCAAGGCGGTGAGCTGGGTGGTCGCGGGCGTGACTGTGACGGCCGTCGGCCGCGGGGGGTCGGGGGGCGGGGCCGGGGGTTCCGTGGTCCCGTCGCCGCAGGCGTACGCCCAAAGGGTGGCCGACAGCGTCGCTGCCACAAAGATGAGGATTCGATAGCGGCTCACGCACCCATCTCCCAGCACACTGGAAACGAGGCTTCAGTGCAATTTGAATTGCGGCAAGAGCGGGCAGCGTCGAGCCGGGGAAGGATCTGCGACGAGGCCCACCCATATGCGCTAAAGAGACGGCAAGTCGATCATGTCCGCAATGCGCTCGCCAAGTACACGTCGGTCGTGATCGCGTGGGCTCCGGACGACCGGCCGAATCCGGTACCGCGATAACGCTGTGGGGCTGGAGCGCGTTTCGGCGACTCCCCCGGCTGGGGCAGCCTCCGCTGCTACCTGACCTCCGGTGGCAAGCGTCTCCGCCTCCTTCAGTTGACGATCGATCTCACCGGCTCTCACGCGCTCGGTCACGGGTTCAGGGCGGAACGGCCGACGCAGCACACGGACCACGTCACCGGAGGACGTTGTCACCTTGATCGCGTACGCCGAGGAATCCGTGAAGGCCACGCCACCGCCGGGGAGCACGCCGACCGCGAGCCGGGGCGCGAACCCCGTCGGATTCCCCGGGGCCTTCCACGCCTCGGCCAGCGTGTCGGGCACGACTTCCTCGCCGTTCAGGACATAGCGCTCGATCGGACGGAACGCCGGTTCGGGCGTACTCACGCTCCCTGGCATGCTCAGGGTCTCCACGAGCCCGGTGGCGAGTACCGCGTCAGCATCCCGCTCGGCCTGCAACGCGGGGATCGAATAATACATCGCATCGCCCGACAGTCGGATCATCCGGTCAAACCTGCCGTCGGAATCGAAAACCTCGAACTCACGCTGGCCGGCGTCGAAGACCACGGTGCGCCCGTTGGCCAAGACGGTGAAGGCCCACGCGTCTCCCGCGTAAAACCTCGCTCTCATCACGTGACCAAGCATCGGTAAGCTATTCCAGTCTATCGAATGCGGGCTCCTATGACCACAGGATCAAAATGTACATAATATTATGTACAGAAATCGTCAACATCCGTTGCGTCCTAGTTGTAAGAGCGGCTATATGAACAGCTAAATCCTCCTTCCAGGCCCAGCGTCGCCGTCTGTGCCAGGCGTATCTCCGGCACCGCGGCTACCTCCGGCGCTCCTTCGACCATCCACACCTGGACAAGGGGATCGCCAGCGGCATTCGGCGGATTACACCGGGGATCGGCGGATTTGCAACGGGGATCGGGTATGCACTCGGCCCCGTCGAGCTCCTTCGTGGAGCCGCGCATCGAGGCATACGTCGTCGTGGGGGACAGGAGGTGACGGATGTCAGGCAGGTCCGAGGGGTCTGTCGAACGGTACTATCGGAGCCGCCGACCTACTTGGCTAACGCCAGAGATTGCGGCGCGAGGGGTGTTGAAGAAGTGGGGGTCGGCGCTGACCGATTCGCTGAGAGGCGCTGATGGATCGCTGACGGAGCGTTGAAGAGGTGCTGACCGAGCGTTGACGGATCGCTGAACAGAAAAATGCCGACCTATTTGCGGCGATTGGAGGCGGTGGAGACGGACTTGTCTACGGCGAGTCCTGAAATCTCCGCCGGTCGGGTCTGAACCCGAAGACCCGTAAATGCATACTGATCAATACTTTGGGGGGCCGTGTGGGATGGGAACATTTTGGAACCTTGAACCGTCAGGCCCACTGGCCGGTAGTTCCCACCGTTACCGTCCCAATAATGGACGCGGTGCGAATATAGGAGCCGCGGAAGTCAAGGGTGACCGATCCGCCGGTATCGGGGATTGTGGCTGCGGCGGAGGTAGCATCGAAGCTGGCGTCCGCCGGGAAGCCGCTGATGGTAACGGTGTAGGCACCGGCCTCGACGCCGTCGAAGCGGTAGGTACCGCCGCCCGCCGTCGTGGTGGAGGCGCCGTTGCTGAGATTGACGGATACACCGTCGATCCCCATGCCCTCGATCGAAACCTGGCCCATGATGGAGCCAGTCGCCGGCGGAGGAACAGGGTCCTCTCCGCAAGCTGCGATGATCAGGAGCACCAGCAACGTCGCCGCTGCGAGGAGCTTCCTGAGTTTCTGCATTCCGTTTTCTCCTTGGAAACGGGTGATTGAGCCGCCCCGCATCTCGGGGGTGCTGCCACGAGACCCTCGCAAGATCGGTGCCACTTGTCTAGTCACCCTATAAGTTGCTATCTGCAATGGACATACGGTCACCTGGACGAGGCTGTAGAGCGTCGGATTCTCAACCACAGTCAGATTTCTGTCCTTTTCACCCCTGTTGGACGTAGTAGCGGGCAACAGCCCCAAGCCCCGCCGCTTCACCCCGAGAGTAGTGCGCCGGCATGCGTTCGGACTTCCACCGTCCGGCGTTCATGATAGCCACGAGGCCGGCCCCGCGCGCCGTCAGGTCCTGGGTCATGCCCACCCTGGGGGAATGTCCGGAGAATCCCTCACCGAGTCCCGCCTCCCTGCACACCGCGGCGATCCGGACGCTGATGGTCCTGCCGCGCCGAACACCGAACACCCTGGCCCTCGGGGCCGCTTTCTTCGGGCGGATGCACTTCAGGGCCGCCGTCGCGCGCACGCCCACGTAAAGGACAGCGGGCGTGTTGGACGTCTTCGAGCGCCGGATGATCACTCGGGAGCTCCCGTCCCGCCGGAACTTCACGTCGGCCCAGCGCATGTTGGCGGCCTCGCCGCGTCGCAGCAGTGCGTCTCTCATGACGGACACGATGGCGATGTCCACCGCTCCACGCCAGCGGGCGGCCTGGGGAGACTCGGTGCGGCCGGAACGGTACACCCTCGGTACGTGAGCAGTGTCGATAATGGCTTCCAACCCCGCTTCACGGAGCCCTCGGGCCTGCCTCGGCTCGGCCCTTCCACGTTCGGCGGCGCGGTTCCTGACCCCGGCCAGGGTCATCTTGACGCCTTCGGAAGCGGTGGGGGTGGGAAGTCCGGCGCGGCGATGGAAGAAGCTGATCGCCTTGCGGTCCATGGCCAGCGAGGCGAAGGACAACCCCAGAGCGTCGCGGTGGACCAGATAGGCGGCCACCGTGACCGGATCGGCGGGAAGCGTCGTGACTCCCTCCTTGTGCGCCCAGGCCTGAAAACGGTTCCAGGCGGCTGAATAGACCTTCCGTGTGGTCGGGCGCTGGCTCTCCAGGACGGCGGCGGCCACGGCTTCCAGGTGGCGTGCGGCAAGATCGCCTCTATGGATCATGGCGGCGGCGGAATTGATGTTCATATTCCCCTCCATACGTGCTGTTTTGAAGCCCAGCGCGTAACCGGGGTAGCCCCCCGAAACGTCTGTCCGGATGCGGTCGTGCAGGCAATCCGCGGCCATCGAAAACGGCGGCATTTTGCCGGAATCCGACGACATCCGAAGCTGGGACGGTAACGGTGGAGAATACGGGCCTTGGGGGCGTGACGGTCCGGCTTTCCGGCATGGCTGATGCCCAGACTGCCACCGACAACAGTGGCAATTATGCGTTTACGGGCCTGCGGGCCGGCACCTACTCTGTAGAGATTTCCGGATTCGACGGGGACGAGGTCGGCTTCGGCAGCATCTCCTCCAGCGCCACGGTTGGCGTGGGCGAGTCGAAGATCATCAGCTTCGACGGCACGTATCTCCGCACCGCGGGCATCATGGGTCAGGTCAGCGTCGAGGGCGTAGGCCTTGCAGGCGTGACCGTCACCATGACCGGCGAGGGTGAAGACGAAACCGACGTCACCGACGCGGGCGGACTCTACGGCTTCTCGAAGCTCAAGGCGGGCAACTACTCGGTCGCGATTTCCGGGTTTGACCCCGACGAGGTCGAGTTCTCGACCACCTCGATGAACGTGTCGGTCGCGCTCGGCGAGACCGCCAACATTCCGTTCATGGGCACGCTGCTCCGCACGTCCGGCATCAGCGGCCGGGTGAGCGTCGAGGGCATGGGCATCCCGAACGCTACCGTCACCCTTGCGGGCGCCGCCGAAGCCACCTACACGACGATGGACGACGGGCAGTACGCGTTCGCCGGTCTCGCCGAGGGCACCTATGTGGTTAGCATGACGAACCCCAACGCGGACGCCTACAACTTCGAGATGACATCGGCCACGATCGTGCTGGGCGACTCCGAGTCGAACATCACGAACTTCGAGGGCACGCACACGCGGACCGCGTCGGTCTCGGGCGTGCTGTTCATCGACGAGGTGATGCAGGACAAGATGCACACCGCGGGCGAGCCCTCGCTCACCGCGGCCCTTGCGCCGCTCGTGGAGCATGGGTTGCTGGACCCGGTGATGTTGGCTGGCCTGCTGACCCATGCGAAGGTGGTGTTGCGCGGTCCGGATCTCAACACGATGACCGAAGTGCCGATCATGCCCGACGGCAGCTTCACGACGGGCGAGGCATTGCAGGCCGGATCGTACCAGGTCGAGCTTCCCGCCAACAACGAGGTGGTGGCGGCGGCACTTGCAGCTGCTGGCGTTGCCTTCGTCGGCGAGTCGGCGGTGGTGACGGTCGAGGCGGCCGGCAGTGCGATGGTCAACTTCCCGTTCCGGATCACGATGCAGACGATCGGTGTCGGCGCCGTGATGGGGAATGATGAGATGACCGGCGGCCCGGTCGGGGACGTCACGCTGGCGTTGTTCCCCACGGCCCAAGACGCGGAAGACGGCACCAACTTGCTGGGCATGGGTGCCAAGACCAACGAGATGGGGATGGCGGGCTTCCAGTTCGCCAGAGCCGACGACACCAGTCCCGGCAGCGACGACAGCGACAATCTCGTCTTCGTGAAGGTTGTGGAAACCGGCCATGACGACCTCAGGGTCTCCGCCAACGACATCATCGAGATCGAGTATCCCGGTATTGCGCGCGTGCATTCGGCGCCCGCCCACGTCAGGCTCGTCAACGTTGCTGTCAACGTCCAGTTCTGGATCAAGAGCAACAAGGAAGCACGGAGCGGCGACGAAGGCCTCGGAGGCTGGAAGACCGAGATCTTCATGGGTGACCCCACCGCAGAAGACGCCATGGCCCTCACGAAACAGGACCCCAAATACCCCGACGACCCCACCAAGACGGTGAACATTACCGACCCCACCGACGATGGCGAGGACGTTGAGGCGGACGCGGGCAAGACAGCCTTCTCCTACATGGCGGTGGACGCAGACGGTATGCCCGACCTCCCGGCCACCTTCTACGTCACCCTCCCTCCCTACAACAAGCAGAGCGCCGACGGGGGCGAGATGTGGACCTCCATGGCCGACGACGAGGCGCTGGGACGCAGCGAAGATGGCAGCATGCTCATGTACGAGCACACCGGCCTCATGCTTCCCGATGACGACGCCGTCGACCTGGGCGCCACCCGCATCACCTTCACGACCCAGAAACTGATGGTCGGTGTATACCGCGAAAGCGACGACGTGCCCGGCTTCACGGACTACCGCAGTCAGGTTCCCGGCGGTGGTGGGGACACCAGGCCAAACGCGGCCGTGGCCGCCGAGCTACAGGTCGAGCTGATGGTGGAGAACAGCCGCGGCCGCCTCGAGCGATATGAGTATATGTCGTTTGACGCCAAGGGTAAGCGCACCGTGGACGTGGCTAACCCCAAGGCATTTGAAGATGGAACCCGCGGCAGCACGCTCGGCCGGGCTTCTTTCCCGAACCTGCCCGCGGACGAGGAATTCACGGTCCGGTTCCAGCCCGGTTCGGACCGAGCGGCCGTCACGCATGAAGACGCCTCATTGAATGGCAGGGACGTAGATGCCTATGGCGATGATCTCGCTGGCGGAATGTCCGTTGGCGGATTCGGCGACATGAGCGGCGGCGGGCACACGGTCAGCCTCTGTCCGCTGACGACTTCGGATACACCGGGTCAGAGCGCGAATAGCTTGGTGTGTGCCACATTCGCGTACCAGTGGACGACCGGGACGATCAGCGGCGAGGTCACTCTGGGTGGCGAGGCGGTCGGCGACAAGGCGGTTAGACTCGATGCAGTCACGTCCGGCCACAGCCCGAGCGAAAGCAAGAAGACCGTCAAGAGTGGGTCCGCAAAGGGCGAATACGCTTTCTCCAACGTCCAGGACGGGGAATACGAGGTGGTCGTTGCCGAGACCAGCGATCACGGAGAGAAAAAGAGCACGACGCTAGTCATCTATCACGACGAGAATACGGAACGTACCGGGGACGAAATCACGGGAACGCCGCAGAAACCCGTTACCGCCGACATCGCTCTCTCGTCAACGAAGCTTCGTATCCAGGGATACGTGGCGAACGACGATGGCGATGGCATCGTGCGGGGAGACGAGGCAGTTGAGGGCATCGTGATGGAACTGAGGAACGCCGCGTTCAACCGCGGTACCGGGAAGTGGGTCCCGAGTGGTGCCGCCATTCAGGCGGTCGAGACCGGGGCAGACGGGTTTTACGACTTCCCCAGCGTGCCGGAGCGCTCCGGCGCCAATACCGGATACTTTGTCACGGCCGTAGGGAGCGACTACGCCGCTGTCGTGGACGACGCGACCGACAACGTGTCAAATCGAGTCTTCCCGGCACCCGACCGAGATATAACCGATGGCGAGTTTGACCTACCCAGTTGGGACTACGACGACGGTACCATCGAGGCGGGGACGCATGTCGTCAAGCCGAAGGATGAACTAGGCAACGAATTGGCGCAGTTCGTGAACTTCGCGCTTCTGCACAAGGATGGTAAGGTCACGGGCAGGGTGAGGGAAGCGGCGGGCAACCACAAGGGAATTACGGTCGAGTTGGCCCGGTGCGAGACCGTGGAGGACGACGCCACCGAGGACGATGGCAGGGCGTGCGAGTCGGCTCCCCGAAAGGATTTCCCGCCGCAGCGGGCAGTAACGGGCGCCGGAGGATACTGGGAGCTCCCCGATCTTCTGGAAGGCTGGTACAGGGTCAACGTGGGCGACGCTGGATTCTCTCCTGCGCTGCTCGACGCTGATGGTGACATTGACGACGACGGTGACGTCCAGTCCCAGGAGAACTATGTCAAGATCGTAGAGGGCAAGCTCGACGTGGCTTCTCGTGCCAACTTCTTCGTGTTTGACAACACTGGCGACGACGACGGGCTTGATGGTGTTTCTGTGAGGGGCAAGACGAGTATCGACGACGCTGCGAACAAGGCGCTGGCGGCAACGGTCTCGCCTAGTGGGCAGTCTGCGAACGGTATGAACGATATCTCTGCGGCGAGGGCTCCGGTCATCACATGGGCTTCCGAGACGATCGATGTAACGCCATCGGTCGATGACGATGCGTCTTTCGTTGTTGAGACCGACATTGGAACCGCTGCTGCCCCTCGAATGCAAGTCTGGGAGGGTAGAAAACAAGGAGATGCTACGGCGACGTCGAGGCGAGTTACGGTTGAGCCGGAGTACTACGATACCAATCATGCAATGCATGGTATGCCACGGACAACGAAAGTCTATGTGACCGTGAGTGCCGAAAACGGCTACGACGACCATATCTATACGTTCGATATCATGCGCAGCGCTCCGGTCAATAACAATCTGGCAGAGCTCGACTTCGGAGTGCTTCGGACTGCGGTGAACACCGATATCCCTGTCCCCGCCATTACTTCCGGGCGGGGTAACGTTGAGCGCGTAGCGTCCGTGCCCGCCACGACAGGCCCTGGATCCACCATGAGTGTGTTTATCAAAGCCCGGATGCAGGAAGGACAGATGGGCATGGTGGCCGAGGTTGATGGGACTGAGATATTCCCAGAGACATCGATATCCGGTGAGAACGACCGGATCCATAGGGTATACGAGATTGAGGATGTGCCCAGGACCGGGGATATTGAAACGGTGGTCATCTTGACGGTGACCTCTGAGGACGACATCGAAAAGACGTACGAGATCACGTTGAACAGGGGTGCGGCACCGACGCCGTCCGCGACCCTGACTAATCTGACTCTCAGCGGTGTGACGTTGAGCTTTGCCAGTGCCACGACAACGTACACGGCCAGTGTGGCCAACGACGTCGCCTCGACAACCGTCACCGCGACACCGGCCACCGGCGCCACGGCCGTAATCACACCGGCGGACGCCGATGCGAACACAGCCGGCCATCAAGTCAATCTCGCGGAGGGCGCCAACCCGATCTCGATTGCTGTTACCGGCGCAGGCATGACGCCGCGCACCTATACCGTGAGGGTGACGCGCGACGCGCCGGGAGTTTCGTCGAACGCGGATCTGAGTGGCCTGAGGCTGAGCGCAGGCACGCTGACCCCAGCGTTCAACGCGGCCACTACATCGTACACGGCCAGTGTGCCGAACGCTACTACAACGGTTACGGTCACGGCGACGAAGAGGCATGCCAGCGCCAGCGTAGCCTATGACCCGGGGAGCACGGTCACTCTTGACGAGGGCGTCGCCAAAACGATCACGGTGACGGTCACCGCCGGGGACGGAACGACCAAGGCGTACACCGTCACGGTGACGCGCGCGGGGCCGGGAGGGTCGAACGACGCGACTCTGAGTGCCCTGAGCCTTAACGATGGTGATGTGACGCTGAATGAGGTATGGGCCGCCACAACGTATGCCTACACGGCCGATGTGGGGAATAGCGTCGCGACCGCCTTGGTGGCCGCTACGGCGACGGATGAAGACGGCGCTACGGTCACGCTGCCTGACCCCAACCCGGTCGATCTCGACGAGGGCACCACCACGATCACGGTGACGGTCACCGCCGAGGCCGGCAACACGCAGGACTACACGGTCACGGTGACGCGGGCGGCGGCACCGACCACGCCGGGGGTGCGCGTCTCGATTGGAGCAGTCGCCGTCAACGAAGGCACCGAACGTGATTACACGGTGCGGCTGGCTACGCGGCCGAGCGGCGATGTAACGGTGACCATTGCGGTGGAAGCACATGCCGATAACCCGGCTGGTGCCAATGTTGCCCATATCACAACGACGCGCACCTCGTTGATATTCAACGAAACGAACTGGAATCGTGCGCGGACAGTGACGATAAGCGTCGCCGAAGAGCAACCAGAAAACGAGATCACCGAAATCGCAAACATTAACCACACGGCTGGCGACTACACCCCAGACGACACGGTGGCTATCAAGGTGACCGCCACCGACAACGACGTCGTGGCAGGCGCTGCAATTCGGGTCGACAGGACTTCCGTCACGCTAACCGAGGGTGACGACGCGGATGACGCCGGCAGTGAGGTCATGGTTAGACTCGCCGTCGTGCCTACGGGCGAAGTGATTGTGACTGCGGTAACATCGGAAGAAGATGACGTCACTGTGAGCGCCGCGCTCACGTTTGATGCTTCGAACTGGGATGACGAGCAGCCGATCACGGTGACGGCCGTGTCGGATGAAGATCCGGCCGACGACAAGGCCACGGTAACGCTTACAGCGGCGGGTGGCGGCTACGGCAGCGCAGAAAAGGTTGAGGTCGCCGTTACCGTTGAAGACGACGAAGAGGCTACGATTTCCGTCACGGACGACTTTAAGGACGCCGAGGTTGTCGAAGGTGGCACACTTACGTACATGATCAGCTTGTCGGCCCCTCCGGTGGCGGACGAGACGGTGCGCGTAAACCTGCAGGTGCTGGGACTCGCTACGGTGCAACCGGCACAGGCTGTGTTTGAGTCTGGGACTGCGAACAACGCGATAGAAATAACGGTTTCGACGTTGCATGACTCCGATGACAATGACGCGGCTTTCACGATACGGCACTCTGTCGATGCCGACGAGGATTCGGGGTACAAGGGCGCGGCGGCACCATCGAACATAAGCGTTACGGTCAAGGACGATGAGGCCGCAGGCGTGGTGGTGAGCCACACCTCGCTGAGTGTCGTGGAGGGTGGCACGGCCGAGTACACTATAAGGCTGACCAAAGCGCCTTCAAGCGGCGAAACGGTGACGATACACCTTGCCGGGACAGGCGTGAACCTTTCTGGAGGGTCTCTGACATTCACTGGTGTGGCTGCACAGACTGTCACGGTGACTGGCCACACGGACAGCAATAGTGTCGACGACCAGGCGACGGTGGTGCATACGGTCGTTACCGCTGGCGGTGAAGCGGACTACGACGGGGTGACTGCATCGACGGTCAGGATCACGGTCACGGAGCCGCCCAGCAGCTGAGGCTGAGAAAGGAAAGCTGCAGATTGACCTGGCAAATTGCGGCTCATCGGCAGATGAGAGCCGCAAGCAGGACCTGCCCCCGCCCGGTTCGCCGGGCGGGGGCAACCCCGTCAAAGAAGGAGTGGTAGCGACATGAGCACCATCCACTACACAGCCGTTGTGCACCCCACGGCGACCATCGATCCGACGGCCACCCTTGGCGCGCAGGCGATCGTCGGTTCAGGTGCCACCATAGGCGCGCACGTCAAGATCGGAGAACGCGCCATCCTCTGGCGCAATGCTTCCGTGGGCGACTTCGCCACCATCGAGGATGACGCGGTGGTGGGCGAGAACACGGAGATCGGGGCCGGTGCGAAACTCGCCGCCCATGCGAAGACGGGAGTGAACGTACGCATAGGAATCCGCGCGGTCGTGATGTCGAGGGTCGTCGTGGGCAACGGCTCGCACGTCGATGACGGGGCGCATGTGGAGATGCGGGCCACACTGTTCGGGGGCGTCATGATCGGCAAGGACGCATTCGTGGGGAACCGGACCCGGCTGGGCAACCACACGATTGTGGGGGTCGGCGCCAAGGTGGCGCACCGGGTCGTGGCCGGCAGCGAGACCGTGATCGGCGCCGGCGCGACGATCGACAAGATGGTCACCCTGGGACGTCGGGCGCGTGTAGGTAAGGATGCCTTCGTACCACCCCGGGCTACGGTTACTGACGGGGCCCGGGTAGACAAGGGTGCATTCGTACCACCTCGTGCGACAGCTCCTGACGGAGCCTGGGCAGGGTAGGGCATGGGCTCGGTGGCGCCGACGTGGATTCCCGGCAGCGCGGGATCCCTGGTGAGCACGGGCGTGGACGGCCGCGCCATGCGTGACCGCGACGCCCTGGTGGTGCTCTACTGCGTAACCGGCGGGATGAACTGGCGCAGCAACAGGAACTGGCTTGCCGAAAAGCCGGTCGGGCAGTGGCATGGGGTGACGACGGATCGCGCGGGTCGGGTGACGGGTCTTGACCTCGAGGAGAACAACCTGAGGGGCCCCATCCCGCCGGAACTCGGCAATCTCGGCAGCCTTGAGCAGGTGTACCTTGACGACAACGAATTGACGGGTCCGATCCCGCCGGAGCTCGGTCGCCTTGCCCGACTCGATTGGCTGGGGCTCACCGGCAACGAGCTGACAGGCGCCATCCCGCCGCAACTCGGCAACCTGGCCAGCCTTGCGGGGCTCGGGCTCGGAAGCAACGACCTGACCGGCACCATTCCGCCTCAGCTTGGCAGGCTGGGCAGCCTTGAGGACCTGTGGCTTGGGGATAACAACCTGACGGGCGCCATTCCGCCGGAACTCGGTAATCTGGGCAGGCTTGCCTGGCTGGGGCTCGGAGACAACAACCTTACGGATGCCGTGCCTGTGGAACTGGGCAATCTGCACAACCTTGAGACTCTGTCACTGGAGAACAACGAACTGACGGGCCCGTTGCCGCTGTCCCTGGCAGGGCTGGAGAGGCTCGACGAGTTCAGCTACTTCGACACGGGGTTGTGCGTCCCGGACGACGGCTCTTTCCGTGTCTGGCTGGAATTCCTTCTTGTCCACCGGGGCACGGGTGTCCGCTGTACGTCGGGCAAAACGCACGCCCCATGATGTAACCTCTGGTTCACATGATGTAAACTCTACTTTACACAGAGTCTACCTCTTTCCACCATAGTAACGAGCAACCGCCCCCAGCCCCGCCGTCTCGCCCCGCGAGTAGTGGGCGGGCATCCGTTCGGACTTCCACCGCCCGGCGTTCATGATCGCGACAAGGCCGGCCCCGTGCGCAACGAGATCCTGGGTCATCCCCACCCTGGGCGAGTGTCCGGAAAACCCGTCACCGAGTCCGGCTTCCCTGCACATCGCGGCGATCCGGGTACTGATGGTACGGCCACGCCGAACGCCGAACACCCTCGCGTCGGGGATCGGATTGTCCGGACGGATGCGGTTCAGGGCTGCCGTCGCGCGAACGCCCACAAAGAGGACGACCGACCGGTTGGAGGTCTTCGAACGTCTGATGGTGATGCGCGAGCTTCCGTCAGTGCGAAACTCCACGTCGCCCCATCGCAGGTCCGCGGCTTCGCCACGTCGGAGCAGCGCGTCTCTCATCACGGACGCGACCGCAGTGTCCACCGCCCCCCGCAAGATGGCGGCCTCGGGAGATTCCATGCGGCCGGACGGGTAGATCCTGGGTATGTGTGCCGTGTCGACAATGGCTCTCAGGCCCGCTTCCCGGAGCCCGCGGGCCTGCCTCGGCTCCGACCTTCCTCGTTCGGCGGCCCGGTTCCTTACCCCGACCATGGTCATCTTGACCCCTTCCGAAGCGGTGGGCGACAGAAGCCCCGCCCTGCGATGAAAGAAGCTGATCGCCTTCCGGTCCATTGCGAGCGAGGCGAAGGACAGCCCCGTGGCGTCACGATGGACCAGATAGGCGGCCACGGTGACCGGGTCCGCGGGAAGCGACCTGACTCCCTCCCCCTCTGCCCAGTCCTGGAATCGCTTCCACGCGGCAGCGTATGCCTTGCGCGTACTCGGGCGCTGGCTCTCCACGACGACGGCGGCCACGGCCTCCAGGTGACGCGGGGCGAGGTCGTCTTCGGTTTGGATCAGAGCGACGGCGGAATCGGCCTGCATTTCCCCTTCCTTGTGTCCGAATAGCGAGATCTGCCTCCGGACGAAGGAGATTACGGAGTCGACCCTTGACCCGCGCCTCCCAAATTGGGGGGCGACAGTCTCAGCGCTCGAACCCGGGGAATCCGTCCAGCGACAACACCCGCCGCACCAGATCCGCCTGCCGTGAAATGCGTTGCTTGCGGTAGATCTGCTTCATGTGCCAACGGACGGTACCTTCCGTGCGCTGAGTCAGTGCGGCGATGGCGTGCACGCTATGGCCTGTGGCCAGCATGACTGCCAGGCGGGCTTCGGCCGGAGTGAGGCCCAGGGCCTCCGCCACGAGGCCCGGGTCGACCCGGGCCGGACGATCCGGGTCGACGACCAGTACGAGCGCGGCGACCCGCCTGGATCGCAGGTACCACTGGCTCTGAGCCACGGGGTTGACGTGAACGACGAGCCTCGCTTGCCTCGATGAGCGCTGGACCGTCATCGACCCGCCCGCCAGCCGGGTGGAGAGCGGCGACGTCGCGCGCGCCAGCGCTTGTTGAAGTTCGGTGTTCTCTTCCCTCCTCCTGGCTGCCAGGAAACCATCCCGGTCGAACAACCCATCGCCTTGTCGCAGGAGGCCGGTTGCCAGGTCGTTCGCCTCCAGGACCCGCCCCTGCCCGTCCAGTTGGATGACACCGAAGCGCTCGTTGTCGAGCAAATCGGCGAGCGAGTTTCCCTGTGCCTCGGCGTCGGTCACCGCCCGGAGTACCCGCACGAGCTGGCGCACGTGGAGCACAAGGCCGGAGACCATCTTGAGTTGATCCGAGCCCCAGCCTCCGGGTTCGGTGGGGTCTCCCAGTTCCCAAATGATCGACGATCCCGCCGGGCCGTGCATGTGCACGGTCAGGCCGCATTTTTGGCGGGCGGGGCCACGTATCAGGTTGTACGTTCGCGAGGTCTTCTTCTCGTGGTCGGTGTACAGATCGGCCGTTTGCGTCAATCTGCCGTCGGGCAGCCGCCTGATGCGAGGAAGGCTTTCGTCGTGGAGCGCGTAGTCCCGCAAGTGCGCTCGCTCCAGATCATCGCGATGTTCACTGCCGATGATCAACCGAAAGAAGGAGGGCTCCGGTCCGGGCTGGCCGCGCTTGTGTCTGAACGCCAGGCCATTGCTCTTCGTGTGACTGGCTTCGTTGATCAGGCGAGCTGCCTTCGAGAAATGGACATCGTCGAGCGCGGCATCGTGCAGACGGGCGAGAATGCGCTCAAACAAGTCCTGCTGGCTCATGGCACCTCCTTAGCTGGCCCCCACAGCCACAATACGGAATCGACCCTGGACCCGCCCCTCCCAAATTGGGGGGATTGTCAGTCCTTTACCCCGATCGGCGCCCGGACCAGCGCGTCCGGAATCCCGAAGGCGTCCACCAGTTCCAGCGCACGCGGAGCCACTTCGCGGCAGCGGCGGCTCACCTCGCGCCGGATCGCCTCGCTCTTGGCGGGCTCGAAATAGCCCGCTTCCAGGTACCAGGCGCGGTGCTTCTCGAGCGTGGAGAGCCCGTAGAGGCCCAGTACTGCCCCGACAAGGTCCTTTCCTTCGCCGTCCTCCGATGCGTCGAGCACCTCGAACGCGGCCTCCAGCGCGATCCGGTCCACATGCGCCCGCGCCAGCGTGATCATATGGTCCTGGCAGGCGTTCACGGCGGCGAAGCTGTCCATTCCCTGGTCCAGGCGCGCCTTCAGCCGCCGGGCCGCCGAGCGCAGTAGCCGCTGTTCGCGGTACCGGAAGGCCGACAGCTGGAACTCGCGGTCGGACAGGTGCTCGGGATCGGTCCGGCGGGTGACCACCGGGTTCATGTCGGCTAGCCGGGTCCCCGCCAGCTCCGCGAGGTAGCGCGCCATGCCCCACATGGTCAGATCGCCCATGTCCTTGCGGTAGCGCGACAGAAGTCCCTTGGCGGCCAGCTGCAACAGGACCGGGTTGGCGCCTTCGAAGGTGGCGAAGACGTCGGTGTCGGCCTTCAGGCGGGCGAACTGGTTCTCGGCCAGGTACCCCTGGCCTCCGCACGCCTCGCGGCACGCTTGAAGGGTGTCGAGCGCGTGGCGGGAAGCCGCGGCCTTCAGGGCAGCTGCCCGCACCTCCAGTTCGCGCCGGTCGGTTTCGGGATCCGCGTAGCGCCGGACGAGGTTCTGCACGGCGAAGCCCAACGCGTACGTCGTCGCGAGGCGGGGAAGCAGGTCGCGCTGCAGGGCCAGGTAGTCGAGGACCGGGACCTCGGGTGCGCCGGCGGGGCCGAACTGTCGGCGCGTCGCGCTGTAGCGGAGGGCGATCGTGAGCGCCTTGCGGGTCACCGCCTGTGACGCCGCGGCGATGCTGATCCGTCCAGCGATCAGCGTACCCAGCATCGTGAAGAAGCGGCGCCCCGCGCTCGGGATCGGGCTCAGGTACTCGCCGTCGCGGGTCACCTGGGCGAAGCGGTCGAGAAGCGCGTCGTGCGGGATCCGCACGCGGTCGAACCGGATGCGCCCGTTGTCGACCCCGTTCAGCCCTTCCTTCGGGCCGCAGTCCTCGATGCGGATGCCGGCGTGGGTCGCGCCGGTAGAATCCCGGATGGGGACCAGGAAGGCGTGCACGCCGTGGTCCTCGAGGGGGAGGGGCCGCGCCGGGGACGCCGAGGGGTCTGCGCCGGGCGCGGATCGGTGGTCCGCGGCGGGGCCATCCCCGCGAACGCCCACCCGCAGCCGCGCGAAGACGGTGGCCATGCGCCCGTGCAGCGCGGCGTTGCCGATGTAGTCCTTGCGCGCGTCGTCGTCCGGGGTGGTGATCACGAACTCCCGCGCCCGTGGGTCGTAGGTGGCCGTCGTGCGGAGGTCCCGGACGTTGGAGCCGTGGCCGGTCTCGGTCATGGCGTAGCACCCGGGGAGTTCCAGGGAAGCGATCCGGGACAGGTAGCGGCGGTGGTGCCTTTCCGTCCCCAGCTGTGCGATGCTGCCGCCGAAGAGCCCGAACTGCACGCCGTACTTGACCAGGACGCTGAGGTCGCCCAGCGCGAGCTCCTCGAAGACGGCCACCGCACCGCACGGGTCGCCCTCGCCCCCGTATTCGCGCGGGTACGCGACCGCGCCCAGCCCCGCCCGGGCCAGCACGTGGACGGCCGCGAGGGTGCGCTCGCGGTACTCGCCGCGCGAGATCTCGTCCGGGATGTGCAGCTCGGGACGGCTGAGCTCCGCACGCACCCGGGCCCTCAGCACCGGGTGGTCGCGCCGGATCAGCGCGGCGATCTCCGCCGTGACGTCTGGCGGCGGTGGTGCGGTGGGGCCGGGGACATGGTCGGCCCCGGTGATGTCCCTGAGGGCCTCCGCTCCCGCGAGGCCGAGATCCAGCTCCACCCGTCCCAGGGTAGCAAGGGCCTCGTCCCGCCACGGGACCGCTTCCCCGGGCGTGCCCGGTGAACCCGCCTCGGCCACGGCCAGCCCGGCACGGGTCAGGGTCAGCGTGCCGTTTTCCGCGGCCGATCGGATCGCTGCCGTCGCCTCTCCGAACACGGCCGGCGTCGGCGGCGACGCCGGGTCGAGCCAGTCACGCACCCGCGCACGCCCTTCGGCGGTCATCCACTCCGCGTCCTCGATTGCTCTGCTGACCGCGTCGAGCTCCTCGTCCTCCATGAGGCCGTCGGCCCACACCGCGCAGAGCACGGGAAGGAACGCCAGGAAGGTCGGTTCCCGTGAGATGCCGGGGGACTGGGAAGCGGGCATGAGCCGTCTCTTCGTGGTGAGAAGTACGCACGCCAAAGATACCGCTTGTCGAGGGAAACGGCCTCGCCCCTTGAAATACCCTGCCCAGTACGGCACAATCGGTTGTTTCCCGCCATCTCCCCACAACAGAGGCCCCGCCGATGAACCAGCCCCTGGTGGGCGTGATCATGGGATCCCGGAGCGACTGGGACACCATGAGGCACGCTTGCGACGCACTCGACGCCCTCGGCGTGCCCCACGAGGTCGAGGTGGTGTCGGCACACCGGACGCCGGACCGCCTCTTCGAGTACGCGTCCGAGGCGGAGGGCCGGGGACTCAAGGTCATCATTGCCGGAGCCGGCGGGGCCGCTCATCTGCCCGGGATGGTGGCCTCGAAGACAGTGCTTCCGGTCCTGGGCGTGCCGGTCAAGTCACGCGCGCTACAGGGTCTCGACTCGCTGTTGTCGATCGTGCAGATGCCGGGCGGAGTGCCCGTGGGGACCTTGGCCATCGGGGTTGCGGGCGCAACCAACGCCGGGCTGCTGGCGGGCCGGATGCTCGGTGTCGACGATCCCGAAATCCGGGAAGCGGTCCTCGCGCACGCGCGTGCGCTCACTAAAGCGGTCATGGCCGACAGCGATCCGCGCGAACTTCCTCCGCTGTGAGGGTAGCCGTTCTCGGTGGCGGGCAGCTCGCCCGCATGCTCGCGCTCGAGGGGATTCCCCTGGGCCACCGCTTCACATTTCTGGAGCCGTCTCCGGACCCGCCGGCCGGCACACTCGGCACGGTGATCGATGCCCCCTACGACGACCCGGAAGGCCTGGCGCGGATCGCCGCGGACGCCGACGTCGTCACCTACGAGTTCGAGAACGTCCCGGCCGGGAGCGCTGCTTACCTGGCCGCGCGGCTTCCGGCGCTCCCTCCTCCGGCCGCCCTCGCAGCCGCCCAGGACCGGCTGGCCGAGAAGCAAATGTTCCAGGACCTGGGCATCCCGACCGCCCCTTTCCACCGTCTCGACACGCCGGCAGATCTCGACGCGGCGCTGGAAACCACCGGGCTCCCCGCGGTCATCAAGACACGCCGGTTCGGCTACGACGGGAAGGGCCAGGTGGTGGCGCGATCGCACGCTCAAGCCGCGGCCGCGCTGGCCGCCCTCGGCCCCGGCCTCATCTCCGAAAGCTTCATCAACTTCCAGCGGGAGTTGAGCATTCTGGCGGCTGGGGGGCGCGACGGTAGCCGCGTCTTCTACCCGCTCACCGAAAACCACCACCGCGACGGCATCCTGCGGCTTAGCTACGCGCCCGCGCCTGGAGCCTCCCCGGCGCTTCAGGAGGAGGCCGAACGGCTGGCCGGCCGGGTCATGAAACGGCTCGATTACGTGGGTGTGCTCGCAATCGAGCTCTTCGAGGCGGACGGCCGCCTCCTCGCCAACGAGATGGCGCCACGGGTCCACAACTCCGGGCACTGGACGCTGGACGGTGCCGACGTGAGCCAGTTCGAGAACCACATCCGCGCCGTCACCGGGCTCCCCCTGGCCACCCCGCGAATGACGGGCCCCGTTGCCATGGTCAACATCATCGGCGCGCTCCCGGACCCGGCCGCCGTGGCCGCGATCCCCGGCGCGCATCTGCACCTGTACGACAAGGCGCCGCGCGCGGGCCGGAAGCTCGGCCACGTCAATATCACGGGGCGGGACGACGCCGAAGTCAGGGACGGAGTCGAGAACGTCCGCGCCTTGACAGGGAAGTCTCGATAGCCGCAATCGGGACACATCGGGGGGTTTGTCCGGCAAGTCCCATTCGGCTATGTACGCGCCCTTCGCTCCAACCGATACTGTCCGCCATGATGCGTTGCGCCCCGTGGCGGTCCGCCGGTACCTTCGTTGGGGCGACGGCGGGAACCGGTATGGGGGAGGAACGCATGGATTGGTGGCAGGCCGGTAGCGTGATGGGAACGATTGTCCTCGCGGTCGCGTCGGTGGCGACGCTCGGTTGGCGTGTTCTGCGCCGCGAGTTCGATGACGTGGGGCAACGGTTCGAGGACGTGGGACAACAGTTCGAGGGTGTGGGACAACAGTTCGAGGGTGTGCGCCAGGAGAGCCGGGAGGCCCACGAGAAGATCGGGGAAAGGCTCGCCCGATTGCACGATGGACAGGCGGGGCTTCGCGAAGGACTCGGAGAGGTTCGCGGTGAGTTGAAAGGCGTGCGCTATTCCCTGCAGAGTCTGCAGGAGGACTTTCGAGCACACGTCATCAGGGGGAACCAGCACTGACCCCGACCCGACCCGCTGGCAACCGCCCCCGAGTTCAGACTCATGTGCCGTTGGACAATCATCGTGATTGACTTTCGCGAATCCTTCCCCTAGCTTTCCCAGGCTGTCCAGGAAATCAGCTTGGGGGGTCGCCCTCCGGGCGTCAGGGCGCGCTTGATCGGCGCGCCTTTGTTCGCCCCGGGTACCCCCCGACTTCACAAAAGGAACGACGGACCCGGCTCCCATGCCCACACTGAATCAACTGGTACGGAATGGACGCAAGCGGCTCAAGAAGAAGAACAAGTCGCCTGCGCTCCAGAAGAACCCCCAGAAACGGGGGGTCTGTACCCGTGTGTACACCACCACCCCCAAGAAGCCCAACTCCGCCCTGCGGAAGGTCGCCCGCGTGCGCCTGACCAACGGCTACGAGGTTACGGCCTACATCGGGGGTGAGGGTCACAACCTGCAGGAACACTCGATCGTGTTGATTCGTGGAGGCAGAGTGAGGGACCTGCCCGGAGTCCGGTATCACATCGTCCGCGGAACGCTGGACACTTCGGGTGTTACGGAGCGCCGGCAGGGCCGGTCCAAATACGGAGCGAAGCGGCCTAAGTAGGCTGCATCGATGGAGTTGCCCCAATGAGCCGTCGTTCCAGCGCGATCCGCCGAGAGATTCCTGACGACCCGCAGTTCGGGTCCTCCGTCGTCCAGAAGTTCATCAACGGACTCATGCAGAACGGCAAGAAATCCCTCGCCGAGGGAATCTTCTACGACGCGATGAAAATCGTGGAGACGAAGGCGGGGCAGCCGCCCCTCAACGTCTTCCAACAGGCGCTCAACAACGCCAAGCCGGCCCTGGAAGTGAAGAGCCGGCGTGTCGGGGGCGCCACATATCAGGTCCCCATCGAAGTGAGGCCGGAGCGGCGGCAAGCCCTCGCGATCAAATGGTTGATCGGCTTCGCACGCGGACGGGGAGAACGGACCATGGCCCAGCGGCTGGCCAGCGAACTTCTGTCCGCAAGCCGAGGAGAAGGCGCGACAGTAAAGAAAAAGGATGACACCCATCGGATGGCCGAAGCCAACAAAGCCTTCGCGCACTACCGCTGGTAGGTCGTCCGCCCCACTGCCCAGGGCCTGGCCAGGCCGGACGGCGATAGGGAGAGGATCCCCGGCGGGGCTGCTTTTTGACAGGCCTGATGATATTCGAGTTGCGAAATAGATATGCCCAGAATGACACCACTGACCAGGCTCCGGAACATCGGCATCATGGCGCACATCGATGCCGGTAAGACCACCACTACGGAGCGTATTCTGTTCTACACCGGTCGCCTCCACCGCATGGGCGAAGTCCATGAGGGCGCGGCGACCATGGATTGGATGGAGCAGGAACAGGAACGGGGAATCACCATCACCTGCGCGGCCACGACCGCGTTCTGGCAACGCAACGGCTCGGAGTACCGAATCAATATCATCGACACCCCCGGCCATGTTGACTTCACGGCCGAGGTCGAGCGATCGCTCCGCGTTCTTGACGGTGCGGTCGCTGTTTTTTGCGCGGTGGGTGGTGTCGAGCCCCAGTCGGAGACCGTGTGGCGCCAGGCGGACCGCTACGGCGTTCCCCGGATCGCGTTCGTCAACAAGATGGACCGGACCGGCGCCGACTTCGACCACGTCATCAGGATGATGCGCGAGCGCCTCGGGGCCAACGCCTTCGCCGTGCAGTACCCTCTTGGCGAGGCCGACCTCTTCACGGGAGTGATCGACATCGTGGCCATGAAGGCGTTCGTCTGGAGCGACGCGCTCGGTGCCACCATCACCGAAGTCGGCATCCCGGACACGCTGCGCGAGAAGGTCGGTACCCTTCGCCACGAGCTGGTGGAAGCAGCGGTCGAGCACCACGACGAGCTCCTGGAGAAGTACCTGGTCGGAGAGGAGTTGACCGAAGAGGACGTGCGGGTCGCGATCCGTGCCGCTACCGCGTCGGGAACCCTGTTTCCGGTGTTCTGCGGCTCGGCCTTCAAGAACAAGGGCGTCCAGCGGCTCCTCGACGGCGTCATCGACTACCTGCCTTCACCGCTCGAGGTGAAGCCCATCAATGGGCGGCCGCCCCAGGGAGAAGGAGACCGGCAGACGCGCGAAGCCTCCGACGATGCGCCCCTCTCGGCGCTCGCCTTCAAGATCATGACCGACCCCTTCGTGGGTAAGCTCACCTACGTGCGGATCTATTCCGGGTCGCTGCCGAAGGGCAGCCGGGTTCTCAACGCCACCCGGAGCCGGAAGGAACGTGCCGGCCGCCTGCTTCAGATGCACGCCAACAAGCGGGACGAGCGCAACGAGGTGTTCGCGGGCGACATCGCGGCCGTCATCGGCCTGAAGAGCGTTCGCACGGGCGACACCATCTGCGCCCCGGAGCATCCGATCATCCTCGAGGCGATGGACTTCCCCAAGCCGGTGATCTCCGTCGCCATCGAGCCCCGGACCAAGGCCGACCAGGACAAGCTCGGAAGCGGCCTGGGCAAGCTCGCCGAGGAGGACCCCACCTTCCGGGTGCACACCGACACCGAGACCGGCCAGACGATCATCAGCGGCATGGGCGAGCTCCATCTGGAGATCATCGTCGACCGTCTGCGCCGCGAGTTTTCCGTGTCGGCCAACATCGGGCGCCCTCAGGTGGCCTACCGCGAGACCATCCGTCGCGCCGTTTCGAAGGTGGTAGGCAGGTTCGTGCGGCAGACCGGAGGACGGGGGCAGTACGGCCACGTCGTCATCAACGTCGAGCCCGGTGCCAGCGGCTCGGGCTTCGTCTTCGAAGACCGGGTCAAGGGTGGCTCGGTGCCGCGCGAGTATATTCCGGCGGTGGAGCGAGGGCTCCAGGCCGCGATGGAATCCGGGGTCGTGGCGGGCTATCCCGTCGTCGACGTCAAGGTGGCCCTCATCGACGGGTCGTACCACGACGTCGACTCGAGCGAGATAGCGTTCAAGATCGCCGGTACGCTGGCCCTGAAAGCGGGGCTGAAGAAGGCCGCTCCCGTCATGCTGGAGCCCGTCATGGACGTTGAAGTCGTGACGCCTCACGAGTACATGGGAGACCTGATCGGCGACCTCTCGGCTCGCCGCGGCAAGGTCGGGGGAATGACCGACCGCGGGGACGCGCAGGTCATCGGCGCCAGTGTCCCGCTGGGAGAGATGTTCGGATATTCGACGAGGCTTCGGTCGCTCAGCCAGGGCCGGGCCGTCTATACCATGCAGTTTTCGCACTACGACGAAGCAGCCGGATCCAAAGCCGGCAAAACAGTCCCGGCGGGCGTCTGACGACCCCGCCTCACATACCGCAAGAAGCCCAAGAACGGGGGGAGAATGGCGAAGGAGACCTTCGAGCGAACGAAGCCGCACGTAAATGTGGGGACGATCGGCCACGTGGACCACGGGAAGACGACGCTGACGGCGGCGATCACGATGGCGCAGGCGAAGCAGTTCGGCGGGGACGCGATCGCGTTCGACGAGATCGACAGGGCGCCGGAGGAGCGAGAGCGGGGGATCACGATCGCGACGGCGCATGTGGAATACGAGACGGCGAACCGGCACTACGCGCACGTGGACTGTCCGGGGCACGCGGACTACGTGAAGAACATGATCACGGGCGCGGCGCAGATGGACGGGGCGATCCTGGTTGTGAGCGCGGCGGACGGGCCGATGCCGCAGACGCGGGAGCACGTGTTGCTGGCGCGGCAGGTGAACGTGCCGCACATCGTGGTGTTCCTGAACAAGGTGGACATGGTGGACGACGAGGAGCTCCTGGAGCTGGTGGAGCTGGAGGTGCGGGAGCTGTTGAGCGAGCAGGGGTTCCCGGGGGATGATCTGCCGGTGGTGATGGGGAGCGCGCTGCATGCGCTGGAGGCGGGAGGCGCGGGTGAGGCGGCGGCGTGCGTCGAGGAGCTGATGGAGGCGATCGACGGCTACATTCCGCAGCCGCAGCGTGACATCGACAAGCCGTTCCTGATGCCGGTGGAGGACGTGTTTTCGATCACGGGGCGGGGGACGGTGGCGACGGGTCGGATCGAGCGGGGGGTGATCAAGAAGGGGGAGCAGGTGGAGATCGTGGGGATGGGAGCGGACCGCAAGACGGTGGTGACGGGTGTGGAGATGTTCCGGAAGCTTCTGGACGAGGGGCAGGCGGGAGACAACGCGGGGCTGCTGCTTCGGGGCGTGGGGAAGACGGAGATCCAGCGGGGCCAGGTGCTGGCGGTACCGGGGTCGATCACGCCGCATACGAAGTTCAAGGCGGAGGTGTACGTGCTGACGAAGGAAGAGGGGGGGCGGCACACGCCGTTCTTCAACGGATACCGGCCGCAGTTCTACTTCCGGACGACGGACGTGACGGGCTCGGCGATGCTGCCGGACGGAGTGGAGATGGTGATGCCGGGGGACAACGTGCAGATGGAAGTGGAGCTGATCACGCCGATCGCGATGGACGAGGAACTGCGGTTCGCGATCCGCGAAGGCGGCCGCACCGTCGGTGCCGGCGTCGTTACCTCCATCATCGAGTAAGAGGAATCATGGCAGCGAAACCGGCGCAGGCGCGAAGGCAACAAGGGATGACCAACAGGATCCGCATACGTCTGAAGGCGTTTGACCACTGGGTCGTGGACCAGACCGCCGCCGACATTGTGCGCGCGGCGCAGAAGACCGGCGCCCGGATCCGCGGGCCCATCCCCCTGCCGACGCGCCGCCAGCGGTGGACGGTGCTTCGCTCGCCACACATCGACAAGAAGAGCAGGGAGCAGTTCGAACTCAGGACTCACAAGCGCCTGATCGACATCATCGAGAGCCGCCCCCAGACCATTGACGCGCTGACCAAGCTGGATCTTCCGGCCGGCGTGGACGTCGAGATCAAGGTGGACTGACCAATGCCTGGATTGATCGGCAAGAAGATCGGCATGACCCGGGTCTTCACGGACGAAGGACGGGCCATCCCGGTGACCGTGCTCGAAGCGGGCCCCTGTTCGGTGGTTCAGGTCAAGACCCCCGGCACCGACGGCTACGCCGCGGTTCAGGTGGGCTTCGGCGCCAAAAAGCTCAAGCGGTCGAGCAAGGCCCAACTGGGCCACGCGGCCAAGGCGGGCCTGGACACGGCCCCGCGTCTGGTTCGAGAATTCGAGCCCGGCGATGGCGACGCGTACGAGCCGGGGCAGCAGCTGACCGTTGCACTGTTCGAGGCCGGACAGAGGGTGCGGGTCACGGGGGTCACGAAAGGGCGCGGCTTCCAGGGCGTCGTAAAGCGCCACGGATTCGCCGGAAGGCCCGCCTCGCACGGACACCCCATGTCACGCACCCCGGGCTCCATGGGTCCGGGCACCGACCCGTCCAAGGTCATCAAGGGGAAGAAGCTTCCCGGCCGCATGGGCGGGAAGAGAAAGACGATCCGGAATATGGAAGTTGTCCAGGTCGACTCGGAGCGGAACCTGCTCTTCATACGGGGCGGGATTCCAGGCAGCAGGAACAGCTACGTCCTGATCGGGAAATAGCACATGTACCAGGCTCCCTACTTCAATGCGGACGGCACCGCCGGGACGGAGGTCACGCTCCCGAGCGGTCTGTTCAACGGCGTGATTCACGAGGCGGCGCTCCACCAGGTCATCAAGGCGCACCTCGCCAACCAGCGTCAGGGCTCGGCCGCGAAGAAGAATCGCGCGGCGGTGTCGGGCGGCAGCCGCAAGCCGTGGCGCCAGAAGGGCACGGGACGAGCCCGGGCTGGCACAATCCGCGCGGCCCAGTGGCGAGGCGGCGGCAGGGCATTTCCGCCGCGGCCCCGTTCGTGGACCCAGCGGGTGCCCAGGCGCGTGCGCGCCCTGGCCCGTGCCTCGGCGTTCAACAGCCGGGCCGAAGCCGGCCGGGTCTCGGTCATCGAGGGCTTCGACTTCGACGCGCCCAGGACGCGCAAGCTGACCACGTTGCTGGGCGCGCTCGACCGGCCCGGCAAGGTTCTGTTCCTCACCCACGGCGTGAACCGTGACCTGTACCTGTCGGGGCGCAACCTGCCCGGCGTGCGCGTCATGCCGTTCGGCCTGGAGTCGACCTTCGACGTCGTGTGGTCCGGGACCGTCGTCATCGAGGAAGCCGCGCTGGCGACCATGGGTGACGCCCCGGCTGCGGACACCCGCGCGCGGCGCCGCCCCGTCGACCGGGAGGAGGAGGCCTGATGCGTGAAGCCTTCGACGTGATCGTCTCTCCGGTGGTTACCGAGAAGACGACCGAGCAGATGGAAGCCAGCCTCTACACCTTCGTCGTCAACGAGCAGTCCAACAAGCACGAGATCGCCCGGGCCGTCGAGGCGTTGTGGGACGTCAAGGTGGTCGGCGTCCGCACCATGCGGTATCCCGGCAAGGCGAAGCGGGCCATGCTGGGCCGGATGGCCAGGAACTGGGACCTCGGCCGCACCCCTTCCTACAAGAAGGCAGTGGTGCAGTTGGTCGACGGGGATCAGATCGAATTCTACGAGATGGGTTGATCCATGGCGCTGAAGAAATTCAAACCCGTTAGCCCGGGCACCCGGTTCCGGTCGGTGACGGCCAAGGATGTGATCACCCGCGACAAGCCGGAGAAGTCCCTTACCGAACCGAAGAAGAGGTCCGGCGGGCGGAACCATCACGGCCGAATCACCATGCGGCGTCGTGGCGGCGGGAACAAGCGCCGGTACCGCAAGGTGGATTTCAAGCGGCGGAAGCACGGTGTGCAGGGACGCATCGCCGAGATCGAGTACGATCCCAACCGGTCGGCCTTCATCTCCCTGATCCAATATGAAGACGGCGAGAAGAGCTACATCCTGTACGTTCGTGGCATGGGGGTGGGCGACGTGATCTCGTCGGGACCCGACGCGGACATCCTCCCCGGCAACGCCATGCCCCTGGAGCGGATCCCCCTCGGCACCACGGTTCACAATGTGGAGATGAAGCCGGGCAAGGGCGGGCAGATGGGCCGCTCGGCCGGCGCCGGAGTCCAGGTCGTCGCCAGGGAAGGGGACTACGTCACGCTCCGCCTCCCATCGACCGAGGTGCGGCGGATCCACAAGCGCTGCATGGCCACGGTGGGACAGGTCGGAAACGCGGATCACAACCTGCAGACGCTGGGCAAGGCGGGCGCCAACCGGTGGCGCGGCCGTCGTCCCAAGGTGCGCGGCGTCGCCATGAACCCCGTGGATCACCCCCTCGGCGGTGGTGAGGGCAAGGCGTCGGGCGGGCGTCCTCCGGTGACCCCCTGGGGCAAGCCCGAGGGGACGAAGACCCGCAAGAGGAAGAACAAGTCGAACAAGTTCATCGTCCGTGGACGCAAGCGCGGCAAGGCTACGCGCTGACCATGGACCGGACGGAGAGCGAATAGGAGCCATGCCGCGAAGCGTCAGGAAGGGCCCGTACATCGATGAGAAGCTGCTCCGCAAGGTGGAGCTCATGAACGCGCGGAACGAGAGGACCGTCATTCGGACCTGGTCCCGCGCGTCCACGATTTCGCCCGACTTTGTCGGACACACCGTCGCGGTCCACAACGGGAACAAGTTCATTCCGGTCTACATCAGCGAGAACATGGTCGGCCACAAGCTCGGCGAGTTCTCTCCCACGCGCCTCTTCAGGGGGCACGGGGGCAAGCTGGCGGACAAACGGTCGAGGATATAGGGGAGTTGGCCATGGAGGCGCGTGCGATCGCCAAAGACGTCAGAATGAGCCCGCGGAAGGTTCGCCTGGTCGTCGATCTGATCCGGGGACGGCCCGTCAACGAGGCCATCTCCGTGCTCCGGTTCTCGAAGAAGGCGGCCGCGGTTCCGGTGGACAAGACGCTGCGGTCCGCCGTGGCGAACGCCCAGGACAAGGCGGACAGGGACGGGGACTCGGTGGACATCGACGAACTCGTGGTGGTCCGCGCGTTCGTCGATGGGGGCCCCACCCTCAAGCGGTGGAAGGCCCGCGCAATGGGACGCGCGTCGCCCCGGCGGCGCAGGACGAGCCACATCACGGTGGTCGTGAAAGCGAAGGAGAATTAGCGGATGGGCCAGAAAACCCACCCCCACGGATTCCGTCTGGGAATCGTCGCTGACTGGCGTTCCCGCTGGTACGCCGAACGCAACTTCCCCGAGTTGCTGAAGGAAGACCACATCATCCGCACCTACATGCACCGGCGACTTCACCACGCGGCGGTCGCCAGCGTGGACATCGCGCGGAAGCCGTCCAAGCTGGTTGTGACGGTGCACACCGCGCGTCCCGGCGTCGTGATCGGCAAGCGCGGCGCGGAGGTGGACAAGCTCCGCGACGAGCTCGCGGTCCTGACCGACAGTGAAGTCTCGGTGAATGTCGAGGAGATCAAGCGCCCCGAACTGAACGCCCGCCTTGTCGCGGACAACGTCGCGCACCAGATCCGGCAGCGGATCTCGTTCCGGCGGGCGATGAAGCGGGCCGTGCAGTCGGCCATGAGGGCCGGGGCCGAGGGGATCCGCATCCAGTGTGCCGGTCGCCTGGGCGGCGCCGAGATCGCCCGCACGGAGGGCTACAACGAGGGCCGGGTACCCCTTCACACGCTGCGCGCGGACATCGACTACTCGCACGTCGAGGCCCGCACGACCTACGGGACCGTCGGCGTGAAGTGCTGGATTTTCAAGGGCGAAGTGATCGAGGACCGCTTCGGCCGGACGTATTCGGCCGGACCGGGCGCCTAGGGAGGAGCGAACATGCTGGCACCGAAACGGGTACGGCGCAGAAAGACCCACAAGGGCAAGATGCGCGGGAAGGCGTACCGGGGGAGCAAGGTTTCCTTCGGCGAGTACGGCTTGCAGGCCCTCGAGGCGAGCTGGATCAGCAACCGGCAGATCGAGTCCGCCCGTGTCGCCATCACCCGGCACGTGAAGAGGGGCGGGAAGGTGTGGATCCGCATCTTCCCCGACAAGCCCCTCACCAGGAAGCCGGCCGAGACGCGCATGGGCAAAGGGAAGGGCAACCCGGAGGAGTGGGTCGCCGTGGTCAAGCCCGGCCGGATCATGTTCGAGTTGGAAGGCGTTCCGATCGAGACGGCCCGCCGGGCCATGGAGCTGGCTTCCTTCAAACTTCCCGTGAAGACGCGCTTCGTCGACCGCGAATCGCAGCTTTAGAAATTATGACCGGAGCGAGACCGTGAAGGCAGAGGAAGTTCGGGAGCTGGGAGACGCGGAGCTGGGGCACCGGCTGGGCGAGTTGAAGCTGGAGCAGTTCCGCCTTCGCTTCCGCAGTGCAATCATGCAGCTCGAGAACCCGAAGCTGCGGCGCGAGGTCCGGCGGGACATCGCGCGCATCAAGACCATCCTTCACGAGCGGCGCCGGACGGCCGAGGCAGGAGATCAGTGATGAGCGAGAGCGTTCGGAGCCGGCGCAAGACGCGCACCGGCGTCGTGGTCGGGGACAGGGCCGACAAGACGGTAACTGTTGTCGTGGAGCGCCGCTTCGCGCATCCGCTGTACGGCAAGCAGGTCAAACGCACCAGGAAGTACCATGCCCACGACGAAGCGAACGAGTTCCGGGTCGGTGACACGGTCTCGATCATGGAGACGCGGCCGTTCTCCAAGACCAAGAGGTGGCGCGTGGTTGAACTCATCGAACGGCCCGCCTGACGCCCGCGGGGAGAAGACGGGAGATATCCGATGATCCAACAGGAATCAATGCTGAAGATCGCCGACAATACGGGTGCAAAGCGGGCGCTGTGCATCCGTGTGCTCGGCGGTTCCGGGCGACGCTACGCCCGTATCGGGGACAGGGTCATCGTGACGATCAAGGACGCCGTGCCCAACGCCCCCGTAAAGAAGGGCGAGGTCACGGAAGCCGTGGTCGTCCGTACGGCCAAGGAGATGCGTCGCCGCGACGGCACCTACATCCGTTTCGACGACAACGCGGCCGTTCTGATCAACGCGCAGCAGGAGCCCCGGGGAACGCGCATCTTTGGTCCGGTGGGGCGCGAGCTGCGCGAGAAGCGTTACATGAGGATTGTCTCCCTGGCTCCGGAGGTGCTGTAAACCATGGCCAGAGCTATCACGAAGATCGTCAAGGGCGATCGGGTCAAGGTCATTCGGGGCAACCACCGCGATGCCGATGGTACGGTCCTGCGGGTGCTCTACAATTCGAACCAGGTCGTGATCCAGGGCGTCAACATGCGGAAGCGGCACACGCGGCCGACCCAGGCCAACCCGGAAGGGGGGATCATCACCTCCGAAGCGCCGGTTCACCTGTCGAACGTGATGCTCATCGACCCCGCGAGTGGAGAGGCCAGCCGCGTGCGCATGCGCGTGGAGCCCGACGGACTGAAGGAAAGGATCGCCGTAAGGACCGGCAACCCGGTGCCGAGGAACACGGCGTGAGCCGGTCCTCAGCGGCGGCGGAAACAGCGAGAGGATGATGGAACCACGACTTTTGACTCACTACAAGGGTGTCGCGAGACCGGCGCTGCAAGAGCAGTTCGGCTTCGGCAACCCTCATCAGATTCCACGGGTCGTCAAGGTGACCCTGAATGTCGGCGTCGGAGAGGGCAGCCGCAACCGGAAACTGGTGGATGCGGCGGCGAGCGAGCTGGCGGTGATCACGGGCCAGAAGGCCGTTATCACGCGGGCACGACGATCGATCTCCAACTTCCGGCTTCGCGAAGGCATGCCGGTCGGCGCTTCGGTCACGCTTCGCCGGCGCGGGATGTGGGAATTTCTCGACCGCTTCGTTTCGGTCGCGATGCCACGGATCCGTGACTTCAGGGGCCTCAACACCCGCTCCTTCGACGGCCGCGGCAACTACACCGTGGGCGTCAAGGAACAGATCATCTTCCCCGAGGTGGACTACGACAAGGTCAACCAGATCCACGGCATGAACATCACGGTGGTTACGTCGACGGAGAAGGACGACCAGGCGTACGCCCTCCTGACACAGATCGGGTTCCCCTTCCGGGGCGGAGTTCCGGTGATTATCGGGGCACAGGCCTGATGAACATTACGCGAGAGACCGCCGGGACACCCGGATCGAAGGAGAAAGCGCACCGATCATGATGACCGATCCCATCGCGGACATGCTCACACGGATCCGGAACGCCGGCAGCGCGGGACACCGGTGGGCCGACATTCCGCTCTCCAAGCTGAAGGTCGAGGTGGCGCGGCTCCTGAAGGAGAACGCGTACGTCCACGACTACAAGGTCCTGAACGACGGCCGCCACGGTCTCGTCCGCGTCTACCTGAAGTACTATGAAGGCAAGCACGTCATCCGGCGGATCTCCCGGGTATCCCGGCCCGGCTGGCGCCGCTACGTGGGCGTTGACGAGATCCCCCGAGTCCGCAACGGACTGGGAATGGCCATGCTCTCCACGTCCAGGGGATTGCTGTCCGACCGTGCCGCCCGTGAGGCGAAGGTCGGTGGCGAACTCCTGGCGGTGATCTGGTAGGAGGATCCATGTCACGCATTGGCAAGAAGCCGGTTCCGATTCCCGCGGGTGTCACCGTCACCCTCGAGGGGCAGCGGTTCGCGGCCAGGGGTCCCAGGGGCGAACTGGAGCTCCATGTGCGCTCCCCGATCACAGTGGGCTGGGACGAAACCGATCAGAAGACGCTCGTCGTGAAGCGGCCCTCGGACGAGAAGGATCACCGGGCGCTCCACGGACTGACCCGTTCGCTTGTGGCCAACATCGTTCAGGGGGTCAGCGAGGGGTACAGCAAGACCCTCGAGATCGTCGGGGTGGGCTACCGGGCCGTGGGGAAGGGCAAGGGGTTGCGGCTCAGTCTGGGGTTCTCGCACCCCGTTGACTTCCCGGCGCCGGAAGGCATCAGCTTCGAGCTCCCCAACCAGACCACGATCGTCGTGAGTGGCCCCGACAAGCAGCAGGTCGGCCACACCGCCGCGGTGATCCGGTCTTTCCGTCCGCCGGAGCCATACAAGGGCAAGGGCATCAGGTACAGAGGCGAATACGTCCGGCGCAAGGCCGGCAAGACGGCCGGGTTATGACGATGATCAAACCCAGCAAACTGAGGAAGAGCCGACAGCTTCAGCGCAAGCGGCGCCACGGACGCATCCGGAAGAAGGTGTCCGGCACCGGCGACCGGCCGCGCCTCGCGGTCTACCGGTCGCTCCGGCAGATCGAGGGCCAGGTGATCGACGACGACGCTGGAAGGACGCTGGTCGGACTCTCTACGCTCGCTCCCGAACTGCGGGACACTGCGCCCGCGGAGGGGAACCGCAAGGTGGAAGCGGCTCGCGCCGCGGGTAGACTGCTTGCGGAGAAGGCGCGGGAACATGGTGTCACAACAGTCGTATTCGATCGCGGGGGCTTTCGCTATCACGGTCGGGTCAAGGCATTCGCGGAAGGCGCGCGATCGGGAGGTTTGGAGTTCTGATGGCTAGAAACAAGAGGCCTCCCCGCGAGGGAGCGGAACAGGTCGAGAACCTGATCCACATCAACCGGGTGGCGAAGGTCGTGAAGGGCGGACGCCGCTTCTCCTTCACCGCTCTCGTCGCTGTGGGCAACCAGGCCGGCCGCGTCGGTATCGCCCACGCCAAGGCCAACGAGGTTGCCGAGGCGATCCGCAAGGCGTTCGAACAGGCGCGGCGCAACATGGTGGACGTGCGCGTTTTGCGCGGGACCATCCCCCACGACATCATAGGGCGCTGGGGTGCGGGCAAAGTGCTGATGCGCCCTGCGGCCCCCGGAACGGGTGTGATCGCAGGTGGTCCGGTGCGTGCGGTTCTGGAAGCCGCCGGCATCACCGACGTCCTGACCAAGAGCCTGGGAACGAACAACCCGATCAACGTGGTCCGCGCGACCATGGAAGGGCTCGGGAACCTGGTTACCGCATACGACGTCGCAGCGGAACGCGGGATCACGGTCCACGAACTCGGAGTGATGAACCGTGGCTAGGCGGATCAGGATCACGCAGGTGCGCAGCGGGGTGAAGCGACAGAAGGTGCAGCGACGTACCCTGGAGGCTCTCGGAATCAGACGTCACCAGCACACCGTAGTCCATGACGACACGCCCGCGATCCGCGGAATGGTCGCAAAGGTGGACTATCTGGTAAAGGTCACGGAGGTGGATTGACCAATGATCGAACTTCACAACCTGCGCGCACCCAAGGGGTCGCACCGGAACCGAAAACGGGTCGGGCGGGGCCAGGGGTCCGGCAAGGGAAAGACTGCGGGACGGGGCGAGAATGGACAGAACTCCCGGTCCGGGGGTGGCGTGCCAGCCTGGTTCGAAGGCGGGCAGATGCCTCTGCAGCGCCGTATCCCCAAGCGGGGCTTCAAGAACCGGAACCGTGTCGAATACCAGGTCGTCAATGTGGCTGACCTGCACATCGTGGACGGGGTGGCGTCGCCCGAAACGTTGAAGGCGGCAGGGCTGATCCGTTCGCTGCGGCGGCCGGTGAAGATCCTTGGCAACGGCGAGGTCACGAGCGCCCACGAGTGCTCGGTGCACGCGGTCTCCGCCAGCGCCCGCAAGAAGGTCGAAGCCGCCGGCGGTTCGGTGGCGATTATCTCCCCGCGGCGTGTATCGTCGCCGCGCGGCTGAGGGGGGTTGATGGCCAATCCGATCCCGAATCTCTTCCGAGCTCCAGAGCTGAAGAAGAAGATCCTGTTCACGCTCATGATCATGTTCGTGTACCGGATCGGATCGCACATCACCGTGCCGGGCGTGGACCTGGGCGCGCTGGAATTGCTCGCCGGGCAGTTCTCGGGGACGTTCCTGGGCGTTTACGACATGTTCGTGGGCGGCGGACTCAGCCGGGCGACCATTCTGGCGCTCGGGATCATGCCGTACATTTCCGCGAGCATCATGTTCCAGCTGCTCGCGGCCGTCTTCCCGACTGTGGAGAAGCTGCAGAAGGAAGGCGAAGAGGGGCGGAAGAAGCTCACGCAGTGGACCCGTTACACGACGGTCCTGCTCTGCATCATCCAGGCGTTCGCGTACGGGCGGTTCCTGCAGAGTCTCCAGGGCGCGGTGAGTGCCCCCGGCTTGACCTTCACCTTCTCGACGGTGGTGGTGCTGACCGTCGGGGGTGTCTTCGTCATGTGGCTCGGCGAACAGATCACGGAGCGGGGCGTGGGCAACGGAATGTCGCTCATGATCTTCTTCTCGATCATCCAGGGGTTCCCCCAGGCGATGGTGCGGACCTGGGAGTCCGTGAGCATCGGCGAGATCGGCCTCATCGAGGTGATCGCGCTCCTGGGGGTGGTGGTCGGCATCACCGCGGGGGTGGTGGCGATGACCATGGCGTCCCGAAAGATCCCCGTGCAGATTCCGCGGAAGGTCGTGGGCCGGGGACGCATCAGGGAGGGGCAGAAGAGCTTCATCCCGCTGAGGATCAACTCGGCCGGTGTAATGCCGATCATCTTCGCCCAGTCCTTCATCGTGGTGCCGGGCACGATCGCGGCATTCAGCTCGATCCCGTTCATCCAGGATCTGGCCGACATCTTCCAGCCGGGAAACTGGGCGTACTACCTCACCTATGCCGCGCTCATCATCTTTTTCACGTATTTCTACACGGCCATCATCTTCAATCCTGTCGACCTGGCAGAGAACCTGAAAAAGCAGGGTGCATTCATCCCGGGAGTGAAGCCGGGGGCGCGCACCGCCGAGTACATCGACCGGATCCTGACGCGCGTGACCCTGCCCGGGTCCGCGTACCTGGCCTGCATCGCCCTGGTTCCGTTCTGGATCTTCGACATCTTCGGCATTCAGAACTTTGCCTTCGGCGGCACGAGCCTGCTCATCGTGGTCGGAGTGGGACTCGACACCGTCCAGCAGGCCCAGCAGCACCTCCTGCTGCGCCACTACGACGGCTTCATGAAGAAGGGCCGAGTCAAGATGCGTGGTCGCCAACGCTTCATGTAGGTTGATGCCCGTACCCTCCAAGAACGGCATGGTCGTGGTCCTCCTCGGGTCGCCCGGGGTTGGGAAGGGGACGCAGGGGATTCGGCTGGGACGAGAACTCGGCTGGGCCCATGTGTCGACCGGGGACCTGCTTCGCGCGGCTCTCAAGGCAGGGACGGCACTGGGCCTGGAAGCCAGGAAGTACATGGACGCCGGAGAACTCGTGCCCGACGACGTGATCGTCGACCTGGTGCGGGAGCACCTCGCGGGAATGGAGCAGGACAGAGGGGTGATCTTCGACGGGTTTCCGCGCACCGTTCCCCAGGCCGGAGCCATGGATGAGGTCCTCGCGGCCGAGGGCCGCAGCGTGGACCGGGTCGCGTTGCTGGAGGCCGACGACGCCGTGCTGGTGAAGCGCATCGCGGGGCGGAGGTCGTCACCCAGCGGGCGGGTGTACAACGTCTACTTCGATCCGCCGCGGAGAGAAGGGTTCTGCGACGATACCGGCGAGCCGCTCATCCACCGCGCCGACGACCGCCCGGACACCGTGCGGACCCGTCTGGCCGTGTACCGGGAGGCCACCGCGCCGCTCATCGGCTTCTACGGCGCCAGGGGAGTCCTCGCCCGCGTGGACGGAGAGGGCGACATCGACCAGGTGCAGACCGCGCTTCGCGGCGCGGTGCTGGACTAGTGGGCCGGAAGAAGCGTCCGTTGGTGCACCTCAAGTCGCCCGACGAGATCCGCGCAATCGCGACGTGTGGCGACATCATCGCCGCCCTCTTCGCGGAGCTCGAGCCCCGGGTGCGTCCGGGGGTGTCCACGGCCGCCCTCGACCGCTTCGTCGACGACTTCGTGTGTTCGCACGACGGCGCCACCCCCGCGTTCAAGGGCCTGTACGGCTTCCCCGGCAGCGCCTGCATCAGCATCAACGCCGAGGTGGTGCACGGGATCCCGTCCGCGCGGACGTTGCGGGACGGTGACATCGTGTCCATCGACGTGGGGGTGAAGCGCCAGGGCTGGTGCGCCGATTCGGCGTACACTTTCCCGGTGGGCGAAATCGGCGCGCAGGCGGCCCGTCTCATGGCGGTGACGGAGGAGTCGCTCGGGGTGGCGGTGGTGGCGGCCCGGCCCGGCAACCATGTCGGGGACATCGGGGCGGCCGTGATGGACACCGTCGGAGACAGCGGCTTCGCGATCATCCGTGACCTGGTAGGCCATGGCGTCGGCCGCGACATCCACGAGGAGCCGCAGGTGTCGAATGTGGGCCGCGCCGGTTTCGGCGTGCCCCTCGGGGTGGGGATGGTGCTGGCCATCGAGCCGATGCTGGCGGTGGGGACCGACGAGATCGTCACCCTGGACGACAGGTGGACGGTGGCCACGCTGGACGGGACGCTGTCGGCCCACTACGAGCATACCGTCGCCGTGACCCCCGAAGGTCCGCTGATCCTGACGGGCGGTGGCATCTGGGAAACCGCGTTGAGCGCGGTGATCGAACGGGCGGCAGATGGCGCTTCCCTGACCACTACCATGAAGTAATCATGACAGTTATCTTAAAAAGCTATGCCCCGAACGACCGGGGCCACGATAGCCAAGGGGGTAGCCGACGTGAAGGTCCGTACCAGCGTGAAGCCCATGTGTGAGTATTGCCGCGTCGTCCGCAGGAAGGGCGTCGTGCGGATCATTTGTAGCCGGAATCCCCGGCACAAGCAGCGTCAGGGCTGAGGGGACGAGGAATGGCACGTATCGCCGGGGTGGATCTCCCTCGAAGCAAGCGGATCGAGATCGCGCTCACCTACGTCTACGGAGTGGGCCGCACAGGAGCGAAGCGGATACTGGAGGCGACGGGGATCAACCCGGATCTGCGCACCCACGAGCTGACCGACGAGGACGCGAGCCGTCTTCGCCGCGAGATCGAACGGAACTACAAGGTCGAGGGTGCTCTCCGGACCGAGGTGTCCATGAACATCAAGCGGCTCATGGATATCGGTTGCTACCGCGGTCTCCGGCACCGCCGGGGGCTGCCCGTGAGGGGTCAGCGGACCCACACGAATGCCCGGACCAAGAAGGGCCCGCGGCGCGCGATCGCAGGCAAGAAGAAGGCACCCAAGAAGTAGTCCGAGAAGGATCAACTCTGCTCCGAAGGAAGGTCCCGTTTGGCGAAGCCCAAATCGACCAGACAGAAGAAAACCAGGAAGATCGTGGCGGCGGAAGGTGTGGCCCACATCAAGGCTACCTTCAACAACACGCTGATCACGATCGCCGACCAGTCCGGCGACGTGCTGGTGTGGGCGTCCGCCGGGACGGCGGGCTTCAAGGGATCCAAGAAGTCCACCCCGTTCGCCGCGACGATGGCTGCCGAACAGGCGGGCCGCGACGCCGTGGCGATGGGAGTGCGGAAGGTCGTCGTGCGCGTACAGGGCCCCGGTTCGGGGAGAGAATCCGCGATTCAGGCCCTGGCGGCGGCGGGACTCACGATCCAGTCGATCCACGATGTGACGCCGCTGCCCCACAACGGGTGCCGGCCTCCCAAGAAACGCCGCGTCTGAGGCAGAAGAAGAGAACCGCTGATGGCACGATATACAGGTCCGGTCTGCAAGCGTTGTCGCAGGGAGGGGCAGAAGCTCTTCCTGAAGGGAACGAAGTGCTACACCGAGAAATGCCCGGTTGAGCGGCGGCAGTATCCGCCGGGTCAACACGGGCCGGCTTCGGTGCGCCGCCGCAAGCAGTCCGACTATGCGATGCAGCTGCGCGAGAAGCAGAAGGTCAAGCGCATCTACGGTCTGCACGAGAAGCAGTTTCGCAACCTTTTCGAGTATGCGGCCGGAAGGCCGGGTGTCACGGGTGAAAACCTGATTGTTGCGCTGGAGAGCCGGCTGGACAACGTGGTCTTCCGCATGGGCCTCGCCATGAGCCGCCGCCAGGCCCGGCAACTGGTTCGCCACCGCCACGTCGAAGTCAACGGCAGGGTGGTCAACATCCCGAGCTACCGGCTCGCGGCGGGTGACGAAGTTGCGGTGCGCGAGAGTTCCCGCGACCTGGAGCTGGTGGAGGTGAGCCTGGGCTCGCGCTCACGGCCCCGGTTGCTGGACTGGCTCTCGATCGATGACAAGAAGCGAGTCGGCAGGGTCGTCCGGGCACCCATTCGGGGAGACATCCCGCTGGCGGCTCAGGAGCAGTTGATCGTCGAACTCTATTCCAAGTGATCCATTTGCCGGGAGCCGCCATCGCCAGCGGACCCGGGGATCCACAGGGATGCAAACCAGGCCAAGGGAGATACATAGGTGAATTTGGAGATTGACCTGACCGGTCTCGTACTTCCAGAGCGTGTCGAGATCGCCGAGATGTCCGATGACGGCCGTTCCGCGGCTTTTGTCCTGGAACCGCTCGAGAGGGGCTTTGGCCACACGCTGGGTAATTCCGTCCGCCGCGTGCTTCTCTCGTCCCTCCAGGGATCCGCGGTCTGGGCTTTCCGGATCGACGGGGTGGTTCACGAGCACCAGACCATTTCGTCCGTGGTGGAAGATGTCCACCAGATCATTCAGAACCTGAAATCCCTCGTGGTCAGCCTCGACGACGATGTGGACGAAGCGGTCCTGTCGATCCGGGCCAACAGGCCGGGTCCGATCACCGCCAAGCGGATCAGGGCGCCGGGCTCCGTTACGATCCACGACCCGAGCCACCACATCCTCACCCTCGAAGACGATCGCGAGATCAACATCGAGCTTCGGGTGAACAAGGGCCGGGGGTTCGTGCTTGCCGACCAGCAGAAGGTGCCCGACGACGCGCCGGTCGACCTGGTGCGCATCGACGCGATCTACAATCCCGTCCTCCGCGCCAACTTCACGGTCGAGGAGACGCGGGTCGAGCAGCGCACCGACTTCGATCGCCTGACGGTGTATGTGGAAACCGACGGTTCCGTGGACCCCGAGGGCGCGATCCGTTATTCGGCGGAACTCGTGCGCCGTCACCTGGAATACATGCTCTACTTCGCCCAGGGCGGTCCGCCCAGGACGGAGGAGACCGAGCTTTTGCCGGTGCCGGACAAGCTGGCCGAACTCTTTCGGACCTCGATCGAGGATCTGACGGAGCTGAGCGTCCGGTCGCGCAACTCGCTCCGAAGGAAGTCCATCCAGACGCTGGGCGATCTGATCAGCCAAACTGAAGCCGAGATGCTGGAGATCGAGAACTTCGGGAAGAAGTCCCTCAGCGAGATCTACGAGATTCTCAACGAACACGGCCTGCGGTTCGGGATGAAGACCGAAGTGGGCGAGGACGGGCAGATGTTCTTCACGAAGCGGGAGGCCGCCACGGGGGCGGGCGAGTAGCCGAGGATCACAGACGATGCGTCACAGAAAGAAGGGGCGGGGCCTCTCACGGTCGCCGAGCCACAGGAAGGCGTTGCTGAGGAATCTTGCCATGTCGCTCTTCCGCCACGAGCGGATCACTACGACCACCGCAAGGGCCAAGGAGCTGCGCCCGTACGCGGAGCGACTGATCTCGCTGGCGAAGCGCGGGGATCTCCATGCGCGGCGCCTTGCGGCGCGGCGCATCGCCGACCGTGAGGTGCTCGGCAAGCTCTTCGATGATATCGGACCCCGGTACGAGGGGCGTCCCGGCGGCTATACGCGGATCCTGAAGCTGGGCAATCGCAAGGGCGACGCCGCGGATATGGCGCTCATCGAGTTGGTGTGATAGAATCGGGCCGCAGGAAGAGGTCCCTGACGGACCTCGGCACCGGAGTCCGAACAGCACAAAGGAAAGGCCAGATGGGAACGTTCGTGAAGTCCCGCGCAGGGTCGGTCAGACTGGGTACCATGCTCATGATTCTGTGCTTCGTAGGGATTGGGGGCTTTATGTACTGGCTCTCGGTCACGGCTGAACCGACCGAAGTGGTTGTGGTGGTACCGGAGGAGGAAGTGCTGAACGCAGTGCCTTTCGAGGACTTCTCGGCTGGTACGGCCACCTACATCGGACAGGAACTCACCCTGCAGGGCATCACGGTGAGCAGCCTGTTGGGGCCGCACGCTTTCTGGACGGGCCTCGCCGACGCTCAGTCCACGCCGTATCTGCTCCACTTTTCCGAGATGCTGGTTGCCGATTCTACCTCGGTCACCCAGGGCAGCACCGTCGATGTAACGGGGATGGTCACGGCCATGTCCGACTCCATCCTGGACGCATGGCAGGCCGGAGGCGCCTTCCCGCAGGATATGGACCGGACGCTGGCGGAGTTCTCCGAAAACTTCGTCGAGGTCGCCTCGATCGAGGGGGCTACGTCCAGCGCCACCGAGTCGGAAGAGCCCTCCTCCTGAAGAGACGCCCGCGCCGGGGCTGCGGAGGATGAGGGCGGCGCGGGCCGGATGCGGGCCGCGGGACATGGGGCATAGCCGCGAGCTCTGCGGACGGCGGAGATGAGCGCGTCGCGCAGTCACGATTCCAGCCACCCGCTTCTGGGCGTCGTCGGTCTCGGCTACGTTGGATTGCCCCTTGCCGCGACGGCCGTTGCCCGCGGCGTCCGGGTCATCGGCTTCGATGTGGACCAGGGGGTGGTGGACGGCGTCAACGCCGGTCGCAGCCACATCCAGGACCTCAGTGACGCCGAGGTGGCCGACGGGCGTCGGCGCGGGTTGCTGGAAGCGACCACCGACATGTCCCGGCTTGGCAGCTGTGACGCGGTCTCGATCTGTGTCCCCACGCCGCTCTCCAAGACGCGCGACCCCGACATCTCCCATATCCTCGCGGCGACCAAAGCGGTGGGGGCGACCCTCGCGGAGGGGCAGCTGATCGTGCTGGAGTCGACCACCTACCCGGGAACGACCCGCGAGGCGGTGCTGCCGATCCTGCGAAAGAGCGGTCTCGAGCCGGGCGAAGATTTCTTCCTGTGCTTCTCGCCTGAGCGCGTGGACCCCGGCAACCAGGTCTGGAAGACGGACAACACCCCGAAGATCATCGGCGGAATCACGCCGGCGTGCACCGAGGCGGGGGCCGCATTCTACTCCCGTTTCGTGGAGGAAATGGTCGCCGTGTCTTCCGCTGAGGCGGCCGAGTTGGCCAAGATCCTGGAGAACGCATACCGCGCCGTGAATATCGGGCTGGTGAACGAGATGGCGCTCATCGCCGACAAGCTCGGTCTGGATATCTGGGAGGTCATCGAAGCCGCGGCGACCAAGCCCTTCGGCTTCATGAAGTTCACACCGGGTCCGGGGCTCGGTGGCCACTGTCTGCCCGTCGATCCGCACTACCTGTCGTGGAAGATGCGGACGATGGACTTTCGGACCCGCTTCATCGACATGGCGTCCGAGATCAATGCGGAGATGCCCACCTTCGTCGTTGGCAAGGTCAGGAAAGCCCTCAACGGAGCGGGGAAGCCGGTCAAGGGCTCCCGGGTTCTGCTTCTGGGGGTGGCCTACAAGAAGGACGTCGGTGACGTGCGCGAATCCCCGGCCATGGACATCCTGGATCTCCTCGAACGGGACGGGGCCGACGTGAGCTATCACGACCCCCATGTGCCGCAGTGGGGGACCAGGGACGGTCGCACCCTGCAGTCGGTGCCCCTCGGGGACGACCTGCTGCGGGATGCGGACGCGGTCGTGATCGTGACCGACCACTCGAGCTTCGACGCGGAGCGGATCTACGAGCTGTCGCGCGTGCTCGTCGACGCTCGCAACGTGACCGCGTCGGTGGCGGCCTCGGGAAAGACGTCCAACCCGCAGCGATGGATCGTGAAGGGATGAAGATCGCGGTTGTCGGCAGCGGATATGTCGGACTCACGACGGGCGCATGCCTGGCGGAGACGGGCAACGATGTCATCTGCGCGGACATCATAGAGGAGAAGGTGGAAGCGCTGAACCGGGGCGAGATCCCGTTCTTCGAACCCGGCCTCGAAGCCCTCGTGAAGCAGAACCTCGCCGCGGGCCGCCTCACCTTCACCACTGACCTGGCGAGGGCCGTCCGCGAATCGTACATCGTGTTCATCGCGGTCGGGACGCCACCGGGCGACGACGGGTCCGCCGACCTCCAGCATGTGGTAGCGGCGGCCATGGACATAGGGCGCGCGATGGACGGCGAGCGTATCGTGATCACGAAGAGCACGGTTCCCGTGGGGACCGCGGCCCTTGTGCGTGAGGCGATCGAAGCCGAGACGGACCACCCGGTCCATGTCTGCGCGAACCCCGAATTCCTCCGGGAGGGGGCCGCGGTCAGTGACTTCAAGAAGCCGGACCGGGTGGTCCTGGGGGTGGACGACGCGAAGGCCGGCGAGGTGCTTCAGGACCTCTACGCGCCCTTCGTCCGGACGGGCAACGAGATCCTCGTCATGGACGTCGCCTCCGCCGAAATCACCAAGTACGCGGCGAACGCCATGCTCGCGACCCGGGTGAGTTTCATGAACGCGATCGCCCGGCTGTGCGAGCGGACCGGTGCAGACGTGGACAGTGTCCGGCTGGGGGTCGGTTCCGACCGGCGCATCGGTCCCACCTACCTGTTTTCCGGCGTGGGGTACGGTGGTTCGTGCTTTCCGAAGGACATGAAGGCACTCGCACGCACGATGAGGGAGCTGGAGCTGGACTCGTCCATCCTGGACGCGGTGGAAGGGGTGAACGAGACCCAGAAGCGGCTGCTCCTGGAGCTGGTGGTCGAGCGCTTCGGCGAGGATTTGAGCGGGCGGACCTTCGCTCTGTGGGGGCTCGCCTTCAAGCCCAATACGGACGACATGCGGGAGGCGCCAAGTCTCGTGACGATCGCCGGGCTTCTGCGGCGGGGCGCGCGGGTGGTGGCCCACGACCCGGTGGCGATGCCGGCGACCCGGCGCATCCTCGGTGACACCATCGAATACCGCGACCACAACTACGATGTGCTGGATGGGGCCGACGCTCTCCTCATCCACACCGAATGGCATCCCTACCGCCATCCGGACTTCGCCCGCATGCATTCCCAGCTCCGAGAGCCGGTGATCATGGACGGGCGGAACCTCTATGCGCCGCTTGTCGTGGGGGCACTGGGCTTCGAGTACCACTCGGTGGGCCGCCGCCGCGTCGCCCCACACGTCGCGTCGTGCGCGTCCTGATCACCGGAGCCGCCGGGTTCCTCGGCTCCCATCTCGCGGATCGCTTCCTTGCGGAGGGTTACGAGGTCGTCGGAGTGGACAACCTCATCACCGGATCCCGCGGCAACCTGGCGCACCTCGACGACGAGCCGGGGTTCAGGCTCATCGAGCACGACATCTCAACCCCCCTGTTCGTGGAGTCTCACCTGGACGGCGTGCTGCACTTCGCATCGCCAGCCAGCCCGGTTGACTACATCGGCCTGCCCATCCAGACACTCAAGGTGGGTGGACTGGGGACTCACAACACCCTGGGGCTCGCGCTGCGCCACGGCGCTCGCTACCTCCTCGCGTCGACGTCGGAGGTGTACGGCGATCCGCAGGTTCATCCGCAGACCGAAGACTACTGGGGCAACGTCAATCCCGTCGGCCCGAGAGGCGTCTACGACGAGGCCAAGCGCTACGCCGAGGCGATGACGATGGCCTACCACCGCGCCCGCGGTCTGGACACCGGCATCGTCAGGATTTTCAACACCTACGGTGCGCGCATGCGGCCGGACGATGGCCGGGTAATCTCCAACTTCATCATGCAGGGGCTGCGCGGGGAGCCAATGACCGTCTATGGCGACGGTACGCAGACGCGGTCGTTCTGCTACGTCGACGACGAAGTCGACGGGATCTACCGGCTCTTCCAGTCGACCCGCGTCGATCCCGTCAACGTCGGCAATCCCGCGGAATTCACGATTCGGGAGCTGGCCGAACTGGTGATGGAGGAGACCGGCTCTGCGGTTCCGCCGGACTACCGTCCCCTGCCGGTCGACGATCCCGGAATGCGTTGCCCGGACATCACCGTCGCGCGGCGAGTGCTGGGGTGGGCCCCGACTGTCAGCCTCCGTGAAGGACTGCGGAAGACGGCTTCATACTTCCGGGAGCTTGTGGGGCACGACGAAAGGTGGAACTTCAAAGGAACCCCAAGGTACGATCAGCCGGACCCGGTGAGTCCGAGATAAGCGGGCCGGCGATCACATGCGAAATCGACAGGTGTACGCAGAGCAGCGACGAAAGCGGCGAAAGGGAGTACGGGTCGGCCCATCGGGCCACCGGGAATGGAGGGTCGTCCTCTTTCTTGCGACGCTCCTTCCCCTTGCCGGCGGATGTGGTACGGATCCGGCGGGCGAGACCGCACGCATTCGCGGCGACCGTGCCTTCGCGAGGGGGGACTACGACGATGCCCTGGCCGAATATCGTCTTTCGCTGCTGCGGGAGGATCCGGGCACGGCCGGCGCTGTCCGCGCAGCCCACGCCTATGTGGCGCTGGGACGGGTCGACGAAGCCCGCGCCCTCTACGATGAAGCTGCCAGTGACGACAGTGTCCATGCGGATCAGGCGGTCTCCGATCTCGTCGCGCTCGCCAAGCGGGCTCACCAATCCGGGGACAACTACGGCATGGCGTCCGCCATGGAGGCGGCGCTGCACTTCCGGCATGGGCTCGTAGTGGAGGAGTTGGCGCTACCGATGGCGCGGCACTACAGCAACAGCGGCGAATACGGCCGGGCCCGGCCGCTCTATCTGAGGGCGCTCGGGGAGAACCGGGACGATCCCGACATTATCTTCGAGACGGCGCTGGCCCATGAGGAGATCGGCGACTGCGAGCGTGCACTCGTCTTTCTGGGCGAGTTTCGCGAGCTGGCGCCACGGCGCGAGGACGAGGTTCGCTGGCATGTGGGGTCGTGTTCCTTCCAGATGGCCCGCGAGGTTGCCGAGGAGGGCTCGATGGACGAGGCGTTGCAGTACCTGGACGTGGTCCTCGAGTTGCAGGAACCCAGGACGCTGCTTGCCCAGGCATACTTCGAGAAGGCGGAGATTCTGGTTGGTCTGGGGGACTGCATGGCCGCGTTGAATGCGTACCGTGCCGTGACGGACGCCGACGCTTCCGGCTCCGGACCCCTGGTTCGGCGCGCGCTCGACCGCGTGGACGAAATCAGGTTCAGCGAGGGGGGAGGCGGCCCGTGCTGAGCCGTTCCGTCGCCGCCGGAGCCCTGATGAGCCTTCTGGGAGTCGCGTGCGCCTCGGCGCCACCGTATTCCGGCTGGACGCCCGAGCAGCTCTTCGAGCACGGTCAGCGCGCGTTCGACGAGGGTGACTGGAGCGAGGCCCGCCGCGCCTTCGAGCGGCTGGTCCTCACCTTCCCGGGCTTCGATCAGGCCGTGGAGGCGCGCCACTACCTTGCGCGGGCCTTCTACGCGGACGACGAGTTCCTGAGCGCGGTATCGGAGTTCACCCGCATCGTTCAGGTGTACCCGGACCACGAACGCACCCGCGAAGCGTATTTGGGTCTTTGTCGTTCCTATGCGGCAATGTCTCCCCATCCCCAGCGGGACCAGCAGTATACCGTCCAGGCGCGCACCACCTGCCAGAACGTGGCCGGCGACTTCCAGGGCATGCCCGCGGGAGACTCGGCGGCGGTCGTGGCTCTGGAGATGCATGCGAAGCTGGCAGAGAAGAGCTACGGGGAAGGGCACTTCTACTTCCAGCGAGATATTCTCCCGTCGGCCGAGCTTGTCTTTATCGCCCTTCTGGACGTCTTTCCGGACACCGAGGTGGCGCCGAAGGCACTGGCCCGACTGATCGAGATCTACCAGGAGTGGGAGTGGAGCGAGCAGGAGGAGGAATTCAAGACCAGGCTGCTGGAGACCTACCCCGAATCGCCCGAGGCCAAGGCTCTCGAGCAGGCGGCGGCGAGCGACACGGTCTCGGTGGTCAGAAGCCGCGCTCCTCCGGGGCCGGGGCGACTGATGGCATGGATGGCGGCCCGCGGGTAGGCGTCTTCGGCGGCACCTTCGATCCGCCCCACCGGGGCCATGCAGTCGTGGCCGGAGAGGTCGTGGAGGCGGCCTGCCTGGACCTTATGTTATGGGTTCCGGCGTCGATCCCGCCCCACAAGACCGGCTGGCCGGTCACGTCGGCGGAGGTGCGACGTCGGATGGTCGCCGCCACCATACGCGACGACCCCGGATTCGAGCTGTGTGATCTGGAGCTGGAGCGGGGAGGCGTGTCGTACACCGTCGATACGCTGCGAGCCCTGAAGGCGGCTCATCCGGAGTGGTCCCTGGTGCTGGTGATCGGAGAAGACCTGTTGGCCGGGTTTGCTGCGTGGAAGGAGCCGGACGCGATCCTGGAATTGGCCGAGCTGGTCGCGATTTCCCGAGCCGGGGCCGCAACCGGCGGGCAGGGTGTCGAAGTGGACTTCCCTGTTCGGATCGTCCCCGTGACGCCGGTCGACATCTCGTCGACTCGCATCCGGGAGCGGGTCCGGCGCAGAAAGGCCGTTCGAGCCATGGTCGTGACCCGCGTGATGAACATTATTGAGAGCGAAAGACTTTATCAGGCCCACCGGCCGCACGGCGGCGGGCGGGCGGAGAAGCCAGAAGAGGCGGAGACCTCCGTTCCCGGGGGGATCCGAACAGCAGAATGATCAAGAAAATCATCAAGAAGATCGTCGGCTCCCGGCACAGACGCGAAGTCAAGCGATTGACTCCGCTGGTCGAGGAGATCAACGGACACTACGCCTCTCTGGAGGAGCTCTCCACGGAGGCGCTCCGGGGCAAGACCGACGAGTTCAAGGAGCGGATCGCCGAGCACACCGAGGCGACGCTGACCGAGATCGAGTCCGCCCGGGCGCGCAAGCGCACGCTCACCGACCCGGAGGAACGAGAGGTCCTCAGCCTCCGGATCGGCAAGCTCGAAGAGGAGTACAAGGGCGAGTTGGCCGAAGTCCTGGAGGAGGTCATGCCGGAGGCGTTCGCGGTCGTGAAGGAGGCGTGCCGGCGTCTTGTCGGGCAGGAGGTCAAGGTGACGGGGCAGGCGCTCGTGTGGGACATGATTCCGTACGACGTGCAGCTCATCGGGGCGGTGCAGCTGCACCGCGGGCGCGCCTCGGAGATGGCCACGGGTGAGGGGAAGACCCTCGTGGCCACCATGCCCCTCTACCTGAACGCGTTGGCGGGCCGGGGTGCGCATCTGGTCACCGTGAACTCGTACCTGGCCCAGCGTGACGCCGAGTGGATGGGCGCCATCTACCAGCTGCTCGGCCTCACGGTGGACTGCATCGATCTCTACGAGCCGGGGTCCCAGGAGCGACGGGGCGCGTACAACGCCGACATCACCTACGGGACCAACAACGAGTTCGGCTTCGACTACCTGCGCGACAACATGGTCCACTCGCTGGAGCAGCGGGTTCAGCGAGCGCACCACTACGCGATCATCGACGAGGTCGATTCCATCCTGATCGACGAGGCGCGGACGCCCTTGATCATCTCGGGGCCCGTGAGCCGCGACACGTCAACGCCCTTCAAGCAGATGGCACCGTCGGTGGGCGCCCTGCACCGCAAGCAGAGCCGCATGGTGAACCGGCTCATCGCGGGGGCGGTTGCGGGTCTGAAGGCCGAGGAGGACGAGTTCGCGGCCGGGGAGAAGCTGCTGGCTGCGAAGCGCGGAGGCCCCAAGAACAAGCGTCTGATGAAGCTGTTCGCGGACCAGCCCGCGCTCGTGAAGCTCGTGGAGAAGGTCGAGGGGGACTACATGCGCGAGAAGCGTCTCTACGAAGTCGACGAGATGCTGCTCTTCGCCATGGACGAGAAGGGACAGAATGTCCACCTCTCGGACGCCGGGCTGGACGAGCTTTCGCCGGGCGACCCCCAGGCTTTCGTCGTGCCGGATCTTTCGGAGGTCATGGGAGACGTCCAGGAAGACGAAAGCCTCTCCATCGACGAGAAACGGGCGAGGATCGCGGAGCTGGAGACCGAATACTCCGACAAGTCGCAGCGGATCCACGTGATCCACCAGCTGCTCAAGGCGTACACCCTCTTCCACAAGGACGAGCGCTACATCATCGGCGACGACGGCGCCATCGTCATCGTGGACGAGTTCACCGGGCGGCAGATGCCGGGGCGGCGGTGGAGCGACGGGCTTCACCAGGCCGTCGAGGCGAAGGAGGGGGTGGAGATCCGGGGGGAGACCCAGACCCTGGCCACGATCACGATCCAGAACTACTTCCGCATGTACGAAAAGCTCGCGGGGATGACGGGTACGGCGGAGACCGAGGAGACCGAGTTCCACCAGATCTACAACCTGGACGTCACGGTCATCCCCACCAACCGGCCCATCGGGCGCGACGACCGTGACGATCTGATCTTCCGCACCAAGCGGGAGAAGTACACGGCCATCCTGGACGAGATCGAGCGCCTCAACCGTTTGGAGCTGCCCGTCCTGGTCGGCACGACCAACGTGGAGGTGTCGGAAACGCTGTCACGCATGCTCAGGCGGCGCGGAATCGTCCACAACGTCCTCAACGCCAAGCAGCACAAGCGCGAGTCGGAGATCGTGATCGAGGCGGGCCGGCCGAGCGCGGTGACGATCGCGACGAACATGGCCGGGCGCGGCACGGACATCAAACTCGGACCGGGAGTCACCGAGCCGCGCACCATCGACTGGGCGCGGGAACGGGGTCTGGAGCTGGAGACGGTGGCGCCGACCGATCCGACCCGCTACGAGGAGCTGGACGACAAGTCCGGCGACTACCTGATCGAGGACGGTGGCCTTCACATCCTGGGGTCGGAGCGGCACGAAGCCCGCCGGATCGACCGCCAGCTGCGCGGCAGGGCGGGCCGCCAGGGGGATCCGGGCGCATCGCAGTTCTTCCTGTGTCTCGAGGACGACCTGATGCGCCTCTTCGGGGGCATGGAGCGCATCGCCGGCGCAATGGAGCGGATGGGGGCGGAGGAGGGCGAGGTCATCACGCACACGCTCGTCACCCGGTCCATCGGCAGGGCCCAGAAGCGGGTCGAGGGCAACAACTTCGAAGCGCGGAAACGGCTGCTGGACTACGACGACGTCATGAACCAGCAGCGCGAGGTCATCTACGACCTCCGCCTCTTCGCCCTGGAGGGTGGCGAGGACCTGAAGGGCGAGATCTGGGAGATGATCCACCACACCATGGATGCCGTCTTCGAGGATCACCTGCCCGCGTCGCAGTTGGAGGAGGGGATCGAGGTCGGTGGGTTGAGGCAGCGGATGCTGCTCGACCTCCACACCGTGCTCCCCGCCATCGACAACGAGGACGACCCCGAAGAGGTCGACCGCGCAGAAGTTCTTCGGGTCGCGGAGGAGGCCGTTAGCGAAGGCTTCGACCGCAAGATCGAGTCCTTCGGCGAGCACGGCGAACGGGTCATGAGCTTCGTCATGCTGTCGACCATCGACGGCAAGTGGAAGGACCACCTGTACGATCTGGACCACCTGAAGGCGTCGATCGGTTTCCGGGGGTGGGGACAGAAGGACCCGCTGGTCGAGTACAAGAAGGAAGCCTACGAGATGTTCGTGGGCCTCATGGACGACATCCGCCTCACGGTCACCCAGCAGTTCTTCCGGGTTCGGCTGGAGCAGCGTCCGGCGATGCGCTACCAGGGGCAGCGAAAGCTCGCCTACTCGGGGCCCTCGGACTCGCCGGGCGGGGGACTGCGGGCACCGGGGAGACCCGACCCCCGCCGGCAAGGTGCCGCCGCCCGCCAAGGCGCCGGTGCGGGGCGGCCCGCGGCCGCGGCAGGCGCGCGTTCAATGGATTCCATGGGCATGGCGTCCGCCGCGCGACGCGGTTCGGCCGTGGATCCCGCGGCTGGCGGCCCCGACGTGCGGCGCCTGGCGACCAACCGGGGCGAGGAGCGGCGGCCGAAGGCCCCGGTCACCGCAACCAAGACACCGGGTCGCAACGCTCCCTGTCCCTGCGGTAGCGGACGGAAATACAAGAAGTGTCACGGGGCGGTGGCATAGCCGCGGTGCGTCGGCCGGAGGCTCAGCCCTCGGAGAGGCTGGAGCGCTTCGGTCCGGGCCCCCTGTCGGAGCACGAACTGCTGTCGCTCGTGATCGGGTCAGGCAACCGTGGCGCGCCGGCCGGGGGGCTCGCCGAACGGGTGCTCGACCTCTCCGGCGGCCACCTTCGCGACCTCGCGCAGATGGACGCGGGGCGGTTGGTCGGGATTCCGGGGATCGGTCCCGCGATGGCGGCCAGGATCGTTGCGGCGATCGAGCTCGGCAAGCGTGTCGGGTCGGCGCGCGCCGGCCGCGAAGACCCCATCACCGGGCCGGGTGACGTCCACGACATCTTCGCGCCCGGCCTGGCTCACCTCGCGCACGAGGAGTTTCACGTCCTCCTCCTCAACTCGCAGAATGTCCCCATCTGTCAGCGTCAGATCACACGGGGCATCCTGGACGCGTCCCTGATCCATCCCCGCGAGGTCTTCCGCGACGCCATCGTGCTGCGGGCCGCGGCCCTGATCCTGGTCCACAATCACCCGTCCGGGAACCCGGAGCCCTCCGCGGAAGACCTCAAGGTTACGCGGCAGCTCGGCAAGGCGGGAGAGCAGCTCGGGATCCCGGTACTGGACCACATTATCGTCGCGGGCGGGACGTTCTCGTCGCTGGCGGGGAGGGGGCTTCTGCGGGGGGCGGACGGGCTCTGCTGAGGCGGTCGCGCGTGCGGGCCGGGGCGGTTTGTGTTCCTGCCCGCATCATGACACCTTCCGATGGTCGCGCTGCTGTGCGGCAGCCATTTGCAAGCCCGGTTTTGGAAGGAAATCGATGAAGATCCAGTCATGTCGTGCGTTATCTGCTGCCGTTCGGGTCTCCATCATCAGCGCGCTCGTCGCGACGGGTGCGACCGCGCAGATGCCCGACCCGGCCGACCCCATCCCTCCCGACGCCGTCTTCTCGGACACGATCTCCGCGACCATGGCCCAGGGGCATCCAAGGGTTCAGAGTCTGGCGCAGACGCTGGAAGCGCTGAAGCAGGCCGACCTCGATGAGATCTACAGCCACTATCAGGACCGCTTCGCGGATGCGAGCGACTTCACCTTCTACTTCGTCGGGGCTTTCCGGCTCGATGAGATCAGGCCCATGGTGGAGCAGTACCTCGGGTCGCTCCCCAATGCGCCGCACCAGGGAGACGAACCTGGAGGAGAACGAGTACTGGCTGAGCCGGCTGGAATCCTTCGAACTGCAGGGCCGGGACTTTCGCGACATCCCGAGCTACGATCTGATCGAGAGCTGGACGGCGGAGCAGGTGCAGCAGGCCGCAATCCGGTATCTCCGCACCGACCAGTACGCGAAGTTCGTTCTGTTGCCGGAACAGAAGGTGCCGTAGCGTCCCGTGGCAGATAGCGACCCGACTCGCCCACGTCCATGAGCGAATCCAACGCGGCACGGCGCGAACGCATACCGGTTCGCGTCATGCCGGACCACGACAGTATCGCCGCCGAGGTGGCCGGGCGGATTGCGGCCCTCATCCGGGCTCGCGCCGGCGAGGGCCGCGCCGCCGTGCTCGGCCTCGCGACCGGGTCCACGCCGTTGGGAGTCTACCGGGAGCTCATCCGGATGCACCGGGAGGAGGGGCTCGACTTCTCCAACGTCGTCGTCTTCAACCTCGACGAGTACTTCCCCATGCGGCCCGGAAGCATCCACAGCTACCACCGCTACATGGGGGAGAACCTTTTCGCGCATGTGAACATCCCGTCCAGCCATTGCCATATCCCCCGTGGCGACCTTCCCGACGCGGAGGTGGAGGCCCACTGTCTCGACTACGAGCGCCGCATTCGCGAAGCGGGGGGAATCGATCTGCAGATTCTGGGGATCGGGCGCAGCGGGCACATCGGGTTCAACGAACCGGGCTCGGGGCGGAGGTCGCGCACACGGCGCCTCTACCTGGACACGGTCACGCGAGCGGATGCGGCGGCCGACTTCTTCGGCGAGGACAACGTGCCCCCCCAGGCCATCACGATGGGTGTGGCGACGATCCTCGAGGCGCGCGCGATCGTCCTGCTGGCGACCGGCGAACACAAGGCGGGGATCGTGCGGCGCGCCGTCGAGGGGGAGGTCCACCCCGATGTCGCGGCGACCTTCCTGCAGCAGCACCCCGCGGCGACCGTCTACCTCGATCCGGCCGCGGTCGCCGACCTCACGCGGATCCGGACGCCGTGGCTCGTCGACGACATGGAATGGACCCCGCACTGGGAGACCGAGGCCGTGATCTGGCTGAGCCGTCGCACCGGCAAGCCGATCCTCCACCTTGCCACCGACGACTATCGGGAGCACCACCTCGGGTCGCTGGTGTCCCGGCACGGGTCGGCGGAGCCGCTCAACGGCCAGGTCTTCAATGCGCTTATCTCCAAGATCCGCGGCAAGAGCCGGCTCCCGCGCGGCCAGAAGATGCTCGTCTTCTCACCGCACCCGGACGACGACGTGATCTCGATGGGCGGCCTTCTGCGCAAGCTTGCCGAGAACGGCAACGACGTTACTGTCGCGTATCAGACCTCCGGTAACATCGCCGTCTTCGACCATGAGGTCCGCCGCTACCTCGACGTGATGAGGCGCGCGGCCAAGGTGATCGACGTGGGCGACCGGAAGGCTCTGGAGGCAGTGTTGAGATCGATCGAGGAGGATCTCGCACGCAAGAGGTCCGGCGATGTCGATCCCTCCGTGGTGCAGGATCTCAAGCGGATCATCCGCGAGAGCGAGGCGTCGGCGGCGATCGAGTCGCTGGGGCTGCCGGCGCACCGTGCCCGCTTCCTGAATCTGCCCTTCTACCAGACAGGGAAGGTCAGGAAGAACCCGGTCAGCCAGGCCGACGTGGACATCGTCACCGAGCTGCTGGAAGAGGTTCGTCCGTCGATGGTGTTCGCGGCGGGCGACCTTTCCGACCCCCACGGCACCCATCGCATGTGCCTGGAGACCGTGGAAGGGGCTCTGGAACGCTATTCCGGCGAGCCGCCGTGGCTGTGGCTCTACCGGGGCGCCTGGCAGGAGTGGAGCGTGAACGAAGCGACCGTGCTCGTGCCCCTTTCGGAAGGCGAAATGCGGGGCAAGGTGCAGGCGATCTTCAGACACGAGTCGCAGAAGGATTCCGCGCCGTTCCCGGGGCCGGATACCCGTGAATTCTGGCAGCGCGTGGTGGACCGCAACCGGGGGACGGCGGACTTCCTCCACTCGCTGGGGTTGCCCGCCTACCGCGCGATGGAGGCCTATGTGACCGTGCGCGAGGGACGCCGGGTCGAGGCCCGGGAGATTCCCACGTCTTCGTTGGCGGACACGCCCGCCTGATCCGGCAGTCCGTGTCGAAATCTCGCGTCGCACCGCGGTCGGGACGGCCGCGGGTCTTTTCCGGCCCGCTCGTTGGCGTAGATTGTGACTTCGCCACGTGCAACAAGGGGGTTACGTCAATGTCAGAATGTCCAGTATGCGGCGGGGAAGTGGAGATCTCCGCCGATCCTGTCGAGGGCGAGCTGCTCGAGTGCGCCGAGTGCGGTGTGGAGCTCGAGATCCTGGGGCTCGATCCACTTACGCTCGGGGAAGCTCCCGATGCGGAAGAGGACTGGGGTGAATGAGGGTCGGCTTCCTTCACTCTCTCATCCGCAAGGACGAGAAGCTGCTCATTGAGGAGCTGCGCAAGCACAAGGACGTCGAACTGGTCTTTCTGGACGACCGCACGCTTGTCTTCGACCTTCATGCGCGCCCGGACGTGGACGTCGTCCTGGAGCGTTCGATCAACCATTCTCGCGCCATGCACGCCCTCAGGCTTTTCGAAGGGGTGGGCACGTTGTGCGTCAACACGTACGAGGTCGCGCGCCGGTGCGGGGACAAGATCCTGACGGCGGCGTCGCTGCGCGAAACGGGGGTACCCCAGCCTGACGTGAGGGTGGCGTTCACCCCTGAATCGGCTCTTGCGGCGATCGAGGAGCTGGGCTACCCGGTGGTGCTCAAGCCGGCGGTCGGCTCGTGGGGCCGCCTGCTTTCCAAGATCAACGACCGCGACGCGGCCGAGACGATCCTGGAGCACAAGTCCATCCTGGGCAGCTACCACCACTCGATCTTCTTCGTGCAGAAATACGTGGAGAAGGACGGTCGCGACATCCGCGCATTCGTGGTTGGCGACGAGTGCATCGCGGCGATATACCGGTCATCGGACCACTGGATCACGAACACGGCGAGGGGCGGACACGCCACGAACTGTCCGGTGACCACTGCCATCGCGGACATGTCGCTGCGTGCGGCGGAAGCGGTCGGTGGAGGAGTCCTCGCTGTGGATCTCTTCGAGACCGCGGACGGGCCCCTGGTCAACGAGGTCAACTACACCATGGAGTTCAGGAACAGCATCGACGTCACGGGGGTGAACATCCCGGAGCGGGTCGTCTCCTACCTGAAGGCGAAGGCCGGGTCGACGAGCGGGTCGGGCATCGGGTCGCCGGAGGGGTCGGCGATCAAGTCGTCGCAAGCCTCGGGGAGCGAGTCGACCCGGGCGGTGCCCCACCCGTGATCAGCGTCTCGATTGCGGGTGCGTCGGGGTACGCTGGGGGGGAGCTGTTGCGGTTGCTGCTGGGCCATGCGGACGCCGAAGTCCGCCAGATTACCTCCGAACGCTTCGCCGGCAAGTTCGCGCACCGCGTCCACCCCAATCTGCGGGGCATCACCCGGCTGCGCTTCTGCGCGCTCGACGACGTCACCGAGTGCGACGTGCTCTTCCTGTGCCTGCCGCACGGGGAGTCGTCACGCCGAATCGACGACTTCCGGCGCGTTGCAGGGCGCGTCATCGACCTCGGCGCCGACTTCCGCCTGAGCGACCCCGCGGAGTACGAGCGTTTCTACGGTGGCCCGCACTCGCGACCGGATCTGCTCGGGAGCTTCGTGTACGGGATCGCCGAACTCACCCGGGACGCGCTCGCGGGTGCGAAGCTGGTGGCGTGCGCGGGGTGCAATGCCACGGCCACCATCCTGGGGCTTCGCCCGCTCTATCAGGCAGGCGTGGCCGACTCGGCAGTGGTCGAGGTCAAAGTCGGTTCGAGCGAGGCCGGCAACCGGTCGACCCCGGGGAGCCACCACCCCGAGCGGAGCGGTGCGATGCGGTCCTACAAGCCCACCGGGCACCGCCACCTGGCCGAGATCCGGGCAGCGCTGGGCGGTGACATCCACTTTTCGGCCACTTCGGTCGAGATGGTGCGCGGCGTCCTTGCGACCTGCCATGTCTTCGTCAACCGCGACCTGGACGACAAGGCGCTGTGGCGGATCTATCGAAGCGCGTACGCACGCGAGCCCTTCGTGCGCATCGTGAAGGAACAGTCGGGGATCCACCGCTACCCGGACCCGCATCTTCTGGGCGGATCCAACTATTGCGATGTCGGTTTCGAGAGCGACCCGCTCGCCCGCAGGGTGGTCGTGATGAGCGCGATCGACAATCTTATGAAGGGAGCGGCCGGGCAGGCGGTGCAAGCCTTCAACGTCATGTACGGTCTGCCCGAGGCGCGGGGGTTGGAGTTTCCGGGCCTGCATCCGGCGTGAGCGTATAGGAGCGAACGGTGTGCCGTCTCCTGTGTGTCCGCAGCGACAAAGCCTTCGAAATGGAAGGACACCTCGCCGCCTTCGCCGCCGTCGCCCGCAACAGCCGCGAATACCAGGGCCACGGGTGGGGCTGCGCCTGGCTGGAAGAGGGCAGGTGGCGCCGGTACCGTGACATCGCGCCGGTGTGGGAAGACTCGTGGAGGCCTCCGGGACGCACGACGCTCCTGCTGGCACACGCCAGGAGCGCATTTCGCGACGAAGGGATCCGCGTCGAGAACAACATGCCGTTCTTCGACGGCGAACGGGTCTTCATCTTCAACGGAGAGCTGCTCGGCGTGCGGATCAAGGAGCGCGGGAGGATCGGGGCGGAGAAGGTCTTCAACTTCGTCAAGCGCTTTGACCACGGGGACTTCCGGCTGGCGCTGGAGCGTGGCACCGCCGCGATCGAGAGACGGGCGCGGCATGTGCGCGCCATGAACATGATCGTGGCCGACTCCTCCGCACGGGTTCACGTAGCCACGAACTTCCATGAAGATCCGGAGTACTTCCAGATGCACACCGCCGAGGTCGACGGTGCGCGCATCCTCTGTTCGAAGCCCTATCCGGAAGTCCCTGGCCGAGCCTGGGCCTGGACTCCGGTCGACAACGGCACGGTGACGGCCTTCGACCACGGCTGAGTGGGGTACGAAATGTTGCTGATCAAGGTAGGTGGCGGCGAGACGATCAACCTCGCCGGAATTGCGCACGATCTGGCCGCCGTCGAGACTCCGAAGGTGATCGTGCACGGGGCCAACGCCTTGCGCGACGATCTCGCGGGGCGCCTCGGGGTCGAGAAGCAGGTGCTGACGTCGGTCTCGGGGTACACCAGCGTGTACTCCGACCACGAGTTGATCGACATCATGCTGATGGCGTATTCCGGTGTGCGGAACAAGCGCCTCGTCGAGCTGTTCCAGCAAAATGGCGTAAACGCGGTCGGCCTGACCGGCCTGGACGGCGCGCTGGTGCGCGCGATGCGCAACAAGGGCATCCGTGTACGAGAAGGGGACAAGACCCTCATCAAGCGTGATCTCTCGGGCAAGCCGGTGGCGGTCAACCGCAAGCTGCTCGGACTTCTGATCGACAACGGCTACACGCCGGTCGTGACGATGCCCTTGATCGACGAACGCAACGCGGCAGTCAATTCGGAGAACGACGACGTGGTGGCGCTGATGAGCACGGTGCTGGGTGCCGAACTGGTTGTGCATCTGATCGAAGCTCCGGGCTTCCTCGAGGATCCGGAAGACCCTGCCTCGGTCGTGCCGCACATTTCGCGTTCGGAGCTGGCGAGGTGGGAGGAGGTGGCGACGGGACGCATGAAGCGCAAGCTGCTGGCGATCAGACGGCTGGTGCAGTCGGGCTCGACGAAAGTGGTGATCGCGGACGGTCGCGTCGAATCCCCGGTGTCCGACGTGCTGGCGGGGCAGGGGACCGTGATCGGGTGAGTATGGGAGTATATGAGCATATGAGTAGCCGAGAGACGGTGGCATACCGCGAGATCGAGCGCCAGTACGCGCTCGAGGTCTTTCCCAAGCGGGACATCACCATTGTGAAGGGAAGGGGGGCGGAGGTCTGGGACGACCAGGGCCGCCGCTACCTCGATTGCGTGGGGGGGATCGGGGTCGCGAGCGTCGGGCACGCCAACCCGGCGGTGGCGGAAGCCCTGACCGAACAGGCGCGCACCCTCGTGACCTGTCCCGGGATCTTCTACAACGACGTACGCGCGCGGCTGCTGGAGAAGCTGGCCGCGATCGCACCGGGCGGCCTCACGCGTGGCTTCCTCTGCAACTCCGGTGCCGAGGCCGTCGAAGCGGCGATCAAGTTCGCGCGCCTCACGACGGGGCGGACCGGGATCGTTTCAGCCATGCGCGGCTTCCACGGCCGCACCCTCGGCGCGCTGTCCGCCACCTTCAAGAAGGAGTACCGGGAGCTCTTCGAGCCCCTCGTGCCGGGGTTCTCGTTTGTTCCCTTCAACAACGCGGCGAAGTTGCGGGCGGCGGTTGGCGAAGATACCGCGGCGGTGGTGATCGAGCCCGTGCAGGGTGAAGGCGGGATCCGTCCCGCCAGTGCGGAATACCTGCGCGCCGCGCGCGAGATCTGCGACGAGACGGGCGCGATGCTGGTCTTCGACGAGATCCAGACGGGCTTCTGCCGCACTGGCCGCATGTTCGCGTGCGAGCGCTCCGGGGTGACGCCCGACGTGCTCTGCCTGGCCAAGGCGATCGCCGGAGGCGTTCCCCTGGGCGCTGTGCTGGCGGACGAACGGGTTCAGCTCCCCCCCGGGAAGCACGGGACGACCTTCGGCGGCAATCCTCTCGCGTGTGCTGCCGCGCTGGCCGCGATACGGTTCATGGAGGACAAACGCCTCGACGAACGCGCGGAAGTGCTGGGTGCGCGGTTCCGGGAGCGCTTCGAGCGGCGTATACCTGGCCGCGTCCGCGCGCTGCGCCAGGTCGGCCTTATGATCGGGGTCGAGTTGAAGGAGCGTTGCCGGCCCTACATCGAGGCGCTGATGGCGAGGGGAATTCTGACGCTCCCCGCGGGGACGACCGTGATCCGGCTGCTGCCCCCGCTCGTGATCTCTGCAGCTCAGATCGACGAAGTGGTGGATGTGCTGGTCGAGGTGCTCGGCGGCTGACGCGGCCCGCCGAGGGGGCGATCTCATGGGCCCAGACGGCGGGGAGGCAGCCTTGGATAGCAACTCTGGAGCACACCCGTCACGCCTATCCCCCGCCCTCGCCCCCGCCCAGTGCACGCACTTCGAGGCGCGGGTAGGGATCGTCCCAGGCGACCACGATGCGGCCACCAGCGATCTCCCGGATTTGTGGCAGGTCCTCGCTGATGAGCGCCCCGTGCCCCGTCGCGGCGTGTAGCACACGGTCGCTCTGTCTGTCGTGGTTGGCGGTGAACATCCGTTCGTCGGCTGAAAGGCAGAAGTGGTCCGAGTATACCGAGACCGTCTCCAGATGCTGGTATCCGTCGGCAGCGGGACCGAAGATCTTTGTCGACCCACGCGTTCCAACGAGTACTCGGCCATCCCCGAGCGCCCCGATGCTGTGGAGTGTGCCACTGAACTCCATCGGACCCTCGCCTTCGCGGCCGAAGCTGGCCACGTGACTGCCATGAGGGCCGAAGATCCGAACCGAGTAGTCGGCCGCATCCGCCACCAGGAGGTTGTTTTCGGCGTCGAGGGCGACGTCGCCGATCATGCCGAAGAGTTCCGGTCCTTCTTCGTCATCGGTTCCGAGGGCCAGGACCGTGGTTGCGTTCAGCAGCCGGTCGCGGGCCCCACGCCACGCCGAGAGAGCCTCCTCGGAGAGCCCCGCCGGAACGGTATCGGTTGTGATGAGAGAGGCGCCCGCAGGAGGCGCGTTTTCGGGAGTTGGGTGAAGGATCTCGCCCGCTTCCAGTTTGATGTCGCCGCATCCAAGGAGGGCGAGCAGGAGGAGGGTCAGCGGCTGGAGAAGCTTCGGCCCGGGGACGAGAACATTGTGACGCATGCGCTGCCGCTCCTGACTGTCTTGGGTTGTATGAGGGTTGATCGTAGAGTCATACCATAGTATTACTATAGTATGAAAACTGCGATCTCTGTACCGGATGACGTGTTCGCCCTCGCCGACGCCCTGGCGCGGCGGCTGAAGATATCGAGAAGCAAACTCTACGCAACCGCCGTTGCCGAATACGTGGCGAAGCAGCGAGACGAGGACATCACTGAAAGGCTTAACGCCGTCTACGCCGATTTGCCGTGTGGGGTGGACCCCGCGCTTCGCCGGGCCCAGGGTCGATCGGTCGCGACAGAGTGGTAGTCGAACGGCGGGAGGTCTGGTGGGCCGATCTGGGCGACCCACGGGCGTCCGAGCCGGGCTATCGGCGTCCTGTCCTGGTCGTTCAGGCCGATGCGTTCAACCGTAGCAGACTGAGGACCGTGATTTGCGTGGCCCTCACTTCGAACACGCGCTACCTCGACGCGCCGGGCAACGTGCTTCTACCGGCTGCCCGGTCCGGGCTGCCGCGGGACTCGGTTGCCAATGTCACCCAGCTGGTGACCCTTGACGAGGATTACCTGATCGAATGCTCCGGGAAGATTTCCCGCAGTCTCATGCGGCATGTGGATGCAGGCTTGAGGCTGGTGCTGGACCTGCCAGCGGATTGATCGGGGAATTGGCAGCCGCTGCTGTACTGTGGCGACCCGGTTCACCTGTGTATTGTGGCGGCCCCGATTCACGAGCCACGCCAATGGGTGGTGCAAACGAACTGCTCCAGGGCGCCGAGGGCGAACAGCGGGGCCCAGCTCTGGAAGCGCTGGCCACACCCTTTTCCCGTGCGCGAATCGAAGTTCTCACGGCAGAATCCCGTGCGACGACGGTCGGCGAGGAACATGCGCGCGCCCTTCCACGCGAGGTCTTCGGCGAGGTCGTCGAAGTCGTACCGGCGGAGGCCTTGCAGGATCAGGTAGTTCATGGGCGGCCAGATCGAGCCGCGCCAGTACTGCTGGTCGGCGAAGGCGGGGTCGTCGCGGGAAATGGTGGGGATGACCCAATCGCCCCAGAAGCGGGAGGGGTCGTGAAGGGTCGCGATCATGCGGCGCGCCTGGTCTCGTGAGGGGACGCCGGCGATGAGGGGGAGGAAGTTCGACGCGGCGACGCGTGTGGAATGGCCGGTGGGAAGCTCGTCGAGGTAGAGGCCGGCGTCCCCGGACCAGAGGTGCCGGTTCATGGTGGTGACGAGGTGGTGGTAGGCTGCACTGAGGCGGCTGGCCGTGGCGTCGTCGCCCAGGATGCGGGCGATGCGCGACAGGCACTCCAGGTCGAGGGCGCGGTAGCTGCACAGGTCGACCGCGGACATGGCGAGGACCTGCCGCTCCGGGTCCCACTCGGCTTCGTCCCAAAGGGGCAGGTCGTCCTGGCCGGATTCCCAGGCAGCGCGCTGGTGGCCGCTGGCGTCCGCCTCCCACGGCGGGACCTGGCCGGGGCCGGGGACGAGGTCGGTGTCCGAGCCCCAGGAGAGCAGGCCCGGGGTGAGGCCCTCCCGGCGCGGTCGCCCGTTCTTTTCCGTTACCCCTCCCCACCACTCTGCCCAGGCGACGAGGTCGGGGTAGGCAGCGGCGAGGGCGTCGGGATCGGGGTGGATCTGGTGAAGTTTCAGGGCGGCAAAGGAGCCGACAGGGGGTTGGGAGCGGTCGGGGGTGCCACCGCGGCGGCTGCGCCAGTTCGGGACGTTGCCGTTTGGATAGCGGGACCCGGTTCCGGCGAGGAGGGTGGCCCAGGCGAGCTCTCCCGACACGGTGGCCAACTGGATCGCGTTGAAGAAGCTGTCCCAGCCGAAGACGGTCCAGTCGTCGGGGTCGGGAATACCGGCCTTCGCGGAAGATGCGAGCGTTCCGGTTGAAGCCGATGGTGAGCCGGTGCCGGCAACGTCGGTGCGGGGCGCCTCCACCCCTGGCTTCGGAAAGATCCAGCGGCGGCCGGCGGGGGTGTACAGCCGCCCGGTCTCCGGCTGGAGCAGGACTGTCCACATCAGATTGTCGCCGATGCTCGCGACGAGATCCGGGTAGGCACCCGACGAGCGGGGACGCCGGCGGTTCCAGTCCGCCCTTGCCTGGTTGATCCAGCCGTTCACCTGCGGGACCAGGCGCGCGGCGTGCGCTACCAGGTCGTCCCCACCCCACACGGCCACCATGGCCACGCGCCCGGTTGCCCCCTCCTCAACGTCAAGGACCCTCGCGACCTCACCCCGGCCCGCGTCCGGCGCTCGCCGCGACCGCGTCCCCGCCGAGAACGCGGCGGCGATCTCCACGCTTCTCAGCCGGGCGCGCCAGCCACCGCCCCCGCCCGGCTCGCGGCCATGGCCCGGCCCACCCGCGCCGCCCTGCCCACCCGCGCCGCCCGGCCCGCCGCCCCCACCCGGCCGCCCCGCCCCCACCTCCACCCACCGCCCCTCCCACCCCCACGGCGCGTCCCCGATCACTTCCAGACGGCCAGGCGCCTTCACGGTTGCGCGCAGCGCCACCGCGTCCTCCCGGCGCGACCACTCCAGCACCACCGTGCTCGCCGACGGTTGCGAAGACGGCGACGGCTCCACACCCAGGTCGAACTCGACCCGCGCGTACGACCCGTCCGGCGCGTGGGGGCCGACCCGGGCGACCATCCAGTACCAGTCGTCCCAGTCGCGACGCTGCCCCCCCGGGTCCACGAACGCGAGGCGCAACCCGATCCCGTCGTCCGGCCCGGCGGCGAAGACAAGCCCGGCCCAGCGGCGGGCTTCCAGGGCGCCGACATGCATCAGGCGGGCAGGACCAGGTCAAACATGTAAACTCTACCGTACATCATGTAAAGTATGGTTTACAGGAGAGGAGGGTCGCCCGGCCGCGCTCCGGGGGGCCGCAGGGGTCGTCACCCACTCGGTGTCAGGCGAAGCGTCACCTCCTGCCGCCCCTCACCCTCGGCGAACTCGACCCTCAACCGCGTGTTGCCTGCAACCGGGCCGCCGGCTTCACCCGCGCCCCCGCCTTCACCCGCACCCTCGGCCAGACGCGGGACCAGGCGAGCGCTCCCGTCGATCACTGCCGCTTCAACCGAAGACCCGAACAGGTCGACCACGTATTCGTGCCCCGCGGTCCCCTCGATCGTCAACAACCACTCGTCTCCGTCCGCCTCAAGATCCAGAATCCGCAGCCCTTCACTCCGCTGCCCCGGCCGCAGGTCGATCCGGGGTGGTGCCACCGTCAGGCCACCCTCCCACGTCGCCACGATCTCCGTGGGTTCGCCCCGGACGACCCGGACCCGAACCGGCGGGAACGCGCCTCGACTCCGCTCGGAACCTGGCCTCGGGAGAGAGACATCGCCGGTCCCCCCGGACATCATCACCCTCACCCCCGTCGCCCCCGCCGGCACATCCGGCACGAAGTCGACCTCCAGCCCGGAGCCCTCGCTCGAAATCACCGTCCGCCGCTCGCCGCCGGTGCTGCTCCACCGCTGCTGTACCTCCACATCGATCGTCGCCGCCCCCGCCCTTAGCCCCCGCACCGCCGCCTCCGGCCAGTCCGGCGGCAGCTGCGGTGCCAGCCGGGCCCGGCCCTGCGGTGCGTCAGGCTCCCACCCGAAGACGCCTCGGAGCAGCGGTGTCACCAGCATCGACGTGGCGAAGAACTGGTGCGGCACGGTCTGATCGAGCGGCTGGTAGAAGCTCCCCGAAAAGAGTTCGCCGTGGCGACCCAGGGACCAGTCGAAGGTCATCTGCTTGACCGCGTCCATCAGGTGGAATCCCGCCCAGGGGCGCCGGTAGCGGTACTGGGCCCAGGAGGCGAATCCCGTCACGAAGGGCCACACGGTGCCCATGTTGTACTGCATCGGATGGTACAGGTCGCTCTCGGTCGAGAGCATGTGCGCGCCCCAGTCGGAGGAGACGCGGTCGCCCGCGATCCGGGTCAGCGTCGATCGCGCACGTTCGTCGTCGAAGAGCCCGAATGCCGCCGCGGTGGCGGGCCAAACCGTCAGATTGTCGTTGGTGCCGCCGCCTGCCAGGATTCCGAAGGCGTGGTGCCCTTCGGCCTCGCGCCAGTAGTCGTCGTTCAGGGTCTTCCGAGCGACCGGAGCGATCCGCGTGGCCTCGTCAGCGAGCTCCGCGTCCTCCATCCGGTCGGCCATCGCCAGGGTGCCTTCCAGCGCCGCGACCCAGACCCCGGCCAGGTAGATGTCCTGGTGGAGCGCCTCGCCCAGCCCCCCGACCTCGACCGCGCCAAGTCCGCCCACCGTGTTCTCGATGATGCCGTCGCCGTCGGTCTCGGCGCTCAGGCACCACGCCCACGCCCGCCGGTAGGCCGGCCACAGCTCGCGCAGCAGCTCGTCGTCGCCGCTGGCGCGCCAGTACTGGTAGAGCGCGAACATCCAGTGGGGGGTCGTGTCGGCGTGGTAGTAGGCGTAGGGGTAGGTGTCGAACCAGTCGACGTGCGCGGCGGCCTGCGAAATCTCGTGGGTGATCTTGCCGTCGTCGCGCTGGTACTTCGCGAGAAAGGCGAGCTCTTCGGCGACCAGTTCAAACTGGCCGAGCGCGTGCATGGCGTAGGTGTTGATCATCGCGTCGCCGCCGAAGAACCAGCCGAAGCCGGGGCGCCCGCCATCGCCCGAAAGCCCCCAGCCGGCGACGAAACCGCACCCCAGATCGGGGTTGCAGACGCGCTGTTCCTCCAGGTTGATCTTCGCCCATTCGAGGGCCAGGTCGAGCGACGGGTCGGGGGTCTCGACCGATGCGGTGGAGGTGAGCACCGAGTCGGCCCAGGCGCGTTTGTCCCGATAGAGCATCTCGGCGCCCGCGATCAGCCTGTCGTAGCGGGCGAAGACGGTGTCGCGCGGGACAGTCCCGGCGGCCACCGCGATGGGGATGAACTCGCGCCGGGCGCGTTCCGGGTCGACCGGGATGACCATCGTGCGCGGGGCGTCGCCCAGCTGGTGCGCGGGGTGCTCCACCGAATTCGTCGCCCACGGCGAGCCCACCACGGCGTTGCGCGTCTGCAGGCTCTCGGAGAGGACGAAGAGGCGCCGGTCCCCGTCCCAGTACGCGTACTGCCCGCCGATCGAGCCCGGCCACATGTAGTTGAGGACCGGGTGGAACTCGGCAACGATCTCCATCGGGTCCTGGCTGTCGACCTCGAGGAGAACGAGGATGCCGTGCGTGGCCGTGTCGGCGGGCGCGAGGATGTGCTGCCGCACCTGGAATGCCGCGTGGCTGTAGGTGATCGTGGTGACTTCGGGGCGCACCTGCACCGTGCGCGCGATCTGGTCGCCGGGGATGGCGGTGCCGTAGCTTGGCGTCGAGAAGCCGAGCCGGAAGCCGCGCCCGACCTTGAGCGGATGGACCCAAAGCTCGGCTTCGCCGGTCTCGAGGCCGAGCCAGGCCGCGCGGGGACCGGTGACGCCGAGGTATTCGCCGGGACGCACCGGGCCGGTGAGCTCGATGGGGGAGGGGGCGATGGGGAAGCGGGGGACGGACAGCGTGGCCAGCTGCCCGGGCGAGGGGTCGGGGAGGCGCTGGGGGTGGGCGGGGGAGGGGAGGGTGGCGAGGGCCGTGAGCGCGAGGATGGCGGCCGCGAGGGGGAGGGTGGTAGAGCGGATTTGGGTCTGGCCTGGGCGAAACGTCATCAAAGCAGGTCCTTGAACTCCCGCACGGTAAGGCCGGCATCCTGGACGATGCGACCCATTGTGAAGGCATTGACCGGATTGTTGCGAGGGACGGTCAGGATCCGCTTTCCGTCCGTCTCTTCGCAGACACCCGAACACTGGAACGGCGATTGACGGAAAGCAAGGGGAGCCCTTCGCGGGCAACCTACCGCGTCAACCGCAAGACCTGCGGATGCTGCACCCCCACCTCATCCACCCACGTTCCGAGGATCTCGTCCATCCCGATCTCCCAGATCCTGAAGCCGGCCGGTACCTCGACGCTGCCGAGCCATGCTCCGCCGGCGTCCAGCACCAGCCAGGTCGTTGGTCCACCACCCTCGCCGACCCCGACGAAGGGCCTCAACCAGATCGCGCCGCTCGCACCCGCGATCAGGTCGGAGTAGGCGGGCCGGGTCGCGGGAGACGGCATGGACTCGATCGCCTGGCGGATCTGCGGGGGAAGCGACATGCCCTCGGGAAGTGGCACGTTGAGGCGGGCGTCGCGCTCGGCCTGCACCTGTTCGTCGGTGAGGGCGAGCGGGTAGTCGGGAATACGGAAGATGCGGACGACTTCGCCGTTCGGCGCGAGCTCCTGGACCTGCATGAAATCCGAGGCGCCGTAGAGAATCCTGCCGTCGTGAGTGTCGACGTGCCCACGCCGGGGGAAGAGCGGAGTCCCGCTGAAGGACACGTTGTCGGTGTACTCCTCGGATCCGGCTGTCTCGCCGATGCTGTCCAGCCGGGTACCCTCCAGGTCGAGGCGGAGAAGGGCAAGCGGAGTGCGCAAAACGCCAGCTGAGACGGGGTCCGGAAAGGACAGCAGGACTTCCGCGACCAATGAACCGTCACCGAGTGACTGGATGCTCTCGACGCCGTGGTGAAAGCGCATCGCGCGCACGAGGGCCGGGCCCGGCCCGAAGACCGTGACGCGGCCGTCGTAGTCGAGCACGAACATGGAGTCGCCGACGATCTCCAGTTGTTGCATGTTGGCGAACTCTCCCGGCCCTTCTCCAGGACCGCCGATGGATCCGAGGAAGCTGCCCATGGGCGAAAACAGACGGACCTCGCGGGAGCCCGCATTGGCGACGACGATGGACCCGTCAGGGAGCCGTCTCATGCCCCGAACCTGGTAGAAGTTGTGGGGGTCGCCCATCCCGGATTCAGTCAGATCGAGCAGCGGCTCCGGGTCGATCTGCCACCCATCGCCGACACCCCACGCGGGCTGCCGGGCCTCGACGATCCGGACGCCCGCACTGTCGCGCCGGATGGTGAACGAATCATCGCGGTCGAGGGCCGTGCAGCCTTGAAGGACAGGCCACATCACCATGGCCAGGCCAAGACGTCTCATCTGTTCAGCTCCTCAGGTTGCCCGCAAACTGCTGTACACATATATGTAATAGCCAGAACTCACGCAAGTTTTCGCGACCAGGGGTCACAGGTGAGCCAACCGAAGCTCATGATCTACGGCGCCACCGGGTATACCGGCCGGCTGGTCGCAGCGGAAGCGACCAAATCCGGCGTGCGGCCGGTTCTCGCGGGTCGCAGTGGGGAACGACTCCGCTCGGTGGCCGGTCCGCTCGGCCTCGAGACCCGGGCGGTCAGCCTGGACACCGCCGATCTCCTCGCGGCGGCCCTGGAGGACATCACCGTGGTCCTGCACTGCGCCGGACCGTTCTCGCGCACCGCGCTGCCGATGTTCGAAGCGTGTCTGACGGCGGGCGCTCACTATCTCGACATCACTGGTGAGGTTGCCGTCTGCGAGGCGCTGGCGGCACGCGACACGGCGGCCAGGGAAGCGGGGATCATGGCGCTGCCGGCTGCCGGGTTCGATGTCGTGCCGAGCGATTGTCTCATCGCGGATCTCGCGGCGCGATGCCCGGGGGGCCGCGTCGTACGGCTGGGTGTCGCGACCCGCAGCGGGGCTTCCCGCGGGACGATGCGCACCATCCTGGAGAGCGTGAACAACTTCCGCATCCGGAAGGGCGGGGTGATCGAGCGGGTCGCGCCCGGCAGCCTGCGCCACGATTTCGATTTCGGCGAGGGGCCCCGAACCGCGCTGGTCAGCGTCCTGGCGGACGTGTCCACAGCCTACCGGTCCACCGGGATCGGCAACATCGAGACCTATGGCCAGGCCGGTCGCAGATTCCAGGCCATGACGCGGCTGAGCCGCCGCTTCGGCTGGTTGCTCGCGGGTCGGATTCCGCAGGTGGTGTTAGGCAGACTGGTCGACCGCAGGCCGGAGGGACCCGGCGATTCCGAGCGCCGCAGTGCGTACGCGATCCTGGTTGCCGAAATCGAGGATGCGACCGGCGGACGCGTCGCCGCGCGGTTGCGTACCCCGGATCCGTACGGCCTCACGGCGAAGACGGCGGTGGCAATCGCGGCTCGGGCGCTTCGCGGGGACTTCAGAATCGGCTACCAGACACCGTCGTCAGCGTACGGCGCGGACTTCATCCGGCGATTCGACGGGGTGGAGTGGGAGTTGCTGGAGGGGTAGGTGATCGAGACCTGCGCGCCCCCGCCTAACCACCGTCCCGCCGCAGCCGCAACACCTGCGGATGCTGCACATCCAGCTCATCGATCCAGACACCGAGGATCTCGTCCAATCCGATCTCGCTGACCCGGAAGTTCTCCGGGATCTCGACGCTCCCGAGCCATGCACCGCTGGCGTCCAGTACCAGCCAGTCTTCCGGACCCCCCTCCTCGCTCAAGCCACGGAAGGGCCTGAGCCAGACTGCGCCTGTCGGGTCCACCAGCATGTTCTCGTACGCCGGGCGGGTCTCCGGGACAGGCAGATTCTCTACGGCCTCGACAAAAGGCGGGGGGAGTGACGCCACCCCCTGCGGGAGAGGAATATCGAGCCGGGCATTCCGTTCGGCCTGAACCTGGTCCTCCGTTAGTGCCAACGGGAAGTCCGGGATCCGAAGAATTCGGGTAGCCTCGCCACTGGGACCATACTCGTCCACCTGCATGTGGTCGGAGGTGCCCACGAAGATCCTGTCACCGTACGTGTCGAGCAGGGATGTCTTGCCGAAGAGAGGCGGTGCGCTGAGGAAGTCAGTCACGTATTCCTCGTGGCCGGGGGTCCAGCCGATGCTATCGCCTCCCACGCCCTCCAGATCATAGAGCAGGAGCACTCCGGGATGTCGGACCAGTCCGACCGCGTCCATCACGGGCACCCATTTCTCCACGACCATGGTGCCGCCGCCCAGGTCGCCAATTGCTTCCGCATCGTGGTGGGGCCGCATGGTGCGCACGAGTTCGAGATCGGGGCCGAACACCGTCATGCGACCGTCATAGTCGAGCACAAGCATTGAATCGCCCACCAGCTCGACTTGCTGCATGTTGGCGAACTCACCGGGCCCCTCTCCCGGTCCGCCTGCGGAACTCACGAAGCTTCCATCCGCCGAGAACTTCCGAATCTCGGCCGACCCCCCGTTGGCCACGACGATCGACCCGTCGGAGAGCCGCTTCATGCCACGGACGCTGTAGAAGTTGTGCGGGTCCCCGGTGCCGGACTCGGCAAGGTCCAGGACGGGCTCCGCGTCGACCTGCCAATGGCTCGAATCGCCCCACAGCGGCCGGTAGGACTCGACGATCCGGATTCCCGCGCTGTCGTATTGGGTGACGAGCGGCGCACCGCTCTCCGAGGTCGTACACGCCTGAAGGATCGGCCAGAGGGCGAGGGCCAGGCAGGGAGCGGTGGGGATTCGGCGAGCCATTCTGCATCCCGGACTGGAGGGGGGCTGGATCAGAGGGGCCTGGATCAGGGGGGGACCGCCACGAAGCTAGCGCGCGGTGAATCCGTCGTCCACGGATGCGCATATCAGTGGGGGTGAGGTTCCGCGTTGACGCGGTTGCTCCATCGCCCATGGGCCTGTCTGATTGCAAATTTGTCGGTGATGCCGTTGCAAACATGTCGCCGGCGGGTGGATACGGAGTGGTGCGGGGAGCCTGCCGCCTTGGGTGTCATCGTTGGCAGCGGCTACGGATACCTGCGCCCGGACGGTGTTGCCGTGATTCCGGTGGGGGCTATGGGGCCGTAGACGGAGCCATGCCCCGACACCTCGTTTGACACTCGGCCAACCGCGCACTTAGCGTAAGGAATGAACAAGACGGTTGGCCTGGCTCGGAAGTGCGCTTCGCTGGGGATCTCGCTGCTCATGCTCGCAGTGAGCCTGGCGATCCCCGCCCTGGAGCGTTCGGAGTTGGCCAACGGGCCGGTCTTCGAGAGCGAGCACGATCCCGCGGAGTGTCCGACCGCGCACGACCACCGAATCTGTACGCAGGTGGGCGGGAATCTCTCAGCCCCTTCGATGGTCCAGGAGCATCGGCTCGCCTTCGCGATCGTATCCGTTGCGACGCCGACCGAGGCCACAAGGAGAGTTTCCTCGGGGTTCGCCGAGGGGCATCCCGCCAGGGCACCTCCCCTGACCTGACGATCCGACACGTCGCGCACGCGGCGTTTCCTTCCGCGGCGCCATTCCGGTGCCCCGGTTCGTCCTGGTACAGAAGGGGGAAACCCGATGCAACTCCGAGACATATCATTCGCACATACCCGCGCGATTGCGGCATGTCGGCGTTTGCGCGGATTGGTTCACGGGCTGCCAAGACGCTGGCGAGGTGCGGTCGCCATATTCGCTTTGATTGCGGTCCCTTCCGGGGCCACGGCGCAGGAACCGACCGACTCCCTGAGAGCGGAACTGGCACGCCTCGCCGCCCTGGTCGACAGCTTGAGAGCCGAGGTGGCGCGCCTGAGCGAGGCCGGCCAGGCCGACGAGGCCGACGACGCCCTCGCCCGTCTGCGTGCTGCGGCGTCCGCAGCGGCAGAGGCCGGCGGACAACCAGCGACGGTCGCGGGCGCCGAAGACCAGGAGTTCGTGGGCCGACAGCGCTCCCTGCAGGCCCTCAATCCGGAAATCAGCGTCAACGCCGACATCTTCGGGCACCTCAACAAGGACGATGCCAGCGAGAACAACTTCTTTGCGAGGGAGTTCGAGGTCTCGTTCATCTCAAATCTCGACCCTTTCTCGCGGGCCAAGGTCTTCCTGTCTCACCACGGCGCCGGTGCCGAGATCGCTCCTTTCGAGGAAGGCGAAGACGCCCACGCGCATGCAGGAGAGGCTGGGGGCGGGTTTGCGGTCGAGGAGGGATACGTCGAGTGGGTCGGGCTTCCCGGCGGACTGGGCCTCAAGCTGGGCAAGTTCTTCCAGCAGTTCGGTCAGCTGAATCGCTGGCACGCGCACGCCCTGCCATTCCAGACTCGTTCATTCCCTCATCTTGCCTTCATCGGCGAAGAGTCGTTGGCGCAATCGGGAGTCTCCGTCCACTGGCTTGCCCCTTTCGGCGGACTGGGCGGCGCCTACGAGGCGACCGTGGAGGTCACGCGGAGCAGCAACGCAACACTGTTCGGCGAAGCGGGGAACCTGTCGCTCCTCGGGCACCTGAACGGCTTCTGGAACCTGTCGTCTTCGACGGATGTCGACCTCGGTCTCAGCTGGATGCGCGGCACCTATGAGGACGACCACAACGCCGGGGACCGTGACCTCTACGGGGCCGAGATGGCGTTCACGTGGCGGCCACCCGGACAGTCGCGCTATCGCGGCTTCACGCTGAGAGGCGGTGTCATGGCGCTGAACGGACTCATCTCCGAGGAGGAGCACGAAGACGAGGATGACGAGCACGAAGACGAGGATGAGGTGTCAGCGCTCGCGGACGAGCGGGCCATGGGCTGGTGGAGCGCGGCGGAGCTCCGGCTCTCGCAGAGTTGGCTGGTCGGCGGCCGTTTCGATCGTGTCCAACACCCCGAGGATCCCGGCGAGACGGCGTGGGTCATGTCGCCCACGCTCACCTGGTGGCAGAGCGAGTATGTCCGCTTGCGCTTCGAGTATGACCTGCTCGGCCGCAGCTTCAGCTCCAACAACGAGGGCCGCTTCTTCATACAGGTGACGATGGCGATGGGCCCGCACAAGCACGAGACGTATTGATTGACGGCCGTGCCCTGCGGGGCGGGCCGACTGGAGACAAGAAAATGAAATTGGGAACCATTCTGATCAGCGCTTTGGCGGTCGCCGCGGGTCCTGAACGCCCCGAGGCGGAGGCCCTCGCCCGACAGCCCGACCCGGTGCGCGTCGTCACGACGTTGCCCATCTACGCCGAGCTCGCTCGTGAGGTCGGTGGGGTGGAGGTTGAGGTGTCGTCGATCGCCAATCCGAACGAAGACGCTCATTTCGTGCGGCCCAAGCCGAGCTTCGCGCTCGACCTGCGGCGAGCCGAGGCGTTCGTCACGACGGGTCTGGACCTGGAGCTGTGGGTTCCGACGCTGCTCGACCGGGCCGGCAACACCGCCGTTCTCGAGGGCGGCCGTGGGTACATCACCGCCTATACGGGCATTCAGCTGCTCGATATCCCCGTGGCCGCGGATCGGAGCACGGGCGATGTCCACATCTTCGGCAACCCGCACCTGACGACCGATCCCCTGCGGACGTTGCAGGTCGCTCGCAACATCACGGTGGGCCTCAAGCGGGTCGCACCGGACAGGGCCGACCACTTCGACCGTGGGCTTGCGGATCTCGCCGACCGCATCCACCGCCGGCTCTTCGGGGACCGGCTCATCGAGCTTCTCGGGGCCGGGACGCTGGAGCGGCTGGCGCTGGGCGGCAACCTCTTCGGGTTCCTCGAGGGCAACGAGTTCGAGGGTGTGGCGTTGATCGACCAACTGGGTGGCTGGCTCGCGGCGGCGGAGTCCTTTCGCGATCGGCAGATCATCTGCTACCACAAGAACTGGGCGTACCTCGAGGAGCGGTTCCAGGTACATTGCGCGGACTACGTCGAGTCCAAACCGGGCATCCCCCCCACTCCGGGCCATGTGGCCCAGCTCATCCGCCGCATGCGAAGCGAAAACCTGAACGTGCTGTTGGCGGCTACCTATTTCGACGCCGGCAGGGTCGAAACCGTCGCAAGCCGTGGTGGTGCCAAGCTTGTGCACGTGCCGTTGGCGCCCGGCGCCGCCCGGGGAATCGACGACTACTTCTCACTTGTGGATGCCTGGGTCGACGGGCTGGCCCGAGCATTCTCGAACAACTGAAACCGTTAGCGGAGTGACCGCATGTTAGACCTGATCATCCCGCCGGTCGTCGCGGGGCTGGTGATCCTCGCGATCCATGCCTATCTGGGCCTGCACGTGATTGCGCGCGGCGTGATTTTCGTCGACCTGGCGTTCGCGCAGATCGCGGCGCTGGGCACTACGGTCGGCATCCTGCTGGGGATCGGGCACGGACCGGGGGAACTCCTCTTCGCGCTCGGATTCACGCTGCTGGGAGCTCTGATCTTCTCGTTCACCCGCATGGAGGATTCGGCGGTTCCACAAGAGGCGATCATCGGAATCACCTTCGTGGTGGCGTCGGCTGCGGTGATTCTGATCGCCGGTCTGACCGCCGAGGGCGCGGAGCACATCCGGGAGACGATGACCGGCACGCTGATCTGGGTCGACTGGCCCACGATCGGGAAGATGGCAGGCGCGTACGCGGTTGTGGGCGCGTTCCATTTTGCGTACCGCAGGCGTTTTCTCTCGCTCACGTTCACTCCCGAGGGCATGAACGGCCGGAGGATGTGGGACTTCCTCTTCTATGTTTCGTTCGGTGTGGTGATCGCGTTTTCCGTCAACGTGGCGGGCGTTCTGATGGTGTTCAGCGCCCTCGTCATTCCCGGAGTCGTGGCCTTCCTGTTCACGAACCGGTTCGGGACCGCGCTGCGAATCGCGTGGGGAGCCGGCGCGGTCGCCATCGTGGGCGGGATCGGGGCATCCTTCTACTGGGATCTGGCGACCGGACCGCTGCTTGTGTGTGCGTTCGGGGTTCTTGTGGTCGTCGCGGGGGTACTGCGGCAAGTGCTGGGCATCCGGCCGGACACGAAGATTGTGGTGAAGGGGTTGAGGGATTAATCGCGGGCGCTCATGGTGCCGGCACGGGCGCTGGGGCCGATTTCACGGTTTGTTCGCCATATTGGGGCTGAAATGGCGGACAACATGGGTTTGCGGAGGTGTGGCGGTGCGATAGGCGCGATTTTGTGGACCGATTGTCATTGGGATTGACAATCTGCGCAGCCACTGTCACGATTGGTACGGCGCCCTCGTCCCCGAAATCCCGCCCATGACCGGGAGTGGACCATGCCGCTCATTCAACGAAATCTGGCCGATCCACTGCGCGAGCGAATGCGTCACTATCCAGTGGTCACGGTCACCGGCCCCCGGCAGTCGGGAAAGACGACACTTTGCCGGATGATGTTTCCCGACCGGCCATACGTGTCCCTGGAAGGCATCGACACGCGCACCTATGCTCGCGAAGACCCCCGGGGCTTCCTGCGCGAGTACCGCGACGGCGCGGTGATCGACGAGGTCCAGCGGGTGCCCGAACTGACGTCCTATCTGCAGGAAGTGGTTGACGCGAATCCTTCGCCGGGTCGATTCGTGTTGACGGGGTCGCAGCACTTCGGCCTGAGCGAGGCGGTGACCCAGTCCCTGGCAGGACGGGTCGGGCTTCTGTATCTGTTCCCTCCCGGACTCGACGAACTGGCCCGCTTTGGAGAGCCGGCGCCGAAGCTGCTGGACACGCTGTGGAAGGGTGCCTACCCGCGCATTCACGACCGCGGCATCCCGGCCGACATCTGGTTGCGCGACTATTTCGCCACGTATGTCGAGCGCGACGTCAGGTCGCTACGCAACGTGACCGATCTGGAGGCATTCTCGGCGTTCGTGCGAATGGCTGCGGGGCGGACCGCGACGGAGGTCAACCTGTCCGCGCTGGCGGGCGATGTCGGCGTGCGACACAACACCATTCGCGCCTGGCTGTCCGTTCTGGAAGCGAGCTTTCTCGTCTTTCGCACGCCTTCGCATCGTCGCAACCTGCGCAAGCGACAGGTCAAGGCGCCAAAGCTCCACTTCCTGGACTCCGGCCTCGTCTGCCACCTGCTCGGAATCCGGTCCGCCGAAGAGTTGCGGCATCATCCGCTGCGAGGGCAGATCTTCGAGAGCTGGGTTGCCGCCGAAATCTTCAAGGCGATCGCACACCGGGGCGAGGAGCCGCGCCTGTATCACTATCGGGCCGCAGGGGTCGAGGTCGACATGGTCGTCGACCTGGGGTCGAGGGTCATACTTTGCGAGGCCAAGTCGGGGAGCACGGTCACGCCGAGCTTCTTTTCGGGAGTGCGCAAGCTCGGCGACGCGCTCGAGGAGACGGGGCTGGAGGTGGAGAGGCGCCTGGTTTACGGGGGCACTCTCGGCCAGTCGCGCGGCGGTGTGGAGGTCGTCCCGTGGAATCGGGTGCATGAGATCGGGTGGGCCGAGAAGCTCTCGGCCATGCGGACTGCCGAATACTTCGCCGAGCGCGGGGCTGAGGCCGACATCGAAGCGGCGCGCCGCTTCGTGCGGCGGAGTGGTGGCCAGCCTCCAGACTCTTCAGATCGGCTTGAGTGATCGGTTGAGCCTATCCCCACCCCTGCCACCTCGTTACGATCAACCATTCGGCTCGCCAGCCCGGCCCCTCGCCACTCTCGGTGCTCGCGCGGATTTGTCCACGGACTGCTGGTTCACAAGGGGTAGACACATGAGCAAACGGCGCGATTCCGTTCCATTCCCCGAATCCGGCACGGCCGCCTCTCCAGGCGACCAGCCCTGGGACCCCCTCGCCACCCTCCCCGGCCGCCACCCCCTCTCACGCCGCCATTTCATCAAGGCCGTGATCGCCACCGGTGCCTCGGTGTCCGCGATTTCCTGGTTCTCTGCGCCCGCGCCAGGGCCCGCACCTACCCCATCCACCCCCCGCAACACCTTCACCCGCCTGATCTCCCTGCAGGTCAACGGCCGCACCCGTCGCGTCGATGTCCTTCCGCAGGAGACCCTCGCGATGACGCTGCGCTACAAGCTCGGCCTCACCGGCACCAAGCTCGGCTGCGACCGGGCCGAATGCGGGGCCTGCACGGTCATGATCGACGGGGTCGCGCACTACTCCTGCTCAACGCTCACGCACCGGGTGCGCGGGCGCGAGGTGACCACCGTGGAGGGGCTTGAGGGTCCCGGCGGCGAGCTGCATCCGGTGCAGCAGGCCTTCATCGACGAGCTCGGGCCGCAGTGCGGATTCTGCACTCCGGGTCAGGTGATGTCGGCGGCGGCGCTGCTGCGCGCGAACCCCTCGCCTACCCGCGGCGAAGCGCGCCGGGCCATGTCCGGCAACCTGTGCCGGTGCGGGGCCTACGACCACTACCTGAACGGGGTCATGCGCGCCGCGCGGGAGGTGTCCAATGTCTGATCTGATCGGGAAAGACTTCACACCGCCGGATGTGATCGCAAAGGTCACCGGACGGGCCCGGTACGCGGAGGACTTCCGCGCCGACGGCATGCTCTTCTGCCGCCTCATCACGAGTCCGATGCCGCACGCGCGGGTGCGTGCGATCGATGCTGGGGAAGCGCTCGCCATGGAGGGGGTGGTCGCCATCCTCACCGCCGACGACGTGCCCGGGATCGACGCGCCCGGCAACCCCATCCTCACCAACACGCCGCACTTCGTGGGCGAGCCCATCGCGGCGCTCGCGGCGGTGGACGAGACGACCGCGCACGACGCGATCAGGAAGGTCAAGCTGGACCTCGAGCCGCTGCCCTTCGTCCTGGATCCGCTGGAGAGCCTTCGCCCCGGCGGCCCCAACGCGCGCGAGGACGGCAACACGGCGGAGCGCCGTTCGGGGGTCCAGGAGATCAAGTGGACCGAAGCGGACTTCGCCGCGGCGGAGGAGGGCCAGCTGCCGATGGGCGAAGTCAACAACGAGTGGTCCTACGGGGACCTCGAAGCCGGTTTCCACGACGCCGCTCTGGTGCTCGACGAGTCCTTCGTGACCGCCGGCACCTCGCATCACTCGATGGAACCCCGTACGGCGATGGCGTACTGGCAAAATGGCAAGTGCCATGTCTTCGGATCCAGCCAGAGCCAGAGCGCGGTGCTGGGCGGGCTGGCCCGCTACATCGGGATTTCGGTGGCCGACCTGGTCTACGTGGGCGAGTTCTGCGGGGGCGGGTTCGGCTCCAAGGGCGGCGCCTACCCGGTCATGTCGATCCCGGCGCACATGTCCAGGAAGACCGGCCGCCCGGTCATGATGCGGATCAGCCGGGCGGAGGAATACGCGATCGGGTCGGCGCGGGCAGGGTTCCAGGGACGCATCCGCCTGGGGTTCCGGGATGACGGCCGGGTCACGGCGGCGGACCTGTTCATCGTGCAGGAAAACGGTCCCAACAGCGGGTTCGGCGACTACGGCAGCGCGGCGGGCGCCGTTTCCATCGTGTACACGCCCCTCGCCATGCGCTTCCGCGCGATCCCGGTGCTCACCAACACGCCCGCGCGGGGGGCGCAGCGCGGGCCGGGCCAGAACCAGATCGCCTGCGCGGTGGAGCCGCTCCTCGACAAGGCGGCGGCCGAGCTGGGGATCGACCCCGTGGACATCCGCCGGGTGAACGCGCCCGACAGCGATTCCCGCTACGGAGGCAATCAGGGTCCGGTCACCAGCGCGCACCTGCGCGAGGCGCTCGATCAGGGCAGGGAGCGCTTCGGCTGGGACGAACGGCGGGCGCGGAGCGGGGTGCGGCGGGGGTCGAAGGTGACCGGCGTCGCCGTCGGGCAGGCCTTCCACTCGGCCGGGATGAGCGGCCAGGACGGGCTCGTGCGGATCGCCCCGGACGGGAAGCTGCACATTCACTGCGGGGTGGGGAACCTGGGGACCTATTCGTACGCCGGGGTCTCGCGCGCCGCAGCCGAGGTGCTCGGCTATGACTGGGACAACTGCGTGATCGTGCGCGGGGACTCGTCGCGCAACCTCGCGTCGAGCAGCCCGCAGGTGGGGAGCAACACGACCTTCACCATGACGCGCGCCGCCTTCGTGGCCGCGACCGACGCGGTCGAGAAGCTGCAGGCGATCGCGGCGCTGGAGCTGGGCGGCTCGGCGGACGAGTACGACATCGGCGGCGAGGCCGTCTTCGCGCGCGCCAACCCGTCCCGCCGGATCAGCTACGCGCGGGCGGCCCAGCGTGCGATCGCGCTGGGAGGGCGGTTCAGCGGCCTGGAGGTGCCGGAGGATATCAACCCGATCACCGCGGCCTCGGTCGCCAACCTCGCCGGGAGCGGCTTGATCGGCGTCGCCAGGGACAACCTGCCGCGCGACGGCACCGTTCCCGCGCTCGCTGCGGGGTTCATCGAAATCGAACTCGACGTCGAGACGGGCACCTTCGAGATCGTCGACTACCTGGGGGTGGCGGACTGCGGCACGGTTGTGCATCCGCAGGGGCTGGCCGCCCAGGTGAAGGGCGGTGCGGTGATGGGGTTCGGCATGGCCGCCCTGGAGCGCCACGTGTACGACCGGCGCTACGGAGTGGCGGGCAACATCGGCTTCCACCAGGCCAAGCCGCCGTCGTACCTCGACGTGCCGTCGCACCTCGACTGGGACGCGACCGACATCGCCGACCCGCAGAACCCCGTCGGCGCCAAGGGCGTCGGCGAGCCCCTCATGGGATGCTCCGCGGCCGCGCTGCTGTGCGCGATTTCCGACGCGCTCGGCGGGCACTACTTCAACCGCACTCCCGTGGTCCCGGACATGATCGTGAACGCCGTCGCGGAGCAGGAACCGTCGCACCGGCCGCTCGAGGTCAACACACAGTGAGGGAACGGTCATGACAGCGAGGAGAGCGCCATGATGAAGGACATGATGACCCACTTCGAGCTGTTTCAGCCGACCGACGTGGAGAGAGCGCTCGATCTGCTGAGCCGTCACCGGCAGGGCGCGTGGCCGCTGGCCGGCGGCTTCGACAGCTACGACTGGTTCAAGAACCGCGGCAAACAGCCCCCGGTCGTGATCGATCTCGAGGGGCTGGACGAGCTGAAGGGCGTGCGCGAGGTGGCGGACGGGGGCGGCGGGATCGAAATCGGGGCAATGACCACCCTCACCGACCTCGAGAACGACCCGCTGGTGCGGTCACGCTACGGTCTGCTGGTCGACGCCGCGGCGCAGGTCGCGAGTCCCCAGATCCGCAACGCCGGGACCATCGGCGGCAACGTCTGCCAGGACACCCGCTGCTGGTACTACCGCTACGGGATGAGCTGCTACCGGGCGGGCGGCAACGTCTGCTACGCGGGCGCTCCCGGCGCGATGAACCGCGAGCACGCGATCTTCGGCGCGGACCGTTGCGTGGCCGTCACGCCGTCGGACGTGGCGCCGGCTCTGGTGGCGCTCGACGCGGAGATGGTGGTGCGGAGCGCTCGCCGCGAGAGGGTGATCCCCGCTGGGGACTTCTTCATGCCACCCGCCGTCGACATCACCCGCATGACGGTGCTGGAGCCGGACGAGCTGCTCACCGCGATCCGGATCCCGGCCCGGTGGGCGGGCGCGCACTTCCACTTCGAGAAGGTGTCGGACCGCAAGACGTGGGACTTCCCCCTGGTGAACGTGGCCGCGGCGGTGAAGGTGAGCGGCGACCGCATCGAGGACGCGCGCATCGTGTGTGGCGCGGTGGAGTGTGTTCCGCGCCGGATGACCGATGTCGAGGACCTGGTGCGGGGCCGTCCCCGCGACGAGGAGACGGCCGCGATGGCGGGGGAGCTGGCCGTTCAGGGCGCCGATCCGCTTGACTACAACCACTTCAAGATTCCGTTGTTGCGGAATCTGGTGAAGCGGGCGGTGCGGGGGGCTTGATGGGGGTCGAGGGGATGGGGTTTCTTGCCAAGACGGGCGCAGGCCGGCTTCTCTGCTGTATGCTCCTCGCCCTCCCGGCCTGCGATTCGTCTCCGGAAATCCCCCTCACGACGCGGTCTGATTCGGCCGGCATTCCCATCACCACGGCGCTGGCGCCACGCTGGGGGCCCGGCGAGGGCTGGATGGTGAGTGGGGAGCCCCTGCTCGAAATCGGAGCGACCACCGGGGCCGCCGAATACCTGCTCAACGGCGTGGTCGGGGCCGTTCGCCTGAGCAACGGCGACATCGTGCTCGGAGAGTGGAGCACCGGCGAACTCCGCCGCTACGACGGGAGCGGCACGTTCATCTGGCGTGCGGCGGGGCGGGGCGAGGGCCCCGGCGAACATCTGTTCATGCAGTTCGTGGGATCGGTCGCGGGTGACTCACTGGTCACCTACGACGGCGGCCGGGCTCGTGCCCAGGTATTCGCTCCCGGCGGGGACGTTGCGCGCACCATGCCAATCGAGTCTCCGTGGTCCGGATTCACGCCTCATAAGGTCATTGGGCTGTCCGGACGCCAATTGATCGTGACATTCGGCGACAACCGGGGGGAGCTTCCGAACGGAGCCGTGCGATTCCCGGGGATCCGAATCGCGACCGTTTCCCTCGAGGACGGAGCTGTCGCAGAGGTGATGGATGTTCCGGGAGCCGAGCAACATATCGTCAGCGGCGGGGGGCGAATCGTGTACTCGGGATACCAATTCGGGAAGGGACCGCGGTTGGCGGTCACCCCTGGCCGGCTGGCGGTTGTCGACACGGAAGCCTTCTCCATTCGGTCGATCTCCCTCGAAGACGGGACAACCGCAGCGATCCTACGGCGCGATGTTCCGATCCGGGAGGTGACCAGCAACCACGTGGAAGCATACGTCGACTGGATGGCCGAGCAGAACGTGACGTACGGCGGCTACTCGCTGGAACAGGCGGAAGCCGGCAAGCCGGGTTGGCGCGACCAACCCATGGCATCGACCCTCCCCGTGCTCGAGTCGATTCGCCTGGACGCGGCGGAGAACCTCTGGGTTGAGCCATATGCGCTGCCCGGAGCCCGGGCCGCTCCGTTCGAGGTCTTCGCGCCGGACGGAACCTGGTTGGGAACCGTCGCCACCCCGCCCGGGCTTGCCCTGGGGACCGACCAGGTCCCGGTGGGATTCGAAATCGGCGAAGACTATGTGCTCGGTCTGTGGCGCGACGAGCTGGGCGTGGAATATGTGCGGATGTATGGGGTGGAGAGGTGAGGGTGTTTCGTCGGCCGGTCTGGCCACAACCCCGCCGCGCAGCTGCCGCCGGACTGTTTGCGATGGTCGTCGCGGGCGCGGAGCCCGCAGCGGCGCAGGAGGCACCGTACCGGGTGGGGCTGGTCCTGCCGGAAGTCGTTTGCCGCGTCGCACCCTCGCACTCGGCGAATGCGGCGGGGCTGCTCAAGATTGTGGGCGATGGATTGGCAGTCGAATTCTGGGTCGGGCGGACCGAAAGCGACGAGACCGGCGAGCGCTGGTTTCATTTCGTTCCTGGGCCAACCTGGCGCTACGGGATACCCGCCGGCTGCTGGGTACCCGAATCGGTGGTGACAACAAGCGAGGGGGCCGGTCACCTGTTGCAACTGGCCGACGGGCTTCTGTCCGCGGCCGCCTGGCCTCCGCTGGAGCATTTCGTTGCTGCGCACAACCTGTTCGTGCATCCCCGGTATCGGGAAGAGGTGGAAGAGTCCGCCGTCCTCCGCCAGCGGCGCATGGAGCTGCTGGCGAAGGCGGTTGAGGCGGCGCAGAGGGTGCAGTGGGGCGCTCCCCGCCCGGTCGATCGCGACCCGCTGGTTCTCGCGTGGATCGAGTTGCTTGGAGAACAGGTGCGGTATTCGGAAGACCGGTGGGGCCGGGGCACGTGGACGGTGAGCGAGAGGGCGCCCGAAGGCGACGTGGGGCCGGCGGAATCGCGGCAGCCCGAGCCGGCGACGCCGGACGAGGGCAGGAAACTGGCGGTCATCGCCCCGGATGTGGCCTGCCGCTATCGGCCATTGCGGGCGGTTTTCTACTCGCGGGTGATTCCGTTCGACTTCCACTTCCGGACCGAGCGGGCGGATACGAGCGTGGCAGGGGAGACCTGGGTCCATGTCCGGCCACAGGGGTGCTGGGTGCCGGCCGGGTACACCGCTCCGGGCGACACGGAAGAGCATGTACTGGCGATCGCCGACCGGTTCCTGACTTCGGGGGTAGCGTGGTCCGCGGACAATCGCTTCCGGTTGTACAACGTCCTGTCGAGCTGGAACCGAGGGCACCGCGAAGAGGTCGAAGCCTCGCCGATTCTGGGGCTCCGGCGGCTGGAAGTGCTGCGGGGAGCGCTGTCTCTCTCCTCCGCGAAGGGTCCCATGAGTGCCGATGCGCTGACGCTCGCGTGGATCGGGGCGCTTGGCGACGAGGTCGCGCTTACGGCCGAGGGGCACGCCTGGACCGTGAGCGACGAAGCCTATCTGACCCTGTACGAGAAGCACCGAACGGACCCGTTCGCCGAAGAGATCATGTGGACGTACGCGAGCGAATCGGATGCCTACTCCTGTGAGGGGGAGCTCGCGTGCTCGGTGGAGCAGGCTGTCAACAGGAGGCTGGCCAGGTACTGGGTCGACTACCCGAGCGGGCGCCACATCGCCGAAGCGGTGGAGGAGGGTCGGGCTGTGTTGGCATACGGCCTCGAGACGTGCAACACCGCAAGAGGGGCCGAGCCGGACTCGCGTGAGGCGGACGGCTGGCGATGGTCAGGGTGGGAGCGATCGGGAGCGGAGATAGTGCGGGAGCTGATGGAGACGCTGGAGGCGGTGAGAGAAGCGGACAAGGCGCTGCTGGTGGAGGTGTTGCGGGAATTGGAGGCGTGTGCGGGGGCGGTGGGGTAGGGGGAGGGTGCTCGGGGTGCTCCAGGTGGCTGTTTGCCCAGAGTCGCCGTAGCATACATCCAACCGCTGCAACTCGTGCAGGTGATGTCATGTAGTGATGACCAGTGGGGGTGTTCCCGAACCCGCGGTGACTCTCTTTCACGAAAGGCCCGACCAGATGTCGCGAACCTCGCAGTTTCCGATTGTTGCAACCTTGTGCGTCTTGAGTCTCGCCTGCCAGGACACTTCAACGGAGGCGACCGGCACGCCTGCGATGGCCACCGTCGATTCCGCGGGCGTGGACATCGTACGGATCTCCGATGTGCACATGCTTGACCTCCCCGAGATCGAGACGAGACTGGTCTATTCCACCGCTGCGGATCCCGACTTCCACATCGTCCGGGTCGCCGGAGCGGTGTTCCTGCCGGATACGTCCCTGGTCGTGGCCGACGGGGGGTCGAGCGAGCTTGTCTTCTTCGATCGCGACGGTGGGATCAGAGCGCGCTCGGGCCGAGAGGGGGAGGGGCCGGGAGAGTACTCCTGGATCGAGCGGGTCGGGGTCGGCGTGGATGGTGTGCCGTTCGTCTTTGATCGACGTCAGCGGCGCTTCACCTTTCTGGACGCTCAGGGAGAGGTGACCGGCATCAACCGTCTGGAGCAGGGGGCGGGACTCGGTGCGGCCGTGCCGCTCAGCCGCCTGGCGAACGGAGAGATTCTCGCTGCGCTGGAGACGCGGCCGGCCCTTCCTCCGGGGCTGCAGCGGGGTCCGGTCTTTCTCGTGCTCGCCGACGATTCGGGGGAGATCGTCGACACACTGAGCGAGTGGGCCGGCAAGGAGCGTCATGTCTCGGGGGACCAGACGATCTGGACTGAGGTTGGATTCAGCCCCACCGCGCTGTTTGCGGGACACGGACGACACGCGCTCGTGGGCACGAACGATTCCCTGGACCTCACCCTCTACCGTGGGCCGGTCCCGCTCACCCGCATTCGCGGCGGGTATTCCCCTCGCACGGTCACGGCCGAGGAGAGGGAAGAGTGGACCGAGACCTTCCTCGGGATGTTCCCGGCAGACTATCAGCCTGGCTGGCGCGAGAGGCTGGAGCAGTCGACGGTGCGGGAGACGTATCCCGCCTACGGAGCGATCAGCGTCGAGGCCGATGGGAGGATCTGGATTGGGGACTACCCCAAGCTGTCCGACGAGATGCGACGGTGGACCATTCTTGAGGCGGACGGGACGCCGGTGGGGGCGTTGAGTCTTCCCGTGCTTCAGCCGCAATGGCTGGATGGAACGGTCGCCGTCACGAGCGAGCCGCATGAGTTGCTCGATGTCGCTGTTGGGCGGATCGCGGTGCTGCGACGGGACGAGTTTGATGTGCAGTTCATTGAGGTGTATGAGGTGGTGCCTCGGTAGGGTTGTGATGGGCGGTCTTGGGCAATACGCGAAGTCGCCCCCCGGCCAACCCCGCCACCACCCCACGCATCTCATCGATACCGCGCCCGCCACCTCCCCTCGCCATCACCACCAGCCGCTACCTCACGCCGCCACCACCGCCGCCCACCACCCAGGCCGCCACCATGCCACACGCCGCCACCGAGCGCTCCACCCGCGCCCTCACGGCCCTTTCCGCGCTCCCCACCCTGGCCCTCGCAGCCCTCCTCGGCCTCACGCCGGCCACCCGGTCGGCCCACGCGCTCGCCGTAGGCCAGGATCCCGTCCCGCCCGCCGCCAACCTCGTCTTCACCCCCGAGGCTCCACCCCCGGGATCCACCGTCACGGTCACGTACCACCCGGTGGAGACCCTCGCCGGAGAGCCCGAGCTCATCCTGCGGGGTCACTTCAGCGTCGCAGATGGAATCGATTTGGGGCTCGCTCCTCGTAACGAACGCATCGCGACGCTGACACCCGGAGGCCGAGGATCCCTCACCGGCTCGTTCAGGCTTCCGGACCTGGCTTCCTACGGTGTATTCGTCGTGGAGGACGTCGCGGGCGAGCGGCTCGATACGAACGGCGGCAAGCACTTCGACCTGCTCGTCCCCGGCGAAGACAAGGCATCGCTGGCAGACGTGCTGGGCCATCGCGCGCGCTACTATGAGGATCGCGACCCCGCCGTCGCGCGCGAGTCATGGGAGCACGCCCTGGAACTCCGCCGCGAGGTGTTGGCCGCGCAGAATCCGGGGGACTCAGTGACGGTCACCTTCAACGACCCTTCGGGCATCCCTGTCGGGGACGATCCGGACGGGGTCGAGTTGCCGCCGGATCTGAGGTGGACCCGCACGTGGGAACGGTGGCAGAGGGGTGGGGACTCGCGCGCGGCCTTGGACGAGTTGGAGGCCCAGTGGGCGGCAGTCGGGGTCAGACGTACCGGGATCGGCAACCACGGATTGCTGATTGCGGTCGAGACGGGAAATCTCGCCGCCGTGGACCGGTGGGCCGAGCGGATCCTGGACAATGGCTGGACCGATCCGTGGTCCGACAAGTTGATGGTCGCCGGGATGATCTCGCGGATCCCGGAGCGCCGTGCGCGTGCCGTTGAGCTCGCACGCGGTGCCATGGCCGATCTAGATGCGGTGGACCCCGCCGGAGACCCCGGACGCCCGCTCGGACAAACGGCCCGTGAATACGCCGACGTCATTGCCCGGGCCCGGGCCGCTGCTCTGGTCGAGTACTACCAGCTGCTGGGGGACGCCGGCTCCATCCGTTCGAGCGTGGTCGGGCATCCCCGGCTCTTCCTCTTCGACGTGCAGGCAGTCGACCGTGGCGGGAGCGCCCCTACTGCCGCAACAGAATGAATCGTCGGTTGAGCGACTGAACGGGACGCGCGTTCATGGGATACCGGGCCGCGAAGGCGTCGGCCTGCGCTGGGGAGACTGAAATCGGCTCGGTCATCACCACCCAGCTTACCACTTCGGAACACGGAGGCGTGGTCAGGGAGCCGGCGTAGCGGAAGTAGCCCGGTTCCTCCGGCAGAAGCGTGCGCGGATCCAGTTCCGGGAGGATCGCGGACGGCTCGCCGGATCCCGGGATGGCGCCCCAGATCCTCTCGATCGCCGGATGGCTCTCGCCGGTGCCCATGAATACTCCGACCACCGCGAGATCCCCCTCCTCGGCCTGATGCACGAAATGCACCTCCATGGGAAAACCGTCTCCGTCGACCGCATGCTCGCTGGGAAGATGGAAGTGGAACTGCAGGAGCGAGAACCGCCGGCCTTCCAGGGTGATCGAACTCCCCTCGGCCACGTCGACCTGGATGGTGTGCCCGTTGTCCACCACGTGCGCCTCCGCGGGCTGCCACTGGATGTCCAGGGTTCCCGCGCCCGCCGGGATCGGGCCCGCCAGATCCACCGGAGACTGCTGCGCACCTTCGGCACAAACCGCGAAGGACGGATCCAGCTCGCCCCATCTCCCGGCACCCGTCTCGCCGTCATAGGTCCAGTGAACCTGGCCGCCTCCGGCCTCGGGCGGGTGCTGTGCGACCGGCTCTTCCAGTGCGTCCGAGTGCTCCGGAGCGCGCGGTTGGCAGGCATGCTGTGCGCCGGCGAGGCAGACCATCGCCAAGCCGCCGACCAGCCCCTTGGGGAATGAGTGTTGCTTCCGCATATGTTTCTCCGTGCACCGGGGACTGATGAATCCGACGGGCCGCTACATTGAGTAACCCAATGCTACCCAGACCGCCATGGCCCGCAAGCGAAAGAGGCCGCCAAATGGTTCAGAGCGGCCGCGCGGGCGGGACACGAGGACGCACCGCTGCACCTCGGGATGATGTACGCGGATCTGGAAGTGGACATGGAGGGCGACCCCGACGCCGAACACTGTCTCAAAGTCGCGGCCGACGCCGGTCACGCGCCCGCCAGGCACCTGCTCGCTGCGCTCCGCGGCGAAGACGAATTCGGTCACGTGGACGACGCGCGGCGAACAACCTGGGCGTGATGCACTATCACGGCGAAGGGCTGCCCAGACCGGATCACGAGGCGGCGCTCAGATGGTACCAGGCCGCGGCCGACCAGGGTGACGCCGACGGGCTCCACAATCTCGCCGGCATGCACTACAACGGTGAAGGAGGGCTCGCGCGCGATCCCGTGAAGGCCGCGCAACTCAACCTGAAGGCGGCGGGACTTGGTCACGCGGAGGCCCAGTTCGTCATGGGGGTTTCGTATGACCTCGGCGACGGCGTGGAGAAGGATCCCGCCGAGGCGGCCCGCTGGTATCGGAAGGCGGGGGAGCAGGGCCACGGGGAAGCACAGTGTGAACTGGGGATCCTCCACGTCGAGGGCGACGGGGTGAAGCAGGACGGAACGGAGGCCGAGAAGTGGCTGTTGCGGTCGGCCGAGCAGGACAACCTCCTGGCCACCTACACGCTCAGCCGACTGTACGACGAGGGAGAGCTGTTACCAGGGGACGAAGCGAAGGCCGTGGAATTCCTCTTCTGGGCAGCAGAGGACGGATGGCCCCCAGCCGAGAACCGTCTCGGGCTGCGGCTCCTGAGCGGGAAGGGTGTCGAGCACGACCCGGAAGAAGCAGTGCATTGGTTCCGCATGGCGGCCGAAGAGGGGCTTCCACAGGCCCAGCACAACCTGGCCAGGTCGTACTTTGCAGGAGACGGGATCGAGCAGGACTACGAGGAGGCCGCAAAGTGGTATCGCGAAGCCGCTGATCAGGGGTTCGCTCCCTCCCAGCTGGGGATCGGGATGATGTACCTGCTCGGCCGGGGCGTGGAACAGGACAACTCCGAGGCCCTGAGGTGGTTCGAGATGGCAGGCAAGCAGGGGATCATCGACATCGATGAGGTCGTGGCGGAGCTGGACTTGGAACAGGCGAGCCGGAATCTTCTCGGCGTCACCAGCGCATCCGGCGAAGCATCTGGTCGACGGCCTGGACGCTGAACACCTCCGGATCGAAGCCCTCGCCCATCCACTCCTTGGTGTGCTCGTGCTCCGGGTGATCCGGATCCTTCAGGATGTCCAGGTTTTCATAGTAGCCCCAGAGCCCTCCGGAGTCTTCCGGCGGACATCGCCGCTTGCCGCCAATGCACGCCGGCAACCGGACGGCCGGGTCGTAGGGGAGGACCTTCTGCAGCGTGACCCGGTGCTCCCACGAGTCGCCGAAGTCGTATTCGTAGGTGGTCCAGTCCTTTTCGCGCTTCAGGAGCTGGCTGATCCGGTACTTTCTCTCGTCGAGATCCCGAGGCGTTCCCGGCGCCCTCCAGTCGTCATCCCACGGGCTGGGGATGCTGTAGCACTGCCTTCCCTTGATGAACATGTGGAGGTGGCAGTCCTCCCAACCCATGACCGCCTGGATGACAATGTGCAGGCGGTCGAGCTTCATTGACGGCGACACGAGAATGCGGCGCCAGATCGGGGGCTTCGTTCCCTTCAGAGCGATTCTGAGCTGGTAGGTGACCCGTGGCGGCATGTAACCGGGGCTCCAGGCGGGGTGAAGCGGGGGGCGTCGGATGCGGTTGGGAGAAGGTAGGAGAGGGCGGTGCTGGCGTCCAACTCGGGCGGGCGCCATCAAAGAGTAACGGGGCCCGGTGTCATCTTTCATCGGAAGCTCGACGATCTCTGCTGCAGGCTCGCTACAAATCACAATCAGATGTAACGTTTGCTTTACTTGATGTAAACTGCGCTTGTCGTTTGCTCATCGAATTGATCGGCCGACTGACTGGATGGGGTGATCACGGCCTAGCTGACCGCGCGCTCGACACTCTACGCGGAGTTCAGTCCTCCCTGGCCCGGGCCAGCAGTTCCGCACCGGTCTCGCATTCGCTGATCCGCTCGCCGATTCGGGAGATTCTCTCCGGATCGGCGATCCCCTCCATCAACTTCGACAATCGCTCGGACGTCTCCACGCCGAACTTGAGCCTCGCCTGCCGGGCGACCACTGTGGCAAGCCGTTCGGCGCGGGCCTGCCGGAGCCCTTCACGGTACGCCCGCTCCTTCAGTTCCTCCACCCCTGCGTAAGGCATGCCCGCCCCCTTCGGCGACTTCGCCTCTTCCAGTACCTCTTCTACGATCGCGCCCGACTCGGCCCCTCCCAGCACCCAATACCGGAGTGCCTCCCACAGCATCGTGTGCTCCGCTTCGGGGTGCCGATCGAGCACCTGCTGAACGACGCGTGCCAGCAGTTCCGCGCCCGTTTCGCATTCGATGATCCGCTCACCGATGCGGGCGATACCCTCCGAATCGGCGATCTCCTCGATCAACTTCGACAATCGCTCGGCCGTCTCCCCGCCGAACTTGAGGCTTGCCAGGCGACAGACCAGCGTCGCGCACCATTCGCGGTGCGCCCGCTCCTTCAGTTGCTCCACCCCTGCGTAGATCATTTCCGCCTCCTTCAGCGACTTCACCTCTTCTCCGCTCCCCCACGACTCGGCCGCCAACTCCAGGCTCGCAATCCACGACCCCGTTCGCTTCCGGTATGAGGGTGGCGTGCCCGCTCGCGCAGGTCAACGGGTCTGTCCGTTGTAGATGGTCACCGCAAGTGTTGGGCGGCCGGTGCGGGTTTTCAGGCTAGCGCTAGCGCGCAATCCGGTAGGTGATGCCCGCGGTCAGCGACGACGCGAAGGGGCCATCGGATTTGTCTACCGCCTGCCAAAAGCCCCACTCCTGGAGGTGAAGCCGTAGCGATAGTTGACCGTCACCCCAACGCGCCGGGACGCCTGGATCGCCACGCCAACGCCGGCGACGAGCCGTGCCTCGCATCTCGCACCTACCGGGCGGGAGCACCACGCAGGTTTTCCGCATCGTCATCCACGGGTCCGTCGAGGAGGTCTGGCGGGAGATCACAAAGACGGACGAACCGATCGCGTGCTTCTTCAACTCCCGCATGGATGTCTCCGCCTTGCGTCCGGGATCGAAGCTCGCCATGCGGACCCCAAACAGCGCGTACACGGGCGTCGTCGGGGAGATACTGATACTCGGGTCGAGGGTGGGGTGGAGAGTTCACGTTGACGATGGAGGACCTGGCGATCGGCACCAAGTCCGCCAAGCAGATGATTCAGGGCGGCACGATGATCGTGAACACGCTCAAGGCAGTCATCGAAACCGGTCGGCCCAGCCTGGGGACGAGGGCTCTGTTCGCTCTCTTCCGGGTGATGCAGCCGTTCACGCCGAAAAGGAGTCGGACGGACACTGGCCGGTCGCCGAACCCCCAGCATCGAGAGGTCGGGCACCGTCACAGGATAACACACCAGGGGGCGCGCGTGCGGCTGTCGCGGGAAACTTGACAGGGTTATCGGATTCACTATTATGGATATGTTCACTAAACAGTGAATTCATGCTCAGGATTGAATTATGGATAGACAACTACTGGACCTTGGCCGCCGACGCCTGGAACAGCTTCTGGACGGCGCAAGCGGATTTGCACTGCTCATTCCGGACGGCGCCGAAGCGCCGGCCAAACCACGACTCCGTCCCGACGCGGTATGGAGACTCTGTTCCGCCTCGGACGAATGGCGTTTCCTGGTTGAAGTCAAGAAGACCCTGTGGCCGAGCGGCGTCGAGGCCATGGCAGCCCAGGCCAAGGCCCTCGCAGCGGACACGGGGGCCGACCGCTGCCTGGTCATAGTACCCAGGGTAACGGATCGGACAGCCGAGTTCCTTCGTCGTCAGGGAATAGACTACATCGATCTCCGGGGGAACATCCGGGTGTCGGTGCCGGGGCGAGTTCTCGTGATGGCGCGCACGGAGCGGGGAGCCTCCTCGGTTGACCTTCCCTTCCCGAAGGATCGAATCGCGAATCCTTTTGCCGGTAAGGCCTCCCGAATCGTGCGGGTGCTCCTGGCGGAACCGCCCCGGTGGTGGGGAGTGACTGAACTCGCGGACAGGGTTGAGGTGAGCGCGGGGATGTCCGTCAAGACCCTTCGGGCCCTGGAGACCGACCTCTACGTCCGGCGTGACCGCCGCCGCCGGGTGAGGGTTGCCGACGGCGAGTCGCTGCTCCGCCGATGGGCGGCCGTGTCCAGACCCGCGTTCAGCGACGCGTACCGTTTCACGTCACCGATCCCGGATCCAGACCAGCTCGCCGTCCAGCTGTCCAAGCGTCTCGGGGGAATGGGTGTCGGCTACGCTCTTTCGCGTCTTTCCGCTGCCCGGTTCATCGAACCGTATGCGCCGGCGTCCGTGGTCGACGTGTATGTGGATCGGGAACCGAGCGAACTGGAGGGGGCCCTGGATATCTTTCCGGTTGATCGGGGGGAGTCCGTGCGCCTGGTCAGGCCTTCGGATCTCGGGGTGCTGCAGTTCACGGAGGAGCGCGAGGGGGTGAGGGTCGTGAATCCGGTACAACTGTTCGTGGATCTGATCAACGGGCGTGGCCGTGAGGGCGATGTGGCAGAGCGACTGCTTGAGAATCAGTTGAGCGCGACGTGGAAGGGAGAGGAGGAAGCGTGAGAACCAGGTCGGCATATGGGTCTGAAGTGACGCGGCGCGCTAGAACTCCGGTAGAGGAACGGCGCCGGCTAGTCAGCAGACATCCACGCACTCGTCGGGATGGACGCGCCAGAGCGTGATCCAGAGCGCCTCGTCCTCGTGGTTGAGCAGTCCCTCCTGGAGTTCCCAGCGCCAGACCTTGGAACACCAGAACCAATAGCAGTCCGGATTTGGCGTGTGCAGGTTCGTTGGTGGATGGCCGGGCGGGGCACCCGATGGGTAGATTGCACGCTCGACTTCGAGCTCCCACTCGACATCAGGCTCAAGCGCCCACGACCCGCCACCCTCGGCCGCGACGATCCCCTCCTGGCGCAACGTAACCGTGAAGTGCATCGTGCCGCGTTCGGCCACCTCGAACCGCGGGCTCGGCAGGTCCGCGGCCGTGAACACGCGGTTGCCAACCCGAATCTCCAGGCCGGCCAATCCCTTCGGATTGCCTATTTCGCCGTACGCCGTGACCTCCAACGACGCGCTGCGAAACACGCCCGTGATGCTGTCGCACGAGGCCAGCAAGAACAAGAGCGCCAGTACTGCGATACACCTCCCGTTCAGGGCTCCTCCTAAACAGCCTCTCCCGTGCGAGGCGCCGGCCCGAAGGCTCAGCCGTTCATTTCATCTTGTGAGAGCGGGAGCCGTTCGGACGCTTCGACGGCCTGGACCGTACTCCAAAAGCTGGCAACGAATGTCAGCCTTCGATAGAGGGAAGACCCTTGACTTCGTGAGGGAGTTGGTTGTTGGAGTGAAGCTTGCCGGTGCCGGAGCCGCGTCCGCGGGCGAGCGCGTCGCGGTAGAACTTTGTGTCCAGGATGGTGCGGCGTTCGGGTGGAGCTTGTGTCTGCGAGCCGGGAATTCGCGCCCTCAGTCCTCCCTGGCCCGCGCCAGCAGTTCCTCACCGGTCTCGCATTCGCTGATCCGCTCGCCGATGCGGGCGATTGCTTCCGGGTCGGTGATGTCGTCCAGCAGCCTGGACAACCGCTCCGCCGTCCGTGCACCGAACTTCTGTCTCGCCAGCCGGCAGACCAGGGTGGCACGCCCCTCCCGGCGCCCCCGTCCAAACCCCTCACGTTGCGCCCGCTCCTTCTGCTCCTCCACACCCGCGTAGATCATTCCAGCCTCCTTTAGCGACTTCACCTCTTCCAGCACCTCTTCTCCGATCCCCCACGACTTGGCCGCTCCCAGCACCCACTCCCGGAACGCTTCGCGGAGCCTCGCGTGGTCCGGCCCGCCGTACACCGCGAGCACCTCCCGGACCACCTTCGTGACGTTCCATGGCGAGGGGTCGAGTTCAATGCTCGCGATCCACGCCACCACGTTCGGCTCTGCTATGGTCTGAGGTTGGCGCGCCAGCGTCTGCAGGTCAAGCACCTGGTGCCGCAGCCTGGGTTGGCGCTCGGCGAGCCAGCCCCGCACCGGCTCGATCAGGTCGAAGATGTCGTCCGGGGCGGCCCAGCGTTCGCGGCCGTTGTAGATCGTCACCGCGAGCGTCGGGGGCAGCATTCCTCCGGGTGCCAGCTTCCTGCGGCGTCCCTTTGCGCTGATGAGCGCGTTGTAGGCGAGGGCGATGTGGCAGAGGGCCCGTACCGACATGTAACGCTCGGTAGCCGATTGGAACTCGACCGGGAGAAGCAGGTGCCGCGAGCTTCCGCGGAAGTGGATCTTCCACAGCATGTCGGCCTGGGAGCGGACCAGGCCGGGGGTGGTCCGTTCGGTGGCCAGGTTCTCGGCCCTCTCGAAGTCCAGCTCGCCGGCGAGGTCGCCATCGATGAAGCGGCGGATCATGTGCTCGACGGCCAGTGGCAGGGAGAAGAGGAGCTTGTAGGACTGGTCGTGTCTGCGGGACAACGGGGGTCTCTGCTCGTGGTGGGTTCTGGTGGGGTGGGTGGGTCGGATTCTCGGTGGGGCTACCCGCCCGTGGTTTGCCCGGGATGTTCGCACCGGTGTGGGGGCGTTGGTATGGCGGGACGGGACTCTCGCAATTTGTGCGAAAGCGTTCTAGCGCGAGTCCGGCGGCTCCCGGAAGAAGTCGATCCTGCAGCGCAACGGGCCCTCGATGGCCACCCTGTGAGGCATTCCGGGGTGGATCGTGACGCGGTCCGGTGCGGAGATCACTCGCTCCTGGCCGGTGTCGAGGTTCACGAACCGCAGACTGCCTTCGAACACGTTCAGCATCGCCCAGTGTCCCGGCGCCAGAGTGTGTTCCGCTTGGAGCGCGTCGGGGAGGGTGTCCTGGGTGAAGACGGGGGAGGTGGCGCTTGGTACGAGGCCGTCGGGTAGGCGATCGGTCATGGGGTGGGGGGGTTGGGGAAGGACTGCTTGTTGTCGGGGGCCAGCGGGCGGCGAGCGCCGTTGAAGAGTAGCCGGATTCGGGACGACGGGAAGCAACGACGCTTGAGAGCGCGCCGACCCTACCCTTGGCCCGGTTCACACCACAAAGACAGGGCAAGGGGGAGAGGTGAGGTCCGCCGGGGTGGGGGTGCGTTGCGGTCCTGACGATCCCTGGCATTCCACCGGGGGCTCGACGAACTCCGCTTCAGGCTCACTATGAAGGGTGAGTTTTCTGAGCCCAGCGTGATGATCGACAGCCCCGGTGGTTGACCCGGCCGTCACGGGGACGGCCGGTTACCTGCGTCATCGGGTAACGAAAAGGGGATCCGGCCCACAAAATGGACCGATCCCCTGTTGATGACGCGTTGATGGCGACGGGGGCGTGTGTCGCACGCCACGTGCCCCCGACAGCTGCAATATGCCTGCAGGAGCGGGAGGAATCAAGTGTTGTAACCAATTTGTTACGAATCACCAATATCAGATGTAATGTATACTTTACTTGATGTAAACTGTGCTTGTCTTTCTTACGTCGAATCGTTCGGCGGACTCACTGGAATGGTTGATCACGGCTTGGCTACCCCGGTCGACACTCTACGCGGAATTCGATCCGCCGATCCCGATCGTGGCCAGCATTTCCGCGTGAATCGCCCGCCAGTCTTGGTTGAGGTCGACCGTCCGAGCCTGAATCCGAAATCCCTCAAGCCAGACCTCGGCCCTCAGCGGTTCCTCGCCCACCTGCGGGTAGAGCAGAATGCCTTCGTGCCTGGCTCCGGCCGGCCGGGTGGCCTGACGGTTCCGCAGGTAGGCGAGCAGCTGGTAGAGGTTGTTGGAGTGCAGCTTGCCGGGGCCGGAGCCGCGTCCGCGGGCGAGCGCGTCGGGGTAGAACTTTCGTGTCCAGGATGATGCGGCGCTCCGGTGATTCGAGAATGACGTCCGCTTCCATGACGGGGATCCGTGCGCGATTCGCGGCGTCCTCGGCGTGGGCGTCCGCCCAGTCGATCCGGCGGCGGCCTCCCGGATTCACCCGGTAGAGGAGCCAGCACACCGAGAGCAGGTGATGGTAGACTCGGCGCTGGCCTCCCAGTTGGACCTGGCCGAAGGTGTTCCTCTTCAGCCGAACGCGCGACACGCCGCCAAGCCTTCTGTACGCGGAGCGCACCTCGCCGCGGACGGATCGGTCCAGTGTGATCCGGGGGCGTCGGCGAGGAGCCGATCACGCTTCCTGCGCCCAGACGACCAGCTCTTCGGCCGTTTCGTATTCGAAGACAGGTGGGCGCAGCCTGGTTCCCGAATCGTCGTCTTCCGCCGGTATTATTTTGGGTCATCAGAAGTGGTCCGCGCTGGTCTGAGAATGGAAATCGGAGAGATGGATTGAACGCATGCCAAACGTGAGGATTGACGGCAAGGAGTACTGGGCGGGCCGTCATTCCAAGCTCGGTGTCGTGGTGCATGCTGGCCGTTGGCAGAAGGGCCTTCCATCCGACAGGGTCCGATTGCTTGTCGTGTCGGAGCCACGCATGGGAACGTTCGATCGAGGAGCCGTGCGTCGGGCCATGAAATCGCAGCCCTTCGAGTTGCTTACCGATGACAAGGGAGACATCAGGTGGGCTCTGCGCGCCATGGCTCGGAGCCGGCCAGTGTCCTACCGCCCACCGCGAGCGCTTGAGCTCTTGCAGACGGGTACCGGCATTGCAGACGCTACCTTCCGCCCGGGCCAGGAGGAAGCGGTCCAGCATGTGGTCGAGGGTCGAGGGCGGCTCCTGGTTGTGGAGAGGACGGGTTGGGGGAAGAGCTTCGTCTATTTCATCGCGACCAGGTTGCTACGGGAAGGGGGAAGAGGTCCGGCCCTGCTTGTTTCTCCCCTCCTGTCGCTAATGCGCAACCAGATTGAGGCCGCAAGACGGATGGGCGTCCGTGCGGCGATGATCACGTCGGCCAACAGGGAGGACTGGCCGAAGGTGGAATCGGAGCTGGACCGCGACGAAGTGGACATCCTCCTTATCGCGCCGGAACGATTCACCAACGAACACTTTCGGAACCATGTCCTCTTGGGAATCGCCGACCGCGTCTCGCTCCTCGTGATCGACGAGTGTCACTGCATCTCCGACTGGGGGCACGACTTTCGGCCGGATTATCAGAGGATCGAGCGGGCGGCCCGAAACCTCCCGAGCAACACGCGACTCCTTGCTACAACCGCCACCGCGAATGATCGGGTGATGAAGGATCTGCGCAACGTGCTTGGACCTAACCTGAAGATTCAGCGTGGACCCTTGGCGCGTCCGTCGCTCGCCCTGCAGACCATTCGTTTGCCGCGACAGTCACAGAGGCTGGCCTGGCTCGCGCGGCAGGTGCCCGAAATTCCGGGCCACGGGATCATCTATACGCTCACGGTCCGGGATGCCGAACAGGTAGCGAACTGGCTCCGTTCACAAGGCATCGATGTCGAAGCATATACCGGACAAATGGAGGGAAAGGAACGAGAGCGGCTCGAGCAGGCGCTACTAGAGAACCAGGTGAAAGCCCTCGTGGCCACGGTTGCGCTGGGCATGGGCTTCGACAAGCCGGATCTCGGTTTCGTCATCCACTATCATGCACCAGGGTCCGTCGTGGCCTACTATCAACAAGTGGGTCGTGCAGGCCGGGCCTTGGAGAGGGCTTATGGTGTCCTGCTCAGCGGAGAAGAGGAAACCGACATCACCGGCCACTTCATCGACACGGCGTTTCCCACGCCCGAGGAGGTAGAACGGGTGATCGCAGCGCTGGAAAGCGCTACCGAAGGGTTGTTTTACCATGAACTCCTGCGCCAGGTTAATCTGACCAGCGGTCGCATCTCTCGCACCGCGAAGTTGCTATCACTGGAGTCGCCGCCTCCCATTGTGAAGGTCGGTGCGAAGTGGCAGCTGACTGCCACCGACCTGAGAGATTCCTTCTGGGAGCGAGTGGAGCGTCTGACCCTTCTGCGCGTCGCAGAACAGCGCCAAATGCAGGACTATGTGCGTCTGGAACGCGGCCACATGGAGTTCCTGATTCGGGCGCTCGACGGTGATACAGAGGGAATCGGGTCACCAGGGCTTCCACCACTTCCCGCAGAGGCCTGTCAACAAACCGAGCGCGATGCGCTGGCCTTCCTGCGCCGTCTCGATCTGCCGATTCCGCCACGGTTGAAGTGGCCAACCGGCGGGTTGTCGCGCGACGCCGTCGAAGGCCACATTCCAGAGCAACACCGAGCCGAAACCGGAAGAGCGCTGTGCCTGTGGGGCGACGGAGGATGGGGAAAGATGGTAAAGCATGGGAAACAGGAGGACGGGCGATTCGCCGACGAGCTTGTTGACGCAGGTGCTTCGCTGGTGCGTCGCTGGGGTCCGAGTCCACGGCCACAGTGGGTAACCTGCATCCCATCACGCCGGAATCCGCGGCTCGTGCCCGACTTCGCAGAGCGACTGGCGAGAGCGCTTGGATGGCCGTTTCGTCCGGTTCTCGTCAAGACCGAGGATCGCCGTCCCCAGAAGGAAATGGAGAACTACGTGCAACAGGCCCGGAACGTCGATGGTTCCCTCGGGGTCTCTGCCTCACGCGTTCCACCGACTCCGGTGCTGCTCGTGGATGACATCGTCGGTTCGCGCTGGACCTTCACGGTGGGGGCGTGGTTGTTGCGCAAGAACGGTAGCGGCAGGGTCTGGCCACTGGCGCTCTCGACGCTGGGGCGTAGCTGATGAACGGCGAGCTAAGCCCCAACGCCCAGGCGATCCTTCTCCTGACGGCGCCGCTGCTGGCGGGAAGATCCCGTGCTTCCGTCACACCTCTGCCCCTGGGCGACTACAACAACCTGGTGCGGCACCTTCGCGATACCGAAATGCAGCCCGCGGATCTCCTTGATTCCGATGGCTTGAGGGAGCTCGATAGTTCATGGTCCGGATTGAGGACCAGGCGAACCCTGGAAGATGTTCGTCAACTTCTCGAACGAGGATTCCTTCTGGCCCAGGCCCTGGAGCGTTGGAGCGCCCGTGCGATCTGGGTGGTCACCAGACCGGACGACGACTACCCCAATCGGCTCCGGAAGAAGATGCGCAGCAAGGCGCCTCCGGTGCTCTACGGTTGCGGCGACCGAGACGCGTTGGACGGTGGCGGACTGGCGGTGGTTGGCTCACGAAAGGTGAACGAGGAACTTATTGAGTACACGGAACGCGTTGGACAGTTGGCCGCCGAAGCGGAGGTGCAGATTGTCTCCGGTGGGGCCCGTGGCGTCGATCAGGCGGCCATGCGGGGATCCCTGGCGGCGGGTGGGCATGCGATTGGCGTCCTGGGCAATAACCTCGAACGCGCCGCGCTCAACCGCGGGAATCGCGAGCCACTCATGGACGGGCGGCTGGTGCTGGTGTCCTCCTTCGATCCCGCAGTCCGGTTCCGGGGCTGGCAGGCGATGGAACGCAACAAGCAGATCTATGCGCTGGCGGATGCCGCGCTGGTCGTGAACTCCGATCTTGGGCATGGCGGCACCTGGGCGGGGGCGACCGAGCAACTGGGGAAGCTTCGTTATGTGCCCGTGTATGTCCGCTCAAACGGAGAGCCATGCCGAGGGCTTGACGAGTTGGTTGAGCGCGGCGCCGGCACATGGTCGGAACCCAAGACGCCTTCCGGCCTTCGCGAGATCGTATTCGATGACGCATCGCCGGTTCCAGCGCATCACGACCTGCCTTTGTGGAAACCTTTCCCTTCCGAACCCGAAGCTGTTCCACGAATGCCCGGTGTCCGAGAGAGTGAACCGACGGTGCTTGACGAACGGAAGAACAAGGAAGATGACTCCGAAGCGCCTGCCGACGCACCCGTACCCGGGAAGGCGGCCATGCGGCTGCTGTTAGTAATGTCCGGCGAAATGACGCGCAAGGAGATCCGTGACGCCTTGAATCTCAATAGTAGGGGCCACGTCAAGAAACAGTATCTGGATCCGTGTCTGGAAAAAGGTTGGATCGAGATGACGATGCCCGAAAAGCCGAGCAGCCGGAAACAGCGCTTCCGCATCACTCCGGATGGCCGGGCCTGCGTGGAGGCTTTCGAGGGCGAGTAGGCGGCTCCCAGATCCCTTCGGGCAGATGGTTTACGGCGTTCGGCCAGGCGCTCCAGGAGTTGCTCTGCGATCACGACGGCTACTGGCTCTTGGTCGTCAAGTGAGCGAACCGCTCACCCCCATCGCCGAGCGCGGCCCGCGCCGCGTTCAGGTATCTGCGCGGGAAGTGGTATCGCTCCTCGGGGAGGTCGTCGTAGGACGGATCGACCTTCGTGGTCAGGACGGCTTTGGGCATGGCCGGTTCAGGCTGGGCCCCACGGGGCAGGGAAACCCGGCTCCACCGGGCCGATGAGGTCGTCTGCAACGTCCGTCTCGACCGGGTTCCGGCAGATCCATACCCGGCACTTGGGAGAGTCGGTGCCAGGGCCCGGCCGAAACACGAAGATCGTCAGCGCGCCGGTGTTCTCGGGATCCCGCAGCGGAGACGAGGTGCCGAAATTGGTGATGCGTATCTCGGCGCGTGGTGCGCCGAAGAGGCCCTGGCCGATGTGCGGAACTGCCCGGACCCGGTCCTCCCGGACTCCGTGCGAGTCGATCGCGATGTCGAATTCGAAGCTGGTCGGCCCGGGATCCTCCGCAGGCGACGGGAACGCGGGTTCCAGCAGGTCTCTTGGGACGCAGGGACCGGACCGACGAGCCTGGGTGGCCGAGGTCTCGGTGCCGGAGAGGAACTTGGCGTGCCAGACCCAGCTGGCCCCGATCCATTTCGCGATCCAGCCTCGAAGCCGGTTGGTTTCGATCGGGTTGAATTGGTAGTGTGTAGCTTCCATCGCGTGGCCTCCGGTTCCGCTCTGCGTTAACCTGGTGCCCGCTGGCGAGAACGCAAACGTGCGGTTCGGACCGCGGCCCGCCGGGGTACGCACGGACCGCGGGCTGGGCTGGCTGGTCGCTAATCCCGTGCCCATCCTGATTGTTGCCGGACCAGATCTATGAAACTCCCCGCCCTCACCACGGTTGACCGGTTCCTGCAGCCGCTCGTGGGGACCACGCTGCTCCTGGGTCTCCTCCTCTTCTGGCAGGGCACCTACGACCAGTCGTGCGCGGCTCTCGTGACTCCGGCACTGGTCTACATCGCGATACTCTACGGGCTCCTCGAGTACCGCCTGGAACGCAAACGCTTCGCTGTCGACTACTACCTGGATCACCGGTCCTCCTGGCGCAGGCGGTTGCGGGGGACGTGGCTGCCGGTGGTGACCAGCATGGTCGCGGCGCTGCCGCTGGCCGTCTTTCTGGTCGTCTTCGCGGCCCTCTCGCGGCCCACCGACTGGCTGTTTCTGACGGCGGCGGCCGTGGCCGCGCCATTCCTGTTCGACCGCATCTCGCGGTGGCCGGGGCGTCACTTCAGGCGCGACGCCGGTGCGGGCGACCGGGGCGTTGCGGTCGCGGACATCCTCAGTGCGCGGCTTGCGGGCTGGGTCCTGCTGGCGCTGATTGCCGTCGCGTACGTCTACTTCAACTACATGGTGATTGGCGGTCCGCCGTACATCTATCCCGATTCCCTCCAGCTGACAATGGAGGCCTTTACGGCGGGCGTCCACTCGGCGTGCCCGGTGGTGGACGACGGGCTCCGTTCGGCGGCCGCACTCGAAGGCTCCTCGTGGTACGTGGTGACCCGAGCGGCGACCGCGTCTTTGACGCCCGACGGGATCCGGGTGGTCGTGTGGATCGGGTTCTTCCTGAACGCCGCGCTGGCGATCGCCGGGTTCGTCCGCGGGCTCGAGGGCTTCATGCTGGCGGCGTGGCGAATCGCCGCCCGAAATCGTGAGTCGTCGCCCGAAGTCGAAAGGGGAGTGACAGATGTCGAACAAGCAAGCGAATGACGGCGAGGCGGGCCGGGAGACTTCCCAGGTGGGGCGGAGGGCGTGGGCCGGGCGGGCGATGCTCGCACTTGTTCCGCTGGTGGTGTTGGTGGCGACGGGCCATCAGATGCTGCAGCTGCGGGCGGAGGAACGCTGGCGGCATTTCTCCGAGGAGCTCCGCCGGGCCCCGTTACCGGAAACACGCCAGGTCATCGACGCGGGAGTCGAAGAGGCCTTCGCGCCTGTCTACGCCGCGGTCCCGTCGCTCCTGGACTGGCACTACTCGTTCATTGGACAGTATGCCGAGCTGGGTCTGGCGCTGACCGGAAGACTGGAAGGAGAGATCGAGTCGCGGCTGTTCGGGGAGCTGGAGGAGGGAATCAGCCTCGTGGCTGACGATGTCGGCCGCGTGATGCAGGAGGAAGTGCTCACCGAAATCGAGCGCTGGTTCGGCCGCGAAGTGGCGGCGCTCCCACCCGGGTTGAGAGGGAGGCCTGGGCGCGCGCTGGAGACGCTCCTGGAGGACGCCAGGCGTCATTTCGTGGTGTCCGTCGGTCCGACGGCTGTCGGGGCCGCGATGGCCGGCGTGAGGACCTCGGTCGGTGTGAAGGCTCTCACAACCCGGTTGGCCGAAAGGCTGGTGGGGGGTGCGGCGCTCCGGGCGGCAGGTCCCGTCCTGGGCCGGGCGGCGGGCTTCATCGTGGCTGCCGCCGCAGGGGTTGGTATCGACATCGCGCTGCGGAAGCTGGACGAGTTGCTCAACCGGGACGAGCTCGAAGAGGCGTTGACTGTAATGGTGGACGAGGAGAAGGAGAGGGTGAAGGCCGCGCTGGCGGGTGCGGTTGAGGAGGTGAAGGTGACGGCGCTGGGTGACTTTGTCCCGTCTCGGTTGCGGTAGGGGGGTGGGGTGGGGGGGGTTGGGGACGGTTGGGTGCCAAGGAGATGGGCCGGATGTCAAGGCGGGTTTACATGATGTAATGTAAAGTTGTCTTTTGCGGAGATGCTCAGCTACTTGGGATCTGCAAGAGGCGCCGTCGCTTGAGACGATCCGCCGCACCTGGTAGCTTCCCGCCAGAAGCTCCGGCCCAGCGACCCCCGCCGCATCCCCGACCGAGACAGGGAAGACATCGGCCATGGCGAAAGCCGTCTTGACCACGAAGATCGATCCGTCATACGACGATCTTCCTGAGGATCGGTACCACTTCCCACGCACCTACCTCAAGGCCGCGCGGAAGGCACTCGGCGAATGGATCGTCTACTACGAGCCTCGCCGTGTCAGCGCCGATCTGTCGAGCCGTGGAGGGCGTCAATCATATTTCGCGACGGCCCGGATCATGAGCATTGAGCGCGATCCGCGCAGAGACGACCACTACTACGCGTACGTCGAAGACTATCTCGAATTCGACCGCCCGGTTCCTTTCCGTGAGAGCGACTTCTACTACGAGAGCGGACTGCAGAAGGCAGACGGCTCGACGAACAAGGGCATGTTCGGTCGTTCAGTAAGGCTCCTGAAGGATTCCGAGTACAGCCTGATTCTTGCTGCGGGATTCGACGCTGGAATCGACCAACGGGAGCGCCTCGGCATCCGCGAAGGCGTTCTCCCCGGGACGGGTGGGCTGGAACTGGTGGACCGGCCCATCATCGAGCGACTGTCGCGGAGACCGTTTCGCGACCGGGTGTTCTCCACCGGTATCAAGCGTGCCTACGACAACACCTGCGCGATCAGCGGTCTCAGGATCATCAACGGCGGCGGAAGGGCTGAGGCCCAAGCCGCGCACATCCAGCCCGTGGCCGAGAATGGACCCGACAGCCTTCGGAACGGGGTGGCACTGAGCTCCACCTTTCACTGGATGTTCGACCGTGGCCTGATTTCGATCGACGACGACTACAGCTTGCTGCTGAAGAGGAATGCTATCCCCGGCAGCGTGCTTTCGCTTGTCAACAGCGACCGGCGGCTGCGAACGCCCGATCAGGGGATCTACCATCCGCACCCTCGCTTTCTGGAGTATCACCGGGAGCATGTGTTCAAGGGGTGAAGCCGACCGATGACCGACATCTTCGACCCCGAGAAACGAAGCGAGATCATGTCACGCATCCGGGGTCGAGACACCAGGCCGGAGCTGATTGTTCGCCGGATTGCGCACGGACTCGGGTTTCGCTTCCGCCTCCACCGCAAAGACCTTCCGGGTCGCCCCGACATCGTTTTCCCACGCCACCAGGCCGTCATCGTGGTTCATGGATGCTTCTGGCACCGACATCTTGGTTGCAAGCGCGCGTCCAGCCCCAAAACGCGCGAGGGGTACTGGCAGAACAAGTTCGAGGACAACGTCGTCCGCGATAAACGCAACGAGACGGCGCTGCGCGATCTTGGCTGGAAGGTCATGGTGATCTGGGAATGCGAGACGAAGGATCACGAGGCCGTGGCGGCCCGCATCGAATCGTTCCTGCGGTGCGACGAGAGCGAGTAAGTCGAGGGAAGGGGGGCATGAGGTGGGCGCGCGACGTGCTCTGCGGAGGCAAGGGGGGTAGCGGTGCGGAACCAAAGGCAGCGGGTGCCCGGAGCTGGCGCGGTGGGCGAGGAAAGCAGGGTCGAGGCCAGATCACGCCTGCTTGGGCCAAGTGCTTGGTGACGTGGCGTCCGACAGCCCTGGCCAGCCTCACCGGCACGGCGTTGCCGATCTGCCGGGCAATGGAACCGAGACTCCCGGCGAACTGGAAGTCCATCGGGAATGTCTGAAGGCAAGCCGCTTCCCGGACGCTGATCGCGCGATCCTGCTCGGGGTGCCCGAAGCGACCGTTGGAGTAGCTGATGCATCGGGTCGTCAGCCCGGAAGCGGGACGGTCCCACGACATGCGGCCGTAGACATCGCTGTATCCTGTGGCGTCTTCGTGGCATTTGAGCCGGAGTTCGTCCGGCCAGTCCCGGTTGCCGCCGCCCTCGGGAGTCGCGCGGATGCGTTTCAGGTTTAGCGCCGAAAGGCCTGCAGCTCGGTGGTCGGGGATCGTGGGGTGCGTATCGCCGGCGTCGATCTCCGGAAGGTCGCCTATCCAGTCGCGCACCGTATCGTAGTCGGGATTGTCCGTCTCCGGGCCGTGGGTTTCTGGAGGAAGTTCGAGGGGCCCGTGGCGACTGGCGAGCAGGAGGAATCTGCGGCGCCCTTGCGGGACTCCGTACCGCTTCAGGGGCACCGAAGCGAATGTCGGCTCGGTATAGCCGGCCTCCTCCAGGCCCTCAAGAAACTGGCTGAGCGGCTCGGAGTCAGGGCACACATTCTGGATCCCCGGGACATTCTCGACAAATACGATGTCCGGCTCGCACCTTTGGATGAAGCGAAGGAAATCGAGAAGCAGCGGCACCCGGTCGTCCTCGTCCCGTTCGGGGCGGATGGTGTTGTGCTTCGTGAAGGGCTGGCAGGGCGCGCATCCGCAGAACAAAACCCGATTGGGCCTCTGCTTGGCAACGAGTTCGTAGACGATGTCCTCGCTCGTGTCCCGGATGTCCCTGGGCTCGAACGTGGCCGCCGGGAAGTTCAGCTCGAAGGTCTGCCTGGCCTCGGAATCCCAGTCGAGGGCGAACACCACGTCCATTCCAGCATCCTGGAAGCCGCGGCTGGCTCCGCCACAGCCCGAGAAGAAGTCGAACACCTTCACTCCGGGGCCGGGGGCGGACTCGCCGTTCGTTTCGTGTTTGCTCGGTGGATTCATGGACGAGGTGGCGCGGTAGCGGGTTGGATCGTGAAGCACTCCCATAATGTAAAAGGGACAGGACCGGATCGGGCTCAAGCTGGCAGGTTGGCCGGACGCGGCGGTTGAGCCGGCGGCCCAGCGAGCCCTTGGCGGGCATGACGAGCGTCGAGCGCGAGTTTGTCCGCCACTTTCGGCCGGATGTGGCGGACAAACAAGCTGGTGACAGACGTGTCAGCGTCGACCTGTCCAGCAGCGGAGGAGGTCAATCCTATTTCGCGACGGCCCGGATCGATCGCATCGAGCGTGATCCGAGCAGAGGGAATCACTACTACGCGTTTGTCGAAGGCTATCTCGATTCCTGCTGCGGGATTTCGAGGCTGGAACCGACGAACGAGAGCGCCTCGGTATCCGCGCAGGGATTCTCCCGGGGACGGGTGGGGCCGCGCACATCCAGCCGTGGGTCTCCATCGGTCCGTCAGGAAGTTGCTGGACACTCACACCGCGATCAGGTTGGTCTTGTCAGCGTGAGGCGGGCGGAACCTGAGGACGGGGCCGAGAGGGGGAGGTGGCGGCAAATGAATGTTGAGGAACTGGTTCGTGAAATGGAGCGGATCAAGGGCTGGCGGCTGGTTGAAGGGTGTATCAGCGTCGATGGGCCCGAATTGCGCCCGGGTTCTACATGTGCCCCATCGTAGCCGTGCACTGGTCCAGGACGGGGAGGCGGATGTGGTTTACGCAATCGCGGTTGGATCTGGGGCTGGGTGTGAAGGACGGGGCCAGGATCCTCAAGGCGGCGGACGGGGTGCAAGGTCGGGTTGTCACTTGGTATGACCCGGCGGCTCCAACGAAATCCTGAACTGGTCCAGATCGAGTTCGCCTGTGTCCTCACGCCGTCTGCGCAGGTATTCCAGGAGATCCTGCTGGCGGGGCTGGCCGAAGGCGAGCCGGTACACGGCGAGGCTACCGACCAGGCGGCGGAGCTGATCCACCTCCCGGCTGAAGGGGAGCAGGGGCACGCGGCGTTGCACGCGAGCGCTTCCCTCTTCAAAGATCCAATATGGGATCAGGTCGTTCGAGTCAGCAGCCCGATCATCCCTTGCTCGTTGGAAAAGTATCTTCCATGGATCGGGGCCGGGCCGTGAGTCCGTTCGGATTCCCCCAAGACCGTAGCGCTCGGCCACGTTCTTGCGCACGGCGTGCCCCTTGTAGCGATGTACGCGGCCCTCCCTTTGCTCCAGATCGACGGGATTGTGGGGCAGATTCCAGTGATAGACGGCGTGGCAGTAGGTGTGGAAATCCAGCCCTTCCTGGCCGATCGAGGTTGACGCCAGGATGAACGGCCGGAAGGGGGAGTTGAACGCCTTCCTCACGGTGTCGGCGCGTTGGATACTCTCTCCCCGTTCGTCCCGGAGGTCGCCGAAACGGAGTGCGAACCGGGTTCGGATGTTAAAGGGATCGACTTCAATCGGCGCACCGGGCCCCTTGCAGCGAATGTTGTCCATTCGAACCGGGGAGGTGCGGATCGACAGCGCCTCCAACATCTCACCTGCGATGCCTTCGACCACCTTCGAGGGCGACTTGCCCATCAGTCCAAGTGACTCCTCCAGGACGTGTGCATACTCGTCGAGCACGGCCTGAAGGTTCCCGGCGAGTGCATGGCGAATCACCATCTCCCAATACCTCGTCCCGCGCTTCGGTGAGAGGGCCCGGACCAGAGCGGTGCTCTCCGGAATGTTGAAGGTCGAGCGCAGGCCCTGGGCCGCACGGGCTGCACCAGAGAGCAGCTTCGGATCGGTTGAATCCAGGTTCGCGATACGGCGGAGCGCCCGATGTGCGCACACGCCCGGCCCTGCGAGCGCCACGATGGCCAGAATCTCGACCAGGTCATCAGGCGGAGTCCCGAGATCAGGCCGATCGTTCATCGCTTGATGGAATTCGGCAACGTGGCGTGCAAGACCCCTATGATCCGTGCCCTCGGGCGAAGGGGGCAACCAGTCCTCGACTCCTTTGACCCAATTGGCTGTTTTGGGATGCAAGGCTCCGTCAAGCATCGCGGGGGCGACCCAATACCACTTCTGATCCGGCGTGCCCGATCCGCCCTCAGGGAGCTCGACACCGATGTCCTTGAACCGCTGCCGAATCCGCTCCTTTACGCGCTCCAGCGCCTCGTCAACCGGTACGGGTCCACCTCCGCGCGCAAGGGCCAGCCCAAGCGGGTCGCCGATCTCGGCCAGCGAGGGGCTCGGGTACAGAAGGAGGATGTGGTTCATGGCTCCCGGGCGACCATCGCGCAACGGAAAGTCCAGCAGGCGCGAGCTGGAACGGTGCAGTTCCGAGTACCCGGGCAAGTCCGGCTCCTTGGCGAGCATGCGCCGGTTTGCCTCGTAGGAGCAGAATGCCGCAATGGCATCCGGCACCACCACCCAGGACGAAAAGACCAGCGACTTGGTCGAGCCGGCTACCTCTCCAGCGTACGGCGACCCCGGTTCCAGGTATGGAAGCGAAGGCGGCATCCAGAGCCACTTCCATTGGTCTCGTTCCACGGTGTCGTCAAGGAGCTGACGCAGGCGAGGGTTGGCGGGCGTGATTCGGCCATACTGCTCGACCGCGTCTTGCTTCAGGAGCCACGCCTCACTGTCGCGCACCGCGGTGGCAAGGTCGACGGGAGGATCCTGGCACAAATCCATGAAGTGGTCCTTGAGACGGTATCGGCGCATGACGTTGAGCAGGTAGGGGGCCGACTTCCAGTACTCGATCGGATCATGGGCCTTGATCGTGGCCGCTACCCGGTCGATGACCTGTGCCTGCCTGATGTCGTCCGTCGTGAGTGGTGGTCTGGATTCGCATTCCTCAAGCATGGCATCCCGCTCCGCCGAGACCCGCACGCGCTCCGTGCGGACCATCAGTTGGAGAAGGCGGGTCTCAAGGTCGCGTCGGGCCAAGTCCAGATCGTGGAGATGGCCCTGCCCATCAAGCAGGCCAAGCCGATAACGTCGGATCGCCACGCGCAGCGCGCGCATCACCTCGTCGTCGTCTTCGCAGAGGAACGCGCAGGTACGGAGGAAATCCGAGTAGTGGTCCTCGCCCTCGTCGTCGTAGAGGGTGAGCATCTTGTACGGCGTGGCCGACAACAGAAGTACCCGGGCTCGGAGTCCCGCTTCCGGTGCGTCCTGCTTGTACTGAAAGTCAAGGATCTGCCGGGTGAGGCGGGCGGCTGGGCTGCTGGAGTCGAGGAGGTCGCGGAACCGCTGAAACTCGTCGAGGATGATCAGGTCGGGCTCAAGCGTCTCGATGCAGACGCTGGCGAGCTTGCCTCGCAGTCGTCCAACCATCGGGTATTGCCCACGTACCCAGCCCCGCCGGGCGAACCCTTCGCAAAGGCTCACCAGATCGTTGTACAGGTTGCCGTCGTCCAGCAGCCGGTTGAGGAATGCGTCCGTGAGCGCCGTGTCGACGGATGGAAGGTTCCACCGCATGTGCCCTCGGTAGCTCCGGTCCGACACCCCGCACTGGAGAAGCCTGTAGAGGCCGACCCGGTTCAGGGAGGGAGCCGCCCTCGGCAGGGGCTGGGTGGGCAGCTCGGTCGATGTCGTGGAAGGAACAGCCCTGGCCGGCCGGGTCCAGGTCAGTGCGGCTCTCCCGCGCGGGTGTGACAGCCGCTTCAGCATCTGCCACAGGACCAGGCGCTCGTCGATGATGCCGCCTCGGTTCGATCTGGTCGTGTTGAGGGATGTGCCCGGGGTCAGGCTGATGAAGTTGACCTTGTTGCCGTCCAGGTGGCGGACATGCGCGGGCAGGAGGGTGAGCCGGGTTGGGAGGACCGCATGCGGAAGGCCGCCGACATCGAGTCGGCTGACGTTTTGGCGGGCAATGGACGCATTGGAGCAGATGTAGACGATGTCGATCCGTCCGACCCGGTCCCAGAGATGCTCCAGCGTTTTGGCGACGATTCCGCGAGCGACGAGGGTCTTGCCGAGCCCGACCTCGTCCGCGACGAGGAAGCGGTGCGCAGGCGGATCATCCCCCCACATCCGCTGGAATACGTAATCTACCGTTCGGCGCTGAAAGTCCTTGAGCACGCTCAGCGCCCTTTCGGCATTACGGTGCAGGTTCGCCACGATCCCCTCCCGACATTGCCGATTCAAAGGTGCTCCAAAGCCGCAGGAAGTCCGCTGGAACGATCTCCTCGTCATCCTCGCCGGTGCCCGACTTCCGGAGATGTTCGACCAGGCGCCGCACCGAGTCGAGCCGCGACGGATCACGGCAGAATGCACGGGTCATCTGTTCCAGCAGCGGCAGCGTTCCCAAGCCGCCCCCGCCGCCAGTTTCCAGCGATTAGGCTCCGCCGCCTCCGGCCTCGGCGAGGCCTTCGAAGGCGCCGAGCAGGAACAGGAGGTAGCGAAGGAACCCGTCGCGGTTGCGCACGACCTGTCGGACCACTGCCTCGTCGCGCGCCTGAACCGGGAGCCCTTCCGCCGGTACGCGCAGAACGAAGGTCTGCGGAGGCGCATTGGGCCCGCCCCCTTCCAACGCGATCTCGAACGCGATGAACCGGGTGATCGACGACACGGCCAGTGGCCCAAAGACGACCTCCCGGCCGCCAAGGAGGGGGCGGCAGTCGAGCTTCCGACCGCGAGGCAGGGTGATGGGCCAAGCCGTGGTCCGCAGGCCGGGCGGGAGTTCGATCGGGTCGTTGGCACGCAGTTCCAGCCGCCAGCCCTGGCTCTCCCCCTGATCGTCGGCCGCCTCGTGACAGGAGAGGCGCAGCTCCGCGGCGGCGATGATGTCGCAGGCACGCTCGAGCAGCTTTTCGGCTTCCACATCCTCTGGCTTGGGCGGGTCGACGTCGGCGGGATCGAAGTCCTCCAGGATAGCCCCGAACCCGTCTTTGCCCAGAAACTCCTCCACCGACCCCAATCGCTTCCGGCTCCCGGCCAGCTCGACCATCACCTCCACGTTGGTCGTCCCGATCACAGCAGGGTGGGTTGAGTTGGCCGAACCTACGAACAACCGCGTCCCATCGGCCTCATCACAGAGGTAGAGCTTTGCGTGGAGTCCGACGTGTGCGCCCCGCCGGAGCGAAGTGTCCTCGTCGTCGTCGGCCTCCGCGGTTTCGCGTAGGATCAGACGCCGCTCGAACGGCTTGATCGCGTCCTTGGACCTTTGCGAGATCCGGACGAATTCCTCAGGGCGCGAGATCAGCGCCCGGGGGGAACCGCTTGTGCCGGCAAGGCGTTTCAGCGCGTCCACCGTGCAGAAGGGTGACATGACGACGAGTCGGTCTGAGCGGGGCGGCAGCCACACACCCCCTTCAAGGCCAATGGCGTGCAGGCGGAACTCGTCGATACCGTCGGGGAGCTCCCAGGCGGTGCGGGCGAGATCGTCCGCCAGCGAAGCGATTTGGGCGGCGCGTTCCCCGTGCAGCTCTGGTGCCCAGTCGGGCAGGGCACGAAGCAGGCGAACGAGGTTTTCGTTCCCATCCACCTCGGCGGTCCGTGGCCGCCCCTCCACGGTCAGCGAGACATCCCACGACGGGTCGGCGGTCAGGTTGCGGGACAGGACCGCGAGCCGGATGAGGGGTGCGTGCTCCGCGGGCCCGGCGTCGGTTTTGCCGCCCTCGGGCGAGAAGCGCAAGAGCCAGACCTTGGGGTGGAAGATCCCGCCGCGAGGGGCCGATGCCCGGAACACGGAATCCTCGAGCAGGGAATAGAGAATCCGCTTGCCCCGGGGCGCCAGAATGCGACCCTGCTGATGGAAGATGGACAGGTTCCCCGTCGTCTGCTTCAGTCCATCGAGGACTGCAAGCCGGTCCTTGAGAAGCCTGGTTTGTGCCTGCTCACCGGCGTGGATGAGCAGGTGGAGCGGCACGGCCAGGAGAGTGTCCAGACCGAGAGAATAGGTCAGTGCCACAGCGCAGTCGAACCGGAATCCCGGTGGCGTCGTGAGCGCCTCGGTGTACAGGACGCGGTCGGATTGCGGATCAAGAAGGGTCATCCCTGGCCCAGTCCCGCTGCGAGCTCGCGAATGTAGTCGCGCACCCTTCCCCACCGGTAGTCCATTCGGTAGACTCCCGACCCGCCGCCCCACTGGTCGAGCAAGCGCCGGTTATTGAAGCGGGAGCGATCGCGCTTCAGTGCCCTCTCCCGCCTCCGGACCAGCCGGGCCGGAGCCGAGTCGTCCGCAGGGACGCCATGCTTGGCGACATCCAGCGCGCTGGATCTGGCGAGGTCGATCCATCGAGTCACGAAGCTGTGCGCGCACGGGTTGATCTGGCGTCGTTGGCCAACCGTCAACCAGAAGTCCGTCACCGACCAGTTGTCTAGAGCGCTGCGGTCAAGTTCACCCGACCACGTCTCAAGCCTCTCGCAGTACTCCGCGATCTTGTCCTTTCTCTCGGCGCGCCTCGCGAGCAGCAGATTGTAGAGCAGCGGTGCGCCGTAGATGACTTCCGAGAAGAGGCGCGCGTGCTCCAGCGCCGCCTTGTGGGGTGGGGAGAATCCTGCGTAGTCCGGATGCTCCCAAGCGAAGCGGCACTCGGCTGGGTTGGCGCGCAGGAAGAGGTGCGCAAGGAGGGTGTCCGGTACCGACTGCGTTACGCGGTCTTGAAGGTACTGGGCTTCCGCCGAGGTAAGCGCTAGCGTGTCGATCTTTGGAAACCCACGCGGTCGGGCAGGGAGGCCCTGGTGCCAGCGACTCGACCTGCGGTCGTAGCGCAACCCCCAGGTTCCTAGCCCCAGCCAGTACACCGAACTGGGGAGCCGCTTGAGCCGACGGCCCGCGCGTCTGCCGAAGACACCTGCTTCGGAGGTCCCGCGAAGATGGTCCGCGACTTCGAGCTCAAGGTCCCTCCCCCTCCTCCAGACCTCTGCACCCTTGACCCCTTCCACCTCCAGGGCACGGTAGATCCACGGCACGATAAGGAAGTAGCGCAGGCGAGTCTGAATCGTGCTCGTTCCGGGGAAGAGTAGATCGGCCAGGGAATCACGGATGGGTCCCAAGCCGAGTTCGTCGCGAGCTTCCCGCTCGTTGAGGAGGGCAAGGATCTTCTCGACCCGGTTGCGGGCCTCCTGGTCGTGATCGACCCAACTGAGGGCGAAGGACATAGGGGTTGCTGGCGGTGGCTTTCGGGGTTCGAGATGAAATGGCGGGTAGCGTTACTGGCCGATCATGAGAGCAGCCAGACGAAAGTGTTGCGCCGGTGGTCGGCATCCTACCCGAAGTGTCACGGTGGGAACGCACTGCGACTGACCCCGACGCGACATGGCCGAGCGGGAAGAGGTTCCGGTACGGAAGGAGTCGGCTTGTCGCCGAGTGGTTCGCATGGTGAGGATAGAATGTAAAGTTTACATGGCTTAATGTAAAGTGTGATTGTCAGTCTAACGGCTACGGATGGGAGAGTTCCTCCCTGTGGCATGCGACGAAAGCCGGATCGGGCGAGTCGGATATCCGGTGGTCCCGAAAGGAAGCGCGGATGACTGGCGTCCCGTCTTCAGCAAATGACGGGGCAGTGAATTCAGGTGTCGATCGATCCCAGGAAGCATACGTCTGAGCGACTATGCCGCTGGAGTGACGAAGTCGTCGCGCATCCGAAACGCGGCAGACGACCCGGCTTCAACAAGGCAGTCGAGCATGAAGAGCACCGCGTCACGAATACGGGTGTCGCGCTTGAGTTCGAGCGGCCGTCCATAAACGTACCGTTGCAGCAGCACCTCGAGCACGAAAACGGTATCCGACTTGGCGAGCATCTTCTGCGTGTTGCCGCGCTGCAGCGCGTCGCCTACGCGTACGAACGCGTCGGGTAGCGAGCATTCCCCAATGTGATAGAGGAACCGGGCGTAGGCGTCAAGAACGATGGATGTTGTGGGCAGGGCCTCGAAGAGCGCGCGCACGAGATGCGCGTAGCCGTCGAGAAACCGCCAGTGCCGGACCTTGTCCTCCCAATACAACGTCAGAAAAACCGCCGACAATAGGTCCGTGCCAACTGGGTGCCTGTCCGTGTCCAGACGGGCAAGCCACTTCGCGCGTTTGACCGCGTCAGCGATCAGTTTCCACAGGAACCAATACTGGGGCGTGTTCGGGTCGGCGTTCTGTAGGCGGGTCAATCCCTGCATGACGGACCTGAGCTCATCCGAGTGGCGGTCAACGGCTGCGAGCAGAGGAGCCAATACCCGCTGTGCATCTTCCGGAAATGTGCGCAGTAGAAATTCCTGAATGCGTTGGGACACGTCGGATTCTGTATGGAAATCCCTGTGGCCTCGGCCGCGGCGGTCGTCATTGGATGTCCACCAGCCGGCGAGCGTATGGCTCGCGCGGGTGAACGCCGCAATCGCGACCGGGTCCTGGGGCACACGCCCCAGGATCACGAGCATGCGCTTGAGTGCATGTGCGCCGAAACCGTCGGAGATGTCGAGCGTGACGTGTGCATCCTCGGCAATCCCTTCGTCCTTCCAGAACCGCGCCCGGACGTCCATGGTCGCCTCCGCTGTGACCTCGCCCAATTCGCGGCGCTCATCATAGGGACGCGCTGCCTCGGCGGCTTGTGCCTGATCGATAATGACGGCTTCGGCCGCGATCGCGTTAACGCAGCGCAGGGCGAGCGCGCGATCGGCGGCCCAGACGGTGTCGTCGATGCTCCATGTCGCGTACGATCGCACCTGCTCCACTGGATGTGTGACGGCGGCGGCAAGAGCGGTCTTCACCCGTTCGGTGCGCGTTGGGTCGAGCGGCTTGCGGAGCAACGTCGCCAGCGCGAAGGCGCAGGCCCTGTCGGCCGCCATGGGGTTGTGCTGGACGCGCTCCATGCGATCGGCGTCGGCGGCGTGTCGCATGACTTCCGCGCAGACCCTATCGACGCACCAGCCTCTTTGAGCCGACGTCATGTCGTCCCACCGGTCACGGATACACACAGCGGCAACAAAACCAGGCGCGTGCCGACTGCCGTCCTCGTCTACGGCTTGGCGGTCCATGGCCTGCGCTTCCGCGAGCTTCGCCCCCCACTGTGCGGCGTCGTACTTGCCGGTTTCGCGGCCGAATGCTTGCACACCCCACATCAGCACGCCCAGCCGCGCGTTCACCGCGGCGAAACGGGAAGCGCCTTCATCGACCATGGCCTGCACGTCGGCCTCAGGCGGCGTCGGCTCGAGGCGAACGTAGCGCCGTGGCGAATTGCCTTCCTTTGCTTGTGGGTCAGGGATTTCTGGGCCAGGTGTGTCGGAAACGGAGTACTGGCGGAGATCCATGCGATGGATGGCGAGGCGCCACAAGCGGTCGCCTTCGTTCTGTTGCTCCTTCGGCGGCAACGCCGCGAGATGGTTGTCGAGGAGAGCGTGGACGCGGGGCGCGAACGGCCCGAGCTGGAGATTGGCAACCGCCGCTTCCAGATCGTTCTGCCGGTGCGGCAACGCGTCCGCCTTCTTGCGTTCCATCTGGTACACCTGGTGGTCAGCGCGCATCGTCGGAAACAAGCTGGCCATCCCCGCCATCTGCTGCTCGCCCGCGAGACGGCCGCGATCCAAGGCGATGTAATCGCGGACGCTGAGGAGCACCAGCAATCCTTCGCCGGACGCGTGCGGATAGGCGGTCGCCACGCTCGCGACGACAGCAGCGAGCGCTGCGTTGTCGCTGCGGCGCAGGATGTCGACGAGAATGGTGTCCAGCCGTTCCGGATCTTCCTGCCCGACCTCGAGCAGCCACCTTTCGAGCGCCATCAGCATCGACTGGAGCGGATAGGGTGCGACCTCCATGCCGCGGTAAGAGCGCCACAAGCGGCTATTCGTCCATTGCTTGCGTGTGGTACCGTCCGCGAACGTGAGTTCGCATTCCCAAGCCTTCTCGAGAGGGTCGTGCAGACGGGGATGCGCATACCAGTCGGCGCTATGGTTGAAAACCTTGATGAAGAAGTCGAGCGCCTTCTCTGGGTGATACCGCAGCAAGTGGATCCATGGGCCGCGCACTGCGCTCGCCGGGAACGAGTCGTGGCGCAATCCTTCTTTAATCCCGAAGTATAGGTCGATGTCGAGAGGACGGCGCCTGTAGCGGCGCTCATCGTCGATATCCTCCTCCGAAGCGAGTAGATAGTCCGCACCGACCGAGATGACGACGTCCGGCAGATCGCGCGCGGCGGGCATACCGTCGGTACCCGCGTAAATGAGCTCCTGGAAGTCCTCCGCGACGACATCGCGGCGGCTCCCCACCTCGATGTGGGCGCGTAGCGCCGCCTCGAAACCGGCGGCGTCGGCCTTGGGGATCTTGGCGATGACCTTGAGCACGCGTTTGCGCGGCTCGTCGCCTCCGTAGCCGCGCAGGCCGTCGAGGAGCCAGTGGGCGATGCCGGTGACATCCTCGGCGCCCTCGAGATCGGGCTCCCACCAACTCACACCGCGCACCGCATCCTCTACAAGCCCGAGCAGGAGCGCACGCTCGTCGGCTGCGAAGGCCGCGAGATTGCGACAAACGAGCCGCAGCACCGCAGGCCACGCAGAGCCATCTGGCACGTTGAGGATCGATCCCTGCCCACCCAGGCGGGCGAGCCAGTCGAGCGTCTTCACGCAGGCCACGCGCAGCAGATGAATGACGCGCTTCAGAAGTGTGCGGTCGTTTGCGAGCAGTTGCGCCTCGTGGCGGGCGAGAAAGCCGGGCGCTGACGGTGCCTTGAGCAGCGACACCAGCGTGTCGTCGCGGAACTGGTCGCTGATTTCGGTTTCCGACACGGCCGCCTGAAACAGCCGATCGGCAGCCGCCGCATTGCGCTCGACGAGTTCGGCCACCCAGTTGCGATATGAACGCCGTATGGCCGGGTGCGTTCCGATGACGTCGGAGAGCGCCTTGAACGATGCTTCAGAAAGATGCTGCTCCTCGAGCCATTGCAGGATGGCCCAGTCCTCGAGCACATCGTGGGCCGTCGCCACGAGCAACGGATTGTCGTCGGAGGACGTGATGAGAGAATCGCCGCGCAGGGACTCGACCACGGCAGTATCGAGGCCGGTCGCAGGAACATAGGCAGAGAGCGCCTGCGCGCGCCGTACGGCAATGCTCTGGAGCACCTCTTCGCGCGGCCGTCCCATGGCGGGCGCCACACGGTCGCCGCCGCGCACGATCTCGCGCCAGAAGAGCGCGCGGAATGCGCGTTCGGTCTGCGGAAGAGATTCCTCGGAGGTCCATGGGATATCGATCGCCTTGTCGAGAACAAAGGGGTTGCGCAGGAGGTCGCGCAAAGCCGGGCTCTTGAGAGGAATGGCGAGCGCCGGATACGCTACCTCCGCTTCTGTGAGTTCGGAGTCATCGAGCGGTGGCACGCGGATAACCGTGTGGATGATGCCATGCGGCTTCAGAAAGCTCGTGCGCACCTGTTCGACCGAGTAGTCGCGGCACGTGAGCAAAACGCGCAAGCCGCTGTCGTCCGCCGCCAGCGTCATGAGATCGGTAAACGCGTCGCGCGTTGTCCTCTCGAGCAGGCGCTCGACGCTTTCTACAAGGACGACCTTGCGGTCCTGCGCACCGAGGATGGCTCGGAGTCCCGCCCAGTTCACAGGCACCTGCGCGGCGGCCAGCGTGGCGTCCAGATGCGCCTGCGCGAATTCCTCGACGCGAAAGCCAAACAAAAAATGATCCGAGGCGAGCACGCGGACGGCGTCCTTGCCCACGGCCGACTTGCCGCAGCCGGCCGGTCCGGTCACGAGCACGACCTGAGCGTTCTCAAGCGAATCGAGGGTGTTCTGGACGAGTGCCGCGCGCGGCAGATGAAGATTGTTCCCGAGCTTCGAGCGTATTGCGCGTAGGACGGGTTCGGTGTGATCGCCAAGCGCCTGGAGCACGCGCCGTTCGTTCGTCCCGATGACGCCGTGGCGCGCCAGCGTGGCGGCGGGCAGGTCATCGCGGCGCAGGCTGCGACTGGCAACCATCGCCCTGCTCGCCTCTACGATCAACTCGTTCCAGGAAGCGCTGGCGCTCGCCTCGGGGTCTCCGTCCGTCGCCGTGAGGGCGAGCATGCTCCTAATGTGCGCTTCCGTCTGTCCCGTCGAGCTGTGGAGGTCGAGGCTCAGCACGTGGAGAGTGCACAGGAACGGCCAGATGTCGGCTGCCGTGACGGGTTTTCCCTCGACATCGCCGATGATCTTTTTCAGCTCGTCGCAGTAGCGCACGGCAGTTGTGGAAATGAGGCCTTCGGTGGCGAGCCGCTGCTCGAACTCGATGCAGTCACGCGCAGCCCGCGCGCAATCGAGCAGTCCGACGTAGTGCTTGAGAAGCGTATTCGTACCGCGTAGCGTGACAAGCGCGAGCCGGTCGTGGTCCTTCGAAAAGTGCGAGGCGTTGAAGTCGTTCCAGAAATCGGTGACAGTCTGCACACACTCCTGGTTCGACGCGCTGACGGTGAAGCTGAGTTTCACTTGGCCGGGGAGATTGCGTGACATGCCACCGGACGTGCAGACCACCAAGAAGTCGTCGGTGTGCCAGCCCAGACGCTTGGTCTGGAAGCTCACCTCCGCGACTGTGGTGTCGATCGCGATTGGCGGGATCGCGCCAACCAACAGCTGCGCTAGCCAGTAGGCGCCCACATGCTGCTCGAACGTGGTGCCGGCACCGCCGGTGGAGGCCGGACTGGACACTCGCACCGTGGTCGCGTCGACCATCGGCGCGGTGCCGCCCCCGGCTGAATCAGCGTCATTGTTCCTGGCATTCATGCTTGGACTCTGGGGCGAATCCCCGAGGTGTGGCGCCGCAACATGATGAAACATATCGAGTAACGAGAACGGTTGAAGGCGGACAACCGCCCGGCGCGCTGGTCGGGGATCTCCGGGTGCGTCGCCCCGGCGCCGATCTCGGGCAGGTCGGCGAGACCGTCACTCGCGGGTTGGGACCGCCGTTGCCGTTCGCACCGGGGTCGCTGTATGGGCTCATGGTCGGGCTACCACTTTAGCGGGTCGGTGCGGGATGCGGCAGGGGGAACCGAGGATGCGGACTCGGTTACGTGAAGTTGAAGTGAACGACCTGTTCCGCCCATCTTCAGGTCTGAGATGTAAACTGGGGATTACATTACGTCAAGCAGAGTTGACTACCGAGACCCCTGCAGGCGCCGGCGTGCTGTGTGGAACGACTTCCCCGGATTCGATTCACAGGTTGGCGGAGCACCGGCAAGACCCCCGGAGCGCGGCGCATTGGTTGTGACCTACCCGTGCCCACATGGGGCCGGCAGGTGTAGGATGCTATACTATCTCGGCGGCGGAACTGACGGGAAGACCCGGGAACAACCCCCCCCACCCCCACCCCATGACCACCCCCAACCTCAACTGGATCGCCAACTACATCTGGGGCATCGCCGACGATGTCCTCCGCGATGTCTACGTCCGCGGCAAGTACCGCGACGTCATCCTCCCCATGACCGTCCTGCGGCGCCTCGACGCGGTCCTCGAACCGACCAAGCAGGCCGTCCTCGACATGAAGGTCTGGCTCGACCAGCAGGGGATCGTCGAGCAGAAGGAAACGCTCCGCCAAGCGGCTGGCCAAGCGTTCTACAACACCTCGAAGTTCACCCTACATGACCTCCGCGCCCGCGCCAGCCGCCAGCAACTGAAGGCCGACTTCGAGGACTACCTCGACGGCTTCTCCCCCGGCGTCCAGGACATCCTCGAGAACTTCGAGTTCCGCAACCAGATCCCGCGCCTCTCCAAGGCTGACGCCCTGGGCTCGCTGATCGAGAAGCTCACCTCGCCCGAAGTCAACCTGAGTCCGGATCCGGTGATCGACACCGACGGCACGATCCGGCATGCCGGGCTCGACAACCACGGCATGGGCACGATCTTCGAGGAGCTGATCCGGCGCTTCAACGAGGAGAACAACGAGGAGGCCGGCGAGCACTTCACCCCGCGCGACGCCGTGACGCTCATGGCGAAGCTGGTCTTCCTGCCCGTAGCCGACCAGATCGAGTCCGCCACCTATCTGCTCTACGACGGCGCCTGCGGGACCGGTGGCATGCTGACCGTAGCCGAGGACGTGCTGCAGCAGCTCGCGGCCGAGAGGGGCAAGCAGGTGTCCACCCACCTCCACGGCCAGGAGATCAACGCCGAGACCTACGCGATCTGCAAGGCCGATCTTCTGCTCAAGGGGGAAGGGGAGGCTGCCGACAACATCGTCGGCGGGCCGGAGCATTCCACCCTTTCCAACGACGCCTTCCCGACCCGCGAGTTCGACTTCATGCTCTCCAACCCGCCGTACGGCAAGAGCTGGAAGACTGACCTGCAGCGCATGGGCGGCAAGAAGGAGATGGGCGATCCGCGGTTCATGATCGAGCACGCGGGCGATCCCGAGTACTCCCTGGTCACCCGTTCGAGCGACGGCCAGATGCTCTTTCTGGCCAACAAGCTCTCCAAGATGAAGCAGGGGACCAAGCTCGGAAGCCGCATCGCCGAGGTCCACAACGGCAGCTCGCTTTTCACCGGCTCTGCGGGACAGGGCGAGAGCAACATCCGCCGCTGGATCATCGAGAACGACTGGCTGGAGGCGATCGTCGCCCTGCCGCTCAACATGTTCTACAACACCGGCATCGCCACCTATGTCTGGGTGCTCACGAACCGGAAGCCGGAGCATCGGAAGCGCAAGGTGCAGCTGATCGACGCCACGAAGTGGTTTCGGCCGCTCAGGAAGAACCTGGGGAAGAAGAACTGCGAACTCGGGCCGGAGGACATCGAGAGGATCTGCCAGACGTTCCTCGATTTTGAGGAGAGCGAGGAGAGCAAGATCTTCGACAACGATGCCTTCGGGTATTGGAAGGTGACGGTGGAGCGGCCGCTACGGCTGTCGGTGGACCTGTCGGAGGAGCGGCGGGAAGAGCTCTTTGACGCCTGCATTGAAGCTGGCGAGGTCGCGCTGGGAGAGGCCGTGCATGACATCGGGGATCGGCTCGGTATGGGGCCGCATCGCGACTTCAATCGGTTCCTGGAAGAGGTGAAGGCGGAGCTGCCGAGGCATGGGGTCAAGATGACGGCGAAGCGGAAGAAGCTCTTGCAGACCGCGTTGGCTGAACGCGATGAGACGGCGGAGCCGGTGGTGAAGAAGATCCACCGCCGGGGCGCGGTTGCCTCCCCGATCGAAGGGCTGTTCGAGGTCCGGGAAGGCGCGCGTGGGCGTGTGGTGGAGTACGAGCCCGATACCGCAAAACGGGATACTGAGCAGATTCCGTTGCAGCAAGAGGGTGGAATCGAAGGGTTCCTGCGACGCGAGGTGCTGCCGTACGCCCCGGACGCGTGGTACGTTCCTGGGACCGTCAAGATCGGCTACGAGATCAGCTTCAACCGGTACTTCTACAAGCCCGAACCGATGCGGACACTGGACGAGATCCGCGCGGAGATCACGGCCGTCGAACGGGAGTCGGAGGGATTGCTGACGGGGTTGCTGGTGCGCGAGCCGATGCCCGCCTACGGGAAGCTGCGCGTCTACGCCGACACATCGGTGATTGGTGGCTGCCAAGACGATGAATTCCGGGAGCCGTCGCGCCGATTGATGGAGCAGTGTGCACGAGGCGAGGTGACACTGGTCGTGTCGGCGGCTACGCTACGGGAACTGGAACGCGCGCCTCAGGCAGTTCGCGACGTGCTCGGAGCCCTTGGCGACCTCCCCGAGGTGGTAGAAGCCACGACCGACGAGATCAGGAGTCTTGCGGACCGCTACATCGAGAGCGGCGCCCTGTCCGAGAAGATGCGCTCCGACGCCGAGCACATCGCCGCCGCCACCGTGGCGGGGGTGGACGTGTTGGCAAGCTGGAACTTCCGTCACATGGTTAATCTGAGGCGAATCCGGCAGTACAACGAGGTGAACCGGCAAATGGGGTACCCCCCGATGGACATCAGGAGCCCGAAGGAGCTTGAGAATGAAGACTGAAGACGGAGGGAAGGCGTTCGACTGCGTGAAATGGACGCGCCGGATCCGGGATCAGATCCACGAGGAAACCGCAGGCATGTCCCGCGAGGAGAGGCGGGAGTGGTATTCGCGACGGCCAACGGATCCCGTACTGGCCAGGCTGTTCGATCGCCGAAAGGCGCCGGAGGGCGGGAGAGCTCGTGCTCAAGCCGCGGGTGGGCGAGGCGGTGCTCTTCATCGGTGAGGTGGGGATCCTTGGATAGATCCGCGCAAGCATCGAAAGCGGCGAGGCCCCGGGCCGGCAAGGCGCGACGAGAGGGCAGTAGCAACACTCCTGGACTGGGGAACAACGCAGAGCGAAGCCTTGGAGAGGACAAATGTATACTATACATGACATAATGTAATGTTCTCTTTACACTGCCAACAGCCCGACCGAAATGGTCCAGCGCGGGTGGATCACCGTTCGAATACCGGGCGGATTGATTCCGCGGGCTGCTGGGAAGGCGACGGGGGGTGACCGCGATGCAGCCCTATCCGGCCAATAGGGATTCCGGCGTGGACTGGCTGGGGAAGGTGCCTGAGCATTGGGACGTGCGGCGACTGGGGACAGTTGCTGACCTGCGGGTTAGCAACGTCGATAAGCACGTCAACGAAGGCGAACAGCCCGTGCGGCTGTGCAACTACGTCGACGTGTACCACAACGAGCGCATCAGCCCCGATGTCCCGTTCATGGTCGGTACCGCTAGGAGGCGTGAGATACAGAGGTTCCGACTGGCCGTCGGGGACGTGCTGGTGACCAAGGATTCCGAGGATTGGACGGACATTGGCGTGCCGGCGCTCGTTGAGTATGCCGCAGACGATCTTGTGTGCGGGTACCACTTGGCGATGCTGAGGCCCAACAGGGCATTCCTCGACGGGGGGTACTTGTTCCAGGCGCTGAGGGATTCGCGCTTGGCATGGCAGTTCCAGGTCGCTGCGACAGGAGTGACTCGGTATGGCCTGTCACACAACGCCATCAGGTCGATGAGAATCCCCCTTCCGCCTCTCTCCGATCAAGCCACCATCGTCCACTTCCTCGACCACGCCGACCGACGTATCCAGTGCGACATCCGCGCCAAGGAAAGGCTGATCGAGCTGCTGGAGGAGCAGAAGCAGGCCATCATCCACCAGGCCGTCACGGGCCAGATCGATGTTCGAACCGGTCAGCCGTATCCGGCCTACAAGGACTCCGGGGTGGAGTGGCTGGGGGAGGTGCCGGAGCATTGGAGCGTGCGTCGAAACCGATGGTTGTTCCGAGAACGCAACGAGACCGGATTCGGCTCACTTCCCGTTCTGGAGGTGTCCCTCCACGAAGGAGTCGGTATCCGGGACATGGAGGGCCAGCGCAAACAGCAGATGGTGGACAGAAACCGATACAAGCGAGCCAAGACGAATGACATAGCGTACAACACGATGCGCATGTGGCAGGGGGCTGTTGGCGTTGTTCCTGTTGATGGCTTGGTGAGTCCCGCGTATGTCGTTATGGCTCCGGTCGAACGCATAGAGTCTCGCTACTTCGGATACTTGTTCCGAACTGAGGCTTTCAAGAACGCGGTAAAGAAGTTCTCGCGAGGTATCGTTTCCGATAGGGATCGCCTCTATTGGGACGGATTCAAGCGTATCGCGTCATTTGTTCCGCCGCTAGAAGAGCAGACTGCCATCGTGCACTTCCTCGACGATCTCGCTGCCCGGACGGATCGTCTGGCTCATGCCACCTTGAAGCTGATGGGGTGGCTGACCGAGTGGCGGGAATCTGTCATTTCCCAGGTTGTCACCGGCAAGATTGACGTCCGTGAAGCTGCGGCTTCGCTACCCGAGGTCAGTTCCCTCGGCGCAGATGACATTGGCCGCGACCCCGAAGGAAACGTCTCGGTGGATCCGAAAGCGCCGGACCCTGCTATCCAGACCCCCCACCCATGACCACCGACCTAACCGAACGCGGCCTCGAACGCCTGATCTGCAAGGCCCTGACCGGTCACTCCTGCGACCCCCCATCCGGCCGCACCGTCGGCGAACCCCCCCGCACCTACGGCGGCGTGGGCTGGTCCCCCGGCAATCACCACGACTACAACCGCGAATACTGCGTCGACCTCGTCCAGCTCCGCACCTTCCTCCATGCCACCCAGCCCAGCACCGCCCCCGCCCTCCGCCTCGACGAAGATTGCCCCACCCGCCGCAAGTTCCTCGCCCGCCTCCAGGGCGAAATCGCAAAACGCGGCACCATCGAAGTCCTCCGCAACGGCATCAAGCACGGCCCCCACGACCTCAATCTCTTCTACGGCACCCCCTCCGCCCAGAACGAGACCGCCCAGCGGCGCTTTCGCGAGAACCAGTTCAGCGTCACCCGCCAGCTCCGCTACAGCCGGGACGACGCTCAGCGCTCGCTCGACATCGGGCTCTTCATCAACGGACTGCCCGTCTTCACCTTCGAGCTCAAGAACAGCCTCACGAAGCAGACCTTCAACGACGCCATCCTGCAGTACAAGCGGGACCGCAACCCTCGCGAGCCCCTCTTCCAGTTCGGGCGCTGCGTGGCGCACTTCGCGGTCGACGAGAACGAGGTCTACTTCTGCACGCACCTCCGCGGGAAGGCTTCGTGGTTCCTGCCCTTCAACCGGGGCTGGCAGCGCGGGGCCGGCAATCCGCCCAACCCGGTCGGCCTCCGGTCGGACTACCTGTGGCGCGAAGTCCTCACCCGGGCGAGCCTGTCCAGGATTCTGGAGAACTACGCCCAGGTGGTGGCGTCCAGGAACGCGAAGACCGGGAAGAAGAAGCGAGTCCAGATCTGGCCGAGATACCAGCAACTCGACGTGGTCCGCCGACTCCTGCAGGACGCCCGTGCGCACGGGGCGGGGAAGCGGTACCTGATCCAGCATTCGGCAGGCAGCGGCAAGAGCTACTCGATCGCCTGGCTGGCCCATCAGCTGATCCCGCTGGAACGGGACGGCAAGCCTGTCTTCGACTCGATCATCGTCGTCACCGACCGCCGCATCCTGGACAAGCAGATCCGCGAAACGATCCGGCAGTATGCCCAAGTGGGGTCGACGGTGGGGCATGCCCAGCAGTCGGGCGATCTGCGCCGGTTCATCGAGCAGGGCAAGAAGATTATCATCTCGACAGTCCAGAAGTTCCGCTTCGTTCGTGAGGACATAGGCAACGAGCATCGAGGGCGGACCTTCGCGATCATCATCGACGAGGCGCATTCGAGCCAGGGCGGCAAGACCACCTCGGCAATGTCGGGCGTGCTGGGCGAGTCGGACGAGGTAGGCGAGAACGAGCCGTACGACGAGAGGCTCAAACGCCTGATGAAGTCGCGCAAGCTGCTGCCCAACGCCAGCTACTACGCCTTCACGGCCACGCCGAAGAACAAGACGCTGGAGATCTTCGGCGATCCGGATCCGCAGAGCGACGGTACGGTCCGGCATCTTCCGTTCCACAACTACAGCATGAAGCAGGCGATCCAGGAGGGTTTCATCCTTGACGTCCTCAAGCACTACACGCCGGTCAAGAGCTACTACAAGCTCGCCAAGACGGTGGAGGGCGACCCGGAGTTCGACGTCAAGAAGGCCCGCAAGAAGCTCCGGCGCTACGTCGAGGGGCACGAGCACGCGATCCGGCTCAAGGCCGAGATCATGGTCGATCACTTCCACGAGCAGGTGGTCGCACAGCGCAAGATCGACGGCAAGGCGCGGGCGATGGTGGTGACCAACGGGGTCGAGCGCGCGATCCAGTACTTCCACGCCATTCGGGACTACCTGAAGGAGCGCAAGAGCCCCTACCAGGCGATCGTCGCGTTCTCGGGGGAGAAGGACTACGGCGGGAAGACGGTGAGTGAAGCCACCCTGAACAGCTTCCCCCCGTCCAAGATCGCCGAGAGGTTCCAGGAAGATCCGTACCGCTTCCTCATCTGCGCGGACAAGTTCCAGACCGGCTACGACGAACCCCTCCTCCACACCATGTACGTCGACAAGACCCTCTCGGGGATCAGGGCGGTCCAGACCCTGTCGCGGCTCAACCGGGCGCACCAGAAGAAGCACGACGTCTTCGTGCTCGACTTCCTGAACGACACGGAGACGATCACCGAAGCCTTCTCGAACTACTACCGAACCACCGTCCTGGCCGACGAGACCGACCCCAACAAGCTCCACGACCTCCAGAGCGACCTGGACGGTGCCCAGGTCTACTCGGCCGACCAGGTCAAGGAGTTCGTGAAGCGGTATCTGGAAGGCGTGGAGCGCGACCAGCTCGACCCAATCCTGGACCGGTGCGTGGCGGTGTACACAAGCGAACTGGGCGAAGACGAGCAGGTAGACTTCAAGAGCAAGGCCCGGGGGTTTGTCCGAACCTACGCCTTCCTCTCTTCGATTCTCCCCTACAACAACCAGGACTGGGAGGAGCACTCGATCTTCCTAAACTTCCTGATCCCGAAGCTGCCGTCTCCCGTGGAGGAGGACCTGTCGAAGGGCATCCTCGAGGCCATCGACATGGACAGCTACCGGGTCGAGAAGCGGGCGATGCAGAAGATCATGCTGGAGGACGAGGATGCGGAGATCGATCCGGTGCCGGGGGTCGGGGGTGGGGGCAAGGGCGAGGTGGAGATCGACCGGTTGTCGGTGATCATCGAGCAGTTCAATGAATTGTTCGGCGGGATCGACTGGGCGGATGAGGATAGGGTCCGGCAGATGATCACCGAGACGATCCCGGCCATGGTGGCGGAGGACACGGCGTTCAAGAATGCGCGGGAGAACTCGGACCGTGAGAACGCCCGGATCGAGCACGACAGGGTGCTTAGGCGGGTGATGATGGGCATCATGAAGGACGACACGGAGCTGTTCCGGCAGTTCGCGGACAACCCGGACTTCAAGCGGTGGTTGGGAGGGGTGGTGTTTGAGGTGGCGTATGAGGGGGTGGGGTAACGGATGGCCGGTGAGCCTCAGCCATTGGAAGCCAGTTCTTACTTGGTGCGGTTGCAAGCAAAGATCGGTAGTCGATTCCATAATGACACGGACTGCTTGGAGGCAATGGTGCTGGGTAGGTCGGTATCGATCAAGTCGCCTTCGGGTCCCCTCTCGGAGTCCGACTGGATTGTCTTGGAGGCCTGCGGATTCTCATCGGAGGAAGACGCCCAAGAGTTTGGCGAGCAGCTGCGCATTCTTGCCACGATTGCAGGGCTTTGTGCGCACTTGGGTATAGATGCAGGCAAGGACACAACACTCGGGCAATTCAGCGACCATTTGCTCCGACAAATGGGCTTGGAGCACGATGTAGCAAGAATCCCTCCTCAGATTCATGGCGTCCTAGTGCTTCCTGATGACGGGAAGTCGCTGTTCGTGTACGCCAGTGCAACGTTGTCAGTGAGGAGTGACCCTGCACAGCTCTTGGAGGCTGTCGAAACGCTATCAGACCCGTCATGTTCATTTGATGTGAGTAGATATCCTGACTCCCTGGTCAACTCCTTGACACTGCTCAACCACGCTATAATTTCCGACGATAGGCGAGCCAAGATCGTGCTGTCAATTGCTGCCGTTGAGAGCTTGATTAGCAATCAAAACTGGAGTGATAAACAACAATTGTGGTTGAACGATACGGTTGCAGATCTCAACGAGGAAGACGATTGCGAGCTTAGAGAGATAGCCGACCGGATTCAAAGCATGTATCGAATCAGTCTGCGGAAGGGCGTATTCCGATTGCTGGAAGACAACGGACTGGAGGAATACAAGTCTCGCTGGGATGACGTTTATGGAAAGCGTAGCGGCTTGTTTCACGGGACTCTGGTGTTGCACCAATATGAAACGCACAGACTGGCCAACGATGCCGTCAAATTGTGCGTGACGATTGTTTTGACGATCCTTCGGAATCGAGGCGTGATTCTGCCCCGAATTGCTGCTGTACACTTTAGCGGACTTGACACCCGCGGGAGGGTAGAGCGATTTTGTGGAAGCTCATCAGATGGTTGATCTATTGGCACAAGGACGAAAGGAAAATGGCCAGATGGAACGGACGACACAGAGAGAAGAAGCTTGGAAGACCATAGCAAACATTCTGTTCAAGTATGTAGTTGCCAATACAGACCGGTCAATTGAAGGTTTCCGAAAGCTGTATTGCGATCTGGAGGAACAGTTAGTGGCCGAAGGCTCTGGAGTATTTCATGTGGATGCTATGCCACCAGATGAAATGAAGCTGCGCGAGCTGGTTGACGAGATTGGCGGGCAGCTACTGGAGAAGATTCAGCAGCACGTCGGCGGGGACGACGGCCTTGATTGTTAGGGGTGTACAAGTAGGTGGTACAAGTACAGTATTAACCTGACATCCGGACCAACGCCGTGGTCAAGCTCGGTCGCACGTTGGGGTTTGCCATGGACGAGGCCGGCAAGGTTCGCAAGCATCGAGGCAAATGGGGTCGGCCTACGGGATCATGGCGGATGCCGTGCGGGAGGCGGTGGCGGAGGAAGGGGCGCTGCTCAACCTCTCCCTCCAGAACCCCCTCTTCAACTTCCAGCCTTCGAATCGCCGCGGCCTCGAAGTCGTCGACGAACTCTCCCGCGAGATCTTCCGCATCCTCGTCGACAGCGAGCGGGTCATGTACTTCCTCACCGCGCCGAAGGATCAAGCCTCCCCGGAGCCCCAGCCCCCTTCGGACCCCAGCGGCACCGCCGCGGGCCACACCGACAACAAGCTCCAGACCCGCGCTCACCCTCGTCGGGCTCAGCCTCCGGGAGCTTCCGGCTGGCCCGCCTGTCGATCGAGGAGCAGGGGGTCAACATCGTCTACCTCACGCTGGGGATGCTCCGGTGTTACGAGTCCGACAGCAGCGACACGGAGCGCCGCGCGCCGCTGGTCCCGATTCCCGTGCGGCTCACCCAGTCACCAACCTGATCGGCGAGGCGCTCACCCGCGAGGCGACTTGCAGCGCTTATTCGGCCGAAAAGCGACCAAGAGCGGAGCTTGGGGGTATAGTGCCCCCGATTTCTCTGGACAGTATTTTGGCAACCCTTCTGGGGTCCAGAGGAGAGGAGGCACGGGATGTCTCGGAGTGCGAAAGAGCAGGATTCGGCGAAGAGCCGCGGTCGGCCGGAAGGTCTGCCGAAGCGGTGGAGCGCGCAGCGGAAGGCCGAGGTAGTGTTGCGGCTGCTTCGCGGCGAGGACATTGGCGAAGTGAGCCGGGAAATTCGGGTTGCGCCGCCGGAGCTGGAGCGGTGGCGGTGGGAGTTCCTGGACGGTGGCAAGCAGGGGCTGAAGGCGAGTCCGTTCCTCGGCGAGGGCCACCGCAAGGTGAAGGCGCGCCTTGCAGCCAAGGGGATCCGGGTGGGCAAGAACCGGGTGCTGAGGCTGATGCGGGAGCACGGTCTGCTGGCGCCGGTGCGGCGGGGCCATCCCCGCGGGGACCGGACCCACAGCGGCCGGATCCGGACCGAGAGGCCGAACGAACTCTGGGGCACGGACGCGTCGCGGTTCTGGACGAAGGCGGAGGGCTGGTGCTGGTTCTTCGCGGCCGTCGACCACTGCGCCTCGGAGTGCAACGGCGTCGCCGGAGCGCTTCATCCGGACGCTCAAGGAGGAGTGCATCTATCTGCACCACTTCGAAACCCTCGAGGAGGCCAGAGCGGTGATCGGGGCCTTCGTCAAGTGCTACAACAACGGCTGGCTCCTGCAGCGGCACGGGTACATGACCCCGGCCCGGGCCCGCGAGAAGCTCAGCCGGAGGGCGGCATGATGTTTAAGCCGTCCACTTGTCCAGAAAACCGGAACCGGTACACACTTCTCAACTAACCTCGGCGAGGCCGGTCTGGCCACCGTCCTTTCTTTCGGCCTACTGTCAGGTGATTACCGTACTAAAACATACCGGGCTATGGCTGGCCACCAGCACCTACCTGCTTTGCCCATCTCACCAGATTTTCGTCAAACGGACTCTTTGTATCCACACGCCTCAAGAAGAATTTCCTCTCATCTCGAGGAAGCGACGACGAGCTGTAAACAAAAGCCATCTGCTGCCACGGGTCCATCGTGCCGAAACTCTCCTTGTGTTCTCGAAGCCAGTCAATAGTATGATGCTCCTTTGCCGCAAGAAGAATCTCGCGTCTCGCGTGTTGGTCTCGACTCCCAAAGGACGACGCCAGTTTGGCAAAGTGATTGATGTGTCGATTCTTGGAAAACAGGCTAAGAATCGACAACCGGAAAAACTCATTGCTGATCAGTGCTGCATCGTCAAGCATAGCTAGCAATCCGGCTCCGATATCCGGCCAGCTGTCAGCGTCAAGCGTCCTGATTGACGATATGTACAAACACACTTCGGCTACGCACGGCTCCAAGAATTCGATGTTGTCGATTATCGTGCGCAGGGCTCCCGGATGCCCTACTTGCGCTAGACGTCGAAACAGCCAGCGGAGCCTGAAGTAGTGAACCTCGTCCTGTTGGAGGTATGCCGTAATGATCCTGTCTACAACCTCGCCGGCAAATAGATTCCAATCGTCCGGTGAAAGTTGATCGTAGGTGACAGTACCATAGGGATCGCCATCGGAATGCCTGCGAACGACTTCTAGGAGAGTGTCCTCTTCGTCATTGATGGGTCGGTCATCCAATCGGCGATCGCAGTAGTCGGCAAACGCCTCTGGCGAAATGATCCTTGTCTTACTGTGTTGAAGTATCAATCGCTGCTGTTTGTCCAGAACCTTAGCGATCACAAACAGCGCCTCTCGTGCGCTGTCCATGAATCGGAGAAAACTACGAAGTCATCAACATATCGAATGAAATTGATGCCGTGAGTACGCAGACTCTTGTCAATCGGGATCAAGCTACATTCGGCGATCAAATGAGTCGCATGTGGGCCGATTGGTAGGCCGCGTGAAACGCCGGCAGTGGTCGATCCCAGAAGATTGTTGATCCATTTGGTGATGGAGTTCGGGAATCCAGACTCGTGGAGTTGGTTTTCGATAGTGTGATGATACACCTGATTATAAAAATCTGCTATATCGCAGATCAGAATACATGCATGCGACGAGCTCATATGCTTGGCAGTAGTCCAAAAGTCAGTCCAATAGGACTTGAAGCCATACAGCTCATGTCTAGGACCTGGATCGAATCGGTGGCTATACACGATGTCCTTCGGAAGGCGTCGTACCTCGATTCCTCTCCCAAACTGGTATAGAGCAGACGTCAATAGAATGGTGTCCTGCGGATGGAGCTGCGTTATTTGACGATAAGAAAGGGACCCCTTTGGTACGATGAATCGTCGGGACGGAAGGGGTTGGATGCCGGGAAACCGCTTTGTTAGTTCGGAGACAAGGAAAGCGCTGTTGTCTTGGATTGAATCGATTTCCGGGATTGGAGGAAACAAATCGCCATCCGATTGCTGAGCAATGGACTCTATAGCCCATACGATGGAATCGTCTTCGAGGGGCACGTTCAGTTCTCCAGTGGTTTGTCTAGTGGGATGGAGTGGACGACGTCGGGGTACCACAAGTGAAGACCTGACAGTGTGCCTCGTCAAGGTCATGGTGAGGCTCGGTTCGACTACCGGGTAGCCATCCGCCGCCTCTCGGTTCCCCGCACCTTCGCCACGCGTCTCTGTAGGCGATCGTCGTTTCGCAACCTGCCGAACGGGTAGTAGGCGCGCGGTGGCGCACCGGTCGTCCGAACTCCCGCCAGAGCTCCTTGAATCGCTTGTCCGCAGTCTCATAAGGGATGAGCCAGCCTTCGGTCCCAACCCGACACGGGCGAGCGCCAGCAGGAGCATCAGCGGCTTCTGCGGCGCCCGACCGCCATGGCTTCGGTCGATCCTGACGGTCGGCCAGGCGTTCGAGCAATTGGTCGGGGGTCACGATGACTTCTGGTTCTCGCGTCTACGAGGCAGGAGACCCGTCCGCCCAACACGGGCCCGCCATACATTCCACTCCCCTCACCACCTCATCTTCCCCAGCACCATGTTGGCCGCCTGGGGGCTGAACACCTCGGGATCGAAGTCCTCGCCGATCCACTCCTTCATGTGCTCATGGTCCCGCGCATTCGGATCCTTCAGGACTTCGAGCATCTCGTAGTAGCCCCAGACTCCTCCGCAGTCCTCCGGCGGACACCGCCGCCGGCCGCCGGTGCACGCGGGTAGCCGGACGGTGCGGTCGTAGGGGAGGATCTTTTGTAGCGTGATCTTGTGCTCCCAGGAGTCGCCGAAGTCGTACATGTAGGTCATCCAGTCCTTTTCGCGCGTCAGGAGCTGGCCGATCCGGTGTTGCCTCTCGTCGAGATGCCGGGACGTTGCGGACTCCCTCCAGTCGTTATCCCACGGACCGGGCCTGCTGTAGCGCCGGTCGCCCTTGCGGAACATGTGGAGGTGAGAGTCCTCCCACCCCATGACCACCTGGATGAGATGGTGCAGGGTGTCGAGGTGCATCGACGGCGGCACGAGGACGCGGCGCCAGATCGGTGGCTTCGTTCGCCGCAGGGCGATTCGGAGCTGGTAGGTTACTCGTGGAGGCATGATGGAGGTGGGTGATAGCGGTACTTGCGGGATCGGGTTGCGGGAAGGTATCCGAGTCCGGGGCGGGCGGCCAACAACGACTCAGCGGCTGGTTACCCCACCCCCATCTCCCCCAGAAACTGCGACGCCCGCTTCCCATACCCGAAGTACTCGCGCGCCCGCGTCAACGTCAGCGTCTCCTGGGCCCGGGTGATCGCCACGATCACAGCTCGCCGAGAACGACCCGCTTGATGTCTCCGAGGTGATCAGACTTACACCGGATGGAGAGCGCGTCGTCCGCGAGTATCCGGCTGGCGATCCTCTCAAATGACAATTTTACCATACAAAATGGAAACTCTACTTGACATTTTGTCTAGCCGAGCCTTGTCGTCAGCTCCGTGCATGTTCGCGGTCACCGTCAACGGACCGGTAAGACGAAGCCCACCTGGATCGCCGCGAGCCTCGTCGTCTGGGCGGCCGCGTCGTCGGGAGCAGGATCAGGACAAGCGCGACTCTGTGCATCCGGCCCTCCCTCGTCGGCCTGCTACTTGATCTCGGCCACGCTCCGCACCTGAGGGCTCACCGGCCGCCTGCTCGCACTCGTTTCACGAAGTCGTCTGCCGTATCGCAGTCGAGAAGTGCCTCCGTGGCCCTCGCAACGCGCTCCGGGTCCGGGGCTCGACGAAGCAGTCTCTCCAACTCCTCTGCGACCGCCGAACCGAACTTCCGTGCGGCCAATTGGCGGAGGACGCGTACCTGGCCCAGCTCGATCCCCTGCTTGCGGCCCTCCTGTCGGATCTTGTCCAGGCTGCGCTCAAAAGCCGTCACTACCGTCTGCATCGTCGTCGCCTCCTCCAATTCCTCGCTGGACATCCCCTTCGGAACGTAACAACGCCTTCACGGTCCGGGTCAAGAACCGATCGAGATCCTCGTCGTCGCAGTCCCGAACCACCCGGTGCAGCTCCTGCAATTCGGCCCGCATGTGCTGAGCCCCCGACAACCCGGCCAGCCCCAACAGCATCTGCGGCAGGTCGAGCGGTGTGGGCGGCGGAGCGTCCGGTGGCCTTCGCGAGACCACCTGGTAGGTGTCCGGGGCGGAGTCATGGAACAGGTCCCGCAAGCGCGTCGGCGCGTTCCACTGCCGGTCTCCGTGGTGGAGTACGAGGGACACGACGGCCAGGTCGCGGTCGCCGCTCGCCAGTTCCTTGTCGTGCCGGAGAAGCTCCTGGACAGCCAGCGCGCTGTAGACGGTGGTTCGCAGCGCCATGTGCCGCTCCGGCCGGCCCTGGAACTCCAGAACGAGCATGTATACTGTGCCCGGGTCGAGCGACTGGCCCATCCAGACCCTGTCGGCGTAGCGGTGCCTCAGTTTGTCATCGACGAACTCCCCGGACAGCCTCTGGAGCGACGAATAGTCGATCTTGTCGGCCCATGCGGGGACATGGGAACGGATGAGAAGCTCGATCACCCGGACATATGAGAAAGCCGTCTTGAAGAACGCGTCTTCCACTGCGTGGCCCGGCCTGGCGTGGAACGAGGTGGCCCCTGAAGGGCGTGGGCCACGAAGTTACCCGGGCCCACCGGGCGCCAGAATGTTCGAATGGGACTTTCGCTGCGGTGGGTCACCGCAGGTCGGCACTCCGATGGCCGCTCACCCTGGTCGGCGGGGATGGCCAGCAGGTGCCGGAACCGCCAGACGCCCGGCGGGCATTGGCGCCTTCCCGAGAGGCACACCGGCAACCGAACCGAGGGATCGCGGGGCAGGATCTTCTGCAGCGTGATCCCGTGGTACCGCTTGTCGCCGAAGTCGTATTGGTACTCGATCCAGTCCTTCTCCCGGGTCAGGAGCTGGTCCTACCGCGTCCACAATTCGCTCACCGGCACCGCCAGCGTGTCTTGCCCAGCCAGCGGCAAGATGTCGCGACCATTGTAGAACAGGATTCCAGATGGCCCATGCGGTCCCGCTTTGCGATCCAGTCCTCCGGGCCCAACCCGGCCAGCGTGGCAGCGAGTCCGCTGTCGACCACATGCATCTTCGGTGTCCTGACCAGGCGCTTTCCGACGTTGCGATGCCAGGGCAGGAGCCGCCGCACCAGGAAGAGTCTTTCAAGCACCGCGATGTACTCACGGACCGTCGTCCGGTCAAGCCCCAACTCGCGTGACAGGCCGGACGTGTTGAGCAACTCGCCGTTTCGCACGGCCAGAAGCTGCAGAAGGCGCACTACGCCGTTGGCGTCGCGGACCCTTCCCACGTCGAGAACGTCCCGGTCCACGATGCTCTGGATGTACTGCCGATGCCACTGTGGTCGATCCGGAGGGCAATCCGGTGCGCCAGTTCATCGGGGAGGGGGAGGGCCCCGGCGAGTTCGAACGCAAGATCCCTGTGGGCGGCGACCGCCGGCGCCGTCCGATCCTTGGGGACATTCAGGCCTTCCCGGGAATGGAGCGGGAGCTCACCACGACCTGGGTCGACTACCTGTCTACACCTGCTCCGAGGCCGAGACCCCGGTTCCGGCCCGTCTTGAGGAGTCCATGGAGCTCTACCCCGAATTGCCGGTGCTGCTCGCCCTTCCGGCTCCACCGCGCTGCCCAAGGCTTTCGGCCCCGACGGGCTGGTTGCCTTCGTGGAGACGGACGACCTCGACGTGCCTTACGTGGTGGTGAAGAGGTTGCCGGAGGGGGGAACCTTGTCAAGCAGAGTTTCCACCATGTAAACACGAGTTTACATCCCTGGCCCGGCGGGGGCGCCCGCACCCACCACCCCCAACCCCCGCAACGCCTTGTTCCTCCTCATGAGGGTCAGCGCAGCCGTACCCTCGTCGTCCGCCGCGGCCGGATCCGCACCAAGCTCCAGCAGTAGAGGAACCACCTCGGGGTTGCTCCGCGCGGCAACGTGAAGCGCAGTCGAACCGGTCCGGGTCCTCGCGGCGATGTCTGCGCCCGCGGCGACCAGGACCCGGATGACCGACCGGTTCCGGTTTTGCGAGGCCGCCAGGTGCAGGGGCGTCCAACCGCCGGTTGGTGCGCTGGCGTTCGGGTCCGCCCCGGCGGCGAGCAGGGCCGCGACGACCGCCGACTCCGGATTGTTCCCGGCGGCGAGGTGGAGCGGGGTCGACGGCCCCCACCCGGTGCTGAGCTGCATGCCGGAACCCACGACTTGCACGTCAGCGCCGGCATCCAACAGGAGCTCGACCACCGCAGGGTCGGGGTTGTGCTTGGCCGCTTCGTGCAGCGGGGTGGATCCGCCACCGTCAACGGCGTGCACGTCGGCGCCCGCCCGCAGCAACAGAGAAACGACACCCGGTGAACCGCCTCTGGCCGCGCGGTGCAGCAGGGTCTCGCCTCCCCACCCACGCGCGGACGCATCGGCACCGGCGTCGAGCAAGGTGGCGATCACCGCCGGGTTGGCGTTCGACTCGGCGGCCTCGAGTAGCGGGGTGGCCTCCCAGCCATAGTCGACGCTGAAACCCGTCGCCCAGGCATCCAGCTCCGCTCCCGCCGCCAGAAGCGCGCGGACCAACGCTTCGTTTTCGTTGAGTCGCGCGGCCGCGTGCAGGGGAGAGAACCCGCGGTCGTCGCGGGCTTGCACGTCGGCACCTGCCTCGACAAGGAGGGGGATCACAGCGGGGTCACGGGTCCATGCGGCAGCGAGGTGAAGGGGCGTGACATCGCCTCCCCAGTAGCCACCCGGCCCCCGCTCCCGTCGCGAGCTCACGTCGGCTCCCATGTCGATGCACGCCGCGACCACCTGCGCATCGGCCGCCAGGGAGAACGACGAGGTGTTCCAGTGCTCGCATGCCGCCGGATCTGCGGGCGTCCCCGCAACGTCGAATGCGCCGGGATCCGCTCCCCGCGCCAGCAGTGCGTCGGCCGCGCCGGGATTGTCGGCCTCGGCGGCCGCGTGGAGCGGGGTGCGGTCGCGGGCGTCCCGGGCGGCCACGTCAGCGCCGTTGTCCACCAGCCAGGAGATGTAGGGGGGTTCGCCTGACGCCGCAGCAGCATGAAGGGGGGTGGCGCCTTCGTTGTCCACAGCATGGATGTCCGCCCCGGCCTCGATCAGGGCCGCGGCGATCTCGATCCGGGCGTCGGTCGCGCCGCCTACGGAGTGCAGCGGTGTCGTCCCGCGGAGGCTCCGGGCATTGACGTCTGCGCCGGCCGTCAGGAGCGCCAGAATCGCGGGGAGAGGTGATGCATTGGCGGGCCAGGGTCCAACCAGACGATGCAGCGGGGTTCCGCCGTACTCGTCCCGAGCGTTCGGGTCGGTACCCTTTTCGAGGCATCCGCGCACGCCCTCAACGGGGGACCGGGCCAGCACACCCCATTCCTGCCAGTCGCACGCAGGGTCTCCGGCGGGCCGGCCGGCGGCGTCCAGGGCATCGGGGTCGGCCCCCAGGGCGACGAGTCGGTCCGCGACCAGAACGTTCCCTTCGCTCCAGGCGGCGTGAAGAGGCGTCCCGCCGCCGAAGTTGCGTGCGTGCACGTCGGCGCCGGCCTGGATCAGGATGCGGACGACCGCAGTGTCGACGCGCGGTGCCTGTTGCCTCAGGGCGTACCGCAAAGAATGCCGCGTCGCGGAATGGAGCGGGGTGTTGCCGCTTGCGTTCTTCGCATGGATGTCGGCGCCCGCGGCCAGCAACGCCTCCACGGTCGTGGGTGTACCCTCTTCCGCAGCAGCGTGCAGGGGAGTGTCCCCCAATTCGTCAGACGCGTTCACGTCGATCCCGCCCCGGAGAAGAACGGCGATGGTGGCCGGACCCGTGTGGCGCGCCGCCGGGTGAAGCGGAGTCTCGCGCTCGCGGGTGCGGAGCGTCACGTCCGCTCCGGCTTCCAGGAGGGTGGCGGCAAGGGACGGATCCTCGCGGTAGGCGGCCAGGTGCAGAGGGGTCCATCCCATGTTGTCCTGGACGTCGGGATCGGCACCCGACGAAAGCAGCCTGGCGAGGAACCGCCGGAGCACCGCGGGATCGATGTTGTGCCACTCGGCCACGGCGAGGTGGAGCGAAGTGCGTCCCAGCCGATTGCGGGCGTTTACGTCCGCTCCCGCTTCCAGGAGGGTCTCTGCGACCGCGAGGCTGGATCCCCATTGTCTCAGCGCCAGGTGAAACGGCGTGGATCCGTCGGTCCCGTGAACTTCCACCGCCACCCCCATGTCCAGCAGAAGGGCGACCATCGCTGGATCTCCGGCACCGGCGGCTTCGTGAAGGGGGCTGTTCCCCTGCCGGTCTCGCGCATCGGCGTCGGCCCCCGCCTCCAGCAGGAACCGTGCGATGGCCTGGTCTTCGGCGCGCGCCGCGAAGTGGAGTGGCGTATCCCCGTGGTCGTTGAAGGTCCGCGGATCGGAGCCCGACTCGATGAGCCGGACGACCACCGCAAGGTCCGGGGCCCGTTCGGGGCGGCGGGCGCCCGGAAGGTAGGCCGGCTCGCGTTCCAGGGGGATTCCCAGGATCGCATGGTGCAGCGGCGTGTTGCCGTTCTCGTCACGGGCGGTTGGGCCGGCCCCGAGCCGCAGGAGTTCGCGTACGACCTCCGGGTTCGAGTTGTGCCACGCGTGATGCAGCGGGGTGGCCGCGTCGCCGTCTCGCGCGTTGAGATCCGCGCCGAATTCGACCAGCACGGCAACCACCGCCGGGTCCGTCGCGTGCAACGAGGCGCGGTGCAAGGGAGTCCGGCCGAGGTTGTCGCGGGCGTGAGGGTCGGCTCCCGAGCGAAGGCAAGCGGCAACCTGTCCGGCGGAGGCGGATTGGAAGAAGTCCCAACTGTCCCAATCGTCGCAGGTCTGGGCGGCGGCGGGCGAGGGTGGGAGGAACGCAAGGGCAGCGAGCGTGGCGGCAAGCGCGACCGTGCGCGGCTGGAGGGAGGAAGCGGCGAAGGTGGCGGAAGCCGCGCGGTGCAGGTGTACGCGCTGGGAGTTCGCTACACCGGAGATGGGGGTCATGCTCGGCGCCTTGACTTGCAGGTGGCTCGAGTGCGGCTGCTCCAGGGTATCCTACACCGATGCGCTGGTATTGGCCCGGTGGGCGATCTGGTTGTGGGCTGTCCGGCCACGAAGCGGAGCTCCGACGGCCCGCCGCGCGCTCAGGCCACCACGCGGTAGATTCGGCGCTCGAGATCACCAGACAGAACAGCGATCACTTCCGCGACGAGGGGTCTCAATTCCTGCGACGACGCGAGCCGCCTCGGCGTGGATTCGTCAAGCAACACTTTCATTTCCACCGCCCACCAATGCCGTCGTGGCGCGCTCAAGCAGCTTGACGGCCTGGTCTCTCGTGACTGTCGGGTAGTCGTCGAGGAACTCGTCAAGCCGGTCGCCCGCTTCAAGATGCTGCATCAGTATCCTCACCGGGACCCGCGTGCCGCTGAACACGGGAGTTCCGCCCAAAATGTCTGGGTTCCTGTCGATCAGCTTGTCCGTCATGATTGTCTCCGTCCGGGATCGTTGGCCTCGGGAGTCCGCGATCTCTCGTTCCCCGTCCACCGCCGGGTGCCCAGTCTAACGATAGCTCAATCCCGCAGGTCTCCGCATCTCTGGGCGGGCTTTGCCCCCCACCCCCGAAACCCACCCCCCGAACACTTCCGTACGATTCCACAGTGCAGGAGCCCTCCTGCAGCGGACCGGCGGGTCGCTCATGAGCGCGAATCAGGCGGGGAGTCACCGTTCGCATGAGAACAGGCACGAAGATGGTTGTCGGCGTGATCGTGGTCGGAGGCCTGGGAGCCTCGGCGCTCGCAGTGTTCACGGCCGGGGGCGGCGAGACCGAGGTGGACACCGTCGCTGTGGAGAGGGGAGAGATCGTGGACCGCGCTCTCGCGGTTGGCCGCATTGAGCCGCTTGTCGAAGTCAGCGTGAAGTCACAACTCGCGGGCGTCGTGCGTCGGATGTTCAAGGAACCCGGGCAATACGTCCATCGGGGTGAGCCTCTGCTCGAAGTCCAGCCGAACCCGACACCGATCGAACTGGTCGAGGCGCGCCGCGGCATCGAATTGCGCGAGATCGAGTTGCAGCAACTCGACAGACGTCGCGATCGGCTGGCTGAGTTGCGCGACCAGGGGCTCGCGTCGGAGGAGGAGTTCGAGGACGCCGAATACTCGTTCAGCGAAGTCTCGCTCCAGCTCCAGATCGCCCGGGAGCGGCTGGCCCTGCTCTCGGAAGGGCGCGTGACAATCGGAGACGAGGCCGTGGAGGCGGTCATCCAAAGTCCCATCCAGGGCTTCATCCTCGAGAAAATGGTGGAAATCGGAGATCCGGTAGTCCCGCTCACGACGTTCCAGGAAGGAACCGTCCTCATGACGATGGCCGAGATGGACGAACTGCTCTTCCGGGGAACGGTCGATGAAATCGATGTGGGTCGGCTGACGGAGGGGATGCCGGTCGAGGTCACGATCGGGGCTCTTCCCGACGCGCGCGTGGAGGGGCGACTGACGAGGATTTCGCTCACGGGACGCGACGAGGAGAACGCCACCATCTTTCCGGTTGAAATCGCGGTCGTACCCGCAGAGGGAATCCTGCTGAGAGCGGGCTATTCGGCCAACGCCCAGGTGATCATCGAGCGCCGCTCGGACATCCTGACTATCCCGGAGCGCGTGGTCAGGTTCGAGGAGCGCGGCGCGTTCGTGACGGTTCGCCTCGGGCCCGACGAGACCGAGGAGCGCGAGATCGAGACGGGTCTCAGCGACGGGATCAGTGTCGAGGTACTCGACGGCCTGGCGGAGGGCGAGCGCGTCATGGAGCCCCCTCGGCGCGAGATCACCTAGGGTCGCGGGCGGTGGAGACGCCGTGAGGCTGGTCGACGTGGTCCGGCAACTGTGGTCGGACCTTTCCGCCCAGCGTCTGCGCACGGTCCTGACCGTACTCGGGATCACTTGGGGCACGGTGGCGGTTGTCGTTCTGCTCGCTTTTTCGGTCGGGCTCGAACGGCAGACGATCAAGCGGTTTCACGGTCTGGGCGACCGGATCGTCGTGCTCTTCGGCGGACGGACCGTGCTGGCCCACGCGGGTTTCAGGGAGGGGCGAACAATCCGGTTGCGCGAAACGGATGCCCATATCCTCGCCCGCCAGATCCCCGACATCACGATGATCAGCCCCGAGTACTCGACGCGCGAGGCCCCCGTCCGCCGCGGCCCGAACGGAGTCAGTCCCAATATCACGGGCATTCATCCCGTGTATGGCGAGATGCGGAACATCTTCCCGCTTCCGGGCGGCCGATTCATCAACAGGCGGGATCAGGAAGAGCGGCGCCGCGTCGTATTTCTCGGCAACGAGGTCGCCGGTGTCCTGTTTGGTGACAGGGATCCCGTCGGCGAGCAGGTTCGGATCGGGGATTCTCCCTTCACCGTGATCGGTGTGCTCCAGCCCAAGATCCAGAACAGCTCCTACAACTCCCGCGACGAAGACCGGGTGTTCATTCCGGCGAGCACGCACGCAGCCATTTTCGGCTCGCGCTTCGTCTCGAACCTGGTTTACCGGACGGCGGACGCCTCGCGCACCGCGGCGGTAGAGGCGCGAGTCTACGAGGTGCTGGGCAGGAAGTACCGCTTCAATCCACAGGACGAAGACGCACTCGAGGTCTGGGACACGGCCGAATGGGAGCGCATGTTCGGCTTCCTGTTCCTCGGGTTCAAGGTGTTCTTCGCGATCGTGGGCTGCTTCACGCTCAGCGTGGGGGGGATCGGCGTCGCGAACATCATGTACATCGTCGTGCACGAACGCACGAGCGAGATCGGGATCAAGCGCTCGGTCGGCGCGACCCAACGGTCCATCCTCTGGCAGTTCCTCGCGGAGAGCGTCCTCATCGTGGCTCTCGGGGCCGCGCTCGGCGTCCTTGCATCGGCAGGAATCGTGAAGGTGGTGTCTCTGTTCCCCATGAATGACATCGTGGGCACGCCGACGATCTCGCTCCAGGTGGCCGCCGTGACGATGGCGCTGCTCGCGTTCGTCGCGATGCTCGCCGGGTTGTTGCCCGCTCGTCGCGCCGCGGCGCTGGATCCCGTCGAATGTCTCCGTCACTAGAACCGGCGCGGCGCACCCGCGCCATGGTCTGACCGATGTGGAAGATACTCCTCGCAGAGGTTCTCGGTGACCTGCGGGCTCACCGCACCCGCACCCTCCTCACCATCTTCGCCATGGTGTGGGGCACGATCTCGATCGTCCTGCTGCTTGCCTTCGGCCAAGGCCTCCGAAACCAGGTCTCGGTGGGCCTGCTCAATGCGGGAGAACGGATCTTCATGGTCTACGGCGGCCAGACGAGCCTCGAGCACGAGGGTCTCTCGAGGGGACGCCGGATACGGCTGCGGGAAGATGATCTCGACCTGGTCCTGCGCGCGATCCCGGAGTTCGAGTTCGGCAGCCCGTCCTACGGCCGCGGCAGGACGCATCTCGAGGCGGGCGAGAGCCAGACCACGACCTACATGGAGGGCGTGAACCCGATCTTCTCCGAACTTCGGCGCATGTTCCCCGCTCCCGGCGGACGGTTCATCAATCAGCGCGACCTGGATCAGAGGCGGCGCGTGCTCTTCCTCGGTGACGAGATCGCGGCGCGCCTGTTCGGCGACACGCCGCCCGTGGGACAGACCGTCCTGCTCGACGGGCTCTCCTTCCGGGTGATCGGCGTGATGGAATCCAAATTCCAGGATTCGAGCAACAACGGCCCGGACGAGAACCGCGCCGTGATCCCGGCCTCCACCTTCCGGAGCATCTACGGCAACGAGTTCGTGAACCACCTCCTCGTGCGACCGCGTAACGTCGCAGACGCGCCGGTCGCGAAGCGGGAGCTGTACCGCGTCCTCGGTGGCCGGCACAGGTTCGATCCGACGGACGAACGAGCGCTCGGCATCTGGGACTTCATCGAAGGTGAGAAGATCGTGGGTCAGATCGGTTTCGGCATCCAGGTCTTCCTGGGGCTGGTAGGTGCCTTCACGCTGCTGGTCGCCGGGGTCGGCGTCGCGAACATCATGTATGTCGTCGTGCGTGAGCGGACACAGGAAATCGGCATCAGGCTCGCCGTGGGCGCGCGCCGTCGGCACATCGTCAACCAGTTCATGTTCGAAGCGATCCTCATCGCGGTCGGCGGGGGTCTGCTCGGCCTCGCCGTCGCCTCGCTCCTGGTGATCGGCATTGACAGCGTTCCCAGCGAGAACCCGGCCCTGGAGTACATCATGAACCCGAAACTCTCCCTCCCGATCGCGTCGACCTGCGTCGGCCTGCTCATGGTGATCGGGCTTGTGGCCGGAATACTGCCCGCGCGCAAGGCGGCGCGTCTCGATCCGGTGGAGTCCCTGCGGTACGAATGAAACGGGTCGGGCTCGGGGTTGAGGTCGCGAAAAAGTCAGTTCTCTTACCTCCCAAAATGACAACTGTACCATATACAAAATGTAAATCAGACATTACTTTTCCGGCACAATCTCCCCCACTCCGCCCAGCACCGCCCTCACGGGATACCCGGCAAACACCTCCGCCGTTGTCGTCCCCGACAGAACCGCGACGAACCCCATGCCCGCCGCCCGTGCCGCCCTAGCGTCCACCTCTGAATCGCCTACGAAGACGCAGTCGCCGGCGGGGATCCCCAGCGAGCCGACCGCCCGCAGCAGTCCGTCGGGGGCGGGTTTGGGCCGCGGCACATCGTCCGCTCCGACGATCACCTCGACAAACGCGCGGAACCCGTCCCGCTCGAGGGCGTCCTCGACACGGTGCCGGTACTTGGTGGTGACCACCCCGACGCGATACCCGGCTTCGTGAAGTGTCCGGAGCACCCGCGGCGCGCCGGGCAGGAAGACGGTGCTGGCGACCATCACCTGGTCTGCCTTCCTGATGAAATGCTCGAGGAACTCCTCTTCCCGGGACCTCCACTCCTCGCCCGCCAGAATCCCGAACGCCGTGTTGAGATCGAGCCCGATGGTCCTGCGGATGGCGTCCGCCGAAGCCGGAGGGAGCCCCAGGCGGGCCAGCGCGTGATTCATGCAGACGGCGATGCCTTCGGAAGAATCCGCGAGCGTGAAGTCGAAGTCGAAAAGCACTGCGCGGGCGGCCGCGACGGCCTGGTTCATTCACCTCTCCTTGACGCTGATGGCGACCTGGCCCGTGCCGCGTTCGAGGCGTGGGCGCGGGAGAGCGCTGGCCGGCTGCGGTTCGTGGAAGCCGGCGAAGCGGACGCGCTCATCCACCTGATCTGGATTGCCCCCGGGAGCGGCCTGTACGGGGAAATGCGTCGCGTTATCATCGACGATCGGCCCCGGGCCTTCGTGTACGTGACGCCCGCCATCGACGGCCAGGGGCCCGCCATCGCGCGGCTGGCTGCGCGCGATCCGCTCCTGCGCGACACGATCGTCTACCTGACCTGTGTTCATGAACTGGGGCACGCCGTGGGGCTGCCGCACACCGCCGAGTTCGAGGACATCATGTACTCGTTCGCCTTCGGCGGCGATATCGTGCGCTACTTCATGCGCTACCGCGACCGGCTCGACGACCGCGCCGACATCACGAACCACTCCGGGCTCTCGCCCAGTGACCGAGCGGTCCTACACGGCTTGTACCCGCTGCCCAGGCAGCGTTAGTCCTCCCCCTCGGCCGCAGCCAGCCTCCCCGAGATCTCGCGCAGCCGCAACCACTCCTGGTAGAAAAACGGCAGCATCAGCATCGATTCGACGAACTGGAAGACGTACATGACTACGGCGAAGACCGTGCCGTACTCCGCCGTCTCCGTCGTCGCCGCGCTCACAGCGAAGACCAGCAGGGCGATCATGAAGACCCAGTTGATCCCGAAGTTGGCGGCTTCGAGGTCAGAGAGCCGGATGTTCCAGCGCATCATGGCACGAAGGTGCTTGCCGAGGCGGGCGGGATCGCCGCTGTCGACGGCGTCGACCTGCCGTTCGTGCTCGTCGTTGAGCCCCTGGTTGTAGCGCGTCGTAAGCCCTCCGGTCAGGGCGTAGAGCACCACTGTGCCGACGGCGACCACAAGACACCCCAGGAAGACCGGCAGGTTCAGCGCTGCCAGGATCAGCACGGTGCCCCCGAGGCCAATCACGCTGTTGATGAGTTGGGGAAGGGAGTTTTCGAAGAACTCGACGATCTCCTTGAGCATCCCGAGCCGCGCCGTTCGGGTGGACGTGCTGCTCCCGGCGGCCGATGCCGCCATCTCCTCGCCCAGCGTGACGTAGACCCGAGCATAGGCCCGGCTGTCCAGCAGGCGGCGCGCGACCGCGATCCCCATCGTGACGATGCCGAGCACGGCGAACTCGTAGAGGCCGCGGGTCGAGGCCGCGAGGACACTGTCGATGGCGCGCCCAATGACCAGCGGAAACAAAACCCAACCCGCGGCCTCCAGAACGACAAGCGAGACCGTGAGGGCGAAGCGACCTGCGAAACGTTTCAGGAGTTCGTGCATTGCGTGGTCGGCAAGTGGGCCGCTGGTTGTGGTTGTCGACTGGGGACGCTACCCGAGCCTGCGGCTTGAGCTTATGCACGATCGCTCCACGGGTCTACGGTCGCCCGACGGACGGTTCCCTTGTGCCCGCCGCCGGTCCACCGGCAACCTCCACCTCGAACCCGCCACCCCAGACCCACCCACCACCAACCCCAGGAGACCCCCAATGCGCCAGACCTCTCCATTCTCAGAACGAATCGAACGTGCGGTGATCGCCGTCATTTGCGTGGATCTGGTGCTCCAGACCACTGAGACCGTGGACGCCATGGCCGGTGCGGCGACGTTCTTCTTTTGGGCCGGTGTGGGCATCTGGTTGCTTTACACGGTCGAGTGGTGCGTTCGCATCCGCCGGGCGGAGGACTGGAAGAAGTACGCGTTCAGCTTCATCGGGATCGTGGACCTTCTGGCCATCCTGCCGCTGTGGGCGTTCACGGGTTTCGATCTGAAGGCGCTTCGTGCCTTTCGCCTTTTTCGCCTCTTCGTCACGACGGCGAAGCTCGCCACCCGCACCAGCGCCGTGGCCAAGCTCGCAAGGGCGTTCCGGTTCGCCATGGATGAAGCCGGTGCTCTGTTCGCCGGTACGTGCATCCTTGTGATCACGGCCGGGTTCGGCATGTACCACCTCGAACACGGGGTGCAGCCGGAGATCTTCGGCTCGGTGTACGATGGACTGTGGTGGGCGGTGGTCACGCTGACGACGGTGGGGTACGGCGACATCCAGCCCGTGACGGCCGGCGGGCGGATCCTGGCCACCGTGGCGATGTTCGCCGGGATCGGAATCATCGGGGCGGCGTGTGGGATCATGGCGGACGCGTTGCGGGAGGCGGGGGCTGGGGAGGAGGCGGTGTAGGCGGCGAACAATGCCCCTACCCCCCACCCCCACCACCCGGCCTCCCGCCCGTCCCCCTCAACTTCGCCACCCGGCTCAGCAGATCGAACCAGAACGGCGCCCCGAGCGATACGGCCGCGGCGGTGAACCATCACCCGAGCACGTGGGCGATCCAGCCCCTTGCACCCCAAGAGCATGGTGGGGTTCTTCCCGTGGTCAGGGTCTGTCAGATACCGCTGTTGTCAATGAATCCGTAGCGAGCCCGGCAATCCGGTAAAGCAAAGTTGTCAGAATGTAAAGTAAAGTTTACAATCGTAAACGCCGTCGTGACCCGCACCCCCAGCACCAACGTGACCGGCATCACCCTCCACTACAACGAGTCCTGCCCGGACTGCGCTCGCCAAGCGGCCCGCACCGCACGCCTGGACTGGTTCGGCCGCATCGCTCCGTCGACCGAGCATTCGCCGCTCGGTGAAGTGCCCGTCGGCGAGATCGTGGTCGTTGACCGGCGTCGGAAACGCCTGTTCACGGGCGTGTTCGCCACGCGGAGGATTTGTATGGAGGTGCCGTTGCTCCTTCCCTTGGGCCTGCTGCTCTACCTGTTCTCTGCGATTGTTGCGGCTTTCACATCCCCGGCAGAAGTGCGCCGACGCATGCGCGCCTACCGCTCGCGCAAATCGGCCGTTGTTATGCGTGTGTGCACATTCGCGGCCCGGGAGTACCGTGAGCAAATCACAGCAGAACGTGAGCGCGCACTGGGTGAAGATTCCGAATGGGCCGAGAAGCGGGAGGCGATTCGGCGTGCGGCAGATGGTGCAAGCAGGGCTGTTGCCCACTGGCACGAGCGGACACGCCAGGAGCCTGGAAGCCGGTTGGTCAAGGAGCGATTGGACGCCGCGTCAGGTTTTTCGCGGAAGCTATCGTTGGAGCTCGCGGCACTCGACGAGCACGCCGAGGCTGTTGGCAGGGCCTATGGTGAGTGCCGAGGCACGGTAGACGCCATGGAACGGCGGGTAAGGGATGTGGAGCAAATCCGGGAGCTCGGCGCTCTGTCGGATGCGGCCGAGGGCGGACAGGCGTTGGCTCGTGCGAGTGTGAAGGAGATCGCCGAGACGCTCTTGGAAGAGGCAGAGTCGGTGGGTGCTGCGCTGGCGGATCTCTCGCGGCTGTTGGAGATGGCCCTGGAAGGTGCGGGCGACAACATCGAGCAGCTGGCCGAAGACGTTGCTGGGGAGTCCGAGCAAGTCAGCACGGTCATCACAGACCTGGATCGGGCCGCCAAGACCCAGCCCTCACCCATCGACGAGCCGCCGGCACCGCTGGAAAGACTTCCCGAACCGGTGCGCAAGGCCCCCATCGAAGCCCTGGAAGCGACGCCGAGGCACGAAGTGAATCGTTCCGCCAAGCCCCGGCCAATTCCCACGGAGACGATTGCCCATGCGAAACGCCGAGTGATCGACAGCCGGGCCGCATTGCGGGAGCGGCAGCTACAACTCCGTGCCAAACTTGGGTGGGGTCCCCCGGAAACGACTATCGACCCGGAAACTGGAGCGATCGACAACCTTGACCTGATGCCGGAGAATCAGGGGGAGGCCCAGACCCGGGTGCGGTCGACATCGCCGGAGAGGCCCGCCAGACTAAGTGAAGTAGAAGAGGAGCGACAAATGAAGGAGCTTGTAGACCACCTGCGGACCCTGGCTGAGGTCCAAAGACGGAAGGCCCACGACCTTAGATACCCTGACGAATTCGATTGGGAGGCCGACGACCGGGACGAGCTTGCCGAGAAGATGACCGACTTGGCCGACGAAATCGAGATGTTCTACAGGCTTCGCGACAAAATGAAGGAAATGGAGAGCTGAAATGGCTGGAAGTTATCTAGCAACTGGCGCTCCGCTCACATGGAAATGACCGAAGCGGCGTCCGTCCGCAACGAGATCGAAAAGTCCCGCCGCGACGTCCTCGACCTCACCCTGCGCAACCCCCTGCTCAACTTCCGCCCGACGAAACGGCGCGGCATCGAAGTCGTGGACGAGCGCTCGCGCGAACTGTTCCGCATCCTCGTCCGGGGCGAGCGCGTCATGTACTTCCTTCCCGCCGCGGAAGGCCGGACGCGCACCCCGAATGGTCACACATCGCCCGACGCCCCCGACGACCCCTTTGACGACATCCCCGCCGAACTCCTCGCCCTCCTCGCCGAACCCGCCGAAGACCCCGACGAAACGGCCGCGCGCCACACCGACAACAAGCTCCAGACCGCACTCACCCTGGCCGCGCTGAACCTCCGCCTCCGCGAGACCTTCCGGCAGGCCCGTCTCTCAATCGAGGAACAGGGCGTCAACATCCTGTACCTCGCTCTCGGGATGCTCAGGTGGTACGAGTCCGACAGCAGCACCACCGAACGTCGCGCCCCGCTGGTGCTAATCCCCGTTCAGCTCGCCCGGTCCAGCGTCCGGGAGAACTTCAAGCTCACGTGGACAAAGGACGAGATCGAGGCGAATCTCTCGCTCGAAGCGAAGCTGAAGCAGGACTTCAACGTGCGCCTGCCGGAAATGCCCCCCGAGCACGACCTCGATGTGGAAGACTACCTGACCCGGGTCGAGAAGGCGGTCGCAAAGAAGGAGCGGTGGTCGGTCGAACGCAACGAGGTCCACCTGAACTTCTTCTCCTTCAGCAAACTGCTTATCTACAAGGATCTGGACCCCGAGACCTGGCCGGAAGGGAATCAACCGGCCGAGCACCCGCTGGTGCAGCAGCTCTTCGGAAGCGACGGATTCACTCAGGGGCCGCCCGATATCGGCGAGGACTCGCACATCGACGATCACCAGGGTGTGACCGCTCTCCATCCGGTCGTGGACGCCGACAGTTCGCAGACGCTCGCGGTCCTGGACGCCCTCAACGGCCGCAACCTGGTCATCCAGGGACCCCCCGGGACCGGGAAGTCGCAGACCATCACCAACCTGATCGGAGAGGCGCTCGCCCGCGGCAAGACGGTCCTTTTCGTTGCGGAGAAGATGGCCGCCCTGGAGGTCGTGAAGCGCCGCCTCGACACCGTCCACCTGGGCGATGCGTGTCTCGAGCTGCACAGCCACAAGACCAACAAGCGCGCGGTTCTGGACGAGTTGAGACGCACACTGGCGGTCGGCCGGCCGCAAGCCGACAGAGGGACCGAAGACGGGGTACTGCTGCACGAAACTCGAGGTCGCCTGAACGACTACGCCCGCGCGGTCAACTCGCCGGTCGAGCGGAGCGAACTGACTCCCCACGAGTTGGTTGGCCGGCTCGCGAGGCTGGAGGGGGAGGGGCTGACCATCGATGGCGCCGGTCTCCCGATCCGGGATTCCGCGTCGTGGAGCGGAGAAGAGTTTGTCCGGCGGCGTGAAGTGGTCCGCGAGATGCAGGAGTTGGTCCGGGCGATCGGAGTCCCCTGCGAGCATGTGTGGTGGCCGTGCGGTCGGCTTCACTTCGTTCCCACCGACATGCATTCCGTGCGCGAAGTCATTGGGGCAGCGTCCGCCGCTTTGCGCCGGCTGCAACGCGAGACGGAGGTGCTCGGGAAGGGGCTCCGCCGCGAGGCGGTGTTCGGGAAGCTGGAGCCCGCGGATGTGGAGCGAATGATTCGCACCGCCCGCAGGGCCGCGGCCGCTCCGGCGCTGTCGGGTGCCGACCACCGGAACCCGGGCTGGATCGCCGATGCCGAGCGGATCGAGGAGGTGGCGGACGCTGCCCGCTCCTACGCCGGGATCCGGTCCGGACACGATGCGGTCCTCATCCCCGAGGCGTGGGGCCAGGATGTGTTGGCGGAGCGTCAGGCCTTGCGTGCCTACGGTGACAAGTGGTGGCGATTCCTCTCCCGACCGTTTCGCGATGCACGCGGGAGGCTCCAGGGACTCTGCCGCGGAGCGCCGCCGGACACCGCCCGCAGGCAACTCGAGTTGGTGGATGCGATCCTGGAGGCCAGGCGCCTGCGCCGCCGAATCGAAGACTCGAGTGACCTGGTTGCCCGTTTGTTTCCGGGGCTGGTCCTGGGCGATCGCGTGGAGACTCACCGCGCCTTTGCGGAGGCCGCGACCTGGCTCGCGAACCTTCACCGTGATGTGACCGCGGGGCTCGTGGGAGACGAGGTCCACGACATGCTCGACCGCACACCCGATCGTGCCGAGCTCGAAGCCAACGCCGACGCCTGCGAACGCGCGACGGAGGCGCTGGCGCAGGCCTTGAGGGCCTTGTCGGATGCAATGAAGCTGAGGGCAGACCGCTTCGAACCGGGAGACACGCTGGAAGAGCGGGCCTATGGCGACCTGGACACCTGGCTCCAGAGTGCCCACGACAGCGTTCCCTCCATCCACGACGTGGTGCGCTTCAACCAGCTCGAGAAGCGGGCCGCCGAGGCGGAGATCCCTGAAGTGGCGGAGGCCGCGGCATCACGGCCGGATGCGGCGCGGCAGCTCACCGGCCTCTTCGAACACGCATGCTACGCCGCCTGGCTGGACTCGGCGTTTCGCGACCGACCGGTGCTGGCCGAGTTCGATGGTGCGACCCACGGTGGAATCGTCGAGCGGTTCCGCGAGTTGGACAGGGCGCAGTTTCGCCGGAACCAGGTCCGGATCGCCGAGAAGCACTGGGAGCGGCTCCCGCGCTACCAGGGCGGCGGCCAACTGGGCGTCCTGAGGCGGGAGTTCCAGAAGAAGACGCGTCACATGGCCGTCCGGCGGCTCATGAAGGAGGCGGGGCGGGCGATCCAGAGCATCAAGCCGGTCTTCATGATGAGCCCGCTGTCGATCGCCAAGTACATTCCGCCGGGCTCGGTCGCCTTCGACCTGGTGGTGTTCGACGAGGCGAGCCAGGTACGTCCGGTCGAGGCCCTGGGCGCCATCATCAGGGGCAGGCAGGCCGTCGTCGTGGGGGACAGCAAGCAGCTCCCGCCGACCAGCTTCTTCGACCGGATGGGCGACGATGGGCAAGAGGAAGAGAGCCAGACCGCCGACCTGGAGAGCATCCTGGGCATGTTCTGTGCGCAAGGAGCCCCGGAGAGGATGCTGCGCTGGCACTACCGCAGCCGTCACGAGTCGCTGATCACCGTGTCGAACCACGAGTTCTACGACAATCGGCTGGTGGTATTCCCGAGCCCCGATGCCGGCAAGGTCGACACCGGACTCGTCTTCCGCCATCACCCGGAGGCCACCTACCAGCGAAGAGGCATCAACACCGCCGAGGCGAAGACGGTGGCGCTCGCGGTGATGGAGCACGCCCGCAAGACCCCCGGTCTGACCCTTGGCGTCGCGGCCTTCAGCAACGTCCAGGCGCGCCGCGTCGAGGACGAGGTCGACATCCTGCGCCGCCGCGATCCTTCGTGCGAGGAGTTCTTTGCCGGGCACCCCGAGGAACCCTTCTTCGTCAAGAACCTGGAGAACGTCCAGGGAGACGAACGGGACGTGATCCTGATCAGCATCGGATACGGCAAGATCGACGGCGCGTACCTTCCGATGAACTTCGGGCCGCTCAACCGGGACGGAGGCGAGCGGCGTCTGAATGTGCTCATCACGCGGGCCCGCAGGCGCTGCATTGTGTACTGCAACTTCGTCGGCGCGGATCTGGACCTGAGGCGGTCCCGGGCCAGGGGTGTGGAAGCCCTCAAGACGTTCCTGGAGTATGCGCAGACGGGGAACATCGACGCGCCGGAGGCTACCGGTCGCGAGGCCGACTCACCGTTCGAGGAGGCGGTCGCCGCCCGGTTGCGGACGCTGGGACACGATATCGAGCACCAGATCGGATCGGCCGGCTTCTTCATCGACCTGGCGGTGGTGGATCCCGTGCAGCAGGGGCGCTATCTGCTGGGGATCGAGTGCGACGGGGCCAGCTACCACAGTGCGCGCTCCGCCCGGGACCGCGACCGCCTGAGACAACAGGTGCTTGAGGGACTGGGCTGGAGGATTCACCGCATCTGGAGCACCGACTGGTTCCGCGATCCGGAACAGGAACTTGACAGGGTCGACGTGGCGGTCCGGTCGGCGCGAACGGCAGCGGTCATACCGTCACCCGTCCCGGAGCCCGAACCCGAGAAGCCCCTGGAACGCGCGCCGGAGCCCGAGCCCGAGGTCGCTCCGCCCAACAGTCCGTACACGGTCGCGAATCTCGAGATTGGCCGACTCTGGCAGCCCCTTCACGAAACATCTGCCGGCCAGTTGGCGGATTGGATCGGCCGGGTAGTCGAGGTGGAGAGTCCGGTGAATCTTGACGAGGTTACTCTGCGGGTCCGAGAAGCCGTGGGAGTCGGCCGCTCCGGCTCCCGGATCCGCAAGCAGATGAGGCTGGGGGCAAGCGTGGGAGTCAACCAGGGGCTCTACCGCATTGACGCGGGCGACTTCCTATGGCGGCCGGACCATGAAGCAGTGGAGGTGCGGCGCCGGGACGGCGACATACCCCATTCGCTGCGCAATCCATGGCGGATCGCGCCGGAAGAAATCGATACCGCACTGGTCCACGCCGTGCGGGTGAGTTACGGAATTGCGCCGGCTGACGCGGTGCGTGAGGCTATCCGCCTCTTCGGCTTCAAGCGGGCCGGACCGAAAATCGTCCAACGCTTCCGGCTGGTGCTGGACCAGCTCTTGGTGAGCGGCGACCTGCAGCGCGAGGGAGCGCTGCTGCAGGTGCCGGACGCCGCGGGGCGAGGGGATTCCGCCCGCTAATTCGCAACCCTGACGTAACGTTAGGGTGCGGATCCACCTGCCGTCGTGGCCCGCTCAAGCAGTTTGACGGCCTGGTCTCTCGTGACTGTCGGGTAGTCGTCGAAATCGGGTCAAATGGCGGGGACTCGACGACCCTCCCAAGAGCAACCCAAAGACTCATAACATGCCCACTTCCAAGCGTGAGAGATCAATGCTCACCTTCTGGGCAGTCCTCGTACGACTTGGACTTGCGCGTTCGTCACCATGGCCGCCGGAAGCGCTCCGTCTCCAACAGACCAGTCACGCGCGATGGTCCGTACCCGGCCCGATGCCCGATCGATGATCAGGGCCGCCCGCCCGCCGGTTTCCCGGTCCAGGGTCGTCGAGCCCTCGGGGCCCGTCAGCGTGATGCGGTCCAGGCCCTCGGCCCATTCGGGCTCGAAGGGGATCGCGAACAGAAACTTGCCGCCCCCGTGGGCGACTGCGTCCGGCGTGAAGCTGAACGAGAACAGGCGGCGCCCCTCCGCATTGAGGCCTTCGAGCCGGTAGGGACCGGACGCCTCGGGGAGTTTCAGGCGCGCGTCATGCGCGAATGCGGGCTCCAGGCGCAGGCCCCCTTCGTGGACGCCTCCCCACAGCAGCAGGGTCTCCTGCGCCGCCGGACGCTGGGCGAAGCGGGCCCGGGCCGATGCAAGATCCAGCCGGTGGTCGAAAGCCCGGGTGAAGTTGCGGTCGCTGATCCAGGTCGGCAGCCCGAGCTTCCAGTCGGGACAGGCATCGGCCCCCATCACGTCGGTGTGTAGCTCGGGATCAAGCAACTCCCCGAATCCCGTACCGTCTCCGTCCATGAACCTGTGTCCCCAGGCTCCGAGGGAGCCGTCGGGGTAGGGGAAGTAGCCCGGGTGACTCGGCGGGACGCCGCACCAGGCGTGCCACAGGCTCAGGTTGTGGCCGAATTCGTGGGCGAAGACATTCTTGAGATGGACGGGATGCTTCCATATCCCCGAGATGGCGGTGTATCCTTCGCCGGCGAGGCCGCCGGGCCAATCGGAGGGGAAAATAGAGTAGATCCCATGATAGTATTCGCCCGCGCCACCTTCGAGATGCCACAGCATATCGATCTCGCTAAAGAGTTGCCCAGCGCCGCCGACCTCGATTGTGTCGGCGGCCGTGTAGTAGGGCTCACGAAGCCTCAAGTTGAACTCGCCGACCGGCATCATCCCCCGGAGGTGGGCAACCGCCCCGTAGGTGTCCGGACCCGCCATGTCACGCGTGGTGGCCTCAACCACCGGGTTGGTCACGCGACGGGCCTCCGTTCGGTATAGCACCGGAACGACGGTCATATTGAGGGGCGGGAGCTCCCGCACGTCGAGGGCGAGCCGCCCGGACGCCGGGAACCGGCTGCGGCTTCCCGACTTCAAGGGCAGGACCCCGTCGGGATCCAACTCCACGACCATCTCGAGACCGGGTTGCAAGACGTGTCCCGGGATCCTCGCGTTGAAGGAATGGGCTAGGCGGCCTTCCTCCAGATCGACGGGAATGCCGGAGGCGGGAGGCTCCAGGGACGCGCGGTGCACCTCTCGGCCCCGGACGAAGAAGGTGGCCTTCCCCTCATGCCCGACGGCGTACGGTTCGTCCGCGGTCGCGAACACGCGGAGTAGTGCCTCACGGCCCGCGATCAGTGGGATGCGGCCGCTCAGGTCCTGGCTGACCTGGGTCAGGTGGGCTGCCTGTACCGACAGTGCAACGGTCTCGGGGTTGGCCACTACCAGAGGATCCCCCGTGACGATCTCCAATCCAAAGCATTTCGGCCCCTCGGTGTTCGATTCAGGGTCCGCGCACACGGTCGGCACCGGGCCGAAGGCAACCGAGACCGCGCCGGAACCATCGGGTGTAAGGGTGGTCTCCTGGCCCACCGTGGCGCCCGCCGCGAACGACGCGCTGGGGGTCGATAACGTACCTCCCCGCGCGACGAGCGGGATCGCCATCGCGAACGGGGCACCCTCGGCGATGCTGAACCCCAGTGTCGCCGGGCCCCGCGACGTCGGGTCGCCGCTGTCGGTGCGGGTCAGCTCTGCTATCAGCGTAAACGGAGAGCCCGGGTTGTACCCCAAATGGAGTTCTTCCAAGCTGGCGAGGCCGGAGAACACCCCTTCGGGCAACGCGGTCAAATTGTTGAAGTTCAAACCCAGCCATCCCAGGCTGGCGAGGCCGGAGAACACCCCTTCGGGCAACGCGGTCAAGCCGTTGCCGCCCAAATCCACCATACGTAGGCGGGACAGGTCGGCGAAGATGCCTGCAGGCAGCTCTGTGAGTCCGTTACCATCCAGACCGAGATACGACAGGTTTGAGAGGCCGGAGAACACCTCCGCAGGCAACTCGGCAAGTCTGTTACCAAGCAAACCGAGATCCCGCAGGTTTGAGAGGCCGGAAAACACTCCTTCGGGCAACGCGGTCAGGTCGTTGATTGCCAAATAGAGCGATTCCAGGCTGACGAGACCGGAGAACACCCCTTCGGGCAAAGCCGTGAGGCCGTTGCCGCCCAGATTCAGCCATTCCAGTCCCGAGAGGCCCAGGAAATCGCCTTCGCGTAGCTCGGTGATGAGGTCATCCTCGCGTTCGCACCCCAGCCACTCCTCCTTCGAAAAGCACAGGTCCAACCCGTGGATCGACGCCAAGTGCCGGTCCTCGACCTGTGCACAGTCGCCGACCGCGGCCTGCTGGACGATCTCGTCTCCGACCTGCGGTGTGCGGTCGCACACGCCTTCCTCTATCGTCACAGCCGCGCTGGCAACGACGCCGAGCCCATATCCGGCGTCACTCCCCGGCGTGTCCAGGGTCAGCGTGAACACCTCGCGCGCCGACTCGATCTCGTCGTCGTCATTGATGGCGATCTCGATCGCCGCGCCACTTGCTCCTGCCGCAATGTCGACCGCGCCGCCCCCAGCGTCCGAGTAGTCGGACCCGTCCGCGTCCGAGGTCCCCGGATCGCCATCCGTCCCGAGCGTGTAGCGCACGCTGATCGCCGACTCCGGCACCGGATCTACCGTAAGTCCCAGCGTGACCACACCGCCCTCTGGCGCCGACCCTGCACCGCTGTCCAGTGTCACCCTGGGCCGGGGGGGATCGGGAGGAGGCGCCGGCGGCTCCGTGGCGCCGTCTCCGCAGCCCGCAGCCCAGGCCAAGCCCGCCGTCGCCGCGACAACCAGCACGAGGGTCCTATGGCAACTCAGCGCGGTATCCCTGTTCAACGGCCTTCCCTCCGCGGCCACCCAAGCAAGCCCGTGAACGGCGTCGGCAGGTAGTGGTGATAGACGGTGCTGCCGCGCGGCACCGTAACACGGGAGTCCAGCAGCGATTTCAAACGAAAACGTTGGGTCCGCGAAGCCGCCTCGGCAATGGCATAGTTGCATTGTTTCCATGCCGTATTTGTATTGTGTTAAAAGGCTCGAACCCGGACGCCCATGTACTCGTGGGAGTTGATCACGCACGCGGTGTTCTCGTCCGCAAGGGCGATATCGGGATTGCTGCTCAGCGGAGCACCGGATGAAGCGACCGGAGTCAGTGAAACAAACGACTCCGTGGGCACATCCGAGACGCAGCCCGCAACGACCGGGATGAGTACGATCCCCACCGTCGCCAGAAAGTATCTGGACAGACGCATGGCCGCGCGTGTCAGTCCACTACAGGCCCACGCAGACGAAATCGGGAAAGCCCTTGCATCAATTCGCGGTGTTGTGTGGACATCCAAATAGGCCGGAGCATTGGAGCGCGAGAAATCGTGCTCACCTTCTCGGCAGTCCGCGGATGACCTCGACTTGCGCGTCCGTCACCATGGCCGCCGGAAGCGCTCCGTCTCCATCAGACCAGTCACGCGCGATGGTTCGTACTCGGCCCGATACACGATCAATGATCAACGCCGCCCGCCCGCCGGTTTCCCGGTCCAGGGCCGTCGAGCCCGCGGGGCCCGTCAGCGTGATGCGGTCCAGGTCCTCGGTCCATTCGGGCTCGAAGGGGATCGCGAACAGAAAACTGCTGCCCCCGTGGTCAAGTTCGTCCGGCGTGAAGCTGAACGAGAACAGGCGACGCCCCTCCGCATCGCGACCCTCGAGCTGGTAGGGACCGGGTGCCTCGGGGAGTTTCAACCGCGCGTCGTGGGCGAATGCCGGTTCCAGCCGTAGCTCCCCTTCTCGCACGCCTCCCCACAGCAGCAGGGTCTCTTGCGCCGCCGCGCGCTCGGCGAAGAGAGCCGGGGCCGACGCAAGCTCCAGCCGGTGGTCGAGGGCCTTGGTGAAGTGGTAGTCACTAATCCATCGATCGAAGAAGCAATACGACATAATGTCCTTGTGCACTGGACTGAACAACCGACCGAATCCCGTATCGTCGCCGTGTAGCAACCGGTGTCCCCATACTCCGATGGAGCCGTCGGCGTAGGGGAAATCGGGGTCTCCCGTAGTACCACACGGGGCGTGCCCCAAGCTCAGATTGTGCCCGAGCTCGTGGGCAATGGTGGGTCCCCAAAACTCCCAGGACACGGCGGAGTATCCTTCGGCGCCGAGGCCACCGGGCCAGTCCGAATCGGGTTTGGATTCCTCGGTGTTGGGAACGACGGCGATCCCGTGGTAGTACTCATCCCCGTCAGCTTCCAGATGCCTCAGCATCCAGATTTCCTGAAAGATTCGGTCGGCGCCGCCCTCCATGTCGGCGAATGTGTAGTAGGGCTCCCGGAGCTTCACGCTCAGATCACCGATCGGCAGAATATCTCGGACGAAGCGAAGCTCTCCATCGGTGTCTGTGGTGACCAGGTCACGTGTAAAATCCTCTACCTCCGGGTTGGTCGACCGGTTGGCCTCCTCACGGTATAGAACCGGCACGATCGTCAGATTCATGGGCGGGACTTCCCGCACGTCCAAGGCGAGCCAGCCCGACGCCGGGAAACGGCTACTGCTTCCCGACTTCAAGGGCAGGACCCCGTCGGGATCCAACTCCACGACCATCTCTAGACCGGGTTCCAGCACGTGTCCCGGAATCCGTGCGTTGAAGGAATGGGCAAAGCGCCCCTCCTCCACATCGAGGGGAATGCCCGACGCGGGCGGCTCCAGGGAGGCGCTGTATACCTCCTGGCCACGGACCAAGAAGGTGGCCTGAGCCTCATGTCCGACGATGTAGCGTTCGTCGGCGGTTGCGAACACGCGGAGCAGCGCCTCACGGCCCGTGATGAGCGGAACGCCGCCGCTCAGGTCCTGGCTGGCCTGGGTCAAGTGACCCGCCGGAACCGATAGCGCAACAGTCTCGGGGTTGGCCACCACCAGAGGACCACCTCCAACGATCTCCAATCCCTTGCATTTCGGTCCCTCGGTATTCGATCCAGAGTCCTCACACACGGTCGGTACCGGGCCGAAGGCAACCGAGACCCCCGTGTCAGAACCATCGAATGTCAGGGTGGCCTCCGTGCCCACCGTGGCACCCGCCGCAAACGATGTGCGGGGGGACGATAGCGTACCTCCCCGCACGCTGAGGGGAATCGTGATCGCGAATGGGGCGCCCTCGGTGACGCTGAACCCCAATGTCGCCGGGCTCGGCGACGTTGGGTCGCCGTCGGTTCGGGTCACCTCCACCGTCAGCGTAAACGGAGAGCCCGGGTTGTCCTCCAAATTGAGTTCTTTCAGGCGCCCGAGGCCGGAGAACACTCCCGCCGGCAACACGGTGAGTTCGTTTCCGCCCATACCCAGGAATTCCAGGCTGACGAGGTCGGGGAACACCCCTTCGGGCAACTCGGTCAAAGCGTTGTAGGACAAATCCAGGATGTTCAGGCGGGACAGGCCGGAGAAGATGCCCGCTGGCAACTCCGTGAGCCTGTTTCCATCCAGACCGATGTTCCACAGGTTTGAGAGCCCGGAGAACGCCCCGGCAGGCAACTCAGTGAGTCGATTGCCAAACAGCACCAGGTTCTCCAGGTTTGAAAGGCCGGAAAACACACCTTCGGGCAATGCGGTGAGTTCGTTGACGTGCAAATCCAGCGATGCTAAGCGGGATAGGCCGGAGAACACCCCTTGGGGCAACGCGGTCAAGTCGTTTCCGGCCAAGACCAGCTCTTTTAGTCCAGAGAGGCTCAGGAAATCGCCTTCGCGTAAAGCGTTGATGGGATCAATGCGTTCGCACTCCAACCACATCCACTCGAACTTCGAAATACACAAGTTCAATTCCTGGATCGACGCCAAATGCCGGTCCTCGACCTCTGCGCAGTCGCCGAGCCCTGCCTGCTGGACGATCTCGTCTCCGACCTGCGGTGTACGGTCGCACACGCCTTCCTCGATCGTCACCGCCGCGGTGGCAACCAGGCCAAGCCCGTATCCAGCACCACTCCCCGGCGTGTCCAGTGTCAGCGTGAACACCTCGCGCGCCGACTCGATCTCGTCATCGTCATTGATGGCGATTTCGATCGCCGCGCTACTTGCCCCTGCCGCGATCTCGACCGCACCCCCTCCGCCGTCCGTGTAGTCGAACGCATCCGCATCCGCAGTCACCGGGTCGCCATCCGTCTCGAGCGTGTAACGCACGCTGATCGCCGACTCCGGCACTGGATCTACCGTCAGTCCCAGCGTGACCACACCGCCCTCTGGCGCCGACCCTGCACCGCTGTCGAGTGTCACGCTAGACCCCACCGACACCGTCACGGTCGCGCTCCCCGACGCCGAGCCGGCCGTCGCCGTGATCGTGGCCGTTCCCTCGCGGATTCCCCGCACCAGACCCGTTGCGTCCACCACCGCAACAGCCGTGTCCCCGGATGCCCAAGCAAACTCGGCTACCACCACACCGTGGCCGTTCGCGTCGTTGGCCTCCGCCGTCAGGCGTAGCGTGTCGCCCGGGGCGATTATATCCGCAGAGGGCGACACTTGCACCGAGGCCACCGACTGCAGCACGGTCACGAGTGCGGTCCCTGATGCTTCTCCCGCCATCGCCGTGATCGCCGCCGTCCCGTTTCCCGCGGCCGTCACCAGACCGGTCGAATCGACCGTCGCCACCAGGGTGTCGCCGCTTGTCCACGCGACCGGCTCGCGCTCCATCACGCGCCCGACCTGATCGCGCACCTCGGCCGCCAGGCGCACCGTGTCTCCCAGTGCCGCAAGCGCCACCGTGTCCGGCGTGACGGCCACCGTCGTCGGTGCGGGCACCGCCACCACCAGCGTCGCGCGCCCCGTCACTCCAGACGATGTGGCGGTGATCTCCACTTCCCCCGCCCCGATCCCAGTCACCAGACCGGTCGCGTCCACCACCGCCACAGCCGTGTCCCCGGACGCCCAGGCGAACTCGGCCCCCGCCACCGTGTGGCCGTTCGCGTCAGTGGCCTCCGCCGCCAGCCGCAGGGTATCGCCCACCACCAGCGTGTCGGCCGCGGGCGAGATCGCGACCGCGCTCACCTCCTGGGCCACCGTCACCGTCGCGGTGCCCGACACCCCGCCCGCCATCGCCGTGATCGTCGCCGTCCCGTTCCCGGCCGCCGTGACCAGACCGGCCGCACTCACCGTAGCCACTGCGGCGCTGCTGCTCGCCCAAGTCACGGCTGCCCCCGCCATTACCTGCCCGTTCTGGTCGCGCACCTCGGCTCGGAGCTGCACGGTTTCCCCCAGCGACGCGAGTTCTGCGGTCGCCGGGGTGACCGTGACCGTCGTAGGCCGGGGGGGATCGGGAGGAGGCGCCGGCGGCTCTGTGGCGCCGTCGCCGCAGGCGGCTGCCCAGGCGACTGTTGCCATCGCTGCTGACAAGACGATGAAGTGTCGCTGACGGCTCATTTCTGCCTCTCGCTGAGAAGGTGCTCACGATGACCCAGCGCGAGAAAGCCAAGCGCGATCCGCTCCTCCCCACGCATTGCCTGATACGGAGACTCGACCACAGCCACGGCCAAGTCGTTGCAATATCGCGTCCGCAGGCAATAGACCGCCATCCTTACCACCTCGCTTCGTTGAGCCGGTCGGATGACGCGTACGCACGGCATGCTTGTGGGGGCTGTAGTTGTCGACGACGAGACACCCCCGTGGCGTCCGCCTCGACCGGGTTCCGGACCACATGGGCCTGGGGAGCCCGATTCGCCGTTGAGTCACTGACGGCCGAGCCCGGAGGGTCACCATCACGATCGTGATCTGCCCTCACCCCCTCACCAACCGCCGATACCGCGCCTCAAACGCCCGTCTCCCCCCCTCCATCACCCGGCAAACCTCCTCGCGCACCTCCCGCTCCTGCAACGACCCCGTCCCCGCCTCCACCACCACGCACTGACCTCCCACATGATCCATCGCGATCACCTGCTCGGCATCCCCGTTCACGACGATGTTGGGGTTGTGCGTCACCACGATCACCTGCCGGCGGCGCTTGTTGTCACGGATCTGGCGGACGATCAGGTCGTGGATCACGTGGTTGTCGAGATCGTCTTCGGGCTGGTCGAGCACGATGGGCTCGTCGCCATGGGAAAGGAGTAGCGCCAGGATGGCCGCGGACTTCTGCCCGGGCGATCCCTGCGCAATCGACAGGAAGGGCGACCTGGCGGTCCGGCGGTAGTCCACGCGCAGGCGGTCTTCCGGCCACCACAGTTCGAAGTGGGCGACCTGCTCCGGGCGGAGCTGCCGGACGTGCGTGTGAAACCACCTCGTCCGCTCGGGCGTGTCCTCTCCTGCGGCGATCCGGGTGACCTGTCTCTTGAACCGCCCGACCCTGGCCGCCAGTGTGGCGATGCGTTCCTCGGGCCCTTCGGGCGCGTCGGCGTACAGTTCGCTGAGGATTCCGGACTCCCGGCCTTCGTCCAGGATGTCCTTGGCAAGCCGGCCGTCCCGCCGGTCGAGGCGTGTGCGAAACTCGTCTTCCGCCGACCGTGGATCGTCCCCGAAAGGAACCAGGGTCACCCTGACCAGTTCGTTCCCCGTCAGCAGGTCCTCGCAGAACGCGATGCGCCTCCTGGTGAGTTCCGCGCGCCACGCCTCGATGTCCGCGAGCGCTTCCACCGCCCGCGCCCCGACCGTCGCCCGCTGTTCCTCGAGCTTGTCCAGACCGGCGAGGCGCTTCTCGATCACCCGCCGCCGGTCAACCAGTCCCCCGAAGTCCCCGACATCCTCCACGCCTTCCCGCTGCAGCCGTTCCTGCAGCGCCTCATAAGCCTTCTCGATCTCCCGACGTCCACGATCCCACGCCGACTTGTCGACCTGCCCGCTCCACTTCCTCTGATAGTCGGCGAACTCGTTGGCGATCGCGTCCAGCCGCAACTGGAGCGCCCGCTGTCCCGCCGTTGCCTTCCGCAGCAGGTCCAGGGCGTCCGCCTCCGCTTCGCGTGACGCATCGAAGTCCTCTTCGCGGGGCGCCGAGGGACCCAGGTTGTCCGCCAGATCCCGCACGCCTCGCTCCGCCTTCGTCATTTCGCGAAGGCGATCTTCGAACGCACGGAGCTGGCTCCCGTATCGCCCGTAGGCCGCGAGCAGCTCGCGGTGCCCACCCTCCTCGAAGACCCTGATCTGCCGCTTCACGTCGGACAGTTCGCCCAGCAGGCGGGAGCGCAACTTCATCTTCGAGTCGGCCTCCCGGACCTCTCCCCCAAGCCGCAGAAGGCGGGCTTCGAGTTCTTCGTTCCGCGAGTCCCAATCCGCCCGCCCGACCTGCGGAGAGTCGTCGATCACCTTCAGGAGGGAATTCGGATCGCGGGACAGCGCCAGCACCTGCTTCTGGCTCAGGATCCGAACGGGAAAACGCTCGCGGATCTCGCCGGCGCCCCGGGTCCACCCGCCATCCGGATCCTGCTCCTCGATCGACACCCCCGTTTCGTCCTCGCGCCAGCGAAGCCGGAAGCGTCCATCGCCCTTGCGGATCGTGGCGACGGCCTCGGTGTCGGGAGTGAGTGCGCCGGCATCGCCGCGTCTGCGGGGGACGGACGCGAAGCTGGCGAAGTCGGGTCTGATCTCTTCGGGCATGTCGTCCCGCCGGTCCAGCGCCAGGCGCAGCATCTCCACAATGGTCGACTTACCGGTCCCGCGGCCCCCCACGATCGCCGACATCCACGGACTGAAGCGGCTCTCCAGCGGGCGCTCCCGGCCCGCGTACCGGGCGTTGTCGATCGTGATCGACTCGATGACATGAACCGCATGCTCGTTGGGATCGCCGACGTCCTCGTCACTTCGCAGGACAGCCAGCGGGGCGCCGTCCAGGAGTGCCAGTCGCAGTCCTTCGATGCACGGCCTTCCCATCTTGACCCAGGTGTGGTGGCTCCCGGGATAGCGGTGGCCGCTCCCGATATTGCCGTCTCCCGGACCAACGCCGGGGTGGTGGGCATCCGAGCCAATGACCAGACTCCAGTCGGGTTTGGGCTCGAAGCGTCGCAGGCAATCCTTGTTCAGGGCCTCGGCGGCGATGATCGAGGGGCAGTCCAGGACCTCTCGCAAGCTCGGTCCAGCGAGCGGTACGAGGATCCCCTGCTCCGAGTCGATGTGGGCGGGAATCGCCAGTCCTCCCCGATCATCGATGACCTGGGCGACCTCCACAGGTGACTTCCGCGTGACGGAAGCGACCGTGCACTCTTCGGGCAGCCCTGCCGCGCCCAGAAGCTGGTCGATGTCCGATGTGCCCTTCGCCGGATCCAGGACGGCGAGCATGTGAACGCCTCCGTGGACATTGATCTCGACACCTGGGAAAAGATGAAGCGGACGGTAGTCCTCCGGCCTCTCCTTCCGGAGTTCGGCGTTGGCTTGCTTCAGGATGTCAATCCAGGCACCGGTGTTGTGATCGGTGACAGCGACGCAATCGATCCCGGCCCGCATGAAGTCCAGCAACCAGTCCCGCGGAGTACGCTCGCGCAGCGCGGCCTGGTCCGGGCCCTTTCCGTAGTCGTCCGAAGCGGGGGTGTGGACGTGGAAATCGAACTTCCACCAGCGGGCGCCGGCCAGTTCGTCCTGCGCTGGTCCGCCGGTGCTGTCTACGGGGTGTCCGGGTTGGTTTGAAGACATCGGGAAATATAGGTTGGCGTGGTCGGCGGGGACATCGCAAATTTGTCCGCCATTTTGGCCCGATAATGGCGGACAAACTGGCAACGCTTCCTCTCCCGCACCCGCGTGATTGCCACGAAGCAGCTCCTCCGCTCCTCTTCCACTTCCTTGCTGTTCTGTCCCCTCTGGAGCGCGCGATAGGAAGGGAACACCTCCTGAGCCATTCCGATCAGGTAGACATGCTTGAATTGGAGCCCCTTGGAGCGGTGTACGGTGATGCACTAGATCGCGTTGGGCGCCGGAGAAGTCCGGCCGGATTCCCAAATGGCTTCCGTGCTGTCCCAGGATGTCTGCCGCGAACGAGTGAAAGGTGCAGAGCTGGGCGCGATCGGTGTGTGCCCCCATCCGCCGGTCCACCCGGTCCCTCATCTCGGCGGCGGCCTTGTTGGTGAATGTTAGGCCCAAAGCCGAGGCGTTCTCGCTTTCCTCCAGCAGCCGGACCACCCGCAGCGTGAGTACCACGGTCTTGCCGGAACCGGGGCCCGCGAGCACCAGGACCGGCCCTTCGCTCCACTCCACGGCCCGGCGCTGGTTCGCGTTGAGGTCGTCGAGTGTCATCATTGTTCTACCGCCTCCAAAGCTCCCCCACCGGCACCGCCAGCATCCCCCCACCTGCCAACGACAGGATATCCCGCCCGTTGTACAGCAGCATGCCGCCCTCGAAATCGTCTCCGCACAGTGCCGCCAGGCGCATCATCCCACGGCCTGCCGACCGTCCCGGCGTGCTGGTCGCCTTCACCTCGATGCCCCAGGTACGCGAGCCGAGGGTCATCACCAGGTCGACCTCCTGGCCGTCCTTGTCACGGAAGTGCCAGAACCGGATATCGGGGTCGGTCCACCCGGCCTGAGTCACGAACTGGTGCGCTACGAACGATTCCAGCAGGTGCCCCATGCGCTCCCGCTTTTCGATCCAGTCTCCGGGCCTCAGTCCGGCCAGTGTAGCGGCGAGCCCGCTGTCGACCAGGTGCATCTTCGGCGTCCTCACCAGCCGCTTTCCGACATTCCGGTGCCATGGCCGGAGGCGGCGAACCAGGAACAGTCTTTCCAGCACCGCGATGTATTCGCGCACCGTGCTTCTGTGGAGGCCCAATTCCCGCGAAAGACCGGCCGTGTTCAGCAGTTCGCCGTTTCGTGCCGCCAGCAGTCGCAACAGGCGCGCGACACCGTCGGCATCCCGGACTCTGCCCACGTCCGGAACATCTCTGTCCACGATGCTCCGGACGTATTGGCGGTGCCACTGGCGAGCACGGGCCGGGCTGCGGGCAAGGCGGACGCCGGCCTGCTGGATGAAGTCCCCCGAAAACCGGTGAACCCGGACCGTCTCGCTGAACCCTTCCTACCGCAACAGTTTGTCCGCCAAAATGGGACCGAAGTGGCGGACAAACGAGCGCGAGCCGTGCAGCAACGCACCGTCAGCGGCTCTTCCGCCAGCGAGGTGGACTGGTCGGACGAGCGGCCCTATTGCGGAACGGGGACCTCCACCAACCCCACGGAAGTCCTCGGCTCGGTCGTTACGGCCGGACTGGGCATGTACAACCTTGAGCACGCGCTCCGCGGGGATAGTGTGGACGAGCCTCGGCGAACCCGGAGCGCGTGTCAGCCGAAGATGCCAACCACGATTTCGAGGACCCCCTCGAACACGCCGGCCGCCGCATCCCCGACGGCCTCGAGCGCGGTCGGCGCCGCTTCCGCCGCAGCCGCCACGGTGTGCCCGGCGACGTGTGCGCCCACGAAGACGATGTCCGGCGCCCAGAAGAGGGTCTCGAGCAGAACCTCCGAGCCCACCGCCGAAGTGCGGGCGACCCTCCCGCCGCGCTCCCGTGCGACGAGCCGGTCCCTCTCCATCTCCCAGATCGCTTCGAGTTCGTGATGGTCGAACCACACGCCCTTGCAACGCTTGCACACGTCCAGCGTTAGGTCGGCCTGCCGGGACTGAAGCATCCTCGTGTCGCAACAGGGGCAATTCAGCCGCGTCTTCGCCCCGCAGGCGGCGCAATCGGGTGCGTCGCGGTCCACAAACGCACGGCATGTGTGACACTGGGCCCGGTGCCGCTCGTCCCGCGCCGGGATCTGTGCCCACAGCGATTCGGGCCGCTCCGAACGAAGCCGCTGGACCTCGCCCAGCTCGAACCACATACCGCCGCAACGGGCGCAATGGTCGAGGGTGAGCGGGACCGAGCCCTTCCCTCCTTCCCCGCCTTTTCCCCCGCCAAGGGAAGTCTTCTCCATCTTGACCCCGAGACAGACGGGGCACGGCCACCGTGTCTCGCTCACGGTTCCAGAAGTCCGCGCGCGGCTTCCTTCTCGGAAAGGTGCCGTACGTCGTAGAACGTGTACACGAGCAGGCCCGAATCGGTGATCTCGATCTCTGCCATTTCCCGCGCCATCAGTTCGTTCAGAAGCTCGTCGGCCATCGTCGTGGATACCGCCAGTTCCCCCGCGACCTCCACGGCCGTCAGCCGTCCTTTGTGGCGCGCCGCCATCCGAAGGATCTCGGCTTCGAGCGTGTCGCGGCGGAGTTCCTCGCGCCGTCGGTCGATGCGGCGTCCAACGCCGAAGTGCCGCGCCAACAGCAGGCTGCCACCGACCGCCGGGAGTCCGGCCGCGATCAGGAGCGCAAACAGCGTACTGAGCGCGAACGGGTCCGCGCCCGAGCGCAGGAACCCTGCCACCATGAACAGCGCCAGCGCCAGCAGCGCGCCCCCGCCCCACAGTTTATTCAACCGTCAGCCCCCTACGTGCTCCAACACCGTCCTGACGAACCCGTCGGCAGTCCAGGCGACCACCGCGTTGCCGCCTCCCATGGGATCATATGCGGTGAACGCGACCGTGTCACCCTTGAGCAGACCCAGGTCCCCGACGACATCGCTGGCCAGGGGCTTCGGCATGATGCCCAGGTAGTGGCCGCTCCCGCCCTCCATCCGCGTCAGCGCATGAACTCGATATCCAGCCGGTTGCCGAGGACAGTGGCGTCGAAGGCGCCCCGCAGGCGAAGCGAATTGAAGGGAACCTCGGGACCTTCCGCAGGGGACCTCCGGACCTTTCGCAGCACACTGAGGTACCGACCGTGTCCACATGGGACCTCCGCAATTCGGTCCGATGGCGACAAAAGATTCAAGGAGGAATCACGATGCATGACCTGAAGCTGCGTGAGATCCTGCAGCGGCTGCGCCGGCAGCGCCAGGGGGCCGCGAGGCGTGGTCGGGACCACGTGTCGGCGGCACCGCGCGTGGGGCTCGTGGGCGACCGCGGCATCGCGCGCAAGATCGCCCGGGGCCTCTACCCCTACGAACCGGAGGACGAGCCGGGGGGGTGAGGTGAACCAGGGGGGTGCGGGGTGATCGTCCGGGTGGCGGACCGCGAACTGGCACAGCGCCTCGCCCGGTCAGGCGCGGTGCTGATCGAGGGGCCGCGAGCCTGCGGCAAGACGGCCACCGCAAGGCAGGTTGCCGCCAGCGCGGTGATGCTGGACGCCGACCGGTCAGCCCGAAGAGCTGTTGCCGTCGAACCCGGATTCGTGCTCCGGGGGAAGACGCCCCGCCTGATCGACGAATGGCAGATCGAACCCGAGATCTGGAATCATGTGCGCCACGCCGTTGATGAGCGCCCCGGCCGGGGCCACTTCATCCTGACCGGATCGGCCGTTCCGCCGGACGACATCACCCGGCACACCGGGGCGGGGCGCGTCAGCCGGCTGCGCATGCGCCCCATGTCGCTGTTCGAACTCAAACGTTCGACCGGAGAAATCTCTCTTTCGCGACTTCTCGCCGGAGAGCCGGTCCCGAGCTCGGTGGCGGAGCTCACTGTCGGCGAGCTTGCCGAACTGGTGTGCATCGGGGGCTGGCCGGGACACCTGGGGTCGTCGGCCGAGGATCCGGCGCTCTCCCCGGACGACGCGATGGCGGAAAACCGGGACTACCTCGGCGAAGTCTGCCGGACCGACATCCGGCGCGTGGACGGGTCCGGGAGGGATCCGGCCAGGGTAGGGCTGTTTCTCCAGTCACTGGGCCGCAACGTCGCGACCTGCGCGAGCCTGGCGACCCTGGCCCGGGATGCGGGCGGGCCCGATCGCTCGCTCAACCAATACACGGCTGCTTCCTACCTGACCGCCCTCGCGCGCTTGATGATCGTGGAGGACCAGCCGCCATGGGCGCCGCATCTACGGTCGCGATCGCGACTCAGGACTGCGCCGAAACGTCACTTTGTGGATCCGTCGCTGGCCGTGGCGGCCCTGAGTGCGGGCCCCGAGCACCTGCTCCACGACTTCGATTGGTTCGGCTTCCTGTTCGAGTCCATGGTCGTACGGGACCTCCGTGTGTACGCGCAGGCCAGCCGGGCGAGCGTGTACCACTACCGAGACAACACGGGTCTGGAAGTTGACGCTGTCGTGGACGCCGGACCGGGGCGGTGGGCGGCGTTCGAGATCAAGCTGGGCGCGGGCCGGGTGGACGACGCGGCGCGGACGCTCCTGAAGTTCGCGGACCGTGTGGATACGGAGCGGTGCGGGAAGCCTGCCGCGCTGGGCGTGATCGTGGGGAGCGGGTACGGGTACAGCAGGCCGGATGGGGTGGGGGTGGTACCCGTGGGGGGGTTGGGCGTGTAGGATCAGAGGTCACCGCCGAGGAGGCCCCAACTGACCTGTGACCCGTCCACCTTCTCCTCGACGATGACCGCTTTTTCCAGCAAGCCCTCGGCGGCTCATCCCCTGTTTCAGCCTTTGAAGTTCAAGGCGGCCGCAACCTCCGCCTGTTTCTCGTTGAGAGTGATGAACGCGATCGCGCCCGGCTCCGGGGCGGCGTACAGCGCAGTGGCCACGTGCCAAAGGTCGGCGCCGCGGAGGTATCCGGCCTCGAGTGTGGTCCGGATCTCGGCGCTCAGCGGCCGGTCCGTCAGGATCCAGGCGATGCGCGAAAGCATTTCCCTGGGAACGGGCCGTCCCTCGCGGGCACACGCCGCACACAGTTCGGCTTCGAGCAGGCTCGACGAGACGAGACGCGAGAAACCGCTCAGGCGCCGGGCCAGGTCGTCGGCGCCATCTTCGCCGAACGCGATCGCGACCAGAGCCGACGTGTCGACGTACGCGACGCTCATTCGCCGCGCTCCGCGAGGAAGCGGGCGAGGCTCCCGAGTTTCGGCAGGCCGGCCCTGAGCGGGCTGTGCGGATCCTTGGCTGGCACCACAATCCCCCGTTTCTCAAGCTCCGCGAAGTGCTCTTCGACGCTTTTGGCTCCGCGTTTGATCGGGCGGATTTCCGCTACCGGGTCGCCCCGGTACGTAACGGTCACCGTCCCCCCCTCCCGAACCAGCCGCATGACTTCCGAGAACCTCGCTTTAGCTTCATAAGTGGAATACACGATATTCATCTTCGAACCATTCTAACCAGTCTGACTAGTTTGTCAATGATTCAGCGGGAATCATTGATGTGGGCATTGGGTCGCGCACGCAGGCACCATAGTATAGGAGAAGCAACCAAAGGAGGGCTGTCCATGCGTCAGATCGAAACCTGCACGAGAAAGCAACGGCACCGGGGGATTGAAGCAGTCGGTGGCAGGAGCTGTATCGCTCTTCTCGTACTCACACTTGCGGCCGCATGCGGCGCCCCCGGGGACCGGCCGCCGAACGATGCGGCAGATGCCGGGCAGGCCGCCGAAGCCGCAGGGCCGGCCGTCGAAGCCGACCACTTCGTGCCTTCGACCCCCGGGAACGTGAGCTGGGGCTGGTACCCCATCGACAAGGAGCCCGTGCTCCGGATGCAGTCGGGAGAGACCGTTCGCGTGAACACGCTGACCCACGCGGGCGCGACCCAGCGTGACGAGCCGGTGGGCTACCTCAGGGGTCTCGGCATCCGGCGAACGGAGATCCCCCAGGACGTGCTGGATTTCTGGGAGTCGAGGGAAGGACGACCTCGCGAGGGGAGGAGCGCCCACATCATCACCGGTCCCATCCATGTCGAAGGCGCCGAGCCCGGAGATGTGCTCGAGATCGAGATCCTCTCCGTGGAGACGCGGGTCTCCTGGGGCATCAACAACACGAGTCCCCGCGGCGGCGTGTTCTCGACGGCGTATCCCGGCTTTGCGGACGACGACCCCGCGATCGAAATCGGCCTTGGCACCCGCCATGTGATCCGCACCGGGGACGTTGACGGCGTGGAGGTCGCGTTCCTCGCGGACGACATCCATGTGCCGCTCGCGCCGTTCATGGGCGTCCTGGCCGTGGCGCCCGACCCGGTCGTGGGTCAGCCCGGCGTGACCGTTCCCGGCGTCCAGGGGTCGAGGCCGCCCGGTGCGTTCGGGGGCAACCTGGACGTAAAGGATCTGAAGGCCGGCGCGACGCTCTATCTGCCCGTGTTCCACCCCGGAGCCCTATTCTATGTGGGCGACCCGCATGGGGCACAGGGGGATGGGGAGGTGAGCGGGACGGCCATCGAACAGTCGCTGGCAGGCACTTTCCGCCTCGTCGTGCACAAGGACCGGTCCATCGCCGGGCCGAGGGCGGAGAACGACGAGCACTACATCCTGATGGGGATCGACCTCGATCTGGACCGGGCTGTCCGGCACGCCACCTGGGAGGTCGTGGACTTCCTTGTGGAGGAGAAGGGACTCTCGCCGGCCAAGGCGCTGTCCCTGGCGAGCATCGCCGTGGACTTCCGGATCAGCGAGGTCGTGGACCTGACGCAGGTGGTGTCGGGCTTCATCCCGAAGAGTGTGTTTCTGCGGTAGAGCCCGGCGCGCCAACCCGGCTGCGCCCCTCTGCGCCCTCACCGAATTCCCTCCAACTGGATTCCGCGCACGAAGTAGCGCTGCGTGAAGAGGAAGAGAAGCGCGATCGGCAGCACCGCCACGACGCCGGCCGCCATCTGGTAGGGCCAGTTGATTTCGTAGGTCGAGTGGAAGGCGGCGATCCCCACTTCGACCACGCGCATCTCCATGGAGCGGGTCACCAGGAGAGGCCACAGCAGGTTCTTCCAGGCGTCGATGAAGGCGAACAGCGCGAGGGTCGCGACCGCGGGCTTCGCCAGAGGAAGCGCGACGCTGCGGAAGATCCGGAAGGCCCCGGCGCCGTCGACCCGGGCCGCGTCCTCCAGCTCGCGGGGCAGGGTGCGGAAGTACTGCCGCATCAGGAAGATGCCCCACACCGACACGAGTTCGGTGGAGATGAGCCCCTGGTAGCTGTCGATCCAGCCGAGCGCGTCGATGAACAGGAACCGGGGGATGAGCACGATGACGACCGGAACCATCATGGTCGACAGGAAGAGCATGAACACCCGGTCGCGCCCGGGGAAGTCGATCCGCGCGAAGGCGTACCCCGCGGCGGTCGCGGTGGCGACCTGGCCCGCGACGACGGCGACCGCGAACACCAGCGAGTTGAGGAAGTAGCGCGCGAACGGCTGCGCGGTCAGTGCCTCGGGGTAGTTCGACCAGAGCGGCTCTGCGGGGAGGACGCGGCCGGAGAAGACCTCCAGCTGTCCCATGAGCGAGGTGGCCATCATCCACAGGAAGGGCGCCGCCATGGCCAGACAGGCCAGGAGGAGGAGTGTGTTGCGGGCCACCGGGAAGAGGCGCATGGGCCGTCGGGGCTCACGCATGGGCCGTCCGCGCTCAGACATGGGCCGTCCGCCCTTCCAGCAGCCGGAAGTGGAGCCAGGTCGCCGCGAAGACGACGACGAACAACATCCAGCTCATCGCGGCCGCGTTGCCGAAGCGCAGGAACTCCCACGCCTCGCGGTAGATGTGATAGACGGCCACGTCGGTGGCGCCCAGCGGCCCGCCCTCGGTCATGACGTAGACGAGCCCGAAGACCTGGAACGACCCGATCACCGACGTCACGAGCACGAAGAAGAGGGTGTGCCGGAGGCCGGGCAGGGTGACGTGGCGGAACCGCTGCACCGGGCCCGCGCCGTCGACCCGCGCCGCGTCGTACCAGTCCCGCGGAATCGCCGACAGGCCCGCCTGAAAGATCACCATCTGATAGCCGACGACCATCCACACGCTGATCGCCATCAGGGTGACGAGGGCGGTGTCGGGCGAGGTCAGCCACGCCACGGAGCCCAGTCCGGCCGACTCCAGAACGCGGTTCACGAGGCCGTACCCGTCGTTGAGCAGCCACTTCCACACGACCGCGATCGCGACCACGCTCGTGATGCTGGGCAGAAAGAGCACGAGGCGGGCCCAGCGGACCGCGCGCCGCGACCCCTGCGTGAGAAGCGCGAGGCCGAGGGCGACGGCCATCGCCAGGGGAACGTGCAGGGTGAAGACCGCGGTGTTCCGGATCGCCGACCACCACGTAGCATCTAATACAAGTGACAAATAGTTGTCAAGGCCGGTGAAGGGATGGACGGGATCGACGAGGTGCCACTCGTGCAGCGAGATCCACAGCGAGAAGAGCAGGGGCCCGAAGGTGAAGAGAAGCAGTAGGACCGCCGCGGGCGCGATGAACGCCCAGGCGGTAAGGATGCGGCGCAACGCGCGCGGGCGCGCAGAGCGGGGTATAAGGAAGAGGATCAGCGCGGCGACCAGGGCCGCGCACCCGGCGGCGGCCACGAGGGCCACCGTTGGGGGCGCGAAGTCCTGGTAGGCGAGCGCGGCCACCCCCGCGCGGGCTTCCTGAGCGGCGCGGTAGGCGCCGAGGTCACGCAGCGCACCCCCCGCCCACCCGTGCGCGGCCACCGCCATGGCCGCCAGCACGGCGGCCGCGCCGGAGGCCGCGCCGCGCGGATAGCGCTCCCGCGGGGCCGATCGCGCCATCCGCGCGGCCCATCCAGCTATGGCAAGAACGCCGAGCAGCGCGATGATCGTGGCCCGGCCCGGCCAGGTACGGCCTCGTTCCCGGGGCGCAACCGTGATCCAGGCCGCGGGATCGAGCGTCCCGGCTGCGTAGGCGGGTGCGGTAGTGGCGGTGCGGGGGGTCGGGGCGGCCTCGATGGTGGCGCGGTCTCCCAGGAAGGCGCGGATGGCCGCGGCGCCGTCGGGGCCGCTGGCTTCCCACAGCGCCGCGGCCATCCGCGCCTCGTCGCGGGTCACCTCGATGTGCGTGCGGGTCACGTGCCGCGCGGCCAGCACCAGGACGAGCGCGGCTCCGATCGCCGTCGCGGCGGCGGCCAGCGCGGCGAGCCGGCCATGCGTGGGGAGGCCCGGCTCCGCCCCGTGCCCGGGGGCCCTCACCGCGCGAGCTCCTCGTCGACCCGGCGCGCAACGTCGGCCGCGCTCTCGGCGAGGGCCTCACCGTTCAGGAGGCGCCGGTCCATGATCTCGACGGCGAGGGCCTCGATCCGCGAGAAGTCGCGCACGTAGGCGCCCCAGGTCATCCTCGCGCCTTCCACCAGGGCCAGGAATGCGGCCTCGATTCCGGTGCTGTCCGCCGCGGCGAACTCGGCCGCGACATCGGCCCGCGAGGGGATGGCGAGACCGGATCGGGCCCGGATGCGCTGTGCTTCCGGCGACGCCAGGAACCCGGCCAACGCCACCGCTTCCCGCACGTTCGGCCCGGTGGGGGGTACAGCCCAGGCGGACGCGTATAAAACGGTGGTGGCGGCGGTGCGGGAGGGGTGGTGGGGTATGGGGAGGATGGCCAGGTCGAGTTCTCCGTCTTCGACCAGATCCCGGAAGACGGGCAGCGTCCAATGGCCCGACAGCAGGAATGCCTGCCCGCCCGAGGCGAAACGGGCCTCGCGGGCGGGGTCACCCTGCTGGATGTACTGCGCGCCGGGGGTCAGCCCGTCCTCGGCCAGCCCGGTGAGAAGGCGGTAGGCGTCGAGCGCCGGTTGGCCGTCGAGGAAGCCGGAGGCGACGGTTCCGTCCCGTCCGAGTATGTCGCCGCCCGCGGACCAGACGAAGGGCACCCATTGGTACAGGTTGCGCGGGAAATCGAAGCCGTAGACATCGGGCCTGCCGTCCGCGTCGGTGTCGGCCGTGACCTGGCGCGCGGCGCGCTGGAAATCGTCCCACGTCCAGCCGGTGAGTGGAGGCGTGTCGACGCCCGCCCCGGTCAGCACCGCCCGGTTGGCGAACAGGACCATTGGCGTGAAGTCCTTCGGGAGGGCGTGGAGAGCGGTGCCCCGGCGAAATGCGTCGAGCACTTGCGGAAACACGCTGTCTTCGCGGAAGCCGAGGGCGTCACGGTACGGGGCAAAGTCCAGCGCGAGTCCGCGATCGACGAAGGTGGGGATGTCGGGCGAATCGAGGAGGTAGACGTCCGGGGGCCGCCCCGCCGCGATGGAGGTGAGGAGCCGTTCCTCGTAGCCGTTCGGCGCGGACTCGAGGACGACGCGGACGCCGGGGCGGAGAGCCTCGTAGCGCTCGGCAACCTGCTGCTCGATCTCCAGTTCGTGACCGCCGGCCCAGAGCGCGACGCGGAGCGTGGTGGTGGGGGGTTGCGGGGGGCCGCAGGCCGTGACGGTGAGGAGGAGGAGGGCGGGGAGGATGAAGGTGGCCCGTGTGGCGCGGAGGCCGGGCCCCGGGGTGGGGAGGAGAGGAGGTCCGCGACGGATCATGGTGCGGCTGGGTCGGCGGGGGCGGGGGCCGGGCCCGCGCGGTTGCCGTCCGGTCCGAAGAGGTGCGTGCGCCCCCACGCGACCGAAACGTGTACCTCGTGGCCGGGGGTGACTTCGAGGGCCGGGGAGGTACGCGCGACCCAGGCCGCGCCGGCGGGGCCGTCCAGGTGGACGCGCTGCTCGCTGCCCAGGGCCTCGACGCGGACGACCGTTGCCGTGAAATCGGGTGGGGTGGGGGGTGCGCCGCCATGCGCGCGGAGGGTGACCGCGAGATCCTCGGGGCGCACGCCCAGCGTGGCATGGTGGAAGGGCCACCGTCCCGGGAAGACGAATGGACCGCCTGCGAGGGGGCCGTCGCCGTGCCGGGCGAGGGGGAGCTGGTTGATGGGCGGGGCGCCGAGGAAGGCCGCGACGAAGAGGTTGCCGGGCTGGTGGTAGACGTCGCCGGGCGTGCCCACCTGCTGCAACCGCCCCCTCTCCATTACCGCGACGCGCTGTCCCAGCGACAGGGCCTCGGTCTGGTCGTGAGTGACGAAGATCATGGTCGTGCCGAGGCGGTGGTGGAGCGAGGCAATCTCGTCGCGGGTCCGCAGGCGCAGCCCGGCGTCCAGGTTGGAGAGCGGTTCGTCGAAGAGGAAGACGCCGGGGTCGCGCACCATGGCGCGGCCCAGGGCGACGCGCTGCTGTTGTCCCCCGGACAGCTGGCCGGGACGCCGCGAGAGGAGGTCCGACAGTCCCAGCACGTCGGCCGTCCGCCCCACGCGCTCATCGACCTCTTCCCGGCTCGCGCCCCGCACCTTCAGCCCGAATCCCAGATTCTGGGCGACGGTCATGTGCGGGTAGAGCGCATAGCTCTGGAAGACCATCGCCACATCCCGTTCGCCCGGCGCGAGGTCGTTCACGGGCCGCCCCCCGATCCACACCTCCCCCGCCGTCGGCTCTTCCAGCCCGGCGATGAGACGCAGCAGGGTGCTCTTCCCGCACCCCGACGGGCCCACGAGCACCATCAGCTCGCCCGGGTGGACCTCGAGGTCCATCGCGGCCACCGCGGTCACGTCTCCGAAGCGCTTCTCCACGCCCCGCAGGACGACGGACTGTGGCGCGGGGGTCATGGTCTTGTGTCCTCCCAATCGACGTGAAGAGGCTCTCCGCGCACGCCGTCGTACCGCTCTCCGTCCACCACGAGCGTCACCCGGCTTCCGGTCAGCTCCACCGATACGTCACGGCCGCGGGTCCGCACGGGTCCCATCGAGACATGTGCGAGCCCGTGCGGCAGCGGCCGCACCTCCAGTCCCTCCTCGCCGACATGCAGGCCGGCGACTCCGCGCGCGATCAGGTCCAGCACCCAGGAGTGCTGATAGTCGTCAATGCCGCGATAGTAGCAGGCGCGGCCGGTGTCCGGGTTGTAGTGCTCGAAGCAGTTGGGCCGCTCGAGGTCACCATCGGAGAACATCATGCGGACGAAGCGGGGGAGCATGTCCGCGGCCAGCTTCCCCGCGCGCTCGTTCCCGCGGCGCCAGCAGCGCAGCAGCCCTTCAATCACATGGCTGGTCGTCATGGGCCACACGCGTCCGTTCCAGGGACAGTTGCGCCGCTTCCCCTTCCAGATCCCCTCGGCCGAGAAACGGGGGTCGTCCACGCTGGACGAGGGCAGCGGAAACCGGGTGCCGAAGGTCGCGGGGTCCTCCAGGTGGTCCATCATGGCGTCGAGTCGCGTTCCATCGACCAGATCCGTCATCATGGGGTAGAAGCCGACGGCGGCCTTCACCCCGGTGCGCTCGAAGGTGCGGCCGTCAACGTCGGTGAAGAGGCGCGCGCCGGGCGACCACATGCGTCCCGTGATCGCGTCGCCGCTGCGGGCGGCAAGCCCCCGCCACCCGGCCTCGTCGCCGACGCGCCCCAGCTCGCGGGCGATCGTGCCCAGCGCCCTGAAGAGCTGATGCGCGTACACCGTCACATCGATGCCCTTCAGTTGCAGCCGGGGTTGCCATCCCCCGACATCCGCCTCCGGGTCGACCGCCATGTAGCGGGACATGTACTCCTGGCCGGTCTCGAAGTGGTTCACAACGGTGAACATGCCCGACTCCTCGGGATCCCGCGACCGGCACAGCCAGCGCGCGTAGCTCGACAGACCCCGGTAGCACCGGGCCAGCGCTTCCCTGCGGGGGTGCATGCGGTGCACCGCCAGTACCGCATCACCCCAGTTCGCATGGTAGAAGTCGGTGCGCTCGAGGTGGTTCGGGTACAACCGCCCGTGCAGGGAGCCGTCCTCCTTCTGGTTGTCGAGGAAGTTGAGGACCGATCCCCACGCTTCGCGGCCTCCGTCGCGCCAGCGCATCTCCATCATGTGGCACTGCGCGCTGTAGGTGATCGGGACGTGGAAATACTCGGGCCCTTCGGCGATCGCGGGATGGCGGACATGGCCCCAGTTGCCCTCGATCCGGTTGAGGCCGAGTCCGTAGACACGGTAGTCGAAGTAGCGGTCGAGGAAGGGGTCGCCGGAGGTGAAGGCGGGGAAGCCGGCGAAAAAGGACTCCCATGTCGGGGCGGAGGTCCGGGCGTCCGGCTCCGGGGGCCGGGTGTCCGGATCCGGGGGCCGGGATTCCTCCAGGCGTGGCGTCAGCCGCATGCGAAGAACCAGGCGGTCGGAGCCGACAGGTACGGGGAACGCGGCTGCTGCGCGGATCCAGCCCGCGTCATCGGGAGGAAGGACCTGCGTCCAGGCCGGCGGATGTGATCCGGACATCTCCATTTCGACGGTCAACCGCTGGCCGGCCCGGTCGGTCACCCGGCGAACCCACCTTACCCCCCGCTCGGTGACGGTGAAGGTGGCGGCGGACTCCGCGGGCTGAGTGGTGAAGGCCACGAGGAGGCCGTCGCGGGCCTCGTCCGGCAGGGTCCACGCGGACTCGAGCACGCCCCCGGGCCGGACTCGCCGGTCCTCGGTGGCCACCGGCGGTGCAGTCCCACCGCGACGGCTCCTGTAGCGCCATCGGGCGCGGAGACGACCGGGGCGCCACGCGAGCGGAGGGGCATCGCCGGTCTCGTCGGCCACCAGGGAGACCTCTTCGCCGCCGGCGTCCAGAAACGCCACGCTGAAGCACGGCGCCACCTCGTACTGCATGAGGTGGACGGGATCCCGGAAGCCCGGTTTGTGTAGCCAACGGGGAAAGGGTGGTGCCCAAACCACGCCGTCGAGCCCCCCCAGATACCACTTGTCCGGGCGCTCCAGCGCCTCGATGCGGAGGCGGGGATCGGGTCGCCGGGAGGCCTGAGGGTGAGGGGTCATATGGGGGTCCAATGATGGCCGGCTTGGCAGCGGGCACCTGGCGGCGGGATTCGGTGGCCCGTTGCATCATGGGACGAGGCCGCGATTCATGGTAGCTTTCGGGCCCCGGCCTCGGTCTCGCAACCTGACCGGACGGGGCTTCCCGCGATAGATTGGGGCTCATGGCGACGACGGCGGCGGCCGAACGCGTTACGACGATCCGCGGCTTCCCGCGGCCCCTGGCCCGGGCGATGGAGGGGTACGCCAGCCGACTGGATATCGACTTGATCCGGTTGGCGTACGAGCTCGCCGAGGAAGCCCATTCCGGGCAGCGGCGTGCATCGGGCGAGCCCTTCATCACCCACGCGGTCGAAGTCGCGACCATCGTCGCCGAGCTGCATCTCGACACCGCGTCGGTGGTGTCGGCTCTGGTCCACGACGTCCCCGAGGACACGGTCGTCTCCATCCAGGGGATCCGCGAACTCTTCGGCGACGAGGTGGGGGCGATCGTTGACGGTGTCACCAAGATCGGCCGGGTGCGCTTCCGGTCGAGCACCGAGCGGCAGGTCGAGAACTACCGCAAGCTGCTGCTCTCCATGGCCCAGGACGCGCGGGTCATCCTGGTGAAGCTGGCCGACCGCCTCCACAACATGCGGACGCTGGAATACCTGCCTCCGAACAAGCAGCGGCCCATCGCCCGCGAGACCCGGGAGATCTATGCGCCGATCGCGCACCGTCTCGGGATGGCCGCGATCAAGTGGGAGCTGGAGGATCTGGCGTTCAAGTTCCTGGACCCCGAAGTCTACGCCGGCCTGCGCAAGCTGGTGCGCCAGCGCCGTCGTGCCCGGGAGCGGCACATCCTGGAGATGCTGCGGCCGCTCGATGACGCCCTGGCTGCGGCCAGTGTCCCGGCGGAGGTGACGGGCCGCCCGAAGCACCTGTGGTCGATCCACCGCAAGATGACGACCCAGGACCGAAGCTACGACGACATCTACGACCTTATGGCGCTGCGGGTCATCACCGATTCGGTGCAGCACTGCTACGCGGCGCTGGGGATCATTCACGGCGAGTGGACGCCGATTCAGGAACGCTTCCACGACTACGTGGCCACGCCGAAGTCGAACATGTACCAGTCGATCCACACGACCGTGTACGGCCCGGGCGGGCGCCGGTTCGAAGTCCAGATCCGCACCGCGGAGATGCACCGCACGGCCGAGTTCGGGATCGCCGCGCACTGGCGTTACAAAACCGAGGGGAAGGAAAGCGGTGTCGACGACGCCCTGACGTGGTTCCGCCAGGTGCTGGAGTGGCAAAAGGACGCCAGCGAGCCGGAGGAGTTCATGGAGTTCCTCCGCATGGACCTCTTCCAGGGCGAGATCTTCGTCTTCACCCCCAAGGGCGAGGTCAAGCAGCTGCCCGTGGACTCCTCGCCGATCGACTTCGCCTTCTCCGTACACACCGAAGTCGGGCTTCACTGCGCGGGCGCGAAGGTCAATGGACGGATCGCGCCCCTGTCGCGGAAGCTGAACAACGGCGACTCGGTCGAGATCATCACCAACCCGCGCCAGTGGCCCAACCGCGACTGGCTGGGCTTCGTGAAGACATCGCGGGCGCGCCAGCGGATCCGCCAATGGATCCGCCGCGAGGAGTTCGACCGCGCCCTGCGACTTGGCCAGGATCTCTTCCTGCGCGAGCTGCGCAAGGCCCGCCTCCGCAAACCCAACGACGACGAGACCCGGCGCGTGGCCGGAAAGCTCGGTTTCAAGAGCTTCGACGAGACGCTCGCCGCGCTGGCCCGCGGGGACATCGGCCCGTCGGCGGTGATACGCGGCTTCTACCCGGACGAGGACCCGTCCAAGGTCGTGAAGCGGTCGCCGTCTGCGCTGGAGCGCATCGCCGACAAGATTCGCAAGTCGAACCGCAGCGTGACCATCCAGGGGATGGACAACCTGATGATCCGCTACTCCCAGTGCTGCCAGCCCGTCCCCGGGGACAAGGTGATCGGGTACATCACACGTGGCAGGGGAATCTCGATCCACCGGACCGACTGCCCCAACATCCTCCACCTGGAAAAGGACCCGGGGCGGCGGGTCGAGATCGAATGGAAGGCCGAACGGGACGACCGCTTCTTCGTGCATCTGCACATGGAGGGCACGGACCGGCGGGGGTTGCTGGGGGATGTGGCGCGAACGATCAGCGCGACCGCCACCGATATCCAGCACGCGGACATGCGCGCGACCGACGGTGGCATGTCCGCCGCCTTCGTGGTCGAGGTCCAGAATCTCACCCACCTCAAGCGCGTCATGCAGGCGGTGCAGAGCGTGAAAGGCGTGGTCTCCGTGATTCGCCGGGAGAGTTTCGGCGAGAGCGACCTCTTCGATGCCTGATTTCGAAATCAGGGCGCCCTTCGAGCCCCACGGCGACCAGCCTCCCGCCATCGCCGAGCTGACCGAGGGGCTCAAGGCCGGGGCCCCGTGCCAGACGCTGCTGGGGGCCACGGGGACGGGCAAGACGCTCACCATGGCCCACGTCATCGCCGACTCGAAGCGGCCGGCGCTGGTCATGTCGCACAACAAGACGCTGGCTGCGCAGCTGTACGGGGAGCTCAAGTCGCTGCTTCCCGCCAACGCCGTCGAGTATTTCGTCTCGTACTACGACTACTACCAGCCCGAGGCCTACGTCCCCTCCACGGACACCTACATCGAGAAGGATGCCTCGATCAACGAGGACATCGAGCGGCTGCGGCTGCGGGCCACCTCTTCGCTGATCGAGCGTCGCGACGTGATCGTGGTGGCGTCGGTGTCGTGCATCTACGGCCTGGGGAATCCGGTCGACTACCGGGGCCTGATGCTCCACCTCGAGGTCGGCGACGAGGTGCCGCGCCAGCAGATCCTGCACGGGTTGGTGGACATCCTGTACAAGCGGAACGACATCTCCTTCGAGCGGGGCACCTTCCGCGTGCGCGGGGACACGGTGGAGGTGTTTCCCGCCTACGAGGAGCAGGCGATCCGGATCGAGCTGTGGGGCGACGAGATCGAGCGGATCACGCGCTTCAATCCCCTCACCGGAGAGACCATCGCGGGGCTGGAGCGCACCGCGGTCTACCCGACCTCACACTACGTCACCCGGCGCCGCACGATTGAGGAGATGGCGCCCCTGATCCGGGAAGAGATGGAGGTCCAGGTGACGAAGTTCCAGGCGGCGGGGATGCTCCTGGAGGCGCAGCGGATCGAGACGCGCACGAACTTCGACCTCGAGATGATGCTGGAGATGGGGACCTGTCCCGGGATCGAGAACTACAGCCGCTACACGAGCGGTCGCCGGGAGGGGGAGCGGCCCGCGTGCCTGATCGACTACTTCCCGGAGGACTTCCTGCTGATCGTGGACGAGTCCCATGTGACCATTCCCCAGCTCCACGGGATGTACAAGGGTGACCGCTCGCGCAAGCTCACCCTGGTGGATCATGGCTTCCGGCTTCCGTCCGCGATCGACAACCGGCCGCTCCGCTTCGAGGAGTGGCGGTCGCTGGTGAACCAGGTCGTCTTCGTGTCGGCCACGCCGGGCGACTACGAGCTGGAGCTGTGCGGCGGCGTGGTGACGGAGCAGATCATCCGTCCCACCGGACTCGTGGATCCGCCAATCGACGTGCGCCCGGTGCGCGGGCAGGTGGACGACCTCCTCGCCGAGATCCGCGAACGTGCCGAGCGCAACGAGCGGGTACTGGTGACCACCCTGACCAAGCGCATGGCCGAAGACCTCTCCGAGTTCTTCCAGTCGGTGGGGGTGCGGGTGCGGTACATGCATGCCGACATCGATACGATCGAGCGCATGGAGATCCTGCGGATGCTGCGTCTCGGGCGCATCGACGTGCTCGTGGGGATCAATCTCCTGCGCGAAGGCCTCGACCTTCCCGAGGTGTCGCTGGTCGCGATCCTCGACGCGGACAAGGAGGGGTTCCTGCGCAACGCCCGCTCCCTGATCCAGACGGTGGGGCGTGCGGCCCGCAACGCCAACGGGAGGGCGATCCTCTACGCCGACCGGATCACGGGCTCCATGCGTCAGTGCCTCGACGAGACCGAGCGCCGCCGGCGGGTGCAGGTCGCCCACAACGAGCGCCACGGGATCACCCCGAAGACGATCCGGAAGAGCGTGGAGCAGATCGAGCTGTCGACCCGCGTCGCCGACGCCCGGGACAAGCCGGTGGTCAAGGTGGCCGAACCCGAACGGAGCTACGCGGACGAGGTCGACTCGGAGGCGTTCATCAAGATCATCGAGGAAGAGATGGGGAAGGCGGCCGAAGCCCTCGACTTCGAGCGCGCGGCGGCGCTGCGGGACCAGCTGTTCGACCTCAAAGCGGCGGTGGGATGAAGCCTGGCCCGATGCCGCCACCTCCGGGGCGTCCGGCGCGCGAGGAGCGGCGATCTCCGACGGGGGCAGGATGAAGCTGACGGAGAGCGAGCTCACCGCGTGGGGCCGCCGGATCGGGGGCGCGGTCCGGCCCCCCGTGTTCATCGGCCTGAAGGGGCCGTTGGGGGCGGGGAAGTCTGTTCTGGCGCGGGCCGTGGCGCGCGGTGCCGGGGTCGAGGGCGCGATGCCGTCGCCGACATTCAACATCGTTTTCCGGTACCCGGTGTCCGGACGAGGGGGAACGGCGGGGCGGCCACCCGCACCCGTGGCAGGATCGGTGATCCACGCCGACCTCTTCCGCATTGAATCGGAGGCGGAACTGGTGGGGATCGGCTGGGACGACCTTCTCGCGGACGAGGGGGCGATCATGCTGGTGGAGTGGTCGTCCCGGGCCGGGGACGAGGTGCCCCCCGACCGCTTGGAGATCGAGCTGGGGTTCGTCCGAGACGAGGCCGGGCGGCGGACCGTCGACATCGAGCGCTTCGGAGACCCGGCGCTCCTTCCCGGCCTCCCCGCGTTGGTCCGATGAGCGAGGGAGCCGAGCGCGGAGAACCGCCCGAGGGCTGCGTCGTGGGGATCGAAACGTCGTGGCGGCTCGGTTCGGTGGCACTCGCGGTCAACGGATCGGCTACGGCGCGGCGCTTCCTGACGAAGCCGTCCGCGCATTCCGCGGGGCTGATCCCGGCGCTCCGTGAGATGCTCGACGAGGTGGGGGGCGGCGTGGCGGATGTCGCCGGAGTCGTGGTCGGGGCCGGGCCAGGGTCCTTTACGGGCGTTCGGGTCGGTGCCGCTGCCGCCAAGGGTCTGGCGGCCAGTCTGGGTGTACCTCTCTACGCGACGTCGAGCTTGCAGGCTGCGTCCTTCACAGTGGAATCGCTCGGGACGCAAGTCGCACTGCCGGCCCCCTTCGCGGCCGACAGCGAAGAAGGCCCCGTCACGAAAGCGTCCCCGCCACCCCTTCGCGGTGAGGAGCGGGAAGTCCGCTATGTTCTGCTCGACGCACGGCACGGCCGCGTGTACGGCGCCTGCTACGACGTGGGTGCCGACGGGCCGGTCGAGGTTACGGCACCCCACGGTGGCACGATCCTGGACGTGCTCAACCTGCGTCCACCCCGGGGCACGGTCTTCGTGGGTGACGGCGCGGCCGCCCACGCCGCCCTCATCCGGGCCGCGGGCTACGCGTGGCGGCCATTTCCCGCCGGGGTGCCCGTCGCGGATGCGGCGCTGCTGTGCTGCTCGTGGGTACCCGTGGACGCCGGGCACTGGGAGCCCTCGTACGTAAGGAACTGGCGGCCCGGATGACGGGGTCCCTTTCCCTGCGGCCGGCAAAGCACGAGGATCTCCCGGCGATCATGGCAATCGAGAACGCGGTCTTCTCGCAGGCCTGGTGGCCCGAGACCTTCGAGGAGCTGCTCGACCGCACCGACACCGACCTGCTGGTGGCGACCGCCGGGCCGGATCTGGTCGGGTATCTTGTACTCACAATCGGGGCGGGCGAGGCCGAACTGGCCAACCTGGCGGTTGACCCGGCCCGTCGCCGGACGGGCATCGCCCATGCGCTGCTCCGGGAATCACTGGACGTCCTGCGCCGCCGCTCGGTGCGGCGGGTCTATCTCGCGGTACGGGCCTCCAACGCAGGCGCGGCACGGCTTTACGAGCGCTTCGGCTTCCGCGAGATCGGCCGCCACGCCTCCTACTACCAGGATCCTCCGGAAGACGCTCGTGTCCTGGCGCTGGAAGTTCCCCCGCCTCCTTAGGAGCCCGTGGCAGAAATCCCCGCTGCATTCGACCGGCGCTGCTTCCGCGGGCCGCCTGCCGGCACGTCACCCGCCGGAAGCATCCTCCCCCTCGAAGAGCTCACGCTGCGCCCGGCCGGACCGGCCGTCCCCGAGCCTGTCGAGGAAATCGCGCTGCAGCTGCAGGAGCTTTCTCAGCCAGCTTGCCTTCCGATTGGGGGTGTCCGTGGCACGGCCGGGGTACAGCACCACGACTTCGCCATCGAGGCCGAAGTGGCCCCGAAACTCGTCCTCGGCAGCCGCGGTGAGCGCTTCGCACACCTGCCCCTTCATGTGGTCTCTACCGGGCTTGCCCAGGATGTCCCAGAGAGGGTGGCTCCCGCACAGGTCACCGGCCTCGATCCGGGTCTCCCCTTTCAGCGCCCGGGCGACCACCTCGGGGATCACCGCGTCCGCCACCTCCAGAAGGTTGGAGTCGTCGTTGAAGGGGATCCAACTGCGAGGAATCGTGCCCCAGGGAACCTCGAGGCGAGGGAAGAAGACCTTGGACAGGGCGGCCTTGCTGAACGAGTTGGCGACGAGCACCAGGCCGTTCCGGGTGAGCAGCAGCAGTGGGAACCGGCGGTGGGCCTCTTCCAGCTCTTCGACCAGGCTTTCCCGGTGCCGCGCAAGGCCGAACACGGCAATGTCGTACGTCTCGGTCTCTTCACGGGACAGGGTGGTCTCGCTGCGCAGATACGCGGCTGTCACCCTGGAGTAGCGGGCGAGTTGGCGAGCGCCGATTTCGCCCCCGCGGCAGACCTCCACGAACACAGTGTGACGCGCCTCGCGGGAAGCCATCGCGAAGACGGGTGGCACGGAATCGGGACCATGTCCGGGGAAGCATCGCGGCACCCAGCGGTCGCGGTAGCCGAGGTCACGGATGACGCGCGGGACCCCGAGCGACCCCCGGCACATGCCGATGAGGAGGTTCAAGACCAGGAGATCAGGATTCGAATACATCCTTCTCCTCTTCGTTGAGCAGCCGTACGCGGGCGTCGTGATGGCGCTGCAGGTTGGTGTAGAAGCGCAGGACCGTGCTTCCGGAGGTTGTCGACGGGAGGTAGACCCGTATGAACGCGGGCGTGATCTCGAAGTCCAGGCGACCGCCGAGCCCCAGGTCCGTGGCCCGAACCCGCAGCAGGCCGTTGGCCGCCCGGGGGACGCCCCACAGCTTGAATGGCCCGGACCCGGAAAACACCGTCCGCGTGAACGCTTCGAGGTCCTCGATCGCGCGGTTGGTGTCGATTGCCAGCGCCCGCCCCGTGACTTTGTCCCCCGTGGACCTGGCCCGGATCGAGTAGTCGGATTCCAGCGTGCCAACAGTGCGCGCGAACGCCTCCTTCAGCGTCCGGACCATGTTCGCGTGTCCCTCGAACCACGTTCCCCGCGCGGTGATCTTGCCGTCGAGCCGGATCTCTTCCACTGAGAACGCAGTCTGGTTGTTGCCGTCGGGCTGGCACCGGATCTGCAATCGCGACAGCATCGTGTGAGCGGTAAAGGCGGGCTCGTGGCGCATCAATTCCAGCAGTCGGCGGGCCTGGTGGCCCGACAGCCGCATCTTCAGGAAACCGGTGTCCGGGCCATTGTCGCCGGGGCCTTCGTCCGAAAACACCCTTCGGTCGAAGTCGAGACCCAGTCCTACGCAGGAACCCAGACCGCTGATCTCGTCGAGCAGTTGCGCCGGGATGAGCACCCGATCGATTCGGGTGCTGCCTTCGACGAGACGGCCGACGATCCAGTCTGCTGCCTGGCTGGCCGCCGTGGTGTGCACGACCCAGTACCGCGGATCCCGTGCATCCACATAGAGATATGCGCTTACCCGATCCCCATTCCGGGCGCAAATCGTGGCAAGATGAGGGTTCTCCCCCGGATGGATCTCACAAGAGAACCGTGCTCCGAGCGTACTTCCGTCCACGATTTCGGTGAGCCGGGGCACGAACCCGCGCCCGTCGACCTCCTCCGGGTCCCACGTCCCGTGCGCATCGATCAGGTAGGTCTTGATCAACGTCTGGCGACGCTCGGGCTGCCGCTCGTTCGAGAGTTCCGGGTAGTTGCCGTTCATCCGGTCCTGCAAGAGCCGGGCCAGTTGACGGCGGTTTGTGGCGATCACGTTGGACCCCCGCAGCAGCGTTGTCGCATGCTCCACGTCGAGCGAACGCGCCCAATTATACGCTTGGGTGTCACTGTCGGCCAACCGAACGACCGTACCGCGGATAAGCGGGTACCGGAGATTGCAACCGGGGGTACCCGGGCCGTGCGCGGGCGGGAGGGTCCGGGGCTTCTCGTTTTCCGATGAGCGGCTACTTTTCAACAAGGTGGGCCGCTGGGGACCTCCCCGTCCTGCCGACGGCGGCAAACCGCTCGGTGCAGCGCGGATCTCCGCTGCAGGTGGCCGGGCCCAGCAAACCGAAATGGAGAAGATGCCCGACGAGACCCGAAAGGTTCTGGTGACCGGTGGCGCCGGCTTCATCGGGAGTCATGTCGCCGAGGCCCACCTCAACCGGGGCGACCGTGTCTGGATCGTGGACGACCTCTCTTCGGGACGACTCGAGAACATCCCGTGCGGCGCCGAGTTCCACCAATTGGACATAGCGGACGCACGGGTGGCCGACCTGATACGGGACGTCGGCTTCGACCTGGTCAACCATCACGCGGCCCAGATCGACGTGCGGGTCTCCGTGGCGGATCCGGCCCTGGATGCACGGGTGAACATCGTGGGCCTCATCAACGTCATGGAAGCCGCGCGGCGCAGCCGTGTATCTCGCTTCGTCTTCGTGTCGAGCGGAGGCGTCGTCTACGGCGAACCCGGCGTATTCCCCACCCCCGAGGTTGCGCCGAAGACCCCCAAGTCTCCGTACGGGGTCTCCAAACTGGCGGGCGAGTATTACCTGAACTACTACAGGGAAATCCACGGCATGGAGTATGTCGCACTTCGCTACGGCAATGTCTACGGACCCCGCCAGGACCCGCACGGGGAGGCCGGGGTCGTGGCCATCTTCTCGAACCGCCTGCTGCGGGGTGAACCGCTGGTGGTCTACGGCGACGGGGAACAGACCCGGGACTACGTCTACGTCGGGGACGTGGCGCGCGCCAATCTGATGGCTGCGGAGATGACCCTTCCGGACGAGCCGGGTATCGACGCACGGGCCTGGAATGTGGCAACCGGGGTCGCGACGAGCGTCAACGAGCTGGCGAGCGTGCTGGAAGACGCGGCCGGAATATGGACCGGCCGGGAACATCGGGAGGCTCGCCCGGGCGATGTCCGCCGCAGCACACTCGCGGTGGGGAGCATCCGCAGACGGGGATGGGCACCCGCCCTGAGCCTGCACGCCGGCCTCGCCGCGACCTTCCGGCACATCGCGACCACGAACGAGACGGTGACGGTCGGATGATCGCGCCCATGCTGCAATCCGCCCCGCCGCAGAACATCGCGGACATGATCCTGGGGGCCAGCCCTCCAACACAGGTGGTCCTCGCGGTGCTGGCGATCTTCTCGGTGCTCTCCCTCTGGGTGATCATCTCGAAAGTCCGCCATTTCCGCTCCGTGAGCCGTGACGGCGACGAGTTCCTCGCCCGGATGGAGACATCCAAGAGCCTCTCCGACGCGTCCGAAGCCGTACTCTCCCTGCCCGAGTCTCCGTACACCCGCCTCTTTCGCGGGGGTCTCAACTTCTTCGCCGAACTGAGCCCGGGAGCGTTGAGCGGTGTGCGGGAGCTCCCCGGGCTGTCGCTAACGCAGCTGGAGGCGCTCCGCCTGGTCATGGACAAAGTGGAGGCGGAGGAGATCGACGAACTTCGGCACGGGCTCACCTGGCTCGCCATCATCGGGTCGGTCTCGCCGCTGCTGGGGCTGATGGGCACGGTCATCGGCATCATGAACACCTTCCTCGGGATCACGACGTCGAGTTCCACCGCCATCAGCGCGGTCGCGCCGGGAGTGGCCGAAGCGCTGATCACCACGGTCGCCGGACTGGCCGTCGCCATCCCGTCGGTGATCGCCTACAACCACTTCGCCTCCCGGCTCAACCTCGTCCACGGCGAATTCGAGGGCTTCGTCAGCGAGTTCATCGGGACCCTCGCGAAGGAAAGGCACGTATGAAGAGGCGGGGCAGGGAACGCGGCCGCCTGCCGGTCCGCGCGGAGATCAACGTCACCAGCCTGGTCGACGTGGCATTCACCCTCCTCATCATCTTCATCATCACCGCGCCGGTGCTGCAGGGTGGCGTCGAGGTAGACGTCCCCCAGGGACCGGTGCAGGTGGTCGAGGCAACGGACGACCTCGTCATCGTGACCATCACGGCCGACGGGTCGATTTCCATCGGGGAGGCGCCGGTGGTACTGGATGATCTGCGAACCGCGCTCGAACAGGTGATTCTCACACGAAACGCGGACATGGTCTATGTGAAGGGCGACTCGCTCGCCCACTACGGAGGCGTAGCCCGCGTCATCAGCGAGGTGGCGGCTCACGAGGGCGTGCGCCTCTCTCTCATCCTGGAGGAGATCAGGCGATGAGCGGAGCCTCCCCGAGCGGGCGCCAGGCTCCCAACGAAAGGCGCAGGCCCCTGGGGAGGGGGTCGCTGGGGGTGTCGGTCGCGGTACACGCGACGGTGCTCGTCGCGGTTTTCTGGGTGGCCCCGACGCTGCGACCCGACCCCGTGTTCTTCCGCGCCGTGGAGATGAACATGGTGGCCGCGGCTCCGGTACCGGAGGAGCAGCTGGTCGTCGAGACTCCCGACGAGCCCGAACCCGCGCCCGCGGAGTCGGAGCCTTCCGTGATCGAGGAGGAGCCGGAGCCGGACTCGCTGGACTCGCCTCCCCCCGCCGAAGAAGAGCCTCCGCCCGCGCCCGCCGCCTCCGTGTCGGACACCGAGGAGCCCGAGGACGGGGACGACGAGGTGACCGTGCGCATCGAGGGCTTCCGGCGCGATTTCCCGGAGTACTACGAGAACATCACGAACCAGATCAGGCGCTGCTTTCGGCCGCCCGACAGGGTTGGCCTGCGGCCCGTCGTGGTTCGCTTCCGGATCCACCGGGACGGAAGCATCACCGACATCGATGTCAGTCAGACGTCGGGGAGCTTTTCGTTCGACACGGAGGCTATCGGCGCCGTCGAATGCGCGGGCAGGCCCGGCCGTTTGGGGTCGCTCCCCGCCGAGTACCGTTGGGACGTGCTCCCGATAGACTTCACCATCAGCTCAAAGGGGGGATCGATGGACGATACGCGACAAGGTTCGGAGGACGCATGTTGACTCACCGGCCCCGGCTGGTCGCCGCGTTGGTGTCGCTGGCGTTGGCCACGGTCGCGACCGGGCTGGCTGCCCAGGAAGAGGAGACCGCCATTCCCGGGGTCCCGCTCGGCTTCGTGTACGAGAACGAGCGTGTCCCGCCCATCGCGATCCGGCCCATCACAGGCAGTGCCTGGGCCTCGCAGGTCGAGGATATCCTGGCCCGTGACCTGGACTTCAGCGACCGCTTCTACGTCATGGAGTCCCTCCCGGTCGGGCTGGAGGGTGAAGGCGTCCAGTACCTCCTCTGGGACGAATTCGGCGCCGATTGGCTCCTCTCCGGCAACATCGAGAGTTCGGCGGGAGGCGCCTTGCTCGAGGTCGAGCTCCACGACATCGTCTTCGGAAGTGTGCAGGCGAGAGGCCGCTTCCCGCTCCCTGCGCCCACAGACCCGGGCTTCCGCATGGCGGTGCACCGTGTGTCGGACGCGGTGGTGGAGTGGGCGACGGGCGCCCTCGGCATGGCGGCGAGCCGTATCTCCTTCGCGATGAGCCCGTTCGGCAATCCGGACAGCCAGGAGCTCTACATCATCGACTCCGACGGCGAAGGCCTGCAGCGCCTGACATGGGACGACGACCTGGCGATTTCTCCAGCCTGGGCACCCGGCGGGGATCGTATCGCCTACACATCCTACAAGTCGGGTCTGCCGAAGATCTATGAACTGGACCTGGCGAAGGGCCAGGAGCGCGTGGTCGACCCCGGTGGCGCGGGCATGAACTTCTTCCCCGCCTATCACCCTGACGGAGACCTGATCGCCTTCACGGTCCTGGGGTCCGGTTCCGACGGCATCTTCACCTATGACATCGAGCGCGATTGCTGCAAGACTCGGCTGGCCGGCGACAAGGACATCACGCCGACGTACTCCCACGACGGCTTGCACATTGCCTTCCTCTCCAGCCGCTTGGGAATCACCACACCCCAGATCTACACGATGCCGTCCGGCGGCGGGGAGGCCAACCTGCTGTCGCCCTACCGGTTCGGCCAGGGAGGCTTCTTCGCAGATCCCGACTGGTCTCCCGTTTCAAGCAAGGTCGCGTTCGTCGGGGGGATCGTGGACAAGCGAGTCTACAACCAATACGACATCTTCGTCGCGGACACCGAGACCGGCGACAGCCGCCTGGCGCAGTTGACGCGCGAGGGGAATAACGAGGATCCAAGCTGGGCTCCCGACGGGAGGCACATCGTGTTCACCGGGGAGCGTAGCGTGGGGCACGGCGTCTTCATCATCGACGCGGCGACGGGACGTACCCGCACCCTGGTCGCGAGCGTACGCGCAAAGGACACGGACTGGTCCCCGTCCCTTGCCGGAGACTGGGTGGCCGGAGGAGTCCGGAGGGGGTCTCCCGCCCCTCGTCGGTGACCCCCCGGGTTTCCCGTCGCGGGAGGGCGCTGGCTCGCACGGATCTCTTCATGCGGATCCCTTGCAGGATCATCCAGAACGGCCTATATATAACGACAATAGAGTCACAGTAACTGGTCGTCACCGAAGGCTTGACCTCCACTTTATCGGGAGAAGGGATGTCTAACTCACGGTTGGTTCTCGCCGCCATCGCAACCGTCCTCGTCGCCGCCGCCTGTACACCGGAGCCGGCACCCGAGACTCCGGCTCCGACAGGTCCGACGGCGGAGGAGCTTGAGCGCATGAGGCAGGACTCGATCCGCCGCGTCGAAGAAGCCGCAGCGGCTGAGAGGGCCCGGCTGGAAGAGATGGCCAGACAGGAGGCAGCACGTGCTGCGCAAGCGGCTCGCCAGACCCTCCGGGAGACGGTCTACTTCGACTACGACGAGTCGGCCATCCGCTCCGACACGGAGCAAAGGCTACGCGCCAAGCTCGATGTCCTGCGCAACAACCCCGGCGTCCAGGTCCGGATGGAAGGTCACGCGGATGAACGTGGCACGTCGGAGTACAACATCGCCCTCGGGAACGAACGCGCTGAATCGGTGATGCAGTTCTTTACCGGCTTCGGACTCGACGGAAACCGGTTCTCATCGGTTTCATACGGTGAGGAAAGGCCGGTGGCGCAGGGATCCTCGGAGGCTGCGTGGGCGCAAAACAGAAGGGTCGAGTTCGTCATCACCGCTGGTGGTGACGGCATCGGGCGCTAGCAGCCGGGGTGCCGTCCGGGCGCGCCGGTTGTGCCGAATGGGGCAGCCCGCCCGGTGGGGTTCCGGCGGTGTGGCGGCAGGACGGAGCGGAGGACACGTGTCGCGCGTGACTACAGTTGCTGGACGGATCGGTGTGCTGGCCGCCGGGCTCTTCATGGGAGCTTGTGCGACCAAGAGGGATCTGGAGTACATCCAGATGGAAGTCCGGGCCCTCGGCGTACGCCAGGATTCGGTCCTGGAGGCGCTGTCCCGCTCGGTCCACGAGACCCACCTCGTCGCGATGGACTCGATCGCGGCCCTTTCGGATGGCCTCTTCGACCTGCGGGGCGACGTCAGCAATCGACTGGTGGCCATTCAGGACCAACAGCTCATCATTGGCGAGATTCTGGGGCAGAGCCAGCGCAGTATGGCGGCCATGCGCGAGGAGTTCAACTCCGAGCGGCAGCGGATCGCGGAGCAGTTGGCGGCGCGCGTGCCGGAAGAGGACTCCGTGGAAGGCGGCGGCTCGTCGGCGGAGCAGGCGACGCCCGCGGGCAACGACGACCGTGCGGAGGACATCTACAACACCGGTGTCCGGCAGAGCAACCGTGGCAATTACACGACCGCTCGCAGGGCCTTCGAGGGGTTTCTCGACGAGTACCCGAACCACGACCTTGCGCCATCCGCGTATCTGCATCTCGGCGCGTTGGTGAGCCAGGGCGACGAGTTGGAGGAAGCGGTCGATCTCTACCTCAAGGTCCCCGAGCTGTTTCCGACCGCCGAGGAAGTTCCGGACGCACTCTACCGGGCCGGCCTGCTCTGTATCGAACTGGAAGACGACGCCCGTGCCCGCCAGTTCCTCGAGCGAGTCGTCAATACCTACCCCGAGCACCGAAATGCCGAGTTGGCGCGGAGTCGGCTCGAGGATATTCCCTGACAGGCCGGGATCGGCCCCCCCGGCCGACGCTTCGGGATTGCTGAACGGCTGCCCATGCGTTGCCCAGCCTGTGATTCGGGGTCGACCAAGGTCGTTGACACCAGGCCGGCGAGGGGTGGCCGTGCCATTCGCAGGCGTCGCGAGTGTCTTGAGTGCCAGGGTCGCTTCACGACGTACGAACACGTCGAGCAGCGTCCCTTGCGGGTCCTGAAGCGGGATGGCAGCGCGGAGGAGTACCGGCGTGACAAGCTGGGGGACAGCATCTCCATCGCGTGTGCGAAGCGCCCGGTGACCCCGGCGGACATCGAGGCCCTGGTGGACAGGATCGAGGACATCGCGTCGAGCTCCGCGAACGCCGAAATCCCTTCGCGCGACATCGGTGAGCAGGTCATGGAGGGGTTGAAGCCGCTCGACCGGGTGGCGTACGTCCGGTTTGCGTCGGTGTACCGGAACTTCGAGGGCATCGACGAGTTCCAGGAAGTCGTGGACGAGTTGATCGTCAAGGAGCGACGGGAGGGTCGGGCTCGCTTTCAGGGCGTGCTTTCCCTGCCGCTGGACGATGCCGAGAGCGGAGGCGCCTGATGGGAATGCTGCGCGATGGCCTCCTGGCCCGGGGGGGCGGAAACCCGAAGGCCGAGATGCCTTTCCTGGATCACCTGGAAGAATTGCGCTGGCGGATCCTGTGGGTTCTGGCGGCTGTGATCGTGGGGTGTCTGGCGGGCTTGGCCATTGTCGTCTATGGAGACGTAGTGGGGTACCTGATGGAACCCGGACGGGCGCTCTTCGGGAGCGATTGGAAGCCGCAGTACCTCGCGCCCACCGACACGTTCTTCATTCTCCTGAAGATCTCCCTGACCATCGGGATCATTCTGGCCTTCCCCATCATCGTCTACCACACGTGGTCGTTCCTCGCTCCCGCGCTGGAGAAGCACGAGAAGCGGGCCATTGTTCCATCTCTCTACCTGGGGCTCGTGCTGTTCATCGCGGGGGTGGCGATGGCGTACTACATCGCGCTGCCGGTGACGCTCCGTTTCCTGACCGGGCTCCTCACCGACTTCATGTCCCCGAATTGGACGGCATCCTTTTACATGGTATTCATCGTCAGACTATTGCTGGCGTTCGGGGTCGTCTTCGAGTTGCCGATCGTGGTGCTGGTGCTCAGCGCCCTGGGGCTGGTGACGCCTGCCTTCCTCAGGGCCAAGAGGCGCCACGCGATCGTCGGGATCACGGTCGTCGCCGCCATGGTTTCGCCTGGCGACATCATATCCCTAACCGCGCTGATGATGGTGCCCATGTTCCTCCTCTACGAGCTCAGTATCGTGCTCTCGGCGATCATATGGCGTCGCAGGGAAGCACGGGAACGCGAGATCGAAGCGGCCTCCGCCCCCGCCGACAGCGTCGCGGCGACCGAGCCCGCTCCGGCGCCCCAGCCAACCGAGCCCGCTCCGGCGCAACCCGAGCCGACCGAGCCCGCTCCGGCGCAGCCCGAGCCGACACCCTACGATCACGGCGATCCCGCCCGGCGGCCGGATTCAGGTGGCCCGGGAGCGCCGGAGCCGGGCGATGAGCCGGAGCCGGGCGATGAGGACGACCCCACCCCGGACGGGGAGGAGTAGCCCTCTGTCGGCCCCCAGCAGCCCGTGGATGAATCCGCGCGAGCACCGAGAGCGGCGAGGCACCGGGCTGGTTGCGCGGATACGGTCCGCCCTGCTGGCCCTGGGCCTCGGGGCATTGGCCTTCGCGCCGTCGGGGGCAACGGCCCCGCTGTCGGCACAGGAGCTGACCGATTCCCTGCGGAACGTCGTCAGGGAGCGCCTGGAACGCCTTACCCGGCGGCTCGGCGACTCGACCGGCCTCCTTCCGCTGGACACCACCGAGATGGTGCGGTCGGCGGCCGAGATGGCGGATGACTCCACCCTCAAGGCGCTGCTGTCCCTGCCGGGGTACGAGCTCATCCAGTACCGGAGCCAGTCGGCGGTCTTCGAGACGGAGTCGAGGGTGCTCACGCTGCTCGGCGCGGATGGAACCAACGCGGTCATGAACCGGGAAGGGCTCGAACTGTCGGCCGATTCGGCCCTGATCTTCGACGAAAGGACGGGCAGGCTGGTCACGGCGGGGCAGGAGGCATCCTACACGCCGGAACAAGGTGACCAGGTGCTCACACGGCAGATCATCTTCGACCTCAACGAGAACCGGGGCACGGCGCTGGACGCACGAACGCAGATGAACGCCGGGATGGGCGACTGGATCGTGCGGGGAGACTTCCCCTCGGTCAGCCAGGACGAGAACTTCGGCCACGAGATCCAGTTTACAAGCTGCGAGGAGGAGGAGCCCCACTATCACTTCCTCGCGCGCGAGATCAAGATCGTCCCCGGGGGAGTCCTGGTCGCCCGGAACGTGCTCCTCTACTTCGGGGACGTGGGGGTGTTCTGGCTCCCGTTCATCGCTCAGAGCACCGAGACGGGGCGCCGCTCCGGCCTCCTCCCGATCCGCTTCTCGGTGAACGACATCGTGCGCACTTCCGGCAGCTATGCGCGGCGCATCTCCAACCTCGGCTTCTACTGGGCGATGAGCGACTACACCGACGCCGAGATGGCATTCGACTGGTGGAGCGGCAATTATGTGGCGGCCACCGGGAGGTTCCAGTACACCTGGGTGCGGCAGTTCCTGGAAGGCCGGGCCGACTTCCGGCAATTCTGGCGCGCGGAGGGCGGGTCCGAGGTGGCCTTCAATACCCAGAACAGCTGGGAGATCTCGGAGCGGTCCCAGGTGCGGCTGTCCGCCAGCTACGCGTCGAGCTCCTCCTTCGTACGGCGAAACTCGTTCGACCCGAGGGAAGTGACCCAGTCGATCGACTCGGACGGCGGCTTCAACCGGCGTTTCGATTGGGGCAACCTGTCGCTGAGCGCGAACCGGAGGCAGTTCCTCTCGGACGACCGGGTGGAAATGACAATGCCCACCGCAAATCTGTCGCTGTCGACGATCACCCTCCTTTCGGCCCCCTTCAACCGGGCACGCTTCTACAACAACATGACGCTGTCGGCGTCGGGCCGGTTTTCGAGATCCGTGCGCGACCTGCCGGCACCGGACCTCTCAGAGACCGATTTCACCCTTGGCATGGCGGACAGCGAGGCGTGGCGCGGCGGCATTTCGGCGACGCTCTCCGCCGGCAAGTTTTCCATTGCGCAGAACTTCGAGCAGAGCCGGAATATCGCCCGGGACCTGCCCGTGAACTTCTTCGATCCCGAAGCGCCGGCCCCCCAGGCGGGGATTGGGAGTGTGGCCGATCTGCAGAGGTCGGTCGTCTTCACGCAAGCGGCCGACGGGATCGATTTCACCGCCGAGGCGCGCAGCTGGTCGACGAGTATCAACTACCAGCAAAACCTGGTGGGTTCCACCTCCATCACCCCCCAGCTCTCGATTTCGGGACGATCCATCCGGTCCGACACGAGCTCGGTGGGCGGGGGCGGCTTCATCTCCGCGCCCGGACGGCTCTCCTTCGGCGCGCAGCTCAAGCTCGACGCATACGGCTTCTACCGGGGCGACACCTTCCGCCACAAGTTGTCGCCCACATTCGACTACGCGTACTCGCCCGAGACCAAGCCCAGCGACATTCAGAGGGCGACGTTCGGGACCCGGGCCGTCCAGCCCAAGAACGAGATCCGCTTCGGCCTCACGCAGACCTTCGAGGCGCGGGTCGGCGAGCAAACCGACTCTACAGAGGTGACCGACTCGACCGCGATGGAAGCCGCACCTGACACCTCGACGGGGCCGCGCCGCCTCCCGCGGTCCCGGAAGGTCACCGTGTTGGCCTGGCGAACGAGCGCGGTCACCTTCGACTTCGAGCAGGCCAGCGAGCAGGGAAGCATCAACCGGGGCTTCGCCGACAATCTGCGGATCTCGAACCAGTTCAGCTCGGACTTCCTGCGCGGACTCGCGGTCTCGGTCGAGCACGACATGTTCGACGACTCCGGCCTCTCGGGTGAGGGAGGCCAACGCAAGCTGTCCCCGATCCTGTCGAACCTGAATCTGTCCTTTTCCCTGAACAACCAATCCGCTCCCTTCCGCTGGCTGCGGCGCCTCACGGGAGGCGGCGAGGAGGAGGCCGACGAGGCTTCCACAGCGAACCAGGACGACGAGAGTTCCCGTGACCCGACGGGCCTTGAGACCGCCGATATGGGAGAAGCGACGATCGTGCCGGGTTCGAGTGGGCGGGACCGCGATCGTGAACGGCAAAGCTCGCGCGATAGCAGCACGGGGGAGTGGAACGCGTCCATTTCGTATTCGCTGGCGCGGTCCCGGGGAGCCGAGACGAGTGCCAACAAGATGCTGCAGGGGAACCTGAGCTTTCAGCCGACGGAGAAGTGGTCGGTGAGTTGGCGCACCTCCTACGACGCGGCGGCGGGCATCTTCAACGACCACGTGATCAGCCTCCAGCGCGATCTGCACCGCTGGGAGGCCGATTTCTCCTTCCAGCAGACCGCCACAGGGAACTGGAGCTTCATGTTCGAGGTGGCCCTTTCGGACAACCGCGACCTCCACTTCGACTACGAACAGCGGACCGGGGGCGAACGCCGCTGACCGAACGGGGACGCCCAGCCGTCCCCGGAAGAGGACAGCGGCCCCGCTCATAGCGAGCGTAAGCCTTTATCCACAAACAGGATACAGGTCTGGTACGAGAGATGCATCTGTCTGGTAGTGCGTGGTGGGATCCCGCGTCGCACCGACCGGTCGAATGCAGTGGGGTTCCGCCTTCCTCATAGATGTGAGAGATGGATTATGCGAAGCTGGATGTTGGGTTTGACAGTGGTGGGCGTTTCCCTTGCCGCATGCGACGGCGACTGGCTGGTCGTGTCCGACGACCCCGATGCACCTCGGGACCTCGAGGGCTACTACTACGATGGTGGGGTGGATCTGTCCTGGCGGCTCGGCTCGCGGTGGGACGGGGAGGTGTTCCGTGTCTACAGCAAGCGCGTGAGCGACCCGGAGTTCTTCTTCATCGCCGAGGTCACGAGCTGCATCGATGGCGTTTGTGTCTACCGCGACGTAAACGTGAGCCCGGGAGTCACCTACGAGTATTACGTAGCGGCTGTGGACATCGACCTGGGGCTCGAGACCGCCAGCGAATACTCGATCGAGGTCTTCGTGCCCAGACCGGTGCCGCCCGCGGTGCCCGAGAGCGTCGAGGCCGTGGCGCTGGACCATGCCGCATACGTTCGCTGGAGCAACGATCCGGCGTCGGAGGAGGACTTCGCGGCCTACCGGGTGTACCTGTCGGACGCTGAGGGCGAGTATCTCCTGGGTGAGACCGATTCCCCGGGATTCATCGACCTTCTGGCAGACAATGGACGGACCTGGACCTACTTTGTAACGTCGGTCGACGACCAGGGCCACGAAAGCGACGGAAGCGAGGTGGTGTCATGCACCCCAAGGCCGGACTACACGGGCGAGGTCATGTACACATTCCAGGACGTGCCGACCAGCGCGGGTTTCCGCTTCCAGGTGTCCGACGATCTGGAAGCGGTGATGGCTGGCGACAGCGAGGACCGTCACTTCAGGCTCGAGGCCGACGCCGCGGGGCTGTGGCTGGTGCCGGGTCCCGGTGCGCGCATCCACCCCGACGCGCTATGGACGACGGCACTCAAGTGCGGTGCCGGGGCGGACCCGGACTGTGTGTCGTGGGAGCTGGCGCCGATGTCGGGGTATTCGTCGAGACGTGCCCCGCTCGACCCGCGTCTGACCTACATGCTTCGCGTACCCGGTGATGATGGCGACACGCGCTTCGGGGCCGTGCGTGCCAGCCTCGCCGGGCTGGACCAGGACGGAGACGAACTCATCGTCTTCGACTGGGCCTACCAGACGCAGGCGGGAAATCCAAACCTTGATGGCGCGGTCGGTTCGAACGGGTGGTAGCAGGCGCTGCCTGCACGTGGCGGGGGTGACATGACCCCGGTCCTGGAGGCGGTGCCGAATTTCAGCGAGGGCAGGGATCCGGAGTTTGTCGCTGCGGTGGCCGAAGCGTTCGCACGCGCGGGCTGCGACGTGCTACACACCACCCGGGATCCCGACCACCACCGCTGCGTGATCACGGTGATCGGGTCGCCGGATCCGGTGGAGGAGGGTGCCGTCGCGGCAGCGGCGCTTGCGCTGGAGCGCATTGACATGCGCGTGCACCAGGGCGTCCATCCCCGGGTGGGCGCTCTGGATGTTCTCCCCTTTGTGCCGATGCACGGCTTGGATATGGCGGACGCGGTGCGGGTGGCGCGCCGGGCCGGTGCACGTATCGCGCGGCTGGGAATCCCCGTCTTCTGGTACGGTCAGGCATCCATCCCGGTCGGCCGCCGACTCGCCACCGTCCGCCGGGGCGGCTTCGAGGCGTTGGCGCGGGGTTCGGTCGACGGGCGCCCGGCCGCCGACCTGCCCGGACACGGTGGCACGGGTGAGTCGGTGCATCTCTTCGCCCACCCTCGTGCCGGAGCCACCTGCGTCGGGGCCCGGGACATCCTCCTTGCGTGGAACGTGGACATCGAGGGGATCCCCCCGGGGGCGGTCCGGAAGATCGCGGCCGGCATTCGGGAAACAGGCGGGGGGTTCGACGGTCTGCGGGCCCTTGCCTTCCATCTGCCCGAACAGGGGCGATTGCAGGTCTCCATGAACCTCGAGAATCCCGCGGCAACCGACCCCATGGAGGTGTTCAGGGACATCGAGAGACGGGTGCGGAAGTTGAAGGGGCATGTGACGGGCACCGAGGTGATCGGTTTGCTCCCCGACGCGGTCCCGCGCTCCGTCGCCCGCAGAATGGCCATCCCGGACTGGTCGCCGGAGCGCATGCTCAGCCACTGCGTAACCGACCATCTGGCAGGAAGGCGCGCCGGCCGGATTGCATGACAACCTGGTTGCGGCCCCCCCGCACCGGCATCTCGCAGACGTCAGGCTGGCGCGCGGCCACAGGGGATCGGGTGGCCTTTCCGGCGTCTGTCGCTACCTTTCGTGCACAAGTCCGACTTCAAACCCTGGCACATGACGAATCCTACTTCCGCTCTGCAAAGAGCGACAACAGGGCTTCACTCGATTCGGGGTCCCGTCCGGGATCGGCTGGAGCAGGTCGTTAACGAGTTGCGCGGCATCGCCGTTTCGGACTTCTCGATGATCGAAGAGGTGAACGCCTACCTTCTCAACGTCCCCGGCAAGCTGCTGCGGCCGACCCTGGTGCTCCTCGCGAGTGAGGTCGGCGGGGAATCTTCAGACGATGCGGTGACCCTGGCGGCCGTCGTGGAGCTCGTCCATATGGCGACCCTCGTGCACGACGACGCCGTGGATCATTCGGTGCTGCGGCGCGGGATGCCGACGGTGAACGCGCTGTGGACCCACCAGATCGCCATCATCATGGGCGACTACCTATACAGCCGTTCGGTGACCGAGTTGGCGCGCATCGGCGACCTCGAGGCCGTACGGGTTCTGGCATCCGCCGCGAACGAAATGAGCGTAGGGGAGATGCGGCAGCTCCTGTCGTACGACGACATCGGCTACTCCGAGGCCGACTACTATGAGCTGATCTCGGCCAAGACGGCCTCGCTGATGTCCGCGGCGTGCGAGATGGGCGCCCTGGCGGGGGTCCCGGCCAACCGGGCTCCGCTGAAGCGCTTCGGCCACTGCCTCGGGATGGCCTTCCAGATTGCCGACGACATGCTGGACTACGCGGGCAGTGCGGATGTGACGGGAAAGCCGACCGGGTTGGACCTGCGGGGACGGAAGGTGACGCTCCCCCTGGTCGGCGCGCTCCGTGAGATGTCGCCAGCCGAGGTGGACCAGGTGCGGCACGTCTTCACGCTGGTGGAGCCGAGCGATCAGGATGTAGAGGACACGATCGCCCTGGTCCGCCGAAACGGGGGTCTGGAGTACGCCAGACGCAAGGCCTTCGAGTATGCGGATGCCGCCGAGACGGCAATCGCGGGGCTCACTCCCGGCCCGGCTCTCGACGCATTGAGGGACTCCGTTTTTTATGTGGTCGACCGCTCCCGATAGCCGCGCCATGATCGGACCCAACTACAGGCGAAACATCATTCGGGGGCTGTGGACCCTGGCCCTGGGGCTGTTCCTGGGGGGCCTGCTGACCCGGCTTGCGGAGACTTTTCTTCCGGAGAGCGCCGCCCGTTCGTTCCTGACGACGGCCGTGGTATCCTCGATCGGGCCTTTTTCCGTCGATCTCGTGGCGGTGGCGATTACGGTCGGGCCGGTGTCCTTCGTCCTGAATGTGCTGACGGTGGTCGGGATCGCGATCGTGGCTCTGGTTGTCCGTTCCTGGATGTAGCCTCGTCCGCATCCCGTTCTTTCGCGTGTCGGACGAAAACAGTTAGCTTACCCATCCAAACCGGGACACTCGGTTCAGGGAACTCCCGTTCGGATGTCTCGGGCACAAGGAGGTAGCGGATATGCCTTTCGGTCTCGGCATGGGGGAAGCGATCATGATCTTCCTCGTCGTGCTGCTATTGTTTGGAGCGAAGCGGCTTCCGGAGATCGGGACCTCCCTGGGGAAGGGCATCCGGGAGTTCAAGTCCTCGGTCCGGGAAATCGAATCCACCGTCCGGGTTGAGGGCGAGCTGAAGCCGCCCAGTGGCGAATCGGCAGCTCAGAGCGCGGACGGCCAGGAAGAGGGCACGCCTCGCCGCCTGACCACGAGTTGACCGCCTGAGGGTCCGGCAACCCGCTCCGGGGCGAACCCCGGCCGGGCCGGGGGCTTCTACCCCGGACTGCTAGAACACCCGCGGCAACTGCGGCAGGTCTTCGTCGTCCGCCGGGGTCAGGACCTCTTCGCGCCGGTCAGAGATTCTGGCGACTTCCCGAAGCGCGTCGATCCACTGGTTGAGACGCTGCTGCCGGATCGCATTGACCGACTGGATCCGCTGCACGTCGATCTGCTGAGCCCACGCGAGGCTGTCCGCCGCTTCCGACCCGGTCCGCTCGATCACGAAGGCGTTCTGATTCGCCTGCACGGGATCCGAGACCTCTCCGATATCGAGACCGAACGCAGTCCCTATCGCGGCGTTGTACCGGCCAAGACCGGGCACGAACGCGTCCCTGGCAAAGGGGCCGGCGTCCCGTACCTCCAGCCCGATCTCTCGCGCGACCTCCGCGAGAGGGCGGCCGAGCCGTATCTCCGCGACCATGGCCGCAGCCTCTTCCATCGCCGCATCCACCTTCTTCCGGACCCCGACGTTGCCCCGGATCGCGGGTTCCGCTTCCTCCTCCGTGAGGTAGCGCGCGGGGTCGACCGATACCAGTTCGATCGCGTAGAACGCCGTGCTGTTCTCGAAGACCGGACTCACGTCTCCGGGGGATGTCTCGGTATCGAAGACCCATTCGCCGCCTTCGGCCACGTCACCGGCTCCCGGGATGATCGAAAGCGTCTCGATGAGGTCCAGGGTGTCGGCCTCGAGGCCGAGGAGTGCAGCCGCTTCCCCGAGCGCCATGGCTTCGCCCAGCTCTTCAAGCGAGTCGGCCATGGACAGGAGGCCGATTTCCGACTCGTCGGTGCGTTCGAAGGGGAGGAGGATATGCCTGGCCTGAGCCGAGTCCTGGCCCCAGCGGTCGGTGACCTCGATGAGGTGGAGACCGAAGGGGGTTTTCACCGGCTCCGTGATCCGGTTCAGGCGCGCGGCGAAGACTGCTGAATCGAATGCCGGCGTCATGCGCCCCTTGGCAAAGACGCCGAGGCTGCCGCCCTCCTCCGCCGAGATCTCGTCGGTGGACTCGGCGCGGGCGACTTCCGCAAAGTCCTCGCCATCCAGGATGGACTGGCGTAGCTCGGTGGCCATGGCCCCGACGGCGGCCGTGTCGGCCTGCGTGGGGGCCTTGGTGAAGGAGACCGAGATCACACTGGCGCTGGCCGGGACCGAGAAGTCTTCGAGGTTGTCACTGTAGTAGTCGGAGATTTCGTCCGGCGTGATGTCGATCTGGTCGTCCGACACGCGCACAAGGGGATCGAATGAGACGTATTGGACGGTCGCCTTCTCGTTCGAGTCCTTGTACGCATTCCACAGCTCGTTCTCCGAGACGTAGATCCCGGCCGCGACCTGGCGAAGAAGCTTGCCGCGGGGGATGACGTCGCGGTAGTACGCTTCCAGCTGGAGCAGCACCACCGGTTCGGCCATGGCGACGAACTGCTGGTACTTCGCCATGTCGAACTGGCCGTCCGTCTGGAAGGCGGGGTTGGACACCAGGTCGGGAGGGGGGCTGAACCGGGCCGCGTCGACGATCTCCCGGTCGGAGACGCGGATCCCGCGCCGCTCCAGTTCCTGCTGAATCAGAATCCTGTTGACGACCTCGTCCCAGGCCTGGTCTTCCAATACCGAAATCTGGGCATTGGTGACCGGCTCTTCCTGGAAGCTCTGGAGCTGGTCGTACAGGTTGCGGTACGTCCCCATGTACTCCTCGTACACGACGGGCGTGCCGTTGACCCGGCCGATCTCGCCGAAAGACCCGGCCGTCTGGCCCGTGATGTCCATACCCCACTCGAAGAACATGAGTCCCCCGAAGGCCAGGGCCACGAGGATCATGATCCACTTCGTACTCTTGCGCAGTTGCTGCATCATGGCGGGTGCCACCTCCTTGGACGTGCAGCTAATGTAGTGCCGCAGTGGGCTTCAAGGAACGGACCCCCCGGAGCGCGCAACTCGGAGGCCCATGCGCCGCCTTTCCGCCGCGTTGACACTTTCGACGCGCGAAACCTACCTTTTGGCCCGGACTGGCGGGTGTGAGGTCCGTCACGAACACCTCTGCAGCTGAGGGAAAGGACCGACCGTGAGAATCGCCGTTGTCCACGGCCCCAACCTGAATCTCCTCGGAGTGCGAGAGCCCGACGTGTACGGGACATCGACCCTCGACGACATCAACGGTGCCCTGGCCGGCCTGGCCGCGGAGCTGGGGGTGGAGGCCGAGCCCTTCCAATCCAACTGCGAAGGCAGGATCCTCGACTTCCTGGCCGACGTCCGCGACCGGGCGGATGGAGTGCTGATCAACCCCGCCGGACTGGGTCACACGTCCGTGGCTCTTCTCGATGGCCTCCTCGCGATCTCCAGGCCCTTTGTAGAGGTCCACCTGAGCAACCCGGCGAGCCGCGAACCTTTCCGGAGGCATTCCATGATCACGCCGGCCGCGCTCGGGGTGGTCGCCGGTTTCGGGGTGGACAGCTATCTTTCTGGGTTTCGCTGCCTGTACAACCACCTGCTTCGGCACCGGAACCCCGACTCCTAGCGGCGCCGGGGCCGCTGGACGAGGAGATCAGAAACCAACCAATGGCAAGCACCGCTGACTTCCGTAACGGGATGGTGCTGGAGATCGACGGGGTGCTCTGGACGATCACGTACTTTCAGCATGTGAAGCCCGGCAAGGGCGGCGCGTTCGTGCGCACGAAGCTGAAGAACGTGCTGTCCGGCGCCGTCGTGGACAGGACCTACCGGGCCGGAGAACGGGTCAACAGCGTGAGGCTGGAGCGCCGGCCGGTCACCTATTCGTACACCGATGGTGACCTGTATCATTTCATGGACCAGGAGACTTACGACATGATCCCCATCAGCGGAGACATGCTCGGAAAGACTCAGCTCAAGTACATGAAGGAAAACATGGAGTGCCATGGTCTGGTTCACGACGGTAACGTCCTCAGCGTCGAACTCCCCTCGTTCGTGGAGCTGGAGGTGACCGACACCGATCCCGGCCACAAGGGCGACACCGCCCAGGGCGCCACCAAACCGGCCACCCTGGAGACGGGGGCGGTCGTACAGGTGCCGCTATTCGTTGAAGTCGGCGATGTGTTGAGGATCGACCGGCGCGAGGACAAGTACCTTACCAGGGTGAGCGGATGATCGACATCGAGTTTCTGGAGTCCCTGGTCCGTCTGCTGGACGATTCGTCCCTCGACAACCTCGAGATCAAGCGGGGCGGAACCCGGGTCCGGCTTTCCAAGTCTCCCGGCGGACCGGCGACCGTGGAGGCGCAGGCGGATCCCGCGGCGCCGAACGACGCCGCCCCCGGGTCCGAGTCGTCCGCTGCGGCGCAATCCGCGCCCGGGGCCGACGGCTCCGCTGCCGAAGCTCCCGCGTCAGGTCTGGTGGACATCACCTCGCCGATGGTGGGGACCTTCTACCGGGCCCCCTCCCCCGAGGCGGCCCCCTATGTGGAGGTGGGCGGCAACGTGGCGGTGGGCGATGTGCTGTGCGTGATCGAGGCCATGAAGCTCATGAACGAGCTCGAGAGCGAGGCTGCGGGCAGGATCGTTGAGCTCTGCGCCGAAAACGCCGAACCTGTCGACTACGGACAGGTGCTCTTCCGGTTCGCCCCCGCCTGAGCCGCCATTTCGGCCGATGTTCAGCAAACTTCTGATCGCGAACCGGGGCGAAATCGCGCTGCGCATCGTGCGTGCCTGCCGCGAGCTGGATATCGCCACGGTGGCCGTGTACTCGGAGGCGGACCAGGAATCCCTGCACGTACGCTTCGCCGACGAAGCCGTGTGCATCGGTCCGGCCCAGGCCGCGCAGTCGTACCTGAAGGTGTCGCGGATCATCGCCGCCGCCGAGATCACGGGGGCGGAGGCGGTGCATCCCGGGTACGGATTCCTGGCGGAGAACGCCGAGTTCGCCGAGATCTGCCAGCGCTCGGACCTGGTCTTCGTGGGGCCGACGCCGGAACAGATCCGCACCATGGGTGACAAGGCGGTGGCGCGAGAAGCCATGCGCGCGGCCGGGGTGCCGGTCGTTCCCGGTTCGGACGGCATCGTCGACGACGAGGACGAGGCGCTGGCGCTGGCTCGCGAGATCGGGTACCCGGTCATGATCAAGGCCTCGGCCGGCGGTGGCGGCAAGGGCATGCGCATCGCCAGCCATGAAGGGACCTTCAAACGGCACTTCGCCGCGGCGCGGGCCGAGGCGGCAGCCGCATTCGGCGAGGACGGCGTGTACCTGGAGCGGTGCGTGGTCAGGCCGCGGCACATCGAGTTCCAGGTCTTCGGCGACAAGCACGGCCGGTTGGTCCACCTCGGAGAGCGGGACTGTTCGATCCAGCGTCGCCATCAGAAGCTCGTCGAAGAGGCCCCCTCACCGGCCCTCTCACCGCAGCTTCGCCGCCGGATGGGGGAAGCGGCGGTGGCGGCGGCCCAGGCGATCGGCTACGTCGGTTCCGGCACGGTGGAGTTCCTGCTGGACGCCTCCGGCAACTTCTACTTCATCGAGATGAACACGCGCATCCAGGTGGAGCATACGGTGACCGAAGTCACCACCGGCCTGGACCTGGTCAAGGAACAGATCCGCGTGGCGGCCGGTGAGCCATTGTCCTTCCCCATGGAGGAATCGGTCCACCGCGGCCACGCCATCGAGTTCCGGATCAACGCCGAAGACCCGGAACGAGGGTTTGCCCCGTCCCCCGGGACGATCACCACCTTCCATCAGCCCGGAGGGCCGGGTGTGCGGGTCGATACGCACGTGTACTCGGGCTACCACGTCCCGCCGTTCTACGACTCGCTGATCGCGAAGCTGATCGTATCCGGAAACACCCGCGAGGAAGCCGTCGTGAGGGGCAGGGAGGCACTGGAGTCCTTCGTTGTCGAGGGGATTTCCACGACGATCGGATACCTCTCCCGCATCACGCGCGACGAGGCGTTTCAGGCCGGCGAGACGGACACGAGCTTTGTCGAACGGTTCACCAGCCGGGACACGGGGGCGTAGCAGCTTGGGCGGCTCCATGCGGATCAGCGTCCATTTCACGCCGGAGGAAGTCAGCCCCGACGACGTCTCGAGGACCACCGCCATCGTCATTGACGTGGTCCGCGCGACGTCGTGCATCGTGGAGGCGATCGCCAACGGTGCGAGCGCCATCTTCCCGGCGGTATCGGTGGAGGAGGCGCTCAGGATGCGGGCATTGCTCGGCCGGGGCGGGGCTCTGCTGTGCGGCGAACGAAAGGGCGTCCGCATCGACGGCTTCGACCTCGGCAACTCTCCCGCCGAGTTCACCCCGGCTGCCGTGGGTGGGACGCGACTGGTCATGACCACAACCAACGGGACGAAGGCGTTCGCGGCTGCCGCGGGTGCAAGGCGCGTCCTCGCGGCTTCCTTCTTCAACCTGACCGCGGTCGTGAACGCGGTGGCGGACGACGGCGAGGTGGTGATCATCTGCGCGGGCAAGGAAGGGCGTTTCTCGCTGGACGACACCGTCTGCGCCGGGCTCATCGTGCGCGGAGTCCTGGATCGCGCCTCAGGGGCCGTCACGCTCAACGACGGGGCGGCCGCGGCCGCGAATCTCGCTGTCGTTCACGAGGTTTCCGGGGACCTGCTCGCGGGCACCGCCGCCGGTCAGGCCCTGGTTGACGTGGGTCTCGGCTCCGACCTGGCCCTGTGCGCGGAGGCCGACAGGCACCAAATTGTACCCATGATGTACGATCGTGTGATCACGGCCCCGCGCGGGTAGAAGTTTCGTGGCGAGGCCCCGTGGCGCGCGCAAAGCGGCAGGCCGCCCGGTCGCCCGGAAGCGGGCTGCAAGGAAAAAGCGACCGGCGCGGCGACCGAAGACCGCTGCACAGCGAATGCAGCAGCGGCGCGCCATGGCCGCGATCATCGCCGTTCTGGCCTTCCTCGTGGCGGCCGCATTCTTCCCCCTGACGCTGCTGGGTCCGCGCGTCGTCGAGGTCTTCCCGATGGGCAATCCGGTGGGGAGCGCCGGAGAGCTGCTGAACGACAGACTCCGTGCGTTCCTCGGTGTGGGTCGCGCCGCCGTGCCTCTGGGGGTCCTGGCGGTTGCCGCCTTCGTTGGTCAGTGGTGGGCGCCGCAGCGGCGAAAGAGCCTCTGGATCGTGACGGTCGCGCTGCTGCTCCTTCTCCCCGTGTCGGCCTTCCTGGCCGGAGGGGCGGATTCGGCAAGCGGCATGGTCGGGGCCGTGCTGGGGGGGCCGCTGCGCGACACGGTGGGGTGGCTGGGCGGGTGGGTGCTGGTCGGCGCGGTGGCGGTGGGAGCGTCGGTGGCAGCGTTCCGTTTCAACCCGCTTGCGCCTCCTGCGACCGCCGTGGGCAAGGTGTACCGGGGTACCGGTCGCGGCCTTCGGGCCTCGGCCGCGGCCACGGGGAGGTGGCGGGACCGGCGCCGGGAGCGGCGGGAGGCGAAGCGCGCGGCACGGGTGGCCGGGCAGGAAGTCGCCGGGGTGCCGGCCGGTGTGGTCGGCGAGCCATTCGACGAGGGCTCCGGGGCGCTCATCCCGGACCCGCGGGACCCCGTGGCGGCCCCACCTCGGGTGCCCCGGACCACGGCGCCTCCCACGGCCCCGGAGCTCATCCCCGAGGACGAAGTGCCCGGGGCGAACTATCCGCTGCCCGGGCTGGAGCTGCTCACGGCGCCGGTGCGCACAAACCGCATCGGGATGGAAATGGAGCTGGACCGCCTGGGCGAGGTCCTGGTCGACACGCTGCACACCTTCAAGATCCAGAGCGAGATCTCCGGGCGCACCACCGGTCCCGCCGTCACCCAGTACGAAGTCGTCCCCGCCGCCGGGGTGAAGGTCAACCGGATCGCGAACCTCGACGCCGACCTGGCTCTGGCCATGAAGGCGAGGAGCGTCCGCATCGTGGCGCCGATCCCCGGGAAGGGCGCCATCGGCGTCGAAATCCCGAACCCGCGCCCCGAAATGGTCCGGCTGCGCGAGATTCTGGAGGCACCGGTCTTCGCCCGCTCGCGCGGCCTGCTTCCGCTGGCGCTGGGCAAGGACCTGACGGGTCATCCATTCGTTGCCGACCTGACGAAGATGCCCCACGCACTGATCGCGGGGGCCACGGGCTCCGGCAAGTCGGTCTGCCTGAACACCATCATCACGAGTCTGGTGTACCGGCACGGCCCCGACCGCATGCGTCTCCTCCTCATCGACCCGAAGATGGTGGAGCTGTTCGCGTACGCCGACCTGCCCCATCTGCGTCATCCGGTGGTGACGGACCCGAGAGACGCGGCCGGGGTCCTGAAATGGGCGGTGTTGGAGATGGAGCGGCGCTACTCCCTTCTTGGCGCGAACGGTGTTCGCTCGCTCACGGAGTTCAACGCGCGCCTCGATCGGGGCACGGAGATGAAGCGGGCCACGCCCGACGGTCCGGAGGAAGACGAGGACAGCTGGAGCTACAGGGACGGGCCGCTGCCCTGGGTGGTCGTGGTTGTGGACGAGCTTGCCGACCTGATAATGACGGCTCAGGCCGAGGTCGAGAAGCCTCTCACGCAGCTCGCGCAGAAGGCCCGCGCCATCGGCATCCACCTGCTGGTCGCGACTCAGCGCCCGAGCGTGAACGTCATCACCGGGCTGATCAAGGCCAACTTTCCCTGCAGGATCGCGTTCCGCGTCGCCTCCAAGACCGATTCGAGGACGATCCTGGACCAGAATGGCGCCGACTCCCTTCTGGGCTCGGGGGACATGCTCTTCCTGCCCCCCGGCAAGAGCGAACCCGTGCGCATGCAGGGAGCGTTCATCTCGACCGACGAGACGGAGGCGCTGATGAGGTGGTACCGTGAGCGGGCCGACACGCTCGAGGCGCTCAAGGCGCGGGTGAAGAGCGACGAGGGCGACATCCTCGAGCTCATGAGGGCGATCGAGGGGGACGGCGACCCGGGCGACGACGGGGCCATCCGCGGCGACTGGGACCCGCTGTTCCGCGAAGCAGCCGAAGCCTGCATTCAGCAGGGCTCCGGCTCCACCTCCCTGCTGCAGCGCAGGCTGAGGATCGGGTACGGCAGGGCGGCCAGGGTCGTTGACCAGCTCTGTGATGCCGGCGTGCTTGGCCCCCCCGACGGCTCGAAGCCCAGAGAGCTCCTCGTCAGCATGGCCAGCCTGGACGAAATATGTCCCGGCTGACCGTCGCGCTGCTCTGGCTGCTCGCGCCGGCCGCAACCGCGGTCGCACAGGAGCCTGGCCACCCCCTGGAAGCCGCCTCCCGGCGTTATCGTGAGGTGAACGCAATGTGTGCCGACTTCGAGCAGGTGGTCGAAGTCAGGTTGTGGCGCAGGACCATCGAGAGCACGGGACGGGTGTGCCAGCAGCGGCCCAACCTCTTCTCGATGCGGTTCACCGACCCCCAGGGCGACATGGTGGTGTCGGACGGGCAGTACTTCTGGGTCTACTACCCAAGCGCGATCGAGGGGCAGGTCATGCGCTATCCGGTGGCCGAATCCCCGGGACGGGAGGACTTCTTCCGCGAATTCCTCGAAGATCCCGGTGTGAAGTACGAGGCGGAGCTGGGTGGGGTGGAGTCCTTGGGAGGCCGGGACTGCCAGGTGGTGACACTTACCCCGCGGGCGGAAGCCACGTACCGACAGGCGCGGCTGTGGATTGATTCCCGGACGCATGTGATCCGCCGTCTCGAGCTGCACGAGGCGAACAAGGTGCGCACCCTGACCCTCGACAACCTGGATCTGTCCCCTTCGCTGGACCCGGGGCTCTTCACCTTTGACGTGCCCGCGGGCGCGCGGGTCATGGGCCCGCCTCCCTCCGGCGCCGAGGGGCACCCATGAGACTTCGGACGCGAGATCTGCCCGTCTTTCCGGTAGCGGCCGGACCGGTCCGCCCCGGTGTGGACCCCGGGGTGCGTGCGGTGGATCCGCGGTCCTTCGAGATCGGTCCGGAGACCGGGCCACGTCTGGGTCTGGTAACCCTGGGCTGCGACAAGAACACGGTCGACTCGGAACACATGATGGCCGCACTGGTCCTGGCGGGAGCGAGGGTGACCAGCGACGTGGAGAGCGCGGACGTGGTGGTGGTCAACACCTGCGGCTTCATCGACGCCGCCAAGGAACAGTCCATCGACACGATTCTCAACGCCTGCGCCCTCAAGGAGCGCGGCCAGGTAAAGGCCGTGGCCGCGGTCGGGTGCATGGTGCAGCGCTACCGGGACGAGCTGGCTCGGGAGATCCCCGAGGTCGATCTGTTCCTCGGGATCGCCGAGATGTCCCGTCTGATCCCGGAGCTGCGGGCGCGCGGGCTCATCGAGGACGACTTCGTGCCCAACATGGAGCGGCCCCTGCGCATCCTGGCTGCCGAGACGCCGCACGTCTCCTTCCTCAAGGTCAGCGAGGGGTGTGACCACACCTGCGCCTTCTGTGCGATCCCGCACATGCGGGGTCTTCATCGTTCGGCCGATCCGCAGGGTCTGGTCGCGGAGGCTCGAGCCCTGGGAGAACAGGGGGTTCGGGAACTCAACGTGATTTCCCAGGACACCACCTGGTACGGGCGGGACCTCAGGAGGCGCGATCGCTCGGCGCCGCTTCTTCAGGACCTCCTGGAAGCCCTTCTGGAGGGCACGGGGGTGGACTGGTACCGGCTGCTGTACATGTATCCGTCGGGCATCACGCGCGGCCTCGTTTCGCTGATCGCGCGCGAGCCCCGTCTGCTGCCGTATCTGGATATGCCCCTGCAGCACGGAAGCGACCAGGTTCTGGCGCGCATGCGCCGCCCCGAGCGGCAGGCGACGATCCGCGAACGGGTTCGCTGGCTCCGGGACAGCATCGAGGACCTCACCCTGCGAACGACCATCATCGTGGGCTTCCCCGGGGAGACCGACGACGATGTGCGCATCATGCTCGACTTCCTCGACGAGATCCGCTTCGACCGGGTGGGTGCCTTCGCCTACTCCATCGAGGAGGGGACGGCCGCCGCCCGGATGCCCGACCAGGTCCCCGAACAGGTGAAGGCCGAGCGGCTCGAACTCGTCATGGAGCACCAGCGCGGCATCTCGTACGAATCGAACATGGCGCGCATCGGGCGACGCACCACCGCGCTGGTGGACGAGCTGACGCCGGGCGAGGAGGAGTGGGATGCGCTGGGGCGTACGCGCGGCCAGGCCGTCGAGGTGGATGGGCGGACCTTTCTCACGGGGGTGGGCAACGCGAGGGCGGGTGACATCGTGGAGGTGGAGATCGTGGACGCGGACGACTACGACCTGACCGGGAGAGTGCTCAATGGGTGAAGGAAGGCGTCGCCGGGTGCGGCTCGGGGTGGTGGGCGCCGGAGCCACCAGCCAGCTCATGCACCTGCCGATCCTGTCGGAGCGCCCCGACGTGCGGGTCGTAGCGGTTTCGGATACGGACGGCTTGAAGGCGCGGGCGGTCGCGGAGCGCTTCGGCGTGCCGCATGTGGTCGACGACGACGCGCTGATGGCGGACAGCGGGATCGACGGGGTCGTGATCTGCGCTCCCAGCTTCCTTCATGAGGCCCTCGCCGCTTCCTTCCTCGAGGCGGGCAAGCATGTCCTCGTGGAGCGTCCACTGGCGCTGTCCGCGGGCGGAGTGCGTTGGTTGCTGTCGATCGCGCAAGCCGCGGACAAGGGCCTCGTACTGGGGATGCCGCACCGGTATCAGCCCGACGTGAGTGCGTTGCGGAAGGTGATCGCCGAAGGAAGTCTGGGGGAGTTGAGTTCCGCCAGGATCACATGGCTGAACCAGGCCGTGCGACGCCCTCGGACGGGGTGGCGGCGGCGCGCCCTCGAATCGGGTGGCGGAGCCCTGATGGACCTCGGCGTCCCTGCCCTGGATCTGGCGCTCTGGGTGCTGGGGTATCCGGAGGTGGAGCGGGTCTCCGCAGTGACCCCGGGCGACGGGTTCGACGTGGAGGAGGAGGCCCATCTCTACGCGGTCACCCGCAACGGCATCGCGTTTTCGCTCGCGGCGAGCTGGCGTTTCCACGGAGCCGACGACCGTCACCGGTTCCAGGTCCTCGGGTCGGAGGGTGCGGCGCGACTGTCGCCCCTTGCCGTCTTCAGGGAGGAGAGCGGGCGCGCGGTGGACGTTACCCCCCGCCAACCGATACCACAGGGGGGCGAGGACCTCTACACGAGTGGATATCGGCGCCTGCTGGACCATTTCGTGAGGGTGGCCGCGGGTCAGGATTCGGCCGAACCCCCGGCCGAGCAGTTTGTCCTGATGAGCCTGATCGAGGCCGCGTACGAGTCGGCGCGGGAGGGCCGGGAAGTCACGCTTTCCTGATGGGCGGCGCGGCCCCGGCGCGCGCGGGCGACACCCCGCATTTCCCGCGTACTGGCGACGCCCCGTGCCTCCCGCGCAACGGCGACACCCCAACGCCGCCGGCCCGGTGATCACCCGGCGCGCTACCCTGCTCGCCGCGGCCTCGGGGCTCGCCATCGGCGTGACCTTCTCCCCGTTCGGCGGCCCCGTCCTCCCCTTCCTGGCCTTCGCCCCCCTGGCGGTGTCGCTGCACCGGCAGATTCGCGACGGAGAGCAGGGCCGCGGGCAGATCGAGCCAATGGCGCCCTTCGCTCCGGGCTTCGTCACGGCGGTGCTCGCCCACGGGATCGGTCTCTACTGGATGGTCCCGGCACTCTCGTGGAGATCGGTGCTGGCCATTCCCGTTTACCTCCTCGTGCTGACACTGATCGGCATCATGGCGGGGATCGCGTGCACGGCCGCGGTGTCGCTGCACCGCCGCCTGCGCTGGCCCCTCCCCGTTGCCCTGGCCGCGTGCTGGACCGGCTTCGAGTGGACCGCGGCGCACGTCCCGGGCGTCTCGTACGCGTGGCTGAACTCGGGGGGCTCGCTGGCGTGGTACCCTGCCGCCGCCGCGGGCGCCGAGCTTCTGGGCGCGCGTTTCCTGACGTTCTGGACGGTTGTCTGCGGGGCCGCGGCTGGTGTGGCCGGCTACCGGGCGATACGGGCACGTGCCGGCGCACGTCCCTGGCTGGCCCGCCAGGTGTTGCCGATCTCCTGCCTGGTGGCGCTTCCCCTCGTGGCGGGGGAGCTTCGCCAGCGGTCGCTCGACGGGGGAGAGGCTGTGGTGCGGGTGGCCGCGGTGCAGGCCGGGCACGGGGTGGCGGGTGAGGCGGATGCCGGGTTGTCCCGATGGCTCGAACCGCTGGGCCGGATCCCGGAACCGGCGTCCCTCGACCTTGTCGCATTCCCCGAGCGGTTTCTGGCGGCACCGCTACGCCGGGTTGGTGCGGAGGGCACCCTCTCGGAGGCCGGTCGAGCGGTCCGGGACTTTGCCGGAGCCGCGGGGATCCCGGTGCTCATCGGTGCGCTGGACGGAGAGACCGCCGGTGCAAACGAACCCGATACCCTGTGGTACAACGCCGCCCTTCTCCACGCCCCGGGGCATGGTCTGTCGCGGGCGTACAGGAAGAGCCGTCTCGTTCCCGGGCTGGAGGGGGCGGGCCAGTGGCATGCCGACATGCTCGGCGGTGCGAACCAGGGGTACGCGCCGGGCCGCGACCCGCGGCCGCTTCCGCTGGGCGAGGGGTCCGTCGGGGTGATGGTGTGCTACGACTCCGCATACGGGGAGACGGCCCGGGCCCTGGTCCGCGGGGGCGCGAGTTGGCTGGCCGTACTCTCCAACGACGACTGGCTGGATCCCGATCTGCCCTTTCGGGTGACGTGGGCCTACTGGCAGCACGCGACGCACGGCCGTTTGCGCGCCATCGAGAACCGGATCGGATTGATCCAGGTGGCTGCCACGGGCTACACTTTTGCGGTGTCGCCGCGGGGTGAGGGAACGCCGTTTGCGCTCTCGCCCGGGGAGCAGGGGATCGCCGTCCTCACCGCCCGGGGCCGGGTGGGGACGACCTTGTACACCCGCATCGGAGATATCCTGGGCCTGTCGTGCTTCCTGGTCCTGGCGTGGGGCGCGGTGCTCTCCCGCCGGGACATTAGCTTTTCAGGTTCCCTCAAACGGACACCCGCTCATGATCGACGAGATACAGGCGAAGATATCGGAAGAGGTCGAGGCGCTGACCCGGGAGCTCAACGTTGAGCTTCCCGACCGGATCCGGAAGGCAGTTGAATTGGGCGACCTGCGTGAGAACTCCGAGTACAAGTCGGCCCTCGAGCGGCAGCAGTTCGTTCAGGCCCGGATCGGGCACCTCGCGGGACGCATGGCCGAAGTCTCCAAGATCAACGTCGACGAAATCCCCGTCGACCGGGCCGGTTTCGGGTCGAAGCTCCGGGTCCACGATCTCGCGCTCGACAGAGAGGTCACCTTCACCATCGTGGCAGGTGACTACATGGATCTCGAAGCCGGCCACATCTCCCTGGACTCGCCGATCGGTCGTGGTCTGCTCGGATCACGCGAGGGAGACGAGCTCACCATCCAGCTGCCCGTCGGGGAACGGCGGTTCAAGGTGCTTGAACTGACCACCTTGCCCCAGCAGGTGGACGGGGCCCGCTAGCAGTCCGTGGATAAACCCCGCGTCAGCACCGAGGGCGGCGAGGCGCCGTGCCGGCAAGGCGCGCCGAGGGAGAATAGCGGCGCTATTCGACCGAGGTGCAACGCAGAGCGGAGCTTCGGAGAGCCAAATTGTATAGCAAACATGACATTTGGTAAAGTCTCCTTTACATTGTGGCCTGTTGAGCGTAGCGGTCCGGCGCGGATGCATCGTCGGCCGAATGCAGCGGGGCTTTATTTCACGGGCTGCCAGAACCCCGCCGGCTTGCGGATGCGGGCGATGATCACCTGGACCGCTGCCGACGCGGTCGCGTGGAAAACCGCGCCCTCGCCTTCCGCCATGGCCTCGAAGTCGTGCACCCGCACCCCGCTCGCCCCGATACGGCCGCTGAAGCGCTGGCTGCGGGCAAGCTGTACGGCAGGCAACGACGTATCGTCGTCCTCGCCCGTGAGCGTTATCGGCCAAGGGTAGCGGCCCGGCGGGTCCGGGTTCGAGAAGACTTCCGTGGCCGTGGGGAAGTCGTAGACGGCGAAGCGGGGAGTGTTCTCGTCGGCGAGCCATGCCTCCATACCGGCGACGGTCAGGGCAATCGCGTGGTCGGTCAGAAGATCCGCCATGCTCGCGCCCGTCAGGGCGGCAATTCCCGGGATTCCGGGGAGCGAAAGCGAGTCGTTCAGCGTCGCCACCAGGGCTTCATCGGCGGCCTGTGCATCCCCGCCATGGGCCATCCAATCGCGCAGGAAACGGTGGAAGTGCCATCCGCTGCCGTAGACGTGGCCTTCGTCGAGCGGCTCGAAGGTGACCGCGTTGGGATCGACCGAGAACGCGCGCACGACACGCGCCATGACTCCGAAGGTGCCGTACACCTCGGGCCGCATGTTGTCCAGCCCGTCGCGAATCATCTCGCGCTTCACGCGGTCGCGCACGGCCGGCCCTCCGGCCCTCTCCCAGGCGAGCCGAGAACTCATCTCCTTGGCGATGTCGGCGGTTCCTTCCTCGATCCACCTGGGGTGGAAGGTCCGGATACCGTCGGGCCTGCCGCGCAGTACGTGGCTCCGAACCCGCTTGTATAGCGAACTCACGTGCTTGACTTCATGGACCATCCCGGATAAGGCCCAGTAGCGGTCGTCGTCCAGCTGGGTGAAGGCGCCCGCGCTCATGTGCACGAGCTCCATCTCATTGGACGCGGGGCAATCAAGCGTGGTGTAGGTCATGTCGCCGGACCACACGTACGCGCGCACGCCCTCCAGCACCGGATCCACCAGGACGACGATCTTGCCGTCGCCGTTCACGTCGCTCACACCACCGAAGTAGCGCTCGATCACGTCGGTGCCATGGGCGCTGTAGAAGTCGATGATGCGGTTGGCATTCGCCACGGGCACCGACGGGGCGGCGGTCTCTTCCTCGTAGACCACCATATGATCGTTCTCGGCGATGACGTGCGCCTGCACGGTCCTGTGCACCACGCACCGGCTGCCCCCGTCTTCGCGATTGTACAGTCGGAAGGTCCGCTGCGCGGGGCTGTCCGCCAGGGCTCCTCGCCGCGCCGCCTGCTGCCGCACCGCCCGCTCGAGCATGTCGCTCAACCGCCCTTCCGCGGCCAGCTGCTCGAACAGTTCGGCTTCCTGCCGGCGAATCCGCCGGTGGAGGGCGTCGTTCGCGGCCTCGATTTCGAGCACGCGGGCCCAGTCGGCGTCCGGTACGGGCCGCGGGCGTGATCCGGCAGGGTCATCGACCGCCGCCACCACCCGCCGCAACCCGGGGGCCTGGTCCGGCGAGATCCCTTCCACTTGGAGATCGACGGACAGGATGCGTTCGCTCGAGGCATCGAGCCCCGCGAAAGTGACACGATAGTAGGCCGAGGCATCCGGCGCGCGCACGAAGAGGCCGCACGGCCTGGTGTCGTACCAGTTCACCGCGTGAACGGCGCCGATTTCCAGGCCGAGGGGGCCGTCGCACACCCTCATCCCGAGAGTGGCGGTCGCTTCTTCCCCGCCCGAATCGACGACCCGCACCGCGAACTCCGAAACGCCGGGCTCCAGGGGCGTACCGCTGATCGTCCCGCCGGTCGACAGCTCGAGTCCGGCGGGCAACTGGTTGCCCTCGCCGAGGCTCCACGCGTAGCCTTGGCCGGTACCTCCCCGCGCCTTGAGAATCTCGCTGTACTCCAGCGTCGCCCGCCCCTGCTGCAGCGAATCAGCCTCGATCGTCAGGGGAAGCCTCGACGCGGTGACGTGAAAGTCGGCGGTCATTCCGGCGGCGGTCGCGGCCAGAGTCTGGACCGAATCGGGCCCCAGGGTCCAGATCGTCTCGGCGATGCCGTCGGCACGGGTGACGACCGACGCGGACGAAAGGCTCCCCCCGCCCGAGGTTACAGCGAAGGTCACCGTGATTTGGGCCGCCGGATGACCATTCCGGTCCAGCACGCGCACCGCGGGGGACACCGGCAGCGGCTCGCCGAAGTGACCCTCCTGTTCGTCCCCCGCCACCTTCTCCATGTCCTCGACCTCCTGTGCCACCGTCACCGTCGCCTCCCCGCTGGCCGCAGACGCGCGCGCCGTGATGGTTGCGACCCCGGCGCCGGCCGCCGTCACCAGTCCGGTCGTGAGGTCGGCCGTCGCCACCGTCGGGCGCAGGCTCGCCCAGTTGACGGACACGCCTGTCATCACATTGCCGTACTGGTCGCGCACCTCGGCCGTGAACTGCTCCGAGTCGCCGATTGCCGTGAAGGTGACCGTGGCGGGCGAGATGGTGAGCGTCCTGGGAGCTGGAGGGTCCGGCGGTGGTGTGGGGTCGCCTCCGCACGCGCCCAGGAGGGTGACGAAGATCAGGGCCAGAGCCAGGAAAGCGGGGCTGTTCCCGTCTGGTCTCGTGTGCGGCGACGATCTCTGCCACGGATTCATGGGATGTCTCGGGCTGGAGTCCGTCAGTTTCCGTCCAGGATCGCCTCGTAGACGATGGGCCGGAGCAGCCTGTCGACCGGCGCCCCGCCGAACGGTTGGAGCTGGGTCCAGGCGAAGGCGATGAGGTCTTCGGCGGGATCGATCCAGAAGTACGTGTTTGCGACCCCCGACCACCAGTAGGCGCCGTCGTCTGCCCCGGCCGGGACCGCGAAACCCAGCCCGAAGCCCATGCCGTCAATCCCACGCATAATGGGAACAAGATCGTCAGGCAAGTGGTTACGTGTCATCAGGCGAACGGTCTCCGGCTGGAGAAGCCTGACGCCGTCCGTCTCGCCCTCACCGAGGAGCATCCGGGAAAAGCGCAGGTAGTCGGCCGCGGACGAAGTCAGGCCTCCACCACCCGAAAACCAGCTCGGGGGCTGCGCAAAGGGGTCGTCCGATGATGGAGCGGCGGCGGCCAGGCCGTCCCGGCTCATCCGGTACATGGCCGCGAAGCGATCCAGCTTGTCGGCCGGGACATGAAAACCGGTGTCGTCCATCCCCAGGGGATCGAAGATGTGCTCGCGAAAGAAGCGGTCGAGGGACTGCCCCGACGCGACCTCGACGACGCGGCCGAGCACGTCGGTGGACATGCTGTAGTTCCAGCGTTCGCCCGGGTCGTCGATGAGGGGCAGAGACGCGATCACGTCGACCCTCTCTTCCAGATCCCGGCCCTCCATGCCCGGCCCGTACAGCGCGCGGTTGTACATGGAATCGACCGGGCTGTTGCCGAAGATGCCGTAGGTGAGCCCCGACGTGTGAGTGAAGAGATCCCGGATCAGGATCGAGCGGGTGGGCGGGCGCGTGGCGCCGTCCTCGTAGACCTCGGTGTCCGCGAATGCGGGAATGACGGTGGACAACTCGTCGTCCAGCGACAGCAGCCCTTCCTCGACGAGCATCATCGCGGCGACGCTCGTGACGGGCTTGGTCATGGAGTAGATGCGGAAGATGTCGTCCGGCTCGAGGGGATCCTCGCCGAGTACCCGCCATCCGTGCGCGTCCCAGTGCACGATCTCGCCGCGGCGCTCCACCAGCGTCATGATGCCGGCCGTCCGGTCCGCGTCGAGGAACTGCTGCATGGTGGGCTCGATGCGCCCCAGGACCTCGCTGGAGAGGCCGACGTCTTCGGGGGCGGCAGTGGTGAGGGTGGCGGTCCGGGTATCCTGGCCCGGCTCCGCGTCCAGCGCGAAGGTGGAGACGTAGGGTGCGCCTCCGCCTGAGGTGACCCCGGCGGCGACGGAGACGTACTGGCGGCCACCCGCCGCGTAGGTGACCGGCGAGCCGGCGCCCCGGCCCACCTCTGCCGACCACAGCTCCTGGCCGGTGCGGGCATCCAGAGCGGCCAAACGGGTGCCGGTTCCCCAGAAGACGAGGTTGCCGGCGCTGGTTACCGTGCCACCGTGGCCGCCTGCCGCCTCGACGCGCCATACTTCGCGGTTTTCCGCCGGATCCCAGGCGAGGAGCACGTTGGCCGGTCCCTCGAGTGCCGGGCGCTCGGGCCGCTGGCCTCCGGTGCCCCGAACCGTCCCGGTGTTCCAGCGGCCCTCCCGGAAGTCGAACGACCCCGTCATCTCGTAGTAGTAGTTGTTGTTCGTGGCGGGGAGGTAGACCAGCCCCGTGCCGGGATGCCAGGACATGGTGTGCCAGTTGTGAGACCCCCGGGGCCCGGGTGCCAGGTACACGCCCTTGCCGGTCATCCCGTAGCGCGCCTCCGGCGTCTCGACCGGGCGGCCGGTCTCGGGATCGACCTCCGACGCCCACGTCAGGTCGTCGGCGAAGGGTTCCGCCGAGATGAGCTCGCCGGTGATCCGGTCGACGACGTAGAAGAAGCCGTTCTTGGGCGCCTGCACGATCACCTGCCGCTCGCGCCCGCCGATCTCCAGGTCGAGCAGCATCAGCGGCTGGGTGGCCGTGTAGTCCCAGTCGTCTCCGGGGGTGGTCTGGTAGTGCCAGGCGATCGCGCCGTCGCCGGGGTCCAGGGCCAGGATGGAGGACAGGTAGAGGTTGTCGCTCCCTCCCGGGCTGCGATGGTCGCGGTTCCACGGCGACCCGTTGCCGGTGCCGATGTAGAGCAGTTCGGCGGCTTCGTCGTACGCCATCGCGTCCCACACGGTCCCGCCGCCGCCCGCGATCCACCACTCGCCGGTCCACGTCTCGGCCGCGCTGCGCATCGCGTCGCTCTCGAAGCCGAGCGCCGGGTTCCCGGGCACCGTGTGGGTGCGCCAGAGCTGCTCTCCGGTCTCGGGGTCGTAGGCGGTTACGTAGCCGCGCACACCGTACTCCGCGCCCCCGTTCCCGATGATGACCGCGCCGCCCGCGATGCGGGGCGCGCCCGTCACCGTGTAGTCGGAGCCGGGTGGGGTGGTCTGCGTGATCCAGCGCACCGATCCGTCGGGGCGGTCGAGGGCGACGAGGCGGCCGTCGAGCAGGCCCGCGTAGACCAGGTCCCCGTGAAGCGCGACGCCCCGGTTGACATCGCCGCAGCAGGCGCGCGGCCCCCCGTGGTCCTCGTCGGGGATTCCCGGGTCCCAGCGCCAGATCTCTTCGCCGGTGGCCGCATCCAGGGCGAAGACGAAGCTGAGGGGGCCGGTTCCGTAGAGAACGCCGTCAGCGATCAGGGGGGTGGTCTCAAGCCGCGCGCCCGTCTTGGGGACCTCCCAGCGCCAGGCGAGGCCGAGTCGGCCGACGTTGTCCGCGTCGATCTGGTCGAGGGGACTGAACCGCGTCTCGGCGGCGTCGCGGCCGTGGTGAAGCCACATGGACTCTGTGGACGTGGCACCGGCCTGGTCCGCTGCGGCGGGCGCCGCAATGGCTGCCGTGGCCAGGGTCGAGGCCGCTGCCGTGAGGAAGAGACGGCGCGCGGCGGTGCGAAGAAGCTTCATTCCCTGATCCGGTTGGAGGTTCACACAAATTGCGTGCGGTTCGGCGTTTCCGCGACCCGCCGGGGCCACGGGTGCGGTACCGTGGTGATTTGGATAGCTTGTCAGGCCATGATAACGCACGACCCGATCCCCGTCGTGACACCACTCGCCTCCACGGCCACCCGGCTTTGCGTCGCGCCGGCCCGCGTCATCGGGTGTTTGGCCCTCGTCACGGGTTGCGCCGCCGACGCCCCCGAACCTTCTCCCTTCGCTGCCGTGGCGGACGGTCGGCAGCTCATGGTATCCGTGATCGAACCCGCGGCCGAGGTCTACTGGGACGCCGTGGGGGTGATCATGGACGAGGAGGGCACCCACGAGATCGAGCCCCGGACCCCGGAGGAGTGGGAAGCCGTCGTGAACGCCGCCTACGTGCTCGCCGAGTCCGGCAACCTCATGTTGATGGAGGACCGTGCCCAGGGCAGGGGACACTGGATCGCCATGTCCCGTGCGATGATCGAGGTGGGGAAGCGCGCGGTGGATGCCGCCGTGGCGGAGGATCCCCAGGCCGTGTTCGACATGGGGGCCGAGCTGTACTTCGTTTGCACCGGGTGCCACACGGTCTACGCCACCGAGACCGTGCGGCCGAGCGATCTGCCCGATTCGGCCGCAGTGGGCTCGCCTGGTACCGGCGCCTCCGACCCTCGCGCGCCCGTCCCGTGATCGAACGCTTCCTGGGCTGGCTGGGAGAGACTCCGTCGAGCGTCGCGCTCCTGGAGTCGCTGTACGTGTGGCCCTTCGTCGAGTCGGCCCACGTCCTCACCCTGGGTCTGTTCGTCGGCACGACGGTGATGATGGACCTTCGTCTTGTGGGTGTCGCGTTTCGGAAGGTGCCCGTTCAGGCATTCACGGGGCGTATGCTGCCATGGACGCACCTGGGATTCATTGTCATGACGGCCACCGGCCTCCTCCTCTTCTACTCCCAGCCGCTCCGCTACTACCACAACGTGTTTTTCCGTGTCAAGGTGCTCCTCCTGATCGCTGCCGGCATCAACGCCTTCGTCTTCCATCGCGGCGCCCACCGGCGGGCCTCGGCGTGGGGCGAGGACGCACGCCCTCCCCGGCCGGCCCGCATCGCCGGGGCGGTGTCACTGGCCGCGTGGACGATCGTCGTGGTCACGGGCCGCCTCATCGCGTACAACTGGTTCGACTGCGACCTTCAGCCCCAGCCCGGCTGGGTGAACTGGGCCGCGGGCTGCGCCACGGGGACGGAGTAGCAACCGGTGACCGAGCTTCCCACCGCCGCCTGGCCGCCCGTGACCGAGCCCACCGCCTGGCAACCCGTGACCGAGCCCGCCGCCATCGGGCCCGCCGCCGAGATCCCCGCGCTGCAAGGCCCCGCCATGCTGGAACCATTCTTTCGCTGGTGCGAGTCGACGCTCGTCGGCACGGCGGTGCGCGACTCGGTGTGGGCGTTTCCCATCCTGGAGGCGGTTCACCTGCTGGGACTCTGCGTTCTGGGAGGAGCGCTTCTCATCGTCGACCTGAGGATGCTCGGCGTCGGCCTCACCGCCCAGCCCGTCGCCCGGCTGGCGCGCTACGCGAGGCCATGGCTTGTCGCCAGCCTGGTCCTCATGGCCGCGACCGGCATCCCCCTTTTCCTCTCGGAAGCGATCAAGGCCTACTACAACACCTCGTTCTGGGTGAAGATGGCGACCCTGCCGGTCGCGCTCTCCTTCACCTTTGCGGTGCGAGAGCGCGTTGCCCGGGGAGAGGGTCTCGCGCCCGGCCTACGCTGCCGCCTCGTCGCGGCCGTGTCGCTGGCCCTGTGGTTCACCGTGGCGGCCGCGGGTCGCTGGATCGGCTTCTCGTAGCCTGCCACCGGCTCCGGCCACTGCCGTCACCGCATGATATGTACATAACTTATGTACATTATGTACAATCGCGTGTGTACATATTCTCCGACGATCGGTCCGGGCTGGGCTCTCAGCACCCGCCCGGGCTGGCGCTTCAGTACCCGCCCTCGGCGCCTCAGCACCGCCCCTGTTCGCGCCTCGCCCTGAGCAGTTCCTCGTCGTACGGGGCCCCCGTTCCCGACGAGCCCAGGAAGATCTTGCTGCCGTCGGTGAAGGTCACGTCGCGGCCGTTGGCACGGTTCAGCGAGTGGTCCTTGGCCTGGTACCCGTCGACGATGATCTCGGTGCCGGGCTGCAGGCAGTCCCTCCGGAGGCCACGCCGAAGCAGCACGTTGGGCGTGCCCCCCTCGACCGCCCACACCTCGGTGGACCCGTCTTCGTTCTCGATCTCCAGGTGGATCCAGGTGTGCGGGTTGACCCACTCCAGCTTCACGATCTTCCCCTGCAGCTTGACCGGGGCGTTGCGGTCGAACTCCGCGCCGAAGGCGTGATGGGCCAACAGGGGCGCCGCGACCACGACGGCAACCAGAACGGTCCCGGCGACGAGCATCGTCAACCAGCCTGCGCGGGGAACCCCCCTCGCGCCTGACACGGTCGCAGGCGTGCGTGCGCTCGTCCGACTCGACTGCTGGCGCATCCGGCCGGGGTGCGTGACTTCGTGTGGCTTGCTTCTCATCAATTCCTGCTCCTTCGCTCTTCCGCCCGCGCGCCCCGAAGCACGTTCTCCATCGCGTAGTTGCCCTCGTGACAGGCGTATTCGTACACCAGGCCGTCAAGCCGGTTGAATGGGACCTGTCCGCTCCACGGACGCGTGAACATGAGCGGATCCTCGACGGTGAACTCGTAGTTGATCGTGTTCTCACCGGCGCGGGTGAAGCGCTCGGTCACCTTCATCTCTTCCGACGGCGGGATACCCTGCAGGGTCTGGTTCGGATGAAGGTTGGTGGTTTCGACGACGAGGGTGTCTCCCTCCCAACGTCCCCATGAGTCGCCCATCCACGGACGGATGTGCCCGGGGAGAGGCTTCGGCTCGCCGAGGCGGATGATCCGGACATCGTGCACCATCTCGGTCATGATCATCACATGGTCGGGGGTCTGCACGATGGTGTAGTTGTTGTTGTAGAAGTAGTTCGGCAGCATCGGCGGCCCCGCATTGGAACCGAACGACATGATGCACCGTTCGCCGAGCGGCCGGTTCTCGGGATTGTCGAAGGCACCGAACCGGCTTCGGAGCCGCCGCCGTTCCATGAACCGCTCCCGGCCCTCGTCGCTGAGCTCGGGGACCCGGCCGTTCGGTGGGTCGACGACCAGCGACGTCCTCGGCTCGCCGTTGAAGACGGCTACCAGCTCGCCGGCGTCGATGAAGAAGCGGTTGTAACCGCCGGTCCCTCCGGACGCGGCGTCGAAGCGCGGGTCGCCCGTGAACTGCCCGCCGACGGGCGGTGCCTCCCGGTTGGGGTCGCTGTCGGCGTAGCCCGCCTCCACCGCGGCCCGCACCCTTCCTTCGATCTCGGCAACCCGCTCCCAGGTCATGACCGGGTCCTGTCCCTCCGGGCGCTGAATCGGCGTGACGGTCGCATTGGACCAGTTGCCCTGCAGGTCGGGGTGTCCGGCGGGCGTCCGTGGGATCACCCAGTCGGCGGCCATGGCGCCGCGTTCCTGGGCGGCGGCCTCCCGGGCCGGCCCCAAGCTCGACGTGCCGAGCACAACCGCTGTCACGGCCAGCCAGGCACCGCGCGTTCGACCTTCCCCGGCGCGGCGCGCCTGCCCGGCGGAGGCCCCACGGGACGGCCTACCGAATCGGGTTCTTGCGCAAGTGTCCATACATCAGCTCCTCGACGAACTCGACGCACTTGAACTGTCCAAGGCGCGCGTTGGGGTCGACGTTGCGGTACAGCGGCATCCGGATCGTCCAGGGACGTGCAAACGTCTCCGGGTCGTCGATCTCGGCTTCGTACATGATATGGTCCGGACCCGTCATCGTGTAGCGCTCCGTGACTCTCAGCCCGGGGCCGTGATGGTTGCCCGCCCGGTCGAACCAGGCCTGTCCGTTGAACCCGCTCACCTCCACCACGAAGGTGTCGCCCTCCCAGCGGCCGACCGACTGTCCCATCCACGAATCGACCTGGGGCGGACCGGGATCTTCCAGGTAGACCTCGCGCATGGCGCTGGCGTATTCGTACGCGATGAAGAGCTTCGTGTCGCTCTGGACGATCTGGAACGGGAACGGCATGTAGGTGGCCCGGGGCACGCCCGGCAGGTAGCACTTGATCTCGGGGTCGCGCTCGATCCAGTTCTCGCGGTTCTCGTCGCGCAGCTCGAGGGCGTCGGGGAGATAGGGGATTTCACCGCCCTCCACCACGCCATAGCCGGACGGGACGGATCCCACCGCACCCAGCGCGACGACCTCGGCTGCGGGAACCGGGACGACCGGGCCCGGTTGCATGGCCAGCGCGGGCCGCGCGGCGTGCGGCTCGATGTCCCAGTGCGCGTTCCCGAGTGCCTGCCACAGCCCGTTCAGGTCGGGCCTGCCGGACGCGGTTCTCGGAAGATCCGGGGTCTGGGCGCAGGCGCTGGCCGGCAAGGAAGCGGCGAGTGCCACGAGGATCAAGGTCGGCATTCTCATGGGAGACAATGTGGCCATGGGGCGCGCCTGCCGACAACCGCTCCCCGTCATCTTACCGACTCTCCGCCGCTGCCCGGCGCGAAGGCGAGCAGCAGGTTCCCGGGCATCTGGTTGAAGGTCCCGTAGCCGCTGTTCACGAACAGCATGCCGAGGGCGACCACAGGCCCGGGCCCATCGATCGCGCCGCCCCTTCCAGGCACCCCGTTCGTGGTCTCCGTGACTTCGGTGGTGTCGTATTCCCAGAGGACGGCGCCGTCTTCGGTCGAATGGGCCCTGATGACTCCGTCGAGGCCCCCGGCGAAGACGACCCCGTCGATCACGGTCACCGCGGCGGAGTTCGCGGCGTAGCAGCGCTCCTTGCCCTCGCAGGCATCCTCCGGGAAGGGTGCGCTCCAGGCCACCCGGCCGTTCCTCAGGTCGAGTGCCTGGAGGCCCGGCGACGGTTCCTGATCGGGGTTGATGTCCACGATCACCGAGCCCCGGTCGGCGATTGGCGCGTACGCGTACCTGCCGTCGGTCGCCATTCCCCAGTGGATGCCTCCGAGGGCGCCACCCTTGCCGATCTGGGTGTCCCAGATGACCCGGCCGTCGTCGTCGGGATCGAGGGCCCACACCGTTCCGGACTTCTGGCCCGCCACAAGGATCTCCCTGCCATTCTCCCGGGTCACCAGCATGGGCGCCATCCCGAAGTCCAGGTCGGGACCGGGAGGATTGGGACAGTTCTCTCGGAAACGGGCCGTCGTGCAAGCCATGTTGAATGCGTCTCCGTACACGCCCTGCATCGACCACGCGAGCTTGCCCGTGTCGATGTCCAGCGCGATGATGGCGTCGCTGTGCTCGGTAGCGGGCCGGGTGTAGTTCTCGCCCGTGCCCGCGTACACGAGGCCCCGACCGGGATCCACCGTGGGGCTCGACCACACCGGGGCCCCCGAGGGTGCCCACATCGTCGCGCCGGCGCCGTTCCTTCCCGTCTCCTCCGCGTAGTCCGGGATCACCCGGTGATACCAGAGCACGTCGCCCGTCATGGCGTCCAGGGACGCGACGGCTCCGGAAGCCGTGCAGCACTCGTAGCGGGGGTCCCCGGAGGTCACGACTTCGAGCGACGAGATCGGCACGAACAGACGGCCGTCGTACAGCGCGGGACTGCCCGTGCCGTACGAGGTTGCGTGCCACCCGACACGGTACTTCCAGAGCACCGACCCGTCCGTCACATCGACGGCGTAGGCGTTGGTACGGGAGTCTACGAACCAGGCGGTGGCGCGCCCCCCCGGCCCCGGTCCGACGATGACCGCTCCCCGCACGGGGGCGTCCGCCTCGATGCCCCAACGGACACAACCGGTTGCGGCGTCCAGGGCGACGACTTCGCCGAGAGGCCCGCCGACCACGACGGCGTCACCCACGACGGTCGGCTTCGCACGCATCTGTCCGGCATCGGGGAAGGCGAATGCCCAACGGAGCTCGAGGCCCGGTACATCCGAGGCGTCCAGCCCCGCCAGCTCCGGGGGCTGATAGCCGGTCCCCGCCAGGTTGCCGCCGAACCCCATCGACGAGATGGCGTCCACGGCGAGTCCGGACCAGCTGCCGCCTTCACAGAACGCGGCGTCGGGAAGACGCTGCTCGGAGTAGGACCGGCCGCTGAGGTACTCCGCGACGCGGATCCGCTGCTCCGGGGTCAGCTCCGATCCCTCCGCACGCATGACACCGTCTTCCAGGGCCGTCACGATGGCACGAGGAGACAGCTGACGCAGCAGAGTGACGCCGGGCGAGCGCTCGTCGCCGGCGGGAGTGTGACACTCCGCGCATCTGGTCCCGAATACCTGGGTGCCTTCCTGGGCCCTCAATGCCGTGGACGCGACTACCGAGGCCAGAGCCGCGACGGCCGCTGCGGTGATGACATTGTTGCCCTTCATGCGCTTGTCCTCCAATCGACCTGACATCCTCTAGAGCGGTGCTCGGTCGGGTTGCCCGGTGGGGGCACCACGGACCACCCGAACGCGAGAAGCCCCCGGAGGTTCCGGGAAAAATCCGGAGCCTCCGGGGGCTTCAGCAACCTGAGGAGAAGCCCGTGGGTTTTGACGGGACTCCTCCTCAGGTGCCTGAAACCGGCCGCAACCCGGCGCGAAGCCGCCTACGGCGCGAACGTTGGATCGTGATTCGGCTTAGTTGCCGAAGCGGCGACCGCTTGCCCTTGCCGAGTTGGGCTGGGTACTTGGACTAGTCAAGAGATCACCTCCTTTTCAAGGGTTCGACATCGGGCGGGACTTCTACATCCTGCTCGAAACCGCGCCACCGCCTCCGGAGGCGCGGGTTTGGCCCAAAGGACCAGTTGCAATGTATACTCTCGGGTACACGGGAATCAAGATCCTTCGATTTGGGAGGAAGCTGTCGATGAGAATTGGCAACCGTGCTGTCGCGGGGACTGTTCTGGGCATCTCCGCCGTTGTCCTCGCCTGCGCCGAAGCGGGGCCGTCCGTGCCCGCCGACCTGGTCCTGACAGGGGGACGCGTGATCACCCTCGACGGGGGGAGCCGGGTGGCCGAGGCGGTCGCCGTGCACGGCGACCGCGTGGTGGCGGTCGGGACGGTGGGCGAGATCGAGGCCCTCGCCGGCCCCGAGACCGAGCGGATCGATCTGGCCGGCCGCGCCGTCACCCCCGGGCTGATGGACGCGCACGTCCACTTCGCGAGCGGCGGCGCGAGCCGGCTGTACCGCCTCGACCTGAGCTACCCGAACGTCGAGAACATCGGGGACGTGCAACGCCTGGTGGCGGAACAGGCTGCCCGCGTGGAGGAGGGAGAATGGGTGCGGGGTGGGGGCTGGGACGAGGGCAAGCTGGATGAGCTGCGCTACATCCATGCGTCCGACCTGGACGGGATCGCAGCCGGGCGGCCGGTGTGGCTGTCGCACACGATGGGCCACTACGGCGTGGCCAACTCGCTGGCTCTCGAGATGGGGGGGATCACGGCCGAGACTCCCGATCCTCCTGGGGGCACCATCGACCGGGACGCCGAAGGGCGCCCCACCGGCGTCCTCAAGGAGTCGGCCCAGGGCCTCGTCTCACGTCTCATTCCGGGCCTCGGTCCGGAGCAGCAGCGCGAGGGGATCCGTGCGCTGGCCGACGGCTTCAACGCCGAATGCATGACCGGCGGCAAGGACCCGGGCATTGGACGGGCTACCTGGGACGCCTACCGGGACGTTCTTGCCGACGGCGACCTCTCCGTCCGCATATTCGCGCTGTGGCGGGGACGGAACGGGACGATCGACGAGGTGCGCGACTACGCGGACAGCCTGGCGACGTTCACGCGCCCGTACGAGTCGACCGGAGACGACCACCTCATCGCGGGCGGGGTGAAGCTGTACATCGACGGGAGCGGCGGCGCCCGCACGGCCTGGATGCACGACGACTGGAACCGGGAACACACCGGAACCGACTCCGGCAATCGCGGCTATCCCACCATGGACCCCGACGAGCTGCGCCGGCGATTCCGCGCATATCACGACGCCGGCCTCCACGTCAGCATCCACTCCATCGGCGACCGGGGCATCGACTGGACGGTCGACAGCTTCGTGGAGGCCCTGGAGGCCACGCCGACTCGAGGTCTCCGTCACGGCATCATCCACTCCAACATCCCCACAGACCGCGCGCTGGACATCATGGCCGACCTCCAGCGGGAGTGGGAGGCGGGCTATCCGGAGCCGTCCCCGTCCTTCACCTGGTGGATCGGCGACACCTATGCGGGCAACTTCGGACCCGGGCGCGCGCTGCGCCTCAACCCGTTCCGGTCCTACCAGGAGCGCGGCATGATCTGGGCAAGCGGCTCCGATTACTTCGTCACGCCCTTCCCGGCGCGGTACGGCGTGTGGGCCTCGGTCGCCCGCCAGCCGCTGCTGGGGGTGTACGGCGAGGAGCCGTACGGAACCGCGGAGTCCGTGGACGTCGAGACCGCCCTGCGCTCGTTCACGACCTGGACCGCCCACCAGATGTTCCTGGAAGACAAGGTCGGGACCATCGAGCCCGGCAAGTACGCGGACCTCGCCGTGTGGGACCGGGACCCCATGACCGTACCGACCGGCGACCTGCGCGACTTGGTGTGCGAGATGACGGTCTTCAACGGGGAGGTCGTGTTCGACGGCGGCAGGTAGGGGGCCGCCGGGATTGCTGCCACGGGCCGCCAGGGATCAGGCCGCCTTGTACGCCCTCCGAAACGCCAGCGCGCTGACGATCACGGCCACCGTGATCCACACGCTCCCCCAGGTCACCGTGGATATCCCGGTCAGATCGGCCAGCATGGCGGCGTCGGACTCCAGGTGGGGCCGGTCCAGCACGTCACTCTTGATGTCGAGGATCGCGTAGAGGCAGCTCGTCAATCCCAGCGCGGTGAGGACCACCCGGCTCGCGGTGGGGCCCAACTTCTGGCCGGCCACGATCAACGTCGTGCCGAAGGCCAGCCCGAAGAGGAGCCCGAAGCCGTTGCGTACGTACAGAGCGGTGAGCAGGACGACCACAGCTCCGACCAGCAGGACCACGACACGGTTGGGTACCCGGCTCGCACCGGCGGCGGCCAGGAGGACCACGCCCCAGACCAGGCTGCCCAGGTAGCCCGCGGACAAGGTCATGAACGCGTTGCCGCCGCCGCAGTAACAGGCGCCGCCCTGGTAGGGATCCAGCACGATCCGCTCGATAGTCCCCCCCGTGGACAGCGAAGCGATCCCGTGGCTGATTTCGTGCAGCATGACCACGAAGATCTTGAGCGGGTAGATCACCGGTGTGTCCCAGAGGAACCAGACCGCGGCGAAGTAGAGGGAGAAGCCGGCCAGGAAGGTCAGCTTCCTTCGTGTTGTCGAGGGGTGCTCGGATTTCGTCATTGTTCGCATTTTCGCTTGTGGATTCTGCATCCTCTACGGGCATCGCCCCCGTGGTGTTCCGATGCGCGGGGTCCGGGATGCGGTTGGACGTGCCCCTGCCCCTTGGGTAGCTTGAGTCGCTGCGGTTCCAAAGTCCACCAGGAGGGTTCCCGTGAAAAGATGCGTGTTCGGGCTGGTCGCGGTCCTTGGATGCATGGCGTGTGAAGTCCCGGAGTTCAAGCCCCTGGAAGTCGGTGATCCGGCTCCGGGGTTTTCGGCGACCACGCTGGAGGGCACTCCGATCACGGGGAAGGATCTGCTGGGCGCACCCTACATGCTGAACATCTGGGCGACGTGGTGCGCTCCGTGCCGGCAGGAGATGCCCGAACTTCAGGAACTCCACAACGCGTACGCGGAACAGGGCTTCCGCGTGGTCGGCGTCAGTGTGGACGACAAGGGTTCCGCGGACCTGATCGGGGAGTTCACGGAGGAATTGGCGATCGGTTTCCCCATCTATCACGATCCGTCGTGGGAGATCGTGGACGCGTATTCGCTGTTGGGGCTCCCGGGGACTTTCCTCGTGGACGCCGAGGGGCTCGTGGTGCGGAAGTGGATGGGTCCCTTCCGGCCGATGGAGGAAGACGTTCAGAGAGACGTGCGGGCCGTTCTGGTCCCGGTGGAGCCGGCCCGGCCGTAGCCGCCGACCTGGATGTCTGAACACCCTCCATCTCAGCCAACGGATTCCGGCGGAGGCTCCGGAGTCGTAGTCGCCGGCCTGAGCCGCGACCTGGGATTGGTCTCGGCGCTCGCCATCGGGACCGGCACCATGATCGCGGCGGGGATCTTCACCCTGTCGGGGCTGGCGGTCGGGTATGTGGGAAGCGCGGCGATCGTGTCCTTCCTGCTCGCGGCGATCGTGGCCACGTTCACCGCGCTCACCTACTGCGAGTTCACCTCGATCTACCCCTTCTCCGGCGAAGGCTACCTCTACGCGCGAAAGACCTTCCCGCCGCTGCTCGCGTACCTCGTGGGCTGGTGCCTCCTGCTCGGCTACGCGTCTTCATGCGCCTTCTACATCGCGAGCCTGTCGAGCTACTTCAACGAATTCATCTGGCACTTCGCGATTTCGGCGCTGCCCGGGATCATTTTCCTGGCCCTCCTCACGCTCCTCAACATGAAAGGCACGAAGGAGAGCGGCACCTTCCAGATCGTGGTCACGGCCGCCAAGATCGTGCTGCTGATATGGTTCATCGCGGGGGGGATGGGCAGCCTGGACACCACCGCACTCACGGAGCGATTCAGCACCGACATCCAGCTGATCGCGTCGACGTCGGCCCTGGTCTTCATCACCTTTTTCGGGTTCTCGGCGATTGCGGCCTCCGCGGGCGAGGTGATCAACCCGACCAAGACGATCCCTCGGGCCATCTTCATTTCGATGATCGTGGTGACGGTGCTGTACTCCATGGTGGTGCTCGTCGTGGTCGTGGCCGACCTGACCGAGTACACCGAAGCGGCCATGGGGGTGGCCGCGCGTGCATTCCTGGGTCCGATCGGGGGCATGGTGATCGTCGCCGGGGCGATCTTCTCGATGATCTCCGCGTCGAACGCGTCCATCCTGGCCGGGTCGCGCGTCGCGCTCTCGATGAGCCAGCTGCGGCACCTTCCCCGCTTCTTCGGCCGAATCGGCGCCCGCACGCAGACGCCCTTCGTCGCGCTGCTGGCCGTCGGCGGGGGCATCGGGGCCTTCGCCCTGGTGCTGCCCCTGGAATCGCTCGCGCACTTCGCAAACCTGGTCCTGCTGCTGGCCCTCTGCTTCGTCAACGCGGCGCTGATCGTCCATCGCCGCCGTTTCCCCGACATGGAGCGGCCCTTCCGGGTCCCCTTCGTCCCGTTGCTGCCCGCACTGGGGATCGCTGCGAACCTCTATCTGATGCTGCAGATCCCGGTGCAGGGACACCTTCAGCCCCTCCTGTTGGCCATCCTGGCCCTGGCGGTCGGCCTGTTCGCCTACGCGGCGTGGCGCGGCACCCGCTTCGAGGTCCCCGCTCCCGGTGGCCCGCAATCGAAGATCGTGGCCTTGCGAGCTTCCCCGCGCGCAGCCGCCTTCCGGATCCTGCTTCCCATCTACAACCCCCACACGGCGGAGACCCTGGTGCGGCTGGCGGCGTCGATCGCGAAACCCCGTGACGGCGAGATCACCGCGCTACGCGTCGTTCAGGTCCCCGAGCAGCTGCCCCCGGAGCTGGCGCGCGCGTCGATCGAAGGGGAGCAGGAGATCCTGGAGCGGCTTCAGGCGCTGGAAGATGTGGTGGGCGTGCCGATCACGACGGAGGTGCGGGTCGGCCACAACGTTGCGCGCGCGATCCTCGAATCCGCCCGCGAGGACCGCTCCCATCTGATCCTGCTGGGCTGGAAGGGCTTCACCACCACGGCCCGGAAGATCCTGGGCGAGGTCACCGACGATGTGGTGCGTCTCGGCCGCGCCGACATCATGCTGGTGAAGTTCGGGCCCGAGCGCGCGGTGCCGCGGCGGATCCTGCTGCCGACGGCCGGCGGTATTCACTCCCGGAAAGCCAAGGGCTACGCGCTGGGCATGACCGAGGCGGATGGGGGACGGCTGACGCTGACTTCGGTGGTCCCGGCGGGTGCTCCGGCCGGCAAGCGCGGGGCGGAAGAGGAACGGCTGGCCGAAGAGCGCGCGGAGTTGCCGGAGGAGGCGTCGGTGGGCACGCGGGTGATTGCGGGACCGGGTGTGGTCGAGGGGGTGGTTGGGGCCGCCGCCGACTTCGACGCGGTGATGGTGGGGGCATCGGGCGACAGCTTCTCCAGCCGGATCCTGTTCGGGACGATTCCGGAGCGGATCGCGAGGGAGGCCCCGGGAACCGTGATCGTGCTGAAGAGCCACGACCGGGTGCGGGCGTTCGTGGGGCGGGTGGCGGCGGACTGAGCTTGCTCCCGGCGTCACCTCCTCGATGGCCGCGTTGCGGCATGTGGGAGACCCCGGCTGAAGAGGACCTCGAGGTCCAGCCCTGTCATCCAGGAGTCGCGCATGTCCTCGGCGACTTCCGCAGCGGTCTCGGCAGCTGTTCCGTCCCGGAGAATCGCGCGCACCCGGCCGGTGGTCCGGTCGCGCAGGATCACCGCGGGACGGCGCGTCGTTTCGTCGATGGTGGCTGACCCGGCAGGGCCGGTCAGTTCGATTTTCGCCAGAGCGCCGACCCATTCGGGGCTGGAGGGTATGGTGTAAGCGAACCCGGCCCGCCCCTCCCTGTCGGCCACCGGGCTCATTTCGAAGCTGAAGGAAAACAGCACCTCTCCATCGGCCGCGCGGCCCAGCAGTTGATGTTCGCCGCCCCGCGTGGGCACGGAGGGGGGCGCATCAACAGCGAACACCGGATTCAGATAGGGCAAGCCTTCGCCATCGGCGCCGCCCCATACCAGAAGGGCGGGGCCGGGTGCCGCGGAGCGATCCGCCGCCGCCTCCCGTTTCAGGCGGTGGTTCATCGCGATGGAGAAATTGTATTCGCTCACCCACGCCGGCGTGCAGTAGGACATCAGGTCCGCCCACGTCGGCGGCACGAGAACATCGGTCCCGGAACGGACATCGAGGCCCCAGGATCCCGTCCTCGCGTCCGGATAGGGGTACGCCCTGTCCACCACCGAACTGACTCCGCACGGGGCGTGGTAGAGGCTCATGCTGTGGCCGAGTTCGTGCGCGATGGTGAGCGCCTCTTCCGGCTGGTCCACGTTGCCAAGGCGCACGTAGCTGGTCCATCCGTCGATCCAGGCAACGCCCCACGCACCTTTTGCCTCGCCCGATAGAGCAGCCATGAAATAGCCCGTTCCGCCTTCGAGTGCGCGGATCGCGGTGACCTCGTCGAGGAGGGCGTCCGCGTCGTTGGCTGACGTGCGAACGGGTGGGTGTGCCGTAACGGCGATGTTGCCGACCGGCAGGATGGTACGGGTTTCGGACAGCAGCCTGTGCCCTTCAGGGTCCTGCGCCATTTCGGCAGCCAGGTGTACGGCGGTGGAGTCGGGCTGGCTTGCCCAGATGAAGGGAACCAGGGTCAGATCGAATATCGGCATCGCCTCGACGAGCACCGGCATGCGACCCGATTCGGGAATGCGGCGTGCCACCTCCAGACCCGGATCAAGCACCCCGGCCGGGTCGATGTCGACCACCATCTCGAGACCCGGGCGCACCACGGAGGCTGGGATGCGGACGTTGGCGGAACGCCCAAGAGACGCTTCCGCCTCGGCGAGTTCGGTCGGAATGGGCTTGGACTGGCCGGGAATGTCGACCGCGTGCACCTCCGCGCCTCTGACGAAGAAGGTTGCCCGCGCGGGCGGGATGTGAGCTTCCGTGCTGTGCGGCGAGATTGCGAACACCCGCAGCAGCGCGCCCTCGCCAGCCACGAGGGGCACCGGATACGACGCCGATTGAATGCTCTGCAAGAGGTACGCACTCGAACGTGCCGCAGGCGGATCGCAGGGAGGCACACGGAAACGCCGCGCCACAGCCGGGTCGGCCAGGGGAGAATCCCTCGCCAGGCAGAGTTTGGTGCCCGCGGCCTCGAACCGCACGAGTTCGCCGAGGTTCAGGAAGGTCGAAGGCAGCGGGCCGACCAGTTCGGAATTGTCCGACAGGTCCAGCCACTGGAGGCGGCGCATGCGGCCGAGTGCGGAAGGGACCGGCCCCGACAGACTGTTGGAACCGAGCCTCAACTTCGCTAGGCTCACAAGGTTGCCCAACTCGGCCGGGATCTCTCCGGACAGGTTGTTTTCCCTCAGATTGAGTTCGCCGGTCAAGCTCGTGATGTCGCCTAGTTCGGCGGGGATCGACCCGCTCAGGCTGTTGCCGTCAAATGCAAGGTCCGTAACGGACTTCAGGTCGCCAAGCTCCGGCGGAATCGCCCCGGACAGTTTGTTGAATCCTGCGTAAAGGAAGAGTACCGAGGACAGATTGGCCAGCTCCGGCGGGATCTCGCCCTCGAGCTGGTTATCGCCCATCCAAATGACTTGCACGGCGGACAGATCGCCGAGTTCCGGAGGAATCCGACCCGTCAGCCTGTTCTGGCGGATGCGCAGGTCCTGGAGAGTCGACAGGCGACCCAGTTCCGGAGGTATGGCTCCCTCCAGCCTGTTGTCATGCAGATACAGGCTCCTCAGAGCCGGCAGGGCACCGAACTCGGCAGGGATCGGCCCGGTGAGCAGATTGCTCTCCAGATAGATTTCCTCAAGGGTGTCGACGTACCCCAGGTCGGGTGGAACCCGCCCGCTGAGCCAATTGAAGGAGAGATCCAGCAGGCGAAGGGTGGTGAGGCCGCCAAGCTCGGGCGGCATCCGGCCCCGCAGGTTGTTCCCGTAGAGCGCCAGTTCGACGATAGTTCCGCTACCGTCCGTCGTCACGCCGTACCAGTGCTCGAGCGGAGCGTCGGTCAGCCAATTGTCCCGTCGCCACCATTCCTCTCCACCCGTCGCGTCGTAAAGCATCTTCAGAGTCTCACGGGCGGAAAGTGGGGCACATTGCTTATCCGTCCCCTCGTGTACGGCAATCCCGGCCAGCCATGCCTGGAAGGTCACGGAACGGGGAACGCACAACTCCGTGTCGCCGTAGCTGAACTCTTCCAGCGAAAGGTCAGCGAGGACCTGCGGGATCCGGCCCGCGAGGGCGTTGTTGCCGACCCGAAGCACGGAGAGTCTACCCAGTTCCGCGACCAATGGCGGCAGGCGCCCCTGCAACCCGTTATTCGACAGGTCGAGCAACGTGACGTGCCCTAGGGAGTCCGTGTCGATCCCGTGCCACTGCTCCAACACCGCGTTCTCCAGCCAACCTGTGGAGCGGGTCCAGTTCGCTCCGCCCATCGCGTGGTAGAAGCGATCGAGGGCGTCCGCGTCTGCTTCGTTGCAGCGCGGTCCCTGCACGTCTCTCTCGCCGCGCCACGTCTCGAAGTCCGTCGTTCCCGGAGCACAGAGCCCCTCGTTACTGCGCCAGTAGAAAGTCTCGACATTCTTCAGTTGGGTGAACGTCGAGGGGATGGCCCCGGTGAGCCGATTCTCGTCGACGTAGATCGTTCGAAGACTGCGGAGACTGGCGAGCTCCGCGGGCAGTTGACCGCTCAGCCGGTTCTGGTAGAGGTTCAGGAAACCAAGTTCGGTGAGCGCCCCGAGTTCGGGGGGAATCGGTCCGCTGAAATGCGCGTACTCGAAGTTCAGGCGGCTCAGGTTGACGAGCCGTCCCAATGCGGCCGGGATCGTACCGTCCAGTTCGGTATGGCCCAGATCGATCTCGCGAAGACGGGTCGCGTTGCCGATCTCGGAAGGCAGAGCGCCGGTGAGCTCGTTCTCCCTGAGGTTCAGCATCTCCAGGTGGGACAGGTGTCCCAACTCCGCGGGGAGAGTGCCCACCAGAAGATTCTCGGGAAGGATCACGCGGATCACGCGTCCGTCGTCGTTTGTTTCCACTCCATGCCAACCTCCCATAGGAGTGTCGGTAAGCCAGTTCTCGTCGTTGGCCCAGTTCGGGCCGTTCGCCGCATGGTAGAGCGCCGCAAGCGCAGCCCAGTCCGGACTCGCCACCAGGATTTCCGAGGTTCCCAGGGCATCTTCCGCCATGGCGGTGATTGTCGTCTGCCCCTCGGAGACGCCCCGGACAAGTCCCGACGCGTCTACCATCGCCACCGAGACGTCGCTCGACGACCAAATGAATTCCGACCCCGCCACCCGATACCCATTGGCGTCGAACGCCACTGCCGACAACCGAAGCGTGTCCCCGTGGACGATAGTATCGGCCGCTGGCGACACGGCCACCGAATGCGTCGACTGCGTCACCGAGACTCGGGCCTCGCCTGAGACCCCGCCGGCGACAACCGTAACCTTTGTCTCTCCTGCCCCTGCCGCCGTGACCAGCCCCGCCGAATCGACCGTCGCCACCATGGTGTCCGCGCTCGACCACGCGACCTCCACGCCCGTCAGTACATTGCCGATCTGGTCCAACACTTTGGCCGACAGCCGAACCGTATCGCCCAACGCTGTTAGCGACGCTGCTTCCGGCGTCACGGCGACCGCCGCCGGGCGCGCCAACACCATCAACTGCGCCTCGCCCGTCACGCCGCCCGACGTGACAGTCACCGTCGTCCTGCCGGGGGCGATTCCTGTCACCAGGCCCGCTTCATCGACCCGTGCCACGGCGGTGTCCCCCGACGCCCAGGCGAACGATGCCCCTTCCACCGCATGGCCGTTCGCATCAGTGGCCGAGGCCGCCAACCGTAGCGTGTCGCCGACGTAGAGGGTGTCGGCGGTGGGGTTCACGACCACCTCCGCTACTGCCTGGGCCACCGTCACCGTCGCGCTCCCGGACACGGCACCGGATGTCGCCGTAACAATTGCCGAGCCGTTGCCCGCCGCCGTCACCAGTCCAGACCCTTCCACCGTCGCGACCGATGGCTCGCTGGTCGCCCAGGTCACAGTGGCATCGGCCATCACCTGTCCACTCTGGTCCAGCACCTGGGCCGACAGCCGCACCGTGTCGTCCAGCGCCGACAGCGACACGGCTCCCGGCGTCACGGTGACCACCGTTTCACGAGGCGGATCGGGCTCCGGCGGCGGTGTGGTTGTGCTGTCGCCCCCGCACGCAGAAGCCAAGGCTAGACCCGCCAGCACGGCCGACAGCAGGATGGAGCCATGTAGGCAGGTTGCACCTGGGCCGACCGTGAGCGAAGCCGTTCTCAGGTTCGCGCTGATCTCCGGGGTCAACCATACGGATCGCCAGTGCACTACCCCCACACCTCCCCGAACACCCGCATCCAGTTGCCCCCCAGAATCTTCTCGACACGGGCTTCGACGTGCCCGCGAGCCATCAGCCCCTCGGCAACCATCCGCATCCGCATGGGGTCGTTCAACTCGGGCACGAAGAGGAGCTCGTGTTCGCGCGGCGCGCCGATGCCCAGGCGCTGCCGCTCGTCCGCAAACCCCTGTAGCGTGGCCCGGTAGGCCTCGTCGTCCACCGTCGGCGTGATGGAGTTGTCCGTGCCGATTCCCACATGATCCTCGCCGCAGACGTTGACCGCGTGCTCGATGTGGCGGTAGAAGTCGTCTGCCGTGGCGGGTCCTTCCGCGTTGAGGAACGGCATCATGTAGAGGCCCAGTACGCCTCCCTTGTCAGCCATGGCACGCAGCTCCGCGTCCTGCTTGCTGCGGGGGTGCTCGTAGACGGCGGAGCACCCGGAGTGGGTGATCGCCACGGGTCCCGGTGCCGCCTCGATCGCCTCCGCGGTGGTGCGCTGCCCGCAGTGGGACAGGTCCACCAGGACGCCGGTCGCGGCCATGTGTGCCACGAGGTCGCGGCCGAAGTCGGTGAGTCCGCCGTTGTCGGGCGCCAGACAGCCCTCGCCGACCAGGTTGGGCAGGTTGTAGGTGAGCTGGACGACCTTCACCCCCATCTCATGGAACTCGTCCATGCGCGCGAGGTCCGTACCGAGCATGACCGTGTCCTGAAAGCCCATGATCAGCGCCAGCTTGCCGGCGGCCTTGTCGGCCTCGATCTCGGCGATGGTCGCAGCGATCGTCAGCATATCGGGGTGGGCTTCCGCCTCACGTCGCCAGTAGGCCAGGTGTTCCATGGTCGCCGCGTAGGCGTCGTCGGGGGTCTCTCCACCCCCGCTGACGGTAACGTTCACCGCCGTGATCCCGGACACCGCGGCATTTCGCACCATCTCGTCCGTGAGCGGTGCCCCGATGCGGTCTGGCACGTTGAAGGGCCCGGGGCTGGCCAGCGCGTCGATGACGATGGTGCTGTCGTAGCGGGCCCAGGTGCCCGGGGCGGGCACCTCTTCGCTGGAAACATCCGTGTCGGGTCCCTCGGCGTCCCGGTCCCGGCAGGCGTAGGCCAGGAGTCCGGGGGCGGCGATCAGGGACTTGGCGAACCGGCGGCGGGAGAGCCTAGTCGTACGGGCGGCGGGCCGTACGCGATCAACGGACGAGTCGTCACGGCTTGTCACCATCGGTAGCTTCCTGTCGTTTGGTTGAACGGCGCCCTGCCGGCCGCCTCGGCTCCCGCGGACACGGTGTCCGGGCCGCTGGCTGTCACAATGCCGCCTTCACCCGCCGGATTTCAAGAAGAGAGGTGCGACAGACGTGACTCGCGTTGTGGCTTCCCCGGTTCGGCGCGCCCGCTGGACGGCCCGATCACGCCGCGGCGAGGTGTCCCGGGAATCGATGCTGGATCGAGCCATGGAGCTGCGCCCCTGGCATGTAATCGTGGTCGGCGGTGGCTGCACCGGACTTGCTACCGCGCTGGACGCGTCGGCGCGCGGATACCGGACACTCCTCGTCGAACGCGGCGACTTTACCGGGGGGACATCCAGCCGCAGCACGAAACTGGTCCACGGCGGCGTTCGCTACCTGCGCCAGGGACAGGTTCAAATGGTCCGCGGCGCCCTCCGGGAGCGGCAGCGGCTGTGGCGCAACGCGCCCCACCTGGTGGGCAGTCTGCCACTGATCGTCCCCGCATACCGTTGGTGGGAGCGTCCATACTACGGCCTGGGACTGAAGGTGTACGACGCGCTGGCGGGCCGGCGCGGCTTCGGCCGCTCGCGTCTCGTGGGGAAGCGGGAGTGCCGCCGCCGGGTGTCGACGTTGAACGGGCAGGGTCTGCGCGGGGGCGTCCTCTACCATGACGGCCAGTTCGACGACGCACGTCTGGGGTGGACCCTCGCCCGGACCGCAGCCAACATCGGCGCCGTGACGGTGAACTACGTGGAGGCCATCGACCTTGTCGAATCGCGAGGCATGGTGAAGGGGGTGAAGCTGCGCGATCGGCTCGGTGGTCGCGAAGGCATCGCGTTCGGGGCCGTGATCGTGAACGCGGCGGGTCCGTTCGCCGACTCGCTGCGCCGGATGGACGACACGGGGCAGGGCTCTCCCGTGGTACTGAGCCGTGGCGCGCACATCGTGGTGGGCAACTCTTTCCTCCCGGGCGATGCGGCGGTGCTGGTGCCCTCGACGGACGACGGCAGGGTCCTGTTCGCGATCCCCTGGAAGGGCCACGTCGTGATTGGCACGACGGATGTGGCTGTCGAGTCGCCCGCGCGTGACCCCGTGCCCACGGAAGAGGAGATCGACTACCTCATCGACCACGCGGGACGCTACCTGACCCGCCCGATCGGGCGCTCAGACATCCTCTCCGCCTGGGCCGGACTCCGTGCGCTGGCGGCGACGGGGACCGAGCGGACCACCTCCGCCATTTCGCGTGATCACAAGGTCGGCGTGTCGCGGCGGGGACTCGTCACCGTGACGGGAGGCAAATGGACCACCTGCCGGAAGGTCGCCCAGGACACGGTCGACATCGCGGCCGACGTGGGGGGGCTCTCGCCGGTGCCGTCGGTGACCGCGACGCTGAGACTGCATGGCTTCAGCAAGCGTCGCGAGGTCCTGGACCCGTGGAAGCCGTACGGCACGGACGCCGCCGCAATTCAGGAGATGGAAGTGGGCGACCCGGGCCTCGGCCGTCTCATGCACCCCAGCCTCCCGTATCGGCTGAGCCAGGCCGCGTGGGGGGCGCGCAACGAGATGGCCGTGCGGGTGGAAGACGTGCTCGCCCGTCGAACCCGGGCCTTGTTCCTGAATGCAAGGGCTGCGTTGGCCGCCGCGCCGGAAGTCGCACGGGTGATGGCGGTGGAGCTGGGCAGGGGCGATGGTTGGGCCGAAGAGGAAGTCCGCTCGTTCAGGGAACTCGCGAAGCGCTACCTTCCTTCGTGACGGTTGCGGCGGACGGTGGCGGCGGACGGTTGAAACAGGCACCAGGGACTTGTGGAAGCCCACGCGTGCCGGGAAATGAACGCCGAACGAGGAGCTGATCGAGCGATGGCACCGATACCGGAGAGACCCCGGCCCGACGAATGCGCGGAGTACTACCACGGCTACATCGCGGTGGCCGGGGAGCCCCTGCTGGAATCGCTGGAGCGTGGCGCCGAGGAGTGGAGCGGCCTGCTGGCCGGCATTCCGCCCGAGAGGAAAGGATACCGCTACGCTCCGGGAAAGTGGTCCGTGCGAGAGGTGGTGGCGCACGTGATCGACGCCGAGCGCATGTTCACGATGCGGGTGCTGGCATTCGCCCGGGGCGACCGGGCCCACTTCCCGTCATTCGATCAGCACGAATACGCCGCCGCGTCCCGCGCCGACAAGCGTTCGCTGCCCAGCCTGGCAGAGGAGCTGCGCGCGGTGCGGCGATCGACGGTTCTGCTGCTCAGGAGCTTCGAGGAGGACGTTTGGGACCGTCGGGGCGTCGCGTCCGGATATGAGTTCACCGTGCGCAGCCTCGCGTGGATCATCGCGGGGCACTCGGGGCATCACCGAAGGGTGTTGGCGGATCGGTACCTGAATGGGTAGGAGAGTCGGCGTGGCCACGAGGATGCGTGTTCCGGTTCTGGCAATTCCGGCGCTCTGCGTGCTGGCTGCGTGCGACGCGGGAATCGACGAGGCGGCCCCGGCGGTCGATCGGGAGGGTGGCGTCGAGGTGGTCCGGCACGGGATGCTGGCGGACTACGGACGCCCGGTGTTCGCGGTGGAGCCCCTCCTTGCCATCGGAGGTAACGGGGCTGAGGATGGGCCGCCAGAGTTCGCTTTCGGCGAAGTCGCCGGGCTGGACGTCATGGCCGACGGCACCATCGCGGTCCTGGACGGGCAGGCGGGCGAGGTGCGGACCTTCGCACCGGACGGATCGTTCCTTCGCCGGATCGGTCGCAAGGGGGAGGGTCCCGGCGAGATCAGCGGTGAGGCTGCGTTGGCGCTTGTTGCGGTCTCACCGACGAGTTTTCTGGTCCCGGACATCATGACCCAGACGTTGAACGTGTATTCTCTCGGCGGCGATACGGTGGTGTCGCGCCGATTCGACATCCAGGAGATGTACATCCCGGAGTGGCGCACCTCAGGCGACGCGCTGCCGGTTGTGCGTGTGTCGTCACCCGGCGGCGAAGTGGTGGCGCGCTATGCCGTCTTTTCCGCGGAGGAATCACTGCGTGACACCCTGGCGGCGGTCGCGCGCCCTGCCGAGCCGGAGGCAGCGAGCAGACGGCAGCCGCTCTGGCAGGATCACCTCGTCTGGTCTTTCTCGGAGGATGTGGGCGACGATCTGGTACTCGTGCAACGGATCCGGCCGGTGGAGAAGATGGACCTGCGCGTGATCTACACCTTCAAGGCCGCCGGCTTCGGAGGACGGATGTGGGACGCGTTCTCGTTCGGGGGCGAATACCTGGGCGCACTTGACCTGGGCGCGCCCGCCGATGTGTTCGATATCCGCGGCGACACGATCTTCGGCGTTCGCGAAGACGACGCCGGGGTTCAGCAAGTGTTTCTGGCCCGGTTGCCGGGCGAACTCGGAGCCGAACGATGAACTTTCGTGTTATCTCCCGCGCCGAGATCCTGGCGCTCATCACGATGAACGACGCCATCGACGCGATGGCCCGCGCCTTCGGGCAGCTCTCGGCGGGTAAGGTCGAGATGCCGGTGCGCGGGCTGTTGACGTCGGGTGACGGCATCAGCCTGTTCATGCCCGCGCGCCTGGGGGGCTCCGGGGAGCGGGGCGCAAAGATTGCCTCACTCTTCCCGGGGAACCGCGACAGGGGGATGGCTACGATCAACGGTGTGATCCTCATGATCGACGATGAGACCGGGCTGCCCGCGGCGGTCATGGACGCTGGCGAGCTGACGGCCATCCGTACTGCTGCCGCGGCAGGACTCGCGGCCAGGCTGCTGAGCCGCCCGGAGTCCCGGGTGTTGACCATCTTCGGCGCGGGTGTGCAGGCCCCGCGGCAGATCGAGGCGGTGCGGGCCGTGCGGCCGATCGAGGAGGTGCGCGTGGTGTCACAGGGCGGGGAATCGGCCTGTCGTCTGGCCGAGTCGCTCGAGGGGGTGGAGGCGCGCGCAGTGTCCGATTCGGCCGAGGCGGTTGATGGAGCAGACATCATCGTGGCCGTGACATCGTCGGGAACGCCGGTATTCGATGGTACAGGGCTGCCCGCGGGGACCCATGTCAGCGGCAGTGGAAGCTTCCAGCCTCACACGCGTGAGGTCGGCGACGAGGTTGTGACGCGGGCCCGGGTCGTGGTCGAGGATCGGGAGGCGGCGATGGATGAAGCGGGGGACCTGATCATACCCATCCGGGAGGGTCTCGTGCCCGAGGACGTGATCGACGCCGATCTCGGCGAGATCGTTAACGGGGACGCACCGCGGGGAAGCGCCGGCAGGGAGCTGACGTTCTTCAAGTCGGTTGGGGTGGCGGTACAGGACGTGGCCATCGGCGCGGAAGTGCTGCGCCGGGCCGAGGCCGATGGGGTTGGGCGGGTGGTGGGGATCTAGGATGTCGATTACGTCGACTACCACTGAAAGGAGAGACAGATGGCCATGAAAAACCCCCCGCATCCGGGAGGGATCGTGCGACGCCTGTGTCTTGAGCCCCTCGGACTCTCGGTGACGAAGGCCGCGGCAGGCCTCGGAGTTACGCGTCAGGCGTTGTCGGAACTACTGAACGGGCACACCGGCGCTTCTGTCGACCGAGGCAGCATGATCCAGACGGACAAGTTGCACGCATGATCCGACTCGCCGACCCGTCCTTCCTCGCCGCAGCGAGAGCCATGCACGACGAAATCCTCGTCGTGAACGGCCTCGACGCCTCGCTGCTCAACGAAGAGGTCGTGCGCACGCTCAAGGCCGGCGGGGTGAACATGAACATGTCCACACTGCCGGATCTCTCGCTGTCGTCGCCCTTCCACCAGTTCATGCTCGACCACGCCGAAGACCTCACGCCTGTGACCACGGTGGCCGGCATTCACGCGGCCCGGGCCGCGGGCAAAGTCGCGGTGGGCTATTGCTGGCAGTGGGTGGACGTGGACGAGGACCTGTCGCAACTCGCGGGATACCATCGCATCGGACTGCGCAGTTCGGGGCTCGTGTACAACGTCGGCAACTACATCGGGTCCGGTTGCGTCGACCCCAATCCGGGACCGCTGAGCCATTACGGGATCGAGGTCGTCGAGGCCCTTCAGGAGCTGCGCATCGTCGTGGACATCGGCGGCCACTGCAGCGAAGCCACCTCCTACGACGCCCTCGAGGTGGCGGAGGGGCCGGTGGTCTGCACGCACACGAATCCCCGCGCACTGCGTGACAATCCCCGGTGCATGACCGACGGGCTGATGAGAGCGATCGCGGACACCGGCGGCGTGATCGGGATCACCGCGTTCAACTTCTTCGTGGTGTCGGAGGGGCAGGCAACGCTTGAGGAGTTCCTGCGCCAGCTCGACCACATGGTGGAAGTCGTGGGCGTGGACCATGTCGGCGTCGGCCTGGACCAGATCGTGGGTCGCAATGACTCCGGACCCGTGAATCCCGTGACGCTGCCGCCGGAGGCTTACCCGCAGCGCTACGAGGACTGGATCTACGTAGAGGGACTCCACGACTTCACCGGCTTTCCCGCCATCACCGCCGGGTTGCTGGACCGCGGCTACACTCCCGAGCAGATCGAGAAGATCATGGGCGCGAACTGGTTGCGGGTGTGGGAGGAGGTGTGGGGAGAGTGAGCAAGCGAACCGGCATCCCGCGTCGGGACTTCGTGGTGAGGTCCGCCGCCGTTCCGCTCGGACTCGGCGTGCTCGGATCTTCCGGGTGTGGCAACCCCGAGAGTGGGCTGGGGGAACCGCAGGCTCTCGAGAATGCCGTCGTGCTGGGCCCCATCACGCTGGCCTCCCCGATCCGTGGACTGCAGGCCGAGCGCATGCGGCTGGCCGCCAAGCGAAGGGCGGGCATCCCGGCGCGGGTCGCATCGTGGGACGACGAACTCGCACACGTGCGCGGACAGGTGCGCGCCGCTCAGGCGGCGGGTGTCAACGCGTTCATGGTGCCGGTCGTCGTTGACGAGCACGAGCCTGCGGTGTCGGAAAATCTGCGGCGCTTTCACGAAGCGGTGCGGGCGCTGAGCGAAGAGGCCGTCGCGGTGCTCGACCTCGGCGGGTTGTCGGCTGCGGTGAATAGCGGCCGGGTGGGCCTCATTCCGTGGTTCCAGGGGGCGAAGATGGTGGAGGCCGATTTCGCTCTCTTTCCCGCCTACCGTGCCTCCGGGGCCGGGGTGATGGCCCCCACGCACCTCTGGAAGATGCCATACGGGGACGGTGCGTTCGAGCGCACGGACCAGGGGCTGACCGCGACCGGCCGGCTCGCGATCAAAGCGATGAACCGGGAACGGATCGTTGTCGACCTGTCCGGGATGGGTCCGCGCTCAAGCCTCGATGCGATGGAGGAAAGCGAGCATCCGGTCATCTTCAGCCACTCGAACGCAAGGGCGGTGTACGATCATCCGATGAACCTTGGCGACGAGCATTTGCACGCCTGCGCGGAGCTGGGTGGCGTGGTTGGGGTGAGCGCCTTTCCGGCGTGCGTCTCCGCCAGCTCCCGGCCCACGGTGGAAGAGGTGCTGGGCCACCTCGACCACATCGCCGAGGTGGCCGGGATCGACCACGTTGCACTCGGCCTGGACTTTACGGATTTGCCCCGGAAGCGCTTTCCCTCGGACCCCGTGCCGGATCCTCCCTACCGCTTTCCCGAGGGTCTCGCTGGGTTCGCGGACCTGCCGCGGCTGCGCGAACGCCTCGCCGCGCGGGGGTATGGAGACGGCGATCAGGGCAAGATCCTCGGTGGCAACATGGTGCGCGTGTTGCGCCAGGTCTGGGGTGACGGCGCGGGATGAGGCGGAGCGCTGGACGAAGTGGCGAAGCCGCCCAGCGCGACGAGCCGGGATCTGGCGCGTGATCCGCATGATCGCCCTGGCCGCGGCGGTGAGCGCGCTCGTGGGCTCTCCCGAAGCGGTGTTGTCACAGACCACCGACGCTTCCGCACCCACCCACGACGTCAAATGGGCCATGAACGTGCCGGTCCCGATGCGCGACGGAGTTCGCCTCGCTACCGACCTCTTCCTGCCGGACGCCGAAGGTCAGTTCCCGGTCGTCCTGGTTCGAACGCCGTACGGCAGCGAGACCCCGGGCCATTCCGAGCAAGGCCGCTACTACGCGAGCCGCGGCTACGTGTTCGCGGTGCAGGACATCCGCGGGAAGTACGACTCGGAGGGTTCCTGGTACGGTCGCCGGAGCGAGCGGGACGACACCGACGACACCATCACCTGGTTGGGGACCCGACCGTGGTCCAGCGGCAGCGTCGGAATGGTTGGCGCTTCGTACGGCGGCCTCGTGCAGTTGATGGTTGCGCCGGCAGGGAATCCCCACCTGAAGGCGCTGATCCCCGAGGTCACGCCGGTCACCCTGGGCCGAACACCGGAGGCGTACCGCCGTCTGGCCGTCTATGCCCGGGGGAGCAGCGCGCCGTCCGAGCTCTCGTGGCTTGTCTCCACCGACGGGCGCGTCAACCAGAACGGGAGTGCCTACGACTGGAACGAACTGTTCCGGCACCTGCCCCTCGTCGAGCTGCCTGCCCGCATGGGCCGGGAGATTCCCATCTGGGAGAAGCTCATCGGCAACGAAGTAGGGCTCTGGGAGGAATACCTGGAGTCGGCCGCGCGGAACCAGTGGACGGATCCCATCCTGGACTGGCCCGACCATCGCGAGCTCTATCGCGCGGTAGATGTGCCGATCCTCCAGCGCACGGGCTGGTTCGACGGATCCACCGACCACGCGTTCTACAACCGGGAGCAGGTGCTGCGATACAGCGACAGCGACCTGGCCCGGGCGCAGCAGCACCTCCTGATTGGGCCCTGGCCACACGCATACCCCGGGTCGTCCACGATCGGCTCTCTGGATTTCGGCGCCGAGTCGGTCCTGGACTTGCGGGCCATCCACCTGCGCTGGTTCGACCGCTGGCTGAAGGATTTCGACAACGGCGTCGATCGCGATCCGCCCGTCAGGCTGTTCCTGATGGGGAGGAACGAGTGGCGGGAGGCGTGGGAGTGGCCGTTGCCCGAGACGGAGTTCACGGCGTTCTACCTGCACTCGGGCGGCAGCGCAAACTCGAACCGGGGCGACGGGGTGCTGAACCGTGAGCCTCCCGGGGATGAGCCGCCCGACCGTTACCGCTACGATCCCGGCGATCCTACCCCGGCCATCACGGGGGGAGAGAATGCGGAGATGGCGGGCGACGGCCCGGTGGACATCGGGTTCATTGAGGCGCGCGACGACGTGCTGACCTACACCACCGAGCCCCTCGAGCAAGAGGTCGAGACTACGGGCCCGGCGTCCGCCACGCTCTATGTGGCTTCATCTGCTCCGCAGACCGAGTTCCTGGTGCGGCTTGTCGACGTGCACCCCGATGGTACCGCCTACCCGGTGTGGTACACCTACGCGAACACGTTCGGAACGCGGGGAATCGAGCCGGTCGGCGCTACCGAGGAAGGCCACCGCGTCTGGAAGCTGGAGTTCGATCTGCCACCGACCAGTCAGGCGTTTCTGCCGGGGCACCGAATCCGGGTGCAAATCGCCAGTGCGGCGTTTCCGCTATTTCGGCATCTGAACACGGATGGTGATCCGGCCTACGAGACAGAGTGGCAGGTGGCGGAGCAGACGGTGTTTCATGATGCGGAGTGGGCGTCGCATGTGGTGTTGCCGGTGCGGCCACAGGCCTAGTAGCTGGCAAAATGTCGTCGGAAACCCACCTTCCGAGATGCCATCCTCGACCGCCTTCGAGGTCCGGCCAGCCAGCTTGGGCCGGGTCAGCTTGGGGTTGTCGGGCTGTCAGACGGACCGTAGGATTCGGAGAACCCTTCCAAGGTGAGGAAAGGAAAGCGCAATGCCAACCGGAACAGCACGGCGGACAATGGCTGCGGGGCGGTCTTTTTGGGCCTGCGAGCGGCTCGACACTGGCATATTCGTCCGCTACGACCTTCTCGTGCGTGACCCGCGGATGCAGAAGGGCGTAGCGCAGTAGGGGATGGGGATCGAGGTTCGCGACGTACCCCAACCTTTCCCCTACCAGGGGAGCAAGCGCCGGATCGCGCCCAAGATACTTAGGTATCTCCCCAAGTCGGCACCTAGATTGGTTGAGCCGTTCGCCGGCTCCGCCGCCCTATCGATCGCGTTCGCGTTGCGCCAAGGTGCGTCCAGATTTTGGATCAACGACGCCCACGAGCCGCTGGTGGCCCTTTGGCGAGAGATTCTCGACCGTCCCGAAGATCTTGCGAGCCGCTACGCGTTTCTATGGAACGATCAGCACGGTCGCGAACGCCAGTACTACGACGAAGTGCGTGGCCGCTTCAACAGCGGGCACGATCCCGCCGACTTCCTGTATCTGCTGGCCCGCTGTGTCAAGGCGGCCGTGCGCTATAATGCGAACGGCGAGTTCAACAACACGCCTGACAACCGCCGTCGGGGCGCACGCCCGACCGAGATGAGACGCCGACTCCTTGGCGTCTCGGGGTTCCTCACGGGTAGGACCCGAGTGACTTCCTGGGACTACCGTGATGTCTTGAGAAGTTGTACTGCCTCGGATCTGGTCTATATGGACCCCCCCTACCAAGGCGTCTGCCGCTCACGGGATCAGCGGTATTCGCCGAGCATCGACCACGATCGGTTCTGTGAAGACCTAGCCGACTTGACGTCGCGCAACATCATGTTCGCAGTCTCGTACGACGGGCGAACCGGAAAAAAACGCTTCGGCAGGGATTTGCCTGCATCGCTTGGGCTCGAGCGCTTGGAGATCCTGGCGGGCCGGTCCACCCAGGCGACCTTACTCGGGCGACGAGACGTGACGTACGAATCGCTGTACCTTTCCCCCGCCCTGGTGGCGGCGGGCACCGATTCCGAGCCGCCATCCGTGATTTCCCAGCTTGAGTTCCTGTGATGCCTACGAAGGCGGATGGTGAAGCGACACGATCACCTGCGGATCTGCCCGAGTGGTTCCTGGATCATTTGCGCGCTGCGACCGGCAGGCGTTCCCGGATCGTGATCGAACATATTCTGAAGCACGGCTTCATCACCACGGAGGAACTGAGCGAGCGGTACGGATATGGCCATCCGCCCCGCGCCGCGCGTGATGTGCGCGAGCAGGGGTGGGCGCGGAATCTGGCCCAAGCAATTGAAGACCGAGTTGGTTGAATCGTCTCGGTCCCGATGTGCCATCTGTGACACGCCCTACCCAGCTCGGGAGCTTCAGATCGATCACCGTGTGCCCTACGAGGTCGAAGGGGATTGGGGTGAGAAGGATGTGGACGCGACTCAAGTGATGCTCCTATGCGGCTCCTGCAATCGCGCCAAGTCTTGGACGTGCGAGCACTGCGACAACCTCACAGGCGCAAGGGATCCGGATTTGTGCAGGACTTGCTATTGGGGCAACCCGGAAGTGTACAGTCACATCGCTCTCAGGCGGATCAGGCGGGTAGATTTGGTCTGGACGGGAGACGAAGTTGGACACTTCGACATGGTTTCGCGACTGGCGACCAAGGCCGGAGAAGGCGTGTCAGATTTCATCAAGGATGCCGTCCGAAGGGCTGTGGCTGACAAGAGTCAGGCTGGCTCCTGATGGCGCATTGCCGGCGTCGAGAACGGTCGTAGGACACCGCCGTGCGTTCTGCAAAACCGGACGCGGATCAGTCCACGGCAGCCTAGACCGAAGTTCGGCCGTTGGGGGGTGGGTCAAGACGTTGTAGGGCGGTGACATAGCTCGGATCGGCGGGTGTACGCTACTGGGTACGGGTCAAGGGCGGATGCCGAGGAGACGGAAGGCCTTGGCCTGGAGCGGTGTGGGGCGGGCAAGCATGTCGGCGGTCATGGCACCGGGGACGGCGGGCCGTACACGGTTGCGGGTCAGGGTGGCGAGATCGCCGAGCAGGCTCCGGAAGCTGTGGACGGGCAGGCCGTCGGGCGTGCGTTTCCTGCCCGCCTTGGCACGTGCGGCCTTCGAGCGCTGGGCGGGCGCGACGGGCGAGGAACGGCCGGCTTCGGCGGCGGCCGGGTCGTCGTCGTCGAAGAGCATCGGCGCCAGGGCGCGGCGCATGTGCCACTCGACGTAGTAGGCGAGCATGCAGAGGAAGACGTGGGCGCGGACGCGCCCCTCGAGGCGGTGGTGGACGGGCCGCACCTTGAGATCCACCCCCTTGAAGCTGCGGAAGGCGCGCTCGACCCGGCTGAGGCTCTTGTAGGCCCGGACCGCGTCTTCGGGCCCGAGCTCCTTGGCGGCCACGTTGGTGCGGATCACGTAGATGCCGTCCAGCGCCGCCTCCGCGGCGATGCGCGCCTCGTCGCGCTCGTACGAGAAGCCGTCCTCGCTCGCGGTGGTCGTGAAGTGCTTGCCGACCTTGTGGGCGCGCAGGGCCCGGTCGGCGCGCACGGCGATGTCCTTCGTGCCCCGCAGGGGGCGGTTCTCGCGCTTCGTGGCCCGGACGACCAGGTCGAGCTTGGCCTCCGTGGCCGCCAGCAGCGCCTCGCGCTTGCGGGCCCGCTCGGCGGCCAGCAGCGGGTTGCGGCAGACGATGAGCCGCTCGTCCGGATAGAGCTCTGGCGCGGAGATCTCGGCGAGGTCCTGGGTGTCGAAGATCGACAGCTGCAAGTCGCCGCCGGAAACCAGCTTGCGGATCTTCGGAGCCCGCAGCGCGGTGATCCAGCGCAGCCCCGCCGGCTCGACATCCTCCCGGACGCGGGCGTCGGTCAGCAGCCCCCTGTCTCCGACCAGCACGATGCGAGACAGCGAGAAGCGCGCGGCGAGCTTCTCGGCCTGGGAGGCCACGGCGCCGGGATCGGCCGTGTTGCCACGGAAGACCTCGGCGGCCACCGGACAGCCGTCCCGGTCGCAGAGCAGGGCGAAGACGATCTGCAGCTTGCCGCGCCTGCCGTCGCGGGAGTAGCCGCGCTTGGCCAGCGGGCACTTCGCGCCCTCGAAGTACACCGAGGTCAGGTCGCAGAGCACGAGCGAGCCGTCCTCGATGTGCTTCGCCGCCAGGGTCCGCTCGATGCGCTTCTGCCGCCGGAGCAGCCAGTCCATCGCCTCGTAGAGTTCCTCCGCCGTCGCGTCCGCCGTGCCGGTCTCCTCGCCCAGCGTGTCGGCCAGGGTCTCGGAGCTGAGGCCGCGGGCGGTGGCGAGCTTCGAGCGCGGGTCGAGGACGCGCGCCGCGATCATCGCCAGCGCCAGCGACCGCATCCGCGACGGACGGCGGTCCAGCAGTCTCTCGAGGCCCAGCGTGCGGGCCGTGCCCAGCACGGCGGCGGCGTGTCCGTGGGGGCGGGAGCGCAGGATCTCGAAAGCGTCGCCGAAGGACTTCAGGGCGACGCCGCCCTTGAGCAGGATGCGCAGCCCGTCCACGATTTCGTCGGGCAACTTCGACAGGTTGGCCAGGGTGCGCTTCCTGACCTTGCCGCCCTCGCGGAAGGACTCGCGCAGGAGCACGGCGGGCGGGGAGTTCCGATTGGGCACGCGTTCGATATACATGACTATGATCGTAACGACTATCATGTATCATGTCAACGGTATAGCCTTGTTATTACATGGGTACATATATCCCATACGAGAACTGGTGTCAAGTCCCGTGCCCACAAACAGGTTACGGCCAGGAATCAGCCCGATTCGGGCCCGAACTTCGGCCTAGAGGAAGCACCGCCTCGGCTAGTGCTAATGGCTGGCACGATGTCATCGGCGACGCCACCTTCTGCGATGCCATGCTCGACCGCCTCCGAGACGGTGCTGGCCGATCGGGATCAGTAGGGTCGGGTAGTAGGATCTCTCCCGGGTCCGCGAATCGGTCGCCTCCTACGACTGTGCCAGCAACGCTGCCTCCGACGTCCCGACACGCACCGACCCCGGGAAGAACATCGGATAGGCCAGCGGCAAGACGCGAAGAGTAGTTCTCGTCGAAGAGGAGCCTCACAGCGGCGGAATCGCAACCAGCCTGCGCTCACGCTCCGCCGCGAACGCCAGCGCTGCTTGGATGTCTTCGCGCTCCAAGTCCGGGACGTCCGAAAGTATCTCCGATTCGGTCACCCCGGAGGCCAGGTACTTGAGGATATCGTACACCGTGATCCTGAGCCCGCGAATGCATGGCTTCCTGCCCCGCTTGTCCGGCTCCAGAGTGATGCGATCCAAATGGTTCATGCCTCAGAATGCCGTGAATCCGGATCAAGGGTCAAACCCGGCCTTTCCATACGCCCTGCCTGCCGATGCTAGCGCCGGGAGTCCGCGGCAGCCTTCAGGGCGCGGTCGAATGTCCGGATACGGGTGACGCTGCGCCGCTGACAGCTGGCGAGGTGGCACAGGTCGCGGGCTCCGAGCGCCGGGTGCCGGGCGGCGAGTTCGATGCCAAGGACCACGTCGTCGCGCTCCAGGGGCCACACCTCCATGCGGGTCCGGTCGACGATCCGCAGTGCAGCGGCGAGGGCCTGCGTACGCTCCACGGGCAGATATGCGTGCGCCAGCTCCTGAAGGACTTCGGACGACGTTGCGAGCGGTTGCTGGTCCGTCGTCGCCGCGGCGAAGAAGCGACGGGCCGGCGGGCGGAGCGGGTGATCTCTTCCCACCGCGTACATCAGGACACTGGTGTCGACGAAGACCATGGCTCGGAAGGTCAGGTCCCGGCTGCGCCCCGGCTCCGGGACGCGCGAATGACGTCGAGGTGCTGCTCCCAGTCCGGCTCGGTGCCGCATCCCATCTCGGCGTCGCGGTCCGCGAAGAACCGCCACACGTCATCCTCCGTGTGAAACGGTTCAGTGCCTGTACGACGGTCCAGCCGCTCGGCAGCGGCGGCGCGAAGCCACGCGCTCAGGGTCAGGCCTTCGCGGCGGGCGGCGGCGGCGTAGCGGGTGCGGTCAGGCTCCGAGACGATCAGGTGGATTCTTCGCGGCATCAACTGTCTCTCTGTGATGTGCATATGACATGCGCAGTCACATATAGTATACACACGCAGGATCCATCCTGCAATCGTGCGGTCCCACCCTACGGGTTCACCGCGACCACCCCCGCCTCCCCCACCAGCACCTCCAGCATCTCCATGTAGAAGTCCCGTCGCGACCGCTGGTCCTGGGTCAACGGCGCCACCACGCCCTCTACTTCGCCCGCCAGGCGGCCGATCCGGCTGACGAGCTCCCCGAACTCGCGCTGCAGGTCGCGCAATTTGGTGGCGCGGGGACTCGATTCGTCCTCAGCGACCCCTTCCAGCGCTTCTCCGATCCGCTCCAGTTCGCCGGCGGCCCGCCCACGCGCCTCGGCCAGTTCCAGCAGCGTGGCCGTCCAGGCGGCGCGCACGCCGGCTGAGGCGTTGATCCGGGGATCCTCGCGCACCGTCATTTGCTGCGCGGACACAGCGCCCGCCGCTTCGAGACGCGCGGTGTAGATGCCAGGAACGACCAGGGGACCGCGGCTCGGGCGCTGGAAGGGCCCCGCCTCGCCGCCATCGCTCCCATCACCCACCTCATGCCGCAGGTCCCACACCACGCGATTCATCCCCTGCTGCGTGGTGCCGTCCACCGTGGCCACGCTGCCACCCCCCGAGTCCTCGACGACGATCGTCACCGTGCCGCTTTCGGCGTCCTCCCCGAGCCAGTAGTCGAGGATCGCGCCGTTGGGTGGGTTCTCACCCCGGTAGTACACGTCCCCGGTATGGGCCGCCCCGCCCGCGCGGCGGATCTGCACGGCGGGCTCGACCGTGAAGAGGTGGGCTGGCCGCGCCATCACCTCGGGGGTCAGCTCCTGGAGCGCGTTGATCTGGTCGAGGATCCAGATGCCGCGTCCGTGCGTCCCCAGCACGACGTCGTTCTCGCGCGGATGGATGACGAGGTCGTTGAAGGCGAGGGTGGGCATCCCGCCCCTCAGCTCGGCCCAGTGCTCGCCGCCGTCCATTGAATAGAAGAGGCCGATCTCGGCGCCGAGGAACAGGACGGAGCCGTTGCGCAGGTCTTCGCGGACCGTCCGCAGCACGCGCTCCGGGGGCAGGTCGCTCGTGATCGAGACCCAGGTCTCACCGTAGTCGTCGGAGCGGTAGAGGTAGTTGGTGTAGTCGTCGTTGCGGTAGTTGTTCCAGACCGCATATACGCGGGCCTCGTCGTGGCGAGAAGGCTCGATCCCGCTGACCCATGCGCCCGGCGGAAGGCCGGGAAAACCGCTGGGAGGGGAGGGTTCGTCCGAGTCGGACACGTCGCGAGCGGACACATCCGTCCAGCGTTCGCCGCCGTCCCGGGACACGTGGAGCCGGCCGTCGGCGGTCCCCGCATAGAGCAGTCCCTGTACCAGGGGGCTCTCGGCGACGGCGGAGATCGTCGGGTAGTAGGGAACACCGTCGTCGAGCGAGGGCGTGAGATCGTGTGGCATCTGGCCCATGACCGGGAGCGTCCGCCGGTCCACGCCGGTGGTCAGATCGCCCAGCGCCTGCCAGGAATCGCCCCGGTCAGTGGTCTTCCACAGGATGGGTGTCCCGGCGTACAGGGTGGACGCGTCGTGCGGCGAGATGATGAACGGGCCGTCCCAGTTCGCGGGCTCCATCGCGTTGCCGAGGCGCTGCTCCTCGAACGTGCCGACCTCTCTCCACGTCTCCCAGTTGCGCCGCCCCGCGATGTGTCCGGTGGGGTCGCCGGGCCGGATGGAGGTCCGCTCACCCGTGCGCGTGTCCAGGCGCGAGAGCCCCAGGTACTGCGACTCGGTGTAGATGACGGTGTTGTTCGTCGTGTCGGGGATGTTGACGAAGCCGTCACCGCCTCCCAGCCGGGTCCAGTCGCTATTGAGTATGCCCGCCTGGCGGTACGTCTCGCTCGGACCCATCCACGAGCCGTTGTCCTGAAGCCCGCCGTACACGTTGTAGGGCTGGGCCATGTCCACATTGACCCGGTAGTACTGGCTGACCGGCAGGTCGGAGATGTACAGCCAGTTGAGGCCGCGGTCGTATGAGATGCCGAGTCCGCCGTCGTCTGCCTTCATGACGTGGCGCGAGTCGGTGGGGTTGACCCAGACGAGTCGGTCGTCGCCGTGGAGACTCTGGGGCGGGGAGGTGAAGGTGCGCCCTCCGTCGTCCGAGAAGGAGTAGCTGTTGACCATGTAGATGCGCTGGTCGTCGCTCGGGTCGACCGTGATCTGGCTGGCGTACATGGGGCGGGGGTTCCAGTCGCTCATGAGTTCCCAGCTCTCGCCGCGATCCTCCGACCGGTAGATGCCCGCGCGCCTCTCGGTGTAGGCGGTCGACGCGTTGTAGCGGTAGCCCTGCTCGACGCTCGCGTAGACGATCCGGGGGTCGCTCCGGTAGATGGAGATGCCGATCCGTCCCAGCACGCTATCGGGAAGCTCTCGCTCGACCCCCGGGCCGGTCAGCCGCTGCCAGCTGTCACCGCCGTCCATGCTGCGGTGGAGTGCGCTGCCGGGACCGCCACCGTGGAAGCCCCAGGGACGCCGGCGGCGCTGGTAGGTCGCCGCGTAGACGATGCTCGGATCGCTCGGGTCCAGCGCGACGTCCACGACGCCGGTGTTCTCGTCCACCTGCAGGATGGGTTCCCACGTGGCGCCGCCGTCCACACTGCGGTAGAGGCCGCGCTCCTCGTTCGGGCCCCAGAGGTGGCCCATCGCGGCGACGTAGACGAGATCGGCGTCTTCGGGGTGCAACGCGATGCGCCCGATGTGGTGGCTGTCGCGCAGCCCCATGTTCGTCCATGTCTCGCCGCCGTCCGTGCTCTTGTAGACGCCGTCGCCCCACGACGAACTCTGCCGGTTGGCGCGCTCGCCGGTGCCGACCCAGACGATGGCCGTGTCCCGCTGGTGCACCGCGATCGCACCGACCGAGTGCGTGCCCTCATTCTCGAAGACGGGGACCAGCGTGATTCCGTTGTCGTTCGTCCTGAAGACGCCGCCGGTGGCGGATGCCACGTAGAACTTCGTCGGGTCGGACTCCACGACGGCAAGGTCCACGATCCGCCCGCTCATGACGGCGGGGCCGATGTTGCGGGGGCGCAGGGCGTCCAGTTGCGCGGTGGTCACCTGGCCGTGGAGGGGTGGGGTGGCGGTTGCGAGGAAGGCGGCGAAAAGGGCCAGACCGGTCGTTGCGGCCTTGACATGGACGACCGAGGAAGGCTGATGCTTGAGGCGGTTTGTCATAATGATGTCTTGGGTGAGGGGACTGGCATCGATTGTGGGCGTCTTCAAGATTGGTCGGGCGGGCGGCTTGTATCAACCGACACGCCCTGGAAGAGGACCAACGCCATGCGCCGATTCGCGTGAGAAACCAGGAAGCGATTCGATGGGCTTTCGGGTTCTTTCTGCTTGTGGCCCTGGCGGTTGCCGGCGCGGTGTCGATCGCGGTGTACGTGCGCAAGGGCGGATCCGCTGGGAGTCCCATGGGCCGGTCCGGCGGCCTTGAGGTGTGGCGGCTGGATTCAGTGCCCCTCATGAGCGTGGGCGACACCGAAGCGGACCCGCTCCATGAAGTGGTTGGGATCACGATTACCCCGCGTCACGTCGTGATCGCCCAGGAAAGCACGGGCACACTTCGCTTCTACGACCGGAGGGGCTCCCTCGACAATGTAGTCGGAGGAAGAGGCGAGGGCCCCGGTGAGTTCGGCGAACTCGCGTGGATGCGGGGCGTCGCTGACCATCTCTTCGCGTACGATCGGTACGGCCGTAAAGTCTCCAGATTCAGCCTGGATGGCCGGTTGCTGGGTTCGGTCGCCCTTTCTCCGCCTGAGGAGTACCTGGCGGGTCTTTCGGCGTTGGGGGTGTTTTCGGACGGATCACTGCTGGCGGATCTCTGGGATGTTCGATTCAGGCCCACGGAACCCGCAGTCCAACGGCTGCCTGTCACGCTTCTTCTCTTTGACAATCAGGGCGGATTCGCCCACCGCCTGCCCGAAATGACGGGCCCGGAGGGGTGGTACGTACGGGCGTGACGGAGTCGTTCGGGATACGCTTCGTCCGGGAGTGGTGCCTGAACCGACGCCACTGGGCGCGCGTGAGGCGGATTTCGCACGCAGAACCCTCCTCGATTCCTGGGATCTGGGCTCGGTCCGGGGCGAAGTGGAGCGCATGCTGACCGCCATGGGGCTCCCCGAGCATCTGCCGCCCTATGGCTGGCTGTCGCTGGGGTATCCGGATCGCCCGCCGGTCACCGTGGCCGACGGGCTGGTGTGGGCGCTCCGCTACGGAGGGTTCCCGCGCGAGGGTGCCGACCCGGAGGGGCCGGAGTGGTTCGTGTTCCGACCGGGCATGGGCCAGATCGCCACACTTTCTTCGCCGGACGATGTCGTCCTGGTCGACGTGGCGGGCGACCTGGCCGCCGTGCTGCGGCGCACGGAACTCGACGAGGAGATTGTGGAGCTGCGGCGGATCGTTGGGCGGTAGGCATCAGGGAAAGCTCCGGCGCGCTAACAGTCCGTGGATAAATCCGCGCGAGCACAGAGAGCGGTGAGGCGCCGGGCTGGCAAGGCGCTCCGAAGGGGGAATAGCACCGCTATTCGCCCGAGGAGCAACGCAGAGCGAAGCCCTGAAAAAGAAAAAATGTATACTATACATGACATAGTGTAATGTTGTCTTTACATTGTGAAGAGCTGAGCGAAGCGATCCAGCGCGGATGCATCGCCGCTCGAATGCCGGGAGGATTTTGTCCACGGGCTGCCAAGGGCGGTCCTGGAATCTTGTATCTTGAATCCGTCATGAAACGATTTTTGCTCGCCGCGACCATCGCCCTGTCGTGGACCGCGTGGGGCCAACCTGCCCGGGCCATGCAGGAGAGCATCGCCGTGGGTGGGCGCGTGGGCACACTCGGCCTCGGCGCCGATGTCGTCGTCGCGCTGAACGATCGTATCGCGGTCCGGAGCGGGGCCGCGTTTTTCGGATTCGACGTGGATCTCACCGGGAGGTTCGGACTCGCCGACAACCGCACGGCCGAGCTTTCCTTGCCGACCGCGTTGTATAGCATAGGCGCGGAGCTTTCGTCGGCGTCAGGCCTCTTGAGGGCGGGCGCCGGCCTGGTGATCAGGTCCGACGACCCTGTACACGAGATCACCTACGAGAGCGGCGCGTCGATCAGTATCGGTGGGGGCGGTTACCGGTACCCGGAGGTCCTCACAGTGACCACCACCCTCGTCTCCGGATCAGTCGCACCCTATGTGCTTTTCGGAATCGGATCGAACTCGACAAGCGGAATCGGTTTCGTAGTGGACATCGGTGCGGTCCTGCACCTGTCCCCCAACTTCGACATGACGGCCACCGGTGATCCGGAGGTAATGAATTCGCCCGGCTTCCGCGACGACCTCGAGACCGAGAGACGGCAGGCAGAGGACGATGCCGTAGGGTTCGTCAACTACTGGCCTGTTATCAGCGTCGGCCTGCGTTACGGGCTCAGGTAAGGGTCACGGGGTCCAGGAGTTCCAGGCTCCCCGTCCGGAACATTGCCGTTTGAAAGCGGGTAGCATCGGGGTTCGGGACCACGCCCTCATCCGTCAGGGTCACAAATGTTCCAGTCACCGCGTTCCCCCGCACTCTGCGAGATTTCCGCCTTCGTCGCCCTGGTCTGTATCGCCTCGGGGTCGATGTCAAACGGCGCAAATGCCCAGAGCGCGGCCGACGCGTCCACATGGACTGTCAGCTCGGTGCCCCAAACGGTCTACGGAGACATCGCAGGAGACCTGGATGGAGGATTCGTCCGTGTCGTCGATGTGGCTCGGGGAATGGACGGCAGCCTTGCGGTCGCAGACAGGCAGTTGTCGACCATCAGCTTTTTCTCGCCTAACGGAGAATTGGTTGCCACCGCTGGGCGCCAGGGCGAGGGGCCAAGGGAGTTCTCCGGAATCGCTACTCTCGTTGGCGACCAGGGGATTCGCTATGCGCTCCTGACACCCCGCCCGCTCGGCGCCGCACGAGGCAAATGCCTGTTTGTCGGGACAAGCGATACCCCCGTGCTGCGCGTGGTGGATCAGACGGGTGCCGACCGCGGTGAGGTGCGTCTCGAAGCCGGGGCCGACCGAACTACCCGGGAGCACCGGCGAGAATGGACCGCAACGACCATTGACGAGCGCGGAGACCGGGGCGGCTTCCTGTACCGCTTCATGATCAGGCGTATGGCAAACAGGATCTCGATGGCCGAATGGGTGCCGTTCGTCAACAAGCTCGTCATGGACGACCTCGGGTACAGCTGGGCTCAGCGCTACCAGTTTCCCGATGGTCCCGGCAGCCCTCAGTGGCAGGTCTTCACGGAGACCGGAACCGGGATCGGCACGGTAGCGTTGCCGATTGGGTTGGATGTGCTGGAGATATCGGCAGGCGCCATCCTTGGCGTGCACACCGATGACCTGGGGAGGCAGGAGGTACGAGTCTATTCGCTGGATCGCGGGGCCGAGGTGGAGAGCCTGTCGCTGCCGTCCGGTTGCCGCTGACCGCTCGGGCCCGCCCTGCGTGGGCGGCGGAAATTCCCGGCGCCCCAGTTCCAGTTGCCTACCCGGCGCGCTACGTCACCCCGGTCCTCCTGTGCGCCGGCATCGAGGCCACCACGACCTGCCGCGCCTCCTCGTCCCAGAAGTAGTAGATGCGGAGGCAGCGGCGCGGGTCCCGCGTATTCGCGCCGCGCTTGATGTGCCACTCGACCCGGTGGCGCCGTCCCTCCCGGGAGCAGTCGAAGCTGTCCCCGCCGCACGGCAGGTTGTACACGCCGTCCTCGAGGTCGCTGATGCGTCCGTGGAGCGCGGGGTCTCGGCCGCGGAGACGCCCGTTGCGGTAGTCTCCTGCCAGCCAGTTGAGACAGGCGGCGGCCAGGCCGATGTCCTCGAACTCGGCGCCGCTCAGCTCTCTGCGCGCGGTGCTGGTGAGTGTGAGCCGGCCGACCAGGCTCTCGTCGCACCAGGGCGCGAACTCGTCCCAGCGGGTCGGGAACGGCGTGGCCGCATCCGGATTGCCGCCGAGTGAGCGCACCAGGCCAGCCAGCTGTTCGGCCCGCTTCCGTGCCTCGTCGCGCTCGCGTTCAGCGGCCTCGGCCCTTCGCCTGGCTTGTTCGTAGCGGCTCCCGCGTGTCCGTGCCTTGATCGTTGCGGCTCTCAGCTTGCGGCGGAGCAGGGGGGCATCCTCCGGGGATCCCACGGTCAGCATGGCTTCCGGTTCTCCTTCCGCGCCGGGCGCCCACGCCCCGGCCGGGGCCGGAGTCGATTCTCTCACGGCGGCGACGACGGGGGAAGCCGTGCCCGGGCCACCGTCCGTCAGCAACTGGTCGGCACCGATTCTGCCGGTCTGAGCGGTCCCGTACTCCGCCGGTGCCGAGACGTTGGGAGTCCTCCAGATCGATTTGCGCAGAATTGCGAAAAGCCGGCCGGGACCGCGTGCGGTTTGAGCGGCCTGGGAGGCGAGGCGTTCGTATCCCGGGACGTCGGGAGCCCGGTGTCCGGCACGCTGCCGGTCCTCGCCCGCCATCCGCAGGAATTGCGCCGTCACGTCCGCGACCCCCCGGTCGTCCGCCATCCGGTTCATGAGGAACAGCGGATGGTCGGTCCAGGGCGACCGGTGGCTGAACCCGGGGCGGTAGTACCTCCACGCACCCAGGAACACCGACAGGTTCTTGGAGACAAGGTCGCTCAGTCGATACGTCATTGCGGGCGGCAGCACCCAGACGATGGCCAGTCCGGTCAGGGTGCGCGCAAGGGCCTCCCACTGGCGTCGCAGCTGATCAGGGCTTTCCGGCTCCGGGGGCACCGAGAGAACTGCAAGCGGCATCCGGCGGCCGGGGTCGAGCAGCATCTGCTGGAAGCTCGCCATGGTTTCCACTGTCTCGACGACGATCGGCTCATGGCTGAGCCTTCGCCCGTGCTGGAGGAGAGGCATGCGCTCCGCCATCGTTGCGAGCATTTCGGCCGGATACTCCCTCATGGCCTCGGCGGGCACGACCGACCGGTCGACGACCTCGATCGTGATGGTTGGGGAGCGTCCCTCGGAGTGCGCCACGGCGACCTCGGTCACGATCGTCTGTCCCGCACCGGGGCTGCGCTCGAGCTGCACCGCCCAGTGGTCCCCCAGGCCGCTCTGCACTCGTACCGCTCGGCACGCCTCTTCGCCGCTTCGGTGCGAGAACGAGCGGTGGCGCGACGCCCTCCGGGGCAGCTTGCTCTCCAATCTCTCCTGCATGTGCTCCAGCGCGATCGCGCGGCATTGGTGAACCACCGCGGAGTCCGCGTGAGCAGCGACTTCGGCGTGGACCACCAGCTTCCCGCCACCGCTGTACGGCCGGAGTGGCGCGCCCATCCGCTGCGCCGCGGCCTTGCGGCGCCTGGACTGCTCCACATGCCCCAATTCCTCGAACGACTTGAACCTCTCCGGTGGCATGGCGTGTTCCTGGTCGTGACGTGTTGGAAGCCGACGTGTGGCAACATTCCGCTGCGCCATCCGCGGCGCAAGCAGGGTGGAGGATTCAGTGCGAACGAAGTCCCATCACCCCCCTCAGAGCCGCGAAGAAGCGGACGGCTTCCCGCAGCCGGGCCGGGCTCGCGGCGGATCCCCCGGAGTGGGCGAACAGATCGGTGACGGTGGCGGAGACGTCGGCCCGGTTCCGGAGGCGGCGCTCCAGTGCGAGGGTTTCGGTGAAGGGGATGAGGTGGTCGTGGCGACCGTGAATGAGGCGGACGGGGGGCGCTTCCCGCCCGCCCGGCGCCATGGATCGAGGCAGCTCCAGGTGGGGGTGGACCGCGCGGGCGGCCTCCACCAGGAGGGGGGCGATCTCGTTCGCGGGACCGGGATCCGGCTCCCGGTCCGCCGGGGGCGCGAAGAGCCTGAACAGTGCCCGGTTCTCGACCGGGACCGAGCTCATCAGTTCGTCCTTCACGCCGTCGTAGCCCGGATCCCACGACATGATCCTCCGGTCTCCGGCGAGCGCCGCAAGCCGGCCCAGGGCCTGGGCAACGTCGTGCGCGGCCGCGTACCCCGGGATGCGGTGAAGGTAGTTCGCCGCCACCACCCAGCGGCCGTAGGGGTCGGGCCGCAGGTATGCGGTTCGGCCTCGCCACTCGAACTGCCCCGTGAGACCGAATCGGATGGCGCCGAACAGATCGCAGTAGGAGCCAAACCCGACGACGCCCCGCACGCGGCCGGTCCCGGCGAGGCGGGCGGCCACGCGAAGTGCCTGCGGAACGCCAAAGGAGAGCCCCGCGACGATCACGCCGCCGCCTCGCACGAGGGGATCGCCGTGCAGGTACTCCACGCCGCGTTCCAGGGCCGATTGTGCGGGGGCCGGATCCAGCTCCAGTCTCCGCCATGCGGGGATGTCGGGCACCAGTACGTCCCCGCCGGCGACGGCGAGCGCGGCGGCGAAACGGACGATGGCGGGATGATCGGGCCCCGGCCGGGTCGCGCCGTGCAGGAGCACCCAGCCGGGCAGCGGCCGGTTCCCGGAGGCGGGGCGGTACCGCCGGGCGCGGAGCGGGCCGGGGGCGCCGTTGATCACGAGCTGATCGGTGACGACGCCGGGGAGGGGGGTGCCGGACGATCCCCGCATCCAACCCCGGAGGTACCGAAGTGTATCACAGGTTGGACTGGCCATGGCTACCTTGGAATGGGTGTTGCACCCTGCCAATCTATGCACCGGCATCATCAATGCGTCATGAGCGGGGGGAAGATCGACGGATGACCGATAAGGGGGGCAGTCCGCCCTACAAGGCCGCCGCGTGCGCTAGCGCAGGCGTCCTCTTGCTCTATGTGCTCACCCTCGCGCCCACGACAGCCTGGTGGGACGCCAGCGAATATATTGCCACAGGCTACACCCTGGGGATCCCGCATCCGCCGGGGAACCCCCTTTTCGTGGCCTTGGCCCGTACCTGGTCTCTGCTGCTCGCACCGCTGGGTCTGTCGCCCGCCATCCGGGTGAACCTGCTGGCCGCCGCGACCTCGGCAGGTGCGTTCTTCTTTTTCCATCTGATCGCACACCGCACCCTTGCCCAGCTCCGGGGCGTCGGGCGGGAGGCGCTGATCGGCGCGGGGATCGCGGTGCTGGTCGGGGCTACGGCGTTCACCGTGTGGAGCCAGAGCACCGCCAACGAGAAGGTCTACACGGTGTCGCTGCTGGTCCTGGCCGCGGTCAGCTGGCTGGTCCTTCGCGGGCACGACCTTGGGCTCGATCGGCCGAAGGGCCAGCGGCTGCTGGTCGGCGCCGTGTACCTCATGGCGCTTGGGTCGACCAACCACCTGATGTCGGTCCTTCCGGCCGCGGCGGTCGGTGCGTTCGTCCTTCTGGCGCGGCCCGGGATCCTCGTACGGCCCCGTTTTCTGTCGCGCTGCGTCCTGGCCGTCGTCGTCGGCCTGTCCTTCAACTTCTTCCTGCCCATCCGCGCGGCTCAGCGTCCCGTCATCAACGAGGGGGATCCGCTCTGCGACGGCTTCGTCGAGACGGCTGTGGCGATCTACACCAACGGGAAGGCCGGATGTCCGGCGCTGGCCTCGTCGCTGCAACGGGACCAGTACGCCAAGCCGCCCGTGACGATGCGCATGGCCCCCGTCGCGCACCAGCTTCACAACTTCTTCCAGTACTTCGATTGGCAGTGGTCAAGGGGGATGGATCCGGACGAGCCCGTGAGTCCCAGGCGCCTCCCCTTCACGCTGCTGTTCCTCGCGCTGGGGGTCGCGGGCCTCGTCTCGGTGTGGCGCGCTGACCGGAACTCCGGGGCGTACCTGGCTGTCCTTGCGGCGACGCTGTCCCTCGGGCTCGTCTTCTACCTGAACTTCCGCTACGGGTACTCGCTGGCGCCGGAGGTCACCGGGCCGCGGACTCACGAGGTGCGGGAGCGGGACTATTTCTTCCTGCTTGGCTTCGCGGTCTGGGGCGTGATGGCGGGGTTGGGGCTGGTGTGGGGATGGCTGTGGCTCGGCGGCCGGCTGGGGAGCATCCGCAAGTCCGCGCCCGTGCTCGCTGTGGCCGCCCTGCCGTTCTTCATGAATCTGAACTGGGCCAACCGGGCCGGGGACTACGCCGCGCACGACTATGCGTACGACCTCCTGAACAGCGTTGAGCCGTACGCTGTGCTCTTCACCAACGGTGACAACGACACCTTCCCGCTCTGGTATCTGCAGGAAGTGGAGGGGATTCGGCAGGACGTGACGGTCGCGGTGGTCCAGTACCTGTTCACGGACTGGTACCCGAAGCAGCTCCGCGAGTTGACCGGACCGGACCGCCAGCGACCGTACACGCCGGTGGAAGGGTCGCCGTATGAGGACCGGGAGCCTCCGGCGAGTTCGGTGCTGGGAATGACCGACGACCAGCTCCGGCGCGTGGGCGACGGGCCGCTCCCCGATTCATTCGCGCTCCGGATCGGAAGCATGGTCGTTGGGTACCCGGCGGGCATGTTCCTGGGTCGCGGGCACAGGGTCGCCCTGTCGATGATCCGGTCCTCGGCAGCCGAACGTCCCGTGTATTTCGCCGGATCGACGGGAGAGATGACCGCCATGGGGTTGAATCCGTGGGGCGTCGTGGAAGGCCTCGCGGTCAGACTCGACATGCGCAGCCTGGACGGGCCGCGGCCGCCGTCCTACCGCCAGGTGCCCGAAGAGCTGGGCGGCGACTGGTTCGACTATGACCGCACCACCCAGCTGGTGGACAACGTCTACCAGTACCGGGGGATTCGGTCCCGCGAGATCTTGCCGGACAACTCGACCGACAACGTTCCCCTGCAGTACTACCTGCTCACGGCCAAGCTGGCGATGCTCGCCAACATCATGGGCGACGAGGAAGCGTCCGCGCGATACGGGGAGATGGCGGCGGACTTCCTGGTCGTGTACCGCGGCGGTTCGAAGGCGAGGCGGTCGGAGTGAGGGTTGGGGGCTGCGCCCTCTGCTTCCTCCGTATCAGTGCTGCCGCTTCGCCGGGGGGAGCTTTTCGGGGCCGACAATCTTCGTGTAGATCTGGATCACCCCGCCCGCGGCTTCATCTCCGTAGCGCTCTTTGGCTGCCGGGCCCTTGATGACCTCAATCCGATCGATGTTGTCGGGATTGAGCGTTCCCAGGAGGCTGGGCTGCTGTTCCCCCTCCTCGGCAGAGACGATCCGGATGCCATCGATGTAGATGACCGGGGCAATGTCGGCGCCGTACAACCGTACGAGGCCGAGCCGGTCCGCCCTGCTCTCCAGCTCTTCGTCCTGACTGTCGCGTGCTTCGATCTCCGCCTCTTCAAAGGCCCTGCGGACCTCCGTCGGGACGGGCGTGTCGCATGCCACGGCCAAGGCCACCATGGCCGCCCCGGCGAGCAGCGCGGTGCGCGCGCCATTCAGTTTCGTCCGTCTCTCGCTCATCGTTCTCAATCTCCGTTCAAGAAGGCTTGTTGGATGGCTCATCGCCGGGGCGAGTCCCCAGCGGCCAAAGGAACGCGATCCCGCGTCGAGGAGGACATCGCCGTAGTCCCTCGCGGCGATTCCGGACGCGATTACCCGTTCGTCACAATCGAACTCGATCGCGGCGCGGAGGCGACGGCACATCCACCACATCGCCGGATTCCAGGGAAACGCCGCAACCAGAAGGCCGGCGGACAGAAGAGCCAGATGGTCCCGCGCCCGCGCATGTTCCGCCTCGTGGCGGATGATCGCAGCCCGCGCACCCTCCGAAAGCCCGAGCACCCACGAAGGGACCACGACCCGCGGCTTCGTCACGCCGACGAGGGCAGGACCGAAGCGCCGGGACACGTACACATCCGCGTTGTCGACTCGGGTGCTCACCCACCGGCGTCGCGCCCAGGCCACGCACAGCAGGATGGTGCAGAGGATGGCCAGCGCCGCGATGGACCCCGCACCCCAGACGGTCGCCGCCGCCCTTGCCGATTCCCGGCCGGGGAGAAGGGGCAGGGCGGGAACGATCTTTCCCCGCGCTTCCGCTACGGGACCGGTGCCGTCCACCGCGGTCACCTCGGAGCCCGGCTGCGCGGGGGGCGCACTCCGGATCGTTTGCACGGTAGCCGCGACCGGGATCACGACCGCCAGCGCCAGCGCCGTCATCCACACAAAGCGGCGCGGCTTGCCCGCGGCCGCCGACAACCGTTCCAGCGCCAGGCCCCCCACCGCCACGAACCCCCCGACCACGGCCGCGTACACCATCCAGGCCATCATTTGTCGTCCCTTCCGCGTTCTGCCCGATCGAGTATCGAGCGCATCCGCTGGATCTCTTCGTCGGTGAAATCCCTGTCCTCCACCAGAGTGGCCAGGAGAAGTTCGGTGGAACCCTGGAAGATCTTGTTCACGATCCGCGTGAGCGCCCGCTCCCCCGCGTGGGCCGACTCCACCAGGGGGAAGTAGCGGTAGGCACGGCCCTCGCGCTCGTGCCGCACGGCGCCCTTCTCCTCCATGATCTGCAGCATCTTGAGAACTGTCGTGTAGCCCACGTCGCTTCCCAGTGACTCGCGCACCTCTGCCACCGTGCCGGAGCCGTCGCGCCACAGCACGCTCATGATGTCGAGCTCGCGGTCCGTGAAACCCTTCCGTTCCCGCTTCGCCCGCTGTCCGGTCATCCGGCTCCTCCGTTCGTCGCCACGTTGTCCATCACTGCCCTCACCTTGTCCCCGAAGCCGCGCGCGCGCTCCATCACTTCGTCCTCGTCGACGGACAGGATCTCCCCGTCCCGCACCACGATCCTCCCGTTCACGATCACCGTGCTCACGTCGCTTCCGCGGGCCGTGTATACGAGGTGTGAATAGACCCTGTACAGCGGTGTCAGCCCCGGGCGCCGCGTGTCCAGGAGCACGATGTCGGCGCGCTTGCCCGGCTCCAGCGACCCGATCTCGTCGTGCAGGTTCAAGACGCGCGCACCCCCCATGGTCGCCATGCGGAAGACGGTCTCGGCGGGGAGGGCGGTGGGGTCGCCCAGGGCGTGCTTTTGCAGCTTGGCGGCGGCATCCATCTCGTCGAACATGTCGAGGTCGTTGTTGCTGGCGGCCCCGTCCGTGCCCAGCCCCACCGGGATCCCGGCGGCGAGAGCCGCCACGACCGGGGCCGCCCTCGCAATCCCCAGCTTCATGTTGCTCTGCGGATTGTGCGCGATTCCGGCGCCCCCGGCGGCGATGCGCGCGATGTCCTCGTCAGATAGAAAGATCGAGTGGGCAAGCACCGTCCGCGATCTCAGCGCTCCGATCGAGGCGAGGGTTTCGATGACCCCCATTCCCGTGGCCTCCCGTGCGGTCGCGTCCTCGCTGGGGTCCTCGACTGTGTGGATCTGGAACACGGCGCCGTACCGCTCGGCGAGCCGGAAGGCGGCCTCGACCACGTCGAGAGGGGTGGTGTAGAGCGCGTGGGCGGCTACCGCCGGCACGAGCGTGGGGTGGTCCGCATACCGCACCATGAACTCGTCCGCATCGGCGAGCGACTCCTCCGGTGTGGCGAAGTCGGGGGTAGAGAAGCCGATGACGTGCGGACCGACCACGGCCCTGATCCCGGCGTCAACGGTCGCCCGTGCCGCGTCGTCACGGAAGTAGTAGAAGTCGGCAAAGGTCGTCGTACCGCCCTTCAGCATCTCGACCGAGGACAGCAATGTTCCCCAATAGACGAAGTCGGGGGCCACGAGGGCGGCCTCGGCCGGGAAGATGTGCTCTTCCAGCCATGTGAGGAGCGGCAGGTCGTCCGCGAGACCGCGCAACAGCGACATCGCCGCGTGGCCGTGCGTGTTGACGAGCCCCGGGATGACGAGGTGGCCGGTGGCGTCGATGACGCGTGTCCCCGTGGGGCGGGGCGCGCCAGGCTGCAGGACCGCGGCGATGTGGTCGCCCTCGACGAGTACCGCGCCGCCCTCGATGATCGTGCCGGCTTCGTCCATGACCACGACCGTGCCGCCGTCGATGAGGAGGGGGGCGTCTGCCGTGGCCGGGCCGGAGTCGGGCCCGGGTGCGCACGCCGCCAGGGCGAGGGCCGGGAGCACGGCGCGAGACTGCTCACGAAGGATTTCGTACATGCCCATGGGATAACCTTAGTGTGGGAAGCGGCCTGGTGTCAACGATTCTCTTCGTAGGAAGGCCCGTCCCGATGCTTCCGAAAAGTCGGCCCGGGTTGCTCACCGCTTCAATGGTACCCAGTCACAGTCCTCCGTTTCAACCGTGATCCGCCTGAGAACCGAGACCGCGTCTCCGCCGCGCAGTGGTTGCTCCAACACCAGCACCATGACACCGTCGAACCCGATCGCCGGACGGGAGCCCGGTCCGAGTGGGATCCGTGCGTCCGGGCAGGCCCGAGTACGGTCCTCGTCGATCACCGAGACCCACAGTGCCTCGGTGCTGACCGGGGGGTCTTCGGCACGCAGGTCGGTATGAACAAGGAGAAAGGTGCCATCCGGCCGCCTGTGGAGACCCTGCGCCAGGGAGAAAATGTCGAATACGGCGGCATACCCGTCGCTTCGCATCCGTTCCATGATCGCGGCTTCGGGGTCCGAGGAGGCCGCACGCCGGTGGACCGCGGGCACCTCGAAGCGGTCCAGTTCCCGACCGTTTTCGTCGGAGAGGATCAGAAACGGCAGCGGCATGAATCCGACCAGCAACGTGTCGGCCCACTTCGCGAACGGCACATCGCTGAAGATTCCCCCGACCGGCCCGCCCACTTTGTACTGGTTCGGGAGCTCTACGACGGGCTCCGCTTCTTCTTCTCCCAGCTTAAGCCGGCGGACCGAGCTGCGGGGGGAATAGCGTGGCCCGCCGATCCAGAGTTCTTCCCCCTCGAGGACTGCGAACTGGACATGGCCCTCCAGAGGAAAACGTTCCACGAACCGGCCCGAACTCCGTTCAAAGAGCTGAGCCGCGAACGGCTTCCACGAAAGCACCAGCACATGCCCGGTACCCTGGGGCAAGGCAACCTGAGCTTCGTACCATTCGCCCGGACCCTGGCCCCCGTCGCCGTAGCGCTGGATCAGCCGACCGTCTTGCGAATAGTGAAAGACCCGGGGCTGCTGATAGTCGGTGACGAGATAGCCGCCGGTCCCGTCGGATATTACCGGTCCTGGGAGCACCAGGTAGTCATCGCCCGATTCTTCGAGCACGATCGAGTCGCGCAACTCCACGATGGGCTGGGCAGCGAGGAGGGGTGAGTAGGCGAATGCGATGGAGGCCGCAAGGGCAATGACTCGGAAGCTCGGGGGAGCTGGAGAGGTGCTGGCGCCGGGAGCCAATACACCCGTGGCTGCGGAGGCGAGGTTTCGGGGACTGCCCGTATGCATGGCGTGTTCCGGATCACGGGATATTGACGAAAACATTCGTAGATAGGGTTTAGTACATTGGAGCCAGACCGGAGTTCCCGTCAACGGAGAACATGGGAAACAAGACGAGGTCGGGTGATAGTGGCAGATAGCAACAACGTGGGCGCGACGAACGCGGGCAGGAACGATCCCCGCAGTTCCGTCCGCCGCCGAGACCGCGGCAAGAACGACGAGTGGGTGGCCGCCTTCCTGAGACGCGCCGCCTACGGCTTCCTCGCGACGGTGGGGCAGGGGGGACAGCCCTTCCTCAACTCGAACCTGTTCGTGTTCGACGACACGGTGGGCCGGGGTCGGATCTACTTGCACACGCACCGCACCGGCCGCACCCGCGCCAACCTCGAGGCCGCCGAGAAGGTCGCGTTCAGCGCGGTGGCAATGGGCCGGCTTCTCCCCGCGCCCGAAGCGCTGGAGTTCTCGGTGGAGTATGCGGGCGTGGTGGCGTTCGGAACGGGGCGGGTCGTTGCGGACCGGGAGGAAGCGCGCGCCGCCCTGCAGATGCTCCTCGACAAGTACGCGCCGCACCTGAAGCCCGGGGTCGACTATCGGCCCACCACCGACGATGAGCTGAAGCGGACCGCCGTCTACCGCATCGACATCGAGGCGTGGAGCGGCAAGCAGAAGGAGGTCCCGGAGGACTTTCCGGGCGCGTTCGACCTCGATGCGCCGCCGGTGCCGTTTCCGGTGCGTACGTCATCGGGCTAAGGGCCCTTCGGCCAGCAGCGCCCCCCCTCAGCCCGCGTGCTTCGCGGCAAGCGCCTCCAGCCCGGCGTCGATCTCTTCACGGCTTATCCACCGCCCCCGCACCATCACCCCGGCGCGGTCGAACAAGTTCGCCAGGTCGTCCAGGGGATTGGACCCGAGGAGCACCAGGTCGGCGCGCTGTCCCGGCACGACCGTCCCGAAGCTCCCGTCTAGCCCCAGGTGCGCGGCCACGTATTCGCCCACCGTCTCCGTCCCGCTCTTCAGGATCTCGTAGTTGGACATCCCGGCTTCGGTCATCACCTGCAACTCCCGGTGCAGCGCGAAACCCGGCACGTTGAAGAGCTGGGGCGAATCGGTCCCCATCAGGATCCCGGCGCCGGCGTCCGAGAGCGCTTTCAGGATCCGGTCGCGGAGTGCGAGGTACAGCGCCACATCCTCGGGCTCCCCCCGGCCGCCCCCCTGGGCCCGCTGCCGCCACCCTTCGCGCGTTTGCGGCGACACGTAGCGCATTTCGGGCTGCTGGAGCATCGCGTCCGGATCGGGTGCCCCGTAGAGGTTGCGCCAGAGGTACATCGTGGGGACCACATGGACATCGTTCTCGATCGTCATGCGGATGATGTCGTCGAGCTTCGCCTCGTCGACACCGCGCGCCAGCCCGCCGAGGCTGATCTCGCCGACGCTCACCTGGGCCTGCACGTCGTCCGAAGCGACGGCCTGCACGTATCCGTCGAGGTGATCGACGGTGGACATGCCGGTCTCGATCGCGTGCACCAGTCCGACATCGGCGGGGACATGACCGCCGTAGGTGAGTCCAGCCGCCTGGGCGATTTCGACCATGTGATCCCAGGTCGCCAGCGACACGCCGGGGTGGATCTTCTGCAGGTCGTACCCGGCTTCGACATGGGCCCGGACCATGCGCTCGGCGTCCTCGGGCGTCGGCGCCGAATTGCCATTGATCGAGGGCGCGCCGACGTAGAAGTTCGGGCCGAGCACCTCGCCGCGCTCAAGCTCGTCGGCGAGCGGGATCTGGTATGCCGACCCGAGCATTCCCCGGATCGTGGTGATCCCGTTTGCGACGTACAGGAAGAGGATGTCGTCGACCTCTTCCCGGGGCGGATTCTCACCGGACGGCACGTGGGCGTGCATCTCGGCCAGGCCCGGCATCAGGTACCGGCCGGTACCGTCGATCCTGCTGGCGCCGCGCGGCACGTCGACCTCGTCCGCCGGTCCGGCCGCGGTGATCACACCGTCCTGGACGACGACAGTCTGGCCCGACAACACGGCATCGCTGCTCATCGGAAGCACACTCACGTTCGTGAACGCGGTCAGGCCGGGAACGGTCTGGGTGCAGGCCGCCAGCGCGGCGATCCCCGCCAAGGCTGCATGTTGCAAAGTCCTCATCTTCGAAACCCTCCTCCTGGATCCTGGATTCTCCCTCATCATATCGCATCGGCCCGTTGACAACGAGCCCCGCGCAGGGCTTCAATTCCGTTTGGTCCACTGACCACCGCCAACCCCGGAGCCGCGTTTGAGCTCGTCTCCTTCGTCACCTGTCGCCGCCCCCGTCACCAAATCGGAACGCATCGTCTCCATTGACGTGCTGCGCGGCTTTGCCGTCCTCGGCATCCTCATCGTCAACATGCAGGGGTTTGCACGCGTGTCTTCGGCGTACATGAACCCCGCTTCCGGCGGCGCGTTCGCGGGCGCGGACGTGTGGATCTGGGCCGCGATCTACCTCTTCGCCGACACCAAGTTCATCTCGATCTTCTCCATGCTCTTCGGGGCGGGCATGGCGATGATGAGCGATCGCATGGCGGCCCGCGGCGCCTCCGGAACCCGGCTACACTACCGGCGGCAGTTCTGGCTGCTGATCATCGGGCTGGTCCACGCGTACCTGATCTGGCACGGAGATATCCTCGTCACCTATGCGCTGTGCGGCTTCATCCTGTACCCCTTCCGCACCCTGCATCCTCGCCGCCTGCTTCTGATCGGGGCGTGCGCCGTCGCGTTCGTGGTCCCCCTGTGGGGCCTTATCGGGATGTCGATTCCATACTGGCCCGCTGAGGATGTCGCGGCCGCGGCCGCGGAGTGGGCACCGCCGGAAGAGGCGCTCGACGCCGAGACCGCGGCCTTCCGGGGCGGTTGGACCGGCCAGCTTGCGGTCCGCGCGCCCATCGCGCTGGCCCTGGAGACGGCCGGCTTCCTCTTCCTGTTCCTGTGGCGCGCCGGGGGACTGATGCTGGTGGGCATGGCTCTTTACAAGCTCGGCGTATTGGCCGCCGCCCGCCCGGCCTCCTTCTATCGCCGCATGGCGGTCGTGGGGATCGGCGTGGGACTGCCCCTCTCCGCGGCGGGGATCGCGTACAAGCTCCACCATGGATTCGCGTTGGAGAAGGCGATGTTCCAGGGCGCGCTCTTCAACTATGTCGGCTCGGTGGGCGTCTTCCTCGGGTATGTCGCCCTGGTCATGCTGGCGGTCCAGGGCCGCTGGCTACCGGGGCTCCAGAAGCGGCTGGCCGCCACCGGCCGCATTGCGCTCACCAACTACATCGCCCAGAGCGTCATCTGTTCGCTGATCTTCTACGGTCACGGACTGGGCATGTTTGAACGCGTCGGGAGCCCCGGCCGGGTGGGGATCGTGGTGGCGATCTGGACGCTTCAGCTGATATGGTCGCCGTGGTGGCTGGCACGCTTCCGATTCGGGCCGTTGGAATGGCTTTGGCGGTCGCTTTCGTATATGGAGCGGCAACCGATGAGGATGATGAGGAGGATACCATGACCCCGTTGAAGGGAAAGCGGCTTGCACCTCGCGAAGTGCTCCGGGTGATGGACGCGGCACAGGTCATTCACGAGCGGCAGGCAGCGCTCCAGTCCCATGAGACGTTCGACCGCGACGCCGCGATCCGCGACATCCAGATCATGTACGAGGAGCTGGGCGACCTTGTCGACCGCCACGTGATCGAGCGGGCGCTCGACGAGTACCTGTCGCAACGCTACGCCTTCACGCCCGTGCCGCCCGGCTTGAAGACGCGCCTGGCGCTGCTCTACGTGCGGCGCGGCTGGGTGGCGAGGCGCGTGCTGGTGCCCGCGGGCGGCGTGGCCGCACTTGTGTGGGCCGGCTGTGCCGGGGTGGAGATGCTGCAACGCCAGGCCCTGGCGCGCGAGGTGGAAACGGTCCGTGTCGAGGCGGCCGCGGTTCGGGCGGCCTACGAGGAGAGCGTGGATGACCTGGAGGCCCTGACCGCGCGCGGGACACCGCCGGACCTGCCGCCTGCCGAGACCGATGCCTTCGCGGCGAATCTTGCGGAAGCCGGGCGGCTCCTGGGTACCGTTGCCGCGGTGCTGGATCCGATCAGGGATGCGGCGGCACGGGACGATCTGGTCGACGGCTCTCTCGACGACCTTCGTGCGGAGGCGGAGGGTGCGCGAGGGAACCTCCAACGTGTCCGGGCCGAGATCGGCGCCGCGGGAGGGCGTGTCGAGCGACACGACCGTCTTGCCGCCTACGGGTCGGATGTCGCCCGGCTGCACGCGGCCGTGCTCGCCGACGCGGTGGAGGATGTGGCACGGGACCGCGCCGCCGAGTTGCAGCGCGACGCCGATGTGCAACTGGCCGCGCGCGACGCGGACGGGCTGGGCGAGACACGGCGCCGCCTGGAAGACCTCCATGCCCTGATCGTGGCGGAGTTCGAGATCGTGGTGACGGGGGGTGTATGGCGTCGTCTCAACAGCGACCCGGATGTGCGCAACGACTACCTGGTGGTCGAGGCGCGCACCGCCGACGGGCTACGGGTACCCGTCACGATCACCGGCGAGGAGTACGGCACAACCGATCAGGTCTTCGAATGGGGAGAGCGCGTGCCGAGGGAAGTCTACGACCGCGTCGGGGCGGACAAGCAGGACAACGGCATCATCGACGACGAGCATTTCGGCTTCAAGCGCCGCGGATTCGTCACGGCTGAGCGCCGCTACGAGGACATCGGCCAGATCACGGAGTGGTGAGCCATGCAGACGGGAACTGACGTCCATGGGAGCCTGATGGCTCGGATTCGCAGGGTGCGACACCAGGTGGAAGAGCGCGATGGGGACATCGAGCGGCTACAGGTCGAGTTGGCGAGCCTGGGCGAGCAAAGGGGTGCGACCATGCGCTCGCTTGCCGAGTTCCACCTCCCCGAGATGAGCGAGGCGGCGGTGGCCGACACGCTGGCGGAGATGGAGACGAGCGTCCGCGCCGTCTTCGACGAAAAGAGGGACCGCCTTGAAGAGGTCGAGGGGCTCATTCCGGAGCAGCGGGACGAGGTTGGCCGGGCCGAGGCTGATCTGGCGCGGGTGACGGATGCGTTGAACGAGACCGGGCGGGAGCGGTCGCGCCTGGCACGGATCGTGTTCGCGCAACTTCAGGGCTCGGCGAGCTGGCGTGACATGTCCGCGGGGGTCCGTCGGCTGGAAGCCCGAGTGGCGGCGTCGGAGAAGCGTCACGAGGCGGCTCGGCGGGAACGGGAGGAGAAGACGCCCGCGTACGAACGCGACCCCTTCTTCTCCTACCTCTCAGGCCGCCGCTACGGAATGGCTTCTGCCGCGGGGAACGCCCTGACCCGGCGGCTCGATGGATGGGTCGCGGGCGTGACGGGCTACGAAGACGCCCGTGCGAAACACGACTTCCTGAATGCGCTGCCCGGCCACGTCGAGGCGGTCCTCGAAGACGACCGGGTCGCCCTGGGAGTTGCCCACGCTCCCCTGGCCGCGCTGGAAGCGGAGGTCATCGAGCGGCACGGCCTCACCCCGGTGCTGGAGCGCGGTGACGAGCTGTACGCCGAACGCGAAGAGGCCCGGCGGACGTTGCGCGAGGCGGAGACGACGCTACGGGAGCTTACCGACGAACTCGCGTCGCTGCACGATCAGCGCGGATCGTACTACGAGACGGCGATCGACGGGCTGGAGTCGTACCTGGAAGGCCGCTCGCTGGACGACCTTGTGACCATGGCGCGCGCGACAGGCGACCCGCGCGACGATGTTCTCGTGGCGAGGCTCGCCGACATCGACGACCAACTCCGCAAGCTGCGCGCCGAGTTGGCGGATCTGCGCGAGGAACGTGACCGCCTCGCCGACAGGCTCGCAGGCCTGGAGGACCTGCGCGACCGTTTCGAGGCCGACGACTGGAACGGTCGCCGCTCGCGCTTCGACGACGGGCTCGACATGAACGCGCTGCTCATCGGCTATCTCGCCGGGAGTCATTCCCACGGCCACGTCCACCGTATGCTCGGGCGGAGTCACAGCTTCCTGCCGTCCCACACCGGTTTTTCACCCGGGGGCGGGTTCGGCGGCGGCGGCTTCTCGAGCGGCGGAGGGTTCGGGGGAGGTGGGGGCTTCTCGACCGGAGGCGGCTTCTAGGCTTCTGGCCGGTTTCCCGGCCCGCGCCGATCACGGTAACCGATAGGCTTGCGAAGCGATGACCCGCCGGTCACAGTCGATTTCCACGGCCCGGCGGAGGCGCGCGCACATCCACCGGACTGCGGGACTCCATGGGAACGCGGCGTGCTCGCGTTCATGCTTCACGATTGAGGCCTGGTCCGCAGGATCCAGGCCGAGTATCCAGCGGGGAACGACGACAGCGGGCCGCACCATGCCGACGAGAGCGGGTCCGAAGCCGTGTGAGACGTATACGCGGTCGGTGCCGACCCTCCGTCGTTCCCAGCGGCGACGCGCACGCGCCGAGGCAATGAGGACCGCGCCCAGTATAGTGAAGGCGAGTAGCGACGTGACGCCCCACACGAGGAACGCGGAGCGATCGGCACGGGCTGGACCGACCTCGACAGCACCCTGGCCACGCGGGAAGGCGGTGGCCGCGGGAACCGTCTCGGATGTACCGGTTGCGTTCGCAGTTGCACCCGTCTCCACCCTGTCCGAGGACCTGATCGCCGAAATGTCAACGATGTTCTTCGTAGGCCGTACCCGCGGGGGTGGCGAGAATCATTATTCCGTTACACTGTGTATTAAAGCCGAAGGCCCGATGTTCCCCGCGCCGTGTCACCGCGCCTCGCAAATCGACTTGTCCTGCATTTGCCGAGCAGCCGGGGTGTCCGTCTCCCAACACTGGAGGTTGCCCATGAGCCGAAGCCTTCTCATCCTCGCGGTTCTTTCCCTCGCCGCCGCCCCTCCCGCCCAGGCCATGCAAGGATTTGCCATAGGCGGTCGCGCCGGCACCCTCGGCGTCGGCGCCGAGGTCGCGATTATCATGAGCGACTGGGTCACCCTGCGCGGCGGTGCCGGCCTGCTCGGGGTCAACGCCGACCTGACGTCGGTGTCCGGGCTCGAAGAGAACCGCACGGGGACGCTGGCGCTCCCCAAGTCGATCTACACCTTCGGCGCCGACCTCGAAGTCGGGAACTTTCGTATCGGCGGGGGCATGCTGTACAAGGAAAGCGACCCTGCGTACGCGATCCGGCTCGGCGAGGGCGCGGAGATCGACATCGGCGAGGGGACGTACACCGAACCGGAAGTCACCAAACTCACGACGACGCTTGTGTCGGAGGCGTGGGCACCCTATGTGCTGATCGGCTTCGGGCAGCACACGTCCCGGGGCCTGGGACTGTTCCTCGATGTGGGCGTAGCCTTTCTCGACCACCCCGCGCTCAAGATGAGCGCCACAGGGGAGCGCTCGGTGCTGACTTCACGCAGTTTTCGGGACGATCTGCGCGCCGAGCAAGAGAGCGTACGCGAAGATGCCGGCGATCTCGTGAACTACTGGCCGATCCTCAACCTGGGGCTGCGCTTCGGCGTGGGCGGGAGAGACCGAAGAAGCCGTGAATGGCGGTAGCGCCGGGACTCGCCTGACCCGGGAGGAGTTGGCCCGCTACGCCCGCCATCTCGTCCTCCCGGAGGTCGGCAGGGAAGGGCAGGAGCGACTCAAGGCCGCCCGTGTACTGCTGGTGGGCGCCGGTGGTCTGGGCTCTCCGGCGGCTCTCTACCTCGCCGCTGCGGGGGTGGGTACGCTCGGCATCGTGGATCCGGACGTGGTCGACGTGACCAACCTCCAGCGGCAGATCCTGCACGGAACCGGGGGCCTGGGCGCGCTCAAGGTCGACTCGGCGCGGGCACGCCTGGCCGACATCAACCCGCATGTGAGGGTGGGGACCGGTGCGGTGCGGCTGACGTCGGCCAACGCGCTGGAGATCGTGGCGGGCTACGACGTAGTGGTCGACGGGAGTGACAACTTCCCCACACGCTACCTGGTCAACGATGCGTGCGTCTTCACGGGCAAGCCGAACGTCTACGGATCGGTCTACCGCTGGGAGGGGCAGCTGTCGGTCTTCGCGACGGAAGGCGGGCCGTGCTACCGCTGCCTGTTTCGCGAGCCGCCTCCGCCCGGGCTGATCCCCAACTGCGCCGAGGCGGGGGTCTTCGGGGCGCTGCCGGGCGTCATCGGGGCGGCCCAGGCCATGGAGACGGTCAAGCTGCTCCTGGGGGTCGGGGAGCCTCTCGTGGGCCGCTTGCAGATCTTCGACGCGCTGGCCTACCGCTGGCGGGAACTGGAGATCCGCCGCGACCCCGGGTGCCCGGTCTGCGGCGACCGACCCACCCAGACCGGGCTGATCGACTACGAGGCGTTCTGCGGCGTCGAACCCGAGACCGCCGTGGACGAAGGGGCGGTGGGCTACGTGGAAGCGGACGAGTTCGCCGGGGTGATGGCCGGTGATCCGCGCCCGTTCCTGCTTGATGTGCGCGAGCCCATGGAGTGGCAGATGATGAACCTGGCGCACATGGGGGCCGTGCTCATGCCGATGGGTGAGGTGGGTGACCGGCTGGAGGAGATCCCGCGCGACCGGCCCGTGGTGGTGCACTGTCACACCGGGGTGAGGAGCCTGGAGGTGGCGAAGATGCTCGCCGCGCAGGGGTACGAAGACGTGCGGAACCTGGAGGGGGGGATCGTGGGGGTGGTGGGCTGAGGGTGGCTCCCGGCAGAGCATCGGGGGCTGGCCACGCGAGTTCCTTCGGTGATACCTTTGGGGTCCTATAGAGTCTTATTAGGGCCTTATCAGGTCTTATACTCAGAAAAGTGGGCACCACTGTGAAGCTTGGGCAGATTGCTGACAGAGCCGGGGCCGGCGAATCCGAGACGCTGGAGTTCAAGCGAACGACGGGAACTCGCCGGGAGGCGATGCGAACCGTGTCTGCCATGCTCAATCAGCGGGGAGGGCAGGTATTCTTCGGCGTGACGCCGGATGGTGATGTGGTTGGCCAGCAGGTCAGTGAGCGCACTGTCGAGGAGTTGAGCGCTGAGATCCAGAGGATTGAGCCCCCAGCATTCCCGACCGTCGAGCGAGTGCCAGTGGCGATGGATCGCGAAGTGCTGGTGGTTCTGGTGGGCCAAGGGGCAGCGAGGCCGTACAGCTACCGGGGCATAGCCTACCGCCGGGTGGGGAACACCACCGTCACCCTGTCGGCCGACGAATACAACGTGATGCTGTGCGAACGCATTCACGGCGAGCGTCGTTGGGAAAACCAGGTGGCCACTGGCTGGACAGTCAACGATCTCGATGGGGCTTTGATTCGGAGCACCGTTCTGGAGGCCGTTCGGCGAGGACGGCTGGAAGAACCCGGGAGCCGCGAGCCGGCGGAGCTGCTGCGCGGACTCGGGCTCCTGAGGGAAGGTGTCTTGTGGCGTGCGGCGGCAGTGCTCTTCGGCAATTCCGAGCGGATGGCGTTTGAGATGCCTCAGTGTCTTCTTCGAGTCGCCCGTTTTCGCGGTACCGATCGCAGCGAATTTCTCGACAATCGGCAGTTCCATGGCAACGCCTTTTCGCTTCTCGCGAACGCGGAACGTTTCCTGCGTGAAACCCTGCCCATCGCCGGACGGTTCGAGAAGGATCGGTTTGAGCGAATCGACGAGCCGCTCTATCCGCCTCCGGCGACGCGGGAGGCAATTGCGAACGCTCTGTGTCATCGGGACTACTCTATCGGCGGCGGCTCGGTGAGCCTGGCGGTCTACGACGACCGCCTGGAGGTGATCTCACCGGGTACGCTGCATTTCGGCCTGACCCCTGAGAAGCTGTTTGAACCGCACGAGTCGTTGCCCTGGAACCCGCTGATTGCTCGTACTTTCTATCGGCGGGGTATTATCGAGAGGTGGGGACGTGGCACCATCAAGATGGCGGAACTGTCGGTCGCCGCGGGTCTGCCACGCCCCGAAATCGAGGATACGGGAGCCAACGTGATAGTCCGCTTTCGCCACGACCGGTCTGGACCGCACCCGCCTGGTCCAAACGAAGCCGCAAAGCGACAGGAAACCGTTCTGGCACTGTTGGATCGAGCCAATGAAGGTCTCGCGCTACGAGAGATCTGCGCCCGCTTGACTCTTCACACCAGCCAACGTCAGGTGAGACGGACACTGGCGGCCTTGAGGGAACGCGGCTTGGCCGTGTCCACCGGTCACGGCGTGTCGGCGCGGTGGAAAAGACGCACGGCCAGGCGCTAGAACGAAGGCGTTTGTTCGTTGCTGGCAGTTGGGGGCTCAACAAGGTCTCATAGGAGTCTATTAGGGGTCTCATGGGCATTGCCTCTCCACCCCTGTGGACCCGCGCATCCCCTCCAGGGTATCTTTCGGGATGCGTACCCCGATACTGACCCGCACCCTGCTCCTGGCCTGCATGGCGGTGGCCGTGGCCCTCGCCCCCGCACCCGCTTCCGCCCAGGTCACCCGGGCCGACTCGGCGGCCGTGCTTCTCGCCGCCGCGGCCGACTTCGAGAACCGGGGCGAGCGCGACGTGGCCATTGCTCTTTACCGGGACATTGCAGAGCGCTTCCCGGGGACGCCTTCGGCCGCCTCCGCGCTCGCACGGCTGGAGGCTTCCACCACCGCCCGGTCCCGGGCCGGCGGGGAGACCGAGCTCAAGGTCTGGTCGACCCTCTACGGGATATGGCTGGGGATGGCGGTGCCGGCGGCCCTGGACGCCGACGATCCGGAGCCGTACGGCGTGGGACTCCTTCTGGGAACACCGGGGGGATTCTTCGGCGGGCGGGCGTTGGCGAGGTCCCGACCACGGTCGTTGGGCCAGACCCGTGCGATCACCTGGGGCGGGACCTGGGGAGCGTGGCAGGGGATGGGTTGGGCGCATGCCCTGGATCTGGGCGGTGGAGAGCGCCTCTACGATGACATCCTCGAGCACGAGCAGCAGAGCACCCAGGCGGTCTTCGCGTCGATGATCGCCGGGAGCGCGGTCGGCATCCTCGGCGGCACGCTTGCCGCACGGCGAGAGATCATGCCCGGGACCTCCACCTCGGCCATGCTGGGGAGCATGTGGGGCGCCTGGATCGGCTTTGCGTCGTCCATCCTCGCCGACCTCGACGAAGACCCGACGTGGGCGACCACGATGCTCGCAGGGAACGCCGGGTTGGTCGGGGGTGCGGTCGCCGGAAGCCGGTGGCGGCTCAGCCGCTCGCGTGCGCGGCTGATCAGCGTCGGGGGGTTGATCGGCGGGGTCGGGGGTCTGGGCATGGTGATGATCACGCAGCCGAACGACGACGACCTGGAAATCGGCATCCCTCTGGCTGGCAGCATCGTCGGCCTTGCAATCGGCGGGGCGTTGACCCGTGGGAACACCGGCGAGGAGGACGCGAGTGAAAGCGCCGCGACCGCTCTTCCCATGTCCGGGGCTCTGCTGAACTGGTCGGGCGGTGAGTTCTCGCTCTCGGCGCCTCTGCCCGCGCCGGTCCGCGACTACTCCCTTCGGACGCAGGGACCCGGCGGATTGGCCTGGAAGATCCCGCTGCTGAACGTGCGGTTCTGAGTCTGTTTGACCGGTAGCGGACTGCCTAGTACCCCGCCAGCCCCAGAATCCCCTGCAGCACGTCATCCGCCTGGGGCAGGATCGCCTTTTCGAGCTGCGGCGAGTACGCAACCCACGTGTCCAGCGCGGCGACCCTGCGCACGGGCCCGTCCAGCCACGGGAAGAGTTCGTCGGCGATCCGCGCGGCCACCTCGGAGCCGATCCCCCACGACAGCGCATCCTCGTGCGTGATCAGGACCTTGTTGGTACGGCGCACCGAGTCGCCGATGGTCTCCATGTCCAACGGTGACAGCGTGCGCAGGTCGATGACTTCCGTGCTGATCCCGTGACGATCCTCGGCCACGCGGGCCGCGTCCATGGACCGCTTCACCATGGCGCCGCACGCCACGACGGTGAGGTCCCGTCCAGGCCGAACCACCTTGGCCTTGCCGAAGGGGATCATGTAGTCGGGTCCGGGGTCGGCGCCCTTGTTGTGCACCTGGCGGTACAGGTGCTTGTGCTCGAGGAAGAGGACCGGGTCGTCACAGCGGATCGCCGTGCGCAACAGCCCGGCGGCGTCGAGTGCGCTCGAGGGCAGCACGACCCGCAATCCCGCGGTGTGCGTGAAGAGGGTGGCCCCCGTCTGGGAGTGGTAGATCCCGCCCTTGATATAGCCGCCGTAGGTGGTCCGGACCACGACAGGCGCCGCCCACTTCCCGGCCGAGCGGTACCGCATGGTGGCCAGCTCGTTGCGGATCTGCATGAAGGCCGGCCAGATGTAGTCGATGAATTGAATCTCCACCACCGGCTTGAGGCCTCGCGTCGCCATGCCGATCGCCCGGCCGATGATGTTCGCCTCCGCGAGCGGCGCATTGTAGACGCGGTTGCTCCCGAACCGTCCCTGGAGTCCGTGGGTCACCTTGAAGACGCCGCCCTTGCCCTTCACTTCGCACAGGGCATCCTCGCGGGAGGCGTCCGCCACGTCCTGTCCGAACACCACGATCCGGGGATCACGCTCCATCTCCGAGCGGAGGCAGCGGTTGAGGAGGTCCACCATGGTCAGCGGCCGATCTTCCCTGAAGACGGGACGGTCCTCAGTGTCGAAGTCGCTGCCGGTCGGGTCCACGGTCTCCGAATAGAGCCACTTCGTGGCGGTGTCCGCGGGGGGCTGGGGATGCTCCAGCGCCTGGTCTGCCGCCGCCGCGACCGCGGCACCCGCGTCGGCCTCCATCCGGTCCAGCTCCGCGGGGGTCGCCGCGCCCGCCTCGATCAGCAGCCTGCGAGCCTTGCGCAGCGGGTCGCGCCGGTCCTGGGCGGCCCGTTCCGCCGGCGTGCGGTACAGCGACTCGTCGTCCGAGCCCGAATGGGAGTAGGGGCGGGTCGTATGCGCGTGCAGCAGGGCCGGCCCCCGGCGCTTTCGGCACCAGTGGACGGCCTCGCGGGCGGCACGGTGGCTGTCGAGAAGGTCGGTTCCGTCGCACTCCACGATTCTCAGATCGGGGAAGCCGGTGAGCAGGCGCGACACGTTGCCGCCAGCGGTCTGCACCTCGACGGGTACCGAAATGGCGTACCCGTTGTCCTCAATGACGAAGAGGACCGGCAGCTTCAGGTTGCACGCCGTGTTCAGAGCTTCCCAGAACTCGCCTTCGGAGGTGGTCCCGTCGCCCGCGGTGCAGACGACGATTTCGTCCTCCGCGAAGGATGTGATGTGCCTGCGCAACTCGGGTGCAACCGTCGCCCGCAGTCCCGCTTCGGCCGTGCCGACCGCGTGCAGGAACTGGGTGCCGGTGGGCGAAGAGGCCGAGACGATGTTGTACCGGGAGTCCCCGAAATGGGCGGGCATCTGCCGGCCGCCGCTGGCGGGATCGGCCTCGGCCGCCATTCCCTGCAGGAGCTGTTCCATGGGCGAGACGCCCAGAGCGAGCGTCAGAGCCCGGTCCCGGTAGTAGAGGTGGAACCAGTCCGACCCGGCGCGCACCTGGTCGGCAAGCGCGACCTGGATTGCCTCGTGTCCGGCGCCGGCGATCAGGAAAAAGACCTTGCCCTGCCTGTAGAGCTTCGCTTCGCGGTCGTCGATGTGCCGCGCCGTGACCATGGTCCGGTACCATGCCAGAAGCTTCTTCCGGCTTGGAAGGTCGGATTCGAGGTCGGTACCGACGTCGTGTTCCAGTGTGGCCATGTGCTCCCGAAAGTTGAGGAGTCCGGGCTGCTCAGCGCTTCATCATAAAAGAGTGGGCCCGTTGCAGCGTGGCGTCCAGTGCTTCGGGAGACGCCGCGGGTTCGTAGCACGTCGTACCCATGCAAACGAACCCCTGCCCAGTATGCTCCAGCCGCCCGTTCATTGCCGGCAGGGCGGCCACCGCCGACTCCGCAGGGTCGCCCCCGGTGATGACGCGGTTCGGATGAGAGTGCCGGTGTGCCCGTTCGAGCATACCGGCGACCCGCTCGAAAGATCCCACCAGCGTGACTTCCAGCCGCGGGGTCTCGTGCAGCAGGGCCGCGCTGAGGAGACGCCCGACCGCCGGTGGGTAGCGTTCCATCGTGCCGCGCTCCCGGGCGAGGACCTTGTCGGTGAGCGTGGCGTGCTCGGCCGATCCGGTCAGCGCCGCGGAGCGGGCGAGGAGCTCGGTCGCGAGGGAGTTCCCCGACGGAGTGGCGTTGTCCATGATGTCTCGTGGACGCACCACCAGCGCCTCGCCGTCCGCGGGCGCGTCATGGAAGAGCTCCTCCGTTGGCGACCAGAAGCGGTCGACCATCGCCCCTGCGATCCACGCCGCTTCCGTCAGCCAGCGCGCGTCGAGAGTGGCCTCATAGAGGGACAGACAGGCGTTTCCGAGGGCGCCGTAGTCTTCCAGGAAGCCGTCGATGTGGACGCGCCCGGCGGTGAGGACCCGGTAGAGGCGATCGTCCCGGCGGACGGTGGCGAGGAGGAAGTCCGCCGCCCGCTCCGCCGCGCGGGTGAAGTCGGGCCGACCGAGCGCCGGGCCCGCTTCGGCGAGGGCGCGGATGGTGAACCCGTTCCAGGAGGTCAGCACCTTCTCGTCCCGCAGCGGCTCGGGACGGGTGCTCCGGCGCGCCTTGAGGGTGGCGAGGGAATCCTTGAGCAGCCGGTCCAGCTCGTCGCGGGCCATCCCCTCCTGCCGCGCCACCGCGTCCACGTCGTGGGGAAGGTGAAGGATGTTGCGGCCCTCGAAGTTGCCGGCATCGCTCACGTCGTAGACCCGCGAAAGGAGCCGGGCCGCGTCGTCGCCGAGCAGCTCGCGGACTTCCGAAGGGGTCCACAGGTAGAAGACGCCCTCCTCGCCCTCCGAATCGGCGTCGCGCGCGGAATAGAAGACGCCATCGGGCGACGTGAGGTCCTCGAGCACGTAGTCCAGCGTTTCTTCGGCGACGGGCCCCAGATAGCGGGCGCCGAGAAGGTGCGCCCGGGTCAGCGCCCGTGCGATGAGGGCGTTGTCGTACAGCATCTTCTCGAAGTGAGGCACCAGCCAGCGCGCATCGACGGAGTAGCGGTGAAAGCCGCCGCCGGCGTGGTCGCGGATGCCTCCGACCGCCATGCGGGAGAGGGTGTGCACCGCCATGGAGACGCCGTGCGTATCGGGGCCGCCGGTCCGCAGGAGAAAGTCCAGGAAGTCGGGCTGGGGGAACTTGGGCGCGTTGCCGAATCCGCCGTTCGTGGGGTCGAAGGTCCGACCGGCCGCCGAAACCGCGTGGCCGAAGAGCTTGCCGTCGGGGGCGTCGAAGTGGCCCGAGGCGGGCTGGGGCTCCGTGGCGCTGCTGGCCAGAACATCCGTGAGCTGGGCACCCGCGCGGGCCACGTCGTCACGCCGCGTCCGGTAGGCGTCGGCGGCGGCGGCGAGAACCTGCCGGAAGGACGGCATGCCGTGCCGGGGCTCTGGGGGAAAGTAGGTGCCGCCGTAGTAGGGGACGCCTGCGGGGGTGAGGAACGCGGTGAGCGGCCATCCGCCCTGTCCGGTCATCGCCTGGACCGCGCGCATGTAGATGGAGTCGACGTCCGGCCGTTCCTCCCGGTCCACCTTGATGTTGACGAAGGACGCGTTCATGAGCCGTGCGGTCTCGACGTCCTCGAAGGACTCCCGCTCCATGACATGGCACCAGTGACACGCCGAATAGCCGATCGAGAGGAGGATGGGACGGTCCTGCTCCCGGGCCAGGGCGAGCGCCTCGTCACCCCACGTGTACCAGTTCACGGGGTTGTACGCGTGTTGCAGCAGGTAGGGACTGGTCTCGGCGGCGAGGTGGTTGGGCATGAGTGCGAAAGAGCGGTTGTGGGGGAGGGGAAGATAGCGGAGGGTGGGTGGCCAGGCGAGTGGCGCAGCGGCCGACGCGCCCGCCCGGAATCCGATAGTTTCAACCCCATGATCCGCCCGTTCCTGCTCCTGGCGCTCCGCCGTCCACTGCTCTGGCCCGCGCTCGTGTCCGCGTCCTGGGCCTTCCGCCCCAGAGACTGGTATCGGCGCCCGCCCTTCCTGCCTCTGCCGTCGAAGGCATACATGCGATGGCGCATGGAGACGGCCTACGGCGAGCCGGACGCCGTGCCCCCGGCGCACGAGATCGAGAGCTTCATCACCTGGTCCGCGGATATGCGGCGCCGGATGCGGCCGCGGCGACGGGTGCCGGTCTGGCTCAAGGTCCTGGCGATTGCCATCCTCGCCGGCTTCACCGTGTGGGTGAACCTGCGGGCGGGGGACATCGACGCGGTCCGGGAGACGGTGGCGTCGGCGGGGTACTGGGGTCTGCTGGGGGCGTCGGTGATCAGCGGCTTCAACCTGGTGGCGCCGGTTCCTGCGGCCGCCTTCTATCCGTTCCTGATGGAATCCGGGTTCGAGCCGGTGCCCACCCTCGCGACCATCGCGATCGGCATGACGGGGGGCGATTTCCTGGGCTACCTGATCGGGGACGCCACGCGCGACCTGGCGAGTCACCGTCTGACGGGATTCCGGAGCCGGGTCGAGGCGCTCCACAGGCGCCACCGGTTGCTTCCCCTCGGCCTTCTCTTCCTCTACGCGGGCTTCGTACCGCTGCCCAACGAGCTCCTTGTGATCCCCCTGGCGTTCATGGGGTACTCCATGGCCGGTGTCATGATCGCGGTCTTGATGGGCAACGTGATCTTCAATTCGATCCTGGCCTTCGGGGTGTCGTGGCTCTTCGGGGCGGGGGCGTGACGTGCGCATCGTCGGTCTGACCGGCAACGTGGCGGCGGGGAAATCCGCGGTGGCCGAGCTCTGGCGACTGGCGGCGGTGCCGGTGGTTTCTGCGGACCAGCTCGCTCGCGCCGCGGTCGAGCCGGGTACGCAGGCGCTGACCCGGATCGAGGAGCTCTTCGGGCCGGATGTGATCCAGGGCGACGGGTCTCTGGACCGCGCGGCCGTGCGCCGGATCGTCTTCCGCGACGAGGAGGCGCTGCGGCAGCTGGAGTGGATCGTGCACCCGGAAGTGAGGCGCCTCAGGGACGAGTGGACCGAGGGGCGGCGCGCCGCGGGCGCCAGTGTGGTGGCATGGGAGATTCCGTTGCTCTTCGAGACGGGGATCGAGGACCAGGTCGACATCGTGGTCGTGGTGGACGCGCCGGTCCCCGTGCGTCTGAGGCGGATCATGGAGACGAGAGGGCTGACCGAGGAGGAGGCCGTGGCGATCATGGAGGCCCAGCTGCCGGCCGCCGAGAAGCGACGCCGGGCCGATATCGTGGTGGACAACGCGGGAACGCATGGCGAGCTCGCCGTGCGGGCCGCCGAGGTGCTGAACGAGATCGTGCAGGCCCGGGCGTGAGCGGGGCGGGGCGGGGCGGGGGCCCTGAACGCGCCAGCCGGCTCGACCAGGTCCTCGAGGTCCTCTTGGGCGCTTCGTCCGTGGTCATCGCCACCCACGCCAACGCCGACGGGGACGCGGTGGGGTCGGAGATCGCGCTCGCCGCATTCCTGCGCAAACGGGGCACGGAAGCCTGGATCGTCACCCCGACGCCCTTCCCCGAGAGCTACGCCTTTCTCCTGCCGGATCCGGCCTGGGTGCTCCCGGCGAAGAGCGAAGAGGAGGCCGGGCGCTGCCGGCACGCCGACCTGGCGGTGGTGCTGGACACGGCTGAGGTCCCGCGCATCGGCCGGGTCAAGGGGCTGGTCAGGCACCTGCCGAAGGTCGTCATCGACCACCACCCGCCGGGCGGGCGTCCCATCGGCGGTCTCGTCTTCCGTGATACGAGCGCGTGCGCGACGGGTGCGCTCGTCTTCGAGCTGATCGGCCGGGCGGGCGGACCCTGGACCGAAGTGATGGCGCGGGCGCTGTACGTCGCCGTGCTCACCGACACCGGCGGATTTCGCTTCTCGAACACGAACCCGGACTGCTTCCGGGTCGCGGCGCGGCTGGTCGAGCTGGGGGCCGATCCGGAGTCGCTCCACCGGGCCGTGTACGGGCGATTCCACCGGCGCCGCTTTGCCCTCATGCGGGAAGCACTGGGCACGTTGACCGTGCACGAGAGCGGCCGCATCGCGTGGATGACGGTCCCGAAGGATGCCTACGACGGGCTGGGCGCGACGGTGGAGGACCTGGAGGGCTTCGTGGATGTGCCGCGCGACGTCGCGGGGGTGGAAGTGGCGATGCTCTTCCGCACGACCGTCGACGGGCGGATCAAGGTGTCGTTGCGCTCGTTGGCCCCGTGGGACATGAACGCCGTCGCGGTGGAACTGGGTGGTGGGGGGCACGAGCGGGCGGCCGCGGCGGTGGTGGCGGGGCCGCTGGAGGACGCGATCGACCGGGTGGTGAGACTCCTGGCGGGGGGGGCCTGAGCTTCTGCTTGGCAACCTTGGCCAAACCGTTGATCTTTCTGGGATGATGCGTGGTGTACCGGTGAGAGCAGACTCCGTTGCCGAAGGTGACGAGGCCCCGGGAGTCCCGGAGGCGTTGCCCCGAACCCTGCGGGAAGTGGGAACCCGCCTCGGACCGGGTGCCATCGACCGCCTGTGGATCTTTCCGCCTCTGGTCCGGGGGCGGCGGGAATGGGGACTGGTCGCGGCCAGCTGCTTCGACGGCCAGGGTTCGCGGCGGCTGGTCACGGCCCGCTACTCGGCCGAGCGGACGGGCAAGGGCCTCTTCCTGGACTCCGAGCTGCTTGACGAAGGCGTCGCACCCGCCGACCGGCTTCCGCGGGTGATGGAGGGCGTGGTCAAGCGCGGCCCCGAGCCGCTGGGCAGTCCGCGGCTGGTGGAAGTGGGAGGTGGGGTCGAAGCCTTTGACTCGCTTATGGCGGACTACGACGGCGGCCTCTTCGAGGAAGCAGTGGCCGGGCCGCGTCCCGCCGGATGAACCGGAGATCGCGATGAAGACCGGACCCATCGACATTGAACCCTATCTGAGGATCTTCGGCCGCTATCTCCGCGAACAGGGCCTGCCGGTCACCCAGCAGCGCATGGCGGTTGCCAACGCCGTCTTCTCGTCGTCGCGGCACCAGTCCGTCGAGGACCTGGAGACCGTCCTGCGGGCGAAGGACTTCCGCATGGGCAAAGCGACGATCTACCGCACCCTGGACCTGCTGGTCCGTAGCGACATGGTCGAGGAGCACGACTTCGGCGAGGGCCTGAAGCGGTATGAGCACCGTCTGTCGAAGGATCCGGTGCATCACCACCTGGTCTGCACAGAGAGCGGCGAGGTGATCGAGTTCCGGAGCGAGGAGCTCCGGCGCATCGTGGAGGAGACCGCCGCACGTCACGGCTTCCGTCCCACACATCACAAGCTCGTCATCTTCGGCCTCAGCCGCGCCAGCCAGGAGTCGGGGGCGGATGTCCCCTATCGCGGCATCACCTGTCCCATCGAGACGACCTGACGCCCGGCCACCATGCCCAACCGACGGGATCCCACCATCGCGGCCCGCACGGGCGCGCGCACCATCCACGACCTTCCCCCCGGCCTCGAACGGCTTCCCTGGGAGCTGCCGCGGGTCTTCCTGGGGCTCGACGGCGCCGGAGCCACTCATGACGGCGCCGGAACCTGGATCCTGCCGGTACCCTACGAGGCCACCACAAGCTGGGGCTCCGGGACGCGCCGCGGACCTCAGTCGATCATCGACGCCTCGCGCTACATCGAACTGTACGACCACGAGCTGGACCGCGATCCGTCGGTTGGGGGCGTCTACACCTTCCCCGCCCTCGAGCTCGCACGCGGGGACGCGGCCCGGGCCATGGCCGAGCTCGAAGACGCCTGCACGGGGGTGCTCGACGCGGCCGCCGGACGACGCGTCATCATGATCGGGGGCGAACACGCGGTGTCGTCTCCCGCGATACTCGCCCACACCCGGCGGCAGCCGGAGCGGCTAACGGTTCTCCAGCTCGATGCCCACCTGGACCTGCGGGCGACCCTCGACGGCAGCCCCTTCTCCCACGCGTGCGCCATGGGGCGGGTCATCGACAAGGTCGACCTGGTCACCGTCGGGGCACGGGGGATCAGCACCGAGGAGTGGCAGGTCGCCCGGGACCGGGACAACGTGCTCGTCATCACCGACAACGAGATCGCAAACGGCGACGAGTGGACGGACCGTGCGGTCGACGCACTCGGCGAGTCGGTCTACATCACCTTCGACGTGGACTACTTCGACCCTTCTCTCGTGCCCTCGACGGGGACACCCGAGCCGGGCGGTGGCCTCTGGCATCCGACGCTGGCGCTTCTGCGGCGTGTCTTCGCCGAGCGGCGTGTCGTGGGCGCGGATGTAGTGGAGCACGCGCCCATTCCGGGGCTCGCCGCCCCCGACTTCCTGGTGGCGAGGCTCATCTACAAGATGATAGGCTACTGGAGCGAGAGCGGGCCCCGTCCCTGACTCCGCGATGAACAACACAATTCCGGAGATCCTCATGATCCGCCCCGTGCTTCGCCTTCGCCGCTTCCCCGTCATCGCCGCTGTCGCTTTCGCCATCGTCGCGGGAGCGCCCCCGGCGACGGGCCAGCTCAACGGCGGCGAATGGACCGAACTCACCGGCCGCTTCCCGGGCGTGCCCGAGGGGACCAGGGTGAGCCGGGTGGAGCCTTCGCGCCACGACCCGAAACGCGTGTACGTGTCCTTCGACGGCCACCGCACGAACGACTTCACGCCGTACGTCTACGTCTCCGATGACGGCGGCGGCGCCTTCCGTTCGATCGCGGCGAACCTGCCCACCGGGGCGCCCGATTTCGTGCACGTGGTGCGCGAGGACCCGCGCAACGAGAACCTGCTCTTCACGGGGACCGATGTGGGCGTGTACGCGTCGCTTGACCGGGGAGGTTCGTGGCGGCGGTTCATGGAGAGCATGCCGGCGACGCCGGTGCACGACCTGCGCATCCACCCGCGCGACCGCGAACTGATCGCGGGCACCCACGGTCGTTCGATCTGGATCGTGGACATCGCGCCGCTGCAGGATCTCACCGGCAACGTGCTGGCCGACGGCGCAGCGGTGTTCGAACCCGCGCCCGTGGTGAGCACGCTGGGCGGACCGGCGGGGGCGGGGCTCCACACCGTGACATGGAACCTGCAAGGCGGCGCTCCCGAGGCGTTCCGCGAACGTCCGGGCGAGTCGGCCGGCGGAGGGGGCCGACGCGGGGGTGGTGGCGGCCAGGGCGGAGGCGAGCTGGTCGAGCCGGGGAGCTACACGGTCACCGTCAAGATCGGCGACCGCACCCTGATCCGGACCCTTATGGTCGAACGGGTGGAGGCATCCCGCTAAATGAACGAATCCATCGGGATCACCATCGTCTTCACTGCGGGAGTCCTGTCCTTCCTGTCGCCGTGCGTCCTTCCCCTGGTGCCGAGCTACCTCTCCTTCGTGACGGGGATGTCGCTGGAGGATCTGCAGGAGGGGTTCGACCGCCGCAAGGTGCTGGTGCACTCGCTCCTCTTCGTGACCGGCTTCACCCTCATCTTCGTCCTTCTGGGCGCTTCGGCGTCCTTCATGGGACGCTTCCTCAACTACTACAGCGACTGGATCGCGCGCATCGGCGGGATCATCATCATCATCCTGGGGCTCCACCTGATGGGGGCCTTCAGGCTCACGCCCCTGTTGCGGGAGAAGCGCGTCCACCTCGGGAACAAGCCTGCCGGGTACGTCGGGACCGTGGCCGTGGGCTTCGCCTTCGGTGCCGGCTGGACGCCCTGCATCGGACCCGTGCTGGGCGCCGTTCTGACCATGGCGGCGTCCCAGGAAAGCCTGGGCCAGGGGACGACGCTCCTCTTCGTCTACTCGATGGGGCTCGCGATCCCCTTTATCCTCGCGGCCCTGGCGCTGGAGCGGTTCCTGACCGCGTTCTCGAGGTTCCGCCGCTTCCTGCCCGCAGTCCAGATTGCCGCGGGAGCGTTGCTCGTGCTGCTCGGCATCCTGCTGGTCACGGGTTCGTTCGCCGTGCTCGCCGCGTGGCTCAACCGCTTCGCGCCGGAATTCCTGCTGGAGCGGCTGTAGATTCTTCAGCGATCCCGGCCACTCGCCCGCCGACTGTTCCTCAACCAAGGAAGACCCGATACGATGGCCCTGGTCCCTTCGACGATGCTCCCACTGAGCACCCCGGCGCCCGATTTCTCACTCCCCGAGCCGTACACCGGCTGCACCGTGTCCCTCGGGGACTTCCACGATGCACAAGCATTGCTCGTCGTCTTCCTCTCCAACCACTGCCCGTTCGTGAAGCACATCGCCGATCATTTCGCCGCAGTGGCTGGGGACTACCAGGAGCGCGGCGTGGCGGTCGTCGGCATCAACGCGAACGACGTCGCCACCCATCCGGACGACAGCCCCGAGAAGATGAAGGGCGAGGTGGACCGGCGCGGGTACGCGTTCCCGTACCTGTTCGACGCGTCACAGGAGGTGGCGAAGGCGTACCGGGCGGCGTGCACCCCGGACTTCTTCCTGTTCGATGGCGGGCACCGGCTCGTCTACCGGGGGCAGTACGACGGGAGCCGGCCGTCGCTGGACGTCCCCGTGACGGGAGCGGACCTTCGCGCGGCCATGGATGCCGTGCTCGCCGGGGATGCGCCGCCGGCCGAGCAGCTGCCGAGCGTGGGCTGCAACATCAAGTGGAAGGCCGGGAACGATCCGGATTGGTTCGGGTGACCGGAGTACTTAGGATGACATCCGCGCCGGCGCGTGGTGAGGTCCCCGCCTGGGGCATTTCCGCCACCGGCCATCAGGCCGCGCCCGCCAGATCCTGCTCCAGCAGCTGCCTCCTGAGCAGCGTCGCGTAGGTCCCTCCCAGCGCCACCAGCTGTTCGTGGCGTCCCCGCTCCACAATGCGCCCGCCGTCCAGGACCAGGATCAGGTCCGCGTCCTTCACGGCGGTGACCCGGTGGGAGATGATGAATGCGGTGCGGCCCTTCAACTCGGTGCGCAGACCGCTCAGGATGCGCGATTCGGTGGCCGTGTCGACCGCGCTCAGCACGTCGTCGAGGACCAGGACCGAGGGGTCGATGGCCAGGGCCCGGGCGAGAGTGGCGCGCTGCTTCTGCCCGCCTGACAGGTTGATGCCGCGCTCCCCGAGGCGCGTGCGGTATCCGGCCGGGAAGCCCTCGACGGTGTCGTGCAGGTGGGCGGCGGTGGCGGCGTCCCGGATACGCCGGGCGAGGGTGTGTTCGTCCAGGGACGCGGAGATTCCGAGGCTGATGTTGCGACCGAGGCGGTCCGAAAAGAGGAAGCTGTCCTGCGGCGCGAAGCCGATCCGGGCACGGATGTCGGCGGGGTCGTAGTCGGGGAGCGGCGCGCCGCCCAGGAGCACCGTACCCGAGGTGGGATCGTACACGCGTGCGATCAGCGATACGAGGGTGCTCTTGCCGGACCCGGTGGGGCCGACGATCGCGACCGTGCGCCCGGGTTCCGCCGTGAACGAAATGTCTACCAGGACGAACCGCTCGGTGCCCGGATACCGGAACGAAACGTCCCGGAACTCGATGGCCGAGGCGCCATCGGGGGTCGGGCGGGGAGCGGGCGGGGCGGCGACAGCGGGCTCGATCGCGAAGATCCGGTTGATCCGCCCCATCGAGGCCGCGCCGCGCTGGAAGAGGTTGACCACCCAGCCCAGCGCGATCATCGGCCAGGCGAGCAGCGCCAGGTAGAAGGAGAACGCCACGAAGTCACCGGTCGTGATCCGCCCCGCCATCACCTGGCCGCCCCCGTACCAGAGCACCACCACCATCGCCGCACCCGTCAGCAGCCCCATGATGGGGTGGAATGCTCCAGACGCGTACGCGAGGTGCATGTTGCGCTTCAGATAGTCCCGGTTGAAGGCGTCGAACTCGCCCGCCTGGGCGGCTTCCTGTCCGTACGCCCGCACGATGCGGACGCCGGTGAGGTTCTCCTGCACCATCGTCGACAACGCCGCGAACTGCTCCTGGATGCGCTCGAAGCGGATGTGGATGGTCTTGCCGAACCATGCCACGACCGGGGGCAGGATGGTCATCGGCACCAGGGCGACGAGGGTCAGCATCGGGCTGATCCAGATCATCACCGCCAGGCCGACCACGAAGCTGACGACGGTGTTCGCCGTGTACATGACCGCCGGGCCGATCGCCTGGCGCACGGCCAGCGTGTCGTTGGTGGCGAGGCTCATCAGGTCGCCGGTGCGGGTGCCGCCGTAGAAGCCCGCGTCCAGGCGGAGCAGATGCCGCAGGAAGTCGTTGCGCAGGTCGACCTCGATCCGCCGGCTCAGGCCGTTCAGGATCTCGCGCATCCCGTACCGGGCCGCGTTCCCCAGGATCGCGGCCGCCACGATGAGGAGGGCGAAGTTGAGGACCGTTCGCCGCGTCGCATCCGGGTCCGCGCCGGTGTCGGCGGTCAGTGCGTCGATCGGCAGCTTCAGCAGGTAGGGGTTGGCCAGGGCGAACCCGTTGGCGAGTATCACCAGGACCAGGCCCCAGAACATCGCCCGCCGGTAGGGCCGAAAGTAGGGCAGGACGGTTTTGAGTTGGTCCATGTCGGATGCGGACGCCGTAGGGAGTGGTCGGGGTGCTGCGGGAATCGATCCTTATATTAGTGGCGGGCGGAAGATCGGGCGTGACGGGGAAGCCGGGCAACCGCCGGAGGGAGTACGAAGATGACATCCAGGGGCCCGTGGATGGATCCGGGCGAGCACCGGGAGCGGCGAGGCGCCGGGGTGGCAAGGGGCTGGCGTGGACCCCTGGTGCCGTTGGCGTGGCTGATCGTGACGGTCGCGTGTGGAGGCGACGCCGAGCCGGCCGGCAGCGGAGCGGAGCCGGGGGCTGCGGACAGCGAGCCGGTTCCCGCCGAGGCGGAGGTGGAGTCGCCGCGCACGGAGGCGGACGATCCGGGGGCCGATGGCGTGCCGGGCGGGCCCGGTGCAGCGGAGGGCGTGGGCGACGAAGGCACGGGCGACGCCGAGACGGAAGGAATCGCCGCGGAACCCGCTGCCGCCTCCAGAGTCCCCGCCGGCACGCGGCTGATCGTGATGAGCGCGGAAGACATCTCCACGGCGGACTACGCCACCAACGATCCGGTACTGGTCACGGTCGCCGAGCACGTGATGGACTCTGCCGGGGCCGTGCTCATTCCTCGGGGCGTCAGTCTGCTCGGCCGGGTCGTGGATGCGGTCGGTTCGGGGGGCCCCGGCGAGGCGCCGGTTCTGGAGATTGCGTTCGAAACCCTCTCCGGCTGGGACTACGAGAGGCCGGTGGAGGGCACTGTCGTCGAAGCGGAGGTGGTGCTGGACGCGGAAGCCCAGGCCATGCGCCGTGCCTCCGCGGGGCGGGTCGCCGCCGTAACCGTGGTGCCCGGCAAGATCCTGGCAGGGTCGGTCATCGTCGTCGAATTGCGGGCACCGGTGCTCGTGCCGCCGGCGTACATGTGGCCGGACTCGGTGCTTCTGGCGGACTCGGTGTTTCGGGCGGACTCGTTCCCCGGGGGAAACCCGGTACTGCGAGTGGACACGGTGCCGCGCAGGGATACGCTCGGAGCTGGTCCCTACTCCCGGTAGCCGACCGCCAGACCGCCCCGCCGCGGATCCGACCAGCCGGCCAGGGAACCATCCGGCATGACCATGATCAACTGCACGTCCCCGGACATTCCGCCGGTGAAGTAGGCGTCGGGCGGCCCCGGCTCGCGCTCCTGCACCGTGTGGCCCCGATCCCGGAGCGTCCCCACGGTCGACTCCGCCAGCCCCCGGTGCTCGAAGAAGACCTGGTCGGGCAGGTGCTGATGGTGAACCCGCGGAGCGTGCACGGCCTGGACCGCGTTCATCCCGTGGTCGATGACGTTGAAGATCGTCTGCAGGACCGTGGTGATGATCGTGGCGCCGCCCGGCGTCCCCGTCACCAGGAAGAGGGCGCCGCCGGCGTCCTCGACGATCGTGGGACTCATCGCCGACAGCATGCGCTTTTCCGCGGCGACGGCGTTCCGTTCGCCCTGTACGAGCCCGAACTGGTTCGCCGTGCCGGGCTTCGCGGCGAAGTCGTCCATGGTGTTGTTGAGGAAGAACCCCGCGCCGTCGACCACGACCTTCCCACCATACCACGAGTTGATGCTGGTTGTCACCGCGACCGCGTTTCCGTCCCCGTCCACCACCGAGTAATGCGTGGTGTGGCTCTCGTCCAGCACCGTCTCCAGCCCTGGCCGCACCGCGGAGGAGGGGGTGGCGCGGTCCACCGAGATGGTGGCGGCGCGGCGCTCCCCATAGTCGTCCGAGGTGAGCTCGGCGAGCGGCATGTCGACGAAATCGGGGTCGGCCAGGTATTCGTTGCGGTCGGCGTAGGCGCGGCGGAACGACTCGGCCATCACATGCACGGCGTCGGCGCTGTTCCATCCGAGCGCGGCCAGATCCCAGCGCTCCACCATGTTGGCGATCGCGGCCATCGTCACGCCGCCCGATGACGGGGGCGGCATCGAATGGACCGTGTGGCTCCGGTAGTCGAAGCTGACCGGATCACGCCAGACGGCCTCGTACCGCTCGAGGTCCTCCATCGTCAAGATCCCGTCGCCGCGCTCCATCTCGGCCGCGATCAGCCGGGCGGTCTCGCCCCGGTAGAAGTCGTCGGGCCCCTCGTCACGGAGACGCGTGAGGACCCCAGCCAGGTCGGGCTGCTCGAAGGTGTCGCCGATCGCGGGGACGCTGCCACCGGGAAGGAACACCCGCGCGCTGGCCGGGAAGGCGCGGATGCGATCCTGGGCCGCGTCCAGCGTCGAGACGAGGCGTACGGTGACCTTGAAGCCGCGCGCGAGCCGAATGGCCGGCTCCACCACATCCCCCCACTCGAGCACCCCGAAGCGCCGGTGGGCCTCCCACAGCCCGGCGACCGATCCGGGCACGCCCGCCGACAGGTGTCCCACCACGGACCGGTCGGTCACGTTCCCGGCATCGTCCAGGTACATGTCGCGCGTGGCTGCCATCGGTGCCTTCTCCCGGTGGTCGAGCGCATGGATGGTGCCGTCGGCGAGGCGGACCATCATGAACCCGCCGCCCCCCAGATTTCCCGCCTCGGGGTTGACCACCGCGAGCGCCAGACCGGTGGCGACCGCCGCGTCGACCGCGTTGCCGCCCGCCGCGAGGATGTCCAAACCCACCCGCGACGCGTATTCGTCGGTGGTCGCGACCATTCCCCCCCGCGCGGTGACGGGAGGGGTGTCGGTGGGGAAGGGCCAGTCAACCGGGAATGCTCCGCCCGCCTCCACGAAGGAACTTGCCGCGGCGGGTGGGGCGGAGGACTCACAGCCGGTCAGGGCCAGAAGGGGGAGGGCGAGCAGTCCGCGGACTGCCAGGGCCGCGAGGCGGCGAACGGAGTCACTGTACATGGCTTCGGAGCGGCTTTCGTTAAGTTGTCGGAGGATTCACCCAAGCGCGGCGGTAAAGATGCTGGATGACCGGCTTACCGAGCAACGGAACCCGAGGAGCGAGGCCATCGACCGCCGGTCCTCGTTGGAGATCGTCCGGATCATCAACGAAGAGGACCGGTCGGTGGCAGACGCCGTTGGCCGGGAGGCCGAGTCCATCGCCCGGGCGGTCGATCTGGCGGCTGAAGCGTTCCGGGGTGGGGGCCGTCTCATCTACGCTGGAGCGGGAACGTCGGGGCGGCTGGGTGTACTGGATGCCGCGGAGATGCCGCCCACCTTCGGTACGGACCCGGACATGGTGCAGGGTGTGATTGCCGGCGGCTTCCACGCGCTGGTCCGCTCCCGGGAGGGTGCGGAGGACCTCCCGGAGGACGGGGCCGCCGCGATGGACGGGAAGGGAGTCGGCGCGCCCGACTTCGTGATCGGGATCGCGACCTCGGGAACCACCCCGTTCGTGCACGGTGCCCTGGCGCGGGCGCGCGAGTTGGGCGCGCGCACCGGTTTCCTGTTGTGTACACCACCGCCGAGCGCCCTGCGGGATGCGCACGACGTGGTCATCGCGCCGCTCACGGGCCCGGAAGTGGTCACGGGGTCGACCCGCATGAAGGCCGGGACGGCCACCAAGATGGTCCTCAACACGATCACCACCGCGGCGATGATCCGATGCGGCAAGGTGGACGGGAACCTCATGGTCGACCTGCAGGTGACGTGCCGGAAGCTGCAGGACCGGGGTGAACGGATCCTCATGGCGACGCTGGGGCTGGGCCGGGAGGGCGCACGTGAACTGCTGGCGCAGGCCGGGGGTCATGTCAAGACCGCCCTTGTCATGCAGCGGCTGGAAGTCGGCCGGGGACAGGCCAAAGAGGCTCTGGAACGGGTGCAGGGCGTCATCGGGGCCGTGGCTCCGTCGGGTGACCACCTTGGCTGACGGCGCCCGGCGGAAGATCACACCCACCGCCGCCTTCCTGCTGGCGGTGGTAGCGGCGCACCTGGTAGCTGCGTTCACGTCGGCCTCGCCCGAGGTCCACACCGGCGGTGACAACGCGGCGTACATCTCGCTGGCGAACTCCCTGGCGCGGGATGGCGCCTACGCGGAGGTCTGGCACCCCGGCGCGCCTCCTCATGCCAAGTACCCGCCCCTCTACCCGGCTTTCCTGGCGCTCATGATCCTCGCGGGCGCGAAGACGTGGGGCGCCTTCAAAGCGACCTCGCTTCTCTTCACCACCCTCGCGACCGCCTTCTGCTTCCTGTGGGTGCGAAGGCTCCACGGCGCGCGCGCCGCTACGGCGGTCGCGCTTCTCTTCGGGATTGCCCCCGCGGTCCTCGGCCACGCCCAGTGGGTGCTCGCGGATCCGCTTTTCCTTGCACTGACGCTCGGGTGTCTTTGGCTGCTGACGCCGGCCCGCGACCCGGCACACGATCGAATGAGCACCGTCGCGGGGCTCGCGCTGGTGATCGCCGCCTATTTCACCCGCTCGGCGGGACTCCCTCTGCTGGTGGCCGCAGGGCTCTGGCTGGCGATGCGGCGGCGATGGCGCCCCCTTGGGTTGTTGGCGGGGGTGTTCCTGGTTCCCGGCATGCTCTGGCAGTCGCGTTCGCAGGCGGACTACATCTCCGAGTTCTGGCTGATCAACCCCTACGCCCCGGATCTCGGACGCGCAGGCCCCGGGGACCTGATCGCGCGGGTGGCAGACAACCTCTGGACGTACATGAGCGACTACGTTCCGGCGGGTCTGACCGGCCTCGACGGTGCGTGGGCCGTGGCCTTCGGCGTTGTGCTGGCGGGGTTGGCTCTCGCCGGCTGGGTCAGGCGAATGCGAGGTGGGGCCGGGGTCGCGGAGTTCTTCTTCGTCCTGTACGCCGGCCTCATGCTCGCGTGGCCCGGGGTCTGGTCGGGTGACAGATTCGCCCTCCCGCTCTTCCCCCTTCTCCTGCTCTACGCCGGGGAGACGCTGGTGGGCGTGGCCGGCAAGCTGTCCGCCGCGGCCAGCGAGCGGCCCGAGTGGCTGGCCCGGCTTCCGGCGCGCGCCCTGGTCCTGGCGGTGGCCGGGGCGACATTGGTCCCCGCCTCCCTTTCCTGGCTCAAACGCAGCGACCGGGCGGTGCGCTGCGCGGAACTCGTGGCCGGTGCGGGTCCCCTGGCGTGCAGCACGACGGGCGTGATCGAGTTCCACGCCATGGCTCTTTGGGCGGGCGAAAACCTCCCCGCAGGGACGGTCGTCTTCAGCCGCAAGCCCCGCCTCTTCTACGCCTTCAGCGGGCACCCCTCGGTCACCTATCCCTTCACCTTCGACGACCGGAGCCTTCTTGCGCAGGCGGACTCGCTGGGGATCAGGCATATCGTGCGTAGCAACTGGGACAATTCGGGTCCAGGGTACGTGGACCCCGTAATCGTCGCCAACCTCGACCGCTTCTGCGTAGTCTCGCAGCTTCAGCTCGGATCGGGGCCACCGACCTCTCTACTGGCGATCCTCGATCCCGGGGCCGATGATTCGTTGGACCCTGCCACAACCCCGGAGAGCGTGCGATCGTGTCCCTTGCCGGGTGGCGGCACGGTGCCGACCCTGGCGGCCCTTGGCTCTCCAACGGTCCCCATCCTCGACCGATGACATCGGACTGCTTCCGAACATGAACAGGACATCACGTTTCCTGGCCGCGGCGGCCCCGGCAGCCCGCGGACAGAACCCTCGCCGCTCTCGGTGCTCACGGCGGTTTGTCCACGGACTGCTTGCCGCGCTCGTCCTCGGAGCCTCCGGCCCGGTGTCCGCGCAGAGCCCCCCGCCGGACGAGGACTGGCGCCAGATCTCCACCGAGCACTTTGTGATCACCTACCCGGCAGGGATGGAAGACCTCGCGCGCCACGCGTCTCCCATCGCCGAGCGGGCCCATGTACTCCTGGCGGAGCGATTCGCCGCCACCCCCGACGGCCCCATCCAGCTCCTGCTCACCGATCACGCCGACATCAGCAACGGCTACGCCACGCCGGTCCCGTACAACACCGTCACGATCTTCGTCCGGCCGCCGATGGACGGCGGCACCATCTCGTACTTCGACGACTGGCTCGGCCTGGTGATCACCCACGAGCTCGTCCACAGCTTCCACCTCGAGCTGACCGGAACCCTCGGCAAGATCATCCGCAAGGTGTTCGGGCGCGTGCCGGGGGGGTGGCCCGTCTTCCCGTCGAGCGCGACACCGAGATGGATGCTCGAAGGGATGGCGACCTACTTCGAATCCGAGCTGACCGACGCCGGACGGGTCAAGGGGACGTGGCAGGAGATGGTGATGCGCGCCGCGGCTCTGGACGAGTCCTTCAGCACACTGGACCAGATGGAGGGGGGCTCGCCGGTGTGGCCGGGGGGGCACCGTCCATACGTCTACGGCGCCCGTTACCTCGAACACCTGGCCGAGGTGAACGGAGAGCAGTCCATGGGGGACTTCGCCCGCTCCGTGGCGGGTCAATGGATCCCATACCGCACCAACTCCGCGGCGCGCGACGCGTTTGGCACCTCCGTGTCCGACAGCTGGGACGCGTGGAGGACGCAGACGGTCGCCGGGTACCACTCCCTGGCCGAAGCACTCGCCGAATCGGCACCCGTCACGATGGGTGAGACCGTGGAAGGGGCGGGGCGCGAGGCCAGCCAGGCGATGGTCTCTCCCGACGGAGAGACGCTCGCGTTCATCCGGTCCGATGGCGTGGATGCGGCCCAGATCCGCGTTTCGGGCCCCGGCGGCGGGAACGCACGCCGCCTCACCCGCATCAACGGGGTCGACGGCACCCTGTCCTGGACGCCCGGCGGCTCGCTCCTGTTCTCCCAGCTCGAGTTCACCGATCGCTACCGGTTGACCGGCGACCTCTACCGGGCCACGCCCGACGGGACCGTGGAGCGCGTGACCCGGGGTCTGCGGCTCACCTATGCCGATGCCGCGCCCGACGGCACCCGCGCCGTCGCCGTGCAGGAAGGCGGCGGCACCAACCGCCTGGTGCTGGTCGATCTGGCGACCGGCGACGTGGCTCCTGTCACGGGCGAGGATGGTGGCGTCCACTGGGCCTACCCGCGCTGGTCCCCCGACGGGCGGCGCATCGCAGCGGTCCGTTGGGTCACACCGGGTCTCATGGACATCGTGATCCTCGACGATGAGGGCGCGGTGACCGCGGAGATCACGCGCGACAAGGCCGTAGACATCACGCCCTTCTGGACCCCGGATGGAAGCGCCGTGATCTGGTCGTCGGACCGAACCGGCATTCCGAACCTCTTCGCCGCCACCGTACCGGAAGAGGGCGAGCCCCGGGTCCGCCAGGTCACGAACGTTCTCGGCGGCGCGTCCCACCCTTCGGTGGACCCCCTCGGCAGGTGGATCCACTTCGCGTCCTACCACGCGGACGGGTGGCACATCGAGCGGATCCCGTTCTCGCCGGCCGAGTGGTTCACCCCCCAGCCGGTCAGCGACCGCTTCACCCTTGCGCCCGCGGCCACGGTCGCCCAGGCGGCGGATGCGTCCCCCGCCGGGAAGTACCGTGCCCTGCCCACCCTTCGTCCCTACTACTGGAGCCCCCTGTACGAGCCCGCGGAGAGAGGGAATGACCAGGCGGGGGCGCGGTACGATGTCTTCAAGCCGTTCATCGGGCTGGGAACTGCGGGCTCGGACCTCGTCGGGCGGCACTCCTTCTCCCTGTCCGCCCGCGTATCCCTCGATGCGCAACGCTTCACGGGTCGCTTCGGGTACAGCTATCGCGGCCTCGGCAACCCGATCCTGGGGATGTCCCTGGCGCAGAGTTACGACGCCTCCTCCCGTACCCTGCGTGTCACGTTCCCTGATGATTCGGTACGCGAGTACTTCCTGGTCGAACGGGAGCGCGCGGCGATGCTTTCGGCCTCGTTCCTGAGGCGCCGCTACCGCACTGCGACCGCGCTGTACCTGAGCGGCGGCCTCGTGCGTGAGGATCTGACCCTTCAGGATCCGGCGGGGGAAGAGGGCCCGACACTCAGCAATCCGTCTCCGCAGACCACCTTCACCGAGATGCGCGCAACCCTGTCGGTGTCGAACACGCAGCGCCGGGCCTTGTCGTTCTCGCGCGAGGACGGTGTGCGCGCAAACGTGACCGGCCGCACGAGGCGGGTAAATGGTCTGGATCCCGCCCTCAGCGGCGTCATCGGCGAGGACCGGGGGTTCATGGAGCTCACCGGCGAGGTTTCGGCCTACAAGTCTCTTGGCCGCCTCGGCTTCGCCAACCATGTCCTCGCGGCTCGCTTCTCGGCCGGGGCCGGCTTCGGGGCCGGTGCCAACCAGTTCCACTTCGATGTCGGGGGAGCGGAAGGCACCCGGGAGACGGTCACGGGGCTGGGGCTCTTCGGGGGTTCGTCGCTCCTCTTCCCGGTTCGGGGCTACCCTGCGAACTACCGTTCGGGCCGAAGCGCCTGGTCCGCCAGCGCCGAGTACCGCTTCCCGCTCCTGCTCATCAATCGCGGCCCGGGGCTGCTCCCCCTCTTCTTCGACCGGGTCCACGGCTCGGTGTTCTTCGACGCGGGGAACGCCTGGGGCCCCACCCTCGGACAGCGCTTCTACGACAATCCGCGGCAGCTGGCGCTGGCGAGCGTCGGGGCCGAGCTCACCGTGATCCTGGCCGCCCTGTACCGTGGGGGCGCGTCCGTGCGCTTCGGGGGCGGCTTCCCGTTGCGGGAGGCGACCGATCCCGTATTCTACATCCGGTTTGCCAATCCCTTCTAGCCAGCCGGGGTCACGAAGACGTCCGGCGACAGTATCGTATACAAAACCGACGATTTCCTTGACCACAACTTCTAGGGGTATTAAGTTGGTTACCCCACTACATCTGGTAGCCCCACAGAAACACAGGACGCGCACCCGAATGACTCCGCCGAATCAGGACGCCAGCACCTTTGACGATCACGTTCCCCACGACCTCCCGCAGGCCCGGCTCTCGGAGAACGCTCGCATCGTCCTTGCAAGGCGCTACCTGAAGAAGGACGAGTCCGGCGAGCCGACGGAGGAGGCGGAGACGATGTTCTGGCGGATCGCCAGGGTCATCGCCGAGGAGGACCGGAAGTTCGGCGTGTCGGAGGCGGCCGTCGAAGAGGTCGCGCGGAGCTTCTACGAACTGATGACGACCGGCCGGTTCGAGCCCAACTCCCCCACGCTGATGAACGCGGGCCGGCCCCTGGGGCAGCTCTCCGCGTGCTTCGTGCTCCCCGTGGAAGACGCGCTCTCCAACGGCGGCAGCGGCATCTACGACACGCTGCGCGCGATGGCGCTCGTACATCAGTCAGGCGGGGGCACCGGCTTTTCGTTCTCCCGGCTGCGGCCGGAGGGCGACAACGTGCGATCCACGATGGGGGTGGCGTCGGGCCCGGTCTCCTTCATGCGCCTCTACGATGCCTCCACGGAGGTGGTAAAGCAGGGCGGCACCCGCCGGGGGGCCAACATGGGGATTCTCCGGGTCGACCACCCCGACATCCGTGAATTCATCCACTGCAAGAACGACACGTCCCAGATTACGAACTTCAACATCTCGGTGGCGATCACGGACGACTTCATGCGCGCCGTCAAGAACGGTGACGAGTACGATCTGATCAGCCCGCGGACCGGCCAGGTCACCGGCCGGGAGAAGGCTGGCGAAATCTTCGACATGATCGTCGAGGGGGCGTGGAAGACCGGAGAGCCGGGCGTCTTCTTCATCGACCGTGCCAACGAACACAACCCGGTTCCGGCACTGGGCGCCTACGAGGCCACCAACCCCTGCGGCGAGCAGCCCCTGCTGGCGTACGACGTCTGCAACCTGGGCAGCATCAACGTCGGGTGCTTCGTCCGGGAAGGGCACTTCGACCGTCCCGAGGACGGCATCGACTGGGACGCATTCCGCAGTGTGGTGCACCTGTCCACCCATTTCCTGGACAACGTGATCGACGCCAACCGGTACCCGCTCGGCGAGATCGACGATCTGGCTGGGAACATCCGCCGCGTAGGGCTCGGCCTGATGGGCTGGGCCGATATGCTGGTACGGCTGGGCGTGCGCTACGACTCCGACGAAGGCGTGGCCTTCGGCCGCACCGTGATGGCCTTCATCGAGGAGGAGACCAGGGTCGCCTCGGAGCGGCTGGCGGAGGCGCGGGGCGTCTTCCCGGCGTGGGAAGAGTCGATCTGGGGTCCCGACGACAGCTGCGCCAGGGATGCGTCGGGGGAGCGCGCGCGCTCGCACCGGAGGCTGCGGAACTGCAACCTCACCACGGTCGCTCCTACCGGCACCATCTCGATCATCGCCGGTTGCAGCGGCGGCATCGAGCCGCTCTTCGCGGTGGCCTTCATGCGGAACCAGGCGGGGGTGATGATGCCCGACGTCAACGCCGACTTCGTCGCCCGCGCCAAGGCGGAGGGGTGGTACTCGGAAGCGCTCATGAAGCGGATTGCCGAAGAGGGTCACATCCACTTCGACGAGGTCCCGCACGAGGTCCAGGAGGTCTTCCGCACTGCCCACGACATTTCTCCCGAATGGCACGTGCGCATGCAGGCGGCTTTCCAGGCGCATGTGGATTCGGCGATCTCGAAGACCACCAACTTCGCCTTCGAAGCCACGCGCCCGGACGTGCGCAAGATCTACAACATGGCCTTCGAACTCGGGTGCAAGGGGGTGACCGTCTACCGCGACGGCTCACGCCCGATGCAGGTGCTGTCGACCGGCAAGACGGGCCAGGAAGAGGAGGCGGTCGCCACATCCGCTGAAGTCGAGGAGCTCAGGGCTCAGCTGGCGGACGCGCGGGCCGGCAAGCACGATCTGGAAGGCCGGTTGGAGGAGCTGCGAGCCAAGCTCACGGAACACGACCTGGAGGCCGCGGCGGCGCGCCACAAGCGCCAGCGCCCGTCGATCCTGAGGGGACGGACGATGAAGATGGACTCGCCCCTCGGCGACCTCTACGTCACGATCAACGAGGACGACGCCGGCAAGCCCTTCGAGATGTTCTGCACGCTGGGCAAGGCCGGTGGCGCCGCCATGGCGGACTCGGAGGCCATCGGACGGCTCATCTCGCTGGCTCTGCGCTCGGGCATCCCCATCACTGCGGTGCGGGACCAGCTGCGCGGCATCTCCTGCGACCGCGCCGTCGGAGTCGGTCCGCAGAAGGTTCTGTCCTCTCCCGATGCGATAGCGCAGGCGATCGAGCGTTACCTGGCCCAGAAGGAGGGGGTCCAGGAGGAGCTTCCGATCGAGGTGCCGGTCTCGACCGGTGCCGGGCCCGGCACCATGCCCTCGGGCCAGAGCCACCAGCACGCGAGCCACAACACCGGCACGCTGGGGGCGTGTCCCGAGTGCGGGGCAGGCCAGCTCGCCTTTGAAGAGGGGTGCAAGCGGTGCTACGTGTGCGGGTTCTCGGAGTGCGGGTAGGGGGCGCCGGAAGTCAGGACCCCCCCGCCGGCTTCCGGTAGTCCAGCGGCGGATCCCGGTCCCCCACCAGCGACACGTAGCTGAAGTCGGGGCCCACCCGCCCCCGGTACTCGGCCTTCGCGGCTTCCAGCAAAGTCGCGTCCGTGAACAGGTCCACGGCCGTCATGGCCATCGTCTTGGCGGCCACGACCATCCCCTTCTCCCCGATCGACATTCCGCCCGCCGCGATGGCCTGCCATGAGTGCGCGGGGGTACCCGGCACCCACGTCGCGGCGCTGATCCCCACCGTGGGCACCACCCAGCTCACGTCGGCCACATCGGTCGAGCCTCCGCCCCGGCGCGGCATGTAGGACTGCACCTCGGCGGCGCTCTCCAGCGGCGGGGTCTCGATCAGCGTCTCCTGGATCATCGCGGCGAATTCACTCTCGGCCTCGTCGTAGACCACCCCGCCCACGCGCTCCAGATTCGCCTGCGCGCGGAGCTGCAAGGCCTCGTTGTTCAGCATGGCGTAGATGCCGTGGATGACTTCGTACTCCATGCTCGTGCCCGTCCCCATCGCCGCGCCCTCGGCCGCGAGCACCACCCGGTCGAAGATCGCCCTGACCCTCTCGGAGTCCGGATTGCGGACGTAGTAGTACACCTCGGCGAAATCGGGAACCACGTTCGGCGCGGCCCCCCCGGAGGTGATCACGTAGTGGATGCGCGTCTCCTGGGGCACATGTTCGCGCAGCATGTTGACCATGTTGTTCATCGCCTCGACCCCGTCCAGCGCCGACCGCCCCTGGTCGGGCGCGCCGGCCGCGTGCGCCGAGATCCCGTGGAAGCGGAACTTGGCCGACTTGTTGGCCAGCGACGACGACGGGCTCGCGGAGTTCCGGTTGCCGGGGTGCCAGTGGACGACCGCGTCCACGTCGCCGAAGAGCCCGCCCCGCACCATGTAGACCTTGCCCGCGCCGCCTTCCTCGGCAGGCGTGCCGTAGACCCGAATGGTCCCGGAGGTGCCGGACGACGCCAGCCAGTCCTTCACCGCCAGGGCGGCCCCCACCGAGCCCGTGCCGAAGAGGTGATGCCCGCAGGCGTGACCTGCCCCCATCCGGGGTCGCGGCAACCGCTCCGGGCTCCTGCCCTGGGTGATTCCGGGCAGCGCGTCGAACTCGGCCAGGATGCCGACGACCGGGGAGCCCTCACCCCAGCTGGCGACGAAGGCCGTGGGCATCCCCGCGACCCCGGCCTCGACCTGGAAGCCGGCGTTCTCAAGCTGCGCCTGCAGCAGGCCCGAACTCTCCATCTCCTGGTAGCCGACCTCGGCCAGATCCCAGATCTGTTGGGCGACCGCGCCGTAGCCGGTCGCGTTGGCTTCCACATGGGCCAGCACCGACTCGTGGCCGGACTGGGCGGCGGCGGGGGTGGGTGTCGGGACGTAGAGCAGGGGGAGGAGGAGCGGGAAGAGGGGAGCGGTGGCGCCTTGAAGTCGCATTGTCATGGTCTCTCGGTGCGTTCTGTGAGGGACGGAATCTCTCTGGGAAAGGCCGCAGGAAGGGCCAAACATAATGTAGAAGCAGTCCGGAAAGCCCGCACGATCCGCGGCGGTCACCGGAGACAGCTGAAAATGTACACATCTTTTGTACATAGTGTACAAATATTATGTACATACTGTCCGGGCTTTCACCCCGGCAGGCGTCCTGACAGATTGTTGCCGGCCACCTTCACCACGAACTCACAAGCGAGTCGCCCACCAAATGCCCCCCAGACACCACGTCCGCGTCGCCGCCGTCCAGCCGCGCGGCTACCCCTTCGATTCGGCCGCCGCCATCGAGCACGTCTGCGCGGCGACCGCCGAGGCGGCGGCGAACGGCGCCGAACTGGTCATCTTCCCCGAGGCGTTCGTCGGCGGCTACCCTTGGGGCCTCGGCTTCGGAACCGCGGTCGGCGGGCGCAAGCCGGCGGGCCGGCGCACCTTCGGGCGCTACCACGACGCCGCCATCTCCGTGCCGGGCCCCGAAACGGAACGGATGGGCACGGCGGCCGCCGACGCGGGGGTCTACCTGGCCGTCGGGGTGATCGAGAAGGGTGCGGCCCACTCGCCGGGCACACTCTTCTGCACCCTTCTCTACTTCGCCCCGGACGGGACCCTGGCGGGGCTGCACCGCAAGCTCAAGCCCACCGCGGCCGAACGGCTCATCTGGGGCGAGGGCGACGGGAGCACGCTACCCGTGCTCGATACCCCGTTCGGCAAGGTCGGCGGCCTGATCTGCTGGGAGAACTACATGCCGCTGGCGCGCATGGCCATGTACGGCAAGGGGGTGGAGATCTATCTGGCCCCCACCGCCGACTCGCGTGACCGCTGGCAGGCGAGCCTTCGCCATATCGCGCTGGAGGGCCGCTGCTTCGTGATCGGTTGCAACCAGTTCGTCACCAAGGACCACTTCCCGGCCGACATCGAGATCCTCGGCGAGTTTGCGGACTGGCCCGACGTGCTGTCCCGGGGCGGCACCTCGATCTACAGCCCGCTGGGCGAGACGGTGGCGGGCCCGCTGCTGGGCGAAGAGGGCGTCCTCTACGCGGACCTCGACCTGGGCGACATCGCGCGCGGGAAATTCGACTTCGACGTCATCGGCCACTATGCGCGCCCCGACGTCTTCCAGCTCCGCGTGAACGAGGCTCCCATGAACGCGGTGGGATAGGTACATTCCCTCCACATGTCTCCCGCCGGAACCCTGACCAAGGAATCACCAGAATGACCACCATGACGAAATCTCCGGCCCCCTCACGGACGACTCGCTACCTCGACGAGGCCGAGCGCTACTCCGCACACAACTACCATCCGCTGCCCGTGGTACTGGACCGCGGTGAAGGCTCGTGGGTGTGGGACGTCGACGGGAACCGCTACCTGGACATGCTGAGCTCGTATTCGGCGCTGAACCAGGGGCACCTTCACCCCGAGATCATCGCCGCCGCACGCGAGCAGATGGAGCGGTTGACGCTGACCTCGCGCGCGTTCCACAACGACCAGATGGGGCCCTTCCTGCGCGAACTGTGCGAAGCGTCGGGCTTTGACGCGGCGTTGCCGATGAACACGGGCGCCGAAGCCGTCGAGACCGCGATCAAGATGGTGCGGAAGTGGGGCTACCAGGTCCGTGGAATCCCGGAGGGCCAGGCCGAGATCATCGTCTGCGAGGACAACTTCCACGGTCGCACCACGACGATCGTGGGCTTCTCGTCCGAGGAGCAGTACAAGGAGGGCTTCGGCCCCTTCACCCCCGGTTTCACGCTCATCCCGTACGGTGACGTGGACGCGCTCCGGGCCGCGATCGGGCCCAACACGGCGGGCTTCCTGGTGGAGCCCATCCAGGGCGAAGCGGGCGTGATCGTGCCCCCGGACGGCTTCCTGCGCGAGGCGGCGCAGATCTGCCGCGAGAACGGCGTCGCCTTCGTCGCCGACGAGATCCAGACCGGGCTTGGGCGCACGGGCCGGCTCTTCTGCTGCGACTGGGAGGGCGTCCGCCCCGATGTGCTCATCGTCGGCAAGGCGCTCGGCGGCGGCCTGTACCCCGTGTCAGCCGCGATCGCGGACGCCGAGTTCATGGACGTGTTCCGGCCCGGCGACCACGGCTCGACCTTTGGAGGCAATCCCCTGGGCGCGGCCGTCGGCAGAGCATCGCTGCGTGTGATCCTGGAAGAAGACCTCTCGCGCCGGTCCGACGAGCTCGGCACCTGGTTCATGGAGCAGCTCCGCGCGATCAACTCGCCGCACGTGGAGGAGGTGCGGGGCAAGGGGCTCATGATCGGCGTGGTGATCAAGGAGTCCTCGGGGACCGCGCGGCCGTTCTGCGAAGCGCTGCAGCAGCGTGGCATCCTCGCCAAGGAGACGCACCACCAGGTCGTGCGGTTCGCGCCGCCACTGAACGTGGCCCGCGCGGATCTGGAAGACGCACTCATGGAGATCGCGGCCGTGCTGAGTTGAGGGGGGGCCGGCCGAGCGGGCAGCCGGGCGCTTGGCCGGTCTCCGCGCCGACGTGGGGCTCCAACACGGACTGCCGGCAGCCCGCGGCGGTTAGGAGGGCGGCGCGATCGTGCCCTGTTTCGACGTATCGATGTCCGCCACGTCGCCTTCGCCGAAGAGCACCGCCCTGACCTGCGCGTAGAGGAATTCCCGGGAAGCCGCTTTCCGGGGGTCCAGTCCGAAGTGGTTGATCAGGAGCGTCTGGTGCTGGAGCCAGTCCCGCCAGCAAGGCGCGCAGATTTCCCGTTGGATCCGTTCGCCCAGCTCCGACCGGAAGGGGGTGCGCGGCAGTGCGGGCCCGGGCTCTCCAGGGTGCCTGCGGCAGTCGATCTGTTCCACGGGAATCCTCGCGAATCGAAGGGAGCCGGCAGCGATGGGGAGTCGCCATCCAGCGTGAGTTCACGGGAAGATAACGTGAATTCACGGGAAGATAACATGGCGCCGGAATTGGACGATGGCGGGCGACCGTTTAGATTAGCTTCGTAAGGTCCGATGGCCGGAGATGGAGGCAAACATGTCGTCACCGAGGACACCCGGGATGGAGAACGACGCGAACGGAGAGGGCTCCATGCTCTCGAAAGAGCAGTTGGCCCACCTGGAGGAGCGCCTCTTGCAGGAGCGGAGCAGGGCGCTTCGTGCCCTGGGCATGTTCAACCGCTCCACCCAGGGAGACCGGGCGGCGGGAGATTCGGACCTTGCCGCCTATACGGACCACATGGCGGACCAGGGGACCGAGGCGATGGAGCGGGAGAAGGCCGCGCTCTTCGCAACGAAGGAAGGGCGGTACCTCTACCGGCTGCAGGAGGCGCTGCGGCGGCTCTACCGCGATCCGGACAACTTCGGCCGCTGTCACGCGACGGGAAGGGCCATCACTTTCGAGCGTCTGGACGCGCTCCCGCACGCCCGCTACTGCATCGAGCACAAGCTGGAGTTGGAGGCAGGGGAAGGGTAGCGGCCCGTGACCAGCTGGGCGCGGCGCCGCTCTCGGTGCTGACGAGGGGTTACACCACGCGCTAGCCCAGCACCTTCAGCAGATCCCGGCCCAGCACGTCCGCCTGCCACCGGCGCACGTCGCGCAGACCCTTCAGGTCAGCCAGGCTTCCCGGCTGCGCGGCGACCACCTCGCGCAGCACATGATTCGCCATGACCCGGCCTCGATCCAGCCCCAGCCTCTGCGCCGCCCGGTTGCGCGCCGTCTTCAAACGTTCGAAGGAGGCTTCGGCCTCGGGGGTGGGCCGCGCTCTCCGATTCTGCCCCACGGGGTACGGTGTCAGCTCACGGGGGGCGAGCCCGTCCACCCGTCTGAGCGCCGCGAGCAGTGACTGCCCTCGGCTGCTGGCAAGCCGCGGCGGGAACTCCCGCACCCGGGCGAGCTGTACCACCGAAGCCGGCCGCGCCATCACGGCTCCGAGCAGCGCGGCGTCGGAAGCCACCCGGAATGGCGCACGGTCGAGCGAACGCGCGATCCCGTCTCTCCACTCGATGGCCTCCCGGAGCGCGGTCACGTCCCGGGGGTCGAGCTTCCGGGCCGCCTTGACGCGGGCGACCGGATCGGGCGGAAACTCCGGTTCATCGGGGTCCGTCGCTGCATCCACAAGCCAGCTGTACTCCTCTCTTGCCCAGTCGAGGCGGCCTCGCGCGGCCAGTCGGTCTTCGAGCAGCGCGGCGAGGCGGTGAAGGTGACGGGTGTCGCCGGCGGCGTAGTCGATCATCTCGCGTGAAAGGGGCCGCCGTGCCCAGTCGGCCTTCTGGAACTTCTTCGAGACCCGTATTCCGAAGTGCTTTTCGAGGAGCGCCTGCAAGCCGACCGCGGGTTCACCGAGAAAGCTGGCGGCCACCTGGGTGTCCCCCAACCGGGCCACGCCGATGTTCAGGTCGCGGCGGAGGAGCCGTAGATCGTACGCGGCCCCGTGTATCAGCACCCGCCGCCCCGGATCTTCCAGGAAGGGCTTGAGGTGGGGGGTGAGGTCCATGGCGAGGGGGTCGAGGACGAAGGTCTCGGACGGCGTCGAAAGTTGGACGAGGCAGAGCCTGTCCGAGTATCTGTGGTAGCCGGCCGCCTCGCAGTCCACGGCGAGCGTCCTCGCCCTCTCCGCCGCCCGCTCGACGCGCCTTGCACCGTCGGCGGTCTCCACATAGGTGATCGATCCGGTCCCTGCGGAAGTCTGTCCGTCGGTCGCGGCGGGCATCAAGCTGTTTCGATTCTGTTACGCATGAGGGCGGGGAGTTGGCGAAGTTCGGTCGGGAGTACCAAGCTAACGTAGCTTGATAGGGGGTATCCGTGGTGCGGCCCGACGGCCTTTGGAAAGGAAAGAGCGAAGAACGCATGCTGAGAACCAAGGTTGTCGCGACGATGGGGCCGGCAAGTTCGACCCCCGAAACCGTGACTGCACTGGTGCGCGCGGGCATGGACATCGCACGGATCAACCTGTCCCACGGGAGCCACGAGCACCACCGGCGCGGGGTGCGACTGGTACGCGAAGCGTCGAGGAAGGTGGGCCGTCCAGTGGCCATCCTGGCCGATCTGCAGGGCCCGAAGCTCAGGATCGGCCACCTCGACGAGCCGGTGCAGCTGCACGACGGTGCAGTGGTCACCATTGCCCCGGAGGGTGAGCACACCGCCGACGAGCTTCCCAGCTCATACAAACGACTGGCGGAAGAGGTCGAGCGTGGTACCCAGCTCCTCCTCGACGACGGCCAGCTCGAGTTGCAGTGCACCGGTACCGACGGCACGCGTGCGGTGTTCCGTGTGCTCAGGGGCGGGATCCTCCGGTCCCGCAAGGGAATGAACCTTCCCGGCGTCAGCGTGAAAACACCCGCGGTCACCGAGAAGGACAGCCGCGACCTGGACTTCGCGCTGGAGATGGACGTGGAGTACATCGGCCTCTCCTTCGTCCGCAACGTCAACGATGTCCTGGGGCTGAAGGACCGGATCAAGGGTCGCGCATGGCTCGTGAGCAAGATCGAGAAGGCGCAGGCCCTGGACGAACTCGACGGGATCATCGCCTTCAGCGACGCTGTGATGGTGGCGCGGGGCGACCTGGGGGTCGAACTCCCCTTCGCGTCCGTGCCCCTGGCCCAGAAGCGCATCATCCAGGCGGCGAACGGGTACGGCTGCCCGGTGATCACCGCCACGCAGATGCTGGAATCCATGACCATGTACCCCGGGCCCACCCGCGCCGAGACATCGGATGTGGCGAACGCGATCCTCGACGGCACCGACGCGGTGATGCTCTCGGGCGAGACCGCGGTCGGGAAGTACCCGGTGCGCACGGTGGAGGTCATGGTCCGGATCGCAGCCGAGATCGAAGAGAGCGGAGTGCTCGACAAGGGGCCGCACTACCTGGCGCAGATGGGACCCGTGCAGCGTCGCGGCGCGTCTCCCCGGGAACATGCGGTCGCGGCTTCGTCGGTGCGCTCGGCCCGTGACCTCAAGGCCCCGGCGATAATCGTGATCACCCGCAGCGGTTTTTCGGCGCGTCTGGTCGCGTCGTACCGTCCCGAGACCCCCATCTTCTCCGTCTGCACCGAACCCAAGGTCCACCGGCAGCTGTGCGGAGTATGGGGTGTTCACCCGGTCCTCGCCGAACACGGGGAAATCACCTATCAGAACCTGACAGACTTCGGAAAGCGGGTGGTCCTCGGCTCAGGGATGGGCAAGACCGGTGACCCGGTGATCGTGACGTCGGGATTGCCGTTCCACAGCGCGGGCTCCACCAATACCATGAGAGTGGAGCAGCTGTAGCCCCGTGGGGACGTCCGCCGCCGTCGAAGGTCCGGATACCCGCGGGAATCGTCTCAAGGGGCCGGGAGCCGGAACACATTGCGTCTGACATTCCTCGGCACGGGTACGTCCTTCGGCGTCCCGGTGATTGGTTGTTCATGTGCCAACTGCACGTCCGGCGACCCCCGCGACAGGCGCACTCGCCACGGAGCGCTGCTCAGCCTGGACGGCGGCAACCTCCTCATCGACACGCCTCCCGAACTCAGGCTTCAACTCCTGGCCTCGCGCATCGACCAGGTGGACGCCGTCTGGTACACCCATCTGCACGCGGATCACGTTCACGGCATCGACGATGTCCGGATCTTCACGACCCGTGGCCGCGGATCCCTCCCCGCCTACCTTCCCAGAGAGCTTAAGGCGGAGTTGACCACACGCTTTCCCTACATCTTCGATGATCGGATCAGGGTGCCGCGTGGGTCCTCCAAGCCCCTGCTGGAGCTGCGGAGCTACACTGAGGAGACCACGATTGAGGTGCTCGGTGCCGAAGTGACCCCGTTCCGGGTTCCCCACGGAACCGTCGACGCCTTCGGCTTCCGCGCCGGCCCCCTCGGGTACGTGACCGACGCCAAGCGCCTCCCGCGGGCGGCACGAGGCATCCTCGCCGGTGTCGATGTGCTCGTCCTCAACGCGCTCTGGTGGGGCCGGTCCCATCCGACCCACTTCAACGTGGAAGAGGCCGTCGAGGCCGCCCGGGGCATCGGAGCCGGGCGCACCTTCCTGACGCACCTGACCCACTTTGTCGGGCACAGGGAACTGGCCGCCTCCCTTCCGCCGGGGATCGAGCCGGCGTACGACGGGCTTGTCGTGGAGTTGGGGCGAGACCCTGCATGAGTGCTGATGCACGTACCCCCGCGATCGACTTCGGGAACATGGTCGCCGGCGTACTGGGGCGGCCGGGGGTCCGGGAAGGGGCGGGCGCTCACCAGGCGCAGGGCGTCGATCCGGACCGTCTCCGGGGAGACCTCGCCGAGCGTTTTCGGGCCGCCTTCACGGACGTCGAGGCGAGGAGGGCCACCGGTGAAATGGGGTTCTTCAACCTGCCCGGCGACCGGGCGCTGGCCGCCGCCGCGCGGGAGGCGGCCGACACCTTCGGGCAGTGGTTCGAGACGGTGGTCGTGATTGGCATCGGGGGCTCGGCCCTCGGTACCGCCGCCCTGAGGGACGCGCTCCTGGCACCCGGCTGGAACGAGCTGGACGACGAAGGCCGCGATCACTTTCCCCGCCTGCACATCCTCGACAACCCCGACCCCGACACGGTGTCGGCCCTTCTTGCCCGGGTGAATCTCGCGCGCACGCTCTTCAACGTCGTGAGCAAGTCGGGTACCACGACCGAGACCATGGCGCAGTTTCTCGTGGTCTGGGGAGCGTTGGAGGCCGCCCTGGGGGCCGACAAGGTCAGGGGGCACCTGTTGGTGACGACCTCGCCGGGACGGGGGACCCTCAGGGAGCTTGCCGACGAGTACGACCTGCCATCCCTCCCCCTGCCCGAGTCGGTGGGGGGACGGTTTTCGGTGCTGTCTCCCGCCGGGCTGTTCCCCGCCGCGGTGACGGGTGTGGACATCGAAGCCCTGCTGGGCGGGGCCGCCGAAATGACGGACCGCTGCCGGGCCCCTGAACTCCTCGAGAACCCGGCGGGGCTGATGGCGACGCTGCTTCACGCCGCCGACACCGAATCGGGTGCCCCCGTACAGGTCTTCATGCCGTACGCCGACCGCCTGCGGGGTTTCGCGTACTGGGTGCAGCAGCTCTGGGCCGAGTCCCTGGGCAAGGCGCTGGATCGGGACTGGCGCCGCGTGGAAGCCGGCCCCACCCCGCTTCCGTCCTTTGGCGCGTCGGACCAGCACTCCATCCTTCAGCTGCTGATGGAGGGCCCGCGCGACAAGGTGGTCGTCTTTCTGGGGCGCGACGCGCCCGGGGCGGAGGTGACGATCCCTTCGCTTCTCGCCGACAAGGCCCCCCTGGGCTACCTGGGCGGCCACACGCTCTTCGAGCTCCTCGACCGCGAACGGCGTGCCACGGCCGAGGCGCTGAGGCGGGAGGGACGCATGAACATGACGATCATGGTCGACCGGGTGGATGCGCGCTCGCTCGGAGCACTGTTCATGCTGTTTCAGATCGCGGTGGTCTACGCCGGGGCGCTCTACCACGTCGATCCCCTGAACCAGCCCGGGGTCGAGCTCGGGAAAGCGCTGACCTGCGGACTCATGGGGAGGAGCGGTTACGACCCGCCCGAGATCCCCCCGCCCGACCCTCGTTGGCGTGTGTGATGCGGCGTGTTTAGCTTTGTCGCGCCACCCCGAACATCCAACAGGGAGACGACGATGGGCACGGGAGACGATCAACACACCGTCATCATTGAGCAGGACGGTCGGCGCGAGATCGGCGCCTTCCTGCTGGGAGCTCTCGTCGGAGCCGGGATCGCGCTTCTTTTGGCTCCCGAAACCGGTGCGGACACCCAGAAGCGGCTCCGGGAACAGGGCAGGAAGCTGAAGGACCTTACGGAGGGGCGGGTGCGGGAGTGGAGGGACGATCTCGGCTCGCGGATGGGTCCGGCCAAGGGTGTCGTGGAGCAGGGGCGGCAGATCGCGGCGGACGCGCGCGCCGAACTGGAGGAGAAGCTGGAGCGGTCGAAAGCGGTGTATCGTGCCGGGATCGACGCGGCTCGCGAGGAGTCGAGACGCCAGCTCTCGAGCGCGGAGGACCCTGAGCCGGGCGAAGCCGGCTCCTGAACACGCACCCTTTCATACGAGGAGAAGTGCAGCGGTGAAGATCTATCTGGACACGGCGAATCTGGAAGAGATCCGAGAGGTGGCCCGCTGGGGAATCCTGAGCGGCGTGACCACCAACCCCAGCCTGATGGCGCAGGAGGTGGGAGCCGACTTCGAGGACACCATCCGCACAATCGCCGGCCTGGTGGACGGCCCGATCAGCGCCGAGACGGTCTCGGAAGACGCGGACGGGATGGTCGCCGAGGGAATCGAGTACTCGGCGTGGCACTCCAACGTGATCATCAAGGTCCCGAGCACACCGGCCGGGCTGGAAGCCGTCTCGCGACTTCGGACCATGGGAATCCGCACCAACGTCACCCTGATCTTCAACGCGAACCAGGCGTTAATGGCCGCTCTGGCCGGTGCATTCGTGGTCTCGCCGTTTGTCGGACGGGTGGACGATATGTCCTATGACGGCATGGAGTTGATACGGGAGATCTCATCCATTTTCGAGCAGAATCCCGACATCGAGACCGGCATCCTCGCGGCCTCGATCCGGCATCCTCGGCATATCATCGAATCGGCGCTGGCCGGGGCTGACATCGCCACCTGCCCCTACACGGTGCTCAAGAAGGCCATGCGGCATCCGCTCACCGATCGAGGCGTCGCGAGCTTCCTCGCCGACTGGCACGCGCGGGAAGCCTCCATGGCGTTGCAGCCCTGATCCTTGTCCGCGCCACCGCCCGGCGGCTCGCGGCAGGTCGTCGCCCGCAACAAGAAGGCCCGCCACAACTACGAGGTTCTGGACAGCTGGGAGACGGGGCTCGTCCTCAGGGGGACCGAGGTCAAGTCCATCCGCGCCGGGAAGGTGGCATTCGGGGATGCCCACGCTCGCGCCGAGTCGGGGGAGATGTGGCTCCACAACCTCCACATCGCCCACTACGAAGCCGCGAACCGGTGGAACCACGACGAGACCCGGCCCCGCAAGCTCCTCCTCCACAAGGACCAGATCCGCCGTATCACGGCTCGCGCGGAAGAAAAGGGCCTCACCCTCGTGCCCCTGGACCTGTATTTTCGGAAGGGCCGCGCCAAGGTCACGCTTGGACTGTGCCGCGGCCGGAAACACAGGGACCGCAGGGAGGAATTGAAGCGCAAGACGATGGATCGGGAGGCACAGAGAGCGATGAAGGAGCGGGGTGGCTGATGGTGACCGAGGTCTTCGGGGTCCGTTTCTCCAGTCCGGTGCTCATGGCCGCCGGGACCTGCGGGTTCGGGGAGCCGGTCGTGGATGTGATGTCCCCTGCCGAAGTCGGAGGGCTCGTCACCAAGTCGGTGACCCTGGAGCCCCGGTGGGGGAACCCGGCCCCGCGGGTAGCCGAGTACCCCGGCGGGATGCTCAACTCGGTCGGCCTCGCGAATCCGGGGCTGAAGGACGTGCGCGCACGGAAGCTGCCCTGGATGCGGCGCAACCTGGGCGACCTGCCCGTCTTCGTTTCGGTCGCGGGGGCCACGTCCGCGGAGTACGCCGCCGTGGTGTCCGGACTGGAGCCGGAGAACGGGTTTGCGGGCTACGAATTGAACCTCTCCTGCCCGAACGATTCCCACCTTGGCGGGAAGCCCTTCTGCTTCGATCCCGAGACGCTGCGAGAGGTGGTGGAGCGGGTTCGCGCTCTGACGTCACGTCCGCTGCTGGTCAAGCTGGCGCCGAACGACCCCGATATCGCGGACACCGCCGCCCTGGCGGTCGAGAGCGGCGCCGACGGCATCACCGCGATCAACACCGTGCCCGGGTTGCTGGAAGACGCGAACGGGAGTCCCCGGCTCGGTGCGGTGACCGGGGGGACCAGCGGTCCGGCGCTGCTGCCCGTCGGATTGGCGGCCGTACGCGCGGTGGCGTCCGCGGTGGAGGTGCCGGTGATCGGCGTGGGGGGGATCCTCACGGCGGGCGATGCCGCTGCCTACCTCCGTGCCGGAGCGGCTTTGGTGCAGGTCGGCACGGGGTCCTTCGCCGACCCTCGCTGCGCTGCGAGGATCGCCCGCGAGTTGGCGGCGGTGGCCCGATGAACGATCGCGTGATCGTCGCACTCGACACACCCCGCGCAAAGAGCGCCCTCGAACTCGTCGACCGCATCGGTGCGCAGTGCACCTTCTACAAGGTGGGGCTCGAGCTCTACACGGCAGCGGGGCCTGCCGTGGTGCAGTCCCTGCGCGACCTGGGCAAGGACATCTTCCTGGATATCAAGCTCCACGACATCCCGAACACGGTGGCCGGCGCGACGGTCCGGGCCGGGGCACTGGGCGTGAGGTTCCTTACCGTTCACGCGCTGGGGGGACTGGACATGCTGAGGGCCGCCGCGAGCGCGGCGCCCGAGTCGCTGACCCTGCTGGGCGTGACGGTCCTCACGTCCCTGGACGAGGCCGCGCTGGAGGCGCTCTTCGGGCGCCGGGTAGAGGACGCAGGCGCCGAAGCGGATCGCCTGGCGCGCATGGCCTGGCAGGCCGGGCTGAGGGGCGCGGTATGCTCGGCCGCCGAAGCCGCGCGGGTGAGCAGGACCATGGGATCGGGAAGCAGTATCGTGACCCCCGGGATCCGCCTTCCCGGCGACGCGGTCCACGATCAGCGCCGTGTCCGCACCGCCGGGCAGGCGTTTCGCGACGGTGCGACGCACGTCGTCGTGGGGCGGCCGGTCACGGGAGCTACGGACCCCGCGGCCGCCTTCGCGCGTATCGTATCGGACGCGAAGAGCACGGGATGACGCCCCGGTGAGACCCGCCGTCTATATTGGGACACCACCTGCCACGCTGGACGCCGGATGAAACTATTCGACTCGCTGCGCCGCGAAGCTTGCGGCTTCGAACCGCTCGACCCGCCCCGGGTCACCGTGTACGGGTGCGGGCCCACGGTCTACGACTTCGCCCACATCGGCAACTTCCGCACCTTCCTGGTCTACGACCTGCTGCACCGGCACCTCAAGCAGCGGGGATACGAGGTGAAATTCGTCGTGAACTTCACCGACGTGGACGACCAGACGATCGATGGGGCGGCAGCCGCGGGGCTCCGCCTGGGCGAGCACACCCAGCCCTTCATCGAGGCCTTCCACGAGGATGCCGGCACGCTGGGTTTCCTTCCCTTTTCGCAGCATCCCCGTGCGACCGCGTACATCCCGGCCATGGTGGATTTCATCCGTCGCCTGATGGAAAAGGGCAGCGCCTACCTGGCCGGCGACGGGTCGGTCTACTACTCCGTGCCATCCTTCGGTGGCTACGGCCGGCTGTCGGGGAAGGGGATGGACGAGATGGTCGGGCGGTCGCGGATCGACGCCGGCGAGTACGAAAAAGGCGACGCTCGCGACTTCGCGCTGTGGAAGGCCGCCCAGCCCCGCGACGAAAAGGCGGGCGCGGTCTGGGACTCTCCGTGGGGTCCGGGGCGCCCCGGATGGCACCTGGAGTGCTCGGTGATGGTCGGATCGCTGTTGGGCGAAACGGTCGACATCCACATGGGCGGCGAGGATCTCGTCTTCCCCCACCACGAGAACGAAATCGCCCAGTCGGAGGTCGCGACCGGGCGGCCCTTCGCCCGCTTCTGGCTGCACGTCAAGCACCTGAAGGTCGCCGACCGCAAGATGTCGAAGTCGTTGGGCAACTTTCATACCGTGAGAGAGCTCCTCGACGAGGGCTATGATCCGGCCGCGATCCGATGGGTACTACTCTCGGCCCACTACCGCGCCGAGCTCAACTTCACGAAGGAGGGCCTCGACGAAGCGACCGCTACGATCCAGCGGCTCCTCGACTTCCGCCGCCGGGTGACCGATTTCCCCCTTGCGGCCGGCGCCGATACGGGGTTGGCGGGTCGCGCCCGCGAGCAGCTGGATGCCTTCGGCGAGGCGCTGGACCACGATCTCAACCTGCCGCGTGCCCTGGCAGCGCTGTGGGGACTGGTCAGGGACGTCAACACTGCCCTGGACCGCGCATCCGGCTGCATCACCCCCGATGACCGCGAGGGTATCCTTTCGGCCCTCTCCGGTATGGACGCCGTTCTGGGGGTTCTCGATCTCGCGGCCGAGGCCCGGGAAGTCGGTGACGATGAGGAGGACAGGATCCGGCAGTTGGTCGAGGCCAGGGAGCAAGCCCGAGCCCAGCGTGACTTCGCAACCGCCGATGGGCTGCGGGACCAGCTTGCGGCCGAGGGGGTCCAGTTGGAGGACACGCCCGCGGGCACTCGCTGGAAGCGGGTCCACGCAGCACCCGCATCCGCGCACTAACGGTCCCCACGCTACTTCCGTACGTGCCCGCCAACTGCGAGATTCCCGGGGTGCTGACGTAGCTCAGTTGGTAGAGCAGCTGATTTGTAATCAGCAGGTCCGGGGTTCGAGTCCCCGCGTCAGCTTGATGCCCGCCGCCACAATAGTTACCTTTCTTTGCTCGTTTCCATCCGAGCCCGGTGCGCCGACAGCCATCAAGGCGGGCAGGGATGGGAACGTGTTTTTTGGTGGGGTACCGAAGCGGCCAAACGGGGCAGACTGTAAATCTGCTGGCGAACGCCTACGTAGGTTCGAATCCTACCCCCACCATGGGGACGCGCCCGGAGCGGTTGCACCGGGTTCCCCAGAGGTACGCGGGAGTAGCTCAGTTGGCTAGAGCATCAGCCTTCCAAGCTGAGGGTCGCCGGTTCGAATCCGGTCTCCCGCTCTCGGTCCGGCCCGGATGTCCCGGATCGGACCGGTGAGCTGAGGTGCTCTGGTAGCTCAGTGGTAGAGCGCTTCCTTGGTAAGGAAGAGGTCGCGGGTTCAATCCCCGCCCAGAGCTTCGCGGGCAGGGGAACGCCCACGGCTCGGCGGGCCTGAAAACGCGGCCCATGACACATTAAGGCAAGCCCAGGAACGGGGGGAGAATGGCGAAGAAGACCTTCGAGCGAACGAAGCCGCACGTAAATGTGGGGACGATCGGCCATGTGGACCACGGGAAGACGACGCTGACGGCGGCGATCACGATGGCGCAGGCGAAGCAGTTCGGCGGGGACGCGATCGCGTTCGACGAGATCGACAGGGCGCCGGAGGAGCGAGAGCGGGGGATCACGATCGCGACGGCGCATGTGGAGTACGAGACGGCGAACCGGCACTACGCGCACGTGGACTGTCCGGGGCACGCGGACTACGTGAAGAACATGATCACGGGCGCGGCGCAGATGGACGGGGCGATCCTGGTTGTGAGCGCGGCGGACGGGCCGATGCCGCAGACGCGGGAGCACGTGTTGCTGGCGCGGCAGGTGAACGTGCCGCACATCGTGGTGTTCCTGAACAAGGTGGACATGGTGGACGACGAGGAGCTCCTGGAGCTGGTGGAGCTGGAGGTGCGGGAGCTGTTGAGCGAGCAGGGGTTCCCGGGGGATGATCTGCCGGTGGTGATGGGGAGCGCGCTGCATGCGCTGGAGGCGGGAGGCGCGGGTGAGGCGGCGGCGTGCGTCGAGGAGCTGATGGAGGCGATCGACGGTTACATTCCGCAGCCGCAGCGTGACATCGACAAGCCGTTCCTGATGCCGGTGGAGGACGTGTTTTCGATCACGGGGCGGGGGACGGTGGCGACGGGTCGGATCGAGCGGGGCGTGATCAAGAAGGGGGAGCAGGTGGAGATCGTGGGGATGGGAGCGGACCGCAAGACGGTGGTGACGGGTGTGGAGATGTTCCGGAAGCTGCTGGACGAGGGGCAGGCGGGAGACAACGCGGGGCTGTTGCTGCGCGGGGTGGGGAAGACGGAGATCGGGCGGGGCCAGGTGCTGGCGGTACCGGGGTCGATCACGCCGCATACGAAGTTCAAGGCGGAGGTGTACGTGCTGACGAAGGAAGAGGGGGGGCGGCACACGCCGTTCTTCAACGGATATCGTCCGCAGTTCTACTTCCGGACGACGGACGTGACGGGCTCGGCGATGCTGCCGGACGGAGTGGAGATGGTGATGCCGGGGGACAACGTGCAGATGGAAGTGGAGCTGATCACGCCGATCGCGATGGACGAGGAACTGCGGTTCGCGATCCGCGAAGGCGGCCGCACCGTCGGTGCCGGCGTCGTTACCTCCATCATCGAGTAAGAGGAATCATGGCACGCATAGCAAACACGAAGATCTTCCTCGAAGAGTGCGTCTCCGAGATGGAGAAGGTCACGTGGCCCGACCGTGATCAGCTCCGGAACGCGACCTGGGTGGTCATCGTCTTCACCATACTCATCTCCCTGGTCATCTGGATCATGGATATCCTCTCGCGGGCGATCATCGTCGACTTGATCATGGGGGTGTTCCGCTCTTGAGTGGTGATGAGCGCTGGTACGCGGTCCAGACCCAGGCACGGCACGAGAACCGGGTCCGACGCTTGATCCAGCAGGAGATCGACAAGGATCCGGGCCCCGACAGGGAGATCCGCGAGGTCCTGGTCCCGACCCACGAGGTGGTCGAGATCCGGCGTGGCAAGCGCGTACCGGTTACCAAGCCGTTGTACCCGGGCTACGTGCTCGTGCGGATGATCCTGAACGAGCAGTCCGAACACGCGATCAGCGCGATGAAGGGTGTGAGGTTCGTGGGCCAGGGTGGAGGGCCCCAGCCCCTTCGCGAAGAGGATATGAACCGGATCATGGGGATCGAAGTCGAGGACGAGGCCTCGGGCCGGGAAGAGATTCCCTTCCGCGCGGGCCAGGTCGTCGAGGTCATCCAGGGACCGTTCACGGACTTTTCCGGAACAGTGCAGGAGGTCTATCCCGAGAAGGGGAAAGTGAAGGTCGAAGTGTCCCTGTTCGGCCGTCCGACGTCGGTGGAGCTGGACTTCACCCAACTCAGAGGTTTCTAGAAGGCTTCAGGAGTCCGGAGTAATGGCGAAAAAGGTTCTTGGTTTCATCAAGCTGCAGATCGTGGGGGGGCAGGCCAACCCGGCACCCCCGGTCGGGCCCGCGCTCGGCCAGCACGGCGTGAACATCATGGAGTTCTGCAAGCTGTTCAACGCACGGACCAAGCCGCAAGCGGGGACGCTCATTCCCGTGGAAATCACGGTGTATGCGGACCGGTCGTTCACCTTCATCACGAAGACGCCGCCGGCTTCCTTTCTGATCCTGCGAGCCGCCGGCCTCGACAAGGCTTCCTCGGAGCCGCACATGGACAAGGTGGCGACCCTCTCGGTGGCACAGGTGAAGGAAATCGCGGAAGCCAAGATGGCGGACCTGAATACCGACGATGTCGTATCGGCCATGAGAATGATCAAGGGCACCGCCCGCTCGATGGGAATCGAAGTGGACGCGGAGCTCACCGCCTGACGGAGGAAGGCGTGCCAAAACGCAGCAGGAAATACGCTGGAGCGCGGGAGTCGTACGACCGCCTGGTCCGCCATTCCCCCAGGGATGCGCTGGACCGGGTGAAGGGTATGGCCTACGCGGGCTTCGACGAGAGTATCGATATTGCCACGCATCTGGGAGTGGACCCGCGACGGGCCGACCAGATCGTCCGCGGCATCGTGGTCCTGCCCAACGGCACCGGGAAGTCCCCACGGGTCCTCGCCATCTGCCAGGGTGACAAGGTGGCCGAGGCGGAGGAAGCGGGCGCGGACTTCGTCGGCGTCGACTACGTCGCCAGGATCAAGGAAGGCTGGCTCGATTTCGACGTTTGCGTCGCGACCCCCGACCTGATGCGGATGGTGGGTCCCCTTGGGCGCATCCTCGGCCCCAGAGGGCTCATGCCCACACCCAAGGCGGGGACGGTGACTTTCGACGTCGGCCGCGCGGTCGAGGAAATCAAGGGCGGCAAGATTGAATTCCGGGTCGACAAGACGGGCAACCTGCACGCTCCCATCGGCAGGGTTTCATTCGAAGTCGGGCAGCTCGAAGAGAACCTGAACGCTTTCATGTCTTCGGTGCTGCGAGCCAAACCGGCCGCGTCGAAGGGGACCTATGTGAAGAGCGTCACGGTGTCGAGCACGATGGGACCGGGCGTCCCGGTGGACCCCGGCAGCTTTTCGCGAGGCGGTTGATTCATGAACAAGGAACAGAAGGAAACGTTTGTCGCCGACTTCGGTGAGCGTCTGGGAAGGGCCGAGGCCATCTTCCTGACGGACTTCACCGGGCTCGACGTCAAGGCCATGACCAGCCTGCGCCGGCAGTTGAAGAAGTCTGGCGGCGAGTACCTGGTGGTCAAGAACCGCCTGGTCAGACGTGCATTGGCCGATGCGGAAATGCCCGACATCTCCAGCTTTCTCACCGGTCCGACCGGTGTCATCTTCGGCGATGACGACGTGGTGGATGCCGTCAGGACCGTGGCCGACTTTGCGAAGGAGAACGGGGACAAGCCGGTCTTCAAGGTTGGAGTCCTCGACGCCACCGTTCTCGACGCGGCCCAGATCGACCGCGTTGCGAAGCTGCCTTCCCGTGAGGTGCTGCTGTCCCAGGTGGCCGGCGTACTGAGCGCCCCGATGTCGGCGCTGGCGAGTGCACTGGAAGGAAAGATTCAGGAGATGGCGGGCCTTGTCGACGCACTTCGCGAAGACCGGGAGTCGAAGGGGAGCGGTAGCTGATCAGAACGCCCGGCGCACCGGGTGCAATCCAGGGAGGAAACCAGAGAATGGCAGTGAATCAACAGGAACTTCTCGAGACCTTTGGCAACATGTCGGTGATCGAACTCTCGGAGTTCGTGGAAGCCTTCAAGGACAAGTTCAATGTGACCGCGGCCGCGGCGCCCGTCATGGCGATGCCGGCGGCGTCTGAAGAGGCCGCGGCCGAGGAGAAGGACGAATTCGAGGTTGTGCTCGAGTCGTTCGGAGCCAAGAAGATCCAGGTCATCAAGGTGATCCGGCAGATCACCAGCCTGGGACTCAAGGAGGCCAAGGAGCTGGTCGACAAAGCCCCGAGCACGGTGCGAGACGCCGTCGGCAAGGACGAGGCCGAGGAGATCCAGAGCAGTCTCGAAGCGGCCGGCGCCCGCGTCATCGTCAAGTAGTGCATCCGCCCGAATCCGCCGCCGGCACTGGCTGCTGGCGGCGTGGCGGATCCGGTTTCCGAAAACCGGGCCGAGCAGGCGCCATGAGGTGTCCGTGCTCGGCTTGCAACAGGTGTGCACCCCCGTGCGGGGCCTCCGTGCGCACTCGTTCCCGCGGTATATGCCCGCACCACAGTAGAAGGGAGTGGTCCTTTGGCTAATCAGAACGGCGCCCGTATGGGTGCTCGGCCGGTCGTGAACTTTGGCAAGCTCGAATCGGCCATGCCCATGCCGAACCTGTTGGATGTCCAGATCCGCTCGTTCGAGAAGCTGGTCGATACAGACGCCACGCTGGATGAGATGTGGGATTTCGGCCTTGACTGCGTGTTCAGGGACATTTTCCCGGTCTCGGACGCGAATGGCAGGCTGACCCTGGAGTACGTGTCGTGTGCTCTCGCGGATCCCAAGTACTCCGTCGAGGAGTGCATCGAGCGCGACATGACGTATGCGGCGCCGCTCAAGGCCACGCTGCGTCTGATCGTCTGGGAGAAGGAGGGCAGGAAGGAGCCCCGGCCCGGTGACATCATCGAGAAGGAAGTCTACCTGGGCGACCTTCCGCTGCTGACCAACCTCGGGACCTTCATCATCAACGGCGCGGAACGTGTCGTGGTGAGCCAGCTGCACCGGTCTCCGGGTGTGGTCTTCGAGGAGGATATCCACCCCAACGGCACCAAGCTCAACAAGGCGCGGATCATTCCCTTCAGGGGTTCGTGGGTCGAATTCACGATCGACATCAACGACATCTGCTACGTCCACATCGATAAGAAGAAGAAATTCCCCGCAACAGCCCTCCTGCGTGCGTTCGGGTACGGCGAGGATTCCGAGATCTACCGGCTCTTCTTCGAGACGCGTGCAGCCGGCGTGCCCGGTGCGGACGGAGACGTGCGGGATCTGCTTGGGGCGGTGATCGCGGAAGAGATCGTCGACCACGACACGGGTGAAGTCCTGTTGGAGGAGGGCACCGAGCTCGGCGAGGACGAGATCAAGCTGCTGCAGCGCGGCGGCTTCGCGGACATCGGGGTGTACCGGACAGCCAGCGAGAGGCAGGGAGGACGTCCGGGTGAGAGTCCGATCGTCAAGAACACCCTCAAGAAGGACCCCACGGCCAGCGAGGAGGAGGCTCTCAACGCCATCTATTCGCTCTTGAGGCCCGGCGATGCTCCCAACATCCAGACGGCCCGCGCCGCCCTCGACCGCGTGTTCTTCGACCCGAAGCGCTACGACCTGGGTCGCGTCGGCCGCTACAAGATCAACCAGCGGCTTGGACTCGATATCGCTCACAGCGAGACCGTGCTCACCCGGGAGGACTTTGTCTCCATCCTCCGCTACCTCATCGAGCTGAGCGAGGGCCGGGGGCGTATCGATGACATCGACCACCTTGGGAATCGCCGCGTGCGAACGGTCGGCGAGCTGATCGCCAACCAGTTCTCGGTCGGCCTGTCCCGGATGGCCCGCCTCGTCAAGGAGCGGATGTCGATCAACACGGATCCCGGGAAGATCAACATCGACGACCTGGTAAACGCCAGGACGGTGTCCGCGGTGATCCAGGCGTTCTTCGGCTCTTCTCAGCTGAGCCAGTTCATGGACCAGACCAACCCGCTCGCCGAGCTGACCCACAAGCGCCGCCTGTCGGCACTCGGTCCTGGAGGGCTGACCCGCGAACGCGCCGGGTTCGAGGTGAGGGACGTGCACTACTCTCACTACGGCCGGATGTGTCCCATCGAGACACCGGAGGGTCCCAACATCGGCCTGATCACCTCGCTGACGACCTATTCCCGCATCAACGACCTGGGGTTCGTGGAGACCCCTTACCGCAAGGTGGTCGACGGGCGGGTGACGGGGAACATCGAGTGGCTGTCCGCCAACGAGGAGCAGGAAGCCACCATCGCGCAGGCCAACGCACCGGTCGAGACCGACGGGCGCTTCCGCAACGAGTATGTTCTCTGCCGGCGACGGGGTGACTTCCCGCTCATGAGGCCGGACGAGATCCACTACATCGATGTCGCCCCGGACCAGCTGGTTTCGGTGGCTGCGGCGATGATTCCCTTCCTCGAACACGACGACGCCAACCGGGCCCTGATGGGCTCCAACATGCAGCGGCAGGCGGTGCCGCTCCTGTACACGGACGCACCGCTGGTGGGCACGGGCCTGGAGGAAAAGGTCGCACAGGATTCGGGTGCGGTCATCACCGCCTGGCGGGACGGCAAGGTGGTGCGTGTCACGGCCGACGAGATCGTGGTGGACACGGGAGAGGAAGCGCCGGAACAGACGAGTCGCCCCCTGGCCAAGCTCGCTCAGTTCGACCGCTACCGTCTCAAGAAGTTCTGGAGGACCAACCAGGATACGGCGATCAATCAGCGGCCGCTCGTGAAGTCGGGCCAGCAGGTCAAGGAGGGCGACATCATCGCCGACGGTCCTTCGACCGATCACGGTGAACTTGCCCTCGGGCGGAATGTCAACGTCGCCTTCATGCCCTGGTACGGCTACAACTTCGAGGACGCGATCGTCATTTCCGAGCGGATGGTCAAGGACGACCTGTTCACGTCCATCCACATCCAGGAGTTGGAACTGCACGTTCGGGACACCAAGCGGGGAATGGAGGAGATCACCCGCGAGATCCCGAACGTCGCCGACGAGAACCTGGTCGACCTTGACGAGCGCGGAATCGTGCGCGTCGGCGCGCGTGTGAAGAGCGGTGACATCCTCTGCGGCAAGATCACGCCGAAAGGGGAGACCGAGCTGTCGCCGGAGGAGAAGCTCCTGACGGCGATCTTCGGCGAGAAGGCCAAGGACGTGAAGGACTCCTCGCTCCGGATGTCTCCGGGCATGGCCGGCACGGTGATCGACGTCAAGATCTTCTCCCGGCGGATCGACGATCCCCTCCTCGAGCGCGAGCATGGGGCACGGATCGGCGAGCTGCGGCAGGAAGAGCGGGACGAGATCCTGCGCGTCACCGAAGCACGTGACGAGGAGCTGAGGGTCCGTCTTCGCCTCCAGACGGTCGCCCTGTGCCTGAAGAAGGGCACGGTCGAGCCGTACCTGCCCGAGGGCACCAGAGTCCTCAAGAAGCACCTGGACAGGATGATCCTGGGCGAAGTGGACCTGGCTACCCTGAAGGTCCGCAACCAGGAGATGAACCAGGAAGTTCGCCTGCTCATCGACGAGGCGAAGCGGCGGATCGAGCGTGTCAGGGAACGGACGGAAGAGCAGATCGACAAGGTGTTCCAACCCGACGAGCTGCCCCCCGGGGTGGTCCAGCTGGTAAAGGTCTACATCGCCGAGAAACGCAAGATTTCCGTCGGCGACAAGATGGCCGGGCGACACGGAAACAAGGGGATCATCGCCAGGATCGCGCCGGAAGAGGATATGCCGTACCTCCCCGACGGGAGTCCCGTCGACATCGTCCTCAATCCGCTTGGCGTGCCGTCGCGGATGAATGTGGGGCAGATCCTCGAGACCCACCTGGGTTGGTCGGCGGTGAATCTGGGCTTCGAAGCCAAGACGCCGGTCTTCCAGGGCGCCTCCGAAGACGAGATCTCCATGCTGCTCAAGCTTGCGGGCGTGAAGTGGGCCGGAGAATCGCTGAGGTCCGGAGTCGAGTGGTCAATGGGGACCGAGCAGTACCACCAGTTGCTCGACCTGGTCAACACCTATCCCGATGCGGACCCGGGTCGGTTGGTCGTCGGAAGGGACACCAACGGAGCCGGGGAGAAGGGTGGCGTGGGGTTTGGCCGGAGCCTCGATGAGTACACCGGGTTCGCGGACGACGCCGGATTCGGCGCGACGTTGCGACAGGTTCGCGACTTCGTGGTCGAGGTGGGTGCCCGCGTTGCCGAGAGGCGGGGCCGTCCGCTTCGGGAGGTCTTCCCCGCGGTCTCGGCCCTGACGGTGCGTGAGCTGAGCGATGGCGGGCTCGAGGCTGCGGTGCAGGAGCTGATGTCGACGGGAGAGATTCTCTCCAACGGCAAAGCCTGGCTCCGGGACGGTCGAAGCGGAGAGCGTTTCGATTTCCCGGTGACGGTGGGCGCCATCTACATGTTGAAGCTGTCCCACCTGGTGGACGACAAGATCCACTCGCGGAGCATCGGTCCCTATTCGCTGGTCACGCAGCAGCCGCTGGCGGGCAAGGCGCAGTTCGGCGGGCAGCGTTTCGGAGAGATGGAGGTCTGGGCACTGGAGGCCTACGGTGCCGCACACACGCTCCAGGAGATCCTGACCGTCAAGTCCGACGACGTGATGGGTCGCTCAAAGGTGTACGAGGCGATCGTGAAGGGGGACAACCTTCCGAAGCCGGGTATTCCGGAGTCCTTCAATGTGCTGGTGAAGGAACTGCAGGCCCTGGGCCTGACCGTGGAGCTCGGCGAAGAAGAGTGACGGCGAGGCAAGGTAACCTACACCCCGCAATCGAACGGGGTGTTCAAGAAATGGTGGCCAGAACATGATCGACTTCCCCCGCGCAAGAGAAACCCGGTCGACGGACTTCGACTACATTCGTATCCGCATCGCGTCGCCGGAGGACATCCGTGAGTGGTCGCACGGCGAGGTGACCAAGCCCGAGACCATCAACTACCGGTCCTTCAAGCCGGAGCCGATGGGTCTCTTCTGCCAGCGTACCTTCGGCCCGGTCAAGGATTGGGAGTGCGCGTGCGGGAAGTACAAGCGCATCCGGTTCCGCGGGATCATCTGCGACCGCTGTGGCGTGGAAGTCACCCTTTCCAAGGTGCGCCGGGAACGGATGGGCCACATCGAGCTCGCCGTGCCCGTATGCCATATCTGGTTCTTCAAGACGCTGCCCAGCCAGTTGGGCTATCTCCTGGGGATGACCCTGAAGGATCTCGAAAGGGTCATCTACTACGCCGCATATGTGGTCACGGACCCGGGCGGCCAGGACGTCGAATTCCTCGATCTGCTGGACGAGGACGAGTACTACGACCTCCGGGTGAAGGCCCGGGAAGAGGACGACGGCAAGTTCAAGGCCGAGATCGGCGCGGAAGCCGTGAGAACGCTGCTCAAGCGGCTTGATTCGCCGGAAGTCGACATCGGCGACCAGAACAAGGACGGACGGGGACTGGACCGGCTGGCCCTGTGGCTGCGCGAAGAGATCAGGACCGAGACCTCGCAGCACCGCAAGAAGAAGAAGTTGCGGCGCCTCAAGGTGGTGGACGCGCTGCGCAACTCCGGCGACACGACCGACAAGCGGAACCGGCCTGAATGGATGGTTCTGGACGCGGTACCGGTCATCCCCCCCGACCTGCGGCCCCTCGTGCCCCTGGACGGCGGAAGATTTGCCACATCGGACCTGAACGACCTCTACCGCCGCGTCATCAACCGCAACAACCGGCTCAAGAAGCTGATCGAGATGCGGGCTCCCGAGGTCATCCTCCGGAACGAAAAGCGCATGCTGCAGGAGTCGGTGGACGCGCTTTTCGACAACGGGCGGCGCTCCAAGGCGATCCGCGGACGGGGCAAGCGGCCTCTCAAGTCCCTTTCCGACATGCTGAAGGGCAAGCAGGGGCGTTTCCGGCAGAACCTGCTCGGCAAGCGCGTGGACTACTCGGGACGTTCGGTGATCGTGGTCGGTCCCGAATTGAAGCTGCACCAGTGCGGCCTGCCCAAGGCCATGGCGGTCGAACTCTTCAAGCCCTTCATCATCCACGAGCTGGAGAAGCGCGGCGAGGCGGAGACGGTGAAGCGGGCCAAGAAGATCGTCGAGCAGGACGACCCGAAGGTCTACGAGGTGCTGGAGGACATCATCCGTGATCATCCGGTGCTTCTGAACCGCGCGCCCACGCTGCACCGGATCGGAATCCAGGCCTTCGAGCCGGTTCTGGTCGAGGGGAAGGCGATCCGCATTCACCCCCTCGTGTGCTCGGCCTTCAACGCCGACTTCGACGGGGACCAGATGGCTGTTCACCTGCCCCTGTCGTTCGAGGCGCAGCTGGAAGCCCGGGTGCTCATGCTCTCCAGCAACAATGTGCTTCTGCCGTCGAACGGGCGGCCGGTGGCGTCACCGACCCAGGACATGGTGATCGGGTGCTACTACCTCACCAAGCCGCCGATGGAGATCGCGGATCTGGAGCCGCAGGCGAACAACACCAAGCTCCCGGAGCACGTGCGCGCAAAGGCCGACGCCCGTCTCGAGGAGATCTACGAAGGGGCACGATACTTCTCCACCTATGGCGAGGTCGAAATAGCGCAGAGCCTGGGGTACGTGAAGTACTCCTCGCCTTGCCGTTACTGGGTCCCCGCGCACGGCGACCCCGACGACCCGGATTCGACGACGCCGGCGGGATGGGTGCGCACCACGGTGGGCCGTGTCCTCTTCAACTCGATCATTCCCGACAAGCTCGGGTTCCTGAACCGGACCTTCGGCAAGAAGCAGCTCGGCGATCTGGTCTTCCGCAGCTTCACGGATGCCGGACTCGGCGCGACGACGCAGTTCCTGGACCGCCTCAAGGACTTCGGCTTCCGATATGCCACGATTGGGGGCGTGTCGGTCGGGGTGGACGACCTTGAGGTGCCCCCGGAGAAGGCCCAGGTGCTGCACGAGGCTTCCGAACAGGTCACCCGCTTCCAGAACGCGTACGCTTCCGGCTACATCTCCAACGGCGAGCGGTACAACAAGATCATCGACACCTGGACCCACGCGAACAACGATGTGGCGGACGCGATGGTCCAGCACCTTGAACGGTCCAAGGGCGGCTTCAACCCGGTGTACATGATGATGACATCGGGCGCCCGGGGTAACCGGGACCAGATGCGTCAGCTCGCCGGGATGCGCGGGCTCATGGCCAAGCCCCAGAAGAAGCTGACCGGGGGGATCGGCGAGATCATCGAGAGCCCGATCCGGTCCAACTTCCGTGAAGGTCTCACGGTGGTCGAGTACTTCATCTCGACGCACGGCGCGCGGAAGGGCCTCGCCGACACCGCCCTGAAGACCGCCGATGCCGGATACCTGACCCGGCGTCTCGTGGATGTCGCCCAGGACGTGACCATCGCCGAGGGGGACTGCAACACGATCCTGGGGCTGGAAATGAGCGCCCTGAAGGAAGGCGAGGACATCGTGGAGCCCCTCGCCGATCGCATCGCGGGGAACGTCGCTCTCGAGAGCGTCTACGACCCCATCGACGGCGAGTTGATCCTCACCGCCAACAAGATGATCAGCGAGGAGGCGGCGGAGGCGATCGAGGAGGCGGGCATCCAGTCGGTGAAGATCCGTTCCGTGCTGACCTGCGAGAGCAAGCGGGGCATCTGCCGGATGTGCTACGGCCGCAACCTTGCAACGATGGGTCCCGTGGACAAGGGCGAAGCCGTGGGGATCATCGCGGCCCAGTCGATCGGCGAACCGGGTACCCAGCTTACCCTGCGCACCTTCCACGTCGGTGGAACGGCGGCGCGCATCGCGGCCCAGAACCAGCGCAAGTCCAAGATCGCCGGGATTGTCGGCCTGGACCGCGTCTCAACTGTGGAAAACCGCGACGGCGGCCGGATCGTGACCACACGCGAAGGGAAGATCGTCATCCAGACCAGGGAGGGGCAGGTTCGCAGCCAGCTCTCCGTCCCCTACGGAGCAACGATTCATGTGTCCGAGGAGCAGGGGATAAAGGCCGGAGACCTCCTCTTCAGCTGGGATCCGTATTCCGAACCCATCGTCGCCGATTCCGGCGGCTACCTGCGCTTCGTGGACATCGTCGAAGAGCAGACGGTGCGGGAAGAACTCGACGAGTCGACTGGGCGGCGGCAGATGATGATCATCGAAGACCGTGACAAGAAGCTCCACCCCACGATTCAGATCCGGAGTGGCGAGTCGGACACGAGCGACGTCGTGAAGGAGTTCATTATTCCGGTCGGGGCGCAGCTCATGTGTGCCCACGCAGAAGAGGTCTCCCCGGGCGACAAGATTGCCAAGATCAGCCGCGAGGTGTACAAGACCCGTGACATCACCGGAGGACTGCCGCGAGTCGCCGAATTGTTCGAGGCTCGCAAGCCCAAGGATCCGGCGGTGATCACGGAGATCGACGGGGCCGTCTCCTTCGGGGGCATCAAGCGAGGCAAGCGTGAGGTCTTCGTGACCCCGAAGCAGGGTCAGAGGCGGAAGTACGATGTCCCGGTGGGCAAGCACATGCGTGTTCACCAGGGCGACCAGGTTCGCGCGGGTGACCGCCTGTCCGAAGGGCCGATCAACCCGCACGACATCCTGCAGATCAAGGGCTCCCGGGCCGTCCAGGAGTATCTGCTCAACGAGATCCAGGAGGTCTACCGTCTGCAAGGGGTGAAGATCAACGACAAACACATCGGCGTCATCGTGCGGCAGATGCTCCAGAAGGTCCGGGTCGTCGACCCCGGCGAGACCGACCTGCTGGAAGGCGAACATGTGGACCGCGTCGAGTTCCGCGGTGTGAACCAGAACGCGGCGCGTGACGGCAAGAAGCCCGCCCGGGCGGAACCACTGCTGCTCGGGATCACGAAGGCCAGCCTGACCACCGAGTCCTTCATCTCGGCCGCTTCCTTCCAGGAAACGACCCGCGTGCTGACCGACGCGGCGGTGCGGGGCGCCAAGGACGACCTGAAGGGGCTCAAGGAGAACATCATCATCGGTCACCTCATCCCGGCGGGCACGGGCGAGCACCGCTGGCACGATGTCGAATTCGTGGTCGAGCAGTCGTACTACGACGAGGAAATCCTGCCGCTCACGAGCCCCGGTGAACTCCTCCCCGGGCTGGGTGAGGCGGTGGAGGGGGTGTCGGCCAAGTAGGCGGATGGACACCCGTCTGGCGGCACGTCTCAGCGAGACTGAGGAGCGCTTCCGGATCGTAGAGCGCGAGCTCTCGGACCCGGATGTCGTCCGCAACCTGGACCGCCTGCGTGAGCTGGGGCAGGAGCGGGCGGGGCTGGCGGACGCAGTGATTGCCGGGCGTCTGGTGCGTGCGCTGGAGGAGGGACTCGGAGAAGCCCGGGAACTGCTCGCCGAGTCCGACGATCCGGAGATGAGGGCGCTCGCCGAGGAGGAGATCACCTCTCTGGATCGCCGTCTCGATGCGGCCGCCGCGCGGCTCCGCGCCGCGCTTGTTCCCGCCGATCCGATGGAGAACCGGCCGGCGGTGGTGGAGATCCGCGCCGGCACGGGAGGGGATGAGGCGGCGCTCTTCGGGGCCGACCTCGTGCGGATGTACCGTCGGCTGGCCGAACGGAACAAATGGAGCATCGAGTTGATGAGCTTCTCGGAGGGGATCCCGGGCTCGGTCAAGGAGGCGATCTTCACCGTTCGGGGAAAAGGTGCGTACGGACGCCTGCGGTATGAGTCGGGCGTCCACCGCGTCCAACGGGTTCCCGAGACCGAGAGCCAGGGCCGGATCCACACGTCTGCCGCCTCGGTGGCCGTCCTCCCGGAAGCCAAGGACGTCGACATCGAGATCGATCCCGCCGACCTGCGCGTCGATGTGTTCCGTTCCTCGGGTCCGGGCGGCCAATCGGTGAATACCACCGACTCGGCGGTGAGGATCACCCACCTGCCGACCGAGCTCGTTGTGACCTGTCAGGACGAAAAGTCCCAGCACAAGAACAAGGCCAAGGCCATGAAGGTGCTGCGTTCCCGCCTCCTGGACCGCAAGATCGCCGCCCACGAGGCGGAGCGCGCGGCCGAGAGGAGGTCACAGATCGGGAGCGGAGACCGTTCCGCCAAGATCCGGACCTACAACTTTCCGCAGAATCGGGTGACCGATCACCGCATCGGCCTCAGCCTGTATCGGCTGGGGGACGTGCTGGACGGCGATCTGGAGGAGATCGTCGCGGCCCTCCGCCTGGCGCGCGAGGAAGAGCGGCTGGCCGTGTCGGGCGAATCCTGATGTCCTCCGCTGCAGCTCCCACTGGCCGCGGCGCTCCCCCGGGCGCGGATCAGCCACCGGCTCCCGGCGATCGCCCCGCGGTGTGGACGGTCATGGACATCATCCGGTGGAGCGGCACCTACCTCGGCGAGAAGGGAATCGAGAACGGCAGACTCAACGCTGAACATATTCTTGCGCATGTACTTGGGACTGAACGTTTACAGCTGTACTTGAACTTCGACCGACCGCTCACCAAGACGGAACTCGCGAAGTACAAGCCGCTGCTCCGCCGCCGCGCCGCAAGGGAGCCTCTGCAGTACATTCTTGGTTCCGCACCGTTCAGGAACCTCGACCTGCGCGTTGACCGACGGGTCGCGATTCCCCGTCCTGAAACCGAATACATGATCGACGTGCTCAAGCGCGTAGCCGGAGAGGATCGGGTATTCGACTCGGCTGTGGATGTGGGTACGGGGTCGGGAGCGATCGCCCTCGCACTGGCGGCGGAAGGGTTGGCACGATCGGTCACCGCCACGGACATTTCGCCCGCCGCCATCTCCGTGGCCAGGGAGAACGCGGCCGCGGCGGGGCTGTCCCACATCGATTTCCGATTGGGTTCGTTGCTGAACCCGGTTTCGGGGCTGACCTTCGATCTGATCCTCTCCAATCCTCCGTACCTAACCGAGCTGGAATGGCTCGACACGGAACCGGAGGTGCGGGAATGGGAACCCCGTGTGGCCATGGTGGCGAGGGACGCCGGGCTTGAGATGATACAGGGCCTGGTCAACGGGCTCGAACGGGTACTGCGGCCTGGTGGCTGGCTGGGGCTGGAAGTTGGGTGCACACAGGGGGACGTCGTGGCGGCCCTGCTGCGGAGCAGGCCGGAGATCGGGGCGGCCCGAGTGCATGACGACCTCTCCGGCCGGCGGCGCTATGTTTTTGCACGGAAGATCGTGGGCGGGGGGACGGAGACCGTTCCGGCAGAACCCGCTGCCCCGGGCTGAGAGGAACGAACCGTTGGCAGAAATCCATGAAATGGCACAGTCGTTGGGCCGGGTACTGGGCGGGACCCCCGAATACCGGACGCTGACCAGGGCGCTGGAGGCGGCGAACGGCGACCGCGAGATCGTCGCTCTGAAGAACGAGGTGCGGGAAATCGAGGAGACCCTCCAGGCGGCCGTCGCGAGAGACGAACAGCCTTCAGGGACGGAGATGGAGCGGTACGAGGCAGTCGTGGGGAAGCTCCAGGCGTCCTCGCTCTACCAGAGCCTGGTTGCGGCCCAGGTCAATTTTGACAAGATCATGTATCGTGTGGATGCCGCCATCCAGGAAGGGATGCGCGAGGGTGCGGCATCCCGGATCATCCTCACTTCATGAGCGATCCTGTGGCCAGCACCGACAAGCCCGAGCGAGAAAAGGGCCTGAAGGTCTTTCGGGGAGTCGTCTACGCGACCATCGAACCCCTCATCCAGTGGCTGGTCCGGCGCGGCGTCCACCCCAATGCGATCACGATCATGGGGTTCGTCATCACCCTCGTGGGGGCACTGATGTTCTCCCGCGACCACGTTCGTACCGCGGGCTCCCTTGTTCTGCTGGGCGGCCTGTTCGACATCTTCGACGGACGCGTGGCCCGGGTCTCGGGTCTCGCCTCCAAGTTCGGCAGCTTCTTCGACTCCACCCTGGACCGCATCTCCGAGATCGCCATGTACATCGGCTTCATCACCCTTTACAACGGCTACATCCTGGACGCTGCCGACATCTGGATGATCTACGTCATCACGCTGGCGCTCGGGGGCTCACTCATGGTGAGCTACACCCGCGCCCGGGCCGAGGCGCTCGGCTTCGAGTGTACTGTCGGGTTGATGCAGCGCGCCGAGCGGATCGTTCTGCTTGGGGCGGGATCCCTGGTCTTCGGTCTCGCGTGGGGCGGCAAGCTGCTGAGCGCGATCATCATCATTGTCGCGGTCCTCACCAACATCACCGCAATTCACCGCATCGTCTGGGTATACCAACACGGTAAGGGCATTCCTCTCGACGGCGGCGGGGATGCCGCCGGAAAGGCGTAGGAGTACGTGGCGCAAACCCCCAGTATCACTTCTCCCGACGGTCGTGTCGGTCTTCTCTTGCCGGGGCTCGGTGCCGTGGCCACAACGGTCGTGGCCGGGATCGAGGCGGTTCGACAGGGGCTGGCCGAGCCCATCGGCAGCCTGTCCCAGATGAATACCATACGGCTTGGCAAGCGCACGGAAGGGCGTGCTCCGCTGATCCGGGACCTGGTCAGCATCGCGGGCCTGGACCAACTCGTCTTCGGCGCGTGGGATCCGATTCCCGACAACGCGTACGAGAGTGCCGTCAACGCCGGGGTGCTGGACAGACACCAGCACCTGGACCCCATTCGTGACTTCCTGACATCGGTTGAGCCGATGCCGGCGGTCTTCGACACTGCTTACGTAAAGCGCCTCGACGGGCCCAACCGCAAGCGGGCCGGCAACAAGATGGAGTTGGCGGAGGCGTTGAGAGACGACATCCGGCGCTTCAAGGCCGACAACGACTGTGCACGTGCCGTGATGATCTGGTGCGGTTCGACCGAGATCTTCCAGCGTGCGGGGCCGGCTCACGCCACCATCGAGGCGTTCGAGCAGGCGATGTACGAGAACGACCCCGCGATCGCGCCCAGCATGATCTACGCGTATGCGGCCATCCTGGAGGGGGTGCCCTACGCCAACGGGGCGCCGAATCTCTCCGCCGATGTCCCGGCCCTGGAGGCTCTCGCGCGGGAGCACGGGGTTCCCATCGCCGGCAAGGACTTCAAGACCGGCCAGACCCTGATGAAGACGATCCTGGCTCCGGGGCTGAAGGCCAGGATGCTCGGGGTGAACGGCTGGTTCAGCACCAACATTCTGGGGAACCGGGACGGGGCGGTGCTCGACGATCCCGAGTCGTTCAAGACCAAGGAAGCATCCAAGCTGGGAGTGCTCGACTACATCCTCCAGCCGGAAATGTATCCCCAGTTGTACGGAGACATCTACCACAAGGTCAGGATCAACTACTACCCGCCGCGGGGTGACGACAAGGAGGGGTGGGACAACCTCGACATCTTCGGCTGGCTCGGTTATCCCATGCAGATCAAGGTCGACTTCCTTTGCAGGGACTCGATCCTCGCGGCGCCGATCGTCCTGGACCTGGCGCTCTTCCTGGATCTGGCGGAGCGTGCCGGACTGGCGGGCATCCAGGAGTGGTTGTCCTTCTACTTCAAGAGTCCACACATCCCCGCAGGGCTGTACCCCGAACACGATCTGTTCATCCAGCACTGGAAGCTGAAGAACACGTTGCGCTGGCTCGCGGGCGAGGACCAGATCACTCATCTGGGCCGGGAGTACTACGAATAGCCGTGGGTCGCCGGGCGGAGCGGCCGGTTCGGCCGGGAGCGATCCGGTGACGGGCCGCTTCATCGTGGTCGAGGGTGTCGAGGGTGTCGGAAAGTCCTCGCAGATCGCGCGCCTGAAGGCGTTCCTGGAAGGGGCCGGCGTGTCGGTTGTGCAGGGGCGGGAACCGGGCCAGACCACCGTGGGCGAGGGCATCCGCGAACTTCTTCTACACGGGAGCCGCTCGCCGCTCCCGCCCCGGACCGAACTCCACCTGATTCTGGCGGCACGGGCGGCGTACGTGACCGAGGTCGTGAAGCCCGCCCTCGACTCGGGCAAGTGGGTAGTCTCCGACCGCTTCGATCTGAGCACGTTTGCCTACCAGGGTTACGGTCGGGGCATCGACCACAGGCGGATTGCCGAAATGAACCATGACGTAACGTCAGGGTTGGTTCCGGATCTCTACCTGGTGCTGGATCTGGATGTGGAAGAGGGCAGGGCGAGACGGGTGCGAGCAGGGAAGAGCAGCGACCGGATCGAATCCGCCGGCCTCGACTTTCTCAACAAGGTGCGGCAGGGGTATGTTGAGTTGGCCGAATCCAGGAACAACGCTGTGTTGATTCCCGCGGACGGCACCCCTGGGCAAGTCGAAAACCGGATCCGTGGCGAGGTCATGTGCCGTTTCCGCGAAGTTCGCGGCTCCTCTTGTTGAAACATTTTGGGGTGGACCGGTTTAGCGGGGTTGGAGCGGGTGGGCGCGATTCAGGGCGAGCGATGAAGGTGAACTGATGCCAAAGGGAAAGACAGCGGTTGTGCCGGCCCTGGTCGTGGTGCTCGCGGTCGCGAGCGGCGGCTGGTTTCTCCAGCGCGACGTCGGATTGGGAGCCAACGTCTACTTCCAGACCCGGCTCCTGGAAGAGGTGATCTCGCGCATCGACCGCCACTTCGTGGACGAAATCGAGGTCGACGACCTGTACGATGCCGCCATCCAGGGCGCGGTCCGACAGCTGGAGGACCGCAACTCGGTCTTCCTGGAGGCTTCGGATTGGGAGGACGTGCGGATCCGGACCCAGGGGGAGTACGGAGGGGTGGGGTTGGAGGTCAACGACCGTGACGGGCACATCACCATCGTGGCCCCGATCCCGGGGACTCCCGGCGCAAGGGCGGGCCTTCGTCCCGGTGACCGGATCGTGGAGGTGGACGGCGCGTCGGTTGCAGGCTGGAAGACCGACCAGGCGGTCGACCTGCTGCGGGGTGAACCCGGAACGGCGGTGCTGATGGGGATTCGGCGCCCGGGTGTGGAGCGGGTCCTCTCGTTCAAGGTCACCCGTGCGGTGATCCAGTTCCCTTCGGTTCCCTTTGCCACGCTGCTGGAGGGGGGCGTGGGATACGTGCCGCTGCGCATCTTCAACGCGACCACGACAGCCGAGGTACGTGCCGCCATGGACTCGCTGGTGGCGGAGGGGATGTCTTCGCTCATTCTGGACCTGCGCGACAATCGAGGGGGCCTGCTGGACGAAGGAGTCGGGCTGACGGATCTATTCCTGGATCCCGGTATGGACATCGTCGAAATTCGGGGCCGGAGCGTGCCGCCCGAACGGTACATGGCGCGGGGAGAACAGTACTACCCCGATATGCCTGTTGTCGTTCTGGTCGGGCACGGCAGCGCCTCGGCCGCCGAGATCGTGGCGGGCGCGCTCCAGGACCACGACCGGGCGCTCCTGGTCGGCGCCAACACCTTCGGGAAGGGATCGGTCCAATCCCTGTTCCCACTCTCCGGCGGAAACGTCCTGAAGCTTACGACGGCGCGTTGGTACACACCCTCCGGTCGCTCGATCCAGAAGGAGCGCGCCGATCAGCTGGCCCGCGTCGAGAATGGCGTGACAACGATTCAAGGCGACTTCGCCGAGCGCCCCGAGGTGGCCGGAAGGCCACGATTCGAGTCTTCCGGTGGGCGGATCATTCTCGGGGGCGGTGGGATCGTGCCGGACCTCTGGGTCCTGCAGGACACACTCACCCGAGATGAACGGGAGGCGTTCCGGAAGTTCTATGCGGGCGGCGACAATTTTGTCCCGGCTCTCCAGAACTGGGCCGTCCAGTACCTGCAGGAACATCCCTTCCTGGAACCCGGGTTCAGTATTACCGACGCTGATAGGTCGAGCTTCCACGCGGCTTTGCAGGAGCGGGGCGCGGACATTACCCTCGGCGATCTTCTCAAGGGTCGTCGCTACGTGGATTTCATCCTGGGACGGGAGGTCGCGCTGCAGGCGTGGGACGACCAGGGCCTGTTCGAGCGAATTGCCGGGACGGACGCGCAGCTTCGCAGAGCGGTCGACCTTCTCCTTGCGGCGCGGGACCAGAGGGATCTTTTCACGTTTTCCCCCATCCCCTTTGGGGACACTCGTCCGGGTGGCGACGGGCCGGCCACCGGGAACGATTCTTCCCGCTGACTTCGAAGGCCTGCGAACACCGGGCGCATCCCGCCATGGAAACGCCCCGTTCCTGTCGTCAGTATAGTGCCCCATGAAGTCGAAGACCCGATATCTGGAGGTCAGCGTCAGGAGAGGGCGCGTGATCGAGTCGAGGCACAGGGTCCATGCGGTCGTCGCCGACCCCTCCGGGCGGGTCGTCCGGGGCTGGGGTGACGATCGCCGGGTCACGCTGCTGCGGTCGGCGGCGAAACCCTTTCAAGCCCTACCCCTGGTTGCGGACGGGGTCGCCGACCACTTCGGATTCTCGGGAGAGGAGATTGCCCTGTGTTGCGGGTCGCACAACTCGGAAGAACGTCACCTGAGTGCGGCGAGCTCGATCCTCGCGAAGGCGGGGTTGGCGGCGGAGCTGCTCGTGTGCGGTCCTCATCCCCCCCTTCTGGCGGCCCGCGCCGAAGCGCTGGGCGCTGCCGGGATACTTCCGACGCCCATCATGAGCAACTGCTCGGGCAAGCACTCGGGCATGCTGGCGCTCGCCGCCTTCCACGGGTGGCCGCTGGACGGATACGAGACTCCTGCCCACCCCGTGCAAGTACGCATGGTTCGTGAGGTGTCTCGTTGGACGGGCACGGATCCGGCCGACATGCAGAGCGAAGTGGACGGGTGCGGTGTGCCCACGTTCACCATACCGCTCGCGGACCTGGCCCGGGGTGCTGCTCGCCTGGCCGTCGCCGGGAGGGCCGAAGGGGCACCCCGCCGCGTGATTCGCGCCATGGTCGATCACCCCTTCATGGTGGCGGGCACCGGGCGCCTCTGTACCCGGCTCATGGAGGAGGAGCGGGGGCGCGTATTCGCCAAGGTCGGTGCGGAAGCCGTGTACATGGCGGGTGACCTGGACCGGGGACTGGGGGTCGCGCTCAAGATCGAAGACGGGGCATGGCGGGCCGCTCCGCCGGCCCTCATGGCGGTACTGGACCGCGCCGGGATCCTGTCGAGGAGCGCCCGGGAAGCGTTGCTGGCCGACTTCGGGGAGCCTGTCGTGACCAACACGCTGGGCAACGAGGTGGGCCGGATCACGGTGGAGGAGTGCACGTGTTCATAGATTCCGTTGAGATCGAAGTTGCAGGGGGCAGGGGCGGGTCGGGCTCCGAGGCGTTCCGGCGCGAAAAGGGAGTCCCGCGGGGTGGCCCTGCCGGGGGCGACGGGGGCAGCGGTGGGGATGTGGTTCTCGTGGCTGATGACTCTCTGACGACCCTTAGCGACTACCGCTACAGGCGGCACCACCGTGGAGAGCGGGGCCGGCACGGCGAAGGCTCCAACCGAACCGGAAGAAGCGGCAAGGACCTGGAGCTCAGGGTGCCGCCCGGCACGCTCGCGGTGGACAGTGAGCAGGGCGAGGTGCTGGGAGAGCTTCTGGCACCCGGCGACCGGCTGGTCGTGGCGAGGGGTGGCCGCGGCGGCAGGGGGAACGTGCGCTTCGCTTCGGCGACGCACCAGGCGCCGCGCCGTTGGGAGCCGGGTGGGGAAGGGGAGCATCGCCTGGTGCGGCTGGAACTCAAGCTCCTCGCCGATGTGGGGCTGGTGGGCGAACCCAATGCGGGAAAGTCCACGCTGTTATCCCGGATCAGCCAGGCCAGACCGAAGATCGCCGACTACCCCTTCACGACGCTGACCCCCAACCTGGGCGTGGTGGAGTTGCCGGACTTTCGCTCATTCGTGGTTGCCGACATCCCGGGCATCATCGAGGGGGCACACGAGGGCAAGGGGCTGGGTCACCGTTTCCTGCGCCACATCGAGCGTACGCGGGCCCTGGCGATCCTGCTCCCGGTGGACGACGAAGATCCCGCCGCCACGCTGGCGGGGCTGCGCGAAGAGCTGGAGAGGTACTCGCCCGACCTCGCCGCGCTTCCGTTCGTAGTTGTGTTCTCCAAGATGGACCTGCACCCGGTCGGGACGGACCCTCCGGTGGTGGACGCGCCGGGTGCCTGGGGTACATACCCGGTGAGCGCGGTGACGGGCGAGGGAGTGAGCGGCCTGTTGGAGGGGTGCTGGGGGCAGCTGCGTGCTTCGCGGCGAGCCATGGAGCAGGAGGACGACGAATGGTAGGCCTCCCGAACCCTCACGGCACGCGGATCGCGCAGCCCGCGCACGCCGCGCTCACCCTCCGGGGGCTGCCCGGTGTGGGGCCCGTGCGCTTCCGCTCCCTGGTCGACCGCTTCGGGACCCCGTCGGCCGCCCTCGCGGCGCCCGGCCCGGAGTTCGCCGAGGTGGCGGGGCAGCGTGCGGAAGCGGCGCGGCATGGGACCGCGCCCGCCCGGCGGGCCAGGGACGTCATCGGGCGATGTGAGGCCGCCGGGATCGCCATCCTGGTGTACGGGTCGCCTGAGTACCCCCCCACGCTCGGCGACCTGAGCGGGCCGCCCTCCGTGCTCTTTGCGCTGGGACGGACCGGGTTGCTCTCCGGCCCGTGCGTCGCGGTCGTGGGGTCTCGCCGCGCGACTGCCTACGGCCGCCGCATCGCGCGGCGGATGGGGGTGCTCCTTGCGGGGCAGGGCCGGTGCGTGGTGTCGGGGATGGCTATGGGGATCGATGCCGAGGCCCATCGCGGCGCTCTGCCCGGGCCGACCGCGGCCGTGCTCGGATCAGGGGTGGACGTGGCGTCGCCGCCCCGCAACTCGGCGCTGTACCGGAATATCGTCGAGCATGGGGCTGTGGTTTCGGAGTACGCGCCGGGGGTCCGGCCCGAACCCCATCACTTTCCCGCGCGCAACCGGATCATCGCCGCGCTGGCCCGCGACACGGTCATCGTCGAGGCCTCGCGCCGCAGCGGGGCCCTGATCACCGCCGGTATCGCTCTCGACCTGGGTCGCGAAGTCCACGCCGTGCCGGGCCCCATCGACCGTCCCACCAGCGAGGGCACGAACCGGCTCATCGCGGACGGTGCCGGCGTGATCTTCGACGCGGGGCCCGAAAACCCGTTCGCGTGCGACGAGACTCTTCCCGAAGAACCGGAGTTGCGCGCTTTGCTGTCGGCAATCCCGGCGGCGCCGGTCACGGTGGAAGAGGTTGTGCTCGCGACAAGTCGGCCGGTGGAGGAGGTTTCGACATCGCTCATGGTGCTGGAAATCAGGGGATTCCTGACACCGACGCGCGACGGAAGGGTGATGCGGACTCCGGGAAGGATGGGGCACGCGGTCCGGGAGGGGGTCGCCCGGTGACAGTTCCAGAGATCAGCAACGTGTATGTTCACGCGCCCTTCTGCGCGCGCCGGTGCTGTTACTGCGACTTCGCCGTGGATGTGAACCGGAGGCCGGACGGAGCGCGCTGGCTGGCCTCGATACGCAGGGAGTTCGACACCTTGCAGGCTTCGGGCGAGGCCCCTCTCGCCGGGTCGATCGACACCCTGTACGTAGGTGGGGGCACCCCGTCGGTTCTGGAGCCCAGGTTCATCGCGGGGCTGTCCGGTGTGATCGGGCGCGAACGGATGACCGGCCCGGAGCTGGAGTGGACGGTGGAAGCCAACCCGGAGTCGTTCACGGGAAGCACGGCCCGGGAGTGGGCCGCGGCGGGTGTCAATCGCGTCTCCCTGGGGGTCCAGAGCTTCGACCGGGACGCGCTGAGATGGATGGGCCGTCTCCACTCCGCCGGGGATGTCGCCGCGGCCGTGCGCCGGGCCGCCGAGGCCGGGATCGCAAACCTTTCGGTCGACCTGATCTTCGGGCTTCCCGACACGGTGTCACGATGCTGGGCAGGCGATCTGGAGCGCGCGCTGGAGCTGAACGTGCCCCATATTTCGCTCTACGGACTCACGGTCGAGAAGGGTACGCCCCTTCACCGGGCTGTTGGGGAAGGACGAGCACCGATGCCCGCCGAGGGACGTTACCGTGACGAGTACCTCCTTGCAGCGGAGACGCTCATCGCGGAGGGGTACGAACACTACGAGGTTTCCAACTTCTCCTTGCCGGGGTTCAACTCCCGCCACAACCGGGCCTGTTGGGAGTCCGCACCCTACCTTGGCCTTGGAAACGGGGCTCACAGCTATCACGCAGGCCGACGCTGGTGGAACGTCCGGGACTGGTCCGAGTACGCCGGGCAGGTTGCGCGTACCGGGAGCGGCCGGGCTGCGATCGAGGTGCTCAACGAGGAACAATCCCGACTGGAAACCCTCTGGTTGGGACTGCGCACCGCCGCGGGAGTGGACGCCGCGGCTCTGGGCGCTTCGGCCACCCCGGTCCTGAACAGATGGGAGGCCCGGGGCCTGGCCTCGCGGGCGGATGGTCGGACCCGCCTTGCCGCCGAGGGCTGGCTGATCCTGGACGACCTTACGCTGGAACTCGAGCGGGTTGTGAGTGGCGGAATCCGGGCAAGTGGGCGGCCCTTGAACAGTGGAGACGGTTGACGGCGAGGGCGTACAGGAGATTTTCAAGTACCCGGGGCATCAAGAGGCAGACGGTTCATCATGGCTTTGCGGCGCAGCGACGACGACGATTCGCTTTCACGGCGGGAGCGCAGTGTTCTCGAGGCGGTCGTGCGCACCTACGTGGAGACCGCCGAGCCGGCGGGGAGCCGAACACTCGCGCGCCGATACAATTTCGGCGTGTCTCCGGCCACGATCCGCAATACCATGGCGGATCTGGAAGATGAAGGCTACCTGACCCACCCCCACACCTCTGCGGGCAGGGTGCCCACCGACCTTGCGTACCGTTTCTTCGTGGACAGGGTGGTTCGTCCCGAATCATTGACCGTTGCCGAGAGAGGCCTGATAGAACGGGAGCTCGGCCCCGGCGAGTCGACCCTCGAACGAATCCTGCGCAACGCCACCCGGGCACTGGGGATGCTGGTCAACGAGCTCGGAGTCGGCTCGGTGCCCCAGCTCGACACCGCACGCATGGAGCAGATCGATCTGATCCGGGTGTCGTCCAGCAAGGTGCTCATGGTCGTCACGGTTCACAGCGGAATGGTGCGCACGGTGTATGTAGACCTCCCGGGGGATGTACCTGCCGATGTCCTCGAAGGGCTTCAGCGGGTGCTGAATGAACGGCTCGCCGGACTGACCTTCATGGAGATCCGCGGCTCGTTCGGAGAACGTCTCCGCGATGCGGTGGAAGATCCGGTCGCGCAGGACATCCTCAACATCTTCGTCGAGTCGAGCGACGAGTGCTTCGCGCCGGTGCCCGCTGCCCAGGATCAGGTTGTCCTCGGGCGGACCTCAGCCATTGCCGCACAGCCCGAGTTCTCGACCAACGAGCGTCTGCGCGACCTCATCGCGCTGACCGAACAGAAGGACTTGCTGGCCCGCGTTCTGGGGACGCGGGTCACACGGGGAGGCCCCTACGTCACCATCGGCGGCGAGCACGTCCCCGAGCTGGCCGGGTTCACTCTGGTCACCTCCGGATACAGGCTCGGGGGACTCCGGGGGATCGTCGGCGTGATCGGGCCCACGCGCATGCCGTACGAGAAGGTGATCGCGATCGTGGACTACACTTCGTCCCTTGTCACTCGCATGCTGGAGCCCTGAAGCCGGGCGTTCGCCCAAGGATATATGGCCGACTACTACACGCTGCTTCGTGTTCCGCGGGACGCGAGCCAGGAAGAGATCAAGAAGGCGTACCGCAAGGTCGCTCTGGAGCACCACCCTGACAGGAATGCCGGGTCCAGGGACGCGGAAGAACGCTTCAAGGAGGTGACGAAGGCGTACGAAGTGCTGAGGAATCCCGAGAAGCGCGCCCGGTACGACCGCTATGGCGAGGAGGGGTTGCGCGGACAGCAGGGCTTCGGAGGCGGTTTCGACTTCTCCGACGCGCTCGAGGTGTTCATGCGCGACTTCGGGAATTTCGGGGGTTTCGAGAGCCTCTTCGGGGGGCGTCGGGGTGCAAACCGGCCCGTCCGCGGGAAGTCGTTGCGGCTGACGCTCCCGCTGACGCTGAAGGACGTCCGAAAGGGGGCCAGCAAGAAGGTCCGCGTGGCTGTTCTCGATCTTTGCGATTCCTGCCAGGGGACCGGCGTAAAGGATGGCGCGCGGCCCTTGCCATGCCCCACCTGCGAGGGGGTCGGGGAAGAACGCCGGGTCGAGCGATCCGTGTTCGGGCAATTCGTGAGCGTGGCGCCTTGTCGCCGGTGCAGGGGCGAAGGTACGGTGATCGTCGATCGCTGCGAGACGTGCCACGGAGAAGGACGGACTCGGGTCGAGCGCGAAATCGACGTGGAGGTGCCGCCCGGCGTTTCGTCCGAGAACTACATCACGCTGCGCGGGGAAGGGAACACCGGTCCGCGGGGCGGCCCGCGTGGCGATATCGTCGTCCTCCTCGACGTAGCCGAAGACCGTCGGTTGACCCGCGACGGGAACGACCTCATTGCGGACGTTCCCGTGACCTTCAGCCAGGCCGCGCTCGGAGGGCAGGTGTCGGTTCCAACGGTGGAGGGCCAGACCAGCGTGGATATTCCGGCGGGGGTCCAGAGCGGAGAAGAGATCCGGATCCGGGGAGAGGGCCTCCCCGATCTGAATAGCAGGCGGAACGGGGACCTGGTGGTCCGCGTGGCTGTCTGGGTGCCGGACCACCTCACATCCGAGCAGGAGCGCATCATTCGCAAGCTGGGGGCGGTCGAAGATCCCCCTCCCGAGAGGATCGATCCGTCGGCGCGCCGGGGGTTCTGGTCCAGGGTCAAGGAGGCGCTGGGGTAGCAATCCTGGTCAAGTTCCCCGCGCTGCCAGGCCGGGCTCTACCGCCGCCTGTCCGCCGCGCACAGCCGCCGGGCGCGCTCCGCCTTGATCATCCAACGGCTGACGCTGACCCGGCAGGTCGGGTCCAGCTCTGCAGCCAGGGCGGCCAGGCCGTGCCAGAGCCGGTTGGCAAGCCCGTCCCGATATGGTGCATCCTGCGGGTCCATCAGGATGATCCAGCTCTCCAGCGGCTGGGTCCCTTCATCCGCCAACAGCGCGTCCGTGCGGACTTCCAACAGCATCAGTCGTTGTTCGGACTCCTCCGCCAGGAGCCGGAGCCTCTCCATCGTCACGACAATGGCGGGGCGACACCGGCGGAGTTCGACCCTCAGTCGATCCGCTGACAGCGTCCCTGGACCGACTCTGCGAAGGATGTCGACGACACATTGCGTTATTCGCACCATTGAGCTCCGCCTCGATCCCCGCTGTGGTGTCATGGTTGGAAGCCCAGGGAAGAAATCGCCGCTGCGTTCGGCCGGCGCTTCATCCCCACGGGCTGCAGGTACTTTACCCGGTATTTCGGGGGCATCCCATGGCTGGATGGGACCACGTTTCGGACGGATGGTGTGGACGCCGATATCTTTGGCCATATTGAGGGGTATGACGGGAGCCGCAGGGACACACGGAGGTACCGTTGAAAGCGTCACTGAAGGACACATTGAGATCGGATCTGGCGGGTGCGCGGCGGGCGCGAGACAAAGAGCGCACTCTGGTCCTGTCCACCACACTGGCGGAGGTCCGCAACCGTGAGATCGAGGTGGGTTCGGCTCTGGACGACGAAGGTGTCCGGAACGTCCTTGCCCGGGCGATCAAACAGCGCCGCGATGCTGCCACCCAAATGACCGACGGCGGCCGGCCGGAGCTGGCTGCGAAAGAGCTGAGTCAGGCGAAGATCCTCCAGGACTACCTCCCTCCCGAGCTGGCGGCGGATGAAGTACGGGGATGGGTCCGCGAGATCATCCAGGGGGGTGCGGGTCACATGGGTGCGGTCATGTCCGGGCTCATGCCGCGGATCCGCGGCCGCTTCGACGGCAAGACCGCGTCTCGAATCGTCCGGGAGGAGTTGGGCAACTCATGACCGGTCCCGACCGGCCCGCGGGCTACTGAGCCGATGACGCGCCGCGCTCTCCAGGTTCTCGAGTTCGGGCGAGTCCTGGAGTACGCCGCCGGCTTCGCCTCAACCCCCGCGGGACGCGAGGCTGTGCTGGCCATGAGGCCTGCGCGGGAGCGGGGGACCGTCCGGGATCGCCTCGCCGCCGTCGACGAGACGGGCCGCTTTCTCGCCGAGACCGACGAGTGGATGTTCCCCGACCTCCCCGATGCCGGCATGGCGGTCAAGAGGCTTGCCGTGGACGGTGCGGTCCTTTCGCCCCGGCAGCTGGCCGAGATCGGCGGACTGTTGACTGCCGGCGCCGCGTTGCTCCGCTCCCTGAACCGGCAGCCGGTCGCTCAGGGGCGCGGGAGCGCTGACCGCGGGGATGCGGCCGACGACCAGGGTGCGGCGCGGTTCCCAACCCTCGAGGTTCTGGGGGCCCGACTCCTGGCCGAGTCGCGTCTCGAAGCGACCCTTCGCCGAGCCGTCGATGCCGAGGGCTCCGTCCTGGACGGCGCGAGCCGCGAACTCGGGCGCATCCGTGGCCAGCTGACCGGCGCCCACAATCGTGTCGTGGCTCACCTGGAGCGGTTTCTCGACGGCGTCGGTGATCGCCACCGGGTGCCCGGTGCGTCCGTCACCATCCGGGAAGGCCGCTACGTGATCCCCCTGCGCCGTGAAGGGAAGAGGACGGTGGGGGGGTACGTCCACGACGAATCGTCCTCGGGGGCCACGGTATTCGTCGAGCCGCCCTCGGCCATCGAGATGATGAACCGCGTGCGCGAGCTGGAGAGGGCCGAGACGAGGGAGATCGACCGAATCCTGCGGGAGCTCTCGGACCGCTGCCGTCCCCTGGCCGACCGGTTGGCCGATTCGCTCGCGGCGCTGACGGAGATGGACCGGCGGGTGGCGCTGTCCCGCGCTGCCAGCCGTTGGGAGGGGTGTGTACCGGAAGTGACCGATGGGCCGCTTTGCATCCGCGGTGGACGTCACCCGCTCCTGGTCGCGGCGGGCGTCGACGCGGTTCCCTTCGACATCGAACTCGGCGACGGAGAGGGCGTTGTGGTCGTGACCGGCCCGAACACCGGAGGCAAGACGGTCTTCCTCAAGTCGGTGGGGCTCGTGGCGGCCCTCGCCCAGTCGGGGGTGATCCCCCCGGCGGGCCCCGGCACCCGCCTTCCCGTCTTCGAATCCTTCTTTGCAGATGTGGGTGACGAGCAGTCGATCGCCGACAGCCTTTCGACCTTCTCGGCGCACCTGCGCAACCTGCAGGAGGTGCTGGAGGTAGCCGGGCGGCGCTCCCTGGTGCTCATCGACGAGCCCGGCGCGGGCACCGATCCCAAGGAAGGGGAAGCCCTGGCGCGTGCCCTCATCGAGACGCTCGCGGAGCGCGGCTGCACGGCGGTGGTGACCTCGCATCTGGGGGGCCTCAAGCGTCTTGCGGGCGAAGGCAGCCGCATCGTGAACGCCTCGTTGCACTTCGACGGTGAGCGTCTCGCGCCCACCTACCGCTTCACGAAGGGGCGCCCCGGGCGCAGCTACGGCCTCGCGATCGCACGCGGCCTGGGATTCCCGGACGAGGTGCTGGACCGCGCCGAGGCGTATCGGGATACGAGCGAAGCCCGGCTGGATGACCTCCTGGAGAGCCTCGAGAGGAAGGAGAAGCAGGTTGCGCACCTCCTCGCGGAACTGGACGGAGAGCGGAAGCGCACCGCCGCCCTGGGCTCCGAGCTGGAGACCCGGGCGGCGGAGCTGCAACGTTCGGAGAGGGAGCACGCCGCGCGCGCCAGGAGAGAAGCGCGCCGGCTGCTTCTCGACGCGCGCACGGAGGTGGAAGCCGCCATCGCGGAGCTGGTGGACCGCGTGGAGATCGGGGAGTCCCTGGAGGAGGCATCCCGCCGGGCGCGACGCACGGTCGAGGTCGCGGCCCGGGCGCTGGAGGTCCCGCCCGGGGCCCTGCCGGGCAACGATCGGGCTCTGGACGAGAGCCTCGAGCCGGGCATGAAGGTGCTCATGGTGAGTTCGGGTGCCCGGGGCAGGGTGGTGGCGGTGGAGGGTGACCGGGTGGTCGTCACGGTCGGGGGAGTCCGCATGAAGGTCGCGCCGGGATGGCTCGCGGTGGAGGGGGAGGGGGGAGATGGGCCGGGTGCGGGGTCCGGGAAGCGCGAGTCGATCCCCGACGCTCATGGGGGCGGCGGCTGGACCGCGCCCCGCATCGACCCGGTCACCGAACTGGATCTGCGCGGCCAGCGCGTCGACGAGGCCGAGACCTCCCTTTCCCGTGCGCTGGACGCGGCGTCGGTCGCGGACCAGCGTGAACTCCGGGTCATCCACGGCAAGGGAACCGGGGCCCTGCGCGAGCGGGTGGCCGAAGTTCTCGGTCGCGACCCCCGGGTCGAGCGCTTTCGGCCTGGCAAGCCGGGCGAAGGCGGGTACGGGGTCACCGTGGCGAGGATCCGGTAGCATGATCCCCGACGACGTCGTCGAGGAGGTGCGGGCCCGCGCCGATATCGTCGGGGTGATCGGCGAGTTCGTCCAGCTCAAGAAGGCGGGCAGGGAATTCAGGGGACTGAGCCCCTTCAAGAAGGAGAACACCCCCTCCTTCTACGTCATTCCGGCCAAAGCGTTCTTCCACGACTTCTCTTCCGGCGAGTCCGGAGACGTCTTCTCGTTCCTCATGAAGCACCAGGGCATGAGCTTTGTGGATGCCGTCAAGTTCGTGGGCGCGCGCAGCGGGGTGGAGGTTCGCGAGGTCGGGAAGGGGAAGGGGCGCGACGACCCGTGGCGGCCATACTACGAAGCGTCCGCGCACGCCGGAGCCTTTTTCGAGGAGCGTCTGTGGGAGTGGGACGGTGGGATCGCCGCTCGCGAATACCTGGAGGGGCGCGGAATCGGGCGGGAGGCGGGGGAGCGTTTCGGGCTCGGCTATGCACCGGACGAGTGGGGAGCCTTCCGCGAAGCCGCGTCGGTCCACGGCCTCGACGAAGGCATCCTGCTGGAACTGGGGATCCTGAAGAAGAGCGAGAAGGGCGGCGACCCCTACGATGCCTTCCGGAACCGCATCATCTTCCCCATCGAGTCCGTCAGCGGGCGCGTTCTCGCGTTTGGGGGCAGACTCCTGGGCCCAGCGGGCAAGGGCGCGCCCAAATACCTCAACTCGCCCGAGAACCCCATTTTCCACAAGGGCGAAGTCCTGTACGGCCTCGGATGGGCCCGCAACCACATCCGCAGGGGCGAGTCCGTTCTGGTCGTGGAAGGCTTCATGGACGTGGTGTCGCTCGCGGCGGTGGACATCCGGAACGTGGTTGCACCGCTGGGAACCGCCCTGACGGAATCACACGCCCGCCTCCTGAAGCGCTACACGAACCAGGTGCGCCTGCTTTTCGACAGCGACCCGGCGGGGCTCCGTGCGACCTTCCGGGCCGCCGACACACTCCTCGGCGAAGGGCTCCACGCATCCGTCGTTACGCTCCCGGACGGCGAGGACCCCGACTCCGTGGCCCGCTCCGGGGGCGCGGAAGCGGTGCGCGGTTTCGTGGCCCAGGCCGTCGATGTGCTGGACCGCAAGATCGCGATCCTCGAAGAGCACGACTACTTCAGTTCGATCGAGAAGACACGGCGCGCGCTCGACCGTCTGCTACCCACGCTGCGGGCGGTCAAGGACCCCAGTTTGCGCGACATCTACCTGACGAGGGTCGCCGAGCGCACGGGGGTGCAAGCGGACACGCTGAAGGACGACCTGAGCCAGTCCGCGGCGATTCCCCGGGTGCCGCAGGGGCGGACGCCGCGTCGCCGGTCCAGGCCGGCCCCCCGGTTTCATGGACTGGGACCCGAACGCACGCTGCTGCTCCTGATGACCAAGCACCGGGAATGCATCGACAAGGTGAGTGAAGGCATCGGCCCCTCGGATTTGGAGGATAGGGTCAAGCGTGTGATCTTCGAGGCACTGATCGCCGACCCGGAGCTCGTATCTCTGCCGGCGGGCACGATACCGGAGGCGGTCCAGCTCTTCGAGGAACTCATGGCCGATCCGGAGACGCTGGCGTCTCCCGAGCAGGTTTTGTCCGACACGGTGTCGGCAATCGAGACCAACGGAGACAACCGGCGCCGGGATTCGCTGCAGGAGGAGATCCGGCGGACACCGGAGGGACCGGAACAGGAGCGGCTGGTAAGAGAATTGGAACGGCTTTCGAAGAAGACTGGCGGCCGGTCGCCGGATTGGCGCAGGTCCGCCCGGAGAGCCGTTGCCACACACCATGGAGAGGGGGAAGCACCACCGTGACCATCGACAACGGCCCAATCTCAACCCGGCTGCTTGAGCTCCAGATCATCGATCGGGACCTCCGCAAGACCCGGGAACGAATCGATTCCTACGGGCCGCGGCTGGATGAAGTCGAAGCACCGGCCCAGCGCCTGGCCGCAGATGTCGAGGTCACCGCGACCAAGGTACGTGAGCTGCATCTGGAGGAACGTCGGTTGCGACTTGCGGCCGAGGAAAAGCGGGTGCGGGTGCAACGGCTGGAGGAGCGCCTCAATATGGTCCGAACGGTGCGTGAGGAGGCGGCGGTGCAGGCGGAGCTGGGGCTCATACGCCGGGCCCTCGATCAGGAAGAGCAGGAGGTCGTGAACCTGCTCGACCAGATCAGCCGTTTTGAAGAGCGGCTGTCGGGCCAGCGGGAGGCGATGGAGGAGGCGCGCGCAGAGGTGGAGCCGCGCCGGAACGAACTTCTGGGCGAGCAGGAGGTGGCCCGCTCCGACGTCGAGTCGATGGAGTCGCGGCGTCGTGATTTCGCTTCCAGAGTCGAGCCGCGGTACCTCCGCGTGTACGACAACCTGATTCAGGGAGGGCGCCGTATCGCCGTGGCGCCCATGACCGAGGACGGTGCCTGCGGATTCTGCTTCTCCCTGATCCCCCTGCAGATCCAGAACGAGATCCGTGAGAGTGCGCCGCTGGTGCGCTGCGAAGCCTGCGGGGTCATCGTGACCGCACCCGCCCCCGGGGAGGAAGCCGGCAACGGCAACGGGGACAGTGCGGGCGCGTCGCCCGACCTTTGAGCCGCTCCCGGGGGCCCCGTCCCCTGTGGAAGCTCGGTGCTCCGCCGGATCCGCGGGTCGTGGAGAGCCTCCAGCGCACCCTCAACCTGCCGGCTCCCCTCTGCAGGCTGCTGGCGATCAGGGGACACGAGGCGCCAGAGACGGCAAAGTCGTTCCTCCGCCCTCTCCTGGCTTCGCTGCACGACCCCGGCCTGCTCCTGGACGCCGATGTCGCAGCCCGGCGTCTGGCGCGCGCGATTTCCGAAGACCAGGTCGTGGTGGTCCACGGGGATTACGACATGGACGGTATCGCGGCCGCGGCGTTGCTGACACGCTGGATCCGTGCGCTGGGGGGCAGGGCGGAAGCGATTGTGCCCGACCGGAAGCGGCACGGCTACGATCTCTCCGCTGCGGGTGTGGCCCGGGCCGCGGCTCGCGGCGCGAATGTGCTCGTCACGGTGGACTGCGGGATCGTTGCCCTCGATCCGGTGCGGCAGGCCGTGGAAGCAGGAATGGACGTGATCGTCTCGGACCATCACACGCCCGGCCCCGTGCTTCCTTCGGCGCACGCGGTCGTCAACCCCAACCGGGCCGATTGCCCGTACCCCAACAAGCATCTGTGCGGCGCCGGTGTCGCCTTCAAGCTGGGCCAGCTCGTCGCCTGCATGCTGGGCCGTCCGTCCGACGAAAGCTGGCCGTATCTCGATCTGGTGGCGCTGGCGACGATCGCCGACCAGGTCGCGCTGCAGGGAGAGAACCGGGTGCTGGCGCGTTACGGCCTCCGAGCCCTGGCCGACACGTCGCGGCCGGGCCTCCGGGCACTCATGAAGAGCGCGGACGTCGGGGCCGGGAAGCGCGTCGACTCGGCGGCCGTCGCCTTCAACCTGGCTCCGCGCATCAACGCGGCTGGCCGTGTCGGTGATCCGGCGGATGCGCTCCGCCTCCTCCTCACCACCGATCCCACCGAAGCGCGCGCCCTGGCCACCACCCTGGAGCGCAACAACAGCGCGCGTAAGGATGTCGAACGGCGCACCACCGAGGAGGTGCTCGCCGCGCTGGAGGAGTCCTGCGACCCGGCCCGGGACCGCGGGCTCGTGGTCGCGGGCGACGGGTGGCACCCCGGGGTTATCGGCATCGTCGCGTCCAGGGTGGTGGAGCGCTTCCACCTGCCCGCGGTCGTGATCTCGCTCGACGACGAACGGGGACGCGGGAGTGCGCGTTCCATCCCCGCGTTCGACCTCTACGGCGCCATCGCGGAGTGCGCCGAGCATCTGGACCGCTTCGGCGGCCACCACCAGGCCGCGGGGATGGACATCAACAGGGATCGTGTCGCCCCCTTCCGCGACGCCTTCCAGGCCGTGGCCCGCCGCCGGCTGGGCACGGCGGAGCCCCGGCCGGTGCTGGCCGCCGACACCGAGATCGCGCTGCACGAGGTGGACCTCGAACTCAACCACTACCTGAGCTACCTCGGTCCCTTCGGCCGGGAGAACCCGGATCCCGTCTTTGTCACCCGCCGGGTCCGCGTCGCGTCGCCGCCGCGAGTGCTGAAGGGGGGTCACCTCAAGTTTCGCATGGTCGGGGACGGGAAAGAGAGCCGTAGGCCGGGGCGCCGGCCTGCGTCGCTGAACGCCATCGGATTCGGTCTCGCCGACAAGCTGCCTGGCGATTCGCTGCAAAACGGTCCGGTGGACGTGGCGTTCACGCTTCTCGAGAATACCTTCAAGGGCGTCACGAAGGTCGAGGCACGGGTCCTGGACGTCAGGCCTGCCGGGTGAGGCGCGGGCCACGGCGACGGCCCGGAAGGAGGCGCACATGCGAATCATCGCCGGGAAGTGGAGAAGCCGACGGCTGGCTCCTGTGCGCGGGCGCGGGGTCAGGCCCACGACCGATCGCGTGCGCGAGGCGTGGATGTCGATCGTGAGTGAGCGGCTGCCCGGGGCCGAGGTGGTCGACCTCTTCGCGGGGTCGGGAGCGCTCGGCCTGGAGGCGCTGAGCCGCGGCGCGGCCCGCGTCACCTTCGTGGAGAAGAGCCGCGGGGCGATCCGCGTGCTGGAGCGAAACATCCGCGCTCTGGGCGCAGGCACGGTCGCGCGCGTGGTTCAGGGAGACGCCCTCGCCCACCTGCGCGCGCTCGACCCGCTCCGCTACGACCTTGCCTTTGCCGATCCCCCGTACGACCGTGGCTACGCCTTCCAGCTTCTTTCGGCCTATGGACGCAGTCCCTTTGCGCGTGAACTCTGGGTCGAGCACCACGCGAAAGAACGGCTCCCGGGAGATGTGGACGCTGAGCAACGCTGGTACGGCGACACCACCCTCACGGGCGTGACTACGGACCGCCGCCGTTCCCGGCGCGGTGCGGAGTCGAGCCCCGGACTGCCAGGAGGTGGCTTCTGATGACGAACTCCCGCCCCATCGTCGCGGTGTACCCGGGCTCCTTCGATCCGGTGACGCTTGGCCACGAGGACGTGGCGCGCCGCACCCTGCGGTTCTGCGACCGCCTGGTCGTCGCCGTCTCCGAGGCGTCCACCCAGGAGAAGCGGAACCTGTTTCCGGTCGCCGAGCGGCTCGAAATCATGAAAGAGGTCTTCGGCTGCAACCCGAGAGTCGAATGCGTCTCCTTTTCCGGCCTCCTCGTCGAGTTCGCCGCGGACGTGGGGGCTCGGTTCATCATCCGCGGGTTGAGAGCCGTCTCGGACTTCGACTATGAATTCCAGATGGCTCAGATGAACCGGGAGTTGCGGGGCGATGTCGAGACCCTCTTCCTGACGCCGGACATCCACTACTCCTTCCTCTCCGCGTCGCTGGTACGTGAGGTCGCGGCCCTGGGGGGTGATGTGAGCACCTTCGTCTCGGCCCCGGTGCTGGAGCGGATGCAGCGACGCTTTGCGGATCCCGGATCCGCGTGAGACGCGGGGCCTTCACCCGCCAGCTGGAGACGCGAGCCGGACGCCTCATGCGCAGGATCGCCTTCCCCGAGGCGGACGATCCGCGGGTTGTGGAGGCTGCGGTTCGCCTGGCCCGGCGCTCGATCGCCCGCCCGGTGCTCGTCGCTGACGAGGCCGCGGCAACCTCTCTTCCGGTTCCCCGCGAGGCCGGGATCGAGATCGAGGTGACCACCGATACCGCGCCGCTCCAGCGCGCCGTGGAGCTGCTCAACGACAGATCGGTGGACGGGGTGGTCGCCGGGGCGGTGCACACCTCGGCCGACGTGATCCGGGCGGGGCTGCGGCAGGTGGGACTCAGGCCGGGCGTGCGGACCCTGTCATCGTGCTTCTTCATGGAGGTGAACGACTTCCGGGGACGTGGCGCCGAGGTGCTGACCTTCACCGATGCCGGCGTGGTGACCGACCCGGGTCCGGGGCGGCTGGTCGAGATCGCCTGGGAGGCGGTACGGGTTCGGCGCCGGGTGGTGGGCGATGAGCCGCGGGTGGCGTTTCTGTCGTACTCGACGCGGGGCAGCGCGGGAGGCAAGTCGGTCAGACGGGTCAGAGATGCGGTCGACCGCTTCCGGGAGGTCTGCCCGGAGGTGGTCGTGGACGGAGAGTTGCAGGCCGACGCGGCTCTGATCCCGGGGGTGGCGCGCACCAAGGCGCCGGGCTCCGTGGTCGCGGGAGAGGCCAACGTCCTGGTATTCCCCGGCCTCGACGCCGGCAACATCGCGTACAAGTTGGTGCAGAGGCTCGCCGGGGCTTTGGCGCTGGGGCCCATCCTGCAGGGGCTGAAGGCACCCCTCAACGACCTTTCCCGCGGGGCGTCGACGGAGGACATCGTGCACGTTGCCGCAATTACGGCACTGATGGCTGACGGAAGCGAATATGTACAATAGTTTTGTACAATATGTACAATCTGTGTGTACACATTTACCAGGGCACGTACCGCGCCTTATGTTCGTAGGGCCAATCGCCATCCTCGGGCAACGTGCAGTTCCATCGTCCCTTCACTGTGAGAGCCATGTCCTTCAACGTGAGAAGAGTAGCTGACGTCACCGTGGTCGAAGTCGACGGACAACTCATTGTCGGCAACCGCCAGGATCTGAAGCAGAAGGTGCTGGCCGAACTTGAGCGGGGCGCCGGCAGCTTCGTCATCGACTTCGCGCGGACCGGCTACATCGATTCGTCGGGGCTCGGCGTGCTGGTCAGCCTTTCCAAGATGATTCGCGAGGCGGGCGGCGAGCTGCGGCTGACTTCGCTGAACGAGGACCTGCGGACGCTCTTCGAGCTGACCAAACTCCACACCCTCTTCGAGATCCGCACGACGCTGGAGGAGGCCCTGGCGCCCCTCCAATGAGTGAGTCAACGCGCCGTGGGAGCGGTCCGGCCCCACCGGCCGGATCCGTCTTCCACATCCCCAACGACATCGGTGAGATCGAACGGGCGGTGGACCGCGCGGTGGGGTGCTGCGCCGACGCCCGCCTGGACCGTCGGCGTCTTCTCTTCAACTTCCGCGTCGGACTGACCGAGGCCATCTCCAACGCGATTCTCTACGGCAACGCGAACGATCCCGACAGACAGGTGCGGGTGGAGCTGCTGGTCGAGTCGGGCGAGGTGCGTGCCCGGGTCACTGACGAAGGATCCGGATTCGACCCCGGGGCGGTGCCCGATCCCCGTCTACCCGAGAACATTCCCAAACCGGCAGGTCGGGGCATCTTCCTCATGCGGGCGCTGATGGACGAGGTGCGCTTCAACGCGGCGGGCAATTCGGTCACGCTGATTCTGCGAGAGAACCCGGACGACGTCCCCGAGCAGAGACGCACGGGCTCCCGGACAACCCTGCGCCCGCTTCCACCGGAGCCGGTGGCGGCCACGCTGCTGGACTTCCGCGAGGGACTGGGACTGGATGTACGGGCCTGGCGCATCGATGGCCGTGACCGGATCCCCGTCTTCCCCGCAGGGGCTCGTGACGTGCCGGACTCCGCTGGCCACCGCTTTCGGATCGACTCCGGCGATGGTTCCGTCATAGAGGTCCAGGTCGACGGCCACGGTCCCGACAGCCCGGTTGCGAAGGTGCTGGAAGCCACCCTCGGACGGGCGTGCGGACTGGCCCGCCAGGCTGCCCGGCGCGGGGCCGAACTCTCGGAGCGTCGCGAAGAAATCGGGCTTCTCTACTCGATCAGCGAGACGCTGGCGTCGATCCTCCACCTGGACGAAGCCGCCCGCCGGATCCTGGAAGAGGTGTCCCGGGTGCTGGGGGCAAAGCGGGGCTCGCTCTGGGTCCACAGCCCGGACGACGACCTGCTGCGCCTTGCTGCGTCCGTGGGAGGCGGCCAGCTGCGCGAGTGGATCCCCGTGGCCGACGAGACCTCGATCACGGCCCGCGCCTTCCGCGCGGAACACCCGATCATGGCGGCGGGGGACGAGATGGCCGGCCCCGACACCGGTGCGAATCCGGCGAGTGAACGAGAGAGCTGGCTCTCCGTTCCGGTCCGCTACACGCCACACTCGGGTGCGGCGAGGACGGTGGGGGTGTTGAACCTCATCGGACGCCGACGCCACGAGGAGTTTACCCCGGGAGACCAGCGGCTCATGGTTGCCGTGGCCAATCAGATCGGTGCTGCCCTGGAGACCAATCGACTCATTCGGGAGAGCATGGCCCGGGAGCGGGTTTCACGCGAGATGGAGTTGGCCCACGACCTCCAGATGAAGCTCCTCCCTCCGCTCCCGTCGATCCCGGGGGTGGAGGCGGCGGCCCGGGTGCTTCCCACCGCGTCGGTCGGCGGGGACTTCTACCAGGTCCTGCAGCTCTCGGGCGGCCGGATCGGCGTCATGATCGGGGACGTCTCGGGGCACGGGTTTCCTGCGGCGCTGATCATGGCGCTGGTCATGAGCGCGGCGGCGATCTACGCGGAGGAAGGGGCGGGGCCGGCCACCGTCCTGGAGCATCTGGACCGCGCAATCGGCGACGAACTGGAGTCGACGGAGATGTTCCTCTCCCTCTGCTACTGCGTCCTGTCGCAAGGGGGCACCGAGATCACCTACTCGAACGCGGGCCACCCTCACGCCTTCGTCGTCGAGCCCGGTGGCGCCGCGCACCGGCTCCTTGCCACCGACCCCCCGATGGGCATCGGCGCGGCCCCCTACGGCGAATCGACGGTACCGTGGACGCCGGGAGAGGATCTGCTCCTCCTCTTCACCGATGGACTTTCGGACACACTTGCCCAACTCCGCCGCCGGAGCGGTGAGGAACTTGTGCTCAGGACCGTAGCCGGGAACCACCGGCGGCCGGTGTCGGAGATCCTTCACCGCCTCTTCGAAATGTCCGTGCAGGCGATCCCCTCGATGCCCTCCGACGACCGCACCGCCGTGGTCCTGCGCACCACCTGAGTTCCGGAATGTCACGCCGCCGCCCCAAGCGGTCCCTGGGCCAGAACTTCCTCGTCGACCCCAACCTCCAGCGCAAGATCGCCGGGGCGGTCAGGGCGGGCGAAGGAGATCCCGTGCTGGAAATCGGGTCGGGAAGGGGCGCCCTGACCGGTCATCTGGCGGGTCGGGGTGTGGCGCTGACCGCCGTGGAGCTGGACGACGACCTCGCGGCCGATCTTGCGTCCCGCTACGAGGGCGACGCGGGGGTGACGGTGGTGCACGGGGACGTGCTGTCGCTCGATCTCGCCTCGCTGACCGGGGACTGGGCCCGTACGACGGTCGTGGGCAATATCCCGTACAACATCACCACGCCCATCGTGTTCCGGCTGCTCAGGCTCCCGTATCCGGCGGACATCGTGTTGACCGTGCAGGCGGAGGTCGCTGCCCGGATGCTGTCCGGACCGGGGACACGGATCTACGGCGCCCTCTCGGTGGGGGTGGCGGTGCATGCACGCGCGTCCCGGATCTGCAAGGTCCCGCGATCCGCCTTCCGGCCCGTCCCCAGGGTGGACTCCGCCGCGGTGCGGCTTACCCCCCGCTCCCCTCCGCCACTCACGCCCGGGGAGGTGGACCGCGTGCGTGTGTTCACGCGGGCGGCCTTCTCCTGGCGCCGCAAACAACTGGGGACGATCCTGTCGCGGCACCCCGATCTGCTCATCCCGCGGGAGACCTGGTCCGGGGTGCTGGCGTCGCGGTCGTTGTCTCCCACCGTACGTCCCGAGCAACTGTCACCGGAAGAATTCGTGGCCCTGAGCGGCATGCTGGGGGATGGATTCGGCGGTGATCCCCCCGGCATTCGAGCGGCGATGCATCCGCGCTGAATCGCTGCGCTCTGCGTTGCTCCTCAGGCCGGTAGCGCTGCTACTGTCCCTTCGTCGCGCCTTGCCAGCCCGGCGCCTCGCCGCTCTCGGTGCTCGTGCGGATTCATCCACGGACTGGCTGGCAGCCCGTGGACAAGATCCCCCCGGCATTCGAGCGGCGATGCATCCGCGCTGAATCGCTGCGCTCTGCGTTGCTCCTCAGGCCGGTAGCGCTGCTACTGTCCCTTCGTCGCGCCTTGCCAGCCCGGCGCCTCGCCGCTCTCGGTGCTCGTGCGGATTCATCCACGGACTGGCTGGCAGCCCGTGGACAAGATCCCCCCGGCATTCGAGCGGCGATGCATCCGCGCTGAATCGCTGCGCTCTGCGTTGCTCCTCAGGCCGGTAGCGCTGCTACTGTCCCTTCGTCGCGCCTTGCCAGCCCGGCGCCTCGCCGCTCTCGGTGCTCGTGCGGATTCATCCACGGACTGGCTGGCAGCCCGTGGACAAGATCCCCCCGGCATTCGAGCGGCGATGCATCCGCGCTGAATCGCTACGCTCTGCGTTGCTCCTCAGGCCGGTAGCGCTGCTACTGTCCCTTCGTCGCGCCTTGCCAGCCCGACAGAGCACTTGAAGCCCGAATCACGGCAAGAAGTCACGTAAAGTCAACCAGGACTGCACGATCTGCGTTTCTTGCCGTTGGACTGGACCTTGCTGGACCGTGCCGCGACAGCGGGAAAAACGGGTTTGATTGGCGGGACTCCCGCGCCCGCGCCGCCACTTCGCTGAAGTTCCCGGAAGCCCTCCTCGCCCTCGTCCCGGGAAGCCATGTCGTCCGGGCGCATCGGCGTTCCGACCTGGCCGAAGCGCGACGCCGAGATGCTGGCGGACTTGGGCGGACTGGCGGGACGGTGAGCGTTCGGACACGCCGTGGAGTCCATCCGGTGGATGGGCTAGGCGGGCAGAACCGACCGGTCGCCCGTGATGGCGGGCACCGCCGAATTCGGCCGGTCCGGCCTCGCCGAACATCTATGGCCGCCCCCTCCCGGCGGCATTGTAGCGCGGATTCGAGGCGGACGGGTTCGCCCACTTCTCGACCGCCTCGTGGCGGGCCTCTCTGATCTCTTGGTCATGAGGACCGCTCGTTTTCCGGGGCTCCAGGGAGGGAATAGTTCTCAAACCCGCGTATGACGGCCTCGCGAAGTTCGGGATTCTCTTCGTGGAACTTCTGAACGGTTTTCAGAATTGCTTCCAGGTTCCCCCTTATGCTGGCCAGTGCGTTTTGGTGAACAGCCGACGGCCCCATCGTAAGCATCCCATGGGCTGCGTGAGCCTTAAGTGCGGCCGCCATGATAGCGCCCAATCGTTCCGCCTCACTGTCGGTGATGCTCATGGTTCCATCCTTTCGCGGAAGTCGGTAAACTCTTGACGGAACACCTTCAGTTCGTCGTCACTGGAGCCCGACCCCATGCGGCCCTGGTCGGCTAGGACCTCCTCCACCCCGTCGAGGCGTTCGACGATCTCTCCCAGCGGCGTTGTCGCTGATCCGGCGGTAGGACTGCTCCTCCGAGGCGGCAATCTCGCTGGCGATCCGTTCGCGGTCTTCGGGCGTGAGGCTCATGGGGGGCGTCTCGTGTTGGCGAGGGGATGCGCGTTTGTAAAGGAATCTACCCGAAACACGTCCCGGTGTCATGCAACGTGTTACGTTGCAATGCCCCCCGGCGCTCCGCCGCACCGTCCCAACCTTCACGGCCAGCTCTTCGAACCACGGTACCCAGTGGAACATTTTCGTCATCCGCACACCCCCCTCATACCCAGCCCGGTCTGCAATCCCGGCACGGCGACGCGCGGCGGTATCGGCTTCTTGCTCCCATGTGTTCGGCTCCGTTCCGGCATTTACGCCCAGACCGATGCGCGCATCGGCAATGCGGACGCCCAGGTCAACCGGAATCTCGGCGTCGCGTGGGCCGTTTCAGTCTCGCGCTCAAGCTCTTCGGACGCCGCCCACTCCACGCGATAGGGTCGATCGTGCTTGTCCGGCCCGTCCCTATCATCTCGCTTCATCACGAGAGCGTCAGCAAAGCCGTGTCCGCCATCCAAGCTGACTTGGACGCGGAAGTAGTGCTCGGGAGCTCCTCTGGTTTTCCCGAACCTGGTCTTGATGTCGTAGGGCATGAAGATCCTTCGAGGGGGGACGGGTCAGGGACAGTCAACGAATCTCGGAGCGGAAGTCTGGGGCGGAGTCAGTCGGCGCGGCAAGATTCAGCGGATGTCCCGGTCGCGTTCAACTCTCGGCGAGCGTGGGATTGATTCGCCATCCGGACCACCGCCAGCCGCGCTTCGCGAGGCCCGTTGAACGGATTCCGCAGAGCGTTCGTGGGGTTGCTCCGCCACCGCGCTGACCGCGGCTGGTGACGGGTCTCGGACACGTCGTCGACGGGGTTGTTCTGACGCCGCTAAGGCCGGGGAGCCGGCCTACCCTGGGTTATAACACAGGGGCCTGGCGAGGGGTGTGCCCCTTCGAACCCCGGGAGACCCGCGCTCCGGTGGAGTTCGCGGGCGGGGCGTCGCCCCAGTTCCCTCCGTGGCGGCGCATCCCGATGGGCAAGCGCCGCACGGTCCTGGTCGCCGTCCGCGTAACGCCGACCGAGTTCGCCGACTGGCGGGCCAAGGCCACGGCCGCCGGCGTGTCCCTGTCGGCGCTGATACGCCGGGCGATGGCGCGCACGCGGACGTGGACGGCCCCGGCGGCCGAGGTCGAGCGCGAGCGCACTCGGCAGGTCTCGCGCATCGGCGGCGGACTGTCGGTGGCCTGAATCACGGCAGGAGATCACGTAAGTCAAACTGGGACTGCACGATCTGCCACTCTTGCCATTGGACCACGTTCGGTCCCATCGGGTCGCGAAAGCGGGAAAACCGGTATGGATTAGCGGGAATGTTGGTTCGTCCCCGCAGGGTCTCGATACACGTACATCTCGCTCCAAATCAAGGGGCCGCCTCGGTTGCCATCGATCCCTACTCAGCATCATCCAACAGGCCGTCCAAGAGGGAGGCCGATAGATCCACCGCGTCTCTGGAGGACTGCTTGACCAAGTCTCGAAGGGCAACCGCATCGCTCATAACGTTGACGAACCGCGGCTGCAACTCCAGATCCGGCACAGGTAGTGGGATCGACCCCAGTTCCCTCGCGTTGATGTTGGCTTGGCCTATGGCACTGCGGGCCATCGCAAAGAGTCGGTCCTTCATGGCTGCCGAGTTCATGGCGGCCCACACATAGCCGGGCAGGACGCGAGACTCGACCAGTCGCAACCGGATGAGGTAGGAGGCCACGACGGCCGGACACCAACCGTCCCATGACCCAGTCTTTCCTGCTCGTGCCGTACCGAATCTGCGCCTGTTCATTGAGATGTTCGGCGGGATGCGGTCGGCGCTCTGGACGTGGGCCAGCGAGCAAGCCGTACCCCCCGCGACTTCGGCGAGGCGCTTCTTGCGCACCGGCCGCGCGGCCTTGAAGCGACCTACCGGGACACGGATTTCTGGAGCGCCGCCGCCCTATCATGGAGGCGTGGGGCCGGTGCATCGCGCCTGAGATTCAGGGGTGACACCGAAAATCACTACCCTAAAACGGGTTGCGTGGCGGTGAGCGTGCCGCTACCGTCCGGTGCCTCCGTGAAAAGGGGCTGGAGAGGACAAAGTGGGCAGGTCCCGCCTTCGGGCGGGCCGGTCCACGACCAAAACGAGGGGAGCATGAGGAAGTTGATTGGACTGATGGCAGTTGCCTTGGCGGGATTGGCCAGCACGGGAGAGGGCGCCGAGGCACAGGTGGAGCAATGCCAGCCACGAGGAATCCGTGCGAGCCGCGACATTACGCATATCTGCCTCGAGCTTTCAGAGGGGTTCTATGACAGGTATGCGGCTTTCCGGATGACAGTCACCTCTCCGCTGGGCTCCACACGTAGCGGCTTCTGCGACACGGAACCACTGAGGGGAGGATGCGCTGTCTACAGAGGGGATCCGGTGAAGCTTCAGTTTCGATGCCCGGGAGATTCCGCCGGAGATTTCTGCTACGAGACCTCTCCAATGCAGATTGTGATCGAGGGATCGCCAGTCGAGCCTACTTTCGGGTACGATGACTCATTGCAGAGGATCGTGGAGACACCCGGAATCTGGGAGGTTGCGTGGCGAGGCGCGGCAACCTGCACGAAGGAGGATGAGAGCACCATGGAGAGCGAGCGGAAGTGCTACCTGCGCTGAGCTTAAGCCGAGGACGGTGGAGCGGATCGCCGAATACTGCGAGCTCGAGGCGAGTGGCCGAAGGCGGTACTCGGCGCGTGACGGAGGCATATCGGAAGTAATACCGGCGACACGTGTTGATTTCGAGGCAACGGCGGCCCGGCGGGGGTGGGCCTGTCGGAAGGAGGCACAGTGAGTCAGAAACCTTCCCAGCTGACACCGACCTCTGCGTCGGCACCAGACGGCACGGCGGCGGACTCTGTACTCCCACTGCACCACGTTGACGAGGTTCGGCGGGACCGGAGCGAGGATTCCGTTCGCCTCTTGGACGATGTGGAGAGACTTCGCCGACGGCGTCAACGCGATAGCGTCCGTCTTCTACAGGAGTTGACGCCGCATCTGCGCGCGGCCCGCATGGTCGAGCGCGAACTGGATCGACATCTCGCGCGCCGCTTCAACGTCTTCCGCTACGTCCGCGACGACGAACTCGGCCTCTCGCAGATCGTCGCCGAACTGCTCGATCCGGTCGCCGAGCACGGCCAGGGCACGACCTTTCTGGAAGCCATGTTGGAGCTGCTGGGGGTTCCGCTTCGGTTGACCGCCACCGACAGGATCCGTGTCCTGCAGGAGCGCGGGATCCCGGGACCCCGGTTCATTGACGTCACAGTGGACATCCCGACTGACGACGGACTCTTCTGTCTCGCGTTCGAGAATAAACCCTACGCCGAGGACCAGCCCGGTCAATGCTGGGCCTACGTGAAGTTTCTCAAGAAGCAGTACGACGGACGCTGCCTCCTGGTCTATTCCCCACCGCGCTACCGGATGCCGGAGGAGTGCAGTCTACCGAGGAAGCATCGCCAGCACTGGGAGAACCACTTCTACGTGCTACCCTATGTTGGGGACGATGCGCCGCTTGCCGACGACGATCCTTCCGGTGGTGATGGCGCGGCGCTCTTGCAGACGGACTCCGGTGAGGATGACGATGCGTTCGCTGGGGATAACGCCACTGATCACGCTTCCGCGGCGGCCCAAGATGACGCGGCTGTCGGGGATGGCGCCTCGCTTGCGGACTGGTTCGGAACCTGCTGCAAGCTCTGCGATGCCGAACGCCTGAGATGGTTCCTCAGAGAGGCGCAACTGTACTGTCAACACCATTTCGGAGAATCAACCATGACCGACACTGAAGCTCGCTACATTAGCAAATACCTCGACGAAAACCCGAGACACCTGCATGCGGCATTTGCCGTGGCACGTGCGTGGCCTGGGGTCAAGCACGATGTGTGCCGACGCTTCCTGGAGCACCTGAGGGACAGGGTTGAGGAGCGGGTTCGGAAAGAGATGCCGGAGAGCGCCGGTGATTTGCACGTCGGGTGCCATTACGGCGGAAACAAGAAATGGTGGTCAAGCTACTTGTGCGTTTACCGACCCGGATGGGTGCGGTGCGAAGACGCATTGGATCTTGGATCGGACGGGAGAACCGCGGTCGT